>NZ_JAGTJJ010000045.1 GCF_028435365.1 Polyangium jinanense | reverse complement strand
TAAAGGAAGGGTCGGGCGACAAAAAACGGAACCGTTTTTTCGGCAAGGAAGGGTCGGCGGGCGGTTCAGCCTTTCAGGATCGGCGCCAGACGGGTCGGCGTGCAGTTTGGGTGGAAAGTTGCCCCGCGTGCACGCTTTCGGTGACCTGGCTCGCATGCGTCGCCCTGGGGCCCTCGTCCTCCTCGCGGTCCTTCTCGTCCTAGAGGAAGGTGAAGCCGGCAGCGAGGAAGCCGGCGGCGAAGAAGAAGCCCCGCAGGGCTGCCGGACGTACCGCCGTCAACCGCCGCCGCTGACCCCGGACCCGGCCTCGAAGCACGCCGACTCGACGCTCGCGTGCCAGGGGTGCTCCGGCCGGAGCTTCTCGCATCGTTCGCGCGTGGGGAAGCAGACGTACGATCGGTACGACTGCCATGCTCCCAGGTTCGAGTAATCCTTCTTCATCGCGTAACAGTGGACCCGAGGGGCCGCCGAGCACGTCCCGATCTCTTCCGGGCGGCCCCCCCGAAAGCGGACCTCGTCCATCAGCTCCTCGCGGCCGGAGGCGCAGGCCTTCTCGCTCGGGTAGCACTCGTTGGGGATCAGCTCCTTGGGGTCGGACGGCCCGGCGAGGCAGTGCCACGGCCCTGTGTGCGTGCTCGGATGCGGCTTGTCTTTGGGCCGGCACGAGACGGACGCGTCCAGCCAGTCCGGGGGGGCGGACATCGACGACCCGATGTTGACCCTCAGCGCCGGCCATTCCCCCGCGGCTCGCTTGATCTCCGCCCTGGCCTGCGTCGCGGACGGAGCCCGCAAGAGGAGCCGGAAGCGCGCGCTCTCCTCCTCCCGCGGCGCGGACGCGGTCGCCGTGCGCGCCTCTCCGCTGCCCACGGTGAGCAGCTCGACCTCGTCGCGGCCCCAGCGGCCCCAGAGAGCTCTGGCCAGGTTGTCCCACCCGTTCCCCTCATGACGCGTGGTCGACACCTCCCCATCGTGACGCACCACCAGGCAGGTGCCGCCCGGCTCGCTGATGCAGCCATGAACAGGCCGTCCGGCGGAGATCCGGCGAGCCAGCCCGGCACGCGCCCGCGCCTCGCAGGAGGCTGCATCGTTGCCCTCGCGGCAAAGGCTGCTGGCTTTGGAGCCGTGCCAATGCCGCAGGAGGACGGTGTCGCCCTGGAGGCTCTCCCAGAAGCCGCGCACCGTCTGATCATTGCAGTCCGCCACCGAGCGCGGGCTCGGCGTCGCGCAGGCGCATAGCGCGAGAACCACGGTGAACGGAGCGACACGGGCGCCGAGCATCTGCCAGCCAACGAGAGCACCTCCGCGCAGTGGCGTCAAAGGCCTCGACTGCCCGGGCCGTTGAGCGTCCCCGGGAGGTTGCTGGTGACGCCGTACGACCCCGGGCAGCCCCGGAACAGCGCCGCGTCGCTCGCGCGTTCTTCGGGCATGATGTGCAGGTTGCTCGCGTGTGTCGTGCTCGTGGGGCTCGTCGGTTGTGTCAGGTTGCCGGAGGGGGAGCCGCGGTCGGCGGCCCCGGCGGGCGTGCAGACCGTGGTCGTCATCTGCAATTCTGGCCCGCCCGCGATCTCGAGCGCGCCGGGGGCGAGCGCCGTCGCGCCCGCGGACGCCCCGCTCCACGAACGCCTCCGGAGCCGAGCTGCGGCGGTCGCGCGCGCGCTGAAGGACAAGGACATGGATGCGCTCGCTGCGCTCGCGCATCCGACGCGCGGTGTTCGCTTCTCGCCGTATTCGTACGTCGAACCCTCGGACATGACGCTCTCGCCCGCCGAGATCCGCGGCGCCCTGAAGGACCCACGCGTGCGCGTCTGGGGAACGCAGGACGGTAGCGGAGATCCGATTCGCGGCACGTTCGCCGGCTACTTCCACGCATACGTTTGGACGCACGATTTCACGAAGGTGCCGGACGTGAAGGTCGACGCGACATTCGGGACGGGCAACATGAACGACAACTTCGCCGAGGCCTACCCCGGGGCTCACTACGTCGAGCTCTACAAGCGGTCTGTTGATGAGATGACTTCTCGTCCTCCGAGCGGCACGGGCATGGAGTGGGAGAGTCTGCGCATCGTGTTCGACGAGATCCCCGGCGACGGCGGGCGCGTGCTCGCGTTGGTCGGAATCATCCACGGCGCGTGGACGATCTGACCGCGCCGACTGGCGACGAGGTCCACCGGATCGAAGCAGGCTGGCCCTCGTACGGACCTCTTGGTCGTCGCGGCATGGAGCGCCCGCAGCCACGCGCCGAGCTCAGCTATATGGTGATCCTTCCTCTGTCTCGAACCAGAGGACCTCGCGCTCGTAGCTCCACGCTTCCCCATCCGCGGACAAGCAGAGCCGCCCGATAGCGAGATCCGCGTGGTAACCGGTGCTCCCGTCATAGCTCTCGTGCCGATCGATGAGCGCCGCGAAAACCCGATTCCCGTCGGCAGGCTGCGCCCCGGACGCGCCCATGGACAGTTCGCGGCAAACGTCCTCGCGCGCTCCGGGCCCGAGCCGCTCCACGAGCAGCGCCTCATAACGCTCGGGGCCTCGATGGAAGAAGATCACGCCAAACCATAGGTACTGCCAGAAATACTGGTGCACGCTCGTGATGCTCCAGCCCTCCAGCAATCCCGGAGGATCGACCCGCGCAAGGCGTGTCCCGTTCCTCGGCTGACCGCGGGACTCGTGGAACTCGTAGAGAACGATGCTGAACTTGCGCGCCGTCGACAGTGTTACGCTCATGAACCAGGGCGAAGGCTCGTCGGGGGTACGCGCGGAGGTTCGATAACCGTCCACGTGCGCGCGCGTGGCTGGCGGTGCCGGCGGCGCGGGAGGCGGGCGGAGCGCTGCGCGGAGGCTCTGGAGGAACGCGCGGAGGAGCGAGAGCACGACGCGAGGATGGCATGATGGTGCGCCTCGAGGTGAGCTATTCGAGGCAGTCGAGGAAGAACGAAGCGGGCTCGGCAGCGTCCGCCTTTGCACGACATGTGCTACCTCTGTCGAGGGGCAGGGGTTTCGTGCCGACAATCAAGCACATCATCGAGACGCAAGGCGGCCGTATCCTCGAACGCTGGGCCGAGGAGGCGCAGAAAACGGCATCGGCGCGTGGGCTTTCGCAGCCCGAGCTGATGAACATCATGCCGATGTTCCTCGATTCCCTGGTCGAGGCGGACGGGCGTCAGCCGAGCGGCCGCCAGGTCGAGCTCGTGGAGAGCCACCTGGCTTCCCGCCTCCGCCATGGCTTCGATCTCCCCGAACTCCAGAGCGAGTTTGCGCTTCTTGGCCGCTGCATCTTCCAGGCGTGGGCGGCCGTGCCGCCCGAGCAGAGGTGCGATCCGCTGGAGGTCGACAGGCTCCTCGAAATCGTGCACGCGTCGACGGTGCTGGTATCCGACAAATTCGTCCGGCACCTCCTCGACGACGCGCAGTCGGAGAAGCGGTTTTTCCGGCTTATACGGCAGGCGTTCACGGGCGAGCCGTCCGACGCGTCCCGCAGGTCCCCGACCCTGGCCGACCGGCTCCACGCCGCCATGCCCATCGTCATGGAGGCGCTCGGCGCCGCGACGGCGGCCATCTTGCTGCACGAGCCCACGACCGAAAAGCTCGTGATGACCGCGTCGGCGGGGATCGCCGACGAGGGCCTCACGCATTACGTCCGCTCGCTCTCGCCCTCCTCGTTTGCCGGCAAGATCGCGTCGCGCAACGAGCCGACGACCCTCCTCGACGCGGAGACGACCGAGCTCGACGTCACCGATACGCTCCGCCACAGCGGCATCCATTCGCTCCTCGGGGTCCGTATCCCCCTCCAGCGCAGGCTCCTCGGCGTGATGTACGTCGGCCTGCGCGAGCAGCGGCCTTTCTCGGCGCGGGAGAAGCAGCGTTTCGAGGCGATCGCCCACCACCTCGCGCTCCTCATCGAGAACGTGGAGCTCTACGGCATGCTGCATGATCAAATCGAGGCGCTGCAGGAAGAGCAGCGGATGCGGGAGATCTTCTCGTCGATCCTCGTGCACGACCTCCGCGGCCCCCTCTCTGCGGCGCGCGTGGCCGCGCAACTGGCGGACCGCTCGACCGACGACCCCAGGTCCAAACGCTGGATGTCGACCGTCCTCCGGAGCCTGGACCGCTCCGAGCGCATGGTGAGCGACCTGCTCGACGCGCAGCGCGTCAAGGCGGGCGACCGCCTCCCGCTCTCACGCGAGCGCTGCGATATCCTCGATATCGTGCGAGACGTCGTGGCCGAGCTTTCCCAGCAGCACGGCGATCGTTTCGTCGTCGTCGCGCCCGAAGGGCCCACGACGGGCAACTTTGGTCGCGAGGAGCTCCGACGAGCCTTGTGGAACCTCGCGTCGAACGCGCTCAAATACGGATCGGCCGACCCGGTGCGTTTCACCGTGCGCTCGCGGCCGGACCGCGTCGAGGTGGAGGTGCACAACGAGGGCCCGCCGATCCCCGCGGACGAGCAGGCCACGCTGTTCGAGCCCTTCACCCGCGCGCGCCACGAGCGCGCGTCGCCGGGCGGCTGGGGGCTCGGGCTCGCCGTCGTCCGCGGCGTCGCGGAGGCCCACGGCGGGAGCGTCGACGTCGACAGCGCCCCCGGACGCGGGACCTCGTTCACGATGCGGCTGCCGTTCGATGGCGAGGGCACTCGGCGCGCGGCCGCAGGATGAGGCAACCATCGCGGCGTGGGCCCCTTGGGAGGACGCCGCGCGGGCCTTAGGATCGAACGTGCTGCATTCGTATCCACCCGAGCTCGCCAGGCTCGTGCGCGAGCGATGGGACGAGGTGCAAGCGGTGGGGAGCTCACGACTCCCGGGGCTTTCGGCGCTCGAGGAGCTTCTGTCCATCTGTTATCAGGCGAGCCTGCTCCGCGAGGAGGAGCGGCCGGTCACCTTCCGATTGATCCTCGGTGACGCCGAGTGTTATCCGGCCGATGCTGGCCCACCCTGGGGGCTGCACCGCCTGATGTTCACGCACGCCCGCCCGCTCGACGCGCACGAGCTCCGGCGGCTGTCGCCGGCCATCAAATACCACCGCGCGCTCATCGGCGTGCGCGAGGACGGCCGTGGCGGATTCGAGATATGGGGCCTCCTGCATTCGGGGCCCCGCTGGCTGCACGCGGCGCATGGCGGGCGGGGCTCGTGGTCGAGCCTGCCGCCGTGGGCGCTCGTCATTCGCGCGTCGGGGCCGGGGCAGCTCGCGGTGGCGAGGGGGCCCGTCACGCTGGGCGAGCTGCAGGGCGGCAGGATCACGGGGCCGGCGGTGGACGTCTTCGAGGCGCGCTGGCTCTCCGAGGGATTCGAGGAGGTGCACGCCGAGCTCACGGCGCTGCACGAGGAGGCCCGGCCCCTCGCGCGCACGCCCGGGGCGGAGCTCGATCCCGAGGTGACGCGGCTCATCACCTGGCAAATGCTAAAGCGCCTCATCACCACGATTCGCCGGGCGCACCACGGCGGCACGCTGGTCATCCTGCCGCCGGGCGAGGTGGGCACGGCGGCGGGCCTGCTCCGCATCAAATACGAATTTTGCGAGGGAGAGCCGCGGCGTCGTTATCGCACGTTGATCCTCGCGACCATGGACGCGCTCGCCGGGCGCAGCAAGGCGTGGGCGCCGCCATCGGCGGCGGTCGGCTGGGACATCTACGAGTCCAGCACCGACCCGCACCTCGTGAACCTCGACGAAGCCGTCTCCGAGCTCTCGACCCTGATCGCGGGCCTGGCGGACGTGGATGGCGCCGTCGTATTGACGAGGCGCCTCGAACTGCTCGGGTTCGGCTGCGAGATCGGCGGCGAGTTGTCCGAGGTGCCGTCGGTGAGGCGGGCGCTGGACATGGAAGGGATGCGTTATTCGATCGAGCCGACGGAGACCGTCGGAACGAGGCACCGCTCCGCCTATCGCCTTTGCCAGCACATTCACGGCGCGCTCGTGATCGTCGTCTCCCAGGACGGCTGGGTCCGCTTCGTGACCTGGAAGGAGGGTGGCGTGACGTACTGGGATCATGCGGTGACGTCCGGGGACGTGTAGCCAGCCGAGCGAGAGCGCGTTGACGCTCCCGCCTCCCCAGTGCGACCATCCCCCTCATGCAGGAAACGATGAACCAGGTCGGCGCGGGCCTCACGAGCCTGAAGACCACGCTCGTCGAATTCGCCGTGCGGTACGGACTTCAGATCCTCGGCGCGTGCGTCATTGTCTTCGTCGGGTTCAAGGTGGCGGGATACCTCACCCGCATGCTCGACGCCTGGCTCGAAAAGAAGACCACGGTCGACATCGCGCTCCGGACCCTCATCGTCCGGTTGCTCCGGTTCGTCGTCGTCGGCGCCACGATCGTCATTGCCGCGGAGAAGATCGGCGTCCCCGTCGCCTCGCTCATCGCCGGCCTCGGCGTCGCCGGTGTGGGTATCGGCCTCGCCATGCAGGGCGTGCTCTCGAACCTCATCGCGGGCATGACCATCTTTTTCCTCAAGCCCTTCAAGGTCGGCGAATACATCGACGTCCTCAAGGAGCACGGCGAGGTCGTCGACATCACGCTGTTCTCGACCACCCTGCGCCACACCGATCAATCCCTGATCGTCATCCCGAACCGCCAGATTTCCGGGGAAATCCTGCATAACTACGGGACGAAGCGTCAGCTCGACATCGAGATCGGCATTGCGCATGCCTCCGATCTCGGAAAGGCCATCGACGTCGCGACGGAGACGGTCCTCGCCGACGGGCGCGTCCTCAAAGAGCCCGCGCCGCTCATCGGGATCCGCAAGGTCGGCGATTTCGCGCTCACGATCTCCGCCCGCCCCTGGGTGCCCGTCCCCGACTACGAGCAGGCGCATCTCGGCCTCTACCGCGCGCTCGTCGAAGCCTTTCGCGAGCGGGGCATCGACATCCCGCTCCCCCAGCGAGAGATCCGCGTCGTCCACGCGGAGACCGGCGCGACGCGAGCCGCCCTCGGCGCGCCGGTCGTCAAGGTCAACTAGTCCCGAGGGGGACCTTCACTCGTCGTTCACCTTGAGCCCAGGGATCCCCAGGATCACGGCCTGACCGCTCACGGCCGAGCCCCCGATGTGCAGGCTCTTCAGGCTCTTGAGCTCCTTCAGCGGCGAAAGATCGGTGATGCGCGTGCGCTTCATCTGCAGCATCTCGAGCTTCTTCAGCTTCGAGAGCGGCGTCAGATCCGTCACCTCGGTCTCGTCGATCTGAAGCTCCGTCAGGTTCGTCAGCCCTGACAGCGGCGTGAGATCCTTGACCGGCGTCCGGCCGATATCGAGCCGATCGAGCTTCGCGAGGCCCGCGAGCGGCGTGAGGTCTTTGACCTGCGTGGCCGCGATGCGCAGCGACTCGATCGTCGTGAGCGTCTTCAGCGGGCTCAGATCTTCGATCTTCCCGGGCGGCAGGTAGACGCCCTTCACCGACGTGAACAGCGGGAAGAGGCACGGGTCGAGCTCGTCGAGCTTCACCTCGGTGAGCTTCAGCGTCTTCACTTTGCCGAGGTCCGCCCGCGTCAGCGTGCCTTCTTGCTTCTGTGCCTGACTGCGCACGGCGTCCTCGAACTTCGGATCCGTGAACGTGATCGTCGCGTCCTTCGAGCACACGACGTCCTTCTTCTTCGGCGGCGGCGCAGGCTCCGCGGCGCTCGGTGTCGGCGTTGGCGTCGGCGTCGGCGTCGGCGCCTGTGCAGCAGAGGCGACGGGCGCGGCGCTCGGCTTCGTGGGCGCGGCGTCGGGTTTTTTCTCGTCGCAACCGACGAGCGAGGTGAGGGCGATCGAGAGGGCGATTCCCGCGAGGGGCGCGATCGTTCGAGGCAGCATCGGCGCGGATGGTACAAGGGCCGGACGCGGTGGGGTAGATCCTGGTGCGCGGGACGAACGCATCGTTGCGCTGGGTCTCGAACACCCGTACCATCCGGTCTCCCGCGAAACAGCGAGGGGGGAGCACTTGACGGCCGCACGACTCGACTTCGGCAGCACGCTGAGCGAATTGGCGCTCGCCCCGACGTACAGGGCGTTCGAGTGTTTCCGCGAGGTGCGCGTGCCGCAGGGCCTCGCGGAGGTCTCGCACGACAGCCTGCTCGGAGCGCTCACCACGGCCGTTCAGGTCACGGCGAAGCGGCTCGGTCTCAAGCCCCGCGACGTCGAGGCGATCCTCCCGTGGGCCGGGTACATGGGCCAGCTCCAGCAGCTCGAGCGCGCGCGTGTCGAAGCGCAGAGCGTCTTCGAGCAGTACGCCGTCTCCGTCGGCGGCCTGCTCACGGGCCTTGCCGGCGCCACGATGGAGGTCGATCCCAAGCGCAAGAGCGCCGCGCAGACGCTCACGAACGTGGCGCGTCGCTTCTCGCGCGAGCGCGCGCTCGTGGGCCCGCTGAAGGTGCTCGCGGCCGAGCTCGAAGCCTGGGAAGAGGCCATGGAGAAGGCCGGCGAGCTCATCGATCGGAGCCGGCTCGTCCACCGGCACCTGCAGCGGCGGCAGCTCTTTCGTGTCTCGCTCGTGTTCCTGATCTTCGCCATCTGCTCGGTCGCGGGCGCGTTCGTGATCCGCGAGCGCCGCATCGCAGCGGCGCGTCAGAAGCTCGACGCGCGCATCACGGCCGCGACCGACCCGTGCTCGATCACCGACATCGACGAGGAAGAGAAGCGGCACGCGCTGCCCGAGCATTTCGCGCGCATCGACGAAAAAAAGAAGGCCTGCGAGGAGCGTCGGGCGCGCGAGCGGTACGAGGCCTCGTGTGACGCGCTCGCGAAGGCCGTCGAGTCGGGCAAGCTCTCCGCGGAGGACAAGGCGACCGCGAAGGGCGCCGCCGAGAAGCTCGAGCGCGCCGCGGAGGCGAAGCTCGTCGTCGCGGATCTTCAGGCCAAAGAGGCCGACATGCCGTGTGGCGACACGAAGGCGAAGGGCCGCATCTGGCTCGCGTACGCGCGCGGCGCGGCGCGGTCCACGGCGGCGTGGGCCGACGTACCGGAGATTTCCGACGACCTCAAGAAGGCCCTCGCCTCGAAGGAGCTCGAAAAGGAGACGGCCTACAAAGAGGGCATCGCGCCGGACGCCGAGGAGGTCGCATCCCGCGCGATCAAGGGCGACGCCGTGGCCATGGAGCGCGCCGAGAAGCTTTGCAATGGTCGTGCGGCCTACGGGCTCGAGGTCGGCAAGAAGTGCCAGCGGTTCCTTCAGATTCTCGCAGGGCTCGCGAAGCAAAAGAAGAAGTGAGCCGGGCGTCCTGAAAAGCCCGCGCTTGCCTTGACAGCCTCGCGACGAGACGGTTCGATCAGCACGATGGAGCGGGTCGCCGACGACGTCTTCCAGCGAGCCCAAGCCCGCGTGGGCCAGGTCTTGCGCAGCAAATGGCGGCTCGACCGCCTGCTCGGCGTCGGCGGCACCGCGTGCGTCTACGCGGCCACGCACAGGAACGGCAAGCGCGGCGCGGTGAAGCTCCTCCGCACAGAGCTCGCGACCGACGAGGAAGCGCGCCGTCGCTTCCTGCGCGAAGGCTACGTCGCGAACCGGATCGAGCATCCGGGCGCGGTCGCCGTGCTCGACGACGACAGCGCGGAGGACGGCGCGGTCTTCCTCGTGATGGAGCTGCTCGAAGGGCAGAACCTCGAGGAGCGCGGGCGTGCGCATCCCGGGGGACGCCTGCATCCATCCGAGGTCGCGTTTGTCGCGGAGCGCTTGCTCGACGTCCTCGCGGCCGCGCACGACAAGGGCATCGTGCATCGGGACATGAAGCCCGAGAACGTGTTTTTGACGAGGGCCGGCGAGGTGAAGATCCTCGACTTCGGCATCGCGCGCATGCGGGAGACCGCGGCGGTCGGGGGCGTCGGTCGCGCCACGGAGGTCGGCAGCGTCATGGGCACGCCGGCCTTCATGCCGCCCGAACAAGCGCTCGGTCACACGGCCGAGATCGACGCGCGCACCGACCTCTGGGCGCTCGGCGCGGTCATGTACTACGCGCTCTCCGGCAGGCTCGTCCACGAGGCCGAAACCGTGAACAAGGTCCTGCTCCTGGCGATGACGCGGCAAGCGCTGCCGATCGGCTCGATCGTGCCCGGTTTGCCGCCGGCATTCTGCGAGGTCATCGATCGCGCGCTCGCCTTCGATCGACAGCGCCGCTGGCCCGACGCGCGCACGATGCAGCGCGCCCTCCGCGCCGCGATGCAGCTCATGCCGCCGGCGCCGCCGATCACGATGGGGCCTGCCGAGACCGGCGCCGCGTTCTCGCGAGACGCCTCGTCGCCGCTTCCTTCGCGCAAGGCCGTCCTCGTCGGCGTCTCGCTCGCGGCGGCCCTCGTGCTCGGCGGTGTCGGGTTCGTCCTCGTCCGCGCCTTCGGGTCGACATCCTCCTCGGCGGCGACCTCGCCCGCGACCACGACCGAGCCCACATCGCCTGCGGCCCTCGCGCCGCCTGCATCCGCGGCGACCACCGCCGTTCTCGCGCCCACGCCTTCGCCCTCGGCGAGCGCCGCGCCGAAGGCGACGACGGCGGCACGCGTCTCGCCCGTTCCGACCCCCCAGAAGAGCACGAAGCCTCCGCAAACAGGCGGCTCGAAGGACATCTTCAGCGAATGGTGACGTCGAAGAACGACCGCTCGATCTGGGAGCGGCGCAAGTTACGCGCCGTGGGGCTCGGCGCAGCCCTTCTTTCGTTGTTGGTCGCGCGCCCCGCCGCGGCCGACAAGACCGACGACGACGCGCGCCGCGCCGAGGAGCTCTTCAAGGAAGCGCGCGCCGCGATCGACAGGAACGATTACGTCACGGCTTGCCCCAAGTTCGAGGAGAGCCTCGCGCTCGTCCGCCGCGCCGGCACGCTCTTCAACCTCGCGCAATGCGAGGAGCACGAGGGCCGCCTCGTCACGGCGATGCGTTATTACAAGGAGGGCATCGTCGTCCTCGACCCCGGCGACCCGCGCCTCGCGCCCTCGAAGAAGAAGCTCGCGGAGATCGAACCGCGCATCCCATTCCTCACGATCAAGCCCAAGACCGCGCTGCCCAAGGACGCCCGCGTCACGATCGACGGCAAGGAGGCCGAGGGGATCGGCGTCGCGGTGCCCATCAATCCCGGCAAGCGCACCATTTCCGTGCTCGCGCCGAAGCGCACCGAGGAGAAGTACGTCATCGAGGTCGCCGAGGCGGAGCAGGTCGAGATCCTCGTCACCGCGGGCAAGGTCATCGTCGAGCCGCCCCCGCCCCCCCTGTTCGGGCCGCGGCGTATTGCGGGCATCGCGGCGCTCGGCGTGGGCGGGCTCGGGTTCGTCGGGGCGATCATCACGGGTGGGATCATCGTCTCGGCGAATGGCCGCGTGGAGGAAGGTTGCCCCCGCGTGCAATGCGACACGGCAAAGGGGTACGAGGCGGCCGAGCTCGGCAAGACGATGCTCGTGGCGAATGCGATCGCGTGGGGCGTGGGCATCGCGGGGGCGGGGGCGGGCGCGGTGCTCCTGCTTCTCGACGGGAAGAAGAAGGACCGGGAAAAGAACAAGACCGGCCATTCCTTCGTCGTGGGGCCTGGCTTCGTGGGGGTCGAAGGGAAGTTCTGATGCGATCCACGAAGAAGACGCAGGTGCTTTCCAAGGCCCTCGCCCTGTCGTTCCTCCTCGGCGCGGGCGGGTGCGTGGTCCTCGGCTACGATTTCAACAAGCAGCCGCCGATCTCGTGCGAGAGAGCGCAGGATTGTCCGGGCGAGGA
The DNA here is from genome assembly GCF_028435365.1 of Polyangium jinanense. Next base: position 81,301 of record NZ_JAGTJJ010000045.1, on the reverse strand, counting down.
CAGCGATTGTGGGACGCGGGCCTGCGAGAAGGGCGTCTGCAAGTACGTGAACGTCAAGCCCGCGGGAGAGAGCCCGCTCGGCCAGCGGCTCGACGATTGCCAGGAGTTTACGTGTGACGGCACGGGACACGCCGTCTCGAAGCCGGCGCCGGATCAGACCCCCGACGACGGGAGCGAGTGCACCGAGAACAAGTGCATCGATGGTACGCCGCTCTTCGTGCCTCTGGAGCAGAACGCCGCTTGCGGCAAGGATAAGCTGCTCAAGTGCGACGGGCTCGGGTCCTGCGCGGGCTGCACGATGCCGAGCGAATGTGGAGACGACGGCCCGTGCTTGAAATGGTCGTGCGAGAGCGGGGTTTGCATTCGTGCCTTCGAGCCGGCGGGCACGGTCGTCGCCAATACGGTGACGGGCGATTGCAAGGCCGAGGCCTGTGACGGCGCGGGGAACCTCGGCCAGATCCCGGATCCGAACGACGCGGCCGACGACGGCGATTCTTGCACCGCCGACATCTGCAAGGACGGGGCTACGGTGCGCGAGAGCGCGGCGAACGGCACGGCGTGCGGGATGGGCTGCCAATCGTGCACGGACGGGCTTTGCGGCGACTGCAGCCCAGGGTTCGTTTGTGAGGGCACGGCCTGTGTTTCGGTGGGCGAGCAACCCGTGGGGGCGGTGTGCACGGAGAACCCCGATTGCATGAGCGGCTTTTGCGTCCAGGGGGTATGCTGCGAGAGCGCGTGTGACGGCAAGTGCATGGGGTGCGTCAATACGGCGACCGGAATGCCGAACGGCGTATGCGCGCCGGCCCTCGACGGCAACAATCCGGGGGGGCGTTGCGAGGGCGCGGACACCTGCGTGGGCGGGAAGTGCCGGTGCGAGAACGGCGTCCAGGATGGGAACGAGCTCAAGGTCGACTGCGGCGGGAGCTGCGCGCCGTGCAAGGGCACGTGGGTTTGCAATGGGGATGCAGGGTGCGGCGCCCCCATCGCGGAATGTTGCTTCTTCGACTGCATCGGCTGCGGCGACGAAACGACGGCGTGCTTCGACATTCAGAGCAAGGAATGTTTCATCGGAGAGCAGTCGAAGTCTTTCACCGGTGGGACGTTTTGGGATGGCTGTGCCAAGTGCAACCGCATGACGTGTATTTGTCAGTAATCGCCCGTCGCACTTGACCTTGTCGGCCCGCCGGCCGAAGCTTGCCGCGTGCACCCGCGTTGCCCGCTCCGAGGCGTCCTCCTCGCGCTGACGTGCCTGGCGCTGCCGATCGGCGCCCACGCCGCGCCCGATGCTTCGGTGCTGGCGCCGGGGGCCGAGTCCGCCGCCGCGCCCGCTTCCGCCGCCGCGCCCGCTTCCGCCTCCGCCTCCGCTTCCGCTCCCGCTCCCGCCGCCGCTTCCGCCGCCCCTGCTCCTCCCATCGCCGAAGGCGTCCCCGTCCGCCTACGCGACGCGCGCCTCTTCTCGATTCGTGTCCCCCGCGCCGATGAATCGCCCGAGGAGCGCGCGCGCGCCGCCTCGATGGCCCTCCGCGCGGCCGCCGAGAGCGGCGAACAGGCCGCCGTGCGCGTCGAGCGCCGCGGCGACGAGGCGCTCGTCATCGCCTCCGATAAAACGATCGTCACCTTCGGCCCCGACGACGCCGCGACGTCCGGCGAGGCCAGCGTGGCCGCGCTCGCCGAGGACGTCGCCGGCCGCGTCCGGGTCGCGCTTGCCAAGGAGCAATCCCGCAGCGCCGCGCTCCTCACGCTCCTCTCCGTCGCGCTCGTCGTCCTCTCGGGCATGGTCGCCCTCTTTTTCGCCCGCAAAATCGGCCAGGTCGCCGACCGCGCCCGCGCCTTCCTCGAAGAGCACCCCGAGCGTATCCCCGCCATTCGCCTGCAATCGATCGAGGTCGTCCGGCCGGAATCCTTCCGCGCCGCGATGCTCATCGCCACGAAGGCCGGCCGTGTCCTCTTCCGCCTGGGCATTGCGTATGGCTGGGTCCTCATCGGCCTCTCCCTCTTCGAGCCCACGCGCGGGTATGCCGAGCGCCTCAGCGGGTTCGTCTTCGGCCCGCTTTATTCGCTCCTCGCGCGCCTCATCGGCTCGCTCCCCTTGCTCGTCGTCGCGGTCATCGCCGCGATCGCCCTCATCGTCCTCGTCCGCTTCATCAGCCTCTTTTTCGACGGCGTCGCGCGTGGGCAGACCACCCTCGATTGGCTCCCGGCCGATCTCGCCGCGCCGACGAGCATCCTCGTCCGCGCGGCCGTGGTCATCGGGTTTTTCCTGGTCGCCGCGCCGCTCGTCCTCGGCGACGACGACGGCGCCCTCGTGCGTGCCGGCACGGCCGTGATCGCGGCGCTCGCGCTCTCCACCACGCCCGTCGTCGCCAGCGCGGCCGTGGGCATCGTGGTCGTGTATGGCCGGCGTTTGTCGGTCGGTGAGCACGCCGAAATCGGCGGACGCGCGGGAAGGGTACGCGCGGTTTCCCTCCTCGAAGTCGAGCTCGAAGGGGAGGACGGGACGTTTCGTATCCCGCACCTGTATTCGCTCGTGCGGCCCACGCGCCTCCTTGGCCCGGAGCCGCCGGTCTCGGCCGAGGTCACACTCGAAAAGACGGCCCTCGACGAGGAAGTGCGCGAGCTCTTGCGCGAGGCGGCGGGCGCCGTGGGCAGCCGGCCCCGCGTCGAGCTCGTGCGGCTCGACGCCGAGGGCACTTGTTATCGGGTGACGGCGCATCGCGCCGGCGCGGGCGCTGCGAGCGAGCTCGTCGGCGTCCTCGTCGAGGCGCTCTGCGCCGCGGAAATCCCGCTCGGGAAAACGGGCGTGCGCGTCGCGCGCAGCCAAACGTTCACGCCAAACGAAAGATCCTGACGGGCTCCTTTCGGCCGCGCACATGGAGCGGCGCCGTCGCGGCCGCCTCGGGCAATTCCAGCCCGCACGATTCGAAGACGCGCGCCGTCACGAGGATCTGCGACCCAAGCTCCTTGTTGAGCCCCTCCACGCGGGACGCGACATTCACCACGTCGCCAATCACCGTGTATTCCTTTCGCTCCGACGAACCGACGTTCCCGATGAGCGCCTTGCCCGACGCAATCCCGATGCCGACCCGCGTCGCCGGGATCGACCCGTCCGCGACCAGCGCTTCGAGCCTCGACACGATCTCGATCGCCGCTTCCACCGCGTTCTTGCAATCGTTGTCGCCTCGGAGCGGCGCGCCGAACACCGCCATGAATCCGTCGCCGAGGAACTTGTTCACGATGCCGTGGTGCGCGTTGACGCTCTCGATCATGAAATCGAAGAGGGCGTTCAGGTATCCCACGACCTCTTCCGGGCTCTTTCGCTCCGAGAACGCCGTGAAATTGCGGACGTCGAGGAACATCACGCACACCTCGCGGAGCTCGCTCCGCACGTCCGCCTTCTGCGCGAGGAGCTGCTCCACCACCGCGGGCGAGACGTGTTGCCCGAACACGCTCAGGATCCGGCTGCGATCCTCGAGCGACTCGAGCGTCCGCCGAAAACCCTTTTCCAGCCGCCGCGCCACGAACCCCGCCGCCACGCCGCTCCCGAGCAGGATGAGCGCCTTGCCGAGATGATGCGCCGCCGACGTGAGCGGATTCGTCGCCTTCGCGCCCTGGAGCGCGAAAAACGAAAGCAGCGCGTACTCCGCCGCGGCCACGATCCCCGAGAACACGCAGAGCTTCGGGTCGAGCCGCAGCGTCGAGAGCAGGATGAACACGAAATAGACGAACGCCGGCGGCAGGAGCAGCGCCTCGAACGGCTCGACGATCGACATGTAATAGACGATCGCCAAGGTCGGCAGGCTCGTCTCGACGAGCGTGTCCACGTACCGCCGCGCCACGGCCGGCTTTTTGCGGCTCTGGATGAGCTTCTCGATGCCGCGCAGCGCGACGAGCTCGTAGGCGGCGAATCCGCCGAGCAAGAGGCCCACGCGGACGCGGTCGAGGCGGCTGTGGAAGAACTCGGCCATCGCGCCGGGATACGACGCCGAGAGCGCGAGGAAGGCGATGAGCGCGCCGCCGAACGCTCCCGCGAGCAGCTGCGCCCGGAAGCGCTCGCTGATGAGGATCTCGCGCGCGAGGTTGTCGCTGATCGTCCTCCGGGCGAGGCCCTCGGCCGCGGGAACGGCGAGGGCGCTTCGTCCGGAGGCGAGCGAGCGTGGAGCCTCGGTCGGGGGCGCGAGATCCGTCATCCGGGCTCTAGCGCGCCGCGATCTTCTCGTCGGCGATCGTGAGCGCGGCGTCGAGCGCGGCCACGCCCTCGTCGAGCTCCTCCTCGGTCACGATGAGCGGCGGCGCGATCACGAGGTGGCTCACCCACGCGAGCACCGTGACCCCGCGCTTCGTCATTTCGGCGGCGACCGCGTCGATGACGAGGGGCTTGCGTTGCGCCTTGTCCTGCGGCGTATTGAACGGCTCCTTCGTCGTGCGGTCCTTGACGAGCTCCACGGCCCAGAAGAGGCCGAGGCCACGCACGTCGCCGATCGACGGATGTTTCTCGGCGAGCGCTTTGAGCTTCTGGCCGAGCAGCTCGCCCATCTTCGCCGACCGCTCGATGAGGTTGAGCCGCTTGTACTCGTCGATCGCCGCGACCGCGGGCGCGAGCGTGAGCGGGTGCGCCTCGTAGGTGTGGCCGTGCGCGAAGTAGTTGTCGTCGAAATAATCGCTGATCGCGCGGCTCGTCGCGACCACGCCGAGCGGCATCGCCGCGTTCGTCACGCCCTTCGCCGTCGTCAGGATGTCGGGCGTCACGCCCCAGTGCTCCACGGCGAACCACTTGCCCGTGCGGCCCCAGCCCGTCATCACCTCGTCCGCGATGAGCAGCACGCCGCGCTTCTTCGCGTGCTCGGCGAGCTTCGGCAGGTAGTCCGGGGGCGGCACGAGCACGCCATTCGTCCCGACGATCGGCTCCACGATGATCGCGGCGACGTTCTCCTCGTGATCGATCATGTACGCGAGGTAATCGGCGCAGGCCGTGCCGCACGTGCCCTGCTTTTGCTGGAGCGGGCACCGATAACAATTCGCCTCGGGCCCGAAAATGACGCCCGGGATCTTCCCGGTCGGCTCCACGAACCAGCGGCGCAGGTCGCCCGTCGCGGCGATCGAGCCGGCGGTCGAGCCGTGGTACGAGGTGTAGCGGGCGATGATCTTGTGTTTGCCCGTGTAGAGCCGGGCGATCTTGATGGCGGCCTCGTTCGCCTCGGTGCCGGAGGTGGCGAAGAAGAACTTGTCGAGCCCCTTCGGCATCACCTCGAGCATCTTCAGCGCGGCCTTCGCGCGGATGTCACAGGTGTACGAGGGGCCGATGAACGCGAGCTCCTTGGCCTGCGCGCAAATGGCGTCGATGACCGCCTGGTTCTGGTGGCCCAGGTTCGAGCAGACGAGCTGCGACGAGAAATCCAGGTATCGTTTGCCGGAGGCGTCCCAGAAATGGCAGCCCTCGGCCTTCGTGACATGCAGGGGCTTCCAGCCGCGCTGCGCGCGCCAGGTGCCGTAGGTATGCCTCGCCGTGAGCTCGGAGATGTCGTCGGTCATGACCGCGCATCCTAGGACATCGCCGAGCGCGACGGAACGACGGTTTTTGGTGAGGCCCGTTCCGGCTCGTCAGGGCATCTTGACGACGTGGAAGGTCTGGACGAAACCCGGCTTCGACGGCGTGCCGAAGACGCCGAGCAGCTTCGAGTCGGGCACGACGTAGATCGCCTTCAGCGCCGAGATGTCGAGCTTGCCGCCGACGGCCGTGAACGCGACGGGCTTCTGGCCTTCCTTCACGCCTTCGATCTTGCCCTTCGACCACTTGAGCTTCATCGAGAGGCTCGACACGTCGAGCTCGTCGCGGTTGTCCGGCCAGCCGATGCTGCGGATCGCCACGAACTGGCCCTCCTCGAGCTTCTGCGCGAGCTTCGGCAGGACCTCCGCGACCTTCTCGTCGAGGTGCTCCTCGCACTCGCCCGGCTGACAGACGCGCATCGGATCGCGGCTCTGCCCGTCCTCTCCGTAGAAGTGGATGTCGAGGCTGCCGGTCGACTCCGTGCGCTTCTCCATCGGCACGACGAAGAGCTTCTTCGACGCGGACCAGCCGATACGCCGCCCGCCGCCCTTGATGATCTCCTTCGCGAGCGACTCCGACTCGCTCAGCGCCTTCGCTTCGGCGGGCTTGCGCTCGGGCGCCTTCGCCTCGGCGGCGGGCGTTTCGCCCTCGGGCTTTGCTTCGGCGGCGGGGGCCTCTTCCGCGGGCTTCTTCTCCTCGGCGGCGGGCTCCTTCGCGGCGTTTTCACCGCCGCCTTCGGGCGTGACGGGTTCCGGGGCCGGGCCGCAGGCCGGCAAGAGTGCGAGCACGAAGGTGAGGGCGGCGAGGGAGCGAACCATGGGTGGAGACCTCCTGGGGGTTTGGGGCGCAGGACGCCGCAGGCGATCCGAAGCCCCAAGCGTTGACCGGTGTGATGCGAGGAAGCTACTCCAGCCCGAGCCCGCGCGGAAAACCTTTTCCAGGGCGCGGAGGCCGGTACACTCGCGCATCATGAAAATCCACTCACGTTCTTTCCCTTTGCCTCGCATCAAGACCGGGCTTGCCTTTCGGCTCTCGGCGCTCTTTCTGCTCGCCGCGCCGCTCGGCGCGTGCGGGGACGAACCTCCGGCGGGCCCCGGGCCGATCCCGCTCGACGCGCTGCGTGACGAGCTCGCGCAAGCGACGTGCGAGCAACACGTGCGGTGCGGGCTTTCGCCGGACAAGCCCACGTGCGACGCGACGCAGGGCGACGAGCAAGAGACGCTCCAGCTCCTGACGGACGCGGTGCTCGGGCTCGTGACGTACGATCCGACGGCGGGTCGCGCGTGCGTCGAAGCGGTGCGCGCATACGCGTGCGACACGCGCGCGACGTCGCTGAAGAGCATCTCCGACGCGTGCGCGGGGATGTTCGTCGGCACGGTGCGCGAGGGCGAGGCGTGCCTGCTCGCGGAGGAGTGCGCGGGCGATAGCTTCTGTGACACGTCGATGCCCACGGGCGGCGGCGTCTGCACGCTCGGCGTGTGCAAGAAGCGGCCGGCCCTCGTGGCGGTGGGCGGCGATTGCACGACGAACCCGTGCGTCGCGTCGGCCTATTGTGATCAAGCCGCAATGCCGTTCACGTGCAAGGCGCGCAAGGACAACGGCGACGCGTGCGACGCGGTCGACCAATGCAAGGACGGGATGCGCTGCGACGTCGGCGGCAATCCGCAGACTTGTTACCTGCTGCAAAACCGCGGCGGGCAGTGCAATCCCTCGCTGCAGCAGGGCGCGTGCGTGCGGTTCGACGATTATTGCCACCCGACGGACCGCAAATGCGTGCAGCTCCCGGGCGATGGGACGGCGTGCACGATGGACAATGAATGCCTGCAATACGCGTTCTGCGACAACGGGACGTGCAAGCGGAAGGCGATCGAGGGCGAGGCGTGCATGGATGACGGGAACTGCCTCGGGACGTTGCGGTGCAACGAGATGGTGTGCACGGTGCGGGTTTCGGATGAGGTTTGTGCGTTCTGAAGGGAGCTAGTGGCGGAGAAGGGATGCCCGAAGCGGGGGGGCGTCCCGGGTATGCTCACTTGGACACGCGTGCACGTCCCGCGTCGCGTGGAGGCGCCGCCGATCTCTCGATGACGATGGGCGGCTCGATGAGCGCTGGGGGTGTGGCGCGCCGGTCCCTCGGGTCGGCCACCCATTCTGGGTCGTCGACGGAGCTTGCCGGCTTCCATGCGCGCGTCACGCGCCGGATCCCGACGGGGAAGATCCACAGGCGCCCATCCCGATCGATGTGGATTCGGAGGAAATTCTTCCAGTCCGGAATCGCCAGCGACGAAAATGCCTCGTTCGGATGGGCACCGAAGGCGTTCAGCGAGACGAGCAGGTAAAGACCCATGATGGTCGGGCCCATGAAAAACCCGCCGAGGAAGATCAGCGCAACGCAGAGCAGGTCTCGCTGAGGGCTCGGGAATGGCAGGCCCAGGACGGAGCCCGCGAGGAGCGTGGTGCCCCGGGCGATCAGGAGCGCCGCGGTCAAATGCATGAGGCCATGCAAGAGCCCCGCGAGTCCACGAAGGCGGCCGAAACGGCGATCGGCGAAGCCGATGAGGCCCAGCATGAGCACCGCCGTGACGAGCAAAAAGACCGGATCGAGGAGCGCCGTGCCCCGTAGGGGCGATGAAGTTTCGGAGGACACGGAGCCGACACCCGCGTCTGCCATGAGAGGCCATACCAAAAGCACGTAGAGGATGCCCGTGAAGACCCCGAACCTGGGGTTCTTCCACAAGAAACCGAAGTTTCGCCAGCAAATCCGCCTCGACGCCGCGATGCTCGGAAAGCACGCGCGCAGGGTGAAGCCATCCGCCAGCTGAAACTCCTTCCGGGGGATGTGCGTCGGATGCAAGAATGCTCCTCCGCCCCCCGCGATGATCTTCTGGCGGCCCTCGTGATTTTCGTGCCGCCGGTAATGGTGGAGGTCTCCGGCGAGAAAGACGCTCACCTTCTTGCCGAGCACCCGGCTCTGGAGGAATTCGACGTTGTTCTCGAGGTCGGTCCGGTCGCCTGGCGGCCTTACTTGCGGCCACAGCCAAGCGGGCTCCGCGTGGCACAGAATGATCCGGTCCTCCTGACGCATCTGTGCCGCGATGGCCTGGAAGTAGCGAACTTGCGGCGCGTCGATGTCCGATTCGAGCTGCATGTCCGTGCCGAGGAGCCACCACCCGTGAGGCAGTTTCACGGCGAAGTAGCTCCGACGCTGCCGGGTCGGAAGGCCAGCCGGATGACGGCCCTGGCAAAACAGACGAACGAAGGAGGTCAGCCCGTCGTACCAGTCATGATTGCCTGGGATGGCGAACAGGTGCGGCGGGGGTCGTTGCCCGCGCAGCGCTGCCGCGTACGGCCGGAGGGTCCGCTCCTCGTAGCCATTCACGCTCGCCACGGGATACACGGCGTCTCCTCCGAAGACGAGAATCTCACCGCCGCGTGTTTCGTACTCCAGGCCCGCCGCGTCCCGCAGCGTGAGGGTTTTTCGCGAGACCGCGAGGGCGACCGAATACGTGGAATTCCACCCGTCACCCAGATCCGCCACGTAATCGAACCAGACCTCCTCGCGGAGCCCGCCGTTCGCGTCGACGGAGAAGTCACTGGGCTCCGTCATGGGAGCCTCGAGCGCGTCGAGCAGCCGCCGATCCGCCTGCCTCCCAATCAGCTCGGAGAAGGCGGCCCGCAAGGCCATCTTGACGAGCATGAACGGGTCGAACCAGCTCACCATTCGCCGTGCCGGCGGACGCGCTGCGTTCCTCATCGATCGCCGTCCTTCAGGGTGCGCCGAGCTCCGGAGGAGACGGGCTGTCTCGGGTGGGCGATACGCGGCGAGATCGTTCGAGGAGGCGGTCGGCGAAGCGGTCGGCCATGGCGGCAATGGTGAGGGAGGGATTGGCACCCGTGGGGCCTGGCATCACCGACCCATCCGCCACGTACAACCCAGGTTGTCCGAATGCCTCGCCCTCGGCGTTCACCACCCCCACGGACTCGTCGCGTCCCATGGGGCAGCCTCCGAGCGGGTGCACGGTGATGACGCGGCTGAGGTAGCTGAGTGGATTCTGCATCAGCCGCCCCTCGAGCACATGTGCCATTTCCGCCATGGTCTCCCGGACATCCGCGAAATAGCGGGACGAGTCCCGCATGGTCCAGGCGATGTCGAGCATCCCGTTCTTCGTCAGGGTCATTTGCCCATTGGGGGTGTCACGGCCCATGGCGAGGAGCGGCATGGAGGTGGCCGAGCCGATGCAGTCGCCGAGCACCTCGGCGATCTCTTCACTCACGTCGCTGTCCGCGTTGAGCCTCAGCCATCCCTTCACGAGCCGATGGCCGAGCCGCGTGAAGCGGCGTATCAACGCGAGCTGATTGCTGCCCTCGTAGAGCCAGTTGACGAACTCCGGATAGCCAGCATCCTCGATGTAGTAATCGTGGCCGTCACCCCCCTCCGTCGCGTCATCGTCGTGGATGTGGAGGGCGCTGGTGATGACCGGGCCATGGCCGCCGTCCAGGAAGCGCGGCGCGCGCTTTCGCACGCTGCTATCCGTGCACTTGCGGAGGAAGCCCAAGAGGTCGCCGTTGCTGCAAAACCTCGTCCCGAGCTGCTTGCTCAGGCCCGGAAAGGCATGCCGGTTGCGCAGCAAGAGATAGGTCGTCCCGAAGGTCCCGGCCGCGAGGACGAGCCGGTCTGCCGACAGCGTCTCGCGAGGCATGCCCGAGGGGGGCACCTCGGGTCGCTCGTCCTCGTGCACCCCCGTGTAATCGACGCATTCGACGATGTACTCTCCATCCTCGTGCCAGAATGCCTTCACCTCGCGCCGCACGCGGATGTCCGCCCCGTGGCGTTTCGCCGCGGATAGGTACGTGTAATCGAGGGTGTTCTTGCTCCCGAAGTTGCAACCAATATCGCACTCTCCGCACAGCCGGCAGGTGGTGCGTGTGAGGCCGTGCAGGTTGGGGTAGGGCTCCTCGATGGGCTCGCCGGGCACGGGCAGCATGGGCAGGTGCTTGCCGGGGTTGGCGAAGGTCACCGCCAGCGGGGGAAGCTGCCAATCCCTCGCGCGACCCATCCGCTCGGCGGCCAGTTTCATCGCGATCGTCTTCTGGGTGTGCCGGTAGGGCTCGTGCTCGAACGGATAGCGGTGGGCGTCGAGCATCTTCTCCACGGCGTCGTAATGCGGATCCAGGTCGGCGCGCGTGACGGGCCAGTCTTCGTAACCGCCGTCCTTCAGGTTCTCGTGAATGAAGGTCTTCTCGTCTTTGCGCAAGAGGACGTTGGCGTAGATGAGCGAGCCGCCGCCGAGTCCGCTCGCCACCACGCCGCCGAGACCCCGGAAGGACCACAGATTGAAAAGCCCGTGGAGCCCCTCGCTCGGGTCCCAGAAGTTATGGCGCATGGCGTGCGGGCTGCGGGGGAAGGAGCCCGGAGGGTAAGCCTTGCCGCGCTCGAGCACGCAGACGCGGAGGCCGGCCTCGGCCAGGCGGTAGGCCATCACCGAGCCGCCGAAGCCGGAGCCGACGATGATGACGTCGAAATGTTCACGTTGCGAATTCATGACGAGGCCCCTTTTCCTCCCGGCGCGGCCGAGGCTTCCCGCTTCGAGGCCTCGCGCTCCTTTTCCTCGCGCTCCTTGGCGAGCGGCGCGTAGACATCCCAGAGCGTGCCGAAGAAGAACTGGCCGAAGCGTGCCACCGCTTTCAGCCCTTCGCCTTCGCCACGGAACGAGCGCATGCTGGACACCAGGTCGAGCACGTCGCGCACGCCGAGCTCGAGGACACCCGCGCCCACCACGGGACCGCGCTCGTCCGGGCCCTCGTGGAGGTGGCAATAGAGTCGGGTGGTGTCGCGCCACAGGTCGGGTCCCGCGTCGTCGCGAATGGTCTTGGTGCCGGCCAGGTAATATTCGCGGCCCTGGTGGTCGAAGGCCATGCCATAGGTCATCAGCCGGGTATTCGGGGTGTCACCCGACCTGAACAGGTTGAAACTCCCACGCTTCACGGGGATGTCGTCCCCGAAGGGCGGGAAGGAGACGTGCGCCACGAGCCGCGCCGCGTGTTGCGGATCCTGGATGAATGCATCCATGTCGTCCACGCTGATGGTGGCGTGGAACGTGAATGGATCGGCTCTGTTGCTACCGGCCCCGGCGACGGGATCGGTCTCTCCGAGCGCCAGCGGGCCGGACATGGTCTCGCGGAAGGCGAGGTCGGCTCCGGATGGGTACATTTGCGTGATCTCCGGTGTGAGTGAGAGGCCTTGCTCGGCGCGCGTTTGCAGGTATCGACAGGCGTCCGCGTATCCCATGTCGATGAGCGAGCCGGCGGTGATGTGCCCGGCATAGAACTCTGGATCGAGCGGCAGGGGTTGCTCGGGCTTGATGAGGTGGACCACGATGGGTCGGCGGTGGCCCCACACCTCTTCGCCAGCCCGGATGCGGTCGTTGATCTCCTGAAGGCGTTCGAGCTGCTCGAAGAGAGCGCCGTTGGCGCTCAGCTCGATCATGTGCACGTACTGATGGAACACCCCGCGCGCGTAGGTGGGCGTGTTGGCGATGCACCACAGCACCCACAATTCATCGGCCCCTCGCCGTACCGCTTCGAGCAGGTTGGCGTCCTGGATCCAGACGGAATCCATGTAGACCCTCCCGCCCTGGCGGATGGGGGGCATGAAAATGGGCAGCGAAATGCCCGCCACGAGTAGTTCCTGGTCCACCTGGGTGTGGGGGATGGCCTCGTTCGTCTTGCGCGCGAAGTCGCAGACATTGAACGTGCCCGTCAGCGTGGTATGGGCCCGGATCGCGTTCACGTCGATCCCGAGGTGCGGGAATACGCGCTCGACGATACCGTCCGCGTCGCCGAGCGCTTCCATGTCCCACGCCTCGAAATATTTCTCCGGAGAGACGAAGGACACGAAGTCCTTCACGCGCAGCGTTCGCCAGCGATTGCACATCTCCGCGGGCGATTGACCGGACAGCAGCATGGCCAGGTTGATGATGCCGCCCGAGGTGCCGTCGGCGTGCGTGAAGGCGATTCCAGCGTCCTCGAGGGCGCGGAGGACCCCCGCTTGCCAGGCGACCCGCATTCCGCCGCCGGCGAGGATGAGCGCTCGTTTTCGTTCATTCGCCTGAGGCGCCGCGGTGACGGGCAGCGTAGAGGGGCGTAGCTCCCCGGCGGAGGGCGCCACGGGCGGGCGCTTGTAGACCACGTCTTTTCGCGCGGGGCGGCGCAGGAGGTCGAGGTAACCGAACACCAATGCCGCGGAGAGGAGGTCGAAGCCGGCGACGCTCAGCGCAATCGGCGAGAAGAGCCCACGGAAAACGCCGAGGCTCACCGCCGCGCATGCACCTAGCTTTTGCAAACCGACCCACCGGAAGGCGGCCGAGCTCTCCTTCGGCCGCGCCACTGCCTGGAGCAGCATGCCTCCGAAGAGGACCATGAACATGCCCACGATGCCGAAGAAATGGCGGCTCGTCGGGCTCGACACACCACCCATGACCCCGAGCACGAAGCCGGGGGCGACGAGCTGCACGGCGCCGCTCGCCACCGTGCTCAAGCCGATGACCCCGAGGAGCCAGCGCAGCCATCGCTCGGCCCGCGCATTCATGGCCGGACCTCCGCCTCCACCCACCGGTGGGGTTTGGGCCCCTCGGGCGTTTCCTTCTTCGCCAAAATGCGCGTGGGCCGCTCCGCCCGCAGCACCTTGTGCGCGAAATAGCCCATCATGGCCAGCCACTGGACCGTCCATAGGGCCACGCGAATGCGATTGGTGGTCATCCACGCGGCGAGCACCTCGCCGAGGCGTTCGGGATCGGTAATCCCCGCGGCCATCTCCGCATTGTACCGGAAAATGACGAACCGGGTGAGCAACGTTGCGGCCACCACGGACAGGAAGGCGATGGCCGGATACCAGCGTAGCCGCGTGTGACGTTCCTGGACGAACAGGACCCCTGCGGACGCCAGCATGACCAGGGTCATCCAGGTGAAGAACTGCGTGGCCGCCGTCACCTGCGGTACGAACTGAAGGTAATAGTTGTCCACGGTGAGAAGCGGCGCGATGGGGAACGAGAACAACACCAGAGACCAGCCGGTCCCCAGGTACATCGAGGCACACAGGAACAAGAGGCATGCATTGAGCGTGCGGAAAACCACGCGCCTGAATGCGTGCGTTTCCGTGCCGAGGTTCTCCCGGGCAGGCTTTCGCGGCTGGGGCGCCTCGGCCGCCTGGGGAGCCTCGAGCATTTTGGGAGCCTCGAGCGCGGGCTCACGCGGAGGCGGCAGCCATTGCTGGCTCAGGCCGAGGCCCACCACGCTCTCCAGCCCCTCCGGCTGCGCGGCGGGGAGCTTGGGATAACTGAGGAACCAGCACTCGAAGTGGTCGTCCAGCACGCCGCTCGACGCCGGGAAGTAGCCCACGAAAAACGGCTTCTCGGAAATCCCGAGCGTCCGGAGCGGCTGCACGCGCGGGTGGTCCCCGATGGTGAGCCGGGCCGAAGCTCGGCGCCCGAGGCGGAACCCGAACTTCCCGTGGAAGTAGATATAGGACTTCATCAGCATGCCGCGGAACTGGCAATAGTTGGCCGCGCTCGCGCGGAGGGAGAGCCGGGTCCGCGGGGGCCTTTCGATCTCGATGCGCACCGCGAACTGGCCATCCTTGTCGTACTGGCTGCTGACCGTGCGCTCGTCGATGCGGAAGTCCAGGTTGGCCTGGTGCTTGGGCATGCCCCAGATTCCCTTGCCGCCCTTCACGGAGATCTCCGTGCTCACCGGCAGGTCCATCACGTATTGCCCCAGCCGGTACCGCTTCTGAAAAAGCAGCGGCAAAAGCGCGGGCGCGGGCTTCGGCCCGTAGGTGCACGCGATGGCGAGGCTGAACTCGATGTAGGGCCCGATATCGGTCTCGCGATAGTCGACGACCGTGACGAACAGGACGCCCTTGTTGCCCCACAGCCGGAGCGGGTGGACCTCGTTGCCGGGCAGCAGCGCGGCGGCCTTCCGTGCATCGATGGTGAACGCCGACATCATGGCCGGCGACGACTGGGAGTTGATGGGCAGCTCATAGGGGATCCCGTCAACCCGCGAATAACGCCCCTCCTGCTGCTTGATTCGTCCTGGCATGAGCCACATGGCATTGCTCCTTCACACCGGCCTGTCCAATTCGGCGAGAATGAGTGGGAACACGTCTCGGGCAGCGTCCTTGCCCATGAAGACGTCGAGATGGCCATAACCTGGAAGCACGTGCAGCGCGTGATGGCCGGGCCGGCGGCGCGACATGTGCTCGTAGGTGCGCCGCTGGCTCTCGGGCAGGAAACACTCGTTGCGTTCCCCGGCGAAAAACACGAAGCGGGCATCCGTCTCCGGCGGGCGCTCGGCCACGTCCTCGGGTAACTCCCGGTAGCCCTCGACCGGCACCAGGTGCCCCGCGCGCACGCACGCGTTCATTTGCTGAAAGAAGGTGAGCGGCACCTTGGCGAACTCGTGTTTCAGCCACTCGTGCGTCTCGACGTTCAGGTTCTCGTGCCGCCAGAGCGTCGGGTGCCCCGTGCCATAGGTGAAGCTCGCCAGCTTGCACACGAGGTTGTCGCATTCGTGGTGGCTGACCTTCACGACCAGGGTGATGAACCGGGGCGTGATGCCGTGCACCGAGATGCCCCATTGCGGGTCGAGATAGGGCGTCATGTGCGACACGAACGGGACGGCATATCTCAACTTCCTTTGCGCAGCGCGCGGCACCACGGGGTGTAAGGACACGGCATTGGTGAGGATGACCTTCACCTGCGGGACGAGCCCGGCCACCGCCGACAGCATGAAGCTCGTCGAGCCCTGGCAGTGGATGATCGCCTTCACCTCGTCGCGGCCCGTCTCCCGGACGATCGTTTGGATGGCGCTCGGGTGGTCGAAAACGGCAGCCTGATCGAGCGTCCACTCGGTGGGCTCGAGGTCGATGCTCGCGCGCCAGTTTTCCAGCCACACGTCGTAACCGTCGGCCACGAGCGCATCGACGAGGCTCTGCTCGACGGGCGCGCGGAAGATATTGGCACGCACGCCCGCCCCATGGACGAGCACCACGGGACCCTTGCGAGGCTCCTGCTCACCCCGGACGTGAACCAGGTTGAGCGGCCGCCCGTCCCTGGCCAGAAACGGTACCGTGCGCTCCCTGTAGTGGCGTGCAGGGGAGGTCGCGGGTTGCATTGGTGCACCTTCTGCATCGACATGGTATGACATCCCCACCGGGTCAATGGGTGGAGGGCGCCGTGGCGCGCACACCTTCAGGCACAGAGCGGCGGTCTCCTGGCCCGGAATGGGCGTGCCGGTGCGCCCGTCAGCACCGCCGCACGAGCATGACATGAGAAGAGCGGGCGCGCGCTCGCCTATGCAGCGCGCAAGGCAGCGCCGCCGGCGCCGCACTCCCGCGCGAAGGTGGCGATCCCATTCCAGAGCCTGTGGAACGACGCCTCATCGAAGCATGAGCCGGATTGAAAGAGGTCGTATGCGCGATCGTCCTCGCGCTCGTGCATACGCTCGTCCGCGGAGGGGCTGCGGAAATGCCCCATGACGTCTCCGTGATCTCCCTCCACGGCGAAGCTTGCTTCCTCGTACGGCCAGATCATGGAGATGCTGTTCACGATCCCGTCATTGTCGGAGGGCTTCAGCAGCACCGTCCTGTTCGGCTCGAAAAGCTTCGGGATGCGAACGGAGGCGCGGCTCGCGATCCGGGTCGAACCCTCGAGGGCCGTCAGGGTATAACAAAGCTCGTACACGTTCCGCGGCCATTTCCCCCGCGGCGGGGGTGCGACGGTCACGATGGAACGGACCCGGATCCCACGTTCGGCGAAGAGGTCCTGCTCTTCCTTTGCCTCCGACCGGCCTTCCCATTGCGCCGGGCTCGTGGACGCGACCTTGCCGGGCTCGGGATCGAGATCGCCGATGACGGATTGGTCGCGCATCGCGTTGCGTAGCCATTTGAGCAAATCGAAGTACGAAGCGCGCGCCCGGGCCTGCTTGATGGGCTCGTCGCAGGGGTAGCAGAGCGCCATGGTGTCGACGATGGCGTCGATCCAGTCGGGCTCCTCGTCGCTCCGGAGGACGCGCCGGAGGAGCTGACCATAACGACCGAGCCCCTGTTCCCCCAGCGCGCGTGTCGTACCATAGGAGGTGCCCAGGATGGCGTGGGCAAAGAGGAACCTCGTAAGCCAGCCGTTCGTCCAGAAGGCGAGGTTGGTCCCGCAATGGGGCGTCGACAGGAACTGCGCCGTCTTGACGGCGCCGAGGAGGTCACGACGTGGCCCATCGCCGCGCAGATCCGCGGCAAGGTCGCGGAGCAGCATGCGGAGGTCCAGCCCTCCGGTCGAATGGCCGACGAGGTGCAAATCGTCCCCGTCGTCGATGATGCCCCGCAATCGCAGCTCGATGAGCCAATCCCTGAGCGCGTTCGCCCGGGTGTCGACGCTGGCCAAGGGCAGGTTGGGAAAGTAGTGCACGACGAGCCCAGCTGCGCGGAGCACGTCGGTGACGCCGTGGTAATACCGCAGCGAGCCGAGCACGTCGAAGCCGCCGAACCCGGGCACGAGGACGATATGGCTTCTTTGGCACTCCATGACAGGCACCTCTGGGCCGTCAGGTCGGCGCGGTTCACGAAACACCCATTCCAAGGTACGTGGAGCGAGACCGTCCGCAAGCCCCAGGGCCATCGAGCTCTTCGACGGTTCGTCGAATCCTGGCGGCTCGAGGTGGACAGTGCCCTCGTATGTCGGGAGCGCGAGCGACGAACCGCTGGAGTGCGCAGGCGACCTCCGGCGTGGCTCGAAAGCCATGGGACCCGTGCTCCGCCACACCTGGCAGCGGCCCAGAGGGGCACCGCCCGTACGATCTCGGTGATAGGGGCCCTTCTTCGCGCGGTGTGCGCTCGTTTCTGTCGCCTCGCCGTACCTGTCATGACGACGTTACGGGCGCTGTCATAGCAGCGTGACAGTTGTTGCGTGTCCGTGACAGCTTGCGCTGGGCGCCCTCTTGTCTGCCGGCCTCATGAAGCCCGGAAGGCTATTGGCCGGATTGGTACGGGCCTTGCTGCTCCGGGAGTTCGACAATGGCTCCGCGGTCTGGATCATGCACAGCAACGGCACGCAAGACTGCCGCGCGGCTGCGGACCGCGACGACATGCGCTTCCGGGCGGACAGCGCGGCCGGTGCCACCCACAACGACTCGCTGATCTTCATCAAGTGGGTCGATGACGACGTCGCGTGTGAACCCCGGTAGCGGTGGCGGGAGCTTCGTCGAGCTCTTCTCGAGCGCGTACGCACGAGCTGCCACACCATAACGAGCGACGCGCGCTCGCTCGAATTCATCCACGAGCACTCCCCTTGCCCCAGCGTCCATCCACCGTTCCGCCGCGCTTGGCCGTGGTCGGCGTGGGCGCTGGAGGCGCGTGGAAGACAGCCTCTCCCATCCATTCTCCTTGACGCCCCCGTGTCCTTCCACATACACAGGCCACTTCGGGGGGCGATTCGACATGCGGCCACACGAACAGGCCACTTCGAGGGGCGATTCCGACAGAATCAGGAGCTTTCCCATGTGGAGAACAGCTTTTCGAAGAGCTTCGTTGGCCTTCGTCATCCTCACGACTGTCCATTGCGGCCCGGAAAAGCAGAACCCCCCCGGCGGCACGAGCAGCGGGGAATGCACGAGCGACGACAAAGCCGTTCGGCTGGGCAAGCTCGTCAATCCCGACGGCGCGGTCATCGACAAGGCGATCGTCGTGATCCACGAGGATCGGATCAGCTACGTCGGCGCGGATGAAAAGCAGATTCCGTGCGGGGCCAGCGTCATCGATTGGACGGCGTACACCGGGCTCCCCGGGCTCGTCGATGCCCATGTCCACTTCACCTACCAGACGGACAAGGAGCCGGGCACGCTCCCCTGGACCCGTGCCCCCTGGCTGATGAACAACGACCCCTACAAGCTCCTGGACCTTGCCCGCGGCGCCGCGCTGGCGACGCTCAGGACCGGCGTCACCACCGCGATCGACAAGGGCGGCAGCGACTTCATCCTGAACCCCCTGCGCGCCGAGATCAGGTCCGGCAAGACGCCGGGACCGCGGATGTATAACTCCATCGGCGGGATCTCCAATCACAAGCATCCGGGCGCGTTCACCCGCGAGCAATTGAAGGGCTGGGTGCAGCTCCAGGTGCTGCGCGGCGCCGATCTCGTGAAAGTATGGGCCGACGGGTGCAGCGACAAGACGCTCGACTGCTTGCCGACGTTCACGTTCGACGAGCTCCAGGTGCTGGTCGACACGTCCCACCAGGAGGGTTTGCCCATCGCGATCCACGCGTACCACGAGGACACGGCCAGGCTCGCCATTATGGCCGGCCCAGACTCGATCGAGCACCCGGAGGGCCTCGACGCGGTGGACTGCGGCATCATGATCGACAAGGGGACGATCTACGTGCCGACCATCGATCACAACCGGTATTACAAGGATAACCTCGCGTTCTTCGGCTACGCCCCCGATCTGGAGGCGAAGTTCGACGCGTATATCCGCGACAACCTCGCCAGCGCAGCCCAGGCGCACCTGATGGGCGTGAAGATCGCGATGGGCTCGGACGCCGTGTTCACCGGATTCGGTCAAAATACGCAGGAGCTCGCCTGGTTCGTGCAGGCCGGGATGACCCCGCTCGAGGCGATTCGCGCCGCCACCATTCATGGAGCCGAGAGCATCGGCGTGCAAAACGAGATCGGAAAGGTCGCGGTGGGCTATTACGCCGACATCATCGCAGTCGAAGGCGACCCTCTGGCGGACATCAACGTCGTCATCAACGGGGTCCGCAAGGTGATGATGGGCGGGCGGGTCGCGGAGTTCTGACGAGGCCCGCCGCAATACGGGAGCCCTTGACGCCGGTCGTGTTGTTCGATAGGCCGGATCTCCTCATGAAAGCCAAATTCTTCCTGCTCGCTCTCCCGCTCGCGCTGGGCCTTTCGACCCGTGAGGCCGACGCCTCGATGTATCCGCCCAGCTATCCGACGTGTGGCATCGTGGACACCGTTTCCACCGGACCCTTCGAGATCATCCGGAACAGCGTGGATCTCTATGATGCCCACGCCCTGCTCACGATTGCATATCGCGGATACCTCCGCGACATGTACCCGGACGACGAGATCAACATCTACGTGCAGCTCAACGATAACGATGCGTTCCTGCCTGCGAGCGCCGGGACGAACGACGACGCCTACGTGGTGCTCGATTCGGGCCCGCGCAATTGCGTCTGGTGCAGCAATGGCGGCTACGGGGGGTATTCGGTCTGCGACGGGCTCACATTCCCGCCCTATTCGAGCGGGCAATGGGTCTGTGGCGACATGTCGCCCACCGAGGAGCACCTGTTCTACTGGGCGTTCAACGAGTACGGCGCGCAGAACGCGTGGGACATCCAGGTCGCGGCCGAATCGCATGGCAACTGGGACAGCAACTGGGGCTTCAACTATTACGGCCGCCTGGAGCCGCGCCTCCACTGCTCCGACTGAGCACGGCTTCTAGACGCGGCCGCGCTCCGCGAGCGCCTCGCGCAGGCGCGCCCGTTCGAGCGGGGTGAGGACGGGATCGAGCCAGTCGAGGAGCGGCTGCACCTCGGTGAACGCGCGCCGCACGGGGTTGTCGGTCTCGCGCAGCATCCGGCGCACCTGGAGCGCCGACGTCGGCGAAGGCGAGAGCAAGGTGCCCGTGCGCTTCAGGTGGGGCTCGGCCTGCATCACCGCCGTGTAGGCGTCGACGGCGTCCTGCGGGAACACCTTGGCGTCGAAGAGATCGACCAGGCACACGTACGGTCCGCCGACGGCGGCCACCACGCTGTCGTGGTCGCGGGCCCACGCGACTGCTTCCGCCGCGCTGACCGGCGACCAGAGCCGGATCTCGACGAGCTTGCCGACCTGATTCTTCACCTCGTACACGAGCCGAGCGTACCGCGGCGGTCGCGGATCTTCCATTCCTTCGTCGTCCGGAGAAGCCGAGGGCGCGCGCTCGGCTCCGCATTCTTCTTCGTCAGCGCGTATTTTCGTTTTCGATGATGCCGCGGCGATCGGGGGCGGCGGGGCTCGCGAGGGGCGCGTCGAAGAGCAGGGCCATCCAGAGGAGCATGTCTTCCTCGGGCGCCCTGGGCATGACTTCGATCGCGATGTGCCAGAGATGGTCCCCGTCCTCGATGAATCGCTCGTAAAGCTCGGCGCGCTCGCAGCCCTTCTCGCGGTAAGACCATTCCACGATGTGCCGGCCCTCCTCGTCGCGAAGCTCGGCGAGGTGGTCGAACCAGTTCTTGAAGCTGTCGTCTTCCATCTCGTCGGTGACGTCCTCGCCGTTCGTGTCGTACGATATGACCGCGTGACGAAACAGACTGTGCCCCTCTGGCCGCGTGGCCGGGTGGTCGAACACCTGGACGACGACCAAGAGCCCCATGTCGCCCTCGTATTCGAATCTCGTCACGAGGTCGGCGGGCGCGACGGTCGTCTCGATCTCGTCGTCCGCGGCGGCGCTGGCTGCGTCTTTCGATACAGGGACGACGCGGAAACCCGGCGGCGGCTCGAGCGCCCGGTAGCCTTTGCCCCAGCGGTCCGGCGCATGCGCGGCTGTCGCGGCTCGTTGTCGCGCGGCTTCGGCGGATACGGGCGAGGCCACGGGGGAACCGGCGCCAAGACAACCCCGCGGACGAACGGCGGCGCGTGGGCGGGCCTCCGGGGCCGATGGCTCGACCGGGGCCGCGAGGGGGACCACGGGCGGCGCGGCGCCGCAAGCGGCGAGGAGGATGGACAGGACAGGGAACAGGTTTCGCACGCCCGCACATCGTCCGGGCATCCCGAAGTGTGACAGCATCGCCGAGCTCCAGGCGCTGTTTCGAAGTCTGCGAGCCCGAGATCGAAGTCCTCCCCCTTCGACATCGAAGTCGGCGAGCTCGTGATCGGAGTCCTCCCCCTTCGATATCGAAGCCGGCGAGCCCGTGATCGAGGTCGGCGAGTCTGAGATCGAAGTCCTCCCCCTTCGACATCGAAGCCGGCGAGCCCGTGATCGGAGTCCTCCCCCTTCGATATCGAAGTCGGCGAGCCCGTGATCGGAGTCCTCACCCTTCGACATCGAAGCCGGCGAGCCCGTGATCGGAGTCCTCCCCTTCGACATCGAAGCCGGCGAGCCCGTGATCGGAGTCCCTGGACCTCGTTCACGGTCCGCTCGGACGTGAAAAATGTGCTCTCGTCGGATGATGAATCCCCGCGCTCCGTCGAACGCGCATACAGGGCCACTCCCCTGCACAAGGAGGATTCGATGTCGGAGAATTCGGTTGGCAAGTACACGGGCAATGGTGTCGTCGATGCGTCGCCGTTCAAGCACAAACTCGTCGACGTCAAGCATGGCGAGATGTCGAAGCTCAAGCGCTCGAAGCCGGGCTGCGAAGGCGTCATCGCCGACCTCGCCACGGCGATACCCGCGCACGGAAGCGAGGCCCGTATCCATGCGGATTGGTACGCCGAGATCCTCGAGATCAAGAACATCCTCGGGGAGATCCGCGCCCAGCGCCCGGAGGCCGACAAGCTCGCCGAGGTCCTGCGGGAGAGCGAAGCCTATTATGAAGACAAACTCGAAGCCTTGATCAGCAGGATCGGCAAGGCCGTCGTCGATACCGCGAAGGAAGAGAACAAGCCCGGCCTGCTCGCGACCTTCGAATCGACGCTCCAGTATCGCGCCCAGTATGCCGAGAAGAGCGCCGCGACCCGCCGCAAGAACCAGCAGAAGCCGCCCACCGGAACCGAGGAGCCCCCGAAGGGGGCGTGAAGGGAAGCTCAGAGCGCCGCGAGCGCCGCGAGCACCTGATCGGCGTGGCCGTCGACCTTCACGTTCGCGAACCGCTTCGCGATCCGGCCCTGCTCATCGATGATCACCGTCGTTCGTAGCGCGCCTTCGAACGTCCTGCCGTAATTCGTCTTCGTCCCCCACGCCCCATACGCGCGATGCACGGCGCCGTCCGTGTCGGCGAGCAGCGGGAAGCCGAGGTTGTACTTCGCCTTGAACTTCACGTGCGAATTCACGCCGTCGCGGCTCACGCCGAGCACCACGGCGCCCTTCTTCTTCAGCGTCGCGAGGTTGTCCTGGAACGCGCACGCCTCGCGCGTGCACCCGGGCGTGTCGTCCTTCGGGTAGAAATAAAGGACCACGCGCTTGCCGGCGAAATCGGAGAGCGACACCGTCGTCCCCGCGTCCGAGAGCAGCGAGAAGGTGGGGGCCGCCTCGCCGCTGCCCGTCGCCGCCGGCGCGGCCGGAGCGGGGGCCGCCGCGGCCTTTTTCGTCGGCGCGGCGGCCTTCTTCGCAGGAGCCGCCTTCTTGGTCGCGGCCGCTTGTTTCTTCGCCGGAGCCTCGGCCGCGGCCTTCTTCGCGGGGCTCTTCTTCGTGGTGGGGGTCTTCGTCGCGGTCGCCTTCGTCCTGTATGACGTCGCCATGCCCGGTCCTCCTTTGCGCGCGGACGAACCGTAGCGCAAAAGGAAGGCCGGGCGCAATGGGTCCGCTATTCAGGATCGCAGGCGCCGTCGCAGGTGTTCTGGATCTGCCCGTCCGGCTGGAAGAACAGATCGAGCTGGTCCTTGACCTTCACGTTGCGCCGCACGTCCTCGTGCACGTCGTTCTTCTCGGCCTCCGTGGGCAATCTGCATTCGATCCCGGGCTCGGTCGCGAGCTTGAAGTCGATCACGACGAGCGCGTCGTCCGCGGGCGCCGTCGTGCTCTCGAGGCCCCAGATCGGCCGCGGCGCGGGGTCGAGCAGGGGAATGCCCGTCGCGCGCGCGACGAGGTGGCTCGCGAGGTTGTTCACCGAGTGATCCCCGATCCCGATCTGCATGAGCACGTGCCGGTTCGCGGGGCTGTTCGGGTAGGTGTCCTTCAAAAGGTGCGGCGCGTAGGTCATGGGGTCGACGCGGTCCCAGGTGCCCTGGCTCAGGGCGATCAGCTTCGTGAGGGTGAGCGGGTTCTGGATCTGGCTCTGGAGCATGCCGTAGAGCTGCTGATAACTCGCCGAGCGCGACATCATGAGCGAGTACGGGCCGCCGCCGACGCCGAGCGCCGCGCGATCGAGGATCGGGTTCAGGGCCAGCATGGTGACGCCGAAGATCGAGCCCTGGCTGATCCCGTAATAGAAGAGCTTGTTCGTGTCGTAGAGGGGTTTGCCGAATTGCTGGAGCTCGGGCAGCGCGGCGATCGGGCCCTTCAAGGCATAACTCAGGGCGATGTAGTTGATGATGCCCTGGTGGATGCGGTCGACGAAGCTGAAGACGGCGCCGGGTTCGGAAAGGGCTTTTTGCAGCACGATCTCGATGTCCGGCTCGGCCATGCCCCAGAGATCGACCGCGGCCGCGATGTACTTGCGCTCGTTCTCGTAGCCGCGCATGAAGCCGTAATTGATCTCCTCGGCGAGCCCGAAGAAGCCGTGCCCGTACTGGAGAATGCGCGCCGACTCGAAGTTCGCGTCCGCGGGCTTCAGACTATGCGGGACCTGGAGGATGAACGGCACGTCCGCGTCGCCGTTCTGCGCCGGCTTGCCGCTCGCGTCCCGATGGATCGCCGCGCCCGGCTCGACGCTCTCCATGTAAAGCGGCACCTTGATCGTGCCCTCGATCCGCAGCCAGATGTTCTCGTTCTCGCCGGCCTCCTCGTTCATTCCCTGCGTATATTCCTTGACGACGACATTGCTCACGGCCGGCGGCTTCGCCTCGAGCTTGGCGATGAGATCGTCCCGCATCGTGAGAAGGTCACGCGTGTTCACCTCCTCGCTGCTCGTCGTGAAATCCCAGGCGAGCTGGAGCGTCTCCCGCGAGACGCCATGGGCCACGAGCGCGGGGAAAACCTCCTTTTCGTAGCGGCTCGCGATGGGCCCGAGCACCGGATCGGTGTCGGCCCGTTTGTCTCGGATTCGCTTGAACCCTTCGGGCGGCGCGAGCAGCGGGCCCGCGGCCGCCTCCGACGCCGGCGCGAGCCCCTGGAGCGCGACGATGTATCGCTTGTCGTTTTCCAGCCGCACGAAGGGCCGAAGGATGAAGGCCCGCTCCGACGGTTCGAGCGTGTTCATGTCGACCTCGGCCCAGACCGGCACGGGTTTGCCCGTCTCCGCGTCGAGCAGGATCACCTTGCTCTCGGGCGAGAGGCTCTTTTCGGGCTCGTCCGTGTGAAAGACGACGCCCTCGGTGCTCACGCCATCCTTGAAATGCACGAGGATCGGCTGGTGCGCCGAGAACCCGTCGATCGGGTGCGACACCGTGAAATCGAAGGGCTTCTCGTTCCTGTCCTTCATCTGCGCGGCCTCGGGGATCACGACCCGCTTGCCGCTCGGCATGGAGGCGTCGTCCTTCAGGTAGAAATCGGACGGGTAGGGCAGGAGGCAGTCATTTTCGAATGCGATGGGATTACACCCCTCGGGGACGGCGAGCGGCGACGTCCCCGCGGGCGTCTCCGTCCCGTCCGAGCATCCGAGCGCGGCGAGACCAGAAAATGTTATGAGACAAGCGGCAAGAGTCCGAGACGGTAGCATGGCAAGCTCCTTCGCCCGCCACCGTATCACGGCGGACGGAGGAGCGGAGCGTCAGCTTTTGCGGACGCGATGGCACTTCTCGTAGAGGCCGGGGAAGACGCCGTGCGGGTCGAGCCTCCGCTTCGCGGCCTCGTAACGCTCGCGGTCGTAGATCTCCCAGAATCGCTCCTCGGTGTAATGGTTGCGCGAGATCAAAGTCTTCACGCCGCCAAGCTCGTACGTCTTCTGCTCGAGCACCTCGGACCAGTCGACGAGCGGGTCGTCATTGGGCTTGCCGTAGACCGCGCAGTCGATCCAGAGCTCGTCCTTGTACTTCGCGTGTGATTCGCGGATCCACGGGTAGGGGCGCGGCATGCGGTAGGGGACGACCCAGAGCGGCCAGAAATCGAAATCACGCGCGTACCACTGGTAGAACGCGGAGAAGTTCCGCTGAGGCACGAAGACGTCGCAGACGACGTCGGGGCGCGACTTCAGGCCGAGCACGCGATCGAGCCGCTTCGACCAGCGAATGAGGTTGCGCGAGCCGAGCACGTGGCGGCCGACGAGCCAGCGCACGGGCTTCGTCTCGAGCCCCGGCACGGTGCGGCTGAGCCAGTGGCATTCGGCGTCGTAGCGGAAGAAATAATCGGCCGTCGTGAGGAAATCCTCCGTCCGTCCGAGGGTGCTCTTGTAATAGACGTCGAGCCAGCGATAGTTCGAGGTGAACGGCGCCGCGTCCACGAACGTGCCGAGGCAGAGCACGAACGTACGCGGTCCGTGCACGATGCCGTCGACGAACTCGAAATCGCCCACGCGGCAGCGCTCCACCATGGCCGCATTGAAGGCGTCGAAGCTGTGAAAGCGGCGGTATTCCATCCGGACGAACGGTTTCGCCGGCACGAGCTTGAACGTGAGGCGCGAGAGGACGCCGAGCGTGCCGTACGAGCCGTGGATCATGTCGAAGAGCAGCGGCTCTTTGTCGGCCGAGCAGGTGACGATCTCGCCGTCGCCCGAGATGACCTCGTATTCGAGGCAGCTATCATGGAAGCCGCCGTAACGGTACGAGCTCGACTCGATCGAGCAGCCCGCGACAGCGCCGCCAAGCGTGATGTCCTCGAGCTCGGGGACGACCGCAGGCACGAGGCCATGTTCGAGCGTGCGCGGGACGAGCTCGGCGAACGTGACGCCGGGCTCGGCAACGCAGACGCGGCGCTCCGGATCGATGGTGAGCACGCGCCGGAGCCGCGAGGCGTCGATGGGCGTGGCGTGCTCCCGTGGATCGCCCGGGACGGGGACGAAATGGGAGACGCCGCCCTTGTCGATACGGACGGGCCCGCCCCGGCTAGCTTGAACACGAATGGTGGTGGCGACGCGCGTGACCTCGCGCTCGTGGGAAGAGAGATCCATTGGTTGCCCCCCGTACCCGGGAGGCGTGGCATCCGAACAAAGAATGGTCAAGCCGGCGAAACGCGAATGAGTGGCGCCGTGCTGGCCGGAATGGCAGTGGCCGGGGCGGGAGGGCTTATCATTTGGCGGGGACGATCGAGCGAGCCTGTTCAGCTCGCCATGAGGAGCGCTTTGAGCTGCGACGGTTGGATGCCGTATTCTTTTCGGCAATAATCGCAGGTGATCTCCAGGACCTTGTTGTCGCGGAGCAGCTCCTCGATGTCCGAGCGCGGGAGCGTCGCGAGGCTGGAAAGGACGCGAAGCTCACTGCAATGGCACGCATAACGCAGATCGGATTCCGCGAGCAGCGTGTACGGCATGCCATAAAGGAGATCCTCGATCAGCGCATTCGGCGTGAGATCTCCTTTGCGGAGCAGGTCGTCGAGCTTCGGGAAGTCTTCGAGCCTCTGCGTCATGATCATGAGCGGCCCGCGCTCGACCTCCGGCAAGAGCTCGACGATGTAGCCGCCCGCCGCGACGACCTCGTCCCCTTGGAGCAGCGTGGTCACCGCGATCGTGGAGACGATCTGCTCGGAGTGCTGCATGTACGCCATGAGCGCCCCCGAGATCCCGCCGTCCTGCCCCTCGAACGAGACCTCCACGATGCCCTGATGCAGCGCGCCGTTCGGCAACGTCCGCATCATCTTGAGCAGCGCGCCCTTGCCGCCCGTCATGTCCTCGCCCGTCTCCCCGCTGAAGCCGACGAGGCCGCGGCTCGTGCCGTCCGGGTGCGCGTCGGCCACGATGCTGCCCTTGCCGCCCGCGCCCTTCAGGATGCTCTGCACGCGCAGGTTCGGGCTCATCGCCTCGCGGATCAGGATCGCGCCCGTGACGAGCTCGCCGAAGCGGCTCGCCACCGCGCCCTTCGCTCCTTGCGAGGCGATCGCGCCGCGCACCGTCTCGGTCGTGAGCGCTGTGATGACCCGGAACGCGCCATCGTTCGTCATGGCGCGGATGACCTTGTCGCTTCGCTTGTTCGTGACGTTCTGTTCGCTCATCAAACGGCCACCGCCGTCCCGGACGCGATGAGGCCGTCGCGTTCGAGCAGCGCCTCCAGGGTTGGTTCGCGCCCCATGAAGCGCCGGTAAAGGACCATCGGATCCTCGCTGTCGCCTCGGGCGAGGATCTCGGATCGGAAGGCCTCGCCGACCTCCCGGCTGAACAGCCCCTCGCGCTTGAACCGCGAGAACGCGTCGGCGTCGAGCACCTCCGCCCACTTGTACGAGTAATACCCCGCGGCATACCCGACCGGGCTCGAGAAGAGGTGCGAGAACGAGGCGAGCATCGCGTGATCGGAGGGCAGCTTCGCGGGCGAGTGGCGGGAGATGATCTCGCGACCGTACGCGGTGGGATCACCGTCACGCGCTGGATCCCAGTCCACGTGCAGCGCGAGATCGACCTCGGCGAAGCCGAGCTGCCGCATCATCGCGTTCGCCGCGCGGAACGTGCGCGCCGACCGCATGCGCTCGAGCAGCGGCGCCGGGATCGGCTCGTTCGTCTCGTGGTGCCGCGCGAAGAGGTCGAGCGCCTCCTTCTCCCAGCACCAGTTCTCCATGATCTGCGAGGGCAGCTCGACGAAGTCCCACGCCACGTTCGTCCCGGCCAGCGTGCGCACCTCCACGCAGCTCGACGCGTGATGCATGAGGTGGCCGAACTCGTGGAAGAGCGTCTCGACCTCGCGGTGGTTGAGCAGCGCGGGACGATCGCCGATCGGCGGCGTCAGGTTGCCCGCGAGCACCTCCACGTGCGAGGCCGGCGCCTGGGCCTCGGCGACGCCCGTCACGAGGCCCTGCATCCATGCGCCGTCGCGCTTCGACTCGCGTGGCCAGAGGTCCACGTAGAACACCGCGCTCGTGTGCCCCTTCGGCTCCACGATGCGGTACGTCGAGACCGTCTCGTGCCACGCTTTCGTCTCGGGCGAAGGCTCGATGCGCACGCCGTAGAGCGCCGAGGCGATCGCGAAGACGCCTTCGAGCGCCCTCTCCGCGGAGAAATAGGGGCGGAGCGACTCCTCGTCGAAATCGTACCGCGCGCGGCGGAGCTTCTCGGCGTAATACGCGACGTCCCACGGCTCGATCGGCGGCGCGTCCGGGCCCTCGATCTCCTTGCGGAACGCTTCGAGCTCGGCGTTCTCGCGATCAAAGTGCGCCTGCGTCTTTTCACGCAACGTCTGCACGAACGTACGCGCGGCGTGCCCAGACTTCGCCATGCGATCTTCGAGCACGAGGTCGGCAAAACTGTCGAAGCCGAGCAGGCGCGCCTTCTCGCGCCGCAGCACGAGGATCCGCTGCAGGAGCAGCCGGTTGTCCCAGGGCGGCTCGGTCGCGCGCGTGGCGTAGGCGCGGTACATGCGCTCGCGGATCGAGCGATCGTCGAGGTACGTCATCACGGGCAGGTAGCTCGGCGCCTGCATCGTGAAGCGATGGCCCGAGAGGCCTTTCGCCTCCGCGCTCGCCTTCGCCGCGAGCACCGCGCCTTCGGGCAGACCCGCGAGCTTCTCGGGCTCGCCGATCACGAGCTCGAACGCGTTCGTCGAGTCGAGCACGTTCTGCCCGTAACGAAGCGTGAGCTGTGCGAGCTCCACGTCGATCTCGGCGAGCCGCTTCTTCCCCTCGGGATCGAGGTCCGCGCCGCTGCGCTTGAAATCGGCGATCGTCTTGTCGAGCAGCCGCTTGCGTGTCCCCGTGAGCGCCTTCGCCTCGTCCGTCGCGGCGTACGCCTTGAGCGCGTTCCACACGGGCTCCGAGAGCGCGATGCCGCTGAAGAACTCGCTCACCTCGGGTTGCACCGCGGAATACGCGGCGCGGAGCTCCGGCGTCGTCGCGACGGACTCCAGGTGTCCGACCACGCCCATCACGAAATCGAGCGGCTCCGTCACCCGTTCGAGCGCGGTGATCGTGCTGTCGTACGTGCGGGGGGCCGGGTCCGCCGCGAGGGCGTCGAGCCGCGCCTTCGCCTCGGCGAGGAGCGCTTTCACGGCTGGCTGCACGTGCTCGCCGCGTATGCGATCGAAGGGAATTTCGTAGCCGAGGCCGAGCAGCGGATTTTCGTGAGATTCGGGCATGTTCGGTGCTCTCGCGACGCGCGCGCCTCCTCTTGGGACTTCTTCGTCCTTGCTACGTACGATCCCCGCTCGGCTCGCGCAACGCTTGGTGCGTCACATCGCACGAGCTCGCCATGAAACACCTCGTGAGCCGGGGGACGCGAAAGAGCGAGCCCTCGGAGGACACAAGAAGCGAAACTCCAGCGTTTTCCGCGGTGTCCGGCCCAGGGGCCCCGCGCTCGTTCGCCGGTTTCGAGGGCCTTTTGATTCCGCTACGCTCGCGCCGTGAACGTCGCCCTCTTCCTGATCGGGATCGGCAAGGTCCTCTTTGGCATCCTCGTCGGCGCCCTGGGTGTGTGGCTCGGAGCGCGCGTGCTCGGGCGGCTCTTGCGCCTCGGCGAGATCGACGAGGAGTTCGCGAAGGGCAACGCGGCCGTCGCCGTCATCTCGGCCGCGGGCCTGCTCTCGCTCGGGCTCCTCGCGCAGCACGCGGTGTCGGCGACGTTCGCCGCGATGGACCTCATGTACCGCGGCCAGAAGCTCGCGCCGGTGATGCTGAGCAAGTTCGCGTTTTACGGCCTCGCGCACGTCGCGCTCTCGCTCGCCGTGGGCGCTTTGGCGCTCGCCGTGGGCACGTTCCTCTTCGTCCGGCTCACGCGCGGCGTGGACGAGCTCGCCGAGATCCGGAAGGGCAACCTCGCGCCCGCGCTCGTGCTCGGCGCGGTGATGGTGGTGATCGCGCTCGTGGCCGCGCCGGGCCTCGAGACCGCCCTCGACGGCCTCTTGCCGCTGCCCGAGCTCGCGCGTGACGAGGTGATGGCGCCGTCATGAACGGTCGAACCGTCCTCACGTTTGCCGCGGCCGCGTGCGTGTTCGTCGCGGGCTGCTGTTGCAACCTCGGAGACCTCGGCGAGCTGCTTTCGCAAAGCGGCGATGAAGAGCCGTCCGAGGACACGCCGGGCGTCGATCTCGGCGTCGCGGTGTATCCCGAAAAGACGCCGGCATCCGGCGCGACGAAGTATGCGTGGCGGGATCGTCGTCTCGAACCGCCCGTCTATCGCGCCGGCTACGCGCTCGGCGCGGACGAGCAGCGCGACGTCGACGCGGCGCACCGCGAGCTCGCGCAGCGCCTCAAATACCAGGACGCGGGCGACGGCGCGTTCCGATGGGTCCCGCCGCCGGGCTGCGACGCGAGCATGCAGTGCATCTTCGAGTCGCTCGTGGAGCGTAGCAAACCCGACGTCGATCCGCTCGCCGCGCGCTTCAAGGCGCGCATCCAGGAGGCGAAGCTCGGCCCGCTCGACGCCGTCGAGCTCTTGGCCTCGTTCGTCCAGACGATCCCTTACGAGATCCCCAAAGATCGTCCCTTCGGCCTCATGCCGCCGGCGCTCGTGGCCTCGGCGAAAAAAGGCGACTGCGATTCGAAGGCGCTCCTTTTGCACATGCTGCTCGACGCGATCGGCATCGACAGCGTGCTCCTGAACTCGAATGCGCACCGGCACGCGATGCTCGGCGTCGCCGTGCCGGCGCAGGGCGAGAAGATCCGCTACCAGGGCCGCGCGTACGCGTTCGTCGAGACGACCGCGAAGAACGCGCCCGTCGGATGGATCTCGAAGGAGCTCTTGAAACCGAACGACTGGGTCGTCGTGCCCGTGCGAATCCGTTCGCCGGAGAAGGCGCCGAAGAACGAAGCCGCCACGGGCAAAGCCGGGGACGGGCCGAAGCCGAAGTCCACGAAGAAGCGTTGAGCGGGCTTACGAGCCCGAGCCGAGCACGTCCGAGAGCGTGTGCACGGCCGCGATCATCCCTTCCGTCGGGTTTTCGCTGCGCGTGTGCGCATGCTGCACCACGAGGTCGACGAGCGTCACGAGATACGCCGAGGCGTTCGCCTCGTGGAGAGCTTGTTTCAACGCGCCGAACCTCTTGCGTGTCTCGTCCGTCGCGCCCTGCGCCGACAGCGCGGCGAGCATCGCGGCCGCGCGCGCCTCGTCCTTTTCTTTGATCGCGTCGCCCGCGACGTCGATGAGCACGTGGCCGAACGCCGCGAGCCGCGCTTCCGCGAGCTCCGGGGAATCCCCGGCGCCTTGCGCGACGAGCTCCTGCAGCTCCGGGAAAGCGCGCCGCTGGACGAGCGCCAGAAAGAGGCCGTGTCCGTTCGTCTCCCAGTCCGCTTTCGAAGCGAGCCGCTTTCCGATCCACGCGACCACGGGCGAGGTCACGGGCCCCTGATGCAGCGAGGCGAGCGCGGCGCTCATGAGCCGCTCGGCGGAGGCGCCCTGCGCGGCGAGCCAATCGAGCAGCATCGCGCGCTCGTCGCCGTTCGTCCCGGTTTTCACCTTCTCGAACGCGTCCTCGACGGTGAGCCCCGCGAACGGATCTGCGAAGAGCGGGTCGCCTTCGTCACCACCGAGATCAAGGCCGAGCTCATCGCCGAGCGAGTCGCCGCCGAAGAACGATCCGTCCCCTTCTTTCGAGCCCGAAGCATCCGGCGCGCTCGCGTCGTCGAGGTCGAACATCGACGCGAGATCGACGGGTTCGTCCGCGGGGGGTGTGGGGGGCAGAGGAAGGCCCACTTCGTGGGCCGACCGGAGCCCCTCACCGTGGGGAGAGGGCGCGAAGACCGCGGCGGGCGCAGGCGCTCGGGTTTCTCGGCGCTCGATACGCGCCTCGAGCGCGGGCGGGACCTTTCCGCGGACGAGGTTGGCGAGCGTCTCCCATTCCCGATCCTCGAAGGAGAGCCCGGGCGCGTTCAGCACCTCGTGCTCGAACTCGGCGGGTTTGTCCTCGCAGAGCTTCGCGAGCGCGACGAGGATGGGCGTGCGATCCGCGGACACCGTGCGCGCGCGCCAGCGAAGAAGATCTGCGGACGTGAGCTCGTGCGCGTGCTCGGCGAGGAAGCTGTGATCGTCCGGCGTGAGCGAAGCTTGCCGGAGGACGTGCAAGAAGGCCACGGCGCGGGCGCTTCCCCGATGAGCGAGCACGAGGGCATCGATTTCGGCCTTTTTCATGGGAGCCCCCACCTTACCAGGGACGGGCCTTCCCACGCGACGCTCGTATCGTGCTCCGTCGGGTAGGACCTGCGCTCCGGAATGACCACCCTCGGCGCCATGTCGACACGCAGCCGGCAAGAACTATTACATGCATACGAATGCATGCCGCGCTGCGCGAAGGACCAAGGGCGTCCGGGCGCGCTCCGCCCGGGGCGATAAACCGAACGCGCATGATGGGCCAAAAGAATTGCATTCGTCGAAATCGAGTTGACGGGACGCGCGGGGCGGGCTTCCATGAGGTCGATCGCGATTTTTCCCGCTCGGCGATCCGGCCCCGAGGCTCATGGGGAGCCCGGGGCTGTATGTTTTTCAGGGCCGATCATTTCCGCCTCTCGTGACGGCGGCGCGGCGCGCATGGTAGCGTGGTTCCGAGACACGGGGCCCGCATTGGTATCTCCCAAACCTCCGCCGACGAACCTTCTCACGGACCCGATCCCGAAAGCGCTCGTGCGCCTCGCCGTGCCGATGACCCTCAGCATCGTGCTCATGATGCTGGCCGGCATCGCCGATACTTTCTTCGTGGGCCGCCTCGGGCCACGCGAGCTCGCCGTGATGAGCTTCGCGTTCCCCGTGATCGCGCTCGTCATGAGCGTCGCTTTCGGGCTCAACGTCGGTTCCGCGGCGGCGATCTCGCGGGCCGTGGGCGGCGGCGACACGGGCGCCGCGCGCAGGCTTTGCACGCACGCGATGCTGCTCGCGCTGCTCGTCGTCGCCGTGCTCTCGGCGCTCGGGATGCTCTTCGGCGCCGATCTTTTTCGCGCGCTCGGCGCAGACGAGCCAGTCGTCGCGTTGCTCTCGTCGTACATGAACATCTGGTTCGGCGGCGTCGTTTTCCTCGTGGTGCCGATGGTCGGCAACGGCGCAATGCAAGCGACCGGGGATTCGAAGACGCCGGCGAAGATCATGGCCGTCTTCGCGGTCATGAACGTCGCGCTCGATCCGTTGCTCATCTTTGGCGCGGGCCCCATCCCCGCGCTTGGTCTCCGCGGCGCCGCGCTCGCCTCCGTGCTCGCGCGCGGGGTGACGATGTGCATCTCGTTATGGGTGCTCGGCGCGCGGCTCGAGCTCCTCGATCTGCACGTGCCAACCGCGCGTGAGCTCTTCGTTTCGTTCCGGCAGATCCTCTCGGTGGGCCTGCCGGCCGCCGTCTCCAATGCGCTCACGCCGATCTCGACGGCGCTCGTCACCGGATTCATCGCGCGGTACGGCAGCGACGCCGTGGCCGCGTACGGGCTCGGCAGCCGCCTCGACGGCCTGCTCGTGATCCCCTCGATGGCGCTCTCGATGGCGCTCACGCCGTTCATTGGCCAGAACTGGGGCGCGCATCGCGAGGACCGCGTGGCCCAGGCGCTCAGCCTCGCGCAACGTATCGTCGTCGCGTGGGGCGCCGTCGTATGGACCGCGATGCTGATCCTGCGCCGCCCGCTCGCGTCCGTGTTCTCGTCGGATGACGAGGTCCTCGGCATGGCCGACGATTACCTCCTGATCCTACCGCTCGCGTATGGCGCGACGGGGATCGTCGCCGTCACGAGCTCGACGTTCAACGCGATCGACAGGGCCGTGCGCTCCACCGTGATCTCCGCGATGCGCGGCCTCTTTCTCGCTTTGCCGCTCGCCGTGCTCGGAGCGCGGATCGCCGGCGTGCGTGGCCTCTTCGTCGGGCTCGCCACGGCCACCGTGACGTCCGCCGCCGTCGCGGTGCTCTGGGCGCGCGCGGCGCTCGGTCCCAAAGACAACCCCGCCGTCTCCCGCACGTCCGAGGGCATCGTCGGCCTAGAGGGCGCGCGCGAGGCTGCGATCGACGAGTTGCTCGCCGCGCTCGACGGCATCGACGGCGTGGTCGCGTGCGCTCGGCCCATCAATACGATCGGCTTCTACTTGAAGGGCCGCGAGCTCGGCCACGTACACCGCAATGGCCACATCGATCTGCACGTGCCCGGCCCGGTGCACGATCAGCTCCTCACCGAGGGCCGCGCCGTCCATCATCGTTCGCAGCACGGCACATCTTGGATCAGCCACGATCTTTTCGGCGCCGCCGACGCGCGCGAGGCGGTGTGGCTCCTCGAGCTCACCACGATCCTCGCGCGCATCGGCCAGCGCGGTGGCGAGGTCTCGGCCGCGGATCGCGAGGCGCTCGCCACCCTCTCGCCGTCTCCGTCCTTGATGCGGGCGGTCGAACAGAGTTTCGGCGCAGGCGGCGGGGACGTCCCGCGCGCCGCCATTGCAGCGTGAGCCATCGCCACTCCGTGCCAGCCTGAGCCGTTCTCCGACACGGCTGCCGCGCTTTCGGCGCGTGCGTCATGGAAGCGCGGAAAAAGCCCTGCGGCATGCCGATTGCTTTGGGCTCCCAACATGCGAACGCTCCCTCTTTTCTCCCTGCTTCTTTCCCTCTCCGCCCTCGCTTGCAGCTCGTCCGCGCCGCCCGAGCCGCCGGGGGCAAACAACACCGGTGATTGCCACGATCCGGGCACTCCCGGCTGCGTCGTGACCTCCGGCGCGCAGCGGATCACGAACCCGAACGTCCCCAGCGCCGATCTCGGCACGCTCGTCGACGGCAACACGGCGTTCGCGGTCGACATGTACAAGACCCTCCGCAGCGAGCCCGGAAACTTCTTCTATTCTCCGCACTCGATCTCCAGCGCCCTCGCGATGACCTGGGCCGGCGCGCGCGGACAAACCGAAACGGACATGGCGAAGGCGCTGCACTTCAACCTGCCGCAGGCGCAGCTCCATCCGGCGTACAACGCGCTCGACCTCGCGCTCGCGAGCCGCGGCAAGGACGCGAAGGGCTCGGACGGCCAGGGCTTCCGGCTCAACATCGCGAACGCGGTCTGGGGCCAGGTGAATTATCCCTTCGAGACGGCGTTCCTCGATGTGCTCGGCACGAACTACGGCGCCGGCATGAACATCGTCGATTTCGTCGAGGGTACGGATCAGGCCCTCGCGCTGATCAACGGCTGGGTCGAGAAGAAGACCGAGGGCAAGATCAAGGACATCCTCTCGCCCGATTCCATCGACTCGAGCACGCGGCTCGTGCTGACGAACGCCGTGTACTTCAATGCGGCCTGGCGAACGCCGTTCGAGGAGGAGAACACGCAGAACGCCTCGTTCACGACGAGCGACGGCGCGTCGGTCACCGTGCCCATGATGCAGGGCTACGTCGAGGCGCCGTACGTGAAGGGCGCGGGTTACGCGGCCGTCGAGCTGCCGTACGACGGCGACGAGCTCTCGATGGTGCTCGTCCTGCCGGACGATCTCGACGCGTTCGAGGGCGGCCTCGACGCGGCCAAGCTGAGCGAGGTCGTCGGCGGGCTCTCGGAGCACAGCGTCGACACGCGTTTGCCGAAGTTCAAGTTCGAGTCGAAGTTCAGCCTGGTCGACCCGCTGAAGGCGCTCGGCATGGGCATCGCATTCACGGACGGCGCTGATCTCTCGGGCATCAATGGGACGGGCGGGCTCTTCATCTCGGACGTGATTCACCAGTCGTTCGTCTCGGTGAACGAGGCGGGGACCGAGGCCGCGGCGGCGACCGCGGTCATCGTGGGCGAGACGAGCGCGCCCCAGCCTGCGGCGATCACGTTCGACAAGCCCTTCATGTTCTTCATCCGCGACATCGCGACGAAGTCCGTGCTCTTCGTCGGCCGCGTGGCCGATCCGAGCTGATCGAATCCCTGACGGACGGGCGTATCTTGCCGCGCGGAGCCTTCCGCACCAAGATACGCCCATGTTCTTCAAGGTCGACCCGAACAAGCTGCAGATGCCCACGAAGGAGCAGGCGCTCCCCGGGCGGAGCGATCGGATGCACGTGCCCGAGCGGCACTTCGTGAACGGCGCGCGGATCGTGCCCCCGTTCCCCGAGGGCACCGAGCAGGCGATGTTCGGGCTCGGCTGCTTCTGGGGCGCGGAGCGCAAGTTCTGGCAAACGAAGGGCGTGTACTCGACAGCCGTCGGATACGCCGCCGGGTTCACGCCGAACCCCACCTACGAAGAGGTTTGCACCGGCCGCACCGGCCACAACGAGGTCGTGCTCGTCGTCTTCGAGCCCGCGAAGGTTTCGTACGAGGAGCTGCTCGCGGTTTTCTGGGAGAACCACGACCCGACGCAGGGCATGCGCCAGGGCAACGACGTCGGCACGCAGTATCGCTCGGGCATTTATTGCTTCGGCCTCCTGCAAAAGATGGCCGCCGAGCGCTCGCGTGTCGCCTACCAGAAGGCGCTCAAGGCCGCGGGGCACGGGGACATCACGACGGAGATCCTCGAAGCGCCCACGTTCTATTACGCTGAAGATTATCACCAGCAGTACCTCGCGAAGAACCCGGGCGGTTACTGCGGCATCGGCGGCACCGGCGTGAGCTGCCCGGTGGGGCTCGTTTCGGCAGGTTGAGCACGGCGTCCGCGCGTCCTCCGGCGTGACACCGCCTGCGCAGCGCGGTTACCATCCCCTCCATGACGAAGACACGACACGCGGACCGGATCGGGCGCTTTGCGCTCGTTCTTTCGATCATGGGCCTCTTCGGCGCGACGACCGCGTGCGGGGAGAGCGGCACCGGCGCCACGGGCGGCCTCGGAGGGTCGGGCGCCGGCGGGAGCGGCAGCGGCGCTTCAGGTCCAGGCGGCGCGGGCGGCATGGGCCAGGGCGGGGAAGGCGGCGAGCTTTTTCCCTCGGGTGTCGGCGGCGCGGGCGGAGGCACGGGCGGCGGCGGGCCGACCTGCAATCCCATCCTCAAGGCCACCGTGCGCGATTTCCAGGTCGCGCACCCGGATTTCGAGGATTTCCTCGGCGACGATCCGGGCATCGTCACGGACGAGCTGGGGGCGGACGGAAAACCCGTCTACGCGGGCAACCCCACGACGCCGACGACGACGGGCAAGGAGAATTTCGACCAGTGGTTCAACGACGTCGCGGGCGTGAACATTGCGATCCCGGTCGAGATCCCGCTCACGGCCATGGGCGGCGGGACCTACACGTACAACAATTCGGCGTTTTTCCCCATTGACGGCCAGGGTTTCGGCGACGAGTTCAACACCCACAATTACCATTTCACGCTCGAGCTGCGGACGCAGTTCATCTACGAGGGCGGCGAGATCTTCACGTTCACGGGCGACGACGACCTCTTCACGTTCATCAACGGCAAGAAGGTCATCGACCTCGGCGGCGTGCACGGCGCGCAAACCTCGACGGTGAACCTCGACGAGCGCGCGGCCGAGCTCGGGATCCAGAAGGGCAAGACCTATCCGCTCGATTTCTTCTTCGCCGAGCGGCACACGAGCGAATCGAACTTCCGGATCGACACGACCATCGGCTGCTTCTCGGAGCCGCCGATCCCCGAATAGTCAGTCGAACGGACGGACGGTCACCGCGTGATTCAGGGGCCCGTGCCCGTGTCCGAGCCCCGGTGCCTGCGCGATCGCGAGCCGGATGTATCGCCGCGCCCGCGCGATGGCCGCTTCCACGCCGAGCCCCTGCGCGATCCCCGCGGCGATCGCCGACGCCAGCGTGCATCCTGTCCCGTGCGTCGAGGTGGTCTCGATGCGATCGTCCTCGAAGATCCGCTCCCCCGCGGCCGTGACGAGCACGTCCGTGACCTTCGGCCCTTCGAGGTGCCCGCCCTTCACGAGCACCGCCTTCGGCCCGAGCGCGAGCAGCGCCTCGGCCACGCGCCGCATCCCCGCGACGCCGTCGATCGTTTGACCTGAAAGAACCTCCGCCTCCGGCAGGTTCGGCGTGATCAGCGCCGCGCGCGGCAGGAGCCGGCCGATGAGCGCTTCGCGCGCCTCCGGGAGCAGAAGCGGCGCGCCGCCTTTCGCCACCATCACCGGATCGACGACGAGCGGCACGTCCTTCGCGAGGCGCTCGTGCACGTCGGCGACGACGTCGATCACCTCGGCCGAATGGAGCATGCCCGTCTTGATCGCGTCCGCGCCGATGTCCTCCAGCACGAGGCTCATCTGCTGCGCGAGGAACGCGGGCGGGACCGGAAAAACCCCGAAGACGCCGCGCGTGTTCTGCGCGGTGAGCGCCGTGATCGCGGTCGCCCCGAACGCGCCGAGCGCCGTCACGGCCTTCAGATCCGCCTGGATTCCCGCACCGCCGCCCGAGTCCGAGCCGGCCACGATGAGCACACGCCCTTGCATCGAAGGCCCCGCGTACCAGCACGGAACCCGACGCGCAAGGCGCGCCGTTCACTTGTTCGACATGGCGAGCGTCGCCCGCACCCGGCGCTGTTCGAGCGGCGCGAACGAACGATCGAGCAGCGCTTGCTCGGCCGCCTTGAATGCGGCCTCATCCTGCGTCTTCGCGGCGAGCGCGTCGCGCTCCTTCCGGAACGCCTCGATCCGCGCCTTCCACGCCGCGCGCTCGGCGTCGAGCTCGGCCAGCCTGTCGGCCGCCTCCACGCCGAGCGTCTCGACGCGCTTCGTGTACACGTCCTCGTCCGTCGCGCCTTCCGCGCGCATCGCGTCCACCTCGGCGCGCGCGCGGAGCGGCAACGTCGCGGCTTCCCGCGCCTCGCGTGCTCCCTTCGGCAAGCCCGCTTCGAGCGCGGCGATCTTTTGCTCCCGCTCCTCGGCCGTCAGCGTCTCGTCCTGACGAACCCGGCTCGCCTCTGCGGCGACCTCGCCCTCGCGCTCCTCGTCGCCGAAGAGCGCGTCCGCCGTTTCCTCGCCGAAATGCTTGCGCCGGAGCTTTTTCAGCGCTTCGAGCCGCGCCGTCGGATCGGCCTCCTCGGCCTTCGGCAGCTCGAGCCCGCCCTTGTCCTTTCGATACGCGAGGTATTGATCGAGCAGCGCCGCGGCCTGGAGGGCGGCCGGGCCGTCGACGCGCTCGCGAATGGCGGCGAGGATCCGCGCGCGGATCGTCTCGTCGCTCTCCTCGCCCTCGGTGGTGAAGTAGTAATCGAAGAGGCGCAGGATGTCCGGCCCGAGAAGGAGGGAGCCATCGGGCCCGACGCGCAAGGCGCCGTCCTCGTCCGTGCCACGCAGTGAGCGGGCCTTCTCCTGGAATGGGCTCTTCTCGCGGGTATCGACGTTTGCCGCGGCACGTCGATCCGGCGCCGCCGAGGTCTTTCGGTGGGCCGCGCTCTTCGGGCTGCCGCTGCGCGTTTCCGCCGTCGTCTCGACCGCGCGCGTGGGTTCGTCCCCGGCGCGTCTCCACAGGCCGATTCCGGCTGCAAGGGCGAGCGTGACGAGGGCGAACCCCGTGGTGATGCGGCGGCGGTTCACGCGCATCCTCGCTTTCGGATGTTCGTCAGAGGCCGAGGAGCTTCAGGCGGTTCGCGTGGGTGCGGAAGACCGACTTCGGGCTCGTCTGGAACGGCGCCGTGATGCCGAAGAGCTGGTTCACCTCGTCGAGGTGGTTCATCTTGTAATCGTCGCGGATGACGTCGCCGAGGTGCGAGCTGCAGCGGCCGACGAGCCCGTCGTTCGCGTCGTCGTAGATGATGCCCGTGAGGCCCATCGGGTAATCGGAGACGTCGAGCACGTTCGTCACCTTCGAGGTGCCAGACCACGAGAAATACCGGATCCCGTTCACCTCGTGCGCGCCCTCGCCGCACCACGCGGAAGGCAGGCCCGCGCCGTAGGTCGCGTTGTACGTCGCGGCGCCGTCGGACGAGAGCGACTCCAGCGCGGCCACCGAATCCTGCGGGCTCGTCTGGCCCGAGAGCAGGCCGAGGATCGTCCCGAGCGAGTTCGCGAAGAGCGAGAGCACGGCCTCGGAGAAGCCGCCTTCGGTCATGTTGTCGCGGAGGAAATCGGCAAGGTCGGCGCCGTGGTGCGGCGAGCCCACGCTCGTCACGCTCGCGACGAGGTCGGGCCGCACCGTGGCGACGTACCGGATGTCGAGGCCGCCGTGGCTATGGCCGATGAGGTTCACCTTCTTCGCGCCCGTGGCCGCGACGATCTCCTCGACCTGCTGCAGCAGCTCCTCGCCGCGCGCCTCGGTGGACGAGAACGCGGGCACCTGCGTCACGAAGACGCGCGCGCCGCCCGACGCGAGCGACGACTCGATGCCGTGGAAATAGTCCACGACGCCGAACAGCTCGTCGAAGCCCGCCATGCCGTGGCAAAGCACGATGGGGTATTTCGTCTGCGTGTACGTGTCGGTGTAGCCATTGGCCGACGACGTCGACGTCTCCTCGGCCGCCGCGAGCTGGTTCGGCGATTCGCCGCCACATCCGCTCATGAACGCCGACGCGAACATCGCCGCGCCGAACGCCGCCGCCCGACCGAACCGAACCCCCAAGCCATTGTTCCAGCGCATGTTGAGGCCCTCCATCCTATCCGAATGGCACCGTTCATGCCAGAGGATCGAATGACGCGCCGCGCCTGGAACAAGCCATTGAGGCTGCAACAACCCCGCGCGATGGTGATCTGGATTGGGTCACGTGCGATCCAGGGTGGATCCGCCGTGCATCAGTTTCATCGATCCAAGGTGCGTCACCGCAGCTTGAATTTGAACGTGAGGACGTAACGCACGCTGACGGGCCGGCCGCCGTACGTCACCGGGCTGTAGCGCTGCTGCGCGAGCGTCGCGTTCACCGCGGGATCGAGGAACGGGTGTCCTTTGAGGATGCGACAATCCCGCAGCCGGCCCTCCGTGGTGATGACGCATTGCGCAATGACGGTCCCTTCGATCCGCTGGCGCATCGCGTCGCTCGGGTAGGGCGGTTGGGCCGGGCCGGCGACGAGGACCGGGCGGCCCATCTCGGAGGTCCAGCTCAGCGTGGTGCTCGTCGGCGGCGGCTCCGGCGGGGGCGGCGCGATGCCCTTGCCGTTCGGATCCCCGCCGAGCACGCCGTCGGGCTTGCCATTCGGATCACCTCCATTGCCCGTGCCGTCGGGCGCCGTCGCCCCGTCCCCCGCTGCGGCGGCGGGCGGCTCGTTCGTCGGTTCGGGCTCGGTCGGCTCGGTCTTTGGCGGCTCGTTCGTCAGGATCGGCACCTGCGGGCGCTTCGGCCGGGGCGTCTTCGGCGGCGCCGCCTGCGGGGGTTTGGGCGCCGCGGGACCCGGCGAGCCCAGTAAGGCCGCGGGCTTCGGCGGGACCTGAAACACCACGACCGGCTCGTCCTCGTTCGAGGCGGCCTTTTTGGCGGGAATGGCGAACACGATGACCGCCGCCAGCGCGTGCGCGCCAATGGAGAGAATCGCTCCGGTGCCGAGGTGCGGACGAGCGCCCTCGTACCGGCCCATGGCCGATTCGAACACGAATGCCTCCTTTCCAGGACGAACGGGGTGCGTCCCGGAGAAACCTATTTCACGACCGATTCACTTCGGCAGAACGAGATTGACCTTCGAGACGTACCGCACGGAGACGGGCCGCCCGTCCTGCGTCGCCGGCGAGAATCGCCACGTGCGCGCAGCCGCGAGCAGCTCGCCGTCCATGTGCGGCAAAGACCTGAGGAGCCGACAATCCTTCGTCGCGCCCTCCGCCGTGATCTCGCATTGCAAGAGGGCCGTGCCCTCCACACGCGCTTCGAGCGCTTCGCGGGTGTACACGGGATCCCGCCCGCCGATCCGCTTCGGCTGGGACATGGTCCCTTGCTCGAAGGGTCGCACGAGTGCAGCCGTGGCCTCGGGTTTGGCCGGAGGTACCTCGGGCGAGCTCACGCTTTCCACCATGGCGACCGCGGGGGGCGCGGCCTCGGGCGCGCGGGGCTCCTCGGAGGCCGGCGGTTCGGCTTCCGCGGCTACCTTTGGCGGCGACGGCACGGCATTCGGCCCGGGACGCGGCGCGGCCACGGGCGTCGCGGCACGAACGGGCTCCTCGTCGTGGCCTTTCGCCTCCGCGCGAGGCGCGGGCGCGGCGATGCCTGCGCCGAGCTGGAGCTCGGGGTATTGCTGTGGCTCGTCCGCGGGCCCCTTCGATACCCTGGGCCGCTGCATGGGCTGCGCGAGCACGATTCCGAGCACGACCACCTGCGCCGCCGCCACGAGCGCGGCGCCGAGCCGGCCTTTTTGGAAAAACCCGACCGGTCGTCCTGTGGGCCCGAGGACGCTCTGGAAGAGCATATGCGGCGTCGCCTGCGCCGATCGTTTCGCGCCGCCCATTCCCGTCCGCGCCGGCCGAGGCTCGGACCTCTGGGGCCTGTGCGCCGTCGCCATTCGAGGCGCGACGATCTCCCGCGCCGAAATCTCCTGCGCCTTCGCCGTTCGCGACGGCTCGATTCCGAGCGCGGCGAGAGCCCGCGCCTTCGACGCCGCCGGCGCCCGATCGGCCCGCGCCGCGCGCAGGAGCGAAGTCGCCGCGTCGTCCCCATTCTCCTCGAGCAGCCTGCGCATCTCGCTCACGGCCGCCCCCTTCCTTGCGTACCGAGGGCCCGTGCCGAGATCCTCGCAAAGAGCTCCCGCGCGCGCCGGAGCCTCGACGCCACCGTACCCATCGGCAGATCGAGCGCCCCGCTGATCTCCTGCATCGTGAGCTCTTCGAGCTCGAACAAAACG
Organism: Polyangium jinanense; assembly: GCF_028435365.1. Next base: position 38,272 of record NZ_JAGTJJ010000045.1, on the reverse strand, counting down.
AGAACGGTCCTGAGATCCTCCGGCATGGCCGCGAGCACCTCGTCGAGCAGGGCCCGCAGGCGCCTTTGCTCGACGATCTCGTCTGGCCGAGGCCCGGCGTCGGCGCGCGCCTCCGCCGCCTCGTCCCCCTCGGGGACCTCGCGCCGTCTCCGCTGCGAGCGCTTGGCGTGCGAGGCGACGTGCACGGCCGTACCCATCAAAAACGCCTTCTCGCGTCCCGGCTCAATCACCCCGAGCTTGCCCGAGGCCACGACGAACACCTGCTGCGCGCAATCATCGAGCTCCGCCGCGGGCACCCCGAGCCGCCGGAGCGCCACGTACACGGCGTCGAAATGCGCGTCGACCATCTCCCGGAGCCGCGCCTTCTCCGCGCCGGCCTCGCCGCCCCTGGCCCACGACGCCTCGACTGCGCGAGGCTCGTCCGCCTCGCAGACCTCGGCGCCCGCGAAGAGGATGTCCAGGTCGGAGACGAGGGTCACGGGCGCACCCTCCGCTTCGAACGGAGCCCTCGGGCCGCGCGAGACGCGGCGAACGCAGGCAGGACGTGGGCAAGAGCGGGGGCCACGTCTCTACCATGCCCGGTCCGGGGCAGGTTGATCACGAAAAATGAACGGGGCGGGTGGATGCCAGAAAATGTGCGGGAGACGACGGCTACCTCGAAGCGGACACCTGCTCCCGCAGCCAGGCGCGCCCGCTCACCGTTACTTCTTCGATTCCGGCTCCCCCGGCTTGGGCAAACTCGCGGGGTCGTAGATCCCATCACGTTCGATCTTCCCCCACCGCTCCTCGAGTGATTTCACCCAGCCCGGGTCGTGGATCTCTCCGAGCTTCTTCTTCCACGCGCCTTCGAGGAAGCTCGTGCTGAAGGGATCTCCTCGGTCCTCGGGAATGCCCACCTCCGTCTTGCAGACCTGCATCTCGTAGCCCCCGGGGGAGGGCTCCGCCTGCTTCAGGCAGAGGTCGTATTTGTTCTTCCAGTTGCTGACCTCCAGCCTCTGGACGAGCAAAGCCTCGGCCTGCTTGAGCAGCGGGTGGACGCGTTTGTATTCGGCGTCGACGAGCGCCTTCGCCTCGCCGGCCTCGGGACTCGCGGGGAAGTGCTTGGCGATTTTCTTGCCGAGATCGACACAGGAGCCCGTCCCGTCCGGCTTGCACGCAGCCTTCACCTCGGCGAGCAGGAGCGCCGGGCCATTCTTCGTCAGCCACTCCTTCGCCTTGTCCGCGACCGGCGAGCTTTGCCCGGCGAGCTCCTCCATCTTGGCCCGCGCTGCGGCCTGGTCCGTCGAGGCATTCGCCTCCTCGAACGCGGCGGCGCTGCTCATCGCCCGCGTCTTCGAAAGCGCCTCGAACGCGCGTTTCGCCGGCGCATCCGAGACCGTCGCGGAGAGCTCCTTGGCTTTCGCGGTTTGCCCCTCGGTGACCAGCGTGATCGCCTCCCGGACCGTGAGGGCCTCGATGCGTTGCTTCGCCACGGGGCAAAACGGCGAGCTCTCGGCGGCTTTGCAAACCTCCGCATACAGCGCCTTGGCCTCCGGGATCTTGCCGGCCGCCTCGGCCTCTCTCGCCTTCGACATCGGCTCCTTGGCCGCGTCGCAGCCCGCGAGCGCGAGGGCGAGCGCGGCGATGCGAAAAGCAATGGAGCGGCTCATTTTGCACCTCCCGCCGACTTCTTCGGATCCTCGCCCGTCGCGAGCGCCCCCTTCTGGCGCGCCTCGTACTTCGCAATGACGACGGGATCGCCGAGCGTCGCGAGCCGCCTGCGAAAGAGCGAGTCCTCGGTCTGCCGCGCGTCGAACCGCTCGTAGGCGGATTTCCCGTCGGCGTAGATGTCCTCCTCGCAGGCGCGGATGCGCTGGAACTCGGCCTCGATCTCGCTCGCCTTCTCCGCCAGACAAAGGTTGACGGCCAGCTCCTTCTTGCCCCGCTGCGCGAAGACCGCGATGAACCGGTCGAGCTCGGCGCGGGCTTTCTCCGTGCGCTTCTGCTCGGCGTCGTGGGCGGCTTTTGCCTCGTCGAAGCCGGCAGGCTGCTGGGGCAGCGCGGAGAGCTTCTCGAACGTCTCCGCGCACGACCCCTGATGCTCCGGGCCACACGCGGCTTTCACCTGCGCCACGAGCAGTCCCGGTCGCTCCTTCTCGATCCATGCCTTTGCCAGCGCCGCCACAGGCGTGCTTCCCGCGGCGAGCGCATTCATCGCCTCGAACGCGCGGGCCTTGTCCGTATCCGCGGCGGCCTGCTCGAAGCGAATGCCTTCCGTCAGGTCCTCCTTGCCGAGGCGCGCCTCGATGTCCTTGGCGGTGGGTTCGTCCGCGAGGGCGAGAGCGCGGACGAGCAGGCGCTCGGCCTTGCCGAATTCGTTCTTTTCGACGGCCTTCGTCGCGGCCGTCACGAGCGCGCCCGCGGCCCGGGCGCTGCTCTGCTGGCATTCCGGGCTCGTCGGCCCCTCGGCGCAGACGAGCTCGAACGTTTGCGCGGCGTCTTCGAAGTTCGCTTGGGCTTCGAGGTTTTCCGCCTCCTTGAAGGACGGCGGCGGGCCCGAGCATCCGCCGAGGGCGAGCAGCGGAACGACCAGGAGACATGTACGTACGAGCACGGTGCGAGTAGAGCCGCGCCCGCTTTGCCTGTCAATCTCTCAGGCCGCCTCGCACCGCGGGCACCACGTCGTGGGGCCTTCGTGGGGCGCGCGGTGAACGCGACGGTGTCTCACGCTGCGCGCCCAGACGATGAGATTCACGCGCCTGCCGGAGCGTAACGGATTCACGCCGTGCCGGTGCGCGCCCGCGTGCAGGATCGCCCGGCCAGCCGTGGGCTCCCATTGCCAGACCTCGGTGTCGTTCGCCGGGTCCTCTCGATGGGCGTCGCAACGAACGCCGCGGAAGTACACCTCGGCCCCTTCGAACGAGAGCCCCAGACACGCGTTGAGCGTCACCTCGCTATCGTCCACGTGAAACCCGAGGTCGGTATCGCCGTTCTCCGCGTACTCCACGACGAACGAATGCTGGTGATCCAGGCTCGAACCGCCATGCTCCGGAAACGCCCACTTCGTGAGCGGCGAAAGCCACGTGTAGAGCAGCTCGTCCATCGGCCCTTCGAGCCCGAGCTCCGCGAGCACGACGCCCTGGTTGTTCATGCTGTTCGGCCGAACCGGGCCCACGCGACGGTGGCGGCACCAGTGCTCGAATGCGTGGATTTCGCGGAGAAGGGCCTCTCTGTATTCGGCCGACAGAAGCGGGAATTCGATCACGCCGGGATGAGGCCGCGTGGCGAGCGCTTCGAAGGCCTCATGCGTCCCGGTCTGCACGGCGCGAACGAAGGCAGGATCGAGGCACCGCTCGGTCATGTCGGAAAGCCATGTCTGCCGTAGCGAATAGGAGGGGCGCGTCATCGGAAACGCGATCGTACCACGATGCGCTCCCGCGTGCGGCTCAGTCGCGCAGCAGCGAAGGCACGGCGGCGAGGAGGTAGGCCGCGGACGTGCCCGCCATGATGGATTGCGCGATCACCGCCGCAGGCCGCTCGATCGGCTCTCCGCGGAGCAGCGCCGGCAGCTTGCCGAGCCCGCGCGCCGAGCCGGCGAGGCCGAGGCCCGCCACGGCCGTCGCGCCCACGAGCGCGGCCTTCCGGGACGAACCACGACGGGCGAGCAGGCCGAGCCCCAGCGCCGCCGCGCCCACGCCCGCGGGGATCAGCGCCGTCTTGTGCTCCCTGCCTGTCGCGACGAACCCCCCGATGCCGAGCGCGGTCAAGAGACCGCCGTACCCGATCGTCCAGCCTGTCATGACGTCGAATCCTCCTTCGGCCGGGACGCGCGGCTGCCGCGCATCCCGCGCGAACCATTCATGACACGCCGCGCGGCGTCGCGCTCGATACGTCGGGGGCAGGGAGGGAGAAGGAAGGGGGAGACCCCGGTGAGCCGCTCGGTCCCGGGGGGGCTGAATCGTCAGGCGCGCTTCTTCGGCGCGGCGGGGGCGCGGCCCTCGATCTCCTTGCGCAGCTTCTTCCACTCGGCCTTCGGCAACTTGCGGACGGCGTCGGCGATGCGGGCCCGCTCGTCCTCCGTCGGGAAGGCGAGGATGTACAGGGGCGGGATATCGAGCGCGCGGGCGATGCGATCGACCGTCTCGATCGTGATTGCCGCGAAGCCGTGCTCGATGTTCGAGAGGTGGCCCTTCGAGATCGAGCTCGCCTCGCCAAGCGCGGGCAGGGACATGTTGCGCTCGAGGCGCAGCTCGCGGATGCGCGCGCCGACCTTGGAGGAGAAGGGGCTGGGTTCGGTTCGTCGGGGCATGGGATCACCTCTCGGCAGCGAGGATTCCCCCTTACCACAACATGCGCGGAAGACAAACCACCCAGTTCGTCCGACCCGTAGATTTTGGAGAGGACGTCCGAGAACCAGCCTACACCCAGGGTGACGCGGGAACGTTTGGCCCCCCCGCACATAGGTGTTGATTGTTCCCGGGAAAACTGGCAGAGTCCCGCCCGGGCAAGATCCGGACCACATGGGTTCAGAGCCCGACGTGCATCACGGGCAAGAACGGCAGCCCGTCCTGCTTCGAGAGGTTCGCGGCGCCGGTGACGTGGTTGACCGCGCCGAACTGGAGCCCGCCGACGAAATGCTCGACGTCGTTCCAGGCGCCGAGCTGCCCGAGGCCGTACGCGCCCGGGAGGGGCAGGACGTTCTCTGACCGACCCTCCGTGCCTCGCTCTTGCGGCCCCGACGAATCCGGCATACGCCGTGGATATCCGAACGCTTTGCCGGAGGTGCACGCTTGATTTCGTCTCGATCCTTCGTCGCCATTTCATTCGCGGTCGTCCCGTTCGTCTTCTTCGCCTGCGCCAAGGGAAGCTCCCTTCCCGGCGGCGGCGGCGGTGCAGGAGGCGAGGGGGGCGACGAGTGGAGCGGTCCCGCGCAATCCTCGAGCAGCAGCGGAGGGATGGGCGGCAGCGGCGGCATGGGGGCGTCCTCGTCGAGCGCGAGCAGCGGAGCGAGCTCGTCCTCGGGCGGCAGCGGCGGCGGCGGGAGCGGGCCTTTGCCCATCGTGCTCCTGCGTATCGGCGACGGCGTGACCACGCTCTCTTCCGCGGCGGCGCCGGTCTCCCTCGAATGGAGGCTCACGGACGGCTCGGCCACGCCGGGCGCGCCGGGGACGACCAGCATGCCGCAGGTGATCTCGGGCTCGAATTACCAGCTCACGTTGTCGGGGACGGCGTCCTCCGAAGGACACCTGTCGCTCTCGGCGAATGGCAAATACGTCTTCCTCGCCGGGTATGCCGCCGACGTGGGCACGCTGAACGTGAGCACACAGATCGTGTCGCGCGTCGTCGGCCGGGTCGACGCGTCCGGCAACGTGAACACCTCGACCTTGCTCACGGGCGCGTTCAACGGCAGCAACGTGCGCGGCGCGACGTCCTCGGACGGCACGTCGATCTGGGTCTCGGGCAACAGCACCACGACCGGCGGCATTCATTACACGACGCTCGGCTCGAGCTCGCCCACGCAGATCCTCTCGAATCCGCTCAATACGCGCTGCGTGCACGCCTCTGGCGGCCAGCTCTACGCGACGTCCGGCGCGGGCACGTTCGTCAACGTCTTCACGGTCGGCGCGGGCCTGCCCACGTCGACCGGACAAACCGCGACGTCGCTCCCGGGCCTGCCCACCCTCGGCGCGAGCCCGTACGGGTTTGTCGTGCTGGATCTTTCGGCCGCCATTGCCGGTCCGGACACGCTGTACGTCGCGGACGATCGCAGCCCGGCGAACGGCGGCGGAATTCAGAAATGGACGTTCGACGGCGCCTCGTGGTCGCTCGCGGCGACGTGGAACGACGGCACGGCGGGCGTGCGCGGCCTCGCGGCGACGCCCTGGGGGGGCGGCGTGCGGATCGTCGCGACGACTGCGGAGAACAACGAAAACCGGGTCCTCACGCTTTTCGACGACGGCTCGGCGTTCCCCGAGATCGTCATCGCCACGATCGCGCCGCTGAATACCGTCTTCCGCGGCGTCGCGTTCGCCCCGCAATAAAAGAGACGCGCCGGGGCGCCGGGCCTTGACAAGGGCCCGGACGCCCGGGACCCTTCTGCGCGATGTCTACCCTCCTCGCGCACGGGCCGTCGAATCTCCTCGAAGGCCGCTGGGTCCCGCTCCCCGGCGACGCCATCGCCTCGCGAAACCCCACGCGTCCGGCCGAGATCGTCTGGCAAGGCAGCCCCGACCCCGCGCATGCCGACGAGGCCGTCGCGGCGGCGCGGCGCGCCTTGCCCGCCTGGGCCGCGCTCCCCGCCGAGCGGCGTTTCGCGGCCCTCCGCCGCTTCCGTGACCTCTGCAAGGCGCGCGCGGCCGATATGGCTCGCCTCATCACCGACGAGACGGGCAAAGCGCTCTGGGACGCGCGCGCCGAGGCCGATCTGCTCGCCGCCAAGGTCGACATCACGCTCGACGCCTCCGAGCACGGCGGTCTCCGGCGCGTCTCGGGCTTCGAGATTCCGCTCTCGGCCTCGCGCACGGGGCGCGCCTGGTTCCGGCCGCACGGCGTCATGGTCGTGCTCGGCCCCTTCAATTTCCCGGCGCACCTGCCGAACGGGCACATCATCCCCGCGCTCGCGCTCGGCAACACCGTCGTGTTCAAGCCGAGCGACAAGGTCCCGGCGGTCGGACAAACCCTCGCGGCGTGGCTCGCCGAGGCGCTCGACGCCGAGGGCGCGCCACCCGGCGTCGTGAACCTCGTGCACGGCGGCGCGAGCGTCGCGTCGCGCCTCGTCGCGAACCCTGACATCGACGGCGTGCTCTTCACGGGCTCGTGGCCCGTCGGCCGGCGCATCCTCGAAGCGAGCCTCGATTGGCCGGGCCGCGTCCTCGCCCTGGAGATGGGCGGCAATGCCCCCTCCGTCGTCCTGCCCGACGCGGATCTGCGGCAGGCGGCGATCGAGGTCGCGCGCTCGGCGTTCGTCTCGACGGGGCAACGCTGCACGTGCACGCGGCGACTCGTCGTGCACAGCGCCGTGGCCGAGCGGTTCGTCCGGACGATCGTGGAGATGGCGTCGCGGCTCCGCGTCGGGGATCCGCTTGGGGATCCGCAGCCGTTCATGGGGCCGATCATCTCGGCGGAGGCGCGCGCGGCCGTGCTCGCGGCGCAGGATCGATTCGCGGACGGCGGCGCCGAGGTCCGTCTCCCGGCGCGCGCCCTCGAATCCCCGGCGGGCGGCCATTTCCTCTCGCCGGGGATCGTCCGTGTCGATCGGTTCACGCTCTCCGAGGACGGGCCCGGCGCGGACGTCGAGGTCTTCGGGCCGCTGCTCCGCTACGTCGTCGTCGATTCGGTGGACGAGGCGATCGCGCAGGCGAATGCCACGCGCTTCGGGCTCGCGGCCTCGATCTTCACGAAGGACCCGGACGTCATCGACCGATTCCTTGCCGAGGCGCGCGCCGGCTGCGTGAACGTCAACACGGGCACCGCGGGCGCGAGCAGCAAGCTCCCGTTCGGCGGGATTGGTTTGTCCGGGAACCATCGGCCCGCGGGGGCCTTCAGCCTGGACTATTGCGCGTATCCGGTGGCGGGGATGATCGAGAGCGGCGCCGCTGCGCCGCTGCCGATCGGGATGACGTTCGAGGAGAGCTGGCTCGGATAGGGAGCGCGCGGCTCAGTTCACGTTCGGATCCGGCGTGGCGTTCGCCTCGGCCTCGGCCGCCTGCGCCTCGGCGGGCGCATCGGGCGCCTTCTTGGGCAACTTCTCCTCGAGCGTCGCGAGCCGCTCGGCCGCGCGCTCGAGGGCGCGCGCGCTCGTCGTGAGCGCCGTGCGCCCGTACCCGAGGCCGAAGCCCGCCCATTTCACGGAAGCATCGACCAGCACGTCGTACACCTCGCGCGCCTTCTGCTCGACGCGGGCCGACGCGGCCTTCACGTCCTTCAGGCTCGGGATCTTCGTCTCGTTCTGGGTTTGCGTCGTCATAAGGGATGCCTCCTGTTCGTCTGGAAAGCCCTCGTCCGGCAGGGCCATGGCGGTGCGTCCGGCCCTCGAAGGGCCGTGCGAATCGCGCCGCAATGCATTGCCCTCCGAGCTCGGAAGCCCGCCCCGGACATCGTTCGGATGTGTCCGCTTTATTATGACGCGTCGTGTTACCTGTCAAGACGCGCTGCGTTGATTTTCCAGGTTGGGCCTGGATCGGGGTGGGTCAGGCGGCTCGGCGGGCGGAGGCGGCGCGCGTCACGGCGGAGACGAGGGCATCGACCGCGTGCGGGCAGCTCCGGAAGTCGATCGCCTCGCGGAGCAGCGGCTCGTGGTCGTGCGCCGCCGTTGTCGTGAGGACGAACGCGGGGCGCGAGCCGACCTTGGTTTTGCGCAGGAACGTGAGGAACGGGACGCTCTCGTCATGCGGAGACACGTCGTACACGACGACGCGTGGATCGTGCCGGGCGAAGAGCGCGAGTGCCTCCTCGGGCGCCGCGACGAGCGAGCCCAGCGCGGCCGTGACCACGCGGAGGCCCGTCGCCTCGATCTCCTCGGCGAGCGACCTCGCCACTGCTTCGTCTTCGTGAATGATGGCCACGACGTCAGGTTGCTGCATGAACGCGATCCGAGGCAGGGCGCGTGCCTGCTCGGGCCGCGTCGCGCTCGCACGCTCGCAGCGTCCGCCCGGATCGATTATGCTGATCGAGCTCGCCATGCTTTCCCGTCGCGCCATCCTCGGTTCGGGTCTTGGTTTCGCCGGTTCGTTCCTGCTTTCGCGGACCTCGCTCGCGAAGAAGACCGAAAAAGAGCCGATCCCCGCGCTCCCGCTCTCGTTCGCCGTCGCCGAGGAGGACAGCGTCGCGGTCCAAAACGAGACGTGGATCGCAGAGCAGATCGCCGAGGCCACGCGGCTTTTCACGCCGATCGGCGTCACGCTGCGCAAGGTTTCCGCGCGTGCTCTCCCGCAGGCGCTCGCCAGGCTCGAGACGCGCGCCGACAGGGACGCGCTCGCCGCGCACCTCGAGGCAAAGCGGATCAACGTGATGATCGTGGCATCCCTGCGAGACGTGGACGATCCGAAGCTCTTCCGGATGGGCGTGCACTGGCGGCACAGAAAGACACCGGCGAAGCATTGGGTGATCGTCGCGGCGAGCGCACGACCGAGCACGCTGGCACACGAGCTGGGCCATTTCTTCGGGCTCGGCCACAGCGACGTGACCGACAACGTGATGAGTTATTCGCGTACCGGCGTTCCCCCCTTCTTCGACGCCAAGCAGACCGAGCGGATCGAGAGCATGGCGCGGATGTACCTGGGGTCGAAGCTCCTCGAACCCGCGTGAGCCGCGCGCGCGGGCGCGCTTCGATTCTCTCGCCACGGCGGTCGGGATCGTTTACCCTACGGATCGTCCGGCCGATCGCGCCGGGGTTCTGGCATGCAAACGCCCCCACGTCGCACGACCCCACCGCCGCCGTCCGTCGCGCCCGAGCGTCCGAGTGAGCGCGCGCCCGCCGGTCCCCCGATCAGCAGCGGCTTCGGGCGGCCGAGCTGGCCGCCGCCGCCGTCGAGCGAAGGCGCGCCTCGCTTGACGGACACCTGGGGGCCGAATTCTTCGGAGCGCCCCTCCTCGCGCCCCTCGACGCGCCCGCCGACCGGGACCGGAGATCTGCGCACCTGGTACCTGGATCTCCCATCTCCGCCCGGGGAAGGAACCTTTCGGGCCAAAGGGATCGCGTATCGCGGCCTCATGCACCTCGTGACGTGCCGCGTCGAAGGAGGCCTCCCGGCGTTCGCTGCGGCATTGCCGACGCCCGCGTTGCAAAGCTTCTTTGGCCAGCCGTTTCTCGCGAGCAGCTTTTACGACATGTTTCCGCTCGTGGCGGGCAGCGGCGTGCTCGCCTCGCTCGCGCGTTCCCCGCTCGACGCGTTCGCGCACCAGCAGGGGCGCGCGCAGGCCTCGTACGACGTGGAGCACCAGTACCGGGCCTTGCTCCAGGGCCGATCGACCGACGACGTGCACTCGCGCCTCCGCCCGCTCGCCGGACGATATTATGATTTCGGCGAATGGGACGTCGAGCGGGCGGGACTGAATCGGCTCCGCGTCGTCGAGCGGGCGCTGCCCATCTGGATCATGCCGTGGTTCGTCCCGATGCAGATCGGCTACTTCTCGGGCCTCATGGCGGCGATGGGCAAGCCGGGCACGACCGTGACGATGCAATCGTTCCGCCGCGAGGGGCTCGCGGGGTCGATGCAGCTCGTCGTCCTGGAGCTCGAGGTCGTAATGCGCGACTGATCGGGCGTTTCGCCCGGCGATCGGGGCTTCTCGCGGCGGCCGCGCCGTGGTACGCCGGGCCATGCGGTCCTTCCTCGGTGCTTCCTCGATATGCCTCCTCGGCGCGCTCGGCTGCGGCGGCGGCGGCGAAACCCCCAAACCGACGATTTTCGACGTCACCGGCACGATCGTCGATCTCCACCTGACCGACGGTGGGGACGTGACGAACGTCCGTGATCCCGGGCAATTCGAGATTGCCGCGATCGTGCCCGGGGACGACGGCGCGCCGCGGGAGCTCATCGCCGAGGTGGCGGAGGACGGCACGTTCCGCATTCGTGACCTGCCCGAGGGGCCGTACGATCTGCGCTTCATCGAGCTCTTCGGCACGGGGACGCGGCCGCCGCGGTTCATCATGAACGCCCCGCGTACGATCGACCTCGGCCGCGTCTACGTGGGCCGTCCCGATGCCGAGCCGATCGGGGCGACGGACACGACGGCGCTCGAGCTCACGTTCGATGGATTGAATCCGTGGGGGGAAGGGTCGAGCATCGAGGTATTCTCCCTCGGCGCGGGCACGACCGGGACGCTCCCCCCGGCAGACGGCATGCAGCCCGCCATGGACACCACGCAGATCACCGATTTCCGCGTGGCCACCTCGGAGCTCGTCGTGCCGAACCTCGTCGCGGCCGAGGCGGGGGATCAGGCTTATTTCACGCAAATGGTCGGCATTGCCGGCGCCGGCGCGCCTTATCGCTCGGTGCGCAGGGCCTTCGGGCCGACGTCGTTCACGCTCGCCGACGGCGCGGCCACGCCCGTCGAGGGCACGTTCGTGGCTGCGCCTCCGAAAAAGCTCGCCGTCTCTTTCGACGATGCGGCCTTCCAGGCCCTTGCCGCGAGTGTGCATCCGGAAGCGACGATTGCAGGCAAGGACGTTCGCGTCGGCGTGGAGCCGGGCGGCGCGGGTCGAACGTCCGTCTCCCCCACGCCCGATTTGCTCTTGCTCTCCGCGCTCCCTGCGGCGCAGCCTCCTTCCGAGCTCGTGTACGGCAATCCCTTCCCCGCGGGCTGGTCCGAGATCGCCGCCGTCGAGGTCTCGTATGCCGTGACGCACGTCATGCCCACGGGAATCCCGAAGACCACGGCCGTCGCCATGGGCCGCACGGGTCCCGTCTCCTCGTTCTCCGGCGCGATTGCGCCGACGCTCGGCCCTCCGCTCGACATTCGCGTGAACGATCAGCCTGCGTATGGCGAGCTCCTCGGCATTGGCAAGACGCCCACGGTGACCTGGAGCGCGCCTTCGCTCGGCAAAGCCGCGGCGTACGTCATCACGCTGAGGCGGCTCGACCCCGGAGGACAACTCACGCGGACCATGGCTTCCTTCTCGACGACGGAGCCCGTGCTGCGGATTCCGGACGGCTTGCTCGACGTCGGATATTATTATTACCTCCGCATCGGCGTGCGGGAGGAGTTCGACAGCGCGGCGCCGCTCCGGGTCCAGGAGAGCCGCGTGTATGCCGAGGCGCTCACGGGCGTCCTCTCGCCCTGAGGCGCGCGCAGGTCCGCCATGGATGTCCCTACCTTTCAAGTTTCGTCCATTCAGGTCCTCGGCCTCGCCTGCTTCGGGCTCGTCCTCGGCCGCGGCATCCGGCGGGCCGTGCCCATCCTCGAACGGCTCAGCATTCCCGCGTCGATCCTCGGCGGCCTCGTCTATGCGATTGTCGGGCTTGCCTTGCGGGATCGCGTCTGCAATTTCAAGTTCGACCTCGCCTTGCGCGACATCCTCATGATCGCGTTTTTCACGACCGTGGGGATGACGGCGAGCCTCCGGCTGCTCGCGCTCGGCGGCAAGCGCGTCGCCATTTTCCTCGGCGCTGCGGTCCTCGGCTTGCTCGCGCAGATGGGCTGGGGCGCCGGGGCGGCGAAGGTGATGGGTTTGCCGCCGCTGCTCGGCGTCATTCCGGGCGCCGTATCGCTCACGGGCGGGCCCGCGACGGCGCTCGCGTTCGGCCCCGTTTTCGAGCAGGCGGGCGTCCCGGGCGCGACCGCGATTGGCCTCGCGTCGGCCGTCTTCGGGATCATCGTGAGTGGCCTGCTCGGCGGGTTCGTCGGCAGCTTCTTGATTCGACGCCACAGCTTGCGCTCGGGTGAGAGCGACGCCATGCCGGCGCCCGAGATCGACATCGACGCGGGGCCGTCCGAGAAACACGGCGATTACCTCGTGCACATCATCGTGCTCGGCGTGGCGATGGCGCTCGGTTCGCTGCTCTCCGCGCAGTTCGCGGCCTGGAAGCTCACGCTTCCGGCGTACATCGGCGCGATGATCGTGGCCGGCGTGGTGCGCAACCTCGACGATCGTCTGCAATTCGCGGGCATCGATCAAAAGAAGATGGAGGACATCGGCGCCGTCGCGCTCGAGCTCTTCATTGTGATGGCGCTGCTCACGCTGGAGCTCTGGCAGCTCCGGACGCTCGCGTTGCCGGTGCTGCTCATCCTGGTCGGCCAGGTGGTGCTCACGATCGGGCTCTGCTGGACGGCCATTTACTGGATGATGGGCCGGAGCTACACCTCGGCGGTCATGGCGGGCGGGTATTGCGGGTTCATGCTCGGCACGACGGCGAACTCGCTCGCCTGCATGAACGAGATCGTACGCAAATCGGGCCCGGCGCCGCAGGCGTTTTTCGCGGTGAGCATCGTGGGGGCCTTCCTCATCGATTTCATCAATGCGCTCCTCGTCACGCAGGCCTTGAACGTGCTCCGCTGAGCGCGCGCCGAATCCCATGACCACCGAACAGAGGACCATTCTCGTCACCGGCGGCGCCGGGTACATCGGCTCGCACGCGGCCCTCGCCCTCGCGGAGCGCGGCCACCGGCCCCTCGTGCTCGACAACCTGAGCAAAGGCCACCGCGAGCCGATCGAGCGAGCGCTCGGTGCGCCCGTCATCCAGGCCGATACGCGGGACCGCGCCGCGCTCGACGCGATCTTTTCGCGCGAACGGATCGACGCCGTCATGCATTTCGCGGCGTTCATCGAGGTCGGCGAGTCCGTCGCGAATCCGCTCGCGTATTACGAGAACAACGTTCACGGCACGGTCACCTTGCTCCAGGCCATGCAGGCGGCCGGCGTCTCGAAGTTCGTCTTCTCCTCGACGTGCGCGACGTACGGCGTGCCAGAGGTCATTCCGATTCCCGAGGATCACCCGCAGAACCCGCTGAACCCGTATGGCCGGTCCAAGCTCGTCGTGGAGAAAATCCTCGCGGAGTGCGAGACTGCGTGGGGCCTCAGGTCCGTGAGCTTTCGTTATTTCAATGCTGCCGGCGCGCATCCGAGCGGCCTCCTCGGCGAGGATCACGACCCCGAGACGCACCTGATTCCGCTCGTCCTTTCCGTGGCCCTCGGCAAACGTCCGTCGATCCGGATCTTCGGCGAAGATTACGACACGCCGGATGGAACGTGCCTCCGTGATTACATCCACGTATCGGATCTGGCGGACGCGCACGTCCTCGGGGTCGATTATCTTCTCGGCGGCGGGGCGAGCACGGTCGTGAATCTGGGCAATGGGCGTGGTTTTTCCGTGAAGGAGGTCATCGCGGCGGCGACACGCGTCACGGGCCGCGCGATCGCCGTGGAGAAGGCCGAGCGCAGGCCTGGGGATTCACCGGCGCTCGTCGGATCGAGCGAGCGCGCGCGCAAGCTGCTCGGCTGGTCCCCGCGGTTCCCGGATCTCGAAACGATCATCGCCCATGCATGGGCGTGGCATCAGAAGAAACACGGCTGACGTTTCGGCGTTTCCTAACCGGCTTCGGGCCGGAGCCCGAGCCCGCGCGCGATGTCCTGGAACGTCTCGACCGCGGGCGTGGGCGTGCGGCGTTTGTCGGGGCTATCGAAGTCGACACGGAAGAGGCCGAAGCGGGGCTCGTAGCCCTCGGCCCATTCGAAGTTGTCGAGGAGCGACCAGTGGAAATACCCCCGCACATCGACGCCCTCGCGCGCGGCGCGCACGAGCGCCTCGAAATGGGAGCGCAGGAACGAGGGGCGGACCTTGCCGCCCTTGTCCGCGATGCCGTTCTCCGTGACGTACACCGGCAAGCCGAGCGCGCCATACCGCTTGAGCACCTGGTAGAGGCCCTCCGGGTAGATGTCCCAGCCGAGGTCGCTGACGGGCCGATCGGCGGGGACGTATTGCTTGGAGAGCGAAGGATCCCTGAGGTCGGCCCGCACGTGGTCGCGGCCGTAGTAATTGATGCCCATGTAATCGAAGGAGCCGAGCAGGCCCGGGACCGCTTCGTCGATGTCGACGACGCCCGGGATACCGAGCTCGATGCGGCCCGTGAACGGCGCGGACGCGATGGCCGCGTTGAAGAAATGGTCCGTGAAGCCGGCGATCAGCCGATCGAGCGGAGAGCGCGTCGCCGGCTGGAAGATCCGGACGTGGTGCGCGACGCCGATCCGCGTGGCGTGCCCGTCGCCGTCCGCGTCTGTGGTATCCACCTCGCGGATCGCCTCGGTCATGCGCGCGTGGGCCTTGAGCATACGGGCCAGCACCTGCGCGGCGATTCGTGAATCCGTGAGCCCGGGAGGAAAGACCCCCTTCACGTACGACATCGTCGCGAGCACGTTGGGCTCGTTGATCGTGCACCAGAGATCGACCGCCGATCCGAGTTTTTTCGCGACCCTGCGCGAGAATGCCGCGAGGAGCTCGATCGTCCGATCCTTCATCCATCCGCCCTGCGTCGCGACCCAGCGTGGCAAGGTGAAATGGTGGAGCGTGACCATCGGCTCGATTCCGGCCGCGCGGAGGGCGAGCGCCCAGGCGAGGTATCGATCCGCGGCCTCCTCGTTCCAGGCGCCTTCCGTGGGCTCGAGGCGGCTCCATTCGACGCTGAATCGATACGCATTCGCGCCGAGCCGGCGTAGGAGGGTGATGTCCTCTTCGATGCGATTCCACGAATCACACGCGGCGCCCGAGACCGTGCGGTCCTTGACATGGGGCTCGCCGTCACGAAATGCTCCCCGCTCCCAGTCGGTCCAGTCGTTGTCGAGACCGCCCTCGATCTGGTGCGAGGCCGTGGCCGTGCCGAGCAAAAACCGCGCAGGCAAGGCCGAGCGCAGCGAGGAAAGCGCGTCCTCCGCGCCGAGGATGCACGGGGGCGGGTGCGGATCTTTCGTGAGCGCGGCGCGAGCGAGGCGGGCGAGCTTCATGAGGCCGGCGGCTTTATAAGCCGGCGGTCCGCGGACGGGAAGGTCCTTTGCAAGGGGCCCGTCGGCTCAGCCAGCCGAGCCGTTGCCTTTCGTGCTGCCGCCGCCGCCGCCCACGGAGGCTTTTCGGGGGCCCGTCTTGTCCTTGGAAGCCGTGCCCTTCGTAGTCGTCTTGCCAGCCGATTTCCCACCCTTCGCGCCTGCTGCGGTCTTGGTGGTTTTTTTGGTCGCCATGACGTCCCTCCTTCATTCACGAGCGGAGCGGAAATCCGGGAGACTGTCAAGAGCGACGGGGATGGGATTACGATTGATCACCCGTCGAGCTCGCGCGCGCCAGCCCCGCCGCGCGTGACGAGGAAACTGGGCTCGACGCCGAAGCGGCGCTGGTAGGCGTCACGGACCGCGGCCATGACCGCGTCGAGCGCGGATTCGTCGACGAGGGACACGGTCGAACCGCCGAACCCGCCGCCGGTCATGCGAGCGCCGTAAACGCCCGGCTGGGCGACGGCGAGGTCGACGAGCGCGTCGAGCTCCGGACAGCTCACCTCGTAGTCATGCTGCAAGGATCGGTGCGACGCGAGGAACGAGGCGCCGACGGCCGCGATGTCGCCGAGGCGGAGCGCGTCCGCGGCGGATTGCGTGCGGGCATTCTCGGTGACGACGTGACGCACGCGGCGGAGAATGGGCTCGGGGAGGAGCGAGGCGTGTTCCGCGAAGGCCGCTTCCGTGACGTCGCGGAGAGCGCGGATATCGGGCAGGGCGCTCTGGAGGAGCGCGACGCCGCGCTCGCATTCGGCGCGGCGCGTGTTGTACTCAGACGTGGCGAGGGCGTGTTTTTTGCGGGTATCGGTGACGAGGATCGCGACGGGGCCGCTGGGCAAGGGGACGGCCTCGGCCGCGAGCGACCGGCAATCGACGAGCAACGCCGATCCCGCGCGAGCGCACGCGGAGACGCGCTGGTCCATGATGCCGCACCGCGTGCCCACGAAGGTATGCTCGGCGGCTTGACCGGCGAGGGCGAGGGCCACGCGGTCGACCGTCGCGCCCGCAAGCGAGAGCAAGGCAAAACCGGTCCCGATTTCGAGCGCCGCCGACGACGAGAGACCTGCGCCCCACGGTACGTCGCCCGCGACGAGGAGATCCGCGCCGCGGATCCGCTGGATCCTCGCATCGACCATGTGCGCGACGCCTTCGATGTAATCGACCCACTGGCCGGAGTTTCCGGTCCCCGGCCGATCGAGGTCGATCTCGGCGGTCTGGTCGAGATCCTGGCTGTACACACGAATGCGGCGATCGTCGCGGGGCGCGGCGATGAGGGTGATGCCGAGCTCGAGGGCGACCGGCAGGACGAACCCGTCGTTGTAATCAGTATGCTCGCCGATGAGGTTGACGCGGCCGGGGGCGAAGAATGCCCGGGGCGCGGGAGTTCGGGCGCCAAAGCGGGCGTGGAACCTGGACCGGAGGTTGGCTGTGTCTCTCATGCGCGCGCCAGGCCCGAGTTGCGGCTCAGGTCTTCGATTTGTGCAAGTTGAAATCGGCGCCCACGACGAGGATCCAGGAGAAGGCGTATTGCCACATCGGGTCGATGAGATTCGTGCCGAGCTGCGCGATGGCAAAAGGCGACATGCGATCCGAGAGGAACTTCTTCGGCCATCGACCGAAGGCGACCGCATGCAGCGTGAGCTGCTCGAGGCCCGTGCCGAGCACGCGCTGATACCGACCACTCAAGCCGAGCATGAGCTCGCCGGGCTTGGGGACGGGGGCCGTGTACGCCACGAGGACCTCGTGCGCGTGGCTGAAATCCTGGAGCTTGCGTAAGGTGAACGTGAAATTGTCGTGATAAACGTCGTCCGCGTCCGCGCCCGGGGCGGTGTAGTAATTCCAGTCGCCCGTGAAATTGTATTGAAAGGCGATCGGCCCGACCTTGCCTTGCAGGGTAGGGAGGACGCGGAGACGGAAGCCTCCGTGATTGATGGCGGGGCGGAAATGGGCCGGGTTATCCATTCCCTCGCCGTCCTCCTGGTTGACCCAGTCGACGGCCGTGAGGCGACCGCGCCGGATCTGCCCCGCGGCGAGGCGCTCGCGGCCGAGCGGGGTCATGACGCGCATGCCGCCGTTGAACGGCTCCTTGATGAAATAATCGAAGGCACCCTGGACCTGGAGCCGGAAGAAGGCAATCGGCGTGATGTCGATGAAAGGCCCGACGGTGTTGTTGACGAAGCCGTACACGTCACGCACGCCGACCGTGACGTTCGTCGAATCCCACAGGACCCCTTTCTTTTGCACGAGCGGAATTTTGTATCCAAGCGTCGCGCCGATGGCCGAGCGGGTGTAGTGCATACCCCACGGGACGTAGAAGACGCTGAGGTCCAGCGATCGTGGGCGGCGCTCGTCGGGCGGCGCGGGCGCTTCCGCGGGCTTCGTCTCCGCAGGTTTGTCCGGGGCAGGTTTGTCCAGGGCAGGTTTGTCCGAGGCCTCCGGCGCGTCGTCCTTTCGACGCGGCTCGTCGGCGACGTCGGCGCGCGCGGGCAGGGAGAGCGAGAGCAGGAGGAGCGCCGTGAGGCCGCGGAGGAGGGTTCGCATGACGTCGCGCCGTGCGGCCCCGCGCGAGGTGTTTTCGACTGCGCCGGGCTTGCTCGGAGGAGCATATCGGGAGTCGCACGGGGTGTATACATCCCGCGCGTCGCCCGGCGCGCGAGGCTCAGGGGTCGGCGCGGCGACAGGTGACGTCGACGATTTCGCGCGACCAGCCCACGGACGAGCTCGCCTGGATCCGGCGGAACTCGGCGACGGCGCGGACACGCGCGTCGTCTTCGTCGGCGGCCTCGATACGGAACGTGCCGCGGAAGGTCCGGGCCTCCTGGCCCGCGTGCTCGGCGAAGGTCGGCTCCTTGTACGATATGACGATCTCGTAGAGAGCGCCGCGTGGGGCGGGCGCGCTCTGGGAAGTGCGCTCGGCCCGCTCGCGCTCCAGCGTATCGGGGAGGACCCGCCGCGTGCTCGGGGCGTCGTCCATCACGTCGTTCGGCGTCGTCACGAGGAGCATCCTAGCAGAGGGGACGCGCTCGCCCCAAGAGGGTTTCGCGCGTGGTCCTTGACGCACAAGGGAGGCAGCGCGAAAAAATCTCGCTGGTCACGCGGACACGAAAGGCCGCGATCGAGATGAACCGTCACTTTCCCTGGAACCCCGCGGCGCTTGTCGCGTTTCTCGCCTCGCTCGGGCTCGTCGGAAGTAGTAGTTGCACCTCCAAAGATCGTAGTGGCGAGAACGTCGGCGTCGCGCCGAGCGCATCCGCGACGTTGGCTGCGTCCGTGGCCCCGGTTGCGTCGAGCGGACCGCCGCGTTGCGCGGCGCGTTCCCCGCGGCGCTTCGAGCGCGCGGCGGCCGGCGGCGCGAGCTCGGCGGTGACGCTCGTGCGCGCAGGAGACAAGACGCTCGCGCTCGTCGCGGATCACGACGAGCGGGCGCTCCACGTGGTGGACACGGGCTCGATGCGACAGGTGTCCGTGACGCCGCTCGAAGGCCGGCCGGGGCACGTGGTCGCGCTCGAAGGAGGCCTCGTCGCCGTGGGCCTGCGCGACACGTCGCGCGTGCTTTTGCTCGAACCCGCCGACGAGGCGCTCGCAAAACCCTTCGAGGAGCGGTGCGCGGTGGACGTGGCGGCCGAGCCGTGGGCGTTCGCGGAGGAGGGCGGATCGCTGCTCGTGACGAGCGGGTTCGGCGGGACGCTCACGGTGCTCGCGACGGCCGATCTCGCGGTTTCGCATGTGGTGCCGCTGCCCCGCGAGCCACGCGCGGTGATCGTGGCGAACGCAGGCGGGACGGCGTTCGTCACGCACGCCGTGGGGGGCGTCGTGTCGGTGGTGGACCTCAAAGACGCGGCAAAGGCGCCCGAGTCGATCTCGCTGCACGCGGGGCGGCGCGTGGGCGCGGATGGAACGTTCGACGACAAAACACCTCGCGCGGCCTCGCAAGGATATGCGCTCGCGCGCGTGATCGGGATGCGCAGCGACGGGACGCGTGACGCGCTCCGGATCTTCGCGCCGCACACGAGCGTGGATCCAGGCGCGCCGGCTGTCGGTATGACGATCGGATACGGCGGGTCCGGCCAGGGGCCGCGGACGATGGCGCAGCTCGTGAGCGTGGTGGATCCGGGCACGAAGCGATCGATCACGAACCACGTGGCGGGCGTGTTCAACGCGGCGTTCGGGCAGGATTGCATCTTGCCGCGGAGCGCGGCAGCGGACGAAAATGGCCTGTTCGTCGCGTGCCTCGACATCGACGCGGTGATCGAGATGGATCCGTGGGTCGGGGATCCGAGCGTCGCGGAGCGGCGGCGGATCGCGCTGCCCGCGGGGCCGAGCTCGCTCGTGCTCTCCGACGAGGGAAAACGAGTCTTCGTCTGGTCGGAGATGGATCGAGCGCTCTCGCGTATCGAGCGTGAATCGTTCGGCGTGACGAGCGTGCCGCTCTGGCGTCGATCGGGCGTGACGCGGGACCCGAAGATCGAGCGAGGTCGGCGGCTGTTTCATACGACGCGGGACGCGCGGCTCGGCATGGGCCGCGGCTGCGCGAGCTGTCATCCGGAGGGGCGCGAGGACGGGCTCGCGTGGACGAGCCCCGACGGGCTCCGGCAAACGCCGATGCTCGCGGGGCGCATCGCGGGCACGGGGCCTTATGGATGGTTCGGGGAGCACGGGGCGGTGCGCGACCACTTGAACGAGACGTTCACGCGGCTCGGCGGGACCGGACTCTCCCCGCATTCGGAGGAGGATCACGAGGCGCTGCTCGCGTACGTGTCGTCGCTGCCGCCGCCGCCGCAAACGAAGCCGAAGGAACCGGACCTCGCGGAGCGCGGGAAGCAGGTCTACGTGGCCTATGGCTGCAATGGCTGCCACAAGGACGGGGGCACGGACGGGAAGTCACATGACGTGGGCAGCGGGCAAAAAGGCGAACGCCGCGTCGATTTCGATACGCCGTCGCTGCTCGGCGTGCGCGCGACCGCGCCGTATTACCACGACGGGCGATACTCGACGCTCGACGAGATGCTTTCGGCGAAGGATCAACGCATGTTCCCCGGCACGCTGAGCGGCGCGGACAAGAAGGCGCTGCTCGCCTACCTGGAGACGTTGTGATGGGGTTCGGAATGCGAAACGTGGCTTCGTTCGTGCTCGGGGCGGTGCTGCTTTCCACCCAGGGAGGGCCCGCGCGCGCGGCCGACGAGCCAGCGCCGCCGCCGGGCTGGGAGGCGCCTCCTCCGCTCGCCACGAAGCCGGCAAAGGCCCCGAAGGCGGCCGCGTGTTGCCAGTACGATCCGATCTGTTGCTCCCGACAAACTTCGATCGATCAGGCGAGGATCCGCCGCGTCGTGCGGGTGCTCGAGGTGCGTGTCGCCGACCTGCCGAAGGAGGACGCGCAGGAAGCGCCGAAGGACGGTCCAGGGATCGCGGGCGTGCGGCAGCTCCACATCGTGGACGGGAATGGCAGGGCCTTTCCGTGGCTCGACGGGCCCGTGGGCGAAATTCGCTTGATGCCACCGGGGCAATGCGGCGAGTTCAAGATCGGCAAGGAAGACTGGCCCTCTCCTTTCTACGCCGAGCCGGAGTTCCAGGGCATGGGCAGCGGGCGGGTGCTCGCGCGCTTCAAGGACAAACCGGCCGACAAGGGGCGCAGCCTGCTCACGGGGCTGCTTTCGTATCTGTCCTTCGATCGCGCCGACGGCGACGGGATCGTCGTGGAGCGTGTGGAAGGAACCCTCGAAGGGACGCCCGACCTCCACGTGACGCGCAGGGCGCGTGTCGTGGCCGCGCCGATCCTGCCGGGCCGCGTGAATGCATACCAGGACAAACAGGGGGACGAGACGCGGGTCGTGTTCGTCTTGCCGGAGGTGCTCCTCGGGTTCGAAGCGAAGGAGACGAAGGTCGCGGGCGGATTTTTGCTCCTGCGCGGCGAGACGACGGAGACGTTCACCACGTACACGATTCCGGTGGGGCCCGGACGCAGCGGGGTCGGGACGTTCGTGATCATGAGCCGCTGGCTGCGGCGGTGGTTTCCCCCGAAAAACCAGGAAAAACTGCCGCCGGCGCAGCCGGGAGCCGTCGCGGTGAGCCAGACGTCGGTCGAGCCGGAGCCCCGCGCAAGGGTCTTTTTGTACGAGCCGGAGCCCGATATCTTCGAGTAGGTTCAGGCCCCGGATGCGAGCAGCGCGTCCAGCGCGCGATAACTTTCCTCGAGGCCCGTCGTCATGCCGGAGGAGAGCATTCCGTCACGCTCCTCGGTCGTGTGGAACAGCGACGTCGTCACGAGCCTGGTTCGGCCGTCGCCGAGATCCTCGAGCGTCATGGTTTCGATCACCACGTAGCCCGGCATCCCGTCCCATTCGAAGGTCTGCACGAGTCGCTCCGGCGGGGATACTTCGCGAAATCGCCCTTCGAACCCGTGGACGCCGTCGGGCGTATGCTCGACGAAGCGCCAATGCCCTCCACGCTCGACCTCCAAGCGCTCGATGACGAGCCGATTGCCGCGTCCCCACCATTGCGCGACGAGCTTCGGATCGGTCATCGCCTGCCAAACCCGCTCCCTCGGGGCGTTGAAGACGCGCTCCGTGCGGACCTCGCGGTCGCTCGGGGTCGTGACGGAAAGCGGATGGGGCCGTACTTGCGAGGTGCTCATCATTTCGTCTCCTTCGTGCGCTCCAAAAACTCTCCGAGCCGATCGAGCCGCGCTTCCAGCATCTGGCGGTAGGAGGCAATCCAGGCAGCCTCGTCCTCCAATCGGCGCGGCCCGAGCCGACAGGTCCTCACGCGCCCGCGCTTCTCCGTCGTCACCAGCTTGGCGTCTTCGAGCACGTGCACGTGCTTTTTCATGCCGGTCAGGGTCATGTCGAAGACACCGGCCAGCTCGCTGATGGACGCATCGCCACGCCCGAGCCGCTCGAGGATCCCCCGGCGGGTCGCGTCCGACAGGGCTCCGAACGTCGCGTCGAGTTGCGCCGAACACTGAACCATGTGGTTCACTGTACCCGTTCTGGCGGAGAGTGCAAGCAGATCGTGCGCACCTCTTCAGGGACCCCCTGCCTTGCGCAGATCGCGCAAGCAGGGTTCTCAGTTCGGGCAAGCTTGCACGAACCGGCCGCGCGCCGCCCCGCTCGTTCCTGCGCGATAGCTCCAAACCAGGTCCTGGCACGCTTTCTGCAGTCGTGCGCGCGCGTGATGAGCAGCGCCCCGACCGGTCGCACATCGGCGCCCGGGGTGGCGTCGTTCCTTGCCCCTTCGAGGAGAATCAATGAGCTTCACAAGATGGCCCTCGCATTCCGGCTTGCGCTGGGCGTCGTGTTTTCTCCTTTCGTCGTCGCTCGCAGCCGGATGCTCGACAGCGCCAGAACCGCCCGGCCCCGAGACCGCCGAGGTCGATGTCCAGCGTTACGAATTGAAAGGTGATTACGACTGGGTTCGTGGCCGCCTCGCCGCGACGGTCGATATCACTCTCTCACCCTTGCCCGAGGGGACGAAGACGATCTCGCTCGACAGCGCCGTGGCCGAGGTGAAAGCCGTGCGGCTCGCGGGCGGTGGAGCCCTGCCTTTCTCGGCGAATGCGAGCGCGGAGCAGCTCCAAGTGGATGTGTCCGCGGTACCCGGTCTCGGAACGGATGCGGACATCACTCTCCAAGTCGATTACGAGGCCGCGCCGAGCGACTCCTTGGTTCCCGTGATCGAGGATCGCAAGGGGGATCCCTTGAACGTGCGCGCGGTCTTCACGATGTCGGAGCCGGCCTTCGCGAGGCGCTGGATGCCTTGTCATGACACACCGTCAGATCGAGCGGTCTTCTCCATCTCCATGCGCATGGACGGCGCGGAGAAGATGATCGCCAACGGCGACCTCGTCTCCGACGAACCGGAAGGAGACGGAACGCACCGAATGAAGTACGAGACCACGTACACGCTGCCCACCTACCTGATGGCCTTCGCGATCAGCGATTTCGAGGTGGAGAGCACGATGAAGGGCGACCTGCCCGTCTCGATCTGGCACCGGCGCGGGCTCCAGGGGCATTACGAGGCGGTGCTCGGGGAGATGGTGGGCATGCTCGACCATTTCGAGGGGTTGCTCGGTCCCTATCCATTCGAGAAGTACGCGGTGGTGCACCTGCCGGCCTTGCCGGCCACCGGCATCGAGAACGCCAGCATTTCGTTCCATTACGAAGGCGCGGGCACGGAGCCGCTCGCCGCCGAGCTCTCGCTGACGGCGCACGAGCTCGCGCACCAGTGGGTCGGGGATCTCGTGACGCTCGAGAGCTGGGACGACCTCTGGATCAAGGAAGGAATGGCGACGCTCCTCGAGCCGGAGGGGCTTCGCGCGCACCTGGACAAGGACGGCCCGTTCACGCTGAACGGCAACGAGTTCTTCGCGACGGAAGGCGAAGCCATCCGCGACACGTCGCTGAAGATCGCGGAAAAATACAACACGGGGCCCTACACCCGCGCGGCGTGGCTCTTGACGCAAATACGAAGCCTCGTGGGCGAGGAAGCCTTCTGGGCGACATGGCGAAACATCCTCGAAAAGCATCGCTTTGGGGCGATCGGGACGGATGACGTCCTCGAGGTATTCGCGGAGGCGTTCGGTCCGGAGGCCACGGCGCGAGTAAGACACGCGATCGATGCCAAGGGGCTTCCCACGCTGACGATTGCGCCTTTGCCCTCGGGAGGCGCCACCGTGACGCTGCACGACCCCGACGGGGCGCTGCTCGTCCCGTTCGATATCGGCTGGGTCGCGGAAGACGGCTCGATGCGGACGGAGACGCTCCCGATCGGAGAGGCTTTCGAGGTGGCACCGAAGAGCGGCGAGTTCCTCGTGCTGGATCCGAAAGACCACCACCTCACCTGGGATTCGTTCCTGGTGGACGATGAATCCATGAATGCCTACTACACGAACGTTCTGCCGCTCCTCGTGCCCACGAGCCCGGCAGCGGAGGTCCGCTTTCTCGAAATCGGATCGGCAGCCCAGGATGAAGTGCTTTTCACGTCGGCATCGTTGCCGGGTGCCACGCCAGAGGGCCTCGGGGCGTTCATTGCAGGGCTCGATTCGGAGTGGACCCAGGCCAATGCCCTGAGCACCGCTTGTTCGGTGGCCAGCGACCCGAGCCTCGACCCGGCGACCGCGGAGGCCTGGGCGACCGCGTTGAACCAGACGCTCCCGGTCCCGCCGCCGCCGTTCGTGCTCGATTTGGTCCAGGTCCAGGGCTATGGCGCGTGCAGCATGTTCGATCCGGTGACCGCCTTCGCAGACGACTGGACGAGCCTAGAGACAGGGCTCGCGTCCGGCGAAATCGATTATCTCCGGCTGAGCTTCCTGACCGCGTTCGACATCCCGGCGCCGCTCGCGATGTCGACGTGGGGACGCGTCGCAAAAGAAGCGAACATGGCCCGGGCGCGCTGGCTCGCGACCATCGAGCTCAGGACGTATCTGAGCGGGCTCGAGCCTGCGGACATCCCCACGTGGCGGGCATTCTTCGTCGAGATGCTGAGCACGACCGAGGACACTGATGTGCTCCAACAAGCCATCCGCGCGGTCGTCACGACGATGGGACCCACGGCGGCCGAGAATGCAGACGCATTGGCTGGCCTCAACGTGCTGCTTCACTCGCCGTGGACGCGGGTGGCACATTTGCGAGCCGTGTGCGCGGCGGTCAAGCTGACGGCGGGTGATGCGATGGCCTGGGCTGCGTTCGCCGAGGGCGTGAAGGACGCCCCGCTCGCTCCGAACGCCGCTGCACGGCTCGCGGACCCCTCCCTCTGCCCATGATGCTGGGAGGGCGCGAGCGCCGCGCGATCACTGGAGGGCGGGGGTGTTCTCGGCGAAGTATTCGTGGCTGTCGGCGTTGTTCAGCGCCTTTGCCGGGTCCGAGATTGCGAGCGACTTCGCGCCGGACTGGCCGTACACCCAGTCGTCCGTGCCGGCGACGGCGTCGAAGTGCGAGAGCTCGTGGATGATCGTGCCGCCCTTCGAGTCCGTGCCAGACAGCGGCGCGCTCCAGAAGACGCTGCAGAGATACACGTTGTACGGCTGGTTCGGATACACGTACGCGTAATACTTCTTCTTGCAGCCGCAATCGAAGTTCAAGGGCTTCGAGTCGACCGCGTCCTTGATGGCCACGAACTGGCTCTTCGCGGTGTTCCAGCCGTTCGTCGAGAACGCGCCGAACCAGGTGGTGTACCGCGGATTCGCGGCGGGCGTGCCGCCTAGGTAGAGGACCGCGCCGTCGGCCATGGTGCTCGCCGCGCCGAGCGCCTGCGTGACCGTGGTTTGCTGGTCCGCAGAGCACTTGCTGAACCCGACGCTCCCGAAGTTCTGCGGGCCCGGGGCGCTGATGAACTGGGGCGACGGCGCGTTCGCGCGGCCCTCGATCCACAGGCTCACCTCGTTGGAATCGAGGGAGACCGCCTGCTTCGTTACGGACGTCAGCATGTCGGCCGCGTACCGGATCGTGTACGTGGCCGACTGCGTCAGATCGTAGAAGCCCGAGAGCGTGGCCGTGCGCGTCACGCTTTTGCCCGGGCCGAGCACGACGTAATCCTCGTCCGACATCGCCGGGCGCTTGTAATGCGGGCCGGTGAACTCCACCGGCTGTCCGCCCCGCATCACGAGGAAGAGATCTTCTTCGAGGTCCTCGCCCGGCGCATACCACGCAGGCAGGTGGATCGAGCGTTTCGTGGTGTTGGTGAGCTTCACCGTGACCGTCACGCTCTCGATCTGGCTCACGGATGCCTTGTCGACGGAAAGCTCGACCGCGATGTCACCCGCGGCAGGATCCATTCCGTCTTCGACCACGACCTCGCTGCCGGCCCCATCCTCCTCGTCCTGGACAACGCACGCGCCGAGCAGCATCGCGCTCGCAGCACCCAAAGCCAGCCACTTGAAAGGAAGCTTCTTGCTCATCGTTGGACCCCTGGACAGGAGGAGCGACCGGCGGTGACAGCCCGACAGGGAGACTCCTCACTGACCATCGACCCTACCATTTTCGTTTTCGAAATGAAATTGGAAATCGCCAAAGGCAGGAAAATAAGCCGTGGGGATGCCGACGGGTGGTCACTCGAGTGACCGAAATGGGCGAGCTCCCGCGATTGCGAAGATCAGCTTTGGTTTTCGGTCGCGATGACGGCGCGTCGCTCTGCGAGCCAGGCGCGGGCCTCGGCTTCGGTCGCGAAATAACGGGTGGGCACCGTGTCGATTCGACGGATGAAGCTGCCGGCGCGCACGACGAGGTCCGCGAGGACGCGGATCGCGAAGTGCGCCCCGAAGACGGCCACGCCGAGCACGGGGACGTCGTGCACCTTCTCCGCCCCCGCCTTGCGTGCGCCCGCGCTGACGGACCCGATGCGCGAGAGATCCACGAGCTTCAGCAGATAAGGACGACCCGCGATGAAGGACTTCTCCAGCGACGTCAGCTCGCGCATCTCCGCCTCACTGATGTCCCCGGCGAACCTCCATACGGCCGTATCTGGCGGCTCGAAAAATACCGTATGCTTCTCCCTCATCGGGTGTCTCACGACACGTTCGAGCGGAGATCGTGCCGAAACCGATAGGTGAAACCAAGCAAAAACGGCGCGCTACGCGTGCTCGTCCGGGCGAGCCGTATTACCTCGAAGCGGCGCGTCAGCGAGAAGACGGATGTACCTTGCTTGCGCTCGGCCCGCTGGGCACGAGCGCAGTCAGGTACATTTGTGAATGTCTTAGAAAGAAAAACTCAGCCTGCGATCATTCAATATCGCCGCCCAGGCGCTGCGGTATCATGCGCGGCCGGACGGCGGGGCGGGGTGGGCATCTCGTCGGAATCGCGCGCGGGTGCCATTTCGAGCGTCGACGGATGCACGAGGACGGGCGAGCGAGAAAGGAGCGCGTACGTGCCGAGCAAACACGTCACGGTCACCACGATGACGGCGAGTGGGTGAGGCTTCGCCTGCAAGAGCGCATGTGGCAAGGGGACCTCCTCGAAGAAAGGATCGCGCTCGGGGGCGCCAGCGTCCACGGAAAAGAACGCGAGGTAGGACATTGATCGTCCCATGCTTGACAGGGCGTCGGTCCTGTGCCCTTTGGTCTTGACTGGAGAGATGAGCACGATGGTGGACAAGCTCGATGTCGCCCGAGCGCTTCGTGAGATCGGGGCCCTGCTCCGATGCAAAGGGGAGAGCTCGTTCAAGGTGCAGGCCTACGAGAATGGCGCCGCCGCGGTCGAGGCGCTTTCCGAGGACCTCGGCCGGCTGGTCGAGGAGGCGCGCCTGACGCAGGTGCCCGGCATTGGCGCGTCGCTCGCTTCCGTCATCACCGAGATCGTCCGTACGGGGCAATCGGAGCTGCTCACGAAGCTCCGCGCGGAGCTGCCGCCCGGCGTGCTCGAGCTTTGCGAGATTCCAGGGCTCAGCCCGAAGAAAATCCAGGTGCTCCACGACGCGCTGGGGATCACGAGCGTGGAGGACCTGCGGCAGGCCTGCCTCGCAGGCCGCGTCCGCTCGGTGAAAGGATTCGGCCCGAAGACGCAGCAGAGCCTGCTCGAGGCCATCGCGCAGCGCGAGACCCGCGTGGAGCAGGTGCTGCTCGTCGACGCGCTCGCCGTGGCGGAGCCGCTGCTCGACCACCTCCGCGCCTTTCCCGCGGTGCAGCGAGCGGATCTCGCGGGCGAGGTGCGTCGTTTTTGCGAGACGGTCTCCGAGGTGCAGCTCGTCGCGGCGAGCGACGAGGCCCATGCGGTGCTCGGTCACGCCGAGCGATTTCCGCGGGTGACGAGGGTGCGCAGCCGAGACGCAGAGCGGGTCGAGCTGTTTCTCGCGGGAGACGTCCGCGCGTCGGTGCACGTGCCGCCGCCCGCCCATTACGCCGCCGCGCTCTTGACGCTGACCGGCGCGCCGGCGCACCTCGCCGAGCTCGGCAAAACGGCCACCGAGCACGGCCTCGAAGACGTGCGCGCGCTCGTGAGCATCGAGAGCGAGGACCAGATTTACCGGGCGCTCGGCCTGAATCCCGTGCCGCCCGAGCTACGCGAGGGAGACGGAGAAATCGAGGCGGCACGGCACGACGATTTCGCCGACCTCGTCACGCAGGCCGACATCCAGGGCATGGTACATTGCCACACCGTCTTTTCGGACGGCAACGATACCATCGAGGACATGGCGCGCGCGGCCGAGGCGATGGGGATGAAATACCTCACGATCACGGATCATTCGCCGACGGCGCATTACGCGAGGGGCGTGGAGCTCGATCGCCTCAAGTCGCAGTGGGACGAGATCGCGCGCGTGCAGGAGCGGGTGAAGATCAAGCTTCTGCGCGGGACGGAGTCGGACATTCTCGCGACGGGCGCGCTCGATTACCCCGACGCCATCCTGGAGCAGCTCGACGTGGTGATCGCCAGCGTCCATTCACGCATGAAGATGGACGAGGCGGCCATGACGCAAAGGCTCGTGGACGCGATGCGGCAGCCGATCTTCAAGATATGGGGCCACCCGCTCGGCCGCCTGCTCTTGCGGCGCGAGCCCTTCGCGTGCCGGGTCGAGGAGGTGCTCGACGTGATCGCCTCGTCGCGAGCCGCGATCGAGGTCAACGGGGACCCGTACCGGCTCGACATGGAGCCGCGCTGGCTGAAGGAGGCGCGGAAGCGGGGGATCCGTTTCGTCATCTCGACGGACGCGCATTCGACGAAAGGCCTTTCGTCCCTGCGTTTTGGTGTGGGTGTGGCGCGGCGAGGCGGGCTCCGCAAGGGCGAGGTGCTCAATGCGCTCGGCCCCGAAGGTTTCGCGACGGCGGTCAGGCCCAGCCATTGAGGGTGGGCGCCGAAGTTGCAGGTGCTCCGGGTACGATCCTCGCACGCGCGTATCGGCATGACCCCGAAAGCGAAGAACGACAGCCGCCCCCCGAGCCCCGCCCGCCCGCGGACGCTTCCGGGACGCGCCCCCGCCTCCAACGCGTGCCCGCTGTTTTTCCGCGTCCTCGTGTACGAGGCGCGCTCGGGCGAGAAGAGCTTCGCCGATTGCGGCCACGAGCTCGGCCGGCAAATCTTCTCCATCGTGGGAAACGAGCTCGGAGAAGACGTGCTCGGTGAGCTCGTCGTGCTCATCATGAAGCGCGACACCCTGGCGATCCTGCAATGGTTGAAGGCCCGCGTGCCCCGCATGATGGACATGATCCCGACGCGCGAATACCGCGCTTTCATGAAGGGATTCATGCAGGCGGTCGTCGAGTAGCCCTCACTTGAGCTCGAGCATGAGCTCGAACTCGCCCGCCTCGTCCATCCATCCGTCGACGACGACGTAATAGGTCGCGCCTGCCTGGACGTCGTCGATCTGATTGACGTCGTTGTCCTCGACCATCGATCCGAGCGAGCAATCGAGCACGTCGCCTGCGCTGCCGGGGCACGCAGTCCACGTGTGCAGCCAGTGGTGCGCGTACTGGGGATGGAGCGTCGCGACGAGCGTGCCCGGCGACGAGGGCCGGACGGGAAAGACGAGCTCCTTGCCGATTCTCTCGCCGGCCATGCACTCGCTGAACATCGGGCTCGCCGTCGTCAGGTCCGTCCCCCGGCTCGTGTCGTCGAAGAGGGACAAGGATTCGCCCTGTGCGATCTCGGTGAGCGACGTGCAAGCGTCCCCCGCGTGCTGGCCCGGCGGGGTCGGGGGCGTGTAATCGTCGATCGCGCAGGCCGAGACCAAAAGGCCGAGCACGAGGCAAGTTCCGAGACGAACGAGGCGGGAAAGGGTCCCCATGGCCCGCGAGCATTCCACCGCGGCGCGGACGATACAAGAGGGAAGTTTGGCACTCAAAAGAAGCTCTTCAGCGTGCGCTCGACGCGCCCCGGCTCGAAGAGGTACGTGAGCAGGGCTCCGTAGACCGCGCCCGAGAAATGGGCGTCGTGGTTGATATCGTCTCCGGCCGTATACGAGTGCCAGGCGCTGTAGGCGAGGTAGGCCACGGCGAACACGATGCCCGGCACCGGAATCGGCAGGAACATGAGCTGGAGCTTGAGCTTGGGGACCAGGAGGACGGCGCTGAACATGACGGCGGCCACCGCGCCGGAGGCCCCGAGCGAGCTGTAATTCGGTTTTCGCATGTAGCGCAGGGTTGTGGGGATGAACCCGACGATCACCGCGGTCACGTACAGCACGAGGTAACGCGTCACGCCGAGCACGCGAATGGTTTGCTCCGTGAAAAAGTAGAGCGAGAACATGTTGAACGCCAGATGCGAGAAATCGGCGTGGACCCATCCCGCGGTGAGCAGGCGATGGATGTGCCCGTTTTTGCGCACCTGGTAGGGAACCAGGATCAGCGCTCGCCGCACCGACTCGGAGACCCACCCGAGCAGGCTCACAATCGCCACGGAAGCAATCAGCAAGACAGGAACGGGCGAGGCGAGGAGACGCGCCGGGAGATCGTTCATGACGGTAGGATATCACGGTCCGAGCGCATCGCGGGCAGGCTCTCGTTGTTGAAAGTCACTTGCATCTTCATGTCCCTTCCGGTAGAAGCTCAGCATGGTGTCAGAGAAACCACGTGATCTAGGCCTTTTCACTGGAGGAGCCCTCGTGATGCTCGGGGCCCTCGCTGTCTCCGTGCCTGCCTGCGCGGGGGTCGATAGCCACGATCAAACGCGAAGAACGGCGGAGGTCGTGGACGAGGGCGCGAACGACGACGACGCGACCACGAATACCGGATCCGGCGCGGGTGGGGCCGGCGGCAGCGGCGCGACCACGTCCAGCAGCTCGACGGGATCGGGCTCATTTCCGCCGCCCGACGACGATGAGGACGACGAGGACGACGAGGACGAGGACGACGAGGACGACGAGGACGAGGACGAGGACGAGGACGACGAGGATGACGAGGACGACGACGACGAGGAAGAAGACGACGAGGACGACGACGATTGATGGTTTTCAAGCATCGTGAGATTGCGCTCCTCAGCGCTCTCCTTGCGTCGATCGTTCTCCTTCCCCTTTCGTATGCGGAGGATCCGAAAGCACCAGCCGCGGCGAAGCGTCGGGCCACGTCGAGCCTCGATGCAAGCGCCAGCGCCGAGACGTCGGTGTACCTCGACGATACCCATGTCGAGGTCGTGACCCCGACGATTGCAGGCACGATCAAAAGCCCAACGGCAGGCTGGTCCTTGAGTGGCCGGTATCTCGTGGATGTCGTGACCGCCGCGTCGGCCGATATCGTGGCCACCGCGTCGCCTCCCTGGACGGAGGTTCGTCACGCCGGATCCCTTGAAGGCGCCTACGAGAAAGGGGATCTCGGGGTGGGCGCGCATGCGTCGATCTCGCGCGAGCCCGATTATCGGTCGCTCTCGGCAGGTCTGCACGGGACGCTCGACCTCGCCCAAAAGAACTATGGGTTATTGCTCGGGTATGCGTTCCGGCACGATACGGCGGGGCGCGCGGGGACTCCGTTCGACGTGTTTGGATGGACTCTCCAGCGGCACGACGTGAACGTCGGGCTCACGATCGTCGTGAACCGCTCGACGATCGGCGCCCTTCAGCTCGACGCGATGTTCGAGCGAGGAAACCAGGCCAAACCCTATCGGTATGTGCCGCTCTTCGCGGCGGAGGACGCAGAGCAGGTCTCCGCGGGCGCGAGCGTCGAGCTCGTGAGCGCGCTTCGCCTGCACGCGCGTCCGCTGGAGGCGCTGCCTCTCGTGCGAGATCGGTTCGCGCTCACCGGGCGCCTCGCGCACCGCCGCGCGGGCGGCACGCTGCGCCTCGAGGAGAGGCTCTACACGGATACGTGGGGAATGGCCGCGAGCACGACGGACGTGCGTTATTCGATCGATATCGGGCGGTTTGTCACGGTATGGCCGCGCCTGCGCTTCCACGCGCAGACCGGCGCCGATTTTTGGCAGCGGGCGACCGTGGTGTCCGTCGCGGAGGACGGAGCGATCACGATCCCCGCGGTCCGGACCGGGGATCGCGAGCTCGGGCCGCTCTGGACGCTGACGGGCGGCGGAGGCGTGTCCGTGAAGCTCGGCGCGAGATTCACCGCGAGCTTCCAGATAGATGGCGTCTTCACGCATTATCTCGACGCGCTGTATCTCACGCGGCGCAATGCATTGTTTTCGGCGCTCGCGTTGCAAGCGGCGTTCGATTGAACGCCGACAGCTCAGAAAGCGTACGAAAACGAGAGCTCGGGCGAGAGAAGCGTGCCGGTCGAGGGAAAGGGCTTTGTGAATTTCAAGGCAGCCGACAGCGCGAGCGAGGGCGAGAATGCGTAGGCCGCCGCGGCCCCGAGGCCAACGAAGCCCGTGCCGGATTTGCGATAGGCGCTGAGCGTCTGCGACGGAGGGTTGTCGAGCTGGCTCGCGGGCGGCGGCTTCGTCGTGTCCTCTTCCACGAAGACCCGGTACTCCGTGTCGAACTGAGCGATACCCCCAAAAACAAAGAGGGAGCCCCGGAACCCCGGCCTGGCAAAGGGCCGGGCGCCGAACGTGTATCCCGCGCGGACCTCGCCGTGAAACGGCAAGAATGCCGGCGCCTCGGCGCCGCTCGGCCGCGGTCCGCCCCCTTGGAGCACCCAGCCGAGGCGCACGCCGAGCGTGACGTTCTCGAAAACCACGCGGTCATAGCCGAGGAGGACCCGCGTCGTCGAGAGCTGGAGGCCGGGGCGTACGTCGCCGCCGCGCATGGCGAGCGGCGTGCCGTGGTATTGCGTGCCCGAGTCCCGGAAGCAGGCGTAATCGCCGTAGAGCTGGTTTTCGGGCGAGCAGACGTCGCTGCCCGCGTGGAGCCCCAGGTCCTGGACGAGCGATAGGGTGAGGCCATTGGCGAGCGAGGGAGCTTTTTTCGAGGGCGTGTCGGCGGCCAGCGCCTCGTTCGGAAAAAACAAGAGCGCTGCGACGAGCAGCCAAGGACGCGCATCAATTGCAGCCGCAGCCGCCCTCGGCGCTCGCCGCCCCGCCGCTCGCGCCTTCATGGACCGCTTGCATGTGGGATTCGCCGGGGCCGGAGATCGGGCCGACGGACATCGTCGGATGCGCGAGGTGCCCGCGCTCGTAAGGCGCGACGTGCGTGCAAGCGGCGAGCCCGTGCAGGAGCCCGAGGAGGCATACGAGCTGCGCGATTCGCAGGACCATGGAGACCTCGTGTCGAAAAGGGATTGGTTCGAGGAATCGACCTTCATCAGGGTGTCCAGGAAAGATGCCTTCCGATGAAGGCCGGTTCGTCCGGCAATGTCATTTCCTGGGCGTCGGGGCCCTTCATGAAATCGACCGCCGTCCAGGGACCGGGATCCTCGCCCGAGTCCGACGAGTTCCATTCCGTGAACTCGACGTGCACGCGATAGGGGCCGTTCGGGACCACGAGGCCCGCCGTGTCCGTGCCATTCCAGGTGGTCACGTGCTCGGCGTGCGATTTTCGCGTGGCTCCGGTCACCGCATCCACCACATTCGTGCCGGAGGCGGCGCCCCAGCGCACGAGGTGCTCCACGCGCTTCGCCGCCCACACTTCGAGCGTCTTCACGAATGTATCCTGCGCATCTGTGATCCACACGGCGCCAATGTTTTTCGGGGCATACTCGCCGTCGAGGGAGACGGTGGTGAATCGATATTCGAGTGTGCTGCTCGCGGGCGCCGCGCCGCCCTTCCCCCCTGCGCCGCCCGTGCCGCCCGTGCCCGTGCTGCTCGCCGCGTCGGCCGCCGCGCCGCCGCTGCCATCTCCGCGATAAGGCACCCAGAATGCGGGGTCGCTCTGGGTCGCGGGGCCACAAGCGAACAACATGGACGGGAGGAGGCGTGCCGCCCACACGAGGGCAAGACGATTCGCATTTCTCGTTGACCTGACCATCGACGCCGGCTACCCTGTTGATGTTGACTTCTACTTTCATCTTCAGCTTAGAGAGATCGCACCCTGGAGACAAGAGGAAAGTTGTTCGTGTTCACGTTGACCCAGAATTCCGCCCCACGTAGGTCGGGCCTTCGCTGGTCCTTCGCAGCGCGATTGGCGGGCGCTTGCTTTTGCGTTGCGGGTCTGGGCTGCACGAACCCGCTCCAGGAGGACGCCATTGCCGTGCTCGGCCCCGAGTCCCCGGCAATCCCTCTCGGCCCATTGCACCGCGCCGGGCAACCCTGCCTCGTATGTCACGACGGCGCCGAGGCGACCGAGCTCACCGTCGCAGGGACGATCTACGAGCGCGCCGATTCGACGAAGCCGGTTCCCGACGTGCTCGTGCACCTCGTCGACGCGCGCGGAACGGCGTACGTGACGGCCACGAATTGCGCCGGGAATTTCTTCGTGCGTCCGGGTGATTTCAGCCCCGAATATCCGATGCGGGTGACCATCGAGCGCGACGGGTTCCGGCAGGAAATGGAGTCGCCGGTGAACGGCGAAGGCTCGTGCGCGGTCTGCCACACGACGAAGCCCGGTCCACGCTCGGCCGGCCGCGTCTTTTTGCTCTCCGTCGCCGCGAATCTGGAGGACCGTTGTCCGTGAGGCGAATGCTCCTGTCTTTGTCTCGACTCGCGCTCCCCGTGCTCGTCGTCGCTTGTGCCCCCGAGGCCGAGCCGGCAGACGTATTGCTCGTCCCGAGCCGCGCCACCTACCCGAGCGTCGGCGGCGCGCTGGAGCACCGCTGCGCGACGCTCGATTGTCATGGAAAATCCGAGCGAAACCTGCGGCTCTACGGGAGCTCCGGGATGCGGCTCGCCGCGGACGACGTGCCGGGGCATGGCGAGACGACCGACGCAGAATACGATGCGAGTTATCGCTCGGTGATTGGCCTCGAGCCCGAGGTGCTCAGCCTGGTCTGCGAGGAGGGAGGCCGCGCGCCGGAGCGGCTCTCGCTGGTTCGGAAAGCGCGCGGCGAGGAGGCGCACAAGGGCGGCGCGCGTATCGTCCCGGGTGATGACGCGGATCGATGCCTGACGAGCTGGTTATCGGCCGCGACGGACAAGGACGCGTGCGCGCGGGCGGCGGAGGATCAGGGATCGGAGTGAGCGCCGAGCAATCGGCGGAGCTCGGGCACGGCAGCGCGGGCCTCGTC
This sequence comes from Polyangium jinanense, assembly GCF_028435365.1. Next base: position 2,855 of record NZ_JAGTJJ010000045.1, on the reverse strand, counting down.
GAGGTCACGCACGAAGCGGGTGGGGCTCGCGTGCTTGGGGCGCAGCGCGCGGACCGCGCGAAAAAGGAGATCGGCGATCGTCCGTAACGTCGCATTGGCCCCGATCACCACGATGGCCCGCCGAGGCCCGATGTTGCGGGTCTCAGCGAACGCGCGGCGAGCCTCCATCGACATCCATTCGAGCCGGGAGACGTCGCAGAACACGATGCCATGCGACCATGTTTCGGCGGCCGCGAGTTGCGCCGCGAGGAGGGGCGTCGCCTCCGCCACGTCGATGGTGCCCCGCATGGTGACGTGCAGAATGTCCGGCTGCTCGACCCAAACGTCGGGATGACTCGTCGGGGTGCGCAGGGTAGGAGGCTCCAATTCGTAGGGACTCCGAGGAAACGAGAATCGGCAGAGCAGGATACCGCGAAGAACGGTGTCCCCTCAACCGAATTTTCCCCAGCGTTCGATCGCGGCCTTCAGCCACGCAGGCGCGAAGGCCATCGGCGGCTGCGGCTCGGTGCGCGTCATTTCTTCCGCGCGACGGAGCTGCTCGGCGAGCGGCGGCACATCCCACGCAGCGCGCTCCGCGTCCGTGGTCGTCGGGTCGACGTCCCAGAGTCGATGACGCACGCCATCGGGGACGAACTGCGTCCCGTATTTCTGCGGCCGACCCTCGTACATGCACCAGCGGTCGCAGGAGGCGGCAGCGAGCCAGCGCGCCCGTCTGTATCCGCGCTCGGCCGCTTCACGCGCGAGCTCGTGTGCACGTCGCGCCTCGTCGGGATGATCTCCATGGTTGAATAACCACGCCGCATGAAACAAGTCCTCGGCGGAGGCTGCTCCGCGCGCGCGCAAGAAGGCGAGCGCAGATTCCGCCTGGGCTCGGCGCGCGTGGTCGCGTTCTCGAAGCGCGCGGTAATCGGGTGTATCGACCGGAGGGACTGCGGCGTGCTCGCGGTTGTCATCCGCGTAGAGCGCGGCGAGCGTGCTCGATGGGTCAGGGGCCGGAGAGCTGTGTTCGACTTTGCTCACGGCATCTTTATAGACGAGGACGCCGCTTGCGGAGAGCCGTCTTGCGCGTCGAGCGTGGCGCCGCGAGTCGATGGGCTTCCTCGACGATGGCCGTGATCGCCCCCCAGTCGGGGTCGCGATCGAGCCGCGCGCCGATCCAGCCCTGCCGGCCCACGTAGGGCGGGACGAAGAATCGGGAGGGATCGGAATCGATTACCATGGATTGTGCGTCGGGCGTCGCTTTGCACCAGATCGCGAGGCGCCCGTCGCCGTGGTGGTTGTCCATGAACATGACGAACGTCTTGTCGTGTACGGCAAAGCAGGGGCGTGCGTGCTTCGTGACCTCGGCCGTGCCGGGCAAGGCAAGACAGATCGTGCGGATGCGTTCGAATACGGCTTCGCTCGTCATCGGATGTCCGCCATTATCATGATGGCTCAGAGAAAACAATCGCCAGCCGAGGCCTAAAAGGCATAACGCAGGTGGCGGACGAGGTGCCGATAGAACGGTAGCCGGCCCATGACCCCGTGCATCAAGCTGGAGAACCGGCTTTTCGAGAGCCGTTCGACGAGGTCGGGCATCGTGAGAAACGCGACGCTTTCGACGAGCCGAAGCTTCGGGACGTGCTTTTCGAGGTCGTGTGGATCGTCGATCCCCCAGACGAGCTCGACCTTGGCGCCGCGCACCGTCGCCAGGCGGGAAACCAGGCGTACCATCGCGGCGCTGTAGCCGTCGAATACGACCTGTCCGCTCGGAAACTGCTCGGTGATCCGCTGCAGCACTGCTGCACCGTCTTTTTCATGCAGGTACATGAAAAGGCCCTCGGCGACGACGAGGACGGGCGTGTCTCCCGGAATCGCATCGAGCCAGGCGAGATCCGTCACGGAGGTGCCAATCCGGCGATACCCTTCGCGCTCCGGATAGAGCTTCTCACGCAGGGCGATCACGTCGGGGAAGTCGACGTCGTACCAGCGTACCTCCGGGCCCGGATCGATTCGATACACGCGGGTGTCGAGGCCGCAGCCGAGGTGCAGGACCGTCGAGCTGGGGTATTCTGCCAGGAACGCGCGTGTCCACTGGTCGAAGTGCCGCGCCCGCAGCGGCAAGGTGATTGCGCCACCACTCGGGAGCTTCAGCTCTTCGAAATCGTAGTCGATTCGAGCGACGGCGTCCGCGGCGAATCGATCGCCCAGGATCGTATTCGGGGCCGTGGCGTCGAGCGCCTTGCCGTACAGCGTGGCGAGGTACGTCTCCTTGTCCTTCGTCAGGCGAACCTTTTTCGTGTCCATCCTCGCCTCGGGCTGCGGTGCGCACGATCGCGGTCCGGGGAGTACATCAAGCCCGGTCGCCGCGGTCAAGCGACCGCTCGGCTCGCCGAGTGTCCGCCGCTGTATCAGCGGCCGTCCCCAGCCTCGATGCGCCGCGCCCGTCGCCGCCTCACGAGGGCCACGGCGAGCAGCAAGCCGAGGGCGCCTCCGAGGTACGAACCGATGTGGATGCGCCACACCCGCACGAACGCCGCGGCCCGCGCCGGGCCGGCGGGCATCTCCGCGACCGCGTGTTGATCCCACGGATCGAAGCTCGACGGCGACAATCCCAGGAGCAACGCGGCGAGCGCCGCGGTCACCATCGGAACGGCGACGAAGCCGAGCAATCGGCGAATGGGGAGTCGCTGCGGAAGTCGCTGCGACGGCTCGTTTGCAATACGGAGCGCCATGCCGGCGAGCAAACCTAGTACATCATCCCCAAAGTTCGTAGTGGTTCACGCGATCGGCATGAGCATCCAGCTGAAGGAACCGTGGAGGAGGTCGAGCAGCGGCTCCTGCTCGCGGTGCTGATAGGGCGTGGGCTCCCAGCG
>NZ_JAGTJJ010000044.1 GCF_028435365.1 Polyangium jinanense | reverse complement strand
AACCTCACTCACCTTCCCCGAGGGAAACAGCGCCGCCTGCGCGGCCATGCGCGTCAGTCGCCGGGTCCGGCGCTTGTCTCCAAGGTCCGCATGCCCGAACTCCTCCTCCGCCCACGCTTCCGCCGACAAGGCTGCCCCTGCATCCAACATCTCACTCGGTAAATGTCGTCAGAGGGGGGGAATGTACCGATCGGAGATGGGACCAATGCTCAGGCCCTGGTTCGGGTCGAGGGGCGAACAGCCCCCGCGGGGTCCGGGGCAGCGCCCCGGCGCGGCGAGGGCGATTACCCGCTCGACATCAAGGGCAGCCAGCTCCTGCGTGTCGAGCCCTTGCTCTGGACGCAAAGCACGGGGATGTACTTCCACGAGTATCCCCGGATCGACAGCATTGACGGCCTGTTCATCCAGGCAGGCGTCGACGCGCGCACCGGCATGGTGAACGGCGTGGCGATTTCCCGCGTGTGGACGTAGTCTGCTTGCTCAACCGCCGTGGGCGCGGATGAAATCGCGCACCTTCGGGTAAATGTCGTCACGCCATTTCCGACCGGAGAAAATGCCGTAATGACCGGCGCCGGCGGCTACGTAGTGCTTGTGCTTCTCGGCCGGGACGCCCGTGCAGAGCGTGTGCGCCGCCTCTGTCTGTCCGAGGCCGGAGATGTCGTCCTTTTCGCCTTCGATCGTGAAGAGCGCCGTCTTCTCGATTGCCGCCGGCTTCACGCGCACGCCGCGCACGTCCCAGGTCCCCCGGGCGAGGGCGAACTCCTGGAACACGGTCCGCACGGTCTCGAGGTAATACGCGGCGTCCATGTCGAGGACCGCGTTGTACTCGTCGTAAAACTTCTCGTGCATCTCGCGCGCGGCGGCGCCGGACTCGCCCTTGTGCGAGTCGATCCAGTAGCGGAAGCTCGCCTTCCAGTGGTTTTTCGGGTTCATCATCACGAAGGCCGTGAGCTGGAGGAACCCGGGATAAACCCGCCGTCCCTGGCCCGCGTAGGGGCCGGGGACCTTGTGGATCATATTTTTCTCGAACCACGCGTACGGGTGCTGCGTCGCGAGCAGGTTCACCTCGGTCGGGCTCTTGCGCGCGTCGATGGGGCCGCCCATGAGCGTGAGCGAGCGCGGCGTCGCCTCACCAGCCTGCGCGAGGAGCGATACTGCGCCGAGGACGGGAACCGTCGGCTGACAAACGGACACGACGTGCAACGAGCCGGCCCCGAGCAAACGCAAGAAGCGCATGACGGTGTGCACGTAATCGTCGAGATGGAAAATGCCCTCGGAGAGGGGCACGTCGCGCGCATCGAGCCAATCGGTGACGTACACGTCGTGGTCCTTGAGCAGCGCGCGGATCGTCTCGCGGAGCAGCGTCGAATGGTGGCCGGAGAGCGGCGCGCAGACGAAGACCTTCGGCTCGGCCGCGAGGCGGCGCGCGACCTCGGGATCCTCGGAGCGGCGCACGAAATGAAGGAGCCTGCAGAAGGGCTCGGCGACGACGACCTCCTCGGCGACGGAGACCTTGACGCCTTGGTTCTCGACCTCGTCGATCCCCCAGGGCTGCTTGGGGTAACGCTTGCCGAGGCGGTGGAAGAGGGCCTGGCTCGCGCCGAGCGTGCGTACGTGGGGCAGCTTCGACAGCGGATTCCTCGGGTGCCGAAGCGCCTCGGCCGAGGCGCCGGCGATGTGCGCGAGCGGCTCGAGCAGCGCCCGCTGCAGCTCGTAGAGGTGGTACATCTTCGGCGGCCTGAGGTACTGAGCGGCGGAGGAGAGGAACGGAGGGCGCACGATTTGTTGCACCGCAACATAACCCGACCGTCTGGAAGATCAAGGACTTTTTGGTCTTCGGGGACGACTCCCGCTCCGTCTCCGTAGGGCACATCGCCGGCGAGGGCGCGTCCCGTCGGCCGTGAGCCAGTGGACGAAAAAAAAACCCGCAAAAAACGATCTTCTTTTTCGTCCCGTGGGGCATGAACAACGTTCGGGCATTCGTTCTCGGAAACTTTCTTCTTGGGATGTCGCTGGCGGCCTGGGGCTGCGCAGCCGGGGCCGGCGGCAGTGGCGGCGACGGAGGCGGGCAGGAGCCATCGAGCTCCGCAACGGGCGGCGAAGGAGGGAGCGGAGGCGCCGGGGGCGGTACAGGCGGCGCGGGGGGCGCAGGGGGCGGCGCCGTGTGTGGCGACGGCATCCTGGCCGGCAGTGAGGAGTGCGACGACGCGAATGACGATCCGGCCGACCGCTGCGACGGTTGCGTGGTGAAATGCCCCGAGGGCGAGAAGAAATGGCCCGGAAACAACCATTGTTACGTCGAATTCACCGCGCAGAAGACGAATTTCGCGAACGCGCACGGGGCCTGCGCCGCGACCGGAGGCTACATGGTCACGGTGACCAGCCAGGCCGAGCAAGATTTTCTGTTCGACACGGTCATCGACAAGACCATCCTCCTGCCCCGCTGGCTCGGGCTGACCGACATCGCCACGGAGGGCACGTTCGTGTGGGAGAGCGGCGAACCGCTCGCGTACACCCATTGGGGGCAAGATCAGCCGGACGACTACAACGCCTCCGAGGATTGCGTCGAAATGTACCACGTGACCGGCGAGTGGAACGACGACAACTGCACGTACGAATACCATTACGTCTGCGAGTACACACCGTCGGGGCTCTGATGTGGGTGCGCGAAGGAACTCAGGTGCCCAGGCTCCCCGCGAACCGCTCCGCGAGATGCTCCCGGCGGAACGCGTCGACGACGTAGTCGATGAACACGCGCGTTTTCGAAGGCATGAGCGTCCGATTCGCGCAATAAAGCGAGATCGGCCCCGCGTCGGCATACCATCGCGGCACGAGCCGCACGAGCGCGCCGCTCTCCAGGTAGGATAGCGCATCGGGGACCGCAATCAGCGTGACGCCAAGCCCCAGCACCGCCGCGCGACACATCGCCGCGGGGTCGTTCAGCACGATCGTCTCCGCGGGTCGCGCCGGCATTTCCTCCCCGGCGACGTTCCGCATCACCCATTGCCGCACCCGACCCGTCCGCGCCGACCGCATCACGATGCCGTCGAAATCCGCGAGCCCCTCCGGATCCGCGGGCCGCGTGCGGCCTTTCATGTACGCGGGCGACGCGACCGCGATGATATGCGCGGGGGCGAGCACGCGCGAGACGACGCCCGGCGAGAGCTCGATCCCGCCCCCGATCGCCGCGTCGTACCCTTCCGCGATCAGATCGACCTGCCGGTTCTCGAAATGCCAATCGACGCGAATACGCGGATATCGTTCGAGGAAGGCCGGGAGCAGCGGCACGATGTACTGGATCCCGAACGTCGGGCTCATGCTGACCTTGAGGACGCCCGCGGGCTCGCCGTCGTCCGCGGCGATGTCGGCGATCGCGGCCTGGAGCTCCTCCAGGTTGCCCTTGATCGCATGCAGGAACCGCTCGCCAGCCTCGGTCAACGTCAGCTTTCGTGTGCTCCGCTGAAACAGCCGCACGCCGAGGTGGCCCTCCAGCATGGCCACGTTTCGGCTGACCGCCGCCGGCGTCAGCGAGAGCCGGCGCGCCGCCGCCGAAAAGCTCCCGGCCTCCGCGCTGCGAACGAACGATTCGAGGTTGGCGAGCGTCTCCATGTCCTGACCTTCAACGAACGCTTGAAACTGAAACCAGCGACTTCCGCCTAATCATGAATCAATCCGCGTGCGATATCTACCCCATCAACGCTTCACGGAGTGATTCGACATGACGACCACGACCTTCTCCCTGTCCCACAAAGTTGGCCTCGTCACCGGCGGTTCGCGCTCCATCGGCGCGGCCGTGGCCAAGCGCCTCGCCAAAGAAGGCGCGGCCGTTGCAATCACCTACAGCGCTTCGCCCGAAAAGGCCAGAGAGGTCGTGCATTCGATCGAGGCCGAAGGCGGGAGGGCTGTCGCGATCCACGCCGACGCGGGCGATCCGGACGCGGTGCGCGCGGCCGTGCGAAGGACGGTCGAGGTGTTCGGCGGGATCGACATCCTCGTCAACAACGCCGGCATCAGCATTCTCGGCGCCGTCGACGAGATCGCCTTCGAGGATTACCAGCGAATGATCGCGGTCAACGTCACCGGCGTGTTCGTCGCGACGCAAGAAGCCGTGCGGCACATGAAGGCCGGCGGACGGATCATCCACATCGGCAGCTCGATGGCGCGTTATGCCGCGTTCCCGACCGCCTCGGTCTACACGCTCACGAAGGGCGCGGTGGCCGGTTTCAATCGCAGCCTCGTGCGGGATCTCGGGCCCCGGGGCATCACGGTGAACACGGTTCACCCCGGTCCGACCGATACCGACATGAACCCGGCCACGGGCCCCGTCTCCAAGATTGTCGGCCCGGGCCTCGCCGTCGGTCGTTATGGTCGCCCCGAGGAGATCGCCAGCGCCGTCGCGTATCTCGCGAGCCCCGAAGCGGCCTTCATCACGGGCGCCGAGCTCATGGCCGACGGCGGTTTCACCGCCTGATTCATTGGACACCCACGGCAAATGCAGAAGAGGAGCAACGTCATGACCATCGGAATCATCGGTTCGGGCGCCATCGGTTCGGCCTTCGCGCGCGCGCTCGCCCGCGCGAACATCCCCGCGATCCTCAGCAACAGCCGCGGCCCCGCCTCGCTCACGGGCCTCGTCCGCGAGCTCGGCCCGTCGATCAAAGCCGGCACGCGGGAAGAGGCGGCGGCGCAGGACATCGTGTTCGTCGCGGTCAACTGGTCGAAATTGCCGAGGGCGCTCGCGGGCTTGCCCTCCTGGAACGGGCGCATCGTGATCGACGCGAACAATCCGATCGAGGCGCCGCGCTTCGAGCCGGTCGATCTGAAGGGTCGCGCTTCGAGCGAGGTGTTCGCCGACCTCGTCCCGGGGGCGCGCGTGGTGAAAGCGTTCAATCACCTGAAGGCGCACCTCGTCGCGGGGGATCCGAGGGCCGAGGGGGGCCGGCGGGTGCTGTTTTATTCGGGCGACGAGGCCCGCGCGAAAGCGGAGGTCGCCGCCCTGATCGATCGGCTCGGCTTCTTTGGCCTCGACCTCGGCACGCTCGCCGTCGGCGGCCGGCTCGTCCAGTTCCCCGGCGGGCCGCTCCCGGCCCAGAACCTCGTCAAGTTCGATTGACGAAAAGCCCCTTCCCCTCTCTGTCCCGCGGCGTCATGATGTACGCATGATCCGCAAAGCCCCTGCCGCCCTCCTGCTCGCCCTCGCGCTGGGCGCCGTCGGCTGCGCTTATCGTGTCCCTCCCACGCACGTCCCCCCTTCCCTCGCGTTTTCGGCAGCCGATCTCGACATCGACGAAATCGTGATCGTGGACCACGACCCGACGCGCGAGACCCAATCGCCAGCCGACACCTGGCAAGACACGGTGCAAATCCTGGGCAAGGCGGCGCGATCGCGGCCCGCGGCTTCGGGCCCTACGCGCGTACGCGTGCGTATCGATCTCGAGCGCAGGTCCTCCATTTACGACGCCATGCGAAAGGATGGCATCGCGTTCATGGGGATGTTCGGCGCGCTTTTCGGCCTGGTCATCGACAACGAAAAACTCTCCGTCGACGTGACGGTCGAGCGCGACGGGCGCACGTTCAAGGGCCACGGCTCGGCGGAGAAGCTCGGCAGCATGTATGCCCCCGCGCGCCGACGTGCCCTCGCCGTGGCCCTCGATCGCGCCCTCGCCGACGCGTCGACGAAAAGCCCTTGAGCCGAGCGTCGACCTGCCCCCTCATCACTCTATCCAAAGCGGAAAGATCCGTGTAGAGTCTCCCCACGGGAGTGAGCTGACCGGCCTGGGGGGAACACATGGGCATTCTCGTCTTTCTGGTTTTCGTGTTTGGCGTGTACACGTTCATCGCGCGCCTGCGCCGCAAGGAGATCCCCGAGGAGACGCGGCAGCTCGGGGCGAAGCTCGGGCGCACGGCGCACGGGGCGATTCCGCTGCCGGGATTCATGGGCCAGGCGCCCGCCGATTACATGCCCGCCGAGCCCTGGCGCGAGACGATCGGGCCGCCCGACGACCACACGCTCGTGCTCGACGCCGCGGGGCGACCCGTGACGAACGAGCCCCTGCCCGACCCCGGTGATCTCGGCCCGTACCGGGATCCAGCGATGGCGATGGCTCTGGCCTCCGAACACAGGCCCAAGCGCCGCAAGAAAAAGCAAAAGCGCCCCACGACGGAGGCGTGATACGGAGAGGCCATGACCATTTTCCTGTACGACCTCGTCGCCGAGGCAGATCGACGCCCGAGCCCCTTCTGCTTCCGGATCAAGCTCGCCCTCGCGCACAAGCGCCTCGCATTCGAAACCGCGCCCGTGGCGATGACCGACATCAAGGCCCTCGAAGGCGGCGCCTTCAAGACCGTGCCGATCCTGAAGGACGGAGAGCGCGTCGTGGGGGATTCCTGGGCCATCGCCGATTATCTCGACGAGGCGTATCCCGATCACCCGCCGCTCTTCCATTCGCCGGAGGAGCGTGGCCTCTGCCGTTTCCTCGAGGCCTGGTTGTTCTCCGGCGTGCTCCAGCAGGTCCTGCGATTCTACTTGAAGGACATTCACGACCTCCTCCTCGAAAAGGACCGCGCCTATTTCCGCCAGAGCCGCGAAGCGAGGTTCCGGTGTACGCTGGAAGAGGCAGCGGCCGGCCGCGAGGCGCGGCTCGACGCGATGCGCGCGGGCTTCGATCCGGCGCGGATCACGCTCACCCACCAGGGGCAGCCCTTCCTCTCGGGGCAAACCCTGGGTTACGCCGATTGCATCCTCGCCGGCGTCTTCTTGTGGATCGAGGCAATCGGCACGGTGCCGCTGCTCGTGGAGGGCGACCCGCTGGTCGCGTACCTCGAACGCGTCCGCGCTTCGTTGGCACGCTGAAGGCTGCGCAATCGCGTTACCATCAGGAATCTCCTGACTCGGGGTAGGTTGCGTCCCGTGCCCGCGTCAGAATTTTGCCTGCAAGCATGACAACGGAGTTCCGGCACATCTGGAGCTTTACAAATCTGGAAAGCCCGGATAAGCTTCGCAAAGTTTCCTTTTTGGCGCTCCTCGCCCCCTGGCGATGAGCAGCTCCTTTTCGTGCACGGAGGTCCCATGACGTTCACGCGTCCACAGGCGGCGAAGCGCCTATTTCGCCGTCCGCTCCTCTCCATTCTCGCCGTGGCGCCGCTCCTCGCAGGTCTCTCGGTGAGCGCGGAGGCGTCCGCCGATAGCTCCTACACCCTTTTCGAAAGCGGCCAGGTCCGGCCCGTCGCGCTCTCGCCGAACAAGCAATTCCTGTTCGCCGTCAATACGCCCGACAATCGGCTCGAAATTTTCCACGTAGAGTCGAACGGCAGCCTCTCGCACCGCGGCTCGGTGCCGGTGGGGCTCGAGCCGGTCTCCGTCGCCGCGCGCTCGAACGACGAGATCTGGGTGGTCAATCATCTTTCCGACAGCGTCAGCGTCGTGAAGATCGGCCCGCTCGGTCACCAGGGAAACGTGGTGCGCACGCTGCTCGTCGGCGATGAGCCGCGCGACATCGTGTTCGGCGGGCCCGGCAAGACCCGCGCGTTCATCACGACGGCCCATCGCGGCCAGAACGTGCCGTACGATCCGCAGCTCACGACGCCCGGCGTCGGACGCGCCGACGTGTGGGTGTTCGACGCCGCAAACCTCGGCACGACGCTCGGCGGCACGCCCCTCAACATCCTCACGCTCTTCAGCGATACGCCCCGCGCGCTCGCGGTGACGCCCGACGGCTCGCGCGTTTATGCGGCGGCCTTCCACTCCGGCAACCGCACGACGGCCCTGAGTGAGCTGCAAGTCCCCGACGGCGGCGAGGCGGCCGGCGGCGTTCCGGGGCCGAACACGAATGCCGACGGCGTGCCCGCGCCCGAGGTCGGGATCATCGTCAAGCACGACGGCGAGCACTGGAAGGACGTCGTCGGCCGCTCCTGGGACAGCGCGGTGCGCTTCTCCCTGCCGGACAAGGACGTGTTCGTGATCGACGCGAACGCAAATCCCCCGGCGCAGCTCTCCGGTTCGTCCGGCTATTACACTGGCGTCGGCACGATCCTCTACAACATGGCCGTGAACCCGGTGAACGGGAAGGTCTACGTCAGCAACACCGAGGCTCGGAACGATCTGCGCTTCGAGGGCCCGGGCATTTACGCAGGCGAGACGCTCCGCGGCCACCTGCACGAGAGCCGGATCACGGTGCTCGGGACGGGCGCCCCGGCGCCCCGGCACCTCAACAAGCACATCGATTACGACGCGTACCCGGCCCCCGCCACGGTGAACGAGAAGACCCTCTCGCAGCCGCTCGGGATGGTCGTGTCGAGCGACGGCACGAAGCTCTACGTGGCGGCGTTCGCCTCCTCGAAGATCGGCGTCTACGACACAGCCGCGCTTGAGAACGACACGTTCGTGCCGAACGCCGCGAACCAGATTGAGCTCTCCGGCGGCGGGCCCACGGGCATGGTGCTCGACGACAGCTGCGGGCGCATGTACGTGCTCACCCGCTTCGACAATTCGATCGCGATCGTGGACACCACGACGAAGACGGAGATCGGGCACGTCTCGATGCACAACCCGGAGCCCGAGAGCGTGATCGAGGGGCGTGCCTTCCTCTACGACGCGCGCCTGTCGTCGAGCAACGGCGAGTCGGCGTGTGGGAGCTGCCACGTGTTCGGCGATCTCGACAGCCTCGCCTGGGATCTCGGCAATCCAGACGGGGTTGTCCTGAACAACCCGGGCCCGTTCGTACCGATCAAGCCCGAACTCGTCCCCGTCTTCGGCACCGATGATCCGACCTTCGGCCAGAATCCCGACTTCCATCCGATGAAGGGGCCGATGACGACGCAGAGCCTGCGCGGCATGGCAAACCACGGGCCGATGCACTGGCGCGGCGACCGGACGGGAGGCAACGACGAGGCCTCGTCGCAGCCGGACGACGGGAGCTTCGACGAAGAGGCGGCCTTCAAGAAGTTCAACGGGGCCTTCGTGGACCTGCTCGGCCGCGATGCGACGCTCTCCGCCGAGCAGATGCAGAAGTTCACGGACTTCGTCCTGCAGGTCATGTATCCGCCGAACCCGGTCCGCAACCTCGACAACTCGCTCACGCCCACGCAACAAGCCGGCCGCGATTTCTTCTTCACCCAGAACGTCGCGTCCCAGGGCTCCTGCGAGGCGTGTCACCGCGTCGATCCCGAGGCGAATCCGAGCGACGCTTTCCCCGGGTTCTTCGGGACCGCCGGCTTCGGCTCGTTCGACGCGACGACCCAGATCCTCAAGGTCCCGCACCTGCGCAACGCGTATTCGAAGGTTGGCATGTTCGGCGCCGGGTTCACGAGCGGCAATCGGCCGCCGGATCCGTTCCTCGGCGACCAGGTCCGCGGCTTCGGCCTCAATCACGACGGGACCGTGCCCGAGCTCTTCACGTTCGTCAGCGGCTTCGATCTGGTCGCGGCAAACCCGGCCGGCATCCCGAATACGCCGGCGGGCAACCAGGCGAAGCTCGACATGGTGCAATACCAGCTCGCCTTCGAATCGAACCTGGCGCCGATCGTGGGGCAACAGGTGACGCTCACCCAGAGCAACCAGACCGTCACATCGGCTCGCATCGACCTGCTCGTCGCGCGCGCCGACGCCGGCGAGTGTGATCTCGTCGTCAAGGGTCGGCTCGTCAACGAGATCGGCTTGGTTTACGTCGGCAGCGGGCAATTCCTGGTCGATCGCGCCTCCGTCGCGGCCGTCACGAGGGCCCAGCTGGAATCGGTCCTGACGGCGAATGGCAAGGCGGTCACGTATACCTGCGCGCCTCCGGGCTCGGGCGTTCGCATGGGCGTCGACCGCGATCTCGACGGCTTCCTCGACGGCGACGAGCAAGTCGCAGGCAGCGATCCGGCCGACCCGACGAGCACGCCTTGAGCGCGTGTTGACAATCTCGCGGGGGCCTTCCAAAAACCGTCCCGGCCCCCGCGATGTCGCGCCTGCGAAAGCATCTCCTTCCCGCTCTCCCGCTCCTCGCGCTGCTCGCGGCCTGTAGCCCCGCGCCGCCGCCCGCGTCCCCGCCGCCTCCCGAGGCGCCGCCGCCCGCGCCTCCGCCACCGCACACGCTCCCGCTCACGTCGACGCCGCCGCAAGCGCTCCCGCCTGCGCCGCCGCCTCCGCCTCCGCCTCCGCCCTTCCGCTCCGACGAGGTGTTTCGTCTCGCCGTCCGCGGAGGCCACGTGATCGACGGCTCGGGCGGCCCGCGTCGCCGCGCCGATGTCCTCGTCCGCGGCGATCGCATCGCCTTCGTTGGCGACGTCGACCCTTCCGTGCGCGCCGAGCGCACGATCGACGCCACGGGCGCCGTCGTCACGCCCGGCTTCATCGACGCCCATTCCCACGGCGCACCGCTCGGCGATGTCGAGTACGCGCTCGCCATGGGCGTCACCACGCTCGTCGTCGGCCAGGACGGTCGCAGCCCGGCCACGCGCATCGGCCCCTGGCTCGCGAAAATCGACGCTGGAAAGCCGCGCGTCCACGTCGCGGCCCTCGTCGGGCACGGCACCGTCCGTAGCCTCGTCGGCGCCGCCCTCCATACGAAGCCGAGGCCCGCCGAGCTCCAGCGAATGCGTGATCTCGTCGCCCAGGCCCTGCACGACGGCGCATTCGGCCTCAGCACCGGCCTCGAGTACGACCCGGGGCGCGGCGCCTCGATGGATGAGCTCGTCGCCCTCGCCGAGCCTGTCGGCGCGCGCGGCGGCGTCGTGATGAGCCACCTCCGCAGCGAGGACGACGACCGCGTCGAATCCTCGCTCGACGAGCTCTTCGAGATGTGCAGCAAGGCCAAGGCCCGCGCGCACATCGCGCACCTGAAAATCGTCCTCGGCCGCGGCGCCGCCCGCGCCGAGCGCCTGCTCGCCCGCATCGAAAAAGCCCGCACCCTCGGCCTGCCCGTCACGGCCGACCTGTATCCGTACACCGCGAGTTACACCTCCACCGCCGTCCTTTTTCCCGACTTCGCGCGCCCGCCGTCCTCCTATGCCGACGCGGTGCGCAGCCGCCGCCACGAGCTCGCCGCATTCCTTCGCGCCCGCGTGGAGAAACGCAACGGTCCGAAGGCGATGCTTTTCGGGACGGGCGCATTCGCAGGAAGGACGCTCGAAGAGGTTGCCGCGGCGCGGCGAGTTCCGTTCGAGGACATCCTCATCGACGTCGGCCCGGACGGCGCCGAGGCGGCTTACTTCGTGATGGACGAGGCCGTCGTGGCGCGCCTCTTCGTCGATCCTTTCGTCATGGTCGGCACCGACGGCGGGGGCGGCGGCCGGCATCCGCGCGGATTTGGCGCGTTTGCGCGGGTGATCGAGGAGCTCGTCGAAAAGCAGCGCCTCGTTTCCCTGGAAGAAGCCGTGCGCAAGATGTCGGATCTGCCCGCCCGCACGCTTGGGCTCGAAGGCGAGCGTGGCTGCGTGCGCGACGGGTGCGGGGCGGATTTGCTGGTGTTTTCGCCGGGGGAGATCCACGAGCGCGCGACGTTCACAGCGCCGCATCGGCTGGCCGAGGGGATGCGGTTCGTGGTCGTCGGGGGCGTGGTCGAGCGCGAGGGGGGGAAGGCGACGGCGGGGCGCGGGGGGCGGGCGCTCCGGTTTGCGGGGGCGAATCGACGCTGAGGCGGAGGCGGAGGCGGAGGCGGCAACGCAAACGCAAACGCAAACGCGTCGCTCGGCATCAAGGCGAAGACCGTCGATGGTCGCCTGCGTCTCGCCCGAAAGCGTTTGGAGATGCTCGCGCTCGCGTGATCCGCCTGCGTTTGCGTTCGCGTTCCCGCCTCCGCTTCCGCTTCCGATTCCGTCACCCCTGACCCGGCGTACCCCGCGGGATTTGCATCCTGCTAATGACGGCTCGGCGCTGTTTGCGCGCGTTGGTGCCACTTCGGACCTCTTGGCCGCCCTTTGGGGCATCCCGGCCGGCCCCTCCTGCCCGTGCTCCTACAGGGCGAGGTGACGGCAGCGGCGGCAGGCGACCTCGATGCCGCGTCCGTTGCCCACGAGGCAGCGGCACAGCTCTTTGGACTGGTCACCGAAAGCGACGCCACCAGCGCGGCTCGCACGGCCCATGAGGCCGTGGGCAAGCTTCTTCGAGCGATGAGGCGGCACAGATAGGTGCGGGGCCCCCTTGGATGCGGGGGCCCGCCCAATTCGAGACACGAGCGCCCAATTGAGCTGGTGCTTCAGGATTTCTGATCCAGACCTGACCGATGCCGACGCCCCCGCCCGAAGGTACGCCGCCCGCCGTGAAGCCGCTCCCGAAGCCGGTTCAGTACGCGACCCTCGCGGTGATGCTCGCCATCGCGGGGGTCGTGGTATGGCTCATGCGCCCGTCGGCGAAGCCGTGCACGGTGAAGGAGACCTTCCACAACGACAACATCTGCATCGTGACCGGAAGCGTGAAGGCGATCGACGAGGTGAACAAGGCCCTCAACGCCAAGCAGCTCGGCTCCGTCGAGCTCGACGAGGTGGAGCTGACGGACCCTTCGGGCTCGCGAGCGGTCTATTTCGATTCCCAGAAGTTCGATCTGGGCGGCCGCACGACCGCGAAGGTGACCGGACGGGAAGTGCAGGAGCGCGGAGCGCCGGGCGTAATGCGGTTCGTGGTGGAGAAGGTCGAATAGTCGTCGCGTGGACCGAGATGCTGACGCTCGCTCGCCGAGCGCCACGCCTCTCAGACTGCGACAAGCGGTACACACAAACAGAGCCCGCTTGCCGACGCCGCTTCCGCTTCCGCTTCCGCTTCCGCTTCCGCCTCCGCTCCCGCTTCCGCTCCCGCTTGCCGCTTGCCGCTTCCGAGGACCGCCGCAGGGACAGGCGAGGCCCCTCCGGACGCTCAGGGGAGAGTCACCTCGACCGGAACATCGCTGTAGCTCGCGGGCCTACCGGTGCGCCCGTCGGCAACGCCCCAGCACCACAGGCCGCCGCCCGTCTTCAAGGCGCAGGTCGAGCGCTCGCCGACGCTGACGACGCTCCAGTCGGAATCCTGGCCCACGCGGACAGGATTACCCGGGACAGGCTCGCCCTCGATACCCACCTGACCGTACGTATTGTCGCCGTCGCACCACAGCGAGCCGTCTGTCTTGACGAAGCACACCACGTCATTCCCGCTCGAATACGAGGCGCAGCTCCCGATCGACGAGAAACCCTTGCCGAACTGATCCCAGCAGAAGAGCTCGCCCGATTGCTTGCGAGCGCAGCGGCCGCTCACGTCGCTCCAGTCCGTATCCAGGCCGATCTGCGCGGGCGCCGGGATCTTCTTGAAATCCATGCTCCCCCAGCACCAGAGCGAATGATCGGCGCGCACGCCGCAGGCAAAGTCCAAAGTCGAGGAAAGATCGAGCCAGGTATGGCCCCCGGCGACCTTCACCATCGACAGGCTGTATGCTCCCGTGCCATCGCCCGAGAGAGAGCCTTTGCACCAGATCGATCCGTCGGCCTTGAGCGCGCAGACCTGGGTCGAATACTGAGGGTTCGACGCGACGCGAACCCAGTCCTTGTCGTTATTGACGGGAACAAAAGCGAACTCGCAGACCGCTGCCGCCTCCTTGTTGCAATCGTAGGAGGAGCTGTGCTCGACGCAGCCAAGCGATCCATCGTCAAAGATCGCGCACAGATCGCCGCCCTCCGGTAAACCAGCCTCGCTGACGCCGCTGGCCACGGGGATGGGCACCTGGGAGAACACGTCGACGTCCTCGCTGTCCGAGGCGTAGGAGGTCTGCGGCTGCACCGCAAAGCGCCCGAGGCGCCATACACTGCCGTCCGGCTTGCGAAGCAGGTTGGCGCCTGCGATCCCCGAGAACGCTTCGCCGCCGGGGATGAGCGTCGGGAGCTTCGGTGTCTTGCCGGTGAAATCGTTGCCGAGCTGGCCGCGAGCACCATCGCCCCAGCAGGCCACGGTATCCGCCGAGCGACGCGCGCAAGCATGCCCGGTGAAGTGGGCCAGGTTGTTTGCGAAGTCCGAGGTCGTGCCCTCCGTGTCGCAGCCGTCCGCGGGGACCCCCTGGAGGACGAGCGTGGGCTCGTGGACGACGACGGTGGAAGGGGTCACGGGGACGCCCAGCTGACCCAAGCGGTTCCAACCCCAGCAATACAGATCGCCATCGCCGCGCACGCCGCAGGCGCTGAAGTGGCCCATCTGGATGGCCTTCCAGTCATTCGCGCTGCCCACCATCGTCGGCGCGAGGACCTTCGCGTGATGACCGAGCCCGCACTGCCCGTAGTCGTTCTCTCCCCAGCACCAGAGCGTGCCGTCTGAGCGAATCGCGCAGGTGTTTTGCCACTGCGTGGCGACGTCTACCCAGCTCCCCTCGGGGGCCAGGTTCTCGTATGCCCCCGGTATCCCCTGATTCTGGCGCACCCAGGTCAACAGCTTGCCGTCCGCCTGGATCGCCGCGCCCCGGCTCCCCGAGGAGGCGCTGCCGAGAACGACCTCGAGGAAAGGCCCGCTCTTCTGCACGGTCGGCGTCATCGGTGAAGCCTGCGGCTCGTCGAACCCGACAGCCCCCCAGCACCAGAGCGCGCCGTCCGCCGCGCGAACGCCGCAGCCACCGCTGAGGGTGAGGGAAATCTGCTGCCAGCCCTCGTCCATTTTCTTCATGTCGACTTCACTGCTCTGGCCGTTCACCTCCCCGAAATACCCTTCTCCCCAGCACCACCGTCCCCCTGCCTCATCCAGCGCGCAGAGCCCGCGCGAGGTGGCCGCGAGAGACGCGAACACGACGCCGTCTGGAGAGATCACCTGCGGGGTGGCGCTCTGCTCGTCGAGCCACCAAAGCCCCGTCATCCCGAAGCATACGATCCGCCCCTTGCCGTCAATGGCGCAGCTGAAATGGGGACCCGTCGCCACCGTGTTGCCACGGACGCTCGGGGGCATCCCTCCCTGTCCGCCTCCGCCCCCAGCTCCGCCCTCGCCAGCGCCTCCCGAGGCGCCGCCCTGTCCCCCGGCGCCTGCCTGGCCTCCAGCGCCACCGCTCTCACCAGAACCGCCCGCTCCGGGGCCACCGCCCGTGGCGGGTTGAGTGGAGGCGTCACTGGAGCCGGCGTCACCGCATGCGTGAACACCAGACAGCAAGAGCATCAAGAGCGCAACAGCGCCGTGTGAAAGAGAAGAAGCACGCAACATGCGCCCTTGGACGGCCTCGGGTGCAAGCGATGCACCCGGCCCCCGCGGGCGCGAGAGGGCATCCTTCCCGCCGATTTTCTCGATGACCGGCCGCAGCCGCCGCAGCAATTCGGCAGCGGCAGCGGAAGCGGCAAGCGAAATCTGCTTGTGTACCGTTTCTGAGCCATGGAGAGGACGAAGGGCGTATTCGCATGATCCCTCCGGTCATCATGGGAGCCCCCCGGGTGCTCGGCGCGGCGTGCTCGACAGCGCAGCCCTCGGGGTCGCAGCGCTCCTGCGGAAAGGAAGGCGAGAGCTGACGATTTTACAGTGATCGCCATGGTCGCTGCGGGTGCCGAGCCAATCACAGCTCGCACGCCTGCTCAATTGACGAAGACGCCAGCCAAAACAACCCTGGGGGGTTGTCCTGATGTTGGACTTTCGTGATGCCGATTGCCTCCAGGGTTCCGAGATCCACGCTCGCGTGGGATGATGACGACGACGGGCCTCGGCGTGATAGATTCCTCGGATGGTGCCGGATCACTCCATGAGCGAGGCAGCTCTCCCGATACCTGACGGCATGATCGGAAAATGGCAGGAAATTGTGAATCTCCTTGCCGAAGTCGTGCGCGTGCCCAATGCTATGGTCGTGAGGTTCGAGGCGCCCGACCTCGTCGTCTTCGTCACCAGCGAATCGATGGGCAACCCGTTCAGACGCGACGAGCGGGTTCGCGTCCGCGCCGGCCTCTACTGCGAGGCCGTGCTGCGCACCCGCCTGCCGCTCTTGATCCCGGACGCTCTGGCGGACGAGCACTGGGCGGCGAGCGCGCAGCTCGAGCGTGGCATGGTCTCCTACCTCGGATTGCCGATCGAATGGCCCGGCGGCGACATCTTCGGCACCATCTGCGTGCTCGATGACAAGCGAAATGGCTACGGCTTGCTGTACGAGCGGCTGATTACCCAGTTTCGGGATGTGGTCCAGGCAGACCTGCGTGCGCTTGTGCAGCACAACGCCCGCCTCTCCGCCGAGACCCTCGCCAAGAAGCGCCTGGAGGAGCTCGTCGCGGCGCGCACGGCCGCGCTCACCGAGGCGATCGAGCAGGAGCAGCTCGCCCGCGCCACCGCGGAATCGGCGCTCCGCCTCCGGGACGATTTCTTATATGTCGCCTCCCACGAGCTCCACACCCCCATTGTCAGCCAGAAGCTCACCCTCCAAAGCCTGCTGCGCGAAGCGCAGAAGAGCCCCTCGGGGACCCCGAAGCTGCTCGTCCGGGCCGAGGCGCAATGCCGGCGGCTGGAGCGGCTGGTCGAGGATCTGCTCGATGTCAGCAGGATCCAGGCCGGCGAGCTCGAGCTGCACCGCGAGGAGGTCGAGCTCGTGGCGCTCTCCCGGGAGGTGACGGCGCGCTTCGAAACGGAGCTCGCGCAGGTGCGCAGCCCTTTGTTATGGCGAATCGACGGGCCCGTGGTGGGCTTCTGGGACCGGGCGCGGCTGGAGCAGGTTTTGACCTGCCTGGTCCACAATGCCATCAAGTACGGCGCGGGTCAGCCGATCGAGGTGGAGCTCTCGGTCCTCGACGGCAAGGCCTGGCTCACCGTCGCCGATCGAGGCATCGGCATCGCGCCCGATCGGCTGCCGCATATCTTCGAACGCTTCGAGCGTGGGGTACCGACCAAGAACTACGGCGGCCTGGGCCTCGGGCTGTACATCGCCCGCCAGATCGTCGAGGCGCTCGGCGGATCGATAAGGGTGGAGAGCAAGCTCGGGCAGGGCTCGCGCTTCACGATCGAGCTGCCGATCGCGTGATGATGGCACGTCCTCGAGCCGAAACTCGACGAGCGTCATCGGTTCGGCCGTGGATGCACGCGCCGCAGCTCCCGGCGCCATGCTTCCGGCGCACGCGCTGAGCACGACTGCTACGGGGGCCGAGAGGGGCAACGAGAGGCTTCGGAGGCCACGCGACATCGGGGCGACCTTGGCGGTCCGTGCGGACGTGGAGCAAGGTCGTCCTGCAGGGTACGCGTCGCTCGTCGCCGTGATCGCCGCGCGCTTGCGTTTCTGGTTTCCCTCGCAAACGGAACATGGCAGTCTGGGCAAACGATCCACAGTTCCGGGGATCGAGAGCTCGGGGAGGGAGTGCGTGTGAATGAGGGTGGGGACGTCCGAACGGAGCTCGCAAAGCTCTCCCAGGACCTCGAGCGGGCGCGTCGCGAGCTCGCTGCGCGCGAGGACGAGCTTCAGTGCCTTTATCGGGTCGCGAGCACCGCGATGGATGCCGAGAAGGGCCTGGAGGACAAACTGAACGGCATCCTCGAGATTGTATCGACGGGATCGCAGGGCATGGAGGTCGTCGGCGCCAGGATCGTCCTGGAAGGGCGCTCTTTTCAAACCCCGCGTTTTTCCGAGACACCTTGGCGGCAGTTCTGCGAGGTCATCGCCGACGGCACGCACGTCGGCGTCGTGGAGGTGTTTTATGCGCGCGATCTTCCGTCGCAGGGGGACGAAACGTCGGAGGCATGGAAGCCGCGCTTCATCAACGCCGTCGCAAAGGTCGTGGGCGAACGATTACGTCAAAAGAGAGTGGAGCATCGCATCGATGAGCGCGTCAAGGAGCTCCATTGTCTTTACAATGTCTCCGAGATGACTCATGACGATTCCGCCTCCAGGGAGGAGGTTTTCCAAGGTATTGTCGAGAGCATCCCGCCAGCTTTTCAATACCCGGAGATCACGCGCGCCCGCATCGTCTGCGAGGGCCAGACGTTCGTCTCGGAATCGTTTGAAGAAGGGCCATTTCGTCAGTCGCAACGAATCGCGATCGATGGCAGAGCCATCGGCACCGTGGAAGTCTTTTACCTCGAAGAGAGGCCCCCTGGCGATGAAGGGCCGTTCTTGAAGGAGGAGCGACACCTCCTCAAGGTGCTGGCGGAACGCCTCGGCGATTTCGTGCGTCGCCGTCAAGCGGAAGATCTGGAGATACGCAAATCGCTCGAGCTCCAAGCCTACAACCAGGAGCTCCAGCAGCAGCTCCAGGTGGTCCGAGAGCAAAACGAGGTCATCGTCCGCCAACGCGACATCATCCAGGAGTTATCCACGCCCGTCCTCGAAGTCTGGGACGATGTCCTCACGTTGCCCATCATCGGGCTCATCGACACCAAGCGCGCAGCCGAGATCATGCAGCGATTGCTCTCGGCGGTCGTCGAGAAGCGCGCCCAATTCGTCATCGTCGACGTCACGGGCGTGCCCATCGTCGACACGCAGGTCGCCGATCATCTCATCCAGATCGTACAGGCAGCGGGCCTTTTAGGGGCCTCCTGCATGCTCACGGGCATTCGACCCGCCGTGGCCCGAGCGCTCGTCGAGCTCGGGGTCGATTTGTCAGCAATGAACACACGCCGCAGCTTCCGCGCGGGATTGCGTGAGTGTGTGCAATCGGTGAAGCGGCCTGCGAAGTGCTGACGGCCCGCGATCGCGGTCAGAATCCACCGCCGCTGTCGCACGTTTCGAGTGAAAACGTGCACGTGACCATGGGCGGGTCGACGCCGGGTTTGGTGCGTGAGCAGCCGTCGAAGGCCCAGCCGTCCTCGGGCGCCTCGGCACAAATCTCTTCGCACTCCATATCCAGCTCGTCCGGCGCAAGCTCGAACGTCGACTCTCTGACGTCCGTTTGGCAGCGGCCGCCGCAAGCAACGCTCGAGCCCGCCACCGCGAGCGCAGGCGCAAGCAACAGCACGCGCATCACAGACACAAAAACCTCGACGTGCCGTCGCGCTTATCAACGTGCGAACACGACAATGAATCAGGGCAGGGCGCGTCTTCGCCGGCGCAACGGAGCGCGCAGTAGCGTCCGTTCGTGAAGATCTGGCAGACGGGCTCATACCCATCGAGCGCGGGGCAATCGCTGTCCTCCACGCACTCCTCTGCGCATTGCGCGCCATGGCAGCACACCAGGACCAAGCACTGCGAACCGTCCGCGCAAGCCTCTCCCTCGCCCCGGCAGGCCATGTACACGGTCGCCTCGCTTGCCTCCGGAATACAGCCCCACACGAGTATGCCCATCGTGAGGAGGAGAGGGAACGCCTTCCGGGCCGGTTAGCCTCGCCGATCGGGGGCGGAAGCGGAAGCGGGAGCGGAAGCGGAAGCGGGAGCGGCAGCGGAAGCGGAAGCGGAAGCGGGAGCGGGAGCGGGAGCGGGAGCGGCAGCGGGAGCGGGAGCGGAAGCGGAAGCGGGAGCGGCAGCGGAAGCCGCAAGCGAGATCTGTTTGGGTACCGCTTTTGGGAAGGCGGGCGGGTTGTGCGCCAGATGGGCCTTGCCAGGCGTGGCGGCCGCCAGGGCGGAGGGGGGCGTGCGACACGCAGCGCAGGCCGCGTGCCGCACGCACGAGACCTCAACCCTGGATGAACGCCAGCAGGTCTGCGTTGACCACATCAGCGTTGATCGTGCACAGCCCGTGACCCAGGCCCTTGTGGACCTTGAGCGTCCCGCGCTTGAGGAGCTTGATGGCCAGTAATGCCGAGTCCGCGATCGGAACGATCTGATCGTCGTCGCCGTGCATGACGAGGGTCGGGACTTCGATCCTCTTCAGATCCTCGGTGAAATCCGTTTCGGAAAACGCCTTGATGCAATCGTAGTGGGGCTTGATGCCGCCCATCATTCCCTGCCGCCACCAGTTGTCGATCACACCCGGCAGCACTTTCGCACCGGGCCGATTGAAGCCGTAGAACGGGCCCGAGGGCACGTCGCGATAGAACTGCGCGCGGTTTTCGACGAGCGCAGCCCGGAATCCATCGAACACTTCGATGGGCAGCCCGCCGGGATTCTTCTCGCTCTTCACCATGACCGGAGGCACGGCTCCGATGAGCACGGCTTTCGCGACACGCCCGCCGCCACCGTATTGCGCGACATACCGCGCCACTTCGCCGCCGCCGGTGGAGTGTCCGATGTGGACGGCATCCTTGAGCTGCAGATGTTCCGCCAGCGCGGCGACGTCAGCAGCGTACGTATCCATCTCGTTGCCGCTGAACGTCTGGGAGGACCGACCGTGCCCGCGCCGATCGTGCGCAATCACGCGGAACCCTTTCGAGAGGAAGAACATGAGCTGCGCATCCCAGTCATCGCTGCTCAAGGGCCAGCCATGGTGGAACACGATCGGCTGACCGCTGCCCCAGTCCTTGTAGAAAATCTCGGTGCCGTCTTTGGTACGTACGAAGCTCATGATGTGGACTCCTCGGTCTTATGGGATGGCTGGAATCTGAACGTGTGCGAGTGCGCGTCACGCCAGTTCGCGGTGGAAGAACTCGAGCGTGCGGGCACGGGAGAGGCGCGCGGCTTCGGCATTGAAGTGCGTTCCGCCGTGCCGCGAGAACGCGTGACGGCAACCCGGATAGCTGAAGACCTCGAACTTCGGGTTTCCCGCGAGGGCCTCCGCGATTTCTCGCTGCGCTTTCTTCGGGATGAACTCGTCCTCTTCGGCGAGGTGCATCTGCAACGGTCCGTCGATGTCCGCTGTTTCGCCGAGAAACTCCTCGGTACGCCCACCGTGAAAGGCGACCGCTGCATCCACGCGCGTGCGCGCCGCTGCGAGAAAGGTGAGCAGCCCGCCAAGGCAGAAACCCATGACACCCACGCGTCCCGTAGCTCCCGTGAGCGTGCGCGCAGCGGCTATCGTCGCTTCGACGTCGCGCACGCCAGCGTCGATATCGAACGCCTTGTAAAGGGCCAGGCCCTTCTCCCAGTCGGGTTGGGATTGAACGGACAGGTCCACGTGCGACTCCCCCTGGCGCCAGAACAGTTCCGGGCAGATCGCGATGAATCCTGCCGCGGCAAGCTCGTCGCAAGTGGCACGAAGGTCCACATTGACGCCAAAGACTTCATGCAGAACGACGATGGCCGGTGCCGCCACGGCTGCCGGTCGCGCCAGGTAGCCGTCGAAGCTGCCTTCTGCTGAGCGGATGCGAAACACATGTTCGGGATCGTCATGCCAGGTCGATGTAGTCATGTGCGTGCTTCTCCGGTCGGAATATGGGTTGCAAGGCAGCTAAAACATCGGTCGGTTTACTCACCGACCTGTGGAAGAACTGCGCGAAGCGCAGTTTTTCCATCAAAGGTCCAGGGCTGGCCCTGGTCCGGGTCGAGGGGCGGATAGCCCCCGCGGGGTCCGGGGCAGCGCCCCGGCGCGGCGGCCCACGTGAGCTGCGCGCTACATCCGCGCCGTCATCCACTCGACGATATCGCGCAGCACGCCCTCCTTGCCGACGTCGGCCAGCAGATCGTGGAAATGCCCCTCGTACAGCTTGAGGGTCTTGTCCTTCGATCCGGCCTTCTCGTGGAAGAGCTGGCTGCCATGCGGCAATGTCACCCGGTCCTCGGTGCCGTGCAGGATCAGCACCGGCAGCGTGATCATCGGGAATTCCCGCTTCAGTCGCTCGTCCGCGCGCACCATTTCGGCCACGGTCTGCGTCGGGTACCCCGCGCGCTCGATGAGCGGGTCGTTCTTCATCCGCTCGACGAAGCTCTTGTCACGCGAGAAGCCGTCGTCGTCGAGCTTCAGGACGTGGGCGTGCGGCACGATGTGGCTGAGGCCCTTGAGGATCGCCAGCGCGAAATCCGGCGCGGGCACCTCGTGCGCGAAGCTCTCGCAGATGAATCCCGCGAGCTCCTCGCCGTGCTCGAGCGTGTATACGCTTGAAATCACGCCACCGGCGCTGTGCCCGAGCAGGAACACCGGAAGCCCGGGCTCGCGCGATTTCGCCAGGCCGACGAGCGTGTGCACGTCCTCCACGTACTCGGAAAACTTGTCGACGTAGAGCCGCTCGCCCTCCGAGCGCCCATGCCCGCGGTGGTCGAGCGCGAACACCGAAAACCCATGCTCGACGAGCTGCTCCGCCGTCCACTCGTACAGGCCGCTGTGGGCCTTGAAGCCGTGGACCAGCACCACCACGGCGCGCGGCGTCCCCGGCCGCCACGAGCGCATGAAAATCTTCAGCCCACCTTTACCCTCGAACGTCTCTTCCTTCATCTCGAACATCCCTTCCGGCTCTCGCGTTGCTCACGCGCTCGGGGGCGCGGGTTATGGCCGGAATCATCGGCGGAGGAAACCCCACCAAAGGCGGGTGCTGTGCCCCTCCGTTCGGACGATCTCGGGGTGGAGCGCGGAAGCGGAAGCGGAAGCGGAAGCGGAAGCGGAAGCGGGAGCGGGAGCGGGAGCGGAAGCGGGAGCGGAAGCGGGAGCGGGAGCGGGAGCGGGAGCGGAAGCGGGAGCGGAAGCGGGAGCGGAAGCGGAAGCGGGAGCGGGAGCGGGAGCGGGGTTCAGGGGATCCCGCTCGGGGACGGCGATCGTACCGTCGTGCTCGCGCTCTTCAAGGCCAAGCCGTGCTCACCGTGCTCGCGCTTCGCGCTCCGCGCGGCTCCGCGCGGTGCTGCGCAGCCTTGAAGAGCGCTCCGCGCGACGGTGTGGGACGAGGGTCCCGGCGATTGGGTCGTCGGGCGGAGGGTCTCGTCATGCTGAGGATTTTCGAGGTCGTTTTGGCCATGGCTGGGGACGCGGCGGGTATCGCGGAGCAGATCGAACGAAGGGATTCGGATCTCGCTCGGCAACTTCGTCGGGCCATGCATAGCGTCGCTCTCAATACGGCGGAAGGTGCCGGGAATACGGCCGGGCATAAACGACAGCGTTATCAGACGGCTCTCGGGTCCGCTCGTGAGGTGCTGGCCTGCGTCCAGGTCGCCCAGGCCATGCGCTACATCGGCCCGGTCGATGCGCAGATGCTCGATCGCATGGACCACGTCATCGCCACCCTGGGCCGCCTCGTCTACCGCCGCGCGTCGTAGGAGAAGCCTCCCTCGCCCCTCTCCCGGGACGGGAGAGGGGTTGGGGGTGAGGGACTTTCAGCGTGGGTTCTCCCGCGACTCCCCCGACGAACCAATCCGCACTTTTCCAATTGCCTCGGGCCGCAATCCATGAGACAAAACAAGCGACGCCAGCCGGTGTACCTACCACCGACCGGCGTCTGACCCACAACCCCGGAGCTACGGAGTCATGAGCTAATGACAACCCTACATCTCCATCCTCCGCCGGCAAACTTCTCGGCATCGCACGCCTTGCTCGGCCGCCTTTACCTCGAACACCGCGCTTTCCTGCGCCGCCTTCTTCTTGTCCAGGCCGTCCCTCTTTGCGACGTGGAGGATGTCCTGCAAGAGGTCTTCATCACGGTATGGCGTCGCCTCTCGTGCCTGGTCACGCCGGAGCAGGCTCGCCCGTGGCTCGCGCTGATCGGGCTCAACCATGCGCGCAATCACCGAAGGCTCGTGCGACGCGAGAGTGAAGTGCTCGTTGGCTGCGCGGAA
The DNA here is from genome assembly GCF_028435365.1 of Polyangium jinanense. Next base: position 71,587 of record NZ_JAGTJJ010000044.1, on the reverse strand, counting down.
GAGCTTCCTGAGCAGGAGGACCGGACCACGCCGGAGACGCATCTGCACGCGATCTATGGTGTGTTTCGGCTCAAGCGATTCCTGGAGAAGATTGGTCCACGCCTCCGGGCCGCGGTGATACCGTTCCTGGAGGGGCAATCGATCACCGAGATTGCAACGTCGCTCGACATCAAGGCGAAGGCCGTCGAGGGGCGCCTGCGTCTCGCCCGAAAGCGTTTGGAGATGCTCGCGCCCGCGTAAGTCCCGCTTCCGCTCCCGCTCCCGCTCCCGCTCCCGCTTCCGCTCCCGCTTCCGCTCCCGCTTCCGCTTCCGCCGCCGTGATACGCGGGTACCAAGCGGCCGAAGCGCTTATGTACGAGCGACTATCGATCGATTCCGACGATCTCGACAGTCTTTAGGAAGTTACTCTCGGCAGTGCAATCGCCGCCGTCTAGGATCAGGAGCCGATCTCGAGGGGCATCGAGCAAGACGTTGCCATATCCGGGCCCACCGGGACCAAACATGGCGCTGCCGAGGGGGCTTGGTGCGAAGAGCGTGGCAGCGGCGTCGATCGCCCAAGCGTCGAAGCCACACGCGTTCGGGGTACGCGTGAACGAGAGAAACGAGCACGAGACCTCGTCCCAGAGGAGCGACGGCGTCGACACGGGGAGAGCAGGGAGCGTCCCCGCCAAACCTATCCATGACGTCGGGTTTTGAAGGTCGAGCGCCCACGCGTCAGCCGGCCCAGGCTTCTGCCCGCTCCGCACCATCACCATCCGATCGAGCGCGGGATCATAAGCCATTTGCCGCAATTCGCCCGGCTGCGGCGCCGGCGGACCGGCCTCCCCCGGAACGAGCGTTGACCAACTCTCGGCGCCTGGCCGAAGGTCGAGCGCGTAGGTCCCGCGATAGGGTAGCGCGAGCGCTGGATCGTCTGAATAGATGAGCGCTGTAACGAGGACCCTTTTGCCAATTGGATCGTATGCGGCGGCGGGAGCCCAGGCAGAGCCGATCGGGAACTCGGGGAGTTGATCGATGATCGCCGCGTCCCCTTCGACACGTACGGCGAAGACCTGCGCCAGATCAGCGGTGTTTGCCGTGCCGCCGATGACGACGGCGCGTTCATTTTCGGGATCCCATATCGCCGCGGCGAACGTGGGCACCTCGACCGAATCGCCTTTGAGCGACAGGATGTGGTGCTCGAGCGAGGCGAGGTCCAGCGCCGAGATCTGTTTCGCAGGACCACCGCCATTCAGCGAGATGCCGCCGATGATGAGCGCGCGGCTCGCTTTGGGATCGAGGACCATGGAGCCCACCGGTGCAGGCGGCGGCGAGAGCTGCTCCCGGTCGATCGACGCGAGCTTCGGAGCCGCACCGGGAGTGCATGCATCGGGGCGAGGGCGAGCCCCGGTGGAAGCCGCTTCGGTGATTTCGACGCTCGGGCCGCAAGCCAAGATGCCAATGGAAAGCGCGAGGAGGCCCGTCTTTTTCACCCGATCGACAATATACGTTTTCAAGGCGGCGACAAGGGGACGGAGCTTGTGCGGAGCCTGGACGCGGAAGCGAGGTAGAAACGCTAGACCGCTTCTGCTTCCGCTCCCGCTTCCGCTTCCGCTTCCGCTTCCGCTCCCGCTTCCGCTCCCGCTTCCGCTCCCGCTTCCGCTCCCGCTTCCGCTTCCGCTCCCGCTTCCGCTTCGGTGGCCCGCACGCCACCGCAGACACGGTTGACCGCCGCGCGGGAAGCGTGCCACGCCCCCGAGGAGGCGGAAATCCTGGTTTATTTGTCCTGGGTGCCGTGTCCCTTTATTTGAAGCCTCGCATCCCACAAGGAGAAGCACACTCATGACTATCTCGTTCGTTCGTTCGACCTCGCTCGCGCTCATCTGCATCCCTGTATTGCTCGTCGCATGTAAAGGCGGTGACAAGTACGGGGCAGTCGCCATCTCGGCTTCGACTGGAAAGTTCGGAGGCGTCGTCGATCGCGCAAGCCAGGAGCAGGCGCAGAAAGACGCGACCGCGCTCTGCGGACAGCCCGACTGTGGCGGTGCCGTCGCTTGGTTCAAGAACGCGTGCGTCTCCGTCGCCCAAGGCACGAAGCCGATGGCGTTTGGCAGCAACCCGGAGACGACGCAGCAAGCGGCGGAGGCAGCAGCAATAAAGGTGTGCAGTCAAACCGACTCCGGCTGCAAGACGGTCGCAACCTTCTGCACGTCACGCTGAAAACGATGTTCGCGGTAGGGGGTAGAAACGCTAGACCGCTTCCGCCTCCGCTTCCGCCTCCGCTTCCGCTTCCGCTTCCGCTCCCGCTCCCGCTTCCGCTCCCGCTTCCGCTCCCGCTCCCGTGAACGTGGCGGGCCGCCCGGCGAAGGACGGCCCGCTTTACGCATCACCGCCGCGCCAGCCGGTGCAGGGTGGCGATGATATGGTCGAGCGCATCGCGTAGCCCATCATCGACTGGTTCCACGTACCCGAGCGCCTCCGCTACATCCAAGCACGCGCGCACCTCGGCCGCGGATCCCATGGCCGTGTGCCACCGCGCCCTTTCGTTCCGCCCCTGCGAATACGCGCCCTCGTGCAGATTCAGCGGCACGCTTGTGGCGGCGCGCCGTAGCTGATCCGCCAGGTTTGCATCCTTCCCGCCGATCTTCTCGATGATGGGCCGCAGCCGCCGTAGCATTTCGATCGTGACGCTGTAGATTTTGAGAGCCATTGCTTCCTCCTGCCCCGACCGGGGCCCTGACCCCGGGCCCGCGCGCGGAGGGTGGTGCAAGGCTGCGAGGCGAAGCCTCGCACCGCGCGCAGCCGCACGGAGCGCGAAGCGCGAGTACGGTGAGCACGGCTTGGCCTTGCGCCACCCGAGCACGCGGGCATGCTGGCCGACCCCGGACGAGAGCGCCCTTGAAGGCGCGTCCCGGAAGCGGAAGCGGAAGCGGAAGCGGAAGCGGCAGCGGCAGCGGAAGCGGAAGCGGCAGCGGAAGCGGAAGCGGCAGCGGAAGCGGAAGCGGAAGCGGAAGCGGAAGCGGAAGCGGCAGCGGCAGCGGCAGCGGCAGCGACTCTCAGCCCTGCGTCCCCTCCGCTGGGGGTGTCTCCTGCTTCCCATTCTCTTTCCGCGTCGCGCGTGCGGCGGCCTCGGCGCGCAGCCTCGCCATGGCATCGAGCAGCGGTGCGAGCAGCGCCTTGCCCTCCTGGATCCTCGCCGTATCGGATCGTTTGGCCCGGCTCGACACGTATCGCCTGAGCCGCACCATCAGCTCCACCCACTCCGTCTCTGCGTCTTGGCCCGCGCCGACGTGTGCGCGCTTGTCCGTCCGAGCCTTCTCCACCTCGGCGAGCAGGGCATCACTCTTGTCGAGCGCCGTCTCCCAACGCTCCAGCCATATCATTGGCAATTCGATCGCCGCCAGCGTCGCGGCGTGCTCGGGCGCGCGGAGCGCGAGCAACGCGTCCCGACAGATCCGGTTTTCATCCGCGATGGGGTCATCGACGTGCGCCAGGCCATCCGGGAACGCGGCCTGGTGCACGGCGGCGGCATGGAGGGCGTACGGGCTCACGCGGCGCCGCGATTCGACCCCGATGTAGTTCTCCAGATGGCGATACCAGGTATCGACCGCCTCATCCGCGGCCGCGAGCTGCGCGAGCCGTGCGGTGCGCTCCGCCTGCGCGAGCACGTTCCCCGTGACGTGCGCGTCGAGCGCGTCGACGATGTCCGTGCACTCGGCGACATACGCATCCAGCGCGGGTTCCGGAGGGCCTTTCGCGGCCCGCGCGCTCAGGTTGTCCTTGATCTTCTTGGCGATGTCGCGCTTCTCGGCGCGCGGAATCTGGTCGAGCTTGGCCATGCGTCCGCAACCTAACAGGGTGTTCCGTGATCGACAACACGAACGCTTGAGGTGTGGACGGTCGAATCGTTCCTCATTCTTTCCTCTCCACGGGAGGAGAGCGGGGGAAACGTTCCTGGCTGCTTTCTCCCGTGAGGAGAAGAACGGGGGAAAGGTTCCCCGCTGCTTCCTCCCCTGGGGAGGAGAACGGGGGAAACGTTCCTGGCTGCTTCCTCCTCTCGGGAGAAGAACGGGGGGAACGTTCCGGGCTACTTTCTCCCCCGGGGAGGAGAACGGGGGGAACGTTCCCAGATGCTTCCTCCCCTGGGGAGGAGAATGGGGGGAACGTTCCCGGCTGCTTCCTCCCTCGAGGCCAAGGTGGAGGGGAACGCCCCGGGGAGCTTCCTCCTCCTGGGAGAAGGTCGAGGGGAACGTTCCGGGCTCGGTTCGACACGGAGGATGAGCTCAAATCCCGCCAGCGTGCAACACACCTTCCCGGTCTTGCCACTGGCCTGTGGGAAGAACTGCGCATCGCGCAGTTCTTCCCCAAATGGTCCAGGGCTTGCCCTGGTTCGGGTCGAGGGGCGAATAGCCCCCGCGGGGCCCGGGGCAGCGCCCCGGCGCGACGCCGCCCGCCCCGCGTCACCATTTTGACCGGCCTGCACGCCACGCAGCGGCAGCGCAAGACGGTTTATTGCTCTCCTTCGGATCCGCATCGTTTGCGATATCGCTAGCTGGCGCATTCGTCTTATTCTGACCCTCTATGAAACCGTCCCGTCTTGCGACCATCTCGCTCCTCATCGGCGTGTTCGCGGCGTACGGCTGCGGGGAGGAAGAATCGACGACCGAGACCACGAAGGGCGCCGGCGGCACCGGCGGCGGTGTGGGGGGCGCGAGCGCGGGCGGCGGCGAAGGCGGCGGCGGGAGCGACGGCCCCGGCGGCGCGACGTCGTGCGTACCGAACACGACCGAGGCTTGTTATGGCGGCCCCGCCGGCACGGAGGGCATCGGGGTTTGCCAGGGCGGAACCCGCACCTGCAACGCCGAGGGCACGGGCTTCGGGCCCTGCGATGGCGAGGTCCTGCCCTCGCAGGAGGACTGCGCCACCTCGGAAGACGAGGACTGCGACGGCGCCACACCAACGTGCGGGAGCGACAACCTCTGGAGCCGACGCTTCGGCGCGGCCGAGAGCCTCGGGCTCATCGCCGGCGCCGGCGGCCACCCGATCCTCGTGGGTCGTTTTCCTGGCACCCTGAGTTTTGGGGGCAACACGTTCACGAGCTCGGGCGGCTACGACGCGTTCGTCGCCAAGCTCGACGGCGCCTCGGGCGAGCACCTCTGGAGCCGCAGGCTCGGCGGCGCCGAGGATCAAGCCGCGTGGAGCGTGGCCGAGGACCCGCAAGGCAACGTCGTCGTCATCGGCGAGTTCCTCGGGCAGATGAGCGTCGGCGGCGGAAACTCGCTCCAGAGCGCGGGCGGCTACGACGTATTCGTCGCCAAGTACGACGGCGAAAGCGGCGACCACATGTGGAGCCGGCGCTTCGGCAACAGCGAGGACCAGATCGCGCGCGGCGTCGCCGTCACGAAGACGGGCGAGATCCTCGTGACCGGCAGCTTCTCCGGCGGCGTCGATTTCGGCACCGGCTTGCTCGAGAGCGCCGGGAGCTTCGATGCATTCGTGCTCACGCTCGACAGCAACGGAAACCCCGTGCGCGCCCAGCGTTACGGCGACGGCGAGGAGCAAAACGGCCGCGCGATCGCGGTCGACGCGGGCGGCAATGCCGTGTTCACCGGGGATTTTCGTGGCGAGGTGAACTTCGGCGGGACCACGCTCACGAGCGCCGGCGGCTTCGACCTGTTCGTCGCGCGCCTCGATCCGAACGGCGGCGTCACCTATGCGAAGCGATACGGCGACATGGATCCGCAGCGCGGTTATGCGGTGCGCGTGAACGCCGCGGGCAACGCGATCGTGAGCGGAATCGTGCGGGGCACCGTGGATTTCGGCGGCGGCGCGCACACCGCGCAGAACCTCGACGTCTTCCTGCTCGAGCTCTCGCCGAGCGGCAACCACGTGAAAAGCGTGATCATGGGCGGCTCGAAGGCCGACACCGCCGGCGGCGTGGCCATCGGCGCGGGGGGCCGCTTCGTCGTCGGCGGCGGCTTCCTGAAGGACGCGCAATTCGGCGGGATCACGCTGAACGCGCAGGGCGGCGCTTCCGCGTCCGAGGCATTCCTCGCGCGGTACGACACGGCGGGCAACGTCCTCTCGGCCACGGCTTATGGCGACAAGGACGATCAGGCCATCACCGCGGTCGCGACCGACGCCGCGGGCCGCGTCTTCCTCGGCGCCCTGGTCTCCGGCACGGTCGACTTCGGCCAGGGCCCGCTCGCGGGCGGCGCGGCGGAGCTCGTCCTGGCGAAGCTCGCGCCGTAGCCGTCCTGCGACGACGAACGGCCGTTCCGGTGCTACGCCTCTCCTCGATGCGCCCCGCGACGGTCGCCGCCCTCGCGCTCCTCGTGCTCGCCCCTTCCGGCGGGGCCGCCCGTCCTCCGCCTCCCCCCGAGGCTCCCTCGGCCCCCGCGCCGCAAGCGAGCACGAAGACCGGCATCGTCACCCTGCAAAGCCCCGCGCCCGAGGCGATCCTCCTCCGCGAAAGCACGTTCACGATGGGCTCGACGCCCGCCGAGGTCGCCCACGCGCAGACGCTCTGCGCCCTGGAGCCCATGGGCCGCGAGTGCCCCGAGCAGATCTTCGGCGACGAATACCCGCCCCACGAGGTCTACCTCTCGGACGTCTGGATCGATCGCACCGAGGTCACGGTCGCGCGGTACCGCCGCTGCGTGGCCGCGGGGCATTGCCTGGAGCCGCCGTATGCCTCGGGGGCGGCGCGCTTCGATCGGCCGGAGCTGCCGGTGGTGATGGTGAGTTATGGCGACGCCGTGGCCTTCTGCACCTGGGCGGGCGGGCGGCTGCCGACCGAGGCCGAGTGGGAGCGCGCGGCGCGGGGCGCGCGGGGCCGGCGGTACCCCTGGGGCAACCTCTGGAACGGCTCGATCGTGAACCACGGCAAGCTCTCCTGGGACGAGCTCGACCCGACCGACGGCTTCCTCGAGCTCGCCCCCGCCGGCTCGTTCCCGGACGGCCGGACCCCCGACGGGTTCGCCGACATGGCGGGAAACGTAGAAGAATGGGTGGCGGACTACTACGCCCCTCGCTACCAGGAGGGCAGCGTGATGAACCCGCGCGGCCCGTCCTCGGGGGAGGAGCGGGTCCTGCGGGGCGGCGGCTACGTGCATGGCCGGCCGTTTTTGCGGGCGGCGTCGCGCCAGCACGATCTTCCTTCCATGCGCCGGCCCTGGCGCGGGTTCCGGTGCGCCCGGGATCCGTAGCGAAGCGCGCCCGGCGGGATCATAGTGGGCGCGTGAAGATCGCCCACCTCTCGGATCTGCACCTGCTCTCGCTCGAAGGCGCGGTGCCGATGCGCCTCTTCAACAAGCGCCTCACGGGCTACGTGAACCTGCGCTTCCACCGCAAGTCGGTCCACAAGCCCTTCGCCGTCGAGGCGGCCGCCGCGGAGATCCGGAAGCTCGGCGTCGATCACGTGGTCATCACGGGCGACGTCACGAACCTCGCCCTCGAGGTCGAGTTCGAGCTCGTGAAGAAGCTCGTCGAACAGGACCTCGGCCTCTCGCCCGACCAGATCAGCATGGTCCCGGGCAACCACGACACCTACACCCGCGGCGCCTTCCGCTCGAAGCGCTTCCTCCACTACTTCGAGCCCTACCTCAAGACCGATCTCCCCGAGATCCCGGGCCCCTTCCCCTTCGTGCGCCTGCGCGGCCCGGTCGCGCTCATCGGCCTGTCGACGGCCGTGCCGAGGCCGCCGCTCGTCGCGGCCGGCGCCCTCCGCCCGAAGCAGCTCGATGCGCTCTCGCGGGTGCTCTCCCACCCGGAAGTGCGCTCGCGCACGCCCATCCTGCTCCAGCACCACCCGTGGCACAACCCGCCGCGGCTCGCGAAGAGGCTGCTCGAGGGGCTCTACGACGCACGGGAGCAGGGCGATCTCCTGCGCGGGGTCGAGCGGGGCCTCTTGCTGCACGGACACCTGCACCGGCGCATCCACCGCACGCTGCCGACGGCGCGGGGCCACATCGACGCGGTCGGCGCGACGAGCGCATCGCTCCTGCACGACAGCGACGAGCGCATGGCGGGCTTCAACCTGTACGAGATCGACGACGCCTCCGGGGCGATCCAGTCGATCAGCTCGTGCAGGCTCGATCCCGCGACGAAGACGTTTTCCGAAGTGCCGATTCCGAAGGGATGAGCAGGGGGGAGCCGGAAACGAACCCGGCGCCGTCGGACGGTGCGAGGTCCGAGGCGCCGGGTGACGACTAGCTCAGCTCAGCTCAGCTCGCGGCGGCGAGGCGCATCACGTTGATGGCCTGCAGGCCCTTGGGGCCCTCCTTGATCTCGAACTCGACGGTCTCGTCCTCGAAGAGACGCTTCCGACCCGCGTCCGGCTGCTGGATCTGAGAGTAGTGGACGAAGACGTCGGGGCCCGTGTCCTGCTTGATGAACCCCCAGCCCTTCTCGTCATTGAACCACTTGACTTTACCTACTGCCATAACTCCTCCACTTCACACGGTGCTCGCCGATCGCTGTCGATCCCCACGATTCCGCGCGTATCCAGCGCACGCGCCCCCGGTCGAGCGGCGCCAAGGTAGACGTCCGCTCGTCCGACCGTCAAGCGGAGTGCCACCCATGGAAGGCACGCGAGCACACACCCGCCGTTGACGCACCCTGCGAAATCGAAAACGCACCGCGCGTGACGCACGTGCGTAAAGGCGTTCGCTTCCCGGGTAAAATATGACCGGGAAATGACCGAAATTCAGACGCCCCGGCTTCGGCACGACCATCGCAAGGGGCGGCCGGCATGGAGTTCCCCACCCCCAAAGCCGAGATCACGGGCGCCCCTTCCGAGGGGAGCGGTGACGCGACGCAGCGGCCCCGCCCTTATGAACACGCCTCCCGCGATCCGCGGGCGCTCCGCATCCTCGCAAAGACCATCTACCGCGAAATGCGCCAGGGAGGTCTCGCCGAAGAAGACGTGATGTCGGTCGCCGGCGAGCTCCTCGCCCTCGTCGCCGGTGACATGAAAGACCGCCGCGAAAACGGCGACCCCACCTCGATCCCGCCTTCCTCCGCCTCCGCCCGCAAGCCGCGCTGATCCGTCATCCGTCTCCGTCCCCACCCGCGCGCGATCGTCCCCTCTTCGTTGACATGCTCCTCGGGGCTTGCTCGTATTGCCGGGCGTGGCCCGGGGCCGATCCCGCAAGGCCGCCCGAGCGGAATGATTTTCTCGGTCATCATCAGCGAGAAGGGCGGCGCCGAGCGGCGCGAATCCTTCGATCGCGCGGAGATCAACGTCGGCCGCGTGCAAGGCAACGACCTCATGCTGCCGAAAGGCAACGTGTCGAAGCGGCACGCGCGCCTGGTCCTGCGTGACGGCCGCTTCATCGTCACCGACCTGAAGAGCACGAACGGCACGTACGTCAACGGCCGCAAGATCGGGCAGCCGACGCTCGTCCGCGAAGGCGACAAGATCTACATCGGCGACTTCGTCCTGCGCATCGAAGCCGGCCCCGGCACTTCGCTCGCCGGCGGGCGTATGCCGAGCGGCGAGTTCAACGCGATGCCCGACATGGGCTCGATCGAAGGTCCGCTCTCGTCGCCCGGAGGCCCGCCCTCGGCCATCCCCGCCAAACCCCGCGACCCGGGCATTCTCACCGGCGAGCAAGCCGCGGACGTGGTCAGCCACTTCCCGCTGGAGAACGATCCCGACGAGGCGCCGGTCCCCGTGCCCGCCCCGCCGCGCGTGCCACGTCCAACCGCAAGCACGAAGCCAAGCGGCTCGATGCTCTCGCCCACCGCACTCTCGCCGCTGCCGCCGCACACCGCAGCCGGTCCGCCCACGCTGAGCGCCGGCCCGCGGCCCACGGCGTCGAGCATCCCCGCGCCACCGCAAAGCCCCTTCCCGCCTGCCTTCGGGCAGGCGTTCCCATCGCGGCACGCGATGCCGCCCGGCCCGACGGCGGTGCCTCCGTCCCCGGTGAATCGTACGAACTCGGAGCCGACGCCGGGCCCGTCGGCCCCGCACCGCGCCGCACTCGTGACCCTCGTGGAGCGCGTGGCCGAGGGCGTGGACCTCGCCCCGCTCGCCACGGGCGCGCCGATCTCGTCGACGTTCGCCACGAAGATCGCGACGACGATCGAGGAACGCGTGGCCGGGATGAAGACCGCGGGCCTCGTGCCGGACGGCGTGGGCATCGCGGAGCTCGCAGTGGAAGCGCGGCGCGAGATCCTGGAGCTCGGCGCGATCGGGCCGCTGCTCGCAGACGACGACGTGCTTGAGATCCACGTGCAAGGGAACACGCGGCTCGTCGCATTCCGCAAGAGCCGCAAGACACCAACCGGCGAGATGCCGTTCACGAGCGAAGAGGCCGCAGCGCGGGCGCTCAGGCGGCTTCTCGTGCGCGCAGGCACGCCGTTCGAGGCGCCGGGCGCGGTGGACGTCGTCACGCCGGAGGGATTTCGTATCCTCGGGGTCGTGCCCGCGCCGGGCGCGAAAGGGCTGCTCGTCGTGCTGCGCAAGCCGCAGCGGATCGAGGCGAGCACGCTGGAAGATCTCGTGCGCGCAGGGCTCGTCTCGCGGGCCGTGGCGACGCTGCTCTCGCAATGCATGGCCGGTCGCGCAAACGTGCTCGTGGCCGGGCCGATGGGCTCGGGGCACGGATCCCTCGTCGCAGCGCTCGCGCAAGGCTTCGCCGCAGAGGAGCGCGTCGTGTCGCTGCAAGACGACGACGAGATCCCCGTCCTCCACACGAACGCGCTGTCGATCCCGCTCGGCCCGAGCGCGGACGCGGCGGCAAACGCGACACGTGTCGCCGCACGGATGCGTCCCGACCGCATCGTGATCGGCGCACTCGCCGGACCTGCAGCCTCCGAGCTCGTAGGGGCCCTCGGCGAGGGCGCGGGCAGCGTGCTCGCGGCAACGCGCGCGCCGACCTTGCGCCATGCGCTCGCCCGGCTCACGGCCGACCTCGTGACGGCGCGCCCAGGCACGACCGTGGAGGCAGCGCGGGAGGCGCTTGCGAGCGCATTCGACCTCGTGCTCGAAGTGGCCCGGCTTCGCGACGGCCGCGCGCGGCTCATGCGGGTCGCAGATCTGCGGGTGGAAGGCGGCGCGCTCGTGGCGCGGGACCTCTTCACATTCATCATCGAACGGACCGCCGCGGGCGGGACGATCGAAGGCAGTCTCCACCCGACGGGCGTGGTCCCAGCCATCGCGGAGGACCTGGCAGCACGGGGGACGCCGGTCGATCCAGCGATCTTCCGACGCGCGAAGTAAAGCGTCGTCGGCGGGCCGAGCGCGTCTTGACGAGTCTCGGCAGGACGACGACGTTCGACTAGGCTACCCTGTATGCACCCTGCCGCCGGTGACGTAGCGGCAGCGGCGGTTCCAAGGGCAACAAGAAGCGAACATGGCCATCCGCACCATCCTGCATTATCCCGACCCTCGCCTTCGCCAGAAGGCCCAGCCGGTCGAGCGCATCACGCCCGAGCTCGAGCGGCTCATCGACGACATGGCCGAGACCATGTACGCAGCGCCAGGCGTGGGACTCGCGGCCACGCAGATCGGCGAGCCGCACCGGATCTTCATCATCGACATCGCCGCCGAGGACGAACCAAGCAACCTCATGGTCTTCGTCAACCCGGAAATCCTGTCAAAGGTCGGCGAAGAGGTCGGTCCCGAGGGCTGTTTGTCGTTCCCCGGCGTGAGCGAGGACATCAAGCGCGCGACCGAGGTCCGCGTGCGCGCCCAGGGCCGCGACGGCAAGACGTTCGAGCTCGCGGCCGACGGTCTGCTCGCAGTGGCGATCCAGCACGAGAACGATCACCTCGACGGCGTGCTGATGATCGACCGCGTGGGCATGCTGAAGAAGCGCATCATCCAGCGCAAGATGCAGAAGCGCGCAGACGCGACGGGTTGATGGTCGAAAGCGTCGCGCCGGGGCGCTGCCCCGGGCCCCGCGGGGGCTGTTCGCCCCTCGACCCGAACCAGGGCAAGCCCTGGACCTTTTGGGGAAGAACTGCGCGATGCGCAGTTCTTCCCACAGGCCCGTGGCAAGACCAGGAAGGTGCGTTGCCCGCTGGCAACGGGCCCGTCGCCTGTTGAATCGTCAGCGTTGCGGTCGGTCGTCGTTGGTCTTGACCTGGCCTGTTCGATGAACTGCGCGATGCGCAGTTCATCGACCCCGGGTCCAGCGCTTGCGCTGGTCCGGGTCCAGGGGTGGACAACCCCTGGTGGGGCCTGGGGCAACGCCCCAGCTCAGCGCCTCCCAGATGAGACCAATGCCCAGCTCAACGCGGGAATGACAGCGGCCCGCTGACGTACGCGTCGCGGCCGCAGAGCGCCCATCGCGGATCGACGATCCGCGGCGCCTCGCTCGGCGTGTCCGGGCCTGCCCAGTCGACTGCTCCGGGACGACCACGCGGCCCGAGCAGGATTGGCGCGATGAACGCGTGGAGCTCGTCCGCGAGACGCGCCGCGAGCAGACTGCCCGCGAGCTCCGCGCCGCCCTCGACGAGGATCGACACCACGCCCTGCGCTGCGAGGATCCGCAGCGCTGCCGACACCTCCACCCGGCCTTCTGCCGAGTTTGGCACACGCAGCACCACGCATCCTGCGTCGGCGAGCGCCTGCTCGTTTGCCCCCGGCGCGTCCTCGCCTGTGAGCACCCACGTCGGCACCTCGCGCGCGGTTTGCACGAGCCGACTGTGCAGCGGCAAGCGCAGGTGCGTGTCGAAGACCGCGCGCGTCGGGCAACGCCCCTGCTCGGCGAGCCCGGGCGTACGCACCGTGAGGCGCGGATCGTCCGCCAGCGCCGTCCCGATGCCGACGCCGACGACGTCGTGCTGCGCGCGAAGCTCCTGGACTTTCGCCCGCGCCTCGGGGCCCGTGACCCACTTCGAGGCGCCGCTGCGGGTCGCGATGCGCCCGTCGAGCGAGAGCGCGAGCTTCAGCGACACGTACGGCATGCCCGTCGTGATGAACTTCGCCCACGGCGCGATGAGTGCGCGCGCCTCGGCGCCCGCGACGCCGACGTCGACCGTGACGCCCGACTCGGTGAGCCGCGCCGCGCCCCCGCCCTCGACGTTCGGGTTCGGATCGAGGCAACCGATGACGACGCGCCGAATGCCTGCCCGCAGGATGTTGTCGACGCAGGGCGGCGTCCGGCCGTGGTGATTGCAGGGCTCGAGCGTGACGTAGAGCGTGCCGCCGCGCGCGGCCTCGCCGGCGCGACGCAGGGCGGCGGTCTCGGCGTGTTCCTCGCCGGCGCGGATGTGGTAGGACGTCGCGACGACCTCGCCCGCTTCGCTGACGACAATGGCCCCGACCGGCGGATTCGGCGATGGCTGGGACTTCCTCGCCTCCTCGAGCGCGAGGCGCATCGTGGCGAGATCGAAATCGGATTCGGGGGCAGTCGTCATGGGTCAGCCCGGATCTACTAGGGGCCCTTCGCCTTCACAAGCTTACCAAGCTCGCGGAGGAACTCGTCCACGTCACGGAAGGAGCGATAGACGCTGGCGAACCGGACGTAGGCGACCTCGTCGAGGTCGCGGAGGTGGTTCATCACCCGCTCCCCGAGCTCGGCGCTCGTCACTTCGCGCCGTTCGGATTCCTGCACCTCGCGCTCGATCGCGTCCACCACGACTTCCAGCCGGTCCACTGAGACCGGCCGCTTGTTGCAGGCGGTCCGGAGACCTCGCATCAGCTTGGCTCGATCGAAGGGTTCGCGCCGGCCGTCTTTTTTCACGACGGTCGGCAGGACGTCCTCGACGCGCTCGTACGTCGTGAACCGACGACCGCACGCGGCGCACTCGCGGCGCCTGCGCACGACGTCACCCGACCCGGGTGCGCGGGACTCGACGACCTTGTCCTCGAGGTGCCCGCAGAACGGGCACCTCATCGCCTAGCCCTCGAAGCGGGAGAACACGAGCGCAACGTTGGTGCCCCCGAACCCGAACGAGTTCGACATGACGTTCCGGAGACGGCGTTCCCGCGCGACGAGCGGGACGCAGTCGAGCACGCACTCGGGATCCTGCTCCTCGAGGTTTGCCGTGGGAGGGACCTTGCTCTCGTGAAGCGCGAGCACCGAAAGAGCCGCCTCGACTGCGCCCGCGCCGCCGAGCAAGTGCCCGGTCACGGACTTCGTGGAGCTCACCCAGAGCGCGTGCCCGGTCGCGTGCTCCCCGAACACTTTTACGATCGCGCGGGCTTCCTCGAGGTCGCCGTGCGGCGTCGAGGTGCCGTGCGCGTTGATGTACTCGATGTCCGTCGGCGCGAGCTTCGCGTCCACGAGCGCTTGCTTCATTGCGCGCTGCGCGCCCTCGCCTTCCGGCGCGGGCTTCGTCAGGTGGTACGCGTCGCACGTGGCGCCGTAGCCGGTCACCTCGCCGTAGATCTTTGCGCCGCGGCGCTTCGCGTGCGAGAGCGACTCGAGCAGCAGCGTCGCCGCGCCCTCGCCCATGACGAAGCCGTCGCGGCCCTTGTCCCAGGGCCGACTTGCCCGCGTGGGCTCGTCGTTGCGCCGGGAGAGCGCGAACATCGCGCCGAAGCCTGCGGCGGCGAGGCCCGTGATCGTCGCCTCCGTGCCGCCCGCGAGCATGAGGTGCGTGCGGCCGCGGCGGATCCACTCGAAGGCTTCGCCGATCGAATGGGCGCTCGAGGCGCACGCGCTCGTGTTGCAGTAACTCGGCCCTTTGAGGTCGAAGGCCATCGCGACCTGCCCGGCGGCGAGGTTCGCGATGACCTGCGGGATGAAGTACGGGCTGACCTTCGAGGGCCCCTTTTCGAGGAGCACCTGCGCGTACTGGTACAAATTCTCCAGCCCGCCGAGGCCGACACCGATGTACGTGCCGCACGTCTCGCGGTCCTCGTCGGTCAGCTCGATCCCCGCATCGTTCATGCAGAGCTGCGATGCGGCGATCGAGAGGTGGGCGAAGCGGCCCATCTCGCGGAGCTTCTTCTTGGGGATGAAGTTTTCCGCGACGAACCCCTTCACCTCGCCTGCGATGCGCGTCGAATACTGCGATGCATCGAAGAGGGTGATGGGTCCGATCCCGGACTCGGCCGCGAGCACGGAGCGCCACGTCTCCGTGGTGCCGATGCCGTTCGGGGTAACGAGACCGATGCCGGTGATGACGACGCGTTCCATACTCGCTTCGCCCAGGATGGATCGGGGATGAGGCCCTCGCTAGGGCTCTCGGGGACTACTTCTTGGTGTGCGAATTGATGTAGTCGATCGCATCCTGCACGCTCCGGATCTTCTCCGTGTCCTCGTCCGGGATGTCGATTTCGAACGCCTCTTCGAAGGCGAGCACGAGCTCCACGAGGCCGAGCGAATCCGCGCCCAGGTCGTCGATGAACGTCGATTCGGGCTTGATGTCCTTCTCTTCGACGTCGAGCTGTTCCTTGATGATCCGTTTGACCTCGGCCGAGATGTCGCGACCTTCCGCCATGGCGTCCTCCGGGAAAAAGCGGTCCCCTCCTAACCCATCGTTCGAGCTTTTGCACGACCTTCGTGGCGTGCGAAACGCTTTTTACATGTACATGCCGCCGTTTACGCGGATGGTCTCGCCCGTGATGTAAGACGCAGCATCCGAGCAGAGGAAGATCACCGCGGCAGCGACCTCTTCCGGCTTTCCGGTGCGACCGAGAGGAATGGCCTTCAGCATGCCTTCCTTCACCTCGGCACCGAGCGACGAGGTCATGTCGGTGTCGATGAAGCCGGGTGCGACCACGTTCACCGTGATGTTCCGCGAAGCGTACTCACGCGCGAGCGTCTTCGAGAGACCGAGGAGCGCGGCCTTCGATGCGGCGTAGACCGCCTGCCCTGCATTGCCCATCTCTCCGACGATGCTCGACAGGAACACGATGCGTCCCGTGCGGGCGCGCATCATGGGCTTGATCGCCGCGCGCGCGCACCCGATCGCGCCCTTCACGTTCACCGCGAAGACGCGATCGATCTCCTCTTCCTTCACGCGCAGGACGAGGTTGTCGACGGCGACGCCCGCGTTTGCCACGAGGATGTCGAGGCGGCCGAGCCGCTTCGACAGAGCTGCGATCGCCTCGTCGGTGGCCTGCATGTCCGCCACGTCGAAGCCGAGCGCCTCTGCCTTGCCACCGCGCTCCTCGATCGCTTGCACGACGCGCCGCGCTTCTTCCTCGCCGCGCACGTAGTTCACGACGACGTGCGCGCCTTGCGCCGCGAGCGCCTCTGCCGTCGCCCGACCGATCCCACGTGAAGCGCCCGTCACGAGCGCGACCTTGCCGCTCAGACCGAACATCTCTCATGCCTCCAGAAACGCTGCCACCGCGTCGATCCCCGCGGGATCCGAGACGCTCAGCACCTTGATGGATTTCGCGATTCGCTTCCCGAGCCCAGCGAGCACCTTGCCAGGCCCGAGCTCGAGCGCGTGCGTCACGCCCTCGGCCGCCATGCGCTCGACCGAAGCAGACCAAAGGACCGCGCCGTCGATCTGCCGCAGCAACAGGTCGGCGACGCGGCCAGGATCGGTGTTCGGCGACGCGTCGACGTTGGCGATCACCGGGAAGGCGAGCGGATGGATCACGACCTGTCCGAGCGCAGGCGCGAGCGCGTCGCGCGCACTCCGCATGAGCGCGCAGTGGAAAGGCGCGCTCACCTTGAGCGGTACGGCCTTGCCGCCGCGCGCCACCACGAGATCGTTCGCGCGTGCCACCGCGTCCTTTTGTCCTGCAATCACCACCTGTCCGGGCGCGTTGTAGTTCGCCGGCGAAACGATCTCTCCCGCGGCCGCTTCCTCGCAGATCGCCGTGATCGTCTCGGCGTCGAGCCCCATGATCGCCGTCATCGCGCCCTCGCCCGGAGGCACGGCGGCCTGCATCGCAGAGCCGCGCAGCCGGCAGAGGCGGACGGCGTCCTCGAGCTCGATCGCGCCCGCCGCACAGAGGGCGCTGTACTCGCCGAGCGAGTGCCCCGCGGCGAACATGGGCGGCGCGAGCTCCGGGTGACGCTCACGCAGCGCCGCCACGATGGCCGCGCTCGCCGCCACCAGCGCGGGCTGCGTGTTCGCGGTGAGCGTGAGCTCCTCCATCGGGCCGTCGAAGCAGAGCCGGGAGAGCGGCTCGCCGAGCGCCGCGTCCGCACGCTCGAACGTGCGGCGCGCGGCCTCGGACGTCGCGGCGAGCTCCTTGCCCATGCCGACGAGCTGCGAGCCTTGACCAGGAAACAACCAGGCGACCTTCGTGCTTCGTTGCATCGACGCGGACTCCTCGTGCTACGTCGCGACAGAAAGTTTTGTAGTCAAAGGATCGGCAGGAGACGCGCAGAGCGCGCGTCACATCCGGACGAGCGCAGCGCCCCAGGAGATCCCGGCGCCGAGGGCGCACATCAGGACGTTTTGCCCGGGCTTGATGCGCCCGTCGCGCACGGCCTCGTCGAGCGCGATGGGGATCGAGGCGCTCGACGTGTTGCCGTACTCCTGGATGTTGATGACGAACTTCTCCATCGGAAAGTTCAGCCGATCGGCGACCTGCGTGATGATGCGCAGGTTCGCCTGATGGGCGACGACCCAGTCGAGCTCGGCGCTCGTGAGCCCGGAGGCCTTGAGGACCGCGGTGGACGCGCTCGTCAGGTTCTTGATGGCGGTCCGGAAGATCTCCTGCCCCATCATGTGGACCTTGTTGCGCTTCTTGGCGAGTCCCTCGTCCGTGAGCGGTTCGGCCGTGCCGCCGCCTGGGATCGTGAGCGCATGCGCGAGCGAGCCATCCGTGAAGATGCGCGTCGCGAGCAGGCCCCGGCCGTCTCCCTCCGAGGGCCCGAGCACGACTGCGCCCGCGCCGTCTCCGAAGAGCACGCACGTCGTCCGATCCTGCCAGTCGAGGAGCCTCGAAAGGAGCTCGACGCCGACCACGAGGACGCAGCGCGCCGCGCCGGTGGCGATGAACTGATCGGCGATGGTGAGGCCGTAGATGAACCCGGCGCACGCGGCCGACACGTCGAACGCCGGGATGTTGTCGGCGCCGAGCTTCTGCTGCACGTGCACGGCGCATGCGGGCATGGGGCTGTCGCCGCTGATCGTCCCGACGATGATCATGTCGATGTCGGCGGCGTTGAGGCCCGCCGACTCGAGGGCGCGACGCGCGGCGGCCGCCGCCATGTCGCTCGTGTTCTCGTGCTCGGCCGCGATGTGCCGGCGCCGGATGCCGGTGCGCTCCGCGATCCAAGCGTCGGACGTATCGACCATCTTTTCGAGGTCGACATTGGCGAGGACCTTCTCAGGGACGTAGTGGCCAGTCCCGAGGATGCGACTCTTCGGTGTAGGGAGCGCGTTCATGGTGACAAGGTAGCAGGGCGCCGGCGCGGCGCGTGCTCGAGCGATGGACCTCGGCCTGTGCCTCCGCGGGATTCATCGCGAAGCGCCGAGATCCATGCACGCGCGCGCTGCCCGGCGCGAGCCCATCTCGCAGCCTCGCCCTTCGTCATGAAGCGGGAGGCCCTGCGAGACGGGCAAGCCGGGGATTGCGGTGGATTCAGGTGGTCGTGGCCTTGACGGCCTTCGCCTTGCGGCCCTTGTAGAAACCACAGGCGCCGCAGGCGCGGTGCGGCAGCGCCGCCTCCCCGCAGTTCGGGCAGGCAACCACCTGCACCGGGGTGACCTTGTCGTGGTTCGCGCGCCGCATGTCGCGCTTGCTCGGGGTGGTTTTCCTCTTCGGGACGGCCACGGGCTACTCCTTCTTCGTCTTCTTCTGCTGGGACGCGTCGGCGCTGCCGGTCGCGGCCCCTTGATCATCGTTCGGCCCGCGCGAGCCGCTCTTGGCGAGCGCGGCGCGCAAAGCGCCGAGGGGCGCGAGCCTGGGGTCGATGGGCGGCTCGGCGCCACCCTCGTCGGCCTCGGGGGAGGCGGGACGGATACCCGGACACGCCTCGGAGCACAAGGGGAAGATGGGCATCTCGAGCAGAATCGCCTCGCGGATGAACCCGTCGAGCACGACCGTCTCGCCGTCGTAGATGTCGACCTCCGCCTCCTCCGAGGAAAACTCGTACTCCGGCAGCTCCTTTTCCTTCGGCGCCTTCTTGCCCGTTTCGGTTTTCGTGCTTCCCCCCGCGGCCTTCTTCGCCTGCGCCGCCGCGCGCTTCTCGTCCGCCTTCTGCGCGAGCACGGCAGGCGGCGCGGGCTTGAGGAGGAGCGACATCTCGGCCTCGACATCGAGCTTCGTGGGTTCGAGGCAACGAGCGCACGGCGCCTGCAAGACGGTGTGGACGCGCCCGCGCACGACGATGTCGGAGCCCGAACGAGAGATCCGACCCGAAACGTGCCCCGGCTCGGCGCCACGCATGTCGCAGTCGCTGAGCTGTTCGTCGAGCCAAGCCACGGGCAGGTCCGCCGCGATCGAGCGACCAGCGGCGTCGATGTCTCCGGCAGGAATGGCGAAGAGCGGCATGGTCGACTCCTGGGGGCAAAAGCGAGATCGCGGTAGCGGTGCGTTCGCCGCGGCCGCGCGAGGCGGGAGCAACTAGCGCACGGTCGGGGTGCTCGCAAGCCGCCCGACGCGCTTCGAGCAGCGAAGGCCATGGTAGGGTGCGCCCAGCACGCATGGACCGCCCGCTCGAACGGCCCGACGATCGATCGCGAAGGTGGCTCTTTGCCGCGGCGATCTACACGTTGGTCACGGTCGTCTGTCTCGCCACAACGGGGCGCGAGCGGCTCACGACGCACACGCCGTTCAACCACTTCGCCTTGCTCGCCGACGCGTGGCTGCACGGTCGCCTGGACCTCGGCGGCCCGCCCCCCGCGTACACGGGGAACAACGATTTCGTCGCGTGGGGAGGCAAGCACTACGTGAGCTTTCCGCCGTTCCCCGCGGTCCTCTTGCTGCCTGCGGTCAAGCTCGCGGGCAACGTCGAACGCGTCCGGGACGGTCAGGTCTTCGCGCTCTACACGGGGCTCGCGCCGGCGCTCCTGTACCTCGGCCTCGACGCGCTCGCGCGCGCGGGCAGGACGGGCCGATCCGAGCGGGAGAACGTGCTCCTCTCGCTGCTCTTCGCATTCGGCACCGTGTACTGGTTCTCCGCCGTGCAAGGCACGGTCTGGTTCGCCGCGCACGTCGTCGGCGCGGCGCTCGCGGCGCTCTACCTCTTCGCGTCCGTCGGCGCCGCGCACCCGATCCTCGCGGGATTCGCGATCGGCCTCGGGTTCGCCACACGTACGCCGCTCGGCTTTGCGTTCCCGCTCTTCGTGTACGAGGCCGTGAGGGCAAGCGCGCGAGCAGGCGCGAGCGATCGCGTGCGCCTCGCGGACGTGGACGCGCGCGCGCTCGCGAAGAAGCTCGCGCTCTTTGCCGTACCTGCTGCCGCGGTGCTCGGCGTCTTGCTCTGGTACAACGCCGCGCGGTTCGGCGATCCGTTCGAGTTCGGCCACCGGCTGCTGGCGATCACGTGGCGTACACGCATCGAGCGGTGGGGACTCTTCTCGTACCACTACCTCGGCCGGAACCTCGGCGTGATCCTGACGTCCCTGCCCTACACGGGTGTCAGTGGAGCTCCGTTCCAGATCAACGCGCACGGCCTCGCGCTGTGGATCACGACGCCCATCTACGCGTGGGTCCTCTGGCCTCGGCGCACGCCGCCTTCGTTCTGGGCCGTCGCGCTCACGGCCGCGTGCGTCGCGCTGCCGAGCTTGCTCTACCAGAACAGCGGCTGGATCCAGTTCGGCTACCGCTTCTCCAACGACTTCGCCGTGTTCCTGTTCGCGCTCCTCGCGCTCGGCAGGAGGCGGCTCGGCGGCTTCTTCTGGGCCTTCGCCGTGGTCTCCGTCCTCGTCAACGCGTTCGGCGCGGTCACCTTCCAGCGCGCCGGTTACGGTCGGTTCTACTTCGTGGATCCGACCCAGAAAATTCTCCACCAGCCCGATTGACGTGACGCACCCCGCGCGGCCCGGGGACACCGCGTCGGCCTTGTGGTAGCTCGTCCCCGCCATGTCCGAAGTCCTCCTCGATCCGGTCGCTGTGGCCCGAGGCCTCCGCCGCGTCGCTGGCGAGATCGCCGAGCACGGCGGCGTCCGTGACCTCGCGCTGGTCGGCATTCGGCGCGGCGGAGAGCCCCTCGCGGAGAGGCTCGCCGCGCTGCTCCGCGAGCTCGAAGGTGAAGCCCCGCCGACGGGCTCCATCGACATCACCCTCTACCGCGACGACGCCGCGACGGCCCTGCCGAACCCCAAGATCGGCCCGAGCCGCATCCCGTTCGAGGTGCGCGGCAAGCGCGTCGTGCTCGTCGACGACGTCATCTACACGGGCCGCACCATCCGCGCGGCGCTCGACGCCGTGCTCGACTACGGCCGCCCGCGTCGCATCGAGCTCTGCGTGCTCGTCGACCGCGGCGGCCGCGAGCTGCCCATCCACCCGGACTACACCGTGCGTCGCGTGGAGCTCGGCCCCGGACAGCGGATCGAGGTCACGCAGAAGGACGACGGCGCGTGGGCCACCATCGAGGACACATCCACCCTGGGGGGAACGTGACGACGACACCACGCGCGCGATATCCGCACCGCCACCTGCTCGGGATCGAGGCCCTGGAGAGGGCCGAGATCCACTCGATCCTGGAAGCCGCGGAGAGCTTCTTCGACGTCTCGCGGCGCAGCGTCCGGAAGGTGCCGACGCTCCGCGGCAAGACGGTGATCAACCTCTTCTACGAGCCTTCGACACGCACACGGACCTCGTTCGAGCTCGCAGGCAAGAGGCTCTCAGCGGACGTCATCAACATCAGCGTGTCGACGTCGAGCGCGGTCAAGGGCGAGACGCTCCTCGACACGGTGAAGAACCTCGAGGCGATGTGCCCGGACGTCCTCGTGATCCGGCATCAAGCGTCGGGCGCGCCGCACTACGTGGCAGCACGCACGAAGGCCGCCGTGGTCAACGCGGGCGACGGGACGCACGAGCACCCCACGCAAGCGCTGCTCGACGCGTTCACGATCCGACGTCGCAAGGGCCGACTCGAAGGCCTCGTCGTAGCCATCTGCGGCGACGTCCTGCACAGCCGTGTCGCGCGCTCGAACGCGCTTCTCCTGCGAACGATGGGCGCCACGGTGCGCTTCGCGGGCCCTCGCACGCTGCTGCCACCCGCGGCCGAGACGCTCGGCGCGGAGGTGCACGATCGACTCGAGCCCGCGCTCGAAGGGGCCGACGTGGTGATGATGCTCCGCGTCCAGCGCGAGCGCCTCGCGGGCACGTTCTTGCCGAGCACCCGCGAGTACAGCAGGAAGTTCGGCCTCAACGAGGCGCGACTCGCGCTCGCAGCGCCCGACGCGATCGTGATGCATCCCGGGCCGATGAACCGAGGCGTGGAGATCGACCCCGCCGTGGCAGATGGCTCACGCAGCGTCATTCTCGATCAGGTGGAAGCGGGCGTCGCTGTGCGGATGGCGGTCCTGTGGATGCTCGCGACGGAGGCCGAGGGAGAGCCGATCGCGGGCGCTTGAGCGCGGATGACCATTGACGCTCCCTGCCACCCGCAGGACAAACCGTTCGAGAGGCGCGGGCGACGTCGAGCGCGCAGGCCGTGCCTCGGGGCGGTGAATCATGAAGAAAGCCGACGAGCGTCCCCGCAACACCCGCGGGAAACGAGCTTCATGCGCAGGTTCGTCCAATAAAACCCTTGCAGAAGGCAAGCGCCGTGGCGCTTCCTTCCCGTCGACGCCGACGTCGTCTCCATCCACGTGGTGTCCCGACGTCATCCCTCCTCCGTCGGCCGACGTCGTCCCTCACGATCCTTCGCACCCCCCCGTTCGTTATCCGTTCGCGGAGGAGCTCATCTCCGGGGTCCTGCCTCCGCGGGATGAAGTGTTCCAGCAGCTCTATGCGCGCGAATGGCAGTTCGTCCTGCGCACCGTCGAGCGATATGGAGTGCCCGCACGCGACGCCGACGACATCGCGCAGGAGGTCTTCTCGGTCGCCCTGCGGCGGATCGAGGATCACGACGCGGCAAGCTCGGCGCGCCCGTGGCTGTTCGTCATCGCGATGCAGCTCGCGACGAACTATCGGAAGCTCGCGAGGCACCGCATGGAGCCGCTCGTGGCCGAGCAGCCGCCGGAGCCGATGAGCGACACTCTCGCAGCCGAATCCGCGCTCCTGGAGGGCGAGGAGCAGGCGCTCGCCCGCGAGCTCATCGGTCGGATGCGCCCAAAGCTCCGCGAAATCCTCGTCCTGCACGACCTCGAGGAGCAGTCGATGCCGGAGATCGCCGAGAAGCTCGGAATCCCGCTCAAGACTGCTTACGCTCGGTTGAAGCTCGCGCGCGCAGAGGTGCTCCGGCGAGGGCGCGCGCTCGCCGCGTCGAGCCTCGCCGTGTCGACGCCGCGCCCCCTGCGGCCGAAGGATCTGCTCCGCGTGCGCGAAGTGCTGCTCGCGTATGTGCATCGACCGCCCAGCGCGGCACGCGGCTCACGTCGGCGCAAGCAGCCGATCATGTATCCCTGCGCCATCGCTCCGCGGGAGGTGTCCTACCCCATGGCCATGTTCCCGCCGTGAGGCGAGAGGCGCGCGTCCCCCCCATCCCCGCGCGGCAGGTCATTCGAGGTCAAACGGATCGACCTGGGTCTCCAGCAGCCGCGGGACGGACTTCGCGACGGCGTCGCCGATCTGCGAAAAGGTCCCCACGACCGAGACCACGAGATCGTCTTCCGACAGACGCTCGCGGATCGCGGCGTTCGCCTCGTCCAGCGTGACGCCCTCGATCTGCTCGAGCTGCTTGTCATGGTAGCCCTCGGGCAAGTCGTAGAGCGCGGCTTCGAGCTTCTGGTAGGCCCGTTTCCTCGCCGTATCGACCTCGAAGGCGTGCGAACGGACGAGGTACTTCTTCACGAACGAAAGCTCGTCCTTCGTGATCCCGTCCTTGCGGAGCGTGTGCAAGAGCTCGAGCTTCAAGGCGAGGCAAGCCGAGGCATCCGAGGCCTTGGGCGCCGTCCACATCGTGAACGCGTCCCTCTGCCGATCGAAGCCAACGCGCGAGGACGCGCCGTACGACCAGCCGCGCTTCGCCCGCACCTCCTGCATGAGCCGCGAGGTGAACGTCCCGCCGAACGCGGTGTTCGCCACGAGGAGCGCCACATGGTCGGGGTCGTTCGGGTGCGTCCCGAGCCCTCCGACGATCATTTGCGTCTGGGTTCGCTCGGGTTTGTCGACGAAGACGAGCCGACGGCCGGGCCTGCGCGGCGGCGGCTGCACGGGATCCGGGACACTCGCGCCGACCGGAAGTCCGGAGAGCAGGCGCTCCGCGATCGCGTGACCTTCCTCGACGTCGACGTCCCCGGAGATCGTGACGATCGCATTCTCCCGCGCGTAGTGCGCTCCGTAGAACGACACCACGTCGGCGCGCTCGATCGCACGCAACGCGGGGATGCAACCGGCGACGCGGCGGCCGTACGGATGACCGGCGAAGAGCGTCCGGCGGAAGGCGCGGGCGCACAAGGTGCCGTCGCTGTCGCGCGACTCGATGAGCTCGGCCTCGGCTTCCCGCTTCAGCCGAGCGAGCTCGGCCTCGTCGAACGAGGGCCGCGCGAGCAGCGTCGACGCGAGGTCCACGAACGGATCGAGCGAACGCCGGATCACCTCGAAGTGCACCGTGCTCGCGCTCGGCGAGACGTCCACGCCGAGCTCGCCGCCGAGGAGGTCGATCGTCTGCTCGATCTTCTCCGAGCTCCAACCTTCGGCGCCGCGGCGGAGCATGCGGGCCGTGATGCGCCCGAGCCCTTCGCGGCCCACGGGGTCGTGCGCCGAGCCCGACCGGAACGCGACGACGACGCTGACGAGAGGCAACGCGGGACTCGGCTCGACAATGACGTGCGTCACGACGCCACCTCCTCTTCGCTCCCCTCGCCGTCCGTCTCTTCGTCGTCCATCTCGTCGCTCTCCATCGATCCGTCGGGCGCGACCTCGATGACCGTCCTCGACGAGCGCCCGAGGTACCGGCGCGCCACGCGGAGGAGATCCCCCACGGTGACCCTGCGGTACGCCGAGAGCCGATCGAAGAGCGCCGCCGGATCGCCCAGCACGACCTCGTAAAACCCGATCTGCTCGGCCTTGCCGCTCACCGTCTCGAGCCCCTGCAGCACCGCGAGCTCGACGCGCGCCTTCGCCTTTTCGAGCTCCTCCTCGGTCACCGGCTCGGTGCGAACCCGATCGAGGAGCACGTCGAGCGCTGCGCAGAGCGCCTCCGCCGTGTGCTCGCCGCGGGCCGACAAGAAGACGTCGTACAGCGATGGATCCCGGAACGCGCCCACCCAGCCGCGCACGTCGGTGGCGATCTCCTGCTCCTGGATGAGCGCGCGATGCACCCGCGACGAGCGCCCGCCGAACAGGACCTCGTTCAGGAGCGTGAGCGCCGGATGATCGAAGTCCCCGAGCGCCGGCGATTTGTACCCGATCGCTACCTTGTGCGTCGGCGTCGGCTTGGTGATGCGGATGCGGCGCTCCTCGATCTGCGGAGGCTCGGGGCGCACGTCCTCGACCGGCAAAACCGAGGACGGCAGGCCGCCGTAGTTGTCCTGCACGAGCCGCAGCACCTGCCCGATGTCGACGTCGCCGACGATCGCCATCGCCGCGTTGTTCGGCGCGTAATACGTCCGATAGAACGAGACGCAGTCGTCGGTCGTGAAGCCGAGGATGTCGTCCATCCACCCGATCGTCGGGTGCCCGTAGCCGTGCTCGCGAAACGCCTCCTTGTAGAGGATCTCGCTGATCGCGCCGTCCACGTCGTCGTCGACACGTTGCCGACGCTCGTTCGCGACGACCTCCTTCTCGCTCGCCACTTGCGGATCACGCAACACGAGGCGTGACATCCGGTCTGCTTCGAGCCGCAACGTGAGCTCGAGCGCCTCGGCGGGCAGGTTCGTGTGGTAGTACGTCCAGTCCAGGAACGTCGCGGCGTTCGTCTCGGCGCCCGCCTCTTCGAGGGTGCGATCGTACGCGCCGTGGGCCGAGGTCTCGGTCTCGCCGAACATGAGGTGCTCGAAGAGATGGGCGATGCCCGTCTTGCCGACGCGCTCGTGCCGCGATCCGACGCCGAACCACGTCTGCACGCAGACGACGGGCGCCGCGTTGTCCTGCAGGATCAGGACCCTGAGGCCGTTGCCCAGAACGAAACGTTCGACGCGCATCGTCGGGCCGAACGAGATGGTCGCGTCGTGCTCGGCCTCTGCGAGCCGGGTCCGGTTGCGGTTGAGCTCGGCGAGGAGCTCGGCGTAAGGACCTTTCCGTACGCGCGAGCGAAGATTCGGGAGGGCCGTATGCATTTGCCGCTCTCCCTTACCACATCGCGCATAGAAGCGCGGCTAGGCCCCACGTGGTGCGGAGGATGCGGGCTCGCTCGTCAGGGGCGGACGTGGCTCAGCGGCGCGGCGCGGCGTGGCACAACACGTCTTCGGGGATGCGCGTCGACTGATGACACTCCCACTTGTCGTCGTGGCAAGAGATGACGAGCACGCCAGCCTCGTAGGCCTCTTTCAACGACGAGCCTGCCCGCTGGTGGAGCAGGTTCTCCGGCACGCGCTCGTTGCACCCCTTGCCCATGTCGACCTCGAGCTTGCGGTTGCCCTTGTTCGGCTTCACTGGGTTCGGCGGCGTCTTGCCCTTGTCGGCCGTGCGCACCGCGGCTTCGAGCTTCTTCACGATGCGGTCGACGTAGTCCTTGTCGACGATGGGGTCGGTGCCGCGCGGCGTGACCATCGCGATCGTGTACTGAATCGCCATCATCTGCTGATCCGGCGGCGCGCTCGGCTGGATCGGGCCCGCCGAGCCAAGAGGCACAGGCCGCGGCGGCATCTCGATCTTCGCCTTCGCCGGTGGAGGCGGCGTCGTCGCGGAGGGCTGCGGCTCGGCTGCGGTGGGCGGCGGCGCGGCCGAGGGCGCCGCGCCCTTCGTCGAGACCGGTTCGTCGCAGGCAGCGAGCGCGAGGAGGAGCGGGAGGCAGAGCGGGAGAGCGCGTCGAGCGACCGACATGTCGCGCCTTATACGAAGGCTCGGGCGCGGACGGTAGAGGGCGCGCGCTTCAGTCGACCTTGAGGATCGCCAGGAACGCCTCCTGGGGGATCTCGACGCTGCCGACCATCTTCATGCGCTTCTTGCCCTCTTTTTGCTTCTCGAGGAGCTTGCGCTTGCGGGAGATGTCGCCGCCGTAGCACTTGGCCGTGACGTCCTTGCGCATCGCCTTCACGGTCGTCCGGGCGATCACCTTCGAGCCGATGGCCGCCTGGATGGCCACCTCGTACTGCTGGCGCGGCACGATGTCCTTCAGCTTCACGGCGAGATCGCGCCCACGCTGGAACGCCTTCTCCTTGTGGACGATGACGCTCAGGGCGTCGAGCGGGTCACCGTTCACCAGCATGTCGAGCTTCACGAGGTCGGCGGGCCTGTAGCCGACGAGCTCGTAGTCCATCGAGGCGTAGCCGCGGGAGACGCTCTTCAGCTTGTCGTGGAAGTCGAAGAGCACCTCGCTGAGGGGCATGTCGTACGTGATGATCACGCGGTCGGACGAGGCGTACTGCAGCGACTTCTGCTCGCCGCGCCGGTCCTGACAGAGCGCGAGCACTGCGCCCACGTACGACGAGGGCACGTGGATGGTCACACGGTAGATCGGCTCCTCGAGATGGTCGACGTGCTGCGTCGGGGGCAAGCGCGCCGGGTTCTCGATGGGCTTCATCTCCCCGGTGTTCATGTACACGTGGTACACGACGCTCGGCGCCGTGGTGATGAGGTCGAGGTTGTACTCGCGCTCGAGCCGCTCCTGGATGATCTCCATGTGGAGCAGGCCGAGGAAGCCGCAGCGGAAGCCGAAGCCGAGCGCCTCGGACGTGTCGGGCTCGTAGACGAACGCCGCGTCGTTCATCTGGAGCTTCGACAGGGCGTCGCGCAGGTCCTCGTACTGAGCCGAATCCGTGGGGAAGATGCCCGCGAAGACCATCGGCTTCACCTCTTTGAAGCCGGGCAGCGCGACCGTGGTCGGGTGGACCGCGTCCGTCACCGTGTCGCCGATCTTCGTGTCGGTGACGCTCTTGATGTTGCCCGCGATGAACCCGACTTCGCCCGGGCCGAGCTCGGTGATGGGCGTCGCGTGCGGTGCGAACACGCCCATCTCGGTGATCTCGTAGTCGCGCCCCGTCGCGAGGAACCGCACCTTCTGGCCCTTGCGCAGCGTGCCCTCGACCACGCGGATCATGACGACCGCGCCGCGGTAGCTGTCGTACCAGCTATCGAAGATCAGCGCGCGGGGCGTGACTTGCGCGTCGCCCTTCGGCGGCGGCACGCGCGCCACGACGGCCTCGAGGATGTCCTTGATGCCGATGCCGGTCTTCGCGCTCGCCAGGATCGCGTTCGCGCAATCGAGGCCGATGACGTCCTCGATCTCGCGCTTCGTGCGGTCGACGTCCGCCGAGGGCAGATCGATCTTGTTCAGGACGGGGATGATCTCGAGGTTGTTGTCGAGCGCGAGGAAGACGTTGGCGAGCGTCTGCGCCTCGACCCCCTGGGAGGCGTCCACGACGAGCAGCGCGCCCTCGCAGGCCGAGAGGCTACGTGAGACCTCGTAGTTGAAGTCCACGTGTCCGGGCGTGTCGATGAGGTGCAGCCGGTACTTCTGGCCGTCGCTGGCGGCGTACTCGAGCCGCACGTTCTGCGCCTTGATGGTGATTCCGCGCTCGCGCTCGATCTCCATCTTGTCGAGGAATTGGTCTTGTTTCTCGCGCTCCGACAGGGCGCCGGTGGTCTCCAGGATGCGGTCGGCCAGCGTGCTTTTGCCGTGATCGATGTGCGCGATGATGGAGAAGTTGCGGATGAGCTTGGGATCGGCGGGCATACTTCCGTGAGGCCGGCAAGACGACGGCCGCGTGCTCCTAGCGCGTCGCGCGGGCGAAAGCCACGGCTTGCGGCGGTTACTTCTTCTGGACCGTCGTCTCCAGGCTCATCTGTCCCGGAAGCACGTGCTCGTAGTGCTTGAGGACCATGTCGATCCCCTCGCGGATGTAGACCGCGATCGGCACCTTCGTCCGGTCGTGCAAGAGCTTCAGGCGCTCGGCCTGCTCGGGCGTGATGTAGATGGTCGTCGAGACTTTCTTTCGCGACATGTCACGCCGGCCCTGCGCTCTTCGCGTCGCCCACCGCATGCGGACGGCACGCCCCCAGGACTCTGAGGGATACTGACAAGGCGTTACCCTAGATGCCGGTACGTGTGTTGTCAATCAGGAAGACTCGGGAGTCTCCGGAAACGCACGTCAGTAGCATGAGCACGAGCAAGGCATCCGCCTGCCGCTCGCCTTGCGGAAGACGTCGCGGTGCGTCTAGACTCGCCTCGAACGCTTGGAATCTCGCCGCTTTCCATGCCCTGGCCGCTGGGCGCGCTCGCTCGGCGTCGCGGCCCTCCTCACGTCGCTGCCAGCGATCGGCGCGACCGCATGCACCTCGGCCGATCCGGGCGGCCCGCCGCCCACCCTTCCCACGGGCGCCGAGCGTGACACCGAGGTGAAGCACGAGGCCTGCGACATGACCGCAGCGAACGCGCAGCGCTTCGACGTGAACGGCGACGGCAAGCCCGACATGACGCGTGTGCCCGACGGCGCGGGACGCGAGGTCTGCCGCATCCTCGACCTCAACTTCGACGGCGCGATCGACGTCTTCGTCTACTACGACCCTGCAGGCCGCGAACGCCGCCGCGAGTCGGACTACGATAGAGACGGCCGCGCCGACGAGATCGTGAGCTCGCGCGACGGCGCCGTGTTCCTGAAGGAACGCGAGACCAACTTCGACGACAAGCTCGACACCTGGGACTACTACGAAGGCGGCCGTCTCGTCCGGCGCGAGCGCGACTCGGACGGCGACGGGCTCGTCGATCAGTGGTGGGCCTTCAACGATCCCAGCGACGATCGCTGCGCACTCGTCGCGACCGATCGCAACGTCGACGGCAAACCCGATCCCGAGACGGTGCTCGACCTCTGCGCCGAGGCCCGCGCGAAGCAGGCCACGATGCCGAAGCCGCAGGCCCCTGCGCCCCGTCCCTCGGGCGCGGCGCCGCTTCCGACGGTGCCCACCCCGGTGCTTCAGGGGGGCGCGCCCACCGCACCGCAGCCCGGCGGAACGAGCCCTCGATGACGAGCCGCGTGATCGTGTGGACACTCGCCGGCTCTCTCCTCGCGCTCACGGCGTGCGCGAGCACGCCCGCGACCACGACGAACGCGTTCACCGGCGAGACCACGCCGAAGCGCGCTCCGCTCAAAGGTCCGGCCTACAAGGTCGACGATCGTTCGATGTGCGACTGGAAGGGCCGGAAGGATCGGGAAGCGAGTGAGATCGCGGGGCCCGGCTCGCTCAAGCCAAACGTCCGCCGCGTCTTTTTGCTCGTCGGCATGGGCGAGTCGCAGAAGAAGATCCTCGTCTGCCGCGAGATCGACACGAACTTCGACGGCGTGAAGGACGTCGTGCGTCGCTACAACGACAAGGGCGAGAGCCTGCACGAGGAGAGCGACACGAACTACGACGGCCGCATCGACACGTGGATCACGTTCTCGCGCGGCAAGCTCGCGGAGGTCGAGTTCGACAACGATCGCGACGGCAAGCCCGACGAGTGGAAGTCCTACTCGGACGGGAAGCTCTCGCGCATCAAGCGCGACCAGAACCGCGACGGCAAGCCCGATGTCTGGGAGGTCTACCGCGAGGGCAAGCTCGAACGCATGGGCGTGGACCTCGACGGCGACGAGCGGGTCGATCGCTGGGACCACGACACGGAGGTGCGCCGCCGTGCCGAGGAGGCCGAGCGAAAGAAAGAAGAAGAAGAGGCGGCGAAGAAGCGCGCGGCCGAGAAGCGCGACGCCGACAAGGACGGCGACGAGGGCGAAGGCGAGCCCAAAGGCTCACCCGCGCCGGCCGAGAAGAAGGACGAGAAGGCCGAGAAGAAGGACGACGGCAAAGCCGACAAGAAGGCCGACGCGAAGACCGACAAGGGCGAGAAGAAGAAGCCCTAGCGCGACGGGGACACGCTCAGGGAGCGTTCGTTCCTTCGCGGCCGTAGACGTCTTCAATGCGGACGACGTCGTCGAGCTCGGGCGTGGACACTTCGATCACGTCCACGTCGGTGACGGCGATCATGCGGTGGATCGTCCCGGGCAGGACGTGGAAGACGTCGCCCTTCACCATGCGGCGACGTTCGAGCGATTCCTTCGGACCCACTTCGAGGTCCATCTCGCCCGACTGGAGAAAGAGTGTCTCTTCCTTGACCCGGTGGTATTGACGGGACAGACGCTCGCCTGCCCGGATGTGGAGCAACTTGCCCACGTAACGGGACGTCTCCGCCCAGATGAGCTCGTGTCCCCACGGCTTGTCGACGCGGCGCATGGAGCGTGCTTATCACGAGCTGGGGTTCGGGGCGAAGGGCGCCGTCAGGCAAACCGGAGCCCCGAACGTCGACGAAGTTCGGGGCGAAGGGCGCCGTCAGGCAAACCGGAGCCCCGAGCGTCGACGAAGTTCGGGGCGAAGGGCGCCGTCAGGCAAACCGGAGCCCCGAGCGTCGAACGGGTTTGGAGCGAAGCGGGCTGGAGGCATTGTCGGCGGATGGAAGAGCGGTTGCAGAAGATCATCGCCCGTTCGGGGGTGAGCTCCCGGCGCGCAGCGGAGGAGTTGGTCACGGCAGGGCGGGTCCGGGTGAACGGGCGCGTCGTGACGGAACTCGGGGCCAAGGCCGACCCGCGCCGCGACAAGATCGAGGTCGATGGCAAGCGGCTCACCGCGGAGTCGCCGGTCTACCTCGTGCTGCACAAGCCGCGGAACGTCGTGTCGACGCTCCATGATCCCGAAGGTCGGCCCACGGTCGCGGATCACGTGCGTGGCGCGGGGGCGCGTGTGTATCCCGTCGGCCGCCTCGACTTCGCGACGAGCGGCGTCCTCTTGATGACGAACGACGGCGAGTTCTCGAACGGCCTGCTTCATCCGCGCGGCGGCGTGCCCAAGACGTACGTCCTCAAAGTGAGAGGCGTGATGGATGAAGGCGACGCCGACGTGTGGCGCACGGGCGTCGAGCTCGAAGACGGCAAGACGCTGCCTGCGGACGTGCGCATCCTGCGACACGAGGGCGACAAGACCTGGCTCGAGATCACCCTGCGCGAAGGGCGAAACCAGCAGATCCGCCGCATGGGCGAGGCGACGGGCTTCCCCGTGATGCGACTCGCGCGGCTGAGTTTTGCCGGCGTGACCTCCGAGGGGCTCTTGCCGGGGAAGTGGCGGCTCCTGACGGTCGACGAGCTGCTCGCCATCCGAAAAGAGTTCGGCGTGCCGAAGCGCGTGCGCCCGGCCGTGGATCAGATGCCGGCGCAACGCGCGAAGCAGCAGAGGCCGCGGGCGCACGTCGGCGCGGCGCCGCGCGATCGAGGCGAGCGCGGCGAGCGTGGCGAACGCCCGCGGGCAGGGTACGCGTCGCGGGAAGGCGGGCACGAGGAGCGACGCGCGCGGCCTGCGGATCGGCGTGAACGTGGGACGAGCGGGCCGCCGCGCGAGCGGGGCACGAGCGGACCGCCGCGCGAGCGCAAGCGGCCCACCTGAGGCGGCGCGTCAGATCTGCGCGAAGCGACCGCTGCGGAACGAGGCTTCGAGGAGCTGCGCGACGCGCTTCTCGAGCTCGCGCGCGCGCGGATCGGTAATCCCGGCGAGCGCGGTCTTGATCTCGCCGAGGGCCTTGAGCTGGCTGAAGAGCTGCACGTCGCCGAGGGCGGTGCCGCCGGTGAGGAGCTGGCGGATGCGATCGATCTCGGCGGCGAGCGCGTCGACGCCCACGCCGAGCGCGCCGACACGACGTCGATCGGGGTGCTCGCGGAAGAACGCTTCGAGCACGGGCTGCACGATGCCTTCGAGGATCGCGGCCTGGTCCTGGTTGTTCCAGATGTGCTTGAGGACGAAGAAGTCGCTCGCGTCGGTGGTGTTGCGCCCGTCGAGGTAGGCGCTTGCGGCGAAGAGCTTGAGCATCTTCACGACGCGACGATCCGAGAGCGAAATCCCCTCGGCGCGGATCTGGAAGACGATGCCCTTGTAGGCCGAGAGGAACGCGTCGGAAAAATTCATCCGGCCGCCGAAGCTCTTGCCGAGATCGGCGAGCTCGCGGGCGGTGACGACGGGGCGCAGCGGCTCGCCGGACATCTGCCGGATCTCGTGCTGGATGCCGCGCTGTAGAAGCTCGCTGAAGTGGTACGCGTCGAGGTTGTCCGAGTGGACGCGCAGGAGGAAGCGGTCGAAGATCGCGTTCAGCGTCTCGTCGCCGGGCACCTCGTTCGAGGCGGCGAAGACGCTGATGAGCGGGCAGCGCATCACCTTGCCGCCGCTCGTGAATTTGCGCTCGTTGAGCAGCGTGAGCAGGGCGTTCAGGATCGCGCTGTTCGCCTTGAAGACCTCGTCGAGGAAGACGACCTCCGCCTCGGGCAGCATGCCCTGCGTGTTGCGGCGGTAGGTGCCTTCGCGGAAGGCGACGATGTCGACGGGACCGAAAATTTCGTTTGGCTCGGTGAAGCGCGTGAGCAGGTACTCGAAGTAGTTCGCCTGCATCAGCTCCGAGAGCGAGCGGATGAGGGCGCTCTTGGCCGTGCCGGGCGGACCGAGGAGCACGCAGTGCTCGCCGGCGACGACCGAGATCATCAGGAGCCGGATGATCTCGTCCTTGCCGAGGAACTGTCGTTCGAGGGTGCTCGCGAGCTGTCGGAGTCGCTCGTGAAGAGGCGCGGGCGGCATCGCCGAGGAGGCGTATCACAACGGGGCGCGGGCCGGCCGCGTTTGTGCCCTGAGCCTTCGAAACACGAAGGCCGGCCGCGTTCATGTTCGCGCGGCCGGCCTTTGTGTTTCTCTACGTTGCGGAGCGGGAGACGGGATTTGAACCCGCGACGTCAACCTTGGCAAGGTTGCACTCTACCACTGAGTTACTCCCGCAGGGTGCTGCGAAGGAACTGCTAATTTTCAGAGCGGGAGACGGGATTTGAACCCGCGACGTCAACCTTGGCAAGGTTGCACTCTACCACTGAGTTACTCCCGCAAACTTCGTCATCGCCTTCAAGGGGACGATGCCGAAGGGCCGTTCGGGTTTTTCCCGATTCACTCGGGAGGTCCCCGACGAGGGCCCTACTGCGTACCGAGGCGTGCCTCGTCAGCAGCGAGGCCATTCCTACTCGGCACTTTGGAAACTGTCAAGCCCTGCGCCCCAGACAGTTGCCTCTTTGAATTCCAAGAGTATCTTCTTCAACCGTTGCATCGGACGGCCTGGCCGGAGAGTCGGCCGTTGGGGGTTGCAGCACAGGCGGATGGGGCACCGTCGCGTGCTCCGTAGGGATGGGGGGAAACATGAACGAACAGCAAGCTGCTTTGCGTATCAACTCCGCTTCGAACACGGAGGCGGTCAGCCAAGCACAGAAAGAACACCGGTCGGGCGTCTTCGCGAAGGGTCGGCGAGACGGCAGCGGCTGGGGGCTCGTGCTCGTCGGTTTCAACGGCGAGCTCGCGCCGATCACGCTCACCGACGGCGCGGTGATCGGCAGCGCGTCGCGCGACGCGCATGTCGACGGCGCGGGCATCGCGCCCGAGCACGCGAAGGTCAGCGTTCGCGCGGATGGTTGCTACGTCGAGGATCTCGGCACGCCCGACGGCACGTTCGTCGACGGCGTGCGCGCGCGTCGCATCGGTCTGAGCCACGGCGACGTGGTGCGTCTCGGCAGCCGGATCGGCGTGTTCGTCGAGCGTGATCTCAGCGCGTACGGCGGCGCGATCATGCGCACGGGCCCGCTCGTTCACGGCCCGCGGCAGCGCAAGGACTGGATCGATCCGATCCTCGATCTCGTGAAGGGCGGCTCGTGCGTGTGCATCGAGGGCGGTCCCGGCACGGGCAAGCGCACGATGGCGAAGCTCGCCGCCGCCGTGCGCGAAGGCGTGGGCGACATCGTCACGGTGGACGGGCGCGCCGAAGGCAAGCCGACGATCCCGGCAGGCATTCGCCCGATGACGTGGGTCGTGCTCGATGCGGATCGGCTGCCGCGCCCGCAGCAGCTCGAGATCGCGCACGCGGTCGGCCGCACGAGCGGCGTGTCGGTCATCGCGACGGTCGGGCAGCCGCTCGATCGCGCGGTCGGCGACGGCAAGCTCGCGCCGTGGTTCGCTTCGCTCTTCTCGGGCAAGCGCGTCACGATCACGCCGCTCGAGCATCGACGCGAGGACATCGCGGCGATCGTGCAGGACATCGCGGAGCGCCGTGGCATCGAGCTCTCGCGCATCACGCCTGAGCTGCTCGAGTCGCTCGTACGCGCGGGTTGGCCGGGCGGCGTGCCGCAGCTCGAAGCGACGCTCGTCTCCGCGGCCGAGGTCGCGGGCTCCGACGGTGCGATCCTTCCGTCGTCGATCGCGTCGTCGCTCGCGAGGGCGAGCCGTACGAAGCCCTCGCTGCCCCCCGCCACGGATCCTTCGCTCGCCCGCGCACGTCTCGAAGATGCGCTCGCGCGTGCGAACGGCTCCGTCGCGTCAGCCGCGCGTTCGCTCGGCATGTCGCGCCAGGCGATCTACCGCGAAGCCGAGCGCCTCGGCCTCGACATCGCGCGGCGCAAGTTCTCGCGGAGTTAGTCCTCGTTCGACGAGAGGGCCGTGCTGGGACACGGCCCTTCAGGAGACGAACGTCAAGGACGCGTGGCTGACGATCGATCCCTCCACGGGATCGACGCACTGCGTGTAGTGCAAGAGCCGTCCCGCCGCGGACCCCGGCAACGCCCGGAGCGCCGTGTAGATCGGGCCGAGGCCACAGACGCGCCTCGTGTCGAGATCCTCAGCGACCTGCGAAAAGAACCCGCTCGCGTCGTGCTCCACCATGAGGCGGATGGACTCCGCGTCACGAGCCTGGAGCGCGTCGCGCTCGGCAGCGTCGAGCGGGCGCGGATCGCCGAAGCGCGGGCCGACGTGCGCGAGATCGGCGCCCGCGATCAGGAAGGCGCGCGCGCCGCGTCGCTCCACGAGCTCGGCGAGCGCCGCGAGGAACGACTCGGCCCGCGCGTCCTCGCGTGGATCACGTCCCCTCGCCTGCGCATCGCCGAGGCCGCAGAGCACGGGCACGATCCGCGCGGGACGATCGCCGAGCAGGTGGCGCAGGAAAATCACTTGCAACTCCAACGAATGCTCGCCCTTGTGCAGGTACTCGTCCTCGCGCACGTCGAAGCGGCTGTGCGCCGCGAGGAACGCGAGCGCATCGTGGTCGGGCTCGAGCGCGCCGAGCGGCGTGGCGAAACGTTTGTCGCAGACGGCGAAGGGCTGGCGCATCGGCGCGTGTGACGTGCCGAGCAGGAAGAACGTGTCCACCTCGGGAGGTAGCGCCTCGGCGAGCGCGCCGTACGCGTGGCCGTAGCCTTCAGCCGCTCGCCAGAGGTCCATGTGCGGCGCGCAGAGCCCGACGAGGCGGCCGTGCGAGGCGCCGTTGCCGCGTGGCGCCTTCGCGAGACATGCCTCCTCGATGTAACGAGCGAGCTCCTCGGGATCTCGATGGTAAGCGCCGCCCGCATGGTGCGCGGGCCGCTCGCTCGCCGCGGCGAACGCGGCCACGACCTCGCGTCGCCTCGCCTGGAAGCGTGGCGTCTCGAGCATGTAGGCCTCGTCGAGCTCAGCCACGAGGCGCGAGACGATCGCGACGTCGATCATGCGGCCGATGGTGCGGCTCGCGCGGCGTGCGATGCCGTCGAGCGAGCTCGTGCCGTCCATGCACGAGACGATCGGGGCGAGGTCTCCGCGAATCGCAACCGAGCTCGGCGCGATGCCCTCGCCGTCGCGGAGCATGAGCGCTTTACCGAACGTCGGGTGCGGAACGAAGATGGCCTCGATCGGCCGCAGTCGCGGATGCGCGTGCGGTTTGGGCATGGTCACCGCGCAGGATAGCGCTCGCACGCAGCACGCAAAGTGAGCCACGCGTTGGAACAGTGCGGAGGTGGCGTATGCTGCGGGCGATCGCTCCATGTCTCGCACGAAGTCGCCCGATCGTTCGCACGCATCGATTCACCCGAACACCACGAAGGACGATGAGCGGCGCGCGCTCGCGGGTCTGCTCGACGAGCTCGCGATGATCTACCGCGAGGTCGACGCGTCCTTCGCGGGGCAGTCGTGCCCTGCGTCCACCGAGTGCTGCCGCTTCGGCGTCACGGGGCGCGAGCCGTACGTCACGTCGATCGAGCTCGCCCTCGTGCAACGCGCCATCGCGGCGCGAGGTGGTGCGCGCGCGCTCGGCCGCACGCCTCCTCCGCTCGCGAGCAGCGAGGACACCTCGCGCGGCAAGCGTCGCCTCACCACCGTCGACGAGCGCGTCTGCCCGATGCTCGACGAGAACGGACGCTGCGCGATCTACACGTCGCGTCCGTTCGGATGCCGCACCTACTGGTGCGAGCGCGCGACCTCGCCGGCCGGCGTCGATCAACGCGCCATCAACGCCTTCGTTCGTCGCATCAAGGATCTCGCGGCGCGGCATGCGCCCGAGGGGGACCTCGGTCGTCCGCTCACGCGCGCGCTCGCGGGTGCAGGCGCGAGCTCGGGGCCCGGCCCGCGTCGTCGGCGCTGACGAGACCCCACGTGGCCATCGGGGAGTTTTGAGGGGGCTCTCGGGCCCCCCTCAACCAGGCTACGTCCGCTCGACGGCCATCACGCCCGGGATGCGCTGGAGCTGCCGGATGACGCCTTTGAGCTGCGCGAGATCCGAGCACAGAAAGGTAAACGTGTTCGTCGCTCGGCCGTCGTCGCCGGCGCGGCACGTCGCTTCGCTGATGTTGATGCCCTGCTCGTGGAACGTCTGGCCGACCGTGGCGAGGATGCCGGGCCGGTTCGCCGTCATCACGCGGAGCTGCACCGGGCGGTTGATCTTCGCCCGCGCGTCCCACGAGATCTCCACGCGGCGCTCCGGATCGGTGTCGAGCGCCTTCGGGCAGTTGCGGCGGTGCACGGTGATGCCGCGGCCGCGCGTGATGAAACCGACGATCTCGTCCCCCGGCAGGGGGTTGCAACACTTCGTGTAGCGAACGAGCACGTCGTCGATGCCGTTCAGCCGGATGCCGTGGTTGTCGCGGCCCGTCACCTTGCGGACGAGCGACTCGATGCGGCTCTCCTTGAGGGACGGCGGCGGGAGCGACTCCTGGTTGCCTTGCGGCGGCGCGAGGAACTCGATGATCGCCTTCGGGCTGTGCTTGCCGTAGCCGATGCCGATCAGGAGCTCGTCGAAGGTCTGTGCGTTGAAGTGCTCGCACAGCTTGCGCACCTCCGCCTCGTTCTTCGTGAGGCGCGCCATGCTGATCGCTCGCTGGTGGAACTCCTTCTCCAGGAGCTCGCGACCGAGCTTGAGCGAGCGCTCGCGCTGATCGGCCCGCAGGTGGCTGCGGATGCGCGAGCGCGCGCGGCTCGTCGTGACGTAGTCGAGCCAGTCCTTGCTCGGCTGCTGGCTCGGGTTCGTCATCACCTCGACGACGTCGCCGTTCCTGAGCTTGTAGCGGAGCGGCACGATCGCGCCGTTCACGCGCGCGCCCGAGCAGTGATCGCCGACCTCGCTGTGGATCGCGTAGGCGAAGTCGATCGGCGTCGCGTTGCGCGGGAAGACGCGCACGTCGCCCTTCGGCGTGAAGACGTAGACCTCGTCCTGGAAGAGGTCGACCTTCACGCTGTCCAGGAACTCGTGCGGGTCCTTGAGCTCCTTTTGCCACTCCATGAGCTGGCGCAGCCAGCCGAAGCGCGCCGCGTCCTTCGGGTCGAGCCCGCCCGAGTGGCGCTCCTTGTACTTCCAGTGCGCGGCGATGCCTTGCTCCGCGACGCGGTGCATCTCGTGCGTCCGGATCTGCACCTCGATGCGCTCGCGGCCCGGGCCGATGACCGTCGTGTGCAGCGACTGGTACATGTTCGGCTTCGGCAGCGCGACGTAGTCTTTGAAGCGGCCGGGCACAGGCGTGTACTGCGAGTGGATGACGCCGAGCGTCGCGTAACACTCGGCCACCGTCTCGACGAGCACACGGAAGGCGATCACGTCGTAGACCTGATCGAAGTCGCACTGCTGCGACTGCATCTTCCGCCAGATCGAGTAGTTGTGTTTCGCGCGACCGGTCACGTCGGCGGCGAAGCCCTGCTCGGCGAGCTTGCCCGCGAGGATCTTCGAGACGTCGGTGATGTACTTGTCGCGCTCGGCCTTCGTGCCGAGCACCTTCTGCGAGAGGTCGGCGTAGGCCTCGGGCTCGAGGTACTTGAAGGCGAGGTCCTCGAGCTCGCTCTTGAACCGTGCGATGCCGAGCCGGTTCGCGAGCGGCGCGTAGATCTCCATCGTCTCGCGGGCAATGCGGTCCTGCGCCTCGGGCTTCATGTGCTCGAGCGTCCGCATGTTGTCGAGGCGGTCGCAGAGCTTCACCAAGAGCACGCGGATGTCGCGCGCCATGGCGACCAGCATCTTCCGGAAGTTCTCGGCTTGCCGGTCTTCCTTCGAGGCGAAGTTGATCTTCGACAGCTTCGTCACGCCGTCGACGAGGAACGCCACCTCCTGCCCGAACTCGCGCTCGATGTCCGAGAGCGTCGCGAGGGTGTCCTCGACGACGTCGTGAAGCAGACCCGCAACGACGCTGGCCACGTCGAGCTTGAGCTCGATGATGATGCCGGCGACCGAGACCGGGTGCGAGAAGTAAGGGTCGCCGCTCTTACGCATCTGGCCCTTGTGCGCTTCGGCGGCGTAGTCGTAAGCGCGGGCGATGAGCTCGACGTCGGCCCCAGGCTGATACGCCTGGATCCGCTCGATCAGCTCCTTAGACGTCAACATACGTTGTGCGGATGGTGCCTGGGCACCGTCCTGAACGTTCAAGCTAACACCCCGTGTTTCGCCCGGCAATTGGCTGACCATGGCTCACGCGCTCCGCTTCTTCCGTCTTCGAGCGCCCGTGGGCACGGCTGTCCAGCGGGCAGATGCGGAAACCTCCTCGACCTTTCCTGCACGAACGACCTCACACCAACTTGCGCACGGGCGCGGGAACGCCCAAGGGGTCATCGTGGCCTTCGGGGACGAGGCGTGTCCTTCGTCCCCCGTTCGACGAGCGTCCCACCGCCCGCGTTCTCCCGTGACACCCGGGAGCCCCAGAGACCTCCACACACGTAGAAATCCATGGAGCCGATCGGCGTCTATGTCCACTTCCCGTGGTGCCTGAAAAAGTGCCCTTATTGCGATTTCGTTTCCTTCGCAAAGGAACGGGACGGAATCGAACACGAGCGTTACGCCGACGCCATCCTCGCCGAGCTCGATCTTCGAGCCGGGGCGTTCGAGGGACGGACGCTCACGACGGTGTTCTTCGGCGGAGGTACGCCATCCCTCTGGGCGCCAGGGGCGCTCGGGCGGGTGCTCGCGGGGATCCGCGCAGCGGCGGCAGGGCGCGCGGTGGACGATGTCGAGGTGACGGTCGAGTGCAACCCGAGCTCGCTCGACGAGGATCGGGCGCGGGCGCTCGTCGACGTGGGCGTGAACCGGCTCAGCGTGGGCGTGCAGGGGCTCGAGCCGGAGCGGCTGCGTTTCCTGGGGCGGCTGCACGACGCAGACGGAGGCCTCGAAGCGGTGCGGGCGGCGCTCCGGGCAGGCGTGCCGCGGGTGAGCGCGGATCTCATCTACGGCGTGGCCGTGCCGGCGAAGGAGGCCGGTCCGAAGTACCTCGCGGGCGGGCCCACGCAGGAGCAGTCGCCGAGCGAGGCGGCCGCGGAGGCGCGGCGCGTGGCGGAGACGGGCGTGACGCACGTGTCGGCGTACAGCCTGACGATCGAGCCGGGGACGCAGTTCGGCGAGCTGTCGCGGCGAGGGCGCCTGCCGATCGCGAACGAGGACGGCGTGGCCGAGACGTTTTTCGCGATCGAGGAGGCCCTCGGCGCGGCGGGGCTCCGGCACTACGAGATCTCGAACTACGCGCGTGAGGGGCACGAGGCGCGGCACAACCTCGGCTACTGGCGCGGGCACGACTACGTGGGCCTCGGCTGCGCGGCGTTCGGCACGGTGAGCGGAAAGGGAGCGGGCGTGCGCGAGGGGTTTGCTCTGCGGTACCGCAACGCGATCGATCCAGCGCGGTACATGCGGACGGCGCTCGCGGGCGAGGCCGAGGTCGAGAGCGAGGAGCCGCTCGATCCGGAGACGCGGCTGCGTGAGCGGATCATGCTGGGCCTCAGGCTGCGGGAAGGGTTCGACCTCGAACGCTCGGCGGCAGAGGTCGGCGCTGAGGCGTGGACGCATGCACGCAAGCAGGCAGCCGAGCGGCTCGTGCAGCGAGGAAAGCTCACGATCGAGGGAGGGACGATCCGCGTGCCCCGGGACGCGTGGGTCCTCGCCGACGGCATTGCGGCCGAATTGTTTTGAGGTCCATGCATTGGACGCCTTTCGCCGTCGTTCGCACGCGACGCCGCGTAAGCACGCTCGGATGCGCAGCGCTCGTCGTCGCGCTCGCCGGAGAGGCGCGCGGGCAGGATGAGGGGACGAGCTGGGCGACGAAGCAAGCCGCGGAGCTCGTGCGGCAAGGTACGGCGCACGCAGCGCGTGGAGACGGCGCGGCCGCGACGCGGCGGCTGCTCGAAGCGATCTCGTTCGATCCCACGTACGGACCGGCGTACCTCGCGCTCGCGGCGCAACACGAGGCCACGGGCGACGTGGTGGAGGCGGAGCGTGTGTATGCCACGGGGCTCGAGCGCGTCGCCGGCTTCGCAGAGGGACACGCGGCGCGCGGGAAATTACGCAGGCACCTCGGGAGGCTGCGGGAAGCCGCCGCGGACTTCGAGGCGGCGCTCTCGTTCACGCCGGACCATGTCGTCGCGCTCGAGAATCTGTACGCGACGTACGTGGCGCTCTCCGCGTTGCCGGCCGCGCTTGCGACGAGCCGGCGGATGGAGGCGCTCGCCGAGGCCCGCAGCGACACCGTGGCGCACAAGGAAGCGCGAGCTCGCTCGCGAGCGCTCGTAGTGCTGCTCGCAGAGCTCGATCCGGTGACGGCGGACGCTCGTGATCGTGGCCCGCTTCGCAGAGCGCTCGCGCGTCATGCGCGACGCGGGCGATGATGCGCCGGGGCCATTTGACCGACCCGTGCGCGGCTCCTACGCTCGCGCGCCCTATGAACCAAGGCCTCTCCTCGGCGACGGCCGAGCCCGTCACGAACGGGAACGCGTTCCTCGCGCTGCTCAAGCAGATCAAGCCCGAGATCGAGCGCCGCATCGCCGTGCGGTTCGATGAGAAGATCACGCGGGCGCGTACGTACGGGCCCGCGATCGCCGCGATGCTCGAAGCGGCGCGGGACCTCTCGCTGCGCGGCGGCAAACGCGTGCGCGCGGGGCTCATCGCCGCCGGCTGGATCGCCGCCGGTGGTGGCGAACGCACGCTCGAGCCGGCGATCGACGCAGGCGTCTCGTTCGAGCTCCTGCAGAGCTATCTGCTCATCCAGGACGACTGGATGGATGGAGATCCCACGCGGCGCGGCGGCCCAAGCGTGCACGCGGCGCTCGCCAAGGAGCTCGGCGGCGAGCACATCGGCGCGACGGCGGCGATTCTCGCGAGCGACATGACGTGGGGGCTCGCGGTGGAGACGCTCCTGTCGATCACGGGACTCTCG
Organism: Polyangium jinanense; assembly: GCF_028435365.1. The sequence goes on along the minus strand of NZ_JAGTJJ010000044.1, from coordinate 29,065 downwards.
GCGGAGCGGCGGCTCGAGGTGATGCAGGTGTTCATGCGGATCCACGAGGACGTGGTGCTCGGCCAGCAGATGGACGTGCTCGGCAAGGCCGAGGACGTGGAGGCGATGCACGACCTCAAGACCGGCAGCTACACGATGCGCGGGCCGCTCAGCATCGGGGCGGCGCTCGCGGGCGGATCGCCGGCGCTCCACGCCGCGCTCGCGCGCTTCGCCGCGCCGCTCGGGGTCGCGTTCCAGCTCCGCGACGACCTCATCGGGACGTTCGGCGATCACGCGGAGACGGGCAAACCCGTGGGAAACGACATCGTGGCGGGCAAACGCACGAGCCTCGTGGCCGAGGCCGAGCGGCTGGCGAACGAGGAGGAGCGTCGCGCGCTTTCGCGAGCGCACGGGCGCGCGGACGCGGACGCGGCGGCGATCGCGGCGGCGACGCGGGCGCTCGTGACGTCCGGCGCGCGTCGAGCCGTGGAGGAGCGGCAGCAAGCGCTCTGCGAGGCCGCTGCGAAGGAGCTCGCGTCGATGCCGGTGTCGGCCGCGGCGCGCTCGATCCTCGTCGGCGTGGTGGACGCGCTGCGGGTGCGTCCGGCAGCGCCGGAGGCGCGATCGTGACGGGCAAGGGGAGCGCCGAGGGATCCGCGTCGGGGAAGGTGATCCTGTTCGGCGAGCACGCGGTCGTGTACGGATCGCCCGCGATCGCAGCCGGCCTCGATCGCGGGGCGCGCGCCGTCGTGACGCGCCTGCCGGGCGGGCCGAGCACGTTGAAGCTCGGAGACGGATCGGTCGTCGCGGATGCTTCGTCCTCGAACGATCTCGGGCGAGCGTTCGCCGCGCTGCTGGAGGTCGCTCCCGCGATCCCGCCCGTGCGCGTCGAGGCGCGGTGTGATCTGCCGCCGGGCGGAGGCCTGGGCAGCTCGGCTGCGCTGGCCGTGTCGATCGCGCGCGCGGCGGAGACGCTCGTGCGCGGGGACGAAGCCAGGCCCGAGGAAGATGCGGCGATCGAGGCCCGCGTGCTCGCGCGCGCGGCTGCATGGGAGCGGATCTTTCACGGCAACCCCTCCGGGATCGACGCGACGGCCGCGGCCCGAGGCGGCATCTTCCGGTTCACGCGGGCGGAGGGCGCGCGGCCGATCACGCCGCGCCAGGATCTCGTCTTGTGCGTGGGATCCACGGGGCATCCCTCGTCGACGCGGACGACGGTCGAGCTCATCGCCTCGCAACACACGAAGGATCCCGCGCTCGTGAAGCGCTCGATCGATGCGGTGACGTCGATTGTCGGCAACGCCGTGCTCGCCATCGAGGCCGGCGATCAGCGCGCGCTCGGCGATCTCATGAACATGAACCAGCTCGTGCTCTCCGGTCTGTTCGTCTCGACGAGCGAGATCGAGGAGCTCTGCGCACTCGCGCGGTCGGCGGGCGCGCTCGGCGCGAAGCTCACGGGCGGCGGCGGAGGCGGGTGCGTGATCGCGCTCGTGCCGCCGTCGTTCCGGAGCGACGGCACGAGGGACGAAGAACGCGAGGCCGAGAGCGCCGCGCGGATCCTCGACGCCTGGCGGAGCGCCGAGGGCCACTACGAAGGGTTTTGCGCGCGGATCGGCGCGGGAAGGCGCGCGGAGACGCTAGGTGCCGAAGGAGGTTTGTCGTGATGATACGCGCTGCGAAAGCGACGGCGCATCCGAACATCGCGCTGGCGAAATACTGGGGCAAACGAGCGGACGGCGTGAATCAGCCCGCGGTCCCGAGCCTCTCGGTGACGCTCGCGGGCATGGCCACGACGACGACCGTGACGTTCGATCCGGCGCTCGCGGAGGACACGTTCCTGCTCGGCGGCGCGCCGGCAGGCGAGGTCGCGTACGGCCGGGTCGTAAAACTCCTCGATCGGGTGCGTCGCGCGTCGGGGATCACGGCGCGGGCGCGCGTCGAGAGCGGGAACGATTTCCCCACGGCCTCGGGGCTCGCGTCGAGTGCGTCAGGCTTTTCGGCGCTCGCGCTCGCGGCGCTCGGCGCGGCGGGGCTCGATACGGATCCGGCGCGGGTGAGTGATCTCGCGCGGCGGAGCTCGGTGTCCGCGGCGCGCTCGGCGTTCGGCGGGTTCGTGGAGCTGCCGGTGGGCAGCCCCGGCGAGGGTGATCTCGCGGCGATCCCGATCGCGCCGCCGGAGCATTTGCCGCTGCGTGTCGTCGTGGCCGTGACGCGGGAAGGGCCGAAGGCCGTGGGCTCGACGGACGGCATGGAGCACACGGTTCGTACGAGCCCGTATTTTCCGGCGTGGGTCGAGTCCGCGCCCGCGCTCTGCGCGCGCGTGCGCGAGGCGATCTTGCGGCGGGATCTCGAAGCGCTTGGCGTCGCGGCCGAGGAAAGCGCGCTCGCCATGCACGCGACGAGCATCGCGGCACGGCCGGGGCTGCTCTACTGGACCGGCGGCACGGTGGAGGCGCTCGAAGAGGTACGCAGGCTCAGGGCGCGTGGGCTCGTCGCGTACGCGACGATCGACGCGGGGCCCCACGTGAAAGTTCTGACGACGCCGGAGGACGAGCCGCGCGTGACGGCCGCGCTCGCGGAGGTGCCGGGCGTCAAACGCACGATCGTGGCGTCGCCGGGCGAAGGCGCGCGGCTCCTGGATCGAACGTGATCGCGCGGGCGCCCGGCAAGATCGTGGTCTCGGGGGCGTACGCCGTCCTCGAAGGAGCGCCCGCGCTCGTCGCGGCCGTCGATCGGTACGTGGTGGCGGACGCGAGCCGCACGAGCGAGCTCGTGACGGAGGAGGTGCACGCGGCGATCGATGCAGGCGTCCTCGGGCATGCGCCCGCGTTCGATGCGTCGGCCCTGCGCGCACCGATGCTCGATGGAACGACACGCAAGCTCGGGCTCGGTTCGAGCGCGGCGATCCTCGTCGCCTCGATCGGATCGGTCCTCGCAAGGGCGATCGGGGACGAGGCCGCGCTGCGGAAGGCGGTCTTTCCGCTCGCGCTCGCCGCGCACCGAAAAGCACAGCCGCGCGGCAGTGGCATCGACGTGGCTTCGAGCGTGTTCGGTGGGATCGTCGCGTGCCGGATCGCGGTGGATCACGCGCTCGATGTGATGCCGTTCCACCTACCCGAAGGCGTCGTCCTCGAAGTCTTCGCGTGCCCCACGGCAGCCTCGACGGGCGCGCTCGTCGAGAAGGTTCAGGCCCTACGCACGACGGATCCGGCGACGTATCGGCGCCTGCTCGACGAGATCGCGGACGGCGCGCAAGCCGCGCTCGAAGCGCAGGATGCTGCTGGGTTCGTGCAAGCGATCGCGGCGCAGATCGATGCCCTCGCCGAGCTCGGTCGTGCTGCCGGCGCTCCCATCGTGGTGGAAGACGTGGCCGAACTGCGTCCGTTCGCGCAGGCTGAAGGCGCGAGCTTCGGGCCGAGCGGCGCCGGCGGCGGCGACATCGCGCTCTGGGTCGGCCGCGCGCCTTCGTCCGCAGCCTTCCGCGCCCGCGCGGCCGCACGGAATCTCGAGCCGCTGGACACGCGGATCGGCCCGCCCGGGCTCTCCGTCGGTTGAACGACCCGAGCGAGCCGCCGCGACCTCTCCCACCGATCCTCCCGCGCCTCATCACCTTCGCTGCGCCGAGTCTCCACAGAACGTGCGCCCGGAGGCGCGTTATCCCTCCCGAGCAACCATGCACGCTGACCCTTCCCTCCCCCTTCCCTCGCTCCGCCATTTCTCCATCCCCGAGCGACGCGCCGAGGTCGCGCGCCTCGTCGGCCTCTCGCCCGCGGAGCTCGAACACGCGCTTCGATCGGGCGGCCTCGACGAGTCGACCGCCGACGCGATGATCGAGAACGCGCTCGGCACGCTGGCCCTGCCCTTCGGCGTCGCGCCGGGCGTGCGCGTCAACGGCAAGGACTACCTCGTGCCCATGGCGATCGAAGAGCCGAGCGTGATCGCGGCGGCCTCGCACGCCGCCAAGCGAGCGCGCAAGGCCGGCGGGTTCGTCGCGGAGATCGATCCGTCGATCGTCGTCGCACAGATCGAGGTGCACGACGTCGCGGATCCGAAAGGAGCGCTCGCGCGGATCGAGGCCGCTTCCGCGGAGCTTCTCGCGCGGGCGAACGAGGCGATCGCGAACCTCGTCGCGCGCGGCGGTGGTGCGCGCCGCCTCTCGATGCGTGATCTCGGCGGCGGCATGATCGTCGTCCACGCACACGTCGATTGCCTCGACGCGATGGGCGCGAACCTCGTGAACACCGTCGCCGAGTCTGTGGGCCCGCGTGTCGCCGAGCTCGCGGCTGGCACGCTCGGCCTGCGGATCCTCTCGAACTACTGCGACGAGCGGGTCGCCCGCGTGCGTGTTCGTCTGCCCGTCGAGGAGCTCGCGAGCGCGCGCGTGTCCGGGCACGACGCGGCGCGCGGCATCGCGCAGGCCTCGGCGTTCGCCGAGCGCGACGTCTATCGCGCGGTCACGCACAACAAGGGCATCATGAACGGCGTCGACGCCGTCGTGCTCGCGACGGGCAACGACTGGCGCGCGGTCGAGGCCGGCGCCCACGCATACGCGGCGCGCGAAGGCAGCTACCGTCCGCTCGCCACCTGGCGCCTCACGGACGACGAGCGCGTCCTCGAAGGACAGCTCGCGCTCCCGCTCGCGCTCGGCATCGTCGGCGGCGCTCTCCGCGCGCATCCGGGCGCCCGCCTCGCGCTCGCCTTGCTCCGTGTGACGTCCGCGGCGGAGCTCGCCGCCGTCGCGGCTGCCACGGGCCTCGCGACGAACCTCTCGGCCCTCCGCGCGCTCTCGACCGAAGGGATCCAGCGCGGCCACATGGCACTGCATCACCGGGCGACAGGCGGGCTCTCGGAGCACAGGCCCCGAACGACGAACGGCTCCGGACCATGCGAGCCACCTGGCGCGGGAGAGGCTAAGCTGCCGCGCTGATTCGCGCCGACGCGTGGATCCCGAGGTGCCTCGCATGAACGCGCCCCGCTTCGCCCACCTCCTCCGTCCCGAGCTCGCGGACCTCGCCGCCTACGTGCCGCACGCGGGCGACTACGAGATCCGGCTCGACGGCAACGAGGCCCCGCCCCTGCTCTCGCCGGACGCGCGCGCCGCCGTGGCGCAGGCGCTCGCGGCGGGCGGGCTCGAGCGGTATCCGGATCCGCGGGCGACCGAGCTGCGCGAGGCGATCGCCACGCACGTGGGCGCGACGCCCGACGAGATCCTCGTCGGCACGGGCTCCGACGAGGTGATCGCCCTCCTTTTGACCACGCTCTCGCAGCCGCGCGCGAGCGAAGGCGCGGCGACGATCCTCACGCCGTCGCCCACGTTCGTCATGTACCGGCTCAGCGCGGCGGCCCGCGGGATGCGCGTCGTCGAGGTGTCGCTCGACGAGCGCTGGGATCTCGACGTCCCCGCGATGCGCGCGGCGATCGAGGCCGGAAAGCCGAACATTGTCTTCCTCGCGACGCCGAACAACCCGACCGGAAACCGCATGTCGGAGGATCGGATCCGCGCCGTGATCGAGGCTGCCGAAGGCGCGCTCGTCGTGCTCGACGAGGCCTACGTCGCGTTCGCGCCCGGGAGCATCGCGCACCTCCGACACGCTTACGCGAACGTCGCGATGCTCGGCACGATCTCCAAGATCGGCTTCGCGGCGCTGCGGGTCGGATGGCTCGTGGGGCCGGCCGAGCTCGTCCGCGAGGTCGACAAGGTGCGCCAGCCCTACAACCTCCCCGCGCCCTCGCAGCGCGCCGCCACGCTCGTCCTGCGCGAGCTCCGCGCCGAGATCGATCACGTCGTCGCGCACGTCGTCGCGGAGCGCGAGAGGCTCGGGCGTGAGCTTGCGCGGCTCGGCTTCGGGGTCTCGCCGAGCGACGCGAATTTCCTTTGGGTTGAAACGAATCGGCCCGCAAAGGACGTCTTCGAGGGGCTCGCGTCGAGCAATATCCTCGTGCGGAGCTTTCATGCGCGCGGCGGGCGCCTCGCGAACCGGCTGCGCATCACGATTGGCACGCGTGAAGAGGACGATCGGCTGCTCGAAGCGATCACGAGGTGGGCATGAGCCGACGCCGAGGCTCTGCCGCGATCGTCACCGCCACGATCACGCTTCTCGGCCTCGTGGCGGGTTGCGGCGATCCGACGGTGATCCGCGTGATCGACGGCGTGCCCACGAAAGGGCGGTTCATCTCGTACGAGGCGTACGCGTATTACGCGCGCGGCGCGGAGGCCGAGGCGCACGGCGATCTGCCGCTCGCGATCATGCTCTACAAGGGCGCGACGGAGCACGACGAGAAGAGCGTCGAGGTCTGGACGCGTCTCGGCGCGGCTTCCTGCGCGCTCCCCGACGCGCGTGCCTCCGCCGGCGAAGCCTTCACCCGCGCCGAGGAGCTCGATCCGACGTACGAGCCCCTCGCCCGCGCCCGCGCTCGCTGCGCAGCCGACAGCGGGCGCGTCGCCGACGCGCTGCAGCATGCCGCCCGCGCCGTCGCCCTCGATCCCGGGCAGGACGAGGCCGTCCTGCTCTACGCCTCGCTGCTCGAACGCGCGGGTCGCGTCGCGGACGCCGAGCGCACGCTCGACGCGCTCGTCATCGAGCGACCGACCTCGGTGCAGGGCTGGCTCGCTCGGTACGAGCTTGCCTTGCGCCGCCACGACGCGGTGACCGCCGAGCGAGCGGCCCGCGCCTTGCGAAAACGCGCGCCTCGCCTCGCGGATCGGATCGCTGCCGAGGTGCCCGCGCTCGCCCCGCTCGCCGAGGTCGACGCGGCGCTCCGATCCGGCGACCTCGACGCCGCGCGTAAGGCCGCTCGTCGCGCGCGCCTGCCCGCGCCCGAGCTCGCTGTTCGTGCCGCGGCGCTCGGCCTTCCACGCCTCGCGCGTGACCAGGCCGAGCTCGTCCTCGGCGCCGATCCCTCGTCGAGCTCCGCGCGCATCGCGCTCGCCGTCGCCGCGGATCTCGCGGGCGATACGGCCCTTCTCGCGTCCGCGCTCGACGCCCCGAAGGACACGCCCACCGTGGCGCCCTCCCCGCTCGCGCGTCTGCTCTTCACCGACCTGCTTGGCCGGCGCGCGGGCCGCGACGCCGCGCGCGCCTTCGCCGGCTCGGACTTCGTTTCTCCCGACGCACCCTCGCCCGATCCGCTGCTCGAAGCCGCACGCAAGCGCGTACGTGCTCTCCTCGCGCCGTCGGGCAAGGGCGCGTAGCGCTACTTCTTCTCGACCTTGTCCGGAGAAACCTTCCCGTCCGCGGCCTTCTTCTCCGCGGCGGCCTTCTTCCTCACCTCGGGATCGTCCTTCTTCGCGTCGAACTCGAGGTTCAGGTCGATCGTGTTGTCGCCTTCCTTCAGCGTGACGCGCTGCTCGACGACCTTGTCGATCGACGGGAGGAACGCACTCACGCGCACCTCGCCCACCGGAACACCGGGGATCTCGTACTGCCCATCGAGGCCCGTGACCGCGTGCGTCGCGTACGCGAGCACGTAGACGTCCGCCGTGAGGAACGGGTTCGGCAGCTCGTCGCGCAGCATGTAGTGACCGGGCTCGAACGCGTAGAGCTTCACCGGCGCGCCGCCGGGCACGGCCACGAGCACCGCCTTCTTCGGCGCGCCGTCGAGGTACGGCATGTAGCTCTCGATCTTGTCGATGTTCGCGACGTCGATGCGTTGCCCGTACGTGAGCGCCATCGTGCGGCGCGAGAAGGCGCAGCCGTGGATGGTGATCTTCGCGGCCTCTTCGCGTGCCGGGACCAACCCACTGTAGCCCGTCACCGCGACGAGCACGTCGGCCGCCGCGCCCTCGAGCCCCACGCGGAAGAGTTTTCCGTACGTCGCGGCCGCCTCGCCGCACTTGCCCGCCGGGAACGTGAAGCTCGTCGCGGGCGGCGCGTCGCCCTTGATGCGCACCGTGCCGCGCACCGTGGCCTTCGGGCCCTCGTACGGCGCTTCGTTCTTCGGGTTGACGACCTTCGCGATGTCCGCGTCGGGGCGCCCAAGGCCATTCAGAATCGGTCCCTTCGGCGCGGGCGCCGCCGAGGTTTGCGGCGCGGCGGATCCCGCCGCTTGCGCGCTCGTCGTCGGCTTCGCGTCGTTGGTCGCGGGCGCGGCGCCGTTCTGGCACCCCAGCGCGGCGACGCAGGGGACCACGAGGAGCCAGGACATCGAAGTTCGGTTCATCGCCCCGGACGGGGGCAAGCCCTGCGCCGCGCGGGATCGCAGCCTTTTCGAGGGAGCTCGCCGCAAACCTTGCCAACCGAGTTGTCGGATCATGTCAACCTCGTTGCCATACCCCCGGCGATGCTGCGGCACAGCCGTCGCCGGGGCAAGGATACCGTTTTGGGGGGAAGCGAGGAACGCGGAGCGAGCCCAAAGGCCCGCTCCGTCAGCGCGTGGCGAGGGCCGCCTCGACCGCGATCTGCAGCGACGTCGTCGGCCACAGGCCGAGCACGAGCACGAGCACGCCAGCGACGACGAGCGCCGTCGCGACGTAGCCCGAGCGCATCGGCTTCGCGATAGGCGCGCCGGGCGCGGGTTCGCGCATGTACATGTAGACCATCACGCGCAGGTAGTAATACGCGGAGATCACGCTGTTCAGCAGCAGGATGACCGCGAGCGGGTAGAGCCCGGCGCCGATCGACGCCTTGACAATGTAGAGCTTGCCGAAGAAGCCCGCCGTCGGAGGCACGCCCGCGAGCGAGAGCAGGAAGAGCGAGAACGCGAAGCCCGCGGCCGGGTGCCGCTTGCCCACGCCCGCGAGGTCCTCGTAGCTCACCGCCTCCGCGCCGCGGCTGCCCATCAGGATGAGCGCGCCGAACGCGCCGACGGTCGAGACGGTGTACGTGAGCAGGTAGAACATCACGCTGCCCTGCGCGTCGCCGCCCGCGCGCATCGTCGCGACGACACCCACGAGCACGTACCCCGCGTGCGCGATGCTCGAATACGCGAGCATGCGCTTTACCGACTCCTGCTGGCCCGCGACGAGGTTCGCCACCGTCATCGTGAGCACCGCGAGCAGCGCCACGACCGGAGGCCAGCCCGCCGCCCACGACTCGAGCCCGCCCTCGCCGAAGGCGCCGATGAGCACGCGGAGCATCGTGGCGAACGCCGCGCACTTCACGGCCACGGCCATGTACGTCGTGGTCGGCGTCGGCGCGCCCTCGTAGGCGTCCGGCGTCCACATGTGGAACGGCACCGCGCTCACCTTGAACGCGAGGCCCACGATGATGAGCACCGCCGCCGTGATCACGAGCGCGAAGTTCGGGCCCTTGCCCGGCTGCGCGTTCGCGATCGCCTCGCGGATGCCCGCGAGATCCGTGTGCCCCGTCGCGCCGTAGAGCAGCGCCCCGCCGTAGAGCAGGAGCGCGGCCGCGAACGACCCGAGCAGGAAGTACTTCACCGCGGCCTCAGTGCTGCGCAGCGAGGCGCGGCGGAAGCCGACCATCGCGTACACGCCGAGCGACATCGTCTCGAGCCCGAGGAAGAGCGAGAGCAGATCACCCGCCGCAGCGAGGATCATCGCGCCCACGGTCGAGAAGATGATGAGGGGGTAGAACTCGCCGCGATCGAGCCGATGCTCCGGCAGGTAGCCGCCCGCGAGCAGCGCGGCGAGCGCGCCGCCGAGGCAAAGCACGAACGAGAAGAACAGGGTGAAGCGGTCGACGATCACCCAGGGCGCGACCAACGACGCGCCCTCGAGCTTCTCCGGACCCACGAACCAGATCGCCGCGGCGAACACCGCGCCCGCGAGGAGCGTGACGGCCGTGCCGAGCGAGAGCTCCGACGACGGACCGGCGTCGCGATCGTCCGACGTCTCGTCGACGCGGCGCTTCGAGAACGCCTCCGCCACCATGAGGAGCAGGCCGCCAAAGCTGACGACGAGCAGCGGTGACAGACCGAGGAAGAGCCCCGCGTTCACTGCGCCACCTTCCCTTCACCGCCGAGCGCCGCCTGCGAGCCCTCGGCACCCGCCGCCGGCTCCTCGGGCTTCTCCTTCTTCGGCATGCCCTTCAGGAACGCCGGCGAGAACGTGTCCTCGGGCAGGAGCTTCGCGTCCCGCTCGTCCGCGAACAGGATCGCCTGGCCCGATACGACCTTGTACTGGTTGTGGTGGAGCAGGATCGACTCCTTCATCCGATCGAGGAAGATCGCGGGGAAGAACCCGATGACGAAGATCATCAGCACGAGCGGCGCGAGCGCGAGCGACTCGCGCACCGTGAGATCGGGCAGGTGCTTGTTCTTCGGGTTCGTGAGCGGGCCGAAGAACATCTTCTGGACCACGTAGAGCATGTAGACCGCCGCGAGGATCACGCCGGCCGCCGCGCCCACCGTGTGGATCCCGGCGAACTTGCCGAGCCGCTCGGAGAGGAACGTGCCCATGATGACGAGGAACTCACCGACGAACCCGTTCGTCCCAGGCACGCCAACCGACGCGAACGTCACGATCAGGAAGACGACCGTGTAGAGCGGCATCACCTTCGCGAGCCCGCCGAACTCGTCCACCTCGCGCGTGTGGCGCCGATCGTAGATGACGCCGACGAGGAGGAAGAGCGCGCCCGTCGACACGCCGTGGTTGACCATCTGGAGCACCGCGCCCTGCATGCCCGTCGGCGTCGCGCTGAAGAGCCCCAGCATGACGAAGCCGAGGTGCGCGACCGACGAGTACGCGACGAGGCGCTTCACGTCGCGCTGCTTCCACGCGACCAGCGCGCCGTAGAGGATGCCGCCCAGGATCGCCACGCCCGCCAGGTTCGCCGACAGGTTCGAGGCGGGCCCCGGGAAGAGCCCCATCGAGAAGCGCATGTACGCGTAGGTGCCGAGCTTCAGCATCACGGCCGCCAGGATCACCGAGCCGCCCGTCGGCGCCTGCACGTGCGCGTCCGGCAGCCACGTGTGCACCGGCCACATCGGCACCTTGATGAAGAACGCCAGCGAGAAGGCCCAGAAGCAGATGAGCTGCGCGCTCTTCGGCAAGACCACGCGCGAGAGCGCGAGGTAGTCGAACGTGAAGTCACCCGTGAGCTTCTGGTGCGTCCAGACGAGGTAGATGATCGCGGCCAGCATCAGCACCGAGCCGGCCATCGTGTAGAGGAAGAACTTGATCGCCGCCTTCACGCGATCCGCGCCGCCCCAGACGCCGATCATCATGAACATCGGGACGAGCATCAGCTCCCAGAACACGTAGAACAGGAAGAGATCGAGCGCGACGAACGCGCCGATCATCCCGCCCTGCAGGAGCAGGAGCGCGAAGCAGAACTCCTTGATGCGCGTCTTGATCGAGCCGAACGACGCGTACGCCGCGATCGGCGTGACGAACGTCGTGAGGAGCACGAGCCACAGGCTGATGCCGTCGATCGCGACGTGGTAGCGGATGCCGAGGAAGGGCATCCAGTCCTTGATGTACTGGAAGTGCCAGCCCGCGGTCATCGGGACGGTGAGCAGCCAGAGCGACGCGACGAACCCGATGCCGAGCACCACGTACGTGAAGCCGCGGAGCACCGAGAGCATCTGGCGCGGGATGAACAGCACCGCCGCCGCGCCCACGATGGGCAGCGCGATGAGCAGGTTGAGCAGGTGCGGCCACTCGCCCGGAGCCTGCGCCGCCTGCGCCGCGCCTTCGGTCGGCCAGAGCCAGATCACGAAGAGCGTGGTGAGGGCGGCGATGAAAGCCAGGCCGGCGCGCTGCTTCGTCGACGCGTCGCCCCGCGGGACGAGCGCGCCGAGGATGCCCGCGCCGATCGCAGGCCAGTACTGAAACACGAGATCGAGCGGGCTCATTGTGCGCCTCGCGGGTTGATGAGCCCGGGGATGTCCTTCGCAGGAATGCTACCGCCGCCCGCCGGCACCACATTGCCCGGCACGACCGGGATGGGCGCCGCGGAGGACGGGAAGCCGCGGCCAGGCCGCGTGATCGCGAACGAGTGGGTCGCCTCCTGCGCGAACGCGTTGCGCACGTGCAGCTTGACGTCCTTCGTCTCCCCGGGATTGACGTTGATGCGGACCTCACGCACCTGGGTGAAGTCCTTCTGCTCCGTCCCCGTGCCCTCCCAGCGGTAGGTGTAGCCGGGGCCGGGCGCCGCCGAGATGACCACCTCGCCAGCCGAGCGGAGCTTCGAGTCGTCGACCGTCGCGTCGGCGTGCGGGCGGACCAGGAAGAAGCCCACGCCCGCGAGGCCGAGGGCCATCGCAGCGCCGTACACCTGCACGCGGCCGGTCTGGAACGTGCGGAGGACCGTCCCGAAGAACGCGACGATCGCCGCCGTGAGCTTCGCAAGGACGCCGTCGATGAGCCACTTGTCCGCGGTCGTGAAGATGTCCGCGAGCGCGTCCACCATCCCGACGACCACGGCGTCGTAGAGCTCGTCGATCCGCCACTTGTCGTAGATGAGCTTGTAGAGGCCCGGCGCCGCCTTCTTGAACGACTCCTCCGGCGCGCCGCCCTTGTTCAGGTACACGACCATCGCCGCGCCCGTGCCGGCGAGGAAGGCCGCCACGCCCGGGCCCATCATCGGCCACATGAGCTTCTCGACGCCCTCGCCGCGCAGCACGACGGCGTCGTGCGCACGCGAGAAGACCGGCGAGAGGATGTGCCCGAGCGGCTCGATGTGGATCGGCTCCGCCATCAGGAACCCGGCGAAGACCGCGAGCGCCGCGAGCACCATGAGCGGGAGCGTCATCGCGAGCGGCGACTCGTGGGGCTTCGGCCCCTCGAGCGGCGTGCCGTCGTCGTGGTGATCGTGGTGATCGTCGTGGCCATGATCGTCATGGCCGTGGCCGTGCTTCGGCTCCTTCCAGCCCGCGACGATCTTCCACCCACGGAACTCGCCGTGGAACGTGAGGAAGTAGGCGCGGAACATGTAGAACGCCGTCATCGTCGCGGCGACCACGCCGACCCAGTAGATCCCCTGGCCGAGCCACGAGGGCCACGTCCAGAGCGGCTCCATGCGGCCGACCTCCGGCGCGACGATCTTCGTGGAGAACGCCCTCCAGAGGATCTCGTCCTTCGACCAGAAGCCCGCGAGCGGAGGCGCGCCGGCGATCGCGAAGCACGAGAGCAGGAACGTCCACCGCGTGATCGGCATGAACTTCTTCAGGCCGCCCATGTTGCGGATGTCCTGCGACTTGTCCGTGTCGTGGATCCGCGCGTGCATCGCGTGGATCACCGAGCCGGCGCCGAGGAAGAGGCAGGCCTTGAAGAACGCGTGCGTGAAGACGTGGAAGAAGCCCGCGGCGAACGCGCCCACGCCGACACCGATGAACATGAACCCGAGCTGGCTCACCGTGGAGTAGGCGAGCACCTTCTTCAGGTCGTGCTGGAACAGGCCGATCGACGCGGCGAAGATCGCCGTGGCGCAGCCGAGCACCGCCACCGTCGCCATCGCGGCCGGCGACATGAGGAACACCGCCGACGTGCGCGCGACGAGGTAGACGCCCGCCGTGACCATGGTGGCCGCGTGGATGAGCGCGGAGACCGGCGTGGGGCCCGCCATCGCGTCCGGGAGCCACACGTAGAGCGGGATCTGCGCGCTCTTGCCGGCGGCGCCGAGGAACATCGCCAGGCCCACGAGCGTCGACGCGTAGACCTGGATGCCCTTCTCGGGCAGGAACAGGTGCACGATCGCTTTGTAGAGCGCGTTCGCGCCCGGGTTCGCCGCGTCCCACTGCGCCTCGAGCGGGAGGTTGCCGAAGGGCCAGATCGTGACCGGATCGAGCAGGTTCCGCGCGCTGGCGTTGATCTCCGCGAAGCGCAGCGATCCCGTGTAGTAGAGCAGGATCGCCATCGCCACGAGCAGACCGAAGTCGCCGATGCGGTTGACGATGAACGCCTTCTTGCCCGCGGTCGCGTTCTTCTCCTCGCCGAACCAGAAGCCGATGAGGAGGTAGCTGCAGAGGCCGACACCCTCCCAGCCGACGAAGAGCACGGCCATGTTGTCCGCCATGACGAGCGTCAACATGGCGAAACAGAAGAGGTTCAAGTACGCGAAGAACCGGTGGTAGCCCGGGTCCTTCACCATGTACTCGCTCGAGTAGAGGTGAATCAGGAACCCGACGCCGGTGACCACCAGCATCATCGTCGCGCTCATCGCGTCGACGCTGAAGGCGACATCGATGGGGATCGTTTGCCCCATCCGCCCGTTCAACGAGAACCAGCGCCAGGCGGTCCACGCGAGCGTGCCGCCGCCCTCCCCCTTCGGCAGGAGGAGGAAGGTGGCGAGCGCCGCGATGAACGAGCCGCCGAGGGCCGAGAGGGCCATCAGGCGGACGCCGGCCTTGCCGAGCCGCTTGCCAAAGACGCCGTTCACGAAGGCGCCGATGAGCGGAAGGGCGAGGACGACCGCTAGTAGCGTGAAGTTCGTTGCGGGAAACTGAGCTTTGAGGGCTTCCACGCTAGTTCCTCAGGAGATCGGCGTCGTCCGAGCGCACCGTGCCGCGGAGCCGGAAGAACGCGAGGACGATGGCCAAGCCGACGGCGGCCTCCGCCGCGGCGATGGCGATGATGAAGAAGGTGAAGATCTGCCCGGTGTGACCCCCCACGTACTGGCGGTTGAAAGCGACCAGCGTGAGGTTCACGGCGTTCAACATCAGCTCGATGCTCATGAGGAGCACGAGCAGGTTGCGTCGGATCAAGAAGCCCACCGCGCCCGTCATGAAGAGCGCGGCGGCCACGATCACGAAGTACTCGAGCGGGACGGTCACGACCTCGCCTCCTTGGTCTGGCCTGCAGTGCGTGCGGTGGGTGCGGGCGTCTGGCTCGGCTTCGCGTCCGCCGCGGGCAGCAGCGTGGGATCCACCTGCTTGCCGCGCGCGACCGCGACCGCGCCGATGACGGCCACGAGGAGCAGCGCGCCCGAGAGCTCGAACGGCACGAGCGCCGTCGAGAAGAGCTCGTGCCCGATCGACTCGATCGTGCCGAACTGCGGCGGCACGGCCGGCAGCGCCGTCGGCGTGGCCGACTGCGTGCGCATCACGAGCGCCATCGCGCCGAGCCCGCTCACGAGGAGCGCCGCGGCGCCCACGTAACGCGCCACCGCGCCCCGCGCGTCGCGCTTCGACTGCGCCGACGGGCCGAGGAGCATGATCACGAACAGGAAGAGGATCACGACCGCGCCCGCGTACACGAGCAGCTGGATCGCCGCGAGGAACTCGGCGGCCAGCATCAGGTAGAGACCCGCGATCCCGATGATCGTCGAGAGGAGGCCCATCGCCCCGCGGATCGGGTTCTTCGCGCCCACGGTCACGACCGCGCCGAGCAGCGCGATGACCGAGCAGAGGCCGAAGAACGCGAGTTCGAGTTTGTTCACAGCGCGAGCCTCCCCGTCCCGGACTTGCCCTTCGTGCGCACGTGCTCCTCGAACTCCTTGCGGTACTTCCGCAAGAAGCCGAGCGCGGGCATCGCCGTGCCCTCGCCGAACGCGCAGATCGTGTTGCCCATGATGTTGTCGGCGATCTCGTGGAGCCGATCGAGCTCCTCCATCGTGGCCTCGCCGTGCACCATCCGATCGAGGATGCGGAAGAGCCACGCGCTGCCCTCGCGGCACGGCGTGCACTGGCCGCAGGACTCGTGGCGGTAGAACCGCATCAGGTTGTGCATCGCGAGCACGATGTCCGTGTTCTTGTTCAGCACGATCGCGCAGCACGTGCCGAGCATCGTCCCGAGCGCGCGGTACGTCTCCACGCCCATCGGCACGTCGAGCACGTTCTTGCCGTGCCAGCGGTGCAGCGGCGACTTGGGGTCCGGCGCGTTCACCGTCTCGTCGGGCCGAAGGATCGGACAGGACGAACCGCCGGGGATCACGCCGAGCAGCTCGCCGCCCTTCACGCCGCCGCCGAGGTCGTAGATGAGCTCGCGCAGCGTCAGGCCCACGCACGCCTCGAAGACGCCGGGGTTGTTCACGTGGCCCGAGACGCCGTAGAGCCGGCAGCCGCCGTCCTTCTGATCGTGCAGGTCCGAGAGCTTGGAGAAGGCGTCGCCGCCCATCGCCAGCGCCACCGGCACCGCCGCGATCGTCTCGAGGTTGTTCACGGTCGTCGGCATGCCGAACGCGCCAGCCTGCGCCGGGAACGGGGGCTTGAGCCGCGGCTCGCCGCGCTTGCCTTCGAGCGAGTTCAGGAGGCTCGTCTCTTCGCCGCAGATGTACGCGCCGGCGCCCGTGTGGACGTAGACCTCGACGGGGTAGTCGATCCCGAAGGGCTTCGCGCCGAGGTAGCCCTTGGCGCGCGCCTCCTCGATCGCGCCCCAGAGGCGCGCCTTCGACAGGTGCAGCTCGTCGCGGACGTAGATGTACGCCGCGTGCGCGCCGATGCCGAAGCAGCCGATGATGCAGCCCTCCACCACCGCGTGCGGATCGAGCTCCATGATCGTCCGGTCCTTGAAGGTCCCGGGCTCGCCCTCGTCGGCGTTGATGACGAGGTAGTGCGGCTTCTCCGGCTTCGGAGGCCACGGCATGAAGCTCCACTTCACGCCCATCGGGAAGCCGGCGCCGCCGCGACCGCGGATGTTCGCGGCCTTCATCTCTTCGACGAGGGCCTCCCGGGGCATCGAGAGCGCGCGCTTGGCCTGTTGATAGCCCCCGTCACGCTCGTACACGGGGAGCGTCCACCCCTCGGGGACGCCATACCGCTTCGTCAGATACGTCGTTTGTCGCAGCATGGGTCACTTGATGAGGCGGTCGAGGATCCGATCGACCTCGGCCGTGGTGAGGTTCTCGTAGTAGTCCTTGTCGACCTGGATCATCGGCGCAGTGCCGCACGAGGCGAGACACTCCGCCGTCCGCAAGGTCACCTTCCCGTCCTTCGTCGTCTGCCCGACGTGGATACCGAGGCGCTTCTCGCAGTGGTGGAGGATGTCGTCCGCGCCGCGGAGCGCGCAGCTCAAGGTCCGGCAGACCCAGACCTGGTGCTTGCCCACGGGCTCCTTGTTGAAGAGCGTGTAGAACGTCACCACGCCCTTCACGTGCGCGGCCGACAGGCCGAGCCGAGCCGCCACCCACTCGACGACATCGTCGGAGATCCACCCATTCTGCTCTTGGCAGAGATGGAGGACGGGGATGCAGGCCGCCTGGCGGTTCGGGTAGCGCGAGAGGATTTCTTCGACGTGCTTCTCGCGGTCGGGAGACAGTGCGAACTTCGTCATGTTCGTTCGCCAGCAGGGCTAGGGGTGGATCGAGGCGGCGGCAAGCGAGCACGTGTCCTCGTGCTCAACTTCGAGCTCCTCCGTCGGGCCACGAGCCAGACCGGAAAGAGAGCGAGCCGCCCGAAGGGTTTTGCCCGCGTTTCGCTCGGGCCCCTTCTGCAGGCGCGCGCACGCTAGTGAGCGACCCCCGGTTGTGTCAAGGCGCGCCGTTCGCCATGCCGAATCTTTCTCTTTTTCTTGGGGCCGCGCTCCACCCGCGCCCACCTCGCAGCGGCGCCGTTTCACGCGCCCGAGAGCCCTGCCGGGCACGCGCGGGTTTGCTCGCTCGCAAGCGCGCGCACGCGTCGGCGCTCGATACTCTGACGACCCCTTGCGTTGTGCTTGAGAAGTGGGGCGAACCTCCACTACGCTCCCGGCCGCCTCGCGCCCTTCGCAACCGTTCGAATGACGCGCAGCGCCTCGGGAGGTGGTTCGTGTTCTGTCCGAATTGTGGGACACAAAACTCGGAGACGGCGACGACGTGCACGAAGTGTGGCTTCAACCTGAAAGGAGCCGCCGCGCCGAAGTTCAAGGGGACGATGCTGATGAGTCAGCAACCCCCGACGCCGCCCGCGGGGGCCATGCCGCCGCCGGCGCCGCCGCCGCCGATGGCGCCGCACATGCCGGCCGCCGCGCCGCCGCCGCCGCCAGGCATGCCGCCCGGCGGGCCGACGCTCGGTGATCAGGGCCTCGCGGGCACGGTGATCGGCGTGCCGCCCGCGGGACTCGGCCCAACGGCAGCTCCGCTGCCGGCCGCGCCCCCGCCCCCGCCGGGATATCCGCCGGCGGGCGGATACGAGCCGCAGGGCGGGCTCGGGAGCACGCTCGCGATCGATCTCCCGAACTTCACTCCTCCCTCGCCGAACCCGCCCGGCATCCCCTCGCCCGGCGCGTTCCCGCCCCCCGCGGGCCCGCCCCCCGGCGGCGGCTTCGGCGCGCCCCCGCCCGGCGGACCCATGGGCGGCTCGCCTCCGGGTTACGGCGCTCCTCCGCCTCCCGCGGGTGGTTACGGCGCTCCTCCGCCTCCCGCGGGCGGTTACGGCGCTCCTCCGCCTCCTCCGGGCGGCTACGGCGCTCCTCCGCCTCCTGCAGGCGGTTACGGCGCTCCCCCGCCCCCCGCGGGCAGCGGATACAGCGCTCCTCCGCCTCCTCCGGGCGGCTACGGCGCTCCTCCGCCTGCCGGCGCCTACGGCCCGCCTCCGGGTGATCCGAGCGGGATGGGCGGTCCCGGCGGCTACGGCGCGCCTCCCGGCGGCGCGTACGGCGCGCCTCCCGCGGGCGCCATGGTGGCCCCCGGCCAGTACCCCGGCGGCGCGATGGGCGCTCCGATGGGCATGGGCGGCGGCGCCATGATGGGCGCGCAGGGCGGCGGCATGGGCGGCGTGCGTGGAACGACGCGCAACCCGATGACCGCGCTGCTCGGCACGCTCTTCTGCTGCGGCATGTACCACCTCTTCGGCGGCTACGGCATGCTGAACGAGCTCAAGGCCTACACGAAGGACGAGTCGCTCCAGTCGTGGCACCTCTTCGTCCCGATCCTGAACCTGCTCATGATCCTGAAGCTGCCCGAGATCGTGACGCGGGCGAAGCAGATGGCCGGCTCGCGCAACCCGCAGTCGCAGAGCCTCGTGATGTACATCTTCCTCTTCCCCTACGCGCTGGCGAAGGACCTGAACCAGGTCTGGGATCCAAACGCGGTGGACTGATCGACCAGGACGAACCGGGGCAGCGCTTGGACAAACCCATCGCCGCCCCGGTCCCGTCCCCCACCCCAGTCCCCTACCCCGTCCCGCGCCCCTACACGCCCCCTCGCCCCAAAGGAACCGCGCTCGGTCGCGCCGCGCGCCTCGCCCTCGTCGGGGCCGTGCTCAGCGCTGCGGTCGTGGTCCGTTTCCCCCTCTGCCCGTTCGCGCTCGTCACGCGCCATCCCTGCCCCGGCTGCGGCCTCACGCGCGCCGCGCTCGCGCTCGCCACCGGCGACCTCCGCGAGGCCATCCACTTCCACCCGCTCGTGATCCCCATCGTCCCGATGGTCGCGCTCCTCGCGCTGCAAGGAAGCTACAACTACGTGCGCCACGGCCGCTGGTACACGTTCGCGTTCCAGCAGACGCGCGTCGTCACCCTCGGCTCGATCGTCCTCGCGGTCGCCATGATCGCCGTCTGGTTCGCGCGCTTCTTCGGCGCCTTCGGCGGCCCGGTCCCCGTGTAGCCGGGCCGCATTGGTTGCTGCACCAAGGATCTCCGCATCGCCTCAGATCGCCCCGCGCGGCGCCGGACGACGCATGCCTCGGCGCAGCCGCGGCTCCGCCCGGGACGCGTCCTCTGCGTCCGACGGACGCGCGTGCGTCGTGCGCGTATCGTCCGCGCCCGCGAGCAGCCGGTTGTACGAGCGCTCGATCTCCTCGCCGAGCACGTCGAGCTCCTCGTCCGTGAGGCTGCGCTTCAGCTTCGGGAACACCACGTCCTCCTCGACGTCCGCGTGCTTCTCGAAGCGCTCGCGCAGCGCCGCGATCATCGCTGCGAACTGCGGCCCGGTGCGCGGCATCGTGAGCGCGAGCCGCGCGGCGTCGAGGATGCGCGTGTGCTCTTCGCGCGCCTCGCGCACCTTCGTGTCGTCACCGAGCCTGCTCGCGCACGCGATGTAGACGTACGCCTCCTCGACGCGGACGTGCGCCTCGACGGCGCGCAGCGCGGCGTAAAACGCCTCTTCGCTCCCCAAGCCGACCGGCGACGCCTCCACGAGCCGCGACAGCAACGCGCAGACGTCGCGGTGCTGTTGCTCCAACAGATCGAGTGCATCCATGAGCCCTCTCCTCCAAGCCTGTCGCTCTGGCGGCGGTCTTTCGCTCCCGCGGGCGGAACCGTGAGCGAAAGCCGCGCAGCGCGGCCGTCTATGGCAAGGAGCGGGCCCACGGCGGGCGCGCACGGCGTGCTCGATGCCGCGCCGGCGCCCGCGTGGCGGGTGATCTCCTACCCTGCGAGCGCCGCGGCTACCCCGGCGACCTTCGCGCGCGGGCGCCTCATCTCGGACAGCGCGCGTCGCATTTCTGCGGCGCCCGAGAACCGCGCGTCCGGGTGCTTCGCCAGCGCGCGCGACAGGAGCACGTCGAGCGCGCGCGGCACATTCCGAAGCTCCGCGCGCAGCGGCACAGGCGCCTTGCGCACCGTCGCCACCGCCACGTCCAGGTCCCCTTCCCCGCGGAAAGGCAGCTTCCCCGACACGGCGTAGTAGAGCAAGAGAGCCGTCGCGAACAGATCACTCTGCGCCGTGATCGCGCGACCGCGCGTCACTTGCTCGGGCGACATGAACCGGATCGTCCCCACGAGCGCGCCGCGGCTGTCCGCCGTCACCCCGTCGCCCGTGTCCACGCCCGGCTCGTGGGCGAAGCCGAAGTCGAGCAGGAGCACGCGCGTCTCGCCCGCGGGCCCCTCGGTGAGCAGGACGTTCTCCGGCGTGAGATCCCGGTGCACGATCCCCGCTGCGTGCACGGCCTCGAGCCCGGCCAGGATCCGGTCCGTGATCTCGAGCGCGCGTCCGATCGAGAGTGGCCCGTCCTCACGCACCACGGCCCCGAGCGTCCTGCCCCGATAGAGCTCCATCAGGTAGTACGGCCGCCCGTCGCTCATGTGCCCGTGACCGAGCACCGGCGCCACGTTCGGGTGCACGACCCGACGCGTGAAGGAGATCTCCCGTTCGAACCGGGCCCGTGCCCCCTCGTCGTTCGCGAAGCAGGCCCGCAGCGTCTTCAGCGCCACGCGCTTGCCCGAGGAGATCTCGCGGGCCGCGTACACGAGCCCCATGCCGCCTTCGGCCACGACGCCCTCGAGCACCAGGCCCGGCACGTACGGAGCTCCCTGATCCCCCGTAGGGCCGGGGAACGGGGCGTCGTGCGTCGGGAGGAGGTCCCGGGACAATCCTTCGGTGAATTTCGGAGGTGTCATGGTCGGGGCAGCAGGTCATTTCTGCACGCTCCCCGTCGGGAATCACCCGAAAAGTGCATCGGCACCTTGCCCGGCTCCGATCAGGACCGTCCTCAACGTTTCCCGGCGCAAGGTGGACGGTAAGCGCACGTCCCAGGTGCGGATGCGCAGGTGCACGACCGCGCGCCGAGCTCTGTCGCTTGCTTTTTCTGGCAGCCGGTTTTTCGCGTGTTCAGGAGGGCAGGAGCGACTTCAGGCGCGCGACGAACGTGAGCGCGTCGAGCGGCGTCAAACGCTCGACTTCCACGGCGCGCAGCGTTTCGAGGACGGGCGCGGCCGCATCCGTGTCGGGTTTCGCCTTCGCGAACAGGTCGAGCTGCACCGAGCCTTGCCGCGTGCGTCCGCGCATCGTCGCGTGTTTGCCCGAGGGCAGCGGCGCGCCAGCTTCGAGCGTCGAGAGGATCGCCTTGGCCCGCGCGAGCACCGGCTCGGGCACGCCCGCGAGCCGCGCGACCGCGACGCCGTAGCTCCGACTCGCCGGCCCTTTCACGAGCTTGTGCAGGAAGACCACGTCACCGCCGTGCTCGCGCGCCGAGACCGACCAGTTCGCCACGCCGGGCCCGTGCTGCGCGAGCTCCGTCAGCTCGTGGTAGTGCGTGGCGAACATCGCGCGGCAACCGACCGCGTCGTAGAGGTGCTCGGCCACGGCCCACGCGATCGCGAGCCCATCGTACGTGCTCGTGCCACGACCGATCTCGTCGAGGATGACCAGCGATCGCCGCGTCGCGTCGCGAAGGATCGTCGCCGTCTCGCGCATCTCGACCATGAACGTGCTTTCGCCGCGCGCCACGTTGTCGCTCGCGCCGACGCGCGAGAGCACCCGATCGACGAGCCCGATCCGTGCCGCCTGCGCGGGAACAAAACTCCCCGCCTGCGCGAGGATCGTGATGAGCGCGACCTGGCGCATCAGCGTCGACTTACCCGCCATGTTCGGGCCCGTGAGCAGCCAGAGACGCTCGCCGCCGAGATCGAGCGCCGTGTCGTTCGGCACGAAGCGACCCGCCGCCGCGAGACGCTCCACGACGGGATGCCGCCCGCTCTCGATCACGAGCGCGTCGCCCATGTCGATCACGGGCCGCACGTAGTCCTGCCGGTGCGCCACGTCGGCGAGCGCCGCGGCCACGTCCCACGACGCGAGCGTCCGCGCGAGCTTGCGGATCCGCTCCGCGTTCTCCGCGACCGTGCGCACGAGTCCTTCAAAAATGTCGGTCTCCCGCGCGAGCGCGCGCGACTCGGCATTCTCCAGCCCGTCCGCCAGCTCGTCGAGACGATCACTCGTAAAGCGCTCGCCGCCGGCCACCGTCTGCTTGCGCCGGAAGTCCGGCGGCACCTTGCCGAGGTGTGTCTTCGTCACCTCGATGTACCAGCCGAACACCCGCGTGAAGCGGATGCGTAGCGAGCCCGCGCCCGTCTTCTCGCGCAGCTCCGCTTCGAGCTTCGTCATCTCCTCGGCGCCGCCGCGCGCGAGCCTGCGCTGCGTGGCGAGCTCCGCGTCGTACTCCTCCCGGACGAACCCACCCTCACGCGCGAGCGCCGGCGGCCGGTCCACCAGGGCCGCCGCGAGCTTCGCCGCGAGCTCGGGCAACGTGTCCACCTCCGCGCCGAAGAGCTCGCGCGTCTCGCTGGTCGAACGTTGGGGGCTCCGCTCGGACAAGCCGAGCTCTGCCCCCAAACCCCCGGCGGTATCCACGATCGACCGCGTCGCCGCCACCGCCGCGGGCGCCGCGAGCAGCCCATCCCGCAGCGCGCCGAGATCCTTCGGCGTCGCCTCACGGAGCACCGCCCGCACGCTGAGCCGCTCCAGATCGCCCACGCGCCCGAGCGCCTCCCTGAGCTCGCCACGTGCCCGCGGGTTCTCCACGAACGCCTGCACCTCGTCGAGCCGCCGCCGGATCGACGCCACGTCGAGCAGCGGCGCGAGCAACCTTCGCCGGAGCAAACGCGCCCCTGCCGGCGTCACCGTCGCGTCCACCGTCTCGAGCAGCGTCCCCTTCCGCGACCCGTCGGCCCCTCGCACGAGCTCGAGGTGCACCTGCGCCGTCTCGTCGATCCGCATCGTCCCTGTCGGGTCGTACGGCGCGATCCTCCGCACGGGCAGCGGACTGCCCGGCGTGCACTTGTGCGCGAACCGGAGCGCCCGCGCCGCCGCCCGCCGCGCCGCGAGCGGCAACGTCGACGCCGCCTCCGCCGCGATCGGCTCCGCCACCGACGCGTCGATCGTGGCCGCCACGTCTCCATCGTCGAGCGGCTCGTCCTCCCGCAGCACCGCGCGAGGGGCTGCCAGCCCGGCGCCCTTCTTCACATCCGGGTCGAGCCCCCCGCCGACGAGCACCTCCCGCGGATCACACCGGGCGAGCTCCGCGAGCAGCGACGCGAGATCCGAAATGGTCCCGGCCGAAAGCTCTCCGGTCGAAAGATCGAGCAGCGCAATCCCGCGTTCCGCATTACCGGACTCGTTGTCCACGGCGACGAGGTAGTGGTTTGCCCGCGCGTCGAGCTGCTCCGTATCGGTCACGAGCCCCGGCGTGATCACGCGGACCACCTGCCGCGGCACGATCCCCTTCACCGTCGCGGGATCGGCCATCTGCTCGCAAATCGCCACCTTGTGGCCGAAGGCGAGCAGGCGGGCGACGTATCCGGCGGCCGCGTGGTGGGGCACCCCGGCCATCGGTTCTTCGTCGGGGTTCCCCTTGTTCCGGCTTGTGAGGGTGATGTCGAGGAGGCGCGCCGAAATGACGGCGTCCTCCCGGAACATCTCGTAGAAATCCCCCATCCTGAAAAACAGAATTGCGTCGGGATGGGCAGCCTTGGCCTCCTCGTACTGCCGCATCACGGGGGTGAGCTTCTTGCCGCTACTGCTGCCGCGCATTTGCACGGCCCCCCCTTACCATGGTTTGCCGGGTGGGTCCCCCTCGTTTGTCCAGGGCGCCCCGGAAAAACCCGGGACCTCGACAGGCGTTCAGGATCCGCGGACGAACCGTGTCAGTAGTATTGCCGCGTGAGGGCGAGGCGGCTGGCCGAGATGAGCATGAGGCCTTCGAGCGAGCCGTCGGTGATGGCGAGCTCGCCGGTGGAGGGGACGAACGTGACCGCCTGAGGCTGGATCTCGGTCGCGGACGTCGTGGACGAGGTGAGGGTCAGGAGGAGGGGGCGGAAGTTGCCCTGCGTCGCGAACTGGAAGAACGTGTCGCGCGGCGGGCCGTTGATCGTGGCCGAGCTCGGGTTCGCGTCGAATTCGCTCTCCGGCGCCGGATCGTTGATGGCCATGCGGAAAAAGGGATTGATGAAGGCGAGGAGATCGCCGTCCTTCACCACCTCCCCGTGCGGCGCGGCGCGCACGCGGCCATTGAGCCGTGCACGCGTTGGATCACACGAATTGCGGCACGCGCCGAGCGGCGTATCGCCGACGCTCTCCGGAGCCGCGATCACGTGGTGCAAGAAGCCCGAGGCGTTGCCGACGACCGACCATTGCCCGCCCACGCGGATGTTGAACCCGACGAGCGTGGGGAAGCAGCATTCGATGAGCTCGGGCGAGGCGCCGCCGCGCGACCCGCCGAGCTCCAGGCGATCCTGATACGCCTCGAGGATCGAGATGTCGCGCCCCTCCCGCGGAAGCTCCGCCGGGCCGAACGTCGATTTGCATTGCTGGTACGTGCAGACCCCTTGTGTCTCCGGGCTCGTCCAGTGAATGTCGTCCTCGTCGGGGATGTTCGAGGCAATCTGCACGTAATCGGCGAGGGACTTCGCTTTCGCCGCGGCGTTCGCGTCGCCCTCGCTCGAAAGGATCTCCTCCCAGGCGCGCTCGCCGAGCACGCCCTGATCGCAGAAGCGGCTCGCGGCGTCGGAGAGCGTCGGCGTCGGGCCGCCCGTGAGATCGAGCCGCCCGGCCTTCCCCGCGAAACCAGGCAAAGCGCCCTCGTAGGTGATCGTGAACGTCTGGCTCGCCGACTGGGCGCGCGGGTCCTCGAAATTCATCACGACCGTATGCTCGGGATCCCCGGCATTCGTCGTGAGGCCCGTTTTTTGATCGATCACCCGGATCGTCCCACCCACGGCCAGCGTGAAATGCTCGGGCGGGAGCTCCTTGGTGCCGCTCGGCAGCACCGGCACCGTCGCGCGGATGATCGGCCCGTCCTCGTCGAACGTCGATTGGAGCGTCCCTTGGTTGTTGTAAAGCAAGGGGAAGCCCGAGAGGCCGGGCTGGTTCTGGCCCGTTCGCTCCGACGTCCGCATGTAGTTCGCGCTGCGCGGCGTGTGCGGCACGACGATGTTGCACGAGATCTCGCCCGTGCTCGCGAGCACCTCTTCCCCGGCGAGATCCGCCGGCGCGCCAGGCGGCGGGCACCCATAAAGATACGTGTACCGCGTCGGCGCGCGGCAAAGCGCGTCGTAATCGTCGATGTCGACGACCGCGATCTGCCCCGTGCCGAGCACCACGTACGCGAACGCCCCGCGCATGCGGGCCGGACCCGCGCCGCTCTCGTACGTCCCGCTCGTCCGGTAGAGCGTTTCGGGATCACACGAGGTCGACGTCGTCGTGCAGACCGTGAGATCCGGATCCGGGCTGCAACGCACGCCCTCCGGGGCCACGCCCGTGTTCGGGATGGGCAGCGGGTTGTCGCGCTCGATGATCACGAGATCCTGCACGGGCACGCCGAACTCCACGCGATCGGGCGCCTGCCCGGGCGTCCACTCGGGGTGCGGCCGCGTGACGGGCCTGCGCGAGGTCGCGTCCTCGGCGATGTCGAAGACCATCACGCTGCCATCGAGATCGTCGACCGCGTAGAGGAACCGCTCGAGCGAGCCCGCGAGCGTCGGCGACGCGGCGATCTGGCTCGTGGTCACGACCCGATCAGGCTCGCTCAGCGACGTCGGCAGGAGCGGATCCCGCTCGATCGGCTCGCACGGCGTCTTCATGTCGAGCACGTGCACGACGGGCGCGTCGAGGTCGCCGACGAAGAGGCGCTTCTCGGAAAGCGTGATCCCCGCGGGGCGCGCTTCGTAGTCCTGCGCGGGCGCGGGCGCGATCACGGGGGGCGCGACGCACGCGGCGCCCGTCGGCGGAGGCGCGGGCGGGCTCTGCACAGGCAGGTCCACCGTGAGCGGGACCCAGCGATCGATGGGGCACTCTTTCCACGAGCCCGGCGCGTGCACGTACACGAGCTCGCCCGTGTCCGGATCCTTGCGGGGCGTACCATCGGCCTCGCGCTCCACGTCGAAGAGCGTCTGCGCGTCGATGACGGCGAGCGCGCCGAGATCGGGGATCGTCACGACGAGCTTGGGCCGGCCGAGGCCCTCCTGCGTGAGGTCGACGAGGAACCCGCCGGCCCCGTCGGGCTCGGGCTCTCGCGGCTTCGAATACGTGGTGTCGTCGCAGTGCGCGCGGACCTCGCCCGCGTCGTTCTTCGGATCGTAGACGACGAGCATCTCGCCAGGCGCGCCGGGCAGCGCGCAGGCGGGCCAGCTCGAGAGCGTCTTCGGCAAGCACGTGCTGCAGACGCGGATGTCCTTCGCGGCAAGGGCAAAAATCCCCTCGCGGCCAGACTCGGCCACGCCCACGAACGCGGCCATGCTGCCGTTCGTGCTCGCGATGTCGATGGGCTGCGCGCCGACGGGCAGGAAGTTCGCGCCAGGCACGCGCGGATTCGAGTCGAGCACGGAGTCGACCTTCGTGCTCATGTCGACGACGGCCACCTCGCCACGCGTCGTCTGGGTCACGAGCGCGTAGAGGTGCGGCTGCGTCGTGACCCCGTTCGCCACGGCATAATCGTCCGGCGTCTCGAACCGCGTGCCGCCGCATCGCTCGTAAGGCAGCGCCGGCGTCGTCCCGAGGCCCGGGGCGCCAAGGCAGAGGAACGAGACGCGGCCCGAGCGTTCGAGCGCGCGGACCTCCGACGCCACCGTCTGCGTCTCGCATCCGCCCGCGGAGACAAGCGCGAGGGGCAAACCGAGCGTGGCGAGCGCGAGGCCGCCGAACGAATAAGAAATACGCCGCTTCATTGTGACTCCTTGGGCGGCACCGGTTTGCCGAGCGTCATGTACATGGCCCCGAACGTGGCATGATTGCGCATGTCGAGGTCCACGACGCCGACGTACGAATCCGTGAAATGACCGACGTACATCGTCGAGTACCAGATGGGGTTGCCCTGTTCGTCGAGGACCAGATTCCCCGCCTCGTCCCGCAAGCGCTCCGTGTCGAAGGCGATAGCATGCGGGCCACGGCCCGTCTTGATGACGTTGTCCACGCGCCGCGAGGCCGGGTCGTACGAGAAGACGAAGCTCGAATCATAGGCGAGAGCGAAGACACGCCACGCGGGCCGGCCATCCAGCCCGATCACCTGCCCCATCCTCACGCGCGACGAGCCGAACGCGAGCGGCACCGAGTCGTGGAACGCAACCTCCTCGAACGCGCCAGTCACCTCCGGGCCGTTCGGCCCCTCGCGCTCCGTGAACTTGGTCTCGATCTGCCCGATCACGAGCGCCGCAGGAGCACGGTTCGCCATGTAAACGCCGAGCGGATGGTCCTCAGCGCACGCCCTGAGGCAACTGCCGCGCACCGCGCCCGTCGGGCACGCATCCTCGCACGCCCGCCGCTCCGTCCCATCGATCGCGACCCCACGCGAGTCCGTCGAGCTCGCCGTCGTGCCGATGCGCACCGACGCGCTCCGCGTGACGAACGGCCGAGCCGGACTCGAACCGCCGTCATCGTTGTACCGCAAGACGTCGAACACCGGCGACGATCGGTAGCTCACGCCGAACGCAGGCGTGTAGTCGATCGCGGCCCGGTTCTCCTCGGCGAGGCGCGCGATCGGGATCGCCGCCAAGTCCGTCGCGCCCGGCGGCAAGCCCGCGACGTAGTGCTCGAGCGCAGGCTCGCTCTCCCAGCGGTTCACGATGAGGCTCGCCGTACTCGCCGTCTGCTCGTTCGGGTGCACGACCACGACCGACTCGCCGCGCTCGTCCACCGCGATGCCAATCGGCTCGACAGGCAACGTGAGACCACGCTGGCTGTCCGACGGATCCCGACCCACGAGGAAGTCCCGCGAGCACCGCCCGCCCGAGGACGTGGCCCCACACTCGAGGCAGACCGAGCCGCTGCAAGGCGACGCAGCAGGCAGCGGCGCGCCGTCGCAGGAGATCTCGCGGTCGTCGGTGATGTCGAAGTACGTGACCGAGGGATCACCACGCACCGGGACGAAGAGCCGCGCACCGCGCCCATCATCGCAAGGGTTCGGCTTGACCGCGATCACCGCGTCGGTAGCGAAGGCGCCGATCGTCACAGCCTTGCCGTTCTGCAAGTACGAGGAGAGCGAGACCGGCGCGCAAGGCCCCGGGTAGAGCGTGGTGTTGTCGTTGCGCCCAACGCCGAGCGTGCCGCAAGCAGCAGCCGTCGGATCGCCGCTCGACGCGGGGCTCCCGGCCGCATCGAGGATCGCCTGCCGTAGTTTGTCCCCGTCGGCCCGAAGCTTCACGAGGTCGAGCGCGAAGACCGTGCCGCCGTTGTATTGCAGATCAAAATCAGAGTTCGCCACGAAGAGCGCAGTTCGCCCAGGCGAAACCACGAGGCCCGTCGGGTAGTAGAACGCGTCGCGGGGCGGCGGGACGCCGTCAGCGACCGAGAAGCAGCCCCCAAGGCCGACGAGGCCCGAGGCAGCAAGGACCAGCGCAGCGGAGGCGAAGCGCACCCGGCGTGGCAAGGTGCCCGCAGCGCTCGGGCAACGGAAGTCAGGTTCGGGCGACATGGCGCGGCGCAGCCTAGTTTGCCGCCCCCTGCAGAGCAAGGCGCCCAGCTGTTTGGTGGCCATGTCCGGGACGTCGAAGCGTCGCGCCCCCCCGGGGTTTCACCCCGGACCCCGACCAGGGGTTGTCCACCCCTGGACCCGGACCAGCGCAAGCGCTGGACTCAGGGTCGATGAACTGCGCGATGCGCAGTTCATCGAACAGGTCAGGTCA
>NZ_JAGTJJ010000043.1 GCF_028435365.1 Polyangium jinanense | reverse complement strand
TCGAGCGCGTCGACCAATGGGTCGCGTTGTGCGGCTTGGTCTCGAGCGTCCTGGTCACGACGCGCTCGACCTGTTCATCCGTGATCGTACGCGGAACCCCGGACCGAGGCGCATCGCTCAACCCCTGTAGCCGATGCCGGAGAAACCGGCCTCGCCACTTGCTCACCGTTTGTCGGGAGACGCCATTCGACGCGGCAATCTCACCGTTGCTCTTGCCCTCCGCACAGTCCAGCACGATGCGCGCACGGTCCGCCAACGCCTGCGGAGACTTAGGTCGGCGCGCCCAGCGCTCCAGGGTCTCGCGTTCTTCAGCGGTCAGGACCAGAGGTTCGAGTGGGCGGCCAGTTCGACGTCGCATCTTCCCACTCACCTCCATGTGTTGAGGGAGGGGATCGTCCAAAAAATGTTCGCGTTCTTCTAACTCATGACACTAGCTTCCACGTGATAGTGTCGCTTCCTGGCACTGACTGCTCGACACCGGGCAGCTTGGTCTTGAAGTCTGCCGAGAGCTGAGTCAGCTTCGCGCCATCGAGCCGCTCACGCTTTCCAAAGCCGCCGAAAAGCTCCACGAGCGCCAGAGCCTCCAATTGAGCCAGCGCTTTGAGAAAACGCTCTGATGGGAAGTGGACCTCCGCCCATTTTGATGAGTCTGGCGACACCGTGAATGATACCAGACTTCGCTCAGCCCGGGGCGCTCGCAGGAGGAATCCTATTGCATCACCAGACAACTGGGGGAGCTTGTCGGCCAGTGGGCCAACTCCCTGCGTTATCGCGACACTTTTGATTGTAGACTTCAGCGAGACGCCAGCAAGATGAATTTCGTCGGCGGTTCGGACCTTTCAGGAATGGATGTCAATGCGGCTTGCAGAGGAGTATAAAACAGCAGAAGAAATAGGAAGCCGAGAGCTGGCCACCCGCCGAAGACCACCTTGAGATATTCCAATAGTAGCGAAGCGCCAGACTTAGTGTCTGGAGCGACCTTTTTGGTGAGCGCATCTTCAATGGCGGCAACTCGTCTCGTGACATCCCGAAGGACCGCAGTCAGGTGCAGACTTTCTATGGATCCCATCGAGACCTCGTGTGATGTCTGTTTGGGGCCCGAGGGTGGCACCGGCGACGGAGCCTCTGGGATGACTTCGCGCTTTTCAGAAGTCGAAGGGACTGTGGGTGCACTCGGTGTAACCTCCACGTGTCGCTGGCCGTTGGCATCACCGGTCGGCACGGGTGAATCGGTTAAAGGAGCAGGACTGTTTTCTGCGACGGGAGGGGGGGTCGGCATGGCTCCACCATACCGGAACGCACACAAGAAGGGTAGACCCTACCCGAGCTGCCGCGCAGGAGGTTTCTCTCGGGGGAACGCTGAAACGCTGCTAGCCGGCCCTTCCCCTTGCCATCCTCCTCCCCGCCTCCTCCAAATCCTCCTTCAGATGATGCACATACCGCTGCGTCGTCGCCCAATTCTTATGCCCCGCCATCTGCTGCACCACATGCACCGGCATCCCGGCCCGTAACCACGACGTGATCGCATAATGCCGCAGGCAATACACCGACCACCCCTCCAGCCCCACCCGATCCCTCACCCTCTCGAACGCCTGCACCAACCCGGCCTGCCCCCACGGCTTCCCCCGCACCGTCATCGCCACGAGCTCCTCCCGCGCCCCCGCCTCCACCGGCGCGAGCAACCTCCCAAGCTCCGGCGTCACCGGCACCTCCCGCTGCCCCGTCTTCGGCGTATGCGTCTCCCCGAACGACCGCCCCTCCCGCAGGCTCACGAACCCGCCGGCGACCGCCTCTCCCTCCCACCGGAGCTGCACATCCCGCCGCCGTAGCCCCCGCACCTCATTCGGCCGCAGCCCGGCATACGCCATCAACCCGAACGCCAACCGCTGCGACGCGCTCGCCGCCGCGAGGATCCGGTCGACCTCCTCGCCCGTCGGAATCTCCAGAATGCACTGCCCGATCGGCTTGAGCCGCGGCAACCCCTCCGGCACCCGCGCGATGTACCCGCGCGCCTTAGCGAATCGCAGCACCGGATATCGATGAACAACCGCGACTCCCCTCGCCGCATCACCTTACGCAACGCCACGGCCCACCTCCTTTCCGTCCCCTCATTTCAATGCAGACGCTCACAGCACGCCCCGCGCATCCGAGAACGTCACGCGCCACAGGCGCCCGAACTTGCGCGCACGCACGCCGTCGACCATCGCCTCGGTCCCGCCGTCGGCCGCGCGCGTGACGCGGCGCTCGAGCCTCTTGCGGAGCTGCGCCGCGTTGAGCCCGAGATGCGCCGCCGCCCGGTCCAGCGGCGCTGCGCGTGTACATGACGGGACGCGGCGCAGGCCCGTCATGACGCGGCGTAGGCATGATGTTCGCATTGCAAGGTTCGAGCGTCGCCGGAAGCGCAATTCGAGCCAATTTTGCTCGAATTGCGCTGTTTTTGCGCGCGACGCCCGCCTGAACGGAAATCCGACGGACGCTCGATCCGCGAAGCAGCCGGGACCTCGCGCCTCGGGCGTGGCACGTGCGCTGCACGAATCCTACACGCGCCGTCCCCATGAAGGTCGGTGTACGGCGTCTGCTTGCTTTTTCCGAGAAAATTCAGCCGCGGGCGTCCTCCCGCGGAGCTTTCGGCGAGGGCGCGGGGCCGGTGGAGAACGGGTCGTTTACAACCACTGGAGATTCACATGCAGAACGATGACAGGGCGTTCGTGAATAACCTTCTCTCGCTCTCGACGCAGCTCCCGGAGGCGACTGCGTCCGCCTCGGCGCTCGCGTCGGCCGAGGCCCCGCCGCTCGTGCAGGGCAAGGCCGTGGCCGCGAAGCTCAACAATCTCGCGGGTGCCGAGCGGAGCGAGGCCTGCCACCAGAAATGGTGGAAGTCCGTCGATTGGACCTCCTTGGAAGCGGGTGATTCCGCGGAGCACCTCTCCTCCGCCGAACTCCTCGCGTCCGTCAAGGCCGTGCAGGATTGACGTTCTGATGCTGGGCGCTCGCGGCCATGGTCTGTCGAGACACACGCCAACCAGGCCGCGGGCGCCGAGCCCCGAGCACCTCCCCATCCCGGTGACCCCTGAATCGACCTGAGGAGCCATGCAAGTGAAGCCAGCCACGCCCCGCGCCGTGCAATTCATCATCAAGGTCTCGAAGTTCTGCAACCTGCGCTGCTCGTATTGTTACGAGTACCCCGAGCTCGGGGACAAGACCACGATGACGCACGAGCAGCTCGACCGGATGTACGAGCACATCGCGGACTACTACGCCTCACTGGACGAGCCGACCACGGTCAAATTCATCTGGCACGGGGG
The DNA here is from genome assembly GCF_028435365.1 of Polyangium jinanense. The sequence continues at coordinate 92,759 of NZ_JAGTJJ010000043.1, read as the reverse complement.
CGAACCGCTCCTCCCGGACCCCGAGGTCTACTGGACGACGTTCGCGCGGCAACGCGAGATCTTCGGCCCGATCCGCGTCGAAAATACCGTTCAGACCAACCTGACCGTGCTCGACGACGAGCGCCTCCGTCTCCTCAAAGAGGGCTTCCATGGAGTCGGCGTGTCCCTGGATCTCTTCGGTGGCTTGCGGGTCAACCTCGCCGGAAAGGACTCGCAGGATCGCGTGCTCGCCAACATCGACCGCCTGCGGAAGGCGGGCGTCAAGTTCGGGGGGATCACCGTACTTTCGCGCAAGAACGCGGGTCACATCAAATCGATCTTCCGTTTCTACGAGCGGCTCGGCGTGTCCTTCCGCCTGCTGCCGCTCTTCGCGGGCGCATACCCCGATCAGCACGCCGGTTACGAGATCACGGCGAAAGAAACCCTCGAGGCGTTCTGCACCATCGTCGACCTCTGGCTCCAGAGCGACAAGAACCTCACCATCGCGCCCGTGACCGACCACGTGCGATCGGTGATCCGGTATCTCACCCCGGGGATGCCGTCCTCCTTCTACAGCCGGCGCGCGTGGGAGACGGCGGTGGTGGTGAACACGCGAGGCGAGGCGTACGCCGACGCGGAGGCCTACGATCCGGACCATAGCTACGGCAATATCTTCACGACGCCGCTCCGGGAGCTGTTTGCCTCCGCGAACCGGGAGAAATCGCTCCGGGCCTCGGAGCTGCGCATGGCGGCCTCCTGCACGAAATGCCCCTACTTCGGCGCTTGCAGCGGCTATACCAAGGGGGAGTACGTCGAGACCTTCGCGGACTCGCCGCGGGTGGGAGACATCCTGCTCTGCACGGTGGAGCGGGGGCTGCTCCAGCACATCGAAAAGCGGCTGCGGGAGACGGGGCTTTATGGCGACCCGGCCCGAGCCGACCTCGATCGGCTCCGGGCCGAGCGGCTCACCACCGAAGATCCCACCCTGCAAGCGCTCTCGTTCGCAGGCTAGGATTGGCCGAATCGTCCGCGTGCCCGCGGAATACATCCCCGCAATGCGAGCGCCCGGGGGACGACGAACTCGGCGCGTGTAGGCTCGCGGGGAGCAGCGGGATCAGCACCACCACCACGAAACGAACTGGAGCACGCAATCCAGTCGCGTTACCCTGCGCCCATGAAAGCCCCCATGCTCGCCCTGCTCGCGGCGCTCTCCCTCGCGGCCTGCGCTCCTCCCCCGGCCTCGAACCCTGCGCCAAACGCGGCCTCGAACTCCGCTACACCCCCCTCCACGAGCTCCGCGGCCGAAGCGCCCGGCCCCGCCACCACCCCTGCCTCCGCTCCCTCCCCTGACGACCCGTCGCCCGCCCCCGCGCCCGCGGACAGGGCGCCGATCGTGCAAAGCAACAACGCCTTCGCCGCGAGCCTCTGGGGGGTCCTGCGTGCTCAGCCGGCTCATTCGGGCAACCTCGCCGTCTCGCCGGCCAGCATCACCCTCGCCCTCGCAATGACCTTCGGTGGTGCCCGCGGCGAGACCGCGGCCGAAATGAAGCGCGTCCTCCATTTCGATGCCAGCGCCGACGACATCATGCGTTCGGCGGGCGAACTCCAGCGGGGCTGGAACACGGGCAAGGGGCCCACGATCCTGCGCACCACGAACCGCCTCTTCGGAGAGATCACCTATACCTTCGAGAAGCCCTTTCTCGACGCCACGCAGCGCTCCTTCGGCGCGCCGCTCGAGCCCGTCGATTTCGTGAAGAACTACGAGCGGGCGCGGCAGCACATCAATGGCTGGGCGCAAAAGCAGACGCAGGACCGCATCAAGGACCTCATCCCGCCAAATGGCGTCAACGAAACGACGCGCCTCGCCCTCGTCAATGCCGTCTACTTCAAGGCCAACTGGGGCAGCCCGTTCGAGGTCTCGAAGACGCGGCCGAGCCCATTTCACCTGACGAGCACGGACAAGAAGGACGTGCCCACGATGAACCGGGAGGGCGTCTACCGCTTCGCCGAGCAGGGCCGCGTGCGGGTGCTCGAGATGCCGTACGAGGGCAAAGACACGTCGATGGTGCTCCTCTTGCCCGACGCGGTCGATGGCCTCCCCGCGCTCGAGCAGTCCCTCACGGCCGCCGAGCTCGACCGCTACATCGAAGCCATGACGCCCGAGCTCGTGACGGTGTCCCTGCCCAAGTTCCAGGTCAATCCCCCGTCGTCCATCCGGCTCCGCGAGACGCTCGAGACGCTCGGGATGCGGCTCGCGTTCGACATCCGCAGTGCCGATTTTACTGGCATTGCCAATCCGCAAAAAACGCGCGACCGGCTCTACGTCAGCGAAGTCTTCCACAAGGCCTTCGTGGAGCTCGACGAGAAGGGCACCGAGGCCGCCGCGGCCACGGCCGTCGTGATGGCGCGAGACAGCGGCCTGCCGCCGAAGCCCAAGGTCTTCCGCGCCGATCACCCCTTCCTCTTCGTCCTGCGCGACACGAAGACCGGGATGATCCTCTTCATGGGCCGCGTCGCGGACCCGTCGAGCCGGTGAGGGAATCGGTCCCCCGACACACTCGCGCAAGGCTTCACCCTCGCCATCCTCCCGTATGCCTCCCAGCGCGACATCGACCACTCGACGCCGCTCGGGTTCGAATTCACCCCGCCCGGCGCAGCCGAGGCCTACCTGCTCGGGATCAACGATTCGGAGCCCGGCAACAACGAGGGAGCCGCCCAGTTCGCCGTGCATGTCCGCGCTCCGACCGCCGCGGAGTGGCTTGGCGGGCGAACCGGCCCTTGTCTGGCACGGTGATGAAGAACGAGGGCTCCGAACCAAATGAATAAGAAAGAACGCATCGAGGACTTCGCCGCCAGAGCAGAGGCGGACCCAAACTCGGTATTCGCGCTCGGCAGCCTTGGTCGCTACTGGGCGGTCAATCCTATGTCCGACGAGGTGGCGTTGCTTGCTCGATTGGGCATCGAAGCGTCCACGTGTACGAAGGTAGACTTGTACTGGGAGCACGGCGACGTATGGTTCGTGCAGATCCAGTCGGAAGCGTACGGGGCACCGAGAAAGCCTGGAGCCTACGCTCGATTGGCACCGTCTGGGTATGTCAACGTCGTTGTCGTCGTGCCCGAGCGCGTCATTTCATCGGACGTCGTCACGCGGGTGTTGCGAGACGTGGCCGATCGGAGCCTGCGTATCGAGCGACTGCGTGACATCTTGCAGCCATTATGAGCGTGCAGTCCGTAGCCGGAATCTCTCAGACCCCCTGTCGCGCGAATCCATGAGACCTGAATATGAAACCAAGGAGCACAACCATTGATATTAAAATACAAATCGCGCTCACGATAGTCGTCCTCACCATGCTCATGCCTGCATGCTCCCCTGGGCGAGGGTCTCCGGAGGAGGCGCTGCGGAGTTACGTGGGTCGTCAGCAGGGTGTCGCCGAGCGCGACGTCGAGGCGATTTGCTCGTGCGGCGCGGTGTCCCATTCAGCCCTTCAATGCAATTGCTGGGCGCGGGTCCACGGCATTGAGGCCGCGTACGAGTGTGAGTGCCCGGCGGGTCGAGGGACGTTGCCGTGGGTGCCCAAGCCGTGCATCTGCACGTTGCCGGTTGCCCGCCCTCCTCCTGGTGCAGCCGAAAGTAGCAGCCGTGAGGCTGGATCTTCTAGCACGGGTGAGATCGAGACGCCGCTCGGCCCTTGAAGTTGGGGGCCTTTTGGCGGAATTCTTACGCGAAACATGGACTTCACATCTCCGAGGTCCCCCGGCCTCGTCACGTGGTTCTCCATCGACATCTTCCCCGACGACGCCGCCCCCAACTCCGCCCGGCGCAGCCGAGCTTGCAGAGCATCAGAACGTGCCCGGCGGACAGTTCAAGACCGAACAACTGCACACATCACTCCATGCTGCTATCCTCGGACCCATGCGGATCGTTGCCGTCGCAGACACACACCTCTATCACACGCAGCTCGTGGTCCCACAAGGCGACGTGTTCGTTCACGCGGGAGACCTGTGCCGGTTCGGGGATCTCGACGAGCTCGCCGAAGCCGCCGCGTGGATCCGAAGTCTGCCCCATCAATACAAGATCGTAGTCGCAGGAAACCACGACTGGGCCTTCGTCCACCAGCCGCGCGAAGCGCGCGCGCTGCTCGGCAAGGGTGTCGTTTACCTGGAGGATTCTGGGGTCTGTATCGATCGCATCACCGTCTGGGGCAGCCCCTGGCAGCCGGCGTTCCACGACTGGGCGTTCAATCTCCCGCGGGGCAAGGCGCTCGCGGAGAAATGGGCGGCCATTCCCGAGGGGATCGATGTCCTGATCACGCATTCGCCCCCGTTCGGAATCGGTGATCGCTCGTGGTCCGAGGAGCGGCATGGCTGTGCCGATCTGATGGCGCGTGTTCGTCAGGTGAAGCCCCGTCTCCACATCTTCGGTCATATCCATGAGGATGGAGGGGTCTTTCGCCAAGAGGGCGTCACTTGCTTCGCGAACGTGACAACCTGGGAGTGCGCGCGGCGTCCGACGGTGCTCGATATAGCGGGCGAGGTCGTCATGGAGATCGACGTTCCGAAGGCGCGCCGCTGAGGAAGAACTCCCCGCCCCCCGGCATCCGTGCGCTATACTATCCACGTGCGCCAGCTCGTTCCTCTGATGCTCGGTTCCTTTCTGCTCGTGGGCTGCTCGAGCGGCGCTGCGCCTCCGCCGCCGGTACAGGCTGCGCAGCCAGCGCCTCCGCCGCCAACTTCCCCGCCCGCGGGGACCTCGGCCCCGCAGTCTCCGCAAGCCGGATCGGCCTCGCCTCCTGCGCAGGTCGCGCCTTCGGCGGCTGCCCCCGATTCGTCCTGGCCGGCGGAGTCGGCGGCGTTGGAGAAGCAGGTGCTCGACGAGGTGAACGCTCGGCGCGCGGGCTCCGCGACCTGCGGAGGCCGCCGCTTCGGCCCCGCTCCTGCGCTCGCGCTGCACCCATCCCTGCGCGCAGCAGCCCGCGCCCACAGCCTCGACATGTCGACCCGCAATTACTTCGATCACGTGACACCGGAAGGCCGCACGGTGGAACAGCGAGCGCAGGCCGCGGGTTTTTCACATCCTACGATGATGGGCGAAAACATCGGATCGGGCCGACCGACAGCGGCAGGCGCCGTGGAGCAATGGATGGCGAGCACTCAGCATTGCAAGAACATCATGAATCCGAAGTTCCGCCACATCGGCGTCGGGTACGCAACGCGACAGGGCTCGACGTACACGCACTACTGGACACTCGTCTTCGGGGGAGAGTGAGGACGGCGCGTGCCGGGGTGGACGACGAGCTCCATGTCACACCGATGGAGCCCGGGCTGATAGAAATCTTCGATTCGTCGCAGGAGCCGGAAGCCGCGCCGTGCATAAAAATCCGCGGTCAGGTGGCTCGTATCCATGCGCACGAGCTCGATCTCGGGCATGTCCGCGAGCCAGGCGAGCCGGCCCTCGGTGAGCGCCTTCCCATAACCTTTTCCGTGCAACGACGAATGAACGAGGCCCCACGTCAACGTCGCCACGCGCGCGTCCTCCCTCGTGGGCGCGAGACCTCCGCACCCTACCACGGCGCCGCCCTCGTCGCAGATCACGGCATAACGGCCCGGCAGGTCGTCGAGGAAGCGCCCGAATCGCTCGCGCTCCTCGACCGAAAAGAACCGCGGGATGTTGCTGTCGAACGCGGCGAGGCACGCCGCCCGATCCTCCGGTCGATAGTCACGCAGCTTCATCACTCCCTCTCGTGCTGGCCTTGACCGCTGGCCTTCGCTTGCAGGTCGAGACGGTCGCACGGGAGCCGCGTGCGAGTCAAGGCGTCGTCCATCGCAATGCGAGCTCGATCGTCACGCAGGCGTAACACCTCGCTGTCACGCCCGCGTGACAGCTGTTTCGGCGCCGTTACGCTTGGACGAGGGGCGGCTCGCCTCGAGCCGATGCGATTCGTCTCTGGCAAACTTGGCACGCGGCGTGCAATGCAAAAAAAGAGCTCGTGAACACCAACCCATTCGAGGCGCGAGTCGCCGCCGAAGTGGAGTCGCCATGAAACCCAACATTCTTTCCGCATCGCTGCTCCCCCTCTTCGCGATGGTCGCGCTTGCGTGCTCCGGGGAGGACCCCGAGCCCCCGACCCCACCTGATTACCTCTTCGGCGTCGAAGAGCAGCCCTTCGGCAAGACGTACGAGCAATGGGCCGAGGCCTGGTTCCAATGGGCGTTCGCGATCCCCAAGGCCGAGAATCCAATTCTGGACGGGCCTTGCGAGGGGCACCAGATGGGCGACGTGTTTTTCCTGGCGGGCAACGTGGGCGGCCAGACCACGCGCGCTTGTGCCGTTCCCGCAGGAAAGGCCATCTTTTTCCCGATCGTCAATTCCATCTCGCGGGCCTGCCCGGAGTACGTCGACAACCCCGACCTGACATGCGAAATGTTGACGTCCGAGCCAGTGGCCCACGACAACGCGTCGTCGTTCTTCAACGACTACGAGGTCACGATGACGCTCGAAATCGATGGCAATGCCATCAAGGACCTCGACGACCGGCGCGCCCACACGGCCACATTCGACGACCCCACGCCGAACCAGGCCGAGGATGTCTTCGGCACCATTTGCAGCGGCCCCATTCGTGAAAATACCTGCGACGTGCCGGTGGGCTCGAAGCGGATTGCCGCCGCCGACGGCTACTGGGTCATGCTGAAGCCCCTCCCCGCCGGTGAACACGAGGTCCAGTTCACCGGGAAGATCGTGCTCTCGCCGGATCAGACGTTCGAACTGGACGTCACGTACAATCTCACCGTCGCGCCTTGAACATCCAAGGCCCGCCGGACGCGAGCCCACCTACGCGCGTGATGCTTTGCGCCTACACCGGCTCCACCCGCGCAATCGGAAAACGCAGCGTGAACTCCGACAGTCGCGCCGCGAAGAGGACCTTGCCCTGCGATACGTCCGGAAAACGCGCGGGATCGACGCGGGCTTCGACGAGACGGGCGAGCTCCACCTTGCAGGAAGCCTCGGGCGCATAATAAAAGGCTCGGTCGTCATCCACTTGCACGAGGGTGCGGAGCGCCTCGGGCATGAGCACACTGGAGGCGGGCAGGCGCAAACCCCGCGGCGCGAATACGAGGTCGGCGAAGACGTGGTCGCCGTCGTGGAGTCGCACGCGATCCCGGCCCGCTTCGCGGGTCACCTCGAAATCGGCGCGGTCCTTGGGGATTCCCCAGTTCTGTCGGCCGTTCACCACGCTGTCCCAGGAGCTGACGTAGATCTTCGTGATGGACCAGAAGAGCCCTCCGCCGATCCGGAAACGGCAGGGGATGAAGAGGAGCTCGCGATAGGGGCCGACGTCCGAGGTCGCATAATCGACGAACATCAAGGCGCCCGTGCGGCCCTGGGCCCGCCCCCGGAGCGGCTCCGGCACGAAGCTGCCCTCCTCGATCAGCCGCGGGGGCAGCCGGAGCATGACCACGTAAGCATCTCCGCCGAGTGTCCAAGGGGCGGGAACACGAGGCACATCGGGCGCCGGAGGCATGACCAGGGAGAGAAGCGCAGAAAGGATGCCCGTTGTCAAGCGCTTGGCGGTCTCGGATCGCCTGGGTGCGGATCCGCGAGTTCGAGCGCCTGACGACGCTGGCGTCGCAGAATCCGGGAGTTCAGAAGTCGATGCAAGTGCCGCCGGTGCAGCGCCGGATCAGCTGCCAGGTGCCGGACTGGCACTCGTAGGTGCTGGTGACCGTCGTGTTGCCTGGCTTCGTGGTGATGAGGTGCGTGGCGCCCTCGTTGGCCGCGGTGCAGGGCGGCAACGTCTCAGCCTGTTCCGCGATGGTGGGGTCATCGATGTCGAGGTCCACGTCTTCCTCGGCATAACAAGCAGCAAGGGCCAGCGCGGCGATCGCGATCAGTCGTTTCATGGGTGCTCCATCATCCCTGTCCGGGACGGTTGAATGAAATTCGCTCTATCAGAGCTCGAACCGACTCGGTGATCGCCTGTTCGCCAACCTGATTCTCAAAATTGCGAGACGTGGTCGCTCACAGAGCCGAGTCCCCTCGCCGGCCCCCATCCCTCACCACGCCTCCCCATAGCGGGCGCGGAGACATTCCCATTCCTCGTGGTCGGCGATGTAAACGCCAGCCGACCAGCTGAAGATGTCGGCCGGTTTGTCGTCGGGCTCGAGGAGGGGAATGACGTGGACGTGGAGGTGCGTCGAGCTCTGCGTGATCTCGCCGGCGGCGCTCCCGGTCGAGGCGAGATAACATCGCCGCGGACGCATGACGCGCTCGACGACCCTCGCAGCATGGAGGACGAGGCGGTTCGTCTCCGCCCAGGTCTCATCGTCGATCTCGCCGAACGACACCGCATGCCGCTTCGGCATCACCATGAGCTGTCCCCAGCGGCGCACGTAGCGCGGCAACAGGACGAGCTGGCGATCGTCTTCATGGACGACGAAGACGGGGCCGGCGCGCCGATCGCGGATCGCGCACATCAGGCATGCGACGTCGCCCGTCTCGTTACGAATTCGATCGAGCGCTTCGGCGCGCGAGACGAGACGGGGCATACGCCTAGACCATGACGGGGACGCGCTTGGGGAGCTTCCGCATCCGGACATCCGGAACCTGCGCGTCGTACGCGAATTTCGCCGAAGGCACGACGACGAGCGGAGCCCCCACCTGTTCCGCGCGTGCGAGCGCGTCCGCAAGCGCGCGGAAGTTATCGGCGGTCGAGCGATAGCGCTCGTTGTCGAACGCGAGGGCGCTCGCGTACAGGGCGGCACCGTCTCCGCCGCCGCTTGCCCAGTGCGGTCGCGACGGCCCCGGCTCGAGCTCGGCCCCGGCGAGCGCCTGCGCGAGGGCGTGGTCCGCGGAGATCACGGCAATGATCTCCGGCGTCGCCAGCGACCACTCGGTGACCATGGCTTCGTTGCACAAGACATATTCTCGGTAGGCGACCGGCGACTCGTTTTCCGTATGCACGTGGTAGACGGCGGCGAGGACAGATGGATCGGCGAGGACCTGCCCGATCGAAACGGCGCGTCCGTCGAGATCGTGAAACTCGAATGGAGCGGAACGCGCCGGATCGAAGCGCGCGACGATCGCCCTCGGCGAAAGGACGACGCGGAGGAGCTGATCGCCGTAATCGCGCTCGGCGAGACCGAGCCGCGTGGGCCAAGGACGCGTCCACGCATAACGTCGAAGGCGAAGGCTCGGGTGAAGCAGGAGCAGGCGCGCCATGTCGCCGTTCGGACCGCCGCCGGCCGCGACCCGTTCGAGGAGCTCGACGTACGCCGTCGGTCCCTCGGGCAACTGGGTATCGAGCAAGAGCTGCTTGTCGCGCCGGAGCGTCGCCGCCTGCTCGCGCGAGGTCCAAGACCAGAGCGTTCGACGCGCGTACGACGCATCGGTCACGGACGCCTCTTCGAGGCTCCTGGCGACGCTTCGATCGAGCGATCGCGCCGGGGGTCGCTCGATCGAGGGCGTAGCCGACGCAGCGGAAGCTCTGGCCCCTGCAGACGCATCGGGCGGCGGTTCGACGGACGCATCGCGACGCGCGCACGCCGCGATCAGCGCTGCCAGCGCGAGGGAAGACGGAGCGCGTTGGCCTCGAACCCGCCGTCCGCGCTCTTTGGAGGAGGGCATCCGTGACACCTCGAGGGGGAACGCTACTATAGCAGCAGCGTTCATGCACTGGGCAACACGCGCCTTCGCGATCGTCGTGTGTCTCGCCGTCGCCACGACGTGCGAACGGCGCGATCCGCCGGGCGTCGAAGCAGGGACGCCGTCGGCGCCGAGCGCGAACGTCAGCGCGAGCTCGGCAAAGGCCGCCAAGCGGACGAGCCTCACCCCCGTGCGAGAAATGGAGCGATCCTCGTCGGCGCTCGCGCTCGGAAGGATCGGCGACGAGACCGTTGCGATCCTCGCGGATGAAGACGACGCGAAACTCCGCGTGATGAAGCTGCCCGAAGTTCGCGAGCTCGCCTCGGCGAAGCTCGCAGGCGTCCCGGGGCACGTCCTCGTCGGCGACGACGGCACGATCTGGATCGCGGTCCGCGACGCGGACCTCGTTCAGTCCTTCACCCTGACGTGCAGCGCGAATGGGTCCGAATGCGCGCTCGCCGAGGGGGCGCGCATTCAGACTGCGAAGGAACCACTCGCCCTCGCGCTCGCTGATCGTGCGCTCTTCGTCGTTTCCAACTGGGGTCGCGAGCTCGCGCGCCACGCGCTCCCGTCTGGAGAGAAGGTCGAAGCGACACCACTCGCCCGCGAAGCGCGTGCCGTCCTCGTCTCCAAGGACGGACGCCGCTTGGTGATCGCGCATGCCGCTGGATCGATCGTCACGACGGTATCGCTCTCGCCCGGTTTGCCGACGCGCGAGCATCACCTCGATTTTCGCGATCATCACCTCGACGAGAGCGCCTCCATCGTGATCGGCGACGAGCCGCGCTTCGCCGGACAAGGCTTCGCCCTCGCACGTGCGGGAGACGGCGTGATCGTGCCGATGGTCCTCGTCTACCCCGGTGATCCGGTGCCGTCGTCGGGTTATGGCTCGCTGGAGAGCCCGTATTTTCCGAACGAGCCCGTCCTTGTGGCCCTCGCCGATTCTTCGGAAGACGCGCCGCCGAAGCTCCGCGTACGTCGCGAAGTCCTCCCTGCGGACAAACCCCGCAGCGGCGTCGAGCGCGCCTCGTCGCCGAAAACGCCTCCGTGCCTTCTGCCGCGCGCTGCGGCCGCCGACGAAGCCCGTGGTTCGATTCTCGTCGCCTGCGCGGGGATCGATCAGCTCCTCGAGATCGATGCCACGGACGCGCCGCTCGCGACTTCGGAGCTTCGACGGTGGCACCTGCCCTCGGGTCCTTCCGCAATCGCGATCGATCCGCGCACGCACGACGCGTGGGTCTGGTCCGCCCTCGATCGGAAGCTCACGCGGATCGTGCTCGGATCGCCCGGCGCGCAACCCGACGCCGGGAAGGCGGTCGTATCGATCCACGACGCCGACGCGTCGACCGCCGTCGCCAGCGACACGCCGCTCGATCCCGACTGGGAGCGAGGACGCCGCCTCTTTCACGGAAGCCTCGCGCCCGACGGACGCGCCTGCGCGAGCTGCCATCCGGATGGGCGCACTGACGGCCTCACGTGGTCGTCTCCCAAAGGACCGCTGCAGACGCCGATGCTCGCTGGCCGCCTCTCGGCCACGGCTCCGTTCGGCTGGGTCGGGGATTCTCCAGCCGTGGAGGCGCACTTGAAATTGACGCTCGATCGCCTCGGCGCGCGGTCCCTCGACGACGCCGACCTGCGCGCGCTCACCACATACGCCACGCGCGCGCGAACGAATTTGTCCGCTCGCCGGCGCACCGCGGAAGAAAACCGCGGGCGGCAGATCTTCGATTCGGTCGAAGCCGGCTGCGCGATGTGCCATCAAGACGGCGGTCTTCGGGGAGACGGCTCGCAGCGCGACGTCGGCACCGGCGGCACGTTCGACACGCCGTCGCTCCGCTTCGTCGGCGGCACGGCCCCGTACATGCACGACGGCCGCTACGCCACGCTCCGCGAAATGTTCGTCCGAACCGAAGGCCAAATGGGGAGGACCCGCCACCTCGGCGAAAAAGACATGCTCGCCCTCCTCGCCTATCTCCGCTCGCTCGAGTAACACACCGAGCACGTATGCTGAGACGGCCGGTCACCGTGTAGGCGATTCGCCGGCACCGTGGCGGTGGATGGCACACGGCCGTCGCCGCTCCTTCGCGGGCCGCTCCAGGGGGCCCCAAAAGTGACGGCCAGCACGCGAGCCGCCAAGCGTCGCCACGTGAGCTTCTTCGGGCGGGCAGGACTTGCTAAAGGACGCTCTGCAGCACGCGAATCACTTCGATGGATGGTTCGAGAGGCGCTAGCTTTCCGGCGTGACTTCGCAACCTCCCTTCACGCCGATGCGGCCGCTCCAGCCGGTTGTTCCTGCGCGGAAGCGCTTCCCGATCGCTCTTGTGGCCGCCCTTGTCCTCGTCGCAGCCGGCGGCGCGTACAGCGTGCTGGTCCTCCGCGCGGGGTCCGGGAGTCTCTTCGGACGCACCCTCACCATCGATCCGTGGACGCTGCCGGAGGCCTCCGTGCCCCCACTCGCCTTCGCCGCGCGCTGGATCTCGGTGCCCCTTGCGAGCCCATCCGGCACCGTCTACGGCGTCGTCGACGGAGGCGCGACCCCGGCCGTCGTCGCCATCGACGGCGCCACCGGTGCCCTCCGCTGGAAGACACCGATCACCGCCGGCGCCCCGCTCGCGGACTACCGCCATGGGGACGGCTGGAACCAAAACGATGCGAAGGTCGCGATGGAGTTCCAGCCCAACGTGCCCGTGCTCGGCATCGCGGGCGGCACGCTCACCGTCGCCTTCGACCACGACTGGGCCCTGTTCGACGTCGCGACCGGCGCCCTTCGCAGTTCGGGGCGCCTCCCCACCTCGCTGCCCGCCGTCTATCCGGCGGGCGGCTTCTGTCCTGTCGGCCGCGACGTCTGGATCGCCATGGCCGACGGTCGCGATGGCGGGTTGCGTATCACCGAGGCGGGTACCACCGACGGTCTCCGCACGGATCGCCCCGCCGACTGCAAGCCGCCGATCGGCACCCTGGGGGCCCCCTACGGCCACCGGACGAGCCCCCTCCAGCAGGCCCGTGGCAATCGCGTACCCGACTTCTGCATGCAGACGCGCCACAAGAGCCGCACGAAATCGAACCACTGCAAGCTCTGGGGGGAGACGCCTACCGGCGTCGCTTTCGGTGTCGACTACACGAATGTCTACTTGGACGGGAAGGCGTTTTCCTTTGGCAAGCCGTCGAACGACCTCGACCCCCTCCAGCTGCTCGGCATCGAGGCGGCCGGAGGCTCCCTCTTCATGACGGTGAGCGAGAGCGCTCAGCGGACCACGGAGACGAAGCCTCCCCCCGGTTCCTTCGCCCCCATCGAGCGCCGCTCCTACTTTCAGTACCGTATGGTCCTCGTCGCCGTCGACGGCGAGCGCAACGTCCGCTGGACGACCACGATCGCGACGGAGCCGGACGTCTGGGGGCACCCGCTCGTCGTCGCCGCGGACCCCGCGGCCCCGACACAAAGCCTCTATTTGTTCACGCCGGGCAAGCTCGTCGCCCTCGACCAGGCGACGGGCCGGGCCCGATTTCACATCAGCGCCCAATAACGAACGCGTGCATTTTGCATCAAATCGTTGAGCGCGTCGCCGCCGGGCAATTCGCGGCGCCGGCGGCGTGACAGGCGGCAAGAAGGACTACCAGAACGGGGAGCAAGCTACGCACGTCCGCACATCGTCCCGGCCTCCCGGAGTGTGAGAGCGCCGGCGGCCGTGGCTCCTCCCTGACGATGTCGTCGGCCGGGCCCGACGATGTCGTCAGCCGGCTCGACGATGTCGTCAGCCGGCTCGACGACGGCGACCACCAGCGCGACGAGGACGTCGACCAGCTCGACGATGCCGTCGGCCGGGCCCGACGATGTCGTCGACCGGCCCCACGACGACGACGACCGGCTCCACGAGGCCATCCGCCAGGCCGAGCGATGACGAGGATCGGCTCGACGAGGACGACGACCCGCGCGACGACGACCTCGCCCCGCCCGACGACGTCGCTCCACGCGATGACGACGTCGACCGGACACAGCGACTACGTCGACCGGAAGCGGGTCCCCAAAACTGGGTGGAAGGATACGGCTGGCCGCCGCATGGGGAGCCCCTCGCGTCCCCCGAGCCTGTACAAGTTGCTCGATGGGCCGCGCCAGCACGGTCTTTATTTGCAATATCCATCCGACCCACCGCGAAACTTCCCGCGGGCGCGGCTGTCGGACGCACACCGTATATGACTTCGACCTCGACGACGCTGCCGCTCTGGTCCACTCGGCGAACGCGGGCGTGGCTTCCCGCCGCGCTCGCTCCGATTCTCGGCCTGATCACCGCGTGCTCCGGGGCGCCTCCCGCTCCGGCGCATGGCCCCACGGTCGTGCCCGTGCCTTCCGCGGCCACTTCGGGCGCTCCCTCGGCGAGCGCCGCCCCGAGCGCCACCTCGGACGCTCCCTCGGCGAGCGATGCCCCGAGCGCCGACGACGATGCCGACGTGCAGATGCAGCCGCCGAAGGACGCGGCCACGCTCGGCTGGTGCACGAAGGACGAGCTGCAGGCCGCGCTGGACGAGACGAAGGAGATCGCTCGACTCGTGAGCAAGCTCCCGCCAGACGCGTCCGCTGCCGACGCGGTCACCGGGCGCATCGCGAAACTCTTCAACTCGCCCTGTTACATGCATGGCGCGCTGGCGCGCTCGCTGGACACGACGAAGCTCAAGGCCGCGCGCGCCTGGGCCGTCGCGGAGTGGTGGAATTCGGGCGGGCAGGATTTTTTAAAGGACGCTCTGCAGCACGCCAATGCCATTCACTTCGCGCCGTCGATTCCTCGGATGCTCGCGCCGGAGCTCCTCCCGGCATCCGACCCCATGCGCGCGATCCTGTGCCCTTCCTTCGGCGCCGCGTGTGATCCGGTCGCGCAGGGGACGGCGCTGGACGTGGGGCGCGAGCTCGAGCGGGTAGGCCTGCTCCAGGAGCGCGCGCGCAAAGAGCACTCCGCGGACGACGGGCCCGAAAACGAGGAGGCATGCGCGGAGTCGGTCAGCAAGGAGCCGCCTGCCGAGAGGCTTGCGAGTTATGCGGCATGCGTCAACGGGCTCGTCCCAGAGCTCCCGGCGCTGCCGGAGGCGCGGTATCGGTCGCCGAAAGGCTGGCTCGTCCTGCGGGGGAGACGTGGACATTATTCTTTCTGCGACGAGGCCCGCGCCTATGACCTGGAAACGGGCACCGCCTACATCGCGTCCCGGTGCGGCGGGCTCGTCCTCAACAACGGCGGTGCCGTGAATGCGGACGCGACGCGGGACACCGGTTCCATGAAGACGCAAGTGGGGACGCTCTCGGTCGACGCGCTCCGGCGCCTCGCGCTCGCGTTATGGCTGAAGGACAAACTGGACAAGGACGCCCGGCCCTATGCAGCGTTCCCGATTCCGGAGGGCGTGCCGATGCCCGAGCCAGACCATTCCTTCCTGTTCGGGTCCAGCATGAGCGCTTGGGGGCACAGCGGCCAGACCTCGATCCAGTTCGAGATCCATGACGGAAAAAGCACGGTCGTCTCCGGGACCTTCAAGTGGCCGGACGCCTCCAGCGCCGGCGATCAGATGGTCGACGATCTCGTGGTGAGCGCCGAGACGACATTCCGCGAGGGCTGCCCGACAGCGGCATTGCCGGCCGGGCTCTCGCCCGCGAAGACGCTCGGCGGCGTGAGCAGGATCGACGCCTCGCCCGATACCCTCCGCAAGAACGCGGACGACCTCTCGGCCGCCTTCGCCGAGCTTCGCAAGACCAAGGTATGTAAGAAGTAATGAACTCCCCGTGCCGGAGCGCGTAGATCAGACCGCTCGGGGCTTGACGCCCGCGCCCAACTGGACGACGACACCCCCATGCGCATCCGAGTTTCTGCGGAGATCCCGCTCGGCCGGTCCAACGTCGACTTCGGCCTCGTCACGTGGCTGCATATTGCCATCCTCGACGAGGACGATTCCGGTCCGATCGAGAAGCCGATCGGCCAGGCGAGAGCCGCCCTTGTCCACGTAGGGAAGGTCCTCGACAACGAGGAATCCCTCCACGACGTGCTCGACGCCGATAGCGGTGATCTGGAGGCGCTCTACTCGATCTACTTCGACGAGAAGACCGATTGGTTCAAGCCCGAACTCGCCGAAGGAATGGGGCGCGATTTGCTGTACATCGACGAGGTCCACGTCGAACCCGCCTTCGAGGGCCGCAACATCGAGCTCGCCGTCGTGCGAAACCTCGCGGATAC
The DNA here is from genome assembly GCF_028435365.1 of Polyangium jinanense. The sequence continues at coordinate 76,931 of NZ_JAGTJJ010000043.1, read as the reverse complement.
GCTGGGACAAGGATGCGAGCTGGTGGTCGTACCCGTTGAATCTGATCAGGACGAGGAATACTGGTCACACCTCGGTTTCGAGATGAGCACCCCGGCCGAGAAGGGGCATGGTTACATGCACCTCAACCTCGCCTATCGCAGCTCGTTCGTGGATGACGAGGAAAACCCTGGCCACTTCAAGGTCCAGCCGAATATCCCGTCCGACGCGACAAAGACACACCATTGAGAACGCGACGGAGCCATCCCCGGGGCTCCTGTACGCCGCCCATTCTAGGCTGCATGGCGTTCGAGGAAAGCCGAAAGCTCTTCGGGGCGCCTCCCGGTGATCTGCTCGAACCCAGCACTCGTCGCAGCGAACCGGCCTTGGGACACGGACGCGAACATGCTGGCGAAGGCATGCGGCCACGGGTCTTCCATCGTGGCCCAGCAGCGTGCCAGGTAGTCCGTCGCGGAAATCGGCCGGTAGGCCATGGGCCGGCCGAAGGCCATACTTGCCAGCTCGGTGATCTCATCGAGCGTGTATGCCTTGGTGCCTCCGAGTTCGAGGACCTGGCCTTCATGGGCCCCCGATTCGAGCGCCAGCGCCGCCGCGGTGGCCACGTCGTCGCGCGAGATCGGTGCAATGCGCGCTTGTCCGGCCGGCACCTCGACGAGCCCCGTGTCGCGGGCTTGCTCAAGCCAGTGCGAGAGCAGGAAGTCGGAGTACATGCCGCAGCGAAGAATGGACCATGGCTTGCCGCAGGCGCGCAGCCGTTGCTCGGCGTCCCGGTAGACCGGCGCGAAATAGAACGGCGAGTGCTCGTCGACGTCGACGATGCTGGTGAAGACCACCTGCTCGATGGCTGACGCCGCAATCGCGTCGATGACGTTTTCGTGTTGCTTCATCACGTCACGTGCATCGCCGTCGCTCGCGACGAACAGCAAGGCCGACACGCCTGCGAAGGCTTCGTCGAGGCTCGCACGATCGGTGTAATCGGCGCGGCGAAGCTCTACACCGGAGGGCACACGCGCGGCCGCGCGCGCCGGGTCCCGCACAAGTCCTGCCACGGCGCCCGCGCCAAGCCGGCTCGCGAGGAGCCGCACCGCCGCGCTGCCCACGTTGCCCGAAGCGCCAGTCACCAACAACACGGGAATTTCCCTCGGGGGTAGCGCAGGCTTTCAGGAGCGGTCATGGGCTCTCCGTACCGGGCACGGCCGGATTTTATCCTCTCTCGTCGCCGACGTCGAGCACGAGCCTTTTTCACGGCCCACCTCGTCCCAAGTGATCGCGTAGTGCCGGAGCGCGTAGATCGACCAGCCCGCGAGCCCGGCGCGGTCGCACACGCGCTCGAAGGCTTGCGTGAGGCCGTATTGCCCCCACGGTCTGCTTCGCTCGTTCAGCGCGAGGTGACCGTCGCGTGAGCCGACCTTCGCAGACGGAAAGAAAGCCGCCCGCGGGGGCTCGCCGAACCTCGGCAGCAGCGTCCCCCCGAGTAGCGCCGCCATCGTCTGCCCCTTCGCGTCCCGGCGGAATCGGCCCTTGCGCCATCTTTCCGTCGATATCGAAGATCAACACGCCTTCCCGCGCCGCGTCATCTTCCGGACCGCCCTGACCCCACTCCTTATCCAGGCGCTCACGGCGCGCCCCATCCGCGCGGTTCGTGGTGCGCGCAACGGCGTCGCTCCCGGGCAGATCGCCAACCGCCGGAGGCTCGCCCGGACCAACCCTTGAAGCATCAACCACGCACGAGGGCGCTCTGGCGAGCCTGCAAATGGGCCGTCTAGCGCGCCCTTCCGCGAGCGTCGAAATCTGCACCCCTGCCAATTCGTTCCTCGTCGAACCCTCCGCAGCACGTTTTCCGAGTTGCCGCGCACCAGCCAACATCGGCACATCGTTGGTCTTGTCTACCACGACTAGCCAATACAAACCCGGAAGCGCTGTTCATGCGGTATCGCCGCTCCAAAAAAATCCCCGAGGGCTCCTCGAGCGGCCGGTTCACGTGCTCCGAACGTGTCGGCGGCGTGCCGAAAACCCTGCCTTTGCTGCTCTACAGCGCAGATCTGCGGTCGTATACTTGGAACACAAATCATCACAGATCCGAGCCGAGTGTCAGGTACAAAATTATCGCATTGCAACATCTGAGCGCGCGAACGAATACGGTATTGACACACTACCAATCGCAATGCTGAATGGTGGCGCTCAGGGCTCCGACCAAATCCGCGGAGTCCCGACGAGCGATTCACTTGAAAGGAGTAAAGGTATGCCTGAAGTGGAATACTTTTTCATCATTTCGAAGGCCCGGGGTCCGGGCAACGCTGCGTTGGTGCTGAGCGCGTCGTCCTCGGGGGGCGCGGATGTCGTGGTGGCGACGCTCGACTACCAGGACGAGAAGCAGATGTGGGAAAAGCGGCTGCGTCGGGCCGACGACACCGCCGTGTTCGCGCTGGTGAACAAGGCGCGCGGTACCTGCCTGGCGCGGGCCTCGGCGGATAACGGCGCGGCGCTCGTGCTGGTGCCCGTGGGCCGGATCCCGAGCGACGATCTCGCGGTCTGGCAGCACGACCACGTGGAAGGGCAGTACAACGCCCTGGTGTCGGTGCAGGAGTGGGAGCAAAAGGTCAATATCTTCGGAGACGGTCCGTACACCAGCGGCTCCCGGACCGTCTCGTGGCACTGGGACGGCGGCTCCGACAACGAGCTGTGGCGCTTTTTCAGCTCGAACCGGCAGATCAAGCTGAAGCGCATCGAATTCATGCTGGACGCGAGTCAGCTGGTCGAGCAGCCACCGACCGTGCTCTATAACACGCGCATCGTGAACAACTCCGACCAGGAGCAGGAGCAGCTCTTCGAGTACACGACATCGTCGACGAAGACCGAAACCTATAGCGCATCGGCGGGGCTGGAGCTGAGCGCCCAGTACGAGATCCAGGTCGGAGCTCCGCTGGCGGTCAGCTCCAAGGTGACCCTCGGCGCCAAGGTGACGACCACCATCACCTTCGGCCGGTCGCACGAGACCAGCGAGGAGATCAAGGTAAGCGCGCCCGTCAAGGTACCGCCGCGTTCGGCGGTGCAAGCCAACATTCTCGTGCAGAGCTCGACGATCGACGTGCCATTCCGCGCGGTCTACGACGTGACCTACGAAGACGGAGTGACGCAGGAGGTCATCAAGAACGGCACCTACAACCAGATCGCATTCTACAACGCCCACTACACGATCACGCAGGAGACCCCGAATCAGGTGACCCAGCCGGCCGACGGCACGTACAAGCTCATCAACCAGCACGGCAAGGCGCTCGACGTCAACGGCGGCGCCAGGGCGGCCGGGACCACGATCATTCAATGGCCGTACGGCAACGGTGCCAACCAGCGCTGGCTGCTGAGCTACGTGGGCGGCGGGTGCTTCAAGCTCACCGCGGAGCACAGCGGTCTGGTTCTCGATGTCTCCGGCGGCTCGCTGGCCGATGGCGCCCCGCTCATCCAGTGGCAGTGGTTCGGCAGCGGCAATCAACTGTGGCAGCTCATCGCCAACGGGGATGGAACCTGCCGCCTGCAGAGCAAAAACAGCGGCAAGGTGCTCGATGTGCAGGACGGCGGGTCGACGAACGGCACCCCGCTGGTCCAGCGCGCCTGGAACGGCAGCCCCGGCCAGCGCTGGTCGGTGACCCGGTTGTAAAGCCTCCATCCCATCGCACGCAATGCGGCTCCGAGGGGATACGTTTGTCCCTTCCCCTCCTGGGGTTTGTCCGTGTCCCCTCAGCCCTCATGGCAGAATTGCCCCCTCCGAGCCGACGCGTGAGCCACGACCTACGAGCCGGCCCCGGCGGATACCGGACTCGTTAGGCGCGTTGCGCCCTGCCCCCTCGCGACGCCCTTTTCGGCCTTCGGCGGATCGATTAGTCTCTTGATGGCACGGTGCGAGCCTGGACGTCTTCGCCACACGAGCGGCCCTCGTCCTGGCCTCGCCCGCGCGCGCGGACTCGACCGCGTCGTCGTTCGATCCGTCCAGATCGTTTCCTATCTATCAGGAGGCTCGTCATGCGCATCCTCGTCCTCATCATATCCTTGATCCTGCTGACTGCCGCCCCGGTACCTGCGCTTGCCACCCCCTCGGTGACCGTACGGTCCGTGGCTTTCACCGTTACGAATCCACTGGAGCTCGGTGCGCTCCGGACGGTGCAGGGCACGCTTTATCTCCCCGCCAACGCCCCCTGTGTCGTAAGTCGGTGATGCTCCTCATCCCGGGACTCTCGTACGGCGCCTAGGCTTGGGACTTCCCACTCGAGCCTGACACCTACTCGGTTGCGCGCCCTGGCGTCCCAAGGCTTCCCGGCGATCGCCATCGACAAGTTGGGCTATGGCGCGTCGGATCACGCCAATGGCTACACCCTCACGGTGGAGTCCTACGCGGCGATGACGTCGCAAATCGTAACGCAGCTCCGGACCGGTCTGTACCAGACGCCCTTGCCGTCCTTGCCCATTGCATTCTCGCGGGTGGGGCTTGTGGGCCATTCGGCAGGCACCGAGATCGCCGAGCTGACGGCCGGCCTCTTCGGCGGTATCGACGTGCTCATCGCCACGGGGTACACGCACGTTCCCACGCCACGCATTTTGACGGACTTCACCACCGGGGACACCGTGCGCGCCGCTTTGTCCGACCGGGAGTACTTCGGTGGGACGCCGGAGCAACGGACCGAGTACATGTACAATGTCTCCGTAGCGGATCCGGACGTTATTGCCCTCGACACGGCGATGGCCGAGCTCACCCCCTCGGGCGAGATCCTCACCATCAGCTCCCAGCCCTCGCGGCTGATCATGGCCACCATCACCGCGCCTGTGTTGCTGGTGCTCGCGGAGCAGGACATTCTCTTCCCCCCGGACGTTTTGGGGGTGCCCGTGGGCGAGCTGGAGCTGGCCCTCTTCGCGTTGTCGGGGGACAAGGAGCTTTACGTCGTCCCCGACGCCGGGCACTCGTTCATGCTCCATCCGAACGCGCCGGAGACGAATGCTGTCATCGTTGATTGGCTGTCCGCGCGAATCCCTGCTTGCAACTGAGACGAAGCAACCTCGCCGGGCTCCAGGGCCGTGAGCGCTGCCCACAACGATCGGGCATCGGTTCAGCCCGCGATGGGCAGCGCTGGGCTGGCTCTCGTGTGCTCGGTCGGGGCACGATGCTCGAGCCACCCCTGGGTCAACAGCAGCGGCAGCGTCCAGCCGAGCCAGCCAGCGATGCCGGCAATGGCCTGTCGCAGTAGCTCTTCATTGCCAGCGAACGTGGTGTGCAGTTGCGGCATCAGAGCGATCCCCGCGACCACGCCCCAGATCCGATTGGTGATCACGGACATGACGAGTGCAAAGCTGCGAATCATCCATTTGCGGTGCTCCGCCATCCGCTGCTGTCGCGCACTCCGATAGCCGGTGACGGTGAAGGTCAGCCAAAGCAGGGCGAGCAGTACATTGCTCACGCGGAGGACGGGCCCGAAGGGGCTGAGCGCGCCGATCACCAGACCGATCAGCCCGGCGGGGAGCACGCCACCGAAGACGTAGAGCCGCCCCAGGCGCCGGTGCGCCCGCGGAAAGCGCTGCCGAAACCACGGCCAGATCTGCACGCAGCCGCTGAGCATGGCGATCGCCCCGCACACGATGTGGACGACCAGCAGCGGGTAATACCAGCGCAGGCTAGCCGGGACGGGGACCCGGGAGCGGGCCGGATCGAGCGACAGATACGGCAGCAGCGAGAACGCGACGAACACCACGGCGACCGATCCGAGCAGCGCCAGCCACGGGCGCCGCCACCACGGAGTTGCGACCATTTTTCATCCCTCACGGCTTACTGCGTACGACATACGCTTTACTGTGTGAGGTATACGCAGAAGCACGATGCGGTCAAGCGAGAAGGGGAAAGCGGCGGGAGACGAGGGACGGCAGGGCTTGTCGCTGGGCCTGGCGACGGCGTGGGGCGTGAAGGACCGTCCGGGCAAGGGACCCAAGCCGGGGCTGAGTCTGGAGCGGATCGTCGCGGCTGCCGTCCAGGTGGCGGAAACGGAAGGCTTGAGCGCGGTCTCGATGAGCCGTGTGGCGACGGTCTTGGGCGCCGGGACGATGGCGCTCTACCGCTACGTCGAGTCCAAAGAAGAGCTGTTGATGCTGATGATGGATGCCGCGTTTTGCGAGCATCCCCCGCCGCCCGCGCCCGAGGAACCATGGCGAGCGGCGGTGGAACGATGGGCGCGGCAGCACCTGGCCGTGCTGCGCAAGCATCCCTGGGTGGTGCGCATTCCGCTGGGCGGCCCGCCGATCACGCCGAACCAGGTGGTGTGGTTCGAACGCGGCATGAGCAGCCTGAGCGGAACAGGTCTGCCCGAGATGGCCAAGCTGGACTCGCTCGCGCTGGTCAACGGCTGGGTGCGGCACGAGGCGATGCTGGAAGGGGACCTCCGCGAGGCGGAACGCCGCAGCGGCACCGGCGCCGCCGAAGCCTCCGCGTCGTATTGGCGCACGCTGGGCGGGCTGATCGACGCGCAACGTTTCCCGGCGATGAGCGCCCTCGTGGCGGCGGCGACGAGCGATGCGGCGGCGGTCGACGATGCGCAGTTCACGTTCGGGCTGGAGCGCATCCTCGACGGCATCACCTTTGCCGTTCAAGCCGTTCGTAGGCAAGGCCCCTGCTCGTCGAGCTCCTGAACGCCGGTGTTATCGATGGGCGGGCTCGGCGGCCCCCGAGGCGGGGCTCAGGGCGTCATCGGCATACATAGGGCGTAGGGGCCCCTGTGGCATTGCATTCTTGATCCGAATTGCAACCCGTGCCCTTGCACAGACCATTCATGCAAACGAAGTTGTCTTCGTCGAGGGTCGGCGGCGCCCCCGCGGGGGCGCAATCGGCTGCGACGCTGCACGTGTGTACGCATGTCTTGAGGGGAACGTCGGGGAGCTGCGTGCACACCAGGTTGGGATCCTTGAGGGAATCGATGCATTCCTGGGTGGAACCACAGCCCAGGTCTCTACACAGACCATCGACGCAGGCGAAGTTGTCGGCGTCCTTGGTCGCAGGGGCACCCGGATGGAAGCAGTCGTTGACCGTGGTACACGGGAAGTAGCATCTGGTGCCGGTGTACGGGGCTGGATTCGGCGCGCACACCGACGTGGTTTTGAATTGTTCGGTGCATTCTTCCGACGAGTTGCATCCCTTGTATTCGCATGCGCCCGCGACACAATCGTAATTGTCTGCGTTGTAGATCGGGACGCTGCTCTTGGTGCAGTCGGCCGCGGAGCTGCATGCCTTACGGCAAGATTTCACCGGCCCTCCGCTGCCGGAGCCGCCGGAGCCACTGCTGCTGCCCGAGCTGAATCCACCGGCGCCGCTCGACGCCGAGCTGCTGACGCTGCTGCCCGAGCCGAATCCACCGGCGCCGCTCGACGTCGAGCTGCTGCTGCTGCTGCCCGAGCTGAATCCACCGGCGCCGCTCGACGCCGAGCTGCTGCTGCCCGAGCCGGATCCACCGGTGCCGCCGCTCGACGCCGAACTGCTGCTGCTGCTGCCCGAGCCGGATCCACCGGTGCCGCCGCTCGACGCCGAGCTGCTGCTGCTGCTGCTCGACGAGCCGCCCCCTGCGTCCGGGGAAACGGCGCTCGTCGATTTGCTGCTTCCCGCGCCCGTGTCACTCGAGCATCCGACCGATACATTGGTGACCAGCACAAGACAAGTCGCGAAGAGACAGAATTCCGATCGAGCGAGGTTTCCCGTGTCGCGCATCACTCCGAGCGTGTCGCACGCTCGAAGGAGCGTCAACCAAGCGCGAATCGTCCGTCCCCGCGATACCCTTGTCCCCGTGAATCTTCATCGCCCCGAACCGATCCACGGACACTACCAGATCCTCCCCCATTCCCCGGCATAATCCTCACGACGACTCAATCAAACTCCGGGTAACTCGGCTGCGCCCCGAGCGATACGCCGAATCCAAGCTGCATGAAGACTCCGGGAAGGGCGGACCCCATGACGCTCAGCTCCGGCTGAAGCGCGACGAAGTTCGACACGCGAAACTGCGCACCGAGCCCTCCCTGCACCGTCAGTCCGGTCCGCGTATCGTCGCATTCCGGGTTGTAGCACCATTCATCGTATTTCTGGGAGTGCACGAACCCGCCGAGGCCCCCGTGCAGGTAGATCGACGTCGCCTTCGATACGTTGAACCCCAGCGAGAGCGGCACGGCGCCCCGGAAAAAGATCTCGGTGTCGTCGGCATGGTACCCTGGCAGGACGCCAAGCTCGACCCCTGGAGAAACCGCCATGTCCACCCATTTCGTGCGCAGAAAGTTCAGCTTGACGTCCGTGCTGATCACGGTCCCGCTGAGCGTCAGCCCGAAATCCACGCGCTCCCCGAGCCCCGCACGCAGCAGATAACGTGGACCCCCGACGGCAGGGAAGAGCCTGCCGTCTTCCTCGAACGCCCCGTACCCCTCGAGCGCAATCGTATGCGACGTCTTTCCTTTCGGCACCGTGCGCGGCGTCGCGTAATGATTCGCGTTGCAACCGAGGGTCGCGATCGTCGTGATGAAACCGAATACCCAGCAAGCCAAGCGTGTCTTCGACATGATGAAGCGCTGCCAGTTGCAGCACCCATGCCAAACACGGACAACCCTTGATTTGCAGGGAGTTCAACGACGCGCGCGGCCCCCTCCCGAGCATACAACATCCGGCGCGCAGATCCGGGGTGTGGCACCCCTTTCACGCTGTCGCGCGGCCGTCTCGCTTTTTCACCGTCCGCTTCGGCTTCGGCGCGCCCGCTCGCACGACGAGCTCCGGCGCCCACGCTCCGGGTTAGGACAGGTCGTCCGCCAGCATCCGGAAAACATGCTCTCAGGGAGCGGTCTTGTCGATCGTGATGTCGGTGCCCTCGGTGGTACCGCAGTAATCGCCGTAATTACCGCAGCTATCGACGTCGAACGTGGTGGTGCCGAAAGGCTCGCCGCTCGCGGGAGCCCCCTCGTCAGGCGATTTCGTGAGCCAGGCAAAAAGCCGCCAGTGCACATGCGTCGTGGTGCCGAGGCCTTCGCTGATCAGGTAGGCGTGCGGGAAGGTCAGGCCAGCGAGCTCCTCGTGCAGCGTGGGCAGCTCCTCGCCGCTGACGGCAGGAAACACGGGGGCTGCGGGATCGAAGGCTTTTTGCGCGTCATCCGGCACAGCACGTATTCGCAGCGTGGTGAAATCGGCCGCCGTCACTCCATTGCCGAGCAGGACGTTCCCGGAGGCGCCGGGGCCCTCGGGGTCGCCGAAGGGGACGCAGCCAGCGGCGCCCACCGCGGCGAGCAAGAGGGACAGAAAGCCGAGCGAACGTACGATGGGGCGTGAAAAACGCATGGGGACGAGGTTCATGGCAGGGACCTCCAGCAGGTGCATCTCTGCCAGAAATGTACCACATGTCGCAGACGACTGCGCGACCGTTCTCGAGTCTTACAGCCAGTAGGCAGACAGAGGCTCGCACGCTCGGGGCTGCTCTCCTGCGCATCGATGCAGGTTGACGCGGCCGTGCTATCCTGGCGGCCCAAAGGAGCCGGCAAAGCAATGACAAAACAGCTCGAAACCGACGAGGAGCTGGCAGCCGTCCGCGTCGGTGGGTCGATCGCGCCACACAACGCCACCATTCAGCTCGCTCCTTACGATCCCAGGTGGCCGGAGCAGTATGCGGCCGAGGAAGCGAAGATCCGCGCTGCGCTGGGCGACGCCGCGCTCGTGCTGGAGCACGTGGGATCCACGTCCATTCCGGGGCTCAGCGCGAAGCCGATCCTCGACATTCTGCTGGCGGTGTCGGATTCGGCAGACGAGGACGCCTACGTGCCTGCGCTCACGGCCCAGGGCTATCGCCTGCACATACGCGAGCCGGACTGGGAGCAGCACCGGTTGATGAAGGGCGATCATCCCCTGGTGAACTTGCACATCTTCACCGTGGGCTCGAAGGAGATCTCGCGGATGCTGGGGTTCCGGGATCGGTGCCGAAACTATCCGGAGGAGCGCCGGCTCTACGAGGAGACCAAGCGCGAGCTCGCCACCCGCACCTGGCGCCACGTGCAGCATTACGCCAATGCGAAGGGCGAGGTCGTGGAAGCCATCATCGCGCGGGCGCTGAAGGATGGCACCGAATGAAGCTGCATCGGCGCGTCATCCGCTCATAGGAAGAAGGGCGGGCACAGCCATACCTGTGTCCCGCAGATCGCCGTGCACATGCAGTACCCAATCTCGCACTTCAAGCCGACAGGATAATCGGTGCAGGATGTCCCGGAGCTGACCTGACCCAGGTCCGGGCATGGTCCAGAGTTCGTCGAGCAGCGCCACGTGCTCGTCGTGTCGTCGCACCAGCACGCCGCGGTGTCTGACCCGGATTCCTGGTTGCACTGGCAGGCGAGATTCGCCGAAGGGTCGCACGGGTCCCCGCACGTCGGGTGCACCTCCGGGCACTGGGGAAACGCTCGGGGCTGGCACTCGTAAACGCCGCTGTCATTGCACAGACAATCGCGCCAGCACGATATCGGGGCGAGGAACGGATTCACAGGGCATGCCGACCCGGGCTCGCACGGGAGCCCGGGCTCACAAGGTGACGGGCAATCGCCCGTCACGAGCTGACACCCCGGCGCCTTGCAGCAGTAGTTCTGGCCGGGAGATGGAGACGGACAGACCGCTTGGCAATCTGCGTGCGTCAGGCACCATGTCTCGCACGAGCCGCCACCGGAGCTGCTTGAGGACGAGCTGCTCGAAGACGAGCTCGCGCTGCTCGAGGACGAGCTGCTCGAGGAGGTCGACCCCGCCGTCGACCCGCCCGACCCGCCGTTTGGGGTTGGCGCCGCCCCCCCTTCGCCGGTGCCGCCCATGATGCCGCTGAAATCGCAGGCCGAAACCAGGAACCCGAGGGTGATTGCGGCAAAGCGGATGCGAGGGTTCATGGCGTTCCTCTGAGATGGAGCAACCATGCCAGATTCGCAGGAGGAACGCTACGAGCCGTCCGCCGCGTCGGCCGTCCTCCAACACCGGCACGTGGTGTGTTACTACTTGCCCGCAAGCTGAAACTGGACGATACCAAATAGCCCGATGCTGGAAGAGCTCGCTCAGCGACTCGCCCGCACACTGCCCGAACACAGCGTGTTCATGAGCGAAAATCGCAGATCACCGTTTTTCCCGTAATCGCAGTCTCCGACGTTCTGCAAATCGCGGACGAGCTCGTGGCAGCGGCGCGGGAGTTCCGAGCCATGGCCACTGAACTTTGCACTCGTCTCTCCCAGAAGCTCGGTATTGCGCGAGAGGCGCTTGTCCATAGCGGGCACGATTCAGGCCGACTCGATGCCGAATGGGACTACTACTTCCACGGCCTGGAATGCTGCTTCACGAGCCGTCGCACGGGCCAGGTCCTTGATGTGGAACTCTCGTTCGGAGATGAATTCGGCGTGCTCGATCCCTGGTTCTTCCATCGCTTCCTTGCCACAACCGATCGATACGCCGCACTCGCGGCCAAACTCGTCGACGGGTACCACGACACCAAACGGGCGCTCGATGTGCTCGTAGGTACGGGGCGCCTCAGCCGCGTAACGGGAGCTTTCGCCGAACATGCCAGGCATGGTGTCGTCGCAAAAGACAGCGAAGCCGTCTAACCTGCGCTGCCCGAGATGCCTCAACCGCCCGAAGACGCGGGGGCCGGTTGTGATGGCGGAGCCGGCGCCGGTTTCACGTCCGTGTTCTGGCCAGCGACAATCGACCACATGCCGCCCGATTGCTTCATGACGTAACGCATGCGGGTGCGCAGCACGCCCTGCTCGGTGGCCTGCACCCCCGGAGGCAGCGCCGCGTACCCCGTGACCACGTGGTCGGTGTCCACCACGGCCACGTTCGAATCAATGAGGCGCAGCTTCCTCACCGTCACCTCCGTATGGCTGTCCTTGAAGACGCTCTCGAAGAGGAGGGCGTGCCGCTTTTGGATCTCGTCACGGCCGCTGAAGATCGTCCCCACGATATTGATGAACTCGGCGTCCGGAGCGAAGGCCTTGCTCCACGCCGCCGCGTCGTGGCGGTTCCAGGCCTCGGTCTGCTCGGCGACGAGCTTGCGCAGGCTCGCCTCCTCGTTCTGGGACGCGCCCTGGGACGCGCCCTGGGCCTTCTCGGCCGGGTCGCATGCAGAAACACAGCACGACAGGAACAAGGCCATGATGGCCGAGCTTCGCGCGAACCTGTTCATGAAGAGCTCTCCTGGGATCCAATGACGAGGCTAAGGGCTTGGGTCGTTTGGAAAAGCGGTCAGTCACTCAATGCCGCGAGCGATTCGGGCAGCGTTTGACCGCCGTCGACGACGAGGGTCTGTCCGGTGATGAAGCCGGCCTCCTTCGAGGCCAGGAAGGCCGCAGCATGCCCGATGTCCTCGACGCTGCCCAGACGCTTGAGGGGGATCGCTGCAATCATGGAATCGACATAGTCCTGGCCGAGATCGGCGAGGCCCTCGGTCGCGATGTTCCCCGGCAGGATCGCGTTCACGGTGATCCCCTTCCGCGCCAATTCCAGCGCAGCGGTCCGCATGAAGCCGAGCTGCCCGGCCTTGCTGGCGGCGTAGTGCGACCAGCCGGGGAATCCGGTGATCGGCCCCGTGATCGAGGAGGTCAGGATGACGCGCCCAGCCCCGGAGCGCGCAAGCGCGGGGATGCAGGCACGGACCGACAGGAAGCAGCCCTCGAGGTTGACGCGCATGACCTCGCGCCACTCGGCGAGCGACATGGTTTCGAGCCGGGCGGCGGGAAAGATCCCTGCGTTTGCGCAGAGCACGTCGAGGCCCCCATGGCGCTCGACGGCGGCGTCGACCATGGCCTTGACCTGCTCCTCGTCGCTCACGTCGGCGGCGAAGGCCGAGGCGACGGCGCCCGCCTGCGCGAGCTCCGCGGCGACCTCGGCCGCCGCGCGGCCATCCCGCGCGACGAGCAGCACCTTGGCGCCGCCTTGAGCAAATACCCTCGCGATGCCACGGCCGATGCCCTTGCTCGCGCCGGTGACGATGACGGATCTTCCTTGAACGAGTCCTTGCATGGGATGTATCTCAATGGCGTCGGTCGGGAGGTGTCAAGCGTGGTTCGCCGGCGGACGCGTTTGATACAACGTGTCGCCGAGCAGCTCGAACCACGTCCCCGCCGCCAAGGGTTTTCCGCCGATCGTGGCGGCTCCGCGCAACGTTCCGCTCACGAGCGCTTGCGCCTCGCCTCGGAGGACGACGCGTGTCCCGGCCGCGAGCGGAACGCCGCCGACGTCGTGGTCGCGATCGAGCACGCCGCTGGCGCTGGCCGAGAAGACCGGATCGTATACGTAGACCTCGTGGTCCGCGCGGAGCGGGAGCCCGTCGATCACGAGCGGCTCCGCAGGCGTGAAGCGAAGCGGACGTCCGGTCACCGGATGAAGCGACAGCGGTGTACCCGCCGCGCACGCAATTCCATCGACGACGGCGCGGGCCGCGAGCGTCACGAACTGCACGCGCCCCTCGTCGGTGAGGTAGATCGACTCGCCGCCGCGCGCGGGAAGACCGGCGGCGAGGACGTCGTGCGCGGAGACGACTTCGGCGGGCCGGCGCGTGCGCGCATGCACGCTCTTCACGTCGACGAGCCCCTCGATGCCGGGGACGCGCACGTTGCGCGGAGGGTTTTTCGACGCCTCTTCGTCGAGCGTGGGCAGGTCGTACGGGTTGAAGCCGCGCGCGAGCCGCGCGCGAAGCTCGGCGTACGACGGCGCCGCTCGCCGCGCGTCGCCGTAGTCGCCGCTCAAGTGGAGGTGAATGATCGATCCGGCGCCTCCGCCGAGGCGATCTTCGACATCGCAGTACCAGACGCCACCACCGCCATCCATCCCGAAGGAGACGAGGCCGGGAATCACCTCGCTCTCTTCCAAGGCGGGGGCGAGCTCGATCCGGCTGTTTGGGCCGGAGATGGTCCATGTTCGCGTCTCGCGTGCTTGCGCGAAATCGTCGAGGAGCATCGGCGGAAGGCGTGTATCCATGGCGGCCGTGCGAGTTTGGTCCGGGCAGCGTCGACGCGCAACGGGGTATGTCCCAGCGAATCTACGGCGCAGCTCCACCCTCCAACGCGTCGGGAACGCCGCCATCCTTTGGCGATCGTCCGAGCGAACGGAACATTTCCAGCGCCTTGTCGCGATCGAAGCCCCCCAGATGCACATCGCCGTCGGACGCGCAGTACATCGTGTAGGACACCTCGGGGTTCTGCGGATTGCGCTCGAACATCAGAACGTCATTGGACCCCTCCTGGACGAGCACGTGGTGCGTCTCGCGGATGGGACCAAAGACACGCGCGCGCTCGTACACATCGCCGGAGCTCCGCGCGAAGGACTCGCACAATGGGCGTATGCTCCTGAGAGCAGGGAAGGGCTCGATGTCATGGTTCGAATATGTGAGCTTTCCGCCAGAAAACAACCATCCGATATGATGCACGGCTCCGATGGACGCCATGCTGCACAGGAGCATTGCAACGAACAGCCCGAAGAACGAGGCCGTCGAGCGTAGCCGCCACGGCCGCGCCGAGGGTTCGTCCGACCGCACGTGGCGATCGATACGCGAGAGCACGGCATGCAGCCCTGCGAAAAGCGCCCCCGCGACGAGGAGCGCGGCGACGACGGCCTCCACGTTGACGCGGACCTGTGGGAGCACGCGCACGAGGAAGTAAAGCCAGCCCGTGACCACGAACCACGGGGCTTCGAGCACGATGGTCAACCCGCTGAAGATCAGGAACAAGAGGAGGAAGAGCAGTACCAGGATCAGGCATCCGCCGGCCGCACGGTTCCCCTTCACGGTGCCCCCTTGCTCGTCTGCGCGGCGTCGATGCGGCGCCTGATTTCGTCGATGTCGAGCGTCGTGATCTCACCGCTGCTCAGAAGCACCATGCGCTTGCTGGAGTAGATGCCCGGCTCGTACGCGACGGGAACGGCATCACGTTCTGGGTGCAGGCCCGGCACGTACACGTAATGCATCCCGGAAGGGTCCACGATGCGCCACGTGCCCTCGGGGATCTCTTCCACGAAATCGTGTGGCGGGAAGCTGCCTCCGTGCCCATTGGCGTACCCCCAGAGCGCTGTGCGCAGTCTCTCGAGTTGCTGCTTGCGGGCGTGCGCGAGCGCCTCTTCGGCAGGTGCCGCGCGGGCGGAGCCGAGCTTGTACGTTGCCCCGTCCTTCTCCCACGCTCCGGGGGTCATGAGCTCGCGACCGCCCGCGATCATGCTGAGGACGAGGTGCATGCCGAGCGCCCACAGGCCAACGACGCCGAGGGAAGCCTTGTACGAAAGGCGGGGGAGCCGCGGGATGTCCCGCTGCACGGCGTTCCACAGCCACTGGACCAATACCGTGAGCAATAAAATGAGAAGCACGAAAAACGAGATGGCCTCGATCCGCATCCGCGCGATGTCCGAGAGCCGCACGAACGGCATTCCGGCGTGCGCCGCCGAGGGGGCGACGAGCGTCGTGATGAAGACGAGGATGCCGAGCTTTCGCATGGACGCGTCCTTTGCATTCAGCCCCGTAGCGACGTCGGTAGGCCCCACAAGCAGATTCCATACCAGAGTTCGGGCAAAGCAACAAGCGGCCGACGAGCGTCGCCTGGTTCGAGCACGGATGACGGTCTGTCGCGCCGCGTGACATGCGCAAGGACAGGTTGTCAACGGTCCTGGCTTCGGGATCCTGGACGGACGGCGCGGAATCCGTTATCCTCTCATCGCTTGCCACGAAGGCATGGTCAGGACGCACGCATGGAGACAAGCAAGTCCGCAGACGAGTGAGCCGCAGCAACCCCTGAAATCGTTGCTGCGGCCATCTGCTCTCGATCCCTCGACGAATGCCGTCCTGGAGGCAGATCGCCGCCGAATGTCCACCATTTGCGCGGGTGTATCGTCGTGCCTCGAACAAGACCCTCACGTTGGAATGTTTCGCTGTCCGCAGCGCTGCTGCTGATGGCCCCCTTCGATCTGCTGGCCTCGTTGGCCATGGATGTCTACCTGCCCGTGGTGCCGAGCATGCCAGGCATCCTCGGCACGTCACCGGCGATCGTTCAGCTCACATTGAGCCTCTACATGGTCGTCCTCGGCGCGGGACAACTCGTGTTCGGGCCCATTTCGGACAGGCTTGGTCGACGACCCGTCCTGCTCGGCGGTGCGGCCTTGTTTGCTGCCGCATCGTATCTGCTTGCGGTCACCGGATCCGCAGCATGGTTCGTCGTCTTTCGCGTTCTGCAGGCGCTCGGCGCGGCCGCGGCACTCGTCGCGACCTTCGCAACGGTACGCGACGTCTATGCGGAGCGTCCCGAGGGGGCGGTGATCTATAGCCTCTTCGGCTCGATGCTGGCGTTCGTCCCCGCGCTGGGGCCCGTGCTCGGCGCACTGCTCGCGGACCATTTCGGATGGCGCGCGATCTTCCTTGCGCTCGGCGTCGCCGCCACCGCGGCTCTCCTGAATGCAGCTCCCAGGTGGCACGAGACGCGGCCCGTGAACGCGTCGAAGCCACACGCGGCCTTCGGCCAGATCCTCGCGGACGCCTCGTTCTGGACCTACACGCTCGGCTTCAGCGCGGCGATGGGCGCGTTCTTCGTCTTCTTCTCGACGGCGTCACGCATCCTGATCGATCGGGTCGGCTTCTCGCAGCTCGTCTTCAGTCTCCTCTTTGCCACGGTCGCGCTCGTCATGATCGCGACGGCTCGGTTCGCGAAGCGATTCGTGGCGCGGTGGGGAAGGGCCGGAAGTCTCGTTCGCGGGATGGGGATGCTGCTCCTGGGGGCCGCATTGCTGGTCGTCGGGCAGGTGACGGCCGCTCCGTCGTTCTGGACATTCGTCCCGCCCATGTGGATCATCGCGATTGGCATCGTGTTCGCCAGCTCGGTGACGGCCAATGGCGCGCTCCAGAGCTTCGGCCACGTCGCCGGCACCGCGACCGCGCTCTATTACTGCATCGAGAGCCTCGTCGTGGGAATCGTCGGAACGACGCTGGTCGTGCTGCTGCCTGGGGATACGGCATGGCCGCTTGCGGCCTATTGCACGCTCATGGCCGTCGTCGTGTTAGGCTTCGTCAGGCGGGCTGAAAGGCGAGGCTCGACGGCGTGAACGAGGAGGCCGGAGGGGCGACAAACACGCCGCCTCTCCGGCTTCGGCCTTGTTCATGCATTGGATTCAGGCATACTCTCGTCGAATCGAACTGCGACGACCGGAGGCTCCGCATGAACCCCATGGAACTGCGACAGCGTTGCCACACGTTTTTCTCGGGAGAAAAACCGACCACGGCCGCCGAGGACTTCGCCGCCATGGCGCGCTGGTGCGAAGCGAACGAGATCGCCCATGACGCCTACGGCGAGGGCGCGTTGGTGCAGGACTTCGAACGGAAAATCGCCGATCTGCTCGGCTTCGAAAAGGCCGTGTTCTGTATCACCGGCACCATGGCACAATCCGTTGCCTTGCGGCTCGCCTGTGAAGCCGCCGGCAGCAAGGCGGTCGCACTGCATCCGACCGCGCATGTGCTGCTGCACGAGCGCGGCAACCATCAATTGCTCGACCATTTCAAGTCGCTACCCGTCGGTGATCCTTTCCGCACCTGGACCGTCTCCGACCTCGAGGCCTGGCCCGATCGGATCGGCGCGGCACTCTATGAATTGCCCATGCGCGAGATCGGCGGACAGTTGCCGGACTGGGCCGAGCTCGAAGCGCTCAAAGCGCATGGCCGGCAACAGAACATTCATCTGCACATGGACGGCGCAAGATTGTGGGAAGCCTCGGCCGGCTACAAGCGCTCGCTGAAGGAGATCGCGCAAGGCTTCGATTCGGTCTACGTCTCGTTCTACAAGGGCATCGGCGCGCATGCGGGCGCGATGCTGCTCGGCAGCACGGATTTCATCGCGAAGGCCGATACGTGGATGAAACGCATGGGCGGAAACGTCTATCGCCGCTCGCCCTATGTCGTGTCGGCGGCGATGCGCTTCGACGAGCGGCTGGCGAAGATGCCTGCCTACCTCGAACGCACCGAAAGACTGTACGACGTACTGCGCGATTTTCCGCAACTGCGAGTCAATCCGGCGCGGCCGCACGTCAACATGCTGCATGTGTATTTCCCGGTCGGCCGCGAGCGCCTGACGGAAATACGCAACGAGCTGGCGGCGGAACACGGCATCTGGCTGTGCGGCGGCGCGAAACATGCCGCGTTGCCGGAGCAGAGCTCGATCGAATGGTATGTCGGGGAAGCGTTGTCGACCCTGTCCGACGCGCAGGTCCGGGACATTCTCGCGCTCGTGATCAGCAAGATCGACAGCCGGGTTCGAGTCCCGTCCTCCGGCCGTCTCGGCCTGAACGGTTGATGCGTCGTAAGGGCGTCCTCGCCTCGCCTCCCGTTCCAGTGTATGGAGCGGAACGGGGCGCTGCCCCGATCCACGCGACGCGCGTGGTGGAAGGGAGAGGGACGATGCGTGTATTGCTGACGAGCGTGGGGACGCGCGGGGACGTGCAACCCGTCGTGGCCTTGGCCGCCGAGATGCGGCGTCGGGGGCACGACGTGAGGCTGTGCATTCCGCCGAACTTCATCGACTGGGCGGGCGGCTTGGGCTTCACGGCGACCCCGATCGGCATCGCGATGCGTGCGCCGAGCGGAGCCGCCGCGCAGGCCTCCCCACCGACGCCGGAGCAGCTCCGCGCGCTGCTCGAGCATCTCGCGAAAGACCAGTTCGACGCGACCCGGTCGGCCGCCGAGGGATGCGACGTGATCGTGGCCGGCGGAGCACACCAGTATGCCGCACGGTCCATCGCGGAACGGCTGGGCATCCCGTCCGTGGTCGCCTTATACGCGCCGGTGGCCCTGCCGTCGCCGGATTATGCGCCCGCCGGGGAGCCCGGGGGCGATCCGGAAGGAAACCTCCGGCGCTGGCAGGACGAATCGCGGAGCTGGAACGAGCGTCTTCTCGAGCGGCTCAACGACAATCGGGCGCGCCTCGGCCTGGATCCGCTGAACGATGTCCATAGCCACATCCTGGGCGAGAATCCGTGGCTCGCCGCGGACCCGGTCCTCGGGCCGCAGCCGGCGACGCCCGGCCGGAAGGTCACGCAGACAGGAGCCTGGATCCTTGCCGACCAGGCGCCGCTCGAACCCGCGCTGGACGCGTTCCTCGCCGCTGGCGAGCCGCCCGTCTACGTCGGCTTCGGCAGCATGCCTGTGGATCAGCAGACCGGCCGCATCGTCATCGAGGCCGTGCGGGCTGCGGGGCGTCGCGTCGTCCTGTCGCAGGGGTGGGCCGAGCTCGGTCTGATCGACGGCGCCTCCGATTGCATCGCGATCGGCGACGTCAATCAGCAGGCGCTGTTCCCGAGGGTCGCCGCGGTGGTGCACCACGGCGGGGCGGGTACGACCACGACCGCGGCGCGCGCGGGCGTCCCGCAGGTGATCGTCCCGATGTTCTCCGATCAGCCCTATTGGGCCTCACGCGTCCGGGCGCTCGGGATCGGGACGTCCGTGGCTCGTGGAGCATTGAGCGCGGAGTCCCTCCGGCCTGCATTGAGGGACGCCCTCGATCCCGGGGTCGCTGCTCGCGCGGCCGCGATCGCCGGCACCGTGGCGGTCAACGGCACGGCCGTCGCCGCCGACCTCATCGAGCGGGTCTCCGCGTAAAACCTCGGGGGGAAAGGCACGATCGGACGAGCCTGCCCAGCTCACGGAGTCGGGGCCATCGCCGTCGTGACCTCTCCGCAGGTCCAGTCGGTTTCGAGCGGCACGCAGTTCACGAGTTTGGGAAACTCGGTGCAGTTGCCCGGCTGGCACGTATCAGGCGGGTCCGCCACATCGCACAACTCGTGCGCGCCGAGCTCCCAGGGCATATTCGGCAAATCGCAGAACCCGCCGTCTTGGCAGGCGCGGGTTCGGCCCTGGACGAGCGCCCTACCGTCCCCCAAGAGCAACGTGAGCTTGTCGCCCATCCAATTGCCGGGGCCCGGCCGATCGTGCACCTCGATCGCCCCGCTTTCACCTTGGAGCCAGACGTCACCCGGGCACGTCGGCGGTTCCGATCCGCCGCCGCTGCAGTCGGCAATGGAGAGGTGAATGCAATATGCAGGGCAGCTGAGCTGCACGCCGCAGGCGAAGAGATCCACGTGCGCGGGCGGGGTCGCCTGTGGTTCATCCTCGATTGCAGTGCCGCAAGCGATCGAGCCAAGTGCCAGGACCAAGGAGAGTCCACCAAGAAGGAAGGAACGGGGCGAGAATGAGGAGTGTCTCATAGCGGCCGGCGCCTCAGGCACGAGTTGTGCCAAAGAAAAAGACTCGGCTTTGATGGGGTGTGTGAGCCAAACTCGAGGTCATTTTGGCGCAAGATGGCGCAGAGTATATACAACGTAATCGCATTATGCTGCTGACAATGAACGGCCCTCTCGGACGGCCCCCACGGGGTATCCGCGCCTGACCAAAGACGAGCGCCACCGGTGGTGCCGGCGTAGACTCCCGACCATGACCGACGTCGAAGCGCGAACACTCGCGCGGAACTGCCTGCTCGCGGGGGCTCTCGGCGATGCCTGGGGCGGTCCCTATGAGGGTCGCGCCGGGCCACTTCAGCCGGTCTTTCCGGAAGAACCGCGACTTTCGGATGACACTTGGTTGACCCTTGCCACATGCGAAGCGATCGTGCTGAGCCGAGGGCGTGTGCAGCCCGAGCGAATCGCAGAGCGATTTCGTAGCTGGTTCGAGTCCGGCCGCATCACTGGCGCGGGGTCTGCGACCATCAAGGCGCTTCGTGACCTTGCGGCAGGCGCCCATTGGGCCCTTGCGGGAGCCCGCGGCGAATTCGCCTCGGGCTCGGGCGCTGCCATGCGGGCCGCTCCGTTGTCGTTCTTCTTGGACCCGCGTGTCGAGGCCGACCGTCGAACGATTCGAGACGTCTCACGAATCACCCATCACAGCGACGAAGCCTACGCCGGTGCACTCGCCGTGGTCGTCGCGCTTCGACTCTGCGCGCAGCACGCGGCCGTGCCAGGACACTTTCTCTCGCTGGTTTCTGACGAGCTTCCCGACACGGCGGTCCGCGACCGGTTGCTCGACTTATCCACCTGTCAGGATTCGCCGAGCGACGCCGCCGGGCGGTTTGGGTGCTCCGGGCATGTGGTCGAGGCCGTGCCAATGGCCCTGTTCGTCGCGGCCAAAACTCCGGATGAGTCTATGGAATCGGTCATCTCCACAGCGGTATCTTTGGGCGGCGACACCGATACGATCGCCGCCATCACGGCGCAGGTCGCTGCCATTTCTGGACGGCCGCTCCCGGACACTCTCGTCGCAAAACTTCCCGAGGCACCGCGATTCGGCCCGGTACTCGACAACTTCGTATCGCTCCTGAAATGACAGTTCGCCAGGGTGCCATCGCGTCAGCGCGCGCGGGCTCCGACCACCAGGATTTCCCTCGGTGCTAGGTTCCGACTGCGGGAGCGGGAGGCGGTGTGCCCTCGGGGCCGACCATTCCGAAGGGTGTCGAACGTGCCGTTCACGGCGACCGTCGCCTCACCCCCCGTCCGGTCCTCGTCACTCTCGCCGTCGGCGCCAAGCGCCGCGGACTCCGTCTCGGCGGGCGCCTCGACCTCGGCGATGCACCCCACGCCGACGACAGCGACAGAGGCGGAAAGACCGAGCAGCGCGAAGAGCTTCGACATCGCAGTCATCTTGATATCCCCGTTTCTTCCTTTGCCTGGCGGCGCCGCAAAGGATCGCAGGGTCCCGGGCTCATCCCGACGACCCCGGATCCCCTTCGGCCCGCTCGCCCCGATGTCGAGGGGTCGCGTCCGCGCGCGCTCACGCTGCGAGCGATCCCCTTCCCTCCACCTTCTGCCCCGAAATTCCGCTACGAGTCGGCGCGGTTTCTGCGAATGGCGAGGCGGGTGACGTACTCTTGGAGCTGCGTCGCCTGGTAAGCATCGTCAGCCCGGACAAACGCGAACGTGGGATGAGCCGTCGCGCCAAAACGAGTCTTCTCCCGACCCGTGCCCATCCCCAGGTGCAGGCGCTTGCACCCGAGCTGGCCCGCGCGACGCACCACCTGCCAGATCAGCTGGCGGTAGGGGCTGACCTCTTCGGTGTTGAATCCCTCGTAATCGACCCCGGAATAAAGCCACCTGTGATCTTCGCCCACGTGACGGCAAGCCCCCCAGGCCACGGGCGCGCTCTCCCCCTTGCGCCTCAAGACCAGCACCTCCCATGAGCCGCTCTTGATCTGCGCCCGCAAGAGCTCGACCGGCAGGGGGAAGATGTTGATGCGCAAATTCTTCTTCGCAATGTTCAGGTAGAGCGCGTGCATCCGCCGCAGATCGTCGTCCGAGACGTCGGTCTTGCTGTCCCAGATCTCGACGTCGAAAAGCCATGACCGTTCGTGGATGGCTCGTACGTGCTTGCGCCGGGAGGCTGTCGGCAGCGACGCAATGAAAGATTCTTCGCCGCGCCAATCGAGCTCTACCATGTAGGACTCCACGAGCGGCACGGGGACGAAGCCTTGCCCGGTGAGCGCTTGCGCGATCTCGGGGTCGTCGCTGACGTCGCGAATGACCAACGTGCTCGACCCCTGGGCTTTCATCTCGGCGACGCCTGCCTCGACGAGCTTGACGAGCCCCTTCCTTCTGTCCGCCCCTGGGCGGAGGAACATGTGCTCGCCCTCGGACGCGAGCGTGCCCATGACGACGGCGCGAGAGGTGAAGAGGTAGGGGGTCTTCGCCCGTTCTGCTTCGAGTGCGACGCTGACCTCGGCGCTCATGAACGTGTCGTCCTTCATCAGGCACGTCGTGAACGGCGCTGCGGCGAGCGGCGCACCGGACGCGTCGCGCACCACAACGTAGCGGAAGGACCAGCGGTGCTCAGGTCGATCGTTCCCTTGGTGAAACACGCGTTCGACCGCGCGCATGGTGCGGGCGTCGATGTACGAGAGGCCTCCGACGAGCGAGTCCCAGAGCTCGGGAGTAATCTGGTCGATGGAGTCGAACGTCTCGACCGAGCCCGTATCATGCGCGGCGGTCTTTCGCTCCGGGACACGGTACATGCCCGACATCACGTTCTTCGCGAACCGCATGAAAGGCGGGAGCACGCCCTGGAATTGCTCGTCGACCTCGGCCCGCGTGACGCCCACGCTCTCGAGGACCGGCTCGAGGTGGCCAGCAATCGCAGAAAAGAGCGCGTCGACCTCGCGCTCTTCGTGGTTTGCATTGATGGCGACGCGCAATCCGCCGCGGCTCGACGGCACGGCAGGGAAGCCCGAGACGTTGACGTGGAAGCCGTCGTCGCGCAGCCTCTCGGCCATCTGATAGACGGCCTCGACGCGGCCGAGCGCGACGAAAAAAATGGGTGCTTCGTTGCGGATGACGAGCGGAATGCCCAGCCGGTCGCACAGGGTGTTGGCCTGTTCGATCCGGCTGCACAAAACCGCCTGGCGTTGGCCGAGCTCGGGGCTCAGGTGGATACGCGCCGAGGCCACGCTCGCCCCCAGATCGCCAGGGCGAAGCGGCCCCGAGAATGAGAAGGGCCCGCCCACGAGCCTCGCCATCTCCAGAAGTTGTGGGTCCTTGACGACGACGACCCCGCCCCCGGTCGCAAATGCCTTGGCCAGCGACGTCACCACCACCATCCGCTCGTCGAGCGGGAAACGGGACAGGAAGTGGCCACGACCGTTTTCACCCGCCCAGCTCATGCCATGCGCGTCGTCGACGTAAAGGCGGACGTTCGGCGCCACGTCGAGGACTGCCTGCAAAAAGCTCTCGGGCAGGTAGTCGCCGTACATGGAGTAGACGCCGTCGCAGGCGAACCAGACGCTCTGGTGCTTCACGGAGAGCTTTCGCAGCACGTCGAGGGCCCTGTCGAGCTCGCCGTGTTTGACGATGACCTTCGTCGCGTTGCTTCGCGCGCATTGCAGCGTGATCGCGTCGTCGACGGACTTGTGCACCTGGTGGTCGAACACGACCGCGTCCTTCTCGGTCAGCAGCGCGGGCAACACCACGTGGTGGGCGATGCTCGTGCTGGGCAAGACCAGCACCCGGGGGACGCCGAAGATCTGCGGAAAGAGCTCCTCTTCCAGCTCGTGATAAAGCGGACACGACAAGTACCCTCGGCTGTACGACGTCTGTGAGCCGAAGCGGCGGTAGGCCTCGACCCCGCCCTCGATGAGCCTCGGATCGAACTCGAGGCCCAGGTACGAGCAGCTGCCAAACGACAGCAGTCGTTGGCCGTTTACCTGGATATGACGGTCCGAGAGCCGTTCGTCCTCGGACGCCAGGAAGTAGTGCCCGCGCTGCCTGCCGTGGTTGTGAACCTGAAATACTGCGTCGCGGAAGCTAGATGCGTCCATTCTCGTGCACCTCTGGCGGTGGAGCCTCGGCGGTGTGGCATTGGTGCCCGAGGCCACCATCGAAGAATGGTATCGTGCACGGCATCGTGCAGATCATCAAGAAAAACTGAAGTTCGACCGTGCCGAGTGATCTACGTCGCGGATGCACCATTCCGCGCAATGCACGAGCCCCGCGTTACCCGCCGCGGCGCTGGCGGGCCCGCAGTTCTTGGAGCGTTTCGCGTTCCTCCGTGCGCTCGGCGATGGTGGCGCGCTTGTCGTGGACCTTCTTCCCGCGACCGACGCCGAGGGTCACCTTCACGTGGCCATTACGGAAATGCAGGTCGAGCGGCACGAGCGTGTAGCCCTCGCGCATGATGGCGCGCTCGATCTGCTGAATCTCGCGCGCGTGGAGGAGCAGCTTGCGTGCGCTGCGCTCGTCGTGCGGAAACGCGCGCGCGTGGAAGAAGGATGCGATGTGCATGTTCCGCAGCCATACCTCGCCACGCTCGACGACCGCGAACGCATCGGCGAGGTGCACGCGCCCCTCACGCAGCGATTTCACCTCGCTCCCGCGCAGCACGATCCCCGCCTCGTACCGGTCCGATAGCTCGTAGTGGAACGTCGCCGCGCGGTTTCGCGCGATGACGTGCTCGTCGCTCTGCTTCCGTCCTGTCATGCAGCGTCTTTCGGCGAGGCGGATGATGGCATCGTCGAGGGTTCTTGGGTACATTCCGCCGCGTAAAGATGGCGTGTCTGGGCGGAGCCAGCACCCTCTGGTCACGAGGACTCGATGGGATTCTTGCACATCATCGCGCCGGCTTCCGTCGGCGAGGCGGCGCTCCGCGAGGCGGGGGCGGCGTTCGAGGGATACCACTCCAAGCTCGTCGATGCCGGGAGCGGTGAGCCTTGCCTGCTCGCGTCGCTGAAGCCGGAGCGCGACTGGACGCGGTACGGGGGGTGGCCGCTGCACTGGGCGTCCCTGGAGGGGCGGCTGGATACGCACCGGTTTTTCCCGCTGTTCGAGGCGCTTTCGCGCGCTGCGGGTGCGCGGCCCGTGGCTGTGGTCGAGCTGGATGGCGTCATCGACATGGCGACCTTGGCCGTGTTTCGAGAGGGGGTGCTCGCGACCTTCCACTCGGTGTCCGACACGCCCGCGTGGTTCTCTCCAGCGCCGCCTGCCGTGGGGCCCCGCATCAAAGAGGTGGCGGATCCGCAGATCGTCGCCGCCTCGATTCCGGAGGCCTCGCTGCAGAGGAGTCCCTCGCGGCGTGTTCCCGGATGGAAAGAGTTCATCGACAGCGCGACGCGCGCGGCTGCTGCGTGGACGAGGCCGGGGATGAAGCCAGGGGCCTGCCCGGGGCTGTTCTCGCTCGTCAGCGAGTACCTCGTGTCCGAGGATGATTTTGCGGCGCCGTTCTCGAAGAAGGCCGGGGCGGCGAAGAAGAAGGCCACCGCCGCGAAGAAGGCCACCGCAGCGAAGAAGGCTACCGCCGCGAAGAAGGCCACCGCCGCGAAGAAGGCCACCGCAGCGAAGCGAAGCGCGCCTCGGCGAGGCCGGTAGGCGCCTCCGCGCCCGCCACGCCCGCGCGGCCCCTGAAGCCCAGACCTACAGCCCGCCTGCCCACGGCATCAACGACGCTCCCCGCGGAAGACCTGCGCGGAAGCCGCGGGGAAGGTATTCGCGCGCGCTCCGACGCGTGATCTACTTCACCGACATCCTTCCTGCGCTTGACATGCCAGGAACGCTCTTGTACTGAAAATGATAATGAGTATCGATTTCATTTACGCAGAAAGGCCGCTTCGATGAAGAACGTAGGCACACCCACTTTCTTGCGGCTTTCCTCCGGTCTGTTCGCTGTGGCCCTGGTCACGGGCTGTTCTGACGCGACGACAACGCAGAACGGCGACGACAACGGGCCGCTGTACGCCATCACCACGCAGCTGCTCGTCGCCGATCCGGTGGACAGCTACGTCATCGTGACGGACCAGGCGGAGCAGACGGCGTCGCTCTCTCTCGACAACGCCGTCCGGGTGTCCGGCCGTGCGCTGGGCGTGGGCATTCCCAAGTCCGGCACGGTCTACGCCGTGAGCGACGAGAGCGCGACGGTGACCCGCTACAAGCTCAACGGCTCGCGGGCGCTGGAGCCGGCGGGCACCGTGAGCTTCGACAGTCTGGGAGTGACGTCGCTCGGGGAGTACCAGGCCAACTTCCAGTTCGTCTCCGAAACCAAGGCCTACTTCTTCGATGGGGCCACCGCCCAAATCGTCATCTGGAACCCCGAGGAGATGACGGTCACAGGCCAGATCCCGCTCGATGAGCTGGTCACGCCGGATACGGTCATGGCCTTCTCGGGCGCGGCCATCCGGCTCGACGATCAGATCCTCATGCCCGTGGGTTGGCGTCCCGTCTCAGGCGTGGGCATCACTCCCAAGGCGGGCGTGGTTTCCATCGACACGGCGACCGATGTGGCCACCATCGCGACGGACGAGCGGTGCGGTTACACGCATGACGCCGCCGTTGGTCCCAACGGCAAGGTGTACCTCGCGACGGAGGCGTATGGAGCTGCGGTGCGCCGGGTGGTGGGCGAGGACGCGCCCGCGCCGTGCCTGCTCAAGTTCGATCCCCACACACGGACCTTTGATCAAGGCTTCTACCGGACGCTCGAGGAGCTCGTGGGGGGTGGCACCGCGGGCACGCTCGTCCCAGGCCCGGAGGGGACAGCATACGTGCGCGTGCTCGATGAGACCGTCGCCCCGGTCCTGGAAGGCACGCATCCCCGCACCATTGCGAGCGGGACGGGCTGGCAATGGTGGGAGCTAAAGCTCGACACGATGACCGCGACGCGGAAGGACAGCTTCCCGGCGACCTCGGGCAGCGTCTTTCTCTTCGAGTCACAGAACCACACCCTCTACACCGAATTCGGCGCGGGCGCCGCGTCCACCACCCTGCGCGTGCTGGAGGACAACGGCAAGCCCACGGTGACCACGGAGGGACTCTCCTTCTCCTTCCTCCAGCTTCGCTAGCGCGGCTCTAGCAACACCGCGTCTCACCCCTCCTTGGAGATTCCATGCATTCTTTGCTCCGTGTCGCAGGTCTCTTCGCCGTTCTAGCGTTATGGTCGTCTCCTGCTCTCGCCACCAGCACGGGCATTGCTGGTCAGTCCGGCAAGGACAAGGCGACGTGCATCACGTGTCACAAGGGGGGAGCGGCTTGCACCGTGGAGTTCGAGGGCCCCACAGCCCTGGAGCCGGGAGCCACAGGCCAATACAGCTTCGTCATCCGGGGGGGTGCCGCAAAGACGGGAGGGCTGGACATCGCCGTGGACAACGCGGAGGCCAGCCTCGAGACCGGCAGCAGCGGGATGAAGAAGGTGGGGGCCGAATTGACGCATTCCGCCCCGCAGCCTTTCACCGCCGACGAGCTACGCTTCGACTTCTCGCTCGTCGCGCCAGAGGCCGATATCACCCTCACGCTCTTCGGGGCCGGCAATTCCTCGAACGCGGACCTCGTTCCTGAGGGGGACAAGGCCGCAGCCACCAAAATGACCGTGACGGTGGGCAAGGGTTCGCCCGTCGATGCTCCAGATGGTGAAGAGGACAGCGGTGGCGGATGCGGTTCCGCCGGGAGCACGCCCACGTTGAGCCTCATGATGATAGGCCTGGCGTCGCGCCGGCGCCGTCAGCGCTGAGGCACTCCTCGCGGATCGTTTCTCGCGATGAATGTCAGAGCTGCGCCTGGATCGCCGCGACCGCGCGGAGGGTGAGCGCGACGATCGTCAAGGTGGGATTCGCCGTGCCGGCCGTCGGGAAGGTGCCGCTGCCGAGCATGAACAGGTTGTCATGCTCGTGCGAGCGGCACTGGGCGTCGACGACGGACGTCGCAGGATCGGCGCCCATGCGATAGGTGCCCATCACATGCCCCGCGCCTTGTGGCTCCGGATCGTGCTCTCGAACCGTTGCGCCGAGGGCATCGAAGATCTGATCGTGAACCCCTATCGCCTTGCTCATGCCGTCCCGCGTGTAGGTATCGACGCGGTAGGAAATGCGCGGGCGCGGGATGCCGAGCGCGTCGAGCTGGTCCATCGCGGGGACGATGCGGTTCTCCGGATCCGGGAGCTGCTCCATGAGGCTCGACAAGCGTAGCTGGCGCGCGCTTTGCCGGGAAAGCTCCTTCGCGAGCGCTTGACCTCGCAGGCCGAGCTTCACGAGCTCGCCCACGGTACTCATCGGCCCGCCCGTCGGCCACGTCCAGCCGTCATTGCCGAATTCGACGCGGAACGCGGCCGTTGCATTGCGGAAGGCCCCGCCCCGCGTCCCGTCGATCCCCCCGGTCGAGAGCGGTCCGCGGCTCTGGGCGAGCGAGTCCTCCGCGAGCGCCCAGCTCAGTTGAATCGGGTGATCCATCAGGTTTCGGCCCACCTGATCGCTCAGGTTCGAAACGCCGTTCGGCAGCGCGCCGGTCTTCGACATGAGCAGGAGCTTGGGCGTCTCCATGGCGTGCGCGGCGAGGACGTACACCTTGCCAGACGCCTCGTGCTCGCTGCCGTCGGGCCGCTTGAAGCGAATACGGCTCACGCGGCCGTCAGCGCCGATGTCGATGAAATGCGCGATGGCCTCATCGACGATCTGAACGCCCGCGTCCTCGGCTTTCTTGACGTGCACCGAGGCGTCGTATCGCGCGACGACAGGGCAGACAGGGATACACGTCCGGGCGCCGCAACACGGGGGACGCTCGTCGTAGGTATCCGTGTTGCGCGCCTGCGCGGTCGTCGTGACGGTATACCCGAGCCCGCCGATGGCGTCCGCGATGCGTTTGTCCGAGTAGGTCAGCGGAATGGGCTTCATCGGATAAGGCGTCGTCCGAGGCGAGCCGAGGTCCCCTTCCCCCGCGACCCCGAGCTCGATCTCAGCCTCGGCATAATAGGGCTCGAGGTCGTCGTAGGTGATGGGCCAATCCACACCCACGCCGAAAAGCGTCTTCATCTGGAAATCGTCCGGCACGAGCCGGATCGTGGTCCCCAGCCAGTGCCAGGTGGTGCCGCCGACGAGACGCAAGTACGAGCTCTTGAAGAGATCTGGGCCCTCCTGGACGTAATAGCCCTCGAGGTCGATGACGGCCGGCCCCGGCGCCGCGGTGGAGCGCGGGAAGGGCGATTCGGGGACCTTGATGAGCGCGCTGCGGTAGGTATCGATTGCTTTCTGCCGATCGACGCGGGGCCCCGATTCGAGGATGAGGACTTTGGCCCCGCCCTTGGCGAGCCGATGGGCCAGGATGGTCCCTGAAATACCTGCGCCGACGATGACGACGTCCGCTGTCAGTTGATCTCCCATGACGTGGTCCTTTCCAATCGTGGCGTGAGGTCAGCCCGCGGGGGGTTCCGCCCAGAAGCCTGTGAGGCCGCCGCATTCGCTCGGGGGGTTCGTGTAGTCCAGCGCGCGCCATGTCAGCGCGTCGGTGTACGTGGCGACCTCGGGGCCCGAAGCGCCCTCGTAGACGCCCGTGTACCAGTTGAGGATGATGGTGTCGGCGACGGCGCGCAGGCGTGCATCGGTGAAGGTGCCTTTCGCCTCGAGGTCCGCGAGGGAGCCCGGGCTCGATTCGCCGCCATAACCCGCCTCGGCATAAAGCTCGTCGAGCGCCACCGATTGCTCCGGCGAGGCGCGCAGCGCATCCAGGTAGATCTGCCCATGCGCGCGCGGGAGGTTCTCGAAGCCGGTGAGCAACGCCGAGAGCGCGAGGAACCGAGCGAGGGGTCCGTCAACGACGGGCTCGTCCGAGCCACAGGCCGGCAAGAGAGACGCCGCGAAGAGCGCCGAGAGCCCTCCGAGAAAACCCCGTCGGTCCACGCGAAGAGAAATTCCTTGGTCTACAGGTACCTGGGAGGAAATTCGCATGAAGCGAGGCTACATGAAACATTGCGAGCCCCACAACATGAATCAGCAGCAAGGGTTCTCACTTCGTCCCCCAGAGGCTGAAGACGAGTCCGCCCGCTCCCCTTTTGTCGGAGAGCAGCGCAGCGATCACCTCGCCCACGTCGTCGGGCTGCGCGATGCGCGCCGAGCAGTGTTCGCGGCGAGGGGCTCAGTCGAGCACCTCAAACCCCATGTCCCTGAGCTCGTCGAGCTCGTCATCCGAAAAACTCGTATCCAGCTCGTCCAGACGCTTGATGAATCCGGAGGAATTGATGATGCATTTTACGGCTTTCTCAGCAACCGAGACGACATAGGTGATCGTATTGGTTCCCTCGAGCGTTGAGGGCGGAAGCGGAGCCTCGATCACCCAAGCGGGGCCGGTTACGCATTCAAATGAATCGTACAGCCTGGCAGGCGTTCCGGCATCGATCGTTGTTTTGTATCCCTGGCGATCCCGAAAGGCCGTTGCGATTATCAGTGCCTCTTGTTTCGTCATTGTCTTGCGATCCTGCGCTTTACTACACTACCATGACCACAACAAGAGAGTAGAGGTATCGACTTCATGACGAACATGCTCACGCTTTACGGCGCCCCCGGGTCCGGCGCGGTCGCGGTCGAGGCTGCGCTCATTTTGCTCGGTCTGCCGTACCGTCTGATCGAAGGCGCCACCTGGGTGGAACCGGAGGCGCGCGAGCGCGTCGCGCCAGTCAACGCGATGCGCCAGTTGCCCACGCTGGTGTTCCCGAACGGCGAGGTGATGACCGAAAGCGCGGCGATTTTGATCGACCTTTCGGACCGGCATCCGGGGTCGCGCCTCGCGCCGGCGGTCGACGATCCGTCGCGCCGACAGTTCCTGCGCTGGATGGTCTTCGTGTCGTCCGCCATTTACTCGCTGCACTGGATCAAGCCGGACGTCACGCGCATCGGCGCCGAGCCTGCGCAGCGCGACGCGGTGGTGCATGCGGTGCACGAGCGCATTGCGTTCTGCTGGCAGCACATGGATTCGCAACTGACACCCGACCGCTACCTGCTCGGCGACACGCTGACGGTGCTGGACTTGTACGTGAACGTCGTGTCGCGCTTTGGTCCCTGGCGGCCGCGGTTCGAGCAGGAGGCGCCGAAGATGACGCACGTGATGGCGCGGGTCGACAACGATCCGCGGCTGCAGCCGCTGTGGGAGCGCCGCTTCGCAGAGTGAAGCGCCGCCTCACTTGCGCGGAAACCGCGTCAGCCACTGGCGCGAATCATGTCGCACGCCTGGTCGATGGCTGCATTGAAACGCTGGCGCCAGGATTCCTCATCGATAGAACGGGGGCGCGCAGTACGCTCTGCCCGAATCTGGAGGAGGACGTCGCGGCCTACCCACGCCCCGAACCCAAGCACAGCGGAGGCGACACCCCAGCCCACGCTTTCGAGCAGTACGCCGACACCAACTGCGCCTGCCAGAATGCCGACAACGAGCCAATCCGCCCACCAAGGAGGTTCAGGCACCGGTTTGAAGGCTGTATCAAGGTACAAGCGGACTTCACGCGTGTGCGTCTGGAGGCACAATACAATCAACGTTTCGTCTGGTAGAAAGCCCTCCGCCGTCCAGTCGGTGCCATGCTCACTCCCATGGCGCCAATCGATGGCGCCGACAGTGCGCTCCAGCCCTGGGAGCAAGGAGCACGCGACATGTGCGACAAGGCGCTCCGCGACGGCGTCGGAAAGGTCCAGGTCGTGCGGGATGGATCGGCAGTCCCGAAACTCTGTCATTTTAAATAGCTTTCCCTGTCCTGTTGGCGATGGGCTGACGTCCTATTCGGCGTTGTACATAATTCTAGCGACATTCGTGTACAGCGGTGGACATGTCGGCGTCCACTGTGATCGTCGTCTACAAGAGAGCCCTTCGAGAGCTTTTTCCCGGCCCAACGCGAACCCCATCCATGACCATCGAACGTTCTGCGCCTGTGCTCCTCATGGATGCGGCCCCCTGCCCACCGCCGTAGCCCCCGCATCTCGTTCGGTCGTAGCCCGACGTTCACGTAGTTACAAAATTCCTGGTTGTGCCGTATAGGGGAGCATGCCCAAGATTCTGCCTTCGCTCGTCGCCGTCGACCACGAACACAATGGCGCTCGTGCCGCGCCGGACTCGAGCGTGCGCGATCCGGTCTGTGCGTTCTGCCGGCAAGGCCTCGGCCTCGTTCGGGTCGTCGAGAGCCCTTTCGCCGCTGAACACCTCCCGATGCTCGATCCCAAGTGCTGTTCCGCGAACGGGCTCACGATGTACGACGCCGGCTCGGTCGACAAGCAGCGCGACCGCCTCGCGGCGTTTCTCCAAAACGCCCAGCCCGGGACACTCTGGGATGCGTACACGGTACAGACGAAGTCGAAACCGAAGCAGGTTCGGGAGGAGCCCGAGCCCTTCGGCCCCCTTCACCACGCCAAGGCCGAAACCGAGGTGTTCGCGAAGGTGCTCGAGGCGAAGGAGCACTGGCTCGACGTCATCGCCGCGCATCTTCGAGGGGATGACGAGCGGCTCGCGGTCGCTGCCGTGAAGCACCTGTCGCTCCGTCGACCGTACCCGCCGGCGTGGACGTTCAACCCCGCGGTGGCCGTGCCGGAAGAAGCCATCGCGGCGTACGAGGCCTTCCGCGCGGGCAAGGCCGAACGCTACTACGGCGCCGACGCGGCCGGAGAAGCGGCGCGGTTCTCGCTCCTGCTCGAGGCGTGGGCCGACCGGCGTGCAAGCGTCGCCGACGAAGCCCTGACGCAATTCTGGGACGCGATCACGGGGAACATGGGCCTGAACGAGAGCCTTCGCGGCCTGCCGAGCGAGCTGTTGACGCAAGCCATCGAGCAAGTCGATCGTGAAGTCGCGTCGCTCGAGGCGGGCACCGCCGCAACGACGCAGCTCGATTGGCGCAAGTCCCTTCTGCCTCGACACAAATTGCTGGCCGACGGCTTCCGCGCGCTCCTGGCAACCAGGAAGGCCGCGGCAAAGAAGACCGCGGCAAAGAAGGCGCCGGCAAAGAAGGCCCCCGCGAAGAAGGCCCCCGCGAAGAAGGCGACGACGACATCCAAGACGCGCTGATCGCCTCGGGGAGGAGAAATCGTTTGGGATGGGGATGCCGAACCGCGCAGGCGGCTCCTTGGCTAGCCTCGGCTCATGCGACGGCGTCGCAGCGGTCGTAGGAGCAGCAGCAATCCGGCGAGCGGCCATGCCGTGCGGGGGCCATCGCCGGCTTGACGGCATCCGCAGGCGCCCTCCTCCCCAATCGAATCGCCGCCGCCGCCCGACGAGGCCGTGCTGCTCGAGGACGACGTAACGTCGGTACCGCCAGAGCCAGCCGCTCCTCCTGCGCCGCCGCCGGTTCCTCCATTGCCACCGGAGCCACCGGAGCCGCCGGTTCCTCCATTGCCACCGGCTCCGCCCGCGCCACCGGTTCCTCCATTGCCACCGGAGCCACCGGAGCCGCCGGTTCCTCCATTGCCACCGGCTCCGCCCGCGCCACCCGCGCCGCCCGCGCCACCTGCGCCGCCTGCACCCGTCGGGTCATTCATGCAGACGCCGGCAACGCACATCCCGCCCGTGCAGGGCGTGCCGTCCGGCTTGGCAGGATTCGAGCACATGCCGCTCGCGGGAGCACACGAGCCCGGAAGATGGCATTCGTCGAGCGGCTCGCACGAAACGGGCGACATTCCCGTGCAGACCCCGCTCGCGCACGCATCCGTCTGCGTGCAGGCATTGCCATCGTTGCAGGTGCTGCCGTCCGGCTTCGTCGGATTCGAGCACACGCCCGTGGTCGGGTTGCACGTGCCTGCCAAATGGCACGGGGACGCCGCCTGGCAAATCACGGCGTTGGCGCCGACGCAGGCGCCGGCTTGGCACGTGTCGGTCTGCGAGCACGCATTGCCGTCGTCGCACGTGCTGCCGTCGGGTTTGGCGGGGTTATTGCACACGCCGGTGGCAGGGTTGCACGTGCCGGGCTGGTGGCAGGTGTCGAGCGCGGTGCAAACCACCGGATTTGCGCCCGTGCACGTGCCGGCCTGGCACGTATCGGTCTGCGTGCAGGGATTCCCATCATTGCAGGCGGCCCCGTTTGGCTGGGCCGCATCCGGCGGGCACGTGGTGGCGCTGCCATTGCAGGTCTCGGGGGCATCACAGGCCGACGCGGCCGCTCGGCACGTCGTGCCCGCCGCGACCGGGGAGCAAATGCCCTCCGCGCCCGGGACGTTGCATGCCTGGCAATCGCCGGCGACGCCGCCGCCGCAGGACGTATCACAACAATAGCCGTCGACGCAGAGCCCGTTCGGGCAATTCCCCCCGGCAGCGCACGGGACGGGGTTCGCCAGGGTGTAGATTTCAGCGCTCGTGGTGTAGCTCGTGTTGGGTGGATCCCCGCCGGCCACGAGCACGCCTCCGCTTTGCAGCAAGGTCGCCGTGTGGTAGCTCCGCCCGACGCTCATCGAGGCGGTCGTGCTCCACGCGCCGGAGTTCGGATCGTAAAGCTCGGCGCTGGCCGGGCCTGCGGCTCCGAGGCCGCCGCCCGCGACGAGGACTTTGCTGTTCGGCAGGAGCACCATGGTCGCCGCGGCGCGGCCGACGGCCATGGAGCCCGTGAGCGTCCACGAATTGGTGGCCGGATTGTACAGCTCGCAAAACGCGGTATAGTCGGTGTTGCCGCAGGTGATTGCATTGCCGTTATTGAGGCGCGCAGCACTATTGAAAGAATGCGGCACGTTGAGCATGCCCGCGGAGCTCCAGGCATTCGTCGCGGGATCGTAGAGCTCCGCGTTCTGCGAGCCCGTGCCCGAGCCGCCGATGGCGAGGACCTTGCCGTTCGCCAGCGTGACGAGCGCAAACGACGCGCGCGAGTCGACCATCGAGGGGCCCGTCGTCCAGGTATTCGCGACCGGGTCGTAGATCTCGGTGGCCTTCTCGTTCATGGAGTAATAGCCGCCGACGGCGAGCACGCGACCATCGCCGAGAAGCGCCGCGCGGTGGGTCGCTCGGTCCATTTTCATCGGCGGTGTCGCGGAAAACGTGCCCGTCGCGGGATTGTAGACTTCGCCGCCCGCGGAGCTGACCTCCCAGAGACCGCCGGCGATGAGCACCCGGCCATCGGCGAGCCTCGTCGACGTGTGGGCGAGGCGCGCGGCAATCATGGAGCCCGTGAAGCTCCAGAGGTTCGTCGCAGGGTCGTAAAGCTCCGCGAACTTGGTGGGCAGGTTGCCGGTCGTATACCCGCCGGTGACGAGGACCTTGCCATTCGTGAGCAAGGTGGCCGCGTGGCTGTCGCGCGGGGTGTTCATCGGCGCGACGGTGGTCCACGCCGGATCCACGAAGAGCGCAGCGCCCGGCGGGGCTTTGCCTTCCAGGTGGAGCGCGATCGTCGCGCCGTCGAGCGAGAGGCGCACGGAAACCGGCGCTCCGCCCTCCGCGAAAGCGCGCGGCGCCGTGACGTGTACACGCGCGCGGCCCCGCTCATCGAAAAAATGAATTCCCGACGCGTCCTGCCGCGCCGTCGCCCCGTCCACGCGCCAGACCGCGAGCGGCGCGCCCTCCTGCGCGTGGTCAGCTTCGAGCGCGAGCCACTCCTCCACGCCGCCCGCGCTTCGCACCCATAACGACGTGCCGCCATGACGCGGATATGCTACGGCCGCGTCGACACCGAATGCATCGCCCGTGAGCCCTTCCTCGCGCACCGCGATCTCGAAGCCGTCCTGCGTGCGAAAGTGCACCACGCCTTCGCCTTCGCGCGGCAGCGTGACCCGCAAATCGTCCCATGTCCCGAGAGACCGCGGCGGCGACCGGTGATAACCGTCCTCGCCGGCATCGAACGGGTCGGCCGAGAGCACCTCCCGGGCCTGCTCGGGAAACCGCGCCTCGAGCTTCGCGCGGAGCGGCGCGGCCTCTGTTTCGACGCCCCCGCCCGAAACCTCGTTCGCCTGCGGGAGCGGGCCGCCTTCATCGCAGGCCGTGGCGAGGGCGCAAAGCGCGATCCCGGACCAGGGCCTCATCCAACGTGCATTCGTCATTCGTTTTCGCATTCCATCCTCGTGCAGCAGCGTCCCCCCGGCTGGTTTGCTGGGAAGCTACATGGATGGCAGCGACAACGAAAGCCCCGAGGAAGGCGCGCAGCGCGGGACCCGCAGCTTGCTCCGGTGGGCGCGCCACCAAACGCTCGCGCTCGGCAGCGATGGGTGCGTGTACGTCGACGAGCACGCGAGCGATGCCGAGGTGCGCAAGGTGTTGCGTGGTTACGCCGCTCACCGACGAGGAAGCGGGAGCTACCGTCTCCGCCCGTGCATGCGTCCCTGCGGGTGCCCCCGTAAGCGGCAAGGTTCGTTCTCGGAACGTAGCCCCACTGCCGAGCGCAACCATCGTCCTAGCTCCCACTGGAACGAAAGCTGCACGAAAGCGTTGCAGCGCCGAGTCGACCGTGACGACCAGCCCCTCGGCCTGGAGAGAAGCGATGGACCCTGCAATCGTGCCGCTGTTTTACCTGTCGAGCTTCTCCGGCGCCATCATGGTGATCGGTGGCATCGTGATGCTTTACAAGCAGAAAATTTATATCGATCGAGAGACGAAGCAAGTCGCCGAAGTGCAGACCCCGCTAGGAACCTTCAAGACCAACATCCCGGCGCTGACGCTGTTCGCGCTCGGCTTCGTTCCGCTCATCTACCCCATATGGCGGCACGCAGAGCTCTCGAAACCTTTGCGAATCCTGGGTGCGGTACAATATGACAATGCGGCCATCGACGTCTACGCCGTGGTCAATACCGAAACGATTCGGGGGGGAAGTAAGTTCAGACTCGTCGTACCGAGTGTGGACAGAGACAGAGGAGAGTACAAGGTGCTGTTCATCAAGGACGCAACCCTGGTGAACACCGAGTTCATCGATCCCAAGAATTTTAAAAATGGCGAGTACGAGCTCCCGAAGGTATTGATCGACTCCCCTGAAAAGCCAATAAATTGACCGACCGAATGCTGCTCGAGCGACCTCTTCGTGATTGCCCGGACCATTGCACATGAATCAGAAGGGCAGAGTCATGATTGGAACTCGCAGACGGTTCGCCGCCGCGATCATCGTGCTCCTGGTATCGTCGAGCGCGGCTGCCGCGGATCTCACGTTGCGTGGCCGGATCGCGAGCCAAGACAAAGGTCAAGGTATCGCGGAGCTGAACGTCAAGCTCATACCATCGCAGCCCAAGCCGGCGTGGGTCAAGGTAACGAGCACAGCCAATGACGGGACATACCGGTTCCAGGATGTTCCGCCAGGAACCTACACGCTCGAGGTCTATCGCGGTGCCACCCAACTTCACAGTACCACGGTGACGGTGGACGAGAGCGGGGTCAAGGACGTGCATATCCAGGATATTCAGGTGGCGCCTTGAGGCAACGATAACGCCGCTCGCCCTCGCTGCTTGGCAGCCGACCTCGGCGCGCTTGTTGGCATCTGCACAGAACTTGTCGAGGAAGAGCCCCCGGTGTTAGGACGCGCCGGATGAAGTCCGGGGATCGACTCGGGAGCAAATACCGCCTTCTGCGCCAGCTTGGCGCAGGTGCCATGGGTGTCGTCTGGGAAGCCATACACGAGACGACCCAGCGGCGCGTGGCCATCAAGCTGCTCACCAAGCCCTCGGAGGACCTCCGTCACCGCCTGCTCCGTGAGGCCCGCATTTGCGGATCCATTGCGCACCGAAACGTCATCGAGATCTATGACATCGGGGAGACGCACGAGGGGGAGCCCTACCTCGTGATGCAGCTCCTCTCCGGCGAAACGCTCGCCGAGCTGCTTCTTCGGAAACGTCGACTTCCGCAGCCTCTCGCCGCCCAGATCGGGCGCGACATTGCCCGCGCGCTCACGGCTGCGCACGCCGTGAACGTCATTCACCGGGACCTCAAACCCGCCAATGTGTTTCTCCATCAAGAGGCCGGGGTCGAAGGGCTCGTCGTGAAGGTCCTCGATTTCGGGGTCGCAAAAAACCTCGCGGCGGTGAACGAATCCCTCGTGACGGCCGTCGGCGGCGCGGTCGGGTCTCCGGCGTACATGAGCCCGGAGGCCATCATGGCCGCGCGGGATCTCGACGCCCGCACGGACGTCTGGTCGCTCGGCGTCGTGCTTTTCGAGGTGCTCACGGGCACGCGGCCCTTTCCAGGAGGGGGGCAGGAGCTCGTCATTCGTATCGCGACCGGCAAGATCCCTCGCGTGTCGGAGATCCTGCGCCACGTGGAGCCGGCGTTCGACGACGTCGTGGCGATGTGCCTCGAGCGTGACCGTGCCAAACGTATTGCATCCGCTGCGGTGGTCGAGCGCCTGCTCCAGGCCTACGTGGGCCCCAACGATGCGTCGCGGATTCACGTCGGTCTCGCGGAGCGCGCCATGGCGCTTCCCGCGCCCGCCGCGGTGATCCCGGAGGTGCCGGCAAACCTCGAAACGACGATGCCATTGCCGGACAATGTCCCGGCGCCGGTCGCCCCGGCGCCCATTCTCCCGATGCAGCCTTGGACGGCGGCGCCGGCGGTGGATACGACGATGCCTTTGTCGCGCTCGTCGGCACAGGCGCAGCCGGCTGGGAAAGCAGGGACGGCGATTCTCGGGCCTGGGCCCGCGAAACCTGCCACGGGTCCCCGCGGAACCGCGCTGATGATCGACGCGCGTGCGGTGCTCGCGCAAGCACAACGCTCCGCCCCTCCACCGAGCCCCCCGCCGCCGCCATCCGTGCAGAACGTGGAGAGGTCTGTCGCAAGGTCGAGCATCGCTCCGGCGTCAAAAAAGCGGCGGCCCTCGCCCATCCTGGGCCTCGCCGTGAGCGCCCTCGTGGCCTTCGGCGTCGGTGTGGCCATCATCCTCGGTTTGGCGCGATAGATCACGCGCAGCGCCGCGCGGCTCCCCGCCCCGAACATGTGCTGTTGCTGAACGCGCGCCCAGACCAATGTGGCATCGTCTTGGGAACCTCAGAGGAAATCCATAGGTTCGTGAGCGGAGCAGGGCGGCAAACAAAATTCTTGTGACAGCGCTCGCTTTCATGGAATGATTGCAAGACCATGAAATCGGGCGACCTCCTCGGCGGCAAGTACCGGCTCGAACAGGAGATCGGCAAGGGCGCGATGGGCGCCGTGTGGGCGGCGTTCGACCACGCGACGAACCGCAGGGTCGCGCTCAAGCTGATCTTGCCGCAGCAAAAGGAGCACCTGACGAACGACCTGCGCCAGCGCCTGATGCGCGAGGCGCGGGCGTGCGGGAAGCTGCGGCATCGCAACATCGTCCAGATCTTCGACGTGGGCGAGACGCCGCAAGGAGAGCCGTTCCTCGTGCTGGAGCTCCTGCACGGGCAGACGCTCGGCGAGATGCTCAAGGAGAAGCGGCGCATCGAGCCGGCGATCGCGGCGCGCATCGCGGGAGAGGTCGCGAGTGGGCTCGCGGTCGCGCACGCCGCGCAGGTCATCCATCGTGATCTGAAGCCTGCGAACATCTTCCTCCACCGCGAGGAGGGCATGCCCGAGGACACGTTCGTCGCGAAGATCCTCGACTTCGGCGTGTGCAAGAATCTCGACTCGGTCGACAGCGTCGCGACGCAGACGGGCACGGCCGTGGGGTCGCCCGCGTACATGAGCCCCGAGCAGGTGGGGATGCGAAAGGATCTCGACCACCGCACGGACATCTGGTCGCTCGGGATCGTGGTGTACGAGATGCTCACGGGAGGGCGTCCCTTCGTGGGTTCGGTGCAGGATGTCATCCGGCACATCTTGATCACGCCGGTGCCGCCGCCTTCGAGCAAGGTGCGCGACGTGCCGCCGGAGCTCGATGCGATCGTGGCGCGCTGCACGGCGGGAAAGCGGGACGAGCGGTATGCGAGCACGGAGGAGGTGTCGCGGGCGTTGTTGATGCTCGCGGGCATGCCGCGACCGATGACACGCAAGGCGACGTTCACGGGCGTGGATCAGCCGATCCCGCAGGCAACGGGGCCGCAACGCAAGCCGACGTTCACGGGTGTGGATCAGCCGATCCCGCAGGCAACGGGGCCGCAGCGCACGCCGACGTTCACGCCGATGGACGCGACCGCGCCGCTGCCGGGCGCAATGCCGCGCGCGGGGATGGGCTCGACGCCCGAGGAGGACGACGAGAGCGACCTCGCAGCGACGCTGCCGCTGCAGGGGCGGATGCTGATGGACATGCGGCGCCGCGCGCCGCAGGCGGCGCGTGGGGAGGATGCGTCGACAGGGACGCAGCTCCTGCAGCCGAATCTGCCGGTCGCGTCTCCGGCGCCCGCGTGGAAAGAGGAGATGCAGCAGGCACTCGCGGCCCATCGGCAGTCGTATGTGGCGCTGGAAGGCGTGGTGCCGGAGCAAGCGTCGAACGGGCAGACGCAGATGGTGACCGAGGCGCACATGCCGCGGCTGCCGACGATGGATCCCTCGGGGACGACGTCGGCGGCGGGGGCACTCGCGCATGGCACGGGAGGGTATCCAGCGGCGCCGATGCCGATGATGGGGCCGGCGATGATGGCGGGGAGGCCGAAGCGAAGGAAGGGCGTGCTGTTCGGGGTGATGGGGGTCGGGGTGGCGGCGGCGATCGGGGTGGTTGGGTTGTTGCTGGTCAATGCGGGGAACGTCGATTCGGGCGGGGCGTCGTCGAACGGAGCCGGGGAGACGCCGGAGGCTGCGAGGAGCGCGGCGGCGGTGCCGGCGGTGCAGGAGTTGCCGAGGCCGCCGGTGAAGGTGGAGGTGACGGCGCAGCCGACGGCTTCGAGCGCGCCGACAGCGGGGCCGTCGGAGGCGGCGACGGCGGCGCCGGTAGTGACGGCTACATCCGCATCGGCACCCATGCCGCCGGCAGCGGCGACAGCCGCAACACCACACGCGCCGACGTCTACGTACACGGCGCCGACGACGAAACCGACGACGCAGGTGGCCAAGCCGGCGCAGAAGACGCCTGTTTGCACGGGCGTAGGGCTGTTTCGGAAGTGCAAGTAGGCGGGAAGAACGTGCGCGGAGAACGAGGCCTCTTGTTGGTGCGCACGAACTGCGGAACAATACCGTCGCAGGACACATGAAGACCGCACGGCGAAGCATGCTCAGGGCGACGATCTCCA
The DNA here is from genome assembly GCF_028435365.1 of Polyangium jinanense. Next base: position 35,635 of record NZ_JAGTJJ010000043.1, on the reverse strand, counting down.
CGATGGTTTTGCTGGTAGCCGTGCCCGCGTCTGGGCAAGGCCCGACGGGGTCGACCCCTGCTCCCGTGCCGAGCGGCGCGTCGGCGCAACCCGCTGTCAACCCGCAAGTCAAGCAACTTTACGACGTCGGGATCAAGGCAGCGGAAAAAGGCCAGTGGGAGAAGGCGCGAGCCTCGTTCGAAGAGGCGTTCAAGCTGGATCCGAGGCCGAAAATCGCGGTGAACCTTGGGAACGCGGAGCTCGAGCTGGGTCGCTATCGTGACGCGGCGGAGCACCTCGAGTACTTCCTGCGGAACGACACGAGTGGCAACGCGGCGGCGCGCCAGCCGGTGCAACAGTTGCTCGACAAGGCGACGGCGCAAATAGGGACGCTGCGGGTGACGGTGGACGTCAAGGGGGCGGAGGTGCTCGTAGACGGACGAAGCGTCGGGCAGGCGCCGGTGGAGAGGCCGATCTTCGTGGAGCCTGGTAGCTACACGATCGAGGCGAGGTCGCCCGAAAAAACGCCGGTAAGCCAGAAGGTTGCGCTCGCGGCCGGGGCGAAGCTCGACGTGGACCTCAAGCTCGTGCCGGCGTGCGTCGAGGGGCCGAAGAAGGTCATCGAGGAGGAGCAGCCGTGGAAAAAGCCGTCGCTTTATGGAGCGGTCGGCCTCGCGGTGGTCGGGCTCGGGGTGGGGATTGGTTTCTCCGTGGCGGCAGCGATGAAGTCCGGAGAGTACGAGGACGAGATCGCGTACCTCCGGGAGAGGACCTTGACGACGGAGAAGATCTGTCCAGGCGGCGTCACGGATCCTCGCTGCCGGAAGATGGTCGAGCTTGGGGAGACGCAGAATACGTATGCCTACCTGGCGCGAGCCGGGTTCATCGTGGGTGGGCTCGCGACAGCGGGCGCGGTCGCGATTGCGCTCGTGAAGCCGAAGAAGACGACGGTAGACGAGACGAAGTGCAAGAACGTCGCGGTCACGCCGACGCTGGGTGGGCTCCTGGTGTCGGGTTGCTTTTGACGGTTCGAGGGTACGGAGGTCGTGCAGGATGTTGCGTCGGAATCGCCGGGCGCTCGTTTCGTTGAGCTTTGCGGGGTTGGTCCTGGGGTTCGGGGCCGCGGTGTTGCAGGGGGCGGGATGCACGGCGACCGTCGAGGTGGACGCGAACCAGGCGGGCGGATGTGACCCGGCGCGGGATGACAACAATCCTTGCACGGGCTATACGTGTATCGGTGGTGCCGCGGGGTTCCCTTCGCTGCCGGATGGGATACTTTGCAATTTTGGGACCAATGCAGGGAAGTGCGCATCGGGGAGGTGCAGGCTCGATTGCGAAGGCATGCCTGGCACTTGTATCTGTGCCGCCGAGTCGGATTGTCCCCTGGACACGGAGTGTATCCAGTATGCGTGCGGTGCCGACGACAGATGTGAGGCCACCGTTCTCGCTCAGCAAATCATGGGTGATTGCAAGGATGTGGTTTGCGATGCAGATGGGACGGCAACGACAAAGGAAAACGCAACGGACACGCCAAGCCCAGACGATCCTATCTGCTTTGTAGGCACGTGCGTCATGGGCCAACCGGTGGTGGAGCCCCAAGGCCCTGGGGAGGCCTGTGGAGGCGATGCGACGGGGGTCTGCGATGGCATGGGGGCGTGCGTCGAGTGTATCGAGAATGCGGACTGCAAACAGGGGGAAACTTGGCGCTGCTTCGACAACAAGTGCTTCAATTGCAACAATGGTTTGAAGGACGGAAATGAGATGGGAGTGGATTGCGGAGGCAACTGCGCGTTCCAATGCGATGGCGCAGACTGCAGCGATCCCGACCAATGCAAGAGTGGTTATTGCTCCGATGGCAAATGCTGCAACGAGGCATGCGGCGGCGATTGCCGAGCTTGCAACCTGCCTGGGAAGTTGGGCATCTGTTTCGATGTTCCCGCAGGTGACAAGGGCGACTGCGATAGCTCGGACGTCTGCGGGGCGAACAAGTCGTGCGGCGGAGGATCTCCAAACGGGGAAATGTGCGCGGTCGATAACAACTGTGCGAGCAAGATCTGCCAAGACGGAAAATGCAAACAATCTAACGGTACCGTTTGCATAGACGCTGCCGAATGCGCGTCCAGCAAGTGCGAGAACAACCTCTGCTCCCCCTGATCCGCTCCGCTCCCTGATGGTCTGACCGTGCCTACCCGCCATCACACCACGCTTCTCGCATCCCTCCTCGCCGGGAGCCTCCTCCTCCCCACCCTCCCCGCCCGCGCCGCCCCCACCGAAGCCGACCGCCTCGCCGCCCGCACCCTTCTCCTCGAAGGCCGCAAGAAGCTCGGCGCGGGCGACCCCAAGGGCGCGCTCCAGTTCTTCCAGAAGGCACACGACATCATGCACGTCCCCACCACGGGGATCGGTCTCGCGGATGCACACGCGCAGCTCGGACAGCTCGTCGAGGCCCGCGCGGTCATCATCGAGATCACGCAAATGCCCGTCAAGCCGGGCGAACCGGAAGCATTCACGGACGCGCGTCAACAGGCACGCGAGGCGCTCGAGAGGCTCGATGGGCGGATTCCCATGCTCGTCCTCCAGGTATCGGGGCTGCCCTTGCGCACTGTTGAGGCCGCGGTCGATGGGAAAGCGATTCCCTGGTCGGAGCTTGGTGCCCGGCAGAGAGTGAACCCGGGGTCGCACGAGGTCGTCGTCAAGGCGCCCGGGACGCCGACCTGGAAGCAAACCGTGACGCTGAATGAAGGAGAACGTACGCCCTTGGAGCTTCGGATCGAGCTCGGGGCGTCGACGCCGTCGGACGCGCCGTCAAAGGCCGGAGGGCCAGGATGGCGAAACATGACCCTGTGGGCCGGCATGGGGCTTTCCGCCGTGGGGGTCGGGCTCGGCATTGGCTTCTCGGTAGCGGCGGCCGGGAAAAACGCAGATGTTGAAGCCGAGGTGGAACGGCTCAGGCAGAACACCATGCAGGGGCAGTCCGTCTGCACGGGCCCCTCGGATCCTCGATGTTCGTCTCTGGTCGGGTTCGTGGACGACCGCGATGCTTACACGGGCGTCGCCATCGCCGGGTATGTCGTCGGTGGCCTCGCGGCAGCAGGCACGGTCGCGCTCTGGCTCACGAAGCCGAACGAGAAGAGCAGTGAGCAGGGAGCGGGAGCCGTGAGGATTGTCCCGTCCCTCGGAGGACTCGTCGTCGCAGGAACGTTTTGAGGGGACCATGAGAGGCAGCGGACGCGGAGCGACTTCGGAGCGACTTACCCTTGGCGCGGCTTCCCTTCTGGTCCTTGGGACGATGGTCTTCTTGGCGCCGGCCGGAGGGTGTGGCGCGGACATCGACACGTTGATCGCACAGGAAGGGACGTGCGAGCTGCTGCCGGAAGATGGCAATCCGTGCACCATCGACACCTGCGTGAGTGGAGTCGTGACGACATCTCCGGCCCCGGATGGAACGCCGTGCGCCCTCGGGCAGCACGCAGGGTTTTGCCTCGACGGTCAATGCGCGCCCAATTGCCAGACCGGAGAGATCCTCCCTCCCGTATTTCAAGCGCAGGGGGACTGTCAGGACAAGGTTTGCGTGGGGAATGGAGTCGCAACGACGCAGCCGAACATGGCAGACCTACCCATCCCCCCGGGGCCCTGTTATGTCGGCGTGTGCGACATGGATGGTCCAGGCGTGGAGCCGATCATCGCGGGGCAGCCGTGCACCGATGAGATCGTCGGTATTTGTGATGGAATGGGGGTGTGCGTCGAGTGTATCAACGACGCAGACTGCAAACAGGGAAACACTTGGCGCTGCTTCGAGAATAAGTGCTTCGGCTGCAACAATGGTGTGATGGACGGCAACGAGACAGGGGTCGACTGTGGGGGGAAATGCCTCCTCAAATGCGATGGCACCGATTGTGGCGACCTTAGTGAATGCAAAAGTGGCTTCTGCGCGGACGGGGAATGCTGCAATGAACAATGTGCTGACGGCTGCCGGGCGTGCGATTTGCCAGGAAAAGTGGGCTATTGTTTTGATGTACCGGCGGGTAACAAGGGCGATTGTGCTGACAGCAACGTATGTGGCATGAACGGGACGTGCGGTGGGGGAGCTCCGAACGGGGGGCAATGCTTAGTTAATTCCAACTGCGCGAGCGACATCTGCGTCATCCCAAGCGGCCAAACAACTGGGCTCTGCAAGCAACCTAACGGGACCGTCTGCTTGAACGCTGACGAATGTGCATCGGGCAAGTGCGTGAATAATCTCTGTTCACCCTGATCAGGTTTGACCATTCATCACAAGTTCGGATCTCCAATCGGCCCCTTCTTCGTCTTCCTCGTCGTCCCCGTCCCTGTAGCCTTCCCCGTTCCAGTAGGCTTCCCCGTCCCCGTCGTCGCCCCTGTCGGCTTCGGCCCGGTCGCCCCCGCCGAAGGCCCATCCACAATCACCGCCGAATCCTGCACCTTCCCGCTCGGCGCCACTGCCGGCACCACGGTCTCCGCCGGCTTGCTCGTCGCCACCACCGGCGCCGCACTCCCCACGCCGGCCCCCTCCTCCACCGGCACCGTCGGCGCCGACCCAATCCACACCGCCGCAATCCCCCCCATCACCGCAATCAACACCCCCACCCCAATCAACGTCGTAAACTGCTGCCTCCGCTGCTTCCTCTTCAGCTCCGCCGCCAGATCCACCTGCGGCAACCCCAACCCCGGCGCCGCCTCCGCCCTCTCCACCACCTGAACCAGCCCGCCGAGCCCCGCCGTCTTCGCCGCCGGATCCTCCCCTGCCGCCGGCACCTCCGCCGGCTGCGCCCACGGCCGCGCCCCTGCCTCCAGGGCCGCCGGCCTTACCGAACCGATCCCATTGCTCGTCGTCGCCGTCCCCGCACCGTGCCCTGTCGCCGCCCTATTCTGCTTTGCCTGCTGCTCCTGGACGTACCGCCAGTTCATCCGCAGGTCCGGGAGCTGCGAGACCCGTACCTCGTGCGCATTGAACAATTGCGCCGCGATCTCCGCCGGTTCCTGCGGCACCTGCTCCAAATACATCAGCACGACGTCCGCAGGCTCCTGCGTTGCTTCCCGGCGCGGAACAAACCGTACCGTCAACCCTCCGACCACGTCCTGCTCACGCCCATTGGAGATCGCCGTCCACTTGATGTCCGACTCCACGAGCACATTCGCGATCCGCGCCATGCAATACGCCAGCGTCGCGAAATCCACTCGGTCCGGATACACGATCACCACCCGCCGCGGCGGCGTCGAGTTCTCCACCGTCCACCGGAACGACAAACCGCTCGGCCCCGGCTTGTGCAGGTCCTCGAAATCTTCGAGGTACATCTTCAGCAAAGGCAACAGCGCGTCCTTGTTCTGCGCGTGCTGCACATACGTATGATACCAGCCGCTCCCCTCCGCCTGCGACTCCTCGTCCGGCAGGAGCTTCTGGTAAAACTGCACCGCCGTCCCGTAAATCGCCTCGCCGTCCAGGTGCCGGTCAACAATCGCCGCCGAATGGCAAAACGGCGGATCTTGCCTCCCTGCGTGATCCTTCGCTCCCTTGATGCGCAGGCCGAAAATCAGCGCGAGCCCACCGTGCCCCGGCTCGTATTGCGTGTCGTCGCGCGACAAGTTCCCGATCGCGAACGCGTACGCGCTCCCGTGCCGCGGCTCGATGTATTTCACGAGCCGCGAGAGGTGGCTGAAATGCTGCCGCGTCAGCGGCGCTTGCGGCACCTCGGGCCGGTAGATGAAGTCGATCTGATGACCCGGCACGTTCCCGTGGAGGAAATGGAACCAGGTCGCCCCGGAGGGCACCTTGTACGTCGGGACCTCGTATCCCGCAGTCACCACGTGCGTCTCGTCCATGTCCCCCTCCGCTCAACCCCTTCGAGGCGGTGGCTGGCGATTCAAGAGTGGCGCCGTGGCTTCCATCGGATTGAGGTCCTCGAGTGCCATCGTCCCCTTGACGTTCAGTTTGGCCCCGGGTCCCGGCCGCGCCCCGAAGTGTGGCGCGAGCGGCACCTGCGGAGCGGGCGCGTGCTGCGGAACCTGCCCGTAATGCTGGGGCGCCGGCATCTGCGGGTGCCCATTCGACGGCGGCGGCGCGTGCGGGATCTGCGGCGGGGGGAACCCCGGCTGTGATTGCGACGTGGGCGCATTCATCCCGGGCGTGACCGTCGAAGCTCGCGACCGGAACTCACTCTTCATGCGCTGCAAGAGCTGGAGGTCGTAGGCCGACTTCGGGAGGATCTGCTCGACGAAGTGCGAGAACAGGACGTGCGTCGAGTGCCCGTAGCTCGCGGACCCGACGAGCACCTTCACGTCGATCTGCGTCGCATATTGCCGCAGGCTGTCGATGAGCGGCGCGTAGAGCGCTTTCGCCTGCGCCTCCGCCTGCGCGGGTGAGCCGGGGATGAGGTCGCTCTTGTTGATGAAGAGCACCACGCTCTTGCACGACGCCACCGTCTTCGGGCTGAAGAAGTATTTCAACGCCTGCGGGTTGAACTCGTTGAGCTGCTCGCCGATGCGGTGCGTGTCGACCTGCTGCGCGTCCTTGCCGCCGAGGTCGACGACCATCAAGAGCCCGTGGATCTCCTCGATGATGAGCTCCTGCTGCGCGTCCACGATGTGCTCGCCGCCCCAGTCGTGCACCTCGAACACGTGCTCGACGAGCGTGTCCTTGTTCCGCACGTGACTCACGGTGCGCTCGTACCGCTCGATCTTCGTCCCCTCGATCGTCCCGAGATCCACGAGCGGGTTCGACCACTTCAGCGTGAGCGAGCTCTTGCCCGTCGCCTTCATCCCGAGCGTCAGGATCCGATAGATCTTCCGCTCGACCTTCGGCCGCTTCTCGAGCTCGCCCTTGTGCCAGTTGAGCTCCTCCTCCATGTGGTCGAGCCAGCCGATCTTCTTCTTGTTGTCGGCGTCGAGCGACGTGACCTGCACCTGGAGCTCGCGGTTCGCCGCGGCGAGCGATTGGTGCTTCATCTCGGCGGCTTCGAGCTCCTCCGTGAGCTTCGACGCGCGCATGCCGAGGACGATTAAGACGACGACCAGCGCCGTGATGATGATGCCGATGATGATGAAGACCGTCGTCATTCGCCCCTCGCGTCCGACATGGTTTGGCTCGTCGCATCAGATCATGCAGACCTGGTAGCGGGCAAGAAATCTTACCACGTATTGTTACATGGCTCGACTGGTACGCTACGATGCCCGTCATCGGCCGTATTGCCGGTACATCCGTCCTGACCAACGATGAAAGCTGGAAGCACGATCGGGAAGAAGTATCGCCTCGTCCGGGCCATCGGCGCGGGTACGATGGGCACGGTCTGGGCGGCGGAGGAGATCGGCACGCGCCGCGAGGTCGCGCTGAAGCTGCTCTCGAAGTCGACGCCGGAGCTCCGGCAACGCTTTCTGCGCGAGGTGCGGCTCTCGTCGCGCTTGTCGCACCCGAACATCGTGCGCCTGCTCGACGCGGGCGAGACGGACGACGGCGAGCCGTTCCTCGTGCTCGAGCTGCTCTCCGGCGAGTCGCTCGCCGACATGCTGAAGAGCAAGCGGCGCATCGAGCCGCCCGTCGCCGCGCGTATCGCCCGCGACATCGCGAACGCGCTCGAAGCGGCGCATCAAGCGAAGATCATGCACCGCGACCTCAAGCCCGCGAACGTCTTCCTGCATCACGAGCCCGGCGCGGCCGAAGGTGCGTTCGTCGTGAAGGTCCTCGATTTTGGCATCGCGAAAAACCTCGGACCCGGCGAGGAGACGCAGGCGACCATGACGGGCATGGTGGTCGGTTCACCCGGGTACATGAGTCCCGAGCAAGTCGCGCTGCGCGCGGACGTCGATCATCGAACGGACCTTTGGTCGCTTGGAATCCTGCTCTACGAGCTGCTCGCGGGCGTGCGGCCCTTCACGGGCTCGGTGCAGGACGTGGTGCGTCAGGTCCTCGTCGCGCCCATTCCTCCGCTTTCCGCGCGAGTGCGTGACGTGCCGCAGGAGCTCGAGGACGTCGTGATGCGGTGCCTCGAACGAGACCGCGACAAACGTATCGCGAACGCCGCCGAGCTCGTCGCGTTGCTCACGCCGCTCTTGGAGTCGAGCCGGATCTGGCGGGTGCCGTCGAGCGCCGCGATCCCCGTCGCGCGGGCTTCGCAGTCGTCCTCGCCCCTGCTCGTGGCGTCCGATGCGACGCCCGAAGGAACGGCATTCTTGCAGCCGAACACGCCTGCGCCCGACCCGCTGCCGCCGTGGCGACGCGAGATGCAGGAGTCGCTCTCCGCGCACCGTCGCAGCGGGGCGTTGACGGCAGGAATCCCCTTGCCTCCCGCCGAGGCCACGGCACCACCGATTACGCGCGACGAGACGGCGACGAGCAGCACGACGATCCATCGTCGCAGGCAGGGACGCGCGATCCTCGTCCTCTCGTTCGGGCTCGGCGCGGCGGCGATGCTGGCGCTGGTCGCGCTCGTCGCCGTGATTGGATTGCCCGGAAACGAGCCCGCCGCGCCCACGGTCGAGCCCTCCGTCGCGGCCGCCCCCGAAGCGGCAAGCGCGAAGCAAGCGCAAGAGCACGCGCCCACGCCAAAGACGACACCTTCGCCGCCTCCGCCGCCGCAAGCCCCCACGGCAACGCAGGAGCCTACGGCGATGGCGATGCCTGCGCTCACGGTCGCGCCTCCGCCCTCTTCGACGCTCGTGGTCGCGTCCGCGAAGGCCGCGCCGACCTACACGCCGCTCCCGCCGTGCACGCTGACGCTCCGCGTGGGGTGCAGGAACGTGTCGAAGCCGCCGGGGCGCAAGTTCGCGCCGTCGGGGCTCTGAGCGAGGACAGCGATCGTCGGTGCAGACGTGCATCGGGGACCTCGCGCGCGGGGACGAACCACAGAAGGCGCGTGAGGCGAAGAAGAGGTAGGATCACAGAAGAACCATGGACCTCGTTTGTCTCTGTCCCCTTCGCGCGTCGACGTTCGCCTGGCAGGCGCATACCGGAGCGCATGCGCTGACGGTGGTTGTCAAGGCTACTTTCGTGGTAGAGCCGGGCGAATGCACGCTCGCGCCGAAGCAGGAGGCGGTGCACGAGGAGGATGGATACTGGAACGACGATCCCGCGCGGAGCGTCGTCACGCCGAGCGACAAGGTGCCGTACAAGCCGCGCGCGGACGTGATGCTCGTCGGGCACGCGTATGCACCCGGAAAACAGCCGACGCGATCGATCATGACGCGGCTCGTCGTGGGGGAGCTCGACAAGTCGATCGAGGTCTGGTGTGATCGAGGGTTCCGCGTGCAAGACGGGCAACTGCTGGAGGGGCCACGGTTCGTGAAGATGCCGCTCCGGTGGGAGCGCGCGGCGGGCGGGCCGGAGACGAACAATCCGGCGGGGATGCGGTTCGACGCGGCGCCGGATGCATATGGCATGGTGCCGATTCCGAATTTGCAACCGCCGGGGATGTTCGTGTCCAAACGATCGGATACGTTTGCCCCGGTGTGTTATGGGCCGGTCGGGGCGGAGTGGCCGGCGCGGAAGCAGCGGCTGGGGCGTTTGGCAGGAACGTTCTCGCCGACGGGGTGGGCGGAGCGGCCGCTGCCGGAGGGGATGGATCCGGCGTATTTCCAGGCGGCGCCGCTGGATCAGCAGGTGAAGGAGATCCGGCCGAACGAGCGGATCGTGCTGGAAGGGTTGCATCCGGAGCATGCGCGGGTGGTGACGAGTTTGCCGGGGGTGCGGCCGAGCGTGGTGGTGGATCGGGCGACGGGGGAGAGGGAGGAAGTAAAACTCATCGCGGATACGTTGTCGATTGACACGGACCGCGGGGTGTGCTGCGTGGTTTGGCGGGGCATGATCGGGCTGCGCGGCGCGGACGAGGCGGGGCGGATTGCGGTGCGGATAGAGGGAGCGGGGGCGCAGGCGGAAGCAGCGGCGGAGGAGATCGCGGAGGATTTGCTGGAGACGATTCCGCCGACGGCGCTGACGGCGGGGGATGGGGACGAGGACGAGGATCTCGCGGCAATGACGTTGGTGCCGACGTTCGGGGCGAAGGCGGCGGGGCCGGTGATGCCGTTTTTGGGAGGTGAACGGCCGCGCGTGACGGGGACGCCTGCTCCGAAGCCGGGAGATGCGGCATTGCCGTTCGGGCAGCCGACGAGTTTGGCGGCGCTTCGGGCGGGGGACGTCGCGGCGGTGCCGGTGGCAGGGGACCAAACGATGCTGCCGCTCATGGCGAAGAAGGCAGCGACGCCGGCCCCGAGCGCGCCGCCGATTGCGCCTCCCGCGTACGTGCCGCCGCCTCCGCCGGTGGCGGCTCCGCGCGCGACGGCGGAAAGCGTGTGGTCCTCGGGCGCGCCGGGTACGGCGGCGCCATCGCGGGAGACGATTGGTTCGGCCGCGGCTGCTGCTGCGGCGGCTGCGGCGGCGATTGCGACGCCGAGTGTGGATCGGGCGAGCCAGGAGGGCGCGCTGGCCGCGTCGAATGCGGCGGCGGGTGCGGCGCCGTGGAGTGTGCCGAAGCGTGAATTGCGTCCGGCGATCGCGGAGAGCGAGGCGGTGGGCGTCGAGCCGGCGCGGGAGATGTTGCAGCTCCTCTGGTACGACCCGGAGAGCATCGCGCGGATGCGGCGGGTGCCGGCGTGGAAGAAGGTGTTCGAGGAGCTCGAGCGGAGTCCGCGATCACGCGAGATCGAGATCGTGGATGGAGCACGCGAGCCGTGGGAGATCGAGGATCGGCAAGAGGTTTTCCAGGTCCTCGCCAAGGCGCCGCGGGTCGACGGCAAGGGCGTGGAGGAAGCGCTGGAGGGGGCGATCGGTGAGGACGGGAAGTTCGTGCCGCCGATGGTGTTGCTCGCGGGGGAGATTGAAATGCCGTTCGACGAGCTGGAGGCGCTCAAGGCGGCAATGTCGACGGCGGCGCCGCTGGTGACGGCAGCGGATGAGGGGCTGAAGGCGGCGGTGGGGGTGGCGAAGGATTTCGTGCAGATGCCGGGGTTGTCAGCGGCACCGGCGGTGTGCGAGGGGTTGACGACGCGGATAAGGGACGCGTTTTCGCGGGAGAAGAAGGGGCTGCCGGCGGATTATTTGGAGCAGCAGATGGAGAGGGTGCTGCTCGGGGGAAGGCATTACCAGAAGAGGGAGGTGTTCGGGGGGAGGTTCTTGCGGTGTTTGATTTGGTTGCCGGGGGAGAAGGGGGCGATCGTGGGGTATTTGCCGGAGGAGGTGGGGAAGAAGGTGCCGATGTGGAGGCGGTGGCGGGGGAGAGTGATCGGGGAGGTTTGGCCGGCGCAGGATCAGTATGAGGCGGGGGCGCGGGCGGTGAAGGTGGTGGGGGTGGGACGGGTGGGGGGAGGCGGGCATCGATGAAGGTACCGCCAGCGGCCCCGGCTACGTGCGAAACGTCCTTCCGCGTTCACATCTTTATCCCCCCGGACCATGCTCAAGATCAAACAACTGCAAATGCATGCGCTCGCCGACGCCGAAACACGCGACTTCGAGCAGCGCGTCCTCGCCCATCTGCGCCGGTGCTCGCCCGGGAAGACCGAAGCCAGGAGCGACGAGGAGCTCCGGGCGCTGATCAGGGATGGTCTGGCGCTCGCCGAATCCTACGGGATCCTCTCCGAGCGCGGCGTCTGTCTTTACATCGACCTCATGGTGCGCTTCGGGGAAGACTTCGACCGGGCGCCGGGGCTCAGGTGGATCACACAATACCTTTCCGACACCTCCATAACAGACCCCGAGGCCAGAATACTGGCCGTCTTCGATGCGCTCCACGCTTACAGTGACGAACTCGATGCACACCGTCATGCACGGCGGAGCAACTGAGTCATTACGGTGCAGGATCTCGTGGCAAACCCTTCGGGTGGCCAGCAGGCAAAAGACGACTGCTTTGCGAATTTCAGTGACTCCGCTTTGCTAGGAGCGAACTCGACTTGCCCGAATGTGATCTGCGATCCCAAAGTACCTCCGGCCCCTGCGAACGTCCTCGGCAAGTGCTCGTACTACGTGTGGAGGTACGCCGACTTCATCCGGCGGCATCGGGGGTGCAAGCACACACCGCCTGACTATTACATGAACTATGGCTTCAAGTACTGCACCACCTTCAGTCTCGAAGTCCGCCCCAAGCTATCGCCGGCTGGCCAGATCTGGCTCGACAATGCACGCATGCTGCTGCAGGTGTACATGGAGAAAGGGCTCGCCTCCAATCCAGCGATCGAGCGCGACAACGACAAGTTCAAAACCTTTGCGTTCAAAACCCACCCGGATGCCTACTGGAATGCGGGCTTTCATGATATCTCCCTGAAAGACAAGCTGACGGTCGTACAGACCCCAGCATTCAAGGAATGGCTCGACAAGGAAACGTGGCAGCAGGCTTATGACATGGCCATGAAAGAGGCCAAGCAGTACACCAGAGACGCCGTCGATGCAGCAAGACAAAAGGGGGAGGAGGCCGTCGATGCAGCAAAACAAAAGGGAGAGGAGGCCATCGATGCGGCGATCGATGCGGCGCTGCGCGCGGCGAAGAACGCCGCCACAGACAAGCTGAACGAGGTGATCGACGGATTCTTGAACGACATCCCGGTACCTCATTTTTGAATGTCCATGATCTCTCAAATGTCACGATCTAAGTGGGAACTCGTCTCAACCACACCCCGGTTCCACGACGTGCGCGCGATGTGGTTCTCCAGCGAGCACCTGGCCGGCGTGCTGTGCTGCGCCTGCAGGCCGCTGGGGGCCATGCTGCGGCAGGGCGGGGAAGACGCGTCGGAGATGATTATATTGACGAGCAAAGGCGACTTCACTACCTGGACCACCGTCCATCGGGAAGCGGGGCGCGTGGACGACATATCCCACGCTGGCGGCGTGCTCCACGTGATCGGCGCCCGACAACGAGGAGATGGACAGATGCAACAGCTCCTGCTCAGAAGCGTGGATGCCGGCGCATCCTGGACCACGATCCCTCTTGGCGGCCCCGCGCAGCGCCAGGGTCTGGCATTCGTATCGCCCCGTTCGGGCTACGTCTGGTCCGCAACCGACCTCCGCATGACCCGTGACGGCGGCCAGACGTGGAGCACATCCATCCTCAGCACCCCGAAGAACAGCTCGCTGGCGAGGCCATCGCTCGGGGCTGATGGAACGCTCTGGCTAGCCACGGAGGACCACCTGTATTACGTGCGCGAGGATCGTGCTTTCGATGGTGGTGCGCTCCCCGCTGGACTCGAGCTGTGCTTCTTGCAGCCGACGAACGCCGGCGGCGTCCTCCTTCTGGGTCGCGCAGGCGACCCCGGGGCAAGCGGGCTCCCGGTGGAACTGCACGAGCGGACTGGTTCAGGCTCTCTACGATTGTGCCGAGAGTTTCCACCGTTCCTGCCAGACTATTTTCATGCTTCCGGCAGGTTCTTGCTCATCACCGGCACGACGACCCACGAGACGTCGATGCGCCCGCTGCTGTTTTTCAGCCACGACGCCGGAGACACGTGGTTCGAGGAGAACGACGACGCTCTTCCTGTGGTGAAGGGCGCTCATTTCGAGGACGGCGCCAATCGTCTATGGATTCGTGCTTCCTTTGACCGGATCCTGCGCAGGAACTTCGGACGATGAGGCCAGCGCCCGTCGACTGGGCGGCTACGCGGTGCTCCTCCGACCTGGGCAGGGGAGATCCTTTGCCAGTGTCAGGACGATTTCTTGTAAAATAGGATGTACGCAGCGCCTTTCTTCACATCGCCACCGCCATTGCAGTAAAACTCCCCGTAGGATTTCACCAGCTCGGTCCCCGATGTCCCCGGGTGCACGCTAGGCTCCTTCTCCTTGCTCGAGATGTAGAACCATTTGACGTCCTGCGTGATCTCGGGGTCGAGGGGCGGGAAGTTCTCGATGCAGTGATAGGGTTTAAGGAAGTTCGTGAACTTCGAGAAGTTCGAGTTCTTCCTGACCTGCGAGTTTCGCTTGGCGACATCATGAATGGCAGCCCGGGCCTTCATCAGCGACAGGAGCTTGGCGTCGTCCCACTGAGCTGGATTGTATTTCTCCTGCTCGGTTGGCTTGCTGGTCTTCGTGGGATAAATCCCTGCCGTCTCGCCCCACGAGACCTCGCTCAGCGTGAGCTTTCCGGTCTTCTTGATTTCGAGCGACGTGGTGGGGTGGATCGGCAGCTCGGCGATCTTCAGCGTTCCTCGCTGCAGGGCCCGCACGAGCACCGGTAAGACGTCCTTGTCGCGAGCGGATTGGGCACCTATCTCCGTGACGGCAGACAGGAAGCTCCTCACGTACGTGTAGTTCACCGGATCGCCCAGTAGCTTGGCGACGGTCGCCTCCGCAGCCGGACCTTCGAGGGGCGCGGCGGGGAGGTCATCGTGGCGCGTGCCGAGGACGAACATCTTACCTCTAACGTAGAGCACCGCCGGTCGGAGCATCGTGCCGTTCATCTCGACGTACCTCCTTTTCTGCTATTGCGTGGACGTGGGTCGATCGATGCCCTATGACGTGCAAAACTGCTCGACCTCATTGTTCACGCAACCAGCACTCAGTTCGCCTACCGAAGAAGCCAGGCTGTTCTAGCCGTCATGCCATGGGCCAGACGAACGTCCCCGCGGGACAGACCAGCGTCTTTTTCGTCTCGGCGACGTGCGATTCGTCTCCCTTGACGGTCCACAGCTCGACACCTCCTTTCACGTTGAAGCATCGAAACAAGAGCGTCCATCCGTGCCCCTGCTGGTGCAGCGCCGGATCCTCGCACTGCTCCTCGAAGAGCTTCCGGCTCTGCGGGTTGTCCTCGGCGAGCCAGTTGGCCATGTACGGTCTCACCCGCTGCAAGAATTCTCGCGAGGCGACCTGCCCGCGGGGTTCGAACGTGAGCTGCCGGGTAGCCTCTGCCAGCTTGATCGGGGGAAGCCCCTTCGGCAAAGGCCCTGTGCTCTCGACGAGCATCCGTGACAGGTTCGCGAGCCCGTCAGGGCCATTGAGGTGCCTCACCTCGCCGTCTGGCTTCACCCAGAATAACGCTTGCTTCCAGTCCTGCGTCCGCGCCCATACCACCCGGCCCGCGTGCAGCCAGGGGAACTTTGTTTCTATGACGGTGACGAGCAGATCGTCGAACGGCACCCCGAGCAAGCGCTCGGAATCGTCGGCCACGGCATCGATATAGTCTTCGTTATCCATACAGGTTCGTGATGAGTGATCCGCGGATGGTCGTCACCGGGGTAGATCGAGGACCCAGCCTGGGTCATCGGAGTTCGCTATCCTGGTGTTCCATTCGTCGCCGCCGACCGCTATCTGCCGGCACCCTTGTCTTCCAGGTAAAGCTGGGTCACGGATGAGAAGCTTCTTCTTGCCATCCGCGGTTGTTTGAATTCCATCGAGCACCACGAAGTGGCCCGGCGAGCGGAGCAAGAGCATGGCCGGTCTCCCTTTCGCGAGCGCCGACTCCATATCCTTGATGGTCGCTTTGCGCTTCCATTGGCCAGGGTTGGAGACGCCGTGATCCTTGAGCATGGTCAGTATGTCACGGGTGTACGTACCATTGAACTCGTCGTAGCCGGGCGGACTTCCGCGCGCGCTGGACTCCTCGCGCAGCGTTTCCTCTGCCACGTTCACGCCCGTCCGGGACTGGATGACCATCCGGACCGCCGCCGGGCCGCAGGACATGGGCTTCTCTTGCTGGATGAGCATCTTGCCACGGCAATCCACGGCTCCTCTCGGATACTTCCGCTTGCGTTGCCGTTTTGCCTTACCCTGACCTCCTGCAAAAGCGCCCTCGCCTCCCCCTCCGGCCTGTTCGTCCCGAGCCCCTCTCTCCGCGCTGCCGGCGTGCGCCCCGAGCGCCGGCTCCTCCGGTCCCTGGGGCTTGCTTCCCTTCCCTTTGCCGGGTTTGCCCGACACGTTGATCTTGACCAGCGTCCCCTCGATCGTCACCCCGCTGGCATCAATGCGGAGAAACCCACCAGGTCCGGCCACCGTCAGATCCTCGTCCGCCTCGGCGACGAGCTCCTCGCCGGCCAGTGCGTGGATCTGCTCGTTCGCCTTCAACGCATAGCGCCCGCTCACCCCTTCTTGCCGATCGTCCACCACGGTGAGCGAATGGTTTCCGTCGACTTGCTCGTTCCGGCTGCCGAGCACCTCCACGCTCACGTCGCCGTCGATGCGCTCGCGCTTCTTCTGCATCGTGACCTGATCGCCGTCGTTGCCGACCCACCGCCAGCGGCAACCGTCCGTGTGCTCGAATTCGTCATTTTTCACCAGCTTCTGCCGATCGTGCACCACGGTAGCGAACTCGTCATTCTTGACCAGCCGCGTCCGATCCTTCTCCGCCTGCTGCCAGACGAGCTCCTTCTCCTTGAGATCCTCGAACATGATCTCGTTGAAGCCGCCCGACCCGAGCGACGAGTCGCTTTTCCACGTGCTCCGCGTCTTGTGCTCGGGCAGCCTGTAAGGCACCTGCTGGACCGCGTTGTACACGCGGCCGACGATGATCGGTTGGTCCGGGTCACCCTCCAGGAAACCCACCATCACCTCCTGCCCGATGCGCGGCAGGACGATCATCCCGTAGCCCATCCCGCCCCAGCCCTGATTGACGCGCACCCAGCAGGAGCTTCCGTCGTTCTTCTTGCCTTCGCGGTCCCAAGGGAATTGCACGCGGACCCGCCCGAACTCATCCGTATGCACCTCCTGTCCTTGGGGTCCGACCACGGTTGCGCTCTGCAGACCGTGGACGATGGGCTTGGGTGTGCGGCGCGGGGGGCGATGAGGCGTGTCGGCGAAGACCGCGTGGCCGGTGAGGCTCCATTCGTCGTTGGCCGTGCCCTCGAGGGTGGTCTCCAGGACGAGCAGCTTGCGATCGTGCGGGAGATCGGGATGCGGATGTTGGTCGATCGAGAAGACGGCGCCGGGGGCGAGGTCGAAGGTGTTGGCCTCGAAGAAGACGCCGCGGACGCCGGCGCGCTCGCCGTGGAGGGAGCGCTCGGCGAGGAGCTTGCCGTATTTCGCATCATGGCGGGCAACCCCCTTGTCATCGGCGACGGGCGTGCCGCCGCCTTTGCCGGTCTCGACGAGGAAGGCGCCCTGATCGAAGTGGTATTGCTCGAGGCGAGCCTCGGGGGCGCTGGCGTGCGGCGCGTCGCCGAAGAGGGGGAAGTCCGGGTTGCGAAAATCGTGGTCGCGAGCGGCGAAGGCGCCGGGGCGGACCTCGCGGGCGAAGCGGACAGCGGTGACGCACTCCTTCTCGGAGGCCTGGCTGGGGTGATCGACGTAGCGGATGGGGGGGCCGGGGCGCCGGGGGTTCGCTTCGAGTCGGTCGCTCAGGGCGAGCTTGCCATCCTCGGATTCGGGGAAGGTGTAGACGATGCCGGCTTCTTCGAGGAGGCGGCTGACGAACTGGAAGTCGGTCTCGGCGTACTGGACCTTGTATTCGAGCTTGGGATAGCTCGTGCGGTCGATGTGCCAGACCTTCTCGACGGACCACTCGGCGAGGAGTTTGTCGATGATGTCGGGGATGGAGAGGTGCTGGAAGATGCGGTTGCCGCGGCGCTGGGTGAGGCGGAAGAGGTCGGGAACGATGCGGAAGTGGTAGGTCGAGAGGCCCTTCTGACCGGGGGCGGGCTGGAGGGCGTAAACCTGTTCGGTGTCGACGATGATGCCGCGGAAGGTACGGGCACCGAGGTTGGCGACCTCGAGGTAGCCCGCGACGATACGGAAGGTGGCTGGCTGGTCGAGGACGGCTGTCAGGTCGAGGCTAGGGTCGGGAGAATGAGCCCAGAGGGATACGGTGAAGAGGGAGGAGGCGGATTCACGGATGGAGAACCGGTAAGGCGAAAGAGCCGCGGTGATATTCGCTCTGATATGTAGATCTAGAACCGCCATTGGAACCCTGCGCGAGGTGACCAGCAAGCCACCCAAGGACCATCATTTACTTGCGACCATGGACATGTGCTTGTCACACCGCAGTGCAACATCATGCGCCTTCGTACACGGTGAATTGCCAGCAGTCACCCTTCATCGATTTGATAAAACCGTCAAGACGGTCCGCAGTTTCCTGCTGGACATGCATCAAGATATCCAGCGGATGCTTGCGTTCGTCATACATTTTCTTCCAGCTCGCGCGGGCAGGGCTGAACTTATGTTCGTCGAGTCCCTTTGGCTTTCGCCAGTCATTCGTATCGATGTCCCAGAGCGTGAGCTTCAGGCCAACCTCTCCGACTGCCTCACGCACAAGCTGGTTGCGAGCGCCGAATGGAGGACGTAGCCTCGTCGGTGCCTTGCCTGTGGCCTCTGCGATCGCCATCTGAGCTCGATTCAGGTTCTCGACAATGTCCTGTTTCTTGTGGAACCGAACCAGGCCCGAACCCTCGTGATCCCACGAATGACTCTGAGCGATATGCCCGCTTTCGACAATAAGCCTAGCAGCATCAGGGCTCCTTTTTGTCTCCTCACCAAGCAAATAAAATACGCCCCTTATGCCATTGTCATTCAGTATTGCTATAATGCGCTCCAGCTCACGCGTCGGCTCTGGACCATCATCGAACGTCAAAATCGCGCGGTACATCTGCGGACACGCATTGATCGGCAATTCGGTCCCGTCTTTATCCAATCGAACGGGGCGGCCGCTCTGCGCCTGCGCGTTCTTGGCACCTTGAGCGAGCTTACGTAGTTGCGGCGCAGGTATTTTCATCATCGTGGAGCCATCCACGCAGGTGAGCCATGCACCAGCAGCTCTTGATGCTCAGCCTCGTAAGAAAGGACCAGGTCGCCCTTCATTTCCGTGCGCTGTGATTCGTTACAGGTATCCCAGAACACCCTCATCACCCCTGGATCATAAAACCTAAAATAAACCCGCTCCCCCGTCTCCTCCAGCTCCACCATCAAAAACCGTCTCCAATGTCGCCGTACCTCGACAAACCGCTCCTCACTCGTACACCAGATCCCCCACCGCCTCCCCCACCCCTCCAGGACGAGCTTGTCGAGCAGCCCCGAATCCTCCCGCATCGGCCCCACCAGATACGGCGCCACCTCCTCCAGCGTCTCCCCCTCGACCCCGTCGTACAGCGACCGATGCGGCTCCACGTGCTCCCTCAGCAATTCCAAAATGCGATCATCCCGCGCCGCATCCACCACCGCATAAAGCTTCTCCCGCCCCGCCACCCCCCGCAGCTCCTCGAGCGCCTTCTCGGCCGCCTCCCGCCGCTTCCGCTCCTCCCGCGCCGCCTCCCGATCCTCCTCGTCGCTCTCGTCCTCTGGCGCCGGCGTCCTCCCCTCGACGTACACCATGAAATCCGTCTCGCCCGCCTGAATCCACCCCCCGTGCGGGATCTCCTCCTCCCCCTCGATCGCCTTTCCCCCGAGCATCGTCCCCTTGATGCTCCCAAGATCCCTCACGACCGCCCGCACCCCATCCCACCCGATCTCGAAATGCAGCCGCGACATCTCGCCATCATTCTCAACCACGAAATCGGCGCCCGCCATCCGCCCCACGCGCACCGTTTGCCCCGCCTTCAACACGATCTTCGTGCCCGCGAGCCTCCCCCACCGAACCTCCATGATGAGCCGCGGCGCTGTCACGACTTCCGCCCCCTCTTCCGCCGCTCCTCGCGCTCCTTCTTCTTCCGCTCGCATTCTTCGCAGAACGGTTTGTCCGTGCGCAGGGTATCCATCTGCGGATTCGACCCGATCAGCACCGTCGGACATCCTGAAACGATCCGCCCCCCGTGACTCGTCGGATCCCCTCTCCGCGCCGCATCCTTGTATCCGATGATCACCGTCGGTTCACCCATGACAATGGACGCGCCGCAAGCCTCCATGTCCCCCACGCGCGCCTGCCACTGGTACCCAACGACGACCGTCTCCTCTCCCGTCACGATCACGTTCGGTGGGTGCAGCGGGCACGTATGTCGATCCAGAATCCTCGCAGCCGGCGGCATCGCTCCTCCTCCTACTGCCCGATCAGCGTCACGCTGACGTCATCCACCTCGGCCTCGATCGCCTCTTCCGGCTCGTCCGGGCTCGACCCCTTCCCGCTCCCCGGCGACCCACCGCTGTTGATCCGCACCTGCTTCCCGCGAATCGTCACCCCGCTCTGGTCAATCCGCACGAACCCGCCCGGCCCCTTGATCGTCAGGTCCTTTCCTGCCTCGATGACAATGGCCGTCCCCGCCGCGACGTGGATCTCCTCGTTGACCCCGATCGCATAGTTCTTCCCGACGAGCTCGTGCCTATCGCCCTTCACCGTCAGCGATTGTTTCCCCTCGATCCGCTGATTGCGCTTCCCGTACACCCGCAGATGCGAATCCCCCTCGATTCGCTCCCGCTTGTTCTGTTTGACGACGATGTCCTGGTCCTTGCCGACGTAGACCTTCAGGAACCCGAGCGTCTTTTCGGACTCGTCGTTCTTCACGAGCTTTTGCCGATCGTGCCCGATCGTGATCGTCTCGTCGTTCTTCACCAGCCTGCGCCGGTTCTTCTGCGCCTGCTCGTACACGAGCTCCTGGCCCTTGAGGTCCTCGAACATGATCTCGTTGAACCCGTCCGAGCCGAGCGACGAATCACTCTTCCACATGCTGCGCGTCTTGTGCTCCGGCAGCTTGTACGGCACCGCCTGTTTCGCGTTGTAGACGCGGCCCACGATGATCGGTTGGTCGGGGTCGCCCTCCAGGAAACCCACCATGACCTCCTGCCCGATACGCGGGAGCACGATCATCCCATAACCCGTCCCGGCCCAGCCCTGGCTCACGCGGATCCAGCAGGAGCTGTTGTCGTCGTTCTTTCCTTCGCGGTCCCAGGGGAATTGCACGCGTACCCGGCCAAACTCGTCCGTGTGGATCTCCTGGCCGTTCGGCCCCACGACCCGCGCGCTCTGCACGCCCTCGACGCGCGGCTTCGGCGTCCGCTGCGGCGGCCTGTAGGGCGCATCCGTGAAGACTGCTTGTCCGGACATGCTCCACTCGCCCTCCGGCGTCCCCTCCACCGAAAACTCGGTCACGAGCAGCTTCGTCGACTCCGTGATGTCCGCGTGCGGATGCCGGTCGATCGAAAAAACCTCCCCCGGCCAGAGATCGATCGTGTTCGTGTCGAACGACACCACGCGCCGGTCCACCCGCGTCCCGCCGAGCAGGCGCGTCGCGCGCCCCTTGCCGAACCCTTGATCGTATCGCGCGACGCCCTTGTCATCCGCGGCCGGCGTCCCGCCGCCCTTGCCACCTTCGACCAGGAATGCCCCGGGCTCGTAATGGTACTGCTCGTACTTCGCTTCTTGCCCCTTGGCCTTCGGCGCCTCGCCGAAGAGCTCGAACGAGGGGTTCCGGAAGTCGTAGTCGCGGATCGTGTGCGCCCCGGGCCGCACCCCGTAGGACAAACGGATCCCTGAGACGAACTCCTTCTCGGCCTCCTGGTTCGGGTTGTCCACGTACGGAAGAGCCCCGCCAGGCCGCGGCGTGTTCGATTCGAGCTTGTCGGAGAGGGTCAGCTTCGAGCCCTTCGCGTCGTCGTCCGCAAACGTGAAGCCGATCCCCGCCTCTTCGAGCAAACGGCCGAAGAACGCAAAATCACTCTCGCCGTACTGCACCTTGTACTCGAGCTTCGGGTACTTGCCGCGATCGATCTCCCAGACCTTATCAATGCCCCAGTCGTCGAGGAGCTCGTCGACGATGTCCGGGATCGAGAGGTGCTGGAAGATGCGGTAGTTCCGCCGCTGCGTGAGCATCCACAGGTCGGGCACGATGCGCAGCGAGTAGGTCGACAGCTCTTTCGCGCCCGACGCAGGCTGCACCGCCTGCACCTGCTCGATCGAGCTCACGATGCCGGTCCAGAGTCGCGCGCCGCCGAGCCGCGCGAAGAGCCATCCGCTCACGACCCGCAAGGACGCCGGTTGCCCGATGATCGCCTCGAGGTCGATGCTCGGGCTCTCGGACCGCGCCCACACGGAGACCGTGAACAGCCCCGACACCGTCTCGTGCACCGAGAAGCGCCGCACCGACAGCGAGCTCTCTCCGCAGGCAAACGTCAACTCGAGAATCGGCATGCGCGCAACACCTCGTGTTCACCCTACCAAGCTCAGGGTTTGCCCGTAAACACTCTCGTATGTCCAGCAACAATCCCAAGCAAGTACCGATACTTAGTACGCCCCGCCCCTGCCCGAGACCTGGATCACCGACACCCCACCCATCAACGCCCACAAAAGTCAACACATAACGTCACTCCACACGCATCGCCCCAACCAAGCCCCCCACCAACTCCGCTCCCATGTCGATACCACCAACGTAGTACGCGCACATGTTTCCCCTACCAAACCCACCGCGCTACACTCCCACCTCATGGCATCCGCAGGAGGACCCGCGGCCCCTGGCGACGTCGTCGCCGAGCGGTACCGCGTCGAGTCGTGGCTCGGGCAGGGCAACATGGCCGCGGTGTATCGCGCGACGCACCTCGGCACGGGACAAACGTGCGCGCTCAAGCTCGTGCTCCCGCAGCTCGTCGACCGTAACGAGATTCGTGACCTGTTCGTCCAAGAGGCGCGCGTCGGTGCGCGAATCGGGAAAAACCCGCACATCGTTGACGTGTTCGACGCCGGAATCGACCCTCCGCGCGGCGTGCCGTTCCTCGCCATGGAGCTGCTCGACGGCGATACCCTCGACAAATACGTCAAGCAGCGGGGGCCCGTGCCGCCAGGCCTCATGCGGATCCTCTTCCTCCAGCTCGCCGATGCGCTCGGACAAGCGCACGCGGCGGGCGTCGTTCACCGGGATCTCAAGCCGGGAAACCTGTTTCTCACGTACGACCGCAGGAAGAGCCCGCTGCTCAAGGTCGTCGATTTCGGCATTGCGAAGGTCCTCGAGGAGGGCATCCAGGGAACGGCCACGCAGGTCGGATCGCCGGCGTACGCCGCGCCCGAGCAGCTCGGCGCGTCCCTGCGGCCCATGGCTGCGAAAATGGGGGTCGTCATTTCGCACGGAATCACGCCCCAGACCGATGTCTGGGCCCTCGGCGTCATCGCGTACGAGCTCTTGCTCGGCGCGCCGCCCGGACATCTATGGACAGGCGCGGAGCGTGGAACCGTCGCAGACATGGTCATGGGCGTGGCCATTCACCCGACTCCGTCTGCGGTCGCCCGCGCGGGCTTCAAAGCACACCTCTTTCCGCGTGGCTTCGACGAATGGCTCGAACGGTGCCTCCAGAAAAACGCCGCCGAGCGATGGCCAAGCGTGGAGGAGGCCGTCCGGGCGCTGGCCGAGTTGCTCGATAGCGGGTACGACGACGGAGAGACGCAGCAGATTCGTCCGCACGCATTGCTCGGCATCAGGAAGCCACAATCGATGCAGGCGACGATGCCACTTCATCCCAAGCCGCGTTCCGTACCGCCTCCGCCCGTGCAAACCGCCGTGCTTCCTCCGGGCTTCTACCCCGTGCCCGAACAGACCGCCCCGCCGCCACCCGAACCCCCGAAAGCTCGCCCCGCCGTTCCTCCGGCTGCCCGCGCACCGCTGCCCTCCGCCCCGACGCACGTCGCTCCCGCATATTCCCCCGCCGCCTCGATGCAAGCGCCCATGGCATCTGCATCGCAGCCCTCCCTGCCATCCATCCCTCAATTGACCGCGACGACGCACGGCCTTTCCGCGACGACCCCGCCGGCCACGGGAAGCGCTTCAAAAAAGCTTGGCGTCGTGCTCGGTGTCTCGGCGCTGCTCGCTGCCGTGAGTCTCGCGGCACTCGTACTGATTCCGAGAACAGGAGGGCTCCGAATCGAGGTCACCGGCCGCGAGCTCGGCAAGGTCGCGATTTACGTGGATGGACAGGAGCGTTGTGGGACGACACCGTGCGTCGTCGGCGATCTCGCGCCAGGAGACCGTATCGTCAAAGTGGTCGCGCCCGGGAGGGGCGAGAAGGTCGTGTCCGCGAGCGTGGCGCGAGGGGAAGAAAGCCCGGTCCTGATTCCCCTCGAAGGGGTCCGTCCGAATCCTCCCGATATCGAGCCTCCGAGGCTCGTGGAGGCATCGTCGACGCCGCCCGCCGAGTCACCTTCCGTGCCGGAGGCGGTTGGTACGATCCCAGCGCCGACGTCGGGCCCCTCGCCGACGGCAACGCCCACGGTTGGCACGGCAACCACCCAGCCAGCGCAGAGCAATGCGACGCTCAACCTCAATTCGATCCCGGTATCGAAGGTCGTGCTGGATGGGCGGCCGCTGGGCAGCACACCCAAGGTCGGCCTGTCGGTGCCGGCAGGGACACACACGGTGACCTTCATCCACCCCGAAAAAGGGAAACAGACCGTGACTGTCACCGTAAAGGCGGGGGAGGCGAAGACGGCCGCGGTCAAGTTCAAGTAAGGGGCGACCGAGCGCATCGAGCCGAGAGTGCCCGGGGTCACCGAGAAGGATCCGACAAAACGCGCGCGCTCGATGCTACCATCGCCCCCTGCCGAGCGAGCAGCGATGGTGCAAAACGAGAACAAAGGCCCCCCCGAGGCGCATCCCAACAGCCCCGATCCCAATCTCCCGTTGGCCCCGACCGCCAGCGCGGATTCTTCTTCCAAGCCGGAATCCGAGGCGTTCGCCGGGCCTTTGCAGGCCGGCTCCAGCATCAAGCACTACGAGCTCATCCGCAAGCTGGGCGAGGGCGGCATGGGGATCGTGTTCCTCGCCCGCGACACCAAGCTCGGCCGCCTCGTCGCCATCAAGGTTCTCCTCGAGCACAGCGGCGTGGGCGCCGAGCGCTTTCTCGCCGAGGCGCGGGCCACCGCCAGCTGCAAGCACGAGAATATCGTGGTCATCCACGAGGTCGACGAGCACGACGGATACCCGTACATGGTGCTCGAACACCTCGAAGGCCGCACGCTGAGCGCCTTTCTGGCGCAACGCGAGGCGCCCGGCGCGTTCGAGCCCCGCTCCCCCGCAGACACCCGAAGCGGGCGGGTGTCGCCGAGCGTCGCCGTCGAGCTCGTCCTGCCCGTGGTGCGCGCGCTCTCTTGCGCCCATCAGCTCGGGATCGTGCACCGCGATCTCAAGCCCGACAATATCTTCCTGACCGCCGGGGGGCATGTCAAAGTGCTCGATTTCGGCATCGCCAAGCGGCTCGAAGCCCAGGAGCTCTCGGCCATCACCGTCTCCAGGCAGCCGCTCGTCAAGGGCGCAGGCCTGACCGAAGACGGAGCGCTCCTCGGCACGCTCCCGTACATGTCGCCCGAGCAATGGCGCGCCGAGGACATCGATGCGCGCAGCGACATCTGGGCCGTGGGCATCATTCTTTTCGAGCTCTGCACCGGGGCGCACCCGCTCGCCCCGGCCACGCTGTTCCAGCTCTCGCAGGTCGAAAACCTCGACGAACCCATGCCCCGCGTGAGCGACAAACGCGCGGACGTGGGCCCGCTCGGCGACGTCATCGACCGCTGCTTGCGGAAGCGCAAAGCCGAGCGCTTCGGCTCGGCCGAGGAGCTGCTCGCCGCGCTCGAGGCGATCTTGCCCAGCCGAAAGTCGCTCGCGCAAAACGAGGACGAAAGCCCCTTTGCCGGCCTCTCCGCATTCCAGGAGGCGGACGCTGCGCGCTTCTTCGGCCGCGATCGCGACGTCGAGAGCATCCTCGGGCAGCTCCGCCACCAGCCGCTCGTGGCCGTGGCCGGGCCCTCGGGCGCGGGCAAGTCGTCCTTCGTGCGCGCGGGCGTGATCCCCGCCCTGAAGCGCTCGGGCGAACGCTGGGAGATCTTCCTCCTGCGCCCGGGGCGAAGGCCCCTCGCCGCGCTCGCCGAAGTGCTCACCCAGCTCTCGGCGGCCCCGCCGGAGAGCACGCGGGCGGGCGCGAACGAGCCGCTCGATCCCGAGGATCTCGTGGCCACCCTGCGCACGCAACCAGGGCTCCTCGGCGCCCGGCTGCGGTCGCGCTGCCGCCGGCAGGGAAGCCTGCATCGCATCCTGCTCTTCGTCGATCAATTCGAGGAGCTCTATACCCTCGGGACCGACCCCGGCGAGCGCGCGGCATTCGCCGCCTGCATCGAGGGCGCGGCCGACGACGCCTCGTCCCCGCTGCGCGTCATTCTCTCCATCCGCTCCGATTTTCTCGATCGCCTGACCGAGGATCGAAAGCTGATGACCGAAGTGATTCGCGGGCTCTCGTTCCTGCCGCCCGTGGGGCACGAGGGGCTCCGCGAGGCCTTGACGCGGCCGATCGAGGCGACCGGGTATGGCTTCGAGAGCGAGGAGATGATCGAGGGTATGCTCGACGCGCTCGAACGCACGCAGAGCCCCCTGCCCCTCCTGCAATTCACGGCCGCGAAGCTCTGGGAGGCGCGGGATCGGGAGCGCCGCCTGCTCACCCAGGACAGCTACGAGCAGCTCGGCGGGGTCGCGGGGGCGCTGTCCACGCACGCGGACGCGGTCCTTTCCGGGCTTTCGTCGCTCGACCAGCGGCTCTGCCGGGCGGTCTTCCTGCGCCTCGTCACGCCCCAGCGCACGCGCGCGGTGGTGAGCCTGGAGGAGCTTTACACGCTCGCCGAGGACCGCCACGCCGTGAAGCAGGTGGTCCATCACCTCGCCGACGCGCGGCTCCTGCTCATCGAGACCTCGAGCGAGCGCGAGGGCACGCGGGTGGAGCTCATTCACGAGTCGCTCGTCGAAAGGTGGGCGAAGCTCAAGCAATGGCTCGACGAGAGCGAGCTCGATGCGCAGTTTCTGGCCCGGCTACGCGCCGCGGCCGAGCAATGGGAGGCGAGCGGGAAAGCCGAGGGCCTGCTCTGGCGTGATCGCGCGGCGGAGGAGGCGCGCGTGTGGCTCGAGCGCCGGCGCGCGGAGGGGCGCGTGGCTTCGGCCGTCGGGTTCGGCGGGCGTGAGGAGCATTATCTCCAGGCCGTCGTCGCGCTTTCCGTGCGCGCGCGGCGCATTCGCCGGCGGATCGCCGCGGGCGCCATTGCCACCGTCGGTGCAATCGCCCTCCTCGTGTCGGGGCTCGCGAGCCGGGCGAGCCGAGAAGCCGCGCGCGCGGACGAAGCGGCGGCGTTCGCCGAGGGCGAGGCCCGGCAGACGCGCAATACCACCCGCATGGCCATGGCGCGCGAGCTTTTGGAGACCGATCCGACGACCGCGCTCGCGCTCCTGCGCGAAGTCGAACCCCCTGGGGTGCCGCGCGAGTGGTCCGATCTGGCGCGGACGGCCTTGCATAGTGGGCTCACGCTCGTGGTGCTCCCCCACCACGACAGTGTCTTTTCCACCGCGTGGAGCCCCGACGGCAAGCGCATCGCCACCGCGTCCCGGGACAAACTCGCGCGCGTGTGGAGCGCGGATGGCAGCGGCGAGCCCCTCCTCCTGCGTGGTCACGTAAGCGCGGTCAATGCGGTCGCCTGGAGCCCCGACAGCAAGCGCGTCGCCTCCGCCTCCGACGACAGGACGGCTCGGGTGTGGAATGCCGATGGAACCGGCGAGCCCCTCGTCCTGCATGGGCACGAGGATGCGGTGAGCTCGGTGGCCGTGAGCGCCGATGGAAAGCGCATCGTCACCGCGTCGTACGACAGGACGGTGCGGGTATGGAATGCCGATGGAACCGGCGAGCCCCTCGTCCTGCGCGGCCACGACAATGCCGTCCTGTGGGCGGATTTCAGCCCCGATGGCAAGCACATCGTCAGCGCCTCCGCGGACAGGACGGTGCGGGTGTGGAAGGCCGACGGGAAGGACAAACCGTTGATCTTGCGCGGGCACGAGAACAAGGTGCGTTATGCGTCGTGGAGCCCCGATGGCAAGCGCATCGTCACCGCGTCGGAGGACAGGACCGCGCGGGTGTGGAATGCCGACGGGTCGGGCGAGCCTCTGATCTTGCGCGGACACGAGGGCTGGGTCCGTTCGGCGAAATGGAGCGCCGACGGCAAGCGCATCATCACCACATCCGACGACAAACGGGCGCGGGTCTACAGTTCCGATGGCGTGGGCGAGCCCTGGATCCTGCGCGGTCACGAGGGCTGGGCCCGTGCGGCGGAATGGAGCCCGGATGGCCGGCACATCGTCACCGCGTCCTCCGACAGGACCGTGCGAATATGGGACGCCCGGAGGATAGGGGAGCGGCTGGTTTTCCGCGGGCACGAGGGCGCGGTCTCTTCCGCGGCTTATAGCCCTGGCGGCGAGCGTATCCTCACCGCATCGGAGGACGGCACCGCGCGGGTGTGGAAGGTCGACGGGAAAGAGGAACCCTTGATCCTGCGCGGGCACGAGGGCTGGGTCTCCTCGGCGGCGTGGAGTACGGACGGCAAACGCATCGTCACCGCCTCCCAGGACCGGACCGCGCGCGTTTGGAATGCCGATGGAACCGGCGAGGCTTTGGTCCTTCGCGGGCACGAGAGCGCGCTCAATTCGGCGGCATTCAGCCCCGATGGCAAGCGCATCGTCACCGCCTCCCAGGACCGGACCGCGCGCGTTTGGAATGCCGATGGAACCGGCGAGCCGCGGGTCCTCCGCGGGCACGAGAGCGAGGTCCGCTGGGCGGCGTGGAGCCCCGACGGCAAGCACATCGCCACGACGTCCTCGGATCGGACCGTGCGGGTGTGGAATGCCCATGGGGAGGGCGAGCCACGAATCCTCCGCGGACACGATCATTGGGTCGAATCGGCGGCCTGGAGCCCCGATGGAAAGCGCATCGTCACCGTGTCCTCCGACAGGACGGCGCGTGTATGGAACGTCGACGGAATGGGCGAGCCGCTGGTTTTTCATGGACACGAGGGCTGGGTCCGTTCGGCGGCGTGGAGCCCGGACGGCAAGTGCATCGTCAGCGTCTCTGTGGACAAGACCGCGCGGGTTTGGAATGCCGATGGGACGGGCGAACCCCTGGTCCTTCGCGGGCACGAGGGCTGGGTCTCTTCGGCGGCGTGGAGCCCCGATGGAAAGCGCATCGTCACCGCCTCCGACGACCAGACCGTGCAGGTGTGGCACGATCTGACGCCGCTCGTCAGCCCCGATGCCCCGCAGCTATGGGCCGCGACGCCCTATTGCGTATCCGTCGATTGGACGGTCAAGCACCTGGGCGTGTCCGAAGACATGGCCCGCGCCGAACGGCAAACCTGCGAGCGTCGCGTCGAAGAGGCGCGCGCGGCGGCTGCCGACGGCGCATCACGATAAATGAGCCTGCCCGCTTCCAGACCGGCGACCTTCCCGACCGCCCCCCAATTCCTGGCTCAGGCCGACCGCCGAGCTACCCTGGCCGCATGGTGATCAGGCGCGAGCCACGCGGACCGCTGCGGCTGTTCGTCCAGATGTTGTGGTACTCCGACGACACCGCGGATCGCGACGGTCGGTTCGAGCGCGAGCGCGTGTTGCCGACCGGTTCGATGCACGTCGTGGTTCGACTCACCGACCCTCCGCTGCGCGTGTTCGACGGAGCCGGCATCGCAACCGATGTCGGCCGTGCGGTGATCGGCGGCGCACGCTCGACGTTCTACGAGCGCGACATCTCGCGACCGTCGCGGTCGGTCGGGGCGTTGCTCTGCCCGGGCGGCGCATTGCCGCTGCTCGGGATCCCCGCGGAGACCTTCGCGGAGCGGCACACCGCGCTCGAGGACGTGTGGGGTTCAGCGGCGCTCGAGCTGCGCGATCGCCTGCTCGAGGTCGGATCGCCCCATGCTGCGCTCGATCTGTTCGAATCCGCGCTCGCGGCACGGTTTCCGCGCGTCCGCGGCGTGAATCCCGTCGTCGCGCACGCACTCGCGCGGTTCGAGACGACGTTCGATGTCGGCGCCGTGGTCGACGAAACTGGCTACAGCCATCGGCACTTCATCACCATGTTCCACGAGGCGGTCGGGCTGACTCCGAAGCGCTACTGCCGCGTTCGCCGCTTCCAGCGCGTGCTTTCGCGGGCCGCGTCGACGCGGCCGTGGAGCGAGATCGCCCTCGACGCGGGGTACAGCGACCAAGCGCACTTCACGCGCGAGTTTCGCGAGCTTGCCGGAGTTTCGCCGAGCCGGTTCCGCCTCCTGTCACCGGCCCACGCGCATCACGTGCCGATCGACACGCCGAGTTCAAATTCGTTCAAGACCGTGCGGGCACGCCGGGGCAAAATCGGGCCATGAAGATCCACGAAGCGTTCGCGTATCTCCGCGTGAAGCAGGCCGACCGAGCGATCGAGTACTACAAGCACGTCTTCGGTGCGACCGAGAAGCTCCGGTTGACCGAGCCGAGCGGCCGGATCGGACACGCCGAGCTCGACTTCGGCGCCACCATCGTGATGCTGTCCGAGGAGTATCCGGAGCTCGACATCCTCGGGCCGCAATCGATCGGCAGGACGTCTGTATCGATCCACCTCCATGTCGACGACGCCGACGCGCTCATCGACCGTGCGGTGGCGGCGGGCGGCACGCTCGTGCGCCCGCCGGCGGATCACTTTTATGGCGAGCGGTCCGGCACCGTGCGCGATCCGTTCGGGCACGAGTGGCTGATCGGTCACAGCATCGAAGCGGTGACACCCGACGAGATGCAGCGACGCTACACCGAGTTGATGAAGGGCTGACGACACGCGTTCGTCCCTCATCGGTCGGCAACCAGCGTCGCGGCTCAAAACGTGCCGACTTCGCCGAGCAGCGTGCCCGTCTCGATCAGGTACACATGGCCCCGAGGGTTCGACGCGCCCGCCTCCCAGCGCGATTCGAAGACGAGCTCGTAGGGGAAGCCGCACCCCGAGCAGCTGTCCCCCGACATACCGCCGGCGTACACGTCCGGGAACGGGTTTTCCTCGAAGGAGAAGGCCAAGCGAAGGTCCGCGGCCCCGTCGTTGCTCCGATAAAGCGCCCCGCGCTGCTCGTGTTCGAGAATGCCGTCGGCGCTTGATACCTGCCCGAGCACGAGGACCTGCAAAAAC
Organism: Polyangium jinanense; assembly: GCF_028435365.1. The sequence goes on along the minus strand of NZ_JAGTJJ010000043.1, from coordinate 4,899 downwards.
TCGTCGGCGCACTCGCTCTTGCGGTCGATGTGCTGCACCACCGGCGAGCTCTCGGTGTCGGCGGCGAGCGACCAGGTCACGGCGCTTTTCGTTCCGTTGGCCCACGCCACCTCGAAGCTCCCGGACCCGCCCGTCGCGTCGATGGCCTCCTGACCGCTCACACCGAGGGGCGTCGGGTCGGTGAGGCCATGCTCCACGCGCGTCTCCCCCGCCATCGCCGGGAGGAAGTCGCAGGGATCGGCGCCAATCTCCCCCGTCTGTCCCCCGGTGCTCGTGCACCCCATCAGCAGCCCCACCAAAGCCCAGCAAGCAAGTCGTGCGTTCATCGAAGCCTCCTTCGCTCTCCACTTGCCGCAGCCCATGGGCCGACGCAAGCGCCGCGTAGCGCACATACGCATTATCTATCGTGCCAATCTGCTATACTGTGTGCAGATATGCGATACAAGAAAGCGCACTACGATGAAATCGCAAAGGATTTCTGCCGAACGCTCCGCGGCCGGCGTTCGCAGCGGCAACTGAGCGTGCGGCTCGGGTACGGCACGAACGTCGCGTTCGGCTGGGAGTCCGGGCGGCGCTTTCCCACGCTCCCCACCCTGCTGCGCGTCGCGGCGTACAACGGTGTCGACGTCCATCACGCGCTCTCGGAGTTCGTGCGCCAGGAGAAAGCCTTCCGCGCGGACGTCGCCGTCTCCGACCCGATCCTCACGGCCACCCTGTTCCAGGTCCTCAAAGGAGGTCTGAGCAACGCCGAGATCGGCTCCCGTATCGGGCGCAGCGCGTCCCAGGTGTCGCGCTTCATGGCCGGCACATCGCAGCCGCGGCTCCCCGACGTGCTGGCCATCGTCGACGCGACCACCGATCGGCTCCTCGACTTCCTGGCCCTCTTCGTCCCCCCGAGCCAATTGCCCTCGGTGGCGCGCGATTTCCGAACGCTCGAGGAGCGCCGTCGGATTGCGACCGAGCTGCCCTGGTCGCACGCCGTCCTGCGCGTCCTCGAGCTCGCCAGCTACGCCGCCCTCCCCTGCCATGACGACGCCTGGGTCGCCGCTCGCCTCGGACTGCCGGACGACGAGGTGCGCGCGTGCCTCGAGGCCCTCTCGCGAGCGGGCCTGATCCGATGGCAGGAAGGCCGATATGCCGTGACGGCCGAGACGGTCGACATGACCCGAGGGCCCGCCGAGCCACGGCAACGATTAAAAGCGCACTGGCTCGACGTCGCCGCGCGCCGGCAGCGTCGCGGCGACCCGGGCCTGTATTCCTACAACCTGGTCAGCGTCGCGCGCTCGGACCTCGAACGGCTGCGGGCTTTGCACGTGCGGTATTTCCACGAGCTTCGCCAGATCGTGTCGGACTCGCGCGAGCCCGACTGCGTCGCGCTGGTGGCCATGCAGCTCCTCGAGCTCGGCGCGTGAGGCGCGAGCGAATCACGCGGTCGCGGCGGAGAGCCTGCGTTCGCCGGGCGGCAGGTGCGCGCGGACCATCTGCAAGAGTTTGTCCCTGGTGGTGAGGCCGACGTGCCGCGCGACCTCCTTCCCACCCACGAACGCGATGACCGTGGGGAACCCGCGGATCCCGAAGCGTGCCGCGAGGCGGGGCTGATCGTCGCCGTTGACCTCCACGACCTTCAGGTGCCCCGCCCCCTCCACCGCGAGCGCGTGAAGGATCGGCGCGAGAAGGCGGCACGGCGGGCACCAGGTGGCGGTGAAGTCGACGAGCACGGGCACAGTAGAGGTCGCCACCTCGGCGTCGAAGGTCTGCTCGGTGACGGATCGGACAGGGGTCGTGGACATGGGAGCCTCCTTGCCTCGGGAGGTTTCGAGACGGGCATACATTACAGAGAACGTTTTCGTGTAATGTCGGGCGAGCTCGAAACCTCACCCTCGGGAACCATGCACAACGCCGGCACGGAGGATGTTCTGGATCACATCTCGCAGCTCGCCCTCACGCGGCGAGCGGCCCTCGCGGCCCTCGCGCGGAAGGAGGGTGTATCGCCCGAGGATGCGGTCGATTGTGTCCAGGAGGGTCTCTGCAAGCTGCTGGTGGCCGCGCAGGACGGCTCGCTCGCGGCGGAAGGCGAGGACTGGGCCGCGATCCTCGGGGGCATGGTGCGCAACGCCGCGCGCAACCGGCGGCGACGCCACTTCGTCGCGCGGCCGCACGACGATCTCGACGCGTACCCGCTCGACGGGAGGGAAGGCGCGGCCGCGGACGAGGCGCTCGTGCGCGCGGAGGAGCACGTGCGGCTGCGCGCCTGCGTCGAGGAGTTGTGCGAGATCCAGAAAGCGGTGGTGACGCTCCGTATGCTCGAAGAACAGCCGGGCGAGGACGTGGCGCAGGCGCTCGGCATCTCGCCCGGGTACGTGGCGGTCCTGCTTCACCGCGCCAAGGCGGCGCTGCGCGTGTGCATGACCGGACGTGGCGCCGGGCCGTCCTGATGGGTTCGTCAAAGAATCGAGCGGCGTAGCGCGGCTCCAGCGAAGCACCTCGTATGCGGCGCGCCTGTCACACTCCGCGCCCCCGATCGGATAACGGGCCGCCATGCAGCCAATCGTAGCCCTCCTCCTGACATCGTTCGCCCTCGCCGCGTCCACGCTCTGCGCCTGCAAGCCGGCGCCCCCACCGGAGCCAAGGCCGTCGGTGGGTGCCCCGAGGCCCCCAGCGGCCGCGCCAGCAGAGCCGCCGGCCGCGGCCGTCGCCGAGCCGCAGGACGAGGCGGATGCGCGCTGCAAGTGTCCCGCGGAGCCGAGCGTGGCAGCCGAGGTGACCGTGGATGCGGCCGCAGACGAGACGGTCGACGCCGAGCGAGGCGCGCGAGCGCAACGGGAGCTTCCAAAGGCGCTCGCGGCCCGGCTACGCGCCGCGCTGCCGGAGCACCGCGCCGCCTGTGACGTCGCGCGGTCAGGCCCGTGCACCTTGCACGGGGATCTCGACGGCGACGGCGTCCTCGACGACGTGGTGCTCGTGCGCAGCCGCGCCGGCGCCGGTGGGATTGCCATTCTCTGGGGGAAGGGCGCCGCGGAGCTGCTCGGCGGAGGGCGCCGGGGGCAATGCTGGACAAGGACGGAGGTGCCCGACGTCGACGGCAGTCCCGGAGCGACGCCGTGCGCGACCGAGATCGACGCCGACCTCGGCTGGCTCGCGCGCTGGGAGCTGCGACCCCGAAAGCTCCGCAACGACGTCCCCGTCCTCGTCGGGCGGATCGGCGGAAGGACCGTCGAATCGCCGGCGAAAGGTGCCCTCGGCGACGGGCTGCTGCTCGACGGCGGCGACGCCGCGGCCGTCCTCTACCGCACCGCCGACGGCTGGACGTTGATGCACCTCGGCTTTTAGGTGCCGCTCGGGCGCCAAAGCTGCATGATTCCGTCGCGCATCACGCCGTCCACCTCCGCCGAATAGGCGACGCCATCACTCCACGCGAACGACTTCAGCAGAGGAATGTACCGCCATTTCGACAGGGCGACGTCGCCACCGCCTCCCGTTCCTTGCGTGCTCCACGCGGGTGCGTCGCCGCCGAAGGTCTCCGTCCCCCAGGTCCAGGTCGCGGTCGTGAAATCGAGGCTGCTCGGCGTCAGCGTTTCGACCGTGTTCTTTCCGCGCCCCTCGTAGATGTAGAACTTCTTCGTGATCGGACACCAATCGACGCCGAAACCGGCACTCATCACGTCGTGATCCGGCCAGACGACGAAGGTTTTCCGGACGGGGACACCGGAGGACATGTCGAGGACCTCGCCAAGAACCTTCGTCTGGCCATACTGCGTCCAGAAACCAACCGCCATGTCGGCCTCCGGAACGTAGATGTGGCGCGGGTAGTACGCTCCCTGGGCCCACCACCACGAAATCGCTTCCCGATGAATGGTGCGCGGGTGCGTGTCGGCAAAGTCGAACCAATTGACGGCCTGCTCGTCCGACCCTGCCCAGAAGACCTTGCCGCGCTTCGTGTCTTCGATGACGCCCGTGTAGGGTGACGAGGCCTCGATCGTTCCGATCGCGGACGAGAAGCGCGTCCACACCCCCGTCTCGAGATCGACGGCGTGCGGCGAAACGGGCGGACCATTGCGCACGAGCATCGGCAGCAACCACGACCCCTTCGGCCCGGAGCCTGATTTGTTCGGGGGAACATACGCCGGCAAATTGTACGTGTGGAGCGCCGGGACGATGTAACTGCCTTCGTGGAGATAGTCCTGCCACGTCGGATCGACCAATGAATTGTAATCGGTTTCCGGATTCGAAGGTCCGACGCGCGACCACTTGTTCGAGGTGAAGTCGAAGACGTAAAGGCTCACGTCGTCGCCGCCGCCGTGCCCTCCGCCCCAATAGACCATGGCTCCGTAGGTGGAGAAGCCGCTCGCGAAAGCGGCGCCGGTCCAATTCCGCCACGGCGCCTGCTGGCCCCCGCTGAAGTACCAGCAATTGTTCGCCGGACATGGACTGACGTCCGAGAGATTGTTGAGGTTGACATTCCTGATCTGTCCAGGCGGCGGAACCGTGTCCGGCAGCGGAGCATCCACGGGCCCGCCATCCGAGCCCGCGCCGCCCGCTCCTGCGTCGTCGAGCGAGCCGTCAGCGCCCGGGGGTGTCGGTTCGTCTCCCGAGCTGCAAGCGATGAATGCGACTGCCAGTGCGAACGTCGCGCATCGCGCGCCGGAAGGTGCCCATGCCGAGGTCCTACCAAAGATGGATTTCATGAGCGGGTAAGGAAATGCAGCGGGTCCGCAAAGTCAACGTAAATCTGCCCGCTACAGTCGCAATGCAATGGTACAAAGGTCGCACGGACGGCGACGATGAGGCAGCTCCGACGTCAAGGCCTTTAGCGCGGTTTTTACGCTGCGCTTCCGTGTGGCGGTAGCCGCGTTGACGTGCGCCGTTGCCTTCCTCCGACCTTCTTCGCTCCTCGGCATG
>NZ_JAGTJJ010000042.1:32379-96746 GCF_028435365.1 Polyangium jinanense | reverse complement strand
CGCGGTCCAACGGGCCCGTTGGAAGAACTGCGCATCGCGCAGTTCTTCCACCCCGAGTCCAGGGCTTGCCCTGGTTCGGGTCGAGGGGCGAACAGCCCCCGCGGGGCCCGGGGCAGCGCCCCGGCGCGGCGGTTTGCGATGCTTCTAGTGGAGCAGCTCGGTGAGCCGCGCGCGGACGCGCTTCTTCGCGCGCTCCTCGATCTGCCGCACGCGCTCCTTGCTCACGCCGAAGTCGGCGCCGAGCTCTTCGAGCGTTGCCGGGTCCTCGCTGAGCCAGCGCGCGTTCGCGATCTTTTGCTCGCGCGGCGAGAGCTCCGTGACGATTTGCCGCAACGCCGTGGCGACCTGCCGCTGCTCCTCGTCCTCACACGCCTGATCCTCGGGCGAGGGGAGTGGCGAGGAGAGCCGGTCGAGTGGCGCGTCGCCCTCGGGGTTCTTCTTGTCGAGGCTCACGTCGCGCGCCATGAGCAGCGGCAGGAGCTCCATCACGCGCTCGCGCGGAAGGCCGCTCTGCGCGGCGAGGACGTCCGGATCCCGCTCGTGCGTGCGGCGGTAGATGCGCAAGACGCGACGCTCGCTCTTCGAAGAGCCGAGGCGCACGATGCGGTAGCCGCGTGCCACGTGCTCGCGGATCTCGGCGCGGATCCAGTATGCGGCGTACGTCACGAGCCGACAGCCGCGCGACGGGTCGAAGCGCTCGGCCGCCTTGAGCAGGCCGATGTTGCCTTCCTGGACGAGGTCCTCCACCGGGATGCCCCAGCGCCGGTACTCGAGGGCGATGGTCATCACGAAGGGCAGGCACGCCTCAACAATGCGGCGACCCGCGTCGCGGTCTCCGCTCCGGAAGCGCTCGGCGAGGTCGCGTTCCAGCTCGGGGGTCAACGGCTCGCGCTTGTCGAGCTCGCGCTGGCGCGGAGCGTGAGCGAAGACGGCGGGACTTCGGCTCTCGGCCATGGGGACTCCTCGCGCCCCGGGGCGTTCCCGCCGCCTCTGCGACGACGGGGTGGGGAAGGCGCACGGCCCGCCAATGCAGGGCCGATGCCGTACGCAAATCAGGCTCTTTCTCGAAACCGGCCGATCTCGTTTCGCGCAAACGTCACGGGGCGCCCCAGGGGCGCGAAACGGTTGCGTGAATCCGCGAGCGGCGCCCCGGCGTTGTGGGGGCCACGCGCACCCCTCGTTCCTCGAGATGTTCGCACGCCGTTTTCACCCCCGCGCCTCGGGCGTGGTACACCCTTTCCAGACACACGTGGGCAGGCGTCTCGCATCCAGAGGGTGGTACTTCGCTGCTGCCACCGCCATCCTCGCGGTCGCAGTGCACCGGCCGGCCGAGCCTCCAAGGCCCGCGCAACGCGGCATCGCGTTGTGGTCGCTGCGCACCCTCGACGTCGTGGACGAAGAGGCCCTCGGCGCGGAGTGCGGCGCGCCCTCGGGTGGCGGACTCGTCCTTCCGACGGGCGCGCCCGCGGCGCTCTCCTGCGAGGCGGCGCGGACCATCATCGCGCAGGTCCGCACGAACCTCGCGGCGCCGGTCACCGACGTCGAAGCCGCAAAGTTTGCCGATGGGGTCGTCGACTGGCTCGACCCGCACGGGCTCTGGTCCGTCGCGCCGGATGCGCCCGTCGCGCCGCTCGTGCGCCGCGAAGGCGAGCGACTTCTGCGGGAGCTCGAGGCCGCGCCGAACGGCGACCCTTGCGCCGCGGCGGACGTGGTCGGCGCTTCGCTCGCTACCTGGATGAAGACGCTGCGCGTGTCGTTCGACGAGGGCCTGCGCGAAGGCCGCCCCGAAGGCCGCGCTCGTTCGCCCGCCGAGGTCTGGCGCACGGTGACCGCCGCGCCCTTCGAGGACGGGCCGATCACGCGCAATGGCCGTGAACTTGCGCGGGAGCTTGGGCGTGAGGTTGGCGCGGCGCGGGCTGCGTACGGCGTGGCGCTCGACCCGTACGTCACGGCGGCGAGCCAGCGGCTCTTCCCCGATCTCACGGCCGAGGCCTGGGGCCGCGTGGTCATCGCGGCCGCGGTGCGCGCGTACGTGCCCCAGCTCGACGCGCATGGCGCGTGGGCGCCGCTTGACGAGGAGATCTCGATCTACGACCTCGACCTCGAGACGAACCCGCCGCTGCGCCTCTGGTCGGAGATGACGCGGACGGCGCTCGGCGTCCGCATCGATCGGGGCGCGCTTGCGCCGCTCCTCGACGGCGACGTCGTGCTCTCCGTGCGGGGCGTGCCGCTCACGGGCATGAGCGTGGAGCAGGCCGAGCAGAGCGCCCTCGTCGAAGGCGCGCCGCACGGCCCGCCGGCGTCGGTGACGATCCTCCGACCCCACGTCGCAGAGCCCATGGAGCTCGTCGTCGCGCCCGCGCCCGCGCCTGCGCGGGAAGGCCCCGCGCCTGCGGCCGAACCCCCGGAGTTGCCCTTCGACATCGTCCGATACGCGGAGGGTCGCGTCGCCGTCGTCACGATCCCGGACGTCCCCGACGACCTCGGCGATCGCATCGGCGCGGCGCTCGCGCGCGTCCGCGATGCGCACGACATTCGCGGCGTGCTGCTCGACCTGCGGGCGAATGGCGGCGGCTCGACGGATGGCGCCATGGCGGCGCTCGGCCATTTCCTCCCCGGCGCGGCGCTTTTTCCGATGCGCCGGCGTGATGGCGGCGTCGAGGTCGAGCGCGCGCCCGAGGTCCCTGCGGAAGAGTCGTATTCGGGTCCGCTCGCGGCGCTCGTGGACGGCGACTCCGCGAGCGCGGCGGAGATGATCGCGGGGGCGCTCGCCAGTTATCGCCGTGGTGTGGTCATTGGAGACCGGACTTATGGCAAAGGCTGCGCGCAGGAATACCTCGACGACGAGGCACACGCGGGCGTCCTTCGTTTGACGACATTGCTCTTTTCTTTGCCGGATGGCGCGCCGGTCCAGAAGGTCGGTATATTGCCGCAAATCACGCTCTCGCTGCCGGCGGCGACCGAGCGGGAGGCGCGGCTTTCGCGTGCGCTCGAGCCTTGGCGCGGGCCGGACGTGCGGGATTCTGCGCTCGTGCGCGAGGTGCCGTGGGCGCTGCATGGCGGGCGTGTCGGTCCTTGCCGGGACGAGACGGTCTGCCGCGCGCTCCGGGCGCTCGGGACCTCCGTGGCCGCGGCGCGCTGATCATTCTGGCGCAGGCTGGGCCAACGCCGCGACATCGCGGCCTGCCTTTGCATTCGCGGTGGGCCTCAAAAGAACGTGATACGCTGTGGCATTACGCTTGCTGAAGGGCGTGTCTGGAGGCCGTGATGCGATTGGCTTTGCATGGATGGTTGGGCGCAGCTTCGCTTTGTGTTTTGCTGCTCGGCGGCTGCAGCGTGTCGTTCGTCGATTCGAACAATGGCTCGGGTGGCTCGGGCGGGGGCGCGGGCGGTTCGGGCGGTATGGGCGGCGGTCAGGGCGGCGGTGGCGGCTGCGGCGCCGATTCCTGCGGTCAGGGGGGCGCCGGCGGTTCGTCGTCGTCCTCCGGCGTCGGCGGTATGGGCGGCGGCTCCAGCGGCGCGCCGTGTGGCGGGTTCGCCGGGCTCATGTGTGGACCCGGCGAGTGGTGCGATTATCCGAATGATCGGTGCGGCGATACCGACCTCACCGGCATTTGCAAACCGCGGCCGGAAGGGTGCCCGGACGCATATTTCCCGACCTGCGCGTGCGACGGCATGGTGTATGGCAATCCCTGCGACGCCGCACAGGCGGGCCATGATGTCTCGGACCTCGGCAATTGCGAGCCGCCCGAGGGGCTCTTCCCCTGCGGCCACAACTTCTGCGACAAGGCCACGGAGTATTGCCAGAAGACCACGTCGGACGTCGCAGGCTACCCCGATTCCTACCACTGCGAGCCGATCCCCGCCGCGTGCGGCAGCACGCCGAATTGCGCGTGCTTGAACGACCCGTGCTTTCAGTTCTCCTGCGACAGCTTGTCCGGCGGCGGCATTCTCGTCACCTGTCCGGGCGGCTGAACGCCTGCGAATCCCGGCGGGGAATGCTCAGCGCTTCTTGTTGAAGAGCTTGCCGAGCAGGCCCCGGCCGGGGTTCGAGCCGGGTCCGTCGTCCTCGGGCGGGTGCCTCATTTCGTAGAGACGCACCTCGCGCGCCGCCTCGATGTTCTTCGGGTTGACGACCGTGACGCGCTTGAAGTCCCGGTACGCCTGGTGGACACGCCCGGCGAGCTTGAGCAGCCGGCCGCGGTAGAGCAGCGCCTTCTCGTAATCGGGCTCCGCCTTGAGGACGCCGTCGAGCTGCGTGATGCAGTCGTCGTAGACGTTGTTCGTCTTGCCCTCCTCGGGCACCGGCGGGAGCGGCCGCCGGCTCGCCACGACCCACGCGAGCAAGGCAATGTACGCGGGCTGCTCGGGATCGGCGGAGACGGCGCGCCGCACGGAGGCTTCGCAAGAGGTGAGGTCGTTCTTTCGCAGGAAGACCTCGGCCTTCTCGAATTCGAGCGCGGCATTCACGGCGCGCTCGATCTGGGCCTGCTCGTCGAGCACGGCGCCGCTCAGCGACGCGAGGTACTGGGCGCGCCCCGCGTCGTCCTTCAGCGCCGCGTAGGCTCCGTTGATGGACGCGAAGAGCCGCGCCACCCGGGGCTTCAAGTCGTGCAGATCCTTCGGGAGTTTGTCCGGATGGTACACCAGCGCCAGCTTGAAATAGGCGTTCCGGACGTCGCTCGACGTCGCGTCGCGCGGGACGCCGAGCATCTGGAAATGGTCCTCGTTCGGAACGGAGGCGAGCTTGGCCTCGATCTCGGCGCGGCGTTTCTCGTTGTTCGGGGGCGCGGGTTTGTCGGGCGGCATCGGCCCGGTCAGGTCGGACGCACGTTTGACGGCCTGGAGGGGCCCGGTTCCCTCGCGCTTGATGGCCTGGAGCGGCCCGGTCCCCTCGCGCTTGACGGTCTGTAGAGGCCCGGTCGGGTCTGCCGCGCGTATCACCTCGTCCCGCGGCCGCGTCCCGGTCTGGTCCACGTACTGCGGGCCCGTCGTGCCCGACGTCGGTCGCCACCCGTACGGGTCGGAGGTCATCGCGGTGCGCGCGGCGGCGGCGCGCTCGAGCCCCACGGGTGGGCGCGTGGAGCCGCCGAAATCCAGATGCCGCGTGATCGTCATCCCGTAGACCACGCCACGCACGATGCGCGGGGGCACGCCGCTCGTCTTCACGAGGTCGGCGAGCGTCGTCCGCTGCTTGCGGAGCCGCTCGACGAGCGCGCGCTCCTCGGGCGTCAGCCGGAACCGCTCCGGCGTCGCCCCGTTCGCGATCCCCATCGGGACGTCGTCGACCCGGCGCAGCGTTGCCTCGGCCTGCGGCGCCCCGACGAACGCGCGCGCGCCGGCCATGATCACCGCGAGCGGCTCGACCCGCGGCACCTCCGTGCCCCGCTCCGCGAGCAGGTCTTGCCCCGCGTAGAACGCGTACCGCGTCTCGGCCTCGACCTCGCAGAGCTTGATCATCGCCCGCTCGAGCGGGGTTCGTTCGGCGTACCGGGTGCCCGCGAGATCCATCACGCGCGTCGGCGTTCCCTCGTCGAACGACACCGCGGCGCGCGCGCCCGTCTTCGTGGTCAGCACGAGCGTCCCCGTGAGGAGCTTGTCGAGCAGGTACACGTAGAGGTGCAGGAGCGGCGTCTGCACCAGGTGGGCTTCCGCCGTCGGTACGAGCCCCGGAGGGACGACGAGGGGCGATCCGGTCGTGGGGGCAGGGGGCGAAGCAGCCATGCGCGGCGACTCGGCCAAAGCGTGCCAGGGTGCGCGCGGGGGCGCAACGGGGCACTCCGATGACCGTGTGGATTTCGCGGGCGTCTGGAAAACGGTTGGCGCGGCCGCAGTACGCGGATCAGGGCCCGCGGGCGACGAGCGAGCGGCAGCGCGCGTCGTCTGCGTAGACGCGTACGCCGCGGTTCGAGGGCACGAGCCCGTTCAGGCGGATCGTCGCGGCGGGATCTCCCGTGAAGACGTCGATCTGCCTTCCGACGACCTTCATGCCGCGGTCCTCGGCGACGAAGCAGCCGTCGTGGCGCCCGCCCTCGGGCAGGCTCACGCCCTTGAACTCGGGGATGAAGAGCACGGTCCCGAGCGGGATCACCGACGAGTCCACGGCCACCGAGCGCAGCGGCGTGATCGGCTTGCCGAGGGCACCGCGGCCCGTGGGGAAGCGGGCGGGGTCGAGACGCTCGAAGCAGATCTTCTGGTTCGTGCGCGGGCAGACCGCGGCGCAGTCGCAGTCGCGTTTGGCGAAGCTCACGGTCTCGCCCGTCGAGAGGCGGCCGCTGCCCTGCACGCAGACGCGATCGTGGAAGTCCTGCGTGACGAGCGTGATCGGCTTGCAGCTCGCGTCGTAGATCGTCGCGTTCTTCGGGCCCGCGTCTTCTTTCGGGAAGTCGTAATAGGTGTTGCGGAACCGCTCGCCGTTGCGGAAGGCCGCCGCGGGCGTCGTGCCCGAGCCTTGCGCCGTGATGGCCACGACCTCCTCCGCGTTCGGCGTGGGAGCGGCCGCGGGCGTCGTGTCGCGTGGCGTGGCCGGCGTTCGTTCGGGCGCGCGCTCGGCTTCGAGAAACCCCGCCCGCGCGCCCCGCGTGTCCGACCAACCGCGATGCTCGGCTTCGCGCGCGGGCTCGCCTTCGCCTTGCACCCAGGCTTGCCCGGCTGCGGTCGCGCACGCGGCGCCCGAGAGGCAGGCGACGAGCGCCATGGTCAAAGGTCGCATGCGACGAGGATACCCTCGCTCGCCCGCCGATGGCCAAGAGGACGCCGGGGGGGGTCAGGCGTCTCTTGGCTGCTTCGGGTTCTTCAGCGCGTAGACGCCGCGGGCCGTGGCGACGAGCTCCGACGCGTCGCTCGGGTGGTAGAGCCGGATGTCGGCCCAGCCGAGCTTGGCGCCGACGCGCACCGTGGTCGCGTCGCCGACGAGCGTCTCGCGTCGACCGGGCCGGAGGTAATCGACGCGCAGATCCACCGTCGAAACCCGACCGAGCGCGGGGTTCTCGATCGCGGTCCACACGCAGAGCCCGCCTGCCGTGTCGGCGAGCATGCTGATCACGCCGCCGTGGATCGCCTGGCGCACGGGATCACCGATGAGCTCGTCACGCCACGGGATCGACAGCGTCACGTGGCCTCGCGCGAGGTGGTCGACCTTGACGCCGATCCACTTGTTGAAAGGGATGAGCTCCTCGGCGAGCTGCCGAAAGACGTCCAGATCCAACATTTTTTTCGTCGCGCACCATGCCGGAAAAGCCCTTGGTCTGGAAGGCCATCGCTCGTGCGCGGCCCGCCGGGTTCGCTCGCCTCGTCACAAAGCGCGTGCTAGGAGCGGCCCCCAAAATGGCCCGCAAGGATCTCCGCAACATCGCCATCGTGGCCCACGTCGACCACGGTAAGACCACGCTCGTTGATCACATGCTCCGCCAGGCGGGCGCTTTCCGCGAAAACGAGGTGGTTGCCGAGCGCGTGATGGACTCGAACGACCTCGAGCGCGAGCGAGGAATCACCATCCTTGCGAAGAACACGAGCGTCCGCTGGAAGGGCGTCAAGATCAACATCGTCGACACCCCGGGACACTCCGACTTCGGCGGCGAGGTCGAGCGCACCCTCATGATGGCCGACGGCGCGCTCCTGCTCGTCGACGCGGCCGAGGGGCCCCTGCCGCAGACGCGCTTCGTGCTCTCGAAGTGCCTCGAGCGTGGCTTCCCGCTCATCGTCGTCATCAACAAGATCGACCGCCAGGACGCCCGTCCGCACGAGGTCCTCTCCGAGGTCTTCGACCTCTTCTGCGACCTCGGCGCGAGCGACGCGCAGACCGATTTCCCCACGGTCTACGCGATCGGCAAGCTCGGCCAGTGCAAGCGCGAGCTCGAGCACGAGCTCACGAACCTCGTTCCGCTCTTCGAGACGGTCCTCGCGCGGGTCCCCGAGCCCAAGGGTGACCCCGAGGAGCCGCTGCAGATCATCGTCTGCAACACGACGCACGACGACTACGTCGGCAGGCTCGCGGTCGGGCGCATTGCGCGCGGCAGCATCCGGCAGGCAGGCGAGGTCGTGGTCCTCGGCGAGAACGGCAAGGTCACGAAGGGCGCGGTGAAGGCGCTCTTCACGTTCGAGGGCCTGAAGCGCGTCAACGCGGAGAGCGCGCAGGCCGGTGAGGTCGTGGCCATCGCGGGGCTCGAGGTGAACATCGGCGACACGATCGCCGATCCGCAGCGCCCCGAGGCCCTCGAGCGGATCGTCGTCGAGGAGCCGACGATCAAGATGAAGATCGGCGTCAACACCTCGCCGTTCGCGGGCAAGAGCAAGCAGTCGAAGTTCCTGACGAGCCGTCAGCTCAAGGATCGGCTGGAGCGCGAGGCCCGGAAGAACCTGGCGATCCGCGTCGAGCCGACCGATTCGCCCGACACGTTCCTCGTGCTCGGCCGCGGCGAGCTGCAGCTCGCGATCCTCGTCGAGACGATGCGGCGCGAGGGCTACGAGATGCAGCTCTCGAACCCTGAGGTCGTGACGCGCGAGATCGAGGGGCAGGCCATGGAGCCCGTCGAGCTCGTCGTGATCGACGTGCCGGAGACGTACGTCGGCATCGTGACCGAGCGCCTCTCGTCGCGGCGCGGGCGCATGGTGAAGATGACGAACCCCGGGTTTGGCCGGGCGCGCCTGGAGTTCCAGGTCCCGTCGCGTGGGCTCATCGGCTTCCGCGGCGAGTTCCTCACGTCGACGCGCGGCACGGGCCTGCTCAACACCATGTTCGACGGCTGGACGCCGTGGGGCGGGCCCATGATGCGCAGGCCCACGGGCGCCATCGTGGCCGATCGCGCGGGCGTCGCGACGCCCTACGCGCTCCACCACCTGCAGCCGCGCGGCACGTTCTTCATCGTGCCGGGCGTCGAGGTGTACGAGGGCATGATCTGCGGCGAGCACAACCGCCCGAACGACACCGACTGCAACGTGATCAAGGAGAAGAAGCTCTCCAACATCCGCAACCACGGCAAGGACGAGAACGTCCTGCTCGCGAGCCCGAGGCTGCTCACGATCGAGACCGCGATGGAGTGGATCGACGCCGACGAACTCGTCGAGGTCACGCCGGAGTTCGTGCGGGTGCGCAAGAAGGTGCTCGCGGTGAACCTGCGCGATCGGCGTGAGGACGCGATCGAACAGGCACAGGCCGTCGAGTAAATCGATCGACCGAGCGGGGCGCCGCGGGTAGTATCCGCGGCCCCTGATGAAGTTTTTTCACGCGGCGGACATCCACCTCGACAGTCCTCTGCGCGGGCTGGATCGATACGAAGGGGCGCCCGCGGACAAACTCCGCGGCGCGACGCGGCGGGCCCTCGAAGCGCTCGTCGAGGCGTGCATCGCCGAATCCGTCGATTTCCTCCTCATCGCCGGCGACCTCTACGACGGCGACTGGACCGACTACAACACGGGCCTCTTCTTCGTCCGGCAGATGGCGCGCCTGCGCGACGCCGGCATCCGCGTCTTCATCGTCCGCGGCAACCACGACGCGAAGAGCAAGATCCTCCGTTTGCCCAAGGACGTGCACGAGCTCCGAACCGACCGCGCCGAGACCATCGTCCTCGACGACGTCGGCGTCGCCGTGCACGGCCGCGGCTACGCCCGCGCCGAGACGACCGAGGACCTCGCCCAGACCTACCCCGGTCCGCGGACGGGCTACTTCAACATCGGCCTGCTCCACACCGCCGCCGAGGGCCGCGAGGGGCACGCGCCGTACGCGCCTTGCCGCGTCGAGTCGCTCGTCCAGAAGGGCTACGACTACTGGGCCCTCGGGCACGTCCACGCGCGCGAGGTCCTCCACGAAACCCCCTGGATCGTTTTTCCCGGCAACCTGCAGGGCCGCCACGCCCGCGAGACCGGGCCCAAGGGCGCGAGCCTCGTCACGGTCGAGGACGGCCGCGTGAAATCGGTCGAGCACCGCATCCTCGACGTCGCGCGCTGGGCCGCCTGCCAGGTCGACGCCTCGCCCGCGCGTTCGCCCGACGACGTCCTCGAGCTTTGCCGCGCCGCGCTCTCGCGCGAGGTCGACGCGGCGATGGGCCGTAACCTCTGCGCGCGTGTCGCCGTCACCGGCCCGAGCCGCGCGCACGCCGCGCTCTCGCGTGACCCCGACAAATTCCGCACCGAGCTCTGCACGCTCGCGAACGATCTCGGCGAGGTCTGGGTCGAGAAAGTCCAGGTCCGCACGCGCACCCTCGCCGATCTCGACGCGCACGCCGAGCGTGATGATCCCGTGGGGGCGCTCCTCAGCAAGCTTCGATGGATCGTCGAGGACGATGTCGAGCTCGGCAAGCTCGGGCGCGAGCTCGACGACATCGCGGCGAAGCTCCCGCCCGAGTATTTCCAGGCCGAGGTGGGCCCGCGGATCAAGGAGATCGACGTCGTCCGGCGTCTCGTCTCGGAGCTACCGGACTACCTCCTGCCCGAGCTGTTCCCGGAGGGGGAAGCGCCTTGAAGATCTTCGCGCTCGAGCTGCTCCGCTGGGGGCCGTTCTCCGACCTGCTCCTCGACTTCTCCTCGCCCGCGCGCGCGCTGCACGTCGTCGTGGGCTCGAACGAGGCCGGCAAGAGCACCACGCTACGCGCCGTCACGGGCCTCTTTTTCGGCATCCCCGAGCGCACCGCGGACGATCATCGCCATAAGAAGCCCGACCTCCGCATCGGTGGGCGCATCGGTAGCGAGAACGACGAGGAGCTCTCGATCGTCCGCACGAAGGGCCGCAAGAATACCCTACGAGATCGTACGGACGCGCCGATCGAGGAAGAGCACCTCCGGCGCCTGCTCGGCAACCTCGAGCAGGGGCAGTTCGAGACCATGTTCGGCCTCTCGCACGATCGCCTCGTCGAAGGCGGACGCGCGCTCGTCGAGGGGCGCGGCGATCTCGGCGAGAGCCTCTTCGGCGCGGGACTCGGGCAAACCGGGCTCTCTTCGCTCCTGCGCAAGCTTGAACAACGCGCCGAGGAGATCTTCGTCCCGCGCGGCCGCACGAAAAAGCTCAACCACGTCATCGAGAAGTTCAAGAAGGCGAAGGACGATCAGAAGACGTTCTCGCAGCCCGTGCGCGCCTGGGAGGAGCACAAGAAGGAGCTCGACGCGTTGCGCGAGCGCGCCGCCGCAGCCCAGGCCGAGCGGGAGAGCTTGCTGCGCGAGCACCGCCGACTCTCGCGGATCAAGCGCGCGCTCCGGCCCATCGCCGAGCGCACCGAGATCCTCCTCTCGCTCGAAGCGCGCCGCGATGTCGTCCTCTTGCCCGAGACCGCGGCCGAGGATCGGCGGCGCGCGCAGGCCGTGATCGCCGACGCGGGCCCGTGGGAAGATCGGCTCCGCGCCGAGATCGCCGAGCTCGAAGGAAAGCTCGTGTCGCTCGACGTCCCCGCGCAGCTCCTCGACAAGGCGCAAGCGGTTCGGAAGATCCAGGAGGACCTCGGCAGCCATCGGAAAGCCAGCGGCGACGGGGCGCGGCTCCGCGGCGAGCTCCGGCAAATCGAAGACGAAGTGCGCGCGATCTGCGCGCGGCTCGGTCGGTCGATGACGGCGGAACAAGCCGAGGCGTGGCGTTTGCCCGCGGCGCTGGAGCTGCGCGTCCGCGGGCTCGTCAAGCAGCACGTGGCGCTCGATGCTCAGGTCCGCGCCGCGGAGAGCGCGCTCGCGACGGTCGAGGCGAGGCTCGCCGAGGAGCGACAGCGCGGCGCGGGGTTGCCTCCGCTCGCCGACGTCGCCGATCTCGGACGCGCCGTCGAACGCGCGCAGCGGGAGGGTGATCTCGACAAACTCATCCGGGAACGCGAGCGCGTCGCCGAGGATCTCGGGGCGCGCGTGCGCAGGGAGCACGCGGCGCTCGCGCTCTTCGAGTTGCCGTTCGACCGCATCGGGGCCTTGCCCTTGCCGTCGCGTGAGACCATCGAGCGGTTCGAACGCGCCTTCGCCGACGACGAGGCGAAGGCGCGCGGGCTCTCGCAGACGCTCGCGGATCGCCGCAAGAAGCTCGCGGACGTGGATCGGGAGCTCGAGCGCACGCGGCGCGGCGGGGCCGTGCCGACGGAGGACGAGGTCGCGGCGGCGCGTGAGCATCGGGATGCGCTCTGGGTCGCGATGCGTCGCTCGATCCTCGCGGATCCTGTCATCGAGCAAGGAGACGTCGCGACGTTCCGCGCCGCTCCCGCGCGCGTCGGCATCGAGATGGTGCTCGACTACGAGGCGCGCGTGCGGCACGCCGACGAACTCGCGAAGCGCCTGTTCCACGAGGCGGATCGGGTCGCGAAGGTCTCGACGTTGTCCTTCGAGCGCGCGAGCCTCCTGCAGGAGATCGACGAGCTCTCGGCCTCGCTCGCGGCGCTCGCGACCGCGCGCGAAGCCGAGAGCGCGAGGTGGCAACAGGAGTGGTCGCGTTCCGGGATCGCGCCGCTCTCGCCTGCGGAGATGAAGGGGTTTCTCGTGCATTACGAGAAGCTCGCCGAGGACCGCGCGCGCTGGATGGCCGCCGAGGCCGAGCTCGCGTCGATGCGCACGCTGCGCACGGATCACGAGGAGGCGCTCGCGCGGCTCCTCGGCGCTCCCCTGCCGGGTGAAGCCTCTCTCTCGGCGCTGATGGAGCGGGCACGTTCGGTCTGCGAGCGCGCCGCGCGGGCGCGTACGGAGCGCGAGTCCCATGACAAGGAGCTCACGCGACGCACGGCCGAGTCCGCGCAGCTCAAGGCGGATCTCACGAAGAAGCAGGCCGAGCTCGACGCGTGGTCGGCCTCGTGGGCCGAGGCGATGCAGAGCATGGATCTCGCCCGGACCACGCGCCCGGACGAGGCCGAAGAGGTCCTGCGGCTCTGGGCCGAGCTCACGAAGCGATGCGAGAAAGCGGGCGCGATCCGGCATCGCATCGCGGGCATCGAGCAGGACTCCAAGAGGTTTTCCGCGAACGTGCTCGACGTCGTGCGCGTCGCTGCGCCCGACCTCGCCGGCGAGCCCACGGAGCAAGCGGCCGACATGCTCGTCGAACGCTTCTCCCTCGCCGAGAAGGACGACATCAAGAAGCGCGAGGTCACGGGCAAGCTCGACGAGAAGCGACGCGAGCTCGAGGACGTCACGCACAAGCGCAAGGCCGCCGAACGCAAGCTCGCCCAGCTCTTCGACGAGGCGCGCGCGACGAGCGTCTCCGAGCTCGTCGTCGCCGAGGAGCGATCGAAGGAGGTGCGCGACCTCCGGGCGCGGCTCGACCCGCTGGAGCGACAGCTCCTCGATTTCGGCGAAGGGCTCGGCCTCGAGGCGCTCGTCGCCGAATGCCAGGGGCTCACGGGCGACGACGTCGCCACCGCCCTCAACGCGGTCGAGTTGAAGAACGAGGCGACGAGCAATACGCGCGCCGACATCGACAAGGAGATCGGCAAGCTCGAAGAGCGGCTCGCCCTGCTCGACGGCAGCGGCAAGGCGGCCGAGGCGGCAGAGGAGGCGGAGCAGCACCTCGCGGCCATGGCGACCCTCGTCGAGGAGTATGCCCGTGCGCGCCTCGCTTACCGGCTGCTCGAAGACGAGATCAAGCAATACCGGGAGAAACACCAGGGGCCGATCGTGCGCCGCGCTTCCGAGCTCTTCGAGCGGCTCACGCTCGGGTCGTTCGTGGGGATTCGCGGAGACGACGAGGGCGAGGAGGGCCGGCCGATCCTGAAATGCGTGAGGCCCGCGGGGGGCCTGGTCGGCGTCGAGGGCCTCAGCGACGGCACGCGGGATCAGCTCTTTTTTGCGCTCCGCATGGCGAGCCTGGAGCGCCATTTCGAGCACAACGAACCCATTCCGTTCGTCCTCGACGACATCCTCGTCAATTTCGACGACGCGCGCTCCCGCGCCGCGCTCTCCATCCTCGGCGAACTCTCGCAGAAGACGCAGGTCCTTTTCTTCACGCACCACGCGCGCGTCGCCGATCTCGCCCGCGAGGCCGTCCCGCCGTCCCGCCTTTGCTTGCACGACCTCGACACGCTCGGCGGGCGCGCTCGTTTGCGTCCTGCAAGCTAGCGCCTCCCTGATTCGCCTCGCGGTACCATGAACCTCCTCATGGTCACGATCGCGCGGCGCCTCTCCGGGGCCTTCCCATTCCTCGTTTCCCCCCTCTTTCTCGGCTGCGGCGGTGATCCCGATCCCCCGCAAGCGCCCCCTGCTCCTGGCATTTCCTGGGAGGATTGCGGGGGCGGCTTCGAATGCGCCACGTTCTCTGTGCCCGTCGATCACGACGCGCCGGACGGACGGACGTTTTCGATTCCGCTCGTGCGCCGCCCGGCCGCGGTTCCGTCCGCGCGTATCGGCTCCTTGCTCGTCAATCCCGGCGGCCCCGGCGCATCCGGCGTGGGCTGGGCGCGCGCGGCGCAGATCGCTTTGCCGCAGCGCCTCAAGGATCGGTTCGATCTCGTCGGTTTCGATCCGCGCGGCCAGGCCGGCAGCACGCCCGCGATCGATTGCGTCGACGACCTCGCGCCCCTCATCGGGCTCGATCCGACGCCCGACGACGACGCGGAGCGCGCGGCCCTCGTCGCCGGCGCGGACGCCTTCGCGGCCGCTTGCAAGCAGCGGAGCGGCGACCTCTTGCCGTTCGTCGGGACGAACAACATCGCCCGCGACATGGACCTCCTCCGCGAGGCCCTCGGCGACGACAAGCTCACGTACGTGGGTTTTTCCTATGGAACGTTTCTCGGAACGATCTACGCCGAGGCCTACCCGGATCGTGTCCGGGCGCTCGTCCTCGACGGCACGATCGATCCGACGGTCTCCGGCGATGCGTTCATCAAGGGGCAGGCCCTCGGCTTCGAGGCCGAGCTAGAAGCGTTCCTCGCGGACTGCGCCGCGAAACCCGCGTGCGCCTTCCATTCGGGCGGCGACCCGTGGGCCGCGTACGACGCCGTGAAGGCCGCGGTCGAGGCTTCCCCGCTGCCTGCGCCGCCGGGCGGCACGCGCACGCTCGGGCCCGGCGAGCTCATCTACGCCGTGTCACAGCCGCTCTACAATAAACACCAATGGAAATACCTCGCCCAGGCGCTCGCGCTCGCGGCCGCGGGAGACGGCTCGGGCCTGCTCGAATTCGCGGACGCGTACGTCGCCCGCAGCGCGGATGGCACGTATGACGCGTCGTTCGAGGTTTATTACGGGGTCACCTCGATCGACAACACGTTTCCGAATGATCCCCAGGTCTATCAAAACCTCACGAACGAGCTCCAGGCGAAGGCGCCGCGAATCGGCATGTATTTGCCCGCCACGGCGCTGCCCTCCGCGCGCTGGGCATTTCAGCCCTGGCGCTCGAATACACCGATCTCCGCGGACGGCGCGCCGCCGATCCTCGTCGTGGGCTCCACGGGGGATCCTGCCACGCCGTATCCTTGGGCCGTCTCGCTCGCGGCGCAGCTCTCCTCGGGGGTGCTCCTCACGCGCGAGGGCCCGGGGCACATCTCGTTCCTCCGAGGCAACACCTGCATCGACCAGGCGGTCACCGATTACCTCGTCGATCGGAAGCTCCCGCCCGAAGGGACGACCTGCAAATAGTCAGGGCGCGTCGACGCAGCGTTCGTCGACGAGCAAGACGTCGTCGATCGCGTATCCGCCCCAGCCCCCCGTGTCGCCGCTCTCGTAGGACCAGACGAGCGACGTGGCCGGGCCCGTGAAGGTGGCGAGTTCGCGCTCCAACTCGTCCCATCCCGGCACCGGCTGGTCGTCCGTGGGTCTGGGGTTCGCCAGCGAGAACAGCATCGTCCGCTGGGGCCCTTGTTGCACCGACAGCGCCACCGCCGGGGGCGCCCCGAGCGTCCCTGCGGGCGTGAAATCGATCCACTGCTGGAAAGAAAGCCACAACTTCGGCGCGCCCGTCGTGTCCACGACCGGCGATTCGAGCTCGCCCGAGGTCGCGGGTGGGACACACGCCCCGAGCCCGACACCCACGACGTTCCCGTCGTCCGTGCCCGTGACGTCGTCCTCCGGGCCATTGCATTCCCCATCGCTCGGCGCCGCTTGCACGAACCCGCTGTTCGTCCCGGAAGACCACAGCTCCGCCGCGGCCCCCGTGTTCAGCACGCCCAGCGAAAACGTTTGTCGCAGATACACCTTCCCGACGGTGCCGTTGCAGTTCTGATCCACGCCGTCGTCGCAGATCTCTTTCGCCCCCGGATGGATGGCTGGATTCGTGTCGTCGCAATCGTTTCCTTCGTGCACCCACGCGCCTCCGCCCAGGGGCACGGGCGGCGGCGTGCAGCTCCCGGGTTCCTCGACGATGCGCGGCGTGCTGCCGGCCCCGTCGTTGTCTGCGTCGTAGTAGAAGAGCGCATAACACAGCACGTCCTTCCCCACGCAGGCCGTGCGGCCCGGGCACGGCTTTTTCCTGTCGTCGATCAGAATCGGGCAATCGAGGACCGGAAAATCCTCGTCCGTCTTGCCGTCGCAGTCCTGATCGATCCCGTCGCACTGATCGTCGATCCCGCGCGTGTTCACCTCGGCGCTTTTGTCGTTGCAGTCGAGCGTGTTCGTCACGTACTCGGGCGGCGGAGCCCCGCACCAGGTGAGCGGATCGTGCAGGTTCCCCTCGCCGTCCTTGTCCGCGTCCCGGTACACCGTCGTGAGCGTGGTGCATTGCTGCGTGTAATCGTCGCCGAGCGAGATGAACGTCTCGCAGCCGAGGAGCCCCGCCACAAGGCCCATCAAAAGCAGCGCGGTCCGCCTCAAAACACGCCTCGCACGGCCATGAACCCGCCTCGAACGTCGAGCTCCACGCGTGCGCCGCGCGCGGCCGCGGGCTTCGTGCTCGGCGTGAACAAGAGCACCGAGACCCCCGCCGTCGCGGCGATTGCCGCCGCCCCGAACCCCAGGTTCGACACCGACGCATACGCCTTCGTCTGCTCGTACGCGTCGATGCCCGCCGGCGTGCACCGCTGTTGCACGCATTCCGTTTCGAGCACCTCACGCCGATCGAGCGTGAGCCCGCCCATCACCACGCCCGTCACCAGCGCGAGCGCGCCGATCGAAAAGAGCCCACTCGCGGCCACGATGCTCCACGTCGGCCTCGTCGGCGGGGCCGCCGCGGGCTCGATCGTCCGTTCCACGCCCTTCGCGAAGAGGCCGAGGCGCAGGACGATCGACACACTTCGGCCCTCGGGCAGCTCCACCTCGCGTGTCGTCCGCGCGCCGCTCCGTGCCAACGCCTCGACCTCGTGTTTGCCCGGATCGAGCTCGCGCGGCTCATCCATCGGCCAGAGCTCGCCGTCCACGAACAGCGTCACCTCCGTGGGCGGCGGACCGCGCACGTCGACGGCGAGCGTCGGGATACGCAGGCGCACCGGGCCGAGCTCCGCGGTCGCCGCTTGCCGTGCGCGAAGGAGCGAGTTCGATGGCGTCTCCGGCAGCGGCTCGGCGACCGTCCGCTCGTACAGCGCGCGCGCTTCGAGGAGCTTGCCGCGTTTGTCCTGGCAACGCGCCATGTACAGCACGAGCTGCGGCGTGTGGAATGCCTCGTCGGCGTCGCGGAAGAGCGGATAGGCGTCGGCGTACTGGCCCGCGCGAAAGAGCTGCATCGCGCGGCGGCCTTTTTCGAGGGCGATGGCGCGTTTTTCTTCGCGCAGCTCCTCCTCGGAGGGCTCCGCGGGCGGCGGCGGGGTCACCGTCTCGGTCTTCGGCGGCTCGTCCGCCCGGGATCCGAAGGGGAAGATCAGCGCCGCCAAGAGCGCGGCTCCGGCGAGGGAGACGCGGCGGCTTCGATTCATCGCGGGGGCTGCGTCGTGGCCGGCTTCGACAGACCGAGCAGCTCGTCGTCCTCGTTCGTCGTCGAGGCCGGCGCGGGCTCGGGTTTGCCGTCCGCGTCCGTCTTCGGGGTCGCGGGTTTGGCAGGAACGACCGGTTTGTCACTACGAACGGGCGCCTCCGTGGGCGTCCGCTTCTGCGGATCGACCTCGGCGAGCGTCTCGGGCGTCGTCTTCGGGACCGCCTCGGGCGTGGGCGGAGGCTGCTTGGGCGCGGGCGCCTCGGGCTCGGTCACGGGCGGCGGCAGCGGCAACGTCGGGCTGCCCGGGCCGTCGATGCGCGCTTCCTGGGCCGGCGCGACCGGGCCGAGGAACACCCATCCGAGGGCGCCGATGGCGAGCGCGCCGAGCCCCGCGGCAACGAACCTCCGTTGCTTGTGCTTCGGCGTCGAGCCATCGTCCTGCGTCCGGCCGGAGGGCGACATCGTGAGCGTGCCCGGACCGTCGGGAGCAGCCATCGTCTCGGCGAGCGCGACCACGGTGTTCTTCTCCCTCGGGCGCGGCGACGGGCTCGGGACGATCTCGTCGCTCGCTTCGAGCGAGGGTGTCGGGTCGTGCTTTGCGACGGGTGTGCTTTTCACCTCGGCGGCGGGCTTCGCGGTGAGTGCTTCGAGGGCTTCGAAAAGCTCGCGCGAGCTCTGGAAGCGCTCGGCCGGATCACGGGCGAGGGCGCGGTCGAAGAAACGATCGACCTCGGGTCCGAGCTCTGGCGCGAGGGTCGAGGGCTTCGGGATCGGATCGGTGCAGATCGCCACGAGCACGGCGCCGACCTCGTCCTCGACGAACGGCGTCCTTCCCGTGAGCATCTGGTAGAGGATCACGCCGAGCGACCAGAGATCGCTGCGGTGATCGACCTCCTTCGACTTCCGGATCTGCTCGGGGCTCATGTAGAGCGGCGAGCCGACGAGGTTGCCCGATCGCGTGACGTCACCCGACTGCGGCGTGCCCGGCGACACGGCTTTGGCGATGCCGAAGTCGAGCAGCTTCACGATCTCGTCGTCGTCTTGCCGGGCGAGGAAGACGTTGCCGGGCTTGAGGTCGCGGTGCACGAGGCCGAGCTCGTGCGCGCGGCGCAGCGCCTTGCAGATCGGCTGCGTGATGCGCAGGGCCTCCGCGAGGTCGAGCTTGCCGCGTTTGTCCAGGCGCGCGGCGAGATCTTCGCCGCGGAGCAGCTCCATCACGATGTAGGGCGTTTCGGACTCGACACCGTAGTCGTGCACCTCGACGACGTGCGCGCTCTGGATTTGCGCCGCGGCGCGTGCTTCGCGTTCGAAGCGGGCGCGTGCGGTGTCGGAGGCGGTCAGGCCCGACTCCATGAATTTCACGGCCACGGCCCGATCGAGCTTGAGGTGGTGGGCGATCCAGACCGCGCCCATGCCGCCCCGTGCGAGCGGGCGCTCGAGGCGGATCTTTCCGGCGATGAGCTGTCCCTCGGCGATGACGGTCACGATGGGACCGAGGATACCACGATATTCGTTCGTGGATCTCGCGTGTCGTGAGGGTGTGTGAAGAAGATGGCGGGGGTGCCGGGGAGGCGGAACGAGAAGACGCGGGTCAGTTGCTGTCGCTCGAGGGTTTCGGCGGCGGGAGCTCGCCTTCCTCGCGCAGTTTTTCGACAGTCCGCCCCTGGACCTTTTCGCCGATCCATGCGCCTGCGACGGCCATCAGGATGCCGACGACGAACGTGGTCGCGAGACCGACCAGGGCGCCGCCGAGGGGGTAGCTGTACTGGAGGTGCCAGATGATCGTGTGCATGGCGTTCGGCAGGATCGCCATGAACGTCGCGAGGGCCGGCTCCTTGACCGTCTCACCGGGGCTGAAGATGCCGATGAGGATGCCGCCGACGAAGTACGAGACGAACGCCACGATGCCGGCGATGACAAGGCCGCCCTTCTCGGGGCCAAAGCTCGCGACGATCGAGGTCTCGACCCCGCCGAGCAGGAGGAGGCGCATCACGAAGTAGAGCGAGATGATGACGCCGCCGCCGATGATGACCCATTTGTAGGACAGCTCTTTGCGTTTGCTCATACAATTTCCGACGCGTGGATGAGGGAGTGCGTCGCGGCGCATCATGGCGCCACGGGGCAGGTGGTGTCAACGGCGGGGTGCGTCAGGAGGCGTCGCCCGACGGAGGGGGGGACGCTCGCGAAGCCCGCGGGGCCCGCGAGCGTCGTAATGGCAGAGCGCGATTAATTGCCGCTCGTCAGCAGGTTGTACGTGTCGAGATCGGCCTCGTGCACGCCGTAGCGCCCTGCCGCGATCAGCACCTCGTCGTCGTCGATGACCGGCGTGACGCTGTAGTACCAGTTCCAACCCGGGAAGAAGGCCGTGGACGTCGGCGTCGTCGGGTCTTCCAGGCTTGCCATGAGCACGCCGCCGTTCAGCGAGAAGAAGGCGCGGCGCTCGTCGACGCTGAGCAAGCTCGCGTTGGCCGGGCGCTTCACGTTCGACAGGACCTGGAACGTATTGTTGTTGCCGCTCTTCGGCTTGAGGACGCTGAAGCGGTCATTGTTGTTCGTGTAGTAGCTGTAGGGCTCCCACACGAGGTTGTGCGAGGCGACCGGCCTGTCGCCGTCGATGAAGAGCTGATGGACGTACCGGTTCGCGAAGTGGTGATAGTTGTCGAGCTCGGCCTTCTTGCCCTTGATCTGCAGCTTCGCGACGGCGGTCTCGATGTACTGGCTGTTGCCCCAGACCAGATCCTGCGTGAAGAGGGTGTTGCCCTTCTTCGCGATGAACCTGCCCGGCACGTTCATCGGGGCCTCGAGCTTCGGCTGTGACGGGTGCTTCAGCTCGAGCTGCTTCACGTAGTACCGCGCGTAGGGGCGCGTGTCGCCGGGCTTGGCATCCGACTTCTTGACGGTGACATAGATGTCGTCGTCGGCCGCGTTCACCTGGACGAACTCCTCGTCCGGCCCGGCCGTCACGTCGATCGGCGCGAGGACCGTCGGCTGCGACGGGTTCGAGAAATTCACGAGCGTGAGCTTTGCCTTCGTCCGGAAGCGCGCCGCCTCGTATTCGCTCCCGTAGCAGTACGTGTAGGCCTGCGATTCCGCCTCCGACCAGTCGAGCGGGACGCAGGTCGACTCCGCGTCCGCGTGATCGGTGCACTGCGCGAACCCGCCGACGCAGTAGTCGAGCGCGCCGTCGTTGATCTTCCGGCATTCGCGCCTGCCCGTGAAGATCGTGCAGCCCTCCTGGCCCCGGCACGACGACCAGTCGTAGGTGTACGAATAGCAGTACTCCATCGAGACCGGCTCGCCCTGGACATTGTTCGTCGAGATGAACCCGAGCGACTTCTTTCCGACGACGGCCCCGGCCCCGTAACCGTAGTAGTAGTAGCTGTACGGCAGCTCCGTCGTGACGAGCTGGCCGGCCTCGACCGGGTGCGCCGGATCCGAGAGGTCCCACGCCTTGATGGTCGTCTCGAAGTTCGGATAGTCGAGCCACTTGCCGGAGACGCTGACGAGCAGGTCGCCCACCTGGTAGTAGTGCGCGTTCACCGGGATCTCGATGGTCGCCACGGGCGTGCCGGTGTCGACGGGCTCGTCGTCCGGAATGATCTCGACCTTGGCCATCGCGTTCGGATCGTACCAGTACCAGTAATCGTCGAAGTCCGGTCCGCGCAGGCGCGCGCGGTGGTCGTCGAAGACCCAGACCTGCCCGTAGTCCGGCGCGAGGCCGAGCTCGCCGACCTGTTGGGGCGCGTCGAGGTTCGATTGATCCCAGATGCGGAGGTTTGTCTCGGACAGGTTTGCCCCGTTCGTCGCGTCGAGCTTGAACGTGCGGCGGACCGCGTCCGTATGGTCCATGATGCCGCGCCGCGTGAGCGTCGAGTTCGAGAACGTGAAGATCTGGACGGCCGACTCGTAGGACCAGTTGCCGTTCACGATCTTGTAGCCGGCGAAGGGCAGGAGCACGAGGCCCGTCTCGGTCTGGCCCGTCGGCGCCGTCACGTTGACCGCGTCGTGGAGCACGCTGAACGCGCGGTGATCCCAGTTCGCCTCGGACCAGTTCCAGCCGTGATCCTCGCCGGCCACCTCTTTGCGGTCGAGCAGCGGGTTCGGGTTCTCGAGGTTCGTGATGTCGTAGAGGCTGACGGCGAGCTTGCGGCCGTTCTGATCATCGACGCCGATGCCGATGAGGCGCGAGTTGTCGAACGCGGGCCGGAAGAAGTCGTTCCAGCCGGAGACGATGAACTCGCTCTTCTCCTCGGCGTGACCGTTCGGATCGATCGAGAAGGCGTGGAACGGATCGTAGTTGCGATACGTCACGGCGAACGCCCGATCATCGAGGAAGATCGCGGCGAAGAGCGACATGTTCTCGCCGAACGCCACCGTGTCGATCGGCACGACGTTGTCGAGGTTCGACGCGTCGTACGTCTGCAGGTAGCTATGATCGCCCGTGCTCCATTGCGGGCCCGAGAAGATCCGGAGCTGGTCGTTCCGGTAGTCCATGTGGAATTGCGACCGGATGTAACCGTTGACCGTCACCTCGTCGCGCTGGACCATCGTGCCGCCGTTGTCGGAGATGTCGATGACAGCGACGTCGCTCTGCCCTGACGACCACCAGTGCTGCTCGCGCGCGACGAGGAGCACTTCGTTCTCCGCGTGGATGGCCGATACGTAGCCACCGAGGGGCAGCTCGCTCTTCTCCGTCATCGCCGTCTGGCCGACGTCGAAGCTCTTCACGGTGCTGCCTTGGATCCACTCCCAATAGCCTTGATCGTTGATGAACCAGTCGTAGTGGCTCGCGGCGACGAACAGCGCGTCCTGCGTGGCGCCGTTCGCGTAGCGGCTCGTCTGGATGTAGCCAGGCACGTCGTACTGCGAGCGCACCACGGGCTTCGACGGGTTCGAGATGTCGACGAGGAGCACGGTGCCACCCGACGTGCTGTCGACCTCGAGGCTGTTCGGTTTGCCCTTGTAGCCGTACCAGTCGTTCATCAAGAGGATCGCGCGCGTCCCGTCGACGTACATCTCGACCGGCGTGCCGCCCACCTGGAGCTGGCCGACGACCTTGGGCTCGGTCACGTCACTGACGTCGATCACCTGCAGGCCGCGATACCAGTTGAGGTTCAGGAGGGTGCCATTGTTCATGACACGGTAGATGTCGCCCTCCTCGAGCTCCTGCTCCTCTTCCTCCTCTTCTTCTTCCTCCTCTTCCTCTTCCTCCTCTTCGCCCCACGTGAACTGGTAGTTCGGCTGATCGGCCGACAGGAACGAGGTCTGGGCCTTCGCGGCCTCCTTGCTCTCGCCCGTGTTCTCCTCGCCATCACCCGTATTCGTGGCGCATCCCGGCCCGGCCACGAACAATAGCGCCGTCAAGAGACCCGCCGTTCGTGCCACGGGGCCACGATTCAAGAAGCTGCGCATCGATGTCGCTCCCTTCGTCCTTCACACAAGATGAAGGAATAAAAGCCTTCCTACCTAACCGACGCATCCGGGGGACGTCAAGGCGCCGCCGCACCACACTTGCGAGCGCCGATGGGCATACATGTCGCACAACGATGTCGTGCGTTGCGTCAATGGCGAAAACCTGCTGTCCGTATGGGTGCAAAATATCTGCTGCGGTGTCGCGGACGCTCCGTCCCCGGGGGACGCCTGGGGCGTGCGGCGATTTCGTGCTGCCTTGCGCAGGTCCGCGATCCTTGGTAAGGGTCGGAGTTCCCTTCAGGACCATTCCATGCGGCAGAGAAGCCCCATTTCGATAGCCTGGTTCTCGGCGCTCGCCTCCGCGGCGGCGTTGTCCCTCGTCGGCGCAGCGGGCTGCAACCGCGACAGCGGCAAGGAGAGCGAGGCGGCGCCGGCTCCGAGCGGCACGGCGAGCGCGGCGATTGCGCCCGAGAAGAAGAAGGCGCGCGTCCGCGGGCCGGACCTGCACGACGACCGCTTCGACGCGAAGATCACCGAGAACCTGCCGAAGGTGCCGGACCCGAAGATCACGGGCCCCGACAATGCGGGCGCGCCGCTCGAGAATCAGGTCTTTCGCGATCGCGTGCTCGGCTTCGCGCGAAAGGTCGCGGCGATCGAAAAGGAAGGGGAGAGCGTGGCCTGCGAGCTTCCCGTGACATCGCCCAAGCCATTTCGCGCCGTCGTGTGGGGATATCGCGATGGCGCCCAGGTGGCGCGCGGCGAAGCGTCGGACACGTCCTTATGCGTGACGCTCAAGGAAGCGACGCGGCGCGCCGTCGCTTCCGGGGGCGGGACGAAGGAGGCGCTCGGGACGACGCGGCTCGCCATCGAGCTGCCCGACCACGGCATGTCGATCCTCGAACACGAGGGCAAGGGGCTCGAGCTCGATCACGGCCTCGTCCCGCTCCGATCGTTCGACAAGGCGCTGCTCACGAAGCGCATCGACGAGGGGCAAGCGTATCTGCTCCGCATCCTCGACGCCGAGCACAAGGGGGCGCACAAGTACTATCACGCCCCGGCGGATGCGTTCGAGCCCGAGCTCCACACGATTTACACGGCCTCGACGGGCTTCACGCTGCTCAAGCTCCACGCGATGAAGAAGGACAAGAGCCTGCTCGACCAGACGAAGAGCACGGCCGAATTCCTTCTTTCGATGCAGAGCCGCGACGAGCGCGACCACACCGCGGGCGGGTTTTTCTACACGCTCGATCTGAAGCGCGGCAAACCCGAGCGAAAGCTGGTCGTCGGCACGACGTCGAAGACGATCTTCACGCTGCTCGAGCTTCACGCGCTGACGAAGGAAGCGAAGTACATGGACGCCGCGCGCAAGGCCGGGGATTGGCTCATTTCAATGCAGCTTCCCACGGGCGCCGTGCGCGCGTCGTTGAGCCAGCACGAGGGCGGGCCCTGGGCGGTGCAGGCGAAGGAGTCGACGCTTTATACCGGGCAGGTCCTCTCGGCGCTCTCGCGTTTGAACCGCGCGACGAAGGACAAGAAGTACCTCGACGCCGCCGCGACGACGGCGATGTACCTCGCCCAGAAGGTAGAAACGCAGGGCTGCTACGTCGGCGACGAGTACCGCAAGCCGAACCCGATTTCGAGCTCCTGGCTCGTCCTCTCGCTGCTCGATTTCGCCAAGGCCACCGGCGACAAACGCATCGAGGACATGGTCTTCCGCTGCTCGCGCGAGCTCCTCGGGCGGCAATGGAAGCGTCCCGAGGACGCCTACCGGCACGGGCGCTGGAAGGGCTCGCTTTCGAGCAGCGGCACGGGCTGGCTCGCCGAGGTCATGAGCGAGGTATTCATGTTCTGCCGGGACAAGGGCAAGGAGAACTGCGACGCCTACAAGGACGCCGTGGTCGCCGCCGTTCGGCAGATCATGCAATACACCTACGCGCCCGAGAACGATTTCGTGGTGAAGAACCGGAAGGCGGCCGCGGGCGGCGTGTTCTGGAGCGTTCGGGAACGGTACGTCCGGACAGACTCCGTTTGTCACGCCATGAACGCGTACATCAACATCCTGCCGTTTCTCGGGGACGGTGCGCTGCTCGAGCTGCCCGAGATGCCGCTCGCAGAGCGGCTCGCCTTCGATTCCGAGGCTGACGACAAGAAGGCCGAGGCCGAAGACCGGGCCGGCGGCGACGATCGCGAGGGCGCGGACGAACCGCTGATGTCACGCGCCGAGGATCCGGCCGAGGAGGGAGCAATGAAAGGCCCGCGCCGCGTGCCGATGAGCGGGGGGCCGGACGACGGGCCGCCGAGGCCTCGTTTTCCCAAGGGTTTGAGGCCCCCGGGCGGCCGGGGCCCGAGGCCGCCGGGCCCGCCCCCGCCGCCGCAGCAGGGGATGCCGCAGTAATCAGAAGATTTCGGGGCAATACGGGAGGCGCGACCCGACGAACATGCGATCGGCGCGCTCGAGCGCGCCCTCGGTCCGCGGAATGACGCCTCCGATCTCCGCGAGGCGCGAGAACGAAAAACCGCCGAGGTATGCCGATCCGAGCGCCGCGGCCGAGACCCGCAAATCACAGGGGTCCTCGGTCCGCGTCACGTGCGAGGTGGCCGCGTCGAGCCGATACCGACCCGTGTTCCACGGGCAGAATTCGTCGTCGACCTCGATCACGATCGAGCCCTCCGCGCCATAACGTCGCGCTGCGAGCGCCCGAGGCACGTCCACGATGCGGACCCACACCGAGTCGTAGGTGCGGTAATGCATGCGCCGCGGCTCCGCGAGCAGGAGGAAGAGCGGGTGATCCGGGGATAAACACGTGGCGTTGATCCGCGTCGCGAGATCGATGTCGCAGAGGTACCGCCACACGGCGCGCGTGCCCGCGGGCGACGCGCCCATCGCCTCCTGTACCGTCACCGTGACGACCGGGATCTGCGGGGCCGTCATTTCGAGGCGGGTGCGGTAAAGCGCATACCCCTCGTCGCGGCCGTCGACCTTGACGATCACGCGCTGCAGCGGCCCCGATCCGGCCCGCGTCGACTCCACATCGAGAAGCCTCCGAAGGCTCCACCACAGGGGCGAGCGCGACGGCATGCACGGGGCTGCGCGGCGCGCGCGCTCGTAGAGGGGCGGCATGCGTTCGAGCGCCTCCGCTTCGCTCACGAAATGCGCTTCAAAGGGGACGGGCGAGCCCACGAATGCGGATCGGTCGCGCTCGATCGATACGTCGCCCGAGAACGCGGCGATCCCGTACCCGAAGCGACCATAAATCGTCGCCTCGGTCGCCCAGAGCGCCGCGATGGGCTGTCCGCGGTCGCGCGCGTCGGCGAGCTGTCGCTCGATGAGCTTGCGCAGGATGCCGCGCCTCCGGTGCGTCGGCATCACTGCGACCATCGTCAGGCCCGACGTGGGCACGGTGCCGCCGCCGGGCGTGCTGAAGTCGAAGGCGAACGCGCCGGCGCTGCCGACGATCGCATTGCCGTCATAGGCCCCGATCCGTGTGACGAACTCGGGGAGCCGCCGGGATCGTTCCGCGCGCTCGGGCGAGGGCGGGAGGCCAAAGGCCGTAAGGATGGGATGGGCAAACTCGTCCGCGTGCTCGGGGCCGAGAAGGCGAATCTCGATGGTCATGGCGGGACGAACCTACCACATCATTCGCCGCGCCCGCGCGCTCGCTCCGTGCTCCGTGTGTCTCCCGGGCGCGGAGGAGGGGCATCGGTGGCGTTCTTGGTGGACGAACGGTGACGTCCCCGATGGCACGGCCCTCGCAAACGTCGATCTGACCGCCAAATCCGGGGGAAATGATGGCCGAACGGTTCACCCTGCCCGTCCTACCGCTGCGCGACACGGTGCTGTTTCCCGGGCTCGCGACGCCGATCACCGCAGGAAGGCTGAAGACCTTGCGCGCGGTGGAGATAGCGCTTCGCGCAGACGGGGAGGACAAGCGTGTCTTCGCCGTCGCGCAACGTGACACCTCGGAAGAGCCCACGGAGAGCAGTCTTTTCGCGGTCGGCGTGATCGGACGGATCGCCCAGGTCCAGCGTCTGGGGACAGGGCTCTCGCTCGTCTTGCAGTGCGAGCGCCGCGCCACGGCGCTGCGATACGTCACGGAGGACGGGATCCTGCGCGCGGCTTGCGTGGAGCTCGCCGATCTGCCTCGCCGCCCGGGGGAGGAGGCGGTCGTGCTCGCGCTCGCCCGCGAGGTGCGCGAGCGGGCGATCGAGTACGGCAAGCGCCGCGGTGCGCCGAAAGAGGCGCTCGAGCAGTTCCTCGGCGGCGTCGAGGATCCGAGCGCGCTCGCGAATCACGTCGCGTTTTACCTCGATCTCCCGGTGGCCGAGAAACAGGGCCTCCTGGAGACCTTGCGGACCGTGGAGCGGCTGCGCGCGCTCACGGTGCATTTGCATCGGCAAATCGGGATCGCCGAGACGCAGGAGAAGATCCGGACGACGGTGCAGGAGGAGCTCGGCGAAAGGCAGCGGGAGCTTTATCTGCGCGAGCAATTGAAGGCGATCCAGAAAGAGCTCGGCGAGGAGGACGAGGCGGGCATCGCGGATCGGCTGGAGAAGAAGATCGACGCGGCGGATCTGCCGATCGAGGTGCGCGAGGAGGTGCGGCGCGAGCTCGGGCGGCTGCGGCGGATGAGCCGGGAGACTTCGCCCGAGGCGCAGGTCGTGACGAGCTGGCTCGAATGGGTCGGCGATTTGCCGTGGAATCGGCGGACGGACGACCACGTCGATCTGGAAATGGCGCGGCAGATCCTCGACGAGGACCATTACGGCCTCGGCGACGTGAAGGACCGGGTGCTCGAGCTGCTCAGCGTGATCAAATTGCGCCTGAAGGGGCAGATTTCGGCGCCCGAGCGGGCACAGCGGGCGGCGCGCGGGCCGATCCTGCTCTTCCTCGGTCCGCCCGGCACGGGAAAGACGAGCATCGCGGAGAGCATCGCGCGGGCGATGGGTCGCAAATACATCCGCGTCTCGCTCGGCGGCGCGCGCGACGAGGCCGATATCCGCGGGCACCGGCGCACGTACGTCGGCGCGATGCCCGGCCGCATCCTGCAGGGCATGCGGCGCGTGGGCTCGAAGAACCCCGTCTTCACGCTGGACGAGATCGACAAACTCGGCGTTTCGTACCAGGGCGATCCGGCGGCGGCGCTCCTGGAAGTGCTCGATCCGGCGCAGAACGTGACGTTCGTCGACCATTACCTGGGTTTGCCGTTCGACCTTTCGGAGGTCCTTTTCGTGTGCACGGCGAACCTGCGCGAGGGCATTCCGGCGCCGCTGCTCGATCGCATGGAGACGATCACGTTTCCGGGATACACCGAGATCGAAAAGCTCGAGATTGCCCGGCGGTATCTGCTCCCGCGGCAGCGGCGTGAGTGCGCGCTCGAAGAGGAGCAGCTCGTCGTGTCGGACACGGCGCTGCTCGACGTCATCACGAGTTACACGCACGAGGCGGGCGTGCGGCAGCTCGAACGGGCGATCGGCTCCTTGGCGCGAAAAGCGGCCCATCGTATTGCGACGGGCGCGGCGCAGCGGGTGCTGGTCGAGACGGTGGCGGACGTCCGGGCGCTCCTCCGGCGCCCACGCATGCGGCCCACGACCGCGCTCGATCGAGACGAACTCGGGGTCGCCACGGGCATGTATTACACGCAGGAGGGCGGCGATATCATGCACGTCGAGGCGAGCATCGTTCCGGGCAAGGGCGAGCTCGCGCTGACGGGGCAACTCGGCGACGTCATGAAAGAGAGCGGGCGCGCGGCGCTGACATATGCACGCGAGCACAGCGCGGCGCTCGGCGTGCCGCGGGAGCGGCTGGAGGGGCGGGACATCCACGTCCACGTCCCCGCCGGCGCGATTCCGAAGGACGGGCCGAGCGCGGGCGTGACGATGGCGACGGCGATCGTGTCGGCGCTCTCGGGCAAACGCGTCCGGCGTGATGTCGCGATGACCGGGGAAATCACGCTGCGCGGGCGGGTCTTGCCGATCGGCGGCGTGAAGGAAAAGGTGCTCGGCGCGCATCGGGCGGGCATTCCGGAGATCATCCTGCCGCGGGACAATGAAGCCGAGCTCGAGGATCTGCCCGAGGAGGTGCTGCGGTCACTGCATTTCCACCTCGTGGAGACGCTCGACGAGGTGCTGACGATCGCTTTGCGCGCGGTGCCTGCGGCCGCCTGGCCGGTGGAGGTGGAGACGCCGCGGGCGGCGTGACGATCACTCGTCTTCGTTCGCCACGAAGACCTGCGTGGAAAAGCGGAGCTGGCCGGTGGGCGCGTCGCGTGTGGCGGTGAGCGTCAACGTGCTGACGGATTGGTCGCCGTCGAGGTCGCCCACGGCGGCGACCTCGACGCCCGTGGCGCCGGGGTCGGGCCCGCCGAGGGGCGGGCCGAGATATGCTTGACCCACGGAATACCGATATTGGTAATACGTCGGGTCATCGAGGCCGAAGCGGACGCAGCGCCAGCAGCACTGGTCGAAGTCCTTGCCGCTCAGGTTTTCGGGCTGGTATTTCCGGGCCGCGGGGACGTTTTGCGGCGCGACGCAGAGCATGGTGCCGCCGCATTCGGGGCACCAGGTCGTGGTGCTCGCCTCCGAGAGGCTGCCGAGGGGGAGGACCTCGCTCTTCGCGGCGCGCTCGGTGAGCATTGCAATGCCACGGGCGATGGCGCCGATGGTCTGCTTCGCTTCGCTGACCCTCGCCGCCGCGAGGTAACGCCGCACGCCGAAAATGGCGAGCGCTGCCAGGACGCCGATGATCGCGACCACGATCATCAGCTCGACCAAGGTAAACCCTCGACCCTCCCTCCGCCGTTTCATGTTCCTCGTTCCCCCGGAGAGCGCGCGTCAAGCACGCCACGTGCCATCCGCGTATCGTCCTTTATCCTGCGCTTCGATGCAAGAAAGCGGAGCGCGCCATCCGCAGGCGCTGCGGTGCGTCACGCCCCGGTGACGAAAAATGTCACCCGAAGGGCGAGGGGTGACCATTTCCGGCAGGGGGAACGTCATTTCGGATCCGTCGCGATGCACTCGCCCTCGCCGCGGAAATGCCCCACGGTGCGGGAGAGGTCCGTGACGAACGCGCCGAGGTCGTTCACGTCGCCAGCCGCGCCCGTGCCATAGGCGCCGTCCGCGGGATCGATGTCCACGAGCTTCTTGGCCGCGAGCTCGGCGAGCGTCACTTCGCCGTCGTTGTCCGTGTCCGCCGAGGCGAGAGCGTTGAAGCGCAACTTCGCGTTCGGCGATTGCAGGTCGTCGTAGAAGAGGTGATCGCCGTGGATCGTGAGCTCCACGTTGTCGATGCCGCCGTTCGTGATGAGGACGCCGACGGTCTCACGGCCGTCTTTCTCGCCTTTGCATTCGGTGTATGCCGTGGGCACGCCGAAGCCCCAGCGGAACGTCTTTTTCACGGCGCCCTGCGTGGCCTCGCCCTCGGCCCAGATGGCGTATTTGCTTTGTTTCATTGCGTCGAGGTCGGCCGCGGTCGCGCCGTCGCCGAGCTCGGTATCGCCCCCCGCGGGGCGAACCTCGAAGCTGACGTTCGTCCACGGTTTGGCCTCGAGGTCCTCGAACGTGACGAGCGGCTTGACCCCCGGGGCCACGTGATCGACGATTTTCGTGGTCTTCAGCTCGGCGCCGATCGCCCCGGTATCGTCGGCGATGCGCACGCCGCCGAGCACCACGAGGAATTTCGAGAATTTGATGCTCCAGCCGTCCTCGAAGTCGGACGCCGGGATTTCCTCCTCGATGTACCCCTCGCCCCAGGTCGTGATCGCCACGTCCCCCGTGCCCGCGGGCTCTTCGGCGCCGCAACCGGCGAGGAGCGCGGCGGCGAAGCAAAGGTGCGTCATTCCAGACAGTCGTTTCATGGGATTCTCCTCAAGGTGTCGAATACGCGAAGGTCACGGCGGACCCTTTTTTGAAGCCGCGCGTGATGGCACGGAAGGCCAGGCCGTCCCGCGGCAGGACCACGGGCGAACCGTCCGCGCTCTCCGGAACCGCGTCGAATTCGGCCTGATCGAGCCATACACTCGGCGCGATGTGAATCGTGATGGTGCCGTCGTTTTGCACGTCGGGCTCGCCCTCGAAGGCGCATCCTTCGAGGCGCGGCTCGCCGTAAGCGTCGAGGATGTCGGCGGCGTCGGCCTCGACGCGGAAGATTCGTGTCAGCGTGTCTTTCTGCGCCTCGCCTTCGAGCACGACGACGTGCCCCGCGAGCGTGTCCTTCGCGTCGCCCGTGGGCGCGGGCTCGTACGAGAAGCGGGCGGAGCGATAAAGGCCGGCCACGCCATCGCCGGGCGGGAGGTCCGCGGGGCCTTTCGCGAGGTCCACCGAGGACGAGACGAGCACCTGGCCCATCGCGTCGCCGGCCTGGTAATGGCCGGGGTGCGCGTGGGCCACGCCGAGGCCGAGGAAGCGTGCGAACGTATCGCCCGGGCGCGGTGGCGCGGCGGCGGCCGAGAAGATCGGCGCGCCATTGAAGTAATAGAGCGGGCCGATGGAGACGGCGGCGAGCGAGAGGCGGATCGACCAGCCGTAGGCATTGACGAACGGCGCGTCGATCCCGTCGTCGGCGACGATACGCGTCTGCAAGGCGACACGCTTGCCGCTCGTGGTTTCGGCGGGGCCGCAGGCGGAGGCGAGGGCGCCCGTGGCGAGGGAGAGGCCGACCAGGAAAAACCCGGCGGCGGAGGAGAGGCCCAGGCGAACCATGGAGAGCTTCATGTACTCCTCGGATTCTAGAGGTGGAGGGACAAGGTGCCCATCAAGGTGAGCGGCGCGCCGACCGTCACATGCTGGAGCGGAACGAGCGAAGGCGCCGCGCCGCGCGTGAAGCTCGAAGCGTAGGTGAACTGGCCGTCGTACCATTTCGCGTCGAGCAGGTTGTAGACGTCGAGCTCGATCTCGACCTCGCGCAGCCGCGCGCCGATCGTGGCGTCGGCGAGGAAGATGTCCCGGCCAACCTCGGCGAAACGCAAAGGCCGAACGCCGAGGTAGGCGAGGCCGACGCCGATCTTGCCCACGAGATCCCGACGGAAAAGGCGGGCGAGGCGAGGCGTGAGCGCGACGTCGGTGCGCGCGACGAGCTGGGGCGTGTAGGGGACGAGCGAGCCGATATCGGGGCCCGCTGTGAAGGATGCGCGGGTATACGTGACGCTGCCGCTCTCGACGATCCACGCGCGCGGACGGAGGACGAAATCGAGCGAAAAGCCGGTGCGCTGCGTGGCGGCGACGCGTTCGTAGGCGGTGGCCTTTTCGTCGAAGACGAGGTCGTCGGAGAGGCGGGTGTGAAAGACGGCGAGGTTCGCGCGCATGCGGTCGCCGTCGGCATAACGAATGCCCGCCTCGAAGGAGCGCACGGTGGTGAAGGGCGTGCGTTCGCCGTCGCCGAGGGTCCGGGCCTGCGGGGAGCGAAAGCCGTCGCCATAACTCGCGACCGCGTGCAGGCCCGGGATCAAGGTGACGTCGACCGTCGCTTTGCCTCCCACGCGCGCGCCCATGGCCGCGCGCGCCGCTCCCGCGCCTTCGCCCGTGGCGAGGTCCGTGACGCCATAAAAAAGCCCGTCCACGCGCACGCCGCCGCGGATCACCACGCGGCGGAGCGGCCGGAGCGAGGCGTCGACGTATCCGGCCACGTCGGCGGCGCGTGCGCGGGCATCGACGCGCGTTTCCATGACGCGATCGGTGACGACCGAGAGGCGGCGCTGCGATTGCTCGATCGTGTCGCCCCGGGCCTGGACGCCGATTTCGAGGGAGTCCTCGGGGGAGAAGATCGGCGTCTTCCGGTGGTAATGCGTGGACAAACCGAACGTCGTCGCCTCGTTGATCTGCTGCTGCGCGTCGCCGTCGACCGGGTCGAGGAGGAAGCCCGTGTAATTGGCGCGGAGCCGGAGGCCACGCGCGACGAAGTAGGGCGTGAAGGAGAAGCGCGCTTTGCCGCTGTCGTCATCGTGATCGAGGGAGAGGACGACCTGGATGCGGGTCGAGTCGCCGCCCTGGCGCGCGTCGTAGGTCGCGAATCGATCGACGAGGCCACGCTCGATGTCGTCGCGGCGGAGCACGCCCGGCGAGGAAAAACGCGCCGCGTAGGCCGAGGCCATCACGCGGGCCGAGAGGCTCGTGCTGATCGGAAAGACGTGCTGGGCGATCGCGGAGGCGCGGCGCGCGGCGCGCGAGGGGCCGAATCCGTCGGTGCTTTGCGCCTCGAAGGCCGCGAAGGTCGCTTCGGTCGTGCCTTGGGGGCGATACGCGAGGAAGAGGCGCCGCTCGCCGTAGGTGCCGAGCCCGAGGGACGAGGTAAAACCCGTCTCGGCGAGGCCGAGATCCATTTCGATGGTTCCCGCGACCGCGAAATCGCCCTGCCGCGGGTCGTAGGGCCCGGCCTTCGCGCGGACGCTCTTCACGACCTCGGGCATCACGAAATGCAGGTCGGCATAACCCTGGCCGTGAATGTTCGAGACCTCGTTCGCGGGCGCGCCCGCGACGCGGAGCTCGAGATCCTGCCCGTGGGCCGCGTCGAAGCCACGC
This sequence comes from Polyangium jinanense, assembly GCF_028435365.1. Next base: position 63,100 of record NZ_JAGTJJ010000042.1, on the reverse strand, counting down.
AAAAAAATCTGATGTGCCTTGCCCTGGCCGCCGTGCTGCGTGATGAAAACGCCGGGAACCACGCGCAGGAGATCACTCGCCGTGCGATGCGGCGCCGCCGCGAGGACGTCGCGCTTTTGCACGACCTCGGAGGCGCTGCGCGGCGGGCCTTCGCCGCGAACGGTCACGGCAATCGGGCGCGGAGGCGGGGGCGGCGGCGGATGCGGATGCGAATGCGGGGGCGGATCCAGGAGGCCGGGCGCGGGTTTGTCCGCTGGTTTGTCCGGTGGTACCGCGGTCACGCCCTCGAATCGGGCGATCATCCGGATCCGCGCCTTCACGGGCGTTCCGTTCTGGCGCGCGGGCTCGAACGTCCACTGCGCCGCGGCGCGGAGCGCCTCGGCGTCGAAGGCCGGCGAGACGCTCGCCTCGATCTCGATCGCCACGGCGCGGCCGTCGGGGCCGACGGTGATCAAAAGCGGGACGATCACGTCGTGCGCCTCCGCGCGGCCTTCGGGCCACGTCGGCGCGGGCTGGCTCTTCGGCACGGGTGGCGTGACCTCGTCGTGCGCGCGCGCGGGCAAGGCGACGAGCCATGCCAGAAGGAGGAGGGACGAAGGGAAAAGGAGGCGCGGACGCAAGCGAGGATCTCGTCCCGAGCTGGTAGCACGAGCATTGCTTGTCGTGCTACCCATTTCGCGTCCTCGTGGAACGGCCGTTGGATCGGCCGGCAGACGTACGCCCGTGTCACGCCCCGGCTTCATGACGCGGCACGTAAGACCGCACTTGACCGGCCGCTTACCAACTGGTAGGGAAGTCCTGACCGGATGGTTCTGGCTCGATCTCCCGACCCCGACGTGCCGCGCGCCATCGTTGCCGCGGCGACGCGCCTCTTCGCGGCGCAAGGCTTCGACGCGACCAGCCTGCAAGCGGTGGCGGACGAGGTCTCGTTGACGAAGCAGGCGGTGCTGCACCATTTCCCGTCAAAGGAGCACCTGCGTCAGGCGGTCCTCGGCGCGATCCTCGCGCACTGGAATGATACGTTGCCGCGGCTCTTGCTCGCGGCGGCGGCGAGCGAGGATCGGTTCGAGGCGGTGTTTGGCGAGCTTTCCGGGTTCTTCGCCGCGGATCCGGATCGCGCGCGGGTCGTCTTGCGCGAGGCGCTCGATCGGCCTGCCGAGATGCGGAAGCTCTTGCGAGGGCCGGTGCGTCCGTGGCTCGAGGCGGTCGCGGGGTACATTCGCTCCGGGCAGGCCGCGGGAAAACACCACGCCGACGTCGATCCGGAGGCGTACGTGCTGCACGTGATGCTGTTCGTCATCTCCGCGGTCGCGACGGCGTCCGTGATGCAAGGGGCGCTCGACGACGACGCGCGCGCCCGCAGCGACAAGGAGCTCGCTCGGATCGCGCGCGCGAGCTTGTTTACCCCCGCCCGGCCGCGCGGCGGGGCCCTTCCGAAAAGGTGAATCCATGGCCAATTTCTTCACCGACAACGACGACCTGCGGTTCCATTTCGAGGAAGGTGTCGACTGGGCTCCGCTCGTGGAGGTGACCGAGCTCGGCTATCGAACCGAGGACGGCTTCAAGACGCCCCAGGAGGCCGTGGCCTTCTATCGCGAAGTCGCCGAATCGACGGGCGCGCTCGCGGCCGAGCAGATCGCGACGCGCGCTGCCGCGATCGATCGCGAGGACACGCACCTCGAAGACGGCGAGGCGATCGCCGGGCCGGCGATGAACCAGATCTTCGAGGCGATCAAGGCGGCGGAGCTGCACAGGCTGTGTTTGCCGCGGGAGCTCGGGGGGCTGAATGCGCCGCTGCTTCTGTATTTCCTCTCCGGCGAGATGATCGCGCGCGCCGACGTGTCGGTGATGACGCATCACTCGTTCCACGGCGGGATGGCGATGGCCATGCTCGCGTATTCGATCTACGAGGGATCGACGGCGCTCGACCCGGCGCGCGGGCGGATCGAGTCCACGCGTTTCGCGAGCGCGATCGAGGAAATCGCCCGCGGAGACGCGTGGGGCTGCATGGATATCACGGAGCCGAACGCGGGCAGCGACATGGCCGCGCTGCGCACGCGCGCGGAGCTCGGGGCCGATGGGCGCTGGTATCTCTCGGGCCAAAAGATTTTCATCACGTCGGGGCACGGAAAATACCATTTCGTCATCGCGCGGACCGAGGACGCGAAGAACCCGGACGATCCGTTCGCGGGGCTCGGCGGTCTGTCGATGTTCCTCGTCAAGGCTTATGACGATCTGCCGGATGGGACGCGCAAGCGGTACGTGACGATCGATCGGGTCGAGGAAAAACTCGGGCACCACGGCTCGGTGACGGCGGCGCTTTCGTTCGAGAACGTGCCGGGGGAGCTCGTCGGCAAGCGCGGCGAGGGATTCAAGTACATGCTCGTGCTCATGAACAACGCGCGCGTCGGCGTGGGGTTCGAGAGCATCGGGCTCGCGGAGTCCGCGTATCGCCTGGCGAAGTCGTATGCCGAGGAGCGGCGCTCGATGGGGAAGCCGATCGCGCGGCACGAGATGATCGCCGATTACCTCGACGAGATGCGCACGGACATCCAGGGGCTCAGGGCGCTCGCGGTGGACGCGGCGTACAGCGAGGAGATGGCGCAGAAGCTCGTGCTCTTCGAGCGATTCTCGGCGGGGCTCGGGCCGGCCGAGCGGGAGCGCGTGGCGCGCGAGCTGCCGCGGTGGCGCGCGCGTTCGCGCAGGCTCACGCCGCTCTTGAAATACCTGGCCGCGGAGAAGGCCGTGGAGATTGCCCGGCGCGCGATCCAGATCCACGGCGGCGTCGGGTACACGAAGGATTACGGCGCGGAGAAGCTTTTGCGCGACGCGCTCGTGATGCCCATTTACGAGGGGACGAGCCAGATCCAGGCGCTCATGGCCATGAAGGACACGCTGCTCGGTGCCATCAAGCGGCCGCGTGATTTCCTCGCGCGGATCGCGGACGCGCGGCTCGGCGCGTTGACGGGGAAAGACGAGCTCGATCGGCGCCTCGCGCGGGTGCAGGGGTATTCGCTTTCGGCGCAGCAGCACCTCCTCACGCGCACCGCGGCGGGCAAGCTGCGGACGCTGACGGTCGTGCCGTTTGCGTCCTGGCCCGACGCCTTGACGAAGGGCTGGGATCCAAAACGGGATTTTTCGCTCGCGATGTTGCACGCCGAGCGGCTCATTCGCCTCCTCGCGGACGAGGCCATCGCGGAGATTCTGGTCGCGCAGGCGAAAAAACATCCGGGGCGGCGGGAGCTTGCCGAGAGGTATCTCGATCGGGCCGAGCTCCGGGCGCGCGCGCTTCACGAGGAAATCACCACGACGGGCGGACGTATCCTCGCGATGCTCTCGCCCGAGGCCGAAAAGCAGGCCGTCGCCGCGGAGTAAAACCCATGGGTGTCTCGACGAAACACGTGCTTTCGCAGCTCCCGGTGCTGAAAGGAATGGGGCAGGCGGCGCTCGCGTCGCTCGTGCGTCGGCCGGCGAGCGGGATCGATCCGGAGCGGGGCGGGTGGCTGGAGGAGGAGATTCCGCCGCGGCCCGCGGAGCTCGTGCGCGATTACGTGCGGCACGTGGGCGGCGATCCCGCGTGGTATCGCGGACGCTTGCCGGCGCACATGTTTCCGCAATGGGGATTTCCCCTCGCGGCGCGGGCGCTCGCGGTGCTGCCGTATCCGCTGAGCCGCGTGGTGAATGCGGGCTGTCGGATCGAGCAACGCGCGATGTTGCCGGCAAACGAGCCGCTCCGCGTGCGGGCGCGGATCGATCGTGTGGACGACGACGGCCACCGCGCGCTCGTGACGCAGGTGATCGAGACGGGCACGGAGAGCGCGGGCATGGCGCTCGTGGCCGAGATGCGCACGTTCATTCCGCTCGAGAAGCGCGAAGGCAAGGAGAAGAAGGCGCGGCCGACGGTGCCGGCGGACGCGCGTGAAATCGCGTTTTCCCGCATCCCGGAGAGCGCGGGGCTCGACTTCGCGAAGCTCACCGGCGATTTTAATCCGATCCACTGGATCGCGCCGTATGCGCGCGCGGCGGGCTTCCGGTCGTGCATCCTGCACGGGTTCTCGACGCTCGCGCGGGCGGTCGAGGCCTTGAACCGGGCGCGGCTCGCGGGGGATCCGAGCCGGCTGCAAACCATCGACGTGCGGTTCACCCGGCCGCTCGTCCTGCCCGCGCGGGTCGGCGTGTACGTCGATCAGAATCGCGGGATCTGGGTGGGAGACGCCCATGGGGGCGGAAGTTATCTGGAAGGTCACTTCGAGGCGGAGAAGGGATCATGAGTGACGTTTTGCTCGAGATTGGTAGGAACGCCCGGGCGCGGGCGGTCGTGAATGCGCTTGGTTTGCCCATTCCGCTGCCGGTGCCGCTCCGGCGCGCGCGCGGGCCGTGGCGCGAGAGGCCCCTCGCGGACGCGAGTGTGGTCGTGGGCGCGTCGGCGGGCGCCGAGCTCGCGCCCGTGATTGCGGAGACGCTCGCGGCGGCGGGCGCGAATGCGTACTCGACCGGGTCCGATTCGATCGCGTCCGCGTTCGTGGAGCCGGGCGAAGCCTACGGCAGGCCTGCGCGCGCGCTTTCGGCGCTCGGGGACAACGAGCGTGTCGCGGGCGTGGTTTTCGATGCGACGGGGCTCCGGGACGTCGCCGGCCTTCGCGCCCTTTACGAGACGTTTCACCCGCTGGTCAGCCGCCTCGCGCGGTCGGGCCGCGTGCTCGTGCTCGGGCGGCCGAGCGGGAATGGGCCCGCGGCGGCGGCCGCGCAAGCCGCGCTCGAAGGGTTCGTCCGGAGCGTGGCCAAGGAGATCGGCCGCGGGGGCGCGACGGCGAACCTCGTGCGCGTGGAGAAAGGCGCCGAGGCGCGCCTCGGGCCGGTGCTTCGATTCTTGCTTTCGCCGCGATCGGCGTTCGTCTCGGCTCAGCCGTTCGTGGTCGATGCACGGACGAAGGTGTCCGACGAAAAACCGCCGTTCGTGCGGCCGCTCGAAAAGAAGGTCGCGGTTGTGACGGGCGCGGCGCGGGGCATCGGCGCGGCGACGGCGCGGCGACTCGCCGAGGAGGGGGCGCACGTCGTCTGTCTGGACAGACCGGGCGACGATGGGCCGACGAGCCAGCTCGCGCGATCGATTCAAGGCTCGGCGCTGCTCGTGGATCTCGGGGCGGACGATGCGACCGCGCGGATCGCGGATGTGGTGCGGGAGCTCGGCGGGCTCGACGTCGTCGTGCACAACGCGGGGATCACGCGGGACAAGACGCTCGGGCGCATGAGCGAGAAGCAATGGGACGAGGTGATCGGCGTGAACCTCGGCGCGGTCGTCCGGACACACGAGGCGCTCGAGCCGCTGATGCGCGAGGGCGGGCGTGTCGTGTGCTTGTCGTCGATTGCGGGGATCGCCGGCAACGTCGGGCAATCGGCGTATGCGGCCTCGAAGGCGGGGATCCTCGGGTTCGTCGCGGGGCTCGCGCCAATCCTGGCGGAGCGGGGCATCACGGTGAATGCGGTCGCGCCGGGGTTCATCGAGACGCGGTTGACGGCGGCGATCCCGGTGGCGGTGCGTGAAGCAGGGCGGCGCCTCGCCGCGCTCGGGCAGGGTGGTTTGCCCGAGGACGTGGCCGAGGTCATCACATTCCTCGCGAGCCCGGGGGCCGCGGGGATCACGGGGCGGACGGTTCGGGTCTGCGGAGGCGCGCTCATCGGCGCGTGAAGGGGAAATGGGGATGTCTGGAAAAACAGGGCGGCGGGCGGTGGTCGTGGATGGTCTGCGAACGCCGTTCGTCAAGGCATTCACGGATTTCACGAAGCTCGACACGATCGCGCTCGGCGTGGCCGCGACGCGAGGGCTTTTGAAGAAGGCGAACCTCGGGCGGCGGGACGTCGAGTCGATCGTGTGGGGCGGGGTCATCCTGCCGGGGACGGCGCCGAACGTGGGGCGCGAGATCGCGCTGGATCTAGAGCTCGATCCGGCCTGCGAGGCGATGACGGTGACGCGGGCGTGCGCGTCGGGCCTGCAAGCGGTGACGCTCGCGGCGGCGGCGATCGAGCGCGGCGAGGCGGACATCGTGATCGCCGGCGGGAGCGATTCGACGAGCAATGCGGAGATCAAGCTGCCGCAAAAGGTGGTGCACGCGCTCGCGCCGGTCGCGCTGGGGAAGGCCGATCCGAAGGCGATTCTCGGCGCGGTCGGAAAACTCGCGCCGTTCACGGACATCCTGCCGACGCGGCCGAAGATCGCCGAGCGGACGACGGGCGAGGTGATGGGCGAGGCGGCCGAGAAGATGGCGCGTCGAAACGAGATTTCTCGCGCGGCGCAGGACGCTTTCGCGGCGCGCTCGCATCATCGCGCGGCGGCGGCGATGGCGTCGGGGCGGTTCGACGAGGAGGTCACGCCGGTCGAGTCCGAAGGGAAATGGGTGCACGCGGATGGCCTCGTGCGCGCCGATACGAGCGAGGAAAAACTCGCAAAACTTCGGCCCGTGTTTGCAAAAGACGGCACGGTGACGGCGGGCAACGCGAGTCCTCTCACGGACGGCGCGGCGGCGGTGCTCTTGATGAGCGAGGAGAAGGCGCGGGCGCTCGGGTACAAGCCGCGCGCGGCTTTGACTTCGTGGGCGTACGTGGGCGTCGATCCGGCGGATCAATTGCTCATGGGGCCGGCGCTCGCCATTCCGAAGGTGCTCGACCGGGCCGGGCGCACGCTCGCCGAGATCGATCTCGTGGACCTGCACGAGGCGTTCGCGGCGCAGGTGCTCTGCGTGTTGAAGATGCTCGGCAGCGCGGCATTCGCGCGCGAGAGGCTCGGCAAGAGCGCGGCCGTGGGCGAGGTGGATCCGGCACGGCTCAATGTGCACGGCGGATCGATCGCGCTTGGTCACCCGTTCGGCGCGACGGGCGCGCGTATGGTGACGACGATGGCGAACGAGCTCGTTCGTTCGGACAAACGGACGGCGCTTCTCGGAATTTGCGCGGCGGGCGGGCTCGGGGCGGCGGCGCTGCTCGAGCGGATCGATTGACAGAGCGTCCCCCTCGGGACTAGGGACCGCAGCTCGCGTTCTTGGTGAACCAGTCCGCGAGCTTGCCGTCGGCCTCGACCTTGTCGAGCTGTTCGAGGATGGGCACGCGGCGGAATGCGCCGTCGTCCCGGAGCTCCCGATAGACACGCACGGCCGTCCGCAAGCCCACGACCTGGGTGGCTATCGGATCGGCGCGCGGGTTTTCGATCTGGTGCGCCGCGACGCCGAGGATCGTGTAGGCGAGCAGGATCGTCGCCACCGGGGAGTGGCTCTTCGGGTTCGGGCCGTCGATGTAATCGCGGAACCACGGGCAGAGCGTCACCTCGATGTCGGGGCTCGCCGAGGCCCACGCGACCGCGTTCGAGATGTGCTCGCGGCTCGCCTCCGAGAGCGGCGCCTCGCTCATCTTCTTGAACACGGTGGCGATCGCCAGAAGGCGCGGGCGCGGCAAGGATTCGCCCGGCGGGCCGAAGGGGTTTTCCGTGTCCCTCATCGCCTCGAGCTTTCTCTCCGCGGCCGGGCAGCCGTACATGTCGACGAAGACCTCGACCTCGCCGTCCGGACACTCGACGACGTACCTGTCGATGATGTGCCCCGTGTGGTTCGCGCCGACGTTGCCCGAGCGCGCCTGCCGCCCTTTTTCGGGATCGGCGCCGAGCGGCTGCGAACCGTCCTTGCACGTGTACTCCGAGATGAACGCGTAGCTGTCGACCGGGCCGCAGCGGGGCACCGGGTTCTCCTTGTCACGGCCGAGGTCCGGGTCCGTCGGGGTCCGCTTCGCCCTTGTCGTCGGTCTGTCCGAGCCCGCGTCCGTGCTTGCGTCCGCGTCCGCGGCCGTCTGCGGCGGGGTCGTTTGCGCGCCTCCGCCGCAGGCGATCGTGAACAGGGAGAGGCCGATTCCAGCGATGGGGAAGAGGAGTCGTCGGAGCACGGGGGACCTCGTGTTCGGGGGAAACGGCATGGTACAGCGAGGCCGCCCACCGGTGTCACTTTTTTCTGGGCGCGCGTTCGGGTCGCTTGTCGAGGACCCTTCGACGCCTACATTTCGCGTCCCCTGCGCGAAAGATCGCGCCGTATCCCGGAGACGAGAGAGCCCATGCGAGCCATTGCCATCGAACAGTTCGGAGGTCCCGAGACGCTTACGCCCATGGATCTGCCGACGCCCGAGCCCCGCCCGGGCGAGGTGAGGATCCGGATCGCCGCATCCGGCATCAACCCGGTCGACTGGAAAATTCGCGAGGGATACCTGGCGAAGGCCCTTCCACACCGATTCCCGCTGATCCCCGGCTGGGAGTGCGCAGGCACGATCGACGCGCTGGGCGCGGGCGTCAGCCGTTTCCAGCGCGGCGACGTGGTGTACGTATATACGCGCAAGCCCGAGGTGCAGGGCGGGACGTACGCCGAATTCGTGGTCGTGCCGGAGTCGATCGTGGCCGCGAAGCCGAAATCGCTGCTGCTCCACGAGGCCGCGAGCGTGCCCCTGGCGGGGCTGACGGCGTATCAGGCGTTGTTCCGGCGCGCGCCGGGCGTGGGGCCGGGGCGGACGGTGCTCGTGCACGCGGCGTCCGGCGGGGTCGGGATGTTCGGCGTGCAGCTCGCCAAGCACGCAGGGGCGACGGTGATCGGTACGGCCGGGCCCGACAACCAGGATTTCATTCGTTCGCTCGGCGTCGATCATCCGATCGATTACCGCGCGGGCGACGTGCGCGCGGCCGTCCGGGCGATCGCGCCCGAGGGCGTGGACGTGGTGTTCGATTGCGTGGGCGGCGAGACGCTTTCCCTGAGCTACGAGCTCGTGAAGCCCGGCGGGCGGCTCGTGAGCGTGGTGGATACGCCGAACGCGGACGAGGCGAGGGCCCGCGGGATCGAGGCGTATTACCATTTCGTGGAGCCGAACGCGGAGGAGCTCGCGAAGCTCGGGGAGCTCCTCGACGCGGGGAAGATCCGCACGCACGTCTCGTCGATCCTGCCGTTCGCGGAGGCTGCGCTGGCGCAGGAAAAGAGCCGCGAGGGGCGCACCCGCGGCAAGGCCGTGCTCGTCCTGTAAAACGGTCGTCCAGACATGCGGCCACGCGGGGGGTTCCGCGTGGCCGCGCGCGTCAGGGTTTTTCCTCGGGAGCCGGCGGCGGCAGGTTCTTGCCCCAGACGAGCTGGCAAGCCGCGACAGCGAGGCAAAGCACGAGGCAGAGGAGCCAGAAGAGCGGGAGGCCCGTCTTCGGCAGGAGGCGCGTGCTGATCGAGGGGGCGCCCATCGCGCCGAAGCTGAAGGTGAGCGAAAAGGCGCCCTGGTAACGGCCGCGGAGATGCTTCGGCGAGAGGTCGGCGACGATGCTCGCGTTCACGGGCGCGAAGATGATCTCGCCGAAGGTCCACACCGCGATCGTGGCCATGTAGGCCGGGAGCGTCGAGGCGAGCGCCACGGTGCCGAATCCAATGCCCGTCAGCGTCGCGGCGGCCGCGAGCAGGACGCCGCGCGGGACGTCCTTCACCCACCGCGTGACGAGCGGCTGGCAGAGCACGATGAGCAAGCAATTCGTGGCGACCGCGATGCCGTAATGCTCGGTGGTGAGGCCCTTCTGGCGCATGTCCTCCGGCATGGCCGAGAGGTGCTGGAAAAAGACCAGCGTGAGCGCGAGGTTGCAGAGGAGAAACGGGAGGTACTTGCCGTCGAAGAAGGGCGTGAGCACGCTGCCGCGATTGTCGCGGTGCGCCTCGGCCGGGCGGCTTTCGGGGACGGAGCGCCAGATGATCGCGGCGAGGACGAGCGTCGTGAGCGCGTCGCCGAGGAAAAGCGCGAAGAAGCTCCGCTTCGCCATGAAGCCGCCGAGGACCGCGGCGAACGCATACCCGAGGTTTACGGCCCAGTATTGCAGGGAGAACGCCTTCACGCGGTGCTCGGGCGGCACGATGTCGGCGACGAGGGCCTGGCTCGCGGGGCGGAACATGTCCGAGAAGAAGCCGAGGAAGACCGTGGCCGAAGCGATCTGCCAGGTCTCGCGCGCGAGGCCGAGGCCGATCATGAAGGCGGAGCTCGTGACGAGCGCGAGGAGCATCGTGGCGCGGCGGCCGAGGCGATCGGAAAGGGCGCCGCCGAGCAACGTGCCCGCGAGCGAGCCGGCGCCGAAGAGCGAGGCGATGAGGCCCGCGGTGGGGAGGTCGAGGCCTCGCTGCTGCGTGAGATAAACGAAGAGGAGCGGGACGACGAAGCTGCCCGCCCGGTTGACGAACATGCCGGCCCAGAGCGACCAGAACGCCCGGGGCAAACCGTCGGTGATGCCGGCAAAACGTACGGCGAGCGAGCTCATGTCCCGGTGTACCGGAACCGAAGTTCGTCGAAGAACGATTCCCTCACCCCCATCCCCTCTCCCTCTCGGGAGAGGGGAGAAAAGGCGTCGTTCACCCCTCTCCCGGAGGGAGAGGGGCCGGGGGTGAGGCGCATACAATTCACGATTGCCGCGACGGTGCCGCGCACGCGCGCGCACGTCAAGCGCGGAGCATCAAAAGGATCGGATGGCCGCGCTGATGCCGGGCGCGCCGCGGTTGCCCGCGACGTCGCCGTCGCCGCCCTTTCCGCCGTCGCCGGGTTTGCCCGTGGCGAGCGAGACGGCGCCGCGAAGCTCGGGCTCGGCGCCGACGTGGGCAATCACGACGGCAGGCCCGCCGAGGCCGCCGCCGCCGGGGCCACCCTTGCCGCCCGCGCCGCCCGCGCCGCCCGGACAAGCGTCGGGCGCGGAGAGGCCTTTTCCGGTGCCGCCCTTGCCGCCCATTCCGCCGGCGCCGCCGATCTGGCCATCGGCGCCGTTGCCGCCGCGGCCGCCTCGATGGACCGCGACGCGTCCGTCCCAGAGCACGATCGTCGATTCGATGCTGGCAATGCCGATGCTCGCGCCGCCGGCCCCGCCGCCCATGCCGCCATGTCCGCCGCAGCCGCCGGTGCCGCCGCTGCCGCCGCTCGCGCCGGCCCCGGGCGTCGCATTGGCGCAAATCGAGGCCGCGCCCCGCGCGCCCCCGGCGCCGCCGCCACCTTGGCCGGGCAAACCAAACCCGCCGGTGCCGCCCGCGATGCCGAAATATCCCGTGGCGTCGAGCCGGCCGAAACCCGCCGCGCCCGTGCCGGGCGTGCCCCGTGATCCTTGATTGCCGGGCGCGCCCTTGCCAGCCGCGCAGCTCCAGCCGCTCCCCGCGTCGCCCGCGCCGCCGAGGCCGAAGCTCGGCGCCGCGGGCGTGCCGAGCTCGCCGGCCTTTCCGGGGGTCGATTGCAACGAATCCGGCAGGATCGCGCCGCCGTCGCCGCCTTGTCCGCCCATGGTGACGCTGCCGCCCTCGCACATGCGCTCGACGCGCGTGCCGCCCGGGGTCCCGAGGTCGGGATCGGCGACGCAGGCCGCCTGGCCGTCGAGTCCGTCGAGGCCGTCGAGCGCGGGATCGGACGGGAGGCTCGCGCCATTCTCGCCGTCTTTGCCCTCCCCGGCGCGCACGTCGCAGCGCCAGAGCTCGGCGTGGGTGTGGTCGGCGAGCAGGGCGATCGACGATCCGCCGGGGCGGGTCGCGTCGGCGGCGAAGACGGCGAGGTCCTCGATGCGGGTCGCGAGCGGGCCGGGCGCGAGCACGAGCGGGACCTCGTCGGGCGAGCCATAGAGGCGGGTCTTTACGGTCTTGTCTTTCCAGCGGTAGCCTTCCTGGCAATCGAGGCCGCCGAAGACGCTGGCGCCGGCGGGCAGGACCAGGCGCTCGTAAAAGTCCTCGGCACAGGCGTAGATGGGGCGGCCTTCGCCGGCGATCTGCGCGGCGTGGGCGAGGGTGCGGAAGGGTTTGTCCTGTGTGCCCGGGCCGTCGTCGTCGCCGAGGGTCGTCGAGACGAAGACGCCGCAATCGGCGGGGACGGGCCCGTCGTTCCAGGCGGGCACGCAGCGCGGGACCACGTAACGTTCGCCGGTGGCCCTCGTCTCGCAAATGGGGCCATCCGTGCATTCGGCTTCGGGAGCCGGGGCGCAGCTCACGCCGAGCGTGAGCAGGGCGAGGGGCAAAAGGGCGAGGCGCGCGGCCCCGCCGAGGTTCGTCGGCATGATCGATCGCTTCCGGAGTGGGCTTGAAATGGAAGAGGACGGCGCTCGCAGCGAGCATGCGTCCAGGGCCCTCGAGGGCCGCCGGGCATCGCATCGCGAGCGCCGACGATTTGGATGACGAGGCGTGGGCCCGGTTGCGGAAATCGCGGAAGGACCGCAAGGCGCGGAGCGCGTGTTCGGGACGATGTTGACGGGCCCCGGGCAGTGCTCTAGGAATGAGGAATCAATGAAAAAGGTTCTCGTCGGGACGTCGTTGATCCTCGGTCTTTGGGGCGCCGGGTCCGGCTGCACGGGCGAGGGCGGCGCGGGCGGGCGCGGCGGCACCGTGATCGACCCGAGCGAGCTGAAGGCATCGGTCGCCTTGGGGGACGTCGAGCTCTCGTGGGTGAAATCGAGCAAGCCAGCGTCGCGGATCGTCCGCGCCGAGAATGCGATGCCCAAAGGCCCGGACGATCCCATGGCGACCGTCGTTTACGAGGGCGCGGCCTCCACGGCGAGCGAGCCGCTCCGCAATCTGGTGGCCACGACGCCGGACATGCCCCGCACGTACCATTACGCCGTGTACGGCTGCGATGCGCCGGGGAGCTGTGGGGGCAGGCCGGCGACGGCCGAGCTCGCCGTGACGATCGGGCAGGCGCTCATCGGTGGCGGGTACAACCTCGTATGGCGTCACGCGGAGGCGGAGGTGTGCGAGGACGCGTTCCAGCTCGGGACGGCGGCCGAGACGTCGTCGCCGGGCTGGTGGAAGAGCTGCGATTCGAACTGCGCGACCGCGACGGCGCGGCAGCTCAATGCGACGGGCATCTCCCAGGCCGAGCAGATGGGGCTCGCCATCAAGAACCGAGGTTTTCCGTTCGGGCGCGTGCTCGCGAGCGAGTTCTGCCGCTGCATGAGGACCGCCGAGCTCATGAACCTCGGCCCGGCGGTCGAACCGAACCAGGACATCACGGGCTTCGCGTACGACGAGGGGAACCGCTGCGCGAACACGATGTCGCTCGTAGCGACGGAGCCTCCGCCGGGCACGAACGTGGCCATCGTGGGCCACGCGGGGCACCAATGCGGCGTGCTCGACGCGCTCCAGTGGGGCGAAGCCGCCATCTACAAGCCCGACGGCAGCGGCGGGTCGATCTACATCACGCGGGTCGATTCGACGGGCTGGGCCTCCTTGCAGTAACCTTTTCCCTTGGGGCCAGGCCCCGGGCAGGCGACGATGACGCAGATGCTTTCCTTCGAGCCGAAACGAAAGACCCGGGTGCTCGTTGGCCTCGCGTTCCTGCCGTTCGCGCTCGGCGCCTTGTTTTTTCTGGGGGCGTCTTTGCGGTCGGCGTCGATTGGGTCGCGGCTCGCGGCGCACACGGAGCGAAGGACGGACGACGGGCCGATCGCGATCCGCGGCGAGCTTTCGCTGCTCAAAGCGTCGTCGTCCTCGCCGCTCGGCGCCCCCGCCGCGGGGTGGGTCGGGGCCGTCGGGCGCCCGTCCCCGAGCGGCGGCGGCCGATTCGAGGTTTTTTGCGCCGTGGGCAGCTTCGACGACGTGGCCGTGCGCAGGAACGACGGGTTCGCTTTCCGGCTCGTTTTTGCCAAAACGAACGAGCGGGTGCGGATCGACGAGGAGGAGGACGCGGCGTGGCTCTTCGGCGACGATCCGCGGGTGGGAATCGCGGTCGCGTCGATGAAGGAAAAGGAAGCGACGGGGCTCGAGATCCCGGTTTCGATCCGGGAGGCGTGCGGCAAGGAGCTCGCCACGCTGGGGGATTCGGCCGTGTACCGGGAGCGTGTCCTCGCGGACGGCATTCCGGTGACGGTGCTCGGTTGCAAGCAGACGAATGACATCGTGCCCTGCCGGGACGGCCTGGATTTCGTGACGATGGATCCGCTCGATCGCGCCAAGGAGCGCATCGGAAGCAGGATGAGCCCGCTGCTTTTTCTCGGGGGGCTTTTTTCGCTCGTCGTGCTCTCCGCGGCCGGTTTTGCGGTGCTGTCGCTGGCGAGCCGTACGCGGAGGAACTTCCGATGATCGTCACATTGCTCGGGGCGGGACTTCTGGTCGCCGGGAGCGCGCTGATCTTTCGGGCGCGGGAAGGGGCGGCGCTGGTGCTGGAGGTGTGGCGGCGCCCGACGAAGAAGATTGCGGAGATCGAGCCCGGGGTGGTGGAGCTCGCGGGGACGATTGCCGCGGCGGAGGAGCCGATCGACGGGCTCTCGCGGAAGGGCTGCGTCGCCGTGCGCACCACGCTTCGAGGGTTTTCCGGAGATGGGAAGCGCCGGCAGCGGCTCGGGGAGCGCTCGGTTCTGCGCGCGTCGCGGGCGGCGCTTCGCGACACGAGTGGCACGTGCGTGGTGGATCTCGGGGACGCGGAGGTGGTCGGGGACGAATGGGTGTCGCCCGCCGTGCGCGTGGAGGAGGCGCTGTCGTCGTGGCCGCCGTGGGCGCGGGATCTGGTGCCGCCCGGCGCGACGCACGTGGAGGTCGAGGAGGCGGTGGTGCCGGAGGGCGCCGACGTGATGATCACGGCCGCAACGCGCAAGCAGGAGCGCGTGGACGGGTTTTACAGGGACGCACGGGCGCGCTGGGAGCTCGGCGGATCCGAGGAGATGCGTAGCCTCGTGACGGTGGGGGGGCAGGCGCAACTATTCCGGCGGACGGGCGGGGCCGTGGCGTTTGCGGTGGTGTGCGGGCTCGTCCTCGTCGTGCAGGGAATTGCGACGATTCTGGCGGGGATTCAGCTCTGAGGGGTTGCGACCTTACGAGGTGGACGGGGGAGGTGTGAAAGGGAGGCGTCAAAGAGCGCGAAACGGGGGCGGGAGGCTTCGGGGAGGAGCGCGTCTTCGCGCGGAAACGCGCGGGGAGGGGTCGACGGGAGCTTTTTGGCGAGGCTCGCCGTGCGGGGAGGGGTCCCCGCAGGAATTTCCCCGCGGGGAGGTCGGGGGGAGAGGGCCTCCCCGCGAGATTTTGTCGCCGAGGGGCGGGCGGAGGAGGGGTCCCCGCGGAGAATTGCAGGGCGGATTTTTGGCGGGGAGGGGTCGCCGGGGGGAGCGCGGCGCGGGGATTTTCGTGGGGAGGGGTCCCCGGGGTGGGCGCGGTTGGGTTCGGTCTGGTGCGGAGGGGGGCTGTTGACAGGGGTGGCCGCTGTGACCTGTCATGGTGGGCCTGGTCATGACCTTTCATCGCGTGCTCTCACCCTCGTCGCACCCTCGCCTTTGGGTCACCGGTGCCGCCCTGATGCTCGTGGGTGCTGCGCTGCGGTTCCTTCGGCGCGGGCTTCCGGTGCTCTTCGCTTTTTGCGTTTCGGCATGGCTCCTCGGGTGCGGCGCGGCGGGCGTGCCCGCGGTGGGGTGGGCGCAGGAGCTCCACGGAAAGAGCGTGTTTCGCGTCTGCCGGCGTCATCCCCGCGTCGGCCCGAATGCGCGCTACTGGTACGAGCTCGGGGACGGAGTGCATCGACCGGCGTTCGAACCGCTCGAAAAGCTCCTGGAAAATCCTTCGGTCAAGGCCGTCTTCGTTCATGACCCCCACGCGCCGTCCGAGAGCCGGAAGCTCTTGGGGCTCGCGTACCAGGATCTGCCCTGCGACAAGCCGCCGCCGCCTCCGCCTCCGCCGGAGAAGGAAGTGGAGAAGCCGAGCGCCGAGGCACGCACGACCGTCCGAACCGTGACGCGGACGTCGGCGATAAGGCCCTGCGACAGGCCGAGAAACAGGCCTCCGGATCAGCGTTTCGTCGGGCAAACGGCTCCCACGCCCGCACCCACGCCTGGCACGAGAGTGCCGTGTCCGCCGCCTCCTCCCGGGAAAACGTATGAAGAACAGAAGGCCAGCTTGGCGCGGAGGGACGCCGAGGAGGAGGCGAGGCGCATCGGTGAGCGGATCGGACGCGAATGGGGGGCGACGCTTGGCAAAGCGGATGGAGTGAGGGACTCCATCAACGTCGTCTATTTGGGAAACTTTGGCTACGACATTCGGGACAAAGCCGATAGCCAAGTCTTCGAGGACATCCGGACCAATCTCGCCCAACAACTGGATGCAATCCCGGATTTGCCGACGTACGACGACGAGGGGCTCGCCAAGATCGCCTGGGAGGCATTTCTCAAGGGGTATGGCAAAGGCTGGGCGGATGCCGAGCTGAAATTCGCGATCCTGAACGCCCTGGCGGACGCCCTGTTGATGGTCGGCTCCGGGGGAGCGGCAGCCCTGGAGACCGCGGGGGCGAGGGTGCTGCGGGCCGCCCAGCAGAGGCTACGGAGCATGCCGGTGTTCCTGCCGAGCGCGGCCGGCGGACCGGGCGGGTTTTTGCGGCGGCCGAAGCTGCCGAGCGCGCCGGCTCCGAGCCCGCCGACGGCCTCGACGCCGCCCAATGGGACGACGGTCAAGACGACGACGCAGCCCCGCGCGGGGGGGAGTGCTGGCGGGCCGAGAGCTGGCAAGCTATTCACAGCAAAGGGTAAGGCAGAGATCGATGCGGCCAACGCTGCGCGAAATGGAGGAGTGAACGTTTGCGAGACATGCGGTTCCCAAGCCGTGCCCGCCCAAAAGTCACAGCGCGGCGTCCGCCCGCCGGGAAACGAGCGCCATCGTGACCACCAGATTCCTCGAAGCAAAGGTGGCAACGGAGATCCCTCCAATGGCCAGATCCTCTGCCGCGACTGCAACTTAAAGAAAGGCGACACGTTATGAACGAACAGCCGCATCCTGAGCACGTCAAGATTCTATTCGATGTCGAGAACGAGGACGGGACCGTCGATCTCGAGAGCCTGTGGGCAGTTCCCGTATCGAACGGCTACAGGATAGACAATATCCCGTTCTACGCCCGGGGCGTGGCATACAACGACATCGTGGCGGCCACACCGGATGAAGGCGGCATGTTGCGTTCTTCTGGGCTGGTCACGGCGTCCGGTCATAGCACTGTACGCTTGTGGTTCGAAGAAGAAGGGGATGTTCGCGTTGTGCGAGATCATCTGCGACAAATGGGCTGCGAGTCCGAGTTGGATCTGCCTCGGCTCGTTGCCGTCGATATCCCGCCGACTGTTCCCTACAACGACGTGCGCAAGTTCTTGGATGAACAGGAAGCTGCCGGGGTTCTCGAATACGAGGAGGGCTGCCTGGGGGACGTGTGATGACTGATCACCTCACACGGCCGGCGAGTGCAGCATCACGATTCACGCACCGGGGGGCAGAGCTTTCTTCTGGGGCCCAAGCTGACGAGTATGGACAAACACCCTGCCAAAGCTGCGATGACATGCAAATCGACGACCGCGGAGAACCCCTGAGCGAGCAGTCCCTCCAAGAGCTGGAGGAGAAGTTCGGCGTGCGCCCGCCCGAGCCCTATCGCCGGTTTCTGCCGGCCGCCCCACCCCGCCGCCGCGGACGAGAAGAGCACCGAAAACCTGGCCTTTTCCCGCGCTTTCCGCTACGCATCGGGCTCCCAGGATGAAGCCCGGAGACGTCGTCGCGGATCGGTTCGAGCTCGACAAAGTGGCGGGCTCGGGCGGCATGGGGAAGGTGTTTCGCGCGAGGGACCGCAGGACGGGCGGGCTCGTCGCGCTGAAGGTGCTCTGGGCCCACGCGCACGCCGACACCGAGACGCGCTTCGTCCGGGAGGCGGAGCTGCTCGAAGGGCTCGATCACCCAGGGATCGTGCGGCACGTGGCGCACGGGCTCGGCGCCGAAGGGGAGCCTTGGCTCGCGCTCGAGTGGCTGGAAGGCGAGACGCTGAGCGACCGGCTCAAGCGCACCGGGCTCGACGCCGCGGAGAGCGTGGGCGTCGCGCTGCGCGTGGCCGAGGCGCTCGGGGTCGCGCACGCGGCGGGGATCGTGCACCGGGATCTGAAGCCGGGGAACATCTTTCTCGTGGGGCAGAGCGCGACGGATGTGCGTCTGCTCGATTTCGGGATCGCGCGGGTCGAGGGCGGCGAGGCGCTGACGAACTCGGGCTACGTGCTCGGGACGCCCGCGTACATGGCGCCGGAGCAGGCGCGGGGATCGAAGCGAATCGACGCGCGGGCGGATGTGTTCGCGCTCGGTTGTGTGCTGTTTCATTGCCTGACGGGGCGGGCGCCGTTCGCGGCGGAGGAGATGCACGCGGCGCTGCTCAAGGTGGTGCTGGAGGAGGCGCCGCGGGTGTCGTCGCAAAGGCTCGGGGTGCCGGAGGCGCTCGACGAGCTCGTGGCGCGGATGCTGGCGAAAGCGCCGAAGGATCGGCCGCGGGACGGGGCCGCGGTGGCGGCGGAGCTCGCGGGGCTCGGGCTCATCGAAGGCTCGGACGCGATCGAGGCGAGCATGCGGCCGAGCGGGCTGACGGGCAAGGAGCGGCGCGTGGTGTCGCTCGTGCTGACGAAATTGCCGCCGGGCGAGCGGGCGCCGAAGGTTGGGGAGAGCGAGGTTTTCGCGCCGACGATCGAGCTTGCAGGGGCCGAGACGGCGATGGACGCGGAGAGCGGTCGGTCGAGGGCATTCGCGGCGATCGTCGAGCGATATGGGGGGCGGCTCGACGCGCTTTCGGATGGGACGCTCGTGGTGAGCCTTCTGTCGACGGGCGCGGCGACGGATCAGGCGGCGCGGGCGGCGCGATCGGCGCTGGAATTGCGGGCGGCGTTGCCGGAGGCGCCGATGGCGCTCGTGGCGGGCGCGGAGGTGTCGTCCGAGGGGCTGCCGATGGGCGCGGTGATCGAGCGCGGCGTAAGGCTGCTCGGGAAGAAGGCGACGGCCGGCAAGGCGCCGCCGATCCGGCTCGACGACGTGATGGCAGGGCTGCTCGACGTGCGGTTCGATGTCGATGGCGACGAGGGCGGCCTTTATCTGCGCGGCGAGCGCGACGTGGCGGAGGCGGCGCGCACGCTGCTCGGCCGGCCCACGCATTGCGTCGGTCGCGAGAGCGAGATGGCCATTTTGATGGCGCTCGTCGACGAATGTTTCGAGGAGCCGCTCTCGCGCGCGGCGGTGATCCTGGCGGCGCCGGGCATGGGCAAGAGCCGGCTCCGGCACGAGCTTTTGCGCAAGGTGCGCGAAAAGCGGGATTCGGTCGGGATCTGGGTCGGGCAGGGCGATCCGATGAGCCAGAATTCGCCGTTCGCGCTCGTGGGGCAAATGCTGCGCGGGCAGGCGGGGTTGTCCGGGGGGATGCCGCTCGATGTGCAGCGGCAAAGGCTCCGCGCACGGCTCGGGCGGCACCTCGCGGGCAAGGCGCTCGAACGGGCCGTGATGTTCCTCGGGCCCCTCGCGGGTGTGCCGCCGGCGGACGAGGAGAGCATCGAATTGCGCGCGGCGCGGAGGGATCCTTTGCTGATGGGGGATCAGATCCGGGCCGCGTGGGAGGATCTCCTGCGCGTCGAGACGGAAGAGCGGCCGGCGATGCTCATCCTCGAAGATTTGCATTGGGGGGATCGGCCGACGGTAAAACTCGTCGACGAGCTGCTCCGCGCGTTGCCCGAGCGGCCGATTTTCGTGCTGGCGCTTTCGCGGCCCGATCTGCCGGAGGTGTTTCCGGGGCTCTGGGAGGGGCGGCCTTTGCAGGAGATCCGGCTGAAGGAGCTGTCGAAGAAGGCGGCCGAGCGGCTCGTGCGGGAGGTGCTCGGCGACCGGATCTCGGACGTGATGGTGGCGCGGCTCGTGGAGCGGGCCGGGGGCAATGCGTTTTACCTGGAGGAGCTGATCCGCGCGGCCGAGAGCGGGCGGGCCGCGGAGCTGCCGGAGACGGTGCTCGCCATGGTCGAGGCGCGGCTCATCGCGCTTCCGCCCGAGGCGCGGCGGCTTTTGCGCGCCGGGAGCGTATTCGGGCAGGTGTTCTGGCGAGGCGGGGCCGCGGCGCTGCTCGGCGAGGGGACACGCGAGGACGCGCTCGGGCCGATGCTGACGGATCTCTGCGCACGGGAGCTCGTGGTGAAGCGGCCGCAGAGTCGTTTTCCCGCGCAGGAGGAGTATGCGTTCCGGCACGCGCTCGTGCGCGAGGCGGCGTATGCGGCGCTGACGGAGGCGGATCGCGCGCTGGGGCACGAGCTCGCGGGGGCGTGGCTGGAGGAGGCAGGGGAGCGGGACGCGGTTGTCCTGGCAGAACATTACGAGCGCGGAAAGGCAACGGCGCGGGCCGCGGCGTGGTACCGGCGGGCGGCGGAGCAGGCGCTCGAAGGGAACGATTTCCGGGCGGCGATCGAGCGGGCCGAGAAGGGGGCGCGGGGCGCGTCGCCCGAGGCGCGCGGGGAGCTCGCGTGGATTCAGGCGGAGGCGTATCGCTGGCTCGGGGAGGCGGCCGAGGCTTCGGCGCGCGCTGCGAGCGCAATGCAAGCGCTGCCGCGGGGGAGCGGGGCGTGGTACGGGGCGGCGGCGACGGCGGCGTCGATGCTGGTCCGGCTCGGGCAAAAGGACGCGCTGGAGACGCTCGCGGAGGCGGTGCGCGCGCCGGGCGCGGAGGCCATGGGCACGTCGGCGCCGGCGGTGAGCGCGGTGGCGCACGTGGCGGCGTCGCTGCTGCATGCGGGAGAGCACGCGGCGGCCGAGGTGCTCATCGGGCAGCTTGGAATGGCGGCGTGGCCCATTGCGGAGCGGGATCAGGGGGTGGCGGCGCGGCTTTACGCATTGCACGCGTCGCGGGCGCTCTGCACGGGGGATCCGGCGGCGTCGCTGCTCGCGACGGAGCGAAGCATTCCGGCGTTTCTCGCGACGGGTAACCGCAGGGATGCTTGCGTGGGGCGGGTGAACGCGGCGCATGCGCGCATTCAGCTCGGGCTGTTTGCCGAGGCGGAGCGGGATCTCGTGGAGCTGCTCGGCGAGGCGCGGCGGCTCGGGCTGTACAACGTGGCGGCGCTGGCGAAGCAGAACCTCGGGCCTGCGCTCGCCGCGCGCGGAGCGCTCGACGAGGCCGAGCGGCATTTGCGCGAGGCGATATCCGATTTCGCGCAGCAATCGAACCGGCGGCAGGAGGGGCGGGCGCGGATTTACCTGTCCGCATTGCTGCTCGCGCGCGGGGACCTGGAAGCGGCGGAGATCGAGGCCGAGGGCGCGGCCGAGGCGCTGGCGGCAATCGGGCCGCTGCGGGCGTTCGCGCTCGCGGCGTGGGCGCGCGCGCTGCTCGCGCAGGGCAACTGGCCGTCAGGGCTCGGCATTGCAGGGGCGGCGATGGGGCTTTTCGCGTCGCTCGGGGGCATGGAGGAGGGCGAGGCGCTGCTTCGGCTGGTGTATGCCGAGGCGCTGGTCGCGTCGGGGAGCGCGGCGAGCGGGAAACACGCGATCTTCCAGGCGCGGACGCGGCTCCTCGCGCGGGCGAACCGAATGACGGACGGCGCGACACGCGAGAGCTTTCTCGAGCGGGTGCCCGAGAATGCCCGCACGATGGAGCTCGGGCGCGAGCTCGGTGCCGGAGCCTGAGAAGTGCCGTGACCGCCTGACGCCGTAGGTTGGCGCGTGGTGCCTTGTGCCAGCGTGCGCCAGGGGGACGGCGAAACAAGGAACGAGCTTCGACGCTGAAATCGTACCTCGTGCCTCGGGCATGCGGTTTGCTCCGCTTCGGCTCCTCGCTTTGGAGGTCCTCATGAAACTACGGTCTCTGCGCTCGCTTTCCGTGCTTCCTTTGTTGCTGGGTTCGTTCGGCGGGACCCTCGCCGCTTGTATTGCCGTGGATAGCACCGGAATGAGCTCGGGGGGGTACGTCGACGAGGCGTCGGGCGGAAGCGGTGGAGGCGGGCCTGGGCCCGTGGGGTCGGTGGGCGTGGGCAGCAGCTCCTCGGGCGGGTCCCTGGGGGAGCAGCCGCCGCCGGATCCGGTCGTGCCCTCCCCAGGCGCGGACGCGGGCACGGACGCGGCCGCGGAGTTCACCTGCGAAGGGCTCGACAGCTCGAAGCCCGTCGTCCTTTATCTCTCGGCCGACGATTCCAATTCGATGGGCTCCCCCGTCCACGCGCGCGAGCTCATCGGCATGGGCATCACGCCGATGGCCCAGGAGATCCGCACGTACGAGTTTCTCAATTATTATCGGATCCAGTACGACGCGCCGGCCGCGGGCAAGCTCGCGCTCTACCCGGAGCTCGCGAATACCGCGGTCGCGAACGAGCTCGATTTCCAGATCGCCGTGCGCTCGTACGACGCAGTCAAGCCGCGGCGCCCGATGACGGTGACGTTCGTGCTCGACGTGTCGGGTTCGATGGGCGGCCCCGGCATCGAGCGGGAGCGGGCGGCGGTGAAAGCCATCGCCGCGAGCCTCGCCGAGGGCGATATCGTCAATGCCGTCACCTGGGACACGAACAACAACGTGGTGATGAGCGGCCACGTGGTGACGGGGCCGAACGATCCGGAGATCGTGTCCCTGGCAAACGGGCTGACGGCGAACGGCGGGACGGACCTGCACAGCGGCCTCGTCGCGGGTTATGGGCTCGCCGAGCAGCATTATGGTTCGGGGCGGCTGAACCGCGTGGTCCTGATCAGCGACGGCGGGGCGAACGTGGGCGAGACGGACGCCGCCTTCATCGGGGAGAAATCGAAGGACGCCGACAAGGAGGGCATTTACCTGGTCGGCGTGGGTACGGGGCCCGGCGGTTCGTACGACGATCGGCTGATGGATATCGTGACCGACAAGGGGCGCGGCGCGTACGTCTACCTCGACGGCGTGGACGAGGCCTCGCGCATGTTCGTCGAGCGTTTCGACGAGACGATGGAGATCGCGGCGCGCGGCGTGCAGGTCGAGCTGACGATGCCGTGGTACTTCCAGATGCACAAGTTCTACGGCGAGGAGTATTCGGAAAACCCCGAGGAGGTCGAGCGTCAGCACCTCGCGCCGAGCGACGCGATGATCTTCAATCAGGTGCTCAAGGCCTGCGACCCGGCGCAGATCGTCGCGACCGACACCATCACCGTGCGGGCGCGCTGGAAGACGCCGCTCACGTACCTCGACCAGGAGACGTTCGTGACGACGACCGTGGGGGACCTGCTCGCGGCGCAAAAGGCAGGGCTGCCCAAGGCGAAGGCCATCGTCGCGTTCGCCGAGGCCCTGAAGGCGCCGACGTCGCAGAACCTGGCCGACGCGCACGCGATGGCCGTCGCGGCGAACGTGAAAGGTGACGATCCCGAGTTGCTCGAGGTCGTGAGCCTCATTCAGAAGCACCCGCAGTATTGATGCCTCCGTAGCAACCTTAGGGGTTCTCCCGACGGTATGGAGGCCCGTTCGTACGGCTTCCGTCCATTCGCGGCTACTCATCCCCGTCCATTTACTGCTTTGCCAGATTCGGCGCGTCAGGGACATGGCGCTGGCTATATGTCCATGGTACCCCCTGAGACCATTTCAATTTGAACGACTCAACGGCCTTTTCGGCCGTGGGAGGGTGGCATGGACGGTGGTGGAGTCGACCGCGGACCTGCTGCTGAGGCGGCCATTTTGCGGACGCTGCTCGATAACCTGGACGTCGTCGTCTGGGCCGTCGATTCCGAGGGATACATGCGGTTTCACGACGGGAAAGCCGCGCGGCCCGAGGGAGATCTGACCGGGAAAAACGTTCACGATCTTTATCCGCCCGAGGTCAACGTATGGCTCGAGCGCGCGCTCCAGGGCGAGGCGCACCGCAAGATCACGGAGCCCGCGCCGGGCCATTTCTGGGAGAGCTGGTACACGCCGGTCAAGGACGCGAACGGCCAGGTCACCGGCGTGATCGGGATGTCGATCGACGTCTCCGAGGCGCAAAAGGCGCAGCGCGAGCTCACGCAAAAGCTCGAGGTGATCGAGCGGCAGCAGGACGTGATCCGGAACCTGGAGACGCCGGTGCTCGAGGTCTGGGACGGCGTGATCGCGCTGCCGCTCGTGGGGATCATCGATTCGAGCCGCGCCGCGCGCGTGATGAACGATCTGCTCTCCGCGGTTTCGCGCACGGGCGCCCGCTTCGTATTGCTCGATTTGACCGGCGTCGATGTGGTGGATACGGCGACCGCGAACTACCTCATCGGGATGGTGCGCGCCATCGGGCTCCTCGGCGCGTGCGGCGTCGTCACGGGCATCCGGCCGAACGTGGCGCAGACGATCGTGTCGATCGGAATGGATCTCTCGTCGTTGAAGACGCTCGGGACCCTGCGGCAAGGGCTGGCGTATTGCATTCGGCAAATGGCCGCGCAGAAGAAGGAGCCGGCGTTTTAGTCGACGTCCTCGCCCTTCCACGCCGCCTCGATGTCCGCCGTGTCGTCGAAGGGGAGGGGATGCAGGCGTCGAAAGGCTCTCCGAAGGAGCGGCCCGCGCGAGGTCGCTGGTGTTTCGTCGAGCGCACGATACGCTTGCGCGCATGACCGTGTCGCCTCCGCCCGTGCCGCCTGGCAAGAGCCCCTTTCATGTCCGCGGCTCGACGTATCTCGGGGTTCGCTCGTACATCGACGAACAGATCCCGGGCGGGCTCCCGGCCGTGCTCGCGCACGTGCCGGACGAGGCCGTCCGCGCATTCGCCTCGCAGGTATTTTTGCCCGTGGCCATGTACGACGTGCTCCCGCTCCGGCCCATCACGGAGGCGACGGCGCTCGCGGAGGGGATGTCGTACGAGGAGTCGGTGCGCGGGCGGGCTCGGATCGTCGCCCAGCGCGACATCCGCGGGCTCTACAAGCTGTTCTTCAAGGCCGTGTCGCCGGCGACGGCCGCGGAGCGATTGCAGCGCGCGTCGCTCCGGTATTTCGATTTCGGGGAGCTCGAGATCCTGGAGAAGGGCGCGAAGCGGACCTTGCTCGTCCAGAAAGGCATGCCGCGCTTTCTTTGGCCCTGGTACCTGCCCATGATCGAGGGATACACGGCCGTCGTCCTTTCGATCGCCGGCGCACGAAACCCGACGACGCGCGTGGAGCCGCCGCGGCGGGACGGGGAGCGCGAGGGGCTCGAGACGGTGTCGTTGCGAATCGAGCTCGCCTGGAGCTGAGCGACTCGCCCGTTCGACGCGGGTTTCCAGGAATGCCCGTTCGCAGCCATTTGCGCGAAGAGACGCAGAGTTTTCCCGCTGGCAAATGAAAAAGAGGCCGGGCGTCCTCGGAGATTCAGGGTAGAGTGGGGGCGTCGAGGAGGCCCATGCGGCACGATTCCACAGGACGAACGTTCGCCCGGGAGAGCATTGCGGCGCAGGCGCTCGGCTGGGTGGACGCGGAGACGCGCGCGATCGTCGCGCCCATTCACCCGTCGACGACCTTCCTGCGAGACCCGGACAATCAATACCGGTCGGGCAGAGTCTACGGTCGGTCCGACAATCCCACGTTCGATCAGGCCGAGGCGCTGGTGACGTCGCTCGAAGGCGGGGCGCAGAGCATGCTGTTCGCCTCGGGAATGGCCGCGGCGACGGCCGTGTTCCTGAGCCTTTCGTCCGGCGATCACGTCGTCGTGCCGGAGGTGATGTACTGGTCGCTCCGAAGCTGGATTTGTGGCCCGGGGGAGCGGTTCGGCCTCCGGGTGTCGGTCGTGGACATGTCGAACCCGGAGAAGGTCGCGGCCGCGATCGAGCCGGGCAAGACGAAGCTCGTGTGGGTGGAGACGCCCGCAAATCCGCTCTGGGGCGTGACGGACATCGCCGAGGTGTCGCGGCTCGCGCACGCGGCGGGGGCGCTCGTCTGCGTGGACTCGACGTCGGCGACGCCGGTGCTGACGAGGCCGCTCGAATGGGGGGCGGATTTCGTGATGCATTCGGCGACGAAATATCTGAATGGTCACTCCGACGTGCTCGCCGGGACCTTGACGGCGGCGCATCCGAGCGATTTCTGGGAGCGCGTGCGGGTCACGCGGTCGCAAGTCGGCAGCATCGCGGGGCCGTTCGAGGCCTGGCTACTCGTGCGTGGAATGCGGACGTTGTTCCTGCGGGTGCGGGCGGCGTCGAAGAGTGCGCTCGCGGTTGCCGAGCACCTCGAGCGACATCCGCGGGTGCTCTCCGTGTTGTACCCGGGGTTGTCGTCGTTCCCGGCGCACGCGGTGGCGGCGCGGCAGATGGACGGGGGGTTCGGCGGGATGCTGTCGGTGCGGATCCGCGGCGGCGAGGAGGCGGCGGTGCGGGTCGCGTCGCGCGTGTCGCTCTGGAAACGCGCGACGTCGCTCGGCGGGGTGGAGAGCCTCATCGAGCATCGCGCGAGCGTGGAAGGGGAAGGCTCGCCGGTGCCGAAGGATCTGCTCCGGCTCTCGGTCGGGATCGAGGCGGCCGCGGATCTGATCGAGGATCTCGACCTGGCGCTCGGGGGCTAGCGCGGTTCTTGTGAAAACGCGCCCGTCGGTGCATCCTCGCGCCGATGGAGTCGATTCCGCCCTGGATTCTCGCCCGTTATCGTGACCTCGAGGGGCGGCCCCACGCGCCCCATGGCGGGGGCCTCATCAACCGCACGTTCCTCGTCGAGGGGCGCGCGGGGAAGGTGATCGTGCAGCGGCTGCACCCGGTGTTCGCGGGTGTGGTGAACGAGGACATCGACGCCGTGACCGCGCACCTCGCGCGAAAAGGCCTGGTGACGCCGCGGCCTCTGCGCACGGGCGACGGCGCGCTCTGGGTCGATGACGAGGAAGGGCGGCCGTGGCGGGCCCTTTCGTTCGTGGAAGGGCAGAGCCACGACCGCGTGTCGGGCCCGAGCTTCGCGCGCGAGGCGGGCCGCATGGTGGCGCGGTTTCACGCGGCCGTCGCGGATCTCGTGCACGACTACCGGCACGTGCGGGCGGGGGTGCACGATACGAAGAAGCACCTCGCCACGCTGGAAGCCGCGCTCGACGCGCACGCAGGGCATCGGCTGTTCGGCGAGGTCGAGCCGCTCGCGCGGCGCCTGCTCGCCGAGGCCGCCCGGCTTCCGGATCTCTCGAAGCTCCCGCTTCGGCACGTGCATGGAGATCTCAAAATATCGAATCTCATGTTCCAGGGCGAACAGGCCGTGTGTCTCGTGGATCTGGACACACTCGGCCAGATGATCTGGCCTTTCGAGATGGGCGATGCGCTCCGGTCCTGGTGTAATCCGGCGGGCGAGAACGTGGATCTCGTGGCGATCGACGCGGATACGTTCGGCGCGGCGCTCGCGGGGTACGGCGAGATCGCGCGGGGCTCGGGGCTCGTGTCGGCCGAGGAGGCGGGGGCGATCGTTTCCGGGCTCGCGACGATATGCCTGGAGCTCTCGGCGCGGTTTCTCGCGGACGCGCTGCGCGAGGTGTACTTCGGCTTCGACGCGCGGCGATTCCCGGCCCGGGGCGAGCACAACCTGGTGCGTGGCAAAGGGCAACTGGCGCTCTTCGACAGCGTACAGGCACAGCGCACGGGGCTCGAGCACGCGGCGCAGATCGCGCTGGGCTGAGTCACCGGCGCGGTTCGTCCTGCGGGAAAAGTTTGCCCTGCACGCACTCGGGTCTTGCCGCGGGATCGGATCCATGATCGTTTGCCCGGCAATATTTGACCATCCTCTGGCCCGAGTCCCGGAAGTCTCGTCTCTCGCCGCATGAGCGGCGGGTGCGGGGGACGCTTGCGACGTCGGCCGTCGAGGAGGCGTGGAGGGTATGATGATCAAGCGAGGTTTCTTCGGGGTGATGTGTGTCGGCGCGCTGCTCGGCCTCTCGAGTGTCGCCGGCGCCGAGCCCATCACGCAAAACACCGATCCCAACACGGTCGCGCCGAATAACTCGGTGGCCTGCGGTGACCCCACCGGCACGACCGAAAACTCCTTTTATCGAGCGTTCGATCTGTATGGCCTCGGCATTCCAGCGAGTGCGATTCGCAGCGTGCAGTTCGGTGTCCAAGGTGTGACCGGCGGCCCGAAGCAGGAGATCTTGGTCAAGTTCTACACGCTCAGCTCGACGATGCTGCTGGCGAACCTCGTCCCGTTCGGCTCGGCCGTCCCCGTGACGGTCCCGAATCAGCAGACGTCGCTGATCACCGTCCCCCTGAATCCGAACCTCTCCTTCGATACGCAGGACCAGATCGTCGTCGAGATCAACGCGCTGGATGGCCAGCCGACCGGCACCTCCTTCTACATCGGCTCGAATGCCGCCGGGCAGTCGGCGCCGAGCTACATCCGCGCGGAGGCCTGCGCCATGTACGGCCTCGACGAGATCACGGATCTCGCGGTGGCCGGCTTTGGGGACATGCACATCCTCATGACGCTCGACGTCGGCTTCTGCGGCGACGGCCTGGCCGAGGCCCACGCCGGCGAGACGTGCGACGACGGCAACACGGACAGCGGCGACGGCTGCGATTCGAACTGCACGATCACAGCCTGCGGCAACGGCGTCCTGACGGACGGCGAGGCGTGCGACGACGGCAACACGGACAGCGGCGACGGGTGTGACCTGAACTGTACCCCGACCGCCTGCGGCAACGGCGTCCTGACGGACGGCGAGACGTGCGACGACGGCAACGCGGACAGCGGCGACGGGTGTGACGTGAACTGTACCCCGACCGCCTGCGGCAACGACGTGGTCGCCGGCGGCGAGACGTGCGACGACGGCAACACGGCAAACGGCGACGGCTGCGACGCGAACTGCACGCCGACGAGCTGCGGCAATGGCATCGTGACGGGCGGCGAGCTCTGCGACGACGGCAACACCGTGGGCGGCGACGGCTGCGACGGCAACTGCCTCAACCCGAGCTGCGGCAATGGGTTCGTCGGCGTCGGCGAGACGTGCGACGACGGCAACGACACGAACGGCGACGGCTGCGACGTGAACTGCACGGCGACGGCCTGCGGCAACGGCGTGCTCACGGACGGCGAGGTCTGCGAGGACGGCAATACGGCAGATGGCGACGGCTGCGATTCGAACTGCACGCCGAGCGTCTGCGGCAACGGCATCGAGACGGCGCCGGAGGAGTGCGACGACGGCAACACGATCGATGGCGATGGCTGCGATTCGAACTGCAAGCTGCCCGACTGCGGCAATGCGATCGTCAACGAGGGTGAGGCCTGCGACGACGGCAACAAGAGCGACGGCGACGGCTGCGATTCGGACTGCTCGGTCACGGCGTGCGGCAACGGCATCCAGACGCTCGGCGAGGAGTGCGACGACGGCAACGAGGTCGACGGCGACGGCTGCGACACGACGTGCAAGTCGACGGCGTGCGGCAACGGCATCGTGACCGACGGCGAGGACTGCGACGACGGCAACGAGGTCGACGGCGACGGCTGCGACGCAAACTGCACGGCGACAGGCTGCGGCAATGGCGTCGAGACCGACGGCGAGCAGTGCGACGACGGCAACACGACGGACGGCGACGGCTGCGACGCAAACTGCAGGGTGGAGTCGAACGGCGAAGGCGGCGCGGGCGGCGCGGGCGGCGCGGGCGGCGCGGCCAGCGGCGGCGAGAACGTCGAGGGCGGCTGCGACTGCAGCGTGGCGGGCGAGAGCGACACGAAGACGTCGCTCGGCCTCTTCGGCGCGCTCTTCGCGGCCCTGCTCGTGCCCTTCCGGCGTCGTCGCCGGGCGGCGCGAGCCTGATCCTCACGGAGAGACTCCCTCACCCCAACCCCTCTCCCTCGCGGGAGAGGGGCTTTTTTTCTAAAATTGTGACCATTGCGGAAGTCGGTGCGTCCCCGCGAAAAGCATGGACGCCGCCATCGGTGGCGGGCTATGTTCGCCTTCACGCGCGCTTCTTGCCGTGATGAAAGCGAGATTCCCATGAGAATGCTTCTTCCCGTGGTCGCCATTTCTTTGGCAATGGTCGGTTGCTCGAGCTCCGGGAACGTCGACCTGGGGGCAGGGCCCGCTGGGCCCGGTGGATCGGGCGGAAGCGGTGGGAGCGGGGGCAGCGGTGGGAGCGGAGGCAGCGGCGGGAGCGGCGGCGGCAGCGTGAGCGAGAAGTCCTATACCGTGACGTTCGACCCCGTGAAGGTGCCCGCCGGGACGGAG
The DNA here is from genome assembly GCF_028435365.1 of Polyangium jinanense. The sequence goes on along the minus strand of NZ_JAGTJJ010000042.1, from coordinate 33,250 downwards.
CGGACGCAATGCGTGGTGAAGCGGCTCGGGAACGACGAGCTCGTGCGGGTTCACCGGATCCAAAACGTCCTGCCCACAGGCTCGCACCACCTCATCGTGTACCGGACGAACGACACGGTGGAGCAGCTCGAGCCGTTCGATTGCCAGCCCTTCGCCGACACGCTCGACCCGTCGAAGGGCGCGCCGGTGATGATCACGCAGAAGCACGAGGATACGCTGACGCTGCCGGACGGCGTGGCCTTCACGATGCAGCCGAACCAGATGGTGCGGCTCGAGATGCATTACCTCAACGCATCGCTGGCGGAGATCGAGGTGGGGGCGACGTCGACGTTCTACACGATGAAGGAAGCAGACTTCAAGGACGAGGCCGATTTCCTCTTCATCGGAAACCCCGACATCAACATCGCGCCGCATTCGACAGCAACACTCGGGCCGACGTTCATGAAGCTGCCCTCGGACCTCGTCGGCTCGAAGTTCTTCGGGATCACGGGGCACACGCATCAATGGGGCAAGAACGTGACCGTGGCGTCGGCGCCGTCAGCAAACGGGCCAGATACGAAGGTCTACGAGGTGGATGGCTGGATCTGGAGCGAGCCGCCGACAGTGGTTCACGACCCGCCGTTCCAGATTCCCGAGGGCGGTGGCTTTCGATTCACGTGCTCCTGGGACAACCAGAGCAACGAGCAGGTCGGCTTCGGAGAGTCGGCAAACGACGAGATGTGCTTCTTCTGGGCCTACTACTACCCGAGCAAGGGGTCGCGCGTCTGCGCACACACGGACCAGATCGGCGGCGGGCTCGACGTGTGCTGCCCAGGCGATCAGCTGTGCGGGCTGCTGTTCTGAGGGCGTAGCGCCGGGGTTTCACCCCGGG
>NZ_JAGTJJ010000042.1:8597-32369 GCF_028435365.1 Polyangium jinanense | reverse complement strand
GGGCCCCCCCCCCCCCCGCGGCGCCTCGTTGCGTTTCCTCCCCCGTCGTTTATCGTTCCGGCCATGACCGCGCCGACGGCGAACCGCGAGATCGTGCTCTTCGTGTGCGACAGCCTCATGCAAGGCGAAGAGCTCCATGCGCGCCTCGCTGCTGCGCGCCCGCTCGGCCCGGCGACGACCGCCGCGGCCTACGATCTCGTCGACCTTGGGACCATGGGCGCCCTCGTGCCAGGTGGCATGGTCTCCGTCGCGGGTGAGCTTTACGCGCTCGAACCGCAGGCCCTCGCCGCGCTCGACGTATTCCGTGGCCACCCGGTCCTGAACCAGCGCATCGCGATCCGCCTCGCCGACGGCCGCGAGGCGCAGGCGTATGCCGTCGCGCCCGAGCAATCAGCAGGGCGACGGCGTGTCCTCTCAGGCGACTGGCGCAAGCGCCGCGGCGCGACGAGCCTTGGCGGTGGGCGGGGCGCGGGGCCCGTGGTTCGCTGGGCAGGCCGTCGGTCCTGAAGGCGTAGCGCCGGGGTTTCACCCCGGGCCCGACCAGGGGTTGTCCACCCCTGGACCCGGACCAGCGCAAGCGCTGGACCCGGGGTCGATGAACTGCGCGATGCGCAGTTCATCGAACAGGCCGAGGCAAGACCGGCGAGCGACCTTGCCAGGCAAGACCGCAGCGCGGACGTGTCTGCTGAGGGTGCGCTGCCGTCTTGGCTGGCACCGTGGTTCATGGTCTTGCCACGGGCCCGTCTGAAAAACCGCGCATCGCGCGGTTTTTCAGCCCTCGGTCCAGGCCGTGCCTGGTCCGGGTCGAGGGGCGGACAGCCCCCGCGGGGTCCGGGGCAGCGCCCCGGCGCAGCGGCTTGCGCGTCAGGCATTCGAGCTGGGCAGTTGACGCTCGCCTTTCCGCTTCCCGCCCTCTGCGTAGTGTTCGAGGAGCGAGTTCACCTCGGATCCGAACAGGATGACGAGCCCTGCCACGTAGAGCCATAGCAGGAGCACGATCACCGCTCCGAGGCTCCCGTAGGTTGCCTCGTATTTCCCGAAGTTTTCCACGTAAAACCGGAAACCGAGGGCGGCCAGGATGAGCACGCCGACGCCGAGCACGGCGCCGGGTGTGATGAACCGGAAGCGTTGCTCCACGTTTGGCCCGAAGTAATACACGACTGCGAATGCTGTCAGCAGAAAGCCCAGGATCACCAGCCAGCGGAAGGCAGAGAACAGCTTCAGGAGCGCGCCGCTCCAGCCGATGAGCTCGGCTACCTCGCGCTGTAGGATCCCGCCGAAGATGATGAGCCCGAGTGCGGTCACGACGAGCGCGCCGAAGAGCAGCACGAGCAGCACCGACATGCCGCGTGTCTTCCAGAAGGGCCGGGTTTCCCGCACGTCGTAGGTCACGTTGAGCTGCCCGATGATTGCGTTGAGCCCGTTCGATGCGGCCCAGAGTGTGCCGAGGAGGCCCACGGAGAGCAGCCCGCCGCGCCGCTCGGACAGCACCCGATCGACGGTGGACGTGAACAGCTCGGCCGCTTGCGTCGGCATCGCCTCCCGCAAAAGGTCCGTGATCGCCGACTCGAGGCCTGGGATGGGCAGGTAGGGCAGCAGGCTCAGGAGGAAAATCGCGGCGGGGAAGATCGACAGCATCAGGAAATATGCCAATGCCGCTGCGCCTGTCGAAACCTGGTCCTCGCGAATCTCCTTGTAGAGATCCTTGATGAACTGGCGGAACCCGACGCCCGGCCGGATCAAGCGGCTGAGGGGCACGAGCTGCCTTCGCTCGCTTCCGCGATCGGCACGGGCGGGTTTGCGCCAGCGCCCATGCGCGCGCCTCGGACGGCTTTGCACACCGAGCGGAGGATGGGACCGCATGAGCTCTCCCGGGGCAAGCCGGATGCCGGACGGTTTTCGGCCCGACGGGCCTTGCTTGACGGGGACGGCCGGGCACGCGCGGGCTTGCCGATCCGTCGCCGCGCGATCGCCAGGCCCTGCGCGTCCTCGCATTCTTACCAGACGACGAAACCGACTCCTTCCACCCCCTTGTCACCTCGCGAGGATGCGATCCGTGCTCCCAACGTGTGTTGGCGTACTCTCCAGGACACGAGCCGGGCTCCCGGTGCGAGCTTGCGAGCTGACAAGGACGCGATCGGACCTCCCATCGCGTCCTTGTCGGTCGACCAGCGCAGGATTCCGACGCTCTTCGTGCTGTTGTCGATGCGCAAGGACACGATTGGCGCTCGGTTCGTGTCCTTGACGATGAGCAAATGCGCGTCCTTCACTTCTTGATCGGGGGGCGCGTAGGCGTCGGGGTCGTCTCGGCGGTCTTGCACGAATCGAAATCGTACGGGTTGCCCTCATCGCAGAGGATCGTCTGATCCCAGCAGCACGAGGGGCAATAACGCTCCTCCTTTCGATCGAAGCAGCCTCGATAGCATTTCGCATTCGGCTCGTAGCACTCTTCGCGCAGGACGACCTTTCCCGCGTCGTTCCGCCTGACCGATGGCTTGGCCTTCGCCGGGTCGTCGCAAGCAGCACCCGCCAGAAGGACGAAGGCCAAGGTCATTGCAGCCTGCATGCTCTTCACTGTCATGCTCCTGCGGGTCCACCGCGTACGATCGGGCGCATCGTCACTCTTTGTCGGGGCACGAGTAGAAGCTATAACCTGCGTCCGCCCTGCATGCCGCACCGTTCTCGGCACAGCACGAGGTGCACGCGGCTCCAAGATCAGCCTGGTTGCACTTGTGATGGCAAGCAGCAGCTTTGCGCTCACAAGGACCCACCTCAGCCTCCTCCGTGACGCACCCCCCACCCGCCGCGAACACGACCCACCCCCACAGCACGAGCGCGCAAACCTTCCTCACGGCTCTCATGTCTGCCTTCCCTGTTTCTCTCGCCAGATAGCTCAAGGCTTCTCAGGCGCCCCCGGCTCCGCAGCCCCCGCCGGCTCCTCCGCGGCCTCGTTCTCGCGCCCCTTCCGGAAATCGAAATAGATGAACCGAGCGAGACCTCGACCCCCGCGCCCGAGCGCGTTCTCCACGGCCTTTCGCTCCTCCCACAACGTATCGACCACGAGCTTGCGCGCCGCAAGCTCCGTCTGAAACAGCGCATTCACCTGCTTTTCCCCCTCCCGCACCCCCGACGCCGCCGGACCGACGATGGGAATCACCTTGTCGAGCAGCGCGAGCACGTCCGCCTTCACCGACAGCGTGGAGTCGTGGACCGCTTTGCGGAGATCGAGCGCGAGCTCCTCGTCTTCCTTCACCGTCGGCGAGGTGTACTCCTCGGTGCCATTCGGGAAGATGGCGCTGTATTCGGGATTCGAGGTGCGCCGATCGGGCAGCGAGGTGCGAATCGTCTCCGATGAAACCGCGATGACCGCGTCGAACCCACGGTCGACGCCCCGCCCTTTGCCGAGCGCGATGCGCTGGTCGACGTATTCGAACACGATCCGCGCGACATACGCTCCCACGAGCTGCTTGACTGCCGCCACGACCTTGTTCCCCGACGCCTCGAGCGCCGCGCGACGCTTTTCGTCCGGCACGAGGTTCTCCATGGCCGCGACCCCGAGCGTCCGTCCCCCGACCTCCGCCGCGTACCAGGTGATCCGCAGCGTCTCCGATCCTACCGCAGGTAAAACTCTCTCGTCCCTCCAGTGATGACACGAATGTGTCCGGAGCGACCCTACACGGGCGTTTTGTTGCCTGTCAAGGTATCCCTCCGCCCCAGCGGCCCCGCCTTGACGCCGCGCGTCCCCCTCGATATTCGTTGGGCCCCGAACGAGGAGCGCGCGATGGGCCGTTACATCAGCGGGACCGATGGATTCTCCTACAAGTACGCCACGGGGGAGCAGGACAACAACCTGACCGATCTCGCAGCAACGTCGGGGGTCGGTAGCTCCTACGTAAAACCCGAGTTCTGGGCGTGGATGCCGGAGACCGAAGAGAACCTCGTCTTCGACTGCATCGCGCTCGCCAAGGCCATCGTGGCCGAGACCGGGGCGTCGGGCGAGGTCACGGCCGTCTCGCGCTATCCGGAGGCGGGGATCTTCCTCGACGAGGGATACGGCGGCTACGTGCTCGAGTTCGTGCAGTACGCGATGGCCGAACAGATCCTCGAGGTCGCGCGGCGCGTGGATCGGGCCCTGCCGCACCCGGCCCGCTTGATGCCGCTCGTCGGCGTCGCGCGATTCGTCATGAGCCGCGAGGACTATCCGCGGATGCTCTCGTACGTGAACGGATTCTTGCCGGACAACCTCTCGGTCTCGGAGGTATCGATCCTCGCCGGCCGCGAAAAGGGTCTCGACAAAGCATTCAGAAAGCAGCTCCAGGCGTTGCGCGGAAAAGAGGATTTCCTCCCTTTCATGGGCTTTCAGATCCTTTGCCACGCAATCTGGAAGGACCTGCCGCGCATCGAGGTGTGGGAGAAGGATCCGGCGATCACGGCCGCAGGGTTCTGGGAGAACACCCCGGAGTGGGGCCCTTCGTGGCTGCTCGGCAGCGGCGACGCGACGGGCGAGCAGCGCTGGGTATCGGGCCTCGTGCGCCTGTTCCAGGGCGACGCGACCGGCGCGCGGACGGAATTCGTGGCGGCGCGTGAGCGCGGCGAGTCTCGTGCGACGCGCTGGGTCGAAATGGTCGATCGACCTATTTGAGCGGTCTCCTCGAAAAACCTCTTGTGGGCGGCACGCGTGAGGTGTAGCGAACGAGGAAGGGCATTCGTTCGCCCTGAGGGGTCACGCATGAAGATTCGCACGAAGATCCTGTGGTTCGTCGGGGCGCTCGCGCTCGCCGGGGCTCCGGCGTGTGAGGATGGGCCGAAGGGGCCGGGGGCGGCGCACCTGAAGGCGGGCGACGAGGCGCTCGCCGGGGGTGATTTCGCCAAGGCGGCCGAGGAGTACGGTAAATCGCTCGAGGCCGATCCCAAGCAAGAGAAGGTCTGGGAGAAAAAGGCCTACAGCTACAAGCAAGCCGGCGACATGGCGAAGGCCGAGGAGGCCATCCTGAAGACGCTCGACTTCAAGCCCGACGCGGCGGCGAAGGCCCAGGTCTACGCGAACCTCGCCGGCGTCTACATGGAGAAGAACGACACGGCGAACGCCGAGAAGAATTACGCCGAGGCCATCAAGCTGAACCCGAACGACGACCAGTCCATCGCATGGATGGCCGAGTTCGCCGCGCGCCGGGGCGGCGCCCGCGACATGAAGGCCCCGATCGTCGCGGCGGAGCTGAAGAAGGCGATCGAGTCCTACGACAAGGTGATCGCGCTCAAGCCCAGCGACACCGCCGCGTACACGAACAAGCGGATCGCCGTCGGCCGGCTGATGGAGCACGAGCGGCTGCAGAAGGAAGCCGCGACGAAGGAGGGCGAGGAGGCGGTCGCGGCCAAGGACAAGGCCAAGGAGGACGACGCCAAGGCCCGCGCAGACAAGCACCAGGCGCAGATGGACGAGTACAAGAAGCAGCTCGACGAGCTCGGCAAGAAGATCGGCGAGCTGATGAAGGCCGCGAAGAAGTAAGCCTCGCGCCGTGATCCCCCGCGCCGCCGTCGCCCTCGTCCCCGCCCTCGCGTCGCTGCTCGCCTGCACGCCCGCCGCCGATTCCCCGGAAGACCCCACGGCGAGCCACGCCGCTTCGAGCAGCAGCGGAAGCGGTAGCGGCGGCGGGGGCGGAAGCGGCGGCGCAGGCGGCAGCGGCGGGGCAGGCGGAAGCGGCGGCGGGGGTCCGATCGTCCCCTTGCCGACGACGCCATTCACCCTCGGCGGGCAAAATGGCTGGGAGCACGACGAGGCTCAGCCTTCGGGTTATTTCCACACCTACGACGCCCTCACGATCGGCCCCGCGGGCTTTGCCCCGCGCAAGGTGCACGTCTATCTGCCCCGCGCGTATGCCGAGACGGACGCGCGTTATCCCGTCGTGTACATGAACGACGGGCACACGACGTTCTGGCCCGGCGGGCCCGGAAACATCACCTGGGACGTCGATCAACGCCTCTCCGAGCTTTATGCCGAGAAGGCGATCCCCCAGGTGATCGTCGTGGCCCTCCACCCGATCGAGCGGGAGCGCGAGTACAGCCACGTCGACATGGGCGACGGCAAACCCTGCTGCGACGTCGAAGAATACACGGCCTACGTCGCGGACGACGTCAAGAGCTTCATCGACACGTATTACCGCACGAAACCCGAGCCCGCGAACACGGCCATCCTCGGTTCGTCGCGGGGCGGGCTCGCGTCGTTTTACATGGCCCATCGAAGGCCGGATCGGTTCGGCAAAGCCGGCTGCCTCTCCCCGTCGTTCTGGGCGGGGCTCGATCCGGTCTTCGGCGGCAACTTCCCGGGCGGCCCCCTCGAAAGCTCGGCGCTCGTGACGACCCTCGCGGGCACGCTCGAAAAGCCCTCGATCCGGCCACGGCTCTGGATCGACTGGGGCCTCGTGCGCACGGGCGGCTTCCACAACGAGGCCATCGAGGCGGCCGCCACGAAGCGCGGAATCGAAATGGTCGCGCTCCTGAAACAATCGTATGGCTACGTCGAGGGCAAGGAGCTCTTCTGGTACGAGGATCCCATCGGCGCCCACGACGAGATCTCCTGGAGCCGCCGCTTCCCCGACCTCATGAAAGCGCTGTTCGGGACGCCCTGAAACGCCCACGAGGCGGTCGAACGAAATCGACCGCTTCCCGCCCGGCGTCCCGCCAAGCTCACGCCATGACGTGTGGCACGGTCCCTGACGTTCCACGCGGGTGGCTGGTAAATTGCGCTTAATGGCATGGGAGGGGGATCAAGCTCGACAGCCGGGCCCGCGTGGCCCAGCGGAGGCTGCGGTGAAGCGACCGCCCCTTTCCCGTTCGGTCGCGCGCCTGCCCGTCGTTTTCGCCGTCGTGGTCATGACCGTGGCCGCCTGCACGCTCACCGGCTGGGCGCTCGACGTCCCCCGCCTGCGCACGTGGCTGCCGCACCATCAACCCATGATGCCGGTCACCGCCGTGGCGCTCATCCTCCAGGCGCTCGCCGTGCTCTCCACGAGCGTGGTCCTACGAGGGAGATGCGCTCGCTTGGCCTTGCCGGCCGGCGCGCTCGCAGCCGGCGCGCTCGCCCTTACGGTCGGAACCCTCGTCGAATATGCAACCGGCCTCGTCTTCCTCGACAGCCTCCTCTTCCGGGGCGCGGCCCATGCCATGCCCAGCCCTTTCCCCGGCCGGATGTCGGTGTACACGGCCGTCGTCGTGACCCTCACGGGGTTCGCATGCCTCTCGGCTTCGATGCGCTCGCCGCGCGCGCGGGCCCTGACCACGCCGCTCGCGGTGATCGGGGGATTGCTCGCGCTCCTTTCGCTCGTCGGGCAGGTGCAGGGCGCCAGGGTCCTCCTCGGCGTCACCCGCATGATCGGGATGCCCATTCCGAGCGCCGTCGCGACGCTGCTCATCGCCCTCTCCTGCCTCGCGCTCACGCCCGAGCAGGGCATCCTTTCGGCCTTCTTGCGCGGCGGATCGAGCGGCGTCCTGCTCCGCAGGCTCCTCGTCGTGGCCACGATCCTGCCGCTCGGGCTGGCCGCCCTCCTGCGCCTCGGAAGCTACGCAGAGCTCTACAGCCTCGCGTTTTCCTACGCGGCCTTCGTGCTCCTCACGCTCGTCGCCTTCCACGTCATCGCGTTCCTCGCCGCGGGTGTCGTGGCGCGCATCGAGGAAGATCGCGTGGAGCGCGCCGTCCTTTCAGCCGCGCGAGCGCAGGTGACCGCCGAGCGCGACCGGGCCCGCGCGCTCGCCGAGGCCCTGCGGCAGAACCAGGCGCAGCTCCAGGCCATCGCGGATCACGCGCCCGCTGCCATTTACATCAAGGACGCGGAGGGCCGATTGCTCTTCGTCAATCGGCACGTCGAGCTCGCATACGGCAAGTCCCGGGAGGCGCTGCTCGGCGTCTGCGAGCGCGACGTGTTGTCATGCGAGACGGCCGCCGTCTTCCAGGCCCACGACGCGCTCGTCCGGGACCGCGGGGTCCCCCTGGAGACCGAGGAGAGCATCGTCCAGCACGACGGCCTCCACACGTACCTCTCCGTCAAATTCCCACTGCCCGGCCCCGACGGCGGTCCTTCCCTCGTGGCGGGCATCTCCACGGACATCACCGAAAAGAAGCGTTTCGAAGAGATCCGGGAGTTCTTGCTCGCCCTGCAGTCCGAGCTCTTGCATTACGAGGACCCTGCGGCGCTCGCGGGGCTCGCGGTCACACGCCTCGGCGAGCGGCTCGGCGTGGACGGCGCGGGGCTCGTGCTCGTGGATCACGCGGCCCGGGAGGTCGTGCACCTCCCCGGGTACGAATACGGTCAGCCTCCCAAAGGGGTGTGGCGTTTTCCCCTCGAGGTCTGGGGCCAGACGCTCGACGAGCTGCGGGAGGGGCACGTCATCGTGATCCACGACACGCGCGTCGATCCACGCGTGTGCGCCGATTACGAGCGATTTCACTCGAAGTATGGCGTCGCGGCCATTGCCATGGCCCCGTTCTTCCGCAACGGCGGGTGGGTCGCGTACCTCTACGCGCACAGGACGAGGCCGCATCGATGGTCCGACGACGAGACGATGCTCTTCCGAGCCGTCGCGGACATCACCTGGCCGCTGTACGAGAATGCGCGCCTCGTCGTGCTCCTGCGCGACGCGGTGCGCGCCCGCGACGATTTTCTCTCGATCGCCTCGCACGAGCTCAAGACGCCGCTCACCCCGCTGCTTCTGCGGCTCGAATCGCTCGAACGCGCGACGGCGCGGCAACCGGATTCACCTTACGTGCGCACGGTGACGAGCGTGCTCGACGTGGCCAAGCGCCAGCTCAAGCGCCTCACGGATCTCACCACGGACCTGCTCGACGCGACGCGCATTCAAGCAGGCAAGCTTTCCATCGTGCGGGAGGAGGTGGATCTCGTCGAGGTCGTGCGCGACCTGTGTCAGCGTTTCGCGCTCGACGCCGCGCGTGTGCGTTCACCGCTTCTGGTCGACGCCCCGGCGAGGGTTTCGGGCCTCTGGGACCGGCTCCGCATCGAGCAGGTCGTCGACAACCTCCTCTCGAACGCGCTAAAATACGGCCCAGGAAAGCCAATCCGCATCGAAATCGGCATCGTCTCCGGCTCCGCCGTCCTCACGGTGAAAGACCAGGGCATCGGCATCCGCCCCGAGGATCAAGAGCGCATTTTCGGTCGATTCGAGCGGGCCGTCTCAGAGCGCAGTTATGGCGGCCTCGGGCTTGGGCTTCACATCGTCCGCGCCATCGTGCAAGCATTCGGCGGGACAGTCTGCGTCCACAGCGCGCCGGGAGAAGGCGCCGCGTTCACGGTGACCCTGCCGCTCGGGCGGTAGGAGCACAGGGCCGCCGCGCCGGGGCGCTGCCCCGGGCCCCGCGGGGGCTGTTCGCCCCTCGACCCGAACCAGGGCAAGCCCTGGACTCGTGGTGGAAGAACTGCGCTCCGCGCAGTTCTTCCAACGGGCCGGTGGCAAGATCAGGGACAGCGTTGCCCTTAGAAATGGCAGCGCGGCTGTCTTGATTGGCAGGGCCTTCGCTGGTCTTGACTCGGCCTGTTCGATGAACTGCGCATTGCGCAGTTCATCGACCCCGGGTCCAGCGCTTGCGCTGGTCCGGGTCCAGGGGCGGATAGCCCCGGTGGGGCCTGGGGCAACGCCCCAGCGCAGCGGCCCCACGTAGAGACCTATGCTCACCTCCGCTGGAGGAATGCGGCGACCTCGGCGGTCACGAGCTCGGGGCGCTCGTGATGAATCCAGTGGGTTGCGTCGGGGACGTGCACGATACGCACGTCTGGCGCGAGGTCTGCCCCTGGATCGGCGAGCTCGCGGCCGAGGTGACGATCCTGGTCGCCCCAGATCACGAGCACGGGCGCGTCGATGCGGCGCGGCCGTACCTGGCTCTTCAGACGAAGGGCGGCGCGATAATAATTGATCATGGCTGTCAGCGCGCCGGGCGCCGCGAATGCTTCGCGATATCGCTCGAGGTCCTCGGCGTCGAATGCGTTTGGCCCGCGCACCTCCTCGCGGAACGCCTGCATCAGGGCTGCGTGGTCGTCCCGGCTCAAGAAGCGCTCGGGGATGCCCGGGAGCTGGAATGTGAACATGTACCAGCTCCGCGCGATCTGCCGCGGCGAGCGCAGCCCGTCGCGTAGCATCCGCGTGGGATGCGGGCCATTGATCACGACGAGCCGTTCGAGCAGCTCCGGATGCGCCATGGCGAAGCACCAGGCGACGCCGGCGCCCCAGTCGTGCCCCACGATCGATGCCTGCGATGCGCCGAGCGCGCGCACGAGCCCCGCGACATCGGCGGCGAGGTGGCGCGTGCCGTACGGCTCGATCCCCTCGGGTTTGTCTGACGCGCCGTATCCGCGCATGTCCGGGGCGACCACGTGAAACCCTTCGCGGGCGAGGGCGGGGAGGATATGCCGCCATGCATACCAGAACTCGGGAAAGCCATGCAGCAGGATGACCAGCGGGCCGCTGCCGGCCTCGGCGATGTGCAGTCGGACCTCGCCGACGTCGACGGTGCGGTGGCGGATCTCGGGACGCGCGTCCCCGGTCTTGGAGGTGCTCATGCGCGGAGTATACGCGATCTCTCCCTGGCCGCCCGCTAAGGAGCCTCGACCAGCTCCCGTAGCTGTCCCATCTCCTGATCCACCCATTCGATCTGCTCGTGGAAGGCGGCCTCGGAGCCCGAGGTAGGACGCTGGATCGTGAACAGGAGCAGGCTCCCGGGGCCATGGGGCAATACGCGCATCGGCATGCGCAGCTCTCCGCTGCCCGTGTCCGCGCAATGCCAGATCACGCGCGCCGCGACGTCGGCCTCGTACCGGAATCGCACGTCTCCCTGGGGGGAGCGCACGATGAGCACCACTCCCTCCTCGCGCATTCCCTGGCAGAAACGCGTGGCCCAGCGAGGCAAAAGGCGGATATCCGCGGCCAGACGAAAAGCCTTCTCCCACGGCGCGCGCGTCAATGCCACCGCGGTGTACTGCGTATCGCCGGGATCATGGGCGGGGAAATAACTCACGTCCAGGCGCTCGAGCAGCGCCCGTACACGAGGAAACCAGATCGCTCCGTGCGGCGATCCGTTGTGGGCGGCGAGGGCCTCGCCGTCTCGATAACGGTCCAGGATCACGTAGCGTCCGGGGGCGCCGTCCCGGAACAGCTCGAAGCTCAGCGTGCCCGGCTCATGGGCCCGGACCAGCGCCGTGAATTCTCGGATCGCCCCCTCCAATGCGGCCTCGGCCCCCGCCCGGACCTGCAAGCGCTTCATGCCACCGATCATGCGTCCCTCCTCCCGATGGCGAAGAGTCTACGCCTCCTCGGGCCGTCGAGCGGAGGGATCTTTCGCGGCCCGGCTTCGTTCAGCCCTGCCGCGATATTTCCAGAACGAACCGCGCCCCCCGCCCCTCCTTCGGCGCGAGATACACCTTTCCCCCGTGCCGCCGCGCAATTTCTCGCACGATCGACAAACCGAGCCCCGCCCCCTGCCCTTGCTTCGCCTTCGCTCCCCGAAAAAACGGCTCGAAGATGTGCTCCGCTTCCTCGGCCCGGACGCCCTCGCCCTCGTCCTCCACCGAGATGCGCCACACCTCCCCCATCGCCTCGATCCCCACCGAAATCGTCGTCCCCCGCGGCGCGTGCGCCATTGCGTTCGACAGCAAGTTGTCGATTGCCTGCCGCGTCGTCTGCGCCTCGAACGCGGCAGGCGCCTCCTCCGGCAGCGATACCGCCATCCTCACCCCGCGCGCCTCCGCCTCCCCTTCGCACGCCTCTGCCGCTTCCCGCACCACGGCCGAAAGATCCCCGGCCTTCGCCTCCCACGTCACCTTCCCGAGCGCCGCGAGATCGAGTAGCCGCGCGGCCAGATTCGACAGACGCGTCACCTCACCGCGCGCCTCGGAGAGCGCCTCTCTGAGCTCTTCCACGCTCCGCTCCTTGCGCAACGCGAGGTCCATCTCGGTCCGCATCAATCCGAGCGGCGTACGCAATTCGTGCGCCGCATTCGCGATCAGCCGCTCCTGCGCGTCCCGCGCCGCCCGCAGCCGCTCCATCGCCTCGGCCAGCGCCACGCGTAAATCCGCGATTTCGTCGCCCGTCGGATCCGGGGGCAGGCGCCACGCGAGCGCGCCGCCGCGGAGCTCCGGGAGCTGCGCCGTCATGTCGGCGATGCGCCGGCTCATCCGGCCCGCTTGCACCCATTGCGAGAAAAACAGGAGCGCCGCCGCCACGGCCACGAGCCCCAGCGTGGCTTGCCAGTAAAGCCGCATCGTCGCGTCGATCTCCACGAGCGAGCTCTGCAGCGTGAGCACATACGGCTCGCCCCACGGCGCGCGCACGGCCACCACGAGCGAACGCACCCAGCGCCCATCGGACGAACGCTGCGTGGAAAGGCGTGGCCCCTCGGCTCCCGCGTCCGCGGCCGGTCGATCGGGGATCCAGCCATTCTCGGGAAAATGCGAGACGAGCTTGCCCGTCCCATCGTAAAGCCCCGCCATCGGCACGAACGAGCGCACGTTTTCCGCGAGCGGCGATTTTCCGAGGTGCACGTGCGGCGCGCCCGTCGGACCGTCGAAGAGGCTCACGCTCTCCACGGCCGCCTGCGCGAGCAGCGCCCGATCCAGCGCGCCGAGCAAGCTCCCGCGGAACACCACGCCCGCCACGCCCACCGCGAGCACCAGCGCGAGCGACGGCAGCGCCGCGCCAAAAAGAATGAGCCGCGCCCGGACCCTCACGATTCGCCCCTCGGCGGCTTCGTGACCAGAAGCCGATATCCCACGCCGCGCACGGCCTGGATCGTCACGGCATCCCCGCAAAGGCTCCGGAGCTTGCTCCGCAAATAGCCCACGTACACATCGACCACGTTCGGCGCCCCGTCGAACCCGGTCCCCCACACCGTGCCGAGTAGCTCCGTCCGCGTCAGCGCCTCCCCCACATGGCCCGCGAGCTCCGATAAAAGCGCATATTCCCGCGCCGTCAGGCTCTCCTCGGCGCCGTCCCTCGCAATCACCCGGCGCCGCGCGTCCAGCGTGATCGGCCCAAGCCGCGTCAGCGCCTCGTGCCCCGCCCCGCGCCGGTGCAGCGCTTCGAGGCGCGCCACGAGCTCCTCGAAATCGAAAGGTTTGACCAGGTAATCATCCGCGCCGGCCCGCAAGCCCGTCACGCGCTCGCCCACCGTCCCGCGCGCCGTCAGCAAGAGGACCGGCGTCTTGAGCCCACGCTCCCGCCATCGCCGCAAGAGCGAGACGCCGTCCATCCCGGGGAGCGACCAGTCGAGGATGATGACGTCGTAGACGACGCCGAGGCCTTGCTCGAGCGCCTCGGTGCCGCTCTCCGCGAGGTCCACCTGATGGCCTTCCTCGCGGAGGCCTCGCTCGAGCAGGCGGGCCATCTTGGCCTCGTCCTCCACCACGAAGAGCTTCACGCCGCCATCGTAGCGCCGGACGAACCCTCCGGCGGGGAAGGAGACGCCGGCTGCCCGCGGCGACCTCGCCCGATCCAGCCGTACAAGCTCGGCACGATGAGGAGCGTGAGCAGCGTCGAGGTCACGAGCCCGCCCACGACCACGGTCGCGAGCGGTCGCTGCACCTCGGATCCGGCGCCGCGCGCAAGCATCATCGGGACGAACCCGAGCGCCGCCACGAGCGCCGTCATGAGCACCGGCCGCGCACGCGCACGCGCCGCGCTCTCCGCCGCCGCCGCGGGATCCTGCCCCGCGGCCTCGTTCGCGAGCACGCGCGAGAGCAACACCACGCCGTTCAGCACCGCCACGCCCGAGAGCGCGATGAACCCCACGGCCGCGGAGATCGACACGGGCATGCCGCGGATCGTGAGCGCCACCATCCCGCCCACGCAGGCGAACGGCACGTTCGTGAAGATCACGAGCATCGGTTTCACCTTGCGAAACGCCGCGAAGAGCGCGGCGAGGATGAGCGCCACCGCCGCCGGCACCACGACGAGCAGCCGCCGCGAGGCCTCCTGGAACGTCTCGTATTGCCCGCCCCAGACGAGGCGATACCCACGCGGCGCGGGGGCGGCCTTGTCCACGCGCGCCCGCGCCCGCGCCACGAGATCACCGAGATCCGCGCCGCGCACGTTGAAGCCCACCACGATGCGCCGCTCGCCATCCTTGCGGCTCACGAGGCCCGGCGTGGGCAGTGCCTCGACCTTCGCCACACGCGCGAGCGGCACGAGCCCGCCCGCCTGCGTCGGCAAGCTCAGGTTCGGCAGGTCGAACGCGCCCGACGCGCCCGCGATCCGCAAGATCACCGGAATCCGGATCGCCCCGTCGTACGTCGCGCCGACCTCGATGCCGTTCCGCACCGCCTGCACCGCGTCGAGCACCTCGCCGACGCCGAGGCCCACGAGCGATGCCTCCAGCGCCTTCGGCTCGACCTCGATGAGCGACACGTCCGGCGGCGCCAGCACCTTCACGTCCGCCGCGCCCTTCTCGGCCGCGATCTCGGCCGCGATCTTCTCCGCGAGCTCCCGGAGGACCCCGAGATCCGCGCCGTAGATGCTCACGGCCACGTCCGACACGGCGCCGCCGAGCAGCTCGTTGAACCGCATCTGGATCGGCTGCGTGAACGAGGGATCCGCGCCCGGCGAGGCCGCGTCGATCGCGCGCCGGATCTCCTCGATCAGCGCCTCGCGTTCGAGCCCCGGCCGCCATTTGTCCCGCGGCGCAAGCGTGATGAACACGTCCGCTTGCTCGAGCCCCATGATGTCCGTCGCGACCGCGGGGCTGCCCACGCGCGAGACGACCTGCAGCACCTCGGGCACTTTTCGCGCCGCGGCTTCGAGCTTGCCCGCCTCGACGACCGCGGTCTCCAGGCTGATGTCCGGAGCACGCGTCGTCTGCACCACGAGATCCCCCTCGTCGAGCTGCGGCGCAAGCTCGCTGCCTGAACGTACGTAGAGCACGACGCCGGCCGCGAAGAGCGCGAGCGCGGTCGCGGCCACGAGGACGGGCCGTTTGACCACGAACGAAAGCGTGGGCCCGTAGATCCGATCGATCATCCGCACGAGCCACGGATCCCGCGCCGGCACGTCCTTCTGGCGCAGCACGAGGCTCATCGCCGCGGGCACGTACGTGAGCGACAGGACGAGCGACGTGAACAGCGCGAACACCACGGTGAGCGCCATCGGCCGGAACATCTTCCCGTCGACGCCGGTCATCGTGAGCACCGGCAGATACACGATCAGGATGATCAGCACCGAGAAGAACACAGGGCTCGCGACCTCGGCGCTGACGCGGCTCACCCACGAGATGCGCTCTGGTCCACTCGCCGGCGCGTCTCCCTTCTGCGAGGCGTGGAAGACGTGCTCGACCATCACGACCGCGCCGTCCACGACGAGGCCAAAATCGATGGCGCCGAGGCTCATCAGGTTGCCGGGGATGCCGAGCGCCACCATGCCCGAGAGCGCCCCCAGCATCGAGAGCGGGATCGCCGAGGCCACGAGCAGCCCCGCGCGCAGGCTCCCGAGCATCGCGAACAGCACCACGCCGACGAGCAGGCCGCCTTCGAGCAAGCTCTTGCCCACCGTGCGCAGCGTGCTGCCGACGAGGTGGCTCCGGTCGTACACGAGCTGGATCGAGACGTCCTCGGGCAGCGCCGCGCGCACCGCGGGCATCGCCGCGTGGAGCCGATCCATCACCTCGAGCGCGTTGTCGCCCCGGAGCATCTGCACCATCACGTAGACGACCTCGCCGCGGCCGTCGGCCGTCGCCGCGCCGATGCGCGGCAGCCCGCCCACGCGCAGATCCGCCACGTCCGACACGCGCACCGCGCGCCCTTCCTGATCGAGCGGCGAGACGATCGCGTGCCCGAGCTCGGAAGGATCCTTCGGCCGCGAGACCGCACGAAGCAGCGCCTGTCCACGGCCGAGCGGCAAGCTCGCGCCGGGCGCGCTGCCGGTCGATCGTTCGAGCGCCTCGCGCAGCGCGCCGAGCGTCATGTGCCGCTGCGAGAGCCGCGCCGGATCGGCCACGACCTCGATCGTGCGCCGCTCACCCCCCCACGGGTTCACCTCCACGACGCCCGGCACCGCGCGGAGCAGCGGCGCCACGCGCGTCGACGAGAGCTCGTAGAGCTCCGCGAGCGAGCGCGACGGCGAGCTCAACGTAAAGTGAAAGATCTCGCCGAGCCCGCCCGTCACCGGCCCGAGCTCGGGCGCGCTCACGCCCGGCGGCAGCGAGCCCGCGACGGCCCCGATGCGCTCGGAGACCATCTGTCGCGCGCGCCACGGATCCACCGCGTCGTCGAAGACGATCGTCACCGACGAGATCCCGTACCGCGACAAGCTGCGGTGTTCTTCGAGGCCCGGCAGCCCGCCGAGTGCGAGCTCGATCGGCCGCGTCACCTGCCGCTCGACCTCCTCGGGCGTGAGACCGGGCGCGCTCGTCAGCACGAGCACCTGGTTGTTCGTGATGTCCGGCAGCGCGTCGAGCTCGAGCCGCCGCCCGAGAAAGGCCCCCACGACGGCGAGGACGAGCGTCACCACCACGACGAGGACCCGATGCCGGATCGAGAGTTTTACGAGCGCGGGGATCAATCGACATCGCCTCCGGCCGTGGGCAGCGCACGCGACGCGTCGGCGGCCACTTCGTCCCCGGGGCGCAAATCTCCCTCGACCAGCGCGTCGGCCCCGGAGCTCGACAGCACCTTCACCGGCAGAGGCGCGCCCGTTTTTCGCGACAACACCACGGCGACGCCGTCCTTGAGCGTCACCGCCGCCGCGGGGATCGCCACGGCCGTGCCGCCCGGATCGGGCGACACACGCACCTTACCCAGCGTTCCATGAGGCAGGCTGATCACCTCCGCCGGCTTGAACCACGCGGCCACCGTGCCGTCCCGCCCGTTCGTGCTCGGCGCCTCGCTCAGGAGCGTCAGCGCCGTGGTTTGTCCGAGCGGGGCCACGAAGACGAACCGCGCGCCCGGCGGCGGCCGCTGCGAGAACCGCGCCTCGACCCGCGCCGCGCCCGCGCCCTCGATCCGCGCGATCGGCGCGCCCGTGGGCTCACGCGACTCGCCGAGCGCTGCGTCGAGCTCCGTCACCACGCCCGCGACCGGGCTCTTCAGGGTCACGAGGCCTCCCGAGCTCACGAGCGAGGCCACGTCCTTCGGCCCGAGCCCCGCGATCTTCAGCGTCGCGAGCGCCATCTGCTGCGCGCCCGAGGCATCCGCGAGCACGCCCTCGACCTCGGCGATCTCCGCGAGCTTCGCGAGCCCGTCCTTCCGGAGATCTTCGAGCTGCGCCTTGCGCTTGCCATGCGCCCCGATCCGCGTGCCCGCCGCCGCGAACGCGCCCGCCGCGCGCGCGAGCTCCGGCATCACCACGTCCGCGATCGGCGCGCCTTCCTCCACGCGCTCGCCGTGCTCCACGTGCACCTTCGTGATCCGCGCGGAGAACGGCGGCACGACCGCGCCCTTCGCCCCCGCGGGCGGCACGAGCTCGGCCGGCGCTTCGAGTAGCGAGAGCCCGCCCGGCGCGCGCGCCGCGACCCACGGCGTCTCCGCGCTCTTCGGGCCCACGTCCGCGGCCGGCTCGGGCGCCGCCTCGGGGCGCGCGCACGCGGCCAGGAGGATGAGCGCTGCCACGACAAACCCGATCGATCGCGCCCTCATCGCGCCTTCTCCTGCTTCTTCCCGTCGTCCATCGCCGAGAGCCACAGCCACAACTTCACGCGCGCCCACGCGTTGGCTGCCCGCGCGCGCTCGAGCCGGCTCTGCGCGGCCGCGACGTTCCTGCGCGCCGTGATCACCTCCAGCATCGTCCCCTCGCCCGCCTCGAAGAGCCGCACCCGCGCCGCGAGCCCCTCCGTGAGCGCCGGCAAGATCGCGCCGGCGAGCGTGTCCACGATGTCCTGCGTGTGCTCGACCTCGTGGATCCCCATCGCCACGTCGGTCGACGCGTTCGCCGCCTCGCGCTTCGTCTCGCCTTCGAGCTGCGCCGCGCGCGCGGCCGTCACGCTGCGCTCGCGCTCGCCACGGTTGAACAGCGGAAGCGTGAGCCCGACCGCGCCGTACCCCACGAGCCCGCCGGGCGAATCCCGCTGCACGTATACGCCGAGCGACAGCGCCGTCCCGCGCGCGGCCTTCTCCTCGGCCTCGCGCGCGCGCTCCACCCGCGCCGCGAGCGCCTTCTGCTGCACGGACGGCAGTGCCCCCGCGTGCTTCTGCGCCTCGCGCAAACCCGATCCGGAAGGCAACACGGGCGCCGGCAAATCCCCGCGCGCGCCGAGCGGATCCGCGCCCGCGGCGATCGCCCGCGAAAGCCCGAGCCCGCGCTCGAACACCTCGCCCTCGGCCCCGATCACCCCGAGCCGCGCCTCGGCGTGGTAAGCGCGCGCGTCGGCCGCGTCCGCCTTCGTCGCCGCCGAGGCAAGCGCTGCCTTCTCCACGAGCCGCGTGAACTCCCCGGCGAGCGCCGCTTCCCGCGTGGCCACTTCGAGCACGCGCTCGGCTGCCCAGAGATCGATCCACGCCCGCGCCGCTTCGAGCCGCTGCGTGAGCGCGAGCGCGCGCGCGCTCGCCGAGAGCTCCTCCTCCTCGACCCGGGCCGCGGCCTTGCGGGCCGAGGACAACCCCGCGAGGTTCCACGATTGCGTCACGCTCGCCTGGATCTCGACGCCCTGGTTTGGCGTGGGCAGGACGCGGAACCCCGGCTGCACGTAGATTTGCGGGTTCTCGGTCATCCCCGAGATCCGGGCGCCGAGCGCGTGTTTCGTGGCCACGGCGCGCTCGGCGCCGCGCACGTCCGGCGTCTCGACGGACAGGCCGATGGCCTCGTCGAAGGAGAGTTTTTTCGCGGGTGTCGTGGCCGCGAGCGCGATGTTCGCGGCGATCGGGAGCGCGAGCCAGAAGCTCATGCGGCGGACCCTAGCGCCGCCCCCCGGAGGAGATCCTGAGGGGATCCTGAGAGAATTCTCAGAAAGGGGAAAACGCGCGGTCGCGGCTCACGCTCGCGCGCGCATCGCCCAGGCCACGCCGCTCTGCAAATCGCGCCGCGTGACGATGTCCGTCATGTCGACGCCCTCGGTCACGAGCGCCTGTGCGACTTCGGGTCGGATTCCGGTCAAGACCACGTGGGCCCCGAGCAGCCGCACGGCTTTCGCGATCTGGAGGAGCGAGTTCGCCGCATGGCTGTCGACCACAGGGACGCCCGTGACGTCGAGGATGGCGGCGCGCGCCTGCGCCTCGACGATCCGGCCGAGCAGGTTCTCGATGATCTGCTGCGTGCGCTCCGGGGTCAGCGATCCGACGAGCGGCATCACCAGCACGTCGTCGCGGATCGGCACGATGGGGGTCGACAGCTCGCGGATCGCGGCGGCCTGCGCTTCGATGGCGTCCTTCAGGCGCTTCTTCTCGGTGATGACCTCCGTCACCAGGAAAAGCCCGCCGACCTCACCCGTACCGTCCCGCCACGGAACGATCTTCCAGCGCACCCAATCGAGCCTCCCGTCGGCGCGCGGAAAGGGATCTTCCTCGCTTTCCTCGGTCGCGCCCGCGAGGCAACGGTGGTGAATGTCCCGCCACCGATCGGGCATCTCGGGAAAAACGTCGTAATGGCTTCGGCCGATGACATCCCGCTCCTCGACGCGCAGGTCCGAGAGCCAGTCCTCGCTGGCCGCAAGGTAACGCATGTCGCGATCGAGGAGCGCCGCCGCGATGGGCGTATGTTCCACGAACACCCGGAGGTGCGCCTCGGCTCGCGCGAGCCGCGCCGCGAGCGCGTCACGCTCCGCGGCGGCTTTCTCCAGCTCGCCCACGCGCGCGCGCAGACGCTCGAGCTCCTCCCGCTCCTCTACCATAAGGCAGCCACTCGCGTATGCCGATACACAACCAAAGGTAATAAGCTCGGCGGTACGGCGCGTCAACGAGAAACGCGACGCGCCCCCCTTCACCGCGGCGCGAGCTTCGCCATGAACGACGCGGCGAGCCCGGACAAAAGGCACGGCGCCACACCGCCGCCGAAGACGCCGGAGCCCGCGAGATACAGGCCCGTCACCGGCGTACGCGTGCGGAATCCCTTGGGCCCCCATTGCGAGAGCGTCATCGCCGGGCCGAACGGCGCGCCATGAACAGCGCGCGTCCGATCCGCCGCCGTGAGCGGCGTGCCGTACGTTTGTACGACCACGTCGCCCACGAGCCCCGGATACCGCGCGTCGAGCTCCTTCAGCATCCACCGCGCAATCTCGTCGCGATAGGCCGCATACGCGGGCCCCCGCTCGGCCTCCGGGAGCGATTGCCATTTGCGGAAACGCGCGTGCGGCACGTACGTGAGCACGACGAGCGACGAGCTCCCCTCCGGGGCGAGCGCGCCGCTCGCGTCCTTGATCGAGGTCGGCGAGACGAACAGCATCGGCCGCGGCGGGAGTTTTCCCGTGAATCGCGCGGAAAAACCCTCCTCGACGTCGTAGGACGGATAGAGCCAGACGTTTTGCGCGCCGAGTCCATAGGCGCGCACGTCCCGGCGCAGGCCGAGCCATATCTGGAACGTCGCCATGGACGGCTCGATCACGGCCGCCTTGCGCCGGAGCGAGGTCGGCAGATCCGCCGCGGAGACGAGCCGGCCCAGGGTGATCGTGGGATCGATCGCGGAGACCACGATATCGGCCTCGATACGCTCGCCTCCCGCGAGGACGACGCCGGTGACACGGCCGCGTTCGGTCTCGATACGCTCGACGAGGGCGCGCGTGCGGAATCGCGCGCCTTTCGCCTCGGCCGCGTGCACGAGCGCGTCGCGCAGGCCCCCGCCGCCGCCGCGCGGAAAGAACGCGCCGTCGCTGAAATGGGCCATGTAGAGCAGCGCCGCGAGCCCGACCACGCGCGAGGGCGGCAAGGCCCACGCGCCGGATTGGCCCGCGAGCACCGCGCGCAGGCGCGGATCGTCGGTGCTCTGCTCGATGAGCTCGCGCAAAGGCCTTTGGCTCCATTGCAAGAGCGAAGGGACGCCCGTGAGCGCGACGAGATCGGTGAGGACGGGGCGGCCGAGGATGCCCCGGGCGAGCGCGTCGTGCATCCGCGCCGCGCCGTCGAGCAAACCGAAGAATTGGCGCAGGCCCTTCGTTTCGCCCGGAAAAAGCGAGGCGAGGCGTTCGCGGTACGCGGCGAGGGGCCGACAAACCCGGATATCGAGGTCGGGAAATCGAACCAGGTCGAATCCGTCGGGATCGAGCTCGCAGAAGAGCTCGCCGGCGTCGACGCCAACGGACTGGAGCAGCTCATGGACGAGCTGGCCGGGGCGGCAGGCGCCGACGTAGTGCAGCCCTTGGTCGAACACGAATCCGTCCCGCGAGAACGGCGCGAGGTAGCCGCCGATCTCGGCCCCCGCGTCGAGCGCGAGGACATCAAAACCGTCCTTGGCGAGAAACGCAGCGGACGCGAGGCCGCCCGTACCGGTTCCGATCACGAGGGCGCGTCGCGTGGTCGAGGCCATGATGTTCTCCGCAAGGGTACACCCGCCCGTCGGCCGAGGCGAGGAAAAGGAATCATGCGCACGCGTCGAGGCCACGGATGTGCCGTGAAATCCTCGGATGTGCACGTACGCCGTGCACGCGGGCACTTCCTTTTCCGCGCGAGGCGCCTTGACATGGCTTCGAGCGTCGCCCTAGCATTCGAGATTTAGGAGATTCGGGGGGAACGGGGGAATCCAGATGGTGGAAGAGAAACGAGACGAAGTCGCACCCGAAGCCCAGAAAGGCAGCGTGGTGCAGGACCCATACCGACGCCTCTTCGAGCTGTCGGCCGATCTCCTGGGTATCGCCTCGATGGAGGGGTATTTCCTGGAGCTCTCGCCATCCTGGGAGGGGCGCCTCGGCTACACGCGCGAGGAGCTCCGCGCGCAGCCATTCCTTTCGTACGTGCATCCGGACGACCAAGCGGCGACGCTCGGAGAAGTAAGCAGAATGGCCCAGGGGGCCGTCGTCTTCACATTCAAGAATCGATATCGGGCCAAGGACGGCACGTACCGATGGATCGACTGGACGAGCGTGCCGAAGGACGGGCTCATTTACTTCGTGGCGCGGGACGTCACCGATCAGCAGCAACTCGAAGAAGAGCTGCGCGCCTCGCGGAGCGAGGTCGAAGCAAGGTATCTGGAGCTCGAGCGCGAGATGGGCGAGCGCCGCCAGGCCGAGGCGGCCCTCCAAGCGCAAAACGAGGCGGTCCGGGCGCTCTCGACGCCGATCCTGCAAGTCGCCGAGGGCGTGCTCCTCCTGCCCGTCATCGGGCAGATCGACGCAGGCCGCGCGGCCATGATGATGGTCAAGCTGCTCGAATCCATCGTGCAATCGGCGGCGCGCGTGACGATCCTCGATCTGACGGGCGTGGCCGACATCGACACGAATACGACGTCACACGTCTTTTCGCTCGTCCACGCGGCAAGGCTGCTCGGGAGCGACTGCCTCGTGTCCGGCATCCGGCCGGCCATCGCCTCGACCATGGTCGAGCTCGGGCTCGACACGAGCAGCCTGCGCACGTTCGGAACCCTGGCCGCAGCGCTGTCACACGCGCTCGGGCTACGAGCGCCTCGCCAGCGGTGACGAACTGCTGCTAGTCTCGCGCCATGCGAGCCATTCGATTTCACGCCCTCGGCGGCCCCGACGTCCTCCGCGTGGAGGACGCACCCGAGCCCACGCCGAAGCCAGGCCAGGTCCTCCTCGCCGTCCGCGCCGTCGGCCTCAATTACGCCGACACGATGTTCACGAAGGGGCAATACTTCATCCGCCCCACGTTCCCGGCGACCCCGGGCATGGAAGCCGCCGGCGAGGTGCTCGCCGTCGGCGAAGGCGTGACCGACATCCACGTCGGCGACCGCGTGATGGCCCTCGGCGACGGGGCCTATGCCGAGCGAATGGTCGCGCCAGCCTACAGCGTCTATCCAATCCCGGCCAATCTGTCCTTCGAGCAGGCCGCGGCCTTGCCGGTGCAGGGCCTGACGGCGCACCACGCACTCACGCTCGCAGGCAGGCTCGCGCCCGGGGAAAAGGTGCTCGTGCACGCGGCGGCAGGCGGCGTGGGGACACTCGCCGTGCAAATCGCGCGGCGGCTCGGAGCGTCGTTCGTCGCAGGCACGGTGGGCTCGCCGGCAAAGGCGGATCTCGTGCGCTCGCTCGGCGCAGACCTCGTGGTGAATTACCGGGAAGACGATTTCGCCACGCGAATTCGTTCGGCCGTGAAGGAAGGGGTCGACGTGGTGCTCGAAATGCTGGGCGGCACGGAGGTATACAAGCGGAGTCTCGCCTGTCTCGCCCCGATGGGCCGGATGGTCGTGTACGGCGCCGCAACCGCGGACGTACGCGGGACGGTGGAGCCCGTCGGGCTCATGCACAAGAACCTGACCATCACCGGCTATTACATGACGCCCCTGATCAAGCGGCGCGAGCTCTGCGCGCCGCCACTCGCCGAGCTCGCCGCCGCGGCCGCAGAAGGCGCGCTGCGCGTGATCGTGGGCAAGACGTATCCACTCGAAGACGCAGCCGAGGCGCACCGGGATCTCGCCGGCCGCGCGAGCACCGGGAAGCTCGTGCTCGTGGTTTAGGCAGGGGCGGCGTAGCGCCGGGGTTTCACCCCGGACCCGACCAGGGGCTGTCCGCCCCTGGACCTGGACCAGCGCAAGCGCTGGACCCGGGGTCGATGAACTGCGCGATGCGCAGTTCATCGAACAGGCCGAGGCAAGACCAGCGACGACCTTGCCAGTCAAAACCGCAGCGCCAATGCGTCTGCTCGAGGCTGGGGCAGCGCTACCGTCTTGGTTGGCAACGCCGCTCGTGGTCTT
>NZ_JAGTJJ010000042.1:0-8587 GCF_028435365.1 Polyangium jinanense | reverse complement strand
GAAACCGCGCATCGCGCGGTTTCTCGGCCTTCGGTCCAGGCCGTGCCTGGTCCGGGGTGCAGGGGGCGGACAGCCCCCTGCTGGGGTGCGGGGCAAAGCCCCGCGCCCTCTCTCAACGCGGCGCGGGGGGCCCGGCCGATGGCGCGCCTGAGGCTCCGGCGCTCGCGGCGGCTGCGGCGGCGTTCATCTTTGCGCGGACCGAGAGCCGCATCCCCACGATCGTTCCGGCGATCGCGGTCGAGGTGACGATGATGAACACGACCAGGATTTTTCCCGAGTTCCTGCCGGACGGCCTCGACGCGGGCGTGGACGGCGAGGTGCGGGGCGAGGGTGAGGGGGTTTCCATGCGGGCCTTCTATATCGTCCGATCCGGGTCGAGGCAACGAGCGTGGTCCTGTCGGCTCACCGCGGCCCCGGGAGGTTTTCGGGGGTGAGCGGCTCGCCGCGTGCAAGTGCCGAAAGGACGACCTCACGCACGCGGGAATCTGCATCGCGGTGTGGGCTCGGCCGGCAGGCGAGCGCCTTGAGCGGCACCAGCATGCGCGGGTTTTTCTGGAGGATCGGCTCGTTCCGCGCGAGGAAGTCCCAGTAGAGCGCTGTCAGCGGGCAGGTCTTTTTCGGGTCGAACGGACATCCGTCGCAATAATCGCTCATTCGATCGACGTAGGCCGCGCCCGAAACGTAGGGCTTCGTCGTCATGATGTCGCCTGCGGCGAACGTCCCCATTCCGAGCACGTTTGGCTCGACGACCCAGTCGTATGCGTCGGTGTACGCGATCCAGAACCAGTCCGTCAGTTCCCGCGGCGACAGCCCGAGCAAGGTCGCGATGTTCGAGAGGATCATGAGCCGCGTGATGTGGTGGCTGTAGCCCTCGCGCCAGACGTCGCCGATCACCCGATCGAGACAAGCGAGCCCCGAGCGCGGACCTCCCTCCCAGAAACATGCGGGCAAGGGCTCGGTTGCGCCGAGCATGTCCGGCGCGGCGGGCGCGTTCGGGTCCTCGAGGCCCCGCGCCATTCCTTCGGGTAGATTGGGCAGGATGCGGAATCCGTCGGTCTCGCGGTGCACGTGCCGCACGAATTCGCGCCAGCCGAGGATCTGCCGGACGAACCCCTCCTTGCTCCCGATCGGAATGGGGAGCGCCGCGGCTTCGCGCACGATCCGCGCGGGCAGCAGGCGGTGGAGGTGCAGGAGCGGGGCTACGCGCGTGTGGAAGAGGTTCGTGGAGCCCTGCGACATCGCGTCCTCGAAGGGACCAAAATGCGGCAATGCGGCGCTTTTTCCCCAGGCCCAGAGCGCCTCGGCGTGGGCCTTCGTGCAAGGGAGCGCGCGGGGATCGAGATGGCCCGGGTGATCGGCATAACGACGATGGATCAGCGCGCAGACCTCTTCCGTGATGGGATCCGGCTCGAACGAGGGCGGCGTCGGCGCGGGGGGCTCTCCGCGGAATGGCAGCCGATTGTCCGTATCGAAGCTCCACCGCCCGCCCTCGGGTTTTCCCTCGTGCACGAGGATGCCGGTCCGCTTTCGGACGTACCGGTAAAACGCATCCATTCGATAGGGTGCACGCCCACCGGTGGCCTTTAGAAAATCGTCGCGCGTCGTGAGCCACCCCTCGTGCGGCACGAAGCGCAGCGCGCCCTTGGCCGCGGCGGGCGCGAGCTCCACGCGGAGCTCTCGCTCGGCCGGCTCCATGCACACGAGCGGCCCGACCTCGGCGGCGGCGCGCGTGATCGCCCCTGCATACCCCGCGTCCGCCACCACGTACCGGACGGCCACGCCGCGCCGCGCTTGCTCCAGCGCGAAATGGCGCATGTTCGCGAGCACGAGGGCGAGCTTTTGCTTGTGGTATGGGCGGCGCGCGGCCTTCCCCGGATCCTCGACGAGCAGCACGCCCGCGCGCTCGGGGGAGAGCTCGCGCAAGGGGCCGATCGCGTCCGAGAGCTGGTCGTAGGGAACGAAGACGAACGTGCGCCCCCGCTCGTCTCGCGCGGCGGCGCGGAGCTCGGCGAGGAAACGCTTCATGAGTCCTGCGGCATGGTGGTGAGGCGGGACGTAGGGATCCGCGTTGGCCCGGTCAAGCTGGCCGCCGATGTCTTCCTTTTCGCCTTGAAACCGACTAGTTTGCCCGCATGCGTGGCCTCGTCGCCTTGCTCGCGTGCGCGCTCGTCCCCTCGCCTCTCCTCGGCTGTGGCAACACCGACAAAGGCCCCGCGCCGCCCCCCTCGGCGACGACGACTTCGACGGCGCCCGCGCCGGAAGCGCCCACGCCCAAGGGCCCGCTCTCGGTCGTGCTGGAGGCGAAGGACCCGATCACGTTCTCGGGCCTCGCCGAGGGCGTGGTGATCGCCGATGCGGCGCGCACGCGGATGGCGACGGCGACCGTCGAGGCCGAGCTCGTCGAAACACCGATGCCCTCCGGCCTGCCTGCGGAGGGGCAAATCCTGCGTTTTTCGGGCCGGCTCCCGAGCTCGGTCTGGGTGCTGTTCGAGACGCCGAAAGAACCCGTCAAGAATCCGTTTTTCCGCCTGGAGCAGGCCAAAGAGAGCTTCAAGCAATACGCGGACGACTGGAAGCCGCACCTCGCCGTCTGGTCGAAAAAGCGGATCCTGTCCATGTCGACGTCCTCGGGCAAACTCAAGGTGAAGGTGGTGGATCCTTACCAGGACAAACCGTCTCCCGATCTGCCGAGCGCGCGGCTCGATGACGAAGCGTGCGGGAAGTCGCTGCGTATCGAGCAGATCGCGGCGCTCGCGACCGGAGAGGTGTTCGCCTCGGGGCATTGCAGGACGGGGGATGCCGCGAAGCATCACGTCGTCGTGCGCTGGGCCCCGCCGGTCGAGGGCAAGGCCGGCGAAGCTTCCGCCGCGCCGCCGCCCAAAGCGAGCGCGAGCGTGGCGCCCGCCGTCGCGAGCGCGGCGCCCGAGCCCGCGGCCAAAGAAGCGAAGGACGCGGCGCTCGACGGCGGCGCGGAGGACGGCGGCGCGGACGGCGGCGAGGTGGAGGAGGCGCCGGTGGGGGTCCCGGGTCAGGTGTATGTGCTGCCGGACGTGCCGGCGTCGATGAAGCACGTGGCCCTCGTGGCGCAGGGAGCGAGCGACGTGTGGCTGCTCGGCGCCGAGGAAAACGGCAATGCCCACCTGCTCCGGCTCGAAGGGGGCGCCTTCAAGGCGCAGACCTTGCCGAAGCTCGGCGCGCCCGCGCGCTCGCTCGCGGGCGCGGGCGACGGGACCTTGTGGCTCGTCACGGCGGACGCGATCTGGAAGCGATATCCGCCCGGAGAATGGGAGGAGGTCGCGCCGCCCGCGCACACCTCCGTCCCGGAGCTCGATTCGCGCTGGGACATGCGCGACGTGTGGGCCTCCGGAAGCGACGTGTGGATCGCAGCGAAGCACAGCACGAACAAGGGCGAGCGGCATGTCGTACTGCGGGCGCGGCCAGCGAAGGCGGTCGTACGGTGGTAGCCCTGAACCTGCCCCCGGCTTGACGACGAAGGTCCGTGGGCGTCTCATGCGCGCATGGAACATCCGGGTCTCGCCGAGCTCATCACGTTTCTTCGATCGAATCCCCCGAAAAGCCCCGCGCCGGCCGACATGCGCGCCTGGTTCGCGGCGATCCTGCAATCCACGCCCGTGCCCAGCGAGGCGCGGCTCGAGCGCTCCACCTGCGACGTGCCCGCGTACTTCATCACGCCGCCCGGCGCGGACACGAGCCGCGTGATCTTCTACCTGCACGGCGGCGCTTACATCCTCGGCTCCTCCGAGACGCATCTGGAAACGGTCTTCCGCCTCGCGAAGTGCGCCGGCGTGCGCGCTCTCTCCGTCGATTATCGCCTCGCGCCGGAACACGCCTGGCCCGCTTGCCGTGAAGACGCGGTGGCGGCGTATCGCTGGCTGCTCGCGCAGGACGTCGCGCCTTCCCGCATTGCGCTCGCCGGGGATTCGGCGGGCGGCGGCCTCACGCTCTCCACGCTCCTGGCGCTGCGCGACGCCGGCCTGCCCATGCCGGGCTGCGCGGCGTTCTTCTCTCCCTGGGTCGATTTCACGGCCTCCGGCGATTCTACGAAGACGAACGCCGAGATCGATCCGCTCGTCGATCCGCGCGGTCTGGCGATGATGGCCGGCGCCGTTCTCCAGGGGAACGATCCCGCGAAGAGCTCGCCGCTCTTTGCCGACCTGCATGGTCTGCCCCCGCTCTTCGTGCAGGTCGGCACGGCCGAGGTGTTGCTCGACGATTCGCGCAGGCTCGTCGACAAGGTGAAGGCCGCGGGCGGCGAGGCCGTGCTCGACGTTTGGGAGCACATGATCCACGGCTTCCAGGCGTTCCCCACGTACCTGCCCGAGGCCATTTCCTCGACCGAGCGCGCCGCGGACTTCCTCCGGGCGCGCCTTTCGCGGGCATGAAGCACGGACAGGTGACGTCGAACGCCGACGACACCTGTTCGGAGGCGCGACATGACGTCATCGGCGCCTGACGTCAGCGCCCCCTGCGCCTGATCGGGCTCCGTCGACCGCCGTTGCACCTCGTTCGTGCGCACGGAATCCCCCCGTCGGCCGCCGACGACGCTTGTTCGCGCGCCTCCACACCTACCGGCGCCCGCCGACGGCGCCTGTCTGCGCGCCCCGCCCCTCTCCGTCGGCCGCCGACGACACCTGTTCTCGCGCCGCCCCACCTACCGGAGTCCGCCGACGGCACCTGTCTGCGCGCCCTGTCCATCTCCGTCGGCCGCCGATGTAGGAAGATCGTGCGTACGACCCGGCACCGTCGGCCACCGACGTCACCGGATCCGCCTCTCGATCCCCCTGAGCCTCCGGCTTCACTCGATGATCTCGCCGCCCTTCTGCACGTCGTCCTTGGTAAAGCGGCGTGATCCGAGGGTGATCGTCTTCGGCACCTTTTCCCCTTTCCGGATTCGCAGCGCCGTCTCGACGGCCTCGCGCCCGCCCGTCGGATACTGGAACGTCGCGTCCAGGATCCCCTGCGCGACGTAGCTCACGCCCTCGTGGGGCAAGGCGTCGATCCCGACGAACTTCATCTCCTTCTCGCGGCCGGCGGCGCGCGCCGCGAGGTACGCGCCGTGCGCGCCCGGATCGTTGTGCGCGTAGACGAGATCGATCTTCGGCAGCCGCGCGAGCGCTGAATCCATCTCCTTGCGCGCCTCGGGCTCGAGCCATTTCATGTCGGCCTCGAACGCGATCTCGATCTCGGACCCGGCGATCGCCTCCCGGAAGCCCGCGCTCCGGTCCTGGCCCGGCGTCGAGGTCATGAGCCCCTTCAGCTCGACGACCTTGCCCTTTCCGCCGAGGACCTTTTTGATCCATTCGCCCGCGGCGCGGCCGATCTTCTTGTTGTCGGCGCCGATGAACGTGGTGAACCGCTCACCGAGCACGGCCCGGTCGAGCACGATGACGGGGATCCCTGCGTCGAACGCTTTGCCGACCGGCTCGGTGAGCGGCTGCGCCTCCTTGGGGCTCACGAAGAGCACGTCGACCTTCGCCGCGACGAGCTCTTCCACGTGCGCGCGCTGCTTGAGCGTGTCGTTTTGCGCGTCCTTGAAGATCACCTCGATCTCGGGGTGCTCCTTGGCCGCGGCGGCGATGTCGGCGTTCATCTGCACGCGCCAGGGCTCGCCGAGGTTGCATTGCGACATCCCGATCACGAAGCGGTCCTTTTTGCCGCCCTCCTCTGCGGGCCCGCTCCCTTTTG
The DNA here is from genome assembly GCF_028435365.1 of Polyangium jinanense. Next base: position 2,881 of record NZ_JAGTJJ010000042.1, on the reverse strand, counting down.
ATTCCCCCTTGCAGGCGCAGGCGAGAACGAGCAGGCCGAGGGTCAACGAGCGACGGGTCAATCGAAGCATTCGGGACATGTCCGTACGCGCCTCCGGGCGGCCTTCCGCGCCCTCAGGAGTTCTTCTGGGCCACCGCCGCGACGATCACGATGGCGCCCGTGAGCATCAGCCGGCTCGCCTCCGGCACGGCGTTGATGCTGAGGATCTTGTCGAGGTAGCCGATGGTGAGCACGCCGAGCAGCGTGAGCCCCATCCCGCCGCGTCCGCCCTTGAGGCTGGTGCCGCCGATGACGACCATCGCAATGGCCGTGAGCTCGTAGGTGACGCCGGCCTCGGGGTCGCCCTGCTGCTCCTGCGCGGCCTGGCAAATACCAGCGGCGGCCGCGCAGACGCCTGAGATCACGTAGGCGAGGATCTTCGTGGCGCGCACGGGCACCCCGGACAAACGCGCGGCCTCCTCGTTGCCCCCCACGGCATAAAGATACCGCCCAAGCCGGTGGCGGGCGCATAAAAAACCGACGATCGCAGCGATGGCGAGGAAGACCAGCGTGACGGTGGCGACGCTGCCGCCGAAGACCTGGGCGTCGAGCGCACGAAAAAGCGGCGGGACCTCGACGTAGCGGAGGACGCCGTCGGGACCCGGGACGGCCGTCGCGACCTTCGTTCCCCCGCTCGTCGTCTTCGCGAGGCCCCGCGCGAAGACCATCATGGCGAGCGTCGCGACGAACGGCTGCACGCGGGCAAACGCGACGACGGAGCCCGAAGCCGCCCCGCACGCGGCGCCCATGACGAGCACGAGGAGCACGGAGAGCCACGCCGGCTCGCCCGCGTGAATGCTGAGTTTCGCCGCGACGACGGCCGAGAGGCCGAGGACGCTGCCCACGGAGAGATCGATCCCGCCCGCGAGGATCACGGGCAGCAGGCCACAAGCGAGGATCCCGACGACGGAAGCCTGTCGCAGCGCACCCTGGTGGGTGCCGAGGCGGAAGAAGGCGCCTTCGGCCGGAAAGATCACGCCGAGCGTGAGGACGAGCGCGAGCGAGAACAGGGCCCGCGCGAGCGAGGAGCGGTGCCACGCGGAGGTTTTTCCGGGCGAGCGCGGGGCGGGTGTTTCCAGGCTGGAGGGGTGTTCGCTCACGGCTCTTCCTCGTCGTGGCCCATGGCGAGGGCGAGCAGCGCGGCCGGGGTCGCTTCGGCCCGCGCCACTTCGGCGGCGATGCGGCCTCGTCGGAGCACGAGGACGCGGTCCGCAATCGCGGCAATCTCGCGCGCATCCGAGCCCGCCACGAGCACGGCCGCGCCCGAGGCGGCAAGCGCGCGGAGTTTTCCGTGCATCTCGGCCTTGGCGCCGACGTCGACCCCCCGCGTGGGTTCGTCGCAGAGGAGCACGCGTGGCTGTTCGAGCAGCCATTTTCCGAGCACGACCTTCTGCTGATTGCCGCCCGAGAGCGTGGCCGCGTCCATGGGGAGGGCCTCGGGCCGGAGGCCCACGTCGGCCGCCATGGAAAGGGCCGCACGCCGCTCGCGCGCAGGGCGAAGCCATCCGAGCGGCGAGAGCGCCGGGAGCCGGACGAGGGTCCCATTGCGCTCGGCCGTCATGCCGGGCACGAGGCCCATCGTTTTCCGATCCGCCGGGACAAACGCCACGCCGAGCGCCCTCGCCTCGCGCGGAGAACCGATTCGAACGGGCACCGAGGAGAGCCGAACCTCTTTCGCCCGCGCGCGCGCGCCGAGCGCGCCGGAGAGCCCAAGCAAGAGCTCGCTCGCGCCCGCGCCGGACAGCCCGAAGAGCCCGACGATCTCGCCCGCGAACACCACGAACGAGGCCCGATCGACGAGGGGCCGCTCGAAGGCGACCGAATCGACGGAAAATTCCTCGACCGAGAGTCGCTCCTCGCGTGCAGCGGGTAAAACCGGCGAAACCTCGGCCGGCGCATGCCGCGGTCCGAGCATCCACGCGACGACCTGCTCCAGCGGAACCTCGCCCACCCGCGCAGAGCCAACGACGCGGCCATCGCGCAGAACCGTGAGGCGATCGGCGATCCGCTCGATCTCCTCCATGCGGTGCGAGACGTACACGATGGCGACGCCACGCGCCTGGAGGCCCGCGATCAGCTCGAAGAGGCGCTCGATCGCAGGTCCCGCGAGCGCGCTCGTCGGCTCGTCCATGATGAGCACCCGCGCGCCGCGTCCAAGGGCCCGCGCGATCTCGACGAGCTGGCGCTCGGGCAAAGAGAGGCGCTCGACGAGGGTGTCCGGATCGAGGTCGAGGCCGACCTCGGCGAGGATCTGCGCGGCGCGGGCGCGCTCCTGCCGGCGATCGACGAGGCCGAAGCGACCGAGGGGCCGCTCGACGAAAAGGTTTTCCGCGATGGAAAGCGCGGGCAGGAGGGAGAGCTCCTGATGGATGACAGCAATCCCGAGAGCCCCCGCATGCGCCGGGGAGCGAGGACGGACGGGGCGACCGTCGAGGAAAATCGTGCCGCCGTGGTCCGTGTACACGCCAGCGAGGATCTTGAGCAGCGTGCTCTTGCCAGCGCCATTCTCGCCGAGGAGCGCGTGCACCTCGCCGGCATGGAGATCGAGCGAGACACCGTCGAGGACGGTGGCCCGGCCAAACCGCTTGGTGATGTGCTCCATGCGGACGACCAAGGCGGAAGCTCGGGCAGGCTCAGCCATGCAGGCGTGGGAAGGGTAATGCGAGGCAGGCTCGTACGGAAGGGCCGCCCGTCACGGCGCGGCGACGACGCCGCAATGCCCGGGACGGGCCATGGCGTGGCGCCGGGGTTTCACCCCGGACCCCGACCAGGGGTTGTCCACCCCTGGACCCGGACCAGCGCAAGCGCTGGACTCGGGGTCGATGAACTGCGCATCGCGCAG
>NZ_JAGTJJ010000041.1 GCF_028435365.1 Polyangium jinanense | reverse complement strand
TCGGCGACTCGTACTCCACGTGCGCAGCCGCGATCGTCACCGTCTTGGTCTCGTCGCGAACGGTGCCGCCCTTGGCGATGTCGGCGTACTTGATCTCTTTCGCAAGCTTCTGCTTGGACTGGACCTTAACGATGGCCGCCGTGAGCGTCGTCTTACCGTGATCGATGTGACCGATCGTGCCGACGTTCACGTGGGGCTTGGTTCGACTGAATTTCTCCTTGGCCATCGTTCTGTCTCCTGACGGTTGCCGACCGGAACGGTCGCGCGCGCTGTCCTTTCCTTACGGTTGCTGGAGCCCACCATCGGGATTGAACCGACGACCTCGTCCTTACCAAGGACGTGCTCTACCAACTGAGCTAGGTGGGCATGGAGCCGGTCCGGCGGAGCGGGCGACCGGGTTCGAACCGGCGACGTTCAGCTTGGAAGGCTGACGCTCTACCAACTGAGCTACGCCCGCAGATAAAGGTCGGGAGGTGATCCCCCCGATCTCGTCTACGAACCGACTTTCCGGCTCCGCGGGTCGAGACGCCTCATCGGCGTCTCGGTGGAGGGTGATGGATTCGAACCATCGAAGGCAATTGCCGGCAGATTTACAGTCTGCTCCCTTTGGCCACTCGGGCAACCCTCCAGATTGTCAACGTCTCGCGAGATCCAAGGGCTCGCGGGTCCCCTCTCTACTCTGTTTCGGTCGGTTCGTCTCCTGAGATTTTACTCTCGTTCGTCCGAGCCTTCCGCCCCTGACAGTCCGGTGGAGCTGACGAGGGGACTTGAACCCCTAACCCCCTGCTTACAAGGCAGGTGCTCTACCGGTTGAGCTACGCCAGCGAGTTCCTCCCTCGAAGACAGACGTGTCCCGTCAAAGGGGAGCAGGCTCTTAGCCCCTTGCTTTTGACATGTCAAGCCGGATGGAAGGTTTTGTGTTTGGAGCGGGCCGGACGCCGCGCTCCGAAGGCCGGAATCTCCGGCATCCCCGGCAGGGGCCCCTCCCCCGGCAGGCTGGATCGCGAACCCGCATGTGAGAAGACAGGCCGGGCACGATCCTCGCGAGGAGTCCTTCCGCAACTTCTTGCACCACCCGCGCGCCTCTTGCGATGCTCCGCGCCGCATCATGGAGTGTCCCGCCTGTCACCACGCGAATGTCGATGGAGCTCGCTTCTGCGCCAAGTGCGGAGCGCCGCTGCCGTCGGCGCCTTCCGAAGAAGACCCGTTGATCGGCTCGATCGTGGGCGGTCGTTACCGCATCACGGGCGTGCTCGGCGAAGGCGGCATGGGCCGCGTCTACACCGCCGAGCAGCAGATGGGCACGACGGTCCGAAAGGCCGCAGTCAAGACGCTCCTCGCGCAGTACGCGAAGGATCCGCAAGTGCTCGCGCGCTTCAACCGCGAGTGCGGCACCGTCGCCGAGCTCAAGCACCCGAACACGATCCAGGTCTGGGACTTCGGGCAAACGAATACCGGCGAGCTCTACATCGCGATGGAGCTGCTCGAAGGAAGTCCGCTCGAGGACGAGCTCGTGCAGCGAGGGCCGATGCCGCCCGAGCGCGTCGACAAGATCATCGGGCAGGCCGCAGGCTCGCTCCAGGAGGCGCACAGCAAGGGGATCGTGCATCGCGATCTCAAGCCCGCGAACCTCTTCCTCACGAAGATCGACGGTGACGACTTCGTGAAGGTGCTCGACTTCGGCATCGCCAAACGCGGCGAGCGGCCCGACTCGAAGGAGCAGAAGCTCACGCAGCAAGGCACGGTGCTCGGAACGCCGCCGTACATGAGCCCCGAGCAGTTCCGCGGGCAGGAGCTCGACTCGCGCAGCGACGTCTACTCGCTCGCGATCGTCGCCTACGAGATGCTCACCGGACGCTTGCCGTTCGAGGCAGACACGCCGTGGGCCTGGGCCACGCAGCACCTCACCGCGCAGCCCTCGCCCTTCGAGGTGACGCAGCTCGGCGCGCAGGTGCCGCCGAAGATGAAGGCCGCGATCATGCGCGCGCTCGAGAAGGACAAGAACAAGCGCCAGTCGTCCGTGCGCGAGTTCTACGAGGAGCTCTCGATCGGAGCCGGGCGCGCGTCGATCGTTGGTGGTGCGACGGGTCAGCAACAGATCGCTGGCACCGCGGCGATGCCAGGCCTGCCGAGCGGGCAATACGGGATGCCGAGCGGGCAATACGGGATGCCGAGCGGGCAGATGCAAGGCATGCCGAGCGGGCCGATGCCCGCACGTCCCGGCGGGACGCAGATCGGCGAGCCGCTCTTCACGCAGGGAGCGCCGAGCGCGCCGGGCGGGCGAACGATGGTCGACACGGGGCCGAGCGCGGCCGCGATGACGCCCGGCCCGATGCCCATCGTGCCGATGCCCCCGCAGCACGGCCACGCGCCCGTGCCGATGGGCGGACCGGCCTACCCCGCGCCGCCGCCTCCGCCGATGGGCGGCAGGCAGCAGCAGAAGAGCAGCCCGATGCCGATCATCGCGGGCATCGGCGTGCTCGTCGTGCTCGGGATCGTCATCGCGATCTTCGCGACCCGAGGCGGCAAGAGCGGCGGCGACGGCGAGGTCATCCTCATGCCGTCCGCGGCTCCGACGACCGTCGTGGTCGCCTCCGATCCGACGGCCACGCCGGCCGACAGCGCGGGCACCGCGGGGACGGCCTCGTCGGCAGGCGGCTCGACGCAGTCCGGACAAACCGCGGGCACGAACACCGGATCGGGCTCCGGGTCGGCGGCCACGACGGCCTCGGGCTCGGGCGGCGGCGGTACGAAGGTCGACGCCGCGGGCGACAAGGCCTGCGACGCGGCGATCACGTATGCGTACGGCGGCAACACGACGATGGCGATCAGCCAGTACCGCTCGTGCACCGGGCCGAAGCGCAGCAAGGCGCTCTCGGCGATCGACGCCTCGGCCGCGCGCGAGGTGAAGTCGAAGGGCTGCGCGGGCAAGCCCATCGCCGACGCGGCTGCGGCGATCGGCGCCAGCAGCGGAAAGGCCGCGCTCCCTCCGCGTTGCAAGTAGCGCGGCGCGTCTTGCGCGGCCCCCTCGACATGCACGAGCGACGGCCCTAGATGGGAATTCGCTCGTGTGTCACCGCGTTTTGACGCGCTTGACGCCCGTTCGACGCGGGTGCTAGATGGACCTTGCGAGCGATGACGCTCGGTCGCAGAAGCCTCTGCTCGACGGTACGGCGCAGCGTGTCAAAGGTCACGAGCTGCACTTCGCAGCCCACGTCGGCGCCGATGCCAGAGGTGCAGAGGAGAAGGTCGTTCACGGGCAATGGGCAGTAGACGCCGCGAAGCCATGCGGATGACGTGGCTCGATATGTGCCGCTCCGACGAGTATCGGGGGCGGTGGGTCGCACTGGACAACATCGATTACGAGGACGGCTCGTCCCAACCCCAGCAGGCGGATGTCGTCGACAGCGACGAGGACCTCGGGGAGTTATGCAGCCGGATGCGCGAGTCCGACAGGACGGCATGCGCGATCCTGTACTGCGAGGATGACTCGTTCGCGCCGCCCGTCGCCAGGCGGGCCGCGATGCCGACGCGAGGTGCCGTGCACCGCTAGCAAGCTCGGCGCCGTTCCCGCCTCGATTCCCCCTCTTTCTTCCCCACGAAATCAGCCGCCACGAAGGACGCGACCGAAGCCGCGCCTCGGGCCGATGCTTTGAGCTCCTAGCGAAGGATCGGCTTGAGCGTGGGTTTGCCGTCCTTCATCACCACGTTGTAATCGACCGATTTTTGCGGGTGAGAGGCCTTGAGCTTCTCGGCCTGCTGGCGGAGCTGCTTGGCGAGCGCCTCGTACGTGACGCCCGCGGTCGACTCCTTCGCGGCGCGCTTGGCCTCGACGTACTGCGCGTAAATCTGGCGGATTCGCGCGTCGGAAAGGTCCTCGGACGAACCTTGTGACGGGCGAGGTCGCGCGGGTTGCAGGCGTGGCTCGGGCTGCGGGCGCGGCTCGGGGGAGGCCGCAGCGTCCGTGTCCGGAGGCGACGGCGCCTCGGTCGGAGGATCGGGCGGCGGCGTCGGTGTGACGACCGCGCGCATGTTTCGGCTGCTCTTTCGTCGCGAGGGCGGCGCAGGCACGCTCGGCGCGGGTTCGTCGGACACGTTCGGGACGTGGACGGCCCGCGTGCGTGTGCTCGAAGGCCTGCGTCGCGAGGGCGGCGCTTGCTTCGCGTCGAGGTCGAGGTCGAGGTCCAGCGGGCGCGCCGAGGCCGGGCCGCTCGGGCCGGTTTTGCCTTGTTTCGCCTGGGCTGCGAGCTCGGCGACGCGGCGCTTGCCGAGGTCGGGCGAGGAAGCCTGCGGGCGTTGCGCAGCCGGCGCTTCCTCCCGCGGAAAAACCTCGGCGGGCTTCGTTTCGGCGGGTTTTGGGTCCGCGGGCTTCGCAACCGAGGCCTCGACCGGCCGGCGCATCATCATCATCAGCGGCACGGGTTCCGGCTTCTTGGCGGGCTCCGGCTTGGCAGGCGGCGGCGCGGGCTCGGCCGATTTTGCTGCAGGCGCAGGCTCGGGCGGAAGCGCGGACGAACGATCGATCGGCGTCGAAGGGAGCGGCGGGCGCGGCGGCGGCGGCGGGGCCTTCGCGGCGAGCGGAGGCGGCGGCGCAGCGGGTTTGCCCGCGGGAGGCGGAGGCGGCGCGGCGGGTTTGCCCGCGGGAGGCGGAGGCGGAGGTGCGGCCGGTTTCGTGGCCGCAGGCGGCGGAGGCGGCGCCGTGGGTTTGCCCGCGGGCGGCGGCGGAGGCGCTGGCGGTTTTCCGATCGCCGGCGGCGGCGGAGGCAGCGCGGAGATCCGTCCTGGATTCGAAGGCGCCGGCGGAGGCGGCGCAGCCGGCTTCGTGGCCGCGGGCGGCGGCGGCGGGGCCGCGGGCTTCGGGGGCGGCGGCGGCGGGGGCGCGGCCTTGGCCGGCGGCGGCTCTGCGGTCGTGAATTCGAGCGCGTCGTCGGCGAGCTCCTCGTCGGCGAAATCCTCGACGTCGTCGGCGAGGAGATCCTCGTCGGCGAGCGTCTCTTCGTCGATCGTCAGCGCTTGTTTGCGGATGCGGGCGCGGCGCTCTTCCTGCGCGGCGGCGAGCTTCGCGTACTTCTCTTTTTGCTTCTTGCCGACGATCGTCAGCGCGTCCTTCGCGCCGAAACGCGCGGCCGCGCGGAGCACGTCGCGCTGGTAGGTGCCGTTCTCGATCTCGCGCGCGACCCGGCCCCAGTACTGCTGGAACGTGTTGTAGCGCTGGATCAGCGTCTGAAACTTGAAGCGCAGCGCCGTGTTCCGGATCTGCTCGCGGCGCAGGAGCATGATGCGCCGCTCGAGCTCCTTGCGCGGCACCAGCGGCTCGAGCCTTTCGATGCCGAGGAAGTACTGCTCGTAGAGCGCCCGCAGCCGTTCGATTCGGCTGTCGAGATCCTCCAGGGCGCGTTCGACCTCGGCGTGTTCCATGCGGTCAGAGCGGCGTGACCTTCAGGTTGTCGAAGCAAACCGGGACTTCCCAATCGTTGAAGCCGAAGTGCTCGTGCCCAGGACCCGCGAGTGGATCGGGGTCGGTGAGCGTGAAGTACTCGACCCCGTTGATGGACCAAACGATCGTCTTTCCGTCCGCGCGCTCGATGCGGAATCGATAGGCCTGACCCACGGAGACGGGGCGCTCGCGCTCGTCGTCGCTCTTCGGATCGACGTCGATCTCCAGCCGATCGTCGCCGTGCTCGTCGAGGCGCGCGAGGACGTGCTTGGAGTTGCGCCAGCCGCCGAAGATCGCGATGTAGCTCGTGGCGTTCGTGTAGGACGTGCTCGTGGCGCCGCTCTGCCCGTCGCCCCAGAGCTCGACCTTGAGGTCGCCGATCGCGTTCTCGGCATAAGCGTCGAACTCGATGCGCGCGTTCACGGGGAGCCGGCGGCGCAGCCAGACGCCGCGGTTTCGCGCGTTCTTGCCGCAGAGGCGGCCGTTTTCGATGCGCCAGCCGGGCGAGAGCGCGTTCCAGTCCTCGCCGAGAACGGCGCGGTCGAAGGTGTCCTCGAAGGGCGCGAGGATCGGGGGGCCGGGCGGGACCAGGGGGGCGGTCGGGGCCGTGGTTTGTGGGCGCGGGGCCGCCGGGCGGGCGGGCTGCGCGGGGCCGGCGTCTGCCGTGGGCGGTCCCTCGGGCACACACGAAACGAGCGTGAGCGAGAGGAGGGCGCACGCGCCGATCGTGGTCGCTCGTCTGAGCACGCCCGCATCGTAGCAGCAGGTGCCCCTCGACCAAAAGGGCCGCGATCAGCGGCGACGCTTGCCCGGCCCTTGGGGCAAGCGTAAGGAAGGGCGGCCATGCATCCGATCCTGTTCCGCGTGCCGCTCCCGCGCACGACGCTGCCGCTGCTCTGGGTCCTCTGCGCGCTCGCAGGGATCGCGGCGATCGTCGCGATCTACCAGTTCGTGACGAAGAACAGGTCGTTTGCGATCGGCGCCGCCGTCGCCACAGCGGCCCTCGGCGCCGCGGCGTTCGTGTTCCGCGCGAGCACGGTGCCCGTCGGCCCGCTGCCCATCTACAGCTACGGCGTGATGCTCGGCCTGTCGCTCGTCGTGGGCTGGTATCTGACGCTCGGGCTCGCGGAGCGTGATGGCCTGCCGAAGGAGCTGATGGCGAACAACTACGTGGTCACGGCCGTGGCCGCGGTGGTGGGCTCGCGCATCCTGTACATCGTTACGAACCTGAACGAGTTCGAGTCGTTCGGCGCGATGCTCGACGTGCGCAAGGGCGGGCTCGTGGCGTACGGCGGCTTCCTCGGCGGGTTCGTCGGCTCGCTGGTGTTCCTGCGGCGGCACGGGATCCCGCTCCTTCCGTGGGCGGACGTGGCGGTGCCGAGCCTGGCCTCGGGCCTGATGATCACGCGCGTCGGCTGCTACCTCTTCGGCTGTGATTTCGGCCAGCCGCTCGAGAAGACGGCGCCCGCGTGGCTGCAGAAGCTCGGCACGTTCCCGCGTTGGGATCCCTCGCTGATCGAGACGCCGAGCGGCGCGCCGGGCGGCTCGCCGGCGTGGATCCAGCACGTGAAGAAGCACCTCATCGAGGACGACGCGACGGCGTCGCTCCCGGTGCACCCGACGCAGATCTACGAATCGCTCGTGGGCGTGACGCTGCTCGTGATCCTGCTCGTCTCGCGGCGGTACCAGAAGTTTCGTGGTCAAATCTTTTTGATCTTCACGTTCGCCTACGGCGTCGGCCGCTTCCTGCTGGAGATGCTGCGCGCGGACGACGAGCGCGGCTGGATCCCGCCGTCGCTGCCCGAGCACATTCTCCTGCCGCTCGCGCTCGTGCTCTTCGGGGTCGGTTACGTGGTCGGCATCTCGAAGATGGTCGAGAACCCCACGATGCGGCGCCTGTCGCAAATCCTCGCGTTCGTCCCGGCCGTGGTGCTGTTCCTCGCGCTCCGGCCCGAGTCGTTCGGGACCTCGGCGACGATCCAGCTCTCGACGTCGCAAGCGGTGGCGCTCAGCACGGGCGTCGCGGCGGCGTTCGCGTTCTCCGTGTATCACCACGCCGCGCTCGCTCATCCCGAAGCGGCGATGGCGATCCCGCTGCCGACCCTGGTCGACGACGAAGCGGAGGAGAAGAAGGCCGAGAGCAACGTCGCCGACGAGGACGAGGACGAGGACAGCGAGCCCGCCGCGGCGAAGAAGGATGCAGCGGCGGAGGCGGACGAGGACGAGGACGAAGCGCCGCGCGAGGTGAAGAAGAAGCCCGCGAAGAAGGCGCAGAAGGCCGTCGCAGCGAAGAAGACCAAGAAGCCAGTAGAGGAAAAGCGGACGAGCGAGCCGCCTCCGTCCGAGGAGAGCTGACGCGTGGAGCTCGCCTGGGGCGAGGCGGGGCTCTTGCCCGCGATCGTGCAGGACAGGCTGACGGGTCAGGTGCGCATGCTCGCGTACATGAACCGCGCGTCGCTGGAACGAACGATCGAGACGGGGCGAGCAACGTTCTTCAGCCGATCCCGAGGCGCGCTCTGGGAGAAGGGCGAGACGAGCGGAAACACGCTCGCCGTCGCAGCGATCGTCGCGGATTGCGACGCCGATGCGTTGCTGTTGCTCGTCGATCCGGTCGGGCCGACGTGCCACACGGGCAAACCCGCGTGTTTCTTCCGTCGCGTGGACGAGACCGGGATCGCCGCGGACTCCGGCGTGGATGCGGCCGCGTTCCTCGAGGTGCTCGAGCGCGAGATCGAGGTGCGGCGCACGTCGAGCGCGGAGAAGAGTTACACGCGGTCGCTGCTCGACGGAGGTCCGGCGAAGATCGGCGCGAAGATCCGCGAGGAAGCGGACGAGCTCGTCCGTGCGATCGAAGGCGAAGACGATTCGCGCGTCGCCAGCGAGGCCGCGGATCTCGTGTACCACGTGCTCGTGGGGCTCGCGTCGCGCGGCGTGCCCCTGCGCGAGGTGGTGCGTGTGCTCGCCGCGCGCGCAGGAACGAGCGGGCACGAGGAAAAAGCGAAACGAGGCGGGCCTCGCTGACACACGCGCCGAGCGGATCGGGCGCGTTCCGGAAGAGGCCGATGCTCTGGTAGTGTCGGTCGACGATGACCGGCGTTCGGCGCGCGGGGGCGCCGCAATCCCCCTTCCGCGAACCTCCGAAGCTGGAGCTCGGTCCGCTGTCGGTCGGGCTGCATCAGGCCGCGTCACGCGCGATGAAGCGTCTGCCGAGCGGGGGGCGCCTCGTGCGGCAAGGGCCGACGCGGCGCATCGCGCACACCCAAGGCGCGCTCGGCTGCACGGGGCTCGTGCTCGCCGCGAGCGCGGCGTTCGTCGCCCTGACGACGGGGTGGGTGCCTCGATCCCACGCCGAGGTCGCGATGGTGATGGTCACGGTCGTCGTAGCCGGCGCGTGCCTCGCGGCCGTGCTGCTCGCGTTCGATTACGCGAGGCCTCTGCCCACGTGCGACGCGGAGCCCGTGGGGCACGCGGCGCGGATCGTGGCGCAAAGGCTCTCGCGGCTCGCGACGTGCGCGGCTGAGGACGCGGCGCGCTTCGGCACGAGGCGGATCAATGCGCTGCGGCGCGCGCTCTCGGCGGCCGCGGATCCCGCGCTCGCGACGTGGATTCCGGACGATGTACGCGGTCGCGCCGAGCTCTTGCTGGCGCGGGCGATCGTGGCGCAAGCGCGTCCCGGATGGACGCGTGACGCGGCCGTGCGCGCCGAGGTGCGGCGGCTGCTCGTGCGGGCGGCGGAGCACCTCGACGAGCCCGCCGTGGCCGAGGCGGATCTCGTGCGGCTCGACGCGGCGCCGCTCCCGCCGGCGGAGGAATCGGCCGGCGCGCGTGGCCGGGAGCCGCTCCGGAGGCGGCTCAGGCAACGATTCGCGCGTGATCCGCACGCCGCTGCGGACGAGCACGCGGCCGAAGAAGAGGCCCAGAGCGAAGAGATGCACCCCCGAGCGAGGCGACGGAGGGAACGGCGGGCCGACGTGTTACCCTGAGCCGGCGTTTTCGCGTCGCCTTCCTTCTGCCGGCAAAGGTGCACGATGAAGCAGAACCGCTTGCGCTCGTTCGGCCTCGGGCTCTCGTTCCTCACAGCTGCCGCGGTCCTTCCGCTGGCCTGCTCGCCCGACTCCGGGATCAAGCCCGGCGGATGGAACGTGAGCGGAAGCGGCGGCGGCATGTCGTCCTCCGGCGCTGCGGGCGCAGGCGGCGACGGAGGCTCGCTCTTCATCGACTCCGGCGGGACCTGCGGCGACCCGACGGACAAGGACAAGGACCTCATCGCCGACTTCCTCGAGCTCGGCCCGGACAAGGACACGGACGGCGACGGCACACCCGACGCGCTCGACAACGACAGCGACGGCGACGGCGTACTCGACGCGGACGAAGCCGCGAACCCGTTTCTGTTGAACGATGAACCGGGACAAACGCGCGACGATGCCTGCGATTTGCTCGCGGATTCGGACGGCGACGGAGATCCCGACGTGCGGGATCTCGACAGCGACAACGACGGCGTGTCGGACACGCAGGAGACGACGTACGACGCGAACGGCGCGAAGGGCTGCCGCGTGCGTGTCGACTGCGACGAGGACGGCGTCATCGATCTCGTCGAGCTCGCGGCCGGCTCGAACCCGACCGACAAGGGCTCGGTGCCCGCGGACGCAGGGCTCTACTTCGTCCTGCCGTACCAGGGCGGCGAGCAAACGAAAGATTTTACGTTTTCCACCGGTGTCGCGAAGGCGGACATCTACTTCCTGATCGACACGACCGCGTCGATGCAGCCCGCGATCGACAACCTGAAGGCGTCGATCGACACGGAGATCATCCCGACGATCCTGAACGGCGATCCCGCGGCGAGCCCGCCCATCCCGGCGATCGGCGACGCGTGGATCGGCGTGGGCGAAGTGCGCGACGTGCCCTGGCTGCCGTACGGGCAGGATGGAGACGCACTCTATCGGTATCGCTTCCAGGTTGGTGCTCAAACGATCTCCGGGGATCTCGCGCCGCCGGTGTTCGATGGGCAGAAGTACACGGCGCCCGTCGCGACGAAGCAGATCCTCGGCACGCTCACGGCGGGAGGCGGCGGCGACGCGCCCGAGGGGACGTCGCAGGCGCTCTGGCTCGCCGCGACGAACCCGAACAACTACGCGCTCACGATCGGCGGGATCTGGAACTATCCGCAGCACGCCTGTCCGCTCGCCGGCAGCATCGGCGCGCCGTGCTTCCGGCCCGAGTCGCTGCCGATCTTCGTGCTCATCACGGACGCCGCGTTCCACAACGGGCCGAACGTCACGCACCAGTACGACGGGGCCAAGGTCGGCGGGTCGGTGAAGACGTATGCCGACGCAGTGACGGCGCTGAACAACATCAACGCGAAGGTCGTCGGCGTGCCCGTTGCGACGGGCAGCCCGGGCGCGGCGCGCGCGGATCTCACGGATCTCGCCACGCAGACGGGCAGCCTCTACCACGACCCAGCGTTTGGCGGGAAAGACTACCCGCTCGTCCCGAAGACGGACGTCGGCAGCGGTTCGGTGTCGAAGGAGGTCGTGCGATTGCTCGGCCTGCTCGCGGGATCGGGCCTGCACGACGTGACCACCGCGCACGAGAACTACGCGTGCGACGGCGGCATCGACTGCACGGGCGACGGCGTGCCGGACCTCGCGTACCAGAACCCGCCGGTCGATCAGGGGATGATGCCGTTCGACGCGAGCACGCTCATCACGAAGATCGAGACGCTCGAGAGCCCGGCAACTCCCCTGCCCTACGCGAGCCGCACGGAGACCACGTTCTACGGCCTGCAGGGCGACGCGCCCGTGACCTTCCGCGTGCACGCCGTAAACAACACGATCAAGCCCGCGACGCTGCTCGTGATGCGCGCCTTGATCCGCGTGCGTACACCCGACGGGCAGGTCCTCGGCGGCAAGAACGGGATCAAGCTCGTGTACTTCGTCCTCCCGCAATACATCCCCAAGGTGAAGTGAGCGCACGCCGAGCGATGTCGCGGGGCAGCGGACGAAACACGTGATCGGCGCGCGCTCGCTCGTCTGGCTCTCCGCCCTCGCCGCCCTGGCGATGCCGGCCGTCGCTTCGGCCGCCGATCCGCCGTCGGCGAGCACGACCGCGCCGCCGGAGGCACCGCAGCGGGCCCGCATTCGCTACACGCTCGAAGGAATCGAGCTGCGCGGCAACGTCCGCACCGCGGGGCGCGTGGTGCTCCGTTACGTGAAGTTTCGCGCGGGGGATCTGCTCGACGTCGACGACCCGGAGCTCGAGCTCACGCGCTACCGGCTCCTCGGAACGGGATTTTTCGCGCAGGTGGATCTCAGCCTGCGTAAGGGTTCGCGGCGCGGCGCGGCCGTGCTCATCATCGAGGTCGTCGAGCGCAACACGCTCGTCGTGCAGAACCTCTGGGCCGGCGTCGCCGCGGACGAAGACACGGCCGGGAACGCTCGTCCGCTCTCGGCCTTCCTCGGCGTGCAGGTGGCCGAGACGAACCTCGCGGGCACGGGCATCACGCTCGGCGCGGGCATCGCGCTCGCCGCGGATCAGTACGCGCTGCGCACGAGCTTCGTCGATCCCTCGTTCGTCGGGACGGGCTGGTCGGCCGCGCTGACCGTGCTCTACAACGACGCGCGCGACTTCTTCGGCAACCGCGACGTCCTCTTCGAGGCGCCGCTCATCGCGCAGCGCGAGGTGACGGACTACGCGGTCGTCGCCTATCGCCGCTTCGGCGCCACGATTGGAACAGGCCACGATCTCGGCGTCTCGTCGTCCTTCGCGCTCGACTACCACCTCGAACAGATCGACGCGACCGTGCCCGTCGCGGCCTCGCACATGCGCGGGCTCTCGCGCGAGCCGATCGATTTCTCGATCCGGCCGGGCCGCAGCGTGCTCTCGACCGTGCGCGGCGCGCTCACGTACGACACGCGCGATGCGCCGTTCCTGACCGCGCGCGGCACGCTCGCGCAGGCGTCCGTGACGATCGGGATCCCGGGCAGCGATTACAGCTTCCAGAAGTTCGAGGCGACGCTCAGGCGCTGGTGGCGCCTGCCCTGGCGGCACGTCGTGCGGTTCGATGCGTACGCAGGCGCGATCGCGGGCGACGCGCCCTTCTTCGAGCAGTTCTACGTCGGAGATTTCACCGACCTCTTGCCCGATCGTCTGCTCGCGCTCGCGCCGGATCGGAGGCAGCCACCGAACCTGCTCGGCACCGACATCATCGAGGTTCGATACGGCGATTTCGCCGCGAAGATCGAGGGCGAGTACCGCATCCCGCTCTACACGGGGCGCGAGTCGGTTTACGGCGTGGATCTCTTCGCGTCGGCGGGCTTCTACTCGGTGGCGACGCGCCGCGAGTTCACGGATCCGCCGACGGGATACGGGGGTTGGTCGCGTCTTCCGGTCGACGTCACCGGCAACATCGGCTTGCGCCTCGACACGAAGCTCGGCGGCGTGACGCTCGCGTTCTCGAACATGTTCGGGCTCGTCGCCGCGCGCAACGGTGAACGCAAATGACCCCGCGGGCGGCGCTCTTCGCGCTGGCCCTCGCCGCCCTGTCCGCCCCGGCAATGACCGCGCGCGCGGAGCCGCCGAAAACCCCGGCGGCGCTGCCGACGAGGAACGCAGCCGTCGCGCTGGACGGCAAGCAGGCCGTGATCAGCGTGCCGTTTCGCGACGTGGTCGACGCCGAGATCGAGAAGAAGCTCTCGAGCGGTTTGCCCACGGTGATCGTGCTCCGCGCGTGGGTGTTCCGCGAAGGCGGCACCGAGCCCGTCGCGCTCACGGCGAAGACGTGCCGCGTCGTCTACGATCTCTGGGACGAGGTGTTCCGGCTCCAGATCACGCAGCCGGGCGGGCTCGTCGACACGGTCGCCGTCAACATCGAGGGCGTGCTGCGCCAGTGCGCCGAGGCCCGAAAACTCCGCTTGATCGAGCGATCGCAGCTCGACGACAACGTGCGGTACTTCGTCGCCGCGCTCGTCGAGGTGAACCCGATCAGCCAGGAGACGCAGGATCGCATCAAGCGCTGGGTGACGCGTCCGAGCGGCTCGGCCGCGATCGGACCGGGCGACTCGCTCTTCGGATCGTTCGTGGGTCTGTTCGTCGCGCGGATCGGGGATGCGGATCGGAAGCTCGCGTTCCGGACGCAGGTGTTTGCCCCGCCGAACCCGCCGCCGCCCGAGAAGAAGCCTTGAAGGGCGCTCAGGCGCAGAGCGCTTCGATCTCGGGCTCGGGTTGCATGGTAGGAGGCGGGACCTCGGCGACCTCGCCGCCTTCACGCACCACGGCCTCGAACGCGCTGCGGAGCTTCGACTTCGTGCGCGCTTCGAGCTGTCGCACGCGCTCGCGCGAGACGCCGAGGCGGCGGCCGAGATCCGCGAGGCTCACCTCGTCATCCCTGGAGAGCAGCCGCTCCTCCACGATGAGCCGCTCGCGCGGATCGAGCGCCTTCCACACGCGGCCCACCACGCCGCGAACGAATGCGTCGCGCTCCGCGCTCGCTGTGAGGTGCTCCGGATCCGACGACGGATCACGCAGCGTCTCGAGCAGCGTTGGCCCGTCTTCGTGGTACGCCCGCACGTCGAGGGACGTGTCGCGCGACGCGACCCGCAGCGACATCGAGCGGATCGCGTCCTCGGTCGTCTGGAACCGGGTCGCAAGCAGCGTGTCGATCGAGGCGTCGCCCTCGCCGAGCTGCATCTCGAGCTTCGCCCGCTCGCGCCGAAGCCGGAAGAACGTACGCGACACGAGGGGCCCCGTCCCGCCGCCGACGATGCTCCACTCGCGGAGCAGGTGGTCCACGATATACGCGCGGATCCAGTAGATCGCGTACGTCTTGAAGCGGAGGTTGCGTGACGGCTCGAAGCGGCGAACCGCTTCGAGCAGGCCCAGGTTCCCCTCCTCCACGAGGTCGGCGAGCTGCATGCCGTAGCCTCGGTACTGCGAGGCCACCTTCACCACGAATTGCAGGTGGCTCTCGACGAGGGCGTTCGCGGCCGCGTGATCCCCCTCGCGCCGGTAACGCCAGGCGAGCTCGAGCTCGGTCGCGCGATCGAGCGCCTGGTAGCGCTGGATCGCCGCGCGGTAGGCCCCGAACGGCGACTGCGAAAGGCTCGCGCCGAGGCTCTCCGGGCGCGGCTTGCGCGGCGCCGCTTCAGGGCTCGACGCTTTTGGGGCGAGGCGGCTCCGCGGGCTCGTCTCGGCATCGGCAGGTGGATCCACGGAGGGTGGAGGCTCGGTCGAGCGATCGCGCGGCGCGCCGAAGACGTGTTCCGTGGGCACGCGCGTGGGCGCGGCGCCGTCGAGGTGGAGCAGGGCGCGGTAGATGAAGCCTCGCGTCTTTTTCTTGTGACCACCAAGGATCGGCTGGATCGTGTTCGGGCTCGTCGCGTAGCCGAGCGCCTCGACCTCTCGCGAGAGCTGGATCGCGAGCTTGCGCATCGTCATGCCGGGGTTGTCGGCCACGTGCTTGCGGGCGAGCTCGGCGATAGGCGCGGCCTTCACCCAGGCGAGATCGAGCTCGGCGCCGGAGGGCTGTCCGTCCTTCACGACGGGCGCTTCGATCGCGGCGCTTGAGGCGTCTCCGCGCAGGATCGACTCGATCGCCTTCGCCATCGCGTGTCGCACGCGGCGCGCGCGCCCGTCGACGAGCTTCTGCACGTGCGGCAGCCCGATCGCGATGCCTCGCTCGGCGAGCCGCTGCTTGAGCAGGATCGCGAGCCTGCGTGACGAAGGCTCCTTGTGCTCGATCTTCCAGGCCTTCGCGAGCTCGTGGATCGTCCGCGCGCTCTCGAAGGCCCGGCCCTCCTGCGCGCCGCGGATCTCGCGGGACATCGCCTCGATGCGCGCCTCGGCGTCGGCCGCCGAGGTCACGCCGGCGTGGCGGAGGAGCGCGAAGAGCGCGTCCTGGATCTCGCGCCGCACGAGCCGCTGCTTGCCGGCGAGGATGCTCTGGAGCGAGTCGACGTTGAGGCGGATGCCGACCCGCTCGAGCTCCTCGCGCAGGCGGAAAGCCAGCGCGCGCTTCGATCGCTCGGGGTGCAGGTAAAGCCAGAGCTGTGCGAGCGGCAGCATGCGCTCGCAGGCGATGTACGTGGGCGTCGTGGCCGCGGACTCGCCCGAAAGGCCCGCTTCGACGAGCGCCTGCTCGATCGCCGCGATCGCGTCCGCGCCTCCCGCGTCGGCGATCACGTCGCGCAGCGCGTGTTCGACCTCGGGCGGCACCGTCGCGACCGCGCCCGAGAGCTGCCGCTTCAGCGTGCGCAGGTGATAGCCGATGCCGCGCCGCGCAAGCCGCTCGCGCAGCTCCCGCGCCAGTGACTCGCGCGAGAGGTGCGGATTTCTTTGAAGGTGAAGGGTTGCCGCAGCTCGGAACGCGGCGCCCGGGATCCGTTCGGGCGTCTCTGCCATCGCCGCCGCCGGCATCGTCACGCTCATTTCCACGACCGACCTCCCTGCTCTCGCCGCGCCAACGCAACGATCGTTGCCGCGCATAACACTAGACAAACATCATCATGTTACGACAACGTTGTACAAAGGCTGATGAATTTTGGGGGTGGATGTCAAGGCAGAATTTGTAGAACATTACCAAACGTTGTACAAACAATTGACATCAGAAGACCTGTGGTACACGGAATTCGTGCGGTACTTGCCGATCGAGCTGGATGTGCAGGGTCGCGAGGCCCTCGTGGTCGGGGCGAGCGCGGAGGTCGTGGCCAAGGTGGAACGGCTGCTCGCGGCGGGGGCGCGGGTCGTGGTCGTCGCGCCGGGGGAGGTCGATCCGGTGATCGAGGCGATGGCTGCCGACGGGCGGCTTGCCCTCGCGCGGAGGGAGCCATTGGCGGGCGACGTCGACGGCAAGGCGATCGTCTTCGTGGCGACCACGGAAGAAGGCCGCGCCGCGGCGTTTCACGCCCGCGGGCTCGCGGAAGGGCGGCTCGTGTGCACGCTCGATAGGCCCGAGCTGTCGACCTTCGTGAACCCGGCTGTCGCGCGGGCCGCGGGCCTTTCGATGACGTTCGCGACCGGCGGCACGAGCCCGGGGGCGGTGCGGCGGATCCGCGAGGACCTCGAGGCGCTGTTCGGCGATCCGCGGTTCGCGCGGTTCCTGGAGGGGCTCGCCGGCCTCCGGGCCCGGCTGCCGCGGGGAGAACGCGCGGTCCGGATGGCCGAGGCCGTGAAGGGGTTTGCCGTGGAGGCGAGGCTTCGTTTCCCCGCGTGGGTCGAGCGGGGCGAGGAGCCCTGACGTCCGCGGGTGGGGGAGCACGCGGAAGCGCGCTGCTCAAACCTCTTGTGTCGCGCGCGCCGCGCGAGTTAATTCAGCGAAACTCAGAGAGTCGAGCAGAGACGAGTGAGGAGGGCTTAGATATGCGATCGAGTTCGGGCCGGCTGACGTCGTTGCACACGGCAGCAGTGCTCACGAGTCTGTTGGCGCTCACGGCGTCTCCGGCGGCGTACGCGCAGGCGAAGGCCCCTGCCGCCGCGCCCGCCGCCCCCGCCGCGGACAAGAAGCCTGCGGCGGCGCCGGCCAAGAAGGACGAGAAGGCCGCAGCGCCCGCAGCGCCCGCGGCGCCCGCGAAGAAGGACGAGAAGGCCGCCGCTGCACCTGCGAAGAAGGACGAGAAGGCCGCCGCTGCACCTGCGAAGAAGGACGAGAAGGTCGCCGCGAAGGACGACAAGAAGCCGGCGAAGCCTCTCACCGACAAGCAGAAGAAGGATCTCGCGACGAAGTCCATGAAGGACGGCGACACCGCCTTCGAGAAGGGCGAGTACCAGGTCGCCCTCGACGCATACAAGCTCGCCGACGAGACGCTCCCGGGCCTCAACGCGAAGTTCAAGGTCGCGGTCACGTACGAGAAGCTCAACAAGGCGCAGGAGGCCGTCGCGGCCTACCAGGGCTTCCTCGCGGCGATCGACGAGCAGGCCGCCGACAAGAAGAAGAAGTTCGATCCCAAGAAGTGGGAGGATCGCGTCAACGAGGCGAAGGCCAAGATCGAGGCGCTGAAGAAGACGCCCGCGACGGTCAAGATCGCCTCGACGCCGGAGACGGCCCCGGGCCTCCTCGTCGCGGTCGACGGCAAGGAGCCCGCGCCCGCCGGCGAGCTGAAGCTCGAGCCCGGCAAGCACACGCTCGTGTATTCGGCGAAGGGCTTCATCACCTCGCAGCCGCAAGAGGTCGAGGTTGCCTTCGGCGAGACGAAGGAGCTGTCGGCGCCGAAGCTCGAAGCCGAGCCGCCGCCTCCGCCGCCTCCGCCGCCCCCGCCGCCCCCGCCGCCTCCGCCGCCTCCGCCGGCTCCGGCAGAGCCGCCGCCCGCGCCGAAGTCGTACGTCCCCGCGTACGTGACGCTCGGCCTCGCAGGCGTGGGCGCCGTCGTCGGCACGATCTTCGGTGTCTCGGCCCTCAGCGCGAAGAGCGACTTCGAGGCGAACCCGACGGTCGACAACGCCGACCGCACCGATCGCAACGCGCTCATCGCGGACATGTCGTTCGCCGTGGCGCTCACGTTCGGCGTGACGGGCGCGGTGCTGCTCTTCGGCGGTGACGACAAGCCCGCGCAGCAGCAGGCGGCGAAGACGAAGCTCTACAAGCCGGTTGTCGCGCCCTTCGTGGGCCCGACGGGCGGCGGCGGCGTCGTGTCGTTCAAGTTCTGATCGGAAGAGCGATGAAGGCACGGAGCACTCGAAGCTGGGCAGCGCTCGTGATCTGCACGGGCGTTGCCCTCTCCGTCGGCGCGGGCTGCGAGCTCGTCGCGTCGGTCGATCGGGATGCGATCCCGATCGGCAACGGCGGATCGGGCGGTACCGGCGGCCAAGGCGGCCAAGGTGGCGCTGGCGGCCAAGGCGGTCAGGGCGGCCAAGGTGGCCAAGGTGGCCAAGGTGGCGCGGGTGGAGTCGGTGGCGCGGGCGGCCAAGGTGGCCAAGGCGGCGCGGGTGGAGTCGGTGGCAGCGCCGGCAACTGCGTCGATCCTGCGACCGACTGCCCTGCGGCGTCGGGCCCGTGCGTCAACGCGATCTGCGACGCGAACAAGAACTGCGGCGAAGAGCCGAAGGCGCAAGGCACGCCGTCCTCGAACGAGGTGGCGGGCGATTGCAAGCAGCACACGTGCGACGCCGCAGGCGCCGAGCAGGTGACGGACGACGTCGCGGGAACGGCGTGCGGAGACGCGACGGCGAGCTGCACGAACGGCGTCGCGAACCAGCCCGACACCTGCGACGGCGCCGGCACGTGCCAGGCGAACGACAACGTCGCGTGCGCGCCGTACATCTGCGGCGCGACGGCCTGCGCCACGACGTGCGCGCAGGACGCGGACTGCGCCGCGGGCAACTACTGCAACGGCACCACGTGCGTGCCGAAGGTCGCGAACGGCGCGGTGTGCGCGTCGTCGAACGCGTGCCAGAGCGGCTTCTGCACGGACGGCGTCTGCTGCAACAGCGCGTGCAACGGGACCTGCCTCGCCTGCAACAACGCAGGCTCGGTGGGCACGTGCACGCCGGTCGTGGCGGGCACGGCCGATCCCGCGTGCGGCGCGGGTGAGGCATGCAGCGACGCGGCGACTTGCCTCAAGGTCGCCGGCACGCCCTGCGGTCTGCCGGACGAGTGCATCTCCAACGTGTGCACGAACGGCGAATGCGCGCCGTGATCTGACGAACGCGCGGGGCCCGCTCCGATGAAGCGGATCCCCGCGCGTTTTTCCTTTCAAACCCGAAGCGTCGTCCGCCGATACCGCTTGCCCGCCGTGAGCTCGGCGAGCGTCGTGAGCTCCGGCTCGGCCGACGCGTCCGCGGCGTCGCCTTCGCTCGCCTGCTCCGACGCTTCGTCCTCGTCCACGTCGTAGGCCGGCACCGTCCTCGCCTGCTCCCAGCGATCCTTCAGCCGATCGGCGATCGTCGCGAGAAGCGCGCGTGTCGTCTCGCGGTTCGTCGCGGACACGAGCACGGCGTTCTTGTTGCCGAAGAGCAGCCTTCGCGCTTCGGCCTTGTCGACGAGGTCGACCTTGTTGAAGACCAGGATCCGCGGGATCGACGAGAGCCCGAGCTCGCCGAGCAGCTCCTCGGTCGTCGCGATGTGCTGGTCGTGGGCCGGGTCGCTCGCGTCGACCACGTGCAGGATGAGGTCCGCGTCCGCGGCCTCCTCGAACGTGGCGCGGAACGCGGCGAACAGATCCTTCGGCAGCTCGCGGATGAAGCCGACGGTGTCCGTGATGATCACCTCGCGCTCCTCGGGAAAACGGATCCGACGCGAGCGCGTGTCGAGCGTGGCGAACAGCTTGTTCTCCGCGATCGTGTCCGAGCCCGTGAGCGTGTTGAGGAGCGTGCTCTTCCCTGCGTTCGTGTAGCCGACGATGCTCACGATCGGCACGTCCTTGCGCGCGCGCTTGCGGCGCCGCTGCTCACGTTGACGCGAGAGCTTCTTGAGCTGCGCTTCGAGGAACGAGACGCGCTCCTTGGCGCGGCGGCGTCCGATCTCGAGCTTCGTTTCGCCGGGGCCACGTCCGCCGATGCCGCCGGTGAGGCGCGAGAGCGAGTCGTCCTTCATCGCGAGGCGCGGCAGGGCGTACTTGAGCTGCGCGAGCTCGACCTGGAGCTTGCCGTCCGCGGACTCGGCGCGTTGCGCGAAGATGTCGAGGATGAGCTGGGTCCGATCGATCACCTTGAGATCTGCGTGCTTGGAGATCGCCGACGCCTGCGAGGGCGTGAGGTTGCGATCGAAGACCAGCGTCGCTGCGTCGAGCTCGGCCGCTCGCAGCACGATGTCGTCGAGTTTGCCCTTCCCGACGATGAGGCGCGGGTCGATCTTGTCGCGGAGCTGAATGACGGTGTCGACGACCTCGACGCCCGCGGTGCGCGAGAGCTCGGCGAGCTCGCGCAGGCTGTCCTCGGCCTCCGCGTACGCGCCTTGCTTCGACTTCTCCGCGACGTGCACGAGGATGGCCCGGCCATCCTTCGCGTGCGTGAAGATACGCGACCGACGGGCGAACTCGTCTTCGAGCGCGGTGATGAGCTCGCCGAAATGGATGTCGATGCGGCCGACGGGTAGCGGTCCCACGCGCCGATAGGGCAAACCATTTCGCGGGTCCTCCCCTTCCGCGACGGGCGACGGCGGCGTGTTGTACGCGAGATCCATCGACTTCGCCTCGCCTTCGGGCGAGAGCTGGATCGCGGCCACGAGGTCGAGGCGCAGGCGTACGAGGTCGACGATGTCGTCGCGCGTGAGCTGCTCGTTGTAGAGGTGCGTGTGGACGAGGCGGAGCGCGCGGAAGCGGCCCTCGGCGGCGCGCAGGCGGCCGATGTCGGGGAGCATGAGCTTCGTCGCGTCACCGACGATCACGTAGTCGATCTCGCCCGATCGATGCACGAGCGCGCCGACCTGGCGGCCCGTCACGTGCGAGGCCTCGGCGAGAGATTTGACGAGCTCCGGCGTGGCCACGTGATCGAGGGGCACCTTGCGCCGGTAGATACGCTCCAGAAGTCGAACCGCGTGCGGGCTGAGGCCCGTGGTGTTTCCGTAGATCTGTTGCATTCGGACGGTGGTTTGAGGGCCAAGCTCCGCTCGCCGGAGCGCCTCCCCCAAGCATGGATTCGTGCCTCCCTTTCATAACGCACGGATCCCCGGGGCGCGAGAGGCGGCGCCTTGGTACCGTGCAGCCGGACATGGGCATCTTCACGGCACTCTCGATCGACGAAGCTCGGGCGCTCGGCGCGCGCTTCGGCCTCGTGATCACGGGCGCGCACGGTCTCGACGCGGGCAGCGTGAACACGAGCTACGAGCTCACGATCGAAGGCGGAAGCCGGGTCTTTTTGCGGATTTACGAGGGCGCGGATGCGGCCTCGGCCGAGCGGGAGGCGCGCCTGCTCGCGCACCTCGCCGCGCGCGGCGTACCTACCCCGAAGCCGCTTCCACTCGCCTCGGGAGGCGGCTCGTTCGTGGCCGAGCACGCGGGCAAACCCGCGGTCGTGTTCCCGTGGATCGAAGGCGAGGTCGTCTGTCAGCGCGGCGTGACCGAGGCGCACGCGCGCGCCGTGGGGGAAGGGCTCGCGCGGGTGCACCTCGCGGGCGCGTCATTCGGCGAGCCGCTCGTGACGCGGTTCGGCCCTGAGGATCTCGCGGCGCGGCTCGCGCATCTTCGCGAGCGGACGAACGTCCCGGAGCACATTCGAAACCTCCTGCCCGAGCTCGAACGGCAGCTCGACCGTCTCTCGCGGGTGAGCCTCGGCCCGACGCTCCCGGTGATCCATGCGGATCTCTTTCGGGACAACGTCCTGTTCAGGGACGGCGCGCTCACCGCGCTCCTCGATTTCGAGAGCTCGTCGAGCGGCTCGGCCGCGTTCGATCTCATGGTCACGGTGCTCGCGTGGTGCTTCGGAGACGGCCTCGATCGAGGCCTCGCGCGGGCCCTCGCGGGCGGATATTCCGCGGTCCGCGCCCTCGCGGACGACGAGCGAGCGGCACTCCACGACGCGGCGCTCTTCGCGACGCTCCGCTTCACGATCACGCGCGTCACGGACTATGAATTGCGTCCACGCGGCGTGGTCGCCTTCAAGGATTACCGGCGCTTCGTGGCGCGCACGGCGGCGCTCGAAGCGCTCTCCGCGCGTGGTCTCGTCGAAATGCTCGGCGTGTGAAGGCCGCGTGAAGGAGTTTTGATTTTCGTGGTGGATCCTGGGCCGACGGTTGCGCCGTGGGGGGCACACCGTTACCTTCGAGGACCATGGCACAAGTCGGGACGCTCGATTTCAAAGGCTTCATCGAGAACCGCAAAGAACAGCGCGCAGGCGGCGTGGACGGGGGTGGACACGCGTATGCGTACGTCTCCGATCGGACGACGCGCGCCGCGTTCGACAAGATGAAGCCGGTCGAGCTGGCCGTCGCCGCCTCCGTCCGGTTCTTCAAGGCCGTCGGCAAAAGTGACCTGCTCGGCCACGCGGTGAAGGTCGGGACGAACCAGTTCCCGCGCGTGCACGGCATCGCCGCTGAGTGCGCGCAGACGCTCGGCATCGCCACGCCCACCGTCTACATCCTCAACAACCCGCAGATGAACGCGGCGACGTACGGGACGAACGACGATTCGTTCATCATGGTCCACTCCGCGCTCGTCGATCACTTCTCCGACGAGGAGCTGCGCAACGTCATCGGCCACGAGTGCGGCCACATCCACAACAGCCACGTCGTCTACCTGACGGCGATGCACTACCTCAAGGTCATGGCGTCTCGGTGGCTCGGCCCGCTGGTCGAGCCGGCGATGATCGCGCTCTCGAGCTGGTCGCGCCGCGCCGAGGTGACGTGTGATCGCGCGGGCCTGCTCTGCTGCAAGAGCCTCGACGTCTCGCAGCGGACGTTCGCCAAGCTCGCGCTCGGATCGGCCAAGCTCTACGCCGAGCTCAACATGGAGGCGTTCCTCGCGCAGTACGAGGAGGGCCGGGAAGGCGTGGGCCGCTACCGCGAGCTGCTCGCGAGCCACCCCTACCTGCCGAAGCGCGTGATGGCCCTGCGCACGTTCGCCGAGAGCGAGCTCTACAAGAAGCACATCGGCCACGATGGCCCCGGCCTCTCGATGGAAGAGGTCGACGAGAAGGTGCACGACATCATCAAGGTGGTCGGCTAGGAGCGCACGCACGATGCTCGAGACATTCCGCACGAGACAGGTCGAAGTCACCACGGCGCTACGCGAGCTGCTCTCGATCGCCGGCCGCGTCGGCGCGAAATCGCTGACGCGCCGCATCGGCAGCGACGTCGTCGACAAACTCGCGGCCGACCGCTTCCATCTCGTCGTCGTCGGCGAGTTCAACCACGGCAAGACGACGTTCGTGAACGCGCTGCTCGGCGCCGAGGTCCTGCCCGTCGGCGTGACCCCGACGACGGCCGTCATTCATCACCTCGAATACGCGCCCGAGCCCCGCGCGGAGCTCGTGCGCGCCTCGGGCGAGCGCACGACGATGCCGTTCGAGGAGGTGCGCAAGTTCGCCGTCGGCCAGGAAAAAGGCTCCGAGAGCGCGACGAGCGAGGTGAAGCACCTCGAGGTCTTCTACCCGGCGGAGCTGCTCCGCGAGCGCATCGTGCTCGTCGACACGCCAGGCGTGAACGACCTCTCGCTCCAGCGCGCGGACATCACCTACAGCTACATCCCGCGCTCCGACGCCGTGCTCTTCCTCATCGACGCGGGCCAGCCGCTCAAGGAGAGCGAGCGCGTCTTCCTCAACGAGAAGCTGCTCGGCCAGTCGCGCGACAAGATCATCTTCGTCGTCACCAAGAAGGACATCTGGAGCGACGACGAAGAGGAAGAGGCGCTCGCGTACATCCGCACCGAGCTCGCGAAGCTCATCCGCACGCCCGTGGTCTTCCCCGTGAGCGCGAAGCGCGCGGCCGAAGGTCACCCCGAGGAGAGCGGCATGCCCGAGCTGCTTTCGCACATGACGAAGTTCCTCGCCGAGGAGCGAGGCCGCATCCTGCTCGACAACGCGCTCGGCGAGGGCCTCGAAGCCGCGCGCATGCTCGTGAAGGGCATCGACGCGCGCAGGCGCGCCGCGCAGATGTCGAGCGAGGAGCTCACGCGTCGCATCGACCTCCTGGAGAAGGATCTCGCGGGCCAGTCGCGCACGATCGAGGAGCGTCGCGCGGGCATTCGCGAGGAGGTCGCCGCGATCCGCGCCTGGGTGCAGCGAGATCTCGCTCACTTCGTCGACGACGTGACCCGGCAGATCCCGGACCTCGTCGACAACCACTCGGCCGACGACATCAAGGTGTGGCTCGGCCCCTTCCTCGAGAAGACGTTCGCCGACTGGGCGCAAGCCGAGACGAAGGAGATCGCGAACGCGCTCGAAGCGCTGGCCGAGAAGACGATCGCGCTCGTCCGCGAGGACGCGCACGACGTGGCCAAGCGCGTCGGGCAAGCGCTCGGTTCGGACGTCCGCTCGCCCAGCGTGGAGGTCGACACGCTCGGCTACGACGTGGGCGTCTTCGCGCTCTTCACGCTCGGGCTCGGCGTGATGTTCACGAACGTCCTGCTCGGCGGCCTGCTTCTGCTCGCCTCCCCGGTCCTCGCCGTCTACGTGAAGGACAAGGTCGAGGCCGAGACGAAGAAGCGCGCCAAGGAGCTCGCGCCGAACGCGCTGCGTGAGGCCGGCGCGCGCGTGGGGCCCAAGCTCGACGAGATGATCCAGGAGTTCGCGCAGCGGCTCGACCAGTGGGTCGTGACCGCAGGCGAGGAACTTCACCGCGAGGTCATCGAGGTGCTGGAAGCCGCGCGCTCCGAGCGAGCGGGCAAGGCGCCGGGCGTGGAGGCCGCGACGCAGGCTTGCGACGCGGAAGCGAAGGAGCTCACGGGCGTGGTGGAGCGTCTCGAATCCATGCGCCGCTCGCTCTGGACCACGGACGCGGCCGCGAAGTGACGATCCCGGGGGACGTGCGCCCTCGGCCCATGCGATAGTGCAAGCGTGCAGCTCGATTTCGCATCACGCGAGATCTCGATCAAGCTCGTCTATTACGGTCCTGCGCTGAGCGGAAAGACCACGAACCTGGTCGCTCTGCACGGCCGCGCCGGCGCCGACGCGCGCGGGCGGCTCATGACGCTCGAGACGCAAGACGACCGCACGCTCTTCTTCGATCTCCTGCCGCTCACGTTCCGCTCGAAAGACGGCGACGTCTCGCTCCGCATCAAGCTCTTCACCGTCCCCGGCCAGCCGATCCACGCCGCGACGCGCAGGCTCGTCTTGCAAGGCGCCGACGGCGTCGCGCTCATCGCCGACTCGCGCGTCTCCGAGACACAACGCAACGCCGACGCGTTCCTCGATCTGCGCCAGAACCTGCGCGACAACGGGATCGAGATCTCGAAGATGCCGCTCGTGATCCAGTTCAACAAACGGGATCTGCCGGACATCCGCAGCGACGAGGAGCTCGCGCGGCTCGCGGCGCGCGGCAAGGAGCCGGTGTTCCGCGCGGTCGCGACGCGCGGGATCGGTGTCGTCGAGACGTTCGTCTGCCTGCTCTGGCTCACGTGGCGGTCGCTCGATCAGAGCCATCAGCTCGCGCGCAAGCTCTCGATCGACGGCGACGACCTCGTCTCGACCGCGGCGCAGCAGCTCGGCGTGACCACGCCGTTCCGCGAGCTCATCGCCGCGCGGATGGGCGGCCGGGCGGCCGGCGCTGCGCCCGGAGGCGCTCCTTGAGCGACGAGCGCTCGACCGACGTCGACGCGCTCGGCCTCGGACTCGGACCTCTCAGGCTCGAGGACCTCGTCGACCGCGAGGCGATGCGCGGCATGGTCGGCTCGATCGAGCAGGTCTTCGGCATGCCCGTGCGTATCGTCTCGAACTCGGGCGTGAGCCTGGCGAGCTCGTCACGCGAGGCCCCGCTCTGCGCGATGATCAACGAGGAGCCCGCGGGCCGCCGCGCCTGCGGCGCCATCGTCTCCGAGGTCAAACGCCTCCGCGTCACGTCGAGCGAAGGCGCCACGCACGGCTGCTTCACCGGCGCGCGTTACCGCGTCGTCCCGATCGAATACGAGGGCGGCACCATCGGCCGCGCGATCCTCGGCCCCTACCTCCCGCCTTCGGTCGAGAGCGTGCCCGACACGCTGCTCGCGATCGAAGGCATCGATCCGGCGCGCGCGGCGGAGCTTTTGCCGCACATGGCGCGCGCGACCGAGGCGACGGCCGAGATCGTCTCGAAGCATCTCGTCGCCGTGCTCGACGTGATCCTCTGGAGCGGGCACAAGGCCCTGCTCACGTCGAAGATGCACATCGCGTCGATCCGCGAGAGCTACCGCGAGCTCTCCGAAAAGAACGCGGCGCTCGAGCAGGCTTACGAGCGGCAGCAGGAGCTCGACAAGCTGAAGTCGAACTTCCTCGCGACGATCTCGCACGAGCTCCGGACGCCGCTCACCTCGATCCTCGGCTACAGCGAGATGCTCGTGGGCGGCATCGCCGGCGAGCTGACGGGGCCGCAGCTCGACTTCGTGCAGATCATCCAGGCGAAGAGTGATCAGCTCCTGAAGCTCATCATGAGCCTGCTCGACCTGTCGAAGCTCGAGAGCGGCACCGTGATGATGCGCCGGAGCGACGTGGCGATCGGCGTGGTGCTCGCAGAAGCAGCCTCGACAGTCGCGCCCGTGGCCACGAAAAAGGGCGTCACGCTCACCGTGGACGCGCCGGGAGATCTGCCGCTCGTGCTCGGTGATCCGGAGCGCCTCAGGCAGGTGTTCGTGAACCTCGGCGAGAACGCCATCAAGTTCACACCGCCGGGCGGCACGGTGCAGATGGTCGCGCGGCAGATGGCGACCGAGGCGGACGTTAGCGACGAGCCCGGCATGGTGCTGCTCGCGCCGCTTCGGCAGATGGTCGAGGTGCGCGTGGCCGACACGGGCATCGGCATCCCGGAGGCCGAGCGCGACAAGGTCTTTGATCCGTTTTACCAGGTGGATCAGTCGTCGACGCGCGAGCACGGCGGCACGGGGCTCGGCCTCTCGATCGTGAAGCGGCTCGTCGAAGCGCACCACGGCACCGTGCACATCGAGGGCCACGAGCCGACAGGCGCCGTCTTCGTCGTGCGTTTGCCCGCGTCGCGTCCGTCGGCGCCGCCTTCGAAGGCGGCGATCTCGGTGCGGTTCGCGTAAAGTCGGGGCATGACAGCTCGGAGCTCGGAGCGCGCGCGGATCGACATGCTCGCGCGCGTGTTCGGCGCGGATGGCTCGGGCCGGACGATCGTGGGCATCGGCGACGACGCAGCCGTGATCGGGCCGGGCAAGGAGCCCCTCGTCTGGACCATCGACGCGCAGGTCGAAGGCATCCACTTCCGGCGCGACCTCGTCTCGATGGCGGATCTCGGCTACCGCGCGACGATGGCCGCGACGAGCGACCTCGCAGCGATGGGCGCGACGCCGCTCGGCATCCTCGCAGGCCTCGTGCTGCCGGAGGACGTGACCGACGAAGACCTGCGCGCCATCGCGGAAGGACAACACGAGGCGGCAAAGGAAGTTGGTACTCAAATCATCGGCGGGAACCTCGCGCGCGGGCGGGAAATCTCGATCACGACGACCGCGCTCGGCGAGACGCCGCGCCCGCTCGGTCGGTCAGGCGCAAAGCCCGGGGAGGTCGTGGCGATCGCCGGGCCCCTCGGGCTCTCGGCAGCAGGGCTCGTGCTGATCGAGCGAGGGCGCGCGGAGGAAGCCGACGCAGCGCCGGCCGTGCGCGCCTACCGGAGGCCCGTGGCGCGCATCGCGGCAGGGCTCGCGGCGCGGGACGTGGCCAGCGCGGCGATCGACGTGTCGGACGGGCTCGCCCGGGACGTGGGGCACGTGGCGCGGGCGAGCCGCGTGCTCGTGGTGCTCGACCCGGCAGCACTCGTGACGGCCGAGCTCACGCGAGCGGCAGCGCTCCTCGGGGCAGATCCGCTCGCACTCGCACTCCACGGCGGCGAGGACTACGCCGTCGTGGTGACCGTGCCGGAGGACGCGTTGCCTCCAGGTTTCACGCGAATCGGGAAGGTGTTCCCGGCCGAGGGCCGCTCGAGCGGCGTCGCACTCGAACAGGAAGGCGGCACGCGCGTCCCCGTGGAAGAGCGCGGCTACGACCACTTCGGCTGATCGTTCGACCCCGAACTAATTGCAGGCAGAAGGCGCGCTCCCGGCCATGGTGGCGCGAATCTGCGTGAGCGCAGTCGAGCGCGGAGCCTTGCCCTCCTTGACGAGCTTCGACGTGCTGGCGCACATCGCAGCCGCGGAGGCAGCCTTCGATTTGACGGTCGCGTTCGCCTTCGGGTCCTTCGCCAGGGCCTGAAGCGCCGAGCAGCACCCATCAATCGAAGGCGCAGCCACGGCCTTCGGCTGTTCCGTGGGCGTAGGCGCAGCCGACGGCGTAGGCGCAGCCTCGGTGGGCGCAGCGCTGCCGGCCGCCGACCCTTGCGCCGCCTGCGGCGCATCTTCCGTGGCCTTGACCGGCGCAGGAGCCGCCGAGGGAATCGGAACGGCCTGGGGTGCCTCTTCTTCCTTCTTGCAGCCGGTGAAGAGCAGCGCGCCGAGGGCAAACGTGAGCAGGGCGGAACACGCGCGAGCAGAAGTGAGCATGAATGCCGTTTACCTGTGTTTCAGGGCGGCGGCTACTTCCGAGGCGGTGGCGGGGAGCCGGGGTTTCACCCCGGGCCCGACCAGGGGTTGTCCACCCCTGGACCCGGACCAGGCACGGCCTGGACCGAGGGTGCATCGACCGCGATGCGGTCGATGCATCGGGAATTTAGCTGCAGCCCATGCTGTTGCCGCAGTTCAGGCACTTGTAGCAAGCGCCGTTGCGGACCGTGATGTGGCCGCAACCGTCGCAAACCGGGGCGTCGCCCATCATGTCCTCGAGCTGCGCATCGAGGGCACTCGTGACGCGCTCCTGCGCCTCGACGCGGGCCGGCGCGGCAGGCAGCGCCGGCGAGGCCGACGAGCTCTCCTGCGCCCGCGTCTCGGTCGGATCCTGGATCGTCGCCGCCGGCTGCGGCTGCACGTGCGCAAGGTCGTACCGGTGCAGGTACTCGATGCCGAGCACACGGAAGATGTAGTCGACGATCGACGTCGACAGCTTCACGTAGTCATGCCCCTCGACCACACCCTGCGGCTCGAAGCGCGTGAACGTGAACTGATCGACGAAGGTCTCGAGCGGCACGCCGTACTGCAGGCCGACCGACACGCTCATGGCAAAGCAGTTCATGAGCGAGCGGAAGGCCGCGCCCTCCTTGTGCATGTCGATGAAGATCTCGCCAAGCGTGCCGTCGACGTACTCGCCGGTGCGGACGAAGATCTTATGCCCACCAACGGTCGCCTCCTGCGTGAAGCCCGTGCGCTTCTTCGGCAGGCGCACCCGCGCACCGGTCGGCCGGAGCGCAGGCACCGCGGGCGCCTGCGTCGCCGCCACGACCTCGGCCCTCGCCTCGGTCTTCTCGGCCTTCTCCGCCTTCTCCTCCTTCGAATCACCCGACGCGGAGAGCGGCTGCGACGCCTTGCAGCCGTCGCGGTAGAGCGCGACCGCCTTCAGGCCGAGGCGCCAACCCTCCTCGTAGATCTTCTGCACCTCCTCGACGGTCGCCTCATTCGGCAGGTTCACCGTCTTCGAGATGGCGCCCGAGAGGAACGGCTGCGCCGCCGCCATCATGCGCACGTGCGACATCGGCGCGAGGAACCGCTTGCCAATCTTCCCGCACCGGTTCGCGCAGTCGAACACCGCGTAGTGCTCTTCGCGCAGGTGCGGAGCGCCCTCGACCGTCATGCGACCGACGATCACCTCGTTCGCCTCGGCAATCTCCGACGACGAGAACCCGAGCGCGCGCAGGAGCGAGAAGCCCGGCGTCTGGCGCTGCTCGGGTGTAATGCCGAGCCGCACGTACGTCTCTTCGCCGAGCACCCACGGGCTGAAGGCGAGGCCGAGGTCGAAGACGCCCGGGATGGCCGCCTCGATCTTCGCGAGGTCGTCGTTCGTGAAGCCACGCTGCTTGAGCGACGCCCGGTTCACGTTCGGCGCCGCGAGCAGCGTGTTCGTGCCCGAGACGTAAGCGACGATTTCCTGCACCTCGTGCTCGCTGTAGCCGAGCCGGCGCAGCGCCTCCGGCACCGACTGGTTCACGATCTTGAAGTACCCGCCGCCCGCGAGCTTCTTGAACTTCACGAGGGCGAAGTCGGGCTCGATGCCCGTCGTGTCGCAGTCCATGAGCAGGCCGATCGTCCCCGTCGGCGCGAGCACCGTCGCCTGCGCGTTGCGGTAGCCGTTCTGCTGGCCGATGCGCACCGCCTCGTCCCAGTCCGCGCACGCCGCGCGCCAGAGCGGCTCCGGGCACTTCTCCCGATCGATCGCGTACGCCGCGTCGCGGTGCAGGCCCATCACCCGCAGCATCGGCTCGCGGTTCTTCGCGTAGCCCGGGAACGGCCCGCGTGAACCGGCCATCTCGGCCGAAACCTTGTACGCATGGCCGCACATGATCGCCGTGATGGCGCCGGCCACCGCGCGACCCTGGTCCGAGTCGTACGGGATGCCGAGGAGCATGAGCAGCGTGCCGAGGTTGGCGTACCCGAGCCCGAGCGGACGGTAGTCGTGCGAGTTCCGCGCGATGGGCTTCGTCGGGTAGGACGAGAAGTCCACGAGGATCTCCTGCGCCACGAAGAAGACGCGCGTCGCGTGGCGGAAGCCCTCGATGTCGAAGGAGCCGTCGGCGCGGAGGAACTTCGTGAGGTTCAGGCTCGCGAGGTTACAAGCCGTGTCATCGAGGAACATGTACTCGGAGCACGGGTTCGAGGCGTTGATCCGGCCCGAGTTCGGGCAGGTGTGCCAGCGGTTGATCGTCGAGTCGTACTGCACGCCGGGGTCGGCGCAGGCCCACGCCGCGTCGGCGACCAAACGCCAGAGGTCCTTCGCATTCAGGGTCTCGACGACCTCGCCGGTGGTCCGAGCCCGCGTCTCCCAGGTCCCGCCGGTGGACACGGCCCGCATAAAATCGTCGGTGACGCGGACCGAGTTGTTCGAGTTCTGGCCGCTGACCGTGTGGTAGGCCTCGCCGTTGAAGTCCGAGGACATGCCGGCGCCGATGAGCATCTGCGCCTTGCGCTCCTCGCGGACCTTCCACTGGATGAAGTCGACGATCTCCGGGTGGTCCATGTCGAGGCAGACCATCTTCGCGGCGCGGCGCGTCGTGCCGCCGCTCTTCGTCGCGCCGGCCGCGCGGTCGAAGACCTCGAGGAAGCTCATGAGCCCCGAGCTCGTCCCGCCGCCCGAGAGCTTCTCCTGCTTGCCCCGGATCGTGCTGAAGTTCGTGCCCGTGCCCGACCCGTACTTGAAGAGCCGCGCCTCGCTCTTCACGAGGTCGTAGATGCTCATCAGGTCGTCGTTGATCGACTGGATGAAGCAAGCCGAGCACTGCGGACGCTCGTACGCGTTCGAGAGCTCGACGATCGACCCGTCCCCCTCCTCGCGGTCGAAGGGCTGCTTCTGCTCGGTCCAGGCGTAGTTGCCGCCGGCCCCGACGATGCCGTAGCGGTGGTAGAGGCCGCAGTTGAACCAGACGGGCGAGTTGAAGGCGCCGTACTGGTTCACGAGGAGGAAGGTGAGCTCCGCCTCGAAGACCTCCGCTTCCTTGGTGCTGGCGAAGTAGCCGCCGAAGTTCTCGCCCGCCTCGCGGATCGTCTTGGCCAGGCGCTCGACCACCTGGCGCACGCTGGTCTCGCCGAGCTCCTTCTTCCCGTGGAGACCGGCCTTGCGGAAGTACTTGGAGACGACGATGTCCGTCGCGAGCTGCGACCAGCCCGCCGGCACCTCGGCCCCCTCCATCTTGAAGACCACGGAGCCGTCGGGGTTGTTGATGACGCTCGAACGGCGCTCCCAGGTGACCTCGTCGAGCGGGTTCGCCCCCCGGTGCGTGAAGACCCGGTCGAAGGTGAGGCCACGCGGACGCGCCGCCTTCTTCGCCTCCTTCGCGGAGACCGCGGCCCCGGCCGCCGCGGCTGCCGCGGTCTTGCCCGGCTTGTCCGAGGTGCGGGCCGCGCGCTTCGTGGCCTCCCCTGACGCCTTCGCCACCTTCCCGCCTTCCTCACCGATCGTCGGCTGCGCCATCTACATGTCTCCCAAGATGGAAAACGTCGCCTGTCCGTACGAACCGCTCCGAGAATCGTACAGTGGCGACGCTGCATTGGCAGGCCCGCGGCACTGCCTCTGCTTTTGTTCAGGAGTTATTCGAATTCGTTTGCCGCGCCGGGCTCGACTCACCCCGGCGGGCGACCCACCGCCGACGGGCGAACCCCACCGGCAGTGTCCAGGTCGCCGTCGTACCCCAACCCCTAGCGTACAGGCAAGCCCTCAAGAGCAAGATGAGGGTTCAGCACACCAAACCACATGAACCACTGCACCCCTGTGGATTTGTCCCGCCCTACCCTGGTTTTTCTGAACAAAGACCGAGATATGGAGCGCCTCGGGCAAACTCCGGTAACCTCGCTTGGCAGGAAAATTCCGTTTATCATCCCACACCATTTTCAATTCGGTCGAATTGTGTGGACTCGCCAAATGTAAGGAAACAACGCATTGACAACACGAGGCGTGACGGATCAGGCGTCGCCGCCGTCGCGCGGGTGCGTAGCGTCGTTCCCACCACGCGCCACAAAAAAGGACGGAGAGCGCGGATCCTGCGGGATCTGTTGGGAAAACGTTACCTGAGGTCCAGCCAGGTTCGTCCACCCGAACCCCACGGCTCGTAGACGAGCACGCGCTCGCTCGGCCCGAGGTTCAGCCCGAGCAAGACGCGCTCGGCCCACGGCGAGAGGCCAAGCGCCCCGAGCGCCGAGAGCGCCGCCCGGGCCACGCGCGCCGCAGCCGGCGGCGGCCCCTCCCCCCGCGGCGGCGCAACGAGCCGAGGCTCAAGCGGCCCAAGCCCCGCAAGCGTCGACGCCCGAGCGACCGCGTCCGCAAGGCCGCCGAGCTCGT
The DNA here is from genome assembly GCF_028435365.1 of Polyangium jinanense. Next base: position 67,466 of record NZ_JAGTJJ010000041.1, on the reverse strand, counting down.
CGACGAGCCCCCGCGCCTGCGCCTCGGTCCCGCTGTAGATGCGGCCCTGCGCGAGCTTGTCGATGTCCTCGAAGGGTCGGCCCCGCCCGCGCGCGACCACGCCCACGAAGGTCCGGTAGAAGGCGTCGGCCTCGGACTCGAGCACCGCGCGCTCGGACGCCTCGAGCGGCCGGACGGGTGAGAACAGATCGGCGCGCGCCCCCCGCTTGACCACGTCCGTCGAGACGCCGAGCTTCTCGAGGAGCCCACGCAAGACGAAGTGCGCCGACACGACGCCGATGGAGCCGGTGATGACCTGGGGCTCGGCGATGATGACGCGCGCCGCCGCCGCCACGTAGTAGCCGCCGCTCGCCGCGACGTTCGAGAGGTACGCGACGACCGGCTTCTCCTTCGCGAGGAGCTCGACCTCATGGTGGATGCGGTCCGAGGCGACGGCGCTGCCGCCAGGCGAGTCGATGTGCAGCACGACGGCCGCGATGCGTCGGCTGCTACGCGCCGCGCGGAGCGCCCGGACGACGCGCTCCTCGACGGCGAGCTTGCCGAGCGAGAAGCGGCTGCGCGAGACGATGGGCCCGTGCACCTCGACCAGGCCCACGACCGGCCGCGGGAGGAGTGGCCGGAAGCCACGATTTCGACGCGCCGCGAAGTAGTGGCCCGCCGGCACCCAGCGCGCCGTCGGGGCCGGCTCCTTGCCGAGCAGCGTCGTGACCTCGTCCTCGTAGGCGACGGCGTCGACGAGCCCGAGCTCGGCGGCGCGGCTCGCTCGGTACGGCGCCTCGTCGATCCAGCGTGACGCGACGCCCAGGTCTCCGCCGCACCGCTCCGCGAGCGCCCGGACGAGCGCGTCGTGCCGCGCGCCGAGCACCTCGCCGAGCTGCTCGCGTTGCGCCTCGCTCATCGCGTCGCGCACGAGCGGCTCGGCGGCGGACTTGTACGTGCCGCGCGCAAAAACTTCGGGCTCGACCCCGATCTCGGCGAGCGCCCGGCGCAGATACTGTCCCGTCGCCGCGTAGCCGATCGGCGCGACGAGCGTCTCCGGCCCGACCACGACGCGGCGCCCCGCCGACGCGAGGTACATCGTGTCGTTGTCCCCGCCCATGGGCAGGTAGAAGACGACCTCCTTGCCCGCGTCCCTCAGGCTCGCGAACACCTTGCGCAGCGAGGCGAGCACGCTCGGACCGGCCGCGAATCCGTCGAGCCGAACGAAGAGGCCCGCCGCCCGGTCGTCGCCGGCGATGAGCTCGCAGAGCTCCCGCACCCGCGTCACCGAGAGCGGCGGGCGCACGCGGCGCAGGATTCGGACGAGCCCGCGGGGCCTCGAAGGCAGGTTGTCGACGACGGGGCCGTCGAGGTCGAGCACGACGTAGCCGCCCTTCGGGATGGCGAACGAGCGGCGCAGCCACCGGAGGGGCATCACGAGGAGGAGGAGGAGATTCGTGAGGACGGAGCGGAGCAAGGGAGCCTTTGGATGCTGGAGAGCAGCGGGCGCAACGTAGACCCTCGGAGGCGAGGGCGGTAGATCGGGCCGTTCCCTCCTCGTGAAGGGCGCCATACCGCCCAGGCCGCGTTATGCTCCGGAGAACGAGCGGGCCGATGACGGCGCTCGAACGCGACAAGGAGCGCTGTTGTCCTCGTTGAACGACTCGCAGAGCGGCATGTCCCCCCTTCCCCCGCGCGGCCCTTCGAACGGGCGCTCCCCCTTGCGGATCGTCCCCCTCGGCGGGCTCGGCGAGATCGGGATGAACTGCATGGCGCTCGAACAAGGCGACGACGTCGTGCTCGTCGACTGTGGCGTCACGTTCCCGACGACCGACCTCGGCATCGACACGTACCACCCGCGCTTCGACTACGTCGTCGGGCACAAGGACCGCGTGCGCGCCGTCGTGCTGACCCACGGACACGAGGACCACATCGGGGGGCTGCCCTATCTGCTCGCGCACCTCGATGAGGACGTCCCGGTCTACGGGCCGGCCCACGCGCTCGAGCTCGTCAAGCACAGGCTCGCCGAGCACGGCTACGGCGACGACGAGGTCGAGCTCATCCCGGTCGCGCCGCGCAAGACGTACGAGGCCGGATCGTTCTCGTTCGAACCCATCCGCGTCACGCACTCGATCGTCGACGCGGTGGCCCTCGCGTTCCGGACGTCCGCGGGCATCGTGGTGCACACGGGTGACTTCAAGCTCGACCCCACGCCGCCCGACGGCGAGCTGACCGACGAGGCGCGCCTCGCCGAGCTCGGCGACGAGGGCGTCTCGCTCTTGCTCTCCGACAGCACGAACGTGGACTCACCCGGCCGCTCGACGAGTGAGCTTTCCGTGGGCCAGACGCTGGAGGAGATCGTCACGCGCGCGAAGACCCGCGTCATCATCGGGATGTTCGCCTCGAACGTGCAACGGCTCGCCATGCTGGCGAAGGTCGCCATGGCCACGCGGCGGCGGCTCTGCTTGCTCGGTCGCAGCGTGCAGGCCCACGTCCGCGCCGCCGAGATCTGCGGCCGGCTCAAGTTCCCGAGTGATCTGCTCGTGCCGCCCGAGCACCTCGGCTCGATGCCGCGCGACCGCGTCCTCATCATCGCGAGCGGCACGCAGGCCGAACGCATGAGCGCGCTCGTGCGCCTCGCCGCCGGCACGCACCCGCTCCTAAGGCTCGACCCGGGCGACGTCGTCGTGCTGTCGAGCCGCATCATCCCGGGCAACGACCGGCCGGTCTTCGAGATGATGGGCGATTTGCTGCGCATGGGGATCGACCTGAAGACGTGGCTCACGGACCGGGGCGTGCACGCGAGCGGCCACGCGCACCGCGAGGAGCAGACGCGCATGATCGAGCTCTGCCGGCCGCGCTCGTTCGTGCCCGTGCACGGGACCTTGCACCACCTCATGCGGCACGCCGCGCTCGCTCGCGAGGTCGGCGTCTCGGACGTGCTCGTCGCCGAGAACGGCGAGGTGGTCGAGCTCCCGCGCGGGCAGGGCGACAAGCTCGCGAAGGCCGCGCGCGTGACCGTCGGCAAGGTCGCGACGTACGGCGGCGACGAGCTGCCCGACGAGGTCATCCGCGAGCGCGCGCAGCTCGGACGGTCGGGCGTGGTGATGGTGTCGCTCGTGCTCGACCGGCGTGGCGCGGTCGCCGCCCCGCCGCGCATCGTGCAGCGCGGCGTCGTCGATCAAGAGGAGGGCGCCTCCGAGGTGATGCGCGCCGCGGCGATCGCTGTGTCGCGCGCGGTCGCGGACACGGACGGGCGGACGCGGACCAGTGACGAGGGCGTGACCGAGGTGGTGCGCCTCGCCGCGCGACGCGTCATCGAGGCGAAGACGGGACGCAGGCCGATCGTCATGGTGGCGCTGTCGCGGATATGAACACGCATAACTTCGCTCACGAGCTCGTCGCCGCGGCGCTCCACGCGCTCATGACGGACGCGCGCGCCGCGCGGGAGCGGGTCCTCGTGGTCTCGTCGTCCGCGCTCGTCGACACGCCGGGCGGCCCCACCGACGAGGAGGCGCTCCACGATTTCCGCGTGGCGCTCCGGCGGATGCGGACGATCCTCCGCGTCGCGCGCGAGCTCTGGCGGCGCAAGCGGCTCGCGCGGATCGAGGGCGAGATCCGCTACCACGCCCAGGCCACGGGCGATCTCCGCGACGAGGAGGTGCTGCGCGAGACGCTCGCCGCGCTCGACCTACCCGAAGAGGCGCACGACGAGCTCGGCGGCTGGCTCGTCCGCCGCGACCTCGCCGTCCGGAAAGAGCACGCCGAGGTGACACGCCTCCTCCGGGACGGCCCTCCCCATCGCGCTCCGACCTTGCCGGGCGGCAAGCGCATCAGGCCTCTCGAGCGCTCCTTCCAGGCGCTCGCCGCGCGCCTCTACGGCGACACGCCGCGACGCATGTCCGCCGTCGATCTCGGTCACCAGGTCCTCGATCACGCCGCGCGTGACGTCGTGACGTGGGCCATGCGGGACGTCGGCGACGTCGAGGCGATGCACGAGCTCCGCATTCGTTACAAGCGCCTGCGGTACACCGCCGACCTCTTCGCCGCGCCGCTCGGCGCCAAGGCGATGCACTTCGCCAAGCACGCGACGCGCATGCAGCGGCACCTCGGGGAGCTGCACGACATCGACCAGGCGATCCTCACGCTCTCTCGCGCGCGGGGCCTCGGCGCGACCACGAAAGACGCGGTCCTCGCGGCGCTTCGTGCTTCCCGCGTGACCCGTGCATCGAAGGTCGAGCCGCACCTCGTGGAGGCGCGCCACCTCATGGATCGTGGGCCGGACGACGAGCCACCCACGGTCGTGTGAGCGCTCGCCGGTCTCCTGCGATCGCCCTCGACGTGATACCTTCGGGCATCCTTTCCAGTCGGGCCCGCGCGCCCGAGCGAGGTGATGCCGTGAAGCGCTCCGCCATCTTGACCGCAACTCTTCTGTCGGCCCTGGGCCTCACGTACGTGGGCTGTACCCAAGACTTCAACCAGTTCGAGCCCACGGGCGGCACCGGCGGCCTCGGGGGTGGGGCGAGCTCGTCGAACACCGGCGGCGCGGGCGGAATCGGCGGCGCGGGCGGCATGGGCGGCGTCGGCGGGATCGGCGGCGCCGGGGGCATGGGCGGCGTCGGCGGAGGCGGCTCGGGCGGCATGGGCGGCACGCCTTGCGAGAACCCCACGGACTGCCCGGCGGACACGGCTTGCCGCGCGTGGGACTGCGTTCAGGGGATGTGCGAGGCGACCGACGCGCCCGACGGTATGGGCCTGCCCGACCCGACGAACGGCGACTGCAAGGACCTCGAGTGCGACGGCATGGGTGGCGAGAGGGAGACCGTCGACGAGTCCGACACGCCGCCCGGCGACGGCAACCCCTGCACGGACTCGGCCTGCGTGAACGGCGCGCCCATGCACGTGCCGACCCCCGGTGACGCCTGCCAGGGCGGCGTGTGCAACGACGCCGGCATGTGCGTCGAGTGCATGGACGACGGCGACTGCAACGATCCGACGCCGAAATGCGACATGAACACGTGCGTGGCCTGTGTCGCCGACGCCGACTGCACGGGCGCGAACGCGACGTGCCTGCCCGACCACACGTGCGTCGCCTGCGACGACGGCGTGATGAACGGCACGGAGACCGGCGTCGATTGCGGCGGAACTTGCCCCGACAAGTGCATCGCGGCGGCGTGCGCGACCAACGACGAGTGCGCGAGCGGCTTCTGCGCGGACGGCGTCTGTTGCGACACCGATTGCACCGGGACGTGCAAGGCGTGCAACGTCACGGGCCAGGAGGGCACGTGCTCGAACGTGCCGGTCAACCAGGACGACACGAACGCCACGACGACCTGCATGGGCAACAAGGCCTGCGACGGGGCCGGCGTCTGCAAGGGCGAGGTCGGCGCCCCGTGCGCCGTGAACGCCGATTGTTTGACCAACAAGTGCATGGGCGCGGGCGCGAACAAGACCTGCGCGCCCTGATCGAAGCTGCGCGCCGGGTCTCCGTGGAGGCCCGGCGCCGCTTCGCCCGCTCCGGCTACTGCCGGTAGATCTCCACCCGCTCGAGCACCACGTCCACATTCGGCCGATCCCGCGAGGTCTGGACGTTCGCGATCTTGTTGACCACGTCCTGACCGGTCACGACCTTGCCGAAGACCGAATGCTTGTTGTTGAGGTGCGGCGTCGGCCCCTCCGTGATGAACCACTGCGACCCGTTCGACCCCGGGCCGCTGTTCGCCATCGAGAGCACGCCCGGCCCGTCGTGCCGGAGCTCCGGGTGGAACTCGTCGGCGAACTTGTAGCCCGGCCCGCCCGTGCCCCAGCGCGACGCCGTGTCCGTGTAACGCGTGAGCGGATCGCCGCACTGGATCATGAACCTCGGGATCACGCGGTGGAAGCGGACGCCGTTGTACAGCGGGTTGTTCTTCTGGGCCTCCCCGGTCTTCGGGTCCCGCCACTCGATCGCGCCGGTCGCGAGGCCGACGAAGTTCTTCACGGTGTTCGGCGCGCGCTCCTCCTCGAGCCGGACGATGATGTCGCCGAGTGTCGTGACGAGCCGTGCGTAAAGCTGCCCTTGGCCGGGCACGTTGATGGCCGGAAATTGCATGTCTCTTCCTTCCTTTTACCTGGGGCCGTTTGGCCCCGACCCCCTCAGACTTTTTCGAACAGAGCCGCGATCCCTTGCCCCACGCCGATGCAAAGCGACGCGAGGCCGAGCTTCTTTTCACGCGCCTTCATCGCGTGCACGAGCGTGCAGGCGATACGCGCGCCCGACGAGCCGATCGGGTGGCCGAGCGCGATGGCGCCGCCGTTCACGTTGACCCGCGACGGATCGATCTCGAGCGTACGCACACACGCGAGCGCCTGCGCCGCGAACGCCTCGTTCAGCTCGACGAGGTCCACGTCCGACGCCGAGAGGCCCGCGCGGGTGAGCAACTTTCGGACGGCGGGGATCGGCCCCTCGCCCATGAAGCTCGGATCCACGCCGGCCGTCTGGCTGCCGAGCACACGCGCGAGCGGCGTCACGCCCGTCGCCGCGACGACCTCCGCCGACGCGAGCAGCAGCCCCGAGGCGCCGTCGTTGATCGGTGACGAGTTGCCTGCCGTCACGCTGCCGCCCTTCTTGAACACCGCCGGCAGCTTCGCGAGCGCGTCGAGCGTCGTGCCTTCGCGCACGGACTCGTCGCGGTCGAACAGCACGGGATCGCCTTTCTTCTGCGGGATCGGCACGGGCACGACCTCGGCTGCGAAGGCCCCGCTCTTCCACGCCTCGGCGGCCCGGCGCTGCGACTCGACCGCGAAGCGATCCTGATCTTCTCGGGAAACGCCGTACTTCTCGGCCACGTTCTCGGCCGTCTCGCCCATCGAGATCAGCGGGAAACGCGCCTTCATCCGTGTGTTCTCGTACCGCCAGCCGAGCGTCGTGTCGTAGACCGGCGGCGGCGTGCGATCGAAGGCGCTGGCCTGCTTCGGCATGGAGAACGGCGCGCGCGTCATGCTCTCGACCCCGCCCGCGATCACGCACGACGCCTCACCCACGGCGATCATCCGCGCCGCGTCCGCGACCGCCTCGAGGCCCGAGCCGCAGAGCCGGTTCACCGTCACCGCCGGCACCTCGTACGGCAGGCCCGCGATGAGGAGCGCCATGCGCGCGACGTTGCGGTTGTCCTCGCCCGCCTGGTTCGTCGCGCCGAACACCACGTGATCGAGCCGCGGGGCGAGCGCCTCGTTGCGTTTCGCCAGCGCCGACACGACGTGCGCCGCGAGGTCGTCGGGCCGCACACTCGCGAGCCCTCCGGCGTAACGTCCGATCGGCGTGCGAACGGCGTCGACGACGTAGACCTCGCGAGGCAAAAGAGACTGTCGCGTGCTCATGCGAAGGGACTCTAGTCCCAGCCCCCGAGCCTTCGCAAAGCTTCGTTTTTTTCACCCTCCGCGGCGCGCGACGTGAGCCTTCATGCGCATCGGATCACCTGCGTTCGATGCGGCCGCGCACGCGCGCAAATCCTGCGCGCGTGATGCGTTCGGAGGAACGTCGCAGACGGACCAGGACGCCGCACGTTTTCTCCGGCGAGGCCTTTTTGTCGCGTATCACGACGAAAATGAAGGTACGCTTCGGAGACGTCATCGCGTGGGGGGGAGCGCCGCGCACCGACGGGACGCCATGAAAAGCACCGAGCACCGAGCGCGCGAGCCCGGTCCTACCGAGGAGCAACTCGCCTTCCTGGCGCGAGCCGGCGAGCGCCTGGCAAGTTCTCTCGATCTGCGCACGACCCTCGCGAATCTGGCCCGACTGAGCGTGCCGACGCTCTGCGACTACTGCGTCATCGACCTGCTCGAAGAAGACGGACGCCTGCACCGCGTCGAGGCCGCGCACGTCGACCCCGCCAAGGAGCACCTGCTCACGCCCCAAGCGTCGCCGCGCGAGAGCGGCATGTGGCTCGCCGAGATCGGCCCGCGCCTGCTCGCGCGTGGCGAGCCCCTGCTCACGCCGAGCAACGACGCCGTCCCTACCCCGCGGAGCCACCCGTTCTGGCCCGCAGCCGTGCTCGGCACGATCTCGTCCATCAGCGCGCCCCTCGTCGCCTCGGGCCGCACGATCGGCGTGCTCACGCTGGCCACGGCCGACTCGGGCCGAAGGTACGGTCACGCCGATCTCACGATCGCCCAGGACCTCGCCCGGCGCGCCGCGCTCGCGATCGACAACGCGCGCCTGCACGCCGCCGAGCAGCGCGCCCGCGAGGCCGCCGAACGCGCCGCCGCCCGCACCTCGCGGCTGCAAGCCCTCACGTCGAGCCTGGCCGCGGCCCTCACGCCCGCGCAGGTCGCCGACGCCGTGCTGCAACAAGGCCTCGTCGCCGTCGAGGCACGCGCCGCCGCGCTCGCGCGGTGCACGCAGGACGGGAGCCTCGAGATCATCGGCGCCCTCGGGTTCGTGCTCGGCCAGCTCTCGCGCGGCGCCCGCATCGCCGAAGATGCTCCGGGTCCGCTCGCCGAGGCCGTGCGCCGCAAGCAGCCGCTCTGGCTCGAATCCGAGACCGCCGTCGCCGAAGCGCGGGCCCTCGCCGAGCTCGATCCGGAGGGCCAGGCCCCGCCGAAGTCGCTCGCCTGCTTGCCCCTCATGCTCGACGACCGGGCCACGGGCGTGATCCTCTTCTCCTTCCGCGAGCCCCGCGTCCTCTCGCACGAGGACCGCTCGTTTTTGCTCACGCTCGCGCGCCAATCGTCGCAGGCCATCGAGCGCGCGCGCCTCTACGAGGCCACCGAGCGCGCCCGCGCCGCCGCCGAGCTCGCGACGATGCGCCTCGTCGCCCTGCAGCGCATGACGGCCGCGCTCTCCGACACGATGAGCCGCATCAAGGTCGCCGAGACGATCGTCGACCACGTGCGCGACATGCTGCCGAGCTGCAAGGCCATCGTCGCCACCGTCTCCGCCGACGGCGAGCACCTCGACCTCGTCCGCGCCATCGGCCACACGCGCGAGACGCTCGACCGCTACGACTCCACGAAGCTCACCTTCGCCTCGCCGCTCACGGACGCCGTCCGCAACCAGACGCCTCTCTTCTTCGACGACGAGGAGGCCTTCCGCGCGCGTTACCCGCACCTCGCGCACGGCAGCTCCGACGTGCCGTACTGCGTCGCCGCCGTGCCGTTCCTCGTCGAGGATCGCGCCATCGGCGGGCTCGTGCTGCGCTACCACCGCTCGAGCCAGCGCGCGAGCGAGGACAATGCGTTCATCCTGCACCTCGCCCGCACCTGCACGCAGTCGCTCGAGCGCGCCTACCTCTACGAGGCCGAGCGCAAGGCCCGCGCCGAGGCCGACATCGAGCGAAGGCGCCTCGCCCTGCTCGCCGAGGCGAGCGCCCTGCTCAACGCCTCGCTCGATTCGACGGCCATCTCCGAGGCGCTCTCGCGCGTCGCCGTGCCGAGCTTCGCGGGCTACTGCATCGTCTGCAGCCTCGACGACGACGGCACCCCGCAATTCATGAGCGCCCTGCACGAGGATCCCGAAAAGGAAGCGATCCTGCGCGACATGCGCTCGCGTTACCCCTTCGGCAAGAACCACCCGATCAGCGAGGCCGCGCGCTCGGGCAAGGCGAAGCTGCTCCGCGCCGTCGACGACGGCTCCTTGCGCGCCCTCGCCGCCGACGACGAGCACCTCGAGATCATGCGCTGCATCGGCACCACGTCGGCGATCGTCGTGCCGCTCATCGCGCGAGGCCACACCCTCGGTGTGCTCTCGTTCGGCACCACGCGCGCGCGCTACACCCAGGCCGACCTCGCGCTCGCCGAGGAGCTCGGCCAGCGCGCCGCGCTCGCGCTCGACAACGCGCGCCTCTTCCACGAGGCCCAGGAGGCGAGCCGCGTGAAGGACGAGTTCCTCGGCGTCGTCTCGCACGAGCTGCGCACGCCGCTCAACGCCATCCTCGGCTGGGCGCGCATGCTCCGCACCGGCGCCGTCCGCGAGGGCAACCAGCCGCGCGCGCTCGAGTCGATCGAGCGCAACGCCGTGCATCAAGCGAAGCTCATCGACGACCTGCTCGACGCCTCGCGCATCACGGCCGGAAAGCTCCGCCTCGACCCGTCGATCCTGGAGCTCGCCCCCGTCGTCGAGGCCGCGGTCCACTCCGTCACGCCGGGCGCGACGAACCGCGAGATCACGCTGCATACGGCCTTCGATCCGGGCAGCGTCCCGGTCTTCGGCGACCCGAGCCGCCTCCAGCAGGTCGTGTGGAACCTGCTCTCGAACGCGATCAAGTTCACCCCCAAGGGCGGGCGTATCGACGTGCGGCTCGCGCGCGCGGGCGACGAGGCCGTGCTCGTGGTCCAGGACAGCGGCCGCGGCATTCGCGCCGAGCTCTTGCCGCACATCTTCGAGCGCTTCCGCCAGGGTGACGGCACGCTCACGCGCGCCTCGGGTGGCCTCGGGCTTGGCCTCTCGATCGTGCGTCACCTCGTCGAGGCGCACGGCGGCACGGTGCGCGCCGAGAGCGACGGCCCGGACACGGGCGCGAAGTTCACGGTCAAGCTCCCGATCGCCAAGCCGCGCCCGCTTGCCGTGCAGGGCCCGCCGGCCGACGAACGCCGCGCCGAGAAGCGCGCGCTCGCGGGTCTGTCGATCCTGGTCGTCGACGACGAACCCGACGCGCGGGAGATCCTCTCCGAGATCCTCGACATCGCGGGCGCGACCGTGAAGACCGCGGCCGACGCGGCCGAGGCCCTGCGCATCCTGTCCGACTTCGTGCCGGACGTGCTGGTCTCGGACCTCGCGATGCCGGGCGACGACGGCCTCTCGCTCATCCGCAAGATCCGAAGCCGCACGCCGGATCGGATCGCGACGGTGCCGGCCATCGCGCTCACGGCGTACACGCGGCCCGAGGATCGCGTGCGCGCGCTGAACGCGGGGTTCCAGATGCACGTGCCGAAGCCAGTGGATCCGACGGAGCTCGTGGTGACGATCGCGAGTTTGCGGACGCTCTTGGCCTGAGGGGGCGGGGCGAGCGCCGCTTCAGGACGGCCCGACCCCTCGCCTCCACGGACGGGGTCAAGCGGGGGCTCCAGTCCGCCTTTGGCGCTTCGCCGACGACCCCCCCGGCCGCTCCCACCTCCCGTCGGCGCTCCGCCGAAGGGCCCCCGGACCGCTCCAACCCCCTCTTGGCGCTTCGCCAAGCGTCACCCGGACCGCCCGGACCTCGCTTCGGCGCTTCATCGCTCCATTTTCGGAGCGATTGCTCACATTCTAGGCGATCGAGCCTCAGGGCCTCGGCGGCGGGCAGGTTTCCAGGATGGCCCGCCCTCACAGCGGCGGGCACCTCTCCAAGCAGGACCTGAGCCAGCTTCCACACGTGTTCTCATCGTACACTTCGAGGCACTCAACATACTCCGTCTCGCACTGGGTCGTGCAGTCGTCCTCCGCGGCAGGGGCCGCGGCAAAGGCGAAGAGAAGCGCGGAAAACAACGCGGTTTTCATGGGGACCACCTCCTCGCTTCGTTCGACCGCAACGGTCGTACCGCGCGTAGCCGGTGTCCGCGGTGCAAGCGTTGCTCGCTCGCGAGTCACCGCCGTGCACGCGTGCCGATGGGAAGGGATGACCTGGAGGGGGACGTGCGACGGGGGCTCAGGGCTTGCCCGCCTGCTCCTGCACGAACTTCGCGAGCAGCGCCCGATCCTTCTCGGACAGCTTCTCCTTGAAGCCAGCATGTGCCCTTCGAGCTTCGGATCCATCGCGCCCTTCGGGTAGGTCGCGCCGCTGCCCGGATCATCGATCTGCGCGAGGATCCACGGCACCGAGGCCCAACCGCGCAGCTCCGGCGCGAGCGAGTCCTCGTCGTCCGTCTTGCCGTCGAGCCTGTGGCAGCTCTCGTGGGGGTGTCGGCCTTCATATCGCTCCATTTTCGGAGCGATTGTTCACATTCTAGGCGATCGAGCCTCAGGGCCTCGGCGGCGGGCAGGTTTCCAGGATGGCCCGCCCTCACCGCGGCGGGCAATTCTCCAAGCAGAAGCTGTACTGGTATTTACACATCAAAAAATCCACCGGGTCGCGGGCCGATCCCCGGCACTCGGCAAACTTCGTCTCGCACTGGGTCGTGCAGCTCGGCGGCGGCTCGTCCTCCGCGGCAGGGGCCGCGGCAAAGGCGAAGAGAAGCGCGGAAAACAACGCGGTTTTCATGGGGACCACCTCCTCGCTTCGTTCGACCGCAACGGTCGTACCGCGCGTGGCCGGTGTCCGCGGTGCAAGCGTTGCTCGCTCGCGAGTCACCGCCGTGCACGCGTGCCGATGGGAAGGGATGACCTGGAGGGGGACATGCGACGGGGCCTCCCTTGCGAGGCCCTTCGGCGGGCTCAGGGCTTGCCCACTCATGGCGTACACGCGGCCCGCAGCACTCGCCCCGCGGTCGCGGCGTAGTTTCTCGCGTTTCACCTGTAAGGTTTTCCGTGGAACATGGGCCCCCCGCGCGATGTGCTAGACAGAGCCCCTCGTCGGATCCGGGGTGAAACCCCGGCGCTACGCACCGGAACACCCTCTCAGGGCTGCCAGCAATCCGCAGGGACCTTGCAGACGTCGGTCGCGCTATCGCAGCTCGCGTGCGCGCGCTCGAACTGCGCCGCTACCTCGGGGTCGTCGGTCTGCGCTCGGCAATCCGAGGGGCGCGGCTCGTCGGCCATGCAGAGCGTGACCACGTCCCCAGGATCGCTGATCTCTCCCTTCCGCTCGACGTTCTGGCACAGGCCGCCGGAGCACACGTACTCGACGTCCGAAAATTGCGGGCACTCGTCGTCCGCGTCGCACGCGACGAACCTGCACATCGACGGATCCGTGAACCACGCGCCGCTGTCCAACCCGACGGCCGAGCAGATCTCGATGAACCTATGCCAGAAATGCGAATAAAAAACCCTGCCGGGGCTCCCGCTGCCGCTGTTGCACGGCACCGGCGGCGGCGCATCGAGGGGCTTTATCGCGCAGCCCTCGTTGTAAGCGCACGTCAACGAGAACGTCGCGCCTGTCGTGTCCCGCAAAACCTCGGGGATGGAGTTCCCGCAGGAGATGTTCAGCGCGGCGGAGAGAGCGACCAGCAGCCACACCCCCCTGGTCAGACCGTATCGAGTCTTGCGCATCGACATGTTGCTGCTCATACGGCACGCGGCCGGATGCTGGGTCAAGTGTGAGCACGAATCCGCCCGCCGCTTGCCGCCTACGCTCCCGCGGTCGCCTCGACGCCCCGTTGGGGCTCGCCTCTCGCGCCCCGCAAGCCTCGCGGCCCTGACTCCCCGTTCCGGTCATTGAGGCTTTCCGATCGCCAGCCCGCAACTCGCACGCTCCACCTGCGATTCTTGGTTTCTACGCGTGCAGGATGAACCATCTCGCGCAGTCGGCGCTCCAATGGGTCGCGCAGCCGCCCAGACGTGGATCCACGCGCGCGCCGACGAACCCCTCGCCGGCCGAGTGTACCAACGGCCCGCGCTCCGACGCCCTCTCCCCTGCCGAGGCAATCACCCACCCACCCTCCGAAGCCCCCATCGGCTCCCCAGGCGCCCACCCGCCCACGCGCCGACATGCCTCTCGCCTGCCGAGGTGCCCGCCCGCCCGCCCTCCGCCTCCTCCTCGGCTCCCGGGTCCCCCACCTGCCCGCCCTCCGACGCCCCTCTCCCCTGCCGAGTTCGTGCTCCCCCTACGCTATCTCACTCTCCAGCCTTTTTCGTATGCCACGATGCCGATGTTCTGGACGGACATTCCCCCCCGTCCCGGGAGGAGACCTCATGGCCGACGATTACATCGACTACATGGAGTGCGCTGAGTATGCCGATCACCTCTACACCGAGGGCCAGAAGCTCGTCGGCGCCTCGCCGCTGGTGGATGTCTCGGCCCTCCTCTCTTACGTGAAAGGCGCAGCGGACGCCGTCAGCGCCGAGCTCTCGAAACAGACGCTCACCACGAGCGCCGCGCGTGGCGGCCGCGCGGACGTCGAGGCGCAGGCAGAAGCCGGGCGCAAGGAGGTCACGCGGTTCTTCAAATACCTCGGCACGCTCGCCGACGACGTCCCCCATGACAAACAGGCCTTCTTCCCGGGAGGCAAACAAGGCGACGTCAAAAAGCTGAAGCCCGCCGACGTGCAAAAGAAGCTCGCGAAGGTGCTCGCCGGCTTCGATGCGAACGCGAACGCGCTTCTCCCGGAAGCGGCCAAGTGGAAGGCACGGCTCGTGAAGGCCGAGGCGGATCTCGGCGCGGCGATCGGGCAAAAGACCTCGACGGTCGGGACGAAGATCATCCACACCGCGGAGCTCGTCGCCGCAAGGCAGGCCTTCCTCAAGGCGTACACGAACGTCGCCAAGCCCCTCGTCCGTGGCCTCCTGGCGAAGCTCGGGCGCGAGGACGAGTTCTCGGTTTACTTCAAGGACACGACGGTGGTGGAGCGGAGGCCCCGGAAGAAGGGAGCCGACGAAACCGTGGCCCCCTCCTGATTCGACTTGACATGAGCGCGGTGGTGTAAAACCGCCGCCACCTTCCCTACTTGCCCGCCTGTTCCTGCACGAACTTCGCGAGCAGCGCCCGGTCCTTCTCGGAGAGCTTCTCCTTGAACGCCGGCATGTGGCCTTCGAGCTTCGGATCCATCGCGCCCTTCGGGTAGGTCGCGCCGCTGCCCGGATCATCGATCTGCGCGAGGATCCACGGCACCGAGGCCCAGCCGCGCAGCTCCGGCGCGAGCGAGTCCTCGTCGTCGGTCTTGCCGTCGAACCTATGGCAGCTCGTGCATCGTTGCCCCACGAGCTTCTCGCCCGGCATGCCCTCGCCCTTCTTCCCTTGCGCTTGCGCCGCGAGGAAGTCCGCGATCGCGTCGAGGTCCGCCGGGTTCATCGCCGTGAACGCCTTCGCCGCCTCCGGATCCGCGGGCGGCTTCGTCATGCTCGGCATCTCGCCCTTGAACGCGGTCTTGCCGAACATCATGTCGTGATCCGGCTCCTCCATCACGCGCTTCGCCCACGCCTTCGTGCCGAAGCCCGAAAGGTCCGGCGCCGTGTCCTTGTCCTTCGGCGGCCCCAGATCGCCCATGCGATGGCAGCTCGCGCAGTGCTGCTCGAACAGCGCCACGCGCCGCGTCTCCGGATGGTTGCGCAGCATCGCGAGCGCGCCCTCCGGCGGCACGCCTTCTTCCGCCAGCTTGCGCGCCTTGTCGCCTTGCGCCCCGGCCTTCACCACGGCCTTCGCGAACTCCGCGTCGGCGGCGTCCGTGCGGATCGACGCGAACGTCAAGACGCCGAGCGCGGCCCCGAACAGACCCACCGGCACGAGCAGCGGCAGCCGCTTCATCACGCCGCGATCGGCCTTCTTGTCGATCAGCGGCAGGACGAACAGATAGCCCGCGACGAGCCCCGGGATCACCACCGTCGCGATCAGCTCGAGCTTGCCCGGGAAGGGCTTTCGCATCTCGTAGAGCGCGAGGAAGTACCACTCGGGCCGCGCCGGATAATCGCTCGTCGGATCCGCCGGCGCGTCGAGCGGCGCGCCGTGCCGCAGATACGTGAGCGCCCCGATCACGCCGAGCACCAGGACCGCCACGATCACGTCGCGCGCCGCCTGCGTCGGGAAGTACCGATCCGACTTCACCGCGTCCGCGGGCGTCGCGAGCGCCGGCCCGTGCTTGCGCGAGAGCCAGAAGTGCGTCGCCGCGATCGAGCCGAGCAGGAACGGCAAGACCACCGTGTGCAGCGTGAACAGACGCGACAGCGTCATGTGCCCCGGCGTGCCTCCGCCGAGGAGGAGCTGCTGGAGCACGCCGCCGACCACGGGCACCGTCCCGATGATCCCCGTCTCGACCCGGAGGCCCCAGAAGCCACGTTGATCCCAGCGCAAGGGATTGCCCGTCAGCGCCGCGACCACGACGAGCCCCACCATCGCGAGCGCGAGCCAGTACGTGATCTCGCGCGGCTTGCGATACGCCCCGCGCACGATCGCGTAGCCCACGTGGATCACCGCGAGCACGATCGCCGCCTGCGCGCCGAACTGGTGCAGCCCGCGCACGACCCAGCCCGCCGGCACCTTCTGCTGCAGGTACGCGACGCTCGCCCACGCCGTCGTCGCGCTCGGCGAATACACGGTCATGAGCAAGATGCCCGTCACCGCTTCGAGCAGGAGCACGATCCCGAGCGCCGCGCCCCACGCGTACGCGAAGCGCGCTCCGCCGGGGACGGTCGCTTCCACGAGCTTCCGGGTGAGCGCCCGGTAGCCCGTCCGTTCGTCGAGCCAATCGCCGAGCTTCACCCGACCTCCTTACGCTCCGCGATCCCCTGGCGGAAGAGCTTGAAGTCCACCTCGACGTGACCGTCCACCACGCGCACGGCGAGCGGATCCATCCCGCGCGGGCTCGGCCCTGCCTCCGCCGCGCCCACGAGCGAGAACCTCGACGTGTGGCACGGGCACGAAAAACTCTTCTTGTCGCCGTTCAGATCGATCGAGCAGCCGAGGTGCGGACAAACCGCGCTGAGCGCCGACACCGCATCGCCCTTCTTCGTCAGCCAGATCGAGCCGAGCTGTTGATCCTTCGTCACGGTGTACGCGTCACGCTCGTCGCCGACGACCACGACGCGCCGCGGCTCGCCCTCGGTCAGATCGGCGAGGCGACAAACGCGCAGAAAGCGCGCCGCGCCCACGCCGCCTTCGGACGACGGGGCCAGCATGGTCACGGCCGGAACGACGATCGCGCCCGCGTACGCCGCGCCGCCCAGCGCGACGAGTACCTTCAACGCGCCGCGACGACCGCCGTCCACGCGCGAAGGTTCCTCGGGACGCTCGGCCCGCGGCGGCTCGACGCCGAGGTCGTTTTGCATTGGCTCCGCCATCTCGTAGGCTCTCCCTCCGCCGCGACCGCGCGCGGCGGCTTGAGGATACCCGAGGGGGAGGTCACTTGACGCAGAACAGGAGCACGTCCCGCGTCGTCTTGCGCAGGCTTTTGCCCCTCGCCCTGCCCATCCTCACGTCCACGGCGTGCCGGACCACGCCCCCCAAAACCCCGACGTGTAACCCTCAAGACCTCTCCGGCTGCATCATCGAAGAGGTCGACGTCCTCGGCAACGACGAGATCCCCGACGCCGCGATCAAGGACAGCATCGCCACCGCGGAGAGCGCGCACCCCCTGGGCGGCGTCCTTCAAGGCATCCCGATCGCCGGCTTGAGCGACGTCCTCGCCGTCGAGTACGAGCGCTTCGACAGGTTCGTCCTCGAACGCGACCTCACCCGCATCGAGCGCTACTACCGCACCCGCGGGTTTTACGAGGCGCACGTCGAGGCCGGCCGGGTCATGCGCCGCAAGTCCGACGGCAAGATCCGCATCGAGATCGTCGTTCACGAGGGCAAACCCGTGAACATCCGGAAGGTCGATCTCGCCTGGGTCGACTGGCGCATGCCCGACGCCGCCGACGTCACGCGCCCCGTCACCGAAGCGAAAAACGAGCTCCCCCTCGGCAAACGTTTCGAGGAGAACAGCTACGAGGCCACGAAAAAGGCCATCACCCGCGTGCTCACCGACCGCGGCTTTCCCTACGCGAACGTCCGGGGCGACGCCAAGGTCGACCTCGTCGCCCACACCGCCGACGTCACGTAC
The DNA here is from genome assembly GCF_028435365.1 of Polyangium jinanense. The sequence continues at coordinate 49,904 of NZ_JAGTJJ010000041.1, read as the reverse complement.
CACATCGAGCTCGGCCCCCGCGCCACGTTCGGCGACATCCGCATCGAGGGCCTCGGCGAGCTCCCCGAAAAACCGATCCGCGCCGCCCTCGGCTTCCACAAAGGCGAGCGCTTCTCCACCAAGACCCTCGCCTCCGCCGAACGCGCCCTCGCCGACTTCGGCATCTTCGGCGCCATCGACGTCCGCCCCGAGCTCCCGCCGCCCGACAAACCGCGCACGAGCGTCGTACCCATCACGATCGTCGTTCAGCCCGCCGCGCTCCGCGCCGTCAAGCTCGGCTTCGGCGCCGAGGCCGGCGGGCGCGTCGAGGCGCACGGCGTGGCGAGCTGGGAAGACAGAAACTTCCTCGGCGGCTTGCGCCGCTTCGCCATCGAGGCGCGCCCCGGCCTCGTGTTCTACCCGAACGCCCTCTACAACCTGTTCCTCGCGCGCCCGAGCTACATCCTCCCCGAGATCCGCCTGCGCTTCGAGCTCCGGCAGCCCGGCGTGTTCGAGCCGCGCACGCAGGCCGTCCTCCGCGGCGCGGGCAACGTCTACCGCCCGCTCAACATCATCACGGCGCCCGCCCCGGGCACACCCGAGGCCAAGGAGCCGGCCCTCGGCTACCGCGAAGCCGCCGTCACCCTCGGCCTCGAGCGTCGCTTCTCCGACTTCACCCACTACCTCGGGCAGTTCATCCACGTGCAGTACGACGACCCGTTCCTGTACTGGCACGACGCCGCGCCCGAGGGTTTTACCCGGCTCCTGTTCACGTACCTGGAGACCGTCGGCACGCTCGATTTCCGTCAAAACGACCGCGGCGAGACCGACCGCGTCGCCCCGCGTCGCGGCGTCTACCTGAACCTCAACGCCCAGCTCGCGGGGTATTTCCTGCCCGGCGCCGCCGACGACGTCCGCCTGCGGCCCGAGTTCCGGGCCTACGTGCCCGTCGCCAAGCGCGTCACGCTCGCCTTCCGCCTGGCCGGCGGCTTCCTCATCCCGCGCTCGGACGACTTCAAGCAGACCCTCGAGATCCTCGAACCCAAAGCCCGCGAGCGGAAACGCCCCGACGAGGACGACGACGGCATCGTCGACGGCACGAACGTCTCGCTCGACGACCTCCGCCGCTCCCTGCAGCTCCTGCAATTCCGCGGCTTCTACAGCGGCGGCCCCAACTCGAACCGGGGCTACATCTACAACGGCGTCGGCATGCACGCGAGCGTGCCCCTCCGCGACACCGCGCGCGGAGCCGTGCCGCCGTGGGCGCCGACGGGCGGCCTCACACTCTGGGAGTCCGCGCTCGAGGTGCGCCTCTCCTTCACCGACAACCTCGGCGCGATCCTCTTCCTCGACGCGAGCGACGTCCGTCCGGGCCTCGGGGAGCTCGCGCTCACCCGCCCGCACCTGTCCGCAGGCCTCGGCCTCCGGTACGCGACCCCGGTCGGCCCGGTCCGCGTGGACGTCGGCTACCGCGTCCCGTGCGCCCAGCAGATCGGTATCTGCGACGAGGCCAAGCTCGCCTACGACGTCGGTTTGTTCGGATATACGGGCGGATTCCCGATCGTGACGACGATCGCGATCGGCGAAGCTTTCTGACGGAAGCTGGGTCTCATCGCGAGGCGTCGCGCCGGGGCGCTGCCCCGGACCCCGCGGGGGCTATTCGCCCCTCGACCCGAACCAGGGCAAGCCCTGGACTCGGGGTGGAAGAACTGCGCGATGCGCAGTTCTTCCAACAGGCCGGTGGGACCGCCCCGCCCGTCGAGACGTCAGCGCGGCTGTCTTGGTTGGCGAGAGCGTCGCCCGTCTCGACCGGGCGTTTGCGATGAACTGCGCACCGCGCAGTTCATCGTCCTGGGTCCAGCCCCTGGCTGGTCCGGGTGCAGGGGCGGACAGCCCCTGCTGGGGCCTGGGGCAACGCCCCAGCGCAGCGGCGTGTTGGGGGGGAGGGTTTATCCCTCTTCTTCTTCGACGCTCCACGTGGCGAGCGCCGTGATCCCGATGGCCGTCGCGCATTGCGCGCAGAGCGGCGGCTCTTCGTAGCGGACCTCGTCTCCGCGGGTCCACACGTACAGCCCTCGACCGGCCGGCTCTCCTTCGATGAGCTCGGAGCAGGCGTCGCACCGGAGCTCGTCCGCGTCCTCCGGCGTCACGCGCGCTTTGAGCGCCACGTCGGCCAGCGAATCGATGGCCATGGAAAAAACCATGTTTCGCGGTTGCTCCATTTGCCTCCCTCGGTCCGGCGACCGCCCGAATCTAGCTCAGGCTCTCGTCGGACGCACGTGCTCCGGAACGAGGGGGGGTGGACCAGGCGATTCCTGGTGGGAATTGAGGGAATCGCAGAACTTGCGTGATCAGGCCTCGGCCTGTGCTTCCGTCTCGGGCGCAGCCTTCTTCGACTTTTCCTTCTTCGGCGCGCCTTCGAGGCAGCTCTCCAGCAGGATTTCCGAGACGTCGAGCTGACGCACGCTTTCTTCCTTCCCGTGCGCCTTGAGCCCGTCGGTGATCATCGTCTGGCAGAACGGGCACGCGGTCGCGATCGTCTTCGCCTCCGTCTGCAGGAGCTGGAGCGTGCGCTTCACGTTCACGCGATCCTTGTTTTGCTCCTCCATCCAGAACTGCGCGCCGCCGGCGCCGCAGCACAGGCCCTTGTTGCGGTTCCAGCCCTCCGCCTCGACGAGCTCCACGCCGGGGATGCTCTTCAGGATGTCGCGCGGCTGCTCGTACACGTCGTTGTAGCGGCCGAGGTAGCAGGAGTCGTGGAAGACGACCTTGCCCTTCACCGGGTTCTTCGGCGAGAGCTTCCGCTCCGCCACGAGCCCGAGCAGGAAGTCCGTGTGATGCACGACTTCGAACTTCGCGCCGAAGTCCGGGTATTCGTTCAGGATCGTGTTGAAGCAGTGCGGGCAGGCCGTGATGATCTTCTTCACGCCGCCCTGGTCCTTGTAGCCCTTCAGCGTGGCCACGTTCTGCTCGGCCAGCATCGCGAACAGGTACTCGTTGCCCGCGCGCCGCGCCGGATCGCCCGTGCAGGTCTCCTCCTGCCCGAGGATCGCGAAGTCCACGCCCGCCGCCTTGAGCAGCCGCGCCGTCGCCCGCGCGATCTTCTTCGCCCGGTCGTCATAGCTCGCCGCGCAGCCGACCCAGTAGAGGACCTCGGCCTTCGGATTGTCGGACATCATCGGCACGTCGAGCCCCTCGGCCCAGTTCGCGCGATCCATGCGGGCGAGGTTCCAGGGGTTGCCGTTCACCTCCATCGCCTGGAACGGACCGTTGAGCTGCGCCGGGAACTCGCCCTTCACGAGCACGAGGTGCCGCCGCATCTCCACGATCTTGTCGACGTAGCTGATCATCACGGGACACTGCTCCTCGCAGGCCCGGCACGTCGTGCAGGCCCAGAGCACGTCCGGGTGGATCACGTTCGCCACGAGATCCTTGCTCGCGTCGCCGGCCGCGCCGTTCGCCTGCGCCTGCGCGCCTTCCGGCTCGGAGCGGTAGGGGCCGACCTCGCCGTTGTCGTCGGTCGTCGCCTCGGGCCGCGGCAGCGCGGAGCCCACGCGATCGGCCTCGTGCTTCAGCGCGATGAGCTCGCTGTCGTGGTCGTACAGGTGGTCGCGCAGGTTGAGCGTGAGCTGCTTCGGCGAGAGCAGCTTGCCGGTCTTGTGGGCGGGGCAGTTGTCGGAGCAGCGCCCGCACTCCGTGCACGTGTAGAAGTCGAGGATCGCCTTCCAGGTGAAGTCCTGGATCTTGTTCACGCCGACGGGCTCGGCCTTCGCGGGCTCCTCGGCCATCTTCATGACCATCTCGCCGATCGCCTCCGCGCTCGGCGCCATGAGCGGCAGGCGCCCACGCGGCTCGACGCTGCGGAAGAAGACGTTGAAGACGGCCGTGATGACGTGGAAATGCTTCGAGTACGGAAGGATGTTCAAGAAGATCAGGACGAGCGACGCGTGCGTCCAGAACCCGATCTTGGCGATCACGAGCAGGGTGTCGCGCGGCACGCCGGCGAGCAGGGTCGCGAACAGCGAGCCGGCCGGCGAGGGGAACGGCGCCCACGCGAGCGGCTGCGTCGGCGCGGGCCCGAGCGGGGCCACGACCTTGCGGACGGCTTCGCAGTATTCGGGCTCGAGGTTTCTGCCCGTACAGCCCGCGAGGCCCTTGTGGTGCAGGACCATGCTGGCGCCGTCGTAGAGCATGTCCGCCAGCATCATCGTCATGATGATGCCGAGGATCAGGATCGCCTCGCCCGACTTGGTCATGCGGGGGTCGACCTTGATCACGCGGAAGTACAGGAAGACGAGCGCGCCGACGATGACGAGCGACGCGATGACGTCCTTCAGGAACTCGTAGGCGTGTCCGAGGGGCAGGCCGAGGAAGCCCTCGGGCCCCAGGATGAAGAGGTTGAACGACGGGTCGAAGCCACGCCCCCAGAGGATGATCGACCGGGCCAGGAGCACCACGAAGCCCAGGAAGATGAGCATGTGGGCCGCACCGGCGAGCCGGTAGTAATGCATCTTCTTCTGGGCGAGCGCGTAGATCGCCGTGCCTTTCACGCGCTCGGGGACGTCGTCGAAACGATCCTCCGGCCGCCCGACCTGGAGCAGCGACCACCGCCGGCCTGCGCTGTACGCGAAGGCCCCGGCCAGGCCGAAGATCATGAGAAACATCAGGAGCGGATTCATGGCGCGCGTTCTCCCAGGGAAACGGACCCTGTTGTAGGTGGCCAAATGGCCGCGCGTCAACCCGAGCGATGCCGCGCGTCAAACGAAATGCGGCGCGTGATCGCGCGCCCGCATCAAAGTGTGAACTCGAACGACTTCTCTTCCGTGCCCGCGCCCGGCGCGAGCTCGACGACCATGCTGAACGGCCGCTGCCCCACGCGCGCGCCGAGGCGCACCCGCACCGGCGCGGCCGCGCCGTTGAGCTTGTCGAGGCGGATCACCACGCGATACCGCCCGCGCTTCGGCTCTCCCTCGGACAGGTAGACGTTCTCCACGTTCTGGCCCTGGCACTCGTTCTCGGACTGCGGGCAATCGCGGTCCTTCACGAGGCCCGTCGAGGTCGGCTCCCCGACCCGCGCGAGCTCGCCGCCGACATCGTAGACGTTGAGGTCCACGTCCGCCTCGACGGCCTCCCACGCGATCGCGAACTGCAAGATCCCCGTGTGCAGCCCGCAGCCCTCGTCGATGACGCCGTTGCAGTTGTCGTCGCGGGCGTCGAAGCACGTCTCGATGCCCGTCGGCACGCACGCGGTCTCGAGGACCACGCCCTCGCTCGCCTTCACGTCGACGACCTTGAGCGCGTCCTTCGGCGGCGGCGGGGGCACCTCGATGCACGCCGGCGCCGCGAACAGAAGCGCGAGCGCGGCGAGGCCATGCCGGACGGTCAGAACGTGCCTGCGCATGAGACGCCGAAACCGCCGAGCGGACCGCAGGCGAACGAGCGGATGCCCGCGCCTTTTTGAGCTGTGGGCGGAGCTTCATCCTTGGGCTTCGCGGGCTCTTCCGGCACCGCGAAGATCGTCAGCACGATGCCTCCGGCGCCGAGCACGAGCGCGCTGATGCCGAGGCCCACGCTGAGATCACGCATCGTGTTCGCATCGCGCCCGTCCGCCGCGATGAGATCACGATCGAGCTGACAGAACGAGACGTCCCCGCGGCTGCAGTTCGTCCCGTACATCCGCTCGTGGATCTGGATGTCGCGCGCGACGTTGTTGCGCAGGTGGATCGACGCGAGGCTCGCGCCGAGCGTACCGAGCCCGAGCCCCGCGCCCACGCCCGTCGCCACAAGCCCGATCAGGCGTTGCTGCGGGATCCAGTTCTTCCGCGCGGGCGGAGGCGGCGGCGGAGGAGGTGGCGGCGGCGGCGCCTCTTTTTTGAGCTCCTTCGGATCGATCGAGAGCTCGAGGGGTTTGCCGCCTTCGAGCTCGATCTCCTGCACCTCGTCCTCGTGATCCGGCGCGCTCACGACGATCTTGTGCTTGCCGGGCGAGAGCCACACAGGCTTTGCGAGCGGCAGATTCGCGGCCGGCTGATCGTCGACCACGAGCTTCGCGCCGGGCACCTTCGACGTCACGTTGAGCACGCCGATGTGCGCCATCGCCTTCGCGAGCTGCTCCTTGACGTCGGTCTTGTCCTCGTCGGACAGGGGCGCGACGTCCGAGACGAGCGCGGCTTCCATGGCCTCGGCCGCGGGCATCCATTTCTCGAGCGCGAGCAGCGAGTAGCCGATCATGCGGACGATCTGCGCGCTCGGATAAAGCGCCTTCGCCTGCTCGAAGAGGTTCAGCGCCTTGTCGAACTGGCCCGCGCGATACGCGGCGAGCCCCTCCGACGCGGCCTGGCGCGCGAGCTGGATCTGGGCCTGCGACGTCTGCGCATCGGCCGCCCGCGAGAGCGAGGGCGCGGCGAGACCAACGAAGGCGACGAAGGCAAAGGCGAGTGAACGCCGGCAGAGCTCGTTCATCAGAACTTGATGTTACCGACCTTCGGCGCGACGGTACTAGAAGCCTTCGGTTTTACGGTGCCCGTCTTCGTCGTCGCCGTGGTGGCGGCCACCGCGCCGGCCGTGGACTTGGTCGTCGCCGTCGTCGTGGGCGCGGCCGTGGCCGCGGCCGAGGGTTCGGCCGTGGTCGCGGGTTCGATCTCCAGATCGTCGGGCTCGGCCGTCGGCGCAGGCTCGGCCGTTGGCGCGGCTGTGGCCGCTGGCTCGGTCGTGGGCGTGGGCGTGGGCGCGGGAGGCGGCGCGACCGGCGGCGGCGCGGGTTCAGCCGTTGGTGCCGCGGTCTGCGCCGCGGTCGCCTGCACGGCGGGAGCCGGGTTCTGCGCGCCTTTGCCGTTCAGCAAGAGGAAGAGCCCAACCGCGCCTGCGACGCCGAACGCGAGGAAGGCGCCCGCGACGATGGCGCCGAGCTTCGGCTTCGCGACCGGCGTCGCGGGGGCCTGCGTCGAGTAGAGCGGCGCGCCCGTCGTCCCCGGCGGGATCGTCATGCGCGGGATCGGCGCGCCCGACTGCGACATGCCCATCGCCGCGAGCTGCGCGGCCGTGGCGCCCGCGTGCGAGATCGCCGCGGGGTTCACGCCGGGCGGCAGCGGCATGCCCGCTTGCGAGAGACCGGCGGCCGGAATGCTCGTCCCCGGGATGGGCATGCCCGGCGGGATCGAGCCTCCCGCCACGCTCATGCCGTACATCGGCACGCCTTGCAGCGCTTGACGCACCTGCGCCGAGGCGGAGAGGTCCGCCGGGTTCGGCATGTCGAGGTTCGTCGGCTGCGCCGCGTAGTTCACCTGCAGCGCTTGCGCGAGCGCCAGGATCTGCTCGGTCGCGTTCGAATACCGCTGCTCGGCCTCACGCGCGCAGGCTCGGGAAAACCACGCGTCGAAGCGTGGCCCGAGGTGCGGCGACATCGTGCTCGGCGGGACCATCGGCTCGTAAAGGATCTGCCCGATGAGCGCGGCCATGCCCTCGGCGGACCAGTAGTTTTTCCCGGTGAGCAGGCGATACGCGATGAGCCCGAGCGCCCAGAGATCCGCGGCGGGGCCGACCTTCGAGGCGTGCCCGCGGGCCTGCTCGGGCGACATGTACCAGGGCGTGCCGAAGATCGCGCCGTCCTGCGTGAGCTCTTTCGCGTCGCTCTGATCGACGAGCTTCGCGATGCCGAAGTCGAGGATCTTCACGAGCGGCGTGCCGTCCTCGCGTTGCGTGACGATGAGGTTCGCCGGCTTGAGATCGCGGTGCACGATGCCGAGCGCGTGCGCCTTGTCGAGGACGCGCGCGACCTGCTTCAGGTACACGACGACCTCGCCCGCGGGCAGCGCGCCGCGTTGCTTGAGCTCCGAGCCGAGATCGCGGCCCTTGAGGAGCTCCATCACGATGAACGGCACGCCGCCGATCTCGGGCGCGACATCGGCGTCGATCACGCGCACGACGTGCTCGCTGCCGATGCTGACGGGCGCGCGCGCCTCGGTGCGGAAGCGCTCGACGGCGCCGGGGTTGTTCGCGACCGACGGATGCAGGAGCTTGAGCGCGCAGATCTCGCCCGTGTTGAGGTGACGAACCGCGTACACCGCGCCCATGCCGCCGCGACCGATGAGCTTCTCGATGCGATAGCGGCTCTGGATCACGAGGCCGGGCTGGAGATCACCTTGCTGCGGGTTCACCGCTTCGCCGACGCCTTCGGGCACGGCCGGCGCACCGGCGGCGGGACGCGGCGCGGGCGCACCGGCGGCAGGGCGCGGTTGCGGAGGCGCGGCGGGCGCGGCCGCGTCGATGGGGCTCGGGAACGGCACCGTCGCGACGGCGGAGGGCATGGGCGCGTCTGCGAACACGGGCGGCGACGGCGCGGGGTTTGCCGCGGGGCCGGGGTGCACGGGCATCGGCACCGTTCCGGCGGCCGGCCTGGGAGGCGGCGCGGAAGGGCGCGCGATCGCGCCGGGCGCAGGGGGAGCCGCGCGAGGCGGCGCAGGCGGTTTCGGCGGCGCAGGCGGAGCAGGCACGAGGACTCCCGGACGATCGAAAGCAGCCGACAATCGTCGTTCCGGAGAGGCTATCGACTTTCGCCGGAAGGGGCAAGCGAGGCGGAAATTTCCCGCGCGTCAGCCCGCCGCTTCTTCGAACCCGAGCGCGTCCTCTCCGAGTGAAATCCCGTTCGCGAGGAGGATCTCGGCGGCGTGGTCGATCGTGAGGATCATCGCGCGGGCCTGGAGCGCGCGTTGCTCGTCCTCGGAGAGATCGCCGGGCCGGCCCGAGGTCGCATGCTGGAGGAGGATCGCGCCGGTGACGCTCACGTTGAGGCTCTCGACGAAGCCACGCATGGGGACGCGGACGCTGCGCTTGCAGGCGGCGACGAGCTCCTGGTGGATGCCGTCGCGCTCGTTGCCGAGCACGAGGCAGACCTTCGGGATCGAACGAAGATCCTCGGGCGCGAGCTCACCTTGCGGATGCGTCGCGACGAGCTCGTGGCCGGAGACGGCGAGGACGTCGAGCGCCGCTTGGCTCGTCGGGTACGTGCGGACGTGGACCCACTGCTCGGAGCCACGCGCGACCTGGCGGGCCGCGAGGAACGAGATGCCGCCGCGCTCGACGACGTGGAGGCGCTGGACGCCGAACGCGTCACAGGACCGGAGGACGGCGGCGCCGTTGTGCGGGTCGTACGGCGCGTCCATCAGGACGGTGACGGAGCCGAGGCGCGAGGAGAAGACCGCGTCGAAGCGGGCCTGTCGTTCGGGCGTGAGGAAGGGGCCGAGCACGCGGACGATCGCGGCGTGATCGAGGCCGGCGAGCCGGGCGAGGAGCCGCTTCTGCGCGAGCTCGACCTGGATGGCATGAGGGGTCCTGCGACGCATCGCGGGGCGGGGATAGCACGGGGGACGAGGAGGCGGAAACGGGAGCGGGAGCGGGAGCGGAAGCGGGAGCGGGAGCGGGAGCGGAAGCGGGAGCGGGAGCGGAAGCGGAAGCGGAAGCGGGAGCGGGAGCGGGAGCGGGAGCGGGAGCGGGAGCGGGAGCGGGAGCGGGAGCGGGAGCGGGAGCGGAAGCGGAAGCGGAAGCGGGAGCGGAAGCGGGAGCGAGGGCGACGGGGACGCAGGGGAGCCCGCTCGGGGACGGCGAGCTTACCGTCGTGCTCGGTCTCTGCAAGACCAGGCCGTGCTCGCCATCCTCGCCACGCTTCGCGTGGCTGCGGGTGGCTCCGCGCGGTGCTTCGCAGTCTTGCAGAGACCTGCGCGCGACGGTGCGGGACCAGGGTCCCGGCGAACGGGTCGTCGGGAAGGAGGTTTCGTCGTGTTGCGAATCTACGAGGTCGTCTTGGCCATGGCCGGGGACGCGGCCGGTATTGCGGAGCAGATCGAACGGAGGGACTCGGACCTGGCTCGGCAACTGCGCAGGGCCATGCATAGCGTCGCCTTGAATCTCGCCGAGGGAATGGGCAATCACGCCGGTACGAAGCGGCAGCGCTACGCCTCCGCCCTCGGCTCGGCACGGGAGGTGCTGGCATGCGTCCAAGTCGCCCAGGCCATGCGTTATATCGGTAGCGTCGATGGACGCGCGCTCGACCGAATGGACCACGTCATCGCCACCCTCGGCCGCCTCGTCTACCGCCGCGCATCGTGAAACGAAGGGCGGGCCGTCCTCTCCACGGGCGGCCCGCCCGTTCCGCCGGGATCACAGCCCCCATTGCGGTGCTCCTCGTCCTATTCCCTATGGATCGCAGGTTCTCCCCCGACGAACCAATCTCCACCTTTCGTGATTGCCTTCCCCCACGATTCATGAGACAAAAGCAAGCGACGCCAGCCGGTGCAGGAACACCGACCGGCGTCTGACCCGCAAACCCCAACTCGACTGGAGTTCACAAGCTGTGACCAATCTAGAGGTCTGCCCTGAATCCGCCAAGAAACCGGTAACCTTTCCCTCCCCGGAGGCATCCTTCGCGCAGTTTTACCGCGAATGCTGGGGCTTCGTTCGTTCCGTCCTCCTCAAGCGTGGCGTCCCGGAGCGGGAAGCGGACGACCTCACGCAGGAGGTCTTCGTGGTCGCGTGGCGACGGCGTGACTCCATGGTTTGGGACAGGCAGGCGCGAGCGTGGCTCTACACGGTCGCCGGTTATATCGCCGCGAACCATTGCAAGCTCGCGCGGCACCGGACGGAGGCGTTCGTCGCCGAGCTGCCCGAGCCCGCGGTCCATCCGCAGGTGACGCAGGCCATGGACGCGACCCGCCTCCTCTGGAGGGCCCTCCCAAAGCTCGGGGCAAAGCTCGCCCCCGTGCTCGTCGCTTACGAAATCGAAGGCCGCTCGATGCCGGAGATTGCCCGCACGCTCGGGATCCGGCTGAAGACCGCCTACGCCCGCCTGCAACTGGCCCGGAACCGCCTCGCGCACTGCGCCCCCGTCTGACGCTCCCGCTCCCGCTCCCGCTCCCGCTCCCGCTCCCGCTCCCGCTCCCGCTCCCGCTCCCGCTCCCGCTCCCGCTTCCGCTCCCGCTCCCGCTCCTGCTTCCTCTCCCACTCCCCTCCCTACGTACGAATCCCGAGCAATCGCAGCGCATCCGACCAGAGTTGCCAGAGCGTCCGGAAGGGATGCGTCGCGAGGAGGACGCCTCCATTCGGGAGCCTGCGAACGTGGTAGGGGGCGTGCTGCTCGATGAAGCGCTCGTGTCTCTCGGTGACAGTGATCTCCCGCGTGGGCGCCCCCTCCGTCCTCGCATGGATCGCCTTCCGGGCGAGCGGCTCGGCCGCGCGCCATTCGTCGTCGCGCAAGGCTGCCGCCGACGCTTCGAGGGCCTCGAGCAGCGCACTCGGCGGCGTCGCAATGGCCCGCAAGACCTGCTCGCGGGTCAGCATCTCGTCACCGGGTCCGATGGGTCGCGCACCCTTGCGTGCCAGCGGGGAGAAGTGGCGTCGCCTGGGGTCGTCCAAGCTCGCTTCATCATCATCCTTGCCGTGCATCCGCACGCCGTCGACCAAGGTCGCGACCCCGATGCGCGCGCCTTCGGGGGCGGTTTCGACGCGCGCGGCGAGCTCGTCGAGGGAGAGCTCCGCGATATACCCAATCTTGTACCCGTCGTGGACGTGAACCCATGAGAGGGCGAGGTCGCGCGCGACGCCTGCGGCATTGGCGTGGTACGTCGCGTTGCTCTCCAACGGCGCCCGCCACGGCCACCAATCGCAGCACGCGCCGAACGTCACGAGCCCTGCGTCCGGCGCGCAGAGGCCGAGGAGAAGATCCTCCACGTCGCCTTCCGTGTCGATCGCCATGGCCGCCGCCTCGACCGACGCGGAATGCGGCCCCATTCCGAGGCGGTGGGGCTCGCGACGCAGAAAGAATTCATCGCGATCATCCCCCCATATGCTCATCGGGATGTGGTACACGGAGCCCTTATACGCCTCCCCGCGAACGTCGACGCTCAGGTTGCAGGTCCACCGCCCTACACGGAACGGCCTGCCGACATAAAACGACGCCTGCGCCATGTCTTTGCTGAGGTGGGCCCGCACGAGCCTCCGCGCCTCCTCGAGCGAAATATACTCGTGTGTCTCATCGACACCGCGCGCCTCCAGATACACCGCGAGTGCATCGCCACCGAGCGCGGCTAGGGCCGCCACGAAGGCGTCGACCCTGGCCGTTTGGTCGCACCACGCAAAGAAGTGCGGGCCGTCGCAGCTCATAGCTGGATCACCCGGATGATTTGGCCTTCGATGAGCTTCGGCTTGCCGGCCGCGTCGTCCAAGTAGCTCACGAGGACGTCATCGACGACCCCATAATTCGGATTGCTCATCTTCGCCCCCTTCTTCATGATGAGCTCGAGGTGCGTGACACTGCCGTCGAGGTTCAGCTCCTTCAGCTTCTTCATGGCGTTCGCCAGTTGACTGACCACCTCGTGGCCCTTCACGCCGCCGCCCTTCGCCTCGCTCACCACCAGCAGGTTCTCCTTCGTCACCGTGAGGAAGTCCGGTGCTTGGGCGACACCTTCGGGGACGCCGTTTCCTCCCTTCGGGATCCCGATCGCCGACCGCACCCCGTCATCGCCCACGCCAATCATCCCCCGTCCCTCGCTCTTCATCAAGTAGAGCCCCGCCATCTTCTCGAAGTCATCCATCGGCTGCTTCGTCACCGCATGGCGCAGACCCTTCCACACGTCGATCTTACTCGCCCGCAACGCCTGGGTAAACTCCTCCCCGAGGTTCAGCACGCCAGCCGCGACAATCTTCGCCCCCGGCTTGACCCCGGCCGCCTTGATCCCGGCCCAAGCCTTCATGATCTGCCCGAACCCGAAGCCCACCGCCGAGCCGACCCGCTCCTCCGTGGACAGATCCTTCCCCCCGGGCAAACACAAGAGCTTCCCCGTCACCGCCTCGCACAAATCGAGCGCCGGCCCTGCATACGGCACGAACCCGATCGCAATGCGGGACGACGCATGCACCAGCGTCTGCATCACCTCCGCATAAGCTGCGGCCCCTTCCCCGACGAACGACATCGCCCCCGCGAACGCCCGCACCGTCTCGATGAAGGAACCCTGCTCCGGCCCGAGCGCGATCGCCTCCCACACATTGAGGCTCTCCTTCATCTGCTCCGCCATCTCGGCGAAAGCATTCTTCAGAACGCCATCCACCTGCGCTCGGACATCCGCGGGGATCGGCGAATCCAGAAACCAATCCGACGCATCCATGTACTGCCGCACGAAACCCGTGACGCGAATCTGCGCCTGCAAGAACGCGCTCGTCTCCGCCTGCGAAACACTCACCCGCGCGGCCAGCGCCTTCTCGATCGCCGCCGTATTCGATCGCCACGCCCGCACGTTCGTCACGAAGTCCCCGCGCAGGATCACCTTCCCGCCCTGCACATCCTGCGACAGCGCTTCAATCACGGCGTCCGCATACCCCGCATAAGGATCCTTCCCCGGCTCGAACGCCCCCGCTGCGCCCGAGACGTCGGGCACCTCGACCCACGGCACCTCCGACGACGTCAGCGAATACTCGAACGGATCATCCGGCGAAAACCCGGCCGCCCGCGCCTCCCCCGTCACGAGGTCCGCCACCGCATCCGCCTGCGCGCCGAAATGTTCGAGCAGGCTCGCGAGCTCGTCCTTCAAATCCTGCACGCTCTTCTTCAGGTCCGCGAGAAGCTGCTCCAGCGCGGCCCGCGTGGCCTCGTCGACCACGTCTCCGTAGCGCTCCAAAATCGCGTCGAGGTCGATCTCGCTGATCTCGTCGAGCGGCCGGGACACGAGATCATGCAGCTCCGTATCGAGCTGCTGGAGCAGGTCGAGCCGTTCCGCGAGGTTCGCGGCCTTCGCCGCGTTCTCGATGAGCCACTTTCGCTCGGCCGCGATCTCGACCTCCAGGTTCGCGACGTCCCGCGCGAGCGGCGGATTGATCTCCGAAAGCGAGAGCCCGACCTGCGTACTGCCGCTGAAGGCCGTCCCGTCACGCCGGACGTTGAAGAGCGGCTTTTGGATCCCGAGCGGGATCGAGACGAGGGTCACGAAATTCTGCTGGTGAACGCAGGTATCGTTGCCCATGGCGTTCTGGACGCCGAAGGTGAATTCGTTCGTGCCCATGCGGAGGAGCACAGAGTCGAACGGAGCCTCCGCCACGTTGCTCTTCGGGCCGTTCGGGATCGACACGTAGGCGCCCGGGACCTCGAAGGTCGCGAGCGGCATCCGGTTCGCGTGGAAATATGCACCGCCGGGGGCGTTGAGCCGGGCATCCTCGCAAGAGTTGCTCTCCTGGAGCATCTCCCAGTGCACGCTGTACGGCGTGCCTGCCCGCGCATGCGCAGGCACGAGAAGCGCGAACACCACGATCCAGCAAACAAGCAAGCGACTCATGTCCCCTCCGCGCCGCGCAATGCGGCATCATGCAAAACGGCAGCCCCTTTCACATCCCCCGCGGCGAGCTTCGCCGCCGCCGCGTCGAGCAGCGTGCCGCCCACGCCTTGCGCCTTCATCGTCGAAAGCCCCGTCTGGACGAGCCCCGGCAACGTCGTCGCGCGGTACGTCGCCGCCGCCTTGAAATGCGGGCGCATCGCCGCGCAGCCGGCCTCACGCCACGATGACGAGGGCAACTCGCAGAGCGGGCGCATCTGCAAGAAGGCCGTGACCTCGTCGTATCGCTTCGCGAGGTACGGGAGCGATAGCTTCACGCCTAGGGGCGGCGCCTTCTCGAACGCGAGCACCTGCGCCTCCGCGCTCTCGTGAAACGTCGCCTCCGCCTTCGCGATCTTCGCCTCCGCCACCGTGTCCCGCACGGCTTGGCTCTCGTCGAGCAATTGCAGCGCTTGCCTGCGCATGGCGATCCCGAAGAGGAGCGCCATGGCTGCCCGATCGCTTCGGCGAATGCGCAGCTCGACGTACCCGAGCATCGCATTCATCGAGCGCTGCGCCCCGGAGGTCATGTCCGGATTCGCCGCGCCATGCGTGGTCATGAAGTCCGCATGCGGAGCAAGCGCCTCCTGCGACGTGACCTCGAATTGGGTGACCTCCGCCGAGAGCTTCATCGCCCGCAGCACCATCTCTTGCGGCGCCGCGCTCGCGTCATGCGCCGCTTCGAGGATCGCCGTCTCGATCGCGTCGAGCTCGGTCACGGTCGCCGTCGACGCCTTCGCCGCGAGCTTCGTGTACGTATCCATCTCCCCGGACTCCGTCTTCCGATACACCGCGAAGTCCGCCGCGAGATCCGCATAGGCTACCGAGAGCGGCCCGACATCGAGCGTCACCTGATCGAGCACCCCCTGCACGGCGCTCATGGAAAGCTTATCCGCGGCGATCTCCGCGACGAGCGGGTCCTTCTCGGCTGCGCCCTTCGACGCGAGGGCCTCCTTGAACCTCCCCACGGCGTCGATCGGCTCTTCCGCGAGGATTTCATTTTGCCGGATGCGCGCCGACCCGAGCGCATTCCTCAGCGGCCCCGGCGCCATGCTCGCTTTGTAGGACTCCGCGCACCGCTCCTCGGCGCGCACATACCCGAGGGCCTGATCGATATCCCCGAGCCACCGATCCATATCGCGCGGGCTCGTCACCAGCGTGTCGAGCGTCATCCCCTCCGGACGCCTGGCCCACATCTGGATGGGCCGGGATCCACGCGCCGCCGCTTGGTTCCACGCGCTCGCGGGCCCCTCGCCCGACGAGACGCAATACTCGCCGCCTTCCGCCGGCGCCGCGCAAATGCGGCCCTGTCCTTCGTCCTCCCCGAACGACCACAAACACCCAGGCAACACGACGCCCGGCGCCGCGACGACGAGCGCCGCGACGAGAAAATCCCCTCGCCTCATCTGGAAACCCCTCCTGCGATGAGCTGTGGCCTATCTATCAGCGGGACGAACGGGTCGGGCAAGACAAATCGCGGGTGCTCGGACGTTGTCTGTCCGGGGTCGAGCCTCGTGCCGCATGCCCCGGCCCCTACCTCCTCCCAGGTCGGACCCCCTCTGCCGACCCTCGCCCCCACCCCGTCCCCCGGTCGACCCCCCAGCCGAGACGCCCGCGCCCCCTGTCGCACCTCACCCGACCGCCGATCCGGGACCCCCGCGCCCTCGTCGTTTCGTTCTCGCTCGCGAACAAAGATGGTCCCGCACCTCGCCGTCTCGTTCTCACGCGCGAACTTCGAAGCCCTCGCCCCTCGAAAGCGCCGATCCGAACCCGGCGAGCGCCGCTCTCGGTCCGAAAGACGCGCGACGTGAGCCTCGACCTTGGAGGTCGCGCTCCTCTTCGTCTCGCGCGTCGACGCGGACGCACGAGGGCGGAGGGCTCTTTCATCGCGACCCGCATGACGAGTGAGGAGGTCCAAAGGCTCTTGCATCGCGACCCGCATGACGAGTGAGGAGGTCCAAAGCCTCATCGATCGGCGCTCGCGTCGCGATCGTCGAGGTCGCATACCTCCTCGCGCGCGGGCCGAGCGTGACGCGGAGACCCCCGCGGTTACTTTCCTTCGCGCGCGTGTTCCAAACGAAGACCCCCGCGGCCACTTTCCCCCGCGCGCGTGTTCCAAACGAAAACCCCTTCGCCCTCCTTCACCGGGGCCCACGTCACGCCCCGCGAGCCCCGCCTCCTTCCGCGCTCACGCCCAGGTCCCGCTCGACGAACGCCCTTGCCTTCCTCGTCGCGCCTCGGGCAGCATGCGCGGTGTCGCACGACCTCCCGCGCCGAGGCTCGACTCTCGAAAGGACCGCCCGCATGGATCCCGTCCTCGCGTCCCTCTTCAACTTCTACACCTTCTCGACCGGCCGCCGCCTCTTCGCCCTCTTCCAGGTGCGAAAGGCCGCCGTCGCCGCATCGCTCGTGGATATCGCCAAGCACGTGGACGCGGCGATCACGCACGACATGGAGACGCGCGCTCTGGAGGCGAAGTGGGTGGCTCGCAAGCCCACGACCTATTCGCCGGAGGCCAAGCAGATCGATATCTACGTGGACGCCGCGATCACCGCGTTCCGCGACGGCACCGATGCGCAGATCCGGGCCTCCGCGGAGGGCGATCCGCTCGCGGAGGCGGCGCAAAAGATGCTCGCGGTCCTGCTCCCGAAGGGCGCGGGCGCCGTCACGTCCCTCCCGTTCGTGGAGGAGCTGGCCGAGGTCCAGCGCATTCTGTCGCGCGTCGACGAGCCCGATTACAAGGCGCTCGTGACCGAGCTCGGCCTCACGCGACAGGTAGCGCGGCTCAAGGACCTCGAGGCGAAGTACCGCGCCGCCATCGAGGGGCCCGGGCAGTTGACGTTCGCCCAGGTGAAGGACGCGCGCACGAAGGGGCAATCCCTCATGCTTCAGGCCGTGGCCATAATCCTCGGCAAGTATCCCTCGGACAGCGAGGCGGATCGGAAGGCGCGCGGCGCGCTCCTTTCGCCCATTCTCGTTCAGAACGAGGCGATCCGGCGCTACCTACGCGACCGCAAGCCCATCGAGGACGTGAACCCGGAGACTGGCGAGATCGAGCAAACGCCGCCGGTGGAGGGCGAGTCGCAAACCCCTTGACAGCCCTTTCCCGACCCGTACGAACGCTACCGCGCGCTCGTCCGCGGCCTCGCGAACCCCGTTCCGGGTTCTGTCGCCCGCCTTGCCAGTTCGAACGCGCCCGATCGACCGCAGCGCCGCGATCACGGCATCAGTACGACGCGGCCATCGCGAAGGCGATCCCGCTCTGGACCGTGCTGCGTGTGACGATGCCGCCGAGGTCGGCCTGGATCTCGACCAGCGTCTGCGCGACGTCTCGGCGGACGCCGGTGAGGATCACCTTCGCGCCGAGGAGCTGCACCGCGCGGGCGGCCCGGACGAACGCGTCGGCCACCTGCGTGTCGACCACCGAGATGCCGGTGATGTCGAGGATGGCCGTGCGCGCGCTCCGCTCGGTGACGCCTCGGAGCAGCGTCTCCATGACCTGCTGCACGCGCTGCGCGTCGAGCACGCCGATGAGCGGCATCACCACGATCTCGTCGGTGACGGGGATGAGCGGCGTCGACAACGCGGACAGCGCCACCTCCTGCGCGTCGATCACCGCCTGCCGGCGCATCCCCTCGGCGAGGGCTTGCTCGGCGCGCTTGCGATCGGTGATGTCGCGCGCCACGACGATCACCACGTCGTCCGACATCGGCGTGATGTTGGCGCTGAAGAAGACCTCCCGATCGCCGATCGGCAAGCTGTACTCCATCGTGACGAGGGCGTTCTGCGCAAGCGACGCGCTGACGTGCGACAGGAAGAAGGCCGCCATCTCCGGCGGCATCACCTCGTCGAGCGTCCTGCCGAGGAGATCGTCGCTCGGCTTGTAGAGGAGATCCGGCCCGGTGGGCGCGATCTTCAGGTACCGCCCCTCCGCGTTCATGACGATCACCACGTCCGTCATGGCCGTGAACATGGCCCGGAGCTCCGTCTCGGCGGCGCGCACGGCGGTGAGCTCCCTCTCGGCTGCCGCAAGCCGCGCGCGTAGCCGCTCTACCTCCTCCCGCAGCGATACCTGTTCGTCCTGGCCGCACCGCTCCGACATGATTTCGTACATCTCGCAGGCGGTACACGTTGTCCAGCCCCACGCGGATCGAGCGGGTAGCGCAGGACCCATCGCGGGTCTGATGGCCCCCTCCGAGCGAGTCCCAACTCACCCAATCGAACGCAGCGCCGCGACGACCCCTCCCAGCGACGCCCGGTCATCCCGGTCGAGCGCGCTCGTCCCGCGCGACAGCGCCTCCACCAGCACCCGCAGATCCCCGTCGCGCACCGGCGGCTCGATCGACGACACCCGCTCGGCCCGCGCGACGTCGTCCAGCAAGAGGCCGAGCTCCCGCTCGTCGAGCCCGAACGCCTGCACCTGCTTCGACACCACGCCCGCCGCGCTCGCCACGGCGGCGAGGCCCTTCTGCGCTTGCAGCCCGAGCCGCGTCAGCTCCGCGCGCTCCCGCAGCGATCGATACGCCGACTCGATCACCTCGAGATCCGCCCGCGCGTGGGCCAGCGGATCCTTCGGGCGCCCGTCGTCGTCCTCGTCATCCTCGTCCGCGTCCGGGGCCGTCGGCGGGACCGTGGGCCGCCGCGTCGCGACCTCTTCGAGCTCGGCGCGCGCCTCGGCGATCGCCACGAGATACCCATCGATCCCCGCCGTCGCCGCCGCGAGCCGCGCCTCCGGATCCCCCGACGCGGCCGGATCGAGCCCCGCGATCTCCGCGGGCCGCTTGCGCACGAGCTTCTTGATCGGCATCGCGCACGCGAGCCGGAACGCCGCGGCCTCCGCCGCCGCGAGCACACGTTCCCCGAGCTCGATCCGCAACGTGAGCTCGTCCCGGAGCCGCGCGACCTCCGGCGCGAGCCGCGTCTCGCCCGTGCCGTTCACCGTCTGAAGCTTCTGCCCGAGCGCCGCGCGTGTATCCACGAGCGTCCCGAGCGCCTCGCGTAGCCTCGTGAGCGCGTCGTCCGCGGCCGAAAGCTCCGCGCGCAGATCCTCGCCGGCGAGCCGCTTCTTCGCCGTCGCTTCGAGCTTCGCCGTCTCCCGCGCCCGCGCCGCCGCGAGCGCCTTCGCTTGCACGACGCGCGCGCCTTCGCGCTTCGCGGCCGTTCGCATCGCGAGCATCGACAGCGCGAGCGCCCCTCCTCGCGAGAGCGCGCCGAGCGCCACGGCGAACGTGATCGTCCCGAGCGTGCCTCCGACGGTCGACGTCGCGATCACGAAGGCGAACGTGATCACGCCGAGGATCGTGGCGATCGCACGCAGAACACGCGCGCGGCCCGCGACGACCTCGGGCAGCACCCCGCGCGGCGCGGCGAGCCCTTCGAGCCCCTGCGCGGCCGCCGCGAACACGTACGCACTCGCCGCGAGCACGAAGAGCAGCGAGACGAACGCCACCACGCCCGCGAGCGTCGCGACGAGCTGCCCGAGAAAGGTGATCTCGATCATGCGCCTCTCCTCAGAGCGTGACCTCCGTGTCCTTCGCGCCGAGCTTCGCCTTCCGGATCGTCACACGAAACGCCTTCCCGTCCCACGCGATCGCGTGCAGCGTGACGGGCACGTCGCGCCCCGGGCTCGCCTTGCGGAAGCGCGCCAGAAACGCGAGACGCGCCTCGTCGCCAAGCGGCAGCTCCACCGCCGAGATCCCGATCGACGCCGCGTCCGAGACCTCCGTCAGCGTCGCCTCGACCGCGCCGTCTTTCCCGACGAGCCCGAGCTCCGTATCGAGATCCTCCCACGTGAGGATCGCGAGCGCGCTCGGGCCGCTGAAGAGCGACAGCTCCTTGAGCTTCCGCGACAACCCATCGGCGAGACCCGGCTCCACGGGTTTGCCCTCGCCTTCGAGGAGCCGCCCGAGATGCGCCGCGGCCCAGAGTCGCGCCCAGAGCCGCGGATCCCGCGGCCCCGGCGTCCCCTCGGCCGACGCGACCTGCCGCTCCAGACGCAGCGCCTCGTCCACGCGCCCGCTGCCCGAGGCGGCCAGCGCCAGGCGCAAGAAGCTCGGCGCGTCCGCGGCCGGCAGATCCGTGAGCGTCTTGTATTGCCGGTACGCCGCGCCGTACCAGCCGTGCCGCAGGAACACATCACCGAGCAGCCGCCGCGACTCGGCGCTCTGCGGGTCGAACTCCACGATCTCCGAGTACGTGCGGAGCGCCTCGTCCTGAAACCCCTGCGCCGCGAGCACGTCGCCGAGCGCGAGCGCGAGGTCGGGGCTCATGAAGCCGCGGTCGCGCAGACGCCTTCCTTGCGCGAGCGCGTCGTCCTTCTTGCCCGCCTCCGCGAGCAGCCGCACGACCCGCAGATCGCCCTCGGGATCCCCCGGCGCGACCAGCATCCGCTCGCGCAACTTCGCGAGCTTCGCGTCCACACCGTCGATCGCGGCGAGCTCCGCGTCCACCTGCTCCCAGGCGATCTTCTCGCCGAACAACGTGCGCCGTACGGACGCGGCGATCCTCGGATCGACCGAGCGACGCAGGATCGCCTGCGCCACGTACGCGCGCGTGTCGGGCGCCGACTCGAAGTGCGCGAGCAGCGTGGTCACGGCATCCTCGGTGCGGGCCTTGCGCTGGAGCAGGTCGAGCAGCGCTTGCTCGGCGCGCCAGTCCGGGATCTCGCACGCGCCGCGCGCGGCCTGGTACCGCGACACGAGCGTCTTGCCATCGATCTCGCCGCGCAGCCGCTTCGACCACATCACGATGCGATCCGCGAGTGGCCTCCGCGCGACGTCGCTGCACGGCGTGGGCGGCAGGATGTGACTCACACGCGGGCTCGGCGCTGCCGGGAGTTTTTTCGTCGCGTCGAACGTGGACGTCGCCGTGGGCGTCGGGGGCGGCGGCGGCGCCTCGGGCGCGTGAACCTTCTCCTTGAGCGCCGGCAGATCCCCGTTCGCCGGTCCGATCACCGCCGACCGCGTGACCGTCTTCTCCAGCGCTTCGATCCCCTCCTGCTCCGCCGCCCCGCGGAACGCCCCGCCTCCCCCGCCCGGCGCAGGCTTCGCAGGCGAGAGCGCGTTGCCGGCGACCGCGGGCTCGGGCTCCGCGGGCTCCGCGGTCGCCATCGCCGTCGCCGGGGGCGTCTCGTTCTGCTGGTCCGCCGGTTTGTCTTCGACCACCAGCGGCGCGGGCGCGGCCGCCACGCTCTCCGATGCCGGCGCCTCCTCCTTGCTGCGAAGGCTGCACCCCATCGCGACCGCGGGCGCCGGATTCAGCGCCGCATCCATCAGCGCCCGCTCCGTGCGCGCATCGAGCGCCGAAAGCCGCACGCCACGCAGCGGCGAATACCTCCGCCGGATCCCTTGCCGCGCATACGCCGCCTCGCTCTCCAGCGCGAGGATGCTCGTGAACGGCGTCATCAGCCCGTATTCGAGCCCGATCTCCACGATCTTGCCGCGCTGCTCCTCTGGATCCGTCACCTCGCCGAGCAGCCGCCGCACCTTCTCCGCCGCCCACAGCCGCGGCACGAGCGACGTGCTCGTCCCTTGCGCGAGCGTGATCGGATAACTCTTCGCAAAATCCTTCCCGCCCACGCGACCTTTCACCGTCGCCTCGGCCGGCAGCGCGTGGTGCGTCCGGGCAAACAGAAGCACCTCCTCCCCGCGCGACACCTTCCCGCTCGCCGTCAGCATCGCCTCGTCGAGCCCGGCCCCGAGATCGATCGCGAGCTCCGTGATCGTCGGCGTCTTGATCGCGCTCGCGAGCCGCAAGACCTCGCTCGTCGCCGTCTCCATCCGATCGATGCGGAAGCTCTGCCCGCCACCCTGCCGCGCAAGCTCGCGCAAGAGCCCCACGTTGCTTTGTGTCCCAACGGCCACCGTGAACAGCCGCGCCCGCGACGTGGACAAACTCCGCCGCAGCCGCTCCGACAGCCGATCGCCGCTCACCTCGCCCGACGTGGGCAAACCGTCGCCGATGTACACCACCGCCGGCTGCTCGGTCCCGTGCAGCCGCCCGAGCGCCGCGTCGAACAGCGCGCCGAGATCCGTCGCGCCGCCCGACGCGTGCTCCGCGAGCCGCGCGAGGGCCGCCGCGATCTCCTTGTCCGTCGCCTCGGCAAGCCCGTCCTTCGGCCAGAGCACCGTCGGCGCCGAATCGATCGCGATGAGCACGAACCGATCCTTCTGCGACAGCGCCCGCAGGATCGCCTCCGCCGCGGCCGCCTTCTGCTGCCGCACCGCCTCGTCCCCCGACGCCGACGTATCGACCACGACCGCCACGTCCCCCGGCGGCTCGGGCACCGTGGCCCAGTCGATGTCCGGCACGTAGCGCGCCATCACATAATCGGCCCGATCCGCGCCCGCGGCGAACCGCCCGACCGTCAGCGCGACCCGCTTTTCAGGCTGGATCGGCGCCGCTTCGAGCTGAAAGTCCGCGCGCGGAAGATACCCGCTCCGACGCATCGTCACGCGCCGCCCGCCGTCCTCGACCACCGCGTCCGCGAGGCTCGCGATCCGCATCTTCGAGCCCGCCACGCCGAGATCCACCTCGAGGGAAAACTCCCCGATCCGCGCCGGATCCTCGCCGCGCATCGGGTAGAGGTACTCGAGCTTCCCGCCCTGCGAAGGCAACACCTCGAGGTACCTGAGCACCACGCGGCGCGAGCCCGACGCCGGGATCGGGTAGATCCGCGAGCGATACGTCCGCCCGTCGATCCATTCGAGCAGCGCGGGCGAATTCCCCGTCGCCACGGCCGTCGCGTACTTCGCGGCGGCCTCCTTGCGCTCGGTCACCTCGCCCTCGACGAGCACGCCGTTCGTCTCGACCGCGAACGACGTCACGATCGCCCGCTCCGGCACGCTGAACCAGTACCAGCCCTCGAGCACGCCGCCGCCCGGATTGCCGAACGTCTGATCGACCTCCGTCTCGGCGAGCCCCTCGCGGATCACCGCCCGCACCGACTGGCGGCTGACCTCGAGCACCTTCGCCTTCTCGCCGGCAAGCCCCGGACTCACCCCGTAAATCCGCCCCGCGCCGCTGCCCGCGCCCGCGAGCGGCCGACCGTCGCCCATGCCGCCGGTCCAGTCGTCCCAGAAGAGCACCGGGCTCACCTTGGGTTTGTCATTCCCGGACGCCTGCGCCTGCTCCCCGGCGTTCACCTCCACGCGCCCGCCCGGCGCCGTCAGCACCGCGAGCCCACGCGTCACCACGACCACGACCTCGGCGCCCGCGCGCCGGATCGAAAGCCCCGCGTCCGCCGCGGCGATCGTCGCGTCCCCGGCCTTGTGCTTGAGGCCGCCGCGCTCGGACGGCGGCGCGTCGAGCCACACCTCGCCGGCCACGATCTCGGCGCCGTCCGGCTGGAGACGCACGGTCGCGTCGCCCCGCAAAAACAGGGACGATCCATCCGACAACCGCACGAGCGCCCGCGCCCCGGTCCCGGTCGCGAGCTCCGCGCCCGCGGGCAGCGGCGCGCCCGAGATCACCGTGCTCCCCTTGCCGGCCTCGACGAGCCGCACCTCGCCCGCAGCGAGCTCGAGCCGCGCGTCGACGACGCCCGGGCGCACCGGCGGCACGCGCTGCGACTTGATGAACACGACAAGGCTCGCGACGAGCACGAGCAGACCGATCGCCGCGCGCAGCGGCAGGGGGTGATTCTTCGCGAGCGCCCTGATTCGATCCAGCGAGCGGGTCATGGTCCTCCGGAGCCGACGAAGGCCGAACGGCCTGGGGGCTCGGAGCTGACACCCCGCTCGATGATCCCCCGACCGCGTCGTCCATGTTCGCGCCGTCCGCGCGGCGGCGGGAAGATTTCTCGCGTGACGCCGATTGCGACGGCGCCTTGGCGATCACACCCCCGGCTTTTTTTCGGGCGGCGGCACGGCGGAGAGGCGCCCCGTCGGCGTTCGTGTGACATCCGGCACCATCGACGACCGCCCCGGCGAGGACGGCGGGATCGTGGCGCGCCCGATCCGGGCAAACACCCGCTCCGGCGTCTCCCCGTCGGACGATTCCATACCCATCGTCTCGCGAACGAGGATCCCGATTTGGTAACAAATCGTCCCGCCGTCCCGCACGCCGCGCTTCAAAAGCGCCGGGGGCAGCGTCTTTTCGAGCACCACGATCATGGAGCGAGGCGTCACGTTCTTCGGCAAAAACCCTGCTTCCCGGAGCGCGAGCCGCAACGTCCCCCGCGCCTCCAGCCGGCTCAGCTTCGTAAGCCGCTCGAGCTCCTCGGCGACCCGCTCGAAGACCCGCGACCCCTCGCTCATGACGCAGCCCCTGCGCCGAGGCGGCGCTCGACGTATCGCACGTACGCGACCGGCGGGAAAAAGCTCAATCCGAACGCCAGCATGGCCGGTACCCCGAATGCCGCGCCGCCCACGAGGAAAACGTCGGCGAAGCGTGATTGTTGCACGTGCAGCGCGCCGCCCGCGGTCAGGCCGTCGAGCATCAGCGCCGCGCAAAGATACCCGAAGCCCCAGAGGCCGAACCGATCGGCCACGATCGGCTCCGCGAGCCCAAAACGCACGCGTTTTCGCATGAGCACCGCATACCGGAGCGCCTCCACGGCGGCCCAGCCATAACAAAGCGTCCGCAAGACCGCGCGTGGCCAGAGCGCCGAAGGCAATCCATTGGACCAGGGGACGACGTGGTTCACGACGGGCATCGCGAGCCCCACGGCCCCGAGCAAGAGCGCGAACCCCTGGGCCCAGGCTTCTTCCCGGCGGAAGACGAGCCACACGAAGCCCGCGACGACCAAAAATCCCGCATCGACCACGAGCCCGCCGATCTCCACGGCCATCGGCGCGGGCACGCCGCCTCGGGTCACCGCGCTCGTCACCTGGATCGAATACCCCACGAGTGGAAGCAACATCGACAGACCGAGCAAAAACTCGGGAGCTTTGTGCGTACGCGCCGCAAGCCCGAGCAACCTCGCCGCGACCGCCGCCACGACGAGCCCGAACACCACCAGTACCATGAGGGTGAACGGTTTCAAACCAGCTAGGAGACGCTACCACGATACGCGGCTCGACGTCGAGCCCCGCGCGCCGGGGCAGGAAAACGCCATGGGCCACGCCTTCCTGTCTCGAAAAGCGCGGCCCATGTTTTTCCTATCGGCACATTTTTAGTTGCTCTGGACGATGATCCCCCCGTACGCGGGCACCTCGAACGACGTGCCCGTGAGGCCGGAGATGAGCTCCGTCCCCGCGGCGGCCAGCGTGACCGTCTGCGGCGTCGACTTGCGGCTCAGGACGACCGTGATCGTCTCCGTGGCGTTCTGGAGCTTGTATTCGTAGACGTCAGCCGTGTTCTTCACGAGCGTGATCGTCGCGGCGAGGTCCGTGAACACCGCGTGCTGCTTGCGGATCGCGGTGATCTGCCGGTAGTGGTTCAAGAGGCTCGACGGGTCGGTATCCTGCGCGGCCCACGAGGCCGGCTCCTGCTCCGACATGAACTTCACGAACGGATAATCCGGGTTCGGCGCGACCGTGATGCCGAGGCCCGGGAACGGCAGCGCGTCCTTGTTCGCCTCGTTCGTGGCCGCCACGTCGATGTTCCAGCCCGTCGTCTTGTCGCCGACGAACACGTTCGTCTCGAACCAGCTCATCGGCTCGCGGATGAACTCGTCGCGGTCCCACTCCTCGTTCCCGACGTACTTGTCGCGCTTGCCCTTCTTGCCGAATTCCTCGCCGTAATAGATGACCGGCATGCCGGGCAGCGTGAGCACGACCGTCGCGGCCTGCTTCAGCTTCGCGTCGAGCGCCGCGCCCGCGCCCTCGAACTGCGTCGCCGGCCGCTCGAGGTCGTGGTTCGACAGGAACCGTTGCAGGTAATGGTGCGGGCTGCCGCCATTGCCGCCAGCTGCGAGGTCCGCCTGGACCTTTTTCACGTACCCCACGAAATCGACCGCGTCGCCCGTCTGCCCGTTCACGAAATTGCCGACGATGCTGCGGAACGGGAAGTCGAACTGCGAATCCATGTCGCTGCCGTACGGCAGCATCTTTCCGTACTGCGCCGGATCGTCCCAGCGATTCTCACCCGTCAGAAGCACCGCGGCCGAGCCCGCGGGCCGCACGACGTCTTTCTTGACGAAATAGTTGAATTCCTTCCACCACACGTGCGTGCCGTGCTTGTCGAGCGAGATGTTCGCGTTGTCGTCGAACTGGTCGATGTGCTTCGACGCGTCGAGCCGGTACCCGTCCGCCCCGAGGTGGATCCAGTGCTCCGAGATCTTCTTCATCTCGGCGCGCACCTCGGGGTTGCGGTAATTGAGCTCCGGCATCGGGCCGCCGAAGATCTGGTGGTAGCACTGGTAATTCTTGCATGCCCACATCACGGCCGAGCCGTCCCACGGGTGCCCGTCCGCCAGCATGTTCGAATACTGATCGGACCAGACGAACCAGTCGTGGTACTTGTCGTATTCGGCGTGCTTCGGATCCGAGCCCGCGATGAACCAGGGGTTCACGTCGGCCACGTGATTCTGCACGAGATCGAGGATGATCTTGATCCCCGCGTCGTGCGCCGCCTGCGTGAGATCGGTGAAATCCTTCATCGTACCGACCGACGGATCGATGTCGTAGAAATCCGTCGTATCGTAGCCGTGGTAGCTCTTCGCCTTGAACACCGGCGTCATCCAGATCGCTTCGACGCCGAGGCTCCCCAGGTACGGCAGCGCCTTGCGCAGACCGACGAGATCCCCGATGCCGTCCCGCTTCGTGTCGTCGATGCCGCTCTCCGTCTCGGAATCGGCCACCGCCTTCGTCGCGCCGCCGTCCGCGAACGTGCGCACGATGAGCTGGTACATGATCCCCTTGCTGCCCCACGACGCAAAGGAGGCCGCGTCCGTGATCGTCGAATAGGAGATCGGCGTCAGATCGAGCACGTCCGACGTGTCCTCGAGCTTCTGCCCATTCGCGTCGAGCGCCGTCGAGATCTTGTAATACACGGCCTGGCCCGGCGTCAGCCCCGTGATCACGAGGCCATTCTTGTTGATGTCGTCCGCGGCCGTCCACGTCGCCTTCTTGTCGAGCGTCCCCGCGGCCGCGCCGTACTCGACCGTACCCGTCGAGCCCTTCGCCACGCGGAACATCATCCGCACGCTGCCATTGCCGAGGTCGATGAAATCCTTCGGCCGCGAGATCTCGTACGCCGGCCCTCCCGCCGCCGGCGGCGTCGTGGAGACCGCCTGGCCCTGCGTGATCCAGCACTCGGCGATGTTCGGATCCTGCGCGTTCTTCGTGAGGTCGGTGAAACGAACCCCCGTCTCGACGTCCTTCTTGCAATTGCCGTTCGAGCATTGCACGGGAATGAGCCCGAGCCAGGCGTCGTCCGCCTCGCCGGTCACGGTCACCCGCACGTCGGTGTACACGCCGAACTCGTCGGTCCCGTCGAACACCTGCGGCGATCCCCACGCCGGCGACGTCGAGCCCGCGCCCCAGAAATGCACGCCCCATGACTTCGGATCACCGCCGTCCTGCAGCCGGTAGTGGATCCGCACGAAGCTCTCTTGCATGCTCCCGCCCGCGCCGCCCGTGCCGCCGCCCGCGCCGCCGTTGCTCGTATTCGTGCTGAGCCCCGATCCGCCCGTGCCGCCGGTGTTGAGATCCTCGCCTTCGCACCCCGCAGCAATCGCGAGGAGGCAAGCGAACGAACCGAGGACCGAATAACCAAGAAATCGTCTCATCGTGATCTCCCGTTCTGTCGAAGCCGTCCCGGACCCGCGAATACACCTTCGCACCGCATTCACGGACGGTCGCTCATGATGCGATCCACGACCTGGATGTCAAGCGAGGAATCGGACGCTCGTGTTATGGCGAATTCCTGCGCGAACCGCGCCGACTTCGGGTCACCGCCAATACCACGCCGATCGTACCGAAGAGCCCCGCGCCCGCGCCGAGCCCGAAGCCGAGCAAGAATCGCTTTCCCCCGCCCCCGTCCGGGCGCGGCTTCGATACGATCCCGGCAGCAGGCACGGAATCGCGCAACATCGCTGAAAGATAGACCTTCCCCCGCACCACCTCGGACGACGGCGCGGCCGGCCGCACGCTCACGAGGTCCGCGCTCGGCGGCCCGCCCCAGATGTCGAAATCGGGGCTCGGGCACGTCACCGGGCCCTGCCAGCGATGGCGAAGAACGTAGCGCCCCTGAAATGTGCTGACCTCCGCGGGCACCGACGCCTGCCCCTCGCCGCCGCGCCCGCCCTGGATCGGCGGCGCGCCCCGCAAAACGAGGTCCTCCCCGAGCGCCTCCTTGCGATAACGCGCATGAAGCCGCGTATGCACGACCATCCCCGACGGCGCGCCCAGCAATCGCTTTTCCTCGGGCGAAAGCATGGGCCCCGGACACGGATCACACGACCCCGCGTCCCACGCGTATTCGGTCACGAACGCACCGGGATTCTTGTCGAGCGTCGCGTCGAAGAGCGACGCATAGAACTCGCCGAAGCGCGCGCGGGCCGACCCGTCGACCTCCACGTTCGTCGGAATCGTGAAATTCGGGTGATTCGCGGCCTCGTATCTGTCCTCCGCGAGCACGTGCACCACGACGTCCTGCGTGCCCGCTGAGCTCAGGAGCCCGACGCGCAAGGGCAGCCGCACCGTCTCTTCGTCGTATTCGAACTGGATGGGCGGAAGCACGACGCGGCCGTTCCGCATTTCGTCCTTCCGGGGATCGATGGACACCACGAAGAATTTCCACCCGGCCTCCTTGTACGAGCGCAGCACGGGCGCGACGTTCTCCGGGATGTGATGCCCCCATCGCGGGATCCAAGACTCCAGCTCGGAGGCCTCGACGACCTCGACATAGGAGCCGCGCCATTGCGCGTCGATCTGAACCCGGGAGGTCTCCTGGCCGCGCGGCCGCGTGGAGCCCTCGTCCGGCAGCGCGCTCGGGCTGCCCTCCTTGTCGCGGGCCGCGATCGAGGCGATGTCCGCGTAGGTGCAGGGATCCTGCTGCCAGGATTCGACGAGCCGCGGCGCGCTGATCACGTCGAGCCGCTCGAAGACGTCCTTCGGGAGCCACTTCACCGTGTCGGGCTTGAACGTGGCCGGCACGGGCACGATCATCGCGACGTTGCGCATGTCGGCCGACTCGATGTAGTCCATTTGCATCGAGACGACGGTGCGCGTCCCGCGCCGCGCGATCACCAAGGTCGTCGCGCTGTTCGTGATCGGCGCGTCCTCCTCCCTCCGGGAGTCGTTGTAGAAGTAGTAGCCCGAGAATGCTTCGGCCGACGCGGCCGCCGCCGTCAAGATGGCCCACGCGAAGACGCCCGCCGCGCGCATGCCGTGCAGGGTATCGACGGCCGCGGCGCGTTGTCACGGTTTTTCCCTCGCGGCGCGGGGCCTGGTCCGGATACCCTGCGCGACGTGGCTGACAAGGACGCCTCGGGGAGCCCCGAAGAGCGAGCCCGCCGCGCGTCCCGACGCACGCGGCAAAACCTCGCCGTCGCGACGATCACGCTCGTCGTGCCGATCGCCGTCGCGCTCGCCCTGCTCGCCGAGTCCGAGGCGGGGCTCGTGCGGATCGCCTTCTTCAACCTGCACCTCGCCGAGCCCCGCGGCGCGCTCGCCGTGGGCTTCGGCTTCGGATGCGCGCTCGCCGCGACCGTCGCCCTCACCCGTTTCGTCTCGCAGCGGCGCGCCTCGGCGTCCCTCCTCTGCCTCCCGCCCGCCTTCCTCGCGGCCACGACCCTCGCCGCCTCGATCGCGTGGATGCCGGATCCGCTGGCGAAGATGCCCGATCTCGCGTTCGGCGACCGCGCGCGCGCCGCGGCCTCCGCGCTGATGCTCCGCGCCTCCCTCTTCGATGCGGGCCTGCTCGTCGCTTCGATCTCGCTCGGCGTCGCCGCGCTCTCGCTCCGGCCCGCGCGCGCCACGGCGTCGATCAACAAGGACAAACGCCCCCTCGTCGCGCTCGTCGTCGCCACGCTCTCGCTCCTTTCGGCGGCGCTTGTTGCGCGCCTCCTCGGCAAGGACGACCTCGGCCGCGACGCGGTCGGGAGCTGGGTCGCGGCGCTGCCCGCGGGCATGGGCCTCGTCGCCGTGGTGCTCGGCGCCTCGCGGACGAACCGCGGCGACGGGTATGCCGCCACGCGCCTCCTCGCCTCCGCGTGCGCCGGCATCGGCGGCGTCCTCCTCGCCGCGCTCGCGCCTGCGATGGGCGAGATCATCGCCATCTCGACGCCGGGCGCCCCCCTCGCCGACCTCGGCCGCGCCGCGCGTGGACTCCGCCGCACGACCGTCGAGCTTGCGGCCGCGGGCGCGCTCTTCGCCGTTCCGATCGTCCTCACGACGCTCGTCGCGATGCCGCCGCGTGGCCTCTCGGGCGCCCTCTCCCGCGCGCGCCCCGCGTTGCTCGTGACGTTCCTCCTCGCGCTCGCGCCCGCCCTCTTCGTCCTCCCCACGAACGCCGGGCTCCGCCACATCGAATCACTCGTCGCCGACCAGACCCGCCTCTCCGCGAACCCCGGCGTCACGCTCGCGGACCCGTCCTTGCCCGCGGGCGCGCTCGTCGTGGATCTCGTGAGCCCCTTCCCGACCGAGCTCCCGCCCACGACCGCCGCATCCGTCGTGCTCAGCTGGCAGTTTGCCCCGGCGCGTCGGGAGGATGGCCTGTCCGTGCGCTTCGACGGCCTCGACGAGAGCACGTACGACCTCGTCCTCCACGGCCCCTACCTCAGCGCGCCCCTGCGCGTCTCGCTTCCCGATCCGCGCGTCGGCGCCCGCATCCTCATGCCCGCCCTCCCGCTCGCGCCGCCGCTGCTCGAGCTTGCCGAGCCCCTCCATGTCGATCCCGAGACGGCGGCCCTCTCGCCGCGGATCGGGTACCTCGAGATCGACGCGACGTCGTCCGACACATTCGTCCTCCAGTGGCGTATCGCCGACATCGCCAAGGTGCAGCGCCGCGTGCCCCGCGAGGACGCGATCGCGGGCGGCTTGCGGTATCCGACGCTCACCGCGGCGGCGCACGAGATGTGGACGGCCCACGGCGGCCACCGCGACCCGCAGGACCGGAAGCGTGACCGCGTGATGATCCGTTTGTCGCGGGGCACGTCGCTCGAAAAGGCGCGCGCCGTCGTCGCCGCGGTGCTCTCCCTCGAACGCACGAGGAAGACGCCCCACGGCGAGGAGCGCTCGATCCCGGTGTTCGAAGTGACGGTGGCCGAGCCCCTCGTGCCGCGCGAGCCGATGCAGCTCCCGAGCCCCGCCGCCCCCGAGGATCCGGGGACGGAGACGGAGACGGAGACGACGGAGGCGCCCGAGGTGCTCACGTTCTTCGGCAAACTCGCGCGCGAGGACGCCGACGCCCGGCTCGCCGTCCTCCGCGCCTCGGTCGAGGATTGCTACCGGGACCATGTCGAAGTGCACGGCCCGGAGAGGCTCGAACCGGTGGTCCGGTTCGTCGTGGGAGCGGACGGGTTCATCGGCCAGGTGAACGTCAACGAGCCTCGCCATGGGCTCACCGCGAACGACGAAGAACGCATCGCGCCCTTCACCCGATGCGTGCATCACGCCACGCACCGGCTCACCTTTCCCGAGCCGGAAGACGGCTCTTACGGAGGAATCGTCGTGAAGTTCTCTCTGGGGCCTCTGCCGACGGCCTCGGGCTTTCCCGCGGGCCCGCCCTGATCGGCCCAAGCCGAGGGAATGGTTTCCCTGGAAAAACCTATCCCCCCGCCCCCTGATCCTCCACATTCGGCGGCAGCGCGAATCGTTTCTCCTCGCAACCATACGCCGTCGGGGTCAACTGGATCACCGTGTGCAGCGGCACGCTGATCGACGGACACTCGCTCGGCGGCCGGTCCATCAGGTACGCATAAATCGCCCTGAGCACCGCCTGGTGCGCGATCACCAGCGTCGGCGAGCGCTGCCGTTCGAGCTGGATGATCACCGGATCGAGCCGCTGGATCACGTCCTCGTACGACTCGCCGCGTGGATATCGATATCGGAATTTGTCGGCGCTCCGCGCGGCCCACACGTCCGGCATCTCGATCCGCACCTGGTCGTACGTCATCCCGTCGCACACGCCCGCGTCGATCTCGTCGAGCGCGCGCCACGTCCGCGGCGACCGCGTGATCTTCGTCGCCGTCGAGATCGTCCGCCGCAGCGTGCTCGTCCACACGGCGACCTCCTGATCCCGCGGCGCGTTTTTCCGGACGAACTCCGCCAGATGCTTCGCGTATTCCTCGCCCGCGGGGGACAGCTCTGGATCGCCGCCGATGCGGCCGTGCCGGTTGTAGTCGCTTTGCCCGTGCCGTGTCAGCCAGATCGGGCGCGGCGAGACGTGCAGGTCGATGAGCAGCGGCGCGAGGCGCGCGGGCAGGTAGCCGTGGATCCGGTTCAGGATCACCTGGCGACCGACGTCGATGATCTTGATGTAGCTCTGGTTCGGATCGTCGAGCGTCTCGTACATCGACTCGTAGTGGGCGATGCGCCGCAGGAAATCCTGCGCCGCCGCGTCCGGGTCCATGTCGACGTAGTCCGGCGACTTGAGCTTCGTGTCGCGGACGTTCGCCTCGATCACCGACGAGTCGTTGCAGAACGACTCGATGAAGACGACCGGCAGGCCCTCCTTGCGGCACCGCTCCTCGACGAGGCGCCTGCGCTCCTTCGTGCTGTTCGTCGCGTCGAAGATGCCGACCTCGCCGCCCTCGCGCAGCCACGCGAGCATGTCGTCGAGCGCCGTCATGGCGAGGTCGTGCAGCACCTGCCGGCCTTCTTTGTTCGTCGGCGCGAAGAAATCCGCTGGCTGGCTCGCGCCGATCTGCCGGCGCCGGTAGCTGCCCACGTTGAAGACGCGGGTCGGATGACCGAGCCAGCTCAGGTAACGCGCCACGCGGCGCCCGATGTACGTTTTTCCCCGCGCGGGGAGGCCGACCATGGATAGGACGGTCGTGGCCTTGTCTCGCTCGCCCGGCACCCTTTTGCTCCGTACCCCCGACACGGCACGCTCCATACCGCCCTACGAGGATGAGGGGAAGCACGAACCGCCCATGCCTCTTGCGCGCGCCGTCGCCCACGGCGAACAATGCGCTCCTCCCATGAGCCCCCGCGCCGGCACGACCGACACGAGCCTCCTGCTCGCCGAGGGCTGCAACCTCGCCTGCCCCGTCTGCGACTGCCGCGCCAAGCCAGCGGACGAAGGGACGCGGCAGCGAGAGCTCCGGCGCGGCGGCGGCGTGCTCGAGCTACGCGGAGAAGCTTCACGTCTGAAGGATCTCCGCGCGATCGTGCAGGACGCGCGCGACGCAGGCTGGGGCGCGGTCTACGCGCGGACGAACGGCGTGGCCTACGCCGCGGAGGGCCGCGCCGAGGAGCTCCGCGCGGCGGGCCTCTCGGGGGTCGTGTTTTTCCTCGCGAGCGACCGGCCGGCCGTGCACGACGCGATCGCCCGCGTGCGAGGCGCGTTTTCCGCGGTGCTCGCAGGCCTCCGCGCGATCGCGGCCACGGGGCTCGACCTCGTCTTCGAGATCCCGGTGCTCGATCCATCGATCCAGGACCTCCGCGCGGCGATCGCGCTCCTCGCGAGCGCGGCCCCGAGCGCGCGTCGCGTCCGACTCTACACGCCCTCCGCGCTCCGGCCCGTGGATGGGCGCGCGCCGCGCGAGCTTTCGCCGCCGCGCTGGGATCGGGCGCGGGACGGGCTCCTCGCGGCGATCGGGTTTGCCCGGGAAAAAGGGCTCGAAATCACGCTGACAGAGCGGGACGGGATCCCGCTCTGCGCCGTGGCCACGAAAACCGCCGACGGCGGCGTCGAGGTCCCCGAACGCTTGCTCGCCGATCGCGGCGGCCGCCCGATCCCGCGCCACGCGACCTCCTCGCTCGCCCCTGGCTGCGACGCTTGCGGCGCCTCCCGCGCCTGCCCGGGCACGACGACACTTTACCTCAACACGCACGGCGCCGCGGGTTTGTCCCCCTTGCCCCGCGCCCCGCTCCAGCGGCCACGCGAGCGCTGGGACGAGACCCGAAAAAGCGCGGCGCGCGCGGCGTTTTTCACGGTCCTCCGCCCGACGGTTCATTGCAATCAGGATTGCTGGTTCTGCAGCGCGAACGAGACCTCCCACAACGTCGAGGAGGATCCGGGCCGGATGATGCGGCGGATCGCGCGCCTCGGCCGCACGGGGGTCGAGCAGATCTCCTTCAGCGGCGGCGAACCCACGCTCTCGCGCCACCTCGTCGATTACGTCTCCGTCGCCAAGCGGACCGGCGTGCGCAGCATCGAGCTCGTCACGAACGCGGTGCTCCTCGACAAACCGGAGAAGGTCGACACCCTCGTCCGGGCGGGCCTCACGAACGTCTTCGTCTCGCTGCACGCGCACGACGAGGCGCTCGCGCGGCTGCAGACCCGCAAAATGGGCGACCACGCGCGCACCGTGCGGGCCTTGCACCTCTTCGCGCGCCACGAAGAGCTCCGGCTCGACGTGAACCACGTCGTCTCCGCCCAGAATTACCGGCACCTCGTGCGATTCGTCGAATGGATGCACGCCGAGTTCGGCACGCGCATCGGCATCTCGTTCGCGTACGTCACGCCGCAATACAAGGCCCTCGAACGGCTCGCCGACCACGTGCCACGATTCTCGGACGTCATGCCGTACCTGAAGCGCGCGATCGCGCGGGCGAACGAGCTCGGCGTCGAGGTCGTGGTGGGCTCGCGCCAGGGCGTGCCGCCGTGCCAGCTCGAAGAAATGGCGCCGTGGAGCGACGTGCTCGTCGCCCTGAGCGGCGCGCTGACCGAAGACGCCCCGCAAAAACAAAAAGGCCCGGCCTGCGCCGATTGCCGCTTCGACCTCGTCTGCACGGGCGTCTGGAAGCCGTATGCGGCGCTCTTCGGCACGGGCGAGCTCCTGGCTGTCCCCGGCGAGAAAATCACGCCGGAGAAATGCCTCTCCGAGCCCCGCATCGCGCGTTTCCGGCCCGGCATCGATCGCCTCGACGAGCTCCGTTTCGGCGACGGCCGCATCCCGCGCAGCGACGAGATCCCGCTTCCGGAAGCGCCGCGCGAGCGTGTCCACCTGCCCGTGGCCCCCGCCTCCACGCCGCGCGCCCTCCGTGTCGCGATCCTCGGCACGGGCCGGCGGGGCCTCGCCTTCGCGGAGGCGCTCGCGCAAGCAGGTGGGTTCGTCCTTTCCGGCATCGCCTCCCCGCACGCGCCGGACAAAGATCTGCCGGAGATCGCGGCCGACGTACCCCGCGCGCGCTCGCTCGCCGAGCTCTGCGAGCGTACTGCGATCGACGCGGTGATCGTCGCCACGAGCACGCGGCAGCACGCGGAGATCACGCGCGACGCGATCACGCGGGGACTCCCTTGCCTCGTGGAAAAACCGCTCGGCGCGACGCTCGCCGAGGCCGAGGCGCTCGCTTCCGAGGCGAGCGAGCGCATCACGGTCGCGCAGCAACTCCGCACGGCCGGCGGGCTCGAAGAGATTCTTTCCGTGCTCGGGGATCGAAAAGGGCCCGATCGTCCCGTCGACATCGAGGTCGTTCACCGGGCCACGCCGACCTCGCCCGCGAGCTTGCACGCGTGGTCCCGCACGGCGCTTTACGAGCTCCTGATCCACCTCGGCGACGTCGCGCAGGCCGTGGCAGGCGAGGATCTCCACATCCGAAAAGCCACGGCCAAGGGCGGCGGAAGGCCCGAACGCGTGACCTTGCGCGCGCGCGGCAGTGGTCCTTCGCAGCCCGACGTGACCATCGAGCTCTTGCTCGCCGAGGCCGCGGACGCCCTCGAAGTGCGGGCGCGCCTCGGCGATGGAAGGCGTTTGTCCTGGATACGCTCGGAAGGGCGTGACCTCGTGGAGGTGAGCGACGCCGGCGGCAAACGGACCCGCACGCCGCCGCGCGGAGGCGACCTCGCGCGCCTGCTCGTCGCGTTCCGCGAGAGCGTCGTCCGGGGCGATCGGCCGAAGGTCACGGCGGAGGACGGCGTGCGGGCGATGCGGCTTGCGGCGGAGGCGGTCACGGCGCTGGAAGCCGCGGGCGCGCCGTTCGATCGGGCCGCGGAACCGAAACGTGTGGCCTCGGTTCCGCTCCGGGATCGGGTGGGCTGAGCCCCTTCAAGGCGTGGTCATGCACCGATCCAGCAGTCGATAGCCATTCACGTGCGTCGCCGCCGGCAGCGTGCGCGACACCGTATTCCCGCTCGACCCCCAGCCCCGCCGATAGAGCACGTCATACGTGCCCGACGGCACCTTGCCACCGTAGGTGTTCGGGCTCAGCACGTAGACCCCGGGCGACTGATACTGGTAGCTGTAGCCGCCGATCGCATGCGCGGCCTCCGTGTCCTTCGCCACGAGGAAAATGTCCGCGCCGTCGTAATCGTTGTTCGTCCCCGGCAGCGCCGCGCCCGCGAGCGTGATCGTCCCGCCGACGAGCGACACCGGGATATCGACGTGCAGCGTATTCGCGCCCGCCGAGAGCGTGACATTCGTTGCCAGCAGCCGATAACCATTCACGTGCGTCGCCGCCGGAAGCGTACGCGACACCGTATTCCCGGCTGACCCCCAGCCTCGCCGATAGAGCACGTCGTACACGCCCGCAGGCACCTTCCCGCCGTACGTGTTCGCGCTGAGCACGTACACGCCCGGCGACTGATACTGGTAGCTGTAGCCGCCGATCGCATGCGCGGCCCCCGTGTCCTTCGCCACGAGGAAGATGTCCGCGCCGTCGTAATCGTTGTTCGTCGCCGGCAGCGCCGCGCCCGCGAGCGTGATCGTCCCGCTCACGCTCGCCACCGGGATGTTCACGTCGAGCGTGTTCGTCCCCTCGGTGAGCGTGATGTTCGTCGCGAGCAGCCGATAGCCATTCACGTGCGTGGCCGCCGGAAGCGTCCGCGACACCGAATTCCCGGCTGACCCCCAGCCCCGCCGGTAGAGCACGTCGTACACGCCCGCAGGCACCTTCCCGCCATACGTGTTCGCGCTGAGCACGTACACGCCCGGCGACTGATACTGGTAGCTGTAGCCGCCGATCGCATGCGCGGCCTTCGTGTCTTTCGCCACGAGGAAGATGTCCGCGCCGTCGTAATCGTTGTTCGTCGCCGGCAGCGCCGCGCCCGCGAGGGTGATCGTCCCGCTCACGCTCGCCACCGGGATGTTCACGTCGAGCGTATTCGCCCCCGCCGAGAGCGTGACGTCCGTGGCCAGGACCCGGTAGCCATTCACGTGCGTCGCCGCCGGAAGCGTACGCGACACCGAATTCCCGGCTGACCCCCAGCCCCGCCGGTAGAGCACGTCGTACGTGCCCGCAGGCACCTTGCCGCCATACGTGTTCGCGCTGAGCACGTACACGCCCGGCGACTGATACTGATAGCTGTAACCGCCGATCGCATGCGCGGCCTTCGTGTCCTTCGCCACGAGGAAGATGTCCGCGCCGTCGTAATCGTTGTTCGTCGCCGGCAGCGCCGCGCCCGCGAGGGTGATCGTCCCGCTCACGCTCGCCACCGGAATGTCCACGTTCAGCGTGTTCGCGCCCGCCGAGAGCGTGACATTCGTTGCCAGCAGCCGGTAGCCATTCACGTGCGTCGCCGCCGGAAGCGTACGCGACACCGAATTCCCGGCTGACCCCCAGCCCCGCCGGTAGAGCACGTCATACACGCCCGCGACCACCTTACCCCCATACGTATTCGCGCTGAGCACGTACACGCCTGCCGACTGGTACTGGTAGCTGTAGCCGCCGAGGGCATGCGCGGCTCCCGTGTCTTTCGCCACGAGAAAGATGTCCGCGCCGTCGTAATCGTTGTTCGTCCCCGGCAGCGGCGCGCCCGCGAGCGTGATCGTCCCGCTCACGTTCGCCACCGGGATGTTCACGTCCAGCGTGCTTTGCCCCGTGCCCACGACGACGCCCGTCGCGAGCATCCGGTAGCCATTCACGTGCGTGGCCGCCGGAAGCGTACGCGACACCGTATTCCCGGCTGACCCCCAGCCCCGACGGTAGAGCACGTCATACACGCCCGCGACCACCTTGCCGCCATACGTATTCGCGCTGAGCACGTACACGCCCGGCGATTGATACTGGTAGCTGTAGCCGCCGATCGCATGCGCGGCCTTCGTGTCCCGCGCGACGAGGAAGATGTCCGCGCCATCGTAATCGTTGTTCGTCGCCGGCAGCGGCGCGCCGCCGAGCGTGATCTTTCCGCTCACCACACCCACCGGGATGTCGACGTTGCCCGTACCGGGATGCGTGGTCGCGCAAGCCCCGCCGTCGCATCCGGCCGAGGGCGTGCCCTTGCAGGCGCCCTGCACGTCGCACACATCGCCGCTCGTGCACGAGATGCCGTCATTGCAGGAGGACCCCGGCGACGCGAGCACCATCGGGAACGACTGCGTGGCCTCGTCACAAGCGCCGTAGCTCACGCACGGACTGATGCTCACGGGCTTTTGCGGCACGTTCACGTGCACGCATCCCTCCGCGTCCGCGCCCGACTGAAGCGGCGCGCAGACCTCCGCGCCCGTGCACCACGCCCCGTCGTCGCAGGCCGCATTGCTCGTCGTGTGCGACGCAAGCCCGCCCGCGCACGCGTCGACCGTGCACGCGAACCCGTCGTCCGGCACGTTCGTATCGTCGTTCGTCGCGACGCACCCCGCCGAGAGGTCACACGCGTCGTCCGTGCACACATTGCCGTCGTCGCACACCCGCGGGCTGCCGCCGGCGCAGACGCCCGCCTGGCAGGCCTGGTCCACGATGCAAAGCGACGTCTGGCACGCCGTCCCGTTGGCGAGCGGCGTGTGCTGGCAGCTCCCGCCCACGACCGTATCGACCGTGCACGGGTTCTGATCGTCGCACATGGGCGTGTAGCATTGCGGCATCCCGCCCACGACCTCGCAGGCCTGGTTCATCACGAGGCAGAAATTCGGCGTGCACGGGTCGTCGGTGCACCCGCCGCTCCCGTCGTCGTGATACCCCGGATCGCACGAGCACACGTACGAAGCGCCTTCTCCCGCGCAGACCGTCTTGTTCGGCATGACGCAGGGATTCGGCAAACACGGGTCCGCCGTGCAGCCGCCGTTTCCATCGTCGTGATAGCCGCCCGCCGTATCGCACGTATCGCAGGAAGCCCCGGCAAAGCCATCATCACACGTGCAAACCACGTGGCCACCTTCGACCGCGCACGTGCCATGGCCCGAGCAAGTCGACGGCGTGCAAACCTCGTCGATCACGCAGGCGCCATTCTCTTCGTGATACCCGGGATCACAGCCGCAGACGGGCGACCCTGCTTCGACGGTGCACACGCTCGCGTGCGGGGCCACGCAGGGATTCGGCAAGCAAGGGTCCGTCGTGCAGCCCCCGTTCCCGTCGCTGTGATAGCCCCCCGCGTCGTCGCACGCGTCGCACGCGCTGCCGCTCCAGCCGACGTCGCACGTGCACACGGGCTCGCCCCCCTCGTCGTCGCAGCTCCCGTGACCGCTGCACGTCGTCGGCAGGCACGTCTTATCCTCGACGCAAACGCCGCGCTCTTCGTGCGTGCCGGGCTTGCACACGCACTTCGCGGTGCCCGAGCTCCCGTCGCACACGCGATCGGGCGACATGCACGGATCCGGCACACACGGGTCGGTCGTACAGCCGCCGGCCCCGTCGTCGTGGTAGCCGCCCGCGGCATCACACGACGCGCACGTCGCGCCCGCCCAGCCCTCCGCGCACGTGCAGACGGCCGATCCGCTCGAATCGTCACACGTCCCGTGTTCGCCGCAGGGATTGTTTTGACAGCTCCCCTCGAGCACGCACACACCGCCGTCGGGGTACGATCCCGGCGGACAGCCCGCGTCCGGCTCCGAGGCATCGGGCTCCGTGACGTCGGTCTCTGTGGCGTCGCGCCCGGCGTCGACCGGGCCCGGCGGTATGCCGCCGTCATCGCCGCAGCCGAGGGCCACGAGCGCGAGAAACACGAAGAGCGTGGGGAGCCAACCCGTCGGGGGGCGCTTGCGCATGGCGCGCATCCTATCGGCGTTTTCCCCGGCCCGGAAGAGCGTGCTCGTTCGTTTTCCGAGGAGTCCGCGTCAGGACAGCGTCACGGCGTCGAGCAGCCGGAGGTCGCTCAGGACCAGATTCGCGAGCTTTTGGATCGCCTCGGCATCCTTTCGATCGAAGCTGTCACGCACCCGGCGCACGACGTCGTCCACGGTGCGCTCGCCGTTGCACGAGGAAAGCGTCCGCTCGACGATCTGCAGCGTCCGCTGAATCCCGCGCTCCTCGCGCCCTTCGAGCGGGACCGGGGGACGATAGACCCGCTCGCCGAATGCTCCGAAAAACCGCAGCTCCGGGAGCCGCCAGAACCGGTCCGAGTCCACGTCCGTCGCCACGTAAGCGCTCACCTCGGCGCGCTCCACGCGCGAGTGCGGCCGAAGCGAACGATCGAGCAGCTCGCGCCGCAACGGATCCCCCGCGGCCGATCGATTCTCCAGCCCGTCGAGGGAAATCGCGAGCCCCCGATCCCCGAACGCACACCCGAGGTGCACGAAACGAAAATCCGTCAGAAACCCTGCGGCGAACGTCATGAAGGCGGAGACGTCGTCCCGGTTGATCTCGCGCGCGCCCCGCGCCGAGCTGCCGAGCTCCGCCGCCGTGCGTAGCCATTCGTCGATGCCGGCGACGCCGCGACGGTGGTACCACCAGCGCGCCATCGCGAGAAACCCGCCATAGAGGTCACGGTAAAACGTGGCGTATCCCGCATGGAGATCCTCGACGGAGATATCGGGGTGATGCCACTCCGTGTTGATGGCATTCGACACCGAGAGTCCCGAGTGGTGCGCGAGCAGGATCCCCGACGAGAGGATCGGATCGACGAACGCCGCCGCGTCCCCCGCGAGATACCACCCGGGCCCGGCCGGATTCGCGTGGCTGTACGACCAATCCGCGATCGTGTGCGTGCGCGGCGGCTCCGTCTCGCCCGGCGCGCTCGTTTGCGCCGCCTCGGCCAGCATGTCCTGCATTTCCGGCACGGTCGCGAGCTCCCGGTCGAAGAGCGCAGACGGCTCGTGGGATTGCAGAAACGGCCTTCGCGTGACGAGCCCGACGCTCACGAGGCGCGACGAGAGCGGGATGAACCACATCCAACCCGCCGGCGTCGCGCTGAAAAAGATCTTGGAGCGATCCTCCGCGCCGATGAGGTCTTCGCGCCAGCGAAAACCTTCGTAATAACGGTAAATGGCAAGGTCCCCGAGCGCGTGCACGTCCTTCGACAAACCGAGCCACCGCGAGAGAACACGCGCCTGCCCGGACGCGTCGACGACGAAGTGGCTCTCCCAGGTCGTCTCCGTTCCTTCGTGGGATACCCTGAGGCCGGTGACCCGGTCGCCTTCACGCAGCACCGAATCGACGCTCGCCGGCTGACGAATCTCGACGCCCTGGGCGCGCGCGTGTTCGAGGAGGATGTGATCGTAACGGCTGCGATCGATCTGCCACGCGTAATCGGGCAGCCCCTCGCCGCCGTCACGCACGAGGGAATCGAGCACGCCGGTCGAGAAGACCTCGCTGAAGACGGGCTTGTCGTGCGCCCATTTGTACGTGATTCCCCGCTTCCGCACGAACCCGGCAGCGTCGATGGTGCGGAGCACGCCGAGCCGACGGAGGATCGGGTTCATGTCCGGCAAGGTCGATTCGCCGACGTGGTGCCGCGGGAACGGGGTGCGCTCGAAGAGGACGACCCTTCGATCGGGGTTCGTTCGCTTCAGCATCGTCGCGGCGGTGGTCCCCGCGGGGCCGCCACCGATGACGAGGACGTCGGCGCTCTCTCGGCTCATGGGCGCACGATACGCGGCGTCCTCGCCCCGGCGCAAGCGGGCGATGCGGCGCGTGGACGGGATGCGGAATGCCTTCCTGAACGCGCCGTGAGTGAAGGCCGTCGCCCGAGAACAACCCCCGTCAAGGCGCTCCTAAGGCGCAGCGATTTCCCTCGCAACCTGAGTCCATTCGAGCGTCCGCGCGTTCAGTTCGAATCGGCGCCAGTCAAAGTTTGATGTGTGGACGCGAATGCTGACAGACGGCTCC
The DNA here is from genome assembly GCF_028435365.1 of Polyangium jinanense. The sequence goes on along the minus strand of NZ_JAGTJJ010000041.1, from coordinate 7,603 downwards.
CATCGGATCACGGGGTTGACAAAGTGTACGTCGGTGCCTTCGGGGGACGGGGTCGTCAAGCATCCAACGATCGGGCTTGTCGCGCGCACGCCGGTTGGGCCGACCCGAAGGAGCCAGTACCCGTAGGTGCCGCACTCGGGGCTCCCTTGGAATAAGGCGGCGAACAGCAAATCCAGTCGCTGTCCGCGGACATGTGTCCCCACGTGCATGAGGTCCTTCCTTAGATGAAGCTCGAGATGGCTACGCGAACACAGCCCACTGGCGGGAGGGGTAGGCGCGTCGCATTGCGGAGGGTACACAATCTCGCTGTCCACGACGATTGTTTCGACGAACTGAGAACCGTGAAAACCTGCGCGAAAGCGAAGGATCACTCGCTTGTCGCCGACAGCAAACTCGATTGGGGGTGCCGGGTCCCCTTTACCGTAGAACCTTCGCGCGACGTCGACAGAATCGGGGCTCCCTCGACGGGGCGGAGCTGATTCATTCGAGGGCACGGAACTGCTCACGGGTTGCGGAGTCGGGTCGGTGCCTTTCGTCGAGGCCACCGGCGGGGCCGGCGCCGACAGCGACCCGGGCGCGGAGCTGCCGCCGCATGCCGTGAGCCCGATCAGAGCAGCCCAGAGCGCCCCGACCCGCCGCGCGCCCGGCGAATCATCCGAACGACGAGACGACGAGCTTGACATGCCCACGAAGATACTCACTCCCGCCCCCGCCCTAAAACTTTTCCTCCCGGAAGACGCTCCCAAGCCCCTCCCGAGGAAACCCCTTCCCCGTCCCCTCCCCTCCCCGAGCCCCACCTGGAAAATTTTTCCTCCTGAAGCCCCCTCCCCCACCCCGAACCCCGCAACCTTTTCCTCGCCCCCTTCACTTCACGAACCGTTTTGCATAACCGTTCCCTCCCGCCCCTCCCTCCCCGAAGCCCCTGTGCAAAACGTTTCCTTCTCCTGTACAGTCCCCCACCTTCCATCCCTACAAACCAACGGAAAGAAACCATGTCAGCCCCCATCGACCCCAAGAAGGCTTACGAAAAGCACCTCCCCGCGGCGCAAGCCCTGCAAGCCGACCAGATCTTGCCCTTCCGCCTCGACCTCGACCTCGCGCTCACGAACGTCACCACCGGCATGCACGTCGCCGCGGCGCACGAGCACGACATCCCCATTCACCTGCCCAAGCTCGACCTCGCCGCGCTCTTCGCCCTCCCCGAGCTCGCAATCGCCACCAAATTCGCCGCGCTCCGCGCCGAGCAGGAGGCGCCCGGCGAATCACTCCTCCAGGCGAAGCTCTCCACCGCCGCCCGCCTGCGCGCACAGCTCCTCTCGTCCGCCAAGGCCCTCGCCTCCAATGGCACGATTCCCCAGGCCGAGGTCGACGCCATCATCGCGGGCCGCGGCGCGCGCGACCGCGCCGAGGATTGTATGTCGCTCGCGGACCTCTTCCGGAGACACGCCCAAGCCATCGCCGGAAAACACCCCGTCACCTCGGCGCAAATCGACGAGGCCGCGGAAATCGGCGCTTTCCTCGTCACCCACCTCAAGCCCGCGGACGCGCCGAAAGCTGCCCCCGCCGCCCCCACCCCCGCCGTGGACATCCGCAATCGATTGGCCACCCTGCTCGTCCGCGCGCACGCCCGCCTCCAGGCCGTCGCCCATTACTTTCATCCCGACAACTGGGAAGAGCTCGCGCCCCCGCTCGGCGCGCGTTCCGTCAAGCGGCCAAAGCCCACGGAGCCCTGATTACGGGCGCGCCCCGCCGCCCCGCCGCCCCGCCCCGACCCCGAGCAAAAGCACGTACACCACCGTCTCCTTCACCTCGTCGAGCTCGCTCTCGAACGCAGACAGGGCGAGCCCGAATACCACCGTGCACACGGCCACGAGCCCCGCCGCCATCGTCTGATCCCGCGTCGGTATCAGATCCCCGAACGCGGCCCGCCATGCGCCGAGCCACCCCGAAGACGACCGTTTCGGGGCAAAATGCGCGAAAAACCCCGCGCCGAACAAAGCTAGCAGCGGGAGTGCAAACAGGTGGTACGACATCCCCCACCAGTAATTGTGCACATTGGTCCGACCGATCGCGCGCCGCAGCGGGTCGGACACGGCCGTGATCCCGACGACCTCCCCCCAGTTGAGCTCCTCGCCGAGCACGAACATCAAAAAAATCGCAATCGCAAGGGCCCAGCCGCGCCCCTTCGCCGCGCGAAAGGCGGCGACGATCCAGGCGCCGATCCCCGCGACGAGCAGCACATGCTGCACATGCTCCAGCGGCCCTTCCTTGGCCGCGAATTCACGCGTGAAGCCCGGCGCGACGAACGTCATCACCATGAAAAGCAGATAGGTGATGCCGACGATCCACGTCACGAGGCGTGAGACCGTATTGGACGAGCCCGCCCGTGTCAACGGCCCGCCACACGAACGAGCCCCCACACCCGCACGTCCACCCGTGGTACACATCGACCCGCCGAACGGCCGCTCCGATGAACCCCGCCGCTCCGTCACGCCCGCCGCGCTCGCATCTCGCCGCCCTCGCCGCGACCGCCGCTCTCTTCCTCGCGCTCGCCTGGCCCGGCGCCGGGTCGCGCGGCGTGGTCGCCGAGGAGGTCCAGCCTTACCTCGAACGATACCATTTCGTCCTCGAGCTCGGCCCCGACCGCCGCCCGAGGCCCCTGCCGCCCTTCGAACAAGGCGCGCCGCCCCGGCCTCGCTGGGTCTCGACCTTTCAATGGCCCGTCGTCGCCTACGACGGCGAGAGCCGCGTCTGGCCCGTGTTCATCCGGGGACATCAGACCGCGCTCGGCAATTATTTCGGAATCCTGCTCGGTCCGCTCCTCGGCGGCGGGATCGCAGGCGTGCAAAGGGCGAGCGTCCTGCTCTGCCTGCCCCTCGTCCTTTTCGCGTACGTCGTCGCGCGCCGCTCGTCCTCGTTCCAGAAAGGCGCTTCCGCCGTCACGCTCCTCGCGCCTGCGCTCGTCGCGCTCACGTTTGGAATCCTCTTTTTCGCGCGCACGGGGTATGCCTTCGAGATTGCGAGCCGGGTGGCGATGCTCGGCGCGGTCACGATCGCCGCGAAACACGCGCCGCTCTCCCGCGGCCGCGCCGTCGCAATCGGGCTCGTCGCCGCGCTCGCCGTGCTCTGCCGCGCCACCATTGCCGTCACGCTCGCGCCCGTCTTGCTCGCTCTTTTCGCGCGCCCCGAGCGGCGAGGCGATTGGCGACGCGCCGCGCTCGTCCCCGCGCTCATGGCGGCCGTGCCCCTCCTCGTCGTGGCGCTCCTGTCGCAGCTCGCGCCTTTCCGCCCGGGAACGGAGCCGCTCGCGGATTTTCGCGTCGGGCGTATCCTCTCGCATCTCGCCGAGATACCGGCGTGCCTGCTCGTGCAAATCGCGTGGCTCGGCGACGCATTGTCGATCTTGGGCCCGCTCCGCACGGGCGCGCCCTTGCCGCTGTCGATCACGAAAGGCATCGTGCTCGGCCTCGCCCCGCTCGTCATCGCCCTCGTGCGGCTGCGGCGCGGCACCGCGGGGGACGGGGAGCGAATGCTGCTCGCGGGGCTCCTGGGGAATGCCGTGCTCGGCGCATTGCTGTACGGCGATCCCATGCAATTCCAGCTCGCGATGGCGCTCGATCCGCTGCTCGCCGTCGCCGTCGCCGAGCAGATCGCGTCCGTGCCTTTCCGGCGGCTCGTCCCGCTCGCCGGCCTCGCGCTCGCGTGGCGCGCGCAGAGCATGGCGATCGGGCTGTGGCAGGATACACGCGTCTCGAATCCGATGTTCAGCGGCCACGCCCAGCGCGCGGTGATCACGAAGCTCGAATCCCTCGGCGCGAAAGGCCCCGATCTCGTGACGACCACCTACAACCAGGCGGGGGTGATCGAGGCCTGGACGAACGGCGCAATCGCCCCGGTGCACGCCTGGCCGGTCTTGATGTTGAATCGCATCATCCAGGACAGGACCACCGCCGAGCGGTTCGGCGACGTGCTGTCGCAATACAGGCCCCGATGGGTGCTGCTCACCGAGGGGGCCAACCTGTACGAGGGGCCGTTCGCCGACAACGAGGAAATCGCCGCGGCGCTGCGGACGGCCGCGGAGAAGAAGGGCGCGCAGATCGATGCGGAATGGACGTTCCCCACGGAGTCCGGCGCGCCCGGCTACCGGCTCGTGTCGCTCGTCTATCCGCGCGAATGAGCGCGGGGGCCGGGCGTCCTCGAAAAACGCTCGACGGCCGCGGCGATGGCGCGCGCGTCGAGGTGGAAGATGAGATCGGACTCCTGGTAGGGGCTGATCGCGCAGCCAGGGCCGCGGGTGGGATGCGGCATTTCGAGGAACGCCCGAACGAACCCGATCTCGCGGCCGTTCGGGTAGGTGGCTTCCTTCGACACGAGGTGGCACGGCACGACGACGCCGTCGGGCAGGACGGTGCCGAAATAACGGCCGGCATGGCAATCGCCGCAATCGCCGAAGGCGGGCCCGCGGCCCAGACGTTCGAGGAACCCCGGCGAAGCCGCGACGGGCAAGCCAGCCGCCCGGGCCCGCCCGAGGTCACGCGCGAGCGCTGCGAGCACGTCGGCCGAGAGCGCGGGATCGAGGCCCCGCGCATGCTCGAAGCAATCCGCGTACGCCGGCTGGAAATACGCCCAGAACCCGTGTTTCTCCGCGAGCGCGAGCACGTCGTCGACGACGGAGAGGTTTTGCCGCGAGAGCACGGTGATGGTGGCGACCGCAATGCCACGGCTCCGCGCGAGATCGATCGCGCCGAGGACCCGCTTGTAGGAGCCACGCTTGCGGCGGACGAGGTCGTGCTGATTCTCCGGCCCGTCGATGGAGACGACCATCATGTCGAGCGAGGAGGCGAGGGCGTCGATGTGCCGGCCGACGAGCCATCCATTCGTGTTGAGCGACGTGAAGAGGCCACGCGATTTCGCGTGCCCGAGGATCGCGAGCGCATCCGGCCGGAGGAGCACCTCGCCGCCGGAAAAACTCGCCCGCGCCATTCCCGCCCCGGCGAGCTCGTCGATGGCGGCGCAGAATTCGTCCTTCGACATCTCGTCGCCGGCCGCCGCGGGGATGTCGCAATAATCGCACTGGAAGTTGCAGCGGTGCGTCAGGATGAACGTCACCGAATACGGGAGCCTCCTCCGCGTGGCGAGCGCAAACCCGAGCCGAGCCGAGCGCTCGATCATCGGGAGGGCTTTTCGGACGGCGCGCGTGATCATGTCGTTTGTCCGAGCCAATAAAGGATCGCGCCGCCCGCGGCGGCCACGCCCCGATGACGTTTCCGCGCCGCGGCAGGATCGCCTCGCCAAAGCGCCGCCGCGGCGCCCGCAGCGAGCACGAGGCTGGCCGCGCGGGCGAGACCGGGCGTCGGCGCGACAGCACGCGCGATCACGGCGAAGGGCACGGCCACGGCCGCGGCCGCGAAACGCGCGCGCTCGGGCCCGAGCCAGCGGGCCGTCGTGAACGCGCCGCCCGCCGCGTCCTCCGTCGCATCGGCAATCTCGTGCAAGAGCTGGTTCTGCACGAGCAGCCCCACGAACGTCGCCGCGAGCAGCTCATACGCGGGCGGCTCCTCGCCCTCGATGACGCAAAGGCCAAGGAGCGGCGCGAAGATCGCCGTGTTCGCGACGAGCCCGAGCACGGGGCGATCCTTGAGCCGCGGCGGCGCGCTGTAGAGCGTCCCCGCCGCGAGGGACACGAGCGTCCGCAAGGAAGCACGCGCGCCGAGCGGCACGCTCACGCCGAGCGCGAGCGCAGCCGAGGCGCCGAGCGCTGCGATCATGAACGATGGCAAGGGCGCGTCGCCCGTGAGGGGGTTTTTCTCGGCCGAAGCATCACTCGCGCGATCGTGGACCGCGTTGAGGCCGTACGCATACGCGAGCGAAAAGGAGGCGGCCGCGAGGCCGAGCGCGCCGCGGGTAAGGCCGCTCTTCGAGCCGAGCGCCGCGCGTGACAGACCGGCGAGGGGCAACACCACGAAATGGGCCCACTGCGGGGCACGGAGCGCGGAGAGCGCGCGGAGAAGCTCCCCGAACCCGTCTGCCCTTGCGTGGGTTTCCATCGCTTGGCGCGGGAGTATACACGGAACGCGGCCCTGGCACATCACCTCCGCCCGGCGTAGTCTCCGCCCCCATGCGTACCCTCCCGGCTCTCGCCCTCGCGGGCCTCTGCTTGCTCCTCGCCCCCCGCGCGCTCGCGGACGGCGATCCCGCGCGCGGCAAGCAGCTCCTTTTCGAGCGCGGATGCGCGGCCTGCCATTCCTTCGACGGCTCCGCGCGCCCCGGGCCAACGTATCTCGGCCTCGTCGGCAAGACACGCAAGGTCACGACGCAGGAAAAACCCCGCGAGATCGTGGCGGACGAGGCCTACATCCGCCGCAGCATCCTCGAGCCGAACCACGACGTCGTCGAGGGATACATGCCCGGCGCCATGCCCGGGCTCGCGATGCGCGAAGGGGACGTCGATCACCTCGTCGCCGCGATCGTCGAGATCGGCGGCGCCCCGAAGCCGGGGCCCGCGAAGGGCGAAAAAGACGGGAGTCTCGGCGTGCTCGCGGCCGCGACGCTCTCCTTCGTGCTCGGCCACATCGGCCTGTCGAGCCTGACCCTCCGCCGCCCGCTCATCCAGAGGCTCAGCGAGAAGGGTTTTCAGGGTGTCTATTCGATCCTCGTCCTCGCGGCGTTCGTCTGGATGATCTTCGCCTATCGCGCGGCGCCCTACGAGGAGCTCTGGCGTGCCCCGGCGTGGACGCGCTTCATCCCGGTCGTGGTCATGCCGATCGCGTTTTTCTTCATGGTCTGCGGGTATTCCACGCAAAACCCGACCCAGATGATGCAGGAAAAGGCGGTGGGCGCGGAGCCGCGGGGGATCGTGCGAATCACGCGCCACCCGGCGTTGTGGTCGTTCGCGCTCTGGGGGCTGGCCCATATCCCGCCGAACGGGGACGTGGCGTCGATCTGCCTGTTCGGCGGAATCGCGTCCCTGGCGATCGCGGGGATGCTGCACATCGACAGCCGCCGCAAGATCGCGCTCGGCGAGGCGTGGGAGCCGTTCGCCGCGAAGACCTCGCTCGTGCCGTTCGCCCGCGGCGGCGTGGGCAAGGCATTCGCTGAAATCGGTATCGTGCGGTTCGTCGTGGCGATTCTGCTCTACGTGGGCATGCTGCACGGACACCGCATGGTGATCGGCGTCTCGGCGATGCCGTAATGGGTCTCTTCTGGGAGGCGCTTCGCTGGGGCGTTGCCCCAGGCCCCACCGGGGCTATCCGCCCCTGGACCCGGGACCAGCGCAAGCGCTGGACCCAGGGTCGATGAACTGCGCATCGCGCAGTTCATCGAACAGGCCGAGTCAAGACCAGGAGCGACCCTGCCGAGCAAGACTGCCGCGCTGCGATTTCGACCGGCAATGCTGTCCCTGGTCTTGCCACCGGCCGGTGGAAGAACTGCGCATCGCGCAGTTCTTCCACAAAAGGTCCAGGGCTTGCCCTGGTTCTGAGCATTGGTCTCATCTTGGGATGCGCTGCGCTGGGGCTTTGCCCCAGGCCCCACCGGGGCTGTCCGCCCCTGGACCCGGACCAGCGCAAGCGCTGGACCCGGGGTCGATGAACTGCGCGATGCG
>NZ_JAGTJJ010000040.1 GCF_028435365.1 Polyangium jinanense | reverse complement strand
GGAAGAACTGCGCATCGCGCAGTTCTTCCACCCCGAGTCCAGGGCTTGCCCTGGTTCGGGTCGAGGGGCGAATAGCCCCCGCGGGGTCCGGGGCAGCGCCCCGGCTCCACGGTTCAGTACACGACGCGCGTCCGGATGTTCGAGGGCAGGGCCTCGATCCGGCGGCTCACCTCGGCGGAGACGTCCTGCTCGAGGTCCATGATGAGGTAACCAATCGCGCCTTCGGTTGCCAGGAACTGGCTGTCGATGTTCGCGTTGAGATCGGCGACGACGCGGTTCACGTCGCGGAGCACGCCGGGCTCGTTCCTGTGCACGTTCAGGATGCGGTGCGTGCCCTTCACGGGCGGGAGCTCGACCTGCGGGAAGTTCACCGAGCCCGTCGTCGCTCCCATTGCCGCGAATTTGCTGAGCACCGCTGCGACCTCGCGCCCGATGGCCTCCTGCGCCTCCTCCGTCGAGCCGCCGATGTGCGGCGTGAGCAGGACGTTCGGCAAGCCCTGGAGATCGGTCTTGAACTGATCCGTGTTCGACTCGGGCTCCTCGGGGTAGACGTCGATCGCCGCACCCGCGAGATGCCCGCTCTTCAGCGCCGCGACGAGCGCCGCGATGTCCACGACGGTGCCGCGGCTCGCGTTGAGGAGGTAGCTGCCCTTGCGCATCTTTGCGAGCTCGGCCGCGCCGATCATGTTGCGCGTCTCCGGGGTCTCGGGGACGTGCAGCGACACGAAGTCGGACTCGGCGAGCAGAGCCGCGAGCGAGGGGACCGAGCGGTTGTTGCCCATCGGCAGGCGCGCGGCGATGTCGTGGTAGAGCACGCGCATGCCGACGGCCTCCGCGAGCACGCCGAGCTGACGGCCGATGTGCCCGTAGCCGATGATACCGAGGACCTTGCCGCGGACCTCGTAGCAATGCGCGGCGACCTTCTTCCACACGCCGGCGTGGACCTCGCGCGAGCGGTCGCCGAGCTGGCGGGCGAGGAGGATGATCTCGCCGATCATCAGCTCGGCGACGCTGCGCGTGTTGCTGAACGGCGCGTTGAAGACGGGGACGCCGCGGGCGTTGGCGGCGACGAGGTCGACCTGGTTCGTGCCGATGCAGAAGCAGCCGACGGAGAGCAGGTCGCGCGCGTTTTCGAGGACACGGGCCGTGATCCGGGTCTTGCTGCGGATGCCGAGGAGCTGCACGCCCGGCAGGGCCGCGATGAGCTCGTCTTCCTTGAGCGCGCTGCTCTTCCGGGTGATGGCGTAAGAGCGCCCCTCGCGGAAGGTGTTGAACGTCTCCGTGGCGCTCGGGTGGATGTTCTCGAGCAGGAGGACCTGGATCGTGTCGCGGGGGAGCTCGGCCGGGGCAGGCATGGTCATGGCGCGTCCTCGTTCGGGGGCGCCATCTCTACCCCATGGGCGGGCGCAGGCCAGCCGGAAAACCGTCCGACCTCGGACGGACGTTCACGCCGTGTCTTTTGCCTCGACGCGACGTTTGCACGACGCGCATAGAAACTGGTAAGAAAATAGCCATGCAACGTGTCGTTCTCTTCTCGGCCGCGACGGCCGCGATCTTTGTTGCCTGCGCGGCTCCTCCGCGTTTCCAGGACATGCGCACGCCGTCCGGCGAGTTCTGCACGGACATGCCCATCTTCGCGGGCAAGACCCAGCCCGACAGGGAGTTCCACCGCCTGGAGCCGGTGCAGAGCGAGCCCGGGGCGCGCACCGAGCCCGAGCGCCTGCGGTCGCTCCGCAAGGCCGCCTGCATGGCTGGCGGCGACGCCGTGATCGAGGCGATCGAGGAGGAGATTCGCCTGCCCGACGCCTCGTACGGCAAGGTCGCCACGGGGACGGCGATCGTCTGGATCCGGCGCGAAGGCGTCTCGTCCAAGCCGCTCGATCTCGGCGCCAAGACCGAGGCGGACAAGGCCCAGGAACCGGTGCCCGCGGCCGATCCGAACCCGCCGAAGGAGGCGACGCCGCTGAACACGGCGGTCGAGGTGAAGTCGCCGCCGCCGCAGCCGACCGCAGCGGCGACGACGGCGCCGACGCCCACGGCCGCGGCGACGACGACGCCGGCGCCGACGCCCACGACGTCGTCGACGTCGACGACGAAGACGAAGACCACGACGAAGACCACGACGAAGAAGTAGCCCGCCGCGGGGCGTTCCGAGACGAGGTCGCGCGCGAGTCCTCCGCGAGGGGAGGATCGCCCGCGGCCTCGTCTCGTTTGTGCACCAAAGGAAATCGCGGCGGCCGCGGAGACGCGGCGCGCGATGCGTGAGGATGTAGGGGAGGGCGGGGGAGGCGCGGGCCTCGCTCCGTTCGTCGGAGCGAGGCCTCGGGGATCAGCGCGGCGCGGTGGGCTTCGCGGGCGCGGGTGCGGCGCCGGGCTTCTGTGTGGTGGGCGCGGGCGCGGCGCCGGGCTTCTGTGTGGTGGGCGCGGGCGCGGCGCCGGGCTTGGGTTTGTCCTTGCCGTCGGCCGGTTTGTCTGCAGGTTTGTCCTTGCCGTCGGCCGGTTTGTCCGCGCCTTCCTCCTTCGGCGCCTCGGGCTGCAGTTGCTCGCCGGAGCGCGGGAGGGTGCTGCCAGGAAGGGTCGGATCCTTCTTGTCGAGCACGCCGTTCCCCTTCGGCAGAATGCCGCCACTCGGCAAGGTGCTGCCGCCATTCAGCACGCCGCTCCCGTTGATCACGCCCTCTCCGTCGAGCTGCTTGTCGCCTGGCGAGAGGACCGTGTCGCCGCCGCCCACGGCCGCGCCGGGCGCGCTGCCCTGGCCCTTGATGCGGAAGACGACGCGGCGGTTCGTCGCGGTCATGAACTTGCAGTCTTCCGAGAGCTCCTCGTCCTTCCCGAGGCACTGCGAGTCGTCGTAGATGGGTTTGGTGTGACCGTACCCCTTCGCCGTGACGCGCGAGGGATCGATCCCCTTCTGGATCATGTACTCCCGGACGCTCTCGACGCGGCGCTGCGAGAGGTTGTGGTTGTACACGTCGCCCGCGCGCGCGTCCGTGTGGCCCTCGATCTCGACAGAGCGAATCTCGGGGTTGTCCCTGAGGACCGTGACGACCGCGTCGAGCACCTTCTTCGAATCGTCGAGGATGATGTCCTTGTCCGTCGCGAAGTGGACCTGATCGAGGATGACGATCTCGTCGTTCTTGACGTACGCGCCGGGACAACCGCCGCGGCCGCCCGCGATCATCGGGCACTTGTCGTCGCGATCGGGGACGCCGTCCTTGTCGGAGTCCGAGTCGGGGCAGCCCATGTTCTGCGGGACGCCGGGCAGCTCGGGGCAATGATCGGCATCTTCGATGAGGCCGTCGTGATCGGGATCCTCGCTGTCGATCTGCTTCAAGCGATCGATCTCCTGCTGCTCGCGCGACTTCGAAGGCTGCCACGTGAGGCCCGCGAACGCGCGGAAGACGGGCGCGCCGAACCCGCAGTTCGCGCCGAACGTGCCGCCGACCGTGAGCCCGAAGCCGCTCGCCCACTGCCAGCGCATCGCCATGAGCGCCTCGGCCGGCACCTGCGAGGGGCTGTCGGGGAACTTCACGAGCGAGACGCTGCCGTACACGCCGCCGAGCACGGACCAACCCCAGCGCTGCACGACGTACATCTCCGCGCCGATGCCGAAGTTCGCCATGTCGCCGACCTTCGTCCCGGCAAACTGTCGGTCGGGCCGGAACCAGATGCCGGTGTTTGCCGTGACGAGCAGGCCGAAGTTGAAGCGGTAATCCGCGACGAGGCCCATGCCGCCGGAGACGGCGCCGTCGCCGGCGAACGCGTCCTGATCGCCCGTGGGCAGGTTCAAGTTGCCCGTGAGCGCCATGCCGAAGCCCTCTTTGATCTGGGCTTTGCGGTTCAGATACGGGATCGCAATCTTGGTGTTGAAACGAAGATCGCCGAGCGCGTTCGGCGAGATCTCACCCTCGGAGCCGAGCGGCCTCAGGTTGTCGGACATCTGCCAGGCGACGAACGGCATCGCCATCGTGATGTCGAAGACGTCGAAGAAGCCGATGCCCGCGAGGCCCGTGACCTGGAGGCGCGCGCCGACGGCGCGGATCTCCTGGCCCGTCGTGATTGCCGCGACGGCGAGCGGATCGAGGCCGATGTCCGTGTAGATGCCGAACGTCGGCGAGAGGTGGCCGACGACCTCGGACTTCTGGATCATCACGAGATCACGCGGCGCCGCGGAGGGGCGGAAGGTCTGCGCGTCGAAGCGGCCTTCTTCGGCGGCTTCTGCGAGAGCAGGCGCTGCGGCGAGCGTCGCGAGCGAGAGCAAGAACGAGATGGATCGCTTCACGGCTCACCTCGGGAGATTGAACGGAGGCGGCGGCGGCCCAGCAGGCCAAGGACGGAGAGGACGAGCAATGCGGCTCCGGGCGCGCCACCTCCATGTCGACCGGGCCTTGCAGAGCATATCGTGGCCAGTGTGCCACCGCAATCGACGCCGTCGGGCATGGGGCCGAGCGCGCACTCCTTCGCCGTCTCGGCCTCGTTCCAGCGGCAGTGGTCGCTGCCGAGGCAGTCGACATTGGTCTTGCACGAGGGCGTGCACGTGTTCGTGGAGAGGTTGCAGGTGCCGCCGCAGGGGCAGTGCGAGTCGGCGTAACAAGCGACGCAGCTCTCGCCGTTGCAATAAGGCGTGTCGGCGGCGCACGTGATCATGCAGCCCGCGGTGACCGAGCAGGTGTGGGTCGTCGTGTCGCAGGTGGAGCCGTCGCCGCATTGCGAGTCGTCGACGCAGCGCACGCACGCGGCGACGGCCGCATTCTGGCCGAAGCAGAAGGGCGTGTTGCCGCCACAGCTGTCGCAGCGCAGGCCGCAACGTTTGTCGCGGGTGCAGGGGGTGCAGGTGCCGCTCAAGCAGAAGGCGCCTTCGCCGCAATCCATGTCGTGGCGGCACTCGGCGCACGCGGTGCCGACCGGGCCGGGCAAGCAGAACGGATACCGCGGCTGGGCGGTGCCGTTGACGACGATGGTCTCGAGCGCGGTGCAGTTGACGCAGCCGTCGCCGCAACACGTCGGCGAGTTGTTCTCGGGGAGCGTGCCCTGGCAGCGGCCGACGGAGAGGTTGCAGATGCCGCCGCCGCACTCGGCGTCGGTCGTGCACTCGACGCAGCTCGGGTTGCCGTTCGGCTCGAGCGGGGCGCACTTCATCTGCTGACCGCTCGCGCCGTCCGGACAGCAGTTGCAGGAGGCGCCGGCGCACTCGGCGCTCGTCGAGCAAGGCTCACACTTGTTCTCGATGCAGGCCGCGCCCTTGGGGCAGTCGGAGCTGTCGTTGCACTCGTCGCAGGTCTTCGTGTCGGGGTTGCAGGTGAAGCCGCCCTCGCAGTCCGCGTCGGTATCGCATGCGCCGCACTGGACGTTGCCGTTGATGTTCACGCAGAAGGGCGTGTCGCCGCCGCACTGCACGCAGCTCGGGCCGCAGAGATTGTCGGTGTCGCAGGGGGCGCAGAGCGCGGCCTCGTTGCAGTAGTACCCCGGGTCGCAGCCGTTGTTGCCGGGCTGGTTGATGAACTCGCGCTTGCACTGCTTGCAGACGCCGAGGTCCGGGAACGCGGGGGTGCCGCTGAGCGTCTGGAAAAACATGGTCGAGGGGAAGAGCGTGAAGCCCGCGTCGTTGAGCTTCACGATCGGCGGCGCGTTCGCGGGACGCTCGAAGTCAGCGAAGTTGCCGATGAAGTAAGACATCTCGAGTGCGGCGTGCTCGGTGATCTCGACGAAGAGGATCTCGATCGGATAGAGACCGGCCTTCTGGAAGGTGACCTGGTTCGTCAGGCGGTACGTCGGCGCGCCGAACGCCGGAGGACGGAACACCACGGAGTAGCCGGCGGCGCTGCTGTCGTAGATCGTCAGGCTGACGGCATCGTCCGCGTAAAACCCGAAATGGATCGGCTGATTGACCCACTCCGCGGGGACGTTGAGGAAGCCACGCATGCGGCTGCCGAACGACGTCGTGGTGTCGTTCACGAAGAAGTCGCAGCCGCCGGTCTTGCACCCCTGATCGAGCGCGGCATCGAGGAAGTCGCCGTAGCTCAGCGCCTGGTTCGAGGCGTTGTTGTTGGACAGGTCGAGCAGCGTACGGATGGTCTGCTCGACACGATCGACCGCGTGCGCCTCGATGAACGAGTTGACCGCGCCGTTGTAGTTGTCCGGGTTGAGCAGGCCGAAATCGGCGGTGGAGTTCGTCGAGATCGCAGAAGCCGCGCAGAGGCCCGTGCCGAGGCCGGGCAGCGGGTCCGACACGCCTTCCGGGATCGTGACCGGCGCGGCGCTCGCGACCCGAGGAGCCATCGCGGCGAGGAGGGCGACTGAAGCAAGGAGGATTCGTCTGAGTTCCATGGCACCGTCGGCCTTCGCGCCGCACTCCGCGGCACTGCCGCGGACACTACCATGGGCCGCGTGATCCAGACAAGATCCCGGGCTCACCCGAGAGCCCGAGGACGGCCCGGGGCTCACGTACCGTCGTCGTCGAATTCCTGCACGTCAGAACCACTCCGGTCGTACGCGTTCGTATGAATCTTCGCCGGAGCGGCAGAGCTGGGCGAGGTAGCCGACGCGCGGGAGCTCGGTACGAATCCAGTACTGGGCCGCCGACGCGATGCCCTCGTAGAAATCGTGATCCTGCGGGCGATCCGCGCGGTTTTTTTGCGACGTGGCCGCGAGGCGGAGCCACGTCCAGCCGATGACCATGGTGGACGCGAGGTCGAGGTAATCGGCGCTGTGCAGGAGCATGCCTCGGACGTCACCCTGCGCGCCGAGGGCGCCGAGGTGGAGCGTGACCTGCCGCATGGCCATCGCCGCGCCCTCGACGCGCTGGATGAGATCGGGGTTCACGCCCGCGTCCCGCGCGCCGTCGCAGGTGGCCGCGATCTCTTCGAGCAGCGCGCCGAACGCCGCGCCGCCCACGGCCGGGACCTTGCGGCCGAGCAGGTCGAGCGACTGGATGCCCGTCGTGCCCTCGTGGATGCTGTTGAGCTTCTGGTCGCGGAGCCACGCCTCGGGCAGGTACTCGCTCGTGTAGCCGTAGCCGCCGAGGACCTGCACGGCGAGCGCGTTGGCCTCGAAGCCACGCTCGGCCGGGAAGCTCTTGGCGATGGGCGTGAGCAGGTCGAGAAGCATGGCGGCGCGCGCGCGGGAGCTCTCGTCCTGGGCATGCTCGGCGAGATCGGAGAGGCGTGCCGTGAGGCCGAGGAGGGCGAGGCTGCCCCACGCGATGGCCTTCTGGCGGAGCAGCATGCGGCGGACGTCGGCGTGCTCGATGATGGGGATCTGCGGGGCGCGCGGATCCTTGTCGCCGAGCTTGCGGCCCTGGGGCCGGGTCTTGGCGTATTCGAGCGATTCGTGGAACGCGACCGAGGCGGTGGCGGCGCCATTCATGCCGACCATGAGTCGGGCCTCGTTCATCATCTGGAACATGTACGAAATGCCGCGGTGAGGCTCGCCGACGAGGTAACCGTGGCAATCGCCGGCCTCGCCGAAATTGAGCGCGAGGCTCGGCAGGCCGCGCCAGCCGATCTTGTGGATCACGCCCGCGACCTCGACGTCGTTCGGGACGAGCGCGCCGCGCTCGGGGCGGAGCTTGGGGATCGCAAAGAGGCTGACGCCTTTGATGCCGGGCGGCGCGCCGTCGATGCGGGCGAGCGTCAAGTGGACGATGTTCTCGGTGAGGTCGTGATCGCCGCCCGAGATGAAAATCTTCGAGCCCTTGAGGAGGTAATGGCCGCGCTCCGTGGGCGTGGCGCGGGTCTCGACGTCGCTCAGGCTGCTGCCGGCCTGGGGCTCGGTGAGGGCCATGGTGCCGGTCCACTCGCCCCGATAAAGGGGCCCCATGAAGCGCTCCTTGAGCTCGTCCGAGCCGAAGGATTCGAGGAGGCGCGCTGCGCCCGTGGTGAGGCCGATATAACCGTACGCCGAGAGGTTCGCCGCCATGAGATAACTCGTGGCGAGGCTCGCGACGGTGAGCGGAAGCATCTGGCCGTGCGCCTCGGGCGGGCGCGTGGCCGAGAGGACGCCGAGCTCGACGAGGCGCGGATAGATGTCGTGCATGGCGCGGTGGACGCGCACGTGGCCATTTTCGAGGCGCGGCGGGGCCTCGTCCATCGGCTTGTAGGCCGGGAAGAGGAGCTCGCGCGCGAGCCTGCGCGCCGTGCCGAGGTAGATGCCCACGGTCTCGCGCGTGTGCTCGGCAAAATCAGGAAGGGCGAGCAAGCCTTCGAGGTCGAGCACCTCGAAGAGGAGGAAGTCGACGAATCGATCGCTGACGAGGGGGTTCGTGGACGTGGAGGTCGCAGGCATCGCGACGCACGTGATGCCAGCCGCGAAGGGGCGTCAAGGGTGCGGAGCGTAAGCGGACGCGGCCTTTGCGGCGGCGCGCGGGGCGAGCGACGTGGGCACGATGAACGAGGGATCGATCGGCGTGCCATTCACGAGCATCTTGAACGCGGCGTAGCGCGGGGCGCGCGACTCCCAGAGCGTGAAGCCGAGGGAGGCGTGCCGCAGGTCCTGCACCCAGGTCGCGATGTGCGCGTCCCAGTTCGCGCCGAAGCTCGGGAGCGCGCGGGCGATGCGATCGAACTCGGCGATGGCCTCGTCGTGATCGCAGATGATGCGGCGCACGGCCTCCATCATGGAGAGCCCGCGCTCCTCGCGCAGCGCGAGGATGACGTTGACGTAGCCCGAAGCCCAGTCCTTGCCGAGGCTCCAGATCTCGTTGCCGAGGCCGACGATCTTGCCGGAAAGGGTCTTCAAGGCGATCGCGGTCTCGTGCGCGTGGAAGTCGGGTGGGAGCTCGACGCCGCGCGCGTATTCGAGGAGGTAGCCCGTCGCGGCCATTCCGATCGTGTCGATGCGCGAGCGGAGGGCTTCTTCGTACGAGACGCGGGCGAGCCCCGCGCGGCGCTGCTTCGAGGTGCGCGCTTCTTTCAGCGCGGCCGTGCTCCAGGTGTCCATGGCCTCGCAGACGGTCTCCATCCAGCCGGGGCTCATGGTCTCGGCGAGCTCGCGCAGCAGGGCCGACCAGGTGGCGCCGAAGAGGGTGGTGACGCCGGAGGCGCTCGGCTCGAGGACGGCCGGGCCGCGGAACGGGAAGGTGCGCTCGCGGCCCTCGACGTCGACGTCGTCCCAGAGCAGCCAGAGCGAGAGGTACTTGGCGAGGAGCAAGAGCTCGCGCGGCTCCGCGAGCGGGAACGGCATGCCCGCGTAATCGGCCGGCGCGAAGGTGCGGACGATCCAGATCGATCGCTCGCCGAAGCCGAGCTCGCGGAACCACGCGAGCGTCTCCTCTTCGATCCGCGCCGCGTGCACGTTCACGAGCGGATCCGGCCACCAGTGGCGCGGGATCCCGAGCGCGAGGTCGGGCGCGCGAGGCGCCGTGATTTCTCTGGCAGGACAAACCGTGATGGTCTCGTCGGGCCGTTCGATCGCTGCAAGCATGACCGCTCTCCCCGAAAAGCGCTCAAGCGCTGCGTTGCATCAGCTCTTTTCGTTTGACATCGGAAAGCCAGGCGCGCGCGTCCATTTCGTGCTCGAAGAACTTGATCTGCCCGCGCAGATCCACGTGGAGCAATCGAATGGCCTTCGTGATCATCGAGACGACCACGCGGAGGTGGAAATCGGCGCCGAACACGGCGGTGGCGCGCGGGTTCAGGGCCAGCATGCCGCCAACGGCGTGGCGCCGGACGAGCTCCGTCACCTGTCCCGTACGAGACAGATCCACGAGCAAATCGACGGACTTCCGCTGCCGCACCGTCTCCTCGAGCGCGGCGTTCATCCGCGCGACGACGTCGGCGTCGAGGTCCCCGACATAGGTCACGAAGCATGTATCCGGCGGCTCGAAGCACATCCGGCTCGAACCAATGTCGTATCGAATCCCTTGTTCCTGCGTGGCTTGAAGCACGTGAGAGCCTTTCGACAACCAGGCAAAGCGTCTAGGTCGCCCACCCCCGCGGGTGCACGCGCCATGCCGGGTAGCGTCGTCGATCAGGACATCAGGAAATCAAGAGACGGACGGGAAATTCGGTGCGAGGCGATTGTCGACGTGCATGCATTGCATGCGAGCAAGATTCCATCGGTCGGCGTGGGTACGGCATGCACACCCCATCCAGCCGCGACGTCCCGGAGAGACGGGCATTTTCGGGCATTTGGGTTCGTCCCGGGGCGCGACGTCCCGGGTGCAAAGGCATTTCGAGGTGCGGCGGAGACGTAGAGACGAATTCACCAATCGGAGGGCGGAGCGACGTTCAGAACGTCCACTGGAGCGCGCCGCCGCGCGGAGAGATGAACACCTTCGGGCGCGCCCACGACGGTTCGTCCGGGATCTTTCGCCCGCCAACCGCGGCGATCGGGATGCCGATCAACATGCCGAGTCCGCCGCCGATGAGCAGGCCGAGCGAGGCAGAACGTTTCTCTTCGGCGGGGCAGTTCGTGCATTCGGTCTCCGGGAGATCCGCCCGGATCACGAGGCCCGTGACGATGCCGAGCAGGCCCACGCCGGCGAGGATCGTCCCGACGTAAAACGCCGGCGGGCTCGCCATTTTCGTCGGACCTTCGGAGAGCTCCCTCTGCTCGATGGTGTACGTCGTGGGCCCCGGGCGCGGGGGCGGCGGCGCAGGCGGCGGCGGCGGGAGGTCCTCGGCGGTGTCGCTGGGCACCCAGCCTGGCGGTTCGCCTCCGCGCGCAGCCGGCGAGGCGAGGGAGACGAGGGCAAAAGCAAGGGGAAGGGGCAAGAGATTTCGGCGCATACCACGAAGGTACCGGGCGCCAGTGCGGACGCAATGCGGGCGCCGTTTCTAGACGCCGCACCAAGCCTTCCAGAGGTCGAGGAGCCGCGTGTGCAGCGGGACGGCCTCCAGGAAGGTGCGTGCGTAAGCCGGGTCCGGGATGCGCGCGGCGCGGGCGAGGAGCTCGGCGCGGGCGTCTTCGATGGCGGCGCGGGCCTCGCCGTGCTTGCCGGCAGCCCAGAGCGCCTCGGCCCGCGTGAGCAGGATGCGCGCGTGGGCGCTCGTGTGTTTCATGTCGATCTCGGCCGTCCTTGCGAGTGCGCTTCGGCTGAGCTCGAGGGCGCTCTCGAGGCGGCCCTCGGCGAGCGCGACCGCGGCATGGCCCGCGAGCGACCAGATCTGCCCGAGCGGGAGGATCTCGACGAGGGGCGCGACGGCCGTGAGGAGGCGCCGAACCGCGTCGAGGTCGCCGCGACGCAGGTGCGCTTCGAGCACGAAGTACTGCACGCTCACGCCGATCACACCTTCGCTGTGCGCGGCGGCCTCGTCCGCGACGGCCGTGCCGAGCGTGATGGTCTCTTCGAGCCGGCCACGTTCGAGGAAGAGCGCAGCGCGGAAACAGCCGGCGAGGAGCGCGGAGACGCTGTCGGCCGGCGCGGCCGCGAGGGCGAGATCAAATTCGCGTTCCGCCTCGTCGTACGCGCCGAGCAGGACGAGGTCGAGGCCCACGTGGGCGCGGAGCAGCGGCAAGAAGCGGCGATCGTCCGAGACCATGAAGTTCGCGATGGCCTCGCGCTCGATGCCGAGCGCGATGTACGGATCCTGCTCGGCAACCCTGTGCCAGTAGCCGCGGGCGTAGCCGAAGCAGCCGGCGACGGACGGATCGCGGGCGAAGAAGGGGCCGAAGACTTGCTCCATGCGGTGCAAGAAGCGCTCGGCCATGGCGCGCTGGCCCATGACGAGCTGCGAGATGACGGCGGAGCTGTAGGCGAACGAGACCGCGGGGACGGCGTCCTCGACGGGCTCCATGCGGTAGAGCTCGTCCATGAGCGAGGCGAGAGCGTCCTTCTTGCGCAGGAGCAAAGCGCTGCCCAGGGCGGCCCCGAGCGCGCGGGCGTACTCCTTGGTACCGGGCCTCGCGCTGTCGAGCGCCTCCATGGCCGCCTCGTAGGCCGTCGCGGAGGAGCTCGTCCAGTTCAACGCGTCGGCGCGGATCGCGCGGAGCTGGGCCACGACGTCCGCGCGCGGACTCGCCACGAGGCCACGCTCCGTGAAGCTCACGGCAGCGGAAAAATCTCCGGCCGAGAGCGCGAGCTCGGCCGCGGCCGCGAAGAACTCGGCCGAACGCTCCTTGTCGCCGGAGCTCTCGAAGTGATCGGCGAGGATCGTCGGATCCGTCTCGCCCGACGCGAGCAGCCACTCGGCGGCGAGCGCATGGCCACGGCGGCGATCACGCTCGGTGAGCATCGCGTACGAACCCTCGCGTACGAGCGCGTGGCGGAAGGCGTATTCCTCCTCGCCGAGGAAGCGGCTCTCGCGGCGGCGCACGATGAGCTCGCGCTCGCAGAGGCGATCGAGCAAGCCGACGCGGCCGTTCGGCATGGACGCGTCGCCGATGAGCGCGGCGACGCCGCCCCACCAGAACGACTGGCCGAAGACGCTGGCCGCGCGGAGGACACGCCGCGCCTCGGGGTCGAGCGACATGAGGCGCGCCTCGACCATGCCGAGCACGGTCTCGGGCAGATCACTGCCGCGGCCCTCGGCCACGGCGCGGATGAGCTCTTCGAGGTAGAAGGCGTTGCCCGAGGCGCGATCGACGAGGCGCTGGATCTCCTCCTCGGAGATGATTTCACCCAGGAAATGCTGGACGAGCCGCTCGGCCGCGCGGCGCCCGAGCTCGCCGAGGCGCACTTCGAGCAGCTCCCGATCGGCCCAGATCTTCGGGAAGAGATCGTGCAGCTCCGGCCTCGCGAGCGCGAGCACGGCGAAGCGGCGCTCGCCCTGCATCGCGAGGGCCGCGTCGACGAGCTTGATCGAGGCGCGATCGCCCCAGTGCAGATCCTCGAGGACGACGACGAGCGGGCGCACGACCGAGAGCGCCTCCACGAAGTCGAGCCACGCTTCGCGGATGCGATCGGCCATGAGCGCGGCGTTCTGGCGCGCGGCGCGGAGGTCGGGGCGGTCGTCGCTGGCGGGCGCGCCGACCATCTCGCCGAGGAACGCCGTGACGCGGGGGAGATCATCGCCGGCGAGGTACGTCGCGATCAGCGCTTCGAGCTTGTGCCTGCGCGAGGCGACGGGCTCGCCGATGCCGATCTGGGCCATCGTGCGGATGGCGGAGCCGAGGATGGAGAAGGCCGAGCCCGCGCCGATCGGATCGCCGCGGCCGATGGCGACCGCGGGCTCCACGGCGCCGCGGCGGAGCTGCTCGACGAGCTCGTGCCGCAGGCGTGACTTGCCCATGCCCGGGAGGCCGAGCACGAGGGCGACGCGTGGCTTGCCTTCGTCGAGGCCCTCTTCGAGGAAGTCGCGCACGCTGCGCAGCTCGCGCTCGCGGCCGAGGTAGGGGCTCGGCTTGCCGAGCAGCGTGCGCGTGCCCGAGCCGACTTCGCGCTCGCCGCGGAGGAAGATGCCGTCCGCGCCCGCGCTCACGTCGAAGCGCACGTCGAGCAGGGCCTGCGTCGAGGCGTCGATCCGCACGGCGCCTGCCTCTTCGCCGAGGTCGAGCAGCGCGGCGGCGCGTTTCGAGATCGAGCCGAGCGCGAGCCCTTGCGAGGTCTCCTCGCGCCCAGTGACGAGCACGATGCGGGCCTCGGGGGCGAGAGCGCGCAGGCGGAGCGCGGCGCGGGCCGCGCGGGCGGCTTGATCGGTGGGGTTGCCGCGACCGACGAGGCCGATGAGCAGCGCGCCGCCTTCGATCTCCTCCACGCGGGCGCCGAGCGGCGCGATCTCCTGCTCGATGGCCGCGATGCGGTCGCGCGGCAAAAACCGCGACGGCGCCTCCTTGCCATCGGGCAGCGAGGGCGGGAGCGCGGCGACGATGCTGAGGAGCTGCCGTTCGCTGTCGGTGATGACCTCCGCCGACGTCGCGTGGACAACCGTGGCGTTGCCTTCCATGGGCCCGAGCGAGAGCAGCGCGCGCGCGACCGCGCTTGCGTCGGAGGGCCGGCTTTGCACGTCCTTCGCGAGCATCCGGGCCACGAGATCGTCGAGGGCCTCGGGCACATCGGGACGGAGGTCACGCACGCGCGGGGCCTCGGTGAGCAGGAGGCTTGCCAGGATCGCGAACGCGTGCTCGCCATCGAATGCGGGCTGCCCGGTGAGGCACTCGAAGAGCACGGTGCCCAGGGAGAACACGTCCGCGCGCGCGTCGACGCCGGCCTTGTCGGCGCGCGCTTGCTCGGGCGCCATGTAGCCCGGCGTGCCCACGATGGTCCCTGTGAGGGTCAAGCGGCCGCGCCCTCGGTCTCGCGCCACGCCGAAGTCGAGCACTTTTACGCGATCGATTTCGCCGCGCTCGAGGAAGAGGTTGCTCGGCTTGATGTCGCGGTGCACGACGCCGCGCGCGTGGGCCGTGGCGAGGGCGTCGGCGACTCGCACGGCGAGGGTGATGCACTCTTCGAGGCGCAGACCTTTGCGGCCGAGGCGCGCGGCGAGGCTCTCGCCTTCGAGCCACTCCATGGCGAGCCAGGGGGCGCCCGTGTCGGCGACGCCGTGGTCGACATAACGCACGATGTGCGGGTGGCCGAGGGTCTCGAGCACGCGGGCTTCTTGCGCGAGCCGTTCGGCGTTCGAGCGCTCCGACGCACGGAGGAGCTTCACGGCGACGACGTTTCCGGTCTGGAGATCCTCGGCGCGATACACTTCCCCCATGCCGCCCACGCCGGCCAGGCGCTCGACACGGAAGCGCTCACCGATGATGTCCCCAGGGCGCATGCGCGAACTTGGATTCTGACCCGGGAGCCTCCGGGATCCAAGCGGAGGCTCGTGAAGCGCGTGTGAAGGTGACCGTGGACCCGCGCGCGCCGGGGGCGTGGTAGGGACATTTCATGGAGGCGCTCCTCGTCCTGCTCGGCCTGGGCTTGGTGGGGTTGTTCCTGGCCACACCGATCCTCGCGTTGCTCCTGGCCACGCAGGCGAAGGCGCGCGTGAAGGACCTCGAAGAGAGGCTCGACGCACGGGAGGCGCGCGTCGCGGAGCTGGAGAGGCGGCTCGCGCGGGTGGAAACGGTCGAGCACCGGGTCGCAGCCCACCCGTCAGAACTGCCGGACGCCTTGCGAGAAGCCGCAGCCCACCCGTCAGACCTGACGGACGCCTTGCGGGAAGCCGCAGCCCACCCGTCAGACCTGACGGACGCCTTGCGGGAATCCGCAGCCCACCCGTCAGAACTGACGGATGCCTCGCGGGAAGCCGCAGCCCACCCGTCAGGACTGACGGATGCCTCGCGGGAAGCCGCAGCCCACCCGTCAGGACTGACGGATGCCTCGCGGGAAGCCGCCTCCGCTCCTGCTCCCGCCTCCGCACCTCCCACGGAGCCCGCGCCCTCCCTCGAAGAACAACTCGGCCTCACGTGGCTCACGCGTATCGGCGCAGCGGCCTTCCTCCTCGGCGCCCTGTTCTTCTTCAAGTACGCCGTCGACAACGCCTGGATCGGGCCTACTGGCCGCGTCGTTCTCGGCGCCGTCCTCGGCGTCGTGCTCCTCGCCTCCGCGGAGCTTCTCCGGCCGAAGACCCGCCCGGCCTTCGTGCACGCCCTCTCCGGCATCGGCCTCGCCACGCTCGTCGCGTCGCTCTGGGCGAGCGTCGCGCTTTACCAGCTCGCCCCGCCGGCCGCGGCGTTCGTCGCCGTGGCCCTCGTGCTCGCGCTCGGCGCCGGGCTTTCGCTCCGCCACCGCGCCGAGTCGCTGCTCGTCCTCGTCCTCGTCGCCGGCCTCGCCAACCCCGTCGTGCTCTCGACCGGACAGGACCGACCCGCGGCGCTCTTCGGCTACCTGCTCCTCCTCGGCTCCATGGCCCTCGGGGTCGCGCTGCGCGGCGGCTTCCGCCTCGTGCCCGCGCTCGTCGTGCCGGGATCGGCCGCGCTTTTCCTTGGCTGGTACGCGAAATACTTTGACATCCACGGTTCGGCGCCCGCGTGGAGCGACGTGCCGCCCGAAGCGCGCTTCGGGCCCTATCACGGCCTGACCGCGCGTCTCGCGCCGCTCGTCTTCGTTGGACTCGCGTCCGCGCAGTGGTCGGCCGTCGCGCTCTACCTCGACCGCCGCACGCAGCGATTGCTCGATGCGAAGCTCTTCGCGCTCGCCGCGCTCACGCTCTCGCACGCGGGGGCGGCGATGTTGCTCCACGATCACGTGTGGGTGCTCTCCGTCCTCGCGATCGGGCTCGGGATCGCGGCGATCGCGCTCCTCGGCGCGCTCCGCGCGACCGAGCTGCTCGCCGTGCCCATGGCCGCGGCGTTCGTGGTCTTTCTCGTCGTGAGCCAGGATGTCCCCGCGGATCAAAGGCTCGGGCTCGTCGCGCTCTTCGGCGGGTGGACGGCCGTGTACGTCGTGGGCTTCGTGCGCAAGGTCCTCCGACAGGATCCGCTGCCGGCCGGCGCGGCGATCGCGGGCAGCGTCGCCGCGGGGCTGTTCGTCGTGCTCGCCGCGGTGCAGCTCTTGCCCGCGAAGCCCGCGATCTTCGTCGTGCTCGTCTCGATCGGAAGCGCCGCCGCCGCCGCGCTCGCGCTGCGGGCTCGCCTCGGCGCGCTGCACCTCGCCGCCGTGGGCTTCGCGTCGCTCATGATCGCGATCGCCGCAGGAGTCGTGCGAGAGGCGGTGCCCGCGCTGCCCTTGTCTCCGGCGTTCCTCGGCGCGCTCGTGGTCTTCGGGCTCGTGCACCTCGTGGCCGTCGGGTTCGCCGCGCTCCGCGCCGCCGAGCCCGTCCGCTGGAGCTCTGTGTTGGCGGGGTCGCTCGCCACGCTCGCGTTCGTCGCGGCCACGCTCGCCTCGACGAGCGATGAGGTGCCGACGTTCCGCGCGCTGATCACGGCGGCAGCGGGCGCCGCGGATCTCGCGCTCGCCGCGTGGATCATGCGCCGAAGGCCCGAGGCGAGCGTGCGCCTGTCCGTGCTCGCGGGGCTCGCGCTCGGCCTCTTCGCAGCGGCACTCGCGTTCGGGCTCGAAGGCGCCACGATCACCGTGCTGTGGGCCGCGCTCGGCTGCGTCGCGGCGGCGATCGCGGCGCGCTCGCGAGAGTGGGGGTGGCTCGTGGTCGCGTCGCTCCTGTTCTTCGCGACCTTCGTTCGCCTCGTCGCCCTCGACGTGTGGGGCACGCACGCGCTCATGGAGCGGTTCCTCGAGACGCAGGGCAGGGAAGGGGTGCTCTCCGTGCCCTTGCTCCGGAGCCCGCGCGCCACGGGCCTCGCGGGCACGAGCCTCTCGCTGCTCGTCGCGGCGTACCTGCTCGCCGCGGGGGTCAAGCGTGCAGCGGCCGCAAACGATGAGGCGCGTGCGTCGCTCAACCTCGCCGCCGGGATCGCCGCGATCGGGGGCCATGCGCTCTGGATCGCACTCGCCGTGCTGGAGGTGCGCACTGCCGTGACCACGCTCCCCGCGCCTCCGCCCGTGCCTCTCGACGCGCCCGAGTGGGCGGCCTTTGCCGCGCGCCTCACGGCCATGCTGGAGTCTCAGCAGGGCAGGCTCGCCATGACGACCACGCTCGTGCTCTCGGTCGCGGCCGCGGCGCTGCTCGCGCTCGGCTTCGCGGCCCGCAGCGCGCTTCATCGATACCTGGGGCTCGCCTTGTTTTTCCTCGCCGTCGCCAAGCTCGTGGTCTGGGACGTCTGGAGCGTCGAGCGCATCTACCAGATCCTCCTGCTCACCGGCGTCGGCGCGCTCCTCGTCGCCGGCGGCTTTCTCTACGCGCGTTTCAGCGATCGCCTGATCGCGCTGATGCGCACGGGCAGCTCCGCGCTTGTGATCCTGCTCGTCGCCTCACGCGTGGACGCAGAGGAGCTCGCGCCGCGGCTGCTCCCGGTCGGCAAGTACGCGTCGATGCGCGCCGTGACGGGCATCGACGCCGCCGGGGATCATCGGCTCGTGGTGGACGAAGCGCTCTACCGCGCGAGCACGTCCGCCGAGCTCTTCGCGGACGTGCGTCTCGTGGACGAAGCCGGCCGCGAGGTGCCTCGGGTCGTGTCGGAGATCCCGATGCATCGGCTCGCGCCGTACGTGCCCGGCGAGCTTCTGGATCCCGCGTGGTTGCAGAGCGGCGCGGCGGTGGCGACGTTTCGGCTGCCCGCGTCGACACCGCATTGTCGGCTCCTGCTCGATGTCACCGGCGAGACGTTTCTCCGGCGCGTGCGCGTCGAGACGGGTGATAGCCGCGATGCGCTCGGCGTGGTCGCGGAGGGGCCGTACGTGTACCGGATCCGGCACGAGCGCGGCACGGTCGAGCACGTGGAGATCCCGTACCCGAAGTCCGAAGCGCGGCTCGTGCGTGTGACGCTCCTGCCCGCAGACGCGGCCGAGGCCGGCGGGCGGCTCTCGATCGCGGGGGGCTCGTTCCGCTGCCCGTCCGCGAACGACGGCGCGAATGCGTTCTCCGAGGTGCCGCTCGGCATCGAGGAGATCCGGCGCGACGAGGCGGAGCGCTCCACGATCGTCACGCTCGACGCGGGCGCGGAGGGCGTACCGATGCAGGCGATCACGCTCGACGTGGGGACGACCGAGCTCCGCCGTCGCGTCGACGTCACGGCGACGAGCTTCCGCGAGGTCTGGCCGGCCGTGGGCGGCGGCGTGCTGTATCGGATCACGCCGCGGCCGGGCGTGGTGTTGGAGTCGATGCGGCTCCCGATCGAGGAGACCCGCAAGCGGTATTTCCGCCTCCTGATCCACGACGAAGACTCGCCGCCGCTCGTGATCCGCGGCGCGCGTGGCGAGGTGCGTGCCCGCGAGATCGTCTTTCGCGCGGCGACGCCCGGCGAGCACCGGCTTTATGTCGGCGATCGGACCGCCACCGCGCCGTATTACGATCTCGCTGCGATCCTCGATCGCGCCGATCGCGCCGAGGCGCCGCGTGAAGCGAAGATGGGGCCTGTCCTGCCAAACCCTCGTTTGGGAGAAGCGGAGCGCGCGGCGCCGCTGCCATTCACGGAGCGGCACCGGGCGGTGCTCGGCGCGGGCCTCGCGGTCGTGCTGCTCGCGCTCTCGTTCTGGGCGATTCGGCTCCTCCGCAACGCGGCCGCCGCGGACGAGGGCAAACCAGGCTGATTCCAGCGCGCCCCCTACCTTTGCCGTGATACCTTCGGCCCGCCGTGCGTCGTTTTTTTCTTATCTCGCAGGGGCGTGCCCTCTCGTACGCGTTTTCCTCCTTCGGGCTCGCGGCGACGGCGTTTTCCGCGGCTCGGGGCGGGTTCTTGTCGTTCATCCTGTCCCCGCCGGGCCTGCCCGTCGTGGGCCTCGGGCTCGTCATGCTGGGCCTCTCCATCGAGGAGACCGGCACCGTGCGGCGGATCCGGCTCGGCGCGGCAATCCGCGTCCTTGCGTTCGTTCTGGTCCTCGTGGCCCTGGTCTGGGCGATCGCCGTGGGCGCGCTCGGTTCGGAGCTCGTGGTCCTCGGGTTCATGCTCTTCGGCGCCGGTGTGGCCGGCGCGGCGGTGGGATTCGTGCACGACAAGGGGGTCGTCGCGGACGTCCGCCATGATCAGCCCATTCGTCTCGAAAACATCTCCGCCGATTTCGTCTCGCTGCGCGTCCGTGGCCGTGACGTCAACGTTCCCACGTCAATCCTGCGCGGCGTGGCCCTCGCGCGGGATCTCGACGGGCGCGGCGTGTTCGTGCTCGTGCGAAGCCGCGACGACGTGGTGGGCGGTGACGAGCTCCCCTGGGTCGCGACGACGCGGGAAGGGGAGACGTTCATCCTGACAGAGCACGAGGCCGGCCTCGACGCCGAGGTCCTCGCGGCGCGCCTCACGGAAGCCGCGGCGGCGGCCTGGGAAGGTGGTTATCGCTGACGGTCGCCGCGCAACCTGCGACCCCGCAGCACGCGCGTCAAATCGACCTTGCTCCCGTTCAGGCCGGCCATCGGATCGTTGTCGTCGCGGCCCGTGCGGCCAATGTGCCAGACCTTGTTCTCGCCGCGCAGCCGTTCTTTTTGCTCCTCCACGGAGAGCTCCGAGCTCCCACCGGGATTGTCGCTGCGAACGGGGCGAATGGTCGTGCTCATCGGTGGACCTTGGGCTCGTATGATGCGGCTTCTGAAGCATCCGCTGGTTTGCAGCGGGCGTCAAGAACGTGGGCCCGTTCGTATCGAGCTGGAAGCGCCGCGCCGGGGCTTCACCCCGGGCCCGACCAGGGGCTGTCCGCCCCTGGACCCGGGGCCTGCGCAAGCGCTGGACCCGGCACGATGAACTGCGCGATGCGCAGTTCATCGCACAGGCCGAGTCAAGACCACGAGCGCTCCTGCCAATCAAGACAGCAGCGCTGGCCTTTCAGCCGGCAACGCAGTTCCCCTGGCCCCTTGGAAGAACTGCGCGATGCGCAGTTCTTCCATAAAAGGTCCAGCGCTTGCGCTGGTCCGGGTCCAGGGGCGGATAGCCCCGGTGGGGCCTGGGGCAACGCCCCAGCGCAGCGGCTTCGACCTGATCGCGCTGGCTGATTCCTCACGGGTTCGTCGCGGGCTTCGGCGCTTCCTCCTCCCCCGCGCGCGCCTCCTCCTCGGCCATTCGATTCTTTCGCTCGGCCTCCTCGGCCTTTCGCTCGGCCGCCGTCATGCTCCGATCGTGCCCCATGAAGCCCTCGATCTGCTCGATCTCCTCGATTCGCTCGCGCGCGCGCCGCGCCGCGTCCGCGTAGGTCGGATCGGTCCCGGCTTTCTGGAGGAAGACGCCGAAGAGCTCCTTGGCCTTGCGTGACGCGAGCCCAGGCTGCTCCGAGCCCGCGATCTCCGCATATTCCTGCGTGAGGATCCCCTCGTTGTAATAGGCCTCCGGCCGCTCGGGCGCGCTTTGCTTCGCCTTCGCGAGCTCGCGCTGTACCTCGGCGACCTTCTGCGTCATGTTCCCGTCGTCGATCTGGCCACGGAGCGCGTGGGCGAGTCCGATGCGCGCGTCGTAATCGTCTGGCCGCAAGGCGAGCGCCGCGCGGTACGCTCGTTCGGCCGGCGAAAAGCCGCGGAAGCGCAGGTTTACGGCGGCGAAATTCATGTGCGCCTCGAAGAACGACGGATCGATCCTCCGCGCCTCGTCGAACGAACGCGCGGCCGCCGTGAAATCCCCGAGCTCGACCTGGATCATGCCGGCCGTGTTGTGAATCGGCGCATATCGCGGATCCTTGCGAATGGCCTGCGAGCACACGAGCGCCGCGAGCTCGAGCACCTGCGTGTCGAGCTTCTTCTTGTCGAGCGAGCCACGCGTCCGCGACGCCTCGGCTTTGCGTTGGGCCGTTCCGAGGTGAATGAGCGCGAGGAGGTTGTACGCCGGCAAGGCGCGATCATCGACCGCGAGCGCGCTCTGCGCGTATTTCTTTGCGCGCTGCGCATCGGTGAGCCCGTCCGCGTCGGGCGTCTCGCGCCCTCGTTTCAGGTGCAGCACGCCGAGGTGCACGAGCGAGGTCGCGTCCTTGAACTGCGCGTCGACGACGGCGGCCCGCGTCAGCTCGGCGATCGCCGCGTCGAAGTTTTTTCCGCCCGACGCCGCGAAATCCAGGAGCGCGAGCTCGGCCCGCGCCCGGTGGAACGTGGGCTCCGCCGCGAGCGCCTTCGCGAATTGCTCGCGCGCCTCGCGATCGAGCTTGCATCGCTGGTAGGCCACGCCCGCGTTGTAATGGGCGCGGGCCCGGATCGAGGCGCTCTCGCGGCTGTCGGCGGCGGTCGTGAAATGCGCCGCGGCGGCCCTGCAGCTCGCCTCGTCGCGCGTCTGCGTGGCGTCCTGTCGGGCGAGCGCGAGCAGGCCATCGCGGAACCGGAGGGCCGTCGTGGGGGATGCGGATTCGTTCGAGGCATGCGGGAGGAGGGGATTGGGTTCGGGTGTCACGGGCGCCGTGGGAACGCTTGCGCCGCACCCCGTGAGCGCGAGCGCCGCGAGCAGCGCCGCTCCGATCGTCATGCTGCGTCTCGCGCCCGATTTCGATGCATCCCTCTGCATGTGCCGCTCCTCCGTCGTACCCACGCGGCGAAAGCGCCGGACCGTGGCCTCCGCGTGAGACGCGCTCGCCCCCGCGCGCCTTGGGGCGAGAGTCTCTTCTTGGGGCCGCCGCGCCGGGGCGCCGCCCCGGGCCCCGCGGAGGCTGTTCGCCCCTCGACCCGAACCAGGGCAAGCCCTGGACTCGGGATGGAAGAACTGCGCGTTGCGCAGTTCTTCCACGGGCCGGTGGCAAGACCAAGGACGGCGATGCCGGTCGAAATGGCTGCGCGGCTGTTTTGATTGGCAGGGTCGTAGCTGGTCTTGACTCGGCCTGTTCGATGAACTGCGCGAAACGCAGTTCATCGACCCCGGGTCCAGTGCTTGCGCTGGTCCGGGTCCCGGGGTGGATAGCCCCGGGTGGGGCCTGGGGCAACGCCCCAGCGAAGCGCCTCCCAGATGAGACCACATGATCACGGCGAGCGCGAGATCGATTGCGAGCACCACGCATGGTAGGAGGGTTTCGGGCGGCCCCGCGTGCGAATGACCGTCACGACGGTCTCCTTCCAGATGATCCTTCCTTCCGTCCCGCCTCCGCGCTCCCGCCGTCGCATCTGGTTCCGAACGACGCACTCCTGGAACAAGGTTTCACCCGGCCAAGCCGTGTGTATTTTGAACGGAACGCCGTAAAGAAGTATTCTGCCGGCTGCTGATGCTCTCCGAAGACATCCAGATCGCGCTCTCGACCCTGACGCGCCTCCACGCGACGAACCCCGAGCTCGAGGCGTCGGTGCGCGCGCACTTTCGCGCGGGAGGCGAGAGCGAGGCCGATCGACGCGCGTTGCCCCAGGACGCGCGCGCCGCTGCGCAGCTCCTCCGGCGCGAGCTCCCGGAGCTTTCGCGTTCGGCCGAGGAGATCGCCGCGCTCGCCGCGCTCTACGGCGATCCAGCCGGCGAGGTCCTGCTCTCGTTCTGCGCGGCGAGCGCGTTCCGGCGCGACGTACGCATGGCCCCGATCCTCGTGGCGCTCGCCGAGACGATCGGCCGCGATCGGATCGTCGAGGCCGCACGCGCGCGGGTCGTCGAAGGGCCGCTGCTCGACGCGCTCTCGTGCGCGCCGCTCCTCGGCGACGGGGAAGCGCTCGCGTCGGCGGAGAACGCCGAGGTGCGCGCGCGGCTGGAGATCCTGATCTGGGAGGCCGGCGCGAGCGCGCTGGAGGTTCCCGAGCTCGGGCCATGGCTCTGGGGATCACCCGAGACGTTCGAGCTCATGGTCCGCGGGCCCGCGCACGGCGCGCTGCGTGGACGCGTCCTCGCCGCGCGATGCCTCGAAATCAGCGTGCGCGGCATGCCCCGGATGGCCGATCCCGAGCTCATCGGCCGCACGCTCCAGGTGCTGCAGCCTTTGCTCCTGCATCCCGAGCCGCTCGTCTGGGTGCACGCGGCGCGCGCGCTCGGCCGCCTCACGGGCGTGATGGAAGAGCTCCAGGGCACGCTGCTCGACTGGGTGTTCGGAGAATCGGTGGTCCTCCGGCAACGCGCGACGACCGCGTTTGCCTCGCTGCCGGCCGAGCGGCTTGCGTTCCTCGCGAGCCAGCTCGTGGCCATCCTCGACTCGCGCGAGGAGGAAGCCTGGGTGCTCGCCGCGGTCGCAGCGGCGACGCCGTACCTGTTCTTCGAGCGCAAGACGCTCTGGGATCGCCTCGCCCGGCGGGTGCTCGAAGGGGACGGGGGCGCGATCGCCGCGCGCGCACTCGCGCGTGGGCTCGCGACGCTCTTTCGTCGTGGCGTGGAGGAACCCGAGATCGAGACGACGCTCCGCGCGCTCCGCGAGAAGGCGCGATACGTGCGCGCCGCGTCGATCGATGAGACGCGCCGGTGGATCGAGGTCATCGCGGTGACGGACGTCATCGACCGGGCCGAGCGAGATCCGCTCGATCTCGAGCTCGGTTTGGAGAACCTGATGCGCCTCGCCGCGCAGTACGACGACGAGGAGGCGGATGCGCGCGCCGCGCGGTTCGCGTCCTCGCTCGCGGCGACGTTCCATGAAGCGCGCCGCATCGCGCTCGGGTGGGGCCGACTTCGGCAGCGTGCGGCCGCGCTGAACGCGCTCGAATCCTCGGCGCGGGCGTTCGCGGTGCGCCTCTGGCGGCCGCTGCTCGCCACGCGGCCAACGGGCGTCCCCGTGGACGAGCCCGAGCTCGAGGAGACGTGGAAGACGTTGGCCCGTTCGCCCGCGGAGATCCTCGATCTCGTCGCGGAGCGGCGGCGCGGCGAGAAGACGGACGTGCACGAGGATCTCGCGCTCGAGGTCGTGGCAGTTCGTCTCGGCGGGTACGCGCTCGACGCTTGCGGCGAAGACGGCGATCTCGGTCCGGGTCGCGGGCCAACCGCGCACGACACCTGTCTCTGGCTGCGCAAACTGGAAGGCCTCGGAAGCGGCTCGCGCGAGTTCCCGCCCGCCCTGAAGAACGCACTGTCGGCGCTGCTCTGGCGGCTCGTGGACACGACGCGCGGCACGGCGCTCGGCGAGGTCGACGACGTCCGTTGGCTCGGCCCGTTCGCCGCGTGGTGGGCGCTCGTCATCGATCGGCCCGCGATGCTGCGTCAGCTCGCGACCTCGCTGCCGATGATGGCCCCGAGCGCGCTCGCGCGCTGCTGCGAGCAAGCCGAGGCGCTGCGCACGGCCGTCTCGTCAGCCGAGACCGACGCAGGCTGGCCGTTCCAAGCCGAGGAAGCGCTCGTCGCGCTGCACGCCGAGGACACCGAGCTTTCCCGCGCGCTCACGAAGCTCGCGATGGCGCTCGAAGACTTCAACGAGGCCGCGGGCCCGAAGCCCGACCTCGAGATCCGCTGCATCAAGCTCGTCCTCGCCGGCGATCGATTGCAGGCCGCGCTCGCGGATCCCGTGAAGGCGCTGCACGCAGCGAGCGAAGACGACGAGGACACGCTCCCGCCGCGCACGACGCAGAACGCGCCCCGCGTGGCCGCACTCGTCGCCCGCGCCATCCGCGCGCGAGAGCTCAGCATGCTCGACGTGTGGTTCGCCTCGCTCGGCCCCGTCGCATCCGCACTCCTCGAAGGCGCGGTGCGTGGCGCGATCCGCAGGACGCCGCCGCCGCCGCCAACCTCGAAGAAAAAAGAGCCCAAGCTCATCGAGGGCTACGAGCTCGTCAAGCCGCTCGGCGAGGGCGGGATCGGCTCGGTTTGGCTCGTGCGCAAGCCCGGCGCCGACCGCCTCTTCGTGCTGAAGATCCCCAAGGCCGACGCGCTCGCCAGCGCCAACGAGACCGAGCGCGCCGGCATCCTCGCGTCGTTCGTCGAGGAGGCCAACGCGCTCGCCGGGCTGTATCACCCGAACGTCGCGAACATCATCGATCGCGGCGTCTCGGAGGGCGCGCCGTTCCTCGTGCTCGAATACCTCATCGGCGCAGATCTCAAGCAATACGCCGCAGCGCGCCCGATGACGCTCTTCGAGCTCCGGCAGGTCGTGCTCGACGCCTGCGCCGGGCTCGCAGCGCTGCATGGCGCAGGCCTCGTGCATCGCGACATCAAGCCGGCCAACCTGTGGCTGCGCCTGCCGCTCGCCGGCGGGGAACGGTTCGACCCGGAGAAGCACCGCGATCCCGGGCGCGTGCCTCCGCTCTCGACCGTGGTCATCGATTTCGGCATGGTGCGGGCCATCCGCGTCCCGCCCGAGGTCGGAGGCCGCTTCGTGGCAGGCACGCCCGGCTACATCGCACCCGAGCAGGTGCTGGATCCCGTGGAGCTCGACCCGCGCTCGGACGTCTACGCGCTCGCCGGCACCATTTACAACGTAACCACGAGCCGCTCCTTTTTCGACGAGCTCACAGGCCGCGACCGCATCCTCGCGCACATGCGTCTCGATCCATTCGACGACGCCGAGCGTCTCCGCATCTTCCCCGCGTCCATCGCCAAACTCCTGCGGGCCGCCACCACGCGGGATCCCGCCGAGCGCCCATCCCCCATAGAGTTCGGTCGCGAGTTCGCAGCGGCGCTTTGAAGGGCGACGGCGTTGCGCCGGGGTTTCACCCCGGACCCCGACCAGGGGTTGTCCACCCCTGGACCCGGACCAGCGCAAGCGCTGGACCCGGGGTCGATGAACTGCGCGATGCGCAATTCATCGAACAGGCCGAGGCAAGACCCGCGACGGGCTTGCCAGCAGCACCGACGTGTATGCTCGAGGCTGGGGCAGCGCTGCTGTTTCCGCTGGCAACGCCGCTCGTGGTCTTGCCCGGGCCCGTCCGAGAAACCGCGCATCGCGCGGTTTCTCGGCCCTCGGTCCAGGCCGTGCCTGGTCCGGGGTGCAGGGGGCGGACAGCCCCCTGCTGGGGTGCGGGGCGACGCCCCGCTCCGCCCCGCTCCGCCCCGCCCCGCGTCAGTCGGCCAGGACGGAAATCGCGGCGAACAGCACTTGTCCGTTCGTTTGTGAATCGACGCGGACTTGATGCACGTTTCCGGCGCGGAATGCCTCTAGCATTTCGTCGGGGCCGAGTTGGAAGGAGCCAATCGGGTCGTCGTCGACCATGTCGTCGTCGAGCAGCTCGACGGCGAGCCGTGCGCTCCCGTCGAAGGGCACGTTTTCGAATGTCGGCGGCCCTTGGAATTGCGGGGTGAAGCTATCGGACTGGCCTGTGAGACGCACGGGCGCGCTTTCCATGGGGCCGACGATCTTTGCGCGCCCTTTCACGTCGGGTTTGTCGAGTGCCTCGTTTGCGGGTGCGGCGAGGGCTTTGGCGATCTCCACGTAGGGCACGCGCCCGCGCAGGAGATTGCCGAGGAGGTCGATCTGGCTCGGCTCGATTTGCCCTACGCCGTCCCAGATCTCGCCGCCGAGTTTGCAGGGGGCCACGGTCACGCCGTGGAGCATCACGCGTCCCGAGG
The DNA here is from genome assembly GCF_028435365.1 of Polyangium jinanense. The sequence continues at coordinate 74,608 of NZ_JAGTJJ010000040.1, read as the reverse complement.
CAGGCATCGATCCTGCGTAGGATTCGGCCCCGTTGGCGGCGGGGGAGGGCCCGCAGCCGAGGAGGAAGAGCGCCAAGAGGAGCGGCCACCGCATGAACCACGACGGTAGGCGGCCTTTTGGGCAGCGTCAACCGGCCGGCCGCTTTCGAGCGGCCTGGGCGCTCTCCCCTTGCAATTGGCGGAGCGCCGCGGTGTCATCAGGAGCGCGACCATGCCCGATCTTCCTTCTCCTCCGACGGCTGCGGCTCCTTCGATCGACGACCACTACGACGACCTGCTCGCCTCGATTCGCGCGCGCTTCGGAAAACGCACCAAAGACAAACCGAGCTTGTTCACCACGCGCACGCCGGCGCTTTACCAGGTCTTCCTCGACGCGGTCCCGGCCGAGCTACGGCAGACCAACACCTGCGCCGCTTGCCGGCACTTCGTGAATCGGTACGGTGGCATCGTGGTCGTCGATTCCGATGGAAGGGCGCGGTCTGCGCTCTGGGATCCGGAGACTGCGCCCGAGCCCTACACGAGCGCGATCCGGGCGCTCGCGAAGGCTGTGGCCGAGGCGCCGATCGACGGCGTTTTTCTCTCGGACGAGACGGTTTGGGGAACGCCGCAGACGGGCGCGTGGGAGCACATCGCGGTCACGCCTTCGAAGGACCTCCTCCACAAGCCCACCTTGATCAAGACGAATGCGCAGATCATGGCGGAGAAGCGCCAGGATCACGAGACGCTTCTCCGCGGGCTCGAGGCGTTCTCGATCGACGTCGTCAAGCAGGCGCACAAGCTCGTCTCCACCGAATCGCTCTATCGATCGGAGACCGTCCTCGGCGTGGCGAAATGGCTGCTCGAGCTGCACGAGACGCGTGCCGCTGCGAAAAACGCCCGCGCGCGGGAAAATCTCACCTGGCTCGCGGTCGCCCGTGCGCCGGCCGGCTTCTGCCACGTGCGCAGCAGCATGATCGGCACCTTGCTCGAAGACCTCGCGGCTGGCATGCCGTTCGCGGAGGTCAAGAGCCGGTTCGCCGCGAAGATGCACCCGCTCCAGTACCAGCGCCCGCAGGCGGCGCCGACGACCGGAAACCTCGCGCGCGCCGAGAAGATCGTGGAAGCGCTGAAGAGCGCTGGCGCGATGGAGCGGCGCTTCGCCCGGCTCGGCGACATCGAGACGTTGTGGGTTCCAAAGGAGCCCAGGCCGAAGGGGCAAAAACCGGGCGTCTTCGACCACCTCAAGCCCGCGGCGAAGCTTGCCGTCGACATGGACGTCCCGCCTGTCACCATGACGTGGGAGAAATTCGCGCGGACCGTCCTCCCCGAGGCGGAGAATATCGAGTTTTTCGTCCCGGAGACGAACCAGTCGTACATCGGGATGGTCACGGCCAAGCACGCGGACGCGCCGCCGCTCTTGCAATGGGACTTCGAGGATCGGCGAAACCGCGTCAGCTCGTACGTGTACGCGAACGGCTCGCCGCCTGCGCGCTGGAACCTGAAGCCCAACGTGTACCATCCGGTCACGGCCATCGCCTTGCAGCCTTGGATGTGGAATCCGAAAAAGATCCTCACGCACCACGGTACGGGCGTGATCTTCATCCTGAAGGACGCGCGGGATCGGGACTACAAGCAGGGCGCCGGGTTTTTCCCGAGTTACCTGCGGAGCGAATACCACGAGATTCGCGCCACGATGGAGGCGTACGCGCAGAGCGCGGTCGTCGAAGGCAAGGACACGGCCGAGGCTTGCGGGATCAGCCTGGTCAAGGGATCGACCTGGAACCTGAGTTTCCGCGTGGCCTCAAAGGGCGGCATGCGCGTCGTGTACAAGCTCGATCGCTGGGATTGAGGTCAAAAGTGCCGCGCAAAAGGCGGTGCCGGCTTCCGCCGCGGCATTCGCTCGAACTCGTGCGACCACGTCTCGACGAGCTCACCTCTCCGCAGCGCACACACCACGAGCCGCCCGTCCAGCGTCGCACCGTAGAGGTGATCTCGATCGAGCCAATCGAGCCACACGTGGTTCGAAAGCGGGATCTCCCGCCCATCGTTCCCGACGAGACCATAGTGGTTGCGATACCGCCCGACCCGCCCCTCGTCCTGGTCGAAGCCACCCTGCACGACACGCAGCACCTCGCGCGCGCCGCCGACCGGGCGCCGCTTCTGGAGCACCGCCTGGCGATGCTGGTCCCAGATGTCGCGTGGATCCCGCGGCGGTGAATCCTCGGCCTCGACAAACCCGATTCGCCGCTCGGCCGCGAGCTGCATGGCGTCGATCCTCTCGATGTTCCACGGGCAAAGGTCCGCCACATCGGCGCCATGATGCAGGTCCTGGCGAGCGTGGATCTCCGGCCGGCCGGAGGCGCGGGACGAGAAGAACATGCCCCGCGTCCAGGTCCCGGCCTCGCGCCAGGCGAGCAGACAGGTGAGCCACGGGGCGCGTGAAAGGCCGCTGAATTGATGAGGCCAATCGGGATCCCCCGGCGCTTTCATCGCGAAATAAAGCAGATAGCGTCCGTCCGGCGAGAGAGCGCAGCGTCGCGGGTAGAGCGTTCCGAAAAACATGGCCCCGGGCTCGACGTGGTGGGCGTCGAGGTCCCAAAGGTGCAGCGACCAGCACTTCTGGCGGTGTGTGATGAAGGCGAGCGCGCGCGGCGCTTCCGAGGCGCGCAGGAGGTACACACGCGGGAACGAGAGGGTTTCGCCGGCCATGCGCAGCGCCTCAGGGAACGGGGCTCCACGAGGCGCCGCCGCCGTACGCGATGAAGGCGGGGACGGCTTTCGTGTCCCGGGTGTCGACCACGACGACGCTCCGGATCGTCGGCTCGCAGCCCACGTATGGGCATAACGAGAGCGTGAAGGCGAGGTGATGATCGTCGGGCGCCCAGGTGGGCTCGAGGGCGCTGTAAAATGGGCGCGGGAAGGCGTCGGTCAGCGCGCGCTCGGCGTTGCCGTTCGCATCGAGCACGGAGATCTCGATTCGGTAATCGGCGCCGAACCCGCCTTCGCGCACGGACCATGCAGCGGCGACCTTCGTTCCTTTCGGAGAAACCTCCGGATGCAGCGAGCCCGCGACCCAGAACGAGCCGAATCCTCGAATGCCGCTGCCGTCGGGGGTCGTCGTGTAGAGCGAGGAGCGCTGGCAACAGAACGATCCCGTCGGGCTCGCCGAGAACAGCAATCGATCCCCGAGCCGCCGGGCACCGCTGAACATGTGATTGCCGGCGTCCGAGAAACTGCGGAACTTCCGCGTCGCGACGTCCACGGAGGCGAGATGCTCCGCCTCGAACACTCCCGCGACGAGGTAGAGCATATCGCCTTTCGGGGAAAACGCGGGATGACCGAGAGAATCCGGCTCGCCCACGCGATGATCCTCGCCACTCGCCACGTCGACGAGGTGCAGCTCCTCCGACAGCCCGTCGGGCGACCCGCTCGTCGCCGCGATGTAGGCGACGCGGTTGCCGTCCGAGGTGATCGCGAACGACGGCTGATAACCGTACGCGCCGGCGAACTTGCGGGTGATCGGCCGCTGGTCCGTGCCATCCGCATTCATCAGGAAGACGCGCCAGACCATCCCGTCGCGGTTGCTGAGAAACGCAATCCGGCGACCGTCCCCGAGAAACACGGGCGCCTCGTTGCGCTGTGACTTTCGCGTGAGCTGCGCCTCCGCGCCTTTCGCGAAATCATACGTGAACACATCACCCGAGCGCGTGAACGTGATGCGCCCGGACGAAAGGCCGAGATCCTTGACGAGCCCGAGCCGCGGCGGCTTCTTGTGGGCCTCGGGTCCGCCGATCCCCTGATACCCCTTCACCCAGTCGTCGAACGTGCCAATCGTTTTGCGCGGCGCCTCGGGCGGCGCTGCGGCGGCGGAAGCCTCGGGCGGTGGCAAGTACGGGGCCGCCGTGCCCTCCGCAGTCGCGGCCGCGGGCGGCGCGGGAGATGCAGAGCTCGGCGAAGGCGCGGCGGCGCTGGCCGTCGACGCCGCGGAGCTCGTCGTGGCGGCCTGCTCGTCGTGGCTCGTTGCCTGGGGCTTGCACGCGGCGAGGGGCAGCCAGATCAGGCCGAGAAATCCAACATGCGAAAACCGAAACCTCACGGCACGCCGGACGATACCAGAGTGCGCGGGGATAGGTAAGGGACGATCGCGCAATCGTCCCCTCGGCTCACTTCGTCCGCCGATAGTTCTGCCGCATGATCTCGGACCACTTCCCGTCCTGGCCCATCATCTCGGACCGGAGGACGCGCTCGTCGTTGCTCTTGATCTCGATGATGTCCTTGTACGGCGTCATCTTGCCCGGAGCGGAGAAGTCCGGGCCCTCGGTGTGGAGCGTCAGCACCTTCTCCTCCGCGTCCAGCGAGCCGTCGTGATAGACCCACAGGTATTCCATCATCGAGCCGACGAACGTCCCCACGAAGGCCTTTTTCGCGGGGTCATAGCCGAACGTCCACATCATCTGGTTCGTGGATCCGCCGGGCACCGCGCCGCGCGCCTCACAGAGAACCCAGATGTCGCCCATCGACCGCACGACCTCGGTCCCGGTGAACTTCTGGAGCTTGCCCGGCTCCATCTCCGCGTCGTGCTCGTACGTCCACTCGCCCACGAGCTTTTGCAGCCAGAGATGCTCTTTCGTCGGTTCGACCTTCATTCGTACCTCCCTTGGAGACGATGGTTCCTGGTCAAACCATGATCCGCACCCGACGTCAATGCGGGAAATGTGCTCACCGCATCAGGAACGGCGCGTGCCGCTCGAAGAAGGCAAACACGGCAGACTTCGTCACGACGAACCGCTGCCCGAACCGAGCCTCGAGCAAGCCGCGGACCTCTCCGGCCTCGCTCCGGTTCATGAGGCTGAACATCCGTGGTTTGTCCTCGTCCGCGGTGACGTACAGCTCGTGCGCCATGGCCGTGAGATGCAGGCGTATGCCGCGGACGTGCTCGCAAGGAAGCCGCTCGACACGTTTGGCTTTGCCCACGAGCTCGTCGCACCACGCCTCGGCCGACCCGCCCTTCGGTCCTCGTGGACCATACGTCGTCTCACCGATCTCGCCGACGACGTCGAGGTTCGCGCGGATCCCCGCCACGGCGCCCGCCTTCACGGCGGGCATGATGCCGAGGTCACACTGCACGATCTCCGCGGGGAAAAAGAAAAAGACCCAGTTCGAAAGGCCTCCGCGGGACGTGAGACCCGTGAGGACGATGGTTCCTTCGCTCGTGGGGTTGGGGTCCATTGGGGGAAAAGAAACAAGAAAGGGAGGGACTGTCAATGTCATTTCGCTTGACGTGCCGTCGATGGATCCCCAAGCCTAGGCCCGCTCATGCAACCCGCGTTCGTCGCTCTGGTTCTATTCGTCGTTTATATGACCGTCGCCTTCGGGCTCCGGACCTTGCAGCACCTCCGGACGACCGGATCGTCCGGCTTCCAGGGCATTTCCGGCAGGCCCGGCTCGGCCTCGTGGTTCGGAGGCGTGCTCTTCGTGCTCGCCCTCGTCCTCGGGGCGCTCGCGCCGGTGCTGGAGCTCGCCGGCGTCGTGCGGAGCCTCGTGGCGCTCCCGCCGTGGGCGTTCTGGTGCGCCGTCGCCCTGGCCGCCGTCGGGACGCTGGCCACGTATGCCTCGCAGGTCGCGATGGGGAAGTCGTGGCGCATCGGCGTCCGGGAAGCGGAGCGTACGGAGCTCGTGAGCGACGGGCCCTTCCGGATCGTTCGAAACCCCATCTTCTCGTGCATGCTCGTCACGGGGACGGGGCTCGCGTTGATCCTGCCGAACGTGCTCTCGCTCGTCTCCCTGATCTGCCTTTTCGTGGCCGTGGAGCTCCAGGTGCGTGTCGTCGAGGAACCTTACCTCCACCGGACGCACGGCGAGCGATACGCTGAATACTGTCTCCGCGTGGGTCGGTTCGTTCCGGGCCTCGGGCTGCGTCGTTTTGCCGCAAGCGCAATTCGTTCGCTCGACGTCCCGCCCAACCTGTAGGATGCTCGGCATCCCAATGGAAAACAAAAAGACCCGGCTCTACAGCATCTCGTTCTCCCCCTGGTCCGAGAAGGCCCGCTGGGCGCTCGACCATCACCGCATCTCGTACGAGGAAGTCGAGCACTACCCCTTCGCGGGCGAGCTCCGGCTGCGCATCCTCCTCCGCAAACCGACGGGGCGCGTCACCGTCCCGATCCTCGACGATCGCGGCGCCCTCCTCACCGATTCGTTCGACATCGCCCGTCACGCGGACGCCGTCGGCGCGGGGCCGAAGCTCTTCCCCGCGGGCCGGGAGGCCGAGGTCGAGGCCTGGAACCGCCGCAGCGAGACGACACTCGCGGCGCTCCGGGCGATGATGATGCTCAAGTTCGTCGACGATCCGACGTTCGGAAGGGCCGCCCTGCCGCGCGGGACCCCGGAGGCGATCGTGCCGCTGCTCATGCCGATCGGCCGCGGCGCGATGCAGCTCTTCGTCGCGAAGTATCGAATGCGCGACGGCGCGGAGGCCCACCGCGCGGTGGCCGAGGAGGGGCTCGAGACGCTCGACAAGGCGCTCGCCGAAGGGCAGAAGTATCTGCTCGGCGACACGTTTTCCTATGCGGACATCGCGATGGCGCTCGTGCTCCAGGTTGTGAGCCCGGTCGACAAGCGGTTCATGCCCACGGGCCCCGGCGGTCGCGCGGGCTGGAGCAACCCGGACCTCGCCGAGCGGTATGCTCGTCTCGTCAAGTGGCGCGACGAGCTCTACGAAAACCATCGCCGGTGGGTGTGACCGTGTCCCGTGGGTGAGCGGCGTGATCACCAGCGCCGCGCCCCGGTGATGTACGACGAGCTCCTCCCACTGCTACTCGCCCTCGACGGAATACGCCAGAACCCCGCGTATCACCCCGAGGGCTGCGCTCTCTACCATTCCCTTCAGGTCTTTGATCTCGCGCGCGCCGCATGCGCCGACCGCGCGCTCTGGGCCGCGGCGCTCTTGCACGACGTGGGAAAGGCGATATCCTCGCCTGACCACGACGCGCTGGGCGCCGATCTGCTCGACGGCCTCGTCTCGCCCCGCATCGTCTGGCTCGTGCGCCACCACCTCGACCTTTTGCACGACCCTGGGCCCACCAAGCGCCGCCTACGCGGGACCGCCGCGCTCGCCGATCTCCAGCGCCTGCGCCGCTGGGACGTCCTCGGTCGCTCCCCTCACGCCACCGTGATGTCACCCGAAGACGCGCTGTCGATTCTCCTCGACGGCCGAGATCTCTCCCTCCTCGACCCCGGCGGCGAGCCCGCCCCCATCCATGACCCACGAAAGGAGCTGTTCTGACGGCAAAAGGCACCGCGCCCGCTTGGTCGCGAGCCTCGATCACATCGACGCGTCTCGTCACCTCTATCACGACGACGAGGTTTCCGAGGCGCGCCTCCGCCTCCACGACGCCGTGCGCGACGCCGTCGCAACGGTCTTGACGGACAAACAGCGCGAGGTCGTCGAGGCGTATTTTTTCGAAGGCCTGTCCCAGGGCGAGATCGCACGCCGTCTCGGCGTCACGCAGCAGGTCGTGCAAAAACGTATCTATGGCGCCGGGCGCGGCGGCCGCACCGTCGGCGGCGCGCTTCGCAAGCTCCGTGACGCCCTCGCGCCGCTCGTGGCGCGTCCTTTCCCCACATGAGCAGCGAACGAACCGGAGGGCTCCGCGGCAGGATCGCCACGGAAGCCGCGCGCCTCATGTACGAGGAGGGCGTCAAGCAATACTTCACGGCCAAACGGATGGCAGCAAGGCGTCTGCTCGGCCGTGCGGGCGGGAAAAACCTGCGGTATCGGCCCCAGGACTTGCCCTCGAACGGCGAGATCCGCGACGCGCTGCTCGCCATGGCCGAGCTCGCCGAGGGCGAACGGCGCACGCGCCGGCTTTTCGCCATGCGTGTCGTCGCCCTCCGCGTGATGCGCGCCCTCGGCCCCTTCGAGCCGCGCCTCATCGGATCGGTCAGCACGGGGCACATCCGCCGCGGCAGCGACATCGACATCCAGGTCTTCACCGACGACGAGGACGCGTTCGAGCGCCACCTCGCGGGCCTCGGGTGGGGCTTCGAGCGGGAGCGGGTGAGCATCTTCAAGTTCGGCCAGATCCGCGAATACGTGCACCATCACGTCGCAGACGTTTTCCCGGTGGAGCTCACGGTCTACGAGAGGCGCGAATTGCGGTTTCGACCTCGCAGCAGCACCGACGGTCAGCCCATTCAGCGCGTCAAGATCCCGGCGCTCGAAGCGCTCCTCCGCGCGGAGCACCCCGAGGCGTGGGCGCAATACGAGGCCGACGGGACCGTCTTCGATCTCGACGAGATTCTCGCCGAGGAAGAGGACGAGGATGCGCCGCTACCGGGGCCATTCGACGGGCTGCTCGATGAGGAGCCCGCCGAGGCGGCGTGGCCGGAAGGCGCGGAGGACGAGCCGGACGAGGATTACGATCCGCTCCCAGGTTTCGAAGCGTACTCCGATTGACAGCGCCTCTCGGCCCGGTTATGGCTCGGCGGGAGGGGATTGCATGCATACGCTGCCGCCCGGACCCGAGCACCTCGGCCTGATCGACACGCTTCGCTCGAGCTTCGGGGCTCCGGCCCCCGTCATTCGCCGCCTCGCCGCGCAGCATGGGGATCCCTTTCGCGTCGGCACCTTCAACGGGCCGATCACGTTCATTGGCAACCCCGCGGCGATCCGCGCCATTTACACGGCCGATCCCGAGACGTTCGAGCCGTTCGCGGTCGAGGTGACCGAGCCCATCTTCGGGCGGACATCGGTCGTGGTCTCGACCGGGCCGCGCCATCGCCGGGATCGCAAGCTGCTCGCGCCCCCGTTCGCGCCGGCCGCCGCGAAATCGTACGCAACCGTCGTGGCCGAGGTCGCGCGGGAGGAGGCCTCGCGGTGGATGCCGTGCCAGCCGTTCTCGATGCTCGAGGCCATGCAATCCATCGCGCTCGACGTGGTCATCCGCGTGGTGTTCGGCGTGAAGGGCGAGGCGCGGATCCGCGACGTCCGCGCGGCCGTGCTCGATCTCATTCACGCGATGAATCCGCTCGTCCTCATCATGCCGGCGATCCGGCGCCCCTTCGGCGGATTCGGCCCCTGGGCGCGCATGCTCCGGGCCACGGCGGCGCTCGACGCGCTCTTGTCCGAGGAGATCCGCGCCTTGCGCGCTTCGCGTGAAGACCGGTCCGACGTGCTCGGGCTCATGCTGAAAGCGCGTTATGAAGGCGGCGAAGGGCTCAGCGATCAGGAGATCCTCGATCAGCTCCGCGCTTTGCTTTTTGCAGGGCACGAAACCACGGCCGTCACCCTGGCCTGGGCCTTTTCTTGGCTCCACCGCGAGCCCGACACGCTCGCGCGGGCGCTCGCCGAGATGGACGCCCTCGGGCCCGAGGCGCCTGCCGAAAAATTCCTCGGCTTGCCTTACCTGGAGGCCGTCTGCCTGGAGACGCTGCGTATCGTGCCGCCTGTGGTCAGCGTCGGGCGCGTGCCTCGAAAGCCGTTTGCCCTCCTCGATTACACCATTCCCCCGGGCGAACCGCTCGTCCCCTCTCCGCTCCTCGTGCACGGACGCGAGGATCTTTATCCCGAGCCTGCGCGATTCCGCCCCACGCGTTTTTTGGAGCGGGATTTTTCCCCGTTCGAGTTCATCCCGTTCGGCGGGGGATCCCGTCGCTGTCTGGGGGCGACACTGGCGATGGTGGAAATGAAGGTCGTGCTCGCCGTCCTCTTGCGCGAATATCACTTGCGGCTCGCGAGCGCGGCCCCGATCGAGCACGTGCACCGGGGCATCACGATGGGGCCGCGGGGCCAGGTGCCGATGATCATGGAAGGGCGTCGGGTGGAACGGCGGCCGAGCGCAGGCGACGCTTGCCTCGGCCGCGGTTCCGCGGTAACGTAGAGCCCTCATGCGAAGCTCTCGGCGCACGTACCCGCTCGCTGCCCTCGCACTCCGTTGCGACGGCCGCTGTTGTCGTCGCTGAAAAGCGTTCCTGAGAGATAGGCCTACGAGAGGCACGCGCGCGCCGTCGCGCTGGGCGGACATCCGCCCGTGGATCCGGCGCGCCTCTGCGCCCTCGTGGCCGCGGGAGCGCCGCACGAGGGCATAACGCCAAAGCTCGCGCGCCGAAGGGGCGCCATGCATGCGGGCCATTTCGGCGTGATGCGCGCGCGGGGCGCTGCCGCTTTGGTTTCGTACGTCGATGCCCAGAGGAGGATGTTCCATGGCGATCCAGACTTTCGATACGCTCTCGCGACAGAAACAGGCGGCTTTTCCGGACACGCAGCAGCGCGTCGGCATGTACCTGTGCGGCCCCACCGTGTACGGCGACGCGCACCTCGGCAATGCGAAGACCGCCGTTGCATTCGACGTCGTCCGGCGATGGATCGAATACCGCGGCCACCGCGTGCGATTCGTCTCGAACGTCACCGACGTCGGTCATATCACCGAGGACGCGCTCGACGAAGGTCGCGATCGTATCGCCGAACGCGCGGCGCTCGAGCGGGTCGAGCCGATGGAGATCGCGGATCGGTATTTCTGGAAATACTTCGACGAGATGGGCCGGCTCAACGTGCGCAGGCCCGACGTCACGCCGCGCGCGAGTGGCCACATCCCGCAGCAGATCGAGCTCGTGGAGGAGCTCCTCTCGCGCGGCCTCGCCTACGTCGCGGACGGGTCGGTGTACTTTCGGGTCGCGGCGTTTCCCGGCTATGGAAAGCTCTCGCGGCGGGTGATCGACGAGCTGGCCATCGGGACACGGGATCTCGTGCGCGGGAACAAATCCGATCCGCGTGATTTCGCCATGTGGAAGAAGGCCGACCCGTCCCACGTGCAGCGCTGGAAGTCGCCCTGGGGCGAGGGGTTTCCGGGCTGGCACCTCGAATGCTCGGCCATGGGCTTGCAATACCTCGGCGAGGGCTTCGACATCCACGCGGGCGGGCTCGATTTGCAGTTCCCGCACCACGAGGCCGAGATCGCCCAGGCCGAGGGCGCGGGCCGACGCTTCGCGCGGCTCTGGATGCACGGGAACATGCTGACTGTGAACGGAGAAAAGATGTCCCGCTCGAAGGGCAATTTCACCACGCTCGCGGACTTTTACGCGAAGCACGATCCGCTCCTCCTGCGGTTTCTCTTCGTGCAGAGCCATTACCGGGCGACGGCCGAGGTATCGGCGGAGACGCTCCAGGCGGCGACCTCGGGCCTCCGTCGGCTGCGGGACCTCCGGCGCGAGCTCGCGCGGCGCGCCGGGGGAGGGCCTCCAGGCCATGCCGAGGCGCTCGAAGCGCGCCTCGCCGCGGCGCGTGCTGCCTTCGAGGCGGCCATGGACGACGATTTCGACACGCCCGCCGCCCTCGCGACCCTCTTCGTGCTGGCCCGCGATCTCCAGGCCGCGCTCGCGGGTCCCGTGCCGCAGGGCACGATCCTCCACGCGCTCGAGCTCGTGTCGTCGCTCGGCGAGGGCGTGCTCGGGCTCCTGCCGGAGGAGCGCGACGCGCCGGATGCGGAGCGCTTCGACCGGGTGATTGCATTGCTCCTCGAGGAGCGTGCGCGCCACCGCGCCGGCCGCGATTATGCCCGGGCCGACGCGCTGCGCGCGGGGCTCGCGGCGGCGGGTATCGAGATCGAAGACGGGCCCGACGGGGCGCGGTGGACGATATCTACATGAGAGGCGGATTCGTGGTGGCAGGCGCGGGAATCAGATCGCGCGGCGTCACGCCGTCTGCGACGTGGCGGCCCGGCGCTCGTCCCACCACGCCCGGAGCGCAGTGGCCTCCGCGCCGACGGTCGTTTTGGCCGCGTCTTCGAGGCCTTTTCGCTCCTCGGGCGTCAGGTACCAGCTCAGGGCCGCGTCGCCCGAGAACTCGAACGTCACCTGCTGGAAAAAACTCCCCCCGAACCGTTTGTCGAGGTGGAAACGCCGCGCCACGGCCTCCACCTGCTCGTCGTTGCGGAAGCGCATCACGCTCTCCCGCGCCGAGAGCACCGCCGAAATCGGGGACGTCATGCCTTCGAGGGCCCGCGCGATCCGGGCGCTGAAATCGTTGCCCGCGGTCTCCGGCCGCTCGATGCCGTCGCGGATCTGCACGAGCAGGATACCGCTCACGTTCTCTTCGATCCAGCTCGTCCGGAGCAGCTCGTCCAACCAACAACACGCGAGGTTCACGCCATAGTTGTCCCAGTAGCCCGCGTCCACGACGCGCCTGCGGGGCACGGTCGGCAGCACGGCGGCGGGGGACACGAACGGGAAGGAGGCGCTCATGCGGGCCGCCGTCGCGAGGCGCAAGGTGTCCCTCGATTGCACCGGAAAGAGCCGCCCGAGCTCGTACCCGGAGCGCGCGTACACGACGCGCTGGCCCTCCTCTCCGATCGCCGGCCCGTGCTGGACGAGGAGCGCGTCGAGGCAGAGATTCGAGATCAGCAAGCGTTTCCCGTCCTCGACGAGCATCGGGCTCCATACGAGCGAAGGGCGCCACCCGGCCCTTTCGTCGGGCCCGAGCAGGGAGAGCTTCGTGCCGAGGGACGGCATGTTCTCCACGAACGCGTTTTCGAGCGCCGTGCCCCGGTCGTGGAGCTCTCGTTCGCCCAGGGGTTTCGTCCACTCCCAGATACGCGCGGGCAGCTCGCTGAACACGAGCGCCGCGGCCACGCGCGACAGGCACTCCTTGGCCACGTTGGCGACGAGCCAGTCCGATCCCTCGGCGTCCGGGGCGGCTTCTCCCGCCGTTGCTTCTTTGTGATACTCGGACGAACCCGCAGTGATCGTCGGGCCTTCGAGGGTCGCCACCCAGTACGATGCGCCCACCATGCCGCCGGAGGCGCCGCTGATCATGCGGACGTGATAAGGAAATTCTCGACGCTCCGAGAGATCGAGCTGTCTTTCGAGCTCGCGGAGGACGGCCGCGGTCCAAACCGCCGCGCGGATCCCGCCGCCGCTCGTGCAGACCAGCACGAGGGGCCGCTTCCGGCCGCTCTCGTCCGTCCAGCGGAACTCGGCCATGGACCGCGGCAAAAGGCCCGATCCGCTCGCGCCGGTCGCCTCGTAGTCCGCGAGGTGTGTATGCCCGGCCGCCTTGCACCCGCGCTCGCAAGGCTCTTGTTCGAGGGCCGGATAGACGTCCTTCAAATCGGCGAACCTGGCCCGATATCGTTTCCGGCCGAGCACGTAGAGCAAAAGGACGGCTCCGCCGACCAGCAGCATGGAATGCCACTTTTCGAGCCAGTACACGAAAAAGCCATCGATCGCGCCGAGCAGCGCGAAGAGGACGCAGAGGCCCGCGGCCGCGGGAATCTTCCTCGCCGGGAGGCAGCTCGCCACGACGTACATCCCAGCGAGGAGCGCGAAAAACGCCGTCGCGTACACATGCTCGTGGAGCATCTCTCGGGGCGCGTCCGCTCGAAAGTCCGCAGACAGGCAATGGCCGATGCCGTGGATGCACGGCCTGATGCGCTCACCGATGCCCTGAACACGCGAAAGGATCGCGCCGTTCGTCCCGCCGAAAATGAAGCCCAGCGTGAGGACGAGGCCGAGCTCCGCTCCCAGCAGCGTATAAACGGACGTCCCGAGACGTTCGAAGATCCGCTTGGGGTCGCTCCACGGGACCCCGTTCCATTTGTAGAGGACGCGGGAAACGACGGAAGCGACGACGACCATCGCCAGCACGCCCCAGAGCGCGCCGAGGTAATTCAGGACGTCGAGGGGAATGCCGTGCCCGCGAGAGCGATGAAGCTCGTCGGGCGAGACCAGGTAGCTCACGTAAAAGAGCTCGCTCGCGAGCAGCGCCATGGAGAGCCCGATGGCGAACTGGGCCTTGCGGGATTGTCCACGGAACAGGTACGGCAGGCCAAACGCTCGCCCGAGATCGTAAAAGAGCATCCCGAGGACCACGACCAGGGCCCCGAGCAGGAGCAGGTGCCTCGAAAAATCGAAGACGACCTGGATCACCCACGGCGGCGCGGCGATGAGCTTGCAAAAGGCTTCCGTCATGGATCGTTTCGTCAGGGCGTTCGCGGCCACCCGAGCCGGTGCAAAAGCGCCTCCAGGTGTTTCCACGCCGGCGCCGATTTCACGCTCGGGTCCCGATCGACCTCGTCGAGGAATCGCTGCAGCTTGTCAGCGAGCCCGCGCTCGGTATCACTCAACGCGCCCTCGAAGCGCGGGTGCAAGAGGTACGCAGTCGTCCCCGTCCGGGCGAGCAAGCTGTCGAGGAAGAGCTCCAGCCGCCGTGCAGCCTCGGCCCATGCCTTGTCGCTCTCCTCATTTCGCCCGGCCGGGGGCGGCGTCGATTGCATGTTCACCCAGTCGAGATCGTTCCCCCAGAGGCTTTGCTCGAGCGGCGACCAGAACAGCGAGAGCGCCGTGCCGAACCGACCGACGGGCGAGCTCGCGTCCGCCTTCGCGGGCACACGCGCGCGCCGGACGGCATCCGCGATCCGGTGGAAATTGTCGTCACGCAGGGAGAAACCAATGAACAGCATGTGACGCATCAGGAGCAGCGCCTGCACGATCCCCGCGAGCGCCTGCCGGCGGAGGTCGTATCGCATGTAATCCTCGCGCGTCAGGACGATGTTGTCGGGATCCGTGACGCACCCGTGCATCTTGAGCACCCAGCGCGAAGCCCCGGAATGGGGCTCGTGGGGCAGCACCGAGACCGTCATCCCGGCCGCGTTCGAGGCGCGCTCGAACAGCGTATCGTAGTTCGTCGTGATGACCTCTCGCGCGGGGAGCGCGGCGAGCAGCGCATGCGACAGGGCATACCCGTGGACACGGGCAAATGCATCCGCGATTCGCGCCCCCAGGATGCGCTTGCTCGCCTGCGGCTGCATGCCCGTCTCCATGCGCAGCTCGATGGCGCGGGCCTGATCGAGCGCGCCGAGTTCCTTCAAGGCGCCGAGCTCCTCCTCGTTCATCCCGGCATCCCGAGCGAGATCCCGGATCAAACCTCCCCAATCCGGCAGGCCGGCATTCTTGCTCACGCCCGCGCCGATGAAGAGCACGAGATCGCCGTTCGCGGCCACGTGCGCGAGACGCTCCCCCGTGCGCCATAGCTGTTCATCGAGATCGGGCCAGGCCGAGGGATCCGCACCGCGTTGCGCCTGCGCGGACGCATACGTGAGTTCGTCGTTGCTCACGAGCGCGATGTCCACGTCCTTCGCAATGGCCAGCCGCTGCAGGACCGGGACGAGCGCGCGCACGATGTCCCCGGTCCAGTGCCGCTTGCCGCCGTACCGCGTGCCGATGACGGGCAGCGCGAGCAGATGCTTGGCCCGCCCATTGCGCGGAGGCGACCCGTTCGCGCGCAGGTCGTCCGTCACGCGCTCGATGAACTCCTCGGCGCCCGCGACGAACCACGAGACGTCCGTGCTCGGGACGGCCCCGACGTTGCCGACCCACGGGCGTGGTAGGTGGTCTTCCCATTCGACCACCTTGAGCACGCGTTGCGTTCCGCGCCGCCATTCCTCTGTCGGCTGGGCCCAGCGCAAGGACCCACCCTGGAGATGGCTGAACGAACGTGTCCAGCTCCGCGACGGCATCGCGTCGATGTCGCAGGGCACGAGCCACGCGTCGCAGGAGAGCAGCGTGAGATCGCCGTGCACGATGAAGAGGTGACCGCTCATTTTCGTCTCCACTCGCGGGCGAGCGCGAACACACGAACGTTATCCTTTTTGGCGAGGTAACGCGAGCGGCTCGTGGGGTCGTGGATGTTCTCGGCGCGAAGCGTGATCTGCCTCCGCGTCTCGTCGAGGGCGTCCCTGCCGGCCGCGGGGTCCCCGGCGGCGAACAATGTCTCGGCGACGGCGAGGCGGAAGGGGACGTCGAAATAGCCGGCCCCGTCGAGCGCGAGAAACGATGGCAGGCGCTTTTCCACGGTCGCGAGGGCCTCGTCCACGCGGCCGCAGGCGACGAGCGCGCGCAGGTGTGTGCCTCCGTGCCAGTACATGAGCATGCTTCCCGCGTCTCCCACGGCGGTGACGGCCCGCCGCGCGTGCGCCTCGGCGAGCGACGCCTGGCCCCGAGAGAGCGCGATTTCCGCAAGGACACGAAAGCTGGCAGCCTCGTAGAACGCACCCACGTGGGCGCCGAGCGCCCTCCGCGCGAACGCCTCGCTCTCTTCCAGGCGCGACGGGCCGTCCCATTCGAGCAAGGTCTCGCTCATATAAAATGCCGCGTTCGCGATCTGATACCCGTCCTGGATTCGCTCGGCGATGGAGAGGGCCTCTCGCGTATACGCCTCGGCGGCATCCCGATCGCCCATCTCCCGCGCCGCGAGGCCGTGGAGGACGTGCGCCATGCAGAGCTCGTGAAATACTCTCCCCTCGGCGAGCACCTCCACACCCCGGGCGGCGAGCGCTCGGTTCTGCTCCAGATAGGGCTCCACGTACATCGCGGCGAGTGCCTGCCACATGAGCGCGAGGCCGCGCGCCCGGGGTTCTTCGAGCGCCGGGAGCTGCCCGAGGCGCGCGCGGGTCTTTCGACGTACCTCGATGAGCGTGACCGGAAAAAGCGCCGTGGCGATGTAGAGCAAATTGGCGGTCGCACACACGAATGCGGGGAGCGCGTCGGGAGGAGGCTCGACCTGACACACATCCTCCGCGAGCTTGAAGAAAGGATCGAGGGCCTTCATCTGCGGCAAGGCGTGGATCATCCGCTCCGCCGTCCGGCACCACCACGAGCTCCCTTTCGGCAGGATCGAGAGCGCTTCGAGCCCCGGCGAGGTCGACTCCGGCCACACCCCCAGGCCGAATTTTGCGATAGCGAGGACCGCGAGGAGCTCCCCGCGGAGAAGGCCCTCCGCCCCGCAGGCGAGCCCTTTCGACGCGCGTTGCGCCGCTTCCCGGAGATCGTTCCGCCCGAGCGACTCCGCGGCCGCATTTGCGTAAAACCGCGCGGCCCGCGCGAGGTCTCCGCCTTCCTCCGCGTGCCCCGCGAGCGCCATGGCGTCGGCCTCGCCTGCGCCTTCGAGCCATGCACCCGCCGCGAGATGCGCGGTGTTCCGATCCGCCTCCGTCACGAGCCCATACGCCGCGTCCTTCACGAGCGCGTGGCGGAAGCCCATCTGGATTTCCCGTGGAAATCGGCTTTCCTTGTGCCGCTCGACGAGCTCCTCCTCCACGAGCCGCGCGAGCCACCCGTCCACGTCGTCGCGCGCCCCCCACGCCGCGATGATTCGACGTACCGCGCCTGCCCAGAACATCTCGCCCACGACGCTCGCCGCGCGGAGCAGCCGCCGCTCCGGCGACGATAGTTTCGACAATCGCGCCTGGAGCATGGCCACGACCGTCTCCGGCGCTTCGCTCATCTTGCCTTCCGCCGCGGCCCGGATGAGCTCCTCCAGGAACAACGCATTGCCCTCGGAGAGGTTTCCCATGCGCTCGACCATTTCGGGGCTGATGGCATTGCCGAGCACGCTCTTGATGAGCCGCTCGATCGCCCGCCGGCCGAGCGGCCGCAATGACATTTGATGCATCCGCGAGGGGGCCATGGTTGGCAGCAGCGCGCGCGTCTCGGGCCGGCCCAGGCAAAACACGAACAGGGGCATCTCGCCGTCGCTGCGCAGCACGCTCCGCACGAGCTTCACCGTCAGCGCGTCGCCCCAGTGCAGATCCTCGAGGACCAGGATCACGGGCTGCGCCGTGCACGCGGACGCCATCCACGCGGAGAATGCTTGCCCGATCTGCTCCTCCATCACCTGCGCGTCGTTTCGCGCGGCGAGCAGCGGCGGGCTCGTCTCGGCAGGGAAGGGGACGCCGCAAAGCTCGCCGAGGAACTCGCCGACGCGCCGCCGGTTTTCCGCGTCCACGTGCGCGCAGAGCCGCTCGATCACGACCTCTCGCGCGCGCTCGGGATCCTCGATCGCGTCGAGCCCCGCATGTTTCCGCAATGCGTCCCGCAAGACCCCGTACGGCGAGCCCGCGGTCAGCGGATCGCCGTGGCCCACGAGGAGCAACGCCTCGGGGTACGTCGCGCGAATCCGGCGCGCGAGCTCGCCGAAGATCCGCGATTTGCCCGTCCCCGGCGGCCCGAGCAAGAGCATTCCTTGCGGCTCACCGTCCTCGAGCGCCCGCCCGAGCAGGCCTTCGAGCGCCATCAGCTCGACCTCGCGCCCGACGCACGGCGTCGGTTTGCCGAGCAGCAATCGCCCGGCGCCCTCGTCCGGGCGCTCCGCGAGCAAGAGCGTCCCGTTCGCCTTGTCCCGGGTGACGAACCGCGTATCGAGCAGCGCGGCCGTGACCGTGTCGAGCCAGACGCCCTCCTCGGTCGCGTGGCTCTGGTCTTCGAGCAGCTTCATGGCTCGCGTGACGGCCTCGTTCATGCGTGCCCTTCGCCGCATGGATGCGCGGCCCGTCACCACGCCGATTCGCGCATCGGGCCAGAGCTCGCGCAGACAGAGCGCGCCGCGCGCGGCGATGCGCGCCTGGTCCGTGACCATTCCGCGTGACGTGATGGACGCGAGGATCGAGCCCTCCGCGAGCTCCTCCAGATCGAACCTGAGGAGCGGCAGCGCCCGCCGCGCCGCCTCCATGCGGTCCTTCTCCGTCGGCGGAGCCTCGCCCGGATCGCCGCTCTCCGAAGGGCCGAACGTCGCGAGCACGACCGTCACGAGCGTCTGCTCGCCCGCCTCCCGCGGCGCCGCCGGGCCGTGCAGCGATACGGGCAGGGTTTGCTCCGCTGTGACCGCAGGCAGCGCGGAGACGAGGGTTCGCAGCGCCGCGCCGTCCCTCGGACGCCGCTCGGCGTTTCGGTTCAGCATTCGAAGGAGAAGGTCCTCCCATTCTTGCGGGACGGCGGGGTGCAGGGCGCGCACCGGGGTGGGCTCGTCGTAAAGAATGCGCGCGAGCACGCCCGCGACATGTTCCGCGTCGAAGGCGGGCCGCCCCGTGAGGCATTCGTAGAAGATGCACCCGAGGGAAAACACGTCCGTCGCCGGCCCGATTCTCCCGCCGTCGGTGAGCTGCTCCGGCGCCATGTATTGCGGCGTTCCCACGTGCGTGCCCGTGGCCGTGATCGGCTTCGTCGGCCGGAGCGGCCGCGCGATGCCGAAATCGAGCAGCACCACGTCCGCGCTCGCCCCGCCGCGCAGGAACAAATTCGCGGGTTTTACGTCGCGGTGCACGATCCCCTCGGCGTGCACCGCCGCGAGCGCCTCCGCCGCGCACGCGAGCACGGCGAGCGCGTCCTCCGCCGCGAGCGGGCCTCGCTGAAGCACGCGGTGGAGATCCTCGCCGTCGAGCCATTGCATCGCGAGATACGCGTGCCCGGCATCGAGGAGCCCGCGCGCGACGTAACGCACGATGCGCGGGTGCTTGACCCGCGCTAGCATCGCCGCCTCGCGCTCGAAGCGGGAGGGGGTGTCCTTGGCGTCCGTCGGCAGCGGGATCAGCTTGAGCGCCACCGCCGCGCCCTCCGAACGGTCGATCGCGCGGTAGACGGTGCCCATTGCGCTCCGCGCGACGAGGTACTCGACCTCGAACCGTCCGGCGACAAGCTCCCCCGCCGACAGGATACGCATCCTGGGCCCCTCCCACCGTACCTACGCGCTACGTAGCCTACTGGACGCGCAGAGCCGATGGAAGGGTCAACGTTCTCAGACCCGATACGCGGCGGCGTGCTTGTCGCAAAGCCAGAGGTAATGGCCCTCGGGGGTGAGCACCTTGCGCAGACCGCCCCAGGCTTTTCGAGGATCCAGGTCGTCGAGCAGGCTGCGCACGATCCGGAGTGTGGCCCCGTCGACGCGCTCCAGGCGGTCGTCTTCGTGGCGATCGCGGAGCGAGAGGGAATCGTCTTCCTCGCCCTCGATCTCCGGGAGCTTCTTCACGAGCTCCTGCATGAGTTTGATGTCGTTCGCGAACATCTTCTGGTACTGCTCCGGGGCGAATCCCGCGGCTGCGCCGATGAGCGGGGCCGTATACTTCAGGATCGAGGTCACCTTCTCGATGTAAGGCGCGATCCTCCCGAGCCATTTCGGCGAAAGCCGTGTCTTGTATCGCCCACTTTCCACCGTGAGGTGCGCCTCCCCGGGCGCCTCGCAGACGAGGTGCAGCTCCACGGTCTGCCCGAGCAATCTTTGCTTCCAGGCCCCGCCCCGATCGGGCCGGAGCACGAAGAGCGAGGGGCAATGCGTCTCCTCGAGACCCCGCATCGCCTGGAATGATCGCAGGAGATCGCGCTGTACGATCTCGGTCAGAGCGCGGATGTGTGTCAGGTGCTCGTCCTGCTTCGCGGTCATCACGTCGAGTTTGCGCATCACCTCGTCGAGGGTCGAGGCTGTCAGGCCGAAAAGCATCTCACGGATGTCCACGTCGGGGTTCTCGATGTCGCCCCCGAAGGCCACGGGGCATTGAATGAGCATGCGTTTTCGTTCGAGCGCCTTCTGAAGCTGCTCGAACTGGAATTCGTGGGTGCAGGGCAAACCATCGTGCCCGGGGCAGGGGATGAACCGCTCCACCCTGAGGCCGGGAAAGCGTTTCAGCGTGAACTCAAGGCCGTCGCGTAGCAATGTAAAGAACCCGTGCGGGGCAGGGCCTCGGACGGTGAGGTGGAGGCAACGCCCCTCGGGGAAGGCCTGCACGAGAGCGAGGTGGTCCTCGGGGCCGTCCGTGAAAAGGGCGCCTTGGCGAAAATGGATACGCGTCGTGAAGCGATGCGTGCGGGCGATGAACCAGGTCGGGATGCCTGCGGGCAGCGTCGCGTCGACCTGGAAACGCATCGAGACCTCGCGTTGGCCCAAGCGCTCATCGAATTGGCGTTGCAGTTCGGGCGGGGCGTCGTGGGAAAGGCGCTCGACGACGATGCTGACCTCGCGGTTGTCGAGGGTACGGTAGGAGAGGTCGAATTGCTCCATCAGACGCAGGAGATGGTCCTGCAGGTGCTGCGGGATGTCCCTCGACCAAAGTCGATCCATCTCGGCGTGTGTGAAGATGCCGCGGCGCTCGATGACGTCGCTCGATTCGAGCACGCGGCTGATCGCCTCGGTGGCCCAGTGGGGGTCGAGCAGGACGATGTCTTGGAGCTCGGGGTTGTCCTGAAAGAACAGGATGTCGCCCAGCTCGTGCAGCCAGGTGGCGAGAATCTTGTGGCGGTCCTCCTCGACACCGTGGGCCTTCATCGTCGCCCAGAGATCTTGGGGAATGATGTGATTCTTGTCGATTGCGCGAATAGCGTTCGCTGCATTGAGCCACGTGCGAGGCCAGCTCTCGCCCATCAGGGGGAGATTCGCAGCGTGCTCGGCGATCGCGTGGAAGAGTGCCTCGATGCCCGAGGAAGTCTTGTTGCTGACGGCGTATTGTTCCACGACCTGCGGGTATCGCTGGCGGATGTCGCGGAGCGGCAGATCGGCCGAGCGTTCGTCGACGTGCGTGGCGACGAGCAGAATGGGGGACTCGGGGGCACGCGCACGGATGGTGTCGAGCCAGTAATAGAGGCGGCCTTGCTCGTGGCCGTGGCGCGCGTTCCAGACGAGCAAAAAAATGGACCGGTTCGTGAGGAAGAACTGGTGCGTCGCGTGATAGATCTGCTGGCCGCCGAAGTCCCAGGTCGAGAGATCCATGGCTACGCCCTTCTCCGTCGGGTGCGGGACCTGCAGGGGGCGGACGGCGATGCCGTGGGTCGTCAATTCATTTGGGTTGAAAGTCTCGTCGCGGAGTGCTCGGAGGAGCGAGGTCTTGCCGACGCCGCCCTGACCGACGACGAGGAGCTTGGAGATCCATTGCCGAGTGCGGCTGCGAGCTTGGTCACGGAGGTAGGCGAGGACGGCGTCTGAGCCTTGCCCCACGATCTCCGGCGGGATGCGTGAGAGAGGGCAATCTTTCACATCCAGCCTTGTGAGATTGGGAAGTTTGCCGAGCTCGACAGGTAGGTCCTCGATCGGATTCCCTCGCAGCAACAGCATTTGCAGATCTTGGAGCGCAGCGATGGCCGGGGGGACACGGCGCAATCGGTTAAATCCCAAGCAAAGTGCCCCCAGGCGCTTCAGCCGAAGAGCCCAGGGCGGGATTTCTTCCAAGGCGCAGCCGTAGAGCTCGAGTACGCAAAGGAACTCCAACGCTTCGAGGTTGGGCAATTCCACGTCGGTGAGCTCGGAACATATGAGAACGGTCAGCTCCTTGAGCGACGACACAACCCGCATGTCCCTCAACCATGGGCCTCCGAGCTCGAGGCGAGTGAGCCTGGGTAGCTCGACGAGGACGTCGGGGACGGCGCGCAGGCGCGTGCGCGTGAGGTCGAGCTCCTTGAGTTGGGACAAAACCGCGAGGTCGTCGGGCAACGCGTGAAGTGGGTTATCGCTCAGGTTGAGGCTTCGTTGGGACGTACAAGCGAGAAGCTCCTGCGGTAGATCCGTCAACTCCAAGCCCCTGAGATCCAGCTTGATACTCCCCTTTCGCGCCGCATCGATGCACCGCCTGCGCGCCTCCTCGAACCCCTTGCTCCCCATCGTGACCCTCTCCCGACCCAGCCCGACCGTACCGGAACACGCGCCATCGAGGAAGGTAGAACGCGTGGAGGCGAAGGAAGAGGGCGTCTTAGCCCTCCTCGAAGGCGTGGACGTGAAGGGTAGAGGGCGTCCTAGCCCTCCTCGAATGCGTGGACGCGAAGGGTAGAAGGCGTCCTAGCCCTCCTCGAAGGCGTGGACGCGAAGGGTAGAGGGCGTCGTAGCCTTCGTCGAAGGCGTGGACGCGAAGGGTAGAGGGCGTCGTAGCCTTCGTCGAAGGCGTGGACGCGAAGGGTAGAGGGCGTCGTAGCCTTCGTCGAAGGCGTGGACGCGAAGGGTAGAGGGCGTCGTAGCCCTTCCTCGAAGGCGTGGACGCGAAGGGTAGAGGGCGTCGTAGCCCTTCCTCGAAGGCGTGGACGCGAAGGGTAGAGGGCGTCCTAGCCTTCCTCGAAGGCGTGGACGCCTCACTCGTACCACGTCGGCACGATCTTCCGGACCTCCGGCAGCGCTGCGATCCGGCAGATCTTGTCCCACGCCGCATCCACGAGCGCCCCATGGCGTGCCACGCACTCGGCTTCTCCCGTCGGGAAGAAATACAGCGTCTCGGCCGGCACACTGCACCCCGCGCGGCCGCGCGACGATCCCGCCTCGATCGTCGGCGCGATCTCCCGGACGCGCGCGACCAGCGCGTCATTGCCCGTCGGCAAGCAAAACTCGACCGAGCCGTCGTTCATGCATCCCGTCTCCTTCGTGAATGCGATCTCGTTCGTCGGGCACGAGGAGACCAGATTCGAAGGCGCATCGACGGGCGGATCCCCGGGCGGGGCCGCGCAACTCGCGAGTCCCAGGACGACGAGGAGGGACAGCCGCGACGTTTTCATGGCTGGCTTCCGGCGGGGCGGCGGGATATCACCTTTCACGTGGAGATCTTCGTCTACAGCCGCGGCGCTGTCGAGCGGGTTGCGCCGCACGACGTCCCCCATGTGATCGTCTCGATCTCGTCAAGCGAGTCCGACCAGGCTCGAATCCCCGCGTCTCCACACTGTCGCGCTCTTCTCCGCCTCGCCTTCGCCGACGCAGACGCGAAGACGGAGTCCATTCCCGAAGCGTCCCTCTTCTCGCGCGCCCATGCCCGCGCGATCTGGGACCTCGTGGAAGCGCACCTCCCGCACATCGAGCGGCTCATCGTCCATTGCGACGCTGGGATGTGCCGCTCGCCGGCCGTCGCCGCCGCCATCTCCAAGATGCTCACCGGCGACGACGCCGAGTATTTTCGCCGGTATCGGCCGAACATGCGGGTGTATCGGACGATGCTGGAGACCTACCACGACGCGAGAGCCGACGAGGCCGCCGGGGGCGACACGTAAAGCGGAGGAACCCATGGCGAACGGCCCCGCCGGCCTGCGTCCTTTCCCTACTGCAGCATGATCGTGTCGCTCACCGGGGGCCAGACCGTGCCCTTTGCGTCCGCGAATTCGACGTAAACGGTCTTCGTGCCGCTGCCGGGTTCGAGCATCCAGGTCGTGGTGGGGGTGAATGCCTGCCACGCGCTCCAGTTCATGTTGTCATTCGAGAAGCGCACCTGCACGTCGCCCACCACCACGCTGGCGCCGTCCATCACCGCGCCGTATTGGCCGAGCCAGAACTCCGTGTCCTGCCCGCCGTCTTCCACGTACACGTAGCGGAGCCCCGGCCCGTAGCCGGTGAACGTCTGCCCCACGATCTGCCAGGCGTTGTTCGCGGTGGACATCGTCCCGCCCGGATTGAAGGAGGCGAGGACCGTATTGTCGGCCGCCACGAGCTCCACCTTGAAATAGTAGGAGTCTCCGTAGTTCGGCCCAAAGCCCTGGAACCATTCCCCGACGGTGATGGGAGGCGCCGCGTCGAGATCCGCCTGCGAGAATCCGAGCATCGTCAGATCCAGGACCTGGCTGCGCTTGCCCAGCGAATAGGACGTGATGAATGCGCTCTGACCGAACAGGTACGCGCTCGTGGTGCTCGCCCAGCCGCTGCCTCCGTTCGCCAGGATCTGCCATCCCGAGAGGTCCCCAGCCTCGGCGCCGGGGTTCGTGAGATGATTGCCAGGCGGCTGGAGATACAGGGTGACCGAGGTCGACGCGGTCAGCCCGGCGCCGGCCTCGATCGACACCTCCCCCGGGGCGCCCATGCCGACGGGCGTGCACGTGAGGCCATTGCCGATATAACCGCTCTTGCACGCGCAGCCATACGCGCCCGGCGTGTTCTGGCAGTCCGCGTTCACGTCGCAGTCCGTCATGCCGAGCTGGCACTCGTCGATGTCGTCGCAGGTGACGCCGTCCCCCGTGTAGCCCTCGTTGCACGTGCACGTATGCGCTTCAGGCGTGTTCTCGCACGTGGCATTCGGGTCGCACCCGCCGCCATCCACGCACTCGTCGCCGTGGGTGCACGTCTTGCCATTGCCGATATAGCCCGGGTCGCACTTGCATGCATACCCGCCGGGGATGTTTGTGCACGTGGCGTGCGGGTCGCAGGCCGTCATCCCGAGCTGGCACTCGTTGATGTCGGTGCACGTCTTGCCGTCGCCGGAAAACCCGGGCTTGCAGGTGCAGGAATACGACCCATTCGTGTTCTGGCAGTTGGCGTTGGGATCACAGGACGCGGCCTGCTGGCACTCGTCGAGCTCGATGCACGTCGTGCCGTCCCCGAAATAGCCGGTCTTGCACGTGCACGTGTACGCGCCAGGCGTGTTCTCGCATGCCGCATGGGAATCGCACGTGGCGCTGCCGTTCGTGCATTCGTCGATGTCGGTGCACGTCTCGCCGTCGCCCGTGAAGCCCTCGTTGCAGGTGCAGACCGGCCCGGCTTCCGCGTCGGCGCAGGTCGCGTGCGCGTCGCAATCGACCGTGAGGCAACTGGGCGGCTCATCCCCTGCGCCGCCCCCGCCATCCCGCGCCACGCCTGCCGCGCACCCGCCGAGCGCCGCCGCCATCACAAGCAAACCCGAGGCCATCTTCCATTGCGTCAGCATGACCGGTCTCCTTTCCTCGCCGTCCGCCGCCTCGCCGCAGCGAGGACCAGAGCCATACCCGCGAATGCGATCTCACGGCCGCCGACGTCCCCCACCATGCGGCAGCCGCAATTGCTCTTGCTTCCCGTGCCACCGTTGTCGCCGCTGCCGCCCTGGCCCGTGCCGCCTCCCGTCGCGCTGGTGCCCCCGCTGCCGCCGTGGCCTGGGCCGCCGCCTACCTCGAAGCTCGCGCCGGTCGAGCCACCAGAACCCCCGACGCCGCCCTCCACGTCCTTGCATTGGCCAAGCTGGCACGCCTGGCCCGCGGGGCAGAGCGTGCCCATGCAGCTATCGACGCAGGCGCCGGCCTCGCAATGCGCCCCCTCGGCGCAGATCACGCCGAGGCACGCCGGATCGAGGCAGAGGCCACTGGAAACATCGCACGCCTTCCCCGCGACGCAGGGCAGGCATTCGCATTTGGCCACGCAAACACCGGCGTCGCAGACCTGATTGTCGCCGCAGGTCACGCCCGCGCACGGATCGACGCACGTACCCACGCGGCAGACCTGGGCGTGCGGGCAAACGACGGAATCGCAGGGCCCCTTGCAGGCGCCGCCGACGCATACCTTGCCTGCCGGACAGGTCACCTCCTTGCAGGCCGGCTCGACACAATACCCGGCGCTGTTGCACACGAGGCCGGTCGTACAATCGAACTCGCCGCCGGAGCATGCCTCCACGCAGGTGCCCTTGTCGCAGACGTAGCCTTCCTGGCAAAGGTCGCCCTCGTCCGCCGTGCCATTGCAGTCGTCATCAAACCCGTTGCACTTCTCCGGCACGGCCGGCGAGAGCTCCTGGCAGGTCGTGCCCGCCGCCGTGCACTGGGTGACGCCCGAGGCGCAGATACCGGGCTTGCCGGTGTCGCAGGGTTGCCCCCCGCCCGCGCAGGTGACGCCGGTGACGAAGTAGACGGCGTCATTGAAGTCGCCATCGTTGTTGAAGGAGAACGCGCTGGTCGAGCCGTCCTCGAAGCCGATGTAGAAGGCGTTGGCCGCCTTCTTCGAGGGGTAGATCAGCGCCGTGATCCAGGGCGCCGGCGGGTTGCAGCTGGTGCAGACCTGGTTCCAGGCGGGATTGGAGTAATGGGTCTGGGTGCAGAACTCGTTGGGATCGCCTACCAGGGCGAACCCGACGAGGCCGCCCTTGTAGCCCGGATCGTTCTTGATGTCCGTGCCGCTGAACGACGTCCCCACGGGGGCGCCGCCCGGAATGATGACGTGGAGGTCGGCCGCGGTGGGCGGCAGACCGGTCTCGTTGTACCAGGCGAAATCCAGGGGGCAATCGGCCCCGTGCAGCATGAAGGTGGCCGTGAAGCCACACAACGGCGAGAAGGTGTTGGGCGTGGCGGCGGCATCCACTTGCCAGTCGATCGGCTCGCCCTGGTTCGCGAAGAACGTGCTGAGCTGTATCGGGTCGGCGGAGGCCTTGGGCACCGTGCTCCCGTCCGGTTCCTTCACCGCAGCGGCGGCGGTGGAGGTGGCGAGGACGAGGGCGAACGACAAGGGAAAGATCCTGTTCGGTCGCATCGTGTTCCTTGGGGCTGCGCGCGGGCGCGCGTGCGAGCGGCAGCGCTGCTGGGGAATCGGGCAGATTCTCGCCGGGATCGATGCGGCTTTTCGTTTGATCCGCAATGGATCCCGCGGGTGTGGTTGGCACGCGGAACGCAATCCTAGTACGAGGAACGGAAATGGGTCAACGGCTCCGTCTCGACATGCTTTTTCAGGGACACCGGATGGTCGGAACGGCTCCGATTGCCGACCTCGCCGGCGGAGGTGGCGGAGGTGGCGGAGACCTGCTCTCCGAGCGGTGCGTGTTGACACCTCCCGTGATGTCGATGTCATGGTGGGGCCATCGCCCCTTCATTCCATGGGATGGGCGGAGACAGGAGACTACGAACATGAGGACCTTCACGCAAGACGGCCGAGTCGCGCGCGCTGCGCGGTATTCGGCCGCGCTGCTGCTTCTGGTCGGGCAGGGATGCACGACCAGCACGGAGAAACCTTCGGAAGAAACGGAGACGGCCGAGGCCACGGCGAAGATCCAGGGGCCGACGTCCTTCCTTTCCGGCGATCCGCTTCCATACGTCTGGCCATGGGGCGAAGAGGAAGAAGAGGAGGAAGAAGAGGAAGAGGAGCAGGCCTTCGCGGCAAAGGGCGCGCTCGATGCGCCGAGCACGACGAACGCGCCGGGCGACATCTACGAGGTGCTCGGCGACGGGTACGTGCTCGACCTGAACCCCTGGCGCGGCCTGCTAGTCATCGACGTGCACGACCCGGACGACCCGCGCATCGTGGGTCGCCTGCCAATTGCGGGGAGCGTGGTCCAGATGCACGTGAGCGGCGATCGCGCACTCGTGCTCCTGGACGGCGGGCACGATTATCGACCCGATCCGGCGCGAATCGCCATGCAGGGCAGCACGAACGCGGCCATTCTGGAGGTCGACATCAGCGATCGTGAGCACCCCGAGGTCCTCTCGCGGACCGCGCTCTCGGGCAGCGTCAAGGCCAGCCGCTTCGAGAGCGGCGCGAATGGGGGCGTGCTCTACGTGGGCACCACCGAGTACGGCTTCTTCCCCGTTCCAGGGACGGGGTACTCCGAGGGGCGACATCAGACCTACATCAAGCGATTCGCGCTGACGAGCAACGGGCTCTCCCACACGAGCACCGTCGGCTTCCCCGGTACCCTGCGGGGCCTCGCACTCCAGAGCGGCGCGCTGGTCGCGGTGCACAACGCGAGGGTCGTCCAGGATCCGGCGAATCACGTCAGCATCATCGACATCGGGGCGGGCGGCACGCTGAGCCTGCGTGGCAAGGTCATCACGCCGGAGGGCCTTCTCAACGAGGCCCAGGTGGATCTGCGCGGCTCGACGCTCCGCGTGTTTTCAGGGCCGCAATTCGACAGCGAGACGCAGGGCGTGCACCTGCAGACGTGGAACGCGTCGGGACCGGGAAACCCCACGCTGATCGAGCAGACGGACTTCGCGCCCGGCCAGGCCATTCACGGCGCGTTCTTCACCGACGACAAGGCATACATCTCGACCACGCTCGGGGAGAATGGGACCCTTCACGCGTTCTCCGTCGACGCGGCGGGGCACGTGGCGGCGCTCGGGGCGTCGTCCCAGCCAGGCCTGGAGGACCATTTCCGCTCGGTCTTCGGGGGCAGCCGCCTGGTCAGCGCCGGTCGGACCGGCACGTGGTATTACCACGTCGCGGTCAGCCTCTACGACACGAACAGCTCCAATCCGCTGCTCGCGCGCGCCGCCGTGGACCCGGCCACCACCAACTGGCAGGGGGAAGCAGAGCTCGCCGCCAATACGCGCGCGTTCGCCGTGCTCGAGAACGCGGTGAACGTGCAGGCGCCGAGCGGCGAGACCGAGACGGGGCTCGCGCTCGTGGCGTATAACAGCGGCGACTGGGGCAACGTCCCCTATACCGCCGGCGTGCAGCTTTTCACGTTCTCGGGCAGCACGGTCACGCGCCGCGGGCTCCTCCCGCTGAACAGCCGCATGCTCCGCGGGTTCCCGACCTCGGGCACCGGCGCCGCGGGCCTGACCGCGACCGAATTCGGCCTGTACGACCGCAGCAACGTCGACAATCCTACGACGCGTGGGCATCTCTTCCTCGCGCCGAATTACGTCGGCATCTACCGCTACGGCAATTACCGGGTGCGCGTGCAGAACCCGGAGGACACGACCTACTGGTCGAAGCCCACCGTGAAGGCGCGCGTCGAGGTCATCTCCGGATCGGGAGACGCGCAATACGCGAAGACGCTCGCGAGCATCGAGGTGCCGCCGAACGCGTATTATTACAAGGTCGGCCATCTCTTGACCGCAGTGCGGATCTCGAACTGGCAAGAGTACACGATCACCACCATCGACCTTTCCAATCCGCTGCACCCGAAGTCGCTGGGCGATTTCGTGGCCACCGGGCTGCCGTTCCCCGGGAACTGGGAGCCGAGCATTCACGCGACGCACGCGTCGCTCAGCTTCGTGGCCGTCCCCCATGACGCGACGTACACGACCGTCGGCGACGTCGATAGTTGCTGGTATTATCCGATCGACCAGTACACGAATTGCTACGGCGAGGAGGGCTGCACGTACTGGACGGGCCGCATGCATTGCCAGGCGCCCCTCGGCACGGGACAATTCGCCTGCGACGGCGGCTTCGTGCAATGCACCGACCACGTCGGCACCGACCCCACCTGCGTGCTCGCCGATTTCGAGACGGCGCAGCCGTACATCAACGGCTACTGCGAGCAAGGGACCGCATATCGCGAGTTGCGGAACGCCCGCGTCGGCGTGCTCGATCTCTCGGATCCGGCGCACCCCGTGGTGCGTCCGACCATCACGTTCGGAGCCGACGAAGAATACGTCAGCAGGTTCTCGGACGGCGAGGACCTCTACATCACGACGAAGACGCTGGCCACGAAGCCGGGCGATCCCCGGCCGCACGCAAGATATTTCGTCGAGAAGATCGACCTCGGGCAGCCAGGGCAGCCGGTCGTATCGAAGATCAACGTGCCCGGGCAGGTCGTCAGGGTCGACGATGACGAGCTCATCACGCGCGATCCGGTCTGGGGCGACGCGTTCCTGGAGTCGGCCGTGGCCCGGGTGGAGCTCGACGACGGCCTCGCCGAGCTGAAGAATTATCAGCGATTCCCCGGCCGCGAGGTGCATTCCGTCGTCGCGGACGAGGACGGCCGGCCCACCGTGACGCACAGCCTCGTCTGGAAGCCTTATTGGCCGTTGCCCCTCGGGCAGCCGTGGGATGCGAGGAGCAAAGTCGTGCTCTTGAAGCCGGCTCCGGGCTCCGGCGTGCGCGGGTACAACGTGCGCGCGCAATCCCTCATTCAATCATGGATGGAGCTCGACGGAGCCCAAGGGGACAATCTCTTCTTCAACGTCCCCGGCGGCGTGCTCACAGTGGCGGCCAAGCCCAATCACCTGAAGGCGCTAAGCTTCTTCTACATCCCGCAAGGCACGTTCTCCGAATACTGGCCGGAGCCGCAGCCCACCCTGCTCGTCGACGGCGACGACGTCCTCTTCGCCGCCGGACGTCGAGGCCTCTTGCAGGCAGACGAAGACGACGTGAATCTGCCCGGAAGCCAGTAGCGCTTCCGTCACGGCGCGAGGCCTGGTCTCATCGCGAGGCGTCGCGCCGGGGCGCTGCCCCGGGCCCCGCGGGGGCTGTTCGCCCCTCGACCCGAACCAGGGCAAGCCCTGGACCTCAGGGGGAAGAACTGCGCGATGCGCAGTTCTTCCCACAGGCCGGTGGCAAGACCAGAGACGGCGTTGCCAGTCACGGCGGTCTTGGTTGGCAGGGCCTTCGCTGGTCTTGACCTGGCCTGTTCGATGAACTGCGCATCGCGCAGTTCATCGACCCCGGGTCCAGCGCTTGCGCTGGTCCGGGTCCAGGGGCGGATAGCCCCTGGTGGGGCCTGGGGCAACGCCCCAGCGCAGCGCCTCAATTCGATGTTTTCGGCGGCGCCGCGAATGCGGCTCGAATGACGTCGGGCCGACGCAGGCCGTAGCCCACCCACGCGATCACGCCGACGAGGGGCGGGAGGAACCATGGATCGCCGACGCGGACGTGGATCGCGGTGGCGCCGCCGAGGTAGGCCGCGACGAGGATGGCCCCGACGAACGCCGTGCGCGGGATCAGGAACAGGATCACGCAGGCGACCTCGACGACGCCGATGGCCGGGTATTTTTCGATGGGGAGGCCGAGGTGCTGCGCCCCCTCGAGGACGGCTGGCGGCGGCGGTTGGATGAATTTGCCAGCCGCGCTGACGCCGCCCATGAAGAGCGCGACGAGCCCCGAGAGCACCCACCCAGCGATCGCGAGTTTGCGTGAACCTGCAGGTCGTTCCATCGCGGGATGGAAGGATCGGAGCCGCGGCCGCGTCAAGGGGGGATCACGGAATTAGGCGCGCTCGGGGCGTTTGGCATGCAAGAACACGGTTACTCCCCCCCGCGCGTGATGCCGTGGTGCTTCATGACCTTCTGCACGAACGCTCTTCCCACGGCTGCGAGCTGCGCGGCTCGGGATACGTTCCCATCGGTTTGCCGGAGCGCCTCGATGAAATAAGCCTTCGTGTATTCCTCGACGAGCCTCTCGCGGCCGACGTGGTAGGGGACCTGGATGTCCACGTCGACACGCGTGGACGGCGCTCCGCCGCCGCTCTGCGCGACGCCGGCTGCGCCTGGCAACCCGAGCGAGAGCAGGAGCTCGACGCGGTTCCGGAGCTCGCGCACGTTGCCCGGCCACGGTGTCGACTTCATTTTCTCCAGAATGGCGTCGGGGAGCGGCGCGGGCGGGTTCGGTCGACTGCACCACTCCTTCTCGAAATGGCGGACGAGCAGCGGGATGTCCTCCACACGCTCGCGCAGAGGTGGCAGCCGCACGGGCAGCACGGCGAGGCGATAGTAGAGGTCTTCGCGGAAGCGCTCCTTGTCCACTTCGATCGCGAGGTCGCGGTTCGTCGCGGCGATGATGCGGACGTCGACTCGCCAGTCCTTCTCCGCGCCGAGCGGGCGGATCACGCGCGTCTCGAGCGCGCGGAGCAGCTTGGGCTGGAGTTCGAGCGGTAGCTCCCCGATTTCGTCGAGGAAGAGCGTGCCGCCGTCCGCCTCCTTGAATCGGCCCTTGCGAGAGCTCACGGCTCCCGTGAAGGCGCCGGAGACGTGCCCGAACAGCTCGCTCTCGATCAGGTTTGCCGGGACGGCCGAGCAATCGAAGACGACGAACGGTCGATCCTTTCGGGGGCTCCTTCCGTGGATCGCCGCGGCGGCTACTTCCTTCCCGGTGCCCGTCTCGCCTTCGAGCAGCACCGTCCCTTCCAAGACCGCGAACAGTTCGAGGAGCGCATAGACGCGCCGCATCACGATGCTCCGCCCGAGGAGGCCACCGAAATGGTCGTGCTCCGAGAGTGGCACGTCGATCTCGTCCTTGAGCATGCGGAGCCGCATGGCCGACGCGCCGAGCACGATCGTCGAGTCGGGCCTTGCATAGGCGTCCTTGATCCGCACATCGTCGACGTAGGTGCCATTGCGGCTCTTCATGTCGAGGACGCGAATGGCGTCCCCTTCGATCCGCAGGCAGACGTGGACGTGGCTGACGGTTCGGTCGGGGATGACGAGGTGGCAATCGGTTCCGCTTCCGATGCGCGCCTCGGGCCCTTTGAGCTCGTACACCTTGCCGGCGAGCGGGCCACGAATGCACTCCACATGGATCTTGTGGGAGCGGAGGGACAGACCGGTCTCGGTTTCGACGGGCCAGGTTGACTTCGCACCTTCGCGCTTCATGCCCCGTCGGCTATCCGTTCAGCCACGCGAGTCGATACCACTTTGGTGGTATTGCGGCCACGCCGGTGGCGCGGCCCGTCGCGTCCACGTTGCGGCGGGGTCAGGGTTCTGACAGTCTCGTCCAGGCATGACCACCGACGAAGAATCCTGGGTGGGCCGTGTGCTCGACGTCCGATACAGCGTCGAGCGCGTCCTCGGCCAAGGAGGGATGGGGATCGTCCTCGCCGTGCGTGATACCGGGCACGACGAGCTGTTTGCCCTCAAGTTGCTCGTCGGGGAGCGGGCGGGAAGACTCGCGGCGGAGCAGCGGTTCCGGCGCGAGGCGGAGATCACGAGGCGAATCCGGTCGCCGTACGTCGCGGAGGTGCATCACGTGGGGCGCCTCGTCACCGGCGAGCTTTACATCCTCATGGAGTACCTCGACGGCAAGGACCTCGGCCAGGTGCTCGAGCGCCGCGGCGCGCTCCCGTTTCAGGAGGCGCTGCAATACGTCATCCAAGCCTGCGCCGGCCTCTCGATCGCGCACGCGCTCGGGGTCGTGCACCGCGACATCAAGCCCTCGAACCTCTTCCTGGCCCAGCGCCCGAACCAGCCACCGACCATCAAGCTCATCGATTTCGGGATCTCGAAAGCCGGGGAGGGGGAGCTCGAGCTCACCCGCACGAACGCGTTCCTCGGGTCGCCGCTCTACATGTCGCCGGAACAATTGACGGCCGCCAAGCGTGTCGACGCGCGCAGCGATCTGTTTTCGCTCGGCGCCGTGTTTTATCAGCTCCTCACCGGGGTCGCGCCCTTCGCGGCGGACAACGTGACCGAGATCGGCCATCGCATCCTGCACGCGACGCCGGAGCCGCCGACCCGCCTGCGGCCGGAGCTTCCCTATCAGATCGACGCGGTGATCACGAAGTGCCTCGCCAAACTTCCGGACGCTCGTTTTCAAAACGCCACCGAGCTGTCGAATGCGCTGGAGGCGCTCCGACACCCGGCGGAGGTCGCGCTCGAGCTTTATCTGGATCCCGGGGAAGGGGAGGAGGCGACGACGTCGGAGAGGATGCCCACGTGCTCGTTCACGTCCGACGGCGCGAAGTCCGCGGATGGATCGACGCAGAAGGTCCTCGACCGGCAGCGCGCCATCCTGGCGCGCGGATACACGGGAATGCCCCCGGCGGCTTCCCCAAGGCAGCCGGCGCGCACGCCCGCCCTGCCGGTGCCCGAGCCGGAGCCGCCGATGGTGATACCCTTCGGCGTGCCCATCCCCGAAAACTCGTCGTTCGTGGGGCGTGATCGGGAGCTCGCTGCGTTGCACGAGGCTCTCTTCGCCGCGAGCTCGCACGGGTACACGTCTGCCGTCGTGGTGGGCATCGCGGGGCCCGCGGGGATCGGGAAGACCGAGCTCGCGGCCGCGTATGCCCGGCGTCATCGCGATTCCTACCCCGGCGGTGTGTTCTGGTTCGATGGGATCGCGGATATCGATGCGCAGATCGAGCGGCACATCGGCGCGCCCAACCCGGGCGCTCATCGCCGGCCCGACTCCTTCGAGGACTCGACATCGCCGCTCTCGCGCGTCGTTCGAGGACGCCCGCGCAGCCTCCTCATCATCGAGACGACGGTCGAGCGCGAATACACGGTTCGGCGCTGGTTCGACATGAATTTGCCACGCCTCGGGAGGCGGGAGGAGATCACGCGCCACCATATCATCCACGTAGCCCGACTGCCGCAATGGCGCACCCATCGCACGCATTGGCTCGGCCCGCTCGACGAGGCGAACGCCGCCGAGGTGCTCCTTCGTTCGGCCGGTCTGCTCGAACCCTCGTCCGAGATCCGCGCCGCAGCCGAGGCCGTCACGCGCGCGTTCGAGGGAATGCCAGCCCCGGCGCATGTCGCGGGCCGTGTGCTCGCGGCACGCTTTACGGGCGATGGGCGAGGCTCCCTGGCGGCGTTGGCCGGGCGGATGCCAGCGGAAGGTTCCGTCGCGAGGCCCCACGAGCTCGCGCTTCGGGCCTTGCTCGCATTCGTGGTCGAGGGATTGTCGCCGAATGCGCGGGACCTCCTCCGAGCGGCCGCGGGCTTCGCGGAAGAGCCTCTCTCCCTCCGCGCCTTCGGGCGCCTCCTGGACATGCCTGTCGGGGACATGGCCCAGGTTTTGGCGGAGCTCGATCGATATGGTCTCGTGTCTCCCCGATCGACACCGGAAGCGACCAGCCTTCGTCCGGGAATCGCGGGGAACGCCGCGCGCGTGGTGCTCGGGGTCGAGCCTGTGTG
This sequence comes from Polyangium jinanense, assembly GCF_028435365.1. The sequence continues at coordinate 39,613 of NZ_JAGTJJ010000040.1, read as the reverse complement.
GGTCGCGGAGTGCCTCGGCCGCGTCACGACCTGGCTATCGAAGATGCCCATGCTTTACCGGGAGATCGAGGAGCGGGGCGTCGCCGCCGGCGTCGCCGAGGTCCGACGACTCGCGCAAGTGGGCGCTGCCGCTACGCCGAGGTTCCTCGCCGAGCTGTCGCAGACGCTGGAGACCGAAGCGCCTCGCCTCGTGGACAAACCCGACACGGATCGATTTGGAAGACCTCTCGGGCAAACCACCCAAGCCACGAAGGGCGCGCTCGCTCCATACCCGCGCTTCCTCGCGCAAGTACGGGACGCGGCCCACGAGCTCGGGTGTGGTGCCGTCCTCGAACGCGTGGAGGCGGCGCTGCGCGAGGCGAACGTGCCCTGGCTGCGGAGGCGGACGTATCAGCAGCAAGCGAAGCCGAAGGTGCTCGGCATTCACGATGCCACGGTGACGGCCGTGGCCGTGTCGGACGACGGAAGGCGGGCGGTCTCGGGCGCGGCGGATGGCTCGCTTTACGCGTACGACGTCGAGACGAGGCGCCTGCTCGCGGAGCTTCGCGGCCGGTCGGCGCCTCTGCGTCGCCTCGCCATTTCGGCGGATGGGAAGATCGCCCTCTCGGCCGCGGAGGATGGCGCGTTCGAGGTATGGGATCTCGACGAGCTTCGCCTTTGGTGCATGCTCGAAGGGCACTCCGCGCCCGTGTATGCCCTGGCGATCTCCGCGGACGGGCGCCGCGCCGTTTCCGCGGCCGAGGACGGATTCATTTGCGCCTGGGATACACGGAGCGGGCGGCCCTTGCGGTCCTTGTCCCCTCATGCCGGGCTCGCGGGGTGGCCGATGTCCGTCGCGGCGCTGGCATTCTCCGAGGACGGCCTGGTGAGGGTCGCCTCGCCGCGCGGGACGATATGGCTCTTCGACGTGGATTCCGGCGCCGTCGTTCGATCCATCGGTCTCCACGAATCACCGCTCGGTTTTTCACGTACACCTTCGCGGACGCTCGTACACGCAAAAGGGCCCTTCGGCGGGCTGCGATTCAGGGACGTGGAGAGCGGCGCGGTCGTATGCGAGGTCGGAGCCACGCCGGTGATGGATCCCGCGCCCGTAGCCGCCGGAGGCACGCATTGTGTCGTCGCCCAGAAGGACGCCGTGGCGAGGGTCTACAGCCTCGAAACGGGAGAGCTTCGGCGGAAGCTCCTGCGCCATCGGCCCGAAGGGACGCCGTATCTCCATCAATATTATGGCACGACGGGCCATACCGGGCGTGTCACGGCGGTCGCGGCGAGCCTCGATGGGAGGACGGTGGTCACCGGGGGAGCCGATAACATGGTGCTCGCCTGGGATGTCGAGCATGGTCCGGTGGCCCGGTACGATCAGCGCCAGGGTCCGGCGGCCCCGAGCGAGGAAGAGCTCAGCTTCGTCCACATGACGCCGGACGGAGCGCTTGCCATGACGACGTCCGGGAAGGAGATCATCGTGTGGGACGTGAAGACGGGCGAGCCCACACGGACGCTGCGGTTGCCCGACGGCGCAAAGCGCCCGTACGACTTCTTCACGGCCGCAGGAGGGATCATGTGCGCTGTCGCCGAGGGCGAGGTGCACGTGCTCGATGTGGCGAGAGGGGCGCTCGTGCGCACGTTCGAGGTGCCGTCCGGGCATGGCCCGCCGGTGTCGATTTCGGAAGACGGCCGTCGCGCGCTGGTCCTACGAAAGGAGGGCCCGCGCGCGACGTGTCTCTTCTGGGACCTGGAAGCTGCGCAGGTCGTCCGCATCGACCGCGACTCCGGGAAGGGATGGGTGACCTTCGTCGACCCGGATCACGTGCTCGTCCGTCGAGGCGCGGCGCTCGAGCTCGTGGATTTCTCGACGGGCGCCGTTGTCCAGCAGCTCGACGGGAGCGTCGAACCCACAGCGAGGGTCGTCGCCGTGTGCTCCGGTCGTCGTGTATGGTTCGGCTCGCGGCAAGGGGGGGCGGTGCTCGTCGACATGAATCGAGGCTCGATTGCGAGATCGATCTCGAAGGCGACGCACCCCTTGCGGGGCAACGTCGTCGCGGCGAGCCCCAATGGCCGCTTCGTGGCGACGCTGGGGACCCACCTCCAGGTCTGGAATGCCGAATCCGTCCGCCTGGAAGCGGAGCTTTTGCTCCCGTTCAGGGTCCACGATCGCTGGCACTGCGCTGCCATGACGCCCGACGGTCGGACCATCATTCTCGCGAGCATCGGCCGAGGGGATCTCGAAAAATACCCGATCCCACCTCCGCAAGCCGTGGGAACCATCGAGATCGACGTCTTTCTTCTGTCACGCGTGCATTTCATCCATCTTGAGGCGTGACCTTCATTGATTCCTGTCGTGACGGTGCCACGTCAGGAAGATCGGGATCGGGAATGCGACCAGGATCATGCGGCCGTCGCGCGAGACGGAGAGCGGTATCTCTTCGCTGCGGGAGACATAACCTACCTCGACGGGAGCCACGGAGACGATTTGTCCCGAGACGCGCTCCCAGATGAGCACGCAACCCTCCGCGATCACGAGGAGGAAGCCGCCGTCTCCCGTCAAGGCCAGCGATTGCAATTCGTCGGGCAGCTCGAGAAGGACACGGCCGTGGACCCGGGGTGCGAGCTCCCAGGCGACGAGTTGGTCGGGCAGCGTGGAAATGGCGCTCCGGCCATCCCCGGAGACGACGAGCCTCGCCTCGTCGTGCAGGGCGTGAAATGGCATGACGGGCATCGTCGGTTGCAGCGCGCTGGGATCTACGTGGGTATGAAGTTCGTACCTCTCCTTCGCCACATCCCAGACGCAAAGCCTACGGTCGTCCATGAGCACGAAGACGCGTTGCCCGTCGTTCGAGAGGGCGATCCTCGAGGCTCGCGCGCGGGGAGAGGGGCTCAAGGTGGCCTTCTCGATCCGCGTTTGCCGCGGGGGCGTAGGCTTGCGGAGATCGTAATGCGAGACCGTGGCGTCCGATCCCAGGATCGCGAGGTATCGCCCGTCGGGCGTGAGGGCGACCTGGCCTTGGTTTTTCGTCACCACGCCGAGCGAGGCGCCGTCCGTCAGGTCGAAGAGCTCGATGCCGTGATTCGTCTGCCCCGCGAGCACGAGGCCTTCCGGGGCGATCACGGGCGCGCGGTGGAAGGTGGCATCGAGCGATCGCTCCTCGACTGTTTCCCCGCGCGCGGCGTCCCAAATCGCCACGTGTCCGCCCTGCGCCGCGGTGATCGCGTGGCAACCGTCCAGGCAAAAGGCCGCAGCGTTCCAGTCCCCGGCTCTGTCCCGCGCGCCAGATCGCGTTCCCGCCTGCGTGCGGAGCTGGAAGTGCGGCTCGGCGCGCTCCTCGAGCCGGCGTTGCGCCTGCACGCAAAGCTCGGTCAGCTTGCCTTCCGTCCGGGGGGGCAGGGCGTCTGCGAGCGCGATCTGCTGCAGGAAGAGCGTGCGCGTGCGTGTCGCGTCGCGGCGCCTTTCCGCGATGCGCCGGAGGAGGTCGACGATCGGGCGGCTCGCGGAAGAGTGCACGTATCCGAGGTTGTTACGCGTATGAAGCCAGCCGACCGCATCGGCGTTCTCGAGGACCGCCTGCACCCCGCGCACGTGGACCGCTTCCTCGAGCCAATCGAGATCGGCCAGTCGCGATGAGAGGCGCTCGTCACACGCAGTGACGAACGCCTCGACGTCGAGCACCGTGGCCTTGACGAGCTCGGCGATTCGAGGGTGAAGCGAGACCCTTCCATCCGTTCGCTCCTCGAGCAGCTTTCGCCGGAGCAGCAAGGAGACGCCTGTCGCGAGGCGATCCGCGTCGTCGCCGTCCTCGCTCAGCAGGGCCTGGATGGGCGCCATCGAGACCGCCATTCGTGCCGGCAAGAGCGAGAGGAGCCGGAGGACGCGCCGGGCATCCTCGCTCGCGAGGGCGTCCCACGCGAGCCGGAAAGCGCCGGCCATTGCGATCTGGGGCGATTCCGTGTCGTCCTGGGTCGAGAAAAAGGACAAGATGTCGCGGAGGGGTCGGTCCGGGGCCTCGTCGAGCGTCGCCGCCACGAGGCGGAGCGCGAGCGGGATTCCCTGGGTCGCATCGACGAGCGCCCTCGCGCCGTGGGGATCACGATCCACGCAAGGCCCGAGCAATGCAAAGGCGTCGCGCCGCTGCAGGGGACCGATGTCGACCGTGGTGGAGGAGAGCGCGAGATCATACCCATCCGTGGTGAAAAGCGCCTTGCCGGCCCCGGCTATCTGCGCGGGGCTCTTCGACGGCAAGGCCCCGCCGATGGATACGAAGAGCCCGATGGGCGGCTCCGAGCGTTGCTGCTGCTGCATTGCGTGCCTCATTCTGCGGCGCACGTCGCGGGCGCCCCACGGCGCGGGGGCGCGTGGGGAGAGCGCGTCCCACGGGTTCGTGTCCCAGCGGCGTCCTCCGAGCTTGCCTTCGTGCACCGCCCCGATCACGCCTTGGTATGCCTCGCGGTAGCGGTAGGCATACTCCATCACGAGCGCCGTCGTCCCCATGCCCCCGCCACCCGCGTCGCGCGCGGCGCGCACGACGACGACGTTGCTGCGCTGGAGGGCCGCGTGGATCTCCGCGAGCTCGGATGCGCGGCCGATGAACCGATCGTCGCGCCGGAACGGTAGAGAAAATGGGTGCGCCGCCATGGCGCCTTGGATGGTATCACGTGCAAGGTCGCCCACACCAGAGATCGCATGCCTTCGGGGACGAGTCCCAGGCGCCGCAGCCTCCCTTCCGTGCTATCTAACGAAGGCCATGACATTCGTCCCTCTCGTGGGCATCGATGCCATCATCGCCAAGCTGAACGCGCCGGCGGAGCGCGCGCTCGCCACGGAAGAGCTCGCACAACTGGGGCCGTCCACGATTCCGTATCTCGTGGAGGCGGCCCGAGGGACCTGGAAGAACGCCTGGGGTGTGCCCTGCGAGAATGACCTTCAGATTCGTACGGGCGCGGTGATCGCTCTCAGCCGAATGGGGGCGGCGGCCTCGGAGGCATTGCCCGTGCTCGAGGCTCTCGTTGCATTCGCTCCGCTGCGCCGCGAGCTGGTGCAGGCCTTCGCGGCGATAAAAGAGGGGAGCCGTCGAGCCGAGGTCGTGGAGTCATGCACCGCGGCGCTCGTGCAATTGCAGAAGGACCCGGATCCCGAGGTGCGGTGCGCGGCCGAGCGTGCCCTCCGTGGGCCGGGGCCGCGGGATCGATGACGGCCCGGAGCGTTCAGGGGCGGATCGCGCGCAGCGCAGGTATCTCACCGGGTGCTGCGGCAGCCATCGCGTCGATCAGCGCACGTGGCTCGCCGTAGCCAGCGGCGCCCGTTTTGCGGACCTGGTCAATTCTGCTGATCGACCATAACAACGAGGTCAGCACGGGGATCGGCAAGCGGCTCACCATCGCCACGGGAGTCGGCGTGAGGGTGTTGCCGAGCAGGCGTACCAGGCGAAACCCTTCGTCCATGGCGCGTGCCAGGCGCGTCGCTTCGCTCCACGACACGCCCGCGCGGCGCGCATGCGCCGTGGCGCTGGCGATCATCACGGGCACGACCAGGGCCGCGTGGGTCCGCAGCCAGCTCTCCATGTCCGCGTGAACGACAGCGGGAATGCCGGCGTCCGTGAATACCTTGGCCCAGGCCGCATCCGTCACCGTGGTCAGGAGGCCTCGCGTGACGATCTCGGACCCGAGCTTGCCGTCGTCGAGGGTCGCCAGGATCGCGGGGAAGCCAAACGCGAAACGCGACGGGCCCACGGCATCGCGGAGACGGCCGAGCGGCTCGAAGGTATTGAACATGAACATCACGGTTTTCGCCGCGCTGGATGCGAGCGCCGGCAGCACCACGTCCACCTGCGAGACGAGGACCGTCACGAGCACCAGATCCCATTCCGTGGTCGTGTCGAGCGTCGCGTTGACGCTGACCGCGGCGCGCTCCCCCGCAACGGTCACGATGGCCCGGTCCCGCTGCAATTGCTCGAGGCGCTTGCCACGCGCGACCACGGTCACCTCGTGCCCCGCTCGCGCGAGCTCGAATGCGAACGTGCTGCCGATTCCACCAGGCCCCAGGACGGCGATTTTCATGCCCGGGACATTACCACGGCCGAAGCAGAGTGCTTGCCGCCGTTGCGCCGGGGCGCTGCCCCGGACCCCGCGGGGGCTGTCCGCCCCTCGACCCGGACCAGGCACGGCCTGGACCGAAGGTGGAAGAACTGCGCATCGCGCAGTTCTTCCAACGGGCCGGTGGCAAGACCGTCGAGGTAAGTTTCACGCTGGCGACGGGGAAAACCGTGCCGATTGAAATGGCCGGCGCTGCCGCCTTGGCCGGCAGGGTCGCTCGCGGTCTTGACTCGGCCTCTTCGATGAACTGCGCATCGCGCAGTTCATCGACCCCGGGTCCAGCGCTTGCGCTGGTCCGGGTCGAGGGGCGGACAGCCCCCGCGGGGTCTGGGGCAGAGCCCCAGCGAGGCGCCAAGCCCGTGGAAGGCCCCACGGCTTTCTATTTCCGTCCGTCGGAGAATAACCCTCGCCGCTCGTTCGTGCGGCCGCAAAATTGGTCCGGCGGATGCGCGGGCCGTGTATCCTTCGATCGTGCGCGACCGGGCCGATCAACACTTCGCAAGCCTGCTCGAGGGAACGTCGATCGCGTCGGACATGGGTTCCGGTGTGTCGTACCGGATCGAGCGTGTGATTGGGGATGGCGGCATGTCGCTCGCGTTTTTCGCGCTGCGTATCGCCCCCGACGGTCAAACCCCGGTCGTCCTCAAGATCCTTCGACCCCAAATGATTCGCAGCACGGACCGGGCTGCCTTGCTTGCGGTCCGGAAAGAGGCCGTCGCCCTCGGCCGCCTGAACGAGCGATTGCCGCCCGCGCCCTTCGTCGTTCGCCTCGTGGATACTGGCACGCTGCACGCCCCGTACGGGACCGAGTCGCTCGCCGTTCCGTGGCTCGCCATCGAATACGTGCACGGCGGAGCCGAAGGGACCTCGCTGGAGGAGCGCATGGCCCGCGCTGTCGATCGGACGGGGTACGCATTCGATCCGGAGCGGGCTGCGCACGCGGTCGAGTGCCTCGCGCAAGGCCTCTCCGCCATTCACGAGGTCGGTGTGATCCACCGGGACATCAAGCCCGCCAACGTGCTTTGTTGCGGCTTCGGCGCCGAGGAGATCTTCAAGATCGCTGATTTTGGCATCGCTCGACCCACGGGAATGGCGGCCACGTTCGGCGCCATGCTCGTCGGCACGCCGGGGCACGCCGCTCCCGAGCAGCTCCTCGTGCGCACGGTGGGGCCGTACAGCGACGTGTTTTCCCTCGCCACGGTCGTTTATTATCTCCTCACGGGCGAGGATTATTTTCAGTTCGAGTACCCGTCCGAATACACGGCCGTCGTGAAGGGGGCCGCGCGGAGGCGGCTCGCGGAGGCGGGGTGGCTCCATCCGGACCTCCGCGCGCGCCCCGATGCGTGCGCCGCCATCGACGCCGCGCTCGCCCGCGCGACGGCTTTTGAGGAGCAGGAGCGGCCCTCGAATCCGCGCCTGCTCGCGCAGATGGTCGCCCCTTCGCTCCGGCATGGAGGACCGATTTCACGCTCGGCGAAGCGACGGCAGAGGAGCCTGCTCCAGGACCTCGCGCCCCAGGAGATCCGCGTCTTCTCGACGAGGCGCGCTCCCGACGAGGAGCGCGTCGTCCGTGCGGTCGCGTGGGACGGCGACGGGCGATGCCTGGCCGTCACTTCGGAGGGGCTCGCTTTCTGGGATGGATTCGATTTCCGCGCCCTGGCTGCGCCCGAGCCGCTGTCGCCAAAGGGGATCCATTTCGTGCTGCGGCTCGACGCGGGGAGGTGGCTCGTCGGCGGCGACGGCGCCACGGCCGCGCTTTGCACGAGCGCCGGGGCCTCGAAGCTGCTCGTCGGGCCGGATCCCGAGGTGCGGTTCGTCCTGGCGAGCGGCGACGTCGACGACCTCGCGGTGCTCGTGGGCATGCGCAAGGACGAACCGCCCACGTTGCATGGCCTCGCCGGGGGTCGATGGTTGAAGCCGGCCTCGCTGAGCCGCGCCGCTTCGGTCACGTCGATTTCGAGGCTCGACGACCGCCGCTGGCTCGTCACCGGGCGGACGCTCGACCGCGACGGATTCGCCGCCATTTATGATCCGCTCGCCTGGGAAGTACGTCGCGTCAAGGCGCCCTCGTGCCGCGCTTATCTGGCCTCCGCGACGCGCAGCGACGCCGCGCTCGGCATCATCGTCGGGGCCGGCGGCAATGCCGTGCGATTCGAGGGACGGCGGAGCACGCCGAGCCAGATCGAGGGCGGCCCGGACCTCTCCGCGGCGGCCATCGACGAGGCGGGGCGCGTGTGGGTCGGAAGCGCCGGCGCATTGTGGGTGCAGCCCCCGGGGGACGCGCAATGGAATTGCGCGCATCGCGCGGGGTGGGAGACGCCATTCATCAGCATCTTCGCCCACTCCGGCCGGGTCATGGCCATGAGCGCCGACGGCGGCATCCTCGAAGGCCGACCCGCTTTTGATTGAAGAGCGCCCTGGACGCACGCGAGCTTCCATACGCATGTAGGGCAGAAATCTTGCCTACTTGTCCAGCGTGAGTGTATTGTAGCGATCGCGATTTCTCGACGAGGAGAGGAGCACCGTGGTGACGACGCCCTTCGAGCCGGAGGTTCATTCGGAGCGCACGGCGCATCTCCTGACGTTTTCGCCAGGCATCGTGATCGCTGGCAAGTTCGCCTTGCAGCGCATGATCGCGTCGGGGTCGATGGGCACCGTGTTCGAGGCCCGGGACACGTTCGTCGAGCGGAACGTCGCGGTGAAGCTCATGCACCCGCACCTGGCGAGTGATCCACAGCTCGTCGCCAGGTTCCGTCGCGAGGCGCAGGCCGCTGCGCGGATCCAGCATCCGAACGTCGTGACCGTCCTCGAGGTGGGCAAGCGGCGGGATGGCACGTTTTACATCGTCCACGAGCTGCTCACGGGGCGCACGCTGCGCCATGTCCTCGAGACGAACCCCCGCCGCGCCGTCGGCGAGGTCCTCTCGATCGCGCTGCCGCTCATGGGCGGGCTCGCCGCCGCGCACGCGTGTGGCATCGTCCACCGGGACATCAAGCCGGAGAACATCATCCTCTCCGTGACGCCCTCGGGCGAGCTCGTCCCCAAGATCGTCGATTTCGGCATCGCGAAGATGTCGCAGGAGAGCAGCAGGAAGGGGCTCACGCACTTCGGCATGATCATGGGCACGCCCCATTACATGGCGCCCGAGCAAGCGATCGGCGGTGCGGTGGACATGCGCACGGACATCTGGGCCATGGGGGTCTTGTTCTTCGAGATGCTCGCGGGTGTGCCGCCCTTCGACGGGGAGAGCCCGGAGGAGGTCCTGCGGAAGGTCGTCGCAGAGAAGCCTCCGCGTCTTGCATCCCTCGCGCCCGAGGCCGCGCCGTTCGCCGAGGTCATTCATCGGGCGCTCGCGAAGAACGCGGCCGATCGTCCGCCGACGATCGAGATCTTCACCGAAGCGCTCCTCGACGCGAGCCAGGGTCGGCATCGTCCGCTGTTCGTGAGCGCAATCGAGACGACGGATCAAATCACGTTGAGGATCTCGCCGAACTTGCCTCCGCTGTCGGCGCTGGAACGGGAGGCGGCGTTGCCGCCGGTCGTCGAGGAGGAGCCGGAGCCCCCCACGTTGCGGCTCTCGATGACCGCGCTCGAGGCCCCGACGGCGCAGGCGCGCGCAAGCCTCGGGCAATCGGAGATGGAGTGGCGCGCGGCCGACACGATCACCGTGCCCTACGAGGCCGATCGGGCCGCGGAGGCGGAGAGATCGCTCAGCGTCAACGCGCTCCGCGACGCGATCGAGCGCGCGCGTATGGCGATGTCCGCCCGCGGCGTGAGCGACGATCTGTGCGCCCGGATGTCGCTCGTGCAGGCGATCGCGCAATGCTGGCTCGGGGAGTACGAGAGCGCCGCGAATGCCGCGCACCAGGCCTTCGAGCACTTCGAGCGCGGGACGACCGGCTGGCACGCGGCCCTCGGCCACATGGTCATCGCCAACGGCCACCTCGGGCGCAAGACGGTGATGAGCGTGTCGGCGAAGGAGCTGATGGAGCTCGACCAGCGTGACGGCGTGACGAACCCGGCGCACCTCGTTTCGTACTGTCGCCTCGTGGTCTTCGCGGTGCGCCTCGGGCAGGTGCGGCTCGCGGAGCGATTGCTCGAGCGGGCCCAGCGGCACGCGGTACGCCCGGGGGACGTGGGGCCGTTCGTCGCGGCGTGGCTGGACGTCGCGCGCGGGGAGCTGTCGCTGCATCGGGGCGACTTGACGGCGTACCTCCAGCGTGTGCAATCGGCGGCGGAGCTGTTCACGAGCGCGAGCGACATTCGCAACTCGTGCTTGCAGCGATCGAACGTGGGCAATGCGCTGCTCCAGCTCGGCGCGTACGAGCAGGCCGTGGTGGCCTTGACGGAGAGCATCGGTGTCGCGGAGCCGATGCAGCTCGCGCTCGTCGCGACCGCCAAGGCGAACCTCGGGCTCGCGCTGTCGTACGTCGGGGGGCTCGACGACGGGATCGCGAGGGCAAACGAGGCGCTCGGGCAGTTCCGGAGGCAGCGGAACGTGCGCGGCGAGGCGATCACGCTCGTGTATCTGTCGCGCATGCACGTGGTGCTGAAGCGGCTCGGGGAGGCGGCGAGCATGGCGGAGGACGCGGCGCGGCTCGCGGAGGGGATCCCGGGCGTGCGAGCGTATGCGCTCGCCATGCAAGCGAGCATCGAGCTCGCGAACCGGCGCGCGCCGGAGGCGCTCGATCGAGCGGGCGAGGCGATGGAGATCCTGGAGGGGCTCTCCGGGGTCGAAGAGGGGGAGTCGCTGATCCGGCTGGTGCACGCGGCCTCGCTGCGGGCAGCGGGGCGAAAGGCGGACGCCAAGCGTCGCATCGACGAGGCTCAGGCCGGGCTCCTGGCGAAGGCGGATCGAATCGGCGACGAGCGATGGCGGTGCGTGTTCCTGAGGAACGAGCCGGACAACGCGCAGCTTATGAGCCTGGCGAAGAAGCTGCTCGGCAGCTGAGGGGCCACGCCGGCCCCGATAGGTGCTTCCGGGGTACGTCGACGTACCCCCGGCGGGCATCGGCATGCCCCTTCGCGGACGTCGGGTGCGCCCTGTCAAACCTCGGTCGTTCTCCTCGTAGCCTGACGGGTATTTCTTGACGCCGCCGCCAAACTCCGCGCCTATGGGGGCGCAATTTACGATTCCCCCCTTTCTTTCGAAGAGGTGAATGGTGAGGAGAAACAGAAGGCTCGATTCTTCGTTGACGAGGTTCCTGGCGTCGATGGCGACGGTGGTGATGCTCACTGCCGGTCTCGCGCCCCTCTCCGGTTGCTCCGGCGAGGACCCGGAAGGTGCCGGAGGCCGGGGGGGCGCCGGCGGCGGGAACAACCAAGGCGGCGGCGGGAACAACCAAGGCGGCGGCGGGAACAACCAAGGCGGCGGCGGGAGCGGTGGCCAGGGCGGCAGCAACAACACGTGCTCGTCGCCCGAGGACTGCCCAGGGACCGACACCGACTGCGCGACCCGTACCTGCGACGACGGCGTCTGCGGCGTCTCCTACGCGCCCCAAGGCACGGCGACGACCGATCAGTCGTCTGGCGACTGCAAGCAGAGCGTGTGCGACGGCATGGGAGAGGTGACGAGCGTCGAGGACACGGCCGACGTGCTCGACGACGCGAACCCCTGCACCGAGGACACCTGCGAGGGCGACGCGCCCAAGAACACGAACCTCCCGCCGGGCACGGCCTGCGACGTCAACGACGGCAAGGTGTGCAACGGCGAGGGCGCGTGCGTCGAGTGCATCGAGGCGGCCCACTGCGAGAGCAAGATCTGCACGTCGAACGCGTGCGTGCCGGCCTCGTGCATGGACCAGGTGATGAACGGGAGCGAGACCGACATCGACTGCGGCGGCCCGGATTGCACGCCCTGCGACGACACGCGTGCCTGCCTCGAGGCGTCGGACTGCAAGAGCGGCGTGTGCACGGGCAATGCCTGCGCGGCGCCGGCCTGTGACGACACCGTGAAAAACGGCGAGGAGACCGACGCCGATTGCGGCGGTCCGACCTGCTCACCCTGCGGCCCCGAGAAGGGCTGCACCGTCGACGGCGACTGCGTGGGCGGCACCTGTTCGGGCTCGATCTGCGTGCCGACCTGCACCGACGGCGTGAAGAACGCGAACGAGACCGACGCGGACTGCGGCGGCCCGCTCTGCGGCAAATGCGAGGATACGAAGACTTGCTCGGTCGACGCGGACTGCGTGAGCGACGTCTGCGTGGGCGGCGTCTGCGCCGCGCCGACGTGCAGCGACGGCAAGCAGAACGGCGGCGAGACCGCGAAGGACTGCGGCGGCCCGTGCGGTCCCTGCGGCGACGGCCTCGCGTGCGCCGACAACGACGACTGCACGAGCAGCGTCTGCATCGGCAACGTTTGCCAGTCGCCCTCGTGCGGCGACGGCGTGGTGAACGGCACCGAGATGTGCGACGACGGCAACCAGGACAATACCGACGCCTGCCCGTCGACGTGCAAGGTGGCGACCTGCGGCGATACCTTCGTGCTGGCCGGCGTCGAGCAGTGCGACGACGGCAACCAGGACAATACCGACGGGTGCGTCGCGGGCTGCAAGGTGGCGACCTGCGGCGACGGCTACAAGCAGGCGGGCACCGAGCAGTGCGACGACGGCAATACCGTCGCCGGCGACTGCTGCGCCACGAGCTGCACGGTCGAGGCCGGCTGCGAGCTCGAGCCGAACAACACCTGCGCAGCGGCGCCTGCGCCGGTCGCGGCCCCGACAACGGTCAAGGGCTCGATCACGCCGGCCGGGGATCAGGACTTCTTCGCCTTCACCGTGCCCGCGACGGCGGATCTCAAGATCGAGACCTTCGACGGCACGCCGGGCACCTGCGTCAGCGTCGACACGGTCATCGAGTTCCGCGGCTCGAACTGCACCACGGTGCTCGATTTCGACGACGAGAGCGGCGTCAATAGCTGCTCGAAGCTCGACTCGACCGTCGACACGCCTCTGCGGCGCGTCGCCCCGGGCACGTACTACGTGCGCGTCGAGGACTACCAGAACAACGGTACGATCCCGAATTATCTCCTGCAGATCTCGTTCAACGCGCTCTGCGGCGACGGCCAGAAGCAGGGCTCGGAGCAGTGCGACGACGGCAACGTGGCAGGCGGCGACGGCTGCGCCTCGAACTGCATGATCGAGGCGAAACCCGAGGTGGAGCCGAACGACACCTGCGCCGCGGCGACCGGCCCGTTCCCGGTGCCCACGGACGCGACCGGCCTGCTCCTCACCGGCGCGATCACGCCGATCGGCGACGACGACTGGTTCGCCTTCACGCTCCCGGCCGCGGCCGACGTGCACATCGAGACGTTCGACATGAACGGCCCGGGCACCTGCACGTCGTCGGTCGACACGGTGATCCAGCTCTACTCCGACTGCGCGACGGCGCTCGGCCCGGAGCAGGATCAGGGCGCGATCAGCAATTGCTCGAGGATCGACCCGAACATCAACACCTACGCGCGTCGGCTCCCCGCGGGGACGTACCGCGTGAAGGTGATCGACTACCAGGACAACAGCGTCATCACCGGCTACAAGCTGCAGGTGAAGATCACGGCGCTCTGCGGCAACGGCGTCAAGGAGGGCTCGGAGGAGTGCGACGGCGGCCCGAGCTGCACCGCGACCTGCGAGGTGCTCCGCGAGGTGGTCTGCAACGACGGCGTCGATGACGACAACGACGGGAGCACCGACTGCGCCGACACGGAATGCGCGTTCGGCTGCGGCCTCGCCACACCGTGCGACGCGGGCCAGAAGCTCGTGGTCTACAACTCGAAGGACACGCCCCTGAGCATCCCGGACGTGGACAGTACGACGAGCACGATGAACGTGGCCGTCACGGGGACCGTGCAGCGCGCGGCGGTGCAGCTCAACGTGACGCACACCTGGATCGAGGACGTCGACGTCTCGCTCGCGTCGCCGGCCGGGCCGTCCATCGACCTGACCAGCGACAACGGCGAGGATTTTGACAACTACGTGAACACGGTCCTCGACGACACCTGCGCGGCGCCCATCACCTCCGGGGCGGCGCCGTTCACCGGGTGCTTCTCGCCCGAGGCGCCGCTCGCCACGTTCAACGGGCAGGCGTCCGCGGGGGCGTGGAAGCTCGGCATCGGCGACGACGAGGACTACATCGTGGGCACGCTGAACAACTGGTCGCTCGCGCTCTGCGTTGCGCCCTGACGCGCGGAACGCGCCCTCCATCATGAAGGCTGCGTGGCGCCCCGGTTTTGCGGGCGCTGCGCGGCCTTCACTTCTTCGTCACGACACAGCTGTAGAGGGTGACGAAGCCGGCACTATCCTCTTTGCCTTCGATGTCCGCGAGGTCGCCGACCGCCATCTCCGGCTTGGGGATGTTCACGCAGGACAGCTTCATCTTGCCATTGCCCGAGAACATCGCCGTCTTGCTGCTCGGGCTGTACGACTCGAACTTGCAGCCGGAGAGCTTCCTCGGCGTGTGGCTCTGGCGGCCCTTCTCGTCTTGCTCCTTCTCGAAGGCAGCGACGTCGCAAACGTTGCCCGCCGGAGCCGACGCGCCGGCCGCGGATGCGGTGGGCGCCCCCGAACCCGAAGCCGGCTCCGATTTGCTGCAGCCAACCACGAGACCAGTCAATGCGAGCGCCAGGGCCGCGGGGAAGAAAGCAATCATCCGGCTCTTCGATTCCATGCTCGTCCCATCTCCTTACAGTGTTACCGTGATCTTCTCTCGGCGCGAAGAGGATGAGCGGAACCCCTTCGACCGGTCAACTGGGACGGAAGAATGCGAACAGGGGCGTTCTCCACGGCCGCGGAGGATGCCTTCTTCTGCCCATCGAGACGAGAAAGCAGAACACGAACAGGGGTCACGCTCGCGTGCCGAGCGCCCAGGGCCGCGTTCTCGCGTAGCTGCCCGCGCTCGGCGTCCGGCGGCAGCGTCGTGGTAAGTTCTCGACGCATGGATCGGGCTTCCTTTTGGTGCCACGAGGCGACCTTCTTCGGGGCGTACCTCGCGAGCGCGACGGCCTCGTGTTTGCTCGTCGTGCTTGCGCCGGGCTCGCTCGCGTGTCGTCTGGTCAAGGCCGTCCCACTTTTTTTGCTTTGCGTCGCTCGTCTGCGCGAGAGGCAGGGACGGCTCGCGAGGTTCGTCGGGCTCGGGCTCTTCGCGTCGCTCGTCGCCGACGTCGTCATCGATAACGTGTTCGTCGCCGGGCTCGGGGCGTTTCTCGTCGCGCACCTCTTTTATATCGCCGGGATGGGTTTGCCGGAGCGCGCGGTCGGCGCGTGGCTCCCGATGCTCCCGGCGCTCGCCTTCGGCGGGCTCATGTGGGGAATTCTCGTCGGAGCCGGCCGCGCGCCAGAGGCCCTGCACGCGCCAATCACGGCGTATGCGCTCGTCATCTCATCGATGCTCGGCCGGGCACTCGGGCGCGCCTTCGTCGAGCCGAAGGACCACGCCTCCCGCATTTTCTGCGCAGGCGCGATCTTCTTCGTGATATCGGACTCGCTCATCGGCGCGAATCGCTGGGTGTTCCCTCTCCCTCTCGGGCCGGTCTGGATCCTTTCAACGTATTGGCTGGGCCAATTCTTGATTTTTCGAGGATCGATGCCGCTCCAGAGCGAGCGCGCGTGACCCATCGCAAACCGCCGCGCCGGGGCGCTGCCCCGGACCCCGCGGGGGCTGTTCGCCCCTCGACCCGAACCAGGGCAAGCCCTGGACCTCAGGGGGAAGAACTGCGCGATGCGCAGTTCTTCCCACAGGCCGGTGGCAAGACCAGGGACGGCGTTGCCGGTCACGGCGGTCTTGATTGGCAGGGTCGTCGTTGGCCTTGACCTGGCCTGTTCGATGAACTGCGCATCGCGCAGTTCATCGACCCCGGGTCCAGCCCCTGGCTGGTCCGGGTCCAGGGGCGGATAGCCCCTGGTGGGGCCTGGGGCAACGCCCCAGCTCAGCGCCTCAGCCCGCGATGACGAGCGAGACCGACAGATTCGAGTGGACGTTGCCCACGCCGGGGACGTGGCCTTGCTCGCCGAAGGTGCAGAAGCCGAGGATTGGGACGTCGCCGAGCCGACCCCGAAGGCGCGAGAGCACCTCCTCGATACGCCCGCCCACCGCGCCCGCGCAGCCCGCGCAGTAAATCAAGAATGCGCCGCGCGCGTCCCGCGGCTCGATGTTTGCCGCGGCGAGACAGCGGTCGACGATGCGGTCGATGATGCCCACGAGCGAATCCGCGCTGCCGGACATGAGACACACCGTGGCGCCCTGCGGCGCCTCGGCGAAGACGTCGACCCGGCCCTCGGGGTGCGCCTGCGCCGGGTGGAGCAGCAGGTAGAACGGCTGCTCCGCGTCACCGCCGCGCGCGATGCCCACCGGGGTCACCGCGGTCTGCATGAGCAGGTTGCCACCCTCGCGCACCTCGGCGGCGATCGAGTCGCCGATCCAGCCGTGGAGGACCTCGGTTGCCGGGCGGCCGTCGAGCGTCTCGATGGCGCGGCCGTTCGACGCGGTGATCACTGCGCGCTTGTTGGTGGGCTCGTACGGACCCTCGATGACCGCGCCGATACGTACCGACGCGCCCCAGAGCCCCGCGAGGGTGACGCCCTCGCGCTGCACGCCCTGGTCCGTGAAGATGCTCCAGGCGCCCTCGATCGTGTGATCGGCCGCGCTGCCGCCGAAGACGGGCACGCCGGGCAGGACGTCGGTGATGCCGGCGAGGATTTCCTCCTCGCGGCCAGGCGTGACCGCGATGAACACGAGCCGCGGGGGCTCGCCTGCGGGGCCGCTCGACGCGAGTGCCCGCGCGGCCTTGCGGCCCGCCTCTCGCGCGCCTTCGGCGAGATCGGCGCTGCCCACGGCGAACGACGCATCCTGGCCGGCTCCGAGGAGGAGCACGCCCACGCCGCCCTTCTCGCCCATGACCACGCCGCTGCCCGTGAGCACGCCGAGGGACGTGGTCGCGCCGTGGAGAGGCACGCCGGGCAACGCTTCGCGGAATGCCGCGTGCACCACGCTTGCGTCGTGATCGACCGTGGCGGCTACGATGGCGAGCCGCGGCTCCTTGCCTCCGAGCGCGCGTCGCGCGACAGATGCGGCCTCGCGCACGGCGGCGTGGGTCTCCGGGGCGGCGCTGTGTCCAGCGCCCATGACGAGATCGCTCATGGTCTCCTCCCTGCTTCCTTCGTTGGGAGCGTTCTATCGTTGGATCGGCAAGAGCTGCAAGAGCCCGTCGAGCTCGGTCGCGGGCACGAGCGAGCGCAGCGCCCTGGCGAGCTTCGCGACCGCATGTGGATCGTCGGGCGTCGCGGCGTCGTATGTGCGCAGGTTGATGCCCGTCATGAGGATGAGGCGCGAGATGAAAAACGCGCCGTGCTTCCGGTCGAGCTGCCGCACCACCGCGGCGATGCCTCCGAGCGAGCGCCGTGGGGCTCCGGAGGAGACGGGCCCCCCGGGGGGAGACGAGGGGGCATACACGGGGTTGATGACGCTCTGCGGCGGGGTGCGCTCGAAGGGCGCTGGGGGCGGCGAGGTCTCGAAGCTCGGCATGAACGCGCTCACGGGTGCGGGCGGCGCGGGCGGCTGGCTGGTGCGGACCGAGCGAGGTCCCTCGGGAACCGCCTCCGGGTTCCACGGGGCGCGATCCAGGGGGCGTTGCGGGCTCGTCACGGGAATACTTTCGCAGAATCGCGAGCGGCGTCCAGAACGAACTGCAATCGTGCCCCTCCGTGCATTCGCCGCCGTGCGTCACTCGTTTGGCTCTCGGAACACCGGGCCCCCGTAGCCCGGGCCCTCGGAGACCTTCGCGCCACGCGTCTGCTGGGCGCGCGTGGTTTGCCGGGCAGCGCGGCATCCCGTTCGCATACGCATCGGCGCGATCCGGCGATACGGAGTACCGGGAAGGAGGAATGCAGCCATGACTGGGCAGAAAGGATGGGCCTTGCTCGCTTCGTTCGGGCTCGCTCTGGTCGGCTTGCCGGCTGCGGGCTACGCGCAGGGCCAAGAGGACGCGAAGATGACGCCGTCGCCCGTGGATACGGGCGGCAGGTCGCTCGAGGATTTCCTCGAGCAAGGCAAGGAGTGGGAGGTCACGCTCGAATCCGCCTCGCCCGAGGCGCGCGACACCATCTTGCGGTGGGCGGCGGGCGGCAGGCTCGACAAGCTGGAGATGTATACGCTGCCGGGCGGTCGCGTCTTCTTCGAGGCCCATATCAGCAAGGATGGGCGAGACTTCGAGGTCCTCGTGACGTCCGACGGGCAGACCGTCGCCCAGGGCAGCGACATCGGCGACTGATCAGCGTGATTCCGGGTTCCACGGCGGGAAGCGTGCGAAGAAATGGCACACGCGCTCCCGCGCCGCACGGGATCGACCGAGCCAGAGAGGGATTGGGGTTCCATGCGGGCCGACGTCCTCGCGTGAAGTCCGCACGCTCCTCGGGGAGCTGCGGGGGATGCAGCGAGAGGTCCAGGCGCGCCGTTTCCCAGGTCCACGCGATGGCTTGCCAACTTTACGCGCGCTCTCTCGAGGCCCAGGCGCCCGCGCACGAAAGTCACGTGTCTCGCGGAGAGCAGCAGGCGCTTCCTGCCGAACCTCATGCGCCCGTGGCTGAAAACCAATCGTTCGGCCCCGAGGTCCACGCGCCCTCTCGTCAACCTCGAACGCTACCTGGTGACCTCCACCACGTTCCGCATCAACATCACGCCTTCCTGGGTCAACCCCACGCGCCCCCGAGTCAGGTCCACGCGCCTCCATCCTGGATACACGTACGACAGCTCACGTGCCCTTGGTCTTGCCACCGGCCTGTGGAAGAACTGCGCAACGCGCAGTTCTTCCACCCTCGGTCCAGGCCGTGCCTGGTTCGGGTCGAGGGGCGAACAGCCCCCGCGGGGTCCGGGGCGGCGCCCCGGCGCGGCTCCACCGCTGCAATGTCGTTCTTGGGCTGTTTGTCGACGAGCGTCTCGAGATTCCGCCAGAGCTGCTTCTCCTTGTGGGATGGGTGGGTCGACAGGGAAGCGTCTGTCGTCGACAGATGCGGGCGTGCTATCGCAGGCCATGACATTGCTTGCAAGAACGCCCCCAGGCGCGCTGCAGCAGGCCATGAGATTGGCGGAGGGTCGCTTTCGAGGACCGGCACGGTCTGAAGAGGCGACGGATCGAAATCGGACAGGCCCATGGAACTTCGCACCAGCCGAGGCCAAGGCTACGCGCGTATTCCGTCGTGTGATCGAGCATCGTGGCGGTCAGCGAGGTGGGGGGTGAGCGTCGCGAACGCCGCAAAAAAAAGCATGACGCGGGTCGATGTTCGCTATGATTCCAGAGGATCTCATGGGTCACGCCCACCACTTTCTCTCCCGCCTCGACCGCGTGTCCTTCGAGCACGTCGAGCTCTCCCTTTCGCTCTACCGCGACGAGGCCCTCTTGCGGCACATCCTCGCGTCTGGGCGCGTCCCTGAGCGTTGCGAGCGCGTTGCCATCTCGCTCGCCGACCCGGAGGAGGGCCCCTTCCTCGTCGTCACGCGCGATGGGCACTTCGTCACGTGCCTCGGCGAAGGCATGAAGCCCACGAAGGACCTCTTCCTGATCACCCGAGAGAAGCTCGACGCCGTCATCCGCAAAACGGAAGTCATGCGCGAGCGCTTGGCCCAGGCCGAGGCGGTTGCTCGTCAACCCGGGGGCCGAGCCGCGCTGCTCCGGCGCATTACGATGCTGGTTCACTGCTCTCGCGCGAGGAGATGACCCGTCTCGTCGCGATACAACCGTTCCTATGGGTGCAGTTCTTCCGTTGGCTGATGGAACTCCAGCCCACCCTCGTCGACCTGCGTCTGGTTCTCCTCCGGGAGCTTCGGCGGACGGACAAACTCGCGCGGCGCCACGACGAGCTCGTTGACGTGTACTGGAAGCTCTCCTGGGCAACGGGGCACCTCGTCGCGCTCGCCATGGCCGGCGGGCCCACGCAGTTCGAGGGGCTGTCCGAGGAGGACGTCGAGACGATCGCGCGGCTTGATTGCACTCGGATCGCGCTGGAGACGGGCATCATCGGCATCACGCTGCGCGGCGTCTGGGCGACGGCGCGCCTCGGCAAGCTCGCGCTGCCGTATCAGAAGCGCCAATATCAAGAAGCCGAGCGCTACATCGACGTAGCGAGCTCGGGCCTATCGCTCGTGGCGATAGGCCACCGTCATGCACGGCTGCGTGCCGAGGTGGGAAAGGTGCTCGAGACAGGGCCGAGGCTATCCGGCGAGGATCTCGTGAGCGACCTGGTACGCGATGCGGCTGGAACCATCGCAGGCCAGTGGACGATGTTCATGGACGAGCCGGACGTGCTCGCCGCGATCCATCGGGAAAACGGCGCGGATCTCGCCCTCCTCGCGAGCCGCATGGCATCTCCGGGATCGCCGTATCAGTTCGAGAGGATGGTGGACGTGCCGGATGCTCTCGCATCTTGCATAGCCGCGAACAGCCCGGTCGAATGGATGGAGAGCCCAGAGATGCTCGGCTCGCTCGGCGCGGTGCCCTGGGTCTCGCGGGCCGGGCTCGAAGATCTCCACTTGCCGGCGGACTTTCTCACCGCAGCGCGGGGCGTTTGGGACGCGGCATGGGCAAAGCCGGTGCTTCTCTCGGCGCGCGAGCCATTCCTCTGGGCAAGGCCAATCCAGCAAGCCCCGAAGGTCGTATCGCGGAAAGGTCCGTGTCCGTGCGGGAGCGGGAAGAAGTACAAGCGATGCTGTGGAGCTTGAAGCGAGCAGTACACCGCGCGAACGAGGGCGCGATTGGGCAGCACCTCGTCGATGCCTACGGCCACCATTCGCCCACGCGACGAATCGCTTGCACAACTCCGACCGCCGCCGGCGTCCCCCCGAGACCGATGATGAGCGGCGCCATCGCGGACAGGACGAGCAGCACCTCCGCGCGTGTCTCTGCGCGCCCATGGAGTGTGTCGTGCAGGAGCTTCTGGAGCCTTTGGCGCGGTGGATGAGGGCGCCGTAGCCGCTCCGAGGCGAGAGCGGCCACCGCCTCGAGCCGTGCGTCGTGGGGGCTTCCGTGCGAGCGCTCGGTCACGGCCTCGGCGAGCGCTACCTCGAGCTCCTGGGTGCTCAGCTCGGGGGCGATCCTCGCGGATCGCTCGAGCCCTGCTTTCCCACGAACCATCGCGCCGTCGAGCTGCGGCGATGCTGTCGACGGGGATGGGAAGGCGGCGAGCACCTCACTTCGACGCGGCTCAGGTAAGAGAGGCGCCACGGTGCGAGCGATCTGGCTGCGCATTTCGGTGGAATCGAGGTGACGAATGCGCGGGAGCTCAGCCGCCAGGATTCTTTCGGCGATCTGCGTTCGCTCGGCGTCGCCGAGCCTCCAGGCGAGCCAGACAAGGACGTTCGCCCGGACGTGAACGGTCGCGATGCGCTCGGCGATCGACAGCGCCTCGGGGATCCATGCGTCGGGCAAGAAGGGAATCAGCTTCTCACGCGAACGGCGCGCGAATCGGCCGAGGCGGCGGCACGGGAGCTCGGAGAGCCCGCCATCGCGACGGCGTTCGAGCTTTCGGCCCTGTACAAGCGGCGGGCGAAAAAGAAGACGGAAGAACCGCAGGGCGGAGGCGGACCGCAAGGTGGCTGAGCCTCAATCCTTCGCCGCAAGCGCCTCCTTCACGAGAAGAATGGCCCATTCCGTGTCGATGTACCGCGTCGAGCCCTTCGACGTGCCCTCCAGATATCGTAGCCGGTGAACGAGCTCCTCGTCGAGCCGCCGGAGATCGTCGTTCACCTCGGAGAGCGCGACGAGGACCCACCCGATATCGGTCGGCGACACCGTCCGCTCCTCGAATCCGGAAGGACCGCCGTCGATACGCAGTCCACCTCGCTTCGCAGGTCCGACGAGCCGGAATCGCTTCCCATTCTGCTCGACGCTCGACCCCGCGCCCGTCTTGCGAAGTAGCTCATCGATGAGACGACGCGCCCGCTCCTCGACGGATCGAGGCAACGTGTGAGACGCCTCCCGGCCCTCTCCCAGCGCACGGAAGGTCGGCAGATCGATTCCCGCGCACGCCCACAGGCCATCCTCCTCGACGAAGCGGGCGACGCCGGCGTAACGCCATGTCGCCCCCTCCGGCGCCCGCGTCAACACGAACGCCGTTTCACCCGGTCGCGGCTCGATGCCCGGGAATCGGATCCGATCCGGCGCCACGAGCCTTCCCTTCTCCTCGATGAGCAGAAACAGGTGACCATCCACCCGTCTGCTCCGCGGAGGCTCCGAGAGATCGAATGCTTCGGCGAGCTTTTCATCCTCGATGGTCACGCCGACGGCTGGCCCGAGCGATTCGGGCTTCACCACCTCCACGAGGGTGGCGATGGGCACGGTATCGGCCGTGGCGTCAATGGCGGCAAAAGCATGGTTCTCCGATCGCAAGACCCACCGCCCGTCATCCTGAACGACGCGCTTGACGAGATGACTTGCGCCGATCTGTGAATCCGGCACCTCGACCAGCGCGATCTTGCCCTTCATCGCTTCCCGGGATTGCCCCCGCGCAAAGCGCAGCACGAGCCAGTCGCCATCACGAATGGGCTCTTTGCCCCCATTCATGGAGTCGCCCGTGGCCCGGACGGCGAACAAGCCTTCTCCACGCGCCTTCGTCGGTAGCCGGACCTGCTCGCCTTCGGGCGCCAGCGCCATCGGATCCCGGGCTGCCCCCGCGGCTGCGCGCAGCGTGGGGAAGGCAAGGAGAACACCACGCTCAGTATTCGCCTCGGCTCGCGGCTCGTCCGGTTCTACCCAGAGGTCACCCTTGGGAGAACGCGAGAAACGGACCCGGAAATTCGTTCCGGGCTTCCCCGCAGCCAAGCCGAACCAGCGCCGCAGGAGATCCGGCAACTCGTTCCGCTGCGAGCCAAGGGGACGCGCAACATTACAGAACTGCTGCTGGAACGAGAACTGCCACGCAACGTTGCCCGGCAATCGAACGTCCTGAAAACCGAGGGGAAGGTCCGGCCGTTGCTCGCGGGAGGGAAGCTTCAGGATGGGATCACGCTTGTTCCACGTGACCTTTGCCGTGAACGAGACACCGGAGACGTATTCTGTTCGCCGCGTGCGGTACATGGCGAGCCGGTAGTCGACGAGCTCACGCACCATGGCCGTGAGCACTTCCTCTGCGCCTGGGGGGCAGGGAATCCGCGAGACGAACCGATCCCCTTCCAGCGCAAAGAATCGTTTGCCCGGCCCGCTCGTCCAGGCGGCGATCGGGTTGATCCGCCAGTACGCCGCGAACCGGCGCATGTCCGGGTCATGTACATCGGGAAAATCGGTCACACCTTCCAGATCGCGCAGAAGCTCGGGGGACCGTGCCATGATGGCGTAGCTTCTCTGCGCGAGGTCGAAGAGGGGGAGTCCGTCTCGAAGCGCGTCGGCCTCGAGCAACGCCTCCAGCGTCACCATCTTGTAGCACTTGCTCATGGGGGTGACTTCGAGCTCGCGAAGAAAGTCACCCGCCATGGCAAGGACGCGTTTCTCCGCGTCGTCGAGGTCGCCCATGGCGGCCACGAAATCGAAGAAGCTCCCGTGGGCATCACGCAGCTTCTTGAGACCGTATCCCATGCGGTACAGCTCGCCTGCGAGGGGCCTTTGCCCTCGGACCTCACGAAGATCGCGATACGCCTGCTCCGCCGGGCTTCCGCCCTGTGGCGGAAGGAGCTTGGTCAGAAGATCCTTGGCTTCGAGCTCGAGATCGATCGAACAACCGGGCGCCATGCGGGCGGCCTGCTTGCCCTCCAGGAAGTCGCGTAGGCTCGTGGGCTCGGGGCCGAGCGAAATCAGCGTGCGCACGCGCTCCAGGAAGACCCGGTGATTGCCAATGAAATCCAGGACGACGAGGCGCGTCTTGCCCTCCGCGACGCGCAGACCGCGGCCGAGCTGTTGAAGGAAGACGACCGGGGACTCGGTTGGCCGGAGCATCACGACGCGGTCGATCTCGGGGATGTCGATGCCCTCGTTGAAGAGGTCCACGGTGCAGATCGCCTCGATGTGCCCCCCGGCGAGGTGAGAGATGGCGCTCTCACGCGGGGCCGAGGTCGAACCCGAATGGACGGCGAGCGCGCGAATGCCCTGCTTCATGAGGAATGCGCTCGCGTGGTCGGCGTGGCGAATGGAGCAGCAGAAGACGAGGGTTCGCTGGCCGGGGTGCTCCTTCCATGCACGAAGCATCGCTTCGAGCCGGGCATCCGTGTCGATCGCCTGCTCCAGCGTCTCCGGATCGAAGCGGCGACTGCGGAACGGGATGGCGTCGTAGTTCGTGTCGTCTTTCAGGCCCAAATAGGCGAAGGGAACGAGCAGCTTGCGCTGGATGCCCACCCCGAGATCGGCGCGGTAAGCGACGTGGTCGTCGAAGATCCCAGCCACGTCGGCGCCGTCGGTGCGCTCGGGCGTTGCGGTGAGGCCGAGGAGAAAGCGAGGGTGCAGGCGGTCGATGATGCGGCGATAGGTCGGCGCGGTGCCGTGGTGGACCTCGTCGACGATGACATAGTCGAACCCGTCGGGAGGGAGCCGCGAAAGAGATTCGGCGCGAGAGAGCTTCTGCACGGAGGCGAAAACGATGTCGCCGCGGAGGTCGCTCCTGTCGCCGACGAACCAGCCGAATCTTGGGGCATTCTCGCGGAAAAGGCGGCGGAACGTCTTCGCTGCCTGGATCAAGAGTTCTTCGCGATGCGCGAGCACGAGGACGCGTGGACGCTCGCCCTTCTCCTCGGCCCAGGATGCGACGTCGAGCGCCGCAAGCCACGTCTTCCCGAGCCCCGTCGCGAGGACGACGAGCGCGCGGGGATGGCCCTTCTCGCGGCTCGCGCGAAGTGAGGAAAGGGCTTCGATCTGGATCTCGTGTGGCGGAGGGGGCGGAGGGAGCGGTTCTTCCAGCTCCTCGCCGGGAGGCAGGGACGGGGTGGCCGTCGAACGGGCGCGACGTGCGTACTCGGCCACCCATTCGGCAGAAAGAGGGAGCGCTGCAGACCACCAGCGCTCGAAGCCGCTCTTGATGGTGTGAAACGCCGAAGGATCGCGTGCCCGGTCGACCCGCAGATTCCACTCCACGCCCGCGAGGAGAGCCGCATGGGAGACGTTGCTCGAACCCACGAACGCCGCGCCGAAGTCAGGCCCCTCGAAACGCCATGACTTTGGGTGGAAAGAAGGTACGCCTTTCGGCAGTCGTGCGACTTCGACGACACGCGCCTCGAATTGGCCGGGCATCGGCAGAGCCGCGTCGAGGGCTGCCAGGGCGTTCATCCAGTCGAGGAGCACGAAGAGCGCGGCGGCCTGAGTGATGTGGAGGTAATCACTCGTGACGAACCGGACACGCGCCCCGCGTTCGATGGCGCCGAAGACGTGTGGCTCTAGCTTGTCGAGGCCGGACTCCTGCGTGAATGCGACGAGGATGTCGATGTCCGTGGCGCGGCGGAACAGAGGGACGAGGTGCGTGAGGAATGGGTCTTGGATGCCGCCCTGGGAGAGCGCAGAAAACTTCTCTGCGAGGTAGTTTCCTTTGCCAGGAATGACGTGCCGCACGCCACCACGCGGGTCGTCCACATCGCCGCGATATCGCGGGATGACGTGCACGTGCAGGTGCATGACCGTCTGGCCCGCGGCCTCGCCCGCATTGATGCCGATGTTGTAGCCGTCCGGGGAGAGCTCCGCGTCGAGCTTGCGCTTGACCTCGCCGACGAGCTGGAAGATGGCCGCCTGCTCCTCGGGGGTCGCATCGAACCAGGTCGCGATGAGCCGGCGCGGGATGACGAGGGTGTGGCCACGGCTCACCGGGTAGAGGTCGGGGACCGCGAAGGCGAGGGCGTTGCTCGCGATCCAATTGGAGGGTGGGATTTTGAGAAAGGGGGAGGACACGAGGGCCGGGCGGATGGTACACGAAGCACGTGCGGACAGGGAACTTGAGAAGGCGCAGCAGCGGTTCGCGGACCTGAACCGGTTCGCGGCGCGGCCGAACAACTTGTTGGGGCTCCTGTACGATCACCGCGACGAGCTGGCGAAGCTCACGCGCGCCGTCGTTCGCGACGTCCTTCTCTTCCACCAGCTCACGGACGGGGAGAAAACCTCGGTCTCGGGCGGATCGAACAAGCTCTTCGCGCTTGCGAGCATCCACGCGGCGACGAAGGCGCTGCTCGCGGGGTTCAGTGGGAGCTTCGAGGCCGCGAAGAAGATCGCCGTCGAGTTCTGGAATGAGGTGACGCGCGTAATGCCGGACTGGCAAGACGTCGGCCTCGTGCGGATCAAGGCGGCGGTGTTGCGAGATCGATGCGTCCATGCACATGCGGTCGTGCTCGAAGCGCTTGGCCGCGTCGGCAACGCCCTGCTGCGGGAGCGGCGCGAGGACTGGAAGAGCGTGCTGACGGGGCTCAGGACGCTCGACTGGTCGCGGGCCACCGGCGGTGGGAGGGGCGCGCGGTTGTGAACGGCAGGGTCTTGAAGAACGCAGCGAGCGTCATCCTCACGGCGAACCTGATCAAGCATCACCTCGGCCTCGAGCTCTCCATCGAAGAGCGGCGGTACGAGCCGGCGAAGGTCGGCGAGGACGACGGACCGGGGGACAAGGCTCTGCGGGCCGTCCCCGGGGCAACGGCGGCCTGATCGCAGAAGACAGGGGCGGTGCAGCTCGATGGCTGCACCGTCCGCTCTTTTTTAGCCCCCTGCCGGTCCTGAGCGTGTCCAGCAGGCCGCGTGGATCGCGCCTTGGCCCGTAGTACGTGAGACCGGGCGCCGAGGAAAAGTCGTCGCGCGAGGGAGGGAGCCGAAGAAAAGTCGTCGCGCGAGGCAAGGGAGCCGAAGAAAAGTCGTCGCGCGAGGCAAGGGAGGCGAGGAAAAGTCGTCGCGCGAGGCAGGGAGGCGAGGAAAACTCGTCGCGCGAGGGCAGGGAGGCGAGGAAAACTCGTCGCGCGAGGGCAGGGAGGCGAGGAAAACTCGTCGCGCGAGGGCAGGGAGGCGAGGAAAACTCGTCGCGCGAGGGCAGGGAGGCGAGGAAAACTCGTCGCGCGAGGGCAGGGAGGCGAGGAAAACTCGTCGCGCGGGGACAGGGAGCCGAAGGACCACGCTCTACAGGCCGGCCTTCGAGATCCGATCCATGAGCGTTGCCTTGCGCGCGTGCCGGCTCCGAAAAGACTGCAGCAACGTCTCGAAGTCCCCCGCTCCCGATCTCGCGGCGAGATCGCGGAGGTCAACCAGAACCTCCACCGCTGCAACGTAGTTCTTGGACTGCTTGGCCGCGACGAGGGTCTCGACATCCAACCAGAGCTGCTGCTCCTTGCCAACCAGCGTATCCAGACGCTTCGCCCGCTCGCGCGCCGCTTTTCGCTGCCGCCGGTCCGCCTCGGCGGCAGCTTCTCGTTCGGCGTTTTGCTTTCGCTCCACAGCGTGCTTCTCGGCGATGCGGCGAATCTCGCCGATAGTTCGTCGCGGCGCCAGGCTCGGTTGCCCCGGTTCGTGATCCTCCACAAACCGACGATGAAGCTCCGCCGACACGGACAGCGTGTCCTCGGCGAACAAGCGGGCGAGCCACGTATCCTTCTCGGCCGGCGGGAGCGGCGCGAGCCAAGCCATCAGCTCGTTTCGGCCGGGCGATAGGGTCGACATCTGCGCGCTCGTCTCCGCGGCGGCACGAAGTAGATCCGGGTCGATACGCAGGAACTCGACCAACGCATCGAGCGAAGCGCTGAGCTGCCCCAGCCCGGGCGGCACGGGCGGCTCCGGCTCCTCATCGTCGAGCTCGTCGGCTTGCACAGCGAGCAACCAACCGACGTACAGCACCCTACGATCTCCGCGGGCGAGCTCCGCACGAATCGCGATCAGCGAAGATAGAATGCCCTCGCCGGTATCCCAATCTTCGTTCTCGTCGTCCTGCGAGGTGAAGGTGAGGACGATCTGGTCCTTGTTCTTGCGCGCCGTCAGGCTGTTTCTCGAGCAATACGGGCGCACATCGGGGAGGTCGAGAAACTTCGAAGGCAGGCGCACTTTGAACTCGTGCGTGCCCCAGTTCGCGAGATACAGAAACGCGTCGAAGTAGCGGAACATCCACGCGTCTTCGTCGCCCTTGAAGTTCCCCCACTCATAATGGTTGACGAAGCTCGTGGGGGTGATACGGGCACGCGTCGAGTACGAACGAAGCTCGTCCATCTCCTTTTCGGTGAGGGACCTGTCGATAGCCTGAAATTCATAATACTGATACTCACTCATTACAGTCGCCCCTGCGATGCTTCGATCCAGCGCGGCGCGGGAACCAAGAGCGGCGCCGGCCGCCCCCACGGGATGGGCAACGGGGCCGCCGTGCAGCACACGAGGTGCAGCGTCATCCCCTCGTGACTAACCACGGACGCCTGCATGGCTGGGGTCTGCACACCATCCGTCGCCTGCCAGGCGCGCAGCGTGAGCAGGCCCGTGCGATGCGCACCGCGAAGCCGAGCCTTGAACGCCGAGAGACCGAGCCCCGTCGCCTCACCGCGGTCATCGAGTTCTCGGAACAGCTCCACGACGAGCGCGTCGTGCGAGCCTTCATTGACGACGGCCTGCACGCGGGCGGCGAAAGCGTCGAGCGGTAGCGTGATCAGGCGGGGGCGCCCTTCACGGCGCTTTTCATCCTCATGGACCTTGCGCGCGAAGTCTTTTGCGGCGGCGTATGCCTTGGGAGAGAGCGCCCCGACGACGTCGTCGAGCGCGGCGAACATGTTCCGACGCGACCATCGCTGCACGAGATGAAATGTGATTCGTCGGGAACGAACCGCAGATGCGGCGACCACCAAGGGGTTCACGTCCTCGGCGCGCTGGCACGTGGCGAGTTCGAGGAGCCCGCGGTTGTACGCTTGGAGCAGCCGCGCCTTGAACGAAGAAAGCCTCGGGCAGGAGGGGACCTCGTCACGCTCGCGGAGCAGGCGGAAGAGCGGTGCGATGAACACGCCCTCGTCGTGTACCCCTTCGGTCACGCTGCGAGCCGCTGACTCCACGCCCGAGGCGAAGGCCCGAAGGGATGCGTTCACGAGCCCAGGTGCACGCCGACGCTCAGCTTCGAGTTTGGCACGGGCGAAGAGCAGGACCGCGGCGGCACCGTCTCGCGAGAGAACGCTGAACGCGTCCGGCCCCGATCGGAGCCGCCTTCGCGAGGCCGGAGGCGAGGGCTCGAACGGCGCGGGAGGCGGACGCACGGAGGACATCGCGACCCTGGATCGCATGTTCCACGCCAAACCGCAAGAGGGGACAAACCTTTCGCTACGGACCGTGACTCCCGCGCGGACGAGGCTTCTTCAGGCGCAGGCTCTTGGAGGCGGACACCCGCTCGAACATTCGCGCGAGTTTGTCGGCGCTCATGCGGCCCATCCGCTCGACGACCGCCTCGAGTTCGCTCTCCTCGGGAAGCAGCACCAGGAACATCGGCGTCAAGCCGAGCGCGCGTGCGATGCGATCGACCGTGCCTACGGTGAGCACGACGTGCCCGCGCTCGACGAGTGAAAGGTGGCTCACGACGATGCCGGTCTTCTTCCTGAGCTGCTCGAGCGACATCCCTCGCGCGAGGCGGAGATCTCGGATCCGTGCACCTAGCTTGGCGACAAACGGGTGTAGATCCTCGCGGCGAGACACGCTCGTTCTCATCTCGCTGGTGTGGGAGCAGCGCAGAAGTAGAGCAGACCGCGCTTCGAGTCGTGGATACCCGCCTGCCGCTCGATGAACGGCGCGAGGGGCGAGACGGCGACGAGCTTGATGCTGCCCTCACGCTCTGCTCGTAGGAGAGCCGCCTCGAGCGTGGCGCGAGGAACTACGACGAGCGCCCCACGGAGGATCGGCAGCGGCACGCCCTGCGTGTTCTTGTAGGCCGGATGAAGCCGGCTCATCGCAGCGAGGAGCTCGCTCATGACCGACGGATCCAGGCCTGCGTCACGCGCGGCGAGGGTGCGCTGCGCGAACAGCAGGACGTCGGCGAGCTCGGGGATGCGGAGCTGCCGGAGGACGTCGTTCACCTCCTCGATGGGCGTGCGATGACGCCGTGGAGGCTCTTTCGGCTCTGCCACCAATGGCGACGGCCTGATGGTCGTTCGGGGGCTCGTGGAGCTCGGCGCGGGCTGTGCGTCCCCGCAGCCCAGCGTGCGCGCGAAGGGCCGCTCTACGCTGACGTTGCCCGCCACATCGCGGGCGTGGTCGTGTTGTTCGTTTTCGGTGGCCATGTACCCTCCGAGCACACGGGTGCCGTCGCCGGCACGGTGATAATCGCCCGGAGGCGGGCGCGGAACCTGGGCTAGCGAATGCGAGCTGTGTCCCGCGACCTCCTTCGAGCGAACATCACCATCCCCAGGCGACCGCGGTGGTATGCCTCGACGAACGCACCCCAATGCGCGCTCTGCACCGCGGCCGTCTGCGGATGATGATAATTCGCGAGGACAAACACCGCCGCAGGCCGGCGCTCATGGCCGGGCGTAGAAGCCGCATGTCCCTTACTTTCTAAACACGAGCCGACATGATGACCCGTCCAAGGAAAATGCACGCCCCCGTGCAAGAGGCTGGTCAGGGCGTGGTGCCGCTCTTCTGTTCGTTCTGCCGCAGGCCCTCGAGCGCCGCGGCGATGTACTTTTTCCGGACCGCTGCGTGATGACTGTCCCGGTAGTCCCGTTCATGCTGCCGCAGCGTGAAGAGCGCCTCGGCGAACTGCCCGCGCGAGAGCATCTCCCGGGCTTGTTCGAGGTTTGTCGTCTCCAGGTCGTTGAGTGGCACAGGGCCGGCAGGGGGACGCGGGTGCGCGACGACAATCACGGTCGGGCTCGGTCCGGGGGTGGGCGCAGGCGCGACGACAACAGAGGAGCTCTCACCCCGCCCGCCCTCGTCAACCACGACGGAGAGCACCATCGGCACTGCATGAAGCGCAGCGGGCGGTGCGTCGTGCGGCCAGAGGGCGACCGCGCCACCCCCGCCCAGGGCGCCGAGACCGACCAGGAAGAGCGGGTGCTTGATGAACTCGAGCACCGCCTTCGCGGTGGCTCGAGCGGCAGGCGAAGAACCCCGGGGCGCGACTGCTTGGATGAGCCGCTCGCCCGAAGCCGGCGGCTCGGAGGGCGGCGACGGGCTCGGCGCCAGGATGGGAGGAAGCGCCTCGTTGAAGCCGAGCTCGCGGGCGACGCCGCGCCAGACCTCGTGCCGCGCCTTCTCGATGAAGTCGGGCGTGAGGTCCTGGGGCCGGAAGACGGTATCGAGGCTGAAAGGCAGCACCATGAACGGCGTGAAGTCCCGGCCGAACAGCTTAGTCACCCTGCGCCGGAAGACGTCCTTGGCCTCGACGAGCCTGGCCTGCGCGGTGTTGCGCGAGACCCCGAGCGCCGCGGCGATCTGCGGCAGCGACTCCCCGTTGAACTCGGCCCTGACGAGTACGTCGACGAGCTCCGCGTCCATGGTCTGGAGCACGCGTTTGACGACCTGATCGAGCTCGTGATGCTCGAAGCGCTCGTGCGGGTTCTCGTCGCTGGGCACGTCCACGCCGACGTCTGCCTCGGGGGTCTCGAAGCGGTGACGGTGGAGGCGATAGTGCTCCGCCGCCTGCTGCTGGCAGATCATCTTGAGCCAGTCATCGACCCCCGCGGACGGGACCTTGTCGAAGTTCTTGTAGACCTTCACGAAGACGACCTGCGCGAGGTCGTCGACATCCGCCGGGCGCACGCCCATCCGCGCCAGGAGCCCTAGAACGGTCAGGAGGTGCGTCGCGTAGAAGCGGAGAAAGGCGTCGCTGGCGTGATGCAGGAATGGGAGGAGGAGGCGCACGACTACAAACACGCGCCGAGACGGGCGACCCGTCCAATAAATCGTACGGCCTCCTGCTCGAAGGCTCCTTCACCGGATGTCGAAGGGAACAACCACGCCGACCCGGACAGCGCCAGTGAGACGGGGAGACCGCCAGAATTCCTCGCCGTCAACGATGAACACTGGACGACGGGCCGCGTAGGCGATGTCCCCGTGTAGCTGGAGGCTCAAGAAGCGAGCAAGCCTGAACTCTCCGCCGAGGCGCGCGCCGAAATCGAGTACAAGGTCATCATCGTTGACGAGCTTGATTCTCTGGGCGTCGAGCGACAGCAGTGCGACATCGCCGAAGACACATGCGCGGGCGGAGACCCGGGGAGGAAAGAGTACGTGGCGTCCGCATGCCAGCGCGGCCACGCCCGCGCGTTCAGCGTCCACAGCGAGCTTCGTCGGCAAAGCCCAGGCATAGTCGTACTTCCACTCGACGCCGATGGAGAGCCACTTCCACCGCGCCTCCATGCCCGCCGCGAGGCTCAAGGCGGTCTCAGGGGTACTCCACCAGGCAGCCCCCATGTTCGCGTAGACGGCTAGCTGCGGCAGCCCTTCCGAGCGCGCCGCGGCCTTGGGTGCCGAGGGGCCTGCGGCAGGTTGAAACGGCTCGACGCGAGCACGAGTAGGGGGAACTGGGGGCAGAGTGGCTGATGAAGGCGCGGATGGCGCGGGCGTCGCAGACGAACTCGACTGCGCCGACGTCGCGGGCGGGATCTTCAGAGGGTCGATGATGTCGCGCAAGTAGAAGACGGTACGGTCAGCGAGCTGGTCGCAGCGCCAGGATTCCGCCTGGGTAACGTGGTTGGCGACAACCTCTCCGTTCTCGTCGCGCGCCTCGATGTGCGCTTCGATCCGCTGGGGCGTGAGCACCAGCTTCACGGAGATGGAGCGCGGCGCGTCGTCGGTGAAGGGGTCGTGGCCCTTGAGCTTCGTGGCGAGGGCGGCCTTGATGTAGCTTTTGTCCGGGCAGTTCTTCGGGGCGTCAGGACCAGGGGCGTAGTCGAGGCGCCACGGCAGCACCTGGGATGGCTGCGCCGCCGCTACCGAGGTGCCGCAGAGCAGGGCCGCGACGAGCAGAAGGCGTCGCGCCTTGCATGGGCGTGAAGAGGCGTCGCGCATGACCTGAGAGACCTAGTTTGTCCCCAGCGCAGAGTTTGGCCGGGGAGCGCGAGAGGTGCAAGCGTTGGTGGAACGCGACAGTGCACGGCGCCGGTTTGTCCCTCGGGTCCAAACGTTGACGGTGCCCGTATTCGAGGACTAGCCTTTACGGCGTGCGTGCGTTCAAGACCTCCGCATCGTACCTCGGCATGGTGATCGCGTTCTGCCTCGCTGCATGCGACGCAGAGAGCTGCGACGGGAAGATCGAGGGCTACACGATCTGTTACAACGACGCCGACGAAGAGGTCCTCTGCTGCGGGCCGCCAGGAGAGAGGTACGCGTGTCCGCCTGATGCTGGGGATGACGTCAACGTGAATGCCGACGCGGATGCTGGCGACGATGTCGATGCGGGCGAGGATGATGGAGGTCCAGGATCGGCGTGCCCCGATCATGCCCAGTGCATCACGCCGGGTGGAGGCGGGTTCGACTACGTCCCCTCGTACGTGTGGATGGGCAAGGAGACGGATCCGCCCCCTCCGCCTCTTCCTGCGGAACGGTACGAGAGCTGGGTGGACGTGGTCTTCGCCGAGCCGACGTGTCCGACGTGCTCATGCGCGGTACCGGCCACTGGGTGCGTCGCGCCAACCTCGTGGAACGTCCATTCAACTTCCTGTCAAGATGTTTCTTCGTCCACGGTCACCTCGTTCGATCCTCCGGCAGGTTGGAACGGTAGCTGTTCCTCATCGAGCCAGATCCCCGCTGGCGCCCCATGCGATGGGTCGCCGTGCGTTCGATCGTTGGTCGTAGAACCACCGACTGTCGCCCCCTGCGTCGCCGAGCCGGCCATGCCACCTGAGGGGCAGCCTCTCCCACCTCCGGTTCGGACGAAGGTGATCGAGTACGTGGCCGCAAGCGTCGGAGCCTGCGATCTCGTGAACATCTGCATCCTCCCTCCGCCATCGGGATACCGGCTGTGCCGCGTGGCCTACGGGCTCGGTGCGTTGCTGTCGTGCCCGAAGGACTGGTCCGAGCGGCACGATGGGTGGATCCAGGTCGAGGAGCAGAGGGTTTGCTCGGCCTGCAACTGCGGCCCACCGCAAGGCGGATTCTGCGAGGTGCAAGCCAAGGTGTACGCCGATAACGCATGCGGGTCCGAGCGAGGTGGCTTGATTCTCCCTTCGAGCGAGGGCCCAAAGTGCGTCGACCTGCCGATAGGTACGGCGCTCGCGAGCCAAACTGCCGAGGTCCTTTTCTCCGAGACCGGCACCTGCGAACCCGGCGGGGGTGAGGTCATCGGCGCGCCGTACACGGGCATGCCCGTCACCTACTGTTGCGTCCCCGAGCTCGCTCCGCCGCCGTGATGGGGACCGGCTACCAGCCGCAGATCCCGTCCACGCACTTCAGGTGAAAGCATTCCTCGTTCTTCGTGCACGGATCACCGTCCTTCCACGCGCAGGTCCCCCCGAGACCACAAGCCTGCCCGGGAAGGCAATCCGCCCATGGAGGAACGGGGCCGTACTTCGGAACGCATTCCCCATCCACGCCGCACTGCTGGCAGCCGTCGCAGGTGACTTTGCAGCAGACACCGTTCCCCGAGCAGATCCCGGTCCCGCATTGCTCGTCGGTCATGCACGGGTAACCGGTGCAGAGGGGGCAGTGGCCAAGCATCGTCCCACAATCGACGCCGGTTTCGTCCCCATTCTGGATTTCGTCATCGCAGCGGACGCACAGGCCCTCCCAGCAGTAGCCTGCCGGGCAGTCAGCATCCACGTTGCACGTCCCTGGGCATAGCGGGCATGAACCGCCGCAGTCGACGTCGGTCTCGTCTCCGTTCTTCACCCCGTCATCGCACCGTGAGCACACGTTCCCGAGCTCGCAGGTATGCCCCGGCTTGCAGTCCACGTCCTGCAGGCACCCGATGCACGTGCCCGCGCCATCGCACACGCCAGGGCACTTGTCCGGGCCTGGGCAGGACTCCATCATGCAGCGGAAGCCCACGCGCTCGTTGAAGCTGTGGCAGGTGCCGTCGCAGATCCAGCCTGTACAGGCGGGCGGCCTGCCGCACTCGAGGCCTGTCGTACAGGGGCAGCCCTCGCCACCGTCGTCGCAGGAAGGGCTACTGCACGAAGGCAAGATCCCAAGGCCGGCGAGAAGAAGTGTGAGGGTGGTCGCCGCAATGAAGTAACGAAGGTTCATCCGGGCCTCCTTGGCGGCCCACATTGTACTCGGGGTGGAGCGAGGCCGGGGCCTACGTGTGACCTCGGACATGCAGAGGCGGGATGCTCCTCGAACTACACCTATTTTACGCAACGAAAGCCGATTGAATGGTATTTCTGTCCGGGAACGTCATGGTCTGCCGCTATCGCCTTTAGCGCATCCGGGTCCTTATCCCACCAGGATCCCCCGGGCAATAGAACCGTTCCTGGCATATCCAAGAATGCTGTTGTCGTCCACTCTGAAACGTTCCCACTCAGGTCGCTAATACCTTGGGGCGAGTCCCCACTGGGAAACGAGCCGACCGGACATGTGCTGGTCCGCTTCGTCGTGCCTGACCAGCAAGCGTTCTCTTCAGGCGGTGAGTTACCCCATGGGTAGGACGTGGCAGCATCTCTTCCTTCTGCAGCCCATTCCCATTCATTGAAGTCCGGCAACCGCGCGCCTTTTTGCTTGCAGTACTTCTCGGCGCCGGCAAGGTCAACGCAGTTGATCGGATGCTGCTCACGCCCCGGCACCCCCCAGTTGCACGCCTTTCCGCTTCCTGGCTCCTGACAGACACCCTTGGCAACACACTCCGCATAGCTCTGTACCGTAACCTCAATCCGGTCGACACAGATGGTTTTGATGGCAGCGGGAGCCTTTCTGCGAGTACTCAGCGTTCCACCCTCGACCCTGACCATGCCGTCCGGGCAACCTTCGCTCGATCCTTTGGTTGACCGAGTCTTCTTTGGCGCGTCCATGTCAGAGGAGTCCGTTGGTTGGGGAGCTCGCGCGCTGCCGCTTGGAAGAATGGCTGGACTTTCTGCTGGAGTTGCTGCCCCTGTCGCCCCCGTGTCAGCCCCACATCGGGGGGCGCAGGAAGAACACAACAATGCTGAAAGAAGCAGCCCACGAGTTCCTAGCTCCCGCGTGCGGCTTGCCCAACCGACCATGAGGCGCATATTACCTTCTCGGTGCACGTAGCTCTGCGACGAGCTGCATCGCCCATGCTTTCGTTTCTGCACTGGTGCCATCTGGCAAGCTCTCCAGCATGCGTATAACAACGGGTAACACCCTGTTGTGCTCCTTGACGAAGTTGTGAGCCTTCGGGTCCGCGGGCATGTAGGGTTGCTGTGAGTAGCCCACTGCTGCCTGCGCGTAGCTCTCTGCCGTGGCGCCTTCCCGCACGATGTCTTTTCCGAGCCGGACTTGCGGCTCAGGATGCCGTTCGGGAACCTCGTGGCCGATGCGGTATGCGATATCTAGTTGCGCCGCGATCGACTCGCGTATGCTCTTGAATTGAGGGACCGGGGTTGTAGAAGGCGCCCCGGCGTTGCCGCGGTCCTCCCACTTGATGGTGATGCCGCGCTCGACCAGCTCCATGCGTTGTGGCGGCGTCGGTTGCAAGGAAAGGAAGTTATTGACCCCCTCTTCTGCGTTTGGATTCCTTCGCGGCTCCTTCCCAGGTTCCTCTATCGTCTTGCGGGCATAGCTGGTCTCCAACCCTGCTTGAGCCAGCAAGAGCACAGCATTGCGTCGCGGAATTCCTCGTTTCTGCAGTTCGTCAACCGCGTACAGAAAGTACCTTGCGACGAACGACTCCGATTCCTTCGTCAGGAATGGTGCCTTGGCTCTGACCTTGCCTTCGTCCACGGCCTTCAGGAGCTCCTCTGGCACCCTGTTCTTGTCGGCTGCTGCCGGAGCTGGGGTTGGTGCAGGGGCAGGCGTCTCGTTTTTCTGTGGAGGTGTTGGTGGCGGTGGGCGCTGCACCTGCTGCGCCCGATGCTCCGCCTGCACATCAGCGGGCGTCCGAGGAGGACGTACCATTGTCTGCTTGACAAGCGCCTGGCGCCCATCCGGATCAACAAAGCGGAGGGGGTTATTCCGGCCATACGCATACAGGTTCGGCCCATCCACCAACCCCGCCGGATCCGCACTCGTCCACCGCCCGAGCCACGGCGCGTAGTACCTCGCCCCGTGGTAGTAGAGGCCCGTCTCCTCGTCCCGCTCCTTGCCCGTGTATCTGTACCGCTTCGCGCTGACCTCCACGCCGGCCGCCGCCGCGTGGAAGGCCGTCGTCCCGTACGGGTGGTACTCCTCGTAGGAGATCACCAGGCCGGCCTCGTCGAGCTCGAGCGCGGCCGAGCCGAGGTGGTTGCCGAGTTGGTAGCGCACGCGCGACGACACAACGAGGTTCGGCACCGAGGTGTCTACGGTCTTCGTCTCGGCCAGGGCGATGCGTTGGGCCCCGTCCATCACATGGAGCGTCTCGCGCTCGAGGACCAGCGAGCCCGCCTCGCTCCTCCGGTAGATCTCGAAGCCCCCGAGGTAGATTCGCTCCTCGACGATCCCGTTGTGCTCCCAGACCTTCCGGACGCGCTGCCCTGCGGCGTCGTACGTGAAGTACACCTTGCCGCCGCCGCCCTTATCGACCTCGCGCGTCTGGTCCTTGAAGTCCCATCCGATGCTCGGCAGGTGCGGCATCGAGGTCATGTTCCCGTGGGCGTCGTGGCCGTACTTCGCCGAGAAGTCCCCGTCGGCGTCGCCGGGTTGGCTCGTGCGGAGCAGCCGGTTGTTCTCCGGCGCGACGTCGTAGCGGCGTGTCCAGCTCCCCGAGAGGCCCACGACCTCGTGGATCATCTTCTCGATGTTGCCAACCGCGTCGTACTGGTAGCGCTCGGTGTAGTTCCGGAGCGCCAGCGGGTCGTTCGGGTGCGGTACATTCAGCAGGGGGAAGCCGCCGTCGTCCTGCTGGATGTCCACGTTCTGGCCGGCGTGCTCGCGGCCTGTCGCCTCGCTGAGCCGGTACAAGGCGTCGTACTCGTACTTCCAGACGGGCTCGACAGGCCCGTTGTTGAAGACCGTCTTCTGCGCGAGATCCGCGATCTCAACAATATTGCCGACGGGATCGTAGCTGTAACGAAGGTCTTGTAGAAGTGCCCCGTCCGAGGGTCTTATCGTCTTTATCCGCGTCAGCCGGAACGTGAGCGGGTCGTAGCTGTACTCGGTGACAACCCCATTCCCGTAAACGATCTTCTCCCGCTGCCCCTTCGCATCGCAATCGATGTCATCGACAAACGTCGTCCAGTTGGCAGACCCGCGCAGCCGCACTTCTACCTGCTCGAGCAGGCCCGCTTCGTTGTACTTCGGCCTGATCTCGCTCTGGTCCGGCGTGGTGAGGCTCGTCGGCCTGTTGAGCGCGTCGTATTGTGTCTTCTGGACGAACGTCTCCGCCTCGAGCACCGGCGAGGCCGACCAGTCGATGTCGCCCTTGTAGTTCTTGGCGAGCCGCCTGTGCACCTCGAGCGGGTTGCCCTTGAAGTCGTAAGCCACGTGCGTGACGACGCCCGCGCCGTCCCTGACCTGGTACACCTTTCCGCGCAGGTTCGCGGCCTGCGCGTTCGGTTGCCCCTCGCCGTAGCTCGTCTTCTCCGCCAGGACCTCGGCGCCCGCGTCCTTCTGCACCCAGAGCTCCGTGCGCCGGTGAAGAGCATCGTAGACCGAGCGGACGACATGCCCGCGGCTGTCCCAGCTCCGGATTGGGTTGCCGAGCACGTCGAAGAAGGTCCACCGCTCACCCGCATCGATGCTCTTCTGGCTGAGCGGCCGGCCTAGCATGTCGAAGAGCTGCGCCATCGCCATGTTGCCTCGGGCGTCGATGACGGCGAGCGGGTTGCCCTCGATGTCGAGCGTCGTCGCGGTTGTGTACTTCCCCGCGGCCCCGTTGTCCTCGACCTTCACGACCGGCCGGCCCAGGACATCCAGGAGAAGCGCCGCGGGGGTGCCGGCGTGCTTGGCGGCGAGCAGGGCGGCGCGCTGCTCCTGGGCCGACGGTGAGGGCAAGGCGCCAGCCTGCCGGGCCGCATACCACGCGCTGTCCAGCACCGTGTCGTTCTCGTCCCAGCTCGTCTGCCTCCAGGGCGTGAACTCCACACGGGAGAACGTGCCGTTCGGGTGATCGGTCCTGACGAGGCGCCCGAGGGGGTCGTACCGGAGGATGGGCGTCAAGCCCCACTCGACGAGCTCCTTCTCGTCCTCGTACTCGTGCGTCGCGCTGAAGAAGGGCTCGTACTTCTTGACCGCGTTGCCCTTGTTGTCGAACACGGTTCGTCCTGTCCCCACCCAGCGGACGGTCGTGTTTTCGAGGATGAGCTGCCCCTGCGCGTCCTTGACCAGGAGGCCGTTCTGGTCCCGCTTCGGTGCCGGCCCGGCCTCGGCGCGGACCTTCTTCATGACCTCGCGCCCGAGCCCGTCGAGGTACGTGTAGCTGTGCTGCCAGGGCGTGGCGGGATCCCCGTGCCGCTCGCGCGCCGCGGCGCGGACGACGTTCGGCTTCTTGTCCTTGCACCACCGCTCGAGGTCGTACTCGAACGTGGTGGTCGGCTCCGCGAGCGTGTCCCCTTCTGCCGCGCCGACCTTGCCCATGACCGCCGTGGCCACGACCAGCCCGAGCTCGTCGAGCTGCACCGC
>NZ_JAGTJJ010000004.1 GCF_028435365.1 Polyangium jinanense | reverse complement strand
ATCCAGCCCGATCCCCCCTCCCATCCACCCCGCCCAATCCCACCCCCGACGCCCAATTCTGCCCCGCCACACCCGCCCCTCGCCCCACGAAACTCCGACCTCACCCCCGCTCCAATCTCACCACCCGCAATCCTGGCATCCCCCTTGCACAAAGCCCTCGCACGCACCGACGTCACCCACGTCGGACTTTCATTCGACGCACCATCACCCTTCCCCCGAGGAAGAGGAGACCATCCCCCATGAGTGATTCCAAGCATCCCCAGCCCGGCGATCGCAGCATCGACGTCACCGATCTCGACCTCGTCGACATCACCCCCGATCACATTGCCCGGTTGAGCAAGCTCCGCGAC
Organism: Polyangium jinanense; assembly: GCF_028435365.1. Next base: position 452,704 of record NZ_JAGTJJ010000004.1, on the reverse strand, counting down.
GGGTACGCGAGCGCCATCAAGGCCATTCTCCTTGCAGACCCCGCGGTTCGGCAGCGGGCCGGCCTCAGTGAGATCGAGGTCGCCGAGCTCGGAGCGGACTGGGAAACGTCCAAGCGTATCGACGAGGTCGTGCCCGCGGTCGAGAAGCTCCTCGAGCTCCTCCACGAGACGCGCCTCATGCGCAATCACGCGATTGCGTTCCGCCTCGGCGAGATGGCGCATCAGGTACGGCGTCGGGCCGACCGGCTACCCAATGGCACGGAGGTGGCCGCCCCGTTCGAGCCGCTCCTCGCGTATCACTTCGCCGTCGGCCAGAAGATCGCCGCCATGCGCGAAAAGAACAAGAAGGCCGCGGAGAAGACCAAGCCCTCCCCGGCCTGAGCCACAGGCACCCGCCTCCCTAAGAGGGTGTTCCACAGACGTCGTCGGCCCCAGAACCTCACCCCCCCGACCCCCTCTCCGCGCGGCGGAGAGGGGGCGAAAGGCGCTGGATCGAGCCGGAAACTCCCTCCCTCTCCACCGTGTGGAGAGGGAGGGTTGGGGTGGGTGAGGTCCGTACGCCTGCGGAACACCCTCGAAGCTCCAGGCCGCTCGCGGCGGTCCTCAACAGCCTGCGAGACCTTCCGAAAAGGCTCTCGACAAGCGCAGGGCGACCTCTCGGCTCGGCAAGCCAAGGTCCTCGATGAGCTCGAGATCCACCGGTTTGTCAGCGGAGAGCAGGAGCTCCCTGGCCGCCTTTCGACGTGCGGCGGCCAGGGCGCGCCGCGCCTTTTCGTCGAGCTTGCTCTCGACCCAGGAGGCGATCCTCCAGGCGAGCGCCGCATGTCTCGTCTCGTCCGCCGCGATCACCTGCATCGCTCGACGCACCTTCGGATCCCGCGCGTGGGCCGCCTGGAACGTTGCGATCAGCGCTCCGTAGGCCTCGCGAACACATCCCTCCACGGCGTTTTCCCTCGCCATCGCTCGGAGCGTTCGCGCCCGCCTTCGACGCACGTTCGGGGCCAGATACTCCCCCCCGAACCTTTGGGCTAGACGTCTCGTCGTGCGCGTATGCCGCCGCTCGTCCTCGGCGCTCCGTTTCGCGAGCGAAATCAAATCGTCCGGCGCGCCGTGCTTCGCAAGCTCCTCAGCCAAACCTTCGAAAGCCTCCACGCTCGCCGCTTCGAGCGCCGCGGATCCGGCCAGGTATCGCCCCGCCAAACGTCTCGAACGACCCCCACGCGGCCCCGCATATCCCGCAGGCCTCCGCCCACAGGGGTGAAAACCCGTCATCGTGCAGACAACCTCGCACCTGTCCGCGGTCGCGTGGATCGGGCAATCACCCATCGGGTTGAATGCCGTGCAACGCGCCTGGCAGGAGCCGAAATCAGGCATGGCCACGCTCGCGCCGCCGTCCTCGCTTGCGTCCGCGCTCGTCCCCGCATCGACGAGACCTGCCTGAACGAGCCTCGCCCTCGTGGATTCACGCCCCTCGGGCGTCTGGGCCTCCCACGCCTTTTGCGCCTCCTCCTCCGTCGGACAGGAGTGGTGCCTTTCCTCCGTGAAAGGATGCGAGCCACAATCGTAGCTGCCTCCCCCGCTCCCTCCCCCGCAACCGACCGCCACAGCCGCCACGCTCGCCGGCGGAACGGCGAGCGTGGCGATCAAACGAAACATTTTCGATAAGGCACGCGGATCCTGGAGACGCGCTTTCATGGCTTCGTCATCTATATCATGTCCACCTCCTTGGAGGTGACGATCCCGTCCATCGTGTCGAGCAAGCCGCAAGCGCCCTTCGACCCGCGGGGGCCGTGTTCAGGGCTTTCGGGCGCTCGCTGCGTTTCTCCGCACCGGCTAATTCCTCATCCGCTTCAACGTCTCCCGCACCTCCGCGAGCTCCCGCGCGAGCGCGTCCGGTGACAGCTTTCTCCAGCGCTCCACCATCCGCGCCATCGGGTGTTCGTCCGGGAACGTGACCAGGATCATCGGCTGCACACGGAGCGCTTTCGCAATCAGAACCAGCGTCTCGAAGTTGATTCGCACGAGCCCCTGCTCGATGCTCGACAGGTGTCCCTTGTTGAGCCCACTCGCATCGGCGAGCTCGACCAGGGTCATGACACGTTCGGCGCGGAGCAAGCGGATCCGGGCGCCGATCTTGGCGGAGATGGGGTCAGGGGTGTTCCTTCGCGGCATGGTGGTCTCCTCGGATGTCTCGGTCGGGGGGTTGCCCCGACAGACTCCCCCTTACCACCACCACCGCCCCTGGACAAACGTTTTTCGGTTGTCGGGGCACATGAACGGACGATTTCCTGGCGGACTGCCCGCCTGGTTTGTCCGCGGTTGCCTCTCGGCCCGTCGGCGCGGTAGCATCCCGCTCATGTTGCGCGTTCGTCTCTTCTTCGCTGCTGGGCTCGCGACGGCTGCCACCGTCGCCTCTCTCGTCGCCTCCGGGTGCTGGTTCAACGACATGGCCATCGGCTCGGACTGCCCGCCGGATCAGCCGCGGGAGTGCTGCCTCTGCCCCTGGCCGGAGGATTGCCCGGACGGTGCTCCTCCGACGCCCCCCGAGTGCGTCGATGGCGGCACCGAGGCTGGGGATGGGTCGCTCTCCTCATGTACGGACGGCACGTGCGTCGTCCCTGCTCCCGACTGGGATCCCGTGTTTCTCGCGGAGGGCGCGGAGATCAGCGTGCCCGTTTGTCCGGAGAACGCGCCCGAGATCGCCTTCGAAGGAAGGCCCGCGCCGGCGTGGGGACTCGTCTGCCCGACGTGCTCGTGTGACGAGCCCGTCGGAGGAGCGTGCCACGTACCGACGACATGGACCGTGACCTCCGATGCATGCACGGGCGGCGGTGTCCAGACCAATTTCGACCCTCCTGCGGATTGGGAAGGCACATGTTCCGCGACGAACTCGATCCCGGAGGGGCTCCAGTGCGGCGGCGTGCCCTGTGTCGGAGGGATCCTGATCTCCGCGCCCACGATAGAGGAGCCGCCCTGCACGCCACGCGGCAGTGATCCTCCGCCCGAAGTGCCCCACTTCGCGCCCGGAGGTTTTGCCGCACGGTTTGCCCGCGCCTGCGCCCGTACGCCTTGGACTGCGTGCGAAGGCGCGGATGAGGTTTGTCTCCCGCGTATGGGCGCGCCGTTCGCCACGTGCGTGATGCACGAGGGAGACGAGACGTGCCCCGAAGGCTGGCCGGACAAGCACCTCCTCTATGGAGAGGTCGACGATCAACGGCAGTGCGAGGCGTGCTCGTGTGAGCCGCCGACGGGCGCGACGTGCTCGGTCAAGGTGCACGTGTACAGCGAGGCGGCGTGCACGACGGAGCGCTTGGCTGTTGACATCTCGCCCGAGATGGGGGGTGGTTGCCACCTCCTCATGTCCGGGGTTGCGCTCGCCGGCATCGCCGCCGAGGTGCTCGACTACCAGCCGGGCACCTGCGAACCGCACGGCAGCGAGCCGGTCGGGGACGTCTTCCTCACGGGCGCGACAACGTTCTGCTGCCGCGAGCCCGTGAGCTGATCGTGCAGCGTCAGAACCAGTAGAGGAGCGACGCCCCGAAGTTCGCTGTGACGGGCGCCGTGTGCCACCGGATCGGGTCGTCTGCCTCCTTGACCCGCGGGCGATAGAGGATGGATGCGATCTCGGCGTCCACGCGTACCTTCAGACGATCCCCGATCGGATGCTCCAGCAGCCCACGGGCGGCGAGGCCGAGGAAGGCGCGACGGCTCGGCATCGGGTACGTCCGGTTTGTCGTCTCCATCCACGTGGCTCCACCCAGGACGACTCCGCAGAGCCCGAACACTCCGCGCTGATAACAGGGCCCGAGTGTCGTCGACACGGTCTGCGCGCGGACCTGCGTCTCTCCGAGCGGCCGCGTGAGCAGCGGGAACGTCGCGCGCGCATGCGCTTCGAGGGTCCACCGCTCTGCCAAACGAAATCCGCCGCCGAGCTGCACACCGCCGACGACCTCGGGCGCGATGCCCACCGCGAACAGCCCGCCGGCCCCGAGGAACCAAAGGCGTTCGATCGGCACCGCAGGCGCGGGAGGCTCCGGGGGCGCGGGGGGCGGCGGATCCGCGGGCGGAGGCGGGCTCGGCGAAGGGCAGGGCTCCGGCGCTTTTGCAGGCGCGGGCGGCTCCTCCGGGGGCGCTTCGCGGTTCTCCATCCAGAGCGCCGCGGCGAGCGCCGCCTTGTAGAGCACCTCGTGGCAACACATCGCGGCCGGATATTCGCGGTGGACCGTGTCGAGCACGTGGCCGTCCGGATCCGTGAACACGAGATCTACGCCATATCCGCCCGTGGTTGTCCGGACGATACGCGCCGAAAGGACCCGCGACGCAGGTGGATCGAGGAGCGGCCGTGCGAGCACGAGATCGAGCAGGCCCTCGAATTCCTGGAGGCGGTCGCACGCCGGAAGCTGCTTTGCGGAGAGCTCCACCCGGTAGTGGGACTCCTCGGCGTGCGCGGGGGTTTCGGCCAAGAGGGCGAGCGTGAGAGCCGGCACCGCCAAACCGAGCCTGGGTCGCTGTTTGGTTCGGTAAAACACTGTCTCCCGGATTTTTTCGGGGTGCATGTCGATCGTTGAAGGGATTTGGGCCTCGTCGACCCTCTATGGGTGAGGGGACGCTGTCGCGACCGAGAGGTTTTACCGTGAACCAACCCAAAAAAGAAGAATTCGATGAGCTCAGGGAGCTCGTCCCGATTCTTTATGAGCGAGCACGAGCAAAGGGCGTTCACGATCAGGACGCAGACGATGTCATCGCCAATGTTTTCGTCGACGTTTGTGCACGAGAGGATCCGCTCCCGAGCGCGCCGGACGAACGGAAAAGAATCTTTCTGGCCATCCTGAGTTTCCGCGTCCTTTCGCACATCAAGGAGCGCAGGGCGCTGGCACGGCAGGAGCTCGTGGAGGGGCCCGCCTTGGAGCTGCTCGCGGCCGATCCGCGCGACGCGATCGCGGCTTTGGAGGAGCGTCAGCGCATCGAGCGGATCTGGCCGCTCTTGCGACTGGAGTATCGGCGGGCGATCGAGGGCAATGCGCTCGGGGAAAACGCCGAGGAAACCGCGGAAAGGATCGGCGCGAGCGTGAAGTCGGTCGAGACGTGGCTGCGTCGTGGCCGAAGAATGGCTCGTATCGAGCTGGCGGCGCTCGACACGATCAAGAGGCCCCGCGGCATTCGCACCGTGGTGGTCCTGGTCGGGCTCGGGAGTTTCCTCGCGGCGGCGAGGGTCGTCGAGGCATTCGAGGCATGGGTACGCGGGTTCTTCCGTGTCAACGCGCGGGCACTCGGCGTGCCGCTCCGCGTGGTACCGAGCGTCGCGGCCGGTGTCCTTGCATTGGCCATCACGCAGCCAAAGCCATCCGCCTCGGCCCATGAATCGGGGGCGGTCGTGGTGCAGGCGGAGCCGAGGGGGAGCGCGGCGCCGAAGACGGAATCGAGTGCAGATGCGGGTCCTCCCGTCGTGGATGCGCCATCCGTCACGCGCGTGGTCGCGCCGGAGAGGCGGGCGCCGATGGCAGGCCATTCGTCGGGTGCGGGAAAAGCCGATGACCCTGCGTCACCCGATACATGCCTTTTCAAGGCGAAGGCCGCATTGCGACGCGGCAACGCCCGGAGAGCGCTGGAGCTCGTGGAGCTCGACGCGCGCGAGAGGCCGCAGGCTGACGAGGATCGGGAGAACCTACGCGCGGCGGTGCTTCGGGCCTTGGCCGTACAGCGCTGACGACCGGATCGGGTTCGTCGGAAAGTTACGTTGCGCGCTCCCGGGAGGGCGCGAGGGCACCTCTCTGGGCGAGCTGTGCCCTGCGCCCTTCCGGGAGCCTTTTTATCCCACGGTCGCCCGGAGATACGGAAATGCGGGGATCGTGAGGTAAATCCGCGCGCGCTGCACGTTTGCGAAGGACGGCTCGATCCCGAGCTCGGCAAAAACCTCGCCCATGACCCGGCTCCGATCGAATCGCTCGTAGATCGCGCGCACCGAATCGTCCGGGACCGACGCCGGATACCGGATCGACCTCGGCGCGACCCGGAAGCGGCCGTCGGTGCCACGAATGTAGCTGCGTTGCTCGGTGATCGCGCGCTCGAACCGCGTTTGCAGGAAGGCCGCATTGAGCTCCTGCTCCGACTTCCGCGGCCTCGGCGTGTCCCTGCGCTGCAGATAGAACCACAGCATCGGCGACTTCTCGTGCATCAGGAGGTTCGACACGCGCCAACGGTCGAGGTCGGGCATCTTGTCGTAAAGGCGCTGGATGTCGGGGTCGGAGTAGGACATCTCCCAGAAGATGCTCTCCGCTCGATATTTGGCGTACAGGCTGATGCAGGGGCGGACGAGCTCGAGGTCGCATCCCTCCGCCATTTCGGCCAGCGAATCGACGGTGTAGCTGTGCTCGACCGGGTTGATGAGCAGATCGGCGAAGTCGGACTCCTCCCAGTCGCGGTGGCGGCTGATGAACCTCGCCATCGTATTGTCGAGCGCGAACCCCGCGGCGAGCCGCTTGGCCACGGCATAGTCGTTCGCCGACAGCCCGCGCGTCATGATCCGGATCGCCTTCTGGAACGCGCTCGTGATCGTGCGGTGAAACCGGTTGTAGACGAGCAGCTCCAGCAGGCCGTCGGGTTTCATCGCGCGCGACAGTCGCGAGAGCGCGTGGGCGGGGTCATAGGTGTGGTGAATGACGCCCGTGCACACGACGTGGTCGAATGCTCCCTCGTAGGGCGCGTCATTGATGCTCTCCAGCTTGAGCTCCAGGTTTTTCACGCCGAGCTCGGCCGCGCTTTCCGCGCAGATCTCGAGCGATTTGGTGGATAGGTCGGTCCCGAGCACCCGGGCCTTGGGGAAGCGCAGGGCCGTCAAGAGCGCCTGGTTGGTCCCGCACCCGGCGACCCAGATCGACGCCTCTCTGGGCAGGGCGCGATGCTCGTAATCGCCGACCTCCTGGCTCACCATGACCGTCTCGAAATCGGGGTCGGCGAGCGTCTCGAACTTGGAGCTATTCCACGGCCAGGGAAAACGGCTGTAGAAGTCGCCGACCATGTCGTCGACCGCGGCGATGGACTCGGCAGACGGAAGGTTCTCCTCGTCGCTGCGCCTCGCCGTCCGCGCGCCCGGCGAGGCGCTTCGCTCTGCCATGGCGAGGTCGAACGGGAGCGCCGGGAGGTCGGGGGGCGGCTCCGCCTGCGCCTCATCGCTCCCGAGGCGCACGGCCGCGCTCGCGCGGGCCTGCTCGATGCTGCGGGCGAGCGCGGCGATCGTCCGGTTTTCGAAGATGCTGCGCATGTTGAGGTCGACGCCGAAGGATTCGCGGATCTGCAGGATGATCCGATTGCCGAGCAAGGAGTGCCCGCCGAGCTCGAAGAAATCGTCGTCGATACCCACGTGCGAGAGCCCGAGCGAGCGCGCCCATATCGCCGCGAGCTCGACCTCCGCGGGCGTGCGCGGCGGCGCCGACGCGCTTCCCACCGTTTGCCGCACGTCTTCGAGGGACGGCAAGGCGGCCGTATCCACCTTCCCGTTCGAAGTGAGCGGCAGGCTGGGGACGTGGACGAAAAAGCTCGGGACGATGTCCTGGCTGACGAGCGAAGTCATGAAGCTCCGCAGGACACCGGGCGCGAGCGGCATTTCGGACGTGTAATAGGCGACGAGGGCGCCATGGCCGCTCTCATCCTCCCGGAGCACGACGACGCTGTCGCGCACTTTCGGGTGCCGCTGGAGGAGCGCCCGCATACCCGCGAGCTCGACGCGATGGCCGGCGAATTTGATCTGCGTGTCGCTTCGACCGAGGAATTCGAGATCACCCTCCGGGAGCCGCCGCGCGAGATCGCCCGTCTTGTAGAGGATCTCGGAAGGCGCGCGAGGGTTTTCCAAAAAGCTGCCCTGCGCCTCGGCGGGATTCCCGAGGTAGCCCGTCGCCAGGCAATCGCCGGCGAGGTAAAGCTCGCCGGTCGTGCCGTCCGGCACCGGCGCGCGCGACGGGTCGAGGACGTAGGCCCGCGTATTGGGTAGCGGCCGGCCAATGGGGACGCTGTCGAGGCTATCCCGGTGAGGATCGAATGGGTGGACGATGCAGCCCACGGTCGCCTCCGTGGGGCCGTATTCGTTGAAAATCTCGAGGTGCGGCCCGAAGCTCTCCAGCGCGCGCCGCGCGAGCTTCGTCGACAGCGCCTCGCCCCCCACGATCATTCGCCGGATACGGCTGCCCCGGTTGTCACGCGAAACGACGAGCGAGAGGTGGCTCGGGGTGAGCTTGAGGGTATCGATGCGCTCGTCGTGGACGGCGGCCATCAGGGACGCGATGGGCGAAGCGCCCGGATACACGATGATGCGGCCGCCCGCGAGCAGCGGGACGAAGAGGGACGTCACCGTCAGATCGAAGGCCAGCGATGAATACAAAGGAAACGTCGCGGCGCCCGCGCCGGCGTAGAGCTCCTTCGCGCACCAGGCATAACTCGTGAGGGCGCGGTGCGGGATCACCACGCCCTTGGGATCCCCGGTGGTGCCCGAGGTATAGATGATGTACGCAGGGTCCTCGGGGGAGGGGACCGTCGGGAGGGGCTCGGTCTCGGCCGGATCCAGCAAGAGCTCCGGGAGAAAAGCCACGCGTGCAGGGATCTCGCCGAGCCCCTGCGAAATCGACGGCTCGGTCAGCAGGACCGAGAGGCCGGCGTCGCCCACGATGAACCTGGTGCGGGCGTGCGGATGCGCCGGATCGAGCGGTACGTACGCGGCGCCCGCCTTCAAGATGCCCAGCATGGCCACGGGGACATCCGCCGTGGGGTCGAGGAGAATCCCGACCTTGCTCCCCGGCCCGATCCCCCAGCGTCGGAGCCTGCACGAGAGCCGATTCGCTCGCTCGGCGAGCGCCGCATACGTGAGGTTCACCTGCCCGCAGGTGACGGCGACCGCGCGTGGGGTCCGCTCGACCTGCTGCTCGAAGAGCCGGTGCACCGGCTCGGCTCGGGGGTATTGCGCTGCGTTGTGATCCAAATTGAAACGTGAAGTCGTCCGCTCGTTCACCACATCACCGTCCAGTCCCCCCTCTCGCGTGCCCCACAGGAACAGAGGTCTCTGCCCTGTCAAGGGAGAAGCAGGAAATCGCAATGCGGCGGGTATTGCGGGCCTGGCGGGCTGCCCGCGCATCGGCCTTTGGCGTATCCGCGGCGCGTGCTACACCCGTTCCCGCTCTACCCAGGAGATGACCCATGAACCTCTATGATCCTTTCGTGCCGCAACTCATCCAGATCGTGGGCCAGGCGCGTGCGTGGCTCGACAAGGCCCAGGCGCTTGCCGAGCAAAAGAAGTTCGACGTCAACGTGCTCCTCGGCTGTCGTCTCGCGCCGGATCAGTATCCGCTCGTGAGGCAGTTCCAGGCCATCAGCGACGGCGCCAAGTTCACGGCCGCGCGCCTGGCCGGGGTCACGCCGCCCGTGTTCGAGGACAACGAGAAGACCGTCGACGAGATCCGCGCCCGCCTCGACAGGACGATCGCGTGGCTGAAGACCCTCGAGCCCGCGCAGTTCGAGGGCGCCGAGGCCCGCACCATCACCCTGCCGTTCGCGCCGGGCAAGGGGCTCAAGGGCATGGACTTCCTCGTCAAGATGGCCCTGCCAAACTTCTACTTCCACGCCACCACGGCCTACGCGATCCTCCGCCACAACGGCGTGGACGTGGGCAAGCTCGACTTCATCGGCGAGCTGCCGTTCTTCGACGTCTGACCTCGCTCCGCCGATCCCGCCGGACGAAGACCCTCCGCGGTCGTCCGTCGAAAGCCCGCATCACCCCCACTTGCCGCTCCCACGCCCGAGCACGGTCGTGATCGCCGGATCGCGAAGACGGCCCACCCCAAACGTGACACCCTGACGCTCGAACGGGCCGCAATCCCTTCCCCGTCGAGCGAGCCGATCATGACCCTCGAAGATCTCCTCCCCCCGGACCTCAGAGGACCCAACACCACGATCACCCCGATCGCCGCGGGGCTCTCGGGCGCCGGCGTCCACCGCGTCGACGCGGCGGGACAGGCGTTCGTGCTCAAGGTCGCCGCGGAGAGCGAGAGCGCCGAGGATTGGCGGAGTACGCTCCACATCCAGCGGCTTGCCGCAGACGCGGGCCTCGCGCCTCGGGTCATCCACGTCGACGAGCCGAGGCGCGCGGTCCTCACCGAATTCGTCGCCGACCGTTCGTTCGCGGCCTTTTATCGGGATCCGCAGACCCACGAGGCCGCGCTCACCCTGCTCGGCCGCACCGTGCGCCGCATCCACGCGCTCCCGATTCCCGGCGTCGCGCCCATGCGTGATCCCCGCGAGTTCCTCACCCAGCTATGGAACCAGGTCCTTTCCGGCTTCCCCCTCCCGGGTTTCATCGCCCGTGCCGTCGAGCGCGTGCTCGCCGAGGCTCCTCCGATACGTGAGGGCGCCCTGGTCCTCGGCCACAACGATCTCAATCCCTCCAATTTCGTCTATGACGGCGAGGCGATCCTGGTGCTCGATTGGGCCGCCGCCGGGCCGATGGACGCGTATTACGATCTCGCGGTGATCGCCGTCTTCCTGCGCATGGACGGGGGCACCTGCCTGCGCCTGCTCTCGGCCTACGAAGGCAAGCCTATCGCCGAGCTCCCGAAGCGCTTTCTGTACATGCGCCGGCTGGCGGCGGCGCTCGCCGGCGCGATGCAGCTCTTCCTCGCCTGCCAGATGAACCACGCGGGGGCCACCGGCGCCGAGACGCCCGAATCGACGCTCTCGCTCGGCGAATTCTATCAGCGAATGATGACCGGCGCGCTGAAGCTCGGCACGGCGGAGGGGCAGTGGGCGTTTGGTCTCGCGCTGCTGAAAGAGTGCCTCGCGCTCTGAGCCGCACGCCAGCCGCGGGGGCGGGGAGGACCTCCGTCAAAACCGCCCGCCCACGCCGATCCACGCCCCACCCGGCATCGGCACCACCCGCGCAAAACGCTCCATGCGCGCCGTCTCCCCGGACCCCGCGGGCCCGGGCGTGGGGTTGTCGAACCAGTACGTTGCGATGGCGGCCACGCCGAACACCGTCGACATGGCGAACGAGCCGATCGCCCCGGTGCGCAGCACGTCCCGCGACGTGCGCGCCGATTCGTAGGCTTCGAGCGTGCCGAGGTCGATGTTCCCCTGCTCGGTGCGCGAAAGCAGCCGCTGCGCCGCGTCCTCCTGCAACGCGGAGCTCACGGCGAGCGCGAAGCCGGAGACGAAGGCCACGCCCGCGCCGACCACGAGCCCGTACGAGACGCGACGCTGGCGGGTCGTCGCGAGGGAGACGTCGAGGCGGTTCGTCCCGCCTCGCTCGATCATCACACGCAACGTGCGCGGATCGTGGCCACGTTTCGCGACGGTGACCACGTGCGCCCCGGAGGGCAGCTCGATCGGCGAAACGAGCGGCGCCTCGCCCTGCGAACGGCCGTCGACCTGGATCGAAGCGCCCCGCGGCGCCGTCACCGCGAGGAACGACGGACGCTCGCGCAGGTTGATCTCCACCGGCAAGATCGCCCCCTCCACGGCCACGATTTCACGCGTTTCTCCGATGAAACCCGGCGCCGAGACGACGACCGCATGTTTGCCCGCGGCGATGGCCTCGATCACGGGCACCGTCGTCCGCTCCGTGCCGTCGATCGTGATGACGGCGCCCGGCGTCTGCGTCGTGATCAAGAGCCGCGCCTTCGACACCGACGCTTCGATGTTCTTCTGCTCGAGGCTCGCCGCGATGGCCTGGAGCTCGCCGAGCGCGGCCACGACGTCGGCGCGGCGCCCTCCCTCGGGCACGAGCTCGAGATAGCTGCGGAAATGCGTGATCGCGGCCTCCAGCACGGCAGGATCACGCGCGACCGTGAAATGGCGGCGCTCGGCCTGCGCGAGCGAAAAAAGGACGGTCGGCCGTTCCGGCGTCAGGGCGTGCGCCGCCCGGAATGCGTCGACGGCGTCGGCATATCGACCCGCCTCATAAGCCTGCGCGCCCGCGGTGAACAGGATCCGCGCCTCCTCGACCGCATCCCCGGCGCGCGCCGGGCCCGCGAAGGCCGAGGCGAGCATCGCCGCGACGAGACCATACACGACGCGCTTCATTGGAGCTCCGGGATCGAGCGATACAGCTCGAACCCGTCCTCCGTCTGCACGGCGATATCGTCGACGCCGTCGTGATCAAAATCGGCCGCCGCGAGCGCGCGCACGTGCATGAGCGGCAACACCTGGACGGGCGCGGCGGTCGCGTCCCTGCCTGCGTCGAGCTCGTACCGATAGATGGCCTGGTCACTCGCAACCAGCACGTCGAACCCCTTTCCCCGCGGGGATTTTACGCACGTGAGCGCACGCACGCCCGAGCCGTCGGGGTCGAGCGGCGCTGACACTTGCGCGTCCTTCCCGAGGTCCCCCGTCTCGTTTCCCCACAGAATCACGAGAGAGCTCGGCGTGTCCGGGGAGCCGGTCCGGACGAGCGCGTCCTCGTGCCCGTCACCGTCGACGTCGGCGACGAGCAGGTCCGCGTCGATGGAGAGCGTCGCGGCGAACGGCTGCGCGGCGCGGGGCTGGAAGGTCGCCGACGCTTCATCGTAATCGGCGACCATCACAGCGGCCTGCTTCTGCTCGCCATGGGCTCCGACGAGGACGACCTCGTCGAGCCCGTCGTCGTTCAAGTCCGCCGCCGCGACGAGCGCGCCATGACGGAACAGGATCGCGTCCGTCCCCTCCACGGGGGAAAACCACGAATCGAGCGCCTCACTCGCAGCGGGCAATCCCGGCGGGCCGTCCTCGAAGGCCTCGACGCGGAACAGGCGCAGGTCGCGCGTCGCCGGATTCACGCCGAGTGCCGCGATGTCGGCCGTTTCATCGCCGAAATTCCCGAACGTGAGCGCGATGGGCAAGAACGAGCTGCCCTCGCCCCGCAAAGGCAAGGCCGGGTAGATGTTGCGCGACGTCCGCCCCTGGAGCACCGCCAGCGCGTCCGAATTGTGCGCCTCGGCCTCGAAGACGACGGCCACCTCCGCCATCGCGTTCATTCCCGTTTGCCCCACGTAATGACCCGCCGTGATCTGCTCGACCGACCCGGCCTCCACCGCGGCGACCGCCGACGTAGGCACGCCAAACGGTACGCCGAAGCTCAAAGCGATTTGATCGACGAGCTCCCCGTTTTCCCCGTTCTGCTCGCTGAAGACGATATCGTCGAGCAAATCGCCGTCGACATCGCCGACCGTGAGCAGCCGCGCGGAGCCATGCGTCGAGATGACGGCCGGGGAGAACACGCCGTCACCCGCGTTGTTCAAGAAATCGAGGTCGACGACGCCCGCCGTGCTCGCCACGACGTCGAGCGCGTCATTGCCGTTGAAATGCCCGATCACCGCCTCGGACCAGGCCGCCCCGAGGTTGCCATACGCGAGCTCGTACCCCGCCGGGCGAGAGATCACGATCCCGCGCGGGACGATGAAATCCACATGGCCGTCGGTGTTCAGGTCCGCCATCGCGAGCGGAAATGTGGCGTCACCCGCGGCCTCCGGCAGCATGTACGGCGCCGCCTCGTTTGGCATCCCCCCGTTTTTTTTCGAGACGAACGTGCCATCCCCGAGCCCGAGCGCGACGTACGTCTGCCCGCCCGCGCCCACGACGAGGTCGAGGTGCCCGTCCACGTCCACGTCGGCGACGAAGACCCCACGATCGATGGGGGCTTCCGGCGCGAGCTTCACGTCGAGGGGCGCGCCTCCCGTATTCCACTCCACCCCGAAATCGCCCAGCCTGCAAGGCGTGAACACGGGCACGGTCGTGGCCCCGCGATACGCGACGAGGATCTGCTTGCACGGCACGGCCTCGTCGAGCGCAGCGGCGAGCATGGGCACGGCGCCGATGACCTCCGCTTCGCCTCCCGGCATCGGCGAGAGCCCGGCGGGAGGGGTCCCGTCCGCCGCGATTCCCGTGAGCAACGCGCCGTTCTCGACCGAGTCGGTGAGCGCCACGATTTCGTCCCCCGGCGCATCCGGCAGGACGTCGACGAACAAGAGCCGCGCGGATGTCCCTTGGCTCAAGATGATCGAAGGGACCATCGCGAAGCGGGCTGCGTCTTCCGAGTACCCGCGCAGGATCGCCACGCCCTCGCGGTCCGCGAAGGCGATGTCGCGGTACGCTTCCCCCGTCCCAGCGCCGACGGTCGGAGCCGCGATCTCGAACGGGAGCTCGGTGAGCGTCTCGGACAGGGAGAACCCATGCGAGGAGAGCGCGCGCGCGGGCCGGAGTCCCGCGGCGTCCGGCGCGCCGAGCAGCAGGAGATCGGGCGCGCCGTCGAGATTAAAATCCCCCACGCGCAAGGACGTCGGCCAGGTGTACCCCACCCGCTCGCCCGTGGGCTCGATCGTGCCCGACGCGCGACGACAAACCCGATTGGACCCGCACCCGAAGCCAGCCGGGCACCCGGGCTCCGGGAGCGTGGGGTCACAGACGAAGCGGCACTCGTTTGTCGCGCCCATCGGCGCGCACGAGCCCGGCGCGGGCGCGTGGCCATCACAATCCTCGCCCGCCTCGACCACGAAATTGCCGCAAACGCCCTCCGACAACGTGGGCAGCGGCGCGCACGCGGGCGCCGCGAGGGCGAGCACGAGGGCGGCAAAGACGCGCGCAGGGGACCGAGCACCCGCGCGGCGCATCAGAAGGGCTCCAGGTCGCCCGGGACCTTTCCTTTGGGCCCGGTCCCGGCCTTCTGGGTGCGCAGCGTGGGCTTCGTCGGCTTGAGCTCGACGGCGAGGACACGATCGACGTTCGGTACCACCGTGACCTCGGCGGACGTGTATCCCTCCGCGACAAACCTGAGCTCGATCGGCGCCTGTCCTCGCTCGAACACGAGCGGGCCGGGCACCGTCCCGAGGAGTTCGGCGCCGCGATAGACGCGCGTCTCCTTCGGCGCGGACGAGACGTTGATCGTGACCTCGGTCCGCGCGGCCGAAGGCGAAGGCGCCGCGGAAGCCGGGGCCACCGCGGGGAGCACCTGCGCGGTCTCCGTGGGCGCCGCGGCCGGCGGAGGCTCGGGCGCGCGCGCGGACGCGGGCGTCGGCGCGGGAGGCGCGCGGTGCGAGAGGGTCACCAAAAACCCGATCGCGGCCGCGAGGGCCGGTGCGAGCCCGAGGACGACCCACCGCGAGGACCGACCGGACAAGGACGACACGCGCCCGCTGCCCAGCGATCTGGAAAGAGGCGCCTCGCTCGGGGTGTCCTGCGGCTCCTCCGCATTGCCTTCATGCTCCGTCTCGCCGGCTTCTTCCGGCGCGACGACGTCGATCCGCAGCGAGCTCGGCGCCGGGAGCGAGGGCACGCCGCTGGCCCCGCTTCGCGCCGAGACCCGCTCGATCCGCGCGACGAGCGCCTCGTTTCCCGGGGAAAACGGCGCGAGCGCGCGGGCGAGCTCCCCGACGTTCGTATATCTGTCGCTCGGCTCCTTTTCGAGGCAACGCACCAGGATCGCCTCGAGCGCGGGCGGCACGTCCGCGCGTACCTGCGCGAGCGGCTGCGGCGGATCGCGTACGACGGCCGCCATCATGTCCGCCATCGTGCGCGCGGGAAACGGCAGGCTCGCCGTGACGAGCTCGTACAGCACGACGCCGAGCGACCAGATGTCCGCGCGCGCATCGACGTCGGCCGCGCTGCGGAGCTGCTCGGGCGCCATGTAACTCGGCGAGCCGAAAATCTGGCCCGACTGCGTGAGCGCCGACGGCGCCGACGGCGTGTTCTGCGCGGCCATCTTGGAGACGCCGAAATCGAGGACCTTCACGATCTTCGTCTCGTCCGGCTTGCGGGCGAGAAACAGGTTCGCGGGCTTCAGATCGCGGTGCACGATCCCCACCGCGTGCGCCGCGGCGAGCGCGTCGCAGGCTTCGAGCACGTGGCCCACGGCGACGGAGATGTCGAGGGGGCCCTCGTCATGCAGCACATCGGCGAGGTCTTTCCCGTCGAGCAGCTCCATGACGATGTACGCGCCGCCTTCGGGCAGCACGCCGGCGTCCATCACGCGGGCGACGTGATCGCTCTGGATTTTGCCTGCGGCGCGCGCCTCGCGGATGAAGCGCGCGATCGCATCGGCGTCGTAAGCGGAGTCCTCGTGCAGGACTTTGACGGCGACCGGCTGCTCGAGGTCGACGTGCGTCGCCAGGAGCACGAGCCCCATTCCTCCCCGGCCGATCTCCCGCTCGATGCGGTATTTGCCGGCGATGACCTCCCCTACGGTCGCCACGTGTTTCCCCTCCGCTACGAAGCCGCGATCGACCGCGGCTTGCATCCCACGAGAATACACGAAGCGATAGTCCCCGTATGCTCGTCCGACTGTCAGAATTCTGCCTTCCCGCATCGGGAGCTTGGCGGGGGCCGCCTGCGCAAATTCCCAACGGACGTCGAGATCCTGCGATTCGGTCTTTCTCCTACAAAAGCGGGAAACTCCTGACCTCGATCGTCGCGCGAAATCAACCGAAGTGAAACGTCACCCAGGGACAATCGACGCGCCCTTCATCGATGGGCCACGTTCCGAAGGTAGAACCCGCGCGCGGTTCCGCTCGAGATCCCGTGGTGCATCGAACGAAGTCGCTGCCGAAAAGTTGGCCCACCGTGGGCGCCTGCTGTCATGCACGCGCAGGTGGATCTGCGCGCGCTCCCGCCCGATGTCCTGCTCGTCCTCCTTGCGGCGGCGGCGCTGCTCGCTTTGGTGCAGACCGCGCGGATTGCGTGGCGGGGCTTCTGGCGGCGGCGCACGATCGCGGTTCGGCGCGAGCGAGGCGCGGCGGGCGAGCTTCGCGCCGAGGGCCTGTTGCGCGACCTCGGCTTCACCATTCTGGGCCGGCAGGTGGCCGTCTCGTACGGCGTGCGGGTCGACGGCGATCCGGTGGCGATCGACCTGCGCGCCGATTACCTCGTGGGCTGGGGCGACAAGCGTTACGTGGCCGAGGTGAAGACGGGCCGCGCGGCGCCGCGGATCGACACACCCGGCACGCGCCGCCAGCTCCTCGAATACCGCATCGCGTTCGATGTGGACGGTGTCTTGCTGGTCGACGCCGAGGCGGAGCGGGTACACGCGGTGGAGTTTCCGCTCGGCGAAAGCGAATCTCCGCGGCCCTCGCGCCTGGCCTGGCTACTCGCGGGCGTTGCAATCGGCGCCATCGCTGCGACGACGGTGCGGTTCGCGCTCTGATCGGTCGGTCCGTCCGCCATTCAAGCCGGGGTCACGAACACGGTCGCCAGGAGCTCACCTCCCGGTGCGGCCTTGTACATCACCCGGATGACGCGGAACTTCGTCTCCTGCCCGTTCTGCTCGAGGAGGAGCAGTTCCCCTTCGCGCGGGATGGTGGGCCCGCGGAAGACCTGTATCAGCTCCCAGGATTCGTGGCAGATGCGGTGCAACGACGAGGACAACATGGCGTGCGCCGGAAGCTACCACGTCTGCACGACGGCGGGAGTCCTTGCTGCTCGTTCTGGGCGGCCACCCGAGACGGTGGTACGGTATGCCATGTCGTCGTCGGAAAGCCCCACGGTCATGAAGCCTTACGCGTTTACCCGAGGGGAATGGCAGGCCGCCGCTCCTCCGGCCCGTATTGCTGCCCGCCCCTTGAAACTCGTCACGTGGAACGTGTGGTTTGGCGCCCACAAGTTCCGCGTGCGGCAGGAAGCGCTGCTCGCGGAGCTTTCCCGACGGAGCCCCGACGTGATTGTGCTGCAAGAGGTGACCCAGAAGCTCCTCGCCGCCATCGTCGAGGCCCCCTGGGTTCGCGCCGGTTATCAAATCTCCGACGTCGATGGCAGCACCTTCAGTCGCTACGGCGTCCTCTTGCTTTCGCGGATTCCCATCCGACGCCTCGTCGTGCTCGATTTGCCGACGGAAATGGGGCGACGCCTCCTTTCGGCCGAGCTTTCGTGTGGCCTCACCGTCGCAACGATTCACTTGGAGAGTACGTCCGAGTGCACGGCCACGCGGGTTGCCCAGCTCGGCATCATCCAACCTTACCTCGCGGCATCGAGCCCCGACGTGGTCTTCGCGGGCGACATGAACTTCGCGCCGGACGCCGCGGCCGAAAACGCCGCGCTCGATCCCACGTTCGTCGATGTATGGCCTGCGTTGCATGGGGATCGTCCGGGCTTTACGGTCGACACGAACATCAACTTCATGCGTTACGTCATGCACGCCGAGCATGCCCACAAGCGCATCGACCGTGTGTTCTTGCGCAGCCGCGCATTTTCGCCCCGCGCGGCGACGCTCGTCGGCGTCGAGCCGATCGACGAAGAGGATACGTTCATCTCCGATCACTTCGGAATCGAGGTCGAGCTCGCGCCTTCGCTTGCAGCGCAATCCTGAGAGGGTGGTTTCATGGTCTTCCACGACGTGCGTGATCACTTGAACGACGGTCTCGATTGGCTCCGCGGCTACGCCGACAAGCTGCTCATGGAGGCTGGCGCCGCTCGCGAGCTTCTCTCGGATGGTCCGAGTACGCGATTTCGCGCGTACGCGAGCGATACCTGGGGCGCACGGTCGAGCCCTCCATGGTGCTCCTGAATCGATTCATCATCCAGGCGGCCGAGGCGCTGATCGAGGCCAAGAAGGATACGGCGGTCGCCATCGCCGACGAGAAGCGCCTCTTCAAGCAGATCGAGCAGGAGGTAGAAGCTGCCAAGGAATGGGAGCAACGTGCTCGTAAGGCCAGCGAGGCCGGCGACGACGTCCTCGCGAAGGAGGCGCTCGCCCGGCAACAAGCGCACGCGGGGTTCGTCTCCCAGTTGCGAGCGGACTGGCAGGAACAGAGAGAGATCGTCGAGGAGCTCAAGGGAACGCTGCGGCGCTTCAATCATGCGATCGAGCAAGCCAAGTTTGCGAAAAACCGATTGATCGCACGAAAGCTCGTGACACGCACCCGGTTGCTCGAGGAGCAAGCCGCACGGATGGACCGCTTCGTCGAGATGCTCGACTTGCTGGTGGAGTTCGAAGGTACGCGCCAGCGGGGCGGACCGGGGCAGCGGAGGAATTCCGTTCCTTGAGCTGCAATCGTCGGGTGGGCGATCAGCCAGGGCCGACGTCTCGCAATCGACGAACCCGTTCCAGAATGGCCTGCCGATTCCTCGGGCAGCGGACGGCGTATTCGTCGATGACGTCCGTCATCGAAGCAGCGTGAGGTGCCCGAGCACCTTGCCGAGCTCCGCCTTTTCGAGCGGCGCTACGCCCAGCGACGTGGCCTTTCCCCCGAGCCGACTCTCTTCGATCACCTTGTGCGTGACGCCGGCAGCGGCGAGCGCCGCTCCGACCTCCCGCAACGCCGCTTCCGTCTCGACGGCGAGCACGATCTTCGTGAACGTGCCATTCGCCCAGGCGCGCGCAGACTCCGTTTCGGCGGCGAGGAGATAACCTGCCATGGAGGCATGCGCGGCCTGGCTCGCGAGCACGCCCGGTCCGAGTGCGAGAATCTCGCGATTGATGACGATGTATTGAACCACCGGCATGACAAGATCCTCGCAGAAAACGATCCTGCCGTCGATGTCCGGCGCGTTGTCGCAATCTGGCACAGTTCGCGCAAACCCTGCACAACCGCGAGACCCTGGAACCCTGGAGTGCTGCCCTCCCCTGGCCTCGGCGCGGTTCTTGCCAAGGGCGCCCGCGCCATCCTACCGAGAGGTAACATCTTGATCCGACACATCATTTCTTCGATTCTCGCCGTCGCGCCCATCGCTCTGCTTTCCTCGACCGCCGCCGCCGGACCGAGCCTGGCCCGCGCGCTCGCCATTGCTTGCGAGTCGAACGAAGCCGATTGCGATGCGCCGGAGAAAAGCCTTTCCGCCGCCGTCTCGCGGCGCGTCCTCGTCGGCGACGTCGTCGAATACCGCGTCGATCTCCGCGTCGGCCCCGGCACCTACGACGTCATCGGCCTCCACCGCGTCGTGCGCGAATCGGCGCCGAACGTCCCCGCACCCACCAGCAAGGCCGTCATGATGGTCCATGGCGACGCCTGGGATTTCGAGTCCGCCTTCCTTGCCGCGGGCCCTTCGCCGGACGGGGCGAGCTTGCCGGTGCACCTCGCCTCGCACGGCATCGACGTCTGGGGCGTCGATCTCGGCTGGACCCGCGTCCCCGCGAGCGAGACCAATCTCTCGTTCATGCAAAACTGGGGTTTTCAGCGCGACGTGCGCGACATCGGCACGGCGCTCGGCGTCGCCCGCGTGGTCCGCGCGCTCTCGGGCCAGGGGCACGGCCGCCTGCATTTGCTCGGCTGGAGCCGCGGCGGTCAGCTCGCGTATGCGTATGCGGGCGCCGAGACCCAGCGGCCCTCAGGTCTGCGCCACGTCGGCGGCCTGATTCCCGTGGACATCTATCTCGAAACCGACGACCCGGATTTCCGCGCGGGCGCCTGTCAGCGTCGGGCCGACCAGCGCGCCCTCGTCGCCGCGGGGCAATACGCAAACAATCTCGGAGGGCAGCTCGGGCCGCTCGGCTACCTCGCTCAAATCGATCCCATGGGCCCGTCGCCCGCGTTCCCGGGGCTCGACAACGAGCACGCCGCCATGACGCTCGGCGCGGCCACCTTCCTCTTGATGCCGCAGCCGCCGGTCCCCTCGTACCACCTCACGGGGGGCCTCTGGGACGCGGCCGGCGTGCAGGATCTCGCGTATGCCGATCCGGCCGTCTGGTTCGACGTCCTCGCCCGCGCCAAACCCTGGCAGCCCTGGGCCATGATTGCGGACGCGGACGCGGCCACCTGCGACGATCCGCAGGATGACGT
Source organism: Polyangium jinanense (assembly GCF_028435365.1). The sequence continues at coordinate 431,990 of NZ_JAGTJJ010000004.1, read as the reverse complement.
GCCGTTCGACGATCACCTCGCCGACATCACGGTCCCGACGTTCTACGTCGGCGCCGGCGGCGGGTTTGGCGCGGCCGGCATTTACACGACCACGCTGCTCGGCAGCCAGGACGTGTCGAGCCACGTCGTCCAGCATTACCCCGAGGAGTATCGCCTCCTCGACATCGGTCACACCGACATCTTCCAGGGCTACGACGCGGAAGCGCTCTTCTGGGAGCCCATCCGGAGCTGGATCACGGCGCACTGATCGGGCCTCGCTCTCACGTCCGGGGGCGCTCGAAGGTTTTCCCGGGGATCCTCGGGGGCCCTTGGCGCCCTCCTTCTCGCATGCTCAAGGCTTGATCGTCACCTTCGTGCCGACGGGCACGAGGGCATAGATCACGACGACGTCTTCATTGGCGAGCCCGATGCAGCCGTCCGTCGGGCCCCAGACCTGCCCGAGCCCGGTCGCGCTCGAGAGCCGGATCCATGCCCGCGCCAGGGCCGCAAGCTTCGGCTTGGTCCCGTGGATGCCAATGCCGCCACCCGGCTTGTCGATTCCGTTTTTCTTCGCCCGCGCGAGGTCTTCGGGCCCGGGGTAGGAGATCCCCAGGAATCGATAAAACCGCTCGCTTTCCGATTTGCTCGCGATGCGATAAACCCCCTCGGGCGTGCGCTCGTCCCCTTCGCGTTCTTTCTGCCCGACGGGCTGGGCCCCGAACGTGGCCGAGAAGGTGCGGAACAGCTTTCCACCGCAGTGCAGATCGAGCGCGGCGTCCTTCTTGCGGATGACGATCTCGGGCTTGTTGCAGGAGGCGGGCGTGGCGAGGCTCGAAGGGGGCAGAAAAAGCACGAGGAGGGCGACGGCCGCGAGGACGAGGGTAGCGAGGAGGATCGGGCGCTTCGCGAGGAGGCGGGGGCGAGTCATGGGGCGGAACCCTGTCTTGCCATACGTCAGCCGTGCGCGCCATCTCGGAATGGGTTCTCCCGCATATATGCGAAGACCGCCTCGCGGCTCGGAATTCCGGTCACGCCGACCGCCTCGACGCCGAACGACGCCGTGACGTTGGCAAAGCGCGCTGCTTCGACCGGATCGAGGGTCTCCTGGAAACGAATCATGAATGCCGTCGCGAAGACGTCCCCGGCGCCGGTAGGATCGACCTCCCGAGCCGGGCGCGGCGGGATTCGCGTCACGAGGATCGTTCCGTCGTCGCGGCGCCGGTAAAGCGTGCTCCCGTCCCGGTATTCAGTGAGGACCACGAGAGGGACCTGCTCGATCATGGGATCCAGGCGGCGGACGTCGGCGCCAATGTCTTCGAGCGAGAGCACGATGGCGTCCACGCGCGGGAGAATCGCGCTCGCGCTCTCCCAGGGTTTGCCATGGACGCGCCCGGCCTCGTCGAAGCGCCGCATCCATCCCTGCGGCGTGGCCACGACCAGCGTTTCCTCGGCGAGAACGTGGGCCACGTCGGGGGTGATCTCGTCGGCGATCGGCCCGAGCAGCGCTGCCCGCGGCCGGCGCAACGAGGGATCGATATCGGCGGCGGTGATCGGTCGCGCCCGCGCGCTGCAATGCTGGATACGCCCCGCGTCGGTATAAACGTTGGCGAATGTCGTCGTGACCTCCGAGGGGAGGACGTAAAGCTCCACCTCGCGCGGCAGCTCGGAGACGTCGAGCCCCGGCGCTGCCGACGTGAGGATCGTCGGCCTCCGCCCGAGCTTCACGCACGTGACGGCGGCGAAACTCACCGTGCCCCCGAGGCGGTAGCCGTCGTTCGGATCGGCGCTCAGCAGATCCCGGGCGACGTGCCCGATGAGCAGGATGTCCGGCGCGACCATTTTTTCGCCCCCTCCCTCGGAGCATAGCACCCCGAGGTGCATCCCACGCGCCCCGCGGATGGCCTCCCTGAGCTCGCTCGTCAGCGCGTGGACCGGTTCCCGCGCGCATGGGTTCGTGCTAGACGTGCGACATGGCGGACGAACGTGCGGGGGGCGCCGCGAAGGTCGCCCTGGATCCGGAAGAAGAATGGAAGCGGGCGGTCGCTCGGCGGCGCGAGTATACGATCCGCAATACGAAAGCGATGGCGGCGGGCATCCTCGTCGCTGTCGTGAACAGCGCGGCTCTGATCGGCGGGCTTTTCAGCGTCATGGAAGGAGACTGGGACGGCTCGCGCCCGGGATCCATGGCGAGGCTCCTCGCGCTGCTCGCGACGCCCGGCGTGCTCGTGGGAATATGGGTGCGAAATAAGCTCAAGGTCCCGAATTCGTGACCTCAAGGCGCGGGGCTCGGGAGCCGGAGGCAGCGTAGACCAATCGGTTTGCCATTCCCGATGTAAAGCTCGTTCATCGCGGCGCCCGAGACGGGCAGGGGCACGACGTGGTCCGTCTGCGGCGCGAGGTTTCCGAGCGCGAGCGCCCCGTCATTGCCGCGTACGTACACGTCGAGCGAATAGTAGAAGTGGACCGGGAACTCGTCCTGGCCCGGCTGGGCCGCGAGCGTCGACTGGAAGAACGCGAAGTCGCTCTCCTGCAATGTGGCGACGTCGGCCTCGGTCGGCAGGCGCCAATCGTCGCCGAGCTTCGCGGAGCAGATGTCGACGTCGCTCACGTGCTCTGGGACCCAGTAAGGTTTGGCGCCGTAATCCTCGTACCCGCAGCGCGCCACTTCGTCGTAATTGGTCGCGATTTCGGCCGGCGTGAGCGGCGGCCCGCCGGGGCTCTGCTGCTTGATGGCCGGATGCGTGGCGGCGCAGAGCGGCACGAGCTGCTCGAAGGTGCGGATGTCGTCGAGGAGCGCGTCGCGATCGGCATCGGAGAGCGTGGGATAGAGGCTCGCGTCCTGGAACTGCTGGAACACGACGGAATCGGGGAAAAGCGGGGCCGAGAGCTCGATGCTCGGCTGGCCCGCGTTCCCGATCGCGATTGCCCCTGCGTATTGAAGGCCGGGGTGGAACGCTTCGTCTTGCTCCACGGGCTCATTCGGGCCCGGCTCATCCGGGCCCTGCGTGCAGCCAGCGATCAGCACGAACAGCGATACCAGCAAACCCTTTCGCATGAAGCACCTCCCTGCGGATACACCGCATCACTCGTACAGCGTGACCTTTCCGTCGCGATTGCGTACGCATTTGATCGAGCCGTCCTGCGAGCAAACGAAGGCGACCCCGCGCGGGTACGCCGCGCAGAAGCGGAACGCGGAGCGATGCCGCGTGCCGTACGCCTCGACGCTCCGAGATGCCCCGTCCGGCAGGAAGATCGTTTCGAGCTCGGTCTGCGCCAGCACCTCGACCCCGAAGCCAAGCACCCGATATCGGTCCGTGATCAAGAGCGCCCCATCCACCGCCGTGAGACCGGGGAGCCGCTCCAGCAAGCGGCGCGCCTTGTCCTCTGCATACTGAAATTCCATGGCGCCGCGCCCCGGGGAATCCTCGTCGAACTGGAACACCGATTTTCGCAAGAGCGGCCAGACCGAATCGTCCTGGCACTGGTATTTGATCTTGAGGAGCTGCCGCCAGGAGAGGGACTTGCATTCGCGGTCGGGGACGACGAGGACCGTGCCCCCGTGCCCGAGCTTCCGGATCGTCGAGAGGATGTCGTGCAGGTGCGCCGGGTAATTGACCTGGGGAGACCACGATCCCCCGCGCCAGTTGACGCCGTCCCACAACGCGTCGGTCGCCTCGGAGAGCGCCTCGACCACGGATTGAAACACGCCGAGCCGCTCCCCTTCCTCGAAAATGCGCCCGTCTTCCAGGGCCACGAGGCTGCGCATGTTGCGCCCGACGGAGAGCTTGCCGGGCGCCATCACCGAGACGGTGAGCTGCATGTCCGCGCCATTGCATAGCCCCCAGATGAGCGGCTCGTCCCCGCCGGGATCGACGGCGAGCATGACCTTCGCGGCGTCGGCGGCCGGCGCGAGGCGCATGATTTCGTGGGGCGTGAAGCCACGCGGCGGGTCGATCCGGAGCGGATGATCGATCTCCGATTCCCGCAGGTCGGGGCTGCAAACGACGGCGCGGAACTGGGTCCCGCGGCGCTCGTCCGCCGTGTAACTCGCGTGGTATGCGACTTCGAGCAAGAGCGCGAGCTTGTCGTCGCTCGGCAAGGCCGGAGGCTCGCTTTCCTGCCGGGCCCACTCGTACCAGCGCGCCTTCAGCGGCGCGAGCATGTCTCGGGGATACTTGAACGACGTCATGAGCGCCCACGTAGGCTCGTCAGCCGATGAAACGGCGATTTGGGCCTTGGAGCTGGGAGGCTACAGCGAGGGAGAGGGGCAGGGAAGGGGGCGCAGGGCTGGACGGCCATCGTCCCCGCGCCGTCCGGAGCATCGGCTTTTCAGGAGGAAACGCGCCGGACGTCGCAATGGGACGTGGCGTGCGGGCGGGACATCGAGCGCGGCGTCGTGAGGCCGGCCTCGATCACCTGACGCTCCTTTGAGGTCTGGAGTCCTCGGACGCCGAGACATGCAGGCATCAGCCCGCGCCTCGAACGAAGCTACAGCAGGCCGATGCCGAGTACGTTGAGGTGCAGGATGCACAGGTCGCTCTCCTCGAGCGAGGTCTGGACGGCCGGCTTGCCGTTGCAGGTGAAGATCCCGTCCGAGCCGGTGCAAGCCGTGGCGCGATCGTAGCGCACCTGCACGCCGCAGGTGTTGAGGGCCGAGCCGCAGATGCGGGTGACCCAGGTGAGCGATGTCACGAGCCCGCAGGTGTTGAGCAGGTCCACGCGGGGCCAGGCGTAGTAGATCGGGGTCTGGTTCGGGCCCTCGAGCTTCACCTGCCAGATCGCCTCCTCGATGGTGAACCCTTGCGCGTCCGAGCTCTCCGTCCCGGCGATGCTGGGCCCCGAGAGGAAAAACGGCACGTGGGCGCCGAACGGGTTCAGGTGCGTCACCATGCACGTGAGCGCGTCCTCCTTCTGGGACGTCGTGAGGCCTGCGCTCGGCCATGACCCGGTGGTGGTGAGGATTCCGCCGCCCGTGTAGACGCCGCTCCCGTTCGTGAGCTGCGTCCCGGCCGGGAGCGTGCATCGCGCGGCGTAGGAGAAGACCTCGCGCCCGCCTTCGGTGGCGAGCAGTCCCGTCGCCTCGATCGCGGGGTTGACTGCCGACGGGTTCTGTGGATCCGCAGCGGCGACACCCAACGCACTCACGAGCGCGGTGACGTTCGCGTGGTAGTCGGCCGGGCTCAGGCCGTTCATGCCCCCCGTGCCTTTGGTGGAACCGCCTTGCGGCTCGAGCGCCTGGGACTCCACGAAATCACCCGGATCCACCGCGGTGCCGCAGCCGATGAGTGTGAGCACGGTTCCAAGGACAACCCCCTCGAGCAAGCGAAATGACAGCATGATCTCCTACTCTTTCTGCTCGGCGCTGGGTCCCCTGGTCGGCGCTTCCAATCGTAAATATAATTACGATACAGCCGGCGCCTGTGGCCTGGGCCTCATCCAGAACCGAACGTTACGGTAGGGTTCTTGCAACCCTTACACCATGGGACCTTGGTCCCATGGTGTGCCCCCTTGACGATAGGTCATGCTGTTCAAGTGCGTTCTGTGACTCCTGTTACAGCTCCGGAGACCACGCAGCCGGACGCCACGCCGTCGAGCGCGCCGCCGGGCCCGCCGAGCGTTCCGCTGGGGCTCCTCACGCGTTTCGGGGAGTTCGAGTTCCTCGGCTCCGGTGGGATGGGCTCCGTGTACCGCGCCAAGGATCGGCACCTCGGCCGCGACGTCGCCGTCAAATTTCTTCACCAGGCGGACCTGGAGACGAACCGGACGCTCCTGCGCGAGGCGCGCGCGCAGGCGCGAATCGAGCACGAGCACGCGTGCAAGGTCCACGAGGTGGGGACGGACGGCGATCGCCCCTATATCGTGATGCAATACATCGCGGGCAAATCGCTCGATTGCGCGAGCGAACGGATGACTCGCGAGCAAAAGGTACGCGCGGTCCAGCAGGTATCGATGGCGCTCCACGAGGCGCACCGGCTGGGAATCATCCATCGCGACGTCAAGCCCGGCAACATCATGGTCGAGCAAGGCGAGGACGGAGCCTACAAGCCCTACATCATGGATTTCGGCATTGCCCGCGAAATGGGCAAATCGATCCAGGTGACGGCCTCGCTCGCCGGGACACCCGCGTACATGGCCCCGGAGCAAGCGAGCGGCGATGCCGAGACGCTCGATCGGCGAACCGACGTGTATGGGCTCGGCGCGACGCTGTATGACCTGCTCACGGGGCGGCCCCCGTTCGAGGGCTCCCATGCGCTCGCGGTCATGCGAAAGCTCCTGACCGAGGATCCCCCGCAGCTCGGGAAGATTCGCCCGGACGTCCCGGAGGACCTCCAGGCCATCGTCATGAAATGCCTCGAAAAGGAGCAAGGGCGGCGATACGAGTCGGCCCTGGCCCTCGGCGAGGACCTGCAGCGGTTCCTCGACGGCAAGCCCGTGCTGGCGCGCCGGGCGTCGCTCGGGTACGTCCTGCTCAAGGCCGCGCGGCGGCACAAGGTGCGCGTCGCGCTCGGGGCGGCGCTGTTCGTGGTGCTCCTGGTGTTCGGCGTCTTCTGGATCCGGCAACGGCAAGCTCTGGCCGAGCAGACGGCCCTCTCGCGCGAGCTCGGCGAGGACGTGAAGGAGATGGAGCTCTTCCTGTCACGTGCGTACAGCCTCCCGCTGCACGATATCGAGCGGGAGCGGAGCATCGTGCGGCAGCAGTTGCGGGACATCGAGGCACGCATGGCGACCCTCGGGCGGGCGGGGGAGGGGCCGGGGCATTACGCGCTCGGGCGGGGATTTTTGGCGCTCCAGGAGCCCGAGGAGGCGCTCGCCCATCTGCGCCGCGCCGAGGCCGCCGGGTACACGCCGCCGGAGCTCCGTTATGCCATGGGCCTCGTGCTCGTGGAGCTCTATCGCAAGGCCCTCGAAGAGACGAAGCGGATCCAGGACGAAGCGCGCAAGAAGGCGAGGTTCGCGGCGATCGACGCCGAATACAAATCGCCCGCCCTCGCCCACCTGCGCGCGGCGCTCGGGGCGCGGCTCTCGTCGCCGGCGTATGTGGAGGGGCTCATCGCGCTCCACGAGGGGCAAAACGACGTCGCGTTCGCGAAGGCGCGCGAAGCGTTCGCGCAATCACCCTGGCTCCACGAAGCAAAAAAGCTCGAAGGTGACGCGCATTTCGCGGAAGGCAAGCGTTTCGGTCGGGATGCCGCGTTCGATTACGACAGGATGATGCGATCGTTCGAGCCGGCGGCGGCGGCCTATGCGGAGGCCGCTTCGATTGCGCGGAGTGATCCGGCCGTGCACGAAGCCGAGTGCGAGCTCTGGACCCAGGTCGTCTTCGCGTCGGACGCTCGGCCCGAGCTTTTGCGCCCGAGCTTCGAGAAAGCGGTGAGCGCCTGCGGGAAGGCGCTCGCGGCGGACCCGCAGCGCGGCTCGGCACGCCTGACGATGGCGTTCGCGCAGAACGCCTTCGCGTGGCAGGTCATGAACGGGCCCGGGCAGAAGGATCCGGAGGCGATCATCCGGGTCGCCATCGATCGCGCCGAGGAGGCGGCCCGTCGCCGGGCGGGCGATCCGATGGCACATTACCTGGTCGGCGCCGCGTACCGCATGGAGCTCTTGCACCGCATGAACCGAGGGCTCGAGGCGCGGGACGTGAGCGACCGCGCCATCGCGGCGCACGAGGAGGCCATCCGGCTCGATCCGGGCTTTCTCTGGCCCTACAACGAGGTGTGCGCGTCGTACGTGGAGCGCGCCAGGAGCGAGAACTGGCGAGGCGTCGATCCGAGCCCTTCGGTCGAGCGCGCGACGTCCCGCTGCGATCAAGCCTTCGCGCAAAACCCGAGCTTCACGTACCCGGCGCTCTACAAGGCGCACGCACATTTGCAGAAGGCTCTGCACCTCGTGGAACATGGGCGTTCGCCGGAGGCGCCGGTGGCGAGCGCGCTCGAGGCCGTCGCCGCCGTGAAGGAACACAATCCGCTGGACGCGGCGCACGTCTCGGCCTGGGCATTCTTGCACCGTGCTTCTCATGCATGCAATGCGGGCCAGGATCCGAGCGCCTCCCTGGAGCGCGCCGAGGCGTTTCTCCGTGAAAAGGAACAGCTCGCGCCTTCCTCCGCGAACGACGAGCTCTGGGGGCTCGTCGCCATGACGCGGGCGCTTTACCTGTTGCGACAAGGAAAGGACCCGACGATGGCGGTCGAGGCGGCGCGTGGGTTTTTCCGCAAGAGCGCGGAGGGATCGCCCTGGGACGTGGACTACCGCGTCGAGCAGGCGCGCACGGAGACGATTGCGCTTCGCTGGGCCCTCGCGAAGGGAAACGCCGATGCCGCGATGTTCGGCGCGGCCTTCGCGCCGCTCCTGCCCGTCCTCGACAAGGAGCGCGCCAATCCGCAGGTCTACGAGGCGCTGGCCGAGATCTACGAGCTACGCGCCGGCTGGCTCCTCGGGCGGAGGAAAAACGCCGAAAAGGATCTGACGATGGGGCGCGTGATGGCCGACAAGGCGCTTGCCATCCATCCGAACATGGCGACGGCGCTCGCGGCAAAGGGGGCCCTTTCCCTCTTGCGCGTCAGCGCCGCGCGAGATGCAAAAGAAAAGCAGCAGGCCGCGCGTGAGGCCAAGGCTTCGCTGGAATCCGCGCTCCGCGAGAATCCGCTGCTCGCGCGGGAACGGGGCGCGGCGGTGAAGGAGGCGCAAGGGATGTTCGTGCAGGCGGGAGCCGAGGAATGAAGACCGTGCAATGGATGGTGCGCGCGGCGCTGCTCGGCGTTGCATGCGTCGGGGCATGTGACGGGGGAGCGGCGAAGAGCGGCGCCCGGCCGGCCGATGCGTCGACCGTCGCCCGCGAAAGAACCGACGTCGTCGAGCTCAGCGCGGCGGACGCGCGGGATCGTATGGTCAAAGGCACGCTCACCGCGCGGGAGCTCACGCAGGCCTATCTCGATCGAATCGCCCAAATCGACGACGCCGGGCCCCGGCTCGACGCGGTCATCGAGCTCTCCCCCCGCGCGCTTGCGGACGCCGAGGCCCTCGACGCGGAGCGCAGGGCCGGGAAGGTGCGCGGCGCCCTGCACGGCATTCCCGTCTTGATCAAGGACAACATCGACGTCGCCGGCATGGTGAATTCGGCCGGATCGCTGGCGCTCGCCGACCATCGGCCGAAAGAGGACGCCTTTCTCGTCGCCCGCCTTCGCGCGGCCGGCGCCGTCATTCTGGGAAAAACCAATCTCAGCGAGTGGGCGAATTTTCGGTCGACCCGTGCGACATCCGGCTGGAGCTCGCGCGGGGGCCAGACGAAAAACCCGTACGTGCTCGACCGCAATCCCTGCGGTTCGAGCTCCGGCGCCGGCACGGCCATCGCCGCGAGCCTCGGCGCGATCGGGGTCGGCACCGAGACCGACGGCAGCATCATCTGCCCTTCGGCCGTCAATGGCCTCGTGGGGCTCAAGCCCACGGTGGGATTGGTCAGCCGCAGCGGGATCATTCCCATCTCCATCTCGCAGGACACCGCAGGGCCGATGGCCCGGACCGTGACCGACGCGGCCCTTTTGCTCAGCGCCCTCGCGGCCGTCGATCCGGCCGATCCGGCCGCGCCGAAGGAAGGCGGGCTTCCGACCGATTACACGACGTTCCTGAAGCCGGGCGCGCTCAAAGGAAAGCGGCTCGGTGTGCTTCGTCAGGCCATGGGATACCACCCCGACGTCGACAGGGCGGCCGAAGCGTCACTCACGACCTTGCGGGCGCAGGGCGCCGAGGTGGTCGATGTCGAGATGGCCACCTACCACCGCTGGGACAACCCCGAGCTCACGGTCATGTTGTACGAGTTCAAGGATGGGCTGAATGCGTATCTGCGTCGCAGCGGCGCGCCGCACGCATCGCTTTCGGCCCTCATTGCGTGGAACGAGGCCCACGCCGAAACCGTGATGCCGTTTTTTGGCCAGGAGCTCTTCGAGAAGGCGGCGGCGCTCGGGCCGCTCACGGATGCGGAGTATCTCGAAGCGCGCGAGTCCGCGCGGCGCCTCGCGGGCAAGGAGGGCCTGCTCGCGATCCTCGACGGCGGCAAGCTCGATGCCGTCGTCGCGCCGAGCATGGCCCCGGCTTGGCTCACCGATCACGTCCTCGGGGATCATTTCGTGGGCGAGAGTTATGCGGTCGCGGCCGTCGCCGGCACGCCGAGCATCACGGTGCCGATGGGCGATAGCCACGGCTTGCCCCTCGGCTTCGTATTCATGGGCCGCGCATATTCCGAGGGGGAGCTCCTTGGTATGGCATTCGCATTCGAGCAAAGCACGAAGGCGCGGCGAGCGCCGGCCTTCGAGCCGACGCTGCGGCGCTGAAGTGAAGTCCGATGGCCCGTCGACGCCCGCCCTAACGTATGAATTATTACTTTGCACTGCGTGTCACCATGTAGACACCCCGATGATTTGTCTGGAAAGTCGGGTGAAAGGTAGGGAAGTTCTCATGAAGGCGATCTGTGCGAAAAAAACGCGCCACAGGCGTCTAAAAACGAGTGGCCGCGGGCGATGGACAAACATCCGCGGACAAACGGCGTGGCGCGAAACCTTGCGAAGATCAAGGCAGATCTGGCTGCCCACCGCGCTCGACCGAGGAGTGCGCCAAAAAAACGTCACGGACGGTCACATTTCAATTTACTTGCTTGAACCGACTGATCTAGATCCGCTTTCGTCCGGAAGATCCTGAACGGTCTGTATGGTCGAACCTTACAGGCGCGTCGCCGCACGTCGTGCGGATCGGCCGAGGTGTGTCCGGGATACACACCGCCAAAACAAGCGGGTCACCGTCGCTCGCGTCGTGAATGTCAACGACGCGCGAGAGAAGTCAGCGAACATGCAACCTTTCACGCTGCCCGACTTCTACATGCCGTATCCGGCGCGCATCAATCCCCACCTCGAGGGGGCGCGCGTGCATACCAAGGCCTGGTCCTATGAGATGGGAATCCTCGAGGAGAACCCGCAGGGGAAACCCATCTGGACCGAGCAAGATCTCGACGCGCACGACTACGCGCTGCTCTGCGCGTACACCCACCCCGACGCACCCCCGGCCGAGCTCGATCTCATCACGGATTGGTATGTCTGGGTGTTCTTCTTCGACGACCATTTCCTCGAAATCTACAAGCGCACCAAGGACATGTCCGGCGCGAAGGCGTATCTCGATCGCCTGCCGCTCTTCATGCCCGTGGTGCCCACGGGGACGCCGCCGGAGCCGACGAACGTCGTCGAGCGCGCGCTCGCGGACCTCTGGGCGCGCACGGTCCCGCTCACCTCGGTGAACTGGCGCGAGCGTTTCCTCGAAGCGACGAAGAACCTGCTGCTCGAGTGCATGTGGGAGCTCGCCAATATCCAGGAGAACCGCGTCGCGAACCCGGTCGAATACGTCGAGATGCGACGCAAGGTCGGCGGCGCGCCCTGGTCCGCGGGCCTCGTCGAGATCGCGGTCGGCGCCGAGGTCCCGGCCGCCGTCGCGGCGACGCGCCCCCTCGAGGTCCTGCGCGACACGTTCTCGGACGGCGTCCACCTGCGCAATGACCTGTTCTCGTACCAGCGCGAGGTCGAGGAGGAGGGGGAGAATGCCAACTGCGTGCTCGTCCTCGAGCGATTCCTCGGTGTCCCCACGCAAAAAGCGGCCGATCTGACGAACGAGATCCTGACGTCGCGCCTCCATCAATTCGAGAACACGGCGCTCGTCGAGGTGCCGGCGCTCTGCGCGGAGTACGGGCTTTCGCCGGCGCAAGCCCTCGATGTCGCCAAGTACGTGAAGGGGCTCCAGGACTGGCAATCCGGCGGCCACGAATGGCACATGCGGTCGAGCCGCTACATGAACGAAAACGCGGACAAATCCGCGTCCGTGCCCGATTTCCTCGGTGGGCCGACGGGGCTCGGCACCTCGGCGCTCCGGATCAAGCTCACACCCGGCGCGCTCGGTTTGCAGCGGATCAAGACGCTCACCCACACGCCGTTCCGGCCCGTGGGGCGGATGCCGCTCCCGAAGATCTACATGCCGTTCAAGCTCCGATTGAGCCCGCATCTGCCTGCCTCGCGCCGGAACACCGTCGAGTGGGCGCGCAAGTTCGGGATGCTCGACGTGGTGCCGGGCGTCTTCGGCTCCGGGCTCTGGGACGAGCGCAGGCTCATCGGCTTCGATTTCCCCGTGTGCGCTGCGGGCATCCATCCGGACGCGTCCCCGCAGGAGCTCGATATCAGCTCGGGCTGGCTGACCTGGGGGACGTACGGCGATGATTATTTCCCGCTCGTCTTCGGCGCGACGCGGGACATGGCGGGCGCGAAGCGGTTCGTTGCACGGCTCTCGCTCTTCATGCCCCTCGACTGCGCCGGCGCCCCGGTGCCCGAGAACCCCGTGGAGAGCAGCCTCCTCGATCTCTGGATTCGCACGGCGTCCCCCATGTCGATGAACGCAAGGCGGACGCTCCGCCGCAGCATCGAGACCATGTGCGAGAGCTGGCTCTGGGAGCTTTTGAACCAGACCCAGAACCGGATCCCGGATCCGGTCGATTACGTCGAGATGCGCCGCAAGACGTTCGGCGCCGATCTCACGATGGGTCTGTCCAAGCTCACGCTCGGCGACGTCGTCCCGGCCGAGGTCTTCCGCACCCGAACGATGCGGAGCCTCGACAACACCACGGCCGACGTCGGCGGGTGGACCAACGATCTCTATTCGTATCGCAAGGAGATCGAGTTCGAGGGCGAGCTCAGTAACTTCGTGCTTGTCGTCGAGCGGTTCCTCGAATGCGACGCGCAGCGGGCCAAGGAGGTCGTCAATGACATGCTCACGGCGCGCATCGTCGAGTTCGAGCACATCGTCGCGACCGAGCTGCCCCGCATTCTGGACGAGTTCAAGCTCGAGAAGGCGGCCCGCGATGCCGTGCTCGGATACGTCGAGAAGCAGCGATTGTACATGGCCGGCGTGCTCAACTGGCACGTCCTGACCAGCCGTTACGTGGACGCGGAGCTCGAGCGCCACCCGCTCGAGCGGGCGATCGAGGGCGCGCGTGGGTTTGGCGCGTCGGCCGCGCGTATCAGCAGTTTCTTTGGCACCGGAAAGGCCGGTGCCGTGGTTCCTGCCGCGAAGGCGGATCTTTCGATGGGTACGGCGCGGGCCGTGCCGTGGAAGCTCGGGCGGTCGTAGCCGTCAAGGAAAGAGGGATTCATGTCAATCTCAGGGAAGTTGGGTTCGGGAATCGATCAGCAGCAGACGAGCCTCGCGACGGCGGCCGCAAGGCAACTCGCGACGACGACGAAGTCCGTCCCGCAGATGCAGGGCATTTCGTCGCGGTGGCTGCTCAAGCTCCTGCCGTGGGTGCACGTGAACGGCGTGTACCGCGTGAACCGCCGCTTGAGTTATGCCGTCGGCGACGGTCGCGTGACGTTCACGAACACCGGCGCCAAGATCCAGGTCATCCCGCAGGAGCTCTGCGAGCTGCCGCTCCTCCGCGGCTACGAGGACGTCGAGGTCCTCACCGCGCTGGCCAGCCGCTTCGTGCAGCGCGAATACAAGCCCGGCGAGATCATCACCGAGCGGGGCAAGGAGGCCGATCACATCGCCCTCATCGCGCACGGCAAGATCAACAAGATCGGCACGGGCAAGTACGGCGACGAGACGGTGATCGCGGTCCTCGCGGACGGCGACCATTACAGCTACCAGGCGCTCCTCGAGACGCAGGATTACTGGACGTTCACGGCCAAGGCGGTCACGGCCTGCACGGTGCTGACGCTCCAGCAGAACGTGTTCGAGGAGCTGGTCGCGCAGTATCCGTCGCTGAAGAAGCACCTCGAGAACTTCAAGGCGCTCGCCACGAAGAAGCAGGACAACACGGGCGAGGCCGCGATCGAGATCTCCGCGGGCCACTCCGGCGAGCCCGTCCTGCCCGGCACGTTCGTCGATTACGAGACCGCGCCCCGCGAGTACGAGCTCAGCGTGGCGCAGACCGTGCTCCAGATCCACTCGCGCGTCGCGGATCTCTTCAATGAGCCGATGAACCAGACCGAGCAGCAGCTCCGCCTGACCATCGAGGCCCTGAAGGAGACCCAGGAGAACGAGCTCATCAACAACCGCGAGTTCGGCCTCCTGCACAATGCCGACCTCAAGCAGCGCATTCACACCCGCAGCGGCCCCCCGACGCCGGATGACATGGACGAGCTCCTCGCCACGGTCTGGCGTGAGCCGTCGTTCTTCCTGGCGCACCCGCGCGCCATTGCGGCGTTCGGCCAGGAGTGCAGCCGCCTCGGCATCTATCCGCAGAGCGTCGAGGTGAATGGCAACCACGTCCCGGCGTGGCGCGGCGTGCCGATCTTCCCGTGCAACAAGATCCCGGTCTCGGACACGCGGACCACCTCGATCCTGCTCATGCGCGCGGGCGAGAAGAACCAGGGCGTCATCGGCCTGCACCACGCCGGCATTCCCGACGAGGTCGAGCCGAGCCTCAACGTGCGTTTCATGGGGATCAACGAGAAGGCCGTCATCTCGTACCTCGTCAGCCTCTATTACTCGGCGGCCGTCCTGGTCCCCGACGCGCTCGGCGTTCTGGAGAGCGTCGAGATCGGTCGCGCCCACGAATGAGCCGTGCGCGGTAGGCGCTCCGCGTGCGTCCCCCGGAGATACGGGGGACACGCGGAGCGCTCGCTGCTCTCCGAAGCTCGCAGAAGGAAAGGTACGTCATGGCAAACGCCGAAAAACCTGGGATCGGGAACGAGGTGGAGCGTTCGAGCCTCGGGACGCTGGGGGCGCGGAAGCTCGCGACGACGACCAAGTCGCATCCGCAGATGCAGGGCATCACGCCCCGGTGGCTCTTGCGGGCCTTGCCCTGGGTCGAGGTCAAGGGCGGCACGTATCGCGTGAACCGCCGCCTGAGTTATGCCGTCGGCGACGGGCGGCTGAGCTTCGGCAACATCGGGGCGAAGGTGCAGGTGATTCCGCAGGAGCTCAGCGAATTGCCGCTCCTCCACGGCTTCTCGGACGACGCCTTGCTCGAGACCCTGGCGAGCCGGTTCGTCCAGCGCGAATACAAGCCCGGCGCGCTCATCGCCGAGCGCGGAAAGCCGGCCGAGTCCATTTTTCTGATCGCGCACGGAAGAGCCCAGAAGCTCGGCGTGGGCAAATACGGCGACGATACGATCCTCGACACGCTCGCGGATGGGGACCATTTCGGTGATCAGGCCGTCGTCGAATCGAACGATCTCTGGACCTATTCGGTCCGGACCGTCACGCCGTGCATCGTGCTCGAGCTCCCGCAGCGCGTGTTCGAGGAGCTGATCGCGCGCTCCCCGGCGCTCCATGCGCACGTGGAATCGTTCAAGGAGCGGCTGAAGAAGCCGCAGGACAAGATGGGGCAGGCGGCGATCGCGCTCTCTGCCGGTCACAAGGGCGAGCCCACGCTGCCGGGGACGTTCGTCGATTACGAGACCGCGCCGCGTGAATACGAGCTCAGCGTCGCGCAGACGGTCCTCCGGCTCCACACGCGCGTCTCGGATCTCTTCAACGATCCGATGAATCAGCTCGAGGAGCAGCTCCACCTGACGGTCCAGGCCCTCCGCGAGCGGCAGGAATACGAGCTCATCAACAATCGCGATTTCGGCCTCTTGCACAACGCCGATCTCAAGCAGCGCCTCCATACCCGCAGCGGCCCCCCGACGCCCGACGACATGGACGAGATCCTGTCCCGACGCCGCAAGTCGCAGTTTTTCCTGGCGCACCCGCGCACGATCGCCGCCTTCCACCGGGAATGCAATCGCCGCGGGGTTCACGCGACGAGCGTCGAGATCTCCGGCACGAGGGTCTCCGCGTGGCGCGGCGTCCCGCTCCTGCCGTGCGACAAGATCCCGATCAACCCGGATGACACGAGCTCCATCCTGGTCATGCGTACGGGGCAGGATCATCAGGGCGTCATCGGCCTCCACCGCACGGGCCTCCCCGAGGAAATCGAGCCCGGCGTCTCGGCACGCAAGATGGACACGGACGAGAAGGCCATCAGCTCGTACCTCGTGAGCACGTATTTCTCTGCCGCGGTCCTCGTCCCCGACGCCCTCGGCATCCTGGAGAACGTCCAGATCGGGCGATAGTCGCGGCGGCCCCGATGACCCTGCACCTCGACCTCCTGGCCCACAACCTCGTTGCCCTGTGCATCACGATCGTGGTGCTCTTGCTCCTCTCGGAGCTTTTGGTCAGGACAATTCATCGGGGCTATGCCTTCCTCTTGCGCTCGCCGACGCTGGAGCACGTCACGGCAGACGAGCGCAAGGCATTCCGTCGCCGTGTTCGTCGTCGCGCGATCGTCTGGGTCGCGCTCCTCGTGGCGGTGCTCATGGCCGCCGCGGGCTTCGCCACCTATCGAGGAATCTGGGCCCTCGACGTGGCGAAGAGCGCGCTCGTCGCGCTCGCCGGGGACGATCCCGCGCTCGTCAAGACACGATTGCTCACGGCGTTCGGCATTGCCGCCGGCGCGCTCTTCGTCGACGCCCTCGCCCGGGGGCTCGCGGAGGCGCTGGGCCAGGCCGTCGCGCGCTCGGAGTGGCTGGACAAACGGCGCGAGCCGCTCGCCGAGGTCACGATACGCCTGCGCAAAGCGCTGCGCGTGGTCGTCCTCGGCGCGGCGGCGGTCCTCATCGCCGACAAGCTCACGCTCGCGCCTGGGACCCAGCGCTCCATCGTCCTCGCGACCTACACGCTTGGCGCCTTCTACGTCAGCCGCCTCGCGACGGGCATCGGATACCTGCTCCTCGACGTCATCTTCGACAACGCGACGAGGCTCGCCAACCTCGAGAGCCCGCTCAGGTACCTCGGCAACCTGTCGCACCTGCTCGGCATCACGAAGCGGGTCGTCGATTATTGCGTGTACCTCACGGCGGCCACGTGGGTCGCGGACGCGCTCACGCCCGACACGTGGCTCTCGCAGGCGGGGCGCGTCGGCCTCCGGATCATCGCGATCTTTTATGCGAGCCGGGTCCTCGTCGAGATCTGCGTTCTACTCATCAACGACCTCTTCCTCGGGAAGGTGGCCGAGGCGAACCCGCAGACGCTCCAGCAACGAAAAACCCTGGTCCCCGTGGCCATGGGTTTCGTGCGGTATGCGATCTATTTCTCGGCGCTCGTGATGGGCCTCCGCGAGGCCTCCATCGATCCCACGCCGCTTCTTGCGGGCGCCGGCGTCATCGGCGTCGCCATTGGCTTCGGCGCGCAGACGTTCGTCGGGGATATCGTGGCCGGCTTCTTCATTCTCTTCGAGAACCTCCTGCTCGTCGGGGATCTCGTGGAGATCGGCGGCATCCAGGGCCGCGTGGAGGAGATCGGCGTTCGTATCACGAAGATCCGCGACGATCTCGGCGTGCTTCACTCGATCCCCAATGGCGAGGTCCGCAAGGTCGCGAATCATTCGCGCTCCTTCGTGAATGCAGTGGTCGACGTGCACGTGCCTTACGAAGAGGATCTGCCGCGGGTGCGTGAGCTCCTCACGAGCATCGCCGAACAGGAGGTCGAGGCGCGGACGGGCGCTCCCGCGCGCGTGGAGGTTGGCGTGGAGGAGCTGAACGAGGGCTCGATCGTCCTGCGTGTCAGCGCGCGCGTGCCGCCCGGCGAGAACAAGGACATGAACGACGCGCTGCGTGGGCGCATCGTGGACGAGCTCCGCAAAGCGCAGGTCGGCGCGCCGCGCCCGCGTCGAGCCGTCCTCATCGAGAGCACGCTCAACGTCAAGAACCCGCCCAAGCGCGAAATCGAGGAATCCGCGCCCATCACGCCGTTCTCGCCGGCGCAAGAAGACTGATCCGCCGGCCCCCTTTCATCCGCTCACGGCCGCGTATACCCCACCGGTTTGTCGCTCACGGAAGCCCCGCCGTGCAGCATCGTCTGGTACGCATCGCCGAACATTTTGTAAGGAAACGGCGGCGGGAGCGCGCTCGCCTGATCGAGCGCCCGGCGCAGCTCGGCCGGAATCTCGAAATCGAGCGCGGCGAGGTTGTCCTCGAGCTGCGCGAGCTTGGTCGCGCCCAGGATCACCGAGCCGACGCCCGGCTGCGTCGCCGTCCAGTTCAACGCCACCTGCGCCATGCTGCGGCCGAGCTCCTTCGATGCCGTTTCCACGGCCGCCACGACGCCCCAGTTGTGCTCCGTGAACAGCCCGAGCTGGGTGCCGGCATCGTTCTTCGTGAGCCGCCCCTCGCCCTCGCCGCGGCCCTCGCTCGGCCGGTATTTGCCCGAGAGCAGACCACCGCCGAGCGGGCTCCACGCGGTGATGCCCATGCCGAGCGTCTGCGCGAGCGGCACGAATTCGTGCTCGATGTGGCGCTCCACGAGTGAGTACTGGAGCTGCAGGTTGACGAGCGGCGCGAGCGCGTGCGCCTCGGCGAACGTCTGCGCGCGCGCGGCATACCAGGCGGGCACGTCGGACAGACCGGCGTAACGGATCTTTCCCGCGCGTACGAGATCGTCGAACGTGCGGACCACCTCCTCGGCGGGCGTGAGGCGATCCCACGTGTGCAGGAGGTAAAGATCGATGTAATCGGTCCCGAGCCGCCGGAGCGATGCCTCCACCGCGCGGATCATGTTCTTGCGGCCGTTGCCGCCGGCGTTGGGGTTGCCCGTGTCGAGGCCGTAGGTGTACTTGGTGGTCAAAACGACGCGATCCCGCGCGCCGCGCTCGGCGATGAACTTGCCGAGCATGGTCTCGCTGGTCCCTCGCGTGTAGAGGTCCGCGGTATCGAGGAAGTTGCCGCCTGCGTCGAGGTACCGGTCGAAGACGGCGCGGGCGGTTTCTTCGGACGAACCCCACGCGCCCCAGGCCCCGTCGGTGCCGAACGTCATGGTCCCGAGGGCCAGGCGGCTGACACGAAGACCCGAGCGGCCGAGCAGATAGTATCGATCGAGAGACATCGCGGACTCCTTGGTTGTTGATGGATCAGTCCAGAATCAAGCAAACGAACGCGGGCGTCCTCGCGCCCGCGCACGAACTAACGAGATTTCAGGGAGGTGAGCGCGACGGCGACGATGTCGCGGAGAGCCTCGGGCGTGGCTCCCCCTTTCGCCATGACCCGCAGGCCTTGCACCGTGGCGAGCAGGAAGCGCGCGACTTTCCGCTCGTCGACGCACCGATCGACCTCGCCCTTGCGCTTGGCTTCCCGCACGATCCGTTCAAACGCGGTCTCGCAGAGGATCGTCCCGGACCTCGCGAGCGACGCGACTTCAGGATCTTTTTGCGCGAGCTCCACGATGGAGCTCACGTACATGCAGCCCCTCGCCCGTTCGGCGGGCGTCTCGGCGGCGACGGCCATCAAGACCTCTTCGATCGCCCGGAGCGGTGATTCCCCGGCCTGGAGGCGCTCGATGAGCTGCGCGCCGCTCTCCGCTTGATACCGCTGCAGCGCTTCGAGGTAGAGGCGACGTTTGTCGCCGAAGGTGTCGTACATGCTCTGGCGCCCGATGCCCATCGCGCGCAAGAGATCCTCCGTCGAGGTCGCCTCGTACCCCTTCTCCCAGAAGACGGCCATGGCCCGCTTCACCACGTCGTCGCGGTCGAACTCCTTCGGGCGTGCCATGCTCGCACGGAAGTTCTAACCGTTCTGGACTGGTCTGTCAAGCATCGCCCGCGAGGGCTCACGCCTTCACGCGCTTCGCCTCGGGATCGTAGAGCGGCTTGAGCGAGGCGACGGCCGGATAGAGCTTGCCGGCGATGTCGACCTCCCACGTGGCGTTCTCGAGGTACTTCGTGTCGATGGGCTCGCCGGCCTCCACCATGACGAGGCCGACCGCGCCGCCCACGGTATGCCCGTACGAAGCCGCGCGCACGTAGCCGATGGGCTTTCCATTGCGACGCACGACCTCCGCGTGGAACATCAAGGGCTCCGGATCCTTCACGAGCACCTGCACGATTCGGCGCTTGAGCGGCCCCGCGGCTTTTTTCGCGAGCACCGCTTCCCGGCCGAGGAAGTCCGGCTTCTTCAGGTCGACCGCGAAGCCGAGCCCCGCTTCCAACACCGAATCGGTGTTGTCGATGTCGTGCCCGTAATCGCGGTAGCCCTTCTCCATGCGGAGGCTCGCCAGCGCCTTGAGCCCGGCGTGCTTGAGGTCCACGCGCTTGCCCGCCTCGACGAGGCGATCATAGACGTGCGTAGCCTGCTCCGTGGGGATGTAGAGCTCGTAGCCGAGCTCGCCCAGGTACGTGATACGCACGCAGAGCGCGCGGGCGAACCCGATGTCGATCTCCTGCGCGGCGCGGAACGGGAACGCCTCGTTCGACATGTCCTGCGACGTGACCATTTGCATGAGCTCGCGCGACCGCGGGCCCTGAATGTTGATCTGCGCATAACCCGAGGTCACGTCCGTCACGAATGCGTGCATGTCGGGCAACGCATGCCGTCGCATCCACGTGAGCACGTGGCGGTGCGCCGTGTCCGAGGCGACGACCCAGTATCGCTCGTCGTCGAGCTTCGTGACCGTGAGATCCGCCTCGATCGTGCCGCCCGCGTTCAGCCATTGCGTGTACGTGATCACGCCCGGCGCGCCGTCGACGCTGTTCGCGGAGATGTAATCGAGCAGCTTGCCCGCGTCCCGGCCCTGCACCAGGAATTTCGCCATGAACGACATGTCCATGAGGATCACGCCCTCGCGGCAGGCGCGGTGTTCGGCTTCCCAGTACGAAAACCAGTTTTGCCGGCCCCACGAGAGGCGCTCCACCTTCGGCGGGACGCCGGGCGGCGCATACCAGTCCGCGCCTTCCCAGCCGCTCACGTCCTTGAAATAGGCGCCCTGGGCTGCGAGCCTCTCGTGAATGGCGGAGGTCTTCGCGCCGCGCGCCGTTTGCATCGAACGCGTCGGGTAATGGCATTGATAGACCATCCCGAGCGACTCGACGGTGCGCGTGCGGCGGTATTCGGGGTTCGCCTGGTACGTGTGAAGCCGGTCGATGTTCATCCCCGTGACGTCCACGTCGGGCCGGCCGTTGATGATCCAGTGCGCGAGCACGCGCCCGAGGCCGCCGCCCGTGAGAATGCCGATCGAGTTCAAGCCCGCGGCGACGAAGTAATTCTTGAGCTCGGGCGCCTCGCCGACGACCGGCGCGAGGTCGGGCGTGAAGCTCTCGGGGCCGCAGAAGAACTTGCGGACGCCCACCTCCAGCGTGACGGGCACGCGCCGCATCGCCTTCTCGACATAGGGGCCCATTCGATCCCAGTCCGGGGTGATCTCGCCGAAGGAAAAATCATCCGGCACGCCCTCGATCTTCCACGGCGCGCAGACGGGCTCGAAGAGGCCCACCATCAAGCCGCCGACCTCCTCGCGGTAATACCCGTACGAGCCAGGATCCTCGAGCACCGGCATCGATTTCGGCAGGTCGGGGATCTTGGCCGTGATCAGGTAATAATGCTCGGCCGATTGCAGCGGGATGTTGACGCCCGATTTCGCGCCGAGCTGCCGCGCCCACATGCCCGCGCAGTTCACCACACACTCGGCCTCGATGTCGCCGAACGGCGTCTGCACGCCGGCGACGGCGCCGCGCTTCGTGAGCACCCCGGTGCAGGGCACGTTTTCGAGGATCGTCGCGCCTTGCATCTTCGCGCCCTTCGCGAGCGCCATCGTGATGTCGACCGGGTTCGCCTGGCCGTCCTCCTTCACATAGAAGCCGGCCAGGATGTCGTCGGTCCGCGCGAGCGGGAAGAGCTCCTTCACCTGCGAGGGCGAGATCTCGTGCACGTCGACGCCGCAGTGGCGGTTGAACGCCGAGACGCGCCGGTACTCCTCGAGCCGGTCCGGATCCGCCGCGACCTCGATGAACCCGACCGGCTTGAACCCGGTGCCGAGGCCCGTCTCCGCTTCGAGGCGCGTGTAAAGGTCGCGCGTGTACTTGCGCATCTCGGTCGACGTCTCCGACGTCGAGCCGAACGTCACGATGAGCCCGGCGGCATGCCAGGTCGTGCCGGAGGTGAGGCGGTCCCGTTCGAGCAGGACCACGTCCTTCCAGCCCATGTGAGCCAGATGGTAGGCGACGGAGCAGCCAATGACCCCGCCACCGACGACGACGACACGCGCGCGTTTCGGCAGAACCGGTACGGACATGGCGTGCTCATGCCTGAAACCGTCGCCCGCGTCCAAGCCCATCGATGACGAACGTGACGATTCTCACCCGGATGTCGGGTTAGAACGTGGGGCAGCAAACGTCGCCGTGCCGAAGTCGGTCGGCGGATCCCGAGCGGCCGGGAAGCCGCGGCGCTTGCCCGAGCGTGGGCGCGTGCGCGCCGCGATAACACGTGACGAGCCGGGTCGACCGTTCGTCCAGGGCGCGATGTGGACCCATCCTTTATGCAGAGTCGAAATCGTGCGCAGAGCCATCGCACATGCACAAGCGTTGCGCGGCGCTGGCAGGCACGTCTCCGACGCGTCAATCCGTTGACGAGGTTGCGACGTGTTCGTAGGGTGATTGGATTCGACTCCATCTGCGCGGACGCGAGGGGGAGGACAGCGTGTATCTTCCGATGGAAAACGAGTACGCGGCGCTCCGCGCGCGGGTCGCCGAGCTGGAGGCGCGACTCGCTGCTCGATCGCCCGTCGCGACGAATGGCCACCATCGCGAGGCGATCCCCGCCGATCACGAAGCCGAGACGCGGCTCCTCCGGGCGGCGCTGCATAACCTCGCCGACGCCGTGGTGATCTGCAACCGCGAGGGCCGCACCATCCACTTCAACGCCGCTGCGACGCAGATCTTCGGCGAGCTATCGAGAGAGGTCACCTCCGAGGCGCTGTCGACGCGATACGGCCTCTTTTATCCGGATGGCGTGACCCACATCCCGGCGGACGAGCTGCCGTCCCATCGTGCACTCCGGGGCGAGAGCGTCGACGGCATCGAGCTCGTCGTGCGAAGGGAGGGCCTGCCGGCCTGCCTGTACGTCGAATGCTCTGCGCGTTGCATTCGCGACGCGAGCGGGGCTATCTGCGGCGCCGTGGTCGTGTGCCGCGACCTCGGCGAGCGCAGGCGATACGAGGCCGAGCGCGAGCGGCGGCTCCGCGCCGAGGAGGAGCGGCTCGCCGCCGAGAACGAGCGGCTCCGCATGGCGCGGATCCTGAGGAGCCTGCTCGATCACCTCGACATCATCGTCTGGGCGACCGACGAAAAAGGCGTCTTCACGTTCCACGATGGTCGCGGCGCCGAGTCGGCCGGCCTCGCGCGGGGCTGGCTCGTCGGCAAGAGTGCCCACGAGGTCTACCCCGACGACATGCTCATCCACCGCGCATTGTCGGCGGGTGTCCCTGGGCACGACCGCAACGAGGCCCACGGGGTCGCCTGGGAGCATTGGGCCATTCCGATGAACGACGACGGGAAGCCCTCGGGTGTCATCGGCCTGAGCCTGAACGTCACCGAGGCCTATCACGTCAAGCTGGAGCTCGAAGCGAAACTCGCCCTCATTCAGCGGCAGCAGGAGGTCATCTTCAATCTGGAGACCCCGATCATCCAGGTCTGGGACCGCGTCCTCACGCTGCCGATGGTGGGCGTCGTCGACAGCCAGCGCGCCGCGCGGGTCACGGACAACGTCCTCGCCGAGGTCTCGCGCACGCAAGCGCGCTTCGCGATCCTCGATTTGACGGGCGTCGACGTGGTCGATACGGCCACGGCCGGCCACATCCTCAATATCATCGCGGCCGTTCGCCTCCTCGGGGCGGAAGGGATCATCACGGGGATTCGCCCGAACATCGCCCAGACCATGATCTCCCTCGGCCTCGATCTGTCACGCGTGCGCACGCTGGCGACGTTGCGCGACGGCCTGTCCCTCGTCATTCGAGAGCTCAACGGGGCCGCCGGCGGCAGGTTCGGGGCCGGAGCGCAAAAGGCCCGCAGCTCCCGGCCCGGTTGAATCGCGCCACGCACGAATCCCCCCGTCCTCACGAGTATCCTCCAATCAGGCAAATCCCGACTTGCGGGCGGCGCCGCGAATTCGAGCGCACGTCTTCGACGCCGTCAGTCCGTTGACACCGCCACGGGTTCACCGATAACGTGAACGACAATCGGTCTCGCGCCCTCATTCACGTGGGACCGAGGGGGGAGGACAGCGTGTCGTCTATTGCCTTTGAACAGGAGTGCGCGGAGTTGCGCGCGCGGGTCGCCGAGCTCGAAGCACGTCTCGCCGAGCAGGCGCCCGCCATGACGAATGGCCACTATACGAATGGACACCAGACGAATGGCCACCACAAGAACGGGAGTCCGTCCGACCAGGACGGCGAGACGCGGCTCCTCCGCGCGGCCATTCACAGCCTGGCCGACGGTGTGGTGGTCTGCGACGGCGCGGGCCGCCTTCTTCATTTCAACGCCGTCGCGACGTCGATCTTCGGGGAGCGGAGCGAGGTCATGCCCACGGAGTGGTCGATGCGTTATGGCATCTACCATCTGGATGGCGTGACGCCCTTCCCGACGCACGAAATGCCGCTCGTCCGGGCCTTGCAGGGCGAGAGCGTCGACGCCGTCGAGTTCTTCGTGCGGAGCGAGCAACTGCCGGCGGGCAGGTACATCGAATGCTCGGCGCGCGGAATCCGCGACGCAGACGGCGATCTCTGCGGCGCCGTCGCCGTCTGCCGCGACCTCGGGGAGCGAAGGCGCTACGAGGCCGAGCGCGAGCAAAGGCTGCGCGCCGAGGAGGAGCGGCTCACCGCCGAAAAAGAGAGGCTCCGTATGGCGCGGATCCTCCAGAGCCTCCTCGACCAGCTCGACGTGGTCGTCTGGGTGACCGACAAGAAAGGGGACTTCACGTTCCACGACGGTCAGGGCTGCCCGGCCGCTGGATTCGAACGGGGCTCGCTCGTAGGAAAAAACATCTTCGAGATTTCCCCGGGCGATCGCCTCGTGCAGCGCGCCCTCCTGGGCAGCGCGGCGTACGATCGCACGCAGACGAACGGTACCTTCTGGGACAACTGGGTCATCCCGTTCGGCGAGGACGACAAGGAGGTCTCGGGTGTTCTCGGCCTGAGCTTGAACGTCACCGAGGCGCATCAGGCCAAAGCGGAGCTCGAAGCGAAACTCGCCGTCATTCAACGGCAGCAGGAGGTCATTTTCAACCTGGAGACCCCGATCATCCAGGTCTGGGACAACGTCCTCACGCTCCCGATGGTGGGCGTCGTCGACAGCCGGCGCGCCGCGCGGGTCACGGACGACCTGCTCGCCGAGGTCTCGCGCACCCAGGCGCGCTTCGCGATCCTCGATTTGACGGGCGTCGACGTCGTCGATACGGCCACGGCCGGCCATATGCTGAACATCATCACGGCGGTCCGCCTCCTCGGAGCGGAAGGAATCATCACCGGGATTCGCCCGAACGTCGCGCAGACGATGGTTTCCCTCGGCCTCGACCTATCGCGCGTACGCACGCTGGCGACGTTGCGCGACGGCCTCGCCTTCGCGATTCGAAAGCTCAGCGACGACGGCAGCGCCGTGCGCCGAGCCGCCGCGCTGTCCCGCCCGACCCGCAGCGCCGAGCCCGAGTGAAATGATTCGTTGAAATCCTCTTGACTAACGCACGCGGGGGCGGTGTGGTACGCGAGGCCATGGACTCCTCGCTCCAGAACGATCCCGACATCGCCGCGCTCGAGCAAGCCGCGGCGAACCAGCGCAAGAAAAAGCTGCTCATCGTCGGCGGCGTGATCTTGATCCTCCCGCTCTACTGGGGCATGGGTTTTTCGAGCGTTCGCGCCTCCCTCGCGGAGGAAGGGTATACCGACCTCAAGGTCTCGCCGTCGGGGCTGTTCGACTGGAGTTTCGAGGGGAAGAAGGGCGCCTCGACCTGCAGCGGCAGCGTCACCCGCCTGCCGTTCTCCTCCTCGAAAAGCACCTTCTGTTATTCGATCGACGCTTCGGGGCGCGCGAGCGGGTCCGTCGGCACGAGCAAGGATTGACGCGGAGGCGCGTGGCGATGATCGTCGCGACGTCCCGTTCGTCCCGCGAACCTCTACGCCTCGTCGAGCTGCCCTCACGCCCGCTCCGTCCGGACGAGCTGCGCGTCCGCGTCCAGGCCATCGGCGTCAACCCCGTCGATTGGAAAATGCGCGAAGGGGGCCCGCTCGGCACGGCTCAGCGAATCATCGGCCCGTCCGGGCCGCTCGTCGTCGGCATCGATTTCGCCGGTGAGGTCGTCGAAGTCGGGAGCGCTGTCGAGGGGCCGAAGCTCGGCGACCGCGTCGTCGGCGGCACCGATTTCTCCCGCAACCAGCGCGGCAGTTATGCCGACGAGGTCATCATCCGTCCCGATCAATGCGCCGAGCTGCCGACGTCGGTCTCGTTCGACGACGCCGCGTGCCTTCCGGTCGCCGGCGTGACGGCTTGGCGCTGGCTGGAGGAGGCCGATATCCCCGCGAAGCCCGGCGCGCGCGTGCTCGTGCTCGGAGGCTCGGGCGGCGTCGGGCTTTTTGCTTTGCAGCTCGCCCGCTCGTATGGCGCGACCGTGGCGGCCGTGTGCTCGGCGCGGAACGTACCGCTCGTCACGCGGCTCGGCGCCACGGCCATCGATTACAATGCAGGCGACCCGTTCGAGGCCGCGGCTCGCCTCGGCCCCTTTGATCTCGTGCTCAATGCCATGGGCTCGGCGGTGTATCCGTCGTCCGCGTGCCGGAAGCTCTTGACCGCGACGGGCTTGCTCGGGCTCGTGGTCGTTCGGCCCGCCGATTACCCTTCGCTTTTGCTCTCGCGCCGGACGAAGACGCTCCTCGGCAAACCCACACGCGCCGCCCTCGAGCCGCTCGTCGCCGCACTCGCGAAGGGTGAGGTCGAGGCCATCATCGAGGCGAAGTTCCCGCTCGCGCAGGCCGAGGAGGCGCACGTACGGTCCCGCGCCGGCAAGGTCGTCGGCAAGCTTCTGCTCGTTCCCTGAGCCAATTTCACGATTCCGGATCGTCCTGCCTGAGCAATGCGCTGAGGTGCGCGATTTGCCAGGCATGTTCCTCGCTGTGCGCCTGCTCGGCGCGGGTTCGTGCTGCCGCGGAATCGGCGGGCGGAGTCCGCGGTGTCCACAGCGATCGAAGCCACGACGTGAAGCCGCCGGGCGCCGTTTCTTCGGGGATCGAGGCCGCCACGTCCTCGGCGGCGCGGACCGCGGCGAGGCGAGACACCTCGATGGCGGCGCGGCTCGCCGCTGCTTGTCGTCGCTGAACCAGCCGGGTCGCAATCGCGCCGGCATCCAGCTCCGATTTCGCGGCCCACGCGCCCGGTCCCCGTGAAGCGGCCGCTTGCATGGCGGCATCGAGCTCGACGTCGGTCCACATTTCCTCGGCCTTCCATTCGTGCTCCGCGTCGGCCTCGGCCGCGGCCATCTCGGCGGCCGCCTCCGCGACGATGGCCGCCGCCTCGGCCGCGGCTCTTGGCGCGCGGGCATCCCATGCCTCGACGGCCCTGCGCGCCTCCGCGCCCACGTCTGCGAGCACGCGCGCCGGGGCCAGATTCCGCTTCAGCATGGCGTCGGCCAATGCAATGCTGCCGAAGAAACCGTTGGGGGAAGGTTTGTCCTCTTCCGGGGCCGGCTTCCAGGGCCATGACCCTTCGATCCATTGCTGCACCCGCCGGATCGCCTCGCAGCTCGACGCCTCGGGCTCGCGCCGCGCTTCTCGCTCCCCGTCCAGGGCCCGGGCGGCACAATCGCAGGCAAACCGCAGCAGCACGGATGCGGGAATACCCCCCGCGCCGATCACCCGTGCGAGGCGTTCGTCCGCCGCGATCGAACCATCGGCGAGGAGATCGTGTGCGCCTTTCTTGTTCAAGGGATCAGCGACAATGATCCGGCGGCAGCGGATGGACCGCGTCTGCCGGGGAAAACGGATACCACACGACGGCGATCGTGCTCACGCGACCCGAGCTGCACATCAAGGTCACGTCGAGGAACAGGTCCTTCTCGTAATGCTTGCAGGTCGTGTACGCGCCCACCGAATCTGTGAAATCGAGCGCCGCGGCGGCCTCCTCGCAGGTTTTTCCCCAGATGGACAGCGGCCCGTCCGCGTGCTGCTTCACCCAGTCCGCCGCGCCCACGTGGATATCGATCATCAGCCCTCCGGAGGGCATGACCGACACCGTGGGCCCGTCCTTGTACCGGATCTTGTCGCTCTTCCGTTCCCCCTTGCCCCAAGCCGCCTCGACGTCGTCCAGCGTGGCCCTGGCGCGCACGCCTGCAATGGAGAGGAAATCCCGATAGCCGAAGACCTTCGGCGTGGATGCAGGCGGCGGAGGCGGCGGTTCGGAGGGCGGCTCGGCGCCCTTGGGTTCCTGCGTCGTCGTGGTCACGGGCGGCACGGAAGCGGCCACCGGCGGCGTGGGAGCGCTCGCGCAGCCAAGGGCGCCGAGCATCAGCACGAGGGGTATGGATCGTATCGAGGGCTTCACGCGTCCTCCTGCACGAAGTGGCGACGTAGTGTTCCACGAGCCTGCTCGTTCCCGCAAGCCCTTGAAGCTCCGCGTTTTCTTCAGCGCGCACCCGGCCAAGGAAAAACGCCCGCCTCGTCGAGCGCGAGCAAGAACTCCCCGACCATCCGGCCCTGCTCCGCCACACCGCGCGGGCTCCCGATGGCCACGAGTGTCCTCTTGGCGCGCGTGAAAAACGCTTGATCTCCCGTGATCCGTCCGAGCCCCGCGAGGAACCGCGCGGCCTGCGTGTTGCTCACGAACGGCCGCTCGCGCCGCGCGAACACGCCGACCGCCGAAGGATCCTTCGTGTGCGCGAAATATGCCCCCGTCGCCTCGTCGAGCAGTGTTTTCTCCATCGTCTCTGCGATCCGGAGCGCGGTGTCACGGTAGGTCGCGTTTTGCGTGACCTCGAAGAGCCGTACAAGCGCCCGGCCAAACCCCGCGGCGTCCGCGAGATAATGAACCGGCGAACGGTTCTTCGCGTCGTGCTCGACCGCGCCGCCTTGCCCCACGTGGCTCGCCATCACCAGGGCCGCGGCCCGCTCCGCCCGTGCAAGGGCGTCCTTGTCGCCCGACGCCTCGAACAGGGTGCACATCGCCGCAATGGCGAGCCCATTCTCGTAGGCATACACGTGCTCGTCGATCCGCGGAATCCCCAGCTTGCGCCGCCCGGCGTCGTCGAGACGATAGTACACGTCCCCGTCGATGAACGGTTTTCCCTCCTCGTGCGCGCCCACGTCCGCGTCCTGGCTCACGAGGAAACCGCCCTCGGCATTCGACAGGAAGGTCGAGAGGTACCGCGCGATCCCGCGTGCGTCCTCGAGCAGATCCTTGCGGCCCGCGGCCTTGTGCGCGGCGGCGTACGCTTCGAGGTTCGCCGCCTGGTAGGGCATCAATTTCTCGTAATGGGGCTCGGTCCAGGTCGATCCCGCGGAATACTGGTAGATGCCGCCCCAGACCGGATCGAGGATCGCGCGCTGTTTTTCCAGCGTGAACACGGCGCGCCGAAGCGCGAGCGCGTCCCCGTGCGCCGCGCGCCGAAGCTCGAACTGCACGTTCGCGCCGAGCGGCGACTTCTGAAAATCACCCCAGCTCCCCTGTTCTCGGTCGAAATACCGGTCCATGTCGATCGAGACCCGCGCGGCGATCCACGGAAGCGCCTCGGGCGCGGGGACGATTCGCGCCGGATCCGGCGACTTCTCCCCGCTCTCCGCGTCCGCCTGGGCGATCGCTTCGAGGATGGGCAAGAGCTCGTCCGGCGGCAGGTATCCGCGATATTTGCCGATCTCCTCGGCGTCGGGCGAGAGCAGGATCGTCGCCGGCCAGCCCCAGTCGGCATACCGTTCGCCGATGTCCGGGCGCTCGTCGATGTCCACGCGAATGGCGACGAATTTTTCGTGAAGGAGGCGGCCCACGCGTTCGTCGAGGTACGTCGTCTCGTCCATCACGTGGCACCAGTGACACCACGAGGCCGCGCCGTCGAGGAGAATGAATTTCCGCTCGGCGCGGGCGCGCGCGAAGGTCTCCGGCGAGAACGATTGCCACGTGAAGAACTGCTTCTTCTCCTTCGCCCGCGCGAGCGCGAGGTTCACCGCGTCCGGCGTCCCCTCGCGCACGAGCCCGCGCGAGGCGGCGGGGGGCGCTTTGGGCGCGGCGCTGCAGCCGAGGACGAGCACGAGGGCAGGAAGCAAAAGACGTCGCCTCACGCCCCACGTACGCGCGGCCCCGCGCCGCGGATCCTTCACGGATCTCCCGTGGGCTGAATGGCCGTCGTCTCGACCATGAGCATGACGGTCCTCCCCGGGGCCCTCGGCCGATGCATCACCCCTTTCGTGATCGTCGCGCCCTGCTGCGGCCCGAGCTCGATCGTCCGATCCTCCAGGTCGATGAGCAGCTTGCCTTCGAGGACGAAAAAGAACTCGTCGTCCTCGTCGTGCTTGTGCCAATGGAAATCGCCCTCCACGACCCCGAGCCGCACCACGCTGCCATTGACCTGCGTGAGCGTCCGGTTTTGCCATTTCTCGGTGCACGCGGCGACGACGGAGGGGACGTCGATGCGCTCGAGGTGCTGGAACTTCACGTCGAGGTTGATGTTGTACTTGTCGCGGTCGGTCATGCGAGGGCTCCTCCCTGGGCGCGATGCTACCGTCGTTCGCCGGCCACCGCTAGAGGTTCAGCATATGGAGCGCGATCGCCGCGGCGCGCTCCGTTTTTCGTTCTTCGAGGTACGCCGTGATCTCCGGGACGAGCCCGACGAGCTTGCCGTATTCGCCGAGCGCGCGCGTTCGGGCTCTCGACACCTCGAGGAAGTAGATGTGCGCGACCTTCTTCCGATCCGGCGGGTCGGGCTGCATGTAGCCGCGCAAAATCGCGCGCGCCGTATCCATCGACGCGCCGGGCGCGCCCGAGGCGTGGAACGTGATCACACGCTCGAACGAGGGCTGAAAGTACTTCCACACCTCCGCCGTCGCAGAATCGATCGGAATCGGCGCGAGGGCCTGCTGTTCGAGCCAGGCGCGCACCCCGGCGTGCCGCTCGATCCATCCCGGATGAACCAGGAGGGCGCGCGCCACGACCGACCACAAGGGCTGCTCGTCCGCAGGGTAGGCAATCGCCGGATGATGTTCGTCGCGGCTCCGGTCACGCGGGCTGACCTGCTCGGGCTTCGCCGTGAGAAGCTTTTCAAGGAGCTTTACGCGCCGCGCCTCGTCCACGCCGTCGAGGCCCAGCGCGACATCCATGCGGCAAACGGACTCGGTGTCGAGGCGGATGCGCTCTCCGTCGAAGATCGGCGCGATGAACGCGTCGAAGCGTCGTGACGCCTCGGCGGGCGGCAGCCATCGGCCGAGCTCGTTGAGCACGTAGCAGCGGGGCGCATTGAAGCGCAGCGTTTCGAGCTCCTGGTCGAGCTCGCGCACGCGGGCGAGCGCGGCGGCCTCCGGGACCTTTCCGCTCCCAGGCTCCATGTAAAGCAATTCCTCCTGGGCATACATTCGATCTCGTCGCGGCCGCGGGAGCTCCACCCCGCTGACCGATTTCTGCGGGGTATCGAGATCGAAGAGCGCCCCGCGCGCCACCTCCGCGAGGTCCCGCGCCGCGCCCGGAGTGCCCTGCGTCAGCGGGACCTCGCCTTTCGCCGCGAGGATCTCGTTCACGAGCGCCCGCGCCTCCCGCTCCAGGCCAAAACGCACGCCGTACGTGCCCAGATCGTTGATCTGCAGGAGCACGAGCTCCAGCGAGGCCGCGTCCGCGGGCCCTGCGAGCCTCCGCTTGATTTCGGGGAGCGAGCCGCGGAGGATCGCCGGCCCCTTGTCGCCCACCGCGCGCTCGGGATGTCCCCAGAGCATATGCTCATAGATGGCGGAGGTCGCGTCGTGCAAGAGGAGCTGCTCGCGCGCGTCCTTGCTCTTGCGCACCCGATCGAGAAGGAGCCGCCCGCCCTCGGGGACATTGCTGACCACCCAGAACGCGGGAATGCTGGCGAGCGCGAGATATCGGACGAAGGATTTGGGCGGACGTGGCCCGGGTTCGTCCGGGCCGAGCTCGTACTCCGTGATGCTCGCCTCGTCCCGCTTGACGAGCGCCATGAGGATCTCCGCGTCGTGCACGGTGCGGATGCGCGCGACGAGCAAGCGTGTGAAGTGGAGGGGTTTTTCGTCGAACGCCGCCGCGCTCTCCGCTTCGAGCTCTTCGTCGCAAGGCGGCGCGAGCAGGAGATCACTGACGTCGGGGAAAAGCCGGGGGATCGTTTCGAGGATATGGGCTCGGACGAGCGGCGAGGCGCGCTCGGCTCGTTCCCGCTCGCGCCGCATCAGGGCGAACATCTCGTCGGGGACGGGACGGCCAACCTGGGGGACCGCGCCGGTGAGGCACGGCGGAGCGCTCATCGAGCAGGCAGAGAGCGCGAGGGCGAGGGCGAAGGGGACCGCGGCACGGAATTTCATCGGGCAGGCAACATACCGCGACAACCGGGCTCCGTCCCAGGTACTTTCGTGCTTCCGGGTTCGTGCACGAACGCTGTGCGCGCGTCACGCTCCACGCATGGAACGTTTTTCCCTCCTGCTCGCCGGCGTGGTCGGCTTCCTCGGGGTCGCGCTCGGCGCGTTCGGGGCGCACGGCCTCAAGAAATGGGTCACGCAGTTCCCGGACGCCGAGCAGCGCCTCGGCTGGTGGCAGACCGGATCCCAATACCACCTGCTCCACGCCCTTGCGATAGGCCTGACGGCATTGCACCCCACGCCGACGAAGGAGGGCAGCGCCCTCGCGCCCTGGTTCTTCCTCGGCGGGATTTTTCTATTTTCAGGCAGTCTTTACGTCATGACGCTGACCGGTCGTCGCGTGCTCGGCGCGGTCACGCCCCTCGGCGGCCTCATGCTGCTCGCCGGCTGGCTCGCCATTGCGTTGAACGCCCTCTTCGCGACGGCATGACTCCTGCTAGGATCGGGATTGCCGGGGCGCGGATGGGCGCCCCGAAGGAGCCAGAATGATCTTTGCTTTGACGTCCAAGTCTCGTCGCTCGTCTCCTGCTGCCCGACGGCGTGCCACTCTGCGCCACGGGCGCTCCCCGCTCGCCAGGGAGAAAACGCGCCTCGTCGCCCATTTCCGCACGGTCCTCGCCGAGCTGCGCGCCCGTGATACGAGCCACCTTTCGCCCGAGCAACGCGCGGCGCGCGCGGGCTTGATCGCCGAGCTCCAGCGTTATGCCCGCACCGGGCGTTTCCCGCGGAACCTCGATTTCCCTGGGATCCGGATGCCCTATTTCGTCGACGCGTTCGGGACGCGTTGCGCGATGGCGTACCTCATCGAGTCGACGGGCGAGACCGATCTCGTCGCGCGCGTGGCAAGGACGGCGAACAACGCGTTCATTCGCGAGATCGAGGGAGACGCCGCGCTCCGCGCCTGGCTCGATCGGGCGGGGCTCACGGCGGCGGAGGCGGCTCGGATCCAGCCGGAGTATTGCTTCGAGTCCAAGGCCGACGCCTGCTTCTGCAACAATACCGGCGTGGGGAACGTCGCCGTGGCCGAGGCGACCGTGACTGCCGTCACGTCGGGGGGAACGGCCACGGTGAAGGTTGACGTCCTTCACGGCGATGCCTCCGTCGCCATGGTGGGCGACACGCTCACCAACGTTTCGAATGCAGGCAACACCGTCGGTGCCCCGGTGCTCGTCCCGATCCACGAGCAAGGCGCCGGCCTGGCGGTGCGGCTCGACGCGAATGGAACCGCGGAGGTCGTCTGCGGGTTCGACGTGCCCAAGATCTCGAAGCAGGACGCGATCAACGCAATGCTCGCGACGACCAGCGACGGCGAGGGTTCTGCCTGCTCGAACTACCTCGCGAAGAAGGACGCCGTATGGGGCGAGTCGCAGTGCGACGGGAGCGACGGCGGCGGCTGTGCGCTCACGGCCGGAGGCAGTGGCAGCGCGTCTCCGCTGCTCCTCGGCTCGCTCGTGCTCGCCGCCGCGACGTTCGCGCGACGGAGGCGCGTGGCCCGGAAGCGAAAGGCGTCGACGCAAGCCTTTACGAATCGCTAGCCCACGCGCCGCGCGCGTGAAGGAGCCTCCGGGGCGTCCGGTCTGGACAGGCCCCGGAGGATTCTGTATATCCGTTTCGAGGAACGGATGAAGCGGCACGCACCCACGAGCGCCGCCGGAGAAGGCAAGGCGCGGAAACTCGTGAAGATCGGTCCGAGCGGGAAAGCTCGCGTCGCGCCGATGCCCGAGCGTGCGCCCGTGGAGATGGTGAGGCGGCGTGCGCCTGCCGAGCGCCATTCTCTCCCCACGCTCGCCTCCCGGCGGAGCGGAGCGGTCCGCGGCGTGGGCGCTTGTTATGCCTGCGCGGTGCTCGGGGAGGTTCGCCTGTACGAAGCGGTCGACGTGGGCAAGGTGCTGCTCTGCGGCCCTTGCGCGGACAAGGCGCGCAACGAGACGTTCGGCCGTCCCGAGCCGCTCGACCACGCCATCATGGTCGGCGGGTTCGAGACGAACCGCAGGCGGCACTGATCACGTCGTCGCGCCCTGGAGGATATCCATCGCCTCCCGGAGCATGCCCTGGGGCACGTAATGGTCCCCGTCGAATTCGCGGTACGTCACGTGATATCCCGCGGCTTCGAGAGAGGGGACGATGTTCCGGCTGCATCGAACGGGGAGGACGGGGTCGTTCACGCCGTGGCTGATGAAGACCTCGGGCGCCCCCACCTGCGTGAGCGGCCGCATGAATCCGGGGGAAAACGCGAAGACGAATCGGAAGAGGTCGCCATTCGTGAGGCCGAGGGAGAGGGCATACGAGGCCCCATCGGAAAACCCCTCGATCGCTATCCGCGTGGGGTCCACGGCGAGGCAATCAAAGGCGGCGGTGAGCGCGCGATCGATGCGGGCGACGTCCGAGCCGTATCCGCCGCGGAGCAGGTCCCACGTCGAGCCAAACGAATCGGGCGCGACGAGGATGACGCCGTCGCGCTCGGCTTCCGGGCGAATGGCGTCGATGCGATGGCGGGCCTCGCCGCCGGCGCCGTGCAGGCAGAGCATCAGCGGGGTCGGGCGGGCGGGATCGTAGCTCGAGGGGATGAAGAGGATCCCGTCGCGTTTGTCGCCGAGGCCGAGCGGCCTGTCGCCGCGCTGGGCGTCGTCGCGGGGGCCGGGCGTGGGGCGGGCGTGCAATCGACCGAGGTCACGCGGATCGAGCTTTCGTGCAGCGCGCATGGTGATCTCCCCGAGGGAGGTGGTGCATGCGCCGGCCCAGACGGAAGGGGGGCCCTGCAAATCCGTGTCGTTCCTCGAACGGGCGCATGATACCGTCCGCGAATGGCGAAGAAGCGGGAGGTTCAGGTCAACGCGGTATCTCGTTACGAGAAGTCGTCGGGCCGCCTCGTGCTCGAAGAATATTCGAGCTGCGAGGTGCCGGCGGGGTGTGGCGGGGCGATCCTCCGATGGATCGACCCGCAAGAAGCGCTGCCGCTGCACCTGTGGGGCTGGACGACGGGCGGGGCCGACTTCTTCTTCGACGGCGCGCCCTTCACGTCGAGCCGCGTCGATGCGCGCGCGGGGCGCCACGTGCTCGCGCTCTCGGTGCGCCCGAAGGACGGCCTGCCGCCGCAGCTCGCGCTCGCGCTCAGGTACTCGGACGACGGCCCCGAGGGGACCGTCGAGCCCGATCGTTCGCGGTCGATCGGGCGCAAGGTCGAGGTCCTCTCGGGCGCGGGTGCCGTGATGCTCGGATCGACGACGCCGCCGAAAGGGGAGGGATGGCGCGAGCCTGGTTTCGACGACAGCGGTTGGCAGCCCCTCGTCCGCATGAAGGCCGCGACGAAGGATCCCGAGAAAAACTGGCACCTCGAGCAAGTGCTGAAGACGGGCGCGCGTGTCATCGGTTTGCCAGGACAGACAGGTCCGCTCTGGGTGCGCTGCACCTTCGACATCGCCCTGGGAGGTGCCCCGTGAGCCCGCGCCCGCCCCTCGTGCTCGTGCCGCAGTTCTTCGGATCGACCGTCTTCGATCGACGAACTTCGCGGTATTTTCCCTTCGATCACGAAGCGACCGACGTCCTGCTCCGCGCTCGCTCGGTCTCGCTCGGCGATATGATCGACGCCGCCCCGCCCGAGCGAAAGGATGCGCTCGGCGCGTTCGCCGAGGCGTTCTATCGCAAGGACTTTTTCACCCACGATTTGCGGTTCGACGGGGAGGCCCTCGACCTCGTGCCGCCGGCCGATCATCTCACGGGGCCACTCGCCGTGCACCTCGAGGTCGTTGCCGCGTGCAACCTCACCTGCTCGCATTGCTTCGCCGGTGAGCTGCCGCGCCGCGAGCCGCCGCTCACGCTCGCCGAGCTCGATACGTTGTTCGCCACGCTGGCCCGAATGGGATCGTTCCGCCTCGGTCTCACGGGCGGCGAACCGCTGCTCCGCAAGGATCTCTTCGACATCCTCGATCTCGCGACGAGCCACGGCCTGCACCCGTGCCTCACGACGAACGCGCTCATGCTGACCGAGGAGACCGCGAAGAAGCTCGGCGAACGGTCGCTCGTCTGGCTCAACGTCAGCCTCGATGGGGCGACGGCCGCGACGAACGACGCGGTCCGCGGCGCGGGGACGTTCGATCGGGTGCTCGAGAAGCTCGCGATGCTCCGTGCGCACGCGCGATTCTCGCTCGCGTTCACGGTGATGCGGCACAATGCCGACGAGGCGCGCGCGTTCGCCGAGCTCGCCGCGAAGACGGGCGCATTCACGGCCGTGTTCCGGCCGCTTTATCCCGTGGGTTCGGCCGAGGCGCGGGAGGAGCTCTGGCCGTCGTTCGCCGACTACGAGCGCGCGCTCGATTCGATCTGGACCCTCGGCGGAGACGAGGCGGGCCGCTCCGCCGCGGTGCGCGCGATCGATCCGTTCTCCCCGAAGAGCCGCCACGATTCGCAGGCCGTCGTCCACGACAACTGGGGGTGCGGCGCGGGCAATACGGTCTGCTCCATCTCCGTCGGCGGCGACGTGAACCCCTGCAGCTTCCTCGGGCCCACGTTCGTCGAAGGCAACATCCGTCGCACCCCGTTCGATCGCATCTGGAGCGAGGGCGAACGATTTCGCAGAATCCGCGGGCTGCCCGGCGACGGCACGGGCACAGCGACGTTCGGCGGCGGTTGCCGCGCGCGCTCGCTCGTCATTGCCGGAGACGTCAATGCCCCTGATCCCTGGCTCGCCGAGCATGAGCGCGTACCGGCCCGCCGCAATCCGCTCACTGTGCTTCGGGCGCAGCGGAGGCTCGCATGAAACCTTTCGACACGGAATGGCTCCTCTCGGCCGAGCGCGTTTTGCCCTCGGCCGCGGAGCTCTTGAACCTCGCCGCGAACCTCGCCGCGCAAGGAGAGCTCGAAAAGGCCGCGACCGCCTGCGACGCCGCATTCAACGTCGCCCCGGACGATCCCGACGTCACCTCCGCGCGTGCGCTCCTGCTCGATCGGCTGCGCCTCGAGGAGCACGGCCTCGTCTTTCGATACGTGCCCGCGGGGCCCTTTCTCATGGGCGCGGAGGACGGCGACCCCGACGAGCGGCCCGTGCACGCGGTCGAGCTCGACCCATTCTGGATCACCGAAGTCCCCATCACGTGGTCCGCGTATCACGCCCTCCTCGGCTGGCCGCCGCCGCCTTCCGGCTTGCCCCAGCACAAACCGATGCGGGACCCGAAGACGGGGAAGTACGACAACGAGCTGTTTTCCCTTCACAACGACCACAAGATTCGCCGCCAGTATTGCGAGAGCGAGACGATCCAGGCCCGCGACTGGCACGCACACGCCCCCGAGCAAGCGTGGCGAAGCGGCCGCGACGGCGAGCACGTGACGACCTCCAAAGAGTTGTTCGGCGACGTCCCGCGGAACGACGCGACACGCCCCTGGACGTACGACCAGAAGCCGATGGTCGCGGTCTCGTGGGCGCAGGCGAACGCGCTCGGAACGGCCCTGTCGAACGAGCGCGTGATCTACCGTTTGCCCACCGAGGCCGAGTGGGAGAAGGCCGCCCGTGGCGGGTTTGTCGGCCGTCGTTATCCGTGGGGCAACGATCCGCCCACGCCCGAGCTTTGCGACTTCGGTCGATTCGACGCGTTCTCGATCCGTCCGCCCCAGGCCCTCCCGCCGAACGGGTACGGCCTTCGCGGGATGAGCGGCGGCGTGCGGGAATGGACGGCCGACGGATACGACGCCGCGTACTACGCCGAGAGCCCGCGCGCGCGCCCCACGGGACCCGCGACGGCGAGGCGGAAGCAGCGCGTGCTCCGCGGAGGCTCGTGGGCCGATTGCGCGTGGGCGGTGCGTGTCTCCTTCCGCATGGGCCTCGACCCCAACAAGGCGAGTGATCCGACGATTGGATTTCGCCTGTGCCGGACGGTCCGAGGGACGACGCGGCGCTGACCTCTGCACGCGCGGACCGGGCGGTGCGGGCCTGCCCCGCGCGTGGTCCGCGCTACCCGCCGCCAAACTTTCGTTTGTCGCCGGAGCAAGGTTGTGGCATCGTAACATCATGCCCAGACGAACCATACCTTCTCCCGCAGCCGCCAAGGTCGGCGCGCGCATCCGCGCGCTTCGCCTCGAGCGAGGTCTGTCCCTCCAGCACGTTGCCGATGTCGGACAACTGTCGAAGGGGCATCTCTCCAGCATCGAGCACGGCCTCGCGGCGATCACCATCGAGACGCTCGTGCGCATCGCGCAAGGGCTCGACCTATTGCCGATGGATCTGCTCACGTTCCCGGAGGACGACGAGCGCGGTCGCATCGCCGACATCATCCGCACCAAGATCGGAAAAAAAGAGCTGCCGAAGCTCCGGCGTGAGCTCTCGGCGCGCGGCGCGGGCAAGGCCTGAGATCGCCCCGGGGGGGGGTCGCTCCGTTCTCCACGCCACGCCTTCCGTGCTACCATCCTGTCCATGCAGGACGCTCTCGCTGCGCTCACGGACGCCGTGCGGTCCACGCAAGCCGACCAGATCTTGATCGTCACGGGCGCTGGCGTCAGCCACGCCAGCGGGATCCCCACGTTCCGCGGCAGCGATCCCGACGCCATCTGGAAGCGCGACGTCACCGAGCTCGGCACCCACGCGTTTTTCTGCGAGGACCCGGCGGGCTCGTGGCAATGGTATCTTTCGCGATTCGAGAACCTCGAAGGCAAAAAGCCGAACCCGGGGCATCACGCCATCGCGGCGCTCGAGCGATTCCAGATCGAAAGGGGCGGCGAGTTCCTCCTCATCACGCAGAACATCGACACGCTGCACGAGCAGGCCGGGTCGCAGCGCATGATCAAGGTCCACGGGACGAGTGATCGGTATCGGTGTTCGCGGGTCGACTGCGAGCTCGGCGCCCCGGCGGGATCGATCGCGGCGAGTGAGGTCGATCTCGCGGCGTTCCGGGCAAACCCTGTGGAGGCGAACGTGCCTCGTTGCCCTTCGTGCGGCTCCTTTCTGCGGATGCACGTCCTCTGGTTCGACGAGACGTATGCCGGCCACCACGATTACCACTGGAGGCGGGTGGGCTTCGCCGCGCAGGTGCAGGCGCAGCTCGTGATCTTCGCGGGCACGTCCTTTTCGGTTGGCGTGACCGATCTCGTGACGAAACTCGCGCTCCGGCGGCGCGTGCCCGTCTTCAACATCGACCCCACGCCCCGCGTCCACGAGCGGGGCATCATGTCCATCGCCGCCGGCGCGGAGGTGGCGCTCGTCGAGGTTTGCAAGCGGCTCGGCGTGGCCGATGCGGCGGGGTGGGCCTGAACTTTCTTGCCTCCGCGCCGCGAAGCTCGTAGATGGGCGCGACCTTGGGTGCACTCCGCGGTAGCCTCACGTTCTCGCGCTTCTACGTTACCGGTGATATCCCCGACGATGTTCCCGGAACGACGCTGAAGCGCATCCGTGCCAACGCTTTCCAGCCTCTCTCGCCCGACGACGAGAAGAACGAGGGCGCGGGCTGGGCCAACATCGAGGAGCCCTTCGACACGGACCTCGATCACGAGAAAGTCTTTTACAACGAGTACGTTTGTCTGGGCCTGCGCCTCGATCGCTGGGTTATCCCCGGGCCGCTGCTCAAGGCCCATCTGCGCGAGGCCGAGCAGGCGCTCCTGGCCAAGAGGGGGCTCGAGCGCCTCGGCCGACAGGCGAAGGCCGATTTGAAGACGATGGTCGTACGCAAGCTCCGGCGCCAGCTCGTGCCTTCGATGAAGAGTTACGACATGGTGTGGAATTTGCGAACGAACGTGCTCCATCTGTACAGCCAATCCGAGCGCATCGCGGCCCTGCTCGATGACCTCTTCAAGCGCACGTTCAAGGTCGACCTCGTGCCTGAGAGCCCGGGCACGGCCGCCGATCGCCTGGGTCTCGACGCCACGGAAGTGCGGTCCTTCGCTGGGCTCGAGCCGATGACGCTTGCCCGATTGGAAGAGGAGGCGCGCTGATGGAGCTCTTGGATCTCATCGAGGGGCGTCGCTTCATGGGGCGCGAATTCGTGGTTTGGCTCTGGTTCGAGAGCGAGATGCAGGAGACGAACCTGCACCCGACGGGCGGCGATCCGGTCTCGATGTGGCTGGAGGCGCAGATCACGCTGGTGCTGGAGAAAGAGGAGAGCCGGCTCAAGGGCGCGATTCCGGCCTCGTCGCCGGAGGCGAAGGAGGCGCTCCGGCAGGGCAAGCTCCCGAAAGAGGCGAAGATGCGCCTCGTGCGCGGGGAGCGCGAGTATGCCTGGACGCTCAAGGCCGATTCGCTGGGGCTCTCGGGCCTCAAATTGCCCACGCAGCTCAAGAAGAACGACGAGAAACACGAGGTGTTTTACGAGCGCATGATGCTGCTCGAGGAACTCGAAACCTCGCTCTCGGCGCTCTATGCGGACTTCGTGCGCATGCGCCTCGCGGATCCCTGGGACGACGAGGTCGTGCCGCTCATGAAGAACTGGGCGCACGGCGAGAAGCCGGATGCGGGGGCGTACCTCGCCACGAAACGCGCGGTGCTCGGCGAGAAGCGGAAAAAGAAGCGGTAGCCGCGGAACCACCGGCGCTCCTTGACAGGGAATGGCATTGGGCGATAGGACTCGTATGGGTCGCTACGGCGCTTGCTTTTCCTGGAGGAAGTCATGAATCATCGTGGTTTTCGGGGCCGGTGGATTCCGCTCGTTCTGGCAGGCGTGGCTGCCGTGGTCGCGGCGTCCGGATGCTCGGATGACCCGTCGTCGTCGAATACGGGCGGCGCTGGCGGGACCGGCGCGGGAGGGAATGGCGGCGCTGGCGGCGGCACGGGCGGCGCGGGCGGCGCGGGCGGCACCGGCGGCGCGGGTGGTGGGCTCGCGGAGCGCGCGTCGGCGCGTATGTTCCTGTCCGGGCACAGCCTCACCGACAATCCATTGCCGGACCACGTCCTGACCATCGCGCAGAGCCTCGGGAAGGATTTCAATTTCAACGAGCAGATCGGCATCGGCTCGCCGATCCGGGTGAGGACCAAAGGCGGGAGCTTCGACGCGCCGGACTGGCCTGGATACAGCACCGGGAAGAACCGCGAAGGCAGCGACATGAACGTGATCGAAGAGCTGCTCTCCCCGAAGACGCTCGGGCCCGGCGAGCTCTACGATACGCTCGTGATTACGGAGCGGCACGACATCCTGGGCACGATCTGGTGGGAGGATACGTTCGGCTTCCTGCGCCATTACCACGACCGATTGATCGACGGAAACCCGGCCGGGCATACGCTATTTTACCATAGCTGGCTCGACGTCGACAAGAATGCCCCGAAGACGTGGATCGACCACGAGAAGAACGCGCTTTACGCGTGGGAATGCGTGGCGAGCAAGGTGAACCTTTCGCTCGCGGCCGAGGGGCGGACCGACCGGGTGGAGGCGCTCCCCGCGGGCGCGGCGCTCGTCGATCTCGTGGAGCACATCTTGAACGACGAGGTACAAGGCATCACGGGCACGACGTCGCAGAAGCTCGACATGATCTTCAGCGACAACGTCCACATGACGCCGCTCGGCGCGTATTACCTGGCACTGGTCACGTACGCATCGATCTTCCGCGCCTCGCCGGTCGGCGCGGCCGTCCCCGCGGAGATCAATGCCGAGCCGGCGGCCGACATGCAGAAGATCGCCTGGGACTTCGTGCGCGCCTATTACAGCCAGCCGACGCCGGGCGAACATACGATGGAGGAATGCAGGACGTTCATCTCGCAGAACGTCTGCGCCACGTTCTGGACCTTGCTCAACGAGCCCGGCCAGGTCGCCCCCTGCCAGGCGGATTTCGCGAACGCGAACGCGGAGCAGAACCCCTTCCGCTGGCCGGATCCGCAGTTGAAGTTGTGGCCGGATCCGTAAAGCCACCGCCGGGGGTGGCTGGGCTCCCCGAGAGCGCGTTCGTCACGGATGCCAGGAGAGAACCATGAAATCGTCGCCGCATCGTCCCGCCACCCTCGCGCTCCATGCAGGTTTGCCCGAGGGCGCCCCGCGTGCCGTGGGCGCTCCCATTTCGCCCCCCATCACGACCACGACGAGCTTCCACACGGCCCCGGACGCCGTCGGTTTTTCCGCGGCCGATCTCCAGGAGGCTGCGCCGCATTTCTATACGCGCTGGGGCAATCCCACGATCGAGCTTCTAGAGGGGCGGCTCGCCGCGCTCGAAGAAGGCGCGGCAGCCGTCTGCTTCGCGAGCGGAATGGGGGCGGTCTCGGCGCTCTTCTTCGCAAGGCTTGGCGCGGGCGCGCATCTCGTCCTGTCCGACGTGTGTTATGCCGGCGTCGCGGAACTCGCGCACGAGACCCTCCCGCGCTTCGGGATCGAGGTGACGACGACGAACACGGCCGATCCCGAATGCGTCGCAGCCGCGATCCGGCCCGGCGCGACGCGCCTCGTGCACATCGAGACGCCGGCGAACCCCATTTTGAAGCTCTCGGACATCGCAGCGATTGCGGAGGTCGCGCATGCGGCCGGGGCCGAGCTGTCGGTCGATTCGACGATCGCGACCCCCATCGCGACTCGGCCCCTCGCGCTGGGCGCCGATTACGTGGTGCATTCGCTGACGAAGTACATCTGCGGCCACGGCGATACGATCGCCGGCGCGGTCGTTGGGCGGAGCGCGGAGCGGATGGCAGCGTTGCGCAAGGAGGCGTTGATCCATTACGGCGCCGCGCTGCACCCGTTCGCGGCCTGGCTCGTCTTGCGCGGGCTGGAGACGCTTCCCGCGCGTATGCGGATCCACGAGGAGAACGCTCGGCGCGTGGCGACCTGGCTCACCGCGCATCCACGGGTCGCCGCGGTCCACTGGCCGGGCTTGCCGAGCCACCCGCAACGCGCGCTCGCCGAGAGGCAGATGCAAAATGCGTCGGGTCTGCTCGCGTTCACGGTGAAGGACGGCAGCCCGGCGCTCGCGAAACAGTTCGCCGAACGGCTGCGGGTCATCTCGTATGCCGTTTCGCTCGGAAAAACGAAGAGCCTGCTTTTCTACATCCCGACGGACGACATCCTTCGCACGTCGTTTCGCCTCGCCGGGGCGCAGGAGGCCGCGTATCGGGCCGCGGCGGGCGAGGGGGTCTTTCGATTGTCGGTGGGCCTCGAAGACCCGGACGATCTCATCGCCGATCTCGATCAGGCGCTCGGGGGCTGAAACCCGCGCAAAGGCAGGTCCGGCCGCTGGAGCCAGTTGTCCGCGGGGTAATACGCGTCCGCCTCGACGACGTGCATCGTATAGGCATGCCTCGAGCGATCCGAGCGGTTTTCCGCGCTTCGATGCGGCAAGAGCCCATGCAGCACGACCAGCGTCCCGGCCGGGACCTCGAGGGGAATGGCGCCGTCCTCGACGAGGGGCGCCTCGTCCAGCACCTCGAAGCGCGTGCCCCCGCGCCCGTCCCGCAAAAAACGCTTCTTGAGCCCCTGCCGATGGCCGCCGGGCACCGCCCACAAGCAACCATTCTCGATCGTGGCGTCCTCCAGCGCGAACCACAGGCCCGTCACGGTCACGGGCTCCGTGTAGAGGAACGTGGCGTCCTGGTGGCAAACGACCTCACCGCCGATGTGGGGCTGCTTGAAGATGTACATCGATTGAAGCAAGACCGGTCGGGACAGGCCGAGCTCGGTCGCCAGCGCCGCGAGCTCGGGCGTGCGCGAGAATCGATCGAAGACCGGATCGAGGTCGTGCATCGCGTGGCCGATCTTGTTGAGCGCGCGCTCCTTGGGCACGCGCAGGCGGCCATCCGGCCCGATCGCGCCCTCCTCGAGGAAGAAACGGATCTTGTCGCCTGATTCGAGGAAATAGTCGTCGGAGGTGCGCGTCTGCTCGTGCGTGGTGAAGATCGAGCGGTGCGCCTCCGGGTCGAAGGCGGCGACGAGCTCCTCGGCGCGGCGCTTCAGCGCGAGGCACGCTTCGACCGAGACGAATCCGGACAGGACGAGGAAACCGTCGCGCTGGAAGGCGTCGCGGCGCTCGGACAGGGCGATGGGCCGGGGCATGGTTCGATTCTCGTAGTCCTCCCAGACCCGGCTGTCCATGGCGTGGCGGAGAGGTTCTTGCGGCATGCCGAGCCGTCGTGCGCGGCAAGTGTTGCGTGGGGGCGAATCGAGGCTTACGATGCCCCCATGCATCGGCACCCCTGGCGAATCGTGCGCGCGCTCCGCGTGCTTTTCGCCTGCCTCATGCTGATGCTGCCGGCCGCACCGGCGCGTCATGCGCAGGTCGTTCCGGACACGGTGGTCTTCGTCGCGTATGCCGCGACCGCGCTGCAGGTCGCCGCGGCGGCGCACGAGGTCGCGCCGGAAAACGCCGAGGCGCCGCGCGCTGGGATCGAGACCCGGCCCGCGAAGGCGGCCTCGTTCGTCC
This sequence comes from Polyangium jinanense, assembly GCF_028435365.1. The sequence goes on along the minus strand of NZ_JAGTJJ010000004.1, from coordinate 387,335 downwards.
GGGCCACGGCGCCTCTCCCGGCCGATCCGAGCGTCCCGTTCGTCCCCGCGGATCGCTGGCTCCTTCATTGCGCTCTCCTTTGCTGAATTCGACGGCCTTTTCCGCGGCCTTCAATTCCACAGCAAGGAGAAAGCGATGTCGCCTTTGGCTGAACGCCCTCGAAGGAGAGCCTGGCGGCGCTTCGTCCGTCGCCTGCTCCATTCGTTTCGTTCGATGGGCCGAATTGGCCTTTTGCTCGGCTCGGCCATGTTCCCCGGGATGCCGCCCCCGCCCCCGCCTCCACCTCCGCCGATCGAGGAGCAGGCTTCGGGCGGAAAAAAGCTCGCCGAGCTCTAGTTTCTCGCGGCGGCATAACGACGGGCCGCATCCACGCGCCCGGCGTTCTGTGCTACCTCACGCCGCATGCTGCTCACCCGCGCCGAGTCCACCTCCTTCCGCGAGACCTCCCTCCACGCCGACGTGATGCGCTTCGTGCGCGCGCTCGAAGCGCGGAACGACCCGCGCCTCCACGTCACGACGTTCGGCACCTCGCCCGGCGGCCGCGAGATGCCCCTCTTGATCCTCTCGAAGGACCACGTCCGCACGCCCGAGGAGGCCCGGCGCAGCGAGCGCCCCGTCGTTCTCATGCTCGACGGCATCCATCCCGGCGAGGTCGAGGGCAAGGAGGCGAGCCTCGCGCTCGTGCGCGACCTGCTCGACGGCCGCCACCCCGATTGGCTCGACACAATCACGCTGCTCGTCGTCCCGCTCTTCAACCCGGACGGCAACGACGCGCTCGATCCCGCCAATCGACGGCTCGATCTGAAAAAGCTCACCGGCCAACTCGGCCCCGTGGTCGGGACCCGCACGCAGAGCCAGGGCATCAACCTGAACCGCGATTACATGCGCCAGGCCGCGTCCGAGATGCGGGCCTTGCAAAATAACGTCTGCATTCCGTGGGCGCCCGACCTCACGATCGACAACCACGCGACGAACGGCTCGGTGCACCGCTTCCACATGACCGTCGACGTGCCCCACACCGTCGAATCGGGCCGGCGCGAGCCGATCGATTTCATGCGCCAGCGGCTCGTCCCGGAGGTCATCGCCGCCGTGCGCGCGCGCGGGTTCGAGAGCGGCTGGTATGGCAATTTCGTCGAGGACGAGCGCGTGCTCGACGCAGGCGGTGAGGTCGACGCGGCATCGGCCGTGGGCCTCGGCTGGATGACGTACCCGCACCACCCGCGGTTCGGCTCGAATTACCGCGGCCTCACGAACCGGCTCGATCTGCTGCTCGAATGTTATAGCTACCTGCCGTTCGAGGAGCGTGTCCGTACCGCGACCGCGTGGCAGATCGAGACGCTCTCCTGGGCCGCCAAGCATGCTGACGACATTCGCCAGGTCATTGCCTCGAGCGCCGCGCCGCCGGAGAAGGTCGCCGTGCGGTATCGCCTCGATCGCATGGAAGCGCCGGCCTTGGTCCTCACGCGTTCGCCTCGCACGCTCGACGGCGCGCCCGTCTCCGTGAAGATCCCTTATCTGGGGCGATTCGTGGGCACGGTCGTCGTCGATCGACCCCGCGCTTACCTCGTCCCGCCCGCGCTCGCCGAGCACCTGCGCCGCCACGGATTGCGCGTCGAGGCGGCCGAGGGCGCGCACGACGTCGAGGTCGCGCGTGTCACCTCGCTCGGCACGGAGGGAGGGCGCGGGATCCTGGAGGCTGCGGCCGTCGGTGAGGTCGCGGTGGAGTGGCAGGAGGATCGACGAACCGTGCCCGCGGGATGGTCGCGGGTCGATACGCACCAGCCGCTCGGCGCCATCGCGGTGTATCTTTGCGAGCCCGAAAGTGACGATGGCGCGGTCGAAAACGGGATTTTGCCGGTGCCCGCCGTCGGCGACGAGCACCCGGCGCTGCGCGTCCGCTGAGCGCTCGCGCGGGTTGACAACCGCCTCTCCGAAGCAGACATGAGCCACCTGGTTCAGGAGAAGGGTTGGTGAAAAGTTCCATCGAGCCGCCCGATGACCCCATGCGCTCGCCTGCCTGCTTCGGCGATACCCGAATACCGTCCGAGCTCATTCAAAAGTGGCAAGGGGTCGTCAATCTCGTCGCCGACATCGTACGGGTCCCTGCCTCCCTGATCATGAAGGTCGAGCCGCCGGAGATCGGCGTCCTCGTCGCCAGCGAATCCAAGGGAAATCCCTACGAACATGGCGAGAAGGCGGCGCTCGACACCGGGCTCTACTGCGAGACCGTGATGTCGACAAAAGAGCGGCTGCTCGTTCCCAACGCCCTGGTCGACGAGAAATGGAAGTGCAATCCCGACATCAAGCTGGGAATGGTCTCGTATCTCGGTTTTCCCATCACCTGGCCGAGCGGGGAGGTCTTCGGCACGATCTGCGTCCTGGATACCAAGGAAAACGCTTACAGCGAGCTCTACGAGCGCCTCCTCTTGCAGTTCCGTGACGTGGTCGAGGCAGACCTCCGGGTCTTGTGCGACTTCGACGCTCGGCTCGCCCGAGAAGCCCGCGCGAGAATCGAGGGGCTGCAGGCCAGCGAGCGTCAACTTCAAGAGGCCGTCCGGCTGCGGGACGAGTTCCTCTCCATTGCATCGCACGAGCTCCGCACGCCCATTGCCTCGCTCCAGCTCATGGTGCAGGCGTTGACCCGAGGCGTCGTGTCGCCCACGCCCGAGGCCACGCTCCGCGCCTTCGGCCTGGCGGAGCGGCAGATCACGAGGCTGACCCGGCTCATCGAGGAGCTCCTCGAGGTCTCGCGGATCCAGGCGGGGCGCCTCTCGTTCCAGTTCGAGCGGCTCGATCTCGTGGCCTTGGTCCGTGAGGTGGTGCAGCGCTTCGAGGTCGAATCTGCCCGCGTCCGCTCCCCCCTGTCGTTTCACTCGGAGCAGCCTGTCATGGGCCTCTGGGATCGGAGCAAGCTCGAGCAGGTCGTGACGAACATCCTCTCCAACGCGCTGAAGTTCGGCGCGGGCAAGCCCATCGAGATCTCCGTCGAGGAGGCGCCGATCGGGACCGGCCGGATCGTCGTCACCGACCACGGAATCGGGATTCCTCCCGAGTGCCTCCCGCGCATTTTCGAGCGCTTCGAGCGCGCCGTGTCCGCGCAGGCATACGGCGGGCTGGGGCTCGGGCTCTACATCGTCCGCAGTATCGTCGAGGCGCTGGGAGGCACCGTCCGGGCCGATAGCCTGCTCGGCAGCGGGTCGACCTTCACCGTGGAGCTCCCTTGCAACGTAGGAGGACCCTTACCTTGAGCACCAGCAACGTCCTCGTCGTCGACGACGACCCCGATATCCTCGAGACGACGCGTTTCGTCCTGGAGAGCGCCGGTTATCAGGTCTCGACGGCCGCAAACGGCAACGAGGCGTTGAGCCGCCTGCATTGCGAGGCAGCGCCGTGCGTGATCCTCCTCGATCTCATGATGCCGGTGATGGACGGCTGGGCGTTCCGGGCCGAGCAGGTGCGCGATCCCGGGCTCGCCGGCATTCCGGTCATCATCGTCACGGGGGCTGGCAGGGGCGCCCGGAGTGCGGAGTCCCTCGGCGCCGCCTGCCTTTTGGAGAAGCCGGTCGACCTCTCCACATTGCTCTCGAAGGTGGGGTGCTACTGCAAGACCGGAGCGGACGAGCCCTGTGCGTCCCCCGGAAACCTTTGCGCGAGCCAGGCCTCCACCTCTTCCGGGTGGAACCCGAACGGGCCCATGCCGCCCTTGTAAACGACCTGCCCCTTCTCGTCGATCACGTAAAGCCGCTCCGGCCAGGCCGCATACGCCGCGTTCGCGGGGTTCTCGATCGGATCCACGAGGAGCGGGATGTCGTACTGGAATCGCTTCACGAAATCGGCGGCGATGGCGACGCGCGCCTCCGTGCTCCGCGGCTGCGGGTAGCAGACGTTGTGCTGCTCGTTCACATCCATCTGCCATTCATCGGTCGGGTGGGCCTCCTTGATGTAAATGGTGAGGAAACGGGCGCTCTTGCCATAACGCCCGGACATCGCCTTCAGACGCTCGACCGAGCGCCGGAACGGCGGTCATGTGAAGCTGCCAAAGATCAAAACGAGCGGCTTTTCCCCGATGTACGCCGCGAGCTTCTCCCGCCGCCCCTCCGCGAGCGCGACGAGCTCCACGTCCGGCGCCGCGTCGCCGACCTTGAGCCGCCCTTCCTCCCGCTGATCGTACCGCAACATGCCGATCACGTTGCGCGGGCCCATCCACCCCACGAATGCCGCGCCCCCCGCCACGAGGAGCGCGGCCACCGCGACCAGAGCCTTCTTCGTCCGCGTCATGGCCTCTTCGTTTACCATGTCCGCGAAGAGGTTGGAAGGGTCACGAACTAACGCTTCTGGTACCGGGGCTGGTAGAGCTCGACCTCCACGCCGCCCGGCATGACGAAGTGAATCACGAAGCCATACCCACGATCCGTGATTTCGTCCTTGAACTCCACGCCGCGGCCGCGCAGCTCGGCCACCGTTGCGTGGATGTCGTCGCAATAAAACGAGACGTTGTGCGTGCCCGTGGGCGGGCGGCCCTCGGTCGGGTGGCAGCCGATGTCCGCCTCCGGGAGGTCGAAGATGAGCCAGCCTTCGCCGACGTCGGTATGCGGGAGGCCGAGCTTGTCGCGAAGGAACGCGCGCATCGCCTCGGCCTCGCTGCTGTAAAACATCGCGTGAACGCCCTTGATCACGGAGACCTCCCTCGCGCCGTTCGGCGCAGCGACGAACGCTAGCAGCTCACGCGGAGCGGAGGAATCCGAAACGACAAACCTCGGCGCGTTCCGGGTTGTCGCGTCAACCGTTTGTCGGCGGTCAAGGGCTTCGCTTTTCGTTCGGGCGCGGCGCAGGAGCCGGGCCCGCCGAGGCCGACGCGGACGCGGCCGGCGCCGCCGAGAGCGCCGTGACGCGGCTTTGCGCTTGTCGTTGCAGATCCGCGACCAAACGCCCGTCGGGGCCGCTCGGTGTGAGCGCGAGCAGTTTTTGGTAAGAGCCGAGCGCTTGCTCCTTTTCCCCGAGATCCTCGCTCGCGATGCCGGCCCCGAGGAGCGCGGGCGCCGAGGTCGCGTCGCTCGCGAGCACGCCGCGGAAGACGTCGAGCGCGGCCGCGGCCTTTTTTTGCCGCACGAGCGCAAAGCCGAGCGCATTTCCCGTCTCCGGAACGGGGCGCATCTGCATCGCGGCCCGGAGCGCGCGCTCCGCGTCCTCGAGTTTGCCCGCGCCGAGCAGCGCCTGGCCGAGCGAACCCATGGCGTCGGCGCTTTTCGGATCGAGCTCCGCCGCGCGCTGGAAATGCAAGATCGCGTCGACGTTCTTCTGCTGCTTCGCCCGCGCGCGCCCGAGGGCCAAACGCGCGTCGAAGCTCTCCGCGATTCGGAGCGCCGCTTCGAGGTGCTCGGCCGCGCCCGCGATGTCCCCCTCGGCAAGCTCGATCTGCCCGAGCCCCACGAGCGCTCCGGCATCGGCAGGCTTCACCTTCAGCGCGAGCTGAAATTCCGATTTCGCGCGCGCCGCGTCTTCTTTGCGGCTCATCAAAACGAGCCCGAGCGCGGTATGCGCGAGCGGCGAGGCCGGATCGATCGCGAGCGCCTCGATAAACTTCGCCTTGGCCCCCTCGGCGTCGCCCTGTCGAGCCAGGATGTTACCGAGCGCGGTCAGATACACGGCCGCGCGTGGTTTGTCCGTGTCGAGCAAGAGTTGGGCCTCATAACGAGCGTCGTCGATGGCCTCGGGGGCGATACGCGCGGCGCTCTCGGCGATGAGGTGGACGCGCGCGCGCATGAGGGCGCGTTGCACGTCCGGGTCCGTGGGCGCGAGCTCGCGCGCGTGGCCGTACGCCGCGAGGGCCTGCGGGTAACGGCCGGCTTCGAGGGCGACGTCGCCTTGCGCGAGGTGCTGCCGCGCGAGCTCGGGGGTGCGATCGCAGGCCCAGAGCATCGCGGTGCAAAGGAGGAGCGAAGGCAGCCGGAAGGCGCGGGCGAGGGGCCTCGGGATCATCGGAGGGCCGTTCTACGCCCGAGGCGGTCGGGAGAAAAGACCACTCGACACGGTTGTTTCAGCGCTCGGCGGGCGCAGCTTGGACTTCCAGGACGCGAGGTGGGAGCGGCTCCGTGGTCATGGCGCCGCGGGGAGAGAGCTCGGCGTTCGCCTCGAGGACGTGCGGGACGAGTGGCTCCGCCGTCAGCGGGCCGCGCGGGGAGAGCTCGACATCGACGCGGAGCTCGCGCGGCATGAGGGGCTCCTTGGAGCCGTTTCGCACGTAATCGTCCGGCTCGAGCGGCTTCCGTGTTTCTCCAGGCAAAGCGCTCGCGGGCTCCGGGATCGTCACGTTCGTCGCCCCCATCGCCGTTGGTCTCGTCGTCACCGGCGACGCGACGGGCGCCTGCTCGACGCCCACGGGGCTCGCCGCCGGATCTCGCGTCTCCGGCGCCTCGGCGAAGCGCGAACGGACGAACAGAGCGGCCCCGACGAGGAGGCCCGCGAGCGCGACGATGGAGACGATCCTCGCGCGCCCGGCCTTGTCATTCATTGTAGTTGGAGCTGTTGGCGCAACGGAAAAAGCGGCTGTCGTTCTTGTCGCACTCGCCCTCGAAGTTGCTGATGTTGCTCGTATTGTTGACGCAATAGGCGTCGTCGTCGCCGGCGCGGTTCCCGAGCCAATCGCCGTTGTAGAGCTGGCCCGCCGCGCCATACACCTGCAAGATCCTGTAGGTGTCGTTGTAGGTCGCGATGTGCCCGCCGAGCGCGGCGCAGACGTTCTGCGCGTTGTTGAAGGTCTGCGGGGAGAAGAACGGCGTCACGCAGATCGTGTTCGAGCGCGCGATGCCTCCGAGGGTCGTGCTGGTGGTGACACCGTAGGCGTTGAACGGCGCCGTGCACGGCCTCGGACCCGCGCCGATGAGCTGCGACCACGTGGTGTTGCCGGCGTTGTTCGTCTTGCGGAACCAGAGATCCTGGTCGAAGAAGCTGCCGCCGATCTGCATGGCGTAGTTGTTGCCGTTATTCGAATGCCGCACGTCGATGAGGTGCTGCCAGCCCGACGCATTCGGATAGTAGTTCGACGGCGCGGAGGTCTCGAAAAAGCCGCTGCGCGAGCCCGTCGCGTCGGCGTTGTCCTTCGTCTCCGTCCGCGTGAGGCCATTGCCCCAGTAGACGATTCCGTCGGCCCGGATGTTGCCGGTCGCGTGGACCTGCTCGGCCGGGCCCGCCGTGCCGATGCCGAGGGTGCCGGGGAAGTAGTTGATGCCCGACGTGCCGCCGTCGTACTGCAGATACGGGGCCGTGTCGTTGTGGATGCCGCCGCGGAACTGCGCCTGTGCCGTGAAGTAGACCGTGCCGGAGTTGAAATAGGCGCCGCCGGGGACGATGACGTACGAGCTCGCGACGATGTACGGGTTCGCCGCGGTGAACCGGATGTTGCCAGCGCCGTCGGCATTGGAGGCGATGCGCAGATAACCGTTCGCGTGGATGTTCGACGCGGCGAACTGCTCGTAGCCCGTGCCGGGGTTATTGTAGGTGCGAATAATGCCGTCGCTGCCCATGCCGAGCTGCGAGGCGACGACGCCAGGCCAGTGGAAGGAGATGCGCGGCGTCGCGGTCGTGCGGACCTCGATGGACGCCGTGTCGTAGACCGTGCCCGCGCCGCCCGTGACGTCGAACCGGCCGGTGGTGGTCACCGTGGTGGCGTCGTCGGTGATGCTCGAGTTTCCGCCGGTCGTGGCGCCGGTGAATTTGATGACGGTATTGACCGTGCCATTGATGTTGGCGGAGCCGGCAGGACCTTGCGGGCCGATCGGACCCTGGGCGCCTTGCGGACCTTGCGGCCCTTGTGCGCCGGTGGCGCCGGCCGGGCCTGCGGGGCCTTGCGCGCCGGTCGGGCCGATCGGGCCCTGAATGCCCTGAGGGCCTTGGGCGCCGGTGGCGCCGGCGGGGCCCGCCGGACCTTGCGCGCCTTGTGCGCCGGTGGCGCCCACGGGGCCTTGCGGGCCTTGGGCGCCGGTGGGGCCGATGGGGCCTTGAGGACCGATGGCTCCCGTCGCGCCGGTGGCACCTGCGGGACCTTGCGGGCCGACAGGACCGACGGCGCCGGTTGCGCCCGTCGGACCGATGGGACCTTGCGGGCCTACAGCACCGGTCGCGCCCGTCGCACCCGCGGGACCTTGCGGGCCCATCGCGCCGGTGGCGCCGGTGGGACCCACGCTTCCCTGCGGACCCATCGCACCCGTCGGTCCCATGGGTCCGATATCACCTTGAGGACCGGTCGCACCCTGCGGACCGATAGGTCCAACTGGGCCGGTGGGACCTACATCTCCCTGCGGACCCATCGCGCCTGTCGGTCCCATGGGTCCGACGTCACCCTGAGGACCGGTCGCACCCTGTGGACCGATAGGTCCAACTGGGCCGGTGGGACCTACGTCTCCCTGCGGACCTATCGCACCTGTCGGTCCCATGGGTCCGACGTCACCTTGAGGACCGGTGGCACCCTGCGGACCGATAGGTCCAACTGGGCCGGTGGGACCTACGTCTCCCTGCGGACCCATTGCGCCTGTCGGTCCCATGGGTCCGACGTCACCCTGAGGACCGGTGGCACCCTGCGGACCGATAGGTCCAACTGGGCCGGTGGGACCCACATCTCCCTGCGGACCCATTACGCCTGTCGGTCCCATGGGTCCGACGTCACCCTGAGGACCAGTCGCACCCTGCGGACCGATAGGTCCAACTGGGCCGGTGGGACCTACATTCCCTTGCGGACCCATCGCGCCGGTCGGCCCCATCGGACCCACAGGACCCACCGCGCCGGTCGCGCCGGTCGCGCCCGTCGGGCCTACCGGGCCCATCGGTCCTATCGGACCGGCCGGACCCATCGCGCCCGCCGGACCCATCGGTCCCATAGGTCCAATCGGACCCACGGGACCCTGCGCGCCCGTCGAACCTACCGGACCCACCGGCCCCATGGCGCCCGTCGGACCCGCGGGGCCTATCGCGCCATCCGCGCCGACCGGACCTTGCGGACCCGTCGCACCCGTCGGCCCCATGAGCCCCGTCGGCGGACCGACCCACTCGCCGTTGTTGTTGATGACCTCGGTCCCGTTGATCGTGACGCTCGTCGGGTGGATGTCCCCGTTCACGTCGTTCGCGAGCAGCGCATACGGCACGCTCTGGATGGGCGCGCGCGGCTGGAGCTCCGGCTCGCTGTCGATCGTGATCCCCAGGTACCGGACCGAGCCGTTGAACACTTTGTCCCCAAACGGAACGATCGAGCCGAGCGAGACCGAGTAGAACCCCTCGTCGAAGGCGACCTTGTGCTCTTCGCTCCAGAGCGGCGTTTGCGCGTCCGTCGCGTCGTAGATCGCGAAGGTCACGGTGAGCTCGCCGCTGATCGGCGTGTCGTCCGCTTCGAAGAGCCGTCCCTGGTTGGTGATCGTCAGGGGAACGGCCGCGTCCGCGCTGGAGATGGCAAAGAGGCCACCCACCAGAACCGTAGCCGCGAGCAGGCGTCGAATCGTGCGAAACCTCATGGGGACGTCTCGTCCTCGCGGGGGCCGCCGCCGGGGAAAAACCCGCGCGAGATCCCGCTTGGCATTTTTAGGCTACGCGTGTCCAGGGAGTCACGTCAATGCCATCGCGCCCCGCTGAGAACGACGCCTCGCGTCAGTCAGCCGCCGGAGGCCTGGCGTCCTCGTTCAGCCCACCCGTGGGCTCATCCCGTCCGCGAGCTTTTCGAGCGCCTCGCGCCTCGTCATTGTCACGCGGGCGATGGCGCGGGCGAGCGCGGCGACCGGCGGGCAAGCCTGTGTGGCCAGCCAATCGCGCGCCGGCACCCGTCCGCGGATCCATGGCCGCGTCGATTCGAGCCGCTCCATCAGCGTGCGCTCGCCGAACGATCGGTAAAGGAACGCGGTGTACGGCGAGGCGCCGAGATCGAAGCTCGAAGGGCTCGCACGGCCCTGTTCGAGCAGGCGGAGCAGGACGGGATCGAGGTCCGCCGAGGAATCGGGCGCCCGCTCGAGGAAGAGCTCGGCCCGCACGGGGTTCGTGTTGTTCTCGTCCGGAATGCCCCCGAGGAAGAGCTCGATGGGCGCGTCGCCGCCCGTCGCGCAGGCGAAGGCCTCGACGAGCGCGATCGTATAAAGCTTCGCCCGCAGATATCGCACCGCGAGCGAGATGTTGCGGCGGGCCTGGGCGATTCGCCTTGCATGCACCTCGGGCGAGGGTTCGCCGCGGAACGCGTGAAAGACGCGCTCGGCGGCGAGGGTCGAGAGAAAGGCCTCCATGCGCTGCAGCGCGAGCCGATACTCGCCGTTTCGATAGACGTTCGGCATGTGGAGCGCGGGGTTCGTCTCGGGGAGCAGCCGCCAGGTATTGTCGAGGAAACGTGCCGGATCGGCCTCGGCGAAGTTCTCGACGTCGCGGTTCGCGAGCCGCACCGACGCGCGCACCGCGTCCTCGCACGCATTCGCGTCGAGCCCGGGGATCCCGAGCTCCCGCAGGCGCCCGACCAGGCGATCGAACGCGGCCGTCTCGCGGAACGGGATCGTCGCCTCGATGCCCGCGGCGATCTCGGCGAGGTGGCGATGCGGCAGGAACGGCGACAGGCATTTGACGGCGACGAAGGCGCTCGCGAGCTCGTTCAGGCCGGTCAGCGGCGTGAGCTCGTCGCCGGGCTCGCGGCCGAAGATGCGGGCCACGAGGGCCGTGGCCGGGTCCTCCAGCACGCCGAGGCCGATCCGGTAACCGGTCCCGTCCACGGACGCGAGCAGCGGGCGGAGGATGTCGCTCACCATCCGGGGAAAACCCTGATCCACCTGCACGTACACGACGTCGTGGAAGATGCCCGCGAGCGTCTCGATCGGGCCCATCCCCTCCGTGAGCGTGAGCACGTGCGCGTGGCTGTGGAATTCGCGGGACTGCCCCGACAGGGCCTCGTGGACCAGGAACGTCGGCCGCTCGAGCTCGAGCGCGCTCGGACGACCGCCGAGCCGTGTGAGCGCCTCGTCGAACCGGACGAGGAGCCGGTGGATCGTGGGGAGCGCCGCATCCACGGTCGGCAGAGGGAGCATGCCGTTCCTTATCACATGTGTCTCTTCGCGTGAGCCCGTTTCTTTTCGTCACATCCACATGCGAACGACCACTCCATACGTCCCCGGCCCCGGGGTCATCCCCACATCGGCGCCGCCGAGGAGAACCCGATTGCCCGGGTGGAGCCGGACCGTATGCAGGACCCCGTTCTCCCCGAGGTATACGCGCAGGATGCCGTGAACGCCGAACGTGGTGTCGACGCGGCCGTCGCATGTGTACCGCACGAGGACGGGCGAGACGATTGTTTCGTTTTCTGGTGAATTGCCGACGACGAGGATACCCCCCCCGGGCAATACCACCATGTCCTCGGCTCGCATGTTGCCCGCGTGGCGTGGCCCTTCCGCGCGGCCCTCGGAGCCGAACGAGAGGTCGGGGCTGCCGTCCGCGAGGAAGCGGCGGACCACGAAATCTGGGTTGTCCCCTCCGGTGTCGCCGGCCACGACAATGGTGCCGTCGGCAGAAGGCGCGACGGACTCCGCGCGCTCGCGGTTCGTGTCACGGCCGGCTTCGATCACGCCATCGCCGCCGAACGAGGGATCGAGCACGCCGTCCGCCGTCAGGCGAAGCACGACCATGATGGTTCCCTGGTCGAGGTCCGCGGTGCCGGCCACGAGAATGCGGCCGCTCGCGTCGAGGGCGACCGATCGGGCGTGCGCGGAGACGCCCACGGGGACGGTCACGTATCCCTTCGGTGCAGCGAACGTGGTATCGAGCGCGCCGGTCCGGGTGGCGCGGGCAATGAGAATCTCCTGGCTGCCGCGCCCACCGACCACGAGGATCTTGTCGTTCGGAAGAACCAGGCCATCCGCGACGGACTCCTCGCCGCCGAGGTCGATCAGGCTCTTCCCGTCGGTGCCGAACCCGGAGCCCCCGATCGACCCGTCCGGCTCGAAACGCATGAGCGCGATGTTCGCGGATTCGCCGTGGAACTTGTCACGGTGGCCCATCGCGACGATTCCGCCGTCGCTCTGGTGACCGACGGCGACGGCAAAGGAGGTGTCGGAGATCGCCGGCGAGAATCCTGTGCCGAGCGTGCCACTGCCACCAAACGTCGGATCGAGCCTCCCGGACGTGGTGAGCCGCGCCAGGCGGAAACGAACGCCCCCGAGCCCTCCCGCGGCCCAGCCCGCCGCAAGGATTCGATCGCCCGCGACATCGAGCCCAAAAAACGCTCCGTCGTCGGCGGCGCCAAAGCTCACCCGGGCCATTCCGTTCACGCCGAAGGTGTCGTCGAGCCTGCCCGCGTAAGCGCTGGGCGCGGGGCACGAGGGCTCGACATCATTCCCGACGAGGGAGGTCTCGTTGCGTTCGGTGGGCGCGGAATTCGCTCCGCATCCGGCGAGCGTTACGAGGGACGAAACGACCAGACCGGAAATCGCGCTGCGCGACAGCCTCATGCCCGGGAACCTCGGGCCGCTTGGCGGGCACGTCAAAGCCGCATTCAGGTCTACCGCGTTTTCCCATGACACACGTGTCCCTGCGCGTGGGAACCGTTCTTTCGTCACATCCACATGCGAACGACCACTCCATAGGTTCCCGGCCCCGGGCTCCCCCCGACGTCGGCGCCGCCGAGGAGAATGCGGTTTCCCGTGTGAAGCCGGACCGTATGCAGGACGCCTGCCTCACCCAGGTAAACCCGCAGGATGCCGTGCACGCCGAACGCGCTGTCGACCTGGCCGTCACACGTGTACCGCACGAGCACGGGCGCGGCGCCTTCGACCGCGTTGCCGACGACGAGGATGCCTCCACCAGGCAATACGACCATGTCTTCGGCTCGCATCTCGCCCGCCCCGCGGAGCCATGCCGAGCGGCCTCGGTTGCCGAACGCGGGGTCGGGGCTGCCATCCGCGAGGAAGCGGCGGACCACGAATTCCGGGCTCCCGCCGGTGTCGCCGGCGACCACGATGGCGCCGTCGCGAGAGAGCGCGACGGACACCGCGCGCTCGTCTCTCCCGTTCTCGCCGACGACCACGCCTTCGCGGCCGAACGAGGGATCGAGCACGCCGTCCGCCGTCGCGCGGATCACGACCATGCGTTTTTCCTGGCCCACGTCCGCGGTGCCGGCCACGAGGATGCGGCCGCTCGCGTCGAGGGCGACCGAGCGGGCCTCCAGGGAGGAGCCCACGGCGACGGTGAAGTATCCCTTGGGGGAAGCGAACGTCGGATCGAGCGCGCCATTCGAGGTGGCGCGCGCGACGAAAAGCTCCGCATCGCGCCGACCGACCACGAGGATCTTGTCGTCCGGAAGAACCAGGCCATCCAGGACGAATTCGTCGCCGCCGAGGTCGATCAGGCTTTTCCCCTCGGTGCCGAAGCCCGCGCCCCCGATCGACCCGTCCGGAAGGAAATGGACGAGCGCGATATTCGCGGATTCGTCACGGAACTCGTCCCGCCATCCCATGGCGACGATCCCGCCGTCGTGCTGGTGCCCGACGGCGACGGCGCGGGCCTGGTCGTTGGTCGACGGCGCGAATCCCGCGGTGGCCGTGCCATCGTCTCCGAACGCGGGATCGAGCCTTCCGGACATGGTCAATCGGGCCAGGTGGAAACGAAGGGCCCCGAGCGCCTCGCCCCAGCCAGCGGCGAGGATTCGATCTCCCGCGACATCCAGCCCGAAATAGCCACCGTCGTCGCCCGAGAGGCCCACGCGGGCCATTCCGTTCACGCCGAAGGTGTCATCGAGCCTGCCCGCGTAAACGCTGGGCGCGGGGCACGAGGGCTCGATATCACTGCCGACGAGGGAGGTCTCGTTGCGTTCGGTGGGCGCGGAATCCGCGGTGCATCCGGCGAGCGTTACGAGGGACGAAACGACCAGACGGGAAATCGCGCTGCGCGACAGCCTCATGCCCGGGAACCTCGGGTCGCGTGGCGGGCACGTCAAAGCCGCATCCAGGTCTACCGCGTTTTCCCGTTCAGGCGCGCGATACGACCGCGGCGCGCTTCGGCTTTGCCGGTTCGAGGCGCGTGCGCTGGAGCTTGAAGAGCGCGAGGTCCTTCTGCTTGGCCTCGATCATGAAATCGCTCGGCACCTCGAGCGCGGCCACGGCCTCGCGGTAATCCTTGGGATCGATGAAATCGGCGTGCGCGCCGGGAGGGCCGTCCTTCCTCTGGCTGGCGAGGTGGTGCTTGGGCCGCAACCCGAGCGGAAGCCAGGTCGTGTTCGCCATGCGGAAGAGCTCGTCGATGGGGACCACGGGATCCGAGGGCAAGACGGCGTTGTGCAGCGGATCGGCGAGGAACGGCAGGCGGTGCGCGCGGGCAAGCGGAAAGACCTCGCGGGCGCTCCAGGTGCGGTCGTCGTGCTCGACGGCGATGCGGCGGCGCGCGTCGTCGGGCAGGGCGTCGAGCATCCGATGCGCGGCAGCCATTGCGGTCATCCGATCGGGCGCGGCCCCGCCGACGTGGAGTACGACGCGCGCCTCGGGGCCCTGGCCGAGCATGTCGAGGACGCGCGTCGAATAAAGCAATTCCTTTTCGGCGGCCAGGCGGACCTCGGGGCGCGCCGAGGCGAGCGAGGCGCCGGCGGGCGAGGGGTGCATGGACAGCCGTTGCCCCGAGCGCCTGGCGATCGCGCCGATCTTGTCGAAATCGCGCGCGAAGTGTTTCCACCAGTGGAGCTCGTTCACGGGGTGCGAGGCGAGCGGGACGAGCCCGGAGCCGATGCGGAAGACTTGGATACCGTGCTTCTCGTTGAACAGAAGAATTTGTTCGAGCTCCGCGAGGTTTTGCGCGATGAGGTCGAGAAGGCGGGCGGGCGTGGCATTGGCGACGCGGCAGGTGTGACTCGCGCCGATCTTCAAGGACAAACACTGGGCCACGTAGCCGAGGCGATGCTTTTCCATGGAAGCGAGCCAATAGGGCCGACCCCCGAATCCGGGAGCCCTCCCGTACATCCATTTCGAGCCCGATACGTTTTTCATGGGAGCGGCGGCGGAGAAGCGGATCGAGCAAGCCGAGGCGTGGCCCGCGGATCCCGCGGCGATGGAGGCCGGAAGGGAGCTCGTCCGGGCCCACGCGCGCGGGCGCTTCGTGCTCGTGCCCGATGGAGACGTCGACGGTTTGTCCGCGGGGGCGCTCGCATTCCGAGCGCTCGAACGGCTGGGGGCCGAGGTGGTGCCCGTCCTGCCAGGCAAGGGGGAGCACGTGCACATGGACGCGCTGCGAGCGCGCATTGTCGCCGCGAAGCCGGACGCGCTCGTGGTGCTCGACATGGGCAGCCGCGGCGAGCCGATCCTCCCGGGCCTTTCGACCTTGCTCGTGGATCACCACGCGCCCACGAGCGGTTTTCCTCCGGGCGCGACGGTCGTGAGCGCGTTCGGCCATCCGCCCGTGGCCTCGACGAGCCTGCTCGCGTGGCACCTGTTTCGTGAAGTCGCGGATGTGCGGGATTCTGCTTGGCTCGGGCTGCTTGGGGCGATGGCGGACCTCGGGGCCGCGCCTTTGCCCGACGTGGTGAAGGGAATGATGGGCGGCATTCCACGCACGAGCCTTCGGGAGGCGATCGTGCTCTTGAATGCGCCGCGGCGCTCGGCCGCGCACGACATCGCGGCGGCGTGGGAGGTGCTGCTCCGGGCGCGGGAGCCGGCGGACGTGGCGAAGGGGCGCGTGCCGGGCGTGGACAAACTCCGCGAGGTACGCGCCGAGGTCGCGGCGGAGGTGCAAAGGTGCGCGCGTTCGAGGCCGTATTTCGCGGGCAACGTCGTGCTCCTGCCTTTTCGCTCGGGGGCGCGCGTGCACCCGCTCGTGGCCCAGCGCGCGGCCGCGCGGTTTTCCGATCGTATCGTGATCGCCGCCAATTACGATTATTTGCCGGGCCGGGTGAACTTCGCGATGCGGAGCCGCGCCGAGCCGGACCTGTTACGTTACCTGCACGGCCTCGGCGTGCCGCTCACCGGAGACTCGGGCCACGGGCACCCGGGCGCGACGGGCGGGAGCATGCCGTTCGACGATTTCGAGCGCCTGCTCGCCGCGATGGGCTTCAAGGCGCCGCCGCGCCCTTGAAGAACGTTCACGGGGTTTTTCGTTCCACCCGCAGCCGATAGGGACCCGCATCCTTTTCGTTGGGCCCGTCGACGATGATCTTGTATTTCCCCGGCGCGAGAGCCGCATCGGTGACCAGCGGAGAAGACGGCGAGCGCTCCCGGGTGCAGAGGTGCGGCATCGATGCGCCCTCGGCGAGGACGGACAGCACGGTCGTCCAGCCGGGCGTCTCGAGGCGGAAAACGTACGTGGTGTCCTCCGTGACGTCGAAGAGCCATTCGTCGTCGTTGCCGTAGGACGCGCAGTACGCGGCGTGGTCGTCGGTGGATTTCGACGTATCCCCCGCGACCTCGCGCCCGAGCACGAGCACACCTCCATGCGCGAGTGGCGCCTCCTCCTGGACCCGGAGCGTGTACGCCCCCGCATGACCGCCGAACCCATCGACGACGACCTTTACCCGCGCACCTTGCGCGAGGGAAATGTGCACGAGCGACGAGCTCACCAAGCTGTGCCGGTCGTCATTACAAGCGAGGAGCGCCCCGTCCGCGTCGTAAACCGCGAGCGCGCCGTCGTAATCGCTGTCGAGCTGAAGAGCATAAAGCCCGGCGCGCGGCGCCGTGAATGTCCAGGTCTCGTCCGGCGCGCCGCCCACGGCCACACAGGCAGGGGACACGCCGTCTTTCGCGCCGCTCGTGGTTCCGCGCACGGGGGCGCCCATCGTCAACGCGCCCCGCGCGCGCGAATCGCCCCGCGGGGCGGGTGGGAAAAGGGGTCTTGACGCGAGGCCTCCGGTCCCGTCGGATCCCAAGATGGCGAGATCCACCGCGCCCCCGCGCCGCCGCACGATCACGGGCGCTACCATGAACGTCACCCCGCGGCGTGGCTCCGAGGGCGAACCCAGGACCGCGGGCGCATGTTCGGGACAACCCGGGAAGTGATCCAAGAGCTTGTCCACGGTCGGCAGGTTGCAGAGGCGCGCGGGGCCGGAGAGTCCGAAGACGAGCGCACTGTCCACCCGCGCCATGCGGCCTTCGGGCATTGCGTCGAGCGGGAGGAGCGGCAGGTCTGTGTATGGATCAGACGAACCTTTCAGCGTCGGGGCCTCGGCGCGGGGCTCGATGGGGCCCGGCGCGAGCGGGGCGGGCTCACCGATGGCGATACGCCCGTCGCCCTGCCGCGCGAAGACGCGTGTTTCGAGCGGCGAGGCGCCGTGAACCGAGCGCCCGGCCGCATCGTGCCCCGACCCGAATCGACCGATCCTGGAGAGCCATTCCACCTTTTTGCGGAGCCAGGGAGAATCGCTGAACGCGGGTTCGTCGGCGGAAAGGACCGAGATGGCACCCGATCGATGAGCCACCACCCACACGGCCCGCCCATCGTCGAGCGTGCGGAGCGCGATATGGCCATGCGGAGGGAGCGCGACCACGCCGAGCGGGGCGGAAAGGGACGGGCGTTCGAGAGAAGAAATCGGAGGCACCACACGGGAGGCGGCCGATGCCTTCGGTGCCGCCGCCGGCAAATCGAAGGCGTACGGCGTGCGCGAGTGCGGCGCGACGAACACGAAACGCGAGGGCAAGATCCGTCGAGGCACCGCGATGGCCTGCGCGACGTACACGGCGAGCGCAATACACCAGTCGCTCAAAAGATGGGTGCGGAGCCTCAACGTGCCCGCGGCGTCGACCTCGACCGTGTCAATCTCCGGCTCGCAGGCGCCGCCCAAATACGAAGACCCGAGTACCACGTGGGTATCGAAATCGACGCGCGGAGGAGGCCCGTCCGCGCCGACGGTATTCCAGAGCGAGCGCAGCTCGTCCTCGTCGGCCGCGAGCCACACGCCCTCCTCAGCGATTCGCTTTTGCCTGGCAGTGACGAGCACGCGCAAGCCGTCGGGCTCAGCGGTCGTGGCGCGGGCGGTCACCGCGGCGGGCTTTGGTACCTCCGAAAGCGGCGTGCCGCGCACGGCGCCCGTGCAGCCCGCGAGCGAAAGCGTGAGCGCGAGGAGGAGGGAAGAGAACGAGCGCGGCATACGGGCAGCAAGACAAATTCTGCCCGGCATGTCAAGCGTGTCCCGGGGCAGGGGAGGAGCGAGCGCGCCCGCGGCGGAGCGCGCTCCTCCCCGTCCATGCGTCAGTCCTTGCCGAATCCCGCGCGGATGTACGTGATGGGCCCTTCCGCCGTGTATTCGTATCGATAGTTGTAGCGCGATTGCTTGCGCGCCTCGGCGATGTAGGCCTCGAACGTGGCCTCCTTGCCGAGCGACGCGTGGTACGTGCCGAGCTTGCGCTCCGGATCCGGGTACGAGACCGCCGTGTTCGTCGATTCCGTCTCCTTGGACTTCGAGACCCACTCGGTGAACGAGATGCCCGTCGCCTCCGGCCCGAATTCGAACCAGCTCTTGTCGGGCACGCTCGAGAACCAACGGTTCTGGCCGAACGTCACGCCCGCATTGAAGTCCTGGTTGAAGAACCGCACGAGCTCCTCGCCCCGGAGCGGCGACTGAACATCGTTGGCCTCGACCTTCACGTTCGTGAGCGCCGTCGTGGAGAAGCGAATCCCGCCGCGCCAGTCGTAGACGACGTTGTTCCGGATCGTGAGGTCCGAGATCGCCTCGTCCGGCACCTGCATCGGGTCGTATTTGCGCGTGAGCTCGAACGCGATGTGATTGCCGCCCGCAGTCTTGTCGTGCGCGAGGATGTTGTTCTCGACGACCGCCGACTTGATGTTCCCGATCTGGATCCCGATCCCGCGTGCCTCGGCCGCCGTGATATCGCCCGCGTCGCCCACCACGTTGCCGGTCACCGTGCCCGTGACGCCGCCCGGGACCGGGGTCGCCGAGCCGTTTGTCAGGCCGTACGAGAAGCCGATGGGATTGTCGATGACGAGGTTCTTGTCCACGACGCCGCCCGCGCGCGCCTGGATGCCGTGGCTCGCCGCGCGCGTCGTGATGTTGCCGCGGATCGTCACCTTCGAGCACGACGACTGGATGTAGACATTGTGGTTGTAGAGCGTCGCGTTCGCGCCGGGCACGTCCGCATTCCAGCCGTTATGGTCGAAGACGTTTCCTTCGAGCACGAGCACGTCGACGTTCATCGCATAGAGGCCCTCGGAGTCGTCGAGGGTCTCGTTCGGATCCGGATCTTCGATGTCGTATGCGTCGACGATGACCGAGCGGCGCACCCGGACATTGTTGATTTTCCCTTGAATCCCCTGGATGCTGATGTTGCCCGTGTAGGACTGGATCATCAGATCCTCGAAGAGCAGGTCGCCGCCCTTGGCAAGCCACATGACGCCCTCGTCGCCTGCCGGGCCCACGAAATCGGGGCTCGCGGGGTCGCGGGTGTTCGCGTGGAAATGGATGCCCACGAACGCGAGGTGCTGGAGCGTGACGCCCGGATCCGCGTAAAGCCCGCGTTTCGCGCCCGTCTCGAGCAGCGGACGCGCCACGGCGTCGCCGTACGTCGAGACGAGCATCGGCTCCGTCGTACCCCGGCCCGACAGCGTCCACGTGCCGAGCCCCTCGTTCCAGGCGTCGCCGCGCTTCAGGAGCAACCAATCCGGGAAGCCATCGCGCAGGAGCTGCTTGCCCTTGGCGATCGTCTTGACAGCTTTCTCCGGCGAAAGGCCGTCGTTGTTGTCGTCCCCGTCCGAGCTCGATACGTAGATCTTTTGGGTGTCGGCGCTCTCCTCGAAGTGGGTCCATCCGACGGTCGGATCCCAGGGCGGACCGGCATCCATGCCGCCGGTCCCGCCGGCGCCGCCGACGCCGCCCGTGCCCCCGCTGCCGCCCGCGCCGCCGACGCCGCCCACGTTGGTCCCCGAGGAGGACGATCCGCTCGCGCCCGGGCCGGGATCCGTGCCGCAGCCCTGCGTGAGCGCGAGCGCCCCGAGGAGCCCCAGGAGCACGGGGGCCACGGCGAATGAAGTCGAACGAGAGATCTTCGAAAGCATGAGTATCTCCAGCGCGCGCCCCTCGCCGGCATGGCGGGGGAAGGCATTCATCTCACGGAGTTTCGCGTGGATCGTCAAGCTCCGTCGAGGTCGTTTCCGTGCGATACGAAAGCGCTGCTCGCCCGCTATTGACGCGGCAAGGGCTTGACGCCGCGCGTCCCCGGGTCTTCGATGCAAGCTTTCCGCCTCGCTTCAGGAGATCCACCGCCATGCAATCGATTCGCCCCTACCGGCGCGCTCTCGCCGTGCCGCTCCTCCTGCTCCCGTTCGGCGTTGCCTGGGGCGGCGCGGGGTGCGGCGGCGAGGAGCCGATCGATGCGTCGGGGAGGGCCGGGAGCGCCGAATTCACGCCCGGCGTGATCCTCCGCGAGGCCGCGGCGCTGCGCGAGCGTTTCCCGGCACAGGCGGCGCGGATCCTCGACGCGGACGCGCTCTTCGTCGGCAGCGAGGAGGGTTTTTCCCCGGCGCCGAGCGGCGCGCAAAAGGCGCGCCTGATACGCTCGCCGGCCGTGCCCGGCGAGGCCCCGATCGAGGGGACGCACGCGGAGCCCAGACCTTTGCCGAGCGGGCTTTCCATGCACCTGCCGCGTCGCGCCGAGGATCCTGTGCGCTTCGTGTTGTCCGGCGATGTTTCGGTGCACGTGCGCGAGATCGGCGCGGGCGGCGAGGGATCGATCGCCGCGCACGCGGTCGCATACGGGCGGGCGGACGGGACTTCGTTCTGGACGGTGACGGCGACGGGATACGAGGAATGGTTGTGGCTCGAACGGGGCGTCGCGACGACGGAGCGAGCGGCGGTCGCGTGGACGATCGAGGGCGCCGAGGTGCGGCAGGCGGGAGACGCGGTGAATCTCGTCGATGGACGCGGCATCACGCGAATTCGCGTGACGGCGCCGGAAGCGTTTGCGGCTTCGGGGAAGCCCGTCGCGGCGCGGCTCGTCGCGCGCGGCGAGACGATCGAGCTTTGGGTCGACGCGAACGGTGAGGAGGTGCTCGTCGATCCGGTCTGGACGCCGGCCACGGCCCTCAATGCGATTCGGGCCTATCACACGACGAGCCTGCTCCCGAGTGGCAAGGTTCTCGTGGCCTCGGGGCACAATGGGATGAATTACCTGACCTCCACCGAGCTTTACGATCCCGCCGCCGGGACCTGGACGTACGCGGGGCCCGTGACCTACGGCCGTTCCGGGCATCAATCCGTCGTCCTCCCGACCGGCCGGGTGCTCCTCACCGGAGGCTGGGACGGCGGCTCGGATTGCCTCAAGGTCACCGAGATCTATACGCCCACGACGAATACCTGGTCCAATGTGGCTCCGCTCGGCGTCGCGCGTTGCATCGTCTCGCTCGCGCTGATGGCCAATGGCAAGGTGATGGCCTCGGGCGGCCTCAACTACAGCCAAGTGGCGCTCGGGTCGGCGGAGGTCTACGATCCGAACACGAACACCTGGTCGCCGACCGGCCCCATGACCGTGCCGCGCGTCAATCATGCGCTTCAGGCGCTCCCGAATGGAAGGGTGCTCGCCATCGGCGGCGCGCCGACCACGAGTTCGTCGACCTATGTTTCCGTGGAGATCTACGATCCGACGACGAACGCCTGGACCGCCGTCGCGCCCATGGATGTGGCGCGCGCGCACCACACGTCGACACTCCTGCCGTCGGGCAAGGTCCTCGTCGCGGGCGGGACGAGCACCTCGAATGGGGCCCTCGCCTCCGCGGAGCTTTATGATCCGGCGCTGGACACCTGGACGTCGGCGGGCGTGATGAGCAATGCGCGGCGCCTCCACACGGCCACGTTGCTCCCGGGCAACCAGGTGCTCGTGGTGGGCGGGTTGCTCCCGGACAATACGTCGTCGGACACCGCGGACATCTACCAGGTTGAGGCGAACACCTGGACCCCGGCGGCCTCTCTCGTCAGCTCGCGTCATCGCCACGGGGCGGCGCCTCTCGGCAATGGCGCGGTCCTCGTCACGGGCGGGCAGCATAACCTCGTGTACATCGGCACCGCCGAGCTCTTCAATGGAGGCAAGCTGCTCGGCGCTTCCTGCGCCGCCGCCCTCGATTGCCAGAGCGGCTACTGCGTCGACGGCGTCTGCTGCGACACGGCGTGTAATGCCGGCACCTGCGACGCCTGCTCCATCGCCGCCGGCGCCGCCACGAACGGCACCTGCGCGCTGTTCACCGGCCCCCTGTGCAATGACGGCAATGCTTGCAGCCAGAAAGATGTTTGTCAGAACGGCGTGTGCGTCGGGATTGACCCCGTCGTCTGTGTCCCACCGAGCGACGTCTGTCACGTGCAGGGCACCTGCAATCCGCAGACCGGCATCTGCTCGAATCCCATCGCCTCGGACGGCACGCCTTGCAGCGATCAGAACGCCTGCACCACGGGAGAGGCTTGCCAAGCAGGGACGTGTATGGGCGGGAGCCCCGTCGTCTGCGCCCCGTCGGACGATTGCCACGAGGCCGGCGTGTGTGATCCAGTGGCCGGCTGCTCGAACCCCGCGAAGCCCGACGGCGCCTCGTGCAACGATGACGATGCTTGCAGCCAGACGGACGTCTGCCTCTCGGGCACGTGTGTCGGGAAGAACCCGGTCGTCTGCCCGCCGAGCGATGCTTGCCATGAGGTCAACGTCTGCAACCCGGTCACCGGGCAATGCTCCGCGAAGGTCATGCCGGAGGGCGTCTCCTGCGACGACGGCAATGCCTGCACGCAGATGGACACGTGCCAGGCCGGCGCATGCCATGGCTCGACCCCGATCACGTGCGCGCCGCCCGACGATTGCCACGAACCGGGCGCCTGCAATCCTGCGAGCGGCGCGTGCTCGTACCCGGCCAAACCCGACGGCGTTTCCTGTCCTGGCGGCGCGTGCCAGGGCGGCGAGTGCAAACCGGACGGCGCGGGCGGAGGCGGAAGCGTGGGCGGTAGCGAGGGCGCGGGCGGCAGCGGGGGCGCGGCCGGTAGCGGCGGAGGCGGCGGAGGCGCAGGCGGCCGCGGAGGCGCAAGCGAAGGCAGCGGCAGCGAAGGCGCGGGCGGCAGCGGCGGTGCGGGCACCGGCGCGGGCGGGAGCAACGTGCGCGTGAGCGGCGGCGGCTGCAGCTGCACGACGAGCGAAACCACGGAGCCCGGTCTTCCGGCGGCAGCGGCGGCGGTCCTCCTCGGGTTTGCCCTGCGGCGACGACGCGGGCGGGCGAGGTAGACCCTTGGGTATGATAGGGTAGTGTCCCGGCGCAAATTCCTTGACAAGGGCGGGTCACATCGCAGACGGTGGCCCGCAATGCGTCCGGACAATCATTTTACAAGGTGGGTTCTCCTTGCCGCCCTTCTCGGGGCCGGCGTGGGGGGGTGTGGGAACAAGGAGGGCGCCTCGGGGGGCGCTGCGCCGGGTGCTTCCGGCGCTCCGTCGGCCGCCGCGCCGGCGTCGACGGGCGCGGCAGCTGCCGCGGGGGGAAGCGAGGGGGCGGCCGTGCAGCCGACCACGCCTCCCTCGACGAAGAGCATCCAGGTCAGCATCAAGGACCTGCAGTTCTTCCACCCGTACTCGTCCGAGCGGGCGATGCCGAGCGTGCGCGACAACGGCAGCTTCAGCACGCGCGACCAGAGCTCGGCGTATGGCCTCGGCGTCATCATCGAGGCGACGAACGACACAGGCGAGGTCCTCTCCGACGCCTGGTTCGAGGGCAGCTTGCGCTTCGTCAATGGCGATCGCGAGGTCGAGTGCAAGTTCAGCCCCGATTCGGTGGGCGACCTCTACAACACGACCTACACGCTCCATTTCAACAACGTCCCCGACGACGCGAAGGCCGATCCGTTCACCGGCGAGAAGCCCTCGGCGTGGCGGAACGAGTCGAGCTCGACGAACGAGGGCGTCTGGCGGCCGGGGGAGAAGATCCGGCTCGTGTCGCGCAAGAACGAGTGCGAATCGGTCGTGCTCGCGGACATGCCGCCCTCGCAGATTCGAGGCCGCATCGTGGTCAAGGCGAACAAGGTGTTCGTGAAATCGTACGCGTCCGTGTTCGACGAGGGCGCGTTCGATCTGGCGCTCGTCGGAGATTCCGTGCGCATTCGCGACAAGGCGTCCGGGCACGTCGCCTTCGTGCCCGTTCGCGAGGAGGCGGAGGGCAATCGGAGCGCGCGGTACAACGTCCTCACGATGACGGCGGCCAAGGACGCCTCGAAGGACGCCCCGTCGGTTCCGCTCTCGCACCTCGAGCTGCGGTATCCGATCCGGTACACGCGGGCGGACATCCTCGAGAGCTCGCCGCTCGAATTCGATCTGCCGCCGCAGTCGATGACCATGCAAATGGTCAAACTCCCGTCCGGGGAAATGGTGCACGCCTCGGGCAACGTCCTCGTGTACGTCAAGGAAAACAAGGTCGTCTACCAGGACATGGCGAAGGCAAAGCTCAGCCTGCTCGGTGTCACCCGCGAGGACGTGCCGGGGTCGATGCCGGCGGTGACGTTCACGAAGAACGAGCTCTCCGGCTCCGTGAAGAGCGCGACGCTCACCGATCACGTGGACGACTCGGCGCTTTCGAAAGGGCAACGCAAGCTCAGCGTGACGTGGAATCTGCACCTGCAGGGCGACGGCATCGATAGGCGCCTGCGTGTTCCGTTCGACATCGCGTCGAGCGAATACGAGAAGGCGGCCGCGGACCTCCAGAAGGTCGACGGCGGGGACGCCGCGGCGGTGGCGGAGGCGAAGGGGGCCGAGGCGAAGGCGAAGGCCGCGAAGAGCGCCGCCGAGACGAAATACAAGAACGGCATGAAGGGCGAGCGCGAGAAGCTCGCGAAGGCCTTCGCGTGCCCCGAGGTGAAGATCGCGACGAACCGCGGGACGAAGAGCCCGTCCAATGGAAAGGCCGTGGGCGAGGCCTGCAAGGCGCTCGTGACGGGCAGCGACGACCTCGAGGTGACGATCACCTACACCCTCGAGCGATACGAGATCCCGGTCGCGCTCGTGTACTCGCTCGGTGGTGATTTCACCTGGAATCCCATCGCGAGCGCGCCCCTGCTCCGTCTCGACGCGCGCTGAGCTCGTCCCTTCCGGCGCTGCCGCTTCAGCAGAGCCGCTCGCACGGGTACTGTCCACGCACGTTCGCCAGGAAATACCTTCCCAGCGAAGGTGCGTGGAGCAGCTCGTCGTGCACCTCGGGGGGCACGCCGCTGTAGCGGTAGAGCCTGCCATCCTTGAATTCGAGGTCGAGCTCGTGCGCTTCGGGGTTGTACCCGACGCTGCGCAGGCTCGTCGACGTCACCGGGACGCGCGGCGGGAAGTCCTCGGCTGCCTCGGTTTCGCACGGACGAACCCAGTCCGCGGGCAAACCCTGATCACCCATGCTGGAGCGGCGGTTCTGCATGCAGACCACGTTCCGCGACCAACGTGCCCGTTCCGGGACGAACTTGCCTGCTCCGTTTGTCGGCGGCTCTCTGGCAAACGGGGTTCGTCAGCGGAAGGAAGCGGTTCGCAGGGGCAAGCGAGCATGCCCCAGGGAATCACGGCTTTTTGGTGGGATCGATGGCGGGAGGGCTCAGGCCGCTCGGCGACCGGGTTCCTTCACGTCGAAGGTGAACGTCTCGCCCCGCGCGAGATACACGACGCGATCTTCGAGGCCGGCTTCGCGTACGGCCTTGACGAAATCCTCGAGCGGCGAGCGGAAGACCGTGTAGTCGTCGTAATGAATGGGAATGGCCTTGCGCGGATCGAGGATCTGGAGCGCTTCGACGCCCTGCGCCGCGTCCATCGTGACGAGCACGCCGAGGATCCTCGTGCCGCCGAGGTGGACGAGCGCGAGGTCGATGCCGGGATACCTGCGCGGAATGGCGCGGAGGTCCTCGTGGACGAGCGTGTCGCCGGAAATGTAGAGCCGGAGCGCGGGGGACTCGAAATCGAGCATCGAGCCCATCGTGTCGGGCAAGAAGCGCGATACCACGGGCGGACCGTGGCGCGCCGGCATGGCCGTGATGCGGACGCGCGACGCGCCTTTCTCCACCACGATCGATCCCCAGCGATCGAGTCCCTCGGCCCGCCCGAACCCCATGCCGCGCAGGGACGCCGCGGCCTGCTCGGTGGTGACGATTGGCAAGGACCGATCGAGCTCGCGCGCCACGCGCCGGTCGAAGTGGTCCTCGTGCAAATGGGAGAGCAAGACGAGGTCCACCGGCGGCAGGTCGGCGAGGTCGATCGCCGGATTGGTTTTTCGTTCCGAGGTCAGGCCATAACCCAGATGAACGTGATCGCCGGCGTGCAAGAAGTTCGGATCCGTGAGGATCGTGAAGCCGGCATAACGCAAGAGCACGGTCGCCGTGCCGACGAAAAAGATGGAGCCCGCGCCCCCGGGATTCTCGGGGCCGGGCGGCAGGACGAGGCGCTTCGTTGGTATCGGTTTCATCCGAGATCCCTGGGGGCGTTCGTCCCGGGGTCAAATCAGGGATGACGGGGGACCACGGTTGACGACGCCCGGGCTCCCGGGATACAAAAACGGTCATGGTCTCCGCTCGCGCTCGAATGATGTTGATCCTCGCGCTCGCCCTGTCGCCGTCCGGTTGCGTGAAGAAGGACGACGCCGTGGACCGCTCGGGCACGCGGCCCGTGACGATGGAGGTCGTCGTGGTCGACGATGACTTCGATCCATTCACGGAGCCCGTGGGCGCGTTGCCCGACGGCGTATCGATACGCCTCGAAACAGCGATCAGGGCGCGTGGGCTTGTGACACAGCATTACGCGATGCTCGTCAAGAAACCGGGCGAGACCGACGCCCAGGCGAAGGAGCGCTTCTCGCCGTGGCTCTCGGCGCAACCTCTCCCGGCCGGGCGCAGGTTCATCGTCGGCGACGTGGTCGAGGAAAACGAGACAGGGGAGCTCTCGCCGATCGGTCTTCGCACGTACGTGCTCACGGGAGAGGCGATCGTCACGCAGGCGAACGTGATCGACGCGAGCGTGCTCGTGGACGACGGAAAGGGGCCGATGCGGCAGCCGGTCGTGATGGTCACGTTCGACGCCGCGGGCGGCGAGCGGTTCCACGAGGCGACGCGTGAGCACGTGAAGGAGCGAATCGCCATCGTCGTGGATGGCAAAGCGATGAGCCTGCCCGTGGTCCAGTCGCCCATTCCCGGCGGGCGGGTATCGATCTCGATGCAGGGGTACGACGAGCAGGCGGTGGCCGAGGCCCAGCGGCTCGCCGCGGGGCTGCGCGGCAAAGCGAAGTGACGCGGGGCGTGAGGCCGCGGCTCGGGGCTCATTCCAAAGTGCGAATGGCGTCGTAACGCATCACGGGGCGGCTCGTGTATGGCCGAGCAGGCAATCACGGCGCACCGCGGCGAGGCGAACGGACGCGAGCGTTTTCGGCATGGCCTCTGCATACCGAGGCACGTCCGGGCGCGAGAGGGCGCGTCCGCGGCATACAGGAGTACGAAGGTGAAGCAGAAATCGAGACCTGACGATCGAAGCGAGCCCGAGGTGCCCCCGAGCGGCCCGCCTCGGGCGCCGGAGGCCGATGCCGAGGGCAACATTCCCCCGAACGCCCTGCATACGCCGACGCCCCCGGAGACGCAGCCCTCGGATCCGAGACATTACGAAAAAATACCCAAGCTGCCCGGAGACCGCTGAGTCTAAGCGCGGGCGCTCGTGCGGCGACGCGTGGGCGCTTGCGCCTCGACCGGAGCGCGCGCCTGCATCTCGCGACGCAGCTTCGGCAGCTCCTTCTTCGGCAACCTGCGCACGATGTCCGCGATCCGGCCTCGATCGTCCTCTTCGGGGAACGTCACGAGATCCATGGGGAGCGCTTCGAGCGCGAGCGCGATGCGCTCCAGCGTCTCGACCGTGATCGCCGCGAGCCCGTGCTCGACGCTGGAAAGATGGCCTTTGGATAGACCACCCGCGTCCGCGAGCTGGGCCAGGGACATGTTCCGCTCGACGCGGAGCGCGCGGATACGGGCACCAATCTTGGAAGTGAAGGGAGCAGCAGTCTTTCTTCTAGGCATGTTCGAGACTATGCCACAACCAAGAGCCCAGCCAAACATGATTTCGTCATTCGCAAGAAGTTTTACTTAGGCGAACATTCTACTGTTCTGACGCGGAGATGCGCCGCATCCAAAGCCTGGATCGCGGGCGCGCGGACCGCGCCGGCGGGCGCGCGAGCAGTGTCGGGAACGCCCGACGCCCGCGCGGACTCCGCACACGCGAGACATCAATGGCAGCTTGTGATTCCGACCATGACGTACCATGACGCGCACATGGCTACGCATGCGCCGCTCCAAGCCGCTCTGCCTCGCACCGTGGCGGCGTGCGCCTTCCCGCTCGAGGGGGCCCGGCACGACCATGATGCATTGCTCCATGCCATCGGGGATTCGACGCTCGTCCTGCTCGGGGAGGCGTCGCACGGGACGCACGAGTTCTACGACGAGCGCGCGCGCCTGACGCGCCGGCTCATCAAGGAGAAGGGGTTCTGCGCGGTCGCCGTCGAGGCCGACTGGCCGGACGCCTATCGCATCAATCGTTTCGTCCGAGGCAGGGGCCCGGACCCCGGGCCGCTCGAAGCGCTCGGCGGATTCGAGCGCTTCCCCGCGTGGATGTGGCGAAACACGGACGTGCTCGATTTCGTGAAATGGCTCCGGCAGCACAACGACGCGCACCCCCACCGCGCCGCCGGGTTCTACGGGCTCGATCTCTACAGCATGAACACGTCGATCGAGGCCGTGCTCGCGTATCTCGACCGGATCGATCCCGAGGGCGCCAAGCGAGCGAGGGAGCGATACGGGTGCTTCGAGGTCTTCGGCCACGATACGCAGGCGTACGGGTATGCGACGAGCGTCGGGATGGCGGAGTCGTGCGAGGACGAAGTGGTCCGGCAGCTCCTGGAGATCCAGCGGCGCGCGCCCGAATATGCCCGCCGCGGCCCGGACGAGGAGGGCGAGGACGAGGCGTTCTTCGCCGAGCAGAACGCGCGCCTCGTGAAGAACGCGGAGCGTTATTATCGCGCGATGTTCCGCGGCGGGGCCGCCTCCTGGAACCTGCGCGACGAGCACATGGCCGAAACGCTCGATGCGCTGCGGGCGCACCTCGAGCGTCGGCGCGGCTCGCCCGCCAAGGTCGTCGTGTGGGCGCACAACTCGCACCTCGGCGACGCGCGGGCGACCGAAATGGCCCGCGAGGGCGAGCTCAACGTCGGCCAGCTCGTGAAGGAGCGTCACCCGGACGTTTTTTCGATCGGGTTCACCACGTATGCGGGGATGGTCTCCGCCGCGTCGGGCTGGGGCGCCGAGGTCGAGCAAAAACGCGTGCGTCCCGCGCGTCCCGACAGCTACGAGGCGATCATGCACGCCACGGGCATCGAAAGATTCGCGCTCCTCTTGCATGATCCGAGGCTCTCGTCGCTCCATACGCAGCGGCTCGAGCGGGCGATCG
Source organism: Polyangium jinanense (assembly GCF_028435365.1). Next base: position 357,945 of record NZ_JAGTJJ010000004.1, on the reverse strand, counting down.
GGGTCGTGTACATGCCGGCGACCGAGCGGGCGAGTCATTACTTCTACGCGGACCTCGCCTCCCAGTTCGACGCGGTCATTCATTTCGATCTGACACGCGCGGTCGAGCCCCTCGAAAAGACGGCGCGCTGGGAAGCAGGCGAGGCACCGGAGACGTACCCGACCGGGCTCTGAGCCGCCTCGCTCGACGAAGGGGCTTCCCGCTCGCGCAGCGAGCCCTAGGAGGGTTCCATGTTCGACTGGCTGATCGTGGGCGCTGGGTTCGCTGGCAGCGTACTGGCAGAGCGGCTCGCGCGCGGATCCGGCAAGCGGGTCCTCCTCCTCGACAAGCGGCGCCACATCGGAGGCAACGCGTACGACCATTACGACGACGAGGGCCTCCTCGTCCACGCGTACGGGCCGCACGTCTTCCACACGAACTCGAAGGAGGTCTTCGATTACCTCTCGCAGTTCACCGCGTGGCGGCCGTACCAGCACCGCGTGCTCGCGTCCGTGGACGGGCAGCTCGTCCCGATTCCGATCAACCTCGACACCATCAATTACCTGTACAACCTCCGCCTGACGTCACTCGAGCTCGAGGCGTTCTTCGCGGAGCGCGCCGAGAGGATCGCGCACGCGCGGACGAGCGAGGACGTCATCGTCGGCAAGATCGGGCGCGAGCTCTACGAGAAGTTCTTCCGGAACTACGCCCGCAAGCAATGGGGGCTCGATCCCTCCGAGCTCGACGCCTCGGTGACCACGCACATCCCGGTCCGGACGAGCCGCGACGACCGGTATTTCACGGACACGTACCAGGCGATGCCGCTCCGCGGCTACACGCGGATGTTCGAGCGCATGCTCGACCACCCGAACATCAAGGTCATGCTCGGCGTGGACTTCCGCGAAGTGGAGAGATCGATTCCGCACGATCAGGTCATCTACACCGGGTCGATCGACGCCTATTTCGATCATCGTTACGGCCCGCTCCCGTACCGCTCGCTCGAGTTCCGGTTCGAGACGAAGAACGCCCCGATCTTCCAGCCCGCGCCCGTGGTGAACCACCCGAACGAGCACCCCTACACGCGCGTGACCGAATGCAAGTACCTCACGGGGCAGGAGCACCCGAAGACGACCCTCGTGTACGAATACCCGCGCGCCGAGGGCGAGCCCTACTACCCGATCCCGCGGCCCGAGAACGTGGTGCTCTACCGGAAGTACGAGGCGCTCGCCGCGGCCACGCCCGGCGTTCATTTCATCGGCAGGCTCGCGACGTACCGATATTACAACATGGATCAGGTGGTCGCGCAGGCGCTCAAGCTCTACGCGAAGCTCACCGGCCTGCCGCGCAAGCAGACGACCCTCGCGGCCGCGGCCTGACGGAACTTCGAGCGAGCGGTCCCGACGGTATATCGGGCGTTCCGGGAATCTGCGGCTCCACCGGATCGGGCGTTCGACGCCCCCTGCCTCGATATCACTCCATAACGTGAGATCCTCGTATTCCCGGCGGCAGAAAGCCTCCTGCGGGGACGATCGAGCTTGCTCGTCCTCGAAGTCGTGCTGATGTGCCGAGCTTAGGCATGGCACGACGAAATTCATTGCGAGGGCTTGCGGGACAGGTGTCGCGTCGCGCGGCGCTGAAAGGGCTCGGGGCCGGGATCGGCGCCGCGGCGCTCGGGAGCGGGTGCGCGACGGGGCCGGATCGTTGCGAGGCCGGACCCACCGCGCCGGCCGTGGGCCCCGACTTCGATGCCCATGGCGCGCCGACGCCGAGGCGATTGCTTGCTGGGATCGACACGTTCGTGGTCGTCATGATGGAGAACCGCTCCTTCGACCACTTCTTCGGCGCGCTCGCGTTTGATCCCGATTACCCCGCGCGGGACGCCGTCGACGGGCTCGAAGGCGGCGAGGCGAACGAGGACGACGACGGCACCACGATGGCCATGCATCGGGCCGAGGTGGCTTGTGATCACCACGGTCCGCTGCACACCTGGGATGCGGCGCACACGGCGTTCGCCGAAGGTCGAAACGACGGGTTTTTGCGGGCGAACAAGGGTGTCCTGTGGCGGCAGCGGGACGCGATGACGTACCACGATCGGAGCCAGATCCCCCTGTTTTATGCGCTGGCCGATCAATACGTGGTCTGTGACCGATGGTTCTCGTCCGTGCTCGGGCCGACCTGGCCGAATCGGTTTTTCCTGCACGCCACGACGTCCCAGGGCATCACCACGAATGATCCGATCACGGACGGGCCGGCGACGATCTGGGAAAAGCTCGGGAAGGGCTGCTGGTCCTCGAAAGCGTACGCCGCCGGGCCTGCGCACTGGTATCACGCGGGCTTCCGGGGGCGTACGCTCGGGGGGAACGATCCGATGGTCTGCACGCGGGTCGAGACGTTTTTCCACGACGCGCGCACCGGCAACCTGCCGAATTTCTCCGTCATCGACCCTGATTTCTGGTCCTCCGACCTCCACCCGCCGCACAGCCTGGCCCTCGGCGAGGCCCTGGTCGGCAGCATCGTGCGTTCGATGCAGGAGAGCCCGCAATGGGGGCGCTCGCTCCTCATCATCACGTTCGACGAATACGGCGGGTTTTACGACCACGTGCCCCCGCCGACCACGGAGGATCCACGCCCGGCGTTCCGGCAGCTCGGTTTTCGTGTCCCCTCGCTGGTGATCGGCCCGTCCGTTCGCGCGGGCGAGGTCGTCTCCACGCAGCTCGAGCACGTCTCGATCGCGGCCTCGCTGGCCACGCGGTTCGGCATCGAGAGCCTCGGGCCGCGCATGGATGCGGCCGCGGATCTCTCGTCGTGCATCGACCCGGCGAAGGTGGGTTTGCCCCCGGGGCCCATGGGCAGGCTGCCCCGCATCGACATCGATCGGAGGCGCGTGGAGGAGGTGAGCTTCCGTTTTACCAGCCAACCGGGTATCGAGGCGGCGCTCCGCGCGGGCGCCATTCCCCTCGATCGGATCGACCCGCGCTCGCACGAGGAGCGCCTCGGCTCTTTGCTGCGTCACGCACAGGAGTTCGAGGTCGCGAGGGTCTCCGAATGAGGCACACGTTGCTCCACGCTGCCGCGCTCGTGATGGCCCTCGTCGCGGGGGCGGCGCGGGCCGAGGCCGCCGAGGAAGCGGCCGCGCCCGAGGCCAAGCGGCCCCTGATGCTCCCGCCGCTCGCGCGGAACATGGTGCGCGTGCAGGGCACCGTGCGTCCCTTCTTCAACCTGATCGGGCCGGGCGGGGGCGCGATCGGGGATCTCTCGGTCGAATATTACTTCCAGCGACCCTTCAAGCTCGGCTTCGAGCTCTCTCCTTTCGCGTTCGTCCTCGTCCCCGAGGGGCCGGGCACGATCGTGCATGCCCGCGTGCGCGGAGCGTTCTCCTCCGATTACGTCGAGGTCGGCCTCGGAATCGGGGGGCGAATGCAGTATTTCGGCCCGAGTGGCCTCTCCGTGGCGCCGGCGATGCGGCTCGGCAGCCTGGACGGCTTGAATCTACGGGCGGAGATGGGGTATTCGCTGATCCGCAACTATTACACGCGGCAGACGCAGTTCGCGCTGTCGCACGTGACGGGCGGCCTCGACGTCCCGGTGACGCGACGATTGGCGCTCACCCTGGACGGCGGGTATGGGCTCGACCTCTGGGCGTATGCGACCCTGGGCGCGCGGCAATGGATCACGGGGCGCGGCGAGCCGGGCTCGCTCGCGATCGGAGCGTCCGTGGGGGCCGCGTGGGTGGTCGATCGATTTCCCTGTCAGTATGGCGACATCGACCCCTGCCGCGGGGCCGCCTGGGGCCTCGGGCCGACGATTGCCGTTCGGGTCGATCGGAGATTCTGAAGCCGCGTTGCCGGGGGGCGTGGGGGGGCACCCCCCACGTTGGGCAAGAACCGTCAATACATGGGCGTGCCGCCGGTGCCGCCCTGCCCGGTCGGGCAGGAGGTCGAGCCGACGACGTAGCAGGACTTGGTCGGGACGTCGCAGCAGTTCGCGCCGCCTTGCGGGGCCGCGGGACAGCTATTCTGGCAGTCCGCGTCCGCGAAGCAGTCTTCGACGCAGACCGGACCGCCGCCCGTGGTGCTGCTCGAGCTCGAGCTCGACGCCGTGCCCCCGGCGCCGCCAGCGCCGCCGATGCCGCCGCTGCCGCCGTTTCCGCCTTCTCCGCCTTCACCGCCTTCGCCGCCGGAAGGCTGGTTGCCGAACTCCGGCCGCTCGGAGGTCGCGCAGGCGGTGAAGCTCGCGGCGAAGAGACCAAGGACCAACCAGGTGACGCTAGCGTATTTCACGAGTTTGTGGTCTGAGAGTACCCGAATGCCGCGCTCTCCACAACCACCTCCTTGTCGACAATGACGAACGACGCGGCCCCTCGCTCCTCCCGCGCGCCGCAACTCCGCGCGACAATTGCAGCGCTATCAGAAGGTCGCCGCCCCTGGATCGGCCTCGCGCTCATTTTGCTGCTCGGCGTCATCGTCTACCTGCCGGCGATCCGAACGCCCTTCCTGCTCGACGATTACCTCCAGGCCTCGATGATCGAGGGCACGTTCCCCGGAAAGCGGGGTCCGTTCGACCTCTACGACTTCATCAACGACACCGATCGCGGGGCCCTCGTCGAGCGCGGCATGCTCCCCTGGTGGGCACACCCCGATCTCCAGATCCGCTTCTTCCGGCCACTCGCGAGCGCGCTCCGTTATTTTGAGCACCAAGCGTTCCGCGGCGTGCCGCTCCTCATGCACCTGCACTCGTTCGCCTGGTGGGCGGCGATGGTGCTCGGCGCGCGCTCTCTCTTCCGGCGCGCGCTCTCGGCGCGGGCCGCGGCGATCGCGACGGTCGCGTTCGCGCTCGCGCCCGCCCACGCGATTCCCCTCGCCTGGCTCGCCAACCGCGAGGCGCTGCTCTCGCTCACGTTCGGTATCGCAGGCCTCGCCGCGCATGCGCGTTTCCGCGAGGAACGAAGGCTCGGAGACGCGGCGCTCGCGACGGTGCTCTTCACGCTTTCGCTGCTTTCCGGCGAGTACGCCGTGTGCTTCGGCGGCTACGTGCTCGCCCTGGAGATCGTGGGCAAACGCGAGAGCCTGCTCCGGCGCATCGGGTTCGTCTCGACGTTCGTTTTGCCCACGGCCGCGTACCTCTACGCGCGGCACCGGGGCGGATATGGCTCGTTCGGCTCGGGCTTCTACACGGATCCGTTCCGCGAGACGGGCTCGTTTTTGCGCGCCGTGCCGCGCAGGTTCTTCACGCTCCTCGCGGATGGATGGCTCGCGCTCGACGACGAGACGCTGCTGCCGAACAACACCTCGATCGTCCTGCCCGTGCTCCTCGCGGTCGGCACCGCGGCGCTGCTCTACGTGCCGCTGCGGCGCGCGTACGCGGCGCAGGACGAGGCGCGCCGCCCGAAGATCGCGTGGCTCCTCCTCGGATCCGTGCTCGCGCTCGTGCCGGTGCTGCCCGTGGTGCCCTCGCCGCGTGTGCTCGGCGCGAGCTTGCTCGGCATCACGCCCGCGGTCGGCATGCTCCTCGAATACGCGTGGTTCTCCGCGGCGAGCGACGAGGACGCGCGCCGTCCGAGGAACGTGGCCGTGCAGCTCACGGCGCTCGCCGCGGTGGCGCTCGGCTTCGCGCACCTCGTGCACGGCCCCGGGACCGCGTGGCTCATGGCGCGGAGGCAGCAGAGATCCGCCGACGATTTCACGAAGCACTCGGCCGAGCTGCGCGGGCAGATCGAGGCGCCGGAGAACGCCGAGGTGGTCGTGATCCGCTGCATGGCGAGCGCGTTTTTCTTGCCGTTCGCGCTCGACGATCGCGGCCGTTTGCCCGCGCGCTGGCGGATCCTCGCGCAGACGGGTCACGCGCTCGTGCTCCGGCGCGACGCGCGCACGCTCGACGTCCGCGTGCCCCCGGAGCACAGCCTCTTTCCGATGGGCCCAGGCGCGCTCTTCCGCAGCTACGATGCCCTGATCGCGCCGGGCGAGGTCTTCACGGTGCCGGGCGTCCGCGTGACGGTGCTCGACGTCGGCCCGCGTGGCCCGCGATCGGCGCGCTTCGAGCTCGATCGTGATCTCGATTCGTCCTCGCTCACGTGGATCACCGAGGGCCGGGGGGGTTTTTCCTTCGCGGAGCTGCCGCCGCGCGGGTTCGGAAAACCCTTCGATCCCTAGAGCGCCGAACAGTTCGGCGCTCTGCGAGATCGCGAAGCGAGCTCGCCTCGGGGGGTGAATCGTCCGGGCTTTGCCCGGACGAGAGGGGGACGCGAGGCGTCCCCCTCGGGACGAAAGAAGCCTAGAACATCGAGCGGTTGTCAAACCGATCGATGTTCTAGGCCGCGAATCGCTCGCGCAGCCAGAGCGACGGCTTTTCGATGAGCACGTGCATCGCGTAGCCGATCACGAACGAGATGAGCATCGTGGCCGCGAGGGACGCGGGCCAGACGAGGAGGAGCGAGACGCGCTTTCCGTGGAGGAACTTCGCGGCGGGCAGGACGACGTGGTCGATGATCGGGATGTGCACGAGGTAGACGCCGTACCCGAGCGTCGCGGCGCGGCGGAAGAAGGGCGCCGAGAGGCCGCGATGGATGAAGCCGTCGCCGTGGAGCAGGAGTGGCAAGGCGCAGAGGTACATGAGGCTCGTCACGGTGCCCCAGCAGAAGACGTGCACGAGCTGGACGTGCTCCTCGCCGAACATCGCAGGGTTCAAGAGGAGCCAGAGGCACGTGAGCGCCGGGATCGCGAGGAGCGCGCGGTGGAACGGCCGCGAAAGAAAGCGGCCGACAGCCTCGCCGTGGCGCTGGTGCACGAAGGCGAGGAGGATCCCCGCGATGAGCGTGTCGAAGCGCGTGTGCGTGCGGAAGTAGAGCGCGCCGTAGAGGATGAAATCGTTCCACGGGCGGTAGCGGAAGTAGATGACGAGCCGCACGACGAGCGCCGCGAAGAAGAGCGCGCCGAGCAGGGCGAAGCGCGCTCGCTCGCTGCGAAGGCGGTGGAGCACGAAAAAGAGGAGCGGGACCGTCAGGTAAAACTGCTCCTCGAGAGAGAGCGACCAGCCCCAGAACATGATGATGTCGGGCCGGTGCAGGGAGACGAAGTTCGTGAGGTATGTGTACTCGTAGGGCAGGTGCGCGCGTTGCGTCGCCGTGAGCGGGAGCGCGAGCGCGAGGATCGTGAGCACCACGTAGTACGAGGGGAACGTGCGGAGGACGCGGCGCAGGTAGAAGCGGCGCAGGTCCTGGGTGCCGCTCTTCTGCAGGGAGCGGAGCAGGATCGAGCCGATGAGGAAGCCGCTCAGGAGGAAAAAGAGATCCATCCCGAAGAAGATCGAGAGGGATCGGTCGACGAAGCCGCGATCGAGCGGGATGCCCTGCTCGCCCCAGAAGATCCACGTGACGTGGTACTGGACGACGCTGACGATCGCGAGGACCCGCAGGCCGTGGAGCGCGGGATAACGGTTGTCGAGGAGATCGAGGGCGAAAAAGGCGCGGAGCCCGGAGGGTTTCGCGGGCGCGCCGAGGGCTTGGGCAGGCGCGGACATCGAGAGGCGATGGCGAGCTCTGGGAGGCTCACTCCTCCGGCTTCACGCCGCACATCTCCGCGACGCGGTTCACCTTCGCCTTGAACTCCTCGCCCGCGGGGTCGACCTTCTTCGACTCGGCGAGCAGCACCGCGAACCGACGCATGAGCGGAACGCCCGACTTGAGCGCGCCGAGCATGGACGTGAGGCTCGACTTCACCTTCGCGTCCTTGACCTGGAGCTTCTCCATCGCCGCGATGAACTTCTCGATCGCGGCGGCGTGCTCGGCGAACTTCTCGCCCTCGATGTTGGGGACCTTCTGGAGCTCGACGCCGAGGGCCTCGCACTCGGCTTGTGGCCCGTTGTTACACGTCGCGTCGAACGCGTTCGCCGTGGACGTGACCTTCTTTTCCCAGGCGCTGAGCTGCCCCTTGATCTGCTCCATCTCGTCGACGATCGGGCCCATCGACTTGAGCTGGTTGCCAAAGCTCTCGGCCTCGTCGGCGAGCTCGGCGACGGCCTCCTTGAAGTCGGGCGTCTCGATGGGCTGTTTTTTGAGATCGTCGGCGAGGCGGAGGAAGGCGCCCGTGAGCGAGCGCATTTCATCGGCAGGGCCCTGGCCTTTCGGCCGATCTTTGAGGGCGACGAGGTGCTTGCCGACGGCCTCGCACTCGGCCGGCCGGGCCTTGTCTTCGCCGCTGTTCGCGTCGGCGGACGTCTTCGGATCTTGGGCGGCCCCGCCGCCACAGGCGACGAGGAGGAAGAAGAAGGGGGCGAGGACGAGGCCCGAGCGCGTTCGCATCGCGCGGGGATATCCTAGCCCCGAGGCGCGGTCAACCGCGGGAGCGGGCGGGCGTCGGCGAGAGGTTCAGGGCACGGCGATGCAGGCGCCGAGCCTGCGGAAGCCGTTCGGGTTGGGATCACCGACGCTCGTCGCGGTGACCGTGTCGTAGGTGATGTCCCAGTTCTTTCGATAAAGGAGATCGTAGACGCCGGGCAGGAGGCTCGCGGTCCAGGTGGGACCATTGAGCATGTAGCCGCTGCCGCTGTAGTTGAAGTACGCCACGGAATGCAGGGCGCCCGTATCGATGGCGCGGAAGTAGAACGTGGCGCCGGCGTAATAACTCGTCGGCGGGATCGGCTGGCCGGCGAGCGTGATCGGGGCCGAGACGGTGGTCATGGGCACGTCGATGTCGAGCGTGTTGCTTCCGGGCGTGATCGTGACGTCGAGATCGAGGATCCGCATGCCGTTCGGGTTGGGATCACCGACGCTGGTGGCGGTGACGGTGTTGTACTGGCTGTCGTAGTTTTTCCGGTACCAGAGCTCGTAATCGCCAGGCAGGAGGCTCGCGGTCCAGGTGGGACCATTGAGCACGTAGCCGCTGCCGCTGTAGTTGAAGTACGCGACGGAATGCAGGGCGCCCGTGTCTTTCGATTTGAGATAGAACGTTGCGCCGGCGTAGTAACTCGTCGCGGGGAGCGGTTGTCCCTCGAGGGTGATCGTGCCCGAGACCGTGGCCGTCGGGACGTTGATGTTCAGCGTGTTCGCCCCGGGCGTGATCGTGACATTGGAGTTCAAACGACGCATGCCGTTCGGATTGGGATCACCGATGCTGGTAGCGGTGACGGTGTTGTACTGGCTGTCGTAGTTTTTCCGGTACCAGAGCTCGTAGTCACCGGGCAGGAGGCTCGCGGTCCAGGTGGGGCCATTGAGCATGTAGCCGCTGCCGCTGTAGTTGAAGTAGGCGACGGAATGCAGGGCGCCGGTGTCCTTCGCTTTGAGGTAGAACGTGGCGCCGGCGTAGTAGCTCGTCGCGGGGAGCGGCTGTCCGCCGAGCGTGATGTTACCCGAGACCGTGGCCGTCGGGACATCGATGTTCAGCGTGTTCGCGCCGGGAGCAATCGTCACGCTCTTGCTCAGGATGCGCATGCCGTTCGGGTTGGGATCACCGACGCTGGTGGCGGTGACGGTGTTGTACTGGCTGTCGTAGTTTTTCCGGTACCAGAGCTCGTATTCACCGGGCAGGAGGCTCGCGGTCCAGGTAGGGCCGTTCAGCATGTAGCCGCTGCCGCTGTAGTTGAAGTAGGCGACGGAATGGAGCGCGCCGGTGTCCTTCGCTTTGAGGTAGAACGTGGCGCCGGCGTAATAGCTCGTCGCGGGGAGCGGCTGTCCGCCGAGCGTGATGTTGCCCGAGACCGTGGCCGTCGGGACATCGATGTTCAGCGTGTTTGCCCCGGGGGCCATGGTGACGTTCTTGTTCAGGATCCGCATGCCGTTCGGATTGGGATCGCCGATGGAGGTGGCGGTGACCGTGTCGTACTGGCTGTCCCAGTTCTTGCGGTACCAGAGCTCGTAATCGCCGGGCAGCAGGCTCGCGGTCCAGGTAGGGCCGTTCAGCATGTAGCCGCTGCCGCTGTAGTTGAAGTAGGCGACGGAATGGAGCGCGCCGGTGTCCTTCGCTTTGAGGTAGAACGTGGCGCCGGCGTAATAACTCGTCGACGGGAGCGGCTGTCCGCCGAGCGTGATGTTGCCCGAGACCGTGGACCTCGGGACGTCGATGTTCAGCGTGTTCGCGCCTGCGCCGAGGACGAGGTTCGTCTGGAGGATTCGCATGCCGTTCGGGTTGGGATCGCCGTCGCTGGTCGCCGAGACCGTATCGTACTGGCTGTCCCAGTTCTTCCGGTACCAGAGGTCGTAGACGCCGGGCAGGAAGCTGGCGGTCCAGGTGGGACCATTGAGCATGTAGCCGCTGCCGCTGTAGTTGAAATACGCCACGGAATGCTGCGCGCCCGTATCCCGGGCCTTGAGATAGAACGTGGCGCCGGCGTAGTAGCTCGTCGCGGGGAGCGGCTGGCCCGCGAGCGTGATCGTGCCGGAGACGGTGCCGACCGGGACGTCGATGCCGCCGGGCATCGGCGTGGTCGTCGCGCAATCGAGGTTCCCCGCGCAGCTCGCGGTCGTCGCGCCCTTGCAGAGGCCGGCGGCGTCGCAGGTGTCACCTTGTGTGCAGGCGATGCCGTCGTTGCAGGAGCTCCCCGCAGGTTTCGGGATCAGCGGGAAGCTCTGCGTGGCCTCATTGCACGCGCCGTAGGAGGCGCAGGGGCCGGGCGCGGGCGGCGCGACGGGGACGTTCGTATGGATGCAGCCGTTCGCGTCCGCGCTCGGGTTCGAGGGCGCGCAGCTCTCGGTGCCCGTGCAATAGAGGTTGTCGTTGCAGAGGGCGTTCGTCGCCGTGTGCTTGGGCGCGCCGTTCTGGCAGACGTCGGTGGTGCAGACAATGCCGTCGTCGGGGATGATCGTGTTGTCGACCGTGTTCGCACAGCCCGTGAGCGCGTTGCAGGTGTCCACGGTGCAGGGGTTCGCGTCGTTGCACGTCACGGTCGTGCCGCCCGTGCAGGTGCCGGCCTGGCAGGTTTGTCCCGTCAAGCAGAGCGTGGTGGAGCAAGCCGCGCCGTTCGGCAGCGTCGTGTGGGTGCACGCGCCATTGACGACGGTGTCGGTGGTGCAGGGGTTTCCGTCGTCGCAGGGGGGCGTGTAGCATTCGGCGACGCCGCCGTTGTTCTTGCACGCCTGGTTCAGCGCGAGGCACGGGTTCGGCTTGCAAGGATCGTCGGTGCAGCCGCCCTGGCCGTCGTCGTGATAGCCGGGATCGCAGGAGCATACCGCGAGCGAGCCGTTCGGCGTGCACACGGTCTCGTGAGGCTCGACGCACGGGTTCGGCAAGCAGGGGTCTTGCGTGCAGCCGCCCATGCCGTCGGGGTGATATCCGGCATTCGTGTCGCAGTCCGCGCACGCGTCGCCGACATAGCCCGCATCACACGTGCAAACGACGATGCCGTCCGCATCCGAGCAGGTGCCGTGCCCGCTGCAGCTCGCGGGCGCACAGACCTCGTCGACGACGCAGGTGCCGCCCTCGTCGTGATATCCGGGGTCGCAGCCGCACACCGGCATTCCGTTCGGCGCGCTGCAGACGGTCTGGTGCGGGTCTTTGCAGGGGTTCGGCAAGCAAGGATCCTGCGTGCAGCCGCCCGCGCCGTCGGGGTGGTACCCCATCGCGTCGTCGCACGTCCCGCAGTTCGGCGGAGCCCAGCCCGGATCACAGGTGCAGCTCAGGTTGCCGCTCCCCGTGTCGATGCAGGTGCCGTGTCCGCCGCAGGTCGTGGGCATGCACGTCGCGTCGGGCACGCAGAACCCATTTTCCTCGTGGGTCCCGGCGCCGCAGCCGCACACGATCATGCCGCCTTCCACGGAACACGCGGGTTTGTCCGAGGAGCAGGGGTTTGGCTCGCAAGGGGTATCCGTGCAGCCGCCCTGGCCGTCGGGGATGTATCCGCCTTGCGTGTCGCAGTCCTCGCAATGATCTCCCGCGAAGCCGGGATCGCAGGTGCAGACCGGCGTGCCGCTCGTCGTGTCGCAGGATCCGTGTCCGCCGCAGGTGGTGGGCGTGCAGGTCGTATCCGGGACACACGCGCCACTTTCGTCGTGATGGCCCGGGTCACACTGGCACGTGGCCACGCCGCCCTCGTCTTTGCACTGCGTGCGAAGAGGATCGGTGCACGGGTTCGGCGTGCATGGATCGGAGGTGCAGCCGCCGAGTCCATCGGGGTGCTGCGCGGGCGGGCATTCGCCGCCTGCGTCGGTGCCGGCGTCCACGGTGGGCGGGGTCGGCGGGCTGTCGTCGCCGCAGCCGGCGGAGAACGTGACGAGGAAAAGGACCCCGGCAAGGGTCCAGAATGATCCCGAGCGTTTCATGAATTCGCCTCGAACGGGGAGAGATGGGACGTGCGGGCGGGATGGTACGGAAACGTTGGTTTCCGTTCAACCGCTTCGTCCATAATTCCGCGAGGCGAGACCGGCGCGGAAGAGGCGCCAGGAAAAGCGGCAGCTCCGCGCGGCGGGAGGGGCGCCGCGCGGAGCCGCAAAGGCTCGTCGATCAGGGAGCCGTGTAGGTCACGGAGATCTGATACTGGCCCCAGTTGTATCCACGCACCGCGATGAACGCCTCGGTTTCGCCGGGCGGAACGGTCAGGCTGCAGGACTCGTTCGGGCCGGTCTTGTACGGGCGGCAAGTCCATTGGCCGGGCGCGGGCTGCGCGCCGAAATGCACGTAAAGATCGGGGTCGCCCTTGCCGGTCATCGTGACGTCGAACGTCGTCCCTTCGACCACGGAGACCGGGGCGAGCTGCACGACCTGCGCCTTGTTCACGGTGCCGTTGAAGCTCTTCGTGGACGGCGTGCCGCCGCCCGGAGCCGGGGGATTGCCGGGGTCGCTGGGATCGCCGGGCTCCGGGGCCGGCGCGCCGCCGGGCGCGCCATACAGGGCAACCACGCCCTGCTTGTCCATGTCGGTGAGCGACAGCGTCTGGTCGCCCTTTCCATTGCATTGCGGGTAATGCATGACGGACTTGGCGTCGTAGGGGGTGAGCGCACGCCACTCGTTGTCCTCGAAGCACGTGCCGGCCTCGGGGCGGGTGTGCTCGTGGCGGAAGCCGAGGGTGTGGCCGAGCTCGTGCCGCAGGATCCCGGTGAGCGTCGTCGGCCCGTTGTTGCCGAACGCGCCGCTGTCGATGAGGACGTTGCGGCTGCTGCGGCTGTCGCCGGGGAAGAACGCGCGCGCGAGGTACTGGCCGTTCGAATTCGTGGGACGCACGTCGAAGAGGACGTTACTGTTCTGCGCGTTGCAGCTCCCATCCTGGGCGGCCACGTGCTTGTATTTCACGTTTGCCACGGCCTCCCAGGCGGTCGTCGCGTCCTTGATGGCCTGGACCGCGGCGTCGTACCGATTGCCGAAGGTCGTGCTCACGCAGTAGGTGAGGTCGAGCTTCTGGGTGTCGTTCCACTTCGCGTCCTGGCCGCCCGCGCGGTGGACGATGAGCGCGCCCTTCTGGACGTACGTCTCGTAAAACTCCTCCAGCTTCTTGATGTCGTCGACCGGCGTGTCGCCATCGACGATGTAGATGCCCGTGTCGGGCTCACGATACGTAACGGCCTCGAAAGCCTCGAAGCTCTCATACGTATCGGCCACGGCTTCGTCGCCGCCCGGCGCTCCCGCGCACCCGGCGCCGAGCGCGCCGGAGACGAGGACGAAAGCAACCACGGATCGGCCCACGAGGCCGAGCTTCTTCGTACCAGCGCTCATCGTAATTCCTCCATGGCCCCCGCACCCGGGGTCGAGCCATCGGGGCATTGAATGTGGAAGACGCAAGGAAGCAGGACGCGCGCTCGTGCGTCAATCCAAGCGCACGATTCCATCGGTCAGCGTGCTGACGCCAACGAGATTCCATTGGGTACCCCATGGTTCGTCGCAATCGCGTAGATCCGTGAAAACACGTAGAATGAAGCAAGATCGTTGTCCGGTGCACCGCGATGCTTGGCGGTGCGTGGTGCCTGTCTTGACAAACCCGTGGGGAGAGCGGAGGCATTGCGTGAACGGGCGGCGTCGTACTCGCAATGCAATCGTGCATGTAGCGTGCTCGTCCTCGGGTGAAGCCGCCGTGGGCGAGGGCGAGCTTGCAGGGGCCGCGGAGGGAGGCTAGGGAAGGGCGCATGAAGCCCTGGTCCGTGATGCAGAGCCGTCCGATCGTCGCGCGTCGATGGCTCACCGTGCACGAGCAACGCATCGCCCTGCCGCACGGCGGCGAGATCGACGAGTTTCACGTGATCGAGTCGCCCGACTGGGCCTCGGTGCTCGCGGTGACGGAGGAAGGGCAGGTGGTGTTCGTCGATCAGTACCGGCACGGCGCCGCGCGCGTGAGCCGGGAGCTACCCGCAGGCGTGATCGACGCAGGCGAGACGGCCGAGCAGGCTGCGCGGCGCGAGCTCGAGGAGGAGACGGGGTTCGTCGCCGAGACGTGGCTGCCGCTCCTTTCGACGAACACGGAGCCGAGCCGGCACACGAACCGCGCCCATTTCTTTTTCGCCGCGGGCGCGCGACAGGTCTCCGAGCAACGGATGGATCCCTCGGAGAACATTCACGTGGCGCTGATGGAGCCGAAGGAGATCGTGCCCGCGATCGAGCGGGGGCAGATCATCCACGGCGTGCACGTGGGCGCGATTCTGCTCGCGGTGCGGCGCGGGCTCTTGTCGCTCGATTGAGGGGAAGGGAGCCGGATCACGCCCGGGGGAGCGTGATCCGGCAGGGGAGGGTCACTTCGCGAGGCAGGTTTCGAACTCGGTCTTGCAGACCTCCGCCGGATTCTGGCCCGGGCCGAGCCTGATGAAGCAACGCAAGGCGTCCGAGAGCTCTTTCGCGACCGCTTCGTCGGAGTTCGTCACGCACGGCATCCAGGCCTCGATGCCGCCCGTGCCCGAGCCGATGGCCTGCTGCACGCACGAGAACGACTCGGCGCACGTCGCCTTGCCATTGCCCACCCACTCGGCGCCGAGGTAGTTCGGCTGGCCGGGGACGGAGGGCTCGGCGAGGCAGTTCGCGGTCGCCGCTTCGGCCGGGTAATACGAGCCGATGAGCATGCACATCTCGTCGGTCGAGCGCGGCCCCTGGTAGACGTCGCGCATCTCGCCGTTCGAGTAGTCGCAATGATAATCGAACCACGAGCCGGCCTTGACCTCGAGCCCCGCGCCGAAATCCTTGACCGGGACCTTTTCCCACTCGGTGTTCGTGTAGAAGGGCTCCGCCTGCCCCACGAGCGACGCGGAATAGTCGACGCCACGCGCGTGCATGTGGGACTGGATGTTCACGATCGTGATGTCCTTGTGCACCGGACAGCGCATGCGCGCGCGACCCTCGCCCATGGGAGCGACGTGGATGAAGGGGTTGTAGAGGAAGAGGACGTCGCCCTCCGTCGTCACCTCCGCCTCGGGGACCGAGTAGAGGTTGATCCGGACCTCGGGCTCGATGACGTTCATCGTGGCGTTGATGTAATGCGCGTTCATGAGGAGCACCGCGCCGGGGCGCACCTTCATGGCCACCCCCTCGGGGAACTTCAAGAAGGCCTCGCCCTCGCCGTTCTGCGAGCCCCCGATGAGCTTCTCCACGGCCCAGCCATTCGTGGCGCCGTCGGAGCAGTCGAACACGCCGCTCGTGTCGACGACCGTGCCGTCGTCTTTCTTGGTCGGAATGTCTTCGTAGGTCGTCTGGTAGAGCAGGAAGTGGTGGCTGCCCTTCGTGAAACGCACCTCGTCACGGTTCACGTAGAGCCCCTCGGCGGGCGCCTTCACGAACATGCAATGCTCGCCCTCGGTGCCGGGGTCGAGCTTCGTCACCATCTTGAACTGGACGCCCTTGCCCGCTTCCGGGGGCGCGAGCAGCTCTTCCTGCCCGGGCTCCGCGGGCTCCGCGGGCTCCGAGCCGCCACAGCCCACGAGGGCCGGCACGGCGAGGGTGAGGGACGAGATGGCGGTCCTCAATAAGAAGTTGCGAAGATTCATGGCTGTCCGTGTTAGTGACCGGCGGTCACAAAGTCAACTCCCGGAACGTGAAGAATTGTTGCCCGAGACGGTGCTTGCCATCGGTGCCCGGTCGCGGTAAAAAGTTCATCGGTCTCGCGACATCGTACGTGGGCATGGGGAGGGGCGACATGTCGGACCCGACGAGTGCACTGCTCGGGCAGCTTCCCCCGGTGGTGGAGCTGCGTGACATTGGTTTGTCCTTCACGCTGCCCCGCGGCAAGAACCTCAGCCGGACGTGGATCCGCGAGCTCCGGACCGAGCTCGCGAGCCGCGTGCGGCTCAAGATCGCGCAGGATCGGCTGACCTTGCGCTGTGATCCGCCGGTCGTGGTCGACGCATTGTGGCCCGCGAAGAACATGCTGTTCGGGGGCGCGGACGTGCGGTTTACGGACGCGCGCATCGAGGCGTGGGTCTCGCCGATCGATGGCCCCGGCGAGGGGCTCCTGGATTTCACGGGCGAGGCCAAAAAGCAGATCGTGGAGATCATCGCCGCGGGCCTCTCCGGCACGAAGATGGCGAGTCCAGGTTACGATCCGATGCGGGACGAGGCCGCGCTCGCGACGCTCGAAGCGATCGCCGACAATTTCCGCAAAACGCCTTCGAGCGGCGCGTCGGACGTATCGGTCGCGGATCTCGGCGATCCCGCGGCCGAGGCGACGCTCGCGCTGCGCGAGCCGTTCGTGCACGAACAGAACGGGACGGGGCTCTCGGTCGCGGCCGGCGGGGCGATCCACGTGGAAATCAAGGGGAGCGGAAACCTCGCGCGGATCGCCGCCGGGAGCTCGAACGCGGAGCGCGTCCGCGCCGCGAACCTGCAATCGATCACGATCACGAGCGAGGCGCTCTCGGTCGTTCAAGGCGGGAGCCCCCTCGTGGAGCTCGGGTGCATTCGTATCGATCGCGGCGGGGCCGTGACGCTGTCGCGGCTCAGGTTGCGCGGGACGCTCGAGGAAGTCGCGGGGCTCGAATCGCTGGTGCGCGTGGTCGCGGGGGTCGTGCGTTTCGCCGGGTACGAGGTGGCGCTCGACGCGGGGATCGCGCTCGCGGCCAAGGATCCGGCGTCCGAGGCCTCGATCGTCCCGGGGCTCGTGCGCAGCAAGATCGAGGAGGTGCTGGCCGAGGGCGTTCGGCGGCTCGTGCACGAGCACGCGGAGGTGATCCCGGGGCTCGATCTGCGGGACGTCCTCGCGGTGTGAGCGCTCCAGAATGTTTCGCGCGACCGGGGGGATGGTGTAGGCTTTCCCCTGAATGCAAGCGCGCCGCGCCTCGGCTCTGACGCTCCTCGGGCTCGTGCTCGCGGCGGCGTGGTTTTCGAGCGGCGCGTCGGGGGCGCCGGGTCGTCCCGTTCCCCTCGCGAGCGCGATGCCGCGGCCCGCGCCGCCGCCCGTTTCCCTCGAAACGCCGCCCGCAGCGGACATGCCGCGCGCGACCGTCGCTTTCGTGGGCGACGTGTCGATGGCGGGTGGGGTCGCGGCGGTGATCAAGAAAGGTGAGGAGTCGGGGTTTCCTTTCGCGCACGTGGCCGAGCGGCTGCGGTCGTACGATCTTCTCGTGGGGAACCTCGAATGCGTGGTCACGTCGCAGGGGGAGGCCGCGATCCCCGAGCCGCTGGTGGCGCCGCTTTCGGCGCCGCGTCTGCTTCTGGATGCGGGCTTCGATATGGTGTCGGTGGCGAACAACCACACGCTCGACATGTCGGAGGCGGGGTATTTCGAGATGCTCGAGCGCCTCGATTCCGCGGGTTTGGGCCATTTCGGGACGACGCAGGCGAGCCCCGCGCGCGAAGCATTCGTGGTGCGTGAGGTCGCCGGGGTGCGAATCGCGCTGATCGGTCACGTGGATCGAGGTGCGCCCCGGTCGCGGCAGGACGTGGAGCGGGCGCGGGAGCGCGCCGACGTGGTGATTGTATTCGTGCACTGGGGGATCGAATACGCGCTCACGCCCTCGAAGTATCAGCGCGAGGCGAGCCGCGCGCTCATCGACGCCGGCGCGGACGCGGTCATCGCAGCGCACGCGCACGTGGTGCAGCCGGCGGAGCGATATCGCGGGCGGCTCATCGCGCACGGGATCGGGAATTTCGTGTTTTCGGGGATGACGCGGCCGGGGAGCCGTACGGGGACGCTCGTGGAGCTCGACGTGACCCGGAAGGGGATCACCGGACATCGATTCTTGCGGGTTGCGATCGACGATCGCGGCGCGCCTCGTTTCGTGGGGGAGCCGAGCGAGGAGCCGTCGCTCGATCCGCCGGGTCCGCGGCCGTTGCCGCCGATGGCCGGAGAGTAGGCGTTACGTTCGCCGTCTGCGCCGCGCGGCGAATGCGAGGGCGCCGAGGACGGGCAGGAAAAACCCGGAGGCATCGGCGCCGCCGGGCGCGCCCATCGTGCATGCGCCGCTGGAAGGTTTGTCCGGTGTCGATTCGCCGCCCGCGCCGCCTTCGCCGCCCTCGCCCCAGCCGCCGCCCGCGCCGCCGGCGCCCGACGACGAGGAGCTCGCGCCGCCGGGGACGACGGGTTGCGGGTCGTCCACGAGATAAAGCGCGCCACGAAGAAAAAGCACGGGCCGCGGGCGCAGCGGCGTTCCCTCGACGAGGGCAACCACCTCGGCCGCGGGGCGCACGGAAGCCTTGCCGAGGTCGAAGCGCCAGGTCGCCGCGACGCCCGGCGAGACGAGCCGGCGCACGCCGCCGTCGACGAGCCAGGTTTGTCCAGTGCCGTCGTCGGCCTGGATGAGCTCGGGTTTGTCAGGGATATCCGGGCCCTCCGGAAGGAGGTCGGCGTCCGCGGCGGGCAGGGGCAAGAGGTCCCAGAACGAAGAGAATCGCCAGGCGTCGTACGTGGGGGCGCCGACGACCTTGCGGCGCACGCCGGATTGCGCGGCGGGCGGGCACTGGAGCGTGCGGGGGCTGTTGCCGAGCACCGGATTGCCCTCGCCGCCGGTGTCGATGCCATAGGCGTAGACGTCGCGAGCATTGCCGTCGTGCAGCGCGAGCGGGGAGGGGGCGAAGAAGCCGTGCTCGCACGAGCCGATCGCAGCGCAGAGATCGTCGCGGTGGACGTTCGCGCGGACGGCAATGGCAGGCGCGCCAGGCGTGCCCGCGGGGACGCCGTAATAGACGTGGACGTCGATGGGCTGGTTCGGGACGTCGGGATCCTGGGCCCAGCCCGCGATGGAATCGCATCCCGCGTTGTCGAGGTATCCCGTGGGCTGGGCGGCGACCGCCAACCGCGGGACGAGGAGCGAGCACGCGAGGAGCGACGCCGCGGCGCCGAGGGTTTGGAGAGACAAGGGGTGATGGGAACGCAATGGCACGCGCCTCACACGAGGATGTCGCCGAAGGCTTCGGAGGTTTCGCCGCCGTTCCAGCCGAAGCTCGGCGTCTCCAGGCCGACGCCGCGCAGCATGGTGACGTGGGCCTTGCTGTAATTGCCGCCGGGATCGCGGACGTGGACGTTGCGGCGAATCTTACCATTGGCGCCGCCCGCGAGGACGCAGGGCATCTCGGCGACGCTGTGCTGATAGCCTTCGCCGTATTCGGAGAGGCCAAAGACGAGCGCGCGATCGAGCAGTGTGCCGCCCGTCGGCTCGACGACGGCCTGGAGCCGGCCGAGGAACGCCGCGAAGGCCTGCATTTGATACTGGATGCCCGCGCGCGCGTGCTCCCAGGTGCCCTCGTGGACCGTGGCGTGAAAATCGTTGGGCACGCCGAGGTTCGAGAAGACGTGGGTCGTCGCGGGGGAGCTCAGCATGAACGAGAAGACGCGCGTCATGTTGCAGGCGAGCGCCGAGGCGAGGAGCGAGCCCATGATTTCGGTCTTCGCAATGAGGTCTTCGTTCGGCGCGGGTTTGCCCGGGGGCGCGCAAGCCTCGCCCGAGAAGTCGAGGCGGTTCTTGACGGCATTCAGGTGTTCGAGGTGCGCCTCGATGCGTTGCTTGTCAGCCGCGCCGACGCGGTTCGAGAGGCGCTTCGCGTCCTCCATGACCGCGTCGAGCAGGAGCGCCCGGCGCTTCAAGCCGGCCGTATCCGCCGCCACGCCGAACAGGAGATCGTAGAGCTGGCCGGGATCGAGGATCGGCGGGTTCAGGTCGTCGGGGCCATTGTACGAGATCGCGTTCCAGTGGCCGTAATCGTGGAAGCGCGCGGTGCTCGCGCCGAGGATGAGGGAGCGGAAGCGCGGGCTTTCCGGGCCGTAAAAGGCCGGGTGTTTCGCGACGTACTGGTCGAGCGTGGGGCGGAGCGCGGTGAGCGTGTGCGAGGGGTGATCGAATCCCTCGGGGCGTACGCGATCGCCGGTCATCGAGACCATGAAGCCACGCATATGGCCGTCGCTCTGGCCCGGCGGGGTATCCGGCACCGCCGTGTGCGGGGTCAATCCCGTGACGACGCTCGGCTGGTATGGCGCGAGGGGCGCGAGGAGCTCGCTCGGCGCGTAATCCTTGCCGGTCGCGGAGGGCGTCCAGATGTCGGGATGGCCGGCCTGGGGCGCGCCGTGGCCGTCGTGCCAGGGCAAACCGCCGCCCCAGAAGAAGATGCCGAAGATCGGCCCCGTGGACGCGGCTTCAGCGCCGCGCGCGCCGAGCATCGCTTCGAGGGTGGGCAAGGCGAGTGCGACGGCCGTGCCGCCCACGGCGCCCCGGAGAAAGGTTCGTCGGGAAAGGGGCGTGGTCTTCACGGGCTCTCCTCTTCGCCGATGTAACGGAACGCGTCGTGGGCGACGAGCTCGATCAAAAGGGTGCGGAAATCGAAGGATGCGCCGGCGAAGCGCGAGGCGAGGTCTTCGAGCGCGAGGCGCTCGCCCTTCGTCTCGATGCGGCCCTGCGCGTGGCGATAAAGCTGCTGGACCATGCAACGGCCGACGCGGGGCTCGGTTTCGAGGACCGTCGCGAGCTCGCGCGCGTTCGCGAGGGGTTTGCCGTCGAGGTCGCCGGAGGAATCGATCGGCAAGTCGCCCTCGAAGACGGTGCGGTAATACCCCGACGAGTCGAAATGCTCGAAGAGGAAGCCGGGCGGGTCCATGAAGGTGTGGCACGCGGCGCAGGCGGGGTTCGTGCGGTGCGCCTCCATTTGCTCGCGGACCGTTTTGGGTTCGCCCATCGGCGGATCGAGGGTCGTGTCGACGCCCGGAGGCGGCGCCGGGACTTCGAGGCAAAAAACACGCTCGCGGACGTATTTGCCACGCGCCGTGGGCGAGGTGCGGGTTTCGTGGGCATTCATGGTGAGGAATGCGCCGAGCGTGAGGATGCCCGCGCGCGGGCTATCCGCGGGCAGCTCCACCGGGACGAACGTGTCCACGCTCGCGCCGGGGGCCTCGATGCCGTACAGCGCCGCGAGGTCCGCGTTCACGAAGGTCTTGCGGGTGCTGAAGATGCTGCGCGCGTCGCCGCGGCTTTCGAAGACGACGTCCTCGACGAGCATTTCGACCTCGCGGCGCATGGCGTCCTTGATGGTGGGCGTGAAGTACGGATACGCAGCCGGGTCGCGCTGGATGCCGTCGAGGCGGCCGAGGTCGAGGTATTGCCGGAAAAACGCCTGCATGGCCGAGCGCGCGCGGGGATCGTCGAGCAGGCGCTCGGCCGCCGCGGCGATGCCCTCGGGTTTGTCGAGCTCGCCCTTTTCGGCGGCGTCGAGGAGCGCGTCGTCGGGGCCCTGGTTCCAGAGGAGGAACGAGAGGCGCGTGGCCATTTCGTAGCCCGTGAGCTTGCGCCGTCCGGGGGAAGCATCGTCGGGGGCGCCGACCTCGACACGATAAACGAAATGCGGGGACTGGAGCAGGCCTGAGACCGCGAGGCGCAGGCCCTCCCACGCGCTCGGATCCGCGAGCGTCTGCGAGACGGAGACCCAGCGAGCGACCTCCTCGTTCGTGAGCGGGCGCCGGAAGACGCGTCGGCCGAAACGACGCAGGAAGCCCTCGACGCAGGCATCGCCGGGCGCGGCGGGCTCGCAGCCGACGAACGCCGCGCGCCGGGCCGGGTCGGCGAACGCATGACGCGTGATGGCGTCGGCGGACTCCTCGTACTGCTGGACGCCGAACTCGGAGAGCGTCGTGCTCGATGCGCCGATGTTGTAGAAGAGGAACGGCTTCGTGTCGTCCTCGAGCGGCGCCTGGGGCATGCTCGCGCCAAACAGCTCGACGAGCGTATTGCGGTACTGCGCGGCCGTGAGGCGGGGGAGCGCGGGCGCGGCGAGGACGAGCGACTCTTGTTCGGTCGTATCCTCGTCCGCGTCGCCGATGACGCCGACGCATGCGGTGAGCGAAGCGCCGAGGACGGCGATTGGGGCGAAAAACCCGAGCCACCGCGCTCGGGATCGCCCAGGATGCGGACGTCTTTGGACCATGGCCTTCGGCGAAGGGTACAGCGGAGCCGGCGGGCAGGGAAGAGACAAGAGAGGGCCGTTGTCCAGGCTTCCGGGGCGCGGAGACGTTCCAGGTGAAGAAGTCCCGCGAGGTCGGAGGGGCCTGCCGCGCGGCGCAGATTCGCGTATGGTGGCCAAGTGGTTTCCGTTTCCGT
Organism: Polyangium jinanense; assembly: GCF_028435365.1. Next base: position 335,555 of record NZ_JAGTJJ010000004.1, on the reverse strand, counting down.
GACGTTCTTCTACCGGCCCGAGCGGCCCGCGGCGTTCGTTTCGCTCTGCGGGGAATGGTCGGCGTTTCGCCCGACGCCCATGGCGCGGCGCGGCGACGGGTCGTTCGAGGTGACGATCGAGGCCGCGATCGGGGTGTACGAGTACAAGCTGCACGTCGAGGGCGCGCGCTGGGAGCTCGATCCGGAGAATCCGCGGACGCGGTCGCGGGGCGGGCTGCGGAACAACGTGCTCGTCGTGGGCGGCGCGGAGGAGCCGATCCTGCACGCGCCGGTGAGCCCGTTCGTGGCTGTGGAGGAGGACGGGCGGCTTTGCATTCGCTCGGCGCTGCGTCGTGGGCACGGAGAGGGCCTCGTCGTGCGGTGGGACGAGGGCGCAGGGGCGCGCGAAGAGGCGATGCGGGTTGCGGCGGAGGAGGACGAGCACGTCGTGTTCGAGGCGCGGCTGCCGGCGTCGGCGCGGCGCGTGGCGTACGTGTTTCGATTGGAATCGGGGCGGCTCGTCGGGCGCGCGGGTGGGGCGGGGCAATGGTTTTTGATTGCGCGGCCTGAGGCGCCGAAGGGCGCGGGGCGTGGGGAGGGAGCGGCGGGCATTTCGATCGAGGGGAATGCGGGGCCGGAAGCGTCCGGGGATGCGTTTCGCGCGGGGCGCGTGGTCGCGCCGCTCCCGGTACGGCTTTACGTCACCGTGACCGAGCGGTGCAACCTGCGTTGTGCCCATTGCATCACGGACGCGCCGGAGAAGACGCGGAGCGGGAGCGCACGGACGATGCAGCCGTGGCTTCTCGACGCGCTGCGGGAGCCGTTCGCCGCGGCCGATTACGTGGGCTTCGTGCACGGCGGCGAGGCGATCGTGGCGCCCATGTTTCCGGAGGTGCTCGCGACGATCCAGAGGGCGCGCGCAGGTCGTCCGGGCCGCACGGACGTGCATTTGCTGTCGAATGGAATGTTGCTCGACGAGGGGCGGTTCGACGCGCTCTGTGATCTCGGCCTGACGAGCCTCTCGATTTCGCTCGACGGCGCGACCGCGGCGACGAGCGACGGGCTCCGGATCGGCGGGCGGTTCGCGACGATCGTGAAGAACATCGAGGGAATGCTGCGGCGTCGCGCTGCGCGCGGGGTCGACGTGCGGATCGGGATCTCGGCGGTCGTGACTGCTTCGAACGTGGACGAATTGCCCGCGCTCGGAAGGCTCGCCGCTTCGCTCGGGGTCGATTGGTTGAAGGTCGAGGAGGTGTTTCCGTGCACGCCGCGAGCGCAGGTCGAATGGATCGATCCGCGGGGCGAGCGGATCTCGCGGGCCGTCCGTGCGCTCGGCTCGATCCTCGCGCCCGCGGGGGTCGTGCTCGTGGACCACCTCGATCCCCGCGGCGATTGCCCCTGCGCCGCCGGCGACGACCCCGCGTTGCGTGTTTTCCGCGCGGCCGACGATTTCGCCAATCGCGCACGCTTCCTGACGTGTCGCATGGAATGGGAGCAGGCGTGCATCGACCCGGACGGCACCGTGCATCCCGTGGCGTACGAGGCGCCCGCGATCGGATCCCTCGCGTCTTCGCCGCTCGTTTCGCTCTGGAACGGAGAGGTGATGCAGGACCTGCGTCGTGCAGCGCTTTCCAGGACCCCCGCGCCGATCCGGCGCGCGTGCCCCGAGGTGGCTTGCGCCCCGGCGGCGCGTCATGCAACGATCGGCCCATGAAGCGCTTTTCACCTTTCTATGGGCTCGTCCTCGTTTCTTTCCTCGTGGCGGCCGCGGGCTGCTCCGACGACGAAGGATCCGGCGACAGTAGCGGCAACACGAATGGCGGCGAGCCGGCCTCGATGCAAGGGATCACCGAGGCCCACAACGCGGCGCGCGCGTCCGTCGATCCGCCGGCCCCGGAGCCGCTGCCGCCTCTCGTCTGGTCGCCGGAGCTCGCCGCCGTCGCGCAGGCGTACGCGGAGAACTGCGTCTGGGAGCACAGCTCGAACGACTACGGCGAGAATCTCTACGCCAGCTCCAACAGCTCGACCGCGGAGCAGGTCGTCTCGAACTGGGTGGCCGAGAAGGCCGATTACATTTACTCGTCGAACGAGTGTTCGGCCGTGTGCGGCCATTACACCCAGGTGGTCTGGGCGAAGACGACGAAGCTCGGCTGCGGCATGGCGAAATGCAGCAAGGGCTCGCCGCTCGGCGGGGGAGATTGGGAGTTCTGGGTCTGCAACTACGATCCGCCCGGCAATTACATCGGGCAGAAGCCGTATTGATCAGGTCGCGGCGAGGACACGGGCAAAATCGAGGCCCGTGATCACGCCGACGAGCTCGCCGTTCTCGAGCACGAGCACGCGGCGCGCGCGCGATTCGAAGGCGTGCGCCGCCGCGCGGTAGAGCGGCGTCTTCACGTGCTGCGTGAGGATGCCGTAGTTCATCACGTCCTCGACCTTCGTCGAGGGATCGAAGCTGCGCGCCGCGAGGGCCTCGACCTGCGTGAAGACGCCGACCGGGTGACGATATTCGTCGACGATCACGAGGCCCGTCACGTGCGCGCGATCGAGCCGCGAGGTCGCCTCGGCAATCGTGGCCGTGACGGGGAGCGAGATCACGGGCTTCGTCATCACCTCGCCAATCGACCCTTCGAGGCGGAGCGCGCGCACGGAGGAGAGCACCTCTTCGATGCTGAAGACGCCGACGAGTTTGCCCTCCTGCTCGACGTACACGCGATGCACGCGCTCGTCGGCCATGACACGCGCCGCCGCCGTCACGGGCGCGTTCGGCGAGACCGTGATGACGCCCTTGTGCATGTGATCCGAGACGGGTTCGGTGGGCAGGTCGATCGGCTGGATGCCCGCGAGCGAGGCCGGTTGCAGGCGGCCGATGCGCAGGAGATCCGTTAGCGAGACGACGCCCAGCGCTTTGCCCGTTCCATCGACGACGGGCGCCGACGAGATGCGTCGCGACGCGAGCAAGAGGTAAGCCTCATCCACGAGCGTGTCGGGAGTCACCGACAGCACGGGGGATTTCATCAGCGTCGAGACGAGAAAGGGCGTGGTCATGGTGGCGGCGCCTGGCAAGACGTTTGCCAAGTCATATACAGGGCCCACGTCCCGCTTGTCGAGCCCCTTTGTGCAACCTTTGCGTGATGCGTGCAACGGTTGCGTTCCGCCGGCAAGAGACGAACACGGATTCTTCATGAAACTTTACACGACCGTCATGAATCCTGCGTAGGCTCGTTTGCAAAAGGAGGCGCGTATGGTTTCGTTTCGTTCCTTGGGGCTCCTCGCGGTGACGTCGGTCGCGCTCGCGGCCTGTGGTGGCGGGAGCACGGTCGCGATCGAACTCACGGATGCTCCGGTGACCCTGAACTCGATCGAAAAAATTGAGGTATCGTTCGGAAAAGTCGATGTGCAGAGTGGCCATTCCTGCCACGGCGGGGGTGCACACGACGCCCGCGCGGGCCGCGAGCGGGAAGGGAAGTGGACGACGGTGAACGAAAACGCCGGCACGTTTGATTTGCTGTCGTTGCGGGATGGCGTGACGGCGCCGCTCGGCGAGGTCGAGGTGGGAGGCGATGTGCGGGGCATTCGCCTGGAAATCGACGCCGCAGGGAAGAACCAGGTGATCCTGAAGGACGGGACGACCTGCGCGCTCGATACCTCCGGCGTGACCGAGGCGACCTTGAAGATCGCGGAGAGCGCCGAGCCCATCGAGGTCGCGCGCGGCGGGCGCACCACGATTGTCGTCGATTTCATCGCAGAGGAATCGATCGAGGAGGTCTCCGCCTGCAACTTCCGCCTCACGCCGGTGCTCGCCTTGAAGAGCGTCACCCACGAAGACGACGACTCCTGATCTCGAAAAGGTGTGTCCCGGTACACGCCGACGCACAACGCGAGATTCGCCCCACCCCGACCTGCCAATCGGAAACATTTTTACGGCGCATTTCGACACCGAGCGTGTACCGTGAGGTCCTGACCGCGATTTCTCGAGCCGTACCAAATGGCGAGCCAGGTCGTCGACGGCGACATCGCCGAGGTCGCGCGCCTGACCCTCGATAATCAGCGCCAGCGCCTTGTGGACCTGCGTCCGCTGGTGGCGCGGCAGAAGAGCTACCTCGCGAGCGTCATCGATCTCCGCAGGCGCGAAGGGCTCGAGGCGGCGGCAAAGGTGGTCGCGACCGGCAACGGCAAGCGCACGATGGACACCATCCGCCGGCACATCGACGAGATGATCATAAGGAGACCGCAGCGACCCAACAAGCGAGCTCGACGAACGAGCAGGTCGCGACCTCGCAGCAGGTGTCGGTGACGATCCGCGAGCTCACTGTCACGTCGCGTCAGATCGCCGAGAGCGCGAGACCGTCGAGGGGACGCGCAAGCAGGTCGATCTGGTCGTGACGCACATGCTCGGCTTGAACCAGCGATCGCAGGAGATCGGGGGCATCGTGGACATCATCCGCGAGCTCGCCGAGCAGACGAACAACCTCGCCATCAACGCGACGATCGAGGCCGCGGGCGCGGGTGACGCAGGGCGGCGCTTCGGCGTGGTCGCGGACGAGAAGCACCTGGTCGAGCAGGTGCGAGGCGCGACGAACGCGACCGTCATGGCCACGGAAAACGGCGCGAAGGCGGTCGAGGCGAGCACGCGCAGGTTCGCGGACGTGGGCGCGAGCTCCGGCCTAGCGAAGTCGGGCGCGGCGGCGGCGGAGCTGATCTTCGTAGAGCGAGGGCGGGTCGAGCGTGTCGCCCTCGTCGAGGGCCTCGACCCAGTCGACGGGCATCGTGCCTTCGGCCATGGGCAGCGGCGACGCGGTGGTGACGTAGAGGCCCTCGGTCCCAATGACATACCCCGTGCCGAACTGGAGCGAGCGGAGCGCGCCCTTGCCGCGGTTGTTCCAGAGCACGTTCTCGGTGCCCGTGTGCCCGGCGCCCGTGCTCTCGTCGCCGCGGTTCACGATGGAGAAGCCGTCGTCGAAGGTCGAAGCGTCGATGAGGTTCGCGGTGGCGAGCGAGTGGTGGAACTCGGACAAACCCGTGAAGCCCGAGGCGTCGTTCATGTCGGTGAGCGATTTCCCGTTGCGGCTCTTTCCGCGCAAGAAGACGCAGCCCGTCGTGCCGAAGCCCCAGTTCTGGATGAAGTTGTGCCGGCCGCCGTCGCCCTCGCTGTCCGCGACGAGGATCTCGTTCGAGCGCCGGATCTCCAGGAGATAACCATTGCCGCCGCCGCCGCGGTTCTGGGCGAGGCCGAGCGAGACGTGGTCGACGGTGACGCGCGTGGCCTCTTCGAGGAGGATGCCGCCCGAGGCGAGGTGCGCGCCGCTGCCCGGGCCCTCGGCGGGCGCCGTGGGCGAGGGGAACGAGGCGACGTCCTTGATCCAGCAGTCGACGACGCGCCGGAGGTCGATCGCGTGCACCTGCGACTCGGCCCAGGCCTCGGCCCAGGAGACGGCGTTCGACACGCCGAGCGACTCGACGCCGCACTCGCGGATGAGGCCCGTGACGCGGCGCAGGCTCGCCCCGTCGCGCAGCTTCGCCGGGTATCGGAGCGGCGCGTCGAGCGTGATCCGGTGCGGCGTCTGGGCCTTGTCGACGGCGACGACGGTGCGGCGGAAGAAGGGCTGCCACGTGTCGTTGAAGGCCGTCCACGTGCCCGTCATGCCGTGCTCCTCGATGAAGGCGGGCGTGATGACAAAGCCGAGGAGGACGTCGTCGCCGGGCGCGAGGTCCTCGGCGTTTTCGACCTCGACGACGTCGGCGCGCGAGATCGCGTCGGCGGCGAGCGGGAGCTCGAGGTTCGGCTCGGCCTTGCCCACGAAGGCGAGGTGCGCGTCGTAGCTCATGCCCGCCGATCGCGTGAAGTGGAGCCGCGACTTCGCAGGGCCCGCGCCGCGCAGCACGACGCCCGACGCGGCGACGACGAGCTTGTCGTCGATCCGATAGAGCCCCTCGGGGAACGTGACGATCCCGCCGCCTTGGGCCGCGGCCTCGTCGATGGCGGCTTGCACGGCCAAGGTCGCGTCGGTCTGTCCGGTGGGATCGGCGCCGTGCGTGACGACGTCGAAGGTCGGCGCGGCCGCGGGCGCGCCGGGCGGGGCTTCGGCGTGGTGGTAGCCCGCGTAGGAGAAGTCGTGGAGGAAGTGGCCCTCGGCGTCCGTGAAGGAGGGCGTCCAGTCCTCGGGGTAGAGAGCGCTGCGGAAGGAGGCCGGGCCTGCGTCGGTGCCCGCGTCGGGCGCGGGCGGCGCGTCGGCGCCGGGCGGCTCGTCGCTGCACGCGGCGAGGCAAGGGAGGAAGGCGAGCAAGCCGAGGAGCGGGCGCATGGGCGCCCAGGATAGATCAGGACGCCGGGACGAACGCGCCCGCGATGGAGGCGGCGATCGCGACCGTGACGGGGATCGTGAAGTTGTCGTCGAGGCGTGAGGAGACGAGCTCGGCGATTGCGCCTGCGGCCGCGCCCGCGGAGGCGATGAGCAACATCGCGGGGAGCGGCAGACCGTGGAAGGCGGTGAGCGTTGCGAGCGCGGCGAGCGTGCCGACGGCGAAGAAGCCGAGCGTGCCTTCGAGCGAGCGGTTCGCAAGGATCTTCGTGCGCCCGATGCGCCGACCGATGAAGCCCGCTGCCGGATCGGCGAGGCCGAGGACCACGACGCCGAGCTCGGCCGCCTGGAAGGGCGCGAAGATCGACAGGCCGACCAGGGCCGTGAGGTACCACGTGGACGAGTTGACCCGGTGCCGCTCCATCGGGTGCGCGACGCGCGCGAAGAACCGCATGAGCCGCTCGTTGACGGCCGGACTCAGGCGCCTTGCGATCTCGCAGGACCAGGCCCACACGGCCAGCGATACGCTCGCAGCGATCAGCCACCCGCGGCTCGGCACGATGCGGAGCATGACGAGCGCAAGCAACGCTGAGGCGACGTGGAAGAGGCTGCGCGTCCAGTTTTCGGGCCGGGCGGGCGGCATGGGCGCCGGCGCAGGCACCGAGGGAAAAGGCACCGCAGGAAGCTCGATGTCGAGCGCGGTCGGATCGACGGTGGACTTGGACAAGGCAAACGAAGGCTACCCGCCACCCTCGCCCACGAGTTTCAGCTTTCTGTCATTTCGGTGAGGGTGAACCCACCAATGGTTCAGGCGCCTCGCGCGAGTCGACGCACGGCGTCAATGGTGGTGATCGGAATTTTGCTGCTCGACGACACGGAAGACGGGGCATCCTCGACCAGCCTGTGCATCATGACTTCGGCCACGGTGCTCGGCTCGATCGTGCGAGGCATGACCAGCGCGGCAGCGACGGCCGAATTGCGCTTTGCCGCCGCCACGGGCGGCCAGGTGGCCGAGGGGGAATCGTCGAGCACGATCATGGGCACGCCGTTCGGTTGCTTCGAGCGGAGGAGGCCGAGCACGCGGAGGAAACATCGCCGGTCGACCACGGCGCCGTCGACGCCCGCGCCTTCGAGGTCGAGGAACTGCGCGGCCTGGTCGACGCTCTCCAGCGAGACGACGTCGCAGCCGTGGCCGATGCGCAGGACCTTCTCGAGCGCCTCGCGCAAGCCGGCGTCGGCGTCGACGACGAGCACACGCCAGGCGCGCGGGGCCGCCTCCGCCTGCGGATTGCCCGTGAGGATGTGGGCGCGGCTGATGAGGAACGATTTCGAATGGGGTTTGCCCACGAAATCGTCGGCGCCCACGCCAAGGCCACGCAGTCGCGAACCGAACCGCGCGTCGCTCGAGAGGATCATGACCGGCAGGCGTTCGAGCGCCGGATCACGACGGATCTCGCGCAGAAGGTCGATCCCGTCGCCATCGGGCAGGAGCACGTCGAGGATGGCGAGGTCGAACGGGTCACGCTCGCGGTACTGCGCGAACGCGCGGCGCGCGGCATCCAGCGTGGGGACGGGTGTGACCCGGAAACCCGCCTCGCGGAGCTCCGCCGCGATGACCATGCGAACCGTGGTGCTGTCATCGACGAGAAGGACGTGCGGAGCCATTGAAGCGGACCTCCCGGTGAATCGTATCCCAGCAAGCAGCCTACATGGTTTTCGCCCGTTGCATAGTCTGTCTCGACACGTCTACGAAACAATAGGCAGGAAAACTACGCTACTCCATTGAGAATTCCGTAGGGTAACCCCCTCTTACGCCGGAATAGTGCTGATTTGTGGCATCATGCCAGTGCGATGACGCATGTCCCCGTCAGAAATTCGTCGTCCGTAATGGCGGAGGATCAACTGGGCGGCGCCCAGGCCTTCGGCTGATAGAAGAGGTTCGGCTTGAGCATGACGTCGGGGTGGTGGTCTTCATCCATGTGGAACACCGACGTCGCGCTGCCGCCGATGGGCGGGACGATCCAGCTCCAGCGCATGTGCACGCAGCGGCCCTGGCCCTGCTCGGCCTGGGCAAACTGCACGAAGTCCTCGGCGGCCGTGTGGTGGTCGACGATCTTGACGCCTGCGCGCTCGAACGAGTGAACCACGGCCCGCACGAGCTCGACCTGCGCGCGATCGCGCCAGAGCGAGGAGGCGCGCTGCGTGTCGAGGCCGAGCCGCTCGGCGATCGCGGGGAGCATGTTGTAGCGATAGGGGTCGCTGAAGTTACGCGCGCCGATCTCGGTCGCCATGTACCAGCCGTTGAAAGGCGCGGCCGGGTACTTCACGCCGCCGATGTCGAGCAGCAGCTCGGACACGGCCGGAAGCGCGTACCAGCGGAGCCCCAGCGAGGCGAACCACGGGAGATCCGGGTGCACGAGCGGCACCTCGCGCACGACACGCCGCGGGATCTCCATCCACCGCGGCTCGCGGCCGGGGAACTTTACGATCAGCGGCAAGAGGTCGAAGCGTGTGCGCGGGCCGCCTTTCCAGCCGAGCTCGAGCGCCTTCGTGGTGAGCTCGACGTTCGCCGGATCGCCGGTGATGGTGCCATCCGGGTTCGGGTAGCCCGCATATCGCAGAAGCTGGCCGTTCCAGATGCGTGGACCCTCGCCCGCGCGATTCGCGGGGGCGAGCACGGTCATCATGGCGCGCAGATTCCCGCCGTGCGTGGCGAGCTCGATGTGCTCGACGAGGGCCGAGAGGATCTCGTCTTCGTCCGTGAGATGGCGCATGTCGCGCACTTCGAGCCCGTTCCAGAAGAGGCGACCGATGCAACGGGTGGCGTTGCGCCAGGCGAGCTTTGCGCCGAAAGAGAGCTCGTCGTAGGTCTGGACGTAGGTACCCGTTCGTTCGAGCTCGGCGGAGACCTGGGCCCATCGCACCTCGAAGGCCCGCGGCGCGCCCTTTTCCCGGTAAAACTGGGCGAGATAGGCCCGCGCCTCCTCGGCGACGCCCGTATCCTGTCCCGCGACGACCGGTGGAATGACGCCGATCCCATCCTCGCGGTGGGTGCCGTGTGCGAAAGGACAAACGCCGTCCGTGCGTGATTTGGAGGAAGCCGGCACCGACGAGGGCGGCGGGGGGACGCTCGGCGGCCTCACGGGAGGCGGCGCGGCGGGGGGCGCGGAGGAGCCCGGCGCATAAGAGATATTGACGGCCGGCGGGGGTTTCGGGAGCAGGCTCGCGGGAAAGGAAGGCGGCAGATGCAGCGGCGGCACGTGCACGGAGGGGGGCACGATGGTCGCGGGCGCGAGCAAGGAAGGCCTGCGGCCGGGCTGCGCGACGACGACGTTGCCCGCGATGAATTCCTCGATGTGGAGGTGCGTATCGAGCACGCCCTGTTCGAGCAGGAGCTGGCTCATCGCGCGGAGATAGGGAATCGGGCCGCAGAGGAACCATTCGGCGTCGGGATGGGCGTCGACGAGCGAAGCGACCTCGGCGGCGCCGAGCCGGCCCCAGACCTCGGTGAATCGAATGCGCGCCGTGACGTTCGGGCTCGCGGCGGCGAGCGCGTGGAGCTCGTCGGCATAAGGGGCCGAGGCGGGGCTGTGCGCCGAGTAATCGACGTGGACGCGGCGGGAGCCTCCAGTTTTGCGGATCGCGCGGCACGCGGCGATTGCGGGCGTCACGCCGATGCCGGCGACGAGATACACGACCGGGCGATCGTTCGGCGGCATCGTGAAATGGCCGCCGGGTGCCGAGATGCGGATGAGCGCGTCCTCGGGGCGGCGCTCGAAGAGCCAGGTGGAAAACACGCCGCCCGGGAGCCGCTTGACCGTGATCTCGTAATGGCCGCTCGACGTGGGCGCCGAGAGCGTGTAGGGCCGCTCGATGAAGCGGCCGTCGATCTCGGCCTGGATGACGATGTGCTGGCCCGGCTCGGCGTGGACGACCTCGCCGTCGCGAGGGACGAGGCGGAAGGCGCGCACGCCCGGACAAACATCGATGGCGGAGACGATCTCGGCCGAGGTCCAGGCACTCTTGCCGAGCATGTCGGCGATGCGGGGCAGGCACGCGCCGCACGCGCTGCCGGCGCGCGTGCGGTCGCGGATGGCCTCGGGCGTATTGCAGCCGGCGAGGATGGCGCGGCGGAGATCGCGCCGGCGCACGCGCATGCAGGTGCAGACGATCTCGTCGTCGGGGCGGAGCGAGGGCGGCGATTCGAGGTCGATGGAGCCCGTCTCGGTGAACGCTGCGCATTGCCACGGCGAAAGCGAGCCGCCTTCGAGGGCGAGCGCGAAGAGTTTTGGCAGATCGACCCAATCGCCGCGGGCGGTGAACGAGAGGATGCGGCCGTCGTCGGGCGTGACCACGATTTCGCGTTCGAGGCCGCGGCGCGCGTCGATGAACCGATATTTGCCGCGCTCGTCGGGCGGGCCTTCGAGCCCCGGCTCGCTGACGGCGAGGTGGTGCAGCTCCTCGCCCGGGACGTGGGAGGCGACGGCGTGGCGGCCGCGGGGCAGGTGATACAGCGAGGTGATGCAGGGTTTGCCCAGGAACCGGCCCGCGAAGATGGTGACGAATCCGCGGTGGGGCAGTTCGTACACGCTCTCCAGGCTGTCGAAATACTCCCGCAGCTCGGCGGATCGTTCGAGGATCGCGAGGAATCGATCGCCCGGGACGCGGAACGCCGTGACCGGTTCGTCGGCGAGGGCGGTGGCGGAGCGGGCCTCGCGGCGCAAAAGGCCCCGCTCGCCGACGCAATGGCCGGCCTCGACGCGTGAGAGGAGCTGCGGGCGCCCGCCTTTCTCGGCATAAACACCCACGGCCCCCGAGATGACGACGTATACGGCGTCGGCAGGCTCGCCCTGATAAAAAAGCGCCTCGCCGCGCTCGTACGTGACGAGCGTGGCGCCGAGACCGTCCTGTTCGAGGCCCTCGGCCCCCCCAAGCTCACGCAGCGCTCGAAACAGGCTCGACTGCTGCACGAGCCGGTCGCGGAGCTGCGATTCGCCGAGGCGCACGAGGGCCTCGCGGCGGGGGTGGTCGGTCGGCAAGGCATTGCGGAAATCCTGGGCGGCGATACGGGCCACGGCAACGGGGCCCGTCGCGCGCACGGTGGCCGCCCTTCGCCCGCCTGCGCGGCCGAGCAGAGCTTGCTCGCCGAAGAGTGCGCCGGGTTCGAGGCGCGCGAGGCGGATCACGCCTCCGCCCGGCCGTGCGCCGAAGACCTGGCAAATGCCCTCGACCAGGACGAAGGCCGCGTCCCCGATTTCACCCTCCCGCACGATCTGCGCGCCGGATTCGTACCGCTGGACGACGATCCGCTCGAGCAGGGCGCTCGTCGCCTCCTGCCCGAGGCCTTCGAGCAGGCCGGCCTCGCGGATCAAGCCTTCGATTTCATGGCTCATTATCGATACGTCCCTTACCATCCATGCGCGCGGCCTCGCAAGACCGCCGAAAATGTGGAACAACACCGCGCCCTCGCGCGGCGCATGTGTGTCCTGTACGCGCGATCTCGATTACCTCATGTCCGCACCTACCGTTCATCTCCTCGGCCCGTTTCACGTCCCCGGCCTTTCGGCGCGCCATGTGCGCGTGTACGTCCCGCCGCGACGCACGCCGGGCAAGCCGCCCGTGCTCTACCTTTTCGACGGGCAGAACCTCTTTCACGACGAACCCTCGTTCGTCGGCGGCTGGCACCTGCACGAGGTCGGCGCGCGGCTCGCGGCCCGCGGCGAGCGCGTGCCCGTCATCGTGGGCATCGACCACGGCGGGCACGAGCGCATCGAGGAGCTCTCGCCGTTCCCCACGAAAAGTGGTCCCGGAAGGCTCGAGCTCTTGCTCGACTGGATGCGCGGCGGGCTCGGGCCCCAGATCGAACATCATTTCGGTGTATCCACGGATCCGGCCGACACGGGCGTCGGTGGCTCCTCGATGGGCGGCCTCGCCGCGCTTTACGTGCACCTCCGCGCGCCCGATCGGTTCGGCCTGGCGATGAGCATGTCGCCGTCGCTGCAGATCGGGCACGGCGCGATCTTCGACTGGATCGATTCGCAGCCGCGCCCGCGCGTCTCGCGCATTTACCTCGACGCGGGCGCGCTGGAAGCGGGCGGCGGCCTCTTGCGGGCGGCCGAGCGCCTCGCGCACAAGTTCGTCGAGCGAGGCTACGATCCGTATTCGCTCAAGTTCGTCGCAGCAAAGCGCGGTGCCCACAACGAAAAGCACTGGCGGCGGCGGGCGCCCGGCGCGATTCGATTCCTCTTCGGCCGGAAGTGGCGCCGCTGATCGTATTTCCCCTTGCCGGAGGCGCCTTTCGCCAGTATCGGAGAGCCTCATGCGCTCTGCCTGCCTTGCCTCCGTCCTCGTCGCCCTTGCCTTCGCGCCGTCCGCGTTTGCCCAGGCCGTCCCGGGCCCGCCCGATGCGCCCGCGGCGCCGCCCGGCGCCCCGCCCACGCCGGGGCAGGACCCGGCGTCGCCGAAGGTGCCCGAGGCCGCCGAGCCCACGGCGCCGCCGTCCGGCATTGCCAAACCCGAAGAGCCGCCGCCTCCTGCGCCGCCGCCCGCGGCGGAGCCGGCCAAAGAGCCCGCGCAGGAGCCGGGAAAAGGCACGCCGCGCATTCACATCGAGGCGGATCGGCCGGGGGTGAAGCTCCTCCGCATCTCGGGGGTGGTCTCGGACCGGGCGGGCGAGGGGATCTTCGTGCGCACGGCATGCGAGGCGCCTTGCGACCGCATCGTGGACGGGCGCAAGGATCAGGTCTTTTTCTTCGGCGCCGACGGAATGGTGCCGTCGCGGGGATTTGTCCTGTCGAACGTGGGCGGCGACGTCGTGGCGCACGTGAACGGCGGGAGCTTCTTCGGCAGGCAGCTCGGCTTTCTTTTCGGCGGCTTCGGGGGCGCGGCCGTCCTCGGCGGCGCGATCATGCTGGGCATTGGGTACAGCGCCGATGGCGCGACGCTGAACAACGAGGGAAAGGTGACCCAGGGGGAAAACAGAGCGCTCACGACGGGCGGCTTCGTCACGCTCGGCGTGGGCGCGGCGATGGTGGCGACGGGGATCACGCTCGTCCTTTTGAACAAGACGGAGATCAAGCTCGTGCAAGCGACGCCGAAATCGGCGGGCGTGCGGCTTCAAATGGGGCGCATCGTGTTCTGAGCGGGTGACGCCACGGGGGGGACGTGGAACATCTGATCGAGACGTACGGGTACGTCGCCGTGCTGATCGGCACGTTCTTCGAGGGGGAGACGGTGGCGATCCTCGGGGGCTTTGCGGCCCACCAGGGGCATCTTCGGTATTCGCTCGTCATGCTGACGGCGTTCGTCGGGTCCGTCCTGGGGGACCAGTCCGCGTATTTCCTCGGCAGGCGTTATGGGCGATCCTTCGTGGATCGGCGACCGAAGCTCGGGCCGCACATCGCGCGGGCGACGTCGCTCCTGGAGCGGCACCCGGTGCTCTTCATGTTCGGGTTCCGCTTCCTTTATGGTCTCCGCAACGTGGCGCCGGTCGCGATCGCCCTGAGCCGGATTCCGATGACCCGTTTCCTCGTGCTGAACGTGATGTCGGCGGCGCTCTGGGCCGTGATCGTCACAGGGCTCGGGTATCTGTTCGGGCAAGCGGTCGAGGCGGCGTGGGGAAAGCTCCACGCGTGGGACGAGCGGCTGGCGATGGGCGCGGTGCTCGCGGCGATTTCGGTGTTCGGGTTCAATCTGCTGCGGGAGAGGGTGCAGCGGAGGCAGAGGGCGTCGCGGGGGCGGTGAGGCGGGGCGGGAAGCGCAGGGCGAGGTAGACGACGCTGAAGAGCGCGAAGGCGAAGACGGGGAGGTTGCGGGAGAGGTCGATGGGGGCGTAGGCGGTGCCGTAAGCGTCTTCGTAGTCGCTTTTCAGATGCGTGAAATTCGTGAATGCCGTGAGGGTCTGACCGATGAGGCCCATCGACACGAAGGCTCGCCAGTTGTTCCGCAGTCCTGCGATACCGGCGTAGCCCAGCAAGACCACCATCGACAAATCCGCAAACACCCAGGCACAGTTGTGGTCGTGGGTGCCTTCCTGGGTCATGTGCCTACCCACCGTGGGCGCGATGTCGAGCGTCATGGCGATGGCTACGAGGAGGAAGCCCCCTTGCAGCACCCTGAGCGCTGGGCCGACGGACTCTCGGGGGGCGAACCCATGGACGTCGGGAGGATACTTCCGACAGAGGTAGATGAGGATCGCTTCGGAGAGCGCCAGGCTCGCGAAGTTCCAGGCAAGGTACTCGGGGTGGTTGCTCGAGTGAAACATCGAGCTGGGAAGTGCCATGTCGAGGAAGTACACGAACGCGCCGAACGCACTGATCGACTTGTATACGACCGCAAGCAGGACGAACGCCGACCAGAGGCCACGCCATGCGACCACGCACGCGCCCCATGCCAGCGGAAGGAGTGTCGCGCTATAAAGTAGATCGAAATGGTCGAAATTCCCGCGATTCACCCAATACGAGCGAGCTGCCGAGCCGGTCGTCAGCACCGCAAAGACCACGAAGAGACGACGCAGCCAAAGGAGATCCTTCGCTGGTCGCGCGTTGATGTGACCGATCACTGGCAACCCCCAAAGTCAGCTTTCTTTTCGTTGAGGCATCGGTCGAGTTGCGTCGAGCAACAGGTTCGACAACGATCGCACTCGCGCCCCTCTTTGATACAGGCATGCTTGTAGCATGCGTAAGCGCAATCGCTGTGCGCGCGTTTGCATTGTTCCGGGGTCGGGTCGGATTGACAACCGTCCGTCATGGCGCAGGCAACCCGAACGTCCGGCTGTACAAGCTCAGCCCAGGTCTCTGCGACCACCGGCGGGTCGGCCTGCAACGCAGCCGGTGCTCGTCCGTTCTCAACCAGTGCATGGGCGCCAGGGAGGAAGCTGAGCACGACCAAAACTGCCACGACCCCCGCGACGCCGCCACGCACACGTTGCCCGATGTTCCCCATGCCCCACCTCGGGCTGTAAGGCTACCCCCAGGCTTCTCCAGGATACAAGCAGGTTCTACCGCCCCACTTTGTGATCTGGCAAGCCAAATGGCCTACCCGGGTAGGCCGCAACCGCCGCAAACAGCCCGTTCGGGCTCTCCGCAACCCGTTCAGCCCGGTTCCGGGGACCTCGCGGCCTCCCGGGAACGCCATCGAAGCTGCGCCACCCACCCGATCGGCCTCCTCGCGCCCCTTGCGGGGGCTTCGGACATGCCGATCGGCTGCCGCGTGTTGCCTTCACCCGTTCGCGGCAGACCCTCCGGCCTCTTGGACCGCGTTTCCCCCCGAAGGCCGCTTCTGCGTGGCCTCCCGGAACGCGTCGATCGGCCGCAGCGCCGTCCGGGCCCGCGTGATTGTCGCCGGCTCGTCTCGCTCCACCGTGGCGAGCACCTTCGTCGCGTAATCGACGAGCTCTTCCCCCATGGCGCGCACGTGCTCGCCGAGGTCCTCGGTCAGCGCCGTTTCGCGCTGGAGGAGACCCGCGACCATCTTGCCATATGCGACGTGCTGCGTGCGCACGTTGTCGAGGAACTCCTTGCCCGCGATCCGGTCGATATCGGTCGCGAATCCCTCGCCGTCGATGCGCCGGAGCACGGACTCGGCGATGGCATATTGCTCCGGGTAGGACTCGGTCAGGAACGAGAGGCCGCCTTCGCCGAACAGATTCGCGAGGATCTCATTCGAGCGTCGCGCGTCCGGATACGTGGCCTCGGGGAGCAACGTATAGGACTGGAGCCGCCCGCGCAGCGCGCTCCACGAATTGTCGCCCGCACGGTCGATGGGCCGCGAATCCTCGTCCGTGCCCTTGCCGAGCGCCTTCTTGCGCGCCGTATGCGCGACCTGCGCGGCCTCGGCCGTATCGACGAGCCGCTTGGCGGCCTTGTTCACCGAGGAAGGCATCCCCGCGGGGCAAGCTTCCGCGAGGACGCGGCACAAGGTGATACCGCCCTCGAGGGTCATGATCGGGGCGCGGGCGTAAAGGGCGGGATCGAGGGAAGATTGGGACATGTGAGCCCGCTTAACACACATGGCGGGCAGGGGGAAGGGGGGTGTTCGCGCGCAGACGCGTGCGGTTCACGGCAGCCCTCTGGACAGGTGCTGGCCGAGGACTAGGATGACAAGAGATCGAATACACGATGGATCGTGCCAAGAAACCGCGTCCCCGGCTTGCTTTCATAGCAGCGGCCGTTCTGTTCGTTTGTGTCTTCGGTGCTGGCATTTTCGTCGGCAGGTCGCTTCCGGAACGAACCCCATCAGTTTCCTCGAAGGACCCAGCGGAACGGCCTGCGGATCGCGCGACGCGGGCAGAGCTTTCGGCGTGTCAAGAAAAACTGGCGGCCCATTCGCAAGCACGAGCGACCCCCTCGGACGCCGCGGCTCCTCCCGAGGCAGCGAACCGAGACGCGGCCGAGAAGCCCGCCACCGTCGAGGCGCTGGGAGGGGAGCTCTCGCAATGCAAGAGGCGCGCGTTCTTGACCAGCGCGGAGGTCTGCGTCGCCGCGGCCCGTCAATTCCATGCGTTGATGGCCTTGCCCAAGGATGGCTTGATGTGCGGGCCCAAGTCGCGGGCCGCGGATCTCGTCGAGGAGAACTTCGAGCGTTGCGCCGCGTTCGCAGACGTTCCCCCCGACGTTCGCGCCGACGAGCTCACGAAGGAGCAATCGAGCCTCGTCGCGGAGGCGGTCCGGATCCATCGGACGCTCACGGAGGAAGAGCTGCTCCGCCGTCTGAAAGAGTTCGTCTTCACGTGTACCGAGACGCCCCCGAAGTACCCTCCGGGGGTGGATTGGTCGAAGCAGCGGAAGCCCAACGAGGTTCCCCTGTGAACGAGCGTCCCGAGCGTGCCGGCCTCGTCGTGCGTCTCCTCGTCGGGCTGACCGTGGTCGCCCTCGTGTTCGGCGGGGGCGTGCTGGTCGGTTGGGCGACCCGAGAGCGAAGGCCGCCGGCCCGATCGAAGAGCGCGGAGCCTGTCTCCGCGAAGGAGGCGAAGAAAGAGATCGCGGCGTGTCGAAAGGAATTGCGACGGCTCGCGAAGGAGCAGATCGCTCCGCCTGTCGCTGTGACGCAAGACGCCGCGCCGGAGGAGGTGGCCAAGGTCGAGGCTCTACGGCGAGAGGTCCAGGAATGCAGGGTGCGAGAGACTTTGCAGAATGCTTATGTTTGCGGGACCATCGGCGATCACATCAACTTCTATCACGTCCTGGCACACGGCACGTTGTGCGCGGACCCTCCGGGGATTGGAGAGTACCTTCTCAACAGCCTCGACAAGTGCGCTGAGTTCGATGAGTTTCCTGCCCATCTGGACGAAGACGAGCTGACGCGAAGTGAATCGGCAAGAATTTACGAATCCCTCATCGAGCACGACGCTCAGAGCAAGAAAAACTTGGTCGAAGGCATGCAATGGACACGCCGCGAGTGCCGTCGCATCTGGGCGCTGCCCAAGGAATGAGCGAACGCGATCACAACGTCATCTCCCAGGCCGTCTGGGCGGGCGGGGCTGCTTCGGGGGGAGAACGAACCAGGTCGGAGGAAGGCGGCTGCGTCTGTGCTCCGCGGACACGGTCGGTCCTGCCTTCGTCGAGCTTTTCGAGCGCGAGGGTCAAGGCACCCCAGAGCCGCCACTGAAGAGGTACCGGGCCAGAAGAGAACGTGATGGGTGAGCGGAGCTCGAAGCCGATCGCCATCCTGTAACGCCTTATCGTCAGATCGCTCCCCCGGAACGCGAACGAGGGTACGATGTCGACGCTGACGTTGGTACCGCCGACCATGAACCCCAGGTTCGCCTGCGCGTGTTTCAGGTAAACGGCGTAGACCCGTATACCGCCGAGATACGCAATCGACAGGGGAACGTCCCGGGACCACGGCAGGATGGCTGCAGACGCCGCCCCAGTGAGCTGGATCAACGGCAGCGGCGTCTCCCAGAGATTGAGGTGGCCGGCCGTGGCAGGGGCGCCCGTGACGATGCCGCTCACGGGCTCGCTCGGCCTCTGCGAGCCTTGCCCGCGGGCGGCCATTTGCAGGATCCACCCGCCACGCCGGTTGTCGAAGAGAGGGATACCCACACTGATGCTCGCTTCGCCGACCCCAGGAGGGAGCACGGGCGTCCCGCTGGCGCAGGGAGAGTACCGCATCTGCCTGTATGAAAAACGCGACGTGGCGAGGACCGGAATCCCCGCCACGCGCTCTCTAACTTGCACCTGCCCGGCGCCCCAGTACCCCTGAAAGGACTCGGGGGGCGCGCAGGGGCCCTCCTGGGCGAACACCTCCGCGGGGCAGATGAAGGTGGAAACGATGCCGGAGATCGCGAGGAGGCGCACGAGCATGATCAGCCCACGCCCCTCACTCTTGGAGGATGATCTCCACATCGTCCATGGGGTGCGCCGCATACTGTCCCCGCTTTGGGCAGACCAAGAAGTTCAACCCCGCGTACACGATCTGGCCATCGGGGCTGAATTCTTTGACCACGTCAGGTGGATCGATGACATGGCAATACCCCGATTCGAAGTAGACGAAATCCCGACTGCAATAATTTTGAAACTGCTGCATCAGATAAACATACTCCGAGTAGGTGGCATTCTTTTGGCGGACTTCGTCGCACGGAGGGCCATACACCTGTCCCCCGTGGAGGAGCGGTTTCTCGGAGTAGTTCCACCCCTGGCAACACTCGACCAAGCACTCCACAGGGACGCAGTTGTCATCGAACCAGGGCCCCAAGCTGGGCTGTGCTTCCTCCGGCACGTCCCCGAACGTGCAGCCCGCGAGGGCGGACGCCGCCATGGCACCGGCCGTGATCACGGATGCTCGCCGAACCGCTGCCCGAACGATCCGGGCAGGCATCCAGTTCATCCATCGGTGAACGCGACAGGGAGGAAGGTTCGTCACGGGGGAAACGTATCAGGGGCGGTTTTCGCCTTGCAAGTATTGCAAGGCGCCGCCCCCGTGCGGCCAAGGTGGCCGTCGCGCTCCCGTCATCGCCGCGCTACGGGGTGGAACCGAGCAAGGCCTCCGGCATGCCCGATTTCACCCCGCAATGATCAGAACGTCACGCCAAGCCCGAACGTCCCCAAAATCTGAATCGCCCCTTCTTTATCGTAAAACGTCACCCCCACGCTCGGGAAGCGGGGATCCTTCGACTCCGCAATCACCGTGACCGGATCGGCCAGCGCCACGCCGATGCCAATGCCGCCGGACAGCGAGAATCCGCCGTCGCGCGTGAATACCGTGGTGTTGCCGATCATGCCGCCCAGAATCATCGAGCTCACGTTTTGCGTCGCGCTCACGTTCGTGAGCTGCGGGTGCGTCACGGTCGCGTCGAAGCTCTCGTAGCCGACGTGGCCCTTCAGCCAGAAGCCGCGCAGCGCCTTGCCCTCGAAATACACGCCGACATCGCCGGCGAGGGCCCAGCCGCTCGCGTCGAGGTTTTCCGTCGGCGAACCCCAGATCCACGTCGGCGAGATTTGCAGCGCGATGGGGCCCCAGACGGCCACCTCCGCCTCGAAGCTCAGGCGCCGGAAGAGCAAATCGAACGGATTCACGCGGGCCGACCAGCGACAGCATTTCGGGGGCGGCGGCGGAGGCGGAGGCGTCGGGCCCGTGCCCGTGCCCGCGCCCGCCGCGTTCGGATACCCTTGCGGCGGCGGATACCCTTGCGGATACCCTTGCGGATACCCCTGCGGATACCCCTGCGGATACCCTTGCTGCGGATATCCCGGTTGCTGTTGGGGATACCCCGGTTGCTGTTGCGGGTAACCGGGTTGCTGCTGCGGGTAGCCGGGTTGCTGCTGCGGGTAGCCGGGTTGCTGTTGCGGATATCCCGGTTGCTGCTGCGGGTAGCCCGGCTGTTGCTGCGGATACCCCTGCGGATATTGTTGCGGATATCCCGGTTGCTGCTGCGGGTAGCCCGGCTGTTGCTGCGGATACCCTTGGGGATATTGCGGAGGATATCCCGGTTGCTGCGGAGGATACCCCGGCTGCTGCGGCGGGTAGCCCGGCTGCTGCGGCGGTGTGCCCTGCGGCGGTTGCCCTTGCGGAGGCGCGCCCTGTTGCGGCGCTTGTCCTTGCTGCGGCGCTTGTCCCTGCTGGGGCGGCGTGCCTTGCTGCGGCGGCGCGGCCTGCTGCGGCGGAGGCGTCGGGAGCGCGGTCGGGGCCGGCGCGGTGGGGGCGGGCTGCTGCGCCGGCGCGGCCGCGGTCACGCTGAGCGCCGTCGTGACCGTCGCGAGCAAGATCCAGGGCGAAGAACGAAGTGCCATCGTCTGCGAATGTACCGGAGCCGCGCCCCGCGCGCCACGACACAAGCAACGCTCCAGCGCGTCGTCGACGTTTGGGGGCTCCGCTCCGAGATCGGAGCTCCGCCCCCAAGCCCCCTGTCGAATCCCTCCGCCGTCTGGGCTACCCTCGCCACCCCCATGACCGTCAGCGTCGCCGAAGACCGCCCTCTGTCCCGCGTGGAGCCGAACCACGCAGACCTCGACCGCGCCCTCGCCGAGCTCGGCGACAGCGCCCGCGCCTTCGCGCGTTTGCCCCCGCGGGACAAGGCCCGGCTCCTCCGCGAGGAGGTCCTGCCCCGCGTCGAGGCCTCCGCCCTGCGAATGGTCCAGGCGAGCTGCCACGAAAAAGGCATCGACGCCGCCGCCCCCATCGCCGGCGAGGAGTGGCTCGCCGGCCCCTGCACCATCGCCAGCAACGTCGCCGCCCTCGCCGACGCCCTCGACCAGATCGCCACGCGCGGCGCGCCCCGCTTGCCCTTCCGCGCGGTCCGTGAAGAGAACGGCCGCACGAAGGTCCGCGTCTTCCCGATGCGCGGCGCGGACGGCGCGTTGCTCTCCGGGTTCACCTGCGACGTGCACCTCGAACGAGGCGTGCGCCGCGCCGATGTCCGCGCCGAGCAGGCCACGTTTTACCGGCAAGCCGATCCCGAGGGCGGCATCTCCCTCGTGCTCGGGGCCGGCAACGTCGCGAGCATCGGGCCGATGGATACGCTGCACACGCTCTTCAACGAGGGCCGCGTCGTCCTCCTCAAGACGAGCCCGGTCAACGCTTACCTCGGCCCGATCCTCGAGGACATGCTCGCGCCCCTGATCTCGCGCGGGTTCGTGCGGATCGTGCACGGCGGGCCGGAGGTCGGCAGCTACCTCGCGTCGCACCGCCTGGTCTCGCACGTGCACATCACGGGCTCGCAGCACACGCACGACATCATCGTCTGGGGCAAACCCGGGCCGGAGCAGGACGCGCGGCGGGCGGCGAACGATCCCGTCCTGAAGAAGCCGATCACCTCGGAGCTCGGCAACGTGAGCCCCGTCGTCGTCGTGCCCTACCTCTACGCCGAGGACGAGCTCTGGTTCCAGGCGCGCAGCATCGCCACGCAGATCGTCAACAACGCCTCGTTCAACTGCAACGCCGCGAAGATGCTCGTCCTCGCCCGCGGCTGGGCGCAGCGGGATCTGTTCCTCGACAAGCTCCAGCAAGCCCTCGGCGAGGTGCGCCCGCGGAAAGCGTATTACCCGGGCGCGGAGCAGCGTCACGCCTCGCTCGTGAAGGGGCACGACCGCGTGCGTTTCATCGGCGAGGCGAGCCCCGGTGTCTTGCCCTGGACGATGATCACCGACCTCGACCCCGCGGATGCGCGCGAGCCCCTCTTTTCCACCGAGCCCTTCTGCGGCATCGTCAGCGAGGTTTCGGTCGGCTCCGACGACCCGGCCGAGTTCCTCGCCGCCGCGACGCGTTTCTGCAACGACACCCTCTGGGGCACGCTCTCCGCGTCGATCGTTTGTCCGAGCATTTTGGAGGACGATCCCGTCGCCTCCGCCGCGCTCGAGCGCGCCATCGACGAGCTCCGTTATGGTGCCGTCGCCGTGAATCACTGGCCCGGGCTCGTGTACGGGACCGTCACGGCCCCGTGGGGCGGTCATCCGAGCGTGACGCTCGCCGACGTGAAGAGCGGCATCGGCTTCGTCCACAACACGGTCATGCTCGGGCGTATCGAGAAGGCCGTCCTCCGGGGTCCGCTCAAGACGTTCCCGCGGCCTCCCTTCTTCTACGATCACCGCAACATGGCCGTCACGGCGGAGCGGCTCCTCCGGTATTATGCCCGGCCCGGATGGGGGCGTATTCCGGCCGTCGCAATGGCGGCACTCCGCGGTTGACGTTTCCTCTTCGTGCACGATTTCTCCCAGGTTGGTCTTGACCCGGGCCGACCCCACGGTTCTGATGGATCTCGGACGCGCTTGCGTTTTGCACGACGATGCATCGAGATCCCAGCGCCGAGCGTTTTTTCCGGTTCCAGTCCGCTCCTTGCCTCGAGGTCGATTTCGACGGAGCGATCGGGGCCGCGAACCCGGCGTTTTGTCAGGTCGCCGGGCGGAGCGAGGACGAACTCCAGGCCGCGGGCCTCGTCGCGCTCTTCGCGCCCGATGCCCGCGCGGAGGTATCGGCGGCGCTCGCGCGCGGGGCGGCGCGGGAGGTCGTCACGTTTGATCTCCCGCTCGTGCGGCCCGAGGGAGAGCTCCGCTGGCTCGAATGGCGCGGCGTCACCTTCCCCGAGCATCGGGTTTTTCGCATTGTCGCGCACGACGTGACCGCGCTCTGGCGCGCGGAGGCGGAGGCGCGGGAGCGAGAGCGGTTTCTCGGCACGCTCCTCGGCAACCTCCCGGGGATGGCCTACCGGTGTCGCAACGATTCGCATTGGAGCATGGAGTTCGTGAGCGCGGGATGCGAGGCCGTCTGCGGGTACGGCGTCGACGAGATGCTCGAGAATGCGAAGGTCTCCTGGGGCGACCTGATCCACCCGGAGGACCGGGGCGGCGTCTGGAGAGATGTGCAGGCCGCGATCGACGCGCGCGCGCCCTACCATCTCAAGTACCGGATCCGCACGAAATCGGGCGAGGCGCGGTGGGTGGAGGAGCAGGGGCGCGGCGTGTTCGATACGTCGGGCGTGTTCCTCGCGCTCGAAGGGTTCATCACGGACGTGACCGTGCGCATGCTGGCCAAGCAGGAGCTCGAGGCGAAGCTCCGCGTGATCGCCGAGCAAAAGGAGCAGATCCAGCACCTCTCGCTGCCGATCATCGAGGTCTGGGACGGCGTGATCACGCTCCCCGTGGTGGGCAAACTCGACGATCAGCGCGCCGAGCGGATCATGCAGGGATTGCTCGATACCGTGGTGCGGACGCAGAGCCAGCACGTGATCATCGATCTCACGGCCGTGGAGGAGGTCGACGGGGCCGTGGCCGAGCACATCGTGCGGATCCTGCGAGCCGTGCAGCTCCTCGGCGCGGAGGGCGCGCTCTCGGGCATGCAGCCGAAGGTGGCGCAGGCGCTCGTTTCGCTTTCGGCCGACCTCGGCGGCGCGCGCACGTGGCCGGACCTGCGCGCCGCGCTTCGCGCCAGCATGCGCGTGCCGGCGCGGGCGGTGGGCGCGAAGCGGTGATCGTCAACGCCCGCGGTCGATCCGCACCCGCACCGTCGGAATGAAATCCCGCGACACGGTGCGCCCCGTGGTGAATGCACCCGGCCGCTGGACGAGGATGTTCGTGTACTGGATGCGGGCGAGCTGCGCGTACGAGCGGCCCGGACAATCGATTTCGGGCATGTGATCCTGGACGCGCAGCGTGAGCGTCGTGCGCACGTTGCCGCGGACATCGGCGCGGGCGAGCCGCGCGTCGTCGACCGGAATGCTCGCGATGCGCTGGCCGCGCGGCCCGCCGAGGGGCTGGCCGCGGTGATCGACGCACACGAACGTGGCCAGCGCGCGGGCCGATCCGATGTAGCCGACCTCGGAGCGCTGAGGCAGGAAGATCTCGGAGATATCGAGCGAGAGGTCGCCGAATTCGTCGATCGTCGCGTCGTCGATGGAGAGATTCATGGCTGCCGCCTGGCCGGCGCAGAGCGCGACGGCGGCGCCCGAGAGCACGGCGAGAGCCGCTCCCAGCGTACGTTTCATGATGTTTCCCCCTTGTCGAATGGAACGGACGTGCGTGTTCCGTCCGGTGGCATTGTCCATCCGGCCATGCAAGAGGGCGGCCGTCCGTGCGGCTCGGATCGATTCGAGGGAACCGCGAGAATCGCGGAATCAGCGACCGGAGAATGCCGGTTTTCTTTTTTCGCTGGCGGCGCGGAGACCTTCGCCGAGATCCTCGCTCGCGTAACTCACGGCCTGCTCGTAAGCCTCGCGGTCGAGGGCATGGGCGAGCGCGCCGCGGTCGATGCCGAGGGAGCGCTTGAGCGCGCGCACCACGAGCGGGGCGGATTCCGCGATCTGGGCGGCGAGCTCCGCGGCGCGGGGGCGCACGCGATCGCCGGGGAGCGCTTCGAGGGCCATGCCCCAGGCCGCGGCGTCGCGGCCCGTGAAGCGGCGGCCGGTGAGCAGGAGCTCCGCGGCGCGTTCGGCGCCCACGCGGCGCGGCACGAGGTACGTCGCGCCCATGCCCGGGTGCAGGCCGAGCGACGCGAAATTCACCGCGAGCCGGCTGTCCTCGTCGACGACCACGAGGTCGGCCGCGAGCGCGACGCAGAGCCCCGCGCCGATCGCCGGCCCTCGCACGGCCGCGACCACGGGCACGTCGAGCTCCGTGATCGACAGATACCGGTGGTAAAACCCGAGCATGAAGGCCCGCGCCTCCGCGAAGCTCGCGGCGCGCAGGCGCTCCAGCATGGCGAGGTCGCCGCCCGCGGAGAATGCGTCTCCCGCGCCCGCGAGCACGACGGCGCGGACGGACGCGTCACGCGCGATCTCGCGCACGCGCGCGGCGAGCGCGTCCCCGAGCTCGGGGCTCATGGCGTTTTTTCGGCGAACGTCGTCGAGGACGAGCGTGGCGACGGCGCCGTCGCGTTCGAGGTGGACGTCGGGCATGCGAGCCCTCTAACACGATAGAACATGCACTTGGTGTGCAAAAAAACTACTTGCACTCGGAGTGCAGATAGGTAGAGTCATCGTCGCGATGCACACCAAGGAGCCCGCCACGCAGACGCCGGCCGATGGGCGCCACGCGCGCGCCGAGCGCACGCGGGAGGCGATCGTGGAGGCACTGCTCGCGCTGCTCGGGGAGGGCGTCTTGCGTCCTTCGGGCGAGCAAATCGCCGAGCGCGCGGGGGTGTCGCGGCGGGCGATCTGGAACCATTTCACCGACCTCGACGATCTGCTCGCGTGCGCGGCGCGGCGGCGGATGGAGACGGTCATGCCGCTCTGGCCGAAGCTACCGCGGGACGGAACGGCGGCGGAGCGGGCGCGGGCCGTCGCCGAGGGGGTGGGTCGGTTCCACGAGCACGTCGCGCCCGTGCGCCGCGCGGCCGTGCTTTTCGCGCACGACCTGGCATTCCTCGCGGGGCAGCTCCGCGAGGCGGCGCGCATGCATCGGGCCGCCATTCGCGCGGTGTTCGAGGCCGAGATCGAGGCGGCGCCCGAGGAGACGCGGGCGGTCTTGCTCGCGGGGCTCGCGGCGGCGGCGAGTTTTTCGATGTGGGAGGAGCTTCGGAGGAACCAGGAGCTCTCGGTGGACGAGGCGACCTGCGCCGTGCGGATCGAGCTCGAGGGAATGCTCGAGCGCGCGGCGCGGAATTAGGCGCGGTGAAGGAGGAGAACATGCTTGCTTTCGACGGTGTTCGGATCGCGTGTGTGCTCGTGGCGCTCGGTGCTTTGGCGGGCTGCACGAATGGCGGGAGTAGCGGCGGCCCGGGTACGCCCGCGGCGGGAGCCCTGACGTACCATCGCGACATCAAGCCGCTCGTCGATACGAAATGCGGCAAATGCCACGCGGAGGGCGGCGTCGGCCCGTTCGCGCTCACGACGTACGAGGAGGTGCACGCGATGCGCGGCGCCGTCGAGGCCGCCATCGTGGCGAAAACGATGCCGCCCTGGCCCGCGGACAACGATTGCAACGAGTACCTCGGCAACAGGTCGCTCACGGACGAGCAAATCGACACGATCTCGCGCTGGATCGCGGACGGGGCGCCCGAGGGCAACCCGGCGGACGCGCCCGTGCCGGTCGAGGACACCGCGCAGACGCTCTCCCGCGTCGACCTCGAATTGCCCATCCCCGAGGCGTACACCCCGAAGGTCTCGCCCGACGATTACCATTGCTTCTTCGTCGACTGGCCCGCGGAGGAGACGACGTACATCACGGGCATGGGCGTCGAGCCGGGGGAGAGGTCGATCGTCCATCACGTGATCGCGTTCGTGGCGAAGCCCGACAACCTCGCGGATTTCCAGGCGCTCGACGACGCCGAGCCGGGCGTCGGCTGGACCTGCTACGGCGGCCCCGGCGGCGGTCCTTCGTCGGCGGGCTGGGTCGGCGCGTGGGTGCCCGGCAGCACCGGCGCCGATTATCCGGCGGGCACGGGGATCGAGATTCCCCCGGGATCGAAGCTCATCGTGCAGATGCATTACAACACCTCGGCGGCGGCGGCGGTGCCGGATCAGACGAAGCTCCTCGTGCGAACGGACAAGACCGTGGAGAAGAAGGCCGCGATCATGCCGTTCACGAAGATCTCCTGGGTCACGCAGCAGACCATGACGATCCCCGCGCACACGAGCGACGTCATGCACGAGGTCATGGCCGATCCGTCGCCGTATTTGAATATCGCCACGGGCGGCGCCCTGCCGTCGAACACACCCGTCAACATCTACACGGGTGGCGTGCACATGCACACGCGCGGCAAGAGCGGCTCGCTCCGGGTCGTGCGGGGTGATGCGGAGGAATGCCTGGTTGACATCCCATCCTGGAATTTCCACTGGCAGGGGTCGTATGCGTTGAAAGCGCCCACTCGCTTCGAGCCGGGCGATCAACTTCATCTGAAGTGCACCTGGGACAACACCGAGATGTACGACATAAATTGGGGCGAGGGGACGAACGACGAAATGTGTCTCGGAACGGTCTACGTCAGCGAATGACCCTACCTGGACGCGCGATGCCCTACGGGGAGCTACGGCGATCGCAGGCTCCCTGATCATCCCGAGCAGACGACGGCCGCCATTGCCGGATGGTTCCGACCTCGGGGATCTCTATTCATTCGCTTGACTCCAAACGATTCTAAGGGATCCTCGAAGGGTTCGCGGCGTTAATCGCGCCTAACTTCCGCCGCGAAATGGATTGTCACTTGGGGGCCTCGAAGGGTGCTCGAGGTTCCACACAGGAGTCACGCCATGGGTTTTGCGAAGCTCGGGATGGTGTCGGTCGCTTGCTGTCTTTTTGCGATCGGCTGCGTGGCCGATCGCGACGACATCATGTCGCTCGAATTCACGGATTCGCAGCCGTTGAGCGTCGAAGCCAAGCCCGAGCTGCCGGACAAGCCCGACAAGCCGGAGCCGATTCCTCCGGTCGAATCGTGCGGGCCGCCCAGCAACAATAAGGTGCTCATCTGCCACGTCGTGCCGCAGTTCCAAGACATTACCCTGTGCGTCGACGACCACGCCGTGCCCGCGCACCTGGCTCACGGCGACACGCTGGGCGCATGCCCGGGGCAACCGGTCCCCCCCAAGCCCCCTGAATATCCTGACTACCCCGATTACCCCCCGAAGCCGTAGCTCGGCGCGAGGTGGGCTTCGGCAGGGGGCACGTCGGCGCGTGACGCTCGCGGCTTCCGCGGCTCGCGGCGTGCCCCCTCGCCGACGACATATATCCTAGCAAAAACATTCTTCTTTTCAAGTCTTGCTGGAACCGGGCCTAACCCGTAGTTTCCGCCTCGCCGGTGACCTTTTCGTCACCCGGCGGGAGGGAGCATGGAAGGTACGGGCGAACGGCCCATTTCCAGCGAACCCGGGTCCGTCGTTGCCGAGGAGCTAAGGCTCCTCGCGAGGACACGTGAGGCCCTCGCAGAGGCGCGAGGCCCTCGCCGCGGCGCACGGCCGGACGGGGAAGGCCTGCGCGCGCTCCGGGACGCATGGAACACGGCCGGCGAGGAGGACAGGCCCGCATTGCTCGCGCAAATGCACGAGGAGCAGGCTCGGCTGGAGCGGGCGCGCGAGGATCGTTTCCCGGATCCGGCGGCGCCTTATTTTGCGCATCTGCGTGTCCGCGTGGCGGGTCGGACGCGCGACGTGATGCTCGGCGCGGCGCCGCTGCTCGACGGCAAGCGCGGCGTCACCATCGTGGAATGGCGGAAATCGCCGATCGCCGAGGTGTTTTTCTCGTGCGAGGAGGGCGAGGACTACGAGATCGAGGTGGACGGCCGCATCATCGAGGGCAAGGTTGAAGAGCGGCGGCTCCTCACGTTCGAGGGCGGCGCGCTCGCGAGCATCACCGTCCCGGGCGGCGTGCTGCTGCGCGAGGGCGACACGTGGCGCTTCGAGCCGCGCGCATGGGCTCCCCGGCTCGTGGACCCCACGTCCCCGCGACGGACGCCGGAGACCCGCAATCCGTTCATCACGCTTGATGCCGAGCAGCAGGCCCTGGTCGATCGGGAGCCATGCGCGCCGCTGCTCGTGCTCGGCTCGGCCGGCTCGGGAAAAACCACGGTGGCGCTCCACCGCGTGGCCGCGTTGCGTCGGCGGTTTCCGGATGTCTTTCCGGCCAAACGTATGCTCGTGCTCGTCCCCGAGCCAGGGCTCCGTCGTCTGTCCGAGCGGATTCTCGAAGGACTCGCGGTGGAGGGCGTGCTTGTCCGCACATTCGAGGACTGGATTCGCGCCGAGGCGCGCCGCGTGTTCTCGTGGCTCCCGCACCACGAGCCGCCGGATCCGCCGTTCGCCGCGTGCCGCTTGAAACGTCACCCGGCGCTTTTTGCGGCGATCGATCGGCTGATCGACGAGGACACGAGCGCCCTCGCGCGCAAGCTCGACCGCCTGCTCGGCTTCCGCGGTGCGCTGCGGAAGGAACTCGAAGCGCGGAATGAGCCGATCCTGCGGGAACGGCTGCAGGCGATCGAGGCGGGTTTGGCGAGGGAAACGCCCGGCGAGAAAGGGCGGCTCCTCTGCGAGGCGCTCGCCGAGGAGCAGGACAAACTCGCGCGGGTGCGGGGCGATCACCGGAGGCTCGTGGGGGATCGGGCGTTGCTCGCGCGTGCCGTCGAGGCGTCGGAGGGTGATCTGCCGGCGGGGATCGTCGAGCAGGTCGCGGCGCACACGAAGCAGCAGCTCGCGATGACGAGCGAGGAGGCGTATGCGCACGTGGACGCGGACCGGCTCGCCACGCTCGATGGGCGGACGCTCGATGCTGGCACGCCCGAGGAGACGTCGGGCACGGTGGACGTGGAGGATTATGCGATCCTCTTCGAATTGCTCTACCGCCGGACGGGCGCGGGCGCGACGAAGGCCGGCACGCTCTCCCGGTATGCGCACATCGTGCTCGACGAGGCCCAGGAGCTCGCGCCGATCGAGCTCCGCGTGATTGGGCGGGCGCTCGATCCGCAGGGCAGCGTGACCGTGGCCGGGGACGCGGCGCAACGAATCGATCGGTCGGGCCATTTCCGCTCGTGGGAGGCCGTGATGGAGGCGCTTTCCGTGCGGAGCGAGCCGGCGTTTTTGGAGACGTCGTACCGCTCGCCGCGGCCCGTCGTGGAGTTTGCCCACGTGATCCTCGGCGCGGAGGCGCCTGCCGAGGTGCCGCGCGCGCCGCGGGAGGGCGCGGATGTGCTGCGGACGATCGTACCCGGCGAGGGGCACGCCGCGGCGGTCCTTTGCGAGGCGCTCCGGCAATTGCGCGCCGACGATCCGTATGCGTCGGTGGCGATCATCGCGCGCGACGAGCCTTCTGCGCGGGCCGTGCACGAGGCCGTCGCCCGGGGCATGCCGTGCCGACTCGTGCGGGACGGGGACTTTTCGTTCGGGCCGGGGATCGAGGTGACGGAGGTGTCCGAGGTGAAAGGCCTCGAATTCGATTACGTCATCGTCCCGGATGCGAGCGCGAAGGTTTGGCCCGACGCCCCGGATCATCGACGGGCGCTCCACGTGGCCGTGACGCGTGCGATGCGGCGGGTGTGGATCCTGTCGCCCGGGGAGCCCTCGCCGATTTTGCCTTCGCAATGAGGTGCCGCGTTGGTTTGGTGAGCTGAACGGTGTAACCAGCGTTGCGGACGAGGGGGCTCGTGTTGGGGCTTCTACGCATAAATGCGTATTTTTTGATTCCCAGGTGACGTGTTACTTGGGAACACGTGCGAAGCGATGAACTCCGCGATCCCTCTTGGGATCGCGGAAACTCGCGCACCTGTCGCACGAACCAAGCTCGAACTCGAAGGCCAAGAAATACGATGAAACTTTCGTACCATCTCGCGTGTGTGCTGCTCCTGGGTACTTCTGGATGCGTGGTGGAGGCTATGGATGATGAGCTCGCCGCCGAACTGGCAGTCGGGCACGAGGACACGACGGAAGACACGGGCACGGCCAGCGAGGAACTTCAATCCACGGGAGAAGTGGGGTTGGCGCAGGGGCAACCTGTGGTGGGCCTGGGCCCCACGTCGGACCGCGTCTGCTTTTTGACGGGTATAAAGGGCAACTTTGCGGGGCTTACGGAGCGTGTCCGAGTCTACACGAGCGGCGGCTCCTGGTACTTGGATGTGGACTCGGCGCAGACGGGGGTGGGCGCCTGGGCGAGCTGCGCGTACGCTGCCGCTGGCACCTACACGGGGGAATACACCTGGGACTCGGCAGTCGACAACTACCCGAAACACATGGGCACTGCGACCGGTCGCGTGTGCTTTCTCACCCGCATTCAGGGAGGGTTCAATAACGGCAGCGAATGGGTCCACCTCTATGTGTCGGGCGGGGATTGGTACATGACAGGCAAAACCGGCGGACCTGCCCTCCGAGCTGGCGCGCGGTGCGTATCCGTCCCCTCGTACAGCGGTGAAGTTTCCTGGGGCACCGACGATCTTGCACAGTATGTGGGGTCGACGAAGGGATACTCTTGCGGCTTGACCAGGATCATCGGAAGCTTGGATAGCGGAGCCGATAAAATTCACTGCGATCGTATCACGGACTCGTGGTATCTGACGGGCCAGGCGACGACAGGTAACTTGGGGGTGCGCGCGCGCCTCTTCTGAGCCCCGGACAGATCCAGTCAAATCCCCCCTGAATCGTTCCCTCAGAAAAGCAGCTTCACCGCCTCGGCAAGCTCCGCCGGCGAAAGGACGCTGTTCGCCGGCACCGGCCCGTGGCCGACCAGGTAATCCACGGCGCGCAGCCCTTTCGTATCGGCCGCGTATTTGTCGGCGCCCGCGTCGAGCAACAGCCGGATCATCGGCAGCGACCCGCGCGCGGCCGCGTACATGAGCGCCGTGCGCGCGTCGTGTGCGATTCTGAAAGAACCCCA
The DNA here is from genome assembly GCF_028435365.1 of Polyangium jinanense. Next base: position 304,057 of record NZ_JAGTJJ010000004.1, on the reverse strand, counting down.
CCTGAACGTCGTATCGTCCACGAGCGCGCCGCGCTGGAGCAGGATACGCGCGGACTCCACGCGGTCCTGCTGCGCGGCCGCCATGAGCGGGGTTTTTCCAAAATCATTCCGCTCGTTCGGATCGACCTCGAGATCGAGCTCTTTCTCCTTGCCGGGTTCGGCCGAGATCTCCAACAGGACCGGCAGTGCAGCCGGATCGAGCACCGCCATGTGGAGGAGCGGATCCCGGCCCGTGTTTGCCGCGCATTTGTCGAACGGCGCGAGGCGCGCCGCGTCCTTGTGCTCGCCCTTCTCGATGAACGCGCGGATCTCCGCGGCCGGCGCGCCATCCGCGACGAGCTTGCGCAAGGAGCGGGGCGGCGGCGCGTCGCCGCACGAGGCGCCCCAGACGACCTCGAAAAGTCCCACGTGCGCGGCGTGTTTCGCCTGCTTCTCGTCGAGCCCCCGGGTCTGGTAATGCGCGACGAGCTTCTTCTCCAGGGCCTCGGCGAGGTGGGAGAGCCGGCCGAAGATGACGCGGCTCTCGGGCGTCATGTACGACCAGGTCTCGTAAGGCGCCATGGCCGGCTCGGGTTTGTCGAGGAATTCCTTCGGGGCGACCCGCATCGTCTCCTCTCTCTGCTTGAGCGCGGCTGCCAGCGCGAAGCGCATCGTGCCCCCGTGATTGACGTAGAAATTGCCGTCGGCCTCGACGGTCGCCTCCGTGTACGCTGCGAGCTCCCGGTCGGGGAAGCCCCGCACGAAGCCGCGTCCCCAGGCGCAGCCCGAGCGCGGGAGGAAATTGTCGCGGTTGCCTCCGAAGAGCGGCGTCGTCGCTTCGAGGATCTTCGGCCGCGCGAGGAGCACGGCGCAGGGGATGGCATAAAACGCCGACGTCGTATTCGCGGCCTCGGTCGAGGAGGCGACCCGGAGGATGCCGAGCAAGCTCTCGTCCGTGCCATCGTAGGCGCGGAGGTCGATGGAGCTGTCTTCCAGGACGACCTCGTCCTGGTTTTTCTTCGCGGCGGCGCGGCTCGCTTTCTCGACCTCGCCGAGCAGCTTTTTGATCTTCGCGTCACGCGCCGCCGATTGCGGTCGAAACGCGTGCAAGAAGAGCGCGTAATCGAGCTTGCCCACGGCGTCCTTCTTCGACGCCGCTTCGAGCGGCTTCTCCGCCGCGTCGGGTTTTTCTCCCATGAACACGATCGCGTCGCCGCGATCCCAGGGCTCGGCGGGCACCGCCGGATCGGCGGCGGCGGGCGTTTCCTTCGGCGGCTCGGGTTTCTTGGGGAGCACGTCCGCCACGGTCCCCGCTGGGTCCTTCGCAAAACGCTCCATCAGGTCGAAATCGAGCTCCCGGCCTTTGGGCGTCGGGCAGCCGAGAACCGGACCCGCGGCCTTTTCGAGGCGCTTCGCGGCCGCCTCGACGAGGGCGCGACGGCCGAGGATCGTGCGGCAGGGCAGGCGCAGCCAATCGCCGTCGCGGAACCGGTCCGTCTCCCGGAGGACGACCCCCTCGTACCGCTTGAAGAGGTTGTAATCGGCGTTCTGGAAGTCCTCCCCGTTCGCGAGGACGAGCGCGGCGTCGACGAGCCGCATCGTGGCCACGAGCCGGATCATCGTCCCCTCGGGCCCCTCGGCTTTCGCCGCGGCGATCGCCCCGACGCGGCGCACATAATCGGCATTGCTGCCGTCTTTGGGTTTGGCGTCGTTCGAGCCGCCCACGAGCGCGTCGAGCTTCGATTGCGCCTCCTTCGCCACCGCGGCGAGTTTGTCCGCCGCGCTCGCATCGCCGTCGAGCACGGCCTTGTACGCCCCGACGAGCGCTTCGAACGGGTGCGCCTCCACGCCGGCAGGCAGTTTCACGGGCTCTTTTCCGTCGACCACGCGTTCGAGGTTGCCCTGCATGCGCGCGAGGACGCGGCGCGGCTGGTCGTACTCGCCCGTCCGCGGCTCCCGGGGCTTGGCGATGGGCGCGGGCGCGGACGCGGAGGCCGACGCGGAAGCATCCGGGGACGGCGGGCCGGCCGCGGGTTTGTCGCAAGCGACGACGAGCCCCGCCGCGAGGACGAGCGAAGACCACGAGGCGAACGCGCGCGCGCGCGTGCCGAAGGCGAGCAACATGGCGGCATCGTACACGCCGCTCGGCGCGGATGTCAGCGGCCGACGGCGAACGCGACGAGCGCGGCGAGCGCGACGGCGATCGTCGCGTACGTCGCGGCCCTCCAGGTGTCGAGCGGCGAAGCGCTGGCACGCGGCGCGGCTGGCTCGATGCGCGGCGCGTCCGTCATGGCGGGCTCGCACCACGTGACGCCCTCGCTCGCGGCGGCGCCCGCGCGCGCTTCGAGGTGGAGCTGCGCGATCCCCGCGCCGTCTTCGCCGAAGGGCCGCAGGATCCGCAGCACGACGCCGCTCTCGAGCTCGCTCGGCAAGCGCACGCGCACGCGGCGTGTCGTCGGATCTCCCGGGACACGATGGCCGCCACGCCGGCCGCACCCGTCGCAGCCGCCGCCGTCGCAGCGGGCGCAGGCGACGCGCGCGGGGATCACGACCTCGATCACGGCGCCCGCCCAGCCGCGGGGCACCTCGATCACGAGCCGCCCGCGTGGCTTGTCGCAGGCGTCGAGCGCGGCAGGATCCAGGACGCGGGAGAGGGCCTCGCCCATCGCCCCCATTCATGCCTCGAACCGGGGCCCAGGGGAAGAAAGATCCTGCTGGCTCCCGGCGGAGTGGATGTATGCTGCGCGCGATGAAGCAAGCCGTCGCTCTTTCGATGGTCGCCCTCGGGCTCGCGTTCGCCGCGGGTTGTGGCGCCAAGGTCGTCGTGGACACGCCTGGCGAGGGAGCGGGCGGTGCCGGCGGGACGAGCCAGTCCTCGTCCGACGGCCCGGGGCCCATTACGAGCGTGGGTCCCGGCCCCATGGTGTCGAGCGTCGGCCCGGGCCCTGGTCCTGGCTCCGGCCCGAGCGTCGTGAGCAGCTCCGCGACCGGCCCCATGAGCTGTGACAACCAGGGCGATTGCCCGTTCTGTATCGAGTGCGGGACGAACTCGATCTGCAACGGGCTCTGGACGAAGTGCCTCGCGACCCCGTCGTGTGAGGGTCTCCTGAATTGCCTCCCGAGCTGCCAGGACCAGATCTGCTTCGACAAGTGCCTGGATACGTTCCCCGACGGGATCGCGCTCTACAACGAGACCGCGAGCTGCCTCGTTTGCCAGTCCTGTTTCAACGATTGCGACGGCGCGGGCCAGGGCTGCCCCTGAGGGCGCCGTCAACCTGAACTTTCTTGCAAGCCATGAGCACCGAACCCCCACAGCATATCCTGCAAACCCTCGGCGCGGGCGCGATCGGCATTGGCATCGGCGCGGCGGTGCTCCTGCTCTGCGCGCTCGCCCTGCCGCGCGCCGAGCGAAAAGCCACGCTGCGCACGCCGCTCGTCCTGCTCGGGCTGCACGCCTTGACCGTGCTCGTCCGGCTGCCTCTGCCGGAAGGAAAGATCAACCGCGGGCTCGAGGTCCTCGGCCTGTTTTTCCTGCTCATGTCGCTGGCCCGCGCGATCTTCGTGCTGGTCGTCGACGTGGTCGTCAGTGCGCGGCTGTCGAAGCCGCTGCCGCGGATCATCCGCGACATCGTGCAGGGGCTCGTCTTCCTCGGGGCGGTCGCGATCGTCCTCCGCGAAGTGGGCGTCGAGCCCGGCTCCTTGCTCACGACGTCCGCCCTGCTCACGGCCGTGATCGGCTTGTCCTTGCAGGAGACCCTGGGCAACCTCTTCGCCGGGCTCGCGATCCAGGCGCAGACGCCGTTCGAGGTCGGCGATTGGATCGGGATCGACGGCGATCCGAAGCTCATCGGCCGGGTGGTCGAGATCAACTGGCGCGCGACGACGGTGCTAACGCTGGAGCAGGTCGAGCTCGTCATCCCGAACGGCGTGCTCGCGAAGACGACGATCCGCAATTTCACGAAGCCGACGAACATCGCGCGACGCACGGTGACGGTGCAGGCGCCTTACGAGGTTTCCCCGCGCCGCGTCGAGGAGGCCTTGCTCGAAGCGGTGCATGAAGTCCCCGGCATCCTCACGCAACCGGCGCCCACGGCGCAGACGCGCGACTTCGCCGACAGCGGCATCCAGTACGTGGTCAACTACTTCATCGAGGATTTCGCGCTGCGCGATCGGATCGACTCCATGGTCCGGCACCGGATCTGGTACGCGTTCAAGCGCGCCGGCATCTCGATTCCGTACCCGATGCGGACGGTGCACACGCACGCGGTGACGGCGGAGTCGCGCGCGGAGGAGACGAAGCAGGACGCGACGCGGCGAATGGCGGCGCTCGGGGCGGTTCATTTCCTCGAGCCGCTGCCCGAGGCATCGCTGGAGCGGCTCGCGGCGCTCTCGCGCACGTGCCATTTCATGCCCGGCGAGGCGGTCATCCGGCAGGGCGAGATGGGCAGCGAGCTCTTCATCGTGCAGAAGGGCGAGCTCGCGGTGATCGTGGGCCGCGGCGAGGGCGGGAGCGTCGCCGAGGTGGCCCGTCTCGGCCCCGGGCAATTCTTCGGGGAAATGTCGCTCATGACGGGCGAGAAGCGCGCCGCCACGGTGAAAGCGACGACGGACTGCGAGCTCGTCGAGGTGAGCAAAGGCGCCTTCCAGGAGGTGCTCGCCGCGGATCCCCGCCTCCTCGAGCAGATCACGCGCGCCCTCGTCGATCGCCAGATCGCCCTGGAAGAGAACCTTTCCGCGCGCGCATCGAGGAGCTCGCGGGCCGAGGCCGACGCGAAGAGCTCGGCGCTGCTTGCCAAGATCCGGCAGTTTTTTCAACTATAACATTCTGCTGGACGTCGGGCCCGGTCGCCTGTTCGTCGTGGTACGCGGTTTGCCCCTCGAAAGCCAGGGAGGGAGCCGTGGCGCGATTTCTACACGGGCGCATGTCGGGGGGTACCGCGCTGGCCGGATTGGCGGTGCTGGGTTTGTCGTTCGGCTGGCTCGCTCGTCGGGCGCGCGCCATTAGCCTGCGAGGCAAGGTCGCGGTCGTGACCGGCGGGTCGCGGGGGCTCGGGCTGCTCATGGCCGAGGAGCTCGTCCGGCAGGGGGCGCGCGTGGCCATTTGCGGGCGAGATGGGGACGCCGTGGACCGCGCGACGAAGCTTTTGCTCAGCCGGCACGGAGCGGACGTGCTCGGCGAGGCGCGGGACCTCGGGGATCCGGCCGAAGCGGCCGCGTTCGTCGACAGCGTGGTTTCGCGGTTCGGGCGGATCGACGTGCTCGTGAACAATGCGGGCGTGATCCAGGTGGCCCCGCTCGACATGATCGACGCGGCGAAGCTCGATGAAGCGATGCGCTCGAATTTCTGGAGCGCGGCGCACATGACGTTCGCGGCGCTCCCGCACCTCGGGCCGGACGCGCGGATCGTGAACGTGACCTCGGTCGGCGGCCGCGTGCCGCTGCCGCACATGATCGGCTACACGGCCTCGAAATTCGCGATGGTGGGTTTTTCGGAGGCGCTCGCCGCCGAGCTCCGCGCGCGCGGGACGAAGGTGACGACGGTGGTGCCGGGTCCGATGCGGACGGGCTCGTTCTACAATGCGGAGTTCCTCGGGCGGCAAAGGGAGGAGTTCGCCTGGTTCAGCGTGCTGTCGTCGCTGCCGCTGTTCTCGATTGATGGGAAGATCGCGGCCGAGCGTATCGTGCGCGCGGCGCGGGAAGGGCAAAGGGAGGTGCACCTCGGGCTCGTGGGGCGGATCTTGCCGGTGCTGCATGGCCTGGCGCCGCGGCTGTTCGGGGTGATTTCCACGGCGATCGCGCGCCTCTTGCCGCCGCCGGGCCATAGCGAGGAGCGGTGGCGGGGCCGCGAGATCAATTCGACGCTGCCGGGGTCGTTCCTCCTGGAGCTCGGGGATCGGGCGGCGCGGGAGAACAACGAGGAGCCGCCGGTCTGAAAGGCCGTGCTCCGTCGTGCGTCATTTCGGTTGCGGCTTCGCCCGCGCCTTGCGGCGGGCCTCGCGGTGCTCCTGGCGCTCGCGCATGGAGCGCTGGAGGTACTTTTCTTCTTCGTCGAGGATCATTTGCTCGATACGGCGCGTAAACGCGAGGCCATGACCTCTGTCCGCTTCCATGGAAAATCCAATGTCATTCTCCTCGAGCCCCGACAACGCCCATCGAAGCGGAACTCCGCTCTGCACGAGCTTGGAACGAATGCCCCTCAAGGCCTTTTGGAGCGCCCCCATCGAATCGTCGCCGTGGCTAAAGTAAATCAAATCGTCGTCCAGTCCCTCGAATGTAAATGCACATTTCCACACATTCTCGTCAGCGTATGATTCAGGATAACTGAGCCGGACCATGATGATGCTACCGACGGTATCACATCGCACAAGTTTGCGCTCGGCTATCCAGCGTGGTCGTTCGGCGTCGGATATGGTTCTCATTCGCGGCTTCGCCGGCGCCTTGCGGCGAGCCTTCCGCTTCTGGCGCTCGCGCGTGGGCCCGGGGAGCTTCGCCTCTTCGTCGAGGATCATCTGTTCGATACGTTGTGTAAACGCGAGGCCCCAACCTCTGTCCGCTTCCAGGGAAAACCCAGTGTCATTTTCGTCATCGTCATCAAACCCCTCCCGTCGAAGCGGAACACCGCTCTGCACGAGCTTCCGGTAAATGCCCCGTATGGCATTTTGGATGGCGGCTATCGAGTCGACGCTGCGAGCAAGCTGGATCGAGTCATCACCCAATCCCAAGATCCTGAAGGGGCATCTCCACTCCTCGGCGCCAGGGGGCCATTCAGGAAAACCGACGCGGACCACGACGATGCCTCCGACGGCATCACGTCGCTCGAGGCGGCGCTCGGCCATCCAGCGTGTTCGTTTGGTTTTTGAGGTGGTATTTTCAGGCTTGGATACTATCATTTTCCGAATTTCTTCCTGCACCAGCCGCGCTTGTGCTGCTCGCTCTCATTCACTTCGCTCCAACATACCGCACGATCGATGTCGTCGGGGATCGCTCGGCAGAACTCGTCCCACAGCGCACCGCCCCCCGCGGCAGCGTCGAGGCAGCGGTTCAAGTTCGGCTTGGGCCTCTTCCGAGCCACCTCCGCGATATCACCCTTCCCGATCTCCACCGACGCGGCCACCACGATGAGGATGGGACCCACTTCGATGACGAGGTCGGCGAGGGCGACCGCAACGACCACGAGCACCGCGGGGTGCCCGGCGAGCCCACGCTCGGCCGGCGTCTGGCCGTTCGCAGGAGCGGGCGACGCGGACAGGCGCAGCTTGCGCAGCCTGAGCAGGTCCTCCGGGACGGTCATGCCTCGCAGCGCGATCCGCGTGCACCCTGCGAGATCCGCGTGGGGCACGCCCTTCGCCTCCACATCGACTACGCGGCCCTCTTCATCGACCTTCACCGCGACGTCGAACGTGTAGTACCCCCCCGCGAAGGTCGCCACCGAACTCATCGACGCATTCACGCAGGCGCTCCGCGGTGGCGTCCGGCACACGCGGGCGGTCGTCCTGCTGCGCCAGTGGTCTGACCGTGGCCCCGCAGCCGAGCGGCACGAGCGCCGCCGTTGCGCAACTGAGGAGCCCAAACGAGAGCAGGTTACGCAGGCGTGGAGGCGTCACCACCAAAGGCGATCAGACATGTCGGATTCTGTCAACGTGGCGCGTGTCTACCCTCACGTCCGACGGGCATCAAACAACGAGGAGCCGCCGGTCTGAAACGGCTGGACATGGGCCGCCCGGGGCTCGTACGCTGCGGCACCTATGTCCCGTACATTCACTCCCGTTGATCTCGTCCAGCTCCCCCGTGTTGATTCGAATGGCGCCATCGCTCTCGCGAGCGCCGTCGAATCGGCCGCATCCAAGTACAACGACCTTCCTGCGAGCGTGACGGAGGCCGTCGCTCAGATCGTCGCGGATCGCATCGTCGTCCATCAGGCCGTCGCGAAGACCCCCGGCGGCCTCGTCACGGTCAAGGAAGCGGATCGCCGCGTGGACAAGGTCGGCGGCGCCTTCCACGATATCTGCGCGGCGTGGGCCTCGCTCGCGGAGTTCTTGCCGCAGGGGGAGGACGCGCAGGTCCTCATGGATCGCGTCTTCGCCGATGGCCGGAGGTTCGTGAACCTGAAGGTGAAAGAGGAGTGGGCGGCGGTCGAGACCAAGCTTGCGACCATTGACCGCGAGGGGCTCGGAACACAGATCGACGCCATTGGCGCGGCGCCGGTCCTCGGGCTGCTCAAGCAGATGCAGGCCGTATATGGAGCCGTCATCGGTACGACGGACGTCCCGGAGGAGGCGCCGGAGGTACGCGAGAGCAAGGACACGCTGCTCGATTCGATTCGCGCGTACGTGATCCAGGTGGCAGGCACGGTCAAGCGCGGCAAGCCCGAGACGGCCGCGCGCGCCGACGCATTGCTGCGGCCCATCCGCGAATGGGAGAGCACGAAGCCCAGCAAGGACAAGGCGGACAGCGAGGAGGCGCCCGAAGGCGCGGCGTCCGGGCCTGGCACGGGCGAAGGCTGAGCTTCTGAAGGCGCCACGCGTCCGGCTCGTTACGCGTTGATACGCGTTCGTGCCTGTGCTGGGCGAGTTCCCCCCTCCCGCATACCCTCCCCGCATACGCGCACCCTCAGCTTCGCTCGCTGCGGGGGCGCACGCACTGTGGGGGTGGATACTCGACGCATTGACAGAAACTGGGGTTCTTGGTCACATTCCGGCAATGACGTCCCGGCGTGTGCGAACCCTCCTCTCCCTTGGGCTCCTCGGCTGCGCGACGACAGCGCTCGTGCCGCTCGGCTGCGGGGCCAAGATCAGATACCCGGAAGCGAGCGAGGGCCCGCGCGTGCCGGACGCCACCGCGGAGCGCCTGCGAGAGTGCGTCGATGAGTTCGGTGGCGACCTTCCCCGGGGGTACTACGTGTTCGACGTCGCGGTGAGGGTCGACGAAGAGGGCCGCGTGGTCGATGTGGTGTCGAAGGGCGTGCCCCACGCGGATCTCGCGGGATGCATGCGGATCGCGCTGCGCGCCATGACGGTCCCGGAGGATCTGCTCCGGCTGCGCAAGCTGCGCCTGCCCGCATCGCCCGCACCTGCGAACGGGCAGACGCCGGCCGAGGGTGGGCTCGTCGGGCACCCCGGGGTGCTCGTGGTCGTGGCGGTCGCCCTCGCCGACCTCATCATCGAAGTGGGCCCCGCCGTCATCATCGTGTGTGCCGCTTCGCTGGAGGTCAGCAAGGCGGATATTGTGGAGACGGTTCGAAAGAGGGACGATCCGGATGACGACGACCCGTGTCAAGAGCACCTGAACGCCTGCCTGAACAAGCCCCTGGCGGACAGACCGGGTAGCGTCATTGGAGAAACGAGATGCAAGATGTGCTTCGACAAGTGTAGAGGGGAGAAAGAGTGGCCCAAATCTATTCCGCTGACGCGCGGCAAGGGATCCTGCGAGTATTGGTTGCCCGGATGGCCGCGGTAGGACGAACATGACGACGGAAGACGAAAGAATTGAGCAGATTTTCCAGGAGTTCGCAAAAGTGAGCGGCGCTCTCTTGGTTAAATCTTTGAAGCGGACTCGCAGCTTCGCCGAGGCCGTTGAAGACTACTGTCGGCTCGAGGCGGAGTTCGTGGCGCGCATGGGCGACAGTGAGTTCGGTGTGCTCGAAATAAAGCGCCGCATCGCGGAAGATATCATCAGACTGACAGAATCGAAGCGCCCCCCCTTCCAGACCTGTCGGGATGCTTGGAACGCTCGCGTTCTCCTCGGTTTCACGGATATTGACCTCGAATGCAGGATGACCTGGTATTATGCGAATTGCTGCGCGTACGACGAGAACCCCGAGGAGGGGCTCGCCGTGCTTTTGCCGCTCATCGCCGAGCTTCAGCGAGGGCTCGAAGAAGCAAGGGCGACGCAGAGCTCCACGGAGTTCTACGAATACCACCTCGAATCTCTGCGGAAGCTCCGTGACGAGCTCCTGGCCCAACGAAGGGGCGAACAAATCCCGGGGAAGAGGACGCGTCGGATCGACGAGGCGCGCCGCAGCACCCCGGAAGAAGACTGAATCCTGGGCGAGCTCCGGGACAAGCTCGAAGCCCAACGAAAGGGCGGCGAGCCGTCGACCTGAGAACCGTCAGGGGCGCGTCTCCCCGGGGGGCGTGACGAGGACGCAGCACGAGGGCTCTCGAGGCTGGCGTCAATCCCGCTGGGGCCATCATGACGGCGGCTCGTGTGCGAGCGCCTGGGGATCCGAATCACGGAACCACAATTTCGGCGTGTGCTAGCTGTGCGAAGCTTCAGGAGGCGTTCGGGATCAAGTCGGGGGAACAGAGGGCGATATGGTCAAGTCTCTGGAATGGTCTGCAGAAACCGAAGCACAACTGGTGGCCGCCGGATGGCACAAAGGTCGCAGTGATACGCAGCGTGTTGCACTGTGGCGGCGAAAGTTGGAAAAACCAAACGGGTTTCGAATGTCGGTTGCGGCCGAAAAAGCTCTGGAGGAGTTTGGCGGTATTCGTGTGGACTGCCAAGGGCCCGGTCTCGAGTGCGCCCGGGCGGGCTTCGACTTGGACCCGGAGCTTGCGAGCGGCGAAGAGGACCGGTTCGGCGCCTTCCAGGATCCGGTGGGGAGTGATCTCTTCCCACTGGGCGAGGCATACAATGGTGAGGTGTTTCTCGCAATCGATGGTGTCGGCCGCGTCTATCTTCTCGGTGACAGGATTCAACTGGCTGGGGCCAATATCTATAGCGCGCTGGACTCCATCTTGGTGGGGCGCTTGCCGAGGGATATCGCTGGGGCATAGCCTGTGTCATATGCGGCTTCACGGATGGCGGGTTTCCTTTGGGATGCTCCGGCCCATCCGCGAATGGGAGAGCACGAAGCCCAGCAAGGACAAGGCGGGCAGCGAGGAGGCGCCCGCGGGCGCGGCGCCCGGTCCTGGCACGACGGAAGGCTGAGGTTCTGGAGGCGCCGCGCTGGAGATTGGAAAATGAATCACCGATATCCGGGCGGCCTCGACTGCGCGTGGATCACCTCCGATCGAAATGGCAACATCGGCGCGTTCTTCACGGCGGGGGTCGGTCCGATCCCGACGCATGCCCTCGACCAAGCCGCTCTCGCCGTTGAAGACATCGAGGAGCGGCTTTGGGATCTCCCGAGCACCTCATCCGGTCGACTCCTGGTGACCGTGAAGCGCCCTGATGACTTCATCGCCATGGCCGAGCGTGGGTTCTTCGTTTACGACTGGAGCGACGTTCATCGCGTGTCGCGTGACATGCTCCATGCGTACGAGGCGATGGCTGTCCCCCTTCGTCCCATCACGACCCGCGCGTTACCCGAGGACCTTGCGGTGCTTTCGGTGCACCTGAGGTTGAGCGAGGTGGTCTTCGCTCATGAACGGCTGGTGGATGTCCGCAAGTACCTTCCTTGTCGGGAGGTCGCATGAAGCAATCCTTCAAGCACGAGGCCGAGTCCGAACTCGGCGTGTGATGGCAACGCCGGGTCGATCCCCTTCGAGGCTCCTCCCCCTCTCCCGAAAGCCACCACCCACCCCGGACAGGGTCCTTCCTCCCGGACCCTCACAACGCCGAGGCCCCGCGTGGGGGTTTCCGTCAGGCTCCTCCGCCCCGAAGCCACCCCGTGCCTGCTGGCCCTCTGTCAATCCACTGCGCATGACGGCCCTGGGGGTGGCTCCTGCCTCTGGGAGCACAGAGCCGAGCCACCCAGGGGAGGGCGCCCGTCCCTCCCTGCATAAAGCCTCGCCACCCTGAGGCAGGTCCTTCTCGCAAGACAGACAGAGCGAGAGCACCCCCTCCCAGGCTCAACGAGGTAAGTCCATAGCGGAGAGCCACCCTGGGGGTGGTCCTCCGGGTCGAGTCTGGAGAGGTCACAGACCCCCGAGGTGGGTGCCGACGCGAAACGCGGAGCGGCCCCCCACCCACCTCCTGCCTCGCGCACCTGAGTACATTCAGACCAGCGCCCCCACGGCCGCATCCGCCTGCGCCTGTGCATGCATCCGCCGAATGCAAAGCCTCAGGCCCTCGCGCAGGTTCGCGCACGTGATCATGCGTGACAGGTCGAGCCCCAGGCTCACCACGGTCTGCGCGACGTTCGGCCGGATGCCCGTGATGATGCCCTCGGCGCCGAGCAGGCGAAGGGCGGACACGAGGTTCAGGAGGTGGGCCGCGGTCGCCGTGTCCACGATGTCGACACCCGTGAGGTCGATGATCGCATAACGCGCGCCGAGCCGGCAGACCGACGCGAGCAGGTCGTCCATCACCCGCGCCGCGCGGGCGCTGTCGACGACGCCCACCATGGGCAGCGTGACCACGCGGTCCCAGACCTCGAGGATCGGCGTCTCCAGATTGCGAATGACCTCCTGCTGCCGCTCGATCACATCGATCCTGTTTTGCAGCTCCTGCGTGGCCCGCTTCGATTCGCTCTTGTCGAGCGACAAGCAGATGGCGCCGATGATCTCGCCGTTCTCGTCCTTGGCCGGGACAAACCAGTTTTCCCAGAGGACGCCGTGCGCTTCGACGACGTAGTACTTGTCCTCGCCTCGAAGGGCGCCCAGGCTGCCCTCCCGGATCACGGGATCGTTCGCGTAGGCCTCGGGCAGGTTCTTGCCGAGCTGGAAGTTCGGGCCGAGGCCACTCGTGATCAGGCTCCTGCCCTCATTCCACGTACAAACGCCGTTTCGATCCAGGACGGTGACCGCGAGCTCAAGGTTGTCGAGGAGCACGCGCAGGACCTTCTCCGGATCCTTTTCGCTGGGCGGGGGTTTCGGCGCGGCGGGGAGGAGCACGGCGTGAATCTCGGGGCTCTGCTTCATCCGGCGCGCGCTGAAGGAGTACGCCTGGTATTGCCCGTCGGTCCCGCGGAGCCTGCTCACGGCGCGGAGGGCCTTGCCGTCGTCCGGCAGGCGCGTCCAGAGCGCCTGGAAGCTACCCCGATCCTCGGGGTGCACGCTCTCCAGGAGCGAACGCCCCTCGGCGGCATGTTCGCCGAACGCGAGCGCGGCCTCCTGGTTCGCCATTGAAATGACGCCCTCGGCGTTCGTCACGAAATAGATGCCCGGGCACGCGTCGAGAAATGACTCCAGCATGACCTCTCCCGCCATCGTTCGTGCGTACCACCAAACATTGCGTCATTGCAATGTTGCGTTTCGGTTTCTGGGGCGTCACCCCGTTGACGGAGAATGGATTGCGCCGTGGGCGGCATTGCGAGGTTCCGCGCCCGCCAGCGCGTGCATGCGCCGGATGCAGAGCCTTAGGCCCTCGCGCAGGTTCGCGCACGTGATCATGCGCGAGAGGTCGAGCCCCAGGCTCACCACGGTCTGCGCGACGTTCGGCCGGATGCCCGTGATGATGCCCTCGGCGCCGAGCAGGCGCAGGGCGGACACGAGGCCGAGGAGGTGGGCCGCCGTGGCCGTGTCCACGATATCGACGCCGGTGAGGTCGAGGATCGCGTAGCGCGCGCCCTTCCGGGAGACCGCCGCGAGCAGGTCGTCCATCACGCGCGCCGCGCGCTCGCTGTCGACGACGCCCACCATGGGGAGCGTGACCACGTGGTCCCAGACCTCGATGATCGGCGTTTCGAGGTTCCGGATGACCTCCTGCTGCCGTTCGATGAGGTCGAGCTTGTTTTGCATTTCCTGCATCGCGCGCCTCGATTCGCTCTTGTCGAGCGACACGCCGATGAGGCCCACGACCTCGCCGCGAGCATCCTTCACGGGCCAGACCCAGTTCTCCCAGAGCGCGCCGAGCGCTTCGACGACGTAGTGGCGCTCCTCGCCTCGGAGCGCGGCCCGGAGGTTGTCCTGGATGAGGGGATCCGACGCGTACATATCGAACATGTTCTTGCCGACGTGGTAGCCCCGGCCGATGCCGCTCGTATCGAGGCTCTTGCCGTCATTGAAGCTGCAATGACCGTCCGGATACGCGATCCAGGCCGCCAGCTCCAGGCTGTCGAGGATACGGCGCAGAAGCAGCTCCGGAGCCTCGGGGCGCGGCACGGCGGCGGGGTCCGCGGGCGCGGCGGGCAGGAGCACGGCGTGAATCTCGGGGCCCTCGGCCGCCCGGCGCGCGCTGAAGGAATACGCCTGGTAATGCCCGTCCGTCCCCCGGAGCCGGCTCACGGCGCGGAGCGGCTCACCGTCCTCCGGCAGGCGCGTCCAGAGCGCCTCGACGTAGCCACGATCCTCGGGGTGGACGCTCTCGAGGAGCGAGCGGCCCTCGGCGCCATGGCCGCCGAAGGCGCGCGTGGCCTCGCGGTTCGCCATTGTAATGACACCCGCGGCGCTGGTCACGAAATAGATCCCCGGGCACGCGTCGAGAAACGACTGCTGCATGACCTCTCCCGCCATCCTCTGTGGGTACCACCAACCCGCGCGACATTGCAATGTTGCAATGTGCATTCTTCGGATGTCACCTCGGTGACGGAGGAATATGCCATGGATCCGTCATGAGAATGGCAGTCCGCCGGAGCAGGCTCCCCGCTTCCGCAGGGGGCCGTGAGGGCGTGCTTTCCACGCCTCGCTCGCGGGGCCCCTTCCCACGCGGCCGTCCTTTCGCTCTCATGTCCGGGTGCGTTTGCAAGCTCTCACCCTCCTCGCGCGTGTCACGGCCGGGATCCTGTTTCCTCTCGTGCTCGGCGCTTCAGGGTGCTGCGGCTGCCCGATGGGGCTGTGCTCGTCGCTGATGAAGAGCCTGCCGGGGCCGGGGTCGTCGCCGCCCTCGACGGGGCCCTCGCTCGGCGTGGGCGGCGGTGGCGAGGCCGAGGAGGCAGAGCCGACCGCGCCGCTCGCGCCCGAGACGGGGCAGGCCGAACGAGCGCCCGTCCACGGGGACGCGAAGCGGCCGAGCTTGCAGCTCGACGCCCGGGTCCCGATCCGCGGCGCGATCCAGGCGCAGGCGGGCAAGACGGTCTTCGTGCCGCACACGGCCGAGGCCGCGGCGCCCGTCGGGGATGGCTCCTCGTTCGTCGTGGCCGGCGCGACCGGGATCTGGCTGCACGACACGAAGACCCTCGCCAAACGCTCGCGCCTCGTCTCCACGCGCGCGATCGACGTCACCGCGCCGCCGGACGGGACACGTTTCGCGTATTCGAGCCCCGACGGCACCGTGCGTGTCGTCGCGTACCCGAGCCTGAAGCAGCTCGCCGCGGCCACGATCGACGTGCCCGTGCGCATCCGGTTCTCCGCAGACGGCCAGCGCGTCGTGTCCGGCTCGGAGAGCGACGACGTGACCCTGCTCGACGTCGCCACGGGCAAGACGACCGAGTTCGACACGGACGACGACGTGAACGACGTCTTCCCCATGCCGGATCGGCCCTCCGAAATCGCGTACGCAGGGGACGACGACGAGTTCGCGATCGCCGACGTGTCGAAGGGCCGAAAGGTGTTCAGCTCGGAGCCGCTCGTCGAGGGCTGGCGCAGCAGCAGGTCCTTCTTCACGATGCGTGATCAGCAGGCCGTCGCCTTCGATCCCGTCACGAAGGTGCTGCTCGGCGGCGGCGACGACAACATGCTCTGGCGGGTCGACGACCTGCGCGGCAGCCCGTCGATCCGCGCGCCCATCGAGCTCGGCGGGAACGTCGTGGAGATCGCCTGCTGCGCGGGACAAACCGCGGCGGAGCGCACGGCCTACGTGGCCGTGGACGACCTCCAGGTGCGCGCCGTGGCGCTCGACGGGCGGGCCGGGCCGCAGTTCGGGCCGCTCGTGGGCAGCGTGGGCTCGTTCAAGATCCGCATCGCGCTCCTGCCCTCCGGCGACGTGATCATCGCGCCTCAACGTGCGCTGTTCCGCTGGGATCCACGCTCGGGCGAGTCGCTGCGCTCGGCGGACTACGCCGCGCCGTCGACGCTCGGGGCGAGCGTGCTCGACGCGGACACGGTGTACGTGCTCTGCGACGGGGGGACGTGCATGGTGCACCGCGCGACGCACGGCGCGCCGGCCCCGGACGTGGAGACCAAGATTCTCGGGGAGCTTCCGGGGGGCGGCACGCGGTCGATCCTGCCCTTCGACGACGGCACACGCGCGCTCGTGACCACGAAGGAGGACAAGATCCGGCTCGTGTACCTCGCGCCCGGCGGCGGGCTCGAGGCGCCGATCGACACGCCCGCCGAAGCCTCGCTCGGCGGCCACTACGCCAAGCGGGACGGCAAGACGCACGGGTACGTCGACGCCGCGGGCGAGGTCTACGAGATCACGGCGAGCCCACGCGGCGCGCGGAAGGTGGGCACGGCCGGAGGCAGCGGACCCGTGACGTCGTTCGATTGGGACGCGGCGACGAGGCGCTGGCGCGTGGGGCGCGGGGGCAGCGGGTTCGTGTACGTCCCTTGAGGGGTCAGCCGCGGCGGCGGAAGAACGCGTCGATCGCAGCCTGATGCGCCGGGCCGCCCCAGACCTCGGCGAAGATGGCCCGCTCGCGCTCGATCGCGTCGCCGCGCATCGCCGCGCGGACGGCCAGGAGCGCGCGTTTTTGCGCTGCGATGACGGCGCGTGCGCCCCCGGCGATGCGCCCGATGCGCTCGAGCGCCCGCTCGCGCGACGTTCCTTTCGGCACGACCTCGTTCACGAGCCCGATCCGCGCGGCCTCTTCGGCGCCGATCTTCTCGGCCGAGAACAAGAGCCGCGGCGCCTCGATCGGCCCCACGCGCTCGACGAGCCGCGTGAGCCCGCCCCAGGCCGGCGAGAGGCCCATGCGGGCGTGCCGGAACGCGAGCGAGGTGTGGGCCTCGACGAGCACCATGTCGCAGAGGAGCAGGAGCTCGCAGCCGCCGCCGTAAACGTCGCCTTGCACCGCGGCCACGACGGGTAGCTCGCACGTCTCCAGGACCACGAGGTCCTCGTACATGTCGAGCACGCCGGACGGGCCGGCGCCTTCCCGCACGGCGCGGGCGATCTCGTGGAGATCCCCGCCCGAGGCAAACGTCTCTTCGCCCGTCGCCGTGAGCACGATGCCGCGGACCCGAGGGTCGGCCTCGGCCGTGCGGACCGCCTCGGCGAGGCGGCGCGTGAGGTCCCGGTCGAGGGCGTTCTTGGTCTTCGGACGGTCGATCGAGAGGACGAGCGCGTCGCCCGTGGGCTCGATCCGCAGGCTCAAGACGGCGCTCCGCGGACGCGGCCGTTCATGCGGCCGTTCAAGCGAGCGGGGATGGGCGGCATGCGCCGGGGCGGCATGCGCTCGTCGTGGATGACGTTCGTGATGCGCAGATCGACCTCGCGTTGCGAGATGCGCCCGTGCGTCAGGGCGTACTTCTCGGCGTGCTCGATGATGGCCGAGGCCACGTCGATGCCGCTCGCGCGCTCGATGCCTTCGAGCCCCGGGGAGCTGTTGATCTCGAGGATCTTCGGCTTCTTCTTCGATTCGAGCATGTCGACGCCGGCGACCTCGAGGCCCATCACCTTGACCGCGCGGATGGCCGCGTTGCGGTAGGCGGGCTGGAGCTTGACCTTGTCGCCCTTGCCGCCGCGGTGCAGGTTCGAGCGGAATTCGCCGGGCTTGGCGACCCTGCGCATCGAGGCGACGACCTTGCCGCCGACCACGATGATGCGGATGTCGCGGCCCTTCGATTCGCGGACGTACTCCTGCAGCACGATGTCCTGGCCCATGGCCCAGAGCGTCTCTAGGAGCGAGTGCACGGCCTGAGGGGTCTCGGCGATCATGGTGCCGATGCCCTGCGTGCCCTGCTGGAGCTTGACGATCGCGGGACAGCCGACGAGGGCGAGGGCCGAATCGACGCCGGCGGGGCTTCTGGCGCAGATCGTCGCGGGGACGTCGATGTTTTTGCGGTTCAAAAGCTGCAGCGCGCGCAGCTTGTCGCGGCTCCGGGCGATGGAGACGGCGCTGTTCAGCACGGGCACGCCCATGAGGTCGAACTGGCGCACCACGGCGAGGCCGTAGTTCGTGATGCTCGCGCCGATGCGGGGGATCACGAGGTCGAACCGGGGCACGGGGTTTCCCTCGTGGAGCAGGCTCGATCGGCCCTTGGAGACGACGATCTGCAGGTCGAGCGGGTCGATGACCGTGACCTCGTGGCCACGCGCGCGGGCGGCCAGGACGATCCGGCTGGTCGAATAGAGATTGGCGTTACGCGAGAGGAGGAGGAACCGCATCCGGGGGGACCGAGGCTAGCAGAGCTTGGGGACGGGGGCGCGCGGTTCCCTCGGCTTCGCAGCCCTGGATACAGCCTCACATTTCTTCCTCTTGCGCTCGCGAATGTTTCGTGTACGAATCATTCTCGAAACGCCGGGAAATCGTGGGGTAGGAGCGCCCCTCTGGCCGGCAACAACGAGGAGACCGTGGCCATGTGGCAGCCCTTCACCGAGGAGCACGAGCAGTTCCGGAAGACCGTCCGCGCGTTCGCCGAGAAGGAGCTCGCGCCACACGCGGAGGAATGGGAGGCGGAGGAGTGCTTCCCGAATTGGGTGTTCAAGCGCGCCGGTGAGCTCGGCATCCTGGGCGCCCATTTCCCCGAGGAGCATGGCGGGCAAGGCCTCGACTACTGGTTCAGCGCGGCGAAGGCCGAGGAGCTGCCGCGGTCGCGCCTGGCCGGCGTGACCATGGGCCTGCTCGTGCAGGCCGACATGGCGACCCCGGTGATCAGCGACCTCGGGACGAAGGAGCAGATCGAGGAGTTTTTGAAGCCCGTGCTCGCGGGCGACAAGGTGATCTCGCTCGGCGTGAGCGAGCCCGCGGCGGGCAGCGACGTGGCCGGCATCCTCACGACGGCGCGCAAGGACGGCGACGACTACGTGATCAGCGGGCAAAAGACGTTCATCACGAACGGGACGCGGGCCGATTTCGTGACGCTCCTGGCGAAGACGAGCCCCGACCGCGGAGCGCACGGCTGTTCGTTTTTCCTGGTCCCGACGAACCTGCCGGGCTTCAGCGTCTCGAAGAAGCTGAAGAAGATCGGCAACAAGTCCTCGGACACGGCGGAGCTCTTCCTCGACGAGGTGCGGGTGCCGAAGCGCTACCTGCTCGGCGAGGAGAACATGGGCTTCATGTATCTGATGCAGAACTTCCAGAGCGAGCGGCTCATCGGCTCGGTCAGCGCGCTCGCCGGCGCCTTCTACACGCTGGAGCAGGCGGTCGCGTACGGGCGCGAGCGGGTGGCGTTCGGCAAGCCGATCCTCAAGCGTGAGGTCTGGCAGCACAAGTTCGTGGACCTCTACACGCGGGCGGAGGCGGCGAAGTCCTTCGTTTACAAGTGCGTCGACCATTACAACGACGAGCGATACGTCAAGAAGGGGCCGGTCAGCTTCGACACGGTGAAATACATCTCGATGTCGAAGGTGCTCGTGGGCGACGTGGTGAGCGACATCATGGACACGTGTCTGCAATTCCACGGCGGCTGGGGCTACATCGAGGACTTCCCGATCGCCCGGGCCTGGCGCGACCAGCGGCTCTTCCGCATCGGCGGCGGGACGACCGAGACCATGAAGTACTACATCGCCAAATTGATGGGCTTCTGACCGTCCGGACCGACCCTCCGACCAGAAAAGTGCTCTGGTGTAGGTTGGATCGCTAAAAAAAGAGGAGACAAACGGGCTGGGAGGCTGTAGATACTGCGCCTCCCAAGCACGACGGGGCTGTAGCTCAGTTGGGAGAGCGCCTGACTGGCAGTCAGGAGGTCAGGGGTTCGATTCCCCTCAGCTCCACCGGCACGAAGGACGACGAGGGCGCCGCAATCGATACGATGCGGCGCCCTTCGTCGTTTCAGGGGTCGGATCCGAAGAGGGACACGATGCGCTCGGTCCGCGCGTGGCAGCTCGCCCTGGCAGGCTACGTGGTGCTGCTCGGGGTCATCTCGGGCCTCGCCTACGCGCGGGGGCTGCCGCTGTCGGTGCTGTCGACGCCGTACCTCGACAAGGTGCTGCACTTCGTGCTGCTCGGCGGCGCCTCGTTCCTCGCGCGGCGGGCCACGGACGACGCGCGCGTGCCGCGGATCGGGCTGCCGGCGGGGCCGGTCGTGGTGGGGATCGTGGCGACGATCGACGAGTGCGCGCAGGCGTTCTCGCCAACGCGGACCTTCAGCCTGGGCGATCTCGCGGCGAACCTGCTCGGCGTGATCGTCTTCGGCTGGCTCGGAAGATCACGTCCGCGGAGCCACCGCGGCGATTGACTGCTTTCTCGCGAGGCGTTTACGATCGAGAGGAGATCCATGCGCGCCCGATCGCACGAGCGCGCGTTCGCGGATCGGCTTCTAGCTCTTTCGACGCGGCGGAGCGCTTGACATGAAGACTCCCACGATCCGGCGGTGGCTCACGGCTGCACTCCTCGCAGGCAGCGTGTCGATGGCGGCGATGCACGCGCACGCGGCCGTGCCCGTGACGATCACCAACCAGGGGCGGCTCTTCGACGCGGACGATGCGCCGATCAACGGCTCGCTCACGGTGACGTTCGCGATCTACGACGCGGCGAACGCGCAGACGCCGCTCTGGAGCGAGGAGCACAAGGTCGACTTCGACGAGGGGTTTTACTCCGTCTCGCTCGGCTCGATCGTGCCGTTCGACAAACTCTTCGACGGTTCGGTGCGGTACCTGGGGATCACGATCGAAAGCGATCCGGAGCTCCAGCCGCGCGCGCCCATCCAGAGCGTGCCGTACGCGCTGCTCGCGAACGACGTGAACGGGGACATCCACCCGACGAGCGTGACGATCAACGGGACCGAGGTCATCAACAACAACGGCGAGTGGGTCGGTCCGCCGACGGGGCTCGTGGGGCCGACGGGTGCGACGGGTCCGCAAGGTCCAGTCGGCGCGGATGGTGCGATGGGCCCCGCGGGTCCGACGGGCGGCCTGGGTCCGGTCGGGCCGATGGGTCCGACCGGCGCGACCGGAGCAGTGGGTCCGGCGGGTCCGATGGGCGCGATGGGTCCGACCGGCGCGATCGGCCCGGCAGGTCCAATCGGGCCGATGGGGCCGGTGGGGCCGACCGGCGCGACCGGTTCGACTGGCGCTGTGGGTCCGATGGGTCCGATGGGTCCGACTGGCGCGATGGGTCCGCAAGGTGATGTCGGTCCGACCGGGGCCGCGGGGCCGATGGGGCCGCAGGGGGCGACCGGTGCGGTGGGTCCGCAGGGGCCGATTGGTCCGATCGGTCCGACCGGCGCAATGGGGCCGCAGGGCAACGTCGGTCCGATGGGTTCGACCGGCGCGATGGGTCCGCAAGGTGATGTCGGTCCGACCGGGGCCATGGGGCCGATGGGGCCGCAGGGGGCGACCGGAGCGGTGGGTCCGCAGGGTCCGCTCGGTCCGACCGGGGCCGCGGGGCCGATGGGGCCGCAGGGGGCGACCGGAGCGGTGGGTCCGCAGGGTCCGATCGGTCCGACCGGCGCTGTGGGTCCGCAGGGGCCACAAGGCATCCAGGGGCCGCAGGGTCCGATCGGTCCGACCGGGGCCGTGGGTCCGCAGGGGCCGCTCGGTCCGACCGGCGCTGTGGGGCCGCAAGGTCCGCAAGGTATTCAGGGCTTGCAGGGGCCGATCGGTCCGGCGGGCGCGACAGGCGCGCAGGGGCCGCAAGGTCCGCAAGGAATCCAGGGCCTGCAGGGGCCGCAGGGCCCGGCGGGCTCGGCGAACATCAACGGCACGACGAACTTCATCATCAAGTTCACGAGCGCCACGACAGGCGGCAACTCGCGGCTTTTCGACAACGGCACCAACGTCGGCCTCGGCACCACCGCCCCGAACTCCCCATTCCACGCCACCTCGGCAAGCACGGTCCGCACGATCCTCTCCGAGAACACGACCACCACCGGCGCGGCGATCGTCGGCATGAACACGGCGGCGGCCGGCACCGGCAATGGTGCCGGCCTGTACGGCGTGACGAGCCAGAGCAGCCTCGCGGCCGTGTACGGCGACAACAACAACACGAGCGGCACCGCCATCCACGGCGCGGGCCAGAACATCGACGGCTACATCCTCGTCGCCGGCTCCGGCGGCGCATTCACCGGCCAGACGACGGGCACCTATTCGAGGAACCTCTCCTCGGGCGTCGCGCAAGCCGAGTACACCGACAACTTCGGCGACATCGTCCGCGTCAACTTCTGGGACGGCTTCACGAGCTTCAAGATCCAGGGCATCGGCACCGTCTCGACCACCGTCCTCGACCCGACCGACGCCGCAGGCCAGCGCCGCGTGACCCTCTACGCGCCCGAGGCGCCGGAGGTTCTCTTCGAGGACTACGGCGAGGCGCGGCTCGAAAACGGCTTCACCCACGTCGAGCTCGACCCGATCTTCACAGCCAATGTCCAGATCGACGAGCGTCACCCGCTCCGCGTGTTCATTCAGCTCGAAGAAAACGAGCAAACGCGCGGCGTGGTCGTGAAGAACAAGAGCGCGACAGGCTTCGACGTGGTGGAGCTCGGCGGCGGGACGTCCAACATGCCCTTCCAGTGGCACGTCGTCTGCAACCGCGCAGACGAGATCACGCCAAGCGGGCGCCTCTCCCATTACGCGGATCTACGCTTCGGAATCGCGCCGGAGCCGCTCGCCGCGAGCCCCGCGCGCGTCGATGCGCCGAGCACGGTCCCAAGCACGCTCGCGGATCCGTCGCACACGTGGCTGCAAGCGCTCCTGCCGCTCATGCACAGCGGGCGATAGTCCTCCCAAAGTCGCTGCGCTGGGGCTTTGCCCCAGGCCCCAGCAGGGGCTGTCCGCCCCTGCACCCGGACCAGCGCAAGCGCTGGACTCGGGGTCGATGAACTGCGCGATGCGCAGTTCATCGAACAGCCAGGTCAAGACCGCGACGACCAGCGCTGGCGTTTCAACCGGCAACGTGTCGCTGCGTGCGACGACCTTCATGGTCTTGCCACCGGCCTGTGGGAAGAACTGCGCATCGCGCAGTTCTTCCCCGAAAGGTCCAGGGCTTGCCCTGGTTCGGGTCGAGGGGCGAACAGCCCCCGCGGGGTCCGGGGCAGCGCCCCGGCGCGGCGGATTCAGGGCTCTTGCGTGGAGCCGGGCATGCCGCCGTTCAGGCGTTTGCCCTCCGGCAACTTCTGGACGCTTTGCGGCGTCGGCTGGCCCATCGTGTAGATGAGCTTGTACTTGCCGTTTCGCGCCTGCGTGCCGGCAGCGACGATCTCCGTCCCGGGGTGGCCCTTGGCCGCGACGGGCGGCGTGGGGTTGTCCTTGTCCTCGACCTCGAGCAGGCCACCTGCGTCGCAGCCGAGAACGCCCATCACCGCGAAGATCGCGAGGGATCCGACCGAGAGACGCGCGAGGGAAGCCATGTGTCGATTCTAGAGCCGGCCTCGGGCGAGGTTCAAGGCTCCTTTTTCTTGATGATCACGAAGTTCGCGCGGCGATTCTGCTGGCGGCCTTCCTTCGACTCGTTCGATTCGACGGGCACCGACGCGCCGTAGCCTTTGGCCACGAGCTTCTCGGGTGGGATGCCGCGCTTGATGAGCCAGGCGCGCACCGAGTCGGCGCGGCTCTGCGAGAGGATCTGGTTGTACTCGTCGGCGCCCATTGCGTCGGCGTGGCCTTGGACCTCGATGAGCTCGATCTCGGGGTGCTGGAGGATCGCGTCGCGGACCTCGTGGAGGAGGTCGTCGCTCATCGGATCCACCGTCTGGTATTGGCTCGATTGCCCGAACCGGAAGCGGATCTGGCGCCGGATGACGATCTCTTTGTGCGTGACCTCGACCTTCGGGCAGCCGTTCAGCGCGGCTTCCTCGTCGGGTTTTCCAGGCACGTCCGGGCACGCGTCCGTCTTGTCGGGGACCGTGTCCGCGTCGCGATCGGGCGGGCAGCCGTTCTTCTTCGGGTCCTCGTTCGGCACGCCGGGATCCTTGGGACAGGCGTCGACGACGTCGCGAATGCTGTCGTCGTCCGTGTCGGGCGGGCAGCCGTTTTTCTTGGGATCCGCGCTCTTCGGGCCGGGCTCGCTCGGGCAGGCGTCCTTCGGATCGACGATGAAGTCGTTGTCGGTGTCGGGCGGGCAGCCGTTTTTCCTGGGATCGTCGTTCTTCGGGCCGGGCTCGCTCGGGCAGGCGTCCTGTTTGTCCGGGATGCGATCGCCGTCGGCGTCGGGCGGGCAGCCGTTTTTCTTGGGATCCTCGTTCGACGGACCCGGCGTATCGGGACAGGCGTCGTGTTTGTCCGGGATGTCGTCGCCGTCGGTGTCCTTGTCGGCCGGGGCCGCTTGCGGCTCGTAGCCGATGCTGCCGATCGCGGAGAAGACGGGCGTTCCATAGCCCTGCGTGAGGCCCGGGCCCGCGGCGGCGCCGACGACCAGGAAGGGCAGCGGGCGGAGTTTGGCGCCGAGGAGGAGCTCGGCCGAGACCGGGGACGCGACGGAGATCCGCGTGTCCGGCGTGTCGAGGAGGACTTCGCGCGCGAACGGCGTCGAGAGCGAGAGCTCGGGGCCGATCTGGAAGAAGTCCTGGCCGAAGACCACAGCCGCGCCGGCGCGCGCGTCGAACGTGTGCGGGCGGGCCGAGGCGCGCAGGGTCGTGCCGAGCGAGACGCTGTAGAGGAACCGATCGACGCGGCCGCCCAGGACGACGTGGGGCTCGCCGCGGACCGCGCCCTCGGCCGCGTAGCCGCTCGGGCCGGTGGGCGCGACGAGATAACCGCCGAGGCCGACCTGGAAGGCGCCGCGATCCGCGCCGAAGAGGCGCACGCGCGCGCCGATGCGCAGATCACCGACCTCGGCCGATTGCGGCGAGGCGAACGGCACGCCGAGGACCGTGGGGCTGTCGCCGCCTTGCGTGAGCGCGAAGGGCATGTCGAGCGAGACGAGCAGCCGATCCCAGAGCGCGAGCGAGGCGTTGATGTGCAGGAACGTCTGTTGCGAGACGATGGCGTAGCGGGTGTCGCCGTCCTGGATCGAGAGCGGGCGGAAGCCGAAGTCGACGACGGCCTTGGCGCGGGGGACGAGGTGTCCGGACACGCCCGGGGAGGGGACGCCGAAGAGGGCATCGCCCGCGACGGACGGCTGGAAGCGCTCGAGGGCGCCGGTCGCGCTCGTCTCCTGCGCGAGGGAGGGACACGCGAGCAGGAAGATGGCGGCCCCGGCCAGGATCGACCGAGTCCGCCCCAGGCGGCGATCGAGGCGCATATACGCAGAAAACCCTGACCATGCGTGGGCTGTCAAGCTGCGTGGCAGACGCGACGCTTCCGCGAGGGCGAGCCGGCGGAGTACAACGGCATGCCGATGGATCGCCGAACCGCCGCTCGCGCCGCGGCTTGCCAAGCCGTCATGCGGCCCCTCTTGCTGGTCGTGGCGCTCGCCGTGGGGTGCGACGCGCTCCCCGACCTCGCCGTGACGCACCTCGGCCGGGGCGATCGCGCGCTCGCGGAGGGTCGGTACGGGGAGGCCCTCGCCGCGTACGCCCACGCCCACGAGCTCGCGCCGCACGATCCGCGCGTGCAACGGGCGCAGATGCGGGCGCGGGTCTCCCTCATGGCCGAGAGCCCCGCTCGGGTCGCCGCGGATGCGCTGGAAGACGTGGCGTACGAGGCGGAGTTTTTGCGCGGGACGGAGAAGGGCCTCGAAGCGGTGTGCCTGACCGCGCTCGGGAACGTGCTCGCGCGGCGCGGGGACCGGGATGGCGCGCGGCTGAAGCTCGCCGAGGCCGTGAAGGCCGATTCGAATGCGTACGTGGCGCACGCGGCGCTCGGGGCGCTGCTCGCCGGGAGGCCCGAGGCCGCCGCGGAGGCGAAGGCTGCGCTGGAGCGGGCGCTCGCGCTCCGGCCCGACGCGCCGGGGCCGCTCGCGGGGCTCGGGAAGATCAAGCTCGCCGAAGGGGATGTGCCCGGCGCGATCGAGCGGTTCGTCGCGGCTTTGAAGGCGGGGGACGACTTCGGGACGCGGCTTGCGCTGGGGAATGCGCGTCTGCAGCAGGGCAAACACGTCGAGGCCGCGGCGGATCTTTCGCGTGCGGTGCAGATGGATCCACGGAGCCCGGAGGCGCTGGGTTTGCTCGGGCAAGCGCTGCTCGGCGCGGGGAAGCTCGACGAGGCGGAGCAGGCGCTGCGGGCGTCTTTGGAGCTCCGGCCGGAGGCGGGGACGTCGATCGCGCTCGGGTTTACGCTTTCGCGGCAGAAAAAGTCGCTCGAAGCGCTCGACGTGCTCGAAGGGGTGCTCGCGGCCGATCCGTTCGCGCCGCCGGCGCTGTTCGGCGTGGGCATGGCGAACCAGGATCTCGGGCGCACCCCGCAGGCGCTCGCCGCGTTTCGACGGCTGCTCGCGCTTCCGCTCGAAGGTCCGCAGAAGCAGCTCGTCGCCGACCTCCAGCGAGATGCGAAGGGTCGCGTCGAGGCGCTCTTGGCGGCGCAGGAGAAGGCCGCATCCGCCGAGGAGAAACCTTCGAAGGCGAAACGATGACCGCGCTGTCGCGGGGCGCGACGCTCGTGAAGTTCGTCCGGACATACGCGGTCCTCTTCGGGATCGTGGGGCTCGGTGCGGCGCTCCGGATCGGGTGGAACGACGTCGCATCGTATGCGCCCGCGGACGAGGCGTACTACGTGTCGGCGGCGCAGTTCCTCGAGCGCGAGGGTTTGTCCGCGTACCCGCGGCTCGTGGCGGCGCACCTCGAACGCGCGGATCTCGCGGCGTCTCCCACGCCACTGCGGTGGGGCTACTTCGTGCTAACCACGCTCGCGTGCGCCGT
This sequence comes from Polyangium jinanense, assembly GCF_028435365.1. Next base: position 277,478 of record NZ_JAGTJJ010000004.1, on the reverse strand, counting down.
GGACGCGCCGTGCGACGGCCGCACGCTCGCGTGGCTCTCGACGATCGCGGGCATCGTGTCGATCGTCTTCACGTACCTGCTCGGCGCGCGTCTCGTGGGACCGCGGGCCGGGCTCGTCGCGGCTGCGCTCACGGTGACGTCGCCGCTCCAGCTCGCGCTTTCCCGGCGCGCGCTCCAGGACGAGGTGTACTGCGCGGTCTTTCTGGCCGCGTCGTGGGCCCTCGTTCGGCTCGCTCAGGACAAACGCGAATCGCTGCGCGCGCGATGGCGACCGATGGCCTTGTTTGCCGGCCTCGCGACGCTCGCGTTTGCCGTGAAGGAAGCGTTCGTCTTTCCGTATGCAGCTCTCGCGGCGGCGACCGTCCTCGCCCTCCGCTCGCGCCTGCGCCCCGCGGACGTACTGCTCTTCCTGGTCCCGCCGGCCCTCTTCTTCGTGGGCTTCCTGCTCCTCGGCCGCGACGCTTCGGCCTTCTTCGAGCTCGTCCGCCTCGCGCGCGCCTCGTTCCTCGACGACTACGGCATCCAGTACCAGAGCGGCCCGCCGCACCGGCCCCTCTTCGATCTCTTCGTGCTCGCGCCGATCGTTTGCATCCTCGGGATCGTCGCGCTCGCGCGTCTGGCCGAGCGTCCGCGCGAAAACCGCGGCGCGCTCTGGCTCGCGTGCTTCCTGCTCGTCTCCCTCGCCGCGTTCGTGGGCCTGCCCAAGAACCTGCGGTTTCTCGTGGTGCTCGACCCGATCCTCCGCCTGCTCGCCGCGTGGGCGATCGTCTCGTTCCCCTGGGCCGGGCGCGCGCGCGGGGCCGGGTTCGCCGCGGCCTTGCTGCTCCCGTCGGCCGTGTTCGAGCTCGCCCTGTTCCACGAGACGTTCATCACCTTTCGCACCTATGATCCCACCACGTACGACGTCCTCCGCGCGCTCGGCGCCCTGCCCGGTCCCGCCGCGCGCGCGGGCTCGAGCGCTTTCCCGTTCGTCTTTTTCGCGGCGCTCGGTGTCCTGCTCGTGGGGCTCGTCATCCGGAGGAAAGTCGCCGTGTCGGAAACCCCAACCAACGAAGAAACCACGGACGAAGAGGCCGCCGAGAAGACCGCCGAAAAGCCTGCCGCGCGCGCGCTGAAACCGGCCGGCGGCTCGGGCGTCGTGGCCTTCTGGCTCGGCGCCATCGTGGTCGCCTTCCTTTCGATCGTCATCGCCTGGAAGGCTTCGAGCCCGATTCCGGCCGGAAAACCGGGCGGTGTGGGCCTTCCGGGCGCGGCGCTGAACCCGCGCGCCGCGCCCCCGCGGAGCCCCAACGCGCCGGCGGATCCGATGACGCTCGGGCTCGATGCGCTCTACACGCGAAGCGATCCCGTCCTCGCGGCGGCGCGGTTCCGCGAGGTGCTCGCGGAAAATCCCGATCATTACGGGGCGACGTACCAGCTCGCAACGGCGCTCGAACAGGCCGGCGATCCGCGCGGGGCACGGCCGCTCTGGGAGAAGATGGCGACGATGGCCGACGGGATCGGCGACACGCAGACGGCCGAGCACGCCCGCGCGCGGATGGCCGCGATCGACGAGCGGCAGAACGGTTTGGCGCTCGCCGATCCGACGGCCTCGATGCAGCTCGGACTCGACGCGCTCTACAACAGGAAAAACCCCGAAGCCGCGGCAGCGCATTTCCGCGCCGTGCTCGCGCACCATCCAGATCACTACGGCGCGACATTTCAGCTCGCGACGGCGCTCGATCAGGCCGGCAGGCCCGCCGAGGCGCGGCCGCTCTGGACGAAGATGCTCGGCATGGCCGAGGGCATCGGTGACACGAAGACGGCCGAGGCCGTGCGCGCGCGCCTGGCCAAGAATCCTTGAGCTCCCACTATTGGAGGCCCAACGACCGGGCGAGCTCGGCGCTGCGCGGGTCGTTCGGGTGCGCCTCGCGGAGCTTCTGCGCGTGGTGCTTCGCCTCGTCGACGACGCCGCGGCGGAACGTGAGGAGCGCGAGGTTGTAGCGCGCGTCCGCGAACGAGGGGTCTGCTCGCAGAGCCGCGAGGTAGGCCGAGCGTGCGGCGTTGTAGTCGCCGCGGCGATCGGCCACGAGCCCGAGGTCGTACTGCGCCTCGGCGTCGCCCGGATCGGCCACGACGAGCGGGCCGAGCACACGGGCAGCCTCGTCCAGATCGCCCTTCACGAGCGCGGAGGAGCCGACGAAGAGCGCGGCGCTCCGGCCGGCCCCGAGCTCGACGGCCCGCTTGGCCTCACGCATGGCCTCCGTGTCCTTGCCCTGGCCCGCGAGCGCGAGGGCGAGCGCGTACCTGAGTCGCGCCTCGGAACCGCCCAGGGCGAGCGCGCGACGGGCCTCCTCCTCGGCCCGCATCGCCTGACCGCTCAAGCCGAGCGCCTCGGCGTGGAGCGCGCGCAGAGCGCCATCCCCGGGGCACGTTTCGTGCGCGGCGCGCGCGAGCTCGAGGGCCTGCACGAAGTCGCGCGCGCGGATGGCGATCTCGGCGCGTTCGCCCTGGCAGCGGCAGCTCCCGGGATGCAGCCGCAAGCACTCGTCCGCGAGGGCGCGCGCGGCGAGAAAATCCCGTGATCCGAGTGGCTTTCGCGTGAGCTCACCGATCGCGCGAGGGTGCTCGCCGTCGCGGCGCAGAGCTTCCCACCACATCTGCGTGGGGGAGGCGAGCCACGACGACGCGGACGCGAAGACGAGCGCAGACGCCGTGAGCACGGCGAGCGCCGCGAAGCGCCGCGCATGGCGGGCGCGAGGGAACATCTTTGCCGCGAGCGTCGACGCCGCGAGCGTGATCGAGGCCCAGGCCGGGACCGCGACGAACACGACGCCCTGGCCGAGCGGTGCGCGGCCCTCGCGGAAGTAGAGCGCGGCGCCGAGCGCGGCCGCGACCGCGACCCACGCGAGCGACGCGCTCCACGCGAACCCACGCTCTCGTGCGCCCCACGCGCGAAGTCGTACGGCGCCGTAGAGAACGGCTCCGAGCAGAAGCACGGCCAGGATGGCCGCGACGATCGGGTTTCCGGGAGGGGAGGGCTCGGGCGACAAGAGCGGCGGCGCGAGCGCGAGCAAGAAGAGGCGCGCGGCGCGCGTCATCACGTCGAGCAGGAGGAGCACGCGCGGAATTTACCCCGCCGCGCCGCTCGACACGTCACTCTTCGCGGCCTCGACGATCTCCTGCGCGTACCTGGCGATCAGCGCCTCGTCCTCGCCCTCGACCATCACGCGGAGTTTCGGCTCCGTGCCGCTCCAGCGCACGAGCACGCGGCCCTTGCCGCCGAGCGTCTTCTCCACGCGGTCGACGACGAGCCGCATCGTTTGCATCGACTCGAGCGGCATGCGCCGCACGAACGTGGCGTTTTCCAGCACCTGCGGCACGCGCTGCATCGCCTGCGAGGCGAGCTCCGAGAGGGGCTTGCCCGACTCGAGCATGATCGCGAGGACCTGCAGCGCGGCCACGATGCCGTCGCCCGTGGTCGCGTGGTCGAGGAAGATCAGGTGCCCCGACTGCTCGCCGCCAAAGCTGTAGCCGCCGGCGCGCATGGCCTCGACGACGTACCGGTCGCCGACGGCGGTGCGCTCGACGCGGCCGCCCTCGCTCGCGAGCGCGCGCTCGAGGCCGAGGTTCGACATGACCGTGCTGACGACGGTGCCGCCCGGCAGCTTGCCCTGGCGGAGCAGGCGCAGCGCGACGAGCGCCATGATCGCGTCGCCGTCGACGATCTGGCCCTTCTCGTCGACCATGATCACGCGGTCGGCGTCGCCGTCGAGCGCGATGCCGAGCGCCGCGCCCTTGCGCACGACCTCGGAAGCCACGTGGTCGGGGTGCAAGGCACCGCAGTCGCGGTTGATGTTGCGGCCGTTCGGCTTCACGCCGAGCGGGACGACGTCCGCGCCGAGCTCGCTGAAGACGAGCGGCGCGACCTTGTACGCGGCGCCGTGCGCGGCGTCGCAGACGAGCTTGACGCCGTCGAGCGAGAGCTGCGCGGGGAAGGTGTTCTTGCAGAACACGACGTACCTGCCGCGCGCGTCTTCGAGCCGCATGGCGTCGCCGATCGCGGCGCCGGTCACGCGGAGCGCGTCGAGCTCGCCGCCCTCCATGAGCCGCTCGATCGCGGCCTCCTCGGCATCGGGCAGCTTGAAGCCGTCGGGGCCGAAGATCTTGATGCCGTTGTCGCCGTACGGGTTGTGGCTGGCGCTGATCACGACGCCGGCGTCGGCGCGCATGCTGCGGGTGAGCTGCGCGACGGCCGGGGTGGGGATCGGGCCGCTCAGCATGACGTGACCGCCCATCGCGCAGATGCCCGAGGCGAGCGCGGTCTCGAACATGTAGCCGCTGAGGCGCGTGTCCTTGCCGATGACGACACGCACCTTGCGACCCTTGCCGCGCCGCGCGACGAACGCGATGGCGCGCCCGAGCCGCAACGCCATCTCGGGCGTCATGGGCGGTTCGTTTGCGGTCCCACGAATACCATCGGTCCCGAAGAGCTTGCGTCCGCTGCCCTTGGTCAAAGGCTCTTGCTCCTTTTTCCTGGTCGACTTCGTCCTGGCCACGCCGCCACGCTAGCCGCGGAAGGGCCCGTGCGTCAGCCCATTGTTGGGCACACGGCGCCCCTTTGGCCTCGGCGACGGGCTTCGGGGGGTTGGATGGTTGTCCGGAGGTTCCGGTTGTCCGCGTTTGGGCAGGAGAATCGGATCAAGGACCGGCGTCCGCGCCGCCGCTTCCGCCCGCGCCGCCGCTTCCGCCCGTGCCGCCGCTTCCGCCCGTGCCAGCGTCCGTGCAGCCGACACCCCGATCGTCACAGCGGCAGGGGACGCATGCCGAGCCTTGGCTCTCGACGAGCAAGCAGCCGGCGCCCTCGCCGCAGTCGGTCGTCTCGTCGCAGCCGATGCGCGTGCACATCCACTGATCTTGGCCTACGTCGGCGAGGCAGAGGGCCGCGTACGGTTGTCCGGTACACTGGCCTCCGAAGGGAGTGCAATACTCCCCCACGCCTTTGCTATTGCCCTTGTCCCCGGGCCTCACGCAGGAGTCGTCGGGGGTGGGATCGCCGCCTTGGCCGCCGCTGCCGCTGCTGCTCGAGCTCGCCGCGCTGCCTCCGTTCGTCTCCGAGGAGCAAGCGACGGCGAGTAGCACCGCGATCAGGGAGGGCGCCGCGAGGGATCGGAGGTTCAAGGAGCCGCCTCGTCGACGCGTTCGCACATGCGCCGCGATTCCCCGGGGAAATAGTAGCCGAACGCGATGCACATCTCCGTCGGGAAGAGCATCGGCGTCGAGGAGGTGTTGTCCCAGGAGCAGGTTTGTCGGAGCCGGGTGCCCGCGGGGATCACGAGCGGCTCCTCCATCGTAAAGGTCGACACGGGCGGGTGGGATGCGTACGACGGCTGCCACGCGTTGTCGATGAGGGTTTTCAGCGGGCTCCCGTTCTCGTCCAGCGTCTCGAGCTTGTAATGCGTGCCGGTCTCGTGCATGTGCCCGAGCAGCATGCTGAGCTGCGTATCCTCCGTGATCTCGCAGATGCTCGTGCTCTCCTTGCTCGCGTGCGCCGGGATCTCGAACGTATCGTCGAGGACGACGAAATCACCCGCGTAGGCCTTCACGCGCGAGGGATCCGTGGTGCGAATATCCATCCAGTCGTGGACCTCTTGATCGGCTCCCGAGGCATTGATGTAATGCGCCTGGACCATGAGCTGCTTGCCAGCGGGGATTTTGATGGCCAGCCCCTCGGCAAGGTCCACGAGGCCACCCTCTCCCATGCCCTCTCCGCCCGCGCCGACGACGAAGTGCCAATCCAGCATCTCCGTGGTCCCCGAGCACGGCACGCTCCCGACGGGCCGTTTGTTGTCGACGTAATACATGGTCAGGTGATGACCCCCGGGGCCCTGGATGCCCTCGGCCGAGATGACGCTGATCTCCCGCGTCGTGATGGTATCGGTGTAGGAGCAGAGGAACGACTCCCCCGCGGGGGCGGTGAACGTCCCCAGATCGAGCCGGAAGACATCCGGATCGGAGACCGCGCCATTTTCCGCGTCACCGCAAGCGGCGAGGACGAGCGGCGCTGCGACGAGCAGCAAGCCAATACAGCGATTCATGGTAAAGCCCTCCATCCCGGAAACAGACAAATTACCTTACCAGGACGGTAGCTCCGGAAGCTAGGCGTCTCGCGGCCTGGCTCTCATGATATTTCGATATGCGACGCGCCCCACCACGTAACCAATCGTAAAAATGTGCCACGGCCTTAGCCCGCTCGCCTCGCCGCGGTACACGGGTTTCACCGCGACTTCGTGAACGCGATGCCCATGACGTACGAGCGTGCCGAGCAGGTCGTTCGGATATCCGTACCGCGCCCACATCCCTTCGCGGAGCAAACAATCCATCGCCGCCGCGCCGATCGCGGTGTAACCACACTGGCTATCCGATAGCGACGGTAACCCCGCCGCGTGTCGCGTCATCCACGCGAGCGCCGAGGTGCCGAGGAGCCGGTGGAGGGGCATGTCTGTCCAGACCGAGGGGTGGCGCAAGCGGTCGCCTTTGACGTAATCGGCCTCGCCCCGCGCGACCGGGCCGACGACAGCAGGCAGATCGAGCGGATCCATCTGCCCGTCGCCCGCCATCACGGCCGCGACGTCGGCCCCGAGCGCCCGCGCCTCGCGATACCCGGTCAGGATGGCCGCGCCGACGCCGCGGTTTTCCGGGTGTCGCACGAGCACGAGGCGCCCGTCCCCCGCGGCGCGCGCCGCGGCCGACGTGGCGTCGTCGCTCGCGTCGTCCACGACCACGACATGGTCCACGAACGAAGGCACGGACCGCACCGTATCGGCAATTCGATCTTCTTCCCGGAAAGCCGGGATCACCACGGCGATGCGCGCACCAGAGAACACGAGGCGACGCCTTAGCGAAACAGAGCGACGATTTCAACCCGCACGCGGAAACGTGCCCCGCGCCGACAAGAGACGCTCGCCGGAAGGAAACTCTGGTAAGGAGGTCGTCCCTTCCAAACAGGGGACCCTGGTATGGCGAAAAATTCCAACAAATCCAACCTCGTATTCAAGAACGCGACGCTCGTGGCGCTGCTCGCCGCGGGATCGGCCGGCGCGTGGGCCGGGTGTGCGACCAGCAGCGGCTCGGACATGTCCCCCGGCGGCGAGGGGGGCAGCGGCGACGGCGGGCAGGGCGGCACCGCGGGGCAGGGCGGGTCGGGGCACGGTGGCGCAGGAATGGGCGGCGCAGGGCAAGGCGGCGGCTCGGCCTGCGGGCCCGGCACGACGCTCTGCGGAGACGCCTGCACGGTCCTCACGTTCGACCCGAAGAACTGCGGCGCCTGCGGAAATGCCTGCGCGGCCGGCGAGGTCTGCTCGGTGGGCCAGTGCGGGATCACCTGTCTCGGCGGGACGACCCAATGCAATGACACGTGCGTGGACCTCCAGAACGACCCGAACAACTGCGGCGCGTGCGGCACCTCGTGCCCGCAGGGCCAGGTCTGTTCGGCGGGGCAATGCGGGACGACGTGCGTGGGCGCGACGGCCTGCAATGGGTCCTGCGTGGACCTCGACACGGATCCGGCGAATTGCGGCGCGTGCGGGACAGCGTGCCCCGCGGGCCAGGTCTGCTCGATGGGGCTCTGCTCGGTGACGTGCCTCGGCGGCTCGGCCCTGTGCGGATCGAGCTGCGTGGACCTCGACACGGACCCGGCGCATTGTGGGGCGTGCGGGAATGCCTGTCCCTCGGGGCAGCTCTGCGCGGGCGGCATGTGCGTGAGCATCGGCGAATGCAATGCGCCGTTCCTCTTGTGCGGGCAGCTCTGCGTCTCGCCGACGACGGACGCGTCGAACTGCGGGACGTGCGGCAACAAGTGCGCGGCCGGCGCGTCGTGCGTGGACGGGACCTGCCAGGCCTGCGACAGCACGACGACGGACTGCGACAACGACGGCTGGCTCGCGAGCGAGGGCGATTGCTGCGACAAACCCGGCCTCTGCGGCGCCGAGCCCGAGAAGGTGAACCCGGGCGCGATCGAGGTCGTGGGCAACGGCATCGACGACAACTGCAACACGAAGACCGACCTCTTCGACCTGGAAGACACGGTCTCCTGCGACGACGCGCTGGCCTCGAACTCGTCGGCCGCGACCGATTACGCCAAGGCGCTCGGCATCTGTCGCGTGACCACGGAGAACGCCCCGAAGGCCGAGAGGACGTGGGGCCTCATCAGCGCAGAGCTCTTGCGTGCCGACGGCTCGCCGCTCGGGGATCCGCAGGCGACGTCGATCCGGCAGAGCTTCGGCGGCATCACGCCGGCCGTGCTGGAGGGCAAGAGCGCCGTCGTGCTCTCGAGCGGGATTGCCTCGGACGCGACGCAGACGAACCCCGGACCGAACGGCGGCGCGCCGGGCGGCTTCAACGTGTCGACGTCGCACATCCCGGAGAGCAACGTGCTCATCTCGGGCGGCGGGCAATACTCGGTCAAGGATTGGTTCGCCACGCCAAACCTGCCTCTCAAGCCCGCGAACGGCCTGCCCGACTCGCCGGGCTGCAACGCGAGCAACACGCCGGAGGCCGAGGACTCGGTCATGCTCGTGCTCCGGCTGCGGGCGCCCACGAATGCGCGGGCATTCTCGTTCAACTCGTACTTCTTGTCGGCCGAATACCCGGAGTTCGTCTGCACGAGCTACAACGATCAGTTCATCGCGCTCGTCGACACGCCGAGCGGCGTGCCCTCTCCGACGCCGAACCCGGTCGACAAGAACCTGATGACGTTCACGAAGGGCAACCAGAAATGGCCCATCGGCATCAACATCGCGCAGGGCACGGACCTCTTCGCCGTCTGCGACTCGCAAGCCGCGTCGCCGCTCTGCTGGGACACGAGCGTCAGCGCGACCTCGTGCTCGCTCGGCTCGACGCAGCTCATGGGCACGGGATTCGAGTCGGACGGTGATTGCCTGATCGGCGGCGGCACGTTCTGGCTGACGACCGCGGGCAACGTGATCCCCGGGCAAATCGTGGAGATCCGCATCGCGCTCTGGGACGTGGGCGACTCGTCGTACGACTCGCTCGCGATTCTGGACGGCTTCCAGTGGCTCTCGGCGGCCACGCTGCCGGGCACCGGGGGCTGAGTACAAAATGAAAACGGGCGGCCGTTTGGCCGCCCGTTTGGTTTTGCTGGGCGTCAGCCCAACATCAGACGGCGGGCGTCTCCCAGTCGTCCTCGGCCGTGATGCCGCCCTCGGTCCACGTCCAGATGATCTTCTGGTACGTGAACGCGATCTCCTCGTACTCGGCGTACTTCATGAGATCGGGGTTCCGGTTGTTCGGCATGCGGAAGTTGACCGACGCGATGTTCGCGTTGATCAGGCGCACCGTGTAGTGGTTCACCTCGGTGCCCACGCCCTGCTGCGCCTTCACCTGCGGCGTGTAGTGCTTGAGCTCCCACTCCGAGATGTTCTCGTTGTTCACGAGCGCGCTGTAGAGCAGCGGCGACGCCTTATCGAGCTCCTTCGTCACGATGAAGGGCTTGTGCATGCGCTTGCCGGTCGGCAGGCCGCTCGCCGGATCGCGCGGGCTCATGATCTCGTGCGAGACCGCGATGACCATGATGCTGTTCTCGCGACCCTTCTGGGTCACGGAGCCCTTGATCTCGCCCTGCTTCTGCCCCTTCAGACGGAGATACGCATTGAGAGCCATGGTGCTAACCTCTTCCGTTGGTCGCGCCGTCCCCTGGACTCAGTCTACGCCTCATTGCGCGCTGGCAGATGACGGTCTCCCAGCCGAACCCGGAGATTCGAAAACCCCCGCGTTCGGTCTTTCGGCTTTCCCCCGTTTCCGCGCCGGCGTCAAGCATCTTCGTGCCGGGCTTTCGAGGGGCGCCGACCAGATACCATTGCAGTCGTCGTGCCACCCCGCAGACGACAAAAAGACGCAGCCATGCCGTACGGCTACCGTGTGATTGCGTGGATTTGGGGGGAGGGTGGGGCAAAAGGCCTGGATCTTCGAGACCCCACCGTGGGGAAAAGAAGATCCAGGATGCGGCGCGTCAGGAGCGGTATTTACGTCCGCCCGAGAGCTGATCGGCGTAAGCGACGAGATCCTGCTCTTTTTTGAGCAGCGCGCCGAGGAAAGGGAGCGCCTGTTCGAGCTTCACCTCGTCGATGCCGGCTTTGCGGAGCGCGGCGATCCAGTCGATGAGCTCGCTCGTCGACGGGCGCTTGCGCAGCCGCGACATGTTGCGGATCTCGTAGAACACCGCGAGGACCTGATCGACGAGCGCCCGCGCGAGCTCCGGATGGTGCACGTTCACGATCTGCCGCATGAACTCGCGGTCGGGGAAATCGATGAAGTGAAAGACGCAACGGCGCAGGAACGCGTCCGGCAGCTCTTTTTCGTTGTTGCTCGTGATGACGACCACGGGCCGCTCCTTCGCGACGTACTCGTCGCCCGTCTCGGTCACACGGAAACGCATGCGATCGAGCTCGTGGAGCAGGTCGTTCGGGAACTCGAGGTCGGCCTTGTCGACCTCGTCGATGAGCAGCACGACCCGTTTGTCCGAAGCGAGTGCGCGGCCGAGGGGGCCGAGCTTGATGTAGCGGCGGATGTCGCGTACGTCGCCGTCGCCGAAGCGCGAGTCGTAGAGGCGCTGGACCGTGTCGTAGACGTAGAGCCCGTCCTGCGCACGGGTGGTGCTCTTGACGTGCCAGGGAATGAGCTCGGTCTCGAGCGTCTGGGCGATCGCCTCGGCGAGCAGGGTCTTGCCCGTGCCCGGTTCGCCCTTCACGAGCAAGGGGCGTTCGAGCGCGAGGGCGCAGTTCACCGCGGCCTCGAGGGATTCGTTCGTCAGGTAACCAATCGTGCCCCGGAAACGACGAAACTCCGTCATGGGCGGGAACCTAGCACGGAGAAACCCGCCGCGGGGCGCGCGGTTTGCGCCGGAGCGCAAGGCGTGCGTTCACGTGCCCGTTCGATCGAGCTCCTTCGCGAAGGTCGGATAATCGAGCGGCTTCGTGAAGATTCGTGGCTCGGGATCGAATGCCTTGGCGCGGGCCGCGACGATCTCGGGATAGCCCGTGACCATGAAAATGGGCAGCGTGGGGTTGCAGGAGCGCGCGTACTTCGCGACGGCGATGCCATCGGCGTGCGGCATTTGAAGGTCCGTGACCAGGACGTCGGGCGCGGGCGCGCGCGAGAGCCGTCCGATGGCGTGCGCGCCGTCGTGCGCCACCTCGACGTCGAAGCCGTCCTCGCGAAGCATCCGCACGAAAACTCGCGCCGAGCGGATGTCGTCGTCCACCAGGAGCACCAGCCGCCGCGGCTTCGTTTTCACGTCCACCTGCGGGGCACCTACAAACGCCGTGCCACCCCGGCCGCTTTCGCGCGGAGGATCAGCCCTTTTTCTCTTTTTCCTTCGCGGCGACGCCGTACTCGTGCAGGCGGTACTGGATGGTGCGGACGCTGATGTCGAGCATCTCGGCGGCCTTCGCCGTCGAGCCGTTCGTGGCGTCGAGCGTGGAGAGGATCGCGAAGCGCTCGATCTCGGCCATCGTGGCGCCCGGAATGCGCACGCCACCCTTGGGCAGCGGGGCCACGTCGATCGGCAGGTCATCCTCGTCGATCTGCGTGCCCTCGCAGAGCACCACGGCGCGCTCGATCGCATTCTCCAGCTCGCGCACGTTGCCCGGCCAGCGGTGGGCGAGGAGCTTGGCGCGGGCGCGGTCATGGAAGCCCTCGATGCGCTTCTTGTTCTCGAGCGCGAAGCGCTTCAGGAAATGCTCGGCGAGTAGCAGCACGTCGCCGCCGCGCAGACGGAGCGCCGGCATCTCGATGTGCACGACGTTCAGGCGGTAGTAGAGATCCTCGCGGAATCGGCCGTCGTGCACGTCCTTCGCGAGGTCGCGGTTCGTCGCGGCGACGAGGCGTACGTCGACCTCGACGGGCTCGTTGCCGCCGACGCGCTCGAACGTGCGCTCCTGCAAGACGCGGAGGAGTTTGACCTGGGTCGCCGGCGGGATCTCGCCGACCTCGTCGAGGAACAAGGTGCCGCCGTTCGCCTGCTCGAAGCGGCCCACGCGGCGTTTGTCGGCGCCCGTGAAGGCGCCTCGTTCATGGCCGAAGAGCTCGCTCTCGAGGAGGCTCTCGGCAAGGGCCGCGCAATGTAGCGTGATGAAGGGGCCGCTCGCGCGTGGGCTTTTCTTGTGGATGGCCCGCGCGAGCTCTCCCTTGCCGGTGCCGCTCTCGCCCGTGATGAGGACCGTGGCGCGGGCCGGGGCGACCTGCTTGGCGACGCGGTAGACCTTCTGCAGCGCCGGGCTCGATCCGATGAGGCCCTCGAACCCCTCGCCCTCGCGTTCGCGAAGCTGGCGGCGAAGCTCTTCGGCCTCGGCCTTGAGGTTCGTCCGCTCGATCACGCGCTCGATCGAGAGCGTGAGCGCGTCGAAATCGACAGGCTTCGTGATGAAATCGTCGGCGCCGCTGCGCATCGCCTGGACGGCGGTCGAGACCTCGCCGAACGCGGTCACCATGATCACGGGGACGCTCGGATACGTGGCGCGGAGCTTCTGCAAGAGCTCGAGGCCGTCCATGCGCGGCATCTTGAGGTCGGTCACGACCACGTCCGGCGGGCGCTCGGCGGCGATTTGCAGCGCGCTCGGACCATCGGCGGCGACGTCGACCGCGTAGCCCTCCTGTCGGAGCAGCTTTTCGAGGCCGGAGCGAGCGCTCGCCTCGTCGTCGACGACGAGCACGCGCGCCTTGGGTTTGCCCGCGATCTTCGTATTCGTCATGGGAGCCTCAAGCGAGAATCTTCCCCGCATTCGCCTCGGCATCGTGGGCGCCGAGGCGCACCGGGAGCGAGACACGGAATACCGTCCTGCCGGGGTGGCTGTCGACGTCGATCGTGCCGCCGTGGTCGGTGACGATGCGGTGGACGATGGCGAGGCCGAGGCCCGTGCCCTCGGGCTTCGTCGAGAAAAACGGGTCGAAGATCGGGGCGTCGGGGCTCGAAAGGCCAGGTCCGTCGTCCTCGACCTCGATCCACACGTCGCGCGGCCTGCGCCGGGCCCTGAGCGTGACGGTGCCGCCGCCCGTCGGCTGGAGCGCCTCGACCGCGTTCTGCAGGAGGTTCAGGAGGACCTGCTGGATCTTGGGCGTGTCGAGGTCGAGGACGAGCTCGGTCGTGGGGAGTTCGAGGGCGAGCGTCACGTTCGTCTGGATCGCGCGGGCCTCGACGAGCTTGCTCGCGCGCTCGCAGACGGCGTGCACCGACGTGGGACGCAGTTCGAGGGGTTTGGGGCGCGCGAAATCCAGAAACTCGCTGACGAGCTTGCCGAGGCGCTTGATCTCCTCGCCCACGATGTGGACGGCTTCGAGCTGATCGCCGTCGGCGCCGCTCTTGCGCAGGCCTCGTTCGAGGAAGGTGACGTGGAGCTGGGCGCCGTTCAGCGGGTTTCGGATCTCGTGCGCGAGGCCCGCGGCAAGCGTTCCCACGGCCGCGAGTTTTTCGTTTTGCCGGAGGCGCACGGCGAGCGCGTTCTCGTCGGTCGTGTCACGGCCGACGGCAAAGAGGACGATGTCGTCGTCGTCGCCCGGCGCATACGCGAATTGCCAGCGGACGTCGCGGATCTTGCCGGCGCGGGTGCGGACCGCGCTCTCGACGTCGTCGAGGGTGGCGCGGCTCTCGCGGCCTTCGAGGAGCGCGTGGAGGAGCCCCGCCTGTTCGTCGCGGAGGGCCTCGGGCAGGAGCGCCTCGTGGAAGGGCGCGCCGATGACCTCTTCGCGGCCGAGGCCGGTGACACGCTCGGCCTCGCGGTTGAAGAGGCGGATCTTGCCTTCGCGATCGAGGCCAACGACGAGCACACGGGCGAGCTCCACGGCGCTGACGTAGCGGTGCTCGGTGCGGCGCAAGGCGAGGTCGACCTCGGCGCGTTCGAGGCGCTCGCGCTGCTGCGTGCGGGCGAGGAAATGATCACGGTAGCCTTCGAGCATGAACGCGAGCTCGAGGTCGAGGGCGCGATCGAGCGCCTCGCGGCAGGCGCGGGTCTCTTCGCCCATCGTGTCGTCGACGACGCGGAGGAGCTCGACGCGGATGAGCGCCATCGCGGTGAACATGTAGCGCTGCGGGAGGCCGATCTGGACGTGGATCCGGCCGATTTCGAGGGTCTTCTTGAAGTACGCCTCGTCGTGCGGGCCGGCGCAGAGCCGATCCATCCAGCGGACCATGGAGCCCTGGAGCCGCTTGATTTGCGCCTCGCCCGTGAAGACGTCGTGTGCCTCGTCGTGCTCGCGGATGCGGTCGTAAAAGGCGGTGGCGATGCGCTCGAAATGCGGGGCGGCAAGGGGCCTCAGCGCGCGGAGCAGGCGCGCGTCCTCGTCGCTGAAGCGCACGTACCGGAGGAGCTCCTGGACCAGGCTTTCGTCGGTCTCTGCGCGGAGAGGTGCCAGTCGGACCATGATCACGGGGGCTTCGGCGCCGAACGGTCGTCCACGTTGCCCTCGATCCTGCCCTCGAGCAAGGGGAGGTCCGCACCGAACCAGGCGATCCGGCAGCCGCGGCGGCGCAAAGCCTGCGCCTCGGATGCAAGGGGTGCGTCCCCGTCCCCTGGAGGCTCGTTCCCCGCGGCCTCGCGCGTGGCCGGAGCGAGGGTGCAGACGAGGTATCGGTCGCGGATGGAGAGGCCAGTGCACGCCGCGCAGAGGGTGCATCGATCGATGTGGACCTCCGCGGCGCGGCGAGGGCATTCGACGAGCATTCCTTTGCCGGGGCCGAGGACGCGGATCGGGAGACGAGGGACCTCAGGGAGCGTGGGACGAGGCGTAGGTTTGCGGTTCGGCATGACGGTCGCCGCCGTCATGCAACCGGCGGGCCTTTGCACGCGCTCGCGCGAACGACGTTTCGTCGTTACAGCCAATCCCGGAACAGATACGCCGCCCAGGATGCCGCCCGCTCCCACGGCGGCCGTTTCCCCCAGCTCGTGGCGGTCACTTCCTCGCAATGAGGCAAATCCCCGAGGAACATGGCCTCCATCGCCAGCGCAAACCGCTCGTCCTCGATGAGCGCGTTCGCCTCCAGGTTCTGCCGCAGCGATTGCATGTCGAGGTTGCTCGACCCCACGGTCGACCAATGCCCGTCGATGACGGCCGTCTTCGCGTGGAGCACGCGGCCGTTCCATTCGTAGAGGCGCGCGCCCGATTCGAGGAGGCGCCCGTAGATCGAGCGCGAGGCGTGGAGGACGGCCGGGACGTCCGTCGTGCCCGCGACCATGAGCCGCACGTCGACGCCGCGCTTCGCCGCCTCCGAGAGCGCGTGGAGGAGGCTGAGCGAGGGGAGGAAATAGGCGTTCGTGATCCAGATGCGTCGGGAAGCGTTCTTGATGGCCGCGCGGTAGGCGTCGCGGATGCCCGCGCGGCCGCGGTGCATGTCGCTCGTGATCACGCGGACGCGCGGATCGGGCCTTCGACCGGTGTGGCTGTAGCGCGGCTCGTCGAGCGCCGGGCCCTTCGCTTTGCGCCAGGTGCGCAAAAAGAAGTATTGGAGCTCGATCGCGGCGGGGCCTTCGAGCTCGAGGTGCGTGTCGCGCCAGGGCGGGGGGCTACCGATGTCCTTCGGCGCGTAATCGCCGCAGATGTTGATGCCGCCGGTGAACGCGATGCGCGAGTCGACGATGAGCGATTTGCGGTGGTTTCGCCGGACCACGTGGCGGAGGAGCTTGCGATTCTGGAGCGCGAGGAGTACGGGGCGGAACTCGACGACCCGCACGCCCGCGTCCTGCAAGTTCGCCACGTAGGCCCCCGAGACCGACGAACCCCAGGCGTCGTAGAGCAGGTTGACCTCGACGCCCGCGCGCGCGCGCTCCGCGAGGGCGCACGCGAAGGCCTGGCCGACGTGGTCGTCGCGCAGGATGTACGTCTCGAGGCAGATCGTGGAGCTAGCGCGCGCGATGGCTTCGAGCATCGCGGGGAAGGTCTGCGCGCCGTCGTGGAGGAGGCGCAGCCGGTGGTATCCCACGACCATGTCGCAGAAGGCCGGCGTGCGAAGGAGCGTCGTGGGCAGCGGCGGCACGGCGTCGATGGACGGGATGGCGTCGACGCTCGGAGAGAGCGGCAGACTATCGCCTCGGCTCAAACGCTTGTCCTTTCGAGCCCCAGGGTAGCGCAGAATCAGCCCGGAGCCCCCTCGCCGATGGGTGACGTCCGCGGCGGAGAAGACGGTGCGACGGCCGCGCGATCCCGCCCCGCTTTGTTTGCCGCGGCCTCGGTCTCGGCGACGAGCAACGTGGACCCTGGTTGCCTGGAAGACGAGGGTGCTTCGCGCATGGCACGGGTCGTGTTAGGCCCGTGCCGCGCAAAAGGAGAGCGACTGTATGCACCGAATTCTGGTTGGCCTCGATGCTTCGCCGCGGGCGAAGGACGTGCTCGACGCGGCGATCGACCTGGCACGGCGAACGAACAGCAAGCTCATCCTGATGCGGGCGATCGGGATCCCGGTCGAGCTACCGCCGGAAGCCTACGCATTGCCGCCGTCGTCACTCGAAGGGCTGCTCGAACAAGAGGCGCTGCGGTACGTCGGGAAGGAGCTCGAGCGCGTGCCCGAGGAGCTGCGCGGGCCGGTGAAGGTGGCCGTCGGGACGCCGTGGCAGGCGATCTGCCAGGCGGCGAAGGACGAGAACGTGGACCTCATCGTGATCGGGTCGCACGGCTATCAGGGGCTCGATCGGCTGATCGGGACGACGGCCGCGAAGGTCGTGAACCACGCGGATCGCTCGGTGCTGGTCGTCCGGCACGGCGAGAAGCTCACGTCGTGATGCAAGGCGTGCGGCGCGGCGCAAGGGCTGCGCCGCACGCGGGGCCCGATCGATGCTCTAGGGCGCGAAGGTCTTCGACTGGATCGAAGCGATGCCCGTGTCGACGTAGCGGGCCTGGGCCTCGGCGCCGGTGAGGTAGGCGTTGTAGGCGATGTTGCCGCGCAGATAGCGCTCGTAGAACGCGGTGACGTAGGCGCGGGAAAGCGCGTTCACCGTGGCGTTGTCGAGCGTGGGCATCTTGCACGCGCTGCAGGCAAAGCCGCAGGTCTGCGTGTTGTCGACGAAGCCGACGTGGTTCGCGCCGTTGATCGTGACGGCAATGCTCGGCGCGATGGCCTTCGCGTAGAACGTGATGAAGTTCTCCGCCGCGGGCGCGCACGCGGGCTGGAAGCCGCCGGTCATGCTGTCGAGCGTCTCGCCGAGGAAGCCCGTGGGTTTTTCGATCGGGAGCTCCGCGCTCACGTCGATGCACGCAGGCGCGTTGCACGTCGGGTTCGGTTGGAGCGGGTTCGAGGGAGCGCCGTCGACGGGATCGAGCACGATCGTGGCCTTGAAGCGCTCGTCGAGCTTGGCCGCGTAGACCGCGAGCTTGCCGCCGAGCGAGTGCCCCGTGGCGCCCGCGAGCTTCGTGTCGCCTTTGAGCTCGGGCTTCGACTCGACCCAATCGAGGCCGCTGATGATGTTCTGCGTGGCCTTCGTGTTGTCGGTGCCGGCGAGCGAGGTCGGATAGTCGGGCGTGACCGCGACGTACCCGAAGCTCGCGAGCCGCTTCAAGTAGCCGTGATACTGGCTCGCCGCGATCTGGAAGCCGTGCGCCACCACGACGACCGGATACGGTCCGCTCGAAGGGCCCGCCGTGGGATAGGCCGCGTGCATGGGCACGGTGTCGCCGGTCGAGGCCTTCCACTGGTTGTCGTCGATCTCGGCGATCGTGAACGGCCCGTCCTTGTCCGGATCGAACACGTCCATCGGCGCGCCGCCGCCCGCGCCGCCTTGCCCCGAGCCGCCCGCGCCAGCTGCGCCGCCCACGTCGCCGTCGCCGCCGGTCCCGCCCACGCCGCCGCTGCCACCCGGACCCGACGCACCCGAGCCGCTCCCCGTTGGCCCGGTGGTGATCGTCCCCGAGAGACCCGTGTCTCCCCCGCCCGTGCAAGCCGACGCGAACACGAGGCCTGCAATGCCCAAGACAACGCCGAATTTCTGCATGGGACGTGCGTAAGCCGACGCCGCGGAAGCGTCAACGCAGTCACCCGAGGATGCAGAAGTGATCAGGCCGTGAACTCGGTCGTCATCTGAATCCCCCAGTTCGTCGGGGGACGGACCGCGTAGCTCAGCGCGAGGACCTCGATCAGCACGATGCGATAAATCTCGTGTACGTCGTCGACGTCCACCTCGCTCGCGTTCGCCTCGAGCGCCGCGTCGACGTGCTCGTGAACGAACGAGAGCACATCGGGCTGCTCCATCGCGATGACGTCGTCGGAATCGACCGCCTCGGCAGGATCGGCCATGCGAAGCTGTTCGTCGAGCTTGAGCGACTCCTCGACGCCGGCGAGCGCGAGCGGCGTGACCTCCGCGAGGTCTTCACCGAAGACGTTGTCGAAAGCGAGCCAGACGGCGAGCGTCAGGAAATATCCAAGCGCGAGCGCGGTTTCATCGAGAGGGCCGCCGAGAACCTGCGCGATGCGATCGGCCATCGCAGGCTGGGTCTGCTCGAAACGAGCGAACGCTTCGTCGAGCTTTTGCCGCGCCTCTTCGTCATCCTCCGCGAGCTGCTCCTCGACCTCCGAGAGGGCCCGCAGAGGGACCTGCGCGAAGGACGGTACCGGACGGATGGCAGCGCGGCGGACCCACACGGCGGAAACCTAGCACACGGCGACGTCGCGTTCTCGCGACATCGTCCACAGCCACCAGGCGGACGTCACGGCGAGAGCAGGCGGACGCTGCCGCTCGGAATCCATCCCTCTGTCGCGCCCCAGCGCACGTGAACGAGCCCGCCGCGAGCCTCGCCGACCTCGACGGCATGCGCCTCCGGGATCGGCTCACCACCGAGCGCCGTGCCGTGATCGTCGACGAGGTGAACCTCGGGCACGACGACGACGCCCGCGCGCGTCGTGAGCCGGAGTCTTCGCGCAGCGATCGTGAGCGGCAAGAAGACGCAGAGGAGCACGAGCGCAGTGGGCGCCATGATGCGGCCGGCAACGGAGAACGAAGAGGCGCGGCTCCGCCGGAGGAAGAGGCCGATCGAGAGGAGGATCGAGGACGCGAGCGCGAGCAGGCTCCAGGTGCGCTCGGACGCGAGGCCGATGACGGCGCGATCGAGCGTGGGCCGCACCGTGGTCGCGTCCTTGCCGCGCCGCGCGCGCCTTCGCACGACCTCGGCGCGGACGAGGTCGAGGGCGTGATCGGCCTCGATGTCGGAAGGTCGAAGGCGAAGCGTCTCCTCGAAGGCGGCCGCGGCGCGACCGAGATCGCCAGGACGATCGGCACCGGCACGCACACGCGCGAGGTAGGCGAGGCCGCGGCCGAAGCTCGCGTCGGGGTGCACGAAGCCCATGTCGGCGAGGGCTTCGAAGCGTTCGATCGCCGTGCCGTAGGCGCCGCGCCCGAGGGCCTCGGTGCCTTCGCGATGGAGCTCTTCGGGCGTCGCCGCGCGCGCGACGCTCGCGAACGCGAACACGGACGCGAGCACGAACGAGATCGCGACGGCCTGCCCGCGCCTCATCCCCGCGCCCTCCCGGAGACGGCGACGAGATCACGCACGACGGCTCGCCCGCGCTTCGAAAGCTCTTCGAGGCTCGCCGGGCTCGCCCCCGGATCGAAGCGCAGCGCCGAGGCCTCGTCGAGCAGGCCGCGTGTGCGCGCCGCGAGATCCTCGGCGACGCCAGCGTCTTCGAGCTCCTTCGCGAGATCGTCGAGCAAGATGCCGCGTGATTCGAGATCGGTCGCTGCCTTGATCGCGTGGTGGATCGCGCGCTCGACGGCCGCCGAGAGGGCCTTCGTGTCGCCGCGCTCGCGCGCTTGATCGGCCTCGTCGAGCGCGACGTTCGCGAGGCGCGTTGGCGAGGAAGCGCCCGCGGCCCTGCGGGATCGGAGGCGCCGCGCGCCCGTCGCCGCGGTGGCCAGCAGGCCGTACGCGAGGGGCGGCGCGGCGATCACGAGGTAGAGGCTCGCGCCGTCGAAGAGAGGCGCCGAGGGCGCGATGAACGCGCCGAGCGTGGCGCGCGGGGCAGGGAGGGTCGCGAAAGGATCGACCTCGCCTTTCGGAGCGGCGGGATCGGCGCCGGGCGTGGCGCTCGGAGAGGCGCTCGCAGACGCGGCCGGATCGGGCGCGGCGGAGGGCGCGACGTCGACCTTACCGAGCTCGACGCTCGCGACCTCGTACCGCTTCGACGAGGGATCCCAGTACGGCAGATCGATCTTGCCGAGATCGACCTGGCCCGCCTCCTGGATGCGGACGACGTACCCGAACGATCGATACCCCGAGATGATCGCGCCTTGCGGGCCGATCGACTCGCGCTTCTCGGGATCGAGCCAGTCGATGCCGGTGCGCGCCGGCACCGCGAGCGTCTGCGGGAAGTTGCCGCTGCCCTTCACCTGCACGGTGACCGCGATCGATCCGCCCTGCGTGAGGCGGCGCGGCTCGACCGTGGCCGAGAGCGAGAACCGACCGACGTCGCCGAGGGCGTAACCCGGCGGGCGACCCGCGCGCGGCGGCTCGGTCACGCGGATGACGAGGTCCTCGCTCTCGCGGAGCGCGTGGCGTCCGACCTGCCGGCCCGTGAACCAAAACCGCAAGGGGCCGACGTGGAGATCGCCCGTGCGCGTCGGGAAAAGAGCGAGGCGCTCGGCGAGTTGCACCATGTACGTGCGGCTCCCCGCGCGTGCGCGAAACAGGGGCTCGGTGCCGGGGTTCGGCAGCATCGACCAGCGGAGGAAGTCCGCGGCCGTAGGGTCGCGGCGATCGTCCATGCCCACGGCGGACGCCCGGTACAGGTAGAACGAGACGGCCACCTGCTCGCCGATCACGGCCTCTTTCTTGTCGGCGTGCGCGTGGACGAAGACGTACGGATCGGGCGCTGTCTTGAGCTCGAGCTTCTCGTCGAGCGCGGCTTGCGGCTCGTCATCGTCGTCGGTGAAGTGATCGAAGCCGCCGAGCCCGAACTGCCCGAGGAACCCCGGGCCGCCCGGCAAGAGGAACGGGCTCTGCGGCCTGCGGCGGCCGCTCGCGGGGACGACCTCGACCTCGACGGCTTGTCCGGAGAAACGTTTCCCCGACCAGAGCACGCTCGGCGCGGGGATCTTCACGCGGCCGGGCGCGTTCGAGACGAGCTGCCAGCTCACGTCGATGCCGACGCGCATGTTGCCGTTGATCGCGACCACCGACGTGCCGATGGCCGGGCCACCTTGGATCGTGGCGCCCGCGGGCGGCGCGAGGCGCGGATCACTCGGCATGGGCTCGCCGTTCGTGACGAGCGCGGAGAGCTGAACCGAGAAGGGCTCGCCGACCTCGACCTTGCGCGCTCTGACGTGGGTCGTGACCTGCGGCTCAGCGTGCGCGATCGTTGCTACCGAAACGATCGCGGCCTGCGCGCCGAGGATCCACGCGAGCGCCCCGGCCCTCACTTGTCCTCCATCACGCGACCGCGCCGCGTGCCGGCCTTCATCTTGGCCTCCTGCTCCTGGTAGGTCGGCGCCTCCTCGAAGCGATCGAGGATGCGATCTTCCTGGCCCGGCTGGGGCTCGGGCGAGGCGGGTTGCGGCGGCGGGGGCGGTGATTGTCCGCCGTCCTGGCCGCCCGCATCCTGGCCCGCGTCCCCGTCGCCGCCGTCGCCTCCGCCGTCGTCGCCGGCATCTTTCCCGCCGTCGTCGCCGCCGTCCTGGCCCGCGTCTTCGCCGCCGTCGGACCCGTCCGAGCCGTCGGATCCATCGTCGCCGTCGGATCCATCACTCGCGTCGTCGCCGCCGTCCTGGCCCGCGTCCTGGTTCGCGTCTTGATCGGCGTCCTGGCCCGCGTCCTTCTGGTCCTCGATGCGCCGGAGCGCGATGGCGCGGTTCCACGCGGCGTCACGCCCGATCCCGTCGGCGGCCGCATCCTCGGGCAAACCCGGGATCAGCGCGAGCGCGTCGTCGTAGTGGCGCACGGCTTCCTCGTACTTCTTCCGCAAGAACTCGAGGTTGCCCGCGAGGTAGTGCGCGCGGGCACGGAGATCGATCGGGACCTTCGGATCCTCGGCGATCGCCCGCACGACGATGAGCGCGCAGTCGATCTCGAGCGAGCGCATCGCGGCGAGCTGCTCCTCCTCGGGGCCACCGTCGCTTTGCTCCTCCTCGCCAAAGCGCCGGCCGTACTTCTCCGCGACCGAGAACAGCACGAGGCCGAGATCGAACGAGCCGTTGTACTTCTGGCGGACCGCATCCGGCAGGCCGAGGCCCGCGTCCGTGCACGGGCCGGTGCCGAGGTACGTTTCGAGCGCCTGCTCGGCCGATTCGAAGCGGCCCGCGTCGAGATCGGCGAGGGCCTGATCCACCGCGGGCGCGTTGCGTTCGAACGGCGAGCTCGGGTCCCATCCGCTGCAGCCGGAGGCGAGCCAGGTCGCGCCGCCGGCGACGCAGGCGAGCGCGAAGAGGGCGATCGCCGCGGTCTTGGCGCGCTCGCGCATCGTGGTCGATGCACGATCCGTGCGGGCGACGCGTGCTTTGCGATCAGGCCGGGACACGACGCGCCTCCTTTCGTTTGCGCTCGCCGGCGGGCGCGATCGGCTTCGGCGCGGCCCTGCGGCGGAGGATCCGGAGCGGCGCGTCCGTGATCAGCGCCTCGGCCACGAGCAAGAGGATCGCGAGCCCGAGCGGGTAGTAGTAGACGTCGGCGTAAACCGTCTCGATCTTCTCGGCGAGCTCGCTCTTCATCTGCTTGCGCAGATCCGCGGCGATGCGATCGATCCCGGTCGTGCCCTTCTCCGCCACGATGATCTCGCCCCCGGGCGTCGATGTGGCGATCGACGCGAGCTGCTTCTCACCATGCACGGTGAGCGCCGTCGTGAGGGGTTTTCCGTTCCGGTCCGTCCGGAAGCCGACCACGCGGCCGTCCTCGCCGACCTCGGGGATCCGCTCGGGCGTGCGGCCGCCGATCTGCACGACGTGCACCGTCGTCCCCTCGGCCCCGAGCTGACGCGCGACGCCCACCGGATCACCCTCCAGATCCTCGCCGTCCGTGACGAGCAGGATGATCCGTTTGTGCTCCGACGATTTGGGATCCCGCTTCAAGAGATCACGCGCGAGCGTCAGGGCACGGGCGATCGCGGTGCCGCCAATGGGCATGTCGTTCGGGTCGAGCTGGCGGAGGAACTGCGCGACCGCGGCGCCGTCGGCGGTGAGGGGAAAACCCATCGGCTCGCCAGCGAAGGCGACGGCGGCGAAGCGCGCGCCTTCGAGCTCTTTCACGAGCCGCGCGACCTCGACCTTCGCCCGGAAGATCCGCGAGGGCTCGACGTCCCGCGCGTACATGCTCTTCGAGTAGTCGAGCACGAGGACCACGTCGACGTTCGTCGCCGGCACGAGGCGCGTCCCCTTGCCGTACTGCGGGCGCGCCGCCGCGAAGAACGCGAGCGCCGTGGCCATCACGAGGAGGACGGCCTTCCACGCGCGTCGCACGGAAGGGTCACTCGTCCGCAGCGCCTCGACGCGCTCGAGATCACCGAAGGCCTGCGCCGCGCGCCGCCGATAGATCGCGCCGAGCGCGAGCAGGAGCGCGACGAGCGCCGCGAGGGCCGTGCAGAAGAGGAAGATGGGCGCGCCGAAGATCACGGGAACCTCCGGAGCAGCCACGCGCGGAGGAGCGCGTCGAGGCCCACCAGCACGACGCCGGGCACGAGCAGGAAGGGGAACAGATCCTCGAACGATCCGCGGCTCGCCTCGAAGCGCGTCTTCTCCAGCTTGTCGAGCACCGCGTGCATGCTCTCGGCGAGCGCCTTCGCGTCGGTCGCGATGTATGCCTCGCCCTTCGTGGTCTTGGCGATCCACTTGAGCAGCTCGGGGTTCACCGGGTAACGACGGCGCACGTAGCGCGGCTGGCCGAGCGGATCGAAGCCGTCCTCGACGTCGACCTCGTCGTCGTTGCCGATCTGGATCGTGTTGACCTGGGCGCCCACACTCGTCGCGAGGTGCGTCGCGTACTGCGGCGAGACCAGGCCTTCCTTGTTGTCGCCATCCGTGAGCAGCACGATCACCTTCGACTGCGCGTCGCTCTTGCGCAGGCGCGCGACGGCCGTGGCGAGGCCGTCGCCGATCGCCGTGCTCGATCCGTCGATCACGTCGAGCGTCATCTTGCCGACGAGCTCGCTCAGGAGGTGATAGTCGAGCGTGGGCGGCGAGAGGACATACGCGCTCTTGCCGAAGACGACGACGCCGATGCGGTCGGTCTTCCGGCGCGAGATGAAGTCCTGCAGCACGATCTTCGCCGTATCGAGCCGCGTGAGGCGCTTGCCGCGCGGCAGCGTGATCCGGCCCGGGAGATCGCCCGGTTTGGCGTCGAGGATCGCGCGCATCGAGCCCGAGAGGTCGAGCGCGACCACGATGTCGATGCCTTTGTCGTCGCTGCGTTCGTCACGCAGGATCGAGATCGGGCGCGCGATCGCGGTGATGAGGAGCGCGACCGAGACGGCGCGGAGGACGCCCGGCAGATCCCGGAGCTTCGCGCGCACGCCACGCGGGCCGGTGGTGAAGGGGAAGATCGTACCGACGCGCAACCGTGGCGTGCGCCGGTCCTGACCCGCCGTGCCCCACCAGAGCAGGACCGGCACGATGGCGAGGCCGAGGAGCAGCCACGGCAGCTCGAAGCTCGCGCTCTCCCAGGCGTCGCGCCGCGCGAAGATGGGCCACGCGAGCGCGAGCGCGAGCACCACCAGGGTCTGCAAAAGGACGAGGGCAAACCGCTTCATGTCGGCCCTCCCGCCGCTTCCTTGCGCGCCGCGGTCTCGCTGGATCCCGCCTGGGGCGGCGTCGTGTTGCGCACGATCGTGATGCCGCGTTCGAGCGCGGCGAGGCAGTCGTTTTCGCTCGGCAAGACGCGCGCGAACTTCACGAGATCAGCCTCTTCGAGGAAACGCGTGATCGTGTCGAGCCCGCGCACAGGTGGCCGCACGCGCGCGAGCGTCCGCTGCATCTCGTCGGTCGTGCTCTCGAGGCCATCGAACCCGTAACGCGCGCCGAGGTACTTGCGCACGCAGTCGCTCACGCGGTCGAAGTACTCGTCGTTCTTGCCCTCGGTGATGAGGTTCGACGCGCGGATCGCTTCGAGCTCTTCGAGCGCCGCGATCCACGGCAGCTTGGGCGCGACGTACGGCACGGGCTTCGGGCGTCGCGACCATCGCACGAAGAGCCACGCGCCGATCGCCGTGAGGATCGCCCCCACGAGCGCGCCCACCGCGAGCTGCTTGGCGAGGACCCACTCCTCGCGTTGTGGCCTGCCCTCGGGGTTCGGTCGGACTTTCGGATCGAGCTCGTTCGCGATCGGATCCTCGATCAGGATCGGATGCGGTGCCGTGCAGACCGTCACGAGATCCCCGCTCGCGCGGGCCAGCGTGATCGGCACGGGCGGCAGCATCATCACGTTTCTGCCGGGGTTCTTCGGCAGGGCCACGAACGAGATCGTCACCTTCGTCGTGGAGGACGTCTCGCCCGCCTCCGTGACCGCGACAGGGCCTGCGCCTCCATCCGGGTCGGGCAGGACGAACCCTGCCTCTTCGAGCGCCTTGTATTGATCGCTGCCGCGCTCGACCCGGATACCGCCGGGCATCACGGTCTCCCCCTTGCCGTGCACGACCGTGATTTCGAGCGGCGCGGCCCAGCCGCTCGTCCCGCGCTCGGGGAACGTCTCCGTGAGCTTCGGCCGGCTCGCGCCGTCGGGAACGCGCTCCACGCATGACGCCCACACCCGCGCGCCCGCGTCCGCGTCCGTCTCCTCGGCCGACGCCGTGCGCGACGCGGCGACGGCGACCAGGGCCACGGCGAACACGAGCGGGAGGCACGTCCTCGTCATCGCCGGGCCCTCCTCGCGCGCTTCGCGAAGAGCTGGCGCAGCGGCTCCACGTAGCTCTGGTCCGTGCGAATCGTGACCGTATCGACCGCGAGCTTCTTGAACAGCTTGTCCCGCTCGCGCCGCATCTTCCGCATCTCGGCCGCGTACCGCTCCCGCACCTTCCGGTCCGACGTGTCGACGAGCACCTGCTCGCCCGTCTCCAGATCCTCGAACGTCGCCAAACCCACGTCCGGCAGCTCCGCGTCGCGCGGATCCTCGATCACCACCGGGATCACGTCGTGCTTGCTCGCCGCGAGCGCGAGAGCCCGCTCGTAGCCGTGGTCGAAGAAGTCGCTCACGACGAACGCGACGCTCCTTCGTTTTTGCACCTTCGACAGCGTCTCCAGTGCGACCCGGAGGCTCGTCCCCGCGCTCTCCGGCTCGTGCCCGAGGATCTCGCGGATGACGCGCATCACGTGCTTGTCGCCCTTCTTCGGCGGGACGATCTTCTCCACGCGATCCGTGGCCAGCACGAGCCCGACCCGGTCGTTGTTGCGGATCGCGCTGAACGCGCAGAGCGCGCAGATCTCCGCGGCGACCGCGGCCTTCGAGGCCCGCCGCGTCCCGAAGAGCTCGCTCTCCGACGCGTCGACCACGAGCATCACGGTCATCTCGCGCTCTTCGGTGAAGACCTTCACGAAGGCCTCGTTCATGCGCGCCGACACGTTCCAGTCGATCCAGCGCACGTCGTCGCCGGGGTGGTATGCGCGCACCTCGCGGAACGAGAGGCCCTGGCCGCGGAACACCGACGAGTACGCCCCCGAGAGCTGCTCGTTCGCGAGGTGGCTCGTCTTGATCTCGATGACGCGCAGCCGCTTGAGGAGCTCCGCGGCGCCGGCCTTCGCGCCTTCCTTCTTGTTCGGCGCTTCGTCCGGCGGGGGCTCGTCGCCGAGCCCGAAGAACGCACGCAGGCGCTCCCCGAAGCTCGGGCTCTTCGTCGCCCCTTTCTTCGTGCGGCCGGCGGCCTTCACGGCACCTCGACCACCTCGAACACGCGCCGCACGACCTGCTCGGTCGTCACCTCTTCGGCCTCGGCCTCGTACGTGAGCACCATGCGATGCCGCAGCACGTCCGGCCCCACGGCCTTCACGTCCTCAGGTGTCACGTACCCGCGGTGCCGCAGGAACGCGTGCGCCCGCGCCGCCAGCGCCAGCGCGATCGAGGCGCGCGGGCTCGCGCCGTACTCGATCATGCTCGCGAGCTCCTTCATGCCCTTCTGGCTCGGCTCGCGCGTCGCGAAGACCACGTCGACGATGTAGTCCTTCACGCGGTCATCCATGTAGACGTCGCGCACGACCTTCCGCGCGCTGACCAGCGTCTCGGGCTCGATGATCCGGTTCGCGCTCGCCTCGACGAGCCCCGTCGTGCGGTCGATGATCTGCCGCTCCTCCGCGCGCGTCGGATACCCGACCTTCACCATCAGCATGAAGCGATCGACCTGCGCCTCGGGCAAACGGTACGTGCCCTCCTGCTCGATCGGGTTCTGCGTCGCCATGACCACGAAGGGATCGGGAAGCTTGTAGGTCGTGTCGCCGATCGTGACCTGCTTCTCCTGCATCGCCTCGAGCAGCGCGCTCTGCACCTTCGCCGGCGCGCGGTTGATCTCGTCGGCGAGCACGAGGTTCGCGAAGATCGGACCGAGCTTCGAGGAGAACTCGCCCTTCTGGTGGTTGTAGATCACCGTGCCGATCACGTCGGCCGGCAGGAGATCGGGCGTGAACTGGATGCGCGAGAACTTCGCGTGGATCGCGTCGCAGAGCGTGCGGACCGTGAGCGTCTTGGCGAGCCCCGGCACGCCTTCGAGCAGGACGTGACCGCCTGTGAGCAGGCCGATCAGGATCCGTTCGAGCATGTAGGTTTGCCCGACGATCACCTTGCCGACCTCGGCGATCAGGTTGTCGACGAAGGCACTCTCTTTCGCGACGAGCTCGTTCAGGGCGCGGACGTCGTGCATGGCATGAACCGGGGGGTTGTCTGGGCGGGCGTTGCCGCAAAGCCGTCGTGGCTCGATCCCGCGCCTCGCGTGGGACCGACGTGCGGCGTGCACATAGCAAGGCTCGCGGCGCCTGGACAGGCGCGGCGGCGCGTTTATTCCTGAAAGCGGCGCGCGGCGCTCGCTACATCGCCGGGATCACGTTGAGCACCGCGTTTCCGCGAATCTTGCCGTAGAGCTGCCAGATCTCGATCTTGTACGCGCCCGGGGCCGAGGCCGTGAACTCGATCGGCGGCGCGCTCTGGGGCTTGCCCGTGGGCAGATCGCGCAGGACCCGCTCGATGATCACCTTGCCCGAGGGCGATTTGATCCGAACGTTGAACGGCGGATCCGCGTCATCGTCCGAGCGGAAAACGAGCTTGACCAGATCCCCCACACGCGCAGGGTCGGTCTTGCAGATCGTCTCGATTTCTCCGACGTTGTCGGTGATGGTCCGGGACACGCCGTTGCTCGTTCAGGCCTTTACGCTCTGACATCGCCCGCTCCCGGGAGGGAGCGAGCGACCGACGGGCGACATTGTACGCACGGACAACTCCGGTTCGCGAATTTGGGGCGAACCGGAGCCCATGTTCAGCGCGCCTCGGGCCGCCACCGCAGCCGCGGCTGCCGCGCCGCGCGTGCTTCGTCGAGCCTTCCGACGACGGTGTTGTGGGGCGCACTCTTGACGAGGGCCGGGTCTTCCTGGGCCTCGCGAGCGATGGCCTTCATCGCGTCGATGAACTCGTCGAGCGTCTCCTTCGTCTCGGTCTCGGTCGGCTCGATCATGAGCGCGCCGGGGACGACGAGCGGGAAGTAGATCGTCGGCGCGTGGAAGCCGTAGTCGAGCAGGCGCTTGGCGACGTCGAGCGTCTTGACGCCCGTCGCCTTCTCCAGGTCGACGTCGCTCAGCACGACCTCGTGCATGCACGCCTCCGGCACCGGCGCGGCGTACGTGTCCTTCAGCATCGCCCAGAGGTAACGAGCGTTCAGGACCGCGAGCGCGCTCGCCATCTTCAGGCCCTCGCCGCCCATCTCGCGCAGGTACGTGTACGCGCGGATGAACATGCCGAAGTTGCCGTAGAAGGCGCGCAGGCGGCCGATCGACTGCGGGCGATCGCGATCGAAGGCGAACGTGCCGTCGTCCTTGCGCACGAGCACGGGGCCGGGCTGGAAGGGCTCGAGGTGCTTCTTGAAGCAGACCGGGCCCGAGCCGGGGCCGCCGCCGCCGTGCGGCGTGGTGAAGGTCTTGTGCAGGTTGATGTGGATGACGTCGACGCCGATGTCGCCAGGGCGCGCGTGGCCCATGATCGCGTTCGTGTTCGCGCCGTCGCCGTACACGAGGCCGCCCTTGCCGTGCACGATCTCGATGATCTCGGGCAGGTGCTTCTCGTAGACGCCGAGCGTGTTCGGGTTCGTGATCATGAGGCCGCAGACGTCGTCGCTGCCCTCACGCTCGATCGCGGCGAGAACCTCCTGCGGCGTCACGACACCACCGGGGTTCTTCTCGATCTTCACCGCGACGAGCCCGTTCAGCGCGCACGAGGCCGGGTTCGTGCCGTGCGCGCTCTCCGGGATGAAGACCTTCTTCGGGCTGCGTCCCTTCGACTCGTGGTAGGCGCGCATCATCATGAGGCCGGCGAGCTCGCCCTGCGCGCCCGCCGAGGGCTGCAGCGAGCAGGCGTCCATGCCGCTCACCGCGCTGAGCATCTGCTGTACGTGCCACATGACCTCGAGCGAGCCCTGCACGAGCTCGTCCGGCGTCTCCGGGTGCATCTTCAAAAAGCCCGGGATGCGCGCGGCCCACTCGTTGATCTTCGGGTTGTACTTCATCGTGCACGACCCGAGCGGATACAGCTGCGAGTCGATGCAGAAGTTCCACTGCGAGAGGCGCACGAAATGCCGGAACGCCTCGGGCTCGCTGACCTCGGGCAAACCCGCGGCCTCCTTGCGCGCGAGGGCGCCGAAGTGCGCGGCCGGATCGATGTCCGGCACGTCGAGCGGGGAGAGCGAGGCGCCCGAGCGCCCCACGGTCCCACGCTCGAAAATGGGGGGCTCGCGGAACTTGATTCCTTGCGGTTGAGGTCGTGCCATGGTCGCAATCTCGCTCGGGCGAGGGAACGTCCCCGAGCCTTGTTTCAGGGGTTCGCCGGCTCCTCGGGCGCGCCCTGTTCCTTGTTCTCCGAATCCCAGTCGCCGCCGCCGAGGTCGGAGGCTCCCGTGCCGCCGATCGACGCGAGGTCCGGGTTCACGTTGCGCTGCTTGACCGCGTCCCACGGCTCGCCGACCTCGTCCTTGTCGAAGCCGACCTCGCCGGCGAACGTGTCGTCGACGTTGTCACCCGCGGGGCGCTTGTACTTGAAGTAGCCGCGTCCGCTCTTCGACGCGTTGGGGCCGACGAGGCCCGTGGTGTACTCGGTCCACTCGAACTTGATGACGTCGCCGGTGGCTTCGCCCTTCAGCTTGCCCCACTTGTCCTTGTGCGGGCGGATCCACTTGCCCTCGACCGCGTTGCCGTCCTGGACGAGGTGCAGGTAGCCGTAGAGCTCGCTGAAGTAGACGCCGGTCCAGCTCGCGCCGGCCGGCATGTCACCGGGGTTGAGATCCGGGGCCTTCGCGCCGCCCGAGCCGCCCGAGCAGCCGACCGTCGAAATCGAAAGCGAAAGAGGAGCGCTCACGAGCGCCATCGCCGTCACGACCAACCTGAGCGAACGCATCCATTTCATGGGGCCGGGAGCCTAGCACAGGCAGGTGCGCCCTCGCGCGAGCCTCGAAACGAGAGCCGAGCGAGGAGCGGGCCCACGTCGATCCGATGATCGAGGGCGAGGACCGGAGCACCGCCGAGCCAGGGCGGGAGCTTGGTAGCGCACCGAGCCGTGGTGAGCCAGGCGTCGAGGTGGAGGGCCCGGGCACGCTCGAGGGTCCCAGGGTCGAAGCGAGCGTGGTCGGCCAGGCAAAGGGCCGCGCGAGGGTGGATGCCCTCACGATCGAGCGCGGTGAGCAAGCGATCGGGGCGCGCGATGGCCACGAGGAGGCCGACGCGTCGCGACACGAGGGAAGCGAGATCGTGGCGGCGGCCGGACGCGTCGAGGGCGCCGTCGATCGAGGAGGCGAGTGGCACCGCGGACGCAGGCAGAGCCGGCGAGCGCGCGCCGCCGAGCGCGACGACGTGATCGGCCGCTTCGACGAGCGCGGATGCGGGGGCGCGCAGATCGCCGAGCGGAGGGCAAAGGCCGGCGCCGAAGGGAGACGCGCCATCGAGCACGAGGATGGCGTCGTCGAGGCAGCGCGGCGATGCCTGGAGGAGACCGTCGACGACGAGGAGGGTTTTTCCGGACCGAACCGCGAGCGCGAGCGCGTCTGCACGTCGCTTCGCCACGAAGACGGGCGCGACCGTGGCGGCGAGCGCGCGCGCCGCGCAGAGGGCGTCGTCGCCGACGAGATCGACGGGATCCGCGGGGAGGACGCGACGTGCGGAAGCGGCGTGCGCACGGTAGCCGTGTCCGATCAACGCGACGTCGTGACCTTCGAGCGCGAGCGCATGCGCGAGCTCGATCGCGACGGGCGTCTTGCCCGCGCCTCCAAGGACCGCGCCGCCCACGCCGAGGATCCGCGCGCCTTCGGGCAGCGTCACGGGACGCGCGATGAGCGCAGCGGCGATCGCGGACCATGCGCTTGCGAGCGCGCGACCCGGCAGGGAAGGCTCGATCCCACGCTCGAGGCGTCGCGCGATGCGGGCACGAAGAGAGTCCATGACGCTTGCCCCGAACGTAGCGCGCGGCGCGCGAGGCTGCGACGCGGCTCGTTCGCTGTCGACGGCGCGCGCGGGATCGCGTAGGGCAGGATGCGTGGAGGTTCGTCGATGAAGCGTTCGTCCTTCTGGATCGCGGTCTTCGGGCTCTCGGCTCTCGCGTTCGTCACGCCCGCGCGCGCGGACGTCGTCGGGCCGCCGCCGGACGAGTGCCCCGAGGGCACCGAGGGCGGTAGCTGCCACGGCGGGCCCTACTGCAGACCCATCGAGTGCACCTCCGACGCGGAATGCGGCAACGGCGAGACATGCAAGGATCAGCCGCTTTGTGTCTCCACGATCTCCTGCGTCGGCCTCCTGCCGCCCGACGCGAGCCCCATGGACTTCGAGACCCCGAAGATCGAAGCCCTCTGCCCGAACGGCAACGAGTGCATGCAGGGCGCGACCTGCAAGACGCAGAAGGTGTGTGTCTCCGCGGCGTCCTCCTCGGACGGCAACGACAGCGGATGCGGGTGTCGGCTCGCATCATCCGGGTCGTTCGAAGCCTCGCTCGGCGCGCTCGCGCTCGGGCTCGGCGCCGCGGCCTTCGCGCGCCGCCGTCAGCGCGTGGATGCCGCGTCCCGCGCTTCGCGACAGCGCCGCGCATAACCCGAGGCGAGCGCGTCGATGCCCGGCGCGCCGTCGGGATGCGCGCGCAGATAGTCGAGCACGAGCCCCTCGCGCGCTTCCGCAGGCGCCGCCCAGAAATTTCCTTCGAACTCGTACCGTATGCGCGCCGATGCACCGACCCCGAACGCCCGGCGCAGCCCGAGCTCCAGCGAAAGCGCCGACGCCTCTGCCGCGAGCGCACGCGCCGTGATCACCTCGCAGTCATCGTCTCCGCCGCCCGGCTCTACGCGGAGCCCTTCGGCCACGTGCGTGAGCAGGTGCCCGACCCGCGCCGCGGCTTCCTCTGTGCCGAGCGCCTCGTCGATCAGCACCGCGCCCGACGTCGTCACCGCCGACACGGCGATGCGACCGAAGCAGAACGACACCCCGCCCTTCGCGAGCGCGTGGTCTCGCGCCCGCGCCCCCGCGGGCACCTCACCGAGCTTGGCGAGGAGCCCCTCGGCCCGCTTCGCGTCGGCGCGAAACCCTGCCGGGCACGTACTCGCGTGCGGCGTCTCCGACCGGCATCCGAGCGAGAGGCATGGAGCAAGAACGAAGAGCGCGAAGAGCACAAGTGCAACGCGAAGACTTCCCGCGTGTGGCGTGACGCCCGTCTGCTTTTTCGGGCGAACTCGCGGGCAACCTGGGCCTTCGTCAGGTCCTGTAAAGAGAATCACCTTGGATCGCTGTCGTCTCCGGTTGCGGTCACCCGCGCTATCAGCCTACCGTAGGCAAGCGGTCGCGCGATGAACGGAAATCTGAAGAAGCTCGTTCACCACACCGAAGAGGCAGTCAGCTTCGGGCTTTCGACCGTCTGCAAGCGGCTCGGCGCAGGCGTGCTGATGCGCGTCAAGGCGCAAGACGTCTTCCGAACGGAGGGCAACGGGCTCTCGGACGATCTCCTGCAGTTCGTCGCCCGCGCCACGTTCGACTACGTCGCGGTCGATACGGAGCGCACGCCGCTCTTCGTCGTCCAGTTCGACGGCACCTCGCACCCGACCGACGTGGCGAGCGTCAAGCAGCAGCAGGAGAACGAGATCTGCCGCAAGCTGCTCCTGCCGCTCGTGCGGGTGCACGCCTTCCACCTCTCGAAGAAGCACCACAGCATCGAGATCATGACGCTCATGCTGGAGAGCTGGTTCGCCTCGAAGGGCCTGCCGAGTGGCGGGGAGAAGTCACGCTCGTTCCGCAGCGGCGAGATCGATCTCTTCGGCACCGCGGGACCCGGCTCGACGGCGGCGCTCTCGGCCAGCTCCGTTTCTTCCTCGGGGGAATTCGATCCCACCACGGGCGCGCTCGGCGACGTGCGCAGGAACATCCGCCGCATCTACGAGTCGGGCAAATGCAAGAGCCCCGTCGCGTCGTCCGTGATCGGCGTCGACGCGGCCGGCAACTTCCACGCCGTCGGGTTCGTCCGCGTGACGGACGAGGCGGTGGCGAGCTCGAAGATCGCCGTGCGCAACCAGCTCTTCCCCGCGACGACGAACACGCTCGTCGACGAGATGCTCCTCTACGAGCTTTATCAAGAGCTGCTCGAATGCATCCGCGGCCGCGGCCGGCTCGTCTCGCGCGCCGAGCTCGGCGCCACGATCGCGGCCTTCCGCATGCGTTACAAGGTCAAGGCCGTCCCGCCGAGCATGCCGCCCGGCTCGTTCTGAGCCCTTCGCATTCTCGCCTGGCTGGGTTTTTCCCGTCCAACGGCTTTTCTCCCGTCCCCCGCGGGTCTCGGGTACCCTCGGCTCGTCCGAGGTAGCCATGCATTCACGATCTCCTGCCTTTTTTGCCTTCGCCGCGGTTCTCCTCGCGGGTTCGAGCGCGTTTGCGCACGCCGTGTTGATGAACCCGCAACCCCTCACGAACGACGACAACGCGAAGAGCGGCCCTTGCGGCTGTTATTTCGGCGCGGCGCCGGAGGATCCCGCCGAAGACGGCTCCGCCACGGCGTGCCCGGCCTCGGGCTACAAGGTCACGGACCTCGTCGTCGGTCAGCCGCTCCAGGTCACGTGGAAGGAGACGGTCAACCACAACGGCAAGTTCCGCGTGGCGCTCTCGACGAAGTCGATCGACACGGTCAAGCGCGCTGATCTCGACGCCGCCGTGTTTTACGAGGCGAACGACGCGAACGCGCAGTCGGGCGGGCTCGTGAGCGCGACCATCACCGTGCCCGATACGCCTTGCCAGAACTGCGTGATCCAGCTCCGCCAGTTCATGGAAGGCGCCTCGAAGCCCTATTACTACTCGTGCGCCGCGGTCAACATCACGGACCCGAACGCGAGCAGCAGCGCGTCGAGCTCGACCGCGGCGTCCTCGTCGAGCTCGTCCGGCGCAGGCGGCGCGGGCGGCGAAGGCGGTGGCGGCGGCGGGATGGGCGGCTCGATCCCGGGCGACGTCGGCCCCGGCCCCGCGCCGTTCCAGGAGAGCCCGACGTCCGGGGTTTGCAGCGCTTCGCCTTCGGCGCCCGGATCTCCCGCCGCGCTCGCGCTCGTCCTCGCCGGCCTCGTGGCCCGCGTGGCGCGCAAGAAGACGCGGCGGTGATCGAAGAGGCGGTCGTCAGCCGAGCGACGCGCGCGCGGCTAAGGCCGTGCGCGTGATGTCCTCGTCGGTGTGCGCCGCCGAGAGGAACGCCGCCTCGTATTGCGACGGCGGCCAGTAAATGCCCCGCGAGAGCATCCCCGCGTGCCAGGTCGCGAAGCGCTTCGTGTCGCTCTGCGACGCTTCGGCCCACGACCGCACGGGTTTGTCGTTGAAGAACAGCGTGATCATCGAGCCCACACGCTGCACCGTGGCCGGCACGCCCGCCTGCGCGGCCGCGTCTTTCAGGCCCGCTTCGAGCGCGGCGCCGAGCCGTTCGAGCTTCTCGTACACCTCGGGCACGAGCCGCTCGATCGTCGCGAGCCCGGCCGCGACCGCCACCGGGTTTCCGCTCAGCGTGCCTGCCTGGTACACGGGCCCGAGCGGCGCGACCACGTTCATCACGTCTTCCCGGCCGCCGTAGGCCGCGAGCGGCATGCCGCCGCCGATGATCTTGCCGAGCGTGGTGAGATCCGCGCGCAGGCCGTAACGCTCCTGCGCGCCGCCGCGCGCGAGGCGGCAGCCCGTCATCACCTCGTCGAAGATCGAGAGCGCGCCGTGCTTGCGGCAGAGGGCGATGATCGCTTCGAGGAACCCAGGCTCGGGCGGCACGCAGCCCATGTTGCCGACGACGGGCTCCACGATGACGGCCGCGATCTCGCTGCCGCGGGCTGAAAACAGCGCTTCGAGCGCGGGGATGTCGTTGAACGCGAGCGTCAGCGTCGTCTTCGCGGTGCCCTCGGGCACGCCGGCCGAGTCGGGGACGCCGAACGTCGCGAGGCCGCTGCCTGCTTTGACCAGCAAGTGATCGGCGTGACCGTGGTAGCAGCCCTCGAACTTCACGATGACGTCGCGGCGCGTGAAGCCGCGGGCCACGCGGATCGCGCTCATCGTCGCCTCGGTGCCGGAGGAGACACAGCGGAGTTTTTCGATCCCCGGATACATCGCGTGCACGGCCTCGGCGAAGCGCACCTCGCGCGACGTCGGCGCGCCGAACGAGAGCCCGCCCTCCGCGGCCTCCTGCACGGCGCGGATGACGTCGGGGTGCGCGTGACCGAGGAGCGCCGGGCCCCAGGAGCCCACGTAATCGACGTACTCCGAGCCGTCTTCGCCGTAGACGCGCGCGCCCTTGGCGCGGGCGATGAACACGGGGTTTCCGCCGACGGCGCGGAAGGCGCGGACAGGGCTGTTGACGCCGCCGGGGATGACAGCGCGGGCGCGCTCGAAGAGGGCCTGGGAGATCGTGTCGGACATGAGGCGGGTGACTATGCGCGCCTTGGGTTCGAGGGCAAGTCCGAGGTATCCTGCGGCGGGCTTTCTTCGCGCCGCGGCCTTTTCGCCGCTGCGTTTTTACCCGGGAGAACTCATGGCGAGAACACCGCTGCTTCGATCCTTGTCTCGTCTCTTCCAGATCAGCCGGGCCGCACGCCAGACCGGCGTCCCTGCCGCCGAGCTCCTCGAGATGCAACGCGAGCGCGCGAGCTTGCCGCGCCGTCGCTTTCTCGAGATGAGCGCCGCGGCGCTCACGTTGCCGATCGCGGCGAGCGCGTGTGGCGACGACCCTGCGAACCCTCCGGTCGAAGGTGAGCCCACGATCGCGATCGTGGGCGGCGGCATCGCGGGCTTGCACTGCGCGTATCGACTGAAAAAGCTCGGCGTCTCCGCGACCGTGTACGAGGCCTCGAAGCGCATCGGCGGCCGCATGTTCACCGATCGGATGACGTTCCCCGACGGCCAGCACTGCGAGCTCGGCGGCGAGCTCATCGACACCGGGCACCAAACGATGCACGACCTCGCGGCCGAGCTCGGCATCGACCTGCTCGATTACAAGAACGACGATCAGAGCCTCGAGCATCTCGTCGCCCACATCGGGGGCGCGAAGCTCACGGAGGCGGAGATCTTGATGGGATTCGAGCCCATCGCGACGAAGATCGACGAGGCCCTCGCGACGCTCACGGATCAGGAGGACCTGTTCGTTTATTACAACAAACCGAACGGCGGCGAGGCGCTGGACAAACTCTCGCTCTCGGCGTGGCTCGATCAGATCGGCGCGAGCGGGCCGGTGCGGACGCTGCTCGAGGTCGCGTACAACATCGAGTACGGCCTCGAGCCCGACGTGACGAACGTGCTCAACATGATGTTCCTGATCTCGACGGACACCTCGTCCTTCGAGGTCTTCGGCGACAGCGACGAGCTCTTCCACGCGAAGGACGGCAACGACACGTTCCCCACGCGCCTCGCCGAGGCTCTCGATCCCGCGCAGATCGAGCTCGACGCGGCGCTCGTCTCGCTCAAGGAGGCGGCGGACGGGCGGTACGTGCTCACGTTCTCGCGTGAAAGCGGCAACTTCGAGGTCACGGCGGATCACGTGGTGCTCGCGCTCCCGTTCACGAAGCTGCGCGAGGTCTCGATCGAGGTCGCGTTGCCGGACGTGAAGAAGCGCGCCATCGCCGAGCTCGGCTACGGCACGAACGCGAAGCTCATGGTGGGTTTTTCCTCGAAGCCGTGGCGCGACGCTGGTTCGAATGGCGAGACGTTCTCGGATCTGCCGTATCAATCGACGTGGGAGACGAGCCGACTACAGCCGGGCGCGAGCGGCATCCTCACGAACTTCACGGGCGGCGATCGCGGCGTGGCGATCGGCATGGGCACCCCCGAGGAGCGCGCGGCCGAGTTCCTTGATCAATTCGAGCAGGTTTTCCCCGGAACAAAAGCGGCCCACAACGACAAGGTCGTGCGATTCCACTGGCCGACGCATCCGTTCACGAAGGGGAGCTATTCGGCCTACAAGGTCGGGCAATACACGACGATCACCGGGTCCGAGTCGGAGCGGGTCAAGAACCTCCATTTCGCCGGGGAACACACGAGCCTCGACGCGCAAGGGTACATGGAGGGCGGCGCGCTTTCGGGCGCGATCGCCGCGGACGAGATCGCGGCGGATCTGGGTATCTCGACGCAAATGCTCTCGCGCGGGCAGGAGGAGCGGCCGCGCTCGTTGTGGCTGCCGGGTGACCGGATCCTCTCCCGGGCGCGGGCGGCGCGTATGCATCGGCGCTGGAAGGCGGCCCCGCGGCGGGCCCGCTGATTCGATTCCTCACCCACCTCCGCACCGCGCCACCGCGGACAACATCCGCAAAAGCGTAGCCCCTTCCCGTACGAGCGCTGGCACGTTCGTCGTCCCGGCGTCCGCCTTGTGCGTGTGCCCGTAGAGCCCCGTTACGTGAATGCCCCGACAAACCCCCTCGGGCAAACGTTTGGCCAGGGCGAACGCCTGTTCGTACGGGATCACGTCGTCGTCCGCGCCGTGGATGAAATGGACCGGGCAGCGGATGTCCCGTAGAAACGGGCCCGGATCGAGCCACGCGAACGCGTCGCCCGATCGACCGAGCGCCGCGTCGACGAGCGCCTTCGTGTCACCCTCGACACCCGTCGCGGCGAAAAACAGCGGCCGATGCTCGGGCGCGAGCTCATCCGCCACGCCTCGCGCAATGGCTTGCCATTTCCCGTCGACCTTCATTTCGGGCCGTCCCCACGTCGCCTCCACGTACCTTCGCAGCGCGGCGACGAGCGGCGCGGGATCGTCGGGTTTGTCGTCGAGCCATGGCAAGAGATTCATGAACACGACGGGCCGGTTCAGCGGGTCGTGCGCCGCGCCCGGGCGACCGTGGATACAAAATCGCAGGGTGTCCCCGAAATCGGCATATCCGCCGAATACGATCAAGGAGCCGATTTCGGAGCCGAGGTGAGGCCGCGCCGCGAGCCAGAGCGATGGAAGCGATCCGAAGGAAATGCTGAAGACGCCCGGCCTGCCTGGCGGCCGATCCGGGAGCGCGAGCAGGGCCGAAAAGGCGCGCGAGAGGTCGTCGAACACGCGTTCGCCGAGCACGAGCGACGTGAAATCGGGCAGCCGCGGGGCGAGCACCGTGAGGCCCGCGGCCGCGAGGATCCGCGCAAAACGATCCATCCGCGGGTCGAGCGGGCCGAGGTAATGCAGCCCTGGCACGAGCAGCAGCGAGCCCGCCTTCGCATGACGGCGCGATCGGTAGACGAAGGCCGAAAACGATCGATCCCCGGCGCGGCGACCTTCGAGCGAAAGTTCCTCGCGGCTCACGTCACGCGGCGTTGCCTGCCCGTCCGTCCAGGGGCCGAGCCATCGCCCGAGCTCGATCATCGTCCGCAGGTCCACAAAGGGCCGCACGCGCGACATATTTCTCCTTTCGCGAGCCCGCGCCCGCGACGCCCACGACGATAACCTCGGTCACACCCCCGGAAAACGCGCGTTCCACTTCGTGATGAGGTGTTTGGCATCACGATCTTGGGGTTTGCGAGAAATTTGTCGCGATGCAGCAATCGGGTTGGATCTTGCTCCCGCCGTCGGAAAGGAGCCCAACGGAGGGAGGTTTTGCTACCCTCGGGGGGCCATGGCCGGGAACCGAGACGCGGACATCGCCGTCCTCGCGACGGGCGCCATCTTTCATGGCGCCTACGAGGTCGTGCGCTGCATCAAGGCCGGCGGCATGGGCGCCGTGTACGAGGTCTTGCAGAACACCACCGAGCGACGCCGCGCGTTGAAGGTGATGCTGCCGAGCCTCGTGAGCGACCCCGAGATGCGGGCCCGCTTCGAGCTCGAAGCCAAGGTCGCAGCCGGGATCGAGAGCGAGCACATCGTCGAGACGCTCGATGCCGGCGTGGACGAAGCGACCGGCATGCCGTTCATCGTGATGGAACTCCTCAAGGGCGAGGAGATCGGCGCCCTCTTGAAGGTGCGCAAGCGCCTGCCGCCCGAGGAAGTCGTCACCCTCCTGCACCAGGCCGCGCTCGCGCTCGATCGCACGCACGCCGCCGGCATCGTCCACCGCGATCTCAAGCCGGAAAACCTGTTCCTCACGCGAAGGGACGATGGTTCGCCGCGTCTCAAGATCCTGGATTTCGGCGTCGCGAAAATCGTGGCCGACGGAACGGCGAGCTCGAACACGACAAAAAGCGTCGGTTCGCCGCTCTACATGGCCCCCGAGCAGATCGCCGGCGACCCGATCGGGCCGCACGTCGACAGGTACTCGCTCGCCCACATCGCGTTCACGATGCTCGTGGGCAAACCGTACTGGGCGCGCGAGCGCAAGAGCGCCCAGGGGCTCTATCCGTACCTGATGCTGGTCGCGCGCGGCGCGCAGGTGTCTGCGAGCGAGCGCGCGAAGGAGCTCGGCGTGAGCCTGCCCGAGGCGTTCGACGCCTGGTTCTCGCGGGCCACCGCGCTCGACACGAGCGTGCGCTTCGACGGCTCGGTGACCATGATCGCGGCGCTCGGCGAGGCGTTCGACGTCAAACCCCCCGCGGCCTCGGCCCCGCCGCCCGGGACGCGCGCGATCCTGCCTTCGATCGTGCTCGAACCGGCGCGCGAACTGCCCCTCTCGCAGCCGCCGCCCGCCGACGCTGCGATCACCGCGACCGCGCCGCCCATCCCCCCGCACGTCGCGGCCATCGAGGCGAGCGGAGCGTCCCCGCTGCCTTCATCGCTGGAGCCACCAAGCGAGTCGACCTCGCCCGGCGCGGATCCTTCGGCGCCCGCGCTGACGCGATCGAGCGGCGAGCCGTTGAGCTCGCCGCCCGAGCCAAGGAGCAGGCGGCGATCGTCGGTGTCGCCCATCTTCGCGCTGCTCTTGCTCGTCGTGGGCGTGGGGGCGGTCGGCGCCGCGCTCGCGATCTGGCCCAAAGGCGCACCCTTTGCGACGCTTCCCACCGCGGTGCCGACGCCGACACCCGCGCTGACGGCCTCGTCCCCCGCGCCCGCGGCCGTCCTCCCGGCCGCGCTCGCGACCGCCGAGCCGATGACGCACCCGGAGCCTGCGCCGTCCGCGTCGACCGTGCCCGCGCCGGAGCCTGCGCCCTCGTCTTCGGCGGCCACGCCTGCCGCGTCGGCTGCGCCCACGTCCTCGGACAAACCCGTCTCTCCGCTCCCCTCGACCAGCGGGTGGAACCGCGGCAAGCCCGCGGGCACCGGCACGTCGAAGACCCCATCCAAGGGGAAAAATCCGCTCGATGAATATTGAACGTCCGATCTCGGCGACGCGAAAACGAGCGTTTGCCGTCTCCGCGTTGCTCATCGTCTCGGCGTGTCCCGGGCGCGCACTCGGTCAGGACCAACCGCGGGATCCCGCGGCGGCCGAGGCGCTTTACATGAGCGGCCGCAAGCTCGTGAACGACGGCAACTGGGACGAGGGCTGCGCGAAGTTCCAGGCGAGCATGGAGCTGAACCCCGCGGCGAGCACGCTCATCAACATCGCGAAGTGTCGCGAGCACGAGGGCAAGCTGGCGCAGGCGGTCGTCGACTACCGCCGCGCGCTGCAGCTCAACCAGGACACGCTCGGCGAGGAGCGCAAGAAGCAGCTCGAGCAGGTGGCGAAAGAGGGGATCGAGGCGCTCGAGCCGCGCCTCGCGCGCGTGGAGCTCGTGGTAAACACGCGGCCCGAGGGGCTCGAGGTCGTGCGCGACGGGATCCGCCTGCCGCTCGCGGCGCTCGGCGAGACGATCCCGCTCGACCCGGGCAAACACATGTTCGAGGCGAGCGCGCCGGGCTACGAGAAGATCGAGAAGCCGGTGGAGCTCGCGGAGGGCCAGAAGGCGACGGTGGAGCTCGCGCTCGTGCCCGCAACAACGACCCCGAAGAAGGCGCCGTCGCCCCCGGACAAACCCAAGCCGGCGTCGGGCGGCGTGCCGGCCTGGGCGTACGTCGCGGGCGGGCTCGGGCTCGCGGCGGTCGGCGCCGGCGTGTACTTCCGCTTCGATCAGATCGCGGCCGAGGAGCGGATCCAGACGAACTGTCCGGGCACGCCACCCGTTTGTGATCCAACGAAAGAGTACCGGCCCGACGAGGACAACGCGCGCAAGGACCGGAGTTTTTACCTGTTCGTGGGCCTGACGGCGGCCGGCGCGGTGGGGATCGGGGCGGCGGTGTTCGGCATCGCGCGCGGGCTCTCGCAGAAGAAACCGCAGGCGCAGAGCATGCACGTCGTGCCGTACGTCGGGCGCGGGAGCGGCGGGCTCGTGCTCCAGGGAGCGTTCTGACGATGGCGAAAGGGCACTATCAAGGGATCACGCTCGCGCTGCTCGGCGTGGCGCTCTACGGCTGCCCGATCGACGACGCGCAGGTCGGCGAGACGAGCTCGTCGAGCAGCGGCAGCGGCGGCATGACGTCGTCGTCGTCGAGCTCGGGCAGCGGCGGCGCAGGCGGCATCGGCGGAAACGGCGGCGCGGGGGGTGTCGGCGGCGTCGGGGGAAGCGGCGGCGCAGGTGGTGTCGGCGGCGCGGGCGGCAGCGGCGGCATGGGCGGCGCGTGTCCCGTGGAACCCGGCTTGCCCGGGAGCTGCGACACGCCCGGTTGCCCCGCGTGCCCGGTGCTCGTGATGTTCGGGATCGGGACCCAGGGCGGCATCACGAAGCGGTTCCAGTCGAAGGACGGCTGGACGATGGAGACGGCCCTGACCGAGAAGAGCGCCGATGCGCCGGCGTTCGTGATCCTGCCCGGCCAGAAGGCGGGCATCGCGCTCCTGCGCAGCAGCGAAGGCGCGACGAAGGATCGGATTCGCGCCTCGACCTGGACCGAAGTAGGCGGCTTCGGCCTCGTGATGGACGTGGGGGCGAACGTGATGACGCGCGCCACGCCCGGGATCGCGGCGTCGAGCGCAGCGGCGCACATCGTCTACCAGGACGTGAGCAACAACCGCTACGGGTACGCCGCGTACACGCCGGGCAGCGGGTTCTCCCCGACGAACGAAGAGGTCAAAGTCGGAGCCGACACGTACAGCCTGGGAGATGCGGCCGCGGCGATCACGGTGCTCGGCATGGATCCGGTGATCGCGAACGACGGGTGGAACGATTCGAACCTGTACACGCAGCGTCGCGCGGCAGGCACGTGGGAAGCGGCGACGCCGCACGATGTGGGCGTCGACAACAGCACGCCCGCGATCGCGGCGCTCACGTCGGCGCAGGGCCCGGAGCTCGTGCTCGTCTTCTCGCGCTCCGCGGACAAGCAGCTCGCGTTCCTCACGCGCAAGGGCGGGACGTGGAGCACGACGCCGGTCGACATCACCGACGCGAAGTCGACGGATCCCGCGCTGCTCGCGTTGCCTTCGGGAGACGCGCTGCTCGTGTTCCGCGAGGTGGCGACGGGGAACCTTCGGTGGTCACGCTTCGACGGCGCGACCTTCTCTACCGTGGAGAATCTCGGAGCCAAGGCCCTCGGCAAGCCCGCGCTCGCGCTCGGCGCGGGCGACGCGGAGGCCGAGCTCGTCTACGTCGACACGACCGGCAAGGCGCTGCACGCGCGCCTGCAGAACGGCGCGTTCACCACGCCCGTGCTCGTCGGCGGGACGAACCTCGTCGGCGCGGCGATCGCGACGAACCTTTGAGCTGAAAGCGTGGAGGAGGGGAGGGGGATGCAGGGCGCATCCCCCTTTCGAGGGCCGACCGTTCAGGGGACGAACGGATCGCAGCCGACGAACACGACGTCGGCCTTGCTCCGCGGCATGAGCTTGAAGTTGTTGAACGAGTAGCCGTGGACCCCGGTGATCGAGGTGAACTGCGATCCCACCGCGCACGTGTTGTTGAGGCCCATGTTCAACGCCGCGTCGGTGATCTGGTCGTCGACGCGGAGGTTGCCGGTGACCGTGAACTCGTCGTAGTCGCCCGGCGCGTCCGAGTTCACGACCGTGATCGCCACGTTCACCACGCGCACGAGCATCGACTCGTAGCCCTCGGCGAACATGCCGTTCGTCGCGATGGTTGCGGGCTCGGCGACGTCGATCGGGCCGAACGGAAGCGTCGTGCCCGGGTCGTCGACGGTCGTGATCGCGTTCGTGATCTCGCCGAGGCCGAAGTACTCCTCGTACTTGCCCGTGACGCTGACGCGGTTGCCGAGCTGGACCTGCGGCGCCGTGCTGCCCGTGAAGACGAAGATGCCGCTGAAGGGCTTGAGCGACGTATCCTGCACGTAGAAGCCGCGGCTGTTGCCCGTGTTCGGGCGGATGGCCGTGACGTAGACGTCCTTGATCGCGACGGTCGAGCCCGCGGCCGGGTGCTCGGGATGCGCCGGGTTGCGGATCACCTCGATGAGCGTGGGCTTGGGCGGGCAGACCGGCGTGCCGAAGTTCGGCTCGGCGCACGGATCACAGACGTCGCCGTGACCGTCCGCGTCCGCGTCGGCCTGATCGGTGTTCGCGGCCTCGGGGCAGTTGTCGCCGCCGTTCGGCACGCCGTCGGCGTCGATGTCGTTCGCGTCGAGCGCGGTGCAGGTGTCGTTCGCGTCGAAGGGGCACGCGTCGCAGACGTCGCCGATCTTGTCGCCGTCGATGTCCGCCTGCGCGCCCTGATCGAGCGGTCGGATCGGGTTGAAGATCTTGGGGCAGTTGTCGGCGTCGTTCGCAATGCCGTCGCCGTCGTCGTCCTCGGCCGTGATGCCGTTCGCGTATTCCGTGCGCCAGGGGACGCAGCTCGGCTCGAGGCTCGGCGTCTGGTCGTTGCAGAAGAAGAGCGGGTAGAACGCCTC
The DNA here is from genome assembly GCF_028435365.1 of Polyangium jinanense. Next base: position 233,159 of record NZ_JAGTJJ010000004.1, on the reverse strand, counting down.
GCCGGCCGTGCGGATCTGGTTCAGCGTGATGCCGTTCAGGTCCTTCGCGACGCACGCGCGCTTGGCCCTCCCGCAGACGGGCAAGGTCTCGCAGTCCCCGCCTCCGACGCCCGGATCGGCCACGAGCGCGTCGTCGCCGTAGAGCACCTTGCCGCCGCGCATGACGAGCACGACGTCCTCGACCCCGGCGCCGATCACGGCGCGGTGATCCTTGCGATCTTTGCCGTCGAAGATCGTGACATCCGCGACGTAGCCCGGCTTGAGCATGCCCACGATGTCGCCGGCGCCCGCGGCGAGCGCGGCGTTCGTCGTGACCATGCGCCAGAGCTCCTGGTCGGAGAAATGGCCGTCGTAGTGGAGCGTGTTGAGCTCGTCCGCGCAGCGCAGCTCGCGCAGCAGGTTCATCGAGCCCGAGGCCACCCAGTCGGTGCCGAGCGCGATCGGCACGCCGAGCGTGTCGAGCAGGGTGACGCTCGCGGTGTTGCCGTAGAGGTCGACGTTCGAACGCGGCGACCAGACGACGGTGCTGAAGTCCTTGCGCATCTCGCCGAAGTCGTCGGCGTTGAAGCCGATCGCGTGCACGATGGCCGTCTGCGGCTGGACGATGTCGTTCGCGCCCGAGATCTGGCAGGTGATCTCGTTGTGCGCGGCCTGGTCGATGCCCTCGCTGACGTGCGGCACGTACGCCTCGATGTCAGCGATCGCCGTGGCGAGCGTGGGGGAGGGGTAATTGCAGCCCGACTCGAGCATGAGGCCACCGCTGTCGCCGAGCGGGAACGTGTCGGAGTCCGCGGGCGGGGTCGGGAGGCCTTCACTCCGGCCCTGCACGTCGAGGTTGCGGAGCAGACCCGCCTGACCGCCTGCGCCGAGCGTCGAGGTCGCGCCGCTCATCAGGAAGCGAAGCTCCGCGAAGCGCACCACGTCGCCGCTCGCGCCGCCGGCCACCGAGATCTTGGGCAGCCCCGGCGCGCCCTTTCGCCATTGATGGCGGTGCGTGTAGCGGATGCCGTCGTGCGCCTTCGGCGGGTTGTTCGCGAAGCCGATGTGATCGTGCGCGTTGATGAGCCCGGGCGAGATGACGCCGTCCGCGCACTCGATGATCGTCGGATCGGCCGCCGCGGGCGAGGCGCTGCAATCGCAGTCGACGCAGGCGACGCTGCCCGTCTTGTCGAGCGCGAGCTCGCCGCGGTGGAACGTCTGATCGGGCGCGAGCACGGTGCCGCGGAGGATCGTGCCCGTGGTCCCCTGCTTCACGACGGTACACGTGCCCTCGGCCGGCGGCGTGAGCGGCTCGCCTGGACACTCGATCACGACGCCGCTCGGCGCGCCTCCGCCGCCGCCCCCGCCGCCTTGTCCCCCTTGCCCGCCCGTGCCGCCCTGCCCGCCGACGCCGCCCTGTCCCCCTGCGCCGCCCTCGCCCCCTTGTCCGCCGACGCCGCCTTGCCCCCCTGCGCCGCCCGTGTTGCTGGTGCTCGTCGTGTTCGTACTGGGGTTCTCGTCGCTGCACCCGGCCGCCATCGTGGCGAGCGGGAGCGTCAGGGCCAATGTGCAAAGCAAGATTGAGGGACGGGCGGGGTGCGGCGGTCTCATGCATACATCTTACGCGAAAAAAAGCCTTCCGGCCGCACGTCCGCGCGTCCTGACGAACGGTGTCACGCGTTCGTCACGCCCAAACGATGCAGCCGTCGTGGGCGGCTCGGTCACCATCGCTCCGCTATCGACGCGCCGCGCCGCGCGCGCTAAGCACCTCGCCGGAGAGCGTGCATGAAGATCTTCATCGACTCGGGTGACATCGCGGAGATCAAAGAGGCGCAGGCGATGGGCGTCATCGACGGCGTGACGACCAACCCCTCGCTCCTCTCGAAGGGGGGCAAGCCTACGAAGGTGGCGATCGCGGAGATCTGCGAGGTGGTCGACGGCCCCATCTCGGCCGAGGTCATCGGCATCGAGGCGCAGGAGATCCTGCGTGAGGGCCGGGAGCTCGCGAAGATCCACAAGAACGTGGTCGTGAAGGTGCCGCTCATCGACGAGGGCCTGAAGGCGGTCCGGGTCTTCGCGGCCGAGGGCATCAAGACGAACGTGACGCTCTGCTTCTCCGCGTCGCAGGCACTACTCGCCGCGAAGGCGGGCGCGACGTACATCTCGCCGTTCGTCGGTCGGATCGACGACATCTCCGGGGAGGGCATGGACCTCATCCAGCAGATCGTGCAGATCTACCGGAACTACGAGTTCAAGACCGAAGTCCTCACCGCGAGTGTGCGCCACCCCGTGCATTTCGTGCAGGCGGCGCTGATCGGCGCGCATGTAGCGACGCTGCCGCTCAAGGTGATCAAGCAGCTCCTCAAGCACCCGCTCACCGACATCGGGCTCGCGCAGTTCCTCGCGGACGCGAAGAAGATCCCGCAGTCGTAGCCGTGGCGACCAAAAAGAAGGGCAAACCCGCCCCGCCCGCGCCCGCGCCAAACGTGGTGGAGGTCGCGACGCGGGGGGGGCCGTTCGAAGGCGCTTCGCCCGCCGTGATCCGCCGCCGCGCCGGCAAGATGCTCGATCACCTGGGGCTCTCGGGGGTCGAGCTCAGCATTGCGCTCGTCGACGACGCGACGATCCACGAGCTGAATCGTTCGTACCGGCACAAGGACAAACCCACGGACGTCCTTTCTTTTCCGCTGCACGAGCGTCCGCGCGGGTGGAAGCCGAAGGGGGCGAAGGGCGCGGAGATCGGCGCGGGTTGGCCGCATGTAGGGCCCCTCGGGGACGTGATCCTGTCGATTGACACGGCGCGGCGACAGGCCGCGGAGCAAAGCCGTCCGCTGCTCGCCGAGCTCACGATGCTGCTCGCGCACGGCCTTTTGCACCTCGTCGGGTACGACCACCGGACGGATGCCGAGGACCGCGAGATGACGGCGCGGACGCGGGAGCTCGAGGCGGCGGCGAGCGCGCGGACAACCGACGGCCCCCGGTGACGTTCGCGAGATTTTGCCTTGCGAGGCCAGTCTTCGCCTGTTAAACGGTCGCCCGCTCGCGTCCAGGACGTGCTCGGACCGAGCCATTTCATGCGGTCGTCACCGGTATCGGGCGGCGATCCAAGAGGAGGGCAGGATGCCTCTTAGCAAGCTGACGAAAGCCCAGATCACGGCCGCTCTCGCCGAGAGCACCGGCCTCGACAAGAAGGCCGTGGGTGGCGTCCTCGACGCGCTCTCGGCGCTCGTGGCCAAGCAACTCGGATCGGATGGTCCGGGCGAAATCACGATCCCGGGGCTCGTCAAGCTCAAGGCGAAGGCGACGCCCGCCACCGCCGATCGGCAGGGTGTCAATCCGTTCACGAAGGAGCCCATGACCATCAAGGGCAAGCCCGCGAGCCGCAAGGTCCGCGCGACGCCGGTCAAGGGCCTCAAGGATCAGGTGGGCGCGTAACCGAATCTTCGGTCTACGTCTCCGCTTTACCGGAACCGGCGCGGGCCTCATCGCTCGCGCCGGTTTCGTTTTTCGAACCCACTTTGCGGCGTGATCGCCAAACGAACGCGGCGATCGCGGCCACGAATCCGAAGCAGAGCGGTTTGTCCCCGAAGCGACCGTAGATCGTGAGGGATCCGTCACGGAGCGTGGGCGTCGCGACGAGCGTGGAGGGCGACGTGGAGTCGTCGCGCGCGACGACGATGCCACGCGCGTCGATCCACGAGAGCACGCCGAGGTTCACGGCGCGCACGAGATCCAGGCGATGCTCGATCGCGCGCATGGCCGCGAGCCGCGCGTGGAGCTCGGGCTCCGCGGTGCCCACGAACCAGGCGTCGTTCGTGACGTTCACGAGCAGGTTCGGCTGGAGCGCGCGTGTGATTCGCAGGCCGACGCCCGGGAGCGTGTCCTCGTAACAGTTGAGCACGCCCATGCGCACGGGGCCGTTCGCGTGGGGAAGCACGAGCGCCGTCGGCTCGGTGCCGGGCACGAGGCCGCCGCTCGCCTGGAAGATGCGGCGCAGCCAAGGGATGTAGGCGCCGAGAGGGACGGTCTCGCCGAACCAGAGGAGCTCGAGCTTGTCGTACGAGGGCTGGAGCGAGCCGTCCGGCAGGACGAGGGTCGCGGAGTTGCGGCTGTTCGTCTCGACGATGCCGGGGCTCGTGGCCGTCGGCTTCTCCAGCATGATGAGCCCGAACAAGATCGGCCCACGCGCGCCGTCGCCGTGAATCCCGCGTGGCCCGCGCGGCGCCTGCGTCGTGCCGTGCATGAGCGGGTAGGGATAGGCCGCCTCGGGCCAGACCGTGAGGTCGACGCCGCCCGCCTCGGCGTCCTTCGTGAGGCGCCGCAAATCGCGCAGGATCCCCACGTGATTTTTCGGATCCCAGCGCTCCGTCGGACCGACGGCCTGGTTGAGGAGCGCGACGCGGATCGAGCGCACCACCGAGGGCTGCGTGGAGAGAAAGCGAATGCGGAGCGCGCCGTGGAGCAGGAGCAGTGCGGGGATCGCGGCGGCGATCGCGAGCGGCACCGTGGTCTTCCTGTCGAAGCGCGCCTTCATCGACGTCGCGTCCTCTGCGAAGAGCGCCTGGAGCGCACGCGCGAGGAAGGCCGCGGAGACGGCGAAGATCACGGACACGCCGCGTTCACCGACGATGTCCGCGAGCTGCACGAGCGCAGGCCACGGGCTCACGAGGCCGGCCGGCGTCCACGCGAAGACCGAAGGGAGCGAGACCGCGACGAACACGCCGATAGCAAACGCGAGGATGAACGGCGCGCGAGCGCGGCGATGGACGAGGTGCGTCGCGCCCGCGCCGATCGCCCAGATGAGGGATTGCCCCGCGGCGAGCAGGACGAGCGCGAGGTACGAAGCCGCCGAGCCGAGCGGCGTGAAGCGCTGGACCACGCTCGGCACGAAGCGCAGGCCCACGATGCCCGCGGCCGTCGCCCACGCGGCTCCGCGGCCGAACGCGCGCCATGCCGTCGGCGCGTCCTCGAGCGACCACGCGAGCAGCGCGAGGCCGAGGAACACCGCGGGATAGAGGTCGGTCGGAGGGGAGGTGAGGGCGAAGAGGATTCCCCCGGCGATGGCCAGGAGGAGGGCCTTGTGGCGCCGCAGTCGTTGCATGGTGGGGAATCGGCCCGGCGAGGAGGAGAGAGAGCCGGGCCGCGTGGAGAGGATCTAGCAGCGGCGGGGGCCGCGCGCCGGGAGGCCGGCGCGCGCTGTCACCACCAGAAGGTCAGGCCGCCGCGGAAGAGGCCGCCGCCGGAGGTGTTCGTCGTGCGACCCGTGTTCGGATCGATGAACTCGGCCGGGCCCGACGCGGCGTTGTCGTCCGTCCGCTTGCGGATGAACGCGATCGCGTCGATGTTGAGCGCGAGCCTGCGCGAGACGCGGAACTCGAGGCCGATGCCACCTTGCCCGCCGAAGTAGCTGTACTCCGTGGAGAAGTTGGTGCCCTCGGGGTTCGGCGACAAACGCGGGTCCGCGTTCTCCGACTGCACCGTCGCGCTCGACCAGTGCACGCCGCCGGTCAGGTAAAACTGCGCACGGCTGCGCGGGTTCACGTAGAGAAGGCCGCTCAACGTGAACGGGGTCTCGACGCGATCGAAGCCGTTGTAGTCGGTCCCGCCGATGATGTCGAACGAGCCCTCGACGGCAAACGCGGGCACGGGGCGATATCGCAGGCCGAGCCCGAAGCCGCCCATCCCGGCGTCGGGATGCGCGCCTTGTTCTCCGTTGTCGTGACGGTCGTTATCGCTGCCCATCGCGACGCCCTGCAGGCGCAGGTTGAGGCCCCACTCGGGCTGCCAGCGGCGCTTCGCAGGCGCCACGATCGGCGTGCGCAGACGCGCGGGCGCGGCCATCACGCGGGCCGGCGGCGGAGGCGCCGGAGGCGGCGTGACGCGAACGGCCGGATGGTGCCGACGAACCACGTGCGTCCGGGCACCCGGCGCGACGATGATGATCTGCGTCTGCGCCGGCTGCTGCTGCACGACCTGCGGCTGCTGCGGCGCGGGTTGATAAATGACGACCGGCGGTTGGGAGCGACGAACCTGGGGCGCGGGCCGCGCGGGCGGCGGCGGCAGCGCCTCTTCTTCTTCGATCACCTCGACCGCGGGCGGCGGAGGCGGGAGCGTGTCGGCCTCGGGCGGGGGCGCGGGTTGCGCGGGAGCCTCGTCCTCGCAGAACCACGCACCCGGCGGGCAATCCGCCAACGCCACGGCGGGTTGGCTCAGTGCAGCGGCAGCCACGATGAAAGCAGGGGTCAAGCGGCGCATGGGACGACTCCTCGTTTGTGCTTGCAGCCTAGCAACCGGAGTGCCATCGGCCAGCACGCTGAGAGAGACGGTTTACGCGAGATCTCAGTGCACTCGCGTGCATCGTCTGCCACGGCGGGCTGTGATGAAAGGTTCACACGGTGGCCAAGCGACTGCCTAAAGAGAACAATACCCCAGCCAGCCGCCCATCGGTACGCATTCCGAGGGGGGCGACCCTCGTTCTTCCGACCGGACGCTCATGAACGCGCGCGCGAGATCCGCCCATGCCCCCGACCCGAGTCCTCCCCGCCCCGAGGGGCGTAGGTCAGGGTCCCCCATCCCCATCGTCACCCTCAAGCCGGGCCATGTGAGGCCCGTCTGGACCGGACACCCCTGGGTCTTCGCGCAGGCCATCGCCCGCATCGAGGGCGGCGCCCTCCCCGGCGACGAGGTCAAGGTCATAGACCCCCACGGCGCGACCCTGGGCCACGGCCTCTACACCCCCCGGTCGGCGATCCCGGTCCGCATCTACACCCGCGACGACTCGCCCATCGACGGCGCGCTCTTCCGCCGCCGTATCGAACGCGCGATCCAGCACCGGCGTGATCTCGGCCTGCCGAACCATATCGCGGGGCACGAGACCACGGCCTACCGGCTGATCCACGCCGAGGGGGACGGGCTGCCGGGGCTCGTCGTCGACCTCCTCGGGGACGTGGCCGTGGTGCAGATCGGCACGATCGGCGTGAAGCGGCGCGAAGGGATCGTGTTCGACGCGCTTTCCGAGTTGCTCTCGCCGCGCGCGATCGTCGACCGCACCTCGGCCGAGCTCGCGAAGAAGGAGGGCTTCGAGGCGTCCGCGGGCGTGGTCCGCGGGGATGCGAGCGTCGACAGGTTCTCGTTCCTGGAGCGCGGGCTTTCGTACGAGATCCCGCTCGCGCTCGGGCAAAAGACGGGCTTTTACCTGGATCAACGCACGCTTCGGGCGCGGGTCGAGCAGCTCGCGCACGGGCGGCGCGTGCTCGACGCGTTCTCCTTCGTGGGGACGTTCGCGATGGCGGCGGCGCGTGGAGGCGCGAAAGAGGTCGTCGCGGTCGACGAGAGCGCGCTCGCGATCGAGGTCGGCGCGGAGTGCGCGCGGAAGAATGGGCTACTTGGGCGGATCCACTTCCAGCGTGACGACGCGCGTCAGGCGCTGTCGCGGGCCTCGGCCGAGGGCGGCTTCGACATCGTGCTCTGCGATCCGCCGAAGCTCTCGCCCACGCGTGGCGCGAAGGAAGGCGCGCTCGGCGTGTACAAGGCGCTCGCTTCCGCGGGCTGTCGGGCCACGAAGGCGGGCGGGATCCTCGTGCTCAGCTCGTGCTCGAGCGCGGTCTCGATCGACGACCTCACGCGCGCGCTCGCCCTCGGAGCGCGCGAGGCGCGCATGCACGCGGTCATCTTCGATCGGCACTTCCAGGGCGCGGATCACCCGGTGAGCGCGGCGTTCCCGGAGGGGCTCTACCTGAAGAGCGTGATCGCGCGGCTCGAGGTGTTGTGACGGCCGCGTCGATCTCGGCCGCACCGCTCGCGCTCGCCGCGATGCCAGCGGAGGAGGCGCGCGGGCTCGCCGGGCTCGTCTTCGATCTGGACGACACGCTGCTCGATCACGGCGAGCTCACGGAGGTCGCGTATGCGTCGCTCTTCCGGCTGCGGGAAGCGGGGATGCGGCTCGTCGCGTGCACGGGGCGGCCCGGCGGATGGGCCGAGGTGCTCGTGCGGCAGTGGCCGCTCGATGCGGCGATCGCCGAGAACGGCGCGGTGGCCCTCGTCAAGGAGCGGCGCCCCGGCTCCGCGGCTCGCTTGCGCTTCGTGTTCCCGGAGGATCTCGCGGCGGCGGGATCGAGGCGCGCGGAGCTCCGGGCCCTCGCGGAGGAGCTCTGCCGTCGTTTTCCGACCGTGGCGCTCGCGGACGACAACCGCGCGCGCTTCACGGACGTGACCCTCGACATCGGCGAGCACTGCCGCGTGCCGGCCGAGGACGTCGCGGCCATGCGCGCGGAGGCCTCGAGGCGCGGCGTTCACACGCTCGCGTCGAGCGTGCACCTGCACCTCTCCTTTGATCCGGCCGACAAGGCCACGGGCACGCTCCGCCTCCTCGAGGCGGCCTTCGGGGAAGACCCGTCGCGTGCGCGGGTGACCCACGCGTTCGTGGGCGACAGCGGCAATGACGCGGCGGCCTTCGCGGCGTTCACGACCACGATCGGCGTGGCGAACGTGCGCGCCTACTTGCAGACGCTCCCCGTTCCGCCGAAGTATGTGACCGAGGCCGCCATGGGACGGGGGTTCGCCGAGCTCGCGACAACCCTCGTGGATCTCCGCGTTCATCCCGGTTGAACGCGGGACGTTGACGCATCAATGTGAAGTTTGTCACGCGATCCGGGGGGATGGAACGTGGGATGGACCAGCAACGGCGCACAGGGACGAGGACGCGGAACGAAGAGGCCCCCACTCTCTCCGAGATTCGCTATCTTGGCACCATCCGAAGTGGCTCTTTGCCCTGGGAGACGGGTATCGTAGCGGCTCTGCCTCGAGGCGGGGCCTTGGGCCGAACCCCGAGGCGAGTCTGTCTGGATCCGAGCATGTCCACCGGCTGAATGGCTTCTCGAACCCCCGCCCCCGGCGCGATCGTCGACAACAAGTACCGCCTTGCAGAGCGCATCGGCGGTGGCGGGATGGGCCACGTCTTTCGTGCGGAGAACGTGCTCGCCGGCCGCGCGGTCGCGATCAAGTTCCTCCACCCCGAGCTGTCGGAGAACACCGAGCTCGCGCAGCGCTTCTTCCAGGAGGCCCAGGCGGTCAACCGCATCCGCCACCCGAACATCGTCGACGTGATCGACGCGGGCGTGGGCGAGATGGGCCCCTACATCGTGATGGAGCACCTCGAAGGCGAGGGCGTGGGCTCCGCGCTGCAGCGCCTCGGGCGCTTCGACGTCGACGCCTCCGTCGCGACGTGCATCCCCGTCCTCGAGGCGCTCGACGCCGCCCACCGCGTGGGGATCATCCATCGTGATCTGAAGCCCGAGAACGTCTTCGTCGCGTTCGACGCGGGGCGAGGTCAAGCCGTCGTAAGGCTTCTGGATTTCGGCATCGCGAAAGTGCTCGACTCGAGCGGGCCCTCGCCACGCACGCGCACCGGTGTGGTGTTCGGGACGCCCGACTATCTCTCGCCCGAGCAGGCCACGGGGGATGCGCCGATCGACGGACGAAGTGATCTCTTCGCCGTCGGCGTGCTGCTCTACGAACTGCTCACGGGCACGCGGCCGTTCCGCGCGCCGACGGCCGTGGCGACGGCGTTCCGCGTCGTGCACGCCGAGGCGCCCACGCTCGCCGCGGCGGGCGTGCACGTCGATCCGCGGCTCGAAGCCGTGGTCGCGAAGCTCCTGCAGAAGGATCCGATGAAGCGTTACGCCACCGCGGGCGAGGTGGCGCGCGAGCTCGACCGCTTCTCGTCGGATCCGATGAAGCGCTCGATGGCGCTCGGCCGGATCATCAACCTGCCCCGGCGCGTCGCGCAGGCGAGCGTGTCGCAATCCCAAGGCGCGCCTCCGCCGCCGCCGGCCACGATCCTGCCCGAGCCCGATCGCATCTCGACGCCGCTCCGCGAGCCGCCTACCGCGCCGCCGCCGATCCGGCCGAGCGTGCGGACGAGCTTCAGCGATTCGGGCGCGTCATCGATTCCGTACGCGCCGACGCGTGTCGTGCCGAGCATGGGGAGCCCGAGTCGCACGAGTGATCCCGGGCCTCCGCCGCGCGGCGACTACATCGCTTCGCCGCGCAGCGTCGAGCCGCTCGTGCCTCCGGCGATGCCCAAGCCGCTCGGCGTGGCGCGGAGCGCGGCGTCGGCGGCGAGCGCGTCGGCGAGTTCTTCCAGCGCGGGTCCGCCGTCGCGGTACGTCCAGCCGCGCGCGGCGTCGCGGTTCCCCGGGATGTACCAGGTGCGCGGCGCGGTGCTGCGTGCTGTCGACAAGGCCCTCACCGAGGACGCGGGGCCGCGCGTGCGCGAGCAGGTCGTGGCGCAGCTGCCGCAGCGCTACGCCGAGGACTTCCTGAACGACTCGATCAACGCGCTCGTCGCGTACGATCTCGAAGCGCTCGACGCGTACATGGAGATCGCGACCGCGATCTCGCTGCACGAGCCTTCACGATGGCGCGCGCTCGGCCGCCTCGCGATTGGCGGCGAGCTCCACAACACGGTGCGCAGCGTGCTCCGGCCCGCGCCGGATCTGCAGATCGCGATCCGACGCGGGATCTCGATCTGGTCGCGGCTCTTCAGCTTCGGCGCGTGGAAGGTCGGCGCGAGCCAGAGCGGCAAGGTGGTCCTGCAGATCGCGGAGTTCGAGCCGGCGTCGCTCGCGCTGCGCCTGTGGGTCGTGGGGATGGTCGAGGAGACGGCGCGCCGCGCCGCGAGCTTCGACGTGCGTGTGGCGATCACCGCCGGCGAGGTCGGGTTCACGCCCGAGCTCACCTGCGAGATTGCTTGACGATGGGGGGCCGCGCGGCTTCGCCGCGCTTTGCCCCCCAAACCCCCCGGTGTCAGGTGGGAGACTTCAGGACGGCTTTTCAGCCTGGAAGCAAGCCCGGCAGTAGACCTTCTGGCCCTCGGCCGGCTTGAACGGGACGGTCGCCGCGACGCCGCACGCCGCGCACGTGATCGGAAAACCGCGGCCGCGCGGGCCACGCGGACCGGACGAGGCGCGCGGGCCTTGCGCGCGATCTTGGCCGCCTTCGCGCGGACCCTGACCTCGCTGCGGGAAGCCGCCACCGCGATGCCCCGGCGCGGCGGGTCGGCCGTACGACGGGTACATGGCGAAGTGCGGATCGGGCATCGGGCTTCGGTATTCGTTCACGTCGCCCGTGTAGCGGCCGGGGCGCGCGGCAGGCTCGTGCCTTCGACCTTCGCGTCCGCGCGGAGCGCCGCGGCTCGGGCCTTCGCTACGGCCCGCGCTCTTCGATCGCTTCTCGCGCCAGCAGGGCTTGCACAGTGTCGGCGGGGACGAATGCCCTCGCTCGGCGCGCGCGGCCGCGTCGGTGGCGGAAAAAAGGAACGACGAGCCGCAGCTCGCGCAGTTGATCTGCTCGTCTCGATGCTGCTCCATGGACACTCCGGAAACTCTTCGCAAAGGGCGCGGGTGCTGGGACCCGTGTGCCCGCATGGTGCGCTCGGCACGCCCCTGATTTCACGGCAAAAACGCCCGCCCCTTGGGGGGCGAGCGTTCGGAGATCGTGGAGATCAAGGTGACATGCAGCCCCTCGGGGTCAAGGCGCTCGTTCCTCGTCTCCACGGCCGTCCGCGGTCCGCCTCGTCTGTGCGCGACGCGCGAAGACGCGAGGGGATATCACCGCGTTTTGGCCAGTGCTACAAGGGGAGCCACAACGCCATCCGCCTTCGCTACGCACGCCGCACGCGACGCTCGTTCGCGCGTCGTGGTCGCGAAGAGCGCACCTCGAGCCAGAGCGATGACCCACGCCCCCTTGCATCTGACGGACAGCGATTTCGACGCCTACGCGCCGGAGAAGGCGACGTCGAACGCCTACTCGCGCCCGCGCCTCGAAGTGAAGCAACGCGCGCTCGCCTGGGCGCGCGGCGTGTTCGCGCGCCTCGCGGAGCTCGGGATCACGGTCGACATGCACGGCTCGGACGAGCATCCGACGCTGCGCAACAAGAAACGCGTCGACTGCCAGTGGGTCTTCTTCTGGCGCGACGCGGCAGCGCGCGAGGAGCTCGAAAGGCTGCTCGACGCGGGACGATCGATCTCGGCCGCGATCGATGATCCGAGCCCGTACGGTCGGCACGCGTTCCTCGCGCTCCGGATCGACTCGCACGGCGTCGAGGTTTGCTTCGCCGTGCATCCCGAGGCGAAGGTCGACATCGACAACCTGCGGGCGCGGCTCGCAGCGAAGGACGCCGCGGAAGGGGCGGGGTTTGGGGTGCAGGACGCCGCAGGCGATCCGAAGCCCCAAGCGTCGAATGGCCCGACCGGGCTCGCCGCCGAGCTCACGGCCGCGCTTCGCGCGCTCCCCGAGCAGTTCGCGGTGGGCGTCGGCGCCGATCGCGTGGCGGCGAGCGCGGCGACGCCCGAGGCGATCGAGGCGATGCTGGAGCGCGCGGCCGAGGGGCAAGTGCCGCTCTGGATCGGCTGGGCCGTGCCGCGCGAGGTCGCGCTGGAGCACGCGGAGATCCTCGACGAACAGCTCGAAGACGCGCTGCTCGCGCTCGCGCCGATCTACACGCTCGTCGCGTGGTCGCGGCAGAACGATCACATCGCGCTCGATCGGCGCCTCGAAGGCATCGAGCGCGAGCGCGCCCGGACGCACGCGGAGGTCTCGGCCCAGACGGAGAAGTGGCAAGCCGAGCAGGCCGCCGCGCGCGAGCGATCACTCGCCGAGGCGAAGGCGCGCGGCGAGGCCGAGGGGCCACGTGCTTCGGCGCTTCCGTTCGGTCATGGCGCACGTCCGGGGCACGGCGCGCCGCGCAGGCCTTCGCTCGACACGTTGTTCAAGCCGGGCAGCAAGGCCGAGGGCGATCGCGATCGGCGCGGCGGCAGGCCGCAAGAAGCGAAGGCCCCGCAAGCTCCGGCCGCGCCGCGCGAGCGCGAACGTGAGCACACGCCCGCGCCGCCTCGCGTCGCTCCTTCGCCCGCGCCCGCGGCGGCTGCGCCCGCGCCTGCGGCTTCGAGCAGCGCGAGCCCGGCGGCGCCGACCACGATGGAGAAGGGCGCGCGCGTGCGTGTCTTGAGCGGCGCGTTCGCGGACAAGATCGGCGTGCTCGGCGAGCTCGACGGTCGCGGCGGCGCGCGCGTGCTGCTCGGCCTGCTCTCGACGCGCATCGACGTGACGGATCTCGCCCTCGTGCCCGAGGGGCGCGAGCGGCCCGCGATCCAGAGCTCCCACCGGCGGCCCACGGCCCCGATGCCCCGCAAAGCGCGCTAATGCGAAAGGTCGATCCAGCCGAGTTCCCCACCGGGCTCGGCGCTCAGTTCCGGCGCAACATCTGGCTCTATCTGAGCGGAGCGCTCCTCCTCGCGACGCAGCAGATCCTCATGGTGAAGCGTGACTTCCTCGTGAGGGACGCCGTCGACGCTGCCGAGCAGTTCCGCGCGAGCGACGCCGCGCAGGATGCGCTGCTCATGCTGGGCGTGGTCATCACGGCTGCGGTCGTGCGTGTCCTCTCGCGCTGGACGATGTTCACCGGCGGCAGGAACGTCGAGTACGAGCTCCGCGCGGTCCTGCTCGCGCGCCTGCACAAGCTCGGCCCCGCGTTCTTCCGGCGCATGCCCACGGGCGAGATCATGAGCCGCTCGACGAGCGACCTGCAGCAGGTCCGCCTCCTCCTCGGCTTTGGCATCCTCAACGTGGTGAACTCGCTGCTCGCATTCGCGAGCGCCCTCTACGTCATGGTGCGCGTGAGTGGAAAGCTGACGCTCGCGGCGCTCGCGACGTTCCCCGTGCTCATGCTGGTCACGCGCACCTTCTCGGGGAGGATGTTCTCGCGCATGCGCGAGAACCAGGAGGCGCTCGGCAAGATGAGTGATCGCGTCCTCGCGAGCCTCGCGGGCGTCCGCGTCGTGCGCAGCTTCGCGCTCGAGGAGGCGGAGCTCGCGACGTTCGAGCGGGCGAACCAGGACTACGTCGAGAAGAACCTCTCGCTCGCGCGCGTCCGCGGCTCGATGCAGCCGATCATGGGCGCGATCCTGGCCGCGGGGACGATCATCATCTTCTGGTACGGCGGCTCGCTCGTGCTCCATGGCGAGATCTCGAAGGGCGCGTTCATCTCGTTCTGGGCCGCGCTCGGTCGCCTCATCTGGCCGATGCTCGCGCTCGGCTTCGTCACCGCGATCGTGGCGCGCGGCCGGGCGAGTTACGTGCGGCTCAAGGCGATCTTCGACGCGGTGCCCGAGGTCGTGAGCGGCGCGCTGCCCGCGCCCGAGGCCGTCTCCGGCGCGCTGCGCGTCGAGGGTCTCGCGTTCGCTCACGGCGAGCGGAGGGTCCTCGAAGACGTGCGGTTCGACATCCCCGCGGGCGGCTCGCTCGCGATCGTGGGACGCACGGGATCGGGCAAGAGCACGCTCGCCACGCTCTTGCCGCGCCTCTTGCCCACGCCGCGCGGCACGGTCTTCCTCGACGGCAAGGACATCTGCGATCTGCCGCTCGAGGTCGTGCGCGAGAGCATCGGCTACGCGCAGCAGGACGCATTCCTCTTCTCGACGACCGTCGCGCAGAACATCGGCTACTCGCTCGAAGAGCAGGACTCGCCCGAGGCGATGCAGAAGATCCGCGCCGCCGCGGCCGAGGCCGGCGTGCTCCAGGAGATCGAGTCCTTGCCGGACGGCTTCGACACGGTCGTCGGCGAGCGTGGCGTGCAGCTCTCGGGTGGCCAGCGGCAACGCGTCGCCCTCGCCCGCGCGCTCTTGCGCGAGCCGAAGATCCTCGTCCTCGACGACCCGATGTCCGCGGTCGATGCGAAGACGGAGGCCGCGATTCTCGGCGCGATCGAGCGCCAGGCCGCGCGCCGCACGCTCGTCCTGATCACTCACCGCGTCGCTGCGGCGAAGCGCTGTGATCGCATCATCGTGCTCGAGCGCGGGCGCGTCGTGGAGGAGGGCACGCACGAGGAGCTCGCCGCGGCCGGGGGCCTCTACGCGTCGTTCGCGGAGGAGCAGGAGATCGAGGCGAAGCTCGCTGCGTTCGGCGCCGAGGACCTGCCCTCCTCGATGCCCTCGCCGGAGGTCGTGCCCGCATGACGAGCATGTCCGTGGATTCGAAGGCGAACGGCGAGAAGGCGGCGGCGCCGGGGAAGACCCGGGCCGAGAAGGCGCTCGCGCGGTTTCACGAAGAGGACCGGCTCGCCGAGGGCCTCGACGC
Organism: Polyangium jinanense; assembly: GCF_028435365.1. Next base: position 218,045 of record NZ_JAGTJJ010000004.1, on the reverse strand, counting down.
GAACATTCTCGCGGGGCTCTGGCCGTTCATGCGGCCGCACGCGAAGTGGCTCGTCATCTCGCTCGTGCTCTTGCTCCTCGGCTCCGGCCTCGCCGTGCTCCAGCCGTGGCTCATGGGGCTCACGTTCGACGCGTTCGGGCATCCCGACGCGGCGCGCACGCTCATGCAGATGGGCGCGCTCATCCTCGTCCTGAAGCTCTTCGAGCAGTCGATCGCGTTCCCGCAGGTCTACCTCATGCAGCTCGCGGGCGCGCGCGCGGCGGGCGATCTGCGCGTGCACGTCTTCCGCTTCCTGCACACGCGCAGGCTCGGTTTCTTCGATCGCACGCCCGTCGGCCGGCTCGTCACGCGCGTCACGAACGACGTCGACTCCATCAACGAGATGTTCGCCTCGGGCACGCTGAACGCCCTCGGCGACCTCGTTCGTCTCGTCCTCATCGTCGTGGTCATGCTGCGCCGCGACTGGCAGCTCGCGCTGATCACGTTCGTCGCGGTCCCGCCGGTCGCGCTCGGCGTCATGTGGACGCGGCGCCGGATCCGCGACGCGTTCCGTGAGATCCGCGTCAAGACGGCGCGCATGAACGCCTACCTGAACGAGCAGGTCTCGGGCATGGCCGTCGTGCAGGCGTACGCGCGCGAGGAGCAGAGCGCCGCCGAGTTCGACGAGATCAACGAGGCCTACCGGCAGGCGAACAACCGCTCGATCGTCTTCGACGCGGCGCTCGATGCGGCGATCGAGCTCGTGCAGAGCCTCTGCATCGCGGCCGTGCTCTGGTACGCGGGCGTCCGTTCGCTCTCGGATCGCGTCTCGTTCGGCACGCTCGTCACGTTCGTCGCGTACATCGAGATGTTCTTCGTCCCGATCCGCGACCTCTCGGCGCGCATGACGCAGCTCCAGTCGGCGTTGGCCGGCGCGGAGCGCATCTTCCAGCTCCTCGAAAACAAGGAGGAGGACGCGCCGGTCCCCGCGGACGCCGAGGGGCAGGCCGTGAAGAAGGACGATCCGGGGGTCGGGGCGAAGGACGCCGGAGGCGATCCGCAGCCCCGAACGTCGAACAACGCGTTCGAGCTCGATCACGTCGACTTCGAGTATAAGCCCGGCGTGCCCATCCTCCGCGACGTCTCGATCCAGGCGGCGAAGGGCGAGAAGATCGCGCTCGTCGGCGCGACGGGCGCGGGCAAGACGACGGTCGCGTCGCTGCTCCTGCGCCTCTACGAAGCCAAGCAGGGGGCGGTGCGTGTCTTCGGCCGCGATGTGCGGAACGCGCCGCGCGACGAGCTTCGGAAAAGCTTCGCCGTCGTGCCGCAGGAGGTCTTCCTCTTCCCCGGAACGATCGCCAGCAACATCGCGGCCGGCGACGTCGAGGTCGACAGGGCGCGTGTCGTCCGCGCGCTCGAGCGGATCGGCGCGCTCGATCTCTTCGAGCGTCGCGAGGGCGGGCTCGACGCCAAGGTCGAGGAGCGCGGGTCGAACTTCTCGGCGGGCGAGCGCCAGCTCATCGCGTTCGCGCGCGCGCTCTACCGCGACCCGCCGATCCTCGTGCTCGACGAGGCCACGGCGAACATCGACAGCGACACCGAGGCGCGCCTGCAAAAGGCCGTCTGGGCCGCGATGCAGGGCCGCACCGCGCTCATCATCGCGCACCGGCTCTCGACGATCCGCGCCGTCGATCGCATCGTCGTCTTCCACAAGGGACGCGTCGTCGAGCAGGGCAGCCACGAGACGCTGCTAGCGCAGGGCGGGGCGTACGCGCGCCTCTACCAGCTCCAGTTCAGCCGGGGCGAGGCGCACGCGGCGGAGTAGGCGTTCCGCGAGGGCGGGATGCTGTTCCGCAAGGGCGGGATGCTGTTCCGCAAGGGCGGGATGCTGTTCCGCAAGGGCGGGATGCCGTTCCGCAAGGGCGGGGTGTCGTTCCGCGAGGGCGGGGTGTCGTTCCGCAAGGGCGGGATGTCGTTCCGCGAGGGCGGGATGTCGTTCCGCGAGGGCGGGGTGTTGTTCCGCGAGGGCGGGGTGTCGTTCCGCAAGGGCGGGGTGTCGTTCCGCGAGGGCGGGGTGTCGTTCCGCAAGGGCGGGGTGTCGTTCCGCAAGGGCGGGTGTCTTCCCTCACATCCCCGCGTCGACTGGGCAGCTCCCGTGCGGCATCGCCCCCGGCTCCTCCGGCGCATCCGGCTCTCCATCCCCGGTCCCTGCCACCACGAGCAGCCAGTAATCCACGCAGCTCCCGTTCACGATCACGAGCTTCTTCTCGTCGACCTCGCGTAGCTCCGCCTGGTTGCCTGACGCCTGCGCGACGGTGCTCTCGTTCGTCCCGCACTTGTCGAACGACAGCCAGATGTTCACGAACCGCGGCACCTCGCCGAGCCCGTGCTCGAGCTCGTACCGCATCCCGGCGGGGAACCAGAGCAGCTCCCCGTCCCACGGCGCGCTCATGTAGACGCCGCTCTTCACCGTGCCCTCCGTGTACCGGACCGGTGTGTTCGTCTCGGCGGAGCGGTCGCAGTTCGGGCCGATCGAGTTGATCGCGTTGCAGCCGCTCGAACCCACGAGCGCGAGCGTGGCCGCGAGGATCCCCCAGCGTGATGCGCGACCCATCAGCCGAGCCAGCGTGCCGCGTCCACGGCGTGGTACGTCAGGATGAAGTCGGCTCCCGCGCGCCGGATCGACGTCAAAAGCTCCAGCACCGCGCGCTTCTCGTCGATCATCCCCGCGGCCGACGCGGCTTTGATCATCGCGTACTCGCCGCTCACGTTGTACGCGCCGAGCGGCAACGGCGACGCCGCGCGCACCTTCGCGATCACGTCGAGGTAGGGCAGCGCCGGCTTCACCATGAGCAGGTCCGCGCCTTCCTCCTCGTCGAGCCGCGCCTCGCGCAGCGCCTCGCGCGTGTTCGCCGGATCCATCTGGTAGCCCGCGCGATCGCCGAACTTCGGCGCGCAGTCCGCGGCCTCGCGGAACGGACCGTAGAAGCTCGACGCGTACTTCACCGCGTACGAAAGGATCGCCGTGCTCTCGTGGCCCGTGCCGTCGAGCGCGCGCCGGAGCGCGTCCACGCGCCCGTCCATCATGTCGCTCGGCGCCACGATGTCCGCGCCCGCCGCCGCGTGCACGACCGCCGTCTTCGCCAAGACCTCCAGCGTCGCGTCGTTGTCGACCTCGAGATGGCCGCGCGGACCCGGCCTCAGGATCCCGCAGTGCCCGTGGTCGGTGTACTCGTCGACGCAGACGTCCGTGATCACCAGCAGATCCGGCACCGCGTCTTTCATGGCCGCGACCGCGCGCGGCACCGGGCCGTTGGGATCGTACGCGGAGGACCCGCTCGCGTCCTTTGTCCGGGGCAGGCCGAACAGGATGATGCCGCCGAGCCCGAGCGAGCGTGCCAGCCGTGCCTGGTCGGCGGCCGCGGCGACCGGGAGCTGCGAGACGCCCGGCATCGTCGAGACGGGCCGGGCCTCGTCGAGCACCTCGTTGAAGAAGAGCGGCAGGACGAAGTCCGAGGGGGCGAGGGAGGTTTCGCGGACGAGGCTCCGGATGGCCGACGAGCGGCGGAGCCTGCGGGGTCGTTCGGTGGGGAACACGAGGGGCCACTGTAGAGCATCGACACGCTCGATGCTCTGCGAGAGCGCACAGCGATCTCGCCTCGGGGGGTGAATCGTCCGGGCTCTGCCCGGACGCGAGGCGTCCTCCTCGGGAGTGGCGCCTTTTTTTCGTGCGGGGAGGGGGATTGCATTTCCAAAAAGCGGATCCATTTCGTCGTCGCCATGAGCCAAGAAGCCCCCCCGACTCCCGAAGCTCCCCCCGCCGCGTCGCCTGCCGCCGTGGAGATGCCGTTCCAGGCGGAGGTGCAGCAGGTCCTCTCGCTCGTCATCAACTCGCTCTACGCGAACCAGGAGGTCTTCCTGCGCGAGCTCGTCTCGAACGCCTCCGACGCGCTCGACAAGGCCCGCTTCCTCGCCCTCACGCGCAAGGACGTGACCGAGCAGGAAGGTGAGCCCGCGATCACGATCAAGCTCGACGACGAGGCCCGCACCATCGTCATCGAGGACAACGGCATCGGCATGACGCGCGACGAGGTCGTCCAGAACCTCGGCACCATCGCGAAGAGCGGCTCGCTCGAGTTCTTGAAGGCGCACGCCGAGTCTCTCCGCGCGAGCCAGGACAAGGACTCTGCGGTCAAGCTCATCGGTCAGTTCGGCGTGGGTTTCTACGCCGCGTTCATGGTCGCCTCGCGGGTCGACGTGGAGACGCGCTCCATGCTCCCCGGCGCGGAGCCCGTGCTCTGGCGCTCGGGTGGATCGGGCACGTTCACGGTCGCGACGGGCGAGCGCGAGCACCCCGGCACGAAGATCACGCTGCACCTCAAGGAGGACACGCGCGAGTACACGAAGGCCTGGCGGATCAAGGAGATCATCCGCAAGTACTCGGACTTCGTCCACTTCCCGATCTCGGTGAACGGCGAGGTCGCGAACCGCAAGGCGGCGCTCTGGTCCTTGCCGAAGTCGCAGGTGACGGAGGAGCAACACGCCGAGTTCTTCCGGCACGTGACGGGCGGCTACGAGGGCGAAAAGCCGCTCTGGCACCTGCACGTCTCGATCGACGCGCCGGTGCAGTTCCAGGCGCTCCTCTACGTGCCCGAGAAGGCGCCGCCGGACCTCTTCCAGCGGGATCGCCGCGCCATCCGCCTCTACGCGAAGCGCGTGCTCATCGTCGAAGATTGCGACAAGGTCGCGCCGAGCTACCTGCGCTTCCTGCGCGGCGTGGTCGACTCCGAGGATCTTTCGCTCAACGTCTCGCGCGAGATGCTCCAGGAGGACAAGGCCCTGAAGCAGATCGAGACGCAGATCACGAAGCAGGTCTTGAAGGGCTTGAAGGAGCTCTCGGAGAGCGAGCCCGAGCGGTATGCGACGCTCTGGAAGGAGTTCGGCAAGGTCCTCAAGGAGGGCGTGTCGGTCGACTGGAAGAACAAGGACGCGATCGCGGACCTCTGCCGGTTCGGCTCGATGAACACGCCGGAAGCAGAGCTCATCTCGCTCAAGCAGTACGTCGCGGCGATGCCCGAGTCGCAGAAGGAGATCTACTACCTGACGGGCACGAGCCGCCGCTCGCTGGAGAAGAGCCCGCACATCGAGGCCTTCAAGAAGCACGGCTACGACGTCCTCTTCATGACGGAGCCCGTCGACGAGTGGGTCGTGCAAGGCTTGAACGAGTACGACAAGCGCCGCCTGCGCAGCATCTCGCACGGCGACATCGATCTCGGCGACAAGGACGAGAAGGCCGACGAGAAGGCCGGCGAGCAGATCAAGAGCGCGGTCTCCGCCGTGAAGGCCACGCTCGGCGATCGGGTGAAGGACGTGCGCGCCTCGCGTCGCCTCACCGACAGCGCGAGCTGCCTCGTCGCCGCCGAGGGGGATCTCGGCGTCAACATGGAGCGGATCATGCGCATGATGGGCGAGGACGCGCCCCAGGCGAAGCGGATCCTGGAGCTGAACCCCGAGAGTCCCATCGTGAAGAACCTGAGCGCGCTCGCCGAGAAGGATCCGAGCGCGGAGCCCATCAAGCTCTGGTCCGAGCTGCTCTACGAGCAGGCGCTTCTCGCCGAGGGCGTGGTGGTCGACCCGGCCAAGCTCGTGCAGCACATCCAGGACTTGCTCGTGCAAGCGACGAACGCGGCCGTCGCGCGCTAGTTTTTCTCGCGCTCCGTTCGTGCGAGCGCTTCGTCCTGATGCCTGGTTCGTCGTAGAGTGCCGACCATGGCGGTTCGGCTGCACATCAACATCGATCACGTCGCCACCGTGCGAAACGCGCGGGGCACGCGTTACCCCGATCCGGTCTTCGCCGCCGGCCTCTGCGAAGCGGCCGGCGCCGACGGCATCACCGCGCATCTGCGCGAGGATCGGCGTCACATCACCGACGACGACGTCACGCGCCTGCGCGCCTCGGTGAACACGCTTCTCAACCTGGAGATGGCCGTCACCGAGGAGATGATCGGCATCGCGTCGCGAGTTCGTCCCGACGTGATCACGCTCGTCCCCGAGCGGCGCGAGGAGCGCACGACCGAAGGCGGGCTCGACGTGATCGGTCAGCGCGCAGGCATCGAGGCCGCCGTGAAGATGGCCAAGGAGCGCGGGATCAAGGTGAGCCTGTTCATCGGCGCGGACGAGGCCATGGTCGAGGCCTCCGCGGCGCTCGGCGTCGCGCAGATCGAGCTGCACACGGGCGAGTACTGCCACGCCTCCGGAGAGCAAGCCGAGCACGAGCTCGATCGGCTGAAGCGCGCCGCCGCCCGCGGCGCGGCGCTCGGCCTCGAGATCGCCGCGGGTCATGGATTGACCCGGCACAACGTCGGGCCCGTCGTGGCCATCCCCGACCTCGTCGAGGTCAACATCGGCCACTCGGTCATCGCCGACGCCGTCTTCTTCGGGCTCGACCGCGCCGTGCGAGATCTTCGAAGGTCTATCGATCGCGGCGTACGAGGCCGTTCCCGATGATCCCTGTCCTCACGCGCGCGCAGATGCGCGCGTTCGACAAGTACGCGATCGAGACGTGCCACGTGCCCGGCGTCGTGCTCATGGAGAACGCCGGCCGCGGCGCCGCGGACGTCCTCTCCGCGATGATCGAGGCGCGCCGCCGCCCGGACGCGCCGAGCCGCGAGGCCGACGCGATCTCCGCCCGCGCCCGCTCCTTCCCGGTCCGCCACGTCCAGAGCCCCGGCCAGCCCGCCACGTACCCGCTCGAAGCGCGCGTCGTCGTCGTCTGCGGCACCGGCAACAACGGCGGCGATGGGTTCGTCGTGGCGCGCCACCTCTACGCGCGCGGCGCCGAGGTCGAGGTGTATCTCGCCGGCAAGAGCGAGAAGGTCACGGGCGACGCGCGCATCAACCACGACGCCTACATCGACCTCGGCGGCCGCTTCTTCGAGCTGCCCGAGGGAGCGAGCCTCGGCCCGCTGCACACGGCCCTCTCGCGCGCCGACTTCGTCATCGACGCCCTCTTCGGCACCGGCCTCGACAGGCCCATCGCCGGCCATCTCGCCGACGTGATCGCCGTCCTCAACGACGCGGCCGCCCGCTGCGTCGCGCTCGACATCCCCTCGGGCCTCGACGCCGACAGCGGCTCGCCGCTCGGCATCGCCGTGCGCGCCGACGACACCGTCACCTTCGGCCACCTCAAGATCGGCATGCTCACGCCCGAGGGCGCGCGCCTCTCGGGCAACGTGCACGTCGTCGACCTCGGCGTCCCCGACCCGCCGATCCTCGCCCACGTCGGGTTCGTCGCCGAGGTCATCCGCCGCGAGACCGTCGGCTCGTACTTCGCGCCCCGCGAGGCGAGCGTCCACAAACACAAGGCCGGCGACGTCCTCGTCGTCGCGGGCTCGCCCGGCAAGCTCGGCGCCTCGCTCCTCACGGCGCGGGCCGCCATGCGCGCTGGAGCCGGCCTCGTCACGATCGGCACCTGGCCCGAGGCCGCGACGTCACTCGAGTCCCGCGTCGTCGAGGTCATGACCACGCGGATCGACCCGAACCGCATCGGCCCCTCGCTCGACGCCGCGCTCGCCGGCCGCCGCACCGTCGCGATCGGCCCTGGCTTCGGCCTCGGACCGGAGGCGCGCGCGGCCGTGGATCACGTCGTCCTCGGCTGGGACGGCTTCAAGGTCGTCGACGCCGACGCCATCACCCACTTCGCGGGCCGGCCCGAGTCGCTCGCGCAAGCGAAAGGCCGCCTCGTCCTCACGCCGCATCCGGGCGAGCTCGGCCGCCTCCTCGGCCGCAGCGCCACCGCGATCGAGCAGGACCGCTTCGGCGCCGTCCGCGAGGCCGTTCAGCGCACGAACGCCACGGTCATCTTGAAGGGCGCCCGCACGATCATCGCCACGCCCGAGGGCCGCCTCTTCATCTGCATGGCGGGCAACCCCGCCCTCGCCACGGCTGGCTCCGGCGACGTGCTCACCGGCCTCATCGCCGCCTTCGCGTGCAGCATGTCCGCGGACGAAGCCGCCTGCGCGGGTGTCCTCGTCCACGCCCTCGCCGGCGACCTCTGGCGCGCCCGCACCGGCTGCGACCGAGGCCTGTTCGCCGGCGAGATCCCCGACCTCGTCCCGCAGATCCTCGCGGCCCTCGCCCGCGGCGGAGACCCTCTCGCGACCTGAAGGGCGGCCGTACGCCCGAACGATCCCCCGCCTTCCCACGACAGGTTGGCGCCTGGACACGCCCCGGTGTCGATTTGACACGTCCGGCGGACACTCGTCCCTTCCCCCCCTAATCATTCCGAGCACTTAGGGCTGGCCACCCCTGGGCACCTGCCTTGCGAAAGGCGGTGGTCACCAGGAGGTCACATCCCATGCTCGCCCAGGTCCTCGCCACCACGCCCGCCCCCTCGAAGTCTCTCCAGGCCAACTCGATCGAGGAGCTCCGCCGAGGCGTCGCCGCGATGGCCCCCGAGCTCTTCGGCCGCGCGCTTCGTATGTCGCGCTCCAGCGCCCTCGCCGAGGACCTCGTGCAGGACACCGTCGAGCGCGCCCTCCGCTTCGAGAACCAGTATCGCCCCGGCACGAACCTGAAGGCGTGGGTCCATCAGATCCTCTTCAGCGTCTTCATCACGAAGTGTCGCCGCAACCGCCGCGAGCGCCGTGCCCTCGACGTCCTCTATTCCGACCCGAACGCGTGGACGGCCGCGCCCGCGGTCTCCGAGATGACCGCTCTCTCGCCGCCCACGCTCCGCGCGCTCGAGGCCATCCAGCCGGTCTATCGCGAGGCCCTCATCCTCGTGGACCTCCAGGAGATGTCCTACAAGGACGCCGCCGAGAAGCTCGGTGTGCCCGTGGGCACCGTCATGAGCCGCCTCCACCGCGGCAGGCGCTCGCTCGCCAAGGCCCTCGAGGCGGATCGGGACGCGTCGCTTGTGCAGTGCAACATGTTGGAGTAGTTCGCTTCTCCGGGGCGCGCGCTACGTTGCGCCCGAGCCTCCCGGAGGATGCGATGACCTTGCCCGTTCCCGTGTACATCGTCGGCGCCGCTCGCACGCCCATCGGCGCCTTCCTCGGCGCCCTCTCGGCCCTGCCCGCCCCGCGCCTCGGCGCCGCTGCCATCGAGGCCGCGCTCAGCCGCGCGAAGGTCCCGGCCGATCGCGTCGGCGAGGTCTTCATGGGCAACGTCCTCGGCGCCGGCGTCGGCCAGGCCCCCGCGCGCCAGGCCGCCATCTACGCGAACATCCCGAAGAACGTCCCGGCGACGACCGTCGGCAAGGTCTGCGGCTCGGGCATGCAGGCCGTGATCCTCGGCGCCAAGAGCATCGCGCTCGGCGACGCCGAGATCGTGGTCGCCGGCGGCATGGAGTCGATGTCGAACGTGCCGTACTACCTCACGCAGGCGCGTAACGGCTACCGCATGGGGGACAACAAGATCGTCGACGGCATGATCCACGACGGCCTGTGGGATCCCTACGGCAACTTCCACATGGGCAACGCCGGTGAGCTGTGTGCCAAGAAGTACGAGTTCTCTCGCGAGGCCCAGGACGAGTTCGCCAAGGAGAGCTTCCGTCGCGCCCTCGCCGCGCAGAAGGAAGGCCTGTTCGACGCGGAGATCGTGCCCGTCAACGTCCCGCAGAAGAAGGGCGACGCCGTGGTCGTGAAGCTCGACGAGGGCCCGCCCGCCGGCAAGCCCGACAAGATCGGCACGCTCAAGCCCGCGTTCCAGAAGGACGGCACCATCACCGCGGCGAACGCCTCCTCGATCAACGACGGCGCCTCGGCGCTCGTGCTCGCCAGCGAGAAGGCCGTGAAGGAGCTCGGCCTCGAGCCGCTCGCGCGGATCGCCGGCTACGGCGGCGCCGCCCAGGAGCCCGAGTGGTTCACGACGGCGCCCGCGGCCGCCATCGAGAACACGCTCGCCCGGACCAAGCTCACGAAGGAGCAGATCGACGTCTGGGAGATCAACGAGGCCTTCGCCGTGGTCACGCTGGCCGTGAACAAGCTCGTCGGCATCGACAACGCCCGCGTCAACGTGCGCGGCGGCGCCGTCGCGCTCGGCCACCCGATCGGCGCGACGGGCGCGCGCATGCTCACCACGATGATCCACGCGATGAAGGATCGCGGCGACAAACGCGGCCTGGCGACGTTGTGCATCGGCGGTGGCGAGGCGCTCGCCGTCGTCCTCGAGCGGTAGAGACATGGGGCGGCCGTGGCGTGTCACGCTGGGCGTCGAGCGTTTTCCCGCGCTCACGCCCACCTTGCCTCCCGCCACCCACACGAACAGCTACGCGCTGGGCGAGCGGGAGGTTTTGCTCGTCGAGCCGGCAACGCCGTTCGATGACGAGCGGCGTGAATGGCTCGCGTGGGCGCGCTCCCTTTCGAGCCACGGCCGCCACCCCATCGGCATCGTCCTCACCCATCACCACGCGGATCATGTGGGCGGCGCCTCGTTTTTCGCGGACGAGCTCCGCCTGCCGCTGCTCGCGCACCGCGAGACGGCCGCGCGCCTCGCCGGGGAGGTCCGGATCGATCGCTACATCGAGGATGGCGAGCGGATCGTCCTCGCCGGCCCACGCACCATGCCGCTCCGTGTGCTCCACACCCCGGGCCACGCGCCGGGCCACGTCTGCCTCCTCGACGAGGACACGGGGGCCGTGATCGTCGGCGACATGGTCGCGAGCGAGGGTACGATCCTCATCGAGCCCGTGGACGGCGACATGATCGAGTACCTCGCGCAGCTCGATCGCCTCGCGGGTTTGTCCGCTTCGGTCGCGCTGCCCGCGCACGGCGAGCCCATCGACGAGCCGACCACGCTCTTCCGCCGTTACATCACGCATCGCCTTGCGCGTGAGGCCAAGGTCGTCGCGGCGTTCGCCTCGATGCCTCCCGAGGGCGCGAGCCTCGATGCGCTCCTGCCCGTTGCGTACGCCGACACGCCGCCTTTCCTCTGGCCCCTTGCGCGGATGAGCCTCGAAGCGCACCTCGTCAAGCTCGTGCGCGAGGGGCGCGTCCTGCGGACTTCGTCGGGCGATTATCGCCTCGCTCCCGGCTCCTGACGCGCCGTCCCAAACCCGACAGGGGTTCCCCGCCGCGGCGCTTCGGCCTAAGCTCGCCGCGGGGTTTCATGCGCCGCGCCCTTGCCTTCACCGCGATCGTGGTTGCCGCGAGTGCCTCGGCGCGCGTGGCGGAGGCCCAGGTCCGGGTCGCGACGTTCGAAAAACCGGCGGTCGCGCTCGATCTTTATGGGTGGGTCTCGCCGCGCGTGACGATCGCGCCGGTGACTCCGTTCGGGGACCCAGACGTCGACGTCCAGTTCTCCGTACCGCAGGCGCGGTTTGGCGCCGTCGCGACGCTCGGGCGCTGGGCCACGATGCATACGGAGATCGACCTCGCGCCGGTGGCCGGTGCCGTCCCGGCGCCTCCGTGGCTGCTCGACGCGTACGCCGTCGTCACCCCGCATCGCAGCCGCTTCTTCGGCATCGACGTCACGCTCGGCCGGTTTCGCGTGCCGATCAGCCGGCAGAACTTGATCCAGCCCATCGGCCTGCAGACGCCCGAGCTCGCGGGGGCCATCTCGGCGATGATCCCCGGCCGGCAGCTCGGCGGCATGCTCGGCGTCGACTTTCTCGAACGAAAGATTCGCCTGCTCGCGGGCGTCTACAATGGCGGGTGGGGCACTTCGTTTCCGCTCGGGGCCCCGTTCAATCTTACGTTCGAGGTCGACAAACCGTGGCTCCTTTACGCGGGGCGAATCGAGCTCCAGCCGCTCGGCCCGGCGCCGTCGTTCGAGGGAGACCTTCGGCCGACCTCCCAGAGGCGCAAGCCGGTCTTGTCGATCGGCGCGAGCGGGCTCCGCACGAAGGTATCGTATCGATACCAGGAGCCGCCGCAGGGAGGGGGCTCGACGACCCTCGCGGGCGACTCCGAGGGACTCGCGGCAGGCGCCGACGTTGGCTTCTGGTACGCCGGCGCCTCGTTTTATGGGGAGATCCTTTATCGGGTCCAAGACGGGAACCCACCGCCCGGGGCGCAGGGATCGGAGCCTGACGACATTCGCTGGCTCGTGACCTCCGCGCAACTCGGGTATTTTTTGCCGTTCGGGCTCCTCCGCGAGCACGTCGAGCTCGTCGCGCGGGCGCAATATCGTGACATCGACCTGCTTGGCGCGGGGTACGCCATCGGCGGCGGGGTGAACGGCTTTTTCGATCGCGGGCACCGGCTCAAGGCGCAGCTCTTCTACGATGTGGGTTTCGAAGGCGCACGCGTGATGCTCCAGGCAACGGCAGGCTTCTGACGAGGGAGATGGCTTCATGAAGAAAACGATCGCTTCGTATGCATTCGGCCTCGCCGGCCTCGCGAGCCTCGCCGGCCTCGCGCTCCTCGCGCCTGCCTGCGCGGACGAGCCGAACCAGAACCCGCCGCCGCCCGAGCCCAACATCGAGCGCTTCCAGCCCGAGGGCTGCGATTTCGAGATCGCGACCCGCCCCGAATATCTCAATTTCCAGCGCGGCAGCGCCAAGGTGTCGGCCGCGCCCGACATCCGCCGCGTCCGCCTCGGCCTCGGCGGCAACGTCGAGCTCGATGCCCCGGGCCGCGCCGACCCCGCGACCTCCGCGGGCTTCGGCTGGCAGACCGACCCGGAGACCCTCGCCAGCGAGATCCAGTGGGGCACCACGCCCGACCCGTCGACCTGGCCCGCCGCGAATCGCAAGAATGGCGTCACGTGGGTGACCCCGGAAGGCCTCTTCGCCCCGCAAGGCGACGATCGCATGCACGAGGCCTACCTCTGCGGCCTGAGCCCGGCGACGACCTATTATTATCGTGTCGGCGGCGGCCCTGCGGGCAAGGAGGTCTGGAGCGAGGTCCATTCCTTCACGACCACGCCGAAGGATCCCAATGTCGAGGTCGTCCTCGGCGTCTCGGGCGACGCGCGCGGCCAGGACAACCAGGCCTGGCGCCTCATCCAGCGCCGCATGATGAAGGCCGGCGTCACGGCCCAGCTTTTCTCGGGCGACATGATCAATTTCGCCACCGACCAGGGCGAATGGCACAAGTGGCTCGATCTCGCGGCGAAGGACGCCGACGACAGCCTCCTCACGCTCGGCCAGATCCTCACCCTCTCGACGCACGGCAACCACGAGAACCACACGACCCATTTCTACAGCAGCGTGGTCCTCCCCCAGGACACCACGAAATTCCCCGATTACACCGAGCTCTTTTATTCGGTCGACATCGGCCCGGTCCACGTCGTGGTCGTCGACGACTTCTGGATCACGTCTCCGACCGGAAAACCCGAATACGCGCCGATGCTGAAGGCGTGGCTCGAGAAGGACCTCGAGGCGGCGAACGCGAATCGCGCGAACGTGCCGTGGATCGTCGGCATGCACCATCACGCCGAGTTCTCCTCCTCGTCGCACGGCACCGATTCGGACGTGCTCCTCGGGCGGCAGTTCTTCGTGCCGATCTGGGACAAGTACCAGGTCGACCTCATGGTCCTCGGCCACGACCACAACTACGAGCGCACGAAGCCGCTCACCGGCCCGCTCGCCGAGGGCACGCTCGAGCCCGTCGTTCAGGCGCCGCCCGCGAAGGGCACCGTCTACATGGTTTGCGCCGGCGCGGGCGCCGATGCGTATGGCGCCGGAACCAGCGTGTGGACCGACAAGAGCGCGGCCTACGACAGCAAGACTGTCTTCGGCTTCTACTCGTTCCTCAAGGCCAACAAGACCTCGCTGACCATCGAGTCGCACGAGATCCGGCCCGACGAGACCGACCCGGTCATCGACACGTACACCCTCACCAAGTGATCCAAGCCGCCCCGGGCGCTCCCACGCGCGCGCCGATGCGCCGCGCGAGCGCCCCCGTTCGCCCTTGCGCTAATGCAACTCGTTTGCTACTTGGTTCGCGTTGCTTTTGCGGAGGTGATTCAAGTGATGCGAATGTGCGGGATCCGTGCGCAGCTCGTCGCCCTCTCGAGCGCGGCCCTCTTCGTCGTCGGCTGCGGCGGCGAGGACGGCGCGACGGCCGAGAAAGGCTCGGCCCAGATCTTCGTCGAGGCCGAAGACACCATCCCGAACGGCCTCGCCGCCGGCATGGGCGAAGAGGACATCCAGGACGGCTGGAGCGTCGACTACGAGCGCTTCCTCATCACGATCGGCAACATCCGCGCCTCCCGCTCCGACGCGACCGAGACGCTCACCGCGCCCGACGTCTACGTCCTCGACCTGAAGAAGGTGCCCGCGGGCGGATACGTCGTGGCGACGTTCGAGGACGTGAGCGCGACCCGCTGGGACCGCTTCGGCTTCGACCTGCCGAACGCCAAACCCGGCGCCAAGGGCCTCGGGGACACGGCCGAGGCCGACGTCACGCTGCTCGTCGACAACGGCTATTCCCTCTACATCGAGGGCACGCTCGACAACGGCACCACGCAGAAGACCTTCCGCTGGGGCCTCGCCGCCGGCACTTCGTACGATGACTGCGCCACGGAGGACGAGATCCCCGGCTTCGCGGTCCCGGCCGGCGGCACCGTGCCGGTCAAACCCACGATCCACGGCGATCATTGGTTCTTCAACAACATCACGGCCGGCGCCGAGGTCACGGCGCGCTACGCGCAGTACATCGCCGACGCGGACGCGAACAACGACGGCGAGACCACGCTCGACGAGCTGAAACAGACGAAAGCCGCCGACGTTTTCCCGCCCGACAAGTACAGCCTCGCCGGCGTCCCGATCGAGACCGCATACGACTACGTGCTCGCCCAAGCGCGCACGCTCGGCGACTACCAGGGCGACGGCGAGTGCCCGACGCGCAAAGTTCTCCCCTGAACGCGCGCTCGGCCCAGCCCGAACCCCCTGGGCCCTCGTCCGGATCGGTGCTATTCCGGCCCCCGTGCGCGATCCCTACGATGTGCTCGGCGTCGACCGCTCGGCGACGCAGGACGAGATCAAGAGCGCCTTCCGCAAGCTCGCCGCGCAGCACCATCCGGACAAGAACCCGGGTGACGATGGGGCGCATCAGCGCTTCAAGGAGATCAACGCGGCCTACCAGATCCTCAGTGATCCGCAGAAGCGCGCCGCGTTCGATCGCTTCGGCCCGATGGGCGTAGGCGGCGCCGCGCAGCCGGGCAGCCCCTTCGGCGGCGCGGGCTACGTCGATCTGAACGACCTCAACATCGACGGTCTCTTCGGCGATCTGCTCGGCGCGCTCGGCATCAAGGTCGGCGACCGCGGCAACCTCCAGAAAGAGATCCGCATCAGCTTCGAGGAAGCCGCGTTCGGCTGCACGAAGGAGATCACGTACGAGCGTGTCGAACCCTGCGGCGATTGCGGCGGCGTCGGCGCGGCGAAGGGCACGCAGACCGAGCGCTGCAGCCTCTGCCTCGGCCGCGGCCGCGTTCGCATGCAGCAGGGCGTCTTCCCGATCGCGATCGAGCGCCCGTGCACGCGCTGCCGCGGCACGGGCCGCATCGTGCTCGACCCGTGCAAGAACTGCCGCGGCGCGGGCGTCGTCGCGAAGTCACGCACGATCGAGGTCACGATCCCCGCGGGCATCGAGAACGGCGCCACACGCCTCGTCGAGCGCGGCGGCAACTGCACGCGCCCCGATCGCGCGCCGGGCGACCTCGAGCTCACGATCCGCGTCGCTCCGCATGAGTTTTTCCGCCGTGTCGGCGACGATGTCGTCTGCTCGCTCCCGATCTCCTTCCCGGTCGCCGCGCTCGGCGGCGAGGTCGAGGTCCCCACGCTCGAAGGCAAGGGCAAGCTGCGCATTCCCGCGGGCACGCAGCCGGGCTCGGTGCTCCGCGTCAAAGGCAAGGGCATCGTGCGCCGCGTCATGGGCGGCCGGGGCGATCAGCTCGTGGAAATCGGGGTCGAAGTGCCGACACGGCTCACGGACGAGCAGAAGGAGCTCATCACCCAGTTCGCGTCGACCCTGGGCGAGGCGCCGCAAGAGCCCGAGCGTGAGACTTTCATGGACAAGTTGAAGAACCTTTTTGGGTAGGCTTGTCGTTCGAGCGGCGTGGCCCAAACGACCACGCCAGCGCTCCTCGATCCGACCGAGACGAAGACGAGAATGAGCAAGCCCATGTCCAAGTTCATCGACGTGCTGAGCGACTCCACGGGGGAGACTGCGGAGAAGGTCGTCCGCGCAGCGCTTCTCCAGTTCCCGCAGGCGGGCGTACAGATTCGCCTGCACACGCGTGTGCGTACGAAGGAAGTCGCGCGTCCGGTGCTCGAGCGCGCCGCGAAGGAGGGCGCGCTGCTCGTGTTCACCGTCGTGAGCCCCGAGCTGCGCGAGTTCATCCACTCGGCGACGGCGGAGCTACGCATCGAGGCGATCGACGTGATCGGCTCGCTCATCGGCAAGCTCGGCACGTTCCTCGATCGCGAGCCGATCAACCTGCCGAGCGCGATGCTGCCGCTCAGCGACGAGTACTTCCGTCGCATCGAGGCCGTCGAGTTCGCCGTGAAGAGCGACGACGGCAAGGAGCCGCGCAACTTCCGCAAGGCCGACATCATCCTCGTCGGCGTCTCGCGCACCTCGAAGACGCCGCTGTCGACGCTGCTCGCGCAGCGCGGCCTCAAGGTCGCGAACCTCCCGCTCGTGCTCGGTGTTCCGCTCCCGCACGAGATCGAGGAGGCGCCGAGCGATCGCATCGTCGGCCTCACGATCGGCCTCGATCAGCTCTGCGAGATCCGCCAGGCGCGCCTGCGCCAGCTCGGCATGCCCCCCGAGACGAATTACGCGATGCGGGAGCATGTCCGCACGGAGCTCGACTTCGCGCACAACATCTTCCGCGCGCATCCCGAGTGGCCCGTCGTCGATGTCACGGGCCGAGCGATCGAGGAGACGGCCGTCATCATCCTGGAGAGCATCCACGAGCGGAACCGCGCCGCCCACTGAAGCGCATCGCGCGCCCGATCGCTCTTGTGCCTGACGTGGCGCGGGGCGGATAATCGGGCGCATGACTTCAGCCGGGCTCAAGCACACAGCTTTCGTTGCATTCGCGTTTCTCCTCGTTCCGGGGATCCTCGCGGTGTCCTGCTCTGCGACATCGGGCCGAAACGAGTTCGGCGACGGAGGCGCCGGAGGCGAAGGAGCGAGCGGCCCGGGTGGGCCCGGCAGCGGCGGCTCGGGTGGCGACGTCTTCGTCGGCCCCGGCGGCTCCGGCGGGGGCGGCGGTGGTGATCCCGGCGTCGATCCCAAGACGTGCGAGGAAGCTGCGGCGGCGCGCACGTACATCGGCTGTGACTTCTGGCCCACGGTCGTCGCGAACAACGTCTGGTCGATCTTCGACTACGCGGTCGTCGTGGCGAACACGGGGGACGAACCTGCTGACGTCACGGTCACGCGTGGCGCCACGACCGTCGCCACCGCGACCGTGGGGGCGAACGACCTCGCGAAGATTTACCTCCCGTGGGTCCCCGAGCTGAAGGGCCCGGACGCCGACGCGTGCGGCAGCGCCACGCCGCTCTCGAACACAGTGCGCGTGCAGAACGGCGCCTACCACCTCGTCACCACGCGCCCCGTCACGGTCTACCAGTTCAACGCGCTCGAGTACGGCCCGCAGGGCGGCCCGCCGGGCAAGGACTGGAGCGCGTGCCCCGGCGCGCAGTGCCTCAACGACTGTTTTTCCTACAGCAACGACGCCTCGCTCCTCCTGCCGAGCACGGCCATGACCGGCAACTACCGCGTCACGGGCATCGGCGGCTGGCCGGCGGCGAACATGGGCTCGTACTTCGCGGTCACGGGCACGCAAGACGGCACGAACGTGCAGGTCAAGCTCTCCGGGGCGGGCGAGATCATCGCGGGCGGCGGCATCCCGAGCACGGGGCCGAACGGCCTCGCGTCGTTCACGGTGAACCGAGGCGAGGTCGTCGAGGTGCTCTTCGCGCCGGACGCCGACCCCTCCGGCTCGCAGATCTTCGCGACCAAGCCCGTGCAGGTCATCTCGGGCGTCCCGTGCATCAACGTCCCGCTGGAGAGCGGGTACTGCGATCACATCGAGGAGTCCGTCTTCCCGGCCGAGACGCTTGGCAAGCGGTACATCGTGACGGTCCCGACCTCGCCGGGCGGCGGGCCCGTCGGCCACGTCGTCCGCATCTACGGCAACGTCGACGGCACGAAGCTCACGTATGCGGGCGAAATCCCGCCGGGCGCGCCGCTCAGCATCAACGCGGGCCAGGTCTTCGACCTCGGCCAGGTGAACGTCAACTTCGAGATCACGGGCGATCACGAGTTTGCCGTCGGCACGTTCCAGCTCGGCTCCTCGATCATCGACCCGTTCAGCGCCGAGCCGAAGGGCGATCCGGACGCGAGCCTCTCGACGGCGGTGGAGCAGTTCCGCTTGAAGTACGTCTTCCTCGCGCCGAACGATTACGACGAGAGTTACGTCGATGTCGTCCAGCCGGTCGGGGCGAAGCTCGTGCTCGATGGCCAGCCGGTGGCGCAGACGCCGCAGCCGATCAGCTCGGGATACGGCATCGTGCGCCTCCCGCTCGGGTCTGGAAACAACGGCGCGCACGTGCTCACCGCGACGGAGGCTGTGGGCATTCAGGTGATGGGGTACGGCGCGCAGACGAGTTACCAGTATCCGGGTGGCCTGAACCTCGCGACCATCGCCCCGCCCCCGCCCCCGCCCAAGTGATCGTCGGGAAAATCAGTTATTCTCCGACGCACTGTGTCTTCACGCAGAGCGTTCGTCTTGAGCATAGGGCTTCTGGGGGTCGTCCTTGCAGGGCTCGTGGCGTGTGAGCGTCCCAAACCTCCGCCGCCCGATGTGGATGGCGGACATGGCGGCGAGGGGGGTTGTCCCGTACGACCCCCCGAGCCGCTCTTCGTCCTCGACATCCGCGCGGACGGCGAGCCCCTCCCGCCGGATCTTCGTATCGTCGTCGAGTGGAGCGCCGGGGACGAACCGCCGTTCGTCCTGTCCGACGCGACCACGTGGAAGACGCTCGACGACGGCGCCAATTTCGTCTGCAACCTCGATCGCGACAAGCCGCCGCCCACCGACCTTGCCTCGCTTGCATGCGAGCTCTGGACGAGTGGCCCGGTGAACGTCGTCGTCACGGCCGATGGTTTCGAGCCACACGCCGAGACGCTTCAGCCTGCGATGAGCGAGCTCTGCGGCACGCCGACGCCGATGGAGGTGGCCATCCTGCTCTCGCGTGCGAAGATGGACGCCGGCGCGATGCCCTGAAAGGAAGGCGAAGGAGCGGATGGCTTCTCGTGGCGGCGGCAGGTTGATCCCCCGCATCGTCTACGGGGTCACGGGCACGTTGTTCGGAGGCGCGGTCATTCTCGCGGGCCGGCGGCTGTATGGCGACCGCGTGATCCATCGGCGGTGGCGCGCGCTTCTGCCTCGGCCGACCGAGGGACGCTTCGATCCTCGCGAGCTCGACGACTTCCCCGAGCCTGTGGCCCGTTACTTCCGGCATGCGCTCGCCGAGGGGGCGCCTCTCGATCCGGCCGTGCGCCTCGCGATTCAGGGCGAGATGCGCCTGTCGCCGACGGACGCGTGGCGACCGATGGAGGCCGAGGCGCTCCTCGCGCCGCCGCGCGGGTTCGTCTGGAAGGCCACGGTGGGCGCCGGGCGTGGCCGCTTCGTGGGGTACGACTGGCTCGAGGGCGAGGACGCGGGCACCGAGTTTTATGCGATCGGCGCGGTCCCCGTGGCGCATGCGCGGGGGCTCGACGTGCGCCGTTCGGCGGCGGGCCGGCTTGCGCTCGAATCGATCCTCTCGCCGGCGGCGCTGCTCCCTTCGCGTGGCGTGCGCTGGGAGGTCGAGGGCCCTGACGCGATCCGCGCCACGCTCCGCATCGCGGGCGAGCCGTACACCGTGGCGATCTTGATCGACGACGCGGGCCGGGTGCGTTCGGCGAGCCTTCTGCGCTGGTCGAACCAGACCAAGGACAAGCGCTTCACGTGGATCCCGTTCGGGGTCGAGGTCGACGAGGAGTGCAGCGAGGGCGGCCTCACCATTCCTTCCCGTGTCCGCGTGGCGTACTGGCACGGCACGGATCAGCGGTTCGAGTTTTATCGTGCCGAACAGCGGATCGTCCCCCTGGGTGGATGAATATTTACCCACCCGGTCCGTTCTTGATCCATCCCCGTATGTTGCGTCTCCTGACGTCCCGGCCCGTAACGGCGAAAAATCGCGAGGATACGGTAATTTCTCGCGACCGTTCCGGATGTGCGGCGGGCGTTGACGTCTGGCACGGGACGTGCTGAAACGGAATCACGTAGGAGGACGGTCGTCATGAAGAAAGCCCTTTCGCTCGCTGCTGTTGCTATCCTTGCTTTTGCTGGCGCCGCATTTGCGGGCGACAAGTACGACCTCAAGGTTTCGCCCGCGTCTGCCAAGTCCGGCAGCAAGGCGACGGCGGTCGTGACCGTCAAGGCGAAGGGCGCGTATCACGTCAACCTCGAGTACCCGCACAAGCTCGTTCTCAAGGCGCCGGACGGCGTGACGGTCGAGAAGGCGAAGCTCGTCGCCGCCGACGCGAAGGTTTCGAAGGAAGAACTGAGCTTCACGGTGGTCGCGACGGCCGCCGCGCCGGGGAAGAAGACCATCGAGGCCGAGCTCAAGGGCGCGGTCTGCACGGACACGACGTGCGAGCCGTTCACCGAGACGGTCTCGATTCCCGTCGACGCGAAGTGAGGTTTCCGCGGTGCTCTCCGGAGCACGCGTGAAATGAAAAAGCGCCGCCCCCCTCGGGCGGCGCTTTCGTTTTCGAAGCGCGGGGAAAAACGCGGCTCAGGCCGGCGCGATGACGAGCCCCTCGCCGCTCGGGAGCGCGGGCGCCGGTTTGCCGGCCATGATGGCGCGAATCGCCTCCATGTCCGCGGCCGAGGGACGGCCCCAGCCAGGCTGATACTCGAAGACCGCGGACGCCGGGCGTGCGTGGAGCCGATCGTCGAGGATGTCCAGCTCGTCGAGGGTCACCAGCGCCGGATGCGGCACGCCGCAGGCCCGCGCGAGCTGGAGCAGCTCCTTGCGCAGGGCGGTCACGTAATTCGCGAATCGAGCCGCCTTGTCCGTCGGGTCGAGCCCACGCACGAGCCAGCGGTTTTGCGTGGCGACGCCCGTGGGGCAATGGCCCGTGTGGCACTCCTGCGCCTGGATGCAGCCGATCGAGAGCATCGCCTCGCGCGCGACGTTCACCATGTCGCAGCCGAGCGCGAACGCGAGCAGCGAGGCGTGCGGGAAGCCGAGCTTGCCCGAGCCGATGAAGACCACGTCCTCGGCGATTCCGGCCTCGGCGAAGATGCGATAAATGCGGCTCATCCCGATCTTGAAGGGCAACGCCACGTGGTCGCTGAACACGAGCGGAGCCGCGCCCGTGCCGCCCTCGCCGCCGTCGATCGTGATGAAATCGACGCCCCGATCGCCGCGGCCCATGAGCTTCGCGAGCTCGTGCCAGAATTTCTCCTGGCCGACGGCCGATTTGATCCCCACGGGCAGGCCCGACGCCTCGGCGAGTTTCTCCGCGAAATCGAGCAGCTCGTCGGCCGAGGAGAACGCCGTGTGCGCGGCGGGGCTGATGCAGGTTTCTCCGATCGGAATGCCGCGGATCTTCGCGATCTCGGATGTCACCTTCGCGCCGGGCAACACGCCGCCGAGGCCGGGCTTCGCGCCCTGGCTCAGCTTGATCTCGATCATGCGGATCTGCGCCGACGCGACCGTCTCCAGGAATCGCTCCATGCTGAAGCGTCCTTTCTCGTCGCGGCAGCCGAAATACCCCGTGCCGATTTGCCAGACGAGGTCCCCGCCGTGCCGGTGGTGCGGCGATACGCCGCCTTCGCCGGTGTTCTGCATGCAGCCCGCGATCTTCGCGCCGCGGTTGATCGCCTCCACGGCCGCGCCCGAGAGCGAGCCGTAGCTCATCGCTGACGAGTTGATCACCGAATTCGCGCGGAATGCCTTTTTCCGGTTCCGCTTGCCGCCGAGCACCTTCGCGCAGGGCACGCGGTAGCCCGGGTCGTAGCCGGGCTCGCCCGCGTGCAGCTCCGGCAGCGGGAAAGCCGCGTGCTTGACGATGAGGTAGTTCGGGCTCTGCTCGAGGTCGTTGTCCGTGCCGAACCCGAAGTAGTTGTTCTCTTTTTTCGCCGACGAGTAGATCCAGCGGCGCTGGTCGCGGCTGAAGGGGCGCTCCTCGTCGTTGTTCGTGACGATGTATTGCCGGAGCTCCGGCCCCACCGCTTCGAGCATGTAGCGGAAATGCCCGATGATCGGGAAATTACGCAGGATCGCGTGTTTCTTTTGCGTCACGTCGTAGATCGCGACGGCGACGACGAGGACGGCGAAGACGGCCAGGATGATCCACACGGGCGGGCTACCTCCGGGGCTCGGGCCAGGCTACCGCTTCTCGGGAGACGGTGTCGAGGGTGCCTTTCGCGCGAGCTCGCCCTCGATCCTCACGAGCGCCTCGTCGATCCAGCGCTCCACGGTGCGCGGGAAAGGCCACATCCAGCCATAATCCGGCCCCGTGAAGCGCCGCACGATCTCCGCCCGCAGCGCGGGGCCGCGGGCCGCGGCGAGGCCCTCGATCTCGGCGACGGCGCGCAGCGTCTCCTCGTAGGCCTCCCACTCGAGGCGGGCGCGGAACCAGGAGAGGCCCATCGGCACGGGCAGGATGCCGTAGAAGAGGACCATGATCACCCAGCCGTACCGCTCGAATTGCGCGACGTGCACGGCCTCGTGGCGGAGGATTTCGAGCGCGCGGGTGGGCTCCCAGTCGTCGAAATCGTCGGGCACGTAGATCGTGTGGCCGAGCGTGGTCACGTAATGGGTGAGGTACTTGTTCTGCCCGCCGAATGTCACGGCCCAGAGCGCCGTGCCGGCGGCCCGCTGGTGCCAGTATTCGGATTTTTTGACGACCCGGATCGGGCGGGACTGCCGGGCGAATCGTTCGAGCAGGCGCGCGAGCTCGTCGCGCGCTCTTCGATCGGCGATGTGCGTCGGCTTCACGCGCCCCCTTTCGGCAGCTTCACGTCGAGCTTGCCGAGACGCGCGAGCAGCGCTCCCCGGTCGTCCATCGCCGTGCCGAGCAGCGCCCGCGCGGCCTCCTCGTCGAGCGCCGGGACGGTCTTCGCCGCGAAGCGTGATTCTTCCGCGGCCGGGATCTTGAAAATCAGGTGGTAGACGCCGCTATTCGAAACCGCGAGCACGCAGGGTTTTTCCTGCACGTCGAGCAAGCGGAGGATCGCCGCGGCCAGAAATCCCGCGGCCGCGCGGGCGAACGCGCCGCCGCGGTAGGAGAGCGAGACGTGATGCTCGTGGCCGTCCTTCTCGTCTGCCTTCGCGACCGTGTACGCGACGGCGATATCGGCGGACGTGACGAACGCATTGCCCTCGGCGAACGGATCCGCGGGCGGCCCTTTCCCCACGCCCGCGAGCGCGGCCTGCTTCGCGCGGCCGAGCCCGCGCGAGAGCTCCATCAGGTGGTCCGGGGAGAACAGCCGATCGTAGCGCGGCCGCTTCTGCGCGAGCCGGTAGATCAGGAACACCACGAGCCCGATGAGCAACCATTTCAGCATCGGGACTTGCGCCTCCGCGCCCATGCGCCGAGACAAACCATCGCGGCCGCGGCGAGTGGCAGCGCGGGGGAATCGCTCGCAGCGTCGAGGTCAACCGAGCAGATGCCGCCGCGGCGGCGGCCCGGGGCGCTCACGCCGGAGGTCGTCTTCGTCATGCACGTGCCCACAATTTCCTGCGTCGTGCCCGGGGTGAGGCAGCCTTTGTCCTCGTTCACGTGGCTCACGGCCTCGCGAAAGCTGCGCCCCGATCCCGGCGTGCGGATGACGCCCGGTGCGACGCACGCGCGCACCTCGACGCACTCCTGTCCCGGCCCGCAGGGGTTTCGGTCGCGGGCGTTGCACACCTCCATCAAGCAGCAAGGCCGACCGCCGGCGCAGACGCCGCCTTCCGACCCGGTGACGGGGCAGTGGTCGGGCGCGCAGCCCGTCCCGGCGTGCCCCGTGATGCCATGCGTGCCGGAGGGACAGGAGGTCGGCGCGGGCGGGAGGGCGTCCGCGAGCGCGCGCGAGGGCAGGGCGAGCGCTGCGACGAGCGCGAGGAGAGCCGCCGATCGCACCTTCGTTCGTTCCATCGCGAGGCATCGTGCGGGTCCTCGAAGAATTCGTCAACGCGCGCGGAGGCCTCGTACGTCGAAGCGGCCATGGCTGCATCGCCTCGCGCCTCGCTCCTCCTTCGCATGGCCACGGTGACGCTCTCCCTCGGCGTCCTCGGTGTCCTCGTCACGCAAGCCTCGCTCTCGACGGGCTGCTCTCGCAGCGAGCCCCCGGCGGCCTCGGCCGTCCCCGAGCCCCGCGCCGCGGTCCCGCCGCCCGCGCCCTCCGCCGCGCCTGCCGCGTCCGCCGTCGCGCCGGAGTTCACGGGCTCGCTCGACGTGGGCGACGAGATGTTCGGCACGACGAAATCGGGGAAGATGTTCCGGCCCAGTTCCCAGGCCTCCGCGGCCCTGAAGGGTGAGTCAGGCATTCTTCAAAACGTGCCGCCTTCGAACAACGCGGCCCCCTCGAAGGCCCATGCCCCGCGCTGAGCTCTTGCAAGCGCTCGACGCGCTCTGGGCCGCGCTCGCGAGCCTCGCGGTGCTCGTGGTGATGTTCGTCCCGCTGGAACGGGTTTTTCCGGCCAGACACCAGCGGATCTTCCGTCCTGCCGTGGGGCTCGACCTCTGCTTCTTTTTCGGGCAATACCTCGTCTGGAACGCCCTCGCGATTTTCATCGCGCGCACGGCCTCCACCTGGATCGGCGGCTACCTCCCCGAAGGCCTCCGAGGGTTTTTCGTGGCGCAACCCTTCTGGCTCCAGGCCGTCCTCGTTGTCCTGCTCGGCGACGTCTGCGTCTACTGGTACCACCGCGCTTGCCACGGTTTCGATTTTCTCTGGCGCTTCCACGCCGTGCATCACACGAGCGAGCACCTCGACTGGGTCGCGGCGCATCGCGAGCACCCGGTCGACGGCGTCCTCACGCAGCTCGCGACGAACTTGCCGGCGCTCTTGCTCGGCTTCTCGCCGCGGGCGCTCGCGGGGTTCATCGTCTTCCGGGGCGCGTGGGCCATCTTCATCCATTCCAACGTGCGCCTGCCCCTCGGCCCGCTGAAATGGCTCCTCGGCGCGCCCGAGCTCCACCACTGGCACCACGCGCGCCTCGAACGCACATCGCACAACTTCGCGAACGTCGCGCCGCTGCTCGACGTGATCTTCGGGACGCACCATTGCCCCAAAGACGAAGAGACGTACGATCTCGGCGTCCTGTTCGCCGCGCCGAAAAGTTACCTCGGGCTGCTCCTCGCGCCGTTCTTGCCGGCTACCGCGTCGGTTTCCGCAGAAACATCGTCTGCGTCGCGTACGCCGTGAGTTTTCCGTCGGCGCCCCACACCTCCGCCTCCGCCGTCGCATAACCTGCACGCGCTCGCCGCGCCCACACGCTCACGAGTTGCCATTCGCTCGCCGTGGGGTCGAGGAAATGCACCGTGAGATCGAGGCTCGGCGCGTGGAAATGCGGGCCCTCCGGGCCGAGCTTCTGGCGCAGGGCCGGCGGCATGAGGTCCGCGATCGGCGGGATCGCGAACGGATCGAGCGTGCCGTCCGCGAGGCGTTGCGGGATCTTGTAACGCATCCACCGCCCATAACGAGCCGCGCCCGCGGGCCAGTCCGGCTTCCACCAGACGCGCCCGAGCGCCAGGCGCGAGTCGAAATTGTCGAGGAATGGATAATGGTTCCGTCCCGCGACCGAGCGGCGCGGCTCCACGATGGGCGGCGCATCTTCGGGATCCGGCACGCGCGGCATCGCCGTGTCGATGAGCTCGAATCCCGGCCGCTCGCGCGCGAACGTCGCGCTCACTTCGAGGTCCGTGCCCGGGGACGCCTGCGCGCGGAGCGCGGCGCGCGCCTGCACGGCCGCATTGCCGCGCCGGAGGATCTCGACGCGGACGTCGAGCGGACCGGCCGGGACGGGATTGCAAAAAAGCGTCGTCGCCGAGACCGGGCGAAAGGTCGCATCGGCGATCGTGTGTTCGATCGCGCGGAGCGCCACGGTCATCAGCACGCCGCCCGAAGGCAGGTTCCAGCTCCAGGCGTCGGGCAGATTCGTCGTGTAATGGCCGGGCGAGCCGGGGACGGGCGTGACGGCGGTGTCGAGGGCGAGATCGGAGGGCATCGGGGGGTCAGCTCGAAGCGGAGGTATAATGGCCGATCGCGCGTGTCCAGACGAACCGCGCGATCACGGCGAGCATCGCCGCGCCGCAGATCGAGGCCACGGCGGTCTGCGTGGCGAGCGAGCCAAGCAGCGCTTCGGCCGGATAGGTCGTCATCACGCCGAGCGGGATGATGAACGTGAAGACGATCTTCCACACCCCCTGGAACACGGACACGGGCCAGCGAGCGAAATCGAAGAGCGAGTCGAAGAGATAAGCGAGGTTGTCGACACGAACCACCCAGAAGGCCGCGGCGATGACGAGGATCCAGATCGAATAAAGGACCACCGTGGCCGCGGCGAGCATCGCGAGGGCCGTGAGGACGCCGCCCGGGGTCGGGGCGCGGCCGAGGCGCACGAAAGCGAAGGTGACGAGCGAGAGCCCGGCGATCGCGTCGAACATGCGGAAGACTTCGAACTTCGTGGTCGAGACGAGGAACTGCGCGTCGGCGGGCTTGAGCAGCACGAAATCGAGCGTGCCCTCGCGGATCTGCTGCACGACCGAGAGGAGCGAGGGGTTCACCGCGCCGTCGAGCACGCCCCGGAGCAGCGTGAAAAAGCCCACGACGACGAGCGCGTTCTCGTACGTCCAGCCCCCGACGGGCGGCCGGTCGTGGAACGCCACGTGGAACGGCACCAGGCCCGCGGCCGTCCAGAGCAGGGCGAGGGCCCCGCTGACCACGAAATCCCAGCGATACTGCATCGCGAGGGTCACGGACTTGCGGAGCTGGAGGCCGAGCAGGGAGAGATACCGCATCTCGCGTTCGCGCGGAGGGTAGCACGCCGCGGAGAGAACGTGGTTATACTCGCGCCCGCCCGTGCCCCCGCGCCTCGAAACCCCGAACGACACGCGTGCCCGCGCGATCAGCCCTTACCGCGCGGCTCCGCTCAGGTTCGGCCCGCCCCTCGCGACGTATCGCCCGAGCAAGCTGCGTCGCGCATCCTCGTTGTTCGTCGGCGCGTCCACGGGCCTCGCCGCGCTCGCTTCGTTGCTCTCGTCGCTCGCGGGCGGCTCCGATCCCGGCCTCTGGGTCGTCGCGTTCCTCACCGTGGGCATGTTCGGCACCGTCGCGGCCGTTTCGCTGCGTATCTTCCTGCGCGACACGCGCGCGCGTGTGACGGTGCACGAGGAGGGGCTCGTGGTCACCACGCATACGGGGAGACGCACGTTCCTCTGGGAGGACGTGACCGGGGTCTGGGCGCGATTCTACGAGCCCGTACGTTCGCCCGAGTTCATCGTGCGCCTCGGCTCGCGCGACGGCGTCGTGATCCGGCTCCCGGCGGAGATCGAGAACGCGCGGGACCTGGCCACGCGGGTGCAAAACGAGACGGCCGTGCGGGTGCTCGCCGATACGCTCGCCGCGCTCGACGAGGGAGAACGGCTCTGGTTTGGCCCGCTCAGGGTCGACGCGTCCGGCATTCATTACGGGAATCGCAACGCGCGGGAGTACGACGTCGACGCCATGCAGCTCTCGTTTCGCTGGCTCGAAGTGCGGCTCACCTCGGGCAAGCGGATCTTGCTCCCGACCGAGGACGTGCAGAACGTGGGCACCCTGCTCGCCGTGGCAGCGCGGTTCGGTGTCGGCCGATTGGCGGGAGGACCGGCCTAGCAGGCTGCCGATAAACTTGCTGTGCGCACTGCATCGTTGGTCGTCGTCCTCGGAATACGCTTGTATTCGATCGCAAGGCTGGCCCGTGCGAGACGGACCCTGCTCCTCGCCGCGCACACGTGTTCCCTTCCGGCACGTGCGCCGGCTCCCGACGGGGCCTGAAGGAGGCAAGAGCAGTGGAGGGGGCCGCGTGATGCCGTGGTCGCATCGCTCAAAAGCGGTTTGCTCGCCGTGCTCCTTTCTTTGACAATCTGCTTGTGATGTGTATTACGTGTTGCGGGCCGCGATGACGTCGGGGGACCGTCCGGCGCGGTCCTACAAGGGGGTTCCATGAAGCTTCGCGCTCACCTTGCGTCGGTGGCGATTCTCGTTCTTGGCACGGGCGCAGCATATGCATGGATCGATAGGCTCCAGGCGTATCCGTTCGAGTTCGATCCCGCGAACACGTTCCTCGTCCAGGCGGAATGGCTCGCCGGTATTGGTTGCCCCACGAACGCAAGTATCTCGCACGACGGCAGCATCACGACGGGGTCGTTCTCCGATCCGGCTTGCGAGACGGGAGACCCGAGAGATCGTCGCAATGAGGGGCTGCTGCTCGTCAAGACGGGACCGACCGCCAATTTCGCGGCCGCGAGCGTGGAGATCAAGGGCGCGAGAGGGGAGATCGTGACGGAGGTCGGCTACGACATCTGGAAGCCGGATTCGCTGGGCGAGCCGGCCGGATCCCACTGTAGCAATGGGGCGCCGCGGTTCGACATCACCCCTTTCGGGGGCGGCGCGGCCACGTCCATCGGCTGCAGCTCGCCGCCCCCGGTCGTCGAGGCTTCTGGCGATGGCTGGCTCAGGCTCAGGTGGATGATCCCCGCGATAAAAGTCGAGACACTCTCGATTGTCTTCGACGAGGGGCAAGACACCGGTCCTGACAACTTCGGCCTCGTCGTGCTGGACAACATCGACGTGAATGACACGCTGGTCGGCGCAGGCCCCGTCTCGGGTACGGAGCTTCCTCCGGGCGATGTCGAGCCCATCTGGAAGGAGGTGTGGTAGGCGCCTGCAAGTCGTGCTCGGTCATTTCAATGCCAGGCCGTCACGGCGCATTCGGCCCCTGGATCACGGGTCCAGCCATGGCGACGCTCGTCCCGCGCATCACCCACGCGGCCATGCGAGGCGGGTTTTGGGCCTGCCATACCAAATCCACCGTTCCGTCGCCATTCAAGTCCCCGATGGTCGCGATGCTCCAACCATCGTCTTCCGGCCCCGCGACGAGCGGTCCCTGTCCGAGAAGCGACGTCCCGCCCATCCGCCAAACCGTGAACAGGCTTGGCTGGTCCTTGGTCCAGAGAAGATCGGCCATCCCATCGAAATTGACGTCGCCCGCGCTCCTGACCAAGCTCCAACCGCTGCCGAGGAGCCCCGATACCGAAGGCCCCCGTGCGAGGAGCGTCGTGCCGTTCATCAGCCAAATCGCCATCCGCTGGTTCGTCACATCGATCCAGACGATGTCATCCAGGCGGTCGCCATTGAAATCCGCCGTCATGGACACGCTCCATTCGTCTCCGATCGGCCCGTGCAGCGCCGGTCCCCGCGCGAGCACGGTCGCGCCGTTCATGAGCCACACGG
The DNA here is from genome assembly GCF_028435365.1 of Polyangium jinanense. The sequence continues at coordinate 188,624 of NZ_JAGTJJ010000004.1, read as the reverse complement.
AAAACAGGTTCGTCTTCGCTTGGTGGAAGACCACGTCGGCCCGGCCGTCGAAGTTGAAGTCGGACACGCTCGCGAGTGTCCAGTCGTCCCCGGCGGGCCCCAGAATTTCGGGACCGGGTGCGAGCACGGATGCTCCGTTCATGAGCCATATGGCGAATCGATTTCTATTCGTATTGATCCAGAGCACGTCCGCCATGCCGTCTTGATTGAAATCCCCCGCGGCCTTCACCGACCATCCATCACCCGGCGGTCCGGCGATGACCGGCCCGGGCGCTCGCGGCACCGTGCCCTCCATCAACCAGACGGAGAAGAGGTTGTCGTGCGTGTCGTTCCAAAGCACGTCTGCCATCCCGTCGAAATTGAAATCGGCCGCCATGACGATCTTCCACCCGTCATCGCCGCCGTCTGGGGTCACCTCGCCGAACGCCATCATCGCGCCCAGGACTATCATCGATGCCGCCGACGATTTCATGACTCCTCCTTCACGAGCGCTCGTCTCCGCGCCGTCTCCTACGGAAGGAAGCCCATGGAAGCGGCGAAACGAGTGCGCCGCGCACGCGTGAGACGCGCCTTCGCGCTCGCTGCGTAGTGCAATTTCGAGCATCACGCCAGGTCTCCCGTCACGGGGTGACGGGCCTTAGGTGTCGCATGTGGAACGCTTGTCCTCGCGTTCTACGGAGCGCATACGATGCCGGCATTCAACATAATGCGAAATTCGATTCCAATGGTGATGGCGTTCCACGCTTTCGGATGTGTGGGCGGCCCATCGGCGGACCTGGATGAGGCCGAAGGCGATGGAGAGGTCGCCGAGGCCAAAGGCGAGGTTTGCCGCGGTCGGATCCTCATCGAGGACGTCACCTTCCTTCCGGATACGGTTCATTGGGAGGATCCCGCGCACCTGATCAGCGCGTCGGAAGGAGTGGGGCCCCGAACCCTCTCCCTGTCCTTCGCGTCGAGCGTCTCGGCGGAGGTATCGGTGACGACCACCAAGACGCCAGCGGACTCGGAGATCTCCAAGGCGGTCGGGTTCAACGTGAGCCAGGAGTTCACGCTCGAGGCGAACTCTACCATCCTCGTCCCGGCTTTCGGGTATGCCCGGCTGGAGGCGTATCCCCTCTATCAGCCGATTGTGTGGAACATGGTATGCGGACGCCACGGAATTACCTACGGCTCCGGCATCGTGTACAAGCCGATCGGGGTGTATTTCGCGACGTCGAGCGTCGAGTGCCTCCCCGGCGTCCCCGTCTGTTCGCTCGACGCGGGGGCCGGCGGCGCGGGCGGCGCGGGCGGAAGCGGCGGAGCCGGCGGCGCGGGCGGAAGCGGTGGGGCCGGCGGCGCGGGCGGAAGCGGCGGGGCCGGCGGCGCGGGCGGAAGCGGCGGAGCCGGCGGCGCGGGCGGAAGCGGCGGGGCCGGCGGCGCGGGCGGAAGCGGCGGAGCCGGTGGCGCGGGCGGAAGCGGCGGGGCCGGCGGCGCGGGCGGAAGCGGCGGGGCCAGTGGCGGGCAGCAAAGCAGCGGGGCCGGCGGCGCGGGCGGAAGTGGTGCGCCATGAAGACCCCACCACCCTCGACCATCACGACGTCGAGACGTCGAGACGATGGAGGCCGCCTGCTTCCACTGCGCATCGGTCAGGTCGTGTCACGCGTCGGCGTCCGTGTTCACGGGCTCGAGGGCGCTCGCGGCGTTTCTCAGCCTAGCGACGCTTGTTTCCGCGTTCCCGCACCCAATCCATGATCCGGATCAGGAAGAGCCCCGCGAGCACGGCCCCGTAGATGGCCGGCTCGGTGACGTCCTTCTTCACCCGCATCACGAAATGGATGACGCCGAGGATCGCGACCACGTACGCGAGCCGGTGCAATCGTTTCCAGCGGGCAAACCCCATCCGCTTGAGGGCTTTGGCCGTCGACGTCGCGGCCAGCGGAAGGAGCAGGACGAAGCCGGCGAACCCGACGAGGATGAACGGTCGTTTCGTGATGTCTTCGGCGATCGCGCGCAGGGCGAGCGATTTGTCCACGAGCGCGTACACCAGGAAATGCGCGCAGACGTAAAAGAAGCCGAGCAGGCCGAGCGATTTGCGGATGCGGATCGGCCATTTCCAGCCCGTCACGATCTGGAGCGGCGTCGCGGCGAGCGAGAGGACGAGGAGGACCAGCGCGAGCAGCCCGAGCTGGTTCATCGCCTCGGCGATCGGGTTCGCCCCGAGGTCGCCTTTCGCCGCGCGCGCCGCGAGCACGACGGCCGGAACGAGGCCTCCCGTGACGATCGCGGGGACGAGCCAGCCGAGCTTGCCCGCGCCCGCGCGAGGCGCCGCGGGTTTGTCCGGGGTGGTGATTGTGCTCGTCGCCATCAGTAATGCATCCGGAGGTCCATGCCCGCGTAGAGGTGCGCGACCTCGTCGGCGTAGCCGTTGAACGGGAGCGTCGGGCGTTTTTCGACGTCCCCGATGCGCCGCTCCATCGCCTGGCTCCAGCGTGGGTGCGCGACGACTGGGTTCACGTTCGCGTAAAACCCGTATTCACGCGGGGCCGCCATGTTCCACGACGTCTGCGGCTCCTTCTCGACGAGCGCGATCCGCACGATCGACTTGATCCCTTTGAACCCATACTTCCACGGCACGACGAGCCGCAGCGGGGCGCCGTTTTGCCCGGGGAGCGATTTTCCGTAGAGCCCGGCCGCGAGGATCGTGAGCGGGTGCATGGCCTCGTCGAGGCGTAATCCCTCGCGGTAGGGCCATTCGAGCACGTCCGTGAGCTGGAACGGGAGCTGCTCCGGATCCATCAGCGTATTGAATGCCACGTATTTCGCCCGCGACGTCGGTTCGAGCCGTTCGAGGAGTTTTCCCAGGGGAAAGCCGAGCCACGGGATCACCATCGACCACGTCTCCACGCAGCGCATGCGGTAGACGCGCTCCTCCAGGGGAAACCATTTCAAGAGCGTGTCGAGGTCGACGCGCTGCGGCTTTTTGATCTCGCCCTCGAAGACGACGGTCCAGGGCCGTGGCTTCAGGGTTTTCGCGTTGCGCGCCGGATCTTCCTTGTCGAGGCCGAGCTCGTAATAATTGTTGTACGTCGTCACGTCCTCGTACGGCGTGCGAGGCTCGTCCGTCGTGAAGGGATTCCGCGCGGCGGCCGAGCTCGACGGCGCGGCGGGCGTGGGCGGCGGCACGACGAGGTCCGCGGGCAAGGGCTCGGCCGTGATGGTCGCGCGGCGGCCGCGGCCCGTGAGCGCGACGAGGCCCGCGCCCATCGCAGCGGCCGTCCCCACGAACAGGCCCGCGCTCTTCAGGATCTCGCGGCGGCGCAGGTACCGCGCTTCGGGCGTGATCTCGGAGCTCGGGGGCGGCGGAGGCAGCCTGCGCATGCGGCGATTGTAAGCGATCCGCGTTGCGACGTCGCGCGTGACGTACGATGATCGCCACATGAAGGTCTTGGTCTTCGGGGCTTCGGGGCCCACGGGTCGCGAGGTCGTCGCGCAGGCGCTCGACGCGGGGTACGAGGTGCGGGCGTTCGCGCGCAGGCCCGCGGCCGTCGGCGCCTGGTCGCCGCGGCTCGAGCTCGTGCAAGGAGACGTGCTCGAGTGGGGCCAGGTGGGGCCCGCGATGCGCGGCGTGGACGCGGTGATCTCGGCGCTCGGGACAGGAAGGGACTTCGGCGAGACGAACCTCTATTCGGACGGGTTCGCGGCCATCCTGTGGGCGATGGCCGAGGCCCGCGTGCGCAGGTTCGTGTGCGTGACGTCGGCCGGGACGATCGAGGACCCGAACGAGCCGCTCTGGTACCGGACCGTGGGCCGATGGATGGCGCGGCACGTGTATGCCGATCAACGAAGGGCAGAGGAGCGGCTGCACGCGAGTGACTCGGACTGGACCATCGTGCGCCCGCCGCGCCTCCTCGACGGACCGAAAAGGGGTGATTACAAGATCGTGAAGGACGGGCCCGCCGGCAAGTCGTACGAGGTGAGTCGCGCGGACCTGGCCGAGTTCATGGTGGCCGAGATGATGGCGATGAAGTACGTCCAGGCCGCCGTGGGAATCGGGTATTAGGATGAGCTCCAGAAGCGATATCGTGCTCGAAACGCGGCCCCTTGGTTTTCCCTGGGAGACGGCCGATCCATTCCTCTTCTGCGTGCACCACGACGACGCGTACCCCGCGGGCAACGAGCACATGGGGCCGGCGGCGTCGCTCGCGGGGCGCAACATCGGCCAGGACTTTGCCGGCAAGGATGGCTGGCGCATGTACCACGGCCAGGTCGTGCCCGGCTTCCCGCAGCACCCGCACCGGGGCTTCGAGACGGTGACGATCGTGCGGCGCGGGCTCATCGACCACGCGGATTCACTCGGCGCCGCGGCGCGTTTCGGCGCGGGCGACGTGCAATGGCTCACGGCGGGCGAGGGGATCAGCCATTCCGAGATGTTCCCGCTGCTCGACCGGACGAACCCGAACCCGGTGGAGATGTTTCAGATCTGGCTGAATCTGCCGGCGGAGGACAAGCTCGTGCCGCCGCATTTCTCGATGCTGTGGAGTGATACGATCCCGCGGTGCGTGTTCCTCGACGAGGCAGGGCGATCGACGGAGGTGACGGTCGTCGCGGGGTCGCTCGACGGGAAACGCGCGCCGTCGCCGCCGCCGCGCTCGTGGGCGTCGCGGCCGGATACGGACGTGGCGATCTGGAGCATTCGAATGGCCCCAGGCGCCACGTGGACGCTGCCGAAGGCGGCACACCCGCAATCGGTGCGGACATTGTATTTCTTCAAGGGCGCGTCGTTGCGCATCGGGGAGCATGCGCTTTCGGGGCATGCGGCGGCGCGGGTCCGGAGTGACGTGGACGTGCGGCTCGAGGCCGGTGACGCCGAGACGGAGATCCTGCTTTTGCAGGGGCGTCCTATCGGGCAGCCGGTGGTGCAGTACGGTCCGTTCGTGATGAACAGCCGCGAGCAGATCCAGCGCGCGATGATGGATTACCAGCGGACGCGGTTCGGCGGGTGGCCGTGGTCGAGCGACGATCCGGTGCATGGGCACGAGGGGCGGTTCGCGCGGCATGCGGATGGACGGGTGGAGCGGGGCGGCGCCTGACGGATCCTCCACGTTCGGCCGATCTTCCAGGCGTGATCCCACGCGCTCTTGACGTGGTGTCGGTTCGACACTAAGGTTCGTGTACATCCTACACGGACCCGATCATGAGCGTGACCTACAAGCATCCGCGCCCGGCGCTCGCGGTGGATTGCGTCGTTTTTGGCCTCGACGAGGAGGATCTCAAGGTCCTGCTCATCCGGCGCGGCGTCGAGCCGTTCGCCGGGCGCTGGGCGTTGCCCGGCGGGTTCGTGCGCCTCGAGGAGACGCTCGACGAGGCCGCGCGGCGTGAGCTCCGCGAGGAGGCCGGCATCGAAAAGGTGTATCTCGAACAGCTTTATACGTTCGGGGCCGTCGACCGGGATCCACGCGAGCGCGTCGTTTCCGTCACCTATTACGCGCTCGTGAAGCTCTCCGAGCATGCGGTTCGCGCGGCCACGGATGCGCGCGAGGCTGCGTGGTTTACCATCGACGACCTGCCGCGGCTCGCGTTCGATCACGAGGCGATCGTCGACAAGGCGATCACGCGGCTGCGCGGCAAGGTGCGATATGCGCCGATCGGGTTCGAGCTTTTGCCGAAGAAATTCACGCTCACGCAGCTCCAGCGCGTGTACGAAAAAGTTCTCGGTCATGAGCTCGACAAGCGGAACTTCCGCAAGAAGGTGGCCGCGACGGGGCTTTTGATCGAGCTCGACGAGGTCGAGCAGGACGTCGCGCATCGGGCGGCGCGGCTCTACACGTTCGACGAGAAGGCATATCGCAAGCTCGAAAAAGAGGGCTTCTTGTTCGAGATTTGAGGCGAGGAGGATGTCATGCGCGAGGACGGGCGATTCGAGGTGGCCGCCGGCAGCGTGACGGGGCGATCGCACGTCCTCGCCGGGAAGCCGAATCAGGATGCATTCGCGTTTCGGTCGGGCGAATGCGGGATCGTCGGCGTGGTTTGTGACGGGTGCGGGAGCGGCGCGCATAGCGAGATCGGCGCGGCGATGGGGGCGCGGGTCGTCGCTTCGCAGGTGCTCCGCGAGATGGAGGCGGGCGCGTCGATCGTCGAGGAGGCGACGTTCGAGCGCGTGCGGGAGCGGCTGCTCGTTTCGCTTGCCTCGGTCGCACAGGACATGGGCGTTGGGCATGCACGCGGAGTGGCCGAGTTTTTTCTGTTCACCGTGCTCGGGGTGGCGATCTCGGCCGAGCGGGCCGTCGTGTTCGGCGTCGGGGACGGGATGTTTGTCGTGGGGGACGAGGTCGTGCGGCTCGGGCCGTTTCCCGGCAATGCGCCGCCGTACCTTGGGTATGGGCTTTCGGGGGCAGGGCCGCAGTTCTCGATTCACCGCGTGCTGCCCGCATCGGCGATCACCTCGGTGCTCGTCGGCACGGACGGCATGGCCGATTACGACGCGCTCGCAGGAGCAGTGATCCCTGGGGCGCGCGGGGAGCGTGTGCCGCCGCTGCGGACGTTCTGGTCGGAGGATCGGTATTTCCGCAATGTCGATGCGGTGCGCCGGTCGCTTTCGCTCGTCAATCGTGAGGTGACGCGGCCGATCTGGGACGAGCGGCGGATCCACAAGGAGCCAGGGCTGCTCGAAGACGATACGACGCTGCTCGTCGTGCGTCGCAAAAAGATCAGCGCAGCCGCGTAGGAGAAGTTTTCCGATGAAGTGGCCGTTCGGGCTCGCCGCGAGGCGAGGACGGGAGACGTGTGCCATGGATGTGTACATCGACGACAAACGCATTCGCGTGAGCCCGCAGGCCTCGATCGGCAAGGGCGGTGAGGCGGACGTCTTCGACCTCGGCGGCGGCTTTGCGCTGAAGCTGTGGAAGGGGCCGGAGCATCCGGACGTGGCCGGCATTTCGGTCGAGGCGCGTGCGGCGGAGGACAGGCTCGCGCTCGTGCAGGAGAAGATGCCGCATTTTCCGGCGGGATTGCCGGCGCGGGTCGCCTCGCCGATCGCGCTCGCGAAGGATCGAAAGGGGCGCACGATCCTCGGGTACACGATGCGCTTGATTGCAGGCGCCGAGCCGCTCATGAGCCTCGGCGAGCCGGCGCGGCGCAGGGCGCTCGGGGGAGAGGCGGCGGCGCGGGTCCTCCGGGATCTTCGGGCGACCGTGGCGGCCCTTCATCACGCGGGCGCGGTGATCGGCGATTTCAACGATCTGAACGTGCTCGTGCGGGACGGCGAGGCGCACCTCGTGGACGCCGACAGTTTTCAGTTCGGCCGGTTTCCGTGCCCCGTGTACACCGAGCGGTTCGTCGATCCGCTGCTTTGCGACGCGAGCGAGCCACGTCCGCGGCCCGTACGGCCGTTCTCCGCGGAATCGGACTGGTATGCGTTCGCCGTGATGGTGATGGGCACGCTGCTCTGCGTGGGGCCCTATGGAGGCGTGTATCGGCCACGGGATCCGGCGAAACGTGTGCCCGAGGCGGCGAGGCCCTTGCGGCGGATCACGGTGTTCGATCCCGAGGTGCGGTATCCGAAGCCGGCGATTCCGTACCAGGTTTTACCGGACGACCTCTTGCACTTGTTCTCGTCGATCTTCGAGCGTGACGCGCGGGCGCCGTTTCCGCTCGCGCTCCTCGAGAATCTGCGTTTCACGGCGTGCGTGTCGTGCGGGGCCGAGCATGCGCGGGTGCGTTGTCCGGTCTGCGATCACGGCGCTCCACGCGAAGTGGTGGTCGTGCGGGGGCACGTGAAGGCGTCCCGCAGAGCCGCCACGTCGGGCACGATTGTCGCGGCTTCGCTCGTGGGCGACGCGCCGGCGTACGTGGTGCACGAGGAGGGGGTTTACAAGCGGGAGGACGGGGCGGTGCTTTCGCGGGGGCCACTCGACGGAGCGCTGAGGTTCTGGATCCAGGGGAAAACCACGTTCATCGGGCGGCGCGGGCGGGTCGTGGCCTTCGAGGCGGGGCAGGCGGAGCAGGCGATTCTGGTGGATGTTCTCGGGCAGGAACCTGCTTTCGTGGTGAATGATCGATATCGATGGTTCGTCCAGGGAGGGCGCCTGTTCCGGCGCGCCGCGCGGCCTTCCGGGTCGCCTCTCGCAGGGCTCGCGGAAGGCGCGGCGGAGCCCTGGGGCGAGGTGCTCGCCGGGCAGACGCGGATCTGGGTCGGTGAGCGGCTCGGCTTCGGGTTTTACCGGGCAGGCGCGGTTTCGGTCGCGTTCACGTGGGATACGGAGCGACGCGGGATTCGCGATACGGTGAAGCTGCCCTGGCCGAGCGGGCAGATCGTGGCCGCGGACGCCGCGATCGACAACGACCGGGTTTGGTTTTTCGTGACGTACGTGCGTGCCGGTCGAACGATGAACCGGTGCGCCGTGGTGGCCGAGGATGGCGCGCTGCTCGGCGTGGCCGAGGCCGAGGCGGGCGACGGGTCGTGGCTCGGGTCGATCGCAGGGAAAAAGGCGATCGGAGGCGCGTTGCTCGCGGCCACGGACAGCGGGCTCGTGCGGGTCGAGCTCGGCCCGGGTGGTCCGGCCGAGGCGCGGCGGTTTCTGGATACCGAACCGTTCGTGCAGGAAGGCGCGCGGATTCTCGCCGGAGCCGCGGGGCTCTGGGTCGTGGGGGCGCGTGAGATCACGACGCTCGCCATGGGTTGATTCGTTGAAAGGAACGAGAGGGACATCATGAACCACAAGGAACTTCCGTTGCCGGTATTTTACGATCACAGGAGCGCCGAGAAATGGGGCCATCGTCCCAAGGAGGAGCTGCTTTTCGTGGCCGCCGAGGACTGGCGCAAGGCGCTCGAGATCCGGCCGGCCGGCGCGGACAAGACGAACGTGCACCTCCTGCTCATCGACGTGCAGAAGGATTTTTGCCATCCCGAGGGCGCGCTCTTCGTGGCCGGAAAGAGCGGGCGGGGTGCGATCGACGATAGCCGACGGATCGCCGAGTTCATCTACAAGAACCTCGACGTGCTCACGGCGATCACGACGACGATGGATACGCATTTCTCGCACCAGATCTTCTTCCCGTCGTTCTGGGTGGACCGCGAGGGCAAACCGCTTTCGGCGCACCGCGTGATCACGACGCGCGACATCGACGCGGGCGAGGTGCGGCCGAACCCGGCCATGGCGAAATGGCTCTGCGGCGGGAACTACACGTGGCTCGTGAAGCAGGTGCGGCATTATTGCGAGGAGCTGGAGAAGGCTGGGAAGTACACGCTTTATCTGTGGCCGCCGCACTGCCTGCTCGGGAGCGATGGGCACGCGCTCGTGGGGGCGATTCACGAGGCGCGGCTGTTCCACTCGTACGTGCGCGGGGCGCAGTCGTGGGTGGAGGTGAAGGGGGGCAATCCGCTGACGGAGAACTATTCGGTGCTGTCGCCGGAGGTGCTCACGCGCTTCGACGGGCAGCCGCTCGGGCAGAAGAACACGCTGTTTTTGAAGACGTTGCTCGCGGCGGACGCGGTGATCATCGCCGGGCAGGCGGCGAGCCATTGCGTGAAGAGCTCGATCGACGACATCCTGGGCGAGATCGCCTCGGTCGATGCGGCGCTGGCGAGGAAGATTTACCTGCTCACGGATTGCATGTCGGCCGTGACGGTGCCGGACGGCAAGGGCGGGTTCGCGGCGGATTTCACGCCCGAGGCCGACAAGGCGCTCGCGAAGTTCGCGGCGGCCGGGATGAAGCTCGTGAAGAGCACGGACGCGATCGGGAGCTTTTTGAAATAGGAGAGGAGGACGTCATGACGAACGGGAATGGGAAAGGGAACGAGATCCGGCGGTTGTTCGAGGCGGCGGAGGAGGAAGGGACGTTGTCGCCGGAGGCGCTCGCGGCGCTCGCGGCAATCGATATCGGAGCGCAGATCCAGGCCGGGCTCGGCGTGGGCGTGGACGACGTGCAGGCGTCCGAGGCCGTGTTCGTGACGATCATGCCAGATGATTCGGGGTCGATCCGTTTTTCCGGGAACGCCGATGCCGTGCGGGAAGGGCACAACACGGTGGTCGAGGCGCTCGCGTCGTCGAAGCAGAAGGATTCGATCCTGGCGCATACGCGGTACCTGAACGGGTTCGTGTTGTATCCGTACCGGCCCGTCGCACTCGCCGAGCGGATGACGCCGAAGAACTACGATCCCGCGCTGGGGACGCCGCTCTACGATCAGACGGTGGTGCTACTCGGGACCGTGATCGCGAAGGCGCAGGAGTTCGCGCAAAGCGGCGTGCCCGTGCGGAGCGTGACGCTGATCCTGACGGACGGAGCCGACGAGGGGTCGTGCAAAGCCAAGGCGAGCGACGTGCGGGCGCTCGTGCGGGACATGCTGGCGAGCGAGCAGCACATCGTGGCGGCGATGGGGATCGATGATGGGCATACGCCGTTCCGGGACGTCTTCCGGGCCATGGGAATCGAGGACCGGTGGATCCTGACGCCGCGGAGCGACGTGGGGGAGATCCGGCGGGCGTTCCGGATGTTCTCGCAATCGGCGATGCGCGCGAGCCAGCACGCAGGGTTTTCGCGGGCGGCGGCGGGCGGGTTTCTCGGGTAACGAGGGGCTTGCCAGGAGGGGCCGGGCCGTGCTGGCATGCGCCACGCGCGCGGGCGAAAGGACAAACCATGCACGGCACATTCGTTTGGAACGAGCTGACGACGAAGGACGTGGAAGCCGCGAAGGCGTTTTACGCCGAGACGCTGGGCTGGACGTTCGAAGAGTTCGCCATCCCGGACGGCAAATACTGGGTCGCGAAGTCGGGGGATCAGATCGTGGCAGGGCTCGGTGGGATGGAGGCAGGCGCCATTCCCGAGGCCACGGAATCGTACTGGTTCTCGCTCATCGGGGTGGACGACGTGGACGCGTGTGTCGCGAAGGCCGTGGCCCGCGGCGCCACCGTGGTGCGGCCCCCGATGGACGTGCCGAACGTCGGGCGCGTCGCCATCGTTCGAGATCCGACGGGCGCGGCCGTCGGATGGATGAAAGGCGCCTGAACGCTACCCGCCGAATGCCCCGAACCGCCGCACGCCCGCGCGGAAGACGAGGATGGCGGTGGCGGCCGCGGCCGCGGCATACGTATATTGCACGGCGAGGCCGCGGAGCGCGCTCTTCGTGTCCATGAGGCCAATCACGACCTCGACGGGAAATCCGAGCGTGTAGCGGAACGGTAATGCTTCCGCGACCCCGCGCACCCAGCCGGGGAAGAGCTCGAGCGGAACGACGTAGCCCGAAAGCAACATGAACGTGATGAGCCAGAGCTCGAAGACGCTCGTGGAGCTCTCCAGGAAAAACGCGAGCGAGCCAATGATGGCCATCGTGAAGAAATTGATGAGCCACGCGCCGAGGAGGGAGGCGAAAAAGATCGCGAGCAGGGGGCCGCTTCGGGTGAGGTCGGCATAGACCACGGCCACGACGACGACCGGGAGGCATAACGCGGCCCGGAGTGGCAAGGCGGCGAGGTTCTCCGCGCTGTAGATCCAGAGCGGGTGGATCGGCTTCAAGAGGCGCTGCGAGAGCGTGCCCTGGCGGATCTCCTGGTTCATCTCCCAGACGAGCCAGGAGCCCGTGACCTGGCGGACGACGAGCGCGGCCAGGAAATACCCCACGAATTCGCCAGGACCATAACGACCGACGGGCGCTTCCCGCGCGACGGCGGTCCAGATCGAGAGGCTGACGAGCGGCATCGTGGTCGTCAGCATCCAGATCACGAGCTCGGCGCGATAGGCGAGCGCCGCCGAGAAGCCCACCCGGAGGAGCGTCGGATAGGCCCGGAGCGCGTTCATGGGGTGGCCTCGCTCGGCTCCTCGGCGGGGCGCGCGAAGAGATCCCGCATGACCTCTTCGAGCGGCGGATCCTCGATCGTGAGGTCACTCGTGGGCGCGCTCGCGACGAGGTGGCCCACGGCCTCGCGCACCTCCGATTGCGGGACACGCAACACGGCCCGCGTGCCTTCGAGCTCGACGATCGTCCCGACCCGCTCGAGCGCCGCGCGATCCGGCGGCGTCGCGAAGACGAGGACGATTCGTTTGTCCGGGCGGATCGTCTTCACGAGGGTGGCGAGGTCGCCGTCGTAGCGGAGTTTGCCCCGGTCGATGACGATGACGCGCGGGCAAAGCGAGGCAACGTCGTCCATGTAATGGGACGTGAGCAGGACGGTGGCCCCGCGCTTCTCGTTGTACTTGCGGATGAATTCACGCACGACGAGCTGCATGGAGACGTCGAGGCCAATCGTGGGCTCGTCGAGGAAGAGGATGCCGGGGCGATGCAGGAGCGCCGCCGCGAGCTCGCATTTCATGCGCTCGCCGAGCGAGAGCTGGCGCGTGGGCTTTTTCGTGAGCGCGCCGATGTCGAGCAGGGTTTCGAGCTCGCGCAGGGTCTCGGCGAAGGCCTGGTCGGGGACGCCGTAAATGGCGCGGTTCAGGTCGAACGTCTCGGCCGGCGGCAAGTCCCAGAGGAGCTGCTGCTTCTGGCCCATGACGAGCGTGATCGCCCGCAAAAAGCTGGCCTCGCGTTGCCGCGGGACGTGGCCCGAGACGCGCACCTCGCCGCTCGTCGGGTGCAAGAGGCCCGACAGGATCTTCAAAGTGGTCGTTTTTCCGGCGCCATTCGGGCCAAGGAAGCCGACACGTTCGCCGGGTTCGATCGTGAAGGAGAGGTCTTCGACCGCGCGGACTTCCTTGTACGTTCGGCGGAAAACGCTGCGCAGCGCAGCCGCGAGTCCTGCCGGGCGTTCGTGGACCCGATAGACCTTCGTGAGTGCGCGGACCGCGACGGCGGCTTCCATGGGCGGCGGAGGGTAGCACCGAACGAGGCCCAGATCGGTTAGCCTCCGTCGCAGCCGTACATGACCGACTTCAAGGCGACCCCCACGTCCGCAGACCCCCTCAGCGAGGCGCCGACGGGCTTGCTCCTTTCGAGCGCGCCAGGCGAGCGCGTCGCCGGGCGATACTCGCTGCTCGGCCTGCTCGGCGTCGGCGGCATGGGCAGCGTCTACCGCGCCCGCGACGAGGAGCTCGAAGAGATCGTGGCCCTCAAGGTGCTGCGGCAAGACCTCGTGAACGAGCCCGGGATGCTCGAACGGTTCCGCCGCGAAGTGAAGCTCGCGCGCCGCGTCACCCACAAGAACGTGGCCCGCGTCTTCGACATCGGCGAGCACGGCGCCGACAAGTACCTGACCATGGAATACGTCGAGGGAGAGCCCCTCAACGTGGTCCTGGCGCGGCAAGGCGCGTTGCCGGTCGCCCGCGTCGTGGAGATCGCGACGGCCATCTGCGCAGGGCTCGCCGCCGCGCACGCGGCCGGCGTGGTGCACCGGGATCTGAAGCCCGAAAACGTGCTCATGGCGAAGGACGGGCGTGTGGTGATCACCGATTTCGGGATCGCCCGGATGCACGAGCCGGAGGGCTCGCGCACGCAGGTCGGCGCGGTGATCGGAACACCGGCCTACATGGCGCCCGAGCAGGTGCAGGGGCTCGCCGACATTGATACGCGCGCGGACATCTATGCGCTCGGCGCGATGCTGTACGAGCTTTTCACGGGCGAAAAGGCGTGGCGCGGGGAGTCGATCGTGAGCGTCGCCGCGGCGCGGCTGGTGCAGCCGCCGCCGGATCCACGCGCGAAGCGGCCCGATTTGCCGACGGCGTGCGGGACGCTCGTCCTCAAGTGCATGGCGCGGGAGCGCGAGGATCGATATCGCACGGCGCAGGAGGTGGCCGAGGACCTTACGAGCCTGACGATGCCGGCCATGAACAAGCTGCCCGTGACGACGCTCGTGACGCCCGCCGCGTCCGCGCCCGGCGGAGGCACGCCGCCGCCGGCCGCGCAGGGGTTGTCGGCCGAGAAGGCGGTCGCGGTGCTGCCGTTCCGGAACAGCGGGCCGCCGGACGACGAGTACCTCGCCGAAGGTCTCACCGACGATCTGATCGATATGCTGTCGATGACGCGAGGCCTGAAGCTCAGGCCGCGCGGCGTGGTGATGCGCTGGAAGGGCGTGGATCAGGATCCACGCGAGATCGGGCGTGAGCTCGCGGTGCAGGTCGTCGTCGAGGGCAGCGTGCGCAGGACGCCGGCGGGCGTGCGGATCAGCGCGCGTGTGCTCAGCGTGGCCGATGGGTTTCAGCTCTGGGCGAAGCGATTCGATCGGCCGGAGAAAGATCTCTTCGTGGTGAACGACGAGGTCGCGAAGGCGATCGCCGACGCGCTCACGGTCGACATGGCCCAGCCCGCGCGCGAGTCGCCGACGGATCCCGTGGCCGTCGAGCTCTACCTGAAGGCGCGCGTCGAGTACCGGAAGTTCTGGGTGCAGCACGTGCGCGAAGCCGTGAAGCTGCTCGAGCAGGCCCTCGCGCGCGCGCCGCAGGATCCGACGATCCTGTCCGGGTATGCGAGCGCGCTCGCGCGGATGTCGTTCTTCAATGGGGACAACGCGATCCTCGCCAAACAAGCGGCCGAGCGCGCGCTCGCCGTGGCGCCGCACCTCGCGGAGGCACACCTCGCCATGGCGCACGGGCTGTTTCAGTTCGGCGACGTGGCCGGCGCGGTGCAACGCGCGCGTCAGGCCATCCTGCGCGCGCCCGCGCTCGCTGAAGCGTATGGCCTCATCGGGATGATCCTCTCGGAGTCGGGGCCGCTCGACGAAGCGGCGCGGGTGCTGGAGACGGCGCGGTCGCTCGATCCGGCGGCGCCCTCGGTGGGCCGCAACCTCGCGCGTGTCTTCGTGCTGCGCGGCGACTGGGACGGCGCGCTGAAGCTCCTCGAGCAGGTGCGAACGATCGAAGGCGAGTTCGCGTATTTCGCCGGCCTGACGCGGTACGCGATGTGGTTCCGCGACGAGGCGCTCACGAAGGACGTCGCCGAGCGGCTCCGCGACGTGAAGACCGACGCGCCGATCCAGATGGCGATCCGCGACGCGCTGCTCGACAAGATCTCGCCGTTCGATTCGCCGGTCTTCCAGCAAGCGATGGCGAACCGCGATGGCGGCTGGAGGCGGAGCGCCTATTTCCGGCAGGTCGAGATCGAGCTCGCGGTGTACGTGGGCGACGTGGCGCGCGCCGCCGGATCCATCGTGCCCTGCGCGCAGAGCGGGCTCATCGATCTCCTGTGGATGGATCGCTGCCCGCTGGTCGAGCCGATCCGCGCGACGCCGGAGTTCCTCGCGGCGCGCGTGCTCGTCGACGAGCGTGTGTCGCGGATGCTGGAAGCGCTGCGGGCGGGGTAGATCCTTTCGCCGCGTTGCGGTCGAGCATGGTCTCTTCCTGGGGCCGCTGTGCTGGGGCGTTGCCCCAGGCCCCACCGGGGCTATCCGCCCCTGGACCCGGACCAGCGCAAGCGCTGGACCCGGGGTCGATGAACTGCGCGATGCGCAGTTCATCGAACAGGCCGAGTCAAGACTGCCAAGCACCCTGCCAACCAAGACTGCCGCGCTGCCCTTTCGACTGGCGACGCGGTCCAACGGGCCCGTTGGAAGAACTGCGCGTTGCGCAGTTCTTCCACCCCGAGTCCAGGGCTTGCCCTGGTTCGGGTCGAGGGGCGAACAGCCCCCGCGGGGCCCGGGGCAGAGCCCCGGCGCGGCGCCTCAGCTCGGCGAGCGGAAGAGCGCGAGCACGCTGGTGTAAAGGTCGAGCCGTGATGGACGGCCTTCACGCGGGCTGATCTCGAACGCCGCGTGCATGCCGGCGATCGGGAGATCGCCAAAGCGCTGGCGGAGGATACGCACCTCGGTGTCGGGCGCGCCGTACAAGCCCTGGCCGCGGCCCGCGCAGCTCAGGTAGAGCGCGAAGCGCGGCGCTGCGCCGAGCGCGTTCTTGGAGACGACACGCGCCATCGTTTCGAGGTCGGCCTTCGCCGTCTGCGCGTCTCGCACCGCGAACGCCATGAGCATCCCCGGGCGCGCGTCCGCGCCGATCATCACGCCCCGCCGGGAAGGATCGATCCCTCGCACGGGCCGGACCACGAAGCGCGGGCGCCCATCCTCCGTGACGTCGTCGGACTCGGCGAGCGCGGCGAACACGAGTGGGGAGGAAGCGCCCGGGTTCGACGAGCCGGGCGCGCATTGCGAGAGCTCGTCGAGCGCGCCGCGGCCGCCGAGGCGCAGCACGAGGCCCCCGCTGGCCTCCTCGATCGGCACGAGCTCGGAGACGAGGCGACACGCGGGCGAGGCCGCGACGATCGGCGACGCGAGCCCCTTGATCGACATTCCTACCGCGCGCGCCAAGCGCTCTTCGCCGTCGGCCGTGATCACCACGCCCCCCGCGCCGACCGTGCCCGCGCCGAACACGCAGGCCGAGGGCGCCGCGGTCGCGAGGCCTTCGAGCAAGCTCGTGTCGAAGCCTTCGGTTCGGTGGAAGAGCAGCGCCGTCGAGGGACGCGCGCCGAGGGCTTGGCCGATCGACTCGCCGAGCGCGCGTGGTGAATCCTCCGCGTCGCCGAGCGCGAACGGCGTGACTTTCCCGCCGCTCCAGAGGATGCCGCTCGCGGCGGGGACCCCTTCGAGCTCGGCGCGCTCGTGCAGCACGCCGGAGCCTGGGACGAGTACGGTCGGCACGCCTTTCCACGCGGCGGCCACGCGGGTCGCGAGCGTGTGGAGATGCGGCACGAGCGGGCCCGTCACGAAGACGAGCCCACCTGTCGGGGAGGTGACCGCTCCACGTATCTCCCGGAGGACGCGGGAGAGCCCGTCGGGGGAGGTCACGCTGGTGCAGAAGCTCCGCGCTGACATGGGTGGCGAGGGAGTCTACCCGAGCGGACGGCCCTCTCGACAGGGGGGGCCGGGGCGGATTATCGTCGGCCGAAGTACGAGCTCCACGATGAGCACACCGCACGACCGGAATAACGCCCTGCGTCAGAACGAGGTTGCGACGCTCCGAGGGCGATGGCCCGTCCGCTCTGCGGCGCGAACCGACATCGGGAAGCATCGCAAGAGCAACGAGGATGCATTTTTCCACGACGACGAGCTCGCGCTCTACATCGTCGCGGACGGGATGGGCGGGCACGCTGCGGGCGAGGTCGCGAGCCATCAGGCGGTGGACACGATCCACGGGATGGTGAAGCGCGGGCTCAGCGAGATCGGGGCCCTCGACGGGGAGCTCGACGGGGCCCAGGCGCACGCGGCGTGTCGGATCATGGAGGGGGCGATCCAGGCGGCGACGTACCTCATTTACGCGATGGCGGAGCTCGAGCGCGACAAGCTCGGGATGGGCACGACGATCAGCGCGGCGCTGTTCCTCGGCCGATCGCTGGTGACGGGGCAGGTGGGTGATAGCCGCATCTACCAGATCCGCGAAGGCGCCGCGGTGCAGCTCACCGAGGATCACACGCTGCTCGCCTGGCAGATCAAGCAAGGCCTGCTGACGCCCGCGGAGGCGGCGAAGGCGACGCACAAGAACGTGATCACGCGCGCGGTGGGCAACCGCGACTACGTGGAAGTGGACACGGCGGTGCTCGCGGTGCGGGCGGGGGATCGGTACCTGCTCTGCTCGGATGGGCTGCACGGCTACCTCAGGACCGAGGAGATCCCGGAGATCGCGGCGCTCGGGGCAGCCGACGCGGTGACGCAGTTCATCGACCTCGCGAACGGGCGAGGCGGTAAAGACAACATCACCGCCGTTCTTGTCGAGGTCGTCTAGTCCCGAGGGGGACGCCTCGCGTCCCCCACTCGGCCAGGCGAAGCCCGGCCGATTCACCCCCCGAGGGAGCTCGCGTTGCGATCTCCCTAGAACATCGTTCCGATGTTCTAGATCCCGAACGGTCCCGCGTAGATCCGAAGTTGTCCGTTTTGTTGACCCCTTCGTCGATTGTCTGATACCCGCCGGCTAGAAGGTCGTGACGTGGTCCGAGCGTTCAGGCCGACGGAGGTGGATTCGATGAAGAGGCGATCGATGCGGAGGCGGGTCGGCGTGATCATGGGTGGCTCGTCGTCGGAGCTGTCCGCCGGACATGCCGTCGCGGAGGCGCTTTCGGCGCGGGGCCATGAGGTGGTCCGGCTGTCGCTCGGCGAGAGTTACGGTCCCGACCTCGCGTCCGTGATCCAGAAAGCCCGGATCGACGTGGCGTTCCTGGCCCTGTCGGGCCGCATGGGCGAGGACGGTTGCGTGCAGGGGCTCCTGGAGCTCCTGCGGATTCCGTACACGGGGTCGTCCGTGCTCGCGAGCGCGCTCGCGATGGACAAGCTGAAGGCGAAGGAGATGTTCCGCCTGCACAACGTGCCGACGCCGCCGTACTACACGGTGTCGGAGGACGCGGACCTCACGGACCTCGAGGGGATGCACGGCTCGTTCGGGTACCCGGCGATCGTGAAGCCGCGCGGGGAGGGGTCGAGCCAGGGCGTGTCGCGGGTGACGAACCTCGCGGAGCTGCGGGCGGCGCTGGAGCAGGCGTTCGAGTTCGACGACATCGCGCTCGTGGAGCGGTTCGTGACGGGCGTGGAGATCAACGTCGCGATCCTGGACGGGCAGGTGCTCGGCTCGGTGGAAGTGGCGACGCCGAAGGCGATGCTGGAGGATCCCGGCGCGGAGCTCGTGAAGGTGGAGCTGTCGCCGCAGCGGGAGCGCGGGGTGCAGAACCTGGCGGAGCGTGCCGCGCGGGCGCTCGGATGCACGGGCGCGGTGCGGGTCGACCTGCTCGTGACGGCGGGCGAGAACGAGTACGTGCTCGAGGTGAACACGCTGCCGGCGCTGTCGCCGGACGGCCTGCTCGCCCGGGCGGCCGCTGCGAAGGGGTACGATTTCGGCGAGCTCTGCGAGGCGGTGCTCGACGGCGCGAAGCTGAACCAGCCGGCGCGCCGGAAGACGCCGGTGGAGACGCTCTCGGCGGGCAGCTACCGCGCGAACGCGGCGGCGCCCGTCGCGATGATGAAGTCGGTGGGCTGAGCAGCCCCTCGATCCCCGAATCCCCCCGAAAATCGTCTCTCGTGCCCTGATCCTCGCGTCGAGGATGACGGGGCGTCGTTGCCAGCGGGTGTCGACGCGCCGTCGAGGGCCCTTGGTCATCGTGATCCGCGTGGGTTGATGCGCGTCGAGGGTGGCTGGTCGTCGTTGCCAGCGGGTGTCGACGCGCCGTCGAGGGCCCTTGGTCGTCGTTGCCAGCGGGGGTCGACGCGTGTCGAGGGCCCTTGGTCATCGTTGCCAGCGGGTGTCGACGCGCCGTCGAGGGCCGCTGGTCACCGTGGTCCGCGTGGGTTTTCGCGCGTCAACCGTCTCGGTCGTCGTTTCTCTGCTGACCGAGCGTCCCGAAGAGCCAGTCACAGATCGGGAACGTGATGTTGAAGTTCTCGTGTGCCATCCGGCCGAGGTCGTGATGGAGCGCGTGCCGCCGGCGCAGGGCGCGGACGAGGCGGCTTTGCGCGAGGAAGGAGCGCTCTGGCAGGTGGTAGGCGAAGTGGAGCCACTCGTACGTGAGGAAGTACGCCATGGCGGTGGCCACGAAGAGCCAGCCGGTGTTCGGGGTGGCGACGGCGAAGAGGAGGAGCGCGACCGGCAGGGCCACGCCGCCGAGGACCACGAGGATCATCACGGGGGGAAAGAGGACGATGGGGAAGTCGGCCGCGGACTCGCAGGCCATCGCCTCGCGCGTGAAGAAACGGTGGTGCCGCAAGGTGTGGCGCTCGTAGAGGATCGGCAGGAGCTTCTTGCGGCGGTGCATCGGGCCGCGGTGCACGAGGTACTCGACGAGGTTCGCGAACAGGAAGGTGCCCGGTACGACGAGCGCTTCGAGGAGGCGGACACGCTCGACGCGGGAGGCGGCGAAGACGACGGCGGCGAGCGAGGCGAGGCTCGTGAAGGCGAAATGCGTCCAGCCGGCCGCGCGCGTGCTTGGCCTTCGTTCGGCGCGGTCCTGGCCGCGGAAGGCGAGCACGTGCGGCGGCGGCATGTTCGAATTCTAGTGCGCGGGAGCCGTCGCTCGGCGGTTTTCCGATGGCATTCTGCAGGGATGCTCCGGACGAACGGACGCAATGAAATTGCCCCGCCTCGGACGCTCTCGCCACGCCGCGCTTCGTGCTAGGTTGCGCGCGAAATGGAGCGGCACGAGCTCGAGGGTTTGACGCGGGAAGAGCTGATCGCGCTTTCGGAAGAGCTCGGCATCGCCCGTCCGCGCGCGCTCACGATTCCGGAGCTCATGGACGAGATCGTGACGCGCACGGCGCGGAGCGAGCGGGACCGCGCGCGGTCGCGTGGATGGATGGGGCGAGCGAGGGATCTGCTCGCCGGGGTGATCGAGCGAGGTCTGCACCTGCCCGACGTGGCGAACGCCGTGCGGAGCGCGCCGCCACCGGCGAAAGGCTGGCCGACGGCGCCGCCGCCCCTCGCGACGGTGACGCTCGCGGAGATCTACGCGGCGCAGGGGTTCGTGGACAAAGCGATCGGCGTGCTGGACGAGGTGCTCGCGCGGGAGCCGGAGCACACGGAAGCGCGCGTGCTGAGGCAGCGGCTCGTCGCAGGAGGCGCGGCGCCCGCGGTCGGGGAAGAGAAGCGGGAGGAAGTCGTGACCACGCCGAGCGAGAGTGACAGCGAGCCCGAGCCGGTCGAGGAAGAGAGCACGGAGGAAGCCGCGGAGGTCGAGGCCGCGATAGAGGCGAAGGCGGTCGAGGAGACGGAGGCGGAAGCGGTTGCGGAAGCGGTCGCGGAAGCGGAAGCGGCGCCGGTTGCGGAAGCGGTCGCGGAAGCGGAAGCGGCACCGGTTGCGGAAGCGGCTGCGGAAGCGGAAGCGGAGCCCGAAGAGCCGGCTTGGTCGGCGCCCGAGGCGGATGCCATCGAGGAGCTGCCGCTGCCCGAGCGCTACGACGTCGACGAGATCGTGGCCATCGCCGTCGATCCCACGACGCTCTACCTCTACTGGGAAGTTCGTCCCGTGAGCCTTGCGCGGGCGCGGGGTCGGCACACCGACGGCGCGCTCGTCGTGCGCATGATCCAGGTCACGCCGAGCTGGGATGGTCCGATCGTCGAGCAGCGGGATCTCCGCATCGACGCGCTTTTCGGCGACGCGTACCTCCGCAACTTGCAGCCGGGATCCAACGTACGCGTGAGCATCGGCTGGCTCGCGCACGGCATGTTCGAGCCGTTCGCCATCGGTGCTGAGGTCGTGACGTCGCGGAGCGAGCCTACCTCGGCGGTGTCGATCCGCGTCGCGCGATGGACGCCTGAGCGAGGCGCGCCTGTACAAGCCGGCGTCGCGGCCGCTGCGCCGGTGCGCGCCTCTGGCGGTGCGCCCGCGCCTGCCGAGATCGAGTCGATGCTCGCGCCGATCCTCTCGGGCACGGCGGCTCCTGTGCATACGGGTGGCGGCGGGCGGATCGAGGCGAGCGGTGATCGCTGGCCCACGCTCGACTTTGGCGACCGCGGCCTGCCCGTCGAGGCATCGAGGCCGAGCGCGCCTACGCGTGGAGGCGCGAGCGAGCTTCCGCGTGGCGGCGCGAGCGAGCAGGTTCGTCCCGGATCACGCGAACGGTAGAGCGCGACGACAATCGTTGGATCGTGCGCAACTCGTCGCGGGCCGCGTCGATGTACGTGCATGGTCCAACGAGTTTGCCTCGAAGTACGTTCTCCTCTTCTCTTGGCCCTCGCCGCTGCGCTCGCCGCGCTGCTCCACGTGACGCCGGCGCGCGCTGCGGCGACGTTGCTGGACGACGACTGGGCGTTTCACGCGGTCGCGGATCTCGATGACGCGGAGGCGCACGAGCTCTGGAGTGACGGCGCTTCGCAGGGATCGTTGTGGGTCTCCCTCCAGGTGTCGTTCGTGCGTCGCGATGAGGGGAAAAACGATCTCGGCGCGATGGTGCTCGTCGGGGTTCCGATCGAACGGATCGCCGAGCCTGCAGGGACGCGGCGCGCGCGTGGGCGCATCGCCAAGGCCACGAACGCCGATCCGCTCGCGCCTTCGCCGGAGCCCGCGCCTTCCACCGCTGCCGAGACGACACCGGAGCTTCCGCCTGCTCCGCCGCGAATCTTGATCTCGCCGTCCGTCGCGCGTGCCGTCGTGTCGGCGGCGATCGAACATGCGCGCCTCGAGGAGCACGTCACGCGGATCGATCGCGTGGCCTCCCGCGCACGTGCGTCCGCGCTCCTGCCCGAGCTTCGGCTGCGCGTGACGCGCCTGCTCGACGAGTCGCGTGCGCTCTCGCCGACGGAGTACGATCCGGATCGCGTCACGGCTGCCGGTGGATCGAGCTTGTGGCTCGAAGCGCGCGCGACGTTTCGCTTCGATCGGCTGGTCTTTGCTGACGAGGAAGTCGCGCTCGAACGGCTCCGCGAGGAGCGCGCTGCCGCGAGGCACAAGCTCGAAGCACGCGTGCTCGAAGCGCTCTTCACGTGGCAACGCGCGTGCGTGGAGCGCGACGACGAGACGCGCGAACCCGAGGCACGCACACGCGCGGTGCTCACGGTGATGGAGGCGGACGGCACGCTCGACGTGCTGACGGGGGGCTTCTGGTCGCGATGGAAGACGACGCGTCTCGGCGAGGACGCGACAGCAACACGTTGATCCGTTGCATCGACCGCATCGCGGCCTTTGCACCCGAGGTCCAGGGCTGCGCCCTGGTTCGGGTCCAGGGGCGAAGAGCCCCTGGTCGGGCCCGGGGTGAAACCCCGGCGAAACGGCCCTCAGAGAATATCCGACGACAACTTCACCCAGCGCTCTGCCGTGCCGACATCGCCGTCCTTGTCTTTCACGCTGGCCTTCACGAGGAGCGTCTTGCCGAGCAGCGACTCGATGTCCGTTGCGCCGTCGATCTGGAACCGCAGACCGTAGAGCTTGCAGAACCCGCCTTCGTCGGGATCGAACGTGAAGATCACGGTGAATGGGTTGATGTCGAGGTCGAGCTCCTCGACGTGGCCTGTGAGCGTCGTGATGCTCCCCGACTGCCGCAGGTTCTTCATGCGCAGCGCGATCCAGATGTGATGCCCGCCCTGCGGACCTGCCTCGATCTGCGCGAGATCGTAATCGCTCGTCGGCAGGTAATCGGCCTGGCCCTTGCCCACGAAGAGCGTCGGCGGGCCGTCGTTCGGCTTGCAGATGTCCGTCTTTCCTTTGGACCAGCCGGAGCTGTACTCCTCCAGCATCGCGGGGCTCACGTACGAAGTTCCGCAGACGCCGCCTGTGCACGTCTGCGGCGCGTCGCAGGTCGGCGCCGACGAGCCGGCACACGCGGAGGCGAGGTCGGCCCGCAAGAGGAGCGTGCGGCCTGCCTGGATGGTGCTGCCCGCGGTGCGGATGACGAGCGGCGTGCTCGTGCTGCCGAAGGCCTCGATCTCGACGTCGACGTCATCGCCGTCTTCGAGATCCGCGAAGCCGATCTCGAGTGGGATCTGGAAGGGAGACGCACCGTCCGAGAAGAGCTCCTCGTCGCTGATGACTGCGCCGTTGACCTTGCGGATCACGTGCAGGCGCAGGACGTCGACGCCGACGCGCAGATCACTCGTGACGCCGACGACGAGGCCGCCCCGTGTGGGCGCACTGCCGGAGCAGCTAGGAAGGACGAGGAGGAGCGTGAATAGGAGGGGGAGAAGCCGGATGACGTTACCCATGACGGACCTCGCGATGCAGGGGATGCGAGGTGGCGTGGGCGCGTCCGTCAGTCGATGCCCTCGATGGCCTTGAGGAACCTGTCGGCAGGGACGAACTCGGTGAACCGCTGCCGCTCCTTGCCGTTCGAGTCGAAGATGACCACCGTCGGAAGCCCAACCACCCCGTACTTCTTCTTCACCTGCTCGACCTGCGGATCCTCGTCATCGGTCGCGTCGAACTTGACCGCGACGAAGTTGCCCGCCTTTTCCATGACGCGTGGATCGGAGAAGGTGTGCTTCGTGAACTCTTTGCAAGCGCCGCACCAGTCCGCCGTGAAGTCGACCATCAGCGGCCGCTTCTCGCGTTGCGCCCTCTCCGTCGCGTCCTTCTCCGAGTGCTCCCACGCGAGGAGCTTCTTGCCGGCCGCGGCCTCCGCCGTCGCCACGACGTGCGGCATCTCGGGCGGCAGCTCGATGCTGACCCAGAGGATGAAGCCGCCGGCCGTCGCCGCCGTGATGCCGAGCGCCTTGCGGATCTTCACGCCGAGGCCGCCGTCGTGCCAGTCGAGGTGCACCGCGCCGAGCAGGATCCCGAACAGGATCGCCGCGCCGCCCGCGACCATGAACATCGTGTCATGGCGTGCCACCTTGGTCATCGCCGGGATCGCGTAACGCAGGAAGTAGAGCGCGCAGACGAGCAGGACGGTGCCGAAGAACGACTTCACCGAGACCATCCACTTGCCGCTCTTCGGCAGGCCGACGGCGAACGCGCCGACGAGGAAGAAGGGCAGGCCGAGGCCGAGCGCGTAGCAGAAGCCCACGAGCGCGCCGAGCACCACGTTCTGCGTCTTGCCGATCCAGAGCAGCACGCCGGTGAGCACGGGGCCCGTGCACGGCGCGGCGATCAAGCTGCTCACGAGGCCGAGCGCGAACGCGCCGCCGTAACCGACACCGCCGACGCTGGAGAGCCGCTGCATCAAGCTGTCGGGGAGCGTGAGCTCGAAGGCGCCGAACATCGACGCGGCCATCGCGCCCATCACGAGCGCGATCCCGACGTTGACCCACCACTTCTGGAGCGCCGCGCCGAACAGGCCGCCCGTGAGCGCCGCGCCGACGAGCAGCGTGGTGAAGAGGACCGCGATGCCCATGACGAACGAGAGCGAGAGCAGAACGGCCTGCTTCCGGCTCGACGCCTGCTTGGCCCCGAAGACGCTGACCGTGATCGCGATCATCGGGTAGACGCAGGGTGTGAGGCACGTGAGGAGGCCGCCGGCGAACGCACCCACCGCGCCGCCGACGAGGCCGTAGTCCTCGCGCAGGCGTGTGAAGAGGTCGCGGCTGTCCTCCGCCGCGAAAGCCGCGGAGGGCGAGAGCAAGAGCACCCCGAGCGCGAGCGCGGCGAGGCAAAGCGGCGCGAGCGATCGAGGCCCGAAGAGAGACTGAGCACGTCGGAAGGCGGGTCGCACGGCGCGTATGTTACCAAAGGGTCGGACGTTCGGCCCGATCCGCGAGCGACACGATCTTCGATTCAGTCGGCTGGGAGGCGAGCGAGCGCCTGGCGGGCAACCTCGACCTCCCCGCGGAGCGCGACGGCGGCGGCCCTTCGGCCGGACATGGTGCGGTCGACGAAGGCTTCGAGCCAACGGCGGGCGTCGTCCGGTCGGCCGGCATGCAGGGCCAGGAAGCCGAGCACGAAGCGGCCGTATCCGTTGCCTGCGGGCGCGACGAGCAGCCTGTCGATGAGGTCGCCGATGCCTTCCACGGTTTGCCCGAGCGCGATGCGGGCGAGCGCGAGGTGCCCGTGATAGAGCGGCTTGTCCGTCGTACCCCAGCGCGCGGCGCGTGACATCGCGGCGATCGCTTCGGCGTAGCGGTGGTGCAGGTAGAAGAGGCTGCCGAGGGTCCAGTAGTGGAACGCCTTGCGGCTCGCGGGGCCGATGCGCGCGGCGAGCCGCAGATGCGCGGCCGCGCCCTCGACATCGCCGAGCGCCTGCTTCGCGCGCGCGGCGTCTTGATGCGCGACGTCGGGCAACACGTCGAGCGTGAGCGCTTGCTCGGCGATCGCGGCGGCCTGCGCGAAGCGGCACTCCTCGTAGTAGGCGAGGTAGAGCTGACGGAGCAGCATCGCCTGTGTCGTGCGATCGAGCTGCGCGCGTGTGGCGAGGCCACGCCTCGCCCAGAGCGCGCGCGAGCGTGGCGTCGTCGCTTCGAGCGCGCGGCGGAGCATGTCCTCGGCGAGCACGGACTTCGGACGCGCGGGCCGCTTCTTCGTCGGCGCCTTCGCGCGTTCGCGGCGCGCGGAAGTTTTCTTCGTGGTTGCAACGGCGACGTCTGCCTCGCGCTCGCGCTCGGGTTCACGCGACGCGCGCCGCGGCGCCTTTGGCTTGGCCGTCTTCCCCGCTCCTGCGGGGGCGAAGGAAGTTGGGTTGTCCTTCGCCTTGCTCACGGATCGAGATTAGCAAGGCCTATACAAGCGTCCAGAATTCGACGGGGCCCTTCGTGCGAGGTCGTGGCCCCTCGCGCGGCGAGGTTGCGCCTCGGGCGGAGGCACGCCAAGGTCTCGACGCCATGGGCCAGCGGGTAACGGAGCAGGGTGGTTCGAAGGCGAGGAGGGGCCTCGCCGGGGCCTCCCTGATGCTCGCGCTCGGGTTCTTCGGGGTCGGGTGTGGTCGCCCGGCGACGCGCGCCGAGTGCGAGGAGATCCTCGACAAGAGCGCCGCGATCGAGCTCGCCGCGCAGAACGTCACCGACCCGGCCGAGGTGCAGAAGAGGACGGCCGCCGTCCGCGCCGCGCGGGGGGAGGAGCTCGTCAGCAAGTGCGTCGGCCGACGGATCACGCAGCGCGCGATGGAGTGCGTGCGCAAGGCCACGACGGCCGAGCAGGTCGATCTGTGCCTCGATTGAGCTCGCCCGCGACCCGCGCGGAGGTGGTCGCGACGCTCCTGATCGTGCTCGCCGCCCTCGGGTTCGTCCTGTCGAAGCCGCTCCGACGCTCTTTATCAGCGCATCCTTCTCGAGACACGTGCGCGGCCCTGCTCGATCGTTACGTGGAGCACATCGTCCACGCGATCAACGATAAGCCGCCGGCCTCCGAGCTCGCCTCGCGCAAGGCCCAAGCGCGCACGCTTGCGTCGACGGATCCCAAGTTTGCCCGCTGCCCGACCTACCTCACGGTGGACGAGGCCGAGTGTGCGCTGCGCGCGAACAACGCCGACGAGTTCGAGCGATGTCTGCCGTGAGGAAGGACGACAACCCGGGAGAGCGTCGCCTCCCAGGGCGCAAGATTTCAGCGGTCGTGTCGATCTGCGCGTCGTTTCCTGGTCGCTTCGGCGGACCCTATGGTAGGGTCTCTTCGGGCCTTCAGGAGCCTTATCGATCGCCGTGAAAGTCATCTCACCGCTTCTCGGCTTCAACAACAACGTCAAACACAAGGGACGTGTCTTCCATATTCAAACGGAAGACTCGGGGCACCGTCACCCGCATGTAATTACGCATCTTTTTGCGGACGGCGGGCGCATCCTGAAGACCCTGAAGACCTCCTACGCGGAGCACCTCAACGAGGCGAACGTGCAGGAGATCGTCCGTCAGCTGATGAAGGATCAGCACAAGGCGATGTTCGTCGCTTTGCGAGACGGACAATTCGATCACATTTTCGAGGAGAAGACCGAGGCGTCGGCACCCGCTCCGGCGCCCGCGCCTGCCGCCGCGGCGCCCGCGGCGCCTCCTCCGGCGCCCGAGCCCGCGGCGCCTCCGCCGAGCTTCAAGCCGGATCTGCCGCAGCGCCCCTCCGTGCTGATGAACGCGTCGGATCTGCAGGCCGCGCTTCGGGGCAATCCGCCTTCGCCGCGGCCGCCGCTGGCGTCGGTATCGCCTGCGGACATCGATGCCTCGCTGGCCGGGCTCGAGGAGCAGACGAAGGCGCCCGAGACGCCGGCGTTCGTGCAGCAAACGCAGGACCTCCCGCCGCCGCCCACGTCGGTCAAGAAGGGCGGCGCGCTCTTCACGGCGGGCGTCTACCGCGCGCTCGGCACGCCGGAGCCCGCGTCGTCGCCGTCTTCCGCGGGTCGTTACGCGCAGACCCGTCCCCCGGCCATCTTCGCGACCGCGCGTCCCGCGCAGGGAACCTCGATCTTCGGAGAGGATCTCATCAGCGAGAAATCGCTCGACGAGGTCATCCTGAGCTACTTGGCCGAGGACCTCGAGGGCGGCGAGAGCCCGTAGCCGCGCTCTCGTCCTCTCGAGGAGGCTCGTGCGTAAAGCTCGCCTCGCGTTCTCGAACAGCTTGTGGCTCTACCCGCTGTCGATCCTCGCGATCGTCAGCGTGACGGCGTTCGTCGCGTTCCGGCTCCTCGATCTCTCGCATACGCAGCCCGGCGGCGTGACTGGGCTCTTCGGCGAGATGTCGCCCGACGACGCGAGCCGGATCATGGGCGGCACGGGCGAGGTGATCGCCGCGATCCTCGGCATCGTCATCACGGTCGCGTCGATCATCGTGCAGCTCGCGGCGACGAGGTACACGCCGCGCATCACGGACATGTTCTTCCGGGACCGTACGAATCGCGCGGTGATCGCGTTCTTCGTGGTCTCGGCGGTCTTCTCGCTCTGGGTGAACTACGCGATCCGGCAGGCGCCCGACGCTGCGCAGTCCTTCGTCCCGCGCTTCGGCGTCATGGGCTCGATCGTGCTGCTCACGCTGAGCCTTCTCGTGATGGCGCCGTACTTCAATTACGTCTTCGATTTCCTCGAGCCCGACAAGATCGTCGAGCGCATCCGCCGAGGCGGCGTGGCGCAGGCGCTGCGCAAATCGAGCGACGAGTCGGAGGAGGAGGTCGACGGTCGGCGCATGACGGCGCTCTCGGCGCTCGAGCATCTCGCCGACATCGGGCTCAACGCGATCGAGCAGAAGGACAAGGGGATCGCCTCGAACACGGTCGACGCGATCTGCGACCTCGTGGTCGCGTACATGCCGCACAAGCGCGAGCTCGACGATCGATGGTTCTCGATCCGCGGGCGGCTGCTCAAGGACGCCGACTTCGTGAGCATGAACGAGATGGCGCTCGGCAAGCTCCAGAGCGATCGCACGTGGCTCGAATACAAGGCGCTGCGGCAGTTCTTGATGGTCTACCGCGAGGCGCTCACGGAGATGCCCGACATCGTCAATCGCATCGCGATCGACACGCGGTACATCGGGCTCGCGGCGCTCGCGGCGGAGGATCGGGCCGCGCTCGCGACGGTGATCAAGTTCTTCAACACGTACATGCGCCGCGCGCTCAACGCGCGGGACGTGCCCGCGGCCTACAACTGCCTGAACCAGTACCGCTACCTCGGCGAGAAGATCCTCTCGCAGGGCTGGGGCGACGAGGCGCTCCGGATCGCGGGGCACTTCAAGTACTACGCGCAGACGGCCCACGCGATGAAGCTCGCGTTCGTCACGGAGACCGTGGCCTTCGATCTCTGCGCGCTGAACGAGCTCGCCTACGATCTCGGCGCGGGCGTGCGGGACGAGCTCTTGCAGATCTTCCTCGAGGTCGACAAGGAGGCCGAGGTGGCGCAGCAGGAGCTGTCGCTGCGCGGCGTGCGCAAGGCCCAGGTCAAGCTCGCGACGTACTATCTGCAGAAGGGCGAGATCGATCTCGCGCGGCGGATCCACCGCGACATGCGCGACGAGCGGCCTGATCGGCTGCGCTCGATCAAGAACGAGATGCTCTCCGTGACCACCAACGAGTTCTGGGAGATCAACGATCGGGGGGTCGTCTTCGAGTACATCGAGCCGGAGAGGCACGCTCACTTGCACCAGTTTTTCGAGTGGTTTCCCCACCTCGAAGGGCACCCCCGCGAGGCGGGCGGGCCGAAGCAGCCCGCGCCCGTGGCCCTCACGCCCGGCGGCGCGCACGAAGGCTGAGCCGGCCGCCGCGCATTTCCCACGCAAAGCGGCCGGATCCGGGGGTAGACTGCTCGGCATGCTCGGGCGGATGGCCCGCTACGTTTGGGTCCTTTCGGCGCTCCTCGGCACGGGCTGCACGCCCGAGCTCGGCGACGTGCCGTTCGCGTGCGAAACCGGCGGCGTCTGCCCCGAAGGGTACGCGTGCCAGGCCACGGTCTGCGTGCGCGACGGCGCGAACCCCACGAGTCGCAGGCCGAAGCGCGTTGCCTGGATCAATCCGCCGGAGATGTTCTGGCTGTCGTCCGAGGGCGAGGGCGCGACGCTCCTCGTGAACGACGGTTTCACCCCGGGCGCGCGCGGGATCTACGAGATCCGCGTCGCGCCCGACGGCAAGGTGTCCGAGCCGCGCGCGCTCTTCACGTACGCCGGCGGGACGATCTCCTCGTCCGTGGTGCCGCTGCCCGACGGCCGATACGGCGTGGTGCTCGTGCGGTTCCCGAACGTCGAATCCGACGAGATGACGCTCGAGCTCCTCGGAATCGAGCGCACGTCGACGAGTGGCTCGACGCCTGCGGTGGAAAAACTCTTCTCCACGACGACGCCGTTCCTCGGCGGCGCCGAGCCTCCGTACGTGGGCGCCGTGATCGACGGGACCACGCTGAACATCGCGTGGACCGTGCCCTCGGGTGGCGGTCGCGTGGAGGTGCTGCACCTCGAACGGGAAGGCTCGCTCTGGAGCCCCACGTGGAAGGCGTCGGCGAACCTGCCGCCGGACGTGCCGCCGCTCTCCGGCGACTGTCAGATCTTCCGCGACGAAAGCGGCCTGCTCACGGTGCGCGTGGGCTTCGAGAGCTACGCGCTCTCGACGGTGGATCCCGCGACCGCGATGGGCGGCATGGGCTCGATGACCGAGTTTGCGCCGACCACCGACGAGCCGCTCTTCGGCTGGAAAGACGGCGTCTTCGCGTTGCGGGTCGGCGACTACGATTCCGCGAAGGCGACGTACGCGGTGAGCTACGTCTTCACCCCCGCGACGGGCATGCCCACCGAGGACAAGGGCTTCACGATGCCGGAGACGGCCACGCCGTTCGTGGGCACGCCGTTCGAGGGAGGCGCGCTCGTGGCGCCGGTCTCGCGTGATCCGGAGTTGCCCACGATCGACGTCGCGTGGCGCTCGCCGACGGAGCCTCTGCGGATCGTGGCGAGCGTGCCGCGGACGAGCACCGGATCGATCTTCACGGCGCGCGCCTTTGGCCTCGGCAACAAGGCGTACGTCGCGTGGACCGAATTTTACGAGTCGAACATGGACCTCTGGATCGGCGTGTCGGATCTGCGTCGCGAGGGCGTGGGGACGCTCCTCGGTCGATCGGCGCGCGCGCGCGGGTTCGCGCGGCCGAGCGAAGGGCCGCGGATCGAGGCGGCGCAAGGACAGGGGGCACCTTGAGGGGATCGAGGGGACGGGTTTTTTCGGGCGCAGTGGTGGCCGCGCTCGGGATGTTCGGGGCGGGCTGCGGGGAACCTTCGTTCGGGGAGATGCCGGCGCTCTGCGCGGAGGGCGGCGCTTGCCCCGAGGGATACGACTGCATCCACGGCGTCTGCGCGCTGCCGGGTACGCCCGTGCCCATCACCGTCGGCGTCGTCCCGTATCTGCGTGGCCCGGACGTGCGCATGGTGCCGCAAGCCTCGGGCGTGCTCGTCGTGTGGGAGACGTACGCGTACTCCGACGAAGGGCAGCGCTTCGTGGGCGCGCGCGTCGCGCCTGACGGCGCCGTGAGCCCGCGCATGGACATCGTGGGTCGCTACGTCGCGGATGCCGACTCGCTCGAGCCCTACTTCGATGTCCTGCCCGTGGGCGGTGATCGCGTGCTCGTGGCGATCAGCGCGCCTTCGCTCCCCGACGATCCCACGGTCGAGCCGCGCCTCGTCACGTACCGCGTCGATCTGCCTCCCCAGGGGCGCGAGGATCAACCGGCCGCGTTCGAATCCGCGTGGCCCAAGGAGGAACGACTCGCGACCGTGGGGTACGGCGCAGTGAGCTTTCCGAAGCTCCTTCACCACGGCGATCGTGTCGAGCTCGGCTACGTGCGTTCGCGGACGGCGACCATCGACAACAACCTGGAGACGGTCGCTGAGCTCACGGTCTTCTCGATGCAGGAAGACGGCACGCTCTTCGCGCCGGAGCCCACGTATCACTCGGCGCGCGCGAAGTTGCCCGTCGCCGTGGGTGTCCTCGGCGCGTTCCGCGTGAGCACGGGCGCGTGGTGGATCCTCGACAACGAGCGGCCGAGCGCACTGCTCTTGCCCGACGACGGCGGCGCCGCCGAAGTGAAGCTCGGTCGCCTCGCGATCCCCGTCGCCGCGGATGACGCTTCGCTCACGTACATCGAGCCCTCGGCGCGTCAGGGGGACAAGCAGCCGACGGATCCCGTGTCGGGCCCGGCCGGGCTGCGCACGGTCGCGGCGCCCGTGATGGGTGATCCCACGCCGCCCGTCGAGACTTCGATCGGCGCGCTGCCGGGCCTGCGCGACACGCCGCGCCCCGCGTGGATCGGACGTGATGGCGCGAAGCCGATCCTCGTCACGCCCGGAGAAGCCGTCGATGCGCCGGAGATCGCGGTCTACCTCGTCGATCCGGCGAGCGCGGAGGCGTCGCGCGTGGCTTCGATTCCGCGCCTCTCCACGCGCAGCATCGGCGCGCTCCATGCGGTCCTCACCTCGGGCAAGCTCTTCGTCGGCTGGCTCGAGACGGACGAAACGTCGGCCACGATCCGCATGGCCGTCCTACCCGAGCCCGAGCCCCCGGCGGCACCTTGAGGCGCGTATGAGCATCGGCTCCGTTGGCTCCCAGCCTCTGTTCGCAGGCAAGTACCGCCTCCTCCGCATGCTCGGCAAGGGCGCGATGGGCGAGGTGTGGCTCGCCGAGGAGGAAGGGCCGCGCAACTTCCGCCGCCGCGTCGCGGTGAAGCGCCTGCTCACCGCGGGCGACATCGGCGACGTCGCGACCGATTCGTTCGTCGCCGAAGCGCAGGTGATCGCGCGCCTCGATCACCCGAACGTCGTGCGCCTGATCGAGCTCGGCAACGCCGAGGGCGGCCTCTACCTCGTGCTCGAGTTCGTCGACGGCGCCGCGCTCGATCGCATCTTCAAGCGCACGGGCACGCTCGCGCCCGCGACGGTCGCGTACATCGGTCGCGAGGTCGCGCGCGCGCTCGAGGCCGTGCATGGCATGTGCGACGAGAACGGCAACAACGTCGGCGTCGTGCATCGCGACGTCACGCCATCGAACATCCTCGTCGCGCGCGACGGCCGCGTGCGGCTCTCGGACTTCGGCGTGGCGCGGATCTCGGGCCTCGGCGGCGAGAAGACCGAGACCGGCGTGTTCAAGGGCAAACTCCCGTACATGCCGCCCGAGCAGGCGCGCGGCGAGCCCTTCGACGGTCGCGCCGACGTGTTCGCGCTCGGCATCACGCTCTTCGAAGGGCTGCTCGGGCGCAGGTTGCGCAAGGCCGAGACGCAGACGCAGCTCCTCATGATGATCGCGAGCGAGCCGGTCGCGCGCGTGCACGAGCTCTTGCCGGGCGTCCCGGATGCGCTCGCGCATGCCATCGATCGCGCGACAGAGCTCGATCCACGCCGGCGCATCGCGGACGGCGGCGAGCTCGCGTATCTCATGGACGAGGCCCTGCGCGCGCTCGGGCCGAGCGCCGTGAAGGAAGCGCAGGCCGAGCTTCGCGCGCGTGTCGAGCAGGTGGCGGGCGCGCCTGCCGGTGGATCGAGCGCGCCGGGCACGGGGCAAGCGAAGCGGCCGCAGGAGTGGAGCATGCAGCTCGGCACGGGCGCGCAGCGGCCGAGCGGATTTCCGACGGAGATCACGCGTTCGTCCGACGCGCCGGTGCAACCCTCGTACGGCACGCACGGGGGCATGGCGCAGCCGGGGACGGGCGCGGGGCGGATCTCGGCGCCCGGATATCACCCGTCGATGGTGGGCGCGCCAGGATCGGCGCCTGGATCGAACCCGATGAGCGGCGGCCTTGGCGTGACGAACGTCGGGACCTTCGCGGATGCGGGCGCGCCGTCGAGCTTGCAGGCGAAGGGGCGACGCTCGATGGTCCTGCCCGTGCTCGCGCTCGCGGGCTTCACGATCCTCGGCGGCGTGACGGCGTTTTTCGTGCTCTCGCGGAGCGCGTCGGGGCCGCGTACGGATCAAGCCGTCACGTCGGCGTCGCCGTCCGCGATCACGCCTGCGCCGACCGAAACGATCGCCGCGGCGCCGAGCACGACGGCGCCTGACGCGCAGCCCACGACCACGTCGACGGGCGCGCCCTCGGCCACGCCGACGGCGACGGTCGCGCAGGGGACCGGCGGGCGTTTCGATCCCAAACGAACGGCGCAAGGATCGACGGCCGCGTCGACCGCGTCTGCGGCGGCCGAGGAAGCGAATTCGAACGAGCCGGGCACGCTCGTCGTGTCCGTCTCGCCTTGGGCCGACGTGACCGTGGATGGTCGTTCGGTCGGGACCACACCGCTCGCGCCGATCTCGCTCGCGCCGGGCCCGCACTCGGTGGTCTTGCGCAACAGCGAGCTCGGCGCGTCGCGTAGCCTGTCGGTCACGATCAAGCCGGGCAAACCGTCGTCGGTCCGGGTGGATCTGCGCAGGGCGGAGTAAGGTTTGCCATGAAGAACGGGAAGCGGAGCATGGGCGCTCGGCTCGGGCGAGTCGCGTTGGCTCTTTCGGTGGGTGTGGCCCTCGGCGCCGCCGGGACGGAGGCGCGAGGGGAGGACCTCGCGAGCGTCGTGGCGAGGGCGCGCGAGCAGGTCGAAAGCGGCGCGTTCGCGGATGCGCTCCGCACGCTGAATACGCTGCCGAAGTCGGAGCTCCCGCCGACGCTCGCGGTGGAGGCGGGCCTGCTGGAGACGCAGGCCGCGCTGGTCACGCGCGGCGAGGCCGCGGGCGCGCAGGCGTGCACGAAGGCGGTCGTGGCGGCGGGCTACGATCCCGAGGTCGCGCGTGATCAATCGCCGAAGGTGCGCGCGGCTTGTCGCACGGCCGCGGAGAGCGCGCGCAAAGAGCGGATCGAACGTGCGGGCGTGAAACTTTCGGACCTCGAGATCGAAGCGCCCGAGGTGGCGTGGGCGCCGGTGCGGATCTCTGCGACGGCGAGCGTCGCGCCTCCGTGGCTGCGCGTGATCGCGCGGGTTCGATCGAGCGCGATCGAGGGATCGTTCGATCTGCCGCTCGCGCCTTCGCCCGACGGGCCTCTGCGCGGCACGCTCGATCCTTCGTTCATCCGGCCGAAGGCCAAGCTCGACATCACGATCGTCGCGCAGGACAAGTTCGGTGATCTCGCGACGACCGCGCTCACGAAGTCGCTCATGGTGCCTGCCCAGGAAGCGATCGTCGCGCTCGGCGACGTGCCGGGCTCGGCCGTGGTGCTCGTCGATGACAAGCCCGTCGATCCGGACGACGACGGCCGCGTCGCTGTCGAGCCGGGCAAACACGAGGTCGAGATGCAGGTGGACGGCGCGACGTCGAGCACGACCGTCACCGTGCAGCGCGGAAGCGTGGCGCGCGTGGCGCTCTCGCCGACGAAGGGCGGAGGGCGCACGTTCGCCTGGATCGCGACAGGTTTGACCGTCGGGCTCGGCGCCGCCTCGGGCGTGTTTCTCTACACGGCGGCTTCACGCACGAGCGAGATCGAGGACCTCGCGGCGCTGCGCGAGCCGGGCACGAGCTTGCCCGCGACGGACTATGCCGAGATCAAGGCGCGGGACGACGAGCGGCGGACGTTCCAGACGGTGGGCCTCGGCCTCGCGATCGGCGGCGGCGTGATGGGCGCGCTCGCGCTCACGTTCTGGCTCTTGCCCTCGGGCGGTGGGAAGAAAGCGGCGAAGAAGGACGCGCATCTCGCGCCCGTGGTCGTGCCGTACATCGGGCCGGGGAGCGTGGGTTTGTCGGGTACGTTCTAGGAGAAGCGCCGATGTCCGAAGGCCCGCTCGTCACGGTGGATTGGCTCGCGGCGCATGCAACCGATCCGCGTGTCCGCGTGGTCGACGTGCGCTGGTATCTCTCGGGCAAGCGTGGCGTCGATGCGTATGCAGCGGGCCACATCCCCGGCGCGTCGTTCGTCGATCTCGACGCGGAGCTCGCGGGGGATCCTGCGCGAGGCCCGGGTCGTCATCCGCTGCCCGAACCTGACAAATTCGCCTCGCTGCTCGCGCGCCTCGGCGTCACCGAGGATTCGATCGTCGTGGCCTACGACGACGCCGGCGGCGCGATCGCAGCGCGCATGTGGTGGCTACTTCGCTACTTCGGGCATTCCGGCGGTCGTGTCCTCGACGGCGGCCTCGGTGGCTGGATCGCGTCCGGCCGCGCGCTCAGCACCGACCCGCCCCACATCACGCCCACGCCGCCCCTCGCGCTTCGGCCCGGCGGTGCTCCCGTCGTGGACAAAGCCGACGTCGCTCGCCTCGCCGCGCTCGGCTTGCCGGCGGCCCTCGTCCTCGATGCGCGGGCTCGCGAGCGGTACGAGGGCCGCTCCGAGCCGATCGACGCGCGTGCCGGGCACGTCCCCGGCGCCCGGAATGCGCCTTTCGTGGAGAACCTCGTCTCGCCTGGCGGCGCCTTCCTTTCGCGCGATGCGCTCGACGCGCGCTACCGGACGCTCGGCGCGCTCGATGCGAAGAACGTCGTTTGTTACTGCGGCTCCGGCGTCACCGCCTGCCACGATCTCCTCGCCCTCGCGATCCTCGGCCGCGAGGACGTCGCTCTGTACGAGGGGTCCTGGAGCGACTGGGCACGGGACGCATCCCTCTCGATCGAGACCGGCTGAGCCTCGATCGGGGAAGCCCCTTGCGCCCCTCGGAGTCTGGTGCTTTGGGGAAGGGCACCATGCAGATCCATCGCGTACAGGAGCTTTTCAAGCAGTCGCCCGTTGGCCAGCGCGTGAGCGTGTGTGGTTGGGTCCGCACGCGCCGCGACGCGAAGAACAACTTCTCCTTCCTGGAGATCAACGACGGCTCCTGCTTGAAGAACCTGCAGGTCATCGCGGACGGCACGCTCGAGAACTACGAGACCGAGGTGAAGAAGCTCGGCACGGGTTCGAGCTTGCGTGTCGAAGGGATCGTCGTCGCGAGCCAGGGCAAGGAGCAGGCGATCGAGATCAAGGCCGAGCGCGTGCACGTCTACGGCTTCGCGTCCGAGGACTTCCCGCTGCAGAAGAAGCGCCACGGCTTCGACTACCTGCGCACGATCGGCCACCTCCGGCCGCGCACGAACACCTTCGGCGCGGTCACGCGCATCCGCCACACCCTGTCGATGGCCGTGCACGACTTCTTCCACTCGCGCGGCTTCTTCTACGTCCAGACCCCGATCATCACGGCCAACGACGCCGAGGGCGCGGGCGAGATGTTCCAGGTCACGACGCTCGACCTCGACAAACTCCCGCGCACGCCCGAGGGCAAGATCGACTACACGAGGGACTTCTTCGGTCGCCGCACGAGCCTCACGGTGAGCGGCCAGCTCGAGGGCGAGACCTACGCGATGGCCCTCGGCAACATCTACACGTTCGGCCCCACGTTCCGCGCCGAGAACTCGAACACCACGCGCCACCTCGCCGAGTTCTGGATGATCGAGCCCGAGATGGCGTTCGCGGACCTCGATCACAACGCGTACATCGCCGAGGAGTTCTTGAAGCACGTCATCCGCGCCGTGCTCGAGCAGAACCAGGAGGACCTGAACCTCCTCGACAGCTTCGTGCAGAAGGGCCTCAAGGAGAGCCTCCAGAACATCGTCGCGGGCCCGTTCGCGCGCATGACGTACACCGAGGCGATCGAGGTCCTCGAGAAGTCCGGCCAGAAGTTCGAGTACCCGGCGAAGTGGGGATCGAGCCTGCAGACGGAGCACGAGCGGTACCTGACCGAGGTGCACCTGAAGAAGCCCGTGATCCTCACGGACTATCCGAAGGACTTCACGGCCTTCTACATGCGCCTGAACGACGACAAGAAGACCGTGCGCAACATGGACGTGCTCGTGCCGCAGATCGGCGAGATCATCGGCGGCAGCCAGCGCGAGGAGCGCTTGGACGTGCTGCTCGAGCGCATGCAGGAGGCCGGCCTCAAGCCCGAGGACTACGAGTTCTACCTCGACCTCCGCAAATACGGCACGGCCCCGCACGCGGGCTTCGGTCTCGGCTTCGAGCGCCTCGTCCTGCTCTGCACGGGCATGGGCAACATCCGGGACGTCATCCCGTTCCCGCGCACGCCCGGCCACTGCGAGTTCTGAGGCCACGACGAAGGAGCCCGGCGCATCCGGGCTCCTTTTTTCTGGAAAATTAGGTGCATGGATGCAATCATTCGATCCGTGCACATGAACGCCGAGGACCGCCGAGCGCTGCGAGAGAGCATCCGCGTCACGCGGATCGCGACGGCGCGCGACTTCCTGATCGGGGCGATCGCCTCGCTCGACGAGGTCGAGCTGACGCTCCTCCAGCTCGGCGTGCTCCTCCTGCTCGACGACGGCGTGCCGCGCACGTTGAAAGAGCTCGCGGAGCTCATCGGCCGTTCTCCCTCGGCGACGAGCCGCCTCGTCGATCAGCTCGTGCGGCGCAAGCTGCTCCTGCGCGAGGAGGATCCCGAGGATCGGCGCGCGCGGCGCGTGACGAGGAGCCCGCGCGCGGCGCGCCTCGTCGCGGAGCTCTTGGATCGACGCACGGATGCGCAGATCCACGTGATGGAGGCGCTCTCGGACGAAGAGCGCGCGCTCGTACTGCGGGCCTTCACCCTCCTGGGCGAGGCCGCGAAGAGGAAGACGACGAAGGAGGTCCGACGATGACGACAGAAGGCACGGTGCTCCCGCTCTCGGCGCTCGATCGATCCTCGCTCCCCATCGCCGGCGGAAAAGCGGCGAACCTCGGCGAGATGCTCCGCGCCGGGGTGCCGGTCCCGCCGGGGTTCGTCCTGACGACCTCCGCGTTCCGCGCCGCAGCAGAAGCGGCGAACATCGGCCCGAAGCTCGAAGCGCTCGCGTCGGCGGATCCGAGCGATCGCGACCGCCTCGCAGAGCTCGCGGCCGAGATCCGCGCCGCGCTTTCGTCCGTGACCGTGCCCGATGCGATCGCCGAGGCGTGCGTCCGCGCGTACGACGTCGAGCTCGGGGGCGCGGCCGTGGCCGTGCGCTCGTCGGCCACGGCCGAGGATCTGCCGGATGCGAGCTTCGCCGGGCAGCAGGACACGTACCTCGGGGTGCTCGGCAAGGATGCCTTGCTCGATGCCGTTCGTCGTTGCTGGGCGTCGCTCTTCACCGAGCGTGCCGTCGTGTACCGCGCGGATCGGTCCATCGATCCGCGCGAGGTCTCGCTCGCGGTCGTCGTGCAGCGCCTCGTGCATGCACGCGCCGCGGGCGTGCTCTTCACGGCGAACCCTGTGACGGGTCGGCGCCACGAGGCGGTGATCGATGCGGCGCCGGGGCTCGGTGAGGCCGTCGTGAGCGGCGCGACGAACCCCGATCACCTGGAGGTGCGCGTCGATACGGGCGAGATCGTCACGCGTCGCCTCGGGGACAAACGTGTCGTGATC
Source organism: Polyangium jinanense (assembly GCF_028435365.1). The sequence goes on along the minus strand of NZ_JAGTJJ010000004.1, from coordinate 149,683 downwards.
GAGGCGCTGCCCGGCGGAGGAACGCGTCACGAACAGCGCGCCGATGGCTCGGCAGAGGCCTGCATCTCCGACACGGAGGCGCGTGCGCTCGCGGCCATGGGCGCGCGCGTCGAGGCGCATTTCGGCGCGCCGCAGGACATCGAGTGGGCGATCGATCCCGAAGGAAAGATCCTCCTCGTGCAGTCGCGCCCGATCACCACGTTGTTCCCGATCCCCGAAGGTCCTTGGTCCTCCAAGGAAGGCCCGCGCGTCTACTTCAGCTTCAACGTGGCGCAGGGGGTGTTTCGCCCGTTCTCGCCGATGGGCCTTCAGTTCTGGCGCGCGTTCTCGGGCAATGCCGCGAGAGCGACGGGCCTCTGGGACGGCGATCCTCTGGACGGCGCGCCCTTCTGGGCCATCGGCGCGAACCGGTTGTTCCTCGACATCACGGGCGTCCTTCGTAATCCGCTCGGCCGCCGCGTCTTCCTCTTCGCCTCGACACGGATGGAGGCACGTACGGGCGCCGTGGTGCGCACGCTCCTGGAAGACGAGCGCCTCGGCCTCGTGCACACGCCTTCCTGGAAGACTGCGCGGAGCGTCGCTCGTGCTCTCGTGTCGATCGGTGCCCCGCGGATGGTCTTGCGGGGGCTCGTGAAGCCCGACGCCGTCTCGGCGAAGATCGCGGCTGATGCCGATGCCACGATCGCGCTCGGCGAGGTTGCCGAGGGGTCGCCTCCGTCGGCCTATCTCGACGCGGTCGAGCGCATGCTCCGCGCTCCCTTCTTCATCTTCCTGAACATGCCGAGCGTTGCGGTTGGCTTCGTCGCGTTGCGTGTCCTCCGCGGCTTGCTGGGAGACGACCTGGACGAGGCCGAGGTCCACACGCTCCTGCGGTCGCTCCCGAACAACCCAACGACGGAGATGGATCTCGAGCTCTGGGCGCTCTCGCGCCGCGTGGGCGCTGATCCCGCGTCCCGGAGCGCGCTGCGCGAGGAGGCGCCTCTTGCGCTGGCGAAGCGCTACGCCGATCGCTCGCTGCCGGCCGTGCTTCAACGTGAGCTCCAAGCGTTCCTCGCGCGCTGGGGCGCGCGCGGGGTGGCGGAGATCGACATCGGCGTGCCGCGGTGGCGCGACGATCCGACGCACATCCTCGGCAGCGTCGCGAATTACCTCTCGCTCGGCGAGGACGCGGCCCCGCCGGACGTGGCCTTCGAGCGCGGCGCGCGCGAGGCGGAGCGGAAGGCGGAGGAGCTCGTGTCGCGTGCGCGCGCGAAGGGCGTCCTGCGTGGTGAGGTCGTGCGGTTCGCGGCGAGCCGTGTGCGCAGGCTCATGGGGGTTCGCGAGGCACCGAAGTTCGGCATCGTGCGCATCATCGCGCACGCGCGCTCGCTCTTGCTCCAGGCCGGTCGATTGCTCACCCAGGAGGGCAAACTCGCCGCCGAGGACGACGTGTTTTTCCTCGACCTGCGCGAGCTACGCGCCGTCACCGGAGGCACGGATTTCCGCGCGCTCGTGGCCGAACGTCGCCGCCTGAACACGCAGGAGCTCGGCCGCAAACACGTGCCGCGTATCCTGCTCTCGGACGGCACGGAGCCCGAGACGATCGCCGCCGCCGCGTCGAGCGAGGGAGGTTTGTCAGGTACGCCTGCCTCGGCGGGGCGTGTCACAGGCAAGGCGCGCGTGGTCCTGGATCCCGTGGGCGCGAAGATCGAGCCCGGCGAGATCCTGGTCGCGCCGTCGACGGATCCTGGCTGGACGCCGCTCTTCCTGACGGCGGGCGGGCTCGTGATGGAGATGGGCGGGAGCATGTCGCACGGCGCGGTGGTCGCGCGTGAGTACGGGATCCCGGCCGTGGTCGGCGTCGCCGGCGCGACGGCGCGCATCACGACGGGGCAGATGATCACCGTGGATGGAGGGGCGGGGCAGGTGGGCGTCGAGGCATAGCCCGCCCCCGCGGCGTCACTTCTTCTCGCTGAGCTTCTTCACGTGCTCGAGCACGCGCGTGTGGATCGCGTGGATCGCGCTGTCCGACCAGAACGCCCAGTACACGTTCGGTGACATCTCGAGCTCGTACCACGTCGTCCCTTCGAGCCGCGTTCGCCCGCCAGGCAGCTCCGTCAGCAGGAACTGTCCATGCTTGGACCTCAAACTACCGTCGAGGTGCGGCGCGTGCACGTACTGGAACGGGCTCCACTCCTTCATCGCGTGCGGCTGCTTCGACACGTCGAACGCGAGCCGGTTCGGTTTGTCCCAGACCGTGATCGGCTCGACGAACGGACCCGTCGAGAACTCGCAGTACCGCACGGCGCCCACGCCCTCGCCTTCGAGACGCGCGCGTACCGGATACGCGATCCCCGTGTGGAAGAACCACTCCGAGGGCGGCGCGAGCTCGCCGAAGCCGATCACGTTCTCCCAGACGCGATCCGGCGGCGCGTCCACCTCGATCACCGTCTTCACCTCGCGCAGCTCCGGCTTCGCGACCGCCGCTTCCGCGCTCACGATCCCCGGCAGCATCAGCACCGCCGCTGCCGCGTGGGATCGCGGCGTCTTCGCCTGCAGCGCGATCGCGCGTCCCAGGATCGCGCCGATCACCGCCACCACACCTGCGATCGGCGTGGCCATCAAGAGGCACACGAGCCCCTCCAGCGCGAACAGGAGCATCGCCGCGCCCGTGAGGGCCACGGACAAACACGCGACCGTGACCGCGCGGCGGAGCGGCTGCGGCGCGTCGCGGTTCAGGAGGAACGCGCTCACAGCGCCCATCACGAACGGCGTCACGAAGAAGAGCGACCAACCGTAGAGCTCCATCGTGCACGCGCTGAGCCCCGCCATCCCGAGCCCCACCGCGACCGCAGTCGCGACGCCGAGCAGCGCGCTCCGCAGCGTGCCCTCGATCTTCGGCTGGATCTTCTCCTGCGGCCCGCCCGCGCGATACGGCGACGTCGGGTCCGGCTTCCACGCGTCCCCGCGCTCGGGGATCGCAGCGAGGACAATCATCGCGAGGTAGTTCAGCCCCGGCACGAGGAACGTCAGCCCTCCCCACGGCGACAGGCCCGCGTTCGCCGCGCGGCGGATGCTCATCGAAACGCCGATCCACAGGAACGGCAGCGTCGCGATACCCATCGCCACGAAGAGCCACGGATGTGTGACCGGGATGCTCTTCGTACGGAACGTGAAGATCGGGTTCAGGTAGGCGAGCGGCGAGAAGACCACGCCCGACGCGAGGTACACGAGCAGCGCGTCGATGCCGTACTTCAGCGCCATCAACGTGACGCCCGTGATCAGGTAAGCGCGCCTGCCAACAGGCGCTTCGAGGCCGAACCAGAGCCTCGCCACCTCGCGCACGGGCGAGCGTGGGCGGGACGAGGGAGGTGTGTCACTCATGGGCGCATTATGCGGGAGATCGCAGCGCCGTACGTAGCGCCTCCGCGACACGCGCCATCTCGTCGTCGCTCTCGTACTTCGCGCGAGGCCAGAAGAACCCCCGCAATCCATCCTTCTTGCGCCGCGGCACCACGTGCACGTGCAGGTGCGGCACGCTCTGGCTGATCTTGTTGTTCATCGCGACGAAAGAACCCTCCGCCGAGAGCGCCGGCTCGATCGCGCGGGCGATGCGCTGCGCGGCGCCGAAGAGCGGCACGATCGAGGGCTCGGGCAGATCGAGCAGCGTCGGCACGTGAGCACGCGGCACGACGAGGCAGTGGCCCACGAACAGAGGGCTGCGATCGAGGAACGCGAAGACCTCGGGTTCGTCGAGCACGACGTGGGCAGGAAGCTCACCGATCGCAATACGACAAAAGGTGCATGCCTGGGCCATGGCGGAGACTCGCGTTACAGGTTGGTGAGCTCGTTCGCCTACGCACGAAGATTCGTCCAGCGCGGCGGGGCGGGGGCTGGCGATGCCGTGGGCAGGTCAGTAGAGTGGCACGCCTTTGCCGGCGGGGACCATGGGCACGATCGAGCAGGGGAGCCGCGGCGTCCTCATCGTCGAGGACGATCCGGACATCCGTGAGACCATCGCGCAGATCCTCGAGGAAGAGGGGTACGAGGTGCGCGGCGCGAGCAATGGCAAGCAGGCTCTCGACCTGCTTCGCGAGGGAGCGCGCCCACAACTCATCCTGCTCGACCTGATGATGCCCATCCTGGATGGCTGGGGCTTCCGGGCCGAGCAGCGCAGCGATCCGAGGATCGCCGACATCCCCGTCATCGTGATCTCGGCCGACGGGAACCTGCGGCAGCAGGCCACGAAGATCGCGGCGAACGGTTACCTGCGCAAGCCCGTCGGCATCGAGACGCTTCTCAGCACGGTCGCGCGCTACCTGAAGCCGTAGCTCTCGCTACGACCTGCGGTACTCCATCTTGCGCGGGATCATGCCGCTCTTCGAGATCATCTCGAAGGCCTCTTTCTCGAGGAGCGGGTGCACGCCCTTCGGCGACACGCCGCCGGGGATCTTCTTCTTCGTGATGAACGACGCGAGGTACTGCGGGTTGATCGCCGAGAGCTGCCGCAGGATCTGCTTCATCCGCTTCGTATCGTTCGTCCACGCGTAGGCGAACGCGCGCGAGCGCAGGAGCTGCGGCTTGATGTCGGCGAACGTCGCGTCGTTCGGATCGAGCGTGTCGAGCAGCTCCACGGCCTTCTTCGCCTGACCGCCGCGCGCCCACGCCTCACCCACGATCGCCGCGATCGTCGCCCGGCTCTTCGCGTCCTTGTGCCGGCTGAGATCGATCTTGTCGACGAGGCCCTTGGCCGCCTCGGTCTCACCGAGCACGAGGTGGATCATCGCGCGCTGCGCCCGCGCCTCGTCCGCGACGGGCGGCATCACGCGGTCGAGCTTGATGCTCTCCAGCGTGGCGAGCGCCTTCTTGGGATCCTCCTGCAACTCGAGCTGCGCGCGCGCGAACACGGCCGCGGGGTCGTCCTTGCCGAACTCGCTCTCGAGTTTCTCGATCGCTTCTTTGCGCGCCTCGGGCGTGTCCGCGCCGCGCACGAGGTTCGCCACGGCGCGCGAGCGCTTCGCGTACCGGACCACCCAGACGACGAGCCCCGCGACCGCGATCGTCACGACGAGCGCCACGACCTTCGAGATCCAGCCCGAGATGAAGAGCGCGATGATCCAGACGATCGCGAGCGGGATGCCGATCCGGACCGCGAGTTTCTTCGGCTCGAGCATCTGGAGCGGATCCGGCTGCGCGGCCTGCTTGTCGCGCGCGGACGCGATGAGCGCTTCGCGTGCGTCCTTCGCGCTCGCCGGCTTCGCCGCGGCCTTCGGCTTGTCCGCGGTCTTCGGTTTCTCCTGGGTGTTGCTCTTCGGCTTGTCGGACGTCTTCAAGGCGAGCGCTTCATACCACGTGCCACGGGAAACAGTAGCGCGGGCCCTCCCGACTTCGTCAGCCCGCGGCGCCTGCTTGGGGCTCGGGCGGCGTCGCCTTCACGTCCGGACGCACCTTCGCGGAGGGCGGGTGCGTCGACATGGGATCGGTGAGGCCCATCGTGGACTCGCGGAAGTGCAGGAAGATGGTCTGGGCGATGGACATGCACGGCACCGCGAAGAGCGCGCCCGTGATCTGGAAGAAGTGTTCGCCCACGAGAAGCGAGAAGACGACGAGGACGGGGTGGATCTTCGCCGCGTCGCCGATGATCTTCGGGTTCAGGAAATTCGCTTCGAGCTGGTGGATGCCGACGATCCACGCGAGCACGCCGACCGCCGTCATGGGCGACTGCGTCAGGCCGATGAGCACGGCCGGCACCGAGCTCAGGATCGAGCCGAAGATCGGGATGAGCGACATCACGGCCGCGAGGATCGAGAGGATCGGCCAGTACTTCAGGTGGAAGAGCCAGAAGCCGATCGCCGAGAGCACGCCGTTCACGAGGCAGATGAGGAGCTGTCCGCGCACGACGCCGGACAGGCCTCGATCGAGCCTCCGCATGAACCGCTCGAACGTGTGGTGCGAGGTCGGGTCCCAGAGATCGCGGAAGAAGGCGAGGATCTTCTCGTGGGTCAGGATGATGTAACCCGCGAGCATCAACGTCATGAAGAGGTTGAAGATCCCGCGCGAGATCGCGCCCGCGATCCGCTGGCCGATCTGCAGCACGACGGTCGCGTTCTGGCGCAGGTAGAGCAGCCCCTTATCGAACCCTTCGCGCAAGAGGCCCGCGCTCGACAGGCGCTTCGGCTCCTGGTTCAAGACCTCCCACGTGCCGTGCTGCACCTCGTGCAGGCGCAGATCTTCACTCACGAAGACATCGTACGAGCCGTCGTCGCGCTTCACGATCCGCAGCGGCGGACGCTCGTCTGCACGTGCCTCGGGCTTGCTCGGCTCGCCCGCGCCGATCTCCGGGCTCGGGTTCGGCGTGGGAGCCGGCGTGGCTTCCTCCGCGGGGCGTTGCCCCGACCAGCGCACGAGCCGCGAGTCGATCGCCGGCAGCCACTCGTTCCGCATCTTGCGCGTGAGGTTCGGCCACTCGCTCGCGAGCGCCTGCCCCTCCGTGACGAGGCGCGGGACGATCATCCCGATGAACCCGCCGATCGCGCCGAGCGTCATCGCATAGACGAGCAGGATCGCGGCCCAGCGCGGCACGCGCATGCGCTCGACGCGCAGCACCGCGGGCGTCAGCACGTACGCGACGACGAGCGCCAGCACGAACGGCAGCATCACCTCGTGCGCGACGATGCACAGCGAGACGACGAGCACCGCGCTCGTGGCGAGGAAGATGCGGCGCGCGGTCTTGCGCTCCGGGGGCAGGGGGGTGACGGGCGGCGACGCTTCGCTCACGGGTTTCCGGCTCCCTCGCTCGCCGCGGGCAAACGCACGCCCGGCAGATCCGCGAAGAACGGCACGAGGTAGTCGCGCGTCTTTTCGAGGGCCTGCGGCACGACGCGTACGTCGGCGAGCACCGGCATGAAGTTCGTGTCTCCGCTCCAGCGCGGGACGATGTGCGCGTGCAGGTGCTCGGCGATGCCAGCGCCCGCAGCCGCGCCGAGGTTCAAGCCGACGTTGAGCCCCTCGGGCTTCACCGCCGCGCGCAGCCGCACCGTCGCCTCGCGCACGAGATCGAAGAGCGCGTGATGATCCTCGTGCGAAAGCTTCTCGAGCGCGTCGACGTGCGCGTGCGGCACGACCAAGAGGTGCGCCGCGGCGAACGGATAGCGGTTGAGCACGACAAACGCGCGCGGCGTGTCACACACCACGAGCCGCGCGCGGAGCTCCTCCGGCGGAGCAGCCTCAATGCCGCAAAACACGCAGGATCCACCCTTTTTCGAAAGGATGTACTCCATGCGCCACGGCGCCCAGAGCGGATTGCCCATCGATCGCGGCACGCTAGCACCGGCACCGGCCGGTGGCGATCAACGCGCGGGCGCCGGCCTACCGGATTTCTCGCTCGGGGAAGGCGAAAGGGCGTAATCGATGGCGACCGAGACGCCGAGCCCCACCGCCGTCCCCAGGAGATCCCAGGCGAAATCCTTCCACGACGGCGTGCCGAACCCCGCGGCGTCGAGGATTTCCTTGGTGTACCCAGCACCAAGCGCGACGGCCATGCCGACCGCGACGCGGTTCGCCCGCCCGTCGAGCCCGTACAGGGCGGTGGCGCCATACGCGCCGCCGGCGAGCGCGGCCGAGAAGCCGAAGTGCAGCGCCTTGTCGCGACCAAAAAAAGGATCGGGATCGCTCGGTGGATCCGCGCGCGCCGGGAGCGCGGTGACGAGTGCAGCGAGGACGACGGGCGCGACGAGGCGTTTCATGCGCCGATCGTAGGGACAAAACGCGCGCGGCGCCTCTCCCTCTCGCGAGGGGGAAGGCGCCGCGAACGGTCACCCGAGAAGGGGCAGGATTACTCCTGATCCTTCGCCTTGTTCTTGAGGTCGAGCTTGCCGCCGAGCTTCTCTTTGATGAGATCGCCGATCGTCCCCGGCACGTTCTTCTCCTCGTCGGCCGCCGTGCTGCCACCGCCGCCCGCTCCCTTCGCGCGCTTCGGGCGCTCGGCAGGCTGCGGCTTCTCCACGCCGATGTTCTTCATCGTCGCGAAGAGGCGGCGCTCGATCGTGTCGACGCTCGAGATCTCGACCTTCACGAGGTCGCCGACCTTGATCTTCGTACCCTCGGGCTCGAGGATGTCGCCCGTCGAGACGAGCGCCTCGACGCCCTCGCGCAGGCGCACGAAGATGCCGTACTCGACGATGCTGATCACCTGGGACTCGTCGATCACGCGGCCGGGCGCGAACTCGCTGAGCATCGTCGGCCACGGGTCGTCCCAGAGCTGCTTGATGCCGAGCGAGACCTTCTTCTCGTCGTGGTTGATCGAGAGAATGATCGCCTCGACGTCATCGCCCTTGTGGTGCAGGTCGCTCGGGTTGTTGACGCGCACCGTCCACGAGAGGTCGCTCTTGTGGACCATGCCGTCGACGCCCTCCTCGATCCCGACGAACACGCCGTAATCGGTGAGCGAACGGACCTTGCCCGCGATCTTGTCGCCGGGGTGGTACTTGTCCGTGAAGAGCATCCACGGATCGGGCTCGAGTTGCTTGAGACCGAGGCTGATGCGCTTGGCGCGCGCGTCGACCTCGAGGACCTGGCACTCGATCTCCTGACCGACCTCGAGGAGCTTCGACGGGTGCTTGACCTTCTTGGTCCAGCTCATCTCGCTCACGTGGATCAGGCCCTCGACGCCCGGCTCCAGCTCCACGAAGGCGCCGTAGTCCGTGATCGACATGACCTTGCCGCGGACCTTCTTGCCGGCCGGGTAGGCCTCCTCGGCGTGGTTCCACGGATCCTCCTGGGTCTGCTTGAGGCCCAGGGAGACGCGCTCGGTCTCGGGGTTGTACTTGAGGACCTTGACGGTGACCTCGTCGCCGACGTTGAACACCTCGTTCGGGTGATTCACGCGGCCCCAGCTCATGTCCGTGATGTGGAGCAGGCCGTCGATGCCGCCGAGGTCCACGAACGCACCGTACTCGGTGATGTTCTTGATCGTGCCCTTGACGGTCATGCCCTCGGTGAGGGTCTCGAGCGTCTTCTGCTTCATCTCGTCGCGCTCGCGCTCGAGCAGGACGCGGCGGGAGAGGACGATGTTGCCCCGCTTCTTGTTGAACTTGATGACCTTGAACTTGTAGGTCTGGCCGATCAGTTTGTCCAAGTTGCGGATCGGGCGGAGGTCGACCTGCGACCCCGGGAGGAACGCCTTCACGCCGCCGCGGATGGTGACCGAGAGGCCGCCCTTCACGCGCTGGCTGATGGTGCCCTCGATGAGCTCGTCCGCCTCGCAGGCGTTCGAGATCTCATCCCAGACCTTCATCTTGTCGGCTTTTTCCTTCGACAAGGTGACGAGGCCGTCGTCGTTCTCGCGGCTCTCGATGTAGACGTCCACCTTGTCGCCGGGCTTGACGCCGACCTGACCTGTGGCGTCCGCGAACTCTCGGAGGGGGATTACGCCCTCGCTCTTGCCACCGATGTCGACCACCACCGAGTCACGGCCGACCTGAACGACCGTGCCTGCGATGATCTCGCCCTCGCGCGCGAAATCGGACTCGACCCGCTGCTCGAAGAGCGCGGCGAAGCTCTCCATGCTGGATCCCATGTCGGATCCCGTCATCTCCACGTTCGCGTTACTAGCCATCTGGTCTTTTGAAACCGTCCTTCCCTAGGATTTCCCGGAGCTCGGATGCGATGCGCCGCGCGAGCGTGCGGCTCGAATTGAGCCGGCCTCGGGCACACGTCGGGCATCGAGCCGGATCCGGGAGAGCGGTCCCTCTAGTCCGGTGCCAGCGCCTTGTCAATGCGGTGCCCCGCGCGCGTCCGTTTTGTCCGCCCGACCCGAGAGCACGCCGTTCGGCCGGGGCGACCCAAATCAAGGCTTTTTATCGGGGATTTCCGCCCCTCGGAGCTTGCCCGCGAGCGTCTCCGCCGCCCGATCCAGTCCGGCGTACGGCCAGGCCGCGCGGAGCACGACGACATCTCCCTCGCGCTTCACGGTGGTCGCGCGGAGCGCCTCCTTCTCCCCCGCGACGTCCGGCACGAGCAAAAGCGCGAGCCCGAGATCAGAAAGGAGCGCGCGCGTGGCTTCTTCGAGCTTCGGCGCGTCCGCGGCTTTCGTCGGTTCGAGACGAACGACGAGCTCCGGCGAACTGCCGAGCGCGAGCGTGCCCGTGGCTCGCTCGACCGTGCCGAGAGCAGACGCGCGCGGCGTGATCGCGCTCGTTCCGGAGAGCGCCTCGAACGCCTGCCGCGCGATCGCGAACGTGACCGCGCCCTTCTCGGGCAAACCGAGCTTCTGTCCTTCCTCCGTCGCCGGGAGCGCCGCCTCCACGATCGATCGATCCGTGCCGACGAGGATCGTCCCGTCGTCCGCCTGTCCGATCACGATCGAAGGTCCCACGAAGAGCTCGCCTTCCCGGCGGAATCCGGTCCAGCCCTCCTCGCGCGCGACCTCCGCGAGTCCTTTGACGAACCTCCCATGCTCGATGCGACCGCCGAGCAGCGCGACCCAGCTCTTGCCGTCCATCGACGCGACGACGACCTCGCGCAGGTCCGCGGGCAAACGCACGCCCGTGTGATCGTGGATGCGCGAGGCGCGCGAGGGGCGCGACGGCGCAGAGGCCTCGGGCGTGCTGCCTTCATCGAGCGCGAGCTTCAAGAGGTGCTCGCGCACGGGGCCGAAGAGCACGAGGTCCGCCGCTTCGATCCGGATCGCGACGTTCGTCCCCGCAGGCACGTGCGCACGCGCCGTGGGCCGATATCGCAGGACGAAGTTCCAGAACACGAGCGCCGCGATCGCCGCGACCACGAAAACGGCGGCCACGGCCACGAGCACGATGCGCGACGTGCGCGGCTTCGGACGCGGCGCTTCGGCGCGAGGCTCGGGCGGCGGCTCGGGCGGCGACTCCGGCGGCGGTTCGGGTGGAGCGACCGCGGGCGCTTCCGGCGCAGGTGCGGGCGCCGCTCCGAGCGCGTCGGGATCGCGCTGCGTGGGCGGGACGGGCTCGATCGGATCCACGAGCGTGTCGGCCATCGCCCCGAGCGTAAGCGTTCAGCGCTCGCCTTGCATCCTCTCCGGTGCCGCGAGCTTGCCTTCGAGCAATGCGCGCAGGACCTCCGAGGAGAGATCCCAGCGCACACGCACGGCGCGATCGACACGCTCGATCCGGATGTCCTCGAAGAGCGCCGCGTACCGGCTGCCCTGCCCACCCTCGCGCAGCGCGCGGAGCAGGTTCTCGGCTTTGCCCGCGGCTTGCCCCGTACCGGCCGTGATCTCGGCGTCGACACGGAGCGCGTCGCCGACCATGACCGCGCTCGCACGGGCGCGCTCGAGGCCGCCGATGATCGACGCGATGGAGGGGAAGCGCCGTTCGAGCGAGGGTGGCAAGCGCCGTGCGCGGAGATCCGCGCTGACGAGGCCTTCGGCTGCGGGATCACGCCGGCGGTCGTCCGGGCCCTTGAGGAGCACGCGCTCGACGCTGTCGACCTCGACCGGCGTGACGAACACGATCATGCGGCCGGCGAAGGCGTGGATGCGCGCGGTCGTGGCGCGGCCGAGGGGCCCTTGGCGCTCCCACGTTCGAACATCGTCCGCGATCGGAGGATCGACGAGACGGAAGAGCCTTGGATCGGGCCGCACGTCCTCCACCTCGCCCTCGACGACGAGCACACGATCACCGACCTCGGCGTCCGCAGCGCGCAGGCCGATCCACACGACCTTGGCGCGCGCAATCGCCTGCGAAACGAGCGCCTCCTCGCCGCCGCTCTCCTCCTCGACGCGCGCGGAGAGCGCATCCGCCAGAGGGCCGAGCTGCGCGCGCATGCGGCCGAGATCGACGCGCAGCACGAGATCGAGATCGGCAGGGAAGAGCTCGGCCGGATCGAGGAGGTCGTGTTTGCCCCGGGACGCGGTCTTCGGGGCTGGCACCTCGCCGCCGCACGCCGCGGCGAACACGAGCGCGCCGAGGCCGAGCACGAACGCGCGTCGAAAAACCTCAGCCGGCGCGCTCGCGCTGTTCGACGACAAGCGCCATCTCCTCGACGAGCTCGGCGACGTCCCTGTGGCTCGAGTCGACGACGATCGCGTCGTCGGCCTGCCGGAGTGGCGCCACGGGTCGTTCCGTGTCGGCCTTGTCGCGGCGCTCGACGTCCGCGAACGTCGCCTCGTAGGTCGCGTCCTTGCCCTGCGCGACGAGTTCCTCGTAACGCCTTCGCGCGCGGACCTCGGGTGATGCGGTCAGGAAAAACTTCACCTCGGCGTCCGGGAAGACGACCGTGCCGATGTCGCGACCTTCGAGCACCACGCCGCCCTCGGCGCCTTGCCCGCGCTGCATGTCGAGCAACGCGGCGCGCACCGCGGGCACGGCAGAGACTCGGCTCGCGCCGAGGCTCACGTCCGGCGAGCGGATGGCGGTCGAGACGTCCTCGCCGTCGAGCAGGACACGCATGCCGCTGCCGCCGCCCGTCGCGCCCTCGGCGCGCTCGATGACCATGCGCTTGCGGGCCACGAGATCCTCGGCGAGCGCGCCGAGCGCCTCGCGATCGTCCCAGCGGATGGGCGCGCGCACGGCCGCGAGCGCGACCGTGCGGTAGAGCGCGCCCGTGTCGAGGAGCAGGTAGCCGAGCCGCTCCGCGAGCCTTCGCGCGACCGTGCTCTTGCCCGCGCCCGCCGGCCCGTCGATCGCGACGCGTACTGCCCTCCTCCGTCCGCTGCTCATGGAGTTCCTCCGCCCGACTCCACCTCGATCCGTGCTCCGAGCGCGCGCATCGTACCGACGAAGCGCGGGAAGCTCGTTGCGATGTTGTCGGCGTCGCGCACGCGCGTGGGTCCGTCCGCGAGGAGCCCGAGCACGCACGATGCCATGGCGATGCGGTGATCGCCGCCGCTCTCGATGTCCGCCGCCTTGAGCTTGCCTTCCGGCTTCCCCTCGACGGCGAGCCCGTCCGGCCGCTCCTCGCACGTCACGCCGAACGCTCGCAGCACGCGCGCCATCATGGCGATGCGATCACTCTCCTTCACGCGGAGCTCGGCCGCGTCCTCGATGAGCGTCGTGCCATTCGCGCGTGCTGCGAGTGCGCACAGGATCGGCACCTCGTCGATCGTGCGCGCCACGAGCTCGCCGCCAAGCCGACCCTGATGCAGATCCGACGCGCCGGCGTGCAGGTCGCCGATCGGCTCGCCCATCTCCTCGCCCTTCGGCTCGAGCACGAGCGAGCCGCCCATGTCGCGCAGCACCTCGAAGAGCCCGGTGCGCGTCGGGTTCAGGCCCACGCGACGCACGGTCACGCGGCTGCCCGGGACGAGCTGCGCGGCCGCGACGAGGAACGACGCGGACGAGGGATCGCCCGGCACCGTGATCGAGAACGCCGGGAGCTTGCCCGAGAACGCGGGGCCGTCGAGCTCGATGATCGCGCCGACCGTGCGCAGCGGAACGCCGAGCGCGAGCAAGAGCCGTTCGGTGTGATCCCGCGACACGAGCGGCTCGCGCACGTACGTCTTTCCGTCGGCGTAGAGGCCCGAGAGCAGGATCGCGCTCTTCACCTGCGCGCTCGCGACGGGCATCTCGTACTCGAGCGGCCCGAGCACGTTGGGCTCGGGCAGCGGGCCGATCTGGAGCGGCGCCGTGATCTCTCCGACGCGCTTCGGATCGAGCTTGCCCTCGATGCGACCGCCGCGCAGGCGCAGCGGCTTCGCGATGCGCTCCATCGGCCGGCGCGAGAGCGACTCGTCGCCGATGAGCACGGTGGCAAAGCGCTGCGCGACGAGCACGCCGGCGAGCAGGCGCATCGTCGTGCCCGAGTTGCCGCAGTCGATGGGCTCGCTCGGCGCGCGCAGGCCGTAGAGGCCCTTGCCGTCGACGAGCAGCGTCTCGTTCTGCTGCTCGGTGGTGATGCCCATCGCACGGAGCGCGCCGAGCGTGGACATGTTGTCTGCACCGAGCGCGCCGCCTTCGATGCGGCTCTGCCCTTCGGCGAGACCAGACAGCAGGATGGCCCGGTGGGCGATGCTCTTGTCGCCGGGGACCGGGACGCTGCCCGTCAGAGGGCGTTCAGATGGAAAGACGACGAGGTCGGTCACGGGCAGGCTCTAGCAGAAGCCGAGGGCCGAGGGGATGCCTGTCGCGCGCGGCAGGTGGGACGCACGGAAGCCGCCTCCGGGGCGGCTGCCCGGGGCGGCTCGGTCCGTGCGCGGCAGGGCAGGGGAGCGGGACGCCCCGTCCGGGGCATCTTTTTCATTGTTCGCTGTCGACAAACCATTGATGGATCGTCCTCCTTCCACGGGTTTCAGCCGGAACGGCGCGGCTCGCGGATGCGCCGGGATCGCCCGCCATCGATTGTGTTTCCGCCCCCGCGCGCTATCGTAAAACACGGGGATCATGGGGGGTATGAAGAGCGCGGAATATGCGATCGACGTCGACGTCGATCTCGGCGAGGCCTCGCTGCCGCGCCCGGGTGACGTGGTCGCGGGGAAATATCGGGTCCTGCGGGCCCTCGGCGCCGGGGGGATGGGCGTCGTGGTCGAGGCGGAGCACACGAGCCTCCGGCAGCGCGTCGCGCTCAAGTTCCTGCACCCAAAGGTGGCAGCGAGCGACGTCTCCGTGACGCGGCTGCTCCGCGAGGCGCGGGCCGCGAGCGCGATCAAGAGCGAGCACGTGGCGCGCGTCCTCGACATGGGCACCTTGTCGTGGGGCTCGCCGTTCGTCGTGATGGAATATCTCACCGGAATCGACCTCCGGGGCGTGCTCGGCCGCCGCGGCCCACTGCCCGTCGAGGATGCGGTCGATTACATCCTCCAGGCCTGCGAGGCGCTCGCCGAGGCGCATTCCCTGGGCATCGTCCATCGCGACATCAAGCCCTCGAACCTGTTTCTCACGAGCCGTGCCGACGGCTCGCCGCTCATCAAGGTCCTCGATTTCGGCATCGCCAAGGTCCTGCGCCCGAGCGGCGCGGCGCAGCCGGAGGACATGGTGACGCTCACGGGCCACGGATTCGTGGTGGGTTCGCCGCGGTACACCTCGCCCGAGCGGCTGCGGGATCCGACGCATGTCGATCCCCGCACCGACATCTGGTCGCTCGGCATCGTTTTGCACGAGCTCCTGACCGGCCAGAGCCCCTTCGAGGCGAAGACCATTTCGTCGCTTTATTTCCGCATCGCCGCGGACCCGCCCGCGCGGGTCCGGGATGTTCGTCCCGACGTACCCGAGGGGCTCGAAAAGGCGATTCTCCAGTGCCTGCAAAAAGATCCGAGCAAGCGCACGCCCGACGTGGCCGAGCTCGCGGCGTCGCTCCGGCCCTTCGCGCCCGAGCGCAGCGAGACCAGCGTGCGACGGGCGATCCGCGTGCTCGGCATAACGCCGGAGAAATTGTCCACGTATGCAGGATGGACCGGGAGCCGCGAGGCCGACAGCCCGCCCGGCGCGCTCTCGACGGCCCTTTTGCCTGCAGCGCTGCGGCGCTCGGCGCGCATCCGCGCCGGGCTCGGCTTGCTCGGTGTGACGCTGCTCGTGGTGGGGGCGCTCGTCGCGTCGAGCGGAGACACGCCCGAGGAAATCGCGCCCGCGCCGGGGCAGGCCCACGGGGCCCCCGAGCGGCGAAACGAGCCCTCGGCCGAGGTCGCGCCGGCCGAGCAGCGCGCCCCGGCCGCCGAAAGCTCCGAGGAGACCGCGGCCCCCGCGCCGAGCCAGGGGGCCAAGGAGCCAAAGACTTCCACGACTTCGTCTTATCGAACCTCTGGGGCCCCTGCGGGGCGCCGCAAAGGAGGGAGCTTCCTTGATCCGCTGGGCAGTCGCAAATAGGAGATACGTTCGTCTAGACAACCGACTTCTTCTCCCCGGACTCGTGATGCTCGTCATCACCGCCGGAGGGACCGCCCGCGCGGACGATTCCGCAGCGGAGGAGGCAGAGGCCCTCTTCCGCGAGGGCAAGCAGCTCATGGCGGAGAAGCGGTATGCCGAGGCTTGCTCGAAGTTCGCGGAGAGCCATCGGCTCGATCCGGGCGGCGGGACGATCCTGAACCTCGCCCGCTGCCACGAGGCGGAAGGCAAGACGGCGACGGCCTACCGCGAGCTCGGCGAGGCCCTCGCGTGGGCGCGCACGGACGCGAGGCCCGATCGCGCGGAGATCGCTCACGAGCGGCTCGAGGCGCTCGAAGACAAGCTCGCGCGGCTCGTGGTGGTGCTCGGGCCCGGCGCGCGCGCCGCAGGGATGGTGATCGAGCGTGACGGGGCGCCGATCGCGGAGGCGTCGCTCGGCGATCCCGCACCGGTCGATCCGGGCGAACACGTGGTCGTCGCGACGGCCGACGGAAAGGAGCCGTTTCGCACGACGGTGCGGGTTGCGCCGGGCGCGCGGATCACGGTGGTGGTGCCCGCGCTCGCGCCGTCACGGGGGCCTTCGGGCGCGCGCATCGCGGCGCACGTGACCGCGGGGCTCTCGGCGGTCGCGCTCGGCGCGGGGGCGTTTTTCGGGATCCGCGCGCTGGTGAAAGAGAACGAGGCACGGGCGCAGTGTCAGGGCTCGGTTTGCCCCGACGCGGCGTCGTTCGGCGTGGCCGAGGAGGGGCGGACGGCCGCGCGGATCGCCAACGTGACGCTCGGCGCGGGCGCGATCTGCCTGGTCACGTCCGCGACCCTCTACTGGGTGTCGCGCTCGAAGAGTCCGTCGGAGCCACGCGCGTCGATCGCAATCGCGCCGTCCGCGGGATCGGGCGCGACGTTGCTCCTGGGAGGAACATTTTGAGCACAAAACGAACGGTGGTCCCTCCGTTCGCCCGGTATGTCGCGTGGCAGCTCCTCCTCGCGAGCCCCCTCGGCTGCGAGATCGTGGCGGGGATCGAGCCACGCAGGCTCGCGCCGGCGGCCGCGCCCGAGAGCGTGTGCACCGAGATCACGGGCGCGGGCTTTCCCGACTCGGCGACGCGGTTCTGCTCCGATGGCGCCTTCGCGGTGTCCTGTGACGACACGAGCCTGGGGGCGGGGCAGGATGGTCACGTGCTCGGTGTCTTGCCGAGCTACACGGAGGCTTCGTTCGGCGAAGTCGAGGACGGCGGCGTGCGCGACGAGATCCTCGATCTCGTGTGGGAGAGCGATGCGGCACCGGCACCCGTCTCGTGGGAGGAAGCGCGCGCGCGTTGTGAAAAACTCGGCGGCGGCGCACGGCTGCCTTCCCGCGTGGAGCTCGTCTCGCTCGTGGACTACGGGCGCGACGGGCCCGCGATCAACCCCTCGATGATCTCCGTGCCCACGTCGTCCACGGATCTCTACTGGACGGCGACGACGGCGATGGATGGCGTGTGGGTAGTCGGGTTCGTCGATGGATCGATGACGTCCCTCGATCGCACGCTCACGGCGCGCACCCGCTGCGTCATCGGTCCTCCGCGCGCGTTGTGCTTCGAGGAAGGCGCGGACGGCGAGACGCTGATCGACGAGCGCACGGGCCTCGTGTGGCAACGGGTGAGCACGCCGGAGGTGAGCTCGTGGCAAGGCGCGCTCGCGTTCTGCGCGTCGCTCATGCTCGGCGGTGCGAGCGGCTTCCGACTGCCGAGCATCAAGGAGCTCGTGAGCCTCGGCCACGGCGAGGGCGAAGATCCCACGTCCGCGGCGACGTCGTTTCTCGACGAGGAAGGCCGCTTCTGGTCGTCGACGCCCGTCGCCGCCGCGCCGTCCGAAGCGTGGCTCCTCGACGGCCTCACGGGCCGCATCGATCACCAGTCGGTAGCCGTGAAGGCGCGCGTGCGTTGCGTGCGATGACGCGCGCGCTTCAAGCCCAGGCCGAACCCGCCTCGGGATCCGGCGTGATGCCTTCGAGCGCGCGGCGCGCCTCCTCGGCGTCCCGCGCGATCTGCGCCTTCAGCGCGTCGAGCCCCGCGAAACGTTGCTCCGGGCGGATGTGGCGCGCGAGGTGCACACGCAGCCGCGCGCCGTACAGATCCTCGTTCCGATCGAAGACATGTACCTCGAGCCGCGGGCGCGCCGCCGTGGGATCCACCGTGGGCCGCACGCCGAGATTCGCGACGCCTACGCCCAGCACTTTCGCGCCGCGCTCGCCCTCCGCAGGCAAACGATCGATCAAGACCGCGTACACGCCGAACGGGGGGAACGCCTCGGGCGCGTCGAGGATGTTCGCCGTGGGGAACCCGATCGTCCGCCCGCGTTGGTCCCCGGCCACGACGGTCCCCGAGAGCGCGTGCCATCGACCGAGGATGCGCCGCGCCTCGTCGAGATCGCCGCGCGCGATCGCCTCTCGCGCGCGCGTGCTCGACCAGGGCCCGGTCGCGTCACCGACGAGCGCGTGGGAGCGCGTCTCGAAGCCGAGCTCCTTGCCGAGCCGCTCGAGCTCGGCGAAATCGCCGGCCCGCTGCGCGCCGAAGCGGAAGTTCTGCCCGACCATCACCACACGCGCGCCGAGATCGCCGAGCACGCGTTCGGCGAACACGCGCGGGCTCTGCGCGGCGAACGCGCGATCGAAGTGCGCCACGGAGACCCGGAGGCCCGGCACGGCGCGTTCGCAGAGGGCGATCTTGCGCGCGAGCGGGGTGAGCAGCGGCGGCGCTTTGCGGCCGAGGACTTCGGCCGGGTGCGGATCGAACGTCAGCACCACGGGATCGAGCCCGCGATCGCGGGCCATCCGAGCGGCTTCTTCCAGGACGGCGCGGTGGCCTCGGTGGAGACCGTCGAAGTTGCCGATCACGACGACCGTGCCGGTACGTCCGCTCGTCTCGCCGCGCTGGGAGCCGCTCTGCCGATCCACGATCGCGCTACCTAGTCAAACCCGAGGCCCCGCGCAAAGCCGAGGTCGTTCCATCATGCATTGACCAGAAGATCCTTGACGGAGATAGTGGTGGCTGGTAGAGCCGCGCCGCCGTTGACCCTTCGGCGTTCGGGGTTGTCGTGGTCGCTCGGACTGGCTGAGCGTCGACCCTCGGCAGGCAGGGAGGCTGGCCGATGTTCAAGAGAGTGAGCATCTTCTCGGGGAACTCGAACCCCACGCTCACGCAAGAGATTTGCCAGTGCCTCGAGTTCCCGCTCGGCAAATGCCGCGTTTCGCGGTTCTCCGACGGGGAGACGTTCTGCGTGATCCAGGAGAACGTTCGTGGCGTGGACACGTACGTCGTGCAGCCGACGTGTTCGCCGGTAAACGACAGCGTGATGGAGCTTCTCATCATGGTGGACGCGCTCCGGCGCGCCTCCGCGGGCTCCATCACCGCGGTCATCCCGTACTACGGCTATGCCCGGCAGGACCGCAAGGCCGCGCCGCGCACGCCGATCACGGCGAAGCTCGTGGCCGACCTCCTCGTCGCCGCGGGCGTGCACCGCATCGTCGCGCTCGATCTGCACGCGGGCCAGATCCAGGGGTTCTTCAACATCCCCTTCGATCACCTGCACGCGATGCCGGCGTTCCTCGATCAGCACCTTCGTGAGCACTACAGCCGCGACTGTGTGATCGTCTCGCCGGACGCGGGCGGCGTCGAGCGCGCGCGCGCCTATGCGAAGCGCCTCGATGGCACGCTCGCCATCATCGACAAGCGCCGCGAGCGCGCGAACGAGAGCGAGGTGATGAACATCATCGGCGAGGTCGAGGGCAAGCGTTGCCTCATCCTCGACGACATCATCGACACGGCGGGCACGCTGGTGAACGCCGCGAACGCGCTCATGAAGGCGGGCGCGAAGAGCGTCGCGGCCTGCGCCACGCACGCCGTGCTCTCGGGCCCGGCGCTGTCGCGGATCATGGAGTCGCCGCTCGCCGAGGTCATCGTCTCCAACTCGATCCCGCTCTCCGAGGAAGCCAAGGCGTGCGGGAAGTTCAAGGTCGTCAGCGTGGCGCGCCTGCTCGCGGAGGCCATCCGCCGGATCCACCACTCGGACTCGGTGAGCTCCCTCTTCGTCTAGCGTCCTCGCCCCCCGTTCGTCGTTTCGTATCCCCCTAAGCGCCTGGACAACCGTGCAGTTTCCTCTCAGGCTTCTGGCTTCGCCTCGGAGGATCGTCGGAAGAGGCGCACAACCCGATCGATCTCTGCTATAGCGCCGCGTCTCGGATCGGAACCGGAGAGTCGTCCCATGATGGAAATCATCCAGCTCAGCGCCACCCGTCGTCAGGAAAGCGGAAAGGGCCCGTCGAACAGGCTCCGCCGCACGGGGAACATCCCTGCCATCTGCTACGGCAAGGGCCTCGAAGCGTTCGCGGTTGCCGTCTCTCCGAAGGCCCTCCTCGAGGTGCTGAAGTCGGCGCACGGGAAGAACTCGGTCATCGAGCTGGCCGTCGAGGGCGGCGACAAGCTCACCGTCATGGTGCGCGACTACGGCTACCACCCGATCTCGCGCGAGCTCGTCCACGCCGACTTCCTCCAGGTCAAGCTCGACCAGCCGATCGACGTGGACATCCCCGTCCGTTGCGTCGGCAAGTCGAAGGGCGTCGCGGGCGGCGGCATCCTCCAGCAGATCTTCCGCACGCTGCCCATCCGCTGCCTGCCCGAGAAGATCCCGGCCGTCGTCGAGATCGACATCTCCGAGCTCGACCTCGGCGACACGGTGAAGGCCGGCGCGGTTCCGCTCCCCGAGGGCGTGAAGACGCGTCTGCCCGAGGATCAGACGGTCGTCGTCGTGGCCGTGCCCGAGAAGGGTGAGGAAGGCGCGGCTGCGGCTCCGGGCGCTCCGGGCGCTGCGGCGGCGGCTCCTGCGGCCGGCGCGAAGGGCGCGGCGCCCGCGGCGAAGGCTGCGGCTCCTGCGGCCGGCGCGAAGGGCGCGGCGCCCGCGGCGAAGGCTGCGGCCCCCGCCAAGGACGCCAAGAAGAAGTAGTTTCAGCACCAACGGTCCGAGTGATCCGCCCCGTGGCGCGCGCCTCTTGCGAGGCAGCTCCGCGGGGCACGCTCGTCTTCGGGCCTCGACTTCCTCGTCATGCTGCTCGTCGTTGGCCTGGGCAATCCGGGCGAGAAATACGCGTCGCACCGGCACAACGTCGGCTTCATGGCCGTCGAAGCGCTCGCGGCGCGCGCTCGCGCCGATGCCTTCCGCGAGAAGTTTTCCGGCGTGTGGGCGCGCGCGACGCTCGGAGACGAGCCGGGCGTGCTCCTGCAGCCGATGACGTACATGAACGAGTCGGGCCGGAGCGTTCAGCCCGCGCTCGCGTTCTTCAAGATCGCCCCGAAGGAGCTCGTCGTGATCCACGACGAGCTCGACCTTCCGTTCGGGGACGTTCGCCTCAAGTTTGGCGGCGGACACGCCGGGCACAACGGGCTGCGGTCGATCATGTCCCACGTCGGCACGGGCGACTTCGCGCGCGTCCGCGTGGGCGTCGGGCGACCCCCGCCGGGGTATCGCGGGGAGGTGGCGGACTACGTGCTGTCGCCGTTCGACGCGGTCGAACGCTCGCGCCTGCCCGACATCTTGAAGCTCGTGACGGATTCTGTGCTAGAAGTCGCGACCCGCGGCTTCGACGCCGCGATGAACGTTCGAAACAGCCGGCCGAAAGCCGGCAAGAAGCAAGCGAAGGAGCGGAGCGAGGCGCCTACGTCGCCCGAGCCCGCGAACGCGAAGGCGGCGGTGGACAAACCGTCGGTTTCGCCTGGCGAAAAGCGCGAGGGAGAGTAACCCGGACGCTTTCCGCACCTTCGTGAGGCGCGAACGTCGGTTTGTCCCTGTGGATGGCCGGCGGACGCGCCGTCCTCGCTCCGGGGCACGACGTCTCCGGGGCCATTGTCCAAGAGGAGAAGCATGAGTCGACTCGTGACGGCGCCGAACCGCGCCAGAGAATACGAAACGATCTACATCCTGAAGCCCGACGTCGACGCGGACACCGCCGAGCGCGTCGGCTCGCGCCTGTCCGACGTGATCGGCCGTGAGCAAGGCCGGCTGACCAAGGTCGAGAACTGGGGCCGCCGCCGGCTCGCCTACGACATCCGCAAGCACCGCCGCGGCGTGTACATCTACCTCAAGTACCTCGGTACGGGCCGCGTGGTCTCCGAGATCGAGCGCAACCTGCGCCTGATGGACGGCGTGATCAAGTACCAGACCGTCCTCGTCCGCAACGACGTGGAGGTCGCGGGGATCGCGATCGCCGAGGAGGACGTGAAGTTCGAGCGCGTCGAGCTGCCGCCGATCGAGGAGGAGCGCGACGAGTCGAGGGAGCGTCAGCTCGGCCTGATCGAGCCGGAGCGTCGTCAGGAGCGGACCAGCGAGGCGCCGGCCTCGGGCGAGTTCGACGACCTCGAGGGCGAGGCGGACATCGCCGGCACCGAAGAAGAGGGAGGCTGAGCCATGAATCAACGAGGAATGGATTCGGGCAGCCGCAACATGGACATGGACGACCGCGATTTCGGGCGGACGCCGGATCTGAACGCCGACGCCCCCGGACGCCGCCGCACCGGTCGCAAGCGCGTCTGCCGTTACTGCGCCGACAAGGCGCTCTTCATCGACTACAAGGACCCGCAAGCGCTCAAGTACTTCATCTCGGAGCGCGGCAAGGTCGTCCCGCGCCGCATCAGCGGCAACTGCGCGCGGCATCAGCGCAAGGTCACGCTCGCCATCAAGCGGGCGCGCAACATCGCGCTCTTGCCGTTCACCGTGACGGCGTAACGAGGAGGACGTCATGGCCAACTACATTCACGTGGTCCTGACCGAGGACCTCCCCAACGTCGGCAAGAGCGGCGAGCTCGTCCGGGTTCGTCCGGGCTACGCCCGCAACTTCCTCGTTCCCCGCGGCCTCGCGGTCGGCGCGACGGCGGAGAACGTCGCCCGCATCGAGCACGAGAAGAAGGTCGCCGAGGCGCGCGCGGCGAAGACCAAGAAGGCGGCCGAGGAGCTCGCGCAGAAGCTCACGAACGTGAAGATCACGATCACGAAGCCCGTCGGCGAGGGTGATCGGCTCTACGGTTCGGTGACGTCGCGCGACATCGAAGAGGCGCTCGCGGCGCAGGGCTACACGGTGGATCGTCGTCGCATCGAGCTCGACACGATCAAGGCGCTCGGCACCTACCAGGTTCCGATCCGCCTCGCGACGAACGTCACCGCGACGATCGACGTCACGGTGGCCGCGAAGTCCTGATCTCGTAAGCGTCAGGCGTTGGCCCGGGTCGAAAGGCGAAGAGCCGATCGGTCCGGGCCTTCGTTCATTTGACCCCCGACGATTTCTCCAGGAGAGACGTCCGCGCGACCTCGTTGCCACGCTGGATCGCGCGTTCGATCGCCGCGCGATCCTGGAGCGCTGTCCGCCCCTCGCGCGCGAGCACCGAGAGGAGCCCCGCGACGAACGCGTCTCCCGCGCCGAACGTGCTCGCCACCGCGAGCGCCGGGCCGCCCGCGCGTACCTCGCCGAAGGGCCCGAGCGCTCGCGTCTCCGCCGCGCCGAACGTCGCGACCACGATCGCCTCGGGCCGGAGCAGGGGCGCGAGATCCCGCGGATCGGATACGCCGAGCAGCCGTAGATCGTCCTCGCTCACCTTGAGCACGGAGGCCGCCGCGAAGAGCCTCCGCGGATCCGCGCGCCCGAGCGCATCGCCGGCCCAGAGCCGAGGCCGGAGGTTCGCGTCGATCGTGACGAGCGCTCCCTCGCGTTGCGCCTGCCGTGCCGCTCGTTCGAGCGCGAGCAAGCACGCACGCGAGGGCAGGAGCCCGGAGAAGTGGACGACACTCGCGCCGAAGGCGTGCGGCAAGGCGTCACGCAGCGCGAGCGCCTCTTCCAGCACGGCGCGATACGCCACGGCGCGCGGCGGCGCGTGCGTCAGGAACACGAGCCCCGTGCGGGTCGACTTCACGGCGCGCACGCGGGACACGTCGACCCCGCGCCGCGACAGATGTGCCACGAGCGCGTGGCCCACCGGATCGTCCCCCACCGAGGCCACGAGCCCTGCACGCAGGCCGAGCTGTGCCAGCGTGAGCGCCACGTTCACCGCGCCACCGCCCGGCGTGAGGGAGAGTTGTGTGGCATCGTCGAGGGACGTACCCGGTGATGTGGAGAGGTCCCAGAGTGCCTCACCCACACACACCACGTCGGCGGATGTCGTCGTTTCCTCGCGATCGTCTTGCCGATCCGGGTACCGCGCGCGGGTGTTTCCTGGTAGATCGCTCGTCGATCCCGACGCCTCGGAGGGCCCGCCCTTCGGGGCGTCTCCCATTTGGGGCCTCACCATGTGGAGATCTTCGGGATTGATTGGGGCCATCTGGTGAAGAAGTGCCATGCAGATCGCTCAGCAGCGTCGTGGACGTTCGAACCAACCGATGGAACCGGCCCCTGTCGCGGGTCGTGTTCCTCCGCATGACCTCGACGCCGAGGCCGCGGTGCTCTCGGCTGTGCTCCTCGAGCGTGATGCGCTCGATCGAGTCCTCGAGATCCTGAAGCCGGAACACTTTTACAGTGACGCGAACAAGCGCATCTTCGAGGCGGCGACCGCGCTCGCTCTCTCCGGCACGCCGATCGACATCGTCTCCATAGCCTCCTGGCTACGCGATCGCGAGTGGCTCGCTCAGATCGGCGGCCCCAGTTATCTCGCACAGCTCGCCGATGCGACGCCCGCCGTGGCGCACGTCGCAGCGCACGCCAAGGTCGTCTCCGAAAAGTGGCGGCTGCGGCAGCTCATCGCCACCTGCCAGCGCGTCGCGGCCGAGGGCTACGGCGACGTCGGCACGGTGCAGGAGTTCATCGACAACGCCGAGCAATCGATCTACGCGCTCGCGCGCACCGCGCAGTCGACGAGCGTGCAGCCGATCGCGCAGGTCCTGAAGGCCGCGTTCGAGCAGATCACGGCCGCGGCCGAGCGTGGCGATCGCATCACGGGCATCTCCACGGGGTACGAGCGGCTCGATTCGAAGACCGCGGGCCTCCACGACGGTGATCTGATGATCGTCGCGGCGCGCCCCGGCATGGGCAAGACGTCGTTCGTTCTCAACATCGCCGTGAACGTCGCCTCGCCGCGCACGGTGGCCGCCGGCCCCGGCGAGCCGGACCATGGCTACGAGCGGCAGGAGCCCGGCTACGGCGTCTGCGTGTTCTCGCTCGAAATGCCGCGTGAGCAGCTCGCGAGTCGTATGGTCTGCACCGAGGGCCGCGTCGATCTCGGCAAGCTGCGCCAGGGCTTCTTGCAGCCGGACGACTGGCGCAGGCTCACCGAGAGCGCGTCTTATCTGTCGACGCTCCCGATCTGGGTCGACGACACGCCCGCGATCTCGCTCCTCGAGCTCCGCGCCAAGGTCCGCCGCATCCAGGCCGAATACAACCGCTCGGCGGGGCCGGGCCAGCCCGACAGGCGCGTGGGGCTCGTCATCATCGACTACCTCCAGCTCATGAAGGGCCGCGACGGCGTGACCAGCCGCGAGCAGGAGATCAGCGAGATCTCCCGAGGGTTGAAGCAGCTCGCCAAGGAGGTTCGTGTCCCCGTGATCGCGCTCTCGCAGCTCAACCGCTCCGTCGAGACCCGCACGAACAAGGACAACGGCAAGCGCCCTCAGCTCAGCGATCTCCGCGAGTCCGGCGCCATCGAGCAGGACGCGGACACGATCATGTTCATCTACCGCGACGAGTACTACAACCCGGAGACCACGAACGCGAAGGGCATCGCCGAGATCATCATCGCGAAGCAGAGGAACGGTCCCACGGGCAAGGTGCTCGTGCGGTTCGCGTCCTCGTACACGCGCTTCGACAACCTCGCGCCCGGCGACTACCCCGAGATGGTCGACGACGAGTGACGTCCCAAGATCCGGCGCGTTCGCGCGTCGGAGGCTCATCATGCCGCCCGGCTTCCCCCGCAAACGCCTCGCGATCGGAACTCTCTGTCTTGGCCTGACGGGCCTCGCCGCCTGCGTCGAGCCGATCCAGAACGGCGGCGTCGTCATGTACGGCGGCGAGAGCGAACGTGTCGCCGCGATGTGCCGCTTTCGCCGCGGCGCCGAGGGCAAAGCCGGGTTCTGCGCGCCGGAGCCGGAAGCGCCCGCCGCGGTCAACCTCGCGCGGATCGGAGGCGACAAGAAGCCGTTCGCGGGCGCGCTCGTGGAGGCGAAGGCGGGGGATGTCCTCGTCGACAACGGCGCGATCGCGGCGGTGATCAGCGCCTCGGACGGCGCGCTCGTGGACGCGGCCGACGCCGAGGTCCGCGAGGACGCGTTCGGGCGTGTCGCGACGTGCCTCGGCGCGCCGCTCGGCTGCTTGACCGGCGTGACGATGAGCTTCTCGCAAGGGCGTGACGGATCGGCGCAGATCCTCGCGCGTGGCCACGCCGAGGGGGATCCGCGCGTGACGATCGCTACGCGGTACATGCTCGTCCCGGGCGCGCGCGTGATCCTCGTGTCGACCCTGATCGCCTCGAAGGCCGACGAGCCCGTTGTCATCCCGAGCCTCGGAGACGCCGTCCACTGGGGCGCGGCCGAGCCTGTGCCCTCGGTCGGCAAAGAGCCATCACCCCCCGCGAACGCCGTGGCCGAAGCCCCGTTCGCGGCTGCGCTCGCGAGCTCCGTCGCGTACGCGATCGCGCCCGCCGGCGATCGACCCACGCTCGAGATCGAAGGCGCCGCGGGGACGACGAGCCTTCGCTTTGGCCGCAACGTCACGCTGCCGCCCGGCGGCTCGGCGCGCTACGAGCGTCTCTTCGTGGTGGCCCCGCGTGGCGACACGCTCGGCGTGCTCACCGAGCTCGCCCTCGTCCGCGAGGAGCGCGTCCCGGGCGCGATCGAGCTTCGTTTCGTCGACGAAGCAGGCAAGCCGTTTCCTCCGCCCGCGGATGCGCGCGTCGAGCTCCTGTCCCCGCGGGATACGCTCGTCCCCTTCCTTCGGATCGGTCCTTCCGTTGCGGAAGCCGGCGTCGCCGCCGAGGCGCCTCCCGGCGCGTACGAGCTCGATCTCCGCGGAAAAGGCCTGCGCGCGCTCGCCCGCGTCCCGATCGAGGTCAAGTCGGGCGAGGTGACGCAGGCGACGATCGTCGTGGGCGCAGAACCTGCGCCCGTGCCTGCGCAGGGCACCCCCGAGGGTGGTACGCCCGCGCCCTGACCGCGGCGGCTCCCCGCCCGACCCAAGGAACTGTGCCCGCGCGCGCCTCCGCCGTGGGTTCGTCCGCACGGACGTGCTACGAAAAAAAAGCGCGTTCCATGGTGGATCGGCTCGGCAGAGAACGGCTCCTCGAACTCACGCTCGCGGGCACGCCCCAAAGGGCCCTCGCGTCGCTCGCCGCGGCGTCGCCCGAGGACACGTCCGACCTCGCCGCGCTGCATGAAGACCTCGCGCTCGTCGCGCACGCCGCGCCGCCCGTCGAGCCGCCGAAGCGCTTGCGCGAGCGCCTCCTCGCGACGCGTCCGCGACCACGCGGCCCGAGGCGGCCCGTGCTCGTCGTGCTCGACATGATCAACGACTACCTCACGCCTGGCCGCCCGCTCGAAGTCCCGCGCGCGCGTGACGTGGTGCCGGCGGTGAAGAAGCGCATCACGTGGGCGCACGAGAAAAACGTTCCCGTGATTTACGTGTGCGACGCACACGAGCCCGACGACGAGGACTTCCGCGACTGGCCGCGCCACGCCGTCGCCGGCACCACGGGCGCCGAGGTGTGGCCCGAGATCGCGCCCTCGCCCGGCGATCACGTCGTGCACAAGCGGACGTACAGCGCGTTCACGGGCAGCTCCTTCGGGCCGCTGCTCGACGAGCTCCACGCCGATCAGATCATCCTCACGGGTTGCTCGACCGAGATCGGCATGTTCGCCACCGCGAAGGATGCGCTCGAGCGTGGGTTCGTCGTGACGATCCCGCCCGACTGCCAGGCGGGCACGAGTGTCGTGGCCGAGCAGGTCACGCTCGTGACCCTCGCGGCGCTCGCGCCGTTCGAGCCGCGTTACCTACGCGCCGCGCGTTGAAGAACTCGCGCGCCGCGTGCGAAGCGGCTCGCCTTGCTCCATGATCGCCGCGCCCGTGATCCGCACCGAGCTCCTGCCCTTCGACCCACCGGCCATCGCGCGCGCGGCCGCGCTCCTCCGCGGCAAGCGTCTCGTCGCCTTCCCGACCGAGACCGTCTACGGCCTCGGCGCGCGCGCCGACGAACCTTCCGCCGTGCGTTGCATCTTCGAAGCGAAGGGTCGTCCCGCGACGAACCCGCTCATCGTGCATGTCGCCGACGTCGCCGAGGCACGCGCGCTCGCGCTCGACTTTCCGCCCGTCGCCGAGCGCCTCGCTGAGCTCTTCTGGCCGGGCCCGCTCACGCTCGTCGTCACGCGCAGGCCGGGCGCCGTCGCCGACGAGGTCGCGGCCGGCGGACCCACCGTTGCGCTCCGCGTGCCTGCGGCTCCCGTCGCGCGCGCTCTCCTCGAAGCGTGCCGTTTGCCCATCGCGGCGCCGAGCGCGAACCGCACGACCTCGCTCTCGCCAACGACGGCCGAGCACGTCCTCAAATCGCTCGGCGGACGCATCCCGCTCGTGCTCGACGGCGGCCCTTGCCGTCACGGCATCGAGTCCACGATCGTCGACGTCTCGCGCAGCCCTGCGGTTCTTTTACGCCCGGGCGCCATCTCCCTCGACGAACTGCGTCGTCACGTCGACGTCGTCGATCCCGGTGCGATCACCGTCTCGCTCGACGAACGCGCGCCCGCGCCGGGCACCTCCGCGCGGCACTACGCGCCTCGTGCCACGCTCGTCATCGTGCCTGCCGACGAAGCGCGCGCCGAGATCGCGAAGCGCCGCGCGGCGGGCCTCGTCACGGGCGCCGCGCTCCGTGCGCCCGGCACCGCGCTCGATCCTCCCGTCGAGATCTTGCCCGCGGACCCCGAAGGTTACGCGGCCGCGCTTTATGCGGCGCTCCATCGACTCGACGATGCTGGCTGCGAAAGTGTCGTGGTCGAAGCACCTCCGGCGGGCTCTGCGTGGGCTGCCGTCCACGATCGCCTGCGCCGCGCCTCTTCGGCTTGAGCGCGGGAATTGCTGACGCCTCCTCGTGGGTTGTGGCAAAACGAGGGAGTCGGCTCTTGGGATGACGAAGCTCGTGGTTCGTTCGGATCAAAAGGCACCGCGTCTCGCGATGACGTGCATCGCGGCGATCGTGCTCGCAGCCGCGACGCAGGCCCACGCGGGGCCGCTCCTCGATCAGCCGCCCAAGCTCTACACCTTCAAGCTCGACGACCCGTCCGCGCCGCGCCTCGGCCTCCTGCGGTCGTACCTCAACGCCGAGGTCGAGAGCCCCGGCCCGCTGCGCCGCTACATCTGGGGGCCCTTCGGTCAGTGGCGGAACGAGCCGTGGTGGCAACTCGCGTGGCGCCCCGCGCAGGCCGCGGACGACGCCGCGGACGAACCCCACGACGAGCACGACGACCTCCACGCGTTCGCATCGAGCCGCGTTCGTCTCCTCGACGTCGAGCCCGCGGCCGGCGCGGCGCTCCCGTTTTTCCGCGCGGCCTCCGAGGGCGCGGAGCTCCTTCGCATCGAGCCCGACGTCCTGCCGTCCTGGTCGTGGAACGGCCTCGATCCCGCGCGTGCACCTGCGTTCCTTGCGTCCACTGGACCGAGCTTCGCTTCGAACGGCTTCGACTCGCTCTGGGCCCCGCCGCCGAAGCCCGTCCGCGACTGGCGATGCCGTCGTCGCCCCGTGACCTTCGTCCGCGGACCCGGCGAGCGTGACGTCTTCCCGCTCGTGCGTTGTGACGGATCCGTCGCCCCCGAGGCCCTCGATCGCCTCTCGCTCATGATGCGCCCGGCCGACGTCGCGCGCCCCGCGGACCTCCTTCCCGACGAGCCCGATCCCGAGGCCGTGCGCAAAGGCGAGTGGATCTCCGACGTGCGCCTCGTGCACCCGCGCCTGCTCTGGGCGCTGCAGCGCATCGCCGACTCGTTCCCGTGGCGGCCGATCTACATCTACAGCGGCTATCGCCCCGGCGCGAAGGTCGCGGGCACGAGCCACCAGAGCATGCACGCGGCCGCGCGCGCCGCGGACATCCAGGTCCACGGCATCCCGAACGCCACGGTCTTCCAGCTCTGCCGCACCCTCGACGACGTCGGCTGCGGCTTCTATCCGAACAGCAAGTTCGTCCACGTCGACGTGCGCAGGCCCGGCACGGGACACGCGCTCTGGATCGACGCGTCCGGCCCCTCCGAGCCTCCGCAGTACGTCGACTCGTGGCCGGGCGTGCTCGAGAAGGGCGGCATGGCCTGGGCGCCTGCGCACGCCACGCCGGGTGTCGTGGAGTGGTCCGGACGGCTCCCGTCCGGGGCAAGCATGCCTGCGCCGCCGCGGTACGGCGGGCCTCCGTAGCGCGCGCCTCGCGCGTCCGCGCGCGCGAGCCACCACGCGAAGAATTCGTTACGCTCCTCTTCGTGCGCGCTTTGCTTCGCTGGTTCTTGTTTTTCGGCGTGCCCCTCGGCGTCGCCCTCGCGCCGCTCGCGTGTGACGACAGCGGCTACCCCGTGATCATCGGCCTTCCGGGTGATCCCGGCGACGCCGGTCCCTCCTCCGACGGCGGCTCGGCCGACGCCTTCCCGGACGGCGACGCCGGCGATCCCGACGCACCGGATGTCCCCTCCGCGCCCGTCTGGATTGGCCTCACGCCGACGCCCATGGGTGATGGACCGCCGAAGCCTGGCGACGTGATCACGGCGCGGCTCGGCGCGCTCGCGCTCGGCGCGCGGGCCACGATGGTGCGACGCACGCCGATGGAGCTCGCCACGGAACAGGGCGTCCAAGCGCTCGCCGAGGAGGCTGCCTTCTTCAACAGCCGCGGCGTCGTCCTCGGCTTCTCGCTCGTCATCGTCGATCGCGCTGCCCTGCACCTCCCGCCCGAGCTCGCGGACATGCCTTGGACCGCGCCCGAGGTCCTCTCCTTCGCGCACGCCTCGATTGACGCGGCGCTCTCGGCGCTCGGCCCCTCGGCGCGTTTCTTCGTGCTCGGCCGCGACGTCGACGTTCGCCTCGCGGCTCACCCCGACGAGCGCGCGGCCTTCGAGCTCTTCGCGAGCGACGTCCTCGACTACGTCCGCGCACATCCGCTCGCCGCGCCGGACATCCGCGCGGGCGTGGGCTTTTCGTTCGAGGGCGTGTCCGCTCCGGATCCCTCGTTCTTGCCGCTGCTCGACGCGAGCGACGTCGCGGTCGCTTCGTACCTCCCTGGCCTTGGCGCCGCGGAGGCGGGGCGTGCGAGCGACATCTCCGCGCATGCCGACACGATCCTCGCGCATGCTGCGGACAAGGCCGTGGTGCTCGAATCCGTGGGGTCTCCGAGCTCGTCCGTCGTCGGGGGATCGGAGGACAAGCAGGCGCTCTTCCTCGAGACGTTCTTCGGCGCGCTTGCGCCCAGGCGGGATCGCTTCGTGTTCGTGAACATCGAAGCGCTGCACGACCTTGGTCCCGTCCGGTGCGGAGAGCGCGTGGCCGTCTTGGGCGAGCCTGCAGACGGACCCTACGCAGCTTATGCATGCTCGCTCGGGCTCTTCACCGAGCAGGGTCAGGAAAAGGCCTCCTGGAAGGCGTTTCTGAACGGTGCGGCCGCGTTCGCGTCACCGTGATCCGTGTTGTAAGGTATCCACATGGGCGACGCGCAAAGTCTGGTGGGCAAGATCGCTGCGATGCAGGACTACGCCCTGTATCGGGACCTGTCTTGGGAAGGGAGCTTCGAGGAGTACCTGGCGCTCATTCGCAAGCAGCCGCAAGTCACGCGCAACGCGTTCCAGCGTGCGTACGACATGATCATTCGGTACGGGACCGAGGAGTACACCGACAACAAGAAGAAGCTCGTCCGGTACAACTTCTTCAAGGACGAACTGAACGGCGGACAGGACGCCATCTACGGCCTCGACATCCCGCTCATGCGCCTCGTGCACGTGCTCAAGGCGGCGGCGGAAGGCTACGGCCCCGAGAAGCGCGTCATCCTGCTCCACGGCCCTGTCGGTTCTTCGAAGTCGACGATCGCGCGGCTCATGAAGAAGGGCATCGAGCACTACTCGATGTCTCCGGACGGAGCGCTCTACACGTTCGACTGGGTGAACCTCGACGGCGTCGGCATGGCGGGCCCCGAGAGCGGTCGCTTCAAGTGCCCGATGCATGAGGAGCCCTTGCGCCTCATCCCGCCCTCGTGGCGCGATCGCGCGATCAAAGAGCTCGAGCTCAGTAACCCCACGTTCAACGTGCGCGTCGACGGTGATCTCGATCCGGCCTGCCGCTTCATCTTCAACAAGCTGATGGAGCGGTACGGCGGCGACTGGGGCAAGGTCATGCAGCACATCCGCGTGCGTCGCCTCGTGCTCAGCGAGAAGGACCGCATCGGCATCGGGACCTTCCAGCCGAAGGACGAGAAGAACCAGGACTCGACCGAGCTCACGGGCGACATCAATTACCGCAAGATCGCCGAGTACGGCTCGGACTCGGATCCGCGCGCGTTCAACTTCGACGGCGAGTTCAACATCTCGAACCGCGGCGTCGTCGAGTTCATCGAGGTGCTCAAGCTCGACGTCGCGTTCCTCTACGACCTGCTCGGCGCGTCGCAGGAGCACAAGATCAAGCCGAAGAAGTTCGCGCAGACGGACATCGACGAGGTCATCCTCGGCCACACGAACGAGGCCGAGTACAAGAAGCTCCTCTCCAACGAGTTCATGGAGGCCCTGCGCGATCGCACGATCAAGATCGACATCCCGTACATCACGAAGGTGTCGGAGGAGATCCGAATCTACGAGAAGGACTTCAACCGCGACAAGATCCGCGGCAAGCACATCGCCCCGCACACCCTCGAGGTGGCGGCGATGTGGGCCGTGCTCACGCGGCTCGAGGATCCGAAGAAGCACAACCTCTCGCTCGTGCAGAAGATGAAGCTCTACGACGGCAAGGTCCTGCCGGGCTACACGCAGGACACCGTGAAGGAGCTGCGCAAGGAGGCGCCGCGCGAGGGCATGGAGGGCATCAGCCCGCGCTACGTGCAGGACAAGATCTCGAACGCGCTCGTGAACGACATCGGCGAGGGCACGATCAACCCGTTCATGGTGCTCTCCGAGCTCGAGAAGGGCCTGCGCCACCACTCGCTCATCTCGAGCGACGAGCAGCGCAAGCGCTATGGCGAGTGCATCGGCATGGTGAAGCGCGAGTACGAGGAGATCGTCAAGAACGAGGTCCAGCGCGCCATCAGCGCCGACGAGGACGCGATCCAGAAGCTCGCGGCGAACTACATCGACTCGATCAAGGCCTACACCTTGAAGGAGAAGGTCAAGGATCGCTTCACCCGCGAGGACGTCGAGCCGGACGAGCGGCTCATGCGCTCGATCGAGGAGAAGATCGACATCCCCGAGAACCGGAAGGACGACTTCCGCCGCGAGATCATGAATTACATCGGCGCGCTCGCGGTCGACGGCAAGAAGTTCGAGTGGCACACGAACGACCGCCTGCGCCGCGCGCTCGAGCTCAAGCTGTTCGAGGATCAGAAGGACGCGATCAAGCTCCAGACCCTCGTCTCCAGCGTCATCGACAAGGAGACCCAGGAGAAGATCGACATCATCAAGACGCGGATGATCAAATACTTCGGTTACAACGAAGTCTCCGCGCGCGACGTCCTCGACTACGTCGCGAGCATCTACGCCCGCGGCGATACCAAGTAGCCCCGTCTCCGGAAGCGCGTCCCGAGGCTCCCCGCTCCCACCGAGCGGGGAGCCTTTTTCATTTTGCCGCGGTGCGCTGTGAGCCCAGCGCCACACTCGAATACACGCGAAACCTCGCGAAAGGCCCTCGCTGCGCAGCCGCCTTCGCGCTACGCAAAACCCATTTCGCGGCAATTTTCGCGGATCTCCCCATTGGGGCCTGGTCTTTTCCAGGTTATAGATCGTTCATGCGACGCCTCGGCGCGCTCCTTGGTTCGTCCCTCTTCCTGTTGTTTTCCGCGGGCTGCGGCGGATACATCGGCAGCGCCCAGCGCGCATACCAGGATGGCCGTTACCTCGAAGCGGCCGAGAAGCTCGGGGATCACGAGGACGAAGTCGCCGAGCTCTCGCCGCGCAAGCAGGTGAGTTACGGGCTGTATCTGGGGCTTTCCCTGATCATGCTCGGGGACCACGACGGCGCCGAGCGCTGGCTCGACTTCACCGAGCAGGTCGAGGCGCAGCGCCCCGGGACCTTGCGGCCCGAGGAGAAGCAAAAGCTCCAGGATGCGCGCGGGCGCCTCGCCGGCATCGAGGAGAAGGCCAAGGAGCAGAGCGTGAGCGAGGAGCCTGCCCAGGACGCGCCGCTCCTCCGCACCGTTCGACAAATCGAGCCCGCGCCTTAGCTGCCGCTACGAAGCGTCCTTTTCGAGCTTCGCGCGCAGGCGTGACACGCTCTGCTCCAGCGACGAGACGACGCGCCGGAGATCGCGCACCTCGTCCGAGGTCGCGAGGCCCATCGACTTCGCGAACGCTTCTTTTTGCTCCGTCGTGAACGTCGACACCCGCCCGGGCATGCTCATCGCCGTCATCACGAGCTTCATGAAGCGCTCGTCCTGCATGAGCTTCGCGACCTGCGGGCTCGCCGCGAGCTTCATCCCCTCGGAGACGATTCGATCCTTGATGGACATGGCCCGAGCCTAGCAGACCCGCGCGACCTCCGGGGTTCAGCGAGGGCGGCCTCCGGCCCCCGTCCTCCCCTAAAAGCGTGGGTTCGATTTGCGTTTGTGGTTACGTTTGTCACAGTCCTGCAGAGCCATTTGCGCCGGATTTTTCCCGCGCGTGTGCTCGGGAGGGGAGCGAATGCACTCGAACGGCCTCGCCAATCGCTGCGTACCGGGCGTTCCTGAATCCGACGACGATCCGCCGTCGACCCAGCCCAGGACCCAGCGCTCGGCCGAGGCGTTGCCCGATTCCACGGTCCTGCTTTGCGTCCATGTCACGCCCCCGGATGCGCGCATTTATCTCGACGATACGCTGATCTCGATCGGGCCGCATCGCGGGCGCATTCCGTGCGAGCTGCGCTGGCGGGTCCTGCGCGCCATTTCGCCGGGCTACGTCCCGTGGGCCGAGGTCATCATGCCCGTCACCGACATCACCGTGGCCGTGGCCCTCGGGCGCAAGGCAGAATCGACGCCGCCGCCGCCGCGCCCGATCCGCGTCGTCCTCCGCCAGCCCGAGGAACCCGCGCCGGATTCGGCGCCCCCGTCCTCCACCGATCCGCTGGCGATCACCGTCAACTGGTGAATGCAATCTTTGCGCGCGGGGGCGCGGCGCGCGAGGCCGTGCCGAGCCCCCGCGCGTTTTCCTCGATCGGTCTTTCTTCAATGGGCGACGCGCGCGCCGAGCCACCGCGCGAGCAGTGGCCATACCGTGTGCGTCGAGCGGCTGCCCATGATCAGATCGATGTGCCCTTGCGGGAATATGCGGTACGTCTTGTCCCGCGAGCGGCTCGATCGATACGCGGGCTCCACCGACGCCGGCGGCGCGAGGTCGTCGCTCTCGCCCGCGACCACGAGCAGCGGCACGTCCATCGCCTCGAAGCCCTCGACGAATCCGGACAAACCGCCGAGCCGATGCCCGCTCTGCCGCGCCTCCGCCGCCGCGAGGAACATGTTCCGGAGCACCGTGATGCTGCCGCTATCCATCGCCAGCGACATGTGCTGCGAGAGCACCACGGGCTCCATCGATCCGGGCCGGAAGCCGCGGATCGGCAGGGGGAAAATGGGGCTCTCCACGAGCACGCGCGCGAGCCTGACGACCTCGCCGAAGGCGCGCAGCCCGAGCGCGCCATGCCCGAACGACATGCGCCGGTCCACGGCGAGGAGCACGTGCCCCGCCAGCGTGAGCGGCAGCGAGCCGCGCGTGAAATGGTACGGGCTGCCGAGGGTCACGACGCCCGCCACCGCGCCGTGGGCGAGCGGCGCCGACGCGTAACTGACGAGCCCCCCGAGCGAGTGCCCCAGGAGGAACACCGGCCGCGGACCGGCGAGGCGCTGCACCTCTTCGAGCGCCCAGGGCACATCTTGCTTCACGAACTCGCTCACGTCCGTCGGCCGCCGCGCGCCGAGATGTCGGGAACGGCCGTGGCCACGCAGGTCCAGATTGAAGACGTCGAAGCCCTCGCGGGCCAGGTAGTTCGAGAGGCTCCGGGCGGGCAGATGCCAGGCGTACCGATTCTGCCCGTAGCCGTGAATGAGGAGCACGCTCCCTCGTGTCCCGCCGAGCTCCGCTGAGCGCTTTCGTACCATCGCCAGCGGAATCCCGTCATCGGCTGCGCCCCCCCGTACGATGCACAGCTCCTTCACGAAACGCCCGCGCGCGTCGCGATCGATCGCCTGTTCGACCCGGAGTTGATGCAGGATCATCGGTACCCTCCGATTACCTACAAGAATGTGCCGAGCATGCAACGCGCCGAGCACTTCCCGGTCATTCGGGGCTTGCGCGCGCCTTCGTTTTCCCGGAAAACCGGGAAGCCGCGCGATGCAGATCCCGAAATGGATGGCACGTGCACGTCTTCAGGTGGGATGGATCACTCCTTGGGCCTCTTGGCGGGTTGTGCGTCGGGGGGGGCTTTCAAGACGGGCGGGCTCGTGTACTGTCTCGGCGTCCTTCTTCTTCTTCGAACACACCGACGAAAGAGCGTCCCATGTTCCAGAAGGCCCTGCTTGCACGCTTCGCCCTCCTGACCCTTGGCGCGTCCCTCTTCGTGACCGGCACCGCGTATGCGCAGGCCTCCGAGGACGGGTTCGACAAGGACGCCGAAGATACGCTGGCCGGAAAGGCGAACGACAAGGAGGAGGCGGCGGCCGGCGACAAGATGCCGGGCGAGAAGGAGAAGAAAACGGCGGAGAGCGGCGACACCGGGATCTGGGACACGACAGAGGATCCCACGAAGGCGTACCGCTACGTCGGCCTCCGCTACCGCCACGCCATCATCCCGAAGGGGATCCTGAACATCTTCCTCGACGGCGGCGCGACGGTGGGCGTGCCGATGGGGGGCCTCGAGTTCGGCACGCGCCGCGACAGGCTCGAATACATCTTCTCGCTCTCGTACGCCGACTACTCGAGCGCCGAGATGCTCTTCAAAGGCAAGGCCCAGCCGGACACGGCGTACGAGCGCGTGCAGAGTGATCTCGCCGTGATTTTCGGCAAGGTCGAGATCCTCTACGAAGTGCCGCTCGACAAGCGGAGCCGCTTCTCCCTGCTCTTCGGCGGCGGCGTGGGCATCGGCGGCGTGATCGGTGATCTCTATCGGCGGCAGGTCTACCCGGGCTCGGGGAACGATCCCGGGGTCCCGTCGCAGTGGAACGACTGCACGGCCCAAGGCGAGCCGGACGGCATCTACTGCGCGAACGACAACGGCCACTTCGGCAACTACGCCGAGCCGAGCTGGGCGAACGGCGGCTCGAAGCCCTTCATTTTCCCGTGGATCGCCCTTCCGCAGGTGAGCTTCCGCTACAAACCCATCAAGATGCTCCAGGCGCGCGCCGACGTGGGCTTCGCCATTAGCTCGGGCGTGTACTTCGGCGCCAGCATCGACTACATCCTCTAAGCTAAGGAAGAGGAGCCCAGGGAACGTTGCAGCTCCCGCCCCGATACGAGCCTATCGCACCCCTTGGCAAGGGCGGCGGTGGAGAGGTCTGGTCCGCGAAAGACCGCATCACCGGCGTGACCGTCGCCGTGAAGGTCCTCGCCGAGGGCGCGAACGAGGCGGAAATGCTCGCCCTCGTCCGCGAAGCCGTCGCGCTCTCCGGCCTCGAAGGCCTCGGCGTGCCGCGCATCCTCGGCTTCGGACGTCTGCCGAACAGCCGCCGCGCGTACCTCGTGCGGGAGCTCGTGGTCGGCAAGAGCCTGGCCGCGCGGTTCGCCGAACCCGATGAGCCCCTCGAGATCCTCGACGCGATCGCGCAGGCCGCCGATCAGCTCACGCGGCTCCACCGTGCGCTCTTGCTGCACGGCGATCTGAAGCCCGCGAACATCATCGTCGGGCCGGACGGCAAGGCGACGCTCGTCGACCTCGGGCTCGCGGCGAACTTCCGCGAAGGCGGCGAGCTCCCGTCGGGCATGACGCCGCGGTACGCCGCCCCGGAGCTGCTCTCGGGCGCGCCGCTCGGCGTGCGCGTGGAGATCTACGCGCTCGGCGTCACGCTGCGCGAGGCGCTCGTGGCGGTCGGGCCCGCGCTCGATCCGGCCGTCGTATCGGCGCTCGAAGACGTCGAGCGTCGCGCCACGGCGGCCGATCCGACGAGCCGCTTCCCGAGCGCGGACGAGCTCGCGAGCGCCATCCGCCGCGCCGCCTCCCTGCCGATGCCCGAATCGTTCGCCTCGCGTGACGCGCTCGTCTGGCCGATCGTCGGTCTCGACGAGCATGCCGCCGCGCTCGACGCGCAGATCGAGGCGTTGCGCTCGGGCGGCGGCATCGTGGTCACGGGTCTGCCGGGCGCGGGCAAGAGCACGCTTCTTCGACGCGTCGCGTGGTGGCTCGGCGTGAAGGGACGCGGCGTGGCCTGGGTCGAGGCCGCGGTCGCGCCCGATCCGGGGCACGCGATGGATCTCGAGCTCGTGGGGGCGGGAGAGCCGCAAGGTGCGATCGTCCTCGTGGATGACGCCGATCGCCTCGCCAAATCCGACCTGACGCGCCTCGCGTCGCTGCGCGAGGCCGGCGCCCGCGTCGTCGTGACCTTCGACCCCGAGCGCCTGCCGAATCTGCCGGGCCCGACGCTCGAGCTCTTCGCCGTCCCGCCGCTCGACGAGTCGCGCGCGCGTGACCTCGTGCGCTCGGCGATCCCTTCGCTCGGCGACGTCGTCGCGGATCACGTGGCGCGGCGCGCGGGCCATTTGCCCGGGAAGATCCGCGCGATCGTCGAGGCGATCGCGCGCGCCCCCGTCGCGAGCCCTGCTGACGTCGATCGTCTCCTCGCCGAGGAGGACGAGCGCGGCACCGATCGCGAGCGCGCGATGAAGCTGCTCGATCGGGGCCACGTCGACGAGGCCGCCGAGGTGCTCGCGCGTCTCGAAGACGACCCCTCGCCGGCCGTGGCGATCGCCCGCGCGCGCCTGTTCACGAGCCGCGGCGATGCCATGCGCGCGATCGCCGAGCTTGAACGCGTGCACGACGAAGCCCTCGCGGCCGACGCCGAGATCGCAGCCTCGTATTGCCTCCACGCGTCGCGCGCGCTCCTCCGCGCCGGCGACTACGCGGGCGCCGAGACCCAGGCCGGCGCCGCGTCCGAACGCACGGGCCTCTCGGCGGCCGCGGACGACGCCGCCCCGCTGCCACGCGCGGAAGGCCGCCGCGCGCTCGCCATGCTTGCGATCGCCGCGGACGCGCTCGCCGTCTCGGGCCTCGCGCAGAGCTTTTCCGCGCGGCACGAGGACGCCAAGCGCACGCTCGCGCGCGCCGTCCGCCTCGCGCGCGCCGTCGGCGAGCCGCGGATCCTCTCCGTCGCGCTTGGCTCACTCGCCTTCGCGCTCCAGCGTGACGATCAGCTCGACCCCGCCAAGGCCGCTTACGAAGAAGCCCTCACCGCGGCGGAGCAAGCCGGTGACGCGGGCAGCGTGGCCACGACACGCTTGAACCTCGCGGGCATCGCCAAGGGGCAGGGCGACCTCGCGGCCGCGCTCATGCACCTCGAAGCGGCGGTCGACATGGGCCACCGCTCGGGCCGTGTCCCCACGCTTCGCCAGGCGCTCCTCAACCTCGCGAACCTGGAGCTCTACCTTGGCCGACTCGCGCGGGCGCGCGTCTCCATCGACCAGCTCGCGCTCCAGCGCAGCGAGCTCGGCCTGAGCCAACGCGCGCAGCTCCTCTCGCTCGAAGCCGAACATGCCGCGCGCTCCGGAGATCCCGCCGCGGCCGAGCGCCTCTGCCGCGCGTGTGCCGAGAGCTGGGAGAGCCTCGGCCGGGGCGTCGACGCGGCCGAAGCGCGGCTCGAACGTGTCCTTATCGCGCCTGTGACCCCCAGCGATGACGTGCACGATCTCGAAGCCGAGATCGAGCGTGCATCCGCGGCGCTCGGGGGCGGCTCGGCGCATCGCCCGCTCCTCTCGCTCGCGCGCGGCCGCGTGGCCACGCTTCGCGGTGACGAACGACAGGCCGCGGCGCATTGCGAGGAGGCGCTCGAAGCGGCGCGCGCCTCGGGCCAGAAGGACTTCATCGCCCGCGCCCTCGAAGCGCGCGCGGCCCTGCACGAGGACGGCGGCAAGCCCATGCTCGCGCGCCGTGATCGGGAGGCCGCGCTCGCCGTCCTCGAGGAGATCGCCTCGGTCTTGCCGCGCGACCTGCGCGAGGTCTTCTGGGACGACCCGCGCCGCCGCGCCCTGCGCGCGCTCTGCATGCCCTCCGTGCACACGCCGCAGCAGGCCACGACGGCCGCGTCGCCGAACGCCTCGCCTTCGAGCACGCTCGCGGCGATCCGCAAGGCTCCCACGGAGGAGCGCCTCGCGCGCATCCTGGAGATCAACCGCGCCATCGCGGGCGAGGTCGATCTCGCGCGCCTGCTCGAGAAGGTCACCGATCACGCGATCGCCCTGCTCGGCGCGGAGCGTGGCTTCGTCATCCTGAAGAGCACGCAGCCGCGCGACGAGGCCGATCCTTCGGCGCCGCTGCCCTTCGCGCTCTCGGTCCATGCCTTCCGCGGCCGTGAGGGCGACGACGCGCACGCGCGGTTCTCGCAGTCGATCGCCGAGCGTGTCGTCCATGTCGGCGAGCCCATCGTCACGGTGAGCGCGCGCGAGGATGACCGCATGGCTGGGTATGTCTCGGTCCACCAGCTCATGCTCCAGTCGATCGCGTGCGTGCCCATCCGCGCGCGGGGTGGCGAGGTGATCGGCGCGCTCTACCTGGAGACGCGCCTCCGCCCTGCGATGGGCTTCACGGACGAGCTCCCCACGCTCGTCGCGCTCGCCGATCAGGTAGCGATCACCATCGAGACGGCGCGCCTCGTCGGCGAGAACGCGCGGCGCGCGCGCGAGCTCGAAAAGAAGAGCGAGGAGCTCGAACGGGCGAACCGCGACCTCGAGGCTGCCCGTGCCGAGCTCGAAGAGCTGCTCGGCCTGCGCACCGAGGAGCTCAAGGCCACGAAGCGTGACCTCCGCTCGGCGCGCGCGGTCATCAAGGGGCATTTCGGCTACGAGGGCCTCGTCGGCCGCAGCGAGGCCATGCGCCGCGTCTACGCGCTCATCGACCGCGTGAAGGACACGGACATCCCGGTCCTCGTCATCGGCGAAAGCGGCACGGGCAAGGAAGTCGTCGCGCGGGCCATCCACAATGCTGGCCCGCGCGCCAAGAAGCCTTTCGTGGGCATCAACGTCGGCGCCATTCCCGAGCACCTCCTCGAGAGCGAGCTCTTCGGCCACATGCGAGGCGCCTTCACCGGCGCCGACCGGGATCGCCGCGGCCTCTTCCGCGAGGCCGAGGGCGGCACGATCCTGCTCGACGAGATCGGCGAAATGCCGCCGAAGATGCAGGCCGGCCTCCTCCGCGTCTTGCAAGAAAAGGTCGTCCGCCCGGTCGGCGGCGCGCGCGAGGAGCCGGTCAACACGCGCGTCGTCGCCGCGACGCACCGGGATCTCGTGGCGATGACCGCGGCCGGCACGTTCCGCGAGGACCTCCTTTACCGCCTGCACGTCGTCGAGGTCCGCGTCCCGCCTTTG
This sequence comes from Polyangium jinanense, assembly GCF_028435365.1. Next base: position 108,229 of record NZ_JAGTJJ010000004.1, on the reverse strand, counting down.
CGCGAGCGCATCGAGGACATCCCGATCTTGATCGACCATTTCCTCGGCATCTTTGCGGCTCGTTATGGTCGTGAGCGCCGGAGCGTCTCGCGGGCTGCGCTTCGCCGGCTGATGGGGCATAGCTGGCCGGGCAATGTGCGCCAGCTCGAGAACGTCCTCTTGAATGCGTGGGTCCTCTCCGATCAAGCGGAGCTCGAGCCCGAGGATTTCGAGCTCCCGGAGGCCCGCCTCGCCCCGCGCCCGCCCCCTCCGCCGGAGAGCCTCCGTGAAGGCCCGCGCAGCGTTTCGCCCGAGCCCTCGCGCAAGCTCTCCTCGCTCGAAGCCCACAAGGCCGACGAGCGCGAGCGTATCCTCTCGGCGCTCCAGGCCTCGAACTGGAACCGCGTGAAGGCCGCGCGCCTCGTGGGTTTGCCCCGCCGCACGTTTTACAGGCGCCTCAAGGAGTACGGAATCCAATGACGACTGAGCCCGGTAACCTCGCCGCATTCGTGGACGGCGTCGCGCTGCCTGAAGAGGCGGCGCGCGACCTCTGGAAGCGCTTCAGCGAATGGATGGGCGAGCACAAGGGTGACATGGAGGGGTTCGGAAAGATCAACGGATACACGCAGATCACGCCCGAATTCAGGGGCGGGCGGGCCGTGCTGATCGCGTATACGAAGGAGCCGCCGCCCGCGCCGCCGCCGCAAAAGAAGCCGGCGGGGAAGGGGGGCGGACGTGGTCGCATGGGTGGCGGGGGTCGTCGAGGCGGCGGCGGAAGACGCTGAATTCGTTCGGCGAGGTCATTCCTCGTCGTCTTCGTCCTCCATGGCCTGCATCGCCGCTTCCCACGCCTCGGGCCGCGTGGTCTCAGGGGCGCGGTTTTCGAAGGGAGACCCTTCGAGCGACGGGATCTCCACGATACACAGGCCGAAGTCGTCGTAGGGCGCGCCTCCTTCCGCCAGAAGGACCACCTCGTGCTTGCCGATCTCTTCGAGCGGTAGGTGCCCGTACGACCACGTATCGACCACTCCGTCCCAGATCATCATCGCGGACGAGCTCAGCATATCGAGCGCCGGATCCTTGATCCCCGGGCTCATCGACATCGCGTGGATGAAGTGGTCGAGGACCTGCACGATCTCCACCGCTCGGCTTGCCACGCCGGCGAAGCGCCACTCACCGATGCGCTCCTCGACCGGAATCATCACGAAGCAGAGAAGCACTCCACGCACGTCCGCAAAGGACGCGTCCCCGGTGAAGAGCGCCTGCGCGGCTTCGAGGGAGAGGGGGAGGGGGTGCGGGATGGTGGACATTGGGGGAGAGTACGTGGATCGGGGGACGTGGTATACGTTCGTCATGGCACCTCCGGTCGAGACGAGCGAGGACGCCCTGCCTGAACCGCCCGTGACCCCATCGGCGGGGGCTTGGCGCGCCATGACACCCCAGGCTCGCGAGCGGTTCATTGACGAGGTCGTCGTAGCGTTCTCGGATCCGCGATGGAACGACGGGAACGGTCAGCCCCATAATCTCGCCAAGCGCCGCGCGACCGACCGCCTCCGCAGGCACTTCGACGCGATTGGCCGACGCATCTATCTCACCGAGGGAGAACTCAGCGTCCTCTACCCCGGCGAGCGCGCGTTCTGCCCGGACATCCTCGCCGTCGTCGACGTCCCCGAGCCCGAGGACGACGAGCGGATGGCGTGGGTCGTGGCCGACGAGGGGCGAGGGCTCGACCTGGTCATCGAGGTCCTCTACGAAGGTCGCCGCAAGAAGGACCTCGTCGACAACGTGGAGCGGTACGCGCGCCTCGGGATCCCCGAATATTTCGTCTACGACCGCAAGAAGCAGCAACTCCACGGCTTCCGCCTCCCGGCCCCGGAGGCGCGTCGATATCAGCGCATCGTGCCGCAGGCGGGGCGATACGCCTCGGGCGTGCTGGGCCTCGACCTGGCCATCGAGAAGGGCAAGCTCGAGTTTTTCTACGGAATGGCCGCGATTTTCGGGACGGAGGACCTCATCGGGCGCCTCCAGGGCATGATGCAGAGCTTGGAGGCGAAGGCCGAGCAGGCCGAGGCGCAAGTGGAGCAAGCCCAGGCGAAGGCAGAGCAGGCCGAGGCGCAAGCGGAGCAAGCCCAGGCGAAGGCAGAGCAAGCCCTCACGAGCCTGCAAAACAGCCTACTCGCCATCGTCGCGGCCCGGGGGATCCCGTGCTCGGACGACGACCGCGAGCGCGTCCGGTCCTGCGTCGAGCTCGAAACGCTCCAGCGCTGGCTCGTCCGGGCGGCTACGGTCGGCTCGATGGCCGAGGTTCTCGCGGAAAACGCGTAACCGTCACGTCCGAACGCCGCTTGCAAGGGTTGCAAACGCCGTCGGTGACGTCCGAATGCCGCGTGCAACGGTTGCAAACGGCATTTGCACCGCTCCGAGACCCGTCTGCAAGCGTTGCAAACGCCTCTCGGAGTGTCCGAACGCCGCTTGCAAGCGTTGCAAACGCCTCTCGGAGTGTCCGAATGCCGCTTGCAACGCGTGCAAGCGGCATTCGTACGCGCACACTGCGCCTTGCAACGGCTGCACGCGGGTCTCGTGACGCTCACCGGGGAGTTTTCCGTCGATAGTGTGCTCCCCTTGCATCGTCGCCTCGGCCGGAGCGTCTGCCTCACGACGTTTCACACGTGACCCCTTTCTGGAGGTTCCCATGTCCCATCCCCGCAAGATCCCGCCCACGCTGCTGCTCGACGAAGCCGAGGCCGAGGTCTTTTTCACGCGCTCCGGACTGAAGGCCGACCCCGATGCGCACGATCTCCTTTTCCTCACGGACGGCTGGCTCGCGATGATCGAGGTCGTTCGTACAAAGGAGCGCTCGGCTCGCGAGGCGCAGGCGGACGCGGACGCCGCGCGTACCATCGCCAATACGCGGCTCGATCGTGCTTGCCAGCGATTCGGGGACGAGCTTTTCCTCGCCGTGGGCAAGGAACGCGGGGCGGCGCGGTGGTCGCAGTTTTTCTCGGTCCCCGTCAGCAAATTCATCCGCCAGGCGTTACCCAAGCAAGTCGCGCGCGTGATCGGATGGCTCGATTCGAAGGATCCGATCCTCGATAAGCACCGCGCGGGACTCGAACCCTGGGCGAAGGCGGCAGACGCGGCGCTCAAGAGGACCACGGCGGTCGCCACGGTGCGCGGCGAGGCGCGCATCGGCCGGGAAGAGCTCGCCGAGGGGCTCACGCGCGAGCGGGACGGATTGCACGAGGCATTGTCGGCCCGCGCGCGGGAGCGAGGTTTGCCGCGCGACTGGGCGGGTCAGTTTTTCCGGAAGGTGAGCCGGGCGGGGGCGGCGAGCGAGGAGGGGGACGAGACGGCGGCGGGATGAATCGATCCGACGTATGATTGAAATGGCGAGCGTACCATTGCGACGCTCGAACGAGCCCCGCCAATCCGGCTGCGCGCTTGCTCCTCGCGGCCAGCCGTGCAGGCCCTCGCGAGCGCACCCCGCCCCCTCGTTTGCCCCCGCCCCCGCGCCTGCCCCCGCGCTCACGCCTGCCGGGTCCGTCCGCGTCGGTTCCTCGTCCGCCCTCGCGCCCTTTTTTCTCCCGCCGTGGTCCTCATCCCGGGTAGACTGCCCGCCTTCCGAGGGGAGGAGAGGGCCGCGCAATGAAACGCTATCAGATGCTCATCGGTGGGAATTGGGTGGACAGCGTCTCCGGTCAGACGCGCGAGCTTCGCGACCCGGCCAATGGCGAGATCGTCGCCACGGTCCCCGAAGCCTCCCGGGAGGACGCGCGGGCCGCCATCGACGCGGCGCGTGCGGCATTCGACAACGGCCCCTGGCGCAAAACCTCCGCGCTCGACCGCGCGAAGCTCCTCTTCAAGCTCGCCGAGGCCATCACCAAGGAGGCCGACGCCCTCGCGCGCCTCGAGGTCCAGAGCTGTGGCAAGCCCCTCGCCGAGGCCCAGTTCGACGTCGCCGACGCCGCCAACTGCTTCGAGTTCTACGGCGGCCTCGCCACCAAGATCGCCGGCGAGACCATGAACGTCCCGGCGAACAGCGTGAGCTTCGTCGTCCGCGAGCCCGTCGGCGTCTGCGGCCAGATCATCCCCTGGAACTACCCGCTCCTCATGGCGGCCTGGAAGCTCGCGCCCGCCCTCGCGGCCGGCAACACCTGTGTGCTCAAACCGTCGGAGCTCACGCCCCTCACGGCCCTGGAGCTCGGCCGCATCGTCACCGAGGTCGGTTTCCCGCCCGGCGTCGTCAACATCCTCACGGGCCCCGGCGCCGGCGCGGGCGAAGAGCTCGCCGAGAGCCCGCGCGTCGACAAGGTCGCTTTCACCGGCGGCACCGTCACGGGCCGCAAGATCCTCCAGGCTTCCGCGACCAACTTGAAGAAGGTCACGCTCGAGCTCGGCGGCAAGAACCCGAACATCGTCTTCGCCGACGCCGATTTCGAGGCCGCCGTCGACGGCGCGCTCTTCGGCGCCTTCGCGAACCAGGGCGAGGTTTGCTCCGCGGGATCACGCCTCCTCGTCGAGCGCTCGATCCATGATCGCCTCGTCGCCGCGATGGTCGAGAAGATCCCGCGCGTGAAGGTCGGACATGGCCTCGATCCCGCGACGAAGATGGGACCTCTCGTCTCGGGCGCGCATCGCGACAAGGTCGAGTCGTACGTTCGCATCGGCCTCGAGGAGGGCGCGCGGCTCGTCTGCGGCGGCAAGCGTCCGTCGGATCCTGCGCTCGCGAGCGGGCACTTCCTCGAGCCCACCATCTTCGTCGACGTCAAGCCCTCGATGCGCATCGCGCGCGAGGAGATCTTCGGGCCGGTTCTCGCCGTGCTTCCCTTCGACACCGAGGAGGAGGCCATCGCGCTCGCGAACGACACCGAGTACGGCCTCGCGGCGGCGGTCTGGACGAAGAACCTCACGCGCGCGCACCGCGTGATCCGCGAGCTTCGCGCCGGCATCACGTGGGTGAACACGTATCATCCGACGTTCAACGAGATGCCCTGGGGCGGCTACAAGCAGAGCGGCACCGGGCGTGAGCTCGGGCTCTACGGCATCGAGGCGTATCTCGAGACCAAGCAGGTCAACATCAATCTGGACGAGGCCCCGCTCGGCTGGTACTAGCCGACGTTTTTTTGGGAGAGACCGCATGCGGATCGAATTGAAGACCGAGATCCCGGGGCCTCGGAGCCGGGCGCTCATGGAACAGCGCCGCGCGGCGGTCGCCCGGGGGCCGTTCCATGGGACGCCCATCTTCGTGGCGAAGGCGCACGGCGCGGTGATCGAGGACGTCGACGGCAATCGACTGCTCGATTTCGCCTCCGGTATCGCCGTGGCGAACCTCGGCCACACGCCGGAGGACGTCGTGCGGGCCGTGCAGACGCAGGCTGAACGGTTCTTGCACACGAGCTTCAACGTCGTCCCGTACGAGGGCTACGTCGCGCTCTGCGAGCGCCTGAACCGCATCACGCCCGGCGCCTTCGCGAAGAAAGCCTTCCTCGCGAACAGCGGCGCCGAGGCCGTGGAGAACGCCGTCAAGATCGCCCGCGCCCACACGAAGCGGCAGGGCGTCGTCGTCTTCGACCACGCCTTCCACGGCCGCACGTTCCTCGCGATGACGATGACCAGCAAGGTCGGTTATCGGCAGGGCTTCGCGCCGTTCGTCCCCGAGGTCTACCGTACGCCGTTCCCCTACGCCTACCGCTCGCCCGAGCCCGACGCCTCCGCGTGGGCCATGCGCGAGCTCTCCGAGCTCGTCCTGCACCACGTCGGCGCGAACAACGTCGCCGCGGTCGTCATCGAGCTCGTCCTCGGCGAGGGCGGCTTCATCGACGCGCCCGTGGCTTTCGTCAAAGAGCTCGCGAGCTTCTGCAAGCAGCACGGCATCGTCCTCATCGTCGACGAGATCCAGACCGGGTTCGGCCGCACCGGCAAGCTCTTCGCGTGCGAGCACTACGGCATCGAGCCCGACCTCGTCACGCTCGCGAAGGGCCTCGGCTCGGGCCTGCCGATCTCCGCGGTCGTCGGCCGCGCCGAGATCATGGATGCGCCCATCGAGGGCGCGATTGGCGGCACGTTCGGCGGAAACCCCGTCGCCTGCGCGGCCGCGCTCGCCGTGATCGATCGCTTCGAGGCCGACGGCGGCGCGCTCTTGAAGCGCATCCACGCCGTCGGCGAGACCATCGGCGCGCGCCTCCTCGCGTGGAAAGAGCGTTTCCCGATCATCGGCGACGTCCGCGGCATCGGCCCCATGCGGGCCATCGAGCTGGTGAAAGATCCCCACACGCGGGAGCCGGACAAGGCCTCGGCGCAAGCGCTCGCGAAGTACTGTTATCAGCACGGCGTCGTCGTCCTCGGCGCTGGCACGTACGGCAACGTCATTCGCCTCGCCCCGCCGCTCACCCTCGAAGACACTGAGCTCGACGAAGGGCTCGTGGTCCTTGAAGCGGGGCTCGCAGAACTCGGGAGGAGCGCATGAGCCGGCACTTGCTCTTCATTGACGGCGCGTGGCGGGAGTCGTCCCGCACGCACACCATCAAGTCCCCCTACAGCGGCCGCATCGTCGCGGTCGCGGAGGAGGCGGATGACGCGCTCATGGAGCGCGCGCTTTGCGCTGCGAAGGCCGCGCAGACACGTTTCCGCAAGACGAGCCGGTACCTGCGCAGCCGCCTCCTCGCCGCGATGGCGCGACGGATCGACGAGGAGCGGGCGAAGTTCGTCGCGTCGATCGTCGACGAGGCTGGCAAACCCGCGGCGCTCGCGGACGCCGAGGTGTCCCGCGCGATCACCACCTTCATCGTCGGCGCCGAGGAGGCCAAGCGTTACGGCGGCGAGGTCTTCCCCGTCGACATCGACGCGGCGGGCCGCGCGTACGAGCCGGGCACGAGCCTCTTCGTCCCGCGTGGGCCCGTCCTCGCGATCACGCCGTTCAACTTCCCGCTGAACCTCGTCGCGCACAAGGTCGTACCTGCGCTCGCGATCGGCGCGCCCGTGCTCGTCAAGCCGGCGCCGCAGACCCCGGGCGCGGTCCGCCTCCTCGCCGAGGTCTTCGAGGCGGCGGCGAACGAGGTCTCCGAGAGCCGCGAGACCATCCCGCTCGCCGCGCTCCAGACGATCACCGCGCCGAACGAGGTCACGGGGCGCGCGATTCGTGACCCGCGTGTCGGCGTCGTCAGCTTCACGGGCAGCGCCTCCGTCGGCTGGAGCATCCAGAGCATGGCGCGCGGCAAGCGCACCGTGCTCGAGCTCGGCGGCAATGCTGCGGTCATCGTCCACAGCGGGGCCGACCTCGTCCGCGCCGCTTCCCGCGTCGCGTACGGCGCATTCGCGTATGCCGGCCAGGTCTGCATTTCCGTGCAAAACGTCTGGGTCGAGGAGAGCGTCGAGGAGGCGTTCCGCGGCTTCTTGATCGAGGAGGTCGCTCGCATCAAGACCGGCGATCCGCGCGCCGAGGGCGTGCTCGTCGGCCCGGTCATCGACGGCAAGGCGGCCGAGCGCATCACGACGTGGATCGACGAAGCGCAGAAGTCGGGCGCGAACGTCCTTTGCGGCGGCAAACGCGAGGGCAACCTCGTCCAGCCGACGGTCATCGATCGTCCGGGCGAGGCGCTCGCGATCGTGCGCGAGGAGGTCTTCGGCCCGGTGCTCAACCTGCTCACCTATCGCGACGTCGGCGAGGCCATCGAGGCGGTCAATCGTTCCAAGTACGGCCTCCAGGCGGGCGTTTTCACCGACAGCTTGCGTGTCGCGCGTCGTGCGGCCGAGGATCTCGAGGTCGGCGGCGTCATGATCAACGAGGTCCCCACCTATCGCGCCGATCACATGCCTTATGGCGGCGTGAAGGAGTCTGGCCTCGGCCGCGAGGGCGTCCGTTACGCGATGGAAGAGTACAGCGAGCGCAAGACCGTCATTTCGTACCGGGGATAGACCCGTCCGTGGGGATTGGAGGATTCGCGATGATTCGTTTGTCTTCGTGGGTATCGGCGGCGGGCCTCGCCGTGCTCGGGATCGCGGCGCTCGGCTGTGGCCGCCCGGGTGAACAGAAGCCGGAGGGCGCGGCGCCGACGGGCAGCGCGGCGCCCGCGGCGCAGAAGCCGGCCGACCCTGCCCAGAAGTTCAAGGGTCAGACCTTGAACATCCTCGCGTGGGAGGGGTATGCCGATGCCAAGTTCACGAAGGGGTTCGAGGAGAAATACGGCGTCACCGTCAAGGGCACGTATTTCGGTTCGAGCGACGAGCTCGTGGCGAAGCTCAAGTCGAGCCCCGGCGTCTACGATATCGTCTCGCCGTCCTCGGACGTCGCGTACACGCTCATGCAGGGCGGCCTCGTCGATCCCATCGACACCTCGAAGATCTCGAGCTGGGGCGACCTCGCGGACGCGCTGAAGAACCTCGACGACGTCAAGAAGGACGGCAAGCTCTACGGCGTCCCGTTCACCTGGGGCCCCGATTACCTCATTTACGACGCGAATGTCGTGAAAGAGGAGCCGAAGAGCTGGAAGGTCTTCTACGACGCGCAATACAAGGGCAAGGTCACCCTCTGGGACGACATCTCGAACATCTATCTCGTCGGCCAGATCATGGGGCTCGACAAGTCGAACCCGGCGGCGCTCTACAACATGACGGACGAGCAGCTTGCCGAGGCGAAGAAGAAGCTCGTCGAGCTCAAGCCCCAGGTGCGCAAGTACTGGGCGACCGCGGGTGAGCTCAACGATCTCTTCAAGAACAAGGAGGTCGTCCTGGCCGTCGGCTGGCCGCTCACGGTCGGCACGCTCAACAAGGAGGGCTTGAACCTCAAGGGCGTGATTCCGGAGGAGGGCGCGACGGGCTGGATCGATCGGCTCATGATCACCTCGTCGTCGAAGAACAAGGAGCTCGCGCTCGCGTACCTCGATTACGTCACGACGCCGAAGGCCCAGGCGCTCGTCTTCGAGGCGACGGGCGGGTATTGCGTGGCGAATGCCAAGGCCAAGGAGCACATGTCCGAGGACCTCAAGAAGAGCCCGTGTGTCACCGAGGGCGAGACGTACTTCAAGCGCCTCAACTTCTGGCAATACGTGAAGGAGCGCAAGAAGTACAACGAGCTCTGGAACGAGGTGAAGAGCGCGAAGTAGGCGAACGAGCATGGATACGGCGCCCGCCGCGAAGGCCACGGTACACACGCAAACCCCGCCGAAGAGGCGGGCGCTCCTGTTCCTCGTCCTGCCCCCTGCGCTCTGGCTGCTCTGCTTCCTCGTCCTGCCGTACCTGGGTCTGTTTTTCCAGAGCTTCCTCGGATCCGACGATCTCGGAAACGTCGTCCTCGAGCCCACGCTCGACCCGTGGAAGGCCTTTTTCACGAAGACCCTCTACCGGAGCACGCTGCTCTACACCTTCAAGATCGCGCTGACCGTCACGAGCCTCTCCGTGCTCTTCAGCGTGCCGCTTGCGTACTTCATCGCGTTCAAGGTGCGCCGCGGGAAGGAGCTGCTCTACAGCCTCATCATCGTCCCGCTCTGGGTGAGCTACATCGTCCGCGCGTATGCGTGGAAGATCATCCTCGGCCGCGAAGGAATCCTGAATTCCTTCCTGCAATGGGCGAAGATCACGGATGCGCCCGTCGAGGCCTTTCTCTACAGTGAATGGGCGATCATCATCGGCCTCGTCCACATCTACACGCCGTTCGTCCTCATGCCGGTGTACACGGCGTTCGAGCAGATCCCCCGCTCGCTCGTCGAGGCGTCGAAGGACCTCGGCGCCGGTCGCCTGACCACGTTCTTCCGCGTCGTCTTCCCGCTCTCGCTGCCCGGCGTCATCGCGGGCGGCACGTTCGCGTTCGTCCTGACGCTCGGCGATTTCCTCGCGCCCGTCCTGCTCGGCGGCACCGACAACCTCATGATCTCGAACGTCGTGCAGAACCTCTTCGGCACCTCGAACGATCGTCCCCTCGGCTCCGTCGTCGGAATCGTCCTGCTCGTCGTCGTCGTGCTGCTCCTGGAGACGACGTCCCGCGTCGAAAAATCGTTCGCCAGCCTCGAATCGGGCCGCGGCCGCCTCGGAGGCGCGCGATGACGCGTCAGTCTACGCATGGGGGCTCCGCTCGGACAAGCCGAGCTCTGCCCCCAAACCCCCGCATCGATCTGCCGACGCTCCTCGTGGGCGCTGCGGCGGCGTTCGTCCTCGCGTTCATCTACCTGCCGATGGTCGTCGTCGTCGTGTATTCGTTCAACCCCGACGCGGTGAACGTCTTCCCGATGCGCGGCTTCTCCCTCCGCTGGTATCGCATGCTGCTCGAGGACGAGCAGCTCGTGTCGGCGCTCCGCATCAGCCTCCTCGTCGCGCTCGGCGGCACCTCGATCGGCCTCCTCCTCGGGGTCCCCGGGGCCATTGCGCTCGCGCGCCACGAGTTCCCGGGCAAACGGCTCCTCGAACGGATCGTCCTTTTGCCGCTCACCTTGCCGGGCATCGTCACGGGCGTCGCCATGTTGAGCTTCTTTCCGCTCATTGGCGTCCCTGTCTCGCTCCTCGCCGTCCTCATCGGCCACGGCACGTTCCTCATCGCGATCACGCTCACGCAGGTCTATGCCCGCCTCCGGCGCCTCGATCCATCGCTCGAAGAGGCCTCGGCGGATCTCGGCGCGCCGCCGCTCACCACGTTCTTCCGGGTCATCCTGCCGAACATCAAGACGGCCATCATCGGCTCGGCGCTCCTCTCGTTCACGCTCTCGCTCGACGAGATTCCGGTCACGTTTTTCCTCATCGCGGGCGACAACACCCTCCCCATTCAGATCTGGGCCATGATGCGCCGGGGCATTTCTCCCGAGGTCAACGCGATCTCGACCCTCGTCTTCGCCGGATCGATCGGCCTCATCCTGCTCGGCACCGCGCTCGGCGGCCGCGACAAGGAGTAATCGTTTTGGGCATCGTGGAGCTACGCAAGGTCGTCAAGCGCTTCGGCGACGTCGAGGTCGTCAAATCGCTCGATCTATCCATCGAGAAGGGCGAATTCCTCACCTTCCTCGGCCCGAGCGGCTGCGGCAAGACCACGACACTCCGCATGATCGGCGGCTTCGAGATGGCCACTTCGGGCGAAATCTACCTCGACGGCCGCGAGGTCTCCGCGCTCCCGCCTTACAAGCGCGACGTCAACACGGTCTTCCAGAGCTACGCCCTCTTCCCGCACATGAGCGTGCGCCAGAACGTCGCTTATGGCCTCGAACAGAAGCGCCTCCCCAAGGCCGAGATCGAGCGCAAAGTGGCCGAGGTCCTCGCCATGGTGCGCATGGACGCGTTCGCCGCGCGCAAGCCGCGCGAGCTCTCCGGCGGCCAGCAGCAGCGCGTTGCGGTCGCGCGCGCGATCGTCAATGGCCCCTCCGTGCTCCTGCTCGACGAGCCCCTCGGCGCCCTCGACTTGAAGCTCCGCAAGGAGATGCAATTCGAGCTGAAGAGCCTCCAGCGCAAGCTCGGCATGACGTTCGTTTACGTCACGCACGACCAGGAGGAGGCGCTCACCATGAGCGACCGCGTCGCGGTCATGAACGGCGGCCGGATCGAGCAGATCGACGCGCCCGTCGCCATTTACAACCGCCCGAAGACCCGCTTCGTCGCCGATTTCATCGGCGAGACGAACCTCCTCGCGGGCGAGGTCTTCCGTGATGGCTCCGCGCACGCGTTTTCCCTCGGCGGCGCGCGCATCCCGATCGAGCCCGACGCCGTCCTCGAAGCCGGCCACCGCATCTCTTTGAGCGTACGCCCCGAAATGGTCTCCGTACGCAAAGCGGACGACGGCGAAATTCAGGGCGTCGCGCTCCCCGGGACCGTCGAGGAGACCGTTTTCGTCGGTTCCGTCTGGAAGACCGTCGTGCGTCTCGCGGGCGGCGAGCGTGTCGTCGCGACCGAGCCGCCGGCCACGCACGGCCATATCGAGCATGGCACCTCGGTCGTCGTGGGTTGGAATCCCAAGAGCGCCGTCGTCCTGGAGACCTGACGGGATCATCATGGAGCTCGAGCCTGGTCATCTCGTCGCGGGGCGCTTTCGTGTCGTGCGATTCCTCGGCGAGGGCGCGGTCAGCGCCGTGTACGAGGCCATCGACGACGTGCGTGGCCATCGCGTCGCGGTGAAGATCCTGCATCGCGAGCTCTCCCAGAACGCCGAGATCGTCCAGCGATTCGAGCGCGAGGCCGAGGCCGCGAGCCGCATCGGCTCCGATCACATCGTCCACGTGTATGGCGCGGGCGCTACGCCCGAGGGACGATTCATCGTTCTCGAATACCTCGACGGCGGCACGCTCGCCGACCTTTTGCGCAAGCGCCGCCCGCTCCCGTCGGAGGAGGCCGTCTCCCTCGTCCTCCAGCTCCTCGCCGGCCTCTCGAAGGCGCACGAGCTCGGCATCGTGCACCGCGACTTGAAGCCGGCGAACCTCTTCCTCGTGCCGGGCCCCGAGGGCCGCGGATTCCTCAAGATCCTCGATTTCGGCGCCTCGAAGCTCACGAATGCGGGACAGGCGTTGACGCGTACCGGGGCCATGGTCGGCACGCCGATGTACATGTCGCCGGAGCAGATCCGCAGCTCCGACAAGGTCGACCCGCGTAGCGACGTCTATGCCGCGGGCGTCATCCTCTACGAAAGCGTCACGGGCAAGGTCCCGTTTGACGTGAAAAACGCGGTCGAGCTCGCGTTCCGCGTCGTCTCGCAGGATCCGCCGCCGCCCGAGACGCACCTGCCTTCGCTCGATCCCGAGCTCTCGGCGATCATTCGCCGCGCCATGTCGCGTGATCCCGACGCCCGTTTCCAGACCGCCGCCGAGATGTACGAAGCGCTCGGCGACTGGCTCAAGAAGCGCGGCATTCCCCTCCCGCCGCACACACGCGCGGCGCCCGTGGCCGCGCCCGCCGCCGCGCCGACGGCCGCGGCGATGGCCCTTCCGAGCGTGGCGCCGGCGAGGTCGCGGACCATTCTGCTGTATGTCGTTGGCGCGTTGCTGCTCGTCGTGGCGATCGTGCTTGCGCTCCACGCTGCGGGGGTTTGACCGGGAACATCCAGACCGCCCTTTTTTCGGGAGGGCGGTGGTGCCCTGCTTTCTCTGCGTGGTACACTGCACTCATGCGCTCTCTCGCGACCGCTGAGATCCTCCCTCCGGAACCCATGACCCTCGAGGAATGGGCCGACATGGACGAGGACGAGCCGGGCGAGCTCGTCGATGGCCATCTGGAAGAGGAAGAAGTGCCCAGCAACCCGCACGAGGCCGTCGTGGCCTGGCTCATCCGCATCCTCGGCCTCTGGGGAGCCGAGCGTCGCGCGCCCGTTCTTGGCTCCGAGCACAAGCTCGGCGTTTCGAAGACACGCGGCCGCAAGCCCGACGTCTCCATGTACGCCCCCGGGACGCGTCTCGGACGCGGCTCTCTCTCCCGCACCGCGCCTTGGCTCGTTGTCGAGGTCCTCTCCCCGCGTCCCCGCGACGTCCGGCGTGATCGACTGGACAAACGCTCGGAGTACGCCCGCTTCGGTGTCAAGCTCTACCTGCTCATCGACCCGGAAGCGCGAGTGCTCGAGCTCTACGAGCTCGGCGCGGATGGTCGTTACGTCCTCGATGCCTCCGTCTCCGAGGGAAAGCTGAGGCTCCCTGGATGTGAAGGACTCGAGCTCGACCTCGATGCCTTGTGGACCGAGGTCGCATGGATCGTCGGCGAAGAACCCGAGGAACAAGCGGCGCGCGAAGCCGCAACCAAAGGCGACGACGACGTCGTTTGACCCCCACGCCTCTCTCGTGATGTGATGTCATCCGCCCCATGGCGGAGCCTGCACGACGCCTCCAGCCGATCGACACCACCGCGGAGATCGAGACGCCCGAGCACGTGCGGTTCCATTACCCCGTCGCCGGCCCAGCTCGCCGCGTCGTCGCCTGGGCGCTCGACTGGCTCATTCGTGGCGCCGTCCTCGTCGTCTTCGCCATCTTCGCGCTCCTGGGCGGCCTTGCTGTCGGTGATGCCGTCGCAGGCCTCTCCGTCGGGCTCCTCCTCGTCATCTATTTTCTCCTCGAGTGGACGTATTACACGCTCTGGGAGATCGCCTGGAATGGCCGCACCCCGGGCAAACGTGCGCTCGATCTGCGGGTCGTCTCCGTCCACGGCCATCCCTTGCGTATTGGTGACAGCTTCCTCCGCAACCTCCTCCGCGCCGCCGATTTCCTCCCCTTCGGTTATGCCATCGGCCTCGTCGCGATGGCCCGCGACAGCCGTTTTCGGCGCCTCGGCGACATGGTCGCGGGCACCATGGTCATCGTCGAGGAGCGCCGCGCCGTTGCCACCACGCTCCGCATCGACCCTCCGCCCACCCCGAAGGAGCTTTCGAGCCTCCCGCAACGCCTCCCGCTCTCCGGCGACGAGCTCGAGGCCATCGAGCTCTTTCTCCGCCGCAAAGCAGGCCTCGGCCCTGCGCGTGAGGAAGAGCTCGCGGCCATGGTCGCGCCCATCTTCGCGAACCGCATGGGGATCCGGAACAAGGACTCCGCGCGCCTCCTCGCTTTGCTTCACGCGCGCGCCAGCGAGCGCAGGAGGCCTCTGTGAGGAGCCAGGACGAGATCGTCGCGGCACGTCATGCCGATTGGCGCGAGCTCGAAAGCCTCGTCTCGCGCGCCGAGGCCCTCCACCACCTCGACGGCCCCTCCATTTCCCGCGCCGCCGCGCTGTATCGGGCCCTCTCGGGTGACCTCGTCCTTTGCCGCGCCCGCTGCACGCCCGACCTCGTCGCGTACCTCGACAACCTCGCCGGCCGCGCGCACAGCGCTCTTTATGGCGCCGAGCCTTTCCGCATCCCGGCCTTCTGGTCCCTCCTCACGCGCGACTTCCCGCGCACGCTCCGCAAGAACGCCTCGTTTTTCGCCCTCTCCTCCGCGCTTTTTTTGATCCCCTGCGCCATTGGCATCGTCCTCGCCCTCTTCGTCCCCGACGCCGCCTCGCAGATCCTCCCGCGCAGCATGCTCGACGGCATGGCCGACATGTATTCGAAGGGCTTCGACGAGGGCCGCGGCGAGGGGGCCGACTCCGCGATGGCCGGGTTTTACGTTCGCAACAACGTCGGCATTGCGTTCCGTTGTTTCGCGACCGGCATCTTCTTCGGCCTCGGCAGCGTCTTTTACCTCATCTACAACGGCCTCAACATCGGCATGGTGACCGGCTGGGTCACCGGGGCCGGGTTTGGCCGGAACATCGGCACGTTCATGTGCGGCCACGGGCCCTTCGAGCTCACGGCCATCGTCGTCGCGGGCGCGGCGGGGCTCCGCATGGGGTATTCCCTCGTCATCACCCGCGGCCGCACGCGCCTCGGCTCGCTCCGCGAGAGCGCGCCCGACATCGTCCGCCTCGTCGTGGGCGCGGCCGTCATGTTGCTCATCGCCGCGGGCATCGAGGGATTCTGGTCCCCCTCGGGCGCGCCGCCGCCCGTCAAATGGGCCGTCGCCACCCTCTTTTCTTTGCTCGTCACGGCTTATTTCCTCTTCGCCGGCCGTGAACGCGGGAGGGCCCGTTGAACCTCGGCGACTCCGCGATCGTCCTGCGCCCCCGCAACCTCACCGAGGTCATGGACCTCGCGTTTCGCCTCTGCTTCTCCCTCGCATTTTCCCTTTACGCGCGCCTCACCCTCTTCGCCATCGTCCCGCTCCTCGCCGGATGCCTCGCGCTGCGGTATGCGCTCGACGCCCCCTGGAGTCTCGTCTGGCTCGCGGCCTTCCTCACCGTGCCTTTCGTCGAGGCCCTCTTCACGGTCGCCGTCAGCCAGATCATCTTTTCGCCCACCATCACCCCGCGCGCCGTCTTCGCTCTTTTTCGCAAGCGATTCGGCGCGCTGCTCGGCTCGTTCTTCATTCGTATCCTGGGCCTCTTGATCGGCTCCCTCGCGCTCTTTCTCCTCCTGCCGTTCGTCGGCATTCGCCTCCTGCTCCTCGACGAGGCCTGCCTCCTCGAAGGCCTCTCCGGCTCGCGCGCGCATGAGCGCGCCCAGCGGCTCGTCTCGATGCGCACCGGCGACGCGTTCCTCGTCCTCCTCATGCTCCTCGGCGCGCGATTCGGCGGTGTCCTCACGGCAGAGCTCCTTTTCGACGGGCTCGTGAACGACCTCCTCCAGTTCGGCCGTCCATTCGGCTGGCTCTTCGACGACGGCGGCTCGCCGGCCGCCCTCGCCGGGTTTTTCTTGGCCGTACCGTTCGTCGCCACGGCGCGGTTCCTTTATTACATCGACACCCGCACGCGGGAGGACGGCTGGGACATCCAGCTTCGTTTCACGGCGATCCGCGCTCGGGCCGAACAGGAGCGCAGGAGGGCCGCGTGATCAAGTTCGTCCTCCTCCTCTCGGCGCTCGGCGCGAGCCCGGTATACAACGCCGACGATCGGGTCCGCGAGGTCCTCGAATCGGAGCGGTACCGGTTTTGCCACGAGGACGATTATCCCCTCGGCGAGGGCGAGCGCGCCTTCTGCCCCCTCGTCGGCGAGACCAGCGAGGCTTGCCCCTCTTTGCCCGCGGCCTGCCGCAAGCCGCCCGCGCCGATCGAAAAAGGCGGCCCTCCGGCCGGCATCTCCCCGAGCTGCAAGGCGGGCTCCCGCTGTTTGGCCGGACGCTCCTCGGGCCGCGACGATCGCACGGCTGTCCGCCGATTCGAGGGATCCTCCGGCAGCGCCTCCGGCGACGGGAGGGAAGGCGCGGGCGAGCCGGGCAAACCCGGCGGGCCCGGCGGCGGCGGAGATGGCGCAAGCTCGGGCCCAGCGGGTCAAGACAAGCCCGGCGGCGAACAAGGCAAACATGGCAGTGGGGATGCGTCCGGTCCGGGCAATCCCGGCGGAAAGGACGGCTCCGGCAAACCCGGCGGAGAGGCCGGCCCGGGCAAACCCGGCGACGCGCCCGGCCAGAATCCCGGCGGCGGGGAAGGGAAGGGGCAGGCTGAACCAAGACCCGCGAATCCCCCGCCGCCGCCCGAGCCCATGGATCCGGCCGTCAGCAGTGCCGCCAGCGGCTTCGCGCGCCTCCTCTTTTTCGTCCTGCTCGGCGGCTTCCTCGCCTTCATCGCGTGGATGGTCCTGAAAAACGTCCTCTCCGAGCGCGACGCGCCCGAGGACGAGCCTCCGCCCGAGGACCGCCCCGAGAATGCCCCGGGCGAGCGACGACAGGTGCCCCGCGGCCCCGTCGAGACCGACGTCGCCCGTCTCCTCGCCCGCGCCCGCGCGGCGGCCCAGCGCGGCGCGTTTGGCCCTGCGATCGATGACGTCTATGCCGCGCTCCTCCGGCGCCTCGACGGCGACGGCATCATCGAGATCCACGCCTCCCGCACGAACGGCGATTACGTGCGCACCCTGCGCCGCGAGCGGCCCGAGATCGCCGCGGACGTACGGAACATCGTCGCCGACGTCGAGAGCGTCCAGTTCGGCTCCCGCGCGCCTTCGGCCGAGGCCTTTGCCCGCATTCACGACCGCGTCGTCCCCATCGTTTCGCGCGCCCTCGGCATTCTCGTGGTGATCCTCGGCCTCTCCGCGACCGTCTCTTGCGGCCGCGTCGCCGCGCTCGACGAATCCGACGGCGTCTTCCGCGGCGACACCTCGCCCTCGGGCACGCACGCGATCGGCGCCATGCTCTCGGCCTATGGCATCGAGTTCCGCCATCGCCGCGATCCTCTCGACAAACTGCCCGACGAGGACGAAGCGACGCTCGTCCTTCTGCCCGACCTCGACATCTCGGCCTCCGATTTCCGCCGCTTGCAAGCGTGGGTCGAGGCGGGTGGTGATCTCGTCCTCGCGGGCGTGCAAGGCCTCCCCGGCTGGACCGGCGCGTCCCTCGAACCGGATCAACTCGTCGACAGCGCGGTCGTTCCCGCCTCGACCTACGAATCCCAATTCGGCGAAATCTTCCTCGCCGTTCCCCGCGGGCCAGCGCTCACGCTCACGGATGCCGATCGCATGGTAGGCCGTGGCGTTGGCGCCTATGCGTCCTTCAAGCAGCTCGGCGACGGCCGCGTCATTGTCCTCGCCGACGACAAACTCTTCACGAACGTCGCCTTGACGGCCGGCGACAACGCGGCTTTTTTGATCTCCCTCTTCCGCCCGCTCCACCGCGAAGTCGAGCTCTGCGACGCCTGGACCTCCCTCGGCGCCGACACGCCGCTCGAAACCCTGAGCCGTGCGCGCCTCCTGCCCATTCTCCTCCAGCTTCTTTTGCTCCTCGGCCTCTTTTTCCTCTGGCAGGGCCGCGCCTTCGGCGTCCTGCGCGACCCGCCCGCGAATCGTCGCCGCGCCTTCGCCGATCACGTCCGCGCCCTCGGCCTCGCGTATGCCCGCGCCGGCGTCTCGCGCCACGCCCTCGGCCTTTATGCCGCGTGGGCCGTCGAGCGCCTCCGCGAGCGTGTCCCGCGCGAGGGCCGGCAGGGGCTATCCGGGCTCGCCGAGGCCATCGGCGTCCGCGTCGGCAAATCCACGGGCGAAGTCATGCACGTCCTCGTCGAGGCCACCGAGGCACAAAAAGAGGCGGCCCCCGCGTCCCTCCGCTCCGGCGACGTATCGCCCCGCGGCCGCTCGCGGGGCAAGGACCGCGCCCAGGCCGCGTCCGATTTCGCCGTCATGCGCCACCTCGACCATTTCCTCGCCCAGACCTCCCGCGAGCGCTCCCGCAAGAAGACCCGAAAAGCATGAACCTGTCCCTCTTCCGCGACACCTTCGATCGCATCCGCCGCGAGGCGGGCAAGGTCCTCCTCGGCCAGGACGAGATCATCGACACCACGCTCCTCGCGATCCTGGCCGGCGGCCACGTCCTCATCGAGGGCGTCCCCGGCCTCGGGAAAACGCTGCTCGTCCGCACCCTCGCCCATGTCTTCGGCGCGAGCTTCCGCCGCATTCAATTCACGCCCGACCTCATGCCGAGCGACGTCACCGGCGGTAACGTCTTCGACCAGAAAGAGGACCGCTTCGTCTTCCACGAGGGCCCGGTCTTCACACAGCTCCTGCTCGCCGACGAAATCAACCGCGCCCCCGCGAAGACGCAAAGCGCCTTGCTCGAAGCCATGCAGGACCTCGCCGTCACCACCGACGGCGTCACGCGCCCTCTGCCCGAGCCTTTTCTCGTCATCGCCACGCAAAACCCCGTCGAATCGCAGGGCACCTATCCCTTGCCCGAGGCCCAGCTCGATCGGTTCCTCGTCAAATTGCACGTCCGTTACCCCGGACCCGCCGTCGAAAAGCAGATCCTTCGCCACCACGTCGACGGCTTCTCCGCCGCCAAGCTCGATCGCGCGGGTATCGAGCGCATCGCCTCCGCCGACGAGATCCTCGCCATGCGCGCGGCCCTCGGCGCCGTGCGCGTCGACGACGGCATCCTCGAATACATCACCGACATCGTCGCCCGCACCCGCGCCCACCGCGCCGTCTACCTCGGCTCCTCCCCGCGCGGATCGATTGGCCTCCTTGGCTCGGCGCGCGCGCGTGCCGCCAGCGAGGGACGCGATTTCGTCACCCCGGACGACGTCAAGGCGCTCGCCCCGGCCGTCCTTCGCCACCGCTTGATCCTCCACCCCGACGCCGAGATCGAAGGCACGAGCGCCGACGATTGCGTCGAAGACATCCTGCGCGAGGCGAAGGTCCCGCGCACGGCGGCCTGATTTCGACATGGTCCCCTCGCGCGCGCTCGTCCTCCTGTTCGCGGGGCCGCTCGTCCTCTCTTTTTTCACGCTCCTCGACCGGGGATTGATCCTCCCCATGCTCCTCACAGACACCGCGATCGTCCTGCTCGCGCTGCTCGACGCCTTGCTCGCGCGGCGCCGTTTGGTCTCCGTCGTCCGCCGCGCCCCGGCCGTGCTCTCAATTGGCCGGCCAAACGTCATTTCCCTCGACGTCCGCTCCCTCGCCCGGCGCAAGCTCCACGTCCACGTGCAGGAGGAGCTTTTTCCTTCGTCCGAGAGCGACGAGCTCCCCCTCGAAGCAGACCTCCCGCCGCGTGGACACACGACCCTCAAGTACCGCGTCACGCCCTCCCGCCGCGGCGCCCACGTCCTCGGCGACCATTACGTCCGTTATCCTTCGCCCCTCGGCCTCTGGATTCGCCAGTACCCCATTTCCGCGCGCTCGCCCGTCAAGGTGTACCCCGACCTCGAAGCCGTCCGCGGATACGAGCTCCTCGCGCGGCAGGACCGCGATCCTGCCGGCGTGCGTGCCTCACGCCGCCTCGGCGGCGAGAGCGAGTTCGCGCGCCTCCGCGAGTATCGCCGCGAGGACGAGTATCGCAGCATCGACTGGCGGGCCACGGCGCGCCGCAAAAAGCTCATTGCCCGCGAATACCAGCTCGAGAGCGACCAGAACGTCGTCTTTCTGATCGACGCCGGCCGCCTCATGACGGCCGAGTTCGCGAACCTCTCGCTTTTTGATCACGCGCTGAACGCGACGCTCATGCTCTCGCACGTCGCCTCCCGCGGCGGCGACAAGGTCTCCATGATGGCCTTCGCCGAGGAGATCCTCGCGTATGCCCCGCTCACGGGCGGCGCCCGCGCGACGCGCAAGATCATGCAAGCCGGCTACGACATCGAGCCCGACCTCGCCCCCACGAATTACCGGGCTGCTTTCGAAGCGCTCGCGGTTCGCGTGAAAAAACGGACGCTCGTCGTCCTTTTCACGCAGGTCGTCGACGAGGTTGCCGCCGCCGAGCTCGAAAAGCTCATGCGTGGGCTCATGCCCCGCCATTTGCCGCTCCTCGTGCTCCTGCGCGACGTCGATGTCGACGCCCTCGCGCTCGGCCATGCGGGCGAGGCAGCGGCGCTCTCCGGCGTCGGCCCCTACCTGCGCGGCGCGGCCGCCGAGATCCTCTCGTTTCGCGATAAACTCGTGCGCCGCTTGAAACAACACGGCGCCCTCGTCCTCGACGTCGCGCCCGGCGACCTCACGCCCGCGCTCATCAATCGTTACCTCGAGATCAAGGCCCGGCACCTGCTGTAATGCCGGCCGCGGGCCCCGCCCGGCATCGTCGTCCCACGCCTCCCGGACCCCCTCGCAGCGTACGCGCGCGCCGCGTACGCCATCCCGCTCCTTCACGACGCCTCGGGGGCTTGATGGAGGCTTTCAACGACGTCAGCCGACGTCGACCCGTCGAACAACGATTCACGCCGTCGACGCCGGCCAGAACAACGGTGCGGCAGGGGGGAGCTCCCGCGGAACAACGGCAAAACACCGCGGAAATCAGCGATTGTCGGGCGGGTGAGGGGAAGCGGGCCTTTCAGCCCTTCTTGCGCGGCGCCTTCAGCGTGAGCTTGAGCAGCACGTCGTCGCGGATGAGGTCGTCCGGCTTGCCCGCAATCGTGATGTTGAAGTCCTTGCGGTTGATGGAGAACTCCGCGGTGCCCGTGGCGGCGTCCGGCGCGATCGTGATCGTCACGGGGAACGTGATCGACTTCTTCACGCCGTGCAGATCGAGATCGCCCGTGACCGTGTGCGTCGCGCCGTTCGTGCCGCCGGCCTTGATCTCCGTCGACGTGAACGTCGACTTGGGGAACTTCTCGACATCGAAGAAATCGGCGTTCTTCAGGTGCTTGTCGAGGTCGGCCGCGTCCGTCTTGACCGACGCCGTCTCCACCTCGAACGAGATCTTGCCGCCCTCGGCCTTGCCGTCCGCGAGCGTGATCTTGCCGGCGAGCTTCTCGAACTTGCCCTCGTGCTTGCCCGTCACCTTCGAGCCGATGAACCCGACCGACGAGGCCGTGGCGTCGACGTCGAGCGTCTCCTGGACCGCCGCGGCGTTCGCGGGCTTCGCCTCCGCCTGCGCCGACGAGGCCGGAGCGACGGTTGCCTTGGGCTTGTCCTTGGCCGGGTCCTCGCAAGCCGCGAGCGAGAGCAGAGCGGGCACGGCGGCGGCGAGAACGACAAATCGAATCGTGCGCATGGTCGGATCGTCCCTTCGGGGTTGTATCGAGGCTGTACCATGCGCCCCGAACGGACGCTTGATTAGGGGGGCGGCTCGGGTAACACTGTTCGCCAGGGCGAACAATCGATGACGGCGGCGCTCGACGATGTGGTCTCCATGGCGGTCTTCGCGCGGGTCGTGGAGGCGCGCTCGTTCACGGGCGCGGCGGCGCTCCTCGGCCTCTCCAAGTCGGTCGTGAGCGCGCGGATCTCGGGGCTCGAAGAGCGTCTCGGCGTCAGGCTTTTGCATCGCACCACGCGGCGCCTCTCGCTCACGGAGGAGGGCGCGCGGCTCTACGAGACCTGCGCGCGGCTCGTCTCCGCGGCGGACGAGGCGCAGGGCGTGCTGGAGAGCGCGTCGGCGGAGCCCGAGGGCCTCGTGCGCGTCACCGTACCGGTGGGTACGGGAATCCTGCAGTTTCCGAGCATCCTGCGCGAGCTGCACGAGCGATATCCGCGCCTCGTGATCGAGCTCTCGCTCTCGGAGCACCGTGTGGACATCGTCGCGGAGGGGTACGATGTGGCCATTCGTGTCGCCGACACCCTCGAAGACTCGGCGCTCGTGGCGCGCCGCATCGGCTCCGTGCGGATGATCGTTTGCGCGTCGCCCGATTACCTCGATCGTCGCGGGAGGCCGGTCTCCCCGCGGGATCTCGTGCACCACAATTGCCTGCGCCTCTCGCCGGTCCGGCGCGAGTGGTCCTTTCGATGCCCCGGCCGCCGCACGCAAGTCGTGCCCGTCACTGGGACCCTCATCACCGACAACATCGCCGTTTTGCGCCAGGCGGCGCTCGACGGCATCGGCGTCGCGCGGCTGCCCTTGTCGTATGTCGCGGCCGACATCGAGGCGGGCAGGCTGCGCCGTGTCTTGCCGGAGCACGCGCTTGGCGAGACGAACGTCTTCGTGGTGCACCCGTACCAGAGGCACATGCCGACGAAGGTGCGCGCGTTCGTGGATTACGTGGTCCAGCGGTTCCGTAGCGCGAGCGACGAATAGTCTACGCTTCCCGCTCGCCCTATCGTTTTCTCGCCATGCCCTGGAAAAAGTACCTTCTCCTCCCGCAGCTCCTCTCGTACGCCGCACGCGCGCCCCGCGATCCGGCGAAGGCGTGGGACCGCTTCTGGAGCGGCATCCGGCGCACGGGGAACCACGGGGAGGTGCTTTGGGACACGGAGGATCCTCGTGAAATCGAGGAGATCCTGAAAAGAGTCACCACGCATTTCGCGGTCGACCTCCCCGTCATCGACATCGGCTGCGGCAATGGCAGGTTTTCGCGGCTCCTCGCCGCGCAGTATCCCAAGGTCGTCGGCCTCGACGTATCGAGCCACGCTATCGAGATGGCGCGCGAGGAGTCTGCCGGGATCGAGAATCTCTCTTTCCACGTCGCCGACGTCAGCGTCCCGTACGCGCTCCGATGGCTCGTGGACGAGCTCGGAGAGGCCAATGCCTTCATGCGCGGCGTCCTCCACGTCCTCGATCCGAAGCGCCGCGCCGTCGCGATCGAAAACATGCGCGACGTGCTCGGCGCGCGGGGCGTGCTTTATCTATCGGAGAGCAGCATCGACGGCGATCCGCTCGATCACATGGTGCTGCAGGGCGCGACCCCGACGTACATGCCCGAGCCGGTGCGCAGGGTCGTCGCCGCCGGCGTAAGGCCGCCGTCGCGCTTCGGCGACGCCGAGGTGCGCCAATACTTCCCCGGCGCCGCATGGGAAATCCTGGAGAGCGGCCCCACGGTCATGTACACGCTACCGCTGCGAACGCCCGATGAAATCGAGGCGCTTCCGAGTTATTTCGCGCTCGTGCGCCGCCGGGGATGACGCCTACTTCATTCGAGGCACGTACCGCTCCACCGATCCGTACTGGTTCGGCCACCGCATCACGTATCCCTGCTCCGCCGCCGCGTGCCGCGTCCAGTAGGGATCGAACAGGTGCGCTCGCGCCAGCACGCAGAGATCGGCCCGTCCCGCGGCAATGATGCTGTTCACGTCGGCATAACTCTGGATGTTGCCGACGGTCATCGTCGGCACCTTCGCCTCGAGCCGCACGAGCTCGCTGAACGGCGTCTGGAAGAGCCGCCCGTACACCGGCCGCGCCGACGGATCGGTTTGCCCCGCCGATACATCCACGATGTCGACCCCGTGCTCCTTCAGCGCCACGGCGAGCTTGATCACGTCCTCCGGCGTGATTCCGCCCGGCGCCCAGTCCGTCGCCGAGATACGCACGCTCGTCGGTTTGTCCTTCGGCCAGGCCGCTCGCACCGCGTCGAAGACCTCCAGCGGGAACCGCAGGCGATTCTCGATCGAGCCGCCGTATGCGTCGGTCCTCCGGTTCGTGATCGGCGACAGGAAGCTCGCGAGCAGATACCCGTGGGCCATGTGCACCTCGACGAGGTCGAAGCCCGCCTCGTCGGCCAGTTTCGTCGCCGTCACGAAATCGGCCTTCACGCGGTCCATGTCCTCGCGATCCATCGCGCGTGGCACGGGGCTATGCGGCAGATACGGAATCGCGGACGCGGCGAGGAGCGGCCATCCGCCCGATTCGAGCGGCTGATCCATGCCCTCCCACATCCGCTTCGTCGATCCTTTGCGGCCCGCGTGGGCGATCTGCACGCCGATTTTCCCCGTGGAGAACTGATGCACGAAATCGGTGACACGCCGCCACGCGGGCACGTGGCCCGGGCGGTAGAGGCCCGTGCATCCGGGCGTGATCCGGCCTTCGGCGCTGACGTCGGTCATCTCGGCGATCACGAGCCCCGCGCCGCCGACCGCGCGGCTGCCGAGGTGCACGAGATGCCAATCGTTCGGCGCGCCGTCCTCCGCCGAATACTGGCACATCGGCGAGACGACCACGCGATTGTCGAGGAGCAGCTTGCCCAGTCGATACGGCGTGAACATCGGCGGCGGCGGCTCCTTGCTCTCGATCCGCACGCCCGATTGCGCTTCCGCCTTCGCCGCGACCCACGCGTCGACTTCGCGCACGAGCGCCGGATCCCGCACCTTCAGGTTCTCGTGCGTCACGCGCAGGCTACGCGTCAGCATGCTGAAATTGAACTGCAGCGGCTCGAGATCCATGTATCGCTCGGTGTTCTCGAACCACTCCAGGCTCACCTGCGCCGCGCGCTGGAGCGTCTCCACCTTCGGCCGCCGATCCGCCTCGTACGCGGCGAGCGCGTCGGGAAGGCGCGCGTGCGTATCGAGCGCGTCCGCGAGGCTTATCGCATCCTCCAGCGCGAGCTTCGTCCCGGAACCGATGGAGAAATGCGCCGTATGCACGGCGTCCCCCACGAGGACCACGTTTTCCCAGGAAAACCGCTCGTTGTAGATCGTGGGAAAACTCCGCCAGACGCTCTTGTTCTTGAGCAGCCGGTGCCCCTTGAGGCGCGGCGCGAAGAGCTTCTCGCAGTATGCGAGCGTCTCGTCCTCGGTCGCCCGATCGAGCCCGGCGCGGCGCCACGTCTCCTCGCGGCACTCCACGATGAACGTCGATCGTTCGGGCTCGTAACGATAGGCGTGCACCCGGAAGAGGCCGTGCTCGTTTTCGTCGAAGTAGAACGTGAACGCGTCGAACGGGAACGTCGTGCCGAGCCAGACGAAGCGGTTCGGCCGCCCGTCGATGCGCGTGCCGAACTGCGGCTTGTACAGGCTCCGCACCGCGCTGTTCACGCCGTCCGCCGCGACCACGAGATCACTCGCGCGCCGGATCGCCTCGAAGTCCGTGGCCTCGTGCTCGAACCGGAGCACGACGCCGAGCTCCTCGGCGCGAGCCTGCAGGATGGCGAGCAGGCGCTGGCGTGACAGACCGCTGAAGCCGTGCCCGGTCGAGACGAGCCGCTCGCCGCGGTAGAACGTGTGGATGTCGTCCCAGTGCGCGAGGCTCCTCCGGATCGCGTCGTAGACGGGCCTGTCGACGCCCTCCAGGTTGTCGAGCGTCGCGTCGGAGAAGACCACGCCAAAGCCGAACGTGTCGTCCGGCCGGTTGCGTTCGAGGACCACGACCTCGCGCGAAGGGTCGCGCTTCTTGGCCAGGATGGCGAGGTAGAGGCCGCTGGGTCCGCCGCCGATGCACGTGATCTTCACCGTCGATCCTCCGGTTCCTGCCGCGGAGGGGAGACCACGATGGCGAAGACGTCAAGGGGTATGGTAGACGCTGGAGCCATGACCCGGTGCGTTGTGCTCGCCACCTCGCTTGCCGCGCTGTCGGCGTCGTGCGCCTCTGCGCCGACCGCACAGAACAACGGCAAACCCGTGCCGTCGCCCGAGCCGTCCGCGGTCGCGTCCGCACCCGCGCCCCGCGAGCCCTCGCCACTCGTCAGCGTGAGGGCCCCGGACAAACTCCCCGCGAACGTTTTGATCGACGGCAACCTCGCCGAGTGGGGTTCGCTCCTGCCGCCGCCCGAGGGGAATCAGCCTCCGGCCGGCGCACCCTCGCACCTCGCGTTCGCGCTCACGAAGGACGGCGCATTCGTCGCGGCGGAGCTCGCCGAGCTCTCGAAAGACGGGATCTGGCTCGCCTTTGGGTTTCCTCCCTCGACGCCCGCTTCTTCGTCCGGCGTCGAGGCGCACGAGGCGCGATTCGTGCGGATGTTCCGGCTCGACAAGAGTGGCCTTTTTCAGGTGAGCGAGAGCGGCGCGCTCGTCCCGGTCCCGCACTCCGTCACGACCATGGCATTCACGCCGCGCGCAATGACCATCGAGGCACGGATCCCCGTCGCGGCGTATCCCCGCGCGTCGGCGGCGCCGATCCCCGGGGCGCGGGTCCAGGTGATCGCCGCGACGACCTCCACGCCCCCGAAGATCGACGGAGCAAAATGGATCGACGTCACCGCGCCCGAACCCGTGGCGTTCGAGCCGCACGCCGAGCTACGGGCCGCTGTCTACCGGCAGAATCTCGCCGAGAGAAAGCCGCTCGGCTTGTCGTATTCCCCCGCGGACCCGGGCCATATCGAGACGGTCCGTCATCCAGGCAAGGACACCTCCTCCGTCGTGACCTCGGAGTCCCCTCTTTACGTGCCCCAGCGGACGCTCGGCGATGTCGAGATCGGATATACGTCCGCCGTTTTGCCCTCCGTCGCCGTCTTCAAGGGGGGCGCGTTCGTGGATGTCATCGACGTCGCGGACATCGGGGAGGAGCCGATGGGCATCGTCGAACGAAACAAGCAGATTCACGTCTTCAGCTATTCGCAGACGAACGAGCTCGACGCCGCGGGCTTTCAGGCAGGATGGTCGGTCGTCGCCGTGGCCGAGGACGGCTCGATTTCGTATCCGTTCAACGCGGAGACGGGGGTCGGTCGCTGGGAGAAGGTCTACGAGATTCATTCGGACAAATTCGATTGGTTCGGCATGCGAGGCGTGCCCCGCGAGTATGCGGACGAGGAGACGCCACGGGCGATCGAGATCCTGTGGCGCTTCGACAAGCAGTTCGGCGGCTACATGCCGACGACGCGCCCGCTCACGACGCTGCCGCCCCCGAAGCCGAAGCCCGGCAAGAAGCCTTGATCCGACGGCCGGAACGGCGCCCTTGCGGCGCCTTCACGACTTTGCCATCCTGCCGCCCATGAACGGATCGCCCCGCCTCCTCCCGTTTCTCGTGATCGCCGCGCTCGGCCTCGCGGCTTGCAAGGACGACAAGCCCGCGTCAACGAAGGCCGATCCGGCCGCCGCGGCGAACCCTCACGCCGCCGACGAGTCCAAGCCCCTCGAGGTGGGGGATGCCGCGCCCGACATCACGCTGAAGCTCACGGACGGCAAAGAGGTCAAGCTGTCGAGCCTTCAGGGCAAGCAGGTCCTCGTGTATTTCTATCCGAAGGACGACACGCCGGGGTGCACCATCGAGGCGCAGGGCCTGCGCGACGGCTGGGCCGATATCCAGGCGGCCGGGCTCGAGGTGTATGGCGTCTCGACGCAGGACGCCGAGAGCCACAAGGCGTTCATCGAGAAATACAAGCTGCCGTTCCCGCTCGTCGTGGACACGGACGGCGCCGTGACCAAGGCGTTCCGCGTGCCGACGCGGCTCTCGTTCGCCGCACGGCAATCGTTCTTGATCGGGAAAGATGGGAAGATCAAGCACGTGTGGCTCGAGGTGGATCCGAAAGAGCACGCCTCGACTGTGATCGCCGCCGCGAAGAGCTGATATGAAAAAGGGGCTCGGCGCATGCCGAGCCCGGGCAGGGCCGCGAAGACGAAGAAGTCAGATCGGGAAGAAATGGCGGAGCCATGCCACGATCATCCCGTGGTAATGCCACGCGAGCGATACGCCGAGCGCGACGGCGGCAAGCACGAGCACGATGCGGCCCACGGGCGGCCGGTCCTCGCCGGAGACGAAGACGGGCAGGACGCGGAGCTCGCGTACGCTGCCCCGCGGCAATGGCGGCACGCGCGTGAAACGGAGGCTCAGATTACGCCGGAGGTAAATGCGGACGTTGAACGCCCAGCCCGATGCTTCGAGCAGCGCCGAGACGTCACGTTTGCGGAGCTTGAGCCAGCCGAGAAAACCCGAGACCGTCATCACCCCGAGCGCGACGCCCGCCACGGCGAGCAGGGCATTCAGCGGGTTCGTATTCGAAAGCGTCTGCAACGCGAACGCCGCGGCCGAGCCGACGGCCGCGAATGCGATGCCGCCGCCCACGATCGATCCTTGCGCCCCCGGTGCCACGAGGGGCGGCGCGACGGGCGCGACCGGCGGCGGGGGCGGCGCGGCGGGCGGGCTCTTCGGCGGCGTGAGCTGCGCGTCGACCCGATCGGAGACGCTTTTCTCCATGGCCTCGAGCTTCGTGCCGAAGAGCTTCGTCATCTTGTCGCCGACGAAGTCGCGCAGCTTCACGAAGGGCGCGAGCGCGGCTTCTTGAATGGAAATGGGCTTGACGATCACGTCCGTGACCTTCGCGTCCCATTCCTTGCCGTCGCGATCGTAAAACACACCGCGCTTGCCCACGGCGATGCCGCGGCGCGAGCCCGAGGTCACGCCGGCGGCGACGTGCATCGTCT
This sequence comes from Polyangium jinanense, assembly GCF_028435365.1. The sequence goes on along the minus strand of NZ_JAGTJJ010000004.1, from coordinate 79,378 downwards.
TCCGTTCGTCGCCCTCTTTGCGCGAAAGCTCGACGTACGCGACGAAGATGTTGCTCGTCTCCGCGATCGGCCGGTGCTCGGCCTTGTCGAGGACGCGCACGCAGAGGTTGATCTCGCGGCCATCGAGCACGAGCGTGCCGACCTCGAACAGGCACCGCCCCCCTGCCGAAAAGAGCGCCGGAAAGCTCACCATGTTGTTCGCGAGATCCAGGATCCACCGCTGCAGAAGCGCGAGCTTTTCCAGATCGGAGAGCCCCACGAGCTCGGCCGAGGCCTTCTCGTCCTCGTTCACGAGCGCGCGCAGCGCCGCGGGCAAGGGCCCTTCGAGCAAGGCGCGGAGCTCCGCGCCCGCGAGTCCGCCCGGCAAGGACGCGGGTTTTTTCGACTGCCACGCTCGATACGGCTCGAAGAGCGCGCGGACCCGCTCCCAGCCCTTGCGATCGAGCTTCTGCACGGGCCCCGGCTCGCCGAGCGCGCGCGGCAAGACCTCGACCGAGAGCCGCCGCGCCTCGTCCGCGAAGAGCGAATTCACCCCGGATTCGAGGTCGAGCACGCCCGAGCGGTCCGGCGGCCCGAGCGCGGCCTCGCGCAAATAGCCCCGGATGGCCGCGGGATCGTTCACGTCGAGCGCCGCGAGCCGCTCCGGCTTGACGGCGAGCCGATCCTCCGCGACCGGGCCTTGTCCCAGCAGATCACATTGCGCGAAGAATTGGTCGAGCTTGCCCGCGAGCCCGTCCACGACCTCGAACGCCGCCGCGGTGGCTTCGCCGAATGGCAAGACGAGGCTCGTCTCCGCGCCCGTGCGGAGCGCGCCCGCCGCCTCCCACGCAAGCGCCGCGTGGCCGAGCGCGAGGAACGCGTCGAGCTTCGCCACGCTCACGCCCACCTCGCCCGAGAGATCCATCACGCCGCCCGTCGCCTCGATGATCAGCGCCGCGAGGCGCGCGAGGGCCGCGTCCTCGATTTGCGTGGGCGCCACGATACCATCCCCGTTCGGGGATTTTCGCGCATATCCGTCGCGAAACGCGCGAATGTCGGCGAGCGAGAGCGTCGCCCCGGGCCGGGCGGCCTGGCCGCTCGCCTTGATGCGTTTTTTCGCGAGGGCGCGGAGGCGCGCCGCGTCGGGCTGCGAGGGGTCGAGGTCGTCGAGGTGAACGGTATCGGTCCGCTCGGCGATGCGGCTCGTGTTCCGGAGGCGGGCGCGCAGCCAATCGTGCGCGGCGAGCAGCTCCTGCACGCGAATGCGCCCGTTCCCGTCGATGTCGACGTACCGGAGCAGCGCCTCGTCGCAGAGGAGCTGGTCGATGGGGACGCTCGTCGAGGACCAACGGGCCGCCGGGAGCGCGTGGATCTGCGCGAGGTCCTCGGCCGTCTCCAGCTTGAGCTGAACGAGGCCACGATAATCGCTGAAAATGAAGGGCGCTCTTGCCACGTAGAGACGCTCTTGCCACGGTTTTTCGGCACCGGCAATGTCATGACGCTCGAAACGTGGGCCGATTCACCGTCATCGGCTTGGCGACGTCATCTACGCGAGATCCGTACGCGACACACGTGGGGTATCTCCAGGCTGGATATTTCCCGGAATGAGCGGCGGCGAAGGGCGAACGCGGGGAATGGATACGAACGCGGCGCCTCGATCGCGCTGTTTTCTTGACTTTCGGCCCTGCGTCTCGTAATGCGGGCATATCCATGCCCAGCGAAACGCGCACGTTCGTGCTCCCGGGTAGGCCCTCGGCCATGGGGGCTCTGCGCGCCGATCGTCGCATCGGGCGACGCGTCGCAATGGGCGCGTGCCTCACCGCGGCCCTCGGCGCCCTGGCCCGGTACACCCTCTTCTCGGGCGCGGCCGCATCCGCCGAGCGTCGTGCCGCAGAGAATGTCTTTCTTGCCGCCCGTGAGGCCTCCCGTGCCCTCGCCGAGGGGCGATTTTCGTCCGCGACGTGGCAGGAGCTCGTGGAGCAGGCCTTCCGCGGCGTCACGCCGGAAGAAATCGCCCGCGCCATCGACATCGAATCGCTCCTCGCGCGCGCGCCCGCGGCGAGTCGCGGCGCCGCGGTCGTACCGTTCTCGACCACGCTGCCCGGAGACGACGGTCCGCGGCTCGTGACGAAGCTCTTCGTCCTGCGCGCCGGCCGGGCGAACCCGCCGCACGCGCACGACAACATGGTCTCGATGCATTACGTGCTCCGGGGTCGATTCCGCGTCCGCCATTACGATCGCGTGCGCGACGAGCCCGGCGGTATCGTCCTCCGGCCCACGATCGATCGGGTCCTCGGCCCGGGCGAGGCGACGAGCATCTCCGACGAGCGCGACAACGTGCACTGGCACGTCGCCGAGACCGACGGCGTCCTGCTCGACGTGCTTTGCGCCGATCTCGAAGGCCGGCCGACGGACACGCACCTCGTCGATCCGGTCCGCGCCGAGCTCCTCGAAGGAGGCCTGCTCCGCGCGCGGCGCCTTTCCACCGTGGGAGAGGCGCTCGAGCGATTCGGCTGAGGGGACGTTCCCGACGATCCCCACGCCGCCGCGGCGTCCGGGCCGCCTTCACCCGTTCGCGCGGGGCGCGCGGCTCCGTCCTCGATCCGGGCGCGCGGCGCAGGCGGGGCGGTATGGTTTCTCATTGCACGGCGTGCGTATGTCCGCGGACCGAAATACGTTCGCGGCCGTGGTGCGTAGCCGGCGTGCGACCCCATATCGCACGCTTCCGAACGACCACGGCGCGTCATCCGCGCGGCCGCGACCTTGCAATGCTTCGGGTCGCGCGGCCCGCCGGCGAGCCGCTGCTTGATGTAATGAGACGCCGGCCCTTCTCGCGTCGATGTTTGACGCGAGAGGAGGCAGAGAACCGAAAAGGGGGTTTTCATGAAGAAGTCGCTCGGGATCCTTTCCGCCGCATTCGCTTCTGCCATGCTCCTCGCCGCTTCCGGGCAGGCGCTTGCGGGTACGGGTGCTTGGGGCGTCGATGATGACGGGTTCGGTCCTGGATATTACGGCGGATATGGATACGGCGGACCTGGCTATCGCGGCGGGTATGGATATGGATACCGCGGGTACGGCCCCCGCGGCGGGTACTACGGCGGCAAGGGCCGGATCTACGACTGGGGCGGCGGCTACGGCTACGGCGGCTATGGGCCTTACGGCGGCGGCTGCGCCCCCGGCGTCGACTGCGGCCTCCCCGGCCCCGTCGACGATCTCGTGTTCGGTGACGTCGACGTCTGCTTCGACGGCCAGCAGATTTTCTGCCGTTTCGCGGTCGACGAGTGCCTGGAGGACGAGATCGAGATGTACGCGTTCCTCACGGGCGGCGCGACCTGCGGCGGCGCCGGCGGCGGGTGGTACAACAAAGACGCGTACTTCAGTGACGTCCAAGTCGGCGGCTACTACGCCACGCCGCTCCAGGGCAACATCTGGCAGGGCGCGCTCGATCTCAATGACTACTACGGCGATTTCTGCGACGGCGCCGGCGCCTACGCGGGCGGCCTCGATTTCCGCCGCATGAGGCTCTACATCGCCGGTCGCGAGTTCGCGTTCAACGACATCGGGCCCTGCGGCGCCGGCTGGGACTGATCGAAGGCGCCTCGCCTTCGGCAAACCCGAAGACCCCCGTGGTCCCCGAGCTCGTGCTGGGCTCGGGGACCCCTGGGAAGGCGCACGGGCCCGGGTCCGTCCGCTCGTTTCACCGGGCGGTCGGACTCGACGTCCGAGTTCGGTGACGTGCGCCCCGAAACCGACTAGAACACGCGCCATGACGCAGCGCGCCCCCCGCGTGGGGATCATCATGGGCAGCACGAGCGACGCGCCGACCCTGCGAAAAGCGGCCGAGATGCTCGATCGCCTGGAGGTGCCGTACGAGATGCGCGTGGTCAGCGCGCACCGCACGCCGGACCTCCTCTTCCGTTACGCGGAGGAGGCCGAGGCGCGCGGCCTGCAGGTGATCATCGCCGGCGCGGGCGGCGCCGCGCACTTGCCCGGGATGGTGGCCGCGAAGACCGTCCTGCCCGTGCTCGGGGTGCCGATCCTCTCGCACGCCCTGCACGGGCTCGACTCGCTGCTTTCCATCGTGCAGATGCCGGGCGGCATCCCGGTCGGGACCCTGGCGATCGGGGACGCGGGCGCGAAGAACGCCGCGCTCCTCGCCGCTTCCATCCTCGCGCTCACCGACGCCCCGCTGCGCGAGCGCATCAAGGCCTTCCGCGCGGAGCAGACCCGGGCCGCGCTCGAAAGCGAGGTTTGACGACGTGACCTCCGGCGGCCCCATTCTCCCCGGACGCACCGTGGGCATTCTGGGCGGCGGACAGCTCGGCCGCATGTTCGCGATCGCGGCGCGGCGCATGGGCTACCGCGTGCACGCGCTCGACCCCTCGCAGGACGGGCCCGCAGGCCAGGTCGCGGACGTCGAGGTCGTCGCGCCGTACGAGGACGTGGACGCGGCGCGGCGCTTCGCCGAGGCGGTCGACGTCGTGACGTTCGAGTTCGAAAACGTCCCCTCCGAGACGCTCGCCGCCGTCGCCGAGCTCCGGCCCGTGCACCCTTCGCCGGCCGTGCTCGATACGTGCCGCCACCGGCTGCACGAAAAGCGTTTTCTCGCGAAAGGCGGTTTTCCCGTGGCGGGCTTCGCCGAGATCCGGACGGAGGACGATCTGCGCGAAGCACTCGTTCGTCTCGGCACACCGGCGATCCTGAAGACGGCGGAGTTCGGATACGACGGCAAAGGCCAGGTCCGGATCGACACGCCCGAGGCCGCGGGCCGCGCGTTCGAGGCGCTCGCCGGAAAGCTCGGCGTGCTCGAAGCGTTCGTCCCGTTCGCGTGTGAGCTCTCCGTGGTCGTCGCGCGTTCGCGCGAGGGAGACATCGTCCCCTTCGAGGTCGCCGAGAATCGGCATGCGCGGCACATCCTGGATGTCTCGCTCGCGCCCGCGGGCGTGCCCGCGATGGCGCGGGCGCGCGCGACGGAGCTCGCCTCGGACATCGCGAAGGCGATCGACCTCGTGGGTGTGCTCGGCGTGGAGATGTTTTACCTGCCAAACGGCGACATCGTGGTGAACGAGCTCGCCCCGCGGCCGCACAACTCGGGGCATTACACGTTCGACGCCTGCGTGACGAGCCAGTTCGAGCAACAATTGCGGGCCGTCTGCGGTTTGCCCCTCGGCGAGCCCACGCTGCTCCGGCCCGCGGCCATGGCGAATCTGCTCGGGGACCTCTGGGCGCACGGCGAGCCGCAATGGGAGCGGGTCGCGGCGTTCCCGGACGTGAAGATTCATCTGTACGGAAAAACCGAGGCGCGCCCGGGTCGGAAGATGGGGCACCTCGTGGCGATGGCAGAGACCGCGGAGAAGGCCGCAGCGCGGGTGCTCGCGGCGCGCAGCGCGCTCGTCAGCGGCCGATCGGGGGAAGGCCCGGGCCCGTGAGCAGGTGGCGGACCCAGGCCTCGTTGGCCTCCTCGGTTCGCCCCGCCGCTTTCTCCCGCGCGTGATCGTCCGCGTAGCTCTGGACGTACCCCGCGTACCAGACGAACACCTGCCCGCGGATCTTCTCGACCGCGCGCGTGGCGAGCGCGGCCTCGATGTCCGCGTCGGACGGGACGCGCAGAGGGTCCCCCGCGGCGACCTCCCGGCAGCGACCCGACTCGGCGCGGAAGGTCTCGTCCGTCGCGCGCGTCGTGATCGGATCCGGCGGCAAGGTCACGGCGTTCGCGTCGCCGAGGACGTGGGCGCGGAGCGCGAGTGAAGTGGCCGCGCTCCACGTGTGCAGCTCGACGCCGTAGTTGTGCGTGCAGATGCGATCGACGAGGACCGTCGTGGGCGTCCTGCGGAGCTCTGCGACGGCGCGGTCCCAGGTGTCGCGCTCGTTCGAGACCTTCTGCTGCGCGTCCGTGAACTCCTGCTCCCGGCGGTCGAGCTCTCGTTTCGCCTCGTCCTCGCGGGTCTCCGCGTCTCTCCGCGCGCGTCGCGCCTCGTCGTACCGATCCGACTCGACCTTGCAGTCGGCGGGCGGCTTTTGCGTCGCGCGGCACTGATCGAGCTCGCGGTCGAGGCGCTTCTCGTCGGCCTTGGCGCGGTCGTGTGCGTTCGTCGCGAACGAGAGGGCGCGGCGCGCGTCCTCGACGATCTTCTTCGCGCGGCGGGCGTTGCTCTCCGCGGTGCGCGCGCGCCGTTCGGCTTCGTCGACCTCGCGCGAGGCGGCGTCGTAGGCGGGGTTCGGGAGGCGATCGGTGCCGCACACGTAATCGCAGGTGCGAGCTTGCGTGGCGACGTCGTGGCCGCGGTTGATGGTGTCGAAGGCGGCCTGGATGCGTACGCCGGCGGCGTTCGGCGGCGGCTCTTGAGCGGTCGCGACGACGAGCCGCGCGCGCGAGTCGCCCTTCCACCGGAGGAGCTCGGACGCGACGAGCGCGGAGACGCCGCTCGCCTTCGTGTCCGCGGGTTTTTCGATCACGAGGTAGAAGCGGAGCTCGTCTTCGAGCGCGCGGCGAATCTCCTCGGCGCGTTGCTTCGCGTCGCGGAAGCCTGGGCGGGCGGCCTCGACGTCACGGAACGCGAGCACGGCGTTGCCACGTTTGCCCTCGGCGGCATACTTGAGGGCGCGGTCGTAGGCGCGTGTCGCCATCCGATCGAGGATGCGACCTTCGAGGACGGCGGCGGCCTGATCGTTCGGGTCGCATTTCCGCGCCGCGCGCGCGAGGGCGAGGGCCGCGTCGTCGTGGCCGCTCGCGAGCAGCTCCTCGGCGCGCTTGAAGACGGCGGCGCGCGCCTCGACGTAGGCGCGGCGCGCCTCCTGGTTCACCGGATCGAACAGGGCCGCGTCGCGCGCGAGGAACAGCGCCTTTTCGAGCTCTCCGCGCGAGAGCGCCTCGCGGCTCTCGACCGTGCGCGCCTCCGACTGCTTGCGCCGCGCGCTCGCGAGCCTGCGCTGCGCCTCGGCCTCGTCCGGATCGATGCGTGTCGCGCGCTCGTACTCCGCTGCCGCCGCGTCCCAGTCGCCGGCGCGGGCGAAGGTGTCGCCGCGCTCCATCGCGCGCTTGTAAGCGCGTCCGCAGCCCGCCGCGGAGAGCGCGAGGGACACGGCGAGGAGCAAGGCAGGGAGGGCAGGGCGGCGGTGGAGCCTTCGCATTTCGATCGGAACGACGCTCCTCGACGTATGGAATTCGTGCGCGCGGGCGTCAAGAACTTGCGGCGGCGCCGCGGCGGGCGCGGGGATTCACGCCTGCATCCGTGAGAACGAGCGTACCGCGAGGGTACCGAGCAGGGCGAGCGTCCCGAGCACGACGCCCGCGTCGAGCGGGATCGGGAAATGGTGCACCCCGACGCAGAGGCCCCGCGTCGCGTCAACCGCATACGACATCGGGTTCAGCCGCACCACGGCCGCGAGCGCGGGCGGCAAGCCTTCGAGTGGGTAAAGCGCGCCGGAGAAGAAGAACACCGGCTGGATCAGGAAGTTCACGATCCCGCCGAAGCCCTCGAACGTCTTCATGCGCGAGGCCACGGTGATCCCGAGCGCGCTCACGGACATGCCGAAGGCGACGAGCACGGGGATCGCGAGGAGCGCGCCGAGCGGATCGATCCGCGCGCCAAAGAGCGGCGAGACGAGGAGCACCACCGAGACCTCGATGAGCGCGGTCACGCTCGCGGAGATCATCTTCGCGAAGACCAGCGTGGCGCGTGGGACGGGCGCGACGAGCAGCTCCTTCAGGAACCCGAACTCGCGATCCCACACGATCGAGATCGCGGAGAACATGCTGGAGAACAGCACGGCCATCGTGGCCACGCCGGGCACGAGGAAGGAGACGAAGTCGACGCCGATCGCGCCGGTGTCGAACGCTCGCCGAAGCCCGAAGCCGACGGCGAGGATCCAGAGCAGCGGCCGCACGAGCGTCGCGACGAGGTTCTGCCGGTCGCGCAGGAACTTCACGACGTCGCGGCGGGCGAGGTGGTAGACGACCTCCGCGCGCATGCTCATCTCCGCCGCGCCATGGCGCGCATCGTGTCGCGTCCGGCTTCGCCGTTTCCGTTCCGGATCTGACGGCCCGTGAGCGCGAGGAACACGTCGTCGAGCGTCGGGCGGCGCACGGCGATGCCCGTGACGGCGACGCGCACCTCGGACACGAGACGCACCACGAACGCCTCGCCGTCCTCCACGCGGAAGCAGAGCCCTTCCTCCGTCCGATCCGGCGTGAGGCCGTAGCGCTCGGCGAGCACCGCGCAGAGCGCCGCCGGCTCGTTCGTCCGTACGAACACCACGTCCTTTCCGACGGCGCGCTTCAGCGCCTCGGGGCTGTCCTCGGCCACGATCCGCCCGTGATCGATCACCGCGATTCGATCGCAGTTCTCGGCCTCGTCCATGTAATGGGTCGTCAGGAACAGCGTCATCCCGTTCCGGTCGCGCAAGTCCCGCAGCACCTCCCAGGTGGCTTTCCGCGTCTGCGGATCGAGTCCGGTCGTCGGCTCATCGAGGAAGAGCACGCGCGGGCGATGCACGAGGCCGCGGGCGATCTCGAGCCTGCGCTTCATGCCGCCCGAGAACGTGCGCACCAGATCTTTTCTTCGATCGGAGAGCTCCACGAACGCGAGGGCCTCGTCGAGGCGCGCGCGACGCTCGGCGCGGGGCACGCCGTACACGACGGCGTGCAGCTCGAGGTTCTCCTCTGCGGTGAGGCGATCGTCGAGGGACGGATCTTGAAAGATCACGCCGATCGATCGCCGCACGTCCTCGGGGCGTTTCGTGACGTCGAAGCCGGCGAGGCGGAGGGCGCCGCTCGTCGGCGCGAGCAGCGTGCAGAGCATCTTGATCGTCGTGGTCTTGCCGGCGCCGTTCGGCCCGAGAAACCCGAATATCTCGCCTTCCTGCACGGTGAAGCTCACGCCGCGGACGGCCTCGACGTCGCCGAAGCGCTTCGAGAGGTCGCGGACCTCGATCGCGGGGGAGAGGCTCATCGTGCGCGGATAGGCCGGAGGGGGCCGTCTTCATACGCCCTGCAAGCCGAGGGCCGCAAGGGCAGGCGCGCGGAACGCCCGGGGCGCGCGACGCTACCGGAGGGGCGTCCGCTCGTAAAGCGGAGGCGCGCCGTGGTCGTCCCCTGTCTATGACGAACAATGTCCTATCGTGATTCTGTCGCATTTTCGCGGCAATCGCGGAACACGGTTCGCCATTGCGGAACGCTGTGTCGAACAATGTCCGACCCACCTGAATCGTCAATGGACAATCGCGTCGAATGGCCGCACATTGGACGAACCAATCGCGACGCGGTCGCGACGAATCGGAGGGCTTGGGCATGATCGACAACAGGATCGAGGTCGTCTTTTCTTTCGACACCACCGGCAGCATGTACCCCTGCTTGACGCAGGTTCGCCGCAAGGTCGGCGAGACGGTGCGGCGATTGATGAAGGAGATCCCGGGGATCCGGATCGGCATCATCGCCCACGGCGATTATTGCGACGCCGGTTCGACGTACGTGACGAAGGCCCTCGATTTGACCGACGACGGCGACGCGATCGTGCGTTTCGTGGAGAAGGTCGGCCCCACGGGCGGCGGCGACGCGCCCGAGTGTTACGAGCTCGTCCTGCACGAGGCGCGGTCGATGTCGTGGACCAAGGATTACACGAAGGTCTTCGTCCTCATCGGCGACGACGTGCCACACGGCCCGAACCAGAACCCGAAGAAGCTCGATTGGCGCAGCGAGGTCGACGCGCTCGGCGCGGCCGGGATTCCGGTCTACGGCGTGCAATGCCTGGGCCGCCGTCACGCGACGCCGTTTTACGCCGAGCTCGCGCGAAAGAGCGGCGGCTTCCACATCGGCCTCGACCAGTTCGCCTACGTGACCGACATGATCCTCGCGGTTTGCTACAAGCAATCGTCCGACGAGAGGCTCCAGGATTACGAGCGCGAGGTGAAGAAGCAGGGCCGCATGAACCGCGGCCTCGACAAGATGTTCGGCACGATGATGAAGCGCGAGGCGTCCGCCGAATACGGCGACACCGACCTGCGCGCCGTGCCGCCCGGCCGGTTCCAGGCGCTCGAGGTGGACCGCGACATGCCCATCAAGCAGTTCGTCCTGGAAAACGGCCTCACCTTCAAGGCGGGCCGCGGCTTCTACGAGTTCATGAAGACCGAGACGATCCAGGGGCACAAGGAGGTGGTGCTCATGGACCGCAAGACCGGCGATCTCTACAGCGGCGAGCGCGCCCGCGAGATGCTCGGATTGCCGCCCGGCGCGACCGTGCGCATCAAGCCCGCGAGCCTGGAGAAATACGTCGTGTTCGTGCAGAGCACCTCGTACAACCGCAAGCTCATCGGCGGCACGCGCTTCCTTTACGAGGTCGAGGACTGGGCCAAGGCCGAGGCCGCCTGAAACGCGGATCCGCCGCCGGGGACGCATTTCAAAGCTCGGGCTGTATGCCTCCTGGGTCGGCGCCGGACGTGCTTACGTTTGCCGAAGACCGTCCCAGGAGGCAAACATGCGCCGAAACCTTTTCCTGATTTCCGTGATCACTGGTTTTGGCGTGGTGGGGTTCATCCCTTCCACGGCCCGGGCTGGCCTTTCGGTGAACGCCGACATGAACGTGGGCGTCGTGACGAGCGGCGGAGGCCCCCTCGGCGATGTCGGCAGCGGTATCGGCGGTCGGATCGGATATCGTGCGAACCTCGGGCCGTTCGCGATCACCCCGGAGCTCGGGGGATCCTACCTGCGCTTGAATGCCGTCGAGACCCCGATGCGCGGCGTCGCGGGGGCGCGCCTTTCCTTGCGCGGCGTGGTGCAACCCTCGATCTTCGCCCATTACGGGCTCGCGCTCGTGCAGCAGGATGTCCGCGGACCCACGTACGACCTGGGCGGAGCGGTCGATTTCAGCGCGTCGATCGTCCGGGTCGGCGTGCACGCAGGGTACGTGGCCGTGCAGAGCACGACCGATCGCGGGATCTATTCGGTCTACACGCCCCTCGAATGGGTCGAGCTCGGCCTGCACGCCGGGCTCGGGTTTTAACGGAACAGGTCTTCGAGCGCCTCGAGCTCGCCGGAATCGAGCCACACGCCGCGGCACTCGATACACGTGTCGACCATCACCTCGGAACCAAAACCCCAGTTGCGCGCGGCCATCTCGCCGCCGCAGGCCGGACAATCGAGCGCGGCGGCTTCGGCCTCCCCTGCGGCGCTGCGCTCGCGGGCGCGCGCGTAGACGCGCTGAACGGCCGTCGTCGGGGCGTGGGTCGGCTTCGTGTCGCCGTGGGCCGCGGCCGTTTGAATCTTGGCGAGCTCGCCGTGGTCGAGGAACACGCCGCCGCATCCGCTGCAGCGATCGATCTCCACGCCGGCCTCGTGGGCGACGGCTTCGAGCCGCTCACGCCGGTGATGGCGCTGTTCGGCGCCGCGGTAGGGGTCGTTCGTCATCTCGATCTTGCAACGAGGGCATTCCATCGGTTCCCGATGTTACCAGAACACGCGCCGCTTCCGGAAGCGGCGGTCGGCAAGCTTATTTCGTTCGCCTCGCCGGTACGTTATCGTTCGCCGCCGCGCATGGATCTCGATCGCCACCTCCGCGCCCTGCTCGCGCCCCTCGCGCCCGGGGACGAGCTCACGAACGGCGCGCGGATCACCGCGCTCTCGACCGAGCTCGGGCTACGCGTGACCGTCGACATCGGCGGGCGCGACGTGCACCTCGAGATCGCCCGCGTCGAAGACGGAGGCCGTTTCGCCGCGCGGACCGAGCGCCTGCTCTTCCGCTACCGCGACGGCGCGGGCCGCGGCGACGTCGATCCCGCGCTCGGCCTCGCGCTTTGCAAGGCCCTCGCCGCGCGCGCATCCGCGAGCGAGCGGGACGTGCTCGCCGCGATCGAACGCGAGGCGTTCGAAGCGCGCGAGCTCGAAGAGGCGGGTGCGCGCGTGCGCGAAGTACGCGTCAGCAGCTTGCTCACCGCGGCCGGCGCGCCGGGCGAGCGGCACCATACCCTGAGCCCGTACGTCGGCTGCCTCGTCGGGTGCCGCTTTTGTTATGCGCAGACGCGTGTCGTCGAGTCGCGCCGCCTCGCTCGTTTGCCCGAGGTGCCGTGGGGCTCGTACGTGGACGTGCGCATCAATGCACCCGAGGTGCTCGCGGACGAGCTCGAACGGCTCCCGCCGTGGCCGATCAAGTTCTGCCCGATCGTGAGTGATCCGTACCATCCGATCGAGCGCCGTTATGGCCTCACGCGCGCGTGCCTCCAGACGATCGGGGCCGCTCGCTCGGCGCGCCCCGTCCTCGTGCTCACGCGCTGCCGCCTCGTCGAGCAGGATCTCGCGGTGTTCGCCGCGCTCCCCGAGGCGTGGCTCGGGGTCTCGATTCCCACGGTCGACGAAGAGGTCCGCCGATTCTTCGAGCCGCGCGGGGCGAGCATCATGGAGCGGCTCGACATCCTCTCCACCTTCTCCCGGCATGGCGTGCGCACGTTCGCCGTCGTCCAGCCGATCCTCGAAGGATCGATCCCCGCGCTCGCGGACGCGCTCGCGCCCGTCGTTCGTTCGGTCAGCATCGACGTGCTGCGCGGCGCGTTCGGGGCAGAAGCGGAGTTCTCCGATCCGCGGTTTGCCCGGACACGCGATCCGGCGTGGCAAGCGGCGCGCGCCGAGGAGCTCGCACGTGAGCTTTCGGCGCGCGGGATCCCCGTATGGAGCGGGGAGTTGCCGCCGGGCATGAAGATCGAATGAAATCGCGGAGATCCGGTTTCTGCGCCTTGCACGCCCCGGACCCCGCTGCTATCAACGTCCTCGCGCGCCGCGCGTCGACCTGTCCCCCCCGAGGTCCGCGTGGCGCGTTTTTTTTGCGCCTTCCAGGGGGCGATCTCACCGGGCGTTCCGAGCGGTGACGGGCGATTTTTGACGCGCCGGGCGCTTTGGACCCGTTACAATCGGTCCGTCGAGAGGCACCGATGCGTATTGCGCTCCTGTATCCCCCGCCCTGGAAGATCCCGGCTCGCGGCGAGCCGTACGACGCGCGCGGCGACGGGCCGCCCGCCGAGTACCGCGAGGGGGATCTCGACGCGGATTTCTACCAGATCCCGTACGGCCTGCTCTCGATCGCGGCGCAGGCCATTCGCGCCGGTCATCAGGTCAAGGTCCTGAACCTCTCGGCGATGACGTGGGCGAAGGTCGAGGAGGTGCTCGCCACGCTCGACGCCGATCTCTACGCGATGTCGTGCTGGACCGCGAACCGCCGCGGCGTCGCGCTCGTCGCGAAGGCGATCCGCGCGCGCCGGCCGAAGGCGCCGATCGTCGTCGGCGGCCCGCACGCGAGCCCGTTCGCGAAGGAGATCCTCGAACATTGGCCCGAGGTCGACGTCGCCACGGTCGGCGAGAGTGAAGTCACGTTCCTCGAGGTCGTGGATCGCCTTTCGGCGGGCCGCAGCCTGCGGGGACTTCCGGGCGCGGCGTATCGATTCGAAGGCCGCGTCGAGATGGGCCCGAGCCGCGCCTCGGTCGAGGATCTCGACACGCTCGCCTCGCCGCATTCGTTTTTCGACACGCACATCCTGATGACGTCGCGCGGCTGCCCGTGGGCGTGCACGTTCTGCGGGGCGGAGAACACCTGGGGGCGCGGGTTTCGTGGGCAATCGGTGCCGTACGTGCTCGACGTGCTCGAAAAGACGGTGGCGCGTTTGCCCGTGAAGATGATCCTCGTCAAGGACGACACCTTCACCACGAACCGAAAACGCGTCCTCGACCTCTGCCGCGGCATCCGGGAGCGGAACATTCGATTCCTGTGGAGCTGCGACACGCGCGTCGACGTGCTCGGCGAGGAGCTGCTCTACGAGATGCGCCTCGCGGGTTGCGAGCGGCTCTCGCTCGGCGTGGAGAGTGGCTCGCCGCGGATCTTGAAGGCGGTCGACAAGAAGATCACGGTCCAGAAGATCATCGATTCGACCGAGCTCGCGAAGAAGTACGGCATCAAGGTCCGCTATTACATGATGCTCGGCAACCGCGGCGAGACGGCCGAGACGTTCCGCGAGACCCTCGCGTTCCTCGACCGCGCGCGGCCCCATCAGTACATTTTTTCGTGCCTCTCGATTTACCCGGGCACGCGCGATTACGAGGAGGCGACGGCCTCCGGCTGGCTCGATCCCGAGGTCTATTTCAGCGGCGATTTCCAGGAGCTCAAGGTGCCGTTCGATGCCTCCGAGGAGGACACGAAGCTCATGAGCGACTGGTTCCGCGACAACAGCGGCCTGCGCGAGCATTACCGGGAGAACGCGGCCGAATGCGAGGCGATCCTCGGGCGGCTCCGCGATCACGCGCCGGCGCATCTCGACTGCGCGAGCGCCCATTACCGGGAAAACAACCTGGATGCGGCCGAGCGGCACGCGTCGCGGGCGCTCGAGCTCGGGCATCCCTTGCCCGGGCTTTGCCTGAACATGCTCGCGGTGATCGCGGCCCGGCGCTCCGCGTGGAAGAACATGCAAGACCTCTTCACGGAGGCCTGGCGCAAGGATCCGCAGCACTGGGTGCTCGTGCGCAACGTGCAGAAGGTGAAGGCGTGGCTCGATCAGGCGGGGCCGCTCCGGGGCACGCCGCTCGAGCTCGAAGCGAACAACGATTTTCAGCTCCTCGAACGGACCGTGCAGCCGATGCTCCCGGGGCCGCTTTCGGCCGATTACGGGGTCTGGAGCGCGCCCGCGCCGCGCGCCCAGAATCCCGAGATGCGCGCCCCGCAGACGGGCAGCCACGCCTCGTTCCAGCCGCGGAATCGGCTCCGCGTGGTCACCTGAGCGCCGCGGTTCAGTTGCAGCTCGCCTCCGTGTCGCCGCCGAAGACCGTCGTCCAGTACACGCCGTAATCGCCGCCGTCGGTCGCGCGGCCGATGCCGATCACCTTGTACGAGCTGCCGAGCATGTTCGCGTTGTGCCCGGCCGAGTTTTTCCATTGCGTGAACGTCGCGTCCGCGGTGCCGTTGCCGGCGGCGATGTTTTCGGCCATCGCGGTCTGCAAAGGACACGCGTGGTCGTAGCAAGCGTCGCACGCGCGGTCGCTGAAACTCGAACCATTCTTTCCATCGTGCGAGAAGTAATTCTGGTCGCGCATGTCCTCGCTGTGCCCCTGCGCGGCGCGGTTCAGCGAGGTGCACGCCGCGAGCGGCGGGAGGCCATTCTGCGCGCGGTAATCGTTCAGGATGCCCAGAAAGCCTTGCTCCTCGGCGTCGAGGGCGGTCGTGGCCGGGCCGGCGCCCAGGCACGCCTCGCAGGCGCCGCAATCGGTGGCGCAGGTCATGCACGTCTCGCCGCCGCTGCAAACGCCATTGCCACAACACGCGCCGCAATCCATCGGACACGTCTCGCAGCTCTCGCCGCCGCCGCAAACCTTGTCCC
Source organism: Polyangium jinanense (assembly GCF_028435365.1). The sequence continues at coordinate 64,054 of NZ_JAGTJJ010000004.1, read as the reverse complement.
CGCAGCCGGCGCCGCCGCCCGAGCTCGCCGTGGACGAGGCCCCTCCGCCCCCGGCGCCTTGCCCCGCGCCGCCTGCGCTTGCTCCGCCGCCCGCGCCGCCCACGCCCGCGCCGCTCGTCCCGCCTTCGCCGCTGCTCGCAGGGCCGTTTCCCACGCCCGCCGAGCCGCCGTCACCTTCGGCAGGCCCTTCGCCACCGCCTGCTCCGCCGATAACGCCGGTGCAGGCGCCGACCGCGAGAATCGAAACGAGCGCGAGGGAAGCCGTGACGAAAGCCGAGCGACTTTGCATGGCGCCGATTCTACGTCGGGTACGGCGCGCGCCTCCATCGAGAAAAGGAACGATTGCGTGCTTCGCGGGCGGTATCGGTTTGCCGGCGGCGCATTTTTCCGGTAGCGGAGCGCTTTCCGGGGGAACATGCGGCGGCAAGCCGCGTGCATGGTGGGGAGACCTGTCTCATGCGAGCGCGGCTCCCGACTCCGACCGTGCACCGGCTGATCAGCTCCCCGCTCGGGGCCCTGCTCGATACGCCCGCGTACGAACGATTCAAGCTCGAACGTATGCCGTTCGAGCTGCGTCTCCTGCGCCTCGGCGCGATGGCCTCGGCCCTCGGCTCGTCCGACGCAGACGAATTGATCGCGCGCCTCGGCGTGAAAAACGAGGTGTCGATGAAGATGCGGCGCCGCCTCGCCCGAGGGCTCGTGCACTTCGCGCGGGCGCACGCGGCGCGCGAGGAGATCACGCGTCGCTGGGAGCGCGCATTCTGGGGCGAACCCTGGCCGCCGCCCGGGCGCGAGGAGCTCATCCGGCTGGAAATCGAGCGGCGCGTGCGCACGCGGCGGTGCCTCGTCCCCCAGCGGACGCTCGGGTTTTTCGCGGCCGAGGTCCCTTTTGATCCGATCGCCTTCCACGTCCCGTCGCCCGGCGAGGTCGCGGCGCGGTGGGCGCGGGAGATCGCGCGCCCGGAGCTGCTGTACGGTTTGCCCGCGGAGCTGCCCGCGATCGAGTGCTCCCGCTCGCTCCCGGGGCCCGTCGGCCCCGAATACTTGATTCGATTTCGTTCCCCCTCGCGCATCGGCGACGTCGTCCACGCCCGGGTCTTCGAGCCCGAGCGACGCGAGGAGGTCGCGGCGACGTTCATTTACGCCGGCGGCCTCTTCACGGCTTGCGACGATGTCGTGTACTGGCCCGAGGAGGAGGCGATGGGGCGAGGGCTCGCCGCGCGGGGGCATCGCGTGATCCTGCTCGCGCCGCCGTGGCACGGGAGGCGCGCGCCCGCAGGAAAGGCGAGCGGCGAGGCGATTCTCTCGGCGGGGCCGGAGGGGCTTTTTCGTCTCTGCGCAGCCGGCGCGCAGGAAATGGCGGTGCTCATTGCGTGGGCCCGCGAGCTCGGTTCGTGCGTGGTGGGCATCGGGGGCACGAGCATCGGGGCGCTCGTGGCGCAGGCAGTCTGCGGGCGCGCGCGGAGTTTTCCGCGAGGGATGCGCCCGGACGCCGTCTTCCTCGCAGGTGCGGCCCTCCGGCTCGACGAGGCGATCCTCGACGCGCCGCTCGCCGAGCGAATGGGTCTGTCTCGGGCGATCCTGGAAGCTGGCTGGACCCGCGAAGCCCTCGCCTGCCTGCGGGATGTCTTCGATCCCCCGAGCGAGCCCGGCATTCCGCCGGAGCGCATTCACGCCGTGCTCGGCCTTTCGGACCCGTTTCTCCCGGCCACGCTCGGGCGCGAGCTCTTGCGAGCGTGGCACGTTCCCGAGGGGAACATAACATTGCGGCCCGGGGGCCAGGTCGGTTTGCTCCTCCACCTGGTTCGGGATTCGGATGCGCGCCTCACCATCGCGGGCGCGCTTCGCCGCGCGGCGCGGGCCGTTCGCGCGTGACGTCGGGCCGCGAAGGTGTATCCTCCGCGCCGCTCATGTCGAACTGGTCGACCTTCACCCTGCCCTTCGAGGGCCTGGAACTGCCGCGATTCCTCCTGACGCTGGAGCAGTCGCTCGCCGCGTTCCCTGGCGCCCGCATCACGTTCGTCGAGCTCGACGCAGCCGACGACCCCGACGAACCCCTCTGCGGCATCGAGATCTCGCTGTCGCGCGCGCTCGTCGAGCAACACCGCGCACCCGAAGATCCCGAATTGCCGGAAGACGAGGACGCCCCCAGCGCCGAGATCACGCTCTCCGCCGAAGGCGAAGAGACGACGCTCGCCGTGGATCTCGAGCGAAACGCCTACGTCATGCCGGTGCTCGTCAAGATCGTCGAGGATGTCCTCCGTCGGCTCGAGGTGATCGACGAGGACGAAAGCGAAGACGAGGAAGACGAGGACGAGGACGAGGAATTCGACGAAGACGAGGACGAGGATCTCGAAGACGAAGACGAGGAAGACGTCGACGAGGACGAGGACGAGGACGAGGACGAGGAGGACGTCGACGAGGACGAGGCGGACGAAGAGGAAACCGAGGACGAGGTCGGAGAGGCCTTCGAAGCGCTCCGTGTCGTCGCCGCGCGTACCTTCGGGGCCATCGAAGGAGACGAAAAATCGTTTTCGCTCACGGTCTCCTGGGAGGAGCCGCCGCGCAAGAAGGGCGTCCGCGTGCGCGCCTTCGAGCCCGCGTTCGCCGCAGGCGAGGGCGAAGGCGCGTCATGGGTCGCGCTCGAATGCGAGGTTTGCCCGCTGTCCGCGCTCCCGCCGGCTGAGGCGGTCGGGATCAACACCGCGGCCGATTTCCAGATGTCGCTCGACGGCGAGACGTACCTCCTCACGACGAGTTATCCCGTGCGCGCGCTCGACGCGTCGCTCTTCCTGGAGATCACGCTCGCGCTCGCCGAGCAGGCGGACATCCTCGGTCTGGCCATCGAAGAAGGCAAGCTCGCCCGTTCCTGAGAGAAAACCATGCCCCGTCCGTTTTGCTTCACGCTGCCCTACGCTCGGTTCTCCCCAGCCCACGCGCTCGCGAGCCTGGAGGAAGCCATGGCCGTTTTTCCGGACGCGCGCATCGCGCGAGCCGTCGTCGACATGGAGCAGGAAAGCCCGCAAGGGCTCGATGTCGATATCGAGCTCGGTCCCTCGCTCCTGCCCGAATCCGCGGGCGAGGCGACGCTCACCGGGACGTTGTCGGTGCGCTTCGACGGGCAGATGGTGTCGCTCGTCATCGACCCGCGCGATTCGAGCGCGGCATTGCCCGCAATCTTCACGATCGCCGAGACGATGCTCGCAAGCGTGCGGGATCTCGCCGCAGTCGCCGCAGGTCAGGACGCCGAGGAAGAGGAAGACGTCGAGGTGGACGTCGATCCGTGGAGCAAGCCAGCGTCGTTCGACGACCTCGCGCGGCGGGCGCAGCACCTGTTCTCGCTGGACGGGCGCGGGGAGACAGCGTTTGGCGTGACGATCGCCTGGCAAAAGCCGGTGGGCCGGACGCAGGGTCTGCTGGCGCACGCGCACACGCCGCGTTTCGAGGAAGAGAACGGGGGCGAGGCGACGTGGGTGACGCTGGAGAGCCCCGTTTGTCCGAAGAACCGTCTGACGCCGGAGGAAGCGCTACGCCGGAGCCGCTCGCTCGATGTGGGTGCGCTCTGCGAGCGGGCCGAGCATTACACGATCGTGGCGCGGTATCCGCTGCGCGTGCTGGATCGGGCGCGATTCGTGGCAATCGCGATGGCCATCGCCGAGCAGGCGGATCGGCTGGAAGCGATGCTGACAGGCGGGAAGGACGAGTTCTGAGCTCGCGCGGTCGCCGCCTCGCTGGGGCTCTGCCCCAGGCCCCGCGGGGGCTGTCCGCCCCTCGACCCGGACCAGCGCAAGCGCTGGACTGATCGTCGATGAACTGCGCGATGCGCAGTTCATCGAACAGGCCGAGGAACGACCCCCGCCAATCGAGACAGCCGCGCTGCCATTTCGACCGGCAACGTTGTCCCTGGTCTTGCCACCGGCCCGTTGGAAGAACTGCGCGGAGCGCAGTTCTTCCACCCTCGGTCCAGGCCGTGCCTGGTCCGGGTCGAGGGGCGGACAGCCCCCGCGGGGTCCGGGGCAGAGCCCCGGCGCGGCGGGTCAGCCCATCGACTCGAGCACGAGCGCGATGCCCTGTCCGCCGCCGATGCACATCGTGACGATGCCGTAGCGCTTCTTCGTCCGGCGCAGCGCGTAGGCGCAGGTGAGCGTCAGGATCGCGCCTGTCGCGCCGAGCGGGTGGCCGAGCGCGATTGCGTTGCCCATCGGGTTCACGCGCTCCGGGTCGATGCCCATTTTTTCGAAATCGCGGACGCAGGCGAGCGCTTGGGGTGCGAAGGCCTCGTTGATCTCGACGATGTCGACGTCCTTGCCCGTGATGCCGGCCTTCGCGAGCGCTTTTTTCACGGCGGGGACGGGGCCCCAGCCCATGATTTGCGGGTCACAGGCGGCCACGCCCATGCCCGCGATGCGCGCGAGCGGGCGCGCGTCGTGGCGCTCGGCGTCCGACTCCTTGCCGATGATCATGGCTGCTGCGCCGTCGACGACGGCGCTCGCATTGCCCGCAGTGATGATGCCGCCGGGCTCGAACGCGGGCGCGAGGCGCGCCATTTTTGCGGGGCTCGGGTCTTCGAGGATGTGCGTGTCGTATTTGAGGACCGTGGGCGCGCCGCCGTCGTCTGCGGGGAGCGCGACCGGCTCGATCTCCTCGTCGAAATGGCCCGCGTCACGGGCGGCTTTCGCGTTCTTGTGCGAACGGTAGGCGAAGACGTCGGCCTCCTCGCGCTTGATGCCATACCGACGGCCGAGCTCCTCGGCCGTGTTCGCCATGGCCATCTTTGCGCTCGGATCGTAGAGGCTCATGAGGAGCATGTCCTGCAGGTGCGTGCCCGCGGGCAGCGCCTTCGCCTCGATGGGGCCGTATTTCTGCGTCGCCGCGCCGACCTTCTTGCCGCGGTAATCGTACAGGCAGAAGGGGTATTGCATGCTCTCGGCGCCGCCGACCACGGTGAACGGGCGCTCCTCGTCATTACGCAGCCCCGCGAGGAGGATCTCCGCGCCGACGCAGATCGCCTCGGCGCCGCTGCCGCAGATGCGCGCCACGGTGAGGGCCGGGACGTCCTTGCCGAGGCCGCCGCGCCATCGCATGCCCTGCGCGCCGTAAATCGAATCCCGGTGGCTGTGCTGGGCCATGCCCATCACCACGTGGCCAACGAGGCTGGGGTCGATCTTCGTGTGCCCGAGCGTCGCCTTGATGGCCATGCCGCCGAGCTGGGTCGTGGAGAAACGCGAGAAGAGGCCCGGGGCCTTGTTGTCCACGAGGATATCGGCGCGCGGGGTGCGACGCCCGCCGTCGAGGATGACGATGCTGGTCTCCTTGCTCATCGAACGCTCCGATCTCATTCGTGGAGGAACGCCGCCGGAACACGCGGGCCGTTCTGGATGAAGTTCTTCATGCCGATGTCGAGGTCGACCGTCTCCTTGCATTGCCCGAAACCCTTCGCTTCGAGCGCGAGGCCCTCGGCGAGCGGCAATGCATTGCCGCGGCGGACGACGGAGACCAGGATCGCGTCGATGGCACGCGAATGATGGCCGAGGTCCGTGGCGGGGAGTTTGTCGGAGACCGCGATCGGCGCCGGATCGACGGGGGCGAGCTTGATCTCACCGGCGAGGTGCTTCTTCACGAGGGCCTTGGCCTCGCCGAGGAAATCCTTCGCGGGCGCGACGGTCGCCCAGCCCCAGGCGTGCGCTTCCTTCGCGCCGACCGAGCGGCCCGTGCGGAGGAGGTCGATGGCGCGCTCGAAGCCGATGAGCCGTGGCAACCGTTGCGTGCCGCCATACCCGGGGATGATGCCGAGGTTCACCTCGGGCTGGCCGAGCACGAGCTCCGGGCCGACGACGCGGCCATGGCAAGCCATCGAGATCTCGGCGCCGCCGCCGAGGACGGGGCCATTCAAGGCCGCCACGACGGGCTTCTTCATCGAGGCGATGGTGTCCAGCACCGCGTGGCCCAAATGGCAGATGTTTTCGCAATCGGCCGGGCTCTTCAGCGAGGCGAGCTCGCCGATGTCCGCGCCCGCGAGCGCGCCGTCCTGGCTCGTGAAAATCACGCCCTTGACCGCGTCGTCACCGGAAAGCTCCTTCATCGACGCCTCGATCTCGGTGAGCGTCTCGCGGTTCAACGCATTGCGCACCTCGGGCCTGCGCACCGCGACGATCGCGAGCTCGCCTTCCCGCGTGACCACGACGTTCTTGCGGAAGCGCGGGAGGTTTTTCCCGGTGATGCTCTTCGGGACGTGGAATCCCGGGTGCTCGGCTGCGTAGGCGGTGCACACGGCGTGCACGCGCTCGATGCCGTACTCCTCGGCGAGCGAGAGCAGGCCCTTGCGGAAGCCGAGCGACATGCGCGTGAGCCAGTCGAGGTCCGAGGGGGCGCAGATGTTCTCGTCGGCCACGAAATAGGTGCGCGCGAAGAGCACGGCGAGGATCCGATCGAGCACCTTCTTGCCGAGCGCCTCGTCGTACCGGCCGTCGCCGCGGTTCTTCGGGTCGTGCCAGGGGCGATTGCCCACTTCGCGCAGAATGGCCGGCGGCTCGAACCAGGGGCTGCCCGTGGGCGCATCACGCATGAGCTCCTGGCAATGGACCGTGAGCAGGTTGCCCCGGGTCAAGTCCATCACGTTGAGCGGGCCGCCGCCGCCGATCGCGTCGTTCACGATCGCGTCGACCTGCGCCGGCGTGGCCACGCCCTCGGCCACGATACGCGCGGCCTCGGAGACGTAATTGCAGAAAATGTCGTCGGCCGCGAAACACGCGACGTCGGCCGTGGTGATGGGGACCTTGCCGAGCTTCTCCAGTGTGCGGATCATGCGCTCGCCGAGCGCATCGTCGCCCGAGAGGACGACCTCGACCGGGAGGCTACGCCACGCGGGATAGAAGGGGTGGTTCACGAAGCAGCGCGCGGGGTGCTTCGCGTCCTTCGCGATCTCGGCGCGCGGGATGCCGCTCGTGGCGAAGCCGATCAGGCAGTCGGGCCGGACCGTGGCTTCGAGCGCCGCGATGATCTTGCGCTTGATGGGCAGATCTTCGGTCGCGGCTTCGAGCACGTAATCACACGCGGCGAGGTCCGAGAGGGAGAGGGTGGGGACGAGGGCCTCTTTCACGGCGCGCGCGGCGCTCTCGGAGAGCTTTCCGCGGGCGAGGGCCTTCGTCACGTAGGTCTCGATGCGAGCCATGCCCGCGTCGAGCGCCTCTTGCTTGATGTCGTGCAAATAGACGCGGCCACCTTCTCTGGCGATGGCGGATACGAAGCCGTATGCCAGATCCGGGCCGATCGATCCCGAGCCGATCACGCCAACGATCATGTGTGAGACCACCTCCGGCGCGTCGGGGCGGCCCGCGGCCGGGTGCCTCCGAAGCAGGGCGGGCCTCTATCACCGGAGGGCCGCGGCGCCAAGGGTCCCGAGCGCGCCGCTCGTGCCCGCGCGCTCACTCGCCTCGCCGACGTGAGCACCCCCGCCGCCACACGTGCTCATCCGCGTCGAATGCGGCACGTGCATTGCAATTTCCAACGGGAACGGTCGCCGCGGACCACGGTCTTCGCGCGCGATCGAGCGGTCGCAACCTTTTGCGGCAGGAGGCGCGCATCATGGCGAACCCGTTCGGCGATCTGGTCCGGGAAGGCATGGAGGTCCGCACCGTGGACGGGCACAAGCTCGGCAAGGTGGTGGCGGTCCAGGTGGACAGCTTCGTGGTGGAGAAAGGATTCTTCTTCCCGAAAGATTACACGATTTCCTGCGAAGCCATCGAGGACGTCCGCGAAGGCTCGATCGTGCTCTCGACGCGCCGGGAGGAGCTCGGCATCGAGGGCGGCGGCGTCCTGGAATCGCTTGGCTTGACGCATCACGAGCCGCCGCTGCAGGCCGCGCTGCGGCTGGAAGAAGCTGAGCGGGCGGAGGAGGCGGCCCGTTTGTCCTTGCACGAGGAACAGGTGCAGGCGACGACGCACATCGAACAGGTGGGCGAGGTGCGCATTCGCAAGGACGTGGTGACGGAGGAGCAGCAGATCACGGTGCCCGTGAAGCGCGAGGTGGTGACGGTCGAGCGCGTGCCCGTCGCCGCGCAAGGCGCGCGCAGGGACGTCGCGCAGGGGAAGGCATTTCAGGAAGAATCCATCGTCATACCGATCCGCGAGGAGGTGGTCGATATCCAGAAGAGGCCCGTGGTGACGGAGGAAATCGTCGTCACGCGGGCGACCGAGCAGACGGAGGCGCCGGTGAGCACGACGGTGCGGCGCGAGGTGGCCGAGGTCGTGTCGGAAGGGGATCTGGAGGCGACCGAGGTGCCGCTGCGCAAGACGGGGACGTGAAGGCAGGCGGCGTCATTCGCGCGGGCGGAGCCATCCGGCGAGGCTCTCGGCGAGGCGCGCCGCCTCCGGGCCGCGCTCGTCCGCGAGATTGAAGAAACCCTCGGGATCGGCTTCGAGATCCACGAGCACGCTCCGCCGCGCGCGAACGTCGAACGAATAAAACCACGGGTAGCTGACGAGGCCGACTTCCATGGGAACCGCCGTCTCGGCATATCCCACGTTCTCGAAAAGTATCGGGCGAGATACGGCCTCGGAGCCGATGGGAGAGGTCTGCAAGGCACGACCCGGGAGATCGGTATCGAGGACGCCCGCGGCGGCGAGGATCGTGGGCGCCACGTCGAGGTGACCGACGGCGGACGCCTCGACCTTTGGCTCGATTCCGGGGAGACGCGCGACGAAAGGAATGCGGATGTGAAGGGGATGCGCGAGGCCGTGGTGGACGAGGCCACGCTCGCCGAGCCCTTCGCCGTGATCCGCGAGCACGAGGACCGTGGTCGAATTCCAGCGCGGTGAGGCGCGCAGAACGGAGATGAGGCGGCCGAGCTCGGTGTCGACGAGGCGGACGGTTTCGGCGTATCCAGCGGGGATCGGTCGCGGGAGCAGCGCGTGATCGTGCGGCTCCATGAAATGGATCCAAGCAAAGAGAGGCGCGCGGCGGTTGGGGCGTGAGGCAATGCGGGTGAACGTGTCGACGAGGTCCGGGGCACGGAGCGGGGCGCGGGCGTTCTCCTCGTAGACGTGGGAAAAACCGAGGGCGAGGGAGGGGTAATACGAGATGAGGCGGCCGCCGACGACAGCGACGGTCTCGTACCCGAGGGCGCCGAGGCGGCGCGCGATCGTGTTCGTATCGGGGGAGAGCGGCGCGGCGACGCTGCTGCGGACGGCGAGGTGGACGAGGTCGCGCTCGGGTTTGCCCGTCATGATCTGCGCGACGGCGCCAATCGTGGCCGGAGCAGAGGCGTAGGCGTGGCGGAAGACGACGCTTTCGGCCGCGAGCGCGGCCAAGGCGGGCATGTGGGTATCGATGACCCCGGCCGGGCCAACCAGGCGATCGGCGCGGAGGGTGTCGATGGTGACGAGGACGATATCGTCGCGGAGGGGCGCGGACGGGCTCGACGGAGGCGTCGGGGTTGTCATGGACGCCGCGGTCGTGGGCGGCGGGGTCATGGCGAGCGTGACCGCGTGCGCGATATCGTCGGCGAAAGGCTCGGGGCGTAGGCTCGGGAGCTCGCGCAGGAGGGCCGAGGGCAAGGTGCGGCCCATGCGGAGCAGGTGGTAGGCGCGCGCCGAGGTGCCGGTGATGGAAATCGTGGCGACCCAGGCGATTGCGGCCATGGAAAAGGTCGCCTGCACGCGGCGCGGAATGCGGCGGAGGAGCGAGAGGCAGGCGAGGCCGGCGGACGCGAACGAGGCAACGACGAGCGCGACGTACGTTTGCGGAGCGTGGGGTGAACGCAAAAAGGCGAGGATCGCGGCGAGCTCACCCACGGCGCAGAGCGCGGGGAGGGCCCAGCGCCGGGGCGCGAGGAAGGCGAGGGCGAAGGCCACGCCGCGCCGCGCGAGGCCAAACGCGAGGAGAAAGGCCACGGCGGCGGCAAGGACCCCCGCCGCGACGAATGCGTGCCGCTTGAGCGTGGCCGGCAGCGTGGTGGCGTGGTTCGTCAGGGTTATGACCGTGAGGGACAAACCGCCGACGAGGAGGAGCTCCGTGAGCCGATCGACTCGGCGGCCATGCGATTCGGGGGAATCGGAATCGAGCCCCGCGGGCGCGAGTTTTTGCTGGACGACGGCCGCGAGGGCGAACGTGACGCCCCCGACGAGGCCCGCACCGAGATAGACGGCGCCCGCGGCAGCGATGGCGCCCGCGACCTCGCGCCATGGCGCGGGCGGCGTGCGGGAGCGGAGGACGAGCAAGGCCGCGTCGGCGAGCGTGGCGCCAAGCCCCGCGAAGGCCCCCGCGGAGAGCGCTGCGAGGAGCGTCCGCAAGGGAGCGCGCGGCGAAGTCAACCCTCGCTGTGCCCGCCCGAGGGCGAACGCGGGGTGATCGGGATGCGCACCGTGGCCGGCGTCGGCTGGCGCGCGCTGACCGGACCCCGCAGGCTGGGCGGCGTACCCGCGCTCTGCGGGATCCCGACGCTCACCGGTTGCGCGCTGATCGGGGCGGTCTGCTCGGCGCGACGCTCGATGACCTCGCGCAGGCGCGCCCGCTCGGGCAGGGTCACGACGTCACCGAGAAAGTTCTCGGCCTCGCGCACCTCGCGGAACGCGCGGCGCTGGGGGTGGAAGGCGTCGCGGAGGATTCGCTGGATCTGGAGCGAAAGCGTGGGGCTTGCGCTGAGGACGAGGGCCGCGCGGAGCAGGCGTGGTTCGTTCCGCATCGTCGCGACGTACGCCTCGACCATGTCGGGCGGGAAGACGTTCGCGTCGCTCATATCGACGAAGACGATGTAGTTGCCCACCACCGACTGGAGCATCGCGTCGTGGTCACGCCGCCAGCCACTGGCCTCGCCATCACCGACCGGCGACCAGAACCGGACCTCGATCAGCCTGCCGACGTGGCTCTCGATGCTGTACATCGTTCCAACGTAGCGTAACCGAGTTGCGCTTTCCCCTCAAGGCCGGCGTGCGCCGCGTGACGGGCCCCGACGAACGGCGCGACGGGGCGACGCGAGGCTCGGCCCAGGACGGATCCCCGCGGGGCGATTTGAGGTTGTCCGGGCAATACGCTGGATCAGATGCCGTATTGACGCAGCTTCTTGTGCAGGCCCTCGCGGGTGATGCCGAGGGTCTTGGCGGCGTTCGTCTTGTTGTTGTTGTGCTCGCGGAGGGCTTCAAGGAGGAGGTATTTCTCCACGACGTCCATCATGTCCTTGAGCGTGCCACGCGCGACGCCGGCGCGGTTGACGAGGCCCTCGACCTGGCGGATTCGCGGCGAGAGGAGGTCGGGCGTGGCGAAGGCGCCGGGATCGAGCTGGATCACGATGCGCTGGACCTCGTTCTGGAGCTCGCGCACGTTGCCCGGCCAGTCGTAGGCCACCATGAGCTCCATCGCCTGCTGGCTGAAGCCGCCCACGTGTTTGCCGAGCTCCTCGGCGTAGCGCTGGAGGAAATGCGAGGCGAGCAGCGGAATGTCCTCGCGGCGCTCGCGGAGCGGCGGCAGGCGGAGCGGGAACTGGCTCAGGCGATAGTAGAGATCCTCGCGGAACCGGCCCTTCTTGACCTCTTCTTCGAGGTTCCTGTTCGTCGCGGTCACGATTCGCACGTTGACGTGCTTCGGGCTCGTGGCGCCGACGGGGCGGATCTCGCCTTCCTGCAACGCGCGCAGGAGCTTCGATTGCAAGGAGAGCGGGGTCTCGGTGATCTCGTCGAGGAAGAGGGTGCCGCCGTCGGCGATCTCGAAGAGGCCCTTCTTGTCCTCGGTCGCGCCCGTGAACGAGCCCTTCTTGTGGCCGAAGAGCTCGCTCTCGAGGAGCGTCTCGGCGAGCGCGGCGCAGTTCTGCGCGACGAAGAGCTTGTCGCGGCGGTTCGAGCCGTAATGGATGCGCGCCGCCATGACCTCCTTGCCCGTGCCGGTCTCGCCTTCGAGCAAGACGGTGACGCGCGTGTTCACGACCTTCTGAATCTGCGTGAGGACGCGCTGCATCGGCTCGCTTTGGCCGATGATGACGACGTCCTTGCCGCCGCGGCGCTTCTCCTCGCGGCCCTTCAGGAAGGTGTTTTCCTTCTGCAGGCGCTCCTCGGCGGAGACGAGGCGCTTGATGAGGCGCGCGTTGGCGACGGCGAGCGAGGCGTTGTACGCGAGGACGCCGAGGAGTTCGACGTCGTGCGCGTGGAGCATGCCGGGCGCGCTGCGGTTGTCGATCTGGAGGACGCCGATGATGTCCTCGCCGCGGAAGAGGGGGACGCCGATGGTGCTGCGGATGGAGGCGCCCATGATCGACTCGGTGCGGCCGACGTCGGTGGGCGCGTCAGCCGCGAGGACAGCGGCGCGCTCCTTGACGACCTTGCGGTAGACGCTGCGCGCGACGGGCACGGGGCCACGCGGCGGGCCAGCCGCGCCGTTCGCGAGGCGCACGCGGGTCATGACGGGTACGTAGGCGGCGGCGCCGGGATCACGGCCATCCTCGTCGTCGCGCAGGATGACGGTGGCATGCGTCGCGCTCGGGACGAGGAAGAGCGAGGCGTCGGCGACCTCGATGAGGACCTGATCGAGATCGCTGCCCGCGCCGATGCGCTTCTGCGCGGCGTAGAGCTTCGAGAGCAGGCCCGGGTCGCGCTCGATCGCCGCCGCGGCGGGGACGATCTCCTCGATGGGCTTGAGCTGCACGACGCGAGCTTTGTCGCCGTCGTCGGAGAGAGTGACGCGCAGCGCGGCCACGTTGTCGCCGGAGCCGAGCTCGACGATGTCGCCGGACTCGAGCTCGACGGGCCCGCTCTCGGGCGTCACGCGCTTGCGTTCTTCGCGACGCACGAGGGTCGTGCCGTTCGTCGAGCGCAGGTCGTGCAGGGCGGCGCGATCGGCGCCGACGACGATGCGCGCGTGCTCCCCGGAGACGTGCTGGTCTTCGAGCACGACGTCGTTCGACGGAGCGCGCCCGATGCGAACGACCTCCTCGCCGACCTCGAACGTTCGACCCGCAGCAATCCCCTGCGTTACCTCCAGCACGAGCATAAAGCGGCCGGATACTACGCCTGGATTCGCCTGGCCCAAGAACAAAACCCTTCGAAAAACAAAGCCCCACGGGCTTCGAAAAACAAAGCCCCCCTCTCCCGGCGGGAGAGGGGGGCTCGGGGGTGTGGGCGCTCGGCCTACTGACCGCGCGCGTTCAAGCGGTAGATGACCGTCTTGAAGGGGTTGACCGCGGCGATCTTGTTGCTGTCCTTCGTCGCCTCGGCCTCGTCGACCATCTTCTGGAGCTGGCCCGCGATGGCCGCGTCGCCCTTCGCCGAGCGGCGATCGATCACCTGCACCGAGATGAACTTCCCGGCCGCGTTCGTGATCTTCGGCAGGAGCTCGACGAGCTTCGGCCGCGCGGCGTCGCCGCCGAGCACGCCGACCATGTACGCGCTCTTCATGCCGATGAACTGCTTGTCACCGACGTGCGAGTTCGGATCCGCGAGCTTGCCGTAGTAGCAGTCGAGCTTGTCGCCGCACTCCTTCAGCAACTCCGTGGCCATCTTGTATTCCTTCTCGTAGCCCTTGCCGAGCGTGGAAGGTTTGCCATCGGGGCCGTTGATCTTCGAGTTGAAGAGCTTGTCGACCTCGGGGATCTGGTCGGCCTTCATGAGCTTCATCGCCGTGAGCAGCGTCGCGGCGCGCATCGGCTCGAGGTCGGCGTCCTCGCCCTTCGCGTCGAGCGCGTTCTTCACCATCCAGGGCACGAGGTTCGCGTCGAAGAGGTAACCCATCGTCTCGAGGAGCTGATCACGCGCGCCGACGCCGGGCGGGATCGTCATCGTGATCGAGGTCTTCTCGTAGACGCCCTGCACCGCCTTGAGCGCCGGCTCCGAGGTCGGCAGCTTGAGCAGCTCGCGGGCGATGACGACCTTGCCCGTGTCGTCGGCCTTGGCGATCGCATCGATCATCGGCTGCACGGCCTCCTCGCGGCCGATGCTGCCGAGGATGAGCGCGGCGGGCGCGACGTACGCCGTGTCGGCCTGCTTCGTCGCGGCCTCGGGCACCTTGCCGTCCTCGCCCTTGTTCGCGAGGAGGTACTCTTCCTTCGCGTACTTCACGAGGTCCGCGTCGCCGCCCTGGAGGAGCTTCACCGTCGGCTCGATCGAGGGCTTGCCGATCTTGATGAGCGCGTAGATCGCCGTGGCCTGCGCGTCCGCCTTCGTCGGCGAGAGGACGATCTTGACGAGCGGCTGCACCGCCTTCGCGCTCTTCAGCTGGCCGAGGATTTCGGCGCAGGTGATCTGCCAGTAGAACTGGTCCTTGAGGACGTTGATGTCCTTGCGGTCGGCGATCGGGACCTCGATCTTCTTGACGCAGTCGCCTTCCCACGAGGGCTCGGCGAGCTCGAGCAGCGCGTCGTGCACGTCGCGCGTGATGAGCGAGGCCTTGGGCTTCGAGTGGCGCAGCTTCGAGAACGCCTCGAAGAGCGGGCCCGCCGCCTCCTTCGCCTTCATCGGGCCGACGCCACGCGCCGCGGCGCGCACGTCTTCTTCCGTGCTGTCGGGCTTGTAGTCCTTGAGCGTCTTGATGAGGCACGGCGCGCCGCGGAGATCACGCGCGTCGGAGAGGAACTTGACGACCTTCGACTGCGTCTTCTCGTCGAGATCGCCGTTCGCGCAGATCTGCGACATCGGCTCGACGATCTTGTCGAGCAGCGGCTTGACGTTCGGACCGTTCCTGTCCTTGCTGTCCTTCGTCATCGCATCTTCGAAGAACTGGACGAGGCGGCTCACGGCAGGCACGCGCGTGGCCGGATCCGACAGCTTCTTGACGTGCGTCAGGGGGTCGTTCTCGTCCCCCCCACAGCCAACGATGGCGCTCGTGGCGACGGTCACCCCCGAGGCGACGACGGCCCCCAAGAGGAGCGAGCGAAGGGTGGGGTAAATTCGGCGTGCATTGCGGAACATGTCTTCCTCCGGCGTTCCCTCAGAAGCGGCCTTGGCACGGCGGGCGTGCGCTGGATGGGTCCCAGATGCCCCCCGCATCACGACGACCACGGTGCCACTAGCGAGCGGAAACGAATGACAGCGCGATGCCGAAGACCAGCGGGCCGCGTTCCCCGGAAGGCCAAGTCCCCCGGATGACTGAAGAAAGCGACCCAGCTTGCCTGCGATCTCGGGGCCGCACGCTATTCGTGGTCGCTCGACGTGTCAACGAACCCGCGAAAGCGCGAGCGCTCGGCGCAGCCCCAGCGCGAACAAACGGTCAGGCATCACACCGCGTAGGGTCGTCATCGCGAAACCATCACGACCCACGATCGTCCGGAACGGGGGAAAGGGCTCGCCGACGAGGCGCATGATGGTGCGACCCACCTCGTCGGGCGGCGGTGCGCGCCGGGCGCCGCCGATGGCGAGATCCTCGATCCTGCGGATGAGCGCTCCGTAAGGGCCCTCGTCGGCGACGTGCGCGCCGCGCTTGAGGTTCTCGAAGAAGATCGGCGTGCGGAAGGTGCCTGGCGCGACGACGAGCACGTCGATGCCGAAGGGCTCGAGCTCCCAGCGCAGCGCCTCGCTGAAGCCTTCCACGGCGTGCTTCGTGGCCGCGTAGATCGAGAGACACGGCATGGCCACGCGGCCCGAGGTGCTCGACACGTTGACGATGCGGCCGCGGCCGGCGCTGCGCATCGAGGGGAGGATCGCGCGCGTGGTCGCCATGAGCCCGAGCACGTTGGTCTCGAGCTGGAGGCGCACGTCGTCTTCGGATTGCTCCTCGAAGGGACCGCCGATCGCGATCCCCGCGTTGTTGACGAGCGCGAAGAAGGGCCCGTACTTCAGGACGAGCTCGCGGATCTTGTCGCCCGCGCCGGGCGAGATCACGTCGAGCTGCTCGACGTCGACCGAGACGCCGCGATCCTTGGCGGCCTTCTCGAGGGCCTCACGCCGGTCGAGATCGCGCATCGTCGCCACGACCTTGTGCCCCGCTGCCGCGCACTCGATGGCCGCGGACAAACCAATGCCGCTCGACGTCCCCGTGATCAGGACAAGCTTGCTCACGGCCCGGCAGTCTAGCCGATGATCATCGATTCGGAGAGCAACTTGCCCTCGGCGAACCTGCGCAGGTTCCAGCGGTCGAAGAGCGGCAGCTTCGTGCCTTCGGCGATGTGCTGCGCGAGGAGCTTGCCCATCACGGGCGCCATCATGAAGCCGTGGCCCATGAAGCCCGAGGCCTGGTAGAAGTTTTCGATCGCATCGACCTCGCCCACGATGGGGTTCGCGTCGGGCGTGAGGTCGTAACAGCCTGCCCACTGGCGCAGGACCTTGACCCGGCCGAGGAGAGGCACCGTCGCCGTGAGGGCACGCGCGTAGAGCGCGAGGAAGCGGTGTGACGAGCCCATGTCGAGGCCCTCGGGGACGTCCTCGTTGGAGATGCCTCCGACGATCTCGCCGCGCATCGACTGCGAGAAGTACAGGCCGTTCGAGAGGTCCGCGACGAGCGGCTTGAGCCAGGGCTTGAGCGGTTCGGTCGAGCAGATCTCGTGGCGGTGCGGGCGGTTCGGAAGCTTCACGTCGAGCATCGCCGCGAGGATCGGGCTCCACGCGCCGCAGGCGTTGACGACGCGGTTCGTCCGGATGACGCCCTTGTTCGTGACGACGCCCTCGATGCGCGAGCCGCGTGTCTCGAAGCCCGTGACCTCGGTGAAGGTCTCGATCTCGACGCCGAGCTTCTGCGCGCACTCGGCGTAGCCCCAGACGAACGGCCACGGGAAGACGACGGCGTCATCGGGGTTGTAGCTCGCGAGCAGGACGCCCTCGACGTCGAGCTCGGGCACGATGCGCTTGGCCTCTTTGGGTTCGAGCAGGCGTGTCGTGAGGCCACACTCGTTCTGCACGCGCACGCTCTTTTCGAGGTTCTTCTGCGCGCGCTCGTTGCGGACGAGGAAGAGGTAGCCGCCCTGGCGGAACCAGACGTTGATCTTCATCTCGGCCGCGAAGTCGCGGCACATGCGGATGCTCTCCTGCATGAGCCGGATGTTCTCTTCGCTGCCGAACTGGGCCCGCACGCCGCCGCCGTTGCGGCCGCTCGCGCCGCCGCAGAGGTAGCCCTTCTCGACGACGACCGTGTCCGTGATGCCGTGGTTTTTCGCGAGGTGCCAGGCGACGGACAGGCCCATGATCCCGCCCCCCACGATCACCACGCTGGCTCGGTCGCGCATGGTACGCGGAGCTTAGCTCAAAGCCGAGATGGCTTCGATCACGGTGTCGTAGAGCGCCGCGTTCGTCGCGACGAGGCCGTTTTCGAGCTTCAGCCCGCCGTAGGCGTAGTCGATCGGCGCGCCGTCGAGATCCGAGAAGCGGCCGCCCGCGGCGACGAGGATCGCTTCGGGGCCGCACGTGTCCCAGAGCTTCGCGCCCGTGCCGCCGTGTACGTAAATCTCAGCTTCTCCAGTGCTGACACGCGCGACCTTCACCCCGACCGATCCGCACGGGACGACACGGCGAACGCCGAGCCGCGTGGCGAGTGGCTCGACCAGGCGCGGGCGGTGCGAGCGCGAGACCATCATCGTGGCCTTCGAGGGATCACGCTGATCCGAGACGCGGAGCGGGCGGCGCACGCCGTCCGGGCCTTCGACGAAGGCGACGGAGGAGGCGCCGACGCGGCCGCAGAGCGCCTCGCCCGACTCGGGCATGACGACCACCCCGAGCGTCGCGCGGCCGCCCACGGCGAGGCCGATCATCACGGCGAACTCGGGGTTCCGATCGGCGAACTCGCGCGTGCCGTCGAGGGGATCGACGAAGAAGACGCGGTCGTTCTGGACCATCTTCCGCGCCTCGGCCGCGGTCTCCGGCGGGGTCTCCTCGGCGATGATCGGGACGCCGGGGAACGTCTCGGCGAGGCGCGCGCAGATGAGCGTGTTCGCCTCGCGATCGGCGCGTGTGACCGGATCGTTCGGGCCCTTCATCTCGACGGCGAAGGTCGTCCGGTAGACCGCGCGGACGATCTCCGCCGCCTCGCGGGCGATGCCGAGGACGGTCAAAAGCTCCGTGTCCATGCTGGCGTTTTCCATGGTGCCTCCGCGCGAGCTCCGTCAGATCTCGACGCCCACGGCCGTGAGCCGCGCAGCGAGCTCGACCATGACCGTGTCCTTGAGGTACGGCGGTTCGCCCGCCTCGCGCTCGAGCTGGTCGAACTGCGCGACCGAGCGAGGGCCGAGGATCGCCGAGGAGACGAGCTGGTTCGCCAGGACGAACCGGAGCGCGACGGAGCGGAGCGTGCCGACGTCTTCGGCCTTGGAGAAGGGGCGGAGCGCGTCGAGCTGCTGGATGCGTTTGGCGAGTTCCTTCTGGCTCCAACGATCGGCGCGGTGGTCGCCCGAGTAAAACTCGCGCTCGGGGCTCCAGTGGCCGGTGAGCAGGCCGTGGGCGAGGACGCTCCGCGCGAGGACGCCGACGCCGTGCTCCTTCACGTCCGCGGAGAGCGCGTGGAGATCCTTGGCGATGAAAACGTTGTACGCGAGCTCGAGGACCTTGGCGCCGGCGCGGATCGCGGCGCGCCCGACCTCGATCGATCCTGCGCTCACGCCCCAGGCGCGCACGAGGCCACGCTCTTCGAGCTCCTTCATGAACGCGACGGTTTCCGTGCGTGCGAGCGCGTGCTCGGTCGGGTTGTGGAGGAGCACGATGTCGAGCGGGCTGCGATCGAGCCGCTCGCGCGAGCGCTCGAAGGCGACGCGCAGGTAGCTCGGGTCGAAGCGCTTCTGCGCGGGTGAGGCTTCGAGGTCGGTGCCGATCTTCGTGACGACGTAGGTCTTGTCCTTCGGCAAGCGCGCGCCGAGCTTCTTCTCCATGGCGCCGCGGCCGTAGACGTCGGCGGTGTCGAAGAGGTTCACGCCGGAGGCGACGGCACGATCGAGGACACGATCGACCTCGGGCAAGACGACGGGCCCGTAGCCGTCGCCGGAGAGCCCCCACGTGCCGAGCCCGAGCTCGGAGACTTCGAGGGAGGTTTTGCCGAGAGGCCGCTTTCGCACGGGCCTGCATTTACAACGTACGGCGGTGTCCGTCCATCGTGCATGGCGCGAGGGCTCGCCTGCGCCGGGCTCCCGATCGAGCCGCCCCGGAACCAGGGAGGTTTACGAGGGAACCATGGCGAAGGAGCCGTTTTTCGCGTCGAGGACGGAGGGCGAGAAGACCTCCGGAGGTCGGGATGTGGAGGCGGCAGAGGGCGCACACAAAGCGCTCGAGCTCGTCGCGCTGCGTGGCACCGAGGTGCTCGGCGTGCGCCACGTGCTCGACGGCGGGGCGTGCTGGATCGGGCAGGCCCCGGAGTCGATCGCGCGGATCCCGATGGTCGAATACGGAGGCCAACCGGCCATCGTGGCCGAGGTCAAGGAGGGGCAGTTCATGCTCCACGTGCCTCCGCGCGCGAGGGGACGAACGCATGGAAAAGATGGGCTCGGCCGTCTCGTGATGGGGCCCGTGTCGCTCGAAGTGGAGGAGGGCGATCGGGCGGTGATCGTGCTCGGGCCGGTGCAGATCCGCGCGCGGCTCGTGGCGATCGAGGCGTCGGGCAAGGAGCGGATGCGGATCCCGAACGAGACGCGCCGCCTGCTCACCGTGATGGGCGCGCTCTACGTGACGGCGCTCGCGCTCTGCGCGGCGATCGCGCCCGCGCGGCCCGAGCGGCTCGCGAACGGCGCGATCCGGCGGGCGATCGCGACGGTGACGGAGAGCGTGGCGAGCGTGAACACGACGCAAGATTTCCCCCACCCGTGATACGCGGAGGCAGGCGCGTCACTGGTAAAGCCAGTAGTGAAACGAATGGAACGCGCCCGCCTCGCGCGGCGTGATCTCGATCTCGGTCCGGGCCCAGACGCGATCGGGCGGGATTTCCACGACACGCTCGACCCACGGGCCGGCGGGGAGCCGCGCCGAGCCGATCTCGATGCCGCCCGCGCGTACGACGAGCTCGACGTCGGTGTCGGCCGAGGCGCGCAGGACGAGCGACGCAGCGCGGCCCTGGGCGAGGTTCGTGGTGAAGCGATCGACCGCCCGGCGCATGCGGCCGCCGTCAGCAATCTCCGCGGCCGGCGTGTCCTCGTCCGAGCCTGCATCTTCCCGCCGCGGCGACTCGGCCATCACCGCCACGTTGTCCTGGTCCGACGCGCCGAGCCGCGCGTAGCCGTGCGTGTCCTCGGACTCGAGGTCGGAGACGTCGATCTCGTCGGCGAGCGCGCCCTTCGGCGCCACCACGCGCGGCAGCGCCCCCGTGCCGAGGAGATCCCAGCGAGCCTCGTGGGCGATCATCGTGGGTCCTCCAAGGATCGATTGATCGACCACGGTCTCGCGGTGCAGCTCCTCGCCGAGCACGGGCGGGCAGGCCATCCACTGCGGGTACACGATGAAGTGCGAGGGCCGGCGCTCGGCGGGGAGTTTTTCGTAGTGCTCGAAGCGTGAGCCGGCGCCGAACGTCCAGTAGCGCGACTCGCCTTCGGTCGTCAGGCCGACGACGTCGAAGGTGCGCCGGTCGGAGACGTAGGCGATCGCGCCCGTGTCGTTCACGCCGATGCGCGCGTCCGCGGGCAGCTTCTCGCGCGCCCAGAAGCCGAGCGTGACCTGCTGGTGATCGATCGCGCGCGCGCTCGTGGCGAGGTCGGAGAGCGTCCAGGGGAGCTTCGTGACGAGCGCGCCGGTGAAGAGGCCGAGGACGAGCGGCGTGACGGGCGCGCGCGCGCGGACGAAGCGACGCGCGACGTCGCCGATCTCGCGAGCGAGGCAAGCGAGGAGGACGAAGTGCGCGGCGTAGAAGGGCCAGACGTAGCGGACGCGGTTCCAGAGAAAGCTCAGGTACGTGCACGGCAGCGCCGTCGCGAGGACGATCGCGAGGACGAACGTGCCGTGGATCGGGAGCGCCGCACGGTGCGCGCGGGTGACGAGCGCGAAGACGCCGAGGATCGTCGGGACGAGGAAGTTCTCGGGGACGAAGACCGCGGACCACTCGCCGCCGTCGAGCACGCTCTGCCAGAGGACACGCAGGTTCGATTGGAGGAACGCGATCATGCCGGCGCGGTCGTAAGCGGGGTTCGCCGGGAGCCACTTGACCATCGTCGTCGACGAGGCCGCGTGCCCCGCGATCACGAGATGGAGCAGCGGAACGAGCAGCGGGCCGAGCGCGGGGACGAGCGCGACGAGGCGCCGTGGTTTGCCCTCGCCGCTCGGGCGCAAGGCGAGCGCCGCGACGGCGAGCGCCGAGGCGACGGCGCCTTCGGGACGAACGAGGGGCGTGAGCAAGCCGAGCGCGGCGACCTCGATCGCCTGGCGACGGCCCGGCGCGGGGGACGCGGGATCAGGCTCGCAGTACGCGGCCGCGACGCGCGCCGTGCGCATGAGCATCCACGCGAAGGGGATGGTCTCCATGCCGCTCCAGGCGAACCAGGCGAACGCGCCGAAGCCGAGGCACATGATCATCGCACCGGCGCCCGCGGCGCGGCCGGCGAGGCGATGCGCGAGGCGGCCGGTCTCGACGGCGAGCGCGGCGTGCGCGAGCGTGCCGAGCAGCCACGTGGCCCAGACGAACGAGAGCCCGCGCAGGCCGAGGAGGTAGAGCGGCGCGAGGGCGATCGGCCAGAGCAGGCTCGTCGCGCCCGTCGTGTAGCCCTCACCGGGCACGTACGAGAAGAAGTGACCCTCGGCGAGGCGACGCGCGTATTGCAGGTGGATGAAGGCGTCGTCGAGCGGGAGCGCGGGGCGTCCTGCGCGGTTGAGGATCCCGCGGATGGCGAGGGCGCCGAGGGCGAAGCTCACCACGAGGGGAAAGGCGTAAGGGGCCAGGCGTTTGCCCACGTCCCGAGGCGTCACGGGCGCGACCATACCGACCCCGTCAAAGGCCCGCTACCCATCCGGCCGACGTTGTGCTTGTTTGCGCCCGCCATGGTATTCCGGCCGCGCCCCAACCATCCGTACGCTCACGCCGCTCGCTTTCCGGACGAGGGCCCGGTCGACATCGGCTCGATCCTGCCGGGCGAAGGCCCCATCGAGATCGAGATCGGCCCGGGCCGCGGGGGTTTCGTCTTCGAACGCGCGGCGGCCGCGCCGGATCGCCGGCTGCTCGGGCTCGAGATCCGGCTGAAATGGTCGTCGGTCGTGGACGAACGGCTCAAGAAGCAGGGCCTCGGCGCGCGTGCGCGTGTGCTCAACGCGGATGCGCGCGAGGCGCTCTCCCGGCTCGGCCCGGATGCCTCGATCGACACGTTTTTCATGCATTTCCCCGATCCCTGGTGGAAGAAGAAGCACGCGAAACGCCTCGTCATGGGGCCCGGTCTGCTCGACTCGATCGCGCGGC
Source organism: Polyangium jinanense (assembly GCF_028435365.1). The sequence continues at coordinate 41,793 of NZ_JAGTJJ010000004.1, read as the reverse complement.
TCTTGCGCGACGGCGGCGAGTTTTACGTGCAGACGGACGTCGCGGAGCGGGCCGAGATGTACGAAGCGCAGATCGGCGCGCACGAGGCGTTCGAGCCGAGCGGAGACGAGCCGGGTTCGGCGCGGATGGCCGAGAACCCGTACAACGCGCGGAGCCCGCGCGAGCACCACGCCATCGCGGATGGGCTGCCCGTGACGCGTTTGCGGTACCGCCGTCGTCCGCGTTGACTAATTCAGCTTGAAGGCCGCCCGCGCGACCTCGCCGGCCTTCACCGGCACGGCCTGCGACTGCGAGGCGCCGCCGCCTTCGGGCTTGCACGTGATGCGCGCGGTGCCTGCGTTGACCACGGCCTCGACGGGCGTGGACCCGTAGCCGACGCCGTTGATCGTCACGTTGCAGAAGCCGCCTTTCGACGTGACACGCACCTTGCCGCTGCCGCCGCCGCCTCCGCCGCCCGCAGTGCTCGGGCTGCCCGTGCTCGCGACCGCGGTGCTGTTTGAATCGGCCTTCACGAGCCGCTCCTGGATGACCTTCGTCTCGCCCTGCTCGGCGGTGAACGTGATCGTCTTCGGCACGTAGCCCGAGAGCTGGAGCACGAGCTTGTGCTCCTCGCCCGCGGAGAGCCCTTCGAGCTTCTCGACCACGCCCTTCAGTTGCTTGTTGTCGAGCCAGACCGTCGCGGGGGGATCGATTTTCAGCACCACCGTGACCGATCCGGTCTTCATCACGGCCTGGATGGCGCGCAGGGGCGCCTGCTCCGTCAACGTGATCGACTCGCGGTGCGCCTCGAAGCCTTCCTTCGTCAGCTTGATCTTGATCTCGCTGTCGAGCGGCAGCCCCTCGATCTTCGCGGGCGTCACCTGCTTCTGCAGCTCGCCGTTGATCCAGATCGAGCAACCCTCGTCCGCGCCGCACTTGACGTCGAGCGCGCCCTTCGTCTCCTTTGCGCGCACCGCCTGCGCCTTCTCGGCGTCGGCGCGCATCTGCGCTTCGCGTTCCGCGGCCTGCTTGCGCATGTAGAAGAAGCCGCTCACGCCGGCGGCCACCACGGCGGCGAGCGCGATCCAGAGACCCACGCTCGATCGCTTCGGCAGCGGCGTCGCGCCCGTCGCCGACATGCCCCCGCCCGCCGTCACGATGCCCTCGTACATCGAGGGGCTGTGCTGCAGGGCGATGATGTCGGCGAGCTGCTTGACGTCCTGCAGCGCCTCCTTCTGCTGCTCCAGTTTGTCCTGGAACAGGGACTGCATCCACTGCGTGAGGCTGATCTGCGAGACCGGGATGCGCTCCTCGCGGACGAACGCTTCGAGGTCGCTCTGCATCTCGCGCGCGCTCTGGTAGCGATCCTCGCGCTTCTTCTCGAGCGACTTCATCACGATGCGCTCGAGCGCGGGCGGGTAGCCGGGTTTGACCTGGCTCGGGCGCGGATACTCCTTCTCGCAGATGAGCTTCAGCGTCTCGAACTCGCTCGATCCCTTGAAGAGCCGTTTGCCCGTGGTGAGCTCGAAGAGCAGCACGCCGACCGCGAAGATGTCGCTGCGCCAATCGACGTCGCTGCCAGACGCCTGCTCGGGCGACATGTACGGGACTTTGCCCTTGAGCTGGCCGTCCTTCGTGTCCTCGCCGACCTGCGAGCTCGACTTGGCCACGCCGAAGTCGACGATCTTCACGTCGCCCGAGAACGTGCAGACGATGTTCTGCGGCGAGATGTCGCGATGCACGATGTGCAGGAGGTTGCCCTCGAGGTCGCGCTTCTCGTGCGCGTAGGCGAGGCCCGCGCAGGTGCCGAGGCCGATCGCGACGGCGTGCTCGAGCGGGAACTCGGTGAGGCCCTTCTTGCGCATCGCGCGGACGATGGAGCGGATGTCCTCGCCGTGGATGTGCTCCATGGCGATGAAGTACGTCCCGTCGACCTGCCCGACGTCGAAGGTCTGCACGATGTTCGGATGCGACATCGTCGCGGCGACGCGCGCCTCGTGCAGGAGCATCTCGATGAACGCCTGATCGTTGTTCATCGAGGGCAAGATCCGCTTGATGACGATGAGCTTCTCGAAGCCCGCCACCGAGCGGTGCAAGGCGAGGAAGATCTCCGCCATCCCGCCGGCCGCCAGCCGACGCAGAAGCGTGTACTTGCCGAACTGGCGCGGCAGGTTCTCTTCAGGGAGCGAGGCCAGGTTGATCCCCGCGTCGTCCTGTGGCTCTCCGCCCGCGCGCTGCACCATCCCGTAATCCCGTCTGTCCGTAAGGTTACGGCGCAGCATCATGACATGGTAGCTCGTGGTGTCGACGGATTCTTCCACCCGCGCGCCGTCGCGCCCTCCGTCCCGGCGGCACGCCCTCCGGCTAGAAATGAGCGCAAGATCCATGCTAGGCAGCATCGTGACCCCGCCGCATTCACCCCTGCGCGCTCTGCCTCGCATCACCCTCGCGCTTTCCATCACGGCGGTGCTGCTCGGGGCCTCGACCTCCGCCGATGCGGCCTCGATCCGGAAGGGTCCGTACCTGCAAGCGCTCGGCCAGGCGGCCGTCACGATCAAGCTGGAACTCTCGACGCCGGAGCCGGCGACGGTCCTCGTGACCGGGCCGGCAGGGTTCACCACGTCGAAGGCGTCGGCGTCGGAGAAGCGCTTCCACGCGATCCGGGTCGAGGGGCTCTCGCCCGCGACGACATACGCGTATCGCGTGAAGATCGGCGACGTGGAGAGCAAGCCCGTGGATTTCACCACGGCGCCCGCGGATGACCGCCCCTTCAAGTTCGTCGCCTACGGCGACAGTCGTTCGGACGCCGCAGCGCACGCGGCCGTCGCACGGGCCATCGAAGCCGCGCCCGGCGACTTCTTCGTGCACACGGGCGACATGGTCCAGGACGGCAACAACGAGGCGCAGTGGCAGGAGTTCTTCGGCATCGAGGGCAAGCTGCTCGCGAACCGGTGCATCTTCGTCGCCGTCGGCAACCACGAGCTCACGGCGCCCGATCCCACGGGGCAGGTGAACTTCCTCCGGTACTTCGCGGCGACCGAGACGGACGGCCGGGAGCGCCCGCACCTCTACGGCTCGTTCCGCTGGTCGAACACGCGGTTCTTCCTGCTGAACGCGATGGATACGTGGACCGGCGACGAGAAGGAGTGGCTGCGCGCGGAGCTCGCGAGCGCGCTCGACGAGCCGGGGCTCGTGCATCGGATCGCGGTGCTGCACCACGGGCCGTTCTCGAGCGGCTACCACGGCGGCAACGCGCGCCTCGCGTCGCAAGGGATCATCCCGATGCTGCGGGACAACAAGGTCGAGCTCGTGATCGCGGGGCACGACCACGTCTACGAGCGCGGCGAAGGGCAGGGGCTCAAGTACATCGTGTCGGGCGGCGCGGGCGCGCCGCTCTACCAGCAACGCAGTCGCGCGCCGGGGATGCAGTACTTCGAGTCGGTGCATCACTTCCTCGAATTCGCGGTCGACGGCCCCGAGGTCCAAGTCCTCGCCCGCCGCGCGAGCGGGAGCGTGATCGAGCAGTGCAGCTACCGGGGGACGGAGAGCTGGTCCTGCAAGTCCGACGAGAAGAAGCCCGCCACCGCCGCCACGCCCGCGACGACCCAAGCGAGCACCGCTTGCGCCTGCGCCGTCCCGGGGAGCACGACCGGGAATGCGGGCGGGGCCGCGGCGCTCGTCGCCCTCGCCGCGCTCGGGGCCCTCGGGGCCAGGCGCCGCGTTTCGTCCGCGGGAGATACTTGATCACCGGCCGAGCCCGGGGATATCGTCCCGCCATGCGTAGGTTTTCCTCGCTCGTCTCGACCGCGTCCGCGTTGGCTCTCCTCGGCAGCGTGCTGCTCGGCTGCGCCACGTACCGTCAGGATCTGGAGCGGGCGCAGAAGCACTACGAGGAGAACCAGTACGAGAAGGCGCTCGCGCTCTTCCGCGTGCTCGAGCCCGACATCGACTCGCTCTCCGACGCCGAGCAGGCGAAGTACGCATACCTCCGCGGCATGACCGACTACCGGCTCGCGGGGCTCTCGCTCGCCGCGAACGTGCCGGGCGGCGTGGCCGATCCGAAACGCGGCTACCGCGACAACGCGCGCCACTGGCTCGCCGTCGCCGCCGCCATCGAGAAGAACACGCCAGGCGGACTCACCGGCGACGAAAAGAAGCGGCTCGAAGACGCGATGTCCGATCTCAACAAGGACGTGTACGGCGGCGTCGAGAGCGTCGACGACAAGGCCGAAGGCACGAAGAAGCCCGAAGACGCGGCCGAGAAGAAGGAAGATCCCAGCGCAGCTCCCGCGGCCCCGGCCCCGACGCCGGCGCCGAAGTAGAGCTCGCCGAGGCCCGAAACGCAGAGAGCGCCGCATCGGCCTCGCCGATCGGCGCTCTCGTTCGTTCGAAGGGCCCTCTCTCGTGATGGGGGCCGAGGCTCGTTCCGGACGTTTCTCTCGTGTCCGGTCGCCCTCAGGTCAGGACGTTCTCTGGCGGAGGGCGTGAATCTCGTCCTTCGCCTTGAGTTTTTGCTTCTTCAGCTCGGCCATCTCGAGCTGCTCGGAGGGCGTCAGGTACGCGTGTCGCCCGAGCTCGGCGAGGCGCTCGTCGAGCTCACGATGGCGCATCTCCGCATGGTTCAGCCGCTCGGCATCGGAATCGGTCTCGGTCACCCGCTTCATCATGCCCACCTCCTGGTGAGGGCTCCCGTTGCACTGCTGCGATGAGCCCCGTTCGCTGGTCCATCATCGAGCCGGCCCCCGAGGACGGGGAGCCGCGCGCGATGGTTTCAAGGTACCTTAGGACGAGCGGGCCCGGATCCCCTTTCCGCGTGGCTCATGTGCTTCTTCATTCGACGTTTTCCACTCGGGTCGGGTTCGTCCTTGTCGCCTCCGGCCGCCAAACGCGACGCGTCGGAGAGGTGGTCTCTCGCGATGGAGACACGAGAAACCAGGGCTCGAACGGTTGGGGTAGGAATGTTTTTTTTCACGGAGGCGCGTACGTGCCTCGCTCTCGCTCTCGCTGGCTTGCTCGCGGGGTGTGGTTCGTCCGGACCTCGGCCCGAGGTTCGAACGCCCGCGCCGAAGGCTGAGGGCGGACCCACGATCGAGGTCTCGCCCGTCGTGGTCTCGCCGTACGCCGAGGCCGAGCTCGTGCAGGAGTTCGAGCGGGCGAAGGCGCTGCTCCTCGGCGGGAAGTTTCGCGAAGCCGCCGAGGTCTTCGACAAGCTCACGCGGTATGCGCCCGACGGCGAGGTCGGGGCGGCGAGCCTCTACAACGCGGCCGTCGGGTACGAGGCGCTCGGGGAGCGTGAGGCGTCGGCCGCGCGGCTGCGGGAGTTTTTGCGGCGCTTTCCGGGCCACGCCCTCGAGCGCAGCGCGCTCTTTCGTCTGGGTCGAGCGCTCGCGTACCTGGAGCGCTGGGCCGAGCTCGTCGCCGTGTCGGAGAAGCTCCTCGCGCGGCAGGACCTCGCGGTGCTGGAGGTGATCGAGGCGCGTGGGGCGCGGGCGCTGGGGCTCGTGGAGCAGGACCTCGTGGAGGAGGCGGCGCGTGAGGTCTCGGTCGCGCGGGACCTCGTGGAGCGCGAGCGTCTGGGCGAGGCGGGCAAGCCTCCGATCGAGCTCGCGCAGCTCTGGTTCGCGGTGGGCGAGGTGCGGCGGAAGCGGAGCGAGGCGATCAAGTTCGAGCCTGTGCCCCCGAACTTCGCCGAGACGCTCGAGAAGCGCTGCCAGGGGCTGCTCGATGCGCAGGGGGCGTACACCGAGGCGATGCGGAGCCTCGACGCGCACTGGTCGGCGATGGCGGGCTACCGCGTGGGTCAGCTCTACCAGGAGCTCCACCGCGACGTGATGCGGGTGCCTCCGCCCGCGGCGGCGGACACGGTGCGCAAGCGGCAGCTCTTCGAGGGGGCGATGCGGCTGCGCTACCGCGTGCTCCTGGAGAAGGGGCTCAAGATGATGGAGGGGACGGTGCGGCTCGGGGATCGCACGGGGGAGGCGTCGGCTTGGATTGGGCGGGCGCGGGAAGCCGAGCGGGCGCTCGAGCGAACGCTAGCGGACGAGAAGGCGGCGCTCGAGCGGCTCCCGTTCACCGAGGACGAGCTCCGGGAGGCGCTCGAGGCGTTGAAGAAGAAGCCCTAGAGCATCGACCGGTTCGATGCTCGGAAGATCGCGAAGCGATCTTCCCTCAGGGGGTGAATCGTCCGGGCTTTGCCCGGACGAGAGGGGGACGCGAGGCGTCCCCCTCGGGACAAAAGAGCTAGAACATCGAGCGGTTGTAAACCGATCGATGTTCTAGCAGCCCGGCGAGCCTTCAATGAATGTCGGGCTTGCAGCCGAAGAAGATATCGAGCTTGCCGTCCGGATCGGCCTGGACGATCTGGCATGAGGCGGGGCAAAGCATGATCTTCTGCGGTTTCTTCGGATCGTCGTAATACCAGCCGGGGCCCACGCCGCAGTCGGCCACGCCCTTGGCCTGGGGGATCTCTTTTTCGATGCCCCCGCCGTTCGTGTGCTTGACCGTGGCCTTGTCGAGCTCGAGCGGCGTGCCCCCGGACGGCTCGGGGACGATGTACTCGCAGGCGACGGCCTTCGAGCGGATCTCCGTCATCTTTTGCGCGAACTGCGACACGTTCGCGGTGACGTCGTACGATTTCGTGGTCCCGCCGGCGGCGGCGATCTGGTCGAGGTTCAAGACGCTCGCGCCGTTGATGGCGACGACGTACGTCTCGACGCCGTTGTAATCGAGGGCGGCCTTCGCCAGACTCGAGATGCTCGGGATGTCGTTCTGGTTGCCGGGGCAGCTATTGGGATCGCCGTCGCTCGCGAAGACCAGGATGACCTTGTGGCTCGGGTGCGCGTCCTTGTAGGCCGTCGCATTGAAGAGCGCGCCTTCGAGCGCGCCGTACATCGGCGTCGAGCCGCCGTTCGGGCTCTCGCCGTTGATCGACTGGACGAGGGCCGGCGTGTTCCCGGGCAGGGGCCCGATCGGGACGGACAGGTCGTCGTAATGGTGGTAGTTGCAAACGAGCCCGTCGGGCGGGGTATCCACGGGGAAATACAGGATACCAACGTTGATCCCTGCCGAGGCCGGATCCTCCACGAATTGCTTGACGGCGGCCGTCGCGCCGTTCCAGTTCTGGCCGTACATGCTGCCGGAGCGGTCGAGCAGGATGACGAGATCGAGCTCGACGGGCTCGGCTTTTCCACCGGTCTGGGCGCAGGCCTCCTCCCCGCCTCCGCCGGCGCCCATCATGCCGCCGTCGAAATCGAACATATCGCCGCCCGTGCCGGCGGCGCTGCCCTGATCCGAGCCTCCGCCGCCACCTGTGCCGGTCGTCTCCTCCACGCCGTTCGTGGCATGGCCCTCATGGCCCCCGGAGGCGCTGCACGCGAGGCCGAGCGAGGAGACGCAGAGCGCCGCGAGGGCGCAGAAAGTCTTGGGGCTCTGGCCGCCGAATGCGAGGAAGCGCCCCAGAGGTCCGACCTGCGTTGTGCTCGTAATGCGGGATGCGCGGAAAAACATGTTTACTCCTGGGAATCTGGAGAAAGACGACCATCCGCTCGGTGCCTCGTATCCATCACCGATCGGGGAGCTTTGCGTCGCCGGAAGGCCGTGAACTCGAATCATTCGAGGCGCTCGGGGGGCGACGACGGAGCAAGAACGATGTATACGGCACGGACGTGCGCGGCAAGCACCCACGAATGGAAGATGGGTTTCGACGAGGGCATCGAAGCAGCGGCATTCGTCGAAATGATGGCCTTACGGAGGCTGGATCGCAATCGGGGGACGTCTGATTGCGATCTCGAACGTGCAATTTGGAAAAACTGGTGCGTCGCGGCTATACACGCCGTTCCGGACAAGGGTGCGCCGTCGCGCCGCACGGGCGAGGATTCGCGCCTCGCTGCGGCAGAGAGGTAGGTCGACGATGAGGGAATGGATGAATTGGGGGCGCATTCTCGCCTTGTCCGTGAGCGTCGTCGCCGCGGGCTGCGCACAAAAGGCGTCTGATGCCGCGCCTGGAGAGGGCGGTCGCGGCGAAAACGGCGAAGGCGGCGCGGGGGGCCAAGGCGGCCAAGGCGGCGCCTCCCTCGGGGCCACGGACTGCCCCTTGGATTGCTCGCTCATCGATGCGCCGCCCTGCCTCGCGTCCGTCTGCGACGCGGAGAAGAAGCGCTGCGCCATCGTCCCGCGCCCCGCCGGGACCTCCTGCGAGGATGGGCTCTTCTGCACCGTGGGCGATAGCTGCCAGGACGGCGTTTGCGTCGGGGGCGGGCAAAACGACTGCGGCATCGAAGCCGCGACCTGCTCGGTCGTGACCTGCCACGAGGACACGGCCTCCTGCGACGAGGGGCCCGCGCTCGACGGAGCGCCTTGCGTGTCGAGCGACGCGTGCACGGTCTCCGCGACCTGCAAGGGCGGCGCCTGCGTCGGGTCGCCGAAAAGCTGTCACTTCGCGCCCGTGCCCGACGATTGTCACGTCGCGGTCTGCAATCCGCAGACGGGCGCCTGTGAACCCGTCCCCGGCAACGAGGGCCTCGCTTGCGAGCAAGGCGGCGACCCGTGCCTGACGGGCAAGACCTGCGCCGCCGGCGTTTGCCAGGGAGGAGGCCCGAAGGACTGCGCGAGCGCCGCGGACGACTGCAACACGGGCGTCTGCGACGCGGCCACGGGGGCGTGCGTGGGCGCGCCACGCGGCGCGGGCCTTTCGTGCAGCGAAGTCGTCGACGAGTGCAATACGGGGATGTGCGACGCGTCGGGTGTTTGTCAGAGGGTGCCCACGCCGGGCGTGGCCTGCGCGTCCGCCAAGAACGACTGCAACGACGGCGTCTGCGACGCGTCGGGCGTCTGCGCGGCCGTGCCGGTCAACGAGGGCGGAGCCTGCGAGGATGGCAACGCGTGCACGCTGGGCGAGACGTGCTCGGCGGGGTCGTGTACGGGCGGCAAGGCCGAGGGGTACGTCGTCTACCTGCACGAGACGTTCGCGGACAACTCCGCGGGCTGGACGCTCGAAGGCGAGTGGCAGATCGGCCCCGCGAAGGCTTCACCGGGCAACGCCTCCCACGGCGCCGAGGACCCGGCCACGGACCGCACCTCGACGGCCGACAACGGCATCGCGGGCGTGAGCATCGGAGGGTATGCGGCTGAGGCCGTTCACCCGCCGGAGTACCTCGTGAGCCCTCCGATCGACACGAGCGGCACGGGCTCTTTGTGGCTCTCCTTCTACCGCTGGCTCAACAGCGATTACGGTCCGTACATGACGAACACCGTCGACGTCTTCGACGGGAGCGCGTGGGTCAACGTGTGGAACTCGGGCGGGCCGCCGGCGATCAAGGACGCGGCGTGGACGCTCATGACATACGACCTCACGGCATACCGAAACCCGGCGCTGCGTGTGCGTTTCGGCTTCGAGGTGGGCAACGGCGGCGTGTTCACGGTGTCGGGGTGGAACCTCGACGACGTGACGATCGCGAATGCCGTTTGCGAGGTGGTGGCGGACCCGCCCGCACCGGAGCCCCGGCCCTCTTCCGTCACGCACTGACGGGGCGTTTGTCGGGGGGGCTTCTCGGGCGAAGGAATTCGTGGCGACATGGTTCCTTCGCTCGGGTAGGATGCCGCCCATGATTGACCACATCTCGATCGGCGTTCGTGATCTGGAGAAGAGCAAGGCGTTTTACGCGGCTGCCCTCGCGCCCCTCGGTTATGCGGTGATGATGGAGTTCCCCGGCGTGCTCGGGCTCGGGGAAAAGGGCAAACCCGATTTCTGGCTCGGCGCGGGGGAGGTGGGCTTGCGCCAGCACGTCGCGTTCGTCGCCGCGGATCGCAAGACGGTCGACGCGTTTTACGAGGCCGCGATCCGCGCCGGAGGCAAGGACAACGGTGCCCCCGGGCTTCGGCCGCAGTACCACCCGAATTATTACGGCGCGTTCGTCCTGGATCCGGACGGGCACAACATCGAGGCGGTCTGTCACACGCCGTGACGGGACGGGCGCATGAGCGATGCGAGCGCCCGGCACCATCGTCGTAGGTGGCTCGCCATCGCCGGCGCCGTCTCGACTGTGCTCATCGTTTCCCTCGGCGTGATCTCGTTCTGGCCTGGCGGCGCCGCGCAGGATGGGCCGAACGACCCGAGCGACGCTGGCGACGCATCCGCGTCAGCGCCGCTCGGGAGCGCCGCTTCCGGCTCCACCGACGTACCCGACGCGTGGAGCGACGACGCCTTCGATTGCAAGCCCTGGGAAATGATCGCGGGCAACCGCGACGAGCGGACGATCCTCTTCTTTCGAAACGAGTCCTTTCAGGAGCCGTACTACCACGCGTACATCGCCGCCCACCTGGATGGTCGAGCCGAACGCCAGCTCGTCCTCACGTCGCGAGGATACCCGCGCGGGACGGCGGACCCGAGCGCTCTGCATACGCCCGAATCTCGGGCGATCCTGGCCCGGCTGGAGGGGCTGGCGAAGCGGTTCCACCGCGTGGGCGCGTGGCTGCCCTATCTCGCGTTCGGCGCAAAGGACGGGGAGAGCGCCACCACCTGGTATGTCCGGTTCGACGAGGATGGCGGCGCGGAGATCGAGACGGGACACAAGGACTGGAGCTGGGTCCGCATGCCCGGGTCTCCGGACTTCGTTCCCCGTCCGCGGGACCTCCAGGATCCACGGCGCGTAGTCGAGCGTTTACCGGTCGTCTCCTACAAATACGACGATCACCGGACAGCCCATTTGTCGGAAGGGACAGGAGACGTTTGCTTTTTCTGGGAGGCGCCGCCCGCTGCGCGCCGCAAGCTGACTTGTTCCAACGGGATCCACACCCCGTCGGTCCTCTGTGACCGCGGGATCTGTGGTCTCTTCACCAAGAGCAGCGGTTTGCTCGAGTTCTCGCTGGTCGACCAGCGAAGCGCGCAGATCCTGGCGGATGGGTACGTCGACGGCATCGCGCTGGATGCCCACCTCGGCCTGGCCGTCAACGACACCGGCCTCGCCGCGATCTCCTATACGTATTCGAAAGGAAGGACGACCGTCGTGGATACGCGAACCGGCATCGTTCGCCGAGGTCGCGACCATCGCTCGTCCGTGTCTGCGGCGAGCGTGTGGCTCGACGATCATACGCTCATCGTGTGTGAGGACGACGGACGGGGCAGGTACCGCATCGCACCACTGTCGCTCGACGACGAGGGGGCCTGGGAGGTACGCAAGCCGGACCGATGGCGGCAAGCGGATGTGGACGGAGGCTCGCGCTGATCCCCATGGCGGGCGCCGCGCGAGGCGCCTTCGTGCGGCCCTGCCCGAAGGCGGCGCGTCACGAAGGACCCTTCGGCGTCTCCGTCCATGTGGCGGGACGCGCTCAACGGCGTTCTGCGCGGTCCCGCCACATGGCGGGGCGTGCGGAAGGCGCCTTCGGCGTCTCCGTCCATGTGGCGGGCGCGCTCGAAGGAGCGTCCGGGCGTGTCGGGCAAGATCCGGCGAGGGTGGGGCGATCGGTGAGCGGTTGGCCTTCTCTCAGCGATCGCCGCAGCAGCGCTTGTACTTTTTCCCACTCCCGCAGGGGCACGGTGCGCTTCGCGCGGGGCCCGTCTGCTGCTCCTTCGCCTCCGCCGTGCGGAAGTCTTTCAGCCTGCGGCGGTCTTGGCGCAGGAGCGTGAGCGCGTAGTCCCGATCGTAGGGGACGCGGATGGCGGCGATGTAGTCGGCGGGCAGGTAGAGCTCCTCGGGCTTCGCGCGCGCGAGCCACGGGAGCGCCATGACCATCACGGGCAGGAGCTCTTGCTCTGAGATGTAGCACCCATCGACGAGGAGCAGGGCGGCGCGCGCGAGATCCCGCGGCACGTCCGCGGCGTCCGTGAAATGGTAGGGCGACGAGGAAGGGGCGCGCTTTCCGACGGTGACCGCGAGGTCGGCTCCGACCTTCGCGAGCCGGTCGGGGAGATCCATCGGGTCCGCGTCGTCGGAAAGGAAGATGTTCGTGAGCGCTCTGCGCACGGACGCGAGGTGGCTCTTGCCCTCCGGCAAGGGCGCGCTCGGTGAGAGCGCTTCTCTCACCTCCGCACGCAGCGCCGGGTAGCGGAAGCCGATCGTCGCGAACGTGAACATGCTGTCGGCGACTTCGATGACGTTGTCGGCCTCCTCATGGGCCTTCTTGTAGTGCGGGAACAGCTCCTCGCCGAGGCGCGCCGCACCCCAGAGGCCGCGGAACGCGTTGCCGACCAATCCCTGCGAGACGGCGGGGCGCGCGTACGCGCACTCGGACATGGCCTTGCGCGCGGGCTCCGGCAGCTCCTGATAGGGCGCCTTGCCGTCCATCGCGGCGAGGAGCGACAGGTGCCCGAGCGTCCACATCCGGCACCAGAGCCCGTGCAGCGTCTCGTCCCAGCGCCGATGCAGCTTGCCGTTCTTCGGCACCTCACGGAGCAGGAGCTCGCGCATGTGGTCGACCGCCTTGGCCTCCTCGATCATCCACTTCAAGAGCTCGAGGGCGAGGAACGGTTGCCACACGGCGATGCCCTCGAATTGTTCGCGCGTGAGCCACTGCCCTCGCTCGTAGAGCGCGCGCATGAGCTCCGTCGCGTTGCCCGTCGAGTTGAGGAAGCGGTCCGTGCGCTCGCGCCACGTGATGACGTTCTCCGTGATCGCGTCGAGCCGCTCCCGCGGGATGACGTGGAGGTTCCTGACGCCCATGCCCGCGCCGAGGCACGTGACGAACTTGCCGCCGCGCGTGACGATGAGGAACGGGCCCTTCTCGGGATCCGCGAGCGAGATGGCCACGCGCTCCATGCCCTCCGGGACACGCGCGGTGTTCAGGATGTGCCGCAGGAGAGGATCGTCGCGGTAGAGCGAGAGGGCGACGTCGAGGTGCGGCACCGAGAGCCGGTCGAGCCGCGAAAGGAAGTGATGCGCGTGTCCGCTGAGAGTCATGCGAAGCTCGCGGTCAAGCTCGTGATTCGATCAGGGGCCCTCGCCGACGTAGGGTTCGAGCGCGCGAACGATCGCCGCGGTCACGGAATCGACGTCGCCGTTGCCGTCGACGTGCACGAGCCGGTCGCCGCCGATGATCGCGTCGGCTTCGAGGTAAGCGCGGGCGAGGCGGGCCTGGAGCTCCGGCTCCTCGAAGAGCTCGCTCGCGCCGCCACGAGCGCGCCTGCGTTGCGCGGCGACGTCCGGATCGACGTCCACGACGACCGTGACGTCGGGCTTGAGCGCGTGGCGGTTGCAGTGGCGAATCCAGGCGATCATGTCGGCGCGCGCGGCCTCGTCTTCGATGCCGATCGACTGGTAGATGATGCTCGAGAGCTCGTACCGATCCGAGATGACCACGTAGCCGTCGCGCAGGTGCGGAGCGACCTCGGCCTCGATGTGATCGAGCCTGTCCGCCGCGAAGAGCAGCGCCATCGTGGTGTCGCGGTGCCTCGAAGGCAGGTTCACGCGCTGGGTGAGCACGAGCCGGAGCAGCGAGCCCATCGGCCCGCCGCTCGGCTCGCGCGTGACGTGCGCGAGCCTCCGGCGTCCTCGCAAGAACGAGCCGTACCGCGCGGCTTGCGTCGTGGTCCCCGCGCCGTCGATGCCCTCGAAGACGACGAACAGGCCGTCGTTTCCGTCCTCGCCTTCACGCATGGCGTTCCTCGTCTCCTTCGTTTACAGCGATCGCTTCGTGGGGGTTTGGGGGCGTAGCTCCGCTCGCCGGAGCGGAGCCCCCAAGCGTTGACTCGGGGATCGGGTCCTCGCCGAGCACCAGGTTGTCGATGAGCCGCGCGCCGCCGATGCGGATGGCGAGCGCGAGCAGCACGCGATCCGGCGTGTGTTCCTCGGGGCCGAGCACGGCGAGCGTGTCCGCGTCGGCCACGTCCACGTAGTCGATCGAGCTCGCGACGGGCGCGACGTGTCCACGCGCGAGCGCCGTGAGCATGCCGGCACGGCGCTCCCCCGCGGCGAACGCGCGCGCCGCGGCCGAGAGACCTCGCGGGATGGCGAGCGCCTGCGCGCGCGCTTCTGCCGAGAGGTACGCGTTGCGCGACGACATCGCGAGCCCATCCGGTTCGCGCACGGTCCGCACGCCGACGACCTCGACGGGCAGGAAGAGATCCCGCGTGAAGCGCTCGATGACCTTGAGCTGCTGGTAGTCCTTGCGGCCGAAGAGCGCGATGGAAGGTCCTACGAGCGCAAACAATTTCGTGACGACCGTGGCCACGCCTTCGAAGTGGCCGGGCCGGTGCACGCCGCAGAGGCCCGCGGCCGTGGCGCCGACGTGCACGCGGGTCTCGTCGCCGGGCGGGTACATGTCGGCGGGGGCCGGCGCGAAGATGCCGTGCGCGCCTGCCTCCGCGCACTTCTTCGCATCGCCTTCGAGGTCCCGCGGGTAGCGGGCGAAGTCTTCGTTCGGCCCGAACTGCGTGGGGTTCACGAAGATCGAGACGACGATGAAATCGGCGTGCTTTCGGGCCTCCTCGATGAGCGTCTGATGCCCGCGGTGCAAGGCGCCCATCGTGGGAACGAGGCCGACGCGCGCGCCGCGCTGCCGGGCCTCGTCACACGCACGCCGGAAGTCGAGAGGTGCGCGCCAGATCTCCATGGCGCGCCCACGCTAGCAGAAAGGACACGCCACAAGGAACCGACCGACCTCCACGGCGCTCGCTTCTCTCGGGTTCGATCGACTGACCCAAGCGATCGGGTAGGCTAGACTGAGTTCATCGTGACGTTCGAGACTCCTTCCACGCCCGATGTCGCAGCTCGCCATTCGTCCCTGGTCCCGGCCGCGGGCGACTCGGATCCCCTGCAGTACCTCAATCGCGAGCTCTCGTGGCTCGAGTTCAACGCCCGCGTCCTCTCCGAGGCCGGCTCGATGGAGGTGCCGCTCTTCGAACGCCTCAAGTTCCTCGGCATCTTCTTCTCGAACCTCGACGAGTTCTTCATGGTGCGCGTGGCGGGCCTGCAGGCCCAGACGCACCGCACGATCACCGAGGTCCCGCCGGACGGCATGAAGCCGCAGGAGCAGCTCCTCGCCATCAGCGCGCGGGCGCACGCGCTCGTCGACAGCGCCTACCGGCTCTGGAACACGGAGATGCTGCCGGCGCTCCATCGCGTCGGCGTGCGGATCGTGCGACCCGAGGAGCTCGACGCGGCCGAGCTCGCGGCGCTCGACGAGCGGTTCCGCACGGACATCTTCCCGATCCTCACGCCGCTGGCGATCGATCCCGGCCATCCGTTCCCGCACCTGCGCAACAAGAGCATCAACCTCGGCATCATGTTCAGCCGCGAGCACGAGGGCGAGGAGCCCGGCTTCGGCGTGATCCAGGTGCCGCCGATGCTGAGCCGCCTCATGCGCGTGCGCGTCGACGGTTGCGGCCGGGCGTTCGTGCTGCTCGAGGACGTGATCGCGCGCCACGTAAAAGAGTTCTTCCCGGTCTCGCGCCTCCGCGGGACGTACCCGTTCCGCGTCACGCGCAACTGGGACCTCGAGATCGACGAGGAAGAAGGCGAGGACCTCCTCGAGACGATCCAGGCCGAGCTCCGGCGCCGCGATCGCGGCAACGCCGTGCGCGTGGAGATCGGCGTCGGCGGCGGCGTGGGCGCGAGCGTGCAGCGCCTCTGCCGCGCGCTCGGCATCGATCCGAGCCTCGACGTCTACCGTATCTCGGGCCCGCTCAGCATCGCGGATCTCGTCTCCGTGGTGGGCGAGGAGGATCGGCGGGATCTGCGAGACGAGGTCTTCACGCCGCAGGTGCCGGTCGCGCTGCGCGACGTCGAGGATCCGTTCGCCGTGATCCGCGAGCGGGACGTCTTGTTGCACCACCCGTACGACTCGTTCGAGCCGGTGGTCGAGTTCATCTCACGCGCGGCCGACGATCCGAACGTGCTCGCGATCAAGCAGACGCTCTACCGCACCGGCGGCGACTCGCCGATCGTGAAGGCGCTCGCGCGGGCCGCGGAGAACGGCAAGCAGGTGACGGCGATCGTCGAGCTCAAGGCGCGCTTCGACGAGGCCTCGAACATCCAGTGGGCGCGTACGCTCGAGCAGAGCGGTGCGCAGGTGATCTACGGCCTGCTCGGGCTGAAGACGCACGTGAAGGCGCTGCTCGTGGTGCGGCGGGAGAAGGACAAACTCCGGCGCTACGTGCACCTCTCGACAGGCAACTACAACCCGCACACGGCGCGCCTCTACACGGACTTCGGGCTCTTCACGGCGAACCGCGAGCTCGGCGAGGACGTGACCTCGCTCTTCAACCTGCTCACGGGCTACAGCGCGCCGCCGAAGTGGAACCGGCTCGTGGTGGCGCCGCTCGGGCTGCACGAGGCGATCCTCGGGCTCATCGCGCGCGAGACCGAGCACGCGCGCGCCGGTCGCAAGGCCGAGATCGTGGCGCAGATGAACGCGCTCGTGGACGTGGACGTGATCGACGCGCTGTATTCGGCGAGCCAGCACGGCGTCGACATCCGGCTCTTCGTCCGCGGCATCTGCTGCTTGCGTCCCGGGATCCCGGGGCTGTCGGAGCGGATCCAGGTGCGCGCGCTCATCGACCGATTCCTCGAGCACAAGCGCGTCTTCCGTTTCGCGAACGGCGGGAGCGAAGAGTTTTACTTCTCGAGCGCGGACTGGATGCCGCGGAACTTCCACCGCCGCGTGGAGGTGCTCGTGCCGCTGCTCGATCCGGCCGCGCGCACCCGCGCCGAGGACATGCTCGCGACGCTCGAGGCCGACACGGCGAAGACGTGGACGCTCAACGCGGACGGCAGCTACACGCGTGTCGCGACGCCCGCGGGCGCGACCCCGGTGCGCTCGCAGCAGCGGTTCATGGAGCTTGCGCGCGAGCGGCCGAAACCGGCCGACGTGCTCTCGCGGGGCGGCCGGTTCCACATCTTCCAGGTGGGCCACGGCGAGGGCGGCGACGAGCTACGCCGCAAGAACGGCAAGAAGAAGAAGCACCATCCTCCGTCTTAGTCCCGAGGGGGACGCCTCGCGTCCCCCTCTCGGCCAGGCATAGCCCGGCCGATTCACCCCCCGAGGCTCGCTCGCTGCGCGATCGAGCAGAGCGCCTGTTCGGCGCTCTACGAGGGTTTTTCAGGGTTTGACGGAGACCTTGTGCACGAGGTCTCCGTCGACGAACGAGCTCCACGCCCCCGTCGCGCGGCCGATCCACGCGTACTGACCGTCGAGGTGCGGGTGCCTCGCGTGCATCACGAAGATCTGACTCGACCCGGTGTCGCGGCCCGCGAGCGCGACGCCCACGGTGAGCGGATCGAACGCGATCGGCGAGGTCTCGCAGCGCAGCGGTGCCTTGCCCGTCGGTCCGCCGTAGCCGTCGCCGAAGGGCGCGCCGAGCTGCGTCACGAAGCCCGGCACCACGCGGTGCACGACCATCCCGTCGTAGTAACCGGCGCGCGCGAGATCCACGACGCGCGTGACGGCCACCGGCGCCACGTTGGCGTCGAGCACGAGCGAAGCCTCGCCGACGTCCGTCTCCAGGGTGAGCGTCACCGTGCCCATCGCGCGCGCATCGAGCTCCGGCGGCTTCGGCCCGCCGCCCGGCGGCGCCTTGCAGGACGTCACCGGTTTGCCCGAGACGAGCTCGATCGCCTTCTCCGCGCGCTTGCGGAGCTCGGGCCACGACGATCGGCAGAGCTCTTCGAGCCGCGGCTGCGTCTCCTTCAAGCCGAGCGCACCTGCGGCCTCGATCATCGAGCTCACGTGCTCGGGATCGTTCTCCACGTCGGCGCGACCGAGCGCCGCCACGATGGCCTTCACGATCGCGGGCGAAGGCGCGCGCGTGACCGTTTCCTCCGCGGCCTGTTCCTCGTCGCCCTTCTTCTTCTTGCCCTTCTTCTTTCGTTTCTCGGGCTCGGCCGCGAGGTTCGGCTTCCGCGCGATCACGCCGGCCGCCGTCGACACGAGGCCCGGCTCCGGTGCTGCGAGCGCGGCTTCGAGCAGCGGCCCTGCCTCCTCCGCGAGCTCTTCGTGCGTCGGGAGAAGCTCGATCGCGGCCTCGCGCGCCCGCAGATCGCCGCCCTTCGCGTGCGTGAGGAACACCGCGCGTCGCGAGCCCTCGATCGGCGCGCGATCCAGCACCTTCACCATCGCCCGCGCGCCGATCGATCCCGGCTGTCCCGGAACCTTCGCGCCTGCGTCCGCGCCGTCGCCCGTCGCGAGCGCGGTCGTCACGTCGCACCGCGTGAGCAGCGGATCCCGCACGTCGGCGCCCGCGAGCGCCGTCGCGGCGCTGCACCGGATCCAGGACAAGCGCCGCAGCACCGTGACCGGCGCCGAGGGAGGGGGCTCCATCGTGGCCAGATCCTTGAGCCACTTTTTCGCCTTGGTCGTCGGTTCGAGCGCGTCGAGCGTGGCGAGAAGCACGCCGATGTCCTCGCCGAGCGCGGTGAGCGCGACGGCTCCACCCGGCGGGATGAGCGCGGGCAACGTGGACGCGAGCATGGTTTGTCCAGCCGTACCGAGCCGACGGAGCGCGCGCGCGGCCTCCGCGCGTTCGGCCGCCGTGAAGAGCGTCGCCCCGCCGAGCACACGTCCGAGATCCGCCGCGGCCTCCGGGCCTGCACGACCGAGCGCGCGGACGGCGAAGATCCGGTACGGGCCGGGCTCCGCGAGGCGCGCGCCCGCGACCTCACGCAGGCGCGCCGTCACCGTGTTCGGCACGTTTTCGAGCCGGCCGATGGGGAAGAGCCCCTCGGGCGCGGGCGGCGACGACGCGCTCCCCGCCGCGAGGTTGAGCAGCGCCGCGAGCGTCTCCTCGCGGAGCCGCTCCTTCACCGCGGCGAGATCTCCCAGCGCGAACGCCGCGGCCGACGCTTGCGCCTCCGTGCCCGAGAGCCACGCGACCAGCGTCGGCTCGCTCTGATCGGCCCCGCAGCGGCCGATGGCACGCGCGATCGCGATGCGCGGCTCGAACTTGGCGCTCTCTCGTCCCTCGACCGGCGCGCTTTTCGCAGGCGGGTCCTCCTTCGCATCGCCGATCGACAACGACCGCGCCACGAGCGCCGTGACCGTCGCCTTGTCGCCCTTCGTGCACGACGAACCGAGCCCGTAGGCCGCCCACGTGACGACCTCCGGATCCTCGTCAGCGAGCGCGCGCAAGAGCCCCGGCTGCGCGTCCGCGCCGCCGATCCGCGCGAGCGCTCGGGCCGCTGCGCGCCGCACGGAGACATCACGGTTCTGCTGATCCGAGTTCGTGATCTCCGCGGCCGCGCGCCGATGCTCCGCGGCGAGCAGCGCTTCTTGCCGCTGCTTCGCTTCATCCACCACCACGACCGCCGCGTCGCTCGCCGCGTCCGATCCTGCGTCCGTGCTCGACGTCGTGGGCTCGCCTCGGCTGCACGCGCCGAGCGCGGCGACGATGCTGATCACGAGGCCTCGCCTCGTTCCCTCGCACTTCATCGAGCGTTCTCCTCGGCGTTTATCGCGCCGGACACACGGGGACCGGGCCTTGGCACGGCGCGAACGAGCGCGTGCGCGCGCCGGAGGGCGCGTCGATCGAGCCACGTGCAGACGAGCTCGTGCCCGCGTCGGTACACGCGTCGGAGGGCCCCGGCACGCACGCCTTCGGACGGCAGCGGCCACGCATCGACGCCCACGCGGCGAAAATTCTGGATCGCGCGCTCCACGTGCCACGCGCACGTCACCACGAGCACACGCCGCGCTTCTCGCCGACGCAGGATCTCCGCCGAGAACACCGCGTTTTCGTGTGTCGTGAGCGACCAGAGCTCGGTCGTCACGGCCTCTTCCGGCACCCCTGCACGGACCAGCGCTCGGCGCAAGGCTTCCGCTTCGATCTGTGCGCCCCAGCGACGCCCGCCACTGGTCACGATGTGGGGCGCGACACCCGCCAGATACGCTTCCGCGGCCTTGGCTGCGCGGCGCGCCGCGGCGGTCGTGAGCCGACCCGACGGCAGCACGCGGCATCCGAGGACCACGATGGCATCTGCGCGATCCAACATCGGGCCGACGATAGCCGAACCGACGCCGCTCGCCAGAAAGTCACGTAAGGGCCACCTCTCGCTTGACGTTGCGCCCGGAAGGCATTTATCACGGGGAATCGGACCAAGGGCGGGGGCCGGAAGGGCGATCAGGATGCGACTCAAGATGTGGGGTGTCCGCGGAAGCATCCCCACGCCCGGACCCGACACGGTCGAGTTCGGCGGCAACACGAGCTGCTACGAAGTGCGGGCCGGCGAGACGTTGATCATCCTGGACGGGGGCACGGGTCTGCGCCTCCTCGGGCAGAGCCTTCTCCGGGAGATGCCGTTCGAGGCGTGGATGTTCTTCAGCCACGTCCACTGGGATCACATCCAGGGCTTCCCGTTCTTCACGCCAGCCTTCGTCCGCAAGAACACGGTCCACCTTTTCGGCGGCCTCAACGTCTCGCGCACGCTCGAAGAGACGCTCGCGGGCCAGATGGACTACCCGAGCTTCCCCGTCCATCTCTCGGAGATGGGCGCGAACATGACCTTCCGCGACCTCTACGAGGGCGAGGTCGTGACGATCGGTCGCAAGCAAGACGTGCGCGTCTCGAACGCGCGCGGCAACCACCCGAACGGCGTCTACGCGTACCGCATCGACCACGAGGGCAAGTCGATCGTGTACATCACGGACTCGGAGCACTACGCGATCGTGGATCCGAAGCTCCGCAAGCTCTCCCAAGGCGCGGACATCCTGATCTTCGACGCGATGTACACGCCCGAGGAGTACGCGGGCGAGGTCGGCGGCGGCCCGAAGACGGGCTGGGGTCACGCGACGTTCGTCGCAGGTTGCGAGCTCGCGATTGCCGCGGGCGTCAAGCAGCTCATCCTGCACCACCACGATCCGCTCCAGACCGACGCGATGGTCCGCGAGAAGGAGCTCCGCGCGCGGGAGCTCTTCCCGAACACGATCGCCGCGAAAGAAGGAATGGTCATCGAGATCTGAGGGAGGGCCGGGGGCGGTTTTCCCTTGGAGGTCGAACGATCGCCCTCATCCGAGCGCTGCTGAGCATGGGTCTCATCTGGGTGGCGCTGCGCTGGGGCGTTGCCCCAGGCCCCACCAGGGGCTGTCCGCCCCTGGACCTGGACCAGCGCAAGCGCTGGACCCGGGGTCGATGAACTGCGCTCCGCGCAGTTCATCGAACAGGCCGAGGAACGACCCCTGCCAACCAAGACAGCCGCGCTGACCGTTCGACTGGCAACGTTGTCCCTGGTCTTCCAACGGGCCCGTTGGAAGAACTGCGCATCGCGCAGTTCTTCCACCTCGAGTCCAGCGCTTGCGCTGGTCCGGGGTGCAGGGGGTGGACAGCCCCCTGCTGGGGTGCGGGGCAAAGCCCCGCGCATTCAGCGCTCCACTTTGCTCAGGAGCGCCGCCATCCACGCCTCTTCTTCCGCGACGAGCTGCAACGTTTTTTCGCGCGTGGAGGCGCGAACTTCCTCGATCGGAGGGTCTTCGTCTGGGTTGTGGTAGGCGCTCAGGAGCCCGAGCGATGTGAGCCACTCGAGATCGTCGAAGTTGGCGCCGATCTTGCGCAAGAAATCTGCAATGACCAGCGTCAAGAGCTTGAAGTGGCCCTTGTATGGCAGGCCGAGGGGACGGATTGGCGCCTCCTTGCTGATCCAGAGCGACGCGGTTGCCGCGAGGGCTTGCGCGGCGATGGCTGGCTCGTCTGCGAGGATCTCGACGACGTCGGCGATCATGGTGAGCGCTTCTGGATTGCCGAGGGCCCTCATGCCTTTGCCTTCGAAGTGCCGCTGTTCGATCTCGGCCGGCACGACTGTCGCGCGGAGCGCGGCTTGTCCGTCGTGGGGTTCCCATATGGGCGAGATCTGGATGCCGGCTGCGCGTGTTTCGGTCCGGAGGTTCACCGTGTGGAGCAGGATTGCGCGTGCGTCGTGCATCAGGTGGTCGACGTCTGGGAGCGCGTAGCCCTCTGGAAGCTCGAGGAAGGCGCGGCCGGAGGCGGTATCGAATTCCATGCGCCCTTCTACCACGGATCGGGGGCGCCGATCGCGGCCTAACGTTTGACCAGATCTCCCAGGGCCGGTGACGCGCCCACGGTCCAGGCGGTCCCGGGACGCACGAATCCCCATTCGCCATCGGCGAAGATCCACACCTCGCGCAGCAGCGCCTCGCCGCGATAGAATGCGATTTGCGCGAACTGCTTGCCGCTGCTCGGCTGCTGCTCGGTCACGCGCAGGGCGTCCACGAGCGCTGAAAGCTCCTGCCCGCGCTTCTCGGTTGTGCCGCCGGAAGACCAGGTCACGACCGCGCGATCGGCGGTTCGGACCAGCGGTAGATCGGTCGCGGTTGCCGCGGCACGCGCGTCGGCCTGCGTGCTGGCGGCCGCGATCGGTCGCGCCTCGGTCGTCGCGCCGGGGCCCGGCGCCGGCTGCTGAGAAGAGTTGTTGCTGCAGGCGAGTACGCAGGTGGCGAACACGCACCCGAGGAGGAAGGATCTCATGAGGGCCTCGATACCGGTTCAGCGGTGGGGACAGGAAATCCCAGCCGGCCGCGGCTCGTCAAGCCCCGAGCGCGCAGAGCACGAACGAGGTGGGCTTCAAGCGGAACGGATAGAAGCCGGTTCCGTAGCAGCGGAGAAGGGCGAAAAACGGGTTCGCCTCGAGGGTGGTGTTCTTTTGCGCGAACTGCCATTTGAGGCATTCCAGTCAAAACTGCTCGGCGTGGTCGCGCACGAACTGCTCGTACGAGATGGGCGCCTTCCCGGTGAGCTTCTTGAAATCGTCCGTCACCGGCGCGGCGCCTCCCTCGATGCAGAAGCGCACGTAATCGACGAGCGCGTCCACGACCCACGCGGGCATCCCGTACCCGAGGAGCGACGACCGGAAGGCCTCCGGGCCCGGATCGACATACGAGATCGTCCGCCCGAGCACCCGCGTCAGCGTCGCCGCCGTGTCGTGAAAGGATAGCGCCTCCGTGCCGGTGAGATCGTACGCCTTGCCCTCGTGCCCCTCGCTCGTCAGCACCGTCGCCGCGGCGAGGCCGATGTCACGGGTATCGATGTGGCTGATGCGCGCGCCCTGCGCCGGGTAGTAAAAGGCATTCTGCCCCTTGATGGTCGCCGCGAAGAAATTGATCATGTTTTGCATGAAGCTGTTCGGGCGCAGCAGCGTGAACGGGATGCCCGCGCCGCGCACCACCTCGTCGGCGCCTCCGTGCCACTCGTTGATTGTGCAGCCGCCGCCCGCCCCGAACACCGAGCTCCGCACGACGTGGCGGACCCCCGCCTCCTTCGCCGCCCGCACGACGGCTCCCTCGCCGCGGATGAGATCCGGGTTCATCGGCGACACCAGAAAGAGCCGCGTCACCCCTTCGAGGGCCGGCTTGAACGTCTCGGGACGGGTGTAATCGAAGGCCACGACCTCGACCCCGTCGGCCCGAGGCGTCGCCGCCTCCGACTTCGTGGCCCCGACGCGCACCCGCGCGCCCTTCTCCACGAGCTTCTGCACCACCTGACGACCGATGTTCCCGTTCGCGCCGCTGACGAAAATCATGTCCTCGCTCCTGTCCTCGAAGAGGAAACTGTGGCGAGCTCGCGCGTTCCCCTCGCCGCGTCGCCCGCTCGACGTGGGAAAGAAATAAGCGCGCGCGGCTCCGAGATCCAATCGAGCCTCTTGACGAGGCCCATCGACGGATTGGATGAGAGGGCATGGAGGGACTGGAGCTCGCCCACCTCGATTTGAACCTGCTCGTCATTTTCGACCTCTTGATGACCGAGCGGAGCGTGACGCTTGCGGCGCGCAGGCTGGGGCGCGCCCAGTCCGCCGTGAGCTACAGCCTGGCGCGGCTGCGGGAGACGTTCGAGGATCCGCTGTTCGTGCGCACGAAGGCGGGGCTCGCGCCGACGCCGCGAGCCGAAGCGCTGCACCGGGAGGTGCGCGAGGTGCTGTCGCGGCTGCGGGAGGTCGTGCAGGGGCAGGTGAGGTTCGACCCGGCGCGGGCGCGGCGCACGTTCACGGTGGCGATGACCGACTACGTGGAGCTCGTGCTCTTGCCGGTGCTCGCGCAAAGGCTCGCGCAGGTGGCGCCGGGCGTCGATCTGGAGGTGACGGCGAGCGGGGACGACATCGAGCGTCAACTCGAAGAGGGGGCCGTGGATCTGGCGGTGGGCGTGATGTTCTACGAGCGCCCTGGCGTGTACACGCGAAAGCTCTTTGGCGAGAGTTTCGTATGCCTGGCGAGGGCAGGGCATCCGGCGCTCACGGAGCGGGAGACCCTCTCGCCGGAGACGTTCGCGGGGCTCCTTCACGTGCTCGTGGCGCCGCGGGGGCGGCCCGGCAGCTTCGTGGACAGCGCGCTCGAGCGAATGGGGCTCTCGCGGCGGGTCGCGCTGCGCGTGCAGCACTATCTGGCCGCGCCGCGCGTGGTCGCCGAGACGGACATGGTGCTGACGTCGCCCACGCGGCTCGCGCGCGCACACGCGGCCGGCCTCGCCGTGCGCGCGTTCCCGCCCCCGGTGGAGCTACCGGGATTTTTCGTGCGCGCGGCGTGGCACGAGCGGCGGCAGGGAGATTCGGGGGTGAGCTGGCTGCGGGGGCTCTTGATCGAGCTAGGGGAAGAGCTCGACAGGGCTTCGTAGCGCGGGACCTAGTCACAGACGCCCTTGCTCTCCGGCACCGGCTCCACCGCGGCGTGCATGCACTTTTTGCTGATGCATGCATCGCTGCTCATACACGCCGCGCCGGGGCCGCCCTTCGGCTTGCAGGTGCCGACCACGTGGGACTTGTCGCCGGTCAGCCCGTAGGTGTGTCTTCGCGGGTATCTGCCGTTCACGCGGTCCCCGGGATCGCAGTACGACGCCGGGCCGCATGCGGTCTCGTCCTTGAGGACGTTACAATCGCTCCCGTCCGCTTGATTCGGACCGATCTCCGAGCCACAGCCGCAGAGGAGGGTCAGCGCCGCGAGCAACCAGCCGATGTGTTTCATGGCCCGATGGATACCTTCGGGCCATCTTCGCGGCAACTTCCGGGGCCTCGTGTGGTACGGCGGATTCATCCCATGCCCCCTTCCAGACCCCAGCGCCAGGTCTCCCGCCGGCAACTGCTCGCCGGCGCCGCCGTCGTGGGAGCATCGACCCTCGCGTACGTCGTGTGGTCGCCCGGCGCGACGGTCGGCGACGGCCGCCACGATCTCGGCACGAACGGCATCTGGATGCAGCACGGCTGGCTCGGCGCCGACGGCTGGTTCACGCGGTATGGCAAGGAGGCGAAGAAGCCGCTCTTCCGGGATCCACGAAAGCTCGCCGAGGCCGCGGATCGGCTCCGCCGCCACCGCATCCGCGACGTCTTCCCGCACCTCTGCCCCGCCGAGCCCGGGGGGGCCATCGCGCCCCACGACCCGATCCAGACCGAGCGATTCCTCGACGCATTCGAGCGATTTCGCGTCATGCCCTGGGTGGGTGGTGTGCTCGGCGAATCCGCCCGGCCGGACGAACCCGCGTGGCGCGATGGATTTACGCGCTCCATTCGCGCGCTCCTCGACGCCCACCCGCGCATCGCAGGGATCCACGTCAACATTGAGCCCTGCCCGAGCGGCCATACGCCGTTTTTGACGCTGCTCGAGGAGCTCCGCGCGGGATTGCCGAAGGGAAAGCTGCTGTCGGTCGCGGCGTATCCGCCGCCGACCCTTTTGCATCCATTCAAGGAAATCCACTGGGACGAAGCGTATTTCCGCGAGGTCGCGCAACGCGTGGATCAGCTCGCGGTGATGCTGTACGACACGGCGCTCAAGAACGTGAAGCTCTACAAGAGCCTCATGACGCAGTGGACGCGCGAGGTGCTCGATTGGGCGGGGGCCACGCCCGTTCTGCTCGGACTGCCGGCCTATGACGATCCGGGCGTTGGCTACCACGACGCGAGCGTCGAGAACGTGCCGAATGCGCTCGCCGGGGCCCACGCGGCTTTGCAGACGTATCCCGTTTTACCGGCGAGCTACCAGGGCATCGCGCTCTATTCGGAATGGGAGATGACGGAGGACGAATGGGGGACCCTTCGGACGGGGTTCCTCCGGCCCGAGGGGCCGCTGCCCTGAAGCTTCGAGAAGAAGCGAGGAGAGGGGAATGATGGTCGATTGGAGTTCCCCTCGATCCCGGGCAGCGCGTGAACGTTGGGTCACAGGAAGTCGTACGCGTCGTTTGGCATGTACGGTCAAAAGCTCGGTCCGTCGGTATTCACCGAAAGCAAGAAATCGACGGGGCCAAGATGTGGTCCACATGCGCCGTCAACAAACGGTTACATGAAGGGGCACCGCGTTTCACGGCCTGTCGCTCATGAGCTCGAAATAGCGGCGGAATCGATGTGGCATGCCTGGTGCTAAGGCGCCCGTCGCAGTTCGACTGCTGAGAAAGGACACATAACGTGAACATGAAGATCCGCCTTGGAATCCTTGCTTTGGGAACCACCCTCCTCGCCGCGTGCGGAGGAGTCAGCGTTGACGATATCGAAGACCAGGCGCCGCAGGGAACGGTCGCCGGGGCGAGCTGGACGATGAAGTCGGCCGTCGTGACGGACGACGGCGACCGGTTCTCGGTCGCCTTGTTTCCGATCGAGGTCCCCGCGTGCGATAGCCTCGCTGCCGCCGACACGCATATCCTGTTCAGCGCGCCGAAGACGGCCGGCGAGTATCCTCTCAAGCTCGACATCACCGACCTCAACGGTAGCCAGACGATCACCTTCGTCACCGGGCCCGGACAAAACGTGATTGCCTCCGAGGGGATCTTGAACGTCGAGTCCGTCTCGGCCGAGAAGGTCACGATCGGTCTGCTCGCCGAAGCGGAGGAAAACACGATCAACGGGCGCTTCACCACCACGATCTGCAAGACGACGAACTGATTGCGTCCCATCGTCCGAGGCTCCCGGCGGAGCCTCGGACGATGGGCGATTGCATCCACGCCAGGATCGCGAGATTCGTGCTTTCTTCAGCACTTCGACGAGGGATGGCGCACACTGCCATGTGTCACGCTTCCGCGTGATCTTGCTTTTGCTTTGTCGAGGTGAACATGAGCTCGAGAGTCCACCGCCGGAGATCCGTGACCGTCGCGCTGATCTCGCTGATGAGCAGCGTTGCCGTCGTCTCGACCACCAGGGACGTTCCCGCTTCGGACGCGCCGCTCACATGCCAAACCTTCATCACGAGCCCTCGGAATGGGCAAACGGCGACGCCCGCGGACGTCGTGATCACCGGGTTCTCGAACTGTCTGGCGAAGAAGCCCCATTTCACCGATGACACCGGCGCGGTGGTCCCTGCCAATTTCGCCGTGACGCCCACGCACCTCGGGTCTGATTTCACGCTCACCCCGGAGGCGCCCCTCGCCGCAGACCGCACTTACACGGTTGTTGCCTTCGACGAGGCCCCCCATTGTGTTCGTCCGCCGAACCGGGTGACGTTCTCGACAGGGGCAAACCCCAGCGTCGTCGATATCGTGGTCGCGAACGAGGGATCCGAGTTGCATGCCCTGAACCTGTACCTCTCGGAGCCCGTGATGAACCCGGCGGATATGGGCGATGGTTCGACGTTCTTCTCCGTCACGATCGATGGGTTCGACCCCGCGGGCGTCATCACCGCAGAGCACGACGGCACCGGGGCCTCGATCACCTACAAGCCCCTCGCCTCGCAGCCCAGCGTGACGCAGCCGGTTCACGTCCAGCTGAAGGAGGGCCTCGTATTCGCTTCCGGAGCGACGCTGGCGGAAGACCTCGACATCTCGTTCGTACCCTCGGAATGGCCCTATGGTTGGTCGCCCGCCGGCAAGATCCCTGACGGTTGTTCACAGCCTGAATCGAGCGATTCCGTCGGTTGCAGTGTGTCGCGTCCGGGAAGCGGCGAGGGCGGAGGCGCGATCTTCGGGGTGATGCTGGGCTTGCTTGTGGCAACACGGTCGCGGCGCGGACGCCGGTAGGCGCCACCCGGACCCCTATTCCGCTTCGGCTCCCGCTCCCGCTCCCGCGCCCGCTCTCGCTCCCGCCGCCTCGCCCCGCCCCCGCACGATCCTCGCAATGGCCGCCACGAGATGGGCCGGGTGAATCGGCTTCGCCACGTACCCGCGAAACCCCGCGGCCAGCGCCTGCCACGTCTGATCCGCTTCCCCCGCCTCCAGCACCGCAATCGACGGCAGCGCCCTTCCGTCCCGCGCTCGCAATCGCTCCACGAATGTCACGCTGTCGCCCCCGGAGAGCCCCATATCGCTCACCACCACGTCCAGCGCCGACTCCGCCACGAACGCCAACGCCTCCTCCGCCGACGACACCGAGAGCACCACCGCGCCTCGCCTTTGCAGCACGTCCGCGAAGAGCCCCTTCGATTCCGCGTCCGGCAGGACCAAAAGCACCCGGATCCCCTCCAGGATCCGCCGCTCGTAATTCGTCACGTCCGGAAGCCCCGCGCCCTCCGGCGCCTCCCGCGACGGGATCGAGACCGTGAACGTCGCGCCCGCTCCCTTGCCGGCGCTCGTCACGCTCACCGACCCGCCGTGCAGCTCCACGAGCTTGCGCACGATCGCGAGGCCCAGCCCGAGCCCGCCGTGCTTGCGCCTCGTCGAGCCGTCCTCCTGGCTGAAATACCCGAACACCTGCGGAAGCAGGCCGGGCGCGATTCCCTCGCCCGTGTCCGACACCGTCAGCAAGAACCGCTTGCCGAGGTGCTCGAACCGCACATCGACGCGTCCGCCCGACGGCGTGAATTTGATCGCATTGAAGACGAGCTTCCACGTCACCTGCCACAGGCGATCGGGATCCGCCATCATCACCGCGCCGTGGGATTCCACCTCGCATTCGAACGTGATCCGCTTCGCGCGCGCGAGCGGGCGCAGGGCGTCGACTGCTTCGTCGATGATCGCCGTCGGGTCGATCGGCGCGAGGTGGACCTGCATACGGCCCGTTGCGATGCGCGAGGCGTCGAGGATGTCCTCGACGACCCGCCGCTCCGCCTCGGCGCTCCGCGCAATCGTGGCGAGCCCGCGCTCAGCGCTCGGCCCGTCGAGCGCGCCCGCGCGGAGCAGGCTCGACCAGCCGACGATCGCCGTGAGCGGCGTGTTGAGCTCGTGCGAGACCGTGGCGAGGAACTCGTCTTTCATGATCTCGCAGTTTGCCGCCTCCGCCTCCTTGCGCGCCCGGTGCTCGGCCTCCTCGGCGCGCTTTTGCTCGTCGATATCGGTCGCCGTGACGATCCACCCCGTCACCCGGCCCTCGTCCCGCTGCGGCACCGCGCGCGCGATGTGCCAGCGGTACGTCCCGTCCGACCGCCTGAGGCGCGCCTGCACGTCGACGCCGAGCCTCCGCCCGAGCGCCTTGCGCCAGAGGGAAATCGCGTGCGCCCGATCGTCCGGGTGCAGCGCTTCGAGCAGCCCTCGCCCCACGTCCTTTCGGCTGCCGAGCCCCGCGTAGCGCGACCAGGCGGCATTGGCATAATCGAAGTGACCCTTGCCGTTCGCGGTCCACACGCAGATGGGCATGGCCTCGATGACGCCCTGGTAGCGCAGGGCGTGCATCCGCTCCATCGCCTCGCGCTCGCGCTCGCGCAGGAGCGCGGCCTGCCGCTTGACGATCTCCTTTTGCCGGAAGAGCTCGACGAGCACCATCACCTTCGAACGGAGGATGCTCGGCTGGCAAGGCTTCAAGACGTAATCGACGGCGCCGGTTTCGTATCCCTCGAGGATGAAGGACATGCTGCGATGCACGGCGGTGATGAAGAGAATCGGGATATACCGATGCCGCCGGCTCTGCTTGATGAGCTTGACGGTCTCGATGCCGTTCATGACCGGCATCTGCACGTCCATGAGGACCAGCGAGAACTCCATCGCGAGCAGACATCGCAGGGCCTCGCGGCCGGACGCCGCTTTCACGAGCTCGTAGCCGAGCGGCTCCAGCGCGGCCTCGAAGGCGAGGAGGTTCGCGGGCGTGTCGTCCACGATCAGCACCTTCGGCGTCGGGAGGTGGATCTTCGCGCCGTCCTCCTCGGCCCCGCGGCCCGCTGCGCCTCCTCGTCCCTCGCCCATCGCCGCTCCTTACCCCCGACCGCCCGAAAAAAAAAGCAGGCTATCGTGGCCGACCGCCGCCTCGGGCGAACTCGGACCGTCCCGGCTTTCCGTGTAGGGAGCCACCGCCCTTCGTCCGTCCGGCCCGGACCGTACGTGGGCTACCCAGCGCCGATCACCCGCGCGTGGTGCACTGGATTTCGTTTTTCGCTTCCGCGCCGCGAATCCAGGGGATAACAACACCAGCCACCATGACGCGCTCCTCCCCTGGCCCACGTGATTCGTCCTCGCCCGGCTGCCCCCTGGTCGTCGGCGTTGGCGCCTCCGCGGGCGGGCTTTCGGCCGTGCAGGAGTTCCTGCGTGGCATTCCGGAAGGCGCGGGGGTCTCGATCATCGTCCTCCTTCACCTCAAACCCTCCACGAGCGGCGTGCTCGCCGAGCTTTTGGCCAAGGCCACGACGCTGCCCGTCCTCGAGGCGGAGGACGGCATGTCGCTCGAGCTGGGTCACGTCTACGCCGCGCCGAGTCGTTGCCTGCTCACGGTCCGCGACGATGTCCTGCACATCGTGCCCGCCCAGAACCCCGCGGAGCGGCACGCGCCGATCGATCATCTCCTGCACGGTCTTGCCCGCGAGTACGGCGAATCCGCGGTCGCGGTGATCCTCTCGGGTGATGGCAGCGACGGGGCGCTCGGGCTTCGGGCCGTGGGGGAGGGCGGGGGTTTTACGATGGTGCAGGACCCGGCCTCCGCGCGCCACGACAGCATGCCGCAAAGCGCGCTCATGACCGGCGTCGTCGATTGCGTGCGCCCGCCCGACGAGCTCGCCGCCGAGCTCGCAGCCTACGCCGAGCACCGCAAGGAGACCTCGGGCGACGAGGACACGCTCCGGCGGGACATCGCAGACGCCTTGCCCGCGATCTGCGAGATCCTCGTCCAGGGCACCGGGCACAATTTCAAGCACTACAAGGCGAGCACCCTCATCCGACGCACCCTGCGCAGGCTGCAGGTGCTCCGGATCGACTCGGCCCACGGCTATTTGCAGCGGCTCCGGGCCGATCGGTTCGAGGTCGACGAGCTCTTCAAGGACCTCTTGATCGGGGTGACCGCCTTTTTTCGGGATCCGGAGGCGTTCGAGGTCCTCGCCAAGGAGGTCCTCGCCCGGCTCGTTCCCGATCGTTCGCCCGATCAAACCTTGCGTATCTGGGTCCCCGGCTGCGCGACGGGCGAAGAGGCGTACTCGATCGCCATGCTCGTGCGCGAGGCGCTCGATACCGTGGGCGCGGCGCCCGTGATCCAGATCTTCGCCACGGACATCGACGAGCAGGCCCTCGCGACCGCGCGGCTCGGCGCTTATCCGCTCGGTATCGCGGACGAGGTATCGCCCGAGCGGCTGCGGCGTTTTTTCGTCCGCAAAGGGCAGCACTACCACATCACCAAGGAGATCCGGGAGTTCGTCCTTTTTTCGGTCCACAACCTCATCAACGACCCGCCATTCTCGAAGCTCGACCTCGTCTCCTGCCGCAACCTGCTCATCTACCTCGGCCCGCACCTGCAGAAGAAGCTCATCCCGCTCTTCCATTACGCGCTCCGGCCCGGCGGGTATCTCTTCCTCGGGCCCTCGGAGAGCCTCTCGGCGCACCGCGAGCTCTTCCGTTCGATCGACGCGCGGCACCGGATCTCGCAGCGATTGCCGACCGCCGTGCACGTCCCGGGGCTCATGCCGGGGCGCGACGGGCCGCCGGCCACGGTGCGCCCGCCGAACGTGCCGTCCGCCGGCGAGACCGACATCTACCTGCTCATGCAGCGGATCGTCCTCGACGAGTTCGCGCCGAAATCGGTCGTCGTCGACGAAGAGGGGCAGATCGTCTCGGCGTCGGGCAACCTCGAAAAGTACCTGACGATCTCGGCCGGCGCGTTCCACAATAACCTCGTGCGCCTCGTGCGCGAGGGTCTCTCCGTCGGCCTTCGGGCTTCGCTCGCGGCGGCGATCAAGGAGCGGCGCAAGGTGGTCCACGAGGGGCTCTCGGTGCGGACCACGAGCGGCACGCAGCGCGTGATGATCACGGTGCAGCCGATGCCCCAGATGGGCGAGGAATCGGGCCTGTTCCTCGTGGTCTTCCAGGACGTCGGCCTGCCCATCACGCGCGAGGAGGCGCGGACGAAGGCGGTCGAGGACGCGGCCGTGCTCCTCGAGCAGCTCGAACAGGAGCTCACCACGACACGCGCGGACCTCGAAAAGACCGTCCAGGAGCTCGAGGTCGCCAACGAGGAGCTCAAGTCGAGCAACGAGGAGCTGCTCTCGATGAACGAGGAGCTCCAGTCGGCGAACGAGGAGCTCGAGACCTCGAAGGAGGAGGTGCAGCACGCGAACGAGGCCCTGACGCGCGCCCACACCGACCTCGAGAACCTCCTCACGAGCACGCGGATCGCCACGCTCTTCCTCGACGACGACGGGTGCGTCCAGCGCATCACCCCCGCGATCGGGGAGATCTACAACGTGACGCAGGCCGACGTGGGGCGGCCGCTCGCGCACTTCACGCACCGCATGAAGCTGATGCCGATCTTGCCGGAGGCCGACGAGGTGCGGAGCGCGGAGAGGCCGATCGAGGACGAGATCGAGGCGGCGAGCGGCTCGACGTTCCTCCGGCGCGTCCTGCCGTACCGCAATCAGGCGGGCCGGGCCGACGGCGTGGTCGTGACGTTCACGGACGTGACGGCGCGCAACAAGGCCGAGGCGGCGGTGCGCGAGAGCGAGCAGCGCTTGCGGCGGATCATCGACAACATGCTCGGGTTCGTCGCGGTGCTCGACCTCGACGGCACGCTGATGGAGGTGAACCAGGCCGCGGTGAACGTGGGCGGCTCTCCGCGGGAGGAGCTCATCGGACGCAAGTTCTGGGCGTGCCCGTGGTGGACGCACGACGAGGCCGAGGTCGCGCGGCTCAAGGACGCGGTCAAGCGCGCCGCGGCCGGCGAAACGCTCCGGTACGACGCCGTCGTGCGCGTCGCGGGGGACGGGCGGCTCGACATCGATTTCATGATCGCGCCGATGCGCGACGCCGAGGGGTGCGTGACGCACCTCGTCCCCTCGGGCGTGGACATCACCGATCGCAAGCGGGCCGAGGAAGCTTTGCGCGAGGCGGACCGGCGCAAGGACGAGTTCCTCGCCACGCTGGCCCACGAGCTCCGAAACCCGCTCGCGCCCATCTCGAACGCGGTGGAGATCTTCAAGCGGCTCGGGCCGCAGGAGCCCACGCTGCAGACCGCGCGCGAGATGATCGAGCGGCAGGTCTTGCACATGGTCCGGCTCGTCGACGATCTGCTCGACGTCTCGCGCATCACGCTCGGCAAGGTGCAGCTGCAGAAGCAGCCGATCGACGTGGCGGACGTGGTGCGGCAGGCGCTCGACACGAGTGGGCCGATCCTCGAAGCGCGGCGGCACGACATGAAGGTGATCCTGCCCCTCGTGACGACCCGCGTGGAGGGTGACCTGACGCGGCTCGGCCAGGTGGTGGGCAACCTGCTCAACAACGCGGCGAAGTACACGGACGCGGGGGGCACGATCCGCCTCGTCGTGGAGCGGGATCCGGGCGATTCGAAATTCGTGATCATCCGGGTCCGCGACACGGGCCGCGGCATCGATCCGGCGGCGCTCCGGCACGTGTTCGACCTGTTTTACCAGGTGGATCGGAACCTCGACCGATCGGAGGGCGGGCTCGGCATTGGTTTGTCCCTGGTTCGCACCCTGGTCCACATGCACGGTGGCACCGTGCGGGCGTACAGCCAGGGGCGCGGGATGGGGAGCGAGTTCGTGGTGCGTTTGCCCGTCCTGCCGGACGAGCCGAAGGTGCAGCCGGAGGTGGGGGCGGCCGTGGCCGAGAGCGAGACGCCGGGCGTGCGGGTGCTCGTGGTGGACGACAACCGCGACGCGGCCGAGAGCATGGCGATGCTGCTCGAGTTCGACGGCCACGAGGTGCTGACGGCCCACGACGGCGTGGCGGCGGTGGAGATCGCGCTGCGCGAGCGGCCGGCCGTGGTGCTGCTCGATATTGGCTTGCCGGGGCAAAACGGGTACGACGCTTGCCGGGTGATGCGCGAACAAGGGCTGTCGGAGACGCTCATCGTGGCGATGACGGGATACGGGCAGGACGAGGATCGACGATTGTCGCAGGTGGCGGGCTTCGACGCGCACGAGGTGAAGCCCCTGAACCTCAAGGCCATCCGGCGGCTCGTCTCGGAGCGGTCCGGGCGGCGGTGAGCGGTACATCGATGGACGCTACCGATTTTGATCGAATCACGGCAGGGGAGTCCACGGATCCGCACCGGTCGCTCGGTCCGCATCGGGAGGACGGGCGGCTCATCGTGCGTGCGTTCCGGCCGGAGGCGCTCTCGATCGTCGTGCGTCCCGACGATCCGAACCTGAAGCCGCGCGTGATGGCGCGGGTGCATCCGGGCGGCATCTTCCAGGTCGCGTTCGAGGGCGTCGAGGGGCCGTTTCCGTACCGGCTCGAGGTGCGCTCGTCGCGCGGGACGACGATCGGGCGGGACGCGTATGCCTTTCCGCCGTCGCTTGTCGAAGGCGAATTCGATCCGGCGGGGGAGGGGGCTCTGCGCGAGCTGCCACGGCGGCTCGGGGCGCACGTGGGCGAGGTGCAGGGCGTCCTCGGGACCGCGTTCGCCGTGTGGGCGCCCGCGGCGCGCCGGGTGAGCGTCGTCGGCGATTTCAATCGCTGGGATGGAAAGCGCCACGCCATGCGCCGTACGAAGCACGGCGTCTGGGAGATCTTCGTGCCCGACGTGCGCGCGGGGGCGACGTACAAGTACGAGATCAAGACGGCGAGCGGTCTCGTTTTGATGAAGAGTGATCCCGTGGCGTTCTCGGCGGAGCTCCGGCCGAGCCACGCGTCGAAGGTCGCAGAGCGGTCGTTCGTGTTCACCGATAAAGACTGGCTCGCGGCGCGTCGCCTTGCGGATCCGCACGTGCGGCCGATGAGCATTTACGAGGTCCACCTCGGCTCGTGGCGGCGCAAGCGCGCGCCCGGGAAGGGGGACGGGCCGGGGGCGTGGCTCTCGTATCGCGAGCTTGCGGACGAGCTCGTCGATTACGTGGTTTCGCTCGGCTTCACGCACGTCGAGCTCTTGCCCGTGATGGAGCACCCGTTCGACGGCTCGTGGGGCTACCAGGTGACGGGGTATTTCGCGGCGACCTCGCGTTTCGGCCATCCGGATGATCTTCGTTATTTCGTCGACCGCTGCCATGCGCGCGGGCTCGGTGTCTTGCTCGACTGGCCGCCCGCGCATTTCCCGAAGGACGCCTTCGCGCTCGGCCGCTTCGACGGCGAGCCGCTCTACGAGCACGCGGACCCGCGCCGGGGCGAGCACCGCGAGTGGAGGACGTTCGTCTTCGATTACGGCAAAAAGGAGGTGCGCAATTTCCTGATCGCGAGCGCGCTCTACTGGCTCGACGAGTTCCACGTGGACGGGCTCCGCGTCGACGCGGTCGCCTCGATGTTGTACCTCGATTACGGCGCGAAACACCCGGACGAATGGGAGCCGAACGAGTTCGGCGGCCGGGAGAACCTCGACGCGGTGCGGTTTTTGCGCGAGCTCTCGGACGCGGTGCACCACGATTTTCCGGGGGCGGTGCTCTGCGCGGAGGAATCGACGACGTGGCCGGGGGTCACGAGGCCGACGTACGTGGGCGGCCTGGGCTTCGATTTCAAGTGGAACATGGGGTGGATGCACGACACGCTCGATTACTTCGCGCTCGACCCGATCTTCCGCGCGTTCCACCACACGAAGATCACGTTCGGCCTGATGTATGCGTTCTCGGAGCGATTCCTCTTGCCGCTCTCGCACGACGAGGTCGTGCACTTGAAGCGCGCGCTGCTCTCGAAGATGCCGGGCGATCGCTGGAAGCAACACGCGAACCTGCGCGCGCTCTACGCGATGATGTGGGCGCACCCGGGGAAGAAGCTCGTGTTCATGGGCGGCGAGCTCGGGCAATGGAGGGAGTGGAACCACGATCGGGCGCTCGATTGGGAGCTGCTCGGCGAGGAGGACCACGCGGGGTTGTCGCGGCTTTTGAGGGATCTGAACGGGATTTACCGGAAGTACGAGGCGCTCTGGGAGCTCGACGAGAGCCCGGCGGGGTTCACGTGGATCGACGCGAACGACGCGATCCAGAGCGTGGCCTCGTTCGTGCGATTTCCGCGGCAGCCGGACGGATCGGAGGAGCCGTGCCCGAAGCGGATCCAGAAGGGGATCTTCGTGGTGTTCGTCGGCAATTTCACGCCGCTGCCGCGATATGGGTATCGCGTGGGCGTGCCGCGGCGGTGCCGGTACATCGAGGTGCTGAACACGGATGCGCGGGTGTATGGCGGGAGCGGGGTGGGGAATCTGGGGAGCGTGGACTGCGAGGAGGTGCCTTCGCACGGGTTCGAGCAGTCGATCGTGTTGACGGTGCCGCCGCTGGCGGGGGTGTTTTTGGTGCCGGAGTTGGAGGAGGATCCGGTGGAGGTGGGGGTGGAAGCGGAGGCGGGAGCGGAAGCGGAGGCGGGATAGGGGTCCGGTCGTTCTGACCCAGGGTCGCCCTGTTTGTTCTACGGAATTGCACTGATGTCGATGTGCCCCATCAGACCCCGCAGTTCCTCCAGCCCTTGCCTGAACGTATGTACCAAGGGCGCCTCCCGCTCCGCCGCTCCCAGAGTGGTTGTTCTCTCACACGCTTTGACACAGGCTTGGCAGATACGTTCGTACTCATCCAGCAAGGTAAGCACGGACTCCTGAGACATGCCCTTCTGAACCTTTGCAACGCGAGCAAACCACAGGTTGAACGTTGCATCCGCAGCAATCAACTCGGCGGCTGCAGCGATCATCTTGAACGTCACATTTTGCTCCGCAAGTAGCGTAATGAGACCATCCCGCAGCGGTTTTGTGGACATACATGGTTCCTCCTATAACTTGCGGCCGAGCGGGTCGTCATGCAGGATCGGCGTCATGCCTCACTTACTCGCGTGATGTTTCGATCAAGTGCCTGCATTTATCTGCAAACTGGGGGAAGCGTTTCGCGATCCCGGTCAGAACTGCCACCCTCTGAGCACGCGAGCGGAATGGGAATGTATCGTGCGAAAGAGCGAGGTCCACGCGAATCTCATCGACACCTACCTCCAGCCAATGCTCCAGTACATGCTGTATGCGGGCGCCCTCGTCGTCGGTCGAGTAAGATGCCACGCCGAGAAGCAGGGCCCCTTCGTCAAAGGAGAAGTATCCCTTCTCAACTGCATTCGCAATGCTGTCCGGAAGCATGTCAACGCCGACTTCATCGATGACCTGCGTCACTGCGTCAGAGAGCGCGCTCACGTCATAGTCGCGCGCCGATGGATTGAGGCACATGTTGCGCACATTTCTCCAATGAAATGATTCTATGTTGCTCATCAGTTGCTTTGCTCCTACCCTCATAGCACTACTCTGCCATCCTCACCGACCGCACTCGAGCTCTGACGCTCGACGAGCTTGATCTCCAGGCCTTCACGGACCGCCGTAACCAAGAATTTGCCCAGCGGTTCCATGTGCGCTGGTTTGTCCACGTGACCGCCGTCCAACCCACGTTCAAGAGTGACGAACTGGCCAAGGAGCACGGAGAGCGCGAGTTCGAGCGCTGGCTCGCGCCGTTCCTGCACGAGTTCGGCTACCCGTCACAGCGGAAGTGGGCGCCGCTCTACATGCGTGGGCTCCTCGGGCCTGGCGACCGCAAGAGCATCGAGCCGATGGCCGCGCGGGTTTGCCCGGGTGAGACGCTGCAGCTTCACTACTTCGTCTCGACCTCTCGCCCTTTCGCTGGGACACGACTGGGCACAAGCGCGTGCTCCTCGAGAAGGCGGGGGCGCTCGTAGGCGGCAAGAACGCCCACCTCATCATCGACGATACGGCAATCCCGAAGAAGGGGACGCACTCGGTTGGTGTCACGCATCAGTATTGCGGGCAACTTGGCAAGAACGCCAATTATCAGGCTCTTGTATCCATTACGCTCGTGCCTGACGAGGTGCTCGTTCCTGTGGCGCTCTGGCTTTACCTCCCGAAAGAGTGGGCGCACGATCCAGCACGACGGCGACGCGCGAAGGTACCCGAAGACGTGGTGTTCCGACCGAAATGGCAGATCGCACTCGACGAGGTCGAGCGCGTCAAGCGCAGCGACGTCGAGTTCGGCGATGTGCTCGCTGACGCGGGCTACGGCGCGTGCGCCGCGTTTGGTCGTGAGCTTTCAGAATCGACGCTCAAGTGGGCGGTCGGCGTAAACTCGAACCAGCTCGTGAGAGAACGCGACCAGGCGGGCGGCCGCCCAAGCACGGGAAGGTATCGGCGGCCCAGAACCGCAAACCGCAACCAGGTTGACCAGAACCGACCAGTCCTGGGAGAGGGTCAAGGTGGCGCCCGCCAGGTGCGTGCGGGACTCCGCCACCTCTGCGGCATGCGCAAGTACCTGAAACTCGCTACATCACCCTCGGCACGGTGGCTGCTCCTGACCATGCGCGTGGCTATCCCTCGATCGATCCGCCCACTTGTGACGTCCATGCTGACGAGGCGTTGCTATCAGCGCACGTTCCGACTTCGCCCCTCCGCAGAGATCAACCAAATCTTCCTTTATAGCCTCGCCTGGGCGGCGGCCAAGACCGGCGTCTTGATCCATGCGGCATGCGTGATGTCGAACCATCATCACATCGTGCTCACCGATGTTCGAGGAGCCCTGCCCGACTTCGCCCGGGAGCTGCACAGAACAGTCGCGAAGGCGCTCAACGCCGCGCAGGGGCAGTGGGAAAACCTCTGGTCTTCCGAGCAATACCATAGCCTCGAGCTCGGCTCGGACGAGGATGCGATCGACAAGATTGCATACATCGCCGCGAATCCAACGGAGGCGGGGCTGGTCGAATCCCCTGAAGAATGGCCGGGCGTGATGTTGTTGCCAGAAGGTGAAGGCAAGACATTGGAGATTCAGCGACCTGGAAAATATTTCGCGAACAGCAGCGTGTTTCCCGAAAAGGTAACGCTGCGGGTGGTTCCGATGATGGGGAGGCAGTTGTCGCGGGAGGCGATCTCGCGCCGGTTGGGCGCGGCAATCAAGCGTGCGGTCGCGCGGGCGCGGGAGGCCGTTATTGCGGCAGGTGGAAGGTTCCTCGGACGGCAGGTGGTGCTCGGGCAGTCGTTTCAAAAAAGGGCGGAATCCTACGAACCGAAACGTGGGCCGATACCCCAGGTGCGAGCGAGGAATCGGACATTGCTCAAGGCGATCCTTGCACGATATGCGGAGTTTCAAGTGAGGTATCGAGAGGCGCTGGATGCGTGGCGCGGCGGTGACCGGGGTGTGGTGTTTCCCTTTGGGACATGGGCCATGAGATTGGTTCACGGCGCGGTGGTTGCCCAAGGGCCCGGGTACGGGTAGGGGAGCGCTTGGGTTGGGGAGAGCCGCGCTGGGGGATGTTGGGTTCGAGAGAGCTTAGCGGTTCCGCAGACGGCGAGGGCGGTCGTAGCGTTGAGCAACGGCATTGCTGGCAAAGATGCCATTCGAGACGCGTGCCCCGCGAACGACCGAGGGCCCGGAGGGTGGTAGCTCCAGGCCCTTCCTTTTCGCCGTGGTGGTGCGATCCGTCGGAACATCATGCGCCCCTAGGCAAACTCACGCGGCGGGCGTGAAACCCCCCGGCGCGGTTAACCTGGTTGGGGTTGGCGGGGACAAACTCACGCGGCGGGCGTGAAACCCCCCCGGCGCGGTCAACCTGGTTGGGGTTGGCGGGGGTTTTTCGAGCCACGAAATGCGCGCTTCCACCTTTTCCAACAGGCCCGCTTCGTTGGGCGTCGGCTTCACTTCGCTCTTCACGGCGCTTTCACAGCAGTAGAGCGATCAGTCTCGGCGAGACCGGGTTCGGTGCACCGGGAAGGAAACTTGATTGCTCCTTCAGGTTGACCTTTATTGGTCTCTGTTACACAGCGTAGGCCCCTATCTTCGAACACAGTTCGCCTCATGAGCAACTCACAGGTCGCAAGTCTGTGCTGAACTTCGAGCGCCCGCATGCCAGGTAGCGAAAGCAGGGAAAACGTTTGCCATGAGTCAAAACTATATTCCGTCTCACTTCCCCAGGTAAACTTCCCACCATCGATCCGCATATCACTGGTCCACGGGCCGATGGCACCGATCGGCGTATAATCTATTTTCTCAGGCGCTCCGAGCAACTTTCCCGACGTGCGAAACTCCACTCCACCTGCCTGGGGAGTTACAGAATCGACCACGACGAGACTGCCCTCCACGACGATTGGGCGCCTGGCTCCAAACAAAACGAAGCGATCGTTGATGTCAGGCCAGTGCCCATCCCCACACAGCGAAACATGCCCTTCGTCGCTTGGCCCGGAGCATACGTCGACAAAGCGCAGGCCGCACTCGGCTGGTACGCGCGCCACATGGCCGGCGCCCTCGCGACAACGCTTGTCGTCGGCGAGGGCGGCATCGGCGAGGGGCCTTCCCGCTTGCGTCACGTCGGCTCCGCAGCTGCATGTAAGCCCTGCCACGATGGTCGCCGCACAGCCGAAAACCTGCGCTCGGGATACAAGTGGATGCAATTGAATACCGCCTTCTTCGCGAGCCGGCAAGCGCGGCGCGTCACCGCACTCGTTGCGCAGTCTAGGCTTCATGCCGAACAAACCTCCGCAGCACATCTTTACCCTGCACCATACTCATCGCACACCGCGTGCCGTCTGCCAGATCGCCACAAGAACCGCAACCAGGTTGACCAGAACCGACCTGCGAGAACCGCAACCAGGTTGACCAGAACCGACCAGTCCTGGGAGAGGGTCAAGGTGGCGCCCGCCAGGTGCGTGCAGGACTCCGCCACCTCTGCGGCATGCGCAAGTACCTGAAACTCGCTACATCACCCTCGGCACGGTGGCTGCTCCTGACCATGCGCGTGGCTATCCCTCGATCGATCCGCCCACTTGTGACGTGCATGCTGACGAGGCGTTGCTATCAGCGCACGTTCCGACTTCGCCCCTCCGCAGAGAGCAACCAAATCTTCCTTTATAGCCTCGCCTGGGCGGCGGCCAAGACCGGCGTCTTGATCCATGCGGCATGCGTGATGTCGAACCATCGTCACATCGTGCTCACCGATGTTCGAGGAGCCCTGTCCGACTTCGCCCGGGAGCTGCACAGAACAGTCGCGAAGGCGCTCAACGCCGCGCAGGGGCAGTGGGAAAACCTCTGGTCTGCCGAGCAATACCATAGCCTCGAGCTCGGCTCGGACGAGGATGTGATCGACAAGATTGCATACATCGCCTCGAATCCAACGGAGGCGGGGCTGGTCGAATCCCCTGAAGAATGGCCGGGCGTGATGTTGTTGCCAGAAGGTGAAGGCAAAACATTGGAAATTCAGCGACCTGGAAAATATTTCGCGAACAGTAGCGTGTTTCCCGAAAAGGTAATGCTGCGGGTGGTTCCGATGATGGGGAGGCAGTTGTCGCGGGAGGCGATCTCGCGCCGGTTGGGCGCGGCAATCAAGCGTGCGGTCGCGCGGGCGCGGGAGGCCGTTATTGCGGCAGGTGGAAGGTTCCTCGGACGGCAGGTGGTGCTCGGGCAGTCGTTTCAAAAAAGGGCGGAATCCTACGAACCGAAACGTGGGCCGATACCCCAGGTGCGAGCGAGGAATCGGACATTGCTCAAGGCGATCCTTGCACGATATGCGGAGTTTCAAGTGAGGTATCGAGAGGCGCTGGATGCGTGGCGCGGCGGTGACCGGGGTGTGGTGTTTCCCTTTGGGACATGGGCCATGAGATTGGTTCACGGCGCGGTGGTTGCCCAAGGGCCCGGGTACGGGTAGGGGAGCGCTTGGGTTGGGGAGAGCCG
>NZ_JAGTJJ010000039.1 GCF_028435365.1 Polyangium jinanense | reverse complement strand
ACTGCGCATCGCGCAGTTCGTCCCCAAATGGTCCAGGGCTTGCCCTGGTTCGGGTCGAGGGGCGAACAGCCCCCGCGGGGTCCGGGGCAGCGCCCCGGCGCGACGCCTCTCGATGCTGACGCGCCGCTTCCTCCGGCCTTCGTTTTCTCGTAGCCTGCTTCTTCGGAGAACACGAACAGGATGGGTCAGGTGGATCGGCAGGAGCAACGAGGGACGCTCGAGCTCGTGGTGTATGCCGCGGGGGACGAGGCCGCGGCGACCGTCCTGCCGAAGATGGGCAGCGTCACCATCGGGCGTGGAGAGGGCAACGACGTGCGTATCGATGATGCGTCTGTCTCGCGCCGGCATGCTGTGCTCCACGTTGGGCCCTCGCTTCGCATCGAGGACAAGGGCAGCGCGAACGGCACGTTCGTGCGCAAGAGCGAGGACAAGGGCAGCGCCGTCGAGACCCGCCGCGTGCATCGCATGCCCGGCGAGACGTTCGCTGTCGAGCTCGGGGATTGTATCGTCCTTGGCTCCGTCATCGCCGTCGTCCGGCGCGCGCGGCACGAGGAGGGGCCGAAGGCCACGGACGAGGCGCGGCGTGGGGCCACGAGCCACGTCGTCGTCGCGGATCCTGGCATGCGCGCGCTCCATGAGGAGGCGCGCAGGGCTGCGGGATCGCCGTTCAACGTGCTTTTGCTCGGCGAGACGGGCGTCGGCAAGGAGATCCTCGCGCGGGCCATTCACGAGGCCTCGCCGCGGCGGGGCAAGCCGTTCGTGGCCGTGCACTGCGCCGCGCTCAGCGAGACCCTGCTCGAGAGCGAGCTCTTCGGGCACAAGAAGGGCTCGTTCACCGGCGCGACCGAGGACAAGAAGGGGCTTTTTGAAGCGGCTGACGGCGGCACCGTGCTCCTCGACGAGATCGGCGAGCTCTCGCCTTCGGTGCAGGTCAAGCTCCTGCGCGTGCTCGAAGATCGCGCGGTGCTCCGGATCGGCGCGGTCGCGCCGCGGCCTGTCGACGTGCGGTTCATCGCGGCCACGAACCGGGATCTCGAGGCCGAGGCCTTGCGCGGCACGTTCCGGCAGGACCTCTTCTACCGGCTGAACGGGATCACCTTCGTCGTGCCGCCGCTGCGCGAGCGGAAGACGGAGATCACCCAGCTTGCCGCGTTTTTCCTCGAGGACGCGTGGAAGAAGCTCGAGCGCAAGGGCGTGCCTTCCATCGCGAACGAGGCGCGGGAGCTGCTCGAGCGGCACGCGTTCCCGGGCAACGTGCGCGAGCTGAAGAACGCGATGGAGCGGGCCGCGGTGCTCTGCGCGGGCGACACCGTGCTCCCGGAGCACCTGCCGCCGCGGATCGCGCGGTCGTCGGGGCCGCCGTCGGGCAGGGCCGTGACGCCCGCTGCGGAGGTGCCGATGGCGACGCAGCGGATCACGGAGCTCGACGTGAGCGAGGCGCAGAAGCGGCTCGACGAGAAGCAGCGGATCCTCGACGCGCTGGAGAAATGCGCCCACAACCAGACGCGCGCGGCCGAGATGCTGGGGATCTCGCGGCGGACGCTCGTGTCCCGGCTGGAAGAGTACGATCTGCCGCGGCCGAGGAAGAGGTAAGGGGGGGCGATGGCGGAACGGGGGCGCTTCTCCCAGCGGGTGATCCTCGGGCTCCTCAGCTTGGGCGCGCTGCTCGGCGCGTATGGGGACGGCGCGGGTGGCGCTCCTGAGCCTGCGTCGCTCCGGCCGGAGACGCCCCCGGCGGGTGGGGCGGGCGGCAGCGGCGGGCTCTGCGAGGGCGAGATCCGGCGTTGCAAGAACAACCCCACGCAGCTCTGCGACTGCGGGTACATCTGCCCGGACAAGGATTGCTTGCCGGCGCCGCCGCATTGCGAAGAGGACACGGATTGTCCGAGTGGGTCGTGCAACGGCGGCAAGTGCAAGTGCAGTCGGATCCCTGGGATCGACGAGTGCAATCCGCGGCTTTCGGACGGTCATACGTATACGTGCAGCGGCGAGGGCTTCTGCGTGCAGCTCCCCGATCAATGCCAGGGGGACGGGACCGCGTGCGGCGTCGATGGGGTCTGCCGTCGTTCGCAGTGCTACGAGCGTTGCTCGTCGGATGTCGATTGCCCGGCGAGCCTCGTCTGCAAAAAGGAACGATTCTGCGGTCCCACGCTCGTGCCGGACGGCCCGCCGCAGATGTATTCGTGTGCGGCAGGGGGCGGCGAGGAGGACGGGGGAGGCGCGTGGCTGTTCGTGATCGTCGGGATGGCCGCGGCGATCAGGGCAAGAAGCCGAAGGTGAGCTGAGGGATCCAGAGCTGCATGAGGCCGTGCGCGGTCTGCAGCCCTTGCCCGGACACGTCGGCCACGGTCTCCGGCGCGCA
The DNA here is from genome assembly GCF_028435365.1 of Polyangium jinanense. The sequence continues at coordinate 101,297 of NZ_JAGTJJ010000039.1, read as the reverse complement.
GGCGACGCCATTGTCGCCGGCGGGCGGGCAGGACGCCTGCGCGTCGAAGGCGCGACCATTGAAGATATTTCCTTGCGCCAGGAAAAGGATGTAACCGAGGGACAAACCCACGCGGATTCCGCCGAACTTCGCCTCGATACCGACCTCCGGCATGAGGAACGTGGGCGCCGAGCGGAGGACGGTGCTCGTGCCCGTGAACATGAGCGGCGAGGCATGGCCACGATCGTCGCGGCCGACGCCGCTCACCGGATCGGAGGATTGCGCGGCGACGAGGCCGAGGGATCCGCGGAAGACGGCCTTCCACCGCGGCCCGAGGTCGAGCCGATAGCCGACCGCCGGCCCCATGAACGGGCCGCGCAGGGAGAGCCTGTGCGAGAGCGTGTACGTGACGGTCGAGATCCCGTCCGGGACCGGGACGTCCCGCGTGAGCGTGCGCTCGAACGTCGATTCGACGGAGAAGAAGCCGGTGAAGAGCTCGACGGAGACGTTGTTCGCCGTGATGTAGCCGCCGCGCGCGCCGGTGAGGAATCCGCTCGCGAAGGGGCAATGGTCCGTGCAGACGCTCTGGGCGTCGCGCTCGGCATTGCTATCCATGGAGCCGCCAAGCGTGGGGCCGCCGAAGGCCTGCGCGAACCAGCCCTGCGAGCGCGCAGGGGGCGGGGGCGGTTGCCCCGCGCCGACCACGATGCGCAGCGATTCGCCGGCCGGGAGGTCGTGATCGAGCAGCACGGCCCTTCGGTTGACGCGCACGGTGTGGCGGCCGGCGGGCAGGTACAGTGGGCATTCGCGCGGCAGGGGGCCGATTTCTCGTCCGTCGACGTAGAGGGCGCCCTCGCCGTCGACGACGTGGAGCGTGGCGACGAGGCCGCGCAGGCGCCGCACGTCGTCGATGAGCGCTTTTTGCTCCTCGGGCGTGAGCTCGCTGCGGAATCGATCGAGGACCTCTTCGTAAAGCGGGATCGCCTCCGCCGCGCGGCCGAGCTTGTCCAGGCAAACAGCGGCGTTTTTCGTGTTCGATTTGCGCGGGAGGATGTCGCGGGAGGCGAGGTAGCGGGCGAGCGCGCGTTCGAGTTTGCCCTCGCCTTCGAGCGCGCGACCCTCCTGGAAGAGCTTCTGCGCATGGGCCTTGTCCGCGGGCGAGAGTGTGCGCGGCGGCGGGTAGGGGCCGCAGGCCGACGCGGGGCGCGGGGCGAGGAGCGCGGCGGCGCCGAGGAGCATCGCGAGGCCGATTCCGAGGGCGTTTCGGGAGGCGCGCATCACTAGAATTCGTCGTCCGGTTTCGTGACGGGGCCTTTCGCGTCCGCCTTCGAGGTCGCGGGGACCGGGGCGCCGGTCGGGGTCGACGCGGTCGCGTCCGGCGCGGACGTGCTCGCCGGCGTCGGGGTCGACGTCGTGGCCGCCGGCGTGGGCGAGGCCGGCTTCGGGATCGGGCTTCCGCCCTGCGCCACGTTCGCGAGGACGGGCTGGGACGCGGGGTTCGTGGACGGGGACGTGGCGGCCTGCGGGTCGGGCTGCGTGGGCCCGGAGAGCGTCTTCTGGATGCGCTCTTCGAGGTCCTTGTTCAGCGCCGCCGTCGCGCGGACCTCTTCCAGGAGTTTTGCCTTTTCCTTGTCGTTCCGCTCGGCCTCGGCGCGCTCCATCTGCTCGCGCTCGAGTTTTTCCTGAGCAGCCCGCTCCTCCGCGCGCACCGCCCGCACGTACCCGAGCCCGCCGACGACGATCGACGCCGCGACGATCGCCCCCGCGGTCGCCGCGAGCACCCTGCCGCGCCGCGAGACGCGCACGCTCGCCTGGATGAACCGCTCGGCCGCCGCCGACAACCGGACCGTGTTCGTCCGCTGGAGCTCCTTCGCGAACTCGAGCCTTCGCCCTCGCCAGAGCGTGGCGCTCTCCGCGTCGCGGGCGAACCGCGCGGCGTCATGCTCGATCTCCTCGGCGAGCATCCGATCGCCCTTCGCCTCGGCGATCCACGACGCGAGCCGCCCCCAGCGCGAGAGGAGCGCCTCGTGCGCGAGCGTGACCGAGGCCCCGGGCCCCTCGGCCGGCACGACGAGCCGCGCCTCGCCGAGCGCTTCGATCACGCGGCGCGCCCGCGTCCCCGCGATCGCCGCGAGCTCGTCCACGCTCATCACACGCCGCGTTCCCTCGGCCGTCGTGAGCGCGAGCAAGACGGCGCGCGCCGCCTCGATCGAGCCCTCCTCGGCCTGCTCCATCGACGCGAGCACCGCCTCGGCATGCCGCTCGAGCGCGCCCTCGACGCCGCCCACGGCCGTGAGCGCCGAGCGCAAGAGCAGCTTCTTTCCCTTGTCGCGCGCGTTCCAGAGCTCGGTCAGCGCGAACTCGACGAGCGGCATCGCGCCCGCCGTCGCGTCGATCCCCGCGAAGAGCTCCTCCGCGAGCGCGGCGTCCTCGAGCGCGTAGCCGTACGACGCGAGCGCGCGCTCGACGCTGTCGCGCCAGTACGTCGGCGAGAGCGGCTCCACGCGGCAAAGGCCTCGGGCCATCGTGTTGCCGAGATCCCCCATCGCGAGGAGCAGATGCAAGAGATCACTCCGCGCCGCGACGATCGCGCGCACGCCGGGCAAGGGCTGCGTGCCGATGCGCACGAGCAGGGCCGCCGCTTCTTCGCGGCTCTCGCCCGAGGAGGTGGTGACGAGTTCTTCGAGTTGATCGACGAAGAGGACGATGCCCCGCTCCTCCTCGCTCGCGCGCCGAGCCATGGCCTCGCAGAGCGGGCCCGGCGCGAGCGTGGCGGCGTTCGGGAGGAACGGCGCGAGCGCGGCGGCGATCGCGGCGCGCGGATCACGGCCAGGCTCGGCGATGGCCGTGTCCCACACCTCGGGCCAACCCACGATCCCGCCCTCGGCGAGCGCCGGCAAGATGCCCGCGCGCGCGAGGCTGGATTTCCCACTGCCCGAGGGGCCGACCAGCGCGACGAGCCCGCGGCCGCGGCAGAGCTCGATCGCCGCCGCGACCTCGGGCGTGCGGCCGAAGAAGACGTCGCGATCGCGCGCTTCGAAGCGGCGAAGGCCCCGGAACGGGCCTTCGTCCTCGTCGGGCAGGACGCGCGCGCGGCCCGCGAGATCGCGACGGATCTGCTCGAAGTGGTGCGCGACCCACGAGGCCCGCGGAGGCCTGTCTTCGGGGCGCGGCGAGAGCAGGTGATCAATGAGCGCGGCGAGCGCGCGGGGGACGCCCTCGATGCGCGCGGCGAGCGGCAGAGGTCGCGTGTACCCCGTGAGCACGCCGGGATCGAGCGCGCCTTCGTCGCCGATGCGCTCGGCGGGCAGCGCGCCCGAGAGGCAACGATGCAGCGTGACGCCGAGCGCGTAGAGATCACTCGCGGCCGAGGGCGGCGCGCCCGCGCCGAAGACCGCGGGATCGATGTAGCCGTACGTGCCCGTGATGCGGCCCGAGATCCGCGCGGTCGCGGCGAGCGCGCGTGGCGTCATGCCACTGTCCGGCCCGGCCGGGATCACGTCCTCGACGGCGGCCGGGGTCGAGGACGCCGACGCGATGCCGAAATCGATGAGCTTGTACGCGCCGCCGGCCTCCTCGACGATGTTGCTCGGCTTGACGTCGCGGTGCACGAGGCCTGCACCGTGCACCGCGGCGAGCGCGGAGGCGATGGCCACGCCGACGCGCAGCGTCTCGTCGACGGAGAGCTTTCCTTCGGCCTCGATCCGGTCTTCCAGCGATCGCCCGGCGACATGCTCCATCGCGAGGCCCATGACCCCGGCCGCTTCGTCGACGGCGAGCGCGTAGAAGCGCACCACGTTCGGGTGCTCGACGCGGCAGAGCGCGCGCGCCTCTTCGAGGATGCGGCTCCGATCGTTCGCGTTCACGTCGAGCGAGAACAGCTTGACGGCCGCCGTGCGCAGCTCGGCCTTGCCGTAGGTCTCGCGCGCGAGCCAGACCGGCGCGTATCCGCCCGCGCCGAGCTGCTCGACGAGGACGAAGGGGCCGATGCGCCTCTGCTCCGGGGGGCGCGTGATCAGGCTCGAAAGGGCCGGGTCGAGGGTCTCCAAGGGTCTTCGTGACGAGCGCCGCGGGGTGCATCCACGGAGCGCGCCGGCCCCGAGGATGCCCGACCCGCGTCGAGGCGTAAAGGGAAGGGCCGTGAGCGAGCCAGCACGAAGCCTTTCCTTGCATGCTCGGGGCGGGTTAGCATCACGTCGCCGATGTCCTCGAAGCACCACTCTGCGATCCTCGTTCGCCTCCTCGTGCCCTTCGCGGGGGCGCTCTCGTTCGCGTGTGTCGGGTGTGTGGAGAACACCGCGGGCGACATGGCGCTCGCCGAGGTGCAGAAGCTCAAGGCCGAGACGCGCGCGACCGAGGCGCGGCTCGCGGCGCTCGAGGGGCGGCAGATGTACGTCGGGCAGCAGCTCTCCTACCTCGCGGGCGTCATCGGCGAGGTCGGGCGCGAGGCCGCGGCGAAGGCGGAGTTGGTCTCGCGCAGGCAGGACGAGGTCGCGCAGAACCTCGAGCGGCTCGAGCGGGCGGGGATCGAGCGCGAGCGCGCGCGCGCGGCAGCCGAGTCGCCGCAGACGATCGTGGCGCGGGCGCAGGCGATGATCGACGCGGGTCAGATCAAGGCGACGGTGAAGAACGGGCGGACGAAGCTCGAAGCGGTGGAGGGGGCCGCTCCGGCTTCTCCGTCGATTCCGCCGCCTTCGCCCCCTGTGGCTCCGACCCGGAGCTTGGAGCTTGAAGACCCGTGGGCCGGGCAGCGCAAGCCGACCGCGCCGGCATCGCCGCCCGTGAAGCCCACGGGCCGGCGGATGTCGGACGACCTAGGTTTCTAGGCGCTTCCGCCGGACGACGTCCACATCGTCGGCGCGGCTTCGGGCGCCTCGGTGAGGCCGCGCAGCACGCGCAGCGCGTGGGAGAGCGTGCCCCAGAGCGCCTCGTAGGCCGCGGGTTCGAGCCGGATCGAGGTCGCGCCGAGGTGGATCGAGATCACGTTGCACTGCGGGCAGTGGTCGACGCGGGCGACGGGACCGCGCGAGAGCGTCACGGGGGCGCAAGGAGAGGCCTTCGCGGGACAAGACATGGTCGTGCTCCTGGGGTCTGGGCTCGGGTGTCGGTGCTCGTTGAAAATGAAAGTGATGTTCAATATCGATACAGGGCCAAGGTCGACCTGTCAAGCGATCTCGTGCGGACGCTTGCTGATTCAGTCCTCGTCGTCGGGAGGCGCTGCTCGGCGGGCTGAGCATGGGTCTCATCTGGGAGCCGCTTCGCTGGGGCGTTGCCCCAGGCCCCACCGGGGCTATCCGCCCCTGGACCCGGGGCCTGCGCAAGCGCTGGACCCGGGGTCGATGAACTGCGCGATGCGCAGTTCATCGAACAGGCCAGGTCAAGACCAACGACGACCCTGCCCATCAAGACTGCGGCGCTGACGATTCAACGGCAACGTGCCCGTCGCCGGCGTGGAACGCACCTCCATGGTCTTGCCAGCAGCCTGTTGGAAGAACTGCGCTTCGCGCAGTTCTTCCACGAACGGTCCAGGGCTTGCCCTGGTTCGGGTCGAGGGGCGAACAGCCCCCGCGGGGCCCGGGGCAGCGCCCCGGCGCGACGCCTCGCGATGAGACCAATGCTCAGGCTCGGCGGGGGAGGGGGGAGGAGCGACGCCGGGGCCGGGGCGCTCGCCGCAGCGGAAGTGCTCGTATTCGATGCCTCGTGTCGCCGATCCACCCGTACAACAGGCCCCGCACGAGGTGGACCGGCTCGTCCATCGTCGGCGAATCGAGGTGGACACCGGCGAGGGAGATCCCGAGGAACAACGCGGCGAGCCACGGAATGCGACGCTTTGGGAGGGCTTCGAGCGTGGAAATCGGCAAGAGCGGCCGAGCGACCGGGGGCCGCCCCATTCCTGTGGAAATCTCTGCGTGGACGCAGCGAGGCCAGCAAAGTCGACCGGGATTGACAAGCGAGGAGCTCCCCGGCGCCGGGCATGCCAGGGCTTGCTCGCGTTGCCCCGGCCGGGTAGGGTCGAGCGTGCAGGAACATCGCCTCCCCGAGTCCGCTGCGGCCACCTTGCTCTCGCTCGCGAGTCGTTGCCATGCGCGAGGCTGGGCCCTGGCGACGAGCGGTAATTTTTCGGTCCGCCTCGACGCGCATCGCTTCGTCATCACGAAGAGTGGCCTCGACAAGGGCGCGCTTCGGGCCGAGGACCTGCTCGTCGTCGACCTCGAAGGAAACGCCCTCACCGAGGGCCGTCCCTCGGCCGAAACGCCGCTCCACGCGCAGATTTACCGGCGCCGCGCGCGCGTGACGGCCGTCGCGCACACGCACTCTGTCGCTGCCACCGTCCTGTCACGCGCGCTCGTCGCGGAGGGGTACGTCGTCCTCTCCGGCTTCGAGATGCTCAAGGCCCTCGTCGGCGTGAACACGCACGAGACCTCGATCCGCCTGCCCATTTTCCCGAACGATCAGGACGTCCCGCGCCTCGCCGCGCAGGTCGACGCGGAGCTCGGCGGCGACGACTGCGTCTACGGCTACCTCCTCGCGGGGCATGGACTCTACACGTGGGGCGATACGCCGACCGAGGCGGCGCGGCACGTGGAGGCGATCGAGTTCCTCCTCGAGTGCGTCCTGCACGGCAAGCGGTGAGCGCGCCTCGCCGTTCTCCCGGCGCGCCGTCTCTTTCCGTCATGGAATCTTCGCAGTTCTGTAATGGAAGCAAACGAAACGGTAACATCGTCGCGACCGAGTCGTAACGAGTTCGTCACGCGAGTCGCCTAGCGTGGAGCGCACACGAGAAAGGCCGGGACGCCCCCGGAATCCTTCCCATGTCGCTCGCACGTCTGGCCGCGCGTTCGGTCTTCGGCGCGGTTTTTTGTCTTCCTCTGCTCCCGCGTGTCGCCGCGGCGGATGTCCCCGCCGCGCCCCGATCGGAGATCGCGCTGGCCACGATCCCGCCCGCGGAGCCCGCCGCGGTCAAACCCGCGCCGAAGCCCGCGGCCAAGTCCGAAAAGCCGAAGCCCGGCGAGAGCGCGGGCAAGGCTTCGCAGCACTGGTACGACAAGATCAAGATCCGCGGCTACTCGCAGGTCCGGTACAACCAGCTCGGCGTGACGAACGAGCGGCTCGTCAACACCCAGGGCGACCGCTCGATCGGCAAGGACGGCGGCTTCTTGATCCGCCGCGCCCGCCTGATCCTGCAGGGCGACGTGCACGAGCGCGTCTTCGTGTACATCCAGCCCGATTTCGCGAGCGTCGTCTCCGACCAGTACCACGTCCCCACGCTGCGCGACTGGTACGCGGACATCGCCCTCGACAAGAAAAAAGAATTCCGCTTCCGCGTCGGGCAGTCGAAGGTGCCGTACGGCTTCGAGAACATGCAGTCGAGCCAGAACCGCGCGCCGTTCGATCGCTCGGACGCATTGAACAGCGCGGTCAAGGACGAGCGGGATCTCGGCCTCTTCTTCTACTGGGCGCCCGAGCGCATTCGCAAGCGGTTCAAGTCGCTCGTCGACGACGGGCTCAAGGGCTCGGGTGATTACGGCGTCGTCGCGCTCGGCGTCTACAATGGCCAGACCGCGAACCAGAAGGAGCGGAACGACACGCCGCACGTCGTCGGTCGTGTCACCTGGCCGTTTCAGATCGGCAAGCAGATCGTGGAGATCGGCGCCGGTGGCTATGCCGGCAAGTTCGTCGTGAAGACCTCGGACGACGTCACGGCGCCCGACGAGATCCGCGACATCCGCGCCCACGCCTCGTTCGTCCTGTATCCGCAGCCGATCGGCCTGCAGGCTGAATACAACATCGGCCGCGGGCCGGAGCTCGTGGGCGATCGCGTCGTCGAGCGGCCGCTCCACGGCGGGTACGTCATGGCCATAGCCAAGATCGGAAGCTTCCTGCCCTACGTGCGCGGCGTGCTCTACGACGGCGGACGCAAGTTCGAGACGAACGCGCCCCATTACAAGGTCCGCGAGCTGGAAATGGGCCTCGAGTGGCAGCCCATCCCGGCCGTCGAGGCCACGGCCGCCTACACGATCGCCGAGCGCACCTACCCCGAGCCGCCTTACCCGCAGGAGAGCGGGCGTCTCGTTCGCTTGCAGATTCAGGTGAATTACTGAGCGCGTGAACGGGCTTGCAGCGAGGATCGGTTTGGGTCGATCCTCCAGGGGTGAGCTCGATCCACGTTTTTCGGGAAAACGCTCCCGGAGCGCTCGTCCGCGCCTCGCAGGACCACGCCGAGATCGCGGCGATCCTGCGCGACGTGGGCGTCCGCTTCGAGGCCTGGGAGGCTTCCTTTTCGTTCACGCCCTCCGCCACCGCGGAGGAGATCCTCGCGGCCTACCGCGAGCCCATCGAAACACTCTGCCGCGAGGGCGGTTATCCTTCGGTCGACGTCGCCCGCCTCTCGCCGGCGCCGAACGATCCGAGCTCGGCCGAGAAGGCTCGGGCAGCGCGCGGAAAGTTCCTCGAGGAGCACACGCACGACGAGGACGAGGTCCGCTTCTTCGTGCACGGCGCCGGCGTGTTTTACCTGCGCCTCGCCGGGCAGGTGCTCGCGGTGCGTTGCGAGCGGGGCGATCTGATCTCGGTCCCCGCCGGCACGCGGCACTGGTTCGACATGGGCACGCAGCCCGACTTCTGCGCGATTCGTTTCTTCGGCACGCCCGCGGGCTGGATCGGAAACTTCACGGGCGACGAGATCGCGCGGCGTTTCCCCGACGCCGACACCCTCGAGCGAGGCGCGCCGTGGTGAGGCGCATCGTCACGGACATCGAGGGCACCACCACGTCGATCGCCTTCGTGACGGACACGCTCTTCGTTCACGCGCGAAGGGCGCTCCCGGCGTTCGTCCGGACGCACCTCGGCGAGGCGCGCGTCACCTCGGCGCTCGATGCGGCGCGGGCGGAGGCGGGGCAACCGGACCTGTCCGACGAAGCCGTGGTCGCGCTCTGGCTCCGGTGGATCGACGAGGATCGCAAGGCGACGTCGCTCAAGGCGATCCAGGGCATGATCTGGGAGGAAGGTTATCACGCGGGGGCGTATCGATCGCACGTGTACCCGGACGTCCCCGGCGCGCTCGCGCGGTGGAAGGCGCGCGGGATCGGGCTTTCGGTGTTCTCGTCCGGGTCGGTCCTCGCGCAGAGGCTCCTCTTCGGGCACACGATCGAGGGGGATCTTTCAGGCCTCTTCGACGGCTGGTTCGACACGACGACCGGCAAGAAGGCCGATCCCGCGTCCTACGCGCGCATCGCGGCCGCGCTCGACGCCCCACCACACGAGGTGCTCTTCCTGTCGGACGTGAAGGCCGAGCTCGACGCCGCGCGCGCCGCCGGCCTGCTCCGCGTCGGGCTCGCGCGGGACGGCGCTTCGCCTTTCGCGGATCACCCGACCGCGCGGTCCTTCGACGACATCGTGATCGAGGGGGACGCGGTGCTCGTGCGCTGACTACCGGGCGAGCTTGCGGGCGAGCCACTCCGCAGCGTCGCGGGTCACCTCGTCCCGATTCGTCTCGTTGAACAGCTCGTGACGCGCGCCCGGGTAGACGCGGTACGTCACATCGGAAAGACCCGCCTTCGCGTACGCGTCGAGCAGCCCGCGCAGGTTCTTCGTCCGCTCGTGGACCGGATCCTCCGAGCCCGCGACCACGAACACCGGCAGGTCCTTCCGGATCCGCGCGAGAGCGTCCGGGTGCGCGAGCGAGGGCATCGCGCCGAGGAGCTGCACCCATAACGTCGTGGTCGCCGGGAAGCCGCACAGCGTGTCGGCGACGTACTTGTCGACCTCGGCCGCGTCGCGCGACAGCCAGTCGTAGGGCGTGCGGTTCGGGCTGAAGGTGCGGTTCCACGCGTCGAACGACATCCCCTGGATCACCGCGCTCTTGCCGCGCTCGCCGAGCCGCGCGCGCTCGGCCTTCGCCACGAGCACGCCCGCGCGCGCCATCATGCTCGGCGGTCCGTTGGTCCCCGAAAGGATCACGGCGGCGAGCTTCTTGCCCTCCTCGGGCAGGACGCCCTGCGCGATGAGCGAGCCCATCGAATGGCCAAGCAGCGCCTGCGGAAGGCCCGCGTAGGCGGTGCGGGCGCGCGCGAGGAGGCCTCGCAGGTCCGCAACGACGCGGCCGAAGCCGTCGCCCGGGCCGAAGTAGCCGAGCTCGTCGCCGGACTTGGCGGTGCGCCCGTGGCCGCGGTGGTCGTGGGCCTCGACGACGAGGCCGCGCGTGGTGAAGGCCTCGGCGAGGCGCGTGTAGCGGGCGCCGTGCTCGCTCATGCCGTGCGACACGTGGACGACGCCCAGGGCTCGCATGCCCTCGTCGGGGGAGAAGACGTGCACGAAGATCGGCTTGCCGTCATCGGCGATCCATTCGAACGAGGAGGTACGCATCGGGCGGCGGCCGTTCTACACATGGTCCCGGGCGGATGGGAAGAACGAGTGTGTCCCGGGCGAGAAGGTCCCGTCCGTGAAAGAACACTTGCGGTGGTCAAAAATTCCCGCTAGAGGCTCGCCCGCCCGATCTTCCGAGCTCGTCCCCGTGTGGCGCTTTCGCCCCGACCCCGGGGGCTCGGATCGTGCAGAGGAGCAGGTAGACCCCGCGATGCGATCCAAATCAGCCGATCCGACCGATGGTCAACGTAAGCCCCGCCGCGGTCGTGAGAAGTGGGTACGGCGGTGGGGCCGGATCGAGCGGGACGACCTCGAGGCACTCGTGGCAGAGCTCGAAGGGGGCGGCGAAGAGGACGAGATGGCAGCCGCCTCGGCGGCATGGCTCGACGCCATCTCGAAGGTATCGGGGGCAATTCTCTGTGGCGCGACGCTCGTCACGGAGACATATCTCGTGGGGCCTTTGCCGACCGGCGAGGAACTCGCAAAGTTCGGATGCAAGAGCGTTCGTGACGGCCGGATGATCGAGGTGTTCCAGGCGTTCGACGAGGGCGGGCTCGATGACCGAGGCCCCTACGCCGTGACGCACCGGGAGCGCGATTGGTCAGCATTCGGCGCGGCGCGCGCCTTCGTGGACTCGGTCGGGCCGAAGAACGCAGTGCGCGCGCTCGAAGCGTGGCACGAAGCGAAGACCGGGCAGCGCAATGCAGCGCGCCCCCGCCCGCCGGTCGTCATCGAGGTTGTCCGGGCGTAACCCGTAGCGTAGCGCCGGGGTTTCACCCCGGACCCCGACCAGGGGTTATCCACCCCTGGACCCGGACCAGCGCAAGCGCTGGACCCGGGGTCGATGAACTGCGCGATGCGCAGTTCATCGAACAGGCCGAGTCAAGACCGGCGACGATCCCGCCAGTCAAAACCGCAGCGCTGGTGTGTCTACTCGTCTCGGCTGGCAACGCCGCTCGTGGTCTTGCCCCGGGCCCGTCGGATAAACCGCGCATCGCGCGGGTTATCCGCCCTCGGTCCAGGCCGTGCCTGGTCCGGGGTGCAGGGGGCGGACAGCCCCCTGCTGGGGTGCGGGGCAACGCCCCGCTCCGCTCCGCGCCGCGCGTCAAAGCGGGACGTTGAACAGGCACCGCGTGATCGGGATGCCGACGTCTGCCCACACGTACAGATAGTATTTCGTGCCCGGGACGAGCTTTTCTGGGCTCCCCTCTGCGGGATGGCCCTGCTTTGTATTCGGCAGGATTTCGCCGTAGGTGATACCGCTCTTCACAGGCGCGGCGGACCATGGAACGTCGAGCCGCCAGAGCGTCCCCTCGGGCAGGTCGAGGTTCGGCGGCGCGCCTGGGTTCTTCGCGTCCGCTGATAAAATGTAAACGTAACGGGCGTCCCCGCCGGTCCACGTGATCTTGCCGGCGGCGTCCACGCCCTGGCCGGCATCACAATCGCTCGGCACGTAAAGACTCTGCTCGTACAGCGGCCCGCCGAAGGGCGTTTCGCTCGCAAAATCTTCCTTCTTGAATCCGCGCCGGAGGAGCTCGCCCTCGAAGAAAGCGACCATTCGTGCCGGGTCCGTGGTCGGAAGGCCGGCGACGTCGCGGGAAAACCCGTTGTTCTCGTCCGGCGGATAGGCGCCGAGTGCGGCTGAGGAGACCCAGCCGGCGGCGAGTGCGAGGCCCGTCGGATAGAAGCTGTCGGTCCAGATCGGGCCGGCCTCGATGTACCAGTTCGACGGACCCTCCGCGGGCGCGGCCTTCTCCGAGTGGCAACACACGCAGCCGCATGCCTCCACCTGCTCCGTCACCCAGGCTAGCTCGCCGAGCCATTGCGGGTCCGAGAGACGCGGATCGTCGTCGGGGGTCTTGAAATCGGAGGGCGGGGCGGGCCAGTAGGGGCGCTGCGTGAGGACCGGCTCGCAGGACGCGTAATCGGTGAACGCGCGGCCGGGCTCGGTACAGCCCGAGATCGCGCCGAACGTGCAGACCTTGCCGCCGTTCTCACCCGCGGGCTCGCCGGCTTTCGGGTCCACACAGACCTGCGTGGGCCACTGGAAGACCGATCCTTCCGGATCGGGATTGCCTGGCTCGTCGATCACGCCTTCACATGCGTCGGGCAGGAACTTGCCGCCGCCGAAGAGCTCGCAGCCGCGCTGGGTCGAGGCGCACTGGGCTGCGTCTTCGCCGGGGAAGACGATGCTGTATTCGTCGTCCTTTCCGCCGTCGAGCACGCATCGGCCGAGCGTCTTTGGATAGGCGCAAGCTTCGGCTTTCGTGAAGGTGGAATTCGCGAGCGCCTTGCAATCGGCCTCGGCGGTCTCGGCGGACCAGCCCTTGCCGGTGTAATCGCGGCACTCCTCGGCCTGGGTGAAGGGGCTCGTGTAGATGCAACGACCGGGCGCCACGGCGGCGGGCTCCGGGGCGGGTGCGGCTTCCTCCTCGGCCTTCTGGCAAGCGCCCAGGCCTCCGAGGGACGAAACGAGGAGCGCTGCGCCCAGCATCACGTGCGGAGAACGGAGGAGCTCTTGCTTCACGGTCGGTACTCCTGAACCTGGCCTTCGAACGAAGGGTAGTTGTGTCCCTGCTCGCTATTTTGTGCAGCGAACGTTCTATGGAATATCGTTTGTTCATGTGTTGTGCAAGCTTTGTTGAAACTTTTGTGTAGACAACGTGCGCAAGGATACGTATGCATCCCGGAAGCGCGGGGCGAAAGGGGGGAGCTACAGAGGGGAGGGTGGAGGCGGGGCGGCGGGCGGAGAGGGCGTCAAGCGCTGCGGCGGCGAACTCGCGCCCAGACGCCGCCTTTCGGGCGGAGCGTGGCGAACGTCTCGGGCTCGACGTCTTGCGGCTCGACCTCGAAGGACAAACCACGCATCAACGTGGCGAGCACGACGGGCCCTTCCATCAGCGCGAAATGGTTCCCGATGCACACGCGCGGCCCCACGCCGAACGGGATCCAGGCCGATTTCGGGCGTTTCGCCTCGTTCTCCGGGGTGAAACGGTCCGGATCGAACCTCTCGGGATCGGCGAAGCAATCCTTCCGGTGGTGCATGCCGTAGACGTTCATGAAAAAGACGGTGCGCTCGGGGAAGCTGTGGCCGCCGAGCTCGACGCGCTCGAGCGAGCGCCGCGGGAGCACGATGACCGGCGGATAGAGGCGCAGCGCCTCCTTGAAGACACGCGTCGTGTAGGCGAGCTTTTCGGGGTCGTACGAGGTCGGGCCCTCGGGGCCGAATGCGTCGGCCTCGGCCTGCACCTTCGCCCGCGCGGCGGGGTCGCGCGAGAGCAGGTAAAACGACCAGGCGAGCGCGGTCGCCGTGGTCTCGTGCCCCGCGATGAACAGCGTATTCGCTTCGTCGCGGATCTGCTTGTCGCTCATGCCCTCGCCGCCGAGATCGGCGTCGCGCGCATACAGGAGCCGCGTCAGCAGGTCATTTCGATCGGCGCGACTCGCGCGGCGGTCGTCGATCATGGCCTGAATACGTTTGTCGAGGACCTCGAGCGCGCGCACGATCTTGGGATCGTTCCGGCCGGGCATGAAGATCGGCGTATCGAGCGCGGCGCGGGCGCGGACGCGGACATCCTCGAGCCACGGCGGGAGTTTTCCATCGAGGACCTCGGTCATCCCGATGGCCGAGATCTGCAGCGTCATGTACGGCCGACCCATGTGGTTGTTCACCCAGCCGAGCGCGATGGTGAGCGCCTCGCCGAGCTCGTCGGCCTCGTCGAAGGTTCGCGCGTCGAAGAGGGCGCGGCCAACGACGCTCATCGCGACCCGCGTCATCTCGGCGGCGAGATCCGTGCGCTCGCCCTCGCGGAGCCGCTCGCGGACGCGCAGGGCCTCGCCGTTCATCGCGCTGACGTAGGTCTGGAGTTGCGTCGGGTGGAAGAGCGGCGAGAGCAAGCGGCGCTGGCGTCGCCAGAGATCGCCCTCGCTCGTGAAGAGGCCCTGGCCCGCGAGATCGTGGAGCAGGATGCGGATGCCGGGGGATTTTTCGAAACTACGCGCCTTCTCCACGAGCATCTCGTGCGCGGCCTTTGGGCCGTTCACGAAATAGAAGGTGCGATGGAGCATCCGGGCCGCGACGACGTCGCCCGTGTTGGCGACGCGCCGGAAGAAGGGCAACCGGTCGCTCTGGAAATGGTGGGCATGGCCGAGCAGGTTCTCGCCGGGGGCCGTGGGGATCGCCGTCGGGGTCATGCCCCTCGATAACACAGATCGCCGGCCGCACGGCGCCCGCCGCGTGGGCCTACGCCGATCAATCCGGCGACGAATCCGACGTCGGCGTGGCCCAGCCGAGGTGCTGGCCCCCATCGACCGCGATCATCTGCCCCGTCACCGCGCGCGCCGAAAGCAGGTAACGGACCGCGTCGCAGACGTCCTCGGGCGTGGCCCCGCGGCGGAGCGGCATGCTCTCGCATTGCGCGGCGAACTGCTCGGGGGTCTGTCGCGTGCTCGGGAGCGTCGGCCCGGGGCCCACCGCGTTCACCCGGATGCGCGGCGCGAGCGCGAGCGCGAGCGATTGCGTGAGCGCCCAGAGCCCGGCCTTGCTCACGGTATACGTCGTGTAATGCGGGCTCAGGTTCCAGACACGCTGATCGAGCACGTTCACCACCGCGCCCTCCACGCCCTCGGGCAAGCCCCGCGCGAATTGCTGCGTGAGCACGAAGGGCGCCCGCAGGTTCGCCTCCATGTGCAGGTCCCACGTCTCGCGCGTGGCCGTCTCCGGCGTGTCGTACTCGAACGTCGAGGCATTGTTCACGAGGGCCACGAGCGGCCCCACGAGCAGAGCCGCACGATCCACGAGCGAGCCCGTCTCCGCCTCGTCCGCGAGGTTCGCCGGGACCGCCGCTGCGCGCCCGCCGGCCGATTCGATGGCGGCGACGAGGCTCTCCGCGTCCTCGCGGGATCGATGGTAATGGACCGCCACGGAAAAACCGTCGCGCGCGAGCATCATCGCAATCGCGCGACCGATCCGCTTGCCTGCGCCGGTGACGAGGGCTGCCTTGCTCATGGGAAAACCCTAGCGCTCTTCGTACGTCGCGACGGCCGTGTCCGTCTCGTAGAAAGACACGGCCGTGACGGGCGCGCCGTGCGCGCGGAGGTGATCAAAAATGAGCTTGGCGAAATTCTCGGCGCTCGGATTCACCGGGAGCGTGACGAAAGCCTCGCCCGCCTGCTTCAGGAAGGGAATGACGGGGTCGTCCTCCCGCAGGATGAGGCGGTGGTCGAACTGCGCGAGGATCCAATCCTTGCCGGCCTTCTCGATGTCGAAAAAGTCCGCGACGAACCCTTTGCGGTCGAGCGTGGGCGCCGAGAGCTCGATCGCGACGCGGGCGTTGTGGCCGTGGATGCGGGCGCAAGGGCCCTCGTAGTCGAGCAGGCGGTGGCCATAACAAAACCGCACTTCTTCGGTCACGCGGAACATGGGAAGGGCGAGATACCGCGGTGTCCGCCCCACGTCAACCCGCGCCGGGGGCCCGATGAGGCTGGCGCCTCGCCAGTTGCGGGTCTATAGCGAGCGCATCCGTAGGATGTGCCCTTGACCGATCTCGTGACGTTTTTCTTCGTCGCCCTTTCGGCGGTGTTCTTCGTGGTCGACCCGATCGGCGTCGTGCCGATTTTCCTCGCCATCACGTCGAACGATCCGCCCGAAAAGATCCGGCAGATGGCGCGCCGCGCCTGCTTCACGGGCTACTTCCTCCTCATGACGTTCGCGATCTTCGGCGGCGTCATTTTCAAGATCTTCGGCATCAGCCTCGGCGCCTTCCGCGTGGCGGGCGGGCTCCTGCTCATGCTCACCGCGCTCGACATGCTGCGCGCCAAGCGCCCGGGGACCCGCACCTCGCCCGAAGAGACCGAGGAGAGCGCACGCAAGGAGGACGTGGCGCTCGTGCCCCTCGCCATGCCCCTGCTCGCCGGCCCGGGCTCCATCGCCAGCGTGATGGTGCTCATGTCCCAGGGCAACACGCGGAGCCTCCTCTACGCCGTGCCCGTCCTTCTTGCCGTCACGATCACGTTTGTCGCGGCCTATTTCATCCTGCGCGCGGCCTCGCTCGTGCAACGTGTCCTCGGGCAGAGCGGCGTGGCGATCCTGGAGCGCGTGATGGGCCTCATCCTCGCGGCCATCGCCGTGCAATTCGTGGCCGACGGCGCGCGCGATTTGCTGCGCACCCCTTGACGATCACCGTTAAGCCATGTTTTCTCCCCTACGCCCTTATCCTTACAGGGAGGCATGACATGAGCGGTCGACGTGGGACTATCTTCGGGGTGGGCTTCGTAGCGTTGCTTGCGCTTGCGGGGTGCAAGGACGAGGTGACGGGCGGTGGCACCGGCGGGACCGGCGGCACGGGCGGCAGCGGAAACGGCGGCACGGGCGGCATCGGGACGGGCGGCACCGGTGGCATCGGGACGGGCGGCACCGGCGGCGAGGGCGGTGGCACGGGCGGTAGCGGAAACGGCGGCAGCGGCGGCGGCGGCCCCGCGGCGTGCGTCGCGGCCGAGAAGCTCGACCTGCTCTTCGCGATCGACAATTCGCGCAGCATGGCCGACAAGCAGAACATCCTGGCCCGCGCGATCCCGGACATCGTGCAGGGCGTCATCAACCCGCCTTGCATCGACGCGTCGGGCGTGCCCGTGCCCGCGGGGCAGCAGCCGAGCGTGCCCACGGACTCCTGTCCGCCTGGTACGTTCCGCGCCTTCGAGCCGATCTCCGACATTCACATCGGCGTCATCAGCTCCAGCATCGGCGGCCACGGCGCGGATTCGTGCCCGAACGTGGATGCGAACAGCTTCGAGTGTTCGCCGAACCCGAACACGACGAACAACGACAAGGGGCACCTGCTCTCGCGCCTGGATCAATGCGGCGGCGCGGATGTGCCGACGTACGCGAACAAGGGCTTCCTCGCCTGGGATCCCAACCAGCAGCTCAACCCGCCGGGTGAGGGCCAGGTCGACGACGGCATGGGCGGCGGCCTCGTGCCGGCGCTGCGCGACATGGTCATCGGCGTCGGGCAGATCGGCTGCGGCTACGAGTCGCAGCTCGAGAGCATCTACCGCTTCCTCGTGGATCCCGAGCCCTACGAGAGCATCTCGGTCGTGAACAACAGGGCGGTGCCCGACGGCATCGACACCGTGCTCCTGCAGCAACGCGCGGAGTTCCTGCGGCCGGATTCGCTGCTCACCGTGCTCATGCTGACCGACGAGAACGATTGCTCGACGAAGGAATACGGGCAGTTCTATTACGTCAACCAGCTCCGCGTCGGCGCGACGAACGTGCGGATGCCACGCGCGCGGCAGGAATGCGCGGTCAATCCGAACGATCCGTGCTGCAAATCGTGCGGCCAGGACCCGGGGCAGTGCCCGGCCGATCCGTCGTGCCAGGACCCGAACGGCGGCGTCGCGCTCTACACGACCCAAGAGGACGACATCAACCTGCGCTGCTGGGACCAGAAGCGCCGCTTCGGCATCGATTTCATGTATCCGATCGACCGGTACGCGCAGGCGTTCAGTCAGGCCACGATCACGAACCGGGCCGGCGAGCTCGTGCCGAACCCGCTCTTCTCGGACCTCGACCCGAACGACAACATCACGGCGATTCGCGGGCCCGAGAAGGTGCTCATCAGCGGGCTCGTGGGCGTGCCCTGGCAAGACGTGGCGCGCGACCTGAGCGACATCTCGAAGGGCTTCAAGACCGCGGCCGAGCTCGCCGCGCCGCTCGACGCGAGCGGCATGACGACCTGGGACGTGATCCTCGGCGAGCCCGCAGACCATGTGAAGCCGCTCGATCCGCACATGGTCGAGTCGAGCCTGCCGCGCGTCGGGACGAACCCGATCACCGGTGACGTGCTCGTGAACGGGTCGAACCCGGGCGGGAACCCGATCAACGGCAACGAGTGGACGATCGACAACAACGATCTGCAATACGCGTGCATCCTGCCGCTCCTGCCCGGCGAGCAGCGCGACTGCTCGAACCCGAGCGTGACGGCGTGCGATTGCTTCGAGCCGAACAACGACAACCCGCTCTGCGAGGTCGACCCCGCGACCGGCGGGCGCACGCTCCAGGTCCGCGCCAAGGCCTATCCGGGCCTCCGGCCGCTCTCGCTGTTCCGGGCGCTCGGGGATCAGGCGGTGGTCGGCTCGGTTTGTCCGGCGAACCTCGACGACCTCGCGTCGCCGGCGTTCGGCTATCGGCCGATCGTGCGGTCCGTGGTCGATTGGCTCACGCGCCGCAACTGCCAGAACCAGCCGTGATTCGATAGATGGCAAAGAGGGTGCGCCCCGCGTCGGGGGCGCACCCTCGCTCGCCTCGTCAGGAGACGAGGATCTGCATCGGGCGCTCGATGAGCGCCCGCAGCGCCTTCAGGAACGTCGCGCCCACGGCGCCGTCGATGACGCGGTGATCGCAGGAGAGCGTCATCGCGAGGCGGCGACCGGGGACCACGGCATCACCCTTCACGACGGGCTCGCGCCGCACCTGACCGACGGCGAGGATCGCGCCCTCGGGCGGGTTGATGACCGCGGAGAACTCGTCGATCCCGTACATGCCGAGGTTCGAGATGGAGAACGTGCCGTTCGCCATCTCCTCGGGCTTGAGTTTTTTCGCTTTGGCGCGCGAGGCGAGGTCGCGGATCTCCGCGGCGATGGTGGTGATGCTCTTCTTGTCGGCATCACGCACGACGGGCGTGACGAGGCCCTCGGACACGGCGACGGCGACCGAGATGTCGACGCGGCGATGCACGAGAATGGCGTCGGGCGTATATTGCGCGTTGCACTCGGGGACGCGGTGCAATGCAATGGCGCAGGCCTTGACGAGCAGATCGTTCAGCGAGATCTTCGCCGCATCCTTGCCGGGCTCCGCGGCCGCGGCGAGCTCGGCGTTGATCTGCTCGCGCAGGGCATTCAGCGGATCCGCGTCGACGTCGATCGTCAGATAAAAATGCGGGACCGTCTGCTTCGACTCGACGAGCCGCCGCGCGATGGCCTTGCGCATCATGCTGAGCGGACGCACCTCGGGCGCGAGGAGCTCGCCCGGCGCGGCGGCGACGGGCGCCGGAGCGGCGGCTGCAGGCGCGGGGGCCGGGGCAGGCGCGGCCTTCGGGAGCGCGTCGAGGTCGCGGGCGACGATGCGGCCGCCCGGACCCGAGCCCGTCACGCCGGCGAGGCTCAGGTCTCGCTCCCGAGCGAGCTTGCGGACGTACGGAGAGGCTTTTACGCGCCCAGGCTCGCCCGCAGGCGCGGGAGCGGCCGCAGGCGCGGGAGCGGGAGCGGGGGCGGGCGCCGGAGCGGCAGCGGGTGCGGGCGCGGCCGCAGGTGCGGGAGCGGGCGCAGGCGCAGGCGCGGGAGCCGCCTCGGCCTTCGGAGCCGGGGCCGGGGCCGGTGCGCCGCCGCCGCCCGCCTTCGCGACGAGCGCGGCGATGTCCTCACCCGCCGCGCCGATGATCGCCACGGGTTGTCCGAGGCGCACGACGCTGCCTGCGGGCGTCAGGATCTTGAGGATCGTGCCCTTGTCGAAGGACCGATACTCCATCGTCGCCTTGTCGGTTTCGACCTCGGCGAGCAGATCGTCGACGCCGATCGTGTCCCCTTCCTTCTTGTGCCAGACGCTGATCTGTCCCTCCTCCATCGTGGGGGACAGCTTCGGCATTTCGAGAATCTTGGCCATGACCGATCAGCCCTTTCGGTACAGCACCTGGCGGACCGCGTCGGCGATCCGATCGGGTTGCGGCAGGACGTACTGCTCGAGCTTCGCGTTGTACGGCATGGGTACGTCGCGGAACGTGACGCGCAGGATCGGCGCGTCGAGCTCGTCGAAGGCGAGCCGCTGGATGCGGTCGACGATCTCGCCGCCCACGCCGCCATACGGCCAGCCCTCGTAGGTGAGCACCGCGCGGTGCGTCTTCTGCACCGTCCGCACGAGCGCTTGCTCGTCGAGCGGACGCAGCGATCGGAGATCCACGACCTCCGCGTCGATGCCCTCCTTTTCGAGCTGCGCCGCGGCCTCGAGCGCCACGTGCACCGGGCGACCGTACGCGATGATCGACACGTCCTTGCCCTCGCGCGCGATGCGAGCCTGGCCCATCGGGACGAGGACATCCGGATCGTCCGGCACTTCGCCCTTCACGTTGTAGAGCGTCTCGCTCTCCATGAAGAGCACCGGATCTTCGTCGCGGATCGCCGTCTTGAGCAGGCCCTTCGCGTCGGCGGGCGTCGCGGGAGCCAAAACCTTCAAGCCGGGAACGTGCGCGTAAAAGTGCTCCATCGCGTGCGAGTGCTGCGAGCCCACTTGCCGCGCCGATCCGTTCGGCGCGCGCAGCACGATGGGCACGTGGAGCTGGCCGCCCGACATCTGTCGGATCTTCGCCGCGTTGTTCAGGATCTGATCAAACGCGACGGCGGAGAAGTTCCACGTCATGTACTCGACGATCGGCCGGAGTCCGACCATCGCCGCGCCGATCGAGATGCCCGTGAAGCCGCTCTCCGTGATCGGGGCGTCGATCACGCGCTTCGGGCCGAAGCGCTCGAGCATGCCCTCGCTCACCTTGTACGCGCCCTGGTACGCGCCGACCTCCTCGCCGATGAGGTAGACGCGCTCGTCGCGCTCCATTTCCTCGATCATGGCGGCGCGAACCGCCTCCCTGTAGCGCAAGACGGTCATCGCGCGAATGCTCCCTTGTAGGTGGTCGCCTCGAGCAGCTCGGGCCCCGGCTCGGGGCTCTCTTCGGCGAAACGAATGGCGTCCTCGATCTCGGCCTCGATCTCGGCCTCGATCTTCTGCAGCGCCTCTTGATGGCCTTTTCCTTCGAGCTCCGCGCGCGAGACCATGAGCGGGTCCTTGCGCTTGCGCTCTTCGAGCTCGTCCGGCGTGCGGTACTTGCCCGGATCGCTCATCGAGTGGCCGCGGAAGCGATACGTGCGCACCTCGACGAGCGTGGGCTCGCTCGTCGTGCGCGCGCGGTCGATCGCCTCGCCGATGCGGTCGTGGACCTCGAGCACGTGGTGCGCGAAGAACCGATCACGCGCCATGCCGTAGCCCACGGCCTTGAGCGAGACGTCTTCGACCGAGAGCGTGCGCGAGAGCGACGTGCCCATCGCGTACTCGTTGTTCTCGACGACGATCACGATCGGCAGCTTCCAGAGCGCCGCGAGCGACATGCCCTCGTGGAAGTCGCCGATGCTCACCGCGCCCTCGCCGAGGAAGACGATCGCGACGCGACCATCCTCACGGTACTTCGAGGCGAACGCGGTGCCGACGGCGAGCGGGACGTGGCCGCCCACGATGCCGTAGCCGCCGAGCATGTTGTGCTCGGCGTCGAAGAAGTGCATCGAGCCGCCGAGGCCCTTCGAGCAACCCGTGACCTTGCCGAAGAGCTCCGCCATCGCCGCGCGTGAAGTCATCCCGCGTGCGAGGGCGAGGCCGTGGTCCCGGTACGTGGTGATCGCGTAGTCTGTCGGCTCGAGCGATGCGACGGCGCCGACGGCCACCGCCTCCTGGCCGATGTACAGGTGGAGAAAGCCACCGATCTTGCCCTGCGCGTAAGCGCGCGCCGCTTCTTCCTCGAAGCGGCGGATCTGAAACATTTTTCGATACAGGGCGAGGTGGAGCTCGTCGGAATGTTGGCGCGTCGTGGTCATGAGGTGATCGCGGCCTCCCGCCCCGCGAGCGTGTCCTCCGCGGGCGTGCTTCTGTCAAGTCCCGGGTTTTCGCTGTGCTGCGTCATCCGCACGTTTTCCCGCAGCTCGTCCGGATACAACCTGCCAAGGATTCGAGCGCGGAGACAGCTTCGGTCGTCGCCTCCATCGGGCAGGCTTTGACGGCGCAGCCGTCGAAGTCCGACTCGGAAGGGGAGAGACAACCCGCCGTGCGCGCGCAGTTCCAGAGCGCGTCGCACGGCGTCCCTTCATCGCATGCGAGCGCCGCCGCGCAACACTGGCCGTAGACGCAGGCGTCGCACGCGGTCATGCCCGTGGTCGGATCACACGACGAACCCCCGCCCGCGCCGCCCTGGCCGCCTGCGCCGCCTTCACCGCCCGCGCCGCCCTGGCCGCCTGCGCCGCCATCGCCGCCCGCGCCGCCCTCACCGCCATCGCCGCCCGCGCCGGGGAACAACGGGCCCTCTTCCTCGGAGCCGCAGCCGTAGGGCAGGGCGACCACGAGGGCCGTCGCGAAGAAGAGCCAAGTCGTCTTGCGCATCATGTGCCTCGTTCCGGTTTTCATCGTGCCTTCCTCGCCCTTCGCGCGAGCCGCGCCGCGAGCGCCGCCACGAGCCCGAGGCCCGCGAGCGCGAACCCGCCCTGGGCCGCGGGCGCGAGCGAGCAGCCGCCGCGGTACTCGACCGTCTCGGGCGCGGCGGGCGCGCCGCCGTCGGTCGTCGGGCCCGCGTCGGGCGAGACCTCCGAGTCGCACTTGCCGGCCTGGCAAATGAGGCCCCCCGGGCACGTCGCGTCCTCGTCGATCTCGTTATTGCAGTTGTCGTCGATGCCGTTGCAGGTCTCGGGCAGGCCCGGCGCGATCTTGTCGTTCGTGTCGTCGCAGTCGGTCTCGCCGCACAGGATCGAGCGCGCCCCGTCGGCGTCGAAGTCGGTGCACTCGACGTTCTGATCGTCGAACTCGTTCGTGCCCTGATCTCCGATGCCCGTGGAACAACCCTCGGACGCCGGCCCGCCGTTCACGTCGATGACGCCCACCGGCGGCGACGACACGCTGCTCGCGTGGATGCGCACGATGCCGCCGCCGCCTGAGCCGCCGACGCCGACCGTGCCGATCCCGCCGGCGCCGCCCTTCGCCGTGATCTTCGCCTTCGTCTGCCAGTCGATGACGTAGGCGTCGAGGATCACGTGGCCGCCCGCGCCGCCGCCCGCGCCGATGTTGGAGAGCACGTTGCCGTTCGCGCCGTTCGCCGCGATCGTCCCGTTGATCTCGATGCGCGTGGCTTGCAGCCAGACCCCGCCGCCGCCGTTGCCGCCGCTCGCGCCCATGCCGGGCGTCGAGCTGCCCGAGCCGCCCGCGCTGCCGAGGTCGAGCATCGAGGGGGTGCCGTAGGACGAGCCGCCGAGGCCGAAGGGACCGCCGCACAGGGGCGCCTGGGTCGTCCCGTCGCCGCCGCCGCCGAAGTACGCGCCGCCGCCGCCCGCGCTGTTCCCGTTCACCTGACCGCCGCCCATGCCCTCGCCGGGCAGGCCCGCCTTGCCGGGATGACCCGAGCCCGTGGCGTCGATCAAGCCGTCGGACTCGATGATGATGCGGTTGGCGCGGATGTGCAGGCGTCCCGTCGAGGGCCCCGTGCCCTTGGCGAGCACGCGGAGCACGGCGCCGCTCTTGATGGTCAGGATGTTGAAGTCGTTCGTGATGTTGCCCGGGAGCGTCGCCGGTTGACCCGTGTTCTCCACGGTGAGCGACGGCGCGGCGAAGGCCGCGCTCGGGATGCTGAGCAGCAGCGCCGCGGGTAAGGCGGCTCTGATCGGAAAAGCAAAAGAACGCATGATCATGGCGAAAGGCCTCTACGGTTTGGCCGGCGCGGGTGCGGCCTGCGAAGCGGCCGGCGCCGGGGAAGCGGGAAGGGCGGAGGGCGCGCTCGTGGGGCTCGCCGACGGGGCGCTCGTGGGCGACGCAGAGGGCGCGGCCGATCCCGAAGGCGCAGGCGCGCTCGCGTCGAGGCCCGCGTCCGTCGCGAGCTCGGGCCCCGCGTCGGCCTCGGCCTCCGGGGGATCCTCGCTCGCCGCGCTCGAGGGCTCGACGCGCGGGCGCGAGGTGCGCGGCTGCGGCGTGGACACGGTCGGGCGAGGTTTGTCGGCCGAGGCGGGCGGGGGGACGTCGGTGGAGGCGCTCGCCGAGGGAAGCGCGCGCCGGTTCTGGGCTTCGCTGTCGTCGTGGAGCGCGAGCCGCACGAGCAGCGTGGCCGTGACCGCGACGACGACCATGCCGATCAGCACTTGCCCGCGCTTGCGCTCGGACGGCAGCTCTCCTGCGGCGTGCGGCATCGCCTCGTGGTGGATGGACGCGGCCGTCACGCGGCCGGGCGCGCTCGGCGCGGTGGCGCGGGGCGCGGGCGTCTCCACGGCGGGCGCGAGCGCCTCGGCGAGGGCTTCGCCGAACGCCGCGCAGCTCTCGTAGCGATCGTGCGGCGCCTTGGCCATCGCCACGGCGAAGACGTCGTCCACGGCGGCGGGCAGGCCGCGGCGCGTGGCCAAGCGGTTCGGCGGATCCCGCGCGATTCGCGCGGCCACCTCGACGGCGTCGTCGCCGGGGAACGCGCGTTCGCCGAAGAGCGCTTCGTACAGCGATGCAGCGAGAGAAAACTGATCACTCGCGGGGGAAAAGTTCTTCCCGCCGAACGTCTCGGGCGCGCTGTAGGCGGGTGTGCCCATGAGGCCGCCTGCGTGCGTGAGCGTCGAGTCGGGGATCTTGGCGATGCCGAAGTCCGCGATCTTGCCGCCGGTGCGCGAGAGGATGATGTTCTCGGGCTTGATGTCGCGGTGGAGGATGCCCTCGCCGTGCGCGAACGTGAGCGCGCTCCCGAGCTCGCGCGCGAGCCGCGCGGCCTCGCCGGCTGGCATTGCGCCGGCCTTCAGGCGTTGCTTGAGCGTCGGCCCTTCGACGTACTCGAACACGAGGTAGAGCCCGAAGCGCCCGTCCTCGCCCATGTCGTGCAGCGTGACGAGGTTCGGATGCGCGACGCGTGCGGCGGCGCGAGCCTCGTGGCGCATGCGGGCGAGCAGGCCCTCCCGCACGTCGCGCGGGATCAGGAGATCGCCGCGCAAGAGCTTCACCGCGACATCACGACCGAGCACGGGATCGTGGGCGCAGAGCACGCGGCCCATCGCGCCTTCGCCGACGAGGCGTAAGACCTCGTAACGGCCGATGATGCTGGGCAGCTCGAGATCGGGCTGGGAGGCTTGGGGCTCGGGCACGCGCTCGACGGTTTTAGCCGCCAGAGGCGAGCGAGGGAAGGGCGGATACGCTTCGAGCGACGAACAGATCGAGGCTCGCGCCGAGCGTCCAGTGAAGCAGGAAGGGCCCGAGCATCGAGCGACCCCGGAAGGCGAGGGCGCCGAAGACAAGGCCTCCCGGAACGGTCAGGAGGACCTCCAGAGCGGGCTTGCCCACGTGCACGAGGGTGAACGGCAGAAGGTGCAGCACGATCGCGGCAGGTCCGCCGAGATCCCGCGCGAGGCCCACGACGAGCAGACCTCGAAAGAAGAACTCCCAGGCGAAAAACGCGGCGCCCCACATGGCGATCCACCCGAACCACCCGAAGAGCCCGGAGATCCCCGCCGTGTGGGCTCGGTAATGCGCGGCGACGCCAGGCACACGCGCGAGGATCGCGGCGCCGATCACCACGAGGGGCAAGAGCCCGATCGTGATCGTCCCCCAGCGCCGCGCGTCGCCGAACCCGAGCCCGAGGTGCGCGGGTTTGGGAAGGCCCCCGATCCTGGCGAGGGCGAGCGGCGCGGCGAACAGCAGCACCACGTGGGCCAGGACCCAGCCGGCGTGCCTTTGCATGCGCGGGTCGAGCAGCGTCGCGATCGGCCGCACGAGCAAGCTGCCGATGGCCATGCCCTCGAACCGGAGGAGCGCGAGGAGCGCGCAGGCGACAGCAAAGACGAGCGCCGCGCGCGCCGGGGATCGCGAGCTCGTGCCTTCCTCGCGCATGCCGTGGCATCGTAGCAGTCTCGCGTGATCCCCTGGTTCAAGTTTCCCGCCTTGCCGTTCGGCCTCCACGGGTTCGGCCTCTTGCTCACGCTCTCGGTGATCGTGAACCACCTCGTGCTCGTGCGGCGCGCGCGTGCCCTCGAGCTCGGTTCGAAGGGGGCGATCGAGGCGCTCGCGATCGGCACGGTGGCGGCGGCGATCGGCGGCGCGTACGGCGTGGGGAAGCTCGTGGGCGGAGGCGGGACGCTCTCGTCGGCGGGCGGTTGCCTCGGGGCGATCGTGGGCCTCGTGGGGCTCGCGCGGGCGCTGCGGATGCCCGTGCTCGCCGCGGCCGACGCGGCCACGTACGCGTTTCCCTTCGGATGGATTTTTGCGCGCGCGGCTTGCGCGTTCGCGCATGATCATCCGGGCCGGCTCTCCTCGTCCTGGCTCGCCGTGCAGTACCCGGGCGGCGCGCGCTTCGACCTCGGCTTGCTCGAGTGGATGGCGACGCCGCTGCTCGTCGTGCTCGTCGTGCTCGCGTCGCGTCGCGCGTCGCGCCCGGGCGTGGTGACCGGCGTGCTCGCGGTCGCTTATGGAGCCCTGCGTCTGGGCTTGGATTTTTTGCGCGCGGAGGACGGGCGTTTCTCGGATCCGCGGTGGCACGGGCTCACGGCGGCGCAGTGGGTTTGCCTCGGCGTGATGATCCCGGTCGGGATCGTCTTGCTCCTGCTCAAGGCCACCCCGTCGCCGCCCGCAGCGCTTGCCCAAGCAGCGAGCTCACCGCGTTCGCCGCGATCGCCCACCCGAACGCCCTCCGCGCCGTGATCCCCGCCTTCCAGAAGTACGCCGCTTCCACCGCCACGGCGAACCCCTCCGCGAGGACCCCGTACCCGAGGTAGTACCCGAGCTCCCCCAGCACGAACCGCCGATCGGCGCTGATCGCCGCCACGTACAGCGACCTCCACAGGCTCGGCATGACGAACCACACGATCGGGTGCGTGATCGCGCTCGCGCCGAACGCGACGAGCGGCCGCACGCCGAGAGCGCGCCGGTAGATCGGGACCTCGATCGCCTGCGTCAGGACGAACGCCACGCCGTACCGGGCGATCGCCTCCCCGGCCTGCATGCCCGTCAGGCGGCGGCCTCGGGCGGCGACCAGGCGCGGCGGCCTTCGGCCCAGAGGAGAGCGCCCGCGGCGAGCTCGAGATGGCCGTGGAAGAACGCGAGCCGCAGGTAACCGTCTCGCGCGGCGCCCGGACCGAAGAACGCCCACACGATGAGCGCGACCGCGCCGATCGCCGAGAGCCAGAGGATCCACCCGCCGATGTCCCCCGTGAGCGCCCGGAAGCTCTGCCGGTAGGAGCGCGGCGTCTTGCTCGGTCGATCGTCCTCCGGCATGAGCCGGAGCCAGACGATGTAGTGTGTCGCCTGCGCGAACGCGTAGAGCACGACGAACCGCGCTGCGAATGGTCCCGTCGGCATGGGGCTCAGGGTCCACGAGAGGTAGCGCATCCCGAGCCCCGTCCAGCGCGCCTCCGCGCCCCCGCTCCACGCGAGCAAGGGCTCTGCCGCGCCGAGCAAAAGCGCCGCCGTGCCCGCCGCGAAGAGCGCGATCGGCACGAGGTGCAGGCGCGTCTTCCGTGGCCGCCAGGCCCACCAGATCACGACCGCGACGAGGTTGTGCAGGTGCGCGAACGCAAGGTCGGCGAGCCATCCGGCGCGCCGCGCGAGCAGGAACAACGCGCCCACCACGGAGAGTCCGATGAGCCTTCGTGACCACGACGTCCGCGCCACACAGAGCGCGAGCGCCGCGCCGACGAGGCCCCCGCGCACCCCGAAGCCGAGGCCCGCGGCGAGGATGCCCGCGCCGATCGCCGCGAGCACGAGCGGCCGCCGATGCAGGCCCGGCCGCGCCACGAGGTAGCGCACATCCGCGAGCACGTGCGGGATGCCCCAGACGAGCGGCCCCAGCACGAGCATCACGACGGGCCACGACGAGGCCAGGAAAAACGCGGCGACGATGAGCACC
The DNA here is from genome assembly GCF_028435365.1 of Polyangium jinanense. The sequence goes on along the minus strand of NZ_JAGTJJ010000039.1, from coordinate 73,296 downwards.
GAGCCGAGGACGGCGACACGGCGCTCGCGATCGGTGAGCAGCGAGCGCGAGAGGAAGGGGCCGAGCAGGCGCAGGCCGAGGCGGCGCAGGTGATCGAGGCCCGCGAGCGGGGCGTCGAGCGGTGGCGCCGGGATCGCGGCGACCGAACCGACCAGCTTATGAAATCGCCCTTCCCCTTCCATACGACGCCCTCGCCATGTCCTCAGATCGGGCGCACGTCGCCCGGAGTGGGGAGCGCAGGCCGCTTGCTCATGGCTCCGTCGGGTGCGTCCTCGCCGGCGTCCACGGGCGCCGGCGGATCCGGCGGCGGTCCATCGTTGCCCAGACACATGTCACGAGCGCCGAACCCCGCACCCACGAGCGCGAAAAAGCTGAGGCGCGACCCCCACTGCAAGAAAGAAGCCTTCATGAAATCCCCTCGACGGGCCAAGCCAAGAACGGGGTGCGCCGGCCCAGGCTGCACCCTCTCTGCTTATAGACGATTTCTGACCTCCGAGCCCCGTCCCGCGCGGAAGCGGCAAGAACCCCGCGCAAATCCCCCCTCTTTCGCGAGGGATCGGGGCAGGGGATGAGGACGAACCGACACGTGGGGCGGGTTGTTCTAGGCTCGCGCGGGCGGTGAGCGTAACCTTCCCGGCGAGACCCGACCGTTCATGAAAGCCGGCACCAGGATCGGTGGAAAATACCGCCTCGTGCGCCCCCTCGGGGAGGGGGGGATGGGCGTCGTATGGGCTGCAATCAACGAGCTCACCGAGCGTGAGGTCGCGCTGAAGCTCCTCCGCGGTCTCGACGCCTCGGAGGACGCGCGTCTCCGGCTCCTGCGCGAGGCGCGCGCCTGCGGCCGCATCGTCCACCGCAACGTGGTCGAGATCTACGACGTCGGACAAACCGACGCAGGCGATCCGTTCCTGGTGATGGAGATGCTGAGCGGCGAGACGGTGGGCGAGAAGCTCCAGCGCGAGCGCAAGATCGCCCCCGTCGTGGCGCTGCGCATCGCCGCCGAGACCGCGCGTGGCCTCAAGGCCGCGCACGCGGCGCGCGTCATGCACCGCGACCTGAAGCCTTCGAACCTCTTCCTCCACGAGGAGCCCGGCGGCGAGGCCCCCGTGCTCAAGATCCTCGACTTCGGCGTGAGCAAGACGCTGCAGCAAGGCGCAGACTTCACGGCCACCGGCAAGACGATGGGCTCGCCGGCGTACATGAGCCCCGAGCAAGTGCGCGGGCTGAAGACGGTCGATCACCGCACCGACCTCTGGTCCGTCGGCGTCGTGCTCGCCGAGATGCTGAGCGGCCGCCGCGTCTTCCAGGGTCTCACCCCCTACGGCGCCGCCGCCGAGGTTCTCTCCGGTCGGATCCGCGGTTTGTCGGACCTGATGCCCGACGCAGACCCGCGCATCGCCGCCGTGGTCGATCGCTGCCTGCAGCGCGACGTCGACAAGCGGTTCGCCTCCGCCGACGAGCTGCTCGACGCCCTGACGCCGCTGCTCGGCGACGACCGTCCCGGCCTGCCCCCCGCAGCGGCGATCAAGGCCGCCAGGCCCTCGTCGATCGCGCCGGCGCCGCCGCCCCTGCCGGTCATCACCGACCCGGGCATGAGCACCGAGGAGGTGACGCCGACCGACTTCACGCCGCCGCCGATGATGGACGATACGTCGCAGTACGCAGTGCCGCTCGACATGCGTGACACGGTGCGCCCAGCGCCGATCAGCATGCCTCCGTCCGGCGCGCACGGGCTGCCCATCCTCGGGCGTGACTCAGCGCCACCGGACAGCGCGGACCTGACGCACACCGACGCAGTCCCGGCCGGGCTCGCCGCGGCAGCCGAGGAGGCGGCCGCATCGCCATCGGGCGCGGTGCCCGTCGTGCTCTGGGACGAATACCTCCGCAAGAAGGCCGAGGAGGTCCCAGACGCGCCGCTCGCCGCAGACGCGGAAGGTTCTTCGCAAGACGCCGCGCTCGCAGAGGCGGCGCCAAAGAGTCGAGGCGTCATCTATGCCGCCGCTGGGCTCATGCTCGTGGCGCTCGTGGCGTTCGCGGCGGTGATGATGGCGCGGTAGCGCTGGGGCGTTGCCCCAGGCCCCACCAGGGGTTGTCCACCCCTGGACCCGGACCAGCGCAAGCGCTGGACCCGGGATCGATGAACTGCGCTTCGCGCAGTTCATCGAACAGACCCCATGGGCCAACCGGCCCACCCCCTCGCATGAAACTCGGTCACGCCGGGCGGATGAGCGGAAGGCGCTCGGGCGCGAGTTTCATGGCAGGCCAGGTCAAGACCAACGACGACCCTGCCAGCCAAGACAGCAGCGCTGACCTTTCGACGGGAGCGTTGTCCCTGGTCTTCCAACGGGCCCGTTGGAAGAACTGCGCATCGCGCAGTTCTTCCACCCCGAGTCCAGGGCTTGCCCTGGTTCGGGTCGAGGGGCGAACAGCCCCCGCGGGGTCCGGGGCAGAGCCCCGGCGCGGCGCCTCCAACACGACACCGTTGCGCCTCAAACCATCGTCAGCCTGCGCAGGCGGGGCACCTTTGGCGCACGAGGTCCTCGGCTTTGCGCACGCGATCCTTTGCGCTTGCGCATCGTGCGTCGTCCTCGCCGGCGAGGTCGCAGAGGTGGGTGGCGGCGCGGCCCATCGACTGCAGGGCGCGGCATGCGGTCATGCATGGATCGTCTGACACGGGCGTGGCCTCGTCTGCGCTGGGCGCCTCGGCGCGCTTTGCTTCGGTCTCGACCTTCCGATCGGGATGCGCGGGCGTGATGGCCGTGGGCGCGGGCGTCGGCGTGAGGGGCGGCGGTGCGGGCGGCGGTGCGGCGAAGGTAGGCTGCGTCCCGGTTGTTGCCTGCTGCGCCATGGCTTGCATGGGGGGGGTTGGGTACAGGCCGAGTGCGGAGTGCACCTCGCGCTCGGCTTGATCGAGTGCGGCTGCTGGGTCTTGGGGGGGTGCACCGGTTGCGCCTGGGGAGGGCACGCTGCCGCCGCAGCCGAGGGCGAGGAGGGGCGCGGCGAGCGAGGCCAGAACGAGAGCGACAATCCGTGTGGCGCGGCGGGGCTTGCGATTCATGCGGTCTCCACGGTGGACGTTCGGCGCGCTGGATCCGGCTCACCTGTGCGGTTGGCCTCGGCCGGACAACGCGCGGGCCCTCTGCACCTTACAGGTCAGAGTGCGCTTCGTGCGCCGGACTCGTGTAGCTCGAGCAGCTCCTTCGTCACGGCGGCGCTGCCTCGTGTGCCCTCGGAACGGACGAACCCGGTGATGGGCACGGCGGGGTGACGGAAGACTGTCTCCTTCGTCTTCACGCCGCCTTCCTCGTGCTCGGCCTCGTACACGAAGCAGCCTTGGAACAGACCGGCCGTCACCTTCGCCTCCTTGCGCTCGACCTTTGCGAAGTCCGGCGGCGGGTTCAGGATCGCGGCGAATTCCTCGACGCTTTCGGCGGCTTTTAGAATCGCGTCCCGCGGCTCGGTTTGCTCCTGCACCGGGCCGGTATCGGCCTTCGTCCGCATCTTGCGGATCGCGTTCTTGTCGAAGCCTTTGCTTGCTGCGTTCTCCACCAGGAACTGGGAGATCGTCGTGCCGGTCGGCGTGTTCGCCTCGATCTCGTACCAGAACGCCTCGCCTTCTTTGCCCACGATTCGCACGAAGACCTGGGACGGCGGCACGCCCTTCGACTCCACGGCGAACCGGATCCACTGGCCCACGGCGAGCGGCTTCAGCGCGAAAGACTCGGCTGCCGGGTACTCCTGCACGGGGCGCGCGGCCCTCTTCTCCCGTGGCTTGGTGGTCGACGGCTTCGTCTCGGGGGCTTCCTGGGCGGGCGCTTTCTCCGGGCTCTCTTGCTTGTTCTGGCAGCCGAGCGCGACGAGCGCGAAGAGCAACGAAAGCGAGTGCATCGGGATCCGCGTCATCGGGGAGGAAGGAAGCACGACGCGGAAGGAAATGGCAAGCGAGACGGGCCTACGATAGGCTCGCTGCTCATGTCCTTGCCCGATGGTTATTCGCTTCTCCGCGCCGAGGAGAAGCTCGATGCGCTCTGGGCCCGCGTGAGCTCCGATCCGTACCCGGAAGGCGCGCTCCCCACGAGCGTCCCGGGCCCCTGGGGGCGGCGCAAGCTCTTCAGCACCGCGTTCAACCGCGGCTCGTTCGAGCTCTCCGGCGACGAGCTGCCGCCGGATCGCCCGAAGCTCGTGCACACGTATGGCACGTGCGCGCGCGTGACCCTGAAGATCACGGCAGAGCTTCCGTATACCGGCGTCCTCGCGAAGGGCGGATCCGCGCTGCTCCGCTTCTCGGATGCGAAGGGCGGCGGCAGCTTTGCGCCCTCGATCGCGCTGAAATTCTTCGTGACCGGCAAGCCTTCGCTGAACTTCCTCGGGCTGCCGAACGACTATCGCGAGAAGGGCGACCTGCGCTGCTTCTCCAGCGTCTATTGCAACTCCACCGTGCCGGCGAAGGAGTTCGATACGAAGCTCGTGCAGGCCGCGTTCCAGAAGGCCGCGAACTCGCTCGGGGGCACGCGGCTTTACAGCGTGTACCTGCCGCTGCACCACCTCGCGGGCATGGGCGCGGACGGCGCGACGGCGGACAACCCCGTCGTGCCCGACCGTATCGAGTTCCACCCGACGGCGGAGGCGAAACGCGCCTGCCCGGATACGTCGGACTTCCGGCTCTCGCTCGGCCGCGTGCCCGCCGGGATCAAGCTCTTTGATGTGCACGTCGCGCCGAAGATCGACCAGCCGACCAAGCCCTTGGGCGAGCTCTGGCTCGACAGCGCGTTCGTCGCTTCCAAGTACGGCGACGAGCGGCTCTTCTTCGCGCATGACGTCGGGCCGACGACGCCTGGCCCGCATTGAGCGGAGGCGGGGAAGGAATACCCGCGTTCAGCGCGCGCGCCAGGTCCACGCGATGGGATCCCAGGTCCCGTCGTGGCCGGTGAGGATCGGATCGAGGAAGGCGCTCACGTGGGTGAAGACGGCTTCGAGCGTCGGCCACGGGAGGGCGTTTTCGCGGGCAAGTCTTGCGTACGGCGCGGGCCAGCTTGCGGGCGGAGCTGGCAGCGACGCAGGGGTCGGATGCACAGCGCGGAACGTGAATGTCGCCTCGATCGTGCGCCGGAGTGTGTCGCCATCGAAGGGGCCTGTCGTGGCGAGCAAGGCCATATCGGGCAGATCCTTGACGCGCGAGTTTTCCCGCGGCCTTGGCTGCGTGTATGCGTGCAGCTTCTCCGCGAGATGAACCTCGCGCGCGTACGCACGGATCTTCGTGGGTGGCAAGCCCGCGAATTGGAAGAAGTCGTTGCCGGTGCGCAGCTCGGGCGGCACGAGCATGCGATCCCCGAAGGCCACGTCGAGGCCGAACGGATCGCCGTAACGCTTGCCTGCGAGCCTCGTGTGGATCTGGAATCGAAGGCCCTCGTACACGATCCCTTCACCTTCGATGGTGGGATGATCGGCGTGTGGCAGCGCTTCGAAGACCAAGAAGTCGCCGAGATCGATGCGTCCTGCGGTCTGGACCTCGTCGAGCAGGTTTTCGGAGCGACCGTGCAAGGTCAGATCGACGTCTTTCGTCAAGCGAGCACGCGGAACGAGGAGCGCGAGCGCGACGCCGCCCTTCAGGATCGCGCGGTCGCCGAAGTGGCTGAGCAAGCGCGCGAGGAACCTGTCGAAGATGCAGCGCTGCCGGAAGGGCTGGACCTTGAGGCCAAGCGCCTCGGCTTCCCTTCGGATGCGGTCCTCGAGGGACTGCTTGAATGCATCCGCCGACCTGAACCTCGTGCTCATGCGGATTTGGCTCTCACGGCTTGAAGGGCCTGCGCCTCGGCCCTGCTGATCATGCCGCGCGTACGTGCCTGCGCGAGCGCTTGGTCGAGTAGATCTGGGGAGAGGTGGTCCTCGATGCAATCCAGGAGCGTCCGGTAAGGCTTCGTGAACGGGACAGGGCCCATCCAGGTGATCTCGGAGGGATCCACAGTACCGTGGTAAATGGCGACCTGGGGGCCGAGCTCCACGCCTTCGGGCATCTGGTATCCTGGTGGGAGCGTGATGTGCTGGCGGGCGGGGAGGATGTCTGAGAGCTCGTGAAGCGCGAGTGCCGTATCGTGCGAGAAGACGGCTTTCTTGTCGGTCAGGAGCCAGGTGACGACGAGGTCTTCGTGTTCGTTTGTCGGAGGGAACTGGACGAGGCGGAAGACGTTGCCGCCGCCGTAGGACTCGACGCGCTCCTCGATTTGGAGCTGGTCGGCGGAGGTGAAGCCCGCTTCGAGCGCCTGGGCGAGGGTGAAGTAGCCGGATTGGGCCGAGGCGATGTCGTAGAGGCGGTCGTGAGGCGGGGGCCAGTCGAGGAACTCAGCGACCAGTGAAACGTCATCGATGTGCAGGGGGACCGGTTTGCCCGTTGCGCGGGCTCGGGCCAGGGCGTCTCTCACCGCCGTCACCACGCGGTCGGGTTCCTGAACGACCTCCTTGACGCGACCCAGGGGTATCTCCACGCCGAGCAGGTTCATCTTGCAACCGTCGAGGTGCTGCACGACGTCAGGATTGGCTCGATCTGGTAGGGCATCGGCATCCGGTGAAACCATGAAGGACAGCCGCTTGCGCATCTGCACCCGCCCATTCCTGCATGCTTCGTAGAGAACCGCGATGCGCATCATCTCGTCGTGGGTGATTCCCTGGTCGAGATGGATGGAGTCGATTCCTTTGATGTAGGGCTCTAGGAAGGCAAGCTTTTCGAGCGTGTCGTGGAGTCCCTCGGCGACAGGATCAGCGGGAAGCGATGGGAGCGGCTGATCGAGGATCGTTTGCCCCGTTCGTTCGTCCACGACCCGGAGGCGGCTCCCCGGCTGATTGGCAGCAAAGAAAAAAGCCGCTGCCTCTCGTGCTTCCTGGATGGTCTTCCCGAAACGCGACATGCGGAAGGTGAAACTGCCGTCCGCGTCTTCGTTGCCAACCGCGATGAACGTAATGGTTCGACCCTGATGCTCGTTCGTGAGCGTCAGATGCTTGCGCCCCTGTTTCGTGGGCTTCAGTTCGATACCAGGTATCGAAGCCGTTACATTGCGAGCTCGAACCTCGACCCGCACGTTGAGGCTGACCACCCGTGTCGTCGGCGTGATCCTCACGCGCGTCGCAGGAGGGCGATCCCCATACATTCGACGGTGCCATTCCGGCATCTGGATCTGGGGCACGCCCAGCCCCTCGAAGGTCACCTCGTTGCCGCGATCCAGCGCTTCTCGGAACGCTTCGTAGGTGACCTTGTCCGTGAATCGAATGGTGCCCGTCATCTCCTCGTCGCGCACCCGGCCCGCGACGAGCGCCAGCGAATGATCCGCCACCGCCCACCGCAGCCGCCTCATTCCCTCGGCATCCGTTCCGTGCGCGGCCGGCACCTCCACCGTCACCGTCTCCTTCTTCCGCCACCCTTTTCCTTTCTTCTCCAGCGCTTCCAGGATCCGCGGCACCGTCTCCCAGTATCCCCGCCGCATCTCCACGTCCCAGATCACGAGCACCACGAGCTGCGTCTGTTTCTCCCAGTGCCGAAGATCCTTCGCATCGAGGCGGTACTTCAGCGTATCGGGCGTACGCTGCCCTTTTCGTTGCTCCGCGTCTCGCACGCTCTTGAGCTGCACGTAAAACGAGAGCCCCGTCGACTCGCCGCCGTCCCAGATCTGGACGTGAAAGTCCTCCCCGTAGTCCTTTCGCGGCCCCCACGGCTTCCAGCTCAGCTCGGCGAGGCGATCGATGAGCTGGCCGACGCTCCTCTGCTCCTGGTCGTCCGCTGCTCCCGAGCGCCGCTTCCCGGCCCCACCGCTCTCGCGCTTCCCAGTTTTCATCGGCCCGCCCACTCTACCACCACGGCGCGCCCAAGACCCGATCCCGCCGCCTGCCTCGCCGGCGAGCCCCCCGCCCTGATCCGACTCCGCCGCTTGCCTCGCCGACGAGACCCCGGTCCTGATCGGACCTGCTCCGGGGCCTCGCGGCCGAGACCCCCGCCCTGATCGGACTCCGCCGCTTGCCTCGCCGACGAGACCCCGGCCCTGATCGGACCTGCTCCGGGCCTCGCCGACGAGACCCCCGCCCTGATCGGATCTCCTCCGGGGCCTCGCCGACCACGCCCCCCGGGTGAACTTACGTCGTACCGAGATGTAGGTGCAGGTCAGCCGGGAGGCGTCACGCCGAGCTGCCAGAACAGGAACGAATACACGTCCGTCGCCTCCTCGATCTTCTTCGAGATCGGCTTGCCCGCGCCGTGCCCGGCTTTCCCTTCGACGCGCAGCAAAATCGGCTTGTCCCCGCCCGCCTCCGCCTGCAGCAGCGCCGCCATTTTGCGCGCATGCAGCGGATCCACGCGGCTGTCGCCCTCCGCCGTTGCGAAGAGCACGGCGGGGTAGGGCGTCCCGGGCTTCACGTTGTGATAAGGCGAATACGCCCGCAGCCACTCGAATTGCGTCGGATCCTCGGCCGAGCCGTATTCGGGGATCCAGAGCTTCGCGATCAAGAACTTGTGGTAGCGAATCATGTCGAGCAGCGGCACCGCGCATACCGCCGCGCGGAAGAGCTCCGGCCGCTGCGTGATCGCCGCGCCGACCAGCAATCCCCCGTTCGAGCCGCCCATCACCGCGAGCCGCTCCGAGGACGTCACCTGGTCCGCAAGGAGCTTCTCGGCGACCGCATACAGATCGTCGAACACGTTTTGCTTCGACGCGAGCATCCCCGCGCGGTGCCACGCCTCGCCGTATTCACCGCCGCCGCGCAGGTTCGCCACCGCCACCACGCCGCCCTGCTCCAGCATCACGTACCGCGAGCCCGCGAACGCCGGCATCTGCGCGATATTGAACCCGCCATACCCCGTGAGCACCGTCGGGGCCTTCCCGTCCCGGGCCACGCCTTTCTTGTGGACGAGGAAGTACGGCACCAACGTCCCGTCCTTCGAGCGCGCTTTTTCCTGCGTCACGACGAACTCGGACGCGTCCACGGGCGGCTTGATCTCGGCCCAGGTGCTCACCTTCTCCGTCGCGAGGTCGAAACGGAGCACCGTGCTCGGCACGGCGAACGAGGTGAACCCGACGAACGCTTCGTGCCCGTCCCACTCGCCACTCGCGCCGCCCGTCGTGCCGATCGTGGGTAGCGTGATCTCGCCCTTGGGCTCGCCCGTCGCCGAGAAGCGCTTCACCACCGAGTGCGCGTCGACGATGTACGTCGCGAAGATCTGCCCGCCGATCGAGGTGACCGCCTGCAGCACGTCCTTCGTCGCCGGCAGGATCTTCTTCCAGTGCTCGCGCGCGGGCTTCTGCGGGTCGACGCGATAGAGCTCGTACGTCGGCGCGCTGTCGTTCGTCCGGACGAGCAGGGAGTCGTCGTACACGTCGACGTCGTAGATCGCGTTTTCCTTCGGCACCGCGAACGGCACGAACGTGGCTTGGGGCCCGGCTTTGCGATCGAGCAGGTACGCCTCGATCCGGCTCCAGCCCATGTGCACGGTCGCCACGAGCCAGCGGCCGTTCGGCGAGATCAAGACGCTCGGCGAGTCCGTCATCGCGCGGCCCTCACCGAACACCAGCGGATCCTTCTCCCAGGGCCGACCGATCTGATGCAGGTAGATCTTGCGGTGATAATGCTCTTCGCCCGCGGGCACGTCGCCCTTCTGCGGGAAGCGCGTGTAATAGAACGATTTCCCGTCGGGCAGCCACGCGACGGAGGCGTACCGCGCGCGCGGGATCACCTCGGTCTCGGGCAGGTTTTTCCCGGTCTCCACGTCCATCACGTAGAGCGTGCTTTGCTCGTCGCCGCCCGAGGAGAGCCCGTACGCGAGCTTCTTGCCGTCCTGCGACGGCACCCAGAAATCGAGCGAGACGAGCCCGTCCTTGCCGAGCGTGTTCGGATCCACGAGCTTGCGATCCGCGCCATCCACGCCGTCGCGCACGTAGAGCACCGGCTGATCCTCGGACGGCGCCTGGCGCGTGTAGAAATAACGGCCTTTGCCTTTCTTCGAGGCATAGACCGCGGGCGTGCCGACGGACCCGATCCGCAAGAGCGACTCGATGCGGCGCGTGAGCGCGGCGCGGCCGGGCAGCGTGGCGAGGGCCTTCGCCGTGCGCTCGTTCTGCGCCGCTTGCCAGACCTTCACCTCGTCGCTCTCGCCGTCTTCGAGCCAGCGGTAAGGGTCGTGGATCTCCTTGCCGTGCAGCGTCTCGACGATGTCCTCGCGCCGCGTGGGCACGGGCGGCTCGCGGCGAGCGGGCGCGGGCGTGGGCGCGGCGACGGCGCTCGCCGTGGGGGCGAGGGAGCCTGTGAGGTGATTCGGGGGCGGATCGGCGGGCGGAGGGGGGTTTCCAGAACAGGCCATGGATACGAGCAGCGAGGGCAGGAAGAAGAGGGTCTTCGGGCGATGAACGGAGCGCACAGCGCCCGCAGCTTTACCCGCGCGCACGCCGTCGGCACTTCAATTCTGCCCCGGGATCACGTAACCAGGAGTCCATGAATCGAACCCTCGACGTCGCGACCTCGTTCGCAGCCACCCTGGCGCGTCTCGCCGGGGGCTTACGTTCCGGACACCTCGGCGAGCGTCCCGACAAGCTGCTCGAGCTCTACGAGTTCGAGGGCTGTCCGTTCTGCCGCAAGGTGCGCGAGGCCCTCACGATCCTCGACCTCGAGGCGATGATCTACCCGTGCCCGCGCGGCGGGAGCCGCTTCCGCGCTGTCGTGAAGGAGCGCGGCGGCAAGCACCAGTTCCCGTTCCTCGTCGACCCGAACACGGGCGTCTCGATGTACGAGTCGAACGACATCGTGGCCTATCTCTTCCGCGTCTACGGCGACGGCAAGGTGCCGCTCTGGCTCGGCCTCGGCCCGCTGACGAACGCCACGGCGATGATGGCGTCGGCGTTCCGGCCGGGGTTCGGCGCGTTCGCGCGGCCCTCGCGCGCGCCCGAAAAACCGCTCGAGCTCTGGAGCTTCGAGGCCTCGCCGTACTGCCGCATCACGCGGGAGGTGCTCTCCAGCCTGGAGATCCCGTACCGGCTGCACAACGTGGCGAAGTTCAGCCCGAGCCGGCAGGCCTTCATCGCGCGGAGCGGCAAGATGCAGGTGCCCTTCCTCCACGACCCGAACACGGGCGTGGACATGTTCGAGTCGGCCGACATCGCGGAGTACCTGCGGAGGACGTACGAAATCCGCTGACGAGTCTTCGATGCCGCGCGCGGCGGAGCCCCCGATCGGGCCGAAATCGACGCTGTACCTCGTGGTCTCGTACCGCCACCCGGACGGGCTCGCAGGCACGTTCGACCTCGAAGGCTACGAGAAGAAGCTCCTCGCGCGCGGCGACTTCAAGCCGAAGAAGATCGACGATCCGGCGCTCTTGCCGCACCTCAACATCCACGTGCGCGACGGGCGGCTCCTCCGCGCCTACGAGCCCACGGGCAAGCTCGCGAACCTCTTCGATCCACGCGCGACGTGGGTCTTCGAGCGCGCGCCGAAGAAGGCGAAGCCCGAGGCCGAAGCGGGCAAACCAGACAAACCGGACGCGGACAAACCCGATCACGCGTCCGCGTCGAAGGAGCCCCGCAAGGACAAGAACGGCGGGATGCCCTGCAAGATCACGACGCCGCCGCGGCTCTTCGTGATCGAGACGGGGTACGTGTTCGTCGTGGTCGGCATCAAGCCGACGGCGCTCACGTTGACCGCGTTCCAGGACCTCTACGCGGCCGTCGTGCGTCGCGGCATGACGCACCTCTTGCCGGAAAGCATGCCGCGCAAGAAGGCGGGCAAGGACGGCGAGATGAAGGCGCATCCGCTCGTGGCGATGGGCGAGGAGGCGCATCTCGACGACACGACGGTCCGGCACTGGCTCAAGCTCTTCATCCCCGACGTGATGCTCGACGCGCCGATCGGGAGCTGGCCAAACCCGATGAGCGTGAACGTGCTCTACACGGAAGGTCTGCCCGACGCCGCGGCGCGGCATCGCCTGCGGCTCGCGCACGGGAGTGATCAGCCGATCGACCCATCCGCGGCCGACTGCCGCATCGAGGGACATCCGGCGATGTGGGAGCCCTCGGCGCGCGAGCTTTGCGTGTTCTCCCCCGTCGGCGTGACCTGGATGATCTGGCCGCTCGACGCGAAGGGTCTGCTCTCGCAGTTCGAGTCCACAATGCTCGAGCGTTACCTCTACAAGTGGGTGCTCATCGAGCACGAGCGGCTGTTCTTGCTGGAGCTCTCGTCGGCGTGCGCGAGCATGTCGAACCGCCCCGACGGCCGCATCTTCGGCCGCCTGCGCCTCGCGCTGCTGCAGTACACGGCGAAGTTCAGCTTCGGCCACATCAGCTCGGAGGAGCGGCACGACCGCTTCTACTGCGGCCTGCGCAACGCGCTCGACATCGGCGGGCTCTTCGAGGAGGTGAAGGGCGAGATCACCGAGATCGACGAGTACCTGTCGGACAAACGCGCCGACCTCTTGAACCAGGTGCTCGCGTTCTTGACGCTCGTCCTCACGCCAGTCGGGCTCGTGATCGGGATCTTCGAGCGCGAGACGTTGCCCTCGTTCGATGTCGCGTGGAAGGACCTCGTCGGAGAGAACGCGTGGGCGACGTGGGCCAAGCTCGTCTTCCACGTCCCCCTGTGGCTGACCGTGCTCTCGGCCGTCGTCGGGTTCGTCCTGTTCACGCGCCTGCTCGGCATGAGCACGGTGCGCGGGCTCGTGCGGCGGATCAAGAATCCAGGCGCCGACGAGTAGAGCATCGATCGCTGGGGCGTTGCCCCAGGCCCCACCAGGGGCTATCCGCCCCTGGACCCGGACCAGCCAGGGGCTGGACCCGGGGTCGATGAACTGCGCGATGCGCAGTTCATCGAACAGGCCGAGGCAAGACCGGCGAAGGACGCTGCCAGCCAAGATCGCCGCGACTGGCAACGTCGTCCCTGGTCTTGCCACGGACCCGTTGGAAGAACTGCGCATCGCGCAGTTCTTCCACCAAAGGTCCAGGGCTTGCCCTGGTTCGGGTCGAGGGGCGAACAGCCCCCGCGGGGCCCGGGGCAGCGCCCCGGCGCGGCGGCATCAAGTAGAGACCAATGCTCAGCGTGCGGGGAGGGCCGCGAAGAAATCTTCGAGCTTGGCCGGGTCGAGCTTGCCGTTGGTGCGTACGCCGTTGCAGAGATCGACGCCGAAGGGGCGCACGGTGCGGATTGCGGTCGCGAGGTTGTCCGAACGGAGCCCGCCTGCGAGGTAGACTGGCAGCCGCACGCGCTCGCGGAGCCGCGCGCTGATCTGCCAATCGTGCGTGCGCCCTGTCCCGCCGAGCTCCTTCACGGGCAGGTTCGGGTTGCCTGAGTCGAGCAGCACCGCGTCGACCTTGCCTTCGAGCTCGATCGCCTCGTCGATTGCCTCCTCGCCCATCACGTGCACGACCTGCACGATGCCGATGCCGGGCATCGCGGCGCGCAGCTCCTCGTACGTGCCCGACAGCAGCCGATCGAGGATCTGCACGACGCTCGTGCGGCAGCGTCTTTGCTGCTCGATGATGGCGGAGGCGTCTTGGTGGCTCGTGAGGAGGAAGGTGGCGACGCCCGGCGGGACGCGCGTTGCGATGGCGGTGATCTGCTCCTCGGTGATCGCGCCTGGCCCGCTCGGGACGGGGCCGACGAGGCCGAGGGCGGAGGCGCCCGCGCGAACGGCGATCCACGCCTCTTCCTCGGAGGCGATGCAGCAGATTTTTACGCGCGTGAGGGGCATGGGCAGGGAGCGCATCGCGAGATTGCGGGCCTACCTTGCCCGCCGGCTCACCTCTACGCGGAAGCTCCGCCGGTGTGAAGTTTTTTTCGAACCCCGCCCATGCTCGCGCGATTGCGTCGACATCGAGACGAGGGGCCCGCGCGTGGATCCTTTTTCCACCTGGGGCATCGGCGATCCACCCCATTCGGGCTGCAATTCGAGACGATTGGACGACAAAAGGCCTCGGGCGCGCGCGGCACGCGGCGTGCTGTAGAGGCCGGCATGGACGCTCGCCCGACCCAATTCCGTGTTCTCGCCTTCGCCGCTGCCCTCGCCGCCATGCCCGTGTTTGCGGGCTGTATGGCCGAAGCCCCGCCCGAGGAGCTCGCCGGAGAGCCCGAAGGCGTCGAATCCCCCGAGCCGACCGATACCGTGGACGAGGCCGTGGCCGGCAGCACCGTCGCGCAGGCCGCCGCGTCGAGCTGCTCGACGTCGAGCGTGAAAGCGCTCTCGCTGCAGATCATCGCTGAGGCGCGGTGCTTGAATCCCGACGCGTACGTGCCGATCACGAAGACCTCGAACGTGACGTTCGGCAGCGCGGTCTTTGCGTACCTGGAGAAGCCCGCGGCCGACAGGCTCGTGGCGGCGCTGAAGGATAACCCCGGCAAGTCGATGACGATCAACTCGGCGCTCCGGACCGTGGCGCAGCAATACATGCTTTACAACTGGTACCAGAATGGCCGGTGCAGCATCAGCCTCGCGGCGAAGCCTGGCAACAGCAATCACGAGACGGGCCTCGCGCTCGACGTGAGCCAGTACAGCACGTGGAAGACGATTCTGACGAACAAGGGCTTCAAGTGGCTCGGGTCGAGCGACGCGGTGCATTTCGATTACGCGGGCTCGGGCGCGGTGAGCTACAAGGGCCTCGACGTGAAGGCGTTCCAGCGGCTGTGGAACCGCAACAACCCGGGCGATACGATCTCGGTCGACGGCGTGTGGGGCCCGCAGACGGAGGCGCGCATGAAGAAGTCGCCCGCGGGCGGCTTCGCGAAGGGCGCGACGTGCGGCTCGGCGATCATGTACGACGATCAAAACGGCGAGATCGAGGGCGTGGACGAGGCATTCTCGCGTGACCCGAACGATCCGGAGTTCTTCGTGCCGCTGCCGATCGACGCGGTCGAGGCGCAAGGCGAGCTCGAGCACGAGGCCTGCACGGACCACGCACACTGATTCGCGGGAACGGCGAGAAGGAGTGAAAAGGGCGCGGGACGGTCTCCCGCGCCCTTTTTCATTGAATGGCTCAGTAGGGGAGCTGCGCCGGCGGCGGGGGCGGCGGCGGCAGGGTGTCGAGGGGACAATCGTCCTTCGGCGGAGGCGGCGGCGGAGGCGGCAGAGGCTCCTGCTGCACAGGCCCCTGCTGCGGAGGCTGCTGCACAGGCCCCTGCTGCGGAGGCTGCTGCACAGGCCCCTGCTGCGGCGGCAGTGGCGGCGGCGGCGGAGGCGGAGGCGCGATCGGCGCGCAGACCTCGATGCACCCCGCGCCGTACGTCGACCCCCCACATTCGAGGCAGCGCTGCCCGCCCCCGCAGGTCGGGTCGGGGATGCATTGGGCGTCCGCCAGGCAATATCCCAGGCACGACGCGTCATTCCCCGGCTCGCAGCCGCCGGCGGGAAACACGCACGAGACCGCGCAGTCCCTGCCGTAGCTGCAGCGCCCCGGCGGAAGCTCGGAGGCGCAATGGAATCCCCGGCACCCCGTCCTGGGCGTGAACGGGTCGCTTGCAATGGGCGTCCCCCAGGCCTCGCCTACCTCATCGCTCGTGCTGCCGAGCGCTCCCTCGCCGGCCGGATCGTCAGCGTCGCAACCGATGACCATTGCCGCCAAGCTGCCGAAGATGATCCCGACAACATTCCATCGCTTGATCATGATGGACCTCCCCCATTCCCTGCTTCACGGCGGACGGTGCCGTCCGATGAGCGCACACCTTCACCCTCGGCGCCGGCACCGTCCGCCGTTTCGCGGTTCCGCCCCCGACCGTGCGCGCCTTGGGGCGACGCCTCGGCGAGGACTCTTGGGACCAGTGTAGCTGGAGGTGGGATATGGGCAAGGCAATGGAGAGGGGAGGCGCGGGGAATGAGGCGTTTCGCGGGAGGCATCCTTTTCCGCGAACGGAGCATTACGCGAGGAACGGCGTGGGACCGTCCTTGAAGAATGCGCTTTGCCGGTGACGATTTGTGCGTCGTCGACGCAGGGAGCGCTGCGTCAGTACAGCCCGAACTTCGCCGTGCCGAGCGAGCTCGTGCCCCATGTCTGCGTGCCGCGTGCGTGCTCGACCATGACGTTACGATTCTGCTCGCCCGTAGGCGGGGTGGCGCCGAGCGTGGTGGGCGGATCGTACGAGAGATAGACGTAGCTCTGGGGGCGCGTCGTATCGTAGTTCTCGTAGGCCGCGGAGCTGTCCGTGTTCGACTTGGCGGCGACGACCGCCGCGGTCGTGGTCGTCTTCCACGTCTTGTTCGGAGCTGTGCCGGCGGCGCGGTTCGGGCCGAAGCGATTGCCATTGACGTACAGGGTGATGTGCTGGGTGGAGGTCCCGCCGCCGATGTTGATCGGCATGGCGGAGCCGTCGAGGAAGTTGTTCTCGATACGCAGCCCGGACGTCGCGCACGCATTACGCGTGACCATGATCGCCGCGGTGAGGTTCGGATCATTGGTGAGATCGAGGGTGTTGCCGAGGAGCTCGACCCCGAATTGTTTTCCCGCCGCCGGCAGGCTGCACTCGACCTGGATGGCGTCGGAGTGGGTCGGATCCCCATCGGCACGGTCACTGTCCAGCAGGTAGTACTGCATGTCGTGGATCCACGAGCGCTCGATGACGACGCTCGTGTGGTTGGCACTGCCCGCGTGGATCTGCATTCCGTCGACGGAGCCGTCGATCTCCGAGCGGAGCATGTGCAGACGGGACGCTTCGAGCGCCATGCCGTGATGGAACGCCGCATTGATGTTCGCGCCGCGGCGCACGGCTTCCGGCACGCGGATTTCGATGTCCTCGAGGATCAGACCCGTCGTCGCGCTGTCGTTGCCCCTGACGATCCGGCGGCCGACGTCCACGCCGGAGGGCGCCGCGCTATCGGGCGCCTCCGGGATGCTGACGGCTTCGACCACCGAACGACGAATCGTGACGTTCGGCGCGCGCACGTTCACGTAGCCCCTCACGTGGAGCCGATCGAGGACGAATTGTCCGTTTTCGTTGTAGGCGTGCGCGGCGGGCAGCGTGACGGGATTTCCATTCCAGGTCAGCTTGTAGGTATCGCCGCTCTTGGTGATGACCACGGTCTCTTCGGCGGCGCTCGGCGTGTTTACGCTCGACTTGTTGGGCTTCTCGAGGTCGAGCAGATGCAACCGGTCGGCGACCACGTCGGGCACGCCGGTCGTCGCGTCACCCGGCGCATAGTCACCAGGGTTTCGCTGGGCGACCGTGACGGTCCGACTCGCGGACGCGGAAGCTCCGCTCGCTGTCGTGACGGTCAACGTTATCGTGTGCGTCCCAGCCGCGGCGTAGCGATGTGGTGGCGGCGTGACCCCCGTCGCCGTCGTGCCGTCACCGAAGGACCACGCGAAGGTCGTGATGGGTCCGGCGTTGTGGGTCGAGCCCGCGTCGTCCACCGAGACGGTGAGATCGCGCGGCTCGAGCTCGAACACGACGTTCGTCGATAGCAACTGGCCATTGCCGTCGCCGCTCTCGCCTATCGTGTCGGGGCCTTTATCACCCGTGCCGTCGCTCCCGCCTGCACCGAGATCCTCACCCGTCGCGCTCCCGTCCAGGCAGCCGGCCGACCCAAGCACACCAATGACCAGCAGAACACCCAGTTTGCCGACACGCATTCGTCCTCCCAAGGTAAAACGGCCGCCGACGCAGCGGCCGTGGCCAAGTCGTAGACCATCGAAAACAGCGCTGCAACAGGGAGACACGGTTGTGGAGCGCGCGTGGGAGGCACGAATGGTCGAGCTCGTCGAAATTGCTCGTGCTGTCAAAATGCGTATACACTGACGCTGGCAAATGGCGCCCGGAGAATCGCATCCGCTGTGAGCGCGACATTCCACCACCGCAATGGGCAGTGCAGGAAGCGGCTGAACGTGAAGTTCGCGAATCGAGGGAAGGGGAGCTCACTGCAAGTGCGCACCCTACGCCCCGCGCCGCTTGCGGGTGCTCTTCATCCCGGACGCGGGCGCATCGTGGCCAGCGGTCGGGGTTCGTAACGATTTCGCCAGCGTGCAACGCACCTTCCTGGTCTTGCCACCGGCCTGTTGGAAGAACTGCGCATCGCGCAGTTCTTCCACGAACGGTCCAGGGCTTGCCCTGGTTCGGGTCGAGGGGCGAACAGCCCCCGCGGGGCCCGGGGCAGCGCCCCGGCGCGGCGGCCTCAAGAAGAGACCATTGCGAGGGCTCGGGTCCGAAGGGTCGCGCGAACAGTGGCGGGGGCGCGGCGAGCGTCGAAATCTCCCCCGAGGTCTCGCCGCCGTGACCGCGCTCGAGTATATCCATGGACAGTGTAAGTAGGAGCACCATGATTCTTCCCAAAAAACGTGACCCACGGTTCATCACCATCCGCCGCGGAGGGCTCCTGGATGAAGGCACCCATCACGCGTTGGCAATCTGGGCCGCAGATTGCGCGCAGCACGTCATGGGGTTTTTCGATGAATACAGGCCAGACGATGACCGGCCGCGGAGAGCGATTGCACTGGTGCGAGCGTGGACCCGAGGCGAGGCCACAATGAAAGAGTGTCACAACGCGGCGTTCGCTTCCAACGCCGCAGGCCGCGAGGCGCCCCCCGCCGCCCGGTTGGCCGCCCTGTCGGCGGGTCAGGCGGTGGCCGTGGCGCATGTCGCCGCCCATGAGTTAGGGGCTGCGGCGTACGCCATCAGGGCTGCCAGGGAAGCCGCACCATCGGGCCAAGGGGACGCGGCTGCGCGAGCCGAACGCCAATGGCAGTGGGAACAACTGCCTGGCGAAATACGAGACCTCGTTCTTGACGATCAAAAACTGCGAAACGCACTCTGTTGGAACGTGTTCCTCGACTGAGCCGACGGCACTGCGCCGTGCGGGTGGAGGTGAGCGCCGTGGTCCTGGACGTCGTGCCCACGTCGGCGGCATCGTCCGGGAGCTCGTCGCGGCCCTGCGCCGCGGGGTCGAGGGGGCGTTCGTCGCCGAGAGCGGGGCCGGCAAGAAGTGGGCATTCCATACCGACTGTAAAGCAAGGCGGTGTAGACATCACCCCAGCGGTTGATATTCATCAGAAATGCGCATCACCACATGCACCGTAGGCCTCTTCTTCATCCTCCTCACCTGCGCCGCTCCGGCCTGCACCGAGAGCTCAGGAGCTTCCCCCTCATCCACCTCGACCGGGGCCTCCAGCGGGGGCGGCGGCGAGGGGGGCGGCGAGGGGGGCGCCGCCGGCGAGGGGGCGGGCGGCGGCAGCGCGTCGTCGTCCTCCTCGGGCGGGCAAGGGGGAGCCGGGGGCCCGAAGTCCTGCGACGGCACGTTCGCGACGTGGTGCGGCAACGGCGTGTATTGCGATGCCCCGGAGGGCACCTGTCCGGGCGGCGGCGTGCTCGGAACCTGCACGCCGAAGCCCAAGGATTGCGCCGGTGAGTCGATGGCGATCACGTGCGGCTGCAACGGCCAAGTCTACATCAACGCGTGTGAGGCGTACCGGTCGGGCGTCGACGTGGGCTTGCAGGACGCCTGTCAGGCGCCCGCGGAGCCCTTCGCATGTGGTCCGGTCCTCTGCGAGAACGGAACCGAGTATTGCGAGAGGCTCAATTCCTCTTACCGGTGCAAGCCGCTCCCTGCGGCCTGCCAGTCGCCGGACGCGATGTGCGGATGTCTGAACGATGTGCTCTGCGTGGCCGCGCCAGGGCTGCCGGAATGCCTGAAGGACGCGGACGGCCACTTCTTCGTCACGTGCATCGTAACGGAGTGAACGAGGCGCTTTCGCGCTGCCTCGTGGTGGGGGTCGAGCGGTGCCGAGCAAGCCTCTTGCAACGTGAGAAGGTTGCGCCAGGTGATGTCCCCAATCATGACGAACTGCGGAATCGGGCACGGACGATTGCGGGCCGCACAATTGCACAAGGGCCCTTGCATCGGCTTATCCGTGCCGTGCTCCGATGCTTCTACGGAGGCGCCGATGACTGGCATTGCCTGAACGACAACCACGACTTGCGCGACATCGAGATCAAGGCCGACGATCCGCCGCTGTCGTCGGGACCGATCTCCGGGGGCAGGCGTCCGGGCCCGTCTCGGCTCCGCCACCCACCGATCGCAGCGATCCGCCCGTCCCCTCGTCCACGCGTCGCCCGTCGCGGTGAGCCAGACCGGACACGGCCCCCCTCGGAGTCACCGACCGCAAGCGGCGCGTCGAGAGCCGCCCGGACGGCCGCGGTAGCCTGCTCGCCGGTGGGGCCGTCGTGTCCGTCGCCGGGGTTTCTGTCAGCCCTCCGGGTTTCTGTCGCGTATCTGTCAGCCGACCAGGAATCGCGGGGGTAGCCTCCGCGATCGGACCCCCGGGGAGCCCTTCGATCGGTTGCAAACGTGCCTCCTTTGGCTCGTTTGGCTCGATGTCCGTCCATGGATTATGCTCGTCCGTATGCCTTCGTTCGTGTCGCGACCCCGCGGCCCTCTCCCGTTCCTGACGCTCTGCGCCTCGGCGATCGCCCTGTCCTCGGCGCTCGTCGCAGGTTGCCAGCGCGAGTCCCGGCCGACCTACGCCCAGACGCAGCCCCCGCCGCAGCAAGGGTATCCGCAGCAAGGCTACCCGCAGCAGGGGTACCCGCAGCAGGGCTATCCGCAGCAAGGTTATCCGCAGCAGGGCTACCCGCAGCAAGGCTATCCGCAGCAGCCGCAGCAGACGACCCCGCAGCAGCCCGCGCCCCAGCCCACGAGCCCATTCCCCGGTTTTCCCTGGCCGTTCCCCACGACCGGGACGCCGACGACCGGGACGCCGACGACGGGCGGGCTGCCGACCACGCCGCTGAACGATCCGATCAACAACGTCGACATCAACTTCCTGCGCAGTCAGGCCGGCGTCGTGATGGGCGAGCTCATCGCCGCGCTACCCGCGAACAAGCAGTCCATCGTGCGCGACATCCCGTTCGTCGCCGATCCCACGCCCGGCGAGGTGAACGCATTCGCCGCGTGTGACGATCAGGGCCTGCCGCTCATGGCGATCACCGACGGCCTGCTCGAGATCGAGGCGTACATCGCGCAGTACAAGGCGAACGACGAGGTGTTCGGCACGCGCAAGCTCGACGAGTACCTCCGGCTGCTCGCGCAGAAGGGCGCGATGGTGAAGCCGCCCGTGGGCTTCGTGGATCCGATGCAGCAGATCGACGGGCGCAAGATCCAGCGCCAGCACCAGCTCTTCGACGAGCAGGTGGGCTTCGTGCTCGGGCACGAGCTCGGGCACCATCACCTCGGCCACCTCGGTTGCACGGCAAACCAGGGCGGCAGCCGCGGCGTGAACCCCGCCGATCTCGGCAGGTTGCTCTCGCGCACGTTGCCCGCATTCAACCAGCCGAACGAGATCGCCGCCGACGTGGCCGGGACGAACAACGTGCTCTCCGCGGGCGCGCGTCGCAACGGCGGCTATCGGCTCACCGAGGGCGGCGCGGTGCTGACCCTGAACTTCTTCGCGAACCTCGATCAGCTCACGCCGGCGACGATCGTCTTCAACTTCGAGCGCACGCACCCGCACCCGATGGTGCGTCTGCCGATCGTGCAGCAGACAGCGAACTCGTGGCGCATGACCGGCGGCGCGCCGAACCCGTTCGGCGGTCTCTTCGGTCAGTAAGAACTAGCCCACGCTCACGCCGCGCGCGGCTTCCACCGCGGCGCGCGGCTGCACCACACCCCAGCCCTGCCGTTCGAGCGCGATCCCCGGCGTGCCGCGCGCCGTCGTCATGAGGATGCGCCGCACCTGATGCGGGCGCAGCGCGGGGTTCGCTTCGAGCATCTGCGCGACCACGCTCGCCACGATCGGCGCCGCGAAGCTCGTTCCGTCGACGTGCTTGTAGTGGCCCGAGAGGACCTTGCGATCGCGCAGCTTCGCCGCGACGATCTGGCGCACGAGGTACGGCTCGCGGCGGCCCGCGATCGCGTCGAGATCGGCGTTGGAGCCGGCGTGCGCGGCGAGCAGATCGAAGAGTTTGTCGTCCGGGGCATCGTCGAGCCGCTCGAGCAAGCGCGCCTCGGTCGCGGTGGACGTGCCCGGGAGGATCGGCGCGGCGACCCAGATCGCAGGCGCGATGATCTCGGGCTTCTGCAGGCCGTCGATGGTGAGGCCGTACGACGAGTGGTAGTGCTGCGACTGCAGCCCCGCGCCGCCGTCGTCGAGCCCACCCACGGCGATCACACTCGGCGCGCTGGCAGGCGGCAAGACCTGATGATCGGCGAGGTGCCCCGCGTTGCCAGCCGCCGCGACGACGACGATGCCTTGTCGCGAAGCCTCGTCGGCCGCGCGCGAGAGCGGATCGGTGAGGAACGACTCTTCGTAGTCACCGCCGCACGAGATGTTGAGGACGCGGATGCCATAACGCTCACGGTTCGCGAGGACCCAGTCGAGGCCACGGCGGATGTCGTCGTGCACGATGCGGTGCGCAGAGCCGACCTTCACGAGCACGACGTTCGCTTCCCAGGCGAGGCCGCGAAACTGCCCCGCCGAGAGCGCGCCGTTCCCCGCCGCGACGACGCTCGTCATCATGCCGTGCCACGACGAGACGTCCGATCGCTCGAGCGCCTCGAGCCCCGCATGCGGCGCGAAGAGGTCGTGGTAGGCGGCGATGCGATTGTACGGCGTCGTAAGATCGGGATGCGCGTAAAAGCCCGAGTCGAGGAACGCGATGGTGACGCCGCGCCCGGCATAACGCGTGTCGGCGTCGAGGCGCTCCGCGATCGGCAGGACACGTGTGCGTGGGCTCGAAGGGCCGCTCCCCGGCATCAGTCGCTTTCGATCTTCATGCCGCACTCGGTGCAGAAGGCGTTGCCGACGTAGAGCTCGTGATCGCAGCGCATGCAACGCGCCACGCGGATCTCGTCGATCGAGCGCGGGCCATCCATCTCGATGTCACCGCCGGCCGCGAGCATCGCGAGGTCGTCCGGGGTCATCACCTCGCGCAGCCCGTCGAGCTCGGCCCCGACGACCATCTCTTCGATGGGATCGCCAGGGGGCGGGCGATACGAGCGCACGCGCTCCGTGTCCTGGATGTCGCGGTACCGCTGCGAGAACGGGATCGACGCGGCGACCTCTTCCACGGCAAGCTCGGGCGCGTCGACCTCCATCGCGGAGATATGCGCCTCCGAGGCCGGCGGCGCGTCGTCCGCACGAACGAGCAGCGCCGAGATGTTGTCGACGCCGCCAGCCTCGTTCGCCATCGCGATGAGGAGCTCGCACGCCTCCGACAGATCCCCCGTCAGGTCGAAGACCTCGAGAATCTGTTCGTTGGAGATCATACCACTCAGACCATCCGAGCAGAGCAGGAAGGTGTCGCCCGGCTCGATCTTAACGGTCTGCACGTCGACCTTCACCGCGTCCTTCATGCCGAGCGCGCGGGTGATCACGTTCTTCGGCAAACGCGCGAGCTCGTCTTCGGTGAGGTCGGGCTTGAGCGCGAGCGCGTCGTTGATGAGCGAGTGATCACGCGTGAGCTGTTCGATCCCGCCGCCGCGGATGCGGTAGCAACGGCTGTCGCCGACGTGCGCGATGTGCAAGCTCTCGTCGCCGTCGTAGTGGATCGCGACGATCGTCGAGCCCATGCCGCGGTGCTCTTTGTGCGTCGACGAGATCTCGTAGACGTCGCGGTTGGCCTTGCGCACGGCCTGCGCGAGGCGTTCGGCAGGGCGCGGCAGATCGACTTCGTCGTTCGGCGTGGGCAAGGGGAGTTCCCCTTGCGCCGTGGCCTCGAAGAAGTTCTGCATCGATGTCGCCGTGAGGGCGCTGGCGACGTGTCCCGTGGAATGTCCGCCCATGCCGTCGGCCACCACGAAGAGGTCGAGGCTCTGCGCCACGAGCACGTTGTCTTCGTTGTGCCTGCGCTGGCGGCCTACGTCGGTCATGCCCGCGGCCACGAGGCGAAGGGTGTGGCGCGGCTGGGTCTTGGACATGCGACACGCGATTATAGCGGCCGCTCCCTGGTCCTCGGCTAGTTCCTCGTAAGGTCTGCCGCGCAGTCCACCCCCCATGACCCCTCCGTCGTGGGCGCGCTCATACGCGGCGGTCGAACAAGGTTCCCAAGGGCCGTGCGCTTTGCGCTTTGCGCGCGGGCCGTGGTCGTTCTAGAGCCCTGCCGTGACGCTCCCCCGCTCCCTTCGCGCGTTCGTCGCCGCCGCGCTCGTCGTGGCCCCCTTGCCCGCCCTCGCGCAGACGCCCGATCCGGCCCAGGACGACGCCGCCGAGGTCGAGGAGCCGCCGGAGCCAGGCGCCGGAACCCCAAGGGCCTACGCGCCCGACTGGCGCAAAGGAGCCTTCCTCCTGTCCGTGGGGGGCGGCTACGTCGTGCCCCTCGGCAGCATCGCCTCGGGCGTGACCGCCGCCGACCTCGTCTCCGGCGGGCCCGGCGTCTCCGCCGGGCTCGGCTTCGGTCTGAGCCGGCACGTATCCTTCGAGCTGGAAGGGAACTACGGCCTGCTCAGCGGCGGCGAGACCTGCACAACGTGCTCAGGGAGCACGCTCGGCGTGGGAATGCGCCTCGTCTACCACCTCGCGCAAGGCATCGCCTTCGATCCCTGGGCGAGCTACGGTGTAGGTTTCCGCACCTCGCTCGTGGAAGCGCCCGAGACCGGCGCCGCCCCGGCGTTCGGGATCGGCCGCTCGCAGGGCATCGATTTCGCGCGGATCACCCTCGGCGGCACGTTCTACCCGCACCCGGTCTTCGGCTTCGGGCCGTTCCTGGAGGGGACGGTCGGCTCGTACCGTCTGCGCCCGGATCCGGGGACGTCGCCAAGCGTGTACGGGTTTTTCCAGGTGGGCCTGCGCGTCACGTTCGACCCGCTCCGCGGCGGAAAGGTGCGCGCTCCGTCCACGGTCGCCGCGGCGTTCTGAGAGCGCGGGGCTTTGCCCCGCACCCCCAGCAGGGGGCTGTCCGCCCCCTGCACCCCGGACCAGGCACGGCCTGGACCGAGGGCGGATAAACCGCGCGATGCGCGGTTTATCCGACGGGCCCGGGGCAAGACCACGAGCGGCGTTGCCAGCCGAGACGGTGGCGCTGCACCTGCGCTGCGGTCTTGACTGGCAAGGGCGTCGCTGCTCTTGCCTCGGCCTGTTCGCTGAACTGCGCATCGCGCAGTTCAGCGACCCCGGGTCCAGCGCTTGCGCTGGTCCGGGTCCAGGGGTGGACAACCCCTGGTCGGGGTCCGGGGTGAAACCCCGGCGCGGCGCTACGCTTCGAAACTTTTCTCGCAACTGCTGACGACTGCGCGTCGATGGAGCGTTCGTGAAGAACGAACGTTCGCGGGACACGACGGTGGAGATTGGCGGAGGCGAGGCGGCGCTTGGCGCTGTGTGGATCCGCGTGGATGACGGCGGGAATGAGCGCGTTTGGCGGCTCGGGCCCGGCGAGGAGATCGTCCTCGGCTCGGGCGAGGGGGTGAACGTGCAGCTCGTCGATCGGACGGTGAGCGCGCGCCACGCGGCGCTCGTGCATCGCGGCAGCGTGATCGAGGTGCTCGATCTTGGATCACGCAACGGCATGCGCGTGGCGGGCACGCGCGTCGCGCGGGCCTTTTTGTCGATGGGGAGCATGGTCGAGCTTGGACATGCCGTGGTGCGCGTCGACGGAAGTGCGCTCGCGGGGGAGACGCACCAGGGCGCGCCGCTTTCGCTCCTCGTGGGGCGGAGTGCGCCGATGCGAAGGCTCGGCGGCGCGGTGCGCAGGCTTGCGCCGCTCAGACTGCCTGTGATGATCCGCGGCGAGTCGGGGACGGGCAAGGACCTGGTGGCGCGTGCGCTGCACGAGGAGAGTCCGCGCAAGGGAAAACCGTTCGTTGCGCTGAATGCTGCGACCATCTCGCGTGAGCTTGCGGAGTCGGAGCTCTTCGGCCATCAGCGCGGCGCGTTCACGGGCGCGCTGCGTGATCGACGTGGCGCATTTCGGGAGGCGCACCAGGGCACGCTCTTCCTCGACGAGATCGCGGCGCTCCCGCTCGATGTGCAAGCAAAGCTTTTGCGCGTCGTGGAGGAGGGGATCGTGCGACCGCTCGGAGCGGAGACGACTACGCATGTCGATGTGCGGCTCGTGGTGGCGACGTGCGAGCCGCTCGAACAGATGGTCGCGGTGCGGCGGTTTCGGGCGGATCTGTACGAGCGGCTCGCGGTTTGTCTCGTACGCGTGCCGCCGCTGCGCGAGCGCACGGAGGACATTGCGGCGCTTTGCATGCACCTCTTCGCGACCTCGGAGATCGGCCCGCGTGAGCTCTCGCCTGGCGCGCTTGCGGCGCTGCGTGCGGAGAAGTGGCCGGGCAACGTGCGCGAGCTTCGGAACGTGATCGTGCAGGCGGCCGTACGTGCGCCGGGCGTGATTCAGGCAGAGCACGTCACGTCGGTGCTCGCGGAGCGCGGCGGACGGCGCGTCAAGCTTTGTCCCGACGATGCGCGACGGTTGTTCGAGGAAGCGGGTGGCAATACGAGTGAAGCGGCGCGGCGCGCGGCGGTCCCGCGATCGACGATGCGGGACCTCCTGCGCGCCGCGGGAGCGACGGCGAGGTTGTCTCAGAACGTGCCGACGACGCCGAGCCCTTGATAGGTCGACGACACGCTCGGCGTGACGGCGAGGACACGCGGGCCGTCGTTCGAACCCGTGGTCGAGCTCTTCTTCGGCAGGTACCAGTCGAGCAGCGCGTAGACGCCCGTGCCGATCGCGCCGACGCCGAAGAGCACCCAGCCCGTCGTGGCCACGGCGACGTTCGTGTCGTAGTCGGAGAGATCCTTGCGCAGCACGCCGCAGGCCTGGTCGTAGCCCGGTAGATCGCTGCCGGCCTCCTCGGTCGATCCGCAGGGCGGGTTCTTGCCGAAGTTCGTGCTCGGATCGGTCGAGGCGTACGTGCGGATCTCGGCGGCGTGCTGATCGGCCTTCCCGCTCGCGACGCTCGCGCCGATCGAGAAGCCGATGCCGAGACCGAGGCCGATCACCGCGACGCCCGAGCCGACCCACGCGAGGGGCTTGTGCGTGTACCACTTCAGGAACGGCTCACGCGTGCCCGTCGTCGTGTCGGGCTCCTGGGGCGTGGGCCCGCCCGCGTCGATCGGCGGAAGACCCGAGCTCGCGGTCGTCGCGCCTGCGGGCGGCGTGCCCGTGCTCGCCTGCGACCCGTACGGGTTCGCGGCGGGCGTCGTCGTCGTGGTCGTCGTCGCGGGCGGGGGCGCCGCGGCCGGAGGCGGCGGCGGGGGCGGCGGCGGAGGCGGCGGAGGCGGCGGAGTCGCAGCGCCGCCGACGCCGAGCACGAGGTTTGCCGCGGTGGCCGAGCCTTGCTTCGCGTCGACCTTCGTGGTCGTCGTCTTGCCGCCGTACGTCGCGGTGACTGTGTGCGCGCCTGGCTTGACGAAGATCACGTTGAGCAGCGGCGACCTGCCGTAGCTCGTTCCATCGACGGACACGTCGGCGCCGTTCGCGTCGACGATCACCACGATGTGGCCGGTCTTCTTCTTCGCCTCGGCGATGCCCTTTTCGGCGACGGCTTTCTGATCGGGCGAGGCCGAGGGCATGTCGCGGAGGAACTGCTGCAGGTGCATGCCTGCGTCCTCGGGGTGGTTCGAGCGCAGCTCGCTCTGGCCGAGGTTGAGCAGCACGGCGGGGTGACGCTTCAGCGCGTAGGCTTGCAGGAACGCGGAGCGCGCGTCCTCGAAGCGACCGGCGTCGAACGCCTTCACGCCGTCCTCGTAGCGTTGACGAGCGACCTCGGTGACGGCGTCGGCCTGCGCGAACGCGCGTGCTTCCATGAGGTCGGGAGCGATCCCGGCCTCGCCGAGGAGGGCAGGGACCGTGAGCGAAAGGAACAAGGCGGTGGCGCAAGCGCGTGTCTTCATCGAACCCTCGGTGCATCGCGGCGGCCGGCGATGCGGTCTTCGTTGCGGCATTCTTCGCACCCCGAGGAGGGCACGGGCAAGCGATTAGCGAGCGCTCAGAACGGCGTCTCGCGGATGATGCCGCCACCGGGCTTCGGGGCTGTCGTAGCGGGAGGTTTGGGGGCCGCAGTTTTTGCGGTCGTCGGTGCAGATGCAGCGGGTTTTTTCGTGGTGGCTGCAGCCGTTTCGACGGGCTTCGGCGGCTCGACCTTCGGCGGTTCGACCTTCGGAGGTTCGACCTTCGGCGGTTCGACCTTCGGTGTTGTCGCGGCGGCGGCGGGCTCGCTGGTGGGGGCCGTCGTTGCGGTGGCCGTCGGCGTCGGGGGAGGGGGCTCCGGCGTGGGAGGCGTGACGACGGTCTCGACGGGACGCGCTTCCATCGTCGGCGAAGGGACCGGCGCTGCGTTTTGCGTGGGGCTCGGCGCGGGCTTCGGCGCCTCGGTTGCACTCGTCGTGACGGGCGGCGGCGTGGGTTTGTCCGAGCCGCCGAGGATGCCCTTCGCGGCGAACGCGAGCCCGGCGAGGCCCACGAGCGCGACTGCGACCTTCACGAAAATCCCCTTCGGCGGGCCGCTCACGGGGATCTCGGGCGGCTCGTCGGCCATCGCGGCGTCCATGCGCGAGAGGCTCGCTTCGTCCACGGGAGGCGGCGCGGGCGCGGGCGCGGGTGCAGCTTCGGCCTTCTCCGCGTCGGGCTGCGCTTCGTCGACCTTCGCTTCGTCGGCGTTTGTCTCGTCCGCCTTCGGCTCTTCTGCTTTGGCTTCGTCGGCTTTCGGCGCGTCGACCTTCGCTTCATCGACCTTCGGCGCGTCGACCATCGGCGCCTCGGCCTTGGCATCGTCGACCTTCGGCGCGTCGACCTTCGGCGCCTCGGCCTTGGCATCGTCGATCTTCGGCGCGTCGACCTTCGGCGCCTCGGCCTTGGCATCGTCGATCTTCGGCGCGTCGACCTTCGGCGCCTCGGCCTTGGCTTCGTCGACCTTCGGCGCCTCGGCCTTCGGCGCCTCGGCCTTTGCTTCATCGACCTTCGGCGCGTCGACCTTCGCGGCGCCGTTCACGTGGGCCGCGGCCGCCCCGTTCGTCTTCGCCGCACCATTCTCCGCGGGCGGAGCGGGCGCCTCGGCGCGCGCCGGCGCCGGCGGCGGGGCCACGACCGGACTCGCCGCGATCTCGGGCGCGGGCGCCGCCTTCGGATCGTCTTGCTCCCAGGACGGCTTGTACTGCAGCGCGAGCCGATCCAGCTCGTCCGGCGTGGGGACTCGCGGCTTCGCTTGGGGTTCTTGGACAGTCATGACCAGACGAGAACGTATCACCCGTCGCGTGCGAGCGGCAACGCAGCGGCGTCGATCGTGAAGGCTGGGCCGATGGCGTCAGTCGCCGAACGCGGAGGCCGGCTTTTCGTTCCCCCCGAACTCGGCGACGAGCTTGTTCTGCCATTCGTCCGCCACGTCCCCCACGGTCGTCACGATGTCCTCGAACTCCTCGTAGTCGAGCGCGGACAGGCGCCGCAGGCACCGCACCACCACGTCGTCGCGCGCCGCGTCGATCGCGAACGCCGCGTCGCTCGTGCGCACGAACGAGAGCTCCAGGAGCTTCCGGTAGAAGCCCTCCCGCCCCCGCGTCGGCACCGCCATGATGGGCGCGAAAATCATCAGAACGCCCTGCCGTTCGAGCACGTTGATCCCGATCGTGACCACCCCGCGTTGCACGTGGGCATATCCGCCGTCGTCGAGCACGTGCCCCTCGTGACCCGCTTCGCTCGCCGGGAGGTATTTCGCGACGTAGCGGCGGAGATACGCGTTGACCATCGCAGTCGCGTCGGCAAAGTTCTCGCCGGAGAGCCGGTCGGCGTAGATAGGGATCGAGGTGGGCGTGGAGTCGGACACGGGGATCCTCCGGAAGATGTGCTCGGGCCCCGCGACGCGTGGGGTCGCCGCGGGCGCTGCCCCGTCGTTCGCGGTCCACCGGCGTACCGCGGTGCAGCGCTCCCATGGTATCTCCGCCCTCCGCGCCGCGGCGATTCTTTTTGCGTGCGGAGCGCCCCTCCTCAGCTGCGGCTCGGGTACGTCGGGCACACCCGCGCCGCCCCCGAGCGACGAACAGCGCGCCCAGGCCCTCCTCGACCCCGCCGCCGCGCTTCCGCCCCGCGCCGAGGTCGTGGCCCTCGCCGACGCCGTCGCCATCGCCTCCTCCCGCGCTGGCCGCACCGAACGTGGCGCCGCCCTCGCCATGCTCGCCGCCGACCTCCGCGCCCGCTCCTTCCGCCTCGACCAGGCCGAAGCCGACGCCCGCGAGGCCCTCGAGCTCTACGCCGCCGCCGCGAGCGCCGTCGCTGGCACCCTCCAGGGCTGCGAGGCCGATCGCCGCCGCGCCCTGCTTGCCGGCGACCTCGCCCGCGACGCCGCCGTCTCCTACCGCGAGACCTACCTCGCCTCGCGCCGCCAGGCCGTCCTTGCCCCGCGCACGCCTTGCCACGCCGCGCTCGAACGCACCCTCGCGATGTCGTCCGCGTATCGCCCCCGCGCCGATGCGCTCCGCGCCCTCGAACGGGAAGGTGACCTCGCCTCGGAGGCCGCCTCGCGCGGCGCACCGTCCCCGTCGGCCTTCGCCGCCTCCCCGCCGCCCTCGGGCGCCGTCTCCCCGGAGTCCGCCCCTCCATCGTCCACCTCGACCCAGGCTGCGTCCGAGGGGCAGGTCGTCGTGACCCCGCGTGACGCGGCCGCGGCCAAGGAGCCGGTGAAGCTCGTCTCGCTCGAACCCTTCGGCTCCGAGAAGGGCGGCCGCGTGGTCATTCACCTGAGCGGCCCGACCACCTTTCAGGTCGGCACCCTCGGCGCCGACGCCGCCGCGGGCAAGGACGCGCGTGTCTTCGTGGACATCGCCCGCGCGAGCGCCAAGGGCGTCCCGCGCGAAACCGAGGTCGGCGGCGTCGTGCGTCGCGTCCGCCTCGGCGCCCAGGAGGGCGGCGGCACCCGCGTCGTCCTCGACCTCGCCGCCTCCCTCTATCGCCGCGTCTTCTACCTACCCGACCCGTTCCGCATCGTCATCGACGTGAGCACGCGCCCGCCGGTTCGGAAGGACGAACAGGACGCCTCGGGCAAACGCGAGGTGCGTCGTGTCGTCCTCGATCCCGGCCACGGCGGCAACGACACCGGCGCCGTCGGACCCACGGGCCTCAAGGAGAAGGACGTCACGCTGGACATCGCGCACCGCGCCGCGACCATCGTCTCGCGCGAACTCGGCATCGAGACCTTGCTCACGCGCGACGACGACACGTACGTCGCCCTCGACCTCCGCACCGCGCGGGCCAATGCGTTCCACGCGGACCTCTTCGTCTCCGTCCACTGCAACGCGTCCGAGAACGGCCAGGCGCGCGGGCCCATGACGTTCTCGCTCGATCGCGTGCGGGATCCCGAGGGCCTCGCGATGCGCGTGGCGGCCCGGGAAAACGCCTCCCGTCCGCGCAAGAACGGAGGCGAGGGCGACGCGCGCTCCATCGACGAGGAGATGGCGCTCATCGCGTCGAACCTCGACGTCGGCGACCTCATGGCCCGGTCGCGCCACGTCGCCGATCTGGTCCAGCGCTCCGCGCTCGCGTCGCTCGGCGTGCGCTGGCCGGACACGAAGGATCAGGGCACGAAGACCGCGGGCTTCTTCGTGCTCGTCGGCGCGGACATGCCCGCCGTCCTGTTCGAGACGTCGTTCATCTCGAACCCGGACGACGAGGCCCGCCTCGCCACGGCCGACTATCGGCAGAAGCTCGCCGATGCCGTGGCGAACGCGATCCGCGCCTACCGCGAAGGTAAATGATCCGCCCGCCTCACTCCCGTTCGAGGCCCATCAGCCGCTCCAGCGAGTCGCGCAGCTCCGCGGCCTCGCCCTTCTTGATGAAGTCGTAGGCCCCGGCCTCCGTCGCGTTCTTCTTCATCTCCTCGGCGTCCGAGTAGACGATGCAGCGGATGTGGGAGGTCGTGTCGATCGACCGCAGCCGTTCGAGACACTTCACGCCGTCGAGCCCGGGCATCCGGACGTCGAAGACCATGGCGTCGGGCTGGATGCTGCCGACGGCCACGAGCGCGTCGAACGGATCCTGGAACGTGGTCAGCTCGAAGCGCTTGCTCAGCGCCTTGCGGAGCGAGGCAAGGACAACCGGATCGTCGTCGACGGCCACGACCTTCGGTTTGCCGAGGCGGAGCACCTCCGGGATCGGGTAGCCGTACTTCCGCAGGAAATCGAGGACGTCGAGCCTCCGGAAGCGCAGGTGCCTACCCGGCGTCCGGAAGTGCCGGATCTCCCCCTTGTCCGCCCAGTTGTGGATGGTCTTCAGATCCACCTGGCAAAACCGCGCCACGTCGCTCGCGGTGAACAGCTCCGGCTGGTTCGTCGTCGTCGTGGTCGTGGTCGGCGTCGTGTTTTCTTTGGCTTCCATGACTTCCGGCCTCCTCGGCCCAGTCCACTCTCTCGGGGGCGTTAGCTCCGACAAAAGGGAGCTAAGTCCCCGAACCCCCATCGTCCACCGAAGTCGCAACGTCCCGCTCGTCGAGGCTCGTCTCGACCCCCGGCACATCGGGAGAAGCGAATCCTTTGCCGAACTCGGGCGCGTCCTCGGCAGCAAAACGGCCATCACGCAGGACGTAGCGGCTGGGCCCGGCGACCCGTCGCTCCCTCACAGAGTGTGCAGGATCACCGGGCAAAGCGATGAAAGGCGGAGCGTCGCCCTCGCCCGGGACGAACACCGGGCAGATCGGCAGGAGCGACTGGCGACTGGCGAGGGCAAGCGCACCGTGCACGTCTCGCTCGCCCGCGAGCAATTCCAGGGTGCGCGACGTGGGCGGCGCGAGAAAGAAACGCCCTTCCGCCGCGGCGTCGAGGACATCCGAAGGCCGCGCCCAGAGGCTCATCGTGGTCTCGTGATCGTCGTGCCGTCCCTCCTGTCCCTCGGGCAAAGGGAGCAGGAAAAAACGAGCATCAAACCGACGGGACTCTGCCTCGGGCGTCACCCACCGCGCGAACGGCACGAGCGTGTCGACCAAAAGACGCCTTCCGCGCCGGACGAGCGCGTCGAAGAGCCGCGTCCCGGCCACGAGCTCGGCCGCCATCGCGTCGAGCTCCGGCCCCAGGGCCGCGGGTGTGACCGGAAGGATCCGCCCCTCTTCGAGCGTCTCCCGGCACGCCGCGACGCAGAGCCCGAGGGCGCTCGTCTGCTCGGTGGCCATCGAGAGGACCCGCGCGTCCGCGGCGCTCGCCGCGGTTTCCCAGGCTGGATCGAGATCCGACGGATCGACCTTTCCGCCGGGAAAGACGAGCGCCCCGCCCATGAACGCGGACTTCGCGTGGCGCCGCACACAGAAGACCTCGAGTCCCTGGGCCCCGTCGCGAATGACGACGACGGTGGCGGCATCACGGGGTTGGCTCGTATTTCGGTTGATGTCGAATTCCAGCAAGGTGGAAGGTTTTGTCCCACGTCGAGAGGACGTCGTCAAACACGCATCTCGACCGGTCTCGACCGTGGTTGACGTCAGGGAATCCGTCGCCTAGCCTTCCGCGCCCTCCTTCACGGGAGGGCCGGAAATGGACGGTATTCATCCGTCTCTAGCCGTACTTCGTCGAGGTGCCCGGATTGCATGAGGCGGGGGGCACCCGAAGGGCGACACGTCGAGGGAATTGCACAATGAACAAGGCCCAGCTCAAGAAGTTCAAGGCTTTGCTCGAGGCGAAGCGGGACGAGATCGTCAAGAAAGCAAAGCAGACGCTGAGTGAGGACATGGCCCTCGACGCGAGCGATCTCCCCGACGAGATGGATCTTGCGTCGAGCGAGTATCTGCAATCCTTCACGTTCCGGCTCCGCGGCCGCGAGAAGTCGTTCCTCGACAAGATCGAGAAGGCCCTCATCAAGATCGAGGACGGAACGTTCGGTCAGTGCGAGGAATGCGAGGAAGAGATCGCGCAAAAGCGCCTCGAAGCCCGCCCCGAGACGAGCCTCTGCATCCGCTGCAAAGAGGATCAGGAGCGCGCCGAGAAGGACTACGGCTGATCCTTTTGTGGAGGGGGTTGGGCCGGGCCCAACCCCCTACGCGCCCCGCGCGGGCGGGGCGCTCCCCAGGTCCGTCGCTGCTGTCTTTACTTCGAGCGCTTCCCCGGCCGCTTGCGCCCCGATTCGAGGACCTCGCGCAGGTAGCGCCCGGTATGCGATTCCGGGACGCCGGCCACGTGCTCCGGCGGCCCGCACGCCACGACGAATCCGCCGCGCTCGCCTCCCTCTGGGCCCATGTCGATGACCCAGTCGCTACACGCGACGACGTCCAGGTTGTGCTCGATCACCACGACCGTGTTGCCCGCGTCGCGCAAGCTCGACAGCGCGCCGATGAGCACCTCGATGTCCGAGAAATGCAGGCCCGTCGTGGGTTCGTCGAGGACGTACAGCGTGCGGCCCGTGGCCTTGCGCGCGAGCTCACGCGCGAGCTTGACGCGTTGCGCCTCGCCGCCGGAGATGGTCGTCGCGGGTTGTCCGAGCCGGATGTAGCCGAGCCCGACGCGCGCGAGGGCGAGGAGCCGCTCGCGCACACGCGGGATCGCCTCGAACTGCTCGATCGCCTGATCCACCGTGAGCTCGAGCGCGTCGGCGATCGACATGCCGCGGTAGAGCACCTCCAGCGTCTCGCGGTTGTACCGCTTGCCGCCGCACGTCTCGCACGTGACGAACACGTCCGGCAGGAAGTGCATCTCGACGCGGAGGACGCCATCGCCTTGACACGCCTCACAGCGCCCGCCCTTCACGTTGAACGAGAAGCGCCCGGCCTTGTAGCCACGCGCGCGTGACTCCGGCAAACCAGCGTAGATCTCGCGCAGCAAGCTGAAGACGCCGGTGTACGTGGCCGGGTTCGAGCGCGGCGTTCGCCCGATGGGCGCCTGATCGATGGAGATGACCTTGTCGATGTGCGAGAGGCCTTCGATGCCGTCGCACTCGCCGATCGGCGCGCTCGTGCGGTAGAGCGCGGCGCGCGCCGCGGGCAGGAGCGTGTCCACGATGAGGCTCGACTTGCCCGAGCCCGAGACGCCCGTGACCGCGCAGAGCACGCCGACCGGGATCTCCACGTTGACGCCGGTGAGGTTGTGCGCGCGCGCGCCGACGAGTTTGATCACGCGCCCGTCGCCCTTGCGACGCTTCGTCGGGATCGGCAGGTGTTTGTCGCCCGAGAGCCAGGGCCCGGTGACCGAGTGCGGGTTCTTCGCGATCTCCGCGGGCGTGCCCTCGGCCACGATCTTGCCGCCGTGCACGCCAGCCCCGGGCCCCATGTCGACCACGTGATCGGCCGCGAGGATCGCGTCCCGGTCGTGCTCGACCACGACCACGCTGTTGCCGAGATCCACGAGCCTGCGCAGCGCTTCGAGCAGGCGCGCGTTGTCCCGCGCGTGCAGGCCCACGCTCGGCTCGTCGAGCACGTACAGCACGCCCACGAGCGCCGCGCCGATCTGTGTGGCCAGCCGGATGCGCTGTCCCTCGCCGCCGGAGAGCGTCTGCGCCGATCGATCGAGCGTGAGGTAGTCGATGCCCACGTCGATGAGGAAGCCGAGCCGCGCGATCACCGCGCGGAGGAGAGGCTCCGCGATCGCCCGTTCGCGCGGCTGGAGCGGACCGTCCTTGTGCGCGATCGTCTCGAGGAACGAGCGCACCGTGCGGAGGGCCATCGTGCCGATGTCGGCGATGTTCTTGTCCGCGATCTTCACGGCGAGCGCCTCGGCCCGCAGGCGCTTGCCCTTGCAGACGTCGCACACGCGCGTGACGGCGTACCGGCCGATGTCCTCGGAGCCCGCGACGTCGTCGTCGAGATCGTCGTCGTCCTCGCCCGAGATCACGCCGTCGCCTTGTTCGAGCTGCCGCTCGAGCCGCGGCACGATCCCCTCGTAGCCTTCCTTCGCCTTCTTCCGCCCCTTCGCTGCGGTCGCTTCCGCGCCGAAGAGCAGCGCTTTCCGATCGACCTCCGGCAGATCGCGGAACGGCACGTCGGGGTTCACGCCGAGCGCGCTCACCGCACGCTCGGTCTCCGTCGAGAGCGCGAGCGAGCCGCGCCGCCCCCACGCGACGATCGCCCCCTCGCGCAGCGTGCGCTTCGGATCGGGCACGACGCGCTCCGGATCGATCCGCGTGCGGAACCCGATGCCGTCACACGCCGGACACGCGCCGTGCGGGCCGTTGAACGAGAACATCCGCGGCTCGATCGGCGGCAGCGAGATGCCGCAGGCGATGCAGGCGAAGCGCTCGCTCATCCAGATCGGCTCCGCGCGCGAGCGCTCGGTCGAAGGATCCGCGAGCAGCCGCCCTTCGCCGAGCTTCAGCGCGAGCTCGACCGAATCCGTAACCCGGCCCTTCACGCCCTCCTTCACCACGATGCGGTCGATCACCACGTCGAGGTCGTGCGCCTTCGTCCGATCGAGGACGATCTCGTCGCCGAGATCCACGACCTCTCCATCGATCCGCGCGCGAACAAAACCTTCGCGGCGGAGGCGATCGAGCTCCAGCTTCAGCTCGCCGCGGCGGGCGCGGGCGATCGGGGCGAGCACGGTGACGCGCGCGCCTTCGCCGAGGCCGAGGATGCGGTCGACGATCTGCTGCACCGTCTGCGCCTCGATGCGCGCGCCACAGCTCGGGCAGTGCGGCGTGCCGACGCGAGCGAAGAGCAGGCGCAGGTAGTCCGAGATTTCCGTGACGGTCCCGACCGTGGAGCGCGGGCTCTTCGCGAGCGCCCGTTGCTCGATCGCGATCGCGGGCGAGAGCCCCTCGATCGACTCCACATCCGGCTTGGCGAGCTGTTCGAGGAACTGCCGCGCGTACGCCGAGAGGGACTCTACGTAACGTCGCTGTCCCTCGGCGTAGATCGTGTCGAACGCGAGCGACGACTTCCCCGAGCCGCTCGGGCCGGTGATGACGACCAGGCGGTCCCGCGGGAGGGAGAGGCTGACGTCCTTGAGGTTGTGCTGGCGAGCGCCGCGAATGACCAGGCGATCCATGGACTCGCGACACCTAGCACGCTCATCGTGCGGGGGCTCCCGTGTTGTCCATGGCCTCCCGGCTCTCCCAAAGGCCGACGAGGACGAACCGCTTCCCTGGGCGACCCCCGCGTTTTCACGACATCGGGGCCGCCGCGCCGCGCTTGCTCGCTCGAAATTTTTCCCCCTCGCGGTTCCTCGGTTCTACTTGCATGACGGGCGACGATCGAGAAGCCCTGCAGAGCTCGTGGGTACGACGACGAGGAGCGTGATCATCTCGGTAGGCGTCGGCGTCGTGGTCGGCGGCCTCGCTTTGGTCGCGCGCACCTCGGCCGTGTCCTTCCGTTCGGCCGCGCGTGCCGCATCCGAGCCCGCGCCGTCTTCGCCGAAGGCACCGTCCCCGCGCGCGCCCGAAACGTCCATGCCCGCGGATCCCGCGGCGCCCGCGTTCACGCCGGTCGATCGTTTTTCCGCCGATCCGGCCGTTCGCGCGGCGTGCCCGGCCGACATGGCGCTCGTCGAGGGCGACTTCTGCCCCAAGCTCGAGTACCGCTGCGGCCGTCGATCGAGCGAGCTCGGCCACGGCTGCGCCGAGTACGTGCGCGGCGTGCCGTGCGGCGGCGAGCCAGACCCGCGCCGGTACTGCATCGATCGTCACGAGTGGCCGAACCGCGTCGGCGAGACTCCGCGCGTCTACGTGAACTGGTTTGAGGCCAAAGAACTCTGTCAGTCCGTGGGCAAACGTCTGTGCCGTCGCTCCGAGTGGACCCTCGCTTGCGAAGGACCGAAGCGCCTGCCGTACCCGTGGGGCTTCGTGCGCCAGCCGAGCCCGTGCAACGTCGATCGCGCGGCCATC
Organism: Polyangium jinanense; assembly: GCF_028435365.1. The sequence goes on along the minus strand of NZ_JAGTJJ010000039.1, from coordinate 35,649 downwards.
CCCTTCGACGTGAACGCGATGATCGACGAGCGCACGCGCGAGGCCGAGATCGCGCGCCTCTGGCAAGCCGATCCGATCGGATCGCACCCCGCGTGCATCAGCGCGTTCGGCGCGTACGACATGTCCGGCAACGTCGATGAGTGGACCGACAACCTCGCCGACGATCCCGAGACGAACCAGCCCTCGACGCTGAACGGCGGCTACTGGGGCCCGGTGCGCAACACCTGTCGGCTCTCGACGAAGACGCACGGCCCGAAGTTCGCGTTTTACCAGGTGGGCTTCCGCTGCTGCGCGGACACGATCGACGGCGTGGAGGTACCGCCGCCGAAGCCGTGGATCGATCGCGAGCGTGAGGACGGGTGAAGCCCCGCGAGGTCGTCGTTTTTCCGCTCGTGCTCGCGGGATCGCTCGGGCTCGCGGCGCTCCTCCTCGCGCCTCGCGCGGCCGAGCGACGCGAGGCGCAGGCGTCTGCCTCCGCGCCTGCTTCGATCGAAGAGCCTCTGCCGCCAGCTCCTCCGCCCGCGCCCACGCCCAAGGAAAAACCGCCGCCGCCTTCGTACGTGCAGGTGAGCCCGGAGAGCGCGACGGCGTGTGGACCGGGCATGGTGCTCGTCGACGGCATCTACTGCCCGTTCGTCGGGCATCGATGCTTGAAGTATCGCGAAGACGTGAAGGACGTGTGCGAGCGTTTCGGACCCGAGGTCCTCTGCGAGGGCCGGCTCGAGCGCCGTCGGTTCTGCGTCGACGTCTACGAGTACCCCAACATGGAAGGCGTCAAGCCCGCGGTCATGGCCGACTGGAACGAGGCGCGGCGCGCCTGCGAGGTCGAGGGCAAGCGCCTCTGCACGGTCGAGGAGTGGGAGTTCGCCTGCGAAGGCCCAGGCATGTGGCCCTACCCGTACGGTGCCGAGCGCGACGCCGAGGCCTGCAACATCGACCGGCCCGTCGAGCCGCCGGACTTCGACGCCTTCTCGGATCCCAGACGCATCGCCGACGAGGTCGACCGGCTCGATCGCCGTGTCGCGTCGGGCGAGATGCACCGCTGCGTCAGCCCCTTCGGCGTGCACGACATGACGGGCAACGTCGACGAGTGGGTCGACAACACCCAGGGCAAGCGCCTCGAAGCGCCTTACCGATCGTCCTTGAAAGGCGGCTCCTGGGGGCCGATCCGCGCGCGTTGCCGGCCGATCACCTCGACCCACAACGAGTGGTTCAGCTTCTACCAGGTCGGCTTCCGCTGCTGCGCCGACCCGAAGGACGGGGGGCGGGCGGGCCCTGCGCCCACGGGCAAGCGGCCGAGGCTCGGCCGGATGAACCTTCCGCCACGGAAGGTCCCGGAGCGTTCGAAGCCTGCGCCGGAAAGTCCTTGAAAGTTCGATGCTTCGAGGTTTGGTCCGGCGGGACGCACGAGGGGACCGCACGGCTTTTTCCGGGGGGCAAGCTCAAAGTGAACGATGACGCGGCCCTCCCCTTCCAACGGCCTCGATGTTGGACTAGCTTGTCCCCCGGGTCGCTGCAGGGCGATCCGGCGAACACGGGCCCATAGCTCAATCGGTCAGAGCCCCCGGCTCATAACCGGGCTGTTCCTGGTTCGAGTCCAGGTGGGCCTATCCCTTTTCGCAAGGAGCAGAGCATCCACGTGAGTATCCGCGACCAGATCGCACCCCTCGAAGAGCTCGCGACCATCGACGACGATCTGCGGAGGCTCGAGGAGCAGATCGGCAAGCAGCGGGGAAGCCTGGAGGGGATGCGGGCGGAGGCGAAAGTTCTTGAGGACCGCCTCCGGGTGGACCGAGAGATGCTCTCGCAGATGGAGAAGACGCGGAGCGAGCTCAGCGTCGAGCTGCGCCAGATGACGCAGCAGATCGAGCGATCGCGCGAGAAGCTCGCGCGATCGAGGAACGAGCGCGAGAGCAACGCCGCGCAACGCGAGATCGAGGAGCTGCGCAAGCTGCACCGCGACCGCGAGGAAGAGATCGAGCGCCTCAACACCGCGACCGAGGCGGCGAAGAAGTCGATCGACGCGACGGACGGGAAGTACCGCACCCTCGTGCAGCAGATCGAGGGCACGGCCGAGGGCACGACGCGGCAGCTCGACGCTGCCGAGTCGCAACGCGCGACGCGGGTGAAGGAGCGCGAGCTCGCGGTGAAGAAGTTGCCGACGACGCTCTACCGTCGGTACGAATCGGTTCGCACGCGGCGCCCGCACCCGATCGCGGCCACGCACGACGGCACGTGCCTCGGCTGCCACCTGACCATCCCGCCGATGATGTTCCAGAAGATGCTGCGGCAGGCCGAGTTCGAGCAGTGCCCGCACTGCCGCCGCATCCTCTACTACACGCCCGCGCCGGTGCGCGCCCCGGAGGGCGACGCCGCCGAGGGCAGCTCGACGTCTTCACGCGCCTGATCCTCGGATTCGTCTCGTCCGATCTCCTCGCGGCGCGTGAAAGCCTGCACCACCTGCCATCGCCTCTACGAAGACGACGCGGACTTCTGCCCGCTCGAAGGGCAGAAGCTCGCGGGGATCGACGAGGTCGCGCCGAAGCCGGATCCTAGCGATCCGCGCGTCGGCGGCGCGGTGTGCGGCGGGCGCTACCAGATCTTTCGCGTCATCGCCGAGGGCGGCATGGGCCGCGTGTACCAGGCGCTCGACCGCGAGGAGAAGCGCTCGGTCGCGCTCAAGATCCTGCACGAGGAGGTCGCGCAGGATCCGGTGGCGCTCGAGCGGTTCAAGCGCGAGTTCGAGGTGAGCGCGGTCCTGCCGCACGAGCACGTCGTGCGTGTGCACGCGTTCGAGCACGACGCCGAGAACAACTACGTGATCGTGATGGAGTACCTCGAAGGCGAGGAGCTCCGTGTGCTCATGCGCCGCGAGAACGTACTGCCGCCCGAGCGTGTCGTGCGGTTCGTCTCGCAGGTCGCGCTCGGCCTCGAAGGCGCGCACGAACGCAAGATCGTCCACCGCGATCTCAAGCCCGACAACGTCTTCTTGTGCGGCGGTGACGAGGTCAAACTCCTCGACTTCGGCAGCGTCCGCGACAACAGCGTGGGCGCGAAGAAGATCACCGCGGTCGGCACGACGATCGGCTCGCCGTTCTACATGTCGCCCGAGCAAGCGCAGGGGCTCGCCTCGCTCGATCATCGCGCCGACGTCTGGTCGCTCGCGGCGATCACGTACGAGTGCCTCACGGGCAAGGTCCCGTACGAGGGCAAATCCGGCCCGCAGATCCTGCTCAGCATCATGACGCGTCCGCACCGTCCGCCGAGCGAAGTGGGCCGCGCGCACGGCGTGCCGCGCTCGCTCGACGCGGTGATGGATCACGCGTTCGCGAAGGATCCCGCGCAGCGCATCCCCACGGTCGGCGCGCTTGCGGATCGGATCGGCCACGCGTACGGGCTCGAGGGGAGCCACGTGGCGTGGGCGCGGATGCCGCAGGCCGAGCTTGGCGAGCGCATCCGCGCGGGTCTTCCCGGCGTGCTCGCGCGGCTCGAAGAGGAGCAGGGCACGGCCGGCGATCTGAGCGCGCTGGACGCCGCCTTCGCGGGCGCGGCGGTGGCATCGGAGCAAGGCGCGTTCCCGGAGGACGACGTCGCCGCCATCCCGACCACACGACCACGCTGGCTTTTTCCCGCCATTGTGTTCGTCGTCCTCGTCGCCTTGGCGATCGTGGCGCTCGGCGCGCGCTGAACACCGGGCTCGTGCATGGCTTGGGTGGCCCTTCCGTCGAACCCGTGCTGCTTGCGCCGTTTCGTCGACCCTCCGCCCGTGGTCAGGAGCAAACCGCCGTGGTATTTCGAGTCCTCATGAAGAAGCCTCCGATGCGCCAACGTCCTCTCTCCACCCTCGCGTGCCTCGTGGTCCTCTCGGGCCTGACGTTCGTGCTGGCCTCTGGATGTGGCCGGAGCGAAGCCGCCACGCAGCGCGGCGAGGAGAAGACCGTCGTCGCCAAGGGCCCCAAGGCCGAGAGCGATTCGTACGCGGTCGAAATGAAGGCGACGGGTCCGTACGCGGCGGGCAAGGAAGGGACGCTCGAGATCTCGATCGTGCCGAAGGGCGCGTATCACATGAACGATCAGTACCCGTACAAGTTCAAGCTCGTCGATCCCGCGCCCGAAGGCGTCACGTATCCGAAACCCTTGCTCAAGCGCGAGGACGGGACGTTCGACGAGAAGAAGGGATCGTTCAAGGTGCCGTTCGTGGCGTCCCGGGCGGGCAAAGCGAAGATCGCCGGCACGCTCTCGATGAGCGTGTGCAGCGCGGCGAACTGCTTGATGGAGAAGCTGGACCTCGAGGTCGACGTCGACGTGAAGTGAGCCGGGGGCTAAACTCCCGGGGTGAAAGAGTCCGACGCCCGGGCAAGCCGAAGGTCCGAGCTCGCGCTGGCCGAGCTTTCCAACCTGGTCACCTCGATGCAGCGTCGCTTCCAGACGGGGCGGCGCTTGCTCTCATTCCAGGAGTACCTGGAGCTCTTCGCGTCTGATCCCGCGCGCCACGGGCGTGATGCCGCCCGGTACGTGCGTGACATGTTCGACCACTTCGGGACGTACCCGGTCAAGCGCCCGTGGGGCGAGTGCACGCGGTACCGCCTCTTCGATCTGCCCTGGGAGCCCGAGCCGATGCGAGCGTCGGGCGCGAATGGGCGTCGGGCCCCGTATCACGGGCGCGACGCGGCGCTCATCGGGCACGAGGAGCTGCAGGGCGAGATTTACCGCGCGCTCTCGAACTTCGTGCAGGAGGGTCGCGCCAATCGGCTCGTCTTGATGCACGGCCCGAATGGATCGGCCAAGAGCACGATCGCCGGCTGTGTCCTGCGCGCGCTCGAGCATTACTCGACGCTCGACGAGGGCGCGCTCTACCGGTTTCACTGGGTGTTCCCGAGCCGCAAGACGACACGCGGCGCGATCGGGTTTGGCGGCGAAGGGGCCGCGGCGCCGATCGGCGGGAGTTTCGCGCACCTCGAGGACACGCAGATCGACGCGCGCCTCGTGAGCGAGCTCCGGGATCATCCGCTCTTCTTGCTCCCGGTGCCGGAGCGTCGCGAGCTCTTGAAGAAGCTCTACGAGGAAGCCGGCATCGCCGACGCGCCGCCCGACTGGCTCATGAGCGGCAAACTCTCGCACAAGAACCAGCAGATCATGGAGGCGCTGCTCGTCTCCTACGAGGGCTCGCTCGCCGATGTGTTGCGGCACGTCCAGGTCGAGCGCTGGTTCATCTCGCGGAGGTATCGGACGGGCGCGGTCACGATCGGGCCCGAGCTCAGCGTCGACGCAGGCGAACGGCAGATCACGGCCGATCGTTCTCTCGCCGCGCTGCCCACGGCGCTCCAGGCGCGGACACTTTTCGAGGCGCACGGCGATCTCGTCGAGGCCTCAGGCGGCGTGCTCGAGTTCAGCGATCTCCTGAAGAGGCCACTCGACGCCTTCCGCTACCTGCAGCTCACGCTCGAAACCGGGGAGGTGAGCCTGCCGCAGCAGACGATCCAGACGAACGTGGTCATGATCGGCAGCGCGAACGACATTCACCTGAACGCCTTCCGCGAGCACCCCGAATTCCCGAGCTTCCGCGGTCGTTTCGAGTTGCTCCGCGCGCCGTACCTCCGGAGCTACCTCGACGAGCAGCGCATCTACGACGCGCAGATCGCGCCGTTCGTCACGCGACACGTCGCGCCGCACGCGACACGCGTGGCCGCGCAGTTCGCCGTGCTCACGCGCATGCGGCAGCCGGAGGCGAAGCGGTATCCCGAGGCGCTCGCGCCGATCGTCTCGTCGCTGACCGCGGCCGAGAAGATGGAGGCGTATGCGACGGGGACGCCGCCGGAGCGGCTCGACGGCGACTCGCAGAAGCTGCTCCGCGCGAACATCCGCGCGCTCTACCAGGAGACCGACGCGACCGTCGACTTCGAGGGACGCTCGGGCGTCTCGCCACGCGAGATCCGCTCGCTGCTCCTCGACGCCGCGCAGAGCCGTGATCACGGCTGCTTGTCGCCGTTCTCCGTCCTCACCGAGCTCGACGAGCTTTGCAAGCGGACCTCGGAGTACGACTGGCTCAAGGAGCGCCCGCTCGCGGGCGGCTACCATGATCACAAGCTCTTCCGCGACGTCGTGCGCGCGCGGCTGCTCGACACGCTCGAAGAGGAGATGCGCTCGGCGAGCGGGCTCGTCGACGAGACGCGGTACGGCGAGCTCTTCGATCGGTACGTGCAGCACGTCGGCGCTTGGGTGAAGGGCGAGAAGATCCGAAACCCGCACACCGGCGACTTCGAGGGCGCCGACGAGCGCATGATGCGCGAGATCGAGGGCCTGCTCGGCGTGCGCGGCAAGCACGACGATCACCGCCGCGGGCTCATCGCGATGATCGCGGCCTGGGCCATCGATCATCCCGGCGAGAGGGTCGTCAACGCCGTCGTCTTCCCGCAGCAGATCCGCAAGCTGCGCGAAGCCGTGTTCACCGAGCGCCGCAAGGCCGTGGCGCTGCTCTGCCGGGATCTCGTGGCCATGCTGCGGGATCGGGCGAACCACGCGGCCCAGGGCGTGCGCGACGAGCCCCTCGTCGGCAGCCTGCGGGAAGAGCAACGCAAGCACGCGCTCGCCGCGCTCGATCGGCTCAAGGCGATGGGGTATTGCGAGAGCTGCGCCCTCGACGCGGGCAGCGCGCTCCTCCGCGCGCGGTTCGCCGAGCTCGTCACCTGACGGGCACGTCGTTGGTCCACGAACGATGTTGATCGACACCCACTGCCACCTCGACCCCAACTACTTTCCCGAAGGAGAAGACGCCGTCCTCGAGCGAGCGCGCGAGGCTGGCGTCGAGGCGTTCGTCGTGATCGGGGTCGGCGAAGACCTCGGTCCAGCGCGCTTCGCCGCGGGCCTCGCCGCGCGCCGTCCCGACGTGTGGGCCTCCGTCGGCCTGCACCCGCACGACGCGCGTGTCCTCGACGGACCCATGGAAGACGAGCTCGAGCGACTCGCCCGCGAATCGCGCGTCCGCGCCGTGGGCGAGATCGGGCTCGACTACCACTACATGCACTCGCCGCGCGAGACGCAAAAGGAGGTCTTCCGGCGCATGATCGCGCTCGCCCGGCGCGTCCAGAAGCCCATCGTCGTGCATACGCGCGAGGCGGCCGAGGACACGATCACCGTGCTCGAAGAGGAAGGCGCGCGTGAGGTCGGCGGCATCATCCACTGCTTCTCCGAGGATCGGCCCTTCGCCGAGCGGGCGCTCGCGCTCGGCTTTGATCTCTCGTTCTCGGGGATCGTGACGTTCAAGAACGCGCGCGCCATCCACGAGGTCGCCGCGTGGGCGCCGCCCGAGCGGATCCTCGTCGAGACGGACAGCCCGTACCTCGCGCCCATCCCGCTGCGTGGAAAGCGCTGCGAGCCCGCCTATGTGGTGCACACGGCGCGTCGCGTCGCGGAGCTCCGCGGCGAGCGTTTCGACGAGCTCGCGGCGCGCACGACGGAGAACGCGCGCCGGCGCTTCGGCCTCGCGTGAGGCGCACGCAAGAGCGCGGAGACGAGGCATACTGGAGGCGTGAGGGGCGAAGGCGGACGTAGGCTCGTCTCCGCGAGTTTTTTCTCGCTCGCGGTGCACCTCGCCCTGCTCGCGACCGGCGGCGCCCTCCTTGCGCGCGCGACGCGCGCGGAGCCGGGTATCGCGCTGCGAGGGCTCGAAGCGCCGCTCCGTGACGAGGTCGTCGAGATCGAGCTGCCGACGCTGAGCGAAGGATCGATCGCCGGCGAGCTCATCGAGTTGCCAGCGGTCGCCGTTCCGCGCGGGGGAGGGGAGGCCGAGCCGCGTCCCGATACGGGCACGAAAGGGCGCGGCGGTACGGATACGGCCACGGCGCGCGCGACGAACCTCGCCGATCGGCAGGACGATCGCGCGCTCGTCACGGATGTGCCTTCGCGGATCGATCGCACGCAAGTTCCGCGCATCGACGCGGGCGAGGCGCGCGCATCGCGCGAGGACCGACGCGCGAGCCGTGAGCCGATGGAGCTCACCTTCCTCGCGAGTGGTCGTTCCGGCAGTCGTCCCGAGCGGCGCACGTACGCCGTGCACGATCCGTCCTCGGGCGGATTGCGCGCCGGCCGCGCCACGCGGCGTGGAGGCGCGCTCGGCGCGGCCGCGCTCCCGCCCGACGGCATCGAGGCGGCGCGGCCTGTGGGCGGCGCGGAGGAGGGCGTGATGGCGCCTTCCGAGGGCATCGGCGCGCGTGATGGGGCGCCGGGCAAGGACGCGCGTGCGAGCGCCGAGGTGCCCCTCGCGCGGCCCTTCGTCACGGCGGGGACGCCCTCGGTGCCCGCGGATCGAGAAGGGCGACCTACGGACAAGGTCGACAGCGAGCAAGAGGTCGCGCTCGCGCTCCAGTCGATCGTGCACGCGAGCACCGCCGGTGGCGCGCCGGGCGAGGGGACCGGTGGGCAAAACGGGCCCACGGCGCCGGGATCGGGCGGCAGCGCGGGCCGCGGCTCCGTCGCCGATCCGCTCGGCACGGGGCAGGGCACAGGCCTCGACGCGAATGCGCTCGACAAGCGCCGCATGGACTACCTGCGTCGCGTGCTCGCGCGGATTCATCCGCTCTGGAAGGACGCGTTCCCGCGCTGGGCGATCGCGGAGGGGCGCGGCGGTACCGTCGTTGTGGCGTTCGTGATCCGCGCCGATGGCAGCGTCGCGAGCGCGCGTGTGGCGCGGCCGAGCGGCATCCCCGAGTTCGACGAGAACTGCCGGCAGGCGGTCCTGCGCGGCGCTCCCTTCGAGCCGCTCCCCCGTGAGCTCGGTCCGACGTTCGCCTGGTCGATGCCATTCGTCGCGAAAAACCCCGCGGTGCGTCCCCCGGATCCTGCGCGCCCCTGACGCGCGGAAAAATGTAGAGCTTTCGGGACACTTCGCGGGGTGGACCGGCGGGCCGAAGGACAGCGCCTTCGGCCTCCTCCTCACCGGCCTTCGCGTGGGTTTGCCCACGCTCTCGCGAGAAAGACGCCCCCGGGACGGTTAGCCCGCTTGACAGGTCCGTCGTCCCTCGACATAGTGCGCGCCGCTTCCGCCGAAGTAGCTCAGTTGGCTAGAGCAGGCGTTTCATACGCGCCGGGTCGGGGGTTCGATTCCCTCCTTCGGCACCAGGTTCAATCGCTCGACGACACGGGGGCCGCAGCGCTCCCGCGTCGGGCTTGGCTCGCACCCGAGCGAGCGCCCGTTGTGCGGGTGCTGCTCGTGCGGGTCCGGGTTCCCGTCGCCGACTTGCGCGCTGGTGTGGCGCTCTTTCGGGGCGAACGCGCCGGAGCCGCCTTGGACGCCGTCGTGCGCTGTCCGGCGGCGCTGCGCGTCGCCTTCTTCGCGGCCGGGCGCTTCGAGGCGGCGGCCTTGCGCGTCGTCGTGCGCGCGGCCGTTTCCGTTCGGGCTCCTGCCTTGGAGGCCGCCGCGCGCTTGCCGGCGCTCTTCGTCCTCTTCGTCGCGCCCTTCGCCGCCTCGGAGGCTTTACGCGCCGTTGTCGCTCCGCGCTTGGCTGCGCTCTTCGTGCGCGTCGTCGTCGTCTTGGAAGCCATGGTTCGTCCCTCTGCCACCGCGGTCTCGAGGCGCGACCCGATCGTCGGACCACGCGTTTCCCCCGCCATCGCCTCTTTTGCTCGCGAAGGTCGCGGTGACGTGCGTGGTCGTCGGCAAGGGTCGTGCCGAGCGCTACGAAGCGCGCTCGCTCTCGCTCCGGCGCGCCGTGACGCACGGGGTTTCGCGCGAGGGAATGCGCGTTTCCCGCGGCTTGTTCGGGAGAATCGCGCCTCTCGGGGTGCTTCGTCGGGAGCGTCGCAGAGCCGCGCGGGGCGACGCGAGACGCGGCGCGGCGCGCGAGGTCCGGTGTCACGGGCGGGGGCAATGTCGATCCGCGCGCATCGTGTGCGAGCAGGGAACGCACAGCCTGCTCGGTGGCCTGTCACGCTGCGGGACAGTCGTAGCTCGGCTTGTCTGAGCGGAGCCCCCGAACGCTCGGGGGTTTGGGGGCGTAGCTCGGCTTGTCCGAGCGGAGCCCCCGAACGCTAAGGCCGCACGACGACCGTCGTCCCTTCGCCCATTGCGTCGGTCACGCCGTGCCAGCCCTCTGGCAGTTCGGGCCCGACCCAGTGGAAGAGCCTGCGCGCGTCGACGGGCGAGAGCGCGACAGCATGGAAAGTCTGCGCCTCCCCCAGCCCATCGCCCCAGTACGTGCCCGTGAGCGCGTATCCCGGTTCGAACTCCATCACCCAGGGCGCGTCGGCGACGTCGAAGTCGCCGTGCACCTCGCGGCTGTCGAGCGGTGCAGTTACCAGTTTCTTACGAATCCGGAATGTCCCGCGCGCCGTCGATGCGCTCTCGGCCGCTTCCTTCAGCACGTCGCGTCCCGACGAGATCAGCGTCGCGTAGACCGGCTTCTGCCCCTCGTAGGCCGTGAGCGTCTGGTTGGCCAGGCTCACGTCCAGCCACCTTTGATCGCCCTTCGCGAAATCCGGGAACTTCGTCCGGCGGACGATCACCACGAGGTCCTGCGCGCGCAGCCAGTAGCCCTCGCGCGATTGCTCGAAGCGCACGCCGTTCACCGTCCGGAACTTCCCGCTGAGCGGCACCGCCGTGCGCCGCTCGAGCTCCTCGTCCTCGATCGGCTCGGCCTCGCCCTTCTTGAGGTTCCACGCCGTCACGCCGCCCTTGTGCACGAAGGCCACGGGCAGCCCCACCTTCTCCACGTCGAGCCCGTGCCACGTCGTTCCGAGCGCGGGCTTCAGCCGGTCGATCGGCACCACCTGCCCGGACGGCGTCACGCCGAAGCGCCGGCCCTCGCCGGGGTTCGGCGCGACGGACGCCACGAACGACCCCGCGAGCGCCACGCCGCTGCCCTTGCGCAGCACGCCGCCCTTCAGGTCCGCCACGCGTGATGCGAGCGGCGCGAGGGGCGCGACGGCGGGCGCCGGGAACGCGAAGAACGAGCCCACCGTGCGCTTGCCGACCGCGTCCGCGCCGTCGACGCCGGGCATCAGCACGGGCGGGCCTGCGGGCACGCCGCGCGGATCGAGGGGCACGTCGTTCGCGGCCGCGCCGAGCACCTCGCTGTCGAGGGAGCCGCGCTTCGTGAGGTAGCGCTTCAGATCCGGCTCCTCGGTGGATTGCTCCGCCGGCATCGGCAAGCGCGTGTAGACCGGCACGCCTTCGGTCCGGGCTCGGCCGTAGCGGTAGGGCAGGGCGCGCGAGAGATCCGGGCCGGACGGGAGCGCCGCGGCGAGGGACGGATCCGTCGTCGCGGCCTCGCCTGCGCACACGAAGCCACGCGGGCGGACGACGTACCAGCCGCCTGGGCATTCCCTTCGCGTGAACGCGTCCGAGGAGCGTGCGATCGCGGCCCCTGCGCGGAGCTCGCCCAGCGGACGGCCTTTCGTCGAGGGCCGGTCGTACACGATGGTGCCGCTCTGCAGGACGATGAGCTTCGGGCCATCGGCGGGCGGCGACGGCACGTCCGGCGGGGGCTCCTCCGTCGGCTCGCCCTTGGCGAGCGCGGGGGCGCTGCTGCCCTTGCAGCCGAGGGGCGCGAGTGCGAGCGCGGCGAGGAGCGGGAGCCCGAGGCGCGTGGATCGGTTCGGGCCGGGGCGATCGTCTTGCATCGAGGCGACGCATGCCAAAGGTCGCGTCGATGGGCCAAGTTTGGTCGAAAGAGCTCGCCCTTACCCCCGTTCGCGGGCCGCTTCGTCGCCGAGCCAACCTGCCAGCGTCGAAAGGCCGAGGGCCATGATGGAGAGCGCCACGCTGGCCGGCGGCGTCGGACCTTGGGGGTGCACGGCGCGCAGGACGAGGCTCAGCACGAAGGGGAGGAGCGCGCAGATCGAGAGCCAGAGAAACAGGAAGCTCAGGTCCCGCGCCCGGGATCCCGGCCGATACGTGTCGTGCACCCGGGCGAAATACACGGACGACAGGGAACCGCTGACGAGCCCTGCCGCGAGGTTCACGGCGGCCGCGACGCCCCAGACGTGCGCGCCCGACAGCATCGCGACGACGTCGAAGCCGAGGGAGATCGCGAAGAAGACGAGCGGGAGCACGATGAGCAGCGTGTACACGTCCCCGCGGACAGCGTGCGCGATCGTTCTCATGGGGGCTCCAGGCGGAGGCGCTCGCGCCTCCCAGAGCCCTCGATTGGAAGGGGCGTGCCAGCGCGTGGTGCTTCGCGCTCGACGCGCCCGTGTTCTCCGTGTTCCCTGGTCTACGCGTTCCTCGGACTACGCGTTCTCCGCGCTCACCCGGCCCCCGCGCGCCGACACGTAGTCGTTCACGAACCGCCGCTGCCCTTCGCGCATCGCCACGCGCCTCCGCGCGCTGATCCAGGCGATCGCCTCCTCGACGCTCATCCCGCGGTGAAGCGCCAGATAACACACGACGAGCGTCACGCTCCGGCCCACGCCGCTCGCGCAGTGCACGTAGACCCGGTGCCCCGCCTTGATGTGCGTGGCGACGAAGGCGATCGCTCGGTCCGCGTCCTCGGGGCTCGGCGCGTTCATGTCCCAGCAGGGGATTTGCAGGTAGTCCATGCCCGCGGCGCGCAGCGTCCCGATCGGCTCCACGAGCTCGCTCGTCGCGTTCACCACGGCGCGCACGCCGAGCCGCTCGAGCTCGGCGACGTCGCTCGGCACGAGGAAGCCGCCGAGCAGGATCTCCGGCGTGATCCACGTCCGCCAGCCTCGATCCGGCGACAGCTCGACCAGGGTGCGGCGCGCGGCGAGGAAGACGTAGAAGGCGGCGCGATAAGGGTGGAAGAGCGCGGGGTGCAGGGTCTTGCCAGGCGTCACCTCGCGTTCTTGAAGCGCCCGGCGCTCCTGCGCCATCGCCCTTTGCAGGAGGTCAGCGCCGCGCGCGCCGGAGAAGCGAACGCGGGTCGAAGAGCCCGAGCAGCGGGCAGAGCACGACGAACGCCGCGCCGAACGTCCCGAGCGACAACATCGCGCCGATCGTCGTCCCCGCGAGCGCCGTGGGCAGGATCGACCGCACGAGGACGCCCGCGCCCACGGAGAGCGCGGCGAGCACCCCGATCCGCCCTGCGCGAATCGCCCCGAGCCCGAGCCCTCCGATTGCTCGGGACAGCCGGATCCCCATCGCGCACGTCTCCACCCAGCCCGCGGTCACCGCGCCGAGCACCACGCCGAGCACGCCGAGCGGCCGCATCAAGACGAGCGCGAGCGCCGTGCTCACGACGACCCGGAGCACCGCGAACCGCGCCGGCGTGCGCGTGTCGCCGAGCGCGTACGCCGTCGTCGTCAGCACACGCCCCGCCGCGTTGCCGAGCAGCGCGAACCCATACGCCGCGAGGAGCGGTTTTACCCGCGCCGTTGCTTCCTGATCGAACGTCCCCGTCTGGAGCAAGAGCGCCACGAGGTCCCCGCCGAGCAGCACGAACACGAGCGTCGCCGGCACGGTCAGCACGGCGATGCGCGCGAGCGACGCGCCGAGCCGCGCGCGGACGGCCGCGTTCCGCTTGTCCACGTCGGCCTCCGCCGTGTCGCGGGAAAACTCGGGCAACGCTGCCGCGGCCTCGCCCGTCCCGAGCACGCTCATCGGCAAGAGGTAGATCGTCTGCGCGTAGCCGAACGTCGCGTTCGCGCCCGTGCCCAAAAAGCTCACGAGCAGCGTGTCGACGAGCCCCGAGATCTGGATGATCCCCCGGCCCACGAGCGCGCCGGGCAGCCGCGCCGCGGCCTCCCGCACGTGCGGATCCTTCGCATCGAACCTCGGCGCAATTCCCCCGAGCAGCCTCCGCGCCGCCGGCAAGAGCACCACGAGCTGCAAGAACGCCCCTGCGAACGCGCCCCACGCGAGCGCCGTGGCGAGCGCGCCGCCCCGCTGCCCGAGGAACGTCCCTGCCACGACGAGCGCGGCGATCTGCGCGAGGCTCCACACCACGGGCGCCGCGTACGGCAAGAAGAAGCGCCGGTGCGCATTCAGCACGCCGAGCCCCCACGCCGACAGCACGAGCAGGCCCGTCATCGGGAAGACGATGCGCACGATGGTCGCCGTCCCCGCGAGCTTCTCCTCGTCGAACCCCGCCGCCACGAGCCACGACAGCCACGGCGCGAACAGCACGCCGAGCGCCGACGCCGCCACCACCACCACGAGGAGCAGCCCGAGCGCCGACCGCGCGAACCGCGCCGCCTCCTCGCCTTTGCCTTCGCCGCGCAGCCGCGCGTAGAGCGGGATGAACGTCGCGGACAACGTCCCTTCGCCCATCAGGTTCTGCGTGATGTTGCCGACGCGGAACGCGGCCGCGATCATGTCCGCCCAGGCCGATGTCCCGAAGTAGTGGGCCATGACGCGCTGCCGCACGAGCCCCACGAGCCGCGACAGCACGATCCCCGCGGTCACGAGCGCCGCCGAGCGCGCGCCGCCTCCCGCCTTCGGAGGAGCTTCCTCGCGGCCTTTCGTCCCCGTCGCCGCCGGATCGACGCTCTGCACGCGCCCGCTTCTACCCCAAGGAGGCGCAAGCTAGAATCGCAAGATGCTTGCCCCTACCGCCTTCCGTTCGCTCTCGGCTTCCCTTCGAGCCTCGTCTGCCGGCCTTGTCCGGTCCTCCTTTTTCGCCGCGATCGCGCTCGTCACGCTCGCCGCGTGCGGCGCGACGACCCGCACGGAGACCCAAGGCACCGGCGGCGAAGGCGGCGAGACCTGGAGCGCAGGCCCCGGCGTGGGCGGCGCGGGCGCGGGTGGCGCGGGTGGCGCGGGCGGCACGGGCGCGGGCGGCTCGGGCGTGGGCGCGGGGCCGAGCGAGCTCCAGTCGCTCGAGCACATCGACGTCGGCGACATCGCGCTGAACTCGCTCCAGCCCTTCGAGGTCCCCGACCGCGCGCTCGGCCTCACGGTCGTGGTCGGCACGGCGAACGTGAACGACGTCGTCGGCATCAACCGCCTCCGTCCTCCCTCGGGCGAGTCGGTCATCTTCAACTACGCGATGCCGAACAAGTCGACCCTCGCGTTCGCGAACTACGGCTGGGTCGGCGGCGGAAGCCCGCAGTCCGACGCGGCGAACGCCTGGCCCATGCAGCAAGGCCAGTGGCGCATCGCGCTCGGCGACGACGACGGCTCGGTCACGAGCGCGCACGTCGACGTGTGGATCCGCCGCACGAAGGACGGCCTCTTCCACGGCGGCGTCGTCGACGTGAACGTCTTCCTCGCGCCGAACTCGACCACGCAGAACTACGTGAACCAGGTCCTCTCCGACATGTTCGTCGACTACGCGGGCCTCGGCCTCGGCAAGGTCACCTTCTTGCCGCTCGACGCGAGCTTCACGAGCGTCGACAACTACGACGAGTACCGGAACCTGCTCGCCTCCTCGGCGGGCGCCGGCGACGCGCCGGCCTTGAACCTCTTCGTCATCGGCAGCTTCGGCTCCGAGTTCGGCCAGGCCATCGGCGTCGCGGGCGGCATCCCGGGCAGCACCACGCTCCACGGGACCACCATGAGCGGCGTCGCGTACATGCCCTCGGGCAACCCGGAGTACGACGCGACCGTCCTCCGCCACGAGGTCGGTCACCTCTCGGGCCTCTTCCACACGACCGAGTTCTCCATCGAGGAGACCGATCCGCTCAGCGACACCGTCGAGTGCCCGACGTCCGTGATGCAGTCGAACCCCGACAACTGCCCGGACGTCACGAACACGATGTTCCCGATCGCCTACGGCGCGACCGATCTGACCGAAGCGCAGAAGCGTGTCCTCCACGGCAGCGCGCTCTACCGCGGCATCCTCGAAGAAGGCGGTCAGCCTGCGCCTCCGCTCCCGCCCTCCAGCAAGAAGGTCGCCGCGCCTCCGTCGCCCCTCGCGCCCGAGCCCCCCTTCGCCCTCGCGGCCACACGCCGCCCGAACAAGCCCCTCCCGGCGAAGCCCGGTGCCCTCGAACGTGTCCTCGGCGCAGTCTGGTGCGCGCACGGCAAAGGCGACTACGAGGCCCTCGCCATCCGCATCGCCGGCGCCACCGCGCCCAGCAAGCTCCGCGCGCTCGTCATCGACGAGACGGCTTCCGAGCTGATCCGCGCCCGCGCACTCGGCGCCTACGTCCGCGTCGCGCAGGGCGGCGAACGAGCCCGCGCCATCACCCTCGCGGAGACCCTGGCGACCCAGGAAAACGCGAGCACCGATCTACGCGTCTCCGCGCTCCGCTCGCTCGCTCGCTTCGCCCCGTCTCAGGCACGCCAATCCGCTGTAACTGCAGCGCAATCCGGAGATCCGGTCGTGCGGTCGGTCGCTTGGAGTCTGCGTGGAAAGTGACAGAAATGCTGTCTTTTCGGCGCTCAGCCTTCGTGCTACGACAATCACGACGCAGGGGGAAGATGCTGAGGTCACGCGCGTGATGGGTCGTATCGCAATTCCCCAGGCCGGAGGTTGGTGCACGTGAGCGGAGAGCCCCGACTGCTCCCCTTGCGGATCTGCCTGGTCGACATGAACAACGGGCATGTCAACCAGGCGATGCGGTGCCTGCGAGGCATCGTGTCCACATTCTTCGACCGCGTCCGCCGTCACAACCCGGGCCTCGAGTGCGTGCTCGGCGAAGTCTCGCCGCGCGACACACAAAACCCCGTCCCGCGCGACTACGACCTGTACATCTCGACCGGCGGCCCCGGATCCCCCTACGACGGCGACGGGATGCCCTGGGTCACAGACTATTCAGGCTTCCTGGACCACGTGGTCGACTCGGCCATCCGCGGAGGCGAGACCCAGAGCGCGCTCTTCGCCATCTGTTACTCGTTCGAGATGGTCGTGCGGCACTTTCGTCTGGCCGCCGTCGTGCCCCGCACCGAGCGCAAGTTCGGCGTGATGCCCATCTACACGACGCCCGAAGGCCAAGCCCACCCGCTCCTCCGCCCCTTCGGCGACCGTCTCTTCGCCTTCGAGCACCGAAGCTGGGAAGCCGTCGACCTCGACGAGCGCCTGCTCGAATCCCTCGGCGGCTCCCTCCTCGCCCGCGAGAGCCGCGACGGCATGTCCAAAGGTCGCGCCATCCTCGGTCTGGACGTGACCGCCGGCGTCGAGTCGGTCCAGTTCCACCCCGAAGCCGATCGTCCCGGCGTGATGAACTGGGTTTCCCGTCCCGAACAAGCCGCGGCCTTCAAAGCCGCCTACGGCGAGGTGACCTACCAGGCGATGCTGCGGACACTCGACGACCCGCGCCGTCTCGCCCGCACCTACGCCCTCGTGATCCCCGGCTGGATGTCCCGCCGTTTCAACATGCTCGCCCAGTTCCGCGGCTACGTGGAGCTTCCGCCGCCGAGCGAGAGCCAGGCAGACATCTTCGCATCCCCGCCCATCCAGGATCGTCCAGCGCAAGCTGCGTCGGCCTGAGGGGAGAGATTGGGGCGTTGCCCCAAACCCCAGCGGGGGCTGTCCGCCCCCTGCACCCCGGACCAGGCACGGCCTGGACCGGGGGTGGAAGAACTGCGCGATGCGCAGTTCTTCCAGCGGGCCCTGGGCAAGACCACGAGCGGCGTTGCCAACCAAGACGGCAGCGCTGCTCGCCTCGAGTCGACACGCCCCCGCTGCGGTCTTGACGGGCAACGTCGTCGCTGGTCTTGCCACGGGCCTGTTCGATGAACTGCGCGTTGCGCAGTTCATCGACCCCGGGTCCAGCGCTTGCGCTGGTCCGGGTCCAGGGGTGGACAACCCCTGGTCGGGGTCCGGGGTGAAACCCCGGCGCGACGCCGCTGCCGAACACCCTCTCTCAGGCCTGACAGGCGCGCGC
Source organism: Polyangium jinanense (assembly GCF_028435365.1). The sequence continues at coordinate 17,925 of NZ_JAGTJJ010000039.1, read as the reverse complement.
TGCTGGCGGGATCTCGTAATCGTGGAATTCGAACGGGTCGCCGAGGCGGCCATCCATGGCGGCGCGGGCGATGTTGTACATTTCCCGCGCGGTCACGTAATGCACCCGGAAACCTTCCCGCTTTGCTAGCCAGGCCAGCGCCTCGTGAAAGCGACGCTGCGGGGCTCCGAGCAGACTGTCCGCCTCGTGCTCGGGTGCGCCGTGCGTCGAGAGCTTTACGAATGCCCATTCGGGTTTGCCTCGTACGGACACGCCCTGGTCGATCCAGCTTTCGAGTCGCGGCAGCGTTGCTGGATCCCGCGCCGTCAGGGCGCCTGCGTCGATTCTGAGTGGCAGCCCTGGTCCTTGCCGGAACGACAGCGCGAGTGGCCCCTGCATGCAGAGCACCCGCTCCATGCGACCGTCGCCTACGCTTGCTGGCCGCCCGCGCTCGTGTGCTTTGCGCCGCTTCACGTCGCCGGACGGATAATAGATGCTGTTCACGATGCGTGGCTGCGTCCGGTCTGGCGCTGATGGGAACGTGAAATCGGCGTAACAGCCGAGCTCGTGCAGCAGGTCGAGCTCGTCGTCCACGCCGCAATGGGCGCCGTCGGCGCGCGAATTTGCCAGACACCAGTTCCCGTGGATGAAGGCCCATCGATCCACGCCGCGCACCCGCGGCACCAGGCCGTGGCGGCTGAGCGATGCGAGTGTCCCCTCGAATTTTTCCCGCAGCGTGCTCCGCGTGTCCCGGTCGTGGTGCAGGTGCACCTCCACCTCGCCGAGGCCCATCGCTACGAGCTCGGCGATGGGCTCGACGAGCGCCGGATCGTACTGGTCGCCCGGATAAAAAAAGGTGTGCCGCGGGGGCCTGCCGTTCGAATCGCGGAATGACGCGGCGAGCGCGGGATATCCGCGCCGCCATGTCGCGACCCGGGCGAGACCGCGCGAGAGGGGCGCCGCGCCCGGGGCTTTCGCTTCGCCGGTCCAGAGAGGCTCGAAGTGATCGCAGATGGCCACGAGCACGTGCTTGGGCCGCGTCACCTCGCCGAAGACGAGCCGCTCGACGCCGCGGACGAGCCGCGCCTCGGCCCAGCTCCCCATCCATGGCGCGAGCTTCTCGGTCCACGGCGCGATCCGCCCCGCCACGGCTCTCTGCGCGGCCTCCACCTTCATGCGCTCGCCCTCCCCTTCCGCGCTCCGCCCTCCGTCCGCACGTCGTTCAGCACGACCCCGAACATGCGCCGGTCGCCGAGCTGCTTCGCGGCGCGCGAAAGCTCGCTGCCCTTCGTCATTCCCGCGCGCGCGAGGAGCAGACAGACGTCGCTCACGTCTTCGAGCACGTTCGCGTCGCCCGAGCCGAGCACTGCGCATCCGTCGATGACCACGTAATCGTAGCTCTCCTTCAGCGCATGCACGGCGCCCTCGAACCACGTCGAATGCAGCGCCGTCGGGAAGGCCGCCTCCGTCGCCGGCTCGGCGAGCACGTACAGCGAGGCGCCGATACGGAGCACGCTCCACGGCTCCCAGCGGCCGCTCATGTGCCGCCGAAGCTGGGCCGAGAAGCCCATTTCCTCGGGCACGTGCAGACCCAGCATCGAGGCGAGATGCGGCCGACCGAGGTTGCCCTCGACCAGCACGACCCGCGCGCGCTCGGCTTCGGCCAGGGTCATGGCGAGCCGCGCCGCGACGGCGCTCTTGCCCTCACCGATCCCTGGGCTCAGCACGCTCACCACGAGCGGGCCCTCGCCGCGTTTCTGCTCCAGCCTGTGCCGGAGCACGCGGAGCGCGCCGAGCACCGCGGGAGGCGCGCCGCGCACGAGCTCGAGCGCTCCTTCGTTTTCCGGGTCGAAGGGCGTCCCCACGACCTCGACCTCCGGCGCGAGCATCATCCCCGCGTTCGGATCCCGCAGCGAGAGCGCGGTAGGCGGTTCGTCTGCCGGCGGCTCGTATGCGGCTTCGTCGAGGAGCTCGGCCGGAAGCTCCTCGGCCGGCGGCTCCTCGGCCGGAGGCTCCTCGATCGGCGGCGCTTCGCTCTTCGCCTTTGCGAGGTAATCCGCGAGCGTCGCGCCGTAGGGCAGCGTTTGCATGCGGATCCGCTTGGGCGGCAGAGGATCCTCCTCGGGCTCCGGGGCGGACGGCGGCGCGCCGAGCGGCATGACGCAGGGTTCGTCGGAGAGGGGCGCTTCCGCCTCCTCCATTCGAACTTCGATCGATCCGCTGTCCGGCGGCCGGCTCTTTGGCCCTGTGTCTTCGGGTTTTCGAGACGATGGCGGCGGCGGCCCCCACGAATCCCGCGTGGTGAGCGCGGTGCTCGTCTTCGGCTCCGGGATATGGGGCACCGATACGAGCAGCGGCGGCTCGCCGAGCGCTTCGACGTCACCTTCGTCGAGGATCGTCTCGCACAGGAGCACGCGCGAGCCCGCATACCCGAGCGCGAGGAACATCGCGAGGAACGATCCCGCGAAAAACACGCGGCCGCGACCGCGATCCGGCCTCACCGGCAGGTAGGCCGGATCCGCAATGACGAGCGCCGCTTCGGCCTCCTCTTCCGCGGCCGTCGCGGTCAGGCTCGCGCCGCGCTCCTTCTCCTGCACCTTGCGGAAATTTTCTCGCGCCCGCTCCAGATCGAGCCGCAGCTTGTGCCATTCGGTCTCGAGCTCCACGATTTCGGGATCACTCGGGACCTCGGGGGCCGCCTGCGTCCCCACGCTCGTGCCCGTCGTCGTCCCCGTGTTCGGCGCCGGATTCGTGGTCGTGGTTCTCCCACGCGGCGCGGCCGTCTTGCTGCGCGCCGAGATCTGCGCGGTAATCGCGCGGCGCTCCTCCTCAAGCGCCGCGCGGCGGCCCGGCTCGATTCCTTCCCCATCGACCGGCGGCGGCGGGGCCCCGCCCGTGCGCAGGAGATCGAGCGTCTTTTCCGCCGTGGCGAGCGCGGTCCGCGCCCGCGCCACCTTCGATTGCGCGGAGATCGCGTCCGGGTGCACGGGCGTGACCTTCTGCAATTTCGTGGCGAGATCCGTCTCCGCCGCCGCGAGCGCCGCTGCGGCTGCGTCCCTTTGCTTCTGCGCGTCGGTCACGTTCACCGGCAGCGGCGGCGGCGCGCCCGGCTTGCCGGGACCGGCGAGCTCGGCGTCGATCTGCGCGAGCCTTTGGAACAGCCGCGCGAGCACCGGATCCACGGGCGTTCGTTCCCGGCTCGCCTGGCCCGCCTGGGGCGTGCGATTCGCGGGATTCGGCTGTGCGAACGGGGCCGCCGCGCCCGGCTGCGGCGCTGTCGGGGCGTAAGGCGAATCGTTGATGCCCCAGGTGAATTGCGGGTGCTTGGCGAGGAAGCGCGCGAGCGCCCGGCTCGCGTCCTCGACCGTGCGATTGGCCTCGTCGAGCTCACGACGCAAAACATCGTGGTTCAGCGCGGCCGTCGTGAGGTTGTCTTTGCTGTAGTCCTCGATCATCACCTCGGCGAGCCGTTTCGTGACGGCTTGCGCCGTGGCCGGATCGTGGTGCGAGAAGGACAGCGCGAACGTGTCCTGGGTGCGGGCGCGGAAGGAGACGTTCTTCTGCATCTCCGCCACGGCCTCGAGCATCGACTTTTCGGCGAGCTCGGGATAAAGATCGAATTCCTGGATGATCGAGGAGATCGTGCCACGCGCGAGGACGATCTCCTTCAATCGCGGGCCGAGCCGCGCCGCGCGTTGCGCCGCGCTCTCGCCTTCCCTGCCCGCCCGGACGACCTCGCGGTACACGACGGTCGTCTCGCTCCGGTAAATGCGCTTCGTGGAGAGCGCGAGCAAGAGCGACGCGAGGACGAGCGCCGCTGCAATGGCGATCGTGCTCCGCGCATACCTGCGCGTTCGTTTCATGAGGACGACGATCCGCGCGAGTCGCTCGCGCGGTGTGCTCTCGGTGCTCAGGCGGACCATCGGCTCCCTCCGCGCTCGGGCGCGAGGAGCCCTCCGGCAATGACCATGCTCGGCGCCTCCTCGCTCCACTTGTTTGTCGAGAACATTCAATTCAGCCAATCACGTGCAGCACGATCCACACGATCGGGAAGAGCAAGAGGCAAGCCGCGCAGACGGTCGCGGCTTCGCGCAGGTCGATGCGCACGGAGAACCGCGGATCCTCTGCGCGCGCGGCCTGGTAGAGCGCCGCGGAGGCGCCGAGCAGCATGTAAAGAAACTCCTTGTACGACCACGACAGGAAAAAGATCCCGACGTATGCACCGACGAGCGAGATCGCGATGGCCGGTGCGATGCGACGGAGCTCCGCGTCCACGTCGTACGAGCCGAACCACAATTTCACCGGCACTTTGATTGCGCCGTAGAGCACGAGCGAGAAGAGGCAAGCCCCGATGATTCCCGTCTCCGCCGCGGCGAGCAGGTAGCTGTTGTGCGCCGTGAGCCCGCGCGTCGATTCGTCGGCGAATTGACCGACCCCGAAGCCGATCCCCTTCGATCGACGGATCATCGTGAGCGCCTCGGCCACGAGATCGAGACGTTCGTCCGCGGACGCCTCCGCTTCCGCCCCGCTCCGACCGCCGAGCAGGAGCACGGGCGGAAACGCGATGCAACCAATGACGACGCCGAAGACGCCTGCGCGCCTTATGAAGGCGAGGCCCATCACGACGAGGAAAACGAGGACGCCCATGCGTGACTGGGAAAGGACGATCATCACCGCGAATGCGAGCGCGAGGAGGAGCGCCGGGACGACGCGGAGGAACGAACCGATGCTGGCGAGCAGTCTGTCGGTGAGCAGGATCGGGAGCCCGAGCGACGCGGCGCTCGGCTTCTGGCTCGGATCACGTGACGAACGTTTTCGTTCGGCGAACGCGAGCGCGAAGGGCAAGGCCATCACGGCGGCGAGCGAGAGCTCGTTCGGATCGGCAAGCGTGCCGCGATAACGTACACGCCCGCCGATCGTGGCCGTGCCGAACGGCCCGACCCGCTCGCAACGGTAATTCACGTCCGGCAGCCCGTCCTTGCGACAATCGAGCGCGGTCTCGCAGCCGCGCCCGTCGTACTGGAGCTCGCCTTTGCCCTCCCAGTCGCCCTTTTCCGCGATCATGCAGCCATAAGGACTCTGGGACTGGACGAGCGCGACCGTCGTGGCGAACATCATGCAAACGAGCAGTGTCCAGCAAAAACGCCGGAGCCCCTTCGTCGTGCCCAGGCCGAGCGCGATCACGCCGAAGATGCAGAGCACGATGGCGAGGTCGATTCCCTCTTTTTGCAGGACCGCCGGCCTGCGCACGAGCGTGACGAGCGCCCCCCACAGAAAAAATGCGAGGACGAAGGGCGCATGCGGCGGGAGATCGACCCGGGCGCGACCGCGCAGGACGTCCGCGGCGAATGCCACGGTGAAGAGCGCGAACACGATGTAAAGGAGCGGCAGCCCGGCGAGGGCCGGCACGAACTCCTGGGGCTTCAAGACGACGAGCGCGCAGAGCACGCACACGATGATCGCGGCCATGTCCCCCGAAGGCGCGCGTTCGAGATGGCTCTCCGCGGCGCGCGTGGCCTCTTTCGTAGCAGGGGATGGCGCTCCGAGCATTCGGGATCACCCTTTGCCACGGGTGAACGTGCTCGTCGGAGGAAAGCCATGGATGTGCACCAAAAGAAGAGAATCGCCCGGGGCGTGAAAGGACGATTCGCGCGGGGATGCCTGCTCCTCCTTGGGCTCGCAGCCTCGGCGAGCTGCGGCGGCGCGCGCCCGAACTACGATTACACGACGGAATTACGCGTCATGCGGACGTACACCGTCGGCGCCGGGGACGTGCTCGAGGTGCGCGTCTGGCACAACGATCAATTGAGCCGCAGGGTCACGGTGCGTCCCGACGGATTCGTCACGCTACCGCTCGTCGGCGACATCGTCTGCGGCGGAAAGACCGTGGAGCAGATCGGCAAGGAGATCACCGAAAAGGGCCAGCAGTTCTACACGGAGCCGCTGGTCGTGTCCGTCGAGGTCGCGGAGCTCCACAGCTATCGCATTTACGTGCTCGGCGAGGTCACGCGTCCGGGCGAGTTCACGCCGACGGGGCAGGTCACGGTGCTGCAGGCGATCGCGCTCGCCGGTGGATTCACGCGTTTTGCCGCGCCGAACGAGATCGTCATCGTGCGCAAGGACGCGCACGGCGAGCGGCGGATCCCGTTCGCGTTCTCGGCCGTGGTGAAAGGCGGAGATCTACGCGAGAATTTGCCGCTCCTGACGAATGACACCGTGGTCGTTCCATAGGGCACACCTGGTAACTCCGGAGTGCACCCTGGGCGTTCCAGTTGGGATGCACGATTCCCACAAAATAGCAGATGCAAAGCCGTTGCACTGATTCGTAGTAAAATTCACCCATTACGGATGAATTTCGGCTGCGACGCAGATCGGTATTGACATCAATCGAGAAAAAAAGGAAGGTCCGCATTCTCCGGACCATCGGATCCGTCCGCTCCCACCTTTTTCTCGTCGAGGTGTCAGCCCATGCGTAATCGTCGCCTTGCCACGCTCGCTCCCCTGACGTTTCTCCTCGCGGCCTGCGCCGTCGACGGCCAGGACGTCGACAATCAGGCCGCTTCTCAGGACGTCTTCGCCAGTCGCGACGATCAGGCGATGAAGCTCGCCGGCGACATCGGCATCGAGAAGGTCGCCGGGCGCGAGATCGCCCGGGGCGCAGGGGACCTCAACGTCGAGCGCGTGCACATCGACGACGGCAACGAGGCCGTCACGCGCGTCGCCCAGTCGATCAACGGGATCCCGGTCTTCGGCGCCCAGGCCGTCGTCGAGCTCGATACGCGCGGTGACGTGAAGCAGGTGCACGATTACCTCGAGCGCAACCTGCGCGTCGAGCCGGCCACGATCTCCGAGGCCGAGGCGATCAAGATCGCCTACGCGTCCGTGGACGGCGTGGTCTCGCGGACGCGCAAGGCGGACATGCAGATCCTCGCGCGCAAGCAGCTCGGCGCGGTGGCGACGCACCGGATCCAGCTCGAGGCGACGAACCACGACGGCTCGCCCTCGATGCCCGTGGTCTTCGTCGACGCCCGGACGGGTGAGATCGTCAATAGCTACGACAACCTCCAGACCGCGAGGAACCGCAAGACGTACACGGCGGGCAACAAGACGACCCTGCCCGGCACGCTCGTGCGCTCCGAGGGCCAGACGTCGGTCGCTGACGCCATCGTCAACGCGGCGCACGACAACGCCGGCATCACGTACGACTTCTACTTCAACAACTTCGGCCGCGACAGCTACAACGGTTCGGGCGCGACGCTCACGTCGAGCGTCCACTACAGCACCAGCTACGTGAACGCCTACTGGGACGGCACGCAGATGGTGTACGGCGACGGCAACGGCACCGACTCGTCGGCGCTCACGGTGCTCGACGTCGTGGGCCACGAGCTCACGCACGCGGTCACGGAGTACGGCTCGGGCCTCGTCTACCAGAACGAGTCCGGCGCGCTGAACGAGGCCATGTCCGACATCTTCGGCGCCTCGATCGAGGCCTACCGCGACGGCGCGGTCTCCGGCAACACCTGGAAGATCGGCGAGGAGTGCTGGACGCCGGGCACGGCGGGCGACGCGCTTCGCTACATGAACGACCCGGCGATCGCGGGCGATTACGACTACTACCCGACGCGCTACACGGGCACGTCGGACAACGGCGGCGTGCACTGGAACTCGGGCATCGCGAACCTCGCGTTCTACCTCGCGGTCGCGGGCGGCTCGCACCCGCGCGGCAAGACGAGCAACGTCGTCGCCCCGCTCGCGTCGAACGCCGTGGAGAGCATCCAGAAGGGCGCGGCGATCTTCTACAAGGCCAACACGTCCTGCCTCGGCCCGAACGCCAAGTTCAGCGACGCGCGCTCCTGCACGGTCGACGCGGCGAACACGCTCTACGGCGCGGCCGCGGCGCAGACGATCGCCGACGCCTGGACCGCCGTCGGCGTGGGCGCCGCTCCGACGTACGCGCTGATCGGCCAGGTGAACAGCATCTCGGTCGGCTCGAAGAAGTGGAGCACGTCGTACACGCAGGCGACGCCGGCCGGCTCCAAGGCGCTGAAGATCGAGATCTCCGGCGGCACGGGCGACGCCGATCTTTACGTGCGCTTCGGCAGCGCGCCCACCACGGCGAGCTACACCTGCCGTCCGTACCTCGAGGGCAACAACGAGGTCTGCGAGTTCGTCCCGCCGCAGAGCGGCACGTACTACATCAAGCTCTACGGCTACGCGGCGTCCTCGGGCATCACGCTCAAGACCTACTCCGCCCAGTGATCCCGGACGGGCGCGTGTTCCTCGGGTCAAACCAAGGCCCGCGCGCCCTCCCTCACTCCACGCCAAACACCTTCTTCACCTCGTCGACGGGCGTCTCCAGCCAGCGCGCGCCCATCTCGTCGTTGCACGAGAGCGTCCGCGAGATCATGCGATCCACGTAGAGCACGCCGCGCAGGTGATCCACCTCGTGCTGCAGGATGCGCGCGGGCCAGCCCCGCGCCTCCCAGCGCAGCGGCTCGCCTTTTTCGTCGAAGCCCGTCACCTCCACGGCAAAGTGCCGCTCGACGAGCGCCATGTAGCCCGCGACGGACAGGCAACCCTCGAAGTACGTCGCCGTCTCCTCGCCGATCACGCGTAGCTCGGGGTTGATGATGACCGTGAGCGGGAACGGGGCGCGGCCGCGCTCATCGCGTTGCTCTTTCGTGAGGCGCGCCATGCGGCTGTTGTCGTCCTCGAGCACGATCACCTGCAGGCCCACGCCGATCTGCGGGGCGGCGAGGCCCACGCCGGGCGCCTGGCGCATCGTTTCGACCATTTTCTTCACGAGCAGGCGCATGTCCCGGCTCTTGATCTGATCCCTCGCGACGGGCGCGGCAGCGGCGCGGAGGACGGGGCTTCCGGCTTGTACGATCTTGGGCTTCGACATCGGGACGCGGGATCGTGCCCTCACCCGCGCGTCCGGCGCAAGGAACCGGCCACGCCGAGCAAGCGCGACGCCCCGCGGCCGAGCTTTTCCGTCGCGCGGCTCTTCCACGTCGCTTCGGGCAAACGTGGCGCGGGCTCGGTCCAGGCGAACGCGTCGAGCCACGCCTCCCAGGGCGGCCGGCGGAGCACGCCGCCGAGGTCGAAGAGCGTGAGATGTTCGAGGCCCGCCGCGCGCGCGATGGCCACGTCGTCGGCGAGCTCGGAGGCCGAGCGATACGTCGCCTCGTCCCCGAGCGCCCCCTTCCCCACCGCGCCGAGCGACACGCCCGCCCGCGCCCCGAAGCGCGCCGCGGCGAGGAGACACGAGGACGCGAGCAGCGGCCGGACATCGTTGCGGGTCAAAAGGCCCCGCGAATAACCTTCGATCAGCGTGGTGTAGACCATCACGCTCGCGTGATCCCAGCCGATGGATCCGACCGGCGTGCCGAGCCATCGTTCGAATCCCAATGTTTCGTCGTCAAAAAGAATGAGCGGGATGACCGCGGCCGAGACACGGATCGACGTGGGGACACGCGCGCCGAGGTCCCGCACGAGGGCGCCGAGGATCGCCGCACCGTCCTCCGGATGCGGCGCGCTTCTCGCGGGTGGGTCGAGCCCGAGGAGGCGGCGGAGGCGGTCGATCGGTGGTTCGAGATCGAGGGCGATTTCCTCGGGCAGGGCACAGGCGGCGTCGAGCTCGTCGACGAGCGTCCGGACGTACGCGGCGAAGCGGGCCGCGTTGTCCACGCTCGCCCAGCGCCCGGCCGCGTCCGCGAGCATCGGCCAGACGGCGAACGAGAGCCCCGCGTCCCTCGCGGCCTGGGCGAGCCGCACGAGATCGGCGCGCGGGCCCGGCTGCGCCGCGACGATGAGGCCGATCTTCCGCTCGGCGAGGGCCCGGAGCACGGCGGGCGCCGCGATCTCGGCGTGCGTGACCATCTCGCACCAGATGCGAAGGCCGCGCGGGGCCGTCATGCGCGCCGGATCCTCGACCCCCACCGTGCGGATCGATAAACTCTTCGCCCATGAAGATCCTCTACGGGGTGGTGGGCGAGGGCATGGGGCACGCGATGCGCTCGCGCGTGGTGCTCGAGCACCTGGTCGGCCAGGGGCACGAGATCGAGATCATGGCCTCCGGGCGGGCCGCCGAGTTCCTCACGAAGCGATTCGAGGGCGTCAACAAGATTCACGGCTTCCACATGATCTACGAGGAGAACCGCGTCCGTCGGGGCAAGACGTTGTTCTCGAACGTGACGCAGGGCGCGGCCGGGCTGCCCAAGAACATCGCGGCGTACTTCGAGCTCATCCAGGCGTTCCGCCCCGAGGTCGTGATCAGCGATTTCGAGTCGTGGACCTACCTGTTCGCCAAGACGCATGGATTGCCCATCCTGTCCATCGACAACATGCAGATCATCAACCGGTGCACGCACGGGCCCGACATCATCCGCGGGGACGAGGCGGACTTTACCGTGACGCGCCTGTTCATCAAAGGAAAACTCCCGTTCTGCGACCATTACCTCGTCACGAGCTTTTTCCGCCCCCCGATCCGCAAGCCCCGCACGACGCTCTACCCGCCGATCCTGCGCCCCGAGATCCTCCGCGCGAACCGGCGCGACGGCGAGCACCTGCTCGTCTACCAGACCGCCGAAGGAAACGACGCGCTCGCCGATACGCTGCAGAAGACGGGCCTCGAATGCCGCATCTACGGCATGCGCCGCGGGATTCAGGAGGAGCAGGTCGAGGGGAACCTGCGGTATCGGCCCTTCAGCGAGGACGGGTTCATCGATGACCTCGCCTCGGCCCGCGCCGTCATCGCGGGCGGCGGTTTTACGCTCATGGGGGAGGCGGTTTTCCTCCACAAACCCATGCTCGCCGTCCCCATCCGCCACCAGTTCGAGCAGGTCCTGAACGCGCGATACTTGGAGCGCGAAGGGTTTGGCCGGTCCGCGGCCTCGCTCGCGGATCCCGCCACGATCCTCGATTTCGTGAAGGTCGTCCCCGCATGCGCGGAGAAGCTCGCCGCGTATTCCCAGAATGGGAACCAGGATCTCTTCGACGGCATCGACGGGCTGCTCGATCAGGCCGCGGCGGGCGTGCTGTCCTGATCAGAAGAAGTAGCGGAGGGCCAGGCGTCCGCCGAGCGCGCGGGTCGGCGGGCCAGGCGAGATCGTGTCTCCGGCGGCGCGCCTCGCCTGCGTAAAACCGTACGTCCCGACGAACCCCAGTGTGAGCGCGTCGCGCCCCGTGTAATACACGCCCGCCGCGACGCGCTCGGTCGTGTAGGCCATGGGCGCGCCGCCGAGGAGCTCGGCATTGCGGCGATCGAGGCCTCGGTTTTCGCCGCGCTCGAGCCCCGCTTCGAACATCGCTCCGAGCGGCGCGAGGGGCGCGAGGTCGACCGAGGCGGCGACGGACGCCGCATACGAGCGCGGTGACATGTGGGAATCGAGGCCCGGGCCGCCGTGCAGCCGTGTATCGAGGCCCTCGCCGCCGAACGAAGCCTGAAGGCCCACGTGCCGGCCGAATGATTTCGCCGCGCTCGCGTACGCGTGCACGCCGAACGATCGCTCGTCCACGCGCATCGCCCCGGCCCCGTCGAAATTCTTGAACGCGCAGCCGAGGTCCCCGGCGACCAGGCAGATGACACGCGCCCGATCCCGCATCGCCGCGTCCGCCTCGCGCATCATGGCGTCCACGAGCCCGGAGGGACGCGCACGCACCCCGCCGGCCATGATCAGGCCCGCGCGCAGGCCGACCGAGAGGCCGAGCGATTCACTGTGCAGAGCCTCGAAGCCGAGGTGCGGGCGGACCTCGTAGCCCGTGCGGCCCCCATAATAATAGGTTGACGCCGCGTCGCCACCGATGCCCAATTGAAAGACTGCGCGCGCCCCGATCTCCGCGCCGCGCACCGGCGCGATTCCCACGGCGAGCCGCTCCTCGAACAGGAAAAGCTTCTGGCCGTCGCGGGCGGGGAGCGGCAGGCGCATCGGGCCCGTGGGCGGGGCGCCCGCGCCGTCCTGGACGCGCATGCCCATCGAGGTGTCGATTCCGACGTGGGTGGTGGTGAACGGGCCTTCGAGCAGCACGGGCGGCTGGAATGTGTGGCCCTCGAGGGTACGCGCCGCGGCCGCTCCGTATCCCACCTCGGCGCGCCCGGATGGAGCGACGAGGAGCGCGGCGAGGGCCGCGGCGCAGGCGATCACTTGAGCCGGCAGGCCTTGGTGCTGGTGCCGGTCACGCCGTTGCAGGATTCGCTCGCGGCGCAATCCGTGTCTTGTGTGCAGACCTTGAGGCACTGCGGCTCCGTGGCCGTATCGCTCGGCTTTCCGCAGATCGCGTCGTCGACACATTCGTCCGCCGCACCCTCGGTTTCGCATGGCTCCCCCACCTCTGCCGCGGAACATGCAAGCAGAACGGTGGTGAAGGAAGCGAGCGCCAGCGCGACGAGGCTATTTTTGAGCATGAATGTCTCCTTTCGACAGGGGCGTCAGACTATCGTTCGGGCCGCCGTATACGCTCTCCTTTTCTGTCGAGAACGTGCATTTTTTTTCTGGTCACGCCGGTGACCACGACGGAGGCCCCGCCATCGAAACGAAACACGCGGTCGTCACGGAAATGATTCAATGGCCGGCGCGCCCGTGCGTCGGCCCGCATGCGCGGGCAATGGTCGCGCGGGGGTACGCATCGCCCCTAGGGCGTTCCCTTCCGGCGCGACGGATCGTGGGACGCCGGGCGTGTTCGGGGTGGGACGGGAGAAACGGAGAAGTCGGGCAGTATGGACGGACCGCTCTCCCGCCAATGGGTTGTCGCACGCGCGGCGGTCGGTCGCGGCTGCATTCGGCCCGACGCACCGCAGCGTCTCGCGCCGTACTTGCGTCCGCTGGATCGGGCAAATCCCACGTTGCGCCGCATGTGTGACAATTGTCACACTCGATGGAGCGGAAGAGCTCGAGGGCACGAAAGATTCGGGGATCCCGCGAGGAAATCTTTCCCAACCTGCTCGCGTTAAGCTACCCTCCCCGCATTGGAGATCGTCCGACTCTGCCCATTCAGCGTCGCCACCGTGGTGTGGGAAGAGCGCCCCGGCGGCTATCGCCTCACGATCGGGGTGAAGGCGACGTTCACGCTGGTCCACGGCGAGACGGCCCTGCTCGCGCCGAAGCAGGACACGGCGCACGGCGATATCTCCTGGGATCACAACCCGCAAGCGGCGCTCTTCGCGCCGAGTGACTTCGTCCCGTACAAGCCGAAGCTCGACGTCGCGTTCTCGGGCCGCGCGTTCGCCCCCGGCGGCGTGCCGACCGAGATCGTCGTGCCGCGCCTGCGCGTGGGGCATTTCGAGAAGTCACTGCGCGTCTGCGGGCCACGCGTGTGGATGCCCGGGCACACGGGCAGCCTGCGTCCGAGCGCCCCCGAGCGCTTCTCCGCGATCCCGCTCCGTTACGAGCTCGCCGCGATGCAAGGCGAGAACATGAGCGGCATCCCCACCGGCGCCGGAAGCGCGGGCTGGCCCTTGCCGCGCATCGAGACGAGCGAAACGTGCCCGCCCAACGCGACGCCAGGCTTCGGTCCGCTGCCGATCCGCTGGCGCGCCGAGCACCGCGGCGCCCCGGACGATGCCGTGACGTTCGCGCGCCGCATCCGCTCCGAGCACGCGACGGCCCCCGACTCGCTCCCCTTCTCGCTCTTCAATTGCGCCCCGATCGAGCAACAGATCGACGAGCTCGAACCCGCGCCGGTGATCGTGCTCGAACACCTGACCCGCAAGGCCTCGCGCTTCGAGTCGAAGCTGCCGAACATCCGCCCGCGCGTGTTTTACGCGCACAAGGGTTCGCTCCGGCCATTCGAGGTCGACCTGCGTCTCGACACGGTCTGGATCGACGGCGTGCGCCTCGTGGCCGTCGTGTCCTGGCGTGGATCGACGCCGGTGCCCGAGCCCGAGGAGCACGCGCTCGGCCGGATCATCGTGGCCTCCGAGAGCCCCGAGATGACCGTGAGCCTCGAAGACGTGGAGTCACCCCCCGTCCCGCCCGAGGACTCGAGCCCGAGGCCCATCCTGCCCCGCCCCTTCGAGGGCGAGATCGCCGAGGACGAGGGATACACGCTCCTGCCGAGCGCGCCCGTGCAGCACACGCCGGAAGAGTCGGCACAGCTCCCGGTCGAGCCGCTCGCGCTCAGCAGCGGGGGCGGCCTTCCCGCGCGCCCGCGCGACAGCTCGGTGCCGATCCCGCCGTCGGGAGAGCGCCTCATCGAGGATCGCGCGTCGTCGAGGTTCGTCGTGGACGCGGCCTTCCCTGGACCGACCCAGCTCGTCGAGCGCGCCACGCGCGCAGAGGTCGCGCACGTCGAGACGTCGTGGGAGACGGACGTCTGGCCGGGCGACGCGGCCTCGATGCGGCTTTCGCCTCCCCCCACGCCGACGAGCGTTTCGCAGGGCGAGCACACGCCGGGCGAAGAGGAAGAAGATCCGGCCGACCGCGCGCCCGCAACCGCACGCACGGGAACGACAAGCCCGCCGCCGGCGGAGAGCTTCGGTGTGATCACGGAGCGCGACACGCTCGCGCCGCCGACGCTGGTGCCGAGCACGCGAAAGACGGGGACACTCGCGCCGCCTCCCACGTTGCCCGGCGGCGCCGTCGCCGCGAGTGGTCGTCTGCTCGACGCGCCGCCCACGACCCAGCGCGCCCCCGCGCTTCTCGCGTGGACCGATTCGAAGGGTCCGTCGGTCGCGGCGCCCGTGAGCGCAGCGCCCGTCTCGCCAGTGGAGAACGCAGCCTTCTTCGCGGCGTCGCCCGTGGCCTCGTCCGGCCCCGCCCTGCCCTCCGCGCCGATCACGCCGTCGCCGAAGCCTTCGGTCGTCTCGGTCGAGACGCCGCGCCCGTCGGGCGATCGTCGCCGTCCCTCGACGGCGAGCATGGCCGCGCCGCTGCTCATGGCCGCGGACCTGCCACTCGAGCAATGCGCGACCGTGGCCGCTCGCATCGATCGCCGTCCCGAGGAGCGCGCCCGCATCCTGTCGGAGATGGGTTTGTCCGAGCAGCGCTGGGTGTCGACCGAGCGGACGTGGATAGGCGCGATCCGCGCCGAGACCGAACAAGGTCGGTGCGAGCTGCGGCTCGCCTACGATCGAGCGTACGTGCAACAGCTCGAGATCGAGCGAGGCGCGCTGGAGATCGCCGACTACGCGCGGCTGATGTTCTCGGTCGAGCACAGCGACGCCGACGTGGTGCTCGCGGAGCTCGGCCTCGCGCGCATCTGTCTCGTCCGGATCGAGCGTGTCTGGCAGGAGCGCATGGAGGCCGATCCGGCCTTCCGGGTGCGCGTGCGGGAGGCGCTCGCCTCGGCGCGCCGGGCCTACGCGCGGGTGCACCCCGACGGCCGCGGCGCGACGTACGCCGAGGCCGCCACGCCCTCGCGGCCACGGTCGAGTGATCGATGACGTGATCGATGACGTGACCGCGCCGTGAAGAATTGACGCCTTTCCCGCCGGCCCAACGTGAGCGGTGGGAGGCGAAGATGAACGCACCGACCGCGATCCTCGCCGCCGCGAACGTGTTCGCGGCGCAGATGGAAGAAACGAGCGAGGCCGCCAGGACCCGATCGCCGTGGTTCTGGGTGGTGCTCTTGGTGATCGCCGTGCTCGCGCTCGCCTGGTATTTCCGGGCCGGGACGATCAGCCGGAGGCCGTAGTCCTCAGGCGCGCGCGAAGTTCGCGCGGCGGCCGGCCCAGGGCGGATCGTCTGGCTCGATGCGGATGAGCACGACCGTGATGTTGTCGCGTCCGCCGTTCGCGTTCGCCGTCTCGACGAGGCGTGCACACGCCTCGGTGAGGATCGCGTTGTCGCGCACGATGGCGGCGATCTCCTCGTCGGACACGAGCCCGTGCAGGCCGTCGGAGCAGAGGACGAAGACGTCGTGCGGCTCGACGCGCTCGGCGCGCAGGTCGACGTCGACCGTCGGGCTGATGCCGAGCGCGCGCGTGATGACGTTCTTCGGCAGGTACTTGAGATCGAGCTCGGTGAGGTCGGGCCGCTCGAGCAGCGCGTCCGAGATGAGCGAGTGGTCGCGCGTGAGCTGCTTGATCTCGTCGCCGCGCAGTCGGTAGCAACGGCTGTCGCCCGCGTGGGCCACGAAGAAGGTGCGATCGTCCGGCGCGTACGCGCCCGCGACGACGGTCGTGCCCATGCCGCGGTGCAGGCGTGAGTCGTCGGCGCGGGCGTAGATCTTCGCGTTCGCCTCGAGCACGGCGGCGCGGAGGCGCTGGCCGACGGTCACGTCGTGCTTGCACTCGTTGCGGAAGTACTTGGCGATGGAGCTCGCGGCCATGCGGCTCGCTACCTCTCCGGACTGATGTCCACCCATGCCGTCCGCGACGACGAACACGTTGAACTCAGGCAGAAGGATGAAGCGATCCTCGTTGTGGTGCCGCTGTCTGCCCACGTCGGATAGGCCTGCCGCGACTGCTCGCATCCGCCGCGTATTGTACGAACATTTCCTGGCCGACGAACAGGCCCTAAGTCCAAGCTTCCCCATGCTGGAGCTCGTCGTCGACAATCCCTACACCCTCGACGTGGCCTTCAGGCGGCCCCTCGCCGAAGCCGGCGAGGTCGACCAGGCCCTCGACGCCGCCCGGGCCGCCGCCCGGGCCTTTGGCCTTACGCCGGTGAAAGACCGCGTGGCCCTGTGCCTCGCGGCCGTTTCGCGCATGGAAGGGCGGGCCGACGCCATCGCGGCCGACATCACGGCCATGATGGGCAAGCCCCTGCGTCAGGCGCGTGGCGAGGTGAGCGGGATGGCCAAGCGCGCCCGGTACATGGCGAGCATCGCGGAGGCGTCGCTCGCGGACACGGTTTTGCCGCCCCAGGAGGGCTTCGAGCGGCGGATCACGCGGGCCCCGCTCGGGGTGGTGTTCAACCTGCCTGCATGGAACTATCCGCTGCTCACGGCCGTGAACGTGGTGATCCCGGCCGTGCTCGCAGGGAACGCGGTGATCCTGAAGCACTCGCCGCGGTCGCCGCTTTGTGGGGAGCACTTCGCCGACGCACTGCGTGATGCGGGGGCGCCGGCCGGGCTTGTTCAGGCGCTGCACTGCGATCACGAGATGGCGGGGCGCATCGTGGCCGATCCGCGGGTGGATCACGTGGCGTTCACGGGCTCGGTGGCGGGCGGGCACAAGGTGTACGCCGCGGCCGCGGCTGCGCGTTTCGTCGACGTGGGGCTCGAGCTCGGCGGCAAGGACGCGGCGTACGTGGCGGCGGATGCCGATCTCGACAAGGCGATCGAGAACATCGTCGACGGTGCTTGTTACAACGCGGGCCAGAGCTGTTGCGCGGTCGAGCGCGCATACGTGCACCGGAGCCTCTACGAGAAGTTCGTCGAGGGGTGTCTCGCGCTCATGAAGACCTACCGTCTCGGCGATCCGATGGCGGCCGAGACGAACATGGGCCCGATCGCGCAGCCGCATCACCCGGCGTTCATCCAGGGGCAAATCGATCGCGCGGTCGCCGCGGGCGCGAAGGTTCTCTTGGGAGGCAAACGAACGCAGGTGGACGGGCGCGGGCGTTTCTTCGAGCCCACGCTGCTCGTGAACGTCGAGCATCGGATGGACGTGATGCGCATCGAGACGTTCGGCCCCGTGCTGCCGATCATGCCCGTCGACTCGGACGAGGAGGCAGTGCGGCTGGCAAACGACAGCGATCTCGGCCTGACGGCGAGCGTCTGGACACGTGATCGGGAGCGAGCCGAACGGCTCGCGCAGCAACTCGAGGTGGGCACGGTCTACATGAACCAGTGCGACACACTCGACCCGGCCCTGCCGTGGACCGGCGTGAAGGACAGCGGCAAGGGCTCGACCCTGTCCGCACTCGGCTTCCTGCACCTCACGCGGCCGAAGGCGCTGAACTTCAAGCTGTGAGCGGGGCGTTGCCCCGCACCCCAGCAGGGGGCTGTCCGCCCCCTGCACCCCGGACCAGGCACGGCCTGGACCGAGGTCGGAAAAACCGC
>NZ_JAGTJJ010000038.1 GCF_028435365.1 Polyangium jinanense | reverse complement strand
TGGTCTTGCCACCGGCCTGTTGGAAGAACTGCGCATCGCGCAGTTCTTCCACGAACGGTCCAGGGCTTGCCCTGGTTCGGGTCGAGGGGCGAACAGCCCCCGCGGGGCCCGGGGCAGCGCCCCGGCGCGACGCCTCGTGATGAGACCGATGCTCAGCGCTTGGGCGGGGCGTGCTACGAAGAGCAAAGCCGAATGACCGACCTCCGCGGCAAGACCCTCGCCGGCACCTTCTTCCACGCGCCTGTGCTCGGCACCCTCGAGGTGCTGGAGGACGCCCTCGTCGAGATCGACAAGGCTGGACGGATTGCCACCGTGATCAGGTCGGGCGACCCCCGCCACGAAGGCGCCCGGATCGCTGCGTCCATGGCCGGCACGCTGGTGACGCTTCCCGCTGGCTGCTACGTGATCCCCGGCTTCGTCGACCTCCACATCCACGCCCCGCAATACCCGCAGCTCGGCAAGGCGCTCCACGTGCCGCTGGAAATCTGGCTGCGCCACACCTTCCCGCTGGAAGCCCGCTACGCCGACGCTGCCTTCGCGCGGAAGGCCTACGAAATGCTCGTCGCCGACCTCCTCGCGAATGGCACCACGACGGCTCTCTACTTTGCCACGATCCATCAGGAGGCGACCCGCCTCCTCGTCGACATCTGCCTGGAAAAGGGCCAGCGCGCCCTCGTGGGCAAGGTCGCGATGGACAACCCGCAGGAATGCCCGGACTTCTACCGCGACGCCTCGACCGAGGCCGGCCTCCAAGGCACGCGATCACTCATCGAGTATGTTCGTACCCATCCGGCGAATGAGGGTGGGCTCGTCCACCCCGTCGTGACGCCGCGATTCGTACCCTCCTGCACCGACGCGATGCTCGAGGGCCTCGGCGTCATCGCCAGGGAATGCGGCTGTCACGTCCAGACCCATTGCTCCGAAAGCGACTGGGAGCACGGCTACGTCCTCGCCCGCCACGGGGTGACGGACGCCGAATGCCTCGATGGCTTCGGCCTCCTCACGCGACAATCGATTCTCGCGCATGCGAATCTGATCAACGCAGACGACATGGCCCGTATCGTCACCCGCGGCTCGGGGGTCGCGCACTGTCCCCTGTCGAACGCCTATTTTTCGAATGCAGCCTTCCCGCTCCGTGCGGCGCTTGCAAAGGGCGTCCGCGTCGGCCTGGGTACGGACATTTCGGGCGGCCCGAGCGCCTCCATGCTCGACGCCTGCCGCATGGCCGTCGTGACCTCGCGCATGCTGGAGAGTGGTGTCGACCCGGCGCTGCCGCCGGAGACGCGCGGCCGGCCCTCGTCCCGCATCGACATCCGCGACGCCTTCCATCTCGCGACCGCCGCGGGTGGCGACGCGCTCGAGCTCCCGGTCGGTCGCTTCGCGCCCGGCTGCCATTTCGACGCCGTCCTCGTCGACACCACTGCCCCGAACGGCACGATTCGCCTCTTCGAAGAGCTCGACGAGCCGGAGGATATCCTCGCGAAGATTGTCTACACGGCCTCCCGCGCCAATCTCGCCGAAATCTGGGTCGCCGGGAGACGGGTCGCCGGGGCAGGCTGACGCTCCGGGGACGAGGTTTACATGGTCGCCAAACACCTCGCGTCGTGCCTGCCTTGTTCGGTCCACCCTTCCTCGTAGCGGACCATCGAGAGCCCCGCGCAGAGAGACGGCAGCTCGCCGTCCTCGAGCAAGAACGCAGCCCCCGGTCTGGCATGGCGTAGCAGATTCGACCGCGTCGGATGCTCCACCACGAGGAGCCCATTCGGCGCGAGCAGGCGCGGGTATTGCCGGAAGAGCGGGCGTTCGAGGTAGTGGCTTTGCAGGATCACGTCCCACGGGCCCTCGGGCAGGGGCTCCTCTTCGAGGTCGCGCCGCAGCGTCTCGATCGTGACGCCCGCCTCCCGCCCGCGCTTCTCCGCGACGGAAAGGCCCACGGGCGAGATGTCCACGAGCGTCACCCGAAGGCCCCGCCTGGCCAGCCAAATCGCGTTTCGCCCCGCCCCACCCCCGACGTCGAGCGCGCGCCCCTCCCGGGGCAAATGCTCGTCGAGCGACGTGAGCCAGGCGGAGGGCTCGTCCGGCGCCCCCTCGGCTGCGTACCGCGCGTCCCATTTCTGCCGATCTGCGTCTGCCACGTGCAGGTTCCTCCGCCGCGCATTCGATCAGATTCGCATCCTTCCGTCAATCCGTAGGCGTTCCACGGGGCTCACCGGGAAAACAGCTCCGTCGTTTGGCCCATGTCGTACACCGGCCTCCCGTGCTCGTCCGCGCGCACCCCATGCGTGAGGCGGTGAGGCTCGCGGCGCGTGGGTGAGAGCAGATGCTCGACGGGAACGCCGCAGAGGACGAGCGCATCCGCGATGAGGCGCCGGTGGCAACGTTGCCAGGCCGTCTCTGCGCACATCACGGCGAGCGGCCCACCCTGCTGCGCGTCGCCGACGAGGTGCTCGAGCGCGTCCTCGAACGCGGGTTCGTCCATGTAATCGGCGTACGCCCGGAACCCCTCGTCCTCGAGGGCCGGGTGTCGCGAGGGCCGCTTCGGCCGCCGCCTGCCGCCGAGCTCCTCGCCCCGGAAAACGTATTCGACGCCGAGGCCGGGCAGCGACGCCGCGAGGGCGTCCCGGCCAAACTGCGGGTTGCGGCGGGAGCCGGGGTATCGACGGACATCGAACAGGCGGGCGACCGAGGCGCCGCCGAGCGTCTCGACGAGCTCCTCCAGGCTGCGCGTGCCGTGGCCGATCGTGTAGATGGTGGGGATGGGCGCGGCGGACACCTCGGCAGCATGCCGTGGAGGGACAGCGTGTCAATGCCGCGATGAAACCCACCACGGTCGGAAGCCATCCATGAGGGATCCGGCTGCGCAGGCGAAGGCGATGCGGACGTTGTTCGAGGCGCTCGCTTCCGGGGCGAAAGGGAGCCTGCCAGGATGATGTACCTTGATGCGGTCTTGCGTTTCCTTTGGCACCCGGCCGTCGATGTGTTGCCGCGCCCGCTCTATCCCTGATCCGCGCCGCGAGATCAGGTGTCGGATGAGGTTCATCCGGGACAGCTCCCGTGGTAGCATGGGGAAACATTCTTCACCTTGGCTCGGGTGGCCGCGCCGGAAAGGATCTCCATGCTCGGATCGAGCTCTCCCAGGTTTCCCGTCGTCTCCTCCTTGATTGGCGCCTCGATCCTCTGCGCGAGCGGCGCGGCGTTCGCGGTCGTCACGCAGCCGAACGGCACCGTCATCCCCGTGGGAGGGGGCGCGGCGCTCAGCGGCTACCTCAACGGATCGGCCAACAACGACAACATCAACGAGGGGATCGACGTCGTGCAGAGCGCCGCCGTGGAGCCCCAGGTTTTCTCGCCGCTCTGCGACTTCAGCGGCAAGTACATCGCCAAGGGCGGCGGCGCCAATTTCGCCGTCGGCTGGTACAACGTCGACGACAACATCCCGAGCAACAACCCGCCGAAGTACGTCCCCGTGGACCTCGGGGCGAACCTCAACATGGCGGCGCCGAACAGCGACATCCAGATCCTGTTCCCGTTCTCGGGCGCCCTGCCGCCTCCCGACCAGGTCAACCTGACCGCCGTCTCGATCCGGGAGCACCCGGCCTACAAGGGGGGCTACATCGGCTTCGTGCTGATCCCCAACCCGAACGGCACCGGCACCGGGAACGCGACGCAGTATCACTACACCGAGCACCGGTTCAACGTCACGTGCACGCTGTGCTCGACCCCGGGACCCTGGTACTCGGATCTCCTCTACAAATCGAACATGCTCGCCAACACGTTCTACCTTGGCTTCGAGGATCTCGACTTCAAGGACGCGGCGGGCGCCGAGGGCGTCAACGGGAACGACCTCGACTACGAGGACTTCCTCTTTCGCTTCACCGGTGTCGCCTGTCCCGGCGCCGGGCAACCCTGCGACGTGCCCGACGCGCAAGGCGCGTGCGCCAAGGGCATCTCCGACTGCAATGCGCAGGGAGCGCTCATCTGCAAGGCCGTCCTTCAGCCCGGCATCCAGGGCGAGGCATGCGACGCCATCGACAACGACTGCGACGGCCTGATCGACGATGACGCGACGTGCCCGCCCGATATGGTGTGCAGCAACGGCACCTGCGTCGCGTCCTGCGAATCGGGCGAGTTTCCCTGCCTCCCCTCGTTCGTGTGCAAAGGGAGCTTCTGCATCGAGGAGGCCTGCGCGAACGTGGTTTGTCCGGAAGGCGAGGTGTGTCACGGCGGCGAGTGCCGCGCTCCCTGCGCGGGTGTCGTTTGTCCCGCGGGCCAGGTCTGCAGCGGTGATCACTGCGTGGACCCGTGCGCGGGCGTCACGTGCGGAGAGGGCCAGGTGTGCGTGAGCGGCGTCTGTATCGCCGGGTGCGCCTGCCGGATCTGTCCCTCGGGCGAGAGCTGCCATGTAGACAGCGGCCAATGCGTCGAGACCGCGTGCCTCGGCGTGTCGTGCCAAGCCGGCACCCATTGCAAAGCGGGGAACTGCGTCGACCTCTGCGATGGCGTCACGTGCCCGCCAGGCGAGGCTTGCGAGGGCGGTCAATGCGCCGCGGTCGTGCCCTCCGCGACGAGCTCGTCGACCGGCAACTTCGTCGGATCCGGCGGCGCGGGCGGCGACGGCGGCGCAGGCGGCATGGGCGGCGCCATGACCGGCGGCGGCACGTCGTCCGCAGGCGGCGCGCCGCCCGGAAGCGGCGCGTCCGGGAGCTGCGGCTGCCGCATCGAATCCGCAGCCTCCACCGCCAGCGGCACGGGGCTCAGCGCGCTCCTCGCAGCACTCCTGTTCGCTCGCCGCCGCTCGAGCGGCCGCGGACGCGGACCGCGCGCGAAAGAGCGCTGCTGAGCTCCTCCCCACTGGGAGCATTCGTCTCTTCTGGAGGCCGCCGCGCCGGGGCTCTGCCCCGGGCCCCGCGGGGGCTGTTCGCCCCTCGACCCGAACCAGCGCAAGCGCTGGACTCGTGGTGGAAGAACTGCGCGGTGCGCAGTTCTTCCATCAGGCCCGTTGGAGGGCCGAATGCTGTCATCGGCGGAATCTCGCGCTGTGGGCGGCCGCGCGATGCGCGTGAGGACGCCCTGGGAGGCGGACGTGCTCGTGCCCGGAGAGGGTGAGGACGCCCTGGGAGGCCGACGTGCTCGTGCCCGGAGAGGGTGAGGACGTCCAGGGAGGCGCACGTGCTCGTGCCCGGCGAGGGTGAGGACGCCCTGGGAGGCGGACGTGCTCGTGCCCGGCGAGGGTGAGGACGCCCTGGGAGGCGGACGTGCTCGTGCCCGGCGAGGGTGAGGACGCCCAGGGAGGTGCACGTGCTCGTGCCCGGCGAGGGTGAGGACGCCCTGGGAGGCGCACGTGCTCGTGCCTGGAGAGGGTGAGGACGCGGTGGGCGGGGGCGCTCGCCGGTCTTGCCTCGGCCTGTTCGATGAACTGCGCATTGCGCAGTTCATCGACCCCGGGTCCAGCGCTTGCGCTGGTCCGGGTCCAGGGGCGGATAGCCCCTGGTGGGGCCTGGGGCAACGCCCCAGCGCAGCGCCCCCCAGATGAGACCAACCTCGAGCCGACCGCGGGGACTATGGCAGGGCGCAGGCGGGCACCTGGATCAGGTAGCTCGCGACGTCGTTCTCCATCGTGCTCTCCCAGGTCGAGGCGAACAGCACCTTCGTGAGGTCCGGGTTGGCGATTGCCTGCGCCGAGGTGAAGTAGCCGGCGTTGCCGTAGTGGGTATGGGCGAGATTGTAGACTTTCGGGTTTGCCTGGAGCTCGACGGCGATGACCTTGTTGTAGAACCACTGCGCAGATGGATCGCACGCTTTGGCGCCGTATTCCTCGGAGCAGGCGTAGAACCCGATGACGGCGTAGCCTGGCTTGTTCTTGGAGGTTCCGCTGATGTGCATGGCGGCGCTCCCGTTGTTCTCGCCATAGAGGGGAACGAGCGGCGTCGCCGTCCCGCCCGCGAGCTCGACCATGACCACGTTGCCCGCATTCGCCCCGTCGTAGGCGGTGTAGACGAGCACCTCGTCGCCGTCCTTCGTAATTGCGAGATCGCTGTGCTCGCTGCGGTCGTGCAGCTGCGTGTAGCTCGAAAAATCGGTCTTGTAGGCGCGTGTCCCCATGGGGACTCCCCAGGAGGGCACGCAGTAGTTCCCCTTTGGGCTCGTCGAGATGTGGTCGGGCGCCTCGGTCACGGGCATGTGCCCGAGGATCTTGTCGGCGTCGAAGTCATAGGCGAACAGACCATCGGGAACGAAATTGCCGGCTGTCGTGTGGCCGGCTTCCAGGCACCAGATCTTGCCGTCGTCGGAGGGGCGTCCCTCCTGCTTCGTCCACATTCCGGTCGCGCCCGGGAAGAGCGCCTTCACACGTGTCCCGAGATCTCTTGACGTGGATTTTTCGTCGCTCGTGATGTCGTAGGTCGAGATTGTGAGACCCTGGCCGTACGATTCGAAGAAGTAGAGCTTGTTCGGATCCGTCGGGTGCCAGTTCGGCTCCTGGGGCTCACCCAGCGCGAGCGTCTTCAAGAAAGCCTGGGTGCCGTCTGGCTTCACCTCGTAAAGGCGCATCCACCCGTTCGAGCTGAGCATGAGCGCGCGGGTCGAGTCGGCATTGAAGGCGGGGCGGCGCGAGTATTCGTGGCGGACCCAGCTCGGGATGTCGTGGTCGGTGACTTGCGAGGCGTCGGTCACGCGGGCGACCTTCAGGTGGTAGTGCTCATCCTCGAAGGGGACGTTCAGCGCGGGGCGCATTTTCCCCTCGGTCGGCACCGACGTGTCGAGCCCCTCGACGAGCGTCACATTGCAAGCGCCGCCGCCTGAGCCCCCGCCGCCGCCTGAGCCCCCGCCGCCGCCCGAACCCGCGCTGCCGCCCGCTCGAGCTCGAGCTCGAGGCTCCGCTCGGATCTCCTCCGCTCGAACCGCACCCCACCGCGACAATGCTAGTGATCAGAACCAATGCCAAGGTCTTCATGCCGACGATGTTACACGGAATCGTCGCAGCGCCCTCTGGAAATCGGTCGCCTATCTCAGGGCGCCAAGCCGGACACGAATACCTCGATCGGGCCATCCAGAGCAAATAAATCCGGCCCGTTCGGATTCACCCGCGAGCCGACGATCGCGCTCCTCCCCTGGCAGTTCACCGCGAGTGCGTGCACGGTCTCCGATTGCGCTCCGCCCATCCTCTCCGCCCAGCGCACCTCTCCTGTTTGCCCGAGCTTCATGAGCCAGGCGTCGGTGCCGCCCGCACTCGTGAGCGGCCCGCTTCCTGGATCGATGGTGCCCGCGAATGCACCCGCGAGCACCAGATTGAGCAAGGCGCGCGCCGGGTCACGCGTAGGCGTACACCCGCCGCTCGTTCGAATCGACCCCGAGATAAACGGCACGTCCGCCTTCGTTCACCGTTCCTTCAGCGGCGCGTGTCGGCGCCGGTCGGCTGTCGGCGACGGCGTCTTCGGCGCGGAGCCGCTCGTATTCGGCGACCGTCAATCGCTGGCAGTCGCGCAGGGGCCCGTCGATCTGGAGGCGCGTCACGAGCTCGGCGGCCTCCGGGTTCGTCCTGCCGGCGAAAAACTCCGCGCAGCAGCCTGATCCATAACTGAAGAGACCGATACGACGGCCTGCGAGCTCCCTCGCTTGCGTGTTCAGCAGGGAGGCGAGCGCGAGGTAAAGCGAGCCCGTGTAGACATTGCCGATCCGGGATGGCAGATCGAGTGATGGCTCCACTTCCACCACGAACGACGCGTCGGCGACCTCCTCGGTCAGACCATCGATCATCCGGCGATGCCGGTGGGCCTTGCGGGCCATCTTGCCATAAGGCACGTGATAACAAGTCCGCACGAGCGGCTCGTCCGTGGCGCCGTCGAGGCGGCGCCATGCATCGTAAGCGCCTTCGAGGGCGTCGAGATAACATTGCACCGAGTAATGCCCATCGACGAGGGCCTCCTTGTGGTGGAGCGGGCGCCAGAAATCGTGCACGTCGCGCGCGAACGTGCCGGTCTGGCCCACGTCGAGCGAGAGCAGCCGCGGTTTTTCTCGGACGAGCAGCGCGACGGCGCCCGCTCCCTGTGTTGGCTCGCCTGCCGAACGGAGGGGATATCGTGCAATGTCGGTGCAGACGACGAGCGCCGCGCGGCCGCGCGCCGAGCCGGAGGCGATCCAATCGACGGCGGAGAGAAGTCCTGCCGTGCCGCCGAAGCAGGCGTGTTTGGCCTCGAAGATGCGGCACGTGCTCGGCAGATCGAGCAGGCCGTGGACGAACGCAGTCACCGGCTTCGAGTGGTCGACCGCCGTCTCGGTGCCGACGATGCAGAGGCCAATCTCCGCAGGGCTCGCGCCGGAACGCTCGAAGAGGCGCCGCGCCGCGTTCACGGCCAGGGTCACCGGGTCCTCGTCCGGCGCGGCGATCGCCATCCGGCGCATCCCGAGCCCACTCAAATACTTCGACGGCGGGACCCCACGCGCTTCGGCGAGCTCGGACAGCTCGACATAGCCGCGAGGCACACTCAAGGCAATCGCATCGATCCCGACGTCGGGCACGCTTTTGCAAGAATTCATGGTTCGGAGCCTAGTGGCGACGCGTGCATCGGCCGAGGAGACTCGAAGGAGGGTCGAGGGAGCGGCCGTGGGAAAACGGGGCAAAAGCCGCAAACGCGCGCTGGTTCTCCGTCCTCTAGAGCGAGCGCCTGCTGCCGGGGGCTCCCTCGGGCAGCAGAAGACGCATGCGGATGCGCCCGCCCCTTCACACCCGGAAGACCATCGACCATGACACGTACGCTCGTTGCCTCGCTGCTCGCCACCTTCGTCGCCGGATGCGGCTTCATCAAGGTGGGGGGCCTGCCCTCCGTCTCGTCCAGCTCACCTCCGTCCAGCGCGAGGGCGACAAGGTGATGGTCGCCGGCGAGCAGCGCAAGACCGAGCCATTCAACTACGATTGCCGCTCGACGGGCGTCATCGAATCGTACGACCTCAACAACAACCCCGTTCTGCTCATCCGAGCAAGGAGGGGCCCTCGACGAACGTAAAACCTTCCTGCGGCACCACGGCCCGTACCTTGTACCAGCGCAGCACCGCTTCCTCGGACCGATCCTCCATGGGCGCCGTCCACGCACGGTCGAGGCGCATTCTGTCGCGGAGCCGCAGCACGAGCCCGCGACCGTCACGCGCGGTCGCCACCCCCTCGAACCGCAACAGTCGGAAGGAGCGGTCCGCGCGCTCCACCAGCACATCCGAGACCCCGGCATCACACACGGACGCGAAGCGCAGCCGTTCGACCACGAAAATCGCCCCGAAGAGCAGCACGTAATCGCAGCGGTTGCGATCGGGGCGCCCTCTGCCTGGCACCATGCCTCGCGACATGTGGCCCTCTTCGCTCGACAGCTTCCATACCCCATCGAGCACGCGCGCCGCGACGACCCCCTCGACCCGCCGGAGCTCTCTCGAGGAGATGAACGGCAGCGCTGGATGGCGCGGGCCACGCGGTTCGTCCGGGCGATCACCGGGACGCTCCATCGGCGCGAGCGTCCGGTTCCAGCGCAGGCGCCTCACCAGTCGGACCCGCGTGGCGATTGCAGGGTTTTGAAGATCGCCCGGCCGCTCGCTCCCCGGCCGCAGCTCGGGCTCCATGGTGTCGCGCCATTCGAAGAGCGACAGCTCGTGCCGTCTCAGGCCGTTGACCTGCCTGAGCCGCCAGAGCAGGTCACGCGCCGAGAGTGCCGTCAGGTGAACCAGCCGGCCGTCCCCCGCGAACCCGAGGCCGATGGGCTCGATCACGCTCAGAGCCCGCTCGGCCCCGCGCCCGCTCCTCCCTCGGACGAAGGAGCCCTCGGCGGCAGCACGTCGTCGAATACTTTGCTGATGGAGTCGATGACCTTCGAGAGAACGGGATCGTCCTCGTGACCGCGCCCGTTGGCTTCGTCGATGGCCACCTGAATGGCCGTGCCGAGATCCGTGACCATCTCCTCGAGCTTCTGGATACGCCGGACCTCCAGCCCATAATCGATCTCGACCTGCTGGGATGCGCCGACCTTCTCGCGGTAATGCTCCTCGTAGGTACGCACCCGCGTGGTGGCGTCCTCCTCGTAGGGCTTGTAACGCACGCGCTGCTCGAAGGTCTCCTCCATTTTGCCCGCGAATGCAGGCCGACCGTCGACGGTCGTGTTGTGCACGACCTTCGGGTTTCGCCGCGGGAGCTTCTGGACCAGCGTGGCGAGCGTGGCGTGGGCCTCCTTGAGCGCCCGTAGCTGCGGCACCGTCAAATCGGCCTCGATCCCCCTCCACACGAAGCGCCCGGTGTTCTTGCCATTGGCGCGTTGCCGGGCGCCGTGCTGGCGCACGACCTCCACCACGATTCCGAGCACCTGACGGGCGACCTCCTCGGGCGGATAGTCGACGTAGGTCTCCCGGGTCTCGGTGAGCTTTTTGCCCTCCGCGTCGAAGGAGATCTTGCGGATCTCGTGGGCGCGGAGCCGCTCGATCCAGCTAGCCGCCTTGGCCAGCTCGCGTTTCTGGCGGGTAAATGTTGCCTGTACCATGTCGAGCCTCTCGTCGGATGGATCCACCAAAAAGGTGAGTGTTTGTGAAGGCTCCTGGCGCGCTTGGCGCCGCCGCGCCGTCACCGGCGTGGCTTCCCGGGGGCCTGAGGGACTTTCGTCCGGGAGTGCGGCACCACTCGACGCTCCACCCGCTGTGGCGCGCCGCCATTTCGAGCGGATCCTCGGGAGGCCTTATGGCTTTCGCCTGCCGCCGTCTCTGGATTCGCCCGGTGACGGCGCTCCCGCGGGAAACACGCCGCGGGCGTCGACCGGATCGATGTGCCGCGCCCTGGCTACTAGGCGCTCCCCGTGGCCCAGGGGGCGGCGGCTGACCCGCCGGTCGGGGCCACGGCAGAACTCACGGATCCTCCGCGTGTCACCACTCGGCGGACCGTAGGGCTTCACTCCCGCACGCGCGACCGTTCGTCCGGCCGGAGCCGGACCGGCTGTCGCTCGCCTGCCAGCAGAAGGAGGCTTTTCCATGGAGGTGCCCCGCCAGGCCAGCGTGATGAGAGAAGTGAACGTTTCGTTCGATGACGGGCCCGCATGGTGCAACCCTCGCGCGTTCATGTTTGTCTCCGGTGCGACAAGGGTCACTTGGACCGCCCCACCGGACAAGGCTTTCATCGCTCACCGGGCCAAGGCCCGCAATAGGGTAACAGAAGTACCCGACGGAGCTTTACGACCCTCACGACACAAGGGCTACCTTGCGGCTGCGGTTTGTCGCCGCAGCACCATGACAATGCGGGCACGCTCTACCTTCGTTCGTCCTTCGGTCTTTCGGGACCCGTCTGAGCCCCTACTTGCATGGCGGTGCGTACAGCGTTCGCGAGTCGCGCAGAACGCGTGCATTTTATTGCAGCGTGCCCTGTGCGCCCCTCTTGCTGTGTCCTCCGACCTTGACCTCCTTGAACCGCTCCGTCCTTCCTCGATGACCTCCTTATGCCCTTGGACGAGCGCCTTGTGCGTAACCTCGGTCCTTGCCGCTGCCAGCGCCGGCAGACCGGGGTCACTCCCGGGATCACGAACACTCGTGGCGAACGTATCCCAGATCGGCTCGCGGTTCAACCGGGCAGATCGATCCATGGGCGAGCGCTGCCCTCCTCGCCCCCGGCCGTGTGTCCCTTTGCAGGAGGACCGAGGCGTGGCTCGAGGAGCTTTCAGAATGCTCTCTCGACGTCGCGACCGATCATCGGCTGGCCCATCTCGCTGAGGATGCGCACATTCGTGTACCTCACGTACACGAGCCTGGGGGCCGCGCATTGCACCTGGCTGATCGGTTGATGGACCGTCACCATCCCGAGCACACGCCCTGTGGAATTGGACTCGAAGGCACGCCCCGTGTAGAGGTTGATGTGGACGGTCTCGCTGGCTCCGCTGCCACAGGCGTAGATGGCCATCACCTCCGCTTGTGCGGCGAATGGGGAGGAGCGAAGAGGAATGGCAATCGCGTCGAAGGTAATTTCGAGATCTCCGGTCTCGGTGACGACCACGCTGTTGATGTCGGCCCGGGTCTCCCCCGTGATCAGCAGCGCGGCTGCCGACGCGGCAGCGAAAAGAACATTCTGGATGGAACGCCTCATGGCACTGCTCCTCGCGCACGGCCCCGCCGCTGCGAAGGACCCTCACACCGCATGCAACCGTCGGATGCAATCGGCTGGCCATAGCGGGCGCACTTCCGAGCAAGGAAAGCGGATGAAATCGCACCACTCGCTGTGTCTGCCGTGCACAGGCGAGGCCCCCTCCCCTGCCCTCGTGCTCGACTCGACGAGGGCGCCCGGGCCCCTTGCGCTCGCCGAGCTCGCCACCCGGTGCCGCTGAGCTCAATCGATCCCGGGGGCTTCTTGTGCGCTTTTCAAGGAAAGCTATTCATGGAGCGAGAGCGGAAGGGCCTACTTGAGCGCCGAAATGCCGTAGGAGAAGCACTGGTGGATGTCCTCGGTCGCATAGTCGGTGGAGAAGCTGCCCTCGCCGCTGGCAAGTCGCTCGAACGCCTCCACGGCCTGGGCGAACTTTTTCGTTCGAACGCCGGCTGCACGAAGGTGCTCCACGACAGGGCGGAGTGCGCTGGCGGCGGCGTCGAGCTCGAGCTTCGCCGCGGCGCTCGGCCGATAGGGCCCCATCCCCGGCTTCTGACCACGAAGTTGCTGCTCGATCTCGGGCTCGACGCGGCGGAAGTGGGCGTACGCTGCGGCGACCGCGCTCATTTCGCTCGCCCATTTCGCCGCGACGTGCTCGCGAGCCAGGGTCTCGAAAGGCGGAATCTTCAATGTCTCGCCGGCGCGAAGCCCTTTCCGCTCATGGTGGTTGTGCGACACGAGAAAGTCTTGATACGTGCGGCTCCCATAGCAGCGCTGGGTGATGGACTCGAATGAATCCCCTTGCTCGACGCGGACGGTGCTTTTGCACGAAGCCGGCGCCGACCGAGGCGCCTCCTGGACGTCCGGAGCCTTCGTATCCGGCGGTGTCTCCGGCGGCGCTGCGGACGAGGTGGCGTTCGGCGCGGGAGCGATGGCGCTCGGCGCGGGAGCGATGGCGCTCGGCGCGGGAGCGATGGCACTCGGAGGGGCAACAGCCGCCCCGTCCGGCTGGCCACGCGTGCATCCCCCCACGACGAGGCAAATGAGCCAACAATGACCCAATTGCATCAGGCGTGCGATCCCTGGAGCCCTCTCCATACGAGATCCGTTGCGATACCAGGGCCCCATGAGCCGCGACCTCCTCCTCGACGCCTAGCAGGCGTCCCGGCGTGCCAGCAAGTTCCCCTCGACATTTGGGCGAAGGTTCTGCGTCCCAGGCGAGCGGTACGCCCGCGTTCGGCGGTTGACGCGGCCGCGCGGGATCGATAACCGCGACGCATGCTGATCCCGCGCTTCTCCGCCGTCCTGAACCGCGACCGGCTCGAACTTCGCGGCTGGCGGCTAACGCCGACCGGCGCGCGCCGCCTCGCCGACGAGCCCGCGCTGGCGACCGTCCGCGCGCTCGACCTGACGGGCAACGAGATCGGCGACGACGGCCTCGCAGCGCTGCTCGCCTCGCCGCACCTCGGGCGCGTGACGGAGCTGCGGCTCGCCGAGAACAAGCTGACGTCCGCGGGCCTGCGCGCGCTCGCGGAGGCGCCGGCGCTCGCGGAGCTCGGCGAGCTCGACCTCGCCGGCAACACCCTCGGCCCCGACGCGATCGCGGTCCTCGCCCCGCTGCTGCCGCGCCTCCAAATCCTCGACCTCGGCGACAACCGGATCGGCGACGCCGGGGCGCGCGCCCTGGCCGACGCCGGCTTTCGCGGCGAGGAGCTGGGGCTCGCGTTCACCGATATCGGCCCCGCCGGCCTGGCGGCGCTCGTCGACGGCGGCGCACTCGCGCGGACGTCCGGGCCGTCGCTGATCGGCGACCCACTCGGCGACGAAGGCGCCGCCATATTCGCGCGCCTCGCCGGCCAGACCGACGGCTTCAGCAGCGTCGACCTCGGCTGGACCGGGCTGACCGCCCACGGCCTCGAGCGGCTGCTGGCGAGCGGCGTGTTTTCACGGGGAATCTCCCACCTCGGCCTGCGCGGCAACCCGCTCGGCGAGGCCGGCCTGCGCGTGCTCGCGACCCACCCGGGCCTGCCGAAGGCGACCCTGCACCTCGACGACGTCCCGCCCGCGCTGCTCGCGGAGATCCGCGCGCGCACGCGGGCGATCGTCGCGCCCCCGGTGGCGGACGGCCGCGTGCTCGCCTGTCCCTATTGCTACGAGGCCCTCGATCTCGCGACGGCGAAGTGCCCGCATTGTCGGCTCGACGCCACCCGCGACGCGCCGACCGACGAGAACGCCGACCGCCTCCGCGACGCCCCACGCCGGCCCTGCCCGCATTGCGGCGGTGCGATGCACGCCCGCTACGCATCGCGCTGCCCGCATTGCGCACGCTGGGCCGTCAGCGCCGACAAGATCGCCCGTGACGGGGCGGCGAGCGCGAGGAGCTCCCCGCCGACGAGCTGATCGCTGGCGCAAAGAACAAGTCTCGTTTAAACACGAAAGCCTGTGTTTCGATCGCTGCCGATCCTCACGCTCCTCTTGGCTTTCGCGTCCTCCTGCGACGGGCGCCGCGCCGAGCCCAGCGCCGCGGCGCCCACCGCGAGCCCGAGTCCGAGCGCGCCGCCGGCTCTGCCCTCGGCCGTCGTCGCGCCGAAGGAGCCGAGTCCGCTCCGAGTCGCGTCGCCCATCGTCGATCTCACGGTGCCCGGTCATCCCGCGGCTGTCGTATCTCTGCCGAACGGCGCGACGTCGCGCCGGCCCGTCGTCATCGCCGCGCACGGCAATTACGGTCGGCCCGAATGGCAATGCAAGGCCGTGCGCGATTTGTTCGAGGACCAC
Source organism: Polyangium jinanense (assembly GCF_028435365.1). The sequence continues at coordinate 91,798 of NZ_JAGTJJ010000038.1, read as the reverse complement.
GCGTTCATCTTGTGCCCTCGCGGCATCCCGCGCGACGACTCTCCCGGTCCGGACGATATTCGCTTCACCTACGAGAGTAACGCTGTGCTCGAGCTGGAGATCGACGCCGGCCTTCGAGCGCTCGCGGCGGCCTATCCCGATTACGTGGATCCCGGCCCTCCACTTTATATGGGGTTTTCCCTCGGCGCGATTCAAGGCGTGGCGATCGCCAGCCGCCGCCCTGCGGATTTTCCGCGGCTCGTGCTCATCGAAGGCGGCCATGACGCGTGGAAGCCCGAGGTTGCGCAGGCTTTCGCCAAGGGCGGCGGCAATCGTGTGCTCTTCATTTGCTCTCAAAGCTTCTGCGAGAGGGACGCCCGCTGGGCGGCAGCGCGGCTGCGAGAGGCAAAGATTTCGACGCGTATCGTAAAAACCGCCGACGTGGGACATCGTTATAATGGCCCGGTGGCCGAGGCGACCCGCAAATCGATCCCTTGGTCGCTCGAGGGAGACGCGCGGTTCGGGGACCTGCTGCCGGCCCCCTGAAATGTCGCCTCACGCGGCCGGCGCTCCGGCTTCAGGCGATCTGGCGCCGCCGGCCTCGGGGAAGAGCTGCGGCGAGGTCGACCCCCGCGCCGTGGGCTCCTGCCGTGTGTCAGGGCAAACCCATCGAGCGCGAGGCGGACGATGAGCGGATCGACGTGCTCGTCGGCGGGGAGCTCCTGGCGCTCGATGCTCGCCGCAAGAGCACGCGAGGAGGTGCTTGACGCCGACCGCGCCGTGCCCGATCTCTCGCCGCGCGCGGGGCAAGGAGCATTCATGGCAAGGTACAAAGGCACTCGATGAGTCGGATGCTCCACGAAGCCAACATCCGCGCCGCGTTCGAGCGCGTTCGCGAGCGGATCGCCGCGGGCCGCGAGCCCGGCCGCGCGCTACGGGCGGTGACGCGATCCGACGCCGAGATCGACCTCGGTGCGTTCTCGGCGACAGCCGCAGAGCAAGTCGCGGCGCTCTTTCAGTTCGACGGCATCGTGCTGTGTGCCGCTGGCGCGGCCAGGGAGGCCATCCCTCACTTCGATGTCGCGCTGACGTGCACCGCATCCGCCGAGCGGCGCGCCGGCATCTTGTACCACCGCGGGCTCGCCCTCTTGCTCAGCACGCTCCGCGGTCCCCCCGCGATCCATCCCGGCGCTGAGGTCGACGTGCAGATGCCCCGCTCACCGGTCGTGCAGCTCTTCTCGAGCGCCGGCGATGTCGTCGCGGGCATCGGTGCCCTCGACGCGCTCCTCGATGCCGCGGTCTTGCCAGCCGAACCCCTGATCGGGAGGTCGGTCTCGAAGGATCGACTCCGCGCTTCGCGGGACTTCGATGAGAGCCATGCGCTGGCGCCGGCGAACAGGCTCGCGACGTTCCACGGCGCGCTCTGTCACCTGATGCTGGGCGCGCTCGCGACCGACCTCTCCGTGCGTACTCGCCTGGCGTCGTTGACCACAGCGACGACCCGAACCGACGACGCGACAATCCGCGAGCTTTCGCAGCAATGCGCGAAGGAGCTCGCAGACGCGAGCTGGTGGGTTCGTCACTTCGGACGCGTCGATCTCCCGACGGCCTCTGCGCGTGCGCTGAAGGAGCTCGATGTCCGACTGCACGAGCCACCTTCGCTCGAAGCTTCCCATCGCAGCATGATCGTCGTGATTCCGGCCCAAGGAACTTCATGAGCCGCCACCGTCCAAGCGATCCCCACGCGAGACACGTCCCCTCACCATAGCCAGGAGCATGACGTGGGCGTTCGCGCGCGGCGTCCAGAGCACCCTCGCCGCCCTGCGGATTTTCCGCGGCTCGTGCTCATCGAAGGCGGCCATGACGCGTGGAAGCCCGAGGTTGCGCAGGCTTTCGCCAAGGGCGGCGGCAATCGTGTGCTCTTCATTTGCTCTCAAAGCTTCTGCGAGAGGGACGCCCGCTGGGCGGCAGCGCGGCTGCGAGAGGCAAAGATTCCGACGCGTATCGTAAAAACCGCCGACGTGGGACATCGTTATCATGGCCCCGTGGCCGAGGCGACCCGCAAATCGATCCCTTGGTCGCTCGAGGGAGACGCGCGGTTCGGGGACCTGCTGCCGGCCCCCTGAAATGTCGCCTCACGCCGCTGCTTGGAAAATGTGGGAGATGGCCTTGGGAGCTCCCCGCGGCCTCGATCAGGCCTGCGCTCCGGCTCCAGGCGATCTGGCGCCGCCGGCCTCGGGGAAGAGCTGCGATCCGGAGTTGGCGCGGCGTTATGCCGAGGGGGAGCGTTCCCGACGCGGCACCCGAGGTCGTTCACGTCCTCATGTAGGTCGTGACGGTAGCGCCCGACGGGAACGTCCGGGTGCCTATCAGGGTGAAACCCACGGGGTCGAACTGCCCGGCGAATACCGGAATTCCGGCGCCGATGACGACTGGGTAGCGCTTGATCATCAGCTCGTCGATTTCACGCCGTAGGTGGCCGGCCAGCTGACCACCGCCGCACAGCCAAATGTCCATTCCCGGCTGCTGTTTAAGTTGGCGGATGAAGGCGACCGGGTCGCCGGAGACGATCTCCACGTGCGGATCCGTGGTTGTCAGGGTACGCGAGAAGACGTACTGTTGCAGATGCGCGTACGGACTGGTGATACCCTCCTTGAGAGCGAGCTCGTAGGTGCCGCGCCCCATCAGGGTCGTGTCGAAACGCAGGTTTTCCGCGTCGGTCAGACCGGCCGCCGCGCGGAGCCGCGTCGGTACGGTCTCCGGCTGTTCGGCGTTCATTGCCGCCATCAGATCCGGATCGATGGGGAAGAAGTCGGACTGCCCGTCCGGGCCAGCGATGAAGCCGTCGAGGGTGGTGGCGATGTAGTAGATCAGCTTTCGCATGCGGGTCCGTTGTTCGCTGGTATTGGGCGTCGACGCGCGCGGATCGTGTGCTTCGCGCTGGCGCAGGGATCGGCGTAGCAGGACGCCACCCACCGAGCAAGCATAGCGCACGGGCCAGTTGCGGGGCGGCTCCACGTGGCGCAGCTCGTGCGCGTCGTGCCCGAGCCGAGTGCGTGGATGTGCAGAGTAGCGGAGGTCTCTCGACCGCAGCTCTGGCACCGGGGCGCCGCATCGCCCCCGCCCCCGCAGCCATCTGAGCATTGGTCTCATCGCAAACCGCCGCGCCGGGGCGCTGCCCCGGGCCCCGCGGGGGCTGTTCGCCCCTCGACCCGAACCAGGGCCAGCCCTGGACCATTTGGGGAAGAACTGCGCGATGCGCAGTTCTTCCCACAGGTCGGTGGCAAGACCGCGAAGGAGCATTGCACTCTGGCGACGGGCGCGTGGCCCGTTGAACCGTCAGCGCCGCGGTCTTGGCAGGCAGGGTCGTCGCCGGTCTTAACTCGGCCTGTTCGATGAACTGCGCGTTGCGCAGTTCATCGACCCCGGGTCCAGCGCTAACGAGCCACGTGTGGCGCTTGCCGCTCCCGCGCGTCGGACAGGACGAACTCTTTCAGCACGCGCGCGGCTGGGGGTAGAACGGTCCCTCTCGGATGAATCAACGAAAAGGGCCGACTCGCCCCGCGGAAAGGCGTGAGGACCTCGACCAGGCTCCCGCGCGCCACGTCTTCTTCCACCAGGAAATCGTACATCTGCACGAGGCCAACGCCCGCACGCGAGAGCCCGATCACGCCGAGCGCGTCGTCCGAGCACGTGTACGGCGCATCCGGGACGAAGTTGCGCGGCGCAGGGTGGAAGGTCCACGGTAAGACCCGGCCCGAGCTCGGCATCAAGAATGCGACGCAGGCGTGTTCGGACAAGTCTTCGGGCGAGCGCGGCGCGCCGTGCCGCGAGAGGTACGACGGGCTCGCATAAACGCCGAGCGGAAAATCGCCGAGCTTGCGCGCGACGAGCGTCTTGTCCTGGATGGTGCCCATTCGAATGGCGAGGTCGTGGCCGTCGCGCACGAAGTCGACGTTGCGGTTCGTGACGTTGACCTCGACGCGGACGCCGGGATATCGGTCGCGAAAGACCCCGAGGATCGGCAGGAGGCGATGATGCCCGTACGTCGTGGGTGCGCTGATACGCACGCGCCCCTCGACGAGCGCGCGTCCGCTCGCGAGGTCCCGCTCGCCGGCCGCGAGCAGGGAGAGGGCTTGCACGCACAACGCATAATAACGGCGGCCGTGCTCGGTCGGGGCGAGGCTCCGCGTGGTGCGGCGAAAGAGAGTGACGCCGAGGGCGTGTTCGAGGCGGGCGACGCTGCGGCTCGTGGCTTGCGGGGTGACGGAGAGGGCGCGGGCCGCGGCGGTGAAGCTCCCGGCCTCGTACGTACGACAAAACGCCTCGATGCTGGGCAAGCTGCCGGCGAGCGCGGGGGCGATCATTTGAAACACGGTAGCACAAATGCTTTCACAAGCCGTCCTCTACCGGGCAGCCGCATCCGCCGCTAACCTCCAGGCCATGACGAACCGAACTTCCGGCTCCGACACGGCGGGTGGGCGTCGCGTCGTGCTGCTCACGCTGCTCGCCGCGGCGGGGCTCGTCGCTTGTGGCGGCGCCCCGTCGCCCCATCCTTCAGACGTCTCGACATCCAAGAGGGAGGAAAAATCCATGACCAAGCGTGTCCTCATTGCGACGACCAGCCACGACAAGAAAGGCGATACGGGCGAGAGCACCGGCGCTTACCTGCCCGAGGTCGCGCACCCGTATGCCGTCTTCAAAGAGGCGGGGTTCGCGATTGATTTCGCCTCGGTCAAGGGAGGCCAGGTGCCGCTCGACGGCGTGGACCGCAAGGATCCGGTGCAGGCGGCGTTCCTCGACGACGCGGAGATCGTCGCACGGCTCCACGCGAGCACGCCTGCGGAGAAGGTCGATCCCGCGGCATACGACGCGATTCTTTTTGCGGGTGGTCACGGTACGATGTGGGATTTCCCGGACAACGTCGCCTTCGCGAGTGTCGCGGCGAAGATCTACGAGCGAGGCGGCGTCGTGGCCGCGGTTTGTCACGGCCCGGCCGCGCTGGTGAACGTCCGGCTCTCGACGGGCGAATACCTCGTGGCAGGCAAGCAGATCAGCGCATTCACGAACGAGGAGGAGCGCGCGGTCAAGCTCGAGAAGGTGGTGCCGTTCCTGCTGGAGGACAAACTCGTGGAGCGCGGGGCGCGATTCGTGCCGGCGCCGAACTGGCAAAAGCAGGTGGTCGTGAGCGAGCGACTCGTCACGGGGCAGAACCCGGCGTCGGCGGCTGGCGTCGCAGAAGCGACGGTGCGCCTCTTGCGCTGACGGCCACCGCTCCCGGCGCGACCCCCATCCGTTTCCCCCTTGCCACCGATGCGTAGGCTGCTACCTTCGCGTGACCTGTTGACCAGCTTCTCAAATCTGGTCAACAGGTCAGCAAGGAGCGCCCGCCCGTGTCCCAACGCCCGCAACAGGCCCAAAGCCGCGCCGACCGGATCCTCGACGCCGCGGGCACGCTGCTCTTGCGCATGGGCTACCGGAAGGTGACCATCGAGGACATCTCCAAGCAGGCGGACATCGGCAAGGGCACGGTGTACCTGCACTGGCGCTCCAAGGAGCAGCTCTTCCAGGCGCTGCTCCGGCGTGAATCCATCCTTCTCGTCGAGGAGCTGCTGGACGGATTGCGCAAGGATCCTGCCGAAATCAGGCCCCACCGCTTCGCGCGGAGCAAGTTTCTGGCCGTCCATCAGAGGCCGCTCACGATGGCGCTGGCGATCGGAAACGTCGAATTGCTCGGCAAGCTGAGGGAGGGCCCGGTCGGGCAAAAGGAGCTGCTCGCGGCCGACCGGTCCCTCGAGATGATGACCCGCCACGGCCTGCTCCGCGCGGATATCCCGAACATCGTCTATGCGATGCGGGCCGCGTCGGCCGGGTTCTACCTGCTCGGCACCGTCGACCTCGGGCTTGAAAGCCTCGACCTCTCAGCCAGGGCCGACGCCCTGGCCCACACCATCCGGCATGCCTTCGAGCCTGCCGGCGAGCCACGGAAGGAGGCGATGGCGGCAGCCGCCGCCGAGCTCTGCGCAGTTTTCGAAGATCTCATCGCCTGCTATCGCAAATGGATCTACGCCGCCGAGCCCGGCTGATCCCGGACCCGGAAGCGCGCGGAAAGGGGAACCGCAATGACGAACCTGGCCGACACCTGGGGCATTCACAAAGCGCAGTTCTGGCTACGCGGACAAGTCCCGGACGAACCCGTCCGATTCGCTCCCGAGCTCGGGATGTGGAACGTCTACGGATATGCGGAGACGCTGCGGATCCTCGGCGATCCCGGCGTGTTCTCGTCCAACACCATGCGTCTGGTCCCGGAGATCAGGCGATCCGTCGAGGGGAACCTGGTGCAGATGGACCCACCGGAGCACAAGAAGCTCCGGAGTCTCGTCAGTCACGCCTTCACGCCGAAGGTCGTCGCGGATCTCGAGCCGCGAATCGCGCGTCTGACCCACGAGCTACTCGACGCGGTGGACGGGCAGGATCGGCTGGAGCTCGTAGCCGATCTCGCGTACCCGCTTCCGGTCATCGTCATCGCCGAGCTTTTGGGGGTGCCCAGCAGCGACCGTGACATGTTCAAGCAATGGGTCGACAAGATGCTGGAGAGCTCCACGCAGTTCTCCCTCGTCAATCGCTCCGAGGAGCAGGAGCGCCAGGTAAAGGTGGCGCTCGAGCAGAGCCAGCTCCTGCTCGACTACCTCGGGAAACACGCCGCCGAACGCAGGCAGAAGCCACGCGAGGACCTGCTCACCAAGCTCGTCGAGGCCGAAGTGGACGGCGACCGCCTCACCGAGACCGAGGTCGCCAATTTCGCGAACATCCTTTTGGTCGCGGGGCACATCACCACGACCATGTTGCTCGGCAACACGGTGCTGTGTCTGGACGCGCACCCGGAGGAAGGGGCGAAGGTGCGCGCGGACCGGTCGTTGGTGCCCGGTGCCATCGAGGAATCGCTGCGCTTCTTCAGCCCGTTCGCGGCCGTCGCCCGGTCCACGACGAGCGCGGTCGAGCTCGGCGGAAAGACGATCCCCGCGGACAAGCTCCTCATGGTGTGGATCGCGGCGGCCAACCGAGATCCAAGGCAGTTCACGAATCCGAACGTGTTCGACGCGTCCCGTGACCCGAACCCGCACGTGGCCTTCGGACGAGGCATCCATTTCTGCCTCGGCGCGCCCCTGGCTCGGCTGGAAGGGCGGGTCGCGCTCAACATCCTGTTCGATCGTTTCCCACGCCTGCGCATGGATCCCGAGGCGCCGCCGGCGTTCATCCCCAGCCCGAACATGACCGGCGTGCGCAAGCTGCCGCTCTTGGTCCGCTGAAATTCCCCGGCGATCTCCACGAACCGCCGTTCCGGCGCGGCGGTTTCGTGCGCCGAGCGCGCAGCGAGGCCCGTATGGCTGGAAGCTCTGCGCATGAAACGAGATCGAGACGTCGAGTGGCAGCCGCGTATCCTCTTGGTCGAGGATGACGAGCGGCTCGCCGGGCTGATCCAGACATTCCTCGTGGGTCAGGGCTTTCGTGTCGGGAGCGTCGCCGACGGCCTTGAGGCGATATCGAGCATCCTCGGCGATCCGCCCGATTGCGTGATTCTCGACATGTTGCTCCCCGGCACGGGCGGGCTCGAGGTTTGTCGTGCGGTGCGCGCCGGTTATCCCGGGTTCATCCTCGTGCTCACCGCGCAGGACGAGGACATTCACGAGGTCGTCGCGCTCGATACCGGGGCCGACGACTACCTCGCGAAGCCCGTGCGTCCGCAGGTGCTGCTCGCGCGGCTGCGCGCCCTCCTGCGCCGCGGAGCGCGAGCCCCCTCGGCGCCCTCGGACGAGCCTCGCGCGCGGATCACCTCGGGTGACCTCGAGATCGATGCCGAGCGCCGGGCCGTCACGCGGAGCGGCGCGCCCATCTTGCTCACCGACGCGGAGTTCGAGCTCCTCTGGCTGCTCGCCTCGCGCGCCCCGGCGGTGCTGTCGCGTGACGAGCTCGTCGCCGAGCTCCGGGGCATCACGTTCGATGGGCTCGACCGATCCATCGACATGCGCATCTGCAAGCTCCGCAAAAAGCTCGGCGACGACGAGCCGCCGCATCGGCTCATCCGCACCGTGCGTGGCCGCGGCTACCTCTTCGCGAGGGAGCGATGAACAACCTTTTTCTGCGGTTTTACGCCGGTATCGTCGTGGCCCTCGCGCTGGCCGCGGTGCTCGTCGCAGGCTCGGCCGCGAGGCGCACCCACCCGAGCACCGCCTCGCCTGCGGAGCTCGAGGCCCAGGCGGCGCGGATCGCCGAGCATTACGTCGAGCTCACGGACGGCAACCACTGGCTCATGCAGGAGGCGCTCCGCGCCCACCCGGTCGAGCAGTGGGATTCCGTCGTCGCGCGCTGGCAGCCCCATTTCCACTACCCCATCAAGCTCAGGCCCGCGCCGGAGGTGCTCGACTCCGAGATGCCCGCTTTCACGCGCCGCCGCCTCGAGGCCGGCGAGCCAGCGGCCTGGGTCCGGGCCCGAGGACCCGCGAGCGAGCATCTCCTGCTTTATCTGCCCCTTGAAGGGTCGGGTCGCGTCCTCGTGCAGGATCTCGATCTCGGCCCCCCCGTCGAGGTGCTGATCGAGCTCTTCGGGCGCGACCTCGTGGTGCTGCTTTTGCTGCTCGGCGTGGCCATTCTCGCGCTCACGCGCCCGATCGCGCGGCACGTGACACGGCTCGCGGACGCGGCGAGCACCTTCGGCGAAGGTCGGCTCGACGCGCGCGTAAATACTTCCGCGCCCGAGCCGGTCGCGCACCTCGCGCGCTGCTTCAATGCCATGGCCGAGCGGCTCCAGCGTTCAGCCGACGAGCAACAGGCGACGCTGCAGGCGATTTCGCACGAGCTGCGCACGCCCATCGCGCGTTTGCATTTCGCCCTCGAAGCGAGCACGGCCGCCATCGAGGCGCCGGACGCGCGCGCCCACCTCGACGCGATGGTGAAGGACGTGGGTGAGATGGAGGCGCTCGTCGAAGAGCTACTCGCCTACGCGCGCCTCCAGCCCGGGGCGCCGCCTCTCGAGGCGGTCACGCTCGACCTCGTCGACCTGGTGGAAGGCGTCGTGCAGGAGCTCGCGCCGCTCTCCCCGGACCTTTCCATCGAAATCGACGCGCCCGCGCCCGCCGTGGGTATCGGAGATCCCCGGCACCTCCGGCGGGCGGTGAGCAACCTCGTGCGGAATGCCCAGCGCCACGCGCGCGCCCGGATTGTCGTTCGAATTTCAGCCGGAGCGCGATCGGTGGTCATGGTGGACGACGACGGCCCGGGCATTCCCCCCGAGCAGCGCGCGCGTATCTTCTTGCCGTTCGAGCGGCTCGACGCGAGCCGCAGTCGATCGACGGGCGGGCACGGCCTCGGGCTCGCGATCGTGCACCGCGTGATGCAAGCCCACGCCGGATGCGCGAGCGCCGAGAGCAGCGATCTCGGCGGCGCGCGGCTGATCCTCTCGTGGCCGGGGCCCGCCGAGACGCCCGTCGAACGTTGAATTCGCCGTCAGCGCGGGAACGGGGCTCCCTGGCGGGCCCGCTGGAATGCGCGCCGGACCTCGTCGAATGCGCGGTCCGCGCGCGCCCCGGTCTCCGGCGCTTGCGCCTTGCCGCCGTCCTCCCACAGATCCGCCGCGCCGAGCAGGGCCCCGGCCATCGCCGGATCGCCGTGGAAGTCGAGAGGCATGAGCTCCGCGATGCAGGCCGCATCCACGGGCGCCTCTGGATCCGCCACGAAGCTTGCGAACATCGAGAGCGCGCACGGCGTATGCGGCGGATCCATCGTCGGCGTCCGCATGACGAGCGCGTGGGGTGCGTCGGGGAACGCGACGAAGGTTTGATGGGGCTGGGTGTAGTTCGGCGCGATCTCGTCCGCGAATTCGATGGGCGTCTGCGGATCGAGCGTACCGTTCATCATGAGCATCGGGACGGTGGTCGGCGCGTATTTGCCGACGTACGCGTCGCGGGCATAACGCGGCCACGCGTCGAAGAGGGCGTATTCGGTGGCGACGTCGCCCGTCCAGAAGAACGCCTGATCCTGGATCGACTGGGCTTCGGCGAGCGGGAGCGGATCGAGCTCCATCATCTCCGAAATGGCGACGTTGAACGAGAGCACCTGCGAGTACAGGTACGCGTCCGGGTTTGCCGCGGACGAGGCAGGCGGCGCCGTCAAGAAGCCGATGAGGTGCTCGAACGCAGCGACGTCCGACGGCGCGCACCGATTGCCTCGGTAGACGAGCGCGGGGACGAGCGCGCGCGTTTCCAGCGTCGCGACGAGGGCCGCGAAGAGTTGCTTCGCGAGGCCCCGCGTGACGCCGAGGTTCGTGATTCCCTCGCACTTCTTTTCGTCGATGCCGTCGAGGAACGCGCCCATGGCGGCGAGCGGATCCGCCCCGAGTTTGTCGCCGCAGAACGCGTCTGCGCCGCACGCCCCCATGAACTTCCGGCCGACGTGATCGACCCAGCGATCGAATGTCGTGAGCGAGCAGAGACCCGCCTGGCAAAGGCCGTCGAGCGTCACGGAGGTCGGTTGGTCCGGGAAGAGCTGGAGGTACCGCTGCGCCCAGTACGTGCCGTACGAGACGCCGTAGACGTGCGCCTCCTGTCCGGGAGCGCGGGTCCGCTCGATGAGGGCGCCGACGTCGCGCGCGGCGTTCGTCGTGTTGAAATGGCCGAGGTCCGGCCCGAGGGTCGCGTCGAGGTGCGCGAGGCACGCGGCCCACTCGTTCGGATCAATGCCGTCCATGCCGGGCACTTCCTGGTCGGGGCATCCGAGCCGAGACGAGCGCCCCACGCCCCGATGATCGACGAGATAGATGTCGCTCGACGGCGAGAGCGCCTGGAGCGGCACCGCGAGCGCCTCCTCGAGCCCGGCGCCGGAGCCACCCGGCCCGCCCGTCAAAAGCCAGACCTGCCGGCGTTCGGTCCCGGTCCCGGGAATGCGCTTCACGAAGACTTGTATTTGCGTGCCCTCGGGGTGATCCCAGTCGAGCGGGACGTCGACCGTGGCGCACTCGGCCTCCTTCCCTGCCCCATCGGTGAGGATGGGGCACGGGCTCCAGGCAATGGCCGTCGGCGTGCCGCTCCCGCCGCCTCCCGCAGCACCTCCCGTGTCGCTCGCCGCTCCGTCGTCGCTCCCGCAGCCGGCAAGGATAGCGATTGCAGCGCCGGCGATTCCCAAGGTCGTCCAAGACATGCGTTTCATTATGGCTCCACTCCTCGATGGCCCCCCGGGGACCACCGTGCCGCGTCAGCCTCAGCATGTCCGTCGCGACTTTGTCGTAACCTTGTAAGCGTTCGTAACGCTGCGGTGATGCTTCTTACCAGCGGATCGCCGAGGCTCTTACGGAGCCACCTAGCCCTGCTCCCAGCGGCGGCTGAGGGAGGGAGCCATCACCCCTCTTCGCCCGTCGACGCCGCGCGGACCCTGGTCACGAAATCGGCCACGCCAAACCAATTTCGATTGTCGACGACCTTCGAGCTACATTCGTACCGGAACGTCCGCCACGCGCCCGACGTGATGTCCTCCCGGAGCTCCGGACCTGCAAGACCGCCCCGTCGCCCCATCCGCGTGAACGTCAGCATCCCTGCCTGGAATTGCCGGACGATCTCCTCCCCCGAAAGCTTCGTCTCGGCATTCGCGCCGAACGCCACGTCGCGCCTGGCCAGAAGCGCGTCGTACCGCGCGAGCCCCACGCGGAGCATTTCGACGAAATAGGGCGGCCCCACGTCGGCGTAAGCAGAGAGCACGTCCTCCCACGTGATGGTACGGACCGACAGGTCCCCCACCCTCCGCGCGAGCCCCGCGGGGAGCAGCGCCACGTGGGCGACGTTCTCCTGCGCGACCCCGAGTTTGTCCCGGAGATACGCCACGATCCCCGCCTGTGCTCGGAGCTGTTCTTCGAGCTCCGCAGCCGTTGGTTTGTCGTACATCTTCGCCTCGATGGCGAGCAGCACGCGGCGAGGTCCGTCCACGTAGACCAGGACGTCGGGGGTATCGCGGCTCGTTGGTGCCTCGGGGAATCGGCGTTCGGCCTCTTCGCCGAACAGCGACTCCGCAAAGCCATACTCCGTGAAAAACTGCACGTTCGCCCCGCCGGGGCTCGCGTCGACCTCCACGGGGCCCAGCCCCGCGAGCGTGGTGAGCCGCCCGAAGTGCGCGAAATCGTGCGCGCAGACGAGCATGGGCAAGACGGTGCCCGTGAAATACCGCTCCTTGCGATTGAACGGTAGCCCCGTGTCCGCGAGCCGTTCGAGACTCAAGGTTCTCCCTTCCCCTGCCCTTCGGCGCGGTGCTCGCTGATGACCTCGATCGTCCCGACGATGGCGTCGTTGAAGGCCTCGAGCTCCTCGGCGGGAATCCAGTATTCGGCGTGGATCTTCGATCCGACCACCTGGACGTCATACTTCGCGAGGAAATCCGACCGGACCTCGAACCGGGTCACGTATCCGACCGCGCCCTGCGCCGTATTCCATCGGCTCGCGATCTGCGCGGCATACGTCTCGTTGCAGACGGGGTAGAAGATGGGCTGATCCGGCAGGCGCGGCGGGAAGCGGCGATAGCCGGTGGCCGCAATCAGGTCGAGCTCGGCCTGGCCGACGGGGCGGTAGAGGGTCGTGGAGGCGGCAGTCACGGAGCCACGATACACCTCTCGTTCGAGGTGGCAACCTTGGGGCGTCGCTGCCGGACTTTCTTTCCCGGAGCACGAGCGCTGCGTACCGCGGGGCGGACGTGGAGAGGATACGCGCGGGTGAAGCCTGGAGGCGCGCCGACCGAGACCTCGAGGCGCCACGCGATGCCGCGTTTATGGGACGTGCACGGGGCTTCGCCGGGCAGCTCGATCGAGGCGTCGTACCGGACGGTTTCCCCTGCCCCCACGGACCGTCCGTGATCGAGAACGTATTCGGCGGAGAAGAGCGGTTCTTTCCTTCGGCCAGCTTCTTCCGCGACGAACCGCACGAGGAGCGGGTCGAGGGCGAGCGTGTTTCTTGGATTCAGCACGACCCGAAGGGAAAAGGCATGATCGAGCGTCACCGAAAGCCCCTCGTCGTCGTGGTTGTCGATGCGGACGACCGATGGCACCACGACGCGTGGATTCGCCCAGGACCAGAATGCGTAGACGAGCAGGGCAATGCTGCCGGCGCCGAAGACAATGCTCGCCAGGTCCCCATACCCCTCGAAGATGCGCGAAGCGAGAGGTATGCCCCAGCGCAGCAGAATCACAGCCGTGATGACCATGCCCGCGACACGGCTGCGCTCGCGAGATTGCAGGCGAGCAAGGGAACGTCGATCCTCGGGTGCAGGTTCGACGAACGTGCCCACGGGCTCGGGTCGGGGAGAGCCCTCCGGCGGTATGCGATATGCGGTCGTGGTTGCGTGATCAGCCGGAGCTCCCGTCACACCCATGGCGAGCCGTATCTCACGAATCGCGGCCGTTTGCAAGGTGACATCGTGGGGTCGAAAACATCGGTGAGGAAGGTTTATCCCCCCGGTTTCTGCCGGCGGCTTTCGAGCAGGTTGGTGGAGAGCTCGAATTGGCTCTGGAGCAGGCGTACGAGGCTGTCGACCTCCTCGCCGGTGAGGCGCATGCGCAGCATGAGGGTGACGCGGACGCGACCGAAGAGCGTGGCGCGCGCCTTGGCGAGGCTGCGGCTGATGGTGGACGGGACGACGTGGTAGAGGGCGCCGAGCTCTTCCAGGCTGTTTCCATCGATATGGTACTGGAGGAGCAAGCTGCGCTCGCGATCCGGCAGGGCATTCAAGGCGTCGCGGAAAGCGGCCTTGAATTCGGCGCGCGAGGTGTCCTTGAGGTGCGCGAGCTCGGGGTGATCGCCGCCGAGCTCGATGGCGTCGAGGAGGGCTTCCTCGGTGGGGGTCTCTTTCTCGGCGCGGAGGGCGTCGATGCCGGAACGGACGGCGACGGCGTGCACCCATCGGCGAAGGTCACCTCGGCCGGCGTAATCGGCGATCTTCGGAGGGCGGCCGGGCTCGGCGACCAGGAGTTTTTGGCGCAAGATCTGTTTGATGTCGTCGGGCGAGACGCCTCCCCTGGTGATGCGCTGGAGCGCGCGATCGAGGGTGGCAATGTAGCGGGCGTCGAATGCGGCGAGGGCGGCGCGGTGGCCCTCGGCGCAGGCGCACGCGAGGTAGAGATCGGAGATGTGGAGGGAGGCGAGCGCGTCGGCGGGAGCGGGCGCGGTTTGCAGGCGGGCGGCGATCTGCGGGACGAAGACGGCGTCGGGGAGATCGACCGCGGGCCACGCGTCCTTCGCGGCGCGGAGGCGCTCTTCGAGGAGGGGCCCGATCGCCGCGGGGGAGCCGAGTTTTTCGCGGGCGGGCGGCGCGAGGTGATGCCAGAGGAGATCGGCGGGACGGCGCGCGTCGTTCACGGAGCCACTCTGCCTCAAGACGGGCGGTCGTGGGTAGCACGGCGGCGGGCAGGACGAGGGGCCATGCACTGGACAATCGCGTCCGCGCGGTGCTCTAGTTTCGCGCGCGGAGCTCCACGCGCCGATGTCCTGCCTCAACGAAAACACGGTGATCGCGTTCGTGGAAGGGCTCCTCGAGCCGGAGGCCGCCCGTCGCTTGGAGGCGCACGCCGCGTCGTGCCCCGCGTGCAGGAGGCTCCTCTCCGAGCTTGCGAAAGGCATCTCGCGGGTCGATCCAGAGCTTTTTGGAGACACACCGTCGGCCGATCACGAGGCGTTCGGCGACGGCGGCGAGGCGCAGGAGGAGCTCACGCGCGGGGCGCTCGTGGGGCGCTACATCGTGCTCGGGACGCTGGGCTCGGGCGGGATGGGGGTGGTGTACGCAGCGTACGATCCGGAGCTCGATCGGAAGGTGGCGCTGAAGCTCTTGCGACCCGAGCTCACCGGGCGATCGCAGGATCTGCGGTCGCGGATGATGCGGGAGGCGCAGGCGCTCGCGCGGCTCTCGCACCCGAACGTGGTCGCCGTGCACGACGCGGGGACGTTTCGCGAGAGCGTGTTCCTCGCGATGGAGCTCATCGACGGGGTGACGCTGGGGGCGTGGTTGTCGCAGCGGGCGCGGCCGTGGCGCGAGGTGGTGGAGACATTCGCGAAGGCAGGGCGAGGGCTCGCGGCGGCGCACGCGGCCGGCTTCGTTCACCGGGATTTCAAGCCCGCGAACGTGCTCGTGAGTGAAGACGGGCGGGTGCGCGTCGTGGACTTCGGCCTCGTGCGCGCGGGTTCGTCGGAGAAGGAAAGCGATCCGGGAGCGCTCGCAGCGGAAGGCGAAAGCGTGAATCGCAGGGCCGGCGCGGCGTTGACGCAGACGGGGGCGGTACTCGGGACGCCCGCGTACATGGCGCCGGAGCAGTTCGAGCGCGAGACGGTGGACGCGCGCGCGGATCAGTGGAGCTTCTGCGCCGCGCTGTTCGAGGCGCTTTACGGGCAGCGTCCCTTTACCGCGAACACGCGCGAGACGGTGCTCGAAGAGGCTCCGAAAGGGAAGCTCGTGCTGCCGCCGCGCGCGCCTCATGCGCCGGCGTTCCTGCTGCGGGCGCTCGAGCGTGGTCTCCGGCTGTCGCCGGAGGACCGGTTTTCCTCGATGGAAGCGCTTCTCGCGGCGCTCACGATGGATCCCGAGCGCGCGTGGCGGAAGCGGGCGCTCGTCGCGGCGGGGGCGTTCGTCTTGGGACTCGGGGTCTTCGGGGCGACGCGGCTCCGCCCTCCACCGGCACCTCTTTGCCAGGGCGCGCCGGCGAAGCTCGCAGAGGCGTGGAGCGAGGAGAAAAAGCAGGCGCTGCGCGATCGGTTCGCCGCGACGGGGCTCGCGTTTGCCGAGGACACGTGGGTCGAAGCGTCACGAGCGCTCGACGCGTACGGGCGCGGCTGGGTCGCGATGCACACGGAGGCTTGCGAGGCGACGCGGGTGCGAGGAGAGCAATCGGACGAGGTGCTCTCGCTGCGGATGCTCTGTCTGGATCGGCGGCTCGCGGAGCTCCGCGCGATGACGGATGTCCTTTCGTCCGCCGACGCGAAGGGGGTGACGAAGGCGGTCGAGGCGACAGCCGGTTTGACGGGTTTGTCCATCTGCGCGGACGTGGAAGCGCTTCGCACGCCGGTGCGCGCGCCCGAGGGGAAGGAGGAAGCGGCGGCGGCGCGCGAGATCGAGGAGGCGCTCGCGCAAGCACGCGCGCGCTCGCAGCTCGGGCAGTACCCGGAGGCGCTCGCGATCGCGTCGAAGGCGGCAACGCGCGCGGGCACGCTGGGGCATCTGCCGACGGAGGCGGAGGCGCAGGAGATGCTGGGATCGGTGCGGCTCTCGGCGGTGGATCCCAAGGCGGCCGAGCAGTCGCTACGGACGGCGTTCGCGGCGGCGGTGGCGGGGCGGCACGATCGGATCGCGGCGCGGGCGGCGATCGAGCTCGTGTTCGTGGTGGGATCGCAGCTCTTCCGCTTCGAGGACGCGGGCGAGTGGGCGTATCACGCGGAGGCGGCGCTGCGGCGCGCGGGCGGGGATCCCGAGCTCGACGCGCAGCTCCAGGCGAACCGCGGGAGCCTGCTCTACAACAAGGGCGATTTCGCGGGCGCGAGACGTGAATACGAGCTGTCGCTCGCGACGCGAGAGAAGGTGTACGGGCCGGAGCACAGGCAGGTGGTGCAGTCGCTCGACCTCGTCGCGATGACGGCCACCGTGCAGGGGGATTTCGCCGAGTCGGCGCGGCTCACGCGGCGGTCGGTCGAGCTGTCGAGCAAGCTCTTCGGGACGCGGCACCCGGCCTATGGCGAGAGCCTGAACCGGATGGGGAGAGGGCTGCTCCAGCAGGGCCGTTACGCCGAGGCGCTGCCCGTGCTGGAAGAGGCGCTCGTGGTGATCGAGGCCGCGCGCGGGCCGGATCATCCCCACGTGGGGACGGTGCTGATACCACTCGGGGACGTGAAGCGAAAGCTCCGGCGATATGCGGAGTCGCTCCTGGCCTTCAAGAGGGCGCGCGTGATCTTCGAGGCTGTCGACTCGGCCCGGCCGTTCGTGGCGGACTGCGCGGCCGGGATGGGGGACACGCACAAGGAGATGGGGAAGCTCGAGGAGGCGCTCGCGTTTCAGCGGGAGGCGCTTGCGATCCGAGAGGAGGTGTTCGGCGCGGAGCACGAGCAGGTGGGGGCCTCGCTTTTGAGCATCGGGCAGGTGCTGCTCGAGCGGGGCCAGGCGAAAGAGGCGCTCGGGCGCTTCACGCGGGCGCTCGAGTTGTGGGAGAAGGCGAACGGGCCCGATTTCATCGACAACGCGGACGCGCTCGTGGGGATGGGCGAGGCGCTCCTTTTGCTGCACGAGGGAAAAAAGGCCATCGTGCACCTCGAGCGCGCGGAGACCCTGCTCGAGAAGCGCGCAGGGAACCGCGAGCTGCTCGCGCGGGCCCAGAACGCGCTCGCCCGCGCGCGGTGAGCGCGGCCTTCGGCGGTTCGTCGCGACGAACGACTTTTGCAGGAGCTGCCCGGGGGCCTCGCACAGGCGTTTTGGCGCGGCGGGTCATGTGGGGGGACCGCGCGGACGGCTCGCGGGAGCCTTCTCACGCTGCGTCGGCGAGGGCGAAGATCTGCGCGTTTTCGGGGACGTTTTCGAGGAAGCTCCGCCGGAGCTCGGGATCCTCGATCTTCGCGGCCTGTGCGAGCAGACGCGCGCGGGCCTCCGAGAGCACTGTCCGCGCGCGGGCAAGGTCCCCGGTCGCGCGCAGGGCCTCGGCGTGGGTGAGTTGCACGAATGTCTCAAAAAGGCCGGTTGTACCGATCTCTTTGCGCTTCGCGACCGCTTCTTCGGTGAGGCTCCGCGCTTCGGCCGCACGGCCTTGCTGGAGGAGGATGCATGCGAGCGTCGCCATTGCGACCGAGCGCTCACTGGGGGTCGCGGCCAGTTGCTCGATGGCCTCTCGCGCCTCGCGTTCGGCTTCTTGATAGGCCCCGCTGCGCCAGAGGACGTGGGACAGCTCCCTGCGGGCCCAGCCCTCATAAAACCGGGCGCCCCGCGCGTGCTCCCGGTCCACGAAGGAGGAGGCCATTGCGCGCGCTTCTTCCAGCGCGCCGCGGGCCACGAGCACCTCGATGAGCACGTTGTTTGCCCAGACGGAGACTGGGCCCAGCATATTGCCGTGGGAGCGCAGCACGCTGCGCACCTCTTCTTCTGCACGCGCGTATCCCCCAAGATGGCGGAGCAACGACGCGCCCCATACGCGCATGTCGTCGACCTGGAGCCGGTCGCCCGCCTCGTCGAAGGAAAGCCGTGCCTCTTGCGACGCCTTCAAGCTCGCCCAGAGATTCCCCTCGAATGCGCGCGCACTGGTCTGCGTCCTCTGGAGCCTGGCCCGGACCGTGGGATCGCGCTCCCGAGCCCTGCCTCCCACGTGCTCCATCCGCGTCGCGCAGACCTCGGCGAGGTCACGCATGCCGAACATCATCAGGACGGAATAGGTGTATCCGAGGGCCTCGACGATTCGACCCACGTTCTCCGGGCTTGGCTCCACCGTGCAGATGGCCTGGACGAAGTCGAGGGGCACTTCCTGCATCCCGAGAAACACGGAAGCCACCAGCTTGCCCGTCATGGCCAAGGCCCAGGTCGTACCCCCGACCTTGATCTCGCGCAAAAGCTCATCGATGACTGCATCGAGCGAAGCGCCGTCCCCGCTCCATCCGTGGGCCATCATGAGGACGACGAAGAGCTCCTCGCGCAGCTCCCCCGCCACTCCGCTGCGAAGCCCGCGCTCGGCGAAGGCGATTGCCGCGGGCAAATCATTTCCAAGGAGCATTTGCCTGGAACCTTCGAGGTACCATTTCACTGCGCGCTCCGGCGCCCCGCCGCGCTCGAAATGCTCGACAAGGCTCATCGCGTCGCTCGCCCCGGTTTGCTCCAACCATTCCGCCGCGAGCTTGTGCCCAAGGGCGCGATCGGCGTCCCGCAGCGTGGCATAGGCCCCCTCGCGTAGCAGGGAATGCCGGAACGAATACTGCTCCTCCTCGGCAAACCGGCTCGTCGCGCTGCGCTGCACGACCTCGCGCTCGACCAGCAGGGCGAGCCATTCATCGACGCCGGACGCCTCGTCCAGAGGATCCAGGAGCGATTCCACGCCGCCCCGCCAGAAAACCTCCCCGAAGACGCTGGCCGCGCGCAAGACGCGGCGCGCCTCGGGCGGGAGGGCGGACAGGCGCGCCTCGACCATCGCGAGCACGGTCTCCGGCAATGCATCGCCGCGGCCCTCGGCCACGGCACGGATGAGCTCCTCGAGGAAAAACGGATGGCCGGCGGAGCGCTCGACGACCCGCGTGAGCGTCTGCGGCCCGGCGGAATCCCCGAGGGCGTGCCGGGCGAGCTCCTCGGCCGCCCGCGGTGTCAGCTCCCCGAGGCGGAGCTCGGAGAGCCCCCGCTCGGCCCAAACCCGGGGGAAACGCTCGTGCACCTCGGGCCGGCCAAACGCCGCCACGAGGAGCGGCCTGCCCTTGAGCTCCCGCAGCGCGGCGTCGACGAGCTTGACCGAGGCGAGGTCACCCCAGTGCAGATCCTCCAGGACGAGCAGGAGCGGCTGGGCTCCGCATGCGGCGGCGAGAAATGTCTCCCAGGCGTCACGGATCTGCTCGCCCATGATCCGCGCTTCCCGCCGCGCGACCCGTAGCTTCACGCTCTCGGCGTCGGGGAACGGCGTACCCGTCATCTCGCCGAGGAACTCCGCCACCCGACGGACGTCGCCCTCGGCCACGTGACGCGCGACGCGATCGACGAGCTTTCTGCGTCGCTCGTCGACAGGCTCGCCCCCAACCACGGCCGCCGCGTGCCGGATCGCAGAGCCCGCCAGGGCGAACGCAGAGCCCACGCTCATCGGGTCGCCGCGACCAACCCACACGTCGACGCCGGGGCGCAGGCGGCGTACCTGGCGGACAAACTCCTGGCGCAAGCGCGATTTGCCGATGCCCGGCGGCCCCGTCACGAGCACCACGCGCGCGACGCTCTCGCGCACGGATTCGTCGAGCAGATCGAGGAGCACGCGGAGCTCCCGGTCGCGGCCGACGCAGGGGCTCGGTTTCCCGAGCAGAGGGCGCGACGCCTCGACGAGCTCGCTCTCTCCGCGCAGTGTGAGCCCGGCCGGTCCCACGGTCACCTGGAAGCGGATATCGAGCAGCCCCGCCGTCACCTCGTCGAGCAGCACCACACGCGGGGGCGCAGCGCGCGAGAGCGCGGCTGCCCGATCGATCACCTGACCGACCGGGATCCGCTCCTCGAGCTCACTGAGCCCCGTCGCGATCGCAATGGGCGCCTCCGGCTCGTGCTCCGCGAAACGCAGAGCGCACCGCGCGGCACGCGCCGCCTGGTCCGCGGCGCTACCGGTGCCCATGAGGATCGCCAGCACCGAGCCATCCGCGAGCCCCTCGACACGCACGCCGAACGGCGCCGCGACGGCCTCCAGTGCCTTTCGCCGCGACCCGGTCTGCTCCATCGTGAGCGTACTTTCCCGCGGCGCGCCGCCTCCGCCTCCGCCGCTCACGCCGACGGCGACGATGCTGAGCAGGCGCAGCTCGCCCCTCGTCAACGCCGGAAGGCGCGACGCGGCGGCGTCCCACCACGGCGATGCCTCCTCGGCCTCGAGGGAGGCGAGCGCCTCCGCGACCTCCGCCGCGTCGGCGAGCCGATCGGCCGGATCCTTGGCGAGCATGCACGTGACGATCGCCTCGAGCATCACCGGCACCTCGCGTCGCAGAGCACGCAGTGGCGGAGGGTCCTCGAGCAGGACCTTCGCGAGCACGGCCATGGCGTGCTGGCCCATGAATGCTGGCTGCCCGGTCAGGCACTCGAAC
This sequence comes from Polyangium jinanense, assembly GCF_028435365.1. The sequence continues at coordinate 71,021 of NZ_JAGTJJ010000038.1, read as the reverse complement.
AGCACGGCGCCGAGCGCGAAGACATCGGCGCGCGCGGAGGCCTCCGCCGCGCCGCGCGCCTGCTCCGGGGCCATGTACCCAGGCGTCCCGAGAATGACGCCCGGCTCCGTGAGCCGCGACGACATGGGTCCAAGGCGCGCAATGCCGAAATCGAGCACCTTGACGCGATCGAGGGCGCCGTCCACGAGGAAGAGATTGCTCGGCTTGATATCGCGGTGCACCACGCCGCGCGCGTGCGCCTTCGAAAGCGCCTCGGCGACCGAGAGGACCAGCACGACGCTCTCCTCGATCCCGAGCCTTCCCCGGGAGAGCCGCGCGGCGAGGTCTTCGCCGTCGAGCCATTCCATGGCGAGGAAGGGCTCACCCGCCGCGGTGAACCCGTGCGTGAGATAACGGACGATGCCCGGATGATCGAGCTCGGCGAGGAGCCGGGCCTCCACGTCGAATCGTGCGATCGCGCGCGGCTCTCTGGCATGGACGACCTTGATCGCGGCCGGTCCACCCTCCTGCAGGTCGCGTGCCCGGAAGACCGAGCCCATTCCCCCTGAGCCGACCAGCGCCTCGACCACGAACCGCCCCCCGACCAGCTCGCCTTGCTGCATCGGCGACCCCCGTGGATCTTTAATGTCGTGTCCTGGATTCGGTCGCCCCAGGCGCCGCCGAGCGCCAGAGCTCAGTCGATCTCGACGACGGTCTGCGAGAGGACCTCGCAACATGCTCGTCGCGCACGGGTGGTCGCCCTACGCGGGACAACGCCGGGGGCTCGTGGTCATGGGGGATCCGGTCCGCGCGCGCGACGCCGGATGAGTTCGGGGCGGTCGGTGGGGACCGCGCAGATGGTTCGTGGGAGTCCTCTCAGGTTGCGTCGGCGAGGGCGAAGATCTCGGCGTTTTCCGGGACGTTTTCGAGGAAGCTTTTCCGGAGCTCCGGATCCCCGATTTTCGTTGCCTGGGAGAGCAGACGCGCGCGGGCCTCGAAGAGCACCGTCCGCGCGCGGGCAAGGTCCCCGGTCGCGCGCAGGGCCTTGGCGTACGTGAGGTGCACGAATGCATCGTAAAGACCAAACGCACCCAGCCCCCCCCGAACTGCAATGGCCTCCTTGGCGATGCCGAGCGCTTCGGGCGCACGCCCCAGCCCGAGGAGTGCCTCCGCGAGCGTCGCCAGCGCCGCGGCGCGCATCGGAGAGGTCGGGGCCAGATACCCGATGGCGATACGGGCTTCCCGCTCGGCTTTGCCGTGTTCTCCGAGGCGCCAGAAGACGTAGGACAGCGTCCAGCGGATGCGGCCTTCATAGTATGGGGTGCTCCGCACTTGCTCGGCGTTGACCAGGGAAGCCAAGAGCTTGCGAGCCTCCTCCAGCGCTCCTCGTTCCGCGAGCACGATGGCCAAGAGCTGACTTGCCCCCATCCGGACGATGCCAAACGCGTCGCTCTCAGCGTGCAGCACGCTCCGCAGCGCTTGCTCCGCCTGCGCGTGCGCCCCGAGCTGCCTGTATCCTTGCGCAATCGATATACGCACCACGAGCGCATGGATCCGATAGCCTGCCTCCTCGAAGGTCGCGTAGGCCTCTTGTGCCGCCTTCAGGCTCGCCCAGAAATCACCTTCGGCCACGAGCGTCATGCTCTGCATTCTTTGCAGCTTCGCCCGGATCAACGGATCATACGCCGCGACGTCGTTCCCGAGCTGCTTCATCCGCGCAGCACAGAGCGCGGCGACATCGAGCCTGCCAAGGTGCAGCAGAAGGCCATGGACGTTTCCGAGGAGGTCCACCATCATCCACACTCTCTCCGGGCTTGGCTCCACGTTGCAGACAGTCCGGAGGGCGTCGACGACCTCGTCGGGCTTCCCGAGGAACAAGATCATCACGACCTTCCCCAGGATTGCTGCGCACCAGTGCGGATCGCCTGGCATTGCTTCGCGCAGAACCTGGTTGGCGGCAACGTCGAATGCGGCCCAGTCTGCGCTCCACACGCGGGCCACCATGAGCACGAGGAGGAGCTCCCCGCGAGGCTCCCCTGCCGCTCCGTTGCGGAGCCCGTGCTCGGCGTAGGCAATCGCTCCGCGCAGATCATTGCCCGCGAGCATCTGCTTGGCCGCTTCGAGGTACCATTTCACCGCGCGCTCCGGTGCCCCGCCTCGCTCGAAATGTTCGGCGAGGCTCACCGCGTCGCTCGCCCTGGACCGCTCCAGCCACTCCGCCGCGAGCCTGTGCCCGAGGACGCGATCGGCTCCCCGCAGCGTTGCATAAGCTCCCTCCCGCAACAGGGAATGCCGGAATGAATACTGCTCCTCCTCGGGGAACCAGCTCGTCGTGCTGCGTTGCACGACCTCGCGCTCGACCAGCAGGGCGAGCCACTCGTCCATGCGAGGCGCCTCGTCCAGAGGATCCAGGAGAGAGACTACGCCGCCGCGCCAGAAAACCTCCCCGAAAACGCTTGCCGCACGCAGTACGCAGCGAGCCTCGGGCGGGAGGGCGGACAGGCGCGCCTCGACCATCGCCAGCACGGTCTCCGGCAATGCGTCGCCGCGGCCCTCGGCCACGGCCCGGATGAGCTCCTCGAGGAAGAAGGGATGACCGGCGGAGCGCTCGACCACCCGCGCGATCGTCTGGGGCAGGGCCGCATCTCCGAGGGCGTGCCGGGCGAGCTCCTCGGCGGCCCGCGGGGTCAGCTCCCCGAGGCGGAGCTCGGAGAGCCCCCGCTCGGTCCATAACCGCGGGAAACGCTCGTGCACCTCGGGCCGGCCAAACGCCGCCACGAGGAGCGGCCTGCCCTTGAGATCCCGCAGCGCGGAGTCGACGAGCTTGACCGAGATGAAATCGCCCCAGTGCAGATCCTCGAGGACCAGGAGGAGCGACTGGGCTCTGCACGCGGCGGCGAGGAAGGTCTCCCAGGCAAGACCGATCTGATCGGCCATGATGCGCGCCTCCTGGCGCGCTGACCGGAGTTTCACGCTCTCGGCGTCGGAGAACGGCGTGCCCGTCATCTCGCCGAGAAACTCGGCCACGCGGCGGACGTCCTTTTCCGCCACGTGGCGCGCGACGCGATCGACGAGCTTGCGCTGTCGCTCGTCGATGGGCTCGCCGCCGCTGATACCAGCCGAGCGCCGTACCGCCGAGCCCACCAGCGCGAACGCCGAGCCCGCGCTCATCGCGTCCGCGCGACCGATCCACATGTCGACCCCGGGGCGCTGCCGGCGGACCTCGAGGACAAACTCCTGACGCAGGCGCGATTTCCCGATGCCCGGTGGCCCCGTCACGAGCACTACGCGCGCGACGCTCTCGCGCACGGATTCATCGAGTAGATCGAGGAGCACGCGGAGCTCCCTGTCGCGGCCGACGCAGGGACTCGGCTTGCCGAGCAGAGGGCGCGGGGCCTCGACGATGTCGCTCTCCCCGGACAACATGAGCCCGGCCGGTCCCGCCGTCACCTGAAAACGGGTATCGAGCAGCTGCGCCGTCACCTCGTCGAGCAGCACTCCGCGCGGAGGCGCCGCCCCCAGGAGCGCGGCAGCCCGATCGATGACCTGACCGACCGGGATTCGCTCTTCGAGCTCGCCGAGCCCCGTCACGATGACAATGGACGCCTCGGGCGCTCGCTCCGCGAGCCGCAGCGCACACCGCGCGGCCCGCGCCGCCTGATCCGCGGCGCTCCCGGTGCTCATGAGAATCGCCAGCGCCGAGCCGTCCGCGAGATGCTCGATACGCGCGCCGAAGGGCGCCACCGCGGTTTCGAGCGCCTTTTGCTGCGCGTCCAGGACGAGGGTATCCTCCAGCGGCGCGCCGCTCCCGGCCTCCGCGCCGACGGCAATGATGCTCAGCACCCGCTGCTCGCCCCGCGTCAGGACCGGAGCTCGCGGCACGACCTCTCTCCGCTCGAGGGAGGCGAGCGCCTCCGCGACCTCCGCCGCGTTGGCGGGCCGATCCGCCGGCTCCTTCGCCAGCATGCACGCGACGATCGCCTCGAGCATCGCTGGCACCTCGCGCCGCAGCTCGCGCACGAGCGGTGGGTCCTCGAACATGACCTTCGCCAGCACGGCCATGACGTGCTGGCCCACGAACGCGGGCTTTCCTGTCAGGCACTCGAACAGCACGGCACCGAGCGCGAAGACATCGGCGCGCGCGTCCACCTCCGCCGCGCCGCGCGCCTGCTCCGGCGCCATGTACCCGGGCGTCCCGAGCACGGCGCCCGTCTCCGTGAGTCGCGGCGACATGAGGCCTGGGCGGGCAATGCCGAAATCGAGCAATCGGACGCGATCGAGGGACCGGCCCACGAGGAAGACGTTGCCCGGCTTGATGTCCCGGTGCACCACGCCGCGCGCGTGCGCGATCGCGAGCGCTTCAGCGACCGCGAGGAGCAGCGCGACGCTCTCCTCGACCCCGAGCCTGCCGCGGGCAAGGCGCGCAGAAAGGTCCTCGCCGTCGAGCCATTCCATGGCGAGGAAGGGATCGCCCGCCGCGGTGAATCCGTGGGCGATGTACCGGACGATGCCCGGATGGTGGAGCTCGGCGAGGAGGCGGGCCTCCACGTCGAACCGCGCGAGGTCGCGCGGCCCTCGGGTACGGACGACCTTGATCGCCGCCGGCGCGCCCTCTTGTAGATCACGCGCCCGGAAGACCGAGCCCATCCCGCCGGATCCCGCCAGACCCTCGATCAAAAAACGATGCGCGACGAGTTCGCCAGGCTGCATCCGGGGCTCTCCGCCGCGGATCTTTAATGTCATGCCCAGAATCCGCCCGTCCCAGGCACGGCCGAGCGCCAGAGCTCAGTCGATCTCGACGACGGTCTGCGCGACGATCTCGCCGACACGCGCCTCGACACGGCAGGTGCCGCGCTCGACCGCGCGAAGCTCCCACGCCGAACGCTGATAATCACGCGAGCGAGGAAGGTGGAATTCGAGCACCTCCCGCGCGCGCTCCGGCTGCGGCGCGGGCGCTAGCGTGCAGACCTCCGGCGTGGCCGAGCGCGGCGCTTCCGGGAGACCAACGATCGCGCGACCGTCACCCGCGCGCAGCCGCACGAAAAGAAATCGCCGCTCGCCTCTGTGCAGGTGGCTCACCGGCTGGTCGAAGGGCGGCGCCGGTGGAATGCAGCCGTATCCGATGTTGGTATCGTCCGCCTGCAGGTCGAGGTCAATCCCCGCGACCGCGCTCGGATCGACCGACTCCGTTTGGATCGTCGTGCCGAGCAGCGCGAGTTTGCCCTCGCCCGCGCGTTCGGCGCGGACGTGAAGCTCCCCGTCCGTGCCCGGAAGCAATGCCACCGCACCCTCGGCGCGTGTCGTCTCGAGGGCCCGATCGCCGACCACGTCCCGCCCCTCGGCATCGCGGACGCGCACCGGCAGCCGTACGTCGACGCCGACCAGAAGCACGACGGGCGCCGCCGCGGTCGCGCCGGCGAGAGGGGGCAGGAGCTCCGCGCGGACGGCGGGCGCGACGACCACGGAGATACGCGCGTGCTCGCCGTGGCCATGGACGACCAGCGTCGTGGTGCCGGCTGCGTGGCCGTGCACCAGAAGCCGACCGGGGCGCTGCTCGACGACCTCGAGCGTCGCGGGATCCTCACTCCGCACCTGCAGCGGGAAGTACTCGCTCGAGCTCAGCGACCCGTCGCAGCCGAGGCGACGCAGCCCCCGCAGATGCAGCTCGGTGGTCGCACCGGGCGCGATCGCCGGGCTCGGAACACCCTCTGCCCAGGGCTCTACCTCGAGCAGCGTGCTGTGACACTCCTGCGGACCACACCCCGTCAGCGTCCCGACGAGCGTGGCCACGAAGAGCGCGCACGACGGCACGCTCGGGCCGGGCCTCTCCGCCTTGCGAGCCATGGAGCGGAGCTTACCACACCACCACGCATCGCTTCGTCTTCCTCGATTCGACCTGCGCGGGCATTCCTGCTCGCCACTTGTAAACCGGGTCGGAGCAAGGCAAGGGCGTGATGCACCCCAAGAGACGCACCATGACGATCCATCGCTTGAACGAGTTGTCTCGCGCCGATCTCCCCACGGCCGGCGGCAAAGGCGCAAACCTCGGAGAGCTCACGCGGCTCGGGCTCGCCGTGCCGCCCGGGTTCGTCGTGAGCGCCGGCGCGTACGCAGAGCATGCGCGCGCGTGGGGGCTCGCCGAGCGCCTCGCGCCGCACCTCGCCACGGAGAGCTGGGACGCGGCGGCCGCGGAGGCGGCGGAGCTCTTCGAGAGGGGCGCGCTCTTGCCCACGCTCGAGCGCGCGGTTCGTGAAGCGCATCGTGAGCTCGGCGCGCCGCTCGTCGCGGTGCGATCCTCGGCGACGGCCGAAGACCTCGCAGACGCCTCGTTCGCGGGCCAGCACGAGACCTACCTGAACGTCGCGGGCGAGGACGAGCTCCTCGTCGCGCTGCGGCGGTGCTGGGCGTCGCTCTGGAGCGCGCGGGCCCTCCAGTACCGGGCGGCGCGCGGCGTGGATCATCTGGGGGTCGACATCGCGGTCGTGGTGCAGCGCATGGTGTCGGCCGATTTTGCCGGGGTCCTCTTCACGGTCGACCCGGTGGCCCAGCGTGCCGACCGCATGCTCCTCGAGGTCGCGCCGGGGCTCGGCGAAGCCGTGGTCTCGGGACACACGACCGGCGACGTCTACCGTCTGCGGCGCGAGCCCCTGGCGATCGACGACCGGGATCACCGCGTGGCAGGGCGCGAAGCGCCGAGCGACACCCTCGTGCTCCAGCTCGGCCGCCTCGCGCTCGACCTGGAGGCCCATTTCGGCTGCCCGCAGGACGTGGAGTTCGCCTTCGAGGGACGCTCCATCTACCTCCTCCAGTCTCGCCCCATCACCACCCTCGGCGGGACCGACATCGAGCCTCTCCCTCCGCCCCCGGAGCTCAGCCGCTTGCAGCGGAAGATGCTCGAGGCGAACGACAACGACCGATTCCCCGTCGCCCCCAAGCCGCTCGATCAATGGGGCTTCCGGATGGTGATCCCCGCGCTCGTCAACGCGATGCGCCTCGTGGGGCTCGACATCGACGAGGCCGACGAGCGCGCGACGATGGCCGAGGTGTGGCGGGAGTTTTTCGTTCTGCCGTCGCCGCGCCCCACCTTCCGGCTGCTGGGTTTGCCCCAAAGGGTCGCGACGGTCCTTCGCAACGATTGGATGGCGTGGTGGGAGACTGAGGCATTCGTGAGGATCCTGGAGGTCTGCGCGCCGGTCGATCTCCGCGCGCTTCCCGACGCCGCGCTCCTCCTCCGTGCCGATCGGATCGAGGAGACGACGCGAGAGATCCTGTTCAAGCGGTTCGAGGGGATCCTCAGCCAGATGGCCGCGATCGCCTTGCGGATTCCGGTCACCGCCGCCGTGGGCAGGAAGCGGGCCGAGGCCGTCATGGGCGACCTCGTCTCGGGCCTGCACACCCGGACCTCCGAGGTCAACCTCGCGCTGTTCCACCTCGCGCGCAAAGCCGTGAGCGCGGGGCCCGAGGTGTTTCGTTCGATTCGCGAGGGGCGCCCCGAGGACCTCCGCGGATCGGACGAGGGCCGTGCCTACCTCGCCGAGGTGGAAGCATTCCTCGACGAGCATGGGCATCGGGAAAGCACGGGCTTGTACCTCTCTGCGCCGACCTGGCGGCAAGATCCCGCGCCCATGTGGGGGCTCTTGCGCAGCCTGCTCGACACCACCGAGCCCCCGTCCGAGGAGGCCGGGCAAAAGCGATATCAAGCGGCGCTCGACGAGGTCACCCACGCGCTTCGTTTCGTGCCGGGGCTGTCCGATACGTTCCGCAACACCCTTTTGCAGTTGCGGAGGGCGATCGTCTTCCGGGAGCGCTCGCATTACGATCTGGCCCGCGTGTTCTCGGCGCAGCAGGCGATCGTGGGCGAAATCGCGCGTCGCCTCCACGAGCGTGGCCACCTGCCGAGCCCCGACGATATTTTCTACCTGACGGAGGCCGAGGTCCGGGCATGGCTCGGCGAGGGCGTGCCGCCGCTTTCGGAAGTGAAGAGGCTCGTGCAGCGCAGGCGCGCGACGTACGGCGTGGTCAACGGGAAGTGGCAGAAGAGGGCGTTCGGAGCGGGCGCGGAAGGCGCCGCGGGCAGCGACGAGCTCCGCGGCACCGGAGCCTCGTCCGGGGTGGTCCGCGGCAGGGCGCGCATCGTGCGCGACGAACGCGAGTTCGGGCGCCTGAAGCCCGGCGAGATCCTCGTCTGCCGGTACACGAACCCCGCGTGGACACCGCTCTTCACCCTCGCCGCGGGCGTCGTGACGGACACCGGCGGCGCGGCCTCGCACGCGGCCATCGTCGCGCGCGAGTACGGCATCCCCGCGGTGCTGGGGGCCGCCGGGGCGACGACACGCATCACGGATGGCCAGGAGATCCTCGTGGACGGCACGGAAGGCCGCGTGCTCCTGTTGCGCCTGGGCGTCACGGGCGAGGTCGCCTTTGCCTGAGCCCTCGTCCCGCCTGCCGGTGCGGCTCCTCGTCGCCATCGCCCTGTCGGCGGCGCTCGCGCCGCTCAATTCCACGATGGTCGCCGTGGCGCTGCCGGAGATGTCGCGCACGCTCCCGGCCGACTCCGGCGCGCTCCGGCAGGCGCTCGTGACGAGTTATTTGCTCACGAACATCGTCCTGCAAAGCCCCGGGGGAAAACTCGGCGACCGCCTCGGCCACCGGCGCGCGCTCGGGCTCGGTCAGCTCCTTTTGGCGGTCGGCGCCGCGCTCGCGTACGTCTGGCCCGTGCTCCCGGTGCTCGCGGTGTCGCGCGTCGTGATGGCCGCGGGCGGCGCGATCGTGGTCCCGAGCGCGACGGCCCTCCTCCGCACGGAGCTGCCGCCCGAGGTACGTGGGCGTGCGTTTGGCGCGTTTGGCGCGGTGATGGGGATCGCGGCGGGCACCGGACCGATGGTCGGGGCGCTTCTCGTCGGGCGCTTCGGCTGGACCTCGATCTTCCTCGCGAACGTCCCGGTCCTCCTCCTCTCCGCGGCGCTTGCGCACCTCGGTGTGCCGGCGCGACCCGCGGCCCTGACGCCTGCCGGGCCGCGCGCGCGTTTCGACCTCCTCGGCTCGGTGCTGCTCGGGGCCTCGCTCGTGGGGCTTGTCCTCGGCCTCGAGTCCGCTCAACTCCGATGGGCGGCCGTGCTTGGCGCGCTGGGCCTCGTGCCCTTCGTGCTCTGGGAGCGTCGCGCCGTGGACCCCATCATCGACTTCTCTCTGTTCAAGCGGCGCGCCTTCGTGGGAGGCAGCCTGATCATCGCCGTCCAGAACTTCGCCATGTACGCGACGATCTTCGAATTGCCGCAGGTGGCGGGAAGGCTCTTCGGCGTCGCGCCGCGGGACGTCGGCCCTACGCTGCTTTCGATGATGGGCACGATGGTGATCGTCGCGCCGTTCGCGGGTCGCAGCTCGGATCGCTTCGGGGCGCGCGTGGTTTCGCTTTTCGGCTGCTCGCTCGCCATCGCCGGCATGTTCTTGCTCGCGGCGCGACCTCTGGGCGCGATCACGGACGCGGTCCCGGCGCTCGTGATCCTCGGCGCCGGCCTCGGCCTCTCGTCCGCGCCTTCGCAGTCCGCGGCGATGAGCGACGTCCCTCGGGAAAAAAGCGGAATGGCCGCGGGCCTCACCTCGACGATGCGTTACATCGGGGGAATCGTCGGCCTCACCGTGCTCGGCCTCGTCCTCACGGATCGTCCGGCCGGCGACGTCGTGAGGCACGAACACACCACGGCCATGACCATCTTCTGCGCGTCGCTGCTCCTGACGATAGGCTGCGCCTTCCTCCTCCCCGGCCGCGCCGCTGCGCCCGTACCCGCCTCCAGCGCGCGATAAACCCGCCGCGCCAATCTTCTTGACGACGCGCGTCGGGGCGCATCGACTCATCATCACGCCGATACGGCATCAGGAGGCCTTTCACGATGCATCAAGACCGAGCCCGCTTCCCCCAGGCTGCCCTCGACTCGCTTCGAACGAGCTTCCGCGGCGAGCTCATCGACCCCGACCACGGGCGTTACGACGCGGCCCGCGTCGTCTGGAATGCCCGCATCGACAAGAGGCCGGCGCTCATCGCGCGCTGCGCCGGGGTCGCGGACGTCCTCGCCGCCGTGCGGTTCGCGCGGGAGCACGACGCCCGCGTCGCGGTGCGGGGCGGCGGACACGACATTGCGGGCAACGGCGTATGCGACGGCGGGATCGTGATCGACCTGTCTCCCATGAAGGGCGTCCGCGTCGATCCTGCGCGGCGCACCGTCCGCGCCCAGGCGGGGCTCACCTGGCGCGAGCTCGATCACGAGACGCAGGCGTTTGGCCTCGCGACGACCGGGGGCCAGTGCTCCGCCACCGGGATCGCCGGGGTCACGCTGGGCGGAGGGATCGGTTGGCTCATGCGCCAGCATGGCCTCACGATCGACAACCTCCTCTCGGTGGATCTCGTGACCGCCGACGGCCGGCTCGTCACGGCGAGCGCCGACGAAAACGCGGACCTCTTCTGGGGACTCCGCGGCGGCGGCGGCAATTTCGGAATCGTCACCGAGCTCGAATTGCGCCTGCACCCCGTCGAGCAGGTGATGGTAGCGATGCTGTTTCACCCGGTCGAGCGCTTCGCGGATGTGCTGCGCTTCTACCAGACGTTCGCCCGGACCGAGCCGGAGCGCATGAGCAGCACCCTGATCCAGATCGCGCTCCCGCCCATGCCCACGCTCCCCGCGCGCATGCACGGCGTGCCCGGGGTGATTCTCGCGGCCTGTTACAACGGCCCGAGCGCGGATGCGGAGGCGGCCTTCGCACCGCTGCGCGCGTTCGGCCCGCCGGCCGCGGAGCTCGTGAGCCCGATGCCCTATACCGTCCTCCAGAGCATGTTCGATACAGCGCCGGCGGGCGCCTACGGTTATGGCCAATGCATCCGCGGGCATTACGTCTCCACGCTCGGGGACGACGGCATCGAGGCCATCGCCGCGCAGCTTCGCGCGGCCCCGTCACCGCTTTGCCTCTTCGAGATCGCTCACCTGGAGGGCGCGATCGCGCGTGTCGGCGAGGACGAGACCGCGTTCCCGCGGCGGAAAACCCCGTTCTTCTCGATGTTCCAATCGAGCTTTCAGGACCCGGCCGACGCCGAGCGCCACATCCGCTGGACGCAGGACGCCTGGCAAGCCATGAAGCCGTTTGCCGCCGAAGGCGTTTATGTGAATTTCATCGACGCCGGCGAACCTGCCGCGCGGGTGCAAGAGACCTACGGCGAGGCCAAGATGAAGCGGCTCGCCGCCCTCAAGCGTGCCTACGACCCGACGAATTTCTTTCGGTTGAACAAGAACATCGCGCCGTAGCGCACCGCGACGTCCCTGTTCGGGCGGCGCTTCGCTGGGGCGTTGCCCCAGGCCCCACCCGGGGCTATCCGCCCCGGGACCCGGACCAGCGCAAGCGCTGGACTCGGGACGATGAATTGCGCGATGCGCAGTTCATCGCACAGGCCGCGTCAAGACCAGCAGCGACCCTGTCAATCGAGACAACCGCGCTGCCATTTCGATTGGCAACGCTGTCTCTGGTCTTGCCACCCGGCTTGGTGGAAGAACTGCGCATCGCGCAGTTGTTCCACCCCGAGTCCAGGGCTTGCCCTGGTTCGGGTCGAGGGGCGAACAGCCCCCGCGGGGCCCGGGGCAGCGCCCCGGCGCGGCGGCCCCAAGTAGAGACCCATGCTCAGCAGCCAGGGGCTTCGAGGTTCGTCCGAACCTTCTCCAGCAGCGAAACGAGCTGACGCCGCTCGTCCGCACTCAGCCCTGACACCGCCACTTCGGACAGCCGGCGCGCATGGCGCAGCATCGTCTGGTGGATGGCCTGCGCTTCGGCCGTGGGCTCGAGCCTGACGCTGCGCCGGTCGGCCTCGTCCGTCCGTGCCTCCAGCAAGCCACGCTCCTTGAGACCGGCGACCAGGCGCGCGAGCTGCCCCTTGTCCCGGCCCGTGTGCGCCACCAGGTCGCTCAGGGTCGAGCCCGGCTGGCGCGTGAAAAAGCCCAGCACCTTCCCTTCCATGTGGCTCAGGTCGTGATGCTCCTCGCGCATCGCTTCGTGCCGGCGCGCACGAAATAGGTGCATGATCGCGTGGATGGACTCCAGCACGTCGGCGTCCCGCGGATCATGGTTGACATTGTCAACTGTTCTGCCCATGATGGGTGACATTATCAACCAACCCACGGAGGTTGCAATGACACCATCGCTTCCCGCGCGCCGCGTGCAGCGCGTGCGCCACGAGCTCCGCCGGCGCGACGTCGAGGTCGCCCGGGTGGAGCGCCTCGGCCCGAGCTTCGTCGCGGTCACGTTCTCCGGCGACGCGCTCGCCGACTTCGTTTCGCTTTCGTTCGACGACCACGTCAAGTTCATGTTCCCCGGCGCGGACGGCGAGCTCATCCGCCGGGACTACACGCCTCGGCGTTTTGATCCCGAAAAGCGTGAGCTGACCCTCGAGTTCGCCTTGCACGACGAGGGCCCTGCCTCCGACTGGGCACGAAAGGCCGCCCCCGGCCAGCGGGCGACGATCGGCGGGCCGCGCGGGTCGATGATCATCCCGCTCGATTACGCGTGGCACCTTCTCGTGGGCGACGCCTCCGCCCTGCCCGCGATCCACCGGCGCCTCGAAGAACTGCCAGCGGGCACGCGGGCCCTCGTGATCGCGCACGTCGCGGACCCAAAGGACCGCCGCGCGCTCGCGAGCGCCGCGAAGCTCGACGTCCATTGGGTGAACCGCGCGGAAGATCTCGTCACGTTCGTGGGGGACCTGCCGCTGCCCCCGGGCGACGGGTTTGTCTGGTGCGCCGGCGAAGCGTCGGAGATGTCGCGCCTGCGTCAGATCCTGCTGGTGGACAAAGGGCATCCCCGCGAGGCCGCGCGGATCGCCGCCTACTGGAAGAAGGGCGCGTCGGAGTTCCACGAAAACCTCGAATGAGGTCGGGCAAGACGTCCTCGACGCGCGCACCCGTGGTGTGGTAGGGACCGCGTCGCCCATGAAAAACGTCGGTGTCGTCGGGGCCTTGCTGACCGCAATGATGTTCCTTTCAGGCTGCAGCGGAGCGGCCGGGACCGTACCCAGCGAGCCGCCGCGCGCCTCCCCGGCGAACGCCGCCCCGGCGGCCACGAGCGCTGCCCCTGCGGTGGCGTCGATTTCCGCGCAGGGAGGCTCGGCGCCGGCCTCCGTCCCCGCTCCCCTCCCCGTGCCCACGTTCACGGGGACCGCGGGAAAAGGCCTCTATCTGCTCAAGCCGGCGCGCGTCTTCGATGGCGATACCGCGCGCCCGCACGAGGGATGGGTGGTCCTCGTGCGCGGCAATCGTATCGAGCTGGCGGGGCCCGAGGGGAAGGTGCAGGCGCCGAGCGACGCGGTGGTCGTCGATTTGCCGAACACGACGCTTTTGCCCGGGCTCATCGAGGGGCATTCGCATTTTTTCCTGCATCCGTACGACGAAGCATCCTGGGATGCGCAGGTGGCCCGGGAGCCGCTCGCCCTCCGCGTCGCCCGCGCGACGAATCACGCGCGGAATACCCTGCTCGCCGGCTTCACCACGGTCCGTGATCTCGGGACGGAGGGCGCGGGGTACGCCGATGTCGGGCTCAAGCAGGCCATCGACCAGGGAATCATCCCCGGGCCTCGGATGCTCGTCACGACAAAGGCCATCGTCGCCACGGGGAGTTATGGTCCCAAGGGCTTCGATCCCGGCTTCCACGTGCCGCAGGGCGCAGAAGAAGCCGATGGGCACGATCAGCTCCTGCGTGTCGTGCGTGATCAGATCGGGCACGGCGCCGATTGGATCAAGGTCTATGCGGACTATTACTGGGGACCCGGCGGCGCGGTACGGCCGACGTTCTCGGTCGAGGAACTCCGACTCATCGTCGAGACCGCGCATTCGAGTGGCCGGAGCGTCGCGGCGCACGCGAGCTCGGCCGAAGGGATGCAGCGCGCGGCCCTCGCCGGCGTCGATACGATCGAGCATGGAGATGAGGGGACGTCGGAGGTCTTCAAGCTCATGGCGAAGAATCACGTCGCGTTTTGCCCGACGCTCGCGGCAACCGACGCCATCGCGCGTTATCGGGGCTGGAAGAAGGGCAGCACGCCCGAGCCCGAGAGCCTCACGAAGAAGCGCAAGGCCTTCAAGGCGGCCCTCGATGCAGGGGTGACCCTCGTGAACGGGAGCGACGCCGGCGTGTTCGCCCACGGAGACAATGTCCGCGAGATCGAGTTGCTCGTGGAATACGGCACGACGCCTGTCGATGCGCTGCGCGTGGCGACCTCCGGCGGGGCGAAGGTGCTGCACCTCGATGCGGCGATCGGCTCGGTCGCGGCCGGCAAGCTGGCTGATCTGATCGCGGTCGAAGGGGATCCCACGCGGGAGATCGCGGCGCTGCGTAATGTCCGGTTCGTGATGAAGGGCGGGGCCGTCTACAAGCGCCCGTGAGGCGCGAGCCTGCCGTGCGCGGACGCTCGTATGCGTGGCGCCGCTTTCGCGAACGAACGATCTCGACCCCGAAAAACTCGCGGGAAAGCGGCGCTAGCGGAAGCGCAGGCGGAGGCCTATGGAACCGGGGGCCCGGAGGACCAGGTGCCGGTGCCTTTCATGTACACGCTGACAGAGACGCTCTCCGATCATGACGGTGTCGCCGTTTATCGTGGACGCAGGGACGCCGATCAACGTCCGGTGGTCATCAAGATGCTCGATCCGCGGCGGTGCCGGCCCAGGGATCTCGAGCGCCTGAAGAACGAGTACGAGATCGGCAGGACGCTCGACATCCCCGCGGTCGCGAAGCCGCTCGCGCTCGAATCGCTCGAGGGTTCGCCGGCCCTGGTCACGGAGGACGCGGGCAGCGTCTCGCTTCTCCACCTCCTCGGGGCGCCGATGGGCGTTCCCAGGTTTCTCCCTCTCGCGGTGGCCATCGCGCAGGCCGTCGCGGAGATTCACGCCCAGAGCATCATTCACAAGGATCTCAAGCCGGCGAACATCCTCGTCCATCCCGCGACCGGCGCGGTCCAGATCGCCGACCTGGGAATCGCTTCCCGGCTTCCCCGCGAGCTCCGGTCCGCGCAGCCCCTTCGCCTCATCGAAGGCTCCTTGCCGTACCTGTCGCCGGAGCAGACGGGCCGGATGAACCGCGCCATCGACAATCGCTCCGATCTCTATTCCCTCGGCGTCACGTTTTACCAGATGTTGACGGGCCGGCTGCCCTTCCAGGCGACGGATTCCCTGGAGTGGGTGCATTGCCACATCGCTCGGTCACCCGCACCCCCCGCGGAGCTCGTGCCGTCCGTGCCGGAGGTGCTCTCTCGTATCGTCATGAAGCTGCTCGCCAAGGGAGCGGAGGAGCGCTACCAGAGCGCGGCCGGTCTCCGGCACGACCTCGCGCGTTGCCTCGCCTCGTGGCAATCGACGAGCCGGCTCGAGCCCTTTCCCCTGGGCCAGCGAGACATGGGGGATCGATTTCGGATCCCCGAAAAACTCCATGGTCGTGACGAGGAGCTCGCCGCGCTCCTCGGGGCATTCAGGCGGGTCGTCGCCGAGGGAACCCCCGAATTCGTGCTGGTCTCCGGCTACGCCGGCGTCGGCAAATCGTCGCTGGTGCACGAGCTCGACAAGCCGGTCTTCCGGGAGCAGGGCATGCTCGTCTCGGGGAAGTTCGACCAATACAAGCGCGACATCCCCTACGCCACGATCGCGCAGGCCTTCCGGGACCTCGTGAGCGAGCTCCTCGCCCAGACCGACGAGCAGATCGAAGCCTTTCGGCAGCGACTCCGCGCCGCGCTCGGGGTGAACGGTCAGCTCATCGTCGATGTGATTCCCCAGATCGAGCTCGTCATCGGCCGGCAGCCACCCGTCCCGGTTTTGCCCCTCGTCGAGGCGCAGAACCGCTTCCACATGGTGTTCCAGAAGCTCGTCTCCGTGTTTGCCCGGGCAGATCACCCCGTGGTGGTTTTTCTCGACGATCTCCAGTGGGCGGATTCGGCGAGCCTCGACCTCCTCACGCACCTCGTCACGCACCCCGATACGAGGTATTTTCTTCTGATAGGTGCGTATCGCGACAACGAGGTCGACCCGTCGCATCCGCTCATGCGCATGCAGGGCGAGGTGCGGAGGAGCGGCGTCGCCGTACGTGACCTCGTCCTCGCGCCCCTTTCGGAGGCGCATATGGCCGATCTCGTCGCCGACATCGTCCACCGCCGCCCCGAGGAGGTCGCGTCCCTCGCGCGGCTCGTGCACGAGAAGACCGGCGGCAATCCATTTTTCGCGATACAGTTTCTCACGACGCTGCACCAGGAGCACCTGATCACGTTCGATCCGCGATTGGCATCCTGGAGCTGGGACGTCCACAAGATCCAGGCCAAGAATTTCTCCGACGGCGTCGTCGACCTGATGGTGGGAAAATTGAGGCGCCTCGCGGCGACCACGCAGGACGCCATGAAGCTCGCCGCCTGCGTCGGGAACATCGCGGAGACCCGCGTCCTTTCGATGATCGACGGACGCTCCGAGAGCGAACTCCACGGCGCGCTCTGGGAGGCGGTGCACGAGGGCCTCGTCCTCCGCCGTGACGATACGTACGAGTTTCTTCACGATCGGGTGCAGGAGGCGGCCTACTCGCTCATCCCCGAGGAAGAGCGGGCCCTCGTGCACCTCCGGATCGGAAGGCTGCTCGTCGCGCACGTATCCAAGGAGGAGCTCGAGGGGAGGATTTTCGACATCACGAACCAGTTGAACCTCGGCGCGTCGTT
Source organism: Polyangium jinanense (assembly GCF_028435365.1). The sequence continues at coordinate 54,328 of NZ_JAGTJJ010000038.1, read as the reverse complement.
GCTCGCGTCCCGCGACGAAAAAGACCGGGTCGCACAGCTCAATTTGATTGCTGGAAGGAAGGCGAAGGCATCCACGGCCTACCTCTCGGCCATCAAATACCTCTCGGCTGGGATCGCGCTGCTCGCGCCCGATGGCTGGGAGACCCAATACGAGCTCACCTTCCGCCTTCATCTGGAGCGCGCCGAATGCGAGTTCGTGAGCGGTGGGTTCGCCGCGGCGGAGGGCTTGCTCTCGGTGATCCTCGGGCACGCCAGGACAAACCGGGACCGCGCCGCGGCCACGTCCGTGAAGGTGTACCTGCACGCGGCCCAGAATCAGCACGGGAAGGCCGTGGCAGCGGCGATCGCGGGCCTCGGCCCCTTCGGGATCGAGCTCGTGCCGCATCCCAGCCGAGACCAGGTCGACCAGGCGTATGGAAGGATCTGGCAACGGCTCGGCGAACGGCAGATCGAGGACCTGATCGACCTGCCCCCCATGACCGACGCCGACGCGAGCGCGGCCCTCGACATCCTCGTGGCCATCAATTCGCCGGCGCTCAACACCGACAACAATCTCGTTTGCTTGACGGCGTGCCATGCCGTGAACGTGAGCCTCCAGCATGGCAATGCGGCGGGATCGAGCTTCGCGTACGGGTTCTTCGGCATGCTCCTCGGACCCGAGTTTGGCCAGTATCGCCTCGGGTTTCGCTTCGGAAAACTGGCTTATGATCTGGTCCAGAAGCGGGGCTCGACGGGCTACGAGGCGCCCGTGCTCCTCGAATGCTTCCTCCTTTCGTACTGGGCGCAACCGGCCGCCACGCGCCGGGCCTTGGCCGACCGTGCGTTCGCCACGGCGCTGGAGGTCGGCGATCTGACGTTCGCCTGGTATGCTGCCCGGGCCCTCGTCACGTTCCTCCTCGTCAAGGGCGAGCCTTTGGAGGATGTTTCCCGCGAATGCGAGCGGGCGCTCTCGTTCGCGCGGAAGGCGAAGTTCGAAGGGGGCGACGTCGTCGTGAGGCAGCGGCTCATCGAGAACCTGCGCGGCCGCACCGATCACTTCGGGTCGTTCAACGGCGCGGGGTTCGACGAGGTGGCGTACGAGGCTTTCCTCGGCGAGCACGAGACGACCATGGCGATCGTCGCCTGCTGGTATTACGTCTGGAAGACCCAAGCGCGCTTCATGGCCGGCGATGACGAAGGCGCCGCCCTGGCAGCGCGGAAGGCCCGCGCGCTCCTCTGGTCGGGTCCTTCGTTCGAAGAGGCCTCGGAATGTCATTATTATGGTGCGCTCTCCCTCGCGGCCCGTTATCACGAGACGACCCCCGCGGAGCAGGCGGAAGCCATGGCGACCCTGCGCGCCGACCAGGAGCGGTTCCGGGTTTGGGCGGACAACTGCCCCGAGAGCTTCTTGCACAAACATGCGCTCGTCTCGGCCGAAATCGCGCGGGTCGAAGGCCAGGATCAAGAAGCGATGCGGCTCTACGAGCAGGCCATTCGCGCGGCGCGGGAGAATGGCTTCGTTCAAAACGAAGGGATCTCCTGGGAGCTCGCCGCGCGATTTTATCGCGATCGGGGGTTCGTCATCGCCGACACCTACCTTCGCGAGGCGCGCTCGTGTTACATCCGCTGGGGGGCCGAGGGCAAGGTGCGGAGCCTCGACCGGTCGTATCCGCACCTGCCCGAGAGCAGGTCCATTGCGCCGACGGCCACCTTGGCTGTGCGGGCCGAGCAGATCGACCTCCTCGCGGTGGTCAAGGCGTCGCAGACCATCTCGGGCGAGATCGTGCAGGAGAAGCTCATCGACACGCTGCTCCGGGTCGTCCTCGAGCTGGGCGGGGCGCAAAAAGCCTATCTGCTCATCTCCCGAGGCGGAGCCTTGTGGATCGAAGCGGAGGCCACGCTCGACGCCGGGGGGGCGCGCGCGCGGATGTTATCGCCCCTCCTGGCCGAATCCTCGGAGCTCGTCCCCGCGTCCATCGTGCAGTACGTACGTCGCACGAAGGAGCGTCGGATCCTCGACGACGCCAGCGCCGAGGCGGGCAGGTTTTCCTCGGACGAATACATCGTGCGGCGCGCGCCGAGGTCGATCCTGTGCTTGCCGATTCTCCGGACGGGCGAGGTGTTCGGCCTGCTTTATCTCGAGAACAACCTCGTCCCGGGGGCCTTCACGGCCGAGCGGCTCTGCGCCCTCGAGCTCGTGGCTTCGCAGGCCGCCATCTCCCTGGAAAACGCCCGGCTGCTCTCCAGCGAGCAAACTGCGCGGCAGGCGGCCGAGCAGCACGAACGCCGCTCGGCATTTTTTGCGGAGGCAAGCGAGAGCCTCGGCGCGTCGCTCGAGTACGAGCAGGTCCTCCGCTGCCTCGCGGAGCTCTGCGTCCGCGGTCTCGCCGACTGGTGCGTGATCGACATCATCGACAACGGACGAATCCGGCGGGTATCGGGGATTCACCGAGACCCAGCAAAACAACCGCTGCTCGAGGAACTCCAGAGGCGCTATCCGCCATTTCCTGGATCGCCCCACCCCGCGGCGCGGGTGATACGGAGTGGTGCGCCGCTCCTCTTTTCCAAGATCACCGACGCGACGTTACGCGCAAGCACCGTGGATGCGGAGCATTTCAGGATCCTCCGCGCGCTAGGGCCCAAGAGTGGAATGCACGTGCCGCTCGTGGCGAGGGGGCAGATCGCCGGAGCCGTGACCCTCGTCTCTGCCGATCCCGCCCGACCCTACGGGGCCGCCGATCTCGGCATGGCCGAGGAGCTTTCGCACCGCGCCGCGATCGCCATGGACAACGCGCGGCTCTACCGCGCGACGCAGGAAGCCGTTCGTATGCGCGACGAGTTCCTCGCGGTCGCCTCCCACGAGCTGCGCACCCCCATGACGTCGCTGGGGCTCTCCCTTCAATCGCTCCTCCGGTCGATCCAGTCGGACAAGCCCACCGATCGCAAGGCGACCGAGGACCTCATCCAGCGCGCCTGTCGCCAGAGCGATCGAATGAACAGGCTCATCGACGAGCTGCTCGACGTCTCGCGGTTCGATTCCGGACAGGTCGCGCTCGAGACCACGGAGGTCGATCTCAGCGCCCTCGTCAAGGAGGTGGTCGCGCGGTTCGAGCTCGATCTGCAGCGATCCCGATGTCCGGTCACCATCCACGGCGACGCACCCGTCATCGGTGTGTGGGATCGGTCCCGCCTCGAACAGGTCGTCACGAACCTCCTTGGCAATGCCATCAAGTTCGGCGGTGGCAAACCCATTACAATCGTCGTCCGCAAGGAAGCGGGCAGCACGAGCCTCATGGTCTCGGACCAGGGAATCGGGATTGCACCGGACCAGCAAACCCGAATCTTCGAGCGCTTCGGGCGTGCCGTCTCGGCGCGCCATTACGGCGGACTGGGGCTCGGCCTGTACATCTGCCGCAGGATCGCCGAGGCGCACGGCGGTTCGATCCGGGTCGAGAGTGCGCAGGGGATGGGATCCACGTTCGTGGTCGAGCTCCCCGGTGGCATGTAGCCCTCAGGCAGCGTCGTGATAAACGTCCCGGAACACGAGCATCGCGCCGAGCTTACGCTCGTTGTCGCGCGGGAACCCGCACGCCGGGGCGAACTCGTCCGCGTCCTTGTACGTGCCGAAGAGCCGATCCCACAGCGGCAAATCGGAGAAATTGTAACGATGGACGTCGAGCTGATGGTGCACGGAATGTAGCTCGGGCGTCTGGATGAACCATTTCAGCCAGCGAGGGCTCTTGAAGTTGCCGTGATAGAAATACTCCCCGGTCGCGGCGAAGAAGTTGAACCAGAACGCGCCCTCGAGCGAGATGCCGAGCAGGAGGTACGCGATCGCCGCGCTGAGCAGCGCGTCGGAGAACATCTCGACGGGGTGCTTGTAGAAGGACGTGAGAATCTCGATGCGCGCGGGCGAGTGGTGGATCTGGTGGAAGACGCGCCAGAAGCCGTCGGCATGGCGCCAGCGGTGCCACCAGTAGTAAAAGAACGTACCCACGAACCACGCCACGAGCCCCTCGAGCCACGGGCGTTCGAGCGCGGAGATCGTGAAGAGCGAGGCGCCCTGGAACAGCCGCGCCCAGACGCGGTTCAGCGCGAGCGTGATGCCGAGCTGCGCGAGGTTCAGGAGGAGCGCGCGGACGTGCCAGCCGGCGACGTGCGGCAACGCGCGGCCTGGCCGCACGCGCTCGAGCACGAGGAACGCGAGTGTCGAACCGATGGTGAAGATCGTGGGGAGCGTGAGGTGGGGCATGGGAAGCTCGCGTCGCGGAACATACCAGCAGAAGCGACAGCCGCGAAAGCTGCCACTGCATCCCGATGACGCGGCTCGAGCTCGCCTGTCGCATCCGGACCGAACGGGGGGTGTCGATTTTTGTGTCAGCGCCGTGCGACAGGTTCCCTCCCCGCGCGTCATCCCTGTGAGCCCGGGAAGGAACACCTCATGAAAGCAGGCTGGTTGTTATGGTTTGGACTCGCCCTCGTGAACGGCTGCACCCGCTCCGCCGGGGAGGCGGGCCAGGATCGGCCGGCGCACTCGGCGATCACGAGCGCAGGCAGCGCTTCCGCGCCGATCGCCGTGGCGCCCTGCGGTCCAGACGCTTATCGGCACGAAGGCCCCGACTTCTGCGCAGAGCTGCCGGCCTCCGCGCGCGGCAAGGCGCCGATGGTGATCGAAAATGGCGTGGCCTTTCCGGACGTCATCTTCACCTGGACGCCGAAATCGAACGCGGCGGCGGTCGCCGAATGGAAGACCCCGAAGGTGCTCGACCACCACCACGGCCCCTTCGAGATCTGGACGACCGAGCCGATACCCGGTGGCACGTATTTCCTCATCTACGATGCGACCCAGCACGACACGGCAGAGGTCGCGAAGATCCCGAGCGTCCGCGGTCTGGCTGTCGTCGAAGGGGAGACGATGGTCGTCCGGTGCGTGGTGACGGTCAACCTGGAGCCTCAGGACGACCCGCGAGCGATGGCCGCTTCGCACGCAACCGAGCTCGCCGCCTGCAAATCGCTGCGCGTGTTCGGGCGCTGAACCCAGGAACGCTCGAGCCGCTCTCGGGGGCGGCTTGACAAACCTCCCACCGGAGCGAAAGCTGAGCCCATGTCGACGTTCAGAATCGTGGCCTTCACCATTTCGGCCCTGGCCTCCGCCTGCACCACCAGCACCCCGGAACCGCAACCGCCGCCGCCGCCCGCCCCCGCGCAAGATGCGCCGAGCGCGAGCGCTGCACCGGCCCTCGATCTCAGCACCCCCGAGAAGGCGCGCGCGACGATCTACGAGGTGCTACGCCGAGACGACAAAGAAGCGTTCAAACGATGCGTCTCCAAGCGCGTGCTGGAGAGGCAAAACGACCAGTTCGACACGTGGTACGCGGTGTGGAAGGCGGCCGCCGACAAGGGGCCTCCGGAGAAGTTCCAGAAGATCGGAGTCACGCAGGAAGACGGCGTTTACAAGCTCGACGAAAACTGAGATTTCTCGCGGCCGTCTCATGCGGAGTGGAAGTGCCCCTCCGCATTGTCATGGCCCGCGCGTCGCGGCGGGAGACACATCCTCGACGTCAAGGAGATGCGGCGTGACCCAGCGTTTCCGCACCGTCCACGTCATGCCGACGCGCGCCCGGAGCTCGTACGTGACCTGCGGGCCCGACGCCCAGCGCGCGATATCGGCGATGCCGTCGCCGTCGAGATCGATGTCGAGCTCGCGCACGAAGGTGTCTTTCGACCCTTTCTTCCAGGCGTCGATCCAGTTGTCATCGCGGAAGGTGATGCGCGCTTTCGTAAGCGGCCCGAAGGCCGGACCGACGGCGATCGCATCGGCGATCGGCCGCCCCCACGCGCCGTCCGGCGCCGCCGTCGCCCGGTGCTGCGGGCAGTGATCGCATCGCGCCTCGAGCGCGCCGCGGACCACCACCTCGCCAAGAAAGCCTTCACGATCGACGAGCGACCATCGCTCGCCGACGGCGGGTGCGGGGCGCACCCAGGTCGCGAGCACGACGACGTCGTTCGGTTCGCCTTCCGATGGCGTCGTCACCTCGGCGAGCCTCACGGCATCGGGCTGCGGCGCCGCCGCGTGTTTCGGAGCGCCGCACGATACGAGGACGATCAGGACGAGCGAGAAACGCATGTTCGACCCGGCACGTGATTCGGGCCAGCATCCTACTCCGCGAGGATATGCGGAGGGAAGTCCTCATCTGGGAGGCGCAGCGCTGGGGCTTTGCCCCAGGCCCCACCGGGGCTATCCGCCCCTGGACCTGGACCAGCGCAAGCGCTGGACCCGGGGTCGATGAACTGCGCGATGCGCAGTTCATCGAACAGGCCAGGTCAAGACCAACGACGACCCTGCCCATCACACCGGCCTGTTGGAAGAACTGCGCATCGCGCAGTTCTTCCACAAATGGTCCAGGGCTTGCCCTGGTTCGGGTCGAGGGGCGAACAGCCCCCGCGGGGTCCGGGGCAGCGCCCCGGCGCGGCGGTTTCCTCGCGCTCTCCGCTCGGGGATTCAGCGCCCGAACGTCGCGCCCGTGCGTCGCAATGCGTGCTCGATGCCGCTTTCGAGCGACGAGCGCGTCGTGATGCCGCGGAAATCTGCGTCGAGTCCGACGAGCACCTTGGCGACCTCGCCGCGGATCCCCGTGAGCACTGTCTCGGTGCCGAGCAATGCGAGCGCGCGCGCCGTCTCCACGACCGTGCTCACCACAGACGCGTCGACGCAGCGCAGCCCCGTCAGATCGAGGAGCACCAGGCGCGCGGAGGACGCGTGCGCGCCGGCCAGCGCGGCTTCCAGGATCTGCTGGGCGCGCGCCGCATCCACGCTCCCGATGATTGGCATGACGAGCACACCTTTCGTCAGCGGAATGAGCGGCGTTGACAGCTCCGCGAGCCGGTCTTCCTGGGCGCGCAGGATCTTCAGATGCAGCGCCTCGCGGGCCCGCTCGGCCTCGGCGCGCTCTGCGAGCTCGCGTTCGAGCCGCTCGCTTTGCGCGCGCAAGACCTCCGCCTGCTCCACCGTGCGCGCATTGGCTGCGCGGAGCTCTGCGGTACGCTCCTCGACCTCGCGCGCGAGCAGTTTTCCGTGCGCGGCGAGCTCACGCGTCTTGTCCTCCAGCGTTGCGTAAAGCAACGCATTTTCGAGGGCGCCGGCTGCCTGCGCGCTCAGGATCTGGACGAGCTCCGCGCGCTCCGCGGGGAATGCGTCGCGGGCCTCGAAATGTTCGAGCACGAGCACGCCGAACCGGCGGCCGCGTTGCTTCAGCACGAGACAAAGAAGCGAACGAGGCGCGCGGCGGCGGAGGTAGGGGTCGTCGCAAAACCGTGGATCGATTGCCGGATCCGTGAGCAACAAGAGCTCGCCGAGGCGCACCGTGTACCGGATGATGGATTGCGGCAAATCGTTACGCGTTTCGAGCGGGGCCTCGAGCTTGACGCGGACCTCGTCGGGCTCGAGGGACGCCAGGGCTTCGAGGCGTAACGCGCCCTCTCGTTCGAGCACCAGCGCGCCGCGTTGCGCCCCCGCGCAGGCGAGGATCGTGCGCATCACGCGATCGAGGGCGTGTTCGAGGTGGAGCTCACTCGAAATGGCGCTGGAGGCGCGCAGGAGCGCCTGGATGTCGAGCCCGCCTGTGTCGCTCGGGAAACGCAGGCTGCCGGCGGGCTGCGAGCTCCTTTGCCACCGTGCGACCTCGCCAAACCGGGCCCGAAGCTCCGCGACTTTGGCGTTGGCCCCCCATCGCTCGTAGGCGTCGATGGCTTCGGCCACGTACACGGACGCCGCGCGGCCCGAGCCGAGCTGCGTGAGACAACCCGCCGCGAGCTCGTGCCCGAGCGCCTCGTATTGCAAGAACGCGCCGCGCTGCGCCTCGTCGATCGCCTCGTCGAAAAGGGCGATCGCGTCCTCTCGGCGCCCCTCGACGCGCGCGCGCTCGGCGCGGACGAGCAGCCATTTGTGCCGGAAATTATCGCGGCCGTGCGTCGCCCATGCGGCGAGCCGCTCCTCCTCCTTGCGCGCGGCTTCGAGGTGCTCTTCCCCTCCCAGCGCGAGGTGCGCGAGCGCCACGTAAAGCGCGAGCGTCGCCTCGATCGGCATGGCCATGACCGCGCCGAGGACGGGCCGGATGTGCTCGAGCTCGGCGAGCGCCTCGGCGGGACGGCCGAACGTGTAGAGCTGAAAGAGCCGCAGGATGTGGTGGAATGCGATGCCGCAGCCGAAGCTCGCCGCGTGGATCTGTGCGAGGGCGTTCGCCTCGTCGAATGCGGGGCTCATCGACGTCACGTCGGATCCGATGAGCGCACGGAAATATTGCTCTTCCAGCTTGATCGTCAGCTCGATGGGCCGGTTGTTGGTCCGCTTCGCGAACGTGACGAACCCCTCGCAAATGCGGAAGAGGTCGGGCAGCGGCGTACCAATCTCGTAATGCTGCCAGGGGGCCTCGAATGCGAGGAACCCTGCATACACCGCGTCGCCGACCTCCTGGCACGCCGTGAACGCGCTCTCCAGCACGGGCAGGTCCTCGCGCATGTGGCGCTGCCAGAACTGGATGTGATCGCCGTGCAGATGAAGGAGCGTCCCGCGGAGCCTCTTGTCGCCCATCTTCTCGTTCAGGCGCAGCGACATCTCCGAGAAACGGACGCCGGACGGGGTGTCGCCGAACACCGCGACGAGCATGAGGCCGTAGACGCTGTAGGCGAAGCAGGACGGCTCCGCGTTGCCATGCCGGAGCGAGAAATTCAGCATGCGCAGCGTGACGAGCGGGAAAAGCGCCGGGCGGCCGATGTAAGCACAAGGCGCGCAATCGGCGAGCAACGTGAGCACCGCGCGATCCCTCGGATCGACCATGCGCGGCGCCGAGAGGAGATCCTCGATGCTGCGGCCCGCCATTCCAGTATGGATTTGCTCGATCTCCCCCGCGATCTGCGCGTTCGCGTCCTCGGCCGTCTCGGGCAAATCGACGCCGAACCTGCGCAGCGCTGCCGTCGCGAGCGTCACGCCCTCCGCATACCGCCCCGCGACCTGATACAGCTTGAGGCGGACGCTCTCGAGGCCCGCGCGCTCGACGTCGTCCTGCGCGCGCCGCAGGCATTCGGCGAAGAGCGCCTCGGCCGCGTCGAAATGCCCCGCGAGGTACTCACTCTCGGCGCACTCCGCGTGCAGATCTCGCGTGAGTGTGTACTCCGTCCCCCACGCGTCCTCCGGCAAAAGGCCGAGCCCCGCGCGCAGAAGCTCGACGGCGTACGCATATGCCGTCGACGCTTTTGCATTCCGCCCGGCCGCGAGGTCGAGCCGCGCGAGGTCGACCTTCTCCTCGGCCGATTCGAGGAGCGTCGCCGCTCGGTTCAGATGGCCGACCACCGAAAAGAGCGCTCCTTTCGCGTCGAGCCCCCCGCGCCCGCGGAGCGCTCGGCCGATATCGAGATGTGTGCGCGGCCGGTCCGACGCGGGGATCAGCAGGTATGCGCCCTGCTGAATGCGGTCGTGCAGGAAGCGGTACCGCGATTCCTCGTGGGCGCTCGTGTCCCTGGAATCGAGCGTCTGGACGAACCCCGCCTGCACCGCGCTCCGGAGGGCGACGGCGAGCTCGGCCGGCGAAAGCTCGGCCACGAGCGAGAGCGCGCCGAGGTCGAACTGGTGGCCGATGCAGGCCGCGAGTCGGAGCACGCGCAAGGTCTCGCGCGGCAAGCGCCCGAGCTCGGCCGCCACGAGCACGGCCACGTCGTCGCTCACGCCCCGCGCGCTGATCTTCTCGAGGTCCCATTGCCATGCCCCCGCGGCCTCGTTCCAGGCGAGGTCTTGGTCGTGGATCATGGCGACCACGAGCTGATTCACGAAAAACGGGTTTCCGAGCGTCTTTTGCGTGACGTGCTCGGCGAGTCTCGAAACGGCGTCGGGCGAGCATTCGAGCCCGTCGGCGAGCAGCGACGTCACGTCCGCAGAGGAGAGCGACCCGAGGTGGATCTCGGTCACGCGGGCGCCGTCGCGCCGGAGCGCGTCGAGGGTTTGCCTGAGCGGATGCGCCGCGTCGACCTCTTGCTCCCGATACGCGCCCATGAGGAGCAGATGCGAGCGCCCCGGATCCGTGAGCCAGAGCCGAAGCAGCCGAATGGAGGCCGCGTCGGCCCATTGCAGATCGTCGAGGAAGATGGAGACCGGGTGCTCGGGCCGGCAGAAGACGGAGAGGAGCGCCTGCAGCACCTGATCGAAGCGGTTCTGCGACTCGGACGGCCCGAGCTCGAGGACCGCCGGCTGCGGCCCGAGGATGCCCTCGAGCTCGGGCAAAAGCGGGACCACGAGGGCCGCATTCGCGCCGAGCACGGCGGCGAGCGACTGCCCGAGCGCTTCGACCTCCGCGGGCCGCTCGGCCATCACCTGGCGCAAGAGATCCCGGAGCGCCTGCGATACCGCGCTGAACGGTTGATTGCGGTTGTACTGGTCGCACTTTCCCGCGACGAAATAGCCGTGCGCGAGGGCGACCTCCGGGTAGAGCTCCTGCACGAGCGCCGATTTGCCGATGCCCGCATATCCCGCCACGAGCACGAGCTCGGCGCCTTTGCGGCTCGCCCGCCCGAACGCCTCGCGCAAGGCCTCGATCTCGCGCGCGCGCCCGTAGAGCCGCTGGGCCCCGGTCCAGGTGCGGCGCCGATCGTGCTGGCCGAGCGGGAACGGCTGGATCTCGCCCCGCTCGTCGAGCTCCAGCAAGCATTCGACGAGGTCGGCCGCGAGCCCGGACGCGCTCTGGTAACGGGCGTCGGCCTCCTTTGCGAGCAGCTTCGAAACGATGGCCGAGACCACCTTGGGGATATCGGTGTCGAGCTCGTGCGGCGGCGTCGGGGTCCGCGCGATATGGCTATGCACGAGGTGGAGGGGATCGGCGCTCGTGAACGGCAGCGTTCCGGTCAGGAGCTCGTACATCGTGACCCCGAGCGAATACAGATCACTCGTGCGGCCGATGGGACGCCCGGTGCGCCCCGTCTGCTCGGGCGAGACATAGGCGAGTGTGCCTTCGAGCGACTGTGCCGCGACCCCGTCGGCGAGCTTCGCCCCGATGCGCCCCGCGAGCCCGAAATGGAAGAGATGCACAGAGCCCGTCGTCGGATCGTAGAGGATGTGATCCGGATGGATGTCCTTGTGGACGACGCCTTTTTCGTGGACGGCGGCGAGGATCTCGCACACCGATACGACCACCCGGATCGCCGTTTTCAGAGACAACCGGCCTCGACGGAGGGCGTCACGCAGCGGATGACCCGCGACAGACGGGAATGCGAGCGCCCAGCGTCGCCCGACCCGCACGAGGCCTTGGCTGTGCAGGACGCCGGGGACCGCTGCGAGCTCTTCGAGGATCTCGTGCTCGTGACGGAGGAGCGCAATCTCGCGCGAGCTCGGCAGCTCGCGGCCCGTCATTTCGAGGATCCAGGGCGTCCCGTCGTCCTTTCGCCGGGCCCGGACCCAAACGTGATCGTTGTCCGACGTGATTTCCTCGATGGCCTCGAAGGTCGAATCGAGCATGAGTGTATTCGGCGTGCTTCCCATTGCTCCTCTGCTCGCGGTACCTGCGAAGCTCGGATCAGAAGCGCGCCTCCGCGCGTCGTCAAGAACGAAAGCGGCGTCCGCGCCGTGTTCGGCGCCGTGGAGCAGTGGTTCACGTCACGTCGTGCACCGTTGGCGCAATTCTCTCTGGAGCGTTCGTCAAGGTCATGACGCAATTCATTCCAAAGGCTCGATGCAACCGAGCCCCGACAGCGTCGTCCTCACGGCCTCCTCCAGCGGCGTGTGCGGCTCGCTGCCGAGCACCCCGACGAGCCGCCGGTTATCCATGCGGATCGGCTCCTGCCACAGATAACGCATCTCCTTCATCTCGCGGAACAGCGGCACGAACGGCGCGGCGATCCCGAGCGCCCACCACGGGAAAGCGCGGACCTTGGGCTCCGCGCCGCCCGTCGCACCGGCCACCACGCGGCGGATCGTATTCACCATGCGGCTGCCGTCCTCGTCCCAATGGCCGGCCATGTGGAACGTCGCGAAATCCTCGAGCCCCTCCTCGCGCTCGACGAGTTCTACCATCGTCTTCGCCACGTCGGGCAGGTAGGACCATTGATGGCCGACGCCGGGGCGGCCGGGATCGCTGACCGTTTTGACAGGCTGACCGGGCTTGATCAGGCCTTGCGAGAACCAGTTGTTGCCTGCTCGCGGGCCGAAGAAGTCGCCGGCGCGCACGATCAGGCTGCGCACGCCGGAGGCGGCGGCGGCGCGCAGGCGGCGCTCCAGTTCGACGCGAATCGCTCCCTTGCGCGTGCGCGGGTGCTGGGGCGAATCCTCGTGGAGCACCGGGAAGGCATCGGGCCCGTAGTTGTAAATGGTCCCTGGCAGCACGATACGCGCGCCGGCGGCGCGGGCGGCTGCGATGCTGCTCTCCAGCATCGGCAGCACGAGCTCGCTCCAGTTCCGGTAGCCCGGTGGGTTGACCGCGTGCACGAGGATCGACGCGCCCTCCGCCGCCCTCCGCACGTCGTCGCGGCACATCGCGTCGCCTTGCATCCATGAAAGACCATCGGCCCGCGCCGCCACGCGGGCCGAATCCCGATGTAGCGCCCGCACTGTCCACCCCGCGTCGCGCAGTTGCCGCGCCACCTCGCCGCCGATGCCGCCGGTTGCGCCCAGAACGAGGACCGTCTTCTTGCTCGCCATCACGTTGCTCCTTGGTTTCGGTGACGGCAGTGTGGGCCGGAACTGCTGCAATTGAAATTGCACAAGATATTGCATCAGCTATACGTTTTCGTATGACGGATGCGGAACCCGGCTGGGAGCTCTATCGCTCGTTTCTCGGCGTCTTGAAGGAAGGCAGCTTGTCCGGCGCGGCGCGCTCGCTCGGGCTGACCCAGCCGACGGTGGGCCGGCACGTGGAAGCGCTGGAGCAGGCGCTCGGCCTGGCCTTGTTCACGCGCTCGCAGCTCGGCCTCGCGCCGACCGAGGCAGCGCTCGCGCTCGAGCCCTACGCCGAGACCCTGGCCGCGACCGCGGCGGCCCTGCTGCGCGTGGCGCAAAGCCAAGGCGACGGGGTGCGCGGCACCGTGCGCATCACGGCCAGCGAGGTCGTCGGCGTCGAGGTGCTACCGCCGATCCTGGCAGCGCTGCGCGAGCAGCATCCCGGGCTGATGGTCGAGCTCGCGCTCACGAGCCGAGTGGAAGACCTGCTCAAGCGCGAGGCCGACATCGCCGTGCGCATGGTGCGTCCGAGCCAGGACGTGCTCTTGGCCCGCCGCGTGGGCACCATCGAGCTCGGGTTGCACGCGCACGAGGACTACCTCGGCCGCCACGGTACGCCGCGTAGCCTTCGCGAGCTGATGAACGGCCACGCGATCATCGGGTTCGACCGCGAGACGGCGTTCCTCCGCGGCCTGCGAAAAGAGCTCGGTCCGCTGCGGCGCGACGCCTTCGCGCTGAGGGCCGACAGCGACCTTGCTCAGCTCGCCGCGATCCGCGCCGGCTACGGCATCGGCATCTGCCAGGTCGGGCTCGCCCGGCGTGACGCGCGCCTGATCCGTGTGCTGCCCAAGGACCTCTCGTTGCCGCTCGACACCTGGGTGGCGATGCACGTGGACCTGCGGGACAGTCCGCGTTGCCGCGTCGCCTTCGAGGCGGTGGCGGAGGGGCTGAGACGCTACATCGAGGGAGAGGTGTCGTAACACCGCCCCCACACCGGTCACCCGCCCTCCCCGCCCTCCCCGCGCGCCCGTCCTGCGTGGCGTCCGCTGCCGCGGACCGGGATCGCCACCTTCCACAGGTGTCACCTCCCCGAGCCCTACCCGCGCGGCACCTGTGACACGTGTCCGTCGTCCTCTCCGAGCGCCGGGACGCGCCTGCCACGTGCGTCCATGCAGCGACGAGCACGGCTCCACCCGCTGCCACATGTGTCATCTGCACGACCCGAACAGCCATCACGACCGACACACGTGCCAGGCTCCGTGCCGGCACAGGACCACCACCTGACACGTGTGGACGCCGCGCCGGGGCGCCGCCCCGGACCCCGCGGGGGCTGTTCGCCCCTCGACCCGAACCAGGGCAAGCCCTGGACCATTTGGGAAGAACTGCGCGATGCGCAGTTCTTCCACAGGCCGGTGGCAAGACCAGAGACAGCGTTGCTGATCGAAAGGGCAGCGCGGCTGTCTTGGTTGGCAGGGGTCGTTCCTCGGCCTGTTCGATGAACTGCGCATCGCGCAGTTCATCGACCCTGGGTCCAGCGCTTGCGCTGGTCCGGGTGCAGGGGCGGACAGCCCCTGCTGGGGCCTGGGGCAACGCCCCAGCGCAGCGCCTCCCAGATGAGACCAATTAGACCCCGAGATCCCGCCCAGCCGCCTCGGCGCGCTCGTCGTCCCGCACGACCGCGCTCCGGGGCTCCGCCGCGCACGGGATCCACACGCGGAACGTCGTCCCTCGACCGAGGGTCGAGTCGCACGTGATGCGACCCTCGTGCGCGGTCACGATGCGCCGCACCGTTGCGAGGCCGATGCCCGTGCCCGGCGCGCGCACGCCGGGCACGCGGTAGAACGGCTCGAAGATGCGGTCCTTCGCGCCGTCGGGGATGCCCGGCCCGGTGTCCTCGACGGCGAGCTCGACGAAGCCTCCGTCGGCCCGCGCGGCGTGGATCGAGACGCGCCGCTCGTTGCTGCCCGCGATGTACTTGAGCGCGTTGCCGAGCAGGTTGAGCACCACCACGTGCAGGAGCTCGGGCGAGCAGGCGACGCGCGTGTCCTCCACGTGGACCGTGACCTCGGCGCGCACCTCGGTGGCCGTCTGCGCGAGCTCCTCCGCCACCTGCGCGACCACCTCGCGCACCGAGGCCTTCTGGCTCGTGTCGTCCGGGCGGCTCGACCGCGAGAACGCGAGCAGGCCTTCGAGCACCGCGTTCGCCCGCGTGACCGATCGTTCGAGCGAGGTCGCGATCCGCTCCGTGGCCTCCTTGCCCTCCGCGCGCCGGAGGCGGGCCGGCACGAGCGCGATCGGCGTGAGCAGGTTCCGGAGATCGTGGGCGATGCGGCCCGCGAACGCGTCGAGATCCGCGTTGACCTGCGAGAGCCGCTCGACGGTCTCCGCGAGATCCCGCCGCGCCGCTTCGGCCTCTGCGCGGGCGCGCTCCTCGCGCGTGAACAGCGCGAGCCGCTCCTCGGCCGCGCGGTAGAGCCGATGCATCGTGCGCGTGAGCAAGACGCCGAGGCCCGCCGCGAGCAGGACGGCGCCACACGCCACGATCACGACGAGCCTCGACGCGCGGGTTGCGGCGAGCCGGGCGCTGTCGCGGGCGACTTCGAGGCGCGAGTCCACGAAGAGCGCGTAGTCGCCGATCGCCACCTCGAGCGCCCCGAGCTTGGGGATCACCTCGGCCCCGACGACGCGCCCCACGTCCTCGTGCGTGCCGCCTGCGCGATGCAGCGCGAACGCCCGCGCGAGCGCCTCCTGGTGCGCCTTCTGCGCGGTCGTGATGCGCTCGAGCCGCGCGCGCTCGGCGGGATCCTCCGTGCGCGCGAAGAGCGCCTTGAGCCGGGCCTCGAAGGCTTGACGCGCGGCGTAGCTCTCCTCGAGCATCTCCGGATCGCCGGTGAGCAGGTACGCCCGGCCCTGCGACGATTTCTGCAGCGCGCCGGCGCGTAGACGCTCCACTTCGATGAACTCCGCGTCGTAGATCTGCTCGACGCGGTCCTGGCTCGCGATCACCGATTGCAGCGCGAAACTCGCGACGCCGCCGATGACGAGCGCGGCGAGGATGGCGACGAGGTACGCCGCGCCGATCGTCTGTTCGAGCTTGCGCCGCGCAATCGCGCGTTCGGCGTCGCCTTCACCGACGGCGGCGTTCGCGACGGAGAGCGTCCTTCGCATCGGATCGAGCTTCATGGCCCACCGCCGCGCGGGGCCCGAAAGGGCGTGGTGGACGAACCAAAAGCTTCTGGAAAATAAGATAAACGCAGCCCTTTGGCAGGGGGCCGCGCGAAGAGGCTGGCCGGCGGGAACACGAATCGCGCGAGAGCAGGGTCCGTACCACGCGCTTGTGCGCGGGCCGTGCCCACGTCGGCGCGTCCGGGGCGCGCGCGGCGCCGAGAAAGGCGCTTCGCGGGGGCGCTTTCGGCGCACATCGACGGGGGATTCGTCTATCGTGTTTTTGGCTTTTTATCGGAGAGGTTCTTCATGTCCGGACGAATGGGTGACGATCATGCGGCCGCGCGCCGGCGGGTGCTCCTCGGCCTCGGCGCCGCGCTCTCGGCGGCCGCCGTGGGTTGCGGCGGCGCGGGTTCGGCGACGGACGTCGCGGGCGCAGGCGCGGGCGTGGGCGCGTCGGGCGCGGGCGGCGCCGGGGGCGCGGGCGGCGCGGGCGGAATGGGCGGAATGGGCGGCGAAGGGGGCGCGGGCGGCGGCGATCCGGGCGAGAGCTGCACGGATTCGGGCGGCCTCTCCCCCGAGGAGCTGCTCGCGCCGATCGACACGTTCGTCATCCTGATGATGGAGAATCGTTCGTTCGACCATTACCTCGGGAGCTTGCGCTTGATCGAGGGCCGCGACGTGATCGGCCTCGACGGTACGGAAAAGAACCCGGCGCCGGACGGAACGTGGATCACGGTCTCGAAGCTCGACGATTACACGCCGGAGGATCCGCCGCACAACTGGGACGCCGCGCATGCGCAGTGGAACGGCGGCAAGAACGACGGGTTCGTCCTGGCCCACGCGGGATCGGCCCAGGCGGACGTGATGGGGTATCACGTCCGCGAGCAGATCCCGGTCCTGTATGCGCTCGCGGACGCGCACGCGGTTTGCGACCGGTGGTTTGCCTCGGTCATGGGACCGACGTGGCCGAACCGGTTTTACCTGCACGGCGGGACGAGCAAGGGGCAAAAGGGGAACCTCCCCGTCCTCGGCTTCGACAGCATCTTCAATTACCTGAACGAAGCCAAGGTCAGCCACAAGGTGTATTACCACGACATCGCGTGGTGCTCGGGCGCGTATTTGAAGACGACCGGGCTCGCGGGAATCGAGCAATTCTTTGCGGACGCGGAGGCGGGCACGCTGCCGAATGTGGTGTTCATCGACCCGCAGTTCTTCGGCGGGGGCGCGAACGACGACCATCCGGATCACGACATCCGGCTCGGGCAGGCGCTCATCGCGAGCGTGTACACGGCGCTCGCCAAGAGCCCGCAATGGGGCCGCTCGATGTTCGTCCTGACGTACGACGAACACGGCGGATTCTTCGACCACGTGGCGCCGCCGACGACGGAAGACGACGAGGCCGCATTCGAGCAGCTCGGCTTCCGTGTGCCGTCGATCGTGGCGGGGCCGTTCGCGCGGAAGGGGTGCGTGGTGGGCACGCAGTTCGAGCACGTCTCGGTGATCCGCACGTTGTGCCGGCGGTTCGGGTTGCCGGCGTGGAACACGCGTATCGCCGCGGCGAACGATCTCTCGTCGTGTCTTCAACCGGCCTATCTATCGGACCCGCGGCCGCCCGTGGAGCTGCCGCCGGTGGATGTCTCGATGGCCGAGCTCATGGCGCGAAGGGAGCACGCGGAGACGCATGCGGAGCTACGGGAGGCGCTGGATTCCGGGCTCATCCCGGAGCACCTGGATCGGCGCGGGGAGGGGATGGCGATTGCGAGGAGGGTGGTCGAGGCGGGAGCGCGGCTCGGGGCGGTGCGAATTCGGGATTGACCGATTCGTCAGCCGGGCGCGCTCGAGGGCTCTTCAGGCGCCTGGCTGCGCTCGCCGCGCGTGCCGTAGAGGTGCGTCAGCTCGAATGCGGCGGCGAGCGCGGGTTGTTTCGTCTCGCGGGCCGCCGCGCGTGCGGCTTTGCGCGCGGAGCGGGCGAGGGTGACGACGATTCCATCGATCAGGTCGAGGTGCTCGGTCGCGGCCATGGTGCCCTGTCCCTCGCGCTCCTTGGCAGCGGCGCGCAAGGCGTCGGCGGCGATCCCGAGGCGCGTGATGGCGTCCGGGCCGCCACGGTCGTGCACCACGGCGGTCACGTCTTCCCGCTTCAATACATCACGCAGGGTATCGAGCTGCACGGCGAGCTTTTCGGCGTCGTCCTGCGCGGCGCGTGTCTGATCGAGCGCGACGGCGATCACATCCGCGCTGGCCTCGTCGCCCTTCTCTTCGAGGTCGTTTCGCCCGGCGTGGAGGACGCTGCGGGCGGTCTCGCGGGCGCTTTTTCCTTCCTTCAGCGCCGTGACGAATCCCTTGTTCGTGAGCTTGCGCTGGCCTGCGACCCCGACGCGCCCGATACCGGCGGCGATGAGCGCGTCGCGCGCATCCGAGAGCCGCGCGCCGTCGGCGGTATTGAAGCCGTGCTTCTGGAGGGCGGGGGCGTACTTGTGGAGGGCTTCGAGGGTCTTGTTGGCCTGGTTCAGGGTATCGGTGGAGCCGAACTGCTTGCCGATGCGGAGGTACTCCTGGCGGGCTTTGGGGGCGATGGTGGCTGTGTCGAGGGGCATGATGGTTCCTTTCCGTGGACGGAAGGCGAGGTGGAATGATCGGTCGGGACGGTAACGCTCCAGGACGTCTCGGAAAGGGGCGGATTCGTGCTCTGGAACGCTGGGGAGTGTCTCGAAGCGGGAGGGGGGCGTCTCGAAACGGCTGGGAGGCGTCTCGAAACGGCTGGGGGGCGCGTCAAGGCAGAAGGGACGGGCGGCGAGGCAAGGGGGCCGCTGCGCGTTCCATTCGACGTTCCATGCACCGAGGCTGCGACGGGGGAGACGGAAACCGACATTCCCGTCGAGGTGAGGACCCGACACCGCAGATGAGGACGAGAGACCGCAGATGTCGACCTCGTCGGGAGGCGGCGTGGCGCACCGCAAAACCCTTCATGTTACCGCAAGAGCCTGCCCTTCCGATAGCTGGATCAAGATCCAGGTCGCGACCTTTGGACCTGCCTGCTTAGGGTGCCTCGCCTGCGGGCGACCCGTGGACATCCACCACGCGCCCCGCCCATGAAGGAGAAGAGTCATGACGCATTTCACCTCCCTTCGTCCTCTCCGTGCGATGGTCACCGTCCTCGGCCTGAGCAGCTTTGCGTTCCTCGGCGGCGCGTGCTCCAGCACGGACACGCAGGACGCCGAGCACCTCGGCGCGGCGGAAGAGCACCTCACCGACGCGCAGTGCTCGTTCTTCGACGTCAACGGCAAGAACCAGATCTGCCACTACACGGGCTCGGCGAACCACCCCTACACCATCATCAAGACCAGCGAGCAGGGCTGCATCAACGGTCACGCCATCCACGCCAACGACTACATCGCCGTGGGCGACCCGACCTGCCAGGGCGGCGGCTGCCTGCCGGCGACCGCGCCCTGCGACGCCACCCTGCCGTGTTGCGACGGGCTCACCTGCCAGAACGGTACGTGCGTCGACCTCTGCGCCGGCGTGACCTGCACCGCCTCCGACGCGTGTCACGTCGCCGGCACCTGCGACCCGGCCACCGGGGCCTGCTCGAACCCCGTCGCCGCCGACGGCACGGCCTGCGACGACGGCAACGGCTGCACCGTCACGGATAGCTGCGGCGCCGGTACCTGCACCGGCAGCGGCAATCCGTGCCAGAACGGCGGCACCTGCAACCCCGCGGAGCCCTACACCTGCACATGCCCCGCGGAGTTCACGGGGCCGAACTGCGAGACGCCCGCCTGCGTCCCCACCACCTGCGCCGCGCAGGGAGCGACCTGCGGCACCATCCCCGACGGCTGCGGCGGCACGCTCACCTGTGGCGGGCCGTGCGGCCCCGCCTGCCCCTGCGCCGCGAACCCGGCCTGGCAGGCCGCGCTGGCCGGGACGATCGTGAACGATGGGCGGTGCACGAATTACTCCTTCCCCGCCCCCTGCCATACTTCGGGCAACAACTCCTGGGCCGTCTCCGATCAGGGCACGTCGGTCGTGGAGCTCATGGCCGGAACGGACTCTGTGGACGGGGAGTCCTTCAGCTACTGCGGTGTGCAGGTGATGCAGGTGAGCGACCAATTCGCCGGCAACTGCAGCGGGGGTGCCTTCCCCGTCATGAATTTCTCCATCACCGCGGCGGAGGTCGCGACGTGCAGGGCCGAGATCGCGAACTTCGCGGCGGCCCAGAACACCACCTGCAACTGAGCCTCCATCTCCTACGCTCCAGGCGCGCCTACCCCCCGCCTGCCGCCGTGCCTCGATCGAGCCTGGTGAACAGGCTCGCGAGCTCGGCGGCCGACGCGACCTCGAGCTTCTCCATCCCCTCCGCCCGGTAGAGCCGCACGGCCGACGCGGAGATCGCGAGATCCGCCGCGATCTGCTTGTTCAGCATCCCCCGCGCCACCCGTTCGCACACCTCGCGCTGGCGCAGCGAGAGCGTCGCGAGCCGGGCGGCGAGTGCCTCCACCTGGGCCCGCGCCGCCCGTGCCGCCGCGTTGCGGGCAAGGGCGTGTTCCACGGCGGCGAGCAGCGCCTCCTCGTCGACCGGCTCGGGGAGGAAGTCCACGGCGCCCGCCTTCATCGCCTCCACGGCCAAACGCACGTCTCCATCGCCGCTGGTGAAGACCACGGGCAGCTCGCACCCGCTCTCGCGCAGAAGGGCCTTCACCTTCAGGCCGTTCGGATCGGGGAGCTGGGCGTCGATCACCATACAGCCCACCCCCGCCGCGCGCGCCGCCTCCAGGAAGGCGAGCGACGACGCGAACACCTGCACGGCGTGCCCCGCCTCCCGGAGCCGCGCGGCAGCGGTCCCGCGCCAGGAGGGGTCCCGGTGCACCAAGAAGACGGTGGCCGCCTCCGCTCCTCCCGGGGGTGGGCTCGTGGCTCCGCGCGCCCCCGCCTCGCCGAGGCTCGTCATCACCAGCGCCTTGCCCACCGGGTCGGACCACGTCCCGGTGAGGGAGAGCCTCTCCTCCGTGCACAAACTCTCGAGCGTCACGCGCGAATGCATCCTTCCCATGCCAGGTGTCCCCCCAGACATCGAGTGCGGAGCAGTGACATGCGAGGACCGGGCCGTGAAGGAATAGGAAAGAAAAAAAAAGGATGAGATGGGGTGGGAGGTCGAGTGACCACGCAGGCAGAGCAGGCCCCTCACACCAAAGCACGCGGGGGGCGCGCCAGCGGCACGGGCGATGCTTCCGACGCAGCCGCGTGGGGCCGTGAAGAACGCGATTCGGTTGACGATCCGCCCCCGGAGGGCGGCAGCAGCGACGCGCTGCCCGAGAGCGCGAGGTTACACGCCTGCGGGAAGCACCAACGAAAGGTACAGTGCGATCGCCATCGGCAGGTCGAGGCGCGGCTCGCACTGATAGAATACGTAATCGTCCGTATGGTCCCAGATGGGTCGGAAAATGCGCTGCCAGGGTGGACGCGAATGATTTTGGCCCGTAAATATCGCCGGGGAGCCGAGGGTGCTGACATTTCCATCGAAAGTGATGATGGGCGGATACGGCCCCCAGAGGGGCCATTTTGTCCATTTCCAGGCCATCGCTCGGTGACACGTTCAACAAGAACATCCGATGACGGATCCCCCGTGGGCTGCCCTCGGATGCGCGGCCCATCAGGTGGGTAACGAGCCTCATATCGTGGTCCGCGAAGACGATCCCTGTCTCGGTCGCTTCCTCGGGTGACCGCTCCACGACCTCGACAACGGCCCCGAGCGCGTCGGAGAGCTCCCGCGCGAATCTGTCATACTGGTGGAACTGCCGGGGGGGGTTGATTCAACGCCCGGCGGGAGACCCAGCGCGCTCAGCGGGCGAACCCAGAGACGAATCGGCGAATTCATTGCGTACCACCTGCTCCTTTGGCCGAACACCCTCGAAGGCACGATTTCCGTGGACGGAAGGCGAGGTGGGCCGATCGGTCGGGACGGTAACGTTTCAGGACGTCTCGGAAAGGGCGGATTCGTGCTCTGGAACGCTGGGGAACGTCTCGAAGCGGCTGGGAGGCGTCTCGAAGGAGGTTCGGGGCGTCGATGTACGGCGGAGGGGCGTCTCGAAGGAGGCTCGGGGCGTCGATGTACGGCGGAGGGGCGTCTCGAAGGAGGTTCGGGGCGTCGATGTACGGCGAGGGGGGCGTCTCGAAGGAGGTTCGGGGCGTCGATGTACGGCGAGGGGGCGTCTCGAAGGAGGTTCGGGGCGTCGATGTACGGCGAGGGGGCGTCTCGAAGGAGGTTCGGGGCGTCGATGTACGGCGAGGGGGCGTCTCGAAGGAGGTCGGGGGCGTCGATGTAGAGGTCGGGGGAGGGGAGGCGAGGCGAAAGCGGCGCAAGGTAGCGGTGGGGGGATGATCCGGGTAGGCTGGCGTCCACCATGACGACCAGCCCGCGGGTACGGCGGATCAAGGTGAAGGGTCTGTTCGGGATCTTCGACCATGAGATTCCGCTCAACATGGATGAGCGGATCACGATCCTGCATGGGCCGAATGGGTATGGGAAGACGATCGTTCTGCGGATGCTGGATGCGTTGTTCAGGGGGCAGTGGGAGACCATCGGCGCGGTCCCCTTCGATAGCTTTTCGGTCGAATTCGAAAACGGAATGGTCCTCGGCGTTAAACGTGAGCCCGAGGGCGACGTGCCGTCTCCATTCTTGGAAGCGCTCAAGGGCCTTGTGTTCTTTTGCCATGGTTCGCCGCTCCACGACCCCGCCGTTTTTTCGTGGGACTCACAGAGGGACCAGATAACATCGATCCTCTTTCACTTGGATGGGATCAAGGCGACGGTCACACAGCGGCTGATTGGCTGGTTGGCAGCGAGTTGCGGAGAATTGCAGCCACGGATGATCGAGACCCACCGGCTCGTTCATGAAGTTTCGCGTCACAGTCAGTTTTTGGGGAACCGGTCCGCCGTCTTGACATATTCGGATGAATTGGTGCAGGCAATCGAGGCGACGCTTGCGAGGTATGCCAGCCGCGCGCAGGAGCTTGATAGCACATTCCTTGATCGTCTCTTCCGGCAGACTCCGCAAACGGAGTTGCCCATCGAAGAGATCGAGGTGAGGCTGCGCGGGCTCGATGACAAGCGAGCAAGGCTCGTCCAGCTGGGCGTACTCGACCCAGAGCGCGAGTCGCACAAGAAAACCCCACGGCTCGAAGAATCAAAACGCGATGTGCTCACGGTGTACATCGAGGACACGGAAAGCAAGCTCGGTATGCTCGAGGACCTCGCGTGGCGCATCGAGCTCCTCACAGAGGCCGTCAACAGGCGCTTTGTCTACAAGCGGATGAGCGTATCTAGGGGAGAAGGGTTCGTCTTCCGTTCCTTGGTCGACGGTCGGAGCGTCCCCTCGGACCGGCTCTCCTCCGGCGAGCAACACGAGGTCGTCCTGCTTTATGAGCTTCTGTTCCATGTGAAGCCTGGCTCTCTGGTCCTCATCGACGAGCCCGAGATCTCCCTCCATTTAGCCTGGCAAAACCAGTTCCTTGGCGATCTTCTGCAAATGGTCGAGCTTGGAGGCTACGACGTGCTCGTCGCGACCCACTCACCATCCATCATCGATGATCGCTGGGACCTGACCGTCGAGCTGAAGGGCCCGGAGCTACCCGCAAAGGCCGCCGAATGAAAAACGCGATGCTCGATGCCATCAATGGCGCGCACATCGCCAACAAGATCCGGATGGAGCGCTCCCAGCACGCGGGCTCCTTCCTCGTCGTGGAGGGGGTAAGCGACAAGCGGTTCTTCGACTGGCTCATCGACAAGAACAAGTGCAAGATCGTCGTGGCATATGGCCGCGACAAGGCGCTCGACGCGTTTCATCGCTTGCAGGTTCCATCCTTCGATGGCGTCCTCTTCGTCATCGATGCCGATTTTGATGCCATAGAAGGTCGGAAGCCGCCCTCCATCAGCGTCATTTTCACGGACACGCACGACCTCGAGACCATGCTTCTCGCCTCGCCTGCATTCGAGAAAGTGCTGTTGCAGGTTGGGAGCGAGGAGAAGGTAGACAAGTTTCGTGGGCAGTATGGTGACCTTCGCGCATGTCTTCTCCGATGCGCAAAACATCTCGGTTACATGCTCTGGCTCTCGCGGAAGGACAGGCTCAATCTCAAGTTCGAAGAGCTCAAATTCGGCAAATTCGTCGATGAGAAGACGCTCCTCCTCGACCCGGCCGAGATGGTCAAGGTCGTCGCGAATCACTCGCAGCGTCCGGACCTCAAGAACGACGTTCTCCTCACCCGACTCGCGGCCCTGTACGACGACGGCCATGATCCCTTGCACGTCTGCTGCGGGCATCACCTGACCGAGATCCTCGCGTTCGCCCTGCGTAAGGCATGGGGAACGAACGACGCTGGCGCGTTCGACGGGCCGATGGTCGAGCGGATGCTGGTGCTCGCGTACGACGAGGGGCTTTTCGTGACGACACAGCTCTACGCTTCCATACGAGCCTGGGAGTCGCAGCACCCCCCGTTCATCGTACTTCGCGCCCTCGGCACCCCTGCCTGATCAAGGCACGATCGCCGCCGCCACATTCGTCACATTCGCCACCCCGGGCACAGTCGCCACCGTCGCCTGCGCCCCATTCACGCGCGCATGCTTCAGCGTCCCCCCCGTCGCATACACGATCTCCGCCTCGGCCCCTGACAATCCCGGAAGCGCGACCGGCGTCGACGACGTCGTTTGCGGGACCTCGACCGTCGTGGCCGCGCCCCACGCCCCGTCCTTCCCTCGCACGAAATAGATCCCCTCGTTCAGCACGCCTCGATACGCGACGACGAAATCCCCCGCCGCCGTCGCAGCCACCGACGGCGAAAGCCCCGTCGTCGCCGTGCCTACGGTTTCCTCCGCGGTCCACGAGTTCTGCGGCGTGATCAGCTTGACCGTGCAGATCCGATTGTCGGCTTGCCGCACGTAGAAAACACGCAAATCCTGATCCGCGTCGACGAGCGCAAACGGCCTGAGCCAGTTCGCGACGAGCGAGGTCGGCGCCTGTGCAGAAAGCGTCCACGCGCTCCCGGGTCCGCTCTTCGCGAGGTAATAGATGTGCGCATCATCGCCCGCGTACACCGCATACGCCCCCGCCGCGCCGTCCCTCGCGAGCGCCGTGGCACTCGGGCCGAACGCCTGGAACTGCGCCATGCCGGCGGGCATCGGGCTGAACGGGCTGAACGCGCCGGCCTCGTATTGCGAGAAATAATGCTTGTTGTCCGTGCCGAGGAACGTCATCAGCGTGGCCACGCCGAGCGGCGACGCGGTCGGGCCGTCCTTCGCGAATCCGAAGCTGCCGACCTTCTGCACGGCCCCAAAGCCCCCGGCCTTCGTCCACGTCGCCCAGAAGAGCTCGTTGTTCTCGGCTGCATTCGCGCTCTGGCGGCGCAAGACCGCGACCACGCCCTCCGGCTTCGGCGCGAGCCCGGCCGCGGAAAACTGGAGGTTGAGCGAGCCCGTGCCCCAGCCCGCAGCCGGATCGTAATGGGCTTCCCCTGCGTCCGGGCCCGCGAGCACGAGCAGCGTGCCCGTGGGATTGCCCCCGCCGGAGCCGCCCATTCCACCGGAACCGCCCATTCCACCCGCGCCGCCCATTCCGCCGGCGCCACCGCTTCCGCCCGTGCCTCCGCTTCCGCCGATGCCTCCGCTACCGCCCGCGCCACCGCTTCCGCCCATACCGCCGACGCCGCCCGTGCCGCCCGTGCCGCCCGTCCCGGAGCTGCTGCTCGCGGACGACGACGACGACGAGGACGAGCTGCTCGCGGCGAGCGAGGCGCCTGCCCCGGACGTGAAATCGGGCGGCTCGGTGCCTTGCGCGCAGCCGAAAAGCGGGACGAACGCGGAGAGCGCGACGAACCGGGGAAGCATGCCCCAGTTGTCACGTACTTCGTGATGGCGTCAAGCTTGGAGGAAGGAGAGAGGCGGGACGGATGGGGGCGGGCTGCCGCCCCCATCCCGGCGGCTCACCGGAGGGTGACCGCGTCTCACGCCCTGTCATTTTCACGCTACGAACAATCCCAGAATTCAAATTCGTAATCGTAGCAGTTTGGTGAGAAAGCGGCAGAAATCACGACCTTGGTCCGTAGTGCATGCTCGTCGCAGGATTCGACGCTTTCTTCCGGCATGAGGGCTTTGGAGTCGTAGAGGCTGTAATCGCCAGCCCAATCATGAAGCGAATAGTGCTCGATATGCAGCAGGTGGTGCTCGCGGTGCGATGAAAGACACGAGTTGTGCTTGTAACGTAGCTTGTATCCATTGACGAATCTGGCGGATTCACGACCCTCGCGGAATGCCTGCTCGACCTCGATTGTGTTTTCCGGACCTTCGGCTGAATCCACACCCGCTTCGTCTGCAGGGGCGCAGCCTTGGACCCCCATGAGGGTCGTGATCGCAACGGCGGCGAGAGTGGTGGATCGGTACATGGATCTTCGTCCTTCCTGCCTCGGGCCAATCGTCGATTGTGCCCACGACGCACACGTCCGTGACAGAGCAGGCGCAATGCCATGCGGCCATGACCACGCTCGACCCCCCCGCATGCGGGGGCGTGCAAGTGGCGGAAAGGAAGGACGCGCGTGAATCCGACGGGGAGGGAGTGGGGGGCCTTCGCCCCCCACCTGGGGAGACTATCGCACCGTCACCGCGAGCTTGTAATCGAAGACCGCGATGGGGTTGCCCGGCATCGCCGAGAACGGCGAGGCCTGCACGAGCAGGTAGTACGTGCCGCCCGCGAGGTTCTTTGCGAACGCGTGCGGCGCCGTCGCGCCGAGGCCGTCGATCGCCGAGCAATAACCACGGCCGCCGTCGTCGTCCGCGCCGAGCTCCACGCCCGCCGCGTCGTACAGCGTCAGGTAGCTATCGATGGGATCCGCCCCGTTCGCGCACGACTCCGCCGCCGTTCCCTCGATGATCTCGGCCCGCAGCGACTTGCCCGCCGGGACCGTGATCTCGAAGTAATCGTCATCGTCGTAGGACATGTGCAAGGCCGTGACGACCGTGTCCCAGCCCGCCGTCGGGTGGGCGTCGGCCACCAGGTTGTTCGGCTCGTTCTCCGGGCCGCTCTCCGTGAGCACCTTCGCCCGCAGCATGTACGAGGCGATGGTCCCGTCGTTGTTCGCCTCCTCGACGCCGACGTAATACGTGCCCGCGGCGAGGTTCATCGTCAGCGCCGAGCAAGAGCCCTCGCCGCTCACGTTGTCCGTTTCGAGGAGCTGCCCGGTCGAATCGAGCAGGCGCAGCGTGGACGTGAAGCCGCAGCCGATGCCCGTGGCGTTCAGCGTCTCGAGCACGAGCACCGCGTCCGACGCGAGGTCGAAGCGGAAGAGGTCGACGTCGCCCGCCGCGGCGATCGAGCCCGTCACGTTGGCGCTGCCCGTGAGCGTCACGCCGGCGGCGTCCGCCTCGGCCGTCGTGTTGTTCGGCTCGACCTCGGCGCCCGTCTCCAGCGCGCACACGTCGCTGCAGCCGTCGCCCGCGCTCGTGTTGCCGTCGTCGCAGGTCTCCGCGCCGTCGAGGAAGCCATCGCCGCAGACCGGGATGCGATCGCAGGTCGCCTCGCAGCCGGCGCCGCCGTCGCACTCCTCGCTGCCCTCGACCACGCCGTTGCCGCAGACGGCTTCGACGGCGATCTCGAGCAGATAGCCGGGGATGACGGTGTTGTTCTCGTAGTCCTCGACCTTGACGAAGTACGTGCCCGGGGCGAGGTGCCGCGCGCCCGCGTGCGTCTTGCCCGAGATGCGCGAGCAGATGTTGACGCCGCCGTCGTCCGCTTGCGCGAGCTCGGTCGTGCCGTCCGTGCCGTACAGCGTGATCACCGTGTCCAGCGGCAGCGCGCAGGTCCCGGGGCCGTTCGCGTCGTGCGTCTGGAGGCGGACGTCCGAGGTCGCGCTCAGCGTGAAGCTGTAGAAGTCGAGGTCGCTGCCCGGCGTGATCGCGCCGCTCACGATCGTGTACGGCGTGAAGGGGCCGCCCGCCGTCGCGCTCGTGTCGTTCGGCTCCGTCTCCGGCGTCGATTCCTTCGTGCACGTAGCATCGCAGCCGTCGCCCGGCGTCGTGTTGCCGTCGTCGCAGGTCTCGGGCGCGTCGATCTTGCCGTCGCCGCAGACCGCGTTGCGATCGCACGTCATCGAGCAGCCCGCGCCGCCGTCGCACTCCTCGGCACCCTCGACCTTGCCGTTGCCGCAGGTCGCGTCGAGCGTGATTTGCAGGCGATAGCCGGGGATCTCCGTGTTGTTGAGGAAGTCCTCGACGGAGACGTAATACGTGCCCGCCGGCAGGTGCCGGGCCGCGCCGTCGCCGGGCTTCTTCGCGTCGATCTTGCCGCAAGCGCCGAGGCCGCCGAGGTCACGCTCGAGCAGGAGCGTGGTGCCGTCGGTGCCGTAGAGGCGGAGCAACGTGTCGACGCCGACGCACGAGCCGGGGCCGTTCGCGTCGAACGACTCGACCGTGAGGTCGCTCGTCTGGTCGAGCTTGATCGCGTAGTAGTCGACGTCCGTGGCCGGGCTGATCGCGCCCTGGTAGAGCGCCGGCGGAGCGAAGCCACCCGAGGCCTGCGCGCTCGTCTCGTTCGGCTCCGTCTCCATGAGGATCGACGTCTCGCAGGTCGCGCTGCACGTGTCGCCGTCCATCGTGTTGCCGTCGTCGCACGTCTCGGGCGCGTCGACGTTGCCGTCGCCGCAGACCGGGATGCGATCGCAGGTGAAATCGCAGCCCGCGCCGCCGTCGCACTCCTCGGTGCCCTCGACCTTGCCGTCGCCGCAGACCGCGTCGTACGTCACGACGAGCTTGTAGCTCGGGATTGCTTTGTCGTTTCCGGCCTCCTCGACCTTCACGTAGTAGATGCCCGCCGCGAGGTGCCTGAGCGCCGCGTTCGTCGTGCCGTCGAGGCGCGAGCACGCGTTCGTGCCGCCATCGTCGTCGGAGCCGATCACCGTGGTGCCGTCGGGCGCGTAGAGCGTGACGAGCGTGTCGATGTTCAAGCAGCTCGACGGGCCGGAGCCGTCGTACGTCTCGATGTGCAGGTCGACCGTCTTGGGCACGACGATCTCGTACCAATCGGCGTCGCTACCGGGGTTGATCGAGCCGCTCACGAGGACGGGCGCCGTGTACGGGCCGTTCGCCGTGGCGGACCCGTTGTTCGGCTCGGTCTCCGAGAACGTGTCGACGACGCAGGTCGAGCTGCAGCCGTCGAGGTCCTTCGTGTTGCCGTCGTCGCACTGCTCCGTGCCGGCTTTGATGCCGTCGCCGCAGGTCGTCGCGCAGACGCTCGGCGCGCCCGTGCACGTGTAGCCGAGCTCCGGGGCGCAGGCGTCGCAGCCGTCGCCGGCCGTCGTGTTGCCGTCGTCGCAGGCCTCGGCGCCCGCGGGGATGCCGTCGCCGCAGGTCGTCGTGCACACGCTGGGCTCGCCGGTGCACATGAAGCCTGCTTCCTGCGCGCACGTGGCGTCGCAGCCGTCGCCAGCCGTCGTGTTGCCGTCGTCGCAGGCCTCGGCGCCGGTGATCGCGCCGTCGCCGCACACGTCCATCGAGCCGCCCGCGCCGCCCTGGCCGCCCGCGCCGCCCATGCCGCCTTGGCCGCCCATGCCGCCTTGGCCGCCCATGCCGCCTTGGCCGCCTTGGCCGCCTTGGCCGCCTTGGCCGCCTTGGCCGCCTTGGCCGCCTTGGCCGCCTTCGCCCCCCACGCCGCCCTGGCCGCCTACGCCGCCCTGGCCGCCTTGGCCTCCGGTGCCACCGGACCCGCCTTGTCCTTGCGGAATATCACTCCGATCGACCGCTGCGATCAGCTCGCAGCCCATGGATCCGAACGATCCCAGGCCGATCACGAGCGCCATACCAACGTGCCTCGTTAGCCTCGTCATGCGCGATTCTTCGCTCCCAATGGTTAGCGATGTCTCGCCCGACGCCTGCGCCGAGACGCGTACCCGAGGGCCTCTGCAAGCGAAGAGCGGGCATACCTCAATGAATCGACGGGCCGGCGTCAAGGAATAGGTGCCGCGCGCCTTCGATGAGGGATCTCCAGGGTGAAGGTGGCACCTTCCCCCGGTCGATTGTCCACGATCACCCGCCCGCCGTGCGCCTCCGCCACGCTCTTCACGATCGCGAGCCCGAGCCCCGTGCCGTCGCGATCCGCGTCGGTCGTGAAGAACCTGTCGAAGATGCGCGGCAAGATCGCGGGCGGCACGCCCGGACCTCGATCTTTCACGGCGATACGAATCACGGCCTCGGGCGGACCCCCCTCGACGCGGATCCGCACCGGCTCTCCCGGCGGCGAGAATCGAACGGCGTTGTCGAGCAAGTTGCCGAGCGCCGTCTCGACGTCCACGGGCCGGCAGAACACATCTCGTTCGCTCGCCAAGTATTCGAGGATCACCGGCTGATCCGGCGCCGAAGCGCGCTCCTTCGCCGCGAGCGCGAGCGCCGAAAGGTCACACACGCGCATCGGCTCGGCCGAGGCCTCGATGCGCGAAAGCTGGAGCAGGCGCGAGACCAGTCGATCGAGCCGCTCGACGTCGAGCTCGATGTTCCGCAAGAAACGAACGCGCGCCTCCGGATCGTCGTGCGCGCCTTCGCCGAGCAGCTCCGCCGCGCCGCGGATCGAGGTGAGCGGCGACTTGAACTCGTGCGCCACGTCCGCGGCGAACTCCGAGATGTACCGCATGCGCGCGTCGAGCCGCTCCTTCATCGACGCGAACGACTCGCCGAGCTCGCGGATCTCGCCGCCGCCGCCGATGGGCACGACCACGTCCCGCTCGCCCGCCGCGATGCGCTTGGCCGCGCGCGAGAGCCGTCCGAGGGGCCGCGAGATGCTCCACGCGAGCACGAGCGTCACGAGGCCCGTGCCGAGGAGCGCGACCGCGAGCACACGCCCGAGGCCCGAGCGGATGCGGTAGAGCTCGAAGAGGACGGGTTGCGTCGATCGCGCCACGTACACCACGCCCGTCACCACGCCGCCCGTGCGGATGGGCTCCGCGAGGAAGAGGATCACGCCCGGGTCGCGGTCGCGTACGCGCGTGCGTGTCGCCTTCGTGCCCGCGAGCGCCGAGCGCACCTCGAAGCGTTCCGCGAGCAAGGGCCACTTCTCCGCCGCGCGCATGTCGAGCGCCCACCGCACATCCCGCGCGCGCGGCAGCCGGAGCGGCGGCGGCGGCTCCGGCCCCTCGGGCGGCCCGTCCGCGTGCGAGTCGGCCACCACCTCGCCGGCCTTGTCCACGAGCCGGATCCGCGTCCGCGTCCGCTTGGCCGCCGTCGCGAGGATCTTCTCGTGCTCCGGATCCCCGAGCGCGCGGCCCGCGCCGAGGTTGTGCTCGACGAGCGAGCGCACGAGGATCGCCTGGTTCGACATGTCGCGTTCGAGCGCGTCGAGCAGCTCTCGCTCGTGGATCCGCGCGAATTCGAGCCCGATCGCGGGGACGAACAGCACGAGCAGGTTCACGACGAGCAGCCGCACGCGGATGCGGCCGAGCAGGACGAGCAGCCTACGCACCGGCGACCTTGTACCCGACGCCGTGCACCGTCGCGATCGGGTCCTCGCCGCCCGCGGCGCGGAACTTCGCGCGGATCCTGCGGACGTGCGTGTCGATCGTGCGCTCGGTGATGAGGTTGTCGTAGCGGTACGCGCGCGTCATGAGCTGGCTGCGCGAGAGCACGATGCCAGGTCGTTCGAGCAGCGCGCCGAGCAAGCCGAGCTCCGTCGCCGTGAGCGTCACGGGCGCGCCGTCGAGCCGCGCCTCGTGCCGCTCCACGTCGACCTCGATCCGCCCGTGCGTGAGTACCTTGCGCGCGGCCTCGCCCGGCGCTTCGAGCCTGCGGAAGAGGGCTTTTACGCGCGCCACGAGCTCGCGCACGGAAAACGGCTTCGTGAGGTAGTCGTCGCCGCCGAGGTCGAGGCCGAGCACACGATCGATCTCGTCGCTGCGCGCGGACAGGAAGAGGATCGGCACGCGGCTCTCGGTGCGGATGTGGCGGCACGCGGAGAGGCCGTCGACCTCGGGGAGCATCACGTCGAGGATGACGAGGTCGATGCCGCCCTTCGCGACGGCCTCGATGGCCTCGCGGCCGTCGGTCACCACGGAGACCTCGTAGCCCTCTTTGCGAAGCGCGTACTGCAGGACCTCGCGGATGCGCGCCTCGTCGTCGACGACCAGGATGTGCTTGCTCACGTCTCGATCGGCTCCTCGGCGCGGAGGCTCTCTTCGGCTTCGAGGGCAGCGCCGAGGCCCTCGACCCGCGCCTGCACCTCCGAGACGATACCACCGATGTCCGCCGCGGAGGATCCGCTGAAGCGCGCCACCGTGACCTGCGTGCGCAGCGCCTCGGCGAGCGCGCAGAGCTCCTCCAGGGCGCGCGCGTCCCGGTCGCGCAGCGACGACAGACGGCGGACGTTGTCGAGGTCGAGCCGCGCCGTCGCGAGGGCCCGGCTCGATCCCGAGGCGTGCTCGAGCTCGCGCACGCGCGCCTCGGCCCGCCCGAGATCAAACGCGTCCTTGCGGAGGAGCGCTTCGAGCTCTGCGTGCCGCTCGACGCGCCGCTCGACCTCCGCCTCGATCCGCGCCGCGGCCTCCGCCGGCAGCACACTCGCGAGCGGCGTCCCCCGCGACGCCGCGACCGCCTCCGCGAGCGCGGCTTTCACCCTCGCGAGCGCACTGCCCGCCGCGCCCTTCGGCGCCTCCGCAGCGCGCTTCGCGGTCAGCGCGATCGGCGCCCAGAGCGGCCAGAGCGGCACGGCCAGCGCGGCCGACATCGCCGCGCGCGAGCCTCCCGCGGGCGACGATCGGTAGATCGCCACCGCGCAGCAAATACCCGCGACGAGGTAGAGCACCGACAGATCCCGCAGGCTCATTGCCCGCCCTCCTCCTCGAAATCCTCCTCGACCTCGCGTGACCGCGTGCTCCTGCCGCGCTCCCACGCGTCGGACTCCGCGGGCGCATCGATCCGATACGGCCGATCGCTGTAAATCGCGGCCGACGTCAGGCTCGTCAGCACGGCCTCTGCAAAACTGCCCTCGCGGTCTCGCAGGAACGGCACGTTGATCGCGCGCGGACGCACCAGGTACGGACGCAGGATCCACGCGGTTTGTCCGCCGACCGCGATGAACACGCTGATGAACGCAATCGCCGTCGTGATCCGCCCTTTCCCTTCGCCGAGCCCCCGCACGAGCAAGGACAGCGCGGCGAACCCGGCCACGCCGTACGCGCCCGACGCGACGATCGCCGCCGTGTGATAGCCCATGCCGAGATCGAGCATCAGCCAGAGCGCGGGCGCGAATGCGAGCAGCACGAGCGACGATCGACCCGCCGACGCGAGCGCGAGCGCCACGATCGATCGCATCGGCCAGGGCCTGCCGAGCACCGCGGCGAGCGCGTGGAACGCCGGCGCCGCGAGCGCGAGCGTCGCGAGCACGGCAAGCGGCACCTTCGCGGCTCCGTAGAGGATCTGCATGCCGCCGCGGAAGCTCCCGAGCACGCCACCGAATGCGGCCGCGCCGAGCGCGATCGAGGCGAGCGAGGTCGCGCCGATGGCGCGCACCTCCGGATCGTCGTCGCGACAAGAGCGGGCGATCTCTCCGGGCGCGCGGAGCAAACGGGCGAGGACGGTGGCGCTCATTGGCCACCTCCGAAGATCGGCAGCGTGCTCCACCAGACCCGCGCCGACAGCGCCGTCGCGAAGATCGCGAAGCCGGCGAGCGCGAACCCGCTCATCGTCCGCACGCCCGCAGGCGCGCGCCCGAGCGGCGTCCCGATCGCCCCGAGAAACGCGCGCAGCCCGAAGGCCCCCGCGAGGATCAAACCGAGCCCCGCGGAAAACGCGGCGCCGATGCGCGAGCTCGACGTCGTCACGAAGAGCGCCATCGCGGGCGCGAGCCCGCCGAGCACGAGGCCTGTCGTCGCCGCTCCGCGCGCCGCGGCTTTCACCGCGGCCGGAGGATCGACCGGCGCATCGAACAGGGTGAGTACGATGAACAGCGCGGGCACGCCGAGCCCTGCCACGGCGAGCGGCGCGAGCGGCACCGCGGCCGCGTGCTTCAAAATCGAAAGCCCGCCGTCCCGCGTCCCGATCGAGAGTCCATACAGCGCCGACAGCGCGAGCGCCGTGGCGAACCTCCGCGCATCGTCGCGCAGCGCGCCCGCGGCGCCTTCCGGCCCGTCGCCGAGCAGCGATTTCGCGAATGACGGCGCGCCCTCGTCTGCGGGCATCTCCGGGGCGGCGTGGGACGAGGGCGGCGGGGGCGTGGTCCCTTGGGGTTCGGGCGGGGCGTCGCCCGCGAGGGCATCGACGTACGAGGCGTGGGCTTCCATCTTTCCTCCGGTGTGGCGGCCACGGGCCGCGCCAGACCTCCTTTCCGTATCGCGCCGGTTTGGCGCACCTCTGCCGTCGCCGCGGAGGAGTCGTGGAATGAATTCGACGAAATTGTGGCAGGGTGGATCACCGATGATCCACCTCTCGACCGCCGTTCCGTTGTCTCGTCTTCGGTTTCGCTGCTAGAAGGGGGGCCATGCACGTTCTCGTCATCGGCGGGACGCGGTTCGTCGGGCCGCTCCTCGTGCACCGCCTCCTCGCGGCGGGGCACCAGGTCACCTTGTTCAATCGCGGGACCCTGCCGGATCCCTTCGGCGCGCGGATCGAGCGGCTGCAGGGCGATCGAACGACAGCCGATCTGGCCCGGCTCATGCAAAACCGCACCTTCGACGCGGCCGTCGACTTCGCCGCCTATCGCTGGGAGGACACGCGCGGCGCGGTGGATGCGCTCGGCGGCCGCGTGGGGCACTACGTTTTCATCAGCACGGGCCAGGTCTACCTCGTGCGCGACGGCGCCCCGCGGCCTTCGCGGGAAATCGATTATGCCGGCCCGGTCATGCCCCGCCCCACGGACGAGGACGAGCTTGCGAACTGGGAATACGGCATGGGCAAACGCGACTGCGAGGACGCGCTCGTCGAAGCCTTCCAGAAATCGCGCTTCCCCTCCACGCGTGTTCGTATCCCCATCGTGAACGGCGAGCGCGACCATTATCGCCGCCTCGACCGTTATCTTCTCCGCCTCGTCGACGGCGGTCCGGTCATCGTCCCGGATGGCGGGACGCACCCGGTTCGTCACGTCTATGCGGGCGAGGTCGCGCGGTTCCTCGTGGAAATCCTCGGTCGCCAGCAAACATTTGGCGAAGCGTACAACGTCTGCCAGCGGGAGACGCCGTCCCTCGTGGAGCTTCTCGGGATCCTGCAAGGAATGCTCGGATCCCGGGCGAAGCTCGCACCCGTCCCGTCCGCGGACGTCATCGCCGCGGGGCTCAACCTCCGCGACGTCTCGCCGTTCAGCAGCAAATGGATGTCGATGCTCGATCCCTCGAAAGCCGAGGCCGAGCTCGGCTTCCGCCACGAGCCGCTCACCACCTCCCTCGGCAAGATCGTCGCGAGCTTCCTCGCGTACGGTTATGCGACGCCGCCGGACGGCTATGACCAGCGCGCGAAGGAGATCGAGCTCGCCGAACGCTGGCTCAAGGAGCGGGAGACCCTGCGCCCCGCGCCTTCGATGAACTTCGAGTAGCCCGCTTCCACGGGAGACGCAGCATCTGCGCCCGCCACGCAAGAGGCGCACGTCCCGAACCGCAGGCTCGGCCATCACCCCACGAAACCAGGCATTCGTGGGGATGGCATGGCCCTTGCCAAGATCATCGTTCCAAAGGCACCCGCACCTGGAGAGCGATGATGCAACGTACGATGAGGGCCGCGGTCGTTCGAGCGTTTGGACAGCCCCTTTCCATCGAAGAGGTCCCCGTCCCCGTGCCGAGCGCGGGCGAGGTCCTCGTCCGTGTCGTGGCGAGCGGGGTTTGTCATACCGATCTCCACGCGGCAAACGGCGATTGGCCGGTCAAACCCGCCTTGCCCTTCATCCCCGGCCACGAGGGCGTCGGTTACGTCGCCGCGCTCGGCGCCGGCGTCACCACGCTGAAGGAGGGCGACCGCGTCGGCGTCCCCTGGCTGCACAACGCGTGCGGCGCCTGCGACCCTTGCATCACCGGCTGGGAGACGCTCTGCCCGTCGCAGCAAAACACGGGGTATTCGGTCAACGGCGGGCATGCCGAATACGTCGTCGCGCCTGCGGCGTACGTGGGACGGATTCCGGACGCGCTCGGCTTCGTCGACGCCGCGCCGATCCTCTGCGCCGGCGTGACCAGCTACAAGGGCCTCAAGGAAACGGAGGCGCGCCCGGGGCAATGGGTCGTCGTCTCGGGCATTGGCGGCCTCGGGCATCTCGCGATTCCTTATGCGAAGGCGATGGGCCTGCGCGTCGTGGCCGTGGACGTGGGCGCTGACAAACTCGATCTGGCCCGCGAACTCGGCGCGGAGATCGCCATTGACGCGCTGCACGTCGACCCGGCGGCCGAGGTCCAAAAGCAGATCGGGGGCGCGCATGGGGCGCTCGTCACCGCGGTCTCGCCGGGCGCCTTCCGTCAGGCCCTCGGGACCCTTCGTTCCGGCGGGACGTGCGTGCTCGTCGGCCTGCCGCCCGGCGATTTCCCCACGCCGATCTTCGACGTCGTGCTCAAGCGCCTCACGCTGCGCGGATCGATCGTGGGCACGCGCATGGACCTGAAGGAAGCGCTGGAGATCGCCGCGCACGACAAGATCCGGCCCACCACCGAGGTGCAGCCGCTCGAGGCGATCAACAGCGTGTTCGCGCGCATGGCGGAAGGGACGATCCACGGCCGCGTGGTGCTCGCCCTTCGCGAGGAGGAAAAGGGGCCAGGCTGAACGTCTCCGTGCATCCGTGATGCCTCAGCGCGTCTTCGCGGTCGCGAGGGTGGCGCGACAGAAGACCACATTCTCGCCGTGCTTCGAGGGCGGGCAAAACCGCGTTTTGGGCGGCTCGCCCGCGGGGCTCGTGGCCGCCTCCTCCCCGCGCTCGCGACGCTGGGCCGGCGGCGCTGGATCGAGACGATTGCCGCGGTCGACCTTCACGTGGTCCCATTTCCCTCCCGTGCCGCCGCCGATTCCGCCGAACCAGCTCGACGGGGTGATCCCCGGAGTGTCCGCGTAGGGATCGTACATATCCGCCGGCAGATTGTCTCCGAACAGATCCGTTTTGACTGCCTCGGCGCGCTCCCCGGCGGACGCTGCGGGCGCAGCATCCTCCCGCACCGCCTCCATCGTGCCCTCGTCGCAAGGCCCGCTCACCTTGCGCTCGCCGCCTCGCTCCTCCGTTACCGTCTCCCCCGGCGCCGCGGTCACGAGCAGCATGCGCGTCTGCGGGACGTGCTCCTCGATCCGCGTCTCGGTGTACGAATTCCTCGGCCCGAAGAACGCCGCGCCGCCGAGCAGCAGCACGTGCGCGGCCAAGGAAAAGCCGTGGCAGAGCACGGGGACGAACGGCTTCACGGGGGGGAGGGGCGGCGGGGTGTCCATGCGTGGGCCTCGGGCGAGCGGCTCGATCGTGGACACCGCCGCGCGCGCCAGGTTCCCGCATTCTTGCGGCCCCCCCACGATCCAGGCATCCTGCAAGCCTTCCCCATGCGCGTGTCCCTCTTCGTCACAGTCGTCGCCGTGCCCGCCCTGCTCCTCGCCTGCGGCGCCCGCTCCGATCCCGCGGAGTTCGATCTCGGGAGCGGCGGCGGCGGCGGCACGGGCGGCGGCACGGGCGCCACGGGCGGCGGGCCTCCCGTCTGCACCGTGGAGCTCTGCAACGGCGTCGACGACGATTGCGACGGTCAGATCGACGAGGACAGCCAGAACGCGGGCGCCGATTGCATCACGGATCTGCCCGGCATCTGCAAGGACGGCACCGTCGTCTGCACCGGAGGCGCCCTCGCGTGCGCCTCGGACGTGGCCCCGCAACCCGAGATTTGCGGCAACGGCATCGACGAGGATTGCAATGGCATCATCGACGACGCCTGCGCCAAGCTGAACGGCTGCAGCGACGGCACGCGCGAGGGGTTCGTCGACGAGCAACAATTTCCGCAAATCGCGGGCTGCTCCGGCGGATGGGACCGCCCAGGCGTGATCTATACGTTCGACCCGGAGTGCAACCGCATCGCCGGGAACACGAGCGCGAACCCGGCCGGCAAGGGCTGCCGCGCGGAAGATCTCTGCGCGCCGGGCTTCCACGTCTGCAAGGGGGCGGACGACGCCGCCGCCCACGCGCCCGGGGGCTGCGCCGGCGTGGGCCTCGAACCGAACCTCTTCTTTGCGACACGGCAGGGCTCGACCGGCTGCGCGATATGCGCCCTCGGCACCGAGACCGATCCGAACATCTGCACGGCCGCAAGTTGCGTCGCGGACTGCGCGCCGAGCGACGTCACGGCGAACGACCTCTTCGGCTGCGGCACACTCGGCATTCCCAACGACGGCAACTGCGGGGTGCTCACCATGACCTCGGGCAACGTGTGCAGCGCGATCGGCGGTCCGTGGTGGTGCGGCGGACCCAATGACGGGTACGACGAGGCGCACGCCGTCGTCAAGCTCGGCCCCGAGGGCGGCGGCGTGCTCTGCTGCGCGGATTGAGCAGGGCGGGGGGCCTTGACGTCCGCCCGCCGCCCGCGTTTCATGGGCATCATGCCGTCGGGTGGGCCGAGGCTCTGCGTGCTCCACATCTCGGACCTGCATTTCTGCGCGCCCGAGGCGCGTGGACACTACTGGAACACCGAGGCCACCGAGCTCGCCGTCGCGCCCCACAACCGCCGCGGGCTCCTCGGCAGCCTGCTCTACGACCTGCGCAACGAAGGCCTCACGCCCGACCTCGTCGTCGTCTCGGGCGATCTCCTCGACCGCGGCAGCGAGACCGGCATCGAGCCCGTCGTCACGTTCCTGAAGACCCTCGCCGAGGGCCTCGGCCTCCCTGCCGCGCGAATCGTGATCGCCCCGGGAAACCACGACGTCCTGCGCGGCGGTGATCCCGCGGACCGTTACGCCCTGTACGATCGCATCCGCGGCGCCCTCTATGGCGATACGCGCCCGCCCTTCGCGGCAGGCACGCCGCCGCACAAGCGCGTCGATCACCACGTCTTCGAGGACCTCGACGTCGAGGTCGTCGCGTTCAACTCCTGCGAGGAGCTCGAAGCGAGCGCGCAGAAGGAGCACGGGTCCGTGGGCATTGGCCAGCGCGACCATGCGGACGGGCTCCTTCGGCGCACGCGGAGCAAGGGCCACTTTCGGATCGCGGTCGTCCATCACCACCTGGAGAGCCCCGCGGGCGTGGGACGCACCGATTACAGCGTCATGACCGACGCGGGCGGCATGCGGCGCTGGCTTGCGCGTGAGCGATTCCAGCTCGCGCTCCACGGCCACCAGCACGTCGATTGGCACGACGTACGCGAGCTCGACGGCTGGTTCCTCGCCATCGCCGCCTGCGCGAGCGCGGGCGTCGCCGAGTATGGCCGCAAGGAATGGGCGCTCCCCATTGCTTACCAGATCCTCGTCGTCGAGGGCCCGACCCGCGGGCGCCGCATTCGCCGTGAATACGACCCGCAAACCATGGAATGGGCCGACGCGGGCCGCGGCGAGGACACCCAGGCCCTTCGGTTCGGCCCTGCGGATGCGGCCGTCTCCTCGGGCGCGCGGCCCGAGCCCTTGCCGAAGACACCTCCGCCCGAGGAGCCCTCGCCGCCGAGCCTCACCCGCAAGGGCCGCATCGCCGTCAAGATCCAGCACCTCGAACGCGCGATCGACTCGCACCGCACCACGCTCCGCGTGCAGCTCGTGAGCGTCGGCGCCGCCGTCGTCCTCGGCATGGCCCTCGCGGCCTACCTCTACCGCACGCTGCCCCCGGTCCTCTCCGTATCGGGCGGCTTCGCGCTCCTCTTCGCGGGCTCGATCGGATTGCCGATGCGGCTCGCGTCGTATCGCGAGGCGATCGACAGGCTCCATTTTTTGAAAGACGGCTATCAGCGTTGCGCGTCGCACCGCGACGACGAGCTCGTGCGGGTGCTCGACGAGCGATTCCACCGGCTCATTTGAAGGGCGAGCCATGACCATGGATGAAAAAGAAAGGTTGGAAGCAGAGCTCTCGGCGCTCGAGGAGCGCGCGCGCTCGCAGCGTCAGAGGAGCATGCTCGTGACGCTCGTCCCGGTCCTCCTGACGGCGCTCATCGTCGTTTACTTCGCAATCGACATTTCTCGGAAGAACGTGGAGATCTACGACACGCGGAGGGCCAAGGACGAGCTCGATCAGAGGCTCAACGAGGGGCAGGCCAAGCTCGACGCGGTCGAGAAATCGCGGAAGAAGCTCGAAGACGAGACACGCCGCCTCGAGGATCGGAAAAAGGACCTCGAAGCATACCTGCGCAGCCAGCGGACAGCAGCGCCCCCCGCCACCGCCGGGGCGGCGGCAGGGGCGCCCCCCGCCGCCGAGGCCCCCGAGAGCGTCGTGCTGGCCGAAGAAGGCAAGGTCCCCGAGGGATTGCGCCCGACGCCGCGCGCGAAGGTCGTGCAGCGCCCGGACACGCACGGCGGCACGCTCTTCGACGTCCTGCTCTCGCTCGACGTCCCCGAAGCACAGAAGGACTCGATCAAGCGCGTGGTGTACGAGCTGAATCCGGTCTTCTACATCTCGAAGAGCGAGCTCATCGGGGGCGGCGCGCCCTCGTTCGAGGCCGCGGCCACGGTCAACACCTGCAAATCGACCGTCATTACCAAGATCGAGCTCAGCGACGGCTCTCGCATGGAGATCGACTACGACTGGTGCCGCGCCGACGGATGGCCTCAGAAACGACAAGACAAACAGGTCGTCCAGCCTGCCAGCCCGAAAGAGGTCATGAAAAACATCGAGCGCCTGAGCCCCTCGATCCCCAAGCCGCCCGTGGATATCGCGGACCAACCCCAAAGGCCTCCCCGGTAGATCCCGCCCGGCCGTTCTCCATCCTCTCCGCGTTTTCGATTCGGTCTCGTTTTTCCCGCCAGACGATCCGCGTGTCCACGTCGAAATCGTCCTGCCGAGCGTGAATCGTCCGCGCTGCGTCGCGTCGAAGAATCGCTGCCGACGTGATGGCTGCGTGGAGGTTCGAAATGAAGAAGTACGCGACGATCCTGGCTTTTTGCGCCCCTCTGCTCGGGCCTGTGATGGAGGCGCGAGCGGACGGCGGGATCGACGCGTCGCTCGATGCGTCGTTCTTCGGAAAGGTCCAGATGAGGACGCCTGCGCAGATGCAAGCGCAATGGCAGACGCCCGTCCAGATGCCGCCGCAAGTCCAGACGGCACCCCCGGCGGAGCGGCCTTACGGCCCTCGATCGATCCCGCGCCCGCAATATGGCCCCGCCCCCACCCCGCGGCGTTACGCGAACGTCTACCCCCGCTACACCGAGCTCCGCATCGCGCCGGCCTACGGCGGGATCGCCTGGATCTACGACGGCAACACCCTCATCGGCTCGATCGAGGGGCGCCCCGGCGTCATGTTCGTCCCCGAGGGGCGCGCCTACGGCGTCGTCATGACCCGCGGCGACCGGAGGGTTTGGCAGGGCCATGTCCAGGCCACGCCCGGCGTCGTGGCCCTCTCCCTCGACCGCCACGGCTCCCCGATCGTCGAGCGTGTCCCGCCGCCGCCCTCGCACAACGCGTATCCGCCGCCCGCGTTCGAGCTCGAACGGCCCCTCTCGGCCATCCAGTTCCGTACCACGATCGCCGACATGGAGGCCTTGCAAGACGAACGCAGCCGCCTCGCGTTCCTGGCCGAGGTCTTCGGGAATCGCGCCGTCACCGTCGGGCAAGCGCACGATCTGATCGCGCGCCTCGCATTCGATGATTCGCGCCTCAGGGCGCTCGAAATTCTCTCCCCCAACCTCATCGGCCGCGGCGATGCCTCGCGCCTGCTCGACGAATTCGTCACCTACGAGGCCCGCGTCCGCGCCGCCGCCATTCTCCGTATTCCTTGACTATCCACAACGCCCGCTCGACGTCCCGTCCGGCGGCACGCACGAGAGCCCGAGGGTCGCGCAATCGAGCGTGACCCTCGATCCAGCCACGCAGACCGAGATCGTCGTCCCATTGCATTCGTCGATCCCGGGATCGAGCGGCGAGCACGCCTCCCCGGACCGCGCGCACCGCGCGCCCCCGTCCTCCGCGATGCACGCGGCGCCCATCGCCGCGCAATCGAACTCCGAGGCGAGCGAGCCGTCGCAGACGCGCACCCGCGCCTCCTTTGGCGCGCATGACGTCGCGCCCGGCTCGTCGCACGGAAACACCCCGTCCTCGGTCGCGCATTGCGCGTCCGCGCCCTCGGCGCCTTCCGGGCAGGTGAGCCCCACCGTATTGCAATCCTTCGCGACCTTCAGGTTCGTCGCCGGATCACACCGCACGTAAACCCCCGACGTGCAGCGCGGCGGCGCCGCGGTCTCGGGCAGGCACCCGCTCAGCGCGCATCGCCCCTCGCTCCCGAGCCCGAGCCTGCACTCGCTTCCGGCGCCCCAGTGCGGCGTCACGCAACGCTCGGCGTACCGGCTCGTGCAATCGACGAGCATCCCCGCGGACGCGCACGCGTCGCCCGCCACGCCCACGCACCGCGTATCGTCCTCGCCCAGCGGCTCGACGAAGGCGCACGCGAGCGCCTCCTCGCATCCCCCGGCCTCGCTCACGCAGCCGAGCAGGCTCGCCTGCGCGGAGAGCCCGAATCGGCTCGGCGGAAGCGGGCCCGAAAGCCACCCGAGGCACGTCGAGAACCGCGTCGCGCTTGCAGGCACACCGATCGACCGCGCGATGGCCTCGGAGAGCCTCGGACAACGAAAGACCAGGCTACACGCCCGCGCGCCCTCCTCGATCGAGAGGTAACCGGGCAGCGCGTTCGCTTCCGGGGGCACCGTGAGCCCATCGAACACGGTACATCCGAGGAGCCCGAGGAGGAGCCAAGCGAAAAGTTTTCCACGCATCAACGGCGATTGTCGCCGATCTCCCCCGCCCGATACGGATTCGCGTGCAGATCCCATCGCGACGCGGGCGCCTTCGGCCGCGCCGAACCGGTCGCAGCGCCCGCCGCCGGCCTCGCCTCGGCCGAAGGCGCGGCCGCCGCCCCGCTCCCGCCCGGCGCCTCCGTGAGCGCCGTGTTCGTCGAGACAACCACGACCTCCCGCGCCCACGCCACGCGCGCCTCCACGCCCGCGTTCGCCCGCGTCGGGCTCGGCGCCGCCCGTCGCATCGCGGAAGCCGCGAGGAAACCGCCTCCCGCGAGTGCCGCCGCCGAAGCGAGCACCACGATCGCCCGCGACGACGATCGCCGCCGCGGCGCGTTCTCCATGGCCCCTTCGATCCTCGGTTGGTCCAGAAAAACCCGCACCGCCTCCCGCCGCCGTTCGATCTCCGCCGCTCCGAGCCGCGCGAGGATCGCCGCAACCTCGCGCGCGGGTGCCGGCGGGAGCGCGCGTTCGAGCGCCTCCGCGAACGCCGCGGCCGACGCGAAGCGCTCCTCGGGATCGCGGCAAAGCGCCGCTTCGAGCACCTCGTCGACCGCGGGCGAAAGGCCGAGCGCCGTCTCCGACAGCCGCGGAATCTCGTCCGCGAGCACGCCGATCAACACGTCCGCCTCGTCTCGCCCATCGAAGAGCCGCTCGCCCGTGATCGCCTCGTAGAGCACCACGCCTGCGGCGAACACGTCCGCGCGCCGATCGAGCTCGCGACGCCGGAGCTGCTCCGGCGCCATGTACGCGATCGTCCCCTTCATGATCCCGCTCTTCGTCTGCGTGATTCGCCGCGCCGCTTTGGCCACGCCGAAATCGATGAGCCGTGCTTGCCCATCCGTGCCGACGAGCACGTTTCGCGGGCTCACGTCGCGGTGCACGATCTCGAGTGGCTCGCCGCGCAGATCCTTCGCCTCGTGCGCCGCGTCGAGGCCGGCGAGCACGTCGAGCAGGATCCGGCTCGCCACCGCGGGCGGCAGCCGCTCGCCTCCGCGCCGGGCCGCGTCGAGCAGCGCGCCGAGCGAGAGCGACTCGACGTACGGCATCACCAGGCAAAGCTCGCCCGACGCGTCGACCACGTCCTCGACCGGCACCACGTTCGGATGCCGCATAGACGCCGCCACGCGCGCCTCGTCGGCCAGCATGTCCCTCAGGTTCGGCTCCTTCAGCAGATGCGGATGCACGCGCTTCAGCACGACGAGCCGCTCGAAGCCGACCTCGCCCGTCTTTCGCGCGAGGTACGTCGTCGCCATGCCGCCGGACGCGAGCTCGGCGATCCCCTCGTACGGACCGATCCGCTCGATCGATCGCGCCATTCAAAAACTCCCCGTGGCCCCGACGAACGCCGGGCCTCCGAGCACGGGCGGCGTGATCTTCAGTTCGACGCTTGGGGCTTCGGATCGCCTGACGGCGTCCTTCGCTCCAAACCCCACCTTCACATCCTTGCCGCGCTGGCCCGCGAGCCAGATCGATCCGAGTACGCCCGTGATCGCGCCGAGGCCGAGCGATACACCGATCAGCACGTTCGTGCGGAACTGTTTGTCCCGACCTTCGTCGAGTTTGTCCCAGGACGGCGCCGCGTCGAAATCCGATCGCGCGCTCAACGTATCGACCCCCGACCACACCATGAGCCCCGTGCTCACGAGCGTCGCGGCCCCGCTCGCGACGAGCGCCGGCACGAGCCAGGGTTTGCCTTCGCGCGGCGCCGTCGTGATCGTGGCCGGCGGGCGCGGCGCTTTCGCGATCGGACGCGGCGGCTCCTTCGGCGATTCCTTCGGCGCCGAACCGATATTCTCCGCGACGAGCGCCACGCTGCGCACGCCACCCGCTTCGAGCGCCTCCGTCCGCTGCACCGAGACCCCACGCACGCGACCTTTGATCAC
Source organism: Polyangium jinanense (assembly GCF_028435365.1). The sequence goes on along the minus strand of NZ_JAGTJJ010000038.1, from coordinate 9,723 downwards.
GTGCGTCCCGGGGTGCACGTACACGCTCGTCCCTTCGAGCGGCTGATCATCGACCCGCACCTCCTCGGCCTCGGGCGCGAACACCTCGATTCGCCCGAGCTTCGTCGCGAGCTCGGCGAGCGCCTTGCCTGCCGCGTCGCGATCCGGCGCGCGTTCCGGCGCCTCGCGCAGATACCGCGCGTATGCGTTCGCCGCGCGCGCGACCTCGCCGGCCTTGTCCCACGACCTCGCCGCGTTCCAGAGCGGCGCCGGGTGCGGGGCTTTTTGGTACGCCTCCTCGAAACGTTCGGCTGCTCTTGAAAAATCACCGGCTCGATACGCGCGTTCGCCCTCCTCGAATGCGCGCGTGGCGGCTGCGCGATCCTCCGTCGTGACCGCGCGCTCCTCGGCTTGCGCCGCCGCGATCCCCGCCTGTCCCGGCGCGACGACGAGCGCGAGCGTGGACACGACGAGGCCAGCACTTTTTCGAGAAACGAAGCGAGCGAGAAGGCGCATTCCGCGATAAGATACCACGCCTTCCGAGCGCGCCGAGACTCGCCCCGGCGCGGGGAGCAGGGGTATGACACATTCTGTCTTTCCCTCTCGAGCGACTCGTGTGTCCATCGCCTCCCTCCTCCTCGCGGCAGCCGCGTGTGGCCCTGCCGAGAGCGAGGACGAGAGCGTCGATGTCGAGCAGGCCCTCGACGCGCTCGACGTTTCGCAGCACGAAGCGGCGCTCGTCGTCGCCTCGATCGCGCGCCTCGATCCGAAGAGCGCCTATCCCGACCTCGCCGCGGTGAAAGCGGCGGCGACGGCGGGCCTCGTCTTCCGCCCCACGGATTGCGTCACGGCGACGCGCAAAGACAACACGGTGAAGTACCTGCTCTCGGGTTGCATCGGCCCGTTCAAGACGGCGAATCTCGACGGCACGTTCGACGTCGTGTTCTCGGTCGGCGCGAGTGGTCTGCACGCGCTCGCGTCCGCGCGGGATCTGCACGCTTCGCGGGCGATCCTCGACATCGATTCCGAGGGGTTTTACTCGCTCGACGCCGACGGCGAGACGCGGCGGCTCGTGGTCGAGGCGAGTGGCGAGGGCGTGGGCCCGCGCGGGCATCGAATCGAGCGCGCAGGCTCTTACACGGTCACCTGGAATGCCACGGAGAAATGCGTCACGTTCGACGGTGATTGGGAGACCATCGTCGGCGCGCGGGCTTTCCATACCGTGGTGAGCGGCCTGGCACGCTGCGCCGGCGAATGCCCCGCGGCCGGCGGCGAGATCGTCCACGAGAAGAAGGCTCTCGACATCCACATCCGCATCACGTTCGACGGCAGCGCCCGTGCGACCTGGTCGAGCTCGCGTGGCCAAAGCGGCACGATTCCGCTATTCTGCGGCGCGGGATCATGAACGAACAAGCGTCGTGGGGTTCGGGGCGAAGGGCGCCGTCAGGCGACCCGGAGCCCCGAGCGTCGAACAGGCGCGGAGGAGGACATCGATGAGCGACGCGGCAGAAGAGGGCGACGTTTCGCTCGTCGAGCGGGTCCTCGCGGGGGATCGGAGCGCGGCGGATACGCTCGTGAAGGCGCACCAACCCGGGATCCTGCGCCTCGTTCGCCGCTACGTCCGGCGCCCCGAGGACGCCGAGGACGTCGCGCAGCGGGCGTTCCTCAATGCGTTCGAAAAACTCGCTGACTTTCGCCGTGAATCGAGCTTCCGCACCTGGCTGTATCGGATCGCGGTCCACGTCGCGCTGAACCACGTCCGCGGCTCCTCGCGGGAAGGCCCGCTCGCCGACATGGACGATCTGCCCGCATTCACGAACTCCCTCGAAACGAGCCGGCTCGTCGCCGCCGAGGTCTGGGGCCGCGTCGCGCAACGGCTCGAAGAGCTCCCGCCGAAGCAGCGCCTCACCGTGGAGCTACGCCTCTTCCACGAGCTCAGCTTCCGCGAGATCGCGGTCCTCGCCGATTGCAGCGAGGACAGCGCGAAGGTGAACTTTCACCACGGCATCAAGCGTCTGCGCGGGCTGATTCCGGATCCGAACGGCTGAGCACACGAGCTTTTCGCCCCCGTTTCCATGCGGCGATCCCCGCGCCGAGCGCGCCGATCGCTGCGAAAAGGGCGAGGGCCCGCGGGATCGTCGGGACCAACCGTTCGTCCTTCTTTACCCATGAGGGAGCGGCATACGACGCGCAAATCCCCGCCACGTCATCCGGATCGAGTGCGCGCCTCGGCGCATGCCCCGGCTTGAGCCCCGCGCGCATCACGGCCGAGGTTTGCCCGCTGTGCGCGAGCCCCGCCGCGTGCCCGAGCTCGTGGAGCAGCACCGTCTCCAGATCGAGCGCATCCGCCGGAACATTCTCCGCGTCGCTCCACCGTCGCGTCGCGTCGAGCTCGATCACCACGCGCTGGATGTTCCCGGTGAACTTGTCACTCTCGACATCCGTATGTGCTCCAATCGCCGGGCCGTGACGCCACCCCGAAAGCACGGCCCGCACCTCGATCGGCGCATCCTCCCCCGCGTTCGCTTCGACAAACGAGAACCCGCTCGCCCCGCAAACCACGCGCGACCACGTCGCCATGGCCCGGAGCATCGCCCCCCGGCCCCCGTCGGACAAACCCGGCACGGGTGTGGCAAGACGCACCCGTGCCGGAAGCGAAGTCAAATGAAGGCGCGCGCCGTACTCGGATCGCCCGTGCTCGTAGCCCCAGGCTTCCGGCGTGAACGAAAGGGCCACGAACATCGCGAGGGATACCCGGACAAACACGAGCACGGCGCGCGCCCACATCATGCCGTCACTGGCCGATCGCGTCGGCCGCGTCCGCCTCGGCGACGTCGATGTCCATCGCGCCCGATTCCTCGAGCAGCGCATCGAGCTCCGGGTCCGTATCCTGCCCGTCCGCGCTCACGTTGCCCTGATCCGGCGGCGCTTCCTCCGCGAAACCGGCGCACATTGCGAGGTCGCCCTCGTCGGGGTTCATCGCGTTGTTGTTCGGGTTGTCATCCTTGTACGCCGTGCGGAGGCCGTCCTTGTCCCAGCACTCGTGCGCCGTGCCGAGCAGCTTCGGGTTCGGCCCGAGCGAGGCCACGGCCGCCGCGGCGCGCCCGCCTTCGCCGCCCTTCCACAGGATCCTGAGGCCGATCGCCTCCTGGCCCGGCAGATCCGCGCTCACGTCGCCCACGCCCACGGCCCGGAACCGGCCGCCCACGCCCACGAGCCGCACGAGGTCCGCGCCGTAATTGACCTTTTGCATCTGCGGGTCGTCCCGACGAACCACGTTCACGTAGGCGATACGCCGGCCGCGCTTGTCGCCCTTGTGATTCGCGAACCAGAAATGGACCGACCCGTCCGCGCCCGGGGCATTGTAGAGATCACTCACGTTCGTCAGGTTCACGTGGAACCGACCGCCGCCCGTCTTCGGGCCCTTCTTCACGAAGATGCCCGTGAGCAGCGGCTTCTTCGCGCCGTCCGTGGCCTTGCCCTGCACCAGGTACCGCAGCCGATCCTGCGTCATGCGCACGGCGGAGAACGTAATCTCCACGCCCTGGATCGTCTTCACCCATTGCGCATACGCCCGGCCGTCCGCCGTTACGCCCTTCCTGGCCGGCTCGCCCTGGGCCGCTTCCTTGATGAAGCTCATCACCGCGGCGACGTCGCTGCGCGCCTTGTCGCCCTGCTTCTTGCCCTCGGCGAGCAACGTCGCGGGATCGCCGATCACCTCCGCGGCCGCGGCCGCGTCCGGGTCCTGCGCGAGGAGATCACCGAGGTCGACGATCTCCTCGTCGACGATCGGATCGGTCGAGTTCACGGGCTCGGGCTCGGGATTGCCGCCGCAGCCGGCGAGCGCGAGGGCCGAAGAAAAGACGAGGCTCGAGAGCGTGTAACGAAGCCATTTCATGCCGAGATCTCTCCCTTCGATCCTCCACGCGGGGCGGAGGATCGTCATTCGAACGAGGGCGGGACGCGCGCCCCTCCGGCGCGTTCTCTCACCTCGTCCGCGCTTCTAGACACCCCGGCGGGCGAAAGGGAAAATCAGCGCTGCGCGCGGGCCTTCACGGCGAAGAGGCCCGGGCCGTCGCCCTCGCGGAGACCCTCGAAGTTCGCTTCGTACTGGAAGTAACGCGCCCTCGGCACGTCGAGCTGCATGTCCCCGGGCGGGCCCAGCGTGCCCGTTGGATCGACGAACCACCCGTCGCCGCCGCCCGGGCCCACGAACGAGGGATCGCCCTCCGCGCAGGCCGGGTCGCTGCACGTGCGCACCCGCAACGCGAGCCGCGCCCCGCCACGCCGATACATGGCCATGACCTCGTCCGGCTCGAGCGCGCGTTTCCACACGGCGACCTCGTCGTACGTCCCCTCGGCCTGATAGCCACCGTTGAGCAGAGCGCCGAGCGCGAAGTCGCTGCCGGTCAGGAAGATGGGCGTGTGGAACGTGGTCCCGAGCGTCGCCTCGGCGATCCCGTCGACGTAGAGAATGACCTGGCTCTGCGCGTGGCCCTTTTTGACGGCCGCGAGGTGGTGCCAGTTCCCGTCGTTGATCTGGGTCGTGCCGCAGAATGGCACGCCGTCGGACGCGTCGTCGCTGTTCGACTTGAAGGTGCCCGCCGCGCGGCCCTCGGCCGAGCCCGAGCCACAGGCGTTGAATGCGTCCCCGTCCGCGCAGCCGAGCCAGAGGTGCGGGCCGCCGAACCCGGTGTCGACGCCGAGGAAGACCCGGTTGACCACGCAGCTGGAGGAGGTCTTGACCCAGAGCGCCCAGGTGAAATCGCCCTCGTCGAAATCGAAATCGTAATCACCCATGATCGTATCGATCGCGACGTGCGTATTGAGTTTGTCCGCGAGGCCCTGCCCGATCGGACCCTCCTCGAACGAGAGCGTCGTACCCGAGGGCGCGCTCACGACGGCGTTGCTTTTCCCGCCGGACGTATCCATCGCCTCGGCCCCCGAGGTCAGCGCGCCCGTGCCGTCGAGGTGGAGCAAGAGGACGTTCGCGGACATGTCGCTCGACCCCTCCGCATACCCCGTCTCCTTGCCCCGGGAATCCGGCAATGCTTTCAGGTACGGCCCCGCCGGGGTCCACGCGAACGTGGTCCAGTCGACGGCCTCGCCCGCGTCGAAGACACGCGAACGGAACACGCCGTCATACGCCTCCGACTCGAGCCGCAATCGCCCCCCGGCCCACTCCATGTCGGTGAACGACCCGAGCTCGAATTCGCCTTCGAACGCGTCGTCCACGAATTCATACGTTCCGTCCGGCAGCTCGATCGGCCCGCTTCCGCTTCCGCCACCCGACGAGAGCGCGTCGAGATCGACGAGCGCCGAGCAGCCCAGCGTGAGGGAGGCGAGGGGGAAGAACGCCGCGAAAAGGTGCGTCTTCATCAGAAGGCTCCTCGAAGGCTCAAGAATCCGCCGCCGATCGTCGGGGCAAACTCGATCCGGGGCATCGCGCTCTTCTGCTCGTCGCGTGACCCCGACGTGAAATACACGACCGCCGCCGTTCCCAGGAGGACGACCGACGCGGCCGCCGTGATGTCCGCGGCCAGGAATTTCGTGCGAATGGGATCCACCGCCGCGTCCGTGCAGCGCGGCGCGCACGACGCTTCGAGATCCGATTTCGCCGAGAGCCCGAGCAGGCCGATCACGCCTGCCGCGCCGAGCCCGAGGATCCCCACGCCGCCGATCACGATCGGTGCGATCGGCACGCCGCTCCCCTTTTCGGCGGGCTTCTCTTCCGGGGCTTTCGGCTCCTTCTTGAACGACGCCTCGATCCGCACGAGCTTATCGCCCTCGTGCACGATCACCTTGCGGGTCACGGGCTCCGCGCCGTCTCGCTCGAACCGGAGCACGTGCTCGCCGGGATCCATCGGCATGGCCTTGCCGTCGAGCCGCTCGCGCACGAGTTTGTCACCCTCGAACACACGCACGTCGGCCGTCTCGTCGCCCTTCTCGTCGCGCGCCACGAGCACCACGGTCGGCAGGCTCTTCTCGATCTCGGCGAGCCACTCGGTGCAGTCCTTGCGCACGACGCGCGGGCAGTCGTTGTGCGAGCAGACGAGCGCCGCCTCCTGCGCCGACGCGAGCTTGCCTTCCTTGCGCAGCGACTGCGTTTGCTCGTACGAGGCCACGCACTCTTTTTTCGTCGTGGCGGAGGCGGGGGCCGCGAGCGGGATCGTCGCCGCGGCCAGGAAAACAAGGGCTCGGGTCTTCACAAACACTCCGGCTTGATGCGGCGGATGCCCTTCGCGTCGATGGTGTACGGAGGGCTGCAGCCGTCCGCGCGGGGCGCCGTTTTACCGCTCGTCGTCGTCGCGGTCGCCGCGCCCTTCGCCGTCGGGCGTGGCGTCGCCGCCGTCGTCGTCGTCGTCGCGACGGGCGTGCTCGTGGTCGCCGCGCTCGTCTCCGGCGGCGTGGGCGCGACCGTGGGCTCGGGCGGCTTTGCAGGCGTGTTCGCCGTCGTCGCCGTGACCGTCGGCGTGACCGGCTGGATCCCCGTCGCCTGCTCCTCGCGGCCTCGATCGAGCCAGAGCAGGGCCGCGCCTCCGAGCGCGGCGACGAGCACAGCGGCCGCGATCACCACGACCGATCGGGGCAGCGCCACCGCTTGCGGCCGATGGGACACGGCGATCCCCGAGACCTGCGAGGATCGCATCGCCGCCGCCACGCTCCCCGCTTCCACGCTCCCGTCGAGCGAAGACAGCGGCGGCACGTCCGCGTCCGACATCGACGCGTTCTCGATCGCTTGCACCTCGCGCGCGCGCCGCGTGATCCCGTCGGGCGCCACCTGCGCGAGCCACTCGCCGACCTCCCACGCGGGCGCCGGCGGCACGGCGGTTTCGAGCGCCATCGCCATCTCCCGCGCGGTCTGGAAGCGATGGGCTGGATCACGCGACAGCCCTCGCATCACCACCGCTTCGAGCTCGGGCGGCACCTCCACGCCGATCTGCTTCAGCGGCGGGATCTCGTTCATCGTCACCTGCGCGATGATCGCGAGCTCGCTGTCGCCGTTGAACAGCCTGCGCACGGCGAGCATCTCCCAGAGCACGATGGCCGCGGCGAACACGTCGACGCGCCGATCCACGGTGCTCCCGGAGCGGATCTGCTCCGGCGCCATGTACGCGTATTTTCCTTTGAGCTCGCCCTCGCGCGTCACCTGGGCGCGGCCCATCGCCTTCGCCACGCCGAAGTCGAGCACGCGTGTCGTCCCGTCTGCGCCGACGAGCACGTTCTGCGGCGACACGTCGCGGTGCACGATCCCGAGCGGCGCGCCGCGTTCGTCCACGGCCTCGTGCGCGGCGTGCAGCCCGTGCAGCGCGCTCGCCACCACGCCCGACACGATCCGGAGCGGCGGCCGCGATCGTTCGCGCTCCAAGTTTTTGAGCACGCGCGCGAGGCTCTCGCCGTGCACGTAGTCCATCACGAGGAGCAGCTCGCCGCCTTCGAAGATCACGTCGAGGATCGGCACCACGTTCGGGTGCTTGATCCGCGCGGCGAGGCGGGCCTCGTCGAGGAACATCGTCGAGAACTCGGGGTCCTTGGCAAACTGCGGGTGCAGCCGCTTGATCGCGACGGTCCGGGCGAACCCCGACGGCCCGAGCAGGCGCCCGAAATAGACCGTGGCCATGCCTCCCGACGCGATCTCGCCGTAGAGGGCGTACCGACCGACCTTGCGCGCGCCCGCGTGCCCTCCTGTCATGAGGTCGGTGTCACTCTAACAGACCGCGCCCTTTGGCGGCCACATCCTTACCCACCCTTTTTCTGTCGCGCCTTCCAGGCCCAAAACGCCTTCGAGCTCCCGCGGCTCTTCCCCTTCGCCTTCCCGCGCGCCTTCTTCTTCGGCTCCTCGTCGAGCGTGACGAACCGCGTGGGCGCCTCGCCGCCGTGCGTTTGTCCCTCCTCGGTCAGCGACACCCGCTGGAACTCGATCCACTCCCCGCCCTTCTGGAACGAGTCCGACCGCACCTCGCAGAGCCCCGCGCGCACGAGCCCGTTCACGAGGTGCTCGAACGACCGCCTATCGAGCGCGTCGCCGAACGTCTCGCGATGCAGCCGCCCCATCGGCTGCCCGTCCTCCTCGGCGAGCGCGTCCAAAATCTTCTGGATCGCCGCCGTCTCGGCGCGGCTCGGCTCGCGGAACTTCCTCCCGACGCACGCATCGGGCGCGCACACGTCGCACACCCCGCAGGGCCGCCCGTCGTCCTCCTGGTCACCGAAATGCCGCACCAGGTGCAGCATCCTGCACCCGTGCCCTTCGGCGTACCGGGCCATTTTGGCGAGGTCCTCCTGCTTGTGCTTGCGCTGCGCCACGTACTCGCCGAGGAAATCTTCGCGCCCCCGCCGGATCCCCCCATCCGCGTCGATGATCGCGCCGCCGCTGATCCAGAGCTTCTCCAGCACCTTCTCGAACTTCTCGGGATCGGACTCCACCCGCGGCGAGAGCGCCTCCTTCGTCTGCGGCCGCGACCCGAGCGCCCCGAACAGCGCCGAGAGCAGCGCCGGATCGGGATAATCGCGCTCGAAGAAAAACTCGTGCGTCCGCCGGTCCGTGAACGAATGCATCATGATCGCCCGCGAAGGCAAACCATCCCGCCCGGCGCGCCCGATCTCCTGGTAATACGCTTCCACGCTCCCGGGCAGCGCCATATGAACGACGGTCCGCACGTTCGGTTTGTCCACCCCCATTCCGAACGCGATTGTCGCCACCACCACCTCGAGCTCCCCGCCCAGGAACGCCGACTGGATCCGATCCCGCGTCCCCGTCTCCATCCCCGCGTGGTACGCCGCCGCCCCGAGCTCCGAAAGCTCCTTTGCCGTCTCCTCCGCGTGTTTCCGCGTCGGCGCATACACGATCGCCGGCCGCCGCTCCTTCGGCTCCAAAAGCTTCCGCACCGCCTCCACCCTCGCCGCGGGCGAAAGCTCCACCACCTCGATCCCGATATTGGTCCGCCGGAACCCATGAATGAACCGCGACGCCTCCGAGAGCCCGAGCTCCCGCGCGATATCGTCCTGCACCATCGGCGTCGCCGTCGCCGTCAGCGCCACCACCGGCGCCGGCCGGAGCGAAGGCAGCCGCTGCCCCAGCATCCGGTACTCTGGCCTGAAATCATGCCCCCAGTGCGAAATGCAATGCGCCTCGTCCACGGCGACCAGCGTCGGCTTCCGCTTCGCCAGCATCTCGGGAAACCCCGGCACCCTGAGCCGTTCCGGCGCGATAAATAGAAAATCCAGCCGCCCCGCCAAATACTCCGCGCAAGCCGCCCGTGAGCTCAGCCGATCCCGCCCCGAATGAATTCGTTCCGCGGCAAACCCTTGCGCCCGGAGCTTCCCCACCTGATCTTCCATCAAAGCAATGAGGGGACTCACCACGAGCGTCGTCCCCCTTCGTGCAATCCCCGGCAACTGATAACAAAGCGACTTCCCGGCCCCCGTCGGCATCACGAGCAGCACATCCTGCCCCTCGGTCACGGCCCGACAAACCGCCTCTTGATAAGGTCGAAACCCAGAAAAACCAAATCGCTCCCGCAAAATCTCTCCGAGCGTCGCCCCTGCTCGCACCTCTCGCCGCTCCGCCAGCGGTAACTCCGCCTGCCCCTGCAACACCCTCGCTTGTCCTGCCATACCCTTCACCACCCCCGCCGAGGCGAACGCTGCCGCCCCTTTCGGCTCGACCTTCCCCGTCTTCCCCCCCTCCTTCTCCTTCCGAGCCCCCTTGGCCCGAGACGCCCGTGATTCGAGGCCTGCGGGCGG
>NZ_JAGTJJ010000037.1 GCF_028435365.1 Polyangium jinanense | reverse complement strand
TAGGTGTCCCGAGCCGCAAGGCTCCTAAAGACCCCTCGTAGACTACGAGGTTGATAGGCCGGGTGTGGAAGCGGAGCAATCCGCGGAGCTAACCGGTACTAATCGGTCGTGCGGCTTGACCATACCTTTGAGGCAAACGTCGAGAGGCGTGCCCAGAGCTCGGGTGACGAGCCGGCGCGCGAACGCAGCGATAAGACGCTCTACATTCCGTTGTCCGGAGTCTTCAAAGCCCGCGTGAGGTTTTTCTCACGCGGGCTTTTTTCATTCCATCCCCCCGGCGTCAGGCGCCCGGCGTCAGTCGCCCGGCGTCAGTCGCCCGCGGCGGCCTCGTGCTCGAGGATCCCGGCGAGCAGCGTCCGGTGGCACCGGGCCGGATCGACGCAGGACGACGAGCAAAGCAAGGTCATCCGCTCGCCGAGGTGGAGGCGCTCGGCGAGCGAGCGGATGAGGTCGCGCTCGGCCTTCATTTCGGCTCGGTACTGGCGCGCGAAGTCCTTCCACGGGAGCGGCGGGCCGCTCTTGCCCTGGAACGCGGCGAGCAGCTCGCGGCTCGGGCCCAGGTTTTTCGCCCAGAGGTCCCAGGTCTCGTCCTCCTTGCGCACGCCACGCGGGCGGAAGCGGCACACGAGCACACGCAGCCCATCGTCACGCTCGACGGGGTCGTTCCAGCGTTTCGTCTTGAGGGGCAAGCGCGCGGCCTCGTCGTGGCCGCGCTCTTCAGAACCCGCCGTCCTCGCCGCTCGATGAGCCATGGCCATTCCCATCGTGCCGCGCCGGGCCCGGCCGACCTCCCTGATGCGTCCCCCCGGGGTTCTCGCCGGTCTCGTACCGGTGCGAGCTCTCCTCCGAGGAGATCCCGCCGTGCTGCGACTCGGCGGCGCGCCGCTGGGTCTTCTCGTCGGCGTGCTCGGGCTGGTTTCGACCGGGATCCTTGGGGCTTTTGTTCATGCGACGTCTGTGGGGCGAGGCCCGCGCGACGCCAGTGTTCCCACCGGATCCGCGGGGCCGCGCCCCGATCGAGACGTCAGGCCACGGAGAGCTTGACGTCGATGTTGCCGCGCGTGGCCTTCGAGTAAGGACAAGCCTGGTGCGCTGCGTGCATCAGCGTCTCGGCCTGCTCGCGCGGCAGGTCCGGGATGTGGCCGATGAGCTCCACCGCGAGGCGGAAACCGCCTTCCTCCGAGCCCAGCGAGACCTTCGCCGTGATCTCCACGGGCCCGGTCTGGATCTTCTGCAGGCGGGCGACGAAGGCGAGCGCGCTGCCGAAGCAGGCCGAATAGCCGAGCGCGAAGAGCTGCTCGGGGTTCGTCCCCTCCCCGCCCGGTCCGCCGACGCTCTTGGGCATGCTGAGCCCGAGATCCAGCTTGCCGTCGTCCGTCTTCACGCGCCCCTCGCGCCCGTTCGTCGCCGTCGCTGTCGCCGTATACAAAACCTTCATGACTCGCTCCTCTCCGATGCAGATGCGGGATTCCTTTTTGGCCGCGGGACCGCGGCCGCAATCGAAATCCGCGCGGCTGTCGTGCTCCCGCGGAGCGTCCGCCGCACCGCTCGGGCGCGCGGCAGGACGTCCGCAGGCCGCGGCCGCAAAAATCGCCGCGTTTCGAGCGGTCTCGAGCGCTGGCATCGGTCCTGCTTGGGCCTTTCGCATGCTTCGACGGACCTCGGCTTCGGTCGCGCTCGCCCTGCTCTCCGCTTGCTCGGGGGGCGGAACGGTGGGCCTCCCCTCCCCGACCGCCACGCCCTCATCGCCGACCGCGACCGCGACGTCGGCGCCCGCGGCGACCGACATCGTCAGCCGCATCGACGCCTTGCTCGAGGCCGAATGGAAGGCCGCGGGCGTAGCTCCGGCCAAACCCGCCCCCGACGCCCAGTTCCTCCGCCGCGCCTGGCTCGATCTCGCGGGCACGTTGCCTCCGCCCGAGGTCGTCACCACGTTCCTCGCCGATTCCGCGCCGGACAAGCGCGCCCGGGCCGTCGACGCGCTCCTCGCGAGCCCCCATTTCGCCGAGCGCTGGGCCGCGTACTGGGAGGACGTCCTCATCCGCGACGTGAAGGGAAACCTCGTCGACCGCGCCGCGTTCCGGGCCTTTTTGCACGCGCGGTTCGCCGAGAACGCGCCGTGGGATCGGGTCGTGCGCGAGCTCGTCGCCGCGACCGGGAAAAGCAGCCCCGGCGGGCCCGCGCGCGAGCGCCGCATGGCCGCGCAGAACGATGCCGCCGAGGCCGAGGCCGAGGGCGTGAACGGGGCGACGAACTGGGTCGTCCAGTACCGGGGCGGCGTCGAGGACCTGGCCGGCGCGACCGCGCGCACCTTCCTCGGCGTGCAGATCCAGTGCGCGCAATGCCACGACCACAAGACCGAGAAATGGACGACCACGGACTTCCGCCGCTTCGCCGCCTCCTTCGCGAGGACCCGCGTGAAGCCGGTCGAGGAAAAAGAAAAGGGCATGGCCCGCGCGTTCGAGGTCGAGGACGGCAAACGCGGCCGGGTCGGGAAAAAGGCCACGGACGAGGCGCGCGAGATCGCCACCCTTGCCCCGGCCGCGCTCGACGGGACCGAGCTCGAAGGTGATACGCCGCGGGCCGAGCTCGCCGCGTGGATCACCTCGAAGGCGAACCCCTGGTTCAGCAAAGCCCTCGTCAACCGCGTGTGGGGGCTCTTCTTCGGGCGTGGGTTCGTCGAGCCGGTCGATGATCTGCGCCCCTCGAATCCGCCGCGTGCGCCAGCCGTGCTCGACGCGCTCGCGGCCGATTTCGCGACGCATGGCTACGATCTGAAGCACCTTTTGCGAACGCTCTGCGCGACACGCGCGTACGGGCTCGCGGGCGGCCCGCCCGCGGCGGAGGCGACCTGGGCGGCGTTTGCCCCGCGGCCGCTGCCGGCGCCGGTGCTGCTCGACGCAGTCCTCACGGCGACGCGGCTCGATCCGTGGCTCGAGGACACGCTCGGCGAACGGGCCGACGCGCTGCGGGCGAAGATGCGCGAGCGGTTCCGGTTCGTGTTCGACGTGGACGAGGAGGGCTCGCGTGCGGAGTTCGACGGGACGATTCCGCAGGCGCTTTTGCTGCTGAATGGCCCGCTCGTCGGTTACGGGTCGAGCGCGCTCGCGGGCGCAACGCTCGCGGACGTGCTGGCGATGCAGGGCGGAGATGCGGCGAAGATCGAGGCGCTTTACCTGCGCACGCTCTCGCGCAGGCCCACGGCCGAGGAGATTTCGCGCTGGGTGCGCTTCCTCGACGAGGCCGCATCCGCCCCGGAGGAGCCCGCCGCGAAACCGACCGGCCAGGGTCCGCTCGGCAAGATCGGCAAAAAACGAGGCTGGGTCGCAAAGTCGCCACGGGACCAGGCCTACGAGGACCTCTTCTGGGCGCTGCTCGATTCGACCGAGTTCGCCTTCCAGCACTGAGACCGGAGGACGCCATGGACACCCAGGACAAACGCATGACGATGGATCGACGGCGCCTGCTCCAGGCTGGTTTCGGAGGGCTCGGGGCGTGGCTCGCAGGGCGATGGCTCGCGACGCCCGCGGCGATGGCTGCCGAGGCAAAACCGCGCGCGGACGCTTGTATCGTGCTCTGGATGAACGGCGGGCCGAGCCACGTCGATACGTTCGACCCCAAACCAAACACGAAGGAAGCCGGGCCGTTCCGCGCGATCAAGACGAGCGCGAAAGGCGTGTCGATCTGCGAGCACCTGCCGCGCGTCGCCGCCGAGGCGCACCGTTTCGCGATCCTGCGCGGCATGACGAGCCGCGAAGGCAGCCACGAGCGTGCTCGGCAGCTCGGCCATACCGGGCATATCCCGAATCCGACGGTCGACCACCCGGCCCTCGGCGCGTGGGTGAGCGCGCGACGCGGCGATCCCAACGCCGAGCTGCCCGCGTTCGTAAGCCTTGGCGGTCCGAGCGCGGGCGGCGGTTTTTTCGGGCGCGCGCATGGCCCGTTCGTGGTGCGCGAGCCCGGGCGACCGCCCGAGGACATGGCGTACGGGCCGGGCGTCTCCGCCGCGCGATTCGACCGGCGGCGCGCGGCCCTCGCGATGCTTGAGGACTCGTTCGAAAAAGAGACGCAAAGCGCGGCGGTGGCCGAGCGGCGCGCGGTGTTCGCGCAGGCGGTCAAGATGATGCGTTCGCCGGCCGCGGCCGCGTTCGACGTATCGAGCGAGCCCGCAGCCGTGCGCGAGGCCTACGGCGACACGGCCTTCGGGCGTGGTTGCCTCGCGGCGCGACGGCTTGTCGAGGCGGGCGTGCGGTTCGTCGAGGTCTCGCTCGACGGTTGGGACACGCACGAGGACAATTTCGAGCGGACGAAGCGGCTGATGGGCGTGCTCGATCCGGCCATGAGCGCGCTGATCCGTGATCTCGCCGAGCGCGGGAAGCTCGATCGCACGCTCGTCGTGTGGATGGGCGAGTTTGGCCGGACGCCGCGCCTCAATGGCCGAGGCGGGCGGGATCACCACCCCGCCGCATGGAGCGCCGTGCTCGCGGGTGGCGGCATACGTGGTGGCATCACGCTCGGCGCGACGGACGCGCAGGGTGAAAAGGTGGTCGAGCGACCGATCGCCGTGGCGGATCTGTTTGCCACGATCACCTCGGCGATGGGACTCGATCCGCTGGAGACGGTCCCGTCGCCGGGCGGACGTCCGATCACCCTGACCGACAGCGGGCAAGTGGTGCGCGAAATCGTGCTGTAGACGGCGATCGGGGTTTGTCCCCGGGGGGCGAACCTGTTACGACACGGCCCCGATGGCAGATCTCTCGTCTCCGATGAAGCACGCCGCTGGCTTCGACGTCACCCAGGCGACGGCGCGGCAGCTCGAGGAACATCGCGCCGCGCTCACCGGGCATTGCTACCGCATGCTCGGGTCGGTCTCGGAGGCCGAGGACGCGGTGCAGGAGACGATGCTGCGCGCGTGGCGGAGTTTTGCCCAGTTCGACGGCCGTTCGTCCTTGCGCACCTGGCTCTATCGCATCGCCACGAACGTCTGCCTCGACGCGCTCTCCGATCGCTCGCGCCGCATCCGCCCGATGGAGTGTGGCCCCGTCGGCACGGTCGACGACACCCTCACCACCCTGCCCGCTTCGAGCTGGATCGAGCCCATCCCCGACGCGCGCGCGCTGCCCGACGACGCGACCCCGGCCGAGCTCGTCTCGATGCGCCAGAGCATCCGCCTTGCGTTCGTGGCCGCGCTCCAGCACCTCCCGCCAAAGCAGCGCGCGATCCTGCTCCTCACCGAGGTCCTCGGCTGGGCGGCCACGGAGGTCGCCGAGAGCCTCGGCACCTCGATCGCTGCGGTGAACAGCGCCCTGCAGCGCGCCCGCGCCACGCTCTCGACGCGTGACCTCACCGAGGAGCGCGCGCCGCTCGCGGACGTCCAGACGACCTTGCTCAACCGCTACGTCGACGCGTTCGAGCGGTACGACATGGACGCCTTCGCCGCGCTGCTCCACGAGGACGCGACGCTCTCGATGCCGCCGTACTCGCTCTGGCTGAAGGGGCACGGCTCCATCCTCGCCTGGCTCGTCGGGCGTGGCGCGGGGTGTCGTGGCTCCCGGCTCGTGCCGACGGCCGCGTGTGGCTCGCCGGCCTTTGGGCAGTACCGGCCCCCACACGCGCCCGGCGAGAAGTACAAGCCGTGGGCGCTCATCGTGCTGGAGCTACGCGACGACCGGATCGTCGCGATGAACTCTTTCCTCGACACGGCGGCGTTTTTCCCGCGGTTCGGCCTGCCCATGGAGCTCGAGCCGTAGCTTGCCTGCCGAGGGCCGAAACTTTTTTTCTTGGGACCGATGAGTTTGGACCCCTCGCTGGGTCCATACGACGAACCTACCGGCACGGAGGCACACATGACCACGACCCGTTCTCGCATGCTCTTCGTCAACCTCGCCGTCAAAGACCTCAAGCGCTCGGTCGACTTCTTCACGAAGCTCGGCTTCACGTTCAACCCGCAATTCACCGACGAAACCGCGACGTGTATGATCGTGAGCGAGCAAGCGTTCGTCATGCTCCTCACCGAGCCGAAGTTCAAGCAGTTCACGACGAAGCCGATCTGCGACACGCGCACGGCCACCGAGGGCCTGTACTGCCTCTCGTGCGAGAGCCGCGAAGAGGTGGATCGGCTGGTGAAGACCGCGGTGGAGAATGGCGGGTCGCACGCGATGCCGGCGCAGGATCACGGCTTCATGTACGGCTGGAGCTTCTACGACGTCGACGGCCACCACTGGGAGGTCATGTGGATGGATCCGGCCGCGCTCCAGAAGTGAACGCGTCGCGTGATCAAGGGCAGGCCGCCCCGGTGCAGAAATAGGTCAGCTTGGCCGTCTCCCCGGGGCTGCAGTCGCCGTCGCCGATCAGGTCGAAGAGCTTGAGCCCCGCCTGCTCGCAGGCCTCGTAGGCCGCTTGCTTCAGCAGGTCGCCCGGCTGGCAGGTGACACCGTCGCCGAGCGATCCGCTCGCGCAGATGGGCGGGGGCGGCGGCGGGGGATCGACCGGCGGCGGGGGATCGACCGGCGGCGGCTCAGGCGGCGGCGGACAACATTCGTAGTACGCTTGGGTCGTCATCCAGCCGCAATCGCCGCCCTGGTAATCGAAGGCCGTGAGCCCGAGGCCGTCCTGTTGGCAGATCGCATAGGCCTGATCCTTCAAGAGCCCCGGATCCTCGCAGGTTTCGCTTTCCACGACGCCCTGCGTGCATTCGGGCGGCGGGGGCGGCGGGGGATCGACCGGCGGCGGCGGCAGCTCATTGTCCTCGCTCACCTCCCCCTCCCCGCCCCCGTTGTCCTTCCCGTCTCCTTCGAGCGCGCCCTGCTGCGCCGATTCCGCCCCGCTTCCGTCGCGCACATCGGCCGTGCAGGCGACAACCCCCGAAGCAAGAAGGGCGAACACGAGTGACTGCAATCCATTCGACCAACGCATGGGTACCTCCACGCGCCCCGGTGCGGGGCGCCGTCGTAGCATCCGTTTTCCTTCAATCGCGAGGCCGCCCTGCGTTTCCTCTTTTTTGCGTCAAGGCTCGCAGCAGGTGAAACCGACCTTCGTGGCCTGACCGACCGGACAATCCCCCGAGGCCTGGAGGTCGGCGAGGTTGAGCCCGAGCTCGCTGCAAGCCGCGTAGGCCTGTTCCTTGAGGATGGACCCATCGATGCAGGTCACGCCGTCGCCGAGCGCCCCGCTTTGACAGACGAGTGGCGGAGGCGGAGGTGGCGGCGGAGGCGGAGGCGGATCGACGATCGGCGGGCAACACGTGTAACTCGCTTGCCGCGTCATCCACCCGCAATCACCGGTCGTGTACTGGAAATCCACCAACTGCTGGCCCGCGAGCTGGCAGACCTGAAAGGCCATGTCCTTGAGCAAGGCCGGATCCTGGCACGTGGCGCCGTCGCCCACGGTATCGGTCATGCAAACGTCGACCTCGGGATCCACGCATTCGTATTCGGCGCTCCGGAAGAGGCCGTCGCCGCACGGATCGAGGCAAGTGATCTCGGCGGCGAGGACGAGGCCATTTTCGTCGCAATCGAGCTCGGCGCGTTGCTTCCACGTCTCGGGCGTCGCGCAGGACGACGTCTCTGGCGGTTCGACGGGATCGGGCGGCTTCGGCGTGCTCGTGTTCGGGCCGCGGACGCCGCCGCTCGCGCCGTAGACGGGTGCGCGGGAATCGCCAGCTGTGGCTTGTATCGGCGACCAGAAGACGAGTCCGCCTTCGTCGCCTTCGTCCGCGGTTCCGCCGGGCGTCATCAACCGAGAACGAGGCCCCGAGGGCACCTGGTTTTTCGGGCTCCGCAGATCACGATCCATCGGCCGCTCGGGGACCGATTCGAATGGAAACGATGAATCCGGCGGACGCCACGAAGGGGACGGCGCGGGCGGCCGGGAATCCGGCGCGCTCGGCATCGGGGGACGCGGCGGATGGAAGGAACGCGGGTTCGTCTCCGGCGCGCGCTCGGACGCCGGGGCCGCGTCCGGATCGGCCACGAATTCGGTTTGTTTTGGCAAAACGAGCCCGGAGCGCGCGCGCGGCGTGTCGTCGTCGAGCGAAAGGAAAAGCACGGTCGCACAGACCATCACGAGCGCCAGCGGACGCCCGAGCCTTCGAATCGACGGGGCCCCCGAAGCGCGCGGCGGCTCCGCGGCAAGGCTTCGCACGCGCGCGCCGAGCCGCGCCGCGAGCGCGGGATCCGGCGCGGCCTGCGCGTACAGCTCGTCGGCGGCGCGCAGCCGCGCGAGCAGATCGTTCGGCGCGGGCGTGGTCACGGAAACCCCCCCCAGCCGTCCTTCTTCAGCCTCTCGACGGCGCGCTGGATCAATTTGCAGACATATCCCTTGGAATGACCGAGGATCTGGCCGATCTCCTCCTGCTCCTTGCCGTCGAGCCAATACATCGAGAATGCGACCTGTTCCTTGACGGGCAGCGCCGCGATCGCCTCGATCGCGCGGCGCAGGTCGTCGCGGGCCATCACCAGCGTGTCGGGCTGCTGCGGCTCGGGCTGGTGTTCGCCGAGAAGCCAGCGGATCGGCGCGAGCGAGCGGAATCGCTCCCGCCGCAGGCGGCTCATGCAGCGGTTCGTGGTGGCGCGATAGAGCCAGCCCGCAAGATCGTCGTGGTCGTGGAGCGCGGGAAGCGCCTTCATCAGATCGATGAAGACCTCCTGGGTGATGTCCTCGGCCCAGGCGACGTTGCCCTTGCCGTAGCGCAGCGCGAGCCGATACACGAGCCCGTGGTGCTCGCGGTAAAGAGCCTCGACCGCGCTCGGCGAGGCCGTCCGGGGCAACTCCGCGGCGCGTGCTTGGGAGGCCTCGGCCGGGGGCGGACGCTCCGGGGCGAGCCTCTTTCGCGCGAGGGGCGCGAGGAGGTCGGCGACGTCCGGGGGGGCGAGGTTCGGGCTCGGCACGAAGGAGCTTCTTTCGCTCCCATCATGCGCGAGGGCCCGGCCAGTTTCCTCGGGGGTGCGTTTTTTCGAGGTGGGGGCCGGATCAGCGGATCTCGAGCCGGCGGGCGGCGCGGAGCCCGACCTCGCGCGTCGCCTCCGTCAGGGGCGCGAGCGCGGCGAGGGCCTTCGCCGTGAGCTCGGGCCCGGCGAGATCGGGGCGGCCCGTGCGGTAAGGCGGCTCCGGGGCGTATTCCATCTGGAGCTCGACTTCCCGCCCGATGTCGTCACCCACGAGGCGACCGACCAGGCGCAGCGCGAGGTCGAAGCTGCCCGAGACCGGGCCCGAGGTGATACGATTGCCGTGCTCGACCACGTTCGCCTTCGTCGGCGTCGCGCCGTAATACGCGAGCTGGTCGTGCATGTGGAAGTTCGTCGTGGCGCGATACCCTTTGAGCAGGCCCGCGGCGCCGAGCACGAGGGCGCCGGCGCAGACGCCGGACACCCATTTCGCGCGGCCCCCGTACTCCGCCACGAACGCGAGCGCCTCGGGATCCTCCATCACGTTCGGCGGAATGGCGCCGATGTGGAGGAGGTCGAGGTTCTTCGGGCACTCCGCGAACGTGGTATTGGCCCGGGTCGTGAAGCACGGGACCCCTTCGAATTCGTCCTTGTTTTTCCAGACGAGGTAGAGTTCCGTGTTCGGCAGGGTGCCGAAGACCGTCTGGATGCCGATCACGTCGGGCATGAAGTATCCGGGGCACACGAAAATGGCCACGTGAAGCTTCTGCTCGATGGGGCGGCTCGTGGGGACCTTGAAAGGGTCGCTCGGTCGAAGGCTCATGGACAGGTCCTTTCGCGCGCGCGGGGGTCATGCGCCGAGGCGCTCGCGCTGCGTGAGCGCCACTATGAGCCCGCGCGGAGGTGCCAGAAGGACAACGGACAGGCATTTCCTGCCACGTCGCGGGCAGGCGATCGTGGATCACGATGGCAGGAAATGCAGGTTCCTTGGCTTCAAAGACAAGCCCGTTTCGGGTAGGATCCGTCGCGTGCAGCGACGTCCCCCCACGAAAAAGAACGCCCCGCGCACGGCCCCCGGCACGCCGCAAAACCCGGCCCCGCGCAAAATCGTCCTCGTGATCTACGACGGGGCCAGCTCCATCGATTTCGTGGGTCCGTTCGACGTGTTCGCGTTCGCATCCGATGTGGCCAAGGAAAAACATCCCGGCGCGCCTCCAGCGTACGTGGTGGAGCTTGCCTCGACTTGCGGCGGAGCCGTGCGGAGCTGGTCCGGGATGCAGGTCGTGCCGCACCACGCGCTCGCGGATCTGCCTCGGGACCTCGACACAGTGCTCGTCTCGGGCGGCGATTACCATCGCGCAGCGGCCGACCCCCAGCTACTCAGCTGGCTCCGCGCTCGCACGCCCGAGGTGCGGCGCATGGGATCCATTTGCAGCGGCACGTTCATCCTCGCAGCCGCAGGGCTCTTGCGCGGCCACCAGGCGACCACGCACTGGGCAGGCGCAGCCCTGCTCGCGCGCCAATACCCCGATATCGAGGTCGAGCCCGACGCAATCTTCATCCGCTCCGGAAAGATGTACACCTCGGCGGGCGGCTCAGCAGGAATGGATCTCGCCCTCGCGCTCGTCGAAGAGGATCTCGGCTACGACGTGGCGCTCACAGTGGCGCGAGCGCTCGTGTTATTCCTGAAGCGGCCAGGAGGGCAATCGCAATTCAGCCGCCCTTTGCTCGCGCAGACGTCCGCCGCGGGGCCACTGCAAGGCCTCGTCGAGTGGATCGTACGCCACCTCGACGCCGATCTCCGGGTCGAGGTGCTCGCCAAGAAAGCCGGCATGAGCGCCCGCAATTTCGCACGGGCATTCACGCAATCCATGCAGACGACGCCGGCAAAATTCGTAGAAGCAGCGCGACTCGAAGAGGCGCGCTCATGCCTCGAAGGAGGACGCGCATCCCTCAAGCAGATCGCGCGGAAATGCGGTTTCGGAACGGACGAACGGATGCGGCGAGCCTTCCAGCGCAACCTCCGCGTCACGCCAGAGGCCTACCGCCGTCGATTCGCGCGCTCGTGAAAGGGGCGCGGAGCGGGGCGTTGCCCCGCACCCCAGCAGGGGGCTGTCCGCCCCCTGCACCCCGGACCAGGGCAAGCCCTGGACTCGTGGTGGAAGAACTGCGCGATGCGCAGTTCTTCCAAGAGGCCGGTGCAAGACCAGGAAGGTGCGTTGCACGCTGGCGGCGGTCACGTTGCCAGTTGAATCGTCAGTGGTGGGCAGGGTCGCCCCTGGTCTTGACCTGGCCTGTTCGATGAACTGCGCATCGCGCAGTTCATCGACCCCGAGTCCAGCGCTTGCGCTGGTCCGGGTCCAGGGGCGGACAGCCCCTGGTGGGGCCTGGGGCAACGCCCCAGCGACGCCCCAACGAGCTGGCGCGGGGCGTGCTCGAGCAGTGGCGTGGTCCGCGGGCGCGGACCGGGAGGTACACCGTGATGGTAGAACGTTTTGATTTCCTGTCGCCCTCGTTCCGGGCGGATCCGTATCCTCGTTATGCTGCGATGCGGCGGTCCTCTCCCGTGTGCCAGGTTGATCCTGGCGGCATGTGGGCCGTGAGCCGCTGGGAGGATGTCCTATTCGTGCTGAAACATCCGGGCATCTTCTCCTCGCAGGGCTTCAAGGCGGCCTGGGAGCCGCCGTGGGTTGGGTACAATCCGCTCGCGCATTCGATGCTCGCGCTCGATCCGCCGGCGCACACGCGGCTTCGCGGCCTCGTCGCCCGGGCGTTTGGCGCGGGCACGGCGAGCCGCCTTGCGCCGAAGGTCGAGCGCCTCGCGGAAGAGCTCGCTTCGAGGCTCGTGGGCGAGATCGATTTCGTCGACGCGTTCGCGAACCCGCTGCCGGCGTTCGTCATTGGCGAGATCCTTGGCCTCGATCCCGCGCTGCACGTGCATTTCAGGCGCTGGGCCGACGACATCCTCTCGGTCGCGCTCGAGCCCCGAAGCGAAGAGCACGCCGCGCAGGTGCGGACGACCATCGCCGAGCTTTGTCGTTATCTGCGGGAGGTCGTGGCCGCGCGGAGGTGCGAGCCGGCGGACGATACGGTGAGTGAGCTGATCCGCGCCGAGGTGGAGGGCCAATCCCTCACGGAGCAGGAGATCGTCGATTTCCTGGTCGTGCTCCTGCTCGGGGGCCTCGAGACCACGACGCACCTGCTCGGCAGCACGATGATCCTCCTCGCCGAGCAGCCGGCGCTCTGGGACAGGCTCCGCCGAGAGCCTGCGCTCGCTGCGCCGTTCGTCGAGGAAATGCTCCGGTACGATGGCCCGAGCCACTCGCTTCCGCGCATCACCACCGCGGAGGTGACGCTCGCGGGCGTGACGATTCCGCCGGGATCGCTGGTCCTCGCGCTCCTGGGCTCGGCCAACCGGGACGAGCGTCGGTATGCGGAGCCGGACCGGTTCGACATCGAGCGCGGCTCGCAGGGCGGTTTGCAGTTCGGACACGGCGTCCATTTCTGCATCGGCGCGCTCCTCGCGCGCATGGAGGCGCGGATCGCTTTGGAGGTCCTCACGCGGCGGTTTTGCCGGGTGGAGCTCGGCGCGGACGAGATCCGGTACAACCGGACGCTCACGGTGCGCGGGCCGCTCTCACTTTTGCTCCGGTTCTCCTGAGCTCGGGCGGCGCCCGGGGCCTCTCGCGACGCGCGCGGACGGGAACGTTTTTTGAAACGGTCTCCACGTCATGACCGCGCAAGCCCCGTCCGCCGTGAACGCCGCGATCCCCTTCCCGCTCGAACAGTCGGCCGAGATCGGCTGGGCGGATGCGCTCCTGCTCCGGCTCGCCTCGACCACGATTCGCCGGTACAACGAATCCGCGGGCGATGCGGGCCCCGCCGCGACGGGCGCGACGGAAGCGGGGGGCGGCAAGTCGATCCTTCGGGGCGGCGCGATGTTCTCCGCGCTGGCCGGCGGCGGCGTCGGCCTCGTTTCCACGGGCGGCGCACTGTTTACCGCCGGCACGCAAGGCCTGGGTGCGCTCGTCGCCGTCCCGGCGGCCGCGCTCAGCGCCGCGCTCGACGCCGCGCTCCGCCTCGTGACGCATACGTACACGGCCTGCCGCCTCGCGGACTGCGTCGGCCTGCGCTTCGATGCGGACGACCCGGCCGACGTGTGGGCGCTCTTCAAGCTCGTGCAGGGCGCCACGCAGGCGCCGGAGGAGCAGGATCGCCCGGGTGCCGACCTCGCGCGCCTCGCCCGCACCGACGTCGAAGGCGCCGCGCAGGGCCTCGCCGCGCGCCTCTTCGGCGAAAGCCTCGTCCGCGGCATCGTCCCCTTCGTCGGCATCGTCGCCTCGGCTGTCACGAATTACCAGGCCACGCACACGCTCGGACAGACCGTGCTCCGGTACGTGCGTTATCGTGCCGCCTTCGACCGCGTCCTCTCGGACGAACGCCTCGTGCCTGCGAAAGATCGGCTCTTCGAGGGCCTGTGGTTCCTCTTCGAGGCCGACGGTCGGCTCCGGCCGGAAGAGACGGCGCTCCTTTTCACGTTCCTGCGCGGCTGTGAACCCGAATCGTCGATCGGCCTCGACGAGCGGCTCGCGGATCCGATCGGCTGGTACATGCGGCTCGGCGAGATACCGACCTCGGCGCGGGCGCCTTTTTATCATGCGCTCGAAATCGGCGCGGCCGTCGACGCGCGCGCCTCGATCCGGGAGCGCAAGCTCCTCGCGCATGCGGCCGAGGCGCTGGGCGTCCGGTTCGACGAGGCCCGCCTCGAACGGATGATCCACGAGATGCACGAGCGCGGCCTGTTGCCTTCCGAGCTCTCCCCGGAAGGGCTCATGCAAAGGGAGGAGCTCGGGCGGAAGGCGGCTTAGGGGGTCTCTCCCAGAATGTCGATCGCCATCTCGACGTGCGCGTCGAGCAGCCCCGTATCCGACTCCGTCTTCACGTGGTAGGCGGCGAGCCACTCGAGGTCGAGATCGTCGAGAGCCACGAAACTCTCGGGCCGCTCGGGGCGGGCGTCGATCCATTGCATGATTTCCATGCACCGGGTTTGACCGGGGTTCGGATCGGGCAGGCGTGCCGTCCTCGGATGCAGGATGGGCGTGTGATCGAGGACCTCGCCCACGAACCCTTCCTCGGCAAGAAGCGTCCGCAGCGCGTCGACCGAGTTCCATTCCCGCCAGCTCGAGCTGACCACGACCCGCGCGCCGGTGCGCTTCACGATGGCATTGAGCCGCTCGACGGCCGGCTGGCTGAATCGCTTCCGCTGCTCACTGGGCTCGTTGAGCAGCATGAGGTAATGGTTCAGCACGCCGTCGAAGTCCAGGAACACGATCTTCATGGCGGATCGAGGACACCACGAGGCCGCGCCGATCGTCAAGGCAACACGAGCCATTCCGCGCGCCCGCCGCCCGTCACGTAGGCGATGTCCGCGCCGTCGAAGACGAGCGAGCCGAGCCCCTGCATGACGACATGCGAGGCCACCGTCTCGCCCGTTCGCATGTCGAGGACGTCGAGCTCGGCCCGTGTGGACCAGGGGGTCAGGGCATCCTGGCAGACCACGGCGACGCGCGTGCCGTGGCCCCACATCCGCGCCTCGGTCGAGCGCTGGCCTCGGAGCGCCGTGGGCGCGAGCTCCACGCGGCGCACGAGGGTTCCATCCGTGCGGAACGAGGCGACCCACGCGCCGTGCCTCTCGACGACGCCGAGCAGGCCCCCGCCGAGGAACACGGGGCTCGACGTGCCGGCGGGCAGCGCGATGATCTCGCCGGACACGACGTTCCAGACGTGCACCTGGCCGCCCGCGGCGCACGCGACGAACGCGCCCTCGGGATCCGACACGACGGATTGCACATGGGTGAGCTTCCGCGTGGCCCGTCGCTTCAAATCGTCCGCGGAGAAGAAGCCGAACGCGTCGTTTTTATCGAGGAACAGCACGCGCCCGTCGTCGAGCCACTGCACGGCGCGCTGCGGGACCTCGGGGTTTTGCCGCGACGCGACGACCTCCCACGTCTCCGTGCTCCATACCTTGATTTCGGTCCCACCCGTCGTGAGGAGCCGATCCCCCGCTCGATTCGCGGCCGCGCCCTGCACGCCCTTGTGCGGTAGTTTCGCCGCGGTCGCGAGCGTCGCTCCGTCGACGGCGAGGAGGTTGCTCCCGCCGTCGTCGAGCACCACGAATCGGCCTGCCACGACGGCGAGCTCGTAGCCGATTTTTCGACGCGCGAACCATCGATGGGCCGTCGCATCTTCGCGCCCTCGCTCCCATGCGCAGAGGTCGCGGTCGAGCGGCGGCGAGCCACGAAAACCTCCGACGGAGAAGGCGCGCCCCGGCGCGGTCCGGACCATGGGCGTCTCCCCCGGCTCGGGCCAGAAATGGTTCGTCATCGGGAATTTCGGCGCCTTCGTTTTCCCTTTCGGCGGCGGCGGCGCGTCGAGCGGCTCCCCCGCGAGATCATGATGCCAGAGACCGCCGTGCATGTCGCCGACCCAGAGCGCGTCCGCGTCGTCCGAGCCGAGGCACCAGATCTCGCAAAAGATTCCTCCGAGGCGCTTTCGCGGAGAAGGATCCGACGGCGCCAGGAGGTTCACGCGCTGGTCGACCGAGCTCGCCGCGAGCAACGTGCCGCGCCGGAGGGACGTCATGGCAACGCGATGGTGCGGCTCGGGCCCGATGCGTGTCGTCGCGATCCGGGTCGGGGGCGCGTGCGTCGACCAGAACTCCACGATTCCATCGAAGCTCCCGACCGCGAGACAATCCGACGCGGCGAGATGCACGAGGCCCTGGACGCCCTCGCGATCGTGACGCGTATTCGTCCCGGTGCCCGTCCCGAGCTCGAATCGGTTCAATTCATGGCTGTTCACCCAGAGCGTCCCGCCGTCGGGCGAGCAGGCCATCCCGTTCGTGCCCAGAAACGCCCGGAAGGGCGTCTGCCCTAGCTCGTTGCTCCCGAGATCCCACGTAAAAACGTCCCCCCAGACGACGACGTGCACGACATCGCCGCGCGGCGAGACCACGAGCAGATCCCCCGACCGGACCAACGCGCTGTCCGTGGGGAAAGGCGCCGAGCGCAAGGTCTCCCCGGATTCGATGTCGATCTGCACGATCCGGTCATCGAAGAACGTGCAAAAGACGGAGCGCTGGTCTGTGGCGAGCGCGATGTGCCGGTCGAAGGGGCCGATGGGGTTGACGCTCACGAGCTCCCGCAGGAGGCGGCCGCTTTTTCGGTCGTGAACGGTGACGGAATGCCGCCGGCCGTTCGTGTGGAGGAGGACGACGTCGCCGCAAGGGAGGATGTGCTCGATCCGGCCCTCCATGCGGGTGATCAGCGTGGGCGACGGGAAAACCTCGGGCATCGGTGGCAAGGGTATCGGTGGGGGCCTTGGGGCGTCAACTATACATGGAGACGACGCGCAGCTCGTCATCGGCCCCGTACGCGCGCAGGCCCCGGAACGCCTTTGCGCGGTTATCGCCAAGATACGCGCTCACGGACGCGACGAAGGTCACGGCGACGCGCACCTCCGGCGCGGCGGATTCGATCTCGAACCGGGCTTTTCCGTGGGTGCGGTCGATCGGATCGGTCACGATCTCGCCTTCCTGAAGGAGGCCGAGATCAAACTCGTCGTGGCCACGCGCCCGGAGCGCTTCCCGGGGAAAAGGCTGCCGCCCGTCGCCGAAGAGCGCGGCGTCGCGGCTCCTTACGTCGCATTGCAGGACGAGCCGCATCTCGTCCCAGAGGTCGACCATCAGATCGGGATACGGGATCCAAGAGATCCGGCGCTCGTTCTCCACGAAGTCGTAGTCCGGGCCGAGGTATCGGAAAAGCGCCGACCGGGCGCGGCTCTCGGGAGGGCCCGGCTTGAACGGGAAGACGGCCGAGGGGCCAAAAAAGAGCCGCGCGCAGCGGGATCGGCCGCGTAGCCAGGTGAACTCGCCGAGGGGCTCGGACAGGTACGGGGAACACGGAAACCCCTCGGGCACGGTCCAGTCGCCGGAGCGACGGGTCTCGACGTGGAAGTAATAATCGAGGCTCATCGCTTCATTCGGTGAACGGGAGGATCACGATGGCCCGGCCTTCCGGGGGCGCGAATCGCATCGGCTCGAGCACGCGAACGAGGCAATACACGAGCTCGGGGCTCGCGGGGCTCAATGCAGAGAAATCGATCGGGCCGGCGAGCTCGACGTGCCCCTCGTGGTCGATATGGAGCTTGATCTCGAGCTCCCCAATCTTGCGGTCGGGGGAGCGCTCTTTTTCTTTCAGGTAGCAAGCGTGGACGGCGGGCCTGACCTCCTGCACCGTGGCCATGAGCGCCTCCCCCCACGCCGGTGATTGATCGCGGGACCCGTCGTCCCTGCAGCGCGCCTTCGCGCTCCGATAGACGAGCTCACGCTGGCGCCCCGCGACGTCCGCCGCGCGATCGAACGGGGCAAGGTCGGACTCGCCCTTGTGCGCGAGCCCGAAGAGGTGCGCCGTCGTGAGCAGCAGATAGGCCGTGGCAAGCCTGAAGTCGTTTGCCTCGGTGGCAAGCACGGGGTCGGTGAGCGAGTCGCTGAGGCGCTCGCTGTCGTCGCAGGATTGCTCGAGCCGGTGCATCAGCGCCTCGACGCGCGGCAGGGGCGTCGTCGAGCGAATCTCTGCCGCAGGCACGTCGCGCATTTCGGCGTCGAGCACGTCCCCGAGGCGCGCGCACTCCGCGGTTCGGCCTCCCGCGACCGTTCCCGAGGGAGCCGGCTGCGCCGCCGAGGCCGGAGGGACCGGGGTCGAGCCACAGGCCGAGAGCAAGCTCGCTGCGAGCGCCGTGGTCGCGAGCGTGTGGGCGGGGCGAAACATGGGGAGAGGTTACCATCGATCGAGCGCTTGCAGGCCCGGCGCCTCCGCTTTCACGGGCCCACAGCTCCGTGAAATCGTCTCCGCCCCCTGCCCTCCCCGACCCACACCGGCGAGAACTCGCCTTCCCGCTCGCATGTCCCGGCCTCCCAGCGTCGTGAGGCGGCCTTCCTGGCCTCCCGCGTCCACCTCACGCCGCCGTGACCTGCCCGAAGCCTTGCTCCCCGGGGAATCCACGGCGCCGTGGATCCCCGATCCCGGTCAGGAGACGCCGATCCACAGCGCTGTGGATCGGCCTTCCCGGTCGGGTTCTCCCGGTCCACACCGCCGTGACCCGCCGTCCGCGCTCTGCCGGGCGCGTTTCACCCCGCTGTGAACCGGGGAAGCGGCACGCTCGCCCTCATCGGGGCACCCAACGCCGGGGGTGCGGAGAAGCGGCGCGGCTCCGTCACAAGTACGGTTCCGCGCCAGCGCGCAGGTCGCGGAGCACATCCAAGACCATGAAGGTGTCCCCCGAAGCGACCATTTCCTCCATGATCGCGCGTCCCTGCGCATCTCCGACCCGCGCAAGGGCACAGACGGCTACATCGCGGCCGGAGGGGTCGTGAAGCTGTCGTCGTCGCCTCTCGTACCAGGCCGCGAGCGCAGGCGCGCGGATGTCGCCGATACGCGTGAGCGCCAGCGCAACCACGTCGCTCACGTATAGACCCCACCACATGTCCTCGATGAGCTCGTCGTCGTCGAGCGCCTCGACCAGCGCGTCGACGGACGCAGGGGATGCCGTGCGGCACAAGGCCACCGCGGCCATGTAACGCGTGAGCGACTTCCCCGAGAGCAGTAGCGAGCATGTATGTTTGATATCGACCGGATCCAGGTCTGGGCTCAGGGCGCGCGCGGCACTCGCGCGAACCAGCGGCTTGTAGCCGCTGCCTCGCACGACGCCACGCACCACGGCGAGCCCCGGATCTCCGCGCGAGAGGAGCTTGCGGCAAAACTCCTTCGCCCCCCAGCCGCTCTCCTTCAAGATCGGATCCGTGCGAAGAGCCTCGGCGCACGCTTCGAGATCATCGGTGAGCGGATCGACCATGCTCACAAGTACGTTTCATCTCCGTTACGCAAACAGTCGAGCACATCCTCCGCCATGTCATGCCCCGTCGCGGCGAGCTCCTCCAGAATCGCGCGTCCCTGCGCATCTCCGACCCGCGCAAGGGCACAGACGGCAATACCGCGGTAGGAGGGGTCGTGAAGCTGTCGTCGTCGTCTCTCGTACCAGGCCGCGAGCGCAGGCGCGCGGATGTCGCCGATACGCGTGAGTGCCAGCGCGACCACGTCGCTCACATACAGAACCCACCACATGTCCTCGATGAGCTCGTCGTCGTCGAGCGCCTCGACCAGCGCGTCGACGGACGCAGGGGATGCCGTGCGGCACAAGGCCACCGCGGCCATGTAGCGCGTGAGCGCTTTCCCCGAGAGGAGCAGCGAGCATGTATGTTCGACATCGACCGGATCCAGGTCCGGGCTCAGGGCGCGCGCGGTACTCGCGCGAACCAGCGGCTCGTAGCTGCTGCCTCGCACGACGCCACGCACCACGGCGAGCCCCGGATCTCCGCGCGAGAGGAGCTTGTGGCAAAACTTCTTCGCCTCCCAGCCGCGCTCCTTCAAGAACGGATCCGTGCGAAGAGCCTCGGCGCACGCTTCGAGCTCATCGGTGAGCGGATCGACCATGCTCATGAGTACGTTTCCTCTCCGTCACGCAAAGCAGCGAGCACATTCATCGGCGCCCATCCGCGCTATTCGCCCCAGAGCGCCCTGCATTCGCTCATGATCGCCTCGTCCACGGGCACGTTCGGCACGTCCGGGAGCTCCTTGGCGGGGGCCGACGTGAAATCGAACACGTCCCACGGCGCGAGCGCGTTCGCGTCGCGATGACTGAGCGCCGGGATCTGGAAGCGAGCCTCGATGAAACGAACGACCGAGGTGTGATCGTAGACGTCGTGGCTCACGTAGCCTTTTTTCGCGTACGGCGAGACGACGAAGAACGGGACACGGACGCCGTACGATTCGAAGATGGCGCGATCGGTCTCGTCGAGCGTGCGATCATCGGGAGCGCAGGCCTTCGGCGGCGGCACGTGGTCATAAAGGCCGCCGTGCTCGTCGTAATTGATGAACATCGCCGAGCGGCTCCAGTGCGGGCTCGCCACGAGCGCGGCGATCGCGTTGGCGAGCCAGTTCTGCCCGAGCGTCGCTGGCGTCGGGGGGTGCTCGTCGGTGTGGTCCATCTGCCCGCTGCTGGTGCCGTCGGGATCGATGAACGCGACCTGAGGCAACTTGCCCTCCGCCGCGTCGGTGAAAAACTGGCTCATCGGCACGAAGCGGTTCTCCTCCTGCCGGAGCTCGAGATACCGCTCGATGAACATGGCGAAGGTGGGCGTGTTCTCGTAATAGAAGCGCCACGAGATCTGCCGCTTGTTCAGGTAATCGATGAGCGTCGCCTCCACGCCTTGCGGAAAATCGTTCGACTTCAGCCCGAACGAGGTCGCGGCCTGCATGAACATCCGGTTGGGCCAGGTCGCCGTGGGCGCCGACGCGAAGTACCGATCGCCGATCGCGAAGTGTTTCGCGAGCCAGTACACGAGAGGCAGATCGGCCTCGGTGTAATACCCCATCGCGCGCTTTCCGAGCAGCATGCTGAGATCGCCGTTCACCGGGAGCTCGTGCTGTCCCTCGTTCGAGGTGACGAAGCCGGTCATCGCGCCGCCAGCGATCTGCTGCTTGATGGAGCCCCAGCTATGCGCGGTGTCGACGAAGCAGTGCTGATCGAGCGGGAACGGCGCGATCGGGTTGCCCTCCGGGTCGAGGTTGGTGAAGCCATCCGGCGCCACGTCGGCGTCGATCCCGATGTCGCCAATCTTCTGGAGATAGTGATCGAACGAGCGGTTCTCCATCATCGCGACGACGATGTGATCGATCGGGATCTCCGCGCCGACGGGATGGCTCTCCCCTTGCGTCTCGGCCGGCAGCGCACCCGCGCGATAGGCGCAGCTCTCGCGCGCCGTGGCGGCCTCCTGATCCGCAGGCTCGACGACGTCGCGATTCCATTCAGCCGGGCCAGGCAGCTCCGGGGCCGGTGGTGTCGGCGAAGACGAAGAGGTGCACGCAGGAATGCACGATGCGAGCGCCACGGCGAAGAGCGGGAGGGAGATGCGCATGAGGCGGAGTATCGCCCATGCGCGGGAATAGGTCCATTCCTGGGGCCGCCGCGCCGGGGCGCAGCCCCGGGCCCCGCGGGGGCTGTTCGCCCCTCGACCCGAACCAGGGCAAGCCCTGGACCTCAGGGGGAAGAACTGCGCGGTGCGCAGTTCTTCCCACAGGCCGGTGGCAAGACCACGGAGGTCGGGTTCACGCTGTCGACGCCAGCGCCGCTCTTTCGGTTGGCAGGGTCGCTCGCCGGTCTTGACTCGGCCTGTTCGATGAACTGCGCATCGCGCAGTTCATCGACCCCGGGTCCAGCGCTTGCGCTGGTCCGGGTGCAGGGGCGGATAGCCCCTGCTGGGGCCTGGGGCAACGCCCCAGCGCAGCGGCTCCCCGATGAGACCCATGCTCAACCGCAAGACGGGCGCGCGCGTGCTACACAGCCCCCCCGATGTCCGAGCCCCAAGAGACCCCGTTCGACCGTCTGGGCGGCGAAACCGCCGTCCGGACCCTCTGCGAGCACTTCTACGATGCGATGGACCGCGACGAGCCCGCCCTCGCCAAGCTGCACGAGCTCGACGACCGGGGCCGCGTCTCCCGACGTAGCCGCGACCGCTTCGCGCTGTTCCTGATCGGCTGGCTCGGCGGCCCGCAAGACTACATCGCGCAGAACGGCCATCCGCGTCTCCGCATGCGTCACGCGCGCGTGCCCGTCGACATTGCCATGCGAGACGCCTGGATGCGGGCCATGACGACCGCCATGGATGAAGTCGCCGTCGCGCCAGACCTTCGCGCCTTCCTCCTCGGCCGCCTGGCCGACGTCGCCGACTTCATGCGCAATCGGCCAGGCTGAGCACTGAGGCGCCGCGCCGGGGCGCCGCCCCGGACCCCGCGGGGGCTGTTCGCCCCTCGACCCGAACCAGGGCAAGCCCTGGACCTTTGGTGGAAGAACTGCGCGATGCGCAGTTCTTCCAACGGGCCGGTGGGACCGCGTTGCCAGTCGAAATGTCAGCGCGGCTGTCTCGATTGGCAGCGTCGCTCGCCGGTCTTGCCTCGGCCTGTTCGATGAACTGCGCATCGCGCAGTTCATCGACCCCGGGGTCCAGCGCTTGCGCTGGTCCGGGTCCAGGGGCGGATAGCCCCTGGTGGGGCCTGGGGCAACGCCCCAGCGCAGCGGCTCCCCCTAGAACAACACCGGCAGCTCCGAAAGACCTCGCAGGAATGCTTTGCTCCAGCGGACTTGCTCCGGGGGCACGGCGAGGCGCATCGCGGGGAGCCTGCGGACCAGCGTGTCGAAGGCGATTTGCCCTTCTACACGCGCGAGTGGCGCGCCTACGCAGAGGTGGATGCCTTTGCCGAAGGCGACGTGACGCTCGGCGCCCTCGCGGGTGATGTCGTAGGTGTCGGGGTTTGGGAAACGCGCGGGGTCGCGGTTTGCCGCGGCGAGGCCGACCATGACGGGCTCGCCCTGCGGGATGCTGGCGCCGCCGAGGTCCACGTTTTCTTTTGCGATACGCGCGGCGACGAAATCGACGGGGCCCCAGTAACGCAGCGTCTCCTCGACGACGCCCTTCGCGAGGCTTGGTTGGGCCTTCAGTTTTGCGAGCTCTGCTGGATGCTGGAGCAACGCGAAGACGCCGTTGCCGATCAGGTTCACGGTGGTCACGTGGCCCGCGAGGTACAGGATGAAGACCGTCGACAGCACCTCGTCCTCGTTCAGTTTGTCGCCTTCCTCCTCGGCCCGCAAAAGCTGTGAGATCATGTCTTCCGCCGGCTGCTTCCGCTTGAGGACGAAGAGATCTCGCAGATACGAGGTGAAATGGCGCAGCTTGGCGGTCGTCTCCGCGTCGAGCCCTCCGGCGCGGCGACGGTCGGCGCGGAGCAGGTTCTCCGTCCATTGCTTCACCTGCGGGCGATCCGCCATCGGAATGCCGAGCATGTCCGAGATGACCGTGACCGGCAGCGGGTATGCGAACGCCGCGATGAGGTCCATGCGGCGATCCGGCGCGTGCTCTCCGCGGGCCTCCGCGGCGCGCTCGGCGTCGTCGATCAGGTCGTCCGCGAGCCTCTGGATGCGCGGGCGCATGGCTTCGATGATGCGGGGCGAGAAGCTCGGCTGGATCAGCTTGCGGAGGCGCGTGTGGTCCGGGGGATCCTTCGTGAGCAGGCTCTCCGAGAGGAGACGCAGATCCTCGATGAGGGGGGGCAATTTCTCGCGTTGCTCCGGGGTCATTGCCGTGCGTCGATCCGAGGAAAAGCGGCAGTCGACCAGGGCGGACAGCACCTCCTCGTAATGCGAGACGAAGAGGTGCTCGCGTGTGAGAAAGGCATCGAGCTCGGCGGAATCGGCGCCGCTCTCGTTGCCCGCGTCCTTGAACGAGACGGGGACGACGGGGCCTTGGGCCCGAGCGGCCGCGTAGTCGTCGATCGCTCGGCCCGGGTCGAGAGACAACGTCACGACGCCCGTTGCCTTTTCTTTCTCTCCATTCGATCCGTTTTGCATCACATCCTCCACCCGCGGCGTGTGGCTTTCGCCCTCGTCGCGCTGCCTTTCTAGGGGTGATGCGCGGCAAGTCCATGCAGGAGGCTCGTGATCGAAACGAATTCGTCAGGCGGGAAATCAAGGACAGGCGGGCAGTTTCATATCGAAGGCGCTGCGCTGGGGCGTCGCCCCAGACCCCACCAGGGGCTGTCCGCCCCTGGACCCGGACCAGCGCAAGCGCTGGACTCGGGGTCGATGAACTGCGCGATGCGCAGTTCATCGAACAGGTCGAGGCAAGACCAACGACGACCCTGCCAATCAAGACAGCAGCGCTGACCTTTCAACTGGTCACGCCTGCTGGGAGAACTGCGCACCGCGCAGTTCTCCCACAAAAGGTCCAGCGCTGGCGCTGGTCCGGGTCCAGGGGTGGACAACCCCTGGTCGGGCCCGGGGTGAAACCCCGGCGCGGCGCGGCCTCGGGGGCCATGCTCATCCCTCGCGCCGCGAGACGCGCGACGCTCGGATCTCGCGGTGCGCGGGCAGCGGGTCGATGGTCATCGCCTCGGCTCCCTCGGCTGCTCGTGCGACGGCCTCGTCGACGAGGACCTCGCCGTCTCGCGCTGCGCTTGCGAGCTCGGTGGCCTCCTGCACTGCGGCCCCGAGGATCATGCAATGCGAATGAAAGGGCGCGCCGAAGGTTCCCACGGTCAGGAGACCACGTGCAACGCCCACGCGCGCGCGGACGAAGGGCGCCCCGTGCCGGGCTGCGATCTCGGCGGTTTGCTCGATTTGATGAAGCGCTGCATGAAGGGAGGCGAGCTCGACTGCGCTGCGGTCCTCGCCGAGCGCGCCGAAGGCAAAGAGCATCTCGTCCCCGCGCGAGGCGTGCATCGTGCCGGACTTCGTGAACGCTGCGGTCGCCGCGGCCTCGGAGAGCTCGTCGACGAGCACCTTGAATCGGCGCGGCGGCAAGCGGTCCGCGGCCATGTCGAGCCCGGAAAAACGAAGGACGAGTGCCGTGGCGAGGCCACGGGCAGGCACGCCCCCGACGAGCTCTGCTCCCGGCGCGCCCGCCTCGCCGCGATCGGGGCCGAAACATCGCTCGAGCAGCAGACGTTTTTCGGCGTCCGCGCGCTCGCCGAGCGCGTGCAGGCGGAGCGCCGCGATTCGCAACAGGCCCGCGACGAGCGTCGCGTCGTACGATGAATACGCTTTGCCGTCGGAGCGCGCGCCCACGACGATCACGGACGCTGGCGCCGCCGCGGCCCCGGCCGCGCCCTCGGCCGCGTCGAGTGGCAGGACCAGGAAGGCATGGGCGTCGAAATGGCCGAGACGCGTGATCCGTCGGCGGATTTCGTCCGCGGGCGTGCCGTTCGCGGGTTCGCGGGTCGCGCCGCTGAAATCGCCCTCCGTGTCCGCGCGGGGCCCGGTCAGCGAGCGCGTACCCGTGCCGGAGCGCGGACCCGCCATGGATTGGGAGGGCGGCGCGCCGGGGACTCGCGCCCAGTAGATGCCGCCGTCGCCACGCTCGAGGAGGCGCGTGGTGCGCGGGGAAAAGCAGCGCCGGATCGTGTCGACGAGCAGCGTGACGACCTCGTCCTCGGTGGCGGCATTGGCCACGGCGCCGGCCATTTCGTCGAGCACGGTGGCCGCGTCGACGTCGGCGCGGCGCTCGAAGAGGCGGCGGATGCGGAGCGCGACGGGCTCGGACGCCGCGACGACCGCGGTGACGCCCGCGACGGCGCCGAGGCCGAGGTACATGCCCTCGGGGCCGGCGATGGCATACGCGAGCCCGCCGAAGGTGAACGCGGCCGCGGCGAAGATGGCGCCGAGGACGACGACCATGGCGAGGACACGCGAGATCTCGCGGAGCGCGACGTCGACGTCGAACATCTGCCGGCGCTGGATCTGATGCGCGAAGGCCGCAGGAAAGCCTGCCACGGGGAGCATCGCGAGCCAGCTCAAGCTGGCCACGGAGGCGGTCTGGAGGCCGAGGCTGATCGGCAAGAGCTGCAGGGCGATGGTCGGCAGGACGGAGAGGCCCGCGGCCCACAACATGAAGCGCGCCGATTGCCGCGCGGAGAGCGTCCGGCCCCGCAGGCGCATGTACAGGAAGGAGCCGAGCAACGCGAGGAGCCCGAGCAGCATCATGCCGATGCCGGCCCGGGTGCAAGCATTGCCAATGGCCGGATCGGCGCCGAGCGTCCGCCACGTGACGAGCAAGGCGAGCGCCGGCAGATAAGGGAGCCAGAGCAGCCACGGACGCTTGCGCGTGGCGCCGAAAAGGCCCGAGAACGCGAGCGCGAGGTGGACCTCGGCCGCGCCGGTCGCCGAGCAGCCGAGGTAATAGAGCCACGAAAAGGCGCTGTCGACGAGATCGAAGTCGATGGAGGCAATGAGGAAGAGGCCGACCGCGCTCGTGAACGCGACGAGCGCCTGCACGGGGCGCAAGGTGGGCCGTTTCCAGCCGGCGACGCCGCCGACGAGGAGGAACAGGATCGCGGCGAGGAGGCCGGAGGAGTAGATCTTGAGGAGCGATGCCCAGCCGAACGGGGTGACCGGCACCTCCACGTCGAACGTGCGATCGCCGCGGCGGAGGGTGTAATCGACGAGCGTGCCCGGGGCGAGCCGATGCACGTATTCGTGCACGTCCCTGCCGCGACGAACCGGAATGCCGTCGACGGCGAGGAGGGCGTCGTACGGCTCGATGCCCCGCTGGATCCCGGGCCAGGTCGGCTCCACGACGGCCGAGACGAGCAGGCCCGCCTCGACCGTGAACCCGGGGAACGTCGACCGCGCGACCCGGGGAAACTCGGCCAGCGCGACGAGCGTGAAGAGCAGGGTCGCGAGGATCCAGCTTCGCATGGCGAGGGCCGTGGCCCGCCCCGACATGGCCGCGGCCTTCCGCTCCGGCGCGGGCTCGCTCTGGAGCGCGCGCAGATCGTCGGCCATCTCGGCGGCCGTCGAATACCGCTCGTTCGGGTCCTTTTCGAGCGCGCGCATGATGATGCGGCCGAGCTCGATGGGAATGTCGAGATCCGGCCGGCGCTTCTCGGGCGAGACGGGCGCCTTGTGCGTGAGCGCATACGAGAGCTCGGCGACGCTCGCGCCCTCGAACGGGGGTTCGCCGGTGAGCGCGCGGTACATCATGGCCCCGAGCGAATACAGATCGCTGCGGCGATCGATGGGTTTTCCCTTGGCCTGCTCCGGGCTCATGTAGCGCGGCGTGCCCCAGATGGCGCCGGTCTCGGTGAGCTCGGTGGATTCGTGATCCTCGAGCTTCGCGATGCCGAAATCGAGGAGCTTGACCACGGGCTCGCCGTCCTTGCCCGGGGCGCGCGCGAGGAAGACGTTCTGGGGCTTGATGTCGCGGTGGACGACGCCGCGGCGATGCGCGTCCGCGAGGACGTCGAGGAGATCGAGCGCGATGCGGGTGACGCGCGCGGAGGCGAGCGGCGCTTCGCGCTCGAGGAGGCTGCCGAGGGTCTCGCCCTCGAGGTACTCCATGACGAGGTAAAGCGCGCCGTCGTCGGTTTGTCCAAAATCGTGAATGACGACGGCGTGTGGGCTCGAGAGCTCCCGCATGATGCGCGCCTCGCGGCGGAAGCGGTTCACGACCGTGAGGTTGTCCGCCATGCGGCGGTGCAGGATCTTCACGGCCACGCGGGTGTTTTTCCACGCGTCGCGAGCGAGGAAGACCTCGCCCATGCCGCCCACGCCGAGCTGACGTTCGAGGCGATACCGTCCGGCAATGGTGGCGCCGGCCAAGCTCGTGGACGCAGGCGGCGGCGCGCTCGGCCTCACGCTGCGCGGCAGCTCGACCTTCGTCGGCACGTCCTCGCTGCGGAGGACCTCGTTGCGCTCCGTGTCGCCCTTCACGTACGAGACGGTACCACGACGGACGGCGCCCGCGAAAGCGCCTCGTATTCAATACGAACCTGCGGGCCCTCCGGCCGGATGTTCGATCGCAATGGTGGACGCCCGTCATCCCCGACTTTTCGGTTCCGTTTCGAGGAAGTACGCGTGGCCTGGGAATCGACGTACGGCTCCGAGGGGACGCGGCGCGGGCGCGGGCGCCGCGTATCGCGGGGTGTCGATGCCCCGGGCATATGGGTTGCAGCGGGCGGCACCGAGGTCCGGACGCGAAGAGTTCGCGCCGCGGATTTCGATACGAGGAGGCATCCATGAACAAGGGTCGTAACGTCGGAATGGTTCTCGGAATGGCGATTCTGGTGGTGGCTTCCGTGGCGTCGGCGGGGACGCCGGGCGGGCTGTTCGGCCATCAAAAGGCGGGGCGCGGCGGACAGGTCGCGACGAAGATCGCTCGCACCGTCCAGGAGCCGCGCGGATTCCAGCAGCCGCGTGGATTCCAGGAGCCGCGCGGATTCCAGGGCGACGTCGAGCTCGAGGCGGACATCGCGTCGCAGGCGCTCGAGATCGAGGCGGATGTCGAGCTCGAGGGCGAGGGGGAGGTCGAGCTCGAGCTGGATCTCGATATCCAGGAGTAGGCGGAGGCGGATCAGGGAGGCACGGGCCTGTAGGTCTCCACGACCGGCGCGCCCGTGCTTATCCATCGGAAATGGTCGATGAGCGTGACGCTGTCGAGGATGGCGTCGCCGGAGTCGTAGACGGCGAAACGAACGGTGAAGGTCTTGCCGCCCTGCATCGGCGCGGTGGTGGTGAGCCAGCCCGTGGCGCCGGTCCCCTGCCCTGTGTCGTATCCCGTGCCCGCGAGCGCGCTCGCGCCGAGGCTGCAAGGATATACCTTGCCGCCCGCGGTGCAGGGCGGACCGTCCTGGCAGGTGCAGACCTCCAGAAAAACGTTGTTCACGCTGATGACGTTGCCCTGGCCGTCGAAGGAGATGTTGTCGTCGGTTTGACCGGGCGGCGTCGGCGAGAGCAGCGCGACGAAGGCGTCGTTGAAGGTGCTGCAAACAAAGGACGGGAATTCGGCCGTGTAATAGTTGAATGCAAACGCGAAGCCGACGGTGCCGATGGGCGCGCGTAATGTCACCTCCAGGGCCACGCCGTCATAGGGCTGGCCGGTGAGGACTCCGGGGCACGCAGGCGAGGGCTTGGGAAACCCGGTCGGTGCCGCGTGCTGGTAGCCCTTGGCATATCCGCCGAACGGCGCCTGGTAGCCCGTCTCCCCGGGGCGACGCGCGGCGCCGCTGGAGAGCGCGAGCATTCGTTTTCCAGCGCGCGGGAGCACGTTCGGGCCAAAGCCGTCGTAAAGGCCGTGGCCGAGCGCATATTGCATGTCGTATCCCGAGGGAATGGAGGTGCCGTCGGGGAGCACCCAGCGGGCCTCCAGCAAGCCCGCGCCGTCCGGGCCCTCGGCGAGCGTGCACAGCTCGATCGCCCGCGCGGCCTGGAAAGGATCCGCGTCATCGAGCGCGAGGTCGTCGTCGCACGGCGAGGTTCCGGGATTGCCGCCGTTCCCGCCCCCGCCGATGCCCGCATCGGGAACATCGCCGCCGCCCTCCCCGCCGGTGCCGCTCCCGCCGCCGCCGATGCCGGTCGTGGAACTCGTGGTCACGGAATCGCTGCTACTGCTGCTGGCAGGATCCCCCGGATCCGGGCCGCCGCCCGCTCCCCCGCTGCCGCTTCCGCCGCCGAGCGACACGAATTTGCCGCAAGCGACGAGAAGGACGGCGAGCGTCGGCAGGAGGGAGAGCGGGGCGGTTCGGGTGCGCATGCGCGAGAGGATCACTCCATCGGGCGGAACGTGCCTACGACGCTGTTCGGCTGCGTGGTCCAGCGGAAGTGATCGACGAGGGTGGCGCTGTCCAGGATCGCGTCGCCGTTGTCGTAGGTGGTGAAGCGCAAGGTGAACACGTCGCCGCCGTTGATGGGCGCGGTGGTGGTGAGCCAGCCGGTGGCGCCGTTGTTCTCGTACCCGGTGCCCGCGAGCTGCGCCGCGCCGAGCGCGCAGGTGGGCTGGTTGCAGACGTCGAGGAAGACGTTGTTCACGCTGATGATGTTGCCCAGGCTGTCGAAGGAGATGTTGCCGTCGCTCTGCCCCACGGGCGTCGGCGAGAGCAAGGCGACGAAGGCGTCATTGAAGGTCGTGCAGGTCCAGGTCGGGAACTCGGCCGTGTAGTAGTTGATGTCGAAGGCAAAGCCGAGCGCGCTGTTCGGCGCGCGGAGCGTGACTTCGAGGGCGACGCCGTCGTAGGGCTGGCCCGAGATGACCCCGGGGCAGGCCGGCGAGGGCTTGGGGAAGCCGTCCGGCGCGGCGTGCGTGTACCCCTTGGCGAAGCCGCCGCTCGGACCCGTGTAGCCGGGATCGTTCGGGCGGCGGGCGGCGCCGTTGGAGAGGCCGAGGATGCGGTCGCCTTTGCGCGGGGGCACGTTGGGGCCGAAGCTGTCGTAGATGCCGTGGCCGAGGGCGTAGTTCGCCTCGTAGCCCGCCGGGATGGCCGAGCCGTCGGGGAGCGTCCACTTGGCCTCGATGAGGCCCCAGGAGTTGGGGCCATCCGCGGTCTTGCAGATCTCGATCGCCTTGGCCGCGTTGTACGGATCCGCGTCGTCGAGGGTGAGGTTGTCGTCGCATTTCGGGGGGCCGAAATCGTCGACCGGCACGCCACCAGAGCCACCGGTACCGGGGCCCGAGCCGCCTGTCTCGCCTGTACCGCCTGTACCGCCTGTCCCCCCCGTGTCACCCGTGCCGCCTGTGGCGCCGCTGCCGCCGGTGCCCGGGGTGCCGCTGCTGCTGCTCGAGGTGTCGGGATCGGGGGCCGCGCCGGTGCCGCCGTCGCCGTCGTCGCCGCCGCCCGCGGAGACGGTGCCGCCGCAGGCAGCGAGCGCGAGCAGGGACGCAAGCGAGAGCGACAAGGTGGAAAGCGCCAATCGATTGTGCATGGGGGTCTCCTACGCCAGGTTGGTCAAGAGAGGGCCGACGCTACCGATGGCCGGCGAGGTCCGAATCGATCACGGAATCGACGGGCCCCCGGCGAGAGGGCGAAGTCGTTCGGCGTACGGGCTCTGGGGGTGGGCTTCGAGGAAGCGGCGGGCGCGGTCGGCGGCGGAGGCGTCGCCCGCGCGGGAGAGCGCTTCGATGCGGAGGACCTCGGCTTCGAGCGCGAGGTGGCCGCGAGGGAAACGCGCGGCATAGTCGTCGAGCGCGACGAGGGCGCGGGCGCCATCCCCGGACGCGAGCGCCTCACGCGCGACCCGGAGGGCCCGGAGCTCCGCGGCGAGGCGCGCGGCACGGTCGGTCGACGTGCTCGGCGCGGGCGCCGCGGGGGCGCGTTTTCCCCTGGGCGAAGGGGATGGCTCGGCGGGAGCGGTCTCGGGGGTCGGGGGTTCTGCCTCGGCGATCGTCTCGGCTTCCGGAGGCTTTTCGGCGGGGGATTCTGCGGCGACCGGGAAGGGCCGCGCCTGCAAAGCCTGTGCGAATCGATTCGCCCCGACGGGGACCTCGCCCCCGCCTTCCGTCGCCGCCACCGCGATTCCGATTCCGATGGCGGTCGCGCCGATCGTGATGGCGAGCCATTTTGCGAGCGCGCCCTGGAACATGCCCTTCGTCGTCCCGGCCGAGCCTGCTTTCGCCGCGGCGATCGCTCCGAGCCCTGCGGCGGCGCCGATCAGCGCGGCTTTCCGCTCGCGGGCGCGCTTTTCGTCGAGCGTGCGGGCCGAGCGCAAGAGCTCGGCCCCCAGGTCGTCTCCGTCGACGAGTCGCTCGGGATCCGTCATCGAATGCTCCGTTTCTTGCGCGCTTGGACCCGCGAGAGCTCTGCCTGGAAGAGCTCGCGGCCGCGGCGCAGGCGGGAAGCCGCCGTGCCGAGCGGGATCCCGAGCAGGCTCGCGATCTCCGGGACCCTCATCTCTTCGAGCTCGAACAGGACGAAGACCGCGCGCACGTCGAGCGGCAGCGTCTCCAGCACCTCGTCCAGCATCGCCCGGGCGCGCCGCTGCGCGAGCAGCTCCTCGGCGTCGGGCCCGGTGTCTGGCGGCTCGAGCGGGAGCTCCGTGGCTCCGTCCTCCGAGAGCGAGACCTCGCTCCGCCGCCGCATGGCCCTTCGCACCTGCATGGCCACGCGCATCGCCGTCCCGAACAGGAACGCCCGCTCGCTGCCGGCGGCGATCTCGTCGAGCCTCCGGCTCAGCACGATGAAGACCTGCTGCGCGGCGTCGTCGGCGTCGGCGTCTGGCACGCCGAGGCGGCGCACCGAGCGCCAGACGAACTCGAAATGCTCATCGCGAATCGCCCGGAAGCGCGCGGCGGCCGCTCCCTCGACCGGCACGACCGAGAGCGGCGACGACAGGGACCAATCGGCCCCCTCGCCACCGTCCTGCGTCGTGCCCACGGTCGTCATCTCTCCCCCGATGTCCCGCTTGCCGCGTTTCGATCACGAAAACGACTCACGCCCGGCCCGTGGTCTCGTTCACCAGAACACCCACCCCACGCCGATCGCCCCGAAGCCCCCGAGAGCGGGCGTCGCGTGGAGGATGCGCCGGGGGTCCTCGAAGCCGAAGAGCTCGCGGATGAGCGGCACGACGAGCCCGGCCTCGGCTTCGAGCGCGAGGGACGGCAGGGGCCGCGCCTGGAGCCGGCCCGAGGCGGTCAAGGCGAGCCAGGGTCGGGTCGCCTCCTGGGGGTTGACGACGGAGAGGCCCTGGCCCTGGAGTGCGCCGAGGTCGAGGCCGGCGCAGGGGCGCGCGGTGATGGGTCCAACGATCCAGGCGAACGGGCACCCGGAGAGGCGGGCGGCGAGCCAGCGGAAGCGGGCGGCGCCGCCGTCGGTCTCGGTGGTGGGGCTCTGGGCGACGGCCAGGCCGAGGCGGAAGGCTGGCGCGAGGCCTGCGTGGCCCCAGGAAGCCCGCTCGGCGAAGAGGACGAGGCCCCAGGCGGGATCGGGGGCGAGGGCGCTCCAGACGGCCCCCTGGGCGCCGACTTGGACGTGGTGCGCGGGCCGCGGAGGCGGAGGCGGAGGCGGAGGCGGCGGCGGTGGCGGTGGCGGTGGCGGCGGCGGCGGCGGCGGCGGTGGCGGCGGCGGCGGTGGCGGCGGCGGTGGCGGCGGCGGCGGCGGCGGGTCCAGCGGCTGGTTCAGCCCTCCCTCGATCGCCAGCGCCGTCACCAGGGAAAGCGCCCCCATCACCTCCTCGCAGCTCTCGCCCGACACCGCCCGCAGCGAGCTTTCCCCTTCCGGCACCTCGATCCGGAGCTCCCCGCGCAGCTTCCCTCCGTTCTCCTCGAACAGGCTCGCCGTCAGCGTCCGCGCGACCTCCCCGTCCTTGGCCACGCGCAGATCCGGCACCTCCGCCCGCACGGCCGCCAGAAACTCCTCGGCGCCGGGGCAATGCGCCGGGGCGGTGTAGACGATCCGGACCGGGGCGAGGTCGCCCTGGGAGGGCCGCGCCACGAGGAGCAGGGCGGCGAGGGCCCCGGCTCGCGCGAGCCTTCGGTCAGGACGCGTGCCGCTCATCGCCGAGGGCCGGCTCTTGCAAGTACCGCGTCTCCGGGTTCTCGCGACGCCAGATGACGGTGTCCATGAAGTAGTGGTGGATGTTCACGAACGCGTAGAGCGCCGCGAAATACGGCGTGGGCCCGAGGTCCTCGAGCGTCGCCCGGCCGCGCGGCGCGAGCGCCTCGTCGAGCGCCGTGGGCGCGCCGTGGAACAGGAGCCAGCCGAGCCCGATGGCGCTCACCGCGAGGATCCCGATCCGCGTCCGCGCCGAGCGCTCGAACCAGGGCGGGCCCTCGCGCTCCCGCGCCTCGTTTCCCTTCATCAGCCAGACGAAGTACAGGTATTGCACCGAGTGCAACGCCGGAATGACGTACCGCACGAGCGGATCGCTGCTGGAGTAGATCGACCACGACCAGATGCTGCAAAGCAGCGCGGTGAGCGGGGTCAGAATCGGCAGGCGGCCCTCGCGCCGCCACTTCTGGACGAGGACCCACGCGAGCGGGAGCAGCGTCGATAAAAACACCACGTGCGTGAGGTGTTCGAGCCAGGCCGGATGCGCGAGGGTCGTGTAGACGACGCCCTTTTCCTCGACCTCGCGGCCCGGATCGGTGGGGCTCGCCCAGGCGTAGGCCCAGCCGGAAAAGCAGTGCGCGAGGACCGCGAAGCGCTCGCGCGGGGCGAAACGGACCCCGCGCCGCGCCGCGAGCACGGTGAAGACGCCGAACCCTTGCTTCACGTAGTGCCAGCCCACCAGGAGAAACATCAGCCGGATGAGCAGGCTCAACGTGAACGCGGACTTCGTCGCGAGCCCCACGAGAGCCACGCCGCCGAGGATCAGCGGGACCCCGAAGCCCGCGACGAGGTATCGAACGCGCTGCGCCCCGCGAAAGGCGCCGCCGAACGCGCGGGCCTTCACGTCCTTGTAAAACAGGAGGTACGTGACCGCGAAGTGCGGGTCGTTGATGACGAACGCCGCGTGGAACATGAGGAAGCCGACCGCATATTCCGCGGGATCGAGCTCGAACGCGCGTCGAAGCAGAAACGAAAGAGGAAACAGGAGCGGTGTCACGCCTCCCACGAGGAAAAACTCGACCAGGCCCGAAGAACCGCGGGCGCGCGACGGTTCGAGAGGTCGCGACGGGGCCATGGGCACGCTGGTCATGGAGGTGACGCTATCATCCCTTTCGCCCGCACGGAGCCCGTAGAAACGGCCCGCTTGGCAGTTGACGGGCCCGGGGGAGTTTGGTTGCCTCCTCCTCTGGAGCGCCATTCACCATGAGCGATCGCACGGAAAGCGCGTACCTCACGTTCCTCGCGAGCCAGGAGCGCGAGCTCTGCGCCGCGATCTCGAGGGACGTCGCCGCAGAGATCCCGTTCCTCGGGAAGGCCGGTGCGGCCGAGGCCACAACGTGGGTCGAAGGGGTCGTGGCAGGCGTGATCCGCGTGCTCGCCGGCGAGGCGGAGACCGGGGAGCTCGTGGCCCATTTCGTGGACCTCGCGGGGCGGGGCGCCGCGGCCGAGGAGGTTGTCCGCGCGGTCACCGTCTGCCGGCGGCATGGCCTGCGCGTCTCGCTCCGCGCCCTGCCCGAGGTGTCGGGCGCGGCCGAGGGCACCTTGCGCCTCTCGGCCTGCTTCGACGCGGCCGCCGAGGGAATCGGCCGACACTACGCCAAGGTCGCCGAGGCGCGCTGTCGCGACGGCGCGGCGCGCTTTCGCAGCCTGGTCAGCGCGATCGGCAATGTCATCGTGATCGTCGACGAGGACGGTCGCATTTCCGACTGGAATGGCGAAGCCGAGCGCGTTTATGGTTGCCCCCGCGAGGAGGCGCTCGGCAAGGATTATTTCGAGACGTTCCTGCCGCCCGAGGTCCACGCGGCCATCCGGGCCGACATGCGCAAGGTGCTCGCGGGCGAACCCTCGCGGAGCTACGAGAACCCGGTCCTCTCGCGCGACGGCGCGATCCGGATCATCGAATGGAACGTCGATCGCGTGGTCGACGGCGAGGGCCGCCCCGTGGCCATCGTCGGGAGCGGCTACGACGTCACCGAGCATCGGCAGATCCGCGACAGGCTCGAACGGAGCCGGGCCGAGGTCCAGGCCATTCTCGACAACGCGCCCATCGTGGTCTTCGTCAAGGACCTCGAGGGCCGCTTCACCTTCGTGAACCGCCAGTTCGACGAGCTCTTCAACTTCGATCGCGGGTGGGCCGTCGGCAAGTTCGACGC
Organism: Polyangium jinanense; assembly: GCF_028435365.1. The sequence goes on along the minus strand of NZ_JAGTJJ010000037.1, from coordinate 74,056 downwards.
GGATTTCCTCCCGCCCGAGGCCGTGAAGCAGAATCGCGACAACGACCTGGAGGCCCTCGCGGCGGGGCGCCCGCTGAGCAGCGAGGAGACCATCCCGGGCAAGGACGGCATCCACATCTACATGGTCTCGAAGTTCCCGATCTTCGACGAGGGCGGGGTTCCGTACGCGGTCTGCGGGATCGCCCTCGACATCACCACGCACAAGCGCGCCGAGGAGGAGCGAGCCGAGCTCGCCCAGAAGATCATCGACGCGCAACACGCGGCGCTGCGGGCGCTGTCGACGCCGCTCTTGCCGATCGCGAGCGGGGTCGTGCTCATGCCGCTCGTCGGGGCGATCGACGCGGGGCGCGCCGCGCTCGTGCTGGAGACGTTGCTCGACGGCGTGGGCACGCATCGGGCCGAGGTTGCGATCCTCGACATCACGGGCCTCAAGGACATCGACGCCGAGGTCGCGAGTGGCCTCGTGCAGGCGGCGCAGGCGGCGGCGCTGCTCGGCGCGGAGGTCGTGCTCACGGGCGTGCGGCCGGCGGCGGCGCGCGCGCTCATCGAGCTCGGCGTCGACATGCGCGGGATCAAGACGCTGAGCAGCTTGCAGCAGGGCGTGACGCACGCGATCATGCGATCCCGCGGCCGCGCCCTCTCCCGCTGAATCAACCACGCGGCGAGGCGAGCCACTTCCTCCAGGCCGCATCGTCGCGCCCGCCGAAATCCTTTCCGCTCACCTTCTTCAGGATCTTGTACGCGAAATCGTGGTTGTTCGGCTGCTCGAGCTCGAGCAGCGCGATCAGCGTGGGGCCGGCCTCCTTGATCACCTGCGCGTAGAGCTTCGCGCCGTCCGGCCGATCGACGAGGCCAAAGGTCACGGCGGCGGCCTTGTTGCGGTCGCTCATCGTGGGGCCGTTCAGATTCTTCAGCACCGGCGTCAGCGGCACGGCCACGTCGTGGTGGAACATGGCCACGTTCACGAGCACGCGCGTCGCGTTGTTGCGGACGAGCGCATCCGGATCGTCGAGCAGCGGCAGCATCAGGCCGACGAGCTTCTTGCCGTCCTTGATGTGGGCGAGCAGGAACGCCGCGGCGGCGCGATCCTTCGGATCCTTGTCCTCCTTCAGGATCTTGATGAGTTTGTCCTCGTTCGGCGGCACGTCCTTCACGAACTTCTCGCCATAGGGTGCGAGCTTTTCGTGCACGTACCCGCCCATGCAGTGGAATGCAGGGCACGCGACGCGCTCGGGGCCGATTTGTTTCTCGCGCATCATGCGGAAGAACGTGGACTCGTATTCCTTCCACGCCGCGAGCAGGCCCGCCGGATCCTCGAAATCGCCCTTGGGCTCGGGGCCGAACGTGAGGCGCTTCTTCATGTCCTTGCGCTCGACCACGTCCACCGTCACGTAGCCCTGCGGCACGTCGCCCATGTTGTAATAGGTGACCGGCGAGAGCTGGACCCAGCCGATGTCCTTGTGCTCGGCGAGGATGCCGTCGACCATCTCCTTCTCGAGCTTCTTCGTGAGCGCTTCGTCCTCGGTGTCGAACCAGCGCTGGAAAGTCTCGCCGAATCGTGTCCGCACCCAGGCGCCGTCGAACTTCTTCGTGCCGTAGACGTCGACGCCCTTGAGCACGGGCGCGGGCGCCGGAGGCGGCGCCGGCGGCGCGGGGGCGGCAGCCGAGGCCGTGGGCGCTGCAGTTACCGGCAGGGCCGGCGCGGGCGTCGCCGCGGGCGGCGGAGGCGGCGTCGCGGCGGCGACGTCCGGGGCCGGGGAACCGCCACACGCCGCGAGGGCAAGCAAGGCGAGGAGCACGAGGGGCGACGTGCGTCGGGAGAAAGTCAGGTTCGGCATGGGAGCCAAGCATGGGAGAGGGGCGCGGAAATGCACGTATCCCGAGGCCGCGGCGGGCGACGGGAACATGCTGCCCGGAACGCGGGGAGATGGTAGACTCCTCCGTCAGGGGAGGGCTTGCTCCTATGGATTCACCGCTTCCGATTACGGGCTCCTATGTCACCACGTTCGGCACGCTGCGGCTCGAAGCACGCGGCGACAAGGTGACGGGCAAATACACCCACGAGGACGGCTCCGTCACGGGCACACTCACGGGAAATACGATCCGCGGCACGTGGGTGCAGAAAGGCAATGCGAGCGAGGGGACGTTCGTGTTCGAATTCGATCGCGGCGCCAATGGATTCCGCGGCACCTGGGAGGGCGGCGGCAACGGTCCCTGGAACGGCGTGCGGCTCGAGCTCGCGCCCGCGGATCGCGGAGGTTTTCCCGGAGGCTGGAACAGCCTCGCCGAGGGCCCGCTCCTCGCCGGCCCGATGATCGGCGAGGTCTCCACGCAGAGCGCGTACATCTGGACGCAGGCCCGCTGCACCTCTCCCGTCACGCTCGTGGTCGCGACGGAGGGCAGCGAGGTTCGTCGTATCGTCAAGACGCCCACGTGGAACGAATGGCTCTGCCAGGTCTTCCACGTCGAGGACCTACGCCCCGGCGTCCCCTACACGTACTGGCTCGAAAGCACGCACGGAAAGACGCCGGCGCGTCCCCTCCCCCTCGCCCCTGCCCCCGACGCGCGCGCCGTGCGCATCGCATTCGGCTCGTGCCTCTGCTTCTACCACCATCCCGAGCTCCCCATCCTCGACGCCATCGAGCGCGACGCGCCGGCCTGTCTCGCGATGATCGGGGACAACACCTATTATTACCAGTTCGACTGGCAGAGCGAGCACACCATGATGCTCGCCCAGCTCCGCGCCCGCAACAATCCCTCGTTCCGGCGCCTCGTCTCGGCCTTGCCGACCGTCGGCGTCTGGGACGACCACGATTTCGGCCCCAACGACGCCGACAATCGTTTCTCCGGCAAGGACATGGCGCTGCGCACGTTCCGCCGCTCCTGGGCGAATGCCCGCTGGGGCACGAATGCCACCGCCGGCGTCTTCTCCTCGGTTCGAATGGGCCCGGCCGAGCTCTTCCTCCTCGACAGCCGCTGGTATCGCAATCAGCCCGCGCACACCCTGCTCGGCGAGGCGCAGCTCGTCTGGCTCGTCGAATCCCTCGAAAGGAGCACGGCGCCCGTCAAGATCATCGCCTCGCCGACGCAGGTCCTCGCCGACGCCGCCGTCGCGAAGGGCTGGGAATGCTTCCGCCGCGACGCGCCCCAGGAGCTCGAAGGATTGCTCGGCGAGATCGAGGCGCGCGACATCCGCGGCGTGGTCTTCGTGAGCGGCGATCTGCACATGGCGAACCTCTTCCACCAGGAAGGCCGCGATCTGCACGGCCGCCGCGGCCCCGAATGGTGGGAGCTCACCACGAGCCCGCTCGCCAATGACCCGTGGATGGAGGCGATCGCCGGCAAGGATCGATACCTCGTCGCCGAGGTCGTCGATCGCAACAATTACGGCCTTATCGACATCGACCTTGATCGCAAGGGCAAGGAGGTCTTGCTCGTCTGCAAGGACGAACAAGGCCGCGTCCTCTTCGATCAGCCGATCGCGCTCCCCACGCTCGCCGTCCGCCGTTGATCGGCCTTCTTCTTTTTCACGAACGTGCTTCGTACGAAGCCGATGAACTCCCGCAAGGCCGGGGCCGTGTCGTCGGCGCGCCATACGATGTACAGCGTCGCGCGCGGCGCGCCCACGATGGGCCGGATGGCGAGGCCTTTGCGGCCGGCGCGACGGATCGATCCGGGCATGATCGCGAGGCCGAACCCCGCGGCGACGAGGCTCACGATGTCGTCGAGCTGCGGAGCCTCCTGCACGATCCGCGGCGTGAAGCTCGCGTCGCGGCAAAACGCCATGATCTGATCAAAAAACGCCGGGCTGCGTTGCCGGGGGAAAATGACGAACGGCTCGTGCGCGAGCATCCCGAGCGGGATACGTTTGTGCTCGGCGAGCCGGTGCCCGGCCGGTAACACGGCAACCAGCGGATCCCGCGCCACGCACGCGAAGGAGAGCGACGCATCGTCGACCCGGCCACGCAGGAGGCCCACGTCGATCGTGCCTTCCTTGAGCGCGTCGATCTGCGCCTGCGGCGACATCTCGCGCAGGGCGATCTCGACCTTCGGGAATCGCTCGTGGAAGGCGCGCAAGAGATCGGTGATCCCGCTGTATGCGAGCGACGAGATGTAGCTCACGGCGACCCGCCCGATCTCGCCGACGCTCGCGCGGCGAGCCTCGTGGACGGCCAGGTCGAGCGCTTCGAGCAGGCCGCGAATACGGCCGAGGAACACCACGCCGGCGGGCGTGAGCTCCACGCGCCGCCGCGCGCGGTCGAACAGTTCGAACCCGAGCTCCGCTTCGAGCTCCTGGATCTGCCGGCTCAGCGGGGGCTGCGTCATACGCAGCCTCCGCGCTGCGCGGCCGAAGTGTTTCTCCTCGGCGACGGTCAAGAAGTAGCGCAGGTGGCGCAGTTCCATACCTGCAGGGTATCAGACGATGCCCCGGAATGCATTGGACCGTGGCGACCGGCCCCAGGAAGCTTCCTGTGCCCTCGGCTCGTCCCGTTTTTCCGGGCCTGACCTTCGAGGGCCGCAGGGAGTGGCACATGTGGCTCGTCGTCACTGCGCTCAAGCGCCCATACACCTTCATCGTGATGTCGATGCTCATCGTCCTCACGGGGGTGTTCACCATCCTCCGGATGCCGACCGACATCTTTCCGGAGATCGACATCCCGGTGATCTCCGTGATCTTCAACTACGGCGGTTTGCCGCCGGAGGAGATGGAGAAGCGGGTCGTCAACAACTACGAGCGTTTCCTCACCACCATCGTCAACGACATCGAGCACGTCGAGAGCCAATCGCTCACGGGCATCGCCATCGTAAAAGTTTACCTCCAGCCCGGCGCGAGCGTCGAAGCCGCGACGGCGCAGATCACCGCGGCCTCGCAGGTCGCGATTCGCCAGATGCCGCCGGGCATGACGCCGCCGCTCGTCATCCGCTACAGCGCCTCCAACGTGCCGATCATGCAGGCCGCGCTGGAGAGCGAATCGCTGAGCGAGCAGCAGCTCTTCGACTACGGCGTGAACTTCATCCGCGCCGACATCGCGACCATCAAGGGCGTGCAGATCCCCTGGCCCTACGGCGGCAAGCAGCGCCAGATCATGGTCGACATCGATCCGGCGCGCCTCTACGCGTGGGGCCTGTCGCCGCGTGACGTGAACGCGGCCATCGGCCTGCAGAACGTCATCCTGCCGGCCGGCTCGGCCAAGATGGGGGAAAACGAGTACCCCGTCATCATGAACTCGAGCCCCGCCGCGCTCGAGGAGCTCGGCAACCTGCCGCTCAAGACCGTCGACGGCAAGACCATCTACGTTCGGGACGTCGCGAACATCCGCGACGGCAACGCGCCGCAGCAGAGCATGGTGCACGTCGGCGGCCAGCGCAGCGTGCTCATGACCATGCTGAAGGGCGGCAACGCGAGCACGCTCGACGTCGCCTCGCGCATCCGCGACATGCTGCCGGGGACGATGGAGAAGCTGCCCAAGGACCTCCGGGCGACGCTCCTCTTCGATCAGTCCCTCTTCGTGCGCGCGGCCGTCGAGGGCGTCGTGCACGAGGCGCTCATCGCCGCGGTCCTCACGGCGCTCATGATCCTGCTCTTCCTCGGGAGCTGGCGAAGCACGCTCATCGTCGTCGTCTCGATCCCGCTCTCGATCCTGGTCTCGATCATCATCCTGAACGCCCTCGGCCACACGCTGAACACGATGACGCTCGGCGGCATGGCCCTCGCCGTCGGCATCCTCGTCGACGACGCCACGGTCGCGATCGAGAACATCCACCGGAACCTCGGCCAGAGGAAGACGTTCATCCGCGCGATCGTCGACGGCGCCCAGGAGATCGCGGTCCCCGCGCTCGTCTCCACACTGTGCATCTGCATCGTGTTCGTGCCGGTCGCGTTCATCACGGGCGCGGCGAAGTCGCTCTTCATCCCGCTCGCGCTGGCCGTCGTGTTCGCGATGCTCATGTCGTACGTCCTCTCCCGGACGCTCGTGCCCACGCTCGTCCGGCTCCTTTTGGCGCGCGAGTCCGAGGAACACGCATCTGGCCATCACGAGGCGCCGAAGAGCGTGTTCGGCCGCATCTTCGTGCGGTTCAACCACGCCTTCGATCGGCTGCGGACGTCCTACGGAAAGCTCCTCGCGTGGACGCTCGCGCACCGCGTCGCGTTCGTGGGCGGCTTCCTCGCCTTCGTCGCCGCGTCCGTCTCGCTCTTCCCGCTCCTCGGACGCGACTTCTTCCCGCGCGTCGACGCGGGCCTCATCAAGCTCCACGTCCGCGGCGCGCCGGGCACGCGACTCGAGGAGAGCGAACATCGCTTCGCGCGCATCGAGGACACGATCCGCGAGGTGATCCCCCCGCGCGAGATCGAGACGATGATCGACAACATGGGCATCCCGGCGAGCGGCATCAACCTCTCGCTGAGCGAGGGCGCCCTCATCTCCTCGGCCGACGGGCAGATCCTGATCGCGCTGAAGAAGGGCCACGCGCCGACCGAGACGTACGTCCAGAAGCTCCGCGAAAAACTCAACGCGAGCTACCCCGACACGACCTTCTTCTTCCTCCCGCCCGACATCACGACGCAGGTCCTGAACTTCGGCCTGCCCGCCCCCATCAACGTCCGCGTCGTGGGACCGATCGGCAAGGAAGAGGAGACGTACGGCGTCGCGGAGACCCTCGCCGCGCGCATGAAGCAGATCCCCGGCGCGGTCGACGTCCACCTCGCGCAGGTCATGCGCCGGCCGCAGCTCCGCATCGAGGTCGACCGCACGATGGCCGACCAGATGGGCCTTACGCAACGTGACGTCGCCAGCGACATCCTGGTCTCGCTCTCGTCGAGCGGGCAGGTCTCGCCGAGCTACTGGCTCGACAAACGCGGCGTGCAGTACCTCGTCGCCGTGCAGACGCCCCAGTACGCGGTGGGCTCGGTCGACGCCCTCAACGCGACCCCGCTCTCGACGGGCGATGGGCGGCCTCAGCTCCTCTCGAACGTCGCGCAGGTCCAGCGCGACACCGGGCCCGTGAACGTCACGCACTACAACGTGGCGCGGACCTACGACGTCCAGGCGAACGTCGAAGGCACCGACCTCGGCTCCGTCGCGAGCGCCGTCTCGAAGCTCGTCGACGGCATGCAGAGCGGGCTGCCGCGCGGCACGAAGGTGACCGTGACGGGGCAGGTCGAGAGCATGGACTCCTCGTTCCGGGGCCTCGGCTACGGCCTCTTGTTCGCGATCGTGCTCGTGTACCTGCTCATGGTCGTGAACTTCCAGTCGTGGCTCGATCCCTTCGTCATCCTGATGGCCCTGCCCGGCGCCATCGCGGGGATCGCGTGGATGCTCTTCCTCACGCGCACCACGCTGAGCGTGCCCGCGCTCATGGGGTCGATCATGTGCGTCGGCGTGGCCACGGCGAACTCGATCCTCGTCGTCACGTTCGCCAACGATCAACGAAAGCTCGGCCGCGACGCGACGGCCGCAGCCCTGGCCGCGGGCATGACGCGCCTGCGCCCGGTGCTCATGACCGCGCTCGCCATGATCATCGGCATGCTCCCCATGTCGACGGGTCTCGGCGAGGGCGGCGAGCAAAACGCGCCTCTCGGCCGCGCGGTCATCGGCGGCCTCCTCCTCGCGACAGTGACCACGCTCTTCTTCGTGCCGGTGATGTACAGCATCCTCCGCAAGAAGGCGCCCATGACGGATCCGCTGACGGAGTCGCTATGAGCCCCAACGAGTCCCCTTCCATCCCCGAGTCGCAGTCCACCCCGAAAGCCGACGACCTCGGCTTCGACCTGCCGCAGCCCGCGGCGCTCTCCCGGACGCAGGTGGTCGCCGCATGCACGGCGCTCGTCCTCGTGCTCGGGGGCGTCTTCGCCGTGACCTACTTGCCCCGCCGGAGCGCCCGCGCGGCGCTCGAGGCGGGCGTGAAGGCGGCCGAGACCACGGCGCCACGCGTCGAGGTTCTCACGCCGAAGGTCACGTCGAGTGATCGCTCGCTCGTGCTGCCGGGCAGCATCCGGCCGCTCGAGGAGACGGTCGTCTACCCGCGCGTGAGCGGCTACGTCCGCAAGTGGAACGTCGACATCGGCGACAAGGTCACGGAGGGGCAGGTCCTCGCCGAGATCGACACGCCCGAGCTCGATCGCGAGCTCATGCAGGCGAACGCCGAGCTCACGCAGGCCAAGGCCGCGCTGGTCCGGGCCGAGGCGAGCCGCGATCTGTCGAAGTCGAACCTCGCGCGGTACGAAAAGCTCGTGCCCGCGGGCGTGGCCTCGCAGGAGGACCTCGAGCAGCGGCAGGGGCAGGCGCGCGTCGACGCGGCGAGCGTGACGGTGGCGCAAGCGTCCATCACGGCCGCGTCGGCGAACATCCAGCGCACCCGTGATCTGAAGGCGTTCGCAAAGATCGTCGCGCCGTTCGCGGGCACGATCGTCTCCCGCTCGGTCGAGCGTGGGGCGCTCGTCTCGGCGGGCAACGGCACGCCGCTCTTCCGGATCGCCGCGACGGATCCCGTGCGGGTCTTCGTCGGCGTCCCGCAGGACATCGCGCCGGGCGTGAAGGTCGACGCGAAGGCCAAGGTCACGGTGCGTGAGTTCGCGGGGCAGAACTTCGAGGGCACGGTGGCGCGCACGTCGGGCGCGCTCGACGCGGCCACGCGCACGATGAACACCGAGGTGCGCGTGCCGAACCCCGACAACAAGCTCCTTTCGGGCATGTATGCCGAGGTCTCGCTCACCTTGCCCTTGCCGCACCGCGTGCTCGAGGTGCCTGCGACCGCGCTCTACAACGACGCGAAGGGCCTTCGCGTGGCGGTCGTGGACGCGGAGAACAAGATCCGCTTCGCGCCCATCACGGTCGAGCGCGACACGGGCGCGACGATCCTCATCTCGACCGGCCTCGACGGCAGCGAGCGCGTCGTGAAGCTTGCAAACGTGCAACTTGTCGAGGGGACGAAGGTCGAAATTTTGCTCCCCACGCCCCCTCAGAAGTAGCGAACTGCCCGTTCAGCGGCCGCCGCCGCCGGGCGATCCCCCCCCGTCTGCCCTCCCGAAGTCGATCCCCCGGTCCCCGGAGTCGATCCCCCGGTCCTACCGGTCGATCCCCCGGTCCCCGAAGTCGATCCCCCGGTCCCCGGAGCTGATCCCCCGGTCCCGGGAGCCGATCCCCCCGCCCCGCCCGTCGATCCCCCGGTCCCGGGAGTTGATCCCCCGGTCCTACCGGTTGATCCCCCTGGGGGATTGTGTTCCCGGACCCGGGGATTGGGTGCCTGGGCTCGGGGGCTGTGTGCCTGGGCTCGGGGGTTGTGTGCCCGTCTGCGGAGGTGTCGTACCCGGTCCGGGAGGCGCCCCGGGCAAGCCCTCCGGTGGACAAGCCAACCCCTCGCCCGTGCCCTGCTCCACGCCGGGCGGACAGACGTACGGCGTCCGCGTCCCGGGCATCTGGCCGCGTTGTGTTCCTTGGTTATCGTCCCGGTCCTGCCCCTGCCCTGCGGAGCCGTTCTGGCCCGCGCCGCCGGGTTGTTCCGGACAACTGCCGGCTCCGTTTTGCGCGTAGGCCGCGCCGACCCATCCCATCCAGATGCCGAGCGCAGCCGCTCCGCGTTTCCACCCACGAGCCATGACGTGCCTCCGTCGTTATCGGGCGGCGACCCCGCCGCCCCCCGCGTTTCGTCCCGCGTGCAAGGCGCGAGCCGCTTGCAATTCGCCAGGCCATCGGGCATTCTCATCGACCCGAAGGAGGCCCGTCATGCGACCGATTGCGACGATGAGCCTCGCCCCGACGTCTCCCTGACGCCGGCGAGGCTCCTACCCCGGACCGAACGAAGCGCGCCGCGAGGACACGCGGCAGGCACGGGTTCGTCACGCAGTCGGAGCATGGAATGACGAGAGATCGTTCGCGGGGCCGCGCTGGCTCCGCTCGGGATGCAGATTCGTTTTTCGGAACGGCGGAGGACCGGAAGGTCGAGCGCAAAGAGCGCCAGCTCTGCCGGCAGGTGCAAGAAGCGGTGAGCGAAGCGCTCGCCGGACTGGAGGACGACGTCCTCCTCGAGGTGTGGGTGGCCGACGTGGAGCCCGCACCCGACGCAGGAAGGCTCGCGGTGCTCGTGCAGGCGCCGCGGGGCACGTCGCCCGAGGAAGTGGCGGCGCGGCTCGAAAAAGTGGCCGGGTATCTGCGCGCGGAGGTGGCGAGCGCGATCACGCGGAAGCGCGTGCCGACATTGATTTTCCGCGTATTGCCACCCGAGACGGGAGGAGAATCGTGACCGCGCACGTCGCGACGTTCCTCCCCGACGGAACGAGCGCCGAGCTTCGTGCGGCGCTCGCGCGGCTCGCGCGAACCGAGGATGTCGTGCACGTCGCGGTGATGCCGGACGCGCACGTCGCCGAGGAGGTCTGCGTGGGCACGGTGACAGCCACGACGCGGCGGATCCTGCCCGCCGCGGTCGGGGGCGACATCGGCTGCGGAATGGTGGCCGTGCGTCTCCAGGCAGGCGCCGATCTGCTCGCCGATCGCGAGCAGGCGGCGCGGCTGCTCGCGGGGTTTTACCAGCACATTCCGCACGTCCTGCACTCTGCCGCCGCGGCGCCGGAGCTGCCGGACGAGCTGCGGGAGGCGCCAATCGGCGACGGTGCGTTCGAAGCGATGAAGCGGCGCGAGGGCCGGATGGAGTTCGGCACGCTCGGCCGGGGAAACCATTTCCTGGAGGTGCAACGCGACGACGAAGAATCGTTGTGGCTGCTCGTGCATTCGGGCTCCCGCGCGATGGGGCCGGCCATCCGGCACCATTTCGAGGGCCGCGCGGAGCGTGATCCCTCGGGGCTCGCGTTCCTCGAAGCGGACAGCGAGGCCGGGCGGGCCTATCTCGACGCCGCGGGATGGGCCGCGCGATATGCGCAGGCGAGCCGGGCGCGCATGCTCGACGCGGCAATCGAGCTCTTCGGCGAGCTCTTCGGCGCCGTTGCCGATTCAAGCTCACGCCTGGAAATCGACCACAACCACGTACGACGCGAATCCCACGGCGGGCGCGAGCTCTGGGTGCACCGCAAAGGCGCCATGGGGCTCCCGGCAGGCGAACCCGGCGTGGTGCCCGGCTCGATGGGCAGCGAGAGCTTTCACGTCGAAGGCCGCGGCCACCCCGAGGCGCTCGATTCCTCGGCGCACGGGGCCGGCCGCGCATACTCGCGAGCCGAAGCGCGCAAGCGCATCGGGCAGCGGCAGCTCCTCCGCGAAGCCGAGGGCGTGTGGTTCGACCACCGCATCGCCGATCGGCTGCGCGAGGAGGCGCCGAGCGCATACAAGGACATCGGCGCAGTGATGCGCGCGCAGCGAGAGCTCGTGCGCATCGTGCGGCGGCTCCGGCCGGTGCTCGTGTACAAGGCGGCGTGAGCCTCACGTCTCATCGCGAGGCGTCGCGCCGGGGCGCTGCCCCGGACCCCGCGGGGGCTGTTCGCCCCTCGACCCGAACCAGGGCAAGCCCTGGACTCGGGGTGGAAGAACTGCGCGATGCGCAGTTCTTCCAACGGGCCAGTGGCAAGACCAGGAAGGTGCGTTGCACGCTGGCGACGGGGCACGTTGCCTGTTGAAGCCTCAGCGCCGCGATCTTGATGGGCAGGGTCGTCGTTGGTCTTGAGCTGGCCTGTTCGATGAACTGCGCGATGCGCAGTTCATCGACCCCGGGTCCAGCGCTTGCGCTGGTCCAGGTCCAGGGGCGGATAGCCCCGGTGGGGCCTGGGGCAAAGCCCCAGCGCGGCGCCTCCCAGATGAGACCAATGCTCAGGGCTGGGGGTGAGGCTAGACTTGCCCCCCGCCATGTCCGAGCCCACGTGGAAAAAGCTCGTCGAGCAGCTCAAGCGGAAAGGCCACGAGAGCCCATACCTCGACCGCCTGCGGGATCGCGTGCCGACCCACCTCGGCGGCAACGATCTCGCCGCCGAGATCCTTCGCGAGATGGCCTCCTCGCTCGGCCGCTCGGAGGACAAGATCAATGCTGCCCTGCTCGAACTCGAAGTCCTCGGGCTCGCCATCGACGAGCTCGTGGCCGCTGGGGCCGAGCGCAACCAGGTCGAGATTCGCGTCCGCGTCGCCGCCTTCAACGAGGGGTGCGCGCGGGCCGAGCTGGCCCTCTGGGAGCTTCGCGTTCACCGCGAGGCGCTCGGCTTCTTGCGGAATGACGACCTCGCCACCCTGTATCCGATCCCGCCGCGTCGTCGCGCCTGAGCTGGGGCTTTGCCCCAGACCCCACGGGGGCTGTCCGCCCCTCGACCCGGACCAGCGCAAGCGCTGGACCCGGGGTCGATGAACTGCGCATCGCGCAGTTCATCGAACAGGCCGAGGCAAGATTGGCGACGACCTTGCCAGTCAAGACGGCAGCGCCGGGCATTTGAACCGGCACCGGTGTCCCCGTCGCCAGCCTGAAACGGACCTCCACAGTCTTGCCACCGGCCCGTTGGAAGAACTGCGCATCGCGCAGTTCTTCCACCCTCGGTCCAGGCCGTGCCTGGTCCGGGTCGAGGGGCGGACAGCTCCCGCGGGGTCCGGGGCAGCGCCCCGGCGCGACGGCTTCCGACGAGACCGAATGGTTCCCGCAGCGCGGGAAAGGTGATACGTCACGAGACGGCCCTGGCCGTTCGTTCCTATGCTGCTGCGCCCTTCCCTGTTGATGTCCTTTTGCCTCCTCGCTGGGTGCATCCGCGAGGACGTCCTCACGGATGGGCAAGTGACATCGGTGCCGGCGCCTCTGGCCATCGCCTCGTCCGAGCCTGCTCCGGCGGACGTCGCCCCCGCGGCGAGCGTCCCCATGCCTCGCGCTTATCGCAAGCGGCTCGATGCGGCCGTCGCGCTCAATGCGACGTGCGTCGCGTGCCATGCCGACGAGGCCAGGCAATGGCAGGGCTCGCACCACCAGCAATCGAACCTCAATCCGGCGTATCGCACGGCGTTCGCGATCGAGCCCTCGCCCTTCTGCCGCGGCTGCCACGCGCCGGAGGGGGATCCCCGGATCGAGCCGCCCAAGGCCGTGAGCGAGCTCGGCGTCGGCTGCGTGACCTGCCACGTCACTGAAGAAGGCTTTGTCCTTGCCGCGGCCTCTTCCGGCGACGACGCCACCCGCGCGCCGCACCCTTTGCGCCGCTCGACTGCCTTCAGCCAAACGGGCGGCTGCTCCGGTTGCCACGAATTTCGTTTCCCGATGGGCTTTGGCAATGACGACGGCCAGTTCATGCAGACAACGGCGCGCGAGCACCTGCGCTCGCCTGCGGCTGGGAAGGCTTGCGCCGAGTGCCACATGCCGCTCGTCGGGGGCCGCCGCTCGCACGCCTTCGCTGAGGTCCGGGATCCCGCCTGGTTACGGAAGAACCTGAAGGCCACGGCCGAACGCGCCGAGGAGAACAGCCTCCGCATCACGCTCGTCCAGCCCGCGCCGGGGCATGATTTCCCCACGGGCGACCTCTTCCGCCGCCTCGAAGTCGGCTGCGAGCTCAAAGACGAGCGCGGGACCGTCCTTCGCCGCGAGGTCCGCCACCTCGCGCGCCATTTCCAGATCATCCCCGGACAACCCGGCCGGCACCTCGCCGCCGACGACCGCGTGGGCCGGGATCCGAAGGTCGTCGACCTCGACATCACGCCTCCCTCCGGGGCGCCGCAGCGCGGGACGCTCTCCTGGTGGGTGCGTTATCAGCGTGTGGCCACGGTCGGGACCGGGACGAACCCGGCCGATGCGAAGGTCGAGTCCGAGGTTTTGCTTCATTCGGGGGACATTCCGTGGGGCACGAAATAACCGCTTTTTCCCACGCTGCTCTGTTATGAGCCCAGAAACCCTCGTCGGCTCATGATCACGCAGAACGGCAAGTGATCACGATCGGCGAAAGCCAAACCGCGCTCGAACCGACGCCTCGGCCTGCTTCGCCGCGCGCGTCGTGCAGACGAGGTCCACGATGCACGACGAAGGGACGTGGCGCACGAGCACGACGCCGTTTTGCGCCTCCCACACGCCCTGCCCTGCGCCCTGCAATCGCTCGACCGAGATCTCCAGCATGACCGGGGTCGCCGAGCGCTTGCCGACCTTGCTCTCGAGGGTCGGGGCCAGGTGCACGTGGGTGCGCTTCTGCGGATAGAGGCCTTCCCGCGCGATCGGGGCCGTCGCCTCGACCGTGGTCCCGTGCCAGAGGCTGCCGCCGGCCATGTATGGCTGCCATGACGCCTCCAGGGCCTCGAGCGTGACGGGCATGTTCTCGGTCGAATGGCCCTGGCAGGCGCGCACGCGGTCGCCTTCGAGCGTCAGGCGGCTCTTGTTGTTCGTCGCGACCACCTCTTCGAGGGCCGCGCGGCTGATACGGAGGTAACGCAGCACCTCGGGCACGGGCACCCAGCCGGCCGCATCCATCGATACGCCGGCCTCGCGCGCCCCGTGGCGGAGGAGCCAAGAGAGGGTCTTGCTAAGCTCTACGGTGTTCATGAGGCCCGAGCGTAGCGAACCGAGCCATCGGCGGAAGTCGTCTTTTCGGATGAGCTATCATCCTGACGGATAGTCATGCTGGAGACCTCCTGGCTCTACGCCTTCGCCGCCTTCGCCGAACACAAGAACTTCACGCACGCCGCCCGCGCCCTCGGCCTCTCGCAACCCGCGTTGCATGCACAGGTGCAGAAGCTCGCGGAGGTCGTCGGCACGCCGCTCTACCGCCGCGTCGGCCGCGCCCTCGTGCTCACGGACGGCGGCGAGCGGGTCGCGGCGTATGCGCGGAGGACGCTTGCGCAGCAGGTCGAGTTCGTCGAGGGCCTGCGCGTGGGGAGGCCGCGCGCGCGCGTGGTGCTTTCCGCGGGCGAAGGGGCGTACCTCTACCTCATCGGCGAGGCCGTGCAGCGCTCGGTGCGTGATGCGCGCACGCCGCTCTCGCTGCTCGTGCGGGACGCGGCGGGCACGCTCGCGGCCGTGCGCACGGGTGAGGCGCACGTGGGCGTGCTCCCGCTGGAAACGCGGCCGCCGCGGATCGTGGTGGAGCCGCTCGCCGTCGTCGGGCAGATGCTCGTGGTGCCCGAGAGCCACCCGCTCGCTTCCAAGGAGCGCGTGGAGCTCACCGATCTCGAAGGCGCCGCGCTCGTCGTGCCGCCCGAGGGCCAGCCGCAACGCGTGATGCTCGAGGAGTCGCTCCGCGCCGCGGGCGTGCGCTGGGACGTGGCCGTCGAGGTGCGCGGCTGGCCGCTCACGTTGCGGCTTGCGCGGCTCGGCGCCGGGCTCGCGATCGTCAACGATTTCTGCCGCCTGCCGTCCGGCCTCGTGGGTCGCCCGATCGCTGGGTTGCCCAGCCAAACCTACGCCGCGATCCGCCTCGCCGACGCGCCGCTCGAAGGCGGCACCGAGCGTGTCTGGCGGCGCTTGCTCTCCGCGGCGCGACGTTGATCACGCGGCCCCGATCGAGCGATACTCGCGCGCTCCCGATGCCTTGCGCCGAACCGCTCTTCCGTGCCGCCTTCCTCGCGACGATGCTCGGCGCGCTCGCGGGCTGCGCGAAGCCGCCGGAGACCGTGTATTTCGTGGCCGTGGGCGCGCGGGACGAGGTGCCCAAGGCCCGCGGCGCATGCCGCATCGCCGAGGCCCGGCCGAGCGCGCCGGTCCATTTCGATCCCGCGGGCCAGACCTACGAGGCCGTCGATCCCGGCCGCGTGCGGATCCCCTGTGAGCAAGGCGTCGTCGTGCTCGACGTGCGCCGCCCGAGCCGCGTCCGCGTCGACACGACCCAGGCCGCCAAGCGCGGCGATTTGCTCGTCATGGAGCTCCAGGCCTTCGACGACGCGGGAGCGCGCCTCTCGCTCGGACGCGCGCCCGTTGCGTGGTCGTTCACGGGCGCGCTTGGTCCGCGCCGTCCGCCTGCGTGTACGGGCGCGGAGACGGCGTGCGCGCCGGAAAATGCCGGGTATGCGGTGGCCTTCGACGAGGGCGAGGGTCAGGTCCTCGCGCGGTTCGGCGGGCTCTCGTCGCGGATCGTGGTGACGGTCTTGCCTTGAGGGCGGTTATGCCTCGGGCGGCGTCATCCACTGGACGAACTGCACGAGGATCCCGTTCGGGTCCGTGACCTGGAAAAACCGCTCGCCCCACGGCTCGGTCTGGAGCGGCGTCGTGATGGACACGCCCTCTTCGCGCAGCCGCGCCTCCTCGGCGTCCACGTCGGCCACGACGAACGCGAGGAGCAAGCCGCCGGCGTGCGCGTGCTTCAGCGTCTCCGGCTGCAGCGAGGAGAGCCCTTGGCGCAGGAAGATGAGGTTGTACCCGACGTCCTTGCGGGCCATCGACACGAAGCCGTCGGCCGCCATCGCCGGGGCAAACCCCATGTGCCGCACGAAGAAATCGCGTGAAGCCTCGACATCCTTGACGTTGAGCGAAATTGCCGACGCGGTGGTTGCTTGCATGCGTGTGTTCCTCGATCCTCGGGAAGGCCCCTGGTGAAGGTGGACATCAACTGTGTACAATGTACAGTGTACGTAGTACGTAGTTTTCGTCAAGGGGCTGGAGACCGATTTCATGCCGCCGAACAAACCCGCGACCCCGGATCCCGCGCGCACGCTTTCGCTTCTGTGGCGGCACAGCCTGGAACCCTCGCGGACGCGGGGGCCGCGGCCGTCGCTCACCGTGGACCGGGTCGTCGAGGCTGCGATCACGCTCGCCGACGAACAGGGGCTCGACGCGGTCACGGTGCGCTCGGTGGCGCAGGCCGTGGGCGCGTCCCCGATGTCCGTCTACACGTATGTGCCAGGAGGAAAAACCGAGCTGATCGAGCTGATGCTCGACGCGGTGTACCTCCGCGCCGATCGGCCGGCGTGGGACGGGCTCGGCTGGCGCGAGCGGGTGCTGTCCGTCGCGAACCAGAACCGCGCGCTCCACGCCGCGCATCCGTGGCTGATCCACGCATCCACGAGCCGCCCGCCGCTCGGTCCGGGCGTGATCACGAAGTACGAGTACGAACTCTCGGCGTTCGACGGCCTCGGTTTGTCGGACGTCGAGGTCGACGCGGCGCTCACGTTCGTCCTCGGCTTCGTGCAGGCGAACGCGCGCAGCGCGGCCGAGGCGGCGGCGCTCCCCGAGGCCACGGCGATGACCGACGCGGCGTGGTGGGAGGCGCAGGCGGAGCTCATCGGCCGGGTCGTCGATCCCACGAAGTTTCCGCGGGCCACGCGCATCGGCGAAGCGGCGGGCGCGGCCCAGGGCGGGGCTTATCAGGCCGATGCGGCGTATCGGTTTGGCATGGACCGCGTCCTCGATGGCCTCGGTCAGCTCGTCGAGCGGAGGAAAGAGGCTTGACGTCGCGCGTCAGCCGTCGGGGGCCATGTGGAACATCGGGATCACGACCGTAGAGCGCGCGCCGAAGTCCCCACGCTCGACCGCGAGGTATCCGCCGAGTTCTCGGCAAACCGAGGCCACGTCCTCCATCGACACGACATCCATCGTGTCGTCCGTGTCCGTCACCTCGAACCCCACCCATGGCGCGTCGCCGAGACGCCCCTCGCGCCCCTGTCGGACCCGGAACGCGACGCTCCCGGGGCGCGGTCGCAAGGCCCGCCCGCCGAAGACGCGGAGCAGGAGCCAGCGCACCTTCGATTCGTCGCTCTCCATGAACCCGAGCTCCTCGGGTTGCTCGATTCGCAGCGCGTCGCGTGTCCGCTCGAAGGCGGGCGCCACGGCCAGCACCACCTCGGCGACGAGCGCGCCGAGCGCGAACGGCACGACCACGACCGGCCGCCCGCGCGCTTCCGTCTCGCTCTCCGTGATCACCTCGTGGAGCAGCAGATCCGCGTGCTCCTGGCGCACGCGCTCGCCGAGCGCGTCCGTGCCCCAGCGCGAATACGCGTCGAGCGCGCCGTGCACATGGATCCGCGCGCGCGCCTCGTCGCCCCGGTCGCGGAAAAACGCCGCGGCCCTCTCGCGGGCAACGGCGACGTGAGGCGTGAGCCGCGCCGCCTCGGCCGCCTCGACGGCACGTTCATAGAGCGGGCCCGCCGCGGCGTGATCCCCCGCGATGCGCGCGCGCTCGGCGGCGAGGAGGAGGTCCTTGTGGGCGAAGTTCGCGGGACAGGCGCGCGCCCAGCCGGCGATGTGCGCGGCGTTTCGCCCGAAGGTCGCGTACGGCTCGTCCGAGGAGCTCACCCCCTCGGCGCAGAGGCGCGCGGCCGCGAGGCAGGTCAGGTACACGGCGTCGGTGGCGAAGTAAAACCACGCCCCCGCCCCGCCTTCGCCGGCGATCACGAGCACGTCCTCGTCGTCGCCGTTCAGGAAGGCCAGCGTGATGCGCGCGGCCCGGTACCACGAGAGCGCGAAATGCACGCCTCGCTCGCGCAAGGAGGCGACGAACGTGTCCTCGTCGAAGCCGTCCCCGGAGAGCGAACGCACGTCGATCGTGCGCCCCGCGAGCGCCGCGAGGATGCGCCGCACCAGCGTCTGGACCGCGATCGACGAGGCGACCTTGGTCCGCTCCATCAATGCGAGGAGCCGCTCGGCCTCCTCGTCGACGTCCTTCAGGGGATCGCCGAGCGCGAGGCGCAAGAGCACGATGTGACTGCACGCGTAGGACAGATAAATGTAATCGCCGGTCGCGAGCCCCGTGCGGTAGGCTTTCCGGAGATATCCGAGCACGTCGGGGATGGGCTCGAGGAAATGGGCGTACGAGCCGTACACGAAATTCAATCGGCAAGGCTCGCCCGCGCTGCCGCGCCGCTCGTCGAGCCGTAGCGCGAGCTTGCCGAACGCGCCCGCCTCGGCATAACGACCGAGCGACGTGGCGAGGTGCATGCCGTAGAGCATGTACCCATAAATCGACTCGTCGGCGTGCCCGTGTTCGAGCGAGATGTTCGCCTGGATCGCCGCGCAGAGGCTGAAGAGCGCGGGCCGAACCAGGTTCGCCGGCGCGAGCAGGTTCGTGAGGATCTCGAGCTTGGCGCGTTTGTCCGGGTCTTCGAGCGGCGCGCCCTCCGCCAGCACGGAAAGCCCGCGTGCCGCGAGCCGCTCGCGCACCCGGGCGTGTTCCTTCTCCGCGAGGATCTTCGCGGCCGCCTCGTCCCGCGGGATGTCGAGGCCGAGCTCTGCGAGGGCGTCGAGCCCCACCTCGATGGCAGAGGCCGCGCGCCCGCGCGTCGTGCGGACGGCCATGCGGACCCGGCATACGGCGGCCTTTTCGGTGCTCGTTCGTGGCGGGACCGGCAAGGCGACGAGCAGCGCCTCGGCCTCGTCGAGTTGTCCTCGCAGATACACGCATTCGGCTCGGCTGAGGTGGAGCGCGAAAAGGAGCGTCGGATCGTCCCCGGAGAGGGCGAGCGCCGCGCCCGTCGCATAATAACGTGCCGCCGCGTCGTACGCCGTCCGCGCCTTGGCACGCGCGCCGGCCGCGAGGTCGAGCCGGGCGAGCTCGTCACGCTCGGCCGCACAGGTGATGAGCGAGGCGCCGGCGTTCAGGTGCTCGACGAATTCGAAGAGTTTTTCGTCGATGACGCCGCGTGCGCGCGCGTCGGCGTACAGACGACGCCCGACGAGGAGCCGGATTCGCGGCAGATCGTCCTCGCCGATGAGCTCGTAGGCGGCTTGTCGCACGCGGTCGTGCAGGAATCGGAACGGAATGGGCGCGCCGTCCGCAGCGCTGATCCGCCTGCGTGGATCGGCGGGCATGACGAGATTTTTCCCCTGCGCCTGCGCAAGGGCCGCGAGGGCATCGGCCGCCGTGGTGCCGCGCGCCGCCGCGAGATCGTTCACGTCGAAGAGCGCGCCGATGCACGCGGCGATCTGCAACGTGGCCTGTGTCTCGGCCGGGAGCTTGCGCATTTCCCGGACGATCAGGGCGACCTCGTCCTCGGGGAGCGGGGCCGTCCGGATCTGCGCGAGATCCCAGGCGAGCGCGTCGGCGGCCGCGCCCTCCGCGATGAACCCCTCCTGCACGAGGAACCGGAGGAACTCCCGCACGAAAAACGGATTTCCGCGGGTGCGCCGGTGCACCTCGGCCGCGAGCGCCTGGATCTCGGGCCCCACGGAGGCATCGAGCGCGTCGGCGATCATCGCCTCCAGGTGCTCGGGCCCGAGGGGCGGGAGATCGATCTCCTCGAGGCGCGTGCCGCGCTGCCGGAGCGCGACCTTCGCCGCGGTGACCGGGTGCTCCGGGCCTACTTCCTGATCGCGGTACGCCCCGATCAGCAGGGTGTTTCGAATGCTGGGATCACCCGCGACGGCCAGAAGGAAGCGGAGCGAGGCGTCGTCGGCCCATTGCAGGTCGTCGAGGAACAGGACGAGTGGGTGCTCAGGGCACGCGAAGACCGAAAGGAACCTGAGGAGCGCATGCTCCAGCCGGGCCTGCGAATCCGCCGAGCTCGCCGAGGACGACGTCGCCGCGGACGACCGCGAGGATGGCGCTCCGATCATCGAGCGCGCGCTCGGAAGCGTCTCGACGAGGATGGCCGTGCCCTCGCCGAGCGCCTCGTACAGGCGCTCTTGCCATTCGGCCGTATCGCCCCCCTCGCCGTCGCCGAGCACGCGCTGCGCCAGATCGTCGAGCGCGCGCAGAAGCGTGGCGAACGGGACGGTGCGGTTGTACTGGTCGAATTTGCCGGCGACGAGGTGGCCGCGCCGGGCGGCGAGCGAGGCGCCGAGCTCCTCGACGAGCGTCGATTTTCCCGCGCCTGCCCAGCCCGAGACGAGCACGATCTCGCTCGCCCCGGTGGCGGCGCGCTCGAAGGCCCGGAGCAAGGCCCAGACCTCGGCCTCGCGCCCATACCGCTTGTCGGGTAGCTGGAACCTCACGCGTCGCTCACCGCTCCCGCAAAAGCTTGGCCCCGAGCACGTCGATTCGAATCAAAGACCCGGCATGGGCACGTATCCAGGCAGCGCGCGGACACGTTCGACCCAGGCAATGACGTTGCGGTAATCGTCGAGCTGTACCTTGCCCTCCCGGACGAGGCCGACGTACGGGAAGACAGCGATATCGGCGATGGTCGGCCGATCGTGCTCGAGCCAGGCGCGTTTGGCGAGGTGGGCGTCGAGGACGTCGAGGGCCGCGCGGCTCCGGTCCTGGGCGAGGCCGAGATCGAGCTGGACGCCGAGGAGGAAATGCAGCCGCGCGAGGAACGGGCCGTGATGGACCTCGTTCGCGGCGAACGAGAGCCACTGCACGACGCGGGCGAGCCCGGCCGCGTCGGAGGGCAGCCACGCCTCGCCCCCGTACTTCCGCGCGAGATAGACCAGGATGGCCTGCGAATCCCGCAGCGTCTCGTCGCCATCGACGAGCACGGGGACCTGGCCGAGCGGGTTCATCGCGAGGAACGAGGGGGTTTTGTGTTCGCCGTTCAGGAGGTCCACCACGATCTCCTCGTGCTCGAGGCGGAGCATCGAGAGCAGGAGGCGCACCTTGTGGCTATTCCCGGACAGCGGATGCGAATAAAGCTTCATATCGGTCGGTATCTTTCCAGCCGAAGCGAATCTTTCCGTGACGTCACGAAAAGCCTCGTGTTCACCCGCGATCCCCTGTGAAACAGCGGACGTCGGGCAAGGGAGGTGCGCTCGTGGCGCGTGCCGGAGTATCGACCGCCGTGCGGGCGCAGTCAAACTACGTGGAGCGCATCGGCGCCGCTGCCGTGCGTCACGGTACGCTCGGCAACGAGGCGCGCGCGCACGGCGTTTCGCACCTCCGCGCGTTGCGCCTCGTTGTCGAGCACGAATTCGACGCAGAAGCCACCATGCTCGCCTGCCGGAGAGCGCACGCGGCCTGGGATCGGGAGCACCGCGTTGAAAAGCCCGTCGATCGATACCTCGATCGTGGCGTCGAGCGGCGGCGGCCGAACCCCGGCGAGCACGAGCCCGAAGGGCCCGAGCGACGTCGCCCTCCCCGCCTGCCACGCGCCGCCCTCGTGCCTCATGCGCACGGGCAGATCGCAATGCCTGCGGCCCGCGTGGAGAGGTGCAACCGGCTCCCGGGCGAAAGCCCCGTCGATCAGCGGGCGAATGCCATCCGTTGCAGACGGGGTGAGAATCTCGGCCGGACACATCGCGTCGAACAACGACCACCACACGTGGACCCCGTAGGCCATCGCGTAAGCAATGCGACGCGCCGACGCTGGATGTTTCCAGCCCTCCTCGCAAAGCGCGAACAGGGAGACGGCGTGTTCGGCGTCGATCTCCGCGTGCAGGCGGTAATGGCGCTGGGCGTCGAGATCGCCCCAGAATCGCTCGTGGATGGTCTGGGCGAGCATCGTCGATATCTTGATGTGCGTATACTCGACGATGCCCGTGGCCGCGGCGCCCATCTCGGCAGGGTTCACGAGGCAGAAATCGAGGAGCGACTGGTAAGCGACGGCGACGCGGATCGGGCACTCCCGCGCCGCCTCCGCCACGTCGAGGCCAATGGCGCGCAGGTACCCCGCGAACGTGTCGCGGTGCGTGCCCTCGAGGGAACCGTGCCCGTGCTCCTCGACCACGTTTTCATACACGGTGGCGAGGCGCCGCTCCATCGCAGGCACGCGCGCGAGCACGGCCGTCAAGGCACGGGAAAAATGTTCAACGAAGTGCAAATAGGGCGCCTGGCTCCGGCGAAACTCCTCGAGCCTCGTCGTAGGCGCTCGCATCCATGAGAAGTACGGGTGCTTGCCGAAATCGTAGACGCGGCTCAACGCCTCGGCGCCGTCGAGGACCGAGGAACCGGCGGTGATCTCCGAAAGCGTGATGTCGGAAACGCGGTGAAGAAGAATGGGCATGGCGTCGCTCCCCGCCTTTTCCAGCTTCCGATGTGACCTGCGAAAGCTACGAAGAGAAGGAAAACACGGCTTCGACGGAGGGTCAACGACGCATTCGTGCGACGTCGCCTGTACGGTCATTGAATTGTCAGGCCCCGTGCACGAAGCTCCCGGCGAGCGCTCGGACACGCGCGCCTCGAACCCGTCGCTCGCATCACAATACATGCTTCGTACCGCGTCGACGCCTTCGCGGCAGCGCGCGCCGTTCGTCCACGATTTTTGATACCCATAGACGAATCCGTCAGAAATATGACTCCCATGCCATCGAAGAAATGCGATCGGAGCAAAAGAAAATCGCTGACGAACTGGCGTAGGCTGCGGTAATGAGCACATTGCGGGGGCTCGAGATCCATCGTGAACGACGAGATCGACCTATGTCCCCGCCGATGAACGGGTCCCACCATGGGCGCGCGCGCCTCGGCCCGGGGGAGGTCGTCGCGGGCCGTTTCCGCCTCGAAGAGCTCGCCGGAAAGGGCGGGATGGGCGAGGTCTTTCGCGCCCGCGACCTCCACACCGGCGCCCTCGTCGCGCTCAAGCTCCTCTATCCCGCCGAGAACGGCTTCGAGCAGGCCGCCCGCTTCGACCGGGAGGCGCGGCTCCTGTCCCAGCTCGGGCATCCGGGAATCGTCTCGTACCTCGCGCACGGCAAAGCCGAGGACGGCCGACCGTATCTCGTCCTCGAATGGCTCTCCGGCCACGATCTCGGCAAGCGCCTCGCCGAGGGGCCGCTCGACGTGCGTGATTGCGTGACCTTGCTCCTCACGCTGGCGAACGCGCTCGCCGCCGCCCACGCAAAGGGAATCCTCCACCGCGACATCAAGCCGAGCAACCTCTTTCTGCGGGACGGCCGCGTCGATCGCGTCACGCTGCTCGATTTCGGCATTGCGCGCAGCGCCCTTTCCGCCACGGTCCTCACGCGCCCCGGCGCTCTCCTCGGGACGCCCGGCTACATGGCCCCCGAGCAGGCGCGCGGCGAGGAGGATCTCCGGCCGAGCGCGGACGTGTTCGCACTCGGCTGCGTCGCGTTCCACGGTTTGACCGGAAAACCTCCGTTTTTCGCGCCAAGCGCGCTCGTGATGCTCGCCAAGGTCCTCTTCGAAGAGGTGCCCCGCGTCGAGCTGCTCCGGCCCGGCACCCCCCGGGCGCTCTCCGACCTCATCGCGCGGATGCTCGAAAAGGACCCGTCGCGTCGACCGGAAGACGCCGTGGCCCTCCGCGACGAGCTCGTGGCCATGGCCACGCGCCTCGCGGACGACGTCGGCGAGGAGGCTCGACGCGTCGATTTCTCGCCCGCTGCGGCGCTCAGCGGCGACGCTTTGCAATTGCTCTCCGTCGTCGTGGCCATTCCGGGGGAGGAGCCGCCTCCCCGCGGGGAAACGGCTTCCACGCGGGCCGCATGGAGCTCGCTCCGGGAAGCCCTCCGCGCGCGCCTCCTCCGCCTGGGTGCGCGCGTCGAATGGCTGGCGAGCGGCGCCCTCGTCGTCGTCGTCACGCCCGCGCAGAGCGCCGTGGACCTGGCCACGCAGGCGGCGCGTTGCGCGCTCGCCGTGCACGCGGCGTGGCCCACGGCCCGCGTCGCCCTGACCACGGGCCGCGGGGTGATGAAAGAAAAGGTCCTCGTCGGCGAGGCGATCGAGCGCGCCTTTTCGCGGGTAGCGCCCGGCGAAACCCCCCCGGTGGACGGAGAGATGGGCGGCCCTCCCGCGGTATCGCAATCGGGCATTTTCCTGGACGAACTGTCCGCCAAGCTGCTCGAGTCTCGATTCGCCATCACGTTCTCCGGGCAAACGCCGATCCTCTGCGAGGAGCGCGTGATCGAGGTGGACGAATCGCGTCTCCTCATGGGCCGTCCGACCCCATGTGTCGGGCGCGAGCGGGAGCTCGCCCTGCTCGTCGCGGCGATCGAGGGATCCATCGAGCAAGCCGAGCCGGCGGGGGCGCTCGTGGTCGCGCCGCCCGGCATGGGAAAATCCCGCCTGCGGCACGAGCTTTTGCGTCGGCTGCGTGCCCGCCCGCTCGAAATGCTGGTGCTCTTCGGGAGCGGCGCGCCGCTCAGCGCGGGGTCGCCGTATGGGGTGCTCGGCGAGGCCTTGCGTAGGCTTTGCGAGGTCGAGATCGGGGATCCGCCGGATCGAAAAGAAGAGAAGATCCGGCAGCGCGTCGGGCGTCACGTGATGCCCGCGGAGCAGAGACGGGTGAGCGAGTTTCTGGCGACGATGTGCGGCGTCGGCGTGGAGGAGCCGACCGCCCTGCTCCGCGCGGCGTTCCGGGACCCGAAGATCATGAACGAGCAGATCCAGCGGGCCTTTCTGGATCTCCTCACCGCCGAATGCGTCGAACACCCCGTCCTCCTGGTGCTCGAAGATCTCCATTGGGGGGATCCCGCGACCGTGAAGCTCGTCGACGCGGCGCTCGTGGAGCGGCGCGAATTGCCTTTTTTCGTGCTGGCCCTCGCCCGCCCCGAGATCGTCGAAATGTTCCCGAAGCTCTGGCAGGGGCGCATCGTCCACCGCGTCCGACTCGGGGGGCTGCACGACAGCGCCGCGGGCGAGCTCGTCACGGCCGTGCTCGGCCCCGAGGTGCCGGCGGCCTCGGTCAAGCGTGTCGTGGAGCAGGCCGCGGGCAATGCGTTGTTCCTGGAGGAGCTCATCCGCGCGGCCGCCGAGGGCAAAGCGGAAGGGCAGCCCGACACGGTGCTGGCGATGCTCCAGGCGAGGCTCTCGTGCCTCGATCCGGCGTGCCGGCGCGTGCTCTCCGCGGCGAGCGTCTTCGGACGAACGTTTTGGCGCGGGGGGGTGCTCACGCTCCTCGGGCGAGCACGCGAGGCGTCGTCGACGGACGAGCGGCTCTTCGAGCTCGTCGAGGCCGAGGTCCTCCAGCGTCGCACGCAAAGTCGTTTTACCGGTGAAACGGAGTACGAGTTCCGCCACGCGCTCCTGCGCGACGCCGCGTATGGACTCTTGACCGAAGCGGATCGCGTGCTCGGGCATCGACTCTCGTGCGCGTACCTGGAGCAGGTGGGCGAGACGGATCCCATGGTGCTCGCCGAGCATGCGCGTGCAGGCGGAGATCTCGCGCGGGCCGCGGACCATTACCTTCGCGCGGCGCAACAATCGTATCATCAGGACGATCTCGACGGAATGTGGACACGCGCGGAGCGGGGCCTCCAGTGCGGCGCCGCCGGCGAGCTGCGGGGCAAACTCCTCACGCTCGAGCTCGAGGCCTGCGTCTGGCGCCTCGACTGGCAAAACGGAGTTCGGATTGGCAAGGAAGCGCTGGCGCTCTTGTCCGAGGGGAGCGTCGCCTGGAACGAGGCGGCGGCGTCTTACCTGGTGATCGTGGTCAACAGGACCATGCAAAACGAGGTGGACATGCTCGTCCGCGTCCTCGAGGACGTCGATCCTCCGCCGGATGCCGTGGCCTCGTGCCTTTTGCTGCTCGGATCGATCACGGCTGGGCTCGGGATGACGGGGAGTCACGAGCGCGCGGCGCGCCTGCTTTCGCGGCTGGAAGCGCTCTCCCCGCGCCTTCCGGAAGGCGAGCTCCTGGCCGCCGGTCACATCCAGCAGGCCCGGGCGATTTTCGCCTTCTTCATCGAGGGGGATCTCTGGGCGACCCTCACGCGCGCCCGTGCCAGCATCGAGCTGTATACGTCGGCGTGCTCTTCGAATTGGTGGGGCATGAGCGTGTGCCTGTCGAGCGCGGCGCTCGCGGCGCTCGGCGACATCGCCGCGGCGGAGCGAGCGATCGAGGACGTCCTCGGGAGCGCGCTCCGCAGGAACGACGTGTTCCTCGTGTCCACGGCGCGTTTTTATCGAATGCTCGTGCTCGCGAAGCAAAACGCGCCGGATCGGCGGGCGGAGGTCGAGGGACTCGCCAGGCTGCTCATCGAGCAGGGCGCGATGGAAGACACCATCGCCGTGTCGTACGGCGCGCTCGCGCGGGTTTTCCTCGCCGAGGGGCGGGTCGTGGAAGCGCGAGAGGCCGCCGAAAAGGCCCTCGGGCTCATGGACTACGTTCGCGGCTGGCGCCCGTCGATCGAGAGGACGTTGATCCTGGCATTGCTCCGCGAAGGGCGTCCGGAGGAAGCGCGTCGTGTCGCGGACGACGTCGCTCGCTGGATGGAAGCGCGAGGCGGTATGGCGGGGTATGCGGAGATCCCGCTGCGCCTCGCGATCGCCGAGGCGCGCGCCGCGACCGGGGACATGCCGGCCGCCCGAGAGGCGCTCGCGGAGGCGATTCGTAGGCTCGAATGGCGGCTCGAAAGAATCGAGGATCCGGTGATGCGGGCGCTTCACCGCGAGCTCCCGGAGCACGTGCGTCTCCGGGAGCTCGAACGAGAATGGCTCAAAGGCTAGGCATCACGAGAGCCCTGCGGCGGCGCGCAGTGATGAGGCCGAGCGCGCAGAGGGCGACGAAGGCGAGCCCCGGGGGGCCGTCGGTCGCTCCGGGCGCCGTCCGGCAGCCGCAGCCGCCTTCGTCCGTCGGTCCGCCGCTGCCGCCGACGCCGCCGCTTCCGCCAGCGCCACCGCTTCCGCCAGCACCGCCAACGCCGCCGCTTCCGCCAGCGCCACCGCTTCCGCCGACGCCGCCGCTTCCGCCAGCGCCACCGCTTCCGCCAGCACCGCCAGCACCGCCAACGCCACCACTGCCGCCAGCGCCGCCGCTTCCGCCAGCACCGCCAGCACCGCCCTGCCCTTCCGTCGCGCAGACCGCGCTGCAGCCGTCCCCGTCCGTCGTATTGGCGTCGTCGCACTCCTCGACGCCCATCTGGACAAACCCGTCACCGCAGCTCGCCACCTTGCAGCTCGCGAGGCACGTGTCCTCGTTCGACACATTGCCGTCGTCGCAGTCCTCGACGCCCATCTGGACGAAACCGTCGCCGCACGTGGCAAGCGCGCACGTCGACGTGCACGCGTCCGTATCGATCGCGTTCCCGTCGTCGCATGCCTCGACGCCGATCTGCAAGTATGCATCCCCGCAGCTCGCGGCCACGCACGTCACGAGGCATGCGTCCTCGTTCGACGCATTGCCATCATCGCAGACCTCGGGGCCATTCGTGAGGGCGTCGCCGCAGCGCGGCCCCGGGCCCGAGCAGTCGGCGTTGCACTTGCCGTATTGCCCGTTCATGGCCGCCCCGTCGTCGCAGGCCTCGCCGAGGCCGACGAGCCCGTCGCCGCACACCGACGGCGGCGTGTACTCGTAGGCGCCCATGTCGAACGCGGGGCCATTGACGAGATCCCCGTCGAGCGGGCGCGGGTTGCCGTCGAGATCCTTGTCCGGCGCGTCCATCGCGTAGCCCTTGTCGATGCACGGGCTGAAGCTCTGGAGCCGCAGGTCCGCCGGCGCCGCGACATAAAACGGGTTCGCGTTGAGGACGCCCACGCCGGCCGTCACGTTGGAATAGTTCGTCGTGTTGTTCCAGACGTCCGAGTGCGTGAGCGTCACCGAGGCGGTGCTGAAGCCCTGGCGCCACACACCAAAGACGTTGTTCGTCACGATCGTGTTCGTGATGTCCGTGAACACCTTCTCCGACACGTCGATCGAGATGCCCGTGCCTCCGTTCTGATGGATCGTCAGGTTCCGGATCTTGAGAATCGTCGTGAATTCGGGGGTGTTGAGGACCTTCACCCCCTCGAGCTCATTGTTCCGGAGCACCGCATTCGAGAGCGAGAGCGAGCCGGCGCCGGCGAAGTAGTAGACGCCGTAACGATTCCCGTGGGATGTGAATCCTTCGAGCGTGTGCGCGCCTTTTTCGATGCTCACGCCGAAGAACGACCGCGTGATCACGAGCCCACGCACGTCGTGGGTCGCCTGCTCGCGGAGCATCACGCCCGTCCATTGATTGACGCCCGCGGCCGTCGACGTCAGCGTCACTGGCTGCGTCTTTGTGCCCTTCGAGACCAGGTTGCCGTGGAGATAGAGGGCGCATTTTGGCGTGCTCTGATCCGCCATCGCGTCGGTCGGCGTGAACTGAAGGGTCACGCCTGCCTCGAGCGTCAGGGTCACGCCCGGCGTCACGGTCAGATCACCCGTCGCCGTGTACGGCGAGCCCGCGAGGGTCAGGGTCGTGTCGGTCCAGAGATATCCGAGCAGCCCGTTCGTCGGGTCCCCCGTGAAAGGCAGCGCGCCGATGTCCTGGCCCATGTCCCCGTAGAAGCGGCTCGGCGAGTTCGAGGTGAGCCGGAGGTTCGTCGGCGCCGAGACATAGAGCGGATTGACGGACGTGACGTGATCGGACGCCGTGGTGTTTTGCCAGTTGGCCGTCGTATTCGACCACCCGTTCACGTAGGACATCGAGAGGCTCGTCGTCCCGCCCGCGGCATTACGATAGAGGCCGATCTTGTTGTTCGTGAAGATCGTGTTCTTCACGACCGCGCTCGCCGTGGCGCCCGCCGGGGCGGACACGGTCACGCCGTTGTTGGTGTTCTGGTGAATCGTCGCCTGGTTGATCGTCACGTTCGCCGTCGCGATGCCGGACGACGACACGTTCACGCCGTCGAGGGTGTTCGATTGAATCTCCGTGCCCGTGATCGAGACGTTCACGGTCCCGGTCGTGGGCGCCACGGAGACGCCGTGCCCCTGGCTCTGGCGAATCAACGCATTCGTGATCGAGCCGCCGCCCGAGCCCGTGAAGAGCACGCCGGCGGTGGTGTTGTTCTGCGTGACGAAGTCGTTCAACGTCACGGTGCCCGCGCTGATCCGGAAGCCGTAGAGCGAGTTCTGGACCGTGAGCTTCGTCGTATGGAGCGCGGCCGTGACGACGTCGACGACGACGCCGTAAAAGGTCGCCGGCGATCGAAACAGCACGGGGCTCGCCGCTGTCCCCTTCACGTCGAGCGTGCCGCGCACCGTCATCTCGACCTTCGTCGGGTCGAGCCCGGAGCTTTGCGCGTCGGTCCCGGCAAACTCGACCTCGACGCCCGCCTCGACCGTGAGCTTCGTGCCAGCCGGGATGATGATGTCGCCCTGCACGATGTAAGGGCTACCGGCCAGGGTCCAGGTCTGATTGATGACGTTGCCGCCCGAAATGGTCGTGGCGGCACGGGCCTCGCGTGGCCCGAATGCCAGGAGCACGATCGCCCAGACAAAAGCGATCCAGGGGGCACCGAGCCCCATCCGACGTTTCGACATGAATGACTCCTCAACGAACGTTTTCGGCCGGCGCACGGAGGCTCCCTCCCCCCGGTGCTCGGCAGGCGGCGCACCCTACAGGAGTCGCTCCAGCCCATCAATGGGCCGCGGCACGCCTCCCGGTCGTACAATGTCCGAGGTCGCCCGAGCGCCGAACGCGTGCGCGAGGCTCGTCGTTTGCATCACGCTCCGACGTGGGCAAACCCAGGCGCGTCGGGGTGAAGCAGGGCGCGGCGGAGCCGGAGGGGCCGCCGCCGTCGGGGATTGTCTCGTCGCCGCTCGGGCAACGGGCCGCGGAGGTCCATGCGCGGCTCGCCCGGGCGATCCCCGCGCCGCGGCTCGAGCTCGATTTTCGCAATCCCTGGGAGCTCCTCGTCGCCACCATTCTCGCGGCGCAGAGCACGGACCGGACGATCAACCTCGTCACGCCCGCCCTTTTTCAGTCGTACCCGACGCCGGCCGCGCTCGGCGCGGCGCCGCAGGACGAGGTCGAGCGGCTCGTCCACGAGACTGGGTTTTTCCGGAACAAGGCCCGCGCGATCCGCGAGGCGAGCCGCAGAATCACCGAGGCGTTCGGCGGCGAGGTCCCGCGCACGCTCGAAGCGCTGATCACCCTGCCCGGCGTGGCGCGCAAGACCGCGAACGTCGTGCTCGCTCATGCCTACCGCATCGCGGAGGGAATCGCGGTCGATAGGCACACGGCGCGGGTCTCGCGCCGGCTCGGGATCACGGAAGAGGAAGATCCAGCGGCGGTGGAGGTCGATCTGTGCCGGTTGTTCCCGACAACCGAATGGATCGATGTGGGCCTCCGCCTGCAGCTCCACGGGCGTTACGTCTGCACGGCGCGGGCGCCCGATTGTCGCCATTGCCCGCTGAACGAGCTTTGCCCGAGCAAGCGCTTTGCTCCCGAGGGCACGATCGACGCGCGCGCGGCGCTCGAAGCGGCACGGATCGCGGCCCAGGGCGAGCCCGAGACGCCGTGACTGGCTTCACTTGCAAGCCGGGCACTCGCAGAGGACGTTCTTGCCCGAGGCCTGGATGCAGGCGAACCCGTCCCCGCAGACGGACTCGGCGCAGGCGCACGAGAGCGGATCCGGTCCGCAAGGATCCGGGGCGCATACGTATTCGGACCCGAAGGCCTGCTTCGTGACGCAGACGTATCCCTCGAGGCACTGGAGCTTGTCGCCGCAGGTCACGGCGCCATTGCACAAGGACGACATGTCGCTGTGCCAGACATTATCGTCGCCGCACGTCACGGTGAACGACGCGCCGCCCGGCGCGCAGGCATAGGTGCACGGCGACGTTTGCCCACACGGACCTCCGAGGCAAGACGTGCCGTCGAGCGGCGGAGACGCGGGGCATGGCACCGGCGGCGGCGCGCACCCGACGGGGAGCTCGACCCAGCTCCCCGCCTCGCACGCGAAGATACCCGGGCAACACTCGCCGTACGAGCACTCCTCACCCGGCGGCACGTCGCACGGCGCGCCCACGGCGGGCTGCTCGGCGGGACACGTGGAATCGGAGCCGCCCGAGCCGCCGGAGCCGCCGGTACCGCCCTGACCGCCGGAGCCGCTGGTGCTCGTCGAGGTTTGATCGACGTCGACCTTCCCGCTGCAAGCCACGAGGACGGGGAGGACGAGGAGAAAAGCGCGAGGATTGGGAAAAAGCATGCGCGCGATCCTACACGAGCTCGTGCGCTCGATGCTCGTTTCTCGCAGCGGATTGGCGGGCACTGCCGTTGCAGCCCCCGCGCGCATGCCAGCGACCGTGGCCCTCGTACTCGCTTGTCTCCTCGGGCTCTGCCCTGCCCTCGCGCTCGCGTGCCCGGACTGCCCGCTCGCGTGGAGGACACGCGCATTCATCCGGGAAGATCCGAATACGTGGGCCCACCTTGCACTTCTGCTCCTCCCTTTCGTGGTCGGCTGGCTCGTGTCGCTCTGGTTTCACAAGCGCGGACCAACCGCGGGAACGGGAAAGGATGGGTGACGTCATGGGACATCGAAAGGACGGGGGCCTCCTCGCGGCGGGCATCCTGCTCGGCGTGGGGCTCGGGGGATTCGTGGACGGCATCGTGTTCCACCAGATCCTCCAATGGCACAACATGCTTTCGTCGCGGCTGCCGCCGACGAATTTGCTCCACATGAAGGTCAACATGTTCTTCGACGGCCTCTTCCACGCGGTCGCGTGGATGACGACCGCGATCGGCCTCGCCTTGCTCTGGCGTGGCTTCAAGAAGGGCACCTTGCCGCGCTCGACGCCGATGTTCGTGGGCGCGATGTCGCTCGGCTGGGGCCTCTTCAATTTCTTCGAGGGCCTCATCGACCATCAGCTCTTCGGGCTCCATCACGTGCGGCCGGGCGAGCGCGAGCTTGCATGGGACATCGCCTTCCTGGTGTCCGGCCTTTTGCTCGGCGGAATCGGGGCGGCGCTCATCCGGAAGGGGCGCGCTACGAACATTGCGACCTGACGAAAACCTTGGCCCAGGCAGCGGTGTGCAAGAAGTTGGGACCTCCACGCGGCCCCCTGTACACTCGCGAGCCGATCCCATGGCATTCAAGAGAATCGCTGCGCAAAAGGCATCGTCCTCCGTCGCGGCGAACTCCAAACCCCCCCATCCGGCGGCGGTGCTCCAGGCGAAGGCGCCCGTCCGGACGGCCGTCCCCGAACGCCCGCCTCATCCGGCCACGGTGGCGCAGGCGAAACCCGCGTTCGGCGCGACCGTCGGGCGCGTGGCGCCTCCACCGCATCCGGCGAAGGGGGGCGGAGGGGGTGGCGCGGTCCAGCGTTACACGCGGGTTGCTCCGGACGCCGAGCAATACCCCGGCAAGAAGCGATGGGGCTTCTTCGCCGACAGCGACACGCCGGACGCCGACTTCTTCGTCCGGCAAGACGAGGTGCACGACAGCTTCTTCAAGGACGAAGGGAAGACCAAGCCGAACCTCGTCACGCAATCCGTGACCGACATCCTCGTCTCCGACAACTGCGATCTCGCCATCGAGGCGACGGGGCCGGGGCAAGAAGCCAAGGTCTTCTTCGCCACGATGGATCGCGTGAAGGAGGCGAACACCGCGCTCAAGGGCAAGATCTCGCTCGTCGCGGGCAACGACTACCTGCACGTGACGCACGGCGGGCGGAACAACAAGCTCTACCGGATCGAGCCGAAGATCAAGGCCACGGGCGTGCAGGGGCTCGCGATCAAGGTGCCGCAGCGGTGCAATGACATGGCCCAGTTCGTCTCCGGCAACCTGAACGTGACCGGCTACTCGGCCCTCGACGAGGGCAACCGGATCGCGCTCGCGCTCCTGGACGAGTTCACCGACCGCACGTGGTCGGACGACTTCGCGGAGCTCAAGCGGCAGGCCAGCCGGGAGCAAAGCAAGCAGAAGGACTACCTCGCCTTCCTCGACGACATCACCACGAACTACAGACTGATCCTCGCAGACCACGGCAACAGCGCCGAATTCAAGAACGAAGTCCAGCGCCTGCATGCAAACCATTACATGGATCCGCCCCTCGGCGCCGCCATCGGCACGGTCAGCCTGGCGACCTCGGCCGAAGTGAAGAACGCGAAGGACGCCCACCAGGACATTTTCGAGTACCACTGGGGCACGGTCGTCGCGAAGAGCGGCACCGATTACGTGACCCTGGAGAACTACGCGCGGTACGAGGGGGACATGAGCAATTGTCCCTTGTATTTCTTCAGGATGCTCGAGATCGGCCCGGGGAAGAACACGTGGCACCTCGCCTCGACGAATGCCGGGTATTTCCTCCCCCCAATCATCTCCTTCACCGCGGCGTAGGCCCTCAGTACGTCGAGAACCCCGCGCAGCTCGACGTGATCTGCATCGACTGCGACCCGCTCGCCACGAAGCTCGAAATGCCCTGATCGCGGTCGTCCACGATCCACACCGTCTTCGGCCCAGCGCCCGAGTACGACGTCGTCGAGTTCGACCCGAGCGACGTCCGCGTCCCGCTGCCGAACTTCGGGTTGTCCCCGAAGAACAATTTTACGCTGCGCGAGCAGCTATTGTGCAGCCGCAGCGAATACGTGGACCCGCCGCCGCCCGAGCTCGAAGCTCCTGCCCGCGCGGCGCGCTCCTCGTCTGCGCGCCTGCGGCTCGCGTCGAAGTCCGCGCGCATCTGCGCCGAGTGCGCCTCCTGCTCGGCCCGGTACGCCGCCTTTTGCTGGACGAACTCGCTGGTCTTTTGGTTGTAAAAATCGATGTCCGCCTGCCCCGCCCACGCGAGCCCCTTCTCTGCCGGGGCCCCGTGCGAATGCTGAAGACAGCTATCGAGCAGCGTGTACCGATCCTCGTCGTCCCGCACCGCCGGGCGCGCCTTCTTGCAATGGCCGAGGACCTCCTCCGATCGCCCGGCGTCGTCGAGCTCCTTGATCAGCGGCACGCACGCGAGCACCGTGGGTCGCGCGGTCATCGAGGCCTCGAGGATCTCGATGGACTCCGCGTTGCGCTTCGCGTGGATGCGCAGGATCCCCTTCGACGAGAGCGCCTCCGCCTTCTGATCGGGATTCTTCTTCGTCGCCTCTTCGAGCGCGGCGTCCGCCTCGACGATCGCCGCCTCGCCGTCGATCTTCTTCCGATCGACGAGCCCCAGGATGAAACAGGCCCCCACGCGTTGCGCAAGCACCCGCGCCGCGTTCATGTCGCCCGGGCTCGCCTTCACGGCGGCGCGTGACTCCTCGAGCTGCGCCAGGATCTGCGCGTCGTTCTGCGCCTGCGCGTCGGCCATCGCCTGCGCCTGCTGCGCCTGCATCGCCGCGGGATCGAAGAGGCCCGCGTACGGGTTCACGCAGCCCGTGGCGGCGACGGAGGCGAGGAGCGTGGCTGTGAGGAGGCCAAAACGTTTCATTACGGACAGCCTTGTACCAGAGCCGCGCCAGGCGGGAAGTGAGAAGCTTTCTGCCGGGCAAACCGCTTCGTGGTACGATGACCTCCGCCGGAGGCCCTCCATGACGACCGAAGCCGGGACGTTCCAGAAGACCGCGTGCATCCTCTGCAGCATGAACTGCGGCATCGAGGTGCTCGTCGAAGATCGCAGGCTCACGCGCGTGCGCGGCGACCGGCAGCACCCGACGTCACGCGGGTATCTCTGCGAGAAGGCCCAGCGCCTCGACCATTACCAGAACGCCAAGGATCGCCTGCGCACGCCGCTCCGGCGGCGGCCCGACGGCTCGTTCGAGGCGATCGACTGGGACACCGCGATCCGCGAGATCGCCGCGAAGCTCATGGGGATCCGCGATACCCACGGCGGGGCCTCCATCTTTTATTACGGCGGCGGCGGCCAGGGCAATCACCTCTGCGGCACCTACGCCACGGCCACGCTCGCGACGCTCGGAGCGGTCTACCGTTCGAACGCGCTCGCGCAGGAGAAAACCGGCGAGTTCTGGGTCGACGGCAAGCTCTTCGGCCGCCCGCGTTGCCACACCGCGCCCGATTTCGAGCACGCCGAGGTGGCCGTCTTCGTCGGGAAGAACCCCTGGCACTCGCACGGCTTCCCCCGCGCCCGCCACGTGCTCAAGGAGATCGCGAGCGACCCCGGGCGCTGCCTCGTCGTCATCGACCCGCGTCGCTCCGAGACCGCGCGGCTCGCGCAATACCACCTCGCCGTCCATCCGGGCACGGACGCCTTTTGCCTCGCCGCGATCCTCGGCACGCTCGTGCAGGAAGACCTCGTCGATCGCCGCTTCCTCGCCGAGCACACGAACGACGCGGAGCCCGTGCTCGAAGCCCTCGCGGAGATCCCCGTCGCCGACTTCGCGAAGCGCTGCGGGGTCGAAGAATCCCTCGTGCGCGAGGTCGCGCGCCGCATCGCCCGCGCGAAGAGCGTCGCCATCCAGGAGGATCTCGGCATCCAGCAGGCGCCGCACTCCACGCTCGATTCGTGGCTGGAGAAGCTCGTTTACCTGCTCGTCGGCAGCTTCGCCAAGGAGGGCGGGATGAACATCCATTCGCGGATGGCGTCGCTCGGCGGGGGCAGCGGCGGGGGCAAACGCGGCAGCACCACGCCCGTCACCGGCGCGCGGATCATCACGGGGCTCGTACCCTGCAACGTGATCCCGGACGAGATCCTGACGGACCACCCGCAGCGCCTCCGGGCGATGATCGTCGAGAGCGCGAACCCCGCGCACTCGCTCGCCGATTCGAAGCGCTTCCGTGAGGCCTTCGCCGCGCTCGATTGCCTCGTCGTGATCGACGTCGCGCTCACGGAGACCGCGCGGCTCGCGCATTACGTGCTGCCGACGGCGTCGCAATTCGAGAAATGGGAAGCGACGTTCTTCACGCTGGAGTTTCCGAAAAACGCCTTCCAGCTCCGCGCGCCCCTCCTCGCGCCGCTCCCGGGGACCTTGCCCGAGTCCGAGATCCACCGCCGCCTCGTGCGCGCGATGGGCGCGCTCGACAGCGTGGATCTCGCGCCGCTCGCCGAGGCGGCGCGCCGTTCGCGGGGCGAGTATGCGATGGCCTTCATGGGGCTCATCGGCACGCGGCCCGAGCTCATGGCGCTCGCGCCGGTGATCCTCTACGAGACGCTCGGCCCGACGCTGCCCCCGGGGGCCGAGGCCACGGCCGTGCTCTGGGGCATCGCGCAATCGTGCTTCATGGCCTTCCCCGAAAGCGTGCAGCGCGCGGGTTTTCCCGGCGCCGACGCGCTCTTCGACGCCATCCTCCGCGAACGCTCCGGCATCACGTTCACCGTCGATTCGTACGAGGAGACGTGGGCGCGGCTCGACACGCCGGACAAACGCATTCGCCTGATGATCCCGGAGCTCATGCAGGAGCTCGTTGGCCTCGCGACGGAGCCCATGCCTTCCCGGGACGAGCGATATCCGTTCATCCTCGCGGCCGGCGAGCGCAGGTCCTCCTCGGCGAACACCATTTTCCGGGATCCTGCGTGGCGCAAGGTCGACCTCGAAGGCGCCCTCCGCATGAGCCCGGCGGACGCGGCGGATCTCGGCGTATCCACGGGCAGCGTCGTACGTATCGTGACCGAGGGCGGCAGCGCGACCGCGACGGTCGAGGTGAACGACGGCATGCGGGCCGGCCACGTGAGCCTGCCGAATGGCGGCGGGCTTTTGTATCCGGACGAGGCCGGCGGAGAGCGAAGGCACGGCACCGCGCCGAACGAGCTCACGCACCACGCGCAGCGGGATTGGCTCGCGGGGACGCCGTGGCACAAGCACGTGCCGGCGCGAATCGAGCGGATCGAGCTCTCGTAGCTCTTCCCGCGCGAAAAACGTCAGCGCGTTTTGCGGATCCCGTAGGCGATTCCCTGTTCCAGACTGCCGAGCGTCACGATTCCCCGGAGATCCGAGCCGAGCTCGATGAGCGTCCGCGCGACCTCGCGGCCCACGCCGGTCAGCACGAGCTCGGCCCCGAGCAGGCCGACGGCGCGCGCGGCCCGCGTGATCG
The DNA here is from genome assembly GCF_028435365.1 of Polyangium jinanense. The sequence goes on along the minus strand of NZ_JAGTJJ010000037.1, from coordinate 36,762 downwards.
CGTCGGCGGCCTCGGGATCCACCTCCGGGACGCCCGTGACGTCGAGCAGCACCACCGAGGCGCCGCGCTGCGCGACGCCGTCGAGCAAAACCTCGAGCAGCCGCTCGGCGCGCTCGGCGTTCACGCTGCCGATGAGCGGGACCGCGACGACGCGCCGGGCGATCGGCACGAGCGGGGTCGAGAGCGCGCGCAGGGCCTCGTTTTGCGCCGCGATGACCTGCTCGGCGAGCGCCCGCCGCTCCTCCTCGGCGGCGAGCGTCGCGGTCACGTCGGCGATGATGAAGGCCTCGTGGGAGGGCCCGTCTTCTTCGTGCAAGGCGAACGCCGTGAGATGCCCCTGGAACATCGACCCGTCGGTCCGCCGGAAGGCCCCGATCGCGCCCCGCACCTCATGGCCACGCCGAACGGCCTCCGCCACGGGACCCTCGGCCACAAAGGCCGTGACGTCGATGCCTGCCTCGTCGCTTCCGACGCCGAAGAGCGCGCGACAAGCGTCGTTCGCATAGATCGGCTCCCCGCCCGTTCGTGACACGGCGATGGCGCTCGGCGCATGGTCGGCGAGCGCTCGGAACAGCCGGACGGAGCGCAGCGAGTCTTCGAGCTCCACGCGGCGCCGTTGCAATGCCTCCCGATTGAGGTGATCCTCCGTCGTTTGGCGTACCAGCATGACGATCTCTTCGGCGTCCAGGGGAACGATACGCGCCTCGTACCATTCCACCGCCGGGCCCATCGGCAGCGAATACTCGGCCTGCTTCACCTTCCCGCTATCGAGGGCGTCGAGCATCACGCGCTCCAGGTAGGCGCCCACGTCGGCGGGCAACAGATCGGACATCCGTTTGCCCAGGAACACCTCGGGAGGGACGTACAGGTCGTCGGCCGCTCGGGCTCGGTAATCGATGATGATCCCGTCCTTGTCCAGCCGGAAGAAGAGGTCCGGCAGCGCGCGGAAGAGCGCGTCGACGGTCGTGACGTCCTTCCGGTGCGCAGAAAGCGCCTGCCGTGCCTCGTCGCGCTCCTGCTCGAGGCGCGCCACGCGCTGCCGGAGGGCTTCGTTCTCGATGCGGAGCTCACGAACTGCGTCGTCGACGGTCATCTGCGATGTTCTCTCTCAGGAGCGGGGCCGCGCGGAGCCCGCCTCGATCCACGACGCCACGAAATCGAGATACGCTTCGCGCAGCTCCGGGAACACGGTCACGTTCGGGATGTGGTTCAGCTCGAGCAGGTGCTTCGTCCCGTCGGGCTCCACCATGTAATCGATCGCGAACATCTCCAGGCCAAACGCCGCGCCGATCCGCCGCGCGTCCTCCACGAGCGCGGGATCCGCCTCGCCCGCGGGAAGCACCACCGATCCTGCGTGGTGGATCGACTTGAGCCACGTCTCGCCGGCCATGCGGATCTGCCACGCGCGCTCGCCGAGCACGTGGATCCGCGTCGCCTCCCCGCGCACGAACGGCTCGATCAACGTCGGCACCTCCGCGCGCCGTGTCGCCGAAAAGAGCTCCTTGTTCTCTCCACAATGCCACTCGCCCCATTTCGCCACGAGCGTCTCCCCTGCCTTCGGCGAAACGGGCGACGCCCGATCGGCATAACCGCGTCGCATCGCCCCGAACCGCGTCACCGCGAGCGCCCGCACGAGGCACGGGATCCGCGGACGCGCGTCCATCATCCCGCGCGCGAGCGGCAGACACGGCCCGCCCCAGAGCGCGAGCGCGGTCAAGAGCGGCAGATCGTCCTCGAAGATGCCGTGGAACACCACGCGCGACACCGGCACGTAGACCTCGTGCGCGTTCGGCCGCTCGACGAGGAGCTCACCGGCTTCCAGCAGGATACGCGGCAAGACGGGACAGGACACGATCGGGATCTGGGTCGAGAGGCGCGCGCGAAGATCACGCACCTCGGGCTCGTCGAGGCCCACGAGAAGGAGGCGGTTCATGAAGGTTCCCCGGTGCCCATCGGGCAACGGATCCCTTGGCGTGTCAATCACCAAACGTTCACACTGCACCCCCCTGGAGGACGGAATCCCATGCGCGAACGGACCATCGCTTTCCTCATCTTCCCCGAGATCACGCCCCTCGACCTCGTCGGGCCCCTGCAGGTGCTGAAGGCCCTCGAAGGATCGTCCGATCTCCGGACCGTCACCGTGGGCGAGCGCATCGAGCCCATCGAGACCGATCTGCCTTTTCGTATCGTCCCCGAGCGCACGCTCGACGACGTGCCCGAGCCCTACGGCATCGTCGTCCCGGGGGGCCTCATCGGGCCCTTTCACGCGATGGCCAGCGATCGCATCATGGGCTGGCTCGGCAGAGCCGCCGCGAAGGCCTCCTTCGTGAGCTCGGTGTGCACGGGCTCGCTCGTGCTCGCGGCGCTCGGCTTGCTCGAAGGCAAGAAGGCCACGACGCACTGGTCGTTCTTGCCGCACCTCGCGCGCTTCGGGGCGACGCCCGTCAAGGGGCGCTGGGTCGAGGACGGCCGGGTGATCACGGCGGCCGGCGTCTCGGCGGGCATCGACATGGCGCTCGCGCTCGGCGCTCGCCTCACGAACGAGGCCTCCGCCAAGGCGGCCCAGCTCATCCTCGAATACGAGCCCGAGCCCCCGCTTGGCCCGATCGCCTGGGAGGGCAGCGAGACCCTCGTCCAGGGCATGGGCGCCGTCGTCGCGCAGAGGCTCCCCGGAATCCTCGGCAACAAGCCGGAACTGCTCGCAAAGTTCGCGCCGTAACCCTCGTCCTCGTGGGCGTGGATGTGCAAGGATGCGGACGCATGCCGCTCCCGAACATGCTCCTCCACTTCAGCTGGAGCGAGCTCAAGCCTGGCCCGGTGCGCGACGCATTCGAGCGGCTCTTCGCGGAGGGCGTCGAGGACGACGAGCGCGTCCGGATCGCGCGGAAGATCCTGGCGCAGGACATCGTCCTCGCGCATTGCCTCCTCTTCGATGTCTACCAGCGCATGGCCATGGACTCGCGCTGGGGTGTTTCGAACCTGCTCGACGATCTCGTCGGGCCGATGCGCGTCAAGGCCATGGCGATCCTCCGCCGCCCCGACGGACACGATGGACGCAAGCACGTGGCGGCGGCCCAGATCGTCGCGCGCACCGCGAAGCCGAAGGACATCCCTCTTCTCCTCGAGCGCCTCGATCACCCCGGCCACCCGGAGCTGCCCATGTGGATGTACTGGGCGCTCCGCCATGTCGTGGAGGATCTTCCCTCCGCGGACATGACGCTCATCGCCGCCATGGAGAAACGCCTCGTGCCCGGCCGGGACCGGGAGACGTGCAACGAGCGCGTGGAGGCGAGCCGCACCCTCGGAAGGTATCGCGTGGCGGCTGCCGAGGAGGCGCTCCTCCGCGCCATGGAAAAGCTCGCGCCCGAGGAGGCGATCCCCGTCGCGACCGCCCTCCTTTGGCACGATCCCGTCCGGCACCTCGACCTCGCGCGCCGAATCCGCGATGCGCTGCCGAAAGGATTTCCGCGGGACGAGGACCAGGACAGCGGAATGGGGTACCCGTTCACCGACTTCCGCATCACGATCGAGGAGTCGGAGGAGCAGGGGGCCCTGGAGATGGAAGAGCGCGCGCGGATCGCGGCGATGCGACGCGACCTCGAAGCCGATCCCCGCGCGGCCTTGTCCAGGATCCTGCCGGACCTCGATTGCGACATGAGCTTCGAGCTCACGCCGACCTTGTGCCGGCTGCTCGCCTCTGCGGACGCGGCCTTCGCGCGTGACGTGCTCCGCGCGCTCGGGCACAGGGCGTCGCCGACGTACACCTTGTTCCACGCGATCGAGCCGTGGCTCTGGCACGAAGACCTCGAGCTCCGGGGCCTCGCGATGCGCGTGGCGCTCGCGAGCCACTCCGAGCAGGCGCGGGCCCGGCTCCTTTCCCGGCTCCGCCGCGCCTGCGTGAACGACGCGGAGGACGCGTGCACGATCCTCCGGGCGCTCGCGGCCACGAATCAGCTTTATCGGGGGGATGCCGCGCTCGCGACGTCGAGCCCTCTGCCCGAGGTGCGGGAGACCGCGGCTTTTCTCGCGGAAGACAAGGCGGGGGACACGCCCACAGCAAGCCCGAGTTTGGAGCCCGAATCATGACTGAAGACGAACGAGCGCGGACCCTCCAATTCGGTACCCACCGCGCGCGCTTCGATCCCCCCGACATCGTCCGCGTGTGGTGGATCGGCCCTTCCATCATCGGTCAGATCGACAAGCTGTACACCTGGACCGCGGAGCTGATCCCGGATGGTCGACCTTATTTCGTGGTCGCCGACATGAGCCAGCTCGAGGAGGTCGGCCCGGCGGCGCGCAAGGCCGCGGCGGGAGATGCGCGGGCGCGGAGGATCGCCGGGCTCGCCATCATCGGCGCGAGCTTTCACATGCGCGTGCTGATGGGCATGTTCTTGAAGGCCCTACGTGTCTTTTATGGCCAGAAGATGTTCCAGATGAAGTACTTCGAACGGGAAGAAGACGCCCTCGTCTGGGTCGCCGCCGAGCGCGCCCGACGCGCGGCTACTTCGGGATGATGATCGGATCGCAGTTCGTGAAGCTCAGGGTCGACTGAACCTTGAAGTTCGACCCTGTGCTGTGCCGCTCGGCGTGGAAGAAGTCGAGCGCGTACTCCTTGCCGGGCTCGATCCCGAGCTCGGCAGCCTTCGCGTCGAGGTTCAGCGTGTCGGCCTGCGGCGGATGCAGGCCGCCGAGATCGATGGCGAGCCGGTTGTTCACGAACACCCAGAGGTCGTCGTCGCCGCTGAACGCGAACGTCTCGCCGCCCTGGTACTTGAACGTCATGTGGAGCTCGTACGTAAACCCGTAGTTGTGGTCGAAGTCCTCGTTCCCGAAGAGCTGGTTGTCGATCGGGAAGAATGCGGTGCTCTCGAAGGTCGCGATGCCGGTCGCCGGGTCCTCGGTCAGCGTCACCTTGAACGGCATCGACATGTTCACGCCGTCGACGTCGCGGTACCATTGATCGAACTCCGCGGGGCCGGTCGTGTGCGCGGTGGGGCCGTCGTGCGCGTAGACGGGCTTCTTGTCGGGGCCGAGGTCGAACTTCACGATGCCCTTGAGCCCTTCGCCGCCGAAATGCTCGAAATCGGGGTGACCGTTCGGGTAGCCTTTGAAATCGCGCACGACGCCCACGAGCTCGGGCGTGCAGTTCCCGCCGCCGGCTCCGCCGGAGCCGCCCGAGCCGGCGAAGATGATGCCGCCCTCGCCGCCCTGGCCTCCTGTGCCTCCCAGACCGCCCTGGCCTCCCGAGCCGCTCTGGGAGGAGGAACTGCCGGCGCCCTGGCCGCCGGCCGCGCTGCCGCTCGAATCGGCGGTGCCGCCGCCGCAGCCTATCGCGGCGCCGGCCAGCACCAGCGAGGTGGTCATGGTCAAGGTCAAAGCCGCCTGTCGTAAAAGCATATTTTCTCCTCGGTGAAGCAGAAACGCGTCCGCGTCAGCAGACGAGCGCGAGCGTACAGCCTGAAATTCTTCCTTGCGAGCAAGAACATGGCTGCTATCTTGCTCGCGCCCTTCGGAGGATTACGCCGTTGCGCCTGTTTTCCTGAATCCAGCCGTTCGTAAACGTGCCGTGACGCCCGGCGCCGGTCCCGACGAGAGACGAACTCGGGGACGCGCGGGCCACCGATTCAGGAGAACAGAATATGTTATCGCTTCATGCGCTGCGCGTAGCGTTTTCCCATGGGGATGCCACGTCCTTGCTCGAGGACGTCGAGCTGCACCTCGGGCCGGGATGGGCCGGCATCGTGGGCGAGAACGGCGCCGGCAAGACCACGCTGCTCCGCCTGCTCGCGGGTGAATTGCGGCCCGAGCGGGGCCACGTGCGGCGTGATCCGGCGGAAGCACGCGTCGTGCTCTGCCCGCAGACCGTCGATTCGCTCTCCGATGCGATCCTGCGGTTCGCCGAGGATCTCGATGGAGAAGCGGCCGCGCTCCGCGGCAGGCTCGATCTCGCGCCGGAGGACCTCGAACGCTGGCCCACGCTCTCGCCCGGCGAGCGCAAACGCTGGCAGATCGGCGCGGCGCTTTTCGAAGCGCCCGAGATCCTCTTGCTCGACGAGCCCGCGAACCACCTCGATGTCGAGGCGCGCAAGCTGCTCGTCGGGGCGCTCCGCCGCTTCGACGGCGTCGGGCTCTTGGTTTCGCACGACAGGACCCTGCTCGACGCGCTCACCACGACGACGCTGCGCATTCATCAATGCCGCGTCCATGTCTATCGCGGCCGATATGCCGACGCGCGCGCCGCTTGGGAAGCCGAGGCGGCCCACGCGCGGGACGAGCGCGAGGCGGCCAAAGGCGAGGAGAAACGCGCGGCGCGCAGGCTCGATCAGGCGCGGCGCGAGCACGCCGCGATCGACGCGTCGCGGAGCATGAAGACGCAGATGAAAAACAAGAACGATCACGACGGCCGGGGCATGCTCCGGAAGATCGCGATCGAATCCGCGGAGAAACGCACCGGGCGCACCGTGGGCGTGGCGCGGGCCGATCTCGAGCGGGCGAGCGCCGAGGTCGCCCGGCACCACGTCGAGAAGGAGCACGGCGGCGAGATCTACGTCGGCTGGGAGCGCCCTTCGCAGCCCTGGCCCTTCCTCCTCGAGCTTTCCGTCCTTCGCGCGGGTGATACGGAGCTCCTCCACGACGTGCGCCTCTCCGTCCCGCGCGACGGCCGCATTCGCATCGAGGGTCGGAATGGCGCGGGCAAAAGCACGCTGCTCGGCGCGCTCGCGGCCGCGGCGCGGATTCCGCGCGAGCAGGTCCTCTACCTGCCGCAGGATCTGCCGGCGGAGGCGCGGCGGGCGCTGCTCGCGGAGGTCCGCGCCCTCGGACCCGAGGCGCGCGGGCGCACGCTTTCGCTCGTGGCCACGCTGGGCACGGATCCCGAGCGGATCCTGGCCTCGGCCGAGCCGTCGCCGGGCGAGGCGCGCAAGCTCGCCATTGCGCTCGGCCTCGGCAGGAAGGCCGCGGCGCTCCTGCTCGACGAGCCCGAGAACCACCTCGACCTGCCCTCGCTCGAACGCCTCGAACGCGCGCTCACGGGGTATCCGGGGGCGATCGTGATGGTCAGCCACGACGCCTCGTTCGCCCGCCGCGCGACGAGCGTGGTCTGGCGGATCGAAAATGGGCGTGTCCGCGAGCTCGACCCCGCTCAGGGCACGGCGATCTCCACCGGCGTGTGCTGAATGGGATCGCGGTCGCCCAGATCGAACACGCTCCCCCAGCAGTAGATCTCTCCCTCCCGCGTGCGGGCGCAATCGCGCGCGATCTGCACGATCGCGCCCGCGGGCAGCCCCTCGATCCGCCGGAACTTCGCGATCTCGCCTTTTTTCGTCGCCTTGCGGTCGAAGCAAAACACCTCGCCTCGCTCGGTGCGCGCGCAATCGGTGTCGACCTCCGCCACCTCGGTCTGCATGACCTTCGGCCCATCGGGCGCGCCCATGCAGACGAGGCGCGCGCCCTCGTCGACGACGCAACGCGCGGCGTCCAGCAAGGCGCGGAACTTTCCGGGGACCCGCGCCTTGTCGCCGAAGGAGTCGTCCTGGAAGATGGCCGTCCCGTCGGCGAGGACGGCCCTGCGGAAGGGGGTGAGGTACGTGGCGTTCGCCAGCTCATCCTTCGGGTCGAACCATTGCACACGGAGGGGCTTCGGGTTTGCCTCGTAATAGAACCACCCCGCGCCGCCGCCGCGCTTGGCGACCATGATGCCGACCCCGTTGTGGACCTTCACGGTGACGTCCTTGACCGCCGCGCCGCGGGTGTCGACGAGCAAGGCGAAGTCGTCCTTCAGGTTCCCCTGGATGAACCGACCGTTCCGGCAGTACCATTGCCCCGACTTCGCGCCGCGCACGCAGAGCGGCATGCCACCCACGATGGCGTCGACGGCCGGCTCGGGAAGCACGAGATCACGCCGGGGCACGTGCAACGCGTCGGCGATCGCGCCCCAGCAGGAGACGCGGGTCATGCCGAACCGCGCGCAGACGACGCCGCCCTCGGCGCTGATCTCGCTCGCGCCCGTGATTTCGGGGACCATCGCGGCGCGTTCGAGCTCGCGCGACACGCCGTCGCCGAGCAGGCCGCCATTGCGCGCACCGAAGCACCGCACGCGGTGATCCTTCCCGAGCGCGCAGACGTTTCGCGGAAGCACGGCCACCCCGAGCGACGCATCGACCGTCGGGAGCACTTCGTACGTCTTCTCGATGTCCACGCAGGGCTTCTCGAAGGAGCAGGAGCAGCGCGACACGCCGTCCTCGCGGGTCACGCACACGCTGTTCCAGAGGCCCGTGAAGAGCCGCGTCACCCGCTTGCCCTCGGCGAGCTCCTTGAGCTTCCGGTCGACGAGCGAATCGTCGCAGAAGACGGTGCCGTCGGGCCGCCGCGCGCATAGCTGATGCCCGAGGTTCCGGACATGGGCGACGACCGCTTCTTCCACGGGCCCTTTCAGGGGCATGGGCCCCACGCCGTAGCCGGGGATGGGCTTACCGAAGCGCGTCGTTTCGTGTCTCTCGAGGTTCCAGCAATAGAAGCCGCCGTCCACGCCCATGCCGCATGCCTCATCGGAGAGGGCGCGAATGGGCGGGGCCGGCACCCGCAGATACGGCCCATCCGTGTACTCCATGCGGAGCGAGCAAAAGACCTCGCCCTTGTCGGACAGCAAGCAATCGCGGCTGCCGGCGACGATCTGCGCGGTCCCGGGGGTATTCAAGCCCCACGTGTACTTCGCGATGTCCTCGGGCTTGGGCTGCACGACCCGGAAGCCCCGCACGACGCGGAAGGGTTTCGTCGCGTCGTCGCGCACCACCCGAAACAGCGTGCCGTCCGCGTCCCAGCCGACAATCTGGCCGCCCGTGAGGATGGTGAAGCCTTTCAGGTTGGGGAAACCTTCGATGCGCACGGGGCGGTCGTGCGAGCGTTGGGCCATCTCGCCGGGGAGGGCCATGCTGCCCCAGCAATAGAGGGAGCCGCGCTCGGTGCGGGCGCAAAACCCGCCCTCCCCGCCGCGGACCTCGACGAACGTGTGATCCTCCGGAGGCGGCGCGGCCGGGGCGGAGGTGGGCGTGGGTGCCGGAACGGAGATCGTGGTGGAAGGCGCGGGCGTGAGGTCACGCGCGGTGGGCGGCGGCGGCGGCGCGGCGGTCGTGCAGCCGAGGAGGACGAGGGCGGAGAGGGGGGCGAGCGCGCGGCGCATGGCGGTCACTGTACCCCAGGGGGCCGTGATCGCGGAAGCATCTGGGGGGCGCGGGATCAGCGCTGCGCGGCGGAGCCGGGGGCGCCCTCCGGCTTGGCGCCGTCCGTGGGCGCTTTGCGCTTCGACTGCGAACGCTCTTTCTCTCGCAGGAAGAACGGCTCCGCTGCGGAAGGATTCGCCTTGTAATGGTCTCGCAGCCGGCCGTAAGCGCTTTCGAGCTGCTCGCGCACCGATCGACGAACCGCGCGCTCCTCGGCGAATCGGGTTTCGAGCTCGGCCGCGGCCAGGGCCACGGTGTCGAGCGCAGCGCGATGCTGCATCTCCGCGTGGTCGAGACCCGCGATGGCATCATCCATGTCTCCCTTGCCGGCGAACGGCGCGAGCCGGACACGCAGGGCGGGCAAGACGTCGAGCTGCGCCTGACCGTCGGGCTTGATCACCGGGCTCAGACCGGCCGGGAAGATCGTGCGTCGCGCGGCAAGAGAAGGGTCCTTGCGGTCGAGCTTCTTTGCGGCAGCCTCGATCTCGCGGATCCCGTTCTCGACGTTCACCTCGGCGCGGGTGAGCTGGGCTGACGCGGTCGTCGCCGCATCCTCGGCGTCCTCTCGCGCGCGCTGGGCGTCGCGCAACTGCGTGTAGAGGACGCTCGCCTCGGCATGCAGGGTGTCGTGCAAGGGACTCACGCCCTTGCATGTGGAGAGGTGAAAACGGACGTGGCGGCGATGAAGGGAGCTCCCATCGGTCTCACGAAGGCGTCGCATGGATCCTCTCTTCCCCTACCCCCGCGAGCGGGAGCGGGGTCGTCTCGGGTTCGCGCGTTAGACGTTCGGAGCAGATCATTCATCCCGGAGCGGAAGCAACCGAGCACGAAACCGTCGGGAGCCGACCCGGAAACGGAGCAACGAACGTTCCCGAGAGTTGGAACGCGCCACGCCGCATCCGCGCGGTGTTTTTCCGAAAAAGGGAACGTGCTGCGATGCGGATCCCGGAAGCGTTGCACGGCGGGGAAACGCGCCCGGATACAGCGGCAGGGTGCGTTGCAAGAAAGGGGAATCCTACCGTAAGCGAGGACGGGAGCATTGCGACACGGCGGGAACGCCCTCGGGTGCGGCGCGAAGCGCGTTGCGAGACGGAGGAATCGACGGGGACGCGGACGCGGGGAGCGTTCCGAGAAAGAGGAACGTCCCGAGATCCGGAGCCGGGAACGTTGCGACGGCGCGGAGCTTTGGGCGCCTGCGGTTCAGCCTTGGCCGCGGGTCTGGATCGGCGAGGGAAACTTGGCTCAGGCTCGCTCCACGTCCTCGAACGTCGTCCTCGCGGCGTTGGCCGTCTCGTCCAGGTTGAGCAAGACCCGCAAGGCATCGACTTGCCAGTCGTCGCCCGCGATGCGGCGGACGGTGACGGGGCCCGGGACGCTTTCGTAAACGGCGTCCAGGATATCCATGAGGGCGTAGACGCCTGCGTCGTTGCAAAACGGCATCTGCGTGAAGTCCATCCGGATCGATGCAAAGGAGCACTTCGCCAGGATCCGGCCGAGCTCGTCGAGGAAGATCCGCAGGGAAGGATCACGGTAGTGGAGATGGAGGGGGCCTACGAACGTCAGCACGAGGCGAGCCTCGTCATCCTGGGCCGCCACGACCTCGAATGCGGCGCGTCCGCCCTCCATGACCGTTCCGCGCGAAAGGACCTTCATCGGCCCTCGATGCTACAGGAGGCGCCCCGTCCAGCCAATGGCGACCTCGGCGGCTCTCCCGGAAGGTCCGGAGCTAGGACACCGATCGGTTTGCAACCGCTCGAGGTCCTAGCTCTTTTGTCCCGAGGGGGACGCCTCGCGTCCCCCTCTCGGCCAGGCGAAGCCCGGCCGATTCACCCCCCGAGAACGGTTCTAGCACCCCTGACCCGGCGTAACCTGCTGGATCCGCGTCCTGATGACGACGGATCGGCACCGTTGGCGCGTGTTGGTGCCACTTCAGACTCCGTGGCCGCCCTTTGGGGCATCCCTGGAGCCGACCCACGCAGGACCCTTCTCGCCGTCCTCGTCCAGGGAGAGGTCACGGCCGCGGCTTTGGGCGATGTCGAAGCCGCGGCGGTGGCTCACGACGCGGCTGAAAGGCTTCTGGCACTGCTGTCGGACGCCGACGAAAGCATGGCCGCCGCGCGAGCCGCGCACGATGCCGTCGGCAAGGTGCTCCACGCCATCCAGCGCCGGTAGGTTCCTGCGCTGGCGGGGTCCCTCGGGAGCGAGGGGGCCCGCAGCGGCGGGCGCCCCTCGTCTCCGAGGGTCGAAGGGCCTCGGGACAGACCCCCGTCCTCGTTACAAGCAGGGACAAGGGCTGCTTCCAAAACACCCTGGCTCTCGATCTTCCCCCAGGGCCGCGCGGCTCTGGGCTGGCGGTTGCGCGGGTTTACGTCGACTGACGGCGAGTCACAGCTCGATCGCTTCGCTCTCGACCGCCTGCCTCCTGCTCCTGCTCCAGCTTCGTAACCGCCTCCCACCGGGTAATCTCCTCTGATAGTTCGCTGTAAGCATGCGGCAGGAGTGCGCGGCGCTCCGCCTCGTCCCAGGGGATGACGGGGTGACGGATGATGTCCTCCCACGCCTCCGCCAAAGGGCTCATAATCATGTCCTCGTCGGGTAGGTCCTCGTTGGGTCCCTCGCAATCGAACCAGATGCCGATGGGGTTCTCTATGCCCTCGGGAACGATGGTGGCAAGGCGTTCAAGGTCGAGGAGCTTGCGGTTGTCTTCACCAGTCCACTCAAGAACCCAGTGCTCGCCCACTGAAGCGTACTGGATGGTTTCGGGGCGAGGATCGATCGCGCGCCATGCTTCCCACAGAGCGCGACAGACGATGAGCAGGGTGGAGCGTGGCGTGAGGAGGCTGAAGGGGCCGAAGATATCCGGACCTCGTTCGAAGGGCTTATCATCGACGACAGCCAGTGGATCATGGAACATTACCATCCATTGGGCCATTATATTGTGTAGATCTTCGCGACTGTCGTGCTTGAACCCTTGAAGCTCGACGACACATTCAGTCTTGAGCACCTGCCAAACCCACGACACTGCGGGCATGCGATCGGTTCCTCGAAAGATAGGAGCGAAGCAGATGGGATGCATTGCGATCTGGCTCGCCATAGCGCCGTCCGCAAGCCCGATGCCGGCCTGACTCCACCACAGCCAGCTCCATCCGAACATCTTTGTTCCTATGCTCGGATGCAAGCCAGCGCGAAACCGATCTGCGATAACCAGAGGTATCATCTCGTTCGGCACAGCTGGAGTCCTGACGAGCAGAGCACCTAGGATATCCCGGCAAACGGATTGCAATACGACTGCATCAACCGGTGTATCGCCCGTTGATAGCCCAGTCCGGACAAGGTTTACTGGCATCTTGTTGGTGCGATCGAAAATGGAGATTCGTGGACGGCGTATAAATTCCGACCATCCGTATCCGTACCATAGATGTTGATAGTCGTCGCTGGTGAGGTCAGCGCTATAAGGCTCGCGAAGCACGAATCCATTGTGTACATACGTGCCGTGGCCGCCCTCGTTCCAGGTGTATTGGATGTCATCGAAGTCGGGGTGACACGTCCTTATCCAGTAGAGTGGGAGGGGAGCGCCATGCAATGGTATCAACCTGCGCTTCAATACAACCTCGCCATCCGTAGGGCCCACTGAATTGGGGTAGCTCTCGTACTCGTTGCGCAGTAGGATTTTCCTGACAAGAGTGGGCCGCTCAAGCCAGTACCAATCCCACGACTCACCCTCGGCTCGACTCAGCAGTCTATCCATGACTTCGCTATTCGAGATCCTCACGCGAACTGTCGTCCCAGGCTTCCGCTCACACCATCGCAGCTCGATCGCCGGCTCGTCCAACCGTGCTGTGAACGCGACCCCTCGGTCTTCCTCCACATGACGCGTGGTAACCTCCATCTCGTCCCCGAGCAGAAATGCCGCCAGCGCCCCCACCCCGAACCGTCCCGCTCGAAGCACGCGCGGGGTTCCACTTTCATCGTCATGCTGCCGGTGCCATGCCTCGCTGTTGCGGAAGGACGCCCCAGCCGTGAGGAAGTACTTCTGCACGACATCCGGGCTCATACCAATTCCCCGGTCCTCGACCGTCAGCCACCCCGTGCCGTCGTCGTTGTCCTCCAGCAGTACGACGACGTCTGCCTCGAGTTCCGGCAAGTCGATCCGCCTGTCCGGGTTCTGACGCTGGTAATCTTCCCTCTCCCGGCACGCATCCACCGCGTTCTGCATTAGCTCCCGCACCCCAAAAGCAGGCTCTTCCTCGTAAAGCGGTCCCACCAGAAGTTTCAAAACCTCTCCGCCCGAGACCCGAAACCTCGCATCCACGGGCAGGTAATCCACGGTCTTGCCGAAGGCTGCGACGTCATCGAGGGTGGAACGAAGACGTCGCACACGCAGCCCAAGTTCGCGCAGCCGTGTATCCGCACCGTAGACCTCACCCAGCACGGCCCAGCACGCATCCAGCTCCGCCTGGATCCCCTGGAAGAGCCGCCTGAGCCCTAGGAACGTCTTGACGTCCGTTGGTTCTGCATCGACGAAGAGCGCCTCTGGATCCGCTTCATCCTGGCGAACGTGCACCACCGCTTCGTGTTTGCGCCACTCGGCCTGCGAGATCGGGCTTTTCAGACTGCGCACGCGGAGCAACTCGCGGGGTGCGCGGGGCGCCTCGATTTCAAGGTAGTCGGCGATCCGTAGAACGGCCATCGCAAACGGAGCATGGACCTCGCGGTAGTTCCGCCGTCCGTTCTTGGGCATGAGGTCTGCACTGGCACGCAGGTCAAGGTTGTGGCTGCGCGCGACAAAGCCCGCTAAATCCCTGAGCCACTCGTCCATCTGCGCAAATCCCAGACGATCGATCCCTGGTCCAGGGATGCCGAGCAGCGCGATCTCGTGCGCGAGCCGGGCGTGGTGGCGGCGCATAAATTCGCCGATGAGGAGACGATCGCGGTAAGTCCACTTCTTCCAGTCTGTATCCGGGTTCCGCGCGGGCTCGGTGTCACCGAAAAGCGAGCGGAGCTTGCCCTCATCGAAGCGCGCAGCTTCACGCAGAAACTCCTGCCAGAGTCGCGGCCAGGGATGATCGCCCATTCTGTCTAGAAAGAGGCGCCCCCGCGGCTTCCATGGCGCTCCTGCGGACACGAGGGCGAGAAACCCATCCTCGCTCAGGTGCATGGCGCAGTCGTGGAGCAGGATGGCAAGGAGGAGCGTGGCCGCGTCCTGCGCCGTGAGGTGCGGCCAGGCTTCCTCACGGATGAGCGCCTCTGCCCCGTGCATCACGCTCTCCACATGCTCAGGGCCATGGTCGGTGTACTCCGGGAAGAAGACAACCTTGTTGTCCTTGAGCCAAAGCTCGAAGACGCCTAGCGTCTGCAACACGACGCCGTGGAGACGCTGGTCCTTGTCGAGGAGCTTTTCGAGGTGAGGCGGGATCTTCATCTGACGGTTCCAGGATACCCTCGACGGGTACGTCCAGTCACCATCTCCGAGTTGGGCACGGCTTACCGCAGGGGGAGGCCCCCCTGCCGTGGGTTCACGCCTGTCCGACGGTGAGGGTTCTGCGGCGGCTTGGGGGGCTCCGACGATGGGGCATCCTGCTCGTCGTCGCCGCGACGCTCCGGGTCCCCCTTTATTTCCGACGACGTCGAAGCGCGAAGGGCAGGAAGAATATCATGGCCAGGAGGATGACGAACGGCAGAGGGCCGGCGCCCAAGAGCCCAATCGGATCCTGCCGGGGTCGGCGAACCGGATCCTGCGCGGGTCGGCGAACCGGCCCCCGCGTACGTGATGGAGCGCCTGAGGGACTTCGGCTCGCGGGTCGAGCACCTGCGCTGAGCACGCTGAACGAGCCCGCGCGCAAGGTGCGCGCGCGTCAACCTCGACGAGCCGGTCTTATGCAATCGGCCGGGCCAGATCATCACGGTCGAGGTGACTGGCCCGACCATCGAACGTCGGCCGGTAGCTCCACGCACGTCATCTGACGGGCCCCCGGCGCCGTCGCCTCGCCTGCATACTCCCTGCAGAGCACGTGTCGCTCTTTCCAGACCAGCTCGCACGAGCCCCTGGTCGCGCTCGCGCCGGTCTCGGGGGCGGGGTCACCGCAACGGTACCGCGTGATCGACCGATCACCATAGGTATCGAGGCGCACGTCTTCGTAATAACGAACCTCGCACCCCCCCTTGTCGGCACGCGTGGTGACGACCGCTGACCAGTAAAACGGCCCGCTATCGACGCCGTCGTACGAGCCATCCACGCGCGCTGGTTGGCAGGCGCGGAACGCACGGGCGAGGCAGCGCCGGGGCTCGCTGTCGTGCTGGACGAGCTCGTCGTACGAGCTCGCGACCTCACCGCAGTCGAGCGCCGGCGACGTCACCACCCCGCCGAGATCGTCGGCCACGGTTTGTCGGAACGAGCGCAACACCTGTCCCCGTTGCGACGGCGGCCCCGCGCACGCCGCAGCCAGCGCGAGCGCCACGCCGGTGCCGGCGAGCATGGTCGCGCTGCGAGATCCGGATGCCATGACCACCTGTTACCGCACCGCCCGGCGCGGCAGTCGCGATGCTCGCACGCTCGATCACCGTACGTCAACGCTCATAACGCTTGCCGTGGAGCTCGCGGAGGCTCGGCTCACGGGCAGAAGACGACCTCGAACCCCGTATCCGAAGAGCATTGATGCAGCCCGTTTTTGTCGTCGTACGAATAGCTGTACGCGCTCGGACACATCACGCGCATCGCGGCCACGTACTTGGGTGCAGGCCCGGCTCGGCGCTCTCCGGCTGGCCGAGTCCGAAGGGGCTCGGGTAATTCCACTTCTTGCCTTCCCGGCAGACGACGAGTTGGACCGTATCGCGGATCTCGCCCGCAAGCTGCCGAAGGGCGAGCGCCGAAAGCTTCGGAAAGACCTCGAAGCGCGCAGGATGCACGAGCCCCCGACGTAATTACATCTCGCCCTCGGCATAACGCCGCGCCAGCTCCGGATCGGGCTCCTCGTCCAGTTGACGACGAGCCTTCGGTACTGCCCGAAGATCAGCGCGGCAGCCTCTTGCAAGGTCGGAACGGGCGTGAAGGGGGGCAGCACGTATCGGCTAAACCCCATGAACTTCTCACCGTGCCGCACGTGGCCGATGCGCTGGCCTTCGCCGTACGGCCGCAGTTCAACCATGAATTTACGCTGCGTCATCGTCGACCATCCGGAGCCGCAAACGGCGTGCCCGGCGTGATTCGCACCAGGCTATGCCGCGGCACGCTTGCGCGCGAAGACTTCGACGACGACATTGGATGCGATACGGTGTAGTTCCTCGGCCGCGCGGGTTGCTTCCTCGGGAGTCGCGGCGAAGCCCCGGAAGACGTCTCGCCCCTCGGCGTCGATGAGCCCCTCTCGGACGTAAATGCACCCATCGCTCCCGAGCGCGAGCGGATGCACGATTGCCCAGAGGAGCAAGCCCCCGACGCCAAACTTCTGGGCCTCGTCGGCACGCAGCGCATAGCCCACGAACACCGAACGGCCCGGCGGCGGAGCGTTCTCGAATGCGAAATATAGAATGCCATCGCTGGCGAGCGCAAACGCCGTGGCCAACTCCGCAGGTTCGTCGGTCTTATTGGTGCTGCTCGTGGTTTTCGTGCTCATGTTGCTCTCTCCTGTGCTTCAAAGGGGGACCCGGAGTTGTACGCGCTCGGGTCGGGCATGGTCGGGCAAGAGAGACACGATGCCCGCTCTCTCCAGCCGAAGCAGGGCGGGCACGAGCGCGCCCGAAAACGATATCTCTGGCAGCCTATCCCGCAGCCGCGCGACCGAAACGAAGCCGTTGTTGTCCACCCGCATCCGTAGCAGCGCGAAGTGGAGGAGCCCTTCGACATGGGCATCCGCGCCCTGCTTCCGCAGCGCACAGGCGTAATACGCGACGCGGATCGCGGCCTCCTGATAGATCGGGTCCGCCCGCACGATATCGAGGAGAAGTTGTTCGCCGCGCTGGTCGTACGGGACAACGCCCACCGCGGCCAAGGTAGACCTCGTGGAGCGCGACGGCGGAAGCGGAGGGAGCTGATCCGACAAACGGCGAGCGCGAAAGCGCTCGCGAACGCGGTAGAACAGGGCATGGGCGAGGGCCCCGAGACGACTCCGGAGCGACGGGGGATCGAAGACCGTATCGCGAGGCGGCGGCTCTGAATATGCGACGCTTGGACGAACGCCGCTTTGCGGCGGGAGCACTGGACGGTCCATCACGGTCGTCGCGGCGTCGTCGTCAGTGTCGTGTCGTGCGCTCATGTTCCTCCGTTTGGCGTCGCCGACCCGAGGCGACGGCAAATCGATGGCGTGCGCGCGTGAAGGGCGCCTCGACTCGCAGCCGCCTGAGATCGGCGACAAACGACCCCCAGGAGAGGGCGAAGGGCTGCGCTCGCCCAGAGAAGCATGCCCATCGCCCCCTTCTGCGGGTCGCTTGTGCCGAAAGGGAGCGAGATGCTCGCCCCTTCAGGAGACAAACAATGCGCGAGCGGGCACGAGGTAACTCGGGCGCTGTCGTTTTGTGGGAGAGTGTCGTACCCGAGAGGCGGGTCTACGTCCGGCCCGTGACGCAGAAAGGGGTGGACCATGGCAACCCGTAAGGCCAAAAGCGCAAGCGGGTTCAAGATTCGGTTCGGGCGCCGTGTGCAGGACCTTCGCGCCGAGGCGGGGATCGCGCTGTTCGAGGGCCAGGCTCGCGAGCGACGTCGAGCCGCTCCTTAGCAATGCAAACGCTGGTGCGCTGAACGAGCCCACGCTTCTCTTCGAGCGCGAGGCTCAGTAGAATCGGCCCATGAACACCGAGCAGGTCGTCGTCGAAGGCAAAGACTACACCCGTACCGTCTGGTTCATCGCCGGCCCCCAGGCGACCGAGCACCCGCTCTGCGTGTTCCTGGACGGAGAATACTATCTCGAGCGCGTCGGCGCCCTGCCCATCCTCCAGGAGCTGATCGCAAGTCAACGCATTCCGCAGATGTCCTTCGCCTTCGTTCCGAGCAATGGCCCCCAGTCGCGACACGAAGACTTCGTCTGCAACGATCGCTTCGCTCGATTCATCTCCGAAGACCTGGTTCGCTGGGCCAGGAACCGAGCGAGCACCATCCGCGGCGAGAGAAATCTGGTCTGCGGTCTCAGCCTAAGCGGCCTCGCCAGCGCCCACATGACCCTGACCCATCCCCACGTCTTTTCGTCCGCGCTGAGCCAATCCGGCTCCTTCTGGTGGGAACGCAAACGGTTCGCGAGCCTCGCACGCGCATTCCCGAAGATCAGCTCCCGCCACTGGCTCAGCGTCGGCGACCAGGAGCTCGAGGACAACGCCACCCATCCACCCACGGGAATGCGCCAGGAGTTCACGCAGGTCGCCGGAGTGCAATCCGCCGTCGATGCGCTCAAAGCCAGCGGCGCCAAGGTGAGGCACCACGTGTTTCACGGAGCACATGCGTTCGAACCTTGGCGGGCTGAACTGGCCGACGCGCTTCAGTGGCTGTGCAGCGCTTAGGACAAATACGCGACGAGGCGGGTATCAGTTGATGAGGTAAAACGGGTAGAGGCAGCAGAAGGTGACGGCTCTCGTCATGTCCTTCTTGGCCTCGCCCTTCGGCGCTCCGCCGGTAGCGGCGCACGTGCCGGGCACGTATTCGAGGTCCGTGATCGCCTTGCCGGCGATGGCATGCCCCGGGGGAACCGTGTCCTGACACTGGTCATCGGGGGACACCAGGCCAAACTGCTCCGATTGAGAGGAACAGAGCGGCCCCTCGTAGAGGTGAAACGACGCCGTACAGGCGCTTGCCTCTGGCGGCCCGCACGCGCACTCCTCGCAGTTGCGCTCGTCGATGACGGCATCTTCGGGGTACATCTCATAACGGGCCCAGTTGTAGTTTTCCGGGCAGGGGGCGTCGGCCCCTTCGCGAACGACACATTGGAGCCAGCCAGGGCCGGGATCGTTCACGCAATACTGCGTCCCTGCGTCGGCGCAGGCGTCGTCCACAGTATTATTCATGCACGCGAGGCCCGCGGTCTTCCACTCCCTCGTCGTGGTGAACGCAGGTGTCTCGCTCTTAGGGCTGCACCCCTCCTCGTTTGTCGGCCCGGGGAGCGGTGAAACCCACACGGACTGGGCACACGGCTCCCCGCCGCACTGCGCACCGGCCGGAAGGGCGTTTTCGCTCGTGCAGGAGCCATCCCAACCGGCCGGAGCATCAAAAGGGAGGCTGGCGGCCCCGCTTTCCCCGCACGCCCCCGCGCGGATCTGCATCTTCTCCGGCAGTGCTTTGCACGCGCCGGTCGAGGGGCCGCACTCGCAAGGCTCGCACGCGGCGGCAGGGGCGTCGAGGTCTGCGAGGAGGCGCCACTTCTCCGCGGAGGCACCCTCTGGGCATTCCGGAGGTTCTGCCATTGCATTGGTAGGGTATACGAGGAGCGAGACCGCGACCTCCGACCAGTAGCCCGCGTTTCCGCTGGGTACCGGGACGCACCGGCCGGGGCATGCGGATTGAGCCGCGTCGGGCTCATCGGGCGCGGCATCCGCGTCGCTCCCGGCATCCGTGCCCCCGTCGGGGCTACACGCGGGCGTCGGGAAAAACGAGTCTGGATCGCACTCGCCCTCAAAGAAAGAGGGAGCCGCCGTACAGGACGCACCGACCACTCCGAGGCAAAAAAACAACGAACAGGCAAGAACCGTACGCATGTCTAAAACTCCCACCCTCCGCCAATCTGCACGCCGAACATGACCGGCGGCTGATCGGAGAGGATCGTTGGTCCAACAACCACCTGGACGCCGCTCGACAATCCGAGGACGTCGGCTGCGGCTTGGATCGTAAAGGACTCTGTGACTCGAATCTTGGCGCCGATGCGCCCACCCGCTCCGGGTTTAACATCAGCGAAACTTGCCGGCTTGTAACTGCGCGACGTGAACTCGACGCGAATCACGCCTAGATGACCGAGCGCGCAGCCGAAAAACCACTTGTAGTGCCCACACAAGCTTGCCATCCCGCCCGCCGTCATAGCATTGATGGGCTCGTCTGCGACACCCGTTGTCAACCACGCCCCGCGTGCCTCTAGCCCAATCGAGAGATGCTGGTTGACCTGCAAACCACCGCCGATCATCGCCCCCACGGCGGGCATCCACGAAGCGACACCAAACACGACCACCGGCCCCACTCCCAGGAAGCCCCGCAGGCCCTTTCTTTCGGTGGCCGTTGTCGGATCCTTCGGCTGCTCCTCGTACGCGAAAGGGTCTTCCTGCTTCGTGAACTCCGGCCCGGCCACCACAGCGGACAAAGTCGCGGTCGGGTCCTTCTCCGGCACATAGACCGCCGGCTTCTCCTCCACCTTGTGCGCCGTCAGGGGGACGGGAACCTTCATGTCCTGCCCCTTCACGGCCGTGAACTTTACGACCGCCTCTTCGAAGCCGTCGAGGGTCGCGCGGATCTCGTGCTCTCCCCCGGCCACGAACGTCCAGAAGGCCGACCGCCCCGCGTCGTTCCGATCGATGCCGTCCACCGTCACACGCGCGCCAGCGTGAGAGACCATCACCTCGACCCACGAGCCATGAGCGCGCGCCACCTCATGGGCCTCGAAGAAGCGCTTGCGCTCTGCCCGCTCCGCGGGCGTGGCGGCAGGGGCCCGATGGATCGCATCGAGCAGGAGCTCGGGCGCGTCCTCGGGTCTACCGCCCTCGACCAGCACCATCCCTAGACGCCCTGCGACAAGGGAATCGTGCCGAACGTTCAGCGCCTGTCGGTAGGCCCTCGCGGCTTCACGTAACCGCCCCGCGGCGCGCTCGCGATCGCCGAGCTGCGCCAACGCCTTGAACCGGAGCTCGACCTCGGCCTCGCGATCCTCCTCGACGTCAGGGCTCGGAAGACTCTGCGCCCATGCTGAGGGCGACACGAGAAGCAGTGTCGAGACCACGATCACGGAACGCATGGCTCTGGATCCATAGCATACATGCAGCCGCGAAAGCTAGAAGGACGTGTCCCCGGACGAACCCCAACCGCCCTTGGACAAACCTGCCTTCGAACAGCCTTGCTTGTCGCTGTCGACCAGGGGACGTCGTGGCGCGTGCGTCTGCTTCGTCGGCGTGGGCGGCACCATGACGGGCACGGGTGAACCAGCGTGCTCGAACGACGGCGCCGGCTCCGCGGCCGCCGCACGCGCGACGTCCACGGCGGACGCTGCCACGGCGCGCGCCGCGCCCGTGGCCGCGGCGTGAAGCTCGCCGTCAGGCTCGCGCGGCGCGAGCGCGAGCGACGCGAACACCATGGCCATGAGCATCGCCCACAGGTGGCCGAGTCGCTGAAACCAGTCGAAGAGCAGCACGAGCAGGGGAGGCGGGACGGAGAACAGATCCTTGCCGAGACGCTCCCGCAAGGTCTCGCGCGCGCGAGAGAGCGCCATCTTCGCCGCGTCCTCGGAAATCCCGACCTTCGCCCCGGCCTCCTCATGCGATCGACCCTCGACGCACACCATCCACAAGACCGCCGCTTGGGAGGGGGGCAGGTCTCCGACAGCATCCATCACCTTGTGAAGGGCCTGCTTCAACTGCGCCGCGCGCTCGGGCGAGGGGTCCAACGTCGCGAACTTGGCCACGCGCCCAGCGTCGGATTCGAACACCTGCCGGTGCCGGCGAGTGATCCGGCGCGCTGTCCCCATCACGTTCCGCGTGATCGTCACGACCCACGGCTTCATGCCGTCAGGGTGCGGGGCGTAGTTGGGGAGGTCGCCGAGCGCGTTGGCGATCACCTGCTGTTCCTTGTCGTCCGCGGAGTCGCGCGTGCGCGCCTTGTCGCTCCGGACGATGCGCCGGACATCGAGCCGCAAGCCGAGGAGCTCGTCGCGTCGGCTGCGTGAATCGGGTTTGGACGATCCCATGCCTACAAACAATGCGCGGGGAAGCGAGAGGTAACAGAAAATCGAACGCGGCCCGTCGACGCAAACCCGGCTGGCGTTTTGACTTACAAACCTATCAGCGTTCGGCCCGTCAACGAGGACGCGCTGCTCCGCCGCCGCTAAGCTGGGTGCCGCTCAAGCAGGATGTCGCGCACCGCCAGCAGCCGCCCGTCGGCCTCGCGGTCCAGCCGGACAATCCCGTCGCCCCCGCGATTCTCCATCCGCCGGCGATAGGCAGCATCGACCAGCGCATCGTCGTCGAAAACGATGTCGTCGATCCAGTAGGGCCGCCGCCCGGGCTCGAACATGGTCAGATGGACATGCGCGGGCAGGCTTCGGTCGGGATAGGGCGCGGGCTTGATCGTCTCGAAGCGGTAGCGCCCGTCGGCTCCGGTCTTCGCCCAGCCGCGCAGCCGGCCGTGCCGGCGGCTCCACTCGGTCTCGGGCGTGCCGTTGGCATAAAAGCCCGCCGAATTGGTGTGATAGGCGTAGATCGTCACGCCGGCCGCAAGCCTGCCGTCGAGCGCGATCACCGTTCCCGCCAGCACCAGCGGTTCGCCCGGCTCGCCCGGCGGCGCGATCCGCGCGCTCGAAGCGGTCGGCTGCCGCTCGAACACGCCCTCGCAGCCCTCGCACCGGTAGAGATCGGCGCGCGCCGCCGATTGCCGCGGCTTGCCGTCCGCCGCCCGGCACGCGCCGAGCGCCACCACGCCGCCCATTCCCAAGATCAGTTGCCGACGGTCCATTGCGCTCCCCTTCGCGAGCGCGCAGCCTATCAATCCTCCGGCGTCTCCGCCACACCGGTGCCGAAACGATCTCGCGATGCGCGGGCCACGTTCGTCACGCTGGCGACCCCGGGTCAGAAGGACCAGAACTGTTCCCCGAGGGAAGATCGCTTCGCGATCTTCCGAGCATCGAACCGGTCGATGCTCTAGGGCGTCCCGTCCGTCACGGGACCCAGCTCGACGCGTGCTCGCGCGCGAATTCCTCGAAGGAGCGCGGCCGCGTGCCGGTCACTTCGAGGACCGCATCACTCGTTTTGGGTCCCCTGCCCTCCTGATGGTAGCGGAGCATCGCCGTGATCCCGTCGACGTGCTCTCGGGACACGGCATACGGCAGCATCGCCTCGCGGAATGCGTCCGGCGAGATCGATTCGAACGTGACCTTCCGGCCGGTGAGCGCGGAGATCTCGGCGACCATCGCCGAATACGAGATCGGCCGCGGCCCGCAAAGCGTGAGCGCCTGTCCCTCGAAGCGATCCGACGACAGGCATTCGGCCGCCACCCGCGCAATGTCGCGCGCATCGATGACGTTCTCCGCGAAGTCGTCGCAAGGCAGGCGAAGGACACCCTCCGTTCGGATCGCGTGGCCGTAGTAGTGGACGAAGTTCTGCATGAAGCCGCCAGGCCGGAGGAGCGTGTATGCGATCCCTGAGGCTAGAAGGCCGCGCTCGATCGCGCGATGAACGCGCGCATAAAAAAACGCTTCGCTCTCCGCGCTCATGATCGAGAGTTTTACGATCCGGCCCACGCCGGCACGCCGCGCGGCTTCGATCACGCGGAGCTCGGCGGAGACCTGATCGATCATGTCTCCCGTCGCCAGGAAGACCGTCGTCGCCCCGACGAGGCTCGCGTCGAGCCCGTCACCCGTTTCGAGATCAACACGCGCGACCTCGCTCGCGTGAGGTCCCGGCTTCCTCGAACGATAGATACCACGCGTGGGTAAGCCCTTCTGGTGAAGCTCCGCAAGGACCGCGCTTCCCACGACGCCACTGGAACCAAAGATGACATGCATGCGCGGGAGCTTGGATCAGGCGCCGGGTCAACGAATAGGAAGCATTTGACCCCTCTCGGCCGGCGGAACAGCGCTCGCGCCTCGTTGCTTTTCGAGGAGCTCACGCGGCGACAGCCCCGCGTGCTTGCGGCACTCGAGGAGCCAGTGCGATTGGTCGGCGTACCCAGCCTCGTAGGCGAGGTCGGCCCCGGCGCGTCCGCTCCGCGCGGCGATGCCGAGCGCCCGCTGGAACCGCTGGACGCGAAGGAAATCACGAGGCGTCAAGCCAACCTCGCGGCGAAACAGCTCGATGAACCTGCGGTGGCTCAACCCAGACGCCGCGACCTCGGTCGCAATCGCAACGTCCGAGGAGCCACGCTCGGCCCGTCGAATCATGGCCGTCACAGCAGGGTGCGAGGCGCGGCTCGCTCGTGCACGCTGGAGGAAAAAAGCGCTCAGCATCGCGAGTCGTTCCGCGTCCGATGCCGCATCGTCAATGCGCTCCGCGAGCTCGCGCGCGGATGCGCCCAAAAGGTCTTCGAGCGGGTGGTGCCGGTCGGCGAGGGCATCCATGGGAATCGCGAGGAGCGGCCACGCGCCGCCCGGATGAAAGTGCACGCCGACGAGCCGCCCCTGCGGCGCCGTGGGCACATCGAACGCAATACGCCGCGGGCCCGACACGAGGGCGGTGCGGCAAGTCCCGTCGCGGCCCGAGAGCTCCCGCCAGGCAAGTCGTTTGCCGCCGATGGGGACGACGATCTCGAGCGTGCCGGTGGGCAGGACCCGATCGAGAAGGTGCGCCGGATGGTACCCGTCGTACACCCAGAAGCTGCGGATGAACGGACGCAGCGCATCGGGCGGCGGTATCGTGCGGTAGAAGGAGGTTCGGTCCGTCACGGCGAAAGGCCAGCGTATCTTAGCGCCTCGCAGAGGAGACCGGCGCTGCTAGCATCCTCCCCATGTCCGGCGGCCTGATCCACCACGACGACGGCCCTCCCGTCGCCCGCTGCGTCCGTTGCAGCGCCGTGGCCGCCGGTCCCTGCGCGCGTTGCCAGTCCCCCGTCTGCGGCGACTGCTGCGTCCTCACGGAAGGCGGCGCCCGCGTCTGGGCCATCTGCCTCGCCTGCGAGGACCGCGGCGGCCGCTCCCTGCGCCGCGGCTGGATCACCTTCCTCGGCTGGATCGCCGTCCCCATCGCCGGGCTCGCCGTCCTCGTCGCCCTCCTGGAGTGGCTGGCCCGGAAGTAACCCGCCTCCCACGATCACGTCGCGTCGATTCCGCGTAACCTTTCCGGACCCCTGGACGTGCCTCCTCTGAGAGGTGCGATCATGACGACGAACACGGCGGCTCGGGTGGTGGTCATCGGCGGCGGACTTGCGGGGCTTTCGGCGGCGGCGTATGCGGCGCGGGCTGGCCGGCGGGTGACTGTGCTGGAGAAGGCTTCGGAGCTCGGGGGGCGCGCGGCGACCCACGAGAAGAAGGGGTTTTCGTTGAACATCGGTCCGCATGCGCTCTACCGGGGCGGCGAGGCAGAGCGCGTGCTCGGCGAGCTCGGCGTGCAGACGAAAGGCGCGCCGCCGCCGACCAGCAACGGGGCGTACGCTCTGCATGGGGGCATTCTCCGGGCTCTGCCGACTGGGCCTGTGTCGCTCTTGACGTCGTCGGTCTTGCCGCTCGTCGGGAAGATCGAGGTCGCGCGCCTGCTCGCTGGCCTCGACGCGCTGGACCTTGCGTCGCTCGCGGAGACGAGCTTCGAGGCGTTCCTCACGAAGAGGGTCCGCACGCCCGAGGCGCGCGACGTGATCCGGGCACTCATTCGGGTCTCGACGTACTGCTCGGATCTGGAGCGGCTCTCGGCGGAGGCCGCCATCTCCCAGTTCCAGCTCGGGACGACGCGCGGCGTGCTCTACCTGCACGACGGCTGGCAGACGATGGTGAACGGGCTCGCCGACGTCGCGCGGGCCGCGGGGGCGGAGATCCTTGCGGGCGCGAAGGCCGTGTCCGTGGTGCGGGAGGATGGGCGCGTGAAGGCGGTGCGGCTCGCGGATGGGGCGGAGATCCCCGCGGACGCTGTGATCATCGCGGCGAGCCCTTCCCTCGCCTCCTCGCTCCTGCCCGACGTGCCGGCCCTCGCGGCGTGGTCCGCGGCGGCGATTCCGGTGACGGCCGCGTGCCTCGACGTCGCGCTCTCGCGCCTGCCGCAGCCGCGGAACACGTTCGCGCTGGGGATCGATCGGCCGCTCTACTTCTCGGTGCACTCGGCGTCCGCGCGCCTCGCGCCCGAGGGAGGCGCCATGATCCACGTGGCGCGGTACGGCGCGCTGGAGGATTCTCGGGCGGTGGAGCGAGAGCTCGAAGAGGTGCTCGAACTTCTGCAACCGGGCGCGAAACACCTCGTGGTCGAGCGGCGGTTCTTGCCTTCGATCACGGTGACGCACGATTTCCCGCAGGCAGCGCGCGGCGGCACGCGTGGCAGGCCCGGCCCCGCGGTGCCAGGCGCGCCCGGGGTGTTCGTGGCGGGCGACTGGGTGGGGCACGCGGGCATGCTCGCGGACGCGAGCTTTGCGAGCGGGCGGGCCGCGGCGCAGGCCGCGACGCGGCGGGAGGTGAATGTGCTTGGCGACGTGGGCCGAAAGAGCTTCGATGCGAGGGCGTGAACGTGATGGCGGACGGGGACGGGCTCGCGCGGGAGCATCGGCGGTATCTGTGGGGTCTTTGCTACCGATTGACGGGATCGGCGGCGGACGCGGACGATCTCGTGCAGGAGACGCTCCTCCGCGCGATCGAGCGTCCACCGGCCCGCACGGATGAACCCGTGCGGCCGTGGCTGACGCGCGTGGCGGTGAACCTCGGAATCGACCGGCTACGCGCGCGGCGGCGGCGCGCATACGACGGGCCGTGGCTGCCGTCGCCGGTCGAGACAGACGGAGACGGCGTGCTGGAGATCGGGATCGAGCCGGTCGAGACCGAGGGGCGTTACGATCTCCTGGAGAGCGTGTCGATGGCGTTCCTCGTGGCGCTGGAGGCGCTGACGCCGCGGCAGCGGGCGATCGTGCTTCTGTGCGATGTGTTCGACTGGTCGGTAAAGGAGGCGGCCGACGCGCTGGGGATGACGGAAACAGCCGTGAAGACGATGCACCACAGGGCGCGTCGGGCGCTTTCAACCTACGAGTCGAGCCGGACGCGGCGGACGCCCGAGCTCGTGGAAAAGACACGCGAGGCGCTGGGGCGGTTTCTCATGGCGCTCGGGACCACGGATGGAAAAGCACTCGAATCGATGCTGGACGCCGAGGTCCGGCACCTGAGCGACGGCGGAGGCGAGTTCTTCGCAGCGCGCTTGCCAATCCTGGGGCGAGATCGGGTCGGACGCTTGTTCGTGGGGCTCGGCAAACGGCACAACATGGGCGCGCAGTTCGCATTTCGAATGGTGAACGGGATGCCCGCCGTGGTGCTGGAGCACGCGCCGGGGCGGAAGCTCGCGCCGCGCTCCGTGCTGCAATGCGAGATCGGCGAGGATGGGTCGATCCGAGCGATCTATTGGGTGCTGGCGACGAAGAAGCTTTCAGCGGTGGGGCCTATTGTTAGCTGAAGCCGCTTCGCTGGGGCTTTGCCCCAGGCCCCAGCAGGGGCTATCCGCCCCTGCACCCGGACCAGCGCAAGCGCTGGACCCAGGGTCGATGAACTGCGCAACGCGCAGTTCATCGAACAGGCCAGGTCAAGACCAACGACGACCCTGCCAGCCGAGACCGCCGCGCTGCCATTTCGACCGGCAACGCCTTCCAACGGGCCCGTTGGAAGAACTGCGCGGAGCGCAGTTCTTCCACCTTCGGTCCAGGCCGTGCCTGGTCCGGGTCGAGGGGCGGATAGCCCCCGCGGGGTCCGGGGCAGCGCCCCGGCGCGACGCCTCCCCTCAGAAATCCGCCCCATTCGCCCGTGTGCCAGGCGAGCTTGCGGCTGCGACGAGGGCAGTGTGTAGAACGAACGTTGCGCTCTCGGCGGCGTCGGGACTGCGGTTCATGCTGACGCCGTCGACTGCGGCGAGGGAGGCGGGGTAGCTGAAGGAGTCCTTTGTCGTGCCTGCGGCGTCGCGCAGGTAGACGGCGTCGCCGCCGTTGGCGAGACCCAGGTTGCTCGTGCTGCTCGCGATTGCGTTTGGTGTGCCTGCGGGAATGCCGGCGGCTGTGCCGAAGACGACGATGCTCTTGCCCGCGGCGAGTGTCGTGCCTGCGGCGAACGTGTGCCGTACCGACGAGGCGTCCGAGAGCGTCCAGCCGTCGAGCGTCGCGGGGGCGCCGCCGATGTTGACGACTTCTATGAACTCGCCTGTCACGCTGCTCCCGGGCTCGTTTGCGCAGATCTCGTTGATCACGATCTGGGCGGGCTTGGCGGCGGCCCAGGTGTAGCGGCTCAGGATGGGGAAGTGATCGCTCGTCGTGGAGGCGTAGCTTGGGATGAATTCGGAGACACGGTAGGCCTCGACGGAGCCGGGCACGAGGGACAGGGCGAGCTCGTTCGTGACGAGGTGGTGATCCAGGGTCGCGCCGCCGCTCGATGTCGACGAGATGTTCGCGTCCGTGAGGACCTTCGTTGCGAAATGGTAGTCCGCGCTGTCGGCGAGGTAATTCGCGTAGGGCGTGGCGCTGCCCGAGATCGACTTGTCGAGGTCGTCGTTGAAATCGCCGACGACGAACACCTTTTGCGTCGGGTAGTTCGTGTCGAGGTAGGATTTTAGCGCGGCGGATGCGTCGAGCCGACGCTGGTAGCTCGCGGAATCGGAGAGCGCCTTCATGTGGAGCACGATGACGACCACGTTGTCGGTCGTCCCGTTCAGCGTGACCGAGAGCTTCACCTCGAGCGGAGGCCGGCCGGCGAACTCGTAGTCGTAGGCCGTCAGGATCACGCGCGCGCTTTGCACTGTGGCGATCGAGGTCTTGTAGAGGAAACCGAGTTTTTGTTCGGACGTGGTGTAGTACGAGGACCCGCTCGTCACGATCGGGTCGTTCGAGAGGAACCCGGCGTAGCCCGTGAGCTGCGATTTGAGCGTGTTCCACTGCGACACGCTCACGATCTCCTCGACGCCCCAGAGATCCATGTCCGCGCCGGTGATCACGTCGTACGCGTTCTGCCGCTGGAGCGTGTCGTTCGTGGGCCCGCGGCTCGTGTCGCCGAACCACTCCAGGTTCCAGGCGGCGACGTCGAGCGTCGTCGCCGTCCCCTTCGCCGGGACCGTGTATGCGAACGTCGCCGTCTCGACGGACGGTTCGTCCACCTCGGGCGCGACGCACGCGGGCGCCGCGATGATCACGAGCGATGAAGCGAAAACGACGAGCGATGCAGAAGCGCTCGTGCTGGATCCAGACCTCGGCCGACCGTGCGCGTATTCCATGGTTTCCATGGTACGCGAGGAGCCTTCGAGGGGGCGAGGAAGTTCCGATCAGGGACGCGCTGGGGCGTTGCCCCAGGCCCCACCGGGGCTATCCGCCCCTGGGCCCGGACCAGCGCAAGCGCTGGACCGTTCGTCGATGAACTGCGCGATGCGCAGTTCATCGAACAAGCCCGAGGCAAGACCGCAAGCAGCCCTGCCCATCAAGAAAGCCGCGCTGCCCTTTCGACGGGCAAGGCTCTCTCACGGGCCCGTTGGAAGAACTGCGCATCGCGCAGTTCTTCCACCCTCGGTCCAGGCCGTGCCTGGTCCGGGTCGAGGGGCGGACAGCCCCCGCGGGGTCCGGGGCAGAGCCCCGGCGAAGCGCCTCCCAGATGAGACCAATGCTCAGCAGGGACGCGCCATCGGGTACGAGCCGAGGACCTTGAGGTAGCCCGCGCGTGCTTCGAGGTCGACGAGGGCGCGGTGGACGGCGGTGTCTTCTGCGTGGCCCTCGATGTCGACGAAAAAGAGGTAATCCCAGAGACCTCGCCGCGAGGGGCGTGATTCGAGCTTGGTCATGCTGACTCCGTGCCGCGAGAAAGGGCGGAGGAGCGCGACCATCGAGCCCGGGCGGTTCGGCGCTGACATGACGAGCGAGGTCTTGTCGTGGCCCGAGGGGGCGGCGCTGGTTTCGCCGATCACCAGGAAGCGCGTGGTGTTCGTGGGATCGTCCTCGACCCCCTCGGCGAGGATGGCGAGCGCGTGGATCGCGGCCGCGCGCTTGCCCGCGAGGGCGGCGCAGCCGGGCTCGAGCGCGGCGAGGCGCGCCGCCTCGGCGTTGCTGGAGACCGCGACGCGCTCGGCCAGCGGGAGCGTCTTTTTCAAGAATCGCTGACATTGCGCGAGGGATTGCGCGTGCCCGTAGACACGCGTGAGCCCGTGGAGATGCCCGTCGCGCCGGAGAAGGTGTTGCCGGATGGGGAGCGCGACTTCGCCGGAGATGCGGAGCGGCGAGGCGACGAGGCGGTCGAGGGTATGTCCGATCGCGCCTTCGAGGGAGTTTTCCACGGGCACGACGCCGAATGGGGCCGCGCGCGCCTCCACCACGTCGAAGACGTCGTCAATCGAGGTGCAGAAAAAGGGCTGGGCGTCCTGCCCGAAATGACGCGAGGCCGCCTCCTCGCTGAACGTGCCCGAGGGACCGAGGCAAGCGACCGAGATCCCCTCCACGGCGCCTCGGGCCTCGATCAAGCGGCGCTCGGCTCCGACGACGATGCGGGCGGCGGCGCCGTGGCCGCCCCGAACTCGCGGACGATTCCTGCGTATGCGAGCCGCACGCTCTCCACGTACCGCGCGAAACGCGGCAAGGCCGAAAGCTCGAGGGCCTGCGGGCCGTCGCAGAGCGCTTCGTCGGGCCGCGGGTGGAAATCGATGAGCACCATGGACGCGCCCGCGATGATCCCCTGCCCCACCACGTGGAAGATGTCGGGCAGGCCGTCGGGCGCGTTGTCCATGCGGCCGACCGCGTGCGAGGGATCGATGCACACGGGCAGGCGCGTCTGCCGGCGGACGACGGGCACGTGCGAGAAGTCGACCAGGTTCCTGTGCGGATCGCCGAGGTGCGTCTTCACGCCGCGCAGGCAAAACACGATGTTCGGGTTGCCCTCGCTCGCCACGTATTCGCAGGCATTCAAGGATTCTTCGAGCGAGATGCCCATGCCGCGCTTGAAGAGCACCGGAAAGCGCTTCTGCTGGCCCACTTGCTTCAAGAGCTCGAAGTTCTGGGTGTTGCGCGTGCCGATCTGGAGCATGACGCCGGTCGGATCCCCCGCCGCGGCGAGCGCCGTGTTGATCTCGTCGATGTGCCGCGCGTCGGTGACCTCCATGGCGATCACCTTGATGCCGTGCTTGCCCGCGAGCTCGAAGACCCAGGGCAAACAGGCTTTGCCGAGGCCCTGGAAATCGTAGGGGCTCGTGCGCGGCTTGTACGCGCCCATGCGCGTCGTCCGGATGCCCGCTTGTTCGAGCGCGGCCATCATCTGCCCGACGTGCTCGCGCGTGTCGACGGCGCAGAGGCCGGCGAAGACGTGGACGCGTTTCTCGTCGAAATGGACGCCGTTGTACTCGAACCCGTGCGTCTCGGCGTCCGGATGGTGCCGGCCGATGAGCCGGTATTTCCGGGAGACGCGGACGACCTTGCGCACGCCGGGCAAACTTTCGAAGGGCTCCGTCGGCACGGCGCGCGTCGAGCCGATGAGGTGCACCTCCGTGATGGAAATGGATTCGCCGCGGAAGACGAATTTCTGGACCGAGACCCCCGGATACCGTGCCGCGAGGCGAATGACCGCCTCGGCGCGCGATTCGGGCGCGTCGGGCTCGAGTGTGACAATCATGTAAGTTCCCCCTACAGTCCGTGTCCTGTTGGATGCCGCGACGGCCGCGACAGGGCTACAAAAAGATCAGTCCGCTTCCTCGGTGGGCTCCTCGTGCTGCAAGCGCCTGGAGAATCGGAGAATGGCGTCGAAGATCTCGTGCACCGAGGCCGGATCGAGCTCCCGCTCGGCCGCCCAGCGCCTGCGCGCATCGAGGAGCTCCGCCTCGCGCTCGGGATCCCGCACGGGACGGCCGAGCTTCGCTTTCTCCCGCGCCGCGCGTCGCGCGAGCTGGGCCCGCCGCCCGAGGAGCTCCATGAGGTCCCGATCGAGGTCGTCGATGAGATCCCGCGTCTCTCGCAAGGCTTGCGTGCCCGCCTTGGAGGGCAGGACGAGCGCGGAGGATGGCGGCGGAGCCATCCCGTCCGATCCGGAGAGGTTTTGATCGGCGGCGAGGAGCGCATCGACGAGCTTCCGGCGGGCCTCGGCGGCATAGGGATTTTCGCGATGGAGCGCGGCATAGAGGTGCCCCGCGTCCGAGCGCGCGGCCTCCACGGTCCGCGCGAGCGCCTGGAACGAGGGCGGCGCGTACGGAATGTCGAGGGGCACGGCCGCGTCGAGCATACCCTTGGCCACGAAGAATGCGAGGGCATGTGTCCAGGCCATGTTGCGATCGTGCGTGGCCTCGTCCTCCAGGACGACCGTGCAGCCGATTCGCTCGTAGAGTTTTACCACGCGGTCGACGGCGGCCGGGTGGGTCGCATTGGGACAGACGACCGCGACGAGCGGTCGCTCGCCTCGCGAGAGGCTGATCGGTCCGAACAAGGGATGCGTGGCGACCCAGGGGATCTCGGCGCCGAAGCATTCGTTCATGGCGGCCGAGGGGCCGAGCTTGACGCTGCCCACGTCCACGACGATCTGCGAGGGCGACAGCAGCGGCCGCATCGCCCCGAACGCGCGGCGCATGGCGGTGACGGGGACGGCGACGACCACGAAATCACGGCCGCGGACGAGATCCGGGAGCGACGTGGCGCGCATGTCCTCCGGCACATGGGAGCGATCGTCGAGAGCTCGCACGTCGACGTTCGCGTCCCGGAGGAGCGAGGCCATCGCCGCGCCGAAGCGGCCGTATCCGAGCAGTGCGACGTTCGTCATGACACGTGTATGGGGCCGATACCCACACGTAGCATAGCGGATGAACGGCCGCGTGGGCGAGGAGGCGATACGGGAGAAAATCGTTCCGTCGGGGACGAGATCAATTGCGTTTTCTACGTGTTTTGTCGATTCCGACGGAAATGCCGTTCAGGGGGCGCGGGGCGACTCGGACTTCGTCACGACGAAGGTCCGGATCGCGGCGATGGCGTCGTCGCGCCGCGGCTCGATCCAGTACATCCGGAACGGCGCGGCCGATCCGATGCGCCGCGCGAGGACGCTTGCGACGCGATCACACACGCGGAGCGGCATCTTCGTGTTCGAGGGCGCGGCGCCGGGATCCCGCGGATCGACCTGCTCGTGCTCGCGATCGAATTCCCGAGCGCCGTCGAGGCCCCATTCGGCTTCTCCAAATTCGTCGATCTCGATGGTGCCGACCGCGGCCCTGTCCTCCAGCGCCGGGAGGACGAGCTCGCGCATGCCGGGGATTCGCAGCAAGGAGGGATCGAGCAAATCGTCACGCTCGCCATGCCGGAAGCGACTTACCCATGGCGAGGTTTTGGTCGCGAACATCGCGCGGCCTGCGGCGACGATGGAAGGGCGCGTGGGCCGGAGGGCCAGGGGCGCGAGGAGCGTGCCTGATCTCGGGGGCACGGTCGCGGGATCGATCTCGCGGATGAAGGACGCGTATTCGTCGAATGCCTTTTCGTCCCCCGAGGCCGATCGCGCCACGTAAAACACGGCGAGGCACTGGCGCAGCTCGTCCGCGCCTTCGGGGTCCTTGATTTCTTGAAAGCTCTTGCGCAAGGGTTCCGTCCCCTCGCGGAGCGCGCGCGTGGCGCCCTTGGGATCCCAGAGCGCGAGGAGGAGGCCCATCTCGCACGAGGCCCGCAGGTATCCGTGCCCCTTCATGTCGGCGAGTTGCTTCATGCGCCGCGCGAGGAGCTCGGTGACCGATGGATTTTTCCGAGACGAAAGGCCCGCGAAGCGAGGTTTGAGCGGCCCGTCGACGCGCAGGAAAAGCGCGAGGAAATCCGAGGCGTCGGGGCTCCGGCGGGGCGCGTCCGTGGGTCCGACGATACGCGTGGCCGCCTGCACCCACCGCAGAGGTCCCGCGGTTTCGTCCGCGAGAGCGCGGAACCAGCGCTCGTCCACGGGGACCGATTTGAACGTTTCCGCGGCCTTCCGGAATCGTTCGGCCTTCTGCTCCTTCGTCTCGTCGGGCGGCGCGGGCGCGAGCGGGAGATCCGCGGCGAGCGTGTCGAGGGCGAGCTCGGCGACGTCGCGGACCGTGAGCAGCACGATGCCGTGCGCCTCGTACCATATCGATCGCGTGTATCGTTCGTCGTTCGCGAGCGCCTCCGCGAGCGGCAGGACCGCCGCTTCGCCTTCCGCGAGGAGCGCCTGCAAGATCGGGTCTGCGAGGACTTGCGTCTGCGCGCCATACCGCCCGAACGCGGGCTCGCGCACCTCACCGAGCGCCGCGACGAGCGCTGCCACGCGCGCCGTCGGATCCGCGGGCAAGGGAGAAGGCAAATCTTTCGGTGCCGGCCGCGCGGCACGTTTTTCCTGGTCCGCGAGCAAAGGCCCCGGCGGCTCGGCGAGGAGGTTTACGGTTTGCTCGCCGGCCCCGAGCGCGGCCGCGCGCGCGGAGAGCGCGGGCGAAAGCCGGGCGAGGCCACGCAGGCTCGCGAGCGCGAGCGCGTCGTCGCCGCGCACGTGGGCCCAGAGCCCGCGGTCGCGCAGCACATGCAAAAAATGCTCGGCGAGGCACGCGAAAATGTCCCGCTCGCGTCCGGAGATCTCGGGGGTGGTCTCGAGATCCCCGCCCGCGATCCAGATCTCCCAGAGCGTTCGCGCGAGGGTGTCCTCGCCGAGCTGCACGAGCATCGCGACCTGCATCGGCAGGATCTGTTCGAGCTTGTGGGACTGGAGCTCCGGCCGGGGCCCCCGCGTCCGGATGCAAGGCATTCCGGGGAAATGGGCCAATTGCTGGTCGCAGATGCGCTTGTCGCTGGCCCGGAGCGATTCGATATCGGCACGCAGGTCCGCCGGCGGGCCGACGGCGACGAGCGGAACCACGAGTCCATTCCACAGGATCCCGAACCGCGGCCCGCTTTCGGGCCCCGGGAGCACGAACGCCTTCGTTGCGACGGTCTCACCCGGGCCTTCCGGCTGCGTCGTGAGCGTGATGGCGGCCTCGTGATACGGCAGTCCACGCGGATCGGCGAGCCCGCTCCGGAAGAGCGTCTCCACGGCGCGCACGAGCCCCTCGGGCAAACCGGGGCGCGGGCCGGGCTCGGTCGGCGTTCCCTGGGCCGGCGGCGCGGGCAGGATGGTATCCGCGAAGGGCCACGGCGGGGGCGCTGTGTTTTCGGGCGCGTTTTGTGGTGTCTCCGTGGGTCGCGGCGGAGGCACGCTCGCGGGGCCGCAGGCGGCGAGGGCCAGGAAGACGAGGCGAAACGCGCGGCGACGCATCACGGAACGAACGTACCGCAGCGCTCGGGGTGCAGGCAATCACGAGCACCTGGATCCTGCCGGCGTCGCGGGATACCGTGGGCGGGATGGAGAAAACGGGGGACGTCGCGGCGCGGGTGCTCCTGGGGATCACGGCATTCAGTCATGCCGCGGGAGGTTTCGCGTACGCGCTCTCGCAACCGCGGGGTTTTCCTGTTCCATCGGCGGCCTTCTTCGAGCATCAGGTCCTCGGGCCACTCATCGTCGTGCTCGCGCTCGTCCTCGGCTTTGCACTCGTCACGCGCCGGGAAAAGCTGGCCGCCGCGGGGACCGCCGTGCTCGCAGGGTTCTGGTTCATCGCGGCGGGGTTTGGTTTGTTCACGGGCACGACCTCGTACGCGCGTCTCCTCGTGCTCCCGTTTGCAGGGGCATTCGTGCTCGCCGCGCTTGCTCATCGAATGCATCGGCGCGTGGTCCCCGTTGCGATCCCAGCACTCGCGGGCGCGCTGATCGGAGCTGGGTTCTGGGCCTCTGCGCATGCCCCGAGGGCCTCGACATCTCCTTCGAACCATTCCCCGAAGGCCGGCCCGCTCCCCGAAGGCGAGCCGGCGCTACAGAAGGGCGGGCTCCGCGCGCGGGTCGACGGGACGTCGATCGTCGTGGACGCCGGGATTCATCGAGCGCAGATCGTCCCCTCATTCGATTACGACGCCGTGGCAGACGGCTGCGGGCTCACGGTCCTCGACTTCCGATCAGCAAGGCCCCCAGCGTTCCAAGCCGGCAGCGACGGCGATCGAATCATGTTCGCCGCAGAAAACACCGATTTCGAGGTGTTCGGCGTGGTCGAGATCCAGGGCGCGTCCACCGTACGAATCGAGGTCTCCACGACCGTGCGGCGCGAGCTCTGCGCGCACCTCGGGTCGATCGTCACCATACGGCTGTCGCAGCTCCGCGGCTCCGCCGACGGGACGCAGCATCAAGACGCCTCGATCAACGGAATTCCCTGGCCCTCGGGCAGCGCGGGAGAGCCGGCCCATTTCGTGGCCTACCGGGGAGACGAGCTAGGTTTCTTCCAGGCGACGAGCGACGAAAAAGGCCCCTTCATTCAGCTCGGCAAGATCGACGAGCCCGTGATCACGGCCAACGGCTTCCGAATCCGCGTGCCCTCCTGGAAGGATCAAGCCTCACGCGAGCCCTCCCCCACAGCCGGCTGGGGTATCTCGCAAGGCGCCATCGAGCATTACGGCGAATGGTTCTCCTGGGAAATCGCCGCCACCTCGATCGGCCGCGGCTGGCACACCGTACGGACCGCCCCCGGCACGTACATGACGACGATCCTCGTCGAGAAGCTCTGAGCAGGGAGCGCAGCGCCGGGGTTTCACCCCGGACCCCGACCAGGGGTTGTCCACCCCTGGACCCGGACCAGCGCAAGCGCTGGACCCGGGGTCGATGAACTGCGCGATGCGCAGTTCATCGAACAGGCCGAATGGTCTTGCCACGGGCCCGTCCGAGAAACCGCGCATCGCGCGGTTTCTCGGCCCTCGGTCCAG
>NZ_JAGTJJ010000036.1 GCF_028435365.1 Polyangium jinanense | reverse complement strand
GTCTTGCCTCGGCCTGTTCGATGAACTGCGCATCGCGCAGTTCATCGACCCCGGGTCCAGCGCTTGCGCTGGTCCGGGTCCAGGGGTGGACAACCCCTGGTGGGGCCTGGGGCAACGCCCCAGCGCAGCGGCCTCAAGCCGAGACTAATGCAAAACCGCGTCCTCGCCCTCGTGGAGCTCGATGGCTGCGGCGCCGGGCAGACGGCGCAAGGCGATGATCTCGCCGGGGGCGCAGCCGAGTGCCACGTCGGGGGAGCTCGACGTCAGGATCCACTGCACGCGCGGCAAGGCGCGGCGGAGGCGCGGGACGAGGGTGCGCAGACGATGGGCGGGCTGCTCGATCTCGACGTCGTCGATGAGCACGACGCCCTCGGCCTCGCGGGGATCGCGGTCTGGGAAGGCGGCGAATAGCGAGCGCACGGCTTGCGCGCCGAAGGCGACGAGGTGGCGCAGACTGCGGGGCAGGTCGTCGAACTCGATCAGGCGATCGTCGGCGTCGCGGAACAGGGGTTCCAGGCGCACGGGATCGACGCCGACAAAGGTCACACCGTCCTCTTCGAGCAGCGCGGCGAGCACGTTGACGAGCGCCGTCTCCAGCCGGGCTGCGGCGGCCGGCGCGCTGTCCGATTTGCGGGACAGGGCGGCTGTGATGCAGGCGAACGAGAGGACCTGCTTGGTCTCGCGGGCGATGTCGGTGCGGCTTGCGTCGTCGAAGCTCGCGGAGGCGCGGACGTCGTAGCGGAGCAGGGTGCGCTCGGGCGTCGTGAGGAGCACGGGCGTGCGCGAGAACCAGCGGGCGCCCGAGAGGGAGATCAGGACGAACCCCCGCTCGCTGGCGCGGCGATCGAAGAGGGCCTGCTCGCGGCGGCGGAGGAGCGCTTCGTCGTCGCGCTCGTCGAGGCGCGCGTTCGGGCTTGCGATGCAGAGCGGATGCGGCCGGGCCGGGTCGTCGTCGCCGAGGAGCCAGTCGGCCACGACGAACGGCGGCGCCTCGGGGCGAGGTTCGCGCTGGGCTTCGGGGCGGAAGGCGCCGGTTGGCGACCCGGATGCCCGAGCGTTGACGAGCTGCGCGACGGCGTGGCCTGGGCGGGTCGTGGCGATGGCGGCGAGCACCGCCGTCTTGCCTACCCCTTCGCCGCCGAAGATGACGCAGAGACGCCGGGGGGAGCCATCCGCGTCGCAGAAGGGCAGCGTGATGTCGCCGAAGGGGCCGAGGCCGACGAGGCGGATGCGAGCAAGCAGCACGATGGCGTCGTTTGTACCACAAGGGCGCGGCCAAGGCGCGGCGCGCGCGGGCTTCCATACGGGACATCCGCACGCGTGCGCGACGGACTGCGCGCGTGGTCAGAAATGGCCGAACGCGGAAGCGCCGACGCCGGACGGACCGATCCACGGGACGAACCCCGTGGACGGCGCGGGTGCGCCCTTTTTCGGCGCTGTCACGATGCCGAAGATCGCCGCTCCAATCCCCGCGGCGCCGACGACGCTGCCTGCCACGGTGAGCCCGAGCGAGCGGTTCCACCTCGCTTGCAGGGCCTGCGCTTCCGCGGGCGTATAGTTCTCGTTGCAGGCGTTGCCCGGGCAATCGCGGCTCACGGTCTTTTGCGCGTCGCTGAAGTCGATTCCGAAGCCCACGGCCACGCCGGCCCCGACGAGCCCGACGCCGCCCGTGATCCATGCCCACACCGGGATTTGCCGCCCGCCTCCCTCGTCGGCTGGGGACTCCGGTTTGCCGAATGGATCCACGACGTCCCCGCCGCCCCCCGAGGCCGGGCTCAGCGTGACGTCGACGGCGCGGGTTTGTCCGGCTGCGACCTGCACTTTTTCTGCCCGCTGGCCGAAGCCTGCGGCCGAGACGACGACGGTGTGCTCGCCTGGGTTCACCTTGTACGGGAGCGACACGGCCGCTTGCGGGATGACCTCGGCGTCGACCTTCACGGTGATCTCGGCGCCGGAGGGCGGGCCGTTCACGTTGATCACGAGCGAGGGGATCTTTGGCTCGAGGCTTTGCGCGAGGGCCTCGGCCTCGGTCATGGCCGTGTCGAAGGCGGCGTTGCCGGCGGAGTTGTCGAAGCGCGTCACCTCGAGGGCGATCTCGCGGGCCTCGACGAGGTGGCCCATGGCCTCTTGCACGCGCGCGAGATCGAGCCCGGTCGAGGGCACGCCCATGATCGCGTGCGCGCCCTGGCAATCCTTCAGCGCCTCGGGGAGCTTCTTCGCGGCGAGTTTTTCACGACAATTGACGAGGAGCTCCCGCGCCGTCTGCTTGGCGGCGGCCGAAGGCTGTTTTCCCTGGGCTGCTGCCGCTCCAGAGAGCGAGAGGCCGAGCGCGACGATCGTCGCTGTGGCACCGAGTCGAGCTTGCGTATGGCGCATGGAAGCCGTGGTTCAGAAGCCGATGTTGTCCTTGCCACCCTTGGGCGGCTTGGGCGCGGTCTTCGTGGTCGTGGCGGGCGGGGGTGGGGCCGTCGTCGCGGGCGCGGTCGCCGTCTTGCGGGTCGTGGGGTTGTCCTCGGCCGTCTTCGCAGTCGCGGCGGACGCGGCCGGTTCGGCGAGCGCGCTCGTGGTGGGCGGGGGCGCCGGCGCGACGACGGGCGTGGGGGACGGGGAAGGCGTGGGCGCTGCGGTGAGAGCGCTGGTGGAGGCCTCGCCGGGTGCGGCGGAGACGGGCGTGGTGTCGTTGCTTCGGCCGACGGCGAGGAACAGGCCCACGGCGCCGAGGACGAGCACGGCCACGCCGGCGGCGATGATTGCGGGCTTCTTGCCGCCGCCCGCGCGCGCGGCCGTGGTCGAGGTCCCGATGAGCGTCTGCGGCGCGCTCGCGGGGCTTTGCGGCGCGCTGTACGGCGAGGAGGTGTAGCCGTGCATGGAACTCGGGGCCGGCGTCGCGGCCATCGGCCCGCCCGAGTACGGCGCGGGCGTCGGCTCGGGGTGCGTGTGCAGCGACCCGCGCGTGACGCCGCCGGTCACCGCGTAGGGCGACGGTGCGCCGAGGATGGCTTGCTCGAGCGCCTCGGCCATCTCCTTCGCCGTGCCGAACCGCTCGGCTGGATCACGCCGCAGCATGCGCTGGAACCACGCGTCGACGGCCGGCGGCACGTCGGGCCGGAGCGTGCTCGGGAGATGGAAGGCGCCCGTGTGCACGGCGACCCCGAGCGAGCCGACGGTCTCGCCGTGGAAGGGCACGCGGCCCGTGATCGCGTGGTAGGCGACGACCGCGATCGACCAGAGATCCGAGCGGTGATCGACGCGCTTGGCGCTGAGGAGCTGCTCGGGGCTCATGTAGAGCGGCGTGCCCATCATCGAGCCCGTGGTCGTGGCGCCGAGGGCGCTATCGGGGCCCATCTTGGCGATGCCGAAGTCGAGCAGCTTGACGAAGGTCTCGCCGTCGATGTTGCAGAGGAAGATGTTGTCCGGCTTGATGTCGCGATGGACGATCCCGAGCGCGTGCGCGCGGGAGAGCGCCTTCGAGGCTTGCGACACGACGAGCGCCACGTCCTTGAGCGGCAGCGGTCCTTCGCGACGGATGCGGCGCTTGAGGTCTTCGCCTTCGAGCAGCTCCATCACGATGTAGGGCGTGCCGTCGGCGGTGAAGCCGTGATCGAAGACCTGCGCGACGTGTGGGCTCTTGATCTGCGCCGCGGCCATGGCCTCCGTGCGGAACCGCTGCACGAGCGAGGCGTTCTCGACGTAGGCCGGGGACATGAACTTGACGGCGACCTGGGTCCCGAGCGCGAGATGGTCGGCGACCCACACGCTGCCCATGCCTCCCTTCCCGAGAAGGCCCTGGAGCCGAAGCGTCGGCGTGATTTGCTGGCCAGCCTGCATCCGCCCGTGCCTTTCCGCACGACCCGCCCCCGGGTCTGCATCGGCGAGGGCGGCTCGGTCGGAAGGTACACGATTTCGGATCCGGATCGTAGCTTCCTGCCAGATTCCAACGACCCGCGGAGGCCTCGCTTCTAGCGGCCTTTTTCGCTCACGGGTCTCCGCGGCCCGGGTTCGCCCTCGGCGAGGGTTTCGTGCTCGCGCTCCTGCGTGAGCCCGCAGCTCGACGAGAGTTTTGTCTCCTGGTGGGGGTTTTCGGCGCGGACGACCGATTCCGCATGAGCACGCTCGGGCCGAGCCTCGCTGAGCGGCTTCTGGCTGCCGGGGCGACCGGTGGCGAGGGTGTTTCCTTTGCCAAGCTTGGGCTCGTGCGGCCGGCGGAGGTGGACCGGAGGCGGCGGAAGGGGCTCGCGCGGTGCGAGGAGCTCGCCGAGCTCGGGCGTGAGGTGGCGGCGCAAGCGGAGGCGGGTGGTCTCGGGGAGCTTTTCGCCGAGGACGCCGAGGACGAGCCGGGTGTGCTCGATGGCGAAGCCGAGGAGCGTGCCCTCGCGGTCGGCGACGCGGCGGTAGAGCGCCTCTTCGGAGAGGTTTCCAAGGTGCGGGCCGTCGAGGAGAAAGGCCGCGAGCGGCTCCGGGAGCGCGTGCGCGAGGGCGCGGGCCTCGTCGGGGACGAGCGTCTCGGCGAACGCCCGGAGGACGGCTTCGGACATCGCT
Source organism: Polyangium jinanense (assembly GCF_028435365.1). The sequence goes on along the minus strand of NZ_JAGTJJ010000036.1, from coordinate 105,687 downwards.
CGCACGAGCGACGTCTCTCCGAGCCCACCACGCCACGCGACCTCGTCCAGGAAGGATGATTCGTCCATGCCCGCACCTCCGCTCCGCGCGCGAGGGGCATGCGAGGCCCGCGCCACGCGCGACCGAGAGGAGCACGCGCTTGCGTCGCGGGGCGATCGGTGCGTCTTTGCGATCCATGGAGGAACTCTTCGCAACTTTGGCCGCGGCGGGCGGCCCGCGGTGCATGTTCGTCGCGGATCCTCGCTCGGGTCTGCGCGCGATCGTGGCCCTCGACGACACGACGCTCGGGCCCGCCGTGGGCGGCGTGCGCACGATGCGATATCCGTCGTCGGACGCGGCGCTCGCGGACGTGCTCGCGCTTGCGCGGGCCATGACGCGCAAGTGCTCTCTCGCCGGGCTCGACGCGGGCGGCGGGAAGGCGGTCGTGCTTCTCGCCGACGGGCTCGATCGGAAGGCCGCGTTCGCGCGGCTCGGGCAGGTGGTCGAGGAGCTCGGCGGCGTGTTCCGTACGGCCGGCGATCTCGGGACGACGGCCGCGGATCTCGCGGTGATGGCCGAGCACACGCGGCACGTGCACACGGACGAGCGAGGCCTCGCGGCGGCGGTGGCGCGGGGGCTCGTTCGGTGCATCGAGGCATGCGCGGCGGTGCGGGGCGTGCCGCTCGAAGGGCTCTCGGTGGCGGTGCAGGGCGCGGGCGCGATCGGCGCGCGCGCGGCCGAGGTGCTGGCCGAGGCGGGCCTCCGGATCGTGCTCGCGGATGTGGATGCGCGCCGCGCCGAGGAGGTCGCTCGGAAGATCCCCGGCGCGCGGGTCACCTCGGCGGATCGGATCCTCGTCGAGGATGTCGACATCGTCGCGCCGTGCGCCGTCGGGGGCGTCGTCACGGCCGAGGTCGTCCACGCGATGCGCGCCTGGGCCGTGTGCGGCGCGGCGAACAACGCGCTCGCTTCGCCCGAGATCGCGGGCCTTCTCGCCGCGCGTGGCGTCCTCCACGTGCCGGATCCGATCGCCTCGGCGGGCGCGGTGATCGATGGGATCGGCCTCTCCGTGATGGGCCTTCCGGACCGCACGCCGCTCATCGATCGGCTCGGCGAAACCGCGCGCCTCGTGCTCGACGAGGCGAAGGCGACCGGGCGGACGCCGATGGAGGTGGCCGAGGCGCGTGCGCTCGCGCGGATCGCGGCGGCGAAGGGAGAAGGACCGTCAGGTTGAGCGACATTCTTCGCCTGGCGGCTTCGGGCAATCGGATTCGGGCACGTAGATGCGCCCGTTGGTGCCGAGCCCCAAGAACGAAGTTTCGGCCCAGGTCAAGAGGTTTTCGCGCTAGCAGGCATGTTCTCCCTCGCTACGGCAGGATCCCCAGCAGGATCATTCCGTTCGCGGCTTCGCCCGCGCCTTGCGCCGAGCCTCGCGGCGCTCATGGCGCTCGCGAATGGGCCGGACGAGCTTCTCTTCTTCGTCGAGGATCATTTGTTCGATGCGTTGTTGAAACGCGAGCCCATAGCCTCTGTCCGCCTCCATGGAAAAACCAGTGTCATCTTCGTCAAGTCCCTCCCACCGAAGCGGAATACCACTCTGCACGAGCTTGCTGCGAATGCCCCGCAGGGCATTTTGGAGCGCAGCCATCGAATCGATGCTTTTGCCAAATTGAATCGAGTCATCACCCAGTCCCAGGATGACGAAGGGGCATCTCCACACCTCGTCGCCAGGGGGTAATTCAGGAGAACCGATGCGGACCACGACGATGCCCCCGACGGCGTCACGTCGCTCAAGACGGCGCTCGGCGATCCAGCGAGGTCGTTTAATTTTCGAGGTGGTTTTCGCGCTAGCAGGCATGTTCTCCCTCGCTACGTCAGGATCCCCAGCAGGATCATTCCTTTCGCGGCTTTACCCTCGCCTTGCGGCGCGCCTTTCGACGCTCGATGAGCTCGCGGAAGAGACGGGCGCGCTCCTCGATCTCTGCTTCAATCATTTTTTCAAGGTGTTGTTGAAAACCGAGGCCATATGCGAAGGGTACAGCCATCTGAAACCCAGTGTCATTTTCCTCAGCCCCCTCCAACTCCCATCGAAGCGGAATCCCGCTCTGCACGAGCATGCTGCGAATGCCACTCAAGGCATTCTGGATGGCCCCCATCGAATCTTCGCTGTAACCAAATTGAATCGATTCGTCGCCGAGCCCCAAGATGATGAACGGGCATTTCCAGGGCCCGGCGCCAGAGGGCCATACAGGAACACCGATGCGGACCACCACGATGCCCCCGACGGCATCACGCCGCTCGAGACGGCGCTCGGCGATCCAGCGAGGTCGTTTGGTTTTCGAGGTGGTTTTCGCGCTAGCAGGCATGTTCTCCCTCGCTACGGCAGGATCCCCAGCAGAATCATTCCGTTCGCGGCTTCGCCCGCGCCTTGCGCCGAGCCTCTCGACGCTCGTGGCGCTCGCTGATGGGCCGGACGAGCTCCTCGATCTCCGCTTGGATCATTTTTTCCATACGCTGTTGGAACGCGAGGCCGAATGCCGAGGGCACATAAACGAGAAAACCCGGGTCACCTTCTTCACCGCCCTCCCATCGAAGGGGAATTCCGCTCTGCACGAGCTTGCATCGAATACCTGTGAGGGCGTTTTGGAGCGCAGCCATCGAATCGATGCTTTTGCTAAATTGAATCGAGTCATCACCCAGTCCCAGGATGACGAAGGGGCATCTCCACACCTCGTCGCCAGGGGGTAATTCAGGAGAACCGATGCGGACCACGACGATGCCCCCGACGGCGTCACGTCGCTCAAGACGGCGCTCGGCGATCCAGCGAGGTCGTTTGGTTTTCGAGGTGGTCTTTCGAGGCTTGGACGTCGTCACTTTCCGAATCTCCATTTACACCAATTTCTCTTCATCTCTTCGCTTTCCAATTTTAGCTCCCAGCAATCCTGGGCATGAATTTTGTTCGTTATCGAGTTGCACAGATTGTCCCACAGCACACCGCCACCCGCGGCGGCGTCGAGGCATCGGTTCAAGTTCGGCTTGGGCCGCTTCCGAGCCGCCTCCGCAATCTCCGACTTGCCAATCTCCACCGACGCGGCGATCACGATGATGATGGCGGGCCCCGCCTCGATGACGAGGTCCGCGAGCGCGATCCCCACGGCCACGAGCACTCCGGGGTGCCCGACGAGCCCACGCTCGGCCGCCGCCTGCCCGTTCGTGGAAGCGGGCGACGCGGGCAGGCGCAGCTCGCGCAGCCTGACGAGCTCCTCCGGGACGGTCATGCCTCGCAGCGCGATCCGCATGCATATCGCGAGCTCTTCATGGGGCACGCCTTTGCTCTTGACATCCACGACCTGTCCATCTTCGTCGACCGTCAACGCGACATCGAACGTGAATTCCCCCCGGGGCAGGTCACCGCCGAACTCATCGACGCACGCTCGCAGCCGCTCCGCGGTGGCGTCCGGCACGCGCGGGCGGTCGTCCTGCTGCACGGGGTAACGAATCTTGGCCGCGCAGCCGAGCGGCACGAGCGCCATCGTCGCGCAGGCCACGAGCCCAACGGAGAGGAGGGAACGCACGCGCGGAGAGGTCATCGCCTGAAGGCGATCAGAAGTCTCGGCCTTCTGTCAACCGTCAGTGGTCCCCACGACGCATCAGCCTCCCATGAATTGGCCGCGCACGTGGAGAGGTGACAAAGATTCTTGCGGAGGGTTCGTCCGCGCTGTCCGCGGCTGGGACCACGCAATCGGAAGACGAGATGGCACTCCCCTGAGCTGCGACGTCTCCTGCGAAGGTTGGGACGTGTCCTCCCAAGAATCACAGGACGCATCTCCAGGATGAGACATGGCATCCACGAACCAAGACGTCCCATCCCGGCGGATGCGATCGCATGTGCGAAGCGCGGATGTCTCATTCGAAGAACAAGACCACACGCCCTCGGAAGGTGACCTCGCAATACACGACCGAGACATCCCATCTTCGAGGCTGCGAGATCTCCCGAGCGGGATGCGCTCCCATGCCCCCAAACCGACCCTCGCATGACGCAACATGAGACCGCGCATGACGCAGACGGGATGTCGCCTGACGCGGAGGGCGACCTCAGGGCCCCGATCTGGTACCCCGCTCGTTTTGTATCTGTCCTCTGTGTTAATTGACACTTCGTATCCAGATCGGTAACGTGCTCCATCCGCCTAGTACGGAAATGGAGGCCTCATGGCAGACGATTCGGTGGGGAAGTACACGGGGGAAGGCATCTTCGACGTGACGTCTTACAAGGACAAGCTCGTCGACGTGAAGAGCGGGGAGCTCAACAAGTTTCGCCGGTCCAAGCCTGGCCTCGCGCGCGTGCTCAACGAGCTGGCCAAGGCGATCCCCGAGCACGGCGATGAAGCCCGGATCCACGCCAAGACCTACCAGGAGATCCTCGAGATCGTCGTCATCCTCGCGCTCATCCGGAAAGACGCGCCAGGCGTCGCCAAGCTGTCCGAGATCCTGCGCGAGAGCGAGGTGTACTACGAGGACAAGCTCGAAACGCTCATCAGCCGGCTCGGCAAATCCGTGATCGACACAGCACAAGACGACAAGAAGCCAGGGCTACTCGCCATCTTCGAGGAGACGCTCGCCTATCGCTCAATGTACGCAGACAAGGCCGCCGCCACGCGAAAGAAGAACGAGGCGGCAGCGCAGGAAGGCAAGCCGACGACGTCCGACGGCCAAGAGCCAGCAGGCTCCTGAGCATGGGTCTCATCTGGAGGCGCTGAGCTGGGGCGTTGCCCCAGGCCCCACCAGGGGTTGTCCACCCCTGGACCCGGACCAGCGCAAGCGCTGGACCCGGGGTCGATGAACTGCGCGATGCGCAGTTCATCGAACAGGCCAGGTCAAGACCAACGACGACCCTGCCCACCAAGACAGCGGCGTTGAGGATTCAACGGGCAACGTGCCCGCTGCCAGCGTGCAACGCACCCTCATGGTCTTGCCACCGGCCTGTGGGAAGAACTGCGCATCGCGCAGTTCTTCCACCCCGAGTCCAGGGCTTGCCCTGGTCCGGGTCGAGGGGCGGATAGCCCCCGCGGGGTCCGGGGCAGCGCCCCGGCGCGGCGGCCCCAAGCGTGGAACACCCTCTCAGAGCCACGATCGCACGAACTCCACGATCGCGATCGCTGCCGCGGCGAACATGCTCGTGCGCGACAGCCGCTGCACCACGCCTGGTCGCGCCCAGATGGGCGGCGGCGCCGGGATCGCCTCGAAATGCTCGCCCCAGAGCACGCGCCTCACCTCCGGCGCGCTGCGGTAGTTTGCCTGCGCCGCTTGTGGCTGCGTCTCGCGCGAGGCGCGCACCGTCACGAGCAACGCGGGCGAACCGGACGCACGCTGGGCTGCTTCGAGCGACGCGCGCGCCGGACCCGAGAGCACGAGCTGGGCAACGTTCTCCTCCGGCGTGTCCTCCTCGACCAGCACGCTCGTCTCCGTCGTCGAGACGACCCGCGCGCGGACGAGCCCCTCGTCGCGTGCCCCCGACGTGAGCTCTCCGAGCGGCACCGTTTGCGGCGGAGCTTCCTCGGCCGCTGCGGGCATCCGGCGCTTCACGAGATGCGCGGCGACGAGCTGCACGCCGGCCCAGAGCAGCGCGACGAACACGCTTTGCCCCACGTTCACGTAGGCGAATGCGCGCGCGCCGAGCCCGTTCACGCCGGCGAACGTGAAGAGCCCGAGCCCGTTGATCAGCGCGATCGCAGCCGTGCCGACCGCGTTCATCCCGAGCCCGAGCAGGATGCCCACGGCGTTGATCCCGATCGCGATCGGCCCGACGGCCACGCTCGCGCCGATGGCGATGAAGCCGACCGCGACGTTGCCGATGGCGATGAAGCCGACCGCGACGTTGCCGAACGCGACGAGCCGGGGGCGTACGTCGTGCAAAGGGCCCAGCCGCGGATGCAGGACCATCGGGAGAAAGGCTAGGCGAGGAGGCGCGGCGTGGTCAACGCGTGCCTCGGTTCGGTCCACGAGGAATCTGCAAAGCTCGAAATTTTCCCGGAACGTCCGCCGTCCGCCCAAGGGGACCTGCGCATGGGCCGCGCACCCCCCTGCGGATACCCTGCCGCATGCGGAGCACGTGTCGCACGCGTGCGTACCGTCCGACGCACCTCGCGCCGGTGTCGACGCTGCTCCGATCCGCCCTCGCGTGCTCGCGACCGCCCGGTTTGGTCACCTTCTCGACCGAATCCCGACGCTCCCGCGTCACGGGCCGCGAAAAACCATTTGCGCGCGCCGCGTCATTTCGCAGCGAAATCGCGTCGTGGGCGTTTGTCCGTGCCGGGTACGCCGTTTGCCCTTGGCGCCCAGCATGCCCGCCCGCGTGATCCTCCCTCGATTCCTCGCCTTGCCGTTTCTCGCGACACTCGCCCTCGGATCTTCAGGCTGCGCCCTCTTTGATCTGTTCGAGTCCGAGACCACCCTCGCTGACCTCGACCCTACCCGCGCGCGGGTCGAGGTGGAGTTTGGCGAGTCGCCGCGCGTCTCGCTCGCGCTCGTGGCCAAGGAGGGGACGTGCGAGGCGATCACCGACAGCATCGAGGCCAAGGTGGATGAGCGGCCGATGGATCTCTTCATCCGCGGCGGCGAGACGCCCTCGAAAGACGGCTGGGTCTGCGGCGCGCCCACCTTCCGCAAGGCCCTCGCCGAGGAGAACCTCGGCAAAGACAAGACGCACTTCGTGGTCTCGGACGATACGGCCCGCATCGCGCTCGACTTCGAGGACCTGCTCGCCGAGCGCACGATCACCCCGAGCCATCCGCAGAACAAGATCGATCCCGGCATCGACCTCGCGCTCGCGTGGTCCGCGCCCGGCGATGAGCTCGCCGAGGAGGACATCGACGTCGTGTTCACGTACGACGACGAGACGCTCGAGCTGCCGGCGCCGCCGCAGGTGAGCGTCGTGGACAGGGAGATCGTCGTGCGGATCCCGGAGGGCTCGCCGGCGGGGCACGCGACGCTCCGCGTGGACGCGAAGGTCCAGGTCGCCGCCACGTCCTGCGAGGGCACGGAGAGCTGCGAGGCCACCGTAAAAGTGTCGCCGGAGGTCGCGCTCGAGGTGACGAGCGGCATCGTGCCCTGAAGCGAGCGAGCAGCGCTCCCCAGGCGCCGCGCGGGGCAGTAGACTCGCGCCCCGATGAGTGACGTGTCGTTGACGGAGGTTCCGGTCCTCGTGACCGGCGCGAGCGGGTTCATCGGAGGACGCCTGGCCGAGCGCCTCGCGGCCGAGGACAAGGCGAGCGTGGTCGGCGCCGGGCGATCCTTTTCGGAGGAGGCGCGGCTTCGAGACGCGGGCGTGACGATCCACCGGGCCGACGTACGCGACGCCGGCGCGATGGAGCGGCTCTGCGAGGGCAAACGCGTGGTCTTCCACCTCGCCGCGTGGGTCGAGCGTGGCAAGGGCGGCGAGGCGGACGCGTACGCGGTCAACGTGGACGCGACGCGCGCGCTCGTCACGGCTGCGGCGCGCGCGGGGTGCGAGCGGTTCGTCCTCGTGAGCACGATCTCTGCGTACGGGCTCCCGTCGACGGACCACATCGACGAGTCGGTGCCGATCGACGTCGCGCAGGCGGATCTCTACGGCCGCACGAAGGCGCTCGGCGAGGAGGCGGCGCGCGAGGCGGCGGCGAAGACGAACCTCGCGATCTCGATCGTGCGGCCGGCGATGGTGTACGGGCCGCGATCGGGCGGGTGGACGGTGGGCATGCTCCGGCTCGTGCAGAAGGGCGTGCCCGTGATCTTCGGGAACGGCCAGGGCTATGCGTATCCCGTCTACGTGGACGACGTCGTCGACATGGTGCGCCTCGCCGCGACGCGGCCCGAGGCGCGGGGCGAGGCGTTCAACGCGAGCGATGCGGCCATCACGTGGGAGCGCTTCTTCAGCTTCTACGGCGCGATGAGCGGCAAGCGCCCGCGCCGCGTGCCCATGCCCATCGCGTACCTCATCGCCCGCGCGAACGAGCTCCTCAAGCTCGGGATCCCGCTCACGGCGGAGCGGCTCGAACGGTACGTGCGGAAGCTCCAGTATCCGACGGAGAAGGCCGAGCGATTGCTTGGCTGGCAGGTGCGCGTGCCGCTCGACGAGGGCATGCGGCGGAGCGAGGCGTGGCTCCGCGAGACGGGGAAACTCAACCAGACATGAGTGCACGGAGGCGCGGGAACGCGGCCTGAATGTCGTCCATCGACACCGCGCCCACGCTCAGCCGGAACCAGCCGTTCTCCTCGCGTAGCCCGAACGCCTGGAACGGCACGACCGCGAGGCCCGCTTCTTCCAGCAGCACCTTGCGGATCTCGTCGTTCGTCTGGATCGTACGACCCCGGATCGTCTTGCCCATCCAGTCGAACCGCGCCGACAGGTAGATCGCCCCTTGCGGCGCGATCGCGTCCACGGGCAAACCCTCGCGCTTCATCGCCGAGAACCCGGCGAAGAGCGCGTCGAGCCGCTCCTTCACCTTCGCCTTCGCGCCCGAGAGGAACGTGTGCATCGCGTCGGGCGCGTCGAGCAGCGCCGCTGTCGCCACCTGCTCGGCCTTCGGCGCCCAGGCGCCCACGTGCCCGAGGATGTCCGCCATGCGTCGCCGCACCGCCGGCGGCATGAACCCCCAGCCGACGCGCATGCCCGTCGCGCAGAACGACTTCGACAGCGCGTCGAGCAGGATCGCGTACGGCGCGATCTCGGGCACGAGCGAGACGGGCGTTTCGTGGCGCGCCTCGCCGTGCGTGAGCATCCAGTAAACCTGGTCGTACACGAGGAACACCGGGCGCAGGTTCTCCGCCTGGCGCCGGCGGTTCTCTTCGAGGACGAGCTCGGCGATGCGGCGGAGCTCGTCCTTGGCGATGACGGTGCCGGTCGGGTTCAGCGGCGAGTTGATGAGGAGGAGGCGCGCTGTGCTGATGTGCGGCCGGAAGTCGTCGGCGGTCGGGAAGAAGTTCGACGCGGCCGAGACGGGGATCTCCACGGCCCTCGCGCCGGAGAGGTAGGCGTAGTGGTTGTTGTTCCAGGACGGCACGGGGTAGACGGCGACGTCGCCGGGATCGATGAGCGTGCGGTAAGCGCCGTAGAGGAGCGGGCGGGCGCCGCCGGCGACGAGCACGGACTCGAGCGGGTACTTGAGGCCGAGCTCGCGCTCGTAAAAGCGCACGAGCGCCTCGCGCAGGACGAGCACGCCGTCGGAGGGCGGGTAGTTCGTGTGGCCCTCGGCCAGCGCGGCGCGCGTGCCCTCGCAGAGCTCGGCAGGGATGGGGAAGTAGGCGGGATCGAAGTCGCCGACCGTGAGGTTGCAGATCTGGGCGCCCTTGGCCTTCATCGCCCGGATCTCGCTGGCAATCTTCAGGATCTCGGAGCCGATGACGCCGCGCGCGAGCGCGGAGAGGCCGGCGTCACCGACCTCGAGCGGAGGAAATTCGAGGGCCGTTACCATGGGGGACGCGGAGCATACTCTCGGATCCGAGGTCGGGGAATGGATGTCGTCGGTGCTTTTTGGGGGCGCAATCCGTCCGGGGCAGGGAATGGAAGCGGGAACGCAAGCGGGAGCGGCAATCAGGGAATCCTGCTCGGGGAGGGCGAGCGTACCGTCGTGCTCGCGCTCTTCAGGGCCAAGCCATGCTCGTCGTCCTCGCGCTTCGCGCTGCAGGCGGCTGCGCGCGGTGCTTACAGCCCGAGAATGGGTCGAGTCTCGAACAGGTGAACGGGGGACGTCTGAAAGCGGCCAGCAGCGGCAAGGCTCAGCCGCTCACCGTACTTGCACGAATCGTCCCTTCGAGAAGACGTGTCGCCCCACGTTCCTGCACGCCTTTTCCAGGAAGCGCCGGTCGGCCGCGTTGCGCTTCGCGTCTGAAGGGTCATAGTCCTCGCGCTTCGCGAGCGCTCGGGCGCAATTCGCTTCGGGACGCTCCTCCACCACGACCGCGGCGCCCTCGTCTTCTACGCGCACGTCGAACCGGAGCATGACGCCGGTGTTACGCGAGGGCGCATCCATGAGCAGCACCCCATCGATTACGTCGAAGACTTTGCGAAGATTCTTGCCAGACACCGCTAGCACGACGGTGTGTCCGACCGAGTACCAGTAGGCCGTCTCAAGATCAGGCCCCACGTGGGCCTGGTCGGCCATGCGGCACAGGAGCATGTCTGGTCGGTCGGGCGCGCTTGGAAATGGCTGTCTACAGGAATGGTTCTCGGGAATGGGTGCGGTGACGCCCCGTTGCGCGAGCCATGCTGCCGGATCGAAGGGCGGTGGAGGCGGCTCCAGGTCGACCGCGTGGGGAATGTCATCGACGTCCTCCTCGGGCGGAGGCGGAGTGGACGCAATGGGCGGAGGCACAGGAGACGGAGCAGGCGCAGACGGAGGGGGCGGGGGAATCAACTGGGATGCATGCGGCTCGCAACCCAGTAGATGTAGAGTTATAAGACATGCACCGATTCGGTTCGCCACGTGGACGGTTGTCACGACGAACGACTCCTTCAAAATCCGCTCCGCCGAAGCGCATCCGTGAGCATGGATCCACAGATGAGCTGGTGGACGATTTGCCCCTCGTCGTTCGCGCTCAGTTCCGCCACAGCACGACGCCACGATGACTCTGGCAGCACGGCGATGGTCCTCATTGGATGAGTGGACACATAGGGTGCCACCGCAGGACCAGGCTTGGAGAAGAAAGCCTGGTGGACCGGCGCATACGCCCCCGGGTTCGTACCATACATCCGGATCATCTTTCCCGTATGCTCCTTGCCAGTGCTGGCCCAGCGCAGCGCTGCGTCGGCCCATCCAGTCACCAGCGGACTCTTCGTGTCGAAGCAGTACACCTCCCGCAGAGCATCCGAGCGGAATCGGTGTGAAGCATTGCGATGCCGGCTCAAGAATCGCGGAATGTGGTTGTTGCCAGAGCTGAATGCACCGAGCGCCACACGCCCGATGTACGGATTCGGCGATCGGAAGAGCCCAGCCTCCTTGAAGAAGAACGATTGGATCTCGAGGAGAAACGCCTCCATCATGCCGGCATCGAGGGCATCGCCGAGCTCCGCGTCTTTGTCGTTCGCGTTCGGCACCGGGAGCACCAGCACGAGATTCTTTCCGGAAGCAGCGATCTGCGGTAGCAGCCCCCGGGTGTACGGCCCGTCGCTCGCAGCGTCGAGTGGGTTGCCCATGAAATTGAGGTATCGATATAATGATGTATAGAGATAATCCCAGCCGTCGGGATACTGCTTAAGGTACGGCAGCACATTGATGTTCTGGGCGAGCTGGTGCGTGAAGAACACCAGGAACGGCGTAGGATTCGCCCCCTCGTCACGCGGCAGCGCGCGCGGCCACGCCACGGCGAAGTATTTCGGAACGACCTGATCCCCCTTTCGCTCCAGGACGCGGACGTCGAACCCCGGAGCATACGCAAACTCCGCGAACGCCACGCTATCGCCGGAGACGACCTGCTCGGTCACGATGGGGACCAACCCAGGCTCCGAGGAGACCCAGGACTGCCCCCAGGTCGGCTCGGCCATGATCGGCTCCCACCGATCGGGGGGTGGATTCCGCAGCTTCTCGAGCAGCCTCTCGGACGCATCCCGGAAGATCGAGAGGTGGAAGTGCACGACGGTGACCGTGTCGCGCCCCGATCGGAGGGTGCCCATTGTGGAGAAAAACTCACGTGGGCTATCGGGACAGGCGACGGCGCCGTCCGGGAGCACCTCGAACACCGCCGACTCTGGCCAGTACCGCGGGTCGTCCGGAATGGCGTATACCGTCACGCGCGCCAGCTCATCGAGGGGTATACTGGCGTAAGCGTGCCCTGCGCTCGCCTGCTGGGCAGGTGTGAACGTTTGCCCTTCGTCGGTCGAGATCATGAACTTGCACGCAGGGGAAAACGCGCCACGACGATCGACTGCGCGGAAGACCAACGTGTTCATCGCTCGTTCCCTTCAGGGAGTCTCATCATGGGGCGGAGGCTCGATGATCTCGATGCACTCGAGCCATACCTGCCCTTCGTCCGCTTTCGCCTCTTCATGAATCTTCTGCGACGCGCGGAGCAGCTCGGCCGGGCGAAAGCGGATGCGCGGGCCGGTGAACTCCGGCTGCGGAGTCGCTCCCGCGAGCGCATACCCGATCTCGTGCCGCCCGTCCGGCTCGAGTCGGCGTAGATCGATGTCGAACATGGCGCCGGGCGTCGACACCTTGGATAGCGAGGAGCTCGTACCTTGCTCATCACGCGCGAGCACGAACATGCTCGGAGCTCCGGCTGGCAGAGCGCCAATCCAGCGGATCGTCCGCACGAGGCGGATGGTATTACGCGTGCCCCCGAAGGAGGGTGCTACGTGCACGCGATACCTCTCGACCGGGAAGCGGAAGCTCGGATCACGCATGGTGGACGGGCCGAGAGGATTTCAAGTCATGGGACGGTCGTCAAGCTCTGTGTGAAGGACACTCAGCCTTGCCATGACCAGCCTCCGGCTGTTACCTTGGCAGTCGCCATGGGTTCCCCCGGCGCAAAAGAGGGCGATTGCATCAGCGGCATCGACACGCACGTCGTCCTCGTTCCCTCCCCAGGCGGCCCTGTCCCGACGCCGACACTCATGCCTTTCGCTGGAACGCTTGCGGGAGGGCTCGCCAGCGACGTTTTCCTGGACGACAAGCCCGCGGCCACTGAGGGAAGTACGGCACGGAATCAGCCCGCGCACGTCCCCGTCGGTGGGTCGTTTCAAACGCCTCCGTCCAACGAGGCCAGGGTGCAAAAGGGGAGCGGCAGCGTTTTCATCGAGAACAAGCCGGCCGCCCGGATGGGTGATCCGGCAACGACCTGCAACGACCCGGCCGACGCGCCGAACGGCAGGGTGATCGCCTCGGGGACCGTGTTCATCGGCGGTTGAGGATTGACGCGATCCGCGCGTAATGCGCTTTGTAGGCATCGTGCCATGCTCCGCGCTTTCGCTCGTCTGCGCTCACGATCGCCTGGTAGAGCCGATCAAGCGCTTCTCGATCCGCCTGCGTGATACGGTAACGCGCGAGCACCTCCGCCGTGCGCTCCGGCGACATGGCGAGCTCCACCGTGAGCGCGGCGTGCTCCTCGAGCGTGAGCTTTGGCGGAAGCTCCGGCGGCGCGGGGGCGGAGGACGGCAGGGGCCGGCGAACGAGCTCTCGCGGTATCTCGAGGAGGAGCTGCGTCGATGCAAGCTCCTTCGAATTCTTTCTATCATCGAACGGCATGTCGGTGCCACGAGGGACATCGAGCGCAAGCGCCGTCCCCGAAATCGCCGCGCGCGGCGATTGGGAAAGCTCGATGGCCGACGTTGGCGACGGCTGGGCCGCCGGCTCTTGCGTCTCCACGAACGGCAGCGCAGGGCCTCGCGGGACATCGAGGGCAAGTGCAGTTCCCGATAGCTCGACAGGGGCGCGCACCACTGCCGGGTGACTTGCCTTCGACGTTGCATCCGTCCCGACGAATGGCATTTCCGAACTGCGCGGGACGTCGAGCGCAAGCGCCGTCCCCGAAATCGCCACGCGCGGCGATTGGGGAAGCTCGATGGCCGACGTTGGCGGTGGCTGGGCCGCCGGCTCTTGCGTCTCCACGAACGGAAGCGCGGGGCCTCGCGGGACATCCAGGGCAAGCGCGGTTCCCGACAGCTCGACAGGGACGCGCGCCGCGGTTCGTTTGTTCACGAATGACAATAGGTCCGCATCGACGAACGGCAGACCAGGGCCGCGAGGCACGTCGAGCGAAAGCGTGGTGCCTGATAGCGCGGCACGCGGCGGAGCGTCCACAGGGAGCCGGAGCGGCTCGGGCGGGCCCACGTCTGGCCCTTCCACGAATGGCAAGGCCGGACCGCGGGGCACGTCGAGCGAAAGCGCAGTACCCGAGATCGCGGGGGGCACGTCACGGACCTTGGAGCGTATGGACAATGCGGGCGCATTCGGTGACGGCGGCACGGGCTTCGGGCGAGCATGGGGAGAAGGAACGAGCTTCGCAGGCTCGATGCGCAGCACCGGCAAAGCGACCTTCCGGTCACCCGCGCGCGCGAGCTTTTCGGCGCGTCGAGCGAGCTCGCGATCGGCCTCGAAACGTTGCTTCCACGCCCGACCCAGCCGGGCAAGATCGGGCAGCGTCAGACCCAGATCCTGGAGTATCGAGCGTGGATCTTCGCTGGCCGCATACATCGCAAGAAAATGGACCCATGCGCCGAGATCCTCGTCGAGAGGCTGGACGCGACGCGTGAGGAGCTCCTCGGCCTGCTTTTGGGCCGACGCGTACGCGGCGAAGAGCCGAGGCCCGGCCTCCGGATTGCAGAGCATTTCCTTGCAGGCCACGTCGGCTGCGCGAAGCTCCTCCACCGCGAGGCCCTCGACGGCGAGGATCTCCGCGAGCGAAAACCCTTCGGCCTGCGCAGCCGCCACGTGGGCGAGCTGCGAGAGGGGGACACCAGCAAATGACATGACCGAGTCACCCACGTCGTCCCCGGGGGCCTCAAGCCCCATGCGCCTCGATGAGCGCCTTTCTCGTATCCGCGTCGAGCTTTCCCGTCACCGGCAAACCACGCGAACGCTGGAAGGCCACCAGGGCTCCGCGGAGCGCCTCCTCACGATCGACGGTGAGATCCGGGCCCGCGATCAAGAAGCCCAGGTTTTCCAGGCGCTTGCGGATGCCGCTCTCCTCGGAGCCTGGATCCATGTCCCCCACGAGGCCGGTGTATGCCACGTTTCGTCGAGGAAACAGGATCTCGATCTCCCGCACCGTGACCGGCACGTCGAAATGCACGCGCCCATCCGCGTCCGTCTGTCCATTCAATGGCTCCCCGTCCGCGCCCCGGAGTCCACGGACCTCGTAGGGCTCCTCGGCCATCGGTCCTTCCTCGTCCTCGAACACCAGGTCGACCGCTACGCGTGACACCGACGCCCGGTATCGATTCGCCGTCCCCGCCGTGAAAGGAAGTCCCTCCTTCGTCTGGACCGGGATGTGTATCACGTCTCCCGGCGCCAAGAGCTCCGGGTTCGGCCGCATTGCACGCAGCTCGTCGTTCTTCGGGTGTCCCCACACCTCGTCCGCGTCGAATCCGTGTACATGAGCGAGCTTCGTCAGGTAATCGCCCTGCTTCACCACGTAGGGTCGCATCACGCCATCTCCACCTTGGAAAGGTCCGGAAAGACGATCCTCCCTGACGCCTTCGCGCTCACCTCTGCTCTCCCGTCCTTGTCGAGGATCCCGCTCTGCTCAGAGCCGTCGTCCAGGATGATGAGATATCGCTGGTATGCGAGCGGATGGCCGTCCTGATCCACGAGCGAGAGGGTCGTCGTCGGCTCCGGCTCTCGCGGCGGGGAATCCTTGGCCTGCTCGGGCGAATTCAGGAGAATCCTCGCTCCGTCGAGCTTCACCTCGCTGCCCATGGCGATCGAGGCGCCGCCCTGCGTCTTCAGCACGACCTTGCCGCCGAGGAGCTGCGCCAGCGCATTCTCCGTGTTCATCTGGACGCCCTCGTCTGCCATCGACAGACCGCTGGTGCCGCCCTTCACCCGCAGCGACGGCGTGGAGAGCTCGATGCCGTCGGCCGTGATCCGCACCGAGCTCTTTCCGCAGCGCAAGACAAGCTCTTTATCGGTGGTTATCTCCATCGCCCCCGTGCTCCCGAACTTGGCCACTCCCTCCACGTGCAGCAGATACGAACGCTCCGCATCGTGGCGTCCCACCACCTTGGTCTCGCAGCCATGGATCTTGGTGGTCAAATCGTCGCCATACGTGAGATCCGCATTCCCGGTCACCTGCCGCCGCTCGCGCCCTTCGAGCCGCGTGGTCAGATCGCCCGACACGCGCCGATCTTCGTGCCCGCTCGTGACGTCGATACGATTTCCTCTGACCTGCGAGGCGCTGTCACCCTCCACGGTGACCTCACGACGCCCACCGATCCGCGACGTGGCGTCACCGAGAATCTCTTCGCGCCGGTCTCCATTCACTCGGGTCGATTCGTCGCCTTGCACGGCCAGCGTATGATTGCGCTCCACCACCTCGTCGAGATCCCGCTGGGCGTGCACGTAAATTTGCTCGCTGCCGACCTTGTCCTCGAAGCTCAGCTCGTTGAACCCATTTGCGCCCGGCGAAGACTGCGTCCGGATACCACTCCGCGTCTTGTCCGCGGGCAATCGGAACGACGGCGGGTGGGTGCCATTGAAGAGGCATCCCAGAACCATGGGTTTGTCTGGGTCTCCGCCCTCGAACGTGACCACCACCTCCATCCCGACCCGCGGGATGAACTGCGTCCCCCATCCTGCGCCGCCCCAGGCTTGCATCGTCCGCACCCAGCACGAGCTGTCGGCGCTCCCCTGTCCCTCGCGGTCCCAGTGGAAATGCACCTTGATCTGCCCCAGCGGATCCGTGTGAATCTCCTCGCTCGCGGGTCCGACCACCGTCGCGGTCAACGCCACGAGCACACTCCTTCGCTTCGGGCGCGGCGGGCACATCGTCACGTCCTCCGGCGCTGCGCTGAAGGTATTGCGGAAAATCTCCTTGTGCGCAGCCTGCGGAGTTGCCCATCCCTCGTGCTTCACGGATGTCACCACGTAGCCACGGTTCAGGTGGTGCGCCGGATGGTCCTCCAGCCGAAATCGGTGGCCCACGGCGAGAGCCTGGCACGTGCTCTCGCCCTCGGCGGTGTGCGCGCGGCGGCGCTTCTGGCGCAGGATGAGCGCTGGTTCGTGCTCGGCGTGGCGCCACTTCGGGAACAGAAAAGGCGCGTGGTGCTCGTAATGCTCGAGCTCGGGAGCAGCGATCAGCGACGAGATGGCTTCCGTCGGCACGTTCACCGAGGCGCTCGCGCGGAAGGCCCCGTCGGAGCCGGAGGAGGCGCTTGCAGACACCTGGAGCACGGCTCCCTCGTCACGCTCGTGGACGGCGCGCGTCGTGATCAGAGCGAGGGGCCGCTCGGGATCGTAGTCCCGGTAGACGGCCGTGTTGGTACGCACGCGGCTCACCGGCTCGAAGCGCGTCACTTTGTCGAATGCCGCGGTGCTCGTGCCCTCGATCGAGAGATAATGCAACACCGGGGCCTCGAGGCCAATACTCATGGAAACGCCGCCGACCTCGGTGGAGGCGGACGTGGGCACGCCCAGAGCGCTGACGACCGCGCCGATCCGGTCGCCGTCGTCGATCGGTGGATACGCCGATGCGTCGTCCGCGAAAACCACCGTCTCCCCGGTAAACACCTTGGCAGCCATCGCGCTCGCGGCATAGCCGAGCAGCCCTGCGGCAGCGCCACCGATCGCATCGCTCGCAGCAGCGAGGGCTTCTTCCACAATCGCCGAGGGCTGGGCGTAATGGAAGAAGATTCCCGCCTCGGCCGTGATCCTCCGGACGAACTGGTAGTCCGTCTCCTCGTATTGCGTGCAATACTCGCGTATCGGGTGCTCCCCGCGGAGCAGGAAGCGGGCATCGATGTTCGCCTCGCCGAGCACCTGCGCGAGGATCCGATCGATGCGCTGGTTCTGAAAAATCCGCGAGCGACGTCGGTGCTTGAGCAGCCATAACCTGGATACGAGGCGCATTCGAACCTGTGAAGCTCCGTGCGCCCCGCGCAGCCCCTCGTGACGCACCGAGGCTACGATCCCGTGAAAGACGCGCGGCGCCTTCCCGGCCCGCAGCACGAGGAGCGCACGTTGCCCGAGCGAGAGCCGCTCCACCGTGCCCTCACCGATATCGGGCCCCGTGACAACGACATCGAAGGAGTAGATGCCGGACAGCTCCTCTCTGCCTCGGAACGAGCGCACAGTGAAATGGTTGAAGGGGAAAGGAAAGACGAGGAGCTGGAAGGGCTCCCCGCTCGGGCGCGAGGCGCCGCCTTCGACGCCGAAGGTTGCCGACAGGCTCATGATGTCTGTTCGGACGATAACAGAGGTATGGGGGTCAAGGCCAGGGTCTTTCGCGTGTATGTTCACGCGACCATCGTTCGCGGATCCGGAGCCGTACGAACGTGCGTCCATGCCGAGGCCGGCGCCCGCATCCGCTCTCTTCGAGGTCTCGAAGGTTCACCTGTCGAGCATCGAGAACGCCGACCGTTGACCATCGCGACATGCCGAGCCCCTCCGCGGGGCTCGTTGTTCTTCTTTCGCTGGCCTGGGGCTCGCTCGGGAGCGCGCGGGTTGCGACAATGTGTCGCATCCGCGGACGCACGGAATCACCTAAACTCCGGTTTCTGAGGTGTGTCATGGATCGAATCTCGATCCGCCGGGCCGGCGGGGCCCTGAGATGAAGCAGGGGTACGCGACCCTTGACTGACCCGGATCACGTCATCGCCGTGACCACGTAGCGGCTTCGATCGTCTCGATGTCAGAACGCGGCGTCGAGCACGACCTCCCCGGATACGCCGACCTGGTAGGCCGAGACGCGCCGCTCGAAGAAATTGGTGACCTCTTGCACGTCCTGGAGGTCCATGAATGAAAACGGGTTCTGCGTCCTGAAACGCTTCGGGAGCTCGAGCGTCGCGAGGCGTTGATCCGCGCAGAACTCGAGGTAGCGGCGGACATCACGCGTCGACATGCCGGCGATGCCGTCGCCAAGCAGGTCCTCGGCGAACTGCATCTCGCAATCGATTGCCTCGTCGAGCATGTCGATGACCGCACTGGAAAGCGCGTTGTCGAAGAGCTCCGGTTCCTCGCGCCTCACCGTCTTCACCACCTCGAAGGCGAACGCCATGTGCGCGCTCTCGTCGCGGAACACCCAGTTGGTCCCCGCCGCGAGCCCGTGGAGCAACCCACGGGAGCGAAGGAAATACACGTACGCAAACGCGCCGAAGAAGAAGAGGCCCTCGATGCAAGCAGCGAAGCAGATGAGGTTCAAGAGGAAGGCTCGCCGCTGCGCACGCGAATCGAGCCGCTCGAGCGACCGCGTGGAGTCGAGCCATTTCATGCAAAACGCAGCCTTCTTCCTGATGGATGGAATGTTCTCGACCGCGGCGAACGCACGGTGGCGGTCCTCCGGGTCGGGGACGTACGTGTCGAGGAGCGTCAGATAGAATTGCACGTGGAGCGCTTCCTCGTAGAGCTGCCGCGACAGATACATCCGCGCCTCGGGTGCATTGATGTGCTTGTACAGGTTCAAGACCACGTTGTTCGCGACGATGGAATCGCCGGTCGCGAAGAAGGCGACGAGGCGCTGCACGAGGTGTCGCTCGGCGTCGCTCATCTTCTTCTTGAGGTCGCCGACGTCGGTCGAGAAATCGACCTCCTCGACGGTCCATGTGTTCTTGATGGCCGCGCGGTACATCTCGAAGAATTTCGGGTACGTCATTGGCCGGAGCGTCAAGCAAAGGCCCGGGTCGAGCAGGCGGGCGGGACGGGCGGCGGCGCTCATTGGCATGCCTCGCAGCTCTCGGGGTTTTCGAGGGAGCACGCCACCGCGGCGGCGTCCGTGGTCGCGGCGCGGGGGGGCGGCGGCGTCCATCCGGGCGTGCCGCCGGGATTGCTCTCTCCGCTCGATGTCGATTTCGGCTCCTCGACCGTGGCCTTCGCGATGCGCGTCGCAGGGCGGGACCGCAGATAGTAGGTCGTCTTCAGGCCCTTCTTCCAGGCATAGAAATACATCGACGAGAGCTGGCCGATGTTGGGGCTCTCCATGAAGAGGTTGAGCGACTGACTCTGGTCGATGAAGGCCCCACGATCGGCGGCCATGTCGATGAGCGAGCGCATCGGGATCTCCCACGCCGTGCGGTAGACGGCGCGCAGCTCCTCCGGCAGTTCATCGACCCTTTGCACGGAGCCCTCCGCGAGCTTGAGGCGCGAACGCATCGTCTCGGTCCACAGCCCGAGCGCCTTGAGCTCTCGGGCGAGGTATCGATTGACCTGGAGGAAGTCGCCGGAGAGCGTTTCCCGCTTGAAGAGGTTGCTCACCTGCGGCTCGATGCACTCGTAGCAGCCGGCGATGGAGGCGATCGTCGCGGTCGGCGCAATGGCGCAGAGCAGCGAGTTGCGCATGCCATGCTCGGCAATCCGGGCGCGAAGGTGCTCCCAACGCTCCGGGTCGTCAGGCGTCACGCCCCACGCGTCGAACTGGAGCTCTCCCCGCGCGGCGCGCGTCTCCTCGAATGCCGGATGACGCCCCTTCTCGTTCGCGAGCTCGACGGACGCCGCGAGCGCGTGATAATACACTTCCTCCGAGATTCGCTTCGAAAGAGCGCGGGCCTCGGGCGCGTCGAATGGGAGACGCATCTGAAAAAAGACATCCTGAAGCCCCATGAGACCGAGCCCGATCGGTCGCCAGCGCAGGTTCGACGCGCGCGTCGTAGCGATGGGGTAATAGTTGAGGTCGATGACGCGGTCGAGCTGCCGGACCGCGGTCCTCACGGTACGCCCAAGCTTGTCGAAATCGAACGCAACGACGTGGCCGTCGATGACCCGCGTGTGTCGAGCGAGGTTGATCGAGCCGAGGTTGCAGACTGCCGCCTCGTCCTTCGATGTCACCTCCAGGATCTCCGTGCAAAGGTTCGAGAGGTGCACGACGCGTCCCGGAAGGGCCGTCTGGTTGCAGGCGCGGTTCGACTTGTCCTTGAACGTCATCCAGCCGTTCCCCGTTTGCGCGAGCGTGCGCATCATCCGCGCATAAAGGTGACGCGCCTTGATGGTCTCGAGCGCTAAGCCCGCTCGTTCTGCCTCCTCGTATCGGCGCTCGAACGCCTCGCCGTAGAGATCGGGAAGATCCGGCACGGTCTTCGGGTCGAAGAGGCTCCAGAGCGCGTCGGCCTCGACGCGTTTCATGAACAGGTCCGGGATCCAGTTGGCGAGGTTCAAGTTGTGCGTGCGGCTCGCCTCGTCGCCGGTGTTGTCGCGCAGCTCGAGGAACTCCTCGACGTCGGCGTGCCACGGTTCGAGATACACGCAGCACGCGCCCTTGCGCTTGCCACCCTGGTTGACGGCCGCGACGGAGGCGTCGAGGGTCTTCAGCCAGGGCACGATCCCATTGGAATGGCCATTCGTGCTCTCGATGAGGGAGCCGCGCGAGCGGACGCGGTGGTAGGCGAGCCCGATTCCACCGGAGAACTTCGACAGCATCGCGACGTCCGTATAACTCCGATAGATGTTCTCGAGGTGATCCTCGGGGGAGTCGAGGAGGAAGCAGCTCGAGAGCTGCTCGTGGCGCGTCCCCGCATTGAAGAGCGTCGGCGAGCTCGGCAGGTATTCGAGGGACGAGAACAGGTGGTACAGCCCGAGCGCGTCCTGCACCGTCTCCGAGAGGGCGCACGCGATGCGCAGGAAAAACTGCTGCGGCGTCTCGATGACGAGACGCGAGGTCGGGTGCTTGAGCAGGTACCGATCGTATACCGTCCGGAGGCCGAAGTATTCGAACTCGCAATCCCGCTCCGGGACGAGCGCGTCGTTGAGCTTGCGGGCGTTTCCCGCGACGAACGTTTGCAGGCGATCGTTGACGAGGCCGAGGCGATGCCCCGCGGCGATCGACTGCGAGAAGGCGTGGATTTCCTGATTGCGAACTTCCTTCTCGATGTACGTCGAAAGAAGCCGGGCCGCGAGGCGAGCGTATTGCGGCTCCTCGACGATCAGCCCAGCCGCCGTCTGGATCGAGAGCTGGTCGAGCTCGCGGGTCGTCGCGCCATCGTAAAGGCCGCTGATGGTCTTGGTCGCGATGCGCAGAGCATCGACGTCCGAAAGTCCCGTGCAGCATCGGCCCACGGCGCGTACGATCTTGTTGACGTCGACCGGCTCACTCGACCCATTGCGTTTCTTCACGCGCATGGTCGTCTGCGTATAGATCTCACCAGCCGTCGAGCTCGTCGTCCGCGTGGTCGCGTAGAACGGCGCCGCGCCGTTGCTGTTCGGGGTCGTCTCGTTTTGCATCAGGCTGCCTCCTCTCCGGTCCCGTATCCGAGCGGGACAAGACCGCTCGGGTTGAAACCCGCGAGAGAGGAAGCCGGCCGATGCGCGCGCCCGCGCTGGACCCTTGGGGAGCCCTCGGACCGACCTTCGCCCCCGCGGGCGACTGGAACACCACAGCGAGGGACAGGTCGATACCGAGACGGGCACACGAGAGTGTGCCGCTCGGACCTTCCTGCCTTCCCACGAGGCTCCCAGGTCGAACCGACTCCGGATATCTCCCGGGGTCGGGTGCGGGCAGGTCTTCGGACTCACGAGCGCTTCGGCGATTGCCGGATTCCTACTTTCCGCCGCTTCCCAGGTCCCGAAGGTCCCAGTGCATGTGGCGAATTTCGTTCTCGCTTACCGCTGCGGGGCAGTCCCGGAGTTTCACCGGGTTCCCTTTTTAAGGCCGGGCCGAAGCCCAGCCACCAGCACGGGACGCACCCTATGGTCGTGTCGGGTACGATGTCAACCGAGATGTTCCGATGACGTGTAAAGGTTTGAATTTACATCTGTTCTTCGACCAGGTGGCCCCGATCTCGCGTGGCGAAGGATCGGCCCTAGCACCGGTGGTCGTATGTACGTTCTCATGGTCGAGCCTCTCCTTGTGGAGCCGTATCGCGCTGTCCCCGCAGCGACGAGATCGGTGCCTCGGGCAAAAGGGGCAGCAGCGCGCGCAGCCCGCGCAGGTCGATCGATGAGGGCCGCGTCCCCGATACGGTAAGAGCGGAAGTTTGCTGCAAAGTTCAAACGAGTCTTCCGCGGCGGGTGCACATGGCTCCCTTGCAGCCTTGCATCAGCGCTCATGGCCGCCAAAGCACCGTGTTGATGGCCTCACACCTCGCCTGGCCTCCAGGGATCCTTTCGCATCGTCCACAGTAATTCATCTCACGACATACCAGATTTTAGTCACGGTCTTGCTCTGGGCTGGCTTGATAACGGAACTTGTGGTCGTCCTGTCTCATGGAGGGCTCATTCGCACCATGGCCAGGTATCCCTCTCCTGTAGCAGTCCCCACTGATGCGGACGTCCACTCATTGCGGCAACGCGTCAAGGATCTGGAGAAACAGCTCGAGGTTCGGGCCGACGAGATCGCAGCGGCCCAAGAGGATGCACTTCGTTACCGCCGCTATTTCAATTTCGCTCAGATCGGAATGACGGTAACGTCGCTCGGAACCGGCTGGATAGACTTCAATCAGCAGCTGTGCGAACAGTTGGGCTACACGCCGGAGGAGTTGAGGGGTACGAATTGGGTAGACCTCACGCACCCCGACGACGTCTCGCTCGACAAAGATCTGTTCGAGAAGCTCGTCCGAGGCGAGATTCAGCGATACAGTCTCGACAAACGTTTTTTGCGCAAGGACGGCAGCATCATGTATGGAAACATTCTCATTCAGGGTGTCTACCGCCCCGACGGTTCGTTCGACCATATCTTCGGTTTCCTGCACGACGTCACCGAACGCTTGCAGAACGAAAGGGAGCGCTTGGGGCTCAAGCAGGAGATCATCGACACACAGAAGAAGGCGCTGCGCGAACTGTCGACCCCACTGATCCCCGTCGCCAAGCACGTCCTCGTGATGCCGCTCGTGGGCACGATTGACAGTGTGCGCGCGCAGGCGGTGCTCGAAACATTACTCGAAGGCGTCACGAGGTATCAGGCGAGAATGACCATCCTCGATATCACCGGCGTGCAGGTCATGGATAGTGAAGTCACCAGTGCATTGGTCAAAGCCGCCCAAGCCGTGGAGTTGCTCGGCGCACAGGCGATCCTGACGGGCATCCAGCCGGGCATCGCCAAGACGCTGGTGGAACTCGATGCCGAGCTGAGCAACGTCATGACCCTCAGCACCGTCCGAGAAGGCATCTCCTACGCACTGGGGAGGCTTCATCGATGACGAGTTTTCAGGGGCTCGATGATTGGTTCGACTATTCGACGGCAAGCTGGCGGGCGGCGGGTGGCCATGCTCCGCTCGATCCGCGCGACATCCCCAGGGACCCGACATCGTACAATCGCGAAACCTACCGATGGCTCGCCGCGCGGTATCGGCACATTTACCTTGACTTCTACGAGGCCATTCGGGCTGATGGAACGCTGATACGTCAGCAGCCCGCCCATTTTGCGCGGCAGTGGGCGGCACATTACGAGTCCATCACGATCTGGAAGCAGGTCTGCCCGCTCTTCGTATTCGGTCAGGCGCTCGGCGGGCTCGATGCGCGCCATCGAGACCTCGCCCGTGCCTACGTGCTGGGGTACGGCATTCCGGTGATGGCCATCGATCGGATGATGGACGCGCTACCGGGGACGCCGTCCTCGAAAAACACATGGCTCTTCGTCCTGGCATCCTATGCGCTTGGACTCGAGCAGCTCCGAAAGGTCGATGCGAAGGCCTCCGTCGAAAGCTGCTTCCTTCGCCATACCCAGGAGATGTATCACTTTTTCTGGGGAGAGGAACGGGAGCGGTATCGGTTGCCCGAAGCGGTCTCGGCGGCCACCCTGAACGAGTATCTCGAGGGCCATAGCCGGCTTCTGTCGTCCATCTTCTTTGCCGTGACGATCGAATGGGCTTTCGTGCTCGCCAAGGGAGCGTTACCTCCCGAGTTCGCGCCAGCGCTCGTTGCATTGCGGAAGATGCGGCAGCTCAATGACGAGTTGGTGGACGCCGACGAGGACATTCGCTACGGTATCGTCACATTCCCCTACTTGCACGGCCTCGCCTCACCCCACGGCGCCGTGCTCGCCCAGAATATCATCTCGACCTGGCAGCTCGATCGCGACGAGCCCGGCTCGCCGAAGATGGCCCTGCTCACGGCGCAGCGCCGCGCCATCTTGCAGGAAGCCGGGAGCTTGGAGGCGGCCGCACAGGCCTCGATGCGTTTCTTGCGGACGGTCATGCAGGCTGTGATGAGCCATTTCCCAGCCGAGAACGCGTTCGACGTCACGCTGCTGGTCAATCAACGCGTGTCGCACTTGTTCAGGTTGTTGCAACACGGGTGGAACGAAATACCCAACGTATATCAACCAGAGCCGTTCTCTGAAGCGAGCGAACCTGCCGCTCCCTTGCGCGTGCCATGGAAGTGATCTCACGCGAAACTCACGCTGGCGGCTGGCACGTTGCCAGTTGAATCGCCAGCGCCGCGATCGTGATGGGCGGGGTCGTCGTTGGTCTTGACCTGGCCCGTTCGATGAACTGCGCTTCCGCGCAGTTCATCGACCCCGGGTCCAGCGCTTGCGCTGGTCCGGGTCCAGGGGCGGATAGCCCCGGTGGGGTCTGGGGCAAAGCCCCAGCGAAGCGCCTCCCAAGCTGATACCAATGCTCAGGCGCGCCCGGCCGGGGCCCGAATCGTGCTACTTCCTCGCTTTGAGCGTGGTGTAGGAGGTGATCAGATTCCGGTAGTCCGGGATGTGGTTCGAGAACAGCGTTCCCAGGCCCTCCACGTCGTTGCGCCAATCGCGGTGCAACTCGCACGCAACGCCGAACCAGCTCATGAGCTGCGCGCCGGCTGCGGCCATGCGGCTCCACGCGGCATCGCGGGTCACTTCGTTGAACGTGCCCGAGGCGTCGGTCACGACGAAGACCTGATAACCTTCCTCCAGGGCCGAGAGCGCCGGGAATGCCACGCAGACCTCGGTGACGACGCCGGCGATGAGGAGCTGCTTCTTTCCGGTCGCCTTGACGGCCTTGACGAAGTCTTCGTTGTCCCAGGCGTTGATCTGCCCCGGACGCGGAATGAACGGTGCGTCGGGGAACATCTGCTTGAGCTCAGGCACGAGCGGACCGTTTGGGCCGTCCTCGAAGCTGGTGGTCAGGATCGTCGGCAGGTTGAAGTACTTCGCGAGGTCGGCCAGGGCGAGCACGTTGTTCTTGAACCTGTCGGGATCGAAGTCGCGGACCAGCGACAGGAGTCCGGCCTGGTGGTCGACGAGCAGGACGGCGGCGTTGTTCTTGTCGAGTCGGGTATAGGGCGTGCTCATGACGGTCATTTTCTCCTTGGTGGTTCTCCGGTTCGAGGAACCGGTTTCGGGTTCAATCCAGGTAGCCGAACTTTCCGCTGTCGAAATCAGCAAGAGCCTGCGCAATTTCGCGCTCGCTGTTCATGACGAACGGGCCGTATTGCACCACGGGCTCGTGGATGGGCTCGCCGTTCAGGACGAGCAGGTGCGCTTTTTCACGGGCTTCGATGACGACGCGTTCTCCGATGTTCGCGAACACGACGAAGTCGTGCGCTGTCGCTTTGGTTTCGTCGTTGATGGTGATGTCACCCTCCATCACGAGAAGGCTCGTGTTTTGATGTGCCGGAAACGTGAACTCGACGTTGCCTCTGGCGTTCAGGCGGACATCGAACACGTTGATCGGCGTGTACGTCCTCGCTGGCCCCTTCACGCCTTGGAACTCGCCCGCTACGATCCGCACGACTCCCGCGTCATTCGGCAGTGTCACGAGACCCATCTGGTCCGCGACGAGGGCCTGATACCGAGGACGGGCCATCTTGTGCGCCCTGGGTAGATTCACCCAGAGCTGCGCCATCTGAAATGGGCCGCCCTGACGTGCATAGGTCGCCTCATGGTACTCCTTGTGGAGGATCCCCGAAGCGGCCGTCATCCACTGGACGTCGCCTGGACCGATCACGCCTCCGCCCCCGGAGCTGTCGTGATGCGCGACGCGCCCCTGCCAGGCGAGCGTGACGGTCTCGAACCCGCGGTGCGGATGCACCCCAACGCCCCGCGCGTGCTTCGTGGGCGCATAGTCGTACGCGGGGTGGTAGTCCAGGAGCAGGAACGGATTCAGCTTTCGTACTGCATCTGGAATCGCCCGGAAGTAACCGGCGACGCGAAAGCCGTCGCCCACCCAGTGCAGTCCCGGCGCCCGGTAGATCCCGTCGAGCTCACGTGGCTCGCCACGTCGCCCGTGATCGGTGGTCGTGGCAGTGGTCATGGTTCTTCTCCTCGTCGTTCTCCCGACGCCGAGTAGAATGTACACCCCGGACCAATGGAACAATACTGAGCTTCGGCAAATCACTGTTCCAAAACCGAGAACAATCTTTGGTCTAGGTCCGAGCTGGTCCGTCAGCCAACACGAGGCGGTTGCGGAGCAGATCCAGGAGCGCGATCACCTTGGGGGACAGGTGGCGCGTGCTTGGATAGAGTGCGAACACGGGCACCTCGGCAGCCGCCCACGCGTCGAGGACGCGACGCAGGCGGCCTGCCTTCAGCTCCTCGGCGCACTGGTACTCGGGCAAAAGCGCGACGCCGAAGCCCGCGAGCACGACCGCACGGAGCATGTCGTAGTCGTTGACGGCGAGGCGCGGGCGCACCGTCATTTCCAATGACTTTCCACCGGACACGAGTCTCCATGTGTTCCCATCCGGCGCGAACACGAGCGACGGAATACGCTGGAGATCGGCGGGCTCCTTCAGCGGCCCGAGCCGCTCGATCGCCTCCGGTGCCGCAACAAGGAAGCGGCGCACCGTCCCGAGCCGACGAGCCACCCATGCTGAATCCCGCGGTCGACCTGCGCGAATTGCCAGATCAAAACGCTCCTCGACGAGGTCGACCCTGCGATCGGTGCAAAGCAGGTCGAGCCTGACATCGGGGTACAGCGCCATGTATTCGGCCAGGATCGGCCCCAGAACGGAGAACGTGAGGGGGGTGGTGACGCGAAGCAGCCCGCGGGGCGTGGACTGGAGCTGCGTCACCGCGAGGTGCGCTTCCTCGAGCTCTGCAACGATTCGAGAACAGTGCTCGTAGTACACGCGCCCGACGTCGGTGAGGCTCAGCTTCCGGGTCGTACGCTGAAGCAATCGCGCGCCGACGCGCGCTTCGAGATCGGAGATCCGGCGGCTCGCGGTCGATTTGGGTATCCCGAGTCTGGCAGACGCGGCGGAGAAGCTGCCCAGCTCGACGATCGTCGTGAAAACAATGATTTCGTCGAGGTCGACGTTGAGCGCTCGGTGTTCCATCGTGATGCCTGCTTTGCCTCTGGGCGGCGGGGGCTCAGGTGCTGCGACGGCTGGCGAGCACGAGATCAGCGCCCTTGGCCGCTATCATCATGGTGGCCGCGGCCGTGTTTCCGGAGACCGTGGTGGGTATGATGGAGGCGTCGACGACACGCAGGCGCTCTGTGCCTCTGACCTCGAGGTTGGGCGTCACCACGGCCATGTCATCCACGCCCATCTTGCACGTGCCCGCATAGTGGTAGCAGGTGTCGGCAGTCTGGCGAATGTAGGCTTCGATCTCGGCATCCGTTTGCACGCGGGGTCCAGGTAGGATCTCTTCGGCGAACCAGTCGGCCAGGCCTCGGTTGTGGCCAATATCGCGGGCAAGCTTGACGCCGAAGATACAGCGCTGGATATCCTCGGGTGCATTGAGATAGCGAGGATCGATGATGGGGTGCTCGGCGGGGTTGGTGCTCGCCAGCTTGATCGTGCCACGGCTCCTGAGGAGCTGGAGGTTCGGGTAGATGAAGTAGCTTTGCCGCTTGTCTGGAGGCAACTCCAACCCCTCCATGGTGCCGCTGGCCAGGGAGCATTCCACGTCGGTGAGGTAGGGGAGGGTGGAGGGATCCGTGGACGTGAAGATCACCGCACCCATGAGACCGTAAGGTTGTGGTGGCATGGGCTTTCTGCTCAGGAACATGGCCGTGACGAAGAGGTCGTCTTGGAAGTTCTCGCCAACTCCGGGGAGCGCTGATACCACGGGGATACCCAGATCCCGGAGCTGATTCTCCGGGCCCACCCCGGAGAGCAGCAGGAGATGCGGGCTGCCGATGGCACCCGCTGCGATCAGGATCTCTCGGCTGGCGTGAATCTCCACCTGGCGCTGGGTGCGCAAGTCGGTGGCCGCCACGGCCACGGCACGCCGCTCGCCGTCGAAGACGATGCGATCGAAGCGGACTCCGCTCGCGATGTGGAGGTTCTTGTGCCTCCCGGTGCCCAGGAAGTTGCTGAACGTGGTCTCCCGCTGCCCCCCTTGGCTGATCAGGAACTGGAATGGGGAGACACCGAATGCATGAGGGGATGTGTTGTAGTTGGGGGTGTAGGGGATGCCCATAGGATTGCAGGCGACCACCAGATCCTCGATGAAAGGATCCACCGCTGCCTGGGTGATGTGCATCCGCTCTTCCACCCGCTCAAAATAGGGGAGGATGTTATCGTAATTCCAGCCCACGCACCCCTCTTGGGCCCACCGATCAAAGCCGTACGCGCCACCGCGCACGTACACCATGGCATTGTGTACGCTGCAGCCGCCCAGCGCCTTGGCCCGGCGGAGTTGGATCTCGCGGCCATGGAGTCCCGTCTGGGCGACCGAGCGGTAGCCCCATTCCAGCGTTCGATCACGCGAAACCAGTACCCACCTGGTGGGGTCCCAGACGGTCTCGTGATGGGGAGGAATGTCGTCGCCGGCTTCCAGCAAGAGAATCCGGTCGTCGGGGAGAGCCTCCGCGAGCGTGGCGGCAAGGATACAGCCGGCAGAGCCGGCCCCGAGAATGATGTAGTCGAATGCTCCTTCGAATGGGCTCATGTGTGCTTCCTTTGAACGCGTCCCGAAAGGGGAAGCGGTCCCTCGGATTCGGGGCGCCCGATCAGTTCTGTGTTTTCCGAGAGGTCACGATTTGCCATTCATCGAATCGCATGCCGATCTCCGGGCCTATTCCGAAGATGATGTCGGAGAGGCTGGCCATTCCCTGGATGCCCGCATAGAACGGCCCATAGAACTTTGCGCCCACCGCTACCTGAACCCCATACCGCGTGCCTTCACCGAACATGAACTGCGGGCCGACGCGTGCGTAAAGGAGTGAACCATCGACGCGGACGGCGGGCGTCATCGCGAGGCGAAAACCTGGATGGCCCCACGCATCTTTGATCGGAATCATCCCCGAGATCGCGAGCTCGATCGCGACAGACCTCCATACCCGAATCGCAGGCGCAATGTCGATGGGTACCCAGCCGCCATGGCCCAACGTGTGAACGTCGCCGTACCCGAGCGTGACCATGCTGTATCCGACGACGGGCGTGACGCCGACTCCGATACGAAATGGGAAGGGGATGCCAGGGGGCGAAAGAGGCTCAGGTGGCGGCGTCGAAGCACGCACCGGCACGAGAGGCGTTTCCGGCGCCTGCGCCGCCGCGCGTCCTGAACTGAGGAGGACGAGCGTAGGCGTCAACATACACACGAAAAGGGTCGGTCGTATGCGCATGCTCAGAGCCTCGTCGACAGCCAGTCAATTGCACGGTTGCTCGCCTCGATGGCGTCGAGACCGTGGCCGACGTCTTCCAGGTACTCGATCGAGACGTCTTGGTCAGCCCCCTCTGCGGCAGCCATGAACCCGCGCTGCGTCTGCGGCGGGACGATCGTGTCGGCGGTTCCTTGGAGGATGAGCGATGGGATCTTCGGCCCCGTCCGCAGGTAGCTCAGCGGGTTTGCATCTGCGAACTGCGCTGCGTAGTCCGTCACGCTGGCGCCGTCCGGCAAGTCGAGCCAGCGGGTCATGTACACCCGGACCCACCACTCCTCTGTCGTGTCGTAAACAGCAGCAAGGTCGTTCGCGCCGTAGAACGACACGACCGCTCGAACAGCAACGCTTTCTTCGTGCGGACACCAGGTGGGCTCGAACTTGGGATCGGTCTGCGCATACCCCGCCATCATCGCAAGGTGCCCACCGGCAGAATCGCCCGCCGTGGCGACGCGGCCCGTGTCGATTTTGAAGGGAACAGCGTTGGCCGAAAGCCACCGAAGCGCGCAACGCACGTCTTGAATCTGGGCGGGCCAGGGTGACAACGCGTCGCCCTCGTCGTTGGATTCGTTCGCGAGTCGGTAATTGATCGTGACTCCGACGAAACCACGGTTCGCCACGTTCTGGATGGCGTCTCTGAACGTGCTCAGGTCACCGAACATCCAGCCGCCGCCGTGGATGAAGACGACGGTGGGGAACGGTCCCGGCCCTTCCGGGACGCGAATGTCGAGCGTCAATCGATGCTTGCCCTTGGGCGTCGGGGCCTCGGCGTACGTAATCGCCCCTTCCACGGGGGCTTGCGCGCAACTCATCAGCGCAATTGCCACCAGGCTCAGAGCTCCCTGAATTGCGCGTGCCATGTCGACTCTCCTTCTCCGGGACCGGTCCTGAAGGGAACGCCGACCCTTACCAAGGCTCAAGGGCCTGGGGCAAGGCAGCACGAAATCGTCGCCCCCTTCACGCGCCACCCTGGGATGGAGCCAGACGACGCCGACTCCGCCCTCACCACATGAGCCGCGCGAGCTCCTCCGCCGCGCGTGCGCCCTGGGAGGCGGCGCCCTCCATGTGCCCCTGGAAATCGAGCGAAGTGTGCTCGCCGCAGAAGAGCACCCCGCCTTGGCGAGCCGCCTCGTGGCCGCCGAACAGGACCCGCTGACCCACGCGATAATAAGAATACGACGCCTCGTAGAGCGGGTTCAAGTGCGGCATCGATTGCGTCGCTCTCCCGTTCCAATGCGCAAAACCTCCTTTCAGGACCCTCTCCAGCGAGCCGAGCCCCGCACGCGCGTCCGCGAGGACGCCCGCGTCCTTGACGATCGCGAAGGGCTTTCGTGTCGACATCGCGTCCGTCACGGCCCCGCCGGTGTACAGGACGAGGATCCCGGGCTCGCCCGGCTGGGCGCGGCTGACCTCCCAGGTGTTCTGGTAGCCGGTATCGGCATAGGTGGATCCATTGCTTCGGCCTGGCCAGGGGCCCTCCTCGCGCCAGTAGCGGCGCGAAAACTGGAGGTGAAGCTTGCCGTTGTGCGCCCGACCGAGCTCCTCGATCGCGAGGCGCTTGCGCGCGTCAAAATTGGCGTCCCGCAAGTCGATGGTGCGCAATACGGCGAACGGGATAGCGAGGACGACCCAGTCGGCCACGACGTCGATCGCGCCCGGCCCTCGCTGAAAGGTGAGGATCTGCCTCCCCGCCGGGCTCTCGCGTAGGCGGAGGAGTCGGTGCCCGCGCTTGATGGCGTCCGGACCGAGCGCCTCGGCGATGGCCATGGGGATCTGCTGGTTGCCGCCCTTGATATGATGAGCCTCGTCGGATTCGCCGAACATGGAGAAATGGTCGGGATCGGGCTGGTGGCCGAGCAGGTAAACGAGGTTCAGGGCGGATTGATCCCGCGAATCGGCGCCCCACTCGATGACGTAGGCCACGTCGAGGAGCTGCCCGAGCGGCGAGGCGTGCCCGCCCGGGACCCGCGAGGCGATCCAGTCGAATACGCTCATTTGATCGAGCGCGCGCCCCGCGGGCGTCGCGCGGTGATGGGTGGTGGTCTCGCCCGCGGCGAGCAGATCCGAAAGGAGAGCGGGGTAAACACGTGCGAAATCGCGTTCGGCCTCGGCGACGGGGTAATAACGGCCGTCGAAGAAATACGTATCCTCCAGGCCGGACGACTTTTCGCTCTCCAGGCTGTCCATGGTCAGGCCGAATCGGTGGGCGAGGGCGAACAGGGTGCGGTGATTGCTATCGATGAGCTCACCACACCACTCGCTGACTTGACCGGCAGCCCAGGAGGTGGTGTTGGAGAACATGCGCCCGCCGATGCGGCCGGAGGCTTCATACACCGTGGCCGAGAGGCCGCGATCGCGCAGTGCGAGGGCGCAGGTCAGGCCAGCGATGCCGGCGCCGACGATAGCGATGGTTGGATGGTCTGCGGCGCGGAGCGCGCGCGGGAACGCGAGGGTCAAGGCCCCCGTGGCCGCGGCGCCGAGGAAGCGGCGGCGATCGAGGGAAATTCCACGGCGGGCCTCCCGTTCGCGAGCGGCCGCGCGCTCCTCGCGCAGCGCGGCGAGGGTGAGCCCTCGCTCGCGCGCCGCGCGGTGCTCCGAGGCCAGCTTCTCCAGTGATCGCAAGAGTGGTGTCCGTGCCATGCGCGCCCTCCCAGCGGCATAGCTGGCGCCCGGGCGGGGCCATGTCACGGGCTTGCGCGCGACGGCGTGGAGGCTCTAGGAACGAGCACGCGCCGCCTATCGATACGCGTCCCAAACAGCCAATTCCAATGGGTTATAGGGGGCACCCCGGCTCACGTGTCGCGAAGGACCCTGCGCGCGTGTGGAAACTCCCTTCGCGCGGCCACTGCGTAGCCGTCTACTCCCCGAATCGGGTCGATCGACCTGCCGTCACGTTCCTCCCGGGGGCGCCATCATCCGCAGTGACGGAGATTCGACACCATAGCTCCCCAAGGGTCGCGCGCCATCTGGACCAATCCTTGCAATCTCACCGCGCTCCTTCCCCAGACCACGATACAGGATGACATTCATGCGGGAAAAACCCCACACCGTTTGGCTCGGCTTGGCTTCGTTCGTGTTCGCGACGAGCACCGTTGCCTGTTCCACCAATGGTTCCTCCACCCCGACGCTCATCGACGTGGCCCCGGCGGCGCAGCTCAGCGCGGGACGTTCGCATACCTGCGCTACACTTCGTAATGGTAACTTGGCTTGCTGGGGCAAGGGCGACCGGGGGGAGCTCGGCAAAGTCCTCGCGGACGGCGCCGATTCTTCCGCAGCGCCCCAGCCGGTGCCCATCCTCGACAAGGTGATCCACGTGGGGGCCGGGGCCGCTGGTTCGTGTGCGGTGCTCGAGGATCGGACCGTCCGTTGCTGGGGCAATAACGCCGACGGTCAGCTCGGTGTGACGGCGACCTGTAACCCAGGCCTAACGTTCTGTATGATCGAACCAGAGACGGTCGATGCGCTCGAGAACATCGTTACCGTCGTCGCGGGAAGGTCCCTCGCCGAGGAGGCGGTCGACGCCCCACGGAACCATGTTGCCTGCGCGCTGGACGATGGAGGCCTGGTGCGCTGCTGGGGGGGAGCTGACCAGCAAATGCTCGGGCGCGGGAGCATTGCAACGTTGAGCACGACACCCATGGTAGTGGTGGACGCCCAGAACTTTCCTTTGCGGGACATCACGCAAGTGGCGGCGGGAGCGTATCGGATATGCGCGCTCGACATCGAAGGCGTTGTGTGGTGCTGGGGCGCTGACGACACGTATCATCAGCCCGGTGGTCTGTCCGCCGAGCCGGTCGCGTTGCCCATTCCCGCGAAGACCATCGCGGTGGGCGAGGGGCATGCCTGCGCGGTCCTCGACGACGGAAGCGTCTCGTGCTGGGGCCGCAATCAAAACGGCGAGTGTGGTGTCTCCTCGGGCGGCAACGATTGCTGCAACGGGGAGGAGGGGTTCTGCATACCCGGTTGTCGTCACGAGCCGGTGACCGTCCCGGGGGTGGTCGGCGCCGTGGGTGTCGCCGCAGGCGGATTTCACACCTGCGCGTGGTTGGCCGACGGAGGTGCCCTCTGCTGGGGCAGCAACCAGTCTCTCCAGCTCGGAAACGACACCCGGTCCCTGGAGAGACCGCCGAGCGCCGTCACGTCGGTCCCCGGACGTATCGTCGAAATGGTGTGCGGCAACCTGCACACCTGCGCGCGGACCGACAAGGACGAGATTCATTGCTGGGGAACCAGTGAGCGCGGGGAGTCGGGGCAATGAGCAGACGCATGGGCTGGGGGCTCGCGATCTTGCTGCTCTCGGCTCCGGCCGAGGCGCAAACCGAGCCGAACGAAGCGCAAGCCGAGCCGGACGAAGCGCAAACCGAGCCGGGCGGAGCGCAAACCAAGCTGGGCTTCCGTTATTGGCACGGCGACATTGCTTTTGGCGTGCGGGGAGGCGGTGGAACGCGCACGGTGGATGCGCAGCTTTACGCCGGTGCCTTCTTGGCGCGCGCCGTGAAGGTCCCGGGCTGGGCGCCCTTCCTGGGCGCCGGCATGCACCTGAGCGGCGGAGAGGTGACCGTCGATGATCCTCGCGGCATCGATGGGGAGGTCGACGTCGCACGTTTCGCCGTCGGCCCCGAGCTTCGCCTGGGCGTCGCGCGAGGCAAGAAGGTCGAGCTCTTCTCGCGCGCTTGGCCCCATGTTCAGTTCTACGTCAGCTCGGCATTGACGATGGTCTTCGCGAGCGCCTTGACCGACAGGTTGCCGGAGGCAGGACATGGCTGGGACTACAAGTTCGGCGTTGGAGCATCCTTCCCTGCGTTCTGGTCGGTCATCAATGAAGACAAGGGGGCCTCGTGGCTCGTGTTCCTGTGTCCCAATACGTACGCTTTCGATATGGAGGTGCCGCTGGATGAACCATCCAGGCGCCGTTACGGGATACGTATAGGATACGGTTTCTAGCACCACGCGACCGGACCGCGTGTCCGCCGCCGCCGCCACCACGCGTGCTTCAAGTCGAAGGGCGGTTCTGATCGTGGTCGTGTAATGCGGCCTATCCAGTCAAATTCCTGGGGGGTGTACAACCGCGATCCACAGCGGCTTGCCGGCGCTGCGGGACGTGCGGGTGCGTCGAGGCGTCGCTGAGGAGGCTTCGCGTACGCGCGCATCGCGGGGAAACGCCGCCGCGCCGCAGGGTTGTACGGCTGGGAGCCGCACGCCGGCCGGTCACGCGTGGATCTGTACGGGCACTTGTTGCTCCTCGGCCGCCGCCGAACCGTTTTGTACGGCCCGGCGCGCCGCGGGGCGGCCGACGCGCCGTTCTGTACGGCCCGGCGCGCCACGGGGGCGGCCGATGCACCGTTTGGTACGGCCCGGCGCGCGCGGAGGCGGCTGGTGCGATGAGCTGTACGCGCGTTGGCGCTGCCGCTGCCGCTTTCGCTCCCGCTCCCGTCTCCCCTGACTCGGCGTCATCCACTGTATCCGCGTCGTGCGCAGCCCTGCGGGTCGGTCCTGCGCTCGCCGCTTGTCACGGGGGGCAGCTTCTTTAGGTTTCACGCATGTCGTATCGAGCAGCAGCACCGGTCTCGATCTGTGCCCGCATTCAGGGACGGGAGGTGGCGCGAGCGCAGGTGCTGCGCTGGGAGAATCGCCGCGTCACCGCCGCCGCCAAGAAGCTCGGTGTAGTCGTTCCGGACGGCGATGTCTTCGTGCGCCGCGCCGCGCTGCTCGACGCCAAGCTCGAGCTCGGGAGCGCGCAGATCGCCGAGCGCCTGGCACGGGACGTGCGCGGGGCCGACCTCGTGGGGCGGACAAACGCGCGGATCACCAGCCGCCGCCGGATCAGCGTGACCGAACTGTACATCTCCGCCGGTTCCGCGGCCGGATTCGTCGCGTGGTTCGCTCACCGCAAGTCCGACGAACGAGCCATGCTTGCGGCCTGCCCCGACCACTTCGTGATCCGCCCCCGCAGCGACGGCCAGCTCGAGGTGCTGGAGACCACCGGAGGGAGCCCGCTGGCGACCCGCTTTTTCATCGATTACGTCGACACCTCCACCCTGGTCACGGCCCCAGACCCGTCGTTCCCGCACCAGATTGCCGGCGTGGCCCGAGCGTCCGACGGCACCGCCATCGGCGGCGTCCGCCACCAGTTCCGTGACGTCGAAGGCGGCTTCCACGCAAACCTGACCGTCGAGTTCCCCTTCCTGACCGTCTCGCACATGATTGCCGAGCACCGCTGGCACCTCGCCTGCGAGTTCTCCAACTGGATCGAGGCCGCCCTCGCCGACCTCTGAACCCACGGCAATCTCGGGCGGTCGCCACGTCCGCGGCGCATCGAAATGCGCGCATGCATTGAGGTCCACCTTCGCCTGCCCGACGCGGAAGCAGTAGCGGAAGCGGTCGCGGTAGTGATAGCGGTAGCGGAGGGGAACATCCCATGGTGAAGCCCGAGCTCTCCGGTTTGCCCACGGCGCCCGATGCGCCGGAGGTCATTTCCGCGGCGTCCGAGGGCGTCTTGCGCGTGGGCCAGATCGTCGCCGGGCGATACGAGGTCACGGCGCGCCTCGGCGCGGGCGGCATGGGCGCGGTGTGGCGTGTGCACGATCGATCCCTCGACGAGGACGTCGCGCTCAAGGTCATCTTGCCCGATCGCGTCGGTGATCCCGCGGCGCTCGCGCGGTTCCGCGACGAGGT
Organism: Polyangium jinanense; assembly: GCF_028435365.1. Next base: position 68,948 of record NZ_JAGTJJ010000036.1, on the reverse strand, counting down.
CAAGATCGCTCGCAAGATCACGCATCCAAACGTCTGCCGCGTCTTCGACCTCGGCGAGTCCGAGACGCTCACGTTCCTCACGATGGAGCTTGTCGAAGGAAGCACGCTCCGGCACCTGCTCGCGGCCGAGCTGCTCTCGCCCGCGCGCGCGCTCGACATGCTCCAGCAGATCGTCGACGGCGTCGCCGCGGCGCACGAGCGCGGCGTGGTGCATCGGGATCTCAAGCCTGAAAACGTGCTCGTGCGGCGGGATGGGCGTTGCCTCGTCGCCGACTTCGGCCTCGCGCGTGAGCCGGGGATCGGGGCTGTGACGACGGCGGCGGGCGCGGTGGGCACGCCTGCGTACATGTCGCCCGAGCAACTCAAGGGCGAGAAGCTCGACATTCGCAGCGACGTGTTTGCCCTGGGCATCGTGGGATACGAGCTGCTCACGGGGCGATCGCCATTCGGTCAGGGCTCGCCCGGGACGATTTCGACCGCGATTCTGCGCAGCGAGCCACCGCCGCTCGAGGTACCGGGGCTCGCGGAGCCCGTTCTCCAGGGCCTTCGCGAGGTCCTTTCGCGGGCGCTCGCCAAGGATCCGGATGGTCGATTCGCCTCCGCGGGCGAGCTCGGGGCCGCGCTCGCGCGGGCGCGGGACGCGACGCAGGCCCGGAGCACGCTGCGAGGTTTGTCCGAGCCCGAGCCGGACACATCACGCGCGCCCGCCGCATTTCAATGGTGGAAGCTCGCCCTCGTCCCGCCGCTGCTGTTCGTGAGCCTCTTTCTCCTGGCGCAGTTCCCGCGGGGCGACATCCGCCATTGGAGGCCTTTTTCCGGCGACGACGAAGAACCCGAACCACAAACCCCGCCGGGCGCATCCGCGTCGCCGTCGGACGCGGACGAACGCGCGACCCTCGTCGTCCTTCCCTTCGAAAACCTCACGGGGGACGCGGCGTGGAATGGTTTGTCCCTCAGCGCGCCCGAGGTCGTACGGACGGGGCTCCGCACGATGCCGGAGGTCCGGCTCTCCGAGGTCACGCCGGCTGATCGAGACGCGGCCATCGCGGCGGGGGTTGCCTTCTGGGTGCGTGGCAGCGTGCAACGCGTGGGCGGCACGCTCCGGCTCTCCGCGCAGCTCGATCCCGTGGGGGACGAAAAAGAAGCATTGCCGGGCGAGCCCGTCGAGGTCGACGCCGAGGGCAGCGACGTGACGCGACCGCTCGAGACCCTGCGCAGCCGTGTCCTCGACGAGGCGCGGCTCGTCGTGCGCCACTGGGGCAAGCGTCGCAGGGCCATGCTCGGCACGACGAACGAGGCCGCGAAGAAGAGCCTGCTCGATTATTACAAGATGGTGGGGCCCGGGCCCCGGAAAGAGCATTTTTCCGAAGGGCTCCGGCTTCTCGATCGGGCGATCGCGGCCGATCCGGCGTTCGTCCCGGCGCTCGTCGAGCGCGCGCATCTGCGCTCGATGGGCGCGGGGGAGGGGACGCAGGCTTCCAGAATGGCCGACGCGAATGCGGGGATCGAGCAGGCGCTCGCGACGAGGCCGCAGGATCCGATGGCGCTCGTCACGCGCTGTCGGCTGATGCAGGTCGCGCTCGAAGTGGGCGGCGACAAACCCACGGACGCCTCGATCGAGCGGGCGAAGGCCGCGTGTGACGCGGCGCTGGGGGTCGCCCCGGCGCTCGCCGACGTGTATCTCTCGCTCGCGCGCCTCCAGGATCGCGCGTGCCACGACGAGGAGGCCATGCTCTCGCTCGAACGGGTCCTCGAGCTCGATCGGAGCCTCTCGGGGCGGGTGCTCAAGTATTCCGTGAGCCTCGCGCTCGCGAATGATCGCATGCTCGTCGCCGAGAAAAAATCCGAGGCGCTGATTGCGTTTCACGAGGAGGAGCGGCGGCTCGGCGCCCGGTCGATCGCGCGGCGGGCGGGCATTCCGCCGGAGCAGATGGGCGTATATTTCCGGCGCGGCGTGGTGCTCCTCCGCGCCTCACGGCTCGACGAGGCCGAGCGCGCGTTCGAGCGGGAGATCACGGACGTCGAGGCGCTCGCCGGCAGCGCGTGGGCCGAGGCCGCGGCGATTCGTGGGCTCTTGCGGGTGGGAAAGGCCCGGGGCAAGGCCGTGTTGCCGGAGCACCGGCGGAGGCTCGCCGAGATCGAGGCGGAGATGCGCGCGAAGGCCGCGTCGGATCCGTCGGTCGCGAAGACCATGGTCGGCGCGTATCTCTGGGTCGATCCCGAGGCCGCGGTCGAATGGCTCGGGCGCCTGTCGGCGCGGGGATCGTGCGAGGACGCGATCTGGCGAGGGCTCGTCTATCGCGCGGCGGGAAAAACGAAGCTCGCGCGGGAGGCACTCGCCGCATGCAGCGCGACCGAGCAATGGGAGAAGCGCTGCGTTTCGCGGATCGAGTCGCTCTTGCCGCGGTGAGCGGATCAGTCGTCGCTGGCGCCCGATCGATCACAATCGTCGGGCGTCGTGCAGCCGAGATCCGGCGGGATCGCCTGCGTCTCGAAGGGCGCGTTCATGGCGTCGTCGCAGGGCACCTCGACGCTTTTTCCATCCTTGCCCGTGGTGAAGCAGGCATTGAACTCGTCGTCGTACCAGATGAGATCCGCGGGCTCGGTCGGCTCGGCCATGCAGCCGGTGGTGAAAAGGGCCGAGAGCGCGACGAGAACGAGACCGAGGAGCGACGTGGAGCGAAGCATGGGGAAGACCTCTCTAGGCGCCGATGGGGCGCCGCGTTCGGGGAGAGGTCTAAGCAGGCGGCGTGCCAGGGGAGGGGAGGGCGCGCGATCGTGCGGAAACCCTTGGTGGTTTTCGCGCAGGGGGAGGATCGGGGCAGGGGAGCGATCGATCGATGGATCGATCGGGTGATGCAGGTGGATCGATCACGTGATCGATCCACCTCGCGGGCCGCGTTTCACGGCGTGATCACGACGGCCATTCCGTCGAGGAGCGCCCCGATGTTTTCGAGGCTCGTGTCGAGCGCGAGGGCCGCGTTCCGGGGCGAAAGGCTCGTGTAGAACACGGTCCCATTGCGGAGGTAACGCACGGTGTTGCCCGAGACCTGGACGCGGAAGACGTCGTTCACCGTGTACGTCCCGAAGCTGCCCTTGTCGAATGCGCCCTCTTGCACCCGGACGAGCGGCGCGCCGCTCGCGTCGTGCGTGAGGTAAATCCCGTATTCGATGTCGTTGCGGTTCTCGCTCGTGTTCACCGTCCCGAGGCCGGCGGCCTTCTTCGCGTTGACCTCCGCGGCGGAGAACTCGGCGTACCCATTCTGTCCCATCGCGATCGTCTGGCGCGACACCGCTCCGCCGACGCTGCTCGTCCCGGACACGCTCTCGAGCTCGTTGCCCTCGGCGAAGACATAACGGACGTCGTCCCACAGGCCCGGATCGATGCACGTCGTATCGCCTTCCGCGCACGTCATGATCTCCATGTCCACGATGACGGCGCCGATGTTCTCCAGGCTCGTGTCGAGGCGGAGATCCGCGCTCGGCGCGGTGCGGCTCGTGTAGAAGGGCACGCCATTGCGGAGATAACGAACCTCGTTGTCCAGGACCTCGACGCGGAAGACGTCGCCCGCGGCGTACGTCCCGAAGCTGCCCTTGTCGAATGCGGCCTCCTGGACGCGGACGAGCGGCGCGCCGCTCGCGTCGTGGGTGAGGTAAATGCCGTATTCGATGTCGTTGCGAAGCTCGCTCGTGTTCCCGGCCCCGAGGCCCGCCGCTTTTTTCGTGGTGGTCTCGATCGCGGTGAACTGCATGTACCCCTCCGCGCCGAGCGGGATCGAGGCGCGCGAGATCGCTCCGCCGACGGAGCTTGTGCCCCACACGCTTTCGAGCTCGCCCTCCGTGGCGTAGACATACCGAACGTCGTCCCACATGCCCGGATCGATACACGCCACATCCCCCGGCTTGCACGTCTCGAGCGCCGCGTTCGTGATCGTGGCCCCGAGGTCCTCGACGCTCGTGTCGAGGCGGAGATCCGCGCTCGGCGCGGTGTGGCTCGTGTAGAAGGGCACGCCATTGCGGAGATAACGCACCTTGCCGTCCAGGACCTCCACACGGAACACGTCGTTCGCGGCGTACGTGCCGAAGCTGCCCTTGTCGTACGCGCCCTCCTGGACGCGAATCAGCGGGGTGCCGCTCGCGTCGTGCGTCAGGTAAATGCCATAATCGATGTCGTTGCGGTTCGCGCTCGTGTTGCCGGCGCCGAGCCCGGCGGCCTTCTTCGTGGTGATCTCGCCCGTGGAGAACTGGACGTATCCATTCGAGCCGAGCGGGATCGACTTGCGAGAGATGGCGCCCCCGACCGAGCTGCCGACCCGGCGCAGGTTGTTCTCCCGCGCCAACGCATACACGACGTCGTCCCAGAAGCCGGGCTTCACACAGCCGATCTCGCCCGCGATGCAGGCGTGCACGCGCGCGTCGGTGAGGAACGCGCCGGCCCCTTCGAGGCTCGTGTCGAGGACCATGCCCGCCGTGGGCGCCGTGGCGCTCGTGTAGAACGGCATGCCATTGCGTAGATAACGTACCTTGCCGGAGACGACCTCGACGCGGAAGACATCGTCCCAGGCATACGTCCCGAAGCTGCCCTTGTCGTACGCGCCCTCCTGGACCCGGACGAGCGGCGCGCCGCTCGCGTCGTGCGTGAAATAAATGCCGAATTCGATGTCGTTGCGGTTCGTGCTCGTGTTCCCCACGCCGAGGCCCGCGGCCTTTTTCCAGGAGACCTCGCCCGGCGAGAACTGCACGAATCCATCCCCCGCGCCTATGTTCCCCGACGAACGCGCGCCGCCCACCCCCGCCGCCGTCCTTGCGAGGCGCGTCCCCGAGGGGTTCGTCGCATTGACGAGATCGACCCAGCCGACGGGATCCAAGAGCTCGCAGAACGTCTTGTTCGTCCAGGCGCAGTTGAGGTCGTTCCACTTGCCCGTATCCCACATCATGCCGCAGTCCTCGTTGCCAGCATTGTTGGGCTCGTAGGTGGACCAGTTCAGGAGCGACGCGGAGAAACCGTTCGACCAGCGGTAGTCTCCCTCGACGACGCGGTCGTTCAGGTCGATCCAGAATCCTTGCGTGCCCACGGCGAACGGCTGGAGGAATGCGTTCTCCGTGAGGCTCTCGATCCGGGCGAGGCCGTAGCCGCGCCCCTCGCACATCGCCTGCGCGGTCGCGTGATCGAGCTGGTTCTGGCACACGCGGTATTCGTGGCCGCCGTCCACGTGCGTCTGGCAATCGCAGATCCCGTCCTCGTCGATCCGGTCGTCGCCGTCGTCGTCGACGCCATTGCAAATCTCGGTCGCCAGGGCCTGCGCATCCTCGCTGGTAAAATCCTCGTCCTCGGTGCCGGGCTCGGCGACGCAGCCGGCGAGGGGCGCGGCCGCGAGCGCAAGCGGGGCGGCGAGGAGCAGCGAGCGAAGCGAGGAGCGGAAGAGACGCGTCGTCGAAAGCATGGCGAGAGAACCTCCGGGGAGCCACGCCTTCCGCGCCGGTCATCGGGCGGGGTGGCTCGTCGTTCGCCGGCGAGCGATTGCGTGAAGCGTGCCAGCCTCGAATCGTGCCGAAATCTAGGTTTTTTGGAGGGAGGCGCCCGGTGCGGGCCCCGTGGTCGATCGCTCCGATCGATGATCGTTCGATCGACCGATCGATCGTCTGATCGATCGGGTAGACTCCGTCGATCCATGACGAGCTCCGAGAGCAACGCCACGGCCCCTGAAGCCCCGGAGGTCATCCGGGTGCCGTCCAAGGAGCTTTTGACGATCGGTCGCGTGCTCGCGGGTCGTTACGAGATCCAGGGGCGGCTCGGCGCGGGCGGAATGGGGGCCGTGTATCGCGCCCACGATCGCGAGCTCGACGAGGACGTCGCGCTCAAGATGGTGCTCCCTGAGCGGCTCGACGAACCGAAGACGCTTGCGCGGTTCCGGGCCGAGGTGAAGATCGCCCGCAAAATCACGCACCCGAACGTCTGCCGCGTCTTTGATCTCGCGGAGGACGAGGGGCTGCTTTTCCTCACGATGGAGCTCGTCGAGGGCTCGACCCTGCGCGAGCTCGTCGCGGCGGGCCCGATCGATCCGGCGCGGGCGCTCGATCTCTTCCAGCAAGTGACGGACGGCGTGGCCGCCGCGCACGAAAAGGGGATCGTCCACCGCGATCTCAAGCCGGAGAATGTACTGCTCCGGCGCGACGATCGGTGTGTCGTGGCCGATTTCGGGCTCGCGCGTGGCCCCGGGCTGGGCGCTTCGACGGCGGCCGGCGGGGCGGGGACGCCCGCATACATGTCGCCGGAGCAGATTCGAGCCGAGCCGCTCGACGTGCGCTCGGACGTATTCACGCTCGGGATCATCGGATTCGAATTGCTCACCGGAAAATCGCCGTTCGCCGCGGATTCGCCGGGCGTCGTCACCACGGCGATCCTGCGCGCGGGGCCGCCGCCGCTCGTTTTGCCGGGTTTGCCGGAAGGGACACGAAAGGCGATCGAGGCCGTGCTCGTGAAGGCGCTGGAAAGGCGGCCGGAGGACCGGTTCGCGTCCGCGGGCGAGCTCGCCGCGGCGCTCGCCAAGGCGCGCCGAGGAGGCGCCGAGACCCGCAGTACACTGCGCGGGGTATCCGATGGGGCTCCGGCGGCGCCGCCTTCCATTGGGAAAACCAATCTATTCGTAGGGCGGCGCGGTGTAATTGCGGCTGCGACCGCGGTGGTCGTGGTGGTCGTCGTGGCATTCGTTCTGCGCCGGAGCTCGTTCGAGCGGTCGGCGACGGCGCCGCCTGCGCCAAGCGGATCGGCCGCCATTCCGCAGGAGGATCGCGCGGCGATCGTCGTCCTTCCGTTCGAAAACCTCACGGGGGATCCCGCCTGGGAAGGCCTCGCGAAGAGCGCGCCCGAGGCCCTGCGCGGCGTGATGCGCGCCATGAAAGAAATGCGTCTCGTCGAGACGGCGGCCGTGGATGTCGTGGCCGCGCGCAATGCGGGCGCCACGTTCTGGATGCGCGGGAGCGTGCAGCGGGTCGGGGCGCGGATCCGGCTGGCCGCGCAGATCGAGCCGATCGATGCGGAGACGGGCGCGGCGCCGGGAGAGCCGATCGAGATTGACGAGGTCGAGGCCGATCCCCGGGCCGCCCTCGCGGAGCTGCGCCAGCGGGCGCTCGATGAGGCGAGGCTCGCGGTGCGCGCATTCGAACGGCGGCGGCGGGCCCTTCGAGGGACAAACGTCGCGGTGGCGCGGGAAAAATTCCTCGCGTACGAGGCGATGATCGGGCCGGCCCCGAAGCCCGAGCATTTCGATCGAGGCCTCACGCTGCTCGACGAAGCGCTCGCCGCGGATCCCGCGTACGTCCCCGCGATCGTGGCTCGCGCGCATCTCGCCTGGCAAGGCGCCGGGCCAGGGACGGACGCGACGCGTATGGCGCGGGCGCTCGAAGAGCTCGGCCGGGCGCTTTCCCTCGCGCCCACGGATGGCCTCGCGCACGAGACACGCTGCCGCATTGCGCGCGGGGCGACGGAGCTCGCGGAGCGCCGGACGGATCAGGCATTCGAGCAGGCGTTAGAGGCATGCACCCTCGCATTGCGCGTGTTTCCCACGTCCGCGGAGGCGCGTATCGCGCTCGCCCGGCTGGAGGATCGGCGGTGCCGGGACGAGGAGGCGATGCGCTTCTTGGAGGAAAGCCTCGAGCTCGATCGCGCCGTCTCCGGCCGCGCGCTCCGGTATCTCGTCACGCTTGCATTGCAGGGCGACAGGCTTCCGATTGCCGATCACGCGAGCGCGCGGCTCGTCGCGTTCCAGGAAGAGGAGCAACGCCTCGGGCCCCGCGCGCTCGGCCGGCGCGCTGGCATGCCGCCCGTGCGGGGCGCGCATCTGTTCCGCGGCGTGACGCTCCTCCGGCTCGGAAAAACCGACGAAGCGGCAGAGGCATTTCGCAAAGAAAGGGTCGATGCCTCGGCGAGCAAGAGCGACGCCTGGGCCGAAGCGGCGGCGATCCGGGGCCTCGTGCGGATCGCATCGCAAAGGCGCGAGGCGCCGGCCGAGGATCTCGTGCGGCGGCTCGATCGGATCGAGGCGAATTTCAAGGCCAAGCCCGGGGGCGCGCGGAGGCTCGCGAGCGCGTATTCGTTCGTGGATCCCGCGGCGGCGCTCGCGTGGATCGAGCCGCCGAGCGAAACGGACGGGTGCGAGGCCGCCTTCGACAAGACGCTCGCGTATCAGGCGGCGGGAAAGCTCGATCGAGCCCGGCAGAGCCTCGCCATGTGCAAACCGGCGTTCGCCTGGGAGCGCTCGTGCGTGGAGGCGCTCGCGCCCGAGCTCGGGCCCTGACGCGTCCGCGCGGGGCTCAATGCTCCGCGGTGTTCTTGGGGTCGCAATTGTCGACCTGACAGCCCGCGTTCGGGTCGCGCACGGCCGCGGGCTCTGCCCCCGGACCTTTCACCTCGGCCGGCGAGTCCGCGGGCTTCGTCGTGCCGGCACATCCGCTCATGAGGAGCGCTGCGAGCGTCATCGAGGGGAGGATCCAGTGCGCGCCGTGCTTCATTGCTTTTTCTCCAGTCCGAAGGGCCCTTGGCCCGGCGCCGGCTCGGAGCACGGCGCATGCCAAGATGGTCACTTTCGCTCGCCCGCGGCCGCGTGGCAATCGTCGTGACGAGGATCGATCGTTTGATCGATCGGATCGATCGACCGGATCGATCGCCCCGATCGATCGATCCACGCTTCGAGCGAAAATCCCGGCGAAAACCGCCTGAACGTGGGATGGCACGGTCCTTGGAAAGACGTCCTTCCGAACCACGACGACGCAGGAAGGCAGGTCCCCCCATGAAGAGCATCCAGAACATCGTTCGTTTCGGCCTCACGGTTCTCCTCGCCGCGCTCCCCGTGGCCTGCGTCGCCCCGGAAGCCACCGACGAGGATCTTTACGTTGTCGCCGAGGCGGACGATCTCGACGCTCTCGCGACGGAAGAGGACGATCTTGCGTCGGGCGACGAAGGCCTCCTCCTTCCGACGGCCTGCCTCACGAAGCGCGTCACGTTCGACGAGACGACCCAGGCGTTCACGAGCGGTTATACGCCCGTCACGGGGTCCCTCGCGTCGGGCCAGTTCAAGACCACGACCGACGCGACGACGTGTAATGGCGGCTTTCGCGGCAAGTCGCCGAACGGCAACAAGTTCGCTTGCTACGACGGGGCCACAACGTCCAGCGTGAATGCCGCGTGCGTGAGCGTGCCCATCGCCGCCGGCATCGCATATCGAGCCCAGGTCTACGCGCGCAGCCTATCGACGCAGACCAGCGAGGCGAACAAGCCCTCGCTCCAGTTCTTCGTGGCCGGCGCGGCGTGTGGCACGCCGAAGGCGCTCGCCTACAACAGCGTCGACACGGCCTGGGAGCTCGTCTCATGTGATTTCACGCGCCTGAGCTCGAGCATCGTCACGATTTGCGTCCAGGACCTCTCGACCTCCGGCTGGGCCAACGATTTTGGCCTCGAGGATCTGCGTATCGCCGCGAAGGCGGGCCAGCAGCTCGGCGAATGCATCGACGGCGGGGGCTACCACCGTGAATGCGACGGCAACGGGAATTGCCGCACGGTCGCTCTCGTCGACGGGGAAGGCGCCTGAACGCCGCTCAATCCTCGTCCTTGCCCGCGCCGCCCATCAGCCGATCCACGCGCCGCTTCATCATGATGCGCGTGATCCCGAGCAGCCGCGCCGCCTCGCTCACGTTGCCTTTCGCCCGCGACATCGCCTCTTCCACGAGCAGTTTTTCCGTCGGTTCGAGCTCGGCGAATTGCTCGGCCAGGCTCTTGCCGCGCGGCTGCCCCGGCTTCGGTCGCGCCGCGCCGAGCCGCGGGGAGAGGTCGTGCGCGTCCACGAGCGGCCCGTCCGCGTTGATCACGGCGCGCTCGACCTCGTTGCGGAGCTCGCGCACGTTGCCCGGCCAATCATGCCGCAAGAGCGCTGATTGCGCGGCCTCCGTAAAACCCTCGATTCGTTTGCCCATGGCGGATGCCGATTTGCGCATCAGCGCCGTGGCGATGAGCAGGACGTCGCTCTCCCGCTCGCGCAGCGGCGGCACCTCGATCTCCACGACCGCAAGCCGATAGTAGAGATCCTCGCGGAAGCGCTTCTCCGCGATCTCCTTCGTCAGATCCTTGTGCGTCGCGCTCACCACGCGCACGTCGACCTTCTGCGTCCGCTCCGCGCCGAGCGGCTGGATCTCGCCCTCCTGCAGCGCGCGCAGGAGTTTTGCTTGCGCCGGCAGCGCCAGATCGCCGATCTCGTCGAGGAACAAGGTCCCCCCGTCGGCGAGCGCGAACTTGCCGCGTTTTTTCGCGACCGCGCCCGTGAATGCGCCTTTTTCGTAGCCGAAGAGCTCGCTCTCCAGCATCGTCTCCGGGATCGCGGCGCAGTTCAGGGTGACGAACGGCCGCGCCGCGCGCGCGCTCGCCTCGTGCAGGGCCCGCGCCACGAGCTCCTTGCCCGAACCGCTCTCGCCCCGCACGAGCGCATTTGCGTGCCCCGCGGCCGCGTATTTCGTGAGCTGCGCCCGGAGTCGCGTCATCGCCGCGCTCCGGCCGATGATCTCCTCCGCGACGCCGCCGCCCGTGAGCGCCTCCGCGATGGCCTCCGCCCGCTGATAACGCTCGGCGCTCTCCAGCGCCGCGCTGACGAGGTGCCCGAGGGCCGTCAGATAAGCGAGATCGTCCGGTCCGAAGCGCTCCGCCTCTTGCCGATCGTCCACGTAGAGCAGACCCACCGGCCGCGCCGAGAGCCCGAGCGGCACGGCCATCGCCGACACGATTCGCTCGCGATGCATCGTCTTGAGGCCCGCGTCCCGCAACGCGTCGCGCACGATCACCGCCTCGCGCCGGCCGAGCGTCGCTTCGAGCACCGCGCGCGAAAGGACCACGTCCGGCGAGGAGCCACGCCGCGCACGGCAGAAGCGCCGCACGATGCCGCGCGTCGCGTCGCCGAGCCCCACGAGCGCGCGCTCGCCGCCGAGCACGTCCACGATCGCCTCGAGCATCTCGCCGAGCATCACCTCGGTGTCGCCCATCGCCCCGATGGCGCGGCTCACGTCGAAGAGCAGCGACAGGCGCCGATCGGCCTCGGCCTTGCGCGGCGGCGGCCCAGCGGCCGTGACCTGATGGTGCACGATCGTCCGCTCGTCCTCCTCGTAAAGCTCGAGCAGCACGTTGCCGATCTGGATCCGGTCGCCATCGGCGAGCGCGTGCGCCGTGACGGACTCGCCGTTCACCCGCGTGCCGTGCCGCGAGCCGAGGTCGCGCACCTCGAAGCCTTTTTCGGTGCGCGTGAGCGTCGCGTGCTGGCGGGAGACCTGGTGGTCATCGAGGACGAGCTCGTTTTGCTCGTGCCGCCCGATGCGCAGGACGTCCGGAAGCGGCACGGAGTAGGCCATCTGGCCCGGCTTGCGCACGACGAGGTGAGGCATGGAGGTTCTCGCGTGCATCGTAGAGCATCGTTCTTCTCGACTGAACGATGATCTCGTATGTGTCGCAACGGAAGTTCGTCGCGGCGAGGTGGCTTGCGATCAGGCGGGCGGCTCGGGGACGGGATACGCGGCCGGCGGCTCCGGAACGGGGTACGGGGCGGGCGGCTCGGGCGTCGCGTAGGCCGCCTCGGGCGCGGCCGGTACCGGATAGGTTTCCGGGGGAATGGGCGGCACATACGGCGCGGCAGCGGGCGCCGGGGGCGCCGCAGCGGCGGGGCGCGGCGCGAGCGGGGACTCCGGGATCACGGGCGGCGGGGGAATGGGCGGCGCCTCCGGGACGACCGGGCCTTCTCCTGCGCCGGCGGGCGGATCGAGCTTCGGCACCTCGACCTCGGGAATGGCCGGCATGGGCGGAACCTCGACGTCGGGAATCGCGGGGAGGGGGACCTCTTTTGCCTTCGTCTCCGGCGTGCTCGCGTCGCTCATGACGTGTTTACTCTGTCACGAGGCGTGCTCGGGGGCGAGCGGGGCCTTGGGGCTTTTCCCCTTTTTATCGCTCCGTGATCCTCGCGCCTGGGCGAGCGGCCGCGCGGCCCGCACGAGCGCGTCGCGCAGCCATCGCGCCCCGGGATCCTCGTGCGTCCTTTCGTGCCACACCATCGTCATCGTGACCGGCGCGAGGTCGAGCTCGGGGGGCGGCTCGAACGTCGCGAGGGGCAGGAGCGTGGTGAACGTCGCGGCCACGTGGGCGAGCATCGTCGTCACGTGATTCGAGGTCGCCACGATGTGCGGCACGACCAAGAAATGCGGGACGGTGAGGGCCACGTGCCGCACGAGGCCCTTCTTCGCGAGCGCGCCGTCCACGATCCCGCCCGGTTTCCCGCGTGGCGACACGAGCACGTGCGAGAGCTCCGCGTACGTCGCGAGATCGAGTTTTCCGCGCGCCCTCGGGTGGCCTTCGCGCGCCACGCCGACGAACGTGTCCTGGAAGAGGGACACGCGGCGCACGTCGAGCGGCATATTTTCGTGCTCGAAGCGCCCGACGGCCACGTCGATCTCGCCTTCGCAGAGCGACTCGGACGCCGGAGGAACGCCGATGGGCAGGATGTGCAGGGTGAGGTTCGGCGCCTCGCGGGAGAGGATTTCTTCGAGCGCGGGCAAAAGGACGAACTGCACGTAGTCCGTGGCCCCGAGCTTGAAGGTGCGGCGGCTCGTCTTCGGATCGAACGAGGGCAGGGGCGCGAGCAGCGCTTCGAGCTCCTCCACGACGGCGCGGGCGCGAGGCACGAGGGCCTCGGCGCGCGGCGTGAGCGTCATGGTGCGCCCCACGCGCACGAGCAGCGGATCGCCGAGCGTCTCGCGCAGCCGGGCGAGCGCGTGGCTCATCGCCGGCTGGCTGAGCCCGATCCGCTTGGCGGCCTCCGTGACGCTGCGCTCCTGGAGGAGGGCGTCGAGGGCGACGACGAGGTTCACGTCGATGCCTGCAAGGTTCATCGCCCCGAACATGGCTACACGATCCCCGCGGAGGAGGAAATGCCTTAACACTTATGGAAGTGCATCTATAAGATATGCCCGTTCCCCCCGGGCGCCTGCCATCGCAATTCGGCACCGAGCGCCCCGGGACGAATCCTGTTGACCCCCTCGGGTGGACTCTTGTAATCGTTTGAGAACGAACGTTCGTTCAGTTTATTCTATCGCATAGGAGGGACCCCATGCGTACTTACCTTGCGTGTGTGCTCGCGTTCGTTTCGCTCCTCGCGTGCGGACAGGCCCCCGACAACCCGTCGACCGGCTCCGGAGGCAGCGCCGCGGCGGGCGGCGCTCCAGGCACCGGCGGACTCGGAGGCGGCGGAGCCGGAGGTGCTGGCGGAGCCGGAGGTGCCGGAGGCGCCGGCGGAGCGGAGACGGGCCTGTACCATGTCGATCTCGACTTGCCCGAGGCCTCTACGCCGCCGATTCCCACGGACGGCGTCGACGTGACGTTTTACGCCGACGTGGCGTACGGCTCGGACCCGCTTCATCGATTCGATATTTTCCTGCCGAAGAGCGCCGCGCCCACGCCGCTCATGATCTACATCCACGGCGGGGGTTTCACCGGCGGTGACAAGGCCGAAAAGTACAACGCGAAGATCACGGGCGTGCTCGCCCAGGGCGTCGCCTTCGCGAGCCTCAATTATCGGCTGCTCGATCCCGTGGATACCGACGGCGTGGCAAAACCCCTCGGCGACTGCCGGCGTGCATTGCAGTTCATCCGGTACCACGCGAGCGCGCTGAACCTCGACCCGAGCAAGGTCGTTTTGCTGGGAAGCTCGGCAGGCGCGGGCGCAAGCATGTGGCTCGCGTTTCACGACGACATGGCCGCCGCGGGCGGCGCGGACCCCGTGGCGAAGCAGTCCACCCGGCCGATCGCCGTCGCGGCGAACGCCACGCAGGCCACGTACGATTTGATCAAATGGGAGACGGTCGTCTTCAAGGAATACGGCATCTCGATGGTCGAGGCCGCCGCCGCTCTGGGGCTCGAGCAGCGCTTCGCGTCGTTTTACGGAATGGGATCGATCGACGAGATCGACACGCCGCCCATCCAGGCTTATCGAGCCGACGTCGACATGCTCGGGCTCCTCAGCGCCGACGATCCGCCCGTGTACGTGCACAACCAGCTCGCGACGCTGGAGCCCCCCAAGAACACGAGCGAGCTCTTCCACCACGCCCACCATGCGCGCGCGGTCATGGAGGCAGCGCAGGGCGCGGGTGTCCCGGTGGTGGCCAAGATCGAGGCGCTCGGCGTGGACACCTCCATGGGGCAGGACGAATGGGCCTTCCTTCTCGCCAAGCTGAAGTGACGCCCCCGCAGACCGGCGATTGCCGCCCGAACCGGCCCTGCTAGAACATCGCTCGGTTTGGCCCAGCGAGCGGAGCGCCATCACGATCGCCCACCCACGCTGGGCCAGGTGCCTCGCAAGGCCGAGGCGCAGGAATGCCTCGACGAAAACACGATCGTGGCCCTCCTCGGGCGCGCGCTGCCGTCCGAAAGGCGCGCGGCGATCGAAGCGCACGTGGACGACTGCGAGGCGTGTCGGGTGCTGCTCGCGCAGACCACCGAGCTTTTGCTCTCGACGGTCGCGGCTTCGCGTCCCGGGGCACCCGCGCCGGCGGAGGAAGGGATCGGCCCGAGCACGAAGCTCGGGCGGTACGTGACGCTGCAGCCGATCGGGGCAGGCGCGATGGGGGTGGTGTACGCGGCGTACGATCCCGACCTCGATCGCAAGGTGGCGCTGAAGCTTTTGCGCCGGGAGTCGGGGCGATCGGCCGTGGAGATGCAAGCGCGGCTCTTGCGGGAGGCGAAGGCGCTGGCGCGCCTGTCGCATCCGAATGTGGTCGCGATCTACGACGTGGGCACGGTCGACGGTCGGGTCTTCATCGCGATGGAGTTCGTCACGGGGACGACGCTGGGCGCGTGGCTGCGCGAGGCGCCGCGGCCCTTTCGCGAGGTGCTGCAAGCGCTCCTGCACGCGGGAAGGGGGCTCGCCGCCGCGCACGCCGCCGGGCTCGTCCATCGCGATTTCAAGCCCGACAACGTGCTCGTGGGGCGTGATGGTCGGGTGCGCGTCACGGATTTCGGGCTGGCGCGCAGCGCACTCGTGGAGGAGGCGGCCAGGAAGGGTGAGGCGGGCGCGCATCTGCCCGAGCTCTCCCAGACGAGGGCCTTCGTCGGGACCCCCGCGTACATGGCCCCCGAGCAGATGCGAGGCGAGCCCATCGACGCACGGGCCGATATCTGGAGCTTCTGCGCCACGGCATACGAGGCGCTGTGCGGGGAGCGTCCCTTCGAAGGGGACACGGTGGAGGCGCTGCTCGAGGCGCGCTCTGCGGGGCGCTTTCGCGAGGCGCGGACGTCGCGGATCCCGCCGCGGCTGCGAAAGATCCTGCTTCGCGGGATGAGCGCGCGGCCGGAGGAGCGATACCCGACGATGGAGGCGTTGCTCGCGGATCTGTCGCGTGATCCGCGGGCAGCGCTGCGTCGGGGCGCCGCGGCGGCGCTCGTGCTTCTCGTCGCAGGATCCGCCGCGGCGGCCGTTTCGGCCTCGCGCGGCGCCCGTGCCCGGCCCGAGCAGCTCTGCACGGGCGGCGAGGCCCGCTTCGCGACGGTGTGGGGAGACGAGCAGAGCAGGGCGGTGCGCGAGCGGTTCGGGGTGTCGGGATTGCCCTTCGCGGAGCGCGCATCCAAGGGCGTGGACGAGGCGATGTCCGCGTATGGCCGCACATGGGCCGGGATGCACCGCGACGCCTGCGAAGCGACGCGGCTGCGGGGCGAGCAATCCGAGCATTTGCTCGACGTGCGCATGCAATGCCTGTCGAGGCGCCTGCGCGAGGTGGACGCGGCCGCAGGGCTTTTCGTGTCGGGCGACGCGAAGGTCATCGAAAACGCGCTCCAGGTGGTCTCGGGTCTCACGCCCGTGGACGTGTGCGGCGCCGCCTCGGCGCTCGACGCGGAGGAAGGACCGTCGCTGTCGGACGACGCGCGCGCCTCGCTCGACGCGGACCTCTCTCGGGCGCGATCCCTGCGCGACGCGGGCAAGTATGCCGACGCGCTCGACGCGGCGCGCGCCACCCTCGCAGGGGCGCGGGCGAAGGCGAGCCGGGGGCACGAGGCCGAGGCGCTCCTCATCGCAGGAGAGATGACCGACCGGCTCGGCCACATCGAGGACGGGGCGCGGCTACTCGAGGACGCGGCGGCCGTCGCGGTCGAGGGCCGAAAAGACGCGCTGGCCGCGAGGGCCATGGGCGCGCTGATTTACGTCGTGGGGAGCCGCAAAGCGCAGATCCAGGCCGGGCTCTCGTGGGAGCGTCTGGCCATCGCGACGGTCAAGCGAGCCGGCGCGCCCGCGCTGCTCGAGGCAGCCGTGCTGCATCGAGCCGGCGTCACGAAACACGCAGCGGGCATGCTCGCCGAAGCCGAGGCCGATCTCGCGCGGGTCATCACGCTGCGGGAGCAGGAGCTCGGCCCCGATCACTTCGAGCTGGCCGCAGCGCTCGCAGACGTGGGCAGGGTGCTGCGCGAGCGCGGCGAGCGCGGGCGCGCCCGGTCGGCCTTCGAGCGCGCGCTCGTGATCCAGGAGCGGAGCCTCGGCCCCGATCACCCCCAAGTGGCCACGACGCTGAGGTTCCTCGCGGATCTCGACGGGCGCGAGGGGCGCTTCGACGACGCGATCACCCGACTCCAGCGAACGCTCGTGATCCAGGAGAGAGCGCTTGGGTCCGCGCACCTCGACGTCGCATACACGCAGAACGCACTCGCGAACGCGCACCTCGACAGCGGCGCCCCCGAGAAGGCATTGCCGCTCTACGAGCGCGCGTGCGCCATGGGCGAGAAGACCCTCGGCGAAAACCACCCCGACGTGGGCATGTGCCGCATGAACATCGCCCTCGCGCTCATCGAGCAAGGCCGGTCAAAGGAGGCGCTTTCGACCCTCGAACGCTCGCTCACGATCGTCGAAGCGAAGCTCGGACCAACCCATCCCAACGTCGCACTCATCGAAGGCACGATGGCCCGAGCCATCGAGGAGCAAGGGCGCTGCGCCGAGGCCCTGCCGCATTCCCGGCGCTCGCTCACCATTCACGAAAAAGCCCTCGGCGAGCGCAACGCCGAGTTCGCCGACATCCTCGTGGGTCTCGGCCGCTGCCTGTCAAAGCTCGGGCGCGCACACGAGGCTCTCCCGCCGCTCGAGCGCGCCGTTTCCATCCTGTCGTCCCACCCCGGCGCCCCCCTCGAGCACGGGCGCGCATTGTTCACGCTGGCGCGCGCACTCTGGGCCGTGGGCACGAAGGAGCGCGCCCTCGCACTCGCCGAGGAGGCGCGCCAGCGCTTCGCAGAAGCGCCTCGCCGAAGGGCCGCAGCACTCGCCGACGTCGACGCATGGCTCGCCGAGCGTCGCGTGCGCTGATCCTGCGCCGGAGCGCTGCGCCGGGGCGCTGCCCCGGACCCCGCGGGGGCTGTCCGCCCCTCGACCCGGACCAGGCACGGCCTGGACCGAGGGTGGAAGAACTGCGCATCGCGCAGTTCTTCCAACGGGCCGAGTCAAGACCAGCAACGACGTTGCCCGCCAAAACCGCAGCGCTGACGTGTCTACTCGAGGCGAGCAGCGCTGCTGTCTCGCCTGGCAACGTGGTCCGTGGTCTTGCCACGGGCCCGTCGGATAAACCGCGCATCGCGCGGTTTATCCGCCTTCGGTCCAGGCCGTGCCTGGTCCGGGTCCAGGGGTGGACAACCCCTGGTTGGGGTCCGGGGTGAAACCCCGGCGCTACGCTGCTTGTGTCAACCGCTCTCGTCTTCCAGGATCCGGCGCACGCTTGCGTCGAGGTCCTGGCCTACGAGCCGGAGCACGCTCTCGAATTCGCGCGGCTCGAGGGAGAGCCGCTCGCTCAGGAGCCCGCGTGTCCGTTCGAACAGCCATGCGCGTGCGTCGGCGATCCATCGGGCCACGGTTGCGCGGTGCACGCCGTAGATGACCCCGATTCGATCGATGTTGAGCCCGTCGATGATGTGGAGGCGCAGCACGGTGCGGCCCTTTGGCTCGAGCGAGAGGAGTGCGTCCTGGAATGCGGCGCGGAATTCGGCTGCGTACCGCACGCGCAGGTAGTCGAGCTCGGGATCGTCCGAGGGCGCGAGCAGCGTGTCGGGGATCTCCTCTCGGAGAACTTCCCGCGGCTGTGCGCGTTTGCGATCGAGCGCGGCGCGCACGGCGACCACGCGCAGCCATGCGCCGAGGGGCCCTTGCCCGGTGTAATCGGCGAGCTTGGGCCTGCCTCCTGCCGAGGGCAGCAGCAGTTTTTCGCGGAGCGCCTGCAAGAGCTCGGGGATGGTGGCCTTGTCGTTCTCCACGCGCGAGAGGAATGCTGGGACCTGCGCGAGGAAATGCGCTTCGAAGAACGCGATTGCCCTTGGATCGCCGCGCAGGCAGGCGCACGCGAGGAACAGGTCGGACGCGTGCGCGACCTCTGCGCCGTCTTCTCCGGTGCGCTCGCGCAGGTACGCCATGAATGCCTCCCGATCCAGCGTGACGCCGGGCCAGGCCGCTTGCGCGGCCACGAATGCATCCTCGAACGCGGCTTTCATCGGTCTCGTCATGCGGACGCTCGGGAGGCCCGAGCTGGGCTCACTGACACGTGCCACCCGTGCAGTTCTGGGAGCTGCAGTCGGTGTCGTCTTTGCAGGGCGATCCTGCGTCGGTTCCCTGGCAGCAGCCGTTCGTGCAGTTCTGCGTATTGCAATCGGTGTCGTCCTTGCAGCTCTGGCCGGTCGGCTCGCCCACGCAGGCGCCCCCGCCGCTGCTGCTGCCGCTCCCGCACTGGGCCGACGGGTCCTCCATGCACGACGACGGATCGTTCGTCGCGTTCTCGGCTTGCATGAAGCAGTTGTCGATGCACCCGAAATCCTCGGGAGAACACGCGTTGATGCAGCCGTCGATGTCGAAGCCCACGCACTTGTCGAAGGCCGCCTTGTTCGGGCAACGATAGTTCGTGTCGTTCAGGCAGCACTTGAAGTCGCCGCTGCCCCCGCCCGAGCTGCTGCCGCCATTGCCGCTGCCGCCGGCCCCGTTGCCCCCGCTCCCCGGGTCGCTCCCCCCGTCTCCGTCACCCGACCCCGAGGAGCCGGCGCCGCTGCACGCCGCGATCACGAGGGAAAGGAGGAAGCAACCCGAGAGCGTCTTGATGGAAAGTTTCATCGTCGAACCTCGTCACGAGAAAGGACGCGGTGCTGTCTCACCGCACCCCCCTGACGGGCGGGCTCGCCGACTGTCGCGCAGAAAAATGGAGACCTCGGGGACGGACGCTTTCGCGTGGGCCGCGCTACGCCCGACGCCGTGTTCAGGTCGCCGGGGGCGGGTCTGGCGCGTAAAACTTCGTCGTGTTCTCGACGCATTTCTGGGCGTCTTCGGCGGACGTGCCGGCGGCTTGATTCGCGGCGCCCCAGGAAACGCTGCTCTCCGTGATGAATTGCCTCGCCTCCGGCGTCAGCCCCCAGGCTTCCTTGTCTTCGAGGAAGATCGAACGAAGCTCCATGCTTAGGCCGAGCAGCGTGAGATCCCAGCCGACGCCCACGGCGCCGGGCCCGTATTCGGACCACATGCCGGGCGGGACGATGGCCGCGTGCTCGAGCTCGAGGATCGTCTGGTCGCCCTCGCCAACCGACAGCCGCACCTCGACCTTGCTGCTCTCGTCGTCCTTCGGGCCCATCGACCACGTCACTTCGAGCAGACGGGGCGGGTCACAGCGCAGGATCTTGCCGCCGGCATTGCCTTTGAGCTGGTAATGACCGCCGAGGCGCAGCTCGCCCTCGAGCGGGAGAAACCAGCGGCGGATGCGCTCGGGATTCGTGATCGCATCCCAGACGTCCTCGATCTCCGCATCGTAGCTCCGCCGCAGCTTCACCGTGCGGCCTTCGCCCGCGAGCATGGCCTTGGGGCCGGTCTCCCGATGTACGGCGTAAAGCTCCTTCATGATGTCGATCATGGTTTGTCCTTCTCCCTCGTGGTCGTGTCGTCGGTCGTGGACGAACGCGCTTCGGCCTTCAAGCGGCGTTCGCGTTTGCCTCGCGCGAGCTCCGTCGCGAGCGCGTCGAGGCGCTGCTCCCAGAATTGGCGGAAGCGATCGAGCCACAGGTCGACCTCCTGCAAAGGCCGGACGTCGACGGCATACAAGCGGCGGGTCCCCTCCGCCCGCACCGTGGCAAACCCGTTGTCCCGCAGCACTTTGAGGTGCAACGATACCGCCGGCTGCGAAATCCCGAACTCCCTCTGGATGACCTCGGTGATCGCCCCCGAAGTCTGCTCACCGTCGGCGAGCAACTCGAGGATCCGGCGGCGGACCGGGTCCCCGAGGACGTCGAACGCTTCCACGACCGTCCTGTATCACCGTCCGCTTATATTAGTCAAGCCTGATGTTCGGGAGAGGGCCCGCAGAGCGTCGTCATCTCGATCCGCTGCCCGCGCGGGAGCCCGACCGCGTCCGCATACGCCGCGTCGAGCGCCGCGAGCACCGTGGAGAGCGTCGTTTGATCGAGCACGGCCCGGGGATCGAGCGACGCGAGATCCTGCCCGACGAAGTTTTTCGGGCACGCGTCGACGACCGGGAGCGACCGCCCGCCCTTTCGCTCCGTAAAACGAATCGGCAAGCCGTGCGTCCGGCAGATCGTGGGGCGCGCCTCGTACACGGCGCACCGGCCGTCCTCGCCGAGGGCGGGGCAATCCGTCCCCGCGGGATCCGCCGCCCGCGCCGCGATCGTTTGCCGCTCCTCGGCCGGCAGGCGATCGAGCGCTTCCTGCACCTCCGCCGCCTCGATCGTCGTCACCGAGAATCGCCGCCGGCAGCAGTCGTCGCAGCCCGCGGCGCACGTGATCGCCTCGCCGCACCGGCTCTTCGCGTGCGCGAAAAACGAGTCGACCTTGAGGAAGAGCTCGTGCAAGCGCTCGCGGGGGGAGGGCGTTCGGACCTCGGACATCCCGGCTCTCTAGCATCCGCCCACGCCAAACACGAGCCGACCCTTTGTGCGCAGCCCCGTTTGCCTCACACGAGCCCGCTCGGGTACGCTCGCCCCATGTCCATGACGCCGCCGCCGGGCCCGAACGAGCCGATCGACATCACCGTCATCCTCCACGATCGCTCGCGCGCGGAGCTCTTGGACTTGGTGATCGAGTGTTCCGATCCCGAAAGCCCGCGCTACGGCCGCCACCTCTCGCGCGCCGAGCTCGGGGGCCTCGTCGCGCTCGACGACACGCAGATCGAGGCCGTGCACGCTTGGCTTCGCCGTGCCGGCCTCGAACCGCTCCCGTCCGGGCCCGTCGGCCGGCAGCTCATCGTCGTGCGCGCGCCCGAGGAGCCGATCCGCCGCGCCTTCGGCCGCCACCTCGCCGATTGGCTGCGCGAGCCCGCCGGGCACCGCGCCCCGCGCGTCGACACGGCCGTCCCCCGCGAGCTCGCCGGCTACATCCAGGCCGTCCACGGCTTGCGCAACGCCCCCGAGGCCCGCAGCTCCATGGTTTCCCGCGCCCGACAAGAGGAAGTCCCGCTCGAGCTCCGCGAGGGATTTCCCTTTTCGGTCCGCAGCGAACCGGGAAAACCCCCGCCCGGCCTCGCCGGCGTCACGCCCGCGGACATCCGTCGCATTTACTCATTCCCGGACCACCTCACGGGCGAGGGTGAAACCATTGCACTCCTCATGCTCGGCGGATCCATCGATATCGGCGACCTGCACCTTTTCTGGCGCGCCCACGGCATCACGCCGCCCGCGGTGGAGATGATCGATCTCGGGCCCACGCGCGGCGGCCGGCTCGTCGATCCGCTGCACCGGCTCGAAGCCACGATGACCGTCGCCTGGGCCGGCGCGATGGCGCCCAGGGCACGCCTCGTCGTGTATTTCGTCGATCCCGAGGTCGTCGCCGATCCCTGGTCGATGTTCCTGCTCGCAGTCATCGGCGACGAGGAGCGCAACGTCACGGTCGCCTCGACGAGCTGGATCACGCCGGAGCGGCGGTATTATCGCATCTTCGGATCGAGCGTCGTCACGGGCCTGCTCGATCAGGCCGCGGCGCTCGGCATCACCGTGATCAGCGCGGCGGGCGATTGGGGCGCGCTCGACGGCATTCCGCGCCGCATGGTCGACGGTTATGCCGTGAGCGACGCGCCCTGGCCACACGGGGTTTTTCCTGCGGTCGAAGAGCGCGTGCTCAGCGTCGGCGGGACGATGATCACGTGCCTGGATCCGCTCACCGAGCTCGCCTGGAGCGGCCCGCCGCCGGTCGCCGTCGCCAAGTTGGTGCAATTCACGCAGCTCGCATCAAGCGGAGGCTTCAGCCAGGACGTCCCCATTCCGGCCTGGCAGCGCGACAGCCTGCGCAAATGGTACGCGCGTGGCGCGAACACGCCTGCGGTCGTCCCGTACGGCCGCGGTTTTCCGGACGTCGCCTTGATGGCGTCAGGCCCGTCGGTGCAGCGCGGCGAGGTGCTCTCGGCGCTCGGTTATCAGGCGGTGATCGGCCGCAACTGGATCGATTACGCGGGCGGCACGAGCATGGCCGCGCCGATCTGGGCCGCGATCATCGCGCTCGCGAACGAGGCGCGGCGCCGGGCAGGCAAGGGCCGGGTCGGATTCGCCAACCCCGCGCTGTATTCGCTCCGCAAGGCCGATCCTCCGGCCTTCCGTGACATCACGATCGGACAAACCGACGTCTGCGTGCGCGTAGCGAACAGCGTGGGCAAGGCCGTCGTGCAGCGCGTGGACGGCTACAGCGCGTGCGCCGACTGGGATCCGGTGACAGGCCTCGGCGTGCCGCACGTGATGAACCTCGTCGAGCACCTCGTCGCGCTGGGCAAGCCGCTCGAAGGCTGATGATGGGTCTCGTCGGGCAACCGTTGCGCCGGGGCGCAGCCCCGGGCCCCGCGGGGGCTATTCGCCCCTCGACCCGAACCAGGGCCTGAGCATTGGTCTCATCGCGAGGCGTCGCGCCGGGGCGCTGCCCCGGGCCCCGCGGGGGCTGTTCGCCCCTCGACCCGAACCAGGGCAAGCCCTGGACCGTTCGTGGAAGAACTGCGCATCGCGCAGTTCTTCCAACAGGCCCGTGGCAAGACCAGGAAGGTGCGTTGCACGCTGGCGGACACGTTGCCTATTGAATCGTCAGCACCGCGTCTTGATGGGCAGGGTCGTCGTTGGTCTTGACCTGGCCTGTTCGATGAACTGCGCGGGAGCGCAGTTCATCGACCCCGGGTCCAGCGCTTGCGCTGGTCCGGGTCCAGGGGCGGATAGCCCCGGTGGGGCCTGGGGCAAAGCCCCAGCGCAGCGCCTCCCAAGATGAGACCAATGCTCAGATCGGACGAGGCGGGGGACGCGGGCGCGGCTCAACGGGGCGCGGGGGCGCCGGATTGTTTCTGCTTCAGGTCCAAAGGAGGAATGCGCGAACGAAGGTAATGCGGGTGATCCGGCAGGTCCCATAACCCCTTTCGCCCCCCTTTCGCCCCCCGCTGCGCCGCTTCCCCCCGCCTCGCGCGCCGATACGCCCCCCGCTGCGCCCGTCGCTCGTCTCACGCCCTCGGCTGCGTCCGATACGGGGCTCGACGCAATGCGCGCGCGCCTCGCCGCCCGTGCGCTCGCGGCCGATGAAGCAGGGGACCACGAGGGCGCACGGCAATGGCTCGCCGCCCTCGCCGCGCTCGGTCCGGCGCCCTCGGCTGCGCCCGTCGCTGCGCCCTCCGCGCCCTCGACTGCGCCGTCGAACGTGATCCCGATGCGACGGAAGGGGGGTGCGCGATGACCCGCCCCGCTCGCATGGATCGGCCTCTCTACTCCGGAGGCTTGATCGAGATCCAACGGTCGCACCTCCGCGCCCTGCTTCGCCACCTCTTCCGCGAAAAGGGCACGTGGATCGCCGTGGCTCACGCCGTGAGCTTCCGGCGCTCGGTCGTGCTCGCATTCATGGACGGGACCGAGCCCGGGCACATGGCGCTCGCCCGGAGCATCGCCCGCGCCGTGGGGCTCTCCGTCGATGACGCCCTCGCCGGGAAGGCGCCGCCCCGCAAGGCGCCCGCCCTCGTCCTCGTGACTCCCCCGAAGCGGAAAGGGGGTGCCTCGTGACCGAGCACGACCAGGACAAGGCCCCGGAGAGCCTTCCCGCGGTCCTTACGGCGGAGCAAGCCGCGCGCGTTCGGAAGGCCCTCGCGCCCTACGTCGCCGGGCGTGGGTTGTGGAAGGCGTCCGACGCGATCGGCTACGCGCCGATGTACGTGCAGGCGTTCCTCCGCGGGCAAATCGCCTGCACGCTGCACTTCGCTACGGGCGTCGCGCACGCGCTCGACGTCGACGTGGAAATGCTCGCGCGGGGTGACGCGCCGTGATCCGGTATCGCGCCTCCCCCGGCGGGGGCGCGCCGATCGTAGAGGCGGACGCGGGGGACATCGAGGCCATGCGCCCGATGCTCCTTCGCCATGCCCGCGCGATCGGCGTGGAACGGCGGCATGTGCCCGATCTCGTGCAGGACACGATGATCACGACGTGGGAAGCCCTGAACGAAGGGCGCGTGCGCGGCGGAGAGAGGACGCCGCCCGATGCGGCCCTGCACGGGTTCGCGCGGCAGACGGCGTGGTTTCACGCCATGAACCTCTCGCGGCGCGGTTCCGGGCGCGAGGATCCCGTGTCCTCGCTCCGGTCGGTGCCGATCCTCGTGTCGCCCGATCCGACGGCGGCGATAGAAGCGGCGGACGTGCTCGCGCGGGTCATGGCGTCGAGTCCGAAGGTCGCCCACGTCGTGGAACTCGCCGCCCGCGGGCTCATCGGCGCGGACGCGGCGCGCGCCGTAGGGCAACCACGGGCGACGTACCACGCCCACGAGAAGCGGCTCCGCGCCGCCCTTCGGAAGCTCGGCGCGGCTCCCGCCCCGAAGCAGGCTCCGCGCCCCACGTGGAAGACGCGCAAGCGTAAGCGCTGAAAGGCGACGGGCGTCGTGTGCCGCACCACGACGCCCGTTGTCGGTTGAGAGCAATCAGGTTTTGCGACCGCGATTACCGCCCACTGTAGCTACGGTCGCTCGCGCAGCCGGAACTCTATGACGCTCGGAACGACGGGAGAGGGTTTCACGTCATAGCCGGGGCCGAGTTCCTTGATCGCGGCGTTCATGAACAGCGTCACCTGTTCTGGCGACGCGTTCTCAACAGCTATCGGAACAGGCGTGTTCGGAGTGTCGGATAGTCGCTTCCTCACCTCTTGCATTGCCTCGAAAAAGCGGATTCGCTCTATGGGAGCCATGTCGTCGATGTAGTCCATCCGCCGACGCTCGCACGATGGCGCGCTTCCACACAAGTTCGCGACGTGAGACTAGGTGGGAGGTGGTGGTTCCGTGGCTCCCTGGGCGCCCTGCTTCCCACTGTCCAGGCGCTCGATCCGCTCGGCGCAGCCGGTCGAGAGCCCGCTCGACGTCCTCTTCAAGCTCGTGCTCGGCGCAGCCGGCGGAGCCGGTCGAGAGCCCGCTCGATCCGCACGGCGGAGCCGTCCGACGTCGTCTTCCAACAGACGAATTGTTTGCGAGTTCACCATTGTGCCCTAATGCGAACCAAGTCACCGCGAATTGTGTTGACAATCGGATCGCCATGTGCGTCAAGCGCCCGCGCACCTGAGAGCCGGGACCTTGCTACGGCCTGCTTTGGCTTGTTTTCTCGGGCCAAAGAGCATCGTTGCACCAATAAAGTTGTTGACATTGTTGTGTGTCTCGGGTAGGCTTCGCGCCGGCTAGCGCGAGGTGTTTCTTTCGTTCAGTTTCGGGCGATGCGCTCTTCCGATGCTCGCCCACCGCTCGCCGCACCTGCCCTCTCGCTCGTGATCCCCTCTGGCGCGATCACTTTGATCGCCCCGCGTCCTGCGTTCGTATCGCAGGAAACATCGCTCGCCATCCTTGGGATCCCGCGGGATCGCTTCCTCGCCATGGTCCGCGCGCCGGGATTCCCGCTGCCCGTCCTCGTCCAGGGGAAGGCACGCATGGTCGACACGGAGGCGCTGATCGCCTACTTGCGCGGGCTCGGCGCCTCGCCTGCGAACCTCGACAGGAACGAGCAGCCTGTCGAGAGCGGCCCGGACCTCGCCGCCGAGCCGAGCCCGGAGAGTGAGGACTCCGCCGCGCGGAAGATGGGGGCGGGGCTCGGCTTTGCCTTCCCGGATGCGCCTGCGTCGGATGCGCCTGCGTCGCGGCGTCGGAGCAAGAGGTGATCGCCGTGGACGAGACATCGAAGCCGGGCTCCGTGGCGCTTACGTTCGTCGCTATCGATCGCGTGCACATGGGCGAAGTTCGCCTTGACCCGCATCCGAGTGCGTCCGATTCCGTGCAGGCGAGGGTGCTGGAAACGCTCGTCCGAAAGGCCAATAGGGATGGCACCATCGAGCGTAAGCACAAGGTGACCCTTGCCAAGGCCGCAGGCGCCTACATGTCGACGGAGACTGTACGAAAGGCCATATACGTATTGAATGCACGAGGCGTGACGAACATACGTCTAGTGGACGATTACCTCATTGGTACGGTTGCCTGGTTCGTCTACGACGCTTCATTGCCTCCCCCAGCGCCCGTAAGCCCACCGCGGAGGGCGAAGGTGGCAGGCCGCACACAGAAGGAACCGACCTCGGATAGTCAACCACGTGCGCGCCGCACACCCCCGGCGGACTCGGAAGAGCCCCCACCGGAGTGCGCGCCGCGCACCTCGCCGGAGTGCGTGCCGCACACCTCGCCGGAGTGCGTGCCGCACACCTCGCCGGAGTGCGTGCCGCACACCTCGCCGGAGTGCGTGCCGCGCACCTCGCCGGAGTGCGTGCCGCGCACATACTCTCCTAATAGATCTCTCTCTATGGGAGATCCGGAAGGGAGGCTATTAGGGAGGGAGAGATCCGGAGAGGAGATAGAGATCCCAGCGCGTCACGATCCGGGCGTCGATGAGGTCATCGCAGCGATCCATCGCTTCTACGGCGATGGCCCGGACCGGGCCGACCACGAGGCCATCGTCCGCGTGCTCTGCCGGATGACTCCGGAGACGATCGCCAAGGTCCCGTCGCATTACAAGGATCGGCTGCAAGAGGCGATATGGCAGCGCACTCCGTTTCCAAGAGAGCTTTGGTATCGGCCGCGATATTGGTCTCCGCCGTCAACCGCTGCGTCGTGAATGTGCGCGAGTGTGTAGACAAACAACCTACATCCGCACAC
Organism: Polyangium jinanense; assembly: GCF_028435365.1. The sequence continues at coordinate 41,799 of NZ_JAGTJJ010000036.1, read as the reverse complement.
CGACGCCTCGACGCGGGCTCGCTCCCTCGCCGCGCAGCCCTGGCACGATGGCCCCTAGAATGGCCGGAACGGGGGCAAGGACGCGCCGAGAGGCGGCGCCGCTCCCCCAGCACGCCCGCTCGCATCACGGGCCCTTCTCGCGCGAGTAAACGGGAAGTGCCCATGTGCGCCCGAACCGAACGAAAGTCGAGCCCCGGGCGTGCGTGTCGCTACTGTCTGGATCGCCTGCACGGACACGCAATGTCCGCGCTTTCCAAACTTCGCTTGCAGCCAAGCGGGCTCTGCCCGATGATCGGGGCTCACGGCAATGCAAGCGGCGCCTCCCCCCGCTGGAACCGGAGAGAGGCGCCTACCCCCAAACCCACGATAGATGGGCCGGAGGCTCACCTTGACTAGCACCACGACAAACGACGGGACAACTTCTCGCGGCGGGCGGCCGATCACCGGCGAAGCCTGCTTCCGCGCGAACGGGTACGAAATCCGGATCACCCTCGCCGGAAAGCGCACGACGATCCGCCTCGCCGGGCTCGGCCGAGTCGAGACACCGGAGGCGACCGCGCGCGCCGGGCGCTACCGCGAGGTGATCGCGACGCTCGCCCGCGAGGGCCGAGCCTTGCCGCTCGCGGCCCTCGAATCCCTCGCGCGGAGCCTCGCCGCCCTGCCCGAGACGCGGCTCGACGCCGCGCGGGAAGCCCTGGCGATCCTGCTCGGCGCGGGGCGCCCCGCGGGTGAGCTTGCCGCGGTCCTCTCGGGGATCGTCGCTGCGCCGACCGACGACGCCGCGCGAGCCGCAATCGCCCTCGCTCGCCTCGCCGCGGAGGGGCGCGCCATCCTGCCCGAAGGCGAGCGCTCCGCGCTGGACTGGATCCCGCCGGGGCTCACTCACGAGCGCGCCGCCCTGCTCGCGCCGAGCCCTGGCACGCTGCCCGGAAGCTTCGGGCACTTGGCCGAGCTTTTCCTCTCGGGCCGCCTCGCTGCCGTATTCCCGGGCAGGGTGCATAAGAAGACGAGCTACGCCGCAGATCGCTCGGGGCTCCGTCACGTTTTGCCCGCGCTCGGCCGCATCCCGTGCCGCGCGTTGACGCTGGATCATGGAGAGGCGGCTCTCTCGGGCATCCCCGATCGGCTCGGCCCGGGGTACGTCCGGTCAATCGCGTCGAGCGTCCGTCACCTCCTGTCTCTTGCCGTCTACCCGCTCCGGTGGACCGAGACGCTCCCCCTTCCGGCCAAATGGGTGCCACGCGCAAAGGTGAACCTCGAACGGCAGATCCTCATGCCCGCGGAGGAGCACACCCTGCTCGCCTGCACGGCGATCCCCTTGTGCCTACGCGTTTTCGTCGCCTGGCAAGCCCGGCAGGGGACGCGCCTCATCGACGCGGAGCGGCTCACCCTTTCGTCTCTCACCTTTCAAGGCGACCGCGCGACCGTCCGCCTCGCCAAGACGAAAGACAACGATCCCCGGTCATGGGCTTTGGATCCCGCCGATACCATGATGATCCGAGCCTGGATCGAATGGCGAAGGAAGCGCGGCGAAAACCTCACCCCGACGACGCCGCTTTTTCCGGGGCCGCGATGCGCGGTCATCCAACGTTCGGGGCTCGCGCAATGGCTCCGCTCGGCGCTATGGGATGCCGGGATCCGTCGTGCGGCGCTCTTCACGCGCTCGGCGGAGTCGTGGCCTCATGAAGAGCACGATCTTCGGGCGCTCTTCTGCACGTATTCCCTCGCCAAGGGGCGCGCCTTGTCGTGGATCACGGACCGGACCGGGCATTCCCTGCAATCGCTCGAAACGTACCGGCGCCATGAGCGGCGCTGGTCCGAGATGGAACTCGGGGACCTTGCGCCGAGCGTCCAGGCGATCCCCGAGCTTGCCGCCCTCGCCGGGCTCGACCCTCTCCCCCCGCCTCCCTTGCCCGGGCAGCCGGGGGACTTGGATGTACGACCGATCACCGCCGAGCGTAGCCCGGGCAAGGTTTTGGCGCGAGTTTCGGCGCAAGGTCGGGATCGGCGCGGCGCGAACGGAGAGCGAAAAGGCGCGGCATTCCCCGTGAAAAGTGGGCATCCCGCGCCGTCCGTCATGGCGGAGTCTGTTTCTTCTTCAGGTAGAAAAAGTCCCGAGGTGCAGGCTTCGATACATATCCGCTCTTCGTGTATTCGACCTTTTCGATCAGCGTCGACACGACGGCGGGTGGGGTGGAATGGTCGTACAGGAGGAACCGCGTATACGACCAGTTGATGTCGAGCTCCGCGGCGGACGCAGCACCGGCCGATTTCATTGCGGCGGCGAGGTCACGCGCCCATACCCACTCACCGATCGCGAAGAGGAGCGTCGTTCCGTCCTCGTGCAATCCGATCGCCGTGCGGCGAATCTCGCGATCACCTCCCTCGGCCGCGCCCCAGAGCCGCGCCGTGTCCTCGTTTGGCAGGCGCGGGTGGAGCGCGCCGCCCTCGATGAGGCACGGCGGCGTCTGCCGGTAGGACCGGATTTGCGCAGTGATGGGCGCGAGCGCCGGGAAGCTCGCGATACGCACGGACCCGTCGCCGAGAAGCGCCACCGTGCAGGCGTCCTCCCGCGGCGGAAGAAAGACGTCGCCGTCGACCATCATTCCCCATTGGCCGTGCTTCGCCATGAAGCCGCCATTGAACACCGCAATCAGCGAGGACAGATCCGCCGCCGGGACGAGGCCGGGGCGTCGATCCTTTGACACCACGGTCGACGTGGGCTCTTCCGTGCCCGCGACGAGGCGTAGATCGACCCGGCGCAGATCGATCGCCACGAGGACGACGTACGGGTGGGGTTTGATCGGGTGTGGATGGACCGTGGTGCGCGCGAGCGCGCCGGTGCCGCGTGCGGCGCCCTCCTCGAGGAGCGTGAAGACACCGTCGCCGGGTTTGGCGGTGCGGGCGTGGGGCGGCGTGAACGTGGGCGGCGGAAAAGGAGGACCCGAATTCGTGGGAGCAGCAACCGCTCGTGCAGGAGCGGTCTCCGGAGGGCTTGGTTCCGCAGGCTTCGGCGGCGGCGTCACGACAGGCGGCGCCGCGGGACTCGTGGTGATCCGCGGCGGCGGCGCCGAATGGTCGAGGGGAGGGGGCGTCCCGCCGCACCCGGAGGCGAGGATCGAAAGGAACCACGGGAAGAACCGACGGACCATGCCGCGCCGCCATTAGCACAAGTCGCGCGCCTGGCACCTCGGATTGCGAAAGAAAAGCAGCGCGGAGGGAAATTCCAAGCCGTGGTCGACGGAATCTTGCATCATCGTCCGAATACGTGCGGAAGCGCGCGCCAGTCCGCGGTGAGACCATAACGTTCCTCGTAAATTCGCTTCCCTCTCACGCGATAAGCGAGTACGCCTCCCTCCTTGGCCCGGCACCCGCCCGCTTCACATCGAGGCGGCGGGCGCGTCCACGTTGGTGGAGGATTCGATGAAGCGCTCCGTTCGTTGTCTCACCATGCTCACAGCGCTGGTCGGGGCTTCCTTCGCTCATGCGAAGGAGCTGCCGAACTTCGATGCTTATTATCGCGCGCAGCCGACTCCCGCCGGGGGTCCGCGCGTCTTGCGGTCCCCCCTCGGCGGACACGTCACGTCGGTGCACCCGCACACCGGCGCTCCCACTTTTTTCTGGGCCTCGCGGGATCAGAGCGGCACGAAGGCGCTCGTCGCGAGCACGAAGCCCGACGTCGCCGCGCGCAAGGCGCTCGTCTCCGCGGCCGAGATGTTGAAGCTCCCGGAAGCCGCCATCCAGGCCACGGTCGTGCGTGAAATTCACGATCGCGGCGCAGGCGGCGTCGTCGTGCGTCTCGGCCAGGAGATCGAGGGCATCGAGGTCTTCCGCGGCGGCGCGAACGTCATGCTCGATCGCAGCCATCGCCTCGTGGCTGCCTCGAACAACCTCCATCCGGCCGGGTTTGCCGGGAACAAGCGCGTCCCGCGCACATTCGTCGTGACACCTCAGGGCGCCCTCGCCAGTGCGTTCCGGGATTTCCACGGCACCGATCTTCCGGTGGCGAACCTCCTGCCGCGCGGCGAAAAAGGTCGTTACCAGACCTTCGATCTGGTGCCCACGCAGGCTCACGAGTTTGCCGGCCCCGCGCGCGTGAAGAAGGTGTTCTTCCCGCTGCCGGATCGCCTCGTTCCCGCTTACTACCTCGAAATCCGTCCGCGCGAGGTCGGCCAGAAGGACGCGGGGCTCTACGCCTACGTGATCGCGGCAGACGACGGGCGCGTCCTCTATCGGCAGAACCTCTCGCACGACGCGGTTTTCAATTACCGGGTCTGGGCCGATGCGAACGGCGACAAACGCCCCCTCGACGGCCCGCAGGCCGATTTCACGCCGCACCCGACGGGCCAGCCCGACAACTCCCAGCCCGACTTCATCGCGCCCGTGCTGGTCTCGATGGACGGCTTCAACAAGAACCCCCAGGGCACGTTCGATCCGTGGCTGGCCTCGGGCGCGACCTCGACGTCCGGCAACAACGTCGACGCGTATGCCGACCACGCCCAGCCGGACGGCTTCGGCAATGGCGACACGCGCCCGAGCGTCACGGCCCCCGGCACGTTCGATCGGGTCTACGACGTGAACCTCGCGCCGACGGCGAACCAGAACCAGATCATGGCCGCCGCCACGCAGCTGTTCTACGTGACGAACTGGCTGCACGATTACTGGTACGACTCGGGCTTCGACGAGAAAGCGGGCAACGCGCAGAAGAGCAACTACGGCCGCGGCGGCGAGGAAGGCGATGCGCTCCGCGCCGAGGCGCAGGACGACGCGCTCAACAACCAGAGCCGTAACAACGCGAACATGCAGACGCCTGCGGACGGCGAATCGCCGATCATGCAGATGTACCTCTGGTCGGGCGCGAGCACGCGGAGCCTCACGACGAACCCCGGCGGCACGGGCTACGGCACCGACGTGGCCGAATTCGGGCTGCAGGTCTTCAACACGACCGGCTCCCTCGCGCTCGTCGACGACCAGTCCACGACCACGACAAACGAGACGCCCGGTACGTTCGGCGACGGCTGCCAGTCCATCAAGAACAATGTGACCGGCAAGATCGTCGTCATCGATCGCGGCGCCTGCACGTTCAAGCAGAAGGCCGTGAATGCGCAGGCCGCGGGCGCGATCGGCATGATCCTCGCGAACCACCTGAACGAGGCCGCCCCGCCGTACATGCCGAACGGGCAGCCGAACCAGGCCCTGAACATCCCCGTCCTGTCCGTCACGCTGGCTTCTGGCAACGCCATCAAGCAGGCCATGATGGGCGGCGATGTGACGGCCACGATGGTCCGCTCGGCGGCGGGCGTCGAGCGCGACGGCACGATCGACAACCACATCGTCGCGCACGAGTGGGGTCACTACCTGCACAACCGGCTCGCATACTGCGGCTCCAACATGTGCGGCGGCATGGGCGAGGGCTGGGGCGACACGGTCGCGATCCACATGGCCCTGCGCGAGGGCGACGATCTCGACGGCGTCTTCGGCATGAGCGTCTACGCCACGGCGACGCTCGGCGACAGCGGCTACTACGGCATCCGGCGCGTCCCGTACTCGACCGACATGACGAAGAACGGCCTGACCTACCGGCACATCGCCGACGATCAGGCGCTGCCGGATCACCCGATGGCCGTCATCCCCGCGCCGAACTCCGAGGTGCACAACGCCGGCGAGGTGTGGGCGACGATGATGTTCGAGGCGACGGTCGCGCTGCTCAAGCGCAGCCAGCAGCCGGGCGCGCCCTACGACTTCGAAGGGGCTCGCCGCCGCATGGCCGACTACATCGTCGCGTCGCTCAAGACGGTCCCGCCGGACGCGACGTACCTCGAGCAGCGTGACGCGATCCTCATGGCCGCGTCCACGGTCGACCTGAAGGACATGGAGATCCTCGCCCAGGCCTTCGCCAAGCGCGGCGCGGGCTCGTGCGCGGTCTCGCCGCCGCGCGACTCGGGCGACAACATCGGCGTGGTCGAGAGCTTCGAGGTCAAGGCCTCGGTCTCGGACCTCGCGGGCGGGCTCGACGACACCGTCCAGTCCTGCGACTCCGACGGGCGCCTCGACGCCCAGGAGTCGGGCCGCGTGACGATCGAGCTCAAGAACACGGGCGTCGCGCCCCTCACGGACGCGGTCGCGAGCGTGACGGCGCAGCAGGCGGGCATTTCGTTCCCGAACGGCACGCAGGTGCAGTTCGGCACGGTCCCGCCCTTCGGGACGGCCAAGGCCACGATCGACGTCGCGCTCGACGGCTCGGTCGCCGGCATCAGCTCGGTCAAGCTCGACATCGCCGTGACGAGCGCCGAGACGTGCGAGCCCAAGTCGACGCTCGTCGAGGTGCCGTACATCAACTACGACAACGTGCCGGAGTCGGCCGCGATCGAGAGCGCCGAGAGCGACATCGAGACGTGGACGAGGTCGGGCGATGGCGCGGATCGGGTCTGGAACCGCATCCAGAACGGCCCGCCGAACCACGTCTTCCACGGCGTGGACTCGGGCAGCCTGAGCGACACCGCGTACGAGTCGCCGGCGATCGTCGCGGGCCCCGGGCCGCTCACGGTCACGCTGAAGCACCGCCACGAGTTCGAGGTCGGTCCGCCGCCGCAGGGCGGTGGCACCGTCAACTACGACGGCGCCGTCATCGAGATCTCGACGGACGGCGGGCAGAGCTGGCAGGACGCGGCCCAGTTCGCGATGGTGCCCTACACCGGCACGATCACGAACATCTCCGACAACCCGCTCGGGAATCGCCAAGGGTTCACGAACCGGAACGCGGCGTGGCCGGGCTTCAACACGATGACGTTGAACTTCGGCAGCTCGCTCTCCGGCAAGACGTTCAAGCTGCGCTTCCGGATCGGCACCGATCCGGCGGCCGGCGCGTACGGCTGGGAGATCGACGACATCGACGTGCAGGGCGCGGTGAACAAGCCGTTCGCGTCGATCGTGGAGGACAGCACGAACTGCGTGGGCCTGCCCGTGGCGAACGCCGGCGCGGATCTCGTGGTGTCGGGCGGTGACGAGGTCACGCTCGATGGTTCGAAGAGCAACGATCCGGACGGCGACACGCTCACGTACAAGTGGACGCAGACGGAAGGGCCCGAGGTCGCGCTCACGCCGAACAATGGGCCGAAGCCTACGTTCGTCGCGCCGAACACGCAGGTCGATGTGACCCTCACGTTCCAGCTCACCATCTCCGACGGCAAGGGCCTGGCGAGCGACCTCGTGAAGGTGACCGTTCAGCCTGGCTCGGGCAACGGCGAGGGCGGCGGCGCGGGCGTCGGTACCAGTGGCAGTGGCGCCGGCGGCGGCCCGATCATCGTCGAGGACGAAGGTGGCTGCGGCTGCGCCGTGGTCGGTGACGAGCAGAAGAGCCCGGTCGTGCCCGCGGCGGCCGCGCTCGGCTTGATCGGCGCCGTGTTCGCGCGGCTGCGCCGTCGCAGCCGCAAGTAATCCGTCACGGATGGGAGGCGGCGGCCCGCGCGGCCGCTGCCTCCAGCGCCTTCTGCCAATCCCCCCGCATCGAAGCGCTCACTGTGTGCCCCACGCCGGGGTAGGTGGTGAGCTCCGCCGAAAAGCCCACCGCGACGAGCGTGCGTACGGTCTCGGTCGCGCCGGCGAGCGGCACCATCGTGTCCGCGTCGCCGTGGAATGCGTGGACCTTTGGGGCGAATTTTCCCATCGGCCACGAGCTCGGGTAGAGCGGCGGCGCGAGCAGGCCGGCGAGGGGAAGCGCCTCGCCGATACGCTCGGGGTGTTTGACCGCGAGCGTGAAGCTCAGCATTCCTCCCTGGGAAAACCCTGTCACGATCGGCCGACCGCGTGTGGGCCGCGATCGTTCGAGCTCCTCCAGCATCGCCGCGAGCCCGTCGGCCGCGAGTGCCGTGCCTTCCGCCAGTTTTGCCGGATCTCGACGCGCGAGCGGGAACCACGAGAAGCCGTCGCTGTACGGCGTCGTCCCGTACGGCACGACGACCCGCATGCGACCTTCGATCGGATCGAACAGCCGAACGAACGACTCCGGACGATCCCCGAGCCCGTGAATCGCCACCACGAGCGGCAGCCGTTCGGTCGCGGCGGCGCCGCCCGTCACGCGTTCGAGGTACCGGATCCCCGCGGCCTCGGGCGGCCCGGATGCGGCCTTCGCCTCGGTCCTCGGGGCAGCGCTCCCCGGCGGAGGCTCGGGCAGCGTGTCACGCCCGCACGCGGGCGCGAACAGCACGAGCGCGAGGAGGACGGCGCCCTTTGCGTGGTTCATGCCGAGGCCAGGCGCGCGACCCGCTCCCGCTCGCGCTGCGGCGGCGGAAGGATCGACGCGCCGAAGAGCACCCGCCGCGGCGCCTCGCCCGCGACCTCCTCGCGCCACGACAGGGCCCACTCGGCCCAGGGGATGTGCTGATCGCGGAACAGGATCTTCCGTAAATCGAGCGGCTTGGGCTCGATCGCCGGGCGCTCGCCGCGCACCACGGGCGGCACGAGCGGGCCGCTGAAGCCGGCGTCGAGGGTGTAGATCACCTCGGTCCGATAGCCCTCGCCCGGCCAGAGCACGAGGCCCTCGTCGGCGATGTCGTACGGCACGTCTTCGCCGAGCGCCGCGCGGATTTGCTCGCGCACGAGATCCACGCCGGCCATGCGGTAAAATCCGGCGATCGCGTTCTCGAAGAGGATCCGATCCGAGCCGTCGAGCGCATCGACGAACCCTGGCTCGGTCACGCTCGCCACGACGAGCCCGCTCTGCTCCTCGAACGCGATCACGGTCTTTGCCTTGGAGATCGCGTCGCAAGCGAGCTCCAGGCGCAGCCGGTTCGAGCCGAGCTCGACGCTCTGCACGGTGATGACGCCCGCGCGGAAGCGGGGGCAGGCCGCGAGCAGACCGCTCACCTCGCGATCGACGGCGCGCCGCACGGTCTCGCGCAGGTCGTCGAGCTGCTCCTGCAGGCCGCGCAGCGAGCCGTGCCCGTGCTCGATGCCACGCGACTCGTCGAGATCCGCACGCCGCGCCGCACGCCGCAGTTTTCCGTACAGCTTGGGCAACGTGCCCGAGTGAAAGCCTGGGCGCATGAGCGTGCCCACGGTCTCGCCTTGATGCCCGATCGGTACGGGGCCCAAGTTTTTCGCGCGGTTCTCGCGGTAAAGGCGGAAGTTTTCCTTGAACTCCCACACGAGGAAGCCGAACACGCTCGGGAAGAGGAAGACCGTCGTCGCCGCGATCGTTCCGCCGATCACCGGGCCGAGCGGGGCGAGCGCGTGGTTCATGACCGTCAGCATCTCCGCGAGCTGCTGGATCAGCATCTTCTGCGCGACCGTGACCACCGGGAAGTGCTTCACCGGGTTGATCTCGGGCTCGATGAGCAGCGTGATGTAGAGCCGGATCACGTACGCCACGAAGAACCACACGAGCCCGAGCGCGGCCTTGAGCGGGATCGTGGCGCGCTTGTCGCCCTCACGGAACCGCAGGAACTCGTCGACCCGATAGAGCGTGCGCTCCGAGACCTCCAGCATCGCGCGGAAGATGCTCATCACGAGGCGCAGGAGCCCCGGCAGCGCGCGCCCCTTGAGCGCCTCCCAGCCGAGCGCGATCTGGTCGAACACGACCTCCTGCGCGACGAGGCCCGCCCGCGTGTTGAGCAGCACGCTCGCCGCCACGAACACGCCTGCCGCGCCGAGCGGCCCGATCACGCCGGGAACGTCGCGCAGAGGCGTGGCCAGGTAGAGGATCGTCGCGACCACGAGCGGCATGAGCACGTAGCGCGCGAGCGCCCGTGCAAGCCCGCTCTCCAGCACGCGCCGGATCGGCCCGAGCGAGAAGACCCACCGCGGCAGGCGCACGAAGACGGCCGCGAGCGCGTGGCCGAGCATCGACAGGAGCCGCATCGCGCCGGCGCGGAGGGCTTCGCTGTGGATGAGCCCGAAGAGCACGGCGGTCGTCACGAGCAACGACGGCGTGCTCACGAGGTGCGGCGGCACGAAGCCGAGCGCCTTCGCGGCCGGCCCGACCATGTGCTGCAAGCCCTCCAGCACCACGAACGCGCCACCGGCCGGCAGGATCACGAAGAGCGTGACGAGCCGACCGAGCTTCGTGCCGAAGAACACGCTCGACACTTTTTGCAAGGCGCGCAGGTACACCTCGCCGCGGCGGTAGACGCCGTCGAGCGAAACATCGAGCGCCTTGTCGGCGAGCAGCAGCGGATCGCCGCGCACGAGCTCACCCGGGAGCCCGACGTCGCCCATCTTGAGCTGGCTTCTGGAGAGCGCGTCGCGGAGCTGCCCGATGCTCAAGAACCCGCGCACCACCACCTGATCGCAGAGCTCCTCGACGAGCTTCTTCCGCGCCACGCGCTCGGGCACGCTCGCGGGCCGGAGGCCCACGCCGTCGAGCGTCCCCTCGATGACCGGCCGCAGCGTTTTCCGTACGTTCTCCTCGGCCCGCCGCACCGCCATGCGCAGGAGCCGCGCGATGAGCCGTCGATCCGCGGACGGCATCTCCACGTGCCTTAGCTTTTGCAACGCGTTCCGCAGGTGCCGCGCGATCTTGAGCGGCCGCGTCGCTGGCAGCTTCCGCACGATCGGGCGATCGCCGAGCGAGAGCGCCCATGTCACGAGATCGACCGCCGACGCCCCGCGCTCGTGCGCCACGCAAGCCCGCTGGAGATCGTAGAGCAGCCGTGCCTCGACCGGGTACCTGAGCGCTTGCCTCTCGCTCGCCGTCACCGCGAGCGGCATCAGCGACGAGGTCCACGGCACCCGCGGCGCGCCCTCCGCGCTCTCGCCCGGGCCCACGAGCGCCGCGTCGAGCCGCGCGCCGAGCGCGTCGAGATCCCGCTGCACCTGGGCGCGCAGCTTCACCTGCTGATCCTCGCCCGCCGCCGGCATCGCCGCGAGGAGCGAGAGCGCGGCCCGCACGTGGTTCCCCTCGGCGCGCGCCTTCTCGGCCTGGGCCACGAGCTTCTGCGCGCCCGCGACCGTCGTCGCCCGCCGCGACAGGAACGCGGGGAGCACGTCGAGCGCGGGGAGCGCCGAGTACGTCGGCGTCGTCGACTCCTTGCCGAACGGCGTCTCCGAAGGCTCCGCCGCGCCCCCGGGCCGGCACGCGGCGAGCAGCGCGCGCGCGTCCACGTCCCCGCCGATCACCGCGAGCGCGCGCGACGTGTCTCGCAGCGTGGGGAACGTCCTCGCCACGAGGCGCGGGGCGAAGTGGTGCAGCTCCAGCAAGAGCGCGGCGAACTCCGTGTACACCTCGGCGTCGTCGGCCGGGGGCAGGAGCAGATCGTCGGCCCGGAGCACGCGCCGGATCTCGTCGAACTCCGTCTGCCCGATCCGATCGATCCGCGCCCGGATCGCCGCTTCATCGAGCGCACCGCGGCGCCGCGCGGCTTCGAGAGCGAGGTGCACACGCCCGTGGAACGCCCCGCGCCAGAGCCGCGTCAGCACCTCGGCCGGCGACGCGTCGAGGATCTCCGATCCCTTCGGCCGGGGCAGGAGCACCACCTGCTCCGGCAGCTTCTTTCCCGCCTCGCCGAGCTCCGCGGCTGGCACGAGCGCGAGGAGCTCGTCCCTCCCGAGCGCGTAACACGACGCGTGCGGCACCAGGAGCCCGATGCCCACGATGCGCCGGTGCCGCTTGATCACGCGGGCGACGAGGCGGCTGTCCACCACGAGCGTCCCGGTCTCCGCGCTTCGCAGGCTTCGCTCGATGGGGGTCGTATCCATGCGGAAGAGCGGTGCGGCGGGAGCGCCGCGCTCGGCCCCACTTACACCACGCAGCGCGGAGGCACAACGACCCGGGCGGAAAGCATGTTGCCGTCCGGTGCCCCCCGACCTCGGGAGACGGTGCCACCGGCTCTCGCCGCGCGCCGCGGGGCTTCATGGCCATGGGGGCGCTGACGCGTGGATCTCGGCTTTGGCCGAAGCGAGCGGGCGGCGCCTTTGAGAGGAGACGACGCATGGCTCACGCATTCCATCGATCCTTCGGCCGCGCCTTCCTGCTCTTCGCGCTCGCGTCCGTGGGCGTGTGGGGCTGCGGCACGGAGGCGGGGAACAACCGCCCGGGTCAGGCCACGGAGGAGCCCTCGGAGCCGATCTCGGACGGACAGATTTTGGCCGTCGTGTCGACCATCGATCAAGGCGAGATCAAGAACGCGAAGACCGCGGAGCAGCGGACCGCGAACGACGCGGTCCGCACCTACGCGCAGCGCATCGGCGACGAGCACGAGGAGGCCGAGACGCGCATTCAGGCGCTCCAGGAGAAGCTCCGGGTGAAGCAGGAGGGGAGCGAGATGCAGTCGAACCTCCGCCGCGAGGCCGATCGCATGGCCGAGCAGTTGCGGACCGTGCCGCAGAACCAGTTCGACGTCACCTTCCTCGACGCGCAGATCGCCATGCACCAGCGCGCGATCACGCTCCTCGACGCGCAGCTCATCCCGAACGCCGATTCGGCTGAGCTCGAGACCTTCTTGCACGAGATGCGCAGCTCGATGGTCACACACCTCACCCAGGCGCGGCGCCTGCGCAGCCGCTTCCCGACGCCCCCGGGCGGCGGGCTCTGATCCGCGTAGAGCCGATAAATACGGAAAATATCTCGGGCGCCCAGATCGGACTGGATACGTCCGATCTGGGCGTCGATTTCCGTCGGCCTCATGCCATTGCATGATAATCTCGGTTACGGCTGGCGTCATGGACGGGGAGCCGGCGGCCGAGGGCCTCGCCGCGGCCGATCGTGGCCTCCCTCGTCCCGCGCCTCGGGGGCCACGTCTTTCTTTACGGCTTTGGCCTCGTTCGCGAAGGAATGGATCCCATGCTTGTCTTGAAAAACCCGAACCCCGGCCATTTCATGCGGGCCGTGCGATGGACGCGCCATGCCGCCGCTCGGTGATCGCCGCATGTATCTGCCGCGCATCGCGGCCCCGCGCTGGGTCGTCTTCGCCGATTTCGACGAGACCTACCTCGCGCACGACGGCTCGCCCGAGCGCCGCCGCGATCGGCGCTCGCTCGAGCAGCTCCTCCTCGAAGAGGCCTCCGCGCTCGGCCTCGTCTTCGGCTGGGTCGCCGACGGGCCCATCGACGTCGTCGCCGCCACGGTCGGCACCCACGGCCTGCGCGTCGTGCCCCATTTCATCGCGAGCTCCTGGGGCGCCGAGCTCGATTTCTTCACCCGCGAGGAAGGCCGCCGCCCGGTCGCCGAATGGGACGCCCGCGTGGCGCAGAGCGGCTTTTCGAGGGCCCGCGTCGCCGCCGCGCTCGACGATCTCCTCCGCCGCGGCGTCCACCTGATCCGCCGCGAGCAAGCGGGCAGACGCATCGACAGTTACATGTTTCAACCGAGCGGTCGCGGCCGGCACCTCGAGATCGCCTCGATCCTCCACAAGGTCGCCGAGCGCCACGGGATTGGCGTCCACGTCTATCCCTGCCACCCCGCGCTCGGCGAACCCGAGGGCGCCTACGACGTGGATTTCGTGCCGCGGGGCGTCGGAAAACGCCAGGTCGCCGATTTCGTCCTCGATCGCCTCGGCATCCCGCGCTCCCGAGCCTTGGGCTTCGGCGACGACGTGGGCGACGTCGACATGCTCTCCACTGTCGAGCACGGCTACCTGGTCGACAACGCGACCGACGACGCTCGCCGCCGCTTCTCCCGCACCGCCGGGGCCAGTTATGCCCGCGGGATCCTCGACGTGATCGAGCGACGCATCGAACGCGTCCGCCTCTGATTCTCGCCCTCCGCCGCGACACCGCTGTCAGGGCCGCGCGCCGGCCCTGGCAGCACGATCCCTTCTCGAATCCCGGGAATACGTGTATGGCACATGGTTTGCTGGCCGTGCCCAGCCTTCGTCTTTCCCTCATGCAGGAGATGAAATGCCGATGGAACGACCTTATGCGGCGCGTCGCGCGTTGCTCCACCCGTTGTGGCTCGGATCTCTCGCCGTCCTCGCCCTGAACGACCACGTCCTCAAGGGCGCGGGCATTCTCCCCGGCGCGATCACGGGCAAACTGAGTGATTTCGCCGGGCTCGTGGTGGCGCCGGTGCTCCTCGCGGCGCTCCTCCGTCTCGGAAGCCGCCGGAGCCTTTTCCTCGCGCACCTCGCCACGGGCGCCGTCTTCGCCGCCATCAAGCTCTCGCCCGCGGCGGCGCGCGCCTTCGAGGCGTTCACCGCGCTCACGCCATTCCCCTGGCAGATCACCGTCGATCCCACCGATCTGATGGCGCTGCCCGCGCTCGCCCTCGCGTGGCGTGTCCTCGTCCCGGCGATGCAGCGTCCGCTTCCGGAGCGCCCTCTGGCCCAGCGCACGGCCGTCGTCTTCGGATCGCTCGCATGTGCCGCGACCAGCGAGCCCCAGGAACCGCCGCCGACCTGCGACCCCGAGTTCTGCGGCGTCACGCCCACCGAGGCCGGCGCGCTCTCCCTCGGCAATACCACGACCGGCGAGCGCCTCGTGCGCCTGCGGCCGCTCAAGGACTCGGTCCAGGTCGATTGCGAGACCCTGCTCGCCGATCCCGAATCCGCGCTCTCGCGCGAGCTCTTCGCGCCCGCCGAGGCGTGGCTCCTCCAGCCGGGCCGGGGTTTGCCCCTCCAGAACAATGACACGGCGGGCTGCGTCGCCTACCTCGTCGACGCCGACGGCCTCTCGCCCACGCTCCTCGCCTGGTCCTCCTCGAGGTTCCCGACCCAGTTCGTCTCCACGGCGACGAACGCGGACGACGGCCTCATGATCCCGCTCTCGCTCGATTCGAACGGAAAACTCTCGCTCGGCCCGCACGAGGCCGTCTTCAAGGCGCCCGCGCTCGAAGAGCCGCCCGTCGCCCCCGGCTGCGGCTCGCCCGACGAGACCGTCGGCATCGAGTGGTCCACGCCGGTCCCCATCGGCGGGCCTTGGATCGTGGAAACCATCATCTCCTCGCCCGACGATTGCCACGCCCTCGTGCTCCAGAACAAATCGACGATGTACGTCTGCCTGCCCAAAGCGGCCATGCCGTTCAAGGCCGGGGACAGCCTCATGATCGACGAGCATGATGGCATCGCCGGCTCTGCCCCCGAGACGAACGGCGAGCCGCCCGAGGGCAAGGTCCTCATCCTCCACAGCGACACGCACACCGTGGTCGCGACGCGCGGCAATGTCCTCGCGCGGTACGGGTTTACGGGCACGGACGCGCCGCTCGGCGAGCCCACCGTCGAATCCGATCTCGTCGAGGGCTGTACCGGCGCGCACGACGAATGCGGCAGCCTGCTCGTCCCGCTCGAGCTCAGCCTCCTCGGCGCTCACGTCCCGTCAATCTCCTTCCTGCGCGCAGGCAAGAGCATCGATCTCGCGGACGGCTACGGCACGCTGCACGTCGTGCGCGCCGAAGCCATGCCCATTCGCGACACGGAATGCCCGCCCTTCGCTCGCTCCAGCCGTCATTACGAATCCGTCCTCGTCATCCCCGCGGGGCCTTGATTTCGGGAGGAAACCACCATGGACCATCGAATCGGTACAGCGCTCCTTTCGACCTTGCTCGCCTCGCTCGTGCTCACGGGCTGCGCGGCCGACAGCGCGGAGTCGGGCGGCGCCAGCGCCGCTCCGGAGCCCGGACCCGGCGCCACCGGCGTCTCGCAGGGCGGCGCCCAGGACTTCGGCCTCTTCCGCCAGATCCTCGAGGACGGGAAGATCCCGGGCCCCGGCGCGCTCGACGATCTCGGCTTCTTCGCCGAGCACAAGCTCGATTACGCCCCGCCGACCTGCGGCAACGACGTGTGCATGCACGGTCTGCTCGGCGTGATGGGCAACATGATCACGGGCTCGAATTGCACGCTCGTCCAGATCGGCATGAACTCGCCAATCGACGTCGGCAACATCACGCGCCCGCCCTTGCATCTCGTCGTCGCCGTCGACGTGAGCGGTTCCATGGCCGGCCAGCCCATGGATTACGTGAAGGCGGGCCTCGTCGAGATGATTCCGGCCCTGAAGCCCACGGATCGGATCTCCCTCGTGACGTACTCGACGAGCGCCAAGCTCGTCCTCGATCATGTGAAC
Organism: Polyangium jinanense; assembly: GCF_028435365.1. Next base: position 25,809 of record NZ_JAGTJJ010000036.1, on the reverse strand, counting down.
GCGTCCGATACCCAGGCGCTCCAGAGTGCATTCCAGGGCCTCTTCGCCGCGGGCTCGACAAACCTCTACGACGGCCTCTTCACGGCGTTCTCCGTCGCCGATCAGCATTTCGACCCGACGTACCAGAACCGCGTGCTTTACCTTTCGGACGGCGTGGCCACGGCGGGCCTGCAAAACTCGAGCAAGCTCACCTCGCTCGCCGAGGCGTACGCGAAGAAGGGCATCGGCGTGACCACGATCGGCGTCGGCAAGGATTTCGACGTCGAGGCCATGCGTGACGTCAGCGAGGTCGGCGCGGGGAATTTCTACTTCCTCGAAGATCCAAAGGCCGTCGTGGAGGTCTTCACCGACGAGGTGAATACCTTCCTCGTGCCCGTCGCGCTCGACGTGAACATCGACGTGACCGTCGGCGGCGGCTACGTCGTGCGGGGGATCTACGGGACAAACGGCTGGCAGACGGCCGAGGGCGGTGGGACCATCTCGATCCCGAGCCTCTTCCTCGCCGGCCGCACGAGCTCCGAGGATCCCATCTCGGAGGGCCGGCGCGGCGGCGGCGGCGCGATGATCCTCGAGCTCGTGCCGCGTTCCGGCGCGATCAGCGTGCCCGATCCGTACGAGGTCGGTTCGCTCGTCCTCTCGTACAAGGACCCGCTCACGGGCTTCACGAAGTCCCAGGTCACGGACATCAAGGCCCCGCACGTGTACGAGGATCCGCAAGAGTTCTTCACGGACGAGACCGTCGAGAAGGGGTTCGTCATGCTGAACATCTACGCCGGCTTCAAGCTCGCCGCCGAGCTCACGGCCGACAGCGATCCGCGCACGGCGCGCCGCACGCTCGAGGCGCTGCGGCCAAACGTCGACACGTGGCTCGCGGAGCATCCCGACCCGGACATCCAGGACGATCTCAAGTACATCGACCTCTTCATCGAGAACCTGAAGGTCGTCGAGGCGAGCACCACGCCCTACGAGCCGGCCGATCCGCCGCCACCCTGGCCCGCCGACTGACGCGTCGTCATCGACGGGGACCGCTTCGCCGGGGCGCTGCCCCGGACCCCGCGGGGGCTACGCGCCCCTCGACCCGCGCCAGGGCCAGCCCTGGACCTCTAGTGGAAAAACTGCGCATAGCGCAGTTTTTCCAAGGGGCCGGCGGTGAAGCGACAACGGTGTCGCATGCTTGGTCATCTTCCCCCTTGACACGTCCCCCGCCGCCCCGGTTACCTTCCCCACATGGTAACCCATTTACGCACGAGCACCTCACCCCAGCTCGCCGCGGACATCTGCGCCGCCATTGCCGACGGCCTCACCAGCGACGACACCACGAAGCACCTCGCGCCCCTGTGGGAATCTCTCGCGGCCAAGGGCGACGCGCTCTCGGCGGAGCGCCGCAAGCTGGAGCGCGCGCTCGGCCGCGCGCGGGCGCGCCTCGCGGTCGCGGATGCACAATGGGATCCGGAGGTCGCAGCGTTTGGCAGGGACGTCGTCGACAAGACGGGCGGCCGCCGGGATGTGCCGCCCTATACGCGGTTCTTCAAGGTCGTCTCCCCGTCGGCGGCGCAGGATTTCGGGGTCGAGCGCGAGGTGAAGCAGGGCCGCGAATGGCTCGACGAGCTCGGCCGGAACCCGGACGAGCCGCTCGCATTGAAATGGACGCCGCGGCTCGGAGCGGTCACGGACAAGCTCGACGGGGCCTCGAAGGAACGCGCGAATGGCCTGCGCGCGCTCGCCTTGCAAGGCACGTCGGAGGAGCTTTACGTGGAGGACATCAACCTGGAGCTCGACCGGCTCGAAGGCGACCTGAAGAAGCTCTTCCCGGGGCAGCCGAAACGCGTCGCCGCCTTCCTGGAGCCGACGCGGCCGAAGCGGAAGCGTGAGGCGGACTCCGCAGACGAGGGGCAAGACGGCGAGGGTTCGTGAGGTAGATCGCGCGACAGGGTCGATCCGAACCTGGATCAGGGTGGTTGCGCGGCGCGCGGAGGTGACTCCCGGGGGGGAGCGCGCTGGTTGCGCGGGGCGCGAAGGGCGATCCTGGTCGGGAGGGAGGCGGTCGCGGGAGGCGCGAGGGGCGATCCAGGGCGGGAGTGCGCCGGTTGCGCGGAGCGACGGGGTGGATCGAGGCGTGGATCGCAGCGGTCGCGCGGGGCGCGAGGGGCGATCCAGGTGGGGAAGGAGGTTGGCGTGTCGGGGAAGGCGGATCGTCTGGCTGACATGTCAACTTCCGCCTCCGCTCGCGCGCCAGCACACACCTTCCGCCTTGACAAGCTGCGTCGTCCGTGCGCCTGTTGGGTCCGGGGATGCTGACATCGTATGGAGGGACCCAGCGCACCGCGAACCGGGCGTAGCGTTTGCCGCGTAGAAACAGACGCGGCCACCCCGGAGGCACGCTCCATCGGCGGCGGGGCAAAAGAGGGGTAAATCGCGAGCGTGATGCGCGTGGCGACGGCGCGCATCGAGCGATTGTCACGAATAACCCCGCGGCTCGGCCATAGGCGGCAGGAGATGTCAAGGCCGCATATCGTGCGCGCTTCTATCCGGCGAAGAATACAATGGAATCAGCTCATGCCGTCGACGTACGCCGAAATGCGTGGTTGGCTCTTCGCTGGTCCTTCGGTTATCCGATAGGCATGAAGTCAAAACCTTTCTTCCGCGCGGCGCTCCTCGCCGCGACGGGGGCTTTGTCCTCGTGCTTCCCGGGCGACGATCCCTCCCTGGGGCAATTCTGCGCGTCGCCGAGCGAAGGGGGCGAGTATTGTACGAGCACGAAACGCGGGCCGAGCAGCGCGTGGGCGGAGGCGAAGGCCCACGGAACATTGCCCATCCAGATGTGGGCCGAATGGCCGGAGGACGTGACGCGCGAGGAGGTCATCCGCAGCAGGAGCAAGCTCGACGCGTGGTTCGCGGATATCGACGAGGTGCTCTTCTATTTGCGCGTCAACGCGCAGAGCGCGGAATCGTATCGAGCGAGTATGGACGGCCGACTGGGAGACCTCCTCCGGCAAGCGAAGAGCAGGCAGCGGCAGATCCTATCGGAGGAGCCGGTCGACGCGATCGGGAATTTCAAGGCGGCGCTCGCGGAGAAAGCGAACGCCGAGAAAGACCCGCTCGTCGCCGAGATCGCGATCGACAAGCAAGCGATGAGCGCGGCGCGGTCGGTCCTCGACGGCGCGAAGGAGGACGCCTCGCCGCTCGGCGCCGCATACAAAAACCTCGTCGCGGAGTATTCGAGCTATCGCGCGACCGAGGCGGTCGAGACAGCGGCGTACGAGAAGCTCGCGGGCGATGCGTCAACGACGACGCTCGATACGATCGACGACGTCGAGAAGGCGATCCTGAACGCCGCGAAGGCCGCGAGCGCGAAGCCGAACGACCTCGTGCTCCATGCGCTCGAGCTGTCCGCGGAGATCCAGCAATTCGAGCTCACGTCGGAGGAGGCGATCGCGCCGCACACGGAATTCATGGCCGCGCACGCCGCATCGATGCCGGACATGACGTCGGGCGCAGAGCGGTCGATCAACGCGATGCTCGGATACGTGGAGCAGCGGGTCAAGCGCAGCGACAAGACGGCGACGTCGCTCGTGACGGGGCTCGTCTTGCGACGGCACGCGCTCGCCTTGCTCGGCGCTGGCCCGGACGCGGGCGAAGATGCGATGGCGTCGCGCAGCGCGCAGGCCTCCGCCGCATTTCAGGCGGACACCGGCGCGCTCCTCGCGCAGCTCGACGAGGCCGGCGCGACGGAGAACGCGCTCGGGTCGCCCGATGCGGCGAAGCGCCGTCGAACGTTGAAGACGCTGCTCCAGTTGAAGCCGCTCTGCACGGAGGGATCGTCCTCGTTCCGCGAGGCTGCGTGCAAGCCGCTGCGGCAGCGGTTCGCGGCGATGGCGGCGGAGCTCGATACGCTCGAAAGCACGGAGGGGTTATGAAGAGGTTTCTTTGCCTGGCGGTCCTGCTCCTTGCATGTGTCCTTCCGATGACGGCGCTCGCGGGGACGCCGTATACCGTGCATTGGGAGATGCACCAGGAGAGCAACTCCTGCGAGGACGCCAGGCTCGGCATGGAAGGGGGCGCCTATTTCCACGGGAATGGGATGCCGCTGGCCACCTTCGAGGTGCCCGGGGCCTACTTCGCGAGCCCCGACGGTTCGCGGAGGAACGTGGCGGAGGCCCCATTCGATTCCGTGCTGCTGCGCATGGGCGCGAATGAGTTCTCGTTCGGGGTCAGTGCCTCCACCGGCAACAACACCTGCGTCCATTCGCAGAATATCGTGACGCTCGTCGCGCCGACGCTCGGAATTCAGAAGCCGCTGTTCAACGTCCGCCGCGATGGGACGGCCTTCAGCGGCAGCACGCAGGTCGGCCTCGCGCTTGCCGAGATCAACCCACCGCTCGCGCAGGCCATCACGAACCTGGAAGTGGCCATCGCGCACGAGCGAGAGGCGCTCCTCGCGAACGCGTCGGCGATCGCGGATCTCGACGAGCGGCTGAGCTTCTTGCGGGAGCTCGATCTGGAGCTGCACGATCTGGTGCAGAGGCCGCTCGATGAGATTTCGCAGGTGGATCTCGACGCGATCCTCGATCGATACACGGGCGTCGTCGACGAGGCGACGCGGGCGGCGCTGAAAGAGTTGATCGACGATTTGAAGCAGAGCGTCGTCGACCTGCAAAACGAGCTCGCGAGCCTGGCCGCGGAGTTCGGCGCGCAGGCGGACGCGGTGGCGGACTTCCTGACGGCGGACGCGCGCGCCGATGGGTTCGATCCGGACGATCCGTTCCATTACGGGCTCGGCCCGAGCGGGACGCCCTCGGTCGACATCCCGGATCTTTCGGGTGTGCCGGGCGCGTTCGAGCCGGGGAACGATCCTTATGCGGCCTACGCGGACGCGGTGATCGCGGCGCTTGAGGAGGACGTCTCGGGGGGCAAAGTCGTCGATCGCGGCTCGTTCGTCGCGACGGTACGCGCGTGGCGGGCGAACCAGGCAGCGATCGAAAAGGCGCTGCTGTCGGGCTCGGGCGTGACGCAGGCCGAGATGAGCGCGTTCTTGAACGCGCAGAACAAGGTGACGAACCACCTCAAGCATTACATGGACGCCGCGGATTGGTTCCTGGATTCGCAGGTGCCGGCGGACGTGCGCGCGCAGGTGGACGGGGTCTTGAAGAACCTGTACGGCGCGCACGCGGAGCAGTTGAAGGACGCGCTCAATGCAATGGGGGGCGGTGACGGGGGCACGATCGATCTGGAGAAGACGCACCTCTTCCAGATGATCCGGGGGTTTTCCGCGGGGGTGTCGGAGCTCGGCGACGTCGCGGCGCCCTACGTCGACGTGATGGTGACGATGACGCACGCGGCGACGCGGATCGGGATCGGGTTCGTGCCGTACGTGGGGGCGGCGCTCGATTTGTGCGAGGCGGTGACGGGGAAGGAGTTGTGTTTGCCCGACGGGAGGGAGCTATCGCTCGGCGAGCGGATCTTCTCGGCGGTCGGGACGGGCGTGGGGGCGGGCGTCGCGTTCCACAAGGGCATGAAGAATGCGCCGATCGGCGCGGTCGGGAAGGCGACGGCGCAGGGCGTCGTGGAGTTCGGACCGGAGCTCGTCGAGGCGCTGAGCAAGAGTCGGATCAAAGAGTGGAGAGGGATCAAACGCGGGGCCTTCAAGCTCAGCGAGAAACTCGAGCACGTGTTCGAGCGAGACGTGGCGCTCCACTTGATCAAGAAGGAGGGACACAAGATGCTCGCGCTGGGGGACGGCGAAGTGCGCCAAGTGGTAGGTATCCTCCCGAGCGCCCAGGTTCGGGGCGTCTCCAGGGCCTGCGATTTCCTCACGGTCTCGCCGAACGGCGGGTTCGTCCTCAGCGACTCGAAGTTCGTCGGCCCGAAGAGCACCGTCAACGTGCCGAAGGCGCTCGAGCAGTTCAACAACGTGATGGCCGCGCTGGGCAAGAAAAACGTTGCCGGCTTCGTGGAGCGGGCGCAGATTGTCATTCCGGCTGGCGGGAGGCTCAAGGAGGGTTTTAAGATCGGAGAAGGTGGGAAGTTGACCAGCACAGCCACAGGAGAGCTCGTGAAGGTAACCGGAGCGAAGAACGTCGAGCTCGTCGTCCACGTGGTGGAGTTATGAGAAGAAAGTGGAACCGCAAGCCAGCGGGCGAGGGCCCCAGGCCTTGGCCGACGTTCCTGGCGTGGTGCCCCGAGGGCAAACGTTTCGAGGCCTTCGCGTCGGCCTTGTCGACCTTGGTGGGCGCGTCTGGGCATTGGCTCGTATCGCGTTTCATGGTCATGGGCGACGATGACACGGAGTATCTCCTGCCCCCGGAGCAAGCGGCCGAGTTGAAGCGCCCAGGGTACGAGAAATACGGGTGCAACAGCGCGCAGCTCGACGATTTTCGGGCGGCGTCCGGCCGTGAGCTTGCATTCCGTGTCAACGTGCAACTGGATTGGAAGGCAGATAAATTCTTCCTGGGCGGATGCGGAGGCAGCGCGCTCGACATCGGTTTCTGGTACAAGGGGTTCGAGGAGGGCTTCCTCCTGCCGGCGGAGCTGCCGCGGCTGAAACACGGAGGTCCCTCGTCCCTGGCCATGGAGGCCGGGGTCGCTTGGAAAATCGCGCTGATCGACAGCTACGACCTGCTCGTTCGGTTTTGCACGGCGAGCCCAGCCATCACGACAGGCGGCTGTGGCGAAGGGCCGGACTGGGGCGCTCCCATGACCATGGCGGGGACCTACCACGCGGATGGATATCCCGGCCGCGATCTCGCGCTGACGTGGATGCGCCTCCACGACAAGGAGCGGATCGATCTCGCCGTGAACTCTCCCCTCGACGTGCTCCGGGCGCGCGTCGAAGCGTCGCCGCGCGGGAGCAGCGTCTGGATCATCGATGAAGAACGATTGGCGCGCGAACAAGTGCTCGCAGCGCTCGACCTGCCTCCCAAGGTCTTGATCGAGGCCCTCGAGGCGGCCCAAGAGAAGCTACATCCCACATGGGAAGCCATGCAATGGGAGCTCTCTCGCCTGATCGATGAAATCGGACGATCCCCCGCCGACGAGCGGGAAATGATCCCCGTGACCGAGGAGCACATCCGCTTCATCGAGGAGCACACGCCGGCGTACGTCCGGCGCCTCGACAATGGCGCGATCGTGCTGATGGCCCACCCCGACCGCACGCTCTGGCCCCTCTGGTCGGATGCGCTCTCGCTGCTCGGGATTCGGCCGTAGGGGGCTCGGCCTACCGTCTCGATGGGCAGGAACGTCGCCGTCTTGCCTCGGCCTGTTCGATGAGCTGCGCATCGCGCAGGTCATCGAACACGGGTCCAGCGCTTGCGCTGGTCCGGGGTGAAGGGGGCGGAGAGCCCCCTTCTGGGGCCTGGGGCGACGCCCCAGCGCGGCGGCGGCCTCACCTCGAAGGCCGTCGCTCTCTTGTTCATGGCTACTCCTTGCCCCGCCCCTTCGGGGCCTCGTCCTTCTCCAGCGTGACCTTGAACAACCCGCCCGAGGCCGAGTGGAGGATGACCACGCCCTCGGGCTGCATGAAGCCGGGCGCGGCGCGCGAACCCTCCTTGCGGAGAATGGCCAGCGCCTCCTCGGTGACGGTGCGGATGTCCATACCCTGCGCCAGCACTGGGACGACGCCGCAGCACGCCGGACGCACCGCGTCGTCCTCCCAGCGGTGGGTGTCGAAGAGGCTGAAGCGCCTCTCCTTCAAGCCGTAGCGCCGCTGAATGCCCGCTCCCCACCACTCGCCGTAATGCAGGCCCGGCCCGAGGCCGGTGATGAGTTTTTCGCGATGCTCCTCGACCCAGCGCGCGAAGCCGAAGTTGTCGTCCTGCGACGTGATCCACTTGCTCCTGGACCCCGCGAGGATGATCGTCGGGGTCGGCCCACCGGCGCGATGGGGGACGGGCTCGCCGATGTAGATGCACCCATTGGTCCCGTCGATCTTCTCCGTTGCGACGCACAGCCGGTTGAGGCGCGGGATCTTGGGGAACTGCTCGAACGTCGGTCTGACAATCTCGTTCATGGAGAAACCTCCACGGTTCTCGTTCCTGGTCGCGGACCCGTATGAAGCCGCCCTTCCTCCGCGAAGCTCGTGGGCACGAAACCCTCGCTCAGGTAGAGTTTCTTCGCAACCTCGTTGCTCTTTCGGACCGTGAGCATCATCGGGCCGGAGAGCTTGTCGATGGCCTCTGCCTCTCCGTCCCGAGGGCCGGAGCGGCAGGAACGTCGCCGCTCTTGCCACGGCCTGTTCGATGAACTGCGCATCGCGCAGTTCATCGACCCCGGGTCCAGCGCTTGCGCTGGTTCGGGGTGAAGGGGGTGGATAGCCCCCTTCTGGGGCCTGGGGCGACGCCCCAGCGCGGCGGCGTCCCCAGAACGAGCCTGACCCCGCTTCCCCTACCGCTCGCGCCTGGGTATAACGGCGCCGCGCGTTTCGCAGGGAAAACCGAGAGGAGCACGTCCGTGGGCGACGATCGGAACGAGCAGGGCGAAAGGGCCCCGGGCATGCGCCCCGACGACGCGCTGCCCGACCTCGATCCCGAGCCGCGATCCATCGCGCCGCCGAGCACCATCCCCCTCTCGCCGGGCACCGTCGTCGCCGACAAGTTTGCCCTCCAACGGGTCATCGCCTCGGGCGGCATGGGCACGGTGTTCGAGGCGTGGGACACGCTCATCGAGCGCAAGGTCGCGCTCAAGCTCATGCACCCGCACTACGCCACCGACCCCTCGATGGTGGCCCGCTTCCGCCGCGAGGCGCAGGCCGCGGCGCGTGTGCAGCACCCGAACATCGTGAACGTGCTCGAGGTCGGCCGCCGCCGCGACGGCGCGTTTTACCTCGTGCAGGAGCTGCTCGTCGGGCAGACCTTGCGCGAGCACCTCGACGCGCGCGGGCCGCTCGAACCCGACGAGGCCCTCGCGATCCTCGTGCCCGTGATGAGCGGCATCGCGGCCGCGCACGCCTCCGGCATCATCCACCGCGATCTCAAGCCCGAGAACGTGATCCTCTCGCGTTCGCCCTCGGGCGAGATCATCCCGAAGATCATCGACTTCGGCCTCGCCAAGCTCCACGAACCGGGCAAGCAGAGCCTCACGCGCCTCGGCATGCTGCTCGGCACGCCGCAGTACATGGCCCCCGAGCAGGTCCTCGCCGAGAAGGTCGACACGCGCGCGGACGTCTGGGCGATGGGCGTCGTCACGTTCGAGATGCTCTCGGGCGTGCAGCCCTTCGGCGCCGAGGGCCTCGCCAGGCTGCTCGCGAAGATCGTCTCGTCCGAACCGCCGCCTTCGCTCGACTTCGTCGCGCCCAAAGCCGCGTGGCCCTTCGCGCCCGTGGTCGCGCGCGCGCTCGCCCGCGACCTCAAAGAGCGCTTCGCCACGATCCTCGATTTTCGTGACGCCCTCTGCGAGGCCCACGGCGGCGCGCGCCTGCTCGTCGGGCACGCGGCGCCGCACGCGGGGCAGCTCGCGGTGCCGGGGCTCGTGGACGTCGTCCCGATCGAGGATCCGGTCCTCGACGCGCCGGTGCACGACCTCGCCGAGGGGTTTGCCGCGCACCATGCCGACGATGGCGGTGGGTACGTCCGGGTCAACCGCCCGCCGCCCCCCATGCCGCCACGCCCCGCCGCAACGCCGCAGCGGCCGCGCGTGCCCGTCTTGACCCCGCTCCCGGCGTCTCGGACCGAATGGGGCGGCCCGGAGAGCCGAAGCCAGACGGACGAGGATCCCGTCAAGCTCGCCGAGGAGGCGCTCGACGTGAACGCCCTCGGCGACGCGATTCGCTGGGCCGAGATTGCGCTCGAAGTGCCAGGCGAGAGCGAGGACGTCCGCGGCAAGGCCTGGCTCGTGCTCGCCATCGCGCATCGCTGGCTCGGCCATTACAGCGAGGCCGCGCGCGCGGCGCAGGAGGCCATGGCCCGCATGGCGCGTGGCTCGAACGGCTGGCATGCCGCGTTCGGGCACCTCGTCATCGCGTACGGCTACCTCGGACGAAAGGATCGCCTGCTCGCGCGCGTCGACGAGCTCGTCCAGCTCGAAGAGGAGGAGGGCGTCACGACCGAGGCGCACCTCGTGAGCGCCTGCCGGCTCGCCATTTTCGTCATCCGCGCGGGCGTCCCGCCGCTCGGCCGCAAGCTCGCGCGGGACGCCCACAGCCGCGTCGCGCGGGCGGGCGCCGTGGGCCCATTCCTGCGGGCCTGGCTCGCCGCGGCCCGGGCCGAGATCGCCATCTTCGAAGGGGACCCGGCGGCGTATCTGCGCCGCGTCGAGGCCGCCGTGGACGGTTTCACGGAAGCGAGCGACGTCCGCAACGCCTGTGTGCAGCGCACGAACGTCGGGCTCGCGTACATGCACCTCGGCGCTTACGATCGGGCCTGTTTCGGCTTGCGGCGGGCCGTCGCCGTGGCCGAGCCCATGCAGCTCGATTTCGTCCCGTTCGCCCAGGGCGCGCTCGGGTATTGCCTCGCGCACCTCGGCCGCGACGCCGAGGGGCTGCCGATCATCGAGGCGGCCCTCGAGACGTCGCGCCAGCGCAAGGATCGGCGCCGCGAGGCGGGCCTGCTCGTGCACGCGGCGCGGATCCGGGCGATGCAGGGCGATCACGTCGGGGCGGTGACGCTCGCGCGCACGGCCGCGGAGGAGGCCGAGGACATCCCGGCCCAGCGCGCGTATGCGCTCGCGGTGCTGGCGAGCTCGCTGCTCGCGGAGGGCCACACGGTCGCCGCATTGGCGCCTGCGAGCGAGGCGGCGAGCCACCTCGACCGGATTGGCGGCATCGAGGATGGCGAGGCATTGACGCGGCTCGTGCAGGCCCTCGCGCTGCATGGCACCGGCCAGGAGGCCGATGCCAAGCGCCGCCTCGGCGAGGCGCGGCGGCGCCTTCTGGAGAAGGCCGACAAGATCGGCGACCGGCGCTTCCGGCGAAGTTTTCTGGAGCAGGTGCCGGATCACCGGCGGCTCATCGAAACCGCGGCGCAATGGCTCGGGCCGGCGTGACGTCACGCTGAGCGTATCGTTCGCCACGGAGACCCCCTCCTTGCCAGCTTGTCAGAGCGCGCTTCGGGCGGGTCGACATTTTGACCGGGAATAAAACGCGTCACCCTGCGAAATGCGGGGAAATCGCGATCGTCCTTGCTGGCCCGGGGCTTGCGATGGACGCCTGGCATGAGCCGAGAAGCCCTTGCCAGAGAGGTCGAGAAGGATTCGCGTGGTGGTCGGACCGTGCTCGTGATCGGCGGCAGCGGCGGAATGTCGGACAGGTACCGTGACGTCGCCGAGAAGCACGGCTTGACCCTCAAGCACTACGAGACGCGCGTGCCGAAAGGGGTGCGTCGCGACGTGGGGAAGGTCGCGCTCGTCATCATCATGGTGACCATGGTCTCGCACGCGCTCCGGGATCAGGTGCAAAACCTTGGGATCGACGACGCGCCGGTCGTGTATCTGCGGAGCGCGTCCGTCTCGGCGCTACGAGGCGCGCTCGAACAGTGGGAGGCGTGATACGCTCCCGCGCCGAGCATGAGCACGAACCGGAACCCTTACGAAGAATTGCCTCGAACGAAGGCGAACTACGCGCCGCTGACGCCGATCACGTTCCTCGAGCGCGCGGCGGCGGTGTACCCGGAGCGCGTTGCCATCGTGCATGGCCGCATCCGTTTGACCTGGTCCGAGGCGTACGAGCGCGCGCGGCGGCTCGCCTCGGCGCTCACGCGGCGCGGGATCGGCGTGGGGGACACGGTGGCCGTGCTCCTGCCAAACATCCCGGCCATGCTCGATACGCATTTTGGCGTCCCGATGACCGGCGCGGTGCTGAACACGCTGAACACGCGCCTCGACGCGGCTACGATCGCGTTCATGCTGGATCACGCGGAGGCGAAGGTCCTCCTCGTCGATCGTGAGCTTTCGGGGATGGCGAAGCAGGCGCTCGCGCTCGCGCAATCGAAGCCGCTCGTCGTCGACGTGGACGATCCGATGTACGAGGGGCCGGGCGAGCGCATCGGCGCGCTCGAATACGAGGCCTTCCTCGCGGAGGGCGATCCCTCCTTTTCGCCGCGCATGCCCGAGGACGAGTGGGAGGCGATCTCGCTCAACTACACCTCGGGGACGACGGGCGATCCCAAGGGCGTCGTCTATCACCACCGCGGCGCGTATCTGAATGCCATTGGCAACATCGTCACCTGGAGCATGCCGAAGCACGCCACGTACCTGTGGACGTTGCCCATGTTCCACTGCAATGGCTGGTGTTTCACCTGGACGGTGGCGGCGAACGCCGGGACGAACGTTTGCCTTCGAAAGGTCGACGCGCGCCACGTCTTCGAGGCGATCCGCGAGTACCGGGTGACGCATTATTGTGGCGCGCCGATCGTGCACGCGATGCTGGTGAACGCCGATCCCGCGCTCCGGGAGGGGATCGGGCACCGTGTCCATGCCATGGTAGCCGCGGCGGCGCCGCCGGCGGCGATGATCGAGGGCATGGAGCGGATGGGCTTCGATCTCACGCACGTCTATGGTTTGACCGAGACCTACGGGCCCGCCGCCGTCTGCGAGAAGCACGAGGACTGGGCGGCGCTCGACATCAGCCATCGCACGGAGCGCATGGGCCGCCAGGGCGTGCGTTACCTCGTCGAGGAGGGGCTCACCGTGATGGATCCCGAGACCATGGAGCGCGTGCCCGAAAATGGGGACGTCATGGGCGAGGTCGTGTTCCGCGGGAACATCGTCATGAAGGGATACCTGAAGAACCCGCGCGCCACCGAGGAGGCTTTCCGGGGCGGCTGGTTCCATTCGGGCGATCTCGCCGTCCTCCAGCCGGACGGGTACGTGAAGATCAAGGATCGCTCGAAGGACATCATCATCTCGGGCGGGGAAAACATCTCCTCGCTGGAGGTGGAGGACACGCTCTATCGGCACCCCGCCGTGCTCGCCGCGGCCGTCGTCGCCGCGCCGGATCCGAAATGGGGCGAGACCCCGCTCGCGTTCGTCGAGACGAAGGAGGGCGCCGCCATCACGGAGGCGGATCTCATCGCGTTTTGCCGGACACACCTCGCCCATTTCAAGGCGCCGCGGAAGGTCGTCTTCGGCCCGCTCCCCAAGACCTCGACCGGCAAGATCCAGAAGTTCTTGCTGCGCGAGCGCGCGCGGTCGACGGACGCGATCGAATAAAAAGGTTTTACGTGCGGGCCGCGCGCGGGGTGCGTGAGGCGTGCGCGATGGCCTGCTTCAGGCTCGATCGCGTCCGGATCCGCGAAAGATCCACGCCGAGCTCGATCACCGTGCGGGCCACGTCCGCGCGCAGGCCCGAGAGCTCGACCTCGGCGCCGAGCAGGCGCGCTGCGTGCGCGACCCGAAGCAGGTGCTCCGCGGTCTCGGCCGTCATCGCGTGAATGCCTGTCAAATCGACGACCACGTGCCGCGCCGACGAACGCGCGACCTCGTCGAGCAGCGCGTTCGTCATCATCTCGGCGCGGCGCGCGTCGAGCTCGCCGATGAGCGGCAGCACCACGACGCCGTCGAGCACGTGGAGGATCGGCGTGGAGAGGGCGAGGATCGCCGCTTCTTTCTGGGCGACGAGATCCATCTCGGCTTGAAGCGCGGCCTCGGCCTCCTCGGCGCTCGCTTTTTGCAGATGCGCGAGCGTGGCGAGCCGCTCCTCGTTCCGCTCGGCAGTCGCCTCCAGATCCCGCACCGCGGCCTCCGCCGCGCGCGCCCTTTGCCCGAGTTTTCGGTGTGCCCGCGCGGCCTCGTGGTGGCGCGTCACGAGCAGACGCACGATCGGCGAGGCGCCCTCGCCGCATTGCAGCGGGCATTCGTCGCAGCCCCCGAGCTGCTCCCAAAAATCGTCGAGGGAGTGCATCGCGTCTTCCCGTTCGAGAACGCAGGACTTGCAACGCATGGCCTCTAGCCCTCGAGCAGCGCAAGGGTGAAGGTCTCGTTGTGGCACATGCTGACGCCGTCGACCGGGGACAGCTCGCCGTGCGTGTAAAACCCGGCCTTCGGGATCGACCCGAGCCGTTCGAGCGGCTTGTGGAGCTCGTCGCGGTACCTCGTGCCCAGCACGAGCTTGCGCGCCACGCAATCGAAGAGGAGCGCGCACGAGGGGTTTGGCATGGCACGCAGGGCTCGCTCCGTCGCCACCTCGGCCGCTCGGATCACGTCGTCCCGCGTCCCGGTCGTCATGCGCACGAGCGTGCCCTCGGGCACATCCCCGCCGAGGATGAGCGCTTTGCGCTGGATATCGATCCCGGCGACGGCCCGGAGCACGGCGATTTCGCCTTCGGCCGGTCGGTATGTGCCTTCGAGGCCGCCCACGACCGCGAGCGGGAATTCGACGGCGAGCGAGGCCACGGCGACCGCGCGGGCGCCGAGGTACTCCTGATAAAGCTCGAGCGCCGGGCGATCGTCGATCGTCCGCACGACGTTGCCCTTCTCGACCCCGGTGATCCGGTGCTCCCCGCCGACGGGAATCCAGCCGCTGCGCGCCGCCGTCGCGATCCGAATGGGCCCCGAGAACACCACGACGGACGCGCCGCCCGAGACCACCCCTCCATCGGCTATCTGGTAGGCTCGGTCGAACTGCCCGAGATTCCCGGCGCCTCCGCCGACCATGGGGAACGTCGCGCCGAGCACGTCCTGCAGGCCGCGGAGGACGTACGGCCCGTTGACACGCAGGCTATCGTAGAACATGAGGAGCAGGCTTGGTGCGAGGGCCCGCGCGCGCTCGCCGAGGCGCCGCCCGAGCGCGCGATCGTCCCCGTCGTTCGATACGTCGAGGAGCGGCGTCACGCGCAATGCGCTGCCGAGCCTGAGCCCCATGGCCGTGACGGACTCCGTGAGGCCGCCGCGACCGTCGATCTCGGCGAGGCTCGAACACCCCGCAATCCGCGCGTCGCTGCCGAGGCGGCCGCGCAGGCCGTCGAGCATGGCGCGGCCGTCGTATTTCGCGGACGCGAAGAGCAAGACGAAATCGGGCCGGCCGCCCATCACGTCGATGAGCTCGTCCGCGGCGTCGCGGCCCGCGCGGCGGGCGTCGTCGTGGACGATGGATATCGTGGACGCCTCGAGCATGGTTCCCCCCCCTCGATGACATCCGATGGTGGGCGAATGTTCGCGGGCTTGTCAAGGCTCAGGCTTCGTTTCGTCCTGCCTCCGGAGGCGAAAGAATGGCGCGGAGCGTTGCTTCCGATACGTTGCGCCCGGTAACGACATTCACCACCCGCGGCCGCGCCACGCCGGTCCGGGCGAGATCGATCTTTCCCGCGAGCAACGCCGCGGCGCCCACGGCGGCCGAGCCCTCCACGACGAGGCGCTCCTCGCGCAGGAAATGGCGCATCGCCTCGGCGATCTCGGCCTCCGTGACGAGGACGAGATCGTCGAGAAAGCGCCGGCAGAGGTCGAACGTGATCGAGCCCTGCTCGACGTTCCCGGCCAAACCGTCCGCAAGGCTCGGCAGCTCCTCGGCCTCGGTGACGTGGCCCGCGGCGAGGCTTTTGTGCATGGCGGGCGAGGCCTCGCTTTGCACGCCGACGACGCGGGTGCGGGGCGCGATCGATTTCACGTAGAGCGCGATGCCCGCGGCGAGGCCGCCACCGCCGACGGGGACGAGGACGAGATCCACGTCGGGGAGGTCGGCCAGGATCTCGAGGCCGACCGTGCCCGCGCCGGCGATGACGTCGGCGTCGTTATAGGGCGAGACGAACGTGAGCCCGCGCTCGGCCTCGATACGCCGGCCGTCGGCCTCGGCGACGTCGTAATTGCCCACGGAGACGATGAGCTCGACGGGGTAACGCCAGAGCGATTCGAGCTTGGCGGGAGAAACCGTGCGGGGCACGACGAGCGTCGCGCGCGCGGAGAGCTTGGCGGCGGCGTGGGCGAGGCCGAGGCCGTGGTTGCCGGCCGAGGCGGCCACGAACCCGCGCCGAAAGACCTCTTGCTCCTCGTCGCGCAACCGCAGGAGCTTGTTCGCCGCGCCGCGCACCTTGAACGAGCCCGTGGGCTGGAAGAGCTCGAGCTTGTGGAAGACGTCCGCCGGGATCATGGCCGAGAGCGGCAGGCTCGGATCGAGCGGGGTGGTTCGAATGAGGCCGCTCGGCGCGAGCCTCTTCGCCGCGGCGAGCACGTGCCGCGGTGAGACGGAGGGGAGGGGGGCGTTCATGTCGTTGAAATGGTTTGTCAGGGCGTGGTGACGCCAAAGGGACCGGGGGCGGGGCCCATCTCGAAGTGGAGCGTGCCGCCCTGGGCGAGATCGCCGTGGAGGATTTCGGGTTTGTCGAGCGCGACACCGTTCCAGGTGACGGATTGCACGTAGATGTTCTGGGCCGAGACCGCGGGGGCTTCGACGACGATCGTGCCTCCCTTCACGGCGATCTCCAGGCGGGGGAAGAAGGGCGTGCCGAGGATGTACCGATCGGTGCCGGGGATCGGATAGAAGCCGGCAGCCGTGAAGAGGTACCAGCAGGAGAGGGTGCCGCCGTCGTCGTTGCCGGCGAGGCCGCTGGGTTTGTCCGTGTAATGAGCGTTCGCCACCCAGCGGACGTATTTCTGCGTGAGGTCCGCGCGGCCGACCTGCGCGAATCCATAGGCCGCGTGGATGTCCGGCTCGTTGCCGTGCCAGTAGGCATTCCGCGGCGCCGCCGACGCAAAATTGTCCTCGATGGGGCGCTCTTCGAGGTCGGCGATGGATTCCTCGAGGAAGCGCTGGAGCTTCTCGACGAACGGCGCTTGCCCGCCGAGGAGCTCGGCGATCCCGGGGATGTCGTGCTGCGCCCAGAGGCTGTGCCAGCCGTTCGCCTCGGCGTAATGGTCCGAGATGGAGTACGGGTTGTAAGGGCTCTCGACGAAGCTGCCGGCCTCGTCCTTGGCGCGGATGAAGCCCGTCGCGGGATCGAAGAGATTTCGGTGGTTTTTCGCGCGTTCGGTGAACATGGTCGCGTCGTCCGTCAAGCCCAGCGCCTTCGCGAAGAGGCCAAGCGCGAGGTCGTCGTGCGCGTATTCGAGCGTGTGCGAGGCCGAGCGGCCGACGCTCGACGGCACGTAACCATACTCCATGTACGGCACGACGTGGCCACGCCCGCCGCGCCCGCCGGGCGGATCGACCGGATCGACCGCGGCCCGGCGCGCGATGGCGTAGGCGCCCTCGGCGTCGAAATCGGTCACGCCCTTGATGTAGCTGTCGGCGAGCACCACGTCGGCGCTGGCCCCGATCATCGTGCCCGCTTCGCCCGTGGCAATGGGCCATTTCGGGAAGAAGCCGGAGATCTCGGCCATGGCATGCAGCGATCGGACCGTGTCGCGTGCGGCCTCGGGCGCGACGAGCGAATAAAACGGGGTCACCGTGCGGTAGGTGTCCCAGAGCGATTGATCGGTCAGGAAGGAAAAACCGTCCGCGGTGCGCTGCTCTCCGCCGTAGAGGTAACTCCCGTCGACGTCGCTCGACGCGGTGGGCATGAGGAACGCGCGGTAGAGCGACGAATAAAAGATGCGCCGCTCGGTCTCGGTGCCGCCCCAGAGCTTCATGCGGCCGAGCAGATCGCTCCAGGCCGTGGCCGTCTTTGCCCGCGTGCCCTCGAAATCCCAGTCCGGGATCTCGGTTTCGAGGTTTTCCGTGGCGTTCTCCAGCGAGACGAACGAGAGCCCGATCTTCAATTCGATCACCGCGTCCGCGCCGAGATCAAAGGAGAGCGCGAAGCCGACCTTCGTGCCGCTGCCGCTCGTCCCCTCCGCGGGCGCGTCGCCGTTCGACCAGACCTGCGCCGCTTTCCACGCCGCGCGCGTCCGGGCCTCGAAGAAGACATCGTAGCCCCCGAAGCCGCCCGACATCCCGCCCACGTGATGGAGTTTGCCCCGGATACGTTGCGCCTCGGGCTCCAGCGTGAACTCGGCCTGCGTGACCTCGCCTCCGCCCAGGTGATGATCGAGATCGAAGACGACGTGCCCCTCCTTCGTGCCGGCCGGATACCCGTGGCGATGCTGCGCCGCGTGCCGCGTCGCCGTGAGCTCGCTGTGGATCGAGCCCCGATCCAGGGTGACCTCGTAATACCCGGGCGAGGCCCTCTCCGTCGCCTTGTCGAAGTGCGATTCGTAGCCGGGCGCCGAGAAGCGGGACGCCTCGAACGCGTCGATCGGCATCACCCCGAGGATGCCGTAATCGGTCGCGCCCGTGCCGTGCAGGTGCAGGTGCGAAAAGGCCCGGACCTGGTCGTCGCCGGCCCAGTAGCCCGAGTAATGCAAAAAATTGATGGTATCGTAGGGGCCGCGGGTGTCCGGGCCGACCTTCGCGAGCCCGAACGGCGCCGCCGCGCCGGGGAAGGCGCTGCCATTCGCGAAGCCGAAGCCGCCGCTGCCGACACGCGGATCGGCGTAGACGAGCGGATCCTCGACCATCGTCGGCCTCTCCGTGGGCACGTCCTGCGGCTCGAGCGTGCAGCCGGTTCCGCCGAGGACGTTCGTCAGACCGAGCACGAGGAGGGGCGCGAGGGATCGATCGAGGCGAGGCGGCATACGCGCGATGCGAACACGAAGGCGACGCGGGCGTCAACCCGAGCCTTGCGACGACGCGCGAGATCCCTTAGCGTGGATTTCGCGCTTGGCATGAATGACCTCATCGGCGGCCGATACCGGATCGAACGCAGGCTCGGTGCAGGCGGAATGGGGGCCGTCTACGAGGCCACCGATACGCAGAGCGGCGCGCGTGTCGCCGTGAAGGTCGTGACCGCGGAGGTCGCGCGGAACGAGGTGCTGCTCGGGCGCTTCGAACGCGAGGCGCGCGCGGCGCGGGGCCTCGACACGCCGCACGTGGTGCGCGCGCTCGACGCGGGCCGCGACGGCCACTCGGGCCTGCCGTTCCTCGTGATGGAGGTGCTCCAAGGCGAGGACGTGCGCGCGCTCTTCAAGCGGCTCGGCCCGATCCGCCCCGATCTCGCGGTGCGTATCGTGGTCCAGGCCTGCCGCGGGCTCGACGTGGCCCACGCGCAGCGCATCGTGCACCGCGACGTGAAGCCGGCGAACCTGTTCCTCACGCGTGGCCCGAGGCCCGGCGAGTGCACGGTCAAGATCCTGGATTTCGGCATCGCAAAGCTCGCCCCCGATCCCGAGAGCATGGCCGAGGCCGGCGAGCTGACGAGCTTGACGCAGACCGGCAGCATGCTCGGATCGCCGCTCTACATGGCGCCGGAGCAGGCGCGCGGGCACAAGCAGATCGACGGGCGCGCCGATCTCTGGTCGCTCGGCGTGGTGCTCTACCAGGCCCTCACGGGCGTGACGCCGCACCGGGACAGCGGCGCGCTCGGGGAGCTCATCATCGCGATTTGCACCGAGCCGGCCGAGCGCGTGGAGCGGCTCGCGCCGTGGGTGCCGCCCGAGGTGGCGGCGGTCGTGCATCGCGCCCTCGATCTCGATCCCACGCAGCGTTTCCAGAGCGCCGCAGAGATGCACGCGGCGCTCATCGCGCTGCTCCCGCCCGGCGAGGCGAACGCCGCGATCCACGAGCGCATGCTGGTGCCGCTGCCCGAGCCGGAGCGCGCGCGGGTCTCGGTCCTGCCGCCGCGCCCGCCGACGCTCTCGCAGCCGCCTCCGGCTCCTCCGCGGGGGCTGGCGGAGGCGGGTTCGCACATGATGGCGGAACCTCCGACGATGCGCTGGTCGGGCGCGGCGCTCGGGATCTCGGCCGAGACGCCGGCCGCCATGCAGATCGGCGCGCCTTCGTCGGCGCCCGCGGCGATCACGCAGGCGACGCCGCCGAAGCGACGCTCGAGCGCGCTGGCCTTCGTGGCCATGGCGGCCCTCGCGCTCGTGGTGGGCGGGAGCGTCGCGTTCGTGGGGCTGCGGTTGCCCGAAGGGTCCGGACAAACAACGGTGGAACAAACCCCGGCAGGACAAACCAATCCGGGGCAGGCGTCGCCCGGCATTTCGCCCACGAATACGCCGGTCGCGGAGCCCGCGGTCACGACGGGGCAGGCCGAGACGGAGGACGTGCCTGCGCCGAGCGCCGCGCCGGCGGCCCCGAGCGCGAGCGGTTCTTCCCGAGGCCTCGCGCCCTGGCCCCGCGCGACGACGCGTGCATCCGCCGCGCCGAAGCCCCCGGGCAAGAGCGACATTTACCTGGGCCGGTGACGTGTGTCTTTGATGAGGCCTCCTCGTGTCCTCGGACCGATTTTCGCCGCCGCGCTCGTGCTCTTCGGCGCGGCGCGCGCCTCCGCCGACGGGCTCGCCGACGAGGCCGAGCTCCATTTCCAGCTCGGCGCCGCCGATTACCAGAAGGGCGATTACACCAGCGCGCTCGAGCATTTTTTGCTGTCGAACCGGCTCGTCCCGAACCGGCGCGTCGTGTTCAACATCGCGCGCTCGTTCGAGCAGCTCCGGCAATGGCCCGACGCGCACCGCTATTACGTCGACGCCCTCGCCGGGGAGACGGATCCCACGGCGATCGAGGCCTCGAAATCGGCGATCACGCGCCTCGCGCCGAACGTGGCGATCCTCGACGTCGTCACGGATCCGCCCGGCGCCACCATTTACATCGATCGAAAGGATCTCGGCTCGCGCGGCCACGCGCCGCGGCCGCTCGCCGTCAACGAGGGGAAATACCGCATCATCGCCGAGCTCCCAGGGTATGAGGTCGCGACGAGCGAGGAGGTCGTGGCCAAGCGGGGGAGCGAGGCGCGCGTTTCGCTCTCGCTCGTCCGGATCGTCGGCAAAGTGAAGGTGGCCGTGACGGGTGCGCCGCGCGCGGCGGTGCGGGTCGACGAGGAGTCGGGCCCGCCCGCGTGTGTCGCGCCGTGTGAGCTCGCGCTGCCGCCGGGCAAGCACGAGCTTTATGTGACCGCGGAGGGCGCCTCGGCGCCGGCGCGACCGGTGAATGTGGTGGCGGGCCAGACGACCGAGGTGAGCCTCACGTTGCGGCCGCCGGTGGGCATCGTCGTCGTGGGGACGACGGAGGCGGGCGCGCTCGTGACCATCGACGGGCGCGCGGCCGGTTTTTCGCCCGCGGTGATTCGCGAGGTGCCCGCGGGCGCGCGGCAGGTGCGCGTGAGTTTGCCCGGGCACGCGCCCGTGGTGCGCGACATCGTGGTGCGACAGGGCGAGCAGGTGGATCTCGGCACGCTCGACCTCGTGCCGCTGCGCGAAGTGACGGCGGCGTCGCGGTTCGCCGAGCGGATCGAGGACGCGCCGAGTTCGGTCACGGTGATCGATCGGCGCGAGCTCTCGGCGTTCGGGTATCCGACGATCGCGGAGGCGCTTCGCGGCGTGCGCGGCGTGGCCATCGCGAACGACCGGGGGTACGCGTCGGCCTCGATCCGCGCGATTGGCCAGCCAAACGATTATGGAAGCCGCGTGCTCGTGCTCTCGGACGGGCAGGCGCTCAACGACAACCTCCTGAACAGCTCGTACATCGGCTCGGACGGCCGGGGCGATCTGCACGACGTGGACCGCATCGAGATCGTGCGCGGCCCGGGATCGCTGCTCTACGGCGCCGGCGCATTCTCGGGCATCGTGAACCTCGTGACGCGCTCGCGCGAGGAGCCCACGGGCGTGCACGTGGGCGTCGGGAGCTACGACGGCGCGGTCTTGCGTGGGCGCGGCGGGTTTCACCTGCGGAAGGGGCAAGACAAGGGGATCTGGGCGAGCGGGTGGGGCGCGCAATCGGACGGCTTCGATCTGGAGGTGCCGATCACGGGCCAAACCGAGCCGTACCGGGCGCGCGGGGTCGAGGCCTTCCAGGCGGGCGGCACGGCCGGGCGCGCGTACTGGGGCCCGGCGACGATGCAATGGCTCGTCCATCATCGGACGCAGTCGATCCCGGTCGGCGCGTACGCGACGGCGGTCGGCAATCCGCGGACCTCGTTCGGTGATACACGCATGATGCTGGAGGCGCGCTTCGAGCCGCGCCTGACGCAATCGCTGCAATTGCTCGTCCGCGCGCACGCGAATCGCTACGTCTATCACGCGACGTACGCGTTCGACGACGAGGTCGACAACATCGAGGATTTCGCGGGCACGTGGCTCGGCGGCGAGGCGCGGCTCGTGTATTCGCCGGGGCAGCGGCTGCGCGTCACGGTGGGCGGCGAGGGGCAATGGCACCCGGAGGCGACGCTCCAGGGCCGCGAAGATGTCAATCGCGTGACCACGGAGCGATACCTGGACGAGCGGCAGCCTTATCGGTTCGCCGCGGGGTATGCGCTCGCGGAGGGCGCGCCGCTTCCGTGGCTCCGGCTCTCCGGCGGCTTGCGTATCGACGTGTACAGCACGTTCGGCGCGGTGTTCGTGCCGCGCGCGGCGATCATCACGCGGCCCGTGAAAGACGGCACCCTCAAGCTGATGGGCGGCCGCGCATTCCGGGCGCCGAGCATTTACGAGCAGCTCTACAACGACAACGGCCAGTCCCACGAAAAACCCACGCAGCAGCTCGACGCCGAGAAGATCTGGTCCGGCGAGATCGAGTACACGCAACGTTTCCTCGAAGACTGGGCGGCGCTCGTGGCCGTGCACGGGAGCCACATCGACGGGCTCATCTTCACGAAGCCGATTCCCGGGCGGCCCACGGTGGCATACGCGAACAGCGACACGGGCATGCTCGTGCTCGGCGCGGACGCCGAGATCCGGCGCGAATGGCGCAAAGGGTGGATGCTCGCCGCGACGTACGGATATCAGCGCGCAACGTACCTCGACGAGACGCTCGCCGATCCGCGGGTGCTCAATGTACCGGAGCACCTCGCCGGCTTTCGTGGCGTGATTCCGGTCGTGCCCTCGATCGCGTCGCTTGGACTCCGCATGACGCTGGAGGCGCCGCGCCTGCTCGTGGGCGGCGGCGCGACGGGGACCCAGGTGGTCGGCGATGTGACGGTGTCGGGCGAGGTGAAATCGTACGGAATTCGGTACGTCGTGGGCGTGTACAACATCGCCGACCGCCGCGTGCTCGTGCCCGTGACGGATACGTTCCAGAGCCGGACGATGCCCCAGAATGGGCGGACGTTTCTGGTGGATCTCGTCGGGACCTACTGAGGAGGGCGCCGAACGGTCGGCGCCCTGCGAGATCGCGCAGCGAGCTCGCCTCGCGTCCCCCTCGAGACTAGACCCGAGCGTCGAGCAAGACCTTGCCGAACGACACGTTCGACGCGACGTACCGGTGGGCCTCGACCGCCTCCGAAAGCGGAAACACGCGATCGACCACGGGCCGCACGATTCCCCGCGAGAGCCACGGGCCAATCGTGCGCTCGAGCAATTTCGCCGCCTCGATCTTCTCCTCGATCGGCCGCGACCGGAGCACCGTGCCGATGACCTCCAGCCGCTTTTGCAAAAGCACGCCGAGCGGGACGGGCGCGCTCGCTCCCGCCGTCAAGCCCACGATGACAATGCGGGCCTTCTTCGCGGCCGCGGCAAGGGTCTCCGGGACGTAGGCGCCGCCCACGAGGTCGAGGACGACGTCCACGCCGGCCCCGCCCGTGCGGGCGAGGACCTCGGCCGCGAAGACGCCGCCCGGGACGACGATGCCCTCGTCGAGGCCGAGCTCGCGGCATCGATCGAGTTTGTCCGCGGTGCGGCTCGTGCCGATCACGAAGCAGCCGAGCGCGCGGGCGATCTGGACGCCCGCGGTGCCGACGCCGCTGCCCGCCGCATGCACGAGGACCCGTTCGCCGGGCGCGAGGCGGCCACGCACGAGGAGCGCGTCGAGCGCCGTCAGAAATGCCTCGGGAACGGCCGCGGCGTCCTCGTCGGAGAGGCCCGCGGGCGCGGGGACGACCTCGCGCTCGTGCGCGACGAGCCGCTCGGCATAAGCGCCGCCCGCGATGATGCCGTAGACGCGCTCGCCGCCCGAATACCGGGTGACGCCGGGGCCGACGGCGTCGACCGTGCCGACGTATTCGAGGCCAGGAATGTCGGCGGGGACGCCGGGCGGGGCAGGGTAGAAGCCGGCGCGCTGGAGGAGGTCGGCGCGGTTGACGCCCGTGAGGTGGACGCGGACACGGACGTGGCCGTAGGGCGGGTCGGGATCGGGCAGGTCGCGGAGCTCGAGGACCTCGGGTCCCCCGGGAGAACGAATGACGACGGCGCGCATGGGCCGCGTGTAAGCGGGGCGCGGCGGGAACGCAAGCCGCGCGGGCGTCCGATCACGGGGGGTCTTTGACCGTGACCGTCACGAACTGGTCGTTCGAGACGGCCCAGATCTCGATGCGGCCCGGGGCCTCGCCGGTCGCGGGCTCGAAATTGAGCGGGCCCGAGGTGCCGGAGATGTTGATGTTGCCGCCCGCGGCGAGCGTGCTCTTCCCCTTGGGCCAGGCGGTCGAGGTGATATCGATGATATCCCCCGAGGCCAGGCGCCCCATGCCCTCGGCCACCTGCCGGCCGTCGTAATCCGTCCCCTGGCGCGAGGCCCAGATGACCCCGTACGCGCCGACGTACGTGGCGTCGTAGGCATGCGCGGTGAACGAGAAATCGGCCGGATCCGTGTCGAACTGCGACTGCATGTTCGCGCGGAAGGTCTCGTAGATCTGCCCCGAGGGGCTCGCGGGCGCGGTGCCCTGGGAGCCCGCGATCATCTGCTTCACCTCGGAGGAGAGGTTCGGATCGAGCAGCTTCGTCGCGTCCTTGGCGCCGTCCGTGAAGAAGAACTTACGCCCCGCGACCGGCTTGCCCACCATCGCCTTCAAGATCTCGACGGTTTGTCCCGCCTGAACCGTGATCACGAGGACGCCGGCGGGGTTGTACATGTCGACATCGGAGGCGAGCTTGGCGAGCGCCGCGGGATCGGAGAGCTTGGCCTCCTCGATCGGGAAGAGCTGGGACTTGTCGAGCCCGTACCTCTCCCGGAAGACGGTGGCGAGGCCCTGGCCGTACGCGTCGCTGACGTAGGCGACGGCGACGTTGCCGCCCGCGACGACAGGGTCGGGTGAGATCACGTCGTTCGCCATGACGAGGCCCTGGTGCGTGTCGCTCGGACAGGTGCGCCAGAAGAGCCCCGGCTCGTTCGTCGCGAGGCGATCGTCGGCGTCCGTGAGCGCCGGGCTCGTCGCCGAGGGCGAGATGATCACCGTGGGATACTGCTTCTCCTTGAGGCGCGCGATGAGCCGGAGCGAGTCCGAGGAGGAGAGGGGGCCGACGATGTACGGGACGCCAAGCGTGCCCGCAAGGTAGTCGAGTGCAGCCTGGTTGAGCTCGTCGCGCGCGGCGCCGGTCGCGGTGTTGTTCTCGCCGCCGTTGTCGCAGACGACAACAGCCATGCGCTGACCGCGGTTGAGTTTGTCGCTGCCATTGATCTCGCGCACGGCGACGCGGACCGACTGCGTGAGGACCTCGTCTTTCGCCTCGCCGATCGAGAAGATGCTGCCGATGACGAGCGGCGCGTCAGGGCCGGCGAGGGGCCGGTCAGCGAGGTCCGCCGGCTCGAGGATCGTGCTGCACTGCGGGTGCTTGGGGAACGCCGAGACGCAGACGCCGTCGACGCACGCGCCGCCGCCGCCGAGCTTGCGGCAATCGTGGCCCGTGGAGCACGCGGGCGGATCGGTGCAGTACCCCGCGACACACGTGCTGTTCGGGCCGATCGCGAGGACGCACTCGTCGTCGCTCTTGCAGTCGTCCTGCGTGACGTTGCCAAGCGAGCATGCGCCAGAGGCGACGAGGGTCCCGCCGGCCACGAGCAAACCAAAAAGGATTCCAGTTCCCCGGAGAAGTCGTGCAAGCATGAGAGAGCCCAAGCGTACCATTGAAGGTCGCAGAGAAGTCCGGCGAAGAACGACTCTCTGGAGCCGCCGCGCCGGGGCGCTGCCCCGGGCCCCGCGGGGGCTATTCGCCCCTCGACCCGAACCAGGGCAAGCCCTGGACTCGAGTTGGAAGAACTGCGCGATG
>NZ_JAGTJJ010000035.1 GCF_028435365.1 Polyangium jinanense | reverse complement strand
ACCCGGCTTCGCGAGGACCTGGCCACGCTCGATGTCGTCCTTCTCGACGCCGCGCAGGAGGCAACCGACGTTGTCGCCCGCGATGCCCTGATCGAGCAGCTTCCGGAACATCTCGACGCCCGTGACCACGGTCTTGCGCGTGTCCTTGAAGCCGATGATCTCGACCTCTTCGCCGACCTTGACCACGCCGCGCTCGATACGACCCGTCGCCACCGTGCCGCGGCCCTTGATCGAGAACACGTCCTCGATCGCCATGAGGAACGGCTTGTCGATAGCGCGCTCCGGCTCCGGGATGTAGCTGTCGAGCGCGTCGAGCAGCTCGCCGATCTTCGCCTCCCACTTGGGGTCGCCCTGCAGCGCAGGGAGCGAAGCACCACGGACGACCGGCGCGTTGTCGCCGTTGAAGTTGTACTTGTTGAGGAGCTCGCGGACCTCCATCTCGACGAGGTCGAGCATCTCCGGGTCGTCCACCGCGTCACACTTGTTGAGGAAGACGACGAGGTAGTTCAGGCCGACCTGGCGCGCGAGAAGCACGTGCTCGCGGGTCTGCGGCATGACGCTGTCGAGCGAGCTGACCACGAGGATCGCGCCGTCCATCTGCGCGGCACCCGTGATCATGTTCTTGATGTAGTCGGCGTGGCCGGGGCAGTCGACGTGCGCGTAGTGGCGCTTCGGCGACTCGTACTCCACGTGCGCAGCCGCGATCGTCACCGTCTTGGTCTCGTCGCGAACGGTGCCGCCCTTGGCGATGTCGGCGTACTTGATCTCTTTCGCAAGCTTCTGCTTGGACTGGACCTTGACGATGGCCGCCGTGAGCGTGGTCTTGCCGTGATCGATGTGACCGATCGTGCCGACGTTCACGTGGGGCTTCGTTCGACTGAATTTCTCCTTGGCCATTGCCTAACCTCGCTGCTTGGCGACGATCTCTTCCTGGATCGCGACCGGGACTGGTGCGTAATTCGAAATCTGCATCGTGTGCGTCGCGCGGCCCTGCGTCTTTGAACGCACGTCCGTCGCGTAGCCGAACATCGAGGCGAGCGGAACCTCCGCGCGCACGACGCGCGCATTTCCCCGCTGCCCCATGTCGAGAATCCGCCCGCGACGGCTGTTCAGGTCGCCGATGACGTCGCCGAGGTATTGCTCCGGGCAAACCACCTCGACCGACATGACCGGCTCCAGGAGCACGAGGCCCGCGCGCTTGGCTGCCTCCTGGAACGCAATCGAGCCTGCCACCTCGAAGGCGGGGCCCGATGAGTCGACCTCGTGGTAGCTGCCGAAGTGCAGCCGCACCTCGACGTCCACCACCGGATAACCAGCGAGCACCCCGCGCCCGAGCGCGTCTCGAATCCCCTTCTCCACGGAGGGGATGAACTCCTTGGGGATGATGCCGCCAGTGATGTCGTTGACGAAGACGAACCCTGCGCCGCGTGGCGCAGGGCCGAGATCGATCTCGACGTGACCATATTGACCGTGCCCACCGGTCTGCCGGACGAACCGGCCTTCGACGTTGGTGACCTTGTGCGTCACCGTCTCGCGATAAGCGACTTCGGGCTTGCCGACGTTCGCGTCGACCTTGAACTCACGCTTCAAGCGGTCGACGATGATCTCGAGGTGCAGCTCGCCCATGCCGGCGATGATCGTCTGCCCCGTCTCCTCGTTCGTGTACGTCCGGAAAGACGGGTCCTCGAACATGAGCTTCTGGAGCGACACGCCGAGCTTATCGAGATCCGCCTTGGTCTTCGGCTCGATCGCGATGGAGATGACCGGGTCCGGGAACTCCATCCGCTCGAGGACGACCGGGTGCTTCTCCTCGCAGAGCGTATCGCCCGTGCGCGTGTCGCGTAGACCAACCGCCGCGTAGATGTTGCCGGCGTAGCAGGTCTTGACCTCTTCACGCTTGTTCGCGTGCATGCGCAGGATGCGCCCGAAACGCTCGCGCTTGCCGCGCGTCGAGTTGAGGACGCTCGACCCGCTCTCGACCGTGCCCGAGTAGACCCGGAAGTACGTGAGGTGGCCGAAGGGATCGTTCATCACCTTGAACGCGAGCGCGGCGAACGGCTCGTTGTCCGCCGCCTTGCGCGTCACCACCTTGTCCTTCTTGTCCGGATCCGTGCCCTGCACCGGCGGGATGTCGAGCGGCGACGGCAGGAGCTGGATCACCGCGTCGAGCAAGAGCTGGATGCCCTTGTTCTTGAACGCCGAGCCGCAGAGCACCGGCACGAGCTTGAAGCTCAAGGTGCCCGCGCGGATCGCCGCGTAGATCTCGTCCTCGGTGATCGAGGCGATGTCGCCGGCGACGAACTTCTCCATCACCGCGTCGCTCGCGTCCGCGCACGCCTCGATGAGGCGCTCGCGGAGCTCCTTGCACTTCTTCTCGAGATCCGCGGGGATCGCTTCCCACTTGTACTCGGCGCCCTTCGTCTCGTCGTCGAAAACCGCCGCGCGCATCCGCACGATGTCGATGACGCCGCGGAACTTGTCCTCCGCGCCGAGCGGGTAGTGCACCGCCACCGCGTTCGTGCCGAGCCGCTCCTTCATCGAGTCGACGCACATGTCGAAGTCCGCGCCGATCTTGTCCATCTTGTTGATGAACGCGATCCGCGGGACATGGTACTTGTCCGCCTGACGCCAGACCGTCTCGCTCTGCGGCTCGACGCCGTTGCCGCCGTCGAACACCGCGACCGCGCCGTCGAGCACGCGCAAGCTGCGCTCGACCTCGATCGTGAAGTCCACGTGGCCAGGCGTGTCGATGATGTTGATGCGGTTCCGGATCCCCGCGAACGGACCTTCCTTCGGCTCCCAGAAGCAGTTCGTCGCCGCAGCCGTGATCGTGATCCCGCGCTCCTGCTCCTGGACCATCCAGTCCATGGTCGCAGCGCCCTCGTGGACCTCGCCCAGCTTGTAGTTGACGCCCGTGTAATAGAGGATGCGCTCGGTCACCGTGGTCTTGCCCGCATCGATGTGGGCCATGATCCCGATGTTTCTCGTGCGCTCCAGGCTGTATTCGCGGGCCACTGCTTCCTCCTGCGGTCGGTTTGTCTCTGCTGATGTCTGAGGCGTCGGTCTCGGTTGCTCGTTTCGTCTGCGCCGTCGTCGCTCGCGCCGTTCGTCGCTTCGAACCCCGAACGCACGACACCCTCTCCAGCCCTGCCCGCCTCCGTTTGGCGCGCTTCGAGAACCTGGAGAGGGTGTCGGGGTACGTTCGTTGGCGGCGCGCCTCGCGCCGCCATGTTCGAGCACGTAACCCGATCCTTATGTCGCCTTCGCCATCTCGCTCGACGTATCTCCTGCCGTGTCCGACCGCTCTACGTGCTGGCGATCACCAGCGGTAGTGCGCGAAGGCCTTGTTCGCCTCCGCCATCTTGTGCGTGTCGTCCTTCTTCTTCACGGCGTTGCCGCGGTTCTGCGCCGCGTCGATGAGCTCCGCCGCGAGGCGCTCGCGCATCGTCTTCTCGCCACGCGAACGCGAATAGGTCACGAGCCACCGCATCGCCAGCGCCACGCGACGCTCCGGCCGAACCTCGACCGGGACCTGATACGTCGCGCCGCCGACACGCCGGCTCTTCACCTCGAGCTTCGGCTTGACGTTGTCGAGCGCCTTCCGGAAGACCTCGATGGGCTCCTCCTTGAAGCGGTCGCGGATGACGTCGAACGCTCCGTAGAGGATGCTCTCCGCCGTCGCCTTCTTCCCGCTCAACATGAGCGAGTTCGTGAACTTGGCGACGAGCTTGTCCTTGAACTTCGGGTCCGGAATGATTCTGCGCTTCGGAACTTCACGTCGACGAGGCATGGTGCTTCCTTCTGGCGGACTGTGATCGGGGGCTCTCGAGAGCGAGCAGCGCTCAGCTCTTCGGACGCTTCACGCCGTACTTCGAGCGCTTGCGGTTGCGGGTCGCCTTGTTGGTCGAGCTCGGCCCCGCGGCGCCCGAGGCGTCGAGGGTGCCACGCACGACGTGGTAACGAACGCCCGGCAGATCCTTCACGCGCCCCCCGCGGATGAGCACGACCGAGTGCTCCTGCAGGTTGTGCCCCTCGCCCGGGATGTAGCTCGTGACCTCCATCTGGTTCGTGAGGCGCACGCGACACACCTTGCGGAGGGCCGAGTTCGGCTTCTTCGGCGTCGTGGTGTACACGCGGACGCACACGCCACGCCGCTGCGGGCAGGACTTGAGCGCCGGAGAGGCCGTCTTGTAACGAGCGGCTTCGCGGCCGTTTCGGATGAGCTGGCTGATGGTCGGCATGGTGGTTCGTCTACCCGGAATCGGGGGACGCGGAGGATACTCGGCGAAGGGGCCATGTCAAGCCGTCCGAGAACGGACTTGCGGACCAGGTTGCTTTTCTTGCCCTGGATCCGAGGTTTTGCCTGATCGAACCCGCTTCGGTTAGCGTCGGATCGTGAGCAAAAAGCTTTCTCGTGCCCAGCGCAAGGAGACCCGAGCGCGCTCTGCACGTTCCCAGTCCGTCTCCACTTCGGTCCCGAAGCCCGCCCCGACGGCCAGCCCGGCGAAGCCCTCGCCGGCCGCCCCGAGCGGGACGAAACCCACGGAGTCCCCAAGCGCATCGAGCGTAGCCGCGCCCGCAGCGACGCGCCAGCCGACGAAGACCGCCCCGAAGAACACCTCGGGCGACACGAGCAAGAGCCCTGCGCCCGAGACGAAAAAGACGGAGAGCAAGGCCGAGAAGAAGCCCACGAAGGCAAGCGCACGAGCGGCCGAGGCAACGCCAGCGAAGGAGCGCGAGGAGAGCACGAGCAAGGCGATCGAGCCCGCGAAGAAGGGGCCGAAGAAGGAGCACGCGGTGCTCGTGCTGCTCGGCCTCGTGGCCATCGCGTTCGTGTTCGTCTACCTCGGGCGAGGCGGTTCGTCTCCGACGGTTCAGCCGGACAAACCCACCACGAACACGCAGGAAAAGAAGCCCGCGCCGAAGCCCGAGGCCCCGCCCGAGACGAGGCCCGCGTCGCTGCCGCTGCCTCCGATCCAGGCCGCGCCGATGGAAGCGCCGAAGCCCGCGGACGAGGTGCCGACGAAGGCGAGCGCCACGGTGACGGTGGAAGAGGCGCCCGCCACGAAGGAGGCGCCCGCCACGAAGGAGACCGCATCGAAGCCGGCCGCGGCCCCCGCGGACAAGCCGAAAGCCGCGCCGAAGAGCGGGACGAGCAAGGCCGCTGCGCCGAAGGCGCAGAGCCGCCCCGCCGAGGATGCCTACGAGTGATCACGGCCGCCCGCGCGAGCACGCTTGACGCGCCACGTGCATCTCGTTTTTCGTTATCGTAAAGCGAGCACAGCCGCGGGGCCTCGATTCCCCTCGCCCACGAGCCCCTTCCTTTCGAAAGGACAGTCTTCGATGCCCACGTTGCCGGATCCGGAGCTTTTTCGCGCGACGCCTCCCGCTCGCCGAACGCGCGTTTCCCTCGCGTGCGTCGCCGCCTCCGCGCTGGGTCTCTCCGTGCTTGCGGTGGGCCCCGCTGCGCACGCGAACGTACCGCCGGGACCGCCTCCGCCGAGCAGCGCACAGGCCCCCGCGCAGCAGCCCGCCGCGCCTCCGCCCGCCGCACCTCCGCCCGCGCCGAGCGCGCCCGCCGGCGCCGCTCCTGGCGCGCCGCCGCCGAGTGGTACGGGCGCAGCTGCGCCTCCGCCTGCGCCGCCTCCGCCCGCGGGATACGGCTATCCGCAAGGGTATGGCTCGCCTCCGCCCGGATACATCCCGCCGCAAGGTGGCGAGTACGGACCGCCTCCGCCTGGATACGGCCCGCCGCAGCAAGGGTATCCGTACGGATATCCGTACTACGGCCCGTACTACGGCGAGCCGCAGCCGCCGCCTCCGCGTTACGAGCGCAAGAGCACGCCGATGATGGTCGGCGGCATCCTGGCCACGACCGCGGGCATCGTCGGCGTGCTCGCCGGATCGGCGATCGCGAGCACCGCGGCAAACCAGATCCCGATCTACTGCGACTCGGATTTCGGCCCCACGATCTGCGAGACGCGCGCCGACGAGACGCAACAAGCCGTGGGCTACGCCATCCTGATCACCGGCGTCGTGGCGCTCGGCGTGGGCGTGCCGCTGTGGGTGATCGGCAGCAAGCGCGTGCCCGTGAAGAGCGACGAGACCACGCCCTCCACGACCACGCCGGCCGCGCCGCAGACGAGCCTGCGCCTGCTCGTGGGCCCGACGTCCGCGGGCCTTCGCGTCACGTTCTGATCACGTCGCGCCCGCGACGTCAGATGCAGTTGCCGCTCGCATCACACATGCCGATCGTGGCGCCCGCGGTCATGCACGCGGTGCCCTGCGGTTTGGGGGACGTCGACGGCGTGCCACCCGAACACACGGGGCCCGTGCAGTCGGTCGCGGTCGGATCGGGCGGCACGTCCATGTCGTCGGGCTGATCCAGCGTGCCGCCCATGCCGTCGCACACGGTGGTGCGGCAATCGCCAGGCACCTGCGTCTCCGTGACGACGTCAGTGCCCGGCAACGGCATCTGCACGCACGCGCCCGTGGAGCACGAGCTCGGCTTGCACGTCGTGGATCCGCCGCACGTGGTGCCGTCGGGTTGCGGCGTGTGGACGACGGCGCCGTTCTCGCCGCACGACTCGACGTCGCACTCGTTGGCGTCGGGCAAGGGCACGTCCAGCGGCGCGGGCGCCGGGACGATGAGGCCGTTCATGTCGCAAACGGCGCGCAGGCAGTCCCCGGGGTCAGCGTTCGAGACCTGCTTGCCGACGTCGATCTCGAGGCCACACGCATTCGTCGCGCCCATGGGGTTGCAGACGACCTTGTGACAGACGCCGCCCTGCGGGCATTGCTCCTCGTTGTTGCAGCCGACGCACAGACCGGCGGAACAGACGATCTGGTTGTTCGTGCCACACGGCGCGCCCTCCATCGCGGGATCCGTCGCATGGCTCGGCATGCCCCCGGTGCACGTGTCGAGCGTGCAGGGGTTGTAGTCGTCCGGTTTGTCCGTGTCGTCGACGACCTCCTCGATCGTGCCCTCGGCCGTGCACTGCTTGCGTTTGCAATCGCCGGGGACGAGGCCATCGAGGACGAGTTTGCCCGCGGGCGCCTGGGTCTCGACGCAGGCTCCAGCGACGCACGCGGCGGTCTTGCAAGGATCACTCGCGCCGCACTGCGCGTCGGTGGTACACGCGGGCGCCGAGCCGCCTCCCGACGACGACGACGCGGCGTTGCCGTCGCCTCCACCTCCGCACGCAGCCGCGAAGACGAAACCAGCGAGACCGAGCCCGAGCAGGTGATCGAAGCGAAGCATGATGCGATCGTCTCCGCGCGCGGCGATCGCTGTCAACTCGTGCCGCTCAGGGCGTCTTTCGCGCGAGGCAGGAGAGGACGTACGGGCCGCAGGAGGTCTCGACACACGCATCACACGCCGCCACGTCCGTCGCGGTGTTGCCGCACGCAGGGGTGAGCGAGCAGCTCGGGTAACACACGCTCGTATCGCTGCATCGGCACTCGTTGAGCAAGGCGTAGACGTCGACCGAGCTCGGGCATACCGCGACATCGACGGGCGGCTTCGCCACGCTCGCGCCGACGAGGTTCGCGCACGGGATGCACGGCCCGCCTGCGCCTGTGCCGCCTGCACCGCCGGCGCCGCCCATGCCCCCAGCGCCGCCCATGCCCCCAGCGCCGCCCATCCCGCCTGCGCCGCCCATCCCGCCTGCGCCGCCCATGCCCCCAGAGCCGCCCATGCCCCCGGAGCCGCCCGATCCCGCAGCGCCACCGCCCTCTCCGGCGCAGCCCTTCGCGGTCGGATTCGTGTCGCAGAGCGTGGCCCAGTCCGTCGCGTGGAAAAGATCACTGCCGCAGGCGAGCGACGCGACCGCGAAGCACGACGGCAAGAGGCAGGCAAAACGGGGCCAACTCGAACGAGCGCGCATCGCGAAGAGGAGCATCCGTGATCCAGGGGCGGCTCGACAAGGCCCAAGATGGCGCTTCACGCGTCGAACGCGTCGCGCAAGCGCTCGCCTTCAAGCTCGGCGAGGAACGGCGTCCGCTCACATGTCGCCTCGATCCACCGCGCCTCGCCCTCGCCGATCCAGTCCCGCCCCGCGAGTCGGCAGAGCCGATCCACACGGCTTGCGTGTGCGCGGACGCGTGCCGCCGCGTACGCCGCCATCTCGCCGCGCCGGATCATGAAGCCCCAGTCGCTCGCTTCCAGCAGCACGAGCTCGCGGATCGCCTGATCGAGCGCGCGCCCTGCGAGCCCGTCCGCCCCGCGCCGCGCCCGCACGAGCCCCTGTACGGTCTGCTCCGCGTGGCGCACGTGCCGCACGAGGTGCGCGGGCGACATGCCCTCCGTGCGGTCGGGATCGAGCGCGCGCCCGAGCCACGCCTCGCCGAAGCCCCCCTCACCCCACGACGAGGCCGAGGGCTCGGCGACCGTGAGTGCAGGCTCGGCCGCGAGGTAAGCGCCAAGCGTCACGGGCGCGATCTCGCCTGCGAGCTCCGCGTGATGCAGGGCGCGCAGCGCGTGTTCGAGGAAGATCGGACCTTCGAACCACCAGTGGCCGAAGAGCTCGGCGTCGTACGGCGCGACCACGACGGGCCGCGGTCCTCGGCCTTGCACGGCCCGCAGCGTAGCCGCCCTCTCTGCCACGAAATGCGCGGCGTCCGCGCGCGCACGCGCCTCGGCCGCGGCGGGATCCCAGAGGTCCTTGTGCGGCCCGGAGCCCGTGATGCGGTGGTACTTGAGGCCCGTCATGAGGCGCGTGCCCTCCGGGCCGATGTCTCCTGCGAGCGCGGCTTCCGGCACATCGAAGCCGATGTCGCGGTAGAAGTCGCGATAGTCCGCGTGGCCCGGATATCCCGCCTCGCGTGACCAGACTTCTCGCGAGGCCTGCGGATCACGGCCGAAAAACGCGACGCCCGCGGGCGAGAGGATCGGCGCGAGCACGCCGCGTGGAGGACGCGGCAAGGCGAGCTCGAGGCCGTGCGCGTCGAGCACCGTGTACCCCACGCCCGCCGCGGAAAGCTCCGGCAAGAGCGCTGGATCGTACCCACACTCGGGCAGCCACAGTCCGCGCGGCCTTCGCCCCGCGAGGGCCTCGAACGCGCGCAGGCCGAGTTTTACCTGCGCGCGCGCGGACGAACGCGTGAGCGCAGGCAGATATGCGTGCGTCACGCTCGTCGTCAAAAGCTCGATCGAGCCGCGATCCTCGTGGCCTGCAAGAGCGCCGAGCACGTCGCCGCCGATGCGCTCCCACGTCGCGCGCGTCGCCTCGATCCGCGCCCGGTAAAACGCCACGATCGGGCGCAGCGCCGCGTCGCCGCTCGTCCGCCGCTCTTCCTGCGCCGCGAGCTTCTCGAGCCGATCCATGTGCAGGACGAAGCGCTTTCGAAGCAGCGGATCGGCGAGCATCGCCGCGAGCGTCGGCGACACCGACACCGTCATTCGCGCCGCGATCCCATCCGCTTCGAGCCGCGCGAGCATGTCGAGCAGCGGCAGGTACGACTCCCAGAGCGCCTCGTGCAGCCATCGCTCTTCGAGCGGACGCGCATGCTCCGGGTGCCGCACCCAGGGCAGGTGCGCGTGCAGGACGATCGCGACGTATCCCAGCATCGGCTGCAAGTTAAGCGAGCGCCCTCAGGCGCGAAGGAGCTCCTGCCCGAGATCCAGCCCGACACGCGTCGCTTCCGCCGCCACGCTCGGCCACGCGACGCGACGCTCGCCCATCCGCGGACGCGTCCCGTCCGCCTCGGCGATCATGGCCCGGATCCAGAGCCCCTCGTCCGTGCGCACCGCGTGCGCCGCCACGGGCGTGCGGCAGTCGGCCCCGAGCGCGACCATCACGCCACGCTCGGCTGCGACACGCACGCTCGTTTCGGGATCGTCGAGCGGCGCGAGCGCGCTCTGCGTCTCCGCGTCGACCTCGCGGCACTCGATCCCGAGCGCGCCTTGCCCGATCGCAGGAAGCATCACGGCCGGATCGAGAATCTCGGTCGCGCGTCGTTCGAGGCCGAGACGCCGAAGCCCCGCGAGCGCGAGCACGATCGCATCCACGTGCCCCTCGTCGAGCTTGCGCAGCCGCGTGTCCACGTTCCCGCGCAGCGGCACGATCACGAGGTCCGGTCGCGCGAGACCAATCGCCGCAGCACGCCTGAGGCTCGACGTCCCCACACGCGACCCCGCAGGCAGCTCCGCGAGCGTCGCGCCCGTCCGCGTGATGAAGACGTCGCGCGGATCCTCGCGCCGAGGGACACACGTGATCACGAGCCCGTCGGGGATCACGGCGGGCACGTCCTTGTACGAGTGCACCGCGAAGTGCGCGCGCCCATCGAGCAGCGCCTCTTCGAGCTCCTTCACGAAGAGCCCCTTGCCGCCGACCTCCTGAAGCGGTCGATCGGTGATCTTGTCGCCCGACGTGACGACCTCGAGCTCGCCGACCGTCAGGCCGGGCGATGCCTCGACGAGGGCGCGCGCGAAGGCGCGGGACTGGGCGAGGGCGAGGGCGGAGCGTCGGGTGGCGAGTGTCAGGCGAGTCATCCGAGATCCTTTGCGCCCGCGACCTCGCGCGGGGAGGGTGATGCGAGCGCCACCGCGGACGACGAGCCCGCGGACGAAGCCTGCACAGGCGCGTGCGCCTTGCCGTTCGTGCCCGCGGGTGACAGCGAGATCGCTCCGTCGATCGCGCTGCCGTTGCCGCCTTCCAGGGAGATCGCCGAGATCGCCGAGAGGTCCAGGTCGAAGAGATCGTGCAAGGCCTCGACGTACCCCTCGGCGCGCGCGTCGCCCGCGAGCTCCTTGAGGCGCGTCACCGGCGCGTGGAGCAGCTTGTTCGTCGCGGCGTCGACCATGACGAGCAGCGCCTCTTTCTCCGCGGCGCCGAGGTGCTTCAGGCGCCCGGAAAAACTTCGCTCGAGCTCGGCGAGCAACACCGCACGCGTCCGGTTGAAGAGCCCCACGATCGTCGGCGTGAGCTCTCGTTCGAGCGTCCAGTGCTCGAACGCGCGCGCCTCCTCCTCGACGATCGCCTCGGCGCGCGCCGCCTCCGCGGCCCGACCTTCGAGCGACTGCGCGACGATCTGCGAGAGGTCGTCGACGTCGTAGAGGTAGACGCCGTCGAGGTCGTTCACGGCGGGCTCCACGTCGCGAGGGACGGCGATGTCGATCAAGAACAGGCTCTTGCCGCGCCGCACCTTCCGCACGCGCTTGACGAGATCCACCGTGATCACGGGCGTCGGGCTCGACGTCGAGCCGATCGCGATGTCGACCTCGCCGAGCGTCCGCTCGAGATCCGCCATCCCGCGCGGCTCGCCGCACACATCGGCCGCGAGCGCCTTCGCCCGCGCCGGGCTCCGGTTCAGCACGATGATCTTCGCGCCCGCCTTCGCGAGCAGCTTCGCCGCGGCCTCGGCCATCTCGCCCGCGCCCACGAGCGCGGCCTTGCGCCCCGCGAGATCCCCGAAGATCTCCTGCGCGAGATCCACGGCCACGCTCGACACCGACACCTGACCTTCGCCGATCGCCGTCTCGCTCCGCGCGCGCTTGCCCACGCGAACCGCCCTGAGCATCGCCTTGCCGAGCGTTCGTCCGAGCGCCTTGTTCTCCCGCGCGAGCTCGATCGCGTCCTTCAGTTGCCCCAGGATCTGCGGCTCGCCCACGACGAGCGAGTCGAGCGACGAGGCCACGCGGAAGAGGTGCCGCACCGCGTCCCCGCCCTCCTTGCGCCCGAGGTGTATCGCGACCGCGTCGCCGCCGATCGCCACGAGCGCGGAGATCGTCGCGCGGCTCGCCGCTTCGAGGAGACCTCCGCGCGGCGGCGCGGCGTACACCTCGACGCGGTTGCACGTGGAGAGCACCACGGCCTCGCCGATCGCCGGATCCGCGAGGAGCCGCTCGTAGAGCGCGGCAAGCGCGTCGCGTTGCACCGCCAGCCGCTCGCGCACCGCGATCGGCGCTGTCTTGTGGGAGAGACCAACGACGACGATCACGCTCGCCCTAGCCTCCGATCCTCGGCGAGCCGAGCTCGACCACGGGCCGCACGAGGTAGACCACGAGCACCGCGGCCACGCAGCAGAACCCCGCGATCGTCCCGTACGCTGCCCGCCGCCCGCGCCACCCTGCCGCGGCGCGCAGCAGCAGCACGGCCGCGATCACGAGCCACGTCGCGTACCCCAGCACGGCCCGGAGGATCTCCTCCACGGTGCCGCTCTCCAGGCTCTTCGCCCAGATCGTCCCCGTGAGCACGCCCAGGGTGAGCAGCGGGAAGCCCGCGACGAGGAAGCGGTGCACGGCCTGATCGAGGACCTCGAGCGGAGGCAGATTGCCGATCCGCAGGCGATCGGTGCGCTTCTTTTTCAGGCGCTTCTCCTGGATGAGGTAGAGCATCGCCGCGCCGCCCGCGAGCAGGAACAGCGCCGTCCCCGCGAGGTTCGCCAGCACGTGCAGCGCGAGGAACGCCGGGCTTATCGCGTGCGCGGGCGCCGGTTGGCCGAGGAAATACGTGCCGAGCACGAAGACGAGCCCGAGCGGCGCGAGCAAGACCCCGATCGCGTCGATCCGGACGCGACGCCGCGCCGGCAGGTACACGGCGATCGCCAGGATGGAGGCCATGGAGAGCGAGAAATGCACCGAGTTGACGGGGCACACGCGCGCGACGAGGCTCGCGAACGTCACGTACGCGAGGTGAAACGCCGCGGCCACGCCGAGGCTCATCGCGGCCCACGACGAGCGCCGGGGTGGCGGCACGGAGCCGATCGACGCGACGATTCGCGTCTCCTTGCGAGCGATGTCGAGGAAGAAGAGGGCGCTCGCTGCTCCGTAGAGCAGGACGGCCACGAAGAACGTCCCCGTGGAGAGAGCGCGCGTCATGGCGGGAGAAGGTAGCGCGTCTTGGGTGCGACGGCAGGCGGATGCGCGCCCTTGCCTATCGAATGATCAGAGCTTCGTGGCGAGGAAGGCCGCGAGCAGATCCTCGTCGGTCGTCAGGTTCCGGGTCTGCGACGGGGGCCCGCCGCGCTGGTGGTCCGCGAAAGTCCCGACGGGTGCGCCCACGAATCCCGGCACGACGTCGTACGCGTTGTCTCCGAGGATCATCGAGGTCTCCAGGATCTCCGCGCCAAGCTCGGCGAGGAAGGCCTTCGACTTCACCTTGCCGAGCAGCTCGTGGCTGTCGGGCGAGCCGCTGACCTCGCTCATGATGCGGATCGCCTCGATGATGCGGTATTTTCGCCCCTCGCTCTTGATCGTCAGCTCGTCGTTCTTGAGGTCGACCCTCTCCTCACCCAGCCACTCGTCGAGCGCGACCTGCGGGAAAAATACGCGATTCTTCATGGACGGCGCGCAGTCTACATGGTTCGGCCCTGCCGCAAAGTCAAAGCCGTTCCGAACGCTCCGGGGTCAGGTCGAGGCCGCGGGCGGGGGCTGGTTCGAATCGCTGGCGAGCAGGCTCGCGCGAAGGCGCCGGGGAAGGTGCCACAAAGACTCCAGGATCCCGATCGTCACGTAGCAACCGAGCAGCCACACCAGCACGAACGCCGGCTGCATCTTCAGGGACACGACCACGGACGAGCCCACCATGAACACGACGAGCAGGGCCGTCCGCGCGTTGAGCTTCACGTCCTTGAACGAGCGGAACCGGATCGTCGACACCATCAGCATCGACAAACCGATCGTCGCCACGAGCATCGGCACGGTGT
The DNA here is from genome assembly GCF_028435365.1 of Polyangium jinanense. Next base: position 111,660 of record NZ_JAGTJJ010000035.1, on the reverse strand, counting down.
ACTCGGCGCGCCCGAGCATCCCGCCGGCCGCGTGGCTCGCCACGACGAGCGAGACGAGGATGCCCGCGGCGCCTGGGATGGGCAGGCCCACGATGTACTTCGAGGGCTTCGAGGGTTTGCCGTCGTCGCCGGTCGAGAGCACGTTGAACCGCGCGAGCCGGATCGCCCCGCACGCCGTGAACAGGAACGACGCCACGAGCCCGAGCGTGCCGAGCCGGTGCAGCGTCCACTGGTAGAGCAGGAGCGACGGCGCCACGCCGAACGACACCACGTCGGCGAGCGAGTCGATCTGGAGACCGAACGCGCTCTGCGTCTTCGTCGCGCGCGCGACGCGGCCGTCGAGCGTGTCGAAGAACATCGCGAAGACGATGAGCAACGCGGCGCGGTAGATGTCCGCCTCGCCTTGCGCCGTCGCCGAGGTCCGGATGCTGTCGAAGCCGCAGAAGATGCTCGTCAGCGTGATCATGTTCGGCAGCAAGAAGAGCGTCTTCTTGAGCTCGAATTTCCGCAGCCGGATGCCCTTCCCCATCGTCCCTCTCCTCCAGCGCATGAGGACGAGGAGCGTAACGACGCAGCGCGCGATAACGCAAGCAAAGCCCAAAGATCGGACGCAGATCGTCCGATCCTCGGAAGCGCGTTACGCACCGCGCGGTCGCTCGAGGATGGAAGTGGATACGACGCTTCGCACCCAGGCGACACGAGCGCCGATCGCTTGACGGACAGCGCGGACGCAGGATCGTCCGCGGGAGAACCAATCCGTTTGAGAAGAAACGAACTACGGACTCACGACGAGCGCTTCTTCTTCCGCGCCTTCGCAGGCGTGCTCTTCCGCTTGGCGGCCTTCTTCGGCGGAGGCGCCGGGGCCGCGGGCTCCTTCGTGGACTCGAGCGGCCCCATGTCCTTGAGGATGTCCTTCAAGAGCTTGCGGATCGTCCCGCGCCCGAGGTGACGCGTGAGGTCCACGAGCTTCTGGCGATCGCCCTGATCGGGGAACGTCAGGAGATCGAGCACGTCGACCTCCAGCCGCTCCGCGAGGACCCTCAGCGTGTGGATCGTGGGCCTCGCGAGCCCTCGCTCCAGGTTCGACAGGTGTCCCTTCGAGCCGAGCTCGCTCTCGAAGGCGAGCTTCTCCATCGTGAGGCCCTGCTCCTCACGAAGCTGCCTGATGCGGATACCAACTTGGAGAGCAAACGGATCGGGCTCGCGTCGTCGCGGCATTTGGGCACGGTACCCAAAGTCGCGCATGGACTGGTTTTCCTAGACAAACTTCGACAGAGACCCCGAAACCCGCCCCGCACGTCACCATCCGCCCCCGCTTTCCCGCGGCTTTCGGCGGCCGGCGCGCGCCCGGAGAGCCACCTCGCGCATCCATTGGGAAAGCGCGAACGAGCCGGAGGCGTCGTGAGCCTTCCGGCCAGGCAGGGATCGGGCACCAGGCGAAGTCGGTGGTTCGGGCGGACCGGTTCGGGCTCTTCCTGGGGAGGGCTCGGGGCCGGTTCGCGGCGTCGAGGAGGGGGACGGATGCTGTCGGTCGATGTGGCGCACGGGGTGGATGCAGGGATGTTCGTGCGGGACTATCACCCGTCCGCGCGGGGCACGCCGCTCGTGTACTTGCACGGGCTCGCAGGACACGGGCTCGTGTTCGAGGCGGTCGCGCTGCACGCGCGGCTCTCCGCGCACCGGCACGTCGTGCCCGATCTGCCCGGACACGGCCGGAGCGTCCCGGCCCCGCGGCCGGCGCCGCTCATGGCGTTCGCCGATCACTTCGCCCGGTGGCTCGGCGGTCGCTTCGGCGAGCGCGCCGTGCTCGTCGGACACGGCCTCGGCGGGACGCTCGCCACGCTCGTCGCCGAGCGACATCCGGGCCTCGTCCGCGCCGTCGTGGACATCGACGGCCCGAAGACCGTCGACGACTGCGCGAGCCTGCGCCCCGCCGCGGAGCTGACCCTCACCGATCTCGGCGGACCGGGCATCAGCGCGCTGCGCGACGCGGTGAGGCGCGCCTCGCGGACCACGACGACGGCCGACGATCCGGGCCGCGTCCCCTGCGACGCGCGCCTGCTTCACGCGTGGGGACGCGAGCTCGTGGCGCTCGCCGAGGACGGATCGCTCGCGTGGCGGCTCGCCCGTTTGTCCGTGCCCGCGCTCTTCGTCACGGGCAGCCGCGGCGGCGTTTCCCAGCGATCGCTCGAGCGCCTCGCCGAGGCGCGCGTCGTCGTCGCGGAGATGCCCGAAGCAGGCCCGTCGCCCTTCTTCGAACGCCCGCACGAGTTCGCCGCGATCCTCGGCGACTTCCTGCGTTTCAAATCCTGACGAGAAAACCGCGAGCGACGGATCACGCCCGCACGAGCACGATCTCGCGCCCGGCCGGCGTCTTCTCCTTCGCGGCGCCGAGCCGTTGCGAGACGGGCGAGACGCCCTTGCGCCGGTCGAACACGACGAGCCATCCGTCCTCGATCCCGAGCCGTGCGAGCGCCTCGTCGACCTGCGCGAGCCCCTCGGGGATCGGATCCGGGTCGCGGTCGCGACGCACCTTCACCACGAGCGCGACCGCGGCCCCGCCCTGACGGATGCACACGTCCATGCGGCCGCGGCCGATCGCGTAGACGCGCTCGATGAGGCCGCCGCTCTTCACGACGCGGTTCAAGAATGCCGTGAGCACGAGCGGCGAGAGCTCGCCGTAGGGCGCGCTCGAGAAGAGCGCATCGCCGTGACGCCGCCAGAAATCGAGGAACGCTTCGAGCAGCCGCTCCGCGTCGAGCCGCCCGTCGGGCCCGACCCACGCCGGCTGTCCGACCGGGAACACCGATCGCACCGCGCCCGGCAGGAGGCGCGCGACGAGCGCATGGAAGATCGGGTTCGCCAGCGCGACCGTTCCATCGGGCGACCGCTTCACGAGCCCGAGATCGATCCCAGCCCGCATGTCCTCGGCTGGCGGCTCGCGTGGCACCTCGGTGAGGATCTGCTCGAGCGCCGCCCGAAGTTTCCCATCACGCATGCGATCGCCGATCTCGTCGAGCATGCCGCCGCGTCGATCCAGCAGGAGATCCTTTGCCCGCTCGATGTCCACCGCCGTCAGCGGGCCCTTGCGGCCGTCGGAGCCCTCGATGATCCGCTGCACGAGCGCGTTCACGAGGAACGGATGTCCCTGCGTGAGCTCGTGGACGCGATCGACGGCGCCTGGCAACAGCTCGAGCCCTGTCCGCTCCTCGAGCCCTTGCAGCAACGTCTCCACCTCGCTCCGCGTAAAACCTTGGAGCGGAAGGACTTCGGCATCGAGGCCGGTCGAGCTCGCGGGCCCGCGGGTGCTCGACGGCGCCTGGCCGGCGTCGAGCTCGCGGGGCTCGCGGACCGAGGCGAAGCCGATCGACCAGGGGAAGGCGCGCGGGCGGCGCGGCTTGCCGGCGCGGATCTGCCGGACGAGCGAGGCGCGCACCTCCCGGGCCAGGCTGTCGAGGCCGTCGAGGAGGATGACGAGCGGCCGCGGCGCTTCCTGCGAGAACGCCGAGAGCGCGGCGCCGATGCGGTTTCCCTGGGGCGCGTCGGGCCAGCGCGGGACCGAGACGTCGGCGGGCAGGTAGGCGGCGAGGTCGTAGCGCCACGAGTCGAGCATCGCGAGCTCGGCGGCGTCGATGCTCGTCAGCGCGGCGCCGGGCTCGAGCGAGAGCACCGCGGCAACGTACTTGCCTTCACGGTTCAGCACGGAGGCGAGGTCGAGCAGCGCGGTCGTCTTGCCGGTCTGCCTAGGGGCGTGGAGGATGAAGTAACTGCCCTGCTCGATGATTTCCCGGACGCCGGGGACACGGGACAGCGCGGGGACCGTGTGGTGGCGCGCTGGATCGTTCGGGCCAGCCGTGTTGAAGCGGCGGGACATCATCGGAGGATCCCAGGGTGGGGATGGGGCGTCAAGCGAACCCCAAGGCGGGCATGGCTCGCGCTTGAAGGGTTCGCGTGTCGCCCGGCACCGTGATACGCCTGAACATCGAGCCCGGCCCGAGGCCCAGGTGCTCCCGGCATGGCGCTCCGGTGACCACACGCGCCCCCTCGTGTTCGACGTCTCCTCCCTGTGCTGGACCTCCCGTGACGAGGTCGGCGAACGACTCCTCTCCTGGCTCGACCTCCCGGGTCGCGTGGGCCTTCGTGCCGCGCGCCTCCTCGCGCTCCTCGCGCCCCCGTCGCTCGCGCCTGCGCTGACGCGCATCGCGACGGATCCCGCGCGTTCCTTCTGGCATCGCGGCTACGCGCTCCGCGCCCTCGCGCGGGCCTCGGTCGGGTTGTCCGACGAAACGTTCGCGCGCCTGCTCGATGAAGCTCTCATGGACGGCCCCAGGGCGCCGTTCCTCGAGCTCGTTCCGTTCGCTCGAAGTGGCGCGCGCCTTGCGGCTCTGCTCGCGCGGTTCGATCGGGAGACCCCTCTAGCGCGCCGCGCGTGGCTCAGGTCGACGTTCTCGCGCGTGGACAAACCTTGCGAGGAGCTCGAAGCCTGGCTCGTTTCGCGCTGGCTCGAAGACGTCGCGCAGCGCTCTCCCGACGAGGACGATGCCTCGCTCGCCTTCTCCCTCGCCGACATGTACCCGGAGACGCTCGCCGTGCTCGCGGCGTACCGGCGCGCGCGCCCCCGGGACGCCGAGCTTTTCGAGGACATTCGCCACTTCCCGGATCTCGCCAATCACCTCGACGACGAAACGCGCGCTGCCGCGGCCGCCGCCCTCGTCCTGCCCCGCCGGGACCTTTTGCGATTTTCGAGCCTCGCGAAAATCCGAAAGGCCGCGCGAAAGGCCGTCCTCGACCATAACTTCGCGCTCTTCTGCCCCATCGACAAACCGTGGACCACCTACGGATATCGTGGCGCCCTCGCTCTCCTGGAAGAGGACGAAAACGGCCCCGCGATGGCAGCCGACCTGCTCGCCCACGCGCGCCTCCACGAGGCTGCACGCGCCGATCTCGGCCTCGTTCTTTATCGACGCAAGCGGCGCATCGCCCTCCAATATCTCGAACAGCGCGGCGCCGCTCCGGAAAACCTCGAACTCGCCCGCGCACTCCTCCGCGAAATTGCCAAAAACCCCGACACGCGCGACAGGCCTGCGCTCCTCGCCGCGCTCCGTTTCCCCGACCCCGAGGCCCGCTTCCTCGCCCTCGACGTGCTCGACGCCGTCGCCGAGGACGGCCCCACCTTCCGCGCCGCGCTCGAATCTCTCGCCGAGGATCCCGACCCGTTCGTTCGTCTCCGCATGACCGGCGCCCTCGCATATCGTGGCCACGCCTCGCATGTGCAACCCCTCGTCGAGGCCGCTCGCTCCTCCGCCGACGCAATCCTCCGCGCCCTGGCCATCCGGCTCCTCGGAAGGCTGGACGAGGCCCCGGACCATCTCGACCTTTTCGAGCGCGCGCTCCTCGAAGATCACGCCGCCGAAGAACCCGACGGCCCCACGCCCGCCGCCGAGCAAGCCGCGATCGCCCTCGGCTGCGTCGGCCCCAAAGCCGTCACCGCCCTTCTCCGCGGCCACCTGCTCGCCCCGAGCGACGCCACGCTCGACGCCGTCGAAGCCGCGCTCTTGGTGCTCCTCGCCGAAATGGAAGGCGCGCCCCTCACGGCCTCGGCGCGCCGCCAGGAAATCACCATCCGCGACGGCGGACGGTGCACCTCCTGGTCGCCGTTTCGCTCACCGGGATGGTGGTGGTGACGGCGGGGCCGCATCCCGCTTGCGGCACGGCCCCATTTCTTTGAGCACGTCGAGCGGTAGCGCCACGTCCAGCGTGAATCGCCCGTCCCGCGGCTTGATCGTCGCGTAATCGAGCAGCTCCCGCAGCCGCTCGTCGCCGTCGTCCTCGGCGCCGGCGCGGGCCAGGCTCAAGGCCGCGCCCATCGATTTCGCCAGATCCCTCACGTCCTCCGTGTTCGAACCATTCACGTCCGCCACGATGGCCACGTCCTCCGACGTGTCCACGTGCAGATCCACGCGGTCGATCGAAGCCCGGATCCTCGCCGCGATCTCGCCCTGCCCCTCGGGCAACATGTCCGCGAGCTCCTCGGGCGAGATCACCCCGAAAATGTCGCCGTACACCGACCATTCCGGGATCGTCGACTCCCGCGGCGGGTTCTTCGATTCGAGCCTCTCGATGGCCGCCTCGATCTCCTTCAGGTCCGCCCCGGCGAGGACGATCTCGTTCCCCCACGTCGCGAACACCGCGCTGCCCTCCGGTTCCTGCCAGATCGAGCCCTTCTCGCCGAACGAGCGCTTCGGCCAGCCGCTTTTGTCGAACTTCGCCGTGCCTTCCGCGACCGATAGGACCGCCACCTTGCTCGACGACATCGCGATCCGATCGACGTCCTTCAAAAGATCGAGCCCGAACTTCTCCTCGAAAACGTTCCGGCCGCGTCCGGCGCGCTCGTTCCCGGCCTGCTCCGCCAGCATGCAATCGAGCCAGATCTGCCCGATCGGCGACTCCTTCAGCGCCGCGACCTCGAACACCACCGCGCTCTTGCCCTTCTCCATCGGCAGCGCCACGAGCAGCGGATCCCGCTTTCGCAGGACGCCCTCCTCCTCCCCGGGCCGCGGCGCCGCGGGCGGCAAGGTCCTCCGTTTTCGGTTGCGCTCCTCCTCCCAGGGCTTCGGGAACCGCGGGAATTCGGCTTTGAGCACGCGCTCGGGCTTCTTGGGTTTGTCCCCCCGCGACATCAAGAACGCCGAGAGCGCGAGGAGCGCGGCGAACGCGACGAGCCAGGCCACCCGTCTCATCAGAAATCCTTCCGTTCGAAGAGGTGAATGCCGAGCGAGAGCGCCGCGAGGCCAAAGATCACGAGCCCGAAAAGCAAGCTCGTCAGCGCGGCGGAATCAACGGGCTCGGCGCCCGCGATCTCCCCGGCCGAACGCGCGAGCGACGAAACCCGCGGCAAAAACAGGGTGAGTCCCCGGAAGATCGAGCGCGAGATCCCCGGATCAAAAAACTCCGAGATCCGCTCCCGCTCCCCGGCCACGATCCCGAGCAGGACCAATGCGCCCCCGGACGCCGCCGAGAGCGCCGCGCTGCGGGCCGCGATCGCGACCGTCAACATCGCGCCATAGATCGCCGAAAACGTCACGCTGGCGAGCAGCGCCGAGACGATGAGCCTCCCCGAATACACGCCCGTCTTCACGCCGAAGATCAAGACGAGCCCGCCCGCGCCATACAGCGCCCCGAGCAGCGCGAGCGCGAGCACGCCGAGGAACGTGCCCACGATGAGCTCGAATCGCCGCACCGGTAACGAAAGGAGGTGCTCGATCCGCCCCGGCGCGAGCAGGCTCGGGCCGAAATCGGCGCACGCGACCACGCCGAAAAGCAGGCCCCCGTAAAAGATCAGATACGACGACGCCACGAACACCGGTCGCAGGGCCACGTCGGCCGCGCGGATCTGCGTGTTCACCGACTTGCCGAAGAACCGCGTCGCCGCGAGCGCCCCGTCGACGACATCCATCCGGAGCGATAGCCCAATCACCACGAGCCCCAGGGTGATCCCCAGGCCGAGCGCGAGGAACCAGCGCCGCGACGCCGCCTCACGCAGGAGGTCTCTGGCCACGACAAACGATTTCACGCGTGTCCCCGCTCCCCGCCCTGGCCGAGCGCCTCCGCCAGTACGTCCTCGAGATCCCGCACGTCGTGCGCGAGCTCCACGAGCCGCGCCCCGGTGCGCCGCGCTTGATCCAGGAGATCGTTCAACGCCGTAGGATCCGGCGCATCCACCACGAACACGCCCTCGCCCTCCCCCGGCCGAAAGCCGAGCCCCTGAAGCGCCGCGACTTCGACGGGCGGGGCAAACCGCACGCGATACCGCGTCTCGCTCCCGCAGAGCGCCTCGATCGGACCTTCCCGGAGCAGCCGCCCGCCCGAGAGAATGCCGATCCGATCGCAGACGCGCTCCGTCTCCGAGAGCAGGTGCGAATTCAGAAACAACGTCGCGCCCCGCGCCCGCTCCTCCGCGAGGATCCGCCGGATCTCTGCCCGGCCGAGCGGATCGACGCCGTCCGTCGGCTCATCGAGCACGAGCAGCATCGGCCCGCCGAGCAGCGCCGCCGCGAGCCCGAGCCGCTGCCGCATTCCCTTGGAAAACCCCCCGATCCGCCGCCCCTCCTCGCCGGAGAGCCCCACCCGCCCGATCTGCCGCCGCACCTCGTCGTCGGCCGCGGGGATCCCTTTCAATCGCGCCACGCTCGCCAGGAATTGCACCGGCGTGAACGCGTGCGGCAAAAAGAGACGCTCGGGCAGATAGCCGATCTGGGCGCGCGCAGACGGATCCTCCGGGTCCTTGCCGAGCACCCGCACGACGCCCGCGCTCGGCCGCACGACGCCGAGCAGCGCCTTGATGAACGTGGTTTTTCCTGCGCCATTGAGCCCGATCAGGCCAAACGCCGCGCCCTCGGAGATCGCGAGATCCAGCCCCGCGAGTGCTTCTTTCCCCGCGCCTCGTGAAAAACCCCCGCCATAGGTTTTGCGCAGCCCCCGGGCCTCGATGGCCAGCATGGCCGAGACCCTATCACCGATGCCGGCGCCGCGCGACGAGCGCGAGGACCCCGAACAAGCCCACGAGCCCGAGCGGCCCCTCCCCCGTCGATCCGGGGAACGTGCACGTGCACCCACGCGGACCGGGCTTCACGGGCAGGATCCGCGGCTCTTCGTGGGGCGTTCGACGATCGCCCTCGACCTTGATCTCCGCGCCCATCGCCGACGGATCCCCGAACACGCCGAAGCTCGCCCAGAAATACGGGTGCGATGTGGGCTCGTCGGCGAGCATGGCGAGCTGCACGTCCCGGAGCGCGGGGCCCCGGCCGCTGCCCTTCGTGACGCGCTGGTAATAGCCCACCATGAGCCGCTGCGTCTCCTCGTCCGCGACCTTCCACAAGCTCGCGACGAGCGCCTCGGCACCGGCCACGAAAAGCGCGCGCCTGAGGCCGTACACGCCCTCGCCGCGCTGCACGTCGCCGAGGCCCGTCTCGCACGCCGAGAGCACGACGAGCTTGGTGCCCCAAAGATCGAGCGAACTCGCTTCGAGTGCCGTGAGGATCCCGTCCTCGCCGCCGCCGCCCTTTTTCGCATTCGCCCCCGCGAGCGCGAGCCCCGAGCGGAGCAACGGATCATCCGGCAGCCAGTCCGGCGACGGTTCGAGCTCGAGCCCACGTTCGCCTTGAGCCGCCGCCGCCGCGCGCGCCGCCGCGCCCTTCGCGGGCAGGAAAAACCCGTGCGTCGCCACGTGCACGATCCGCGGCGCGTGCACCTTCTTCAGCGTCGACTCCGTCGCCTCGAGGTCCACGTGCACCGCGGCGCCCGGCAGGATCGGGGCGAGCGCGCGCGCCTCGACCGCCGTCGCCGGCAGCGGCTCGAAATACGCCTTGTCGAGGCCCCGCGTCTTCGCGTCGGGTTTCTCCTCCAGCATCGCGAGCGCGCTCCCCGCCTGCTCGCGCTGCCCGAACGCGGGGTTTGCCACGACGAGCGCGCCTTGCCCCGGCGGCGCCGTCCGCGCGAGCCGCAAGAGATCCCGCCCGCTCGTGAGGTATGAGATCTCGTACCGCTTGACCAGGTACTGCCCGTCCTCGTCGACGAGCGCTGCGAACGGCACGAGCGAGAGCGCGCCGTCGGCCGCGATCATGAGCTTCGTTTTTCCCCCGAGCAGCGGCCGGATCTTCTGCATGACGAGCGCGTCGAGCGCACGCGCCGGCGGCTTCGGATCCTGGTCGAGTGACGCCGTGAGCGTCTCGCGCAGCGCCTTCGTCGCCGCCTCGATCGGCGCGCTCTCGCCGAGATCGACGAAGCTCACCTTCCCCGACGCATCGAGCACGTACGCCGCGAACCGCGGCGGCCCCTCGCGGCTCGGCAGATCCGCATCGGCCGAGCGCCGCGGCACGTACAGCGAGATCTCCACGAGCGCCGTCGCCGCGGGCACCTGCGCTTGCACGCGCTCGATCGTGACGGGCGTCTCCTCCGCGCGGAACACGTCGCTCCGCCCGCCCACCTTCTCCTCGATCGCCCGCGCCTTCTCCTCGCGCCGCGCGAGCTCTGCCTTGAACTCCTCGAGCGGCTGGCCGGCGGGCCCGCGCATCGCGAGCCGCGCGACCTCGCCCCGCGCCGCCGCGAGCTCGTCCGCGAGCTTCGCCTCCTCGGGCCCGAGCTTGCGCCGCAGGGCCGCGAGCGAGCCCGCCATCACGTCGAGCACGCGCCCTTTGCGCTGCAAGATCGTGGTCAGCGCGAGCTTCCTCGCCTCCGCGTCCGCGGGCATCACGCGCGCGTGCAGGCTCGTCAGGAAATCGGTCCCCGTGCGCATCGTCGCCACGAACGCGCGCTTCTGCGCCTCGGATCCACCCGCGATCACGAGCGCCGCTTGCCGCTCGCGGATCTCCGCCGCCCGTGTCGCTGCGCGCAGCGCAAGATCCAGCTTGCCCGTCTCGACGTACAGCGCGGCGAGCCCTTCGAGCGCGGCCGCCACCTTCTCGTGCCCGCCCCCGAACGTCGTTTCGAAGATCCCGATCGCCCGCTTGTAGAGCCCCTCCGCCTCGCCCGCGTTTTTCTGCCGCCGCGCGAGATCCGCGAGATCGAGCAGCGACGACGCGACGAACGGATGCTCCTTCCCGAACGTCTTTTCGCGCGCCGCGAGCGCCTCTTCGTGCAGCTTCTTCGCGCCGGCCGCGTCTCCGCGCATCTCGCGGATGCGCCCGAAGATCGCCCGTGACTCGGCGCGATCCGGGTGCATCGCCGGAAGCAGCTCGTCGCGGATCGCGAGCGCGCGCGCCGCGTGGGCCTCGGCTTTGTCGAGCTTCTGCGCGCGCCGGTAGAGATCGGCGAGGTTCTCCGCCACCTCGGCCACGGACGTGTCCTTCGGCCCGTTCGTCTTCTCGTAATGGGCGAGCGTGCGCGAAAGCAGCGCCTCGGCGCGGGAAAAATCTCCTTTTTGCGTCGCGATCTGCCCGAGGATCCACTGCAAGGCGACGCGCAGCTCCGGCGCGTCGTTTCCCTTTTGGGCATTCGTCTCGACGATCGCCTGCGCGCGGAGGAGCCTCGACTCGGCCCGGTCATACGCCCCCGTCTCCACGTCGAGCGCCGCGCGCAGCGCGAGCTGGCCCGCGTAGGAAAGGCTGTCTTCACCCCCTCGTTCCAGGGCGATGGCGACGAGCTCGTCGAGCACCACCTCGGCGCCTGCATAGTCCTGCAGGGCGACACGTGTCGCCGCGAGATCGCCCATCTCCGCCGTGGCGTTGAACCGAAACCCGCTCACGTCCGCGACGCGCTCGACCGCCTGCGCGCGGATCGGCTCGGCCCGCGTGTACCGGCCGGTGTCGTGGTACAGCCGGCCGAGGTTCACGAGCAGATACGGGTACGGCTTTCGATTCCGCGTGACGTTCTCGCAGATCTTGATCGCGCGGAGCAACATGGCCTCGGCCTCGTCGTACCGCCCGAGCGCCTTCAACGAGTCCGCGATCGCCGCGATCGGCCGGATCACGTCTTCCCCCTCCACGCCGCGGCTCGACTTCACGCTGATGGCGATCTCGCGCTCGAACAGCTTGATGGCGCGCGCGTGCTCGCCCCCGTCTTGCAACGCCTCTGCGAGCTCGTGGATGCGATAGCGGAGATCCGCCTCGTTGTCCGCCTTCTTCTCGACGAGCGCGACGAGCTTCTCGCGGTAGGGCACGGCGCGGGTGTACTGCTTCTTCCCCTCGTGAATCTCCGCCACCTGGCGCAGGCTCATCTTCGTCCAGGTGCTCTCGGGATCGATCTTCTCCCGGATCGCGAGAGCCTTCAGCGCGGGCGCGAGCGCCGCGTCGTATTGCTTCTTTTCGAGCAGCCGCTGCGCCTCGATGGCGAACTCCTGCGACTCCTTCATCGCGGCCAGCTCCGCGCTCGTCAGCGCGGCTTTCGGGGCAACGTTCGGCGGCGCGCCCAGGGCCGGAGCCGCGGCGAGCGTCACCCCCGCGAGGAGGAACACCGAGGAGATCCGATGGAACGTGCGGTAAGCTCGCGCCATGACGCGCTTCTACCCCTCCCTTGTCCTCGCATCCATACCGTTCATCTTTGCCCTGGCCTGCGCCTCGAATCCTTCGGGGTCGAGCGGCGCGGCCGGCGCCGGAGGCACCGGCGGCGCGGGGGGCACCGGCGGCGAAGAGCCGGGCGAGCTCGTCGTCGGCGGCGATCGTCCCGTCACCGTCCACGTCCCCCCCGGCCTCGACCCTGCCAAACCCTCCCCGCTCGTGATCCTGCTCCACGGCTACGGCGCCTCCGGCTTCGTCCAGGAGCTTTTGTTCCAATTGAAGCCCGAGGCCGACAAGCACGGTTTTTTGTATGCGCATCCGGATGGCACGGTCGACGCGAGCTCGAAGCGCTTCTGGAACGCGACGGACGCCTGCTGCGATTTCGGGGGCGTGGGCGTCGACGACGTCGCCTACCTCTCGGGGCTCGTCACCGAGATCGGAGAGCATTACAAGGTCGACCCGAAGCGCGTGTATTTCCTGGGCCACTCGAATGGCGGCTACATGTCGCACCGGATGGCCTGCGACCGCTCGGATCTCATCGCCGGCATCGCGAGCCTCGCGGGCGCGACGTGGAGCGATCCGGCGAAATGTCCGGCGGAGAAACCCGTGGCGGTGCTGCAGATCCACGGAACGGCGGACGACACCGTGCTCTACGACGGCGAGGCCATCATGGGCGTGACGTATCCGGGCGCCGTGGCGACGACCGAATCATGGGCCCAAAAGAACGGCTGCGCGCTCACGCCGACCGCGGGCGAAGCGCTCGACCTCGACGCGACGATCGAAGGCGCGGAGACGAGCGTCTCGAAATACACGACGGATTGCAAGGCGGGCGGCGCGGCCGAGCTCTGGACGATCGACGGCGGGACACACGTGCCTGGACTCGGGCCAAATTTCGCCCCGAAGGTCGTGGAGTGGCTGCTCGCGCATCCGAAGCCTTGACCTCATCGCGAGGCGTCGCGCCGGGGCGCTGCCCCGGGCCCCGCGGGGGCTATTCGCCCCTCGACCCGAACCAGGGCAAGCCCTGGACCTCAGGTGGAAAAACTGCGCTTCGCGCAGTTTTTCCAACAGGCCGGTGGCAAGACCATGAAGGTGCGTTTCGCGCTGGCGGCGGGCACGTTGCCTGTTGAATCGTCAGCGCCGCGGTCTTGATGGGCAGGGTCGTCGTTGGTCTTGACCTGGCCTGTTCGATGAACTGCGCATCGCGCAGTTCATCGACCCCGAGTCCAGCGCTTGCGCAGGCCCGGGTGCAGGGGCGGACAGCCCCTGCTGGGGTCTGGGGCAAAGCCCCAGCGCAGCGAGGCGCGTTGCCGCGCTCGAGAGCCCGCTCCGGCTCGCTTGCTGTCATCCCGCCGCTGCCCAAGGTTTGCCGAAACGTCAAAGGAATCGGGATCCGTGATCCTCGCCCGAATGTTCAGCCTGCTCCTGCTCCTCGTCGTATCTGCCTGCATTCACAGGGAGAAGGAGCCGCTGCGCGTTGGCACGCTCCTCTGGCCAGGAAGCGAGCCCATCTTCCTCGCGCGGGACCTCGGCTATGTCGACGACAGCTCGATCCGCCTGGTGGAGTACACCACGCTGGGTAGGGCCACCCGCGAGTTCCGCAATGGGATGCTCGATGCGGTGTTCGCCACGCTCGATATCGCCCTCCAGCTCCAGCATCAGGGCCTCGAGCCGCGGGTGGTGCTCGTCATCGACCATTCGCTAGGCGCGGATGCCATCGTCGCGCGTCCGGGGGTGGTGCGGGGGGTCGAGGACCTCCGGGGCAAGCGGGTGGCGGTGGAAGACCTGGTGGTGAGCATGTACGTGCTCGGCCGGGCCCTGGAGCAGGCGGGGCTAAAGCCCTCGGACATCCAGCTCGTCCGGACCCCCGTCGACCAGCAAGTGCGCGCCTATACGTCAGGAGACGTGGATGCCGTGGTCACCTACGAGCCTTTCCTGCAAAGGCTGCGCGACGCGGGAGCTCAAGAGATCTTCGACAGCAGTCAGATCCCCGGAGAGATCGTGGACGTGCTCGTGGTGCACGAGGCCGTCCTCGAGAAGAACCCCGCGCAGGTGGAGCACCTCGTCCAGGGATGGCTCCAGGGTCGGCGCTATCTGGAGGAGCACCCGGCCGAGGCGGTGGCCCATATGAGCCCCCGCCTGGGCACGAGCCCCTCCGAGCTCACCTCCATGCTGAAGAAGCTGCGGCTGCTCACCCTGGAGGAGAACCTCGTCCTCCTACGTGGGCCCTCCTCACCCCTCCTCGCGTCGGCGCAGCAGCTCCAGCGTTTCATGCTGAAGGAAGGGCTGCTCCAGAAGCCGATGCAACCCGAACAGATGCTGGACGCGCGAATCATCGAGGCGCTCCAGGAGGGCCGGTAATGCAGCGCCCCCGGCGACGAGGTACCGGGGACCGAACACGGAACCCGCACAGGCTGCCCCCACTCCCCTCGCTGCGCATCACCCTCGTGGTGGTTTTGCTGGCCTTCGCGGTCACGGCGGGCCTCCTCGACCTGCTGCAGAGCTCGCGCCTCGCCTCCCGCCGTGTGGAGGAGGACTCCATCGAGCAGCTCGCCCGACTCCTGGGCGAGAAGCAGGACCACCTGGAGCTGCTCCTGCGGCTGCGTGAGCCCGAGCGGATCCGGGAGGAGATCGCCGGCCTCGGCGCGGATCCGCACGTGAAGAAGGCGCTGCTCATCGACGACACCGGCCAGGTGTTCGCGTCGATCCGGCGCGTGGAGATAGGGAAACAGGCCCCGGCACTCTACCCCGCGCTGTTCCTCGGCGGGGCGGAGCCGCGGCTCCGTCGGACCCGCGATAACCTCGTCGCGAGCGTCGAGGTCACCAAAGACCGTGCGGCCATCGTGGCCTCGTACCCGGTGATGGGCCCCGCGAGCCCGGCGCAGCTCGCCCCTCCAGCGGCCTGGCTGCTCGTTGTCGAGCGGAACATCTCCCCCCAAAAGGCGCAGGCACGGGCGCAGATGTGGGCGCTCGTGGTGCAACGCAGCGGCTTGCTCGCGACCCTCGCGGGGCTGCTCTGGCTCTTCTTCCACTTCGCCCTCACACGCCGCGTGGACAGGCTGGTCACCACCGCCCACCGCTTCGCCGCGCGCGACTGGGAAGCGCGCAGCGGGCTCTCCGGGAGCGATGAGCTTGCCGTGGTGGGGCGCGCCTTCGACCAGATGGGTGAGCGCCTCCGCGCGACCCAGACACAGCTCGAGGAGAGCGAGGCCCAGATCCGGCTGCTGCTCGACTCGGTCGCGGAGGGCATCTACGGGCTGGACCTCGACGGGCGCAGCACCTTGGTCAACCGCTCCGCCGCCCGGATGCTCGGCTATTCGGACGCGCGGGAGCTTTTGGGGGTGGATGCGCACGCGACGTGGCACTACGCCCGCGCGGATGGCACGGCCTATCCCCCGAGCGAGTGCCCCATCCTTCAATCGCTGAGCGTTGGCACCGCGACCCACGTCGAGCGGGACTTCCTCTGGCGCAAGGACGGCACGCGCCTGGCCGTGGAGCTCTGGTCCTACCCGATCCACCAGAGGGGTCGGCATATCGGCGCCGTCGCGACGTTCGTGGACACCACCGCGCGCCAGCGCGCCGAGGAGGCCCAGCGTTTCCTCATCGACGTCAGCACGCAGCTTGCAGAGCTGCTCGACGAGAAACGCGCCGTGGAGCGCGTGGCGCGGCTGGCCATTCCCCAGCTCGGCCAATGGTGCGTCATTGACAGGGTGGACGACGAGGGCGTGCTTCGACGCGCGGCCGAGGTGCACCAGGACCCGGCCCGGCAAGAGCTGCTCCGCGCGCTCTCGCAGCACTTCGCGCTGGGCGGGAGAGCGCTCCTGCCGACCGCTCGCGTGCTGCGCACCGGCAGGCCACTCCTCGGGGACGAAGCCACGCAGGCGCTGCTCGACACCGACCCGACCAGCACGGAGTACCTGGAGCTTTTGCGGCGGCTCGGAACGAGGACCGCGATCGCCCTCCCCATCACCGTGCGGGGGCAGACGCTGGCGGCCATGCTTCTGGTCTCGGACACGCCGGGCTTCCAGTATGGCCCGCTCGAGCTCTCGCTCGCCGAGGAGCTCACCCGGCGAGCCTCGGTCGCAATGGACAATGCCCGGCTCTACCAGCAGTCCCAGGAGGCGGTGCGCCTTCGCGAGGACTTCCTCTCCGTGGCCTCGCACGAGCTGAACACGCCGCTCACGCCGCTGCGCCTGCAACTGCAGACGATCCAGCGCGCGCTCGGCGCCACCGGCCATGCGGAGGTCCCCGCCCACCTGCTCTCGAAGGTTGAAAAGGCGCTCGGACAGGTGAAGCGCCTGTCCCAGCTCGTCGATGGTCTTCTCGACGTTTCCAGCCTCAGTGCCGGCAGGCTCCGCCTGCACCTGGAGGAGGTGGACATGGTGGCGCTGACCCGGGAGCTGGCCGAGCGCTTCGCCGACCAGGCCAGCGTCGTCGGCTGCCAGCTCATCGTCACCACCGATGGGCCCACCGTCGGCCATTGGGACCGGACACGCCTCGAGCAGGTCTTCACCAACCTCATCACCAACGCGCTGAAGTACGGCATGGGAAAACCGGTGGAGCTGCACGTCACCTCCTCCGGAGGGCAGGCGCGCTGGAGCATCCGGGACCACGGGATCGGGATCGCCGCCCAGGACCAGGAGCGCATCTTCGGGCGCTTCGAGCGGGCGGTCCCCTCCCGGCAGTACGGCGGGCTGGGGCTGGGCCTCTACATCGCGCGCTCCATTGTCCACGCGCTCGGGGGAAACATCCACGTCGAGAGCCAGCCGGGAGCCGGAGCCCTTTTCACCGTCGACCTGCCGCTCGAGCCCGCCCGGTATGTGCGGGGCCCGGAGGCCCCCGTCTCGGATACGACCGACGCGCCGTGATGGGCGCCCGGCAAGGAACGGCGTATTCACCGTGCCCACATGCCGCAAGTGGCCCCGCAACGCCTCGACGACCCATCTCGAACGTTCGAACCGCGCTCGCCACGAAGCTCCGCCCTCGCCTCCGGAAGCCTTGAGAGGGGATGCCGTTTCAGCGGGTCCGTTCACCGAGCCGCCGGAGGTGCGGTCGCCCTCCGGCTTCTTCCACGACGACCCAGGGATTTTTCGGGTCGTAGGCCGTGACGCCCCAGATGGGGAACGGCGGAGCTTGGTCGATCGAGGAGAGGCCGTCGCGCAGGAGGGAGCGGCCGGTGGCGGAGAGCGTGTATTTGGCCGTCTGCCAGCCGTTCGGCGCTGTCCAAGATTTGGCGTGCAGGGCGCCGCGCTCCGCCCATTGGGCGAGGCGTTCGAAGAGGACGATATCTCCGGTGAGACTCAACCACCGACGCAGCTCCTCGCCTTTGCTCCCCCGGCGCATGAGGATCCTCGCGGGATTCGAAGGCGTCTTGTTCACACAACCGAGCAATAGCGCATCCAGGGTCGAGAGGGAGAGGCTACGCTCGCTCAGCCGGGGGAAAAGGCCCGCCTGGTACGCGCCCAGCTCGAAGAACTCCTTGCGTGAGGGCGTCTCGCGGAGGCGTTTTCCGGAGAGGATCGGGGAAGGAGCCGTGAGCTTCCTCCAAAAGAGCGCCTTTTCGCGGACCTCCCTCCGTGAAAGAGAACGTGCCGTGCCCCATGCTCGCCGGGCCATCGCGGGCTCCAGGGTGACGTATACGATACCGAAGCTGAGGCGCGCATGCCTCTCCCCGTATTCACCGATGAAGATGAGTGAGAGGTCGGGCTGCGTAGGATGGTGCTGGAGCCGATAGGCGCAGTACGCCCAGAGAGCAACGCGATCCATCCACTTGAGAGACGTCCAGACGACGACGGGTTCGGCGGCGGCGAGGTCTGCGAGGACCCGACGAAAGGGGGGGACATACGCCGGAGGGTAGGGCCACACATCGGCCCAGAAGTCGCGGCGCAGGCGCATGTGATCCTCAAGATCCGGGGCGCAAGGGCCGACGAGCAAACCATCGTTCATGGAGCGCACAGCTACGCGCATCCCGCGGCGAACGGCGAGTGCGACATCGCTAGAGGTGGCGATGTGGATGGTCATGGCACGCTCAGAACCTGCATTGCTGGCATTCCGGCGAAGGATAGTACCCACCCGTGGTCTCATTCGTGTCCGACATCGAATCAACTCCTATGTCAGTCACACGGTGATGCCGAAGGACGTCAACACGGATTCCGCTGTCGATTGGAGATCATCGGGCGCCTTCCGTGTCGCCACCCAGTCCGAGACGAGCGCTCGCAGCTTCCGCACGCGGTCCCGCTCTTCCTCGCCGACGACCATGTCCGTCCAAACCTCTTTTGCGAGGATACCGTCGAGGGCGCGCTCGGTCTCGTGTAGGATCGTCACCCATTCGGGATCAGGAGTCGTGGAAGGATCCTCCCGCAGCGCCATCACGAAGGCAGCGATGCAATTGATGCCTTCGGCGATCGCGTTCGCCGTGTCTCGATCATCTGTCATGGCTCCGTCCCCTCATTACTTGTCGAAATCGTAGCGGCAAAGCCATTTGCCGATCGGGTAGATGAGACGGAGAACGAAGGCCCTACCCTGAAGTCGCCGCCCTTCCACGCGTACCCGAAGGCGACCGACGTCTGGTTGTACACCCCGACCCCGAGCCTACCCGTCCCGGGCAGGACGCTGCACAGGTCGTCCACGCCAAACGAAAAACCGCCCTCCCCGCGCCACGCGACCGCCGCGTGAGGGCTCACCGCGAAGCGCGGCAGGGTCCCGACGAGGATCCCTCCCAGGCCCACGCCGCCGCTGACCTCGTACGCCTCTGCCGGCGTGACGAGGAGGATAAGCGCGGCGCACAGCATGCCGCTCTCGATACGGCCATCCCTCCGAGCCACGCGCTCCCCCCTCCCCCGTCAGTAGGCTACGGTCGGCATCACCACACCGTCAACCTCTTCCCCGGTGTTTTCCGGGCATTCACCGCGTCCACACGCCTCAAGTCATCCCGCAACGCCTCGACGACCCATCTCGAACGTTCGAACCGCGCTCGCCACGAAGCTCCGCCCCCGCCTCCGCCCGCGAGTCAGCACCGGGAGAGTTCCGCAGGCCCCGTCGCGAGCCCAAACCCGAACGTCGACGCGTCGCCCCCTCGCTCCTTTCGCCTGAACCGCTCCGTCTCGCGTTGGCACGCAGGTTCGAGCGCCGATCGCCGCACGTCGAAACGCGCGCACCAGGCACCTCCGGCGCCACGAGCGACGACGCAACCGCTCACGCCCCCGTTCCGCGCGCCCCGTCCCCCCCGTCGACGTTGCAACCCCACTTCGGGCGCCCGAACCGCCCCCGCGACGCGTTGCAACGCCACTTCAGCCACCTCGAACGCCCCCGCAAGCCGTCTCCGGCGCGTTCGAGCCCCTTCCCGTGAGGGACGGCAGTGTCCCCGGACGCATCATGTCCTTGACGGCCGGCGCGTGAGCCCTCTAGCATCCGCCGCCATGGTTGGAATCAAGACCCTCCCTGAAACGACGACCACCGCGACGGCCGCGATCCATTTCCGCTTCCTCGCGGCCCATATCCGGCGCAATCCCCTCACGCAGGCGCTCGTTCCCGACGTGGATGCATTCGAGCCGCGCATCGAGGCCACAATCGCCGAGGAGCGCAATCTCCTCGAAGCCGAGGCCTCCGCCGGCGCGGCCGTCCAGTTCGCGGATCACGACCTCGATGATTCGGTCGATTTCGTCTCGGCGAACGTGGACAGGCGTTCGCTCCTCGGGCACCGCCTCTTCGGGGACCTCCGCCCCAGCGAGTTGAAGCGACCCATCCTCGGCGGGCAGCTCGACATCATGCAAACCTGGCCCGAAGCGCTGGCGGAAAGCGATAAAGCCGTGCTGAGAGACCAGGCGCCCGTGGTGGCCACGCGCGCGCAGGTTGGCGAGGAAGCGGCGAAGGAAAAGAAGACCGCGACGCAAAACCTGGTCAACTTCCGGACCATCGGCACGCGCGTGAAGCTGAACCAGGATCACAACAAATTGCGGAAGTCCCTCTACGGAAAGCTCGGCGAGATCCAGCACGCGCACAAGCTCGGCGCCGGCTGGGCAGAGTCGTTCTTCCTGCAGGAATCGGCCGAGGAGCTGACCCTGAGCCAGCTCGACAAGAAGATCGGGGCCGCCTCAGCGGAGCTCGACGCGCTGAAGAAGCAGCGCGAGGCGCTCGCCGCACAGGAAGCGAGAATCGCAGCCCAGCGGGCGCAGGCCGCCCAGCAAGAGAAGAAGGCGAAGCTCGAAGCGCTCCAGAAGCTCAAGGCCGACCTCGCGGCGCAAGAGGCAGCGTTGCTCTCCGAGCTCTCCGAATGAGGATGGTTGGATTCGCGCTAAAACGATGCGCGGGGCGCATCCGAAGCCGTGAATCTCACTTCTTCTTGTAGGGCTTCGGCTGCTTCGGCGTCACCGTATCGGTGAGCGTCTTCATGAACGCCACGAGCGCCGCCTCTTCCTCCGCGGTGAGGCCCAGGTTCCCGACCGTGCCCACCACGCCGGCCTGACTTTCGGTATCGAACTCCGCGGCCGGCCAGCAACCCCTCTCCATCGCCTCGTCCGCCGTCGTCCCGGGCGGGCAGTTCACGTCGTCCCGGAGGAGGATCGACGTGTTGTAGAAGTGGACCACCTGCTCGAGGCTCTTGAAATAGCCATTGTGCATGTAGGCCTTCGTGAACCCGTTGCCGCGGCGCTTGTCGACGTTGCGCAGCGTCGGGGTCTTGAAATGGCCGGCGAGCGGCGTCGCATTCGGGTCCTCGGTGTCGAACGAGGCGCTGGGATCCGCATGCTCGAGGAGCCCGGCGTCGCCGTTCTCCGGATCGAAATTCTCGATCTCGAAGTTCGGCGGCACCCCGATGTTATGATACGCGAAGTCGCTGTAAATCTGGTTCAGCTCATCGCCCTTCGAGCCCAGGGTGGGCCCGAGGACGACCGAATTGTGGCTGTTGTGGCACAGCGCGCACCTCGCGTTCTTCAGGTCAGGGTTCTGCCCTGAGTCGTTGCGGCCATAAAACAGGTCGTGTCCGAGGTTCTCCTCGGGCGTGAGGCTGGAGAACGGGAGCGCGAGGACCAAGTTGCCCTGGGCATCCAGGGTCGTGACGGCCTCGTCGCGCCGCGAGCTGAACGAGTTGACCTCGGAGGAATGCTGCCAAGCGGAGAGCGCAAGGCCGATGCGCTTGAAGCTGATGGCCGGATCGGCGCAGTTGATCGTCTCACCCCACGCCTTCGTATAGAGCTCCGCGTATTTCGCCGACTTGACGTGCAAGCAGACGGCCTCAGCGCCGGGCAAACCGTGATCGTTGCCGTCGGGAACGTTCTGTTCGGCATCGTTCGGAAAAGGCCCGAGCGCCTGATCCGCGAGCGGTCCGAGGAAGAGGCCATACGCCGCGGCAAGGGCCGCATTCCCCTTGAAGATTTCCGTGCCGACGTGCGTGATCGCCCCCGTGCCCGTGAAGGTCGGAAGCGCCGTGAAAGGCGTTGCCGTGCCCTCGGCGCGTCCGTCCCAGAATGTGCCTCCCGTGCAAACCCGCATGATGCCGAGAGCGCACGCGGCAGCAGGTGGAATCAAAGTGACGGTGACGGTCTTGGGCGTTTCGCCAAACGCCGGGCTGAAGCTCGCATACGCGTTGCTCGGAGGCTTGCGCCGCCCGGCCGCTTTGGGATTGGCGCCGGGGACGACGACGCCGTTCTTGTTGATGCCCGCGACGGCGCCCGTCCAGCCATTCGCGGCGTCATGACAGGTATGGCACCCCTGGCGCTTCGGATCGGAGATATTGTCGAAGAAGACACGCTTGCCAAGCTCCTCGAGGGCGGCGGCGTTCTGGGCAAGCGCCGTCCCGCTGGACAACAGCACCGCTGCGGACGCGAGAAGCATCACGCGTTTCGTCACCACGTTAAGGACAATCACGATGCATTTTCTCCTTGAATTCGAGGATCGGTCTCCGTCAGCTCGTCACGTTCTCCGCGCGATCACTCCTTTGCTTCAACTTGGAAAATGGCGGGGGGCCTGCCCACGACGAACCCCTTCACTCGATCGTCAATGGCCCCTGCGCGCAGAAGAAACACGGCGCGGCCCGCAGAGCAAAGCCGGTGCCACGAGCGCAGTCACGCGCGTTCTTGCTGCAAAGCTCCTTGGGGTCCAGCGCCCCTCAATGCTATGCTGACGGAAGCATGGACGGCTTTGAAGCGTTTCGCGCTCATATCGAAACATTGAAGGACCCGAAGCCCAAGGAGGCTCTCGGCCTCGCGCTCGCCGCGTTCGAGGGCATCTGGAAGGACGGCACCTGCGATCAGGCGCGTCTCGATGTCGTCGTGGGAGTCGCAGGTGCTGCGTCGACGCTCCTCTGGTCTTCTGGGATGGAGATGCTCGTGCAGTTGGCCTCTCGCGACAGCTCCGCGCTCGAAGCGTTCCTGGCCCTGGCAACGTCGCGCAAGGCGGGTCAGCGCTTCGCCGCGATAGCGGCGATGGACAACCGACTGCCTCGAGCCACCGTGCTCGACGTCTTGAGAGCAGGTCTCCTCGACAAGAGCTCCAAGGTGAAGATGCGCGCTTTCCTTCGTTGCAACGATCTCGCGGCCAAAGAGCTCGTCCGAGACATGACGAACGTCGCTCTTGGCATGGAAGGCAAGGCACGCGAAGAGGCAGACTGGTATCTCGCACTGACGCGGGACGGTTACGTCATCGAGCCGGACGTAGACCGCGCCACGATCACCATCGTTTATCCTTGGGGAAGCATCATCTCGAGCCCCGTGCTGCTGGAGGAGACCACGCCCGAGCGTATCGAAGCGACCCTCGCGCGCCTGCGCAAAGAGGCGGAAGACGACCACGCGTGGGGAGAGCGGCTGAGGGTGCGAGACGAGGCACAAAAGAAGGCGGAGAGGGAGCACGCAGAGGAGAGGAGCCGCAAGCGACGCGAGGGCACGCTGGTACCTGACGAACAGAAGAGCTTTTTCCTGGTCGATCCAGATACGGGTGAAATATCGGACGGTCGCGACTTCGACCGGACGATACGCGCGCTCGTCACGGGGGCCCATCCGGATGTCAGGAAGACGATGGGGATGGGTCATCTCAGGATCGCGTCAGGGGAGGTGGCGATCGCGGATCCCATTCATCACTTCCACAAGCAGCCGCTCGAACGTGAGGCGCCAAGAGGGGCTCACGAGATAAGCTTCCTCTTCGGCGAAAGTGACGCGCACGTCGGGGCCGTCGTCCTTCGCTTCGCGGAAGGCGAGATTGCAAGCGTCGAAAGAGCCGCGTGGACATTCCCCTTCAGGGAGGCGACGGTCTTTGGTCTCGCGTCCGGGCTCGCCGCGATCTTCGACTATCGCGAAGTCTCCGAGCTCGATCCGCCTCGCCGTCCCGAGCTGATGAGCTTGATCGAGCTCGAAGACGGCGAGGCGGGCATCCTCGTGGCGCTCCCGCGTATCCGCAAATGGAACATCGCCCTATGCCGCGCGAGCCCCGAGACGGGCACGTTCTACTCGTGCCACTGGGCCCTCGATCGGCGCGGCGAGCCGCTCGCGCTCGTCGTCGACTTCGCCGCGTTCAGCTGACCGAGCGGCAGGGAGCAGAAGATTCACGGCAGCCTCTCCGAGAGCCAGCTTTCCCCCCGCGCCGTGTCGACGCCGAAGCGCCGCAGCCCTGGGAACACCACGAGGGACATCGTGTCGCGGAAGATTCGCTTCCGCTCGGCGCGATCCAGCGCGCCGAGGCCGGAGAGCGCCTCCTGTGCCGGGTGCTCTGCCCAGGATGAGAAGAGCTCCTCGGAGACTGTGCCGGCGAGCATGGCCGGGAGAGAGGGGCCCACGACATCCTGGGCGCCGCGCTCGTGCTCGGCTGCGAGGTGCGCCCATCCGAGCCTTGCGTGGTCGACCTCGTCGCGAAGGATGTGCTGCATCGTGTCGCGCACCAGCGGATCGGTCGCACGTGCGACGAGCTCGCCGAGCAGTGCGGCGCTCAGCGTCTCCGTCACGCACGACATCGCGATGACCTCGTAATGCAGCCGCTCGCGTGGCCCGAGTCCGCTGGGCGTCACCACGCGCGCGGCGGGCACGGCTCCGAGCTCGAAGGGCTTGCCTCCGAGCTCGCGCACGAGTGCTGCGCATTGCTCTGCGTGGCGCCGCTCGTCCTCGGCCGCCTCGCGGGCCATCGTGATGACGGGCGCCACGGCGCCGCATGCTGCGAGCTCGCCTGCGAGCCGCGTGAATCGCGCGGACGCTTCGAGCTCGGCGCGCGCGCGGTGCCGCCAGATCTGCGCCGCGGCGCAACGCGCGGTCGTGGCCTCGACGTCAGCCATTGCAGCAGCCTGCCCCGGCATTGCCCGCCTCGCAGAATCCGGCGCAGCACGGCTCCGTATTGAGACAATTCTCGGCCCAGCAGCACGGGCAGCCGCAAGGATCACTCGGGTTGGCGGGGGACGGCGAGCATTCGAGGTTGCTCGCGCCGCCCGCGCTGCCGCTCCCCGACGTCGCGCTCGCGCCGCCCTCGCCACCTGCGCCGCCGCTCCCTGACGTCACGCCCTCGCCGCCTGCGCCGCCGCTCCCCGACGTCGCGCCCCCGCTTCCGCCCGCTCCGTTCCCGCCGTTCCCGCCGTTCCCGCTGCTCGTGCCTGCCGCGCCACCGTCCCCGCCGTTCCCCCCGTCGCTCGTGTGGCTGCACGCAGGGAGACCAAGCGCCGCGCCCCCCAGGACCAGGACATTGAAGAGTTTTTCGATGTTCATGACATCCTCTTGCGTTAGGAAGACAGGATTCCGGGCGGGATCCCGTGCGCCGCACGGGTCCACCGTTGGTTCTTCCCAGGATGCGTCCCCTCGAACGTCCTGTGAATCGGAATGTTCGATATTGTATCGTTCGGGAAGACCGAACGATGAACGACCCTACCTCCTTCCGCCCCGGCGCCTCCCTCCCCGACCTCGAATCGCTCCGTTGTTTCCTGGCCGCGGCGCGCCACCTGAGCTTCCGCGTGGCGGCGCGCGCCGTCGCGTTATCGCCCGCGGCGTTCAGCGATCGCATCCAACGCCTCGAGGACACGCTCGGCGCGCCCCTGTTCGACCGCACGACCCGCCGCGTCGCGCTCACCGCTGCGGGCGAACGCCTCGTGCCGGAGGCGCAACGTTGCCTCGATCAGGCGCGACGGTGCGGCGAGGTCGTGCTCCGCGACGACGGCGCGCCGATGCCTTACGAGCTCACGATCGGCACGCGCTTCGAGCTCGGCATGAGCTGGCTCGTCCCGGCGCTCGACGCGCTCGACGCGGCGTGCCCCGAGCGCAGGCTTCACCTTTATTTCGGAGATACGGCGGAGCTCGTCCGGCAGGCGCAGCGCGACATGATCGACGCCTTCGTCTCGAGCGCGCGGCTTTCGGACGCGGGTTTTTCATACGCGCGCCTGCACGAGGAGCGGTACGTCTTCGTGGGGCAACGGCAGCTCCTCGCGCGTCGCCCCCTCGCGCGTCGAGAAGATTGCGCCACGCACACGCTGCTCGATACGCACCGCGACCTGCCGCTCTTTCGCTACTTCCTGGACACCCGCCCGGGAGGCGAGGACTGGGCTTTTCGGCGCGTGGACTACCTCGGCACGATAGGCGCCGTGCGCATGCGCGCCCTCGCAGGAACGGGGGTCGCCGTGCTGCCGCAATACTTCGTGGAGGGGGATCTTCGACGGGGCCGGCTCGTTCCGATCTTGCCGAGGGTGAAGCTGCCGATCGATTGGTTCCGGCTCGTCTGGCGCGACGGGCACCCGCGGGAGGCGGCGCTCCGAAAGCTGGCCGAGGACCTCGTCGCGCGGCCGCTCCGGTGACGCCGAGCCATCATGCTTCGTCGCCGCCCGCGCCGCGGGCGATCCCGAGCGCGCGGCGGAGCTCCCTCGCCGCCTGGCGGGAGACCTCGACGGTGTGGCCATTTTTCGTGCGCGCGAGGTAGCCGCCCGAGGGCGTGGGCTCGAGCAGGCTCACGTGCTCGAGGTTCAAGAGCGCGCGGCGGTGGACGCGGACGAAGGTGCCCGCCGGCAGGCGCTCTTCCAGCGCGGCCAGCGAGAGATCGGTGATCACGCGCCGCCCATTCGCCACGATCGTGACGAGCGCGCCGTCGAGCTCGGCGAACGAGATCTCGGCGGGATCGAGGAGCAGCACGCCCTCGCGGGTCTCGATCGCGAGACGCCGCGCGGCGGCGTGAGGGGGGTTCGGGGGCGCAGCGCTGATGACACGTCGTGCGCGCTCGATGGCGATCTGCAGGCGCCCGGCCTCCACGGGTTTGAGCAGGTAATCGACCGCGGCCACCTCGAACGCGGACACGGCGTATTCGGCGTGCGCGGTGCAGAAAATCACGTAGGGCCGCGGCTCGGGCAACAAGCGAATCGCCTCGAGCCCAGTGAGGCCGGGCATTTCGATATCGAGCAGGATCACGTCGATGCTGCCCTGCCCGAGGGCCGCGCGCACAGCGTCGCCGCGATCGCACTCGCCCACGATCACCACGTCCTCGATCGCGCCGAGCAGCCGAAAAAGACGCGCCCGCGCGAGCTTTTCGTCGTCGACCACGAGCACCCGCAGCGCACTCACGAGGTCACCTCCGGCAGCTCGAGATCGACCCGCGTGCGGTCGTCTTCGCCGCGAATGGAGAGGCGCGCGCGCTCGTCGTAGGCCAGCGCGAGCCGGCGCTGCACGGTGGGCAAGCCATCGCTGCCCGCCCTCGGGCCGGCGTACGCGCCTGGATTCGAGAGCGTGATTCGAAGCGCGCCCGGCACCCGTCGGATCACGAGACGCACCTCGCCCTCGTGCCCGGCGCCGGGACCGTGTTTCATCGCATTCTCCGCGAGCAGCAGGAGCACGAGGGGCGGTACCGGCAGAGGCGCGGCGTCCGGATCGAGCTCCATGACCACCGTGAACCGCGTGGGATCGCGCAGTCGAAAAAGCTCGAAGAGCGTACGTACGAGCGCGAGCTCCTGCTCGAGGGGCCACCACTCGGCACGCACGCCGGCGAGGATCGCGCGCAGCATCGACGCGAGGCGCAGCACGGCCTCCTCGGCGACCGCGCCGTCGACGCGGCACCACTCGGCGATCGCATTGAGCGTGTTGAAGAGGAAATGGGGATCGAGGTGCGCGCGGAGCGCGAGGAGCTGCGCGCGCTCCGCCTCGCGCTCGAGCCTCTCGGCGCGCTCCCGCTGGGCAACGAGCCGCACCTCGAGATCGATGTCCCGACCGAGCCCCCAGCCGCCAACCCAGTAGAGCGCGAGCGAGCTGACGAGGTTCGCAGGGACGGTGAGGAAGCTAGGCCCGAGTCGCAACCAGCGGGGGATCACGCCCCCGATGCCAAAGACCACGATCGCGCCGAGCGCCGCATAGGCGAGGACGCGCAGCAGCGTGGGGCGATCGGCGGCGATCGCGCGCCAAGAGACCGGCGCGAGCAGCGTGAACGAGGCGCAAAGCGCAACGCCGACCGCGAGGGAGGCCGAGCCGCCCGAGCGCGCCTGGGCGACGAGGAGCGTGACGGTCATCACGAGGATCGGGACGAGGCGACGCGGCGCTGCGAGGGCGCGGAGCGTGGCGATCGCGAGGGGCTCCTCCAAGGGCTCTGGTCTCCCGGCTGCACGCGCCGTCATCGGAGAAGGTGATAGCCGATCCCAGGGCAGGGCGGAACGCGAGACCGCTCGAGGTATCGAAGCGCCCGCTCGCGTCCCAGGACCGACCGCTCACGCACTCTCGCGCGGCGAACCAGGCTGCACGCGTTCATCGTGAGCTTCGAGGAGTCCTACGATGAAGGTGAGAATCGTCGTCGATTACGTGCCTCGTTACCGTCGCGGTCATCAATGGCACTTCGTCCCGCCGGTGACGGGGATCCACCTCGCGGCGATCACCCCCTCCGAGCACGAGGTGGAGGTCATTCACGAGCAGGTGCGTCCCGTCCCCGTCGATACCACGCCGGACGTCGTCGCCCTTTCTTTCTTCTCGGGATTCGCCCGCCGCGCGTATCAGCTCGCCGATCGCTACCGTGCGCTCGGCGTGCGCGTGGTCGCGGGCGGGCCGCACGTCTCGTACTGGACCGAGGAGGCCCTTTCACACGTGGACGTGGTCGTCACCGGGGAGGCCGAGTCGGTATGGCCCGAGGTGCTCCGTGATCTCGAGCGGGGAACGGCGCGCCGCGTGTATCGCGGGGAGCCGGCGAACCTCGCCGGATTGCCGACGCCCCGGTACGATCTGCTCGAAGACCGCTTCCTCGTCCCGCGCGTTCTCCAGGCGACGCGGGGTTGTCCGTTCACGTGCAGCTTCTGCACCGTGCCCGACCTGAACCCGGGTTTCCGCGTGCGTCCGGTCGACGAGGTCGTGCGCGATATCGCGACCACGCGTTTCCCTCGTTTTTGGCAGGACAAGGTCGCCTGGTTCTGGGACGACAACCTCCTCGTCCAGCGCCGCTGGGCCAAGGACCTGCTCCGCGCGATGATCGGCCTCGATCGGTGGTGGCTGACGCAGGCGTCGATCGACATCGTCAAGGATCGGGAGCTACTCGACCTCATGGAGCGGTCCGGATGCATCGGCATCTTTTTGGGTATCGAGAGCCTCGACGAGGCGGATCTGCGCAGCGTCGACAAGCGGCAGAACCGCGTGCGCGAGTACCGCGACGCGATCGATCGCCTGCACGATCGGGGGATCTGCGTGATGGCCGGCTTCATCTCGGGGTTCGACGATCAAACGCCGGAGGCCATCGCCGCCACCGCGGATCGCCTCAATGCCGTGGGCGTGGACGTGCCCTTCCTGAGCGTGCTGACGCCATTCCGCGGCACACCGCTCTATGACGAACACCTGCGTGACGGCCGGATCCTCACGGAGCGCGACTGGCCCCATTACAGCGGCTACGGGGTGGCGTTCCGGCCCGCCAAGATGACCCCCGACGAGCTGCTCGCGGCGCACCGGCGGCTCTGGAACCGCGCCTTCTCGCCGGCGCTGGTGCGGGATCGGCTCGCGCGCGGAATGCGGCAATTGAGCCGCGGCGGGATGATGCTCTCGGCAGCGATGAACGGGTTTTACGGGCTCAAGCAGCTCACGGGCAACGAGCCTGCGTCGCCGCCGATCGAGGGAGAGGGGCACATCGCGCACCCGGATCCGAGGGAGGCACCCTTGCGGCTGTCGCAAATCGGCGTGCGGCGCGCCGAAAAGAAGAAGGTCGAAAGCACGCCAGGCCTTCGGTGAGAGGAAAGCCGATGCGCGCCCAGCATCCCTCGCCCCAGAGCGCGACGGCCGCGCCGAGGAGGCGCTTCCGGCCACGACGGCTCGCGCTCGTGGTCTTCGTGTTCGGCCAGCTCTTCTTGTGGGGGGCCTATGCGTTCGGGAGCGGCGCGCTTCACCCGCCAGTCGACGGCGTGCCGCTCGCGCGCATTCCGCCCACCTTCGGCGCGCCGCGCGACGGCGGTCGCTCCCGGCATCAGGGCGTCGACATCCTCGCGGCACGTGGCACGCCGGTGCGCAGCGTCGCGTGGGGCGTGGTGCTGGCGCTCGAGAAGCAGCCGCGCGGCGGCAAGGTGGTATTCGTGGCGGGTGACGGGGCGCTGCTCTTCTTTTATGCGCACCTCAACGACCATGCCCCAGGCCTTCACGTTGGACAAATCGTCTCGAAGGGAACGCTCCTCGGCTATGTAGGTGACAGCGGGAACGCGAAAGGGGTCCCGCACCTGCATTTCGAGGCGCGCCCCGCCGCGACGCTCTTCGCGCCCATCGATCCGCGGATCTTGATGCGACCGCGGCGCGTGGGACCGGCAGAGCGTATCCTCGCCGCACTGGCGACGATCGCGGAGCCACGCTGATTCGCCTCTTGTAGAATCGCGCGCGGGCGCGTCCTTTCGTGATGACCGCCCAGGGCGGCATGACGATTCGTTGCGCGATCCGCGCAGCACGGTATGCACGGCTTGGGCAAACGAACCCGATGGCTGGCGCCTCCAGGTGCTGCATGCGCCAGGATCCACCTCGTCCACCTTTGTCGACGACACTGCATCCATCCGGATCCACCTCGCCCTGCTTTCCCCCCGCGTTCAGCCCGAAAATCGACCACCCTCCGCAGGCACGTCGCCTGCAATCAATGCCTCTCCGGCGACCGAGCCGATTTCCTGCTTGCGCCGCCGGAGGACATCATGTCGGACATCCGCTGCATCATCGCCGAAACCCAGAGACACCTCGACGACGCCGTCCGCGTTCGTTTCGACGTATTCGCCCGCGAGCTCGGCTACCTCGACACGAAAGACCACACGGTCCCCCGCGAGCTCGATTCCTTCGATACCCTCCCCACGACCCTCCACCTCATCGCCTACGACGGCGATCTCGCCGTTGGCACCCTCCGCCTCCTCCTGCCGAACCCCGAGGTTGCCGCCACGAACGGTACCTCCTTTGGCCTCTCCGTCGAGTCGCAATTCGACCTCACGCCCCTCGCCGCCGTCGGCCTCCGCCTCGCCGAAACCTCGCGATATTGCGTCCTCGCCACCCATAGACACTCCATGGCCGTCGCCGAGCTCCACGCCGCCGCCGTCCACCTGAGCCGCGTCCTCGGCGTCGGCTACTGGATTGCCACCGCAAACACCGAGACCGACGGCATCGAGGACGCCCGCCTCATCCAGCACGTCGCACGCGAGCGCGGGTTCGTCCGGAACGACCTATCCCTCGCCCCGCGCTTCCCTCCGTCCGCCCCCGCCTCGCCGAAACGCCCGTTCTTCGACGACCACGCGCGCTCCGAGGCCACGCGCTCCCCCGCGCGATTCCGGCTCCCGCGCACCCTCGACATGTACGCCCGCCGCATGCGCGCCCGCTTCGTGGGCCCTCCGGTCTACGACACCCGCTTCCGCATGTGCGCCCTCCCGCTCCTCGCGTCGGTCGCCGAACAGCGCACCGTGCAGCGCGCAAAGCCCCCCGTCTTCCCGAATCCGGGCTCGATTGCCGCCTGAACGAAAGGAGCCCGTGATCATGAACTGCCTCGTGGAAACCCTCGATACCACCGTCTCGGACCTGCTCTCGGCCCTCGACGCGCACCCCGCGGCCCGCCGCCTGCTCGCAGGCGATCTCGACACGGACGAATACGCGTCCTTCCTCCGACAAACGTATCTTTATGTCCAGCAAACCCGCCCCTTGCTCCGCCGCGCCGGCGAGCGGCTTTCGCGCGCGGGCAAGGCCCCCGACCTCGCGCGGCTCTTCCTGCAAAAAGCCGACGAGGAGCAAGGGCACGACCTCTGGGTCCTCGAGGACCTCGCCGCAATCGGCCGCCCCGAGAACCCGGCCGCGCCGCCCTCGCCTTGCTCGGCCGTCACCGCCTACATCGCCTGGAACCGATTCCAGGTCGAGGCCGGCTCGCCCCTCGCCTTCCTCGGCACGGCCTACGTCCTCGAAGCCCTCTCCCAGACCCGCGCCGGCACCACCGCGGCGCATCTCATCGCGCGGCGACGGATCCCCGGCATCGAACGCGGCGTCCGCTTCCTCTCCGGCCACGCCGATGCCGACGAGGGGCACACCGAGGTGCTGCGGGGCCTCTTCGGGCGCATCGAGTCCGCCGAGGACCGCCGCGCCATCGCGCTCTCGGCCGCGGTCACCGCGGCGCTTTATCCGGGGATGTTCGCGGGGGAAGAGACGACCTTCAACGCTGCCGCCACGCCATGTGAATGAGCGCGGCGCGGTTCGGGATGCCGAGCTTGTCGAAGATGTGCGAGAAATGCTTCTTGACCGTGAGCTCCGTGATGCCGAGCTCGGAGGCGATGAGCGCGTTGTCCCAGCATACGCGCTCCGCCACCTTGAGCTCCGCGGACGAAAGGACCTTCAGCCAGGCCAGGGGGATGGGCACGAGCTGCGGGACCTCTTCGAACAGCATCACGAAGGACGCGGCGTCCATACCCGGAAGCTTCTGGATCGAGACCTTCAGCTCGGCCAGCGCGCCGCTCCGCCAGAAAGCGTCGGTGAGCGTGTGAGGGTTCTTCACGATGGAGGCGAGACGCGCGGCGAGCGGCTCGGGGAGCCCGTCCGGGCCGAATTCGATCGGCCTGAACCAGGCCTGGAGCATCTTCTCCGCGCTCGCCGTCCGCGCAATCTCCGCGCCCGACGCGCTGAACACGATCGCCTCGTGCCCGATCCCGGCGAGCACCGCGTCGAGCAGCGACGCGCGCTTCGCCATCGCCCCGAAGAGCCGGCAGTTCTTCACCGCGTTCGTGAAATGCCGCGAGAGCTTCTGCAGGATCATGCGCTCGTGATCCGAGAATGGAACCCGCTTGTCCCGGTAGAGGATGAGCCCCCCGTGCCAGGCAGGATCGTCGCGGAGCATGACGGCCATCACGTGCTCGAGCCGCATGCCGATGTCGCGGCAGTGGTTGTAGAGGTAACTCCGCTCCATCGCCGCGCGCGCGAGCATCTCGGTGTCGCGTAACACCTCGTTCGGACGTTCGGCCACGGCGATCCGGACGAAGTCGTGCGGCACCATCTCCGCGTATCCCTGGAAAAACCGCTCGGGCATCTCGACGACGGCCCAGTCGTAGACGGCGTGCCCCTCGGGCCGGCTCACGCAGAGCGCCCCGTGATCCGCGGACACGAGCTGCGAGAGCAGGCCGTAGCCGCGGCCGAGCACCTCGTGCAGATCGAGCGATCCGCCGAGCTCGGCGACGAGGTCCAGCATGAGGCCGTGCTCATGCTCCGTGAGATCCGAAGGCCCCCTCATATGCGTTCATGATGAACCCGAACTGACCACGATTCAACGCCCGCCTTCGTCCCGACGTTTCGATCCCGTACCGTTCCGGGGGACCAACCCTTCGGGCCACTGGCGCGCTTCCGACGACGCGAGCGGATGTTTTCGATACCATTCATACAGGTTCTGCCCCGGCGCGGGCGACTCCCCTTGCGCCGGCGAGGGACCCAGCACCGGCGGAGGCGCAGCAGCAGGCGCGGCCCCGCCCTCGGATCCGCCGCCCTCGTCGCTCGATCGGAGCCCGTGTCTTCGCATCACCCGCTGGACGAACGCCCGCCCCACACCGGCGATCTTCGCGGCCTGGGACACGTTGTACCCCGTCTCCCGCAGCGCGCGCTCCACATAGGCCCGCTTGTAAGCATTCTCCAGGTGCGCGAGCCCCACGTGCAAGGGAAGCTCGAGGTTCACGACCGGAAGCACCGCCGACGGCGGCTCCTCCGTCTCCTCGGCGGCCCACGGCGGCTCGTCGAGCCCGAGCGAGAGCATCATCTCCACCTTGTTCCGAAGCTCTCGCACGTTCCCCGGCCACGGCCGCGGGTGCGCCTTCATCCGCTCGAGCACCTCGTTCGGCAGGAGCGGCGGCGCGTCCTTCCGCCCCTGCCATTCCTTCTCGAAATGCCGCACGAGCAGCGGGATGTCGTCGAGCCGCTCCCGCAGCGGCGGCAGCCGCACCGGCACGACGGCCAGCCGGTAATAGAGATCCTCGCGGAACCTGCCCCGCTCGACCTCCGCCGCCAGCGATCGGTTCGTCGCGGCCACGATCCGCACGTCGGCCCGCCGCGGCTCGTTCTCCCCGATCCGGGTGATCGTGCGTGTCTCCAAAGCCCGGAGCAGCTTCGGCTGGAGCTCGAGCGGCAGCTCGCCGATCTCGTCGAGGAAAAGCGTCCCGCCGTGCGCCGCCTCGAACCTCCCCATGCGGCTCTCGGTCGCGCCCGTGAAGCCGCCGCGCTTGTGCCCGAAGAGCTCGCTCTCCAGCACGCCCGCGCTCACCGACGAGCAATCGAACACCATGAACGGGCCACTCGCCCGCGCGCTCTCGGCGTGAATCGCTGCGGCCACGAGCTCCTTGCCCGTCCCGGTCTCCCCCTCGACGAGCACGGTCGCGTGGGTCCGCGCGATCTTTTCGAGCAGCGCGAAGAGCCGCCGCATCGGCACGCTCGCGCCGACGAGACCGCCGAAGCGCGTGCGGGACGAGAGCGGCAGCGCCACCACGTCGCGCATCATCTTCAGCCGCAGCGCCGAGGCGCCGAGCCCGATCGTCGAGTCGGGCCGGGCGTAGGCGTCGCGGATCCGCACGCCGTCGACCGTCGTGCCATTGCGGCTCGTCGTGTCGAGTACGCGCAGGAGATCGCCTTCGATACGGAGAAGCAGGTGATGCCGACTGACGGTCGGATCCTCGAGAACGAGGTCACAATCCTTCCCGCTCCCGACCCGCACCTCCGGCCCGAGCACCTCGGTGACGACCCCTGCCATGGGCCCTCGGCTCACCTCGACGCGAATCTTGTGCGTCCGGAGCTCGAGCCCCCGATCGGCTTCCATGGTCCAGGTATTCCAGTCCTTCATGGGGCCATTTTGTATCCAGGCCGCCAAAGTGTCCAAATATAGGGCGATCCGGCGTCCGTCTTGGTTGCACGGCAATTTAAATTACCGAACCACTACGACGAAAGTGGTACGAAGGCGAAGGATGCACGAGCCGTAATCCCTTTTGGCGGGGGCGAGGAGCGATGCTCCGACCGGGCCAGGGGCAGCGGCGATACGGCTCACCAGACGACTACCACCAAAGTGGTACGAAGCCACGACGCTGATGAGCCGTAACCCTGAATGAGAGGGCGAAGTCGCCAGGAGGGGGCGACGAGAGGCGACGGGACGAACCCCGCTCAGCCGCGGACCGTGGCGCCGAACACGTTTTCGATGAAGTCGGCATACTTCATCCGGACGCGACCTCCGCCTTCGGGCATGGCCACGCGGGGAGGTTTGTCGCCGCCCTCGTCCTTGCCCCACGGGTTTCGGAGGACGATGGAGGCGGGCTTGCCATCCTTGCCCGCTTCGAGCCACTCGACCGAAAGCCAGTGGTACGTCCGGAACTCCAGGATCACGGGCACCGGCACGCCACGCGCCGCCGACGTCGCCACGAGGGTCGCGACTTCGTCCTTGGGCCGAGAAAGCGTGCTCACGCTCGAATAGCTCCCGCCGAGGATGGCTTGATACAGGCTGGTGAAGCCATACACGGCCATCTGACTGTTGCCCCGTACCGCCGCCCAGAACGTGTCGTTGTCCTCGGGGTTGTCGTAATCGAAGAGCCAGCTCATCGCCGAGGCGTGGTTCATGATCGCCGACTGGAAGAGCCGGTCGAGGTCCACCCGCCCCGAGTTGTCCCGCGCGATCGCGCTGCGAGGCATCTCGAGCTTCTTGCCGGACCGGAGCGTGATGGCGCGCGCCTCGCGGGTGATGCCGTCGACGATCCGCACGAGCTCGGCCGGATCTCGCCGCAAGAGCACATACTCCATCACGCCGGCCCCACACGTCCCGTGCCCCTGCCCCTGCTGCACCCGGAGGGGGTTGTCGACGTGCCGGATCACCTGCCCGAGCAAAAGCTCCGGCTCGATCCCCGCCTCCAGCAAGAGCGCGGGGTTGCGTGGCGTCTGCGCGAACGTGGCCAGGTTCGGAAGGAGTGATCCCTCGTGCAGGCGCCCCGCCGCGAGGAGCCGCTCGAGGGCCGCGTTCGCGGGCCCGTCGTCGCCGATCGCGCGCCGAACGGCGTCGAGCGAACCGGCGCGGTCCGAAGGCAGCGGCCCCTTCTTCGTGCCGGCCTGCGCCTGGACCGGCGGCGGCGAATCCGGATCCGCCACGGGCCCCGCCCCCGGGCCCCGGAGCTCGGCCGCGTCGTCGAAATACCCCTGATCTTGCCGCGAAGGCCCGCCCGCCACCTGCGCCGCGGCCGCGGGCCTCGCAGGCGCGCCCCCGACCGCCGCCGCCATGGCGTCGTGCAGCCGGCCCTTCCGCTGCGTGGCGAGGCGCCGATCGATGACCACGAGCGTCGCCGCGTCGAGCACACCCGTCTGGGGCAGCCCCGCCGCGGCTTGCTCGGCCACGATGGCCGTGTGGGTCTTCGGTCCGAACGAGCCATCCGGGGTGAGGGACGCGCCGAGCTCGACGAGCGCCTTCTGCAAGAGGACCACGGTCCCGCTCTTCACCCCGCGCTCGAGCGTCGCTTGCCCCGCGGCCACGGCCACGAGCATCGCGTCCTCCGCGAGCTCGGGTGATACGAGAGTCCCGTCCCCTGCGTTCGACTCGTTCTCGTTCATTCCAATCCTCCATCCCGCGCGACGGTTGCCGCGCGAAGAGAATAGCAAACGTGGAGCATAACGCCCGGCTATGGCATCAAAGTCGCGGATCGACCGGCTCGCTTTCCAGCGCGAGGATCGCGAACACGCATTCGTGCACCCGCCGCAAGGGCTCGCCCCGGACGAAACGCTCGAGCGCCTCGACGCCGAGCGCGAGCTCCCGCAGCGCGAGCGACCGTTTCGCGCCGAGCCCACGATTGCGGAGCCGCGCGAGATTCTCCGGCAGATCGTATTCGGGCCCGTAAATGATCCGGAGATACTCGCGGCCGCGGCATTTCACGGCCGGCTGCACGAGGCCGCGTTTGCCCCGCGCGAGGAAAGAGATGGGCTTGACGACCATGCCCTCGCCTCCCTCCGAGGTGAGCTCCTCCCACCACATCGCGCCCTCCCGCTCGCTCGCCTCGTCCCCGAGCGTGACCTCCACGTGCCGCGTCGAAACGAGCACCTGGCCATCCGCCTCGGCGAGCCGCGCCGCGATTCCCAGGTGGAAAGGATGATCTCGATCGACGAACACGCGCCCCTCGGCCGCGAGCAGATGGAAGGGCGCGACGCGATAATCCTCGATACACGCGACCGGCCAGCAGTACCGTCCGTACGCGTCCACGTAAAGCGAAGCGGCCCGCGCCCGCGCCTGCATGTTCCCGAGGAGCGCGTCCGCCTCGATCCCGCGCGCCTTCGCCTTCGTGAGCGCCTCGATCGCGGCTCCGAGCGAAGACCGGGCCGCGCTGCCCACGGGCGCGTATTGCACCCGGACGAGCGCCTGCGCCTTCGCCGACCACGGCATGATCTCCGCGTCGAGCACGAACCAGGGCCCGATCTCCTCGAAGAGCCCGCTCGCCTCGGCCGCGCGCCGCACCCGCGCGAGAAGCGCCTCTTCGAGCTCGCGATCGTCGAAAAACGGCCGGCCCGTGCGCGTGTACACGATGCCCGCCCGACCGTCCGTCGTGCCAAACCGCTTCTTCGCGGTCGCCTCGTCCCGACAAACGACGATCACGGCCCGCGAGCCCATGTGTTTTTCTTCGCAGATGACGCGCGGGACCTCGTTCCGCCGGAAATACGCGAAGGCCTCGGCCGGGTGCTCCAGCGTGCCCGGAAACTCGCTCGTCTCGGTCGGGGACATCGTCGGCGGCAGATAAACGAGCCAGCGCGGATCGACCGCGAACCGGCTCATCGCCTCCAGCGCCGCGGCCGCGTTCTCCTCGCGCACCGTGACCCACCGCGCGAGGCGCGTGCTCACGGGCCGCTTGCCGATCACGTCGTCGAGATCGAGCGTGTCGTCGTGCGTCTGCTGCGCCGAGCGCCCATCCTCGGCCGCCACCGGGACCAGCGGCTTCTTCGGCTCGCAATATTGACGCGCCGCCGGCACGCTGACGAGCTCGCGCTCGGGATAACGCAGCGCCGTGAGCGCGCCGCCGAAGACGCAACCCGTATCGATGCAGATCGTATTGTTCAGCCAATCCGCCGTCGGCACCGGCGTGTGGCCATACACGACCGTCGCGCGGCCCCGATATTCGGTCGCCCAGTTGAGCCGCACGGGCAAACCATACTCGTCCGTCTCGCCCGTCGTGTCGCCATACAGCCCGAATTCGCGCACGCCGCCCGACGAGCGCCCTTGCATCGACGCCTTCATCCCGGCGTGCGCGACGCAGAGCCGCCCATCATCGAGCACGTAATGGCTGACGAGGTCGTCGATGAAACGCGCGAGGTCCGCCTGGAACGCCTCCGTCGTATGCGCGAGCTCGGCGAGCGTCTCGGCGAGCCCGTGCATGATCGTGACCTGCCGTCCGCGGAGCACCTTGAGCAGCTTCACCTCGTGGTTGCCCGGCACGCACAGCGCGGCCCCGCTCTGCACGGCCGTCATCACGAGGCGCAGGACGTCCACGATCCGCGGTCCCCGATCGACGAGATCCCCGAGGAAAACGAGGCGCCTGCCCGGCGGCGGCGTCACGCGCACGCCGTGCGGGCCCGCGGCGGGATCCCATTCGACCGTGTACCCGAGATCTTCCAGCAACGCTTCGAGCTCGTCGCAGCAGCCGTGCACGTCGCCGATGATGTCGAACGGACCGTGCTCGTCGCGGCGATCGGTCCAGAGGCGCGTACGCTCGATGGTGACGTTCTCGATCTCCTCGGCCTTCCGCAGCACGTGCACCACGCGGATGCCCTCGCGCTCGATCCCGCGCAGCGACGCTCGTAGATCCTGCGATTGCCGCCGCACCACGTGGACCGCCACGTTGCGGTCCGTGCGCGCCTCGTTCCGCTCGTTGCAGACGCGCTCGCCCACGTCGAGCACGATTCCCGTCGCGAAGACGTGGTGCTTGCGCGCGATCGCCACGAGCGGCTTGCGGTACTCGGGCCGCACGTTCGTCGCGTCGACGACCACGAGCTTGCCTGCCTCCAGGCGTTTGTCCACGACGAGGTGCAGCACCTCGAACGCCGACGCCGACGCGCTTTGATCGTTCTCGTCGTCCGAGACCATCGCGCGGAACATGTCGGATGAGACGACCTCGGTCGGCGCGAAATGCTTGCGCGCAAAGGTGCTCTTCCCCGATCCCGACGCGCCGAGGAGCAGGACGAGGCTCGGTGTCGGCAGGGAAATCGTGCG
Organism: Polyangium jinanense; assembly: GCF_028435365.1. Next base: position 73,072 of record NZ_JAGTJJ010000035.1, on the reverse strand, counting down.
GCCGTTCGCGGGGGCCGCCTCCGCCGGGACTTCCGTGCTCATCGGGAGAACACCGCCATTTGCGTGGGAGATCCCAGGGTTTCATCGACAGGTCCGATCGGCGCGAACCGGACGGCATAGCCATTTCGCTCCGCGACGCCGCGCGCCCACGCCTCGAATTCGGCGCGCGTCCATTCGAATCGGTGATCCTTGTGGCGCATGTGGCCCGCGGGGAGCGAGGAGAAGACGACGTTGTATTCGGCGTTCGGCGTGGTCACGACGACGACGCGGGGGCGGGCGTGCTCGAAGACCGAGCGCTCGAGCGCGCCGAGGCGTGAGAGCTCGAGGTGCTCGATGACCTCCACGAGCGCGGCCGCGTCGAAGTCCGAGAGGCGCGCGTCGCGGTAGAGGAGCGATCCGTGCAGGAGCTCGATCCGCTCGGATTTTCGGCCGCCGTGCCGATCGAGCTTCAGCCGCTCCGAGGCCACGTCGAGCGCGCGTTGCGAGACGTCGACCCCCACGAGCCGCGTGATCGCTCGGTTTCGCAAGAGCTTCGCGAGGAGCTTGCCTTCCCCGCAGCCGAGATCGACCACCGACGTCGCGCCTTCGTCCGAGAGCGCCCGCGCCACGGCCTCGATCCGGGCCTCGTCGAGGCGCACGGGCGCCTCGATCGCCGCCTCCTCCTCGGCGTGCGCCTCGGCCTCCGCGTCGGGATCCTTGGCCTCGCCCGAGACGAGCCGATCGAGCGCCGCGCGCGCGAGGCGACCCCTGTGCTTCAGGTACCGCCGCGCGATGAGCTCTTTTTCGGGGTGCGTCGCGAGCCACCCCTCGCCGTGGTAGACGAGCTTCTCCACCTCGTCGTCGCCGACCCAGTAATGCTTGTCGTCGTCGAGTACGGGCACGAGCACGTACACGTGCGAGAGCAGCTCCGAGAGCGGGCACGCCTTGCGCAGGCGGACGTCGTGGTGCGCGCCCTCGCCCCACGCGGGGAAACGTTCATCGAGCGGCAAACGGGTCGCGGTGACCTCGTATCCGAGCGGCTCGAACAGCGCGCGGAGCAGCGTCGCGCCGCCGCGGCACGGCACCGCGGAGAGCGTCGCTTCGAGCGGGATCGACGTCTGCGCGAGCTCCGGCCGATCCTTGCAGCGACCCGCGAGCGCCGAGCCGAGCACCTGCGCGATGGCGACGCTGAGGAACGACGACGCGGCGTACGGCCTGTCGTTCACGTACTGATCCACGGGCCCGCCCTCGGAGGATCCGGGCCGACCCCGCACGAGGGCGACCGGATCGAGGTCGACGAGCAACGCGGCCGTCACGGCCTCGGTCGAGGCTTCGGGATAGAAGACGTGCGCGCGGCCGAACGCGAGGGGGAACGTCTGGAGTTTGTCGGGGTGCTTGTGCAGCAGGAACCCGAGCCCCGACGCGTGCGGACCCGTGGCGCGGAGGGTGAAGAGCATGCGAAGACCGTTCGACCGAGGCTATCAAAGCCCGGCGCTGGGGTCACCCCCGGATCTTGCCGCGCGTGCTCCGTTTTTCCCGGGAGCAGCGCCTCGCGACGAACGCAGAGAGCCCGAGCACCAGCACGAACGGCACGCCGCCGCTCATCCTGCGTCCCCGCCCGGCACCCGCGGCGTCGCAGAACACGCCGTTGCCCTCGAAACCCACGGTGGGCACGGGCTCGCAGACGCCGAGTTGCGAGGTCTCGGAGGTGCAGAACGATCCCGCGGGACAACCGTTGCCCGCCGCGCCGCGGCAGCCCGCCTGGCAGACGCGCGCCGGGATGTCGCAAACGCGCCCGCTGTCGGCGGCGCCGCAATCGGCGTCCTTCGCGCACTCGTTCGGCCCGGGCTCGCAAACGCCACGCGAGGCGTCCACGGACGAGCACACTTCGCCGTAAGGACAACCATTGCCCCCCACGCCGCGGCAACCGGGCACGCACATGCCCGCCTCGCAAACGGAGCCGCTCACGGGATTGCCGCAATCGACGTCCGTGAAGCAGGTGAACGCGTCGTCCGCCGGATCGTTCGGATTCGTCTCGCCCGCATCGACGACGCCGTCGTGATCCGCATCTTCGAGCCCGTCCGGTTTGCCGCCGCCGTCGGTGTCGGCCTTCGTCGGATCCGTCTTTGTGGCGCCGAGATCGCCGTCGGGCTCGCAGCTCAATGGCGCGGGGTCCGTCGCGGGATCGTCGCAGCCATAGCCCATCTCGGTGCCGTCCGGCAAACCATCATCGTCGCTGTCCGGATCGAGCGCGTTGATGAGCCCGTCGCCATCCGAATCCGCGTCCTTCGACGGCTCGGCGCCGTCGGGCACGCCGTCGTCGTCCGTGTCGGCGTCGGCCGGATCCGTGCCGAGCATGCCCTCCTCCGCGTCGCTCAAGCCATCGCCGTCCGTGTCCGCGCAGCCCTCGTCGGTCACGCCATTGCAGTCGTCGTCCACGCCGTTGCATGTCTCGTTCGAGGGCAAACCCGGCATCGCGTTGCACGTCGTAGCGAAAAGCGCGTCGCAGACGATCTCACCCATCGCGAGGCACGCGCCCACGCCCACCGTGCACATCTCCCCGAGGTCGAGCCCGTCGTCCACGACGCCGTCACAATCGTCGTCGATGCCATTGCACATCTCCGCCGCGGGGTCGCCGGGCGTGGCGCTGCACTCGCTCGAGAGCTCGTCGGCGGTGCACACGATGACGCCCGACGCCGCGCACGCGCCGAGTCCCACGTCGCAAGGCACGCCGAGCCCGAAATCTTCGTCCACAGCGCCGTCGCAATCATCGTCGATCTCGTTGCACGTCTCCACCTCGGGAGCGCCGGGCGTGGCGCTGCACACGCTCGATAGCTCGTCGCTGGTGCACACGATGACGCCCGACGCCGCGCACGCGCCGATGCCCACGTCGCAATCCGCGCCGAGATCAAAACCATCGTCCATCACGCCGTTGCAATCGTCGTCGATCCCGTTGCAGGTCTCCGTGCCGGGCTCGCCGGGGAACGCGTCGCAGGACCTCGTGAGCCCGTCGCACAGGATCGAGCCCGTCTCGAGGCAGGCCCCGACACCCATGGTGCAGGGCGCTCCAGTGTCGATGCAGTCGTAAAGGCAGGTCGCGCCATAAAGGGCGATCGGATCGGCCACGAGCCCGGCAAGCGTGGTGGCGCCCTTGTCCGAGATCAGATCACCCGTGAGGCTCTGCGCGTCGCTCGACGAGCCGCACGCGAGCCGGAACGGCGTCTGGTTGGTGATGCCGAGATCCACGCGCGCGACGGCCCAGTCGATGAAGAAGTCAGCGTCTCCGCTCATCATCGAGGGAGCCGCGACAGCGCGCGCGTGCGTCGACGCCGGGTAACTCTTCAAGAGTAGCTCCGAGATGTCCGCAGGCGATCCGTCGTTCTGCGGACTCGTGTTTCGCCGGAGCTCGACGACGTCCGAGCTCCCGAGGACCCCGATGGAGAGCTCGTGGCTCGCGAGGTCGCCGTCGGTATCGATGAGACAAACCCAGCCGAACGCCTTGAAATCCGCGGGCGACGCCTGGAGCACCGCGTCGTTGATCCGCAGCCGGAGGTAGAGGAAATTGGCGTCGGCCGCGAAGTAGGCCGCGGCGCCGCCCTGCGCGGGATCGCTGACGACGTCCTGCCCAGATGCCGCATCCCCCGGTGGATCCGCAACCCGCGCGCCCCCCCGGACGAGCGGTTTCCACGCAGCATCCGCGGGGAACGTCTGGGCATCCGCCGGCGCAGGCAGGGCAAACGAGGCGAGCCCGAGCGCCACGGCGAGGAGCGCGAACCGAGCAGAGCGACGAGGGCGAAAGATCGAAGCCATGGGCGTCCGAGCGATCGTGCCGGGAAGCGCGCCGCGGCACAAGAGGCCGATCACAGGTTCGCCATCCGCTCCTCGAACGCGCGCAGCGTCGCGCGCGCCGCGCTGCGATCGTAGATCCCGAAGACCACACGATCGAAGGCGCCTGTGAAGCGCGGATGCGCAAGCCAGCGCGCGAGCACGTCCGCGACCTCGCGCGGGTCGTTGCGGAACACGCCGCAGCCCCACGCCCCGAGCACGAGCGTGCGATGACCGTGAAGCGCCATGGCCGCGAGCACGTACGCCGCGCGCCGCTCGAGGGCCTCGTGGATCGCGGGGCCCGCCTTCTTGTCGCGGCGAAGCGCCTCGCCCGCGTTCGGAGCCGGCGCCGTCACGATCGACAACGTGAACGGCTCGTCGAGGAGCGCGAGCCGGTCGTCCCGGAAAAACGGCACGTCGGGCGAGTAGATCAGGTGATCGGTGTAGATCATCGACGCCGTCGCCCGGTTTGCCTCGTAATACTTCGGCTGCCGGACGAGGCAGGTATAAAGCGCCGAACACCGCGCGAGGTCTTCCTCCTGGGCCTTTGCGCCGCCCAAAAAACCGCCGCCCGGGTTCTTCGCGGAGGCGAAATTCAGCGCGGCGACGCGCGCCTCGCCCTCGCGGCAGAGCCTTCGCCCCGCGGCCGCGGTCGTCTCGTCCGTCACCTCGATGCGGATCGATCCGGGGCGCCGCTCGCGAGGCTCGGCGTGCACGAGATCGCCCGGTTTGTAGAGCACGGTCCCCGCCGCGGCCGCCTCGACGAGACGGCCGATGTGGACGCGCTGGCCCCCGGCGCTCTCGTATTCGCCGCGGGACACGATGTCGAGGGTCTCCTTCGCGATGCTCGCGAGCTTCATGTTCCCTCCGAAACGCAAAACCAAGTCATGCCGCGAGGATATGCCACGTGCGCCGCGATCGGTCGATCTTCCTGTAAGTCCCGACAACGAACTCCGTTATGCTCGGGCCATGACCTCACGTGCGCGCGCGTTCTTGGTCCTCCTCGTGCTGTTCGTGACGCTCTCCTCGAGCGTGGGCGGCTGCGGCGGCAGCTCGGCTCCTCCTTCGATGGCGGAAGCGCAAGCGCCCGCCGGGGAGGCCGCTCCCGCGGCCGTCGAATCAATGGAGACGGAGTCGGCGCCGGACTCTCGATACGACGCCGACGATGCAAAACCCGCGGAGCCGCCTCCGCCGCCGGCCGCGCCCGCCCCGATGGCGCCTGGCGCCGCGGCGTCGATGCCCGCGCCCACCTCCGCGCCGCCGCGAGCGCCGGCCTCTGTGGGAGGGGGAGCGCCGCGCTCCGCGGTCGAGGCCAAGGCCGAAGAGAAAGGGGCGGCCGCGGCGAAGCCCAAGTCCGTCGCGGGATCGGACGAGGCGACGACGTGGAAGCGCGCGCAGAGCGGGGCCCACGCGGTGCGCGTGGAGATCGGCGATCGCGAGGCGCTGCCCGTGCGCAGCGTGCAGGCCAAGGTCGCGATCGACGGCTTCATGGCCCGCGTCGTGCTCGACATCGTCGTGAAGAACAACCGCCCGGAGACGTACGAAGGCACGCTCAAGATGCGCCTGCCCGTGGGCGCGTCGCCGTATTATTTTGCGTTCGGGCAGGACGCGATGGCCATCGCGGGCGACGCCGTGCCGGCGTTTTTCCCGGCGGAACGAGCCCGCGGCATGGGCGGCGAGCCGGCCGAGATCCGGAGCGCGCGCCAATCCGCGTGGCAGGGCGTGAAGGAGGCGCGCATGGTGCCGAAAGAAAAGGCCGCGCTCGCCTACACGCAGACCGTGCGCCGCAACGTGGATCCGGCGCTGCTCGAATGGGCCGGGCCGAATGTTTTCAATACCCGCGTCTTCCCGCTCGTCGGGGGCAAATCCCACCGCATCGTGCTCGGCTACGACGTGCCGCTCACGCGGATCGGCGAGGACCTCGAATACAGCTTCGATCTGCCGGAGAACGTCGGCAGCAAGGCGATCGATTTCGCCGTCGCGGCGCCGCAAGGCGCGTCCGTGGACGTCACGCCGGCCGTGCCGGCCTTCTCCGGCCCGGACAAACGTTTCTATCGGTTCGACGATCCGTCCGGAAAAACCGTCACGGTCCGCATCAAGAAGCCGGGCGCCGCGCACGTCGTCGCGACGGACGCCGCGACAGGGCCTTATTTCGCGGCCGACATCGCGCCGCAGTTTCCCGCGTCGTCGGCGGCGAAGGGCGAGGAGAACGTGCTCTTCCTCGTCGACACCTCGCTCTCGTCGAACCCCGATCGCTTCAACGTCTGGCTCAAGCTCCTCGACGCGATCCTCGCGAACAACGAGGACACGATCAAGCATTACAACGTCCTCTTCTTCAACATCGAGCAGACGTTCTGGAAGCCGCGCTTCGTCACGAACGACGCCGCCTCGCGCCGCGAGCTCAAGACCTTCGCCGAGGGCCTCGCGCTCGAAGGCGCGACCGATCTCGGCGCCGCGCTCGCCCGGGCCACGACCGCGCCCGGCGCCCCGCAGTTCGACGTCTTCCTCCTCAGCGACGGCGCCGCGACCTGGGGCGAGCCCGACGCGCAGATGATCACGAAGCGCCTGCAGAAAACCCCGGTCCGCTCGGTTTACGCATACCAGACGGGCCTCGCGGGCACGGACGTGGATGCGCTCACGCTCCTTACGCGCGAGACCGGCGGCGCGCTCTTCTCCGTCACGGGCGACGCCGAGGTCCAGAAGGCCTCGACCGCGCACAAGAGCCGCCCATTCCGCCTGGTCTCGGCGCGTGTCTCCGGCGGCAGCGATATCCTCTTCGCCGGCCGCCCTCGCTTCGTCTTTCCCGGCCAAACCCTCCGCGTCGCCGGCCGCGGCACGCCCGACAAGGACGCCGCCGTCGAGCTCACGCTCGAATCCGGCAGCGGCACGCAAATCGTAAAAGCCCCGCTCGGCCAGGCGATCCCCTCCCCGCTCGCGATTCGTGGGTATGGCCAGATCGCGGTCGCGCAGATCGAAGAGCTCGCCCCGGCCACCGAGACCATGGCGAAGGCGTATTCGATCCACTTCCGCGTCCCCGGCAAGACCTCGTCGCTGCTCATGCTGGAGTCCGAGGCCGATTATCAGCGCTTCGGCATCGTGCCCGAGGACTTCGCCCGGACCATCAAATCGGCGTCGGCCTCGCGCGTCGTCGAGGACACGCTGGCCCTCTCCGCCTCCGCACTCGGCAACCCCAAGGCCACGTTCCTGCGCTGGATCGACGGTTTGCCCACGACGCCCGGCGTGGCCCTCACCGTACCACCTTCGTTCCGCCAGGCGCTCAATCAGATGCCCGAGGAGAGCTTCCGCGTCGACGCGGCCCCGCTCGCCGTGAAATCGCGCGACAAGAAGTCGATCCCCGCCCCCGTGCTCGCCGACCTCACCGCGCACAAGCTCGATTACGATCGCATGACGACCGAGGCCGAGCGCCGGCGCGCCTCGCTCGGGCCCGCGGACGCCCTCAAAGCGCTGAGCTCGCTCGTCGAGGAAAACCCAGGCGATGCCGTGCTCGCGCGCGACGTCGGCGTCACGGCGATGAGCTTCGGCCTGCCCGCGGACGCATTCCACCTCTTCCGCCGCGTCGCCGTCGCGCGCCCCTACGAGCCGCAGACTTACCGCGCCATGGCGCAGACCCTCGCGCGGCTCGGCCGCACGGACCTCGCGATGGCGTATTTCGAGGTGGGCCTCGCGGGGCGATGGGAAGCGCGGTTCGGCGAGTTCCGCAAGATCCTCGCGCTCGAATACTTCGATTTGCTCCAGCGCGCGGCGCGCGGCGACCTCAAAACCCACGTGCCCGAGTACGTCAAGAACCGCCTGCCCCAGGTGGCCCGCGAGACCCAGCTCCAGAGCGCCGATCTCGTCGTGATGATCACCTGGAACACGGACGCGACCGACATCGACCTGCACGTGACCGAGCCGAACGGCGACGTCTGCTACTTCGGCAATCGCCAGACGCAGCTCGGCGGCCAGCTCACGATGGACGTCACGCAGGGTTATGGCCCGGAGATGTACGTCCTGAAAAACGCGACGGACGGCAAGTACAAGATGCAGGCCCATTACTTCGCGTCGGACCGGAACCGCGCCTCGACGCGCACGAAGGTGCAGGTGATCGTGTTCGAGGACTTCGGCATGAGCGCGCAGAAGGCGACCGAGAAGGTCATCACGCTCGAATACGGCAAGCAGAAGCACGACCTCCTGGAGATCGTGCGGAAGGCGAAGCCAGGCCAGAAGCCCAAGCCGACGCTGGAAATGGCGGGGCCCTGACGAATCGCGGCGTGATGGTGCGGGGACGTGCATGAGGGCGCCGGTGGACATCGGCGCCCTCGAGTTGCTCTGAATCAGGGAGATTGCAGCAGGTTCGACTCGTCGATCCCGAGCTGCTGAATGCCGGTCGGCCCCGCGGGGAGGTAGACCTCGTCGTCGATGATCCGCGGGCCGCCCGCGCCATAGTAGTACCAGGTCTTGAAGAAGGCCTGGACGAACGGCGTCTCCGGCGCGTCGAGGTTCACCATCAGCATGCCGCCGTACGTCGAGAGGAACGCGCGCTTGCGGTCGACATGCTGGAGCCAGAGGTAGGCCGGGACGCTCGTGGTCGAGAGCGTGAGGAAATCCTCGCCGTCCGGGCGAGGCGCGAAGACCGAGAACGAGGGATGGTCGTTCCCGTAATAGCCCCCGTACGTCTGCCATTGCAGACTGTGCACGGCGACGGGCAGGCCCCCCTCGTCCACGCCGAAGGACTGCACCCGGCGGAACGGCAGGTGCTCGTAGTTCTGCAGGGACGCGAGGTTGCCCGAGAGATCGAGCTTCGCGAACGCCGAATCCACGAACTGCTGGCCCCACACCTCGTCCTGCGTGAAGAGAACCGAGCCCTTCTTGGCGACGAGCTCACCCGGGACGTTGATCGCCGGGCCAACCACGGGCGCCGCGGGGTTCGCGAAATCGACGCGGCGAACGAAGTATTGCGCATACGGCCGCGGATCCAGCGGCACCTCGACGGGCTTCTTGACGGTGACATAGAGCGAATCACCGTCCTCGAACACGCGAACCGCGTCCTCCCCGACGGGCGTCTGGAGGACGTCGCCGAGCGTCGGCGCCGTGGGATCCGAGAGGTCGAGCCCCCGGAACCAGTATCGCGAGGTCACGAGGGACCGCTCGCCGCCATAGCAGTAGCCGGAAAGCTGCTCCGGCGTCTCGTCGTCCGAGAGCGGCACGCACGACGGCTCGGCGTCCTCATGGTCCGTGCAGGAGGCAAAACCACCGACACAATATTCGGGCTTGCCATCGACCTCGTAACAATCACGCTGGCCCGCGAGGTAGTTGCAGCCCTCCTCGCCGAAGCAATCGACGTTCGCGTAGACGTACTCCCAGCACTGGTTCACGTAGATCTGCTCTTGCGACACGCTCTCCGCACCGGAGAAGACGAGCGAATCACCGACCACGCGGACCGACGCCCAGGGCAGCTCGTTCGTGACGAGTGAGCCGACCTCCGTGGGATTCGTGGGGTCGGAGAGGTCGAAGACCTGCACCGTGGTCGTGTAGGTCGGCCAGTTATTGGCGTTGGACGTCACCGAGACGAATTTGTCGCCGACCTGGAAGAGCGACGCCTGCTGGGGCACCTCGAAGCTCGCGACAGGCTCGGTGAGCTCGACGTCCTGGCCCTGGACCTTGGGGACGATCTCCACGACCTTCGGGCTGTTCGGCTCCGTCCACCAGTAATACCAGTTCGGCTCCTTCACCCGGGCGAGGTGGGAATTGCCGATCGGATACACCCCGCTGTACTCCGGCGCGAGGTCGATCTGGTCGCGCAGGACGGGGTTGTCCGGGTTCGTCTGGTCGTAGACGCGCAGCTCCCGCTCCGAGAGGTTCGCGCCGTTCTGATTCGGCAGGCGGAAGGCGCGGCGCACCGGATCCGAATGCAACATGACCCCGCGCCGCGTCACCGTGTGGTCCGAGAACGTGAAGATCTGGACCGCCGATTTCGCCTGCCACGACCCGTCGACCCCGTATTGATATCCGTAGAACGGCAGGAGCACGAGGCCCGTCTCCGTCTCGCCGGTCGGAGCCTGCACGTTCACCGCATTGTCCGACACGGTGAACGCGCGGTGATCCCAGTTCGCCTCGGACCAGTTCCATCCGCCGTTTTGCCCGTCGACCTCCGCCCGCGTCACGAGCGGGTTCGGGTTTTCGAGGTTCGTGATGTCGTAGAGGCTCACCGCGAGCTTGCGTGAGCCCCCCTCGTCGTTCACGCCGATGCCGATGAGGCGCGTCGCGGAGAAGGCGGGCCGGAAGAAATCGTTCCACCCGGAGACGATGAACTCGCTCTTCTCCTCGACGCTGCCGTCCGCGCCGACCGAGAAGGCGTGGAACGGATCCGTCTGCAGGTACGTCACGGCAAACGCCCGATCGTCGAGGAAGATCGCGCCGAACATGGCCTGGTCCGTGCCGAAGGCGGCGTGGTCGATGGGGACGAGCGAGTCGAGGTTCGACGCGTCGAACGTGGTGAGGTGGCTCTGCTTGCCGACGCCCCACCGCGGGCCGGAGAAGACGCGCAGGACGTCGCCGCGCATATCCATGTGGAACTGCGAGCGCACGTAGCCCGGGACGGTGATCTCGTCGCGCAGGGTCATCGCGCCGTCGATGCTCGAGATGTCCACGACCGCGACGTTGCTGCTCTCGTTCGACCAGACGGAGTTGCCGCGGGCCACGAGCAGGACGTCGCCCTCGGCGTGCACGTCCGTCACGTCGCCGCCGAGCTGGATCTCCGATTTCGAGATGAGCTTCGTGGGCGCCACGTCGAAGCTCTTCACGGTGCTCTTGAGCACGTAATCCCAGGAGCCGTCGACCTGCTTGTACTCCCATTCGCTGGCGGCGACGTAGAGCGAATCCTTGTTCAGGCCGTTCGCGTACCGGCTCGTCTGGATGTAGCCCGGGATGTACCGCTGCGAGAGGAGCTTCGGGTGCTGCCGATCGGCGATGTCGACGAGCAGGATCGTCCCGCCCGTGCGGTCTTTCACGATGAACTTCTCGGGGTGCCCTTCGTAGCCGGACCAATCGTTCAGCAGGATGACGGCGCGATCGCCGTCGACGTACATCTCGACGGGCGTACCCTGAATGGGCAAACGGCCGACGATCTGCGTATCCGAGAGGTCGCCGATGTCGATGACCTGGAGCCCGCGATAGAGGTTCAGGTTGAGGAGCACGCCGTCGCTGAGGACACGATAGATATCGCCCTCCTCGAGCTCGCGCTCTTCCTCTTCCTCCTCTTCTTCTTCCTCTTCCTCTTCTTCCCCGTCGTAGCCCCACTGCAACCAGGGTTCGTCGGCGGAGAGGAACGAGGTGGCGCCCTGCTGGGGCAGCGGCGGCGGCGTGGGGCGCGCCTCGGGGCCCGTCGGCAGGGGCGGGAGCTGACCGACGTTGGGCAGCTCGTCGACCTTCGGGGGCACCGGATTGAGGTCGATCCCGCTGCCTCCTCCGAGCGGTCCGCCGGTCGGCGTGGCCGTGCAGCCGGCCAGGAGCGCCACGAGGAGGGAACCACAAAGCCCGGCACGCGACATGGAGAATCCGGTCCGGAGAGCCCGCATGACCTTCGTCCTTTCCGTGAACATCAAAGGAGACACGAAATCTCGAAGATCTAACCCATGCGGGAAGGAGGGAGCAAGAGGAAAGCTCGGGTACAAATCGTGCTCTCGGGGAGAGAGCCCGTTCAGGGGTGGACGTACACGAGCGTGCCGCCGGCGGGGGTCATCGCGCCGTGCCACGCGGCCGGGACGGGCGGATCGGTGAATTCGAAGAGCCAGGCCGCGTCCGCGGGCGAGACGTTCACACAGCCATTGCTGCGCGCCTTGCCGAATTCGTCGTGCCAGTACGCGCCGTGAATGGCGTAATTCTGGTGGAAGTACTGGACGTACGGCACGTCGTGGAGCTCGAACGCGGCCTCGCTCGCCGGATCTCCGTCCATCGTCGCCGTGACGTGCTTCGATTGGACGAAAAACGTGCCCTGGACCGTGGCGCCCGTGGTCTCCGGGTCCGAGAGCCCGCCACGGCCCGTGGAGACGAGCGTGGCGAACACGGGGTTCGTGCCCTCGTAGGCGACGAGCATCTGGAGCTCGATCGAGATGTCGATCCAGCGCTTGCCGCGTTTGGCATGTCCCCAGAGATCCTGCCCGAGCCGGCCGATCCGCAGGCTGCTCGCCGCGAGCCATACGCCCTCGGTGGTCTCGACGTAGGCCGCCGGCGCCTCGCCCGGTTTTCCCTCGACGCGGTGCCCGCCGCCGCTCGACGCGCGCCCCGTGAGCACCCAGCCACTCCGGAAAGGGACGTACTCCGCGGGCCGGAGCTTGCCCTCTTCGTCGGGCCGCAGCGCGCGCAGGCCCTGGTGCATGACGAACGCCGGCACGCCCGGCGCCTTGAAGACGACGCCGCGCAGCTCGGAGAGGTGCGCGGGACGCGTGCGATCGATCGGGACGAGGTCGAGCTCGGTCGTGAGGCCGAAGCGGCGGTCCGTCCAGTCGAAGCTGGCCATCAGGCCGAACGCCGAGCGCGCCTTGGCGCGGCCGCGGTGCGCGTGGAAGCGGACCTTCTCCTCGGCGCCCGCGGGCTTCGGCAAATCGCGGCCGGACTCGAGGAAGGGGGAGATCGGATCCGCATCGCCGATCGTCCTGCCAATCTCCTGCACGATCCAGTCGTTCATGCCGCGCGCGCCGAGGGGACGGCCCTCGACGGTGCGTTGCTCCTCGGGCGTGGGGAGGTGGACGTAGAGGTGCGGCGGGGGGCTGCGCGAAACGACGTAATGGTAAGGGAACGGTTCGCCCCGGCGCGGGCCGCGGACGGCCGCGAGGGCGACGGGATGCTTCGTGTCGAGCGTCGCGCCCGTGCCCACGCAGACGTAGCCGCGCGGGTGGATCCGATAAAAGCCGCCCTTGCACCGCTTGAAGCCTGCGGGCTCGGCGGCGCGCGGGACGATGGCGCCCGCGCGCAGGTAGCCGAGCCGCGTGGACTGGTAATCGGGCGCGATGTACACGAAGTTGCGCATCGCGATGCTGGCGAGCTCGTGGCCCTGGCCTGGCTCGAGGTCCGCCGGCGCGGGGCCTTCGGGCTCGGGCTCGCTCACGGCCGAGGGCTCGGGCGGGAGCGGGAGCGCGCCGCCCGAGGCGACGGATGCCGCGGGCACGGCCGGATCCGGCCCCTCGACGGTGCGGCCCGGCGGCTCGTCGGGCGCGCCACACGCGACGAACACGACGAGCGTCAGCACGAGCGCGACGAAGCGCGCTCGCGGCACCTCGTTCGGGGGCGTTCGGCGCGCGTCCACGGCGGGGGACTATAGCCGATCCTCGCGGGACGCGTGGGGTTTGCCCGCGGAGCGGGAAAAGGGCATTTTTGGGCTCCCGGAAGGGGTTCGCGTCTGCTAGGTTGTGGAGCATGGATCCCAAGCCTGATCGGTCGACGGTCCTCCTCGCGCCCCCTCGCGGCGGCGGTGGCGCGGCGCTGTCGTTTCCGCCGTCGGGCTCTCGCCCGGGACGTTTTCCGCCGGTCGACGAGCACATCGTCGTGCCCGAGACGACGCGGGATGAGATGATCCGCGGCCGCAAGGTCGTCGCGCAGCCAGCGCTCGAGCCTCACGCGGACCTGCAGACGAGCCTGGATTTTTTGATCCTCCCGCACGTCCGTCCGGGCTACCGGCCCTCGACGGAGCTGCTCACCCGCGTCTCCGAGGGCTCGAACTTCGCGACCGACCTCTCGATCCGGCGAGAGGGGCAGGACCCGGCCACGGGGCGGCGTTTCCTGGAGGAGATCTCGTTCGAGATCGTGAACGAGCAGAGCGTGCGCGACGTGGTCGAGAAGGCCGAGGAGCTCGCGGAGCGCGGCGTTCGTCGGGTGTTCGCGATCTTCGTCAAGCGCCGCGAGGTCTGCGAGTGGTCGACGGAGAAACACGCGTTCGTGCCGCTCCTCCTGGACGGCATGCTCGAGGATTCGTGCTTCGTGCGTCCCATTGCGGTGCGCGCGCTGCTCGACGTGCAGAACGCGGAGCGCGAGGTTGTGCGCGCGCTCGAACGAAAAGGGAACGCGGAGCTCGAAAAGCTGAAGGCGGGCGCGCGCGACGAAGGCCGCGAAGAGGGTCGCGAAGAAGGCCGCGAAGAAGGCCGCCGCGAGGCGCTCCGCACCCTGCTCCAGGCGCGCTTCGGCGAGATTTCGGCGAACGCCGAGGCCCGGATCGCCGGAGCCACGCGCGCCATGCTCGACGCATGGATCCTGCGCCTGCTCGACGCGAAGACGATCGACGAGGTCTTCGCAGAGTCCTGAGCGTACCCACGCGCGGGCGCGGCTCTTTACGCTCGCGACGTCCATGAGGCACGATGGCTCTCCATGCCGCGCGCCTTCGCCTTGCCCGTGACCCTCGCGACGCTGTTCGTCCTGCCCGCCTGCGGCCCGTCCGAATCCGCTGGCAGCGGCGGCGCGGCATCGAGCGGATCGCAGCAAAGCAGCGGCGCAGGCGGCCATGGCGGCGAGGCGGGAAGCGGGGGCGCGGGCGGCAGCGGCGGAATGGGCGGCAGCGGCGGAGATGCGGGTCCCTCGGCCTGGCAGACCGTGCTCGATGCGCAGGACCTCGACGGCGCGGTGCTTTCGATCTGGGGCGCGAGTCCCTCGCATGTGTTCGCCGTCGGCGGGCCGCTTGGGAACGAGGGATTCGAGACGCTCGTGGTGCAGTTCGACGGCGCCACATGGAAGCGGCTCACGCCGGGCGGCGCCGAGACGTACTGGTGGGTGCACGGCACGGGCCCCGACGATGTGTGGTTCGTCGGGGAAAAGGGGCGCATCACGCACTGGAACGGCGCGTCGTTCACGGAGCACGCGTCCGGGGTGGAGGCGACGCTCTGGGGCGTGATGGCCTTCTCGAAGACCGAGGCCTTCGCCGTGGGCGGCACGCCCGGCGGTGGGGTTTTCGCGCCAAACGACATCGTCCTCCATTGGGACGGCACGACCTGGAAGCCCGAGCCGCTGCCCGGCGCGCCCCTCGGCCGCACGCTTTACAAGATCTGGGGCAGCGCGCCCGACGACCTGTATGCCGTGGGCGAAAAAGGAACAATCTGGCGCAAAAAAGGCGCGGCATGGTCGCTCGTCGAGCCCGCGCCCACGCCGGCCAAGCTGTTCACCGTGTCCGGCTGCGGGGTGAAGGAAGTGTATGCCGTCGGCGGCTCCGCGGTGCTCCGCTCGGACGGAGACGGTTTTTCTGAAGTGAACGTTTCCCTGACGAACCTCGTCAACGGCGTCGCATGCGGCCCCTCGGGATCGGCGCTGCTCGTCGGCGACGGCGGGCAAAAGCAGAGACTCGTGGACGGGGCTTGGATCGACGAGTTCGTCCTCGAACCCTACGACGATCTGCACGCGGCATGGTCGGACGGCGAAGGCTCGTTCTGGGCCGTGGGGGGCGATTTTTATGCGCCGAAGGCCCCCGGGGTGCGGCGCAAGGGTGTCATCGCGCGGTATGGCCCGGGCACCTTGCCCGGCGTAGTGCAATGAGCGGGACTCAGCCGCCCTCGACTTCGTCGAGCATCGTGGTCAGGGCCCGGAGCGCGTCCACGGTCGTGAAGAGACCCACGACAGTGTCGCCCTCGACGACCACGGCCGAGCCGTATTTCTTTTCGGCCATCGTGCGCGTGACCTCGGCGAGCGGACACTCGGGCGAGACGCTGTAGGGCGGGCCCAGGATGAAGTCCTCGACGCAGGCCATGCCCGCGTCGACGACGCGCATGTTCTCCACGATCTTGAGCTCGCGCTCCGAGAGCAGGCCGATGAGCTTGCCGGCCTCGTCGACGATGGGCAGGTGCCGGAAGCCGTGCTCGTCGAGCAGCTTCATCGCGCGCGCCATCGTGGTCGTGCGCGGGACGGTGAGCGGGCTCCGGGTCATGTACGTGCGGACGATGCGGCGCGTTCCCATGCGGTAACGCGGTACCGCGACGCGACGCGCTCCGCAAGCGCCGAGCAACCTGCCGCGTGACGTCTCGACGTCAAAGGGACGGCAGGACGGGCGCGAATCGCTCCTCGAACGAAGCGTCCACGAGCAAGCTGCGATCGAGCTCGACGGTCGTTCCGTCCTTGCCGACGAGCCGGTATCGCGCCTCGCCCATGGCGTCGACCGCGACGAACGAGGTCGTCCGGGTGCGAAGGACCGGCTCGATCGCAAAATACCGGGTCAAAAAGAGCCGAATGCGCTGCGCCGCGCGCTCGTTGTCCATGTACACGCCGCCGTGCGGGAGGCGGAAATAAACGCGGCTCTGGGCGTCGACACGGACGTAATAAAATGCGTGGCTCTGCACGCCGTGGCCCCAGAAGCCGACGAGCAGGTATCCCTCGGGGGCGGTCCGGAGAAACGGGCCGATCTCGGCCTGGGCGAGGGCGACGCCGTGCGCGTGCGCGACCTCGGAGCCGACGAGCATGGCCGACGCATCGAAAGGACGCAGCGGATCCGTGGGGAGCATGCCCTCCGGCGGGAGGATGCCGAACCGGTCGTGGAAGGTCTGGACGAACAGCTGCATCGGCACGCGCCGGGCTCACCAGAGCACGCGCCCCTCCATTTCGCCGACGACGAGGCGCACCTCGCCCGAGAGGCGCGTTGACATCGCCGGAGACGCCAGATACCAAACCGCTCGCGCCACGTCCGTCGAGGTCGAGCCCTGTCGTTCCAGATCCACGGAACTCCGCATAAAACGATCCCGGCCGGACCACAAGGACGACAGCACGAGCCGAGCCTTCCCCTTCCCTTCGAGCCCGGCCCTGCGATAGCCTCGCGGCGATGCGGCGCGGCGGTGAACGAACGTTCGGACAGATGGGTGCATGGGGCGTCATTTTTGTGGCACTCGCGGGGCTCGCCGCCTCGTGCGGGGGCGGCGGAGCGAGCACCACGAGCGAGGCGCCGAAGACGCCGGCCGTGGCCGAGCTGCCCGCGTGCACCACGGAGGCCTGCGAGGACCTCTCGGCGTGTCCTTTGACCTCCAAGGAACACCTCGACGCCTTCAACTGCCGGCCTTGCGGCGAGGAGGCGGCGAAGGACTGCGAGGACGCGAAGGCCTGCACGGTGCGCGACGCGCGGAGCCTGGAGGCGCTGATCTGCCGGGCGATCCGGCAGGAGACGCCCTGCCAGGCGGCGACGACGCGCGCGCTCGAAGGGTGGCGCAAGGACGGCGAGCTGCCGTTCGTCGACGAACCCATCCTGAAGCGCGCCGTGGAAGAGCGTTACGCGCGGCAAGCCAAGGCCGCCCTCGCTTGCACGAGCGCTCGCTGACGGGCGTTTTTTCTCAACGCACGAAGACCGGGTTCGTGAAGGAGAGCGGCGGAACGCCGGGCACGTAGGCGTCCATGGTCTTCGTGCCGCGGGCGATGGCGAGGATCCAATCACCCTTCTCGAACGTCTCGCGGCTGCGCTGCTCGACGGGGCCCTTGCGGCCGGCAATCGGGAAGGTCCGCACGGTTTTTCCGCGCTTGACGAGCTCGATCCGATCGACGTCGATCCAGGGCGGTGCGTCGACGCGGACGACGACCTCGGCCTCGCCCGGCGGGATCGTCTCGCCCATGGCTTTGCCAGCGACCTCGATCCGGACGAACGGCCCTCCGGAGACGCTCACATTTCCCTTGCGCAGCGCGTCCACGAAGGCCGCCTCGGAAACCACGCCCTTCACGTCGTCCCCGACGAACACCATGTTCCGGGGCAAACCCGCCTCGTGGTAGACGAGCTTGTGCGAGTCGGAGTTGCCGGTGCCGACGACGCGGAAGCCCGCGTCGAGCAGCGCATACCAGTCGCGCAGGACCGGCTCGACCCCGGCGATGTAACGGGAATGGTCGCCGTTGTAGACCTCGAGCAGATCGAAGCCCATGTCGGCGAGCGGGGAGCGGTCGAGCCAACCTTTGAGGTCGTCGGTGTCGAGGCGGAGGAGCTCGAAGTAGCCGATGCCGCCCCAGCGCGGGTGGTTCACCTGGAGGATCGTGCTCGTGCCATAAGGTTTCTGCGCGCGCGCGGCGGCGAAAATCTCGGCCGGCAGGACGCCGATCCAGGGGAGCGGCACGGACGCGGGCAGGAGCGGGAAGACGTTGAAATGGCCCCAGGCAGGCGAGGTGACCTCGTCGCCGACGATGCTCACGAGATCCGAGGCGAGGCCCATTTCGCGGATCGTGGGGCCGTAATCGGTGACGGCGTTGTGGTCGGTGGCGACCGCGACGTCGACGCCCACGGAGACGAGGCTGCGCACGCGTTCGGCGAGCGGCGCGGGGGCGTCGGGGGAAGGTTCGGCGTGGAGGTGCAGGTCGGCCGAGACGAACCCTTTCGTGTCGACGACACGTTCGAGCTTCGCGCGAACAGTGACCTCGCGGCCCGCGGCGACCTCGATGTCCTCCTCGTGCGCCGAGTACGAAAAGCCGCGCGTGAGGGCGACGTGGTATTTGCCGGGCGGGAGGAAGAGGTCGCGCTCGCCGCGGTCGAGGTACACGACGTTGAGGGCCGCGCCGAGGAGCGGTTCGTCGCCCCAGTCGGGATCGGACGTGCCGTCCTTGCCACGCACGAGGAGCCGCGCAGGGATGGGTTTTCCGCCGTCGGTGACGGCGATACGCAGGCGTCCGGCGGAGGGTTTGGCACGAGTTATCTCTGCGGCGAGGGATTCGACGCGGATCCAGGGGCCCGGAGCGTGGCCGGGCGCGACGAAACGTGCGTCGAAGCAGCCCTCGGGCAGGTCGACGGCGCGGTCTGTCTTGCCAAACATGCGCTCCTCGGCGGCGAGCTCGACGTAGATGCGGCGGCGTCCGGCGCCGTCGCAGCGGGCAAGCTCGATGCGGCTGCCGCGGACGGGGAGCGTGGGGAGGGTGACGCGGCGTCGGGCGGTGGGGGCGCGGCAGGGCAAGGCGAGCGCGGCGTCGCCGGAGGAGCGGTCGCTCAGGGTGACGGCGACGCGGCGTCGCTCGGAGGCGCCGGCGTGGACGACGGGGACGACGCGCTCACCGGTGAGGGCGGCCTCGAAAAACCCATATTCGGGCGAGCCGAAACGAGCGAAGAGCGGGCCTTCCTCGGAGCAGAGCGCGTACGCGGTGCCGAGGCTGTGGCGGGCGACGAATTCGGTGCGGAGCTGAAAAGCCCGGGTGATGGGCCCCGCGCCCTCGAGCCACGTGGGTACGTTGCCCCAATGGATGTTCTCGCCGAGGGTGACGGCAAGCGCGGGGAGGCGCTTGGCGGCGCCGAGGGGGCCGGGATCGACGGGCTCGATCTCGGGTGAGGTGACGGCGAGGCTCTCGATCCAGAGCGCATCGCCGGGGCCGAAGAAATAAAAGCTCACGTGCGTGAGGGGCTGGCCACGCACGGCCCGATCGACACGGACGACGTTTTTCTTTTCGCCAACGAGCTCCACGCGGGCGACGTCGGTGGTCGCGACGCCGAGGCCCATCTGGAGGACGGATTGCAGGGAGACCATCCCATCGGCGCCGCCCTCGGGGCCATAATCGACGAGGTGGCCACGCGCGGAGACGACGGCGACGCGGCCCGCGTGCGAAAGGACGAAATCCCCCGGGCGAGCGTCGACGCGCAACCCCTTGAGCGGGACTTTTTCGCGCGCCTCGACGGGCGCGGCGGTGCCGAGGGCGCCGCTCGGAGGATCGACGGGGACTTCGCGCGGGACGACGGGCGCAGGCGGCTCCTCGGGGGGATCGGTGGCAGGCGCGCCCGTGGGGCCGGTGGGCGCGGCGGCGCAGGAGGCGGCGATGGCGGCGAGCGCGAGGACGAACGGGGAGGAGAGGCGCATCGAGGGGCGCAAGGATAACCGAAACGCGTCAGCCTCGGCCGAGGATCTTTCCAAGGAGCTCCCTCCCCCCCCGCTTGTCGAGCTTCGTCTCCTCCCCGGGCGCCGCGTGGCATTGCAGAATTTGCAAGCACGAGGGGCACCCCTCGGCCGCGGCGCAACGCGCCGGGCAACGCTCGACGATGGCCAGGGCAAACCCACAGGCCACGCGCAGGACGTCGAGCGTCACCGCCTCGGAGAAACCCACGCCTCCAGGGTGCGCGTCGACGAACGCGATCGCGGCCGTCTCCGCAGCGCCGAAGCGCGCGGCGCGCACGATGAGCAGGTCCTCCTCGCGGCACCACACGAACGCAGGCAAGGTGACGCGGAAGAGGTGCACGAGCGCGTGCAGCGTGCCCTCGGTGATCGCGCCGAACGAGGCCTCGGGCAGCGCGAGGACCGCCGCCTTTGTCGCATAACGGTGAAGGAGCGGCTCGGCATAGAGGGTCACGTCGCGCGGCTTTCCATCGGGGCCGTGGCGGCGCAAGCCAAGGCTGCGTTCCTCGACCTCGACGAGCCTGCGCTCGAAGACGAACTGCGCGCCGCCGAGCGATCGGAGTGGCTCGGCGCGGCGCTCGGCGCGCTCCCCTTCCCTGCTGTCCTTTTGCGGGGCTTCTTTGCGGCGCTCGATCGGGGTGACGGAGACTTCGCGAATGGGGCTCGTGATGAGCAGGCGCTCCTCGCGCTCGCACGCGACGCGGCCCGCCGCGAGGCCGTCCTGCTCGGAGGCGGGTTTGACCACGTATCGGCCGCCGCGAAAGACGAAGATACGGCCGGGATACGCGGCCGAGAGCATACGCGCGCGCTCGACGCCGTAGAGGACCTCGCCCGTGTGGCGATCGACGAGCCGCGCAGGCTCGGCCGCGACGTCGAAGCAAAGCGTTGGATGTGCCTCGCCGGCCGCGGAGATTCGCGGGACTTCGCGGCGCTCGCCGGTCTCGGGATCGAGGACGGTGTGCACGGTGCGCGTGAGGCGCGTCGGCTCGGTGGAGGCGTTTTCCGCTGGGGAAAGCTCGCTTTGCACGATGGGGCGCGAGAAGTCCGCGGCGAGCTCGTCCTCGCTCCACGAGGCCTCGACGAGCGCCGCCCGGAGGTGCGCGCGTTGAATGGACTCGGCGAGCGGATCGACGACGAGCGCACAGCCGAGGTCGAGGTCGGGGTGGCGGAAATGCGGGCGCTCGGCCGCGAGGAGCGAGGAGAATGGGTCGGAATCGGGCTGCCAGAGGACGAGGACTTTCCGCTCGAGATCCGTCTGCGCAATGGCTTCGGCTTGCAGCTCGCCGGGGGATTGCGGGGTTTCAGGTTGGTCTGGAGAAACCTCTTTGGGCTCGGGCTTCGGGGGCGCGATGGCCTTGCCGACGCGCTCGCCGGCGCCGAGGGCGGCGACGCGCGCTTCGGGGACGGTGGCGGCGCGGAAGCCGACGTGGGCGGCGAGGATCGGGCTCTTTCCGTACGTCGCAGCGCGGACGCGGGCAATGACGACTTCTGCCTCGGAGAGGGCGCGCGAGAGCTCGTGGCGCTCCTCGGCGAAGGCGCGGCCGCGCGTGGCGACGTCGCGGCCGAGGGTCCATTCGTTGGCCCGCGCGACGTCGGCCCGCGAGAGGACGTCGTCATACCCGAAGAGCTCCGCGGAAAAACCCTGCGCGAGCGATTCGCCGAGCGCGCGTACGGCGGGGTGCACGTCGGCCTGCGCGCGCGGGCGCGGGGGGAGGAAATACGAGACGATCGGGGGGCGTGGGGCGCCGTCGACCTCGGGGCCGAGCACGAGCATGGGGCGACCGACGAGGCGCTCGCCGAGCTGGCCGAGGTCACGGAAGGAAGGATCGGCCGTGCAGAGGAAACGAATGCGCTCGCCGCGTTCGAAAGAGCGCGCGGAGGCGCGGGCGGAGGCGCGGCGGAGGCGGCGGAGCAGCAAGGCGAGGTGTGCGCCGGGAGCGCCGTGCCATTCTTCGAGGTCCGGGAGGACGACGAGGCCCAAGGCCCCGAGGAATCCGGACCATTCTTTTTGCCGGCCGCAAAGCTCGCGATGCACGCCTTCGGGATCGGCGAAGACGAGCGAGGGGGACGCGTGCGTCGGATCGGCCGCGCCCGCGCCGGACGCGATGTTCGCGGCATGGACGTTCCATTTCCAGCGCAAAGCCTCGGCGCGCGCGAGGACGCGCCGTTCGGCCACGCACGCGGCCGCGGCGGAGGGCGCGAGCCAAAGGACGTTCTCGGCCTCGACGAGGAGCGCGTAAAAAAGCAGCAGGTCGAGCGTCGTGGTTTTTCCCGAGAGCGGCGGCGTGCAGAGGAGGATGTTTTTCCGATCCTCGAAGGCATCGCAGGCGAGGCCCTGGTGGACGTAGAGGCCCTTTCCGGCGCCGAGCTCGCGCGAGAGATCGTCGAGCAAACGTTTGGCGCGTAAATCGGTGCCGGGCGAGATGCGGGCGGGCTCGACGCCGGGCGTCTCCGGGGGCAAGAGCAAAGGGCCCTGGGCCGCGTGAATGGCCTCGACCAGCGGACGAAGCTCGGGCCTCGGCGCGGGGGGTTCTTCCTTTTTTTCGGGCTCGGGTTTGTCGGGGCTCTTCGTGCGGGTCGCGAGGTTCCGACGGAGGCCATCGAGCGCGATCGCGGAGCCGACCCAGAGCGGCGCCGAAAAATGCCCGGCGAGCGCGGCCGGCAGGGCGAGCGCGGCGAGGCCGGCGAGGGCAAACACGAGCGGGCCTTGCCAGCGCACGAAGCGGGACTCGACGTATTCGACGCTCGTCCAGTGGCCGAGGAGCTTGAAGACGCGGCCGAATCGGTCGTCGGCGAGGGGCGCGCTCTCGACGGGTTTGACCGGGAGCGGGCGGCCCTCGGCGAGGGCCTTGGCGATGGCTTTTTGCTGTTCGAGGCGCTCGCGCGCGAGGACGTCGTCCGGCTTCTGTTCGAGCGAGCCGAGCTCTTCGATCGTGCGCGCGGCCCAGAAGACGAGGCCGAGGTACACGACGACGCCGAGGAGCAAGGCGAGCGGCAAATGCACGGGGCCGGGGAGGACGAATCGCCCGCCCGCGGCGAGGGCAAGGATCTTCCGCAAGGCGTCGTATGCTTCTCGCCCTTCCCCCGGCGCGAGGAGCAAGAGGACGCGCTCCTCGATCAGGAGCATGTCGTAATGGGCGAGCAACGCGTCGACGATCGCCACGACGAGCGAAAGCGCGAAGATGACGAGGCCGGCGAGGGCAAACAGGGGGCCGGTGGAGACGCGGACGGCGCGCAGCTCGAAGCGGGCTTTTGCAAGGGCACCGAGGTAGAGGAGAATGGCGAGCGCGATGGCCATGCCGCCGAGGCTCGTGCGAATG
Source organism: Polyangium jinanense (assembly GCF_028435365.1). The sequence continues at coordinate 50,142 of NZ_JAGTJJ010000035.1, read as the reverse complement.
GGTTTGGCCTGGGCGAGGCGGGACAATTCGCCGAGGATCGCGAGGATCGCGTCGATCACGGGTCCTCCGAGCGCGCGAGCGCGAGCGATTCGTGCGGCAGGCCGGTGCGCGCAACGACGAGCAAGATCGAATCTGGATCCGGCGAGAGGGCCCGCACGTCCCAGGCGCCCTCGAAGCCGCCCTCGGCGAGCGCGGCGTCGACGAGCTTGCGCGCCTCGGGCGGCGCAAAGAGGAGGCGGAGCGGCGCAGGCGCCTCGGCCGCGTATTTCGGGGCAAGCTCGAGGCCGGGTGAGAGCTTGAGGAAGAGGCGGCGGAGGAAGCCCTTGGCCGACGATTCGGCGGCCTTGTGCAGCGCGGATTTACCTTCCTCGAAGGGCGAGGTTTTCTCGAAGGATTCAAGCTCGGCGTGGCAAAAGGCGAGGAGATCGTCGTGCGCGGCGAACGGGGCCTCGGTCCACGGATGCTCGGCGAGGCTCTCGCGGAGCCAGCGCTCGGCCGCGGCGCTCGGCTCGGGCGGGCGGATTTCGGCGTAAATGGCGTCGACGTCGTCGGGGCCGACGATGGTCGCGTGGAGGACCGACGAGGAAAGGAGGCCGGGGGGGTTCGGGGGCGCAGCTCCGTCCTCGGAGCGAAGCCCCCGAACGTTGAATAAAAAGAGGTTTCGCTCGCCCTCGTGTTCTTCGCGGTGCAGGGCGCGGTCCGCGGCGGCGAGGGCCGCACGCGTGGCTTCGAGGGCGGTGATGGTCTGCTCGATGCGGCCGAGGAGCTGCGCGAGGACGCGCTGCACCCAGAGAAGGCGCGCGTAATGCAAGCGGCGCTCGTAATGGCCGACGAGATCCTCGCGGATGTGGCGCGCGATCGATTGCGCGAGGTCGTCTCGGGCCTCGCAGGCCCAGTTGTGGTGGCGTTTGCGGTGCTTCCAGAGTCGATAACCCGTCGAATACGCCGAGACGGCGGCGCCGGCGAGGAGCGGGACGGGCGGGGTGAAAAAGGGGCGGAGGCGGCCGTGGGGCAAAGGGGAGACGGCGTCGAAGAAAGGAGGGAATGGAGCGAGCAGGGCGCGATAGGAGGAGACGAGCACGCCCGAGAGCAGGAGCGCGGAGACGAGGCCGAGGGCGGCGCCGAGGACGACCATGCGGCGCGGGCGCGGGCGATAGGAGACGGCTTCCTCCAGCGCGGCGAGTTTTTCCGCGAGCGGCGAGGGCGGGAGCGGTGAGAGCTCGGGCGCCTCGATCGCACGGACGACCTCGTCGAGATACCCCTTCGCGCGGGTGCGTGCGTCCCGTAAAACCAGGAGGGCCCGCGCGTGGCCCGTGGGGCGCTCGGCGACGAGCTCGGCGACGTGTGTCTCGATGGCACGCTCGCCGCCTTCGAGGCGGACCTTGCCGCGCTGTTCGAGGGCGGCCGCGAGTTTGTCCATGCGGAACCGTTCGACCTCGTCCCGGAACGCGCCGATCGTGGCCTCGGCGCGCGCCCGGAAGAGCGAGCCGAATTTGCGTTCGAGGAGCGTCTCGGGATCGTCGTCCCATTCGATCGGGGGGACGTCGATCGTCGGGGGCGCGAGCAAGTCGGCGAGCGGCTCGGCCTCGGCGAGCTCGGTGTCGAGGCGGCTTTGCGTGGGGACGAGTGGCGTGGCGAGGGAGGCGATGTCGAGCGCGGCCGGATCGACAGGGGCGCGGAGGAGCGCGAGGATCTCGCGGCCGAGGCGCGCGGCGGCGATACGCGAGAGCGCCGCGTGATCAAAGGCGAGGCTCGCGCAGGCGAACGTGGCGAAGGTGCCAGGCGGGCCGTCGTCCTCGACGAGGCGGCGCACGCCGCGATCGTCGTCGCGTACCTGCGGCAAGCAGAGCGTCGAGAGGAATGCCGCAAAGGAGCGGACCATCTCGGCACGGGAGAGGAGGTATTTGCCGCTCTGATCCTCGACGAGATAGACGCGGCCGCCGAAGCGCGCGCGGGCCGAGGAAGAGGTTTGTCGGGACAGGTCGGCGAGGGAGGAGGCGGCACGCGCCATGACGGCCCGGTCGCCGGTGCGGGGGCAAAAGAGCAAGGGGCAAACGACGAGGGCGCCGTCGCCCGAGCGCAGGATGGCCGAGAAGGCGCGACGCAGGCCCGAAGCGAGCGCGGCGGCGAGGGGCGCGACGAGGGGCGCGACGGAAGGCTCGCCGAGGTCGGCGACGACGAGGACGTCGCAAAGGGGACCACGCGGGTCGGTCGGGGACGAGGAGCCGAGGTAATGGCCGACGTCGAGGAGCGCGGCGAGGGCGTCCTCGGCGCGTTTCACGATCGGGGAATACGGGTCCTTGGCATTCGGATCGAGGGTCGCGGCGTCGGGTTTGCTTTCTGCACCGACAGCCACGTCGAGCGCGACGAGCGAGGCGCCACGAGCCGCGCGCGCGACGTCACGGCCGAAGGCGCCCACGCCAACGAGCAGCGTGGGACGCCTCGTTCGATCATCGATCACGCGCACGCGCCCCCCAGGGCCTCAGAGCCCTTTTTCCCGGCGGAACACCACGATGCATTCGAGCTCGCGGGCGAGGTGTTCGAGCTCGGGTTTGCCGCCCGCGCCGTCGGCGAGCTTGACCAGGCGCTCGATGTCGGTGACGTGCGCTTCGAGGCGCGAGGCGAGCTCGGCGTGATTGCGGTCTTCCTCGATCCGGAGGAGGTGCGCCGCATAAGCGCGACGCACCCAGGTCTTCTGCGCGTCGATGCGGCCACGATAACTCGTGAATGCCTGGTCGCGGAATTTGCCGAGCTTGCGGCGATCCTCCGGGAGATCCGGGTCCTCGATCCAGTAGACGCCGTCCGCGCGGCGGATGACGCCGAAGCAAACCGCGAGCGTGAAATCACGCATGTCGTCCGTGCGGACCTGCTCCTCGCCGACCTTCTTGCGGACGTGCGAGAGCCGCTCGATCCAGGCGAGCTTGGAGTCGTTCTCGCGCACGCCGTCGATCGAGATGCGGAAGAGGCGCGTGTCCGGCTCCGGCGCGCCTTCCCAATTGCGGTCGATGTGCAGCGGGATCTGCGGGACACCCTTGGGCAACCCCGGGACCTTCGCGCCCTCCGCGAGCTCCTTGTCCTTCACCGCGCGGTAACGGCGCTCGTAATCGGACAAACTCTTCACCGCGTGCAGCGGGCAGCCGAGCCGCGCGAGGTAGAAGATGATCTCGTACGGGTGATCCAAGGCGACGATCTGGCCACGATCGACACGGTGCGTGGCGAGATGCGCGAGGATCGGCCCGAGCGTGCGCTCGTAATCGCCGTGCATGACGACGTACGCCTTGTCCGGCAGGAGCGGCGCGCCCGCGCCGAGCGTCACGAAGGGCGCGCATTTCGCGGCGGCGAATTCGAGCTTGTCCTTGATGTACTTCTGGATCTCGTCCTCGGGCGTGCGGCGCGCCTCCTCGATCCACTGCGGATCGGACGCAGGCGGGAGCGGGCCGCCGCGGCGTTCGAGCCTGCGCGTGGCCGAGACGAGCTGGGCCTCGAAACGAAGTTCTTCGTCGATGCGCAGGCCACGCTCTTCGAGGCCGCCCGCAATGCGGCCGCGCAGCGCGGCGGAGGCGAGCTGGACGAGGTCGTCGATGATGCGGCGCTCGATGTCCTGCTCGGCGCCGCCCTGGCTCGCGACCGCCGCGAGGCGCGAGAGCGCGCCGGAGAGCTGGAGATCACTCGGGCGCACGAGGCGCGCATAAAGGTGATCCCAGAGCCGATGGCCAGTGCGGTGGTCCTGGAGGACCTCGACGTCGAGGACGTAGCGATTCGCATCGCCGCCCTCGTGCCGCCGGCCGCCCGCGGCGACGATACGCGCGGCGCGCTCTTCGAGCCGGCGCTGAATACGATCGACACGCGCGAAGAAATGGAAACTCGACAGCCTCCGACGATCGAGCTCGCGCAGGACGGCCGCGAAATACTCGATCAAGGCATTCGCGCGGATGCGCGCGCGGAGGCCGTCGAGCACGTCGCGATACCAGCCGGCGAAAGAGGCGGCGACCTCGAAGTAATCGTTTTCCCGGCCCGGGAGTTTTTCGAGGAGCGTCTCCGGCGCGGCCGCGGCGAGCTCGTCGACGCGGCGCTTGAAGTCCTCGCCGAGGCGGCCGTCCGAAAGGACGAGGCCTCGCTCGTAGGCCTTGCGCGCGGTCTCCTGCTCAGCCGCGACGGCCTGCCGGAGCAAGGCGTGGAAGTAACGCGCCTCGGTCGGGCCCTTGTCCTTCGCGAGCTCGGTGAGCGAGATCTCGCCGGATTCGGCCGCGACACGTAATGCCGCCTCGCGCGCCCGCTCGCGCGCGGCGTCCTCGCTCTTGCCGACCTGGACCTTGAGCGCGGCGAAGGCCTGCGCGGTCTCGGAGCGGACACGCTCGGGGTCGCGCTCGAACGCCGAAAGCTCGGCTTCGTCCCAGCCGCGAAGCTTGATCGCCTCGTCGATGCGCTTGGCCACGTCCTCACGCGTGCGGCGGAGGAACGCGCCGATCGTGCCCTCGCCGCCGCTGCCGCCACCACGCGCCCACTCGACGGCGCGGCGATACGGCTCGGCGTCCTCGCCGTTGCCTTCGGCCTTGCTTTCGAGGCCGCGGACGAAGGCTTGATCGGCCGCGTCGAGATCGGCGCCGTCGCCGAGCGCCGCGCTGCCTCCGGGGACGGCCGCGAGCAAGAGCTCCGCGCCGAGCTTCAAGGCCGCGTGTTCGAGGACGTCCTCCACGGGCAGGACGAGCGCGCCGATGCCGAAGGAGCCGAACGACTTCGTGAAGCCTTGCTCGTCGAGCTGCATGAGCTCGCGCGTGTCGTTGTCGAGCGTCGAACCCTCGCGATCGAGGATGGAGGTGAAGATCTGCGCGTGCGCGGCGTCGGCGATCGCGGGGTAGACCTCCTGCGAGTCGGCGAGGACGACGCCGCTCTCGGTCTTCTCCTCGACGAGATAGATCTGATCGAACGGGGGCCGGTCGACGAGGACACGCTCGGGGTTGTCCGGGTCGTAGTGGAACTCGACGGGCGCGGCGGGGCCGGCGCTCTGGAGGAGCTCGAGCTCCTGAAGGGCCGCGTAGCCGTTCGACATGATCTTGTCGAACTGGTTGGGCGGGAGGCCCTTGCCGCGGAAAACGTTCGGCAGGACGAACGTGCCGATGATGCGATGTCCACGCTGGCCGCCGAGGAGGCGCCGGACCGTGAGGGCCATGGTGGCGAAGCCGCCGGAGCCGGTGCCGCCGGCGAGGGAGGCATAGACGTGGATCTTGGCGGCCTTGTTGGCGCGGAAGGGGTTGTGGACGTCGTACGCGCGCCGGATCGCCTTCTCCAACGTCTCGAGGATCTTGGCGCGATCGTTTTCGAGGTGGTGGTAGAGCGAAAGGCGGCTCTCGATGCGGATCTGGCCCGCGCCCTTGCCGCGGTGCGCGCGAGGCTGGTACCACGCGGGCCACCACTGCTCGAAGAGAGGATCGGCCTTGGCGTGGAGCTTTCCACGCTTGAGCTCGACGTACTCGGGCTTGTCGAAGTCCGAGAGGACGAACTTGTGGGCCGCGTCGATCCAGACGAGCCGCGCGAGGTCGTCGGCGTCGGTGTCGAACGCGAAGAAGTGAACGAGGTCCTTGTATCGCTCGAACGAGTCTTCCTGCTTCACCTTGCGGGCGAGCTCGTCGACGATGGCGCCTCCCGCGCCCCCGAGACCAATGAAAAATGCGGGGGCGATCTTCTTTTCGCTGAGCGGCATGCGTTTCCCCTCCCCGAGAGCGGGGGCCGAGAAACGTACCAGAGACAGAAGGGCCGTGGAAAGCGGAACGTTTCAGGCCGGAGCGCTCAAGGCGCGGTCGTGAGCCTCGCCATGGTGAGATGCCAGTCGGGACTCCGACACAAGGTTACTTCGCTCGCACGGCGAGCGTCAGGTTGAACGCCAGACGGTGGAACTCCTGACAGACGCGCGTAGCTTCCTTGTCCGTCAGAGCATACCCCCTGAACTCCTTGCGCCCTTCGGGATCGATCGCCTCCTCTTCGACGTACACGCACCCATCGCTCCCGAGCGCGAGGTGCTGGAGGCAGGCCCACCGGAGCAAGCCCTTCGTGCCGTGCTGCGCGCGCTCGTCGGCGGTCAGCGCGTAGCCGATGAACACGCGACGGCCCGGGGGCGGTTCCTCCTCGAATCGGGCATAAATCGCACCATCGCTCGCAAGTACAAGCTCGGTTTCCATGGTCGGCGGCTCGGTCGTCATGATTTTCGCATTCCCTCACAGGGGGATTCGGAGCTGAACGCGATCGGGCAGGGGTGGCGCTTCCTGAGTCCTCGTGATGGCGATAACGCCGGCCTCCTCCAGGCGAAGCAGTGCCGGCACGAGCGTTCCGGAGCCCGACATGTCGCACAGGATGTCACGCAGCCGCGTAAACGAGACGAACCCATCGGCATCCGCCCGCATGCGAGACAGCGCGTAATGGACGACCCCTTCGGCGTATGCCTCGCTCCCGTGCTTGCGGAGCGCGGTCGCGTAGTTCGCGACATAGACGGCGGCGCGCTGGTAGGCCGGGGCCGCGCGCATGATTTCGAGCAAGAGGAGCTCCCCACGTTCGTCGTGACCAACGACGCCCGCCGAGACCCGCGTTGCCCTCGCGGAGCGTGGCGGAGGAAGCGGTGGGAGGCGATCCGAAAGACGCGCCCTGCGAACGCGCTCGCTCCAATCGCACAGCACGGCGCCCGCGATAGCACGGGCGCGGCTCCACACGGAGGGCGGGTCCGCGATGGTATCCCGCGGCGGCTCGGGATGGGCCGCGCTCACGCGGGGTCCGCTCTGCGGCGGAAGCGCTGGACGGTCCATGACCGTCGTTGCTGCGTCGTCGTCGATGTCCCGCAAGGTATCCATGGGCCTCCAAGCCGTAGGACACGACCCCCAGGAGGGGGCGATAAGGGAGGTAATTGCTCGCCCAGAGAACCACTCCCCATCGTCCCCTCCTGGAGGTCGTTGTTTGAAATGGTCGTCGCCCGAAGACGGGGCGCCTTTCACGCGCACCGCTCCCTTTTCGGAACCTGGCCATCCGGTACATGACGCAGTCGGGGTGCGCAGCGAAAGGCGCCCCGTCTACGAGCGACGATCGGACAAATCCGAGCGCGGCGCCGCTGCGTCGCGGCGCCGTGTTCGTCTGAGTCTCGCTTCCTGATAGTGGGACCGGGACCGACCGGATGACGGATCCCGCGAAATTGGTAAGACCTTGTCCTACCTCTCGGCTCCGAAGTCGATCATGGGTTCGAGGTCGTAGCGGTCGTCCGGCACGATGTCCCCCGTGTCGACCCCTTCAACGTCGGCAAAGTCCGTGAGCGGCTCCGATGCCGCTACCTGCGCTGCCACTTGTGTGCCCGCGGCGCTTGCCTTGCGCGGCCTCTTGCCGTCGCGCGCGGCGCCGCGCACCGGCAGCTCGTCGCGCAGCTCGGCGCCGCCGGCCGGCGCGGCGCAGGCCCCCTCGGTGGGCACCGGGAACGCGCGGAGCCACATCATGCAAGCGGCGAGTTCGGGGGGCTGCCGAGCCTGTAGAAGGAGGTACACGGCGACGCCGCCCGCAACGAATGCCGTCACGCGCGACGTCAGCACACGGCGCCACCACGAGAGCGGCGGGGCCGAAGGCGCCGGCGGCGCGCCCATGAAGCCCACGCCGTTCGAGGAGCCGCCTCCGGTCCTCTCCTCCTGACGGCTCGCGAAGAGGAGCGGCACGAGAAGGGAGCCCGGGCGATCCTCGACGCCCCGAGCCCGGAAGCCTTCGAAGCAGCGATCCAGCGTTCGCTGGATGCGAGATTTGACGGTGGGCTCCGGGATGGAAAGCAGCGCGGCGATATCCTTGGTCGACCGCTCGTCGCGGAAGCGCAGTGTCAGCAGCTCCCGCTCCGCGGGGGTCAGCTCCTCGAAGACCTCGGCCAGCGTGCGCACCATCTCCCTGTCGAACGCGTCTCGCTCCGGCGTCTCGCTCTGCGCCGCGGGCTCCTCCACAGCCTCTGTGGAAGCCCAGTCCCCCTTTGCCTTGAAGTACTGGATCGCGATGTTTCGCGCGATCCTCCGAAGCCATGGGCTCAGCGGCTTGGTCGGATCGAAGCTTTCGCTGTACCGAACGGCTGCGCTGAGGACCTCCTGGGTGAGGTCCTCGACGTCCTCGGGAGGAACGCCGAACTTGGCGAGCCATTTCATGATCTTCCCGCGAAACGTCGGGAGCGCGTCGAGCATCGACGTCGTCCTGGATCCTGTCATGCCTCCTAGTAGTGACCCCGGGGGCAAACGGATCCCCACTTTTTTCGCCGGTCGGTTCGGGGAGGCTTCGGCAGGCGGCATCATGTATCAGGAGTCGAAGGGGGGATAACAGCAGAAGGTGACCGCCTGGGCGTCGTCAAGCGTGGCCTCACCGATCGGCTCGCCGCCGCTCGCGAGGCATGCACCGCCGACGTAGTGGAGGTCCGTGATGGCCTTGGCCCCGATGGCTCGGCCGGCAGGATAGATATTGCTGCACTGGTCGCCGTAGGAGGCGAGTGTGTCCCCAGGGAACTCGGACATGCATGACGCATCGTCGTAAAATCGGATGGTAGCGAGGCACGCGCTCCCGACCGGCGGACCGCATTCGCACTTGGTGCATTCCCGGCCATCATTGACGGCCAGCTCGGGATACAGCACGTGCGGACCGTCCTGGTAATTCGTCGGGCATTGCATGTGCTTCCCGGTACGCCACACGCACTGGAGAAAGGGCAGCGGACGATCCGGCGCGCATGCCTTGCCGTCCCCGCAGCGCAGCTCGTCGACGTTTCCGCGGCACGCGATCCAACGCTGTTTCCATCCCGTATCCTTCCAGAACGCGGGGACCGTTTGCGTGGTGACCGCGCAGGCTTCGCTGGTCGGCCCTGGCAATGGGCCCACCGCCACGGACTGCGCGCAGAGCGTCGCGCTTCCCTCCGGGCACGTCGCACCGACGGCGATCCCGTTCACGCTCGTGCAGCTCCCGTCCCAGCCCGACGGCCCCCCGAACGGCAAGGCGGCGGCGTTCGGATCATTGCACGAGCCGGCGCGGAGCTGGATGTCCGTGGGGAGGTCCGTGCAGGTTCCTTCGGACTGCTCGCACTCGCAGATGTCACACGACGCGGGGGGCGCGATCAGCTCTGAAAAACCCACGAATTGCAGCGTCAGATCCGCGGGGCAACTCTGCTCCGGGTCCTTGGCCGACGCAGGCAGCAGGAGATCGGGCCATCGACTCCAGAGCAGCGCATCGGGTCCCTCGGGGAACGGCACGCAGCGACCGGGGCATTCTGGAGGCTCGGCGTCGGCGTCCGACCCCGCATCGGAGTCATCGTCGGGGCAGCGACCACCCGGGTATAGCGGATCTTCGGCGCAACGGTCTGCGGCGTAATGCGGTTCCCCGGTGCATCCCTCGATGGCGACGAGACTACCGCCTAACGTGACCAGAGTGGTGAAGCCCAGCTTGACAAAAAATGAGCGCCGATGGTCCATTTCAAAACTCCCATGTTCCCATTACACTACCACCAATCATGACCGGCGGATGATCCGCTACCGTCTCTTGATCGACAGCCACACGAATTCCACCATTAAGTCCGACAACATCTGCCGCCACACGAATGGCGAATGCGTCACCAATAGGGATCCGAGCCCCTACACGGCCGCCTAACCCCGGTGTGAAGAAGACATAAGACCGTCCCTCGTATCTGGCCTCATCGAAGTCGACGGCGATCAACCCGAGATAACCCGTGGCGCATCCGAAAAGCCACCGCCAGTGGCCGCAAACGCTGAGAAGTCCGCCGGCTGTCATCCCGCTGATCGGCTCGCCAGCGATGCCCGACGTGAGCCACGCAGCACGTGCATCGAGATCAATCGAAAGCACCTCGATCGGCCGCACGCTCCCATGCAGCGCAACGCCCACCGCCGGCGCCCACGTCGCGACCCCCGACACGACTGCGACGCCCCCACCCACCGATCCGCGCTTCGGCTTGGGTCTCTCGTCCCCCGCGACTCCCCCGAAGATCGGCTTCCGCGGCGGGGGCTCGTCCTCCTCGCGCGGAATGTCCGCGGGCCTCGCATCGTCCAGGCCCGGTATCACCTCGCCCTTCCTTCGATGCCTGAAAAGCCGCTCCGGCTTCGTGGGCAGACCATCCGGCCAATGCCACGAGAGCACCGTCGTCGCCTCGCCGCCCTCGGGACAGGTGCGCTCGGCACGGGCAACGCCTCGCTCCTCGGACTTCCCTTCGAGCACATGCTTGCCGGGGGCCACGAACAGCTTGAACTGGACTCCGCCCTCTTTGTGGAATGGCCCGCCGTCGATGGACACGACCGCGTCGTTGACGTTCCCCTTCACGTACAGCAGACAAACGGTAGGCCGGATCCGCTTGAATACCTTGAAAAACTCCTCGTTCTCCGGCCCCACGCCCCCGCCGCGTTCGACGGCTTCCAGGAGGTTCCGCGCGCCGCGGGCAGGTTGTCCCGCGGCTACGAGGGTGAGGCCCAGCCGCCCGACGACCGTCGCGTCATTCCGGAGCTTCAACGCCTCGCGATAGCCGAGCTCTGCATCCGTCCACCGGCCCTGCTTCCGCGCGTTGTCCGCGAGTTTGACCAGAGCGGACACCGCCGCATCAACGGCCGCAGGATCAGGGGGAGGTGTCGTGTCTGGGCCAGTCGGGCGCCCGACTGCGGGGCGCGGCGTGGCCTCGTCAGCGTGAGATGCCGCCGCCGCTAGGAGAGAGCCCGAGAGGGCAGCAACCACAACCGACCAGCGCGCCATTTGCCACGCATCGTACACGGATCAGGTGCGTCGGGGCAACACCCCACCTCGAAACCGTGCGATTACGCACGCCGTTCCACTTCTGTCCGGTTCATGTGTTCCTACTTGGCATCGGCAGAGGCAATATCAAAGATCAGCTCGTTCACTGAATGAGTGGGATCGGCCAAGCGTTGCCTACCAGGGCGGGAAAACTCCATGTCCCAACCCGCAATGAAGTCGTCGTCCGCGAGATCCTTATCAATGATAGATATTGAGAGGTGATCGCCCCGGTTGATTGTTACTTGGCCCGACTCTCGCCAAACGGGTGCTATGCTGTCCTGCTTTTTGGTCGTCCTGACAGTGCCGACCCCCGCTCCCTTGACCGAAACGACGACAACCGGATCCGGTGGACCGTCGCCCGCATCCCAGGGACGCCCATCGGGTTTAGAGGGCACCAAGTCCGCAGAGACAATCGTGATGGTGTACGGCTGCGGGCCTACCGGTTCTTCGGCTCTCGCCGGTGCTTGCACCACTGCTCCGGGGTTTGCCACCGCCGGCTGCTGAGGCTGAGGAACTGCATCTGCCACTTTGGCGCCTGCATTTGCGGGAGCGGTCCCCCCTGCCGAGCAGGCGCATGGCTCCCAACGTGCACCGTCAGATGCGCAGGACTGAACACCGCGAGGCCCCTCTGCACAAAGGCACGGCTGCGTCGATCCAGGGGCGCAGACGCGCTCTGGAGAACAGGCGACGAATGCGCCAAGGCTGAGACATGAAACCAGAGCTATCAACATCCGCATGAACGACTCCCGATTTTAGCGACGACCACGCATCCCGTTCCGCCTGGATCCCGATCGTCGACTCTCCGCGCATCCTACACGGATCGGGTGCGTCGGGGCAACACCTCCCCCGCGCGGGGCCGCGCACACACACGGCTCCGTCCTTTCTGTTAGTTCGCTCGACGGCGTAGCAGGACGCGCTCCAAGGGCAGGACGGCGACGGCAGGCAAGCCAAGCATGGCGAGCGCTTCGGCCCGCGTGCCCCGCTCGCTGGCGTGCGTCACGCCCGCGTGTTGCTCCGGCGTGATGGCTCCGCGAATGCTCTCCAGCTCTGTGACGAAGGCGTCGTCGTACGCGCGGAGAAGGCTGGGATCGCCGACGCGGAGCGCGGCCCGGAGCGCGCCTTGCCAGTGCTGGCGGAGCGCGCGCCACGTCCCGGGGTCGAGGTGATGCTGTTCGAGGATACTCGGCTCCGCCGCGGGGTCGAGCGCAAGGGCCGCGTCGAGCCGGGCACACCGTTCGAGGGGTAAGACGTCGAGCGGGAGCGGCGTGGGCACCATGGCGGCAGAAACCGCGGGCGCAGGGCCAGGGATGGATGCGGGGAGCGGCTCCGAAGCGGGAACGTCCGCGACAGGGCTGACGAGCTGCGGCGGCGGGATCGCGGACGGCGCACGGGGAGCATGTTCGAGGACGGGCGGCGGTAGCAGCTCCGTCGGGATCAGGATGACGCCCTCCGGGATCGGCACGGGAGGCGCCGGCTTTGGAGGCGGGAGGAACATCGTGGGGGCGGCGTTCCAATAATCGGGCGCTGGGACCCACGTGAGCCACGGCGACGCGTCGGGCTCAGGTTCCGAGGGGTAGAGGGTCGGGGTGTCAGCGGCGGTGGGCGGTATCAATGTGTCGGGCATTGGGCTGTTCCGATATTCGAGTGGGCACCTATTCGCATTGGTCGTCGTCCTCTTCCCGGAGATTGTTCAAGAACTCCGTCAGGCTGTTCGCGAGCAGGTACACGTTTCGGTAGTCCTGCCGGCTCAAACCTTGCTCGTCAAGCTCGTCTTCGTGATCCCAGAAGTAGATCTTTCCCCGACGTTTGCCTTTCCAGCCAATGCAGACGACATTCCCGCCTGCGTCGTCGGCGATGGGGATCAGATCGCCTGGGATGCGCGCATCGTACACCTCCATTGCGCGATCTAGTCGCTCGGTCTCTCTGCCGTGATGGATACCAAAAAACGCGTCTAGCATAGACGCCTGGCCGTGCCATCCTGGAACCACGAACGTATCCGGTTCCGGCCATCCGCCATTCGACTTGAGAAGAAACTCCCTGTATTCGGCAGGGAGCACCACGCTCCAGCGCGCTTGAAAGCCAGCGATTTCCTCGGGGGAAGTGGCACCATGGGGGTTTTCGGTCTCCATTCGCATGGCCTCTGTCTCCTATTGTGCTCCCGACATGCCGCCGGTGTGAAAGAATTCTCGATGAACATCCTTCTTGATCAACTGCATCGTTTTCCCGTCTTGATGGTGATGCCACGTGTACTCTTCAGTCTTCCTCTTCTTCTTTGTGATTCCTGCGGCTTCGTCGGCGCGGGCAAAGTCCTTGTCGTAGCTCCCCGTAAACTCAATCTCCACATCCTTCACCTCCGGATGCTTGTACCGGGTAAAATCCGGGAACCCATCTTTATCATACGTAACCTCCACCCCATCTTTCCGCCTGAACGTCGTCGTCCCGTCGGGATTGTCCCGCACCGTTCCGCCGTTCTGCTCCCACTTCGCCCGGTCCGGCTGATGCGGCCTCCGCGGCTTCTTCGGGCCGCCCCCGTTTCCGCCGGTCTCGCCCCCCTTCCGGCCCCCACCACCACCGGGAGCGAACCCCCCATCCCCGGGATTCTTAGGCGCCGTCCGGATCCCTCCGACCCCACCTCCCTTCTTCCTCGCGATCCGCTTCTTCGCTGCCTGCTTCGCTTTCCGCACCGCCGCCGCCGCATTCGCGAGGTGCGCTTGCCACTTCAGCAGCAACCGATCCAGCTTCGCCAGCGCCTTCGCCGCCCGCGCCGCCTTGATTCCCTTCCCCGCGAGATCCCCGACGTACGGCGCCGCCGCCGAGACAACCGAGATCCCCGCTCCGAGCCAGTCCCCGTCTGCCAGGGCCAGCGCCGCGCCGGTGAGGTCCGCGACCGGCGTAGGGTCCACGATCCCGGCGACGTCCACGCCGGCCTTGAACCCCTCCCACGCAATCGCCTCGTTCGTCTTGTCCAGCTCCGCCTTGCACGCCGCCTCCTCCTCCAGCGCGGCCTTGACGTCGGGGTCCGCCAAAACCTCCGGGTCATCATCGGCGATCTCGTCGGCCCGGTCCAGCTCATCGGACGGGACGAACCCCTCCCCGTCGTCGCCGAGGTAGAGCCGCCCGTTCTCGTCGATCGACACCTCGTCCGGGTCCACCTCCGCCTCGGGCAAACTCCCCGTGGACGTCTTCCATTCGTATTGCTGGCTCGCCGGATCGAACGCCCCCGCGCTCGCTTTGTACGTCTTCGACCCGTCGGGGTTCGTCGTGATCTCGACCCGCTGCACTTCCACGCGCTGCGTCGCCGGATCGAGCACCGTCCGCTCGCGCACTTCCGTGATCGCGCCCGTCTCCGGGTCCTCGCGTGTCTCGCTCGTCTCGCTCGTGACCACGCCCGTCGCCGGATCCACGACCGTATTCGTGCTCTTCGACAAACTCACGCCCGGCGCGGAGGCCACCTCGTTTGTTATCACAAGCCGACCGTACGTGTTCGCGGGTCCATCGGGCCCCGCGCAATTCATGGCAAAAAGGTCCCCCTCGCGGACGAGCCAATGGTCGCCCGACATGAACGTCGAGCTATGCTCAACGGCCCGGCAGTAACCTCGATTGACGCCCGAGATGAGCCCACCGCCCGTCCCGGCCTCATTGCCCTCCACGTGCGGAATGCGGCTCCCCGTGGTGAAAGCAGGTTTTCCGCAGACGAGGTGCTTCGGGTCTGTGCCTTCGGCATTTTCGAGCCGCGCGATGATCATGTACGGCACCGGCATCATTGTGTTGCCAACCGGCGTGAGGCATACGTCCGGAGCGATGGACACGACCATCGCCTCGCCACATTCGCGTGCCCACTCCCCACTCATGCGCTACCTCCAACCGCCGCGGCGCGCATTCCGATATGCACGCTGTCCACTCCACCCTTGAACAACGGTAACGCGACGCGCCACGAAAGCTCTACCCGCAGCTCGTCCGCATCGATGACAACGGTGTCCAGCCGCGCTGGGGAAGCATGACGAAACCCCGAGGCATGCACAGCGCCCGCGGCCACGAGCAACGAAGGCAGCCGAAAAGCCAGCTCTGCGTGCTCCGGATGCAGAGCCGTGAGTGTCACTTCCTCGTCACCTCGAAGGAATGCGTCAGCGCACAGGTCGGGATGGGCTGCGTTCCAATACGTGCCATCGAAATCTTCGGGCAGACGGCGTCCTTCCTGCGTCGCCCATGCCTCCCCGAACGTTCCCGCCCGCGCGCGGCGAGGCTGCCATGTCCTGGCGATGGCTCCGAGTCCTTCCACCGGATACGGCTCCCCGAACACCGGCGCGCGCCCGTCCTCGCGGAGGAGCTGCGGCGCCGCGACGAGCTGCGACGTGTCTGCCGTCCGTGGATTGCAGTAGCCGACCCCCACGGGGTTCGCCTCGAACCCATCGCCCCCGAACGCGAGTTCATACCGCAAGGGTACGCGGTGCACCGGGACGATCGGGGTGAGGGACCAACCGAGTAGCGGCGCATGCACCCATGCGCGCGGCCCGGTGACGGTCACGTATCTCCGCACGGCTCCCACGCGCACACCGGCGCGCCATGCGGGAGCGCGCTGGCCGCCCGGCGCGTATGCCGTACCATTGACGATGATGTCGGTGCATACCTTGAATGGCGCGAGGTCGTCCTCGTAGCGCAGGCTGGAAGGCTTCTCCGCCGCCCAGGGAACCGAGGCGATGCGAATGCGTGAGGGGGACGTGGACAAGCGCAATGGCTTGCCCTTGTCCACGTCGAATATGCCCTTTGCGATGATCGCAACGAACGGGTCGCCCGCGAGGTCCACCATCGGAAACGCCATCGCCGCGAGCGGCGTACGGTTGTCGAGCTTCATGGTGATTGGCCTCGCATCAATTCGATTTGATGGGATCCCCCACGAGGTGCAGCGACGCGCCGCCTACCTCAGCGGCCCCCGATGCGAGCACGCCTATCTCGGCGCCGCTCACCCCGATCTTCGTTCCGCTCGCCGTGACGGGGCCCGTCGATTGCAGCACGATCTCGGTCCCGGAGATCGTCACCTTCCCGGACGGTTCCAGGGTGATGCTTGCCGCGCCGGTCTTGATCGTTATCGTATCCCCGGCCTGAATGATCTGCGTAGCTCCCACCTGCACGGAATGGGCGCCGGCGATCTTCGTCTCGCTCGATCCGCCCACAGATAGATTGTGATCCCCGCAGATGCTCACGTTCTGATCGCCCCCCACGTCGAGCACGTCGTTGACCCCCACGACGCGCGTGCTCGATAAGCCGACCACTTGTCGCGCGTTGTCCTGGACGAGCTGCGCGGCGTTGCGCCCTACGATGGTCTCGGCGTCACGCGTCACGATCGCCTTGCGGTCCCGTCGCACGGTTTCGGTCTGGTCGCGCTGCACGGTCGACACCATGTCCCGCTGCACTGTCGCGTGCATATCGCGTTCGGCATGCACACGAATGAACTCGCCGCCCTTCTTATCCTCGAAGAGAATCTCGTTATATCCGTTTCCGCCCGGCGAGGATGCCGTCCTCCATCCGCTCTGCGTCTTACTCGCTGGTAGCGAATATGGCACCTTTTGCAGCGCTGTATGCACACGACCCACAATCATCGGCCTGTCCGGGACCCCGTCCAGGAAGGCCACGAGCACCTCCTGGTCGACGCGGGGGAGGTTGAGCGCGCCATAGCCCGCGCCGCTCCATGCCTGGCTCACCGGGATCCAGCACGAACTCTGCTCGTCCATCGTGCTCTCCCGATCCCAATGAAAATGCACGCGAACGCGGCCGAATTCGTCGCAATGGATCTCCTCGCCATGGGGGCCGACCACGGTTGCCGTCTCGATGCTCTGCGCGCGAGGCGTAGGCGTCACGCGCGGGGGGCGGTATGGCAGCTCCACGCTGCGCGCTTCGCACACGTGCGTCCAGTCGCCGTCCTGCGTGCCGTCGAGGCGAGTCCCCACGACGAGCAGGCCCCGCGCGAACTCCGGGCGCGGATGGCCGTCCACGTGGACCACGACGCCCGGCGCGAGATCGAGCGCGTTCGTATCGAAACCGAACGTCACGGCCCCCTCGCGCTCCGCTTCGAGGCGCTTCTGTGCGAGGCTTCTCGCGACCCGTTCGTCGCTCCGATACGCACCCCGATCGTCTGCTACCGGCGTGCCCCCGCCCGGGTTGGCTTGGTAGAGGAAGGCGCCAGGATCGGCGCGGAAACGTTCGAGGCGCGTTTCCACGTCGAGCGCTCGCGCATCGGCTCGCGCCTCCAGGGGATAGGCCGCGGAGAGCCGGTGGTCACGATCCCGCATGACAAAACGGCCGGGCCGCAGCTCGCGGCCAGCCTGCGCGCGCGTCGCGTATTCGCCCGTCACCATCGTCACGTCGGCCTTGAACGGGAGCCGCGTGGGTCGCGGCTCCGCGCGATGCGGCGCGTCCGAGAGGACGACGACCGTCTCGCCATCCTTCTCCTCGAAGAAATACGAGATGCCAGCGTCCTCCAGCTGCCGGCACAGGAATGCGTGATCCGATTCGTCGTATTGGGTGCGCAACTCGCGCGGTTTGTACGTCTCCGACAACCGAAGCTCACGGGGGATCTGCCAGTCGTCAAGGAGACGCGTCGCGATCTCGGGCTCGGAGAGGTGCTGAAAGATGCGCCGGTTTACACGCTGCGTCAGGAGCCACAGCATCGGGACGAGCGTGATCTCGTAGGTGGAGAGCCCGTCTTCCTCGACGCGGATCAGGCGCGCGCCGCAGCAGATGCCGCTCCACGTGCGCTCCTCCGCGCCGCGCCGGATGGTGAAGCGGGCCCGCTGGCCGACCACGTCGTCGAAGGACAAGGCCGCATCGCTGGAGAACGCTTCCAGCGTGACGGAGAAAAGGCTTGAAATTCCCTCCGCGATCGAGAAGCGCCGGACATCGAGCGCGGTCTGCGAATCCAGGACGAGCGAGAGCGTCCCGCCCGGAAGGCGGATCGAGGGCAGCCAGACCATGGAAGGTCCCTTCCGTTACCGCAGGCCACGGCGAGCCACCCCCGCGGCGCTGTGCGCGGGCCTGCGTTGTTCCTGGCGATCCTTGTGCCTCAACACGCGGAACGCACGCAAGAGGGAGGAGCGCTTGCTAGGACACCCAATGTCCGAACGGAACAGGGGGCGGAGATTCAGGCAACCGTCGGCGCACGGCCAAGATGGCGCGCGAAGACTGCTTCGCTCGCCACGGCCCCCTCGCATCTTCCTCTCACGCAGAGCCGAACGAGATGCTCGCCGACGGCCGCCCTCCTGTTCTGCCGCAAAAACATCCCTCGTTCTCCTCCGACGCCCGCCCCGATTTCGCCCCACCCGCGCCCCTGCCGCGCGCGCGTCCTCCGATCTGCGCCGCGCCCGTCGAATGGCGATGCAGTCGCCCCCCGTTCGGCTCCGGGAGCGCTCCGGGAGCGACACGCCGGCCGGCGGTACGCGCGAAACCGCCCCCGGCTGCGCCCGCCGGCCGCCACCGGTTTTGGGGAACCATCCCCGGCGGCGCCCGCCGCCCACCCTCGTTCCTCCGCGAAACAGCTCTTCCCCGAACGCCGCCCCTGTTTCGCCCCCGGACCACCCCCGTCTGCTTCCTACCGTCGTCCTTGCGCCGCCGAACGGACCCCGTCCGGCCCAGCCCGACCTCGTTCCCAATCGCATGGATGAAAAGCCGCCAAACGCGAGCCCCGATCCGCGATGCGCGACGCGGACGACGGGACGCCCGAGGTTCGTCCCGCCGTGGGCGCCGACCCTTCCGCCCCGTACGATCCCCTTGTCTTCTTCATTGGGGCTTGGTACCGTCGCCGCCATGGGAGTACGGGTCCTCGGCTATCGCATCGGTCTTTTCACCCTCCTTCGGGAGCTTCAATATACTTTCTCCCGAGCGGTCCAGGAGCCCCTGGCCGCAACCTACGTGCCCGTCTTCCAGGAGCTCCGCGAGCAGTGGAAGCTCATCCTCCTCGAGGAGATCGAGATCCTCGACGCATTGGCGCACGCGCAGGCCGCGGTCGACAAGGCCGACGGGGGGCTCGACGGCTTCGCCGGGCGCGTCTCGCGCGCCGTCGACGACCACACGAGCGGCAATACGCGCAAGCAGCTCCGGACTGCGCTCTTGAAGAACAAGCCGCTCGGGAAGTTCCGGCGGCCCGTGCTCGGCGGGCAGCTGCAATCCATGACCGATTGGAGCGAGACGCTCACGAAATGCGGCGTGCCGGCGCTCGTCGCCATGGCGCCCGAGGCCGACGCGCTCGTCGCCGCGGGCCAGAGCGCCGAGGAGCTGCGCAAGAAGGCGCAGGGCAAGAACCGCGATTTCCGCGACATCGGCGCGCGCAAGCAGTTCATCGACAAGGTCAATGGAGCCCGCAAGGAGTCGCACGGCGGCCTCGCCAAGCTGCCGTTCCAGCACGCCACGCTAACGTCGAGCTTCGCCGATGGCTTCTTCTATAGCGAGCCGCCGCGAGAAGAGGAGGAGACGATCGACGAGGTCAAGACGTCGATCGCCGAGCTTCTGGCCCAGCTTGAAGAACGTCAGGCCTTCCTGAAGAAGCTGGAGGAAGAGGCCGAGAACGAGGCCAAGGCCGCCGCGGAGCAAGCGGCGCAAGCCCAGACGGCCGAGGATCTGGAAGCGCAGGCGCAAGCGCTGCTCGCGCAGGCCGCCGCGCTGAAGGCGAAGTTGAAGAAATAACGCCGTCCGCCTTCGCTCCCTCCTTCGTCTCCGCAAAAGCTTCGCGGCTTTCCCCCTCTCCGAGAGCCTGAGCATTGGTCTCATCTCGAAGCCGCTTCGCTGGGGCGTTGCCCCAGACCCCACCGGGGCTATCCGCCCCTGGACCCGGACCAGCGCAAGCGCTGGACCGATTGTCGATGAACTGCGCAGCGCGCAGTTCATCGAACAGGCCGAGTCAAGACCGGCAACGACCCTGCCACCAACCGCGCTGACATTTCAACCGGCAACGCTGTCCCTGGTCTTGCCACCGGCCTGTGGGAAGAACTGCGCAGCGCGCAGTTCTTCCCGAGACGTCCAGGGCTTGCCCTGGTTCGGGTCGAGGGGCGAATAGCCCCCGCGGGGCCCGGGGCGGCGCCCCGGCGCGGCGGGTTGCGATGAGACCAATGCTCAGCCCGAGAGCGGGAGGAGAGGAACGTACCAGAGTCGGAAGGGCCGTGGAAAGCGGATCTTTCCAGGCCGCGGCGCTCAAGGCGCGGTGGTGAACGTCGACGTGGCGAGCACGTACTCTTTCTGGTCCGTCATGCCGCCAACCTGCTTGACACACCACCACCCCGCCGTGAGCGTATACTCGGTCGCCGGCATGAGCTCGTAGGTGGAATAATCACCCTGGGCATCGGAGCCGATGTCCTTGACCACGAGGGACGAGCCCCCCGGCCCCGTCACCTGCTCGAACCGATCGGGGATCCCGTCCGAGAACTCCATTCGCATCTTGACGTCGACGGCGACGCCCGTCGCACCGTCCGTGGGAGCGACGATCGTCGCGGTGTAGGGGCGTCCCTCGCAATCGGCGAACGGGTCCGCGCCGCCGCTTCCGCCGCTTCCGCCTGCGCCGCCGCTTCCGCCTGCGCCGCCGCTTCCGCCTGCGCCGCCGCTTCCGCCGGCGCCGCCGTTTCCGCCGCCGCCGCCCGAGCTGCAGGCCGAGACGACCATCGAAATGAGGAGCAAACCTGCCAAGGCCAATCGATTCATTTTAAGCTACCTTTCTCTGTATGTTCAACGCGGGCTCCACCAGAAGACGAGCCCCGTCCCCTCGATCGCATATTTCACGCCCGGCGAAACGCGGAACCAGCCGTTCACGAGCCGCGGTTCGCGGGGCTCGCCCGCGCTGAAATCGTCGTCGCGGGGGAGCTCGGTCGCGCGTTTGCCGGCAGCAGGGCGCGCGAGGACGGCGCCGCCGGGGCCGGCGCGGAGCTCGACGACGCCGCCGCGCGGGACGGGGCCCATCGGGCCGATGGTGACGCGCGCCGATCGATAAAGACCCGCCCGCGCCTTGGCCCCGAGCGGGAACTTGGCCTGGCGCGGGAGGTCGGGGTCGCGGCGATCTTCGTAATGGAGGATCGCGGTGCGCCGGAACCGCGCCGGGAGCATGAGGCCAATGACGAGGAAGAAGGTGAAGAAGGCGACGAGGAAGATCTGGATGTTGCGGCCGTGGCGCTCCCAGAAGGTGAGCGGGACGATCGTGACCGGGACGCGGACGGAGACAGCGCGATCCTCGAAGCCCTGCGGCTTCTTGGGGACGATGCGGAGCGTGATCTCGCGCGGGCCCGGGGGCATGTCGCGGCCGACATCGAGGGTGACGTCGAATTGTTTCTTCGTGGCAGGGCCAATCTCGACGTCGCGATCGGAGAGCCTCATGCCCGAGCGGTTGCCCTCGTTCTCGAGGTGCTCGTGTTCGAGGTCGGCGAAGATGAGCTCGCCGACCTCGCTGCCTTCGAGGGAGATGGTGGCGACGGCGCGTCCGTCCTGTTTGACCGCGCCAAACGGCGCGGCGACGGCAGCTTTCAGGTGAATCGGCGGAATGACGCGGACCGGGGCGCCGCGGGCCTCGCGCGTGAGGACGCCCGACTCGCCCGGGCTCATTCGGCCGAGGAGGCACAAGGCGCCCTTTTTCGAGGGCGTGATCGGGGCCTCGAACGAGCCGTCCGGGAGCGAGCGGAGGGGCACGGGAGCCGCCGAGGCGAGGGTCGCGTCGTCGCAGGTGTTCGCGCCTTCCACGGACACGAGGGAAAACGCGTGACGATCGAGGAAGGTTTTCGAGGGAGCTTTGCCGCCCGGGGTCGCGAGGCGGAGTTTTATCGTGGCGCTCTTCCCAATTTCGAGGACTTCGGGCAAACCCGGGAACGTGAGGTGCAAATCGAGGTTTTGCAGGACCGCATACCGGCCACCGGTGCCGCCGCCGGAGACGTCGAGGCGATACGCGCCGGGCTCGGGGGCGTCGAGGCGCAGGAGGCGGTAGGCAGGGTTGTCCGAGAAATACACGCCGGGACGATCACCCGCCGTGGAGACCTCCGCGCCCTTCGGATCGAAGAGGCGCATGCCGAGCTTGGGGGGGCCGACGAGGACGAGGTCGAGCGAGCTCGCGCCTTCGTCGACCGGGACGGAGATCGAAGGGGCGGACGCGCCCTCGGAGAGGCGGCTGCCGAAGAGGCGGGCGTAGATGTCGGCGAAGAGGCGCGGGAGCTCGTCAGGGCGATCGGTGGCGACGCCGATGCCACCCGTGCGGCGGCCGAGGTCTTCGAGGAAGGCGCGAGGGGCGCTCTTGGACAAACCGACGGCGTAGATGCGCGTTTTGCCGAGGGAAGGGACGAGGTCGTCCAAGACCTTGGTCTGGCAAACCTGCTCGACCCTGGTCTTGCCGCCGGCCGCGCGCGCGGCGTCGGCGAGCGGGCCACGCGGGTCCGGATCGCAGCGGCCGTCCGTGAGGAAGACGATGAGGTCCTGATCGCCGGGAGCGCGAGGTTTGCCCTCGAGAAGGCGGCGCGCGCCTTCGAGGCCGGCCGTGAAATCGGTCCAGTTTCCATCGTTGCCGACGGCGCGGACGGCCTGCTTGATCCGAGCGCGATCGTCGGGCGTTCGCACGACGACGAGGGTGGGCATGGCGTCGCGCGCGGCGCCGTCGAAGCCAACGACCGCGAGCTCATCGCCGTTGCGCGTGAGGTCGACGAAGAGCTCGGCCGCGACCTTGCGGAGCTCCTTCGGGTCGGTGCCACGCATCGACGAGGAGGCGTCGATGACGAGGACCGTGCGGAGCGCACCGTCGGCCGCAGCGAGGCGCGGCGCGAAGATCGCCGCAGCGATCAGCGCGGAAGAGAGGAGCCTCGGGAGGGTCTTCATGGCGCCTGCCGCGTCAGTTGAAGAGCGTCTTCGAAGCGCCCGTCGCGAGGACCATCCGCTCGGCGAGCAGGCAAACGACGAACTGGTGGAACGAGGCCGCGAGGTGCGGCGCTTCGCGCGTCATGCGCTCGAGGGAGTCGAGCGAGAGGCGGTAGAGGACCGTGGGGCAAAGCGTGACGACCGTGGCCGAGCGGCGTGTGCCAAGGTAGAGGCCCGACTCGCCGACGACGGTGCCCGGGCCCATCGTGCGCAAGCGTTTGGTCCTGCCGCCGTCGAGCTCGAGCCAAGCCGTGAGCTCGCCGGACTCGATGAGGTAGAGATCCTTGGAGACGTCGCCCTGGCGGTAGATCTGGTAGCCCGCAGGTGCCTCGACACGTTCGAGGTACTGGAGGAAGCCGGAGACGAACTCGCGGGTGCGGAAGACACTTTCGAGTTCGTCGACGAGCTTCGTCGGCGGGAGCATGCTCGGCGGCGCGGCGCGCAGGATCAAGTTCTCGCACCACTCGAGGCCGTGATCGAGGTCGGGGAAGAAGCGGACACGCTTCGATCCGTCGGCAAATCCGCCACGCTCGAGCTGCTTGCGGACGGCGCTCGGGAGGTCGGTGAGGCCGAGCGTGATGCCGTTCGACTCGGCGAGCTTGCGCAGGCGGACGAAGGAGAGGACCGCCGAGGAGTCGATGCCGTCGACGTGGCGGAAGTCGAGCAAGACGTACCGCGTGGGGCCAGGATCGTCGCTGAGGATGCGGTGGTGCACGCGCTTGAGCAGCGAGTAGGAGGTGCCGAAGAAGATGTAGCCCTGGAGCTGGAGGATGTAGAGCTCCTTGCCGCGCTCCTCCAGCGTGAGCTCGTCCCCGGCGCCGCGCTCGACGTTGCTGCGGACGTCGGAGCCAACAGCCGCACGCTTGATGACGTCGATGCGGCTGTAATTGACCGCGAAGAGGACGGACGAGACGACGATGCCGACGCCGATGCCCGGGAGGAAGCCGATCCACGCGATGACGACGAGGATGATGACGACGAGGCCGTACTCGACGCGCGGGAGGCGGAACCAGGAGTCGTAGATGGTTTCGAGGAGGAAACCCGAGCCGAGGAAGACGAGCAGGCCGCCGAGGACGGGCTTCGGGAAGTACGAGAAGACCGAGGCGCCGAAGAAGAGGGCCGCCGCGCAGATGCACGCGGAGAGGATGCCCGCGACGCGGCTCTCTGCGCCGGCCTTGTGGTTCAAGGTCGACTCGCTGAGCGAGAGGTACCCGACCATGCCGAACCCGAGGCCCGCCGCGAGGTTCGCGATGCCCGTCGCGCGAAGCTCCCGATCGAGGTCGATCTCGCGCTCGGTCGCGATCTCCAGGCCCGAGGCGTTGAGGAGGATCGAGATCGTCGCGAGCATGGTGATCGCGAGGAGGTTGCCCGAATTCGCGCCGATCTCGGCCCAGTCGATGCGTAGCGCGTCGGAGGGCGCCATCGGCGGCCAGAGGGCGCCGCTCGGGAAGGGGCCGAGGAGCATGCCGCGATCGAGCGCCTCGGAGACGGTGCCACCCGCCGCGTAGAGGACGCCGTAAAACATGGCGACCGCGAACACGAGCAGGCCCGGCAAGAGCATGAAGTGGTGGTAACGCCGGAGCAGGATCGTCAAGAAGGCGCCGAGCGTGAGGCCCGGGACCCAGTTGACGATCGCCTCGGCGCGGAGGAGCAGCGGCATGGACGCGAGGGAGAACTCGGTCCCCGCCATGACGGAGATGGAACCCGTGAGGAGGAGCCAGCCCGTGCCCGCGAGGAAGCCGCCGACGACCGGGTACGGGATGAAGCGGACGAGGGTGCCGAGGCGAAGGCCGCCAAGGATGAGGAAAAGGCCACCCGTGACGAGCGCGGAGAGCGAGCAGACCGCGACGATCGTGGGGAACGGGTCGCCGCCCTTGGCCGTGATGTGACTGCCGATCGCCGAGGCGACGAGGGCGAGGACGACAGCGGTGTTCTCCTGCGGCGCGGCGATGACGGGGCGGAAGGAGCTGCCGATGGCGACGATCGCGCCGATGATGGCCGATCCCGCGAGGGCCATGCCGATGCCCGCCGGCAGGTACTTCGTGAGGTTGCCCGAGAAGATGAGCGCCGCGAGCGTGATGCTGAACGTGGCGACGAGGGTGCCCGACATGGCGCCCGCGAAGAGGCCGGAGAGGAGGCGCGATCCACGGAGTCCACGCCCGACAGAGGGCGCGGGCGTCGAAGGTATCGGCGGACTCTGCTGCCCTTCCATCGTCGTCGAGAGAGGCTCGGGAGGCCGTCATCTTCGGCGAACAGGGGCTCCCCTGGCAAGGGCGGCGCACATGGTCGCCCTCCAGCGCACAACCCCGGGGAGCGGCTTCGCTGGGGCGTTGCCCCAGGCCCCACCAGGGGCTATCCGCCCCTGGACCTGGACCAGCGCAAGCGCTGGACCCGGGGTCGATGAACTGCGCGATGCGCAGTTCATCGAACAGGTCGAGGCAAGACCGGCGAGCGGCCCTGCCAAGCAAGACCGCCGCGACTGGCAACGCCGTCCCTGGTCTTGCCACCGGCCTGTGGGAAGAACTGCGCATCGCGCAGTTCTTCCCCAAATGGTCCAGGGCTTGCCCTGGTTCGGGTCGAGGGGCGAACAGCCCCCGCGGGGCCCGGGGCAGCGCCCCGGCGCGGCGTCCCCAAGAAACGCGAGCTCAGCCGAGCTCGCGGGCGATGGCCTGGGCCTGCTCCTGGAGCGCGACGGCCTCGTTCACGTGGCCCTGCTGGTGGTGCAGGCTGGCGAGGTCTCCCAGGATCTTGCCCTCGTCGCGGCGGTTTCCGACCTTGCGTGCGATGTCGAGGGCCTGCTCGAAGAAGGTGCGCGAGAGCTCGAATCGGCCTTGCTCCTTGTGCAGGACCGCGAGGTTCTTCAGCGCGAGCCCCTCGTTCCACAAGCTCTGCGCCTCGCGCGCCGTCGTGAGGGCTTGCTCGTAGAAGGCGCGCGCGCTCTCGATGCGGCCCGTCGCCCAGTTGACACGGCCGAGGCCGAGGAGGCCGAGCGCCTCGGAAGCGCGATCGCCGAGCTTCTGCGCCTCGTCGAGGACACGCACGTGCTCCTGCATGGCCTCCTCGTGCCGCCCCTGGAGCTCGAGGACGTCGCGGCCGAACTCGTACCGCACGACGACGCTCTCCAGCGTGGGCTCGGTCGTGAGCTTGAAGTAGGCGCGGTACAGCCGCTTGGCCTCGCCGTGGGCGTAACGCTCGGCGGCCTTGCGTGCGCCGGCGAGGAAGTACCGGCGGGCGAACTTCGGTTGTCCCGCGCGTTGCCAGTGCCGCCCGAGCGCCGTGAGCTGACCCGTGAGCTCGTCCTCGTGCGCGTTCTCGATGGCCTCGGCTGCGCGGCGATGCAGCTCCTGCAAGCGCGCGCGCGACTGCATCTCGTACGCCGCGTTTCGCAGGAGCACGTTGCTGAAGCGGTAGCGACCTTTGCTCATCGGCGACCAGATGCACTGCTCCTCGCCGACGCGGACGAGCTCGGGCAGGAGCGGGTCGTCGTCCATCATGCGCGAGAGGATGCGCAGGTCGAACTCGCGGCCGAGCGTGGCTGCGGCCTGGACGACGCGCTTGACCTTGGGCTCGAGGCGATCGAGCCGCGCGATGAGCAGGCTGTTGACGTCGTTCGGGAGGAGGAAAATGCTCGGCGTCGAGACGCCCGTGTCCTCCTTCTCCTTCTTCTTGCCCGCGAGCTGATTCGCTTCGAGCCAGTACGTCATGATCTCCTGCGCGAAGAACGGATTGCCGTTCGCGTTTTCGCTCAGGAACATGGCGAGGACCTCGGAGACGGGACCGCCCATGAGGCCCTCGGCGAGCTCGCGCAGCTTCTCGCGCGAGAGCGGGCCGAGCGTCACGGCGTGCTGCGGAACGTTGTCGTCGAGCTCGATGCGGAAGGGGCTACCGTCGTCGTTGTTGCGGCAGGTGCAGAGGATCGCGACGGGGCAATCCTTCACGGCCTGCGCGACGTGGCTGATCGCTTCGAGCGAGTCGCCGTCGGCCCAGTGCGCGTCTTCGAGGTGGAAGATCACGGGCTGGAGGAGGCTCTCGGCGCGCAGCCAGAGCGAGAGCGCGGAGAGCGCGCCGGCGAAGCGGAGCTTCGGATCCATGCGCTCGTAGACCGAGCCGTCCCAGCGGATGCCGATCATCGCGGCGAAGATGCTGCGGGCCTTTTCGAGCTCGCGCTTGAGCTGAGCCTCGCTGTCCGGGAGGCGGTCGATCAAGCGATCGAGGACGTCATCGAAGTTGACGTGCCTCTCCTCGCGGCCCGTCGCCGACGACTGCGCGAAGTACTCCTTCAGCGCGTACTCGAAGGGGTTCAAGCTCGAGCGGAGCGTCTGATCACAGCGCGCGTCGATCCAGAGGATCGGGCGGTCTTTCTTGTTGTCCTCGAGCTTGCGGCGGTACGTGTCGACGAGGAAGCTCTTGCCGAGGCCGGGCTCGCCGTCGACGTAGGTGATGCCCGCGTTCTCGCCAGCGAAGATCGGACCGAGGTGCGTGGTGAGCGTTTCGAGCTCCTGCTCGCGCCCCACGAGGCCGCGGGCGAGGAACTCGCGCTGCACGGCGACACGCTTGCGATCGAGGGTGTAGGCGCTGATCGGCTGCTCGAAGCCCTTGAAGAGATGATCCCCCGCGGGCTTGAAGTGGTGCGTGCCCTGGGCGCGGACGGAGACCTCGCCGTCGCACCAGAGCTCCTTCCACGGCGCCTTCATCATGAGGCGCGCCGCGAGGTTCGTCGCGGGGCCGAGGCAAGCGAACTCCTTCCGGTCGGTGCCGCCGTTGAAGCCCGCGTACCGGAGGCCGTGGGTGATGCCCGCGCGGATCTGCATCCCCTTCGGCGCGTTCTTGCGGAGGCCGAGCGCGAAGTCGAGCGCGCGCTCGGTGTCGTTCTCGTGCGTGATCGGCGCGCCGAAGTGGATGAGGCAGTTGATGCCCTTGTCGCCCGAGTCGACGCCCGTGAACGTCCCGCCGTAGCGGCTCGCCTCGACGTCGACGAGCTTGATGAGCTCCTCGAAGCTCGGGATCTGATCAAACGAGACGAAGACGCTCGTGACATGGCGGAACTCGCCCTGCGGCGGCATGTCGCGGATCCCAGGCGGGACGAAGTGCGCGCCTTCGCCATGCGGGCGGACGCGCGGCACGGGCGGCAGCGGCATGTCGGAGGTGTCCGCGAGCTTGAGGACGCCCTCGGCGACGGGCGTGACGGCGCGGCCCGGGATGCGCTGCTGGATGGCGAGATCCATGAGGATGTCGCCCTTCTCGGCGTGGTGCTCGATCGAGGCGCACTTGTCGATCGCGGGCCCACGGAAGTAGCAGTACGCGCGCTCGGGTGAGGTGCGGACGATGCCCCACTCGACGGCGCCCCACGAGAGGCCGACCTTGTACGAGAAGGGGAACGTGCCGAAGCGCGTGGCGCGGACGGCGCGGTTCAAAAAGAACTGGCGCATCTTGAGCGCCGCGGCGAGCGCGTGCTCGGCGACGTTGCGCCCCGTCGAGTGCGGGAAGATGGCCGTGAACGCGTCGCCCGCGAAGCCGACGATGATCCCGCCGAGCTCGTGCACCGCGCCGATGAGCGGGTCGAAGTAGAAGCGCAGCGTGCCGGCGAGGATCTCGGCGCCCTCGCGACCGTGCGGGAAGAGCTTCTCCGTGAGGTTCGTGAAGCCCGGGATGTCGATGAAGAGCGCCGCCGCCGCGAAGTTGCCTTCGGTCTTCCCCCTCGTGTCCTGGTACAGGATGAAGTCGGGGACGAGCGGGTTCATGTCCGTGGATTCCGGCGCTCCGAAAGCGGCAGGCTCCCCCACCGCGGCGTCCCTTTGGTCCCCCATGACGCACGGAGCGAAGTGCCCGATGCGGACGTGGGCGCCACGCGACGCCAGACGTCAGAGTGCAAGGGACGCGAGCAAAAATCAACGGAAGCTTGACGACAGCGCACACGCGATACCGCGAGCGTTGGCTGTCCTCCCACCGCGCCCGAGAAGCGGCAGGAAAGTGGCGGAGGCGCGCGATACCCCCTTGGCGATCTCCTGGGCCTGGGATACGCAAAAAGTGCCCCCGTCCTTCCGTCGACACGGTGCGCGGCGACGAGGGGGTGCGTGAAGAGACGCATGAGCGCGAGAAGACCCTCGAATTCGGAGCACGACGGCGATCTCGTCGATCCCTCGTTCGGGGCAGGGGCGTCGCCGGAGCCGCCCCCCGTCCTTCGGCCCTCGGTCCCTCCGAACCAGAACAACGTCCTCGTCGGCGGCGGCGAGCGCGAGGCACGCGCCTACGTGGGCCCGACAGCGCTCCCCGCGGCCCACGCGCCGAAGACCGCGGAGACAGGCAAGGTCGCCATCGCGAGCAGCGTCGATCCGCGGCGCATGCCCACGGTGCGCATCTCGACGGGACGCGGGCGTCCGCCGCTCGCGCCCGGTGAGCGCCCCGCGCCGCCCGAGCCGATGATCTCACCGTTCGGCCCGGTGAGCCCGCGCCCGACGCCGCCGCCCGCGTTCGTCGTACCGCATTCCGCGCCGCACAGCGTTCCTCCTTCGGCAAAGGTGTCCTCGCGGCCCGAGCCCGCGGGCAGCCCGGCGACGGCGATCTGGGTGCTCGCGGTGGTGCTCGCGGCCCTCGTCGGCGCCGGCGCGGCGCTCTACATTCGCCGCAACATGGCGGCGCAGCAGCCGCCGCCCGCGCCCGCGCCCGTCGCGCCGCACTCCTGACGTCGCTTCGATTTCGGTTTTTTCGCGCGAAAAACGGAGCGCGGAGAAACGGACGAAGCCGGCGGGATTCGCCGATCGGACGGAAGAATACGCCCGGTCGAGCCGGTCCGCGCATTGCATTCGTGTCCGGGTCGGAGGACCGAACATGGATCGGAGCACGTATTGGCTCAGGGCTGCGTGGAACGACTTCCTCGCGTTTTTGCCGGATCTCCTGTGGGGTCTCGCCATCCTGATCGTCGGTTATTTCATCGCGAGACTGCTCGCGTCGATCGCGAAGCCGCTCCTGCACCGGGTGGGCTTCGACCGGCTGATCGACAAGCTCGGCATTGCGGTGCGAGCGGACCGGACGGAGCAGGGATCACGCTGGGGCGCGTCGATCGTCTTCTGGGTGACGATGCTCATCGTGGCGATGTACGCGGCCGACGCGTGGCGGCTCGGCGCCGTGGCCTCGGGGATCGCGGCGATCATCGCGTACTTGCCGCACGTGCTGGCGGCGGCGGTGATCTTCGGCGCGGCGCTGCTCTTCGGGAACTGGGTGCGCGCGCGGATGCTCGAGACGAACGGGACGGTCATGCCGGGCGAGGCGCCGGCGGCGACGACGTCGCAGCGTCCGCTCGTAGCGGGCGCGATCCGGGCGGGCATCCTGGCGCTCGGCGCATTCATGGCGCTGCGTGAGCTGCAGATCGCCGAGGAGATCGTGACGCTCGCGTTCTCCCTGACGCTCGGCGCGATCGCGCTTGCGGCGGCGCTCGCCTTCGGGCTCGGCAGCCGTGACGTGGCCGGCCGCGTGGCGCGTCGCTGGTACGAGGAGCGGCTCGGCAAGCGTGCCGCCGCGAGCACGTCGGACGACGAGTCGCACCTGATCACGCCTCCATGAGGTGAAAAAGCGCGGCAAACGAGCCGATCCGAGGCCCCTCTCGTCCACGCGGCGGGAGGGGCCTTCGTTTGCCTGGGGATGCGCCGTTTTTTCCCGGTCGTGATCGCAGGCTGCTCGGCGACGTCCGAGCGGGAGCGGAAGCGGCAAGCGAAATCCATTCGTGTACCGTTCTCGAGCGTGTGACCGAATTCGATGGGATACCCATTCGCGTCGTCGACGAATAGGTACGCGAGCGGACGCGGCGGCAGACACGGACATCGCGCTCGTCTGTCCGTTCTGGAATGACGATGGCGCGGCCCCGTCTCGCGCCACACCCCTGGATCCCGGCGCGCCCTTGCGGTACTTGGTATCTAGAGTGACCATGCTGCAAGTTCTTTTTCGAGGCAGGATCGGCCGCCTGCTCGGGGTCCTTCTTTTCCTCACCGCAATCGTGGGTGGCGTTGGATCGTGGAACATCCGCCAGGTATCGAGCGAGCTCTCGGCGCTCTCCGCCCAGAACTTGCAGGCATCGATACACCTCTCTGGCGCCGAGCGTAATTTGTGGGAGCTGCGCTTCGCGCTTCCCAATTACATGCTCGGGGATATCGCCAGCCGCGAAGAGATCGCCGCTGCGAGCTCCGCGCGAATCGCGCAAACCACGGAGCACATCGATGCTTATGCGGCGCTGCCGCTCTCCGCCGAGGAGCGAGCGCTCGTCGACGTGTGGCATCGCGCGTTCGCCGCTTATACCCGCGCGCGACCCGGCTACTTCGAGCTCATCGACGCGGGCAAGCTCGACGAGGCCAAGGTCTACCGCGCGAAAGAGACCAACCCGCCCGCGGCGCAAGCCGTCCTCACCCTCTCGAAGCTCATCAAGGCCCAGGAGGCGCTCGCCAACGAGCGGGTAGCGCGCGCCAAGACCGCCGCGACCGCGGCCATTGGGGGCACGCTCGCCCTCGTCGTCGCCGCGCTCGGCCTGGGATTCTTTCTCAGCCGCGCGCTCACGCGCGAAATCGCCGAGGTGCTGCGCGGCCTCGAGCGCTCGTCGACCGATCTGGAGGCGAACGCCGCGAGGCTCTTGAACGGCGCGCGCGAGCTGTCCTCCGCGGCCACCGAGGTCAGCTCCACGCTCCAAGCACTGCACACGGCGTCCAGGCAAATCGCCGAATCGACGCGGGGCGTCGCCGCCATCGCCACGGAGACCGGCGCGAGCGCCCGCAACGGCGACGAGGTCGTCAAACGCGCCCAAGAGAGCTTCGCCAGCATGCGCGCCAGGATCGACGAGATCGTCAAGCGCATGGGCACGCTCGGCCAAAGCTCCCAGGAAATCGTCGGCATCGTCGATATCATCAACGAGCTCAGCGAACAGACCCACATCCTCTCGGTCAACGCCGCCATCGAGGCCGCCAATACGGGCGAGGCGGGGCTGCGCTTCGGTACGGTCGCCAAAGAGATCCGCAACCTGGCAAGCCGCGTGGGCACCTCGGCCCGTGGCATTCGACAGTTGACGGACGCGGTCCGCGATGCAACCACCCAGACGACGAAAGCGACGAACGAGGGCACGAAAGCCGTCGCCGCGATCGTCGACGAATTCGGCCATGTCCTCGATTCCTTCGAGCGCATCAACGGGCAGGTCAGCGCCACGACCATGGCGACGCGCGAAATCGAAAGCAGCACGAAGCACCAGACGACGGCCGTGGCGCAGGTCAATGCCTCGATGACGGAGCTCACGCGATCCGCAAAGGACACGGAGCAGAGCTCCCAGGAGTTGTCACAGACCTGCGCAGAGCTGCGCCAAATCGCGACCCGCCTCGCCGATCTGACCGGCGCCGCGCGATAGGCAACGCGCTGTCAGGTCGAGCGCCACCTCGCGTCGGTCGTATGTGACTCCCACTCCCCGGTCTCATCCTGCACCCAGCCGCGACTCGACCACCCGGCCTCGCTATAGGGCAGGAACACGAAGTCTAGATCACCCGGCCCGAGGACTCGCTTGCCATTGGCGAACAAGAGGAGGTCACAGGATGCCCAGGCAGCCTTCCCGAAGTTGACGGTGACGCACACGACTCCGCAGACCTCGAGCCGCAAGGCCGGGTTGACCACCCCGCGGACATTCACGCAGTTGGATGCGCAGGCATGACCCGGCTGGTCGTCGCTGACGAACCACGAGGTCGACTCGAACCGAAGGCCGGTGAACGCCGATAGCGACTCGACCAACCCGCCGAGCAACGCACGCCACTCGGCCTCGGAACGAAGCCTCGGGTTCGGATCGAGCATGTTTTGCACGTTGACCTGTCCTCCGCACCGCCCAATGCCTTCCGGTGTTCTGCCGGGCGATGACCCCGGTAAGCCGTATCCGGCCCGGGAGCAACGTCAAACCCTCTACGCACCCGCAATCTCCTCCCATTCGTAACGAGCGAGCTGCGCATGCTGCGCGAAGAGCAGCGCGGCGCGTTGGTCGACCGTTCCGGGGCCGGGGGCCAGGTCGACGGGGCCGCCGCCGTCCATCTCGTCGAGCAGCAGGTAGAACGCCTCGCAGCTCGGCGCCGAGTGGTTGGCTGCGTCCGCCACCCTGCCCGCCTCTTTGAGCAAATCCGCGAGGGCGATGCGCCCCTCCGCGTGCCGGAGCCAGAGGAAGCCGAGCCGCAGCGCCGTCCCGTCCACGCCGGACCAGGTGTTTGCCGTTTCCGCAGCGCCCTCCCAGCATGCGTGGAGCGCCTCTCTGGCGTCGGATGCGTCCATGAGCTGAACGAGCCATGGTGGCGCGCTCGGGAGCTCCTCGATACGGCGCTCAGCCCAGGCGCGCCACGGTTCTCCGAGCACGTAACCCGCCTCCAGCGCGCAAATCCAGACGACAAGAGCGTCCATGGTCGAAATGGCTCACGAAATCAAAGGCCGCTCGATGTAGCTCACCCGCTCGGTCTCATTCCATCTGCGAGGCGAGGGGATCGTCAACCTCGATCCGTGGCGCGCAGGCGCGCACGAGGTTCATGAAGACCGTGGGATGCGGGACCTTGTCGACGGAAACCGTGCGCCACGGAATCACGGTCTGTCCTCGGAAAAACACAATCCTACTGGGCTGCATGCGGACGAGCCTCAGGTCTTTCCACGCCGCGCGGCTCTGTCCCAGGATGATTCCCTGGGCGTCGAGACGCACCTTTCCGAAGGTGAGCGTCTCTCCCGCGCGCAGCGCCTTCTCCGCGTCAGCCGCGAGCGGCAGGGAGCAGTGACGGACGATATGCCGGGTGATCTCGTACCCAAGCTCGACGTAGAGCGGAACCGTGTGCTTGGCGCCGCCATGCTCGACGAGCCGCACCGCGCGGATGAGCGCCAGCTCCCCGGCCGGCAAGTAGCGCCGCTCGAGCTCGAACCAGAGCTCGTCGACGTCCTCGAAGACGATAACGTCGCGAGCACGCCCCCGATGGACGACGAGACCGCTGTCGTGGACCTCGATGCGGAGGTCCCGCTGGCGCATGGCATGGATGGCCAGCAAGGCGAAGCAAGCGAGGCCAAACGGCAACGAGAGGAGGAACCCGCGCAAGCCGTCCGCGGTGGCGCCCAAGGCGCTGGTCAAAACGAGCAGGCACGAGGCAAACACGAGGGGTAAAACGACGCTCTGCCTGGTGGGGCGGCGGACCGAGCGAAGCCTGCCGAGCCGGTCCTCCGCCGAGTCTCGCATCGGTGCCTCGGGGGGCGTGCTGTCGCGGCGATACGGGTGCACCATCAGAACCGGGAGTTCCTCCGCCCCGACGCCTAGCACGCTTCCCTTGCGCCGGTCGAAGGAGTTGTCACAGACCTGCGCAGAGCTGCGCCAAATCGCGACCCGCCTCGCCGATCCGACCGGCGCCGCGCGATAGGGCTCGCCGTGGAGGAAGAGGCGTGGATGGCAGCGGTCCGATGATATCGGTCGAGCGCATTGCGCAGCCCGTCGTCCACTGTTTCGATGTAGCCCAGGGTCTCCGCGACATCCAGACCCGGACGAGCGCTTTGAATGCGCGTCCCGCAAGCAGCGGCAGCGGCAGCGGAGGCGAATGCCGGGAGGATCGGCTCCCGAGATCGAACATGCGCTTTCCCCTGTGGACGTCCGCCCGTTGGGCTCAACGATGAGCTTGCCCTCCCAGCGTTGTCCTGGGCGGGCAGGGGGATGTAATCATGAAGTTCATCAAGGGCATCGTCGTCGGCTCCTCGTTGCTCGCTCTCAGTGGGGCATCGGTGGTCTCCGCGGATGAATCCGTGCGCGAGGAGCCCATCGAGCTGCGTACGGATCCACCCGTGCGGCCGGGGGTCAGCGTCGCCGTCTCCACATCCATTGCGGTCGCCATTACCGCGCTCGGGGAGGCGCGAGCGGTAGCCAATTCGGCGGCCGTCGCCGGGCCGGGTGTGGGGGCGATCAGCCAGTCGCTGGCACAGGCGCAGAGCGTGCTCGGGAACGCTCTGGCCGTCTCTCGGTCGGGCTCCTTCAGCCGGGGCCACGCAGCGGCCATCGCGGACTCGATGAGTGATGCCTATACCGTCATTGGCGACGCCGTGGCGATTGCCAATTCCTCGGCGATCACGCGGGGCGGTCCTGCGCTTGCCCGGTCGCTGTCACGGGCGCAGACCACGATCGGCAACGCCGTTGCAATCTCCAATTCCGCAGCCATCAGCGGATAAATCCGACCCAGCGCAGGGCGCCAGGTTTCCGCGAGCATCTCTCTTTCTGGGCAAGACGAGAGCCCACGAACCTGTACACCACGGGCAGGCTTCCTGGCATGGGACCAAGGTCCTATAGCGCCCCCCGCGTGCCAGCCTCTACATACTCAGCGTTGGAACGCGCGACCCCGCACGGTCCGAGGAAAGGGACCATCTCCAATGGCACAGAGGCCTTCGGAAGAATCGGGCTACATCCAAGATCCCGACGGCGATGAATGCGATTTCAAGGTGGTGTGGACCGAGGACCATTGCCACAAGATCCAGGGACAGTTCCGGTTCCGCCCCAAGTGGGGGTACCAGATGATGAGGAATAGGGATGCCTACGAGCAAGTCATCTGGGGCGTCTCCGTGCCGGACCTCCGCACGCTTGCCTTCGAGCCTCAGTTCGAGTTCGCCTACGATATCTGGTCGGCCATCGACGTACCGGGGGGAGCCGTCGACCAGCGCGGCGAACATCCCATCACCCTCTCCGCCGCGATCCATACCCCCGAACAGGCCAAGCAGAAGGCCTTCTCCGAGGTCACGCCGCTCGCCCAGTGCAAGCAATTCGCGACCACCCCCTCCTTCCGGCAGACGTTCCCCACCGGTATCCGGATCAAGCCCGACGCCGGCCTGTACATCATCGAGTGGTCGATCTCCCGCACCGAGCACGACGGAACCCGTGATCGGCAGCCCTCCGGCTCGGTCGGGGGCAGGTTCGAATGGAACTCCAATGACGAAAAGCTCCGCCAGGCGATCCGCATCGCGAACGCCATGTGACAGCCGTCCCCGGGCCCGGCGCCGCAAGCGCGGGCGAGCTAATGGGTCCGGCGGCGCATCGCCGGACGATATGCGCCACCCTGAGGGGTTTCCACGTACTCCATGTAAAACTCGTAGTCGTCGTCGGGTGCCTCGTTCTCGACGATCACCCTGGGCTTCAAATCGTCCGGGTGCGGGATCTCGACAGAGGCGAGGACGTGGAGAGAGATGCGTCCCGGCTCGGTGATCGACTTGTAGAGCTCCAGCCACGGATTCATGTATCGCCCTCCCGGACCATAACGGACATACGGCTCGTAGATCGGTCCGGTGGTCTCGTGAACCTCCGTGAGGAACCACTCGCCTCCGGTCTCCTTGCGCATGACCTCGCCGGCATACGCGACGAGCCCCGGGAAGAGGTTGGGGATTTCGAGGATGCGCCTCTTGGGACGGATCTTCTTCAGGGCTTTTTCCACGAGGTAGAGGCTATCGAAGGAGCTGTCGAAAGATTCGCGGGGGATTTTGAGGATGCTTGCGAGCTCGTCGATGAGCGAGGGCACCGCCTCGATGAAATGCGCGCCCTGGGGGAGGTTGCCTTCGAGGACGTGCTGTGGTTGGGGCTCGCTGGCCCGCGCGGCGCTCTTCTCCATCAACTCCTGTCGCGACGCATAGAGGAGGCCCTTCCCGCTCGCAGAGACGAAGAGGAGCTCACCACGATCGGAGACATACGCAGGATGATGAGGAATGCTGTGCTCGGGATCCAGCGTCCACTTCTCCTCGGCCAGGAGCGCCTCGACTTCGGATTTTTTGACAGACCAGCACTTGGCCCAGCCTTTCGTGTTGGTGGGACGACGACTACGCGGGTCGCTCTTCATGGGATTTCTCTCAATGGGGGCGCGTGTTACCAGGCGTTCCAGGGTGTCCGACGAGGCCGTCATCGAGGATCGGCTTGTCCAGGCCCCGGTCGCCCGAAGCGCGCAGCTTCTGAACATGGAACGAAGGGCCGTCGAGGGTGGGGGCAGGGAGCTGCTTGCCTTGAAGGACGGCTCCGCAGTTCATGCACCAAGGGCGAGATACCTGGAGCTCGCCAGCCCCGTGGTCACGAACCGGGGACACCCAGACGAGGATGTTGCGGGAAGCAGCAACGTCCCCGATGTCCGTGCCGATCGTCGTGTCACCACACACGACGAAGTACAGCGAGGGATAGGCCCGATCGGGTCCTGTGGAGAAGGCCGCCGGCGACTTGGAGAGCGCGTCGAGCATGCCGAGGATCTGGTACTGGGCGTACTCCAGGTTGACGACCCCCTTGACAGCCTTGACTTCCACGAACGTGCTCTCGGGGTGCGTGCTGATGACCGGAGGGAGCGATCCATGGAACCCCTCGACAGCGCCGGTCACGCCGTCGGGGATCACGGACCGGAAGCGTCCGCTGCGTTTCTCGCGCTCCCCTGACGGGAACGGCTTCCTGTTCGACGAAAGCACCCTCGGCCCCGGCAACGCCCCAAGCCTACGAGGAGGCGTGACTTCCCGCCTCGACGCTCGACGCTCCTTTTCGATCGGCCCTCCGCCTCCTGCCCTCCCTCGCCCCGCCCACGCGGGCGCCCCCTGCGCCGGGGCGACGTCGACGCCCCTTGGAGGCTTGCCTCCCCCGCCCCGCGACGCCTCGCGTCCCGTGGATCTCTGCCCCCGCCGACCCCCAACGCGCAGCCGGTCCCCGATCCCCGCCCGAAACCCCGCCGCGTCCTCTCGACGAAACGAAGTCCATCCTGCCGCGCCCCCCGTCACCCCTCGACGCAAGCCAGTCCCGCGCCCCCCGCCCCCCGTCACCCCTCGACGGCAGCCAGTCGGCCGCCCGGATCCACCCCGCGTCGCGCACCTTGGCCCTCCGGCCGCCGCAAACTCCCCGTCGAGGCTCGACGCGCGTGATCCATCCAGTTTTGTGTTGCCCCCTGCATGTGTGCCACGTTAGGGTGCCGTCATGGCTGGAATCGTCACGCTCGTCGCGCGGACGGGCATTCTCACCCTGTATGAAGAGTTCTTTTTCACCCGCGGGCGCCTCGTGTCGCATCCGCTCGCGGTGCCTTTGCTGCCCGAGTTCGACACCTTCCGCTCGCAGCTCGACGCCACCTTGATGGCGGAGCTCGCGCTGATCGGCGAACGGTTCGCGGCGAACGCCGCCGTGGAGTTTTTGGACGCCGACCTCGACCGCCTCACCGACAGCATTGCCGCCCTGACCCTCATCGAGGCGAAGAACGACCGCGGCGCCCTCCCGTACGCCCATTACTTCGCGACCCAGAGGCCGAGCGAGCTCAAACGCCCCATCCTCGGCGGACAGCTCGATACCATGCGCCATTGGCCCCCCTCGCTCCAGGCGTCCTCGAGCGCGCAGCTCCAGGAGATCGGGGTCAGGCTCGCGAATCTGGTCGTGCTCGGCGATGACAAGACCAAGGCGCAGGACGCCGTGGCCCAGAACATCGCCGATTTCCGTTCCGTCGGCTCGCGCAAGCAATGCATCGACGCCTTCAATGCGCTGCGCAAATCCATCCACGGCAAGCTCGGCGAAACCCAGCACAAGACGCCCGAGCTCGGGACCGGCTGGGCCGATTCCTTCTTCCGTCAAGGATCGAGCGCGGAGCGGCTCACCATCCGAGAGCTCGACCGGCGCATCGCGGCGGCCGAGGTGGAGCTCTCCACCATGAAAAAGCAACGCGACGAAATGGTCGTGCAGGAGGAAGCCCTGGCGCGCGCCAGGGCCGACGCGGAGAAGGCACAAAAGAAGGCCGAGCTCTTGGCGGCCAAAAAGGCCGCCGCGGAGCTCGCCGCGCGTGTGGCCGAGCTGGAGGAAGCGGTGGGCGAGGGCTGAACGCCCGACAGGCCTGCATCCCGGCTCACCTTCATCGTGGACGCGCCCCGTCGTCCCGGGCAAGATGGCGCCGGCTTCATGAAGCTCTCCCCCGCCCCTCTCCTCGCCGCGCTCCTCTGCGCGCTCTCGGCGTGCGCGAAAGTCCCGCGGATCAACACGTCTCCGGATACGCCGGTCCTCACCGAACCGAAGAGGACGCTCGAGCTCGGCAAGGTTTCGCGTGGGGACACGCGCTCGCCGGACCATAGCGGCGGCTCGTACTGCAAAAATGGTGGGCGTGTGGGCCAGGACCTCGATCACCTCTACGGCTTCGAGGTGCGCGAGGCGGCGAGTTATCGCTTCGAATTCCTCCCCGAGACGTTCGAGGGCGTGATCCAGATCCAGCAGAAGATCAAGGGCCCGGGTCGCCTCGGCATCGGCTGCAAGGGCGCGCATGCGGGCCAAAAGGCGACGCTGTCGCTCCCGCTCGAACCCGATTTTTACTGGGTCATCGTCGACGGAAACCTCTGGGACGAGGCGGGGACGTACACGCTCCGCGTCGATCGCGACACCTCGAAGACCGCGGTGATCCGCCCCGAGGAGCCCGCGCTCGTCGCGCCGCTCTGCTCGAGCGCGCCGCTCCTTCGTCCGGGCGAACGGACGTACGGGGAGTTCCAATCGAAGTCGGGCGGCGCGCGCGCCTCGTGTGGCCTGCTCGGGGGAGAATCGGTGCATCGAATCTCGCTGGCCGCGAAGGCGCGCGTCCGTCTGCTCGCCGCGGCGCATTTCCCGCCGGCGCTGGAGATCCGGAGTGGTTGTCACGGCAAGCCGATCGTTTGCACGCGCGCGGACGCGGGGCAATACGAGGTGGAGGTCACGGCCGATCTGCCCGCGGGTGACCATTTCGTGGTGCTCGATTCGACGCGGCTCGGCGCTCGAAACCCGAACGGGAGCCACCTCGACGAGGCCCGGCTCGCCGGGGCCTACGTGCTCGACATGGAGGAGGTGGCGCAATGAGCATCACACGAGCGCTCTTGCTCGCGAGCCTGTTCGGGAGCACGGCGTGCGCCTCGTACGCCACAATGAGCTCCGACGATCGGTGTGGTCCGCCGCCCGGCGTGGAAAAACCGCTCGCGTCGCTGGGCCACGATACGAAGCCCTTCGAGATCCGGCGCGTGCCGGAGACGGCCTTCGGGGGAAACCCTCCAGCTTACCTGTATCGATTCGAGCGGGAGGACAGCCGTACGACGGAGGCGCTGCGCGCGATCGGCATGATCAAAGGCGGGCGGGTGCTCGTCGTGGGCGACCACGGGACGGCGCTCGTGCGTGATGCGAAGGCTGGCTGGCAACCCGAATCCACGGGGACGACGGAGAACCTCCACGCCCTCGCCCCGACGCCCTATTACAAGGACGGGCAGACCGTCACGGAAGAGCAAAGGAAAAACCCGCCCTACCTCGCGGTGGGGTCGAACGGGGCGGCCGCCTTCCGCGACCCGACCGGGGTTTGGCGGGTCGAATCGACGGGGACAACGGCGGATCTCTTCGCGCTATACCACCTCGCCCGCAAGACGTTGGCCGTGGGCGCGGGCGGGGTGATGGTGGAGCGGTCGCCCGAGGGTGTTTGGCGCTCCGTGAAGACGCGGACGACGGCGGATCTGTATGCCCTCGGGAGCTGCGCGGGATACCTGTGCGCCGTGGGCGCGGGCGGGGTGATGGTCTATTGCAGATCCCACGAGAACGAGCTCGTGTGCATTCCGCGTCCCCCGCCGACGCAGGCGACGCTGCGTGTCGTGGACGAGCTGCAGATCATGGGCGATGGAGTTTGGCTCTCGTATGTGCGGTCAGGGAAAACCGAGCCGCCCTCGCCGCCGCCCTCGTTCGCGCCCTGGCCCGTGGCGAAGGACGTCATCGCGGGCGAAGAGGTGCGCGCTACGGCGCACAATCACTGGAGCGGGATGAGCGAGATCATCGCCGTGGGGCGGCGGGGCACGGTGTGGTTTCAGGGAGGCTTGTTCTCGGAGAGAAGCCGGCTCGAACGGGTGAAATTGCCCTTCGAGGTGGATTTCCACGATGTCGCCTACGAGCTCGTGGATGGGTTTCTCGTGGGCGATCAGGGGACGATCGTGCACCTCGGCGTCGAGGGTTTCACACCGATGCACATTTGCCTGCTCTGAGCGGTAAACCGGGCGCGGGTATGCTACCGCGCCATCTGATGGTACGCCCCAAGGACAC
Organism: Polyangium jinanense; assembly: GCF_028435365.1. Next base: position 9,464 of record NZ_JAGTJJ010000035.1, on the reverse strand, counting down.
GTGCTCCGAGGAGACCTGGAACCGGATCGTCGCCGCGGCCCGACAGGAGCTGGTCGAGACCGACGACGGCGACGTCGACGTGTCGGTCCGGCAGGTCGCGACGCGCGCGGGCGTGAGCCTCGGAACGATCCACTACTATTTCCCGACCAAGGAGAGCCTGCTGGAGGCTTGCCTCGACACCTATTACGAGCGACTCGGCGCGCTGGTCGTCGAGCTCGCCGCGCTCGCGACGCAAACGGACCCGCGCGCCCTGATCGAGCAGGCGGCGCGGCGGATCTATTGCTTCGCGGTCGCGGAGCGGCAGAGCCTCAAGCTGCGCGCGAGGCTCAATGCCGAGCTCGGTCGCCTCGAGCCGCAGCGGGCCCGGCACGTGCGCGGGCCCATGCTCGACGGATTCGCATCGCTCATCGCGAGCATGGGCGGCCTCGACGTCGCCGAGGCGCGGCTGACGCTGCAGACGATGACCGGCTTGATCATGCACCTCGCGCTCCTCGCGGACGCGGACCTCGAGCAAATCGCGGGCGCGGGAGGCGAAGCCGGGCGACGGATCGTGGAAGATCACGTCGCCCGGGTCGCGTTGCGGCTGGTGTTCCCGAGCTGAGCCTGCTTCGTGGGGCTCAATCGTTGCAGAAGACTTCCATCGCGCGCGGATCGGTGTAGTCGCAGCTATTGACGTAGGACGCTCCGGCGCAGACGCCAGCCATCATCGCGTCCGGCTCGAGACAATCGCAGAAGTCGCTGCCGTTCGTCGTCGGCGTACACCCGGCGGGAAGGGGCCGGCACTCGGTCTGCCGCGGCGGCTCGCCGGCGCGAACGACGCAATACGTGTCGGGGGCGCAGGTCTGCCGGCCGTCGCAGTCGTGCTCCTTGGGCGTGGTCGCCTCCCAGCGATCGAGAATGCAAAGCCTGTTTCCGATGACCGGGCCCCCCTCGCCACAGGTCACCCACCGGTCGTCGTCGATCGGCCCGATACACGCCGACTCGCCGCACGCAAGGTCCCGCGAGTCGTCTTGGATCGTCACGGAGCAGGTGCAGTCGCCGGAGCCGCCCGGGCCGTTCGCGTCCGAATCATCCCCACAGGCGAGCAGGCCCGAGGCGAGCGAGAGAAGGACGAATGATCGAAGCCAAAAGCGCATGATTCCTCCAGGAAGGCCGCGAGCCTAGCGCGGCCTCCGGCGCGCGCCGCACCGTGAATCGGACGGTGTCCGAACCCCACACCGACAACCCGAACCGCCCCTTCACGAACACGCCCGCCAATGCCTTGACTGTCAGGCAAACCTGCCACACATCCCCGAACGGGAGGCGAGATGAACGATTGGAAATTGCCCTGGGAAGGCGGATGTCGCTGTGGTCAGGTCCGGCTGAAGATCACCGCCCCGCCGATGGTCACGGCGGCCTGCCACTGCACCGGCTGTCAGCGAATGAGCGCCAGCGCCTTCTCGCTCGGCATTTTGCTTCCGAGCGACGGCTTTCAGGTGACGCAGGGCGAGCCCGTGATCGGTGGCCTGCACGGCCCGGTGCGCCATTTCTTCTGCCCGTATTGCATGACCTGGATGTTCAACCGGCCCCCCGGCGTGGACACGATCGTCATCGTCCGCCCGACGATGCTCGACGATCCGAGCTGGTTCTGGCCGTTCATCGAAACGTGTACCCGGGAAAAGCTCCCCTGGGCGAGCACACCCGCCCTGCACAGTTTCGAGGGTTTTCCGGATCCCGCGGCGTATGAACCGTTGATGAAAGAATTCGCAGAGCGGTTCCGGGAGGGATTCAGTCCTCGCGCGCCAACCCCTGCGAAAGCGCCCGTCGCATGAAAAGGTCCTCGAGCGTCTCGCGCCGCGGGACGACTTCGAGGACCTGCGCGCCCTCGTCGAGCGCCGCCCGGAGGACGTCGCCGACCTGCTTCTCGCCCTCGATCTCCACGACGACCACATCCGCCCGCGTCCGCACGCCATGTCCTTGCTGCTCGAACGATCGGCGCAGGGCCTCGCTCGCACCCGCGAGCGTCACATCCGTCCGGAGCACGTCGCCGCGCAGGAGCTTGCGGAGCGCGCCACGCACGACGACCCGACCCTCGCGCAGGATGGCCACACGATCACACATCGCCTCGACGTCGCTCAGGATGTGCGTCGAGAAGAAGATGGTGCGGCCCGCCGCGCGCTCTTCGAGGATGAGATCACGCACCTCTTTGCGCCCGACCGGATCGAGGCCGCTCATCGGCTCGTCCAGGACGAGGAGCTCCGGATCCGAGACGAGCGCCGCCGCGAGCCCCGTCCGCTGGAGCATCCCCTTCGAGAGGCGGCGCACCGGCCTGTCGGCCGCGTACGCGATGCCCACCTTCGCGAGCATCGCCTGCGTCCGCGACGCGAGCGCGGCGCCCGCGAGGCCCGAGAGGCGGCCGCAGAGCGTGACGAACTCGCGCGGGGTCAGGTACGGGTAGACGTAGGGGTTTTCCGGGAGGAAGCCGATCCGGCGCCGCGCCTCCGCGCTCGGCACGCGCGCGCCGAAGAGGAACGCCTCGCCGCCCGTGGGCTTGATGAGGCCCGTGAGCATCTTGATCGTCGTGGTCTTGCCCGCGCCGTTCGGCCCGAGGAAGCCGAAGATCTCGCCGCGGCGGACGTCGAGGTCGACGCCCTTCACCGCCTCGACGCGCCGGCCCCAAAACCCGATGCGGAAGGTCTTCCGGAGGCCACGCACCTCGATCAATGTCTCGCCCGCGGCCGCGCTCTCGCTCGCTGCGCCGCTGTCCTCGCCGCCGCCTACGTCGATCGCCCCGGCCTCGCTCATCCGCCGTCCTCACCGCCCTCGCGACGCACGCCGGGCACGCTGCTCGTGTACTCGTGCAGCTTGTACTGGATCTTGCGCGGGCTGATGCCGAGGATCGTCGCGGCCTTCGAGGTGGATCCCTTGCACGCTTCCAGGGTCCGGAGGATCGCGTACTTCTCCAGATCGTAGATCGTGCTGCCGGGGATCGGCGGCATCGCGCCCTCGCCGCCGCCCGCGTCGAGCGAGGCAGGCAAGTGGCGCCGCTCGACGCGTGGTCCGTCGCAGAGGACCACGGCGCGCTCGACCGCATTTTCGAGCTCGCGCACGTTGCCGGGCCAGCCGTACGCCGCGAGCGCCGCGAGGGCGTCGTCGGTAAAACCTTCGATGCGCTTGCCGTTCTCCTCGGCGTACCGGCCGAGGAAGAAGGCCGCGAGCTCGGGGATGTCGCTCGCGCGCTGGCGGAGCGGCGGGATCTCCAGCGTGACGACGTTGAGCCGGTAGTAGAGATCCTCGCGGAACTGGCCCTCGGCGATGCGCTGCTTCAGGTCCTTGTTCGTCGCGGCGATGATGCGCACGTCGACCTTCAAGGTCTCGTTGCCGCCGACACGTTCGATCGTGCGCTCTTGCAGAAAGCGCAGGAGCTTGACCTGCGTGGCCAGCGGGATCTCGCTGACCTCGTCGAGGAACAGCGTGCCGCCGCTGGCCTGTTCGAAGCGGCCCTCGCGCCGGCCGACCGCGCCCGTGAACGCGCCTTTCTCGTGGCCGAAGAGCTCGCTCTCGAGGAGCGATTCGCTGAGCGCCGCGCAGTTGAGCCGCACGAGCGGCGCCTTCGCGCGGGGGCTGCCGCGGTGGATCATCTCGGCGATGAGCTCCTTGCCCGTGCCCGTCTCGCCCACGATGAGCACGCTGGCGCGGCTCGGCGCGACCTGCTCCACGAGCCGGAGGAGCTTGACCATGCTCGGATGCGAGGCGATCACGTGCCCGAAGGCGTTTCGCTCGCGTAGCTTCTGCCGGAGGCGCGAGTTCTCTTGGAGCAGGCGCGCTTGCTCGACCGCGCGCTCGACGACGACCTCGAGCACCTGGAAGTCGAGCGGCTTCGTGAGGTAGTTGTAGGCGCCTTTTTTGACGGCCTCGACCGCGTTCGAGATGGTGCCGAACGCGGTCATCACCACGAACGTCGCCGTGGTGCGCGACTCCTGCGCCTTTTCCATGAGGCCGATGCCGTCGAGGCCCGGCATCTTGAGGTCGGTCAGGACGACGTCGGGCGCGAACTCTTCCAGCTTTCCGAGGGCCTTGAAGCCGTCGGCCGCCGTCTCCGTCGTGTACCCCTCTTCGCGCAGGATCTCGGCGAGCGCAGCCCGCGCGTTGGCCTCGTCGTCAACGATCAGGATTCGGCCGCGGGAACCCATGTTGGCCCCTTCGTAGCATGGGGTTCGGGGCGAAGGGCGCCTCTCGGGCGACCCGAAGCCCCGAGCGTCGAATTACGTCGTTCCGACGGGTGATTCCGCGAAGTGGCCCCGATCCGTACCGGGACACAACCGGATAGTTTCTGCTTTCTCGGGGGAATGGTACAACCGCCCGCGCAGCGAGGACGGTCCACTCCCGTGGGGGGAGAGACCCCTTCCCTGCCTTTCGAGGGTCGATGCGTACGCTTGAGAACGCCTCCTTTGCCGAGCCGCTGCGGCTCGTCGCGCTCACCGCGCTTCCCATGGCCTTCTGCCTCCTGGTCACTGCGGACGCCAAGGCGCAGCAGCCGTTCGGCCCGCAGCCGCCGCCGGGGCAGTTCCAGCCGCAACCGGGGCAGTTCCAGCCCCCGCCCGGACAGTTCCAGCCGGCTCCAGGACAGTTCCAGCCGCCTCCAGGACAGTTCCAGCCGGCTCCAGGACAGTTCCAACCGCCTCCAGGACAGTTCCAGCCCGCTCCAGGACAGCTACCGCCGCCTCCAGGACAGCAGCCGCCCGCCGGCCAGGGCGCGCTCCCGCAAGAGCCGCAGCCCCCCGGGGAGAAGGCCGTCGAGCCGCCGAAGGTCGACGAGCTCGAAGAGCGCGCGCGCACGCTGATCGAGCAGCCGAACACGTTTGGCTCGACCGGCCTTTTGCGCACCTCGTACGCCGGCTCGGGCGCGGCCGGGACGTTCCGCGTCTCGTTCCTCAGCGACTTCTTCTCGACCTCGAACTTCCTCTGCGATCCGGATCTCTCGACGGCCGCCGGGCAGCGGATCACCTGCACGCGCGACAACCTCGCGGACTCGGCGAGTCACGTCGGCGCGTTCTTCGCACTGAGCGCGACGCCGTTCTCGTTCCTCGAGGCGTTCGCGGCGATCCGCACGTACGCGAACTCGAACGATCAAGGCAAGCCGCAGCTCCTGCAGGTCCTCGGCGACACGAACTTCGGCTTGAAGCTGTTCACGCCGTCGCGCGTCGGGTCGTACTTCTCGTTCGGCGCCGAGGCGCAGCTCTTCTTGCTGAACGGCACGGGCAGCGTGGGCGTCTCCGGCGCGGGCACGAGCGCGTTCTTCCGCGCCCTCGCGAGCGCCGACTTCCGCAAGCCCGGCGGCCAAGGCTTCCCGCTGCGCATCAACGTGAACCTCGGCTACAAGGTCGACAACTCCGGTCAGCTCGTGCGCGAGGTGGAAGAGGGGCGCGCCCTCGAGTACCGCGACGGCCGCGAGCGGCAGCCGATCTCGCGCATCGAGCGCTTCGGCCTCGGGATCAACCGCGTCGACTTCTTCACGCCGTGGATCGGCGTGGAGCTGCCCTTCCGCTTCGCGCAGCCGTACGTCGAGTACACGGTCGACATCCCCGTGAACCGACAAGACTACGAGTGTCACACGGGCTGGGTCTCGCGCGGCGACGTCTGCCTCGGGCTCGCCGACTTCAGCGCGGATGATCCGCAGACCGCAGGCGGCCCCGGCTACGCAGCGCTGCCCTCGCGCCTCACGATCGGCACGCGCGTGACGCCGTTCAGCAAGGCGTTCCGCGGCCTGTCGGCGCACGCAGCCGTGGACATCGGCCTCTCGGCGACCTCGGTGTTCATCGAGGAGATCGCGCCGCAAGCGCCGTGGACGGTCTACCTCGGGCTCGCGTACGCGTACGACACGAAGGAGCCGCCGCCGCCTCCGCCTCCGCCTCCGCCGCCTCCGCCGCCTCCGCCGCCGGAGCCCGTGATCCTGCCGGCGCCGCAGTCGTTCGTCCGCGGCACGGTGCACGAGACGAACAAGCCCGAGGCCGTGATCCCCGACGCGATCGTCTCCATCGAGGGGAGCCAGGATCCGCCGTTCGCGACGAGCGCCGGCGGCACGTTCCTCACGCGTCACCTCGAGCCGGGGACGTACACGTTCTCGGTGCGCGCGCCGGGCTACAAGCCGGCGACGTGCCAGGCGACCGTGGTCGCGCCGCCGCCGCCCACGCTTCCGAAGGCCGAGCCGCCGGCGCAACCGGCGCAGCCCGCGCAGCCCCCGGCGGGGCAGTTCGGCGCGCAAGGACAGTTCGGCGCGCCGCAAGCGCCGTTCGGTGCCCAAGGTCAGTTCGGCGCGCAGGGTCAGTTCGGCGCGCCGCAGGCGCCGTTCGGTCAGCCCAGCACGGGGCTGCCGCAGCCCCCGGCGCCGGCCCCCGCGACGCCTCCGCCGCAGCAAGGTCCGGCGATCGTGGACGTCGACTGCGCGCTCGAAGCGCTTCCGAAGATCGGCGCGATCGCGGCGGTCGTGCGTGACGCCGAGACGGGCGAGCCGATCCCCGCGGCGGTCGTGCGCATCGTCGACGCGACGGGCAAGGAGCGCACGGCGACGGCCGACGGCAAGGGCGCGGTGACGTTCCGCGATCTGCCGCTTGGTGCGACGAAGATCCGCGCCGAGGCCGCGGGCTTCATGAACCACGTGAGCGACGCGGACGTGCGCCTGAACGACGAGGCGAAGGTCGCGCTCGCGATGAACAAGCGCCCGGCAGCGCGGGCCGCGAACGTCAAGGTGCAGGGCAACGAGATCAAGATCTCGCGGCAGGTGCACTTCGAGAGCGACTCGGCGAAGATCCTCGGCGACTCGAACACGCTGCTCGAGGAGATCGCGGACGTCCTGCAGCAAAGCCCGAAGATCCGCAAGGTCGAGATCCAAGGGCACACGGACAACACGGGCACGCGCGAGCGCAACCAGACGCTCAGCGAGCAGCGCGCCCAGGCCGTGCGGACGTGGCTCATCGCGGCGGGCGTCGACGCCTCGCGCCTCGTGGCGAAGGGCTACGGTCAGGACAAACCGCTCGGGCCGAACGTGACGGCCGCGCAGCGCGCGAAGAACCGCCGCGTCCAGCTCATCATCGTCGAAAAGGACAAGTAGCCATCCTGCGCAACGGCCTCTCGCTCCAAAAAGCCTTCGCGCTCGTCGTGCTCTCCGCATGCACGAGCGCGCAGGCGCCCCCGGACCCCCAGAAAGAACTCGCGGCATCCACGGCGAGCGCAGTCGCTCCCCCGCCCTCCCCTGCGGCTCCGATCGCAGACGGCGGCGCGGCGGACGCGGAGGCGCCTCCCGCGGATGCTTCGGCGGGCGACGCGGCGACGGCCGCGATCTCGGACGCGGGCAGCGACGCGGCCGAGGTCGCGGCGCCGTACGTGGCGGACAACAAGGTCCTGCCGCCGCTCGACAGCGAAGAGCTGCAGAAGCGCGCCGCCGCGCTCTTCAACGCGATCGTGGCCGACGATCCGGCGCGCGGTGAGTCGTTCTGGTTCCCGAAGGAGCCCTTCATCCCGCTGAAGGACGTGAAGGGCGCGGACAAGTACTGGGACCAACTGCACCGGACCTACGCGCGCGACATCCACGCCCTGCACAAGAAGCGCAAGTCGTGGGAGGGCGCGACGTTCGAGAAGTTCGAGCTCGGCTCCACGCCGAAGTGGGTGCCGCCCGGCGACGAGGGCAACAAGATCGGCTACTACCGCACCTTCCGCGGAAAGCTCCGCTACCGGATCGGCGAGCAGACGCAGTCGATCGAGGTGCGCGTGATCATCTCCTGGCAGGGTCGCTGGTACATCACGCATCTCAGCAAGTTCAAGAAGTGAGCCGCGCGGCGAGGCGCCCGCGGCACGTTCTCGGCGGACACGCGGGCGTGGTATCGTCGCGTTCGCTCCCGGAGCTCCGCGCATGTTCCAGATCAAGCTCGACAAGCTGAACACGCTGATCGAGTTCTCCATCGAAGGGCTCGTGCAGGTCGACGAGATGAAGCAGTTCCTCGCGGAGCTGCGACGCTCGGCCGTGACGCTCACCGGCTCCGACCTCAAAATCTTCGCCGACATGCGGAAATTCCGGCCCGCGTCGCCGAACGTGGTCGAGGAGGTCCGCGAGGTGCACGAGCTCGCGAAGACGATGGGCGTGCGGCGCCTGGCGACCGTGCTCGAGAGCGAGGTGCTCGCGCTCCACATGAGCCGCCTCGCCCGCGAGACGGGCGCGGACAAGTTCATCCGCCGCTTCACGGACGAGCAAGAGGCGCGCGAGTGGCTCGCGACCGGCGAGTCGTTGCGGAAGAGCCGCAGGCTGCCATAGCTCTGCCCTTCCGTGTCGCCGCTCGTCTCCGTCCTGATCCCCTATCGCAACGCGGAGAACACGCTGGAGGAGGCGCTCGCGGGCATTCTCGCCGAGCGCGACGTGCCGATCGAGGTCCTCGCCGTCGACGATGGCTCGACCGATGGAGGACCCGCGCTCATCGCGCGCTTGGCTGCGAACGATCCGCGCATCGCGGCGCTCCAGACGGGCGGCGTAGGGATCGCGCGTGCCCTCGCCTGCGCGCATGCGGCCGCGCGCGCGCCCTTCCTCGCGCGCATGGATGCGGACGACGTCTCGCTCCCGGATCGGCTCCGGCTGCAGGTCGACGCGCTCCGCAAGGACGACCGCCTCGGCGTCGTCGGGACACGTGTGGAGCCGTTCCCGGACGAGGCCGTCGGCGAGGGGCTCGCGCGGTACGTGGCGTGGCAAAACGCGATCGTGACGACCGAGGATCACGACCGCGAGATCTTCGTCGAGGCTCCGCTCTGCCATCCCTCCGTGATGCTGCGACGCGAGGCGTTCGAGGCCGTGGGCGCGTTCCGCGACGTGCACTGGCCCGAGGACTACGACCTCTGGCTCCGGCTCCACGCCGCGGGCTACGGGCTCGCCAAGGTGGATCGAACGCTCCTCCGCTGGCGTCACCACCCAGGCCGCGCGACGTTCCGCGACAGCCGTTACGCGATCGTACGATTCATCGAAGCGAAGGCGCACTACCTCGCACCGCGCCTCGCGCGGGATCCGCGCGCGCTCGTGGTGTGGGGCGCGGGTCCGACGGGGCGCAAGCTCGCGCGGGCACTCGCGGCCGAGGGCGCGAAGGCCGCCGCGTTCGTGGACATCGATCCGAAGAAGATCGGCCGCACGGCGCGCGGGGCGCCGATCGTGCCCAAGGTTTCCCTCGATCCAGCAAAGCACTTCGTGCTCGTGGCCGTGGGCGCACGCGGCGCGCGGGACTTGATCCGAACGGATCTCGCGGCGCTCGCGTTCGTCGAGCGGCGCGACTTCTTCTGCTGCTCCTGACGTCTCCCCGCTCCCGCGAGGGCTGAGCATAGTCTCATCGCAAACCGCCGCGCCGGGGCGCTGCCCCGGGCCCCGCGGGGGCTGTTCGCCCCTCGACCCGAACCAGGGCAAGCCCTGGACTCGGGGTGGAAGAACTGCGCGATGCGCAGTTCTTCCAACG
>NZ_JAGTJJ010000034.1 GCF_028435365.1 Polyangium jinanense | reverse complement strand
AACCTCACTCACCTTCCCCGAGGGAAACAGCGCCGCCTGCGCGGCCATGCGCGTCAGTCGCCGGGTCCGGCGCTTGTCTCCAAGGTCCGCATGCCCGAACTCCTCCTCCGCCCACGCTTCCGCCGACAAGGCTGCCCCTGCATCCAACATCTCACTCGGTAAATGTCGTCAGAGGGGGGGAATGTACCGATCGGAGATGGGACCAATGCTCAGGCCCCTGGCTGGTCCGGGTCCAGGGGCGGATAGCCCCTGGTCGGGCCCGGGGTGAAACCCCGGCGCAGCGGCTCCAGAAGCGCTATTTCGCTGCTTTCGCCTTGACGTGTTTGTCCAGGAAATCGACCATTGCGGGGAACGCGACGAGGCGGTTTTTGCGCTTGGCAATGCCGTGGCCCTCGTCCTCGAAGGTCAAGAGTTCGACGGGCAGGCCGCGTTTCTTCACGGCCTCGGCGATCTGGCGCGCCTCGCCGATGGGGACGCGTGGATCGCGGGTGCCGTGCACGACCATGAGCGGGACCTTGATGCGGTCGACCTTGTGGATGGGGCTCACGCGGTCGAGGAACGCGCCGTCCTTTGCCAGCGAGCCATATTCGGCCTCGCGCAGGGCCCGGCGATAAGGCGCGGTTTGCTCGAGGAAGGTGCGAAAATTGGCGATGCCCACGATGTCGACGCCGGCTGCCCATTGATCGGGGTAAAGCGTGAGCCCGGCGAGAACCATGTAGCCGCCGTAGCTGCCGCCGAGGAGCGCGATCCGCGCGGGATCGACGTCGGGGCGCGCTGCGATGAATTTGCCGACCTCGGAGAGATCACGGACGGAGTCCTCGCGCTTCTCCTTGTCGTCGAGGTGGGCGAACGACTTCCCGTATCCCGTCGAGCCGCGCACGTTCGGCATCGCCACCGCATACCCGGCGAGCGCGAGCCATTGCACGAGCGGGCTGAAGTTTGGCTGCGCCTGGCCTTCGGGACCGCCGTGCACGGAGATCACGACGGGCCGCTTCTCGCCGGCCTTGGGGGGCGTCTGGTAATAAAAAAACGAGATCGCGCGGCCGTCGGAGGACTTCATCGTGACGAGCTCGGCCGGGACGAGCTTCGACATGTCGATGCCCGCGTGGTGACTCTTCGTCGCGCGCGTCACCGCGCCGGTCGCGACGTCGACACGGTAGACCTCCGTCGGGAGGTTCGGGCGCTCCATGCTGACGAACGCCGCGTTGCCGGCTGGATCGAGGTCGAGGCTGTTCACCACGCCGCCGAGATCGGTCTTCTTTTTCGCGACGACCTTCCGCTTCGCGTCGAGCGTCACGACGTGCACCTCCTCCACGCCGTCGACGTTGACCGTGAGCACGGCGATGTCCTCGGGCTGACCCGCCGCCGCGTTGGCGCTCGCGTACGCGGGGACGGTGATGTCCTGCACGTCGTGGTCGAGCTCGAAGACGGGCGTGATCTTGCCCGTGGCCACGTCGAGCGCGACGAGCGAGAGGAACTCGCGGCCACGATCGGTGAGCACGAGCAAGGACTTGCCGTCCCGCGTGAAGCGCGGCGAGAGCCAGCGCTCGTCACCCTTGTGCTTCGTGAGGAGTTTTTTCGTCGTGGTCTTTGCGTCGATGAGCCAGAGATCCTGATCGAAGCCGGAGCGGACCTCGAGGACGACGACACGATCGCCGCGGAAATCGGCCACGGCGTGGCTGCCCGAGAGCTCGGCGACGGGCTTCTTGCCGAACGTCTCCTTCTTCGCGGGCAGCGCCTCGACGTAGAGGTCCATGTCCTTGCCGTTGCGCGCGTTCGAGGTGAACGCGATGCGCTTGCCGGCGTCGTCGAAGACGGGGAGCGTGTGCTTGACCTTGGGCGCGTCCGTGAGCGCCTGCGTGGCCTCGGGCTTGTCGCCGGCCGCGAGATCGAGCCAGTGGATCTGATCGTTCTCGTCGCCGCCCTTGTCCTTGAGGAACACGGCGCCCGCGCCGCCGGGCGCGATGCGCAGGCCCGAGACACGATCCGGGAACTTGGTGAGCTGCACCGAAGCCTGCGGCTCGGCCGTGGGCGCCGCGTCGAGCGAGGCCGAGAAGATCTGCATCGTGCCCGGAGCGTCCGAGAGGAACAGGAATTTTTCGCGGCCGAGCGCGCGCGCGCCCGTCGAGCGGTGCACGTCGAGCAGCTGCTCGAGCGTGATGCCCGACGAAAGCGCGGCCTCGGCGGGAGGCTCGGGCGCCTGCGGCTGCGAGGGCTCGAACGCGGGAGGGACGAGGGCGCCCGGAGGGACCGGCACGGGCTTCGGCGGCTCGGGCGAGGCACAGGCAACGAGGCCCGTGGTGAGGAGGAGGGCGAGACGCGGGAGGCGCATGCGCGCGATGCTACCAGACGCGGCGCGATCAGAAACGGCCGACGAGGCCGAACCCGGTCGGCGTGACGAACGGCTGGACCGAGACTTCGGAGGACTCGGAGGACTCGGCAGGCGGGTCCGGCGGCTTGCCGAGCAGGAGCATCGCGAGCCCGGCGCCCGCGGCGAGGATGCCGGCGCTGCCGACGATGTCGCCCGCGAGCGCGAGCCTTCGCGCCAGCGCGGCCTCGGGGCCGTCTTGCACGGGGGCGTCGGAAGCCTTTTGAACACCAATCAATCCGACCGTGAGCCCGGACGCGAAGGCGACGGCGCCGCCCGCGAGGAGAAAGATGGGCGCGACGGGCTTTTCGGGCACGATCGGCGGCGTGCCTCCGCCGGGCGGTTTCACGGGTCCGGGTCCGGGTCCGGGTCCCTTCGGGGCGATGCGCACGAGCGTGACGGTGACCGCGGTCTGTTCGCCCTCGCCGACCTTCGCCTTGGTCGTGGCCTCGCGGTAGCCCTGGGCGCGCACGACGATGGTGTGCTCGCCGGGATCGACGATGCGCGGCACGCCGAGCGCCGCTTGCGGGACCTCGGCGCCGTCGACGCGCACGCTGAGCGCGGGCGGTGCGGCGGGGGCGATGCGGATGTCGAGCCGGCCGACGCGTTTTTCGAGTGCGATGATCGCGTCACGCGCGGGCTGCTCGTACGGCTTGTTGGCTGCGTTCTGCAGATCCGCCTCGACGAGGAAGGCGCGGAAGCTCTCGAGCGCCTCGACGAGCCGGCCGATCTCGCGGTTCGCGACGCCGAGGCTGTAGAGCGTGAGCGGCGCGCGCTTGAGGGCGAGCGAGCGCATGTACCGCTCGCGCGCTTCGGCCCAGCGCCCCTCCTGCGCGAGCTTGGCGCCGTCGCGGAAGAGGTCGCGCGCGGCGGCGACGTCCGCAGGGCTCTGCGCGTGCGCGAGCCCCTGGCAGAGGAGCGTCGCGGCGAGGACGAGGGAGGAGACGAAACGCCTCGGGATCACGGTCAAGGACGGTAGCGCTCCCCCGCGGAGATCAAGGTGACGTTGTCGAGCCCGCTCCAGAGGATGATCTCCTCGCCGGTCCAGACGGCGACGCCGTTCTCGTGATCGGCCATCGAGGGCCAGGTCGGGATCACGCTCCACTGCGCGTTCGAGACGTCGTAGGAGGCGCCGTCGGTCGCGATCTTCTGCGCCGTGTCGAGTCCACCCGCGAGGACGGCGTGCGGGCCAGCGTAGCCCGTCACGCCCGTCCGACCCATCGGCGCGGAGCGCTTCGTGTTCGCGGTCGTGGAGCTCCACACGTCGCTCATCGGGTCGTAAATCGCGGCGTCATCGAAGGCAGCGCCGGCCACGTCACGCCCGCCGTACACGAGCATCGTGCCGTTCATCCACACGGTGAACGCATCATACCGCGCGGCGGGCGCGTTCTGGGTGGAAAGGCTGCGCCACTTGTTCATCACGGGATCGTAGCCGAAACCCTCGCTCGACGCGCCGGAGCCGAGGGGGCGGCCGCCGAAGAGGAGCATCTCCGTGCCGGACCAGACCCAACCGGTGTTCGTCCGGGCGTTCGGCGCGCTCGCGGTGCTCATCGAGCTCCACTTGTTCATGGCCGGGTCGTAGAGCGCGCCGCCCGCGATGGGCGAGCCGCCGCTGCTGCCGGCCCAGATGAGCACGCGGCTGCCCGTGAAGAACGCGACGGGCGCGCGCCTTCCGATGGGCGCGATGGCGACGGGGCCCCACGTGTCGGTCGCGGGATCATAGAGCTTGCCGGTGTTCAGCGCGGTGGAGCCGTTCGCAGGGCCGCCGCCCCACACGAGCACACGCTCGCCGGTCCACACCGCGACCGCGTCGACGCGCGGCTCGGGCGCGTCCGTGCCGGTGATCGCCGTCCACGTGTCGGTCTTCGGATCGTAGAGCGCGCCGTCGCCGAGCGCGCCCTGCGCGTTCTGGCCACCCCAGACGAAGAGCTTCGTGCCCGCCCACGCGGCCGCCGCGCGTTGCCGCGGCGCGGGCGCGTTCGTGGTGCTCATCGACGCCCAGCCGGACTGACACACGCCGTCCATGCACGCGTGCCCCGCGAGACAGTCCTTGAAGCACGCGCCGCAGTGCTGCGGGTTCGAGTCGAGGATCGCGCAGACATCGCCGCACGCCTCCGTTTGCCCGCTGCACTGAAGGACACATGCGTTCCCGATGCACTGATGATCGGCGGCGCAATCCGCGGTCTCGCAGCACGCGGCGCAGCCCGCGTCGCCGCAACAGCGCTCGCCGGCCGCACACGCCTGCCCGCAGCCTCCGCAGTGCTCGACGCTCGTCGCGGGATCGACGCACGCGTTCTCGCAACACGCCTCGCTCGCGGTGCATAGCCCGCTGCATGGCGGGGCGCCGCCGCCTCCCTCGTTCCCGGTCCCGCCCATGCCCGTGCCCGTGCCCGTGGCCGCGCCTCCGCCGGTGTTCCCGAGAGGTTTGCCCGTGAGCTCCGACTCCGCGAGCAACGAGCACGCGACGGGCGCGAGCAGCAGGGGAAGGAGGAGCGTGAGCGGCGTGCCGCGAGCGTTCATGAGCTCAGAAGTTGGGTTCGGTGGGGACGGGCATGTTCGGGCCCTTGTTGCCGCCGGGGTGCTTCGAGACGTTCGGCGCGTTCGTGCCGGGCGTGGTGGCTCGCGAGGGCGCGTCGCTGCTCGCGCTCGATGCAGGCGCGGCGCTCGGGGGCGGCGCCGCGGAGGGCAGCGCATCCCGCGAGGACGCCGCGGGCTTCATCGCGGCCTCGCTCGGCAGCGGCGCGGTGAGGGCCTGAGGTGCGCGCGCGCTTGCCGCGCCCTGCGTGGAGTCGTCTCCGGTCATGTAGATCCACGCGCCCGCGGAAGCCGCGCCCACCGCGAGCGCGAGCGGCCCGATCCACAGCGCGGCCGAGCGTCGCTCGGGCGGGCGCGTGCTCGTCGTCGGCGAGGGGACGCTCGACGGTGGGCGAATCGGACCGCTCGTCTCGGCGTCGGCGTCCGCGTTCTGCGCCGCGGGATCGGCCGCGTCGTAGGTGGGCAAGGGCGGCGGCGTGAGCTCGCGCTCGGAGATCATGCGCGGCCGCGGCGACGAGGGCTGCAAGGCGGACATCGGCGGCCGATCGGAGAGCGGCCGGTGCTCCTCGGGTTCGAGCCAGTGGGCGCGGAGCGAGTTGCCCGCGGCGTCGGTCTCCACGCCGTGGCTCTGCGCCCACCCCGCGAGCGCGGCGCCGAGCTCGCGCATCGTCTGCCAGCGATCGTCGGCCTCCTTCAGGAGACCTCGTTGCACGATCGACCAGAGGTCCTCGTCGTCGACCTCGTGCACGGACCAGGGTTCCGGATCACGCAGGAGGATCGCGCTGAGCAGCGCGTTGTAGTTCCCGCCGTCGTACGGCTTCACGCCCGTCGCGACCTCGTAGAGCATCACGCAGAACGCCCAGATGTCGGTGCGGTGATCGACGTCGCTGCGTCCACACGCTTGCTCGGGCGACATGTAGTGCGGGCTGCCGAGGATCACGCCGGCCTGCGTCGTCGTGCGTACGACCTCCTCGTGGTGCAGCTTCGCGATGCCGAAGTCGACGATCTTGGGCACGACCGCGCCCCGATCGTCGGTCACGAGCAGGACGTTGTCGGGCTTCAGATCGCGGTGGACGATGCCCTTCGCGTGCGCGGCCGCGAGCGCGCTCGCGACGGGCAGGAGCGTGCGCACGGCGGCCGCGGGCGAGAGCCTGCGCCTGCGCGCGATCGTCTGTCCGAGCGACTCGCCGTGCAGGACCTCCATCACGATGAACGGGTCCTTCTGCTCGGTCGTGCCGAAGTCGAACACGCGCACGATCGAGGGGTGCCCGATGCGCGCTGCGGCCCGCGCTTCCTGCAGCAAGCGCTGCGACGCCTCAGCCGTGGCGAAGTCGCGGCGGATGAGCTTGACGGCGACGTCGATGTCGAGCGTGAGGTTTTTCGCGAGCCACACCGCGCCCATGCCACCTTCGCCGAGGACCTTCGACAGCCGGTACTTGCCGGCGATGACGTCACCGGCGAGGTAGGTCGTGGCGGGCGAGGCGTCGGGCGTGGAGCGCGGCGGGATGGAGCGCGGCGACATCGATCGCGGCGCGTCCTGCGTGTCGGCGATGGCGCGGGCCTCTGCCTCCGAGCGCGCGGGGTTTTCCTCTGCGCCCGTGATCGCGGCCTCGCTCGGCGGTCGAGCAGACGCGGGCGGGTTTTGGGACGAGGGCGGCATGAGGAAGCGAAAGGGGCGCCCGAGCCGGGCACGCGGATCCAGCCGAACTATACCGCTCCCGGCGGACTCTCCACAACCCTCGCCGAGATCCGGGGCTTACGGGTTCTCCGAAGGCCCCGTGAACGCGCGGAAATTCGGCCAGAACGTGCCCGGGCGCCGTCCCGGGGCCGGAGGGCCTCGGCGCTCAAGGTCGCAGGTGATCGAGCAGGCCCGCGAGGGAAGCGAGCGCAAACACGAGGCCGAGGGCGTACAGCGCCTGGAAGGTGGCCGGCACCGTGGCCTCGAGCGCCGAGAAGCCGAAGCGCTTCTTGCCGCGCGGCGCGTAGAGCCCCTCCCACTCGCGCGTGAAGAGGCGGTAGCTGCCGACGAAGCGCCGTCGCTCCATGCGGCGGAGCTGGCGGTAGCGCCAGTCGACGAGGTCCTCGTACTGCAAGATCGTACGCTTCCACAGACGGCATGCGAGCATGCCGATCAAGAAGAGCGGGATCGTCACGAACGCGAGGCGCGTGCCCGTGAGCGCGAGGTCCTTGATCAGGAACGCGACGACCGCGGACAGGCCTGCGTTCACCGTGAGGAACGTCTGCGTGGTGCCGCGCCTGCGCTCGACGAGGCGCTCGGTGCTGTCGAAGAGCAGGCGGTACTCGTCGAAGGCGTCCGTGCGCGCGGGCGCGTGCGACGCGTCCACCTCGGCGAGGATCTCGTGCACGACGTGGCGCTCGACATCCTGCGCCGAACCCTCGTCGAGCTCTTCGAGCCCGCCACGCGCGGGCAGGACGTCGGCGCGCAGATCGACGAACGGGGCGAGCGCGGGGCGATCGACCGCGACGATCAGGAGCTTGTCGGTCACCTTGGTGAGCGCGGGGACGAGCTCTTCGGGGGCGCCGATCTTGCCGGCGGCGAAGCTGCGATCGACGAAGAGGACGATCGCGGCGGCGGTCTTCGCGGCGCGGCTGAACGAGCGGGCGGGATCGGCGCTGTCGTCTTCCTCGGGCCAGCGCCTCGGGCGGAGGCCGCGCTCTTCGAGGCGCTCGGCGATGCGGGAGGCGCGGCCGTGCTGGCTCGGGGCAGCGACGACGAGGACCTCGGCCGGCGGTGCGTCGTGCATGATGGCTCGGCGCATCAAACCAAGAGATCGCACGTTTGAACAGCATTGAATTGTCGCCTTCGCGGCGGCGAGGGCAGATGACGGGCGTCCGGCGTTCGGATATCGTGTTTCCACGAAGGCGGGCGGCCTCCCGCATGGCGGCCGGAACGCCGCCCGGGCCGGGCGCGAGCCGGCTTTCTTATTTGGCAGGAGGACGAACGATGAGCGGGTGGACGAAACGCGGCGCGCTCGTGGTGGCGACGATGGGGGCGCTTTCGACGATCGGTATCGCGTCGTGTGCACTGACGGATTACCAGCCCCCGACCGCGAATACCACCTCGTCGACCGGCGGAGCGGGCGGCACGGGCGGTACGGGCGGGATGCCCGGCCCCGGGGGCCCGGGCGGGATGGGCGGAACGGGCGGAATGCCGGGGCCCGGTGGCCCTGGAGGAGGCGGCGGCGAGGCGTGCGGCGAGGCCAGCCAATGCCTGCCGGCTGTGCCCTTCAAGGACGGCTGGATGGGGCCTTACTGGGGCATGCCGACGAACTGGCAAAAAAACGCGGGGGCCTGTCCGGACAACAGCCTCCCCGAGATCTTGTACGCGGATCCCTCCAAGCCCGAATGCCTGCCGTGCGAGTGCACGATCAACCCCGGAGCCACGTGTGTCGGCGCGAAGCTGTCGTGCTGGGCCGATGGCTGTGAGATGGGGACGCCCACGACGTACGACAATGGGTGCATCTCGGGCGGGAACATGCCGGGCGTCCTGTTGCTCGGATCCTCCGATTGCAAGGTAACCGGGACCTACGGGGTTGTGGCGGCCGATAACCAAAAGCCCTGCTCGGCGTCGGGAGGCACGCTCGTGAACGGGAACGCCTGGGAGATGAACGTGCACCTTTGCCCGATCGCGGCTACCTCCGCCTGCGACAGCGGGGGCGCGTGCGTGACCGTGCCGACCGGCAACTACAGCGATTACGCGTGCATCAAGAAGGTCGGCGCGGAGACCGCCTGTCCGACGGGTTGGGAATTCTCGAAGGTGGCGTACGAGCAATTCGACGATCAGCGCTCGTGCCCGGGGTGCGGCTGCGTGGGAAGTGAATTGTATTGTGATGCCTCGAATGCGTTCAAGAAGACGGGGGCCGGTTGCGGTTCGGCGGGAAGCTCGATCACCAGCTGCACCGCGTTCAACTCGCTCGAAGCGGCCAACATCGTGCCTCCGAAGGTGACGGCCGGCGAGGGGTTCTGCCCGGCGGCCCAGCCCCAAGGCGAGGTGCACACGAGCGGACCCACCACGATTTGCTGCCACCAGCTCTTCTGACGGTTTTTCGCGGCGCCGGCCTCACTCCGCCGGCGCCTTCGCGCCGAGCGCCTCTCCCATGCGGCGGATCTCCGCCACCTTCGCCTCGAACGGCTCCCAGTCGTCGTGCGCGTCGATCGCGTGCCAGAGCGATTCGATTTCGTCGATGAGCAGCGAGCACGGGGCATCGCCCTGGAAATAGGGGTGCGCGAGCGCGTCGGGGCGGGCGGGTGCGTAGATCTCGAGCAGGCTCCGGAGCGCGTCGAATCGTTCGCCTTGGTAAAACTTGGCTGCTTCGCTCTCGCGGGCGCGCGCCTCGCTCTGGACGCCGCCGTACCAGTCGAAGAAGAATCGGTCGAAGGGGACCAGGCTCTCCTGTAGGAACAGCTCGATCGTCTCGACGAGGCTCGCGTCGACGTCCGGATCCGAGGGCAAAAGGCCGAGCCGCGCGAGGAACGCGGCCGCGCGCGCCTCGCGAAGCGTTGGCTCGAACGCGCGCACGGCGGGCGCGAACGCGGCCGACGGGGAGACGAGGCGCAAGGCATCGGCGAGGCGCGTCAGGTTGAGCGCCACCGCGCGCGGCTGCTGTCCGAATGCATAAAGGCCCGTATGATCGAAATAGGCTGCGATGAACGAGGGATCGAGCGTGGGCAAGAAGCGGTACGGGCCATAATCGAAGCTCTCGCCCGTGATGTTCATGTTGTCGCTGTTCAGCACGCCGTGGACGAACCCGGCCGCGGTCCACCCCGCGACGAGCCGAGCCGAGCGCCGCGCCACGGCCTCGACGAACCGCACCGCCGGATCCGGGCCGCCCGCCGCCTCCGGCACGTAATGGGTGATGCAGAAATCGAGCAGCTTTGACAAACGTGCCGTGTCCCGGTGATACGCGTGCCGCTGGAACGTACCGAACCGGATATGGCCGTGCGAGAGGCGGACCAGGATCGACGAACGCGTGGGCGAGGGTTCGTCGCCCCGGAACAAGGCCTCGTGCGTTTCGAAAAGCGAAAATGCCTTCGACGTGGGCACGGAGAGCGCTTCGAGCATCTCGGCGGCGAGCACCTCGCGCACGCCGCCCTTCAGCGTGAGCCGCCCGTCCCCGCCGCGCGAATACGGCGTCGTCCCGCTGCCCTTCGTGCCGAAATCGAGGAGTTTTCCGTCCTCGGGATCCTCGAGCTGTGCCAGGAGAAACCCGCGACCGTCACCGAGGTGCGGGTTGTAGACGTCGAACTGATGCCCGTGGTAGCGCAAGGCGAGCGGCGCGGGCAGGTTCGACGGCAGCGGCTCGAGGCGCGCGAAATGACGGTCCCACTCTTCGGCGTCGAGCTCGCCCAGGCCGAGGCGGCTGGCCCAGCGCTGGTTGCGGAACCGGAGCGTGCGGGTCTGGAATCGAGCCGGGGTGACGACGTCGGCGAAACCGTCGCCGAGCAAGGAGATGCGAGGCGCGGGGCGGTAGCGGGGGGTGATCGGCATGGGCACGGGGGTTTGGGGGCGTAGCTCGGCTCATCCGAGCGTAGCCTCCCATCGGTAAACGGGAGTCCTCTAAGGCACCTCGGCACCGCTGACCAGAGGAAGCGAGCCATCGGGAGCATGACGCCCTCGGTTGCGGCGGCTGGCCGCCTTCCCTTAGGATGCCCCCTGATGTCCTCCTACGATCCGCCGTTGCTCCTCGGTCAACCCGAGGACGCGCTCGCCCAGAGCTCCCTGGAAGGCCTGCCCTTCGATGCCCTCGTCCTCGTCGCGCCCTCGCCCGTGAGCTCGCGCGCGACCCTCACAGGCCCCGTGTCCGCAGCGCTCGCGTGCGCCCTCAAGGCCGACGCAGCGCTCGATCGAGGCCCGCGGCTCCCCGCGGTGATCGCGGCGCCGGCGCTGCCGGGCGGTCGGCTCGTGGTGGCGCCGATGGGCCCGCTCGCCGAGGACACGGACGACGTGCGTAGCGTCGCGGAAGCGGTGGCCGCAGGGACGAGCCGCGCGGTGGACGCGGGCGCGACGCGGCCACTCGTGTGGGTGCAAGCGCCCGCGGGGCCGCGGTTCGCCCGCGCGCGGGAGGTGGCGGCGCTCGCGGCGCTCGGCAGCCAGTGGGCGCCCGTCGAGGCGCGGGAGGCAGGCAAGGCGCCGCGCACGGCCGAGGCCGTGGGCATGGTGGGCCTCGACGAGGCGCGGGTCCGATCGCTTTCGGCGATCGATCACGGGCGCGCGCTCTGCCGCGACATCGCCGGCACGGAGCCGGAGCGCATGTCGCCGCGCAGGATCGCCGAGCTCTGCGAGATCGCGTTCCGCGGCACGGGCGTGAAGGTCGACGTGGAGCACGACGTGTCGAGTTATCCGCTGCTCGCCGCGGTGGCGCGGGCTTCGATGGGGGTCGAGCGTCACCGGCCGTGCGTCGTGCGGCTCTCGTACACGCCCGAGGCGCCGGCGTCGCGTACGCTCGTGTTCGTGGGCAAGGGCGTCACGTACGACACGGGCGGCGCCGATCTGAAGACGGACGGGCACATGGCCGGGATGTCGCGCGACAAGGGCGGCGCGGGCGCGGTCGCGGGGCTCGTGCTGGCGGCGTCGCTGCTCAAGGTGCCGGTGCGCGTGGTGGGGCTGCTCGGGCTCGTGCGAAACAGCGTGGGCGACGAGGCGTTCGTGAGCGACGAGATCATCCGCGCTCGTTCCGGCGTGCGGGTGCGCATCGGGAACACGGACGCGGAGGGGCGGCTCGTGCTCGCGGATCTCCTGGCCGAGGCGAAGACGATCGCGGAGCGCGCGCCCTCGCCGACCTTGTTCTCGATCGCGACGCTCACGGGCCACGTGTATCGCGCGTTCGGGCCGTACGTCGGCGCGATCGGCAATGGCCCGGCGCAGCGGGCGGGGACGCTGGATCTCCTGGATCGATTGGGCGAGGCGTGGGGCGAGCCGGTGGAGCGATCGCGGCCGCGGCGGGAGGATTATTCGTTCGTGGCGCCGCGATCGAGCGCGGAGGACGTGGTGAGCTCGAACCGGCTCGCGTCGGTGAACACGCCGCGCGGGCATCAGTTCCCGTTCGCGTTCCTCGACATCGCGTCGGGCCTGCGGGGCGATCGGATCCCGTTCGTGCACCTCGATATCGGGGGCGTGGTGGTCGATCCGCCGGATTGGCAATTCGGACGACCGACGGGGAGCCCGGTGGCGATGTTGACGGCGTTTTTGGGGCAGGCGGCGGAGTAGACGAGCGCGCGCCGGCGCGGGGGGGATGTAAACGCACGTTCACAAGGACCCTGGAGCGGATGGAGGTTGGGTCCGAGCGCGGCGGGAGAGCCGAAGGGAACCTCGGAGAACGGTTCTGATCACTCTGACCCGGGGTCGCCAACCCCGCGGATCTTGGCTGGATTTCGACGGATACGGGAGTCCCCCGCCGCGAGTGTGGTGCCCTTTCCGCCGCCCTTTCCTTCGTGGGGGCCCGCTCGGGGATCGTCGCGTCGATCGGACGGGGGCCCAGCCGAGGAGCCAGCTCGGGGATCGTCTCGTGGAGCGGACGGCACTCCTTGAGCCCCAGCTCGGCCGCCGTGCGTGCGGCACGCCGGTAGCGGTTGATCATGTCGCTCGACTTGTGCCCCGTTCGGTCCTGCACCCACGCCTCCGTCCGTCCTTTCGCGAGCGCGAGCGTGACGAACGTGGCCCGCGCGTCGTGAAGCCGAATCGGCATCCTCGCCTCCGTCCGCGCGAACAACTCCGGCCGGCGAATGCCCGCCAGCTCCAGATGTCGACGGAACCGGCCGGCAGCATCACTGATGCTGAGCCCCTGTCCCGTCCGCGTTCCTTCGTCGTACACGAACACGAGCGCGTCCCCTGACACGTCCAAGCCTCTGGCTGCGCAATGGTCTCGCCACGCGCGCAACGCAGCAACCACCCCGGGCGATAGTGCCCACGCACGGGGCTCGTCCGTCTTGTTTACATCGAGCACGACCGCCCCGAGGTCCAGGTTGATGTCAGACCACTTCATGTGAAGGGCTTCCGATCGCCGCATCCCCTCTCGGTGAAGGAAGCCATAGAAAATGCGCCACGCCAGTATAATTTCGGCGCAGCCCAGCAACATTGCATCCTCCTCGGGATAGAGCCACCCCTTCGCTTTTCCTGCCTGATACCGCGGTACGAATCCCGGCGGGAGCGGGTTCGCGGCGATATGGCGCAGTGGAAGGACCGCCAACGAGCAGATGCGATGCATGAGTTGCGCGACCGAGCGACGCGAATTTGGAGCAAGCTTCGCTGGCAAGCTCCGCATGACGGCTTCCGCGTGGTCGAGCGAGAACTTGTCGATCGCCACGTCCCCGACCATGGGATAGACATACCTGCCGAGCCAGTAGCTGTCGCCTTTCGCGGCCCGCCTTCGTTTGACCCGGTCGGGATGAAGATCCGCCAGCTCGCCGCTCGTCCACCGCTTGCCGATTTGCGCGATCGTCGGCGTCAGGTTTTTCTGCACCACCTGCCCCGACGCGATCATGTCAACGGCCTTGCGCACCTCGTCCAGTGCCTTGCCGTCACGCATTGCGGCGCGCTTGATGATGTCTGGCGCAATGTCGTCCCTACCGCACTTGCGAAGCTTCGCGGCCAGCTCCGCCAAAATCGCTCGGCGAGCGAGGGCACTTGCCTCATCCTTGCAGGTTTCGAGCATGAAGCTCTGCCGCTTCTTCGTTCCGATCGTGAGCCGCGCGAACCACTTGCCGCGCCGCTCGTACACATTCCCCGTTGCTACCCTGGGCATGATGAACCTCCGGCCCTTGCCGCTCGGCCGGCATAGCCGGCCAAGCGAGGCTGGGCGTGCTGGAAACGGCTCACGCGAGCCGAGTCCGGAGAACGCGGCACCGTCGCCGCGCCCCGGCGAGGGCCCATGGCGGCATCGCGCACGGTGTCAAGCGCGGGCTGTCGCCAGAGCGGCACGTCGGCTGCTTAAACCGGGGCCTATGGTCTTGGCGAGCGAGCACGTCCCGCAGCTCGTCGCGACGTTTCCGTCAGTCCGACCGCTTCCAGGATTTCGCCTGCACTCTCGCCCTCGAGCTCGCCCGCTGCGTCGGCGATGGGCGGCGGCGGCGGCGCTGCTCGAAACGCACCCTGCTCGACCCATGCCACGAAAGCGGCGCGGTTGACGATTCGGAGCTTTCCGAGTCGCGTCACTGGCAGCGGAAACCCGGGCGCACGCACGACCTCCAGAAAGACCCTCGGAGGGATGCCGGTCATCGCCTCGACGTTCCGCTGTGAGATGGTGTCGGGCGGCGGAGCCGTGATCCGGAGTGCGTTCGGCGGGATGGCCAACGTCGCCATGATGGTTGTCGTCGACTCGGCGCGAGAGTCCGACATGTCGCCCTCCTTCTAAGGATGCCGTCCCGGGGCTCTGGGGCCCACCCGATCGGACGGGTCTTCATGCTTATCACGAAATTGAGCACCAAAGCAATCGATTTGATGAGCAATAACGATGGGTTGAGCGAGCCGACTTCTGGCACTGGTTATGGATTGTTTGATGCGGTCGGCGCGCTTCCGCCCCTTGATTGACCGCGGTCTGGACCCGCAACCGGCCACCATCGCACCCACATTTCGCTCGGATTGCGAACTGCTCCGCGTCGATTGTCGAGACATCAGCGGTAGTGCCGCGTCAGGGGGTGCAAAAAGTGGATCGAAAAGTGGCCTATGCTGAGGGCTGACCCCTGGAAATGAAGGGGCTCGTGACGGGACGGCACAAAACTCCCGGGGAACAGGAGCCTGACATTCCGAGCTCCAAGCGTTTCCGGTGGTTTGCTCTTGCCGGGCGCGTGGTGTTCACCTCGCCCATGTGGGTCCTCGCCGTGAAAACGACCAGAAGCGCGCTCGTCGAGCCCCTCATGATTCAACAAAAAGTGGATCGAAAAGTGGCCCTGCCGGGTTGGCGGCAGCCGTGAAACAGTGGTTTCTGAGCGGGCCCCTCGCAAAATCTCCGTGGAAAAGTGACTTTCCTTTGCCGTGGTGCGGAGCGTGCATAGGCCTCTTCTCCCGGTGCGAATGGACCCCGACCCGGGCTTGTCCGGTGATGTGCGGCACGCATGGCATCTTGTTCGCGCAGTCCATGGGCGGGCTGATCGCGCTCCGAGCGGCAGGTGCGATCGCTCGTGCTCTCGGTCACGTCGGGCGGCATCGACGTCCACGCTCTCGGTGCGCTCGACTGGCGCCGAGAGTTCGCGGCTCAGAACCCGCACGCCCCGCGTTGGTTTCTCGATGCGCGAGAGGATCTCACGCCGCGCCTGGGCCAGATCGCGGTCCCGGTTCTCTTACTCTGGGGTGACGCCGATCCGATCAGCCCGGTCGCCGTCGGGAGGCGCCTGACCGAGCTCTTGCCCGACGCCGAGCTCGTGGTGATCCCCGCCGGGACTCACGAGCTCGCCTCCGAGCGCGCGAGCGAGGTGTTGCCTCATGTCGAGCGTCACCTGCTCAAGCCTCGAAAGTAGCGCGCCTATGTGCAGCTGTGGCGCCTCAGCTGCCGAACGACAAGACCGCCTCCAGAATCAAGAGCCCCAAACCGATGACCCAGGCAGGGGCGAAGCCGAGCCTCGGACCGTTACCGGGCAGAAGGTACCGCTCCGTCGAGCGGCCCATCCCCCACCGCGTCCGAATGGCGACATCACCACCCGCTATCACCACACCGCCCGCGACGAGCGCCGAACCTCTGGCATCGAGCGGGAGAACGCCGGTCAAAGACTCCGACACACCGAACCCGACGAAAAGCCCGACGATGAGCAGCAGCGTCCCGAGAGTCGTCCCATGACCAGACATGCGCTGATTCTACAGCGTGTACGCGTCGTCTCAAACGCACCTGGCGTCGCTAGCCCGATCCGGTAGCCTGACTCTTGGCGCATGAAGACGATTCGGACCGTCCGAAACTGTAAGGTTCGCATGAAAGTCGTGTGTCCGCGGACCTGGGACGAGCTCGCGCCCATGGGACGAGAGAGCGTGCGGCACTGTTTCGAATGCGGTGAAGACGTTCACTTCTGCGTCACTGACGAAGAAACATTGGCTCACGCGCGCCAGGGTCACTGCATCGCGCGTGAAGAACCGGCTGACAGCGAATTGCCGCGCATGGTCATCGGGCGACCCGCCGAGCCGATCGTCCCGACCGCGGAGCAGCGCTCCGCCCAACGCTGGCGAGCTCGAGAACGCGGTATCACTACGGTCCTCGACGGGCGCCTCGACGCCTCGCGCAACTGTCCTCGCTGCGGCTATCCCGTGCAGGCTTCTCGGAAGAGCTGCTACGTCTGCCCTCACGAGCTCGGCCGAGCGGAATAGGGTCCGCTCAGCGAGCGTCTTCGAAACCATGCGCAGCCGTTCGTCTCTTCTCGCGCTCGGCGCCCTCATGACCTGCTGCTCTCACGGCGGCCCGCCGCCTCCACGAGAGGCCGCCTCGAGCTCGCCCAGCGCCTGCGACGAGCTCCCGTTGTTTCGCGTCTACGAGGAGCACGGTGCCTCTCATCGACGAAGCGCTCACCGACTCGAGCTCGATCTGCCGGTGGATCTCCACTCCCTCGATTGTGGAGCGCCCGACAGCTACGGACACGAAATGACGCTCACGCTCGAGCTCGGCAGCGTCGCGGATCGTTGCGTGATCGAGGAAGCGTTCGCGGTCGGAAAAGCCTACGGTCCCCCTGGCTTCCCGTCGGGTTCCTGGAAAAACACCTTCACGGTAACCGGCGCTCCAGATCTTGCGTCCGCCGATCTGCAGCAGGTCGAGCTCCGAGATCCGACCCGCCGGGAGGCGCTCCTGCTCCTCGGGACCAGTTACTACTTCTACGCGGGCGTCGTCGACGGAGGTCGATTGAAGCCAGAGCTCATACCCGAGGAGGCGAGCGACTGCTGCTACGGCTTCACGAGCGCCGAAGCACTGCGCTGGTCGTATCCGAGCCCCTGAACGGACCGATCTCTCATCGAGATCAGCCGTATCTCGATGGTCTCCGCGTCAGCGCTTAGGGCAAATAACCAGCCAATTTCACCCTCGAGCAGGAACCGTCGCCCCGCCGCCCCCCCGCCGCGGCCGTATCCCCGACTACGGCATGATTGCGACATGTGTTCGCCATCGATGTGACAGCGTGTCCGAAGTGTGCGAGCACGATGCGGTGGCGAAACGTTACGCTTACACCGGATGCGATTCGCGAAGGGTTGGCCCGCGCGGGGCTCTCGGCGCGTGGACCGCCGATGCGTAAGCGTGTGCCCCTGGGGCAACTCTCGCTGCCATTCCCGAAAGCGCACCGGCTCCGGTGGCGTCGTCCACATCGAAATGCTCACCGAATAGAGGTAACTGCAAAGGCGCTCGGGGTGGCGCGACGTTCGGCGCTGCCGATGACCGTGCCGACGAAACGACTTCTCTTCGCAATGCCGCATTCGGCGCGAGCACGCCGTGAAACCGCACCATATGAAAACGCGGCGGCGGCACCATCGCGCATACCCGAGCGAGAAAATCGTAGGGATCCAGCACGACGCACCTCGTCCCGTCGCGCCACACTTTTTTCAGCTCGTATCGGACGTTCTCGCCGACGAACCCGAGACGCTCCGTCGCGACAACGTGAGCCGCGTAGGCTTCACCTCCGCCCCGCTCTTCCCCGCGTTGTACGTGAAAGCTACGCCACCTGAACGCTTGCGACTCCGACTCGGGTGCCGAACGGCTGCGTGGCCGAGAGAGCGCCGCGCCGCGAGGGCCGTGTTTTCGTCCCGGACCCGGGCGAGCAGGCCCATGACGACCTCGACGAGCTCATCGATCCGGCCCTCCTCGGCCATCGACAGGGCTTCGAGCGCACGTGGGCGAGGTCCTGGGGAGCGTTTGTCCGCGGGGAGGCCATGCGCGCTCTGGGAGCCGGAAGGGGCGGCCTGATCACTGCGGCGATGTGCTCGCGCTTTAGTCGTCCAAGATCAACGTCCTCGCCAGATCCTTCGCCTTCAGGTCGGCGAGCGCGTCCTCGGAGGCCTGGGCCACGACTGGGTCGTCGGACGCGGCTTCGAGGAAGGCGAGTGCACATTCGTCCTCGACGCCCTTCCGGAGCGGATAGTGCCAACCGAGGTAATCGAAGGCGGTGACGGTGTTGATGTCGTTGGGGTTGCTGATCAGGTTGGCCGGATCGGAGAACAGCCCGGGACGGGTTTTTACTGGGACCTCAAACGACTCGACGAGCTCGCCTACAGCGAAAACGTCGTCGATCTGATGGTGCGCACCATCGCCCGCCTGCCGCGAACCACGCAGGAAGCCCTCCGCCTCGCCGCCGCCATCGGGAGCGAGTTCGACCTCGGCGTGCTCGCCACCGTGCTCGTCCCGTCGGCCGGGACCGCGACGATGCTACCAGGCTGAGCGAAGTAGCCGTGCCCTGCACGGCGCCGCTTGCGGAGGCGGAGCCAGCTCGTCGAGCACCACGATGGCGCGGTCGTACGCGGCGCGGAGGCGCGCCGCGATCGCGGGGCGCTTCTCGGGCGGAGCGAGCGAGAGGAGCATGAGGCCCACGTCGAGCAGCTCGCGGGGCCACGCCCACTTCGCCATGAAGGCGATGAGCCGCTCCAGGGCGTCGTCGCGCCGCCCGGCGAGCAGCAGCAATCGCGCGATTTCCATCGAGCGCCGACCCATGGACGGCGCTTCCGGAGCTCGATCGAGCTTCAGCGCCTCGTCGAGGCGACCGACGGCCATCATCACCGTCACGCATTCCCCCCACCACGCCTGGCCCACGCCCAAGCGCTCCACCACGTCGTCGAAGATCTTGCTGCTGCGCTCGCGATCGACGGCCGCGAGCTTCACCAGCAACCGCGAAAGCGACCGCATGCGCTGCCGCACCTGCATGAGGCCCTGCGCTTCGGTCGCGGTGAGCTCCCGAGTTGTGCTCTCGAGCCTCCGCTCGTCCGTGGGCGTCCACTCCGGGGAGACGTCCTGCGCGCGCGCTGTCCAGTCGATCTCGAACGACGCGGCGGCGGCCTGGTCGAGGGTCGCGCGCGCCGCGGCCACCTCCGCTTTGCTCTCCGCCACCTTCTCCTCGAGGCTCGCGGTGAGCAGCGCCAACGCGGACTCGGGATCTCCGCTCGCGGCGAGGGCATGGGCCGCGACGACCGGCCCCCGCTCCCACTCGGCGTACGTGATGAGGCAATCCTGGTAGGACGTCTCGAGCTCGCGGATGCGCTCCTTCGTGGCGTTCACGTCCACGGGCGGCAGCTCGCCGAGCGCGATGAGGGCGAGCGTCCGGTCGTCGCCATCGATCTTCGGAAGCAGCGCGCGCGCCATGTCGATCTCGCCGGCCGCGATCATCTCCTCCATGAGATCCGGCACGGCGCCGCCCTCCACCTCGTCGAGGCGCGCTTCGAGATCGTTCGCGATCGCACACGCGCGGAACGCGCCCCGGCGCGCGAGCGACTGGGGCTTTTCGATGAGCTCCTCGCTGGACCAGAGCCACCCGAACGCGGGGTCTGTGTAGCCCTCGCTTTCCTCCGGCGTGAGGTAAGACCACAGCGCGGCCGCGAGCAGCACGCGGCCCTCGCGGGCATCGCGCCCTTCGTAGGGGGTCCTCTCGTCGTACGACCAGACAGCGCGCGAATCGCCGATCCAGCGATCCTCCTGGTACTTCGAGATGGGCCGGCCCGCCTCCCGCATGAGGCACGCGAGCCATGCCTTCGCCGCCGCGGCGAAGATGGTGGGCGGCAGGGGACTGATGCGGGCGACGGCGACGCGCGCGACGACGTCGTCCGAAAGGCCGCCGCGCAGGAGGAGAGCGATGTACGAGAGCGCGGGATCGCGGGTCAGCGCCGTGGTGAGGTCATTGTCCCACCGGCGGTCGACCGACGGATGCCGGCGGTACGCCGCGAGCAGCACCTCGCGGGCGAGCGCCTCCTCGCCGGCGCCGGCCAAGGCGCGCGCGGTGATATCGGCCATCCCGGCACGGGTGCTCCGGGAGGCCAAGCGCGCCGCGAGCGCGCCGGCGCCGACCGACACCAGCGCGGGCCCCAGCTCGATCGGGAACATGTTCGGTACGCAGCAGAGGATCGCCGTCGCGAACGCGCGCTCCCACGCCGCCACGTGCTCCTCGATCGACTTCGCGTCGTCGGGCCGGGGCGGCGCGCGCCGGCGTTTCTTCCAGTCGAGCGCGACCTCCACGGTCCGCTCGCTGCGCCCTTCGGCCGCGAGACCGGCGCGCTTCAGGGCGGCCACGACGCGCTCGACGATCCGGCCGTGCGCGCTGTCGTCGTCCGCGATCGCGCCGCCGCACTGCAAGCCGAGCGGGCCTCCGGAGGCGACGTCGTCGAGCATGCCCCAGTGAAAGTAGACATAGCCGCGCACCGCGGTGCCGCGGGCCTCCTCGTCCATCATCTCCGCCTTGATGGCCGGGATCGCGCAGCTCGTGCAGCACCAGAAGCTCTGGCGCGCCACGACGCCCTCGGCTTCCAGCGCGGCGAACGCGCTGTCGAGGCGATCGCAGTCGGTGGTCTCGGGCCACCCTCGCTCTTCGATCGCGCGCTTCTCCAGCGCGGCCGCGAGCGCCGCCCGAACCACGGGCTCGCCGTGATCCGGGAACTGCTCGGTGGCATCCTCGACGATCCGTTCGTCGTCCGAGTACCCGAGGTGGAGCTCGCGTGCGATCATCGCGTCGAGCTTGGAGGGGACGTCTCGATGGCCGAGCATGGCGCCTGGTCGCACGGGACTCTGGACGCCGCAAGAACCGGATCGGCACGACGTCGAACCGCGCGACGCGGGCGGCGCCCACGTCGTATCCTGGCGCGATGACGCCCGTGGAGATCACTGTGCTCGACGGCGCCGCCGCGGGCCTCTTGCTGCGCACCGACGCGCCGGTTCGGATCGGCAGCGATCCGGCCTGCGAGATCGTCCTCCCCGACCCGGGCGTGGCCCCGGTCCACGTGATCCTGGAGCCGGGCGACCCCGGGTGGAGCCTGCGCTCCACGCCCGGCGTGCACGTCGCCGTGCTGCTCGATCGCAAGGGCGGCGGGCCTGCCCACGCCGCGTCGCTGTCGACGTTCGCGTTCCTCGACGTCGGGCCGGTCACCCTGCTGTTCCACAAGCTGGGCGGCCTCTACATCAGCGCGCCGACGATCCACGAGGCCGCGCGCGGCCTGCCCTCGCGATCCTCGGAGGCCGCTCTCCACACGATCGCCAAGCTGTCGCGCGCCCGCGCGGCGCCGGCCATCGCGATGATCGACGACGATCGACTGCTGGTCGCCGGCGGGGAGCCGCCGATGCGCGGGGAGCCGTTCGCCAACGCCGACGTGGTGTCGCTTTCGGCGCGCGAGACACGCGAGATCCCGCTCCAGGTGGCGCGTGTCGCCCCCAAGGCCACGCGGCTCGGCGACGGGCGCGTGGTGATCGCCGGCGGGGGGACGGACACCGTCGAGATCCTCGATCCGTGCACGCTCACGACGGCGCGCGCCGCGTCCATGCGCGCCGCGCGCACCGGCGGCGCGGAGCTCCTGCTGCCCGGCGATCGGGTGCTGGTGCTCGGCGGCCAGCACGAGCGGAGCCCGCACGTGGCCGAGCTCTACGACGCCGCGCGCGACACCTGGACGCCGATCCCCGGACCGCCGCTCTCCCGCGTGGTCATGGCGCGCCTCGACGCGCGCCGCTTCCTGATCGCGAACGATCGCGGGTTCTTCGCCCCCCTGCCACCCACCGCGTACTTCGTGCTCGACACCGAGGCCTTCACCTTCGAGCCCATCGCGCCGCCCGCGCGCCCGCGCCGCACCCCGTTCCTGGTCTCGCTGGGCGAGGGGCGAGCGCTGGTGGTCTCGGGGCTCCCGTCCTCCGGGCCGGGCGTGACGCGTGAGGTGGACGTGTTCGATCTCGCGACCCGCTCCTTCACGCCGACCGGTGATCTGCGCGCGCCGCGCATGTACCCGGCCACGGTGGCGATCGACGGGGGCCGCGTGCTGGTGATCGGCGGCGACAGCGCCTACGTGGGCGTCTACAGCGCGGAGGTGATCGACGTGGCGCGGGGCGTGTGCTCCGGCCTGCCGGCGTTGCGCAAGGGCATGAAGCCGACCGGCGCGCTCTCGCTCGGCGACACCGCGGTGGTGGTGGGCCTCGAGGACGTCGCCCTGGCGCGCGGCGAGGCCTGGCCGCCTCCACCATACGGCCGGCGCGCGGCCTCCCACGGCGGCATCACGTTCCGTTCCGCGCTCGCGTGGGGGCCGCGGGGCCTGGAGCACGCCGAGGTGTGGAGCCCGCGACCCGGCGGCGCCGCGGTGGCCGCGCTGTTCCGCGGGGTGGCCCCCTACTGCGGCGACGTCGGCGCCGACGTGTGCCGCTGGGTGCTCGGCGAGCTGCTCGCCGAGCCCGCCTACGGCGCGCCGCTCCCGGTCGTGACCGCGACGCCGCCGCTCGGCGTCCGCCACCGCCACCACCGCTGGACCTCGCACGTCCTGGATCGCGCGCCGCTGCCCGCCGATCCGCTGGCGCTCCCCGAGGCGCTGGCGGCGCGCATCGACGCCGCGCTCGCCGCCATGAACGTCGCCGACCCAGCCTTCGACGCGCTCGCCGAAGGCGTCATCGCCGCCGTGGTGCCGGGGCTCGTGCGCCTCGTGCGCCGCGGGGCTGCGCGCGTCTACCGGGTGCGCGGCGGGCAGGCGTCGATCGCGGTGGACGAGCACGGCGTGATCGAGGACATGCTCGCGAGCGGCCAGATCACGAAGGAAATGCTCGAAGGAGAGGGGGGCGCCGAGATACGGAAGCTCCTCGGCAACGCCTCCGCCTCATGCTTCGGACGCACCAAGCGAGCCCAGCCGGCGTTCGACATCGCGGTCGAGCCGGGCGACCGGCTGGTGCTGGTCCCCTGGGCGGTGCGCAAGGGGGTGAGCGACGCCGAGCTCGCGGCGGCGGTCGTCGATCCGTCGTTCGCGGCGCTGACCGCGTGGGCGGAGCGAGAGGAGCGCGGGTATGGAGTGGTGTCGATCCGCGTGACTGCCTGAGCGTCTGGAAAACGCGAGTCTCCATCTCGCCACCGCTGGCTATCGACGCCGCTCTCCGCGCCTCGCCGGCAGGTAGGCGCCGCGGGGAGGGGGCGCTTCGCCTGCGTGAGCGGGCGGAGGTGCGCGCCCGATCGCGACCGCGGTCACGGTGTCGGTCGACACGACGTTGCCAGTGCAGGGGATGCGCGCGTTCGAGGTGGTGGGCCCCGACGCGCTGACGTCCGTGGAGGCGTCGTTTTACCTGCGCAAGGCCGCCCTCAAAGGCAATGTGTCCGAGCAAGCTTTTCCTTCCCGAGGAGAGCAACGGCGTCGACCTCCACGTCGAGGAGGCGATGAAGACGCACGGAAAGCTCTGCGAGAACGTGCCGGGGGCCTGGTTCGCGTCGGAATCGTCGACGCCCGTGCAATGTGATGCGAGTGTGGGCGTCGTGGATCCATTCGCTTCCAGCACCATTCCGGTGGCCGCGATCGGCGATGCCGGCGAGTGCCGCAGGGGACGGGTAGATTTGTAAACTGAGTTGCGAAAACGGAACGCGTCGACGGGACCGCGTCGATTTTCTGTTACCTCTCGCTTCCCCGCGCATTGTTTGTAGGCATGGGATCGTCCAAATCCGATTACGCCGCCGACGCGCCGAGCTCCTCGGCTTGCGGCTCGATGTCCGGCGCATCGTCCGGAGCGACAAGGCGCGCACGCGCGACTCCGCGGACGACAAGGAACAGCAGGTGATCGCCAATGCGCTCGGCGACCTCCCCAACTACGCCCCGCACCCTGACGGCATGAAGCCGTGGGTCGTGGCGATCGCGCGGAACGTGATGGGGACAGCGCGCCGGATCACTCGCCGGCACCAGCAGGTGTTCGAATCCGACGCTGGGCGCGTGGCCAAGTTCGCGACATCGGAGCCCTCGCCCGAGCGCGCGGCGCAGTTGAAGCAGGCCCTTCACAAGGTGATGGATGCTGTCGGAGACCTGCCCCCCTCCCAAGCCGCGGTCTTGTGGATGGTGTGCGTCCAAGGGCATTCGCACGACGAGGCCGGGGCGAAGCTGGGAATCTCCGAGGACGCGGCGAAGATGGCGCTCTCTCGCGCGCGCGACACGTTGCGGGAGCGTCTCGGCGACGAACTCTTCTCCGTCCCGCCTCCCCTGCTCGTGCTCTTCGACTGGTTTCAGCGACTCGGCCATCTGTGGGCCTTGTTCATGGCCATAATGTTCGCGTCGCTCGCGCTCTCGCCGCGTGGGCCTGACGACGTGGCCGCGGGTGCGGCGCGCGCCGTGGCAGCGTCCGCCACGGACGTCGCGCACGCGGCGGCGGACGCCGCGGAGCCAGCGTCGTCGTTCGAGCACGCTGGTTCACCCGTGCCCGTCATGGAGCCACCCACGCCGAAGAAGCAGACGCACACGCCGCACACGCCACGTCGTCCCCTGGTCGACAGCGACAAGCAAGGCCGCCCCACGAGCGGTTTGTCCGCGGACCCGAAGGGTTCGTCCGCGGACACGTCCCACTAGGATCCGAGCCTCCGAGTGTGCTAATAATCGAGCCCCATGCGCGCGATCGTGTGCTGTTCGATCTTGCTTCTCGCGTCGCCCGCGGCGCGGGCGCAGAGCAGTCTCCCCAGCGCCACCGACGAGAGCCCCGAGGCGGACGTGGAGCTACGGTTCCAGGCGTTCGCGCAGCTCGCGGACCGCGAGCGCGCCGCGGGGCGGCTGCGGGAAGCTGCCAAGGCGTACCGCCAGGCGCTCAACGTGCGGTCCGATCCGCTCGTCTCGGGGCGTCTCGGGCTCGTGCTGGTCGAGGGCGGCAGGCCCGAGGATGCCGCCGAGCTGCTGCTCTACGCGCTCCATCAGGCCCCGGCTACGACGCCCGCGGAGCGTGCAGAGCGCAGGCGTTTCTTCGAGGCGCACGAGGTGGCGCGCGCTCATGGCTCGTGGGTCGAGATATTCGTCTCTCACGCGGGCGCGCGTGTGACGGTGGACGGCATCGATCGGAACGATGCGGGGCGTTCGGCCTTCTGGACGTTCGTGGCGGGAGGAGAGCACGAGATCCGGGCGACCCTCGACGGCTTCGAAGAGGCGGTCGTGAAGTTCACGGCCGTGAAGGGGAAGGACATGAAGGTTTCCGTTCCCCTGACGGCGCGCAAGGTGGAGGAGGAGCCGGCGGTCTATGTGCCGGAGAAGGACCCGACCGCGACTTTGTCCGCTGTGGTCTCCGGACCGGGTTTCACGAAGCAGGAGGACCCGTTCGCGTACGACGACCAACCCAAGGAAGCCCACGCGGGCGAGAAGAAGGGGTTGCGCGGATTCGTGGGGGCGGGTCCGGTGGTGGTGTTTGGCGTGGCGTCGTGGATGCCGGCCGTGGGGGCGACACTTGCGGGAGGAGTGCAGCCCAACGATTATGTGTCGCTCGGATTGGAGGCTCGTGCGGCATGGCTGACCACGGGCGTGGCGGACCGCCCAATCAGTGCGATGACAGCGGGCGGCATCGCGAGTGTGTGCGGGCACTACAAGTGGATCTTCGGCTGCGCCCTCGGGCATTTGGGCGTAATCACTGTCGACTTCGCAGTACAGAGCTTCAAACCGGCCAATTTTTCGGCAATCAAGCCCGGCGCGGGCGCGCGCGTCGGCGCGCACGTTCGAGTCACGGAGTCATTTGCGCTCCGCGCGGAAGCTGACGTTCTCGGTCTGTCGAGCGGCGTTCAGGTGGCCGTTGGATCGACGGTCGTCTCCGATCAGCCCCCGGTCATGATCGGTGTGCAGCTTGGTGGAGGTTGGGAATTTTGAAGATGCAAAAGCTTTTTATCTGCTCGGTCGCTTTGGGCCTCGGCGTGATCGCTGCCTCTTGCACGGCGCCGCCATCCTTCTTTCCTGGGGAGTGCGATCCAGACGCGGTTTTTCCCGCCCCTGAGTGCATCCCGGACGGGGGCGCGGATGCTGGCGATGCAGAAGCCGGTCCCACCGAACCCGACGCGGGTCAATCCGCGTGCCCCGGCCGGTGCGTCCCGGTTCCCAGCGGAAACGCCGGGTACTGGTCGGAGGTCGCGGTCTCTCTCCTCGTATACCCGTCAAACGCGATGGCAGCACCTCCGGAGTGTCCAGAGGGTGCCTCCGCGGAGAAGTGGCGCCTCCTCGCAGACCTCGACGCCCCTGCCGCCGCGTGCGAGCCTTGCGAGTGCGGCCCCTCGACCGGCGCGTGCAAAGCACTGCCGGAGAAGATGCAGATCCGCGCGGGGGCGTGCGGGGAAAGCGGGGCCGCCAGCCTCCCTTTTGATGCTCCGGCCGGTTGGGATGGCTCCTGCACGAGCGAAAACGCCCTTCCGGCCGGTGCGCAGTGCGGCGGGGAGCCGTGTGCCCAGTCCGTGTGGGTTTCACCGCTCCCCGGGCCGACAAACGAGGAGGGGTGCAGCCCTAAGAGCGAGACACCTGCGTTCACCACGACGAGGGAGTGGAAGACCGCGGGCCTCGCGTGCATGAATAACACGGTGGACGACGCCTGCGCCGACGCAGGGACGCAGTATTGCGTGAGCGATCCCGGCCCTGGCTGGCTCCAATGTGTCGTTCGCGAAGGGGCCGACGCCCCCTGCCCGGACAACTACAACTGGGCCCGGTACGAGATGTTCCCCGAGGATGCCGTCATTGATGAACGCGACTGCGAGGAGTGCGCATGCGGGCCGCCCGAGGGGAGTGCATGCACCGCATCGATTCACCTCTATGAGGGGCCGGTCTGCTCCTCTCAATCGGAGCAATTCGGCATGCTGTCTCCCCATGACCAGTGTCAAAACATAGGTCCCCCGGGCCACGCACTCGCCGGCAAGGCGATCACCAACCTCGAATACGTGCCCGGCACGTGCGCCGCGACCGGCGGAGCGCCGAAGGGCGAGGCCAAGAGGGACATGACCAAGGCCGTCACCTTCTGCTGCCTCTACCCGTTTTACCTCATCAACTGATACCCGCCTCTCGGGTACGACACTCTCCCACAAAACGACAGCGGTCGCGTTACCTCGTGCCCGCTCGCGCATTGTTTGTCTCCTGAAGGGGCGAGCATCTCGCTCCTTCACAAGACACAAGCGACCCGCAGAAGGGGGCGATGGGCATGCTTCTCTGGGCGAGCGCAGCCCTTCGCCCTCTCCTAGGGGTCGTTTGTCGCCGATCTCAGGCGGCTGCGAGTTCGAGGCGCCCCTTTTTAAACGCGCGCGCGCCATCGATTCGCCGTCGCCTCGGGTCGGCGACGCCGCAAAAATGGGAGAAGAAAGATGAGCGCCCGACAGGATACCGACGACGACGCCGCTACAGCCGTGATGGTCCGCCAAGCGCTGCTTCCGCCGCCACCAAGCGGCATTCGCCCGAGCGTCGTGCATTCAGAGCCGCCGCCCCGAGATACGGTCTTTGATCCACCGTCGCGTTGGAGGTGCCTCGGGGCTCTGGCCCATGCCCTCGTCTACCGTCTACGAGAGCGCTTGCGCCGGCGCCGGCTCTCGGATCGGCTCCCTCCGCTTCCCCTGTCTCGCTCGGAGAGGTCCACCTTGGTTGCCGCGGGCGCTGTCGCGCGCGATGAACGCGGCGAGCAGCTCCTCCTCGATCTCATGCGCGCGGAGCCTGCCTTTCAGAAAGCCGCGATCCACGGCGCGTATTACGCGTGCGAGCTTCGGAAACTCGGGGAGGATGCACACGACGAGGGCCTCGTCCACTTCGCACTGTCTCGGATGCGGGTGGACAGCGACGGCTTCGTCTCGCTCGCACGGTTGCGGGACAGACTCCCGAACTTGTCGTTTTCGGGCGCGCTCGTGCCCGCCCTGCTTCGGCTGGAAAGAGCGGGCATCGTCTCGCTCACCATAGACGATGCTCGACCCGAGCGCGTGCAGCTCCGGCTCCGGGTCCCCCTTTGAAACGTAGGAGACACCATCATGTCCAGGAACAGCACGTCCAAGAAAAGGATACCCGAGTCCGAGACAGCCGAATCTGCGGAGTTGGCCACGGCGTTCGCGCTCGCCAGCGATGGAAAGCTTTATTTTACCTTCGAGAGCGCCCCGCCCCCGGGCCGTGCGGTGTTCGTGGGCTATGCATTGCGCGCCGACGAAGTCAGGAGGTTTGGCGTCGGGGGCTTGCTCCTCTGGGCACTCGTCCAGACCCTCGCGCTCGGGAGCGACGGGTGCATCGGATGACGAGAGGACGGCAGCCGCGCGAGCCGCCCACGAAGCGGTGGGGAAGCACCCCGCGCTCAAGGCGGGACGGGTCGGTGCTGGAGGGCGTGCTCGGCTTCCATCATGTACCTCCGGTATTCGGCATCGTCGGGCTCGAGCCCGAGCTCACCATGGAGATACGCCATGGCCAGCGTTTGCAGCGCGGGCGCATGTTCCAGCTCGCCGGCCTTCTCGTACAGCGCGAGGGCCTTCTTGTCGTCCTTCGGCACGCCTGCGCCCGCGCGGTACGCATTGGCGAGCAGGAACGTCGCGTCCGGCGACCCTCTCTCCGCAGCGATCTCGAACCAGCGCGCGGCCTCCCGAGGGTCGGCCCTGACCCCTTGCCCATTCTGGCTCATGACGCCGAGGAAGTAGGCGGCGCTCGGGTGGCGCGAGGGTTCGGCGCGAAGGAAATGACCACGCGCGCGCTTCACGTCCTTGGGGACCGCGGGTATACCCGCGAGGTAGATCCTCCCGAGCGCGATCTCCGCCTCGATATCTCCCTGCTCCGCGGCTCTCGTCAGCGTATGCATCCCGGCCTTCACCTGCTCCGGGTCGGAGAGGCCGAGCAGACGGAAACCGAGGTTTCGCATGGCAAGGCCGTCGCGGGGCTTGGTCGAGGATCGTGACGGCGGCGCGGGCAAACCGGCGAGGGCAGGGCGATCGGGCTCTCGGCGAGCACTTCGGCCAAGCCATGAAACGAGGAGAAGGGCGGCGGTGAGGGACAGGGCCGCACCGCCGATCAGCGTGACACGTCGCACACCCAATGAGAGCTTACTGGCTCAGGTCGATGGCGTAAATCGACAACGACTTGCCGCTTCCGTCGTCCTGCTGCATGAGCGAGATGTTCGTGAGCCCGGCGGCCTGCGCCTTCGGGAGCGCGTTCTGCGCCGAGGTGAAGGTGACGGGGCCCATGGTCGTGACCTTGGTGAACTGGAAGCTCCGCGCGGAGCCGTGCTCTGCGCGCGTGATGTTCTGGATCTTCTTGATGTACGCGATGAGCACCTCGCGATTCGTGTCGGGCGCGGCGAAGATCGTCTTCGACCCGTCGAGCCCGGGGAAGTTGCCGCCGCCGCTCGCGCGGTAGTTGTTCGTCGCGACGATGAACTCCTGGCCCATATCCATGGGCGCCCCCTCGAACATCAGGTTCTTGATGCGCCCGCTCGCCTTCATGCCCATGGGCGGCAGCGGCTGCGTCACGTCGATCTCGTACGAGATACGCGTGTCCGTGAACATGTCGAAGTTGTAGCCGGCCATCGCCAGGTTGATGAGCGGTTGCGGCATCGTCTGGGCCGGATCGATCTGGAGGAAGCGCGTCGCCGCCCGCTCGAGCCAGTCGAGGATCTCCGCGCCGGTCACCTTCACCGCCTGGAGCGTGTTCGCGTAGAGGTAGAGGTCGGCTGCGTT
Source organism: Polyangium jinanense (assembly GCF_028435365.1). The sequence goes on along the minus strand of NZ_JAGTJJ010000034.1, from coordinate 97,956 downwards.
GTTGATGGCGAGGCTGCCGGCCATCACGTCCGTATAATCGGTCCCGCCCTGGAAACCGGTCTTGAACGGGGCGCTCATCGACAGGACGGGGAGCCCCGCGTACTGGGGCAGGTTTTCCTGGATGTAGGACGCGACGTAATCTGCCTGGGCCTCGTTGACGATCTGGATCGCGCCGACGTCGCCCACGTCAGCGAACACCGTCGTCATCTCGAAATCGGTCGTGCCGATCGGCGTCTTGACGTAAGCGATGGTCGCCTGGTGCTCGGCATCGAGCAGCGACGCGATGGCCGGGTCGGCCGGGACGTAGACCTTCGTCTTGTCCGGCTGCATGTTGCACATCGTCGCGAACGCGCAGGGCGCCCCCGTGAGCCATTGCTCCATCGCATCGCACGCGGCGGGGAGCCCGTTCTCGCACGTGGTCGCGATGGGGCGGGCCTCGACGAGGGTCTTCGTCTTGTCCACGGTCCAGCTCGTGCCATCGTAGGTCAGGCCGAGCTTGATGACGCCGAGGTGCTGGCCCCAGAAATTCGCCATGACCGCGGGTACCCCCGCGACGGTGCCGAGGGCCTTGTCGACCTCGGGCAGGTCGAACTGCGGCGTCGTGCTCTTTGCGTTGGGGAAGATCTGGTGGGAATGCCCCATGAGCATCGCGTCGATGCCGGGCACGTGAGCGAGGTGCCACGCCTGGTTCTCGAGGGACGGCACGTACGGCGTGTTGTCGAGGCCTCCGTGGATGATGGCGACGACGAGATCGGCCCCGTTCTTGCGAAGATCGGCGATGAGCGGCGCGGCGACCTCCTCGACGCCCTTCGTGAACACCTTGCCATCGAGCCACCTCTTGTCCCAGTTCAAGATCTGCGGGGGCGTGAAGTCGAGGAAGCCTATGCGGAGCGTGCTCTCGACGGCCGTGCCGTCGGGCCCCGTCGCCGTGATGGTCTTCGTGACGAGGACCGACGGCTGGAAGATGGTCTCGTTCGTCTTCATGCTGAAGACGTTGGAGTTCACCTGCGGGAACAGCGGGCCTGCGCAGGCCGAAGAGCCGCTCAGATCGAGGTCCGGGACGTCGAACGGGGTATGGGTCACCTGCGACAGGAAGGCGAGGCCGTAGTTGAATTCGTGGTTGCCGATGCCTGCCACGTCGAACTTCAGCTGGTTCATGGCCTTGTACATGGCCAGCGTTTGATCGCAAGGTAGCGGCGTGACGAGCGCCTGGTAATCGGCGAGCACGGTGCCCTGGATGGTATCGCCGTTGTCGACGAGCAGGTTGTTCGGGAACTCGGCGCGTGCCTGATTGACGAGGGTCGAGGTGCGCTCGAGGCCGATCGCCTTGTCCTCCACCAGCTTGAAATAGTCGTAGCTCAGAATGTTCGTGTGCAGATCCGTCGTCTCGAGCAGCGCGACGACCGCCGTCGATCCATCCGGGGTCACCTGCATCCCGCCCGAGCCGCCCGCGCCCCCTGAGCCACCCGCGCCCCCTGAGCCACCCGCGCCGCCGGAGCCGCCCGCGCCCGCCGAGCCGCTCGAGCTCGCATTGTTCGTGGTCGTGCCGCCCGTGTCGTCACCGCATGCTGCGAGCGCCCCCATCGCCAGGACCGCCCCAGAAATCGCCAAAAGGCTTCCGAGTCGAGCTCTCATCTCACCCTCTCCGCCTAGGGCGGCCGTTTCGCAGGAGGGTAGGCAACGCGAAGGACTTTGTCCAGGTCTGAAGGGTAGGCAACGCGAAGGACGTGTCCAGGTCTGCCAAGGCTGCGTAATTTGGGGTAGAAGTGAGCTGGTTGTTGCTCTACGACGCCGCCGGGACCGTTTCCCGCTCCGAGCTTCGCGATGTCGCACCGCGGAACGTTTCCTCCGTCCTCCTGGCTAAGCGATTACGATTTTATTCGATGCCCGCCGGGGCGTCGATGGAACGCGTGCCTCGCTCGCGCCCGTCGACACGTCGACGCCCCGCGCTTCGACATGTCGACGGCGCCAGGAGAGGTCCGGGTGGGCGCTCGCGAGGCCGCCAGGTGCTGGCAGGAGGATTGCTTTCGCGCCCCCAGCGCTGGCATCATCCAGCGCCGCCAGTCCTCCGAGGGGAAAGCCCCTGCTGGCGGTGTTCCAAGGGCGAGGCCACGGCGGCGGCGAGCGGAGGACCTCGCCCGACGCCCGTGCCCCGCAACGGGCCGCCGCTCCACGGATCACTCCGGAAACCATGCCCACCCCTTGAGAGTCACGGCGAGCGACAGGAGGATGGGCAAGAGGTGCGTAAGCGAGGCTATGGAGAAAGGCGGAGGCGACATTCCCTCAATTCTACTGCTACCATGCGCCTCGTTCGATCATCTTCACTTCGGGACCACCATGCAGGAGCAGACAACACAGCGTGATTATTGGCTTTGTCAGCTGGCCGGCTGGGGCGCGCTGGCCTGCGTCGGCGTGCTATCCTCGTCCAGCGGCGATACGCAGCAGATGCTGCGCTTCGCGCTCGCCAAGAGCTTCTGCATGGTGACGGGCCTCGGCCTGTCCCATGTCTGGCGGCTCCAGCTCAAGCGGCGCGCGTGGGTGGACCGCGCCACCGGCATTCCCTTCGGCCGCATCATCGCCGGCTTGCTGGTGCTGGCCGTCTTGCAGACGGGCTGCCTGCTCGCCGCCGACCTGGCCTTCCGCGATGGCGCTCTGCTGCGCGATCCGTCGACAGGTCCTGTCGATTACGCCATGCTGTTCGTCCTGTGGTTCGCCATTTTCGCCGTCTGGACCCTGTGCTATGCGGTCGCCCTCGCGCGCCGCCGCGCCCAGCGCGCCGAGCTGGAAAAGCTCAAGCTGGAGGTGAGCGTGAAGGATGCCGAGCTGCGCGCCCTGCAGTTCCAGGTCAATCCCCATTTTTTCTTCAATAGCCTGAACAGCATCCGCGCCCTGATCTACGAAGACGCGCCGGCCGCCGCCCATGCCGTCAGCCAGCTCGCGGGCATGATGCGCCAGCGCCTGCAAACGGATCAGACCGGCACCATCCCCCTCGGCGCGGAAATGGCGGCCGTTAGCGCCTATCTCGGCATCGAGAAGCTGCGCTTCGACGAACGCCTGCGGGCGCATATCGACATCGATCCGGCGCTGGCGGCGACGCCGGTGCCGCCGATGGTGGTGCAGACCCTCGTCGAGAACGCGATCAAGCACGGCGTCGAGCGCACGGTCGCGCCCTGCGAAGTCAGGATATCGGCGCGCCTCGGCGCCGATGGATTGGTGCACGTCGAGATATGCAACCAGGGCCGGCTCGCCGCGTCCAGCACGTCCACGCGGCTTGGCCTGTCGAACGCCATCCAGCGGCTGGCCCTGCAATGCGGCCCGCAGGCGAGCTGCGTCCTCGCGGAGGAAGGCGGCTGGGTGCGCGCCACCGTGACACTGCCACAGGGAGCCGCATGAGAGTCGCCATCATCGACGACGAGCGCCTCGCGCGGAGCGAGCTGCGGCGTCTGCTCGACGCCCACCCGGAAGTGGAAGTCGTGGCCGAAGCGGCCCATGTGGCCGATGGACTGCACGCTATCCGTCACATGGCGCCGGACCTCGTGTTCCTCGATATCCGCATGCCCGACGGGAGCGGCTTCGAGCTGCTGGCGGCCTTGGAGCGCGCGCCCGCCGTCATCTTCACGACGGCTTACGACCAGTTCGCGCTCAAGGCTTTTGACGCGAATGCGCTTGACTACCTGCTCAAGCCCATCGAACCGCCACGCCTGGCCCAGGCCCTGAAAAAATACAGCCGCGACGCCGCACCCACGCCGCAGAAGGCCACGGACGGCAAGGTCTTCATTCAGGACGGGGAACGCTGCTGGTTCGTGGACGTGGAGCAGATCGTCCTGTTCGAATCCGAGGGCAATTACACGCGCGTCTACTTCGACCACAACCGCCCGCTACTGCTGCGCTCCCTGAACCAGCTCGAAGAGCGGCTCGACCCGCAGCACTTCATGCGGGTGAGCCGCCGCCACATCGTCAATCTGCGCTACGTGCGGAGCGTGGAACCGTCGCCCGCGGGCGGCCTGGTGCTGCAGCTCGAAAGCGGCTTGAACGTGGACATGTCGCGCCGCCGCGCCGTCCAGTTCAAGCAGCTCAAGCGCCTCTAGAACATCGATCGGTTTGACAACCGCTCGATGTTCTAGCTTTCTTTCGTCCCGAGGGAGACGCCTCGCGTCCCCCTCTCGTCCGGGCAAAGCCCGGCCGATTCACCCCCCGAGAACAGTTACATGGTCCCTGACCCGGCGCAACCCGCCTAATCCGCGTCCGGCTGACGACAGATCCACCCCGTTGGCGCGTGCTGGTGCCACTTCCGGCCCCGTGGCCGCCCTTTGGGGCATCCCGGGAGCCGACCCACGGACGGCGCTGTTGGCGGTGCTCGTCCAGGGCGAGATCGCAGCAGCGGCGGCGGGGGACCTAGAAGCTGCAACCGTCGCTCACGATGCCGCGGCAAGGCTCTTTCGGCTGATCCCAGAGACCGATGCCACGGCCGCGGCACAGGCTGCCCACCACGCCGTCGACAAGTTGCTGCGCGCTGCCAAGCGCCACATGTAGCCCATGGTGAGGGGGCCCCCGCACGAGGGGGCCCCACGCGTGTCGGTTTTTCTGGACAGAACGTCACGTTCCGGGGCAAACTCCTACTCGGAGACCGCGCCCGGTTCGGATCCGCGATACTAGCCCGGCTCGCCCGGGAGATCGGGCCGAGAACCAACAGCCAAAGAAGGCACTCCTGAATCCCGGGTCCCCCGGGGGCTCTCGGACCGAGAAGCGGTCGAGCGGTTCAGCTTCGACGTTCGCTGGTGGCCACGCAGGACACCGTCACGATGATCCGCTCCGCGATTCACGCGCTGCCAGTCGACGAGCCCGAACGGTCCACGCAGGCACGTTCGAGTCCGGGGCCCTCGCTTGGCTCTTCATGGGTGTCACGTCTCCGAGCCACGCGGCTGGCCCTCAGTGTGGACACGCGTATCCACGTGCGCGGCGAACCCGCGGACGCCGGGCGCGACGCTCTCGTCGAGCACGTGGCGATCTGGGTAGTCGCCTGCGTTCTGATGGCGGAAGGGGATCGGTGCGTCGGTGAAGAGGCCCCGCAGGCGGCCTCGCCAGCGCATGAACGCGTCGTCGGCCGCCTCGCGCTCGAGCCGATCGACGGCGTAGATCGCGTGCGTCGGCAGGACGGTCATCCCCGCGAAGAAGAGCGTGCCGTGCGTGATGTGGAACAGCAGGTCTTCGAGCGGCCCGTTGATGCCTCGCGGCGAGTAGTCGATCGCCGGTCCGCCGACGGTCGTCGACAGGAGCGCGCGTTTGCCGGCGAAGCCGCCGTCCCCATAGCGGTATTGATTGCCGGCGTTCTTGTAGCCGTACGCGAGGCCGTAGGCGAAGACGCGATCGACCCAGCCCTTCAAGATCGCGGGCATGCTGAACCACCACAGCGGAAACTGGAAGATGACCGCGTCGGCCGCCGCGAGCTTCTCCTGCTCTGCCATGACGTCGGGCGTCTGCGTCCCGCTCGCGTACGCGTGTCCGGACTCCGTCACGAGCGAGAGCCGCGTCGGGTCTCTCCGGTCGAGGAAGTCGCCCCCGTCGAACGGCGCCTTCCAGCCCATCCCGTACAGATCCGACAGCAGCACGCGATGGCCGAGCTCGCGTAGCTCGGAGATCGCGATTTCTTTGAGCGCGCCGTTCAGCGACGCTGGATCCGGGTGCGCGACCACGATGAGGACCGTCTTGCTCATGGCATCTCCGTCGTCTGAAGCCCAAGCCTGGGCGGGGCGAGGCCGCGATCGCGAGGGACCGCGAACGAACTGTTGCCGCTACGGCATATCTGGGCCGCGGACGTTCGCTCGAGCTCCGCTCTGCGGCGATCTCGCTCGCTCAATGAGTACGTGAAAATGGCCGCATGAGTAGGCCGATACGGCTCATAAGATCGTTGACTCAACGTCAATACTGACCGAAGTTGAGGGCATGCAGTCGCTCTCGGACATCGCGCCGTTCGTGAAGGTGGTCGAAGCGTGCAGCTTCACGCTCGCCGCGAAGCAGCTCGGACTGACGCCGTCGGGCGTGAGCCGGGTGGTGTCGCGCCTCGAAGCGAGGCTCGGCGTGCGGCTGCTGCATCGAACCACGCGCAACGTGACGCTCACCGAGAGCGGCGCCGCGTTCTACCAGCGCTGCGTGAAGATCCTCGCCGACGTCGAGGACGCGGAGCGCGCGATGGCGACGGCGCGGAAGACGCCCCGAGGTCGGCTGCGGGCGGACGCGCCCACGGTGCTGGGTGAGATGATCCTCGGCCCGCGGTTACCGTCGTTCCTCGCGAAGTACCCCGAGGTCTCGCTTGAGCTGACCCTGCGCGACCATTTCATCGATCCGCTCGCCGAGGGCATCGACGTCGTCTTGCGCATGGCCGACGTGCCGGAGTCGGGACTCGTCGCGAGGCGTCTCGGCAACTGCCGTATCGTCGCCGCGGCGTCGCCCGAGTACCTCGAGCGTCACGGCAGGCCGGAGACGCCCGCCGATCTGCACCGCCACAGCTGCCTCAGCTACGTCGTGTCGGGGCGACCGATCGAGTGGCGCTTTCGCAGCTCGCGCGGCCCGCTGACGGTCGGCGTGACCGGGCGAATCCACGCGAGCAGCGGCCGCGTGCTCGTCGACGCGGCGCTCGCGGGCCTCGGTATCGTCTACTTGTTCGACCCGTACGTCCGGCGGGAGATCGCGAACGGCGCGCTCGAGCCGATCTTGATCGAGCAGTCGCTCGATCCGGTGCCGATCTACGCGCTCTACCCGCAAGGCGGCCTCGTCCCGCCGAAGGTGCGCGTCTTCATCGACTACCTCGTCGAGCTCTTCACCGGCAAGGAGCGCGCGCGGCGCGGAGCGCGCGCCTGATCCTCCACCGGATCCGTGGACAAACCCAAAGGCGCGGCCCGCATTCGGGGCGAGCACTCCATGAAATCGGATCATGTGAAATCGTGGCGGCGGTATCATCGCGCATACTCTCGCCAGAAGCTCGTGCGGTTCGAAAACGACGAATCGTGTCCCATCGCGCCACGCCTTCTTCAACTCATAGCGCAGCTTCCCGCCAGCGATCTCGGCGAGCCGTTCCTGTGCAATCGGCGGCCGGGCAGATACCGGCACAGCCTCTCCACACGGCGGTGGAGGGCGATCGACCGCGCGACGGTGAGCGTGCTTCCGTGGTGATGGGCTTCGACATTCACGCCGCCGAAGCTACACCACGGGATGGGACACGATCAAATGCCCGAGGCCTCGAATCCAAGTATGTGCTTGCCCCTCCCTTCCCGTGCGCGCACAAACCCCACCCACTGACGCGGGCGGGGTTCTCCCTTAACCGTTACCGATTACTACCGAGTGGTTCTGCCAGTCCGATGAGAAGTCCTTCGGGGCCGCGGATGTAGCAGAGCCGATACGAGTCCTCGTACTGAACCACTTCGCCGACGAGCTGCGCACCGTGCTTGCGGAGTCTGGTGAGTGTTTCGTCGATGTCGCTCACTGTGAACATAGCACGCAGGTAGCCGAGGGCGTTCACCGGGGCGTTCCGGTGATCGGCGACTACAGACGGGGTGAGAAAACGCGAGAGCTCGAGGCGGCTGTGGCCGTCGGGAGTGACCATCATGGCGATCTCGACGCGCTGATTACCCAGTCCAGTGACGCGTCCGGCCCATTCTCCTTCAACCATGGCTCGCCCCTCAAGCGTCAGGCCAAGCTCGGTGAAAAAAGAGATGGCATCATCGAGAGATTCCACCACGATGCCGACATTGTCCATTCGTAGCAATTTACTTTTAGTCATGATTTCGGTCGTGTCCCTGGTGATGGTGTAGCTGCTGGACGGTAGCGGAGCCGCTCGCGACGCGCGCCTTTCCACATGGCGCCGACGCCCTTCCCGCGCAGCGTTCACCATCCGCCCGCGGTGCGCTGAGGCGAGCTGTGCCGGCGTCGGGCCCCTGCGGCCTCCCGCGACCCGCCCGTCCGCCCTGACGGACGCCCCTGCGGCCTCCCGCGGCTCGCTCGTCCGATCCGACGGGTGCCTCGTGGCGCTCCGCGCGGTGTAGAAGGACACGGTTGACCGCCGCGCGAGATGCGTGCTACGCCCCCCGAGGAGGCGGAAATCCTGGTTTATTTGTCCTAGGTGCCCCACAAGGTCACGACGATGCAGCTCTCTCCGGTCCCCGAGCACGTCGCGCACGCCGGTCTGCGCGCGCTCTACACGGTCTGCACCGCGGACGGTGAGCTCAGCTCGCTCGAGCGCTCGTTCCCCCGCGGCGTGCAGGAGCACTTGCTCCACAGCCACGTCGACCTCGCCACGCTCCAGGCGATCGCCCCCGACGAGCTCGCCCGTGCCGTCGCGCCGGGCGAATTCCGCGGGCGCATCCTCACCGGCGTGGTGATCGCGGCGTGTGTCGACGGCAGCGTGACCGACGACGAGGTCGTGGTGCTCGATCACTTCGCCGCCGCGCTCGAGCTCGATCCCGCGCCGGTGCGCACCGCGCGTCGGCTCGCGAAGCACCAGCTCTTCCTCGCGCGCATCGACATCGCGCGACGCGCGCTCGCCGGGCACAAGGTCCGTCAGACGGTGCGCGAAGAAGGGGTGATGGCGATGGTCGCGCAGCTCATGCCGATGATGGGCATCGCCGATCCCGCGCTCGCCGCGCGGTATCGCGCGCTCGCGTCGAGCCCCGAGGGCACGCTGGGACGCGGGTACTTCGAGTTCATCGAGTCGAACGGCTTCTCGTTCCCCGGCGAGCCCGGCGCGGGCCCCGAGATCATCGTGGTCCACGACTGTCTCCACGTGCTCGGCGGCTTCGGCACGAGCCCGGAGCAGGAGATCGAGGTCGCGTCGTTCCAAGCGGGCTGTCACGGCGGCGAGCCGCTCTACGGTCTGCTCTTCGGGCTCGCGCAGTACCACCTCGGCGTGCAGGTCGCGCCGGTCGCGGCCGCGGAGTCGATGCACGCCGATCCCGCGCGGATGATGCGCGCGTTCGCGCGCGGCTGCCTCGTGAAGCGCGACATGTGGAGCGACTTCCGCCCGTGGGAGCACTTCGCCAAGCCGCTCGACGCGCTGCGCGCGGAGCTCAACGTCGTGCCGAGCGCATAGCGTCCGCTCGCGGAACGAAATGGCGCGCGCGGCTCGTTCGTGGGGCTGATCGCGGATCTCGCCCGTAAGCTGCCGAAGGGCGAGCGCCGGAAGCTTCGGAAGGAACTCCAAGCGCGCACGGCGCACGAGCCGCACGAGCCCCCGACATAGCTCCCGCGGAACCCCGGGCGGCAGGTTCCGGCTTGCCCCCTCGTGCCCGAGGGGGCCTCGCACAAGCGTTTGTCCCCGGGGTTTGTCTTGGTGAGGAGCTGTGGTAGGGATCTCGGATACTCTCATGCGCGAGTAGGGAGGAACCGTGCCGAGACGAACCGAAGCCAAGCCACTCTGCCTGAAAGTTGGCGCTCGTATCCGCGAACTACGAAAGGAGCGCGGCATGTCCTTGCAGGATCTTGCCGACGCTGGCGCGATGTCGAAAGGCCACCTGTCGAGCATCGAACAGGGCCTCGCGGCGATCACCATCGAGACCGTCGAACGCATCGCGGCCGCGCTCGGCGTGTCCCCGTTTTGCGTCATCACCTTCCCGGCAGACGACGAGCTGGATCGTATCGCGGATCTCGCCCGGAAGCTGCCGAAGGGCGAGCGCCGGAAGCTCCGGAAGGAACTCGAAGGGCGCACGACACACGAGCCCGCGACGTAGCCTTGCCTTGGCTACGTCACATCCGGGGGGCCGACGCCAGCGATGCAGACCACGGCAATGGCGCCAGCCTCCTCGGGGCTCACCATCACTTCATCCGCGCCGCAATGGTGACGTTGAACGCCGTTCGGTGGACCTCCCGGGCGACGCGTTCGGCTTCCTCGGGGGTCAGGGCGTAACCCCTGAACTCCTTGCGCCCTTCGGGATCGATCGTCCCCTCTTCGACATACACGTACCCATCACTCCCGAGCGCGAGGCGTTGGAGGCAGGCCCAGCGGAGCAAGCCCTGCGTGCCGTGCTGCCCACGTTCTTCGGCGGTCAGCGCGTAGCCGGTGAACACCCGACGGCCTGGGGGCGGCTCCTCCTCGAATCGAACGTAGATCGCGCCATCGCTCGCAAGTACAAGCTCGGTCTCCATCGTCGGCGGAACTTTGGTTGTCATGCTGTCGCACTCCTTAAAGGGGGATCCGGAGCTGCACGCGATGGGGCAGCGACGGCGTTTCCTCGGTTCTCGTGATGGTGACAACGCCGGACTTCTCCAGGCGCAGCAGCGCGGGCACGAGCGTTCCGGAAACGGACATCTCGCACAAGATATCGCGCAACCGCGCGAAAGAGACGAATCCCTCGGCATCCGGCCGCATCCGCGAAAGCGCGTAATGGACCAGCCCTTCGGCGTACGCCTCGTTCCCGTGCTTGCGAAGCGCCGTCGCGTAGTTGGCGACGTAGACGGCGGCGCGCTGGTAGGCCGGGTCCGCGCGCATGATTTCGAGCAGGAGCAGCTCCCCGCGCTCGTCGTGACCAACGGCCCCGGCGGAGACCCGCGTTGCCCTCGTGGACCGCGGCGGCGGGAGCGGCGGTAGGCGGTCCGAAAGACGCGCTCTGCGGATGCGCTCGCGCCAATCGTGCGGCAAGGCGCCCGCGAAGGCACGGGCGCGGCTCCACGCGGAGGGCGGATCCACGAACGTGTCCCGCACCGGCTCGGGATGCACCGTGCTCGCGCGCACCCCGCTCCGCGGTGGAAGCGCTGGACGGTCCATGACCGTTGTTTCTGCGTCGTCGTCGATGTCACGCGCGGTATCCATGGGCCTCCAAGCGATAGGAGACGACCCCCAGGAGGGGGCGATAGGAGGATGCTCGCCCAGAGAACCACTACCCATCGCCCCCTCCTGCGAGTCGTTTCCTTGTTCGGCTTTCGTCAGTCCTCGCCGCTCGAAGACGAGGCGCTGCCACGCGCCACCCCGGGTAACCGGAAATGAGCCAATGGAGCCATGCATACGCCTTGCGCTGAATGACAGCGCCTCGGCTTCGAGCGGCGAGCGACCAACGGAGGCGTCGAGCCCTTTCGCCCTCCCCAGTGGGGCCGCGATGCTCCGGACAGCCCACGGGGAAGGGGCGGCCTACACGCGGACCCACTGGGAAGGACGAACGGTTCGCCCCTCAGACACAAACAATGCTTGCGCTCGAAGCGGGGTAACGCGGGCGGTGCCGATTTTTCGGCGGAGGGCTCGGGCCCGGTTCGGCCTCTACTTGATCAGGTAGAACGGATGCAGGCAACAGAACGTGACCGCCCTCGTCACGTCACGCACCGCGCTGCCCGTAGGCATCCCGCCGCTCGCCTCGCAGCTCCCGGGCACGTAGGCGAGGTCTGTGATCGCCTTGCCGGCGATGGCGTGGCCTACGGGAAGTATGTTGACGCACTGGTCGTAGGGGGACTGGAGACCGCTCTGCTCGGATTGCGAGGAGCATGCGGCGTCGTCGTACAGCCGTATCGACGCCGTGCATTCACCTCCCGAGGGCTGGCCGCATTCGCACTTGGCGCACCCGCGACTGTCGACGAGCCCGTCCTCCGGAAACATCTCATAACGCGCGTAAAGGTAATTGTCTGGACAGGGAACGTCCACGCCTTCACGAACGATGCACTGGAGCCACCCCGGTCCGGGATCGCTCACACAATACTCGGTCCCCCCGTCCGAATAGCACGCATCGTCATTCGTGTTGGCCATGCATGCCAGCCCGGCGAGCTTCCACGCCGTTTTCTTCGTGAAACTGGACGTCTCGCTCGTGGGGGAGCAGGACTCGCTCGTCGGCCCTGGGAGCGGGGACACCCATACCGATTGGGCGCACGGCTCGCCCCCGCACTGCACACCGGCCGGAAGGGCGTTGTTGCTCGTACACGAGCCATCCCAACCGGCCGGTTCATCAAAAGGGAGGGAGACGACTCCACTTTCTCCGCACGCACCGGCGCGGATCTCCATCTTCTCGGGCAACCCAGTACACGCGCCCTTCGACGCCCCGCACTCGCACGGCTCGCACTCTGCGGCCGGCGCGTCGAGATCCGCGAAGAGGCGGAACTTCTCGCTCGAAGTGCCCGCGGGGCACTCGGTCGGAAGGGCGCCGGGCGCCGCTACGAACAACGAGATCGCCATCTCCGTCCAGTAGCCCGCGTTCCCGCTCGGCACGGGAACGCAGCGCCCCGTGCATGCGGATTGCCCCGCGTCGTCGGGACCCGCCTCTGCATCCGTCCCGGCGTCTCCCGCGTCCGTGCCGGCGTCAACGCACCATGGATCGGGAAAGTACGACTCGGGATCGCATTCACCCGGCGCGAAAGACGGGGCCGCCGTGCATGAGGCAGCAGCGATCCCGAAGCTGAAAACGAGCGAAAAAAGAAGGGCCGCGCGCATATTCAAAACTCCCATCCTCCGCCAATCTGCACGCCGAGCATCACTGGCGGTTGGTCGGAGAGAACCCTTGGACCGACAGCCACCTTCACGCCGCTCGACAGGCCGAGGACATCGGCCGCCGCGTGGAGCGCGAAGGACTCGGTAACTCGAACCTTCACACCGGCCCGTCCACCGAAGCCGGGTTTGACAAACGTATAACTTGCGGGCTTGTAGCCTGCGATGTGAACTCGACGTTGATCACCCCGAGATGCCCGAGCGCACAGCCGAAGAACCACTTGTAGTGGCCGCACACGCTCGCGATCCCACCCGCCGTCATCGCGTTGATGTGGCCGCCCTCGATGCCCGACGTGAGCCACGCGGCGCGGGCCTCGAGCCCGAGGGACACGTAGTAGTCGTTTGGCCTCAAACTTCCGGCGATCATCGCGCCCACCGCAGGCATCCATGACGCGACGCCGAACACGACGATCGGTCCACCGCTCACGGAGCCGCACAGACCCACCTTTTTCTGCTCGCCCACCACGCCCCCGACGATTGGCTCCCGCGGCGGCGGCTCATCCTCCGGCGGCTCGTCGAGCGACGACGACAAGTCGGGCCTCCGCGGGCTCTCGCGCCGCAGCTTCAACGGAGGCGGGAGGGGTTCGGGTAACGCGCGCAACGTCAGCGTGACGCGCATCTCCTGCCCCTTCCGCGCCGTGAACGTCTCCACGGCGTCCTCGTAGCCATCGAGACGCGCCCGCAGTTCGTGCTCGCCGGGCGCGACGAACATGGACAAGGCCGAGAACCCCTCGCGATTCCTCGGCTCCCCGTCGAGCGTCAACTTTGTCCCCGCGTGCGAGATCGTGACGTCAACCCAGGTCATCTCCGCGCGTGCCGCGTCGTACGCCTTCAAGAAGCCCTGACGTTCCTCTGCCGTCGCGTTCGTCGCACGTTGGATCGCGTCGAGCAGCAGATCCGCGGCATCTACGGGCTTCCCGAGCTGCACGAGGATGACGCCGAGGCGGCCGGCGATCAGCGGATCGTGGCGCACGTCGAGCGCGGCGGCGTACGCCCTCGCGGCCGCCGTCGCTCGTCCCGCGGCGCGCGCACGATCCCCGTCGATCACGTACGAGGTGAAGCGCGCCTTCTTCGCCGCGTCTTCAAGCGCATCCGGCGGTACGGGTGACGCGTCGCGAGGTTCGTCGGCGAGCGCGGGAGTCGTTAGGCCGAGAAGGACGACGAGCGCGACACCTAGGGATCGCATGCGCGGCGCACGATACCGCGGCGCCCGGTCGAAGGCGAGAGGGGTGTACGGAACGAACCTCACTACCGCGGGCGGAAATCCAAGCCCTTTCTACGGGGGAGGACGAAGGGCTCGGGGTTCGTCGCGGTGGATCCTCGCGGCGCCGTCGGCTGCACATGGCGGCTGTGTGGTGCTGGCGTGACGTGCGGCAGCGGAGGCTCGACGTGAGCGGCCGGGGCGCTGTCCCCAGGCGACGAGCTCGGGGCCGCGACCCGAACGATATCCGGGGCCGATGCAGCGATAACGCGCGCCGGGCCTGTGGCCACGGCGTGCAGTTCGGCTGGCCTGGGCGCCGGTTCGCGCGACATGAACGGGTAGAACACCACGGCCATGAGCGCAGCCCACGCGTGCCCGAATGGATACACGTAATCGAACAGCCTTTGGAGGAGCGCCCGGCGTTCGAGCGCTGCGAGCGGCACGGGCGGAACGATGACGAAGGGGTCGTTGCCCAGCCGCAAGCGCAGGTACTTCCGTGCGCGGGACAGCGCCATCTTCGCGGCGTCCTCGGAGATCCCGAGCACCCGCCCGGCCTCCTCGTGGGACCGCTCCTCGACGCCTACAAGGTAGAGCACCTCGACCTGCGAGCGCGGCATGTCTTGCAAGACTTCCGTCACCAGCTCGATGGCCTCTCGCAACTCCGCAGTCCGTTCCGGCGAAGGCTCCGGGGCCTCCGCCGTCTCGGCGTGTCCATCGTCCGGCTCGAACACCGCTTCGTAGCGCCGCGTGGCCCGGTGCGCTTCGCGGACGACGTTGCGTGTGATGACGGTGAGCCACGGCTTGGCGCCGTCAGGATGCGGCGTGTACCTCCAGAGGTTGCGCAGCGCGTTCACGAACACGCGCTGCACCCTGTCGTCCACGGGATCCCGTGTGTATGCCTGACCATCGCCTGCGAGGCGCGTGACCTCGGGACGGAGGTCAAGGATCTCGGCGACCAGCTCGGGCGGGTAGTCGGTCGGCTTCGAAGATCTTCCCATGACCAGAACAAGGCCGGACGCGCGGGAGGGTAACAGAAGATCGTCTCCGCATCCCGGGGGGCTCCTGGCAACTTTGCGATCTAAGGCACATTCAAAGCGGTTCGCGCATCCTGCCCCGCGCCGGACAATGCCCCGCCGATCGTCTCCAGGAGGCTCCCGCCGATGATTATATTGCGACTGCCGCTCACGTTCTGCGAATCGCTGCCCGCCACAACCATCGAAGAGCAGCGAGGGACGCGCCGGCAGAGGTAGGACAACCCAAGCGGGTGCTGCGGCGCGGGGCGCGCAGCATGTGTGCTCCCCGAGGGGTCTGGATCTGTCTTGTCAACCAGGACGGACCATGCGATACACGCTCTTATATGGGTGTCGGGGGTGTCGCGAACTTCCGGTTGAGCCTTCACAGGGGACGGCGTAAGACCCCGACCTCATCGATAGATCATCGTGGTTCGCACGTCGCTGTGCCCAAGCAAAGTCTGAATGGTACGAATGTCGGTGCCGGCTTCCAGCAGGTGCGTGGCGAAGCTGTGGCGCAGCGTGTGGCAAGTAACGCGCTTGTCGATCTTCGCGAGGCATGCCGCCCGCTGGAGCGCGTACGCACTGGCACGAATTTTGCTGCAACGGTTGCGATAAGCTGGCGGCTGCCGAATCCCCGAAAGAGGCGGGTTATGCCGCCGCTGCATATCCTGCCGGGCTGCGTGGTTACGCCGCAGCGGGCTAACCAGCGCGAGGGGTGGTTATGCGGCGGCGGGCTAATTACACAGTTGGGCGGACGGCGTCTGGCCGAAGATGCCCACCCAGAGAACCAACAGCGGCGCGCTGGGGAGCGTGCGCGGTCGAACCCCCGACGCCGCAAGAGGGGCTTGACACGACGGACTAGCATTTCCTTTCGCCCACATCGAACGAAGCCCATCGGACTCCGCACATGCCGACACCAAAAGAACTAAAGACGAGGCTCGACGCCCTGATCGCCAACGGGCTCCACTTCATCGAGAAGTCGGCAACCGAGCTTGAGAAGGAGCCCGAGTTCTCGGTCTCTCACTTTGCAACCGGCATCGAGTTGCTGCTGAAGGCGCGCCTCTTCGCCGAGCACTGGACGCTGGTGGCCAGCCGACCTCACGCCACGCCTTGGAGCCAAATCAAGGATGGCACACTGTATAGCATTCAAGCCACTGAACTCACAGATGCAATTACAAGTGTGACCGGAACGCCTCTGAAACGGGAAGCGGTACTCCTGAAGACGGTGTTCGCACACCGCAATCAAGCTGTTCACTTCATTCCGTCCCAGAATATCACCCAGATCGTTGGGGAGCAGTTTCGCGTCTGGTACCATATTCACGAGCACCTCGTCGTAACCTGGAAGGATGTGTACGCGGCGTTTGCGGCCCGCATCGCGACCGTGGACGCGACCCTTCGCCAACACAAGAAGTGCCTCGAAGTCCGCTTCGAGGAGTTGACCAAAGAGGGCATCTTCAAGAAACCCGCCAACGAGGACAACCTCACGCGGTGCCCCGTATGCGAGATGAAGTCGGGGATCCTCGAAGAAGGTGAGTCATATGTTACGACTCTCGACTGCCCAGTCTGCGATGCCAACATGGAGGTGGCGAACTTCGGCTGCGGAAACTGGCATCCTTTCGCGGACGGCTTCGTCGGTGTTGTTGCGTGTGAGTGCGGCGAGACACACACACCTTCTGACCTTGCACGGCTTATGGACGACCAAGCGCCGATGTCGCCCAAGACGCGATCTATTGTCGGTGATACGCGTTACTCTTGTGGCGAGTGCCTGGAGATGCGCGTTGTGGTTGCGAGAGGGCAAGGATACCGGTGCTTTGCCTGTGGCATGGAGTTTGATGACTCGGCGCTCCAACACTGCGGGTGGTGCGATGAAGGGTGGGTCGGTTACGACTGTTCGGAGACCGAGTCGAGCGGGTGCGAGCACTGTGACGGCGGGCTCAGCCACGCTATGAGCAAGGATGATTGACGTCGGACCGCAGTCTCCGCAACCGGGCCGCCCAACCCACGGCTGCACGCCGACGAGCGACTCCGTGGCGCCTCCGGCGCCCCTCCGTCGCTCGCGGGTGAGCCGAGCGTTGGGCGGGCATTCAGATCGGTGCCGCGAGGGCACCTCGGAGAACGTACGGTATGGAAAATTACGGCTGGCGTGACGCCGCAATCAAGGTGCTCGAGGGCAGTGCGGAGCCCATGCATTATGCCGACATTGCAGAAGCGATCGCGGAGCAGCGCCTTCGATCTGAGTTCGGCGCGACTCCGGCGATCGCGGTTAACGTTGCAATCGGGCAGTCGCTGAAGAATGATGGCGAGAACGCCCCATTTATTCGTGTCGCCCGTGGAGTGTACGCCCTTCGGCATGCTTCACCCCCTCCTGCGTCTGGCCCCTCTCAGCACGGTCCAAATGAGGCAGCAGAAAGCGAGACAGATGACGATACGGGTTTGATAAATGCGTTCGGCATGTACTGGGCGCGTGCGAACGTCCTCTGGGGAGCAAGCCCGAAGATCCTCGGCCAACAGCAACCTGAAAGTGCGCCTGTCAATTTCTGTTCGCAGCGAGGCGTGTACCTGCTCCACGACGGGAGGTCGGTCGTGTACGTTGGCCGAACGACCGATCAACCCCTTGGCGTTCGACTCCGGCAACACACGGCAGACCGATTGAATGGTCGCTGGGACCGTTTCTCGTGGTTCGGTATCTCGTCCGTCGACGAAGACGGTCAGCTTATTCCGCCGGCGTCTTCAACGTTCAACCTCGACATGTTGATTGTGACAATGGAAGCATTGCTCATCGAGGGACTCGAGCCCCCGCAGAATCGGAAGCGAGGCGACGACTTCCGGGCGATTGAGTACCTTCAAGTGGAGGACCCCGACATCCGGAAGAAGAACATTATCGCCCTAATCGACGAGCTCAAAACGAAGCTGTGACGGTGCTGCCCAACAAGCGCTTGCTGCCGGCCGCTCTTAGCGCAGCGGCAGAAACTGGCGTCCGGCAGTGGGGACAGCCCTTCGTTACCTTCCAGCCTGTTTCCTGCAATCAGCGACGTACGAGATCGTAATGAAGCTCATTTTTCATGACCGGATCGGCCGGGGTGCCGCTGGAGAGGTGTGGAGCGCCGAGGATCAGCTTGACCGCCGCGTGGCGGTGAAGTTCTTCAACAGCACAACGCCAAGCCGCATGGAACAAGACGCCATTGTGCATGCGAAGGCGCTCGCGCGCGTTCGCCACCCTGCCGTCGTCGTCGTGCACAGCGTAGAGGATCAACCTCACCCGGAATCTAAAGAGCTTCGACGCGCGATCATCATGGAGTACGTGGATGGTCCGCCGCTATCGCAACTCTCGGCAACTTTATCGCTTCAAATTGTATTGTTGCTTATGAGGCAGGTTGCCGAAGCGCTTGAAGCGATCCATCGAACAGGCATTGTTCACGGTGACCTACATGATGGGAATGTTCTAATCGCTGGAGAGCGGGCTACGGTCGTCGATATACTCTACACTCACAGCCTCGCGGAAGTGGGCTCGAAAACGGCCGCTCGAACGCGCGATGAGGATCTACGCGACCTCGCCAAGGTCTTGAGACTATTCGCCACCCGTGTCGATGGCGTTGAACAGCGCCTGCTCGAGGAAGCGTATTTTCGAGCCTGCTCCGGACGGACGGCTCTCGATGTGTTCACGGCATTCCAGAGTGTATTGCAAGCGACCGCCATCACACCTGTTCCTGAGCAGCACCGCGCCGAACCTGAACCAAGCAGCGCAGCAAAGCAGAGAAGCGACTCACCGCGTCTGAGCCCGCTGTCAAATGCTACCCTAGAAGCACCCATCGACAAGCCTGGTAGCGCTGCAACCACGGGCGTTCCAGGGCAGAAGATCCTCACCCAGCGCCAGCTTGATGCCGCGGAGCGTCTCTGGAATGGTGTCATCGCTCTTCGCGATGCCGTACCAAGCGTGCTGACCTTGGCGGACGTTCTTCTTGAGCATGAGTACCAAGGCGGCCTGAGCAATGACAACGCTAAAGCGCTCATCCGCAATGTCTCTGAGGACAACGTTCAGAAGATGTTCTTGGAAAGTACAGATATCGAGCGGATGCGCCCATTCTTGAGCGAGCCACTGTGGCAGGCGTTCTTCGCTTATCGTGCCTTCGTAGGACGACTCTCGCTGCTACTGATCGGCAGGGTTGGTCGAGGTGGTCCGTGGTATCAAGATGAGCCTACCCTTGCACTGCTTCGGAAAGCAATAACGCCCGAAAAGGTGTCCGATTTGCTTAAACTCCCGCTTGGAAGACTAACCGCCGCGAGAGAGAGCTTCGAGAGCGCCGTCCTCCAACAACTTCAACCAATTCTGGCTCCTTCCGGTCAGCATGAGCGCCCGTAGCCTCCGCCACGCGAGATTGCGACTGAAGACTTCTGGGACTGAGTAAATGACAGGTGGAGGGTACTCGTCATGAGCAACCGGCTGAACCTCTTTGAAAGCATGTACGACGACCAAGGTCAGCCGGCGCCGTTTACACGTGCGGAACTCGAACCCCTTGAGGATCTCTGGGAGCAGCGGGCGGCACTGTTCTTCACGCCGACTTCCGAGATTCCGGAACGATTTGTGGGCAGCGGCGAACTTCAAGTAAGTCTGCCCATCGTTACGCCGTCCTACGGTGAATTCGAGCAGATTCCCGGCTATAGGAATACGAGGATGTGGGTCGACTTGTTGCAGCGAGCTACCGGCAAGATTCGATGGCGACCGATGGATCCGGTTACCATTGTCGTCGTGCGAAAAGATGTATGCTCTCCCGGAAGATATGCGACCACCGGCGCAAAGGCCCTCACCGATGCGTATAAGGTATCGTCGACGGGACGTCGGGATGGACATCGCGTGCACTATTTCGGCGCCATTGTTGACGACACTCCATGCAACATTGGATCAGTTTCTTTCACGTGTGTACAGGTGCAGTCGCGAGCGGAAGTGGGAGTCGACATCAAGATCAAGACCTGGGAGCCGCAAGACGGCACGGAGTGTAGAGAAGTCCTACCCAATGGGAGCGTCAGCACGAGCAGATGATGCCAGTTGGGCGGACAAGGATATATCACGGTGGTAGCGTTTACTTCGTGGACTGCGCAAGCCTCCGCTACGCGGCGCGGCTGAAGCACGGCCGAACGGGCGACAGGGGGACGGACCCACCGGACGGAACAATGTGTCGCTTCATGCTTCACGATGCTTAGTGGGCCGCGCTGCGCGCGACCTGGGTCACGGTTGCACCCGACGGTAGAGGTCGTCGTATGACGGAAGGTGCCAAGAAGCCGCGTCATCCCGTTCCTCTCATTGCAGCGGCGGCTCTGTTGGTTCCTGTCTTCGGTGCTGGCATCTTCGCTGGCAGGTCGATACCGGAACGAAGCCCATCGGCCGCCGCAGAGAAGCCAGCAGGACCGACAGCGGATCGCGCAACACAGGCAGAGCTTTCGGCGTGTCAGAAGAAACTGGCGGCATGGTCGCAAGGAGGAGCGACCCCCTCGGACGCCGCGGCTCCACCCGGGGACGCGAACCGAGATGCGGGCGAAAGGCCAGCCACCATCGAGGCGCTGGAAGGGGAGCTGAAGCAATGCAAGAGGCGCGGACTCTTGACCAGCGCGGAGGTCTGCGTCGCCGCGGCCCGTCAGTTCCACGCGCTCCTGGCCTTGCCCAAGGATGGCTTGATGTGCGGGCCCAAGTCGCGGGCTGCGGATCTCGTCGAGGAAAACTTCGATCGCTGCGCCGTGTTCGCAGACGTTCCACCCGACTATCGCGCGGACGAGCTCACGAAGGAGCAATCGAGCCTCGTCGCGGAGGCGATCCGGATCCATCGGACGCTCACGGAGGACGAGCTGCTCCGCCGCCTGAAAGAGTTCGTCTTCACGTGCACCGAGACGCCCCCCAAGTACCCGCCGGGGGTGGATGGGTCGAAGCAGCGCAAGCGCGAGGAGGTGCCCCTATGAGCGAGCAGCCCGAGCGTGCTGGCCTCGTCGTTCGGCTCCTCGTCGCGCTGACCGTGGTCGGCCTCGTGTTCGGCGGCGGCGTGCTGGTCGGCTGGGCGACCCGGGAGCGAAGGCCGCCGGCACGGTCGAAGAGCGCGGAGCCTGTCTCCGCGGAGGAGGTGAAGAAAGGGATCGCGGCGTGTCGAAAGGAATTGCGACAGCTCGCGAAGGAGCAGATCGCCCCGCCCGTCATCGTGGCGCAAGACGCCGCGCCGGAGGAGGCCGCCAAGGTCGAGGCTCTACGGCGAGAGGTCCAGGAATGTAGGGTGCGAGAGACGGTGCAGAATGGGTACGTTTGCGGTACCATCGATGGCCATATCAACTTGCATAACGTCGTGATGACCAGCTCGTCGTGCGTGGAGGAGGCAGGGCTTCCAGAGTACCTGCTCAACAGCGTCGAGAAGTGCGCCGAGTTCCATGAATTCCCCGCGCATCTGGACGAGGACGAGCTGACGCAAAGTGAAAAGAACCGCATTTGGTGGTCAAAGTTCACCTACAACGGTCGGACAAAGCAAAATGTGACTGGATGGGTGGAAGCAACTCGCCGCGCTTGCCGTAAAGAATGGGCGCTGCCCCCTGAATGAGCGGTTGCAGTCACAAGGTCATCTCCCAGGCGGTCTGGGTCGACGGAGCGGATTCGGGGGGGGAACGCACCAGGTCGACGGAGGGCGAGGGCGTCTGCGCTCCATGCGCGCGGTCGCGCGTGTTCTCGTCGACCTTGTCGACCACGAGCGTCAAGGCGCCCCAGAGTCGCCACTGAAGAGGTACCGGTCCAGAAGAGAACGTGACGGGGGAGCGGAGCTCGAAGCCGATCGCCATTTTGTACCTCCCCAGCGCCAGATTGCTGCCCCGGAAGGCGAGCGAGGGGACGACATCGACGAAGGCATTGCTGCCGCCGACCATGAGGCCCAGATTGGCTTGCGCGTGCTTCTGGTAAAGAGCGTATACCCGTACACCGCCGAGATACGCGATCGACAGGGGGACGTCTCGGTATTGCGGCATGATGGCCGCGGACGCCGCCCCCGTGAGCTGGATCAACGGCAGCGGCGTCTCCCAGAGATTGAGGTGGCCGGCCGTGGCGGGCGCGCCGGTGACGACGCCGCTCACGGGCTCGCCCGCCCTCTGCGAGCCCTGCCCGCGGGCGGCCATTTGCAGGAGCCACCCGCCGCGCCGGTTGTCGAAGAGAGGGACACCCACGCTGATGCTGGCCTCTCCAACCCCAGGCGGGAGCACGGGTGTCCCACTGGCACAGGGAGAGTACCGCGTCTGCCTGTACGAAAAACGGGTCGTGGCGAGGACCGGAATCCCCGCCACGCGCTCTCGCACCTGGACCTGCCCGCCGCCCCAGTACCCGTGAAAGGACTCGGGGGGCGCGCAGGGGCCCTCCTGGGCGAACACCTCCGCGGGGCAGATGACGGTGGAAACCATGCCGGAGATCGCGAGGAGGCGCACGAGCAGGATCAGCCCACGCCCCTCACTCCTGGAGGATGATCTCCACATCGACCATGGGGTGCGCCGCATACTGTCCCTGCTTTGGGCAGACCAAGAAGCTCAGCCCCGCATACACGATCTGGCCATCGGCGCTGAATTCCTTGACCACGTCTGGTGGATTGACGACATGGCAATACCCCGATTCCAAGTACTTGAAGTCGTCCGCGCAGTAATTCTGCTTCTCCACCATGAGATCAACGTATTCCGAGTAGACAGAATTTCTCTGTTTGAGTTCGTCGCACTTGGGTCCCAACACGACCCCTCCGTGGAGGATCGGTTTCTCGGAGTAGTTCCACCCGTCGCAGCATTCGAACAAGCACTCCACGGGGACGCAGTTGTCATCGAACCAGGGCCCGACGCTGGGCTGTGCTGCCTCATCAGGCACGTCGCCGAACGTACATCCCCCCAGCACGAGCGCCGCCACGGCAGCGGTCGTGACCAGGACTGCTCGTCGAAGCGCTGCCCGAACGATCCGGGCAACCATGCAGTTCAGGCCAGTCATGCAGGAAACCTATCAGGGGCGGTTTCTCACTTGCAAGGCAGCCATGGCGTCCTCGAGCGGTCGGCTCAGGATTGCGTGAGCCGACTCGTCGAAGGACAGGGCCGGCCGAGATAAGGCTTGACATTCCCTCCGCAATCGACGGTCGCGTGCCCCCGCGGCGGTGTGCGCGTGCCCGCGTTCTTCCTGACGATCCGTTCTGCAACAACCCTCGACGCGAGCGCAAGATCGATCTCCGCAATCGGACGTATAATGTCCGAACGCAATGGGGGCGGAATACTCTGCCGGACCGGATGCGTCCCGCGGCCAAATTGACTGCAAGGGAGCTTCGAAGAATAGACTCCGCCCTATCGCGTTCGGCATGTACACGAATGAACTCGCCGCCCTTCTTATCCTCGAAGAGGATCTCGTTATATCCGTTCCCGCCTGGCGACGATGCCGTCCGCCAAGCCTCCTTTGGCGCCCTCGATCGACTACAGATGTGACCTGCTGCACACGCACTTGCCGCGTGCGCTCCTCCCGCACGAACGAGTCCGGAGCCGGGCGGCTCGAGCCACTCAGCACCAGTGAAAAACCCGGCGCCTTCCGGCGCGCGAGAACGTTGCGCATCAATCGGCATAAAGCCAAAATCGCTCGATTTCGCCGCCTCTGAAGACAATGTTACAAGAGTGAGATGCGAAGAGCGCCCCGAAAGATGGTGCGAGGCGAAGCTCCTCGCAAACGTCGATGGCGCCATGTCGGCCACTCTCCACGGTGCCATTGATAGGTCGTTGGTGACAGATGATGTGAATCGTGCTTTCTCGGCCCGGCGAACCAGAAGACCCGGGCTCTGGCGACGTGGGATGCACTTGCCATGCGAAGCCAAGTAGCTCGGCCTGCTGCTGGACCGCGCTGATTGGCATCCGAGGGTGCAAGTGTGCGGAAAGGCGTTCTGCCGCCGAGAGCCCAGGGGGATTTACGGTGAACGCATAGGCGAGACAGCCTACAATGGTGGCGACCAGAGTCCCCAGCACGAGCAGGCGTCGGGACGTGCGGCTTACAGATGGCCGCGTCGACATGAGGAAGCGCATAGCACAGCTCGGGCCAAGCGGCTACTGCAAGGGCGCTCCCGAGTCGGGGTGCAGGAGCCCTTCGGCGACGCATCGCCCCTGGTTCCGACGCGCGAGCCGCGCTGATCGAGCATTGGACCCGTGAGTTCAGGTCCTACCGGGAGCGCATCGTGCAGGTCTCGCCACGGGGGCGAGATACTACCAACCCCCGGCAAACCGTCCAGCCGGCAAAACCCCGAGAGACTTGCCAGCGTGCGGGCTGGAGAGCCGACGCCCCCCGGGGGTGCAGCGCATCGGAAAACGCCGGCTACCGGGAGCGGCCGAAAGATCGACCGGTATCGAGCAGCAACTTTCCGGGAGCCGGGGACGGCCTCCAAAACGACGCTCCCCCCCGAAGCGCCGCCGTCCGTCATCACGATACGCGCAGGCGCGAGATAATGCCAAGCGTAATTACGGCGGCCACTTACGATTGGCGCCTCCCATTCCTTCCGTCCGGCTTATCACCCGCGAGGCGGCGCCTTTGCGTCCACAACTCGCGGCGGCGACCGGCCTCGGGGCAAAGGCTCGTGGACTGTCGAGCGCAATGTGTACGACACGCCGATTGCGGCAACGCGCGTCGAGGTCGTCATCACCCCCGGAACAGGCAGCGCGCCGGAGACAGGGCCCGAGGTCGCCACGGTGATCAACGTCGGCATGGTGACCGGAAGGGCCACGAGATGCGCGGGAGCCGCTGGCGCCACCGAAGCCACGGGCGATACGGGCTCACGTCGCAAGGGCGCGGCAACGGCGGGAGGCGGCGGCGGAACCGGCGGCGTTGGGTCTCGTTCGACACCCGACCTGGCCGCGGTGCTCCGCCACGGCCGTGCCGCCAACGGCATCCGTCGCGCGCACCTGGGACACGCGCGAGCAACGCGGGCCGTTGCCGCTTGCGCGGGAACGGGCGGCTCGGCCCCTGCGGGCGTGGGGACCGGCAGCTCGTCGCGAGAGGGTACATCGGCGCGCGCCTCTGCCGCTGGCCCGGGAACGGGCGGCTCGGGGACGCGTGCCGGCGCGGTGCCGGGGGCCGTTGCCGCGGGCGCGTGGACGGGCGGTTCGGGGGCCCGCGGCGCTTTTGCCGTGGGGACCGCGGGGACGGGCGCGGGGACCATCGCCGCGGGCAGCGACGGTGCCGCGGGCGGCGACGGTGCCGCGGGCGGCGACGGTGCCGCGGGCGGCGACGGTGCCGCGGGCTTGGGTCGAGACTCGATCAGCATGCCACCGGCGGCAGCCGCCAAAAGCTCGCCGTACGCCTCGTTTGCTGGCGAATAGGCGAACGTTGTCACGTCGATGCGCTTGGCACGGCCGCGCGCGACGATGGCGTCAGCCACCGCCCGAACCTTCGGATGCGACAGCACGCGCTGGCACCTCTCGATCCGACCGCCGAACCCGCGGTTGATGTTCTCCCATTCCGACGGAGTGAGCCCCCGATCTGCCTTCTTCACCGCAAGGGCCGTGTAGACCACGACTTCCGCGCGGAGCGGTATCGGGGGGGCGTCCTGGCACGCGGCCAGAACTTCGCCGACGACGACCGCCACGAGTTCAGCAGGCACGTCGGATGTCGGAGACAAGGCAAACGTGGCGGCGTTCGCGCCCTTCGCGCGGGAGTACGCGACGATGGCGCCCGCAATGGCGAGCACGCTCGAATCCATGAGCACACGCTGGCACCTCGCGAACTTCTCGCCGAGCACGAGGTTCAAGTGCTGCCATTCAGCGTGCTTGAGCCCTCGGTCCGCGTGCGTCACTGCCATCAACGTGTACAACGCGAGTTCCGTATGCAGCGATATGGCAAGTGGGGGCGGCGGCGGGGGCGGCACAGGATGCGCAGCGGGCGCAGAAGCCGCAGACGCAGGACGCGCGGACGGGGCCGGCGCGGGCGTGGGCGCGGGGCACGCGGGAGCCGCAGACGCAGGACGCGCGGACGGCGCGGGCGTGGGCGCAGGGCGCGCGGGAGCCGCAGCCACGGGGCGTGCAGGCGTGGGCGTGGGCGCCGGGCGCGCAGACGGCGCCGGGGATGCCGCCTCGCGTGGGAACCGAAGCATTCCGAGCAGGGTGTCGGCGAGGATTTGGAGACGCTCGTCTTCCTCGTACGCGCCCCGGACTCCGGCAAGCCATGCCGGGTCATCCGGGTTGGACACTGGCCTCGGCACGCGCTGCTCGCAGGCTTTGAGGAACGCGCCCGCGAGCAATCGCACACGCTGATCCGCGAGCGTCTCCTGCGCCGCTCGGCGCCATGCCGCGTCCGCGAGGCTGCGCCGGATAGACTCGATCATCGATGCGGGCCCGACGTTCGGAACATCGGCAAGACCTGCCCCGAATGCCCCCAGCGCCGTCCCGAGTGCCACGAGATCCGGCGAGGATTCGCAAACGCCGATGAGCACGACCGCAGTGCAGACTGCGGAAGGCTGCACCTCTGGTGTTTGCATTGGCAAACCGGGGCGCACGGCGGCGTCGCTCATACCCATACAGAAGCTCCAGCCGACCACTATGCACATTTGGCTTCCCGCGATCCACAAAAATCAGCGGGAAACCGGCGGAGCCCGCTACGTCTGCGCTGGAATGCTTCAAGACTTGGGGACGAGTTGCTCAAAGAAAACCCGCAAAAGCCGAGCTACGTGTCCGAAATCAGGGAAGAGCCCCCTTGTTTCGTCGTATCAAGACGTGAAAAAGCCACTCAATGTAATCGGTTTTCGACGAATGTTTCGGTAGAACGCCGGGGCTCGGCACCTCCCCAGGGCTGGGTTCTGTACTTCAGTTCACTTTTTCCGACACCGCAAGCACCGTGCCCTCCGTGGACGAACCGCGAAATCGCCGCGTTTGAGCCATACCGGGCGGGTATGCCCCCTTGTTTCACAGGCTCGGGGTCCGAGAAGGGTCCACAAATCGATCCACTTTTTGCTCGGCGGAGCCGTGCCTCGGGCCCAGAAAATGTTTCACGGAGCCGGGGTCGGTATCGGACTTCACGTTCGCTGCATGCGCAAGAGCCATGCCCTCCGCGGACAGGCCTCGAAATCGCCGTGTTTGGGCCATGGAGGTCGGTTCGGCACCCTTGTTTCACAGACTCGGGGGCCATGGAGGGTCCAGAAATCGATCCACTTTTTGCTCGCCGGAGCCATGGCAACGGGCCACGGAAATGTTTCACGATGTGGGGGGTTCGCGTACCCTTCAAAATCAGCCGGATTTTGCGGACTCGCGACACTCTGGGGGAGGTGCAATGCATCCCCTTCGGATCCATGGAAAGCCATGGCTTTTCCATGGCAAGAGCCATCGGGTTCGAGTGGCTCTCGGGCCATGGCTTCCGGGTACTCCCGAGAGCCGGCGGAGCGCCCCCCGAGAGCCCGGCCGAGGATGCGCCGAGAAGTGGGGGGCTCGGGCCCGCGCCGCCCAGCATCCGCGCCGTAATACGTAATACGTGCTGATGTAATTTGAATTATGTATAGAACGCCGCCTCGGGCTTCGATTCCTCTTGGCCCACCGGCGCCAGTTGCGCGAAAACAGCTACACACGCCCCGCCAGGGAGGGGGCCCCCGAGTGGGCGGCCGAGGGATGTGCCGGCCGCCTGTATAGTTAGCTACATGACTATGTGGCTATATGGCTATACGTATAGTCGGCTATATATATAGAACTCGACGGCGACCTCGATTTTCCCTTGTCTCGCGTCCCCCACGGGCGGGAGAATTGGATCCACGCAACGGCGCCCCTTCGTGCGCCATGGGAGGGCGGACATGTCCATCGGTGAGTCCCGCAGCCCGGACGGCAACATCACGGCGACCTTGTCGATCCCACGGGGCGTCCTCCAGCTCGTCGCGCCCCCGCCCGAAACCCTCTCGCAATGCAACGTCGAGGCGGTGACCGGCATCCCGCGGCGCGTCTTCCTGGAGGCCATCCGCGCCCCGGACTTCCCGGTCCCCGTCGCGCGGCTCGGGAAGCTTCGGATCGTCAATCGCGTTGCGTTCGTCGCGTGGCTCGAAGAAAACGCGCGCAAGCAGAGCGCCACCCCTTCCTCCCCATCGGCCACGAATGACGCCGCGCCCACCGACGACACCGCGCCCGCGGAGCACGCGGACGACATTCTCGGCGCCGTCGGCCTACAACCGCGCCCGGCCAGTCCGAGCCGCGCGCGAGCGACGAACCGCCGTGCTCGGCGCGTCTGACAACCGTCCGGCCCCCGCGGGTTGTACGGTCGCCTTTGCCTTCTCGCCTCTGCGGCCCGTAGACGGGCCATACCCCCCCCTCCCGCGCCATCCGTTGCTTGACACGTGCCGCGATGCCGTCATGGCCCCGGGGGGCACGACGGGGAGTTTCTCTCGCGTCTCCCATGGCTCCGCGGGAAGGAGCCCGAATCGCAGGGCACGGCCGCTCGGCTGTTCCCTGGATGGTCACTGATTGGAGGAGTTGGAACATGCCCAGGTTAGCCACGGGGAACGTTTACGAGCGGCGCGGCAAGTGGTTCGCGCGGCTCACCATCGGAACGAAGAAGCGGCAAAGCTTCATGCTCGAAACATGCAAGGACGAGCGGAGCGCCGTCGCGCGTCAAGCCATCCTGGCGGAGCTGGCCGCGAAGCTCCGCACGCGACGACATCGCGCCGGACATCATCAAGCGCGCCGCGGTGCGTGACGGGAAGGCATTGGACGAGGTGCGCAAGGCCGTTGACATGATCGCATCGGGGCAGGTGGTGCAGAAGAACCTGACGCCGACGATCGAGCAAATCGGCAAGCGGTGGACGAGCGGCGAGCTGGCGGATCTCTATCCCGATCGAGTCAAGCGACGACGAAGTGCAGAAACCAACCGATACGTGCTCGACAAGTACGTCTATCCGATGGTCGGGGACGTGGCGATCGACAAGTTCACGCTCGACCACGCGGAAGCCGTTATGCGGAGCCTGCCACCGAGGCTCTCGCCAAATTCGCGCCGTTCCGTCGCGCAGCTCGTGTACCGGATCTGCTCGCTGGCGGTCCTTCCACTGCGCCATATCGCCGTGCATCCGCTCCCGCGTGGATTCGTGCCGCGGTACCAAGCAGGAAAAGCGAAGGGGTGGCTTTATCCCGATGAGGATGCGATGTTGCTGGGCTGTACGCAGGTTCCGCTGGAATGGCGCCTGTTCTACGGATTCCTTCATCGTGAAGGGATGCGCCGCTCGGAAGCCCTGAACACGAGGTGGACTGAGATCAACCTGGACCTCGGGGCGATCGTGCTCGATGTGAATAAGACGGATGAGCCCCGTGCGTGGGCACTGTCGCCTGGGGTCGTCGCGGCGTTGCGCGCCTGGCGAGACCACTGCGCGGCGAGAGGCGTGCGCGTGTCGGGGGACGCGCACGTCTTCGTGTATGACGAAGGAAGCCAGAAGGGACAGCGGCTCACCACGAGCGACACTGCCGGCCGGTTCCGTCGACATCTGGAGTTGGCGGGCATTCGCCGGCCGGAGTTGTTCGCGCGGACGGAGACGAGGACCCGGATCCGGCTTCACGACGCGCGGGCCACGTTCGTCACGCTGGCGCTCGCGAACGGACGAACGGAGGCGTGGGTGCAGGACCGAACGGGGCACAAGTCAAGCGACATGATCAACCGCTACCGACGTGCCGCACGCACGGCGGCCGAGCTCGGGCTTGACCTGTGCCGTCCGCTCCATGAGGCGATCCCCGAGTTCGCGCCCAGGGGCCCACGTCCGATCGAGGTGACGAACGGGGAGCGGGGCCGCACGAAGGAAAGGGCGGCGGAAAGGGCACCACGCTCGCGGCGAGGGCCCCCCCTGTCCGTGGAAATCCAGCCAAGATCCGCGGGGTTGGCGACCCCGGGTCAGGATGATCCGAACTGTTCCCCGAGGCGAGCTCGCTTCGCGATCTCGCAGAGCGCCGAACGGTTCGGCGCTCTAGTTAGCGATGTCGACAGCCCTGCGGTTGTCGGCCGGGACGCGGTCGATCAGCAGCTGGCGCGGGTCGATGCACACTTCGGAAGGCTTTTCCGCCACGGTGAGCGTGAAGCGCGTTTCGCCGGCAGGCAGCATGCGTTGCGCCGCAGGGAGCAGGCGCCCGCCTGCGAAGACGGCGATGTCGATCGGCTCGTCGTAGACGCGGGCCGTCTCCTTGCCGTAGCCATCCGCTTCCGTCTTCGCCAGGCGCACCGTGACGCTCACGTCCCAGCGGCCGTCCGCGCGCGGGCTGGCTTCGGCGGCGAGCACGCGGTTGTCGTAGAAGACGATGCGTTCGAACAGGTCCGTCACCAGATCCTGCTTGCTGGCGGGCGTCTCCGCGCGGAGGTAGCCAAGCAGGTCGCGGCTCGTCGTGTAGGGTGTTGTCTGGTAGCGTTTGTCGTCGAGGAAGCGCCGAAGGGCGCGGTTCACGGCCGCCTCACCGATCTCTTCACGCAGGCGGTAGAAGACGAGGCTGGCCTTGCGGTACTGCAGATAGGTCTGGCTCTCGTTGCGGATCAGGGGCTGCTCCTCGGCGCCTTCGGCGGTGCGGCCACGCAGGTATTCGTCGAGGTCGAAGCGCAGGATGCGGCGCACCGTCTCGGCGCCGTAATGCTTTTCGACGGCCATCAGGGCCGAGTATTCGGCCAGCGATTCTGTCACCAGCCCGCCACCCTGGACGTTGGCGGCAATAGCCTGGTCACCCCACCACTGATGCGCTAGTTCGTGGGCCGTGACGTAGAACACGTGGTCGGCTGCGGCCGGGTCGCGCAGGTCGCTGATGAAACCGAGCGATTCGGAGAAGGGCGTCAGCGTCGGGAAGGCGCGCGCATAGCTCTGGTAGAGCGGGGTCTCGACGATGCGCACCTGCTTGTAGGGATAGGGACCAAAATGGGCCGTGTAGTAATCGAGCGCGCCCTTCGCGCCCGCGATCATGCGGTCGATGTTGTAGGCGTGTTTGATGTCGTAGTAGACCTCGATGGGCAGACCGTTCCACTGGTCGCGCTTGACTTCCCAGCGCGCCGACTGATAGCCGAAGAAGGGCAGGATCGGCCGGTCCATCTTGTAGTGGAAGTAGCGGCGGCCATCCTTCTCCCAGCTGTTCACGAGGGAGCCGGGCGCCAGCGCGGTCTGGTCCGCGCTGGTCGAGACAGTGGTCTCGAAGTCGATGAAATCGGCATCGATGCCGAACAGCTTCCAGTAGTTCTTGGACTGGGCCTGGCCATCTTCCAGCTTGGGCATGCGGTGCGCCTCGCCCAGGCCGCGCGCCTTGCGGGCCTGGGCGTCGTCGATTTCGAGCGACTGGTTGTAGCCGAACTTGGGGAAGTAATCCTCGAACGCGAACAGGGTGCCGTTGTCGTTCACAGGATCGGGCATGCCGTCGTTCGTGAAGCCGTGCCTGCGCACCTCCACCGTGAAATCGAGGGCAATGCTGGCGCCAGGCGAAAGCGGCTGGTCGAGCTGCCAGTCCTGCACGCCGTAGCGCCTGTCGTCGCGTACCAGGCGGCCTGCGGGCAGCTTGTCGAAATGGGTCGTGGCACGCAGATCGTTTTGGATACGCAGGACAACAAGCGGCGCCTGCGTCTTGTTCTGCAGGACGTAGTGGCCATGGATGCGCAGCGCGTGCTCGGACGGGAAGATGTCCACCTCGGCCCTTATGCCCGTCAGGCTGGGGAGAGGCAGGTCCATGTCCTTGCGGTAGGCTTTCTCGTAGCCGGCGCGGAAGTCGAGCAGGGCTTCGCTGGACTGGTAATCGTTGAGGATATTCGTGTTGTAGTAGATCCAGCCGCCCGCCGCTGCAAAGCCGGACAGGCAGAGCGCGAGTGCGGCGCCGGCGCGGCCACGCAGGGCCGCTGCGGCAGCCTTCACCCGTTCGCGCCAGCGCGGGGCCGTGCCGCGCACCCAAAAGCCCTGGGCCGCGACCAGCATGGCTGCCGAAAGCAGGCCCCAGTACAGCACGAACCACGCCCAACCCGCGATATAGTGGCCGTAACCGTTCATGTCCGAATAGCGCAGCGTCGGCAGGGATGCGAAGTTCGACAGATGGTGCTCGATACGCAGGCCGCGCAGCACCGGGCCGGATGCGAGCACCGCGATGCCAAGCGCGTAGCCGAGGAATTTGTTCCCTGCTACGACCTGCAGGGCCAGCAGCGCCATCGCCATCAGCACGAAGTAGGCCGAGGAGATCAGCGTGCCCTTCGCATACAGGATGACGTCGACGGGCGCGCCGCCAACCACGAGCTGGATACCCACGGCCGCCACCACGCCAGCGAGCAGGAAGGCCAGCACAATCGCCACCAGCGCGCCGCACTTGGCGAGCAGCGGCGCCCAGTTCGGCACGGGCAGGGCGTCGGCCAGGCCGTCGATGCGGGCCTGCCTGTCCTTGTAGACCAATTCCCCGCTAAAGAAGAGCAGCACGATGACGAGCATCTCATTGAGGCCGCCCGCGAGTTCTTCGAGCATCAGGCGTGTGAGCGGGTACGGCGTGCTGTCGAAGCGCATGCCGCCGATTGTGTAGTTGGCGAAGAAGTTCGCCAGTGCCAGCAGGAGCATGACGAGGAAGGGCAGGCTGCGCAGGACGGCGCGCACATCGGCGCGCAGCAGGCGGGCCGTTTGATGCCAAGCCGTCGCCGCACCGAATAGTGGTTCCATGCGGCGCAGCGGCGTGGATGGCGCCGCGCTGGCCGCCACTTCCCGTACGGCCCGGCGCTTGCGCCTGCCACGCCCGGTTCCGACCCGCAGGGGCTTGAATAGCACCAGCGTCGTGCCGAACATGCCAAGGGCGAGCATGGTCCACAAGGCACGATTCATCAGCAGCGCGCCACTCAGTTCGGGCAGACGCACATTCATGTCGGCGCTCGTGAAATAACGCGTGGCCTGGGCCAGCACCCGCACACCGAAGGGATCGAGCAGCACGGCCAACACGGCGCTATCGGCGCGCCCGCCGAGGAAGCCAGCAATCGACCACAGGGCGACGAAGCCGAGCACGCCGACATAGACCATCATCATCGAGCGCGTCGTCGCGGCCAGTAGCGTCAGCAGCGCCGACACGAAGAGCAGGTTCGGCACGACATAGACAAAGAAGCCCCAGGCATAAGACTGCAGCGAGAAAGGCCCGATGCGCGCGGGATCGATGCCAGGCATGCGCGAGCCGATCATCATGGCCACCGTGATCAGCCCGAATACCAGCAGGCAGGTCGCGAAGCCTGCCAGGAAGCGGCCTAGCAGGTAGTCGAACTTGCGCATCGGCGTGGCGAACAGCAGGTCGGCCATGCCCACCTCGCTGTCGCGCAGGATGGCGCCAGCCAGGAAGACGGTCACGAGGAACATCGCGATGATGCTCAACACGCCGAGCTGGTTGACGATGACGACGGGCGCATTCATGTGCGCATTGCCGATCGCCCCGCCGATGCGGAAGCTGTCGCTGCTGGCGGACAGGAAGGAGATCAGCACGAGCGGCAGGGTGCTGATCCAGAGCAGGGGCTGGCGCAGGTGGTAGCGCAGATCGAAGGCGAAAAAGCTCTTCCACATGATCCGCACCTCAGGCTGCCGCGCGCAGCTGCAGGAAGTAGACGTCTTCCAGGCCCGGCTCGACCTGGGAGAAGCCCGCATGGGGCTGGGCTTCCGCGAAGATGTTGATCTGCGGCTTACCACCCACCAGGCGCGAAGACAGGACCGTGAAGCGCTGCTGGAAGTCCGGCAGGTCCGCATCGCTGACGGCGCCGCGCCAGATGCGGCCCTTGAGCGTGGCGATAGCCGCCTGCGGCTCGCCTTCTACCAGCACCCGGCCCTTGCCGATGATGGCCATGCGCGCGCACAGGTCGGTCACGTCTTCCACGATATGCGTGGACAGGATCACGATGACTTTCTCGCCGATGCGCGCCAGCAGATTGAGAAGGCGGTTGCGCTCGTCCGGATCCAGGCCCGCCGTC
The DNA here is from genome assembly GCF_028435365.1 of Polyangium jinanense. The sequence continues at coordinate 64,387 of NZ_JAGTJJ010000034.1, read as the reverse complement.
GGCTCATCGACGATCACGAGGCGCGGCGCGCCGAGCAGGGCCTGGGCGATGCCGAAGCGCTGGCGCATACCGCCCGAGTAGCTGGCCACAGCCCGCTTGCGTGCTTCCCACAGATTGGTCTGGTGGAGCAGGGCTTCCACGGCTTCTTTACGCTCGCCACGCCGGGTCAGCCCCTTGAGGACGGCGAAGTGGTCCAGCAGTTCCAGCGCACTGACCTTGGGATAGACCCCGAAATCCTGAGGCAGATAACCCAGCCGGCGGCGCAGGGCCAGAGGAGCGCGCAGCACATCCACACCATCCAAGTGGATGCTGCCGCTGTCGGGCGTCTGCAGCGTGGCGATGGTGCGCATCAGCGAGGACTTGCCCGCGCCATTCGGGCCGAGCAGGCCAAACAGGCCGGTGGGGATGTCGAGGCTGACGTCATTCGTGGCGTGGACGCCGTTGTCATAGGTCTTGTGCAGATGGCGGAGCAAGAGCATGGCAGTTTCCTTGGAGTGGAACGCAAGGAAGAGGCTAGAGGGCAGGGCGACAGCAGGCCAGCGCTCAGATACGAAAGCGCGGCCGGCCGTGACGAACGGCGCAAATCAAGGATGAGCGGTGAGCGTCAGTCCATCAATTGCAGGAGAAGTGCAAGCTCAGCGGGACGACGCCGTGGTCGCGTCGGCGCACAGGGCAAACAAACCTGCTGCCGAAGGGCGAGCACCGGCAGGTCCGGAAAGAACTCGAAGCGCGCACGACGCCGGAACTCCCGCCTCCGACGTCGAAGTAACCCCCCGGCGTGGCGTTGTCCTGATGAGGCGGCGACGCAGCAGCCGCGATGCGGGACCCTGCATCTCGCTTTGATGCCACGCCGCATCTCTGGAAGATCCGGGAGCTTGGGCTGCGTAATAGGCGATGTGGATCGCGGCTTTCTGATAGGCAGGCTCCGCGCGCATAAGATCGAGGAGGAGCTGCTCGCCGCGTTCATCGTGCGCGACAGCGCCCGCGGCAACGAAGGTGGACCTCGCCGAGCGAGGCGGCGGAAGTGGAGGGAGCCAATCCGAGAGCCGGCGTCCGCGGAAGCGCTCGCGTCGCACTCCTCGCAGTCGCGATCGTCGAATACCGCGTCCTCAGGGTACATCTCGTACCGCGCCCATCTGTAGTTGTCCGGGCATGGCGCGTCGGCCCCTTCACGAACGACACACTGAAGCCATCCCGGCCCGGGATCACTGACGCAATACCGCGTGCCAGCGTCGTTCGGCGCGCAGGCGTCATCATCCGTGTTGTTCATGCACGCGAGGCCCGCGAGCTTCCACTCCCTCGTCGTTCCGATCAATGCCATCCACCGTCACACGCGCGCCAGCGTGAGAGACGATCACCTCGACCCATGAACCGTGCTCGCGCGCCACCTCGTGCGCTTCGAAGAAGCGCTTGCGCTCCGCCCGCTCCGCGGGAGTCGTGGAGGGGGCTCGATGGATCGCGTTGAGCAAGAGCTCTGCCCCATCCTCGGGCCTGCCGCCCTCGACCAGCACGAGCCCGAGGCGTCCCCCGATGACCGGATCGTGCCGGACGTTGAACGCCTGGCGGTAGGCCCTGGCAGCCTCACGCAAGTGCCCCGCGGCGCGCTCGCGGTCCCCGAGCTGCGCGAAGGCCTGAAACCGCAGCTCCACGTCCGCCTCGGGGCTCTCGTCGGTGGTGCTGGGGAGGCTCTGCGCCCGCGCCGCGGGCGACGCAAGAAGCGAAATCGAACCGCACACGATCGCACGCATGGACCAGGATCTTTATCACACGCGGAGGCTCGGATCCTAGAACAACGTGTTCCCGGACGAACCCTCGGGGTCCGCGGACAAACCGCTCTTAGGGACGCCTTGTTTGTCGCTGTCGACCAGGGGACGCCGCGGCGTGTGCCGCTGCATTTTCGGCGTGGGCGGCGCTATGACGGGCACGGGCACGAATGCACCAGCGTGATCGAACGAGGGCACCGGCTTCGCGGCATGCGCGACGTCCGCGGCGGAGGCTGCCACGACGTGCGCCACGCCCGTGGCCACGGCGTGAAGCTCGCTGTCGGGTTCGCGCGGCGAGAGCGCGAGCGACGCGAACAACATGGCCATGAGGAAGGCCCAGAGGTGCCCGAGCAAGTGAACGCAGTCGGAGAGCAGCGCGAGCAGGGGAGACGGGGCTGTGAAGAGAGTGTTGCCGAACCGAGCCCGGAGGGACTCCCGCGCGCGCGAGAGCGCCATCTTCGCTGCGTCCTCGGAGATCCCGAGCGCCACGCCAGCCTCCTCGTGCGACCGCTCTTCGACGCAGACCATCCAGAGCACCGCAGCTTGCGAGGGGGGCATGTCGTGCAGAGCGGCCGTCACCTTCTCCAGGGCCTGCTTCAGCTCCGCCGCGCGCTCGGGCGAGACGTCCGGCGCCTCGGCCGTGTCGACGTGCCCGTCGTCGGGTTCAAATACCTCCTGGTGACGTTTGGTGTCGCGGTGCGCCTTACCCATCACGTTCCGCGTGATCGTCACGAGCCACGGCTTCATGCCGTCAGGGTGCGGCGTGTAATCCGGGAGCTTGCGGACGGCATTCGTGTATACCCGCTGCACCTTGTCGTCCGCGGACTCGCGCGTGTACGTCTCGTCGCTCTCGACGATGCGCTTGATCTCGAGCCGTAGGCCAAGGAGCTGGGCGAGCCAACGGAGGGTGGGCGGCTTGGAAGAGGGTCCCATGACCAAAACAATGTGCGGCGAGGCAAGAGGTAACGGAAAATCGACACGCCCCTGCGTTTGGCCGGCCGAGCGGTGACCTGACATCCGTTGGCCGGGCGCCGCTCGACGACTCGTTAGAGAGAAGCCGCGATCCCGGCGAGGATGAGATCGATGCCGGCGAGGAACTCGGCGAGGTCGTCGTGCTCGCGCAGTTGGGCAGCGACTGTCCGGGTGAACGGATACTCGTGGGCGTCGAGCTCCTTCCACCGGGCCGACTGCGTCTCGAGAAACTCAGCGCGGTCCACGGACGGCTCGAGCAGGCGGCCGTTCGCGGCATTCTGGACGCTCACGCAGATGATGTAGCTCAGAAGCGCCGACGCCGACGTGAACTGGGCGCCGCCTGGAACCCCCAGCGCTTGGACTTGGCGCCCGATGCGCTCGAAGATCCGCAGCGTCGCGGTCTCCCACGGAGCGCGGGAGAGCTGCACGCCCACCCACGGATGCGCATCGATCGCTTCGAACACGCCGACGGCGATCCTGCGGATCGCTTCGTGCGGCGTAGCGGAGGCGAGGACTTCGCCCATCGCGCGGGCGACGACGGCGTCGCTGGCGGCGAGGAGCAGCTCGCTCTTGTTCGCGATGTGCCAGTAGATCGCGCCGGGTCCCGTCGAAAGCCGCGTGGCGAGCGCGCGGAAGGTCAACCCGTTCTCGCCCTCGTCATCGAGCAGCTCGATGGCCGCGTCGACGATCCGCTCGCGTGAGAGCGCATCCTCACGTCGTTCCGACCCGCGCGTTGCCTTTGCCATGGCCCCATCTTGACAGGTCTGGAACGGCGTTCCACGTTGGGTTCTGGAACGGCGTTCCAGAGGCCGATGGCGGCGTCGCCGAGAGGTCTCCAGGTCGAAAGGAAGCACGATGACTCCCATCACCATCATTGGCGCCGGCCCCGGCGGGCTGACGCTCGCTCGCGTGCTGCACGTCCACGGCATCGCCGCTACCGTCTACGAGGCCGATGCGTCTGCGGATGCGCGCACGCAGGGCGGAATGCTCGACATCCATGACTACAACGGACAACTCGCGCTGAAGGCGGCCGGACTGTTCGACGAATTCCGCCGAATCATCCATGAAGGCGGCGAGGCCACGCGGGTGCTCGACCCGCACGGCACGGTCCTTTTCGACCAGCCCGACGACGGCAGCGGCGGTCGCCCCGAGGTGCATCGTGGCGATCTCCGGCGCATCCTGCTCGACTCGCTCCCTCACGGCACCGTCCAGTGGGGCCGCAAGCTCACGGCCATTCACCCGCTCGGCGACGAGCAGCACGCGCTGACGTTCGCGGACGGGTCGACCGTGACCACGAGCCTTGTGGTCGGTGCGGACGGCGCCTGGTCGAGGATCCGGCCGCTGCTGTCCGACGTGAAGCCCGCCTACGTCGGCACCTCGTTCATCGAGACGTACCTGCTCGACGCCGACGCGCGCCACCCGGCCAGCGCCAAGGTTGTCGGAGGCGGGTCCCTGCTCGCGCTCGCGCCCGGCAAGGGCATCGTCGCCCACCGCGAGACCAACGGCGTCCTGCACATCTACGTCGCGCTCACCAAGCCGCAGGAGTGGATCGCGGGCATCGACTTCGCCGACCCGAAGGCGGCGAAGGCTCGCGTCGCGGCGGAGTTCGACGGCTGGGCGCCGGAGCTCACCGCGCTGATCAGCGACGGCGAGACAGACCCCGTCCCCCGGAGGATCCATGCGCTCCCGGCCGGACATCGGTGGGCGCGCGTGCCCGGCGTGACGCTTCTCGGCGATGCCGCGCATCTGATGCCGCCCGACGGTGAGGGCGCCAATCTCGCGATGTACGACGGCGCCGAGCTCGGCAAGGCCATTGCCGCGCACCGAGGCGACCTCGAAGCCGCGCTCGTCGAGTACGAGGAAACCATGTTCGTCCGGAGCGCGAAGGCCGCCGCCGAGGCCGCGCGGACCTTCGAGCTCTGCTTCGACGACGACAACGCCCCGCACGGGCTGATCGACTTCTTGACCGGCGGCTCGGCACCGACCTCGTCTGCGCTGTCTCGAGCGGAGCAGTCCTGATTCACGAGTGGAGTTGCACCCGGGAATCGAGACGCACCGACCCGCGCACGACCCTTCTAGCTGTGCTCGTGCAAGGCGAAGTCACAGCGGCAGCAGTATTGATCGCTTGCGACGAACCGCAAACACGAAGGGTTCGCCGTCGATGCACTCGAGCGGAGTGCGTGGCGTCTCGTCGGTTGCATCCATCGGTCCTCTCGTCGGCTCGCTCATCTCCGGGATGGGGAGGCCAGGACGACCGTAACGCCTCGCCCTGCCGCGTCTTGACCGGTACCCGCGGACGTGCGGGACTGTATATGTCGTCAGCCCCCTCGAATGTACCGACGGTCCGCGTAAAAAACGCTCATCCCCAGCGCAAGACCCGATTGGCCGGTGTGTACGGCGGCGGCGAGAGCGGCATTCGTCCGATGAGCTCGCTCCCTTCGAGCAGGAGCGCGAGCTCGCTCGTCGTGAGCACGAGCGGACCATCCCCAGGCCGCGCCCACGGCGCTGCGAATCGGCCCTTTGCCAGCCGCTTCGAGAAGAGGCAAAGCCCCGTGCCGTCCCAGAACAACACCTTGCACCGCTGGCGGCTGCGACTCACGAAGAGGAATATCTCACCCGACATCACGTCGCGGCGAAGGCCCTGCGCGACGAGCGCCGTGAGCGTATCGAATGATTTCCGCATGTCGACGGGCTCTCGATACGCGTAGACCCTGACCTGCCGCGTCGAGCCGATCACGAAAGCCTCCGCAACAGTTCGGCGAGCGCGTCGAGGTCGAGTCCCTCGACGCGCAGGCCGGAGCGGTGCTGCACGACGATAGGCCCGCGAACCTCGGCGGCCAGGGCCTCGATGATTTCTACGGGCGAGAAACCAGCCATGGGCAGCTGCGGCGACACGCCGCCCTTGGCCCAGCCGTACAAGGTCCGCCAGTGCAGGCCGATCTCGGGTCCGATCTCCGCAATCGTCGCCCCCTCATCACGCCGCGGCCAGAAGTATTCGATCGCTTGCCGACGCACGCGCTCGGGATACGCCTTCCCCCGTCCTCGCCCCTCGTTCCGCTCGATCTCTGCACGAATCGCCGCCGCTCGCTGATGGTTCCGCATCGGATGCTCCCTTCGGGGCACCAGCGTCGAAGGAGCGAGCCGTCGGTGTCAGGACGGGGGTGGGCGAGGTGGTACGGGACGGCTCGAGGATACCATTGGCAAGGCGCGCGCGGGAGCGCGCCCGACCCGGAAAGGCCACAGGATGCTTGACGCCGCTTTCGTTTTGCAGTCCCGTTTTGGGGTCTGGCCATGCCCCACAGCCCGGGATTCGGTCGCGTCGCGCTCGGTTGCCTGCTCCTCGTCGCCGGCTGCAGCGGCGGCTTGCAGGAGATGCTGCGGGAGCTCGACGGGGAGCCCGCGCCGCGGCCGCGCCCGGCGCTGTCCACGGCCGGCCCCGAGGCGGCCGCATCGAAGCTCCCCGCCTCCCCGGCGACGGAAAAGCCCCCGGCGCCCCCGCCCCTCGAGCCCATCCCCGAGCGGCTCGGCACGCCCGCATCCAGCCGTGCCAAGAAGCCCATCTGGAGCATGGCCAGCGAGAGCTACGCGCCCCAGCCGACGGATCGCCACGCCCTTTTCGTCGCCTCGAGCGGGCCGCTCCAGGGCGAGCAGGTCGGCCTCATCTGCAGGCTTGGCATCAATACGAAGAACCATGGGGATTTCGACGGGGAGGCAGATCTCTCGGTCGACGTCTCGATCACGCAGGGCAAGGAGGTCGTGCGATGCCGCGCCGGCGGCCCCGAGGACACCATGGAGATGTGGTTCTCCGTGCCGCTCGTGACGCTGGAGAAGGGCGCCAAGGTGCGCGTGACCTCGATCGACCGGGATCTGGTGTTCGACGACGGCATCGAGAGAGTCGCGGCCACGTTCAATGGCAGCTATCCCCTCACCGCAAAAGGGCGCGTCAGCCAGCTCGAGTGCCGCCCGCTCGGGCGGGAGCTCGTCGAGCGGCACCTCGAGCAGCCACGCAATGTCGCGGACAAGGCCCTCGCGACCATGGAAGCCGTCCGGCCGGACCTCTCCGAGCGCTATTTCGGCCTCGGTATGGGGGGGGACAGCGGCGCGTGGAGCGCTCGCTCGGCCATCGAGAACCTGGCGGGCCTCGTGGGATGGGACGATCCGCGGGTCGAGCGCCGGGTCGAGCGCCTCGCGGCGCAGGAAAAGCGCATCAAAGACGAGCTCGGCGCGGCGGTGGAAGCGATGCGCGGAAAGCTGGAAGCCCCCGCGGACGGTCCCACGCCAATGGCGGACGGCGGCATCGCCGTGCGCGTGACCTCGTATGCGTGCGGGCCCGACGTGGCCAAGAAGTACCGAAAGCACGTCGCGTTCAAGACGCGCGACGAGTTCAAGGAGCGGCCCTGCGTGCTCGGCTTCGACGTCGTCAATCACACCGGCGCGCCCCTTGAGGTGGACGAGTTCCAGGGCCGAATCGGCCCGCTGAAAAACCTGAAGATGATCTCGTCGGCGGGGGCCCAGTTCGATGTCCAGCTCTTCGGCGAGGTCCGCGAAGGCAAGATCCGCCCCGTCGGCTTCGATCATCGCCCCGTCGTGCCGAATGGAGCGACCATCCGCCTCCTCGCCCAGCCCGTCGGCAAGGCGGATCCCGCGGCCTTCGCGTCCCCTCTCCTGCTGCGAGGATTGCACGGTGGGCGCCGGACGGGCAAACCGCGCGAATGGACGAGCCTCTCTGGGGGCGCGATCGCGCTGCGGGTGACGGATCTGACCTGCACCGAGAAGGGCTGCGTGCTTCGGGCGGCGCTCCGCCGGTCCGGCAGCGCGCGCCTCGCAATCAACTCGTTTTTCCGCCGGATCGAGCCGCCCCTGTGGCTCCGGCTGCTCGACCCTTCGGCCTTCCCGGCGCCGAAGCCCGGAAAGGACAAGGGCGGCTACGTGCGGCCCCTCGAGGACCGCGTCAAAGGGCCGTACTTCGAGCCCTTCGCGACGTTCGAGCGAAACGTCGTTCGACCGTTCGAGAAGGACATCGAGCTCGCCCCCGGACAGACCGTGGAGCTCGCGTTTGCCATGAAAGGCGAGCCGCTGCCCGGCGGCATGGACCTCGACAAGCTGGTCCTCGACACCTCGTTCGACGAGGTGCCCTCGTTCCTCCGCGTCGAGCCCGCCCCGGCGCCCCAGCCTTGAGGCGCCTCAGCGCCGGTCCGGCGCCGTGGGGCTCCGAGGACTCGTCACGGCCGCAGGCGCGCCCTCGAACACCGCCTTCCAGAGATCGAGGCGGTCCTTCAGCGGATCGGGCCCGAAGACCACGCCGTCGTTCGTGAAATTCAGCACGTCGCGTCGTTCGGGGTCGTACGTTCGCCACGCGGGGCACCCTGGGCTGTTCGGATTGCCGGTCTTCGCGAAAGCGACCCAGTAGCTGCTCATCGTCCGCGCCATCGCCCAATCCGCGTAGGTCGTCTGGTCCCCCGTGGCCGCGGAGGGCGCATCGAGCGCAAAGGCAACGTCGGTGGTATGGGTGGCGCCTGGGGCCTGACCCCGGTGCGATTCCGCTACGTAGGAAAACCGGTAGAAATAGGCAGGTTGCCCGGCCCGGACCATCGCTTCCGCCAGGTGACGCGAAGGCTCGACCATCACCCGGTCGGCATGGACGTTTGGGACGAGCGCGGAGAGCTCGGCGTTCCCGTCGGGATCGTACAATGTCCGCGCCCGCGCGGAGAGCGGACCGAAGATGCTGAACAGCTCCTTTTTGGTCCGCGCCGATCCGGTGGCAAGGTCGTGAGCGGTGGCGCCCGAAATCACCGGGATCTTCGCTTGCCGACCGGCGCGTATCGCCGCCTCGGGGGATTCGACGACGAGGCGACCGTCGCGTATCGCGCCCGCGACGCCGGGCACCTGGGGACCTCCCGACAATTCCCAGAGGACCGCATTGCTATCGCTGGCCGCGACCAGCTTTTCGGCAGGGAGCGAGCGGAGCGCCGCGAGCGCCGCCGCATCCGCGCCGACGATGCCCAAGGCCTTTGCGTAATCGACGGCGATCTTTTCCGCCGCCGGGATCTCCCGGAGGGGCATCGCCGCGGCGCGCGCGGTCGGGAGGCCGGCCGAGTGCAGGATGGCCCGGTGGAAAAGGCCACGCGACATCGGCGAGGTCATCTGGACGAGGACGGAGCCGCCGCCGGCGGACTGGCCGAAAATCGTCACCTTGTTCGGATCTCCGCCGAATGCAGCGATGTTCCGCTGCACCCACCGGAGCGCCGCGATCTGATCCATGTAGCCATAGTTGCCACGCGGCTCGTTCGGCGCCTCGCGCGCGAGCGCCGGGTGCGCGAAGAACCCGAGCCGGCCGAGGCGATAATTGAGGGTCACGAGCACGACGCCCTGCCGCGCGAGGCCCGCGCCTGGATAAAGCGAAGCGCCTCCCCGGACGAGGGCGCCGCCGTGAATCCAGACCATGACGGGCAAGGCTTTTTCCGTGCGCGCCGTCGGACGGAAGACATTCAGATAAAGGCAATCCTCCGAGATGTTCGCCACATCGTCGGTCTGCATGCAGTTCGGCCGGAACGCCGAGGCTTCGAGGATGCCTTTCCAGGGTTTCACCGGCTCTGGCGCCCGCCAGCGGAGCGCGCCGACTGGCGGCGCGGCGAAAGGAATGCCTTTCCAGACCTGGACCTCGCCCTCCGTCTTGCCGTGGACGGCTCCACCGTCGATCCGGATCACCATCGGGTCGGCCGCCGCCGTCCGTGGGGCGTGGAAGCCGCAAAAGAGACCGATTGCCGCGATGATGGAAGAAACCCGCCGCATACCAGATCCCCCCGCGCAAGGCCGCCGGAGACGTGTTGCCGAGCGGATTCATGTTTCCGCGGCCTTGCCCCCGCAAGCCCTCGTCCCACGGCCGGCTTTCGCCCCTGGGGTCAGCGTGCCCCGTAATGATACACGCCGCTCGGCGTCGCGAGGTTCGTCGCGGCGACCCACGCATCCTTCGTCGAGAAATCGACCACCAGGGATTGCACCTCGAGCCCCTCGAGCTCGAGATCCTGGAAGGTTCGCCCTGCGTCCTCGGAGCGCCAGATCCCTTCGCCCCAGGTCCCGACCCATACACGCCGGCCATCGTGCGGATCCACTGCGATTACACGAATGTCGCGCATCGGCGGCTTTCGCTCTTCGAGGCGCCCGTCCGCCTCGCTCACGAAGAGCCGCGAGGACATGATCCCGCCTTGCACGAGGTAATAGGAGCCTCCGCCCGCGTACACCGAGGGAGCCTGGAGCCCGGTGGGCCCGCGATCCTTGAAATGCCGTCCGCCGTCCTCGCTCACGAAGACGTTCGAGCCCACCGCGACGACGCGTGATCCATCGGTGGCGACGCCGGTGATCGATGTGCCGTCGAGCACCTTGCTCTGATGGCCGTCACGCGCCACGCGCACGAGCCCGCGGGAGCCAACGACGAAAAACGCGTCGTCGAGCGCGGCGCCCTCGGGCATCCGCGCGGAGGCGTCCCACCCGAGCGGGACTTTTTCGAGGGACGCTCCATCGTAGCCCCACGCGAATTGGCCCTCGACGTCGACGAACCACGCGCGATGCGCCCCCGCGCCGATCACGTGCACGGGGCCCGCGATGTCGGGCACCGGGACGAACCTGCCCTCTTTGCCGAGCGAAAGGACGTCTCTGTGGCCCACGGCGAGCAGCGGCCCGTGCTCGGGACGTACCAGCGCGGCATTGTTCCATTCGTCGGTCCCGGCGATACGTTGCCACGCGCCATAACGCGGAGACACGAGGCGGACGACGGACAGGGCGAGGAGCGAAATGTGCAGGAGCGCCATGGTCGCGACGACGCCGCGCCGCACCTTCGGCTGTGTGGATGAGGGCAGGAGCTCTCCGAGCGCCGTCACGTCGAGGAGGAGGCCCAGCACCGCAAGGAGGACGGTCGCCGCGTACATCCCGTTCGCAAAGGCGATGGGCGGGAAGACGAGGAGGAACACCGCCCACGCGGCGACCTTCACCAGGCGAACGAAATTCACGACCGAGAGCACGAACGACTTCTAGCAGTTCGCGCGTGCGCAGCGGACGAGAAAGTAGGTCTTTTTACGGGCCCTCGACCGGCGCGGGCGAGGGCGCCTCTTTGCGGCGGTCCACGAGGAGCGGATAGATGATTTTCGAGGTCTGCTCGCCACGCGCGGGGCAATTCGCCAGGCGCGGGGGGCGGAAGAACGGGGGGCCTTTGCTGGGCGGCGGCGGTGGCTCTTCAGGGCAGACGACGTCGCTGCCGACCTCGAACGGCTCGAAGGTCGTCGTCCCGAGCACGGTGGCGAAGCAGGCGTCGATGCTCGGATCGGCGTGTGTCGGGAGGTCTTCGCGATTGCCGGTCACAGCCTCGATCGTCCCGCGCTCAGGGACGATGCGGGCGAGCATGTGCACGGCTTCCCCCGGGCGCACGCAGGCGCAGGCCGCGTCGTAGAGCGGGTTCATGAATCGACCGCCGTATTCGGCTGGCAGTCGGAGCACGCTCGCGCCGATCTCGTGAGGCGTCCAGTGGAAGGGGCAGTCGGCGGTCGAGACCGGCGCGCGGGGCGTTACGGGCGGAGGCGGATCTTCGGTCGGGGCGGGCGCCGAGGAGGGCGCGGGCGGCGGCTCGACGGGCGGGCGCGTCGGGCTGCAGGCGAGCCCGAGCGCCGGGAGCACCATCGAAACGGCGCAGGCGAGAACACGAACCATGGGAGAGGGAGTCCACGGGGCGCGCGGAGTTCCCGAGCCAGGGAGGTGTGGTAAAGCTCGGGCGTGACCTCGTTCATTCTGCGGCCGGCGCGCGCCGAAGACATCCCCGTGCTCGGGGCCATCGAGCGCGCCGCGGACGAGCGTTTTCGGGAGACGGCTCATGCGTCGTTCCTCGACGGGGAGACCATTCCGCTCGACGTGGCCAAGCGGGCCGTGGAGGCCGGGCGAATCACCGTCGCCGAGGTGGACGGCGAGGTCGTTGGTTGGCTCCTCGTCACCCGGCTCGGCGCGGAGCTCTGCCTCGGTCAGGTGAGCGTGCTCCCGTCGCATGGGCGTCTCGGCATTGGGACGGCGCTCTTGCGCGATTCGATCGCCCGGGCGCGCGCGGCGGGCGAGCGGACCCTCGTGCTGAACACGCAATCGGATGTCGCCTGGAACATGCCCTGGTATGCGCGTCACGGGTTCGTCGTGGTCCCGCCGGAAGAATGGTCCCCGGAGATGCGTGTGGTGACCGAGGCGCAACGTGAACACGGCATCGACTGGCATTCCCGCGTTCACATGCGTCTCGTACTCGCTTGAGGCGCGAAGTGGTTGTTCATCCAGGCGACGCCGAAGCTCACGAGGTCCGCGGCTTCGAGGAGCTCGCTCCGCGCCCGGCCCACGGTCCCTTGGCGCGCGCGGCCCGTGTCCAGATACTCTCGCAAGATGAGCGCGAAATAATCCTCGCCGGGCCATACGACGATCCCATCGCTGTCGTCCAGGCAATCGACATGGCGGATCTCGGGCGCCGAGATCCCGACGATGCGACGGTGTCGACGTACCCGGCGTTTGTCCGGCAGATCGACGAGATACTCGGCCCAGTGCAGCACGGTCGTCGTATTGAAATCGGCGCCGAGGCGGAGCACGCGCCCGCCGAGCTCACATAGTTTTTCGAGCGGCGAGCCGGGACCGAAGTAATCGTGCCACGGCGGATCACGGAGGAGCTCGGCGGCCCGCGCGCCACGAGCGCCGAATCGCCCCTCGGGATGGTCCGTCACGATCGTACCGGGGCGCTGGCGGAGCGCTTCGGCGAGGTAACCGACGTCCGGATCCGCGGGCGTACGCAGGCTGTCGAAGGGCTCGGCGTTTTCCAGATGCGCGGCGCGTTCGTGCTCGGGGAGCTCGTTCACCCAGGCCCAGTCGTCGCGCGCGCCGAGGACCATCATCAAGGTTCCGGTCTTGCCGACGGCCTCGTCGAGGGCGTCGAGGACGCCACGCGCGCCGCCTTCGACAGCGCCGATGATGCGAAGCGAAGCGTGGATCATCAATGTGTTGCCCGCGCGGACGCCGAGCTGTCTCAGGTCGCGCACGAGGTCGGTGGGGCTCTTGGGCGGGGTCGTCGGGTACATGGGCAGCGTCGTGGTGGGAGCGTAGAGGACGGGCCTGCGCAACCGAGAGCACATTCTTGACGCTTGCCGGAAACCGTAGAAACCGACACAGTTTCCTTGGTTCCCACGGAGGCCTCGATGCACACCTTGCCTGCCGGTCCTCGTTTCCCCGCGCTCCAGGCGTTCAAGTTCGCCCGCGACACGAAGCGATTTTTCCTCGATGCCGTCGGCCGTTACGGTGACCCGTTCACGCTCCGGCTGCCCATGGGGCACGTCGTCGCCACGGGGGATCCCGAGGGGATCCGCGAGATCTTCACCGCGGATCCGTCCCTTTTCACCCCGTACGCGAATCTCCCGCTCGAACCCGTGGTCGGCCGGCATTCGGTGCTCCTGCTCGACGGCGCGCGCCATCGCCGCGAGCGCAAGCTCCTCACCCCGCCTTTCCACGGCGATCGCATGCGCGCGTATGGCGACCTCATCGCGGACATCACATTGCGCAAGGCGTCCGAGCTCTCCGCGGGCGCGAAGTTCAAGGCGCAGGATCTCACCCAGGAGATCTCGCTCGAGGTCATCATCGAGGCCGTCTTCGGGGTGCGGGATCCGGCGCGCGTGGCGCTCTTCCGCGAGGCGATCGTCGGCTACATCGAGGCGTACACGCCGCCGCTCATGATGATCGAGCCCTTGCGCCGCTCCTTCGGCGGCCTCGGCCCCTGGGCGCGTTTCCAGCAGTATGTCGCGCGTTTCCACGCCCTCATCGCCGAGGAGATCGAGGCGCGGCGCAAGAGCGGCGAGGTCCGCGACGACATCCTGAGCCTCCTGCTCTCGGTGCGCGACGAGGACGGCCGGCCCATGTCCGACGAGGAAATCGACGACGAGCTGCGCACCATGCTCATCGCCGGCCACGAGACGACGGCCATTGGCATGGCGTGGGCGCTCGACGGCATTCATCGGAACTCGCGCATTCGTGATCGACTCCTCGCCGAGATTCGCGAGCTCGGCCCGACCCCGGCGCCCGAGGCGCTCGTCAAATTGCCTTATCTCTCGGCCGTATGCGACGAGGCCTTGCGGCAACATCCGATCCTCCCGATGGTCTCGCGTAAGCTCCTCGCGCCGTTCACCTTCCGCGGTCGGGAGCTCCCGCCCGGGGTCGCCGTGATGGCGGCGATCGTGCTCGTGCACAATCACCCGGAGGTGTACCCCGACGCCGAGGTGTTCCGGCCCGAGCGATTCCTGGAGCGCAAATTCACGCCGTTCGAGTATCTGCCGTTCGGCGGCGGCGCGCGGCGTTGCCTCGGGGCGGCGTTCGCGCTCTACGAAATGAAGATCGTGCTCGGCACGCTGCTTTCGGCGCACCGCTTCCAGGTGCTCTCGGCCGAGCCGCCGCACGTCGTGCGCCGCAACGTGACCCTGGGTCCGTCCGAGGGCGCGCCGCTCCGGTACCTCGGGCCCGTGCAGCGGGCCGTCGCGTGACGGCCGAGGCGGAGGCGCGCGGCCGCATCCTCGCCGCCGCGCGCCGTCTCTTTTTCGCGCACGGGTTCGGCCGCGTCACGATGGACGAGATCGCGAGCGAGCTCGCCATGAGCAAAAAGACGCTCTACCGCCATTTCGCGAGCAAGGAGGAGCTCTGCGAAGCGGTCATCGACGCCACGTTCATTGCGATCGACGCCGAGCTCGCGGCCGTGCTCGACGATACGAGCTTGGGCTTCGAGGACAAACTCGAGCGCTTCATGCGTATCGTCGCCGCCGGCTACGAAGAGGCGCGCGGGCCGCTGCTCACCGATCTGCAGCGCGACGCGCCTTCGCTCTGGACGCGCGTTGATCAATGGCGGAGCAAGGTCGTCCACACGCGCTCGCGGGCGCTCTTCTCCGCGGGCAAACGCGCGGGCGTCTTCCGGCCCGACGTGCCCGAGGATTTCGTCGTCCGTATCGTCATCAACAACGTGCAGAACATCCTCCGCCCGGACGTCCTCGCCGCGCTCGGGATGAGTTTTCCCGAGGCCTTCGCCCACTGCAAGGCGCTCTTGCTCGACGGGATCCGCGCGAGACCTCATCCCTCCCGCAGCTTGTAACGCTGGATCTTCCCCGTCGCCGTCTTCGGCAGCTCGCGCACGAACTCGATCCAGCGCGGGTATTTGTAGGGCGCGAGCCGCCCCTTCACGAAATCCTTCAGCGCGTCCGCGAGCGCCGGCGACGCTTCGTCCGGCCGCTTCAGCACCACGAAGGCCTTGGGCTTGACGAGCTTCGCCTCGTCGGCGTGGCCCACGACCGCGGCTTCGAGCACGGCCTCGTGCGCGGTGAGGGCGCTCTCGACCTCGAACGGCGAGACCCAGATCCCCGACACCTTGAGCATGTCGTCACTTCGCCCTGCATACGTAAAATAACCCTCGGCGTCGCGCACGTATCGGTCGCCCGTGCGGGTCCAGGCGCCGTGGAACGTGTCGAGGCTTTTTTGCCGCTGGTTCCAGTAGGCCACGCAGCTCGACGGCCCGCGTACCCAGAGCGAGCCGTCCTCGCCGTCGGGCACGGGCTCGCCCGCATCGTCGACGAGCTTCACGTCGTAGCCGGGGACGGGGCGGCCCGAGGTCCCGTATCGCACGTCGCCAAGCCGATTGCTCATGAAGATGTGGAGCATCTCGGTGGAGCCGATCCCGTCGAGGATGTGCGCGCCGAAGCGCAGAAGCCATTTTTCGCCTATCTCCTTGGGCAAGGCCTCACCCGCGGAGACGCAGACGCGGAGGCGATCGGAGCCGGTCTCGCGGTTGTTTTTGGGATCGGCGAGGATCGAGGCGTAGAGCGTGGGGACGCCGTAAAAAATAGTGGGGCGTTTTTCGCGGAGCACGCGCATCACGGTGTCGGGCGTCGCGCGGTCGGGCTGGTAGACGGCGGTCGCGCCGACGTGGAAGGGGAAGGTGATCCCATTGCCGAGGCCGTACGCGAAAAACGATTTCGCCGCCGAGAAGACCACGTCGTCGGGGGTGATCCCGAGCACGCGCTCTCCATAAAGAACGGCGGTCTGCTGGAGATGGGAATGCAGGTGCACCGCGCCTTTCGGTCGGCCGGTCGAGCCGGACGAGTAGAGCCAGAAGGCCACGTCATCCGGCGTCGTCGGCGCGGCCGCGAGCGTGGGTTCGGCGGCGCGGAGGAGCGCGCCGAGGTGCGCGTGTTTTCCGGAGGTCTCGTCTTCCTCGCCCACGAGCACCACGTGCTGGAGGAATTGCGCCTTCCCGAGGAGCTGCTCGAATTTCGGATAAAGTGAGGACGAGAGGACGAGCACGCGGGCGCGGCTGTCATCGAGCAAGTACGCGTAATCGTCGGGCTGTAGGAGTGTGTTCACGGGCACCGGGACGGCGCCGATCTTCATCGTCCCGAAAAAGACGGCGGGGAAATCACGGCCGTCGAGCAGGCACAAGAGCACCCGCTCCTCCATCCGGACGCCGAGCCCGCGGAGCGCGTTTCCCGCGCGGTTCACGCGTTCGGCGAGCTCCGCGTAGGTGACGGCGCCTTGAGGGTCGATGACCGCGGTCTTGTCGCCGCGCCCCTCGGCGAGGTGCCGATCGATGAAATGCTCGGCTGCGTTGTACACGCGGGGGAACGTGAGGGCAGGGGAGGGCGCGGACATCGTGACGGGAGCGTACCACAGGTCGCGCCCCGCTTGTTCGGCGATTCATGCGCCGCGTCAGAGCCGGCACGCGCGTCCTCGACTGCACGAATCGCGCGATGTCGACGTCCGGTTTGCGCGATTCGCGCAAGCCGGTTGCTCGACATGTGCACGGGGACCGGAGGGGCGCGCGGGCATGGCGTTGCTGCGAGGCGTGACGCCCGGCACGCCGATTGCCAAAATGAAAGGCATGGACATGCGGCAAAATCGTACCTTTCCCGTGATATCGATCCTCCTCGCTTTCGGCGTCGCCGCGTGCGGCACCGGAGAGGGCCCTTCGCTGGACGAATCCGTCGCCGCTGCGCAGGCGGCCGTGACCGACGAGGTCCTCGCCGAGCTCGCGTCGATCCCCGGGCTCACGGTGGTCAGCGAGAACCCCTCGAACATCCCGGGCACGCGTTTCTTCGTGCTCAAGTTCGAGCAGCCCGTGGATCACCACGACCCGGACGGACCGCGCTTCACCCAGAAAATCGCCCTTCTGCATCGCTCCTTCGACGCGCCCACGTCGTTCCTCACCAGCGGGTATGCCGTGAACACGCGGAGGGTGATCGAGGGCGAGGTCGCGGCCATGCTCCAGGGCAATCAGATCTACGTCGAGCACCGCTACTATGGCGAATCCGTGCCTCCGGGCCCGACGTACGAGCACCTCGATATCGAGCAGGCCGCTGGCGATCATCACCGGATCGCGCAGGCGTTCAGGCCCGTCTATTCAGGTCGCTGGATTTCCGGCGCCTCCAGCAAGGGCGGCATGACCTCGATCTATCATCGCTACTACCACCCGGACGACGTGGACGGCACGGTCGCCTACGTGTCGCCGTCCACCTATTCGCCGAGCGATCCGCGGTACGTCACCTTCATCCGTCAGGTGGGGGACCCGGTGATGCGGGCGAGGTTGATCGCATACCAGCGCGCCCTTTTGGCCCGGCGTGAGCAGATCGTGCCGATGATGGTGGCGGAGATGGCCGAGTGGGGCCTCACGTACGATATCGTGGGGGCCGACCGGGCCTTCGAGTTCGGCGTCGTCGAGGCCTCGTTTTTCTACTGGCAGTTCTGCCCCGTGGATTTCTGCGAACCTCATCTCCCAGCGCCGGACGCGAGCGACGAGGAGCTGCTTCACTTCTTCGTCGACTACCTCGGCGCCCCGTTCAACTACGACGACGAGACCATCAACGTGTACTACGGGCCCTATTTCTACCAGTCGGCCACCCAGCTCGGCCATCCGCGTTTCGACGAGGCCCCCTTGATGGACCTCTTGCGGTATCCGGGGGAGGATCAAGCGAAAAACCTGACGCCCGTGCCGGTGACGATCCCGTTCGACTACGGCCTCATGGCGCACATCGAAGCGCGGACGTGGGTGCGTGGCGAGCGGATGCTCTTCATCTATGGTGAAAACGATCCTTGGAGCACCAACCCGTTCGAGGCCCGGGCGAAGAACGACGCATTCCGGTACATCGTGCCCGACGGGCACCACGGCGTGGACATCGCAGACCTGCCCGAGGACGAGCGATTGCACGCGATGAGCCGCATCTTCGATTGGGCCGACGTGCCGTTCGATCCTTCGGCCGCCCGGATGGCCGCGCCGCTCGCGCCGGAAGTCGAGGAAGACGAGGGCCCGGGGGCGCGCTTCCGCTTGCCGCTGCGCTGAGGACGATTGTCGAGCCCATCACGGCCGCGGGCGCGCTTGCCCGGGTCTTGCGTTCGCGGCCGCGCGGGGCGATCCTCGGCCATGGCCTCGCAAAGTGCCCCCGATCCCGTCGACGCGTGGCTGCCGCTGCCGCGCCTTCTCGCGTATGGCCTCCAGCACGTGCTCGCCATGTACGCCGGCGCCGTCGCGGTGCCGCTCATCGTCGCCGGCGCCCTCGGCCTCTCGCGGGAAGAGCTCGTCTATCTGATCGGCGCCGACCTCTTCACCTGCGGCCTCGCGACGCTCGTGCAGACCGTGGGCTTTCCGGGCTTCGGCGTGCGATTGCCGGTCATCCAGGGGTGTACGTTCGCCGCCGTCGGCCCGATGATCCTCATTGGCAAGACGGGCGGCCTCCCTTCCGTGTACGGCGCCGTCATCGCGGCCGGCGCGCTGACCTTGCTCGTCGCGCCGTTTTTCGCGCGATTGCTCCGGTTTTTCCCGCCGGTCGTGACGGGCAGCATCATCACGCTCATCGGGATTTCCTTGCTCCCCGTCGCCGTGCGCTGGGCGGGCGGCGGGGATCCGTCGTCCCCCGATTTCGGCGCGCCGGCGGCGCTCGGGCTCGCGTTCACCACGTTCGCGCTGGTTCTTCTCTACAAACGCGTGCTCACGGGATTCTGGCAAGGCGTGGCCGTGCTGCTCGGGCTCGTGTCGGGGACGCTCATCGCGGCGGCGCTCGGCAAGCTCGATCTCGCGGGCGTGCGCGAGGCGCAATGGATCGCCGTGACCAAGCCCTTCGCATTCGGG
Source organism: Polyangium jinanense (assembly GCF_028435365.1). The sequence goes on along the minus strand of NZ_JAGTJJ010000034.1, from coordinate 45,496 downwards.
CTTCCGCATTTTGATCCGGGGGCGGTGGCCTCGATGGCCCTCGTCATGCTGGTCGTCATGGTGGAATCGACAGGGGATTTCGTGGCGCTCGGCGAGCTCACGGGAAGGCCCTTGACGCCCGAGGCGCTCGCGCGCGGCCTGCGCGCCGATGGTTTGTCCACGATGCTCGGCGGCGTGCTGAATGCATTTCCGTACACCGCGTATGCGCAGAACGTGGGCCTCGTGGCGCTCTCGCGCGTGCGGAGCCGCTGGGTCGTCGCGGCGGCGGGCCTGATCCTCGTCGTGCTCGGCCTCTTGCCGAAACTCTCGGCGCTCGTCGCGGCGATTCCGGCGCCCGTGCTCGGCGGGGCGGGGCTGCTCATGTTCGGGCAGGTGGCCGCGAGCGGGTTGCGCACGCTGTCGCGGGTCGATTTCGACAGCGAGCAGGGGCGCATGAATGGATTGATCGTCGCCGCGACCCTGGCCGTGGGCCTCATCCCGCTCAGCGCTCCGGGGTTCTGGCGAAGTTTGCCCCCGTGGCTTCAGGTGATCCTGCAAAGCGGCATCACGGCCGGCAGCGTGACCGGCATCCTGCTCCACGCGGTGTTCGCCCGCGGGAGAGAATCCTCAAAAGACGCCGCTCACGCCGATCCCCGGAGCCCGTGAAACGCCGTCGCTGACCATCACAGCCCGAGTTTCCCGAGAAATGGCTCCAGCAGATCGAGCATCGCCTTGATGCGCGGGATCTCGGAGAGCACGGCCGGCACGACAACACGGAATCCGATTTCCCGGCCCACGACGTCCGGCAGGACCGAGACGATCGTGCCCGCGGGGACCCCGTCGTCGGGGATCCCGGGGTCGGGGACGAGCGCGATTCCGCGTCCCGCGACCGCCATCTGCCGAATCACGTGAATGTCTTGCGCTGTGACGATCGGCGCGACCGGGAACGTGCCGCCGCGGAGCAGCGGCCACGATCGTCCATCCTCGCCCGGTGCCTCCCAGGCGAGCAAATCGTGATTCGCGAGCTCCTCGATGAATCGCGGTGTTCCGCGCCGTGCGAGGTATTCACGCGACGCGACCAGCCACATGCGGACGCGCATGAGCTCGCGTGAGACCCACGGCCCCGCGGGGCTCGTGTCGCCGAAATGGAGGGCGAGGTCCACGTTCTCCATGAGACCCCCGACGGGATTGTCGCTGAAATGCAGCCGGAAGGCGAGGCGCGGGTACTTGCGCGCGATGCCGTGCACGTGGAGAAGGAGCTGCGGGGGCAAACCCACGGGCAAGAGGACACGAAGCACGCCGGCCGGCTCGGATCCGGCCTCGCGGACCGATTGCAGGAGCGCGTTCGACTCCTGCACCATCAGCCGCCCGCGCGCCGCCAGGAGTTTGCCCGCCTCGGTGAGGGAGACCCCGTCCCGCGTCCGATCGACGAGGGGCACACCGGCGCGCGCTTCGAGTTGATCGATCCTCCGGCGCAAGGTCGCGCGCGGCATGTGGAGGGACGTCGCCGCGGCCAGGAACGAGCCGGCCTCGGCCACCGCGAGAAAGGCTCGGAGCTCTTCGAGGTCCATGAGATGTTCGTTTCCGGAGCACCGGGTGGCCGAGATTGGCCATGCCATGCCCCCATCGTCAGGCCGAGCCTACCATCGAACGACGCGGCTCGGCCATCTCCACTTCGAGGGTGTCCACGCGTGGACATCCCGTGGCGAACCCTGGCCATTGTGGAGATTTGGCGTCGAGCTAGGTTCGATTCGTGAGGCGCCGATGAGCCCGCCTCGACGACCTTCGGAGGCACCGTGAACCACTGCCACGACCACTTCAGGACCTTCCTCTTGCGATGGATCGCATTTGCGCTCGCGTTCGTCGGGAACGCGGCGATCGCCCGCGCCACCGTCGTCACGCCGACCGACGACACCCACGTGGACCTCGAGAGCGCGGGCCCTTACGGCGGCTCGACCGAGCTCGTCGTCAAGATGAAGCGCAACACCAGCACGGACCAATCGTACAACGCGGTGTCGGCCGTCATGCGGTTCCAGATCAACCCAACCGACAAGGCCACGGACGCGGCGCTTTACCTCGACCTCTCCAGGTTCGACGAGGCGCTCTCCTGCGACTTCCGGATCTGGGGCCTCGCCGAGGCTTCGGGATCCATGGAAGACGTCGAGGAGGAATCGGCCAAGTGGTCGAATTTCTTCGGCGTCATCACCAATACCGCCGTGGGCATGAACACGTCCGCGGCCGGCGTCTTCGACGGTAACCCCGCCACGACCGCGAAAGACCCGCTCGGGACGATCACGCTCACGCAGGCCGACCTCAACAAGACCGTGCGATTCTCGAGCGCGGCCCTGGTCGACTTCATCAACGCCGATAGCGACGGCGTGATCACGCTCATCATCACGCGTGTCCTCCGGAGCAACAGCTTCGACACTGCGTTCGCCTCGAAGGAGCACACGACCCTGAGTGGGCCGCGCCTCTTCATTCAGGCCGAAGAGACGCTCGGCGCAGGCGCGGACACCTATGCTCGCTACGGGGATGCGACGGTCCACGGGGCCGAGAGCAACATCCTCGTGAAGAACAACGGCGGCACGCACGCCAATACACGCAAGGGCGTGGTTCGTTTCGAGATGACGCCTGGCACCAAGGTCGAGAAGGCCACCGTGCGCCTCGACGTCGCGAATTACTTCCAGGACGTCGGCACGGTCCCGGAGAGCTTGAACTTTGCCGTCTTCGGGATCCGTGACGGCGCGGCGTCCGAGAGCTTCAACGAGGCGACGGCGAACGACGCGACGTTCTCGAACGAGATCGACAGCTCGTCCGACGGCGTGCGGAACTCGGAGGTCGATTCGCTCGGGCAATTCACGGTGAAGCGCACCGACGTGGGCAAGACCGTCTCGTTCACCAGCGACGCGCTCGTCGATTTCATCAACGCGGACACGAACGGCAAGATCACGCTCGTTCTCATCCGCGCCAAATACACGCCGTACCTGAACTTCGCGTTCGCCGCGAAAGAGAGCACGACGCTCGAAGGCCCGCGCCTCGCCCTCACGCACGCCCTCGACGACGTCCCGGCGCCGACCATGAAGTTCGTCTATCAGGACGTCGACGCCGACAGCGTCCCGGATCTCCTGCTCGTCGTCGAGCTGCCGGGCGGCAATGGGTTCGTCGTGGCCGATCCCTTCGTGATCGCCGAGGCGTTGCGCACGGCCGGATACAACTTCGGCGTCGGCACGGACTTCTGGGAGACGCTCAGCGTCACGCAGCAGGCGGGTTTGCTCGCGACGGTCTCCGATCTCGTGGCGAACGTGGGCACGACGGTCGAGGCGGCCGAGCTCGACGCGGCCCGCCAAGGCCTGCCCGAGGGGCGCACGTATGCGGTGGGCACGTTTTCGGGTGATTTCGAGTCGTCGCGCTACGGCATGACCTATTCGGGCTCGCTCCTCTCGAGCTCCTCGCAGAACGCGCTCGGGTATAGCTCGGTGGAGATCGGCTCCGGCCAGGCCGGCGCGATGTTCACGGACGACGGCGTCTCGCTGGGCTTCGAATCGAACCTCGTCGTCCTCACGACGGGCGTGGGTGATCCCTCCGGCACGACCGCGTCGCTCAACCTGTCGGCCGGCGTGGGCCTGTACGGCGAGCTCAAGTATGGCAAGGATGGGCAATACGGGTTCAGCGTCCCGCTCGTGGTCGTCCCGGTCGGCGTCTCCGTCTACGTGAAGGGCAGCGACGCCGTCGCCTCGTTCAATTCGCTGAAGAACTGGGTTGTCGGCTGGAACCAGTCGCTCCTGACCATGGCCTATAACCTCCACGCGTGGCAAATCGACTGGACCGCGGACGTCCGCGTCGGCCTCGTCGACGCGGTGAACGACGGCCGTATCGTGATCAGCCATCACGCGGGCGTCGCGGTGGTGTGGACGCGGGAGGCCGCGCGGGAGTCGACGGTTTGGCTGCATGGAACCACCCAGGAGGTCGGCTCGAAGCTCAACAGTGCCGCCGCGACGGCCAGCACCGCGCTCATGTCCACGGCCGAGAATGCAGCCGCCGAGCTCACGAACTGGACCTCGACGGCCGGGTCGGTCGTGAATTCGACGCTCGATTCGACCCTGGGCTGGTTCGAGGGCGGCGTGTCGGACCTCGAGGACCTCGCGGACGACGTGGCCGGCGGGGTCACCGACGTCGCGGACGACGTGGGCGAGGTCCTCTGCAAGGTGTTCTGCTTCTGATCATCAGCCCGGCGGGGCGGCCTTCCCGGCCGCCCACGCAATCGCCGACAAGGCGACGAGAAGCCCGGCGAACGTGCGAAATGCGCGCGGATCTCCCTCCGCCGGCAAATCTCGTTTGAGCCGCAAGCTTCCCGCCGCGCACACGACCCAGCCCATCACGTCGCCCGAGAGCAGCGCAGCGAGCGCGGCGATCGTCAGCACGATCCCCCGTTGCCGCGTATCGAGCGCCCGAAAGCCGCGTGCGCCGTCGAGTTGCCAGACCGGGACCAGGTTGAAGACGTTGATCGTCGCGCCGACGCTCGCCACCGCGAGCATCGTGGGCTCCTTCAGGACGAGCCCCGCCGCGAGCGCGACCGCCGCCGCGGCGCATCCCCACACGGGCCCTGCGAGCCCGACCCGCGCGTCCTCGCGGGCGTCGATCGGATACTGCCGCATTCGCACGAGGGCCCCGAGGCCGGGCACGAACATCGGCGCGGTCGCCTGGATTCCATAGAGTCGAAGCGCCGCGACGTGTCCCATCTCGTGCACGTAGATCGAGGCCACGAGCCCGAGCGCGAACGAGAGCCCGCGGGATCGATCGAGCGCGATCCACGCGAACATCGAGAGCAGCGTCGGCAACGACGCGAGCCCCGAGAGGAGCAGCTTCGCCTTTCCGAGCAGCGAGAGCAGGAAGTATTTGAGGTTCCACGCGACGAGCGCGACCGCGCCGAGGCCCGCCACCGCCTTCGCGCGGCCGCCCTGCGACTTTGGCGTGTTGCCAGCCTTTTCAAGGGCCAGGCTGAGCCGTTGGATCGTCTCGCCGACCACGCGGTGTTGCGTGCTGCCCGGGGGCAAGAGGCCGAGCGCCTCGCGCCAGTGCGTGAGGGCGTCGGTGAAGCGGCCGTCGCGCTCGGCGGCCGCGCCGTCCGCGGCCAGGGCCGCGAGGCGCGCGCTGTGCACGAGCTTGCGACAGGCGGGGCAAGCGAGCATGCCCGGGGCGAGCTCCACTCCGCAGGCCGCGCAGCGCGAGACGGCGTCGTTCACGGGGTCGGGCTCGGGTTCACCTGGTACGGGCCGCTGATGGCGACGGGACCGCCGATCCCTCGCGACGCCTGCCACGCGGTGCGCAGGCCGAAGAAGATGATGAGCGCGCCGAGCACGCCGCTGAAGCCGCTCGTGATGTCGAGGAACGGCGCGGCGAGCGTCAAGCCCGCGGTGAGGACGAAGTAGATGACGCCGCCCACGAGGCCGAGGCTCTGCTCCCCGGAGTCGCCTTGTTGGAACGCGCCGAGGATCACCGGGAGGTAGCCCATCGCGGACGCAAGGTACGTGAGCACGACCGCGAGCACCTGATGTTTCGTGCTGCCGAAGCCACGCGTGACGCGCTGGACGGCGCGCCCGACGAGCAAGCCGATGCCGATGGTCGCGAGCGCGAGCTGGATCTGGGTGAAGTGGACGAAGAGCGCGTACACGAGGCCGAGGCCGAAGGCGACGGCGCCGGCCTGGAGAAAAGCCTTTCCGAAGGCCGCGCCGCTGCGGGCATCTTCGACGGAGCGATGCACGCCGTCACGACACGAGCTGCACAGGACCTTGTCGAGGAGCTGATAGTACGCGGTCGTGATGGCCGACGCGCAGATGCCGCACTGCACGTGCTTGGCCGCGGGCTCGCCGAACTCGGCGCGCTCGAAATCAAGCAAGGCCTGCGCTTCGGGCGCGGCCGGCGCTTCGGGCGCGGTGGGCGCTTCAGGTTCCGCAGGCTTCGTATCGAGTGTGGCTTCGCTCATCCCCCGATCTCCATCGGCAGAGTTGAGCGTTACAGGCGAGCGAAGTCAATCGAGCGCGCACTGGCGATGGATCGTGCGCGGGAAAACGTGTAGATCCGTGAGCCATGGCCCTGGATGTTCGCGGGAAAACCGTCGTCCTCACCGGTACCTTTTCGAAGCTGAAGCGCGCCGAGGCGGAGAAGCAACTCGCGGCGCTCGGGGCCAAGATCGGCAGCAGCGTCGGCAAGTCGACGCACGTCCTGTTCGCGGGCGAGAAGGCCGGCAGCAAGATCGACGCGGCGGGGCGCCTCGGAATCACGGTGCTCGGCGAGGACGAACTGATGGCTCTGCTCGCCGGTCCGAAGAAGAAGAAGGCGCCGGCGCGTTCGAGCCGCGCGTCGTCGTCGTTCGCATCGCTCGACCCGAAGGTGCCCGGGCCTGCGCTCACGGCCGCGATCGAGGCGCTGCCGTGGGACGACTTCGAGGCCGATCGCGATCTTTCGGACCTGCGCGAGGTGCTCTACGCCCACGAAGCGGCGCACGGGATCACGGCGGCCCACCGCGCCGCGACGGCGCGACTGCGACCCCGCGCGACGCTGCAGCACGCGCACGGGCACGACGTCGAGGTCAGTGAGAGCGAGCTCTCGCCCGACGGGCGTTTCCTCGCCACCGGGTCGTGGGTCGGCGACGACTACGATCACGGCGGCGTGCTGCAAATCTGGGACGTGCGGGCCGGGCGCTGCGTGAACATGCTGCGCGTGCGCGGCGGGGTCGGTTGGCCCGATCATGGCGGCTGCATTCAATGGCGACCCGACGGCAAGCGCGTCGGCCTCGCGTTCGATACCAACGGGGTCGGCAGCTTCGACCCGTTCGGCGCGTCCGGCGAGCCCGATTCGTGCGCCTACGTGACCGACGGATGGAACCGGCCGCCGTCGTGGGCGTGGTCGTCGAACAGCCGCGACGTCTATATCGCCTGCTGGGGCCCGAACCTCGCGCTCGGGGCGATCGTACCGCTCGTCGGTCGGCGGCCCGCGCCGCGCTGGTGTCAATCGACCGACCGTTCGGACCCAAACGATCCGCACTCCGAGCCGCGCCTGCACCCGATGGGTGGCATCGATTGGTCGCACCCCGATCGCATCGTCGGTACCAGCGGTTTGTCGCACGTCTTCGCGCTCGACGCGAAGACTGGAAAGATCTTGTGGGAGCAAAAGGCGCATCCGCCGGTCTCGTTCTCCCCCGACGGAAACGAATTCGTGATGCACCCGGCCGGCATCGTTTATTACGACGCGAGCACCGGTCTGCCCAATGGCAAGCTGCCCATGCACGTCGGTGCCGCGTCGCTCCTCTATTCGCGTGACGGCGCGCGGCTCGCGGCGATCGTGCAACCCGAGAACGAGTGGCGGGCGGAACCGGGGATCTTCATCTACGACCGCGGCACGTACCGCTACAGCCTCGACGTGCCAGCGCCGCGGACCGACGAGGACGAGACGTACGAATTCTCGTGGCGCCCCGACGGTCGCGCGGCGGCGATTTTGGTGGGCGGGCGGCTGCAAGTCTGGGAGCTCGGCGACGCGCCGGCAAAACGGCTCGACATTGCCGCGCCGAGCGGCGGCGTGGCGTATGGCGACGGCGTGCTCGTCAGCAATACGGCGAAAGGGCTTGTGTTTTTCCGGGATCACGACGGGGCGGAGCTCGGTCGGTTTCGCCCGGCGATCGAGGCGAGCGGCGACAGCCCCCTCGCGCTCGGCGGCGACGATTTTGGATCGACCTGGGACTGGAATCCGGCATTCCCGCTCGACGGCGAGCGGGTGGCCGCGGCATTGCCCGAGGGCGTGGTGATCGGGCCGCCCGACGCGAGCGCCAGCGTGGCCGAGATCGACGCCAAGATCGCGTGGGTCATCGATCGCAAATGGGCGTGGCCGTGGCGCTGGGGCGAGGCGAAGGTGTGGCCGGACGCGGCGGCGGCGGCGGCCGATCCCGCGGCGTCGGCGTCGTTCAAGCGCAAGTTCGGCAAGAAGGGCAAGGCGCCGGCGAGGCCGCAGAAAGTGAAGTGGCCGCCGCCGGGAGGCTCGATCGACGACGTCGCGGCGCTGGTCGAGGAGGGCATCAAGTCGCTTCGCGTCAGATATCACGGCGACAATTACCGGCGGGAATTCGCGGAGCGAGTGATGGCGCTCGGCCTTTTTGATCGGGCCGCGGCAGCGCTCGACGGCACCGGCGGCTGGCCCAAATGGGACGATCCGTGGTTTTCGGCCCGGGCACGCGGAGAGACGGTCGTGGCCGCGCTCGCGTGGCGCAAAGGCGAGGCGCTGACAGACGCGCAGACGAAGACCCTGCGCCGGTGGCTCGAGGAGGCCGAGAAGCTGCTCACGAAGAAAGAAGCCAAGCAGCACAGCGCGTCGCGGCCGCAGGCGATGATCGGCGCGGGCTGGGTGCTGCTCGGCGAAAAGGCCCGCGGCGACAAACTGCTTTCGTCGGCCATTGCCACGGTCGACCCCGAGACCAATGCGAGCGAGAATCGCGGCGTGGTCGCCGAGGCCCTGGCCGCGGTCGGGCGGATCCACGAGGCGATAGACATGATCGCCAGCGGAGATGAGAAGCCGTCGTGGACCGAGACGCGGGCCGTGTTCTCGGCGATCTGTCCGCGCGCGTCGGCGGCGGAGCTGAAATCCCTCGTTTCGCAGATGAAGGAGCGCGACGCGCACAACGAATTCGAGCTGCTCGACCGCGGGCTCTCCCGGCTCATCGCGCTGAAGGAATGGGATGCCGCGGTCTCGTGGCTCTCCGAATTCGACGGACTGTCGACCACCGTAGCGCGCCTCCGACTCGCGGCCGCGATGGCGGCCGCCGGCGAGCCGGCCCGCGCCGAGGCCGCCATGGCCGAGGAGCTCGTGCCGAAGTACGAGAGCTCGGCTAAGTACTTGCTAGGCCTCGCGCGTGTGGCCCCAGAGCGCGCCGGCAAGCATTTCGAGACGATCCTCAAGGCGGCGCCGAAGCTACGCAAGCAGAGCCTCGACTTCCCGTGCCACCTCGCCGGCGCAGCGGCGGCGCTCGGGCGGCTCGACATCGCGGCGAAGCTCGAAAAGGGCGCGCCGAACAAGCTGGACGTGTTCGAGGTGCGCGTCGGCGTGCTCGGCTCGCTGGATCCTTCGCATCCGGAATGGATGGCGTGGTTCACGCGCGCCCGCGAGCAATTGGAGCAGCAGCGCAAGCCGCTCCAGCGCATGGCGGCGCTCGCCTCCCGCGGCGGGCTCGCGGACGAATGCACCGCGCTGCTGGATCAAGCGATCGAGATGGCCCGAGGCGAGGGGTATCCGGACATCGTACTCCAAGAGGTCTCGGCGGTGATGGCCGCGGCCGGCGACCTCGCCGGGGCGCACCGGGCGTTCATGGCGATCAGCAAGGGGATGCGCTCGTACCGCAACGGGCCGCTGCTGTCCGCCGCGGCGGAGCGCGGCCTGTGGGCGGCGACGGTCGACATCCTGCGGCAAATGCCGCAGGACCTCAATGGCGCGCCGCAGCGCGGGCTTTCGATTTTGCTGAAGGCGACCGATCGCGACGGGTTCTGAGCCCGCGGCGTGGGCGCGACGGCGTCAGGGCTTTTGGGGTTGCCAGACCGGGCGCCCCGACGGGCGCCCCGCGGCTTCCCACGCGGGGTCGGGCACGCTCGGCTCCATGAGCGCCGCGGGCGGGGGCGGGCGCAAGAGCGGCGGATGGTTCGGATTGGGCGTCACCCAGTCGAGCGGATCGATGGAGCAGTGCATGTCGCGGCGCGGGTTGAAGGCAACCACCGCGGTGGCGAAGTCGCGCGCGAGGAGGCGCTGCTCGAGCTCGCGCATCAGGGCGATATCTGCCCGCGCAAACTCGGGGATCTCCCGATCGGTGGCGTATTGCCGCTCGAAGTACGGCGCGCCCAGCCAGTAGAGCATCAGCGCGGTGCCATAGTCGCAATGGGGATTCTTGAGCAGCGCCCGCCCGCCGCGCGAGCCATTTCGCCAGTTGCGGCGGTACGCGACCGCGTCGAAGGCGTGCGCCGCCTGCTCGGGGCTCGGGGGTGCTTTTTCCACGGCGGGCGCGCGCTTCGGCGCCGGCTTCGCGGATGCCGTGCGCGCGGGTTTTTTCTTCGTCGCGGCGGGTGTGCGCTTGGAGGTTTTCTTCGCTGGAACCGTGCGGGTGGCCATGGGGCGGGCACCATGGATCACGCGAGCCGTCGACGCGAGCGGAATTCTTTGATTTCTGGGTCCTGCGGTTTTCGGGAGCGCGACGCTCGGACGAGCCACACCGAACGCGTACGCCGGAGCAGCCGCGCAGGCGAGAGCGGAGCGGCGGCGGAAGTGGAAGTGACGCGTGGTCGCGCGGCCCTACGATCGTAGTATGGGCCAGAAGGTTTTTTGGTCCGCATGGGGACGTTTTCCGCCGATTACGAAAGCGGCGTGCTCGCGGGCGGGCTGCGCCGCTGGCTCATGAGCGTCCAGCCGGCGCGGACGGTCCTCGCCTGCGTCGTGCTCTTTTTGGCCCACCTCGGTCTCTCGGAAGCGAGCTACCTTTTCGTCTTCCCGCCCGCCAACAATGCCGTGTTCTGGCTGCCCAGCGGGCTGACCATGGCCTGGTTTCTCCGCACGACGCCGGCCCAATGGTCCGCGTGGCTCTTCGTTATTTTTCTGGCAGAGGTGCTGGTCGTCTTGCTGCACGGGCAACCGCCCGGTCTGGCCATCGCCTGGGGCGCCGCGGCCGGTCTCCTGCCATTCACGGGCGCCTCGTTCTTGCGCCGACAGGCGCACCCGGTTTTCGTGTTCCGGCGCCCCTGGGACGTCGTGCGTCTGGTTTTCCTCGGAGCCGTGGTCGGGGCGCTTCCCGGCACCCTCGTCGCGGCGGCTGCGAGCGTCGCGTGGCTGGGCGAACACTCGTTTTGGAAGGTAGCGGTCGCCTGGTGGAGCAGCGATGCCCTCGGGGTCATCCTGCTGTGTCCGCTGTTTCTGACGTGGACCGAGCCGGAGCCGTCGCGCTCCGGCCGCGCTGCCGAAGCATTGAGCCTGCTCGTGATACTGACGGTCGGGGCGTACTGGGTGTTCGCCAGCGTGCGGCCGCGTGAGATCGAATCGGCGCTTCCCGCCCTCCTGTTCCCCCTGACGGCATGGGCGGCCATTCGATTCGGACCCCGAGGCGCAACGGCGGCCACGGTCATCGTCGATTTCATGGCGACCTTGCACACGAGTCAAGGACGCGGCCCCTTCGCCATGAGCAGCGCGTCCGTGGCTGCGCGCGTCCTGACCGTACAAACGTATGTCGCGGTCCTCAATCTGCTCATCCTGCTCCTCGCGATGGTCGTCGTCGAAGAACAGAAGGCGCGAGCCGCCGCCGAGCGGGCGCAGCAGCGCATGAAGTTTCTCGCCACGGCCTCCGAGATCCTTTCGGAGTCGCTGGATTTTTCGACCAGGTTCGCCGCGCTGGCGCGGCTCTGCGTGCAGTCGATGGCCGACTGGTGCGTGATCGACGTCGGCGAGGGGGGCGTGATCCGGCGCCTCGGCGGCGCGCACCGTGATCCCTCCAATGAGGCGCTTCTCCGCGAGCTCGAGGAGCACTACGCGGCCGACGCGAGCTCGCCCCAGCCGGCGGGTCGTGTCCTCCGCACGGGCAAGCCCGTGCTGCTGCCTCTCGTCACGGACGAGGTCCTCAAGGCGCACGCCATTGATGACGAGCATGCGCGCCTGATCCGGGCGCTCGGCACGCGTTCGGCGATGGCCGTGCCGCTCTCCGTTCGCGGACAGACGATCGGGGTGCTCTCCCTCGGCTGTGCGACGCTCGGTCGGCAATACAGCCCCGCCGACCTCGAGCTCGCGACCGAGCTCGCCCGCCGCGCGGCCATCTCCATCGACAACGCGCGCCTCTACCGTGACGCGCAGGCTGCCGTTCGCCTGCGTGATGAAATCTTGTCGATTGCGTCGCACGAGTTGAACACGCCGATTGCGAGCCTCCAGCTCGACGTGCAGACGTTGAAGAGAGGCTCAGCGCAATCGGGCGATCCATTGCCGCCGTCCCTGACGCGGGTCGAGCGACAAGTAAAAAAGCTCGCGCGCCTGATCCAGGAGTTGCTCGACGTCACGCGAATCACGACCGGGCGCCTCCATTTGCAAATCGAGGACGTCGATCTCCCAGCCGTCGTCCGTGACGTCACCGAGCGCTTCACGGAGGACTTGTCCCGGGCCGCCTGTCCACTGACGCTGCACGCCGAGCCAGCCATGGTCGGACGCTGGGATCACATCCGCCTGGAGCAGGTCGTCACCAACCTGGTCTCGAATGCGATCAAGTTCGGCTCCGGTCGTCCGATCGAGATCTGGGTCGGCGAGGCGGATGGAATGGCGCGGCTCACGGTGCGCGATCATGGCATCGGCATCCCTCCCGATCGCCTGCCGTACATCTTCGAACGGTTCGAACGGGCGGTTTCGTCGCGCGCGTATGCCGGCCTCGGCCTCGGGCTCTATATCGTGCGTTCCATCGTCGAGGCCCTCGGCGGCTCGATTCGTGTCGAGAGCACATTGGGCAGCGGAACGATGTTCACGGTGGAGCTGCCTCGCGCGGGGCCGCCGCGGTCTGCTGGAAAGGAAGGCGAAAACTGAAGATACGTGGATGTTCTACCGAGCACTCGCTCGACGGGCCGTGCGCGCTCCGCCCATGCAGAGCAAGAGGCCGTCGCGCAGGCTGGCGAGCGTCACGAGCTTCGACAGATCGATGCCAATCGACACCATCGTCTGGGCGACGGCGGGGCGGATGCCGGTGATCACGCAGCGCGCGCCGAGCAGCTCGGCGGCGCGGACGAGCCGCAGGATGTGGTCGGCGGTGGACGTGTCGATCACGTCCACACCGGTCAAATCGATGATTGCGTTGCGCGCGTTCTTCTGCACGATTGCCTCGAGCAACCGCTCCATGGTCTCGGCGGCGCGCTGGCTATCGACGACGCCCATCAGCGGCAGGGTGATCACGCCGTCCCAGACCTCGATGATCGGGGTGGACAGGGCGCGAATGGCCTCCTCCTGACGCGCGATGAGGTCGAGTTTTTCCCGCAGCTCTTTTTCGGTCTCGGCGCGCTCCTCGACCTCCTTGCGCACCCGTTCGAGGGCCACCGCCAGGTCGGCCTTGGTCGCCTCGTCGGTGCCGAGCAGGCGCTCGACACGGTCCTCCAGGCTCGTTTCCGAGGGCCGGATGACGAATTCGTCGTAGTCCTCCCCCTTCGTCGCGAATGCGACCTGCTCGGCCCAGCATTGCGAGACCCCGAAGAACCGCTGGAAGATCCCCGCGAACTTGCCGCCGAGGTAACTCGAGCCCCAGCTCACCCCGAGCGCCTTCTGGCAGTCGGCCTCCCAGTGGTTTCGGGCACGGACGCGGGCCTCCTTGGCCTTTGAATCGAGCGAGACGAGCTCCCAGACGCCCCAGCCAGCGGACGCGGCCACCTGGGTGAGCTGGGCGAAGCCCTGTTCGAAGGTGGGAGACTGGCAGATGTACGCCCAATCCTCATCGACGCCGTCGCGCCCGCCGCCGTGGAGCGAGAGCCGGATCCGCTCGGTGCCCACCATACGCTGCAGCCCTGAGAGCAGCCCGGCCAGGGTACTCTCGACCCAGATGAAAATGCCGGGGTTGCCCCCCATGCGTAACGTCTTCCGCTCGGTATCGTATTCGAATTCCACACCACCCAGGGTCGCGCGCTCGATCATCAGCTCGTTCTCCAGCGCGCATCCTACATCGTCTGGAACGGAAGTGTGGAGAAACGTATGCGAAACCTCGATGACCTGCCGACCGGCCGGCAAGGCAAGGCTTTGGGCCTCCGATTTCGCGAGGGGTGCGGATCGGGAGTGTCCTCCGTCGCGTTTCGTAATGAATTGATTGCGGCGACGCCCGCCAAAACGAGCAATCTTGCATACGATTACCGCGCGCGTCAACGTTTACGTTCGCGTCACCGCCACCAGCCCCCTTGAAACCCCGCTCGCGCCAGGTGAACATCCCCATCGAGGAAAGGGAACCCGCGCGTGCCCAATGACGATTTCGCCTTCGCGTGCGAAGCCATACCCGGCGAGGGGCCTTTCGGGGCGTGGGGGGCGCTCCGGGTCGTGCGTTTCCGCGGTCGGGAAGCGCTCTCCGAGCCGTACCGCTACGAAATCACCCTGCTCGCGAAGGCCGGCGCGTCCGACGTCGATCCGCGCGACCTCGTGGGCAAACGCGCGACGTTGCGTATCGTTACGCTGTCGAACCCGCCTTTCAAAGTCGTTCACGGCATCGTCCGCGAGGCCTCGGAGCTCGCCGATGTCCCCGAGGGCACGCTCCTCCGCGTGATCCTCGACCCGCCCTGGGCGCGGGCGCAGCACCGCACGCGGTGCCGCATCTTCCTCGACAAACCGCTCCGTCGGATCCTCGAGACCGTCCTCGCCGGCGATCCGCTCATGGAGCACCGGAGCGCCGCCGAAGTCGAAGACGACGACGATACGGAAACCTTTTCCCCCGCCCGCGAGCTCTTCACGTTCCGCGTGACGGACACCTCGCGGCTCGACGATCCACGCGCGCGAGCGTTCGTCGTGCAGTACGAGGAGAGCGATTTCGCGTTCGTCTCGCGCCTGCTCGAGGAAGAGGGCATCAGCTACCACTTCGAGAACGGCCGGGAGACGTGCTTGCTCGTCCTGACCGATCACGACGCCGGCCGGCCGCGCCTCGCGCCCGCGCAGCTCGGCGCGGCGATCCCCGGCCGGAGCGTGAGTCACGTGGCGCTCGGCGCGCGCCTGCGCCCGACGCGTGTCGTGCTCGACGATCACGACTGGAGGAAGCCGACGCTCGACATCATGGCCAAGGCCGGCAGCGGCGATCTCGCCGAGTACCATTATCCCGGCGCGTACGCGGATGCGCCTGGCAAAGGCGAGCCGCTCGCGTCCGCGCGGCTCGATCGGTATCACGTGGAGGCGAGGTACGCGGCCGGCGCGGGCTCGGTTCGGGTGCTCTCGGCCGGATCGATCTTCGAGCTCGAGGCCCAGGAGCCGGACCACGAGGGCGAGTACGTCGTGACGCGTCTCGACGTGCGCGGGGCGCAAGCGGGCGTCCTGTCACAGCCGGCGGCCGAGGACGTGGTGCCGTGGGAGGCGCGCTTCGAGCTCGCGCGGCGCGGCGCGGGGAGCGCCGTCGAGCCGTCGCGGTTCCGCCCTGCGCTTCGCACGTCAAAGCCGCGCATCCGTGGCGTGCAGACCGCCGTGGTGACGGCCGATCCCGGCACCGGGGCCGAGGTGAACGTCGGCGGGCCGGACGGGCTCAGCGTGGGTTGCGTGCGGCTCAGGTTTGCCTGGGACACGGAGAAGGCGCGCCTCGCGAAGGAGCCCTCGAGCCTGTGGGTGCGCGTCAGCCAGATTTTCGCCGGCGCCGGCGAGGGGGCCGTGTTCCATCCGCGCGTCGGCGACGAGGTGATCGTCGATTTCGACGAGGGCGACCCGGACAGACCCGTCGTCGTCGGCCGCGTCTACAACGGCGCGAACCTGCCCGCGCGCGGCGCGGGGCACGAGAGCTCGATGAAGTCGCTCTCGACGCCCGGCGGCGGCACGTACAACGAGATCATGTTCGGCGACGCGGCGGGCGGCGAGGTGCTGCACTCCTTCGCCGGCAAAGACCAGACGACCGACGTCGCGAATTTCCGGCGCGAGAGCGTGGTGTCGAACGCGAAGATGACCGTCGGCGGCGACAACACCGAGACCATCGCCGCAAATCGCACGGAGAGCGTCGGCGCGAACGACACGCTCACGATCGGCGGGAACCAGACGATCACCATCGGCGGCAACGCGGTGACCATCATCGGCGGCAACCTCGCGCATTCGGTCGGCGCGAACGAACTGAACATGGTCGGCGGCTCCCAGACGATCGGCGTCGGCGGGAGCGTCACGGAGAGCGTCGGCGCGGATGTGAACGAGTCATATGGGGCTTCGCGCGAGACGACCGTGGGCGGCGCGGTGACCGAGAGCTTTGGCGCGATGATGAAGGTTTCGGTGAGCGGGAACGTGACCGAGAGCGCGGCTTCGCACGCGCTCGACGTGAGCGCCGCGCGGCTGATGATGATCGGTGGCAACTACAGCACCGTGGTGACGGGCAGCGTCACGACGAAGGTGGGCGCGGTCGAGATCGAGGCGAGCGGGGGACCGCAGACGCTCGAGGTCGGCGGCTCGATCACGCGGTCGGGCCCGCTGCACCTCACGTTCTCGGGATTCGAGGACGACATCAAGAGCGCGAAGCTCGACGCGCAGGGCTCCTCCATGTCGATCAACGTGATCACGCTGGAGGCGATCGGCATGACCCGTGACATCACGGGGATCGCCAAGTCGAAGAGCGGCGCGAGCCCGAGCGCGTACGGTTACGAGAAGAGGATGTGCGGCGGGATCCTCAAGATCGCGGCCGTGGGGCTCGTCGCGTCGGGCGTGGACAACCAGGGCGGCGGGCCAAACGTCGAGGCTTGAGACCAAGAGGACGTATGCCGAACTTCGACTACACGTTCGCTTGTGAAGAGGCCGCTGGGGCCTCCCCTTGGGCCTCCCTGCGGATCGCGCGGTTTCGCGGGATCGAGGCGATCTCGTCGCTCTACCGCTACGAGATCCTCCTGCTCGATCCGGTCGGGACCACCGCGGTTCCGGCGCTCGTGGGCAAACGAGCGACACTGCGGATCGCGACGCTCTCGGCGCCTGCATTCAAGGCCGTGCACGGCATCGTCGTGGAGGCCGAGGAGATTTCCCGACTGCCGGAGGGACGCACGCTACGTGTCGTGCTCGCGCCGCCGTTCGCGCGCGCGATGCATCGACGGCGGTGCAGGATCTTCCTCGACAAGACGCTCCGCGAGATCGTCTCGGCCGTGCTCCTCGGCGATCCGCTCGTCCACGAGGCGGGCGCCGAGGCGCTGGCGCCCGATCTCGGCGACGCCGGGTTTTCGCCCGCGAAGGAGGCGTTCGCGTGGCGCGTCGAGGACACCTCGCGGCTCGACAGCCGTCGCGTTCGACCGTTCGTCGTGCAGTACAACGAGAGCGATTTCGCGTTCGTCTCGCGCCTGCTCGAAGAGGAAGGGATCACCTACCACGTCGAGAATGGCGCGGAGACGAGCCTGCTCGTGTTTTCGGACGGCGACGCGGGCCGCCCGCGCCTCTTGCCGGACCTCGTCGGCATCGGCATCGACGGGCGCGAGATCCGCGGGTTTTACACGGGCGGCAGGATGCGGCCCGAGGCGGTTTCGCTCGGCGAGTACAACTGGAAGCAGCCGGGTCTCGAGATGGCCGCGCGGGCCGGCGGCAAGGACGCGGATCTCTTCGAGGTGGTGTATCCGGGCGGTTATCCCGACGAAGCGAGCCAGGGAAGGCCACTCGCGAAGGCGCGGCTCGAACGGCACAGGACCGAGGCACGGTTCGCGCGGGGCGAGGGGCACCTGCGGGTCCTCGGCGCCGGGACGCTCTTCAAGCTCGAACACAAGAAAACGCGCCTCGAAGGCGAGTACCTCGTGACCTCGCTCGAGGTCGTGGCCGAGCAAGCGGGCGTGCTCCCGAGCGGCGCGGACGGCGGCGCGAGCGAGCCTTTCCTTGCGCGATTCGAATGCGCGCGGCGAGGGCAGGGGACCTCGATCGAGGAAAGCGGGTTCCGCCCGCCGCGTGTCACGCCGAGGCCGCGGATCGTTGGTACACAAACGGCCATCGTGACGGCGGATCCTTCCTCGTCGGGCGCGGAGATCCACGTCGGCGGGCCGGTGGGCGCGCAGATCGGCTGCGTGCGCCTCCGGTTCCACTGGGACACGGACGAGGCGCGGCTCGCGAAGGAGCCGTCGAGTGCCTGGGTGCGGGTGAGCGAGCCCTTCGCGGGCAGCGGCATGGGCGGCGTGTGGCACCCGCGCGTGGGCACGGAGGTCATCGTCGACTTCGAGGAGGGAGATCCCGATCGCCCCCTCGTCGTCGGCCGCGTCTACAACGGCAAGAACCGGCCCTACCACGGGGGCGCCCCCACGATCAGCACGCTGAAGTCGAACGCGAGCCCCGGCGGCGCCGTGCACAACGAGATCACGTTCGACGACACCTCGGGCGCCGAGCGCATCTACACGAACGCCGGCAAGGACATGGAGACCGACGTCGGGAACGAGCGCACCGAAACCGTGGGCGCGAACAGCGCGATGAAGGTCGGTGCGAACGACACGGAGACCATCGGCGCGAACTGCTCCGTGACGATCGGCGGCGACGAGACGGTCACGGTGGCCGGCAACGATACGGCGCTCATCGGGGGGAACGTGTCGACGACGATCGGCGCGAACGCGACGACGGTGATCGGCGGCAACGAGGGGCATTTTGTTGGTGCGGATCAGTCGATCTCGATTGCCGCCGCGCACAGCGAGCTCGTCGGCGGCGGCGTGATCGAAGAGATCGGCGGCACGCTGACGACGAGCGTCGCCGCGTCGGAGACCGAGACCGTGGGCGGCAACCGGACCACGACGATCACGGGCGCGCACACGCAGTCGTTTGGCGCGGCGCACCTCAAGATGGTCGGGGGCAACCGTGATCTCTCGTGTGCGAGCCTCGACACGACGGTCTCCGCCGCCTCGATCCGCATCGTGGCGGGCTCGGTGACGACGAAGGTCGCCGCCGATCACACGCTCACCACGGGTGGCGGCGCGATTTACCTCGCGCCTCGGTACAAGGCGCTCGACGCGAACCGGAGCGACGTCGACGTCGCCAAGTACACGATCACGGGCCTCGACGTGACCATCGGCGGGATCGCGCTCGGCGCCACGGGGTACTCGTCGTCGACGATGGGCGTGAGCGCCGCGGCCGCCGGGCTCAACCTGGAGTTCGTCGGCGCGGACGTGGACTTCTTCGGCCTGCTCACGCGCGTCGACGGGGGACACATGCAGAACAACGGGGTCAAGACGAGGGTCGGGCTCATCATCAAGCTTTGAGGGCGCTCGCGTTGGCACGAGGAAACCGATGAACACCGACGATTTCGTGTTTGCGTGGGAGGACGAGGCCGAGGCCCCGGAGCCCTTGCGTGTCGCGCGCTTCGAGGGCGAGGAGGGGATGAGCCGCCTCTTCCGCTACGAGCTCCATCTCCTCGCGAAGGAGGCCGATCTCGATCCCGAAGCCATGATCGGCAAGCGCGCGAGCCTCTGGATCGCGACGGCCTCGGCGCCCGCGTGGAAGGTCGTGCACGGCGTCGTCACCGAGGCCGAGGACCTCACCACCGTCCCCGAGGGCTCGGTCTACCGCGTGGTCCTCGAGCCGCCGCTCGCGCGCGCGCGGTACCGCACGCGGAGCCGCATCTTCCTCGACAAGACCTTGCGGCAGATCCTCGAGAGCGTGCTCCGCACCGACGCGGGAATGACGCTCGCCTCGGGCGCTTCGCTCGATCCTCCGGTCGGCCCGCCCGCGTTCACGGCCGCGGCCGAGCGCTTCACGTTTCGCATCAAGGGCAGCCGGCTCGACGATCCGAAGGCGCGGCCGTACGTGGTCCAGTACAACGAGAGCGACCTCGATTTCGTGGCGCGGCTGCTCGAAGAAGAGGGGATCAGCTACCACTTCGAGCACACCGACGACGCGAGCCTGCTCGTGCTCTCGGACAAGGACTTCGGCCGATCGCGCGTCCCGGGCGACGACGTGTTCGGTCCGGGCAAACCCGGCCGCGCGATCGGCACGTTCCGCCTCGGCGCACGGCTGCGCGAGACCAAGGTCCACCTCGGCGCGTATAGCTGGGAGAAGCCTGCGCTCGACGTGGACGCGCTCTCGGGCGCATCGCAGGACTTGTCCGTGTACGCCTTCCACGGCGGCTCGTTCGAGAGCGCCGAGCTCGGAGGGCCCCTCGCGGAGGCGAGGCTCGACGAGCTCCACACCGAGGCATCCTTCGCCGTCGGCGAGGGGGTCACGCGCGTGCTCTCGGCCGGATCGATCTTCACGCTGGAGCACCCCAAGGCCCGGTACGAGGGCGAGTACCTCGTCACGCGCCTCTGGGCCGTCGGCCATCAGCAAGGCGTGCTCTCGGTCGATGCGGGCGGCGCCCCGGCGGAGCCGTTCCGCGTCGAGATCGAGTGCGCCTGCCGCGGGCGCGGGAGCGACGTCTCCGAGAGCCGCTTCCGCCCCGCGCGAAGGACACGCAAGCCTCGGATCCTCGGATCCCAGACCGCGTTCGTGACGGCGGAGCCGAGCGCGCGCGGGGCCGAGGTGAACCTCGGGGGCCCGCGCTCGATCGGGTGCGTGCGCCTCCGATTTCATTGGGACACGGAGGAAAAACGGCTCGCCAAGGAGGCCTCCAGCAAGTGGGTCCGCGTGAGCGAGCCGTTCGCGCGCGGCGGCCAGGGCGGCCTCTGGCACCCGCGCGTCGGGAGCGAGGTCATCGTCGAGTTCGAGGACGGCGATCCCGATCGCCCCTTCGTCACGGGCCGCGTTTACAACGGGAAAAACCGTCCCGCGCAGACGAATCCGACGCACAGCACGATGTGGTCGCTCTCGACGCCCGGCGGCGGCGTGCGCAACGAGATCTCGTTCGAGGACACGGCCGGCAGCGAGCGCATCTACATGAACGCCGGCAAGGACATGGTCACGAGCGTCGGCAACGAGCGCGTGGAGAACGTCGGCGCCGACGCGCTCATGACCGTGGGGGCAAGCAACACCGAGGAGATCGGGGGCAACCAGACCATCCAGATCGGCGCGAACGACACGCTCTCCGTCGGCGGAAACCAGACCGAGACCATCGGGGCGAACCAGATCCGCATGATCGGCGGCAGCCGGCTCGTGATCATCGGCGGCAACGAGGCGCGGCAGACGGGCGCGAGCCACGCGAACATCGTCGGCGGCGCCCTGAAAGAGAGCGTCTCCGGCGATGTGGGCGAGACGTACGGCGCGGCGCGGACGACGAGCATCGCGGCGGACTGGACCGAGACCTACGGCGCGACGCGGGATCAGACCGTCGGGGCGATCGTTCTTCAGGACTACGGCGGCAACCAGACGACGGACATCGCCGGCGCGCGGACCATCCACGCGGGGGCCGTGCTCGGCGAGCTCATCGGCGGGAACTACGACACGGAGATCGGAGGCTCGGAGACCGTGGACGTCGGCGCGGCGACCATCCACGTCGCGGCGGGCCCGATCACGCATCAAGCGTCGAGCCTCGACATCAACATGCTGATCAAGCTGCACCTTGTCGGGGTGAAGCTGAACATGTTCGTGTTCAAAGCAGCGGCGACGGGCAAGTCCACGAGCTACGGCGCGCTCACGGCCTCCGCGAAGGGCACGGCCATGTCGTTCACGGGTCTGAACCTCCGCACGACGGGCCTCAAGTCCACGGCCGCGGGCGCGAAGCTCGACGAGGACGGGGTGAAGCTCGTGGCCATCGGCGTCCTCATCCACCCCTCGGGCGTGCATACGTTCACGTGACGGCACCTTGAAGACGATCAAGCCCATGAAGCTCGGCGTCCTGACGCGGACGTTCGAGCTCGATCGCAAGCACTACTTCGTCCCGACGATCTTCGTGTTCTGCGATCTCGGCCCCGCTCGAAACCTCCTTTCCGAGGTCGAGCTCTGGCGCCTCGCGGCCGCGGAGCTCGGCAAGGAGGCGGTGATCGACGAGTGCATGCCCAAGCAGCGTGGCGAAGTGCTCGTCCACGGCCGCTGCTACACGGCGAATCGCGTGCCGCGGCCCGCCGCCTCGGTGCGCGTGAAGGTCGGCCCGATCGACAAGACGCTCTACGTCATCGGCGATCGGGTCTTCCGGCGCGACGGCACGCCGAGTGATCCCGAGCTCTTCACCGAGATGCCCATCCGCTACGACCGGGCCTTCGGCGGCGAGGGGTTTCCACAGAACCCGATCGGCGTGGGGTTCGCGAAGGTCCTGGAGGACGGGCGCGCGGTGCACCGGCTGCCGAACATCGAGCTGCCGGACAAGCTCATCAAGAGCACGTCCGATCGCCCGCAGCCGGCGGGCTTCGGGCCTTACGATCTGCTCTGGGCCCAGCGGTGGCCGAAGATCGGCACCTACGACACGAAGTGGATGCGCGAGGAGCTGCCGGGCCTGGCGAAGGACATGGACCTCTCCATGTGGAACGCCGCGCCGAACGACCAGAAGCTCGCGGCCGGCTACTTCGAGGGCGTCGAGGAGATCGTCGTCGAGAACATGCACCCCGACAAACCTCGGATCGAGGGGCGATTGCCGGGCGTCGTCGGTCGATGCTTTGTGACCCAACGGACGGCCGAGGGAGACGTGTTCCGCGAGATCCCGCTGCACCTCGACACGGTGCAGCTCTTCCCGCACCACGAGCGTGTGGCGCTCTCCTTCCGCGGGCTCTGGGCCATCGCCGAGGATGACGCCGACGACATCCTCCACCTGCTCGTCGCCGCGGACGATCGCGCGGCGCCCCGGCCGATCGAGCACTACCGCGCCGTGCTCGCGCGCAGGCTCGATCCGAAACGCGAGGCCTCCGAGGTGTTCCGCGACGGCGATCTCTTGCCGCCGGACGCGGGCGGCAAGGCCTCGGGAGGCGGGGAGATCGACGCGATGTTCGATCTCACGCGCTCGGAAAACCTGCTCCAGAAAAACCTCGCGGAGCGCGCGCGGCGCGAGGCCGACAAAACACGCGCGGCCATCCTGGCGGCCGGCGGAGATCCGGATCTCGTGCCGGTCGTCGAGGGGCCGAAGCCCGTGGACGGGCCCTCGTTCGGGGACCTTCCGGACTTCGTGGAGCGCTCGGAGCGGGATCTCGCGGAGGCGCAACGCAAGATGGACGCGGCGCACGAGAAGGCGCTCGCGGACGCGCGCAAGCGCTACGCCACGGCGGGCCTCGACTACGACGCCGAGGTCCAGCGGATGAAGAAGGAAGCCGCCGGGCCGCCGAAGTTTTCCGCGGACAAGGAGCTCGAGCGCCTGCGCGACATCCAGACGCTTTGCCACAACGCGAACGTCGCGACGCCCGATCTCGACGCGGCGCTCGCGGATCCAGCCACGGAGCAGAAGCTCCGGAAGGCCGAGGAGGAGGCGCGGAACGCGTATCGCGACGGAGCCCATCTCGCCGAGCACCGTCCCGGTCGCCTCGAAGAACCCGCGCGCAGCGAGCTGCGGAGGCGCGTCGCGGCTGCGCACGCGGAGGGCCGGAGCCTCGCGCGGATCGACCTCTCGGGGGCCGATCTCTCCGAGATGGACCTCCGCGGCGTGGATCTCACGGAGGCGTTCCTGGAGAACGCCGATCTTTCGGGGTCAAACCTTTCAGGTGCGAAGCTCTCGCGCGTGGTGCTCGCGGGGGCCGCGTTCGTGGGCGCCGATCTCACGGGCGCCGATCTCACGGAGGCGAACCTCGGCGCTTCGAACGGCAGGAACGCGAAGCTCGACGGAGTCACGCTGCACAGCGCGATCCTCAGCAAAGCCGACCTCACGGGCGCGTCGTTCCGCGACGTCGTGTTCGAGCTCGCCGATCTCTCCGACGTTCTGCTCGACGGCGCGGCTCTCGCGGGGGCGCGCTTCGATAAGTGCATCATGAAGGGCAACCTTCTGCGCGGCTGTGATCTGCGGGCGTCGACGTTCGTCCACGCGATGCTCGTCGAGGTCGACCTCAGGAACGCGAACTTCGCGAACGCGACGCTCGAGCACGCCTCGCTCGTGCGGTGCACGCTCGACGGCGCGTCGTTCCTGCAGGCGAACCTCTGCGGGATGCGGCTCGCCGAGCCCTGCTCCTTCGTCGGCGCGGATTTCACGGGGGCGACGATCGCCGCGGCGACGCTGCGCGAGGCCGACTTCAGCCACGCGGATTTCAGCGGCGCGACGCTCTCCTCGTCGGACCTCTCGAAGTGCGTCTTGCGGGAAGCAAAGCTCTACCGCGCCGTTGCCAAGAACGCGCTGTTCATGCGCGCGGATCTGACGGGCGCGAGCCTCGTCGCGGCGAACCTCGAGGGCGCGATCTTCCTCAAGGCCAAGCTCGGCCGCGCCGATTTCAAGGGCGCGAACCTCTTCCGCGCCGACCTCTTGCGCGCCGTCGGTGACGACAAAACGAGCTTTTTGGATGCCCTCGTCACGCAGGTTCGTGTCTCGCCGAAGGGCAGCGCGGGCGCCGCGACCACGGTGGATCCGACCACGCCGCGCGCCGTGGTCAAGCCAGGCAGCAAGGAGAGCCGTGGATAAAAGCGAGCTCGTGCAGATGGTCAAGGGCGGGGAGATCCTCTCCGGGGTCGACCTCTCCGGTCTGGATCTCGCCGGCGCCGATCTCTCCGGCGGCATCTTCGAGAACGTCTCGTTCCGCGGGGCGAATCTCAGCGGATGCCTGTTCAAGGAGAGCGTGCTCAGCGAGTGCGACTTCGAAGGCGCCCGCATGGACAAGGCGAACCTGCGCCACGCCGTGTTCAATCGCTCGAGCCTGCGCGGCGCCGATCTGCGCGGCGGGAACATGCCCGTCGTGAAGTTTTACCAGTGTGATCTCACGGAGGCGCGGTTCGCCGGATCCGACCTCGTGATCTCGGGATTCGCGCAGAGCGATCTCACGCGCGCCGATCTCTCGGGCTCGAACCTCGATCGCGCCGGGTTCGTCGAGTCGACGGTGACAGGTATGATCCTCGCCCGGGCGTGCCTCAAACAGACGACGCTCTACAAGGCCGATCTCGAGAAGACCGATTTCGCCGAGGCGCGCTTCGACAACACGCTCTTCATCGGCGCCAAGCTCCGCGGCGTGAGCTTCGCGGCGATGGATCTGACGCTGTCGCAGTTCATCGACGGAGACCTCGAGGGCGCCTCCTTCGAGCGGGCGATCGTGCGTCAGTGCAACTTCATGCGCGCGAACCTCGCGGGCGCGTGCTTCGACGGCGCGGAGGCGCAGCAGGCCATCTTCGTCGAGGCGAAGCTTGCGCGCGCGACCTTCACGAAGGCGTGCCTCACGCGAGCGCTCTTCGCCGACGCCAAGATGCCACTCGCCGATCTTTCGGGCGCGCGCGTGGACGAGGCCATCTTCCACCGCGCCGCGTGCGAGGGGGCGCGGCTTTCAGGCTGCGATCTGACCTACGCCGACTTCACGCACGCCGATGTCTCGGCGGCCGACTTCACCGGGGCGAAGGTCTTCCGGACGCGTTTCCACCGCGTCAAAGACAAGGATACGATCTGGTGCAGCCGCGCCGCCGCCCTCGGAGACGAGGCCGAGGTCGTCACGTCCGAGGACTGGAACCCGCCGTATTGACCGTTCGATCAGGAGAGACGCCATGCACAGCGCCGCACGGAAGTTGAATCGCGAGCTCACGACGATCGACGAGGGGACGGTCGTCGACGTGAAAGACGGGGTCGTCACGGTCCGCGTGGGCGATTTCGATTGCGCGGCCCGGCGCGCGAAGAGCTGTCTCGTCGCGCCCGCTCCGGGCGACGTGGTGCTCTGCTCCTTCGGCCCCGGAGGGCGGTGCTTCGTGCTCGCCGTGCTCGAAGGACCCGAGGGCGAGACGAAGGCGGCAACGAAAATCGAGGTCGAAGGGGATCTCGACCTCGTCACAGGCTCCGGCAAACTCGGCCTGCGTGCAGCCAAGGGCGTGAGCGTCGCGTCGGGCGACGAGATCAGCCTCGTCGGCCGGGCGCTTTCGGTGAGCGCGCTCGAGGGCAAGCTCTTCGTGCAGAAGCTCGCCTACCTCGGCGATCGCCTCAAGGCCGAGATCGAGGCGATCAAGACCGTGGGCACCACGCGGGAGTCGATCTTCGAGCGCGTCTCCGAGCGCGTAAAACGCTCGTTCCGCACCGTCGAGGACATCGACCAGCTCAAGGCGAACAAGGTCGACTACGCCGCCGAGACGACGCTCGCCATGCGCGCCGAGCACGCGGTCGTGCACGCCGAGGAGCTCATCAAGGTCGACGGCAAGCAGATCCAGCTCGGTTAGGAGGCTCGGACCATGTTCGCAAATTCGCAGATGGGCGGGCTGAACCTGGGCTTCCCCGACGTGTGCCTGACCCCCGTGCCGCCCGCGCCCGCGCCGATCCCGATCCCGTATCCGAACCTCTCCATCGGCCCGCTCGGGATCCCGTTTGTCCCGGTCGTGCTTTATGGCGGCACGCCCGCGCACAACCTGGCGACGATGATCCCGATCAGCCTGGGAGACAATCCGGGCATCGCGACGGGCGTGGCGTCCGGGACCGTGATGGGCCCGACGCGCAGCCTCACGGCCGCGTTTTCCGTGCTCGTGGGCGGCCTGCCGGGCACGCGCCTGACGAGCGTGAACATCCACAACAGCACGAACGCGCCTGGGATGCGCATCGTCCCGAGCCAGGTGCGCGTCCTGCTCCTGGCGCCCTGAGGCGCGCGGCGTTTCCGTCATGGCCTCGATGGAAGTCGTCTCGGCGTGTCCCCTTCGTGTCGGCTCCATCGTCTGGCAGCCGCGGGAGGGCGCGTATGCGCTCACGGTCGTCTGCAAGGCGACCTTCGCCCTCGCGCCCGAGCTGTCGGTCCTCGCCGAGGAGCAGGACGATCCGAACGAGCGCGACGAGTACTGGGACGACGACGAGCGACGAAGCCTGAGCGGGGCGAGCGACCTCGTCCCATTCAAGCGGGGCGTGGACATCCTGCTCGTCGGCCACGCCTACGCGCATCACACCGCGCAAAGTGGGCCTTTTTTCGCGCGGCTCGTGGTCTCCGACGTGCTCGACAAGACGATCGAGGTGCATGGCGAGCGCGCGTGGACCACAGACGGGCGGCTGCTCGAGGAGCCTCCGGCGGGCCGGATCGCGCTTCGATGGGAGCGGGCCGCGGGCGGGCCGGGGACGACGAACCCGGTCGGCGTGCAGGCGAATGCGCCGCCCGACCCGAGGCACCAGAGGCGCGTGCCGAACCTCGTGCCGCCGGGATTCCGCCTGACGAGGCCTTCGGACGTGATTCCGCCGGTCGGCTTCGGGCCGATCGCGCCGACGTGGCCGGAGCGCAGCGACAAACTCCCGCGGCATGCGGGGGGCTGGGATCCGCACCGCCTGGGGGAGGGACCGTTGCCGGCCGGGATCGACGCGTCGTTCTTCAATGCGGCGCCGCTCGATCAGCGGGTCGCGGAGCTCCGGGGGGACGAGCGGATCACGCTGACGAACCTCCACCCGCATACGCCGCAGCTCTCGACGCGCCTGCGGCTCATCACGCCGCGCGCGCTCGTGCAGAAGAGCGGGGCGCTCGCGGATCTGCGTTTCCGGTGCGATACACTCTTCATCGACACGAACCGGGGCATCTGCTCGCTCACCTGGCGGGGCACGGTGCCGCTGTCGTCGTCGAATGAAGACGGGTGTGTCGTGGTGACGACCGAGGAGAGCGATCGGCAGCTCTCGGGCCACGGCGCGCCCGGGACCGTGCAGCTCGACTGGCGCTCGAGCCAGCAGGCGGCGGTGTCCCCCGCGTTGCCATTCGCGCCGGGTGATTTCGCGGATGCCCTCTCGGTCGAGGAAACCACGAGCCTGTCGGGCGAGCCTCCGCGGGTCGATCCGGGGGCGGCGTTGCCCTTCGTAAAAGCCCCGCTCGCCGTCCTGGGGGGCGTATTGCCCGCGCCGCCGCCGGCGCCGCCGCCCTCGCGGCCCCCGTCGTCCGTGCCGCCGGCGCCGGCGCTGCATTTTGATCCGCCGCCCGCTTCGCGCCCCTCGCCGCCGGACATGGTCTCGCCGGGCCTGCCGGCGGCTCCGCCGATGATCGGGCCCCTCGCGACGGTCCGCGCCGCCGCGCCGCCCGAAATCGCCGCGCCACCCGAAATCGCCGCGCCGCCCGCGCCCGTCGAGGTCGCGCCCGAGCCTCTGCCCGAGCTCGATCCGGCGACCTTCACGATCGAGCATTTTGCCGCGCTCTCGGCTGAAATCGCGGAGCAACGCGATTCGCGTGCCGATATTTTGCGGCGAAATGAACTTTCGGAGCGGACGTACGCGGCGATCGAGCGACGTTTTTCGCGCGAGCTCGCGGATGAAGCGTCCCGCGGGGTGCATGAAGAGCGAACCAAATACGACCGCGCGTACGTCGCCGCGGTAGAGGGGTTTCGGGGGCCCATCACGGCCGAGGAGGTTGCGCGGATCATGGCCTCCCTCGTGCGAGGACAAGCGAACGCCGTGCTGGACGAGCTTCGGATTCAGCGGCCGGCGCTGATGCCCATTCTGCGTTCATGGGCGAAGAACGCCGCCGGAGGCACACACGCGGCCGGCGGGGCCGTCCAAGCGCTCGAGGCATTTCGCGCGAAGAAGCAAGCCTGACCTCCTTCACTGTCGGACGACGATCACGGTTTTTCCCTGCGCATGCCCCTCGGCCACGTGACGCACCGCCTCGGCGGCCTCGCGGAACGTGTACGCCCGCTCGATCACCGGCAAAAGCGCTCCGGCTTCCACCAGATCGTTCAATGCAATCAGATCCTCACGCCGCGGCTTGGTGAGGAACGGCGCCATCTTCTGGCTCGCGAACATGCCCGTGAGCATCACCTTCATGATCCAGACGACCGGCCCGATCCACTGCCCGCCCGGCGAACCCGCGCACGACACGTACGTGCCCGTCGGCTTCAGCACCCGCTTGCACGCTGAAGGCGAGCGGTTTCCCACGAGGTCGAGCATCACGTCGAAGCGCCCGGTTTGTTTCGTAAAATCCTCTTTCGTGTAATCGACGACCTCGTCGGCGCCGATCGACCGCACCTTGTCGACGTGCCGCGTGCTGCACACGGCCGTCACCTCGGCTCCCATGGCCTTGGCGATCGGAACCGCGAACGATCCGACGCCGCCCGACGCACCATTGATGAGGACCCGCTGTCCCGCCTGCAGCCGCCCCGCGTCGCGTAGCGCCTGCAATGCCGTCATGCCCGAGTCGGGCATCGCGGCCGCCTGCTCGAACGTGAGCCTCGTCGACTTCGGCGCGAGCTCGCTTTCGCGCGCGCGGACGTATTCGGCGAACCCGCTGGTCACTTGGCCGTAGACTTCGTCGCCCGGCTTCGTCGTGGTGACGTTGCGTCCGACGGCCTCGACCGTGCCGGCCACGTTTTGCCCTGCAATGCGGCGATTGGGCCGCCGCAGGCCGAAGCCCAGGCGCACGAGGTAGGGTTTGCCCGTGAGCAGGTGCACGTCGCCCTTGCACACCGATGCGGCATGCACGCGGACGAGGACGTCGTCGTCGCCGATGGTCGGCGTCTCGACCTCCTCGAGCCGCAAGACATCGGGCGAGCCGTATTCGGGTTGAACGAGCGCGTGCATGGTCCGTCTCCTGGTCGGGAGTGGCGTGTCGAACTTACGGTGTAAGTACAGCTTGTACTTACACCGTAAGTATGTCAAGGTGGCAGCGCGAAACGAGATGGCCAAAGCCAAAAATCCCGAACGGCGCGCGCCCCGACGCGACCCCCTGACGCGGGAGCGCATCCTGCGCACCGCGATCCGTGTCGCTGACGAGGAGGGCCTCGCGTCACTCTCCATGCGCAGGCTCGCGCAGGAGCTCGGGGTCGAGGCGATGTCGCTCTACAACCACGTCGCGAGCAAGGACGACCTGCTCGACGGCATCGTGGACCTCGTCGTGGCCGAGATCGAAGTGCCCGCGATCGGCGGCGCCGACTGGAAGACGGCCATGCGCAAGCGCGCGACCTCGGCCCACGAGGTGTTCTTGCGCCACCCGTGGGCTCCGATGCTGGTCGGATCACGCGTCAACGTGGGGCCGGCGATGCTCCGCTACATCAATGCGACGCTCGGCTGCCTGCGGGAAGCGGGTTTTTCCTACGAGATGGCCGATCGCGCGTGGAACGCGATCGACAGCCACATCTACGGGTTCACGATGCAGGAGCTCAACTTCCCGCTCGACCCCTCGGAGTATGCGAGCGCGGCGAAGATGTTCCTCCCGCGGCTCCCCGCCGACGAATACCCCTACATGCGCGCGCTGACGGAGCTCGTCATCGACGGCGCCCACCGCGGCGTGCACGACTTCCAGTTCGGGCTCGAGCTGCTCCTCGACGGTCTGGAGCGGCTCCGGCAACGATGCAGTTCGTCGTGACACACCCGGCGGCGGTCCACGCTCACGCGTTCGCCTTCAAGCCGACGATCGAGGCGAGCAAAAGCGCGAGAAAGACGACCCGCGCCGGCGCCGCCGACTCCCCGAACAGCACGATGCCAGCGATGGCCGTGCCCAGCGCGCCGACGCCCACCCACACCGCGTAGGCCGTCCCGATCGGCAGAGACTTCGTCGCGAACGCGAGCAAATACATGCTCGCCACGATCGCCGCGATCGTCAGCACGCTCGGGAGCGGGCGGGTGAACCCGTTCGTGTACTTCAATCCGATGGCCCAGCAGACCTCGAGCAGCCCTGCGACGATGAGGGATACCCACGCCATGACACGCACTCCTTCCTTCGGGGTGCGTCGTCTTTGCCTGACCGGGTACGGCGCGTCTCGTCCGGGCCGGCTGTCAGCCGGCGGGAGAGAACCTAGGGGCGGGGAGGGGAAAAGGCAAGGTCAAGCCGTCGCCTGGGTCGGCGGCGGCAGGACGGCCGTGAAATCACCGACGAACCGCACGGCATAATCCTCGACGAGCTCGCGCACGCGGGCCGGGTTGTCAGCGCGAACGATGAGACCCGCGTGGTGCGGCTTCTCCGGCGTGCGCCAGACGATCTCCGGATCCGTGTACGCCGACATGTCCGGATGCTCCTGCCGCGACAGCGAGAGCACGAGGCCGCCGTAGTCGTACCGCCGCGGCGGGAGAACGTACGGGCGTTCGCCTTGCGCGATTTCGACCTTCGCCCATTCGCGCCACAGGTTGATCCCCGTCGCCGCCTCCACCACGTCCGCCGTGTGGCTGCCGCCGACGCGCGCCGCCGCCTCGATGAAGTAGATCCGGCCGTCCTCGGCCGAGCGCACGTACTCGATGTGCGTCACGCCCCGCACGAGGCCCATGTGCTCGATCACCCGCTCGTTCATATCGATGATCTCGCGCCAGAGGTCGCTCGACCGATCGATCGTCTGCGTCGCCGAGGGGCCGCCCTGGTTCACGACCTCGAAGAGCGACGTCCGGTACTGGTGCGCCTCGGCGAACACGATGCGCTTCTCGGAGACAATCGAGTCGACGTGGAAGAACTCGCCCGGGATCATCCGCTCGAGCAAGTAACGCGAACGATCGTCGCCGAGCTCTTCGATGACGCGCAGAGCGTCCTCCTCGCGGTCGAGCTTCTTGATGCCGAGCGACGCGGCCTCGGAGCGGGGCTTGAGCAGCCACGGCGCCGGCACCGTGCGCAAGAAGCGACGCACGCGCTCGTCGTTCAGCACGTGAACGAAGTCCGGCACCGGGATGCTGCGATCCTTGGCGCGGGCGCGCATCGCGAGCTTGTCGCGGAAATACCGCGCCGTCGTCTCGCCCATGCCGGGGATGCGCAGGTGCTCGCGCAGGTGCGCGGCGAGCTCCACGTCGTAGTCGTCGAGCGGCGCGACGCGCTCGATCTCGCGCGTACGGGCGAGGTAACTGACGGCGTTCACCACGGCGCGCCGATCGTTCAAGGTCGGCATGCCGAAGATCTCGTCGATGTCCTCGCGCGCCCAGGGTTTGCCGAGCAAGGACTCGAGCGTGAGCAGGATGACCCGACAACCCTCGCGCCGCGCCTGCTTCAGGAAGTCGTTGCCCTTGAAGTAGCTCGACACGCAGAGGATCGTGGTCGGCGGCGGGGGCAGGGAGGCGGGCCTCGTCGGATCGTGGTCGGTGTTGATCACGGCGCGTCCATTACCCCAACTCGGGGCAGGATGTCACCCGGCCGTCGCGCCAAACTCAGCCGGCCATCTCGGCTCCGCGCATCTGGCGGATGAGTGCGATCACGAGATCGATGCCAATCTTGTTGTCACCCCCCTCGGGGATGATCACGTCGGCCCAGCGTTTCGAGGGTTCGACGAACATGAGGTGCATCGGCCGCACGGTCCGGTAGTACTGCTCCCGGATCGACTCGAACGTCCGGCCGCGGTGCTCGATGTCGCGGCGGATCCGGCGGAAGGCGCGGATGTCGGCGTCGGTGTCGACGTAGATCTTGATGTCGAGCTGCTCGCGGAGCTTCGCCTCGACGAACACCAGGATGCCCTCGACGATCACCACGGGCGTCGGCGCGACCCGGCGCGAATCGGGCGCGCGGCGGTGCGTCTTGAAGTCGTACCGGGGAACGTCGATGGCCTCGCCTCGTCGGAGGGCGGCGAGGTGCTCGACCAAAAGCTCGGTCTCCAGAGACTCCGGGTGATCGAAGTTCAGCCCGCAGCGCTCCTCGTAGGAGATGTCGTCACGGTCGCGGTAATACGCGTCGTGCTCGAGGATGGTCACGCCGGCGGGAGGCAGCGCCTCGGCGATACGGCGGGCCACGGTCGTCTTGCCGGAGCCGCTGCCGCCGGCAACTCCTATCATGAGCGGTCGCATCAGAGCTCGTTCGTCCCGGCGGCACCATACTTCGATTCGGCGGTCCGGTCGACCATGGAGCGAAGAAGCAAGCCGTGCCACACCCTGACGGGCGCGCCGGGTCTTGCCGCAGCGCGGACGGAGCCGAATGTGAGGGGGAGAAGGGTCGATGGCCGGCGGGCGCCCGAGGCGGCCCGACGGACTGGCGCCATGGAGGTTCCATGAAGTTACCGCTCCAGATCACGTTCCGCGACATGCCATCGTCGGAGTCCGTGGCGCGCGAGGTGCGCGAGAAGGCCGAGAAGCTCGACGAAGTTTACGGTGGGATCATGGGGTGCCGCGTGGCGATCGAGCCAGAGTCCCGCCGGCGTCACCAGGGCAACGTCTACCGGGTGCGCATCGACATGACCGTGCCCGGCGAGGAGCTCGTGGTCGGCGGCGAGTCTGCCGAGGAGCCGCACCAGCGCGCGTACGAGGACGTGTACGTCGCGGTGCACGAGGCGTTCGACGGCGCGCGCCGGCTCCTCCAGGAGTACGTGAAGAAGCAGCGGGGTGAGGTGAAGACGCGCGTCGGGCCACCGCACGGAAGGGTGGCGCGGATCTTCCCGGACAGCGGCTACGGCTTCCTGGAGGCCGAGGACGGGTACGACGTGTACTTCCACAAGAACAGCGTGCTCAACAACGGCTTCTCGCGGCTCGCCGTGGGCACCGAGGTCCGCTACGAGGAGGAGCTCGGCGAGAAGGGCCCGCAGGCGAGCACCGTCGCGATCGTCGGCAAGGGCGGACACGGACACCGCGCCGCCTAGGACATCGAACCCGCCGCCCCTTGCGGAGCCCCGGCAAACTAGGTACGAACGCCCGCTGCGGACGCGCGGCCCGGGCAGTCGCCCGGCGTGGCGATCCTGGTCTTGGCGGAGGACGGCGTGGCGGACCCTTCGGGGCGCTTCCCCATACGTGATCACGACACGCTGGCCGGCGGCTTTTCAGGAGGGCCGCGCGCGGGCTCGACGCTGCCCGGTCCCCTGCCTGACGGGGTCGGGCCCGCGCTGCGCGCCTTCGAGAAGGGCGTGCGCATCGGCAAGTTCCCCATCGTCCGCGTGATGAGCACGGGCGGGATGGGCATCATCTACGAGGCCGCGCACCCCGTGCTCGGCTCGCGCGTCGTCATCAAGACCGTCCGCCCCGAGATGGCCGGCAAGGCCGCGATGGCCGAGCGCTTCCGCAACGAGGCGCTCGCCGCGAGCCGCATCCGCGACGATCGCCTGCCGCAGATCTTCGACATCGACCGGCTCGACGACAACACGCAGTACATGGTGATGGAGTACCTCGAAGGCGAGGATCTCCAGCAGCGGCTCACGGATGGGCCGCTCGCGCCGGCGTACGCGACGCGCATCGTCTTCGAGGTCCTCGACGTCCTGCACAAGGTCCACAAGCTCGGCGTCATCCACCGCGACATCACGCCGCGCAACATCTTCCTGGCGCGGAGCGAGGTGCTCGGCGAGATCCCGAAGCTGCTCGATTTCGGCGTCGCCCACTTCGTCGACGATCCGAACACGCGGCCCGGCGAGCTCGTGGGGTCGCCGTTTTACATGGCGATCGAGCAGGTCCGCGATCACGGCGCGATCGGGCCGTGGACCGACGTCTTCGCCGCGGGTGTCGTGCTCTACGAGCTCGTCGCCGGCGTGCGCCCGTGGCCCGGCGCGAGCCTCATCGGCTACCTCACGGCGCTCGCCGAGAGGCAGCCCCCGCGCCCCCTCGCCGCCGCCGCGCCGAACGTCCCGCCCGGCCTCGCCGACGCCGTCATGCGCGCCATCCGCATCGAGCCGATCGAACGGTTCCCCGACGCGGCGGCCTTCGCCCGCGCCCTCGAGCCCTTCGCCGCGGATCGCGCCGTGCTCTACGACCTGCGCCGCGCCGCGCAACGATCGAGCGTGCCCACGCGCCGCGCGAGCCTCGAGAACGAGGCCACGGTCGCGATCACCCGCGGCAAGACGGTCTCGATCCCGCCGCCGCCGCCCGTGCCCAAGCTCGCGGGCATCCAGTCGAAGCTCGCCGGGCTCGGCCGCGCGCGCGCCGGGGCCGACGTCCCGCGGCCGAGCCTGCGCAAGGGCGAACGCAGGCACCTCACGATCGCCATGGTCGGCCTCGCGCTCGACGAGCCATGCGAGAGCACGCTCGGCGCCGAGGACATCGAGCAGATCGCCACGCAGATCTCCGAGGTCATCGGCCGCGCCTTCGAGACGGCCGGCGCGCGTGTCGACAGGCCGCCGGGCGAGTCCTTGATGGCCGTTTTCGGGTATCACGCGTCGAACGAGGACGACGCCGAGCGCGCCGTCGCCGCCGCGTTCGCCGCGCTCGATCACCGCCACGAGATCAACGCGACCCTCGCCGAGATCGGCTGCGCGCTCTCCATGCGCATCGGCGTCCACACGGGGTTCGTCACGCGCGGCGGCGACGCCATGCTCACGGGCGAGAGCATCAACCTCGCCGAGATGCTCCAGCGCTCGGCGCCGCTCAACGCCGTCGTGGTCAGCCGCGAGACGCTCGACCTGCTCGGCGGCAGGTTCACGGAGCGGCACTTCGGGCCCATCTCGATGAAGGGCCGCGCGCGCCCGAGCGAGGCCTACGAGATCCTTGGACCCTCCGAGGCCGAGGGCCCGCGCAAGAGCCGCGCCGGTGCCCCCGAGGATCGCTCCTTCGTCGGCCGCGACGCCGAGCTCTCCACGCTCGAAGGCCTGCTCGCCGAGGCGCGCGCGCGCGGCGGCTTGCACCTCGGGCTCGTCACGGGCGGGCCCGGCGTCGGCAAGTCGCGCCTCGTGCACGAGCTCTTGCGGCGCGTCGAGGTCGACGACGCGCGCTGTACCCTGGTCGTCCGGGCGCACCCGGCCTCCGCCGCGCCGTACGGCGCCTGGGTCGCCTTCCTCCGCCGCGTCTTTTTCCCGCCCGGCGCGACCATGATCGACGCGCTGCAGACGACGACCGAGATCGGCGCCCTCGCCGCCGCGCTCGAGGATGCCCGCCGCAGCGAGCTCATCGCCAAGGCGCCCGTCGTCGACTTCCTCCTCGGCCTCGGCGGGCACGACCTCGTCGACCAGTACGGGCCCGACGGCTTCCAGAGCCGCGTGCAGCAGACGCTCACCCTTCTGCTCGAAGCCCTCGCGCGGAGGGCGAGCGCGCTTCGGCCCGGAAGGCCCGTCCTCTGCGTCCTCGACGACATGCACCGCGCCGACGCGACGAGCCTCGACCTCCTCGGCCGCGTCCTCGGCGGCTACCGCTCCACGCTCCCCGTCGTCTTCCTCGTCACGAGCCGCGACGGCGAGATCGCCACGCTTCCCGAGCACGTCGCGGTCACGCGTGTCCCGCTCGCGCCCCTCACGGACGACGAGATCCGCGAGATCTCCGTCCACCTCGCGGGGGAGGAGCCCTCGGCGGATGTCGTGCGCCTGCTCGTCGAGCGGGCCGCGGGCAACCCTCTCTTCGCCGAGGAGCTCTCGCTGTCCTTGCGCGAGCAGGGCATGGTCACGGCCGACGCCGCGTCCCTCCGGCGCTTCACGGTGCCCTCTTCGCTCGTCGGCATGCTCCTCGTGCGCCTCGATCGGCTGGAGCCGGAGCTCCGCACCACGCTGCAATACGCGAGCATCCTCGGCGTGGAGTTCAGCGCGGATCTTTTTGACGCCGTTGCATCTGCGCTCGGCGACGAGCGGACCTCGCAACGGCATCTTCACGAGCTCGTCCGCCGGGGTATCCTCTCGCACCGCAAGGAGCGCGGCGAGGAGACGTTCGCCTTCCGGCAGGTGCTCGCGCGGGACGCCATCTACGGCACGGTGCTCATGGACAACAAGCGCGTACTGCACCATCTCGCCGCCGCGTCCATCGAGCGCCTGCACGCCGGCAAGCTCGCGCCGCACCTGCCCGCGCTCTTCCATCACTACAGCCAGACCGACGAGATCGAGCGCATCGTGCAGTATGCGCGCCTCACGGGCCGCCGCGCCGTCGCCCTCGGCGCGTTCGTCGACGCGGTCGAGGCGCTCATGACCGCGGAGACCTTGCGCAGCCGATTGCGGGACGACGACCCGCTCGCGGCGGCCCGCGCGCTCTTCGACCTCGGCATCGCGCTCTTCTGGCTCGGCCGCTTCGACGAGGCGAGCGAGCGCGTCGAGCAAAGCCTCGCGCTTCTCAGCGACGACACGCGCGAGGAGGCGCTCACGGTGCGCGCGCGCTGTCACCTTCTCTGCGCCGAGACCGCGCACCAGCGCGCGCGCTGGCCCGAGGCGGTCTCGCAGCTCGAACGAGCCGAGGAGCTCTTCCGGCGCGCGGGGAGGCCCTTCGACGCGGCGCAGGCGCTCTGCACGCGTGGCTTTCAGCTCCGCAGCCAGGGCAAAATCGAGGAGGGCCTCGCGCTCGCCGAGAAGGGCTGGGAGACGCTCCGCGGCTCGGACAACCTGCCCGCGGTCGTGCGGGCTGGCCACGACCTCGGCAATTTGCTGCGCGACGTGCGGCGGTACGACGCGGCGATCGAGGTGTTCGAGGCGGCGATCCGCGCCGGCGAAGAGCTCGCCTTGGAGGGCGATCCGCTCGCGGCCGTGTGGGGCCAGGTCGCGGCGCGCAGCGGTCGGGCGATGACGTTTGCCGCGATGGGTCGGCTCGACGAGGCGATCGAGGATCAGAAGGCGGTGCACGCGCTCGCGGTGCGCGAGGGCAACGTGCTGGCGCAGGCGCACTCGGGGTTTCACCTGGCGCATCACCTGCGCGAAAAAGGCGAGCTCCTGGAGGCCGAGGTGCAAGCGCTCCGCGCGCTCACGTTGTGCACCGAGCTTGGTTTGTCGGGGCGCGCCGTGAAGTGTCGGCTCCTCCTCGCGGACCTCGCGGAGAAAACAGGCCGCGGGCCCGAGGCGCTGGAGCACGCGGAGGAGGCCGAGCGGTTGGCGCGGCCGATGGGCGGGGATCCGTGGATCGACGTGGTGGAGCGGCTCGCGGGGCTGCTCCGGGCGCGGGGACGGTCGGATCGGATCGCGGCGCTCGCGGCCGACACCACGTCGTATCTCGGGCCGTCGGCGGATGCGTCGCTCAGGCAGCGGGTGGCGGCGCTCGTGGAGAGGGGCTAAGGCGTCAATCGTCCACGGGCAGCCCGCTCGGGACGCTGTCCGGGATCAGGTAAAGCTGATTCAACGACGCGGGATCGGTCAGCGCCGACAGGAAGGCCATCAGATCGGCGACCTCGGCGTCCGTGAGCGGCGCGCCTTCCACCTTCAGCATTGGATCCAGTGACGCGAGCAGCGTCTTGCGCGTCTCCTCGCTGTTTTGGTACGTGCCCCAGAGCTCGGGCTCGACCTGCTTGTCGTTGTACGCCTTCAAGAACGCCTCGGGATCGAGGTGATGCCGGACCGCGTCCTCCAGGTGGGCGTAGGCGCCATTGTGCATCCACGGCCCTTCGAGCTCCGTGTTTCGCAGCGACGGCGTCCGGAACTTGAACCGATCCTCCTCTTTGAGCGTGATGCGCCCGCGCCCATAGTCGAGCGGCGCCTCCTCGCCCTTGCCCGTGCCCACCTGCGGCGCCGCGATGTTGTGGAAGCCGAAATCGGTCTGCAGCGAGCCGCTATGGCACGACCCGCAGTTCGCGCGCCCATAAAACAGCATCGCGCCTCGCTTCTGCGCGTCCGACAGCGCCCCATGATTGCCGGCGAGGTACCGATCGAACGGCGTATCGAGCGCCGTGAACGCGTCGGTCATGAAGGCGCCCACGGCCTCGGCCAGGTGTACCACGTTGATATCGGCCTCCGTCGTCCCCGGGAAGGCCGCGAGCAGCGCGTCCCGGTATTCGGGGATGGCCATCGCGCGCGCCACGACGAGCGGCCAGATCTGGGCGAAATCCGCGTCCGTCAGGTCGCCGATTTCGTTCGGGTTCCCGTTCACGTCGAGCTCACCCTGGAACCCGCGCATCTCCTCGCCCGGCGTGATCGGGATGATGAAGAATGCTGCGAGCGCATTCGAGAATTCTTGCGGCGTCGCGTCGCCCGCGGGCGAGATGTACCCGTCCGTGGGATTGCCGGCGAGCCGTCCGTCCCAGAACATCGTGTCCCAGCCCTTCACGCCCCGGTTCCAGATCGAGAGCGTATTCCGGGCCAAGAACAGGCTCTTCGGCCCGTGCACCCGCTGCGGCCCGAGCCCCGTCGCGCCCTGGCCGCGGGATTGACTTTGCCCGTCCGCGGACCCGAGCAAAGGATGATGGCACGTGCTGCAGGCGATGTTCCGCCGGCCGCTCAGCTCTTTCTCGAAAAAGAGCAATTGCCCGAGCTTCACGAGCCCCGGATCCTGCGCCGCCGGCTTCTCCACCGGCTTCACGCCCTCGGCGGCGAGAAGCTCCGTGAGCTCCTGGTCGAGGGAGGGCGCGATCGGCGCGTTGCCGCCCGTCCCATCTTCCCCGCTGCAAGCGCCGACGAGCGCCACCGACGCCAAAACACCTGCCAGCACCCGTGACGCGCTCATGCGCCGTCGCCCGTTCTCGTTCCCCGATCGCTCCATCCTCGTCCTCCTCGCAGCCACCCCCGCAGACGGCGCGACGGGCACACCACGTACCAGCCGGCCAGAACCGGTAACTTCTTGATTTTGCTGGATGACGCTGTGCGCAATGACAACGACCGGTCGGTGCGCAGCGAAATATCGTTGCGCGACACCGAACCGTCGGTGCTCAAACAACGAGGCGTCGTTGCGCGCGTCGAGACGGGTCGGTTACTCTTGCCGTATGAATCTCGACGAGTGGGTCGCCGGGAGTACGCGCGAGCTCGCGGACCTGGCGCAGCTGGCGGACGGGACGCCGGCGGCGCTCGACGAGCTCTTGCACCGGGGCCTCGAATGGCTCGGTCGCATCGCGCCCTACGATCTCGCGGTCATCTTCGAGCTCGAAGGCGCCTTGCTCCGCGCGAGGGCCGGGCGTGGCTCGCTCTTCCGCCCCGAGGTCCGCGAATACCGGATCCACCTCGACCATTTCCCCTCCATCCGGCTCGCCATCGAGGAGCGCAGGAGCCGCGTCTTCACCGAGGACGACCACGCCCACGGCGACGGCGACCTCTTCGACGGATTGATGGATTTTCCGCACGGCCACGCGTGCATGGTCGTGCCGCTCGTGACCGGCTCCGAGGTCTTTGGGGTCATGTCGATCGACCGCGCGCGGTGCGGACCTTATCCGCGCGCCGTGGTCGACCTCGTCGAGGTCTTCGGGCGCCTGCTCGCGCTCTCGATCCATTGCATTCGCCAGAACCAGCGGCTCGCCCGCGCGGGCCTCGAAAGTGAAGAGCGGGCCGCGGCGCTCGAGCGCCGCATCGGCGAGATCACCGAGGACGCCTCCGTGCTCGGCGACAGCGACAGTTCTCAGGTGCGCGAGCTCGCGCGGCAGGCGGCCCTCGTCGCGGGAACGAGCTCGACCGTGCTGCTCATCGGGGAGACGGGCACCGGCAAGGAGCGGCTGGCGCGTTTCATCCACGAAAAGAGCCCGCGCGGCAAGCGCCCGTTCATCCCCGTCAACTGCGCGGCCTTGCCCTCGGGGACGCTCGAAAGCGAGCTCTTCGGGCACGAGCGTGGTGCTTTTTCGGGCGCGCTCCGGGCCCGCCCCGGCCTCTTTCGGGCCGCGGACGGCGGGACGTTGTTTCTCGACGAGATCGGCGAGCTGCCCCTCGATCTCCAGGGCAAGCTCCTCCGCGCATTGCAGGAAGGCGAGGTCTTGCCCGTGGGCGCGGAGCAGGCGATCAAGGTTTCCGTGCGGGTCATCGCGGCGACGCACGTCGACCTCGAGCAAGCCGTCGCCGCGGGCCGGTTCCGGGGGGATCTTTATTATCGGCTATCGGTCTACCCGCTGCGCCTCGTGCCGCTGCGCGAGCGCATGGAGGACCTCCCGGCAATTTGCCGGGTCCTCTTGCAGGAGCTCTCCGCGCGGGTGGGCAAAGCGTCGCTCCGCCTCTCCGCGGGGGCGCAGGATGCGCTGCGGCATCACGATTATCCGGGCAACATTCGCGAACTTTCGAATATCCTCGAGCGCGGGGCGATCCGGGCCGCATCGGGCACGATCGAGCGCGCGGACCTCGCCCTGTTCGTGTCGCTCGCCCGCAAACGGCCCGCCGCGGGGGAGGGCGGGTCCACGGAGGCGCTGGTCACGCTTGCCGAAAATGAGCGACGCCACATTCAGCGGGTCCTCCGCGCGACGGGCGGTCGCATCTATGGGGAAGGGGGCGCCGCCGCCATCCTCGGCCTGCCCCCCACCACGCTCCAGAGCCGGATGAAGCGGCTCGGATTACGGCGCGAGACGAACGCCTGACGAAAAGGTGCGGGCCTTCTTGTTTGGCGCGCGCCGTCGGTGGTACGGTCGCATCATGGGGAAATCGATGGGGCAACGTATGGGGGATGGCGTGGGGCTTTTTGTGGGGAGAAGGCCGTTCGGGGCGGTGAGCGTCATGGGGATGGCGCTCGCGGTGATGTCGATCGGATGTGCCAAAAACGAGACGACTCCGCTCAAGCGTCCGAGCGAGCCATTGATCACCGGGGAGCCGCAATGGCCGGAAGACGTGGCGCGTCAAGCCGAGCGCGCCGATCGTGTCTGTAGCCAGCGTCAGGCGCAGCTCCTCTACGATTACGAGGAAGCCAAGCAGGATCAGCAGAAGTTCAAGACCATCATGGGCTCGATCTCGGGCGGCGTCGGGACGGTGGGCGGCGCGATCGGCGGCATTGGGTCGTATGTGATCGACTCCCCCGAGACGATCAAGACGGTGACGGGTATCACGGGCATCGTGACGGCGGGGCTCGGCGCCGTGGGCTCGCTCGTGACGATCGTCGTCT
The DNA here is from genome assembly GCF_028435365.1 of Polyangium jinanense. Next base: position 4,410 of record NZ_JAGTJJ010000034.1, on the reverse strand, counting down.
CGCCCGGCGAGTCGAAAATGCATTCCGCGTCTGCGTCCATCGCTTCGATCGAGCAGAAACGAGCGGCGGCGCGGGCCGCGCTCACGCAGAAGGATCCGAGCGCGTGGTCGGAGGAAGAGAAGGAAGCCTGGAGCAAGGCTGCCAAGGAGCTCGAAGCGGCGTGTAAATAGACTGGGGAATCCCGGATTTCACAGCCCGATCACCGACAGGATCCCGATCCGCCCGAACATCGTGAGGTGGTGGTGCTTCTCTTGCGGGTCGCCATGATCGTACGGTTTGTCGTACGTTTCCCCCAGCACGCCGACGGCGCCGGTGAACGCCACGCCAGGCGATGACCAGAATCGTAGCCCCGGCGCAGCCTTCCAGCGGAGCGCGGGTCTCGAAGGGTAGACGGCGTATCCCCCGGAGCTCGACAGGAAGAGCTCCAGGCGCCGATCCGCGGAGCGGAAGACGGTCCCCTGCAGCTCGAGGTTCGGAATGGACGCACCAAAATCGATGAACTTGGGGACGTCGACGCCGACGAGGAGCGTGAGACGGTGCAGGGTGATCCCGAGCCCGAGGTTGGCGTCGAGGGCCGCGCGCGGCGAGGACGAGACGACAGATTGCAATGCAATGCCGAAGTCCGGCGATCCGGGGCGCGGCTCTTTTTGCGTGACGGCCGTGGTGGGCGCCCCGAGGACGCCGACGAGGCCCGCCTGGACGAACCCTTGCACGGGGGGCTCGGCGAAGGAGCCGGAGTTACTCAGGCGGTAATCGCCGAGGATCCCGCCGGCGAGGTGGATTCCGAACCCGGGGTGGGACCAGAATCGCACGCCGAGCCCGAGCTGCCACCGCAAGCGTACGCCCTGGCCTGAGGTCTCTTTGGTCACGAATTCGCCGTCGATGCCGGAGAGCGGCGAGTCCGTGCCCACGTACTCCGTCTCCGTGCTCCACCGCCTCCACGTCCCTGCGCCGGCTCCGAAGAGGCCGATCATCTCGACCTGCGCATTCGCGGAACGAAGAAACGCGACCTGAGCCTCGGGGCCGACCCAAAACGTTTCTTCCTTGATGTGCGAATGGCCGAACTCCGGGTGCAGCTCGACGTCGTGCTTGGCGTAATACCCGGATACACCGAGCAAGAGGCGCCCGAACTTGTACCCGAGCATCACCTCCTCGCGAAGGACGTCGTCGTCGAGGGGGACGACCGACATGTTCGTGCCGAGGACGAACCCCGACGAGGGCGCCTCCGGCACCACCGGCCTCGTCTCGGCGGCGGAGGAAGAGGTCGTGACGCTGAAGGCCCAAAGCGCCGCTCCGATCGACAAGAGCTTTGCGCCGGAAACGAACCGGTGGTGCATCGCGCGGCGAGGGTAACAAGCCTTCGCCCCGAACGCGAGAGGTCGCTCGGTCGGCGGAAACCTGCCCCCAGCTTGCCGGAGCGCGCGCATGCGCGATGACGTGCAAGTCTGGAGGTGTTTCGTGAAGCCTTATCTTTTCCTCAGTCTCTCCTTCGCACTCGCCGCCGGTTGCGGCGGCACCACGCCCGATGCCGCCAGCGACACGCCGGAAGACGTCATCACCGTGGGAAACACGACTCTCACGCCCCGCTCGACGATCTGGGCGCGCAAGGAGTCGATGACGACGCCGTGGATCTCGCCGATGGTCCACATCATGAATTTCGACGATGCCTGCGGCGTCTTTCCCGACGGGTGCACCGGGACGAACGAGCCCAACGTGAACGTCATGCTGTCCTTTTCCCTGCACGCCCAGAATCCCGGTCCCGGGACCTATGACGTCGGCACGTTCGACGAGGCGACGACGCCGGCAAGCGCCAAGGTGGCCTGGGGGGTGTTCCGGCACTACGAGGAGAAAAAGGCCACGTTCACGAGCGAGATCGTCGGTGGAAACGTGGTCGTCGATCAGTTCGACGACACCACGCTCCGCGGCGATTACACGTTCACGTTCGACACCGGCGAGACGCGGCAAGGGACGTTCGAGGCAACCTATTGCGAGGGGCTCGACAAGGCCCTCACCTGCATGTGACGAGTCGGCCGCAGGAAAAGGGACGAACGGGGTGATTCTCGCGATCACCCCGTTCTGCGCCTACTCCGCGAAATCGAAGCTCGCCGTCACCTGCGTCGTCACCCGGATCTCTCCAGGCTCGACCGGGAATTCGACGGACTCCGACCCCCCTCCGGCAGCCATTCCGTAATCTTCGTACACGGCCTGCTGCGCGTACTCGATGCTTCGTGCGACCTCCGTCGATATCGTCCGGAGCCCGCGCAGATCCACCCGCGCCGTGCCGGCCACCACCTTGGCATTCTCCTCCGCGTCGCGCACCGCCGCCGCAAGCGCGAGCCGGTATGCCTCGCGCGGTTTGCTCAGGAAGAAATCGATCCCGCCGACGACATTGGCGCCCGCGCCGAGCGCCGTGTCGAGGATCCGCGGGCCGACGACGCGCAGGATCTCGGTCCCGACGCCCCGCAGGGCGACCGAGAGCCTGCTCTCCGCCTCGTAGCCGATGATCCGCGGCGGCGTCTCATCTTCTTCCCTCTGACGCTCCGTGATGGGTGTCACCGTGATTTCCACCGTCCGAACTTGCATATCCGGGATCCGGAGGCGCTCCAGCGCCTGCATGATCGAGCGTGTCTTGCTCGCGGCCTCCGTCCGCGCCTCGACCAGCGTCGTGGCCCGGGCACGGACCGAAATGCTCGTGCGCAGCGAATCGGGCGCCACCATGACCTCACCGAGCCCCCCGACGGTCACGGTCCGAGCTTCGGCTTCCTCCGTCTCCGCCGCGTTCGCGGCCTCGTCCGCGAACACGGGCATGGAGATGGCCGATGCCATCAAGGCGGCGAGTGCGGCGATGAGCTTCGTCGATTTCTTCATCCTTCCCTCCCTTCCTCGGAGAATCTAAGGCGAACGGAGCGGAGGCGGGAGCGGAGACGAGACGCCCCCGAGCGGCAGGGCTGTTGCACGATATCAGGGCGAGAACCTCGCGACGAACGCCGCGGGGAGATCCCCGGAGGACAGGGGGCCGGCACCGAAATCGAGAGTGCCCGTGAATCGCCCCGCGAGCAGGACCTGATCCGCCTTCGTCACGTGGAGCGCGTTCAAGCGGACCGACCCTCCGAATCGACGCGCCCCGAGCTCCTCGCCCGTGGGGGAGAGCGTCCTCAGGGTGAGCTCTCCCGTATCTGCGGCGTGGCCGGCCAGCAGGATACGGCCCCCGGACTGCACCGCGATACGCGTGGAATCACTCGCGACCGGCCGGCGCCAGATCACGCGCCCGTCCTCCCGATCCAGCCGGGCCAGGAACTCGATTTCGGTATCGGACTCGGGGCGCGGCGCGGAGAGCTCGCCGAACGCGCCGTAAGCGCGGAGCAGGAGGTCCCCGTCGGGCGTGAGCGCCAACCCGTAAAAAGTCTCGTTTTGCGAGCCCGTGCCCCGGAATCGCTTGTGCCAGAGGAGCTGTCCGCGCGGATCGAGCCGCGTCGCGAAGAGGTTCGCGCCCGTCGACTTGTGTCCCGCGACGACCACGTGGCCGGCCGCGTCCACCTCCATGGCGAGCGCCTCGTCGTCGGTGCTCCGTGTCACGACGGTGTTCCACGAGGGCCGCCCCTCGGGATCGAACGCAGCCACGAACGACTGAAGGCCCGAGGTGTGGATCGGCATCCCGGCGAGCTCCGCGTGCCCCTCCAGGCTGCCGAGCACGAAGACCCCGGGCGCGGAACCCGTGGCGAGCATGTCGAGATGGTAAATGTAAATGTCTTCCTGCTCGTACGCGCGATGCATCCAGGCCACTCGGCCCGTCGGATCCATCCGAACAAGGAAGGACCCGCCACCTTCGAGGGCGCCGCTGCCAAAATCGATTCGCCCCTCGAAGTAGCCCACGAAATACCGATTTCCCGCCGTATCCACGGCAACGTCCAGGATCCTCTGATTCAGCGCGTCGCCGTATCCGCGAAAGTCGCGGATCCCCCCGCACGCGTCGATCTCGGCGATGAACGCGTCCGCGTCGCCGGCACTCCGGAGGACCTTGTCTTCGAGCGTGAGCGACCCCTTGAAATGGCCCGCCACGACGATCCCCCCGTCGGGCGTTTCGACCGCGTCCGCGACGACCACCTCGCCTCCCTCCGACGCCGTCAGCTTATGCGCGACCACGCGCAGCTCGCCACCGGGGCACGTCACGCGGCTCGGCGCCGCGCTCGCGTCCCGCGGCGCCTGACAGACCGCGGCGAACATCGTAAAAGCGGCAAAAACGTCCCGCCCTCGAATGGCATCCATCGTGCACCCTCCCCGAGGGATTTGGGACGTGGCGCTGCGCGCGTCAACGCGCCGCGCCGGGGCGCTGCCCCGGGCCCCGCGGGGGCTGTTCGCCCCTCGACCCGAACCAGGGCCTGAGCATTGGTCCCATCTCCGATCGGTACA
>NZ_JAGTJJ010000033.1 GCF_028435365.1 Polyangium jinanense | reverse complement strand
TCCTGGTCACCGACCCGAACAAGAATCGCACCGCGGTGCAGCTCGACGAGCTCGGGCTGGTCGTGGCCACGGCGGTCATGGGCAAGGTCGGCGCGGCAGAAGGGGACACGCTCGCGGAGCCGACCACTACGTTCGAGTACGACCTCGAGCGGTGGTGGAAGGACAAGAAGCCGAACGTCGTCCACGCCGCGGCGCGGGAGCGGCACGGGGATCTCGCCACGCCCTGGCAGCACAGCTACACGTACCTCGACGGGCTCGGGCGCGAGGTCATGAAGAAGGTCCGCGCCGAGGCCGGGCCCGCGCCGAAGCGGGACCAGAACGGCATCCTGGTCAAGGCTGCGCAGGGGCAGCTCGTCCTTGAGAACACGACCGTCCGCTGGGTGGGGACGGGACGCACCGTGTTCGACAACAAGGGCAACGCGGTCAAGAAGTACGAGCCCTTCTTCAGCGCGACGCACGAGTACGAGAACGAGAAGGAGCTCGTCGAGTGGGGCGTGACGCCCATCCTCCGGTACGACCCCCTCGGGCGCCTCATCAGGACTGACCTGCCGAACGGCACGTTCTCCCGCGTGGAGTTCACGCCCTGGAGGGAGACACGCTGGGACGAGAACGACACGGTTCTGGAGAGCGCGTGGTACGCGGACCGGCAGGCTGGCGCCTCACCCTCACCGCCGGCCCAGGAGCAGCGCGCCGCCCTGCTCGCCGCCAAGCACGCCGGCACCCCCGCGGCGCTTCTCCTGGATGTCTTGGGCCGGCCGGTCGTGAAGGTCGAAGACAACGGGGCCTCGGGGAAGTACACGACCACGACGACGCTCGACATCGAGGGCAACCCGCTCGCCGTCATCGACGCCCGAGGCAACACGGCGGTGACGCAGCTCTTCGACATGCTGAGCCGGCCGCTCAGCCAGAAGAGCATCGACGCGGGCGAGCGGTGGACCTTCTTCGACGTGCTCGGCAACCCGATCCGGAGCTGGGACAGCCGCGGGCATGTCGTCCGCTCGGTCTACGATGCTCTTCACCGGCGCACGGAGCTCTGGGTGCAGAAGGATGCGGGCGCGGAGATCCTGGCGGAGAAGACGAGCTACGGCGAAGGGCAGCCGAACGCGCAGGCCGCGAACCTGCGCGGGAGGGTCTACCAGGCCAGGGACGGCGCCGGCCTCGTCACGCACGTGGCCTACGACTTCAAGGGCAACCCGCTCGAGGTGCAAAGGCAGCTCGCCAAGAACTACAAGGGCGACATCGACTGGTCGGCCTCGCCGGTGCTCGAGGCGGAGACGCTCGTCCAGAAGGCACAATACGACGCGCTCAACAGGCCGACGAGCCTCACCACGCCGGACCAGAGCGAGGTTAGGCCGAAGTACAACGAAGCCAGCCTGCTCGAGCAGGTAGAAGTGCGGCTGCGGGGGGCGATCAACTGGTCGACGTTCGTCGATAACATCGATTACGACGCGAAGGGGCAGCGAGAGAAGATCGTCTACGGAAACGACGTCGTCACCGAGTACAGCTACGACCCGCTCACGTTCCGGCTGACGCGGATCAAGACGATCAGGCCGTCGGACGGGGCGCTGCTACAAGACCTTCGCTACATCTACGACCCCGTCGGCAATATCGTTGAGATCGCGGATCACGCGCAGAAGCCGCTCTTCAACAACGGGCCTGTCGAGCCGGTCTGGAAGTACGAGTACGACGCCTTGTACAGGCTGCTCGAGGCGACCGGCCGCGAGCACGCGGGCCAGAACGCGGACATCCAGCAGGACGAGGGCGGCTTCCCGCTGCTCAACGTGCCGCATCCGAACGATCCGCAGGCGCTCCGGAACTACACCGAGCGCTACAAGTACGACGCGGTCGGCAACATCGAGAAGATGATCCACGAGGTCGTGGGCCTCTCGGGGAGCTGGACGCGCCGCTACGACGTCGCGCCAGAGAACAACCGGCTGCTCCGCACAAGCCTACCTGGTGACGCGGACGGGGACTTCTCGGCGAAGTACAACCACGACGCCCACGGGAACATGACCTCGATGTCGCACCTGCCGAGCATCGGGTGGGACTTCAAGGACCAGAAGCGCGAGGTCAACAAGGGCGGCGGCGGCAAGGTGTACTTCACGTACGACGCCGTTGGGCAGCGCGTCCGGAAGGTCTGGGAGCACAACGGCATCGTCGAGGAGCGGATCTACCTCGGTAGCTTCGAGGTCTACCGGAGGCGCGAGGCCGGCTCCCTGGTCCTCGAGCGCGAGACGCTCCACGTGATGGACGGGGCTCAGCGCGTCGTCCTGGCCGAGACGAAGACCGTGGACACCTCGGTGCCGAACCTCGTGGTGTCGTCGCGCGTGCGCTACCAGCTCGGCAACCACCTCGGATCGGCCGCGCTGGAGCTCGACGAGGCCGGCTTGGTCATCTCCTACGAGGAATACTACCCTTTCGGGACGACGGCCTTCCACGCGGCGGCGAGCGGCGTGGAGGTGAGCGCGAAGCGGTATCGGTATACGGGCAAGGAGCGGGACGAGGAGACTGGGCTCTACTACCACGGGGCGAGGTACTACGCGCCGTGGCTCGGGCGGTGGACGAGCGCAGACCCGACGGGGATGGTGGATGGCCCGAATCTGTATGCGTATGGCCGAAATAACCCCCTCCGCTTTGTAGATCCGGATGGGCGCCAGGCGCTTGTCAAGCAGACAATGGTACGTCCTCCGCGGACGCCCGCTGATGTGCAGGCGGAGCATCGGGCGCAGCAGATGGCGCGGTCATCTCCCCCGCCGCCTCCATCCCCGCCAGAGCCAGAATCACCGCCCACGGTGACGCCACAACCGAAGCCGGCGCCAGAGAGAAAGCCCGTTGCCGAATTGAAAGTAAGCGAGAAGCTTGTCGACTGGGTCAAAAACCAAGAGCAATGGCACGATAACCCTATCGCGTTGCACGCCACCGTGGCGTGGGGGCACAAAATATCGACAGAGCGCGATTTGGAGCGGCTGGAGAAAATCTACGGAAAGGGGGCGACGATCAAGAAAGGCGACCCACGCGCGGAGGTGATGCTTCGTTCAGACCTGAATGCCCAGCTCACAGTGCTGGCTCGTATGCTCAAGGTGCCGCTAGCGCAACACGAGGCAGATGCGCTTGCCAGTCTTGCGTTTAACGGGGCCCTGTTCCGGAGCAAGGTCATCATCGAGAAGCTCAATGCGGGTGCGAGTCGTGTAGAGATCGCGGAGCAGATGTTTGGCAATATCGCGACATCCGAGGGGCCGGGCGGCGTGGAGACTGGTCAGAAGGCCACGGTATCCCGGGGATTGATTGTACGGCGAATCGGGGAGATTCGGATGTTTCTCGAAGCAGTGTACGAGGGACGAAACAGGGAGGTGGACGATTTGGCGCGGGACATCGCGAAAGACTACAACCAAGGCGTGCGCAAGGGTTTCATCGAACGCATCACCGCGCGGAAGCAGTCGGTACCCCGATGACGTCGGAACAACTGCGTCCATGGTTTATAGCGCCGTTTGCGTGCACGGCCTTTACTCTGCTTGCCTGCAACGCACGACTATGCGGTAGCGTCGGGCCTCCCGGCAGCACAACTCCGCCGTCGCCAACGACGACCGGTGCCAGCACCATTGCAGGCGCCGAATCAATGAACGGTGGCGAAACTTCTTCAACCGCAAGAAATGTCGATGCTGATGTGTGCGCGCTCGTCGCGGAAAGGATCCACCTCGTCATCCGGACGAGGCATGCGCCGCGTGACCTGGTTACAGGGAAAGCGCTATCGTGTGACGAACCGACTCGCCCGGCAGTTTGCGGCACGGCGTGGGCTGACGAGATTGGACTCCTCGGCATCGCCTTCCCGCAGAGCGGTCCAGGTGCATTTTTCTTCTTCGACCTGAACGATGAACCCGTCAGCAAAAAGCGCCTTACGTGCAACACGATCGGCTTAACGGCCAATGCGTGGCCGGAACCGGGCGTTGAACGCTGCGCGACAGTCAAACAAGGCCCACTAGCGGAAATGACGGTTATGGTCGATAGTCGGTGCGACGGATTGAGGATGACGGTCTTCGACAAGGCGTACAGCTTGAAGGATCCAACCGCAGAGCGTGTGACGGACTGCGACAAACCTTCAGCCGAACGCCTGGCTGGGCCAGAACTGCTGTGCAAACGTATGAACGAATAGGAGCGGCGCACCGGTGTGTCTGACGTCGCATCGGAGGCGCACGCGGAGCTGATCGGCGCATTGGCCCTGGCGTTAGAATAAGGGCGGCCAAGGAGGCCCGAATGAACCTTCGTCACGTCGTCGCGGCGATCTCCCTCGCACTACTTCTCGCCGGCCTCGGGATCTTGCCTTCATGCAGCAGCGCTTCCTGCGACGGCGGCGGTGAGGGCTGCCCGTGTACGACAGGGGTTGAGTGCGGCAGGCCGCCCGCCTGCACGGGCTGGATCTGCGACGGCACCTGCCACAGCTTCAACGAACGCGTGGGCTTCCGCTGCATGATGGATTCCTGCCCAGGCCCGGACAAGTGCCCCGGCGTGTGCGACGGCGCGGGCACGTGCATCGGGTGCCTGCAGGACGCGGACTGCAAGCCGGGGCATACCTGCGAGTCCGGGAACGTGTGCTCGCGGTGCGACGACGGCGTGAAGAACGGGGACGAGACCGACGTCGACTGCGGCGGGTCGTGTCCTCTCTGCCCGGGGACGTGCAACGTGGACGCGGACTGCCCGGGTGGGTACTGCTGGGATGGCCTGTGCGCTCGGTGTGACGACGGGATCCAGAACGGAGACGAGACCGGCATCGACTGCAGCAACTCCGGTGGGCGCTGTCCGATCTGCTTCGGACCATTCTGCGAGACGAACGCCGAGTGCGCGAGTGGCGCGTGCGAAGCCGGCGTCTGCTGCGCTAAACCGTGCCCCCTTTGTTACGATTGCGGTTTTCCCTACGGCGAATGTGTTCCTCGGGCATATGGGACCGGCGACGGCAAAAACGCTCCCGACCCTACGATTGTATGCGCAGGCAATTACATGTGTGATGGCAAGGGACGGTGCGCGTTGAAGTACAACCAGCCCTGCACACAAAACGAGGACTGCGCGTCAGAGTCGTGCGTCAATGGTATCTGCAATTGATAGGCAGTTGATGTCGAGCGCCGTCATGGTGGCGGCACCAATTCAGGGACGCAGCAGAATGTCACTGGCGCCGCGGTCCAGGGCTCGCCGATAATCTCGCCCCCGCTGGGCACGCACGTGCCAGCCTGAGCGGAAAGGACCTCGGCAGTCTGGCTTTCGAGGGCGGTTCCACTCGTCAGGTCGACGCACTTCGGCCCCTCGGTCGACGGGAGGACGAGACTCCCTCGTTCGTTCCCACATGCCTCGTCGGCGTACGCCTTGACCCGCACCTCGCAGAAGCCGTCTTGCGGCGCACCGCAACTACACGCCGAGCAGGACCTCTTGTCCTCCACTTCTATCCAGCCGGTATGCCGATCCGACCACGCCTCTGGGCATGCCAGGCCAGCCTCGAGCCCATGCGCGACGAGGCAGAGCCGGAACCCAGGGGGAGTCTTCGGGATGCACACCTGGAACCCTCCACAGGTTCCAAGGCTCGCCGACACGTACTCGATCACCTTCGTGCGTGTAGGCGGCGGCAAGGGCAGGCCCTCCGGCGGCATCGCCGGCTCAGGCACGCACGGCGCGACGACGGGCGGCTCAACCACCAACGACCGAACGCATGGCATGCCGTCGCACACGGCACCCGCGGGGATCTTGGTTGATGACGTGCAGGACCCGTCCCATCCGACCGGAGGGTCAAACGGCGTGACGTACGGGGACGAAAAGTCTTGGCAAGCGGTCGAGTTGGCATCCCACGAGCCCGGCAAGAGGCAGCCCTGCGGCGGCGCCGCGCAAGAGCAGACAGGACAAACGGGTTCGGCGAACACGACATCGACCCAACTCTCCCAGGCCACGTCGGCGAGTGGAGCGGGCGGTTGATCGGTCTCCTGCCCCATCCACACGAACGAAGGGAAGTGGTCGAACCCGCCGCCGCCAGGTGACACGCACTGCGCATGATCGGGGCACCCAGACGACGAGCCCGCTTCTGGACCTCCGTCATCGTCGCCCGCGTCGACATCATCGCCGGCATCCACGTCGGCATCATCGCCTGCATCGGGCGGGCACGCGTACTTCTCCCCCGGCGGGCCACAGCACGGGACCTCTTCGTCGGCATCGTTGTAACAGATGGTGTAGCCCTCGGTTACCGCGACGCAGCTCTCTGCGTCGCAGGCAGCGAGCCCGAAGGCGATCAACGTGCCGAGGTACGAGGCGAAGGTCCTGAACGCACGCACGCCGTAAAGGCTAGTCCTCGAATCCGGGCACCGTCAACGTTCGGACCCGAGGGACAAACCGACGCTGTGCACTGTCGTGTGCCACCAACGCTTGCGCCCCACGCGCCCCACGGGCATGCTCTGCGCCGGGGACAAACCTGCTCTCTCAGGTCATGCGGGACGCCTCTTCACGCCCTTTCAGGGCGCGCTTCTTGCTCATCGCGGCCCTGCTCTGTGGCACCTCGGAGGCGACGGCGCAGTCGCCCGAGGTGCTGCCGTGGCGCCTCGACTACGCCCCCGGTCCTGACGCCCCGAAGAACTGCCCGGACAAGAGCTACATCAAGGCCGCCCTCGCCACGAAGCTCAAGGGCCACGATCCCTTCACCGACGACGCGCCGCGCTCCATCTCCGTGAAGTTGGTGCTCACGCCGCAGCGGATCGAGGCGCACATCGAGGCCCGCGACGAGAACGGGAAGGTCGTCGCCAACCACGTCACGCAGGCGGAATCTTGGCGATGCGATCAGCTCGCTGATCGAGCCGTCTTCTACTTGCGCGACATCATCGACCCACTGACCATCCCGTCCGCGGCACCCGCGGCGTCGAGCTCGTCTGCGCCGCCTGCGCCCTCCGCGCCTCCGTCAGCCGCTACGCCCCCGGCTCCCGCTCGCGTCGAGCTGCTTCAACCTGCCGCACGCCCCTCGGCGCCGAAGGTCCCGGCGCGCTCAGCAGGGCTGCCGCAGCTTGCCGTCTACGCGAACATGGGGGCAGCGTGGTGGAGTACGCCCGAAACCGCCTTGAGCCTCGCGGCGGGCGTCGAGGGGCGGTGGAAGCGGATCTCCATCGGTGTCGAAGGGCAGTACGATCACGCCTGGGCCCTGCCGACGAAGCTCGACGTGGAGGCTGAACGCGCGGGCCTGGCCGCCCTGGCATGCGGGCGCCATGAGCTCCTCGCTCCCCGCGTTTTCGCCCGCGTATGCGTCTTTGGCGACGTGGCACTGCTGTCGCTCGACGCCCCGAGAATCAAGATCATCAACGATGATGCCTTCGTAGTTGACCTCGGCGCGCGGGTCGGCGGAGAGCTCCGGCTGGCTCGCTTCTTGGGCCTCCAGCTACACGGGGACATCGCCTACGTGGCGCGTCAGCGTGTGTTTATCGTCGACGGCGAGGAACTCTGGCGCTCTCCTCGCCTCACCGGCGCGATCCGGGTCGGCCTGGTTGTTCCCTTCGACATCCGGTGAAGTAGCCTTCGAGCAGAAAGCCGTACGATTTATTGGACGGGGCGCCCATCTCGGCGCGTGTTTGTACTCGTGCGCCTCCTCCTCCCGTTCCTGCATCACGCCAGCGACGCCTTTCTCCGCTTCTACACGGCGCACCTCCTGACCGTTCTCGGGATCCTGGCGCGGATGGGCGTGCGCCAGGCGGATGTCGACGACCTCGCGCAGCTCGTCTTCGTGAAGGTCTACAAGAACTTCGACAAGGTCCCATCCGCGGGAGTCGAGGACTGGCTTGAGATGATCTGCAAACATCAGGCGGCGGAGCACTACCGTCTCTACCGCCACCGCTTCGAGACGCCCGAAGCAGACGTCGGCGTGGACGTGCCCAGCGACGAAAACCCGCACGAGCGCTTCGAGCATCATGAGCTCGATCAGGTCGTCAAACGCGTGCTTCAGACCATGGACGCGCAGCTCGTCGACGTACTCGTCAGGGCCGAGTTCAACGGGGAGTCGCTACCGAAGATCGCCGCGGCGCTCGGGGTCTCGCGCAATACCGCGCAGGCCAGGCTCGTCGAGGCCAAGGACGTCTTCCGGCGCAGGGTGAAGAAGCTGTTCGGCCGGGATTTCACGCCGTTCATGCTGCTGCCCTTCGGCCTGGACACCGTCTTCCGGCCCGAGGACCTCACGCCCGACTTCATCGAGAATGCACGGCGCGAGGTCTGGCGTGGCGTCGCCGGCGAGCTCGGTTTCCACGAGGTACTTCCTCCCGCCTTGGCGCCGAACCCGTCGCCGCCCTCCGAACCGCCGGCTTCGGGCAAGCGGCTCATCCAAGCGGTCGCGCCCACGGGCTCCGGGCCTGCTGCTCGCGCCACGGTGAAGGCGGTGCTCGAGCTCATCAAGCACCCGCTCTTCCTGGTCGGTCTCGGCGCCTTGGGCGGGGGTGGCGCGGTCGCGCTCTGGCCCCGCGACGAGTCACCTGCCGCGCGGCATGTGGTGCCGATGGTGCTCTCCGTCGTGATCGACGAGAGCGGGCGTGGAGAGAGCGCCTCTGCCGTCGCGCCCCCGCCCACCCCAGGCCCGAGTGCGACCGTGGTTGTCGTCGCGCCCCCGCGCCCCTCGCCCGCCGCCGTGCCCCTCAACGACCCGGAGACGACAAACCTCGAACAAGCTCGGGAGATGCTCTCGCGCGGACAGTTCGCCGAGGCGCTCTCCACGCTGCGACAGCATGAACGGGACTACCGGGACAGTCAGCACGCGGCGGTCCGGAACAAGTACATCGCCGCGGCGCTCGAGGGCCTGCGGCAGAACGATCAGAAGAGCGGCACTTCGCCCTGACCCGCCTCTTGCACGGGGGCGTGCACTTTCCTTGGACGGGTCGCCAGTGTCGGCTCGTGTTTAGAAAGTAAGGGACATGCGGCTTCTGTGCCCGGCCATGAGCGCCGGCCTGCGGCGGCGTTTGTCCTCGCGAATCATCATCATCCGCAGACGGCCGCGGTGCAGGGCGCGCATGGGGTGCGTTCGTCGAGGCATACCACCGCGGTCGCCTGGGGATGGTGATATTCGCTCGAAGGAGGTCGCGGGATACAGCTCGCATTCGCTAGCCCAGGTTCCGCGCCCGCCTCCGGGCGATCATCGCTCTGTTCGTCATTCCAGCCGTCCGCGGCGTCTCCCGAGTCGACGTCGCAGAGCCGACGAGGAGCGGCTTCGCGGCTTTTTCAGGTCGCAGACGGCATTCGTGCGCTCGGAGGGGTACATGGCCGACGAGGAAGAAGACGAAGCTGCCACGCGCGTGATGGCGCGCCCGGCTGCGAGCCACGAAGAGAACGACAACGCCCCCACGGCGTTCTTCGTGCGGCCGGCTGCGCCCGCGCCTCCCGCTCCCGCGATGTCGATCCGGGTGAGGCCCTCATGGTGGCGTGTGCTGATCGGCGTCTTGTCCTGCTGGCGGCGCCGCCCTGTAGCAGCGGTTGTCGCTGCTCCGGCGCCGGCCCCTGAACCTGCGCGTCCGGCGGCCTCTGCGTCGACATCGCACGTGCACGTGTCCGCGCACAAGGCGGCGCGCAGGCCCGTCCCCACGCTCGTCTCGCCTCTCTCCCCAGGACGGCGCGCCGTTGTCGACGAGGTGCACACGCTGCTCTGGAGCTTCGAGCCGCACGAGCTGGATGCGACGGCGAAGCTCATCGAGCACATCGTCGCCGCTAGGCTCGCAGGGCCGGAGGGGCGCGTCGAGGCGCAGATCATCTACGCGCTCATGTACATGCGCTCCGACGAAGACGGGGCGGTCGGCCTTGCTGTGCTGCGGGGCAAGCTCCTCGGGATCGCACGATCCGCAGTGGACCAAGCGCTCCTTCATCTCGAAAAGCAAGGCCAGGTTGTACTCCGTCCCGCGGGTCCGATCTCTGGGACACGACAAGTCGCTGCCGGGATCGAACATCCGACACGAGGGCTGCTCGAGCGCGTCGCTCTCGTTGAACAAGCGAGGAGAGCGTCTTGAGCGGGGAGCGCGTCACCACACGTACGCCGGGCGGCGCCGATGCGCAGGCCGCGCCCATCTCGACAAACCCGCGCTCGACGATCCGACCTTGCCCGCCTGCGCCCCCACCTGCCGAGCCTCGACGGCGTCATCGCACGCCGGCCGAGGAGGTGAACGATGTCCTCCGCCAGCTCCGCATCCCCGAGCTCGCTGACGTCCTGCTGTTCGCGCAGCGCACCCTCGCCGCGCGTGATGCAGCTCCAGATCCGGCAGTCGTGAGCGAGATTCTCGCGGTGATGGGCCGGCTTCATCCGGCCTACAAGAACACGCAGGGCGTGCCGCTGCCGATCCTCCGCGGGGCCCTTGTTCAAGTTCCACGCGCGGCGTTCGAGGCGGCTCTACTACACACGGAGCACGAAGGGCGCGTCCGGCTCGTCGCTGCTCCGCTACTCGCGCCCTTCGTCGAACGCGCCGCGGGCATCCACGATCCGAAGCGGGGCTTGCTCTACTTCTGCGCTTGCCCTGCGTCAGCGAGATGAAGGGGCCACATGCCTCGCCGCGCAACCCCGGATCCCCTGGCAATCAAGCTCGGCGCCCGCATCAGGGACCTACGCCTCAAGAAGAACATGTCGCTCGACCAGCTCTCCGCCGCGAGCGGCGTGACGAAGGGGCACCTCTCGAGCGTCGAGCATGGCCGCACGGTGATCAACGTGAGCACCGCCGACAAGATCGCGCGGGGCCTCGGGATGAAGCTGGAGACGCTCGTCCGGTTCCCTGGCGAAAGCCCCCGTCGCGCGCGCGGCGCCCATCGCGGGTAGGGCGATGCCTTCGGTGGAGACCCTGTACAAGGCGCACGCCGACGCGATCCTCGCCAGGCTGCGCCGCCTGGGGATCGAGGGGCCTGCGCTCGAGGACTTGCTCCAGGACGTCTTCGTCATCGCCTTGCAAAGACAGGCGAAGATCCCGCAGGACAACGACAGCGCGAGACGCTGGCTCCTCGACGCAGCGAGGAAGCTGGCCGCGAACTTCCACCGCGTGTACCGGCACAAGTACGAGGGGTTCCGGCCCGATGCGATCGAGGCTGCGGTTGCCGAGCCCGAGGATCCCGAGGGGGCACATCGCGCTCTGCTACCTCGTTCGGACCGCGCTGCGCGAGCTCGCCTGCGAAGACCTTGAACTCCTCCGGCATCACACGCTCGAGGGCGAGTCCCTCACGGAGCTCGCCGCGTGGCTTGGCATCACGAAGCTGGGCACGTGCCGACGGAGCAACCGAAGCCGTCGCGGGCGATGTCGACCACGCCCTCCACGACGCGAACCGGATGTGCCCGAAGTGCGGCGGCGGCCTCAAGGCGCGCGAGGCTGAGGACCTCGCACTCAGTCAACTCCCAACTCCGCCGACAAGGCGCTCGCCTCGCTCAAGCGCCAGCGGCCCGACGTCCTGCTGAGTGACATCGAGATGCCCGGGCAGGACTGCCGCAGCCTCTCCCGCGACGAGGCCGTCGCGCCGCTGTGCTTGCGTTCAGTGTAACACAACGCTATTGTTGTGTTGTGCCGATCCCGAAGTTCGACAAGCAGGGCGTCCTTCCGCCTGGTGTGCATGTCGCGACGTGGCCCGAGATTCGTGCTCGGTACGGCCACAGTGGGCGCCGCCGCAAGCTGCTCGCCGGACTGGAAAAGGCACTCGCATCGCTCAAGGAGGCAGGCTGCCGTCGTGCGTACATCGACGGGAGCTTCGTGACCGCGAAGCAAGGGCCGGGAGACTTCGACGGCTGCTGGGAGGAGGACGAGGTCGATCCCGACAAACTCCACCCGGCGCTGCTGATGTTCGACGACAACCGAGCCGTGCAGAAGGCGATCTTCGGCGGGGAGATGTTCCCGGCGTCGGCGCGCGCCGACGCGAGCGGATCGCCGTTCCTACGGTTCTTCCAAAAGCAGAAGGAAACGGGAGCGCCCAAAGGGATCCTCTGCATCGACCTCACGGAGTGGACGCCATGATCAGGAACGACCGGGAGTACCGGATCACCAAGGCTCAGGCTGCCGACTTCGAGAAGGCCCTCGCCGCGCTTGATGCGGACACCGAGAGCAAGGTGCATCCGAAGATCCGCAAGGCGCAGTCGGACGCGGTGCGAAGCCAACTCACCGAACTGCAGGTGCAGATCGCCGACTACGAGGCCCTGCGCGATGGCCGACGCGGGGTCATTGAACTGTCGTCGCTCGACGAGTTGCCGCGCGCCCTCATCGAAGGCCGCATCGCGGCAGGTCTCACACAGCGCGATCTCGCCGAGCGGCTCGGAGTTCCGGAGCAGCAGGTGCAGCGGTACGAGGCGACCGAGTACGCCACCACGAGCTTCTCTCGCCTCGTCGATGTCGCGAAGGCGGTGGGGATCAAGATCCGCGAGGACGTGTTCTTGTCGTCGACAGAGGTGAGCGAACGAGCCTTGATGCGTCGTCTCGACGATGCAGGCGTTGATCGCGACTTCGTTCGGCGAGTGCTCCTCGGCGAACGCAACGAGGAAGAAGATGAGGCCGCGCCGGTGCTCCGAGCGACGAGCGCGGCGCAACGCATCTTCGGCTGGACGCCGACCGAGATCCTCGCGGGCAAGGAGACGCTCAAGCCATCGCGCCTAGCACAGGCTGCGATGTTCAAGGTCTACTCCAGCGCCGACCAAGGGCGAACGCTCTTCCTGGCGGCGTTCGGCGCGTATATCGCGAAGCTGGTGCTCCGCGCGACGCCTCAATTGCAGCCACAAACCATCCCGCGCGATGCCGCTGGCTTCCGCACGCTCATGCTCGGGCGCTCGGGGAAGATCGATCTCGCGACGGCGGTGGCGACGCTCTGGGATCTCGGCGTGCCGGTCGTTCCTCTCTCGGAGAGAGGAGGCTACCACGGCGCATGCTGGCGGTTCGACGGGCGCAACGTGATCGTACTCAAGCAGCGAACGACGTCCGAGGCGCGATGGTTGCACGACCTCCTGCACGAGGCCCGTCACGCCGCGTCTGATCCAGAAAAGCACGAGTTCACGTGGCTCGACGACGAGTCGATGCCTGTCGAACGCCGCCTCGCTCCGGAGGAAAAGCAAGCGACGAAGTTCGCGGGTGACGTGCAACTCGACGGGCGCGCTGAGGCTCTGGCAAAGGAGTGCGTCGCGGCAGCCGGAAAGAAAGCCGAGCGCCTTAAAGGCGTGGTGCCGCGAATCGCGAAGGCGCACGGCGTATCGACCGGAGCGCTGGCGAATTACCTTGCCTGGCGGCTTGCGATGGATCGGATCAATTGGTGGGGGCCGGCCGCCAATCTACAGGAGCGCGATGGGGAGCCGTGGCGCATCGTCCGCGATTTCCTGGTTCAGCGCCTCGACTGGTCACAGCTCGACCGGCTTGACCGTGAACTGCTCATGAACGCACTCCAGGAGGCGCCGGAATGACAGCACCCGAAGACGACGATGACCTCCAACCGCTCGGCGTTACGTGTACAAGCACGGACTGCGAGAACGGGCTCCACTGCTTCCTCCAGAAGGAACGCAAGCGAAGCGGTTTCCCGCGCCGCGGGGGCCCGTGCCGCGATTGCAACGTCGATTTGATTGCTTGGGATCGCGTAAACGCTCGCGACCTCCAAGACGCGGCCTACACGTTCGAGGCGCTCAGGAACGAGCTGATTCGGCACGTGTTCTGGCACAGCACGTTCAATGAGGGCGAGTTGAACCACGCGACCCGGAAGGGAAGGCTGGGGATGCGCGACGCGGCGCGGAAGCGCGTGGAGAGCTCGGTCGGACGTCCGCAGCACCCGCGAGAGGGGCGCCAAACTCCATTCAGCGGAAACGTGCTTTACCATGCGCAGCATGCAGTGGCCGCCTGCTGTCGAAAGTGCATCGAGTACTGGCACGCGATCCCCGCTGATCGCGAGCTGGAGCCGGCCGAGATCGACTACTTCGTCGAGCTGATCATGCTCTACATCGGAGAGCGCCTGCCGACGCTCGCAGATGAGCCCAAGAAGGTCCCCCCGAGGCGCCGCGCGGTGACGGTGAGCGCCTCGTGAGCGGCACGATCGACACCGATGCGTTCTCGGCGCGCCTGCGAGCCCGCGCCGTGAAGGTGAATGAGCGTCAACTCCTAATCGCGCGCATCGGCGCGAGCGAGCAGGCGGCGGATCTGAAGGAGCCCGCAAACTGCGACGGGTTCGGCCGCATCCGTCACTTCGTGCGCGATCACGGGAGCGACTGGCCGCGCAACCCGCTGCCGATCGATCCGGCGAGTCGCGCGCTCGGGCTTCGCGACGAAGACACGCTCGATGCACAGGTTTTTCAGAACGCAGCGTGCAACTGGCGGTGCTGGTACTGCTTCGTCCCGTTCCGGCTTCTCGACGCTGTCGAGGACACGGGAGCCTGGCTACGTGCGGAGGATCTCGTCGACCTCTACTTGCGGGAGCCCGAAGCAACCCGGCGGAGGATGATCGACCTCACCGGCGGTCAGCCCGACCTCGTCCCAGAGTGGGTACCGTGGACGATGGAGGCTCTCCGTGCCCGCAATCTCGGCGGCAAGGTCTTTCTCTGGTCGGACGACAACTTGAGCAACGACTACTTTTGGCGGTACTTGTCGAACGCCCAGCAGGAGCTGGTCGCGACCTTCCCCGCCTACGGCCGCGTCGCCTGCTTCAAGGGCTTCGACGACGCCTCGTTCGCCTTCAACACCGAAGCGGACCCCACGCTGTTTTCGCGCCAGTTCGATTTGTTCGGCCGCTTGCTCTCGACGGGGATGGACCTCTACGGGTACGTCACTCTCACGACGCCGAACGGCACCGGGATCGACGATGCGATGGCGCGCTTTGTCGACCGTCTCCAGGCTATCCACGAGAACCTTCCCCTACGAACCGTGCCGCTCAAGATCGGAGCTTGGGGAGTCGTGAAGAAGCGGCTGGCGAGCTTTCCCGAGTCGCGGACCGAGCTGTACAACCGCGCCATGGTGAACCAGCAGCGTGCCGTAGAGGCTTGGAACCGCCAGCTGGAGGCACGGTTCAGCTCCGACCTCCGAGCCACGTCGATCGTCGACGTCCCGATGCGCCCTCGATAGGGTTGCCCCAGAGCCCGCTGCCGGGATACCCATACGCGGTGGACCTCGGCACCTGGTACTCGGCCACCGCCGACAAGATCGCGTCGCAACTTCGCCGCGTCCCCGTGCTGAGTGACGCGCTCGCGCCGGGAAGAGGTCACGCCGTCCATCTCGCTGTAGTTCTCGAGCCGTTCCTCGGGTTCATCCTCGACGGGAGCAAGCGGATCGAGTCGCGCTTCTCGATGGTGAAGGTTCCGCCGTTCCGCGCGGTGCACGAGGGAGATCTGCTGCTTCTCAAGGAAGTTTCGGGGCCCATCGTCGCCGCCACCCTGGCGACGGAGGTGTGGTGCTACGGGGCGCTCACACCGTCCACACGCGCCGAGTTGCGCGATCGCTTCGGGCGGGATCTTCGAGACGATGTGCCCGGCTTCTGGGAGAGCCGCGAGAGCGCTCGCTACGCGACCCTCATCCGCCTCGGTCCAGTCGCGACGTTACCGACACCGCTCGACTGTCCGAAAACAGACCGCAGGGGCTGGGTGGTCTTGCGGGCGCGCTCGCATCAGCTCAACTTGTTCGGATGACACCGCTCGTCATCGGCATCTCGGGTGGCATCGCGGCCGGCAAGACCGCTTTCATCCAAGCGCTCTCTGCCAAGACCGGCGCGGCAACTACTGGTTTCGGGGACTACGTTCGGGAGCAGGCCTCCAGCAGGAGCCTCCACGTCGAATCTCGCGACGTTCTCCAGCAGCTCGGCGAGCAGCTTAAGCGTGACCTCGGCGACGAGGAGTTCGTCTGCCGCGTTCTCGCTCGTGCAGACCATTCCGCGCACGTGATCGTGGACGGGGTTCGCCACGTCGAGATCGCGGACGTGATCCAGCGCGTTGTAGCGCCGCGGCGGTTCGCACTGCTGTTCCTCGACGTTGACGACGAGACGCGCAGAGAGCGCGCAGAGTCCCGAGCGACCGACGACGCCGCTCGCTTCGATCAGCTCGCCGCACACTCCACGGAGCGGCAGGTTCACGACGGACGACTTCGCGCGCGCGCGGACCTGGTGATCGATGCGACGGCACCGATCCCCACGATAGTCGCGGACGCGGTGGCGTTTCTTCGGCTGTAAGTTGTCAAACGGCCTCGCTCGAGCAAGCTAGTAGCTCCGTCTCCAACGGGGAGGATCAGGCTTCTGACTCTTCAGAGCCGAACAGCCCACGAGAGCGACCCGATTGGCCCCGGCTGCTTCTCCGTGAACATGAACTCTCCGAGAGGGGCTGGGCGCGCGTCAGAAGTCCTGCGAGTTGCCTCGGCGACTCCGACGACGCGCTGATCTCTACTTGTTCTTGCCCGCGTGATGACGCACAGGCGTCCGCACAGGCCCCTCAGCTACTCCGCGGCCGGAGAGTGCTCGATGGCAGTCCGAATCGCCGCTCCGAGCGGCTCCTTGATCGCCTCGCGCGCCTTCTTCCAGTCCTGACCGAGCGTCTCCCCCCGGAAAGACAAGTACGCGCCGGTCTTCTGGACGACGGCTTGGGCGACAGCGATGTCGAGGAGGTCACCCGAGATGTCGATCCCTTCCCCCACCGGATGTCGAACTCCGCCTCGCGGAACGGCGGCGCGCACTTGTTGTTCACCACCTTCACACGGGTCTTCGCGCCGACCACACCATCGCCAATCTTCAACGCCCCGGCGCGGCGGACGTCTAAACGCACGCTCATGTAGAACTTGAGGGCGTTGCTGCCCGTCGTTGTCTCGGGGTTGCCTAACGTCATCCCGATCTTATGCCGGAGCTAGTTGATGCAGATGAGCAGGGTCGACGAGACGAGCGACAGGGTTTGTCCTCTCTTGCGGTTTGCCCGGGAACATGCGATCGAGGACCACGATGTCCTCTGTTCGTCCGCCTTCCGCGTCTTTCGAGCCCCCGCCTCCGCCCTCGCGAAGACGGCTCAGAACGGGACCTGACGCGTTCGACGTCCTCTCGCGGGACGGCGCGGCCGCGGTCCTGCTCTTCGCCCGTGCCAGCCTGGACGCTGAGCGTCGGCGTGCGCCTGGGCTCGTAAACGCATCCCTTCGCGCGTTCGCCTCGGGCGTGGAGTCAGCGGCTCGCCGCATGACCGAAGGGATACATGACGACGGCGTGTTCATCGCACCGCTCTTCCGCCTGCTCCGCGAGCGTGACGATGTCCCGTCCTGCCCGACGCTGTCGGCGTTCAAGGCGCGGCTGCTCCAAGCGTACAACCGCGGGCTCCTCGAACTCGCCACGTGCCAGCGCGCCGAGGACGTGAACCCCTTGGTGGTCGCCGCATCGGCGGTTCTTTCCCGACGAATCACGTTTCATCTCGTGCAGCGATGGTCGCGTCGGAACATCTTCTCCGCGCTCGACGACGTCGTCGCAACGCTCTCTCCCAAGGCTTACGCCGCAGCCAAAGACTTCACGCGCAAGGTCCACGATGATGAAAAGCGCCGCGAAGGGCGCCCGCGTTTGATCACGCTTCCGCTCGACGCTTTTGCCGCCCGGGTGCAGACCTTGGTCAATGAAGGCTCGCACGACGCGCTCATCGTGGAGCTGTTCCGGGAGCTCGATGAACGCGGTGAAGCGACGGGACTCGGCCTTCGGGCGTTCAAGGGGCGCCTTCGCGCCGCGCATCGTGCGGGCTCGCTCGAGCTGAGTTCTTGCGAAGCGAGGGATGGTGGGGACAGCGAAATCGTGCAGGCGTCCGCGGTCGATCACGGGGGCATGACGTTGCACCTCGTATGCCGGACGGCGATGCCGTTGCCGATCCCGTGGGGTCGGCCGACGCTGCTCTTGCGGCGCGTGAGGGCTACCATGATGCAGGCTTGAAAGCCTAGGTTCAGCCTGCCGTTGTCACTCGGCTGGAAGGGCCCTTCCCTGCAGGGATCAGCGCGGAGCGGGCGCGGGGCGCGCCTCGAACTCCTCCGGCCTCTGCCGCCAGCGCTCGGCGACGAACCGCTCGATGCCCACGACGCTGCTGTCTTTCGACTCCGGCGGGTACCGGAGCTCGACCATCACCCCGTGCTCCTTGCCGTCCTTGAGCACATCCAACAATGCCGCTGCGGTGGGCGCGTCGCGGCGGATGTAGCCCGTGATGGCCGCGCCGTCTGGGTCGCGTAGCTCGATGGACTGGTGGGTCTGCTCCGTCTCGTTGTAGTCGAAGTTGTAGTAGTCGGTGAGCTTCGCCCAGACGCGGAAGAGGTAGGTCCCCTTCAGCCGTTGCGTCCGGAAGAACGGCAGCGAGACGGGGTTGTATCCGACCGAGGATCGCCAGTCGAGCTTGAGGCCCTCTGCCGTCTTCTTGAAGTGGTAGTAGTCCCGCTTGTTCTTCCCGAAGACGACCTCGACGCTGCAGTAGTCGCCCTCCTTCACCTTCGCGCAGTTGTCGGCCTCGATCGACTCGAACGCCTTCTTGCAGTCCTTCTGGTCCTTGTAGTGCTCCGCGAGCGCGGCGCGGTTCGCCTCGGGGTCGAGGATGAACTTGGCGCGGTCGAGGCAACTGTCCTGCTTCAGGTAGTCGCGAACGATGCTCGATGCGTCGCGAGAACATCCAGCCAGGAGCACGCTGCTCGCCAGCATGAACGCGAGGGGCAGGATCGTTGACGCCGCAGAGGGCACGATCGTGGGAGTGGAGAGCCGAAACATCGTCGTGCCAAGATATACGATCGTGTTTGTTGTCAACACCATCGTGTGTTCACCCGGAGCGCCATCCCCGCGACCTTCGGCGCCGTGGACTTCGGCAAGGAAGTGCGGCGGCGGCGAGAGGCGCTGGGCCTGACCCTGGAGCAGCTCGCGGAGCGTGCCGGGCTCACGCCGAACTACATCGGGGGCATCGAGACCGGCCGGCGTGACCCCTCGCTGTCGAGCATCCTCGCGCTCGCGAAGGGCCTGGGGGTGCCGCCGGGGGAGCTCGTGGGAGGCGTCCACGACCTCGACCCGGCTGCCATCGAGGCAGCACGGCTCTTCCAGGGCGCGTCCGAGGACGTCCAGGATGCCGTCCTCCGCCTCTTGCGTGCTGTGACGCGGGGACGGCGGCGGAGCGGGTGAGCCGGGCCTGGGGCGGGCCTAGCGGGAGCCGGGTCGGCAACCCACCTGCATGACGAAGGTGGTTGCCGCGGACGGGAAGGCCGAGGGACGGCCAGCCTCACCCACTGGCCGGAGCATGGATGCGGCTCGGGGGCGCGCGACGACTTCTCTTCGCCTCGCGACGACGCGCGACGACTTTTCTTCGCCTCCCGCCAGGGAGGACTCGAACTCCGACGCCAACGTATGGGGCGCGCTCTGGCCGTGAGCTGCGCCGATCCCTCAGCTCGCGCGCCATGATGAACCGAGGATTGGCCGCATGCGGCGATCGCGCGCGTCGAAGACGCGCGTGAACGGCGGTGTTCCTCAGCATCGCCTGTTCCTCTCGGCGGACCGGCGATCGAGCGCGTCGAAGAAGCGCGTGAACGGTTGTCGGCGAGAACTTCACCAACGAGGCGAAGGAGCGCTGGGCCATGAACTTGAGGATCCTGCTGCAACGCCAAGACGTGACGCTCCCGCGCGACCGCGACCTCGTCGTGGAGGTCCACGCCATCAAGCGTCGCGTGCCCCTTCGCGCAACATGAGCAGCAACACCGAGCGCAACGCGCGCGGCCACGCCGACAAGTTCTCGGCGGTGGCCCTCGCGTGCCAGCGCGAGCGCCAGGAGGGCAAGCCGACGACGGGCGAGATCGGCGTGCGGGTGTCGGGATAGCCCGATGTAGTAACCTGCATCGACGATGGCAGACGTCGTGACCGAGGCTTTCTTGGAGATGCACTTCGCTCGCGCGCTCGCAGAGCTGTTCGCGAGCGTGTACGGAGCCCGGTTCCTGCGTCTCTGGAAACCGAGCCCCAACGGAGAAACTTACGTCGGGTTCGACCAGGGCTGGGTCCGACACTCGGGCACCGACGCTGAGTTCGAGAAGGCACTCCGTGATGCGATCAGTACCCGAAGCACGTCGGTCCCTAAGTTCTTCGTGGGATACTTCATGCAGTTCAAGCGCGTCCAGCAGATGCAGCGCTCCACGAAGTTCACCGACCCCTCGATCCAAGGAGAGCACCTCCGCGTCGAGATTGATCTGGTGCCCAGTCCCACCACCGGGATCTCGCAGCATGACACGCTCATCAGGCTCGCGAACATTCAGCGGGCGGATGTCAGCTACGCCTGCGGGATGATCTTCGATGCGGGGGCGATCTACGACACGCCGGACCTGAGCCAGCTTCGGATTGTCCCGGTCGACGACAAAGTTGTTCAGGCGCGCGCGCGGTGGCAGCCCGGCGAGCGGCACTTCATCGAGTTCCAGAGCGAGAACGCCGCGCCGCTGTGGTGCAGCGAGCCAGTTCCCGGCCGCGCGCTCTCGCCAGAGGAATGGGCACGCGAGCTGCGGCACCTCAGTGCGAGGGATGTGTTGGGACTGCTCGCAGCCGCTCGCGAAGCACTGGGCGTGCAGGCTCGGATTGTTCCGTACCTCACGGTGCTCGAGTTTGAGGCGGTGAAGCGCTAACAGCGTGTCCCCGCCGCCGATGCCCCGGGGCTTTGCCCCTGCCGGAGGCGAGGCGCGGTCCAGATGCTCGGTGCCCAGGTACTGCCTCCTCGCAGGCTGGCCAAGCGCCTCACCTCCGCTGTTCTGCGGAATCCACCAGGCGGCGCATCCTCAAGAACTTCGTCATCCCGGCTGGCAAACCCGCGCGCTCGGCTCACCGAGGAGCAGGTCAAGCAGATCTGCGCCCTGCTCGATCAAGGCGTGCCCCCGAGGTTGATCGGGCTCAGCTTCGGCGTCGACGCGAAGTCGATCCGCAACATCGATGAGGGCAAGACCTGGAGTCACGTGCCCGAGGTGGCTCGTCGGGCGGAGGCCCCGAAGAAGAGACGGCGCGGAGGATGGCGTCGTCGAGCGCGTTGAGGCTCGGTCGAGGGCCCTGCTCGGCACGCGGAGCACCGGCCAGCTCGTTCCAACGATCACGGCCTCCGTCATCCCGCAGTACGTTGGCGCCACGAGGCGTAGTTGTTCTGCCGACGCGATGGCGATGGTCGTCGTCGATGTTGCCAGGGCAGGGGGACGTGCTCGCGGAACGGGGGCGCACTCCCGTTCTTCCCACGGCTTGCAGGAGAGGACGTTCAGCGGATCGACGTCTGGGCGTCGTGCATCGCACCTCGTGCTCCGCCTGAACGGGGTGGGTGGACAGAGCCGCGATGCGTCAGCGAGCGACGAAGAAAACGTCCCACGTTGATCCCGCCGCGCCGTCTGGTTGCTATCCTCCGCTCCCACTGGCCGACGCGTCGGTGAGAACCGCGCGCTCGGTCACCGAAGGGCATCACGATGCTGAGCAGATTCACGGGGGAACAAGGTCGTCGCCGCCTTGAGGAGGCGCTACGCGAGCAGTCGGTGGTCGCGCACGATACGCAGGTCGCCAGCGAGGTTGCCGGCTGCGTGACGCTCAAGAGGTACGAGCCAGGCGAAGCCGTCATCACCCAGGGGAACACGGACACCGACCTGTGTCTCATCCTCGCGGGAGTGGCGGGAGTCGAGATCAACGGCCGCGAGGTCGCCAGGCGTCGCGCCGGTCAGCACGTCGGTGAGATGGGCATGATCGACCCCTCCGTCAAACGCAGCGCAACGATCCGCGTGATCGAGGAGACTGTGGTCGCATGGATCGACGAGCCGTCCTTCACTGCGATTGCCGACCGCCACCCCGCCCTGTGGCGCAGGCTCTCGGTCGACCTTGGCAAAAGGCTCCGGGAGCGCGGCGAGCTGGTCAAACCGTCGAACGAGAGACCTGTCGTCTTCGTCGGCTCGACCGTCGAGCGGTTGTCTCTCGCACGCGCTATCCAGGCTGCATGCCAACACGACCCGTGGACCACGCGGCTGTGGACCGATGGTGTCTTCGGTGCCGGCCAGACCCCTATCGAGTCGCTTGCCGCACAGCTCCATTCGCTGGACTTCGGGCTTCTCGTCGTCACCGCGGATGACGTGGTGGAGTCGCGTGGATCCCGGAACCCGATGCCGCGCGACAACGTCGTTTTCGAGCTCGGGCTGCTCATGGGGGCCCTCGGGCGCGACCGCACGTTCATGGTCCGGCTGCGAGACGAGCGTGACATCAAGCTGCCCTCGGACCTCCTCGGGGTGAAGGCACTTGAGATTGTCCCGGGCTCGGAGGCCGATCTTCCATCGCGCGTGGCGCCAGCGGTCAATGAATTGCGTTCGATTGTGTCCCGTCTGCGGTGCAAATGAGAAAGGAACCACAATGGCATTCACGGACGACCTCACGGCCGAGGTTGTAAAGATCCTCAAAGAACAGTGGCAGACTCGCGACGGCAACAAAGTCCCCGATACGCCCGAACTCAAGCTGGCAAACGATGCCGTAAAACTCAACGGCACCGTTCTGTATGCCGACCTCGCGGATTCGACTGGGCTCGTCATGCTCCAGACGCCCGGGTTTGTCGCAGAGGTCTACAAGTGCTATCTGAACTGCGCGTGTCGTATCATTCGCGAGAAAGGCGGTGAGATCACGGCCTTCGATGGTGACCGCGTGATGGCGGTATTCCTGGGCGACGGGATGGCTACGAGAGCTTGCCGTGCCGCGCTGGCGATCAACCACGCTGTCGTGAAAATCCTAAACCCGAAGGTTCGCGAGCAGTATCCCAAGCTGCCCGCCGACTTCGCCATAAAGCAGGCCGTGGGTATCGACATGAGCCCGCTGTTCGTAGCGCGAACTGGGATTCGTGGGGCGAACGATCTCGTGTGGGTAGGACGTGCAGCGAATATCGCCGCAAAGCTCTGCTCCCTGCGAGAGGGGAACTATGCCACCTATATCACGAACGACGTCTACGCGGCGGCAGACAACACCGTCAAGACGAGTTCTGACGGCAAGTCGTCGATGTGGGAGTCGAATCCGCAATCCGTGCGTAACCTGACGGTATATCGATCCTCGTGGCATTGGGGGTTGTAGCAACGGCTTTGGTTCAGCGGGACGTCGGGCTACAAGCGGCTCTGAAACTCAGCGCGATGCGCCGAGCGTCTCCTGCATCCGCACGGCGACACCAAGCCCCGAGGCGAACGTCAAGCCGGCAACGAGGCCCCTGGCGGCCGTAAGGCCGAGCGCCGCCGGCTGAACCTCATCGCCGCCGCACTCGAGGGTTCAAGCTGGTCCTGCTCAAAGCAGGGTGTTAGCACGTGCGCCGTGCCCCTCTGACCTCCTTGGTCAACGCCGAAGGAGTTCTAGTGTCCTGAGTTAGAAGAACGCGAACAATTTTTGGACGATCCCCTCCCTCAACACATGGAGGCGAGTGGGAACATGCGACATCGAACTGGCCGCCCACTCGACCCCCTCGTCTTAACTGCTGAAGAACGCGCGACCCTGGAGCGCTGGGCCCGCCGGCCCAAGTCTCCGCAGGCGTTGGCGGACCGTGCGCGCATCGTTCTGGACTGCGCGGACGGCAAGAGCAACGGCGAGGTTGCCGCGTCGAACGGCGTCTCGCGACAAACGGTGAGCAAGTGGCGAGGCCGGTTTCTCCGGCATCGGCTACAGGGGTTGAGCGATGCTCCTCGGTCCGGGGCTCCTCGCACGATCACCGACGAGCAGGTCGAGCGCGTCGTGACGAGGACGCTCGAGACGAAGCCCCACAATGCCACCCATTGGACGACGCGCTCGCTGGCCAAGGCGCTGGGGATGAGCCAGACGGCGATCGCGCGAATTTGGCGAGCCTTTGCGCTGCAGCCGCACCGCAGCGAGACGTTCAAGCTCTCGACCGACCCACACTTCGTCGAGAAGGTTCGCGATGTCGTCGGGCTTTACGTGAGCCCCCCGGAGCACGCGCTCGTGCTGTCGGTCGACGAAAAATCTCAGATCCAGGCGCTCGATCGGACGCAGCCGCTCTTGCCGATGCGGCCAGGCCAGGCCGAGCGGCGCACCTACGATTACGAGAGGCACGGGACGACGTCGCTGTTCGCAGCGCTGGACGTGAAGTCCGGCAGGGTGATCGGCCAACTGCATCGCAGGCACCGAACGCAGGAGTTTCTCGCGTTCCTGAGGACGATCGAGCGCAAGGTCCCGAGGGAACAAGAGGTCCACCTCATCCTCGACAACTACGGCACGCACAAAACGCAGCCCGTGCAGCGGTGGTTGCTCAAGCATCCACGCTTCCACCTGCACTTCACGCCCACAGGCGCCTCGTGGCTGAACCTCGTCGAGCGATTCTTCGCCGAGCTGACCGAGAAGCAGCTCCGCCGCGGCGTACATCGCAGCGTCCGCGAGCTCGAAGAGGCCATCATCGCCCACATCGAGGCGCACAACACCGCCGGCAAGGCCTTCGTGTGGACCAAGTCGGCAGACGAGATCCTCGAACGGGTAGCGGCTGCTTGTGAACGGATTTCTAACTCAGGACACTAGAACGTCGTCGTCGAGGTCGCGATCGTGCGGCCCGGCCTGCTCCAGGGCAGGATGGTGGTGCATCCCATACCTGGAAGCGCCGCGCCAGCAAGGAGCCGGCGACGCCGCCGCAGCCGTGCCTGAAGTCGATCCCCCTTGCCGGAGGGGATCTCCGCGCATGGAGCACGGGAGGCTGCCGCGGATGAGGGCAGCGACCCCACCTCCAGACCTGGACGGACATGACAATCGGAACATCTCGCCAGGTCCGTGGGCGGCGCCGCAGCGACGAGTGGCCGCGCGAATGGCGGACGATCCGGAAAAACCTGAACACCTCACCAGGTCCATTTGCGTGAGCCCGGATGCCGTGGTACGCGGCCGGGTTCCCGCGAACCTCTTACGCAGAGCCATGAGCAAGCCAAGACGCACATCGACGAAAGCCGAAGACGCGAGCCCCTCCGCGCTCGCGGTGGTCAAACCATCAGGGCAGGAACTCGCGACCAGCCCTCCCCCGTCGCCGGAAAAAGCCGCGCCGGCAGCCGCTCCGGCTGCAGATGGGGACGGGAAGGCTCTCGAAACCATCGAGGACCAGATCCGGCAGTCCTACATCGGCGTCGTCTATACCCACAAGACGCACGAGAAAGATGCCGACGCGTGCACGAGGACGCTTCGTAACTTGAAGATCGCGCAGATCGCGACCTCGTCGATCACGGCGACCGGGACGGTCATCGTCGTATTGGGCGACAACTACGCGGCGAAGGTGATCACCGCACTCGTCTCCCTGATCGCCGTAGTCGTGTCGGCGCTCGCGAAGGGGAAGGACCACGGCGGGCGAGCTCAGGAGCATCAAGCCACAGCGGCGAGCCTGTGGGCGATCCGCCAGGCCTATCAGTCGCTTTTGGTGGACCTCCGTACGAGGGCGATCAGCGATGCAGAGGCGCGCAAACGTCGAGACGACCTCTTCGAGAAGGAGGGTGCGATCCACAAGAAGGCCCCCCGAACGACGCCTGAAGCGTATGCGGCTGCCCAGGACGCGCTCAAGAACAAGGAAGAGTACACGTCCAGCGACGCGGAGATCGACACCTTCCTGCCCGCGTCCTTGAAGAAGGCCTCGCATGGTAATGGCGCTCCAAATCGCTAACCAACTGGTGGACGACCTGGCGGAGGAGCTCGAGGTCTCCGACTCCAGGTATGAAGCGGCCATCCGCAGCTACAACTCCATCGGAGAGTGGTTGAGGCGGCCAGCCTCCGCATTCGCCGACACACACGTGGAGGTGTACCCGCAGGGGTCCTTCCGGCTCGGCACGGCGATCCGGCCCGTGACGGACGAGGAGGACTACGACCTCGACATCGTGTGCGAGATCTTCTACGGCAAGGAGTCGGTGACGCAGGAGTGGCTCCATCGTCAGCTTGGCGAGGAGATGAAGGCCTACGCGTCCGCACACACCATGACCGTGCCCGAGCGGTCCAATCGCGTCTGGACGTTGCACTACGCCGACGGAGCGCAGTTCCACATGGATGTGCTGCCGTCGGTGCCCGATGGCCGCCGGATGCAGGCCATCATGCGTATGTCTGGATATCAGACGTCAGATGATACCTCGGTGGCGATCACCGACTACACCCACCCGAACTTCAGGGTGCGGAGCCCTGACTGGCCTGTCAGCAACCCCAAGGGGTATGCGGATTGGTTCGTGTCGAGGATGAGAGTCGCGCTGCAGAAGCGCCTGGCATCGCTCAGGGAGCGAGCGAGCGTCAATGTGGCTCAGATTCCGGACTACAAGGTCAAGACTCCCTTGCAGTCGGCCGTGCAGATCTTGAAGCGCCATAGGGACATGCGGTTTAAGGACAGCCCCGACCTCAGACCGCGGTCGATCATCATCACGACGCTTGCTGCTCATGCCTATCAGCAGGAGCCGACGCTCTCGGAGGCGCTCGTCAGCATTCTCGGGCGGATGGACCAATACATCGAGACGAACGGCGACGAGTCGAGGATCTCCAATCCGACCAACGATCGCGAAAACTTCGCGGACGCCTGGAGCACGAACAAGGCGCTGAAGGACGCGTTCTACGACTGGCTCGACACCGCGCGTCTGGACTTCAACGCAGCGGCGCAGGAGCTCGATCCCGCCCGTTTTACGGATATTCTGGCGCCGCGAATGGGGCGGCGGCTCGTCGAGGCCTCGATGGCCAGGTCGCGGCGTTTGCTCGGATCCCAGCGAAGCTCGTTGGTTGCTCGAGCGACGGCGCCACTGGTTCTGGTCGACGCTCCACATCGGAAGCCTGTCCCCTGGCAGCAGCCCCCGCCTGGTTCGTCCACCGGATCGGTCAAGATCGTCTCAGCGAGATGCGACCGAAACGGGTTCCGACCGTTCCACTTTCGGAGCAACGGAGATCCGCTGCCGAAGAGGGCCAGCCTCATCTTCGAGGCCGACACCGACGTCGCCCCCCCTTATCGGGTGTACTGGCAGATCGTGAACACCGGCCAGCAGGCGCGTGATGCCCGCGGGCTGCGAGGGGGATTTGAGGAGGTATCAGTGGTACGCGGGTACCTCAAGCGAGAGGAGAGCACCCGGTACATGGGCAGCCACAGCGTCGAGTGCTTCATCGTGAAGAACAACTACTGCGTCGCCAGGAGCGGGCAGTTCGTGGTCAACATCGAATAGAGCGCCGTCAGCCGCGCTCACGCTCGCTTGTTGACCCTGCGCAGCCGACGCCGCCTCCCGACATCGGACCTGGCCGCCGCGGAAGAAGCCGGTGCAGCCGGGCCCGTGCTCGCAGAGCCGGGCTGGGCGACTCGCTCGTCGTCGGCGCGCTGGCCTGCATGCTACGCACGTATCCCGGCGTCAGGTCCAGGTCGGGCGCCGGCGTGCCAGTGAGGCGTGCCCCGTGGTGCTTGGGCTTCGGCGAATGACTCGCCGCTCGAAGATCCTTAGGGCAAGCGTCGTCGAGCACGTGCGCGAGATTCGCGACCACATCCGTAAGCGGGGCTTGCCCATCGGGTCGACCCCTGTTGGAACATGGGAGCTAAGAAAGGGAGCGGCGGCCAACCTCCAGACTGTGGGAGTGGCACCCGAGCGACAGTGCCTCAAGAGAGGCGCAGTTCCTCGAGCAGCGCCTCCTTGTCATTTCCGATCAGGCCGCTGTCGCCGCCCTCTCGTCGCCCTGCAAGTCCTCGGCCTGAGCATCCTCGGAGACCAGCACGGATTCATGCCGCCGGTCCTCGATGGAGAGCTCCAAGCCGAGGTGCACCTTGATCAGGTTGGCCGTGAGGATGACGCTCGCAGCGTTCTTCGCGATCCTGCCGTTCACCAAAGCGCGCCCCTCCCAGCGCGGGCTCGCGCGGGACCAGTCGAGCGTCCCGAGGCCGCCAGGAGGCTCTTCCAGTCCTCCCGTCGCTCCCGCAGCAGCGCGTTGCCGGCCCGGCCGAGGGCCTCGAGCGCGACCGCGTGCCCATGCACGTACTTCTCCCGCAGCTCGGCCGCCCGGACCTTGCCGAGGCCGCCCTCGTTCCAGAGCGGCATGACGCGCGTCACCTCGGTCCAGAACTCGACCGCGATTGGCCTCGCGGTCTCGAAGCTCCCGCTGAACCCCGCGAGCAGCGTCTTCGTGGCCGCGTGGATGCTGGCCAGCGCGAAGAGCTTGTTCGAGCCGCCGGCCACGGACGTCTTCTCCCCGTCGGCGAGCTTGTGGAAGAGAACAACGTCGCGCACGACGGCGCGGGTGAGGTTGGCGAGCTCGTCGCGGTGGTCGTAGAGGAGCCCGAGCGAGTTGTTCGGCCGCACCGCGAAGCGGTTGAGATTTGCGAACCGCTGCTGCGCCCTCTCGAGCCCGGCGTCGACGAACAACGTCAGGCACAAGCCCAGCGTTCCCTTGCGCTTCTTGATGTACTCCTGCGAGCGCGCCATCGCGATAGCCGCGCGCTTGTGCTGGCCGTCCAGGATCGCGCAGCTCGACCCAGGGGTGCTACGTCCCGCCCTTCGACGTGGTGCACGTGAACACCTCCCAGCCCTCCGAAGCGGCGTGGGACGCCTTCGGGAACTTCCTACTGCTCGACCAAACGTGGACTCGCATTCTCCTCTTCGCGCCGACGGAGCTTCACCTGCCTTGAGGGTGTGAGCGAGGCGCGAAGCCTTCCGGGCGCATCGAGCGCCCCGGTTCCAGGATCGATCGTGGCAGACTGGGGATCGTGTCCTCCGACAAAGGATTGAAGCACAAGCCCTTCTCGTCGCTCCGCGACGCCGTGCCGGCCGCCGACACGCGCGCGCCGAAGCCTGCCCCTGCCCCTTTCGTCCGGGCGCCGCTCGGCCGGGTCATCGTGCGCAGGGAGTTCGACCCCACCGAGGGCGCGGTGATCACGCGCGTCATCGGCGTGCCGCACGAGCACCACGCCCCGCTCGGCGCGCGCTGGCGAGACCGGCTGGGTCGCCCGGTGCTGGTCGAGGGGCGCGACCTCCTGGTGATGACGGACGACTGCGAGAGCGTCGCTGCGGTGCTGCGAGAGGCGGGCGCAGGCAACGTGAAGATCGTCCTACCAGCGGCCCCGGCCGACCCCTCGCGAACCGGGGAGCCCGGAGGGACGCTGCGGGCGCACATCCGCCGCGGCTTGCGCGTCGCCATCGTGCAGAAGGCAGATCAGGAGACCGGCGCGCTGACCGAGGGCGTGGTGCGCGACATCCTCACGAGCTCGCCGGAGCACCCGCGAGGCATCAAGGTGCGCCTCGAATCGGGGGAGGTCGGCCGGGTGCGCAGGATTCTGTCGCGTTGAGGGGAACCGCGGGCTGGACAAGGCGATCAAGTACATGGCGGGCCAGTGGAGCGGGCTCGTGCGTTTTCTGGACGACCCGCTCATTCCGCTCGGCAACAACCACACCGAGCGGGCCGAGCGCGGCGTGGTTGCGCCCGGAGCTCACGGGGCTCGACAAGCGCCGCGCACCAGGCCTCCACGCTGCGCGAACGCAGCGCCAAGCACGGGGGAGAGCGGGCGTCATGACGGGGGACGGTAAGGTGATACACTTCACCCGCACGCCGCAGCCTCGGATCCGGGGCCGCGGCTGCTCGGGCAGCGGCAGGTTGTGCCAGTGCGCGCGGTGCAGAAGAGCGTCGGCGTAGATCTCGCCCGCGAGGATCACGAGCTGCGGCGGCGGGCGGAACGAGGGCAATAACTCGCCGATCGTTCGCGCTCCCCAGTCCTCCCGATCGCTCTTCCGGAACTTGCGGAGGCTCCGGTCATACGGGTGCAGCACGGTCTTCGGTGCGACCGCGCCGTAGAAGGCGGAGACGATGACCACCACGTCGCACGTCTTCTCGGCGTATGCGTAGGCGGCGCGAAAGAGCGCCGACGTATAGAAGTCCTTGGCCGGAGCCGGTTTCTTGTTCTTCAGAGCCGAACAGCCCACGAGAGCGACCCGCTTGGCCCCCGGCTGCTTCTCCGTGAATATGAACCCTCCGAGAGAGCTGTGCGCGCGTCAGAAGTCCTGCGAGTTGCCTCGGCGACTCCGACGACGCGCTGATCTCTACTTCTTCTTGCCCGCGTGATGACGCACAGGCGTCCGCACAGGCCCCTCAACTACTCCGCGGCCGACCGCTGCGCGAGGGAGTGCTCGATGGCGCTCCGGATCGCCGCGCCCAGCGGCCCCTTGATCGCCTCGCGCGCCTTCTCCCGGCCCTGGCCGAGCGTCTCGCCGCGGAAGGACAAGTACGCGCCGGTCTTCTCGACGATGCCGTGGGCGACGGCGAAGTCGAGCAGGTCCCCGGCCGCGTCGATCCCCGTTCCCCAGCGGATATCGAATTCCGCCTCCCGGAAGGGCGGCGCGCACTTGTTCTTCACGACCTTCACGCGCGTCTTCGAGCCCAGCACCTCCTCGCCGACCTTGAGCGCCCCGATGCGGCGCACGTCGAGCCGCACGCTCGCGTAGAACTTGAGCGCATTGCCTCCCGTGGTCGTCTCGGGACTGCCGAAGACGACGCCGATCTTGTGCCGGAGCTGATTGATGAAGATGAGCAGCGTCTCGGTCCGGTACGCGATGGCCGTGAGCTTGCGCAGGGCCTGGCTCATGAGCCGCGCCTGGAGGCCCATGTGCGCGTCGCCCATATCGCCCTCGATTTCGGCCTTCGGTGTCAAAGCCGCGACCGAGTCGATGACGATGATGTTGACGGCGCCGGAGCGGGTCAGCGTCTCGACGATCTCGAGCGCCTGCTCGCCGTTGTCCGGCTGCGAGATGAGCAAGCGGTTGACGTCGACGCCGATGTTGCGCGCGTAGTTCGGATCGAACGCGTGCTCGGCATCGATGAACGCCGCGATGCCCTTCGCCTTCTGAGCCTCGTAGAGCGCGTGCAGGGTGAGCGTGGTCTTGCCCGAGGACTCGGGCCCGTAGATCTCCACGATCCTGCCGCGCGGATATCCTCCGATCCCGAGCGCGGCATCGAGCGCGAGCGAGCCCGTGGGCAAAACCCGCACGCCGCGATCGGGATTGTCGTCCCCGAGGCTCATGATGGCCCCCTTGCCGTACTGTTTCTCGATGGCCTGCAGGGCGCCGCGGAGGGCGCCGTTGTTCTGCTGCATGGTCGTTGGTCCACAAAAGAAAAGCGCACCTCCCCGGGAAGGTGCGCGGGTCAAAGCTCCCAGGAGCCGCCATTCACGGCACATCCGGGCTCGGGTGCTTGTTCGTGCGATGCCCAGGAGCAGCGCCGTGGTTGTTATCCCTGCTTTTGCCCGCCGCTCGCGTGCATGGCCAGGCGCTCGCAGAGCGCCAGGGCCTCGGCAATGCGATGATCGCGACGCAGGTCGTCCAGGAGGTCGTTCACGAGGTCGAGAAGCTCGGGAGCCGCCGCGATGAGCTCGGCATCCGCCTCGATGACCTCCCCGACGAACAGTCCGTTCTGATCACGAATGATGGCCCTGCCTTCCGAGCACGAGGCGATGTGCCAGCGATCCTCCGAGGGGATGGTGGGCCTCGCCTTCATGCCCGGTTCGGTCGGAGGTCCATTATCGGCCTCCTCCGGCTCTTTGGTGTCGGTCATCAGCCGAGCCCAAAGACGGGAGCGAGGAGAACGGCCTCCGCGACGTGCGGTGCGCGGATGACCTCGCTCCCGTCGAGGTCGGCGATCGTTCGGGCCACACGGAGCACCTTGGTCCGGAGACTCGCAGACAACCCGAGCCGCTCGACGGCCTGCTCCAGGGTCCGCTTCCCCTGCGCATCAGGCGTGGCGATGCGCTCGAGGTCGCGGTCGTTCAACGCGGTGTTGAGCGAGGAGGCGACCTTCTGCCGCGCCGCCCGGGCATGCTGAATCGTTCGTGCTGCAACGACCCGGTTCCGCACCGTCTCGCTGTTCTCGCCCTTCGCCTTGCTTCCGAGCTGCGCGACGTCGACAGGCGGCACCACGATCTGCATGTCGACTCGCTCAAACAGCGGCCCGTGCACTCGCTCCCGATGACGCCGGATCTGCTCGACGGAACATGTGCACCGCCGTTTCGCGTCCCCGTAGAACCCGCAAGGGCACGCGTGCGTCGCCAGAACCAGGAGAGGACACGCCGGAAAGACCGT
The DNA here is from genome assembly GCF_028435365.1 of Polyangium jinanense. The sequence continues at coordinate 99,159 of NZ_JAGTJJ010000033.1, read as the reverse complement.
GCGTTTCTGCCCCCGGATGATGACCGCTTCCCCTTGGGCGAGCGTGGTCTCCAGCAGGGCGAGCGAACTCCGACGAAACTCCGGCAGCTCGTCGAGGAACAAGACGCCGCCGTGGGCGAGGGACACCTCCCCGGGACGCACGGGCTCTCCCCCGCCGACAAGTCCTGCCGGAGCCACCGAATGATGGGGCGCGCGAAACGGTCGATTCGTAGCGAGCCCCTGCTCCGAATTGAGCAATCCGGCGACGGAGTGGATGCTCGTGACTTCGAGCGCCTCGTCCACGGACATCGGTGGCAGGAGCGTGGGAATGCGGCGCGAGGCCATGGTAATCCCAGCACCGGGCGGGCCGATGAAGAGAATTGAATGCTGGCCCGCCGCCGCGATCTCGATCGCTCGCCTCGTCGATGGCATCCCGCGCATGTCTGACAGATCGAGCGCCCCGGGCTGCTTCGGTCGAAAGGGCACGCTCGCGCGCTCGAGCTCGCAGGCGCCACGCAGGTAGTCCTGCACGGCATCCAGTTTTCCCGCCACGCGTACATCGAGCTCCGACGCACTCGCTGCCTCCGCGAGGTTGGCACGGGGCACGATCGCATGCTCGATCCCCTTGCTCGCCGCACCCCGCAACGCCGGCAGCACCCCGCGAACGGGCCGCACTCCCCCCGAGAGGGACAGCTCGCCGAGCACGACGGTGCCCGGCAGCGTCTTCTTCTCGAAGGCGAGAATCACGGCCGTCGCTATGGCCAGGTCGAAGAACCCATCATTCCGAAGATCTGCGGGGGAGACCTTGACCGCGATGGTGTAGCCATCAAGGCGCACGCCGACCTGCGCGAGCGCCGAGCGGACGCGCACCTTCGTCTCGCGCAGGCTCACTTCAGCGAGACCGACGAGATCAAACAAGCTCGCGCCCGTCTCGATCGTGACGACGATGCTCACGAGCGACGCGACGAGGCCCGTGAGCGAGATGGAAAGAACCTCACTCCGGAGGCACTTCTCCGACTGGGGATGCTTCCCCATATCGACTCCCTTTGAATGAATGACTGCGAAAAGGAAGAAGCGGGCCCGGAGACACATGCCCCCGGGCCCAGTCCGATCAGAAGACGCCCGACTCCGGCCCCGTCCCCGGGTTCACCGGCTCGGCGCCCTCGGGCGGCTCCTGCCCGCCGAGCTTGCCCTTCTCGATGGCGCTCCGCAGCGCGACGGCCACGTTCGGCATGATGAGCTCCACCTCCTCGGCGAAGAACTCGCTCTCGGCCCGCGTGAGGCGCACGCCTCGCCACTCCTTGCGCCCGCGCCGTTTGTCGGCGGGCAGCTCGTCCTCGTGGATGTAGACGTGCCCGTCGCTGGCGAGCGCGAACGAGGCCATGCACTCCTCCACGCGCTCCTGCTCCTCGGTCTCCGCGTTCTTCGTGGGCGACTGCTTGGACGACATGTGTCTCCCTGAAAAAGCGAATGCGGCGCACGGAAGAACCGCACGCCGCATTGTTGTTGTTGGGTTTTCGCTCAATCCTCTTCGGGCAAGAGGATCGTGATGACCGCCTCGCCGTCGTCGCCGGGCCCGATGATGGCCTTCAGCTCGACGAGGGACGGTTCAATCGCGTCGGTGACGACATGCAATTGGTACCGGATCTCGGCTTCATCCGGCCGTTGCAGGGCGGCACAGCGGAACATCCAGAGGATGTCCCACGTCCTGCCCGTCGTGTCGTTTCCCGCCTTCTCCGCAGCCGGGGACAGCTCGACGTACCTCTCCCAGACGGAGCGCGTCAGCGCCACCGGCGCCTTGATTCCAGCCTGCTTCGCGAGCTCGGTGACGTCGATGAGCGTGCCGTCTTCAAGTGCCTGTGCGCGGCTGTATGCCGCAATCAAGACAAACTCTCCACCGACATCATCATCTTCGTCGCTCACGTTGCCCCCGCGAGCAGCGTGATGCTCGAGCCCTCGGTCATCGCCTTGTCGTTGAGCTCGGTGTATTGCGCGGACCTCTTCCGAAGCGGCGAGTCCTCCGCGATGGAGCACTCGATCGCCACCGTCCAGAGCCGCGCGCCGATGCTCGACGCCGCGTCGACCGACTTCTTCTGCTCTTCCTCGTTCCGGTCGATGCCGTCCGTGACGAGGATGATGTCGGCGCCGTGCTGGCCCTTCTGCGCGAGCGCCTTCACCTGATCCACCGCAACTCCGAGGGCCAGGCCGATCGCCGTTCCACCGCTGAGGAAGTGAAGGATCATCTTCACGATCCCCGCGCTGTCGCCCGGCTTCACGACCTGCACCACGGTTGACGTCGCGTAATGGACCACCGCCACGGGCCGATTCTCTGCCGAAGCTGCACGGGCGAGCGCCACCGCAGCGGCCTTCGCCCACTCGTTCCGCACCCCGTGCATGCTGCCGGATTCATCGAGCGCGAGCACGAGCGGCCCCTTCGACTTCTTCGTCGTCCCCCGGACCGCGTACTGCGCAGCCCGGCGAGAGGCGATTCGTTCGAGAGCCACGATCTCGATCTGCGGGTCGGTCAGGAGCACCGTCTCTGCCGGCAGAAGCCGGGCGACGTCATTGCCCTGCTCGACCGAGTACACCTCGCCCGAGACCCCGTGGACCTTGCTCGCGTGCGCGCCGCGAAGCGAGGCGAACATGCGACCAGCCAGGCGAGCAATACGCTCGACCCGATCCATATCGTCTCCCGTAGCATCCACCTGCCGGACTTGCGCCCAGGCCGCCGAGAGATCCCAGCCGAACCCGTCCGACAGGTGCTTGACCTGCTTCGCCTTCTTGTCGAACGTCGCCCACTCTTCGCGGGCAGCACTCCGCATCTCGAAGGCCGAAGCTCCTTCCGGGACATGCTTCCCCGCCTTCCACAAGAGCCCGAACGCATAGGCCGCGCCGACCTCGTCGAGGGCGAGAAAGGCCATGTACTCGGCGGGAACCGTATCCCTCACGGCCTCCGCGAAGGACCGCGTCGGCGGATCCCGCCCGAGCCCCACGATTGCATTCCAGAGATCACCGGCCTTCTCCGCGTCCTCGAAGGACGCCTCTTTGACGCAGAGATGCCGGCGCCTCGCCTGCAAAAACGTGCCCATGGCCTACGGCAGCGCGTAGCGCTTGGAGAGGTCGGCCGTGAGCGCGTCGTGGGCCTTCTTGAGCTCGTCGAGCTTCGGCTGGATGCGCGCGTGAGCGCGGCGCGACACGCCGTTCTTCAGCATGTCCTGCACGCGCTTGCCCGCCTCCGTGACCTTGTCCGCGAGCTGGGGCAATGCGGACTGATACGCGGCCGGCTCCGTCGGCCGATTCGCGTACCCGCGGAGCGCCTCGTCCACGATATCGATCGCCTGAGCGACGACGGAGCGATCGACCGTTTGCAGCACGGCGACGACACGCGCCCGATCCTCCGGCTTGTTCCAGACCCCGTACTTCAGGACGGACAGGTGGTCGAGCTCGACAGCGGGCGCATCGTCGAGCCACGCCGCGGCCTTGAGGACGCGCGTGAGCGCGATCCAGCGCCGATCCGAAAGGACGAGGCCATCCGCCTTCAGCGCCGTACGAAGCCGGAGCATCTCGTCGACGACACGCTGGGGCAATTCGAGCCGCAACACATCCTTGCACGCGGCATCCCACTCCGCGAGCCCGATCTGCGCCGCCGGCTTGTACTCCGGCGGCGCGGCGACGAGTTGCATCCACGTCGCATCGGCCTGCACGTACTCGACGACGTCGCGCAGGAGGAAACGATCGTAGATCGCCGCGAGAATCTCCTCCTCGGGCAGCTCGTTCGACGCGCCGACGAGGAGCCGCAGGGGAATCGACTGCCCCTTGTACAGCCGCTCGTTCATGGCGGACAGGAACGCATTGAGCACGCTGTCCGAGCCCTTGAACACCTCGTCGAGGAAGGCGCACTCGACGGCCGCGAGACGGCCATCCAAGTTCCTCTCCCAGAGGTCGTTCTTGAGCGCGGAGAGCTTCACGGGCCCGAAGTACTCGTCCTCGGTCCCAAACTTCGTGACGAGCGTCTGGAACTTCCGCGCGTCCGTGAACGACGCGAGGAACCCAAAGAAGAGCGCGCTCTTCGCCGTGCCCGGAGGCCCGACGAGCAGCGCGTGGCTCTGCGCGAGCGCGGCGAGCAAGATGCACTCGATCGCGTCCTCGCGCTCCCGAAAGACCGCGTTGAGCCCATCACGCACGGTGCGGAACCGCGCGCGGACGGAGCCCATGTCGATGGAACCGTTCTTTTTCATGTTGTGGAAATCCGCGACTGGTTGAAGCCGCGGCGGAGCCCCGCCCCGGTGTCACCCGAGACGGGGCCGGTTTGTCGTGCAATCAGTCGTTCACGGCGATGGAGAACGACGGCCCGCTGCTCCCACCGCCCGAGAGCTGGCGCTGGAAGCTGTCCTGGAGCTCCTTCACCCTGGTGGTGATCTTGTCGGAGACCCCTGCGAGCACGCCGCGGTAGAGCTCGGCCTTGGCGACGAGCTCGTTGCAGAACTGCACACGCCGCGTGAGCGCGTCCTGCCGCATGCCGTCGGTCTTGGCCTTTTCGAGATCCGTGAGGAGCTCGGCGATGTCGGACTCGAGCGCGCTCTGCGCCGCGGACTTCGCGACGGCGAGGTTGTCCGGCGCGTCGTGCATCTCGATGGTGAGGGGCTCGACGCGCAGCTCCTCGAGCGCGGGCTTGAGGCGCTTCCACGTGCCGCAGGACGGCGGCGGAAGCAGGTAGAGGCCCCCGCGGTTGCGGATGGGCACACCCGAGAGGGCCTTCACGATGGCGACGAGGACATTCGAGATGTCCCGCGTCTCGCAATGCGTGACGAGGTGATTCGCGTGCGCGGCGATGTTCTCGGCATGCGCGAGGGCCGCCTCGAGCCCCGCACCTCCCTCGGGCGGCAGGGAGACGATGCGGTTGCCGCCCGAATCGACGCGGCACCGCGCGCCGCAGACGACGTTGTCGCCCTTCTCGCCGTCGATCTTGTTCTGGAGGTACACCCCGAACGACGCGGGCGTGTCGACGTTCGGGCGGGAGAACGGCCGGACGAGGATGTTCGCCGGCCGCTTGACCTCGCCGGCAGCGCGGGAGAGCGCCGTGGCGGGATCCATGTCCACGATGAGATGCTCGAATTTCTCGGGCTCGAGGAGCTTCCGAGCATCCTCGCGGGAGACATTGATGCGCTCCGTGTTCCATCCGACGATGTCGCCGATATGGCGACCTCCGGCGGCGGCGACACGGCGCTGGGACCGGGAAAGGGTCGAAGCAGCGCTGCTGGTCATGGGTTGTCCGGTGAGAGGACGCAATGCATTGCAAGCATGCCGTCCGAAGAGAGGGCACCGCAGACGTCGTTCGTCACGGTGATACATTGCCGCCAATCGCTACGCGAAGAGCGTCATGTTCACGACTTCATCGCCCAGCGAGACCGGACGCCGTGGTGGCCGCTGCGCCCAGTGCACGCTCGGCCGCTGCACGGGCGGTGTGAGATACACGTGCAGCCCGTACGCGATGTCGCGCGCGGGGACGTGCTGCGAAAGGAAGTTCAGGCCACCCCGCCCATTCTTCCAGCGAAAGTGAAGCCCCTCGGCATCGACCCAGGTGGCAAGGTCGTCGTGCCGGGAAAGCGCTTCACCCGCGCTCCACAACGTATGGCGCAGCATGCGGACCTCGAAGGCACGTCCGCCGTGAAACGCGATGAACTTGTGCCCCACATCCGCAAGAATGGCACCGAAAAGAATACTCGGGTCGAGGTGCGCCCGTCCCTCGTGCCACACGGCGGTGCGAGCGAGATGCTCGGCGGCGGAGCAGGCGATATGGGCCGCCCGCTCCGCGCGCCTGGCTTCCTGCGCTTCTGCTCGCCTGTGAAGCAGGGCCTCGAGCTTCGGCCCCACTTCACGGTCGGGTTTGCCGACGAGTTGCTCGAGAGCCTCGCGCTCGACCCCGAGGAGAACGGCCACGTGCTCGGACGTCTCCTCGAGGTATCGGCTGAGGCTCTTCGTATTGGGCTCCGCGATCCTGAGCGCGCACCGCAGCTCTTCGAGGCTGCTACGCCGCGGCATGGAGCGGCTCGTGCGGCTCCGGCAGCACGGGCTCGGGCCGATCGAAGTCGGGCGACGGCCCCGGCGCCTGGTCGGGCGCCCGCTTCGACTGCGTGGCGAGGCTCTTGAAGAGCTCCATGTCGGGCGAGTTGTTTTTGGCCGCCCGAGCGATTCGCCGGGCGGCGGTGTACGGGTTCATGGAACGCGGCACGCGCAGCTCCGTGATGCCGAGCGAGAGGAACATCCGCCGCTCGGCGAGGGTGGAGTAGCGAAGCGTGCGGCCGTTGACGCGCATGGGAATCTCCTTTCCGGAAACAGAAGGGCGCCCCGGAGCACGTCATTACGTGCCAGCGGGACGCCCTGGTCGACGGACGATGAACGCTTTCAGCGATCCCACAACCTGCTGGGCCTCCAGGCCGGCGGCGGATCCTCCTCGTCTTCGTCGAAGAGATGGCGCTGATGGGGAGGCGGGTACTGGTTGGGGTATTGGGGCGGACCGTATCGAGGCGCGTGCCGTGTCGGTGCATGCCGGAACGCCAGCATGGCCACGGGCCGGTTTCGCTCGACGAACACGACGCCGGTGAACATGGCCCCGTCCTCGCTGACGAGCTCGACGCCGGGAGGCGGACGTGCCGCCTCCCGGAGCCATTCGAGCGTCTCATCGGCGACGGGGGCGATGTCCTTGAGGCGGCGCCGCAGCTCGTCGAACAGCGCCTCGCCGAGGATGTCGGCTACGAATTGGAGGGCCAGATGGCCTCGGTCACGACCGCGAGCACGACACCGGCCACGAGGGCGGCGGCGCCTTTTTTCGCCGAATCATTGGCCATGACGCGCTTGATGAACGAGGCGCCGGGGTTCTCGGGGTTCGTCGGGGCGGCGTTGGGCGTGATGGGCATGGGTTCTCCTGTATACCTTTCGGATTGAATCGGGACGAGGTGGCTCCTCAGCCCAGGCAGATGGTGATGATCTGCGCGACCAGGGTGATGACGGCCGCTGCGATGCGAAGCGCCTTGCTGACCGCCTTGGGATCGCGAAGGAAGCGGGAGAGACGAGACATCACGGTGACCTCCAGGGTTGAGGGGTTCCTCATGATTCTTATCTCCGCACTATCGCAATTATTGCGAGCTCGATTGGCTCGTCCATTGGTTCGCGACGAACGAGCTGAATCGTCCCGATGCAACCACGATTACGTGGTCTATGAGCGGCATTCCGAGCAGGTCTGCGGATTCCTGCATGCGCCGGGTAAGAGCGATGTCCTCGAGTGAGGGGTCCGGATTACCGCTCGGATGGTTGTGGACCAGGACGAACCCGGACGCGGCGAGCTCGAGGCCGGCCCGAAGGATGTCAGAAGGCCGAACGGCGAGCGCGTGGAGGCCGCCTCGTGCGATGAGCCGCGCACCGCGCAAGGCGCCCTGACCGCTGAGCGCGAGGAGGTGCATCTCCTCGTGCGCGAGGTGTCCGAGCCGCGGGTGGGCCCAGGCGACGACCTCCAGACAGGAGAGAATGCGAGGTGCGTCTGTACCTTCGATGAGGCGGCGGTGGCCGAGCTCGAAGGCGGCGAGGATGCGGATGGCTTCGTCGGGGGCGAGGGCGAGGCGCTCGGTCAGCGCTTCGGGGGAGAGGCGGGCGAGAGCGGCGAGGCTGCCGAGGGATTCGAGGAGATGGGCTGCGACGCCGGGGCGTCCGAGCACGTGGTCGATCAGGTTCTCGGTGGTGGACTGCTCGATGTTGATGATGGAAGCGGTGAGAGAAGCGTCAGGCGAGCCTGTCACGGATGCAGGGCCTCCTTTTCGATGCCGTGGCTCTTATCTCCGAGCGTGCACGAGTTTTTCCGAGGACGGATCGAGCGGGAGGTTTCGCGCGCTTGAAGGCAAATACGCTGCTCATTCCCGGGGGTCGACGTTAGTCGGACCTGTGAGCAGCGAAGAACACGGAATGGCCACCTCCTCCGCGCGGGCAGGAGCGCGCGTTCAGGCGACCGTCAGAAGAACCGGTACAAGCACGTAGGGAGCACCACTTGGCACGAGAAGGCGAGTGGCTAAGCTGCCGCCGATCAGGCCAAGAGGAGAAGGTGATGCCGAGGAACAGCGCTGCCGCCGAGGTGGAGACCACCGTCGACGAACAAGCACACGCCGAGGAGATGGCCCCCGAGTTGCGCGATCGATGCGACAAGGTCCGAAAGGAGCTTGCCAAGTCAGGTCCGCGCGACACCCGCGCCCGGCACCAGCTCGGGGAGCTGGTCAAGGACGCGACGGCGGACGCAGGGAAGTACGGCAAGAAGGCCGTGGCCCAGATCGCGGCCTCCCTCGGCTACGATGAGAAGACGCTGTACCGATATGCGCAGGTCGCCAAGGCTTGGTCCCGAGACGAGCTCAACGAACTGCTGACGCAGTCCTCCCCGAAGACCGACATGCCGATCGGCTTCTCGCACCTGCTTGAGATCGCAGTCCTCGACGACAAGCGGAAGCGCAGGAAGTACGTCAACCAGGTGCTCAAGGAGGGGCTGTCGGTGCGGGAGCTTAAGAGCCGCATCGCGGCTGAGTTCGCGCCGGGCGGTGAAGAGCCGGAGATCAACACGGCGAAGACCCTGAGTGGCATGCGCTCCGCGTCCAAGAACTGGCTCGGGCACGTTCGCGACTGGGAGGAGCGTCTTCTCCCCGCGCTGAAAGAGGCCCCGCCTCCCCCAGAGGCCCGTGCGAAGTTCGCGGAGATGCTCGAGCAGCAACGTGAGCTCGTGAAGCGGCTCCAGAACGTCAACGAGAGGCTCGACTCCTGGCTCGGCGCACCGCCCGCCTCGGTGGAGCGACCGGCGCTCGAGGACGTGCAGGAGGACGAGCTGGACGAGGACGACGAGGCGGAGGCCAGCGGGGATGCAGAGGCTCACGACCACGCCCAGGCCAACGAGGAGGAGGACGAGGCCGAGGAAGAAGCGGCCGCGCCCGAGCAGGCAAGGACCGCGTAGGCAGGGGAGAAGATAGTCGCGACGTCGCGACTTTGTTGACCGGCAATTCCCGGGCAAGGCCGGTGGCTGCGTGCACGACAGGGCACGGGGAGCACGCCGATCCAGTGATGCGACGACACCGTCCACCCGATCATAGGCTATGACCGTGCGAGCTCTGGGCCCGCAGCGCAAGAGTTGCTACGTCGGCATTCCCCACGAGTGCAAGCGAGGCAAACCCCGGTTTCGCCCCCGTGCTCGAGGAGATGACGCGGTTCGAGGGGCGCGTGGCGAAGGCTGCGCGACGGCCGGATCTTCGTGGCCGACGCAGGATCGACAAGCCCTGGCTCGACGGCTCGCCGAGGCTGATTCTCGTATCCGACATGTCTGATGCCCTCTCGAACTCCGTTTCGTTCAAGTACCTCGAGCAGGAGATCATCCTACCCGTGACGAGCCCGCAGGGCTGGCAGCACCACTGGCCCTGGCTCACGAAGCGGCCTCACCGCATGGCTGAATTCTCTGAGTGGGGGCGTCGCGTGGCCACGGAACCTCTGGGCGGGGACGAGCGTCACGTCGGCGGTGATGATCGGGCGCATCGAACCGCTGCTCCGGGTCGGTGACACGAACACGCTACGCTTTCTGCCGGTCGAGCTGCAGGTTGAGGCGATCGACCTTGGGGAGTGGTTGCCGCAGATCGACTTGGTGATCCAGGGCGGCGAGTCGGGCAAGGACGCGCGCCCGTTCGACGTCGAGGTGCCCGCGGGCTGCGCGATGCGTGTCGTGCCGCGGGCGTGCCGTACTTCCTAAAGCAGCTCGCTCGGTGCCCGTGGTCGAAGGGTAGGCCCAGAAGCTCAAGGATCGGTACGGCGGGGATTGGTCGGAGTGGCCCGAGGATCTGCACGTGAGGCACGTGCCTACGGTGCGCGCGGTGAGGGCGCGGCTACGGCCTGAGGTCCTGCAGGAAGCCCAGTGTAGGCTTGCACAGCGAGGGAGTGGCGCCTAGCCTCTGGCACGACGGGGACAGTGGTCCTGACATCCTCCTGCCCATGGGAAGCTTTAATCAGCGATACGACTGGAAGCGATTCTGGTGCCCCCGCGAAGGACGGCTGTGGGTCGACGCGGAAGGGTACCTCCTCGACCCCGATGGGGAAACGACCTGGTACGCAAAGGGGGATACCGTCCCCTTTCCGGTAGCCTTCGAGGCCATAAAGGCAAAGCCCTGTCTCCTCCTTTTGGGCGAGCCGGGCATTGGCAAGACCGACGCGATGGAGGTCGAACGCGACAACGCAGCGGCATCTCTGCCCCCGGGAGAAGTGCTCCTTGCGATCGACTGTCGAATCGACCGCGACTTGAAGGCAGACCTTTTTGATAACCCGAAGTTCATGGGATGGCTCGAAGGAAAGCACACGCTTCACCTCTTCATCGACAGCCTCGATGAGCATCCCGATGTCGACGCTGCCTCCCAGATCGTCGGCAAGCTGCGTCGCGGCCCCATCGAGCGGCTCCGCCTTTGCATCGCGTGCCGTACGGCCGAGGTTCCGCTGGTCTTGGAACCGAGGCTCGATCAGCTTTGGGGAAAAGATGCTGCGGGAAAAAGCTGCGTCGCGGTCTACGAGCTCGCCCCGCTGCGTAAGAGAGACGTGGCGCTGGCGGCACACACCGCCGGATTGGACGCGGATGCGTTTCTTTCAGAGGTTGCAGGCCGTGGTGCCACCGCCCTAGCGATCAAGCCGGTCACCCTCGAATTTCTACTGCGCCGCTTTCGCGCCCAGGGCGCTCTGCCGAAGACACGGTGGGAGATCTACGAGCTTGGTTGCCACATCCTCTGCGACGAACCGAGCCTAAGTCGCCGCGATCATGAGGACACGGGCAGCCTGGACAAGACATCGCGCATGGTCGTTGCATCCCGTATTGCCGCCGCCTGCGTGTTGGGGAACCGATCCAGGATTTTCCTCGATTCGGACCCTGGCGACCTTCCCCAAGACGCATTGCTTGCGGAACGCCTGAAAGGCATGAGTGAGCGCGCTGGTGAGGAGATGATACGGGTCGACGCAGCGGCGGTGCAAGAAACTTTGAAGATGACCCAGCTCTTCACCGAACGCGGCCAGAGCCGCCTTCTCGGCTGGGCACACCAGACGTATGCGGAGTTTCTCACAGCTCGATTCCTGTGCGAACGTGGTTTTCGCCTGGAAGACCTTGCGGACATCCTGTACCCGTCGGGGGGGCACGTGCAGATCGTGCCGGCGCTGCGCGAGGTCGCGGCCTGGATGGCGAGCGTGGACGTGGACATGTTCCGCAAGCTCGTCAAGGACGATCCCCGGACGCTTTTGCAGAGCGACGTGGCCATGGTGGATGACGTCGAGCGGGAAAAGCTCGTGGCTGCGCTGCTCGAGCGCTTTACGAACCGCTCACTGATCGATCTGGACGTAGGCGGCGAGCTGGTCTACCGCAGGCTCTGGCATCCAGGGCTGAAGGAGCAGCTTGAGCCGTGGATCCGGGGCAAGGAAAACGATTGGATGGCTCGACGAGCCGCGATCGACATCGCGGAGGCGTGTAGAGTGCATGCGCTCCAGGATGCGCTTGCCGATGTCGCGCTCGATCCCGCTGACGACGTGAACACGCGTGTGCAAGCGGCGCAGGCCGTCACGAAGATCGGGGATGATCAGACGCGGTTGCGCCTTCTACCGCTGGCTCAGGGACAGGCTGGCTCGGATCCCAACGACGAACTCAAGGGCTATGCGCTCACGGCACTCTGGCCTAAACAAATGGCGGCGAAAGATATGTTTCAATGTCTGGCACGATCGCCAAACATTGGTCATCTTGGGGCATACTTTTTATTTGTCGACCGCACCCTAAAATCGTGGACCGCCTTTTCCAACCCAGAACTTGTAGAGGGGCTTCGGTGGGCAGCGTTGCGGCCTGCGATCGATCCCATCGAACCGTTTGCGGATCTAATCGAGCACCTCATGCGGAGGGCCTGGGAGCGCGGAGATGACCCGGCGATCCTAGATGCTCTCGTCCGCTTGGCGAGCGTTCGCCTTCCTCGAAACGAGGACTTGTTTCTCCATGCGCGCGTCACACCGGAGGAACGGCAGCAAACAACCGGAAACATCGTCGCGCGACGCGAGCGGTTTATCGAGAGATTCTTGCAGCTCGCGGCGCCGCTCAAAAACGAGCCCTGGCGCTTCGAGATGCAAGGGCTGCTTTCTGCGAACGACATCCCGTGGATGGTACAAAAGCTCGATGCGCTAGAGAATTCTTCGGTGCGTCAGCGATGGGTTCAACTCATCGACCACGCGCTTGGGCACTGGGTGCCTTCATTCGATGCCATCGACGCCATTGCCGACGCAATGCCGCGGCACGCCGAGTTAAGGGAGGCGTTTCGAAGACTTGAGCCCATCGAACTCGGATCGGAGCGTGAAGCGGAGCTGCGCAAGGAACACGCAAAGTACCAGGAGCAAGTAGCCGAAATCGCCCGTAGACGAGCAGCGCGCCAGGAGCGCCTTGTGGACCCACCGCCGGCGGTACGCGTCCTGCGTTGCCTCGAACGATTCGAGCAAGGCGACATGAATGCGTTTTGGCAAATGCAGAAGGAGATGTCGCTGCGGCCGACGAGTATCGGCTACGAAGACCACCGCTTTACGGACCTTACCAAATCTCCTGGTTGGCAAGATGCCGATCAAGGAATCCGTGAGCGCATACTCGCCGCGGCTAAACACTACATCATGACGCATGATCCAAAGCCGGAAAAATGGCTGGGGAAACGCGTGTATTACTGGCCGGCGATCGGCGGCTACCGGGGTCTCTTCCTCCTTTGGACGCTCGCGACCGGATGGGTGGAGGCGCTCCCGTCCCCCGTCTGGCAACGATGGGCGCCCGTAGCCCTTGGCTACCCGCCTGAATTTCACGAACATCCGACAACGGAACTCCACCGACAGCTCGTCGGCCTCACGTATCGCCATGCACCCAACGAAACCCTCGCGGCGCTGGATGTTCTTTTCGACGAAGAGAGTCGAAGAGGCAATGAGGTATTCGTCACCCGAGAGCTTGCCCATTGCTGGGACGCACGCCTCGGCTCGTTCCTGTTCATGAAGGTGCAGGATTCTGGCCTCAAGCCGGAGGTTTTCGGTTCCTTACTGGGCGATCTTCTACATCATCATGTCGCGGCTGCGAGAGAATACGCCGCATCCCTCCTGACCCTCCCCCTTCCGAAGAAAGGAAAGGCAAGGAAGCGCGCTCGGCTGGCCGCTCAGGAGCTCTTCCGGCAAGTGGAGGACGCCGGTTGGCCGATCCTAGAGCCCGTGTTTCGGGACGATCCAGTATTTGGGTACAAGGTGGTGCTCGGTGCCGCGTCGCGAATGGACACACGACGCGATTCGCGCTGGCAGGGTCTCTCGGAAAACCAACTCGCGGATCTCTTCTTGTGGATGGAGGAGCAGTTTCCCCACGAAGGAGACCGTAACCGATTCACGGGCAAAATGCAGACCGTTACTTCACGCGACAGCGCTGCCGAGGTTCGCAATGCCCTGCTAACAGTTGTGACCCAGCGTGGAACGAAAGCCTCCGTCGAGGCCCTCCGGCGCATCGAGCAAGCGCTACCCGGACAAGACTGGATTAAATTCATGCGCATTCGAGCCGAGGAGCAAACGCTGGCGGGGGCGCGGAGGCTCTTGTCGCCCGAGGAGGTGATCGCCCTACGACCTCGCGCAATGACAGGCCCGAGTGCACACAATACAAGGACTATGAACGAAGGAACGACGAATACCAAGCGGCTTGTCGAACGATGTGACGTCCTGCTCATGACAGTGACAGAGGTCGAAACCCGGGCCGTCCTCGATGCTGCCCGCGTAACGACGGGACGTGGCCCTATTTTGAGATTCGGGACCAGGACCTACCGTGATTTCGGGGAGATCGGGGGAGCGCGTGTCTTGCTCGTGAGTACCGTGCAGGCTGGCTCTGAGACACCAGGAGGCTCCATGTCTACCGCCTACAACGCAATCAGCGAGGTAGCGCCACAGGCAATCATCATGGTGGGCATTGCGTTTGGCGTGGATCCAGAAAAGCAACCCATCGGGCAGGTGCTCTACTCCCTGCAACTGCAACCCTACGGTCCTACACGCATGGGCACCGACAAAGATACCGGGGCGCTACACATCACTCCCCGTGGTGATAGGGCGACCGCGACCCCGTGGCTGCTCGATCGATTCCATGCTGCGAAGCAATACTGGAACCAGGGCGGATCTGTGGGGTGCGACGCGTGCCTTCTGCTTTCGGGTCCGTCACTCATTGACAATATCGATTACCGCGACACACTGCGAACGCTTTTCCCCGAAGCCAAGGGGGGCGAAATGGAGGGCGCAGGGCTGTACGGGGCCGCGATGGAGAAGAAAGTCGACTGGGTCGTCGTCAAGGCGATTTGTGACTATGCCGATGGCAACAAGCACGAGAAGAAATCCGAACGACAAGCCCTGGCGGCAGAGCGCGCGGCCTCGTTCGTGTTCCACGCGCTAGGTCTTGGTGCCTTCGCTCCGCGTGAGAACTAATTCGAGGGATCCGGTATCGGTCCCATATCGTTGCATGAACAGTAACGGCCGTGGCTGTCGCCCACAGGCTTGGCCGCCGCTGGATCGGGATCGACATCACGCACCTCGCGATCGACCTCGTGAAGCACCGGCTGCTGGCGGCGTTCGGGGCCGGTGCGGAGTTCGACGTGGTCGGCGAGCCGAATACGGTGGAAGACGCGCGGCAGCTCGCGTGCGACAACTGGCACCAGTTCGAGTGGTGGATTTTCGGGCGCGTTGGCGCGCGTCGGGCCGAGAAGAAGCACGGGCTCGACAAGGGGATCGACGGGCGCCTCTTCTTTCATGATGAACCGGGGCGCGGGGGAAGGACGAAGCAGATCGTCATCTCGGCGAAGGCCGGCAAGGTCATGCCCATGCACGTGCGCGAGCTGCGCGGCGTGCTCGAGCGGGAGCAAGCAGAGATCGGTGCGCTACTCACGATGAACGCGCCGACGCGCGAGATGGAGAAGGAGGCCGCGACGGACGGCTTCTACGACTCGCCATGGGGCGGCACCCGTGGATCCAAATCCTGACGGTGGAGCAGCTCCTCGCAGGCAGGGGCATCGACTACCCGGCGCCGCTGTCGAGCAACGTGACGATCAAGCGAGCTCCACCCGCGGCACGTCCGAGAGGGGAGACGCTGCCGTTGCCGGGGTTCGAGACCCCGCCGGTGGCACAGCATGCGCCTGAGACGGCTTCCTAGACGATTTTGCCTCTCCCGGGTGTGGCGACGGCAAAGCCTCGTGTGCAGCGGAAGCTCGCGAAGACGCGGTCCGACGTACCCGAAGCAGCGGGTACAGTGAAGCGCGGAAGGTGATCGCGGCACTTCATCTCGGCGCATGCGCATGCGCCGAGGACCCTTCCGTGTCCCAGCGCCCCCTGCTAGCCTGCACTGGGATTACATCCATGGCTACCAGACGGAACCCAGACGCCAAGCTCGAGGGGCAACTTGACCTGTTTGCTCCCAGGCCAGCGCCGGCAGCGATCGAACCTCCTGCGGCGGACCCGGGCGAGCCATCCTCCGGCCGGAGCACGCCTGCCGATCCGAGGTCGCTGATCCTCCCAGTGACGCCACCAGTTCTTCACTCGCCCGCCCGCCGACCGTCCGTGGTTCCACGCCAGGCGAGTGGCATTCCGTATCAGATCCTGTACGCGATGCGGAAGGCTCTCGAGCTCCGGCCCGATGAAGAGCTAGGGATGGAGCACCTAGACGATGTGAGTATCAGCGGCCTCGAAGGGAATGTCCTCATCCAGGTGAAGAATGAAGCCAAACCTCTAGGTGACCTGAATGTAGGATTCTGGAACACGCTCGCCAACTGGGCAAGCGTGTCGGATGACGATAGTATTCGCGAATTCGTTTTCGCTACAACAGCCGCGCAGATTGTTGGAAATATACCAAGGGCGCTCTCCATCGAGGGCTCGAGCCCGAGACTCAAGTACTTTCGCCGGCACCTAGATCCGCTTTCCTCCGAGGACACGAGTGTCAACGATGACATCGAAATCGTGAAGGCGCTCCCTGATGCTCGTCTTTGTCACCTGCTCGAAAGAATGCGCATCGAGCAGCCGGGAAGCGCAAAGGCACTCCTGGCGAAGACCAAAAACGCGCTTCGATGGGACAAGGTGTTTCCCGAACGCGCCCTCGCCTCGGCGGCCCGGGAGTTCGGAGGCTGGTTTCACCTGACAGTGCTGGAGGCATTGGACAACAAGCGGGGGGCGCGAATTCACGCGGGGGAGGTGCTCGATAGGCTCGAGAAGATTCGAAATCGATTCGCTGGGGAAGGACGGGTCTATCAATTTGGCAACGCGGCGGTGAGCCAGGACGAGCGCGCCGCATGTCACGACCGACTCTTCGTTCAGCAGTTGAAGTCAATCGAACTTCCTACCATGGCGCTTGATGATGCCCTGGTCGATTTTCTACGTGAGCAGCGGGAACGGGCCGAGTGGGCGCACGATCTCACCGTGCTTCGTGAGGATCTGGCACGGTTTGACGATGAACTTCTCGATCGCTGGCGGCACAATCATAGAGATGTCGCGCAGCGGAGATCGCAGGTTGATGAAAAGTGGAACGGCCGACAGCTTTACGATGATCTCATGGATAAGCCCCCTCCCGAACTGGGTAGGGAAGTGCCACCCCAGTATGTCTACCGCGGCTCCTATCATCGCCTCGCCGACGCCCCGCGTATCGGCTGGCACCCACGATGGGAAGAAATGTTTGGTGCGCTCAGCGACGATGAACATGTAACGGCGCCCGACTCGGAGCCGAGCGATGAGTAGCGGAACTGCCCAATTCGATCGCCTGCTCAACCCCGGGTTTTGCGGCATCCTCGCGTCCGCTCTCGTCGAAGGCTCCTCCCCGGGACGGTGTGGCCTTCCGTTGGTCTCCGTTTATCTGGCGATGCCCATGATTCTTCATCGAAGGACAGTCGAGCGCATCTCGCAGTCATCCTCGCGTGGCCTAGCGGAATTCGTGCATCGCCACCCGCATGTGCTCGTCGGGCTCGACCGTCGAGTCGCAATGACCAGCGCCAATACCCGAGCCGGCCTGGCGGTTGCTCTCCGACGAGGCGCTCTTCTGTTCGATCGGGAAACCAGGGAGCTTTTGGCCACGGACACCATCAAGATGGCGCGAGCACGTCTCCGGGAGGTTTTTTCCCCTGATGACGAAAGCCGGGTGCAGGCATGTCTGATGCTCGGAAACTGGATCGGACACATGACGGTTGCGTTCATGTGCGACGTGCTTTGCGTGCGACCGGCCTGGGGCCTGACCAATGAAGGGCGCGGTCATCTGCCGACGACATCCGAGGTTGAAACCGACCTATGAAGCCGTTCCTCAAAGAAATCGTCATCCTGGGACGCAATGGAAAACTGCGGCGGATTGAATTTGGTCCCGGCGTCAACATCATCACGGGGGTCGGCTCCAAGGGGAAGTCCGCCATCCTCCACATCTTCGAGTATTGTCTCGGCGCGACCACATGTCGAATCCCGCTCGGTAAAGTCCGCGATTTCGCGGCATGGTTCTTCCTCGTCCTGTATGTACGCGATGTTCCCGTGATCATCGGGCGTCGGGCTCCCCCGGCCACCGGTCAGGCATCGGATGAAGCCTACTTCGACGCGAACGCGCACCCGAGCATCCCGCCCTCGGTGGAAGCGAATGCCTCGATCAAGACCGCGTGTGCCTGGCTCGCGAAGCATCTGAACTTGCCGCAACCCGCTTTCCGCTTTGGAACAGACGAGGTTGTACACGGGCATGTCGAAACAAGCGATCTTCTTCCCCTGCTCCTTCAGCCGCAGAGCATCATCGCCACAGAAGAGCTATTTCTCCGAACCGGCCGCTTGCTCGACAAGGAGCGCTGGGCGGAAATAGTAAAAATCGCGCTAGGCATCATCAGTCCCGAGTTGCTGGCCCTCCGGGCCCAACGCGCTCGGCTCCAGAAGGACAAAGATGCGGCAGAGAAGCGACGTCGGGAATACGAACGCGAGCATAAGGCTGTTTTGCAGCGGGCGCAGCTCGTTTGGCAGAGAGGCAGCTTCGGCGGGGTGGTCCCGGACAAGCACCTCCAATCGATGGATGACGTGAGAGTCGAGGTTGGGCGCTTGCAGGAAGGAGCGACTGTCGAGTTCCAGAGCGGCGCGTCCAATCAGACGCGGTTCGCTGAACTGGAAACGCAATCGCAAAGCGCACGCCGAGAAATCAATCGGATCGAGTCGGAGCTGAAGCAGATCGCACGGCTACGCAGCGCTTCCCGCGATGTCCAACAGTCGCTGGACAAGCAGTCGACTAGACTTCGGGTCGTGGATCTCCTTGGGGCTCCATTGCATGAGGAAATACCTTGTCCCTTGTGTGGATCGAAGCTTGGGCCGAGCACCGAGGACACCCTCGCCGAATTGAGGGCGAGCCTGGACGAGGACTTGGCGTACGTGCGCAATATACCTCCCGAGCTCGACGCTGCGGAGAAGAAGCTGCACCAGCAGCTCGAGAAGGAGAGCGCAAGGTTACAAGATATCGATACCCAGCTGCGCGCTCTCCAACAACAAGGAATCGCGCCAACGCTGACGGAGGAGCGCGTTCAGCGAGAGCGCTTCATCGGAGCCATTATGCAACACGTCGAATGGGCACCAACAAAGAGTGCAGCTGACTCTGAGGTCGATGTGCTACGAATGCGGGCACAGATCGACGAAATCGATAAAAAGATACACGAGACGGCAACCGAGCGTAGCGAAGTGGACGTTGCCCAGAGCCTCTGTGCGCGGGTGACCAAGCTGGCAGGAGAATTCGAGCGCCTCCAGCTCGGGGACGGTGTCCTCGCCTTCGATCCAACATACTCTACCATCCAGCGGGTGAACGGTAGCGTAAGGGAATCACTGCCGGTCCTAGGAGGAGCGGAGAGCTTCGTCATGTACCACCTCTGCGCCCTGCTCGGCCTGCACGAGCAATTCCTCGAGGGCAGTTTCGTGCCGCCCCTACTGATGATCGATCAACCAAGCCAAACGTATTTTCCCACGGAGAGCGACAAGAAGGAGACGGACCGGAAGGCGGTCAAAGCGATCTACGACTTGCTTTTCCGCGTCGCCGAACGTCACAAGGATCGGCTCCAGATCATCGCCCTCGACCACGCCGACTTCAGCTCGGAAGACGGCCGTTTCCACGCGGCGCGGAAGTACGATTGGCACGGGGAGGACGGTCTGATTGAGGAGGATTGAATCCGCCGCGTAGCAGCCCGGGACGCCTCACGCCAGCGCGTACGTCGGCTGTGGTTGCTGCTCTTGCTCCACCATCGCGAGCGTCTTCCTGTACTCCTCCGCTTCGGCAGTCATGACGATCTCGACCTCGGCTTTATGGTGGTTGCGAACGAGTTCGACGATCTCTTCGATCCTCACCTTGAAGAACTCCTTCTTCTCGTTCACGCGATTCACGCGCCGATGGTTGAACGCGCGGTGCAGCGTGTTCTCGAGTGCGGGGGCGTCCTCGGTGTAGATGATCGCGTGCACGTCGAACTCGAACGGCACTGACGCGTCGCCGAGCTCCTTCACCCGGTCCATGGGGTCGAGCCGGCGGGTCATGCCGATCTTATACACTTGCTCGCCGAACGACCCGATGTTCGAGATGATGTAGACGTGCCCCGAGCGCGTCTGCTGCGCCCGTGAGAGCGCGCGCTCCTTGTTCGTATGCGCCTCCGCGAGCTTCTTCTCGAGCTCCGCGATCTGGGCCAGTAGCTTCTGCTGCTTGTTGCCATCAGCCCGCGCCGCATCTTCTTGGGCCTTGCGAAGTGCGTCGGCGTAGCGCTTCTCCTCCTTCTCGGCGTCCTGGCGGGCCTTCTCGATCTCCCGTAGCGCCTGCTCCTCCTCGCGCATCTGTTCGCGGATCCGTCGCTGCTCTTCCTTCTCCTCCTGAACCTTCTCCTCGTACTCATGCACGAGATAGAGCTCGTCGAGCTTCAGCTTCAGGTACGTGGCCGTGATGGTGCACTGCTGGATCTCCGCGAGGCCGTTGATGGCCTCGCGAGCCTTCTGGATGCGCGCTTCCATCACATGGATGTTGTTGTACTTGACCTTCGCGACAGCCGCGTCGCACTCGCCGTTGAAGGCGCGCAGCATGAGCTTCAGCGTCTGGTTGATCTGCTTCTTTCCCTCGGCGACGCTGCCGTTGACGGTCCACTCGATCGCGCAGGTGGCAGCCTTCTTGTCCTTGATCATCTGCTTCTGGCGCTCGCGGATCTCCTCGAGCTTCGTCTGGTAGCGCTCGGAGGAGGAGAAGTTGTACCGCGGCTTGTAGAAGCCGAACGACTGGAGGTGCGCCTCCTCGTCGAGCGCGGAGAGCTCGGCGCGCACCCGGTTGACCTGCATCTGGAGGCCCTGCAGGTCCGTGGCGGCCGTGGCGTGCTGGCGCTGGGTTTGCTGTAGCGCCTGCTCGTGCTGGGCGCGGATGTGCCCGACCTCGTTGAGGACGCGCTGCCGCTCGGCGTCGGCGTCGACGACGCCTTGGAAGCGCGCCTTGATGGCTTCGTGCTCGCGAGACAGGCCCTTGTGATCGGCCTGAAGCTTGCCGAAGCGCTGCAGGAGAACGGCGAGTGCTGCGAGAACAACGACGAGAAGGATGACGAGCGCGGTCATGAGGATCCCCCCACCCAGCCACGATGTCGCGACCCAGAAAGTGCGGAAGACCGCAGGTTACAACCCGACGCTCCGGCAGAACAGCGGGCATATGAATCACAGGCGGCAGAGGCGGAAGCTCTGGCGCGCGGCCCTTCCTGGCAGGGCGGCAGGCGCAGTACGTTGGCGAGATGCCGCGCTACTGGGTCATGCGGGTCGATCACCGGGGAGCAAAGGACTTCCTCTGGAACGAGCTGAAGGCGGGCCGCCTCCGCCAGGGCTGGGGCTATCGCGAGGACCAGAACCTCGAAACGATCGCCGCCCGCAAGAGGAAGGACGCGGGCATCACCGACGAGCAGCAGGCCGCTTGGCGTGGGAACCGCCGGATGCTCGGAGCCGAGCCCGACAGCATCCAGAAGGGCGACGTTATCCTCGTCGCGCACCTCCCCAATGACCGGCACTGGTCAATCGTGCGCGTGGTGGGTCCGTACCGCTTCCAGATCCCCAAGGCGCCGAAGGACTACGGGCACATCCTGCCCGTCGAGCTGCTCTCGGAGGAGCGCCCCGTCGGCTTCCAGGCGAGAGGGGTTGCGGCCGGGCTGCGGCAGACGATGCGCAACTTGTCGCGCCTCTGGAACATCGACCACCTCGGGGAGCACGTCGAGCAGATCCTGAAGGGTCTTCAGGAGCCCACCAGTCCGGGTGGCAACGATGAAGGGGATCGGCTTGAAGCGCTCCTTGGGGAGCTCGAGGTCGCCGGCTGGGAGCGGTTCAAGTTCCACTTTCAGAGGGCCGAGTTCGAGGCCCCCTGCGTGCGGCTCCTCGAAACGCTCTACGGCGAGGGGAACGTCGAGCACACGGGGGGCAAGAACGAGAATGGTGCCGACGCGATCTGCACGTATCGCGATCCTCTCGGGGTGCCCCACCGGGTCGCTGTGCAAATCAAGATGTGGTCGTGGGACACCGACTGGACGCGACCGCTCCAGCAGATCAAGAAGGCGTGCCAGTCGTACGAGGGGATCACGTCAGGGGTGATCCTTTCGACGTCGGAGCGCGTCACGCCGGACTTCGAGGCAGCGCGCATGAAGCTCCAGAAGGAGCTTGGGCTTCCTGTGCGAGTCGTCCTTCGGCGGGAGCTGCTCCGGCTCTTCATCCAGCACCTGCCGAAGCTCGTCTCCATAGAGGCCGAGCCCGAGCCAGACCGGTAGAAACCCGTCGGATGCGTCCAAGGTGTGCGCACGATAGGGCGTAAGCTGCGTCGGACCCGTTGGCGAGCACCGGGGCGCCGGACGACCGTGCAGTCTCCCTCAACGCATCAGCCGCACGTCACGCGACGTCTCGGTAAGCGTCCAGCCGGTTGGTGTAATGAGTAGGAAGCTGGCGAGTCGATAAGGAAGCACCTGCTCCGGCCAGGAGCGTTCGAAGCGTTGGCGCTCGCTGCGCAGCAGGAGGCACGCATCCATTCCGGCGGCCATCCGATTGGACGTGAACCTCACGAGCTCGCGCTCCTCAGCGGCCGTTACCCGACAGCGATCAATGGGGTATGCTGCCGCAAGTCCTGCATGGATGTTCTCGATCGGGCCGTTGCGCCAGGCGACGTTCACGAGAGCGTTGGCGAATACGCGGCTGGGGTGATGGCTGGCATCAGCGCGAGCCAGGGCGAGACGTTCGGCATCGGTCGCCTCGACAAGTTGCTTCGCCATCTCCGGCACTGCGAGCGGCACGAAGGCCAGCCCCCGTTCCGGTTTGGACGTCTTCTTCGGCATGGGCAGGTAAACCACCGCGCGATTGACGAGCTGACCGTAGAGCTGCCAATCGGCGCTGAAGACATCCACCCAATGAGCGAGAGCGGCGGAGGCTTCGATGTTGATCCGCGCCATCTCGTCATCGGAGATCCGGCTCGTCTCGGGTGAAGCGACTTCGCTCCACATTGGCTTGCTGCGGTCGGCGAGCACGGCGAAGTACGAGCCCCACCGAATGCAGACTGCCGTCGCAGCGACGCCCTCCCTGCCAATTCCCGTGCCAGAGGGCACCTTGACTGGATCCGGTTTCGCCATGAGGTAGTCGAATATCTGCTGGTACATGGGACGCGCAGGTGGCCGGATCATTCGATCCGGGCCAAAGTCGCCCGCATCCAGCACCAACTCGTCATTCACGCGAACCCGAAGTGGGGCAGCTGAGGGGAGCTGGTCAGGGAGCACTCGCGCTTCCTCCGGTCGGCTGCGATCCGAGCGCGTCCACCTTGGCCACGAACTCCGCCACCGTAAACCAATTCGGTTTGCCCGCGGCTTCAGAACTACACTCGTAGCGCTGCTTGCGCCACCCGCCGGTGACGAGATCCTTCGCCAGCTTCATGCCATGGAGACCGCCTGCGCGCCCCATCCAGCCGAGCGAGAGCGTCCCCTCATGATGGCGCTGATGAATCTCGGTGCCGGTCAGCTTGACCTCGGCGTTTGCGCCAAAGGTCATCACCCTCGCCGCTGCGAGAGCGTCGTAGCGCTCCAGTGCGACGCGCAGCACCTCCACGAAGTACGGCGGGGCCACGTCCGCGAAGGTGTCGCGGATCTGCTCCCAGGTAACTATCCGGCCGGGGAGAGTGCCGACCTCGCCTGCAAGGCGCGCAGGCAGCAGCGCGACGTGGGCGACCTGCGACGCCTCGAGCCCGAGCTGAGACGCCAGGTAGTCCACCTGCCTCTTCTGCGCGGCAAGCTGGATCTTCAGCTCGGTGGCCGAGGGCCGGTCGTACATCTTTGCCTCGATGGCAAGCAGCGCCGGCTCGGATCCGGCGACGTAGATCATGACGTCGGGCGTCTCTCTGCTCGTGGGGGCGCCTCGGAACCGCTTCTTCGCCGCTCCGACCAGCGACTCGGCGAAGCCGTACTCGGTGAAGAACTGCACGTTTGTCGATGCGGGCGTCGCGTCGACCTTGATCCGGCCGAGCCCGGCCAGCTCCGTGAGGCGGTCAAAGTGCGCGAAGTTGTCGGCGCACACGAGCATCGGCAGCACGGTGCCGGTGAAGTACCGCTCCTTGCGGTTGAAGGGGAGGCCGGCGTCGGCGAGATGGCCGATGCTCACTGCTCGACCGTCTCTTTCTTTGGGCCATGCGCCTCGGCCCTGTGTTCGCTGATCACCTCAATCGCGCCCACGATCGCGTCGTTGAACGCCTCCAGCTCCTCGGCCGGAATCCAGTACTCGGCGTGGACGCGCGACCCGACGATGTGCACGTCGTACTTCGCCAGGAAGTCCGAGCGCACGGCGAACCGCGTAACATAGCCCACATTGCCATCGGCGGTGTTCCACCGGGCTGCGATCTGCACGGCGTACTCCTCGTTGCAGACCGGGTAGAAGATCGGCTGCTCGGGCAGGCGCGGCGGGAAGCGGCGGAAGCCGCTCGCCGCGATGAGGTCAAGCTCAGCTTGGCCGACCGGCCGGTAGAGCATCGTCGTGGGGGTGGCGGGCGCCATGGCCGCCAGCGTACGGCTTCCCTGGGCGCGCGGGCGACCTAAACTCACGGGCGGCCCCGTGATGTTCCTGCCGGCGGGCATCGTCTACCGGCTCCCCAGCAAAACCGAGATCTGCTTCGCTCTCGCCCTCGGTGACCGCGTGGTCGGCGTCAGCCATGAGTGCGACTACCTGCCCGAGGTGCCAGGTCGGTCGGTCGCCGTTGCCCTGGCAACAGGATGGCAACGGCACGTGCTCTTGCGTCGTTGCCGTCGGATGCACATCATGTAGCGCGTGACCGACGACTACCAGAACGGCGCCACCATTCCGATCCGGGAACGCATCCAGACCCGGCTCGACGAGCTGGAACAGACCCCGGCCTGGCTGGCCGAGAAGGTGGGCGTCTCGCGCTCCACGATAACGCGTATCCTCAAGGGGGAGCGCAACCCGACCCCCGAGACGCTTCATGAGATTGCTCCCGTCCTCGGCGAGGAGGTTGCTCAGCTCGTCGCTGGCACGGACGCCGAAAAACGCGTGAAAGAAGCGCAGGATATCGTTTCCCGCCGTGACTACGAGGCGGCTGTCCGCCAAGTCGTTGACTTTGAGCGCAAGGCCAATGATCTGGCGGCACAGGTTCGAGAGCTCAACGAACGTTGCGCACAGGAGCAGATTCGCGCCCGAAAGCTCACCGACCAGCTCGAGGAGTCCGAGCGGAAGTGTGGCTTGATCGAAGAGGAACGTGACCGGGCGCGGCGCGAGGCTCTTCATCACGAGCAGGACGCGCGGCGTTACTGCGAGGGACTTGAAAAGGCCGTCGCCGACGTGGTCGCGCTACGAGCACAGGTGCGAGAGTTGGGGGCTGCCGTCGAGTCCGGACGCACGACGAGCAGAGTGGCGGCGATTCTCGCAGGCGTGGCCGCGGCTGTGTCGGTCGCGAGCTACCTGGGTGGCGACTCGGACGATGGCAAGGCGACCGGGAAGGACAGCCAAGCCAGCGAGGTCGGCACCAAGCGTCGCGCTCGTGGCCGAGGTTGACGTCGACGGGAGAACCTCGAGGCCCGATAAGCCCTTTTTTGCCCACCCCATCAATTCTACCTTCAGAGATCGTATGGCCCCGCCGAATCCCATGTCCTTTGCCGATGCCACCCTCTCTGCTGCACACTCGCCGCGCGCCTTCGCGCTTCACCGCGCCGCTTGCGAATGGCAGCTCGACCGCCCCATCCTGATTCGCGGCGAGGACGACATCCTTTCTCGCGAGCAGATCACGGTCAAACCCTACGCACACCAGGTCAAGAACCTGCTCACTTTCTGTCGCCTTGCTCCTGTAGCTCTTCTTGCCGATGATGTCGGCCTCGGCAAGACCGTCAGCGCCGGCCTCATTCTCACCGAGCTTGTCTTGCGCAAGAAAGTCCGCAAGGCACTTGTCATCTGCCCGCGCATTCTCGTGGCCCAGTGGGAGCGGGAGCTCGTCGACAAATTCAAGCTGCCCGTCGTAACCGCGATGGGCAAGGAGATCCGCGAAGTCATTAGGGTGGACCGAGGCGTGGTCGTCACGACGTACGAGACCGTACGTGATCATCTCGAGGCGATCGGCAACGCCGGCATCCAGATGCTCATCCTCGACGAGGCGCACCGGCTCCGAAGGCTACACGGCTCCGATGAACCCCCGCTGCTGGCGACCCGCATTCGTCAGGCGCTGGAGCAGCGTCGGTTCAAGTTCGTGCTGCTTCTCACGGCAACGCCCATCCAAAACCGCCTCTGGGACCTGTACTCGCTTATCGACTGCCTTACGGTTGCCAAGGGGCACCGCCACCCGCTCGGCACGCCGGACCAGTTCGCGAAGAAATACATCAAGGGCCCGCGCCAGAAGGCGCTCGAGGTTCACCCTGGTATGCTCCGCGAGTTTCGCGGGCATGTGCGGCGCTACATCGCGCGGACACGCCGGGCCGATGCGGATCTCTCATTCCCGAAGCGGGAGGTAAAACTCCACCTCGTGGATGCTTCCCAGGCAGAGCGGGATCTCAGCCGCATGCTTGGGCATCACATGAATGATCTCGGCAAACTTTCGCAAATTCACCTTGCACAAGCACTCATGAGCAGCCCACAGGCGCTCAGAGCGCAGCTCGCAAACATGGTGAGCACGTCGCCCTGCCTCGACGAGTGTCTGAAGGCGGTCGAGCAGTTCGTGGACGAGGGTCGGCCTGTCGCGAAGATGCTGGGCTTGGGCAGCATCATCGACGAACTCGAGAAGGCGCGGCCCAACGACTTCCGGCTCGTGATCTTCACCCTGCGCCGAGAGACGCAGGACGCCATAGGTGCGTTCTTGAAGGGGCGGAATGTCTCCCACGGCTTCATCCGCGGAGGAGGCGGGCGCGCCAACCAGGAGGCAATCGAACGATTCACGAAAGAAACGCCCGAGGTGCACGTCCTCGTGTCGACGGAGGCGGGCGCAGAGGGCGTCAACCTGCAGGCAGCGAACGTGCTCGTGAATTACGATCTGCCCTGGAACCCGATGGTCCTGGAGCAACGCATCGGGCGCGTGCAGCGCCTCGGTTCCAAGTATGAGTCGGTCACGGTCCTGAACCTCGTCGTCGTCAAGTCCGTGGAAGAGCACGTCGTCGCTCGCCTCGCCCAGAAGTTGCAGATGATTGGGGACACCATTGGCGAGATCGACGCCATCCTCGAATCACCCGGCGCGTCGAGGGGCGACGATGCAGGCGAGTCCTTCCAGGACATGATACGCAAGCTCGTCGTCAAGAGCCTCCAGGGGAAGAGCATGGACGAGGCCGTGCGTCGTGAAGAGGCGAGCATCGACGAGGCGAAGCGGCTACGGGACCGGAACCAAAGCAAGATCGAAAAACAGCTCGACGGGCTCGACGAACTCCACACGAGCGGTCCCACTGCGCCGGATTTACCCGTTCGAGAGCCGAGTATGACGCTCGAGGAGTTCGTGCTCGCAGCCCTCGCGGAAGAGGGGGCCGCCGTAACGCGCTCCGATGACGGGGCCTTCCGCGTGGTGCCGCAGAAGGGCCAGCCGTTCCAGGCGATCATCGGCGCAGCGTCCGACGGCGGAGCCCCGCGCAACATCACGGTGTACGCGCCCGGAGAAGCGGCGTTCGAGCTGCTCGTGGAGCGCTGGGCAAACCGCGATGGCGCGCTCGTCCACGATCTGCGCGGAGCGACCGATCGGGATCTGCGTGCGGTCGCCGAGCGCTGGTGCGCTGAGTTCCCTGGTGTGGTTCTACGTGACCTGCAGCGCATGGACGTCCGCGAGGTGTTCCAGGGCGAGGTGGACTGCGAGGCCCAGGCTGTTGTCGCGCACGATGAGTACGAGACCATCCTCTCGGTCGACTTGCGCCTGGAAGGACACGAAAAGATCCCCGCCGAGCAACCGGCGCACACGCTGCTCGCCGAGCACGCCTATGTGAGCAACCTTTTCGATGGTGCCGCTCGGGTCATCGAGGCAGCCGTGGGAAACGACGCCCGCGTCCGCGAATTCTGTCGGTTCTACGGAGAGCGGCGCACGGAGGAGCTGAAGCGCGCCCAGCAAGGGAGCACGGCAGCAGCACGGGTGGTGGAGGAGGCGTTCACGCCGGTTCTGCAAGCGAGTGTCATCGGCGTGCGCGGTCATCGATACGAGGTCGTACGGATTCACATCACCGCCGAGCTCGACGCAGTGCCCTACGAGACGGAGTTCGACGTGGTTCCGGCAACCTCGCAGATCCTCTCCGGGCCTACGCTGGATACGTGCGAGCAGAGCATGCGCCGCGTGCCCGCATCCTGGTTGGAGACGTGCTGCGCGTCCAAGAAGCGGGTACTCCGCCACCTGCTGGAGCCGTCCGAGCGCTCCGGGAAGCGGGCCCTGCCGAAGCACCTCGAGCGTAGCGCGATTACCGGCCAGCGCCTCCTCGTGAGCGAGATGGAGCGGTCTGCCGTGTCGGGCGCCTTGGCCGAGCCGGAGCTCCTCGTCGCTTCGGAGATGTCGGCGAAGAAGGGGCTGCCGTCCGAGGTCGCGACGTGCGACTTCACGGGCGCAAAAGTCCTCGTGAATGAGCTGGTTGAGAGCCAGGTTTCCGGCCGCAAGCTGCGTATGGACCAGCAGGCCGCGTCGGTCGTGTCCGGCAACGTAGGGCACGTGTCCGAACTGGAGCGGTGCGAAGTGTCGGGCCAACATGTCCTTGCGTCGGAGCGGGTGCTCTCCGACGTGAGTGGGCGGTGGTTCCGGAACGACTCGATCATCAGGTCAGAAAAGCCGCCGCACCGAATAGGCGCAGCCACTGAAGGAGCAAAGTGCGCTGTAACCGGCAAGGTGTTGCTCTGCGACGAGGTCGCCACGTCCGACGCCTCCCAAAAGGTGGTGGATAAGGCTCTCCTGGTAACGTCCGCGGTAAGCAATAAGCGGGCGCTTGACAGCGAACTCGTCACCTGCGTGCTGAGCGGGAAGCGCGTACTCCCGCAGGAGGTCAGGGTCTGTGCAGTGACGGGCCGGCGCGCGCTGCCCAGCTTGATGGTGAAGAGCGCGGCGGAGAAGAGCACCCGCTACATGCTCCCCGGTAGCGACGTGCGGTCGGCGATCTCGAACGCACCGATGGCGCCGGAAGAGGTCTACACCTGCCCGTGGCTCGAGGTTGGCGTGCTCCCGCAAGAAACAGCTAGGTGCCAGCGAACGGGGCTCAGAGTAGCGAGGACCGCGCTGAACACGAACGGTGAGCTTGATGCGCTCCGGCGCGTCCTCGACGACCCTCGGCAGGGATATGACGCGCCCGATGTGGTGGAGTGGCTCAAGCGGGACGGGTTTTATCGGATGAAAACGCCCCAATGGGCGGCGGCAATCGCCTCGCCGAGTGGTCGTCTATTGGCTGTGCATGTGAGGGCTGGTGGTTTCGGCACAACTGACGACGGCATGCTCTTCGAGAGGTCGCCGATCGACGGGGCCCTCAGGAGAACGGGCGGATACACGGTGGGCGATACGAAGGCGAATGGTTGGGTCTGGGGGCGCGATGTCAGGTGAGCGATACGAAACGGCCCGCGATTACGTCCTGCTTTACGCTATCGGGCGCTGGTCGTTACGAGGCCGAGGCGTTTGGCTAGGTCCCAGACCTCGCTGGCGGAGGGGAGGATAAACTTTCGGAAAGTCCCACCCTCGACCAAATAAAACTCGGACCGCACGTACCCATCGGTTGCGAACCAGTGTTGGTATGCGCGAGAAAGCATCTGCCGATCTTGGGCAGACGGGCCGAGAACCGCGGCGCCGAAGATGTCGTGCAAGATTCCATCCGGATGATTGTGTACGAACACCGCCTTCGATGTTTGCTTTTGAACGAGCCTCACGTTCAGTTGCGCGAGCGCCTTTTTCGGCACAGCGACTTGATTGGTGCCGCCTTTCGTAGCGAACACAGACACCAGGGGCTCGGTTCTTCCAGGAGCCGTCAGCGCCACTACTGCATATTCATGGGCGGACGACTCCACGAGCCGCGCGAAGGCGAGGAGGAGCTCTAGGTGGTTCACCTCGTCTTCATCGCTCAGCAAAGCCTGGCCGCCCGATTGCAGCGCATACTGTAGCGCTTCGTCGAGCCGACGCTGCACCAAGCCTGGCGGATCTCCTGTGATCGTGAACGGTTCCTCGAATCGTTCAACGAGGGCATTCCAAGCAACGTCCCGCAGGACGCCCAAAACACTATCTGCAAGAGGATGAATTGCGTTCAATTCGTTGCTCTCGTTGGACATAGAGCGTGGACGCTACTTCAGGGTCCGCATCCCTTCAACTCGAAGGAGCCGAAGCTCGCGGACGGTTCGATGGTTGGTCCGGCCCGAAGCCGCGCACCGGGCCAAGGGGCGGAGCCGCTGCCGTGAGAAGAGCTGAGCTACCGACCTCACGTCGTGTCCCTCGACACCGCCCCGTCGGGGTGCCGCTATGCTGCGCGGGTGGGCTCCAGCGCCCTCACGATGCCGACTCCAGGTGACAGCACAGAGCCGGAACTCGCGTTCATTTGTTGAGCGCGCGGCCCAGATCCGGGTCGCGCTCCTCGCGATCCTGCCCGGGCATCACGTGCTACTCCTCGGGCCGCTGGCAGCGGCGAAGAGCCTCCTCGCCCGAGCGATGTGTGTGAGCCTGCACGACGCGATGTTCTTCGAGTACCTCCTCTCGAAGTTCACCCACCCCGACGAGCTCTTCGGGCCGGTCAGCATCCCGGGGCTCTTAGGAGGAGGACCGTCGTCGGCTCACCGAGGGCTACTTGCCCTGCGCACACATCGCCTTCCTCGACGAGATCTTCAAGGCCGACGGAGTCATTCTGACCAGCCCGCTCGCGCTCATCAACTAGCGCGGTGGATGCTGCTCGCGAAGCGGCCGAGGGAGGCCACTCCTCGGGCTTTGCTGGCAACTCCGAGGTCTGCGTTGAGCAAAACATGGATGCGCTGTGCTGCTGGACGCGGGTTCGGCTGTGGCGTCCGGCGACCCCACGGGCCTGCTACGCCGTGGCCTCGACGAGCTCCCGTTCGCCTGCCGACGCTGCTTCCGCCTTCGCCTGCATCTCGAGCCACGCCTTTTCATCGAACCGTTTCTCCGCCATCGCCCGCTCGATCGCCTGTGTCTCGCGGAACTCCCGCGCCTCCGCTGCGATCGTCCACGTCCCTTCCACCTTCATCTGCTCGAGCTCCTGGCGGATGTCGTGCAACGCCACGCGGAAGAACTCCTTCCGCGGGTTCACCTTGTTCACCTGGCTCCGGACAAAACGCTGGTGGAGCGCGTGCTCGAGGGCAGGTGCATCCTCGCTCGGGATCAACGCGTGCACGTCGAACTCGAACGGCACGCTCGCATCGCCGAGCTCCCGGACACGGTCGAGCGGCTCGAGACGTCGGGTCATGCCGATCTTGTAGACGTTCTCCCCGAACGAGCCGATGTTCGAGATCACGTAGACGTAGCCGCTCTTCGTCTGCTGGGCCATCGACATCGCGCGCTTGTTCTTCTCCTCGGCGACGCGGAGCTTCTCGGACAGCTCGCGCAGCTTCTCCTCGTACTTCGCGCGTTCTTCCGCGCTCGCCTTGTCGACGTCACGCCGCGCCTTCTCCATCGCCTTACGGATCGTCTCCTGCTCCTTCTCGGCCTCCTTCAACGCCTTTTCGAACTCACGCTGCGCTCGCTCTTCCTCGCGGATCCGCTCCTTGATGAGCCGCTGCTCTTCACGCTCCTTGAGCTTCAGA
Source organism: Polyangium jinanense (assembly GCF_028435365.1). The sequence goes on along the minus strand of NZ_JAGTJJ010000033.1, from coordinate 67,926 downwards.
TCTTGCGCGACGACGGCCCAGCGCAGCTCCTCGAGCCGCGCCTCCAAGTACTCGGGCTGGATCCGGGCATCGCGGAACGCGCGGCCGTTGTGGTTCACGAGCGTGAACGCGTCGCGGATTTTCTGCTGCAGGGTGCCGTGGTTGTCGTGCCTCACGTCGGCGAGGATCGCGTCGGTCTTGCCGTTGAAGGCGTCGAGCACGAACTCGATGGCGGTCGTGCGCCGGTTCGCCTCCACGTAGTCGCAGGTCGCGGCCGTGCCCTGCTTGATCATGTTGCGGACCTTCTCGCGCGCTGCCTTGAGACGCTGCCCGGCCTCCGCGAACCCGAACTCCTCGGCGAGATAATCGAGCAGTCCAGCCGTGGGCATCACGTAGCGGTCGCCGTACCCCTCGATGAGGTTCTTCATCGCCTGCACGGTCTGCTCGAGGCGCTTCGAGTCGCGCATGGCCTCGAGGGCGCCGGCAGCGATCTCCTCTGCGCGCCGGTTCGCCTCGGCGATGATGCAGGTAGCATCGGCCGACGCCTGCGCCGCGGTTGCTTGCGCTGACGAACGTGCCTGCGCGTTGGTCGTCTTTGCTTCTGCGACGAGGCGATCCGCCTCGCGCCGAGCTTCGGTCTTCATCTGCGTCGCCGCCGCTTCGGCTTGCGCTCGTGCCTCCGCTGCCCACGTCTCTGCCTTCGTGCGGATGGCAGCTGCAGCTTCTTCCGCATCGATGACCGTCTCGTAGCGGCTCAGGCGCTTCACCTGCTTCTGCAGGCTCGCGATCTGTTTGTCGAGACCGGCCTTCGCCTGGTTCGCTTGTCGAAGCGCGTCGTCGGCCTTCTTCGCCTTCGACGCGAAGAACCCTACGGCCGCGAGCGCGCCGAGCAGGAGGACAACGAGAAGAATCTCCACGGGGCTCCCCTCCGCGGCCGACGATGTGCCGCACTAGCAGCATAACGGACCGATCAGGGGCTCGTAAGACGAACGTGGTCTCCTCCGTCCACAGCCCGCATGACCTCGTGGCCCGCCCTCCGACGTGTCACGCACGCAGTCCAGACGGGCGTGCCCCTGTTGCTAACCGCGCGCCATGCAAGCCACTCTCACGGAGCACCTGGGAGTCGGACGCTCTCCGGCGGCGCTACGCTCAACGCTCGGATCTTCGCGGTGCTGTCGCACGATTCAACGCTTGCCCGGACAGCCTCGCCCCACACGTACTCGCTCCCCCTTGGCCACGCGCGCGTGTCGCCCTCCGGGATGTCGGAGCGGAAGCTCCAGGTGGCCGTGGGGAACTCGTTGAACGCTTTGAACCGACCGCACCAGCCGTTGCTGCCGACAATCTGGGTGGCCTCGGCGAGCGTCTTGGGAGGGTGGGCCTTGAACGCGGCGTCGAGTCTCACGAGTTCGTCCAGTACAACGCGGTCGCGATGCTGGCGTGTACGAGCCTTCTTGTTGCTCTCCTCGGTGATGTCGCGGTACGCGCCCCAGCCGATCCACGCGAGAACGAGGAGCGGCACTACGATCGTCCAGAAGTAGAACTTGCGTCCCATCGACTCCCCTCAAGCCTACCGGACATGATGCGGCCGCTGCCAACAGCCACCCCGACGAGGCGACACTCGAAGTACGGGCGCGAGCCGCCTTTGCCCGTATGAGCGTGCGAGCGTCAGCAGACCCGGTAACGGGTAACAGGCGGAGCACCGCGCACAACCTCGTCGTCTTGTCAGGTGAGCTCGACGTTCCAGTCCAGAACAACGCCGAACTTCGACTTCATCGCGGCGCGGATGTTCTTCTCCACGCCCCGCCCAGCAGGGCTCAACTTCACGCCGCCGGAGTAGAAGACCTTCACCGCCGCGTAGCCGAGGCCCCGCAACGTCAGCGCGACGTCCAGCATCTGCCAGTGGTTCGGCCACGACGCGATGGCGATCTTCTTGCCGGTGTGGCCGGTGCACGCGACAAAGCGCGGGCGCTTGCCAAACAACTTCTCCGTCATCTTCGCGGGCCGCTTGAACTGCTCGAGCTCGTCGGCGTCGGGGAGCGAGGGTGGGTCGAGGTCCCATGTGTGCGGCTCAGGCACCTCGCTCAGCCAGGAAGGCAACGCGCGTTGCATGCCGAGGTTCTTCGGCCACATGTCGCCGCTGTCGCCGTGCACGAAGACGACGTGCACGTTCTCGCGCTGCGCGGCGATGACCGCGGGGATGAAGGCGTCGGTGAGCTTCGCCGACATCGGCGCCGAGCCTGTCTTGATGACGCAGAGCCCGATTGCAGCAGCATCGCTCTGCGCGATGTCTTTCGGCCGGCCTCCGAACACCCACACCAGCGAGCGCCCGAGTGCACCGTCGATGAGCTTGTCGTACTTGAGCTCAATCACCTTCTCTTCAACACCAACGCCGTCGAAGCGACGATCCACGCACGACTGCGTGTGCGACGAGAAGAAGTACTGCATGCGCTCGCGGTCCTGTCCCGAGCCGTGGGGCTGCTTCTTGAGCCAGTCGCTCAGCGTGTGGACGAGGAGCCGTTCCGTTGCCTTCTTCTTATTGTCCTCGCCGTCGAGATTCGTCCACCAAGCTGTTGCCTGACGGGTAGCGAACAGAAGGTCGAAGACCTGACGAGCATCGAGCACGGCGCAAGCCCCCACGTTGAGCCACGAACCTAGAACGAACTGCGCCCCGGGTAACTACCTCGACGAGAATCTCTTCTGGGCGCAGTTCACCCGCCAGCGCACCTGCTGCCGTCAGCACATGAGCAAGTACGATGCGTACTTGGCCAACGCGTTCATCGTCTCGAGCGGATAGTTCATCAGCTTCCACCACATCCCGTTCGCCTGGAGGCTTCGGTTGATGCTCGCGTCGAGGGGGTTGTAGTTCCACGGCATGTCCGGTCCGCCGCGCGAGCGCGGGATGATGTGGTCGATGTCCTTGCCCTCCAGGTTGACGCCCTGCGCTCGAAGCGTCTCGCGGTACTTACGCGTGCTCACGGAGCGCCCGCAGACGCCGCGGAGGAAGAGGTCGGAGGCTGCGGCGGCGATGAGCGTGATGGTCACCTCGCGGTACTTGGCCGCCGCCGTCTCGTAGGCGTCGGCCGAGTAGTCAAACTCCACGCTCGCTGTCCCGTACAACGCCGCGGCTTGGTTATAGGCACCCGCTGCAGCATCCAGATCACGGGCGGCTCGGTTGCCCCGCTCGAGGACATCCACGGCCATCGCGTGCATCAAGGCCATGTCGCGCTCTGTCAGGCCGTACGTCTCGTCCGCGCGATCCACGGTCTGCTCGCTGCTCGCGAGCGAGTGCTCGACGGCGGCCATCCCTCCGAGGTGGCCACCGCCGCAACCACAGGCGAGAACGCCTAGCGTGAGGAGAAGTTCAGCGCGGCGCATTCTTCTGGCATCGGCCCGCAGACGGGCATGGCGGTGAGACCCTCGCGCATGAGCGCTTCACTCTGGAAGGCAGCCCCCATCTGCCCGCAGGGCCGTGGCTTCGGCTGCGTCGTGCATGAGCCCGTGCTCCCTGAACTGCCGGTCGCAGCGCCAGCCCCGCAGCCGATGAGAACAGCGGGCGCCACAGCGCCGCCTGTTACGCCGGCAACTACCCAGCCTAGGAGGCAGCCCAGCCCGGCACCTTCCGCGGTGTTTCTCGTCCGCTGCGCGTCGCACGCAAACCAGTTCGCCGTGTTCATGTTGCACGCGGCGAGATTGGCCATGATTGACGCTCGGATGCGGGACGTCTGAGCACGGCACTCCTCCCATGCGATGCATCGTCGCTGCGCATCGAGTACGTACTGCAACTGCAGCGTGTCGGCGCGAAGATCCGCTGCTCGTCGCTCGTCGACGGCAACCCGTAGATCGAGCTCTGACTGCCGTTGCTCGATCTGCCCGAGGCGTCGATCAACGTGCGCACCGCACCCGAAGATCGGCAGAACAACCGACGTGATCGAGATGATCCACGCGTGTCGCTTCACGGCACAACCCTCGCGCATCCGGGCGGGAGCGGGGCGTCTGCCGGCAGCTTGCACGCACAGCGGTGATCCGTCGTCCCCAGGTAGCCGCCTCGGCCCTGAACCCAGTGAAACCGGCGTCCAACGACGCACGCCCCACCCGCAGCGAAGCTCAACCCGAACGCCTCGAAGTCCCGGGGCACGGCGAGGCCGCGGAGCGCCACGGCTGACTGCGGCGTTGCGGCAGTCCATGCCGCCGCCATGAGCCCGCCCCCTTGAGCTGTGCTGACGCAGAGACGCATGACACATGCTTCGGCCTCCGCGTGATCTGCGCAGGTCGTCTCCACCACGTCAGACCGCCCATCGCCGTCGATGTCGCCGACCAGAGTGGTCCGCGCCCGTGAGATCCGCGAAGGAGAGCCGCACGGCTTCGTCAGCTCGCCGTGCCACGGGGCAGAGATCGGCATGGGTGGACTCGACGGCGGCGACATGAGGAAAACCGCTGTCGTTGGCGTTTGCGACGTGACGCGTGTCGTGCCTCCACACGCAGCGAGGCTCGACACGATAGTGCCGATCAAGATCGGAGTCCGGTTCATCGACACGAGCCAGAGGACTACGGCACACGGCAGGTAGTCGCAAGATGCCCGCCATGGGCTGTGGAGAGTTTCAGGTTCGTCTCGGTGAGAACGAAGCTCGCAGCGTTCTTCCTGGACGCCCCTCGATGGCGCGCAGCACTGCGTTCGCTTCAGTCGGGTTCAGCGTCACGCCGATGAAGACGACGCCCGGAACGGGCTGGGCGCGCTGGGAGATGCTCGACGCCGACGCGGCGCCGTCGAGCCACCGCGGAGCGACCGCAGTGCTACGCTCGTACGTCGCCCGCCTCTTGACGCGCATGCCCGAGCCCCTCTTCAGCTTCGCCGAACTCGTCGCACGCGTGTGCCCCGCGCTCGAGGGCATCGACAAGTGGAAGGCCGTCCGCCACCTCGACAACCGTCCGGGTGTCCCCGATCTCGTCGAGCTCTTCCACCTCGACCGCGAAGCGCTGGAGTTCTACCAGGCAGAGCAGGGCAAGGACATCTTCGGCGCCTGCGACGGGATCTTCTCGTTCCTCGGACTGCCCGGCCGTCGCGCGCTCTTCATCGGCGCGTACCAGGTGCGAGGATCGAGGAAGGCGACGGTGCTCGATCCCTCGACCGTGCCCGTGGCACTGCGCGGGATGTACGAGGCCGCGCGTCGCGACGACCCCGATGTGGTGCGCTACTACTACGACCTCGTCCGGGATCCCCGCTTCGCCGCGCTGGAGATGCGCGTGGTGGTAGACTGGGGCCCTGGCGCTTTGTCGTGGCACCAGTGGGCCTTGGACAAACCCGTCGTCGAGCTCAGGGATCCGAACAGCCTCGGGCCCTGCCCTGACTACCGCGAGGTCGACGTGTCGCTCGCGAAGCTCGCGTTCTTGACCCGTCACGAAGAGGCGAACCCCTCGTGGCGCGACAGGCTCTCGGCCGTGGGAATCCCAGCCGCTCTCGGGACGCACGCGCGGTCGGCTGATCATCCTGCTATCCCGCTGTCGCCTGGCCTACCTACGATCGCCATGCGGTGAGTCTGGACGGCCGATCCGGCGTCAAGTCTTCGGGTGACAGCACGGGCCCGCCGGCGCTGGTCCCTGCTTCGGGCGCGGTTGTCGGATCGGCTCACGGGGGCGAGCTACCCGACCGGCGAAGACACAAGCGTGCGCTCGCGCCATACCTTAGCCCTGTCGAGAAGACGCGGCTGCTGCTCGCCGACTTGCGTCAGCAGTCTCGCACGCGTACACGAGACGTATGAGCGTCGTCGAGGTTGTCAGCTCCCAGCCGGCAGGGGCCGAGGGCATGATTCATCGCGTTACGATCGACGGACGGCATGGCCTACGCGTCCGCGTTCGACTGCTCGCCAATGGAAAGTGGCACGTCACGATCGAGGACGGAGGTCAGGCCAGCGGCACCTCAGACGACCCGCTCGGCGCGTACCGGGTAGCGCGGGAGCTCGCGGAGAGCCAGTTCCATGCGGCGGGCGTCGTCATCCCCTGGGCCGAAATGGAGAACCAGCTCGTCGCCGCAGGCGCTTTCAATGTGGATGTTCGGCTAGACTTTACGTTGAAGGAGTGGAGCGCCATTGGGGTCGACGTGACCTACCCGGAGTTGCCGAATGCCAGCGATGTCGAAGCGCGACTCCACGCCGCCAGGTTCATGCAGCAGGCGTTCGGCGTCGGGGATGGGCCGTGGCGCGTCGCTCGGGTGGGCTGGGATGATTTCGGTCGGCGCATGCTTGCGTTCGTTCACTTCGGGCCGATGGGATAGGATTCGCTGGAGCCATGAGAGGCCGGCGTAAAGCTGCGTGAGCACGGCCTCCGTGCACGGCTACCCCATCCTTCGTTGCCCGCGCCCCTGTACGCGCACGGGCAGCTACGGTCAGCCAGATGAACGCTGGCAGGACTTCCTGCGTCGCACAACATTGTGCCACGAGGGGCTGCGAGTGGCCGCGACACCCTGCGCGCCGCCTCTCGTCTACCTCGACCAGAACGTCCTCAGCGTCATGGTGCGTGAAAGGGGTGGATGGCGGACGAGCGAATACGGCCGTGCTCGGCGCTCATGATTCTGGACCGTAGGCTGCGGGAAGAGCCCGCGCCAGGGGTGAGCCACAGCAGCAAGAGCCTGGTGCAGGTCCTGTCGAGCTCCCAGCGCTAAGCTTTCGAAGCGGGCCTCGATGGCATAGATCGAGAGTCGGCCGACACCGCGCGTCGCAAAGAGCGGGCCGTCGCCAGGGAGATCGCCTCGGGTCCGGCGTCCGCCGGGGGAGCGGGGGGTCGTGCAGGGCGTGATGAGCCTGGACGGCTCCGGAGGGCCTGCGCTCGCCGGGCTCCCCTGCGATCTCGCGCTAGTGGCAGGACTTCGTACAACGCGAGGTCTTCACGACCATTCACACGCCATTCACACGCCCACCGTCCCGAGGCGTTACTTCGCGTCGTGTCCCGTCGCCTTCCAGCTCCCCACCCGAACCCTTGCGGGGTTGTCCCAAGCACGCGATCAGGCTAGGTTTTCTGCCTGTTCCCGCAGGGTTCGGGGGAGGGCTGGATGTGGCATCGCGGAGGAGCCGAGCGGGTTTTGAAAACCGCCGTACCCGGAAGGGTACCAGGGGTTCGAATCCCTTCTCCTCCGCTGATTTCTGTAGGAATTGTCAGTAGTTAAAGCGGTCCGGTCGTGGCCAGGAGTGGACAGACGGGGACAGGTCTGGACACGGGTTCTGGCAAATTCCTGGCAAGCGGGAGGGGCGTCCGGGTGGCGTGGGGAGGCGGGCGCGGAGATGGGGGAGCCGAGGTCTCCTCACTCGCCCGCGAGCCAATCCACACGAACTTCCGGTCGTACCCCACGACCACGCATGATCCCCGCGGCAGCGAGCGTACCCATTGCCGAATTTGCACTGCCGGCAAGACATGCTCGGTCAGCCAAACCGCGGAGTCGCTCATTCGTCGCCCAAGGCACGACGGACCGAAGTCGAGCACTTCAGCGATGAGCCCCCGGCGGCCCTCACCCGCCGCCCTGGCGTCCGCCATCCCCCATGTCACCGCTCCCCAAAATTCGGAATGAATTCTGAGGCCCAGTCCCGAGCCTCGTTATCAAGCGGAGAAAGCGTTAACAGCCAGCCGGCCGAGGGGGCCCTCGACCGCGAGAAGAGCACCGAGCAAGCGCCGGCCCGGTGAGACGGCGCGTGCGACCTCGACCCCCGGCGCCGATCCGCTGCAGGCCCACTGCGTCGAGCCGCACGGCGACGGCCCGGCCAAGCTGAGCAGCGCCCGGCACCCTTCTCTCCGCACGGCCCCCAGGACGACCGCGGTGCACCCTGCCGCTCGAGCCGTTTCCGCCCCGCATTCCATTGCTTGCGGGCTCGTGACTTTCTTTGTGTATTCGCGCTCGATGGCATCACAGACCTGCCGGCCCTCCAAGGTCGTTTCCGAGGCGGGGATGTTCACATCACGGGTGTCATCCTGGCCGGACGGTGGGCTGCGCGGTTTCAGGCGGTTTCTCCTATTGCGAAAACGCTTCACCGCCCATTGCGGTAAATTGTGCAGAACATCTCTGCTTCGATCGTATGTGTCCGTCCGCCTCCGCGTTTACGGCGCGCAGCGCTCCGTCGGCTCGGCTTCGTTGCGGCCCTACTTCTTCGCGGGCATTTTCGTCTCATTCCCCGATCCTCGCGGCCACGGACGACACTGTCTTATTGAGTGCTGATGACGGAGAACTCGAATCAGATTGATCTTTATCAGACGGTGGGTGGCTTACAATACATTCCGATAGGTAAGGTAGTTTCTGTCCTGGACAAGTACGACTTACCTGGTATTGGGGTGCCGCGTGTCACGGCTTTGGCACGGAGGAACATTGAAGGTCGCGCAGTTCTTTTCCGAGGCGAGCTCGTCGCCTCAGACCATCGACGCGATCAGACAATGGCTCGTCGCGCGAATGGCGGCGCTTTTGGGCGCCGCGCCGCCAGAGGAGCAGGCAGGGATCGACCTCGACGCCCCGTTCGCGCGGTTCGGCCTCGACTCGAGGCAGGCGCTCGAGATCCTGCGCGAGCTGGAGGCGCTGGTCGGCCGGAGATTGAGCGCGACCGCGATGTGGGAGCACCCTACAATCGAGGCGCTGGCGCGCTACGCGGTCGCCGGCGAGCCGGAGGCGCGCGCGCACGGAGCGCCATTGACGGTACCGGCCCAATCTGGCTCGAGTGACCGGCGCGACGAGCCGCTGGCCATCGTGGGGATGGCGTGTCGATTCGCCGGGGCGCCCGATCTGGACGCGTACTGGCGCTTGCTGGCCGAAGGAGTCGATGCGACGGGCGAGGTGCCCAGAGAGCGGTGGGATGCGGACGCGTACTTCGACGAAGATCGCAGCGCGCCGGGCAAGGCGGTGAGCCGCCGCGCGGCGCTGCTCGAGCACGTCGATCGGTTCGATCCGGGGGTGTTCGGGATCTCGCCGCGCGAGGCGAACGAGCTGGATCCGGCGCAGCGGCTTTCGCTGGAGCTGTCGTGGGAGGCGCTGGAGCACGCGGGGATCCCGCCGCGGTCGCTCGAGGGCAGCGCGACGGGCGTGTTCTTCGGCTCGATGTGGCACGACTGGGCGGACCTGACGGCGGGCGACGCGGCGGGCATGGCCGCGCACCGCGCGACAGGGCAGGCGCCGAACATGATCGCGAACCGGGTGTCGTACGTGCTGGGGCTGCGAGGCCCGAGCGTGGTGGTCGACACGGCGAGCTCGTCGGCGCTGGTGGCGCTGCACTACGCGGGGCACAGCCTGCGGAGCGGCGAGGCGGAGGTGGCGCTGGTGGGCGGCGTCAACCTGCTGCTTTCGCCCGAGACGATGGTGTTCGTGTCGAAGTTCGGCGGGCTTTCGCCGGACGGGCGGTGCAAGGCGTTCAGCGCGAACGCCGACGGCTTCGGTCGCGGCGAGGGCGGTGGGGTGATCGTGCTGAAGCGGCTGTCGCACGCGCAGCAAGACGGCGATCGGATCTACGCGATCGTGCGCGCGACGGCGGTCAACAACGACGGCGCGAGCTACGGGCTGACGGCGCCGAGCCCCGAGGCGCAGGAGGCGGTGCTGCGCGAGGCGTACGCGCGCGCGGGGATCGAGCCGGGGGCCGTGCACTACGTCGAGGCGCACGGCACGGGCACGCCGCTCGGCGATCAGATCGAGCTCGGAGCGCTCGGGGCCGTGCTCGGCGGCGCGCGGGCGGCGGAGCGGTCGCTACTGGTGGGCTCGGCGAAGACGAACATCGGCCACACCGAGGGGGCGGCGGGGATCGCGGGGCTGCTCAAGGCGGTGCTCGCGATGCAGCACCGGCAGGTGCCGGCGAGCCTCCATGCCGAGCCGCCGAACCCGGCGATCCAGTTCGGCGCGCTGGGGCTCCGCGTCCCGACCGCGCTCGAGCCGTGGCCAGCGGCGGCGTCGGAGCGCGCGCTGGCAGGCGTGAGCTCGTTCGGCTGGGGCGGTACCAACGCCCACGCGGTGCTCGAGGGGCCGGCACCGGACGTACACCTGCTCGCGCTTTCGGCGCCGGCGGAGGAGGAGCTTGCCGAGCGCGCGAGAGGGCTGCGTCGCGAGCTCGCGGACGCGCCGGCGGACTCGCGACTCGGCGAGTTGCTCGCTGCGAGCGCAGCCGGCGCCTCGGGGCAGCCGGCGGATCGAGCCGAGGGAGCGTCCGGGTGTCATCGCCTGGCCGCCGTGGTGCGCTCGTCCGGCGAGGCGATCGAGGCCCTGGACGCGTTCCTGGGCGGGGTGCCGCACGCCGGTCTGAGCGTGGGGCACCGCGCGCCGGCGCGTCCCGGCGTGGTGTTCGTGTTCTCGCCGCTCGGCGCGCAGTGGGCGGGCATGGGCCGGCAGCTGTTCGCGAGCGAGCCGGTGTTCCGCGCGTCGGTGCTGCGGAGCGATCGCGCGCTCGGTCCGCTGCTCGGCCGGTCGATCGTCGAGGATCTCGTGCAGCCGGCGGCGTCGTCGCGGTTCGACGACACGGTGTTCGTGCAGCCGCTGCTCTTCGCGGTGCAGGTGGCCTTGGCCGAGACCCTGCGCGCGTACGGCGTCGAGCCGGACGCGATCGTCGGCCACAGCGCTGGCGAGGTGGCCGCGGCCTACGTCGCGGGGGCGCTCGATCTGGCGGACGCCGCGCGGGTCATCCATCACTACAGCCGCGTGCAGGCCGGGGCGGCGGGGCCGGGCGCGATGGCGGTGGTCGAGCTGCCGGCGGCCGAGGTGGCGGCGATGCTCGCGCCGTACGCCGGCCAGGTCGAGCTCGCGGCGGTGAACAGCCGGCGCCAGGCGGTGATCTCCGGCGCAGCGGAGCCCGTGCACGCGCTCGTGGAGGCGTGGCGTGCGCGCGGCACCGCGAGCCACGTGATCCGCGTCGACGTGGCGGGCCACAGCCCGCGGATGACCGCGCCGCTCCTCGAGGAGCTCGAGGCGTCGCTGCAGGATCTAAAGCCGCGGCGGCCGCGGATCCCGATGTGGTCCACGGTCACGGGCGGCCGGGTCGACGGCGCCGATCTGGGCGGGGGGTACTGGTCCGGTAACCTGCGCCGTCCGGTGCAGCTCGGCGCGGTCATCGAGCTGCTCGCGGAGGATCACGGTGTGTTCGTCGAGCTCGGGCCGCACCCGGTGCTCGCGTTCGCGCTCGCCGAGAGCGTCGCGGCACGTGGTGCGCCGGCGGAGGTGCTGGCGGCGCTCCGCCGCCCGATGGACGCCACCCGCGGGGGGGACGACGAGCGGCGGTCGCTCGCCGAGGCCCGCGCGAGGTTGTTCGTGCTCGGGGCGACGCGGGCCTCCGGCGAGGAGGCGCCGGCCGAGCCAGTGCCGGTGGTGCTGTCGGCCCGGAGCGCGACCGCGCTGCGCGGTCAGGCCGAGCGGCTGCGCGAGCACCTGGTTGGTCGCCCCGAGCTTGCGCTGGTCGACGTTGCCTTCTCGCTCGCCACCACCCGCTCGTGCCTCGAGCACCGCGCCGCGATCGTGGCGCATGATCGGCGGGAGCTGCTCGATGCGCTCGATGCGCTCGCCGCGGGACGGCCCGCGCCACACGCGGTCGTCGGCCGGCGCACCGGCGGCGGCAAGGTGGTGTTCGTCTTTCCCGGCCAGGGCTCGCAGTGGCAGGGCATGGGGCGGGCGCTCCTCGACAGCGCGCCGGTGTTTCGCGAGCAGCTCCTCGCCTGCGAGCGCGCGTTGGCGCGCCATGTCGACTGGTCGCTGCTCGACGTGTTGCGTGGCGACGGCGCTTTCGCGGCCGCGCCCGCGCTCGACCGCGTCGATGTCGTGCAGCCGGCGTTGTTCGCCGTCATGGTCTCGCTCGCCGCGCTGTGGCGCTCGATGGGCATCGAGCCCGACGCGGTCGTCGGCCATAGCCAGGGCGAGATTGCCGCGGCCTGCGTCGCGGGTGCGCTGTCGCTCGAAGATGCCGCCGCGGTGATCGCCCTGCGCAGCCGCGCGCTCACCCGGCTTGCCGGCCACGGCGCGATGGCCGCCGTCGAGCTCGGCGCTGACGCCCTCGCGCCTCACGCGGCGCCGTTCGGCGATCGCCTGGCCATCGCCGCGATCAACAGTCCGCGCGCCACGGTGGTCTCGGGGGACGCGAACGCCGTGGACACGTTGCTCGGCGCGCTGTCGGCGGCGGGGGTGTTCGCGCGGAAGGTCCGCGTCGACTACGCCTCGCACGGCGCGCAGGTCGAGGCCGTCCGGGCGGAGCTCGTGGCGGGACTCGCCGGCATCGTGCCGCGCGCCGCCCGGATCCCGCTCTACTCCACCGTCACCGGCACACCGCTTGCGGGCGACGAGCTCGACGCCGGGTACTGGTATTCCAACCTCCGGCAGACCGTCCGGTTTGCGGACGCGATCGAGCGCCTCGCCGCTGACGGACATCGCTCGTTCGTCGAGGTGAGCCCGCACCCGGTGCTCGGGCTCGCGCTCGGCGAGACGCTCGAGCACGCCGGCGTGCCGGCTGCTGTCGTCGGCTCGCTCCGGCGCGACGACGGCGATCTTTCGCGCTTCCTCTGCTCGCTTGGCGAGCTGCACTGTCTCGGGCAGCCGGTCGACTGGAGCGCGTACTACCAGCCGCGGCGGCCGCGGCGGGTCGAGCTGCCGACGTACGCGTTTCAGCGACAGCGGTTCTGGCGCGCGGCGCCGGGGAGGCCTCGCGCCGAGGCCGCGCCCACCGAGCCCGCGCCGGTGCCCTCGTCGTGGTCGGAGGCCGGGGACCCGGCGCTGCTCGGCCGGCTGCGCGCACTGTCCGATCCGGATCGACTGCGCCACCTGCTTGCGATCGTGCGCGCCGAGACCGCCGCCGTGCTCGGCCACTCCGACACGTCGTCGATCGATTCGCACACGGGGTTCTTCGATCAGGGCCTCGATTCGTGGACGGTGACCCAGCTCCGGCTCCGGCTGGAGCACGCCACGGGCGTCGCGCTCTCCTCCAGCGTCGCGTTCGATCATCCGACGCCCCACCACCTCGCGGCGTTCCTCCGCGCGGCGCTCGCATCGGCGCTCGGGGCGTCCGGGGACCCGACGGACGAAGCGCGCGTGATCCCGCGGGCGCTTGCGTCGAGCGACGAGCCGATCGCGATCGTCGGCCTCGCGCTCCGGCTGCCGGGCGGCGCCGACGACGCCGACGGCCTGTGGCGCCTGCTCGAGGGCGAGATCGACGCGGTCGGTCCGATCCCGGCGAGCCGCTGGGACGCCGGCGCGGTCTACGATCCCGATCCGGCGGCGCCCGGGAAGAGCTACGTCCGCGAGGCCGCGCTGCTCGATCGGATCGACCTGTTCGACGCGGCGTTCTTCGGGATCAGCCCGTTCGAGGCCAACCACATCGATCCGCAGCATCGGCTGCTGCTCGAGACGGCCTGGCAGGCGCTCGAGCAGGCGGGCATCGTGCCGGCGACGCTGCGGGACTCGCAGACGGGGATCTACGTCGGGGTCGGGCCGGGGGATTACCTGTCGCTGCACGGTGCGCCGTCCACCGAGGCGCACGCGATGCTGGGGACGAGCCCGTCGCTGGCGGCGGGGCGGCTTTCGTTCACGCTCGGGGTGCAAGGCCCGGCGCTGTCGGTCGACACGGCGTGTTCGTCGTCGCTGGTGGCGCTCCACCTGGCATGTCAGGCGCTGCGCCACGGCGAGTGCAGGCTCGCGCTGGCGGCGGGCGTGAACGTGCTGGCCTCGGCCGACGGCTTCGTGCGGATGTGTCGCGCGCGGGCGCTTTCGCCGGACGGCCGGTCCAAGACGTTCTCGGCGCAGGCCGACGGCTACGGGCGCGGCGAGGGCGTGGTCGTGCTCGCGCTCGAGCGGCTGTCGGATGCGCGCGCGGCGGGGCGCGAGGTCCTGGCGCTGATCCGCGGCAGCGCGATCAACCACGACGGCGCGTCGAGCGGGCTCACGGTGCCCAACGGGACGTCGCAGCAGAAGGTCGTGCGCGCGGCGCTCGACGACGCGGGGCTCGCGCCGGCCGACGTCGACTTCGTCGAGTGCCACGGCACGGGGACGGCGCTCGGCGATCCGATCGAGGTCCACGCGCTCGGCGCGGTGTACGGGCGGGAGCGCCCGGCGGACCGGCCGCTGCTGCTCGGGGCGGTGAAGACCAACGTCGGCCACCTCGAGTGGGCGGCCGGGCTTGTGGGCGTGGCGAAGGTGATCGCCTCGCTGCGCCACGAGGCGCTGCCGGCGACGCTGCACACTTCGCCGCGCAATCCGCGCATCGACTGGGACGCGCTGCCGGTGGCGGTCGTCGATCAGCGGCGACCGTGGCCCCGGGATGCCGCGGGGCGGGCGCGCCGCGCGGGCGTGTCGTCGTTCGGCATCTCGGGGACCAACGCGCACGTGATTTTGGAGGAGGCGCCGCGGGACGCCTCGGTCGAGGTCGAACGAGCCGCGCCGGCCGTGGTGCCGCCGGTGCCGGTGGTGCTGTCGGCCAAGAGCGAGGCCGCGGTGCGCGCCCAGGCCGCGCGGCTGCGTGAGCACCTCGTCGCGCGTCCCGAGCTCGCGCTGGTGGATGTCGCGTACTCGCTGGTCACCACGCGCTCGCAGCTCGCGCATCACGTGGCGCTCGTCGCCCGCGAGCGCGCCGAGCTGCTCGGTGCCCTCGCGTCCTTTGCGCAGGGGTTGCCCACGCCACGCGCGGTGGTGGGTTCGCGGACCGGCGATGGCAAGCTGGCGGTGCTGTTCACCGGACAGGGCAGCCAGCGGCCGGGGATGGGCCGCGGGCTGTACGACGCGTACCCGGTGTTCCGGGAGACCCTCGACGCGGCGTGCGCGTACCTCGACGCCGCGGTTGCCGAGGGAGGGCGGCCGCTGCGCGAGGTGATGTTCGCCGCCGAGGGGAGCGAGGCCGCGGCGCTGCTCGACGAGACCTTGTACGCGCAGCGGGCGCTGTTCGCGCTGGAGGTCGCGCTGTTCCGGCTGCTCGCGTCGTGGGGCGGTAAGGTCGACCTCTTGCTCGGGCACTCGATCGGGGAGCTCGTGGCGGCGCACGTCGCCGGGGTGCTGTCGCTGCCGGACGCGTGCGCGCTGGTGGGCGCGCGCGCGCGGCTCATGCAGGGGCTGCCGGGTGGCGGGGCGATGGTGACCGTGCAGGCGTCCGAGCAAGAGGTGCGGGCGCTGCTGGCGGCGCGGCGGGCGGCGGGCGCGGAGATCGCGGCGATCAACGGGCCGACGTCGACGGTGGTGAGCGGGGACGCGGCGGCGGTGGGGGAGGTGGCCGCGCGGTTCGAGGCGCAGGGGCGGAAGACGACGCGGCTGCGGGTGAGCCACGCGTTCCACTCGCACCACATGGACGGGATGCTGGAGGCCTTCCGGCGGGTCGCGGAGGGGCTCACGTACCGGCCTGCGCAGATCCCGATCGCGTCGAACGTGACGGGGCGGATGGCGACGGACGCGGAGCTGAGCTCGCCGGGGTACTGGGTCGACCACGTCCGGCAGGCGGTGCGGTTCGCCGACGGGATCCGCGCGCTGCACGGCGAGGGCGTCCACACCTTCCTCGAGCTCGGGCCGCACGCCGTGCTGTCCGCGCTGGCGCAGGACGCGGTGGAGCCTGTGACGCACGAGGGCGAGCGGGCGGGCGTCGTGGCGATCCTGCGCAAGGATCAGCCGGAGGACGTGACCGTCGCGGCGGCGGTCGGCGCGCTGCACACGCGCGGCCACCGCGTCGACTGGAGCGCGTACTTCGATCGACGCGAAGTTGCGATCCGCCCGCGGCGGGTCGAGCTGCCGACGTACGCGTTCCAGCGCCAGCGGCACTGGCTCGATGCGCCGAGAGCCAGCCGCGCGGAGGACGCGCTGCTGCGGCTCGAGTGGACCGAGCTGTCGATCGCTCCCGCGCCGCAGCGATCCGAGCGCTGGACGCTCGTCGGTGCACCCGAGGGGCTCGAGCTAGGGCCCGCCGGTGTTGCGCTCGAGCGCCACCCCGATCTCGCCGCGCTGATCGCCGCGCTCGATCGCGGCGCCTCGGCTCCTGATGCGGTCGTGGTGCCGTGGTGCTCGCGCGGCGCCGCCGCGGCGCCAGCCGACGTGATCGCCGGGGCTCACGAGGCCACCGCGCGGCTGCTCGCGCAGCTCCAGGCGTGGCTCGCCGACGAGCGGTTGGCCTCGTCGCGCCTCGTCGTGCTGACCCGCGGGGCGGTTGCCGCGCGCTCCGGCGAGGACGTGCCCGACCTCGTCCACGCACCGCTGTGGGGACTGGTCCGGTCCGCGCAGAGCGAGCACCTCGATCGATCCATCTTGCTGGTCGACAGCGACGACACCGAGGCCTCGCGCGAGGTGCGGTTCACCGGAGGAGACGCGGCGGAGACCCAGCTCGCGCTGCGCCGGGGGACATGTCTGGTCCCTCGGCTCGCGCCGGCGCGGGTCGAGCGAGCGCTCACCGTGCCGCGGCCGCTCGCGCCGGGGGGCACGGTGCTGATCACCGGCGGCACCGGGGCCCTCGGCGGGTTGCTCGCCCGCCACCTCGTCCGCGCCCACGGCGTGGCGCACCTCGTGCTCGTGTCGCGGCAGGGCCCCGCGGCTCCCGGCGCCGACGCGCTCGGCCGCGAGCTCGAGGCCGCCGGGGCACGCGTCACCATCGCCGCGTGTGATGCCGCCGACCGGGCCGCGCTCGAGGCGCTGCTGGCCGGGATCCCGCGCGAGCATCCGCTGACCGCGGTCATTCATGCCGCGGGCGTGATCGACAGCAACGACCTCGGTGCGCTCACGCCGGAGCGGCTGCGCGCCGTCCTCGGCGCCAAGCTCGACGCCGCCGTGCACCTGCACGAGTTGACGCGGGCGCTGGAGCTGTCCGCGTTCGTCCTGTTCTCCTCCGTCTCGGGGGTGGTCGGCGGCGCCGGCCAGGCCAGCTACGCCGCGGCCAACGCGTTTCTCGACGCGCTGGCCCACCATCGCCGCACCCAGGGGCTCCCCGCGCTCGCGCTCGCCTGGGGGCTCTGGCAGACCGGCGCCGGGATGGACGCGCGCCTCACCGATGTCGATCTCGAGCGGATCGAGCGCGGCGGCCTGCGCCCGCTGTCGCCGGACGACGGACTCGCGTTGTTCGACGCCGCCCTCGCGCGACCCGACGCTGCGCTCGTCCCGGCGCGGTTCGATGCCGCCGCGCTGCGCTCGTACGCCCACGCCAGGTCCCCGGTGCTCCGTGGCCTGGCCGGGGGCCCTGCCGCGCGTCCGGTGGTCGCGCACGCCGCGGCGGCCCCCTCGCTCCAGCACCGTCTCGGCGCGCTGTCGGCCGAGGACCGCGAGCGCGCCCTGCTCGAGCGGGTACGCGTGGAGGTCGCAGGCGTGCTCGGCCTGGGAGATCCCAGCACCGTGCCGGCCGAGCGGCCGTTGCGAGAGCTGGGGCTCGACTCGTTGATGGCGGTCGAGCTCCGCGGCCGCCTGGCTGACGCGACGGCCGCCCGGCTGCACACCACCCTGCTGTTCGATCACCCGACGCCCGGAGCGCTCGCGCGCTTCCTCGCCCACCAGTTGTTCGGGGGACAGCCCGAGGCCGCGCCCGCGCCTGCGCCTGATCCGAGGGCCGGCGCCGACGAGCCGATCGCGATTGTGGCGATGGGCTGTCGGTTCTCCGGCGGCGTGCGCATGCCCGAGGACCTGTGGCAGCTCCTGGCCGAGGGGCGCGACACCATCTCCGGTTTTCCGGACAACCGCGGCTGGGACGTGGCGACGCTCTACGATCCCGATCCGGAGGCCGTGGGCAAGACCTACACGCGCGAGGGAGGCTTCCTCCACGATGCCGATCAGTTCGATGCCGAGCTCTTCGGGATCAGCCCGCGCGAGGCGCTGGCGGTCGATCCGCAGCACCGGCTGCTGCTCGAGACGACGTGGGAGGCCGTGGAGCGCGCGGGCCTTGCCCCGACGACGCTGCACGGCTCCCAGACCGGCGTGTTCGTGGGGGTGGTCTACAGCGACTACGCGACGCTGCTGCGCGAGGCCCCGGGCGATCTCGAGGCCTACGCCGGCCTTGGCAGCCTGCCGAGCGTGGCGTCGGGGCGGATCGCGTACGCGCTGGGGCTGCACGGTCCCAGCCTCACCGTGGACACGGCGTGTAGCTCGTCGCTGGTGGCGATCCACCTCGCTGTTCAGTCGCTGCGCCGGGGCGAGTGCACGCTCGCGCTGGCGGGTGGGGTCACGGTGATGGCGACCCCGGGCATGTTCATCACGTTCAGCCGCCAGCGCGGGCTTTCGCCGGATGGCCGGTGCAAGGCGTTCTCGGCGGCGGCGGATGGGACGGGCTGGGGCGAGGGCGCCGGCATGCTGGTGCTCGAGCGGCTGTCGGACGCGCGGCGCCACGGCCATCCGGTGCTCGCGGTGCTGCGCGGCTCGGCGGTCAACCAGGACGGCAGGAGCCAGGGGCTGACGGCGCCGAGCGGGCCGGCCCAGGAGCGGTTGATCCGCGAGGCGCTCGCGGACGCGCGGCTCCGCCCCGACGACGTCGACGTCGTGGAGGCGCACGGCACGGGCACGAGGCTGGGCGATCCGATCGAGGCGCACGCGCTGCTTTCGACCTACGGGCGAGATCGATCCGAAGATCGTCCGCTGTGGCTCGGGAGCCTGAAGTCCAACCTGGGCCATACCCAGGCGGCGGCGGGCGTGGGCGGGGTCATCAAGATGGTGCTGGCGATGCAGCACGGGGTGATGCCGCGGACGCTGCACGCGGCGGAGCCATCGCCGCACGTCGACTGGTCAATGGGGGCGGTGCGGCTCTTGAACGAGCCGGTGCCCTGGGTCGTGGAAGGGCGACCGCGGCGGGCCGGCGTGTCGGCGTTCGGGGTCAGCGGCACCAACGCGCACGTGATCCTGGAGCAGGCGCCGCCTTTCGAGGAGCCGCCGGAGGGGGCGGGCGGAGCTTCGCCCGCGGTGCCGGCGCTGCTGTCGGCCCGGAGCGAGGCCGCGCTGGCTGCCCAGGCCGCGCGATTGCGCGAGCACCTCGAGGCGCATCCCGGGCTCCCGCTGCTCGATGTCGCGTACTCGCTGGCCACCACCCGCGCGCAGCTCGAGCATCGTGCGGCGCTGGTCGCCCGCGATCGGGCCGGGCTGCTCGACGCGCTGACGTCCGTCGCGCGGGGAGAGCCGACGCCGCACGCGGTGGTGGGCTCGTCCACCGGTGGCGGCAAGGTCGTGTTCGTGTTCCCGGGGCAGGGCTCGCAGTGGCCGGGCATGGCGCGCGCGCTGCTCGACACGGTGCCGGTGTTCCGCGATCAGATCGCGGCGTGCGAGCGCGCGCTTTCGCCGCACGTGGATTGGTCCTTGCTGGCGGTGCTCCGCGGCGAGCCGGGCGCGCCGAGCCTCGAGCGGGTCGATGTGGTGCAGCCCGCGCTGTTCGCGGTGATGATCGGGCTCGCGGCGCTGTGGCGCGCGATGGGCGTCGCGCCGGATGCGGTGATCGGGCACAGCCAGGGCGAGATCGCCGCGGCGTACGTGGCCGGTGCGCTGTCGCTCGAGGACGCTGCCGCGGTGGTCGCCCTGCGCAGCCGCGCGCTGACCCGGCTCGCCGGCCGGGGCGCGATGGCGGCGGTGGAGCTCAGCGCCGCCGCGCTCGCCCCGTACCTCGCCCCGTTCGGCGCGCGAGTGGCGATCGCAGCGGTGAGCAGCCCGCGCGCGGTGGTGGTCGCGGGCGAGCCCGAGGCGATTGAGACCCTGCTCGACCGGCTCGCGGGCGCGCAGATCTACGCGCGCAAGGTGCGCGTGGACTACGCGTCGCACAGCGCGCAGGTGGAGGCGGTGGAGGAGGAGCTCGTCACTGCGCTTTCGGGCATCACGCCGCGCGCGGCGGCGATCCCGCTCTACTCGACGGTGACGGGCGGGCCGGTGGCGGGCGGCGAGCTGGATTCCGCGTACTGGTACCAGAACCTCCGCCAGACCGTCCGGTTTGCGGACGCCGTGCAGCGAGCGATCGCGGACGAGCACCGCTGTTTCGTCGAGGTCAGCCCGCACCCGGTGCTCGCGCCCGCGCTGACCGAGACGCTCGAGGGAGGAGCCGCCGCGGCGGGCGCGGTCGTCGGCTCGCTGCGGCGCGACGACGGCGATCTCGCACGCATGCTGATGTCGCTCGGCGCGCTGCACGCCCACGGTCAGCGCGTCGACCTCCGCGCGTGCTTCGAGCTGCTCGGCGACATGGCGAGCGGCGAGCCCGGGAGGCAACCGCGCCTCCGGCGGGTCGACCTGCCGACGTACGCGTTCCAGCGCCAGCGATACTGGCCGGAGGTCCGGCCGCTCCGGGCGGCGCCGCGGAGCTCCCGCGCTGCCGGGGAGCACCCGCTCCTGGGCGTACCGTTCGCATCCTCGCTGCACCCCGAGGAGCGGCTCTGGGAGCAGCCGGCGATCCTCGACGCTGCGCCGTGGCTCGTCGAGCACCGGCTCGGCGGCGAGGCGATCTTGCCGGGCGGGGTGTACCTCGAGATGGCGCTCGCAGCGGGCGCCGCGCTGTACGGTGTGGACGGATTCGAGCTCGTCGGCGTGCGCTTCGAGCGGATGCTGGCGCTGCCCTGCGGCGCGCTCCAGGTGGCGATCGCGCGGGAGGCGGGACGCGCCACGGTGGCGATCGCGTGTCGCGCGGAGGGAGCGGAGGCGTGGACGCGCCACGCGGTCGCGGAGCTCCACGTCGCGCCGCGGACGCGGCAGCCGTGCGAGACGACGCCGACGGAGATCCAGGCGCGCTGCGCGGGCGTAGTGGACGCGGCCGAGCACTATGCGCGTTTCGAGCAGCTTGGCGTGGCGTACGGACCCCGGCTTCGCAGTGTGGAGCGGATCTGGGTGGGAGACGGCGAGGCGATTGGCCTCGTGCGCATGCCGCCGGAGCTCTTGGGCGAGGCGGCCGACTATCAGGCTCATCCGGCGCTGCTCGATGGTTGCTTCCAGGTGATGATGGCGCTGGTGTGCGCGCGTTCGGCGGAGCGCACGCTCGTGCCGATCGGGTTTGGCCGCGTGCGGATGCACGCGCGCCCGCCGACGCAGGTCTGGGTGCACGTCCGCGGCGACGCGCGAGACCTGAAGCTCGCGGTCCTCGACGACGACGGCGGCGTTCTCCTCGAGCTCAGCGACGCGCAGCTCGCGCCGCGTACGACCGCGACCGATCCGTTCGACGACTTCGTCCACGGCGTGGCCTGGCGTCACCGCGAGCTGCCGGCCCGGGCTCCTGCGCAGGCGCGGCCTCGTGAGCAAACGCCGTGGATCATCCTCCGCGACGCGCACGACACCGGCGCGGAGCTGGCGAAGGCGCTGCGCGCACGGGGCGAGGCGTGCATCGAGATCGACGCGGCCGAGCCGGTGGAGCTCTCCCGGCTGCTCGCGGGCGCCTGTCGCGGCGTGGTCCACTGCGGGAGCCTCGATTCCGCGCCCCGGGCAGAGACGACGCCCGCGACGCTCGAGGCGGATCTTCGCCGCGGAACGCACGCAGCGGTGGTGCTGGCGCAGGCGATCGTGCGGCGCGCGTTCCGGAACCCGCCGCGGCTCGTCCTGGTGACGCGCGCGGCGCAGGCGGTGGGGACCGGTCCGGTCTCGGCGGCCCAGGCGCCGCTGTGGGGGCTTTCGCGCGCGGCGGCGATGGAGCACCCGGAGCTCGAGTGGACGTGCATCGATCTGCCGGCGGTGCCGCTGTCCGGCGAGGCAGAACTCCTTGCGCGCGAGCTCCTCGCGGGCGACGGTGAGGAGCAGATCGCGCTGCGCGCGGAGGGCCGGTTCGTAGCGCGTCTCGTGCGGACGAGCCTGGGCACGCCGGCGCGAGCGGGCGTGCTGCCGGCGAAGATCGCGGCGGATCGGACGTACCTCATCGCGGGCGGGCTGGGTGGGCTCGGCCTCGTGCTGGCGCGCTGGATGGTCGAGCAGGGCGCGCGTTCCCTGGTGCTTTTGGGCCGGAGCGCGCCGGGGGAGGCCGCGCGTGCGTCGATCGGCGCGATGGAGGAGCTCGGCGCGAAGGTGCTCGCGGTCCAGGGTGACATCTCGCGCCGGGCCGACGTCGATCGGATCGTCGGTGAGATCTCGCGTGATCTACCGCCGCTGCGCGGCGTGGTGCACGCCGCGGCGGTGGTGGCAGACCGCACGGTGCTGGAGCTTGCGGACGTGGAGCTCCTGGCCACCGCGAGGCCGAAGATCCTCGGCGCGTGGAACCTGCACGAAGCGACGCGGGAGATGCCGCTCGACTTCTTCGTGATGTACTCGTCCATGGCGTCGGTCCTGGGCGTGCCGGGGTTGGCGGCCTATGCGGCGTGTAATGCCTTCCTCGACGCGCTGGCTCATGCACGCGCCGCAGAGGGGTTGCCGGCGACGAGCATCCAGTGGGGCCTGTTCGCGGAGCTGGGCGTGGCGGTCGAGGACGGCCGCGGGCTCCGGCTCTCGGCTCGGGGCATCGGGGCCCTCACGGCGGCGGAGGGCACCGAGCTGTTCGGCCGCGTGCTCGCGCACCCGCGCGCCGAGGTGGCGCTGTTCCGGCTCTCGCTGCGCCGGTGGCTCGAGGCGACGCCGCAGGCAGCGGGTACGCGTTACCTCTCCGAGCTGCCGCTCGAGCTGGCTCGCCCCGCGGGGCCCGCGCCCTCCGGGCTCCGCGAGGTGCTGGCGAAGGCGCCGCCGGCGGACCGCGTGGAGCGGATCGCGGCCCACGTGACCGAGCAGCTCGGTCAGGTCCTGCGCGTTCCGCCGGCGCGCATCGATCGCGGCACGCCGTTCCAGAGCCTGGGCCTGGACTCGCTGATGAGCCTCGAGATGCGCAACCGTCTCGAGAAGAGCCTGGGGCTCCGGCTCCAGCCGACGCTGTTCTTCACGTTTCCGGCGGTGGCGCCGCTGGCCCAGCACCTGCTCTCGTGTCTGGACCTCCCGGCGGCCGAGGCACCCTCGGTCGCCCCGCTCCCCGCACCGGACGGTGATGTGGTGGAGCGCGGCCAGCACGAGCCGCTGGCGATCGTGGGGATGGCCTGCCGGTTTCCGGGGGGCGGTGACAGTCCGGACGCCTACTGGGATCTGCTGGTGCGTGGCGTCGACGCGATTCGCGAGATCCCGGCCGATCGGTGGCCGGCCGAGGCGCTCCCCGGCGACAAACCCGCGGCGCGATCCGCGGCGCTGCTCGATCGGGTCGATGGCTTCGACGCGGCGTTCTTCGGCATCTCGCCGCGCGAGGCCGAGAGCCTCGATCCGCAGCAGCGTCTCTTGCTCGAGATCGCGTGGGAAGCGCTGGAGGACGCCGGACAGCGGCCGGAGGCGCTCTCGGGCACCGCGACGGGCGTCTACGTCGGCTTCAACTCGCTCGACTACCAGCACCGGTTGATCCTGCGGGGCACCTCCGACGTCGACGCGTACACCGCCCTCGGCAACCAGCTGAGCACCGCGAGCGGCCGGATCTCGTACACGCTCGGGTTGCAGGGGCCGAGCATCTCCGTGGACACGGCGTGCTCCTCGTCGCTGGTCTCGATCGCGCTGGCGTGCCAGGGGCTGCGCGCGGGGGACTGCGATGTGGCGATCGCGGGTGGGGTCACGCTCCTGCTGTCGCCCTACACGATGGCGTTGGTGGCGGGGACCCAGGCCCTGTCCCCGGATGGTCGCTGCAAGACGCTGGACTCGCGGGCGAACGGCTTCGTCCGTGGCGAGGGCTGCGGGCTTTTGGTGCTCAAGCGGCTGTCGGACGCACGGCGCGACGGCGACCCCATCCGCGCCGTGATCGAGGGCTGGGCAGTGAACCAGGACGGGCGATCGGCCGGCCTGACTGCCCCCAACGTGCTCTCGCAGCAGGCGCTGCTCCGCACGGCGCTTTCGCGCGCGCGTGTGTCGTCCGACGAGGTGGGCTACGTGGAGATGCACGGCACGGGGACGCCGCTGGGCGATCCGATCGAGGCGGCCGCGCTCCGCGAGGTGATCGGCGGGCCGCGGGCCGATGGCTCGCCGTGCGTGCTCGGCGCGGTGAAGACGAACCTCGGGCACCTCGAGGCCGCCGCGGGAGTCGCCGGGCTGATGAAGGTGGTGCTCTCGCTCGAGCACGAGGTGATCCCGAAGAACCTGCACTTCCGGACGCTGAACCCGAGCATCTCGTTCGAGGGCACGCCCTTCGCGATCCCGACCGAGGCGGTGCCCTTTCGGCGCAGCGACCGGCGCCGTGTGGCCGGCGTGAGCTCGTTCGGGATCAGCGGGACCAACGCGCACGTGGTGCTCGCGGAGGTGCCGGCCGTGACGGCGGCGCCGACGAAAGCGAAGGCTCAGCCGGAGCTTTTGGTGCTGTCGGCCCGGAGCATGGCGGCGCTGGAAGCACAGGCGGGACGGCTTTCGGCACACCTCGGGGCGCATCCCGAGCTACAGCTCGGCGACGTGGCGTTCAGCCTGGCGACCACGCGCAGCGAGCTGCCGCATCGGCTCGCGGTGGTGGCGACCGCGCGCGAGGCGCTCGCGGAGTCGTTGTCCGCGGTGGCGCGAGGCGCGTCGCCGGCGGGCGTCTCGCGCGGGCGCCTCGGCGCCGGCGGGCCGGGCCGCGTGGTGTTCGTGTTCCCGGGTCAGGGCGCGCAGTGGATCGGCATGGGCCGGATGCTCCTGACCGAGGAGCCGGTCTTCCGCGACGCGCTAATGGCGTGCGATCGGGCGATCCGGGCCGAGGCGGGGTGGTCGGTGCTTGCGGAGCTCGGCGCCGACGAGGCGGGCTCGAAGCTGAGCCAGATCGACGTGGTGCAGCCGCTCCTGTTCGCGATCCAGGTGGGGCTCGCCGCGTTGTGGCGGTCGCGCGGCATCGAACCGGCGGTGGTGATCGGCCACAGCATGGGCGAGGTCGCGGCCGCGCACGTGGCGGGCGCGCTGTCGCTCGAGGACGCCGCGGCGGTCATCTGCCGGCGCAGCCGGCTGCTCCGGCGGATCAGCGGGCGGGGAGAGATGGCGGTCGTGGAGCTGCCCGCGGCCGAGGCCGAGGCGGCGCTTTCGGGATACCAGGATCGGCTGAGCGTGGCGGCGAGCAACGGCCCACGCTCGACGGTGGTGGCAGGCGATCCGGGTGCGCTGGGCGAGGTGATGGCGGCGCTGGAGGCACGGGGCGTGTTCTGCCGGCGCGTGAAGGTGGACGTGGCCAGCCACAGCCCGCAGGTGGACGGGCTGCGCGAGGAGTTGGTCGCGGACCTGTCCGGTCTCACGCCGCGCCGTTCGACGGTGCCGATGCGTTCGACGGTGACCGGGGCGGCGGTGGAGGGACAGGAGCTCCTGGCCTCCTACTGGGCCGACAACTTGCGGCTGCCGGTGCGGTTCATCGAGGTCGTGCAGGCCCTGCTCGCGGACGGCCACGGGCTGTTCGTGGAGGTGAGCCCGCATCCCATTCTGGTGCCGGCGATCGAGGAGCTGCTCCACGCGACGGCGCGGCAGGGCCTGGCGGTGGGCTCGTTGCGCCGCGGCCAGGACGAGCGCGCGGCGATGCTCGAGGCGCTGGGCGCGCTGTGGGCGCGAGGTCACGTCGTGGCCTGGGATCGGCTGTTCGACGCCGGTCACCGGCGCGTGCCGTTGCCGACCTACGCGTGGCAACGAGAGCGGCACTGGATCGAGGCGGAAGCCGGCTCCGAGGCGAGCCGCGGCGGTCGTGGCCACGCGGGCGGCCACCCGCTCCTGGGCGAGCGTCAGACGCTCTCGATCCAGCCAGGGACCAGCCTCTGGGAGACGACCCTGAGCGCCC
Source organism: Polyangium jinanense (assembly GCF_028435365.1). The sequence goes on along the minus strand of NZ_JAGTJJ010000033.1, from coordinate 42,355 downwards.
GGCGTTTGCCGTGGCTCCACGATCACCGGATCCATGGCGTGGCCGTGTTCCCGGGCGCGGCGTTCCTGGAGATGGCGCTCTGCGCGGAGGTCGTCGGCCAAGGTCCCTGCGAGCTCGCCGGCGTGGCGCTGTCGCACGCCCTGGCGTTCTCGGACGACGCGGCGGTGACGGTGCAGATGGTGACGACCGGCGAGCCCGCCGGCCTGCGGTTCCAGATCGCGAGCCAAGTGCCGGGCGCGGAGCGCGGCTCGTGGCAGGTGCACTGCCGAGGCGCGCTCAACCGGACCCCGCGCGCCGAGGCGCCGGCGAGGCTCGACCTGGAGGCGCTGCGCGCTCGACTTGAGGTCGACGCACCGATCGCGACCTTCTACGCGGAGCTCGCCGCGCGGGGGGTGCAGTACGGTCCGGCGTTCCAGGGGCTCGTGGAGCTCTGGCGTGGGGAGGACGAAGCGCTCGGGCGCGTCCTGCTCCCCGAGGCAGCCGGGTCGCCGGCGGCCTACCGGCTGCACCCGGCGCTGCTGGATGCCTGTCTGCAGGTGGGCAGCCCGCGGGACGGCGAGCGGGCGCCGTGGGTGCCGGTCGAGGTGGGCGCGCTGCGGCTGTGGCGCCGGCCGACGGGGGAGCTGTGGTGTCATGCGAGGAGTCGCGTGGTGTCCGAAGGCCGGCGGAGCCTCGACCTCCGGATCGCGGATAGCGCGGGGGTCGTGGTCGCGGAGATCTCTGGCCTCATCAGTCAGCGGCTCGCCGAGGAGCGCCGCCCGCGCGAGGCCGAGGACGAAGGGTTCCTCGAGCTCGACTGGGAGCGCGCCGCGGTGCCCGCGCCCGCACGCGCGGCGGGCCGGTGGCTCCTGCTCGGCGGAGGCGAGCTCGGCGAAAGGGCGCGCGCGGCGCTCGAGGCCGCGGGACACCTGGCCGTGCACGCGGCGATCCCCGAGGACGCCGCGGGTGCGCGCGCGCTTTTCGGGGCGGCGTTCGGCGGGCAGCTCCCCACGGGGGTGGTGCACCTGGGCAACCTCGAGGCGGGCGGCGAGCTCGACACCGACGCGATCGAGACGGCGCTTGCGTGCGGCTGCGATAGCGTGCTCGCCACGGTGAAGGCGCTGGCCGCGGCTGCCGATCGAGACCTGCCGCGCCTGTGGCTCGTGACCCGAGGTGCGCAGCCGCTCGGCGGCGGCTCCCGGCATCGGGTGGCAGCCGCGCAGGCGATGGCGCTGGGGCTGGGCCGCGTCATCGCGGCGGAGCACACGCGCTTGCGTTGTGCCCGGGTCGACCTCGATCCGGACCGCCCCGCGGGGGAGATCGACGCCGTGCTAGCGGAGCTCCTGGCCGACGACGCCGAGGACGAGGTGGCGTGGCGCGGCGGCGAGCGCCACGTGGCGCGGCTTTCGCGCCGATCGCTCGAGCGACGGCGCGTGCAGGACCTGCCGGCAGGCGCGCGCGTCCGCCGAGACGGTAGCTACCTGGTGACCGGCGGCCTGGGCGGGCTGGGGCTCTCCGTCGCCGGATGGCTGGCGGAGCAGGGCGCCGGCCACCTGGTGCTGGTGGGGCGATCCGGGGCGACGACCCCGGCGCAGCAGGCCGCCGTGGCGGCGCTCGAGGCGAAGGGCGCGCGCGTGACGGTGGCCCGCGCGGACGTCGCCGATCGGGCGGCGCTCGAGCGGGTGCTGCGCGAGATCGACGCGTCCGGACTGCCGCTCCGCGGCGTCGTCCACGCCGCGGGCGTCCTCGACGACGGGCTGCTCCTGCAGCAGACGCCCGCGCGGTTTCGCACGGTGATGGCGTCCAAGGTCCGGGGCGCCTTGCACCTGCACGCGCTGACGCGCGAGCTTTCGCTGTCCTTCTTCGTGATGTACGCATCGGCCGCCGGGCTCCTGGGCACGCCGGGGCAGGGCAACTACGCCGCGGCCAACACGTTCCTCGACGCGCTTTCGCACCACCGGCGGGCGCTCGGGCTCCCGGCGCTCAGCATCGACTGGGGCGCGTTCTCCGAGGCGGGCCTGGCGGCGGCGCAGGCGAACCGCGGCGAGCGGCTGGCCGCCGGCGGGGTCCGGAACCTGACCCTCGACGAGGGCCTCGCGGTGCTGGCCCGCCTGCTCGAGAGCGACCATGCGCAGATCGGCGTCGTCCCGCTCGACGTGTCGCGGTGGGCAGACCTCCACCCGGCGGTGGCCTCATCGCGGCTCTGGTCGCGGCTCCGGTCCACCGGCCGGGAGGGCGCCGAGGCGCACGCGGAGGAGCGCGCGCTGCTCGATCGACTGACGATGGCCGGACCCGCCGAGCGGACCGCGCTGGTGCAGGCGGTGCTCCGCGCGCAGGTCTCGCAGGTGCTGCGCATCCCGGAGGAACGGCTCGACCTGGACGAGCCGCTCACCAGCCTCGGGATGGACTCGTTGATGGGCCTCGAGCTGCGCCATCGCCTGGAGGCGCGGTTCGGCATCCAGCTCTCCGCCACCTTGCTGTGGCGATATCCCACGGCCTCGGCGATCGGGGAGCACCTCCTCGAAGAGCGCCTCCGGGTCGCGGTGCAGTTGCAGTCGCCCGCATCACCTCCGGGCACGCCGAGCTCGGCGGCAGACGACGACGAACAAGAAGAGGGAATACTGTGAACGTCAAGGAGATCCTGCTCACCGCCGAAGCCCGTGGCGTGGCGCTGCGTGTCGACGGCGAGAACCTGGTGTTCAAGGCGCCCAAGGGGGCGCTGACGCCGGAGCTCCGGCAGGCGATCGCCGATCGCAAGATGGAGATCATCTCCTTCCTGCGAGGCGGCGACGTCCCCGCCAGAGCGCCGATCCCTCGCGCATCGGCGCCGGAGACGGAGCCGGCCCCCGTCTCGGCCGGTCAGGCGCGGCTCTGGTTCCTCGATCGGCTGGTGCCCGGGAGCGCGCTCTACAACGTTCACGTCGAGCTGCGCATGAAGGGCGCGCTCGCTCGCGTCGCGCTCAAGGCGAGCCTTTCCGCGGTCGCGGAGCGACACGCGATGCTGAGGGCCACGTTCCCCGAGCTGGACGGGCGGCCGAGCCTCGTCAGCGGCCCGCACGCCGGCCCTCGCGCCTGGGAGCTGCCGGTCATCGATCTGCGCGCCGTCCCCGCGGGCGATCGAGAGGCGGAGCTCTCGCGGTGCGCGGCCGAGCGCGCCGCGATTCCGTTCGATCTCGCCCGCGGGCCGCTCGTGCGAACGACCCTGGTCGCGCTCGGCGACGAGGACCACGTCCTCTTCCTCGATCTGCACCACATCATCACCGATGGGTGGTCGGTCGGCGTCCTGCTCCGCGATCTGGCCGAGCTCTACGCGAGCATTCGCGCGGAGCGGCCCGCCCGCCTCCCCGCGCTGCCGGTTCGCTACACGGACTTCTGCCGGTGGCAAGAGGAGGCGCTCCAGGGCGAGGCCCTCCAGCGGTCCACGGCGTGGTGGAAGCAGACCCTCGCGGGGCTGCCGCGGCTCGAGCTCCCGACGTCGCGGACGGCGGCGCGAGGCCCGAGCCACGCCGGCGACGCGTACACGTTCACGCTCCCGGCGGAGCTGATCGCGGCCCTCAAGGAGCTGGCCCGCCGCGAGTCCTGCACGCTGTACGCGGTGCTGCTCGCGGCGTGGGCGTCGCTGCTGCACCGCTACTCGCAGCAGGTGGACTTCGGGATCGGCACGGTCGCGGCGGCGCGCGAGCGGCCGGAGCTGCGCGAGCTCTTCGGCTTCTTCGCGAACACGCTCGTGCTGCGGTGCGATCTGTCGGGCGATCCGGATGGCGTGACCTTGCTGCGCCGGCTGCGCGGCATCGTCGGGGCCGCGCTCGAGCACCAGGCCGTGCCCTTCGACCGGATCGTGAACGCTGTCGGCGCCGAGCGCGGCCGCGATCTCACGCCGCTGTTCCGGGCCAGCTTCGTGTTCGAGAACACGCCGCTGCCGGAGCTCGCCGTCCCGGGGATGTCGTGGACCGTGGAGCTGCAGCGGCCCGACGGCGGCATCGAGGGCACGGCCAAGTTCGAGCTCGGCCTCACGATGCGGGAGGAGAGCGAGCAGATCGCCGCGACGATCGAGTACGCGACCGATCTCTTCGACGCCTGGGCGATCGAGCGCATGGCCGGGCACCTCTGCGTGCTGGCCGAGGGCCTCGCGGCCGACCCCGGCCGGCGGATCTCGGAGCTGCCGCTGCTCACCGCCGCGGAGCGGCGCGAGCTTTCGACGTGGAACGAGACGGCGATGGAGGTCCCGCGCGATCGCTGCGTCCACGAGCTGTTCGAGGCCCAGGTCGCGCGGACGCCCGACGCCGTGGCGGTGGTCTTCGAGGACCGAGCGCTCACCTATCGAGCGCTGGACGAGCGCGCGAACCAACTGGCGCACCACCTCCGGTCGCTGGGGGTCGGGCCGGAGGTCCTGGTCGGGCTGTGCGTGGAGCGATCCGCGGAGATGGTGGTGGGCGTGCTCGGGATCCTCAAGGCGGGCGGCGCTTACGTGCCGCTCGACCCCAGGTACCCGGCCGATCGCCTGGCGTTCATGATCGACGACGCCCGGGTTTCGGTGTTGCTCACCGAGGCGCGAAGCTCCCGCCCCGCGCCGGCGTGCGCGGCGCGCGTGGTGCGGATCGACGTCGACGCGGCCGCGATCGCGGCGTGGCCGGTGACGGCGCCGTCACCGCTGGCGACCGCGGATCACCTCTCCAACGTCATCTACACCTCGGGCTCGACCGGCAGGCCCAAGGGCGTCGCGCTGCTCCACCGGGCCATGGTCAACGTGCTCCACGCCACGGCCGCGCGGCACGGGATCGCGGCGTCCGATCACCTGCTCGCCGTGAACAACATCTCGTTCGACTTCGCAGGGCTGGACATCTTCCTGCCGCTCATGGCGGGCGCGCGGCTGGAGATCGCGCCTCGCGAGCTCGCGCTCGACGGCGCCGCGCTCGCCCGCCGGCTCGACGAATCGTCGACGATCACGCTCATGCAGGCCACGCCCGCGACCTGGCAGATGCTGGTCGACGCGGGCTGGAAAGGCCGTCCCTCCTTCCGGCTCGTGGCCGGTGGAGAGGCCGTGTCGCGGGAGCTCTGCGATCGCCTCGTCGCGCGTGCCGGGGCGGTGTGGAACATCTACGGGCCCACCGAGACGACGATCTTCTCGTGCACGCAGAAGCTCGACGCGACGGACGGACCGGTGCTGATCGGCCCGGCGATCGCCAACACGCGGCTCCACGTGCTCGATCCTCGCGGCGCGCCCGTGCCGGTGGGGGTGACGGGGGAGCTGTTCATCGGCGGCGCCGGGCTCGCGCGCGGGTACCTCGGGCGCCCGGGGCTGACGGCGGAACGGTTTGTCCCCGATCCGTTCTCGCCTGGCGAGCGGCTCTACCGCACCGGCGATCTCGTCCGCTTCCGGCCTGACGGCGCCCTCGAGTTCCTCGGGCGCGCCGATCACCAGGTGAAGATCCGGGGCCACCGGATCGAGCTCGGCGAGATCGAGGCCGCGCTCTCGGCCCACCCGGACGTGCGCTCGTGCGTGGTGGTGCCGCAGGACATCGCGGGCGACCGGCGCCTCGTGGCGTACGTGGTGCTCGGCGAGCCCAACCCTTCGCAGCGCGCGCTGCGGGACCACCTGAAGGCCACGCTGCCGGACTTCATGGTGCCGTCGGCGTTCGTCGTCCTTCCCGCGCTGCCGATGTCGCCCAACGGCAAGGTGGACCGGCTCCGCCTGCCGGCCCCGACCGTGGATCGTGACGAGGCGGCGGAGCCGCCGGCCGCGGAGGAGTCCGAGCTGGAGCGGACGATCCGCGAGATCTGGCAGGACGTCCTCGGGGTCCCGTCGGTGGGCCTCACCGACAACTTCTTCGACGCAGGCGGACACTCGCTGCTCCTGACCCGGGTCCGCGCGCGGTTGCAGCAGGCGCTCGGGCGCGAGCTCACGATCGTCGAGCTGTTCGAGCACCCGACGATCGCCGCGCTCGCCAGCCACCTCGCACCACTCCCGGCCGCCACCGGCGAGATCGCGGGGTTGCCGCCGCTCGAGCTCGATCCTGACGCCCGCTATCAGCCGTTCGAGCTCACGCCGCTCCAGCTCGCGTACTGGGTAGGCCGCGGTTCGTTCTACGAGCTCGGCGGGGTCGCGGCTCACGCGTACGCCGAGCTCGATCTGCGCGGGCTCGACGTGGCGCGCCTCGAGCGCGCGCTCGACAAGGTGATCTCGCGCCACGACATGCTGCGCGCGGTGATCGACGCCGATGGCCGGCAGGTTGTGCTCGCCGAGGTGCCGCGGTTCACGATCGAGCTCGTCGAGCCGCCGAGCGAGGCGCGGCTCCTCGAGCTGCGCGAGGCGATGTCGCACCGCGTGATGCCGGCGGATCGCTGGCCGCTGTTCGAGCTCTGCGCGGCGCGCCTCGGCGAGGGGGTGGTCCGGCTGTTCATCGGCCTGGATGCGTTGATCGCCGACATGCACAGCATCCAGGTGATCTTGCAGGAGGTGGTGCGCTGTTACAGCGACGAGGCCACCGAGCTCGCACCCCTCGCGCTCACGTTCCGGGACTGTGTCCGGTGGTCTGCGGAGGCCCGGAGCAGCGAGCGCGGCGAGCGCGACTGGGCGTACTGGCGCGACCGGGCGGGCACGCTGCCGCCCGGGCCGGAGCTGCCGCTCGCGGTGCCCCCCGAGGCGATCGGCGTGCCGCGCTTCGAGCACCACGCGCGAAGGCTCGATGCCGCGACGTGGAGCGCGCTCGAGGCACGCACGACGCGGCACGGGCTGACCCCGTCGAACGTCCTGCTCGCCGCGTTCAGTGAGGTGCTCGGGGCGTACAGCCGGTCGCCGCACTTCACGGTCAACCTCACGTACTTCAACCGGCCGCCGGTGCACGCCGAGATCGGCCAAATTGTGGGCGACTTCACGTCGGTGCTGCTCGTCGAGGTCGACCTCACCGGCGGCACGAGCTTCCTCGAGCGGGCGCGCCGGCAGCAGCACCGGTTGCTCGAGAGCATGGACCACGCGCTGGTCAGCGGCGTGGACGTGATGCGCGAGCTCGCGCGCCAGCGGGGTGCGAAGGCCGCGCGGTTTCCAGTCGTGTTCACCAGCGGCCTGGGGGTCGGCGAGCTGCTCGGCGATGAGGTCATGTCGGGCGTCGAGCTCGCCTCCGAGCCGTACGGGATCGCCCAGACGCCGCAGGTCTGGTTCGATCATCAGGTGTTCGAGCTGCGCGGCGAGCTGCAGATCAACTGGGACGTCGTCGCCGGCCTGTTCCCCGCCGGGATGATCGACGTGATGATCGACGCGTACCTCGATCTGATCCGCGCGCTGGCCGAGCGCGACGAGGCGTGGACGGCGCCGGACCTTTTGGCGACCCCGCGGCGCGAGCGCGAGCGCTTCGCCGCGATCAACGCGACGGCCGGCGCGACCGGGGACGGGCTGCTCCACGACTTGATCGAGGCGCAGGCCGGGCGCTGTCCGGACGCACTCGCGGTGGTCGACGCCGAGCGCCGGCTCACGTATCGCGAGCTTGTGAGCCTCGGGCGGCGGCTCGGCCGGGAGCTTCGCGCGCACGAGGTGGCGCGCGACGAGCTGGTCGCGATCGTGATGGACAAGGGCTGGGAGCAGGTCGTGGGCGCGCTCGGCGTGCTGCACGGCGGCGGTGCGTACCTGCCGATCGCGGCGGAGCTGCCGGAGGCGCGGCGGGACGAGCTGCTTGCGCAGGGCGGGGTGCGCATCGTGCTGACGCAGCGGCGGCACGCCGGTGCGGTGTGGCCGGCGGGGATCACGGTGATCACGATCGGCGAGGAGGAGCCGTGGATGGCGCACGACGCCGGCCCGCTTTCGCCGCTGCGCGCGCCGTCCGATCTGGCGTACGTGATCTTCACGTCCGGATCGACCGGGCGGCCGAAGGGGGTCGCGATCGAGCACCGGAGCGCGCTCAACACGATCCTGGACGTCAACGAGCAGTACGCCGTGGGGCCCGCGGATCGGGTGTTCGGGCTGTCGTCGATGTCGTTCGATCTGTCGGTGTGGGACGTGTTCGGGGTGCTCGGGGCGGGGGGCACGCTGGTGTTGCCCGAGCCCGGGACGCTGCGCGATCCCGAGCGGTGGCTCTCGTGGCTGCGGGACGAGGGCGTGACGATCTGGAACTCGGTGCCCGCGCTCCTCGAGATGCTGGTGGAGCACGCCGAGGCGCTGCCGGGGACGCTGCGGCTCGCGCTGCTCTCGGGGGACTGGATTCCGGTGACGCTGCCCGATCGCGTGCGCGCGCGCGCGCCCGGCTGCCGGGTGGTGAGCCTGGGCGGCGCGACCGAGGCGTCGATCTGGTCGATCTGGTATCCGATCGATCAGGTCGATCCGAGCTGGGTGAGCATCCCGTACGGCCGGCCGATGCGGAACCAGACGTTCCACGTGCTGGACGAGCGGCTGCATCCGCGGCCGGTCGGGGTGGCCGGTGAGCTCTACATCGGCGGCATTGGGCTGGCGCGTGGCTACTACGGGGATCCGGTGCAGACGGCGGAGCGGTTCGTGACGCACCCGATGACGGGCGAGCGGCTGTACCGGACGGGGGATCTGGGGCGCTGGCAGCCGGAGGGCACGATCGAGTTCCTCGGCCGGCAGGACCACCAGGTGAAGATCGGCGGCTACCGGATCGAGCTCGGCGAGATCGAGCATCACCTGCTGCAGCATCCGCAGATTCGGCGCGCGCTCGTGGATGCGCGGGGAGATCGCCACGCGCGGCGGCTGGTCGCGTACGTGGAGCCGGGCGACGAGCAGCGGCTGGTCCCCGAGGCGGTGCAGCGTTGGCTCGCCGAGCGGCTGCCGGGCTACATGGTGCCCGCGCAGTTGCAGGTCCTGTCCGCGCTGCCGCTGACGTCGAACGGCAAGGTGGATCGCGCGGCGCTGGCCGCGCTCGACCTCGGCGAGGCGAAGGTCGAGCCCGGCACCAAGGCGCAGGCTCCTGGCCAGGGGCACGCCCGGCACAAGCTCGAGGCAGGATTCGCGTTCGACGCGGCGAGCGGGGTGCTCGACCTCCCGCCCGCGACGCTGGCGTCGCCGTGGCCGCGCAAGAGCTACCGCACGTTCGAGGGCGAGGCGCCGCGCGCCGACGCCCTCCACCAGATCGCGACGACGGCGCCCCAGCGCTCCGGCGCCGCGGGCGCGCTCGATCGCGAGCTCGTCGGTGGGCTCCTCGCGGTGCTCGCGCCGGTGGCGTCCGACCGCGATCCGTTTCCGAAGTATCGCTACGCCTCGGCGGGCAGCCTCTACGCCGTCCACGCGATCGTCGACGTCCCTGACGGGATCGCGGGGCTCGCGCGCGGGCGCTACGGCTACGATCGGGCGCGGCATTGCCTCGTGGCGCTCGGATCACTCGCCGCGGAGGCGCCGTTCGCCGTGCACCTCGCGGTCGAGCGAGGGCGCATCGAGGCGCGGTACGGCGAACTCGCGGAGGCGCTCGCGTGCCTCGACGGCGGGTACCTGGCCGAGCTGTTGATCGAGCGCGCCGCGGCGCTCGGGGTCGCGCTCGCGGACACGCTCGCCGCGACCGTCGCGCCGCCGGGGCTGACCCCGCTGTGCCGGCTCGGGCTCGCCGAGCCGTGTCGGCCGAGCGAGGCGCCCCCGCTCGGCACCTGGCTGGTCGTCCGTCACGACCTCGCCGAGCTGCCGCGCGGCATCTACCGGCCGGGCGCGGCGCCGGCGACCTGGGAGCGGCTCGGCACGCAGGCGCTGGCCGACGAGGACTTCCCTCTCAACGAGGCGATCGCGGCGGGGGCGCCGGCGGCGCTGCTCCTGATCGGAGCGCCCGGCCCGGAGACGCGGCATCAGGCGGGTCGCCTCGGCCAGCGCTGGATGGAGCGCGCGGCCGGGCTCGGCGTCGGGATGTGTCCTGTCGGCCGCGTGTCGCGCGGGCCGCTCGGATCCCTGCTCGAGCCCGGTCAGGAGATCGTCCATGCGCTCCTGGTCGGCGGGATCACCGCGGAGCAGGCGCGCGCCGAGCAGTCGAGCGAGATCGCGTTGACCGGCGAGGCGCCGCGCGCCGCGGCACCGCCCCGCAATCGCGACGAGCTCGCCGCGCGGATCGCCGCGATCGTCGCCGAGCGGTTGGGGGTGGCCACGGTCGAGCTCGATCGATCGCTCTTCGATCTGGGCGTAAGCTCGATCGGCATGGTCCAGATCCATCGCCGGCTGCGCGACGAGCTCGGCCTCAAGTTCCCGCTCGTCGAGCTCTTCAACCGCTCGACGATCGCGGCGCTGGTGCAGTACCTGGACCCGACGAGCCTGCACGACGACGGCGCCGCGCCGGCGTCCCCGGCCGGCGACCCCTGGGCGGACCGGCTGTCCGCCGAGCAAGAGGGGCTCTGGTTCATCCAGCACAGCGCGCCCGACCACGCCGGCTACAACGTGGCCGTCGCCCTGCGCATCGAGTCGGAGTCCGAGCATGCCCCGGTGCTCCGCCGAGCGCTGCAGGCGCTCGTCGACCGGCACGCCCCGCTGCGCACCTCGTATCCGGAGGTGGACGGCGTCCCGCGCGCGCGCGTCCACGCGGATCGCGCCGTCCCGCTCGTCGAGATCGACGCGGAGGGGCAGGGCGTGGCCGAGGTGCTGCGCGCCGCCGCCGCGGTGCAGCAGCGCCCGTTCGACCTCGCCGTGGAAGGTGCGTTCCGGGCGTGTCTCTACCGGATGGGGCCGCGCGAGTCCGTGCTGCTGCTGTGCATGCACCACATCGCCATCGACGCGTGGTCCGTGGCCGTGATGCTGCGCGAGCTGGTCCAGCTGTACGCCGCGGACGGCGGGCCGGACCCGCTGCCGAAGGTCGAGCACACCTACGAGCAGTTCGTGAGGTGGCAGCGCGATCTGCTCGCGCAGCGCGCCGACGAGCTGCGCCACGTCTGGCTCGACGAGCTCGCGGGCGCGCCGCTGGTCCTCGATCTCCCGACCGATCGTGCGCGCACCGCGGGTCGGCCGTTCCTCGTCGAGACCCGGCGGCACGTCCTGGGGGCGGCGCTGACCGACGAGCTGCGCAGGCTCGCGCAGAGCCAGCGCACGATCCTCGCCACGATCCTGCTCGCGGCCTACGAGGTCTTGCTCCACCGCTACACCGGCCAGGAGGACCTCTGCGTGGGCTTCGGCGTGACCCGGCGCGACCGGGCCGAGCTCACCGGCACCTTCGGGTACATGGTCAACCAGCTCGTCATCCGCTCGCGGCTCGACGCGAGCGATCCGCCGGACTTCCTGTCCCTGGCGCACGCGACCCGCGATCGAGTGCTGGCCGCGATGGACCGGCAGGACTACCCGTTCCCCTGGCTGGTGAAGGATCTGCTCACGAGCCGTGATCCCAGCCACGCCCCCGTGTTCCAGGCAGCGTTCGTGTTCCAGGGACAGGCGCTTCCCGCCGAGGGCGGCGACCTCATGACAGGTGCGCCCGTCCTGGCCGGCGGGGCGCGATTCTCGGTCGTCCACGCGCGCCAGGCGTCGAGCGAGCTCGATCTGCTCCTCGAGGTGATCGAGGGCAAAGGCGAGCTCACGCTCGATCTCCACTACAGCGCCGACCTGTTCGACGCCGGTACCATCGACCGACTGGCCCGGCACCTGGAGCGCCTGCTCGAGGCCGCCGTCGCCGACCCCGGCTGCTCGGTCGCTGAGCTTCCGATGCTCACCGACGACGAGCGCCAAAAGCTGCTGGTCGAGTGGAACCGGACCGATGCCCCGTTCTCGAGCGAGGCGTGTATTCACGAGCTGTTCGAGGCGCACGTCGACCGCACCCCCGATGCGCCTGCCCTCGTCGATCTGTGCGACCCGGCCGCGGGGCCCCACGGCGCTGCCGTCAGCTACCGGGAACTCGATCTGCGCGCCAACCGGATTGCCCACCGCCTGATCAAAGCCGGCGTCGGGCCCGAGGTGCGGGTGGGCGTGTACCTGCGGCGCGGGGCCGATCTGATCGCCTGCCTGCTCGGCGTCCTCAAGGCCGGCGCGGCCTTCGTGGTCCTCGACCCCGAGCACCCGCGATCACACCTCGCGTTCCTGCTCGAGGACGCCGGCGCGCCCGTGGTGCTCACCGATGCGTCCCTGCGCGCCGCGCTGCCCGAGACGCCCGCCCAATTGATCGAGATCGATCGCGAGCTCGCCGGCGAGCCCGGCTACCGGCCGCGGCGTCGCGCGACGCCGACGAGCCTCGCCTACCTCTTGTACACGTCAGGCTCGACCGGGCGGCCCAACGGCGTCCTGATCGAGCACCGCGGGCTCGTCAACGCCATCGAGGCGTTCATCCGGATCATGGAGACCGGGCCCGGCGCGCGTCACGCGCACGCGCTCTCGCTCAACTTCGACGGTGCGCTCGGTCACCTATTTACGGCGCTCTGCTCCGGCAGCGCGGTCTACCTCGCGCCCCGCGAGGGCGATCATCTGGGCGGCCTCGTCGAGCTGATGGCGCGCGAGGCCATCACGCATATCGTGCTGGTCCCCTCGGTGCTCGCGGCGCTGCCGGACGCCGAGCTGCCCGCGCTGCAGACGCTCCTCGTCGGAGGCGAGCGCTGTACGGCCGAGCTCGTCGCGCGCTGGGGGCGCCGGCGCCGGTTCATCAACGTGTACGGTCCCACCGAGGCGACGATCCTGGCCACCGCCACGCGCTGCGTGGCCGACGGGGCCACGCCGTCGATCGGCAGGCCGCTCCCCAACCTGACGACGTACGTCGTGGATCGCTTCGGCCAGCTCGCGCCGCCCGGCGTGGTCGGCGAGCTGTGGCTGGGCGGCGTGGGCGTGGCGCGTGGCTACTTCAAGCGGCCCGAGTTGACGGCGCGCAAGTTCATCGAGAGCCCGTTCGGCACCGGGCGGCTCTACCGCACCGGGGACCTCGTGCGCCTGCGCGGGGGCGATGACCGGCCGCCGGTGCTCGAGTTCGTCGGCCGCGTGGACCATCAGGTGAAGATCCGCGGCCACCGGATCGAGCTCGGGGCGGTGGAGAGCGCGCTGCGCGCGTCCTCGCAGGTGCGCGACGCCGTCGTGATCGTGCGCGAGGCCGAGGGCGCCTCGCCTCGCCTCGTGGCCTACGTGACCCCGGTCCACCCGACGCCGCCGGACGATCCTGCGCTGGGCCACCGGCATCGAGAGCTGGCCGCGGAGCTCCTCCGAGAGCTGCGCGAGGTGCTGCCGCCGTACATGGTGCCCGCGGCGCTCGTCGTGCTGCCGGCGCTACCGCTCACCCTCAACGGCAAGGTGGACGTGCGGGCGCTGCCGCCGCCGGAGCGCTCGCCGGGCGCGCAGGAGGAGCCGGCCGAGCCGCGGACCGAGGCGGAGCGGAAGCTCGCCCAGGTCTGGTGCAAGGTCCTCGGGCTCGAGCGGATCGGGATCCACGACAACTTCTTCGAGCTGGGCGGGGACTCGATCCGCAGCATCCAGGTCATCTCGCAAGCGCAGGAGCTCGGGATCGCGCTCCGCGCCGCCCAGGTCTTCGAGCACCAGACCATCGCGCAGCTCGCCGCGGCGGTGGGGACACAGGCCGCCTCGGCGGACCAGGGCGCGGTCTCCGGCCCGGTGCCGCTGACCGCGATCCAGCGCTGGTTCTTCGCGCAGGATCGCTCGGCGCCGAACCACTTCAACCAGGCATTCCTCCTCGAGACGCCTGCCGACGTGGACTCCGACCTCTTGCGGCAGGCCCTCGAGCACGTGCAATCGCACCACGACGCGCTGCGCATGCGGTTCGTGCGCAGCGGATCGTCCTGGCTCCAGGAGGGGCTTGCCTCGCAGGGCGAGGTCGCACTCGAGGTGGTGGATCTCTCGTCGCTTGCGGCCGGCGCGCAGCGCGCGGCGCTGGACCAGGTCGCGGCGCGCCTGCAAGGCAGCCTCGACCTCTCGGCCGGCCCCGTGATGCGGGCCGCGCTATTCACGTTGGGCTCGTCGGGGACCGGGACGGATCGGTCGGGCCGGCTGCTCTGGGTCATTCATCACCTGGTCGTCGACGCCGTCTCGTGGCGGGTGTTGATCCCGGATCTGTCCACGGCCTATCAGCAGCTCGCCGCGGGACAGGCCGTGCGGCTGCCGGCCAAGACGACGTCGTTCAAGCGCTGGGCGGAGCGCGTGACCGCGTACGCCCGCACCGCGGCTTTCGAGGAGGAGCGCGCGATCTTGGCGCTCGCGCCGCCGACCGCGCTCCCCGTCGATCGGCCGACCGGCCAGAACCGCAGGGAGTCGGCCGCGGAGATCGTCGTGTCCCTCTCGCCGGAGGAGACCCGCACCCTGATCGCGGACGCGCTGAGGCCGTACAACCTCGGCGTGCAGGACGTCCTCTTGACGGCCCTCGCGCGGACCGTGGCGCGCTGGACCGGCTCGCTCGACGTCTGGGTCGATCTCGAGGGGCACGGGCGCGAGGAGCTGTTCGACGACGTGGATCTGTCCCGTACCGTCGGCTGGTTCACGTCGCTGTTCCCGGTGCGCCTCCGCCTACCCGACGGCGATGACCTGGCCGCCGCGCTCGTGGCGGTCAAGGAGCAGCTCCGGGCGGTGCCGCGGCGAGGCATCGGTTATGGCCTCCTGCGCCACCTGAACGACGAGGGAGCGGCGCTGCCTTGGCCGGCGCCGCAGATCAACTTCAACTACCTGGGACACCTCGGTGGCGAGCGCGACGCCGCCGGCGGGCTTCGCCTCACGTGGGAGAGCGCGGGCCCGCGGGAGGCCGGGGGTGGGACGCGAAGCCACGTCCTCGAGGTGAACGCCGTGGTGGCCGGGGATCGCCTCGCGGTCGTCTTCGGCTACAGCCGCGATCTTCACGAGACCGCGACCGTGGAGCGGCTCGCGAGCGAGCTCGTCGAGGAGCTCGGGCGCCTGATCCGCCACGGCGCGGCGCTCGGCGCCGGCGGCTTCACGCCCAGCGACTTCCCGTTCGCCGGGCTTCTGCCCCAGGAGCTGCGCGTGGTGCTTGACCGACTCGGCGAGACCGGGCGCTCGAAGCTCGAGGCGATCTATCCGCTCACGTCGCTGCAGCGGGAGATCCTGTTCGAGACGCTGAACGCCGGATGGTCGAGGATGTACATGACGCAGGCGGCGCTCACGTTCGAGGGAGCGCTGGACGTCGCCGCGCTCCGGTCGGCCTGGGAGCAGGTCGTCCGGCGGCACCCCTTGCTGCGCAGCTGTTTCTTGTGGGACGGCCTGGCGGCGCCGGTCCAGGTGGTGCTGCGAGACGTGCCGGTGCCCTGGGACGAGCGCGACTGGCGCGGGGTGCCGGATCGAGAGGCGAGGCTCGCCGCACTCGGCGACGAGCTCGTCGCCCGCGGGCTGCCGCTCGACGCCGCTCCGATCATGCGGCTGACGCTGATCCGGACCGCCGACGAGCGCTACGAGCTGATTTACGACTCCCACCACGTGTTGACGGACGGGTGGAGCCTCGGCGTAATCCTGCGTGACCTGTTCGAGGCCTACCAGGACGCGCGGGGAGGCCGGCCCCCGGGAGTCGCCGGAGCCGGGACACGCGTGGCGGGATCGTACGACAGCTATCTCCGGTTCCTCGAGCGACAGGACCTGGAGCGCTCGAGGACGTTCTGGCACCGAGCGTTGCACGGTGTGGAGGCGCCGACCCCGCTGGTCATGGAGCGGAGCCAGCCGGCCGGTGCACGCGGCGTTTGCGTGCACCAGATCCAGCTGGATGAAGGCACGACGGCCCGGCTGCGAGCCGCGGCGGATGCCGAGCGCATCACGCTGCACACCATGCTCGATGGGGCGTGGGCGTTGCTGCTAGGCCGGAGCTCCGGTCGAAAGGACGTGCTGTTTGGCACGACGAGCTCGGGGCGTGAGGTCGGTGTTCCCGGGATCGAGGACATGGTCGGGCTCTTCATCAACGTCTTGCCGACGCGCGCCCGTATCGACGAGCGCCAGGACGTCTGGACGTGGCTGCGCCGGTTGCAGGCGGAGCAGGTGGAGGCGCGCGAGCACCAGCACCTCTCCCTGGCCGAGCTCCAGCGAGCCGCCGCGGTCCCTGCCGAGAGCCCGCTCTTTCGCACCATGGTGGTGTTCGAGAATTACCCTCTCGATCTCCGCATCCCCGGCAGTGGCGGGCTCACGGTGAAGTTGGGATTTGCAGGCGGCGGGCCTACCCACTATGCGCTGGCGGTGGTTGGCATGCCGGGCCCGGGGCTCGACATCTACATCCAGTACGACCTCGCCCGCTTTGACTCCGAGAGCATCGGCCGGCTGGCCGCGGGCCTCGAGCAGCTGCTCCGCGGAATGATCAGCACACCTGCGCCAACGCTCCGCGCATTGCTCGCGCTGCTGGGCGACGATGCTTGGCCGAGCTCGGCCTCGTCGCCGTCGTAACGCGGCTTTGCGCTCGATCACGAGATCGCGTCCTTTCCTGCACCGTTCCCGGTGCAGTGGGACGCGATCCGCGACGACCAGACCGTCGAGATCGACGGCGACAGGGGTCTCCTGGAGCTTTGCAAAGTTTACGCCGCCATACGCAAAACGCGCAGTTGGCATGGGTCCGACGCTGCCCGTGAGAGCGGTGGGCAGCAAATGAACGCGCCGGCCGCGCCCAGGGCGATGACGCCATTGCAGGACTCGATCGCCTTGGCGTGCAGAACCCCGAAGCGGTCGTGGGGCATCGGCACGACCTCGCTGAATACGACGATGACGCGGAAGAATGCCGGGCGAAGGCGTCGCCGGGCGGAGGCTCACGCCGTCCACCTCGACAGCACGAGCGACAGGATCAATCCACGACGCGAATCACGGCCTTGCCGCGCGTGTGCCCGGTCTTGATCTGCTCGAGGGCGCGGCGCGTGTCCTGCAATGGGAAGATCTCGCTGACCACGGGGCGGATGCGGCCTTCGTCCACGAGGCGCGCGACCTCCGCGAGCTGCGCGGCGTTTGTCCCGGCGCTGACCCGAACCGCGCGCACGCCGAACTCCTGGGCCTTCTCCGGCGAGGGCTTGCCGACGATCACGACGAGGAGCCCGCCCTTCTTCAGCACCTTGTAGGAGCGCTCCTGGGTGTCTTTCCCGACGGTGTCGAGCACCACGTCCACGTCTTTCACCACGTCCTCGAACTTCGTCGCCTGATAATCGATCACCTGGTCGGCGCCGATCGATCGGAGATGTTCGAGGTTCTTCGCGGAGGCCGTCGCGATGACGCGCGCGCCCCTCGCCTTGGCGATCTGGACGGCCATCGTGCCCACGCCGCCGGAGCCGCCGTGAATGAGCACCGTTTGTCCTGCGCTCAGGTTCGCCGTGTCGACGAGCGACTTCCATGCCGTCACGCCGGTCAGCGGAATTGCGGCGGCGTGGACGTGATCCAACGTCTTGGGCTTGGGCAAGACGTCTGCCTCGCGCGCGGCGACGTACTCCGCGAAGGCGCCGTCACGGCCCCCGGGGAGGTACGCGAAGACGGCGTCGCCGCGCTTGAAGCGCGTGGCTCCCTCGCCGATTTCCTCGACGACGCCGGACACGTCCCAGCCGAGGATCAGGGGCAACGTGGAGGGAACCCGCTCCTGCATGCGTCCAGCGGCGAAGGCGATGTCGACCGGATTCACGGCGGCGGCGTGGACGCGGATCAAGATCTCGCCGGGCCCGGGTCGGGGGCGCGGGGCATCCTCGTAGCGCAGATCGTCGAGGCCCGTGAATGCGTGGAGCCGCACGGCCTTCATTGTCTGCGGAGGTGGCGTGCTCGGGGGCTGCGCGCTCGGCGACGAGGCCTCGCTTGGCGCCTTCGATTGACAGGCCGTACACATCATGACCAGCGCGGCGAACAGGGTGAGGAACGCTCGCTTTCGAGGAGACGCAGGAGACGCGTGGACCTCCTTCGAACGCGAGAGGATCGTGGTTCGTGTCGTCATGGCGCTCGGTTACGCCACCCCGGCCTGTGTGTCCACCCCCCCGATAACACCCAAGGTCCCTCGCACACGAAAAACGAATTTTTGTGACGCAAAGTACGCATCAAGTTTCCGTTGTGAGTGAACTACAGTGTTTCACAGCACGTATACCTGGGATGTGTAAGTTGAAAATCATCACGTTGGATGCCTGACCTGATGGTGGATGTTTGATCTGATGAAGTGTGATTACAAATCATGGCGTATGGCCCGTTGAAGGCCGCGTGGCTCGAGCGCAATGATGCGCGGTTTCCTGGGTTCAATCACACCGGGGCGATGCGAGCACGCGCGTGAGTGCACGTCTCGGTAATTCTTGCAGGCGCGTGGTCGATGCATACATGCAATCGTCGGCGTAACAGGTCGACTCGTTGAGGGTCAAAGCTGTCGCACGCAATCGCAAACGTGGATGGCCCAGCCTGGACTGTGTACACGTTTTCCCTTGACCACGACGAAGGAATCATGCTAACCGACCTCACTATGCATGAAGCTTATGAGCACTCCCGCGCTCTATAAGTGCAACAGGGGGCGGGGTGTAGGGGGTATGGATGCACGCCCATGCTGGTGAAGCGTACGCCGCACCGGCGAGGCGTGGGCGGCGCGGCCGGTGGGGATGGTGAGCTTTCGACGCTGCATTTCACGAGGTCAGGCGTTCGTCACCGCTTCGAGGGGAGTCTCGTCATTGAAGCATCGGATCCGGCTTGATCCGTGCCTCCATGGATAATTCGTATGCATCCGTGCCCTTGGACGCTCGCACTGCTTTCAGCCGGGAGCGCTTCTGCGCTCGACGTTTCCATCCGCGCATTTCGCAGCTATCTCGCGTCCACGTCGCCCGACGACGTGCGCGCGGGGGTCGGCCTCCATCCGGTCGATCCGGAGTTCGGGCCGCACAGGTTCGCGCTCCTCTTCCAGGGAGCCGAGGACGGCTTGGCCGCGCTCGGCGCCGATCGCGCCTTGCGCGGCTCCCCGGCGAGCGAGCGGACGGCCGTGCTGATGTTTCCAGGGCTCGGCGACCATTACGTGAACATGGGCCTCGGGCTCTATCAATCGGAGCCCGCGTTCCGCGAGGTCGTCGATCACGCCGCGGACATCCTCCAGCCCGAGCTCGGGCTCGATCTACGCACCGTGCTCTATCCCGAGGGCGTCACCCCGGCCGCCGCGAGCCCGCCCGAGGGGACGGGTAAGGCGCCGAAGGGGGGCATCGATCTGCGGAGCATGCTCGGGCGAAGCAAGCAGAAGCGCACCCCGGCCGATGAGCGGCTCTCCGAGACGCGCCTCGCGCAGCCCGCGCTTTTCGTGATCGAATACGCGCTCGCGCGGGCGTGGCAGAGCCTCGGACTCCGCGTCGGCGCGATGATCGGCTACAGCGTCGGCGAGTACGTCGCGGCGTGCCTCGCGGGCGTCCTCTCCTTCGAGGATTCGCTCACCCTCGTCGCGCGCAGGGCCGCGCTCATCGACGGGTTGCCCCGCGGCGCCATGCTCGCCGTGGCGCTCCCGCACGAGGCCGTCGTCCCCATGCTCGGGGAACACCTGTCCCTGTCCGCGATCAACGGCCCCGAGCTCACCGTCGTCGCGGGCCCTCCCGAGGCGATCGACGCGCTCGAAAAGCGGATCGCCGCGGAGGAGACGCCTGTGCGGCGCGTGCAGACGACGCACGCGTTTCATTCGACGATGATGACGCCGATGATCGAGCCGATGACGAAGCTCCTCGCGCATTACACGCTCGCGCCGCCGAGGATCCCGTACATCTCGAACGTCACCGGCGCGCCCATCACCGCGGCAGAGGCGACGGATCCCGGCTATTTCGCCGCGCACATGTGCCGGCCCGTGCGGTTCGCGGAAGGCCTCGCCGCGCTCATGCAGGACCCGCAGAACCTGTACGTGGAGGCAGGACCCGGGCAAACCCTGAGCAGCCTCGCCCTTGCCTACCCGAGGAGCGGCGCCGCGCCGGAGCGGGTCGTGCTGCAATCGATGCGGCACGTGTATGACGCGCAGGCCGATAGGGCTGTCCTCTTTCGGGCCCTCGGCCGGCTCTGGGTCGCGGGCGTGGTCCTCGATCGCGAGCGCCTCCCGCCGCTGCCGCTCCGCCTGGAGCCCGAGGCGGCGCCGGCGCCGGCGGCGAGCGCGCGTCCCGCGGAGAGCGGCGCCGATCGCGCGGCCCAGACCGAGCGGGAGCTCGCGGCGTTATGGGCGAAGCTCCTCTCGGCGGACGAGATCGGGCCGAACGACCATTTCTTCGAGCTCGGAGGAAACTCCCTCGTGGCGACGCGGCTGCGCACCCGCATCGTCAAGACGTTTCGCGTCGATCTCCCGCTCACGGCCGTCTACCAGGCGCCCACGTTGCGCGAGATGGCGCTGACCATCGACGCCCTGATCGAGCGTGGGGGGAGCGAGGAGCCCTGAATCCCGCGCGGTGAAACCCCACGAACGCTGATGGGTAGGCCATTCATGCAGAGCGACGCCCTCTCTCCCCTCGATTCGTACACGACCGTCATCGATATCCTCCGCGCGCGGGCCTTCACGCGCGCGGAGGATGTCCTCTACCACTTCCTCGCCACAGGCGACGTCGACGGACCCGTGGAGACGTGGTCGTACGGCCGGCTCGACCACGCCGCCCGCGCCGTCGCCGCCGCGCTCCAGGGAGCTGGGATCCAGGGCGGAAGAGCGCTCCTCCTGTTCCCTCCCTCGCTCGATTTCGTCGCCGCGTTGATGGGATGCCTCTACGCGGGCACCGCGGCCGTGCCGACGTACCCGCCCGATCCGGGCCGCCTCGATCGCACCCTGCCGCGCCTCCGCGCCATCGCCAGGGACAGCAGGGCGCAGGTCGTCCTGACAACCGCCCCGATCAAGGCGATGGCGGAGATGCTGCTCCCGCAGGTACCGGAGCTCGCGGAGCTCGTATGGATCGCGGTCGACGCGCTGCCGCCGAACAGCGCGGACGCCTTCCACCCGGTCGCGATCTGCGCCGAGACGATCGCGATTCTCCAGTACACGTCGGGCTCCACCGGCGCGCCGAAGGGCGTCGTGCTGACGCACGCGAACGTGCTGCACAACGAGCGGCTCATCCAGCGCGGCTTCGGTCACGACGCGCAGAGCACGGCGGTCGTCGGGTGGCTCCCGCTCTTCCACGACATGGGCCTCATCGGCAACGTGCTCCAGCCCCTGTTCCACGGGATTCCGTGCATCCTGATGTCGCCGATCGCGTTCCTACAGCGGCCCCAGCGGTGGCTCGAGGCCATCTCGCGGTACGGGGCCAGCACGAGCGGCGGCCCGAACTTCGCCTACGAGCTCTGCGCGCGCAAAGTCCCGGACGAGGTGCTGAAGCGTCTCGATCTGCGCTCGTGGAAGGTCGCGTTCAACGGTGCCGAGCCCCTGCAAGCCGACACGCTGCGGCGCTTCGTCGAGCGCTTCGCGCCCTGCGGTTTCCGGCCGGAGGCTTTTTACCCTTGTTATGGCCTGGCCGAGGCGACGCTCTTCGTCGCGGGCGCGCGCCCCAGCGAGGGCGCCCGCACACGGACGCTCGACGCCGCGGCGCTCGCCCAGGGCCGCGTGGTCGAGGTCGCGTCGGCGCACCCGGAGGCGCGCGCGCTGGTCTCCTCCGGATGGCTCGGCGAGGGCATGCGTGCCGTCATCGTCGATCCGCACACGCGCGAGCCTCGCGCGGATGGCGGCGTCGGGGAGATTTGGCTCGAGGGCCCGAGCGTCGCGCGCGGGTACTGGGGGCGCGACGAGGAGACGGCGGCCACGTTCGACGCGCGCCTCGCGTCCGGCGAAGGCCCGTTCCTGCGCACGGGCGACCTCGGCTTCCTCGCGGAGGACGAGCTGTTCGTGACCGGGCGTCAGAAGGACCTGATCATCCTGCGCGGCCGGAACGTGTATCCGCAGGACGTGGAGCTCACGGCCGAGCAAACGCACGCGGCCGTGCGCCCCGGCTGCGTCGCCGCGTTCGGCCTGGAGGTCGGCGGGGAGGAGCGGCTCGCGCTCGTCGTCGAGGTCGAGCCGGCGCGCGTCGGGGGGTCGATGGAGAGCGTGATGGAGGCGATCCGGCGCGCCGTGGCGGACGAGCACGCCGCGCACCTGCACCTCATCGCCTTGCTCGCGCCGCGCAGCATCCTCAAGACGTCGAGCGGCAAGATCCAGCGCCGCGCGTGCAAGCAAGCGTTGCTCGCCGGGGCGCTGGAGGTCCTCGGGCGCTCGGACGCGCCCGAGGCGCCCGAGGACGCTCCCGCGATGGAGGACGTGCGAGAGGCGCTCGCGCGCGCGCCCGAGGACACGCGCGGCGCCCTCCTCGAGCGCGCGCTCCGCGCCGCCGTCGCCCGTCGCACCGGGAGCGACGCCGGGGCGCTCGACGTGGCCGTGCCGCTCGCGTCGCTCGGCCTCGACTCGCTCGCCGGTCTGGAGCTCCAGGAGGAGCTCGAGGTCGCGCTCGGCGTTCGGCTGCCCGCGACGTTCCTGTGGCAGAGCGCGACGATCCACGACGCGGCGAGCGAGCTGCTCGGCGCGTGGCGAAACGGGTCGACGCTGGCGGCGCCGACGGACGACGACATTCCCGCGCAGGGCCCCTCTTCGCCGGAGGAGCCTTCGCCGCTCTCGCCTGGCCAGTTCCGGCTCTGGTTCCTCGAACGGCTGATGCCTGGGGTGCCGCTCTACAACGTGCAGTTCGGGCTGCGCATGCGCGGGCCGCTCGTGGCGACGGCGCTCGAAGGCGCGCTCGACGCGCTCGTGGAGCGCCACGCGATCCTGCGCACCGTGATCCGCGAGGTGGAGGGGCAGCCGTGCCAGGTGGTGCTGCCCGCGGCAAAGCTCACGCTCGCCCATGTGGATCTCGCGGGCGAGCCGGCCGCGACGCGCGACGCGGCGCGTGACCAGCACGCGCTCGCGGAGGGACGGACCCTCTTCGACTTGCAGCAGGGGCCGCTCTTGCGCGCCTCGCTCGTGCGGGTCGCCGAGGACGAGCACGAGCTGCTCCTGACGCAGCACCACATCATCACGGACGGCTGGTCCATCAGCATCCTCGCGCGTGAGCTCTCGGCGCTCTACCAGGCGCGGCTCACCGGGGCGGACGCGTCGCTGCCGCCCGTGCGCGTGCAGTATGCCGACTACGCGCGATGGCAGATCGCGCGTCGGAGCACGCTGGCCGCGCAGCGGGAGTTCTGGGCCGAGCGGCTCCGGGCGTTGCCCAGGCTGGAGCTGCCCACCGACCAGCCGCGCCCGCGCGAGCCCAAGCTCGCAGGCGCGACGACGCATTTCACGCTGCCACGTCCCCTCGTCGAGGGGCTGCGCGCGCTCGGGCGAAGGCATGGATGCACGCTCTACGTCACGCTCCTCGCCGCCTACGCCGCGTTGCTCCATCGGTACACCGGGCAGACGGATTTCGGGGTGGGCACGGTGTCCGCGCAGCGCGAGCGCGCCGCGACGCGGAGCCTCGTGGGGTTTTTGGCCAACACGCTGACCATCCGCTGCGACCTCGACGATGAGCCCACGTTCGAGGCGCTGATGCAGCGTACGCGCGCGCGGGTCGAGGAGGCGCTGCGGCACGCGGAGCTGCCCTTCGAGGACGTCGTCGCCGCCACGCAGGCCGCGCGCGGCGCCGATCAGAACCCGCTCTTCCAGGTGAACTTCATGCTCGAGCAGCTTCCCGCGGTGGATGCGCGCGTGCCCGGGATGTCGTGGGAGCCGGCGCTCCGAACGCCGGACGGCGCCGTCGCGGGGACGGCGAAGTTCGACCTCTCGCTCGCGATGGTGGAGACGCCGAACGGGCTCGACGGCGCGCTCGAGTACCGCAGCGACCTGTTCCGCGAGGACACGATCCAACGCTTCGCCGGGCACCTCGAGGTGCTCTTGCGCGCGGCGGTTGCGTCGCCGGAGCGGCGCGTGCGCGACCTGCCGATCCTGACCGAGGCCGAGCGAGAGTGGGTGCTCAAGGGGACCCGCGCGGGCGCCTGGCGAGGAGAGGCGGGCCTCGTGCACGCGCAGTTCCAGGCGCAGGCGGCGCGCACGCCTGGCGCGACGGCCGTGGTCTTCGAGGGCGCGTCGCTCACGTACGCGGAGCTCGATCGGCGCGCGCGCTCTCTCTCCGCTCGCCTGCGCGAGCTCGGGGTGGCGCCCGACGTGCGCGTGGGCGTGCTCGTGGAGCGCTCGCTCGACGTCGTCGTGGCGATGCTCGGGATCCTCGGCGCGGGCGGGGCCTATGTGCCGCTCGATCCGTCGTACCCGCTCGAGCGGCTGCGCCACATGGTGCACGACGCTTTCGTGGGCGTGCTCGTCACGCAGGCGCACCTCACGGGCATGCTCGCGGCCGCCGGCTGCGTCGAGCTTTGCGTCGAGGATCTGGAGCACGACGCCGCGCCGCCCGAGGCGTCGCCGCCTGCGCACGACCCGGCGCAGCTTGCGTACGTGATCTACACGTCCGGCTCCACGGGCAAACCCAAGGGCGTGATGCTCCCGCACGCGACGGTCACGCGGTTCTTCGCGGCCATGGACGAGCGGCTGGGCGCGGAGCCCCCGGGCACCTGGCTGGCGGTGACGAGCGTGAGCTTCGACATCTCGGTCCTGGAGCTGCTCTGGACGTTGTGCCGGGGCTTCACGGTGGTGATCCAGGCCGACGAGGCGTCGACGCTGCGCGCGGAGCGCCGCCGCGGACGCGCGAACCCCATCGATTTCAGCCTGTTCTACTTCGCCGACGACGCCGACGGGCCGGGCCGCGATCGGTACCGCCTGCTGCTCGACGGGGCCCGATTCGCCGACAGGAACGGCTTCTCCGCGGTCTGGACGCCGGAGCGGCACTTCCACGCGTTCGGCGGCATGTACCCGAACCCCTCGGTCACGAGCGCGGCGCTCTCGACGATCACCGAGCGGGTCGGCCTGCGCGCCGGCAGCGTCGTGATCCCCTTGCACCATCCGGTGCGCGTGGCCGAGGAGTGGGCCGTCGTCGACAACCTCTCGCGTGGTCGCGTGGGCGTCTCGGTCGCGTCGGGCTGGCACGCCGACGATTTCGTCTTCGCGCCGGAGCGGTATGCGGCGCGCAAGGAGGCGATGCTGGAGGGCCTCGACGTCATCCGTCGCCTCTGGCGCGGCGAGGTGGTGCGGCTGCCCGGCGGCGACGGCAAGCTCGTCGACGTGCGCATCCGGCCCCGGCCGGTGCAGGCGGAGCTGCCCATCTGGATGACGGCGGCGGGCAACCCCGAGACGTTCCGCGCCGCAGGGGCGCTCGGCGCGAGCGTGCTCACGCACCTGCTCGGGCAGAGCATCGAGGAGCTCACGGAGAAGATCGCTCTCTATCGCGAGGCGTACCGCGGGTCGGGCGCGTCTGGGCGCGGCCACGTCACGTTGATGCTCCACACGTACGTCGATCCGGACCTGTCACGCGTCCGCGCGCGTGTGGAGGCGCCCTTCAAGAACTACCTCCGCAGCTCGCTCGATCTCATGAAGGGAATCGGGCGCTCCCTAGGCATGAGCGTGGACACGGGGCCCCTCGGCAAGGACGACGTCGATCGGATCGTCGAGCATGCCTTCGGTCGGTACTTCGAGACGAGCGGCCTCTTCGGCACGCCGCGTGGGAGCCTCGAGCTCGTCGAGCAGCTCCGCGCGATGGGCGTCGACGAGATCGCGTGCCTCGTCGATTTCGGCATCGACACCGACGCGGTGCTCGAGAGCCTGCCTCACCTCGACCAGCTCCGCCGCCTGAGCGAGCGCGAGGCGCGGCGCGGAGGGGGCGAGCCGGTCACGGTTCCGCAGCAGATCAGGCGGTACGGCGTGACGCACTTGCAATGCACGCCCTCGATGGCGCGCGCGCTCCTGCTCGACGCCGAGGCGCGCGAGGCGCTCGGGGGGCTCCAGAAGCTGCTCGTCGGCGGAGAGGCTTTCCCGGGTCCGCTCGCCGAGGAGCTCGGCGCGATCGTCCCCGCGGGGCGGATGAACATGTACGGGCCGACCGAGACCACCATCTGGTCGGCGACGCACGACGTGAAGGACGAGCGCGGCGGTGTGGTTCCGCTGGGCACGCCCCTCGCGCACAACCGCGTCTACGTGCTCGATCGGGCCCTTCAGCCCGTGCCCTTCGGCGTACCGGGCGAGATCTACATCGGCGGCGACTGCGTGGCGCGCGGCTACCACGGCCGGCCTGCGCTCACCGCGGAGCGCTTCCTGCCGGATCCCTTCCGCGACGAACCGGGCGCGCGGATCTACCGGACCGGAGACATCGGGCGCTTGCGTGCCGACGGCACGCTCGAGTTCCTCGGGCGGGCCGATCAGCAGGTGAAGCTGCGGGGATATCGCATCGAGCTCGGCGAGGTGGAGGCGTCGCTCGCGACTTGTCCGGGCGTACGCGAGGCGGTGGCGGCGGTGCGCGAGGACGTCCCGCTCGACGTGCGGCTCGTGGCGTACGTCGTGCCGGCGGAGGGCAGGATCGACCCGACGTCGTTGCGCGCGTCGCTGCAACGACGCTTGCCGGACTACATGGTGCCCTCGGTCTTCGTCGAGCTGCCCGCGATTCCGCGCACGCCGAACGGCAAGGTGGATCGGAAGGCGCTGCCGGCGCCCTCCGAGGAGCGGCGCGCGAGCGCGGCGTTCGTGGCGCCGAGGAGCGACGTCGAGCAGCAGATCGCGGACGTCTGGCGACGCGTGCTCCGGGTGGATCAGGTCGGCGTCCACGACAACTTCTTCGACCTCGGCGGGCACTCGCTGCTCATGGTGCAAGTGCACAACGAGCTACAGCCGCTGCGGCCTGGCATGCCGCTCGTCAAGCTCCTGGAGCACCCCACGGTCAGCGCGCTCGCGGCGTACCTGAGCGAGGGGGCAGGGGAGAGCGCGGCCGTGGTCGACGCGGCGCAGGATCGCGCGCGCCGGCAGCTCGAGGTGCTCAAGCGGCAGCGCAAGCGCGCGCGCGGGTGACGGATCTTCATGCGACGACGACGAGAGGAAAGGTGGAAGCATGAGTGAGGAAGCGGCGCGGTCCGCCGACGACGAGCTGGCCGTCGCCATCATCGGCATGGCGTGCCGTTTCCCGGGGGCGAAAGACGCGGAGACGTTCTGGAGCAACCTGGTCGGCGGGGTCGAGTCCATCACGATGTTCTCGCGCGAGGAGCTTCGCGCGCGGGGCGTGCGGGCGGAGCTCCTCGCGAACCCGGACTTCGTCCCGGCGGCTCCGGTGCTCGAGGGCATCGAGCATTTCGACGCGTCGTTCTTCGGCTACGCGCCGCGCGACGCCGAGCTACTCGATCCGCAGCAGCGCGTCTTCCTCGAGTGCGCGTGGTCCGCGCTGGAGAACGCCGGCTACGGGGGCGCGAACCTCGGCTCCGTGGGCGTCTTCGCGGGCACCAGCGTGAGCACGTACCTGATCTTCAACCTGATGACCCACCCCGAGATCGCCCTCGCCGAGGACACGTTCCCGGCCATGGTGGCGAACGATCGGGACTTCCTCGCGACGCGCGTCGCCTACCACCTCGATCTGCGCGGGCCGAGCATGGACGTGCAGAGCGGCTGCTCGACGTCGCTCGTGGCGACGCACCTCGCCTGCCAGGCGCTGCTCGGCTTCCAGTGCGACATGGCGATCGCGGGAGGCGTCTCCATCCACATGCCGCAGCGCGCGGGGTACGTCTTCCAGCCCGGCGGCATCGCCTCGCCCGACGGGCATTGCCGCGCCTTCGACGAGGGCGCGAATGGCACGTTGTTCGGCAGCGGCGTGGGCGTGGTGGTCTTGAAGCGCCTCGACGACGCGATCCGGGACGGGGACACGATCACCGCCATCATCCGCGGCTCGGCGATCAACAACGACGGCGCCGCGAAGGTCGGCTTCACCGCGCCGAGCGTCGAGGGGCAGGCCGAGGTCATCGCGCGCGCGCATGCCATCGCAGGCGTCTCCCCCGAGGACATCGGGTACGTCGAGGCCCACGGCACGGCGACGCCGCTCGGGGACTCGGTCGAGGTCGCGGCGCTGACGAAGGCGTTTCAGGCGACGAGCGACCGTACGCAGTTCTGCGCCCTCGGCTCCGTGAAGACGAACGTCGGGCACCTGGACGCGGCGGCGGGCGTCGCGGGGCTCATCAAGACCACGCTCGCGGTCCGCCATGGCGAGATCCCGCCGACGCTCCACTTCTCCCGCCCGAACCCGCGCCTCGAGCTCGACAAAAGCCCCTTCTTCGTCAACGCGCGGCCGGCGCCGTGGCCCGTTTCGCGCTCGCCCCGCCGGGCGGGGGTCAGCTCGATCGGCATCGGTGGGACCAACGCGCACGTGATCCTGGAGGAGCCCCCGCCGGCCCCGTCCTCGGGCCCTTCGCGCCCGTGGCACGCACTCGTGCTTTCGGCGAAGACCCCGGAGGCGCTCGATCGCGCCACGCAGGCGCTCGCCCAGCACCTCGAGAGCCACCCCGACGTCCCGCTCGCCGACGTGGCGTACACGCTCCAGGTGGGGCGGCGGTCGTTCGCCCATCGCCGGGCGATCGTCTGCGACCTCGAACGCGGCGGCGAGGGCGCGCGCGCGCTCTTCGAGCCGCGGCGCATCCTGTCCGGGACCGTCGAGGGAACGCCGCGCGTGGTGGCGTTCATGTTTCCCGGGAGCGGCACGCAGCACGTCGGCATGGGCGCGGAGCTCTACCGCAACGAGCCGGTCTTCCGCGCGGCGTTCGATCGCTGCGCCGCGATCCTCGCGCCGCGGCTCGGCGCCGATCTGCGCGATGTCGTGCACGCTCGCGAGGGCAGGGGAGGCGGGGCGCTCACGCAGCCCTCGCTCGCGCTCCCGGCGCTCTTCGCGATCGAATACAGCTTGGCCGAGCTCTGGAAGTCGCTCGGCGTCGAGCCCGCCGCGATGATCGGCCACAGCATGGGCGAGTACGTCGCGGCGTGCCTCGCGGGCGTCTTCTCGCTGGAGGACGCGCTCGCGCTCGTCGCGGAGCGCGGGCGCCTGCTCGGCGCCGTGCGGCCCGGCGCCATGGTGAGCGTCGATCTGCCCGAGGCGTCGCTGACGCCGCTGCTCGATCCGCGCCTGTCGGTGGCCGCGAAGAACGGCCCCGAGAGCTTCGTCATCGCCGGAGAAGAGGACGCGATCGACGCCTTCGTCCGCACCTTGGACGAGCGCGACATCGAGTACGTTCGCCTGCCGATCCAGGTCGCCGCGCACTCCCACCTCGTCGAGCCCATTCTGCCGGCGTTCGCCGCGTTCGTGCGGGGGCTCCGGCGGAGCCGTCCGCGCCTGCCCTTCATCTCGTGCGTGACGGGGACGTGGATCCGCGACGAGGAGGCCGAGAGTGTCGAGTACTGGGTGCGCCAGCTCCGACAAACCGTGCGCTTCGCCGACAGCATCCGCACGCTGCTCGACGACCCGCGCTGGGTGCTGCTCGAGGTCGGCCCCGGGCGTGCGCTGAGCTCGGCCGCGCGGCAGCAGGTGGGAACCGGTTCGTCGGGCAAAGTGGCGGTGCTGTCCTCGATGTGCCTGCCGCAGGAGGAGCGCTCCGAGGTCGAGTTCGCCATGACCACGCTCGCGCGGCTGTGGCTCGCGGGCGTCGCCGTCCCCTGGGAGCGCCTCCACGCGAGCGGCGCGCGGCGGCGCGTCCCGCTGCCCACGTATTCCTTCGAGCGCCGGCGCTTCTGGGTGGATCCCCGCCCCGCCGACGCGCGCCTCGCCGCGCCGTGCTCCGCGGAGGTCGGCGCGGCGCCCGCCCCGCAGGCGAGCGGCAAGAAGCCGGACGTCGCCGACTGGTTCTACCTGCCCTCGTGGAGACGGACGTTGTGGCCCGCGCCCGCGCCCGGGGCGGGCGAGGCTTGCTGGCTCGTCTTCGTGCCGCCCGAGGGGCCCCTCGAAGGGCTCTCGGAGCGGCTCGCGGCCACCGGCGCCACGGTCGTCACCGTGCGCCCCGGCGGGGCGTACCGGCGGGTTCGCGAGGGGCTCTACGAGATCGATCCGCGGAGCCGAGGCGCGTACACGACGCTGCTCGAGGATCTCGCGCGCGAGCTCGACCGCGCCCCGACGCACGTCCTGCACGCCCTGAGCCTGCTCGAGCCGCGCCGGACCCACGACGCGACGGCCCACGCGAACGACGTCGGGTTCCAGAGCTTGCTCTTCCTCGCGCAATCGCTCGGCGAGCTGCCGGCGCGCAACGCGGTCCATCTCCTCGTCGTGTCGAGCGATGTCCAGGCCGTCACCGGGAGCGAGCGCCTGCGGCCCGAGCACGCGACGCTCCTCGGGATCTGCCGCGTCTTGCCGCGGGAGCACCTCAACATCACGTGCAAGAGCGTCGACCTCGGCGGTTATCCCGACGCGCTTGGGCCCGGCGCGCTGGCGCAGCTCGTCGCCGAGGCCGAGAGCGAGGGCCAGAGCGGCGTCGTCGCGCACCGCGGCGCCCACCGCTGGGAGCAGACGTTCGAGCCCGTGCGCCTCGAGCGCCCGGCGAGCGCGACGCCGCGCCTGCGCAGCCGCGGCGTGTACCTCGTCACCGGCGGCCTCGGCGGCATCGGCCTGGCCCTCGCGGAGCACCTTGCGCGCACCGTCGCGGCGCGGCTCGTCCTCGTCGGGCGCTCGGCGCTGCCCGCGCGGGACACCTGGGCCGCGTGGTGCGCGTCGCATGGGGAGGACGATCCGGCGCGCAGGGCCATCACGCAGATCCAGGCCATCGAGGCGCTCGGCGGCGAGGTGCTCGCGCTCCAGGGCGACGTGGCCGACGCTGCCCGGATGGCCGAGGTGCTCGCGGAGGCGCGCGCCCGGTTCGGGGCGCTGAACGGCGTCATCCACGCGGCGGGCTTGCCGCCCGGCGGCCTGCTCCGCACGAAGAGCCTGGAGACGGTCGAGAGCATCTTCCGGCCCAAGGTCGGGGGGACCGTCGTGCTCCACGGCCTCGTCCGTGAGCCGCTCGACTTCTTCCTCGTGTGCTCGACGCGGACCGCGATCGTCGGCGATTTCGGTCAGGTCGACCATTGCGCGGCGAACGCGTTCCTCGACGCCTTCGCGCAGCGATGCGCCGCCGAGGGCCAGACGCACGTCGTCTCCATCAACTGGGACGCCTGGCGCGACATCGGCCAGGCCGCGACGGCGGCGCGCGCCGAGGATTTCGCTGCCTACCGGGAGATGCTTCAGGCGAGCGGCATCGGCACCGAGGAGGGCATCGACATCTTCGACCGCGTCCTCTCGCGTGCGACGCCGCAGATCGTCGTCTCGACGCGGGATCTCTCGGCGGTGCTGGAGGAGGCGGGGCGCTTGGTCCAGGCGCTGACCGGGACTGAGGCCGGCGAGGCGGGCAAGGCGCGCATCGAGGCGCCGATCGAGGAGATCGAGCGCATGATCGCGGACATCTGGAAGCGCGTCCTCGGCGTCGAGCGCGTCGACAGCCACGACAGCTTCTTCGACATCGGCGGCAACTCGCTCATCGGGCTCAAGGTCATCGCCGAGCTCAAGCGTGCGCTCGGCGTCGTCCTGCCCGTCGTGACGCTTTTCGAGCGCCCGACGGTCGCGGCGCTCGCGCAGCTCCTGCATCAGGACGAGGGGGGCGAGGCCACGTACACGGACCGCCGAACCCGGGGGGCGCGGCGCCGGGAACGATTGCAGCGCAGGCGCGAGGACCGATAGGAGAACGCCATGGATGTCGCTGGGACGGGTATGGAAATCGCGATTGTTGGCCTCGCGGGACGCTTCCCGGGCGCCCGGGACGTGCCGACGTTCTGGCGAAACCTCTGCAATGGCGTGGAGTCCTTCAGGACGTTCACCGAGGAGGAGCTCCTCGCGCGGGGCGTCTCTCCGGAGCTCGTGCGGGATCCGAGCTACGTCCGGGCGACGGCGATGGTGGAGGACGTCTCGCATTTCGACGCCGCCTTCTTCGGGTATCCGCCGCGCCAGGCGGAGCTGCTCGATCCGCAGCAGCGCATCTTCCTCGAATGCGCGTGGGAGGCGCTGGAGGACGCGGGGTACATCGTGCCCCGCAAGGATCTCCTGGTCGGCGTTTTCGGCGGCGCGGCGCTGAGCACCTATCTGCTGCTCCACATCTGGTCGAACCCCGCCGTCCTGGCCTCGCTCGATCCGCTCCAGGTCAGCCTGAGCAATGGCAACAGCTTCCTCACGACGCGCGTCTCCTACAAGCTTGATCTCAAGGGACCGAGCTTCCTCGTCGAGAGCGCCTGCTCGACGTCGCTCGTGGCGGTGCACATCGCCTGCCAGAGCCTCCTCAACGAGGAGTGTGACGTCGCGCTCGCGGGAGGCGTGTCCATCAACCTGAGCCAGCAGCACGGCTATCGGTTCGTCCCGGGGAGCATCCTCTCGCCCGACGGGCATTGCCGCCCCTTCGATTCGAAGGCGCAGGGCATCGTGTTCGGGAGCGGGGCGGGTGTCGTCGCGCTCCGGAGGCTCGAGGACGCGATTGCCGCGGGCGACCACATCTACGCGGTGATCAAGGGATCGGCGGTCAACAACGACGGCGGGCTGCGGGCCGGCTACACCGCCCCTGGGGTCGAGGGGCAGGCGCAGGTGATCGCCGAGGCGCACGCGAATGCGGACGTCTCGGCCGACACGATCTCGTATGTCGAGACGCACGGCACGGGGACGCCGATCGGGGATCCCATCGAGGTGCAAGCGTTGACGAAGGCGTTCCGCGAGAGCACCGACGAGCGCCGGTTCTGCGCGATCGGCTCGGTCAAGGCCAATGTGGGGCACCTCGACGCCGCCGCCGGCGTGGCGAGCTTGATCAAGACGGCGTGCGCGCTCCGGTACAAGAAGATCCCGGCCAGCCTGCATTGCGCGACGCCGAATCCTGCCATCGATTGGGACGGTAGCCCCTTCTTCGTCAATACCACCCTCTCGCCCTGGAGCGGCCCCACGCCCCTACGCGCCGGGGTGAGCTCCTTCGGAATGGGCGGGACCAACGCGCACGCGGTGCTCGAAGAGCCTCCTTCGCGGCTCGCCGGTTCGCCCGGCCGCCCGGCCGAGCTCCTCGTCCTCTCGGCCAAAACGGAGACGGCGCTTCGAGCCGCGAGGGAGCGGCTCGCCCAGCACCTCGAGGACAACCCCGATCTCGTCCTCGCCGACGTGGCGCACACGCTCCAGGTCGGACGCAGGGTGTTTCCCCATCGCAGCTTCGTCGTCGCCGGCAGCGCGGCGGAGGCCACGCGGCGCTTGCGAGACATCCACGTCGCGCTGGAGGAACAACCCTCGGAGCGGCCCGTCGCGTTCCTCTTCCCCGGGCAGGGCGCGCAGGCCGTCCAGATGTTCGCGCAGGTCTACCGTCACGAATTGGTCTTCCGGCGCGAGCTCGACCGCTGTGCCGAGATCCTTCGCCCCTTGCTCGAGGCCGATCTGCGCGCGATCCTCTATCCGCCGGAGGGCGAGGAGGCGCGCGCCGCCGACCGCCTGAACGAGACCGCGTGGACCCAGCCCGCGATGTTCTCGGTCATGTACGCGCTCGCCCAGCTCTGGGGATCCTGGGGGATCACGCCGCAATGCATGATCGGGCACAGCGTCGGCGAGTACGTCGCGGCCTGCCTCGCGGGCGTCTTTGATCTGCGCGACGCGCTGCGGCTGGTCGCCCAGCGCGGCAAGCTCGTCCAGCGTTTGCCGCCGGGCGCGATGCTGGCCGTGCCGCTCGCGGAGGACGCGATTGCGCCCTTCCTTGGCGGCGACGTCGCGCTGGCCGCCGTCAATGCCCCGAATCAATGCGTGCTCTCGGGCCCGATCCCCGCGATCACCGAAATCGAGCAGCGCCTCGCGTCCACCGGCGTGGAGGCCCGCCGCCTCGCCACCTCGCACGCCTTCCATTCGCCCATGATGCGGCCCATCGTCGGCGAGCTGTCCGCGCTCGTCCGCGCGGCGCGGCCTCGACCAGGCAAGACGCCCTTCATTTCGTGCGTGACGGGCACCTGGATCACGCCCGAGCAGGCGCAGGACCCGGTGTACTGGACAGAGCACCTGCTCCGCACCGTGCGCTTCGCCGAGGGCCTCGCGACGCTCCTCGAGGACGGGCGCCGTGTGCTGCTCGAAGTGGGCCCCGGGCGCACCCTGAGCCGCCTTGCGCGGCGTATCCCGGCGGGGCAGGGGCGCGTGATCGAGCCCTCCCTCGCGCAGGAGGAGCAGAGGTCCGAGGAAGAGGCGTTGCACGTGACGCTCGGGAGGTTGTGGCAAGCCGGCGTCGTGGTCGATTGGGCCGGCTACCGCGGGCAGGAGCGCCGGCTGCGCGTCCCTCTGCCGACCTATCCGTTCGAGCGCAAGCGCTTCTGGATCGAGCCCGCCGTCGCGACGGCCATGGCGGCGCCCGTGGACGCCCCGCAGCGCCCCGCCCCTGGCGCCGAAGAGCTCGCGGACCGAGGGCGCGACGAGGCGCCCGGCCCGCCGATGGAGACGCGCGTCGGGTTCCGGAACGCGTACGTCGCGCCGGAAAGCGAGATCGAGAGCAAGCTCGTCCAGATCTGGGAGCAGATCCTCGGCACCACGAACATCGGCCTGGACGACGATTTCCTCGACCTCGGCGGCGACTCGCTCCTCGCGACGCAGGTCACCTCTCGGATCCGCGCGACGTTCGGCGTCGACATCCCCGTGCGTGTGCTCTTCGAGGCGCCCACCGTGGGCAGCTTCGCCGCCCGCCTCGCCGAGGCCCGGAGCGAGGCGCACCGCCCCGTGTTGCCCGCGGCGTCCACGGCCACGCGTCCGTATTCCTTCGCGCAACAGCGGATCTGGTTCATCGATCAGCTCGAGCCCGACAGCCCTGCCTACAACATGCCGTATGCGCTGGAGCTGTCCGGGCGGCTTTCCGTCGAGGCCATGCGTGGCGCCTTCGAATCGCTCGTGCGTCGCCACGACGTTCTGCGCACCACCTTCGACAGCCACGAGGGCCTCCCGGTCTTGCGCCTGCACCCGCCTGGGCCGCTCGCGCTGCCCGTCGTGGACCTTTCGAGCTGGCCCGTGGCGACGCGACAAACCGAGGCCAACCGGCTGATGAGCGAGGAGGCGCAGCGGGCGTTCAACCTGCACACCGGCCCGCTTTTGCGCATGTTCTTGATCAAGCTCGAGGACGAGCTGCACGTCCTCGTCTTCAACATGCACCACATCGTCTCCGACGAGTGGACGCTCCTCCTCGTCGTGCGAGAGGTCGCCGCCCATTACAACGCGATCGTCAACGCGGGCGCGCCGGAGCTGCCTCCCTTGCCCATCCAGTACGCCGATTACGCGGCGTGGCATCGCGACTACATGCAGAGCGAGGCCATGGAGCGGGCGCTGCGGTATTGGAAAAAGCAGCTCCACGGCCTCACGCCCCTGGATTTGCCGACCGATCGACCGAGGCCGCCGAGGTCGAGCCTCCGCGGCGATTGGGTCGAGATCGAGCTCCCCGCGCCGGTGACCGCGGGGCTCCAGGCCCTCGCGCGGGAAGCGGGCGTGACGCTCTTCATGGTGCTGGTCGCGGGCTTCTTTTCGCTCCTGCACCGGCTCAGCGGGCAGACCGACGTCGCCCTCGGAACGCCGGTCGCGTGCCGCAACCGCGAGGACTTCGAGCACCTCGTCGGCGTATTCTACAACATGCTCGTCCTGCGCGCCGATTTCCGGGACGACCTGACGTTCCTGTCGCTGCTCTCGCAGATCAAGGAGACCACGCTCGGAGCGATCACCCACCAGGAGATTCCCTTCGAAAAGCTCGTGGACGAGCTGAAGCCGGCGCGGGATTTTTCGCGGCCACCGCTGTTCGAGGTCTTCTTCGCCCTGCAAAATAAGCCCTTCGAGAATGTCACCATCGAGGGGCTCTCCGTCTCGGCGCGGCCCATCACGAGCGGCACGTCCAAGCTCGACCTCTCGCTCTACCTCGGCGAAAGCAATGGCGTGCTCCGGGGCCGCATCGAATACGCGGTCGACCTCTTCGATCGGCCCACCGTCGAGCGCCTCGCCGCGCGGCTCTGCTCGATGTACGAGGCCATCGTCCGGGATCCGCGGGTGCGCGTCGCCGACCTGCCCCTGCTGACGGACGCGGAGCGCGAGGAGCTGCGCCAGTGCAGCACGACGACCGCCCCGCCGCTCCTCGCGCGCTCGCTGCCCGAAGCTTTCGCGGCCCAGGTCGAGCGCATGCCCGACGCCGTCGCCCTCGTCGCGGACGACCACCGTATCACGTACCGGGACCTCGCCGCGCGCGCCCGTACGCTTGCCCAGCGCCTCCAGCGCTCCGGCGTCGGCCCGG
Source organism: Polyangium jinanense (assembly GCF_028435365.1). The sequence goes on along the minus strand of NZ_JAGTJJ010000033.1, from coordinate 6,444 downwards.
ACGTCCTCGTCGCCCTCTTCGTCGAGCGCTCCGTCGAGATGATGATCGCCATCCTCGCCGTGCTTCAAGCCGGCGGGGCGTACGTCCCCATCGACCCCATATCGCCCCGCGAGCGTACGGCGTTCATCCTGGAGGACGTGCGCGCGCGTGTCCTGCTCACGACGGCGAGCTTGCGCGCAGAGCTGCCGGACGTGCGCGCCGAGGTCCTCTGCCTCGACATGGAAGGGGACGCGATCGCCGGAGAGGACACCGCACCTTTGCGGGAGGGCGTGGGCCCGGACAACCTCGCGTACGTCATCTACACCTCCGGCTCCACGGGAAAACCCAAGGGCGTCGGCGTCACGCACCGCAACGTGCTGAGCCTCTTCGCGGCCGCCGGCGAGCTCTTCCGGTTTGGCGCGGACGACGTCTGGACCCTGTTCCATTCCTACGCCTTCGATTTTTCGGTCTGGGAGATATGGGGGCCGCTCTTGCATGGCGGTCGCCTCGTCATCGTCCCGCACCTCGAGGCGCGCTCGCCCGAAGACTTTCACGCGCTGCTCCAGCGCGAGCGCGTGACGGTGCTCAACCAGACACCGTCGGCGTTCCGCCAGTTCGTCGCCTGGGAGAGCGAGAACGCCGCGGCGCCCCTCGCGCTGCGGTACGTGGTCTTTGGCGGCGAGGCGCTGGATTTCGCGCACCTCGCGCCCTGGTTCGCGCGGCACGGCGACGAGGCGCCGATGCTCGTCAACATGTACGGCATCACCGAGACCACGGTGCACGTGACCTTCCAGCGCGTGCGCGCGCGGGACGCGACCTTCGGGCGCTCGCTCGTCGGCAGGCCGATCCCGGGCTGGCAGGTGCACGTCCTCGATCGCTACCGGCAGCTCGTGCCGCCGGGCGTGGCCGGCGAGATCTACGTCGGCGGCGCCGGCCTCGCGCGCACCTACATGGGGCGCCCTGCGCTCACGGCAACACGCTTCGTGCCCGACCCCTTCTCGAGCGAGCCCGGTCTTCGCCTCTATCGCAGCGGCGACCTCGCCCGGTGGGCGCCGGGCGGCGTCCTCGAATACCTCGGGCGTATCGACGAGCAGGTCAAGGTGCGCGGGTATCGAATCGAGCTCGGCGAGATCGCGAATACGCTCGAGACGCACCCGGGCGTGCGCGACGCGGTCGTCGTGGTGCGGGAGGACATCCCCGGCGACAAGCGGCTCGTGGCCTACTGGATTCCCGCCGCGGAGCCACCTTCGCCCGCGGAGATCCGCGAGCACCTGCTCCGCACGCTGCCGGAGTACATGATCCCCGCCGCGTTTGTCGCGCTCGAAGCGATCCCGCTCACGCCGAATGGAAAGCTCGATCGAAAAGCGCTGCCCGCGCCGCACGCGCAAGGGACGGCCCACGCCGACGCGACGGGCAAGGCCGAGGTGCGCGTCGAGCGCGCCGTCGCTGCCATCTTCGCCGAGGTGCTCGGGGTCTCCAGCGTGGGCCTCGACGACGATTTCTTTTCGCTCGGCGGCCAGCCGCCGCTCGTGACGCGCGTCCTCTCGCGCATCCGCGATACGCTCGGCGTCTCGCTTCCGCTGCGGGACGCGCTCCAATCGATGACGGTGTCCGCCCTCGCGCGGAGCGTCGAGCGGCTCTCGCCGGCGGGCGGCGCGACGAACGCGGACGCGGCACCCGAAGCGCTCGACCTCGAGGAGGGGGAGCTGTGACCGACGCCGAACTCTTGCAGCACGTGCGCTCCCTCGGCGTCAAGCTCTGGCTCGAAGGGGACGCTCTGCGTTACAGCGCGCCGCGTGGCGCATTGACGCCCGAGCTCCTCGCCGAGCTCAAGCGTCACAAGGAGACCTTGCGGGCGATCTTGCGCGCCGAGGAGGATCCTTCGAAGCTGCCGCCCATCACGCCCGCGCCGCGGGACAGCCGTCTCCCGCTGTCGTTCGCGCAATTGCGCTTCTGGCTCGTCGATCAGATCGAATCGAATGCCGCCGCGTTCAGCATTCCCTTCGCGCTGCGTCTCTCGGGCGACCTCGACACCGACGCGCTCCGGCGGACCTTCGAGGAGATCGTGCGGCGGCACGAGTCGCTGCGCACCACCTTCGAGATGCGCGACGGGACGCCCTGCCAGATCGTCCACCCGCCCCCGCACTGGCTCTTGCCCATCAGGGATCTGTCCGATCTTCCGACCGAGCAGCGCGAAGACGAGATGAGGCGCCTCGTGCTGGCGAGCGCGCACGAGCCCTTCGACATTTCCCGCGGTCCGCTCCTGCGCACGACCCTCATCCGCCTGCATGGATTCGAGCACGTCTTCGTGGTGAACGTGCACCCGATCGCCTCCGATGGCTGGTCGTTCCGCATTCTGACGCGTGAGCTCGTCACCCTGTATCAAGCGCTGCGCGAGGGGCGGCCCTCCCCGCTCTCCGCGTTGACGATCCAGTACGCGGATTTCGCGGTGTGGCAGCGCCGGTTTTTGGTGAGCGTCTTCGATCGCCAGCTCGCGTACTGGAAGGAACAACTCGCCAACGTCGAGCCCCTCGATCTGCCCCTCGATAGGCCGAGGCCCGCCGTCCCGGCGCGGCGCGGCGCGATGCTCCGGTTCCGGTATCCCGCGAAGCTCGCCGAGACGTTGAGCGGCGTCGTACGGCGCCGCGAGGGGGCCACGCTCTTCATGGTGCTCTTCGCGGGCTTGCATGCCTTGCTCCACCGCTGGACGGGGCAAAACGAGATTGTCGTCAGCACGCAGAGCGCCGGGCGCACGCGCCCCGAGCTGGAGGACATCGTCGGGCTTTTCCCGAACACGCTCCTCATTCGCGCCGATTTCTCCTCCAGGCATCTGCGCTTCCGGGATCTGGTCGAGCAGGTCCGTGAGCGAACGCTGGGCGCGCAAGCGAACCAGGACGTGCCGTTCGAGCGGGTGCTCGAGGCGGTCGAGAAGGGTCGGAACGCCGGGCATACGCCGCTGCTGCAGGTGATGCTCATCAACCAGAACCTGCCCATTTCCTCGATGAAGATGCCCGGCCTCGTGATGGCGCCCGAATACGTCGAGCGCGGCACGAGCCAGATGGATCTCGTGATCAGCGCCCGGTGGTCGTCCGAGGGCATCGACATCTCGGCGGAATACGACACCGATCTCTTCGACGCGTCGACGATCCGCAAATTCTTCGGGCAATACGAGCGAGTCCTCGAAGCCTTCACCGTCGATCCGGGAATCACGATCGCCGCCTTGCCGCTCCTCTCCGCGGACGAGCGCGCGCGGATCCTCCACGAGCACGGTCGGTCCGCCGAGCGCAAGCTGGAGGTGCGCTCGGTGAAAGACCTCCTCGAGGCGCAGGTGGATCGGACCCCGGAGGCGATCGCCATTGAGGACGGGGCGCAGCGGCTGACCTACCGCGAGGTCGAGCTTCGCGCCAACCGATTGGCCTTCCGGCTTCGGCAACGCGGCGTCGGCCCCGAGGTGCGCGTGGCCCTTCGCCTGGACAGGGCCGCCGACCTCGTCGTCGCGATCTGGGCGGTCCTCGCGGCGGGCGGGGCGTACGTGCTCCTCGCGCCGGACGCGCCGCTCGACGAGGCCCGCGCGATCGTGCGCCGATGCGGCGCTTCGCTCCTGCTCACCCGGCACGCGCTGGTCGAGCCCCGCGCGGCGATCGACCTGCCGTGCGAGTTCGTCGATAGGGCGACCGAGGAGGACGCGCCGAGCGATCGTCTGGCCCGCCAAACGTCTCCGGCAAGCCTGGCTTGCGTGCGTCTCGATCGTGGTGCGACGGACGAGCTCCAGGGGGTCGCGGTGTCCCACGGCGCCCTCGCGAGCGTGGCCCTCGCGCTCCGCGACAGGCTGAGCCTCGGCGACGACGAGCGTATGCTCCAGCTCGCCTCGTTTGCTTCGGGCGGGTTCGGCGACGAGATGGTTTTGTGTATGCTCGCGGGCGGGTGCCTCGTCGCGCGGGACGCGGCGACGCACGATCCGGCGGGCTTCCTCGAAGCCTGTGAACGGTCGCGCATCACCTCGGTCGCTTTGCCGACGGCGTTCTGGCACGATGTGGTGGCGCACCTCGTCGAGTCGCGGCGCCCCGTTCCCCCCTCGTTGCGTCGGGTGCTCCTCGGCGGCGAGGCGGCGCGCGTCGATCGCGTCAACCAGTGGCGGTCGCTCGCGGGCTCCCAGGTGCGGCTCTGGAACACGTTTGGCCTGGCACAAGTGGCCGGCGTGAACATGGCCGGAGAGCTATCGGAGATCTTCGCGTCGGGCCAGCGTGTGCCCACGGGCCGGCCCGTCGCTGGGGCCAGGGTCTACATCCTTGATTCGTATGGCCAGCCGGCCCCGGTGGGGACGCGTGGTGACCTTCATATCGGCGGCCTGGGCGTCTCGCGCGGGTACCTTTCGAACCCCGCTCTCACGGCTGCGTGCTTCGTCCCCGACCCCTTCAGCGAGGAGGCGGGCGCGCGGATGTTCCATACGGGGGTGCTGGCGCGCTGGCTTTCGGACGGTCGCATCGTATTGCTGGGACGCTCCGACGATCGGGGCCAGGGGTGCGGCGCGCGCATCGAGCTGCCGGCCATCGAGCGGGCCCTCTCCGAGCACCCTGGCGTGCGCGACGCCGTCGTCGTGGCCCAGGACGGACCCGGGAAAGGCGCCCAGCTCGTGGCGTATGTGGTGCCCTCCGCGGCACCGCCTCCCTCGTCCGGGGATTTGCGAGCATTCCTCGCATCGCGCCTGCCGGACGCCACGCTCCCGACGGCGTACGTCTTGCTGGATCCCGAAACCCCGCAGGGCGGGGTCGATCGGGCTGCGCTGCCGGCCCTCCGCCCGGAAGACGCCCCGCAGCGTACGCCTGTCGAGCAGATGGTCGCGCGCGCGTTCGCCGAGGTCCTTCAGGTCCCGCACGTCGAATTGCACGACAGCTTCTTTTCGCTCGGCGGCCATTCGCTCCTCGCCACGCAGCTCGTCTCGCGCATTCGGGCGGCGGTCGGCGTGAACCTGCCGCTCCGGTCCTTCTTCGAATCGCCCACCGTGGGGGGATTGGCGAAGGTGGTCGAGGTGGAGCTCCGCCGCGGCAAGCTCGTGGCGCCCGCGCTCCAGCGCGCCCAGCACGACGGGGACGTCCCGCTCTCGTTCGCGCAGCAGAGGCTCTGGTTTCTGTATCAGCTCGATCCGGAGGGCACGGCGTATCACATGCCCCTGGCGCTGCGGCTCACGGGCACGATCAGCATCGACGCCATTCAGCGCGCCATGGACGAGGTCTCGCGCCGGCACGAGGCGCTGCGCACCACGTTCGATTTCGTCGACGGGCGCGCCGTCCAGCGCATTCATCCCGTCGGGCCATTCCCGCTCGTGGTCGAGGACCTATCGCGCGCCGAGGATCCCGAGGCGGAGGCTCGGCGCATTGCCGTGCAGGCCCATTTCCACCCCTTCGATCTGCGCAGGGGCCCCCTCATTCGCGCGCTCTTGCTGCGGCTCGGGCCGGAGGAGCACATCCTCGTCGCGAACATGCACCACATCATCTTCGATGGTTGGTCCATGGGCGTGCTCGTCCGAGAAATCGTCCAGCTGTACGAGGCATTTCGTCGCGGGCAGCCCATTGCGCTGCCCCCGCTCCCGATCCGTTACGTCGATTATGCCCTGTGGCAGCGGAGCTGGCTCTCGGGTGACGTGCTCGATCAGCAGGTCGCCTTCTGGAGGGAGCGCCTCGCCGGCGTCGCGCCGCTCGAATTGCCGACGGACAGGCCGAGGCCCGCTGTCGCCTCTCAGCGCGGCGCCACCCTCCCCGTGTCGATCCCGGCGCGGATCTCGGATGGGCTCCGCGCGCTCGCGCAGAGGACGGGCACCACCTTGTTCATGGTGCTGCTCGCCGGTTTCCAGGCGCTCTTGCACCGGCTGAGCGGGCAAGAGGATTTTGCGGTCGGCTCCCCGATTGCGGGGCGCACGCGTAGAGAGCTCGAAGGGATCGTCGGCTTTTTCGTCAACACCCTCGTCCTTCGCGCGGATTTTTCGCGCGGGCCGACCTTCCTCGAATTCCTCGCGCAGGTCAAAGAGGCTACGCTCGACGCCTACGCGCACCAGGATCTGCCCTTCGAGAAGCTCGTGGAGGAGCTCGCGCCGGCGCGTGATCTCTCGCGGCAGCCGCTCTTCCAGGTGATGTTCGTCCTGCAAAACGCGCCCTTCGACGCGGTGCACCTCGACGGATTCTCGATCACCCCCGTATCCGTTGACATTCCCACGGCGCATTTTGATCTGACCCTCTCCATGTTCGAGCAGGACGGGCAGATCCTCGGCCTTCTCGAATACGCCACCGACCTGTTCGACGCGAGGACGGCGGAGGGGTTTTTGGAGCGGCTGCGGCTGGTGTTGGAGCATGCGGCCAGGGCGCCCGAGGGTCGTATTTCGGACTGGGACATCCTGACGGAGCGAGAGGAGCGGCTGCTTTCGCATTGGAACGAGACCACGGTGCCCTACCCGCGCGAGGCTTGTATCCA
>NZ_JAGTJJ010000032.1 GCF_028435365.1 Polyangium jinanense | reverse complement strand
TGGAGCGCTCCGCCGGGGAGGTGCAGCATGATCGGAAAGCTATGGGTGGGACTGTTCGCGCTGGGCGTGGTCTCGGCCTCTTCCCGCGCCGACGCGTGTGTCACGTTTTACGAGGACGTCAATTACGAGGGCGCGTCGGTGAGCGCGGGAATAGGGGACAATCATTGGATCGCGAGCGAGTGGAACGACCGGATCTCCTCTTTGACGCTCGCTCCCACGTGCTACGTGGAGGTGTTCCAGAACGTCGAGTTTGGGGGCGCGGGGCGGACCTTCTCAGGCAATACGGCGAGGCTCCCAGACGGGTGGGACAACACGATCAGCTCTTACAGTTGCAAGTGCTTTTGACGTGTTTTCGGGGCTGCCTCGACGCGCCGTCGGATCTCCCTCGCCCGCCTGCGCGAGCTCGTTCGACGCGGCGGCGGTGCTTTGGGGCGCGCTCGGCAGGCGCGCTGGTATTTCGGGGTAGCGCGGCGCCGACGAGAAGCGTGAAGTCCGGATTCGCCGCCCTGCGAGCGGGCGGCTTCGTGGCTTGACGGGCCCCCGCCGCGAGGGCAACGACATGCCAAGGGGCGTGGAGCGCTCCGCCGGGGAGGTGCAGCATGATCGGAAAGCCATGGGTGGGACTGTTCGCGCTGGGCGTGGTCTCGGCCTCTTCCCGCGCCGACGCGTGTGTCACGTTTTACGAGGGCGTCAATTACGGGGGCGCGTCGATGAGCGCGGGAGAGGAGAGCAAAGATTGGGTCGGGGACGAGTGGAAGGACCGGATCTCCTCTTTGCGGCTCGATCCCGGGTGCGCCGTGGAGGTGTTCGAGAACGCCGGTTTCGATGGCGCGACGTGGATCTTCTCGCACTCCGCGGATTCGCTCGGAGAGTGGAACGACAGGATCAGCTCTTACGTTTGCCTGTGCGATTGACGCGTTTTCGGGGCCCTCTCAACGCGCCGTCGGATCCCCCTCGCCTGCCTGCGCGAGCTCGTTCGACGCGGCGGCGGCCCCTCGAATGAGCTCTCGCGCGCCCGCACGCAGGGAGGGGAGCCGCAGGCCGAAGCCGAGCCCCGCCAAGACGCACACGGCGCCGCCGATGCCGACCGTCGTCGGGACGCCGATGCGCTTGGCGATCCAGCCGGCCCCGAGCGAGCCGAGCGGCGTCATGCCCATGAACATCACCGCGTACACGGCCATTACGTGCCGACCAGCGAGACGAGCTGCCCGGCGAAGAACAGGCGGTCATTTCGCGACCGAAACGCCTTAGCGAAAGTTGACGGGCCCCGCTGCGAGCGCAACGACATGCCGAGGGCGTGGAGCGCTCCGCCGGGGAGGTGCAGCATGATCCAAAAGCTATGGGTGGGACTGTTCGCGCTGGGCGTGGTCTCGGCCTCTTCCCGCGCCGACGCGTGTGTCACGTTTTACGAGGACGTCAATTACGGGGGCGCGTCGATGAGCGCGGGAGAGGAGAGCAAAGCTTGGGTGGGGGACGACTGGAAGGACCGGATCTCCTCTTTGCAACTCGATCCCGGGTGCGGCGTGCAGGTGTTCGAGGGCCGCGATTTCGGGGTCCCGACGGGGGTATTCATGGATGACACGCCTTGGCTCGACGAGTGGAACGACAAGATCAGCTCTTTCTCTTGCTGGTGCGGTTGACGCGTTTTCGGGGCCCGGCGAAGAACAGGCGGTCATTCCGCGACCGAAGCACCCGAGCGAACCGGGTCATTTTACCGCCTTTCACCCGTCCACGTGAGCACGCGCCTCGCGCTGGTTTCCTCGATCGTCGCCCGTTTGGCGGCCGTCCCGCCCTTTTCCGATTGTCGGGGCCGTGCTCGCGTGGCCGCAGAGCGTGCGTACACGTCCTCATGGCCTACGGGCTGTCCGTGCACACTGCAATGGAGTGGACCGCATATTGCTCTGACGTCCTCATCGGAACGGCGTGCGACGCCGGCCGGCCGAGGATCGTCGAAAGCGTCGCCGGATCCTCCTTGTCGAGCCGCGGCGGAGGCAAGCGCGTGCTCTTCGTCTGCTCCACGTGGGCATGCGACACGGCGGCGGCGACGGCGATGGCGATGCTGAAGCGGGAGGGCGTCGAGACGAAAATGATCTCGCCGGGCCACATCGGGCACCTCGTCGACGATCGCGTGATCACGCTCATTCGCGAGAATTGGCCGTGGGTCGTGCGCGATCGCTCGGGCGCGCTCGGGCCGTGGTGATGGCAGGTCACTCGATGAGCGCGACCCACTTCGAGAGGATCCGCTTCCCACCGTGCGTGCCGCATTCGCCCTCACACAAGCGGACGGGGGTGGCCACGCATTGGAACGTGCCGCAAGTGTTACAGTCGTTGTCGCCCAGTTGGGGGCTATAGCAGCCGCCCCCCTCCAAGACCCAATTCTCGATCCATCCGCTCGCCTGTGCGATCCCGGCGAGCGAGGACCAAGCTGCGATGGCGAAGATTCCGGCACCAACCGATTTGTAAAGGGTCTTCATCCGCGCATCCTTCTCACTCGCCCTCGCGGCGAGCAACGTCGAGCCCTCACCACGCCGCTCCGCGATGGCGTGCCCACGCTGTTCCTGCGCCACGGCCTGCCCGGTCGGGAGCCCCTTCTCATCGGATGAAATGCCTTTGCCCCCGATTGTCGTGGACTGTCGGTTTGCTATCCTCTTTCAATGTTACGGAAACGCCAATCGATTCCGACAAGCGCCCCCCTGCTCCTCTCCCTCGCGCTCACCGCTTTCGGCTGCACGACCCCCGAGGAGCCCGATCCCCCTGTGGCGCCCCCGCCCATTTCCGAGGCCGACCTCGACTACACCGAGGTCCAGCCGGAGCACCCCGTCTCGGCGGTCGTGGACGCGAAGATCCGCGCCGCCCTGAAGATCATCGCGGAGACGGGCGCGTCCTCCGCCACGACGCCCGGGGCGCGGCTCGCCTCCGAGACGCTCGCGCGAATTCGAGAGGGCGGCGCCCTGCTCGATACCCTCGACGACGCCAAAGCCGAGGACCTCTACCACATGTGCCGCGACTACAAGCTGCACCACCAAGGCTCTCGGTATCCACGATGATCTCTCCACCCAGGGAGATGCGCAGCCGCCGCCCGGCCTCCTCGATGCGGACGTGATCGCTCTGGTTCGCCATGTCGCCTTGCTCCCGGCTCGGATGTCCTGGCCCCTACTCTAGCGCAGAGGTCCCCCCGCGGAGGCGGAGGCGGGCGCGGAGGCGGAGGCGGAGGCGGGCGCGGAGGCGGAGGCGGGAGCGGAGGCGGAGGCGGAGGCGGAAGCGGAAGCGGAAGCGCAGGCGGAAGCGGCGGCGACAGCGGTGGCAGCGAAAGCGGATGCGCCTGCCACCTCGGCGCCTCGTCCTCATCCCCCGGGACCCTCGTCCTGCTCGGCCTCGGTTCTCTTCTCGTGTCGCGCCGTCGCCGCCATCGTTGGTCTGCCCTCGACAAAACCCCTTGAGGTTTTTCACGACACGCGTCCGGTTGCCTGCTCGTGCCATCCGTGCTTACTCACCCTCATGCACCAGCGGCTCCTGCCTTTTGCGGTGGCCTTCGTGCTCGCCGGTTGTGGAAATCCGACCGCGGACGGGCCGAAAGGCCCCACGGCCCTTCGCAAGGTCGCGCCGAACGAGCTCCGCGCCCCTTCCGACTTCGCGAGCATCGAGGACACACGCGAGCGATCCCGCGCCCTCTTCCTCGAAGCGAGCCGCGTGTTCACGCATCCCCGCTGCGTGAACTGCCATCCGAACGGCGACATCCCCCACCAGGGGATGAACATGCAGCTCCACGACCCGCCGTCCGTCCGCGGGCCCGAGGGCCACGGCGTCGTCGGGATGGAATGCACGAGCTGCCACCAGGACAAGAATGTGGAGCTCACCCGCGTCCCCGGCGCGCCCCACTGGGCGCTCGCGCCGATCGAGATGGCGTGGGTCGGCAAGTCGCCGCGCCAGATCTGCGAGCAGATGAAGGATCCCAAGCGGAACGGCGGCAAGTCGCTCGCCGCGATCGTCGAGCACAATGCCCACGACGCGCTCGTCGGCTGGGGATGGCATCCGGGGGCGGATCGCGAGCCGGTCCCGGGGACGCAGGAGCAGTTTGGCGCGATCGTCGCGGCCTGGGCGGAGTTCGGGGCCGAGTGCCCCGCGGAGGGGGCGAAACCATGAGCGTGCGTATCCGCGTGAACGGCGTTGAAAAGACGCTCGACGTCGACCCCGAAATGCCCCTGCTCTGGGCGCTCCGCGACGTGCTCGGTTTGACCGGCACGAAGTACGGATGCGGTCAGGCCCTCTGCGGCGCGTGCACCGTGCACCTCGACGGGCAGGTCGTGCGCGCGTGCGTGACCCCGGTTCGCCGCGCCGACGGCCACGCCGTGACCACGATCGAAGGCCTCGCGCCGGACGGGAGCCATCCGCTCCAGCGCGCTTGGGTCGAGCTCGGCGTCCCGCAATGTGGGTTTTGCCAGGCCGGGCAGATCATGACGGCGGCCGCGTTGCTCAAGGCCAAACCAAAACCCTCGGACGACGAGATCGAGCAGTCGATGGCCGGAAACCTGTGCCGATGCGGCGCCTACCCGCGGATCTGCGCGGCGATCCGCAAGGCCGCCGGGATGCCGGAGGGCGAACGATGAGCGGCGATGCCGTGCGCGTGACCCGGCGCTCGTTCCTCGTCGGGTTGAACCTCTCCTTGGCCGGGCTTGCGATTGGCCTCCCTGCCCTCGCCGACGAGCCGAGCGGCCGCGCCGGGCCCGGCCCACGGCATGTGGTGCCCGGGGAGGAGGCGAAGGCCCCGGGGCTCAACCCGAATCCGTTCGTCCACGTGGCGCCGGACGGGACGGTGACGATCGTCTGTCACCGCTCCGAAATGGGCCAGGGCGTGCGCAGCTCGATTCCTGTGCTCATCGCCGACGAGCTCGGCGCGGACATGGCGCGCGTCGTGATCCAGCAGGCCGTCGGCGACAAGAAGTACGGCGATCAGAACACCGACGGATCGAGCAGCATCCGGAAGTTTTACGATGATCTCCGGTACGTCGGCGCCACCGCGCGCATGATGCTCGTCGCGGCCGCGGCGGCGAAATGGAAGGTGAAGCCCGAGACGTGCGAGGCGCGGGGGAACATGGTCCACCACGCGCCGACGAAACGTTCGCTCGGCTTCGGCGAGCTCGCGGAGGCGGCGGCGAAATTGCCCGTGCCCAAGCGCGAGGACGTAAAACTCCGGCCGAAGAGCGAGCTTTCGCGGGTGAACAGCCCATCCTTGCCGCTCCTCGACGGGCCGGCCGTCGTGACGGGTCAGGCGGTGTTCGGGGCCGACGTGAAGCTGCCGGACATGCTGATTGCGGTGATCGCGCGGCCGCCGGTGGTCGGCGGGAAGGTCGCCCGGTACGACGCGTCGCGCGCCTTGAAGATCCCGGGCGTCAAGCGGGTGGTCGAGATGCCCGCGGCGCAGCGGCCTTATGGGTTCCAGCCGTGGGGCGGCATCGCGGTGCTCGCGGAGAACACCTGGGCCGCGATGCGCGGGCGCGCGGCGCTCGACATCACGTGGGATCCCGGCGACAACGCGGTGTACGACTCGGTGGCCTACCGGGAAAAACTCCTCGCTTCGGTGCGCGAGGCGGGGACGCCCTATCGCAACGTCGGGGACGTCGACGCCGCGTTCGCCAAGGCGGCGCGGGTCGTCGAGGCGGAGTACGTGGTTCCGCACCTCGCGCAGATGCCGATGGAGCCGCCGGTCGCCATTGCGCGGTTCGCGGGCGGGCGCTGCGAGGTCTGGGCGGCGACGCAGCACCCGCAGGCGGCGCGGACGCAGGTGGCGAAGACGCTCGGCCTCGGCGAGGACGCGGTCACGGTGCACGTGACGTTGCTCGGCGGAGGGTTCGGGCGGAAATCGAAGGCGGACTTCTCCGCGGAAGCGGCGTTCCTCGCGCGCGAGGCGGGCGTGCCGGTGCGCGTGCAATGGACGCGCGATGACGACATTCACCACTGCTATTACAATGCGGTGAACGCGCAGCGGCTCCGCGCGGGCCTCGACGCGAACGGCAAGGTGATCGCGTGGCACCATCGGACGGCGTTCCCGCCGATCGCCTCCACCTTCGGCGACGTCGACAAGCCGGCCATCACGGACCTCCAGCAAGGCGTGCTCGATGTCGCGCTCGACGTGCCGAACGTCCGCGCCGAGGGCTGCAAGGCGGAGGCGCACGTGCGGATCGGCTGGTATCGGTCCGTGTACAACATCTTCCACGCGTTCGGGATCGGCTCTTTGATCGACGAAATCGCGCACGCGCGCGGCGCCGATCCGCGGGACGTGTGGCTGGAGGTGATCGGCCCGCCGCGGACCCTGAGCCTTCAGGAGCTCGGCATCGAGAAGCTCGTCAATTACGGGGAAAAACTCGAAAAACACCCGGTCGACGCGGGCCGGTTGCGGCGCGTGCTCGAGCGGGTGACGGCGTCCGCGAACTGGAGCGGGCGGAAGAAGGACGGCCGCGGCTACGGGCTCGCCGCGCATCGGAGTTTCGTCACGTACACGGCCGTGGTGCTGGCCGTCGTGCCCGACGAGCGGAACAAGGTCCGCGTGGACGAGGCCTGGATCTGCATGGATGCCGGCTCGGTGGTCAACCAGGACCGCGCCCGCGCACAGATGGAGGGCTCGGTGGTCATGGGGATCAGCAATGCGTTTTTCGGCGGGATCACCATGAAGGGCGGCGCGACGGAGCAGTCGAACTTCCGGGACGCGCGGATCGCGCGGATCGGCGAGGTGCCACGGAAGATCCACGTGGACCTCGTGCCGAGCGACGGGCCTCCGTGCGGCGTGGGCGAACCGGGCGTGCCGCCGGTGGGCCCGGCGCTGGCGAATGCGGTGTTCGCCTTGACGGGCAAACGAATCCGCGAGGTCCCGATCGTGCGGGGGCTCTTCGCGTAGAGCGCCGAACGGTTCGGCGCCCTACTCGACCGCGCCGAGGAGGTTGCCCGAAGGGTCGACCTCCTCGATGAGCTTTCGCACGTCGCGCTCCGAGGGCGCGACGGCGAGGGGATACGCTCCCCCCTTCATGCTCAGGGACACCATGTTGAAATGGGAGGTCGAGACCGAGATCACCTGTTTGTTTCGAATGCGGGACTCGGCCTCTGCCCAGGAGATCTCCTCGATGTCGTCGCGGTAGAGGAACTTGAGCTCCTCGCGGGGGATCTGCGCCAACAGCTTGGCCAGGTCGCCTCGCCTGGGCGCGGTGGTGTAGTGTTTCTGGCCCTCCCTCTTGACCACGTACACGCGGCGGGTCCGGGTGCCGAACACGCGGTCGACCTCCTGGCGCTGGATGAGCGTGGCCGCTTCGGACCAGGGAATCTCGGTGTAATTGGGCGGTAGCCACGGAGGCGGGGGACGAAGGGGCGCCGCGGCCGCGCCGATGCCCGCGACCGCGCTTTTCGGCTTCTCCGGCGCCAGGTCTTTGCAACCGAGCAGCAGGAGGAGCCCGCTCGTTGCCGCGACGAGCATGCGCCGAGGAAAGGGCACGAGGTCCACGAACGCCATGCCTCAGCTTGCCAGGCGTGTCGCGCCCGTGGCAAGGGTCCGGGATGCCGCGGGGCGCGATTCGGGCTAGGAAAGCACCATGGCGCACGTCCTCGTGATCGATGTCGGCAGCTCGTCGGTGCGCGCCGCCATTTGTGACGGGAGCGCGCGTATCTGCCGCGAAACGGCCGAACCGTATGCCTTCACGGTGGCCGCGGACGGCACCGCGGAGGTGGATGCGCGCAAGCTCCGCGCGTCCGTCGAAGGGTGCGTCGATCGAATCCTGGCGAACGCTCCGCCGATCGAGGCGGTCGCGGTGGCGACGTTCGTGGGGAATTTGCTCGGCGTGGACGCCGAGAACCAGCCCGTGACGCCCGTGTTCACGTATGCCGACACCCGCCCGTCCGCGGATGTCGAGGCATTGCGGACCGAGGTCGATGGCGCCCGTCTCTATCAGGCGACGGGCTGCCCGTTGCATACCGCGTATCATCCGGCGCGCCTGCGCTGGTATGCTCGGAACGGGCGGATCATGCCTGCGACGTGGCTCGATTTCGGCACGTATCTCTATCGTGCTTGGTTCGGCCGGGAGATCCCGTGCAGCTCTTCCGTGGCCTCGTGGAGTGGCCTGCTCGACCGTGCTTCGCGGAGCTGGTCGGCTGAATGGCTGAACATTCTCGGGCTCACGCCGGATTACCTTCCGCCCGTGGTCGGCTCTCGGCATGCCGAGATGGGCCTCATGCCCGCTCATGCCCAGCGCTGGCCCGCGCTCCGCGACGCGCCGTTTTTTCCGGCCATCGGGGACGGCGCGGCGGCGCATGTCGGCAGCGGCGCGATTTCGCCTCGAAGCACGTCGCTGACCGTCGGGACGACCGCGGCCTTGCGGCAAATGCGTGTTGCGGAAACCCCGCCGTGCCCTGTGCCGAAGGGGCTCTGGGCCTATCGCATCGACGAAACACGCGAGCTCATCGGAGGGGCCACGAGCGAAGGGGGCAATGCCCACGCCTGGGCGCGCGCGCATCTGAGGCTCGACGACGAGCCGCTCGTGTTTGGCGAGCCCTTCGCGCACGGTCTCACCGTTTTGCCCATGTTCGCGGGAGAACGTAGCCCCGGTTATCGGCCGGATGCCACGGCCACCCTGCACGGCTTGCGGCTGTCCACGACCCCGCGCGACATCGTGCAGGCCTTGTACGAATCGATCGCTTTGCGGCTCGCGCAGATTCACGACGCGCTCGGCGGCAGCGACGCCCTGTACGCCGGAGGCGGCGCGCTCTCCGCTTCCCCCGCCTGGGCCCAGATGTTCGCGGACGCGATGCAGACGCCCGTTCATCTCATGGGCGACGAGGCCACGATGCGCGGCGCGGCCATGCTGGCGCTCACGGCGCGGGGCCTGGGATCCCTCGCATCCCTCGCCCCGTCCGCGTCGCGAATCTTCGAGCCGCGGCCGGAGGTCGCCGAAGTGTATCGCGCCGCGAAGGAGCGGCAGATCGAGCTTTATCGAAGGCTTTATTCGTAGGCGATGGCGAACGAGCTCATCTGGGAGCCGCTGCGCTGGGGCTGTGCCCCAGGCCCCACCGGGGCTATCCGCCCCTGGACCCGGACCAGCGCAAGCGCTGGACCCGGGGTCGATGAACTGCGCGATGCGCAGTTCATCGAACAGGTCGAGTCAAGACCAGGTACGACCCTGCCAACCAAGACCGCCGTGACTGGCAACGCTGTCCCTGGTCTTGCCACCGGCCTGTGGGAAGAACTGCGCATCGCGCAGTTCTTCCCCCTGAGGTCCAGGGCTTGCCCTGGTTCGGGTCGAGGGGCGAATAGCCCCCGCGGGGACCGGGGCAGCGCCCCGGCGCGGCGGCCCCAGCGAATCACCAGCGGAGCTCGGCGGGAAGATACTTCGCGATGAGGTCCTGGTAATAGGGCCGGAGCTTCGCCACGTCCGGCGGCGCGTCGGCCTTCGAGTAGAGATCGTACGGGTTGAACCGCCGCACCCACTCCATCATCTGCCGGTCCTGCTCGTTCATCAGGTGCCCATAGGCGCCTTCGCGGTGGGCCGCGTAAAACGAGTGATACCGGATCATGTACTGGGCCTCGAGCGGCAGGTACTCCTTCACCACGTGGTAAAGGTATTCGTCGTGCCCCCACGACATGTGGACCTTCGAGAGCCCACATCCCTCCTCGTACACCCCGCACGGCGTCTGATAACGCGGGTTTTGCCGATCCGGGTTGTTCGCGAAGAGCTCGGGGAAGACGATGCGGTCCGAAAACGCGCAGCCCACGGGGAACGTATCGCCCACGACGGCCCATTGCGGCTCGCCCGACAGGCAAAGCATCTTGCCGGCGTCGTGGATGAGCGCCGTCAGGACGAACCACGGCGGCTGATCGTCGCGTCGCGCCGCCTCCGCGGACTGCAGCGCGTGCGCGATCTGCGACTGCTCCGTGTCCGGATCGCTGTCGTCGACCAGCCGATCGAGCAGCTCGAGCACCTCCCACATACCCGCCCGGCGCCGATCCAGGCTCAGGTATTGCCGCTTCTTGTCCTCTACGAACGAGAGCGTCTGGTGCTCGTGGTTCAGCCGGTAAAGCTCCTTGACGCTGGGCCTCGCCTCGGCGCGGTAATCGCGAAACTCCGAGGTTTCCTTCTTTGCTGTCGTGGCGGCTGCTCGTTTCCCATCCTGGATCTGCCCAAGGTGCTCGGTCACGCTCATTGTCCAGGGCAATAGCGCGAAGGTCCGGGCGGCGCTAGGATTCTCGAAGGTCGCGGCGCAGGGGGCTCCGCGAGGAAATGGGGAACATGAAAAGAGAGCTCTCCGCCCGCCGCCGCGCGTTGTGGATGGTCCTCGGCTGCCTCGTCGCCCTCTTCGCCGCCATCGCATGCGGCAGGGGCGAGCGCGCGAGCGCGACCACGCGCGATTCGAGCGTAAGGGCGCATTTCGCGGTCGTCACCCACGGCCAGGCCTCCGATCCATTCTGGTCCGTGGTGAAAAACGGAATCGACCAGGCGGCGAAGGACATGGGCGTCAAGGTCACGTACCAGGCGCCCCAGACCTTCGACATGGTCGCGATGAGCCGCCTCATCGACGCCGAGGTCGCCCGCAAGCCGAGCGGCCTCATCGTCTCCGTCCCGGATCCCAGCGCCCTCGCGCGTTCGCTTTTGGCTGCCCGAGACGCCGGCATTCCCGTCATCAGCATCAACGCCGGCGGCGCAGAGGCGCGCAAGATGGGCGCGCTCTTGCATATCGGCCAGAGCGAATACGACGCCGGGAAGGCCGGCGGTGAGCGTATGGCGAAGGAGGGCGTGCGCCACGCGATCTGCGTGAACCACGAGGTCGGCAACATCTCCCAGGACGAGCGTTGCCGCGGCTTCCTCGACGCGCTCGAAAAGGTGGGGGGCAAGGGTCGCGTGCTGGCGGTGAACGCCACGAGCCCCACCGACACACAACAAAAGATCATGGCCGCATTGACGCCCGACGTGGATGGCATTTTCACGCTGGGCCCGCCGGGCGTGCACCCGGCCCTCGCCGGCCTCCGGCAAGCGAACCGGCTCGGCACGGTCAAGGTCGCGACGTTCGATCTTTCGCCCGACGTCCTCGCGGCGGTCCGCGACGGGCAGATCACGTTCGCCATCGACCAGCAGCAATATTTGCAGGGATATCTCTCCGTCGTCCTGCTCGCGCAATACACGCGGCACGGCCTGCTCCCCGCGGCGGAGGCGATCCCCACGGGGCCCTCGTTCGTCACGAAGGAGAACGCGGCGGCCGTGATCGACGCGAGCAAGAAAGGCATTCGTTAGCCGTGTCCGCGCGCAAATGGCTCGCCCGCCCCGAGCTCGGCGTCGTCGCCGCCGTGGTGGCCGCCTGGCTCTTTTTCGCCGTCACCGCCGGTGACTCCGGGTTTTTGACCCTCTCCGGCACGGCGAGTTACCTCGCGATCGCCGCCGAGCTCGGCATCCTGGCCGCGCCCGTCGCGCTGCTCATGATCGCGGGCGAGTTCGACCTCTCCATTGGCTCGACCATGGCCGCGAGCGGGATGACCATCGCGCTTTGCACGACCGAGCTCGGCTGGCCGTTATGGGCCGGGATCGCGGCGGCCGCGGCGCTCGCGGCGTGCGTGGGCCTCGCCAATGGCTTCATCGTGACCCGCACGCGCCTGCCCTCGTTCATCGTCACGCTCGGCACGCTCTTCATCCTGGCCGGCGGCACGATTGGCACGACACGCCTCATCACCGGACGAACCCAGGTGGGCGGCCTCGAGGAGGCGGGCGGATTCGGCACGGCGCAAAAGCTCTTCGCCGGGCAGATCGGGCCTTTTTCGATCACCCTGCTCTGGTGGTTGGGCCTCACCGCGCTCGCCACGTGGGTCCTCGTGCGCACGCGCCCAGGAAACTGGATTTTTGCGGTTGGCGGCGCCCCGGATGCCGCGCGCCGCCTCGGGATTCCGGTCGACCGCGTCAAGATTCTTCTTTTCATGACCACGGCGCTTGCCGCGTGCCTGGTCGCCACGTTTCAGACCGTGCAATTCCGCGGCACCGACGTTTTGCGTGGCACGGGCAAGGAGCTCGAAGCCATTCTCGCCGCGGTCCTCGGCGGCACGCTGCTCACGGGCGGACGCGGATCCGTCGTGGGCGCGGCCTGCGGAGCGCTCCTCTTCGGCATGGTGCAGCAGGGCATCGTCTTTTCGGGCGTGGATTCGGACTGGTACAAGGTGTTTCTCGGCGCGGTCCTGATCCTGGCGGTGCTCCTCAACAGCTCCGTCCAGATGCGGGCGGCGGAGGCGCGGCGATGAGCCACGAGACGAACGGTACGGCACCGATCCTCGAAGCGGATCACATCACCAAGCGATTCGGTCGCATCACCGCGCTCGAGGACGTCTCGATGCGCGTGTATGCGAGCGAGATCCTGTGTGTCCTCGGGGACAACGGCGCCGGCAAATCGACGCTCATCAAGACGCTCTCGGGCGTCCATCCGCCGGACGAGGGGCGCCTGCTCGTGGACGGCGAGCCCGTGCGATTCTCCTCGCCGCGGGACGCCCTCGCCCGCGGCATTGCCACCGTGTACCAGGACCTCGCGATGGTCCCGATGCTCTCGGTCGTGCGCAATTTTTTCCTCGGCGCCGAGCCCACGCGGGGCGTGTGGCCCCTCAGGCGCCTCGATTTGCGCGAGGCCGAGGAGGTGGTGCGCGCCGAGCTCAAGCGAATGGGGATCGAGCTGCGCGACATGTCGGCGCCGGTCTCGGCGCTTTCGGGCGGACAACGCCAGGCGCTCGCGATTGCGCGGGCGATCCATTTCGGCGCCCGGGTGCTCGTGCTCGACGAGCCGACGTCCGCGCTCGGCGTGAAGCAGGCGGGGATCGTCCTCCGGTACGTGATGGAGGCGCGAACACGGGGATGCGGCGTCATTCTCATCACGCACAACCCGCACCACGCGCACATGGTCGGGGACCGATTCACCATTTTGAGCCGGGGCCGCTGCGAGGGGACCTTTACCAAGGCGGAGATCTCGCGCGACGAGCTGGTGCGACGCATGGCGGGCGGCGAGGAGCTCGAGCAACTCCAGCACGAGCTTCGAGCTTCATGACCGATAAAGCACTTCGCCCGCGTTCCGCACGATCAGGATCCCCTCGTCTTCCCGCCCCTCCCACGCAGCCGGATCGATCCCTCGGGGATCGGTGAACCCCAGGTTGATCCGCCGGCAGCGCTCTTCCGGGATGCCCGTCGCGAGCGTCACCTGGATGCGCGGCCGTTCTCCTTGCTCTGCGTCGTAGCGGCCCGCGCCTTTCACGTGGGTGCTGTGCGCGAGGATGGACAGGGGGACCGTGCGGAAATGGTCCCATTGCGCGAGAAAATAATCCCGCACGTGGTAGCCCACCCGATCGATGAGCGCGCCGTGGGTGAACGAGACTTCCCCGAGGTGCGGCGCGTAAATGATCACCTCGCCGCCATCCTCGATCACGGGCTCCGTCTTGTACATGGCCTTGGCCGCGGTCCAGAGGTCGGCGTATTTCGTCGAGGGGAGCGAGAGCACGCGCTGGTAGCGCCGCTTCGTGTGGATGATGTTGAGCTCATTGGAGAGATCGGCCGCCACGCTCCACGCCTCCACGTGCGGGCCTACGTAAAACCCGTGCAGATCCGCGCCGCGGAGCACGAGGGCCGCGCAGAGGACGGGCACCGGCACGAATTCGGCCGCGCGATGGATCACCCGCCGGACGATCGTATCCTTGACGCCGATCGTCGACATGCTCGTCGAGAGCGCCCCGAGCCAGTGGGTCGTGTCGATGATCTCGCGCCCCGCGATGCCCGGGAACAGGTACTTGGCGCCCCCGGAAAAACCCACCACCTCGTGCGGGAACACCGGGCCGCAGATGAGGATTTGATCATACTCGAAGATCCTGCGATTGAGCCGCACCTCTGTCGCGACCGCGAGCAGCCCGCCGGTCAGGCGCGCCATCTCGTCCTCGCCGATCACGCCGATGGTTGCCAGCGCGCCCGGATCGTCCCACGCGTGATTGAAGATCGACGTTCGCCCGTCGCCGCGCCCCGGCCCATCTTTCCCGACGAGTTTTTCGATGGCGGTTTCATCCATTGGCGGATGTGTGCCGAGCGCAATCAAATAATCGAGACGCGCGACACGTCCGGCGAGGAGCGTGTGGAGGAGCCGAAACATGAGCGGGATCGGCGCGGTGCGGGTCGCGTCGGGGATGATGACGAGGAGCCGTTTGCCCGTGAGCGGGAGCGCGGCGAGCGCCTCGTCGAGGATCCGGTGGACGGCCTCGTCCGTGAGGGTTTGCCCGGGAGAACCCTGGCCGATCAACATCTCATACCCCACTCTGGGCGGAGAACCCGCCGTCCACCGGCAAGACCACCCCCGTCACGAAGGTCGACGCCGGGCTGACCAGGAAAAGCAGCGCGCCGGAAAGATCCTCCGGCGCGCCCATCCGCGCCATGGGCGTGTGCGAGACGATCGCCCTCCCCCGCTCGGTGAGCGTGTTCGTCGCGGGATCGGTGAGCAAAAATCGGTTTTGTTCCGTGAGGAAAAACCCAGGCGCGAGCGCGTTGACGCGGATGTGGGGGCCGTAGGTCTGGGCCATGTGCACCGCGAGCCAGCGAGTCAGGTTGACGACGGCGGCCTTCGCCGCGCCATAGGCGGCCACACGCGTGAGCGGGCGATCGGCGCTCATGGACGTGATGTTCACGATGCTTCCACGCCCCCGCGCGGCCATGCCGCGTCCGAAGACCTGGCAGGGCCGCAGCGTGCCTTGCACGTTCAGATCGAAGACCGCGCCGAACCCCGCCGGATCCAGCTCGAACAGGCTACGATCCGGCCCGATCGTGGCCTTCGGATGATTGCCTCCGGCCCCGTTCACGAGAATGGTCACCGGCCCGAGCGTGGCCTCGATGTGCCGCGCCGCCGCGTCGAGCGCCTCGCCATCGAGCACGTCACAGGGCACGGCGAGCGCCTCGCCCCCTTCCGCGCGGATCGACTCCACCACGGCCTCGCACGGCTCGCGCCGCCGCCCCATCACGGCCACGAACGCGCCCGCCGCGGCGAGCGTGCGGCAAAACGTGGACCCGAGCACGCCGCTGCCGCCCGTGATGACCGCCACTTCGCCGCGAATGTCGAACAACGTCGCCGGATTCATGTGGACCGATCCCCCGCCCCGAGCCGATAAGCACGCTCGGCCAGGCCCACCGCGCATTCCGGGGCGAGCTCCGCCGCCTCTTCGGCGTCGAGCCTGCCCGTCACCACGAGCCCCGCGAGCCAGTTGCTGCTCACCCGGCGCCAGACGTCGTGCCGCGCGGGGATCGAGCAAAACGCGCGCGTATCATCGGTGAAACCCGCGGTGTTGTAGAGGCCGGCCGTCTCCGTGACTTGATCGAGAAACCGGACCATTCCATTCGGACTATCGAAGAACCACCAGGGCGGCCCCAGCAAGACGGCCGGATAATACCCGGCGAGCGGGGCGAGCTCGCGCCCGTAGGTGCTCTCGTCGAGCGTGAAGAGCAGGAGCTGGAAGCGTGGATCGTCGCCGTACGCTTCGAGCAGCGGCCGCAGGTTTCTCGTCCATTCGGTGGCGACGGGGATGTCGGCGCCGCGATCGGGCCCGAAGCGCGCGAGCAGCGCCCCGTGGTGGTTGCGCAGGCTGCCGGCGTGGAGCTGCATGACGAGGCCATCCTCGACGCTCATGCGCGCCATTTCCATGAGCATGTGGGCGGAGAACCGCGCCGCATCGTTTGCGCCCGCCTCGCCGCGAAGCGCGTGCGAAAAGATTCGCTCGGCCTCCGCAGCGCCGAGCCGCTCGGCGTGCGGGGTGACGGCGCCATGGTCGGTGGCGGTGGCGCCGAGCGCCTTGAACGTGGCGCGGCGCTCTTCGAGGGCCCGGATGTAATCGGCGTAGGTCGTGATCTCGATGCCGGCGGCCGCGCCGAGCCGCTCGATGTGATCGCGGAAGCCGGGCGTGCCCGGGTGGACGACCGCGTCGGGCCGGAAGGTCGGGCGAACGTCGAGCCGGCCCTCGGAACGGAGGCGGCGGTGATGTTCGAGCGAATCCGCGGCGCCGTCCGTGGTGCAGAGAACGCGGATGTTGAACCTCTCGTAGAGAGCGCGCGGGGAAAACTCCGGCCGTTCGAGGCGCTCGGCGAGGTGATCGTAGATGCGCTGGGCGGTGTTCCCGTCGAGCCGCTCGGTCACGCCAAACACGGAAATGAGGACGTCAGAGAGCCACAGTCCGCTCGGCGTGGATCTGAAGACGTAAAAATGGTCGGCGAAGCGTTGCCAGATGCGGCGGTGGTCGCGCTCGTGCGGGCTCCCGTCGCGGGTGGCGATGCCGAGGTCTTCCATGGGCACGCCGCGGCTGTGGAGCAGGCGGCAGACGTAATGGTCGGGAAGGACGAACAGGTCGGCGGGCGAGCCGAAGCGGGCCGAAGGATCCGCAAGCAGCGCCGGATCCACGTGGCCGTGCGGGCTCACGATGGGCAGATCACGCACCAGGGCATAAAGCTCCCGGGCGGCCGCTCGCTGGGAGGGTTCCGCGGAAAAGAGGCGATCAGGGTCGAGCGTCCATCGGGGCGGCATCCCTGGCAGTATAGGGAATGCTAGGGCAACGCCCAGCGACGGTCCCCCGCCATAACCTGAGCATGGGTCTCATCTGGAAGGCGCTGCGCTGGGGCGTTGCCCCAGGCCCCACCAGGGGCTATCCGCCCCTGGACCCGGACCAGCGCAAGCGCTGGACCCGGGGTCGATGAACTGCGCGATGCGCAGTTCATCGAACAGGCCAGGTCAAGACTGGCGACGACCCTGCCTGCCAAGACCGCGGCGCTGACGGCTCAACGGGCAACGTGCCCGTCACCAGCGTGAAACGCACCTTCCTGGTCTTGCCACCGGCCTGTTGGAAGAACTGCGCATCGCGCAGTTCTTCCACGAACGGTCCAGGGCTTGCCCTGGTTCGGGTCGAGGGGCGAACAGCCCCCGCGGGGCCCGGGGCGGCGCCCCGGCGCGGCGGCCCCAAGAAGAGACCCAGGCTCAGCGCCATGCCATAAGGTGCACCGCCGCGGCTCACTCATAACGGGCTCACCTTTGGCCAGGCGAGCTCGACGCCATTTCGGAGCAGCAACGTCTGGAGCTCCTCGCGCAGCGATTTCCGGGCGTGCACCTCTCGCGGGAGCACGCGGCGCTCGAGGCAAAACGTCGCGAGGAGCCCCGCTGCCTCGCCCACGCTCCACTCGACCGGGTGGACACGGAAGGCACCGTTGGTGATATGGGTCGTCCCCAGGTTCTTGCCTCCTGGCAACAAGTTTTCCATACGCACCGGAATGAGCGCGCCCAGCGGAATCTGAAACGGCCAGCAGCCAAGGTCGAGGTAACCCGCGCCTCCGACGCGCGGGTGCAAATCGATGCGGTAGCAACCAATCCCGACGCTGTCGTCGAAGATCGCGGGGCCATCGGGGCGAAGCGGATACGCGATGTGCTGCTCGAGCACCGTGAACTCCGCGCGGATCCGGCGGGATTCGCGAATGTACGGCGCCGGCGCGAGGCCGTCCGCGGTGCCGCCGACCACGTCCGCGCGGAGGCGCAACCCGCGGTATCCGACGCCGCCATCGGGTCGGGGGGCCTCGGTCTGTAGCCAGTAGAGGAGGCTCAAGCTGAGCTGCCGCGCGGCGTCCTCGTTCCGCGCGGCTTCCGCCGCGTCGACGCCGCAGACGGGCCCGAGCCAGTAATCGTTCTGGGGCCAGTTCACGATGGTGACGTCGCTCCGCGCGAAGCCCGGCTCGAAGATGTCCTTGTCGAGGATACGCCGGAAGGTCCACCACGGGTGACCGTCGTCCGCGGCGAACAGGCCCCGCCTCAGCGGCTCGAGGGTCTCGGGGCGAACGGTCGTCCAATCGAGCAGGCGGCCTGGCCAGCTCTGTGGCTCGTACGCGCGCCAGAAATCGTATTGACGGGGTTTGTCGATGGTATGGTCTTCCCCGGGGAGGTGCTCCATCGCGAAGCACACCGTGATCGCTTGCTGGGCCCTCGGGTCCGCCGCCTCGGCGGCGTGCGGCTCCCCCGTCTCCCCGCGGGACTCTTGCCCGAGGACGTGTTCCACGCCCGCGAGGGCCAAGAGCTCGCCGTGGGGCGTGGCGTCGATGAAGTAATCGGCCTCGAGGAGGACGTCGCGCCCCGACTCCCGCCCTCGGACCACGACGCCGGTCACCCGGTCGCCATGCGTCCACGCCGAGATCGGCCGGTGGAGGCGAAGCTCGAAGAGGCTGCCGTTGAGCCGGTACGGCGCGATCATCTCGTGCAGCACGGCGACCGCGATGCGCGGATCGTGGCAGAGGCGGCTGACCCATCCATTCCCCGGGTTCAGGGTGGGAAGGGCCTTGGCCGCCGCGGAGAGTGGTACATTCCTGCGATAATATTGCCGGATCCCGTCGCGCAGCGCGCGGTAGCTCCGGTTTGCCCCATGTTCCTCGATCCACGGGTGTTCGTCGGGAGGAACGGCCTGGTTCGTCAATTGACCGCCGAGCCAGCGCGTCTCCTCGGTCAGCACGACACGGAGGCCCATTCGAGCCGCCGCGAGCGCCGCGGCGCAGGCGCCGAGTCCTCCGCCGATGATGGCCACGTCGGTCCGGATCACGTCCATGTCACGCCGCCTCGCGTTCGCGTTGCGCCGTGAGGATGTCGACGACCATCCGATTCGTCTCCCTCGCGCGATCCTTGAGGGCCGGGAGCAAGCGGCGGATCTTGGCGCGCGTCTCGTTACGCGTATCCCACGAACGGTCGAGCCTCGCGATGAGCTGGCCGGCGCTGATGCTGCCGAGCGGCGGGGTCTCCATTTCGAGGTCCTCGATGAACCCCTTCACCTTGGAGGCATAAGGCAGCGCGACGAAAGGGATCTCGCGGAGCGCCGAGAAGATCAAGAAGTGGAGGCGCATCCCCACCGTGAACTCGAGGTGGCCGACGAAATTGAGGATCTGCTGCGGCGTGTACGAGCGCCGCAGGACCTCGGCGCGCTCGGCGTTTTTCATGTGGGCGACGACGGCGTGGCTGTGCTGCACGTCCGTCCTTTCCATCGACACGAACACGACGTCCGCGTCGAGCCGCTCGATGACGAAGTCGGCCGCGTTCGCGAGCAGCGAATAATATTCGTCGGGGTCGATGTCGGGCGCCGCGGGCCCCGGCTCCCGGACGGAGAAGCCGACCAGGTGCCGTTCGAACTCGACGCCCTCCGCCTTGATGGCCTCGATGGGCAAGGGCTCCTCGCGCAGGAGCAGCGCTGGATCGGCGGTGAGGTGAATCTCGCGATCCACGCCGACGTCCTCGAGCAGGCGGCGCGCTTGCTTGTCACGGACGGTGACGACCGTCGCCGCGTTCAGGGCCGTCCGCACGGCTTGTCGTGCGCTCGGATCCACGAGCGGTCCGGCGCTCACGGCATAAACGACGACGGGGACGCCGAGCTCTTTCGCGATGAGCACCTCTCTCAGGTACGTCGCGGCATCACGATCGTAGAGAATGCCGCCGCCGCCGAGGATGAAGAGGTCGAGCCGTCCGACCTCGGCAGCGGATTCCTTGCGCGTGAGGCTGCGGACGGGTACGGCGCGGTCGACATCGTGCCTCCGTTCCGTGTCCTGGGGATTGAGGGAGAATACGGTGATCTCCGCGGGAACCGACGCTCGTAATTGCGTGATGATACCATCGAGGATGGCTTCGTCGCCGAGGTTCATGCCTCCGTACGAGCCGGAGATCCCGATGCGGTAGGGGTGGTTCGCCCGCTCCATTCATTCCTCCATTCGCGCGGTACCCGAGATGGGCCTGGGGCTGCGATGGCGAATGTCCAGCAGACGATACGGTCAGGCGGTGGGCAAGAGCGGCAGCTCGACCTGGAACGTCGAGCCCTGGCCGACCTCGCTCGACACGGAAATTCGCCCGCCGTGCGCCTCGACGATGGTGCGGGTGATGTAGAGGCCGAGCCCGAGCCCCCCGTAGTGGCGCGAAGATACGCCGCGGTGAAATCGCTGGAAGAGGTGCGCCTGCACCTCGTCCGGAATCCCGATCCCGTGGTCCGTCACCGAGAGTCGCGCGAGCTGCCCATCGATGCCGATCGTGATTTCGATGGGTTTTTCTTTCCCGAACTTGATGGCATTCGTGAGCAGGTTCGTCACGACCTGCTCCAGCCGGTACGGGTCCCATGGGCCGACGACCGGCTGATCCGCGCGCACGGTGAGCGTGCTGCCGGATTGCGCGATCTGATCGCCAAGGTGGGCGGCGACCTCCTGCACGAGCGCGCGCAGATCGACGAGCGTCGGGTTTAGCTCGAGCCTTCCCGCCTGGATCCGAGTGACGTCGAGCAGCGCATCGACGAGGCTGGCGAGGCGCTTGATCTGGCGCCCGGAGAGGGTGACCGCGGAGCGCACGCGCTCGACGTCCATGCCCCGCGAGAGCCGTTGCTCCAGCGATTGAATGGCGAGCTGCAGGCTGGTGAGCGGGGTGCGGAGCTCGTGGGAGGCGATGGAAAGGAATTCGTCCCGCACGCGGACCGCCTCCTCCGCCGCGGCGCGCGCGCCCCGCTCGTCGAGCAGGAGGCGATCACGCTGCAATTCGGCGTGCACGCGCGCGGTGACGTCGCGGAAGCTCCAGACACGCCCGACCACGCGCTCGCCGAGGCGCTGCGGCTGCGAATAACGCTCGAAGACCCGACCGTCCGCGAAAGGAAGCACATCGACGCTGCTCTCCTCGGGCGAGGAATAGAGGGCGTGGACCTTTTGCTCGAACGGTCCGGGTTCGAGGAGCTCATGGCGGACGAACGAACGGAACACGTCGTCCGACCCGCTGGCGAGGACGTCGTCGGGGAGGCGCCACATTTCCACGAACCTGCGGTTGTGGCGCACGACGTGCCGCCCGCAGTCGACGACGAGGATGCCGTCCGCCGTCGATTCGAGCGTGGCCTCGAGGAGCGAGTAAGAATGGCGCAGCCCCTCCTCGGCGCGCTTGCGGGAGGTGACATCGGTCGCGATGCCGCAAATGCCGTACGTTTTCCCGGCGAGATCGCGGAGCGGGAACTTGATGCACATATAGGTGCGCATCTCGCCTTGGTCCAGCGCCGACTCGTCGAACTCGATGGCCCGGTTCTCCCGCACGACGAGGAGATCATGGGCGCGATACTGATCGGCGAACTCGCGCGGGAAGAGCTCGTGGTTGGTCTTGCCGAGGATGTCCTCGTGGCGCATGTGGAGGAGCTCCTCGAGGCAGCGGTTGGCGAATACGAAGCGGCCCTCCAGGTCCTTGGCGAAGATGAGGGCGCTCGTATTGTCCACGATGGACTGGAGGAGCTCCTGGCTCTCTCGAACGGATTCCTCCGCGCGCCGTCGCACCGCGTTCTCCTGCTGCAGATCCGCATAGAGGCGCGCATTTTCGATGGAAATGGCCGCCTGGGCCGAGAGCAGCCGGATCACCTCGACGCGCGCGGGGGTGAACGCCGAGCGGGTGAGATCGTTCTCGAGGTAGATCACGCCGGCGAGGCGGCCCTTGTAGACAATGGGCGCGGCGAGCAAGGAGCGAGGCCGTCCACTCGTGAGCCAAGGCTCACGCGCGAACGGCCCGTCGCTCGGGCGGTCGTCGAGAACGATGGTCTCCCCCGTGCGCGCCACGTACGTCACGACGCCGGCGGGCAGGTCCGCGCGGCCCTCGAGGGGCGTCGCGCCGAGCGCGTGGACGGGCGCCTCCCCGATGCGGTGCTCGGCCTCGACGACGAGCCGTCCGTCGCGCAGGAGCAAAAGGACGCAGCGCCGCGCGCCGGTGTTCTCGATCAGGATGCGCATGAGCGCGTCGAGCAGTCGGTCGAGGACGATCTCGCCCGAAATGGCCTGGGAAGCCTTGAGCACCGAGGCGATGTCGAGCACGGCGCCTGCAGGTACGGCGGCCCCCGGGCCCCTCGCACCGCGGAGGATCTCGCCAGGGACGAGGTCCGGGTAGGAACGTTCGAGGCGCCGCATCACCTCGGTCGCGCCCCATTGGCCGTAGACCCTGTGCGCCTCGGTAAAGTAGGCGCGGGCGATGGTGGTCTTGCCGAGCGCATGGAACGAGAAGCCCGCGAGCTCGTTGGCGAGCGCCTCGTCCTGGAGGTAGCCGCCGCGCTGCGCGAGGGCGATGGCCTCGTCGTATCGATCGCCGGCGCCGCGCGCGTCGCCGCGGGCGCGCGTGAGCTCGGCGAGCAGGAGGACGCACCGATGCGCGAGGTTCTCCGGGCATAGGTCGGCCCAGCGGGAGAGCTTGCTCGCGTAGGCCTCGGCGGTTGCGAGGAAGTGCGCGCGCTCGTCGCTGGAGACGACATCCGACGCTCGCGCGAGCGCGAGGCCACCATAAAAATGCAAGGCCGGGTTGCCGTGCCAGCTCTCGACGCCCGAGAGCGCGGGGTTCGTCCGAAGCGCGATGCGCGCGGCCTCCTCGAACGCGCCCTGAAAGACGCAAAGGACCACAGCGTAAAAATGGGCGATGTAGAGCGAGGCCTGGTTGCCGATGCGGCGCGCCTCCGAGATGACCTCGTCGATGTCCACGAAGGGGCCCACGAGCGTCGTGGGTCGCTCGGTCTCGACCGAGAGGTTGTGCGCGAGTTGCCCCACCGCTCCGCCGATCCACGTGATGGCGTTGAACTGATCGAGCTTGCGCACCCGATGGA
This sequence comes from Polyangium jinanense, assembly GCF_028435365.1. The sequence continues at coordinate 109,829 of NZ_JAGTJJ010000032.1, read as the reverse complement.
AGCTGTCCACCTCGGCGAGGAGATCGGGGAGCGGGAGGCCTCGGAGGAAGCTGTTCGTGAGGAGGTCGATCGTGTTGTAGAACGACCAGATGTAATGGCCGGTCTCAAGCCCCGCATGGATCCCCGCGAGGAGCGTCTCCCGGCAGGCCACGTAGCTCTCGCGCCAGTGCTGGACGCACGCGCCCCACATGTTGCAGAACATGGCCTCGCTCTGTTTGTCGCGGGAGCGCCGGACGAGGTCGCGGGCGACGCGGCCGAAGCGGTAGCCGAGCTCGATGTCGCCGCGGCCGCAGAGAAACGCCCCCAAGTTGATGCAGCCGTAGATCGCGTGTGACGACAAGCCGTGGCGAAAGGTGGTCTCGAGGCTCTTGGCGACGGTGATGCCGAGCTGGTTGAGGCTCAAGAACCAGCACGGCGCGAAGAGCTCCTGGAGCACGTCCTGCAGCGCGCGGATCTCGGGATCCACGAGCGGCGGGAGGTCGGGCAGCGCCTCCAGCGAGCGCTCCCGGACGAGGGCCATGGTCGTGCGGAGCTGCGCGTCGAGCGTCGCGTCGTCGGGGAATGGAGGCAGGTCGATCCCGAAGCCACGAAGGGCCGAGAGCCCCTCCGTGAGCACGGCCGGCAGGTCGTTTTTCAGCACCTGCACGTTCATCTTGAGCCTGAGCACCTCGGTGCGATCGAGCCTCCCCTCCGTGTGCTCGACGCAACGCTCCAGCTCGGCGAGGCCCTCGTCGTGCCGGCCGCAAAGCGCGAGCATGAGGCCCCGCTTTTTCGCGTACGCGAGGCGCAGGGCATGGTTTGACGTCCAAGCGTCGGGCGGCAGGCGCGGGAGGCCCTGCTCGAGGTAATGCAGGGCCGAGCAGAACGCGGCCGATTCCTCGGCGCGGATCGCGGCGTCGAGGTTCATGCGCGCGAGGCGCAGGCGTTCGGCGCCGTCCGTGAGGAGGTCGCCCGCGGCGTTCAAGTGGCCGACGACGTCGAAGAGGTTCTGGCTGTCCGCGAGATCGATGTGCCCCGCGAGATGCCGGCCGATGCGGAGGCGGTAAGCAGCCCGATCCCCCTCGGGGATCATCGCGTACGCGCTCTCCTGGATCTTGTCGTGGGCGAAGCGGTAGCCGCTCCGATCGGCGAGGAGCAACCCTTCCTCGACCGCGCATTCGAGGCGGAAAACCGCCTCCTCCGGCGAGCAAGCGAGCAAGGAGGCGAGCACGTCGAGGTCGAAGCGACTCCCAATCGCCGCGGCGATTCGCAGCGCCTCCTGGGTCCGCGCCGGCAGCCGCTCGATGGTGCGCACCATGAGGTCGACGACGTTTTCCGAGTACGCGAGCGCTTCGATCTTCGCGAGATCCCACCGCCAGCCCGCGTCGAACGTGTACGTGAGCACGCCGTGGTCGTGGAGGGATTGAACCAAACGTTTGACGAAGAACGGGTTGCCTCCGGTTTTCTTGAGCACCACGTCGGCGAGCGGGCCGGTGTCCTCGCGCCCGAGGCAATCGCCCAGCATGGCGAGCAGATGGCGCCGCCCGAGCGGGGCGAGGACGATGCGCTGCACCGAGAGCCCTCCGCGCTCGAGCTCCCCGAGCTCCATCATGAACGGGTGCGCGGGCGATATCTCGTTGTCGCGATAGGCGCCGCAGAAGAAGAGCGCCTCGAGCGAGTCGTCGGCGAGGAGCGTGCGGAGCAGGCCGAGGCTCGCGCCATCGATCCACTGCAGGTCGTCGAGGAAAAGAACGAGCGGGTGCTCGTGCCGCGCGAACACCGACACGAACAACGAAAAACACCGGTTCAGGCGGTTCTGCGCTTCGAGGGGGCCGAGCGTCGGGACCTCGGGCTGCGGGCCGATCACATGGGACAAGGAAGGGATGACGTCGCAGATGACCTGCCCGTTCTGTCCGAGCGCATCGAGCAGCGCGGTCCGCCACGTCCGGATGCGCGCCTCGCTTTCGACGAGGATCTGCCGCACGAGGGCGTCGAATGCCTGGATGAACCCGCTATAGGGCGTTGCGCGGTGGAACGGGTCGTGTTTGCCGCTCGTGAAGTAGCCCTTCTTCCGCGCGAGCGGTTTCAGGATCTCCTGCACGAGCGAGGACTTGCCGATCCCGGAGTAGCCGGACACGAGCACGATTTCCCGGCTCCCCGCGAGCGCGCGTTCGAATGCGGAGGTGAGCGCCTGGATGTCGTGCTCGCGGCCGTAGAGCTTCTGGTGGATCCGGAGGAGGTCGGCGCGGTCGTGTTGCCCTGGCACGAAAGGCGCGAGCTCGCCGCCGCTCTGCAGAGCCTCGCGGCAGTGATGGAGGTCGAAGAGCAAGCCTTCGGCGCTCTGGTAGCGGTCCTCGGCGTTTTTCTCGAGCAGCTTGAGCACGACACCGGAGACCGCCTCGGGGATGGCCGGATCGAGGACCGAGGGCGGCGCGGGCGCGACGGCGAGGTGCGCGTGGATGATCTGCATCGGATCGACGCCTTCGAAGGGCGGGCGACCGGTGAGCGCCTGATAGAGAATGGTCCCGAGCGCATAGAGGTCGGTCCGGTAATCGACGCCTCGGTTCATCCGGCCCGTCTGCTCGGGGGAGACGTAGGGCAGCACCTCGACGAGCACCACGGGTGCGTAGAGAAGCTCGTGCGCGCGGGTGATCTCGGCGTCGGCGCCGAGACCGGTGATCTTGACCGCACAGCCCTCGCCGACGAGCACGTTCCGCGGGCGGAGATCGCGGTGGACGAGCCCCGCGGCGTGCATCGCGGCGAGGCCTTCGGCGAGCGCGACCGCGAGATCGAGCGCCTCGCCCACGGGCATTTTGCGCGAGGGGCGCGCGGCGAGGGTCTGGGCGAGGTCGCGGCCCGGGACGTCTTCGAGCACGACGATCAGCGCGCCGGCGCGCTCCTCGACGCCTCGGATCGCGACGAGGCGCGACGAGGTGATGCGGGCGAGGCGCTCGTACTGCTGCTTGAAACGCGCGATTTCGACCGTGCGCGCACCCTCGGGGCGCAGGACCTTGAGCAGGACGGCCGTGTCGCCTTCGCGCCGCGCGCGATAGAGGGTGAAGTAGTCGGTTTCCTCGGTCTTCTCGGCGAGCGCGTAGCCTGTATCGGCCATCATGGAAAACCTCGCTCGACTGCCAGGCGCGGGCGCGAGCGATCCGTTTATGCCACAGGGCCGAGGCCACGATCCATCGTTGACGGTCATCCCTATCCGGTGAAACCAGCGTGGCGTGACGAACCTGCCTCCCCGCCGCCGACGCACCCCAAGAGCGCCTGCTCTGCTGGGTTCTCGTGGAGGAACCGAACGCTCATCTCGGCTGAGCATTGGCGCCGCGCCGGGGCGCGGCCCCGGACCCCGCGGGGGCTGTTCGCCCCTCGACCCGAACCAGCGCAAGCGCTGGACCTTCAGGGAAGAACTGCGCGGTGCGCAGTTCTTCCACGGGCCGGTGGCAAGACCATGGCCGGCGTTGACCATCGAAATGGCAGCGCGGCTGTTTTGGTTGGCGAGGGCGTTCCTCGGCCTGTTCGATGAACTGCGCATCGCGCAGTTCATCGAACCCGGGTCCAGCGCTTGCGCAGGCCCCGGGTGCAGGGGCGGATAGCCCCTGCTGGGGCCTGGGGCAACGCCCCAGCGAAACGCCGCCCAGAGGAGACGACGCCGCGCATTCACACGCCCTGGCAGCGCGCTGCGTATTTCGATGCCGATATCGTCGCCGCCCAGAAGAAGAAGAGCGATCTCGTCGCGTTCATGCGGACGCTGTAGGTTTTCCCCTCGCGTCCGTCTCGGCCGGGTCCTCCTCGGCCGGCCCTGCCATTCCGTCGACCATCACCGGATCGCTCTGCTCGGCGAGGTGCGGCTTGCCCTCCATGTCGATGTAGTGGCCGCTGCGCTTCGCCTTCGTTTCGAGGTAAAACTTGTTGTACTCGTTCGGCGGAATCACGTGCGGGATCCTACCTGCCACCTTCACGCCGTACTGCTCGAGCTGGCTTATCTTGTTCGGGTTGTTCGTGATGAGCCGGACCGACTTCACCGTGAGGCTCCGCAGCATGTGCGCCGCCACCGCGTAGTCGCGCTCGTCGTCGCGGAAGCCGAGCGCGATGTTCGCCTCCACCGTGTCGAGGCCCTGATCCTGCAGGCCGTACGCCCGGATCTTGTTGATGAGCCCGATCCCGCGTCCCTCCTGGCGCAGGTACAGCAAGATGCCGCGCTCCATCGACTGGATGCGCCGCAGGCCTTCGAGGAGCTGATCACGACAATCACAACGGAGCGAGCCGAGCACGTCGCCCGTCAGGCACTCCGAGTGCAGGCGCGTGGGCACCTCCTCGCCGCCCATCACGTCGCCGTGCACCATGGCCACGTGCTCCTTGGCGTCGCGGTTGTTCCAGAAGGCCACGATCTTGAAGCGACCGACCCGCGTCGGCAGATCCGCGACGCCCACTACCCGCACGCAGACCCCCGCAGGGCCGTAGCCGTCGCACTCGTGGACCCTGTCCCGCTCGACGAGATCGAGCAAGCCACCGCGTCCGGCGTTCGTCATCGACCTTTCTCTCCTCCCGCCATCCGCCTTGCGAGTAGCAGGCCCAGGGGCCGATGCCAAAAATCTTGGCCGAAGGGCGCCGCTCGATCGATAGCCACCCGTGGTGTTTCCGATCCGCGCACTCCTCGCCCCGGCCGCGCTCGCGTCCGTCCTCCTCGTCGGCTCGCCCGACGCCGAGGCCGCGTCGCTCGGCCTCCACCGCATCCGTGTCACGCCCGAGGCCGCCTACGGCGCCGTGGGTGGTCAGGCCAAACCCGTGCGCCTGACGCTCGATCCACGCCTGCAACGCGAGGCCGAGCGGCTGCTCGCGCGCTCGGGCGCCCCCGAGGCCGCGATCGTCGCCTCGGACGTGCGCACCGGGCGCATCCTCGTATGGGCGAGCCGCGGCGACCGCGACTTCGTGGCCGAGCCGTACGCTCCGAGCGCGAGCCTCTTCAAGATCGTCACGGCGGCCGCGCTACTCGACGGCGGCCACGCGAACGAAGGCACGGAGGCGTGCTGGTCGGGCGGCGAGCACGACATCACGGCGGCCGACCTCGATCGGCGCGGTGGCAGCGCTTGTACGCCGTTCGGCGAGGCCCTCGGCAAGAGCATCAACATGGTCTTCGCGCGTATGGCGAAGCGGCACCTCGACCCGGACGATCTGCGTCGCATGGCCTCTGCGCTCGGGTTTGCCGGCGACGTGCCGATCGACGTCCCCGCCCAAACCGGGCGCGTCGACATCCCCGCCGATCCGTTTGGCATGGCCCGCGCCGCGGCCGGGTTCTGGAATGGAAAACTCTCGCCGCTCGGCGCCCTCTTCGCGATGCAGACCATCGCCAACGGCGGCGAGCGCGTGCGGCTCGTGCTCAAGGATCCCGGCGTGCCCGTCGCCCGCGTCGTCGAGCGCCGCGCCCTCGATCCGCGCGTCGCGCGCACGCTCAATCGCATGCTCCAGGTCACCACGAAGCGCGGCACGTGCGTAAAGGCGTTCCGTCACGCCGATGGGACGCGCGCTTTGCCCGGCATGGCCGTGGCCGCGAAGACCGGCACGCTCGTCGGCAAGAAGCCTGCGCGCATGTTCTCGTGGTTCGCCTCCTTCGCGCCCGCCGACAAACCCGAGATCGCCGTGGCCGTCATGCTGGCGAACGACATCACCTGGCGTACCAAGGCGAACGTCGTCGGCCGTGATCTGCTCGAAGCCTACTTCGCGGGCAGCCGCGACGAACGACGCGCGCGCTGAGGGGGTGCTGCCACAGCGTCGCGCCGGGGTTTCACCCCGGGCCCGACCAGGGGCTCTTCGCCCCTGGACCCGAACCAGGGCGCAGCCCTGGACCTAGGGTGCAAAGGCCGCGGTGCGGTCGATGCAAGGGGTGGGCGCCTTCGGCGTGCCCGGACGAAGTCACGGTAGGGGGCGTCGCGGCGGAGCTTGTGACGTCGTTTACAGTTTTAGGCTACGGGGCGTAGGGCGCGGGACCGGAGCCTCGGGCAAACGATCGTCCAAAAAGGACCTCGGGGCCTCTGTCCGGGCATCGTCTCGCGGGCGCGGGGGCGCTAGACTCGTGCCGCGTGCAGGCAAGTCAACTCCCCCTCTCGCACGAGGCCACGGCCCTCGCCGTCTCCGCCGACGGCAAGCGACTCGCGGCGTCGGCGATCGGCAACGGACGCACGGTCGTCTACGATCTGCGTGTCGGCCGAGCGCTCTTCCGGTTCGGCGTGGGCGCGACGGGGCTCGCTCTCTCGCCCGACGGCGGGCGCCTCGTCACGGCGTGGTCGGACGACGCGCGCGTGCCGCCGAGCGCAGCCCGTTCCGCCCTCGACGCGCGCGTGGAGGCCGACGAGCCGGCGCACACGGTGCAGGTCTTCGAGCTCGTCTCCGGTCGACGGTTGACGCCCGAGCCGTGGCGCGGCGAAGCGCCGATCGCACTCTCGCCAGACGGCAAGCTGCTCGCGGTCACGGCCGATCGCCTCACGAGCGCGGTGCTCGTCTACCGCCTCGCCGACGGCGCGCTTCTGTACGAGCTCGCGTATCCGCATCGGCGCAGGCTGCGCAGCCTCGCGTGGAGCCCCGACGGTCGCCTGCTCACGGCGGCCACGGGCGTGACGCCGGTCGTGCACTGGTCGGTGGATGATTTTCAGGAAGTGCGGCCCGAGGGCGTGCGTGAGAACGACGCGGCGGTGGCGTTCTCGCCCGATGGAAAGCTCGTCGCGGTGGCGGGGCCGGACAGCCGGATTCGCCTGTTCGAGCCGGGCCACGAGGGCGAGCCGCGCGCGGTGCTCTCGGTGAAGAATGGCCTCAACTTGCTGCGCGGCGTCGCGGCGCTCGAGTTCTCGCCGGACGGCGCGCTCGTCACCGCGCTCGGTCGAACGCGCGCCACGCAGGTCTTCAGCGTGCCGCTCGCGCGCCCGCTCTGGACGGCGAGCCCGGGCCCGATGGCGTTTTTGCCGAACGGCAAAACCGTGGCCGCGTGGTGGTGCGGCGCCGTGTGGCTGCGTGACGCCGAGAGCGGTGATCTGCGCGTGTCCACGGCCGACGACGCCGGCGACGACACGCCCACGAACGGTGGTCCGGTGAGCCGCACGGTGACGCTGCGCAGCCGCGAGTTCGAGGGTCGGATCCCGACGCCCCCGCAGACGCTGCGGGTCGTGCCCTCGGCGCAGAGCGGCGCGGAGGTCGCGGCGTCGAGCGCGGCGGCGGCGCTCCTCGCGCGGCTGTCGACGGGCTGGGTCGAGTCGAGTTACCGCACGGCGGCGCACCTGCTCGCGCGTGATGCCGATGGCCTCGGCGTGCGCCTGCCGCTGCGCGGCGGATATGCGTACGTGCAGATCCGGACGAACGAGGAGCGGTATCGTATCCTCGTGAGCGTCACCGCGGACGAGCCCGATCAAGATCCCCCGCCCTCGTCGAGCCTCGCGCGCCTCTCGCGCTGGATTCGCGATCGCCTGAGCGCGGAGGCGCGCCGGGTCGCCGCGGCCGATCGCGAGTGGGTCGCGGAGATCGCGCCGGGCGCGGGCGAGGGGGACGTCCAGGTCGAGCGTGGTCCTGGCTCGCTCACCATCACGCTCGATCACGTGCCCCTGCCCTCGCTCGATGATCTCGAGGCCTTGATCCACGCGGCCGAGCTGAAGCTCGAGCCCTGAGCCGAAAGCCGCGCGTTGAAGAAGCCGCCGCCCGTCACCGAGTTCGTGCGATTTCCCATCACCGCCGGCGTGGCGATGCTCGCCATGTTCGTCACGGTCCTCGACGCGGCGGGTCGATCGATCCAGCAGCTCGTGATGAGCGTGCGCGCGTTCGAGGGCGAGCCGTGGCGGCTCGTCACGAGCGCCTTGCCGCATGCCGACGCGCTGCACCTCATCTTCAACGTCGCCTGGCTCTGGACGCTCGGGACGATGCTCGAGGAGCGCTTCGGATCGTTCCGCCTGCTCGGCCTCGTGCTGCTCTTCGCCGCGGGATCCGCGGCGGCCGAGTACGCGACGTTCATCGGCGGGATCGGCCTGTCCGGCGTGGTGTACGGGCTCTTTGGCCTCGCGTGGGTGCTCGATCGCGCGGACGCACGCATGCGTGGCACCGTGAACGCGCGCGCGACGCAGCTCTTCGTTGGCTGGTTTTTCCTTTGTATTGCAACGACCGTCTTCGACGTCTGGCGCGTCGCGAACGTGGCGCACGGCGTGGGCGCACTGCTCGGCGTGCTCACGGGGCTCGTGATCACGGGGGGCTTGCGCGTCGCGCAACGCAGCGCTCCGGTGCGCGCATCGGCGGGGGTCGCGATCTTGCTCGTCCTCGCGGCATCGGGCGCGGGCGCGACCGTGCTCCGGCCGCGCGTCAACTTCTCGAAGGACGCAGGTGCGGAGAGCGTGCGCCTCGGCAACGAGGCCTTCGACGCGGAGAACTACGACGAGGCCATCGCCCGATACCGAAGGGCGGTCGAGCTGAGCCCGAAGAGTGAGATCGCCTGGTACAATCTCGGCCTCGCGCACGGGCGAAAGGGCGAGCTCGACGACGCCGCGCGCGCTTATACGCAGGCCGTCGCGCTCGCGCCCGAGGACGGTGGGATCCGGCGGATCCTCGAGGAAACCGAGCGTCTCCGTGCACGCGCGGCGGAGTTCCCTTTCGACGAAGACGTCGAGCTCGAGCACGACGCGGGGCCTTGAACGGCCCTTCTCCGCGCGCTCCATCGCCCCTACACTCGTTCCTTCCGGAGGCCGCCCCTTGAAGACCGTCGAGTTCTTTTTCGACTTCTCGTCCCCCTACAGCTACCTCGCCGCCACGCAGCTCCCGGCGATCGCGGCGCGCACCGGCGCGACGCTCGTGTATCGCCCCTTCGTGCTCTTCGCCGTCTTCAAGGCTGCGGGTAACGACATGCCCGCCAAGATCCCCACGAAGGGCGCGTACCTCTTCAAGGACCTCGAGCGCTGGGCGCGGCACTACGGCGTGCCCTTCCGCTTCTCCAGCCACTTTCCCTCGAACACGATCAAGGCCATGCGTTTGGTCCACGTCGCCGCGGATCAAGGCAAGGCCGAGGCTTTCGCGCAGGCCGCCTTCCGCGCGATGTGGGCCGAGGATCGGGACATCGCGAGCCCCGAGACGCTCGCCGATCTCGCGCGCGGCGCGGGCCTCGATCCCGAGGCCGCGCTCGCCGCGATCGAAACGCCCGCGATCAAGGATCGCCTCCGGACGGGCACCGACGAGGCGATCGCGCGCGGCGCGTTCGGCGCGCCCGCGATCTTCGTCGGGGACGAGCTCTTCTGGGGCAACGATCGGCTCCACTTCGTCGAGGAAGCGCTGAAGGGCTGATGGCGCTTCGTCCTTTCGAACGGCTGCCGTACGAAGAGCTCCCCGCGCTGCCGCGCATCCCGCACGGCTACCACCGCGCCGAGGCGCGCCGCGTGCTGGTCTCGTCGCGTATCTTCGGCGACGTCGGCGTGCATGTCCGCGTCGTGGGACAGGGACCGCCGCTCCTGCTCGTGCACGGGCTCATGACGTCGAGCTACTCGTTCCGGTACGTGCTCGAGCCACTCGGCCGGCACTTCCGTGTCTTCGCGCCCGATCTGCCCGGCTCTGGCCGCTCGGACAAGCCGACCCGCGCGGATTTTTCGCCGCGGAGCTTCGGGACGTTCCTCGCCGAGCTGCAGCAAGCGCTCGGCATCCGTGGCTCGGCCATCATGGGCAACTCCCTCGGCGGGTACGTCGCGATGCACCTCGCGCTCCAGGATCCGGCCGCCGTCTCGCGCCTCGTGGTGAACCACGCGCCGGGCACGCCAGATCGGCGCTACGTGGCGCTCAGAGCCCTGCTCTCGACCGCCGCGGGACGCGCGCTTCTGCGTTACCTCGTGCAACGCGACCCGCGTCGCTGGGTGTACCGGAACGTCCATTACCACGACGAACGGCTCAAATCGCGCGAGGAGCTCGACGAGTACGGCGCGCCGCTCGCCACGGACGCGGGGCTTGCCTGCTTCACGAAATCGCTGCACGAGACCCTCGCGCCCGCGGGCTTCCACGCCTTCGTCGACGAACTCGGCCGCGAGCCCTTCCCCGTGCCGCTGCTCTTCGTTTATGCCCGCAAGGATCCGGTGGTGCCGCCGCGCGTCGGGGAAGCCCTCCACCGCCTCGCGCGGGGCTCCGAGCTTCGTTACCTCGACGGCACGTCGCATTTCTCCCACGTCGACTCGCCCGATCGGATGGTCGAGACCGTCCTGCCCTTCCTGCGCGCCGACGAAGCCCGCGAGCCCGCGGGGGCCTCTCTCGGCGGCTGACCTCGAGCCGATTCGCCATTCCCCGGGCGGGGCCATGCCGGCTCTCCGCGCGAAAAACCGTGTACGCTCCTCCCCGTGCGCTTCGTTTGCGTACCAACCATGCGAAGGTGAAGGGAGGCATTCGGATGAAATCGTCGTGGTCTTTGGGGGGGTTCGTCGTTTTGAGCGTGTCGGTCGGGATCGCCGGCTGCGGCAGTGAGGTAAACGGCGGCGGCGGTGGCGGCTCCGGCGGCTCCGGCGCGGGCAGCACCGCGTCGAGCGGCGGCTCCGGGGGCACGGGCGGCACGGGCGGAGGAATGGGCGGCGCGGGCGGCTCCGGCGGCGCGGGCGGCGGCATGATGGCGGGCTCGGGAGGCGCCGGCGGGGGAATGGGCGGCGCGGGCGGCGGCAATTATGCGAGCTGTGAAGAATGCACGGCCGACACGGGCGCACCCGCGAACGAGTGTCAGGCCGAGTTCGACGCCTGCATGGCCTGGAAGACGTGTGTCAGCATCTACCACTGCCAGCATACCGCCACCCCGAACGGCCCTGGCCCTTGCGACACCACCCAGGCCGGGGCCTGTTGCACGTGGTTTTGCCAGGAGATGGGCCTCGACATGGAGGGGATCACGCGTTTCCGGGCGCTCGACAATTGCATTCATTGCAAGACCTGCGCGGGGGTCTGCGAAACGACGGATACGTACTGTCCCGTCTTCGACCCGGGCGGCAGCTCGGCCTGCATTCCCTGAATTGATCCGACCGACGACGAACGCCGGTTGACGCCGCCGTCGACCTCTGGTCTGGAGCGTACGCATGCGCTCCGCTCTCGCCCACCTCGTCCCGCTCGCCCTTCTTGCCGGTTGCGCCGGAGAACCCCCGATGCCGGCCGAGCCGCCGCCGCAGTGTGCCCCCGAGCCGCCCGCCGCGGTGGCGCGCCCCTCCGCCGAGCCTTTGGCCCCCGCCGCTGCCCTGCCGGCGCCCGTCCCCGTGGACCTCGCGGCCCTCGAAGCGGAGCTCGTCGGCAAGCATGGCGAGGCAGCGCGGCCTCGGATCAAGCGGGGGCTCGCGCAGATCGCGTCGCTCTGGCGGGCGGAGGACGGGGATCTCGCCGCGTTCGCGCGCGAGCAGTTCCTCTCGGATCCGGCGGCGATCGACGCCTCGTTCGCCCGCCTCGAGGGCTTGATGGAGCAGCTCGAAGGCCACCTGCACGAAATGGGGCGCGCGCTGCGTTTCTCCACGGACACGGACACTGGGCCGCTCTTCCCGCTCGATCCGCTGCTCGCCGGCTACGAGCCCGCGGCGCACCTCTACGAGGATCTCTTCAAGGCGCGGATCGCGTTCGTCGCATTGCTGAATTTCCCGCTCTCGGACCTCGCCACGAAAAACGCCGAGGGCGAACGCTGGAGCCGGCGCCGCTGGGCCGAGGACCGGCTCACGGGGCGCTTCGCGATCCGCATCCCCGGTGAGATCGCCCAGGACATCGCGCGCGCGAACACCGAGGGCGACCTTTACATCTCCGATTACAACATCTGGATGCATCACCTCGTGAACGAGAAGGGCGAGCGCCCCTTCCCCGCGGGGCTCCGGCTCATCAGCCACTGGAACCTGCGCGACGAGCTCAAGGCCAATTACGGCGATCCGCGCGGTCTCGAAAAACAGAGGATGATCGTGCAGGTGATGGAGCGGATCGTCACGCAGACGATCCCGGCCGCGGTGATCGACGATCCGCGGGTCGACTGGAATCCGTTCACGAACGAGGTTCGCCTCGCGCCGGCCGCGGAGATCGAGCCTTCCGCGCCGAAACGCGCCCCGATCACGACGGCGTCGGCGAGCCCCGAGCCCTTCGTGCGATATGGAAAACTCCTCGCCTCGTTCCGGGCCTCGCGGCGGGCCGATCCGTATTCGCCGATCGCGAATACCGCCATCAAACGTCGCTTCGAGCTCGGCCGCGAGATCGGCGAGGATCGCGTGCGCGCGCTGTTCCTGGAGATCCTCGGATCGAGCACGATCCCGAAGGTCGCCGCCGAGATCGAGCGTCGGCTCGGCCGCAAGCTCGGGCCGCAGGATCTCTGGTATGCGGGCTTCAAGGCGCGCGGCGGCAAGACGGAGGCCGAGCTCGACGCGATCACGCGCAAAAAGTATCCCGACGCGAAGGCGTTCGCGGCCGACATCCCGCGGATCCTCGTGGATCTCGGTTTTCCCAAGGATCGCGCGAAGACGATCGCCGAGCGAATCGCGGTGGATCCTTCGCGCGGCGCCGGGCACGCGATGGAGCCACGGCGCCGCGGGGACAAGGCGCGGCTCCGGACGCGTATCGAGAAGGACGGGATGAACTACAAGGGATACAACATCGCCGTCCACGAGCTCGGGCACAACGTCGAGCAGGTCCTGTCGCTGTACGACGTCGACCACACGCTGCTCGCGGGCGTGCCGAACAATGCCTTCACGGAGGCGCTCGCGTTCACGTTCCAGGCGCGGGATCTCGAGCTCTTGGGCTTGCAGAAGACGACGGGCGAGTCCGATCGGGATCGGGTGCTCGGCGAGCTCTGGTCGGCGTGGGAGATCGCGGGCGTCGCGCTCGTCGAGACGGACGTCTGGCACTGGCTCTACGAGCACCCGGAGGCGACGGCCGAGGAGCTCGGGAAGGCCACGGTCACGATCGCGAAGAAGTACTGGAACCAGTATTATGCGCCGCTGCTCGGGTCGCCGGATTCGACGCTGCTTGCGATTTATTCGCACGCGATCTCGACGCCGCTCTACTTGCCGGATTATCCGCTCGGCCACCTCATTGCATTCCAGATCGAGGAGGCTGTCCGGAAGCAAGGCAAGCTCGGTCCCGCGTTCGAGCGAATGGCGAAATACGGGTCGGTCCTGCCGGACCTGTGGATGAAACACGCGACGGGGGAGCCGATCAGCGCGGGACCGTTGCTCCGAGCGACGGAGAAGGCCCTCGCGGGGAAGCCGTAGCGGCTTCGGTCAGGGCATGGAAGGCGGCGGCAGGATGCCGACGGCGTCGATCTCGTTGTAGCCGGGCACGGCCTTGGAGTCGAGGTCGATGCGCACGGCGGAGATCTTTGCGCAGGTCAGGGTCGGCACCGAGAGGATGTGCGCGCAGGCCCCAATCGACTTGGGCGCCGGATTGTCGTAAATCACCTTGTCACCGTCGGTGGTGGTGATCGTGACTTTCTTCACGGCGCCCGGGTTGTACGTCTCGTAGATCCAGACCGCTTCGCCCGTCATGGCAGTCGAGAACCCAACGGTCAAGAACTCGCCGTCAGCGTCTTCGGTCAACGTGGCCCAAGCCTTGGACTCGTCGGCTGCATCGGGATAGACATTCGGCGCGCCGAGAGCCTGCTCCGCCGAATACCCTCCCGCGGGAGAGTATTCGGTCGAGACGGCGACCTCCATGTCGGCCCACACCACGCTGGCCGGGGCCTGGATCTCGTTCACGAGATTGGTCACGTTGACGCAACGCTTCGTGTCGTCCACCTCGTCGACGACCTCGCCGTCGTTGCAGAGCGCCATGCTGCCGCCGCCCTGCCCGCCCTGCCCGCCGGTGCCGCCCTGTCCGCCCGTACCGCCCGTGCCACCGGTGCCACCGGTGCCACCGGTGCCGCCGGTGCCGCCGGTGCCGCCGGTGCCGCCGGTGCCGCCCATGCCACCGGCCGCGCCACTGCCGCCGCTGCCAGCGGTCCCGCCGTTGCCGCCGGAACCCCCGGTGTCGTCGCTGCAACCCCCAAAGCACGCGAGCATCACGAGCATCGGGGCCACCATCGAAATTCGTCGCAGATGAAGATTCATTCTATTTGCTCCTTCCGCTGAGAGTGCCCTCACAGGGAAGTCCGGAACGTATCCGGCCGGACGGACTCATGTCAACGCATCGCGACAGCCGCGCGCCGCCCTCGTCCGTGGTATGAATTCTGACCACCCGAGGAGGCCGCCGTATGTATCGCGTCACGATCCTGTACCCGCATGAAGAGGGCAAGCGCTTCGACCTCGACTACTACGTGCAAAAGCACATGCCGCTGGTGAAGTCCTTGCTCGGGCCGTTCGGCTTGAAGAGCGCCGAGGTCGCCGAGGGCCTGCCTCGCAATGGCGCGCCTCCTCTGTTCGTCGTCATGGCGAGCATGACGTTCGACGCCATCGAGGATTTTCAGCGCGGCATGGCCCAGCACGGCCGCGAGATCAACGCCGATCTGCCCAATTACACGGACCTGAAACCCACCGTGCAGATCAGCCGGATCCGCTGACGCGAGGCGCCTCGCGGCACCATTCTCACACCATGACCACAACCCCTCCCCGCGCCCTCGTCCTCCTCGCCGAAGGGGCTGAGGAAATGGAAGCCACCATCAGCGTCGACGTCCTTCGCCGCGCCTCGGTCGAGGTCGTCCTGGCCGGCGTCGACGGTGCGTCGCCGGTCCGTTGCAGCCGCGGCGTCCGTATCGTGCCCGACGTGGCCCTCGCCGAGGTGACGGGCTCGTTTGACGTCATCGTTTTGCCGGGCGGCAAGGGCGGCGCCGAGCGGCTCGCTGCTTCGCCCGCCGTGGGCGCGCTCCTCCGCGCGCAGGCCGAAGCGGGCCGCCTGGTCGCGGCGATCTGCGCGGCGCCGATCGCGCTCGCGGCGCACGGCGTCTTCGCGGGACGCCGCATGACGTGCCATCCCTCCGTGCGCGAGGTCGTCGCGCGTCACGGCAAACACGAGACCGAACCCGTGGTGATCGACGGGTCTCTCGTGACGAGCCAGGGCCCGGGGACGACCTTTTTGTTCGCCCTCACCCTCGTCGAGATGCTCTCGGGTGTTACCACCCGCGACGAAGTCCGCGCGCCGATGATGCTCATTTCGTGACGCATCGTGACGCGATCGAATCGTCAAGAAATGTGTAGCAAAGAGCGGCGGAATCTCGTAGAGTGGACATTCCCCGCACAATGCCCCTGATCACCTCTGATCGGGTTGGGCGGAGTCCTATTCTTGACGCGCGTGTGCTCTCCCCGCGCGACGGGAGGAGTGTTTCCATGGGCTTCCCGCACGGCGAATTCGTTGTCCTCGGCACCGTGGTCCTCGCGGGTATCGCGGGGATGTTATGGCTCGCGGGTCGCGCAGGTGGGGAGACGCCCGAGGAAGCGACGAGCCTGCGGAGCTCGCGCCGGGGAGACGGGGTTTCTCCCGCGGCGAACGCGCGCGGCCGGGACGAGGACGTCGAGGAGCCCGTCCCCGAGAGCGGAATCCGCGTCAAGCAGGGCGCGCGCGTGCGGCGCGTCGATGTTCGGCAAGGCGGTTGAGAGGGGGCACTGGTCTCTTCTTGGGGCCGCCGCGCCGGGGCGCTGCCCCGGGCCCCGCGGGGGCTGTTCGCCCCTCGACCCGAACCAGCGCAAGCGCTGGACTCGTGATGGAAGAACTGCGCGGTGCGCAGTTCTTCCATCGGGCCCGTTGGAAGACCAGGAACAGCGTTGTCGATCGAAAGGGCAGCGCGGCTGTTTTGGTCGGCAGGATCGTAGCTGGTCTTGATTCGGCCTGTTCGATGAACTGCGCATCGCGCAGTTCATCGACCCCGGGTCCAGCGCTTGCGCTGGTCCGGGTGCAGGGGCGGATAGCCCCTGCTGGGGTCCGGGGTGAAACCCCGGCGCTACGCTGCGGAGGCCCGCGCGATCACCTGACTGAATACCTCGACGGCCCAATCGAGGTCACTCTTCATCACGAATTCGTCCGGGGCATGCGCCTGCGCGATGTCGCCGGGGCCGATCACCACCGCGTCGATGCCCGCGACCGAGAAGAGCGCGGCTTCGGTCCAGAACGGCAGCGTCGCTTCGGCGCGCGGGAGCGAGCCGAGCAGCGCGCGGAACGGCTCGACGTCGCGGGTTTCGAACGGCGACATCGAGAGCTCCGTCCGCGTCACGATCCCCTCGCCCGCCGCGCGTGCGCTCGCCTCGACCTCGGCCTCGAAGGCGGCCGCGTCGAACCCGGGCGGCGGGCGCACCGAGAACGAGAGCGCGGCCCGGTTCGGCACCACGTT
Organism: Polyangium jinanense; assembly: GCF_028435365.1. The sequence continues at coordinate 93,592 of NZ_JAGTJJ010000032.1, read as the reverse complement.
GAACGCGACGCCGCCCTCGATCGCCGCGACGTTCAGGCAAAGCCCCTTCATGTCGGCGGGCCCGCGATCGAGCCAGCGCCGGCCGATCTCGTCGAGCCCGACCGCGAGCCGCGCCATCGTGACGATCGGCTTCGGCATGTGATCGGCGCCCGACGAGTGCCCGCCGCGGCCCATCACCTCGGCCGACAGCGCCACGCAGCCGCGATGCCGTACGCCCACCGTGCGTCCCGTCGGCTCGCAGACCACGGCGCGCCGCACGACCTGGGCCCACGGGCTCGCCAGGAAATGCCGGATGCACGTGCCCGTCCTTTCCTCGTCGCCGGAGAAGACCACGCCCACGTTGCGCGGCTTCTTGCCTTCGAGCGCGACGAGCGTCGCGGCGATCGCGCCCTTCGTGTCCGCCGCGCCGAGCCCGATCACCCGATCTGCGGTGACCACGCCTTCCCACGGATCCACGGTCCACCCGCTGTTCGCGGGCACCGTGTCGACGTGCGCGTTGATGATCGTGCGAGGCTCGCCCCAGCGCGCGGCCACGTAGGCGCCCGTTCCTTCGGCGCGCGGCACTTCCACGACGCTGACCTCGTCCGCGCCGAGCTCGGCGAGCGCGCGCGAGAGCATGCGGCAGATCGACGGCTCGTCGCCCCCGGGGTTGTCGGTGCGGTGTCGGATGAGCTCGGCGAGCAGGGCGGCGGGATCCATGGCCGAGCATCCTACCTCGCCGGTCCTTTCGGACAACCGGCGAAAGCTTCCAGGCGCTCCGGGAGGGATGCTAGGCTCGCGCGCGAGACGAGAGCACCCGCTGTGGCATGGCGTCAGGCCCCGGTGCTCGAGGGGGTAGATCCGAGCACATGAAGGCACGAGTCGTGAGCGAGCTGGTACGGGCCAGGGAGCGGGTCAAGAGCCTGCTCCGCTTCCCCCCGCGTCCGGCCATGAGCGCCGACAACCTCTATGCTTATCTGGACGCCCTCTACCAGAAGCGGAACGTCGAAGGCCCTGTCGTCGAGATCGGCGTCGCCAGCGGCGGGACGACCGCGTACGCGTGCGACCTGCTTTCACGGATCGGATGCAAAAAGGAGTATTACTGCTTCGATACCTTCGACGGCTTCGTCGAGGAGCATCTCGACACCGATCACAAGCTTGGCCTCACGCCGAGGCACGACCACAGTTTCCGGGGGCTTTCCCTGGAGCGGGTGCGGGCCAACCTGGCGCGGTGGAGCATTCGTCGGAACATTCATTTCGTGAAGGGGGATATCTGCAAGATCGACGACGCCGAGATCCCCGAGAACATCTCCGTCGCGCTGCTGGACGTGGACCTGCGCGACCCGATCTACGTCGGGCTGAAGAAGCTCACGCCCAAGCTCGCCAAAGGCGGGGTCATCCTGGTCGATGATTGCAAGGCCAACACGTCGTGGGTGGGGGCCGACGTGGGCTACCTCGACTTCGTCCGGGATCACGGCCTCCAGCCCAAGTATTTCCTGGGTTTTGCCGTCGTCGAGAAGACGGACGGCGACGCCCCTTCCCTCTCTTGGTCGTTCTCGCAGACCGCCAACACCACGCCCCAGAACTTCTTCGCCTGAGGTCTTTGACGCGCCTCCGCGCGGGTGATACGTGCCCGCCCGCATGGAGGCCGTTTCCTGCATCTTCTGCGGTGACCGAGGGACGCGCCCGTACCACGCCGAGAACGGTCATCAGGCCGTCGCGTGTAACGACTGCGGCCTCGTCTTCGTCACCCCGCGGCCCACCGAAGGCGAGATGAAGCGCCTCTACGAGGGCCAGGAGACGAAGGTCAACCTCGGCCTCCAGATCCGCAACGTCGAGCGCGCCGTCTACGAGGCCCGCCGCGCCCTCGACCTCATCGGCCGCCACGTCTCCAAAGGCCGCCTCCTCGAGATCGGCTGCGCCGCCGGTTACTTCCTCCGCGAGGCGAGCCTCCGCGGCTTTTCGCCCACCGGCATCGACATCACCGGGCCGTTCGTCCGGTATGCGACCGAGGTCCTCGGCGTCGACGCGCGCGAGGGCACGCTCGCGTCGGTCGAGCTCGCGCCGCGGAGCTTCGACGTCGTCTACCACCGGAACGTCCTCTCGCACCTCGCCTACCCGCTCGACGCGTTCCGCCAGATGCACGGGCTCCTCCGGCCGGGCGGCTGCATGGTCTTCCAGACTGGCAACGTTGCCGAGCTCCCGGGCGAACGCTGGGCCGGCACGAACGAGCTCGATCTGCCCGATCACCTCTACCACTTCGGCGAGAAGCAGCTCCGCTTGCTCGCCGAGCGCACCGGCTTCGAGATCCTCGACGTGCAGCGTTACGCCCTGCTCCTGCACGAGCCCGCCCCACGCGCGGCCCTGCTCCGCTTGCAGTCGTTCTTCCAGACGAACGGCAAACCCGCATCTACCAAGCGGGAAATGGCCGAGCCGTTCGTCGTGCCGAACGAGGTCCCGTCTCGTCGGTTCCTCCAGACGCTCGAGGTCCTCGTGGACGGGTACATCACCTACGACCTCGGCGCCGTGGTTCCCAAGGAGGGACGCCGCGCCACGCTCGTCGTCATCGCCCGGGCTCGCTGACGTGCGCCCCTTCTCGTTCACGCATCGCCCCTTGCGCGCCTTTCGGCGCGGCGTCCGCGCCGCCCGCGCCGCCGTGAGCGGCCTCGTCATGCACGGCCCCGCGCGGCCCGAGGTCGCCCTCACGTTCGACGACGGCCCGAGCCCCGAGCACACCCCGGCGATCCTCGACATCCTCGCCTCGCGCCACGCCCGCGCCACGTTTTTCTTGCTCGGCAGCTCCGTCGAGCGATCGCCCGAGCTCACCCGCCGCGTCCACGCCGAGCAGGAGATCGGCTGCCACTCGTATGCCCACGATCGTTCGGCCGTGAACGATCCCGAGGCGTTCCGTGTCGACACGGAAAAAGCTCTCGACCTCTTCGATCGCACCGTCCGCGCGCGCCCCCGCCACTACCGTTTTCCCTGGGGAAACCCCGGCCGCATCGCCCCGCGCGATGTCGAGCGCCGCTTCGGCATGGTCTGCGTCCACTGGTCCGGCGGCGGTTTCGACGAACGCTCCGACACGGAGGCCATCGTCCGCAACATCGAGGACGCGCTCGAGCCCGGCGCGATCCTCCTGCTCCACGACGGCTGCGCGCCCGGCTCCGTGTACGCGGGCTCCCGCGAGCCCACCGTTCGCGCTTTGCCACGCATCCTCGACGCCCTCGAAGCCCGCGGGCTCCGCTCTGTCACCGTCGGCGAGCTGCTCTCGGCCGGATGAAATCGCCATGAACCGAAAGGCGCCTCCCCGCATCGTCCTCGACGCCCGCGTCCTGCGCGGCGCGCCCGGCGGCGTCGCGACCGTCGTTGCCGCGCTCGTCACTCACCTTCCCGCGCTCGCGCCCGACGTCCCGTTCGTCCTGCTCCGCCATCCCGACGCGCGTGGCCCGCTCTCGCGCGCCCCCAACGTCACCGAGTGGCTCGTCTCCGGCGACCCGAACCACCCGGACTCGCTACTCCGCCTCGGCGTGTGGCTGCGCAAGCGCCTGGGACCGGACGACCTCTTCCACGCGCCGTACCGTGTCCTGCCGTTCGGCGCGCCTGCGAAGAGCGTGCTCACGATGCACGACATCATGCAGATCGCGTGTCCCGAGCTCGTCTTCCCGAACCCCGTCCTTCGCAGGATCCTCGCGCCGTACTGGTCCACCACGATCCGCTCCTCGATCCGCCGCGCCGGCCTCATCCTCGCCGTCAGCCAGCACAGCGCCGACGACACCATCCGCATCGATCCTTCCACCGCGCCGCGCGTCCGCGTCACGCCCCTCGGCGTCGATCCCGTCTTCGCGCCGCTCGACGCATCGGAAGCGCTCTCCCGCACGAAAGATCTCGTCCCCGAAGGCCGCCGGTTTTTCCTGGTCCTCGGCGGCGGCTACCCCAACAAGAACCACGCCGCCGCGGTCCTCGCGTTCGCCCGCGCCTTCACCACGGCCGACGATCTGCACCTCGTCATCATCCAGCGCGAGCGCACCTTCCCGAAGGAGCTCGAGTCCGCCCTGCGCGAGACGGGCCTGCTCTCGCGCGTGCACGTCCAGAGCCGCGTCGGCCTCGCGGCCCTCGTCGGGCTCTACGCCCGCGCCGAGGCGCTGATCTTCCCTTCGCTCTACGAGGGCTTCGGTTTGCCCGTGCTCGAAGCCATGGCGTGCGGCTGCCCCGTCGTTTGTTCGAGCCTCACCTCCGTGCCCGAGGTCGCCGGCGACGCCGCGCTCGTCCGCGATCCGCGTGACCTGTCCGCGCTCGCCGATGCGCTCCGCGCCGTCGCCAAGGACGAGGCCCTCCGGCAGGACCTCCGGGCCCGTGGTCTCACGCGCGCGGCTCGTTTCCGCTGGGAAGACACCGCCAAGCGCACGCTCGACGCCTACCGCGAGATCGCCCCCTGGATCCCCTGACGAGCGGACTCCGCTGACGGGCGCGCGTCTTGCTTGCCTCCCGTGCGAGGCGTCTTGGCGACCGACGCGCGAGCGACGCACGAGAGCAAACAGACGAGCACGAGGCGCATTCGCCGCGCCTTCGCGCGCGTGCTCGTCTGTTCGGTCGGGCTCTTGCCCGCGTCGATCGCGCAGGCGGCCGACCCCGAGCCTCCGCCGCCGGTCCCGCTCGATCCGATCCCGGATCCCGTGCTCGATCCCTTCGCGAATGCCGTCGAGGTCGACGGAGCGCCTGCGCTCGGCCTTCCGCCGCTGCGGCTCTGGCTCTCGCCGGACGCTCCGATCGGCGCGCGGGTGTTTCCGGGCCCGGGGAACGCGCCGCCGCTCGTGCTCGCGGGCGCGGGTTTTTCCTGGGACCTCGATCCGCACCCGTGGCGCGTGCTCCGCGAGCCCCGCTTCCGCTATCGCCTGGCAGCGGGCGCCACGATCGTCGGCCTGATGAGCTACGGCCTCGCGGACTACTGGGTCCACATGAACGACAACAGCGTCGACTGGGAGCTCTCGTGGTCGGCGCCGAGCTTTTACAAAAAAGTCTGGACCCTCGAAGCCGTGCGGTTCGACACGAACAAGTTCGAGACGAACACGTACTCGCACCCCGCCGCCGGCACGATGACGTACCTCGCCGCACGTGGCGCCGGGCTCGGCGCGGGCGAGTCGTTCCTGTTCTCGTTCGGGGGCTCGCTCTTGTGGGAGTACCTCGGCGAGTACCGCGAAAAAGTCAGCCTGAACGACATCGTCCTCACGCCGCAAGGCGGCTTCGCCGTCGGCGAGGCGCTGCACCAGCTCGGTTTGTTCTTCGAGCGCGGCGAGGACAACACGGCGAACAACGTTCTCTCCCTCGTCTTCTCGCCGTTCCATTACCTCCGTCGGCGCCTCGATCATGGGCACGTCACGCGGGCGAAGGCGCTCGACGATCTCGGCTTGCCCGCGGACGCCTGGCATCGCTTCGACGTGCTCGTCGGCGTGAGCGCGGAGACCGGGAAGGACGGCCTGCGCCTGTCGCAGCGCCGTATCGGCGTGAGCACCGAGATCATCGATATCCCGGAGTTCGATCATTTCGGCGAGGTCACGAAGAGCCTCGATCCCGGCGACGTGACGAGCATCCGGCTCGTGGGATCCGTCGACGATCAAGGCGTCGAGCAGCTCGATTTCATCACGCGGGTTTTGCTCGGCGGCGTCTACGATCAGAAGATCGTGCCCGACGGTTACGGCGGCCGGCGCGGATACGCAATCTTCGCCGGCCCCTCGACGGCCTTCAACTACGCAAAGCACCGTCAGGACGGCATGGAGGAGGACAAACTGGGCGTCGCCAACGCGCTCGGCCTGACCGTCGATCTCACGCTCCACCACGGAAAGGCCCGCGCCCGCGCCAGCGTGGACGCCTACGGCGACTTCGGAGCCGTGCATTCGATGGCCGCGTCCGCGTACATCGGTACGCGCGGCGACAAGGGGTTAAAGACCGTGGTCGCGGACAAACGCTACTACTTCGCGCTCGGCGCGACCGTTCGCCCGACGCTCTCGCTTTCGTACCAGCGCTTCGAGCTCGGTGCGCAGCTCACGTACGATTTCTTCGAATCGATCGAGGGGCTCGATCGATTCCAGGAGCGAGTCACGAACGACGTGCACCTGCGGGATCAACGCTCGGGTGAGCGCGTCTGGCTGTCGTATATGCTGCCGAGCGAAAAGCAGCGGCTCGCGTGGGTCGAGGTCGAGCACCTCGATCGGTGGGGTCGGATGGGCTCGTTCCGCGCGTCACACGAGAGCACGAAGTTCCGCGCGGGGATCACGTTTCGGTTCTGAGTCAGCGCTTCCCGGGAACGCGCGCACGCCGGAGTATGCGATGCTAAAGGACATGCGCCGCACGCCTCAGCACCCCCCTCCCCACGTTCTCACGCTGGACGGGTTCGGCGCCGGGGGCTTGCCTTTGCGTGTCGTTCGCATCCCAGGGCAAAAGCGGTCCACGCTGCCGCCCGGGCCGCTCGTCTCGACCTTCTTCATGGTTTTCGTGCTGACTGCGGGAAGGGGGCGAGGCCGTCATCTGGAGCAGGTCGATCTCCATGCCGGGGATATCCACCTCGTCCCCGCGGGCGTGGAGCATCAGCCCCTCGATGTCGGCGACCTGGAGGGATGGATCGTGGGCTTTGATCCGACGCTGCTGAGCGCTCCGGAGCGGCTGCCGGGACGACCACGAATCCGGGGCGATGCGAAGGACGCGCCGGTGCGCAGTCTCTTTCTCCGGGGACTGCTCCGGCTGCGACCCGGAGAGCCCCGGCGGCAGCGAATCGAGCGCCTGGTGGCCGAAATGGATACCGAGCTGCGAGAGGCCCAGTGGGGCGCGGACAACGCCGCGCTCGCATGGTTTACCATCCTGATCACGGAGCTCATGCGCGAGCTTTCAGAGCACGCGCCTCTGGCTCCGCCCATGCTCAGCGGGCTCGTGCACGACGCGCTCAGTTTCATCGAGGCGCACTGTCTGGAGTCCCTCTCGCTGCAGGACGTCGCGTCGGCGGTCGGGCGCACGCCTTCCCACCTGGCCAACGCCATCCGCCGGGAGACAGGGCTGACGGTGGGGGACTGGCTGCGCGAACATCGAATGGCCGAGGCCCGGCGGCGGCTCCTGGAGACGGACGCGAGCATCGAGAGCATCGCAGACCAGGTGGGCTATGCCGACGTCACCCATTTCATCCGCACCTTCCGGCGCGCCCAGGGGATGACCCCCCGGGCCTTTCGCGATCAGCGTCGCCGCACCGGGGCCTGAGACGGAGCATTGGTCTCTTCTTGGCGCCGCCGCGCCGGGGCGCTGCCCCGGACCCCGCGGGGGCTGTTCGCCCCTCGACCCGAACCAGGGCAAGCCCTGGACTCGTGTTGGAAGAACTGCGCGATGCGCAGTTCTTCCACGGGCCGGTGGCAAGACCAGGAAGGTGCGTTGCCCGCTGGCGACGGGCACGTTGCCGGCAGAACCGTCAGCGCGGCTGTCTCGATTGGCAGGGCCTTCGCTGGTCTTGCCTTGGCCTGTTCGATGAACTGCGCATCGCGCAGTTCATCGACCCCGGGTCCAGCGCTTGCGCTGGTCCGGGTCCAGGGGCGGATAGCCCCGGTGGGGCCTGGGGCAAAGCCCCAGCGAAACGCTGCCAACCACCCTCCGACGGAAGGCGCGCGCGGCGCGCGTCAGGGGAGACCGAGCAGGGCGCGGCAACTGTCGGTGGCGTTCGAGCAGCCGTCGGCCGCGTTGCACGACTCGCATTTCGCGACGCAGATGTTCAGGTTCGTCTCGAGCGCGGAGTCGCACGACGAGCAATCCGGGTTCAAGCTCATGGGCCCGGATTTCTCGCACTGGGAGACGCACGCGCTCCGCTGCCCGTAGGCCTGCTTCGCGCAGGTGTCGACTTCGTTCGCGCATTGGGGCGTGGCCGCGCACGCGACGGCCTCGATGTCGGCCTCGCCCGGCTCGACGTAATCGATCGCCGGGAACGTGCACGCAGAGACGCCGAGGAGCAGACAGCAGAAGAACGAAAGCGGAGAGCGCTCGCGGCTCGTTTGCAGCATCAGAACCTCCCTTCGACCGATACGAATCCGACCCCGGGAGCGAACACGGGGTTCAAACGCAAGCCTGCACTCGGGGCGCTCGGGGCGGGCGCGGGCGCCGTGAGCAACAGCGCGACGCCTGCGACGGCCGCTGCCCCCGAGAGCCCGGCGAACACGTTGACGAGCGTCGCGTAGGTCGCGCCCTCGTTCGCGATCGGCGCGACCGACGGATCGCAGTTCGTGAGCGTCGGGCAAGCGGCCTCGACCTTCGAGAGCCGATCCGAGCGCAGCCCGATGAACACGCCCATGGTCACGAGCGAGGCCGCCGACACGCCGACTGCCGTCCAGCCGAGTGTTCGCTGAAGTGAGAAGGGCGCGGACGGGCCGCTGCCCTCGCCGCCTGGTGTCGCCGCGAGCTCTACCCGCAGGCTCTTGCCCTCTTCCAGCGTCACGCGTTGCTCGCTCACGACCGCGCCGTCCCGCCGCAACGTCACCGCGTATCCCCCTGGATCCACACGAAGCGCGGACCCTGCGGTGACCGGCCGCCCGTCCAGGGAGATCGCGTCGCCTGGGTGACCCTTCGCGACCAGGACCGTCAGCGTCGGCACACGTTTTTCGAGCGCGTCGATGTGCTGGTTTGCCTCGGCCACCACGTTCGGCGCGGTGGACGTTGCCTCGCGCGCGGCGATCCGGAACGTCTCCAGGGCGTCGACCAGCTTCCCGGTGTGCTCCAGGCAGAGTGCGATGTGGAAGCGCACCTGCGGGGTCATCTTCACCTGACCTACGCTCTGGAACAGCGCGAGTGCCTCGGCGAACTTGCCCTCGTCTTCGAGCTTTCGCCCCCGCGTGAACTGCTCCCGCGCCTCCTTCAGCTCTGCGGCTGTGGGAGGTTCGTTAGCCCACACACTCGCCGGCCACGAGGTGCCAGCGAGCAAGGTGATCCCCATGCAGGCTGCCTGAGAGTGAAACCGACGCAAAACGAACCCTCGGGAAAGATGGTACCACGCTTCTCCATGGGCTGGGTGCACGTGGGCCTCAGAAACCAGGGTCGTTGACGTTCGTCGTGGGGCGCTTCCCCGTCGGGCCCGAGGCCTTTCCCGAGGCCGATCCCGAAGGCCCATGCGTCACGGGATTGGCGCTGCGTGGCGCGACAGGAGCCTGCGTCGTCGTGGCCGTGGGCGTAGCGCTCGGAGGCGTCGCGGGGAGCGAAGTTTCGCGTGGTGTCGGGAGAGCTTCGGCCACCGGCGCGCTCGGGACAGGCGCGGGCGTCGCGGGATCTGCGTCGCGCTTGCCGGCGAGGGCGACCACGGCGAGGCCCGCGAGCAGACCCGTCGCGACGACGGCGGCGGCGAGCGCGGGTCCACGTTTGGGCGAGGAGGCAGGCTGCGCCGCGTCGGCGCTCGTGGGCGGGCGCAACGAAGGCAAGGCGCGCGGGCGCTCTATCGCGACCTCACCCGGACCGATCCTCGCGAGCGCATCTTCGAGCGCCGTCGCGAGCGCGTCGGCGTCGGCGAACCTGTCCGCGGGGTTCTTCTGCAGGCACCTCGTCACGATGTTGCGAACGACCTCGGGCACCGACACATCGAGCGACGCGGCAGGCGATTCGGCGATCTTCGTCATGAGCGCCTGGTAGTTTGGCGCGACGAACGGATGTTTGCCCGCGAGCATCTCGTGCAGCACGACGCCCAGCGACCACACGTCGGTGCGGTGATCGACGTCGAGCTCGCCGAGGGCCTGCTCGGGGCTCATGTACGCGGGGGTGCCGAAGGGCACGCCGTTCATCGTGGCGAGGGTCTCGTCGGCTTGTTGCTGCTTGCTGATGCCGAAGTCGAGCAGCTTCGGAACGAGGCCGCCGCGCATTCCACGGGAGAGGAAGATGTTCTCGGGCTTGATGTCGCGATGCACGATGCCGGCGACGTGCGCGGCGGCGAGGCCTCGCGCGATCTCGGCCGCGATCGCGACGGCCTCGGCGGGGCGGAGCGCGCCTTGCTCCTCGATGCGCGCGGCGAGCGACTGGCCTTCGAGCAGCTCCATCGCGAGGTAGAGCCCGCCGCCGGGGGCGACCTCGCCGAAGTCCGCGACGTCGACGACGTTTGGATGGCGGAGGCGGCCGATGGCCTGCGCTTCACGGAGGAAACGCGCGCGCGCCTCGGGGCCGGCGCGGAGGGGGAGGCTCGCGAACTTGAGGGCGAAGTCACGCCCGAGCAGCTCGTGCCGGCCGGCCCAGACCGTACCCATCGCGCCTCGCCCGATGGGGCGCAGGAGTCGGTAACGTCCGGCGACGAGGTCTCCTTCGTTCACGTGGGGATCGGCAAGTTCGGCAGGCGTGTGGGGTCGGGCGGGAGCCCTGGTCGACGAGCTTATCACTCCCCCTGGTAAGTGCCGAACACAGCCCTTCCGGAACTGGAGACTTGAGGTGTGGCCTGTCCAACCTGAACGACGACGGAGAGGAAGGCCGCGGGCTTGAGGCCTTCGTCGGGGCCGCTTTCGTTCGTGATGTAGGACAGGCCGATGCCGGCCAGGAAGCCGAAGGAGGTGGTATTGCCGCCGTCGCCGAGGACCGGGATGGTCGGGGCGACCCCGAGGTAGCCGAGCAGGCCCACGCGACCGTCGCCGAGCTGCTGGATGGAGCCGCCGAGCTGGCCGGCGACGGGGAAGGCGCGGCGGCGGACGGGGTCGTAGCTGTCGACGGCGAGGGCGACGCCGACGGCGCTGAGGACGCTACGCGTGACGAGGGGTCGTTCGAGCCAGGGGGCGCGCGTGATCTGGAGCGTGGCCAGCATGGCCGGGATCGTGAGGTAGGCGCGGAGGCAGCTCCCGGCGGCTTCGAGGGTCTCGAAGTTCGACTCGCCGCAGAGCGGGACGGAGTGGATGGTGGCCGAGCCGATGAGCCTGCGCGCCGCCTCGGGCGTGGCCTCGCCGCCCGAGCGCAAGGATGCCGCGACGCGCGACGCGTCGGAGACGAGGACGACCTTTCCGTCGGTGTTCAAAGGATCGCTGTAGACCGCGAGCCGGAGGCGCGAGTCGCCGTCGAAGTTCTCCGAGAGGGGCGGGAGCTGGAACTCGGCGGAGTTCGGCGTGACGATCCACTTGTGGTCGGTGAGCAGCTCGATAGGCGCGCCGTTCGAGGTGCGATCGGTGCGCGTGAGCGAGACGTAGAGCGCGAGCGGGGCGACGAGGCGTCCCTTGGTCGAGCCGGAGAGGCGGACGCGACAAACGCCTTGTCGGAGCGGCTCGGGCGCGATGACGAGCGACATGTGCGCGAGCGGCTGCGGCCCGGGGCCCGCGGGCGCCGTGGCCTTCATCGGGAGCGACGGACGCGGCGGCCCCATCGGCGAAGTCCTCGGCGCGACAGGCGAGGTTTTTGGCGCAGGGTTTTTACTTGTGGCCTGGACCTGGGGTTTGTCCCCGGGCTTCGGGGCCGTGCGCGGCGTGAGGCCCGAGGCTTCGGGCTCGCGGGGCGCGGTTTTTGGCGCGGCGTCGGGCGGAGGCGCGGCGGCGGCCTGCAACGGCCTCACGCCCGGCGGGGGCGCGGACGGGCTCGAGGGCGGCGCGGACGGCAGACCCGAGGACCTACGCATCGCGGGGCCGCAGTCGACCTTGAGATCCTCGAGCTGCGGATCGGGGAAGAGCATGCGCGCCGGGTTCGACTCGACGAGGTTTTCGAGCGGCGGGACCGACACGCGGTAGGTCGCGTTGACGACGGTGCCGGCGGCGGTGTTGTCGAGGTTGAACGCGGTCACCCGGAGCCAGCCGCCGCTCGGGAAGATGCGCAGCACCTTGCCGTCGGCCTTGCCGCAGCCGCCCGAGGCGACCTCGAAGACGGGCACGGTGAAGGTGCGCTGGAAGGGCTGCACGCGGGCGTTGCCGCAGCTGTCGACGATGGCGATGTAGCGGAAGTCGGCCATCTCGGACTGCTTCGGCCACTGCATGCCGAGCAGGACCTCGGCCGAGTCGGGCAGGGGCGGGACGGGCATGTCGTCGCGGCAGAGCGGGGCCTTTTCGACCTTGCGCGGGCCGGCTTTGTCGTTCGGCCCGATGGGCGGGTAGGCGCAGACGTGGCGGTAGTCCCGGCGGCCGAGGAGGACAGGGTCGAAGTCGAGCGTGCGTTTCCCCTGCTCGTCGAGGCGTCCCCAGATCGTGAGCGGCAAGGGGAGCGTCGGCGTCTGCAGCTTGATCGAGCGGAGCATGTCGTCGCCGATGCGGCTCTGTCCGGCCTCGCCGAGCGTGGTCGAGCATTGCCCCGTGGAGCAGAGCCACGGGCCGCCGCGGCGCGCGGTCTCGATCGGGACGGGGTCGGTGTCGCGGACGCTCATGAAGACCCGGCTCGCCTCGGGGAAGATCTCGGGCGCGGTGCCGGGCGTGGCGCCGCCGTTCACCGTCGCCGGGCCGCGCACGATCTGCAGGCTGCCGCTGAAATCCGCGGGCATCGGGGCCGAGCCCGAGGCCGGCGTGTTCACGCGCGTGGTCGTCGGCTCGGCCGTGTCCGTATCGTCGTCGCTGGTCGTGTCGGCGTCTTCGTCCTGCGCGGCGACGGGGCCCGCGAGCGAGAGCGAGAGCGATGCTGCGACGCCGAAGAGCGCGAGGAAGCGGAAGCACGCGGCGCGGGCGCGCGGGGCGCTTTCGTCGGGGACGCGAGGGGAGGCGAGGGGGGCTTGTCGCATGGGGTTCATCGCTCGGGTGGAGGCGGGGCGAAGGTCAGGGCGCTTCGACGATGCTGATCGGATCGGAGGCGCAGTCGGGGCTCGAGAGGAGCCGCGGCGTGACGTGGAGGCGAACCTGGCCGGGGGATTTCGGCGTGGCAGGGATGACCGTCGCGGGGGTCGGCTCCTTGTCGAGCGTCACGCTGGCCTGATCGATGGTGAGGAGCTGATCGTCGTCGACGCGGAGATCGACGGGCATGGCGAGCCGGACGCGGTTCACGTCGAAGGCGCTGACCTCGAAGAGATCGACCTCTTCGCCGGTGCCGGTGCCGGTGCCGACGACGCTCTGCAGCGCGCGGACGCGGAGCAGGCGCGGCTCCGGATCGACGAGGACCTTCGGGCCGGGATCGATCTGCTTCTGGCCCGAGGTGACCGCGAAGTCGGCCTCGCCGCCGATGTCGCTGAAGCAGAGGAAGAAGCGCTCGCTCTCGCCGGTCGATCCGAGCAGCACGCGCAGGCGCGTCTTGCGATCGGCGCAATCGGACGAGGTGGAGAGGGCGGCCTCGCTGAAGAGGGATTCGACGATGACGGGCGCGTTCTCCACGACGCCGGGCGCGTTCGAGGGCGGTGTGGCCCGGACGAACGCCTCGCGGGAGCGGATGGCGCCGGGCCGCCACTTGGAGCCCAGATCATCGGGCAGCGGGCCGACGGTGCACTTGAGCGCGAGGAAGGTCGGAAGGACGCGGGCGCCGTCGAGCGACTCGTCGAGGCCGGCGACGAGCATCGTGAAGTTCGTGGCGGAGTCCGGCAGGCCGGCCGGCAGGATCGTGATGGGCTCTTCCTTCGTTTGTTCGGCCCAGCTCACGAGGATCGACGCGCTGCCGGACCAGTCGCTCTGCGAAGAAACCATGAAGCGCGCGTAGCCCTCGCTCGACGCGGTGCATCGAAACGCGCCCTCGACCTCGTGGCAGGAGGGGTCGGTTTCGTCCGGGTAGGGCCCGAGGACGAGGGCTTCCGGCGGGTCGACGCGTACCGTGACGAACCCGCCGTACGCTGGCGCGCCGCCCTCCGCGAGGAACAAGGTGACGCCGGTCTCGGAGGGTTGTTGACGCGGCAGGACGGGCTTTCCGGCTTCGTCGAGTGTGTCCGCCGCGAAGAGGGAGCCCGCGACGTGGACGCGGATGTCGACCTGCCCGTTCGGGGCCAGCGGATACCCCGGCTCGATGCAGGCCGAAAACGCGAGCGGGACGAGGAAGGAAGCGCCGAACGCCGCACGCAGCATGCGGCCAGGCCGACGAGATGCGGAAGAGCGAGGAGGCGAGCTCACTTTTGGTAGATTTCGGTGTACTCGTTGCCGAGCGGGTGGCGGTGCCAGGCGTAAGCGGACTGCGGGAAGCCGTTCTCGTCCGTGTAATCGCATTGCCCGAGCTCCCACTCGGTGTGCCAGATGCTGGCGCCGGTCCTGGGATCGACCGACATGGAGTGCGCCGTCACGTCCTCTTCTTCGGGCTCGCCGCCGTGCGAGAGCCGGGCGCTCGGGTCGACGTATTGCTCGAGCACGTCGATCGGCACCCGCGCGACACGGCCGCCGGGCAGGGGGATCAAGAAGACCAAATCCTTGTGCGTGTCTCCCATACGGCTCCTGACAACGTCGCGGCAGGGGCGTTCCCATCCCACCGCCGGCCGATGAGCATACCGGAAGTCCCTCCCACTTGCGCTGGTCCACCGCGTTGAGGTTCAGGCGGTCCCCCCCACGACCCGAACCGCAACGCGTTGAGGTTCCGATGGTCCCCCCCACGACCTGAACCGCAACGCGTTGAGGTTCAGGCGGTCCCCCCCACGACCTGAACCGCAACGCGTTGAGGTCCCGGCGGTCCCCCCACTATGCCGTTGACCTCGAAGGGCGAATGGTGGCCCGATACAGAGTGGCGGCACGGAGCCGCGCAGGGACGGGGCCTACGTGTGACGGGCGCGGAGAGCAGCGGGACGGACCCTCGAATCGGTACGCTTGCCGCCGGGAAATACAAGGTCCTGCGTCTGATCGGGCGCGGCGGGATGGGCAGCGTCTACGAGGCGCAGAACGTCGCGATCGGCAAGCGCGTCGCCCTCAAGTTCCTCCGCACGCCGGCAGGCGCGGATGCCTCGGTACGGGCGCGCTTCCACAGGGAGGCGCGCGCGGTGTCGGCGATCGAGAGCGCGCACATCGTGCAGATCTTCGACACGGGGGAGACGGAGGCCGGAGAGCCGTTCCTCGTGATGGAGCTCTTGCAAGGCGAGGATCTCGCGACGCGGCTCCGGCGCCTCGGGCGCATGAGCGTGCCGCAAGCGGTGGCGATCGCGGCCCAGGCGCTGCGCGGGCTTCGGCGCGCGCACGCGGCGGGCGTGGTGCATCGTGATCTGAAGCCGCAGAACGTGTTCCTCGTCGACGCCGATGACGGGAAGACGCTGGTCAAGATCGTCGATTTCGGGCTGTCGAAGGTGCTCGGCAGCGAGGCGGAGCTCGTGGCGGCGTCGAACCTGTCCGCGCAGGATCCGCTGACGCGGGTCGGGACGCCGGTGGGGACGCCGTTTTACATGTCGCCCGAGCAGATCGAGGCGCAGGACGACATCGATCCGCGCACGGACATCTGGTCGATGGGCGCGATCCTGTACGAGGCTCTCGCCGGCGCGCCGCCGTTCTCCGAGCCGACGTTCGCGCGGCTCGTCATCGCGATCTGTCATCGGGATGCGCCGGAGCTCGGGACGCTCGTGCCCGGGCTGCCCGAGGCGATCCGGCACGTGGTGCAGCGCGCCATGGCGCGGGATCGCGGCGCGAGGTTTGCGACGGCCGAGGCGTTTCTCACGGCGCTGCTCGAGGCCGTGCCGGATCTCGAGCGCTCGCAAGGGCCCGGGTCACGGACCACGGACCCAACGCCGCCGCGCCCGCCGATGCCGACCTCGGGCGCGGATACGCCGATGAACGTTCGGCCGGGACCGACCGCGCCGGGAGACGTCGAGGCGTCCCACGAGAAGAGCGACAGCGGCGCGGAGGCACCGGGCGCGGAGCTACGCACGTACACCGTGGGAGGTGCAACGTTGTGGCTCAGCGCGTCACCCGCGTTCTCGCTCTGGCGAGGCGAGGTGAACGCGCCGGATCGGCTGCGCGTGGAGACGCGGGACGGCGGCTTGTTCGAGCTCAGGCTTTCGCCGGTGGGCGTGCTCCGGCTCGGTCGCGTCGAGCGGGTGGGCGACGAGCGGAACGAGCTCGTGTATCCGGACGTGGCTTCGCGCCTCGCCGCGACGTTGCGGCACGACGGCGTGCGCTGGTGGCTCCGGCGGCGCACCGAGTGCAGCGTGCCCGTGCAGGTCGGCGCGCATTCGCTCGCGCGAGGCGAAGAGGCGGCGCTCGTGCACGGGACGTTCGTGCAGGTCGGAGGCATGCGGGCGACGGTGGTGGATCGGCGCTACGTGACGCCGACCGTGCCCGCGGGGACCGTGGACGCGACGACGGGTCTGCTCGGGCGCGCGGGGCTCGAGCAGGAGATCGCGTCGTTCCTGCAGCGCAAGCGCAGCGGCGCGCTCCTGCTCGTGAAGGCGCAGCCGTCGGCGGTGCGCGCGGGCGGCGCGGAGTATCCGCCGGGCGCGATCGCGGCGGTGGCGATCCATCGGGCGTCGCCGAGTGTCGCGGTGGGGCTCGTCGAGGAGTTGGCCGTGGCGCTCGTGACCGGCGAGGCCGCGGAGGTCGCGGAGAAGGGGCGCGCGGCGGCCGCGTCGGCGCGCGCGGCGGCGGAGGGGCGATCGTTCACCTGCGGGTACTGGACGCTGTCCGGCGACGGGAGCGACGCGGGCCGCGAGCTCGAGCTCGCGCTGCACGCGATGACCGCGTTCTCGGAGACGTCGGGGCAAGCGGTCGCGGCGCTGCGGTCGAGCGTGCCGGGCGCGCGGGTGTCGAGCGTGCAGGAGGTCCTCGGCGCGTCGATCGACACGAAGCGTACGACGCTGCTCTTCGCGATCGAGGAGCAGAAGGCGCTCGAAGCGGTGGGTCCGCACGTGATCGCGGCGCTGGAGAAGGAGCTCGCGGCCGTGGCGGCGACGCATGCGGGGCAAGCCGCGCTCGTCGCGCCGATGGCGCCGGGCGTGGTGGCGGCGTGCGTGACACGGAAGGTCGACGCGGTCGCGCTTGGCAGCGCGGTGCAGTGCGACTGGCACGCGCGGCCGCCGATCCTCGACGGCAAGGTGGAGCTGCCGCGGACGCTGTCGTGGGAGGTCTTGCACGGCGACGTGCAGACGCGGGCGCAGGAGCTCGCGCGCGAGTGCGCCGATCCGCACGGGGTGCTCTCGGCGCTCAGCGGCGGACTCCCGTATCCGATCTCGGGGCGGGTGCACGCGGCGATCGCCGCGTCGAGCGCGATCGAGCGCGTGAAGATGCTCTTCGACGTGCTCGAAGGCACCTGGCGGTTCATCGCGACCGTGCTGCTCTCGGCGTACTTCGCGCGGCGTCCGGCCGAAGGCTCGGGCGAGGCCGCGCCGGGGTTCGACGCGATGGTCGAGCTCTACAAGCGTCACGGGAGCCGCGACGGCTTCGCGCTCGGGACGTGGCGGGAGATCGCGCGGGCCGCGGCGAAGGGGTTTGAAGGGCGCGACGATCCGATCGGCGCGCTCGTGCGTGACGTGCTCGGCGTCCGGCTCTCGCAGAACCAGACGTTCGAGACGCTCTCGAACCTGATGCAGGTCGAGCGCAACAGCTTCGCGCACGGTCACTACAACGAGGCCCGCGCGGCGGCCGATCTGCCCGAGTTCGAGCAGATGACGCGCACGCTCCTGCGGGCGCTCCGGCCGCTTTGCGCGTGGACGCTCGTCACGGTCGAGAAGACGGAGCCGGATCTCTACGGCGATCTGCAGACCGTCGAGTTCATCGACCACACGGGCGCGTTCAACACGGGGACGCGGCGGCGGCTCGGGCTGAACAGCCCCATGCGGCTCGCGAACGTGACGTACCTGGCGCGCTGGCGCGAGGGGCTCGTGCTGCCGCTCGAACCGTTCTTGCGGCGCGTGGCGCACGAGGACAAGTTCGACGTGTACTGGATGGAGCACCTGCCGCGCGCCGGGACGTGCGTCATGAGCTCGGTGGTCGGCGGCCCCTCCATCAAGGTGCCGGGCGACGTACGAAGGCTCCCGCCCCTCTTGCGGATCGTGATGGAACGAGCTTCCTGAGGAGCGCGGGGCAAGACGAGGACGAGGTAGGGATGCGGCTTCACGCGAATGTGTCGATCTGGCAGAGGGAGCACGACGGGACCTACGTGGCCGAGCTGAACGGTTACAAGCTCAAGCTGACGTGGAAACCCGAGGCCCCGGGAGAGCGGCGCGGCTTCAGTTGGGAGGCCGAACAAGAGGGCAAGGAGCCGATCAAATCGGACGAGCTCCACGAGGAGGCCGAGATCGCGATGGCGCAAGCCGAGGCTTTTGCGCAGGGGAAGCTCCCCTCGTAGCCGCGCGGCTCGCCGCCCTCGCGGCGGGTCGTGGTAGCCTCGTTAGCGCATGAGCGCCAAAGCGCCGCGGGATCACGCGCCGGGGGAGCTGCTCGACGGCCGGTTCTTGCTCCTCGAGCGGCTCGGTCGTGGCGGATTCGGCGACGTCTGGCGAGCCGAGGAACTCTTGCCGGACGGGGTGCCGCTGCGCACGGTCGCGCTGAAGCTCCTGCAGCGGACGGCGTACGACGCCGCCCACTGGGCCGAGGAAGCGAAGCTGCTCGCCTCGTTCCGGCACCCCTCCCTCGTGACGATCTACGCCGCGGGCCTGCTCCGCGCGCCCGAAGCGGTCCCGTTCGTCGCGATGGAGCTGCTCGAGGGGAAAAACCTCGCGGAGGTGCTGCTCCAGCGAAAACGCGTGCCCTGGCGGCGCGTGCTCGGCTGGGCGCGCGCGACGGCGGCGGCGCTCGACGTGATCCACGTGCGCGGCGTGGTGCACCTGGATCTCAAGCCGGCGAACCTGTTCGTCTCGAACGACGGCGCGCTCAAGGTGCTCGACTTCGGCATCTCGCGGCGGGCCGGCTCGAAGGCGCCCGAGATCACGCCACCCGCGTTCGCCGGCGGGGACGTGGCGGGGCTCGAGACGGCGGCGTTCGTCGCGGCGCAGGACGAGCGATCGTCCCAACCGACCCGCGCGCAGAGCTCGGGGCGCGCCGTCGTGGGCACGCCGGGGTACATGGCGCCCGAGATCCTCGAGCTCGCCGAGCCCACGCCCGCGGCCGACGCATATGCCCTGGCGGCGACCATCGTAAAACTCGCGACGGGGCGCATGCCGTACGAGGACGTCGCGGACGAGCCGATGGAGCTCGAAGGCGCCGCCGCGATGAGCGCGTGGTGGTCGGATCTGCGCGACGCGACGCTTCGCGGCCGCCTGCGTGATCTCGCGGCCGATCCGGCCGGTCTTCCGCGTGGGCTCGTAGCGCTGCTCGTGCGCCTCCTGTCCGTGGATCCGCTGCAACGAGGGGTCACGCCGGGCAAGCTCGCGGCGCTGTTCGACGCGACCTGGGAGCGGCCGTACGGCGTGATGGATCCGCCCTACACCGGGCTTTCGGCGCTGCCGAAGGAGGCCGAGGGACAGCTCTTCGGGCGCGACGACGACGTCGCGCGGCTCGGCCGTGAGCTCGCGTTCGAGCCGGTCGTGGTGCTGTACGGGCCACGCGGGGCAGGAAAGTCTTCCCTCGCGTCCGCCGGCCTCGTCCCGCACCTCGCGCGCGCCGCGGTGGACGGCAAGGACGACTGGATCGCGGTGGCCATTCGTCCCGGGGAGGATCCGGATCACGCGCTCGACGTGGCGCTCGGCGGCGTCGACGCGGCGCTCGTGGGCGCGTCGTCCGCGGAGATCGCGCGCCACGCAGCGAGCTCGTCCGTCGGGATCGTCCTGCTCGTCGATCCGCTCGAAGACGCGCTCTCCGCGCCGGAAGGCACGAACACGCGGCTCGCGCGGCTCCTCGCGGACCTCGCGGAGGGCGGCGAGCGGACAGGCCTGCGCGTGCTCGCGACGCTCGGCGAAAAACACGTCGCGAACCTCGCGGATCCCGCGGCGCCCTTCGCGTCCCTGCGCGCCGCGCTCCGCTTCGTGGGGCCGCCGCCGGCCGCGGCCGTGCACGACATCGTGACGGGGCCGGCGCGGCTCGCGGGCGTGCGGATGAGCGGCGCCGACGCGATCGTCGCCGACGTGCAGCGTGAGCTTCGCGGCGCGGACGATCGGTTGCCCCTCGTCGCGCTCACGCTCGCCGCGTTCTGGGACAAACGCGTGCTCTCCGCGGAGACGTGGCGCGCGCTCGGCGGGCTCGTCGGCGCGCTCGCCAAGCACACCGAGAAGCTTCTGGCCTCGATCGACGACGCTTCGCGGGAGATCGCGATCGAAGCCGTGCTGCGCCTCTCCACGACCGATCACAAGCCCATCCGCTGGGACGAGGACGAGCTCGTGTCGGTCCTCGGCGAGGACACGGCGCTCGTGCGACGCGTGATCACGCGCCTCGAACGCGAGGGCCTCCTCCGGCGGCGCGACGGTCGCGTCGAGCTCTCGCACCCCTCGATCGCCGCGCTCCCGCGGATCGAGCAGGTCCGCAGCCGCGAGGCCGAGCGGCTCGTCTTGCTCGAACGGCTCCGCGACGCGGCGATCGCCTGGGATCGGGCGGCTTACCACCCGGACTTCCTGCTCACGGGCTGGCTCTTCGAGGAAGTCGAGCGCAAGCCCACCTGGACGCGCGGCTTGCTCACCACGCTCGAACGCCAGCTCGTCGCGAGGAGCCGGCGCCTCGCGCGGCGGCGAACGATGCTGAAGGGCGCGTCGATCGCGCTTTTGCTCGCGCTCCTCGCCTCCGCCGTCGTGGGGAAACGCGCGATCGATGAACGCCAAGCACACGCCGAACGGGCACGCGTCGAGGCTGAAGAGCGCGCCTACATCGCCGAAGTCCTGTTCCGATCGCGCCGCGTCGACGACCCGTACCATCGTGCTGCCTGGATCGCGGAGGCGATCGAGTTCGGCGCGGAGGATCCGGCGCTGCCGCTCGATCTGCTCCGCGCGGCCATGGGCCTGCCACGCGCGCAGTTCCTCACGCTCGAACCCTCGACGAACCCCGCGTTCCCCTGGGATGATCGATGGCTCGTCGCCACGCAGGGCCAGACGCGCCTCGTCGTCGTCGATCTCCGCTTCGACCCCTTCTACCAGGCCACGCCGCCCGACAGCGCCGAGCCGGCCGCGGCCGCCGAGCTGCATCCGCGCGCGCTCGTCGTGCGCCCGCACGATGCTCCGTTCGTGGAGCGTGTCCCGCTCCCCTTCGACACCGCGCTCGCGACGCGCAGTGTCACCGGCGAAGTGCGCATCTTCCGGCTTCGTCCCGACGGCGAGGTCATGCTCGCGGCCATCGCGCCCCGCCGTTGCACGGGCGCGCTCGAGGTCGCGGACGCGGCGCCCGTGCTCGCGTGCGCCTCGGAGAACGGCCTTCTCCGCTGGGATCTCCGCCGCGCGGGCGAGGTCGACACGCACCCGTTCCAGGGCATCGTGCTCGACGTCTCGCCGGACGGCTCCCTCGTCGCGGCCGCCTCCGGATCGAAGCTCGTGATCTGGCGACCGGCCGTGGGCAGCATCCTCGAGGTCAAGCCGACGAGCGCGGTCGTCCTCGCGCGTTTTGGCCCGCGCGAGCCCTTGCTCGCCCTCGCCGAGCATGGCGCCTTCGAGATCGTCGATCCCGCGCGGCCGGAGACTCCGCTCTTCCGCGGCCCCAGCGTCGAGGCGCCCTCGTTCCTGCGCTGGGACGAAGGCGGCCTCGATCTCGCGGTCTGCGGTACCGACCCCACCGGCACCGACAAGTCGATCGTCGGCCGCTTCCACTACCTCCGCCTCGGCGGCCGCGCGCCCGGCGACGCTCTGCCCAAAGGCGCGCCTTGCTCGCCCGCGCCTCGCTCCAGGCGCCCCGCGCCCATCATCTCGCCCGACGAGGTCCCCGCGTTCGCGCGTGTCCCCATCGGCCCGCGGGATCTCCTCGGCGGCCATCGCCTGGAGAACGGCCATGTCGTGACGGGCGACCTCGTCCTCCTCTCCGGCGCGACGGGCGCGGTCGACTCGCTCGTCCGCTTTCGCGCCGAAGGCGGCCCTGCGCCCTCGCCGACGAGCTCGGTGCGCGCCGTGGTGCGCGAGAGCAACGATGTCGTCGCGTTCCAGGTCGACGACGAGGTCCGCTTTTATCGCGTCGCCGACGGCAAGCGCGAGCTCGGCCGCAAGGGCAACCTGCTCCGCCGTTGCCAGGACGGCCGCGTCGCCGCGTGGGAGCGCGAGGGCGAGGCCTGGCACGTGTTCGACGCCCGCAGCGGCGCCAGCATCGGAAAGATCCCGCGCGAGCCCGGCCTCGTCCTCGCCGTCGACAGCACTTGCCGCACGCTTTACACGCAGCGGCTCGACGGCGCGATCGTGGCGACGCCTCTCGACGGCGCGGCCTCTGCGCCCCGCGTGATCGCCTCGGCGGACGGCCACGTGTACGACGTGCGCCCGAGCGCGGCGCGTGACGGGATGGGCGCGGGCCTCTGGATCGCGGTGAGCTCCGGCGCGCTTGCGCGGATCGACGAGGCGACGTCGGAGGTTCGGGTCCTCGGGTATGCGAGCCCGCGCGCGACGGCGCTTGGTGATGGTCCTGCGCCGGGCGAGCTCGTCTATGCTGACGACACGGGGGTCGTCGTCCTCCGCGCGCGCGGCCCCGAACGCCTCCTCGAAGCTTCGGGCGCCACCGTTTGGGAGGACGTCTCCGTCGCGCCCGACGGCCGCTCCATGCTCCTCCTCTCGGCGGATCGCGTGGTGGCGCTCGACGTTGCGCGCCGCGAGATCGTGGGCAGCATGCCGCTCCGGGGCCGCACGCGGTTCGTGCCGTGGGATGCGGCGGGATCGGTGCTCGTGTGGTCGTTCGATCGGCCGGGGGGCGTGGAAGGCGAGGTCATCCCCCGGGGTCGGCCGCTCGCGGATGCGGTCGCGCGAACTCTCTCGAACCTGCGCGTCGATCGCGGGCGGCTCGGCCTCCAGCAGTGATCGTAGCCTTACCTACGGCCGCAACCTGCTTGCATCGACCGCATCGCGGTCGATGCACCAACGGTCCAGGGCTGCGCCCTGGTTCGGGTCCAGGGGCGAAGAGCCCCTGGTCGGGTCCGGGGTGAAACCCCGGCGCTACGTCGTGGAGCACCCCTTCAGGACACGCCGAGCAGCTCGACTTCGAAGACGAGCGTCGCGTTCGGCGGGATGAGCCCTGGGAAGCCGCGCTCGCCGTAGGCCAGGTGCCCTGGGATCGTCAGCTTCCGGATCTCGCCCACCTTCATCCCGGCCACGCCCTGGTCCCAGCCCTGGATCACCTGCTTGGCGCCGAGCTTGAACTCGAAGGGCTGGCCTCGATCGCGAGAGCTGTCGAACTTCTTGCCATCCGTGAGCGTGCCCACGTAGTGCACCCGGACCTTGTGTCCGACCTTGGCCTCTTCGCCCTGCCCTTCTTGGAGCTTCTCGATTTGGAGCTCTTCGGTCGCCATGTTGATTCTCCTCTCTCGTAAGTAGGCCGGTATTCGACCGATCGGCGGGGCGCTCGTCAAGCGAATCGAGCGCGTGCTTTGCGAATCGTGGTATCTTTTTCCGACCCTGCTCGATTCCAGGTGCGCGGCGGGCGCGCGAGCGCGGTAACATCGTCGGCATGAGCGATCAGAAGGGTGGACGCATCGCGCTCGTCACGGGCGGCGCGGTGCGTGTGGGGCGGACGATCGTGGAAGCGCTCGTCGATGACGGATACGAAGTCCTCATTCATTATGCGGCGAGTGAGGAGAGCGCACGCGAGGCGCGGGAGCACTTCCTTTCGCGTGGCGCGCGTGTCGAGCTCTGCCGGGCCGATCTCTCCGATCGAACGGGCGTGAGCGCCCTCGCCGCGCGGGCGCGCCGGTTCGGCGCGGGCAAACTCGACCTCCTCGTGCACAACGCTGCCCATTTCGAGCGTGTTCGTCCGGACGAGCTCGATGCGGGCGCCTGGGATCGGGCCATGGCGCTGAACGCGACCGCGCCTTATCTGCTCACGCTCGCGCTCGCGGCGGAGCTCCGGGCGGTGAGCGGGTCCGTCGTGGCGATCGGCTGCGTCAGCGCTGAAAGGCTGTTCAAGCATTACATTCCTTATTCGATCTCGAAGGCGGCGCTCGTCTCGGCCATGCAGGGCCTCTCCCTCGCGCTCGCGCCCGACGTACGCGTGAACGTGGTTTCACCGGGCACGGTCCTCCCGCCTGAAGGCGTCGACGACGAGGTGCGCGAGCGACTGCGCGGGAAGATCCCACTCGGGCGGATCGGCGATCCTGGGGATGTCGCGCGCGCGGTGCTGTTTTTTGCGAAAAACCACTTCGTGACGGGACAGGTGCTCGCCGTGGACGGCGGACGTTCGATTGTTTGAGGGTTCGTCAAGGCTGGATCATACATCGATTTTCCGAATTACCTCACCCAGCGGTTTTTCCGTTCCATGTTAGGTTTCCCCTTCATGAGAACCGATTTCCGCCTCGCCATACCGATGACGCTTTTGCTGGCCGCGTGCGGGGAGGACCCTCCGGTGACCGAGGTCCCCGAGGTGGCCGAGGATCTCTCGTTTCCCGAGGGATTTCTCTTCGGGACCGCGATCGGCGGATTCCAGGCCGAGATGGGGTGCCCGACGCCCGGCCTCGCCGGTTGCGTCGATGACGGATCCGATTGGTATGCGTTCGCCACCTCGCCTGAAACGGTACATTCTACCATGACATACCTGTCCGGCCAGGATCCGGCCGTCGTTGGGCCGGGCTTCTGGGAGCTCCACGAGCAGGATCTCGACCGCGCGCGGGGCGAGCTCCACAATGGCGCATTTCGCTTCAGCATCGAATGGAGTCGCATCTTTCCCGATCCGACCGACGGGATCGAGGGGTATGAGGCATTGCGCGCCGTCGCGAACGAGGCGGCGCTTGCGCATTACCATGCGATGTTGAATGGCCTCCGGGTGCGTGGAATGTCGCCGATCGTGACCCTGAATCACGGTACGCTCCCAGCATGGATTCATGATGCCGTCGGATGCCACCTGAACCTCGCCGCGTGTAAGCCGCGGGGATGGCTCGATCGGGAGCGAACGGTCGAGGAGATCGCCAAGTACGCGGGGTTCGTCGCGCGGGAGTTCGGCGCGGACGTCGATCGCTGGGCCACGCTGGACGAGCCGTTTGCGGTCCTCCTTTCCGGGTATCTCGCGCCGAGCGCCGAGCGCAGCCATCCGCCGGCCGTCGCGCTCGCGTCGGGCGCGGTGAAAGAGGTGTTCGTCGCGCTCGTCGAGGCGCATGCGCGCATGTACGACGCGGTGAAGGAAAGCGACGTGGCCGACGCTGACGGCGACGGAAACCCCTCCGACATCGGCCTCGTCTATGCAATGACCCCCGCGTCCCCGGCCGATCCCACGAGCGAGCTCGACGTGAAGTCGGCCGAGAACATGTTTTATCTGTACAACGTTGCGTACCTCGACGCGGTCGCGAAGGGGGAGCTCGACGAGGAGCTCGCGGGCAAGAGCGCGCGGCGCGCCGATCTCGAGGGCCGCATGGATTGGCTCGGCATCAATTATGACGCGCGCGCCACGGTGCGGGGCATGAGCGGACCCTTCATGCCGGACCTCACGCCGCTTGGCACGTTCGATCCGCTGGAAGTGCGCCGCGGGGAGGTCGATCCAGAGGGCCTTCACGAGATGCTGGCGCTCGCCTACCGCGAATATGGATTGCCCCTCTACGTGACGGGCAACGGGCTCGATCACCCTCTCGACGACGAGGACGCGGGCCCGAGCTTCCTCGTCCGTCACCTCGCCTGGGCGAACCGCGCGATGCAGGAAGGTGTCGATCTGCGCGGCTACTTCTTCTGGAGCCTGGTCGACGATTACGAGTGGAACCAGGGCATGAACCGGCGCTTCGGGCTCTATGCGGTGGACGCATCCGATCCGCAGAAGAACCGCACGCCGCGCAAGACGGCCGAGACCTATGGCATCATCGCCGAGGAGCGCCGGATCCCGCCCGAGCTCCTCGTGGCGTTTCCGGCGCCGCGATGAGGGCCCGGTCACCATCTCCACCGTTCGCAGCAAACGCCCCATCCGGGCCGAGGCGCGTTAAGATGAGGTGTGCTCCACGCCTCGCCCCGCTCTCCCCATCGCGAAGGCACCCTCGTTCAGGGGCGGGGCTCATGAGCCTCGTCGCGCAGAAGCTCCGGGCTGCGACCGCCGAGCAAGTCGAGCCTCGGCTCGACGGCCCGGTCGTCCGGATCCGCGCGCGTTTCGGCAAGACCTGGGCGGCTTCGGGCACGGGGTTCTTCATCGCGGACTGGCTCTCCTCGATCGTCACGGCGCGGCACGTCGTCGCGCTGGCGGACGGCGCGGCGCCCGCGGAGGTCTCGGTGCGCGTCCTCGCCGGCGGACGCTGGGTCGAACTCGAGGCCGTCGCCGTCGCGTATCCGTCGGGCGGCGTCGCGGCCGACGACGTGGCCATCGTCCGCGTGAACGCGCGGTGCACGAGCGCGCTGCGCATGGCCACGCTCGACGCGTTCGTGGCCGGCCAGATATGGGGGTATCCGCTCGGGAGCGAGGCGCCGCGCGCGCCTCTGGTCGTGCCGGCGAAGGCGCGGCCGAGCGAGGGGAAGGTCCTGCTCGATCGCCAGGGCCGCATCGGCATGAGCGGCGGGCCCGTGGTCGCCGTCGTCGGCGAGGGGCCGCCCACGGCGGTCGTCGGCATTTACCTCGGACCTGCCCCGAATGGAGGCGCACGGGCTCAGGCCCTCGCCGCCCCGTCGGTGCTCGCCAGCATGGAAGCCGCGATGGGTTGCGCTTGATTGCCTGCAAAGAGACGCCATGAGGACGAGGACCCAACCATCGATCGTCGGATTCGGGCTCGCGCTTTCGGCCTTGCTTCCGCTCGCGGAGGCGAGCGCCCAGGTCACGCCCGTCGTCGTCCCCTCGGATCAGCCCACGCCTTCCCCGACCCCGGCGCCCGTCGCGCCGCCCGTGACGTCCCCCGCGGCGATTGCGACCGCGCCCCAGGGCGACGCGGGCGATCCCATTCAGGTTCACGTGGGCCGCGTCGAATCCCTTGCCTCGTTCGCGCGTGCTTTGCGGGCCACCTGCGCCGCGCCGGCGACCGACGATCCGAAACCCGCGCTCGAAAAGGCCGCGGCGCGCCTCGTGGCCCAGCAAAAGGGCATCGAGGCCGTCGAAGCGCGGCAAAAGAAGCTCGAGCAAGAGGTCTCTGCGAAACCGTTCGATGCTCGTACGATCGCGGCGCTGGAGGCCGCGAAACGCGAGCGGAAGGCCCTCGAGGACGCCGCGCGGCGGGACGTCGCGGGGAGGCTCGACGAGCCCGCGCGGAATCTCACGGGCCTGCGGACCGAGCTCTGCGCCGAACTTTGCGCCGGCGGGGACACGGCCGCGTCTCCGGTCAACCTTTGCGCTTTTTCGGCGCCTACGCTCGCGAATGCGGCCGTCATTGCGGACCAACGCGGTGTCGAGGCGGTCGCGCGGTACGTGACGCGTAAATTCGAGCCGATCCGGATCGTCCTCGCGGATCGAAGCGTGTTTTCCCTCGCCGAGATCGGCGAGGCCGACCCACTCCTCGCCCGCAGATACCCCATTCTCGAAATCCCCTCCGCGGCGACGCGTGTCTTCACCGTCCAGCACACCGGCCTCGAGGTCGCCGCTTTCACGGCCGGCACACTCGACGTCGGCGTGCGCGCGCTCGCGAACCTCGTCGGCGACCGGGCCCGGCGCGAGGCGCTCGTGTGGTTCCTCGAGCGATTGCACGACGACGCCTGCGGCCCCGCGATGACGCCCGCCGGCACGCCGGGGGATTCGTACCGGGAGATCCGGTCCTTCTGGCTCCCCACGACCTGCGCGCTCTCCACGCGCCGCCTCGATTTCGCGCAATATGGCGGCGGCGAGAGCCTGCTCGGCGCGCTCCGCGGCGCCGTCGCCTCCGACGTGAAGAACTGGCCCGGCGTCGCCCTCGGCCTCGGCTTCGGCGCCTCGTTGTGGGCAGACGTGAAGCTCGGCGGGAACCTTTTTTCTTGCGCGGAGGACCCCTCCGCCCCGGTGATTTGCGACGCTGGCGCGCCCGACCGCGTCACCTGCCAGGCCCGCGCCCAGCGGCAGCTCGTGTGCGGCGCGGAAGTACGCGTGCGCGGGGCCGCGTCGAAGCTCGCCTCGGACCTCTCGACCGGCGCGAATGCCGCCCTGAGCCTCTCGCATTTCGGCGACGAGCTCGATCGCGCGAACGGATATCGCATCTTCCGCAATACCCCGCGCAAGCTCTTCAGCCAGCGCCTCGAGATCGCGGCGTGCGCCGCGTCCCTCCCGCACGTCTTCCAGGAGTATGGCGAGCTCGTCCGCCAGACCCGCCCCGGCCGAGCCGAGGAGACAGAGGCGCTCCTGCTCGCCGCGCTCACCACGTCGCCCGCGTGTTTCACGCTCGTCGGCCGAGGTTTTTCCCGGAAGGATTGCCCCGCGTTCTCCGAAAGCCCCGACGCAATCGGATCCCACGCATGTCACCGGAAAGACCCGGCCGCCTCGGGCGACGTGGACGCGGCCCTCGTCTCGGCGCTCGAAGCTGCCGCGCCGCTCGAAAAACTCTCGACGATCGTGCGCTGGTCGAAGTACGTGCGTCTTCCCGCGGTCGAACTGGGGGCCCGCTGGAGCGCCGTCCTCACCGCCTTCGAGGCCTATCGCGCCGCCGCCGAGGCGCTCCGGGCCACGGTCGATCCCAAGCTCGTGAACCCGCCGGCCCTCCAGATCGGCGTCGACGTCGACGGAAAGAAGATCGGCGAGATCGTACGGGCCCTCGAAGCGTACGCCCGCGATACCTCACGGTTGGCAAGCCAAACGAATTCCTTCGCCCTCCAGCGCGCGTCCATCGTCCTTGCCCGCGCGTCGCTCGACCTCGCCCTCGCCTTCGTCGCGGCCGGCGAGCAGCTCTCCGAGGCCGTCTCGTTCCCCGGCCTCTGCAAGGCCGCCACCTGTTCGCCCGGCGAAATCTCCCCGAGCTTCGCCGCGGCGCGGGCCGAGCTCGCGCGCCTCGTGGTGAGCCTCGAGACCCTCGAAGCGGCGCTCGCCGAAGATTGGGGCCGGGTCGTCGCGCGGGTCGTCGGGGCCGCGCGCGCCGAGCTCGAGCGCATGTGCACGGACGAGGAATGCAAGAAGCTCTGCGCCGCGGGGAAGGGGCCGTGCCGCCCCCTCGACGCCATCGCCCGCCACAGCGGCCTCTTCGCGACGATCGCCTTCGAGTCCGACCCCTCGCGCATCGCCGAGGCCCTCGACGCGGCCGCCATGCCCATCGGCGGCTGGCGACGGAAAAACACGCCCGGCGTCACCACGATTTCGCTCGGCGCATTCCCGGGCATGTTCGTCGGCGGCGAGCTGCGCTTCGGCACCTACGGGACCACCACCGAGCGCGGCGGCGTGCCGCACGTCGTCGCGCCGACTCTGGCCATGCCGATCGGCCTCGATTTCGCGACCGGCCGCGGCGATTACAACCTCGGCGCATTCATTTCGTTGATCGATCCGGCAGCCTACCTGCAATACGACGTCGAGCAGGCCGGCCGTCTGCCCGGGGCGCAGGTCCTCACGTTGCTTTCGCCCGGCCTGTACCTGCGCGCGGGCCTGTTCGACAGCCCCTTCAACATCGGCGTATACGGTGTGCTTCGGCCCGGGCTCCGCGCGTGGGAGTCCGGGCTCAGCATGCCGGGCGCGCACGCCTTGCAGCTCGGCGTGGCCGCGAGCGTGGACGTCACGCTATTCGATCTCTTTACAGGTCGATCCGCGGAATGATCACCACGGAATGGGATCGCCGCGGAAATGGTAAAACCCGCCCGATTCGGCGCGGGAGAGGCGATCGACGAGCTTGAGGATGCCCGCTGCCGACTCCTCGACGGACATCGGCGCGTTCGGCCCGCCCATATCGGTCTTCACCCAGTCCGGGTGGAGGGAGACCACCGTGAAATCCTCGCCGCGCAGGTCGATCGACATCGACTTGGTCGCCATGTTCAGCCCCGCCTTCGACATGCGATAGGCGTACGCACCGCCGTCCGTATTCTCGGCGATCGAGCCCATGCGGCTCGACATGTTCACGACCTTGCGCACCGAGCTCCGCCGGAGGTGGGGGAGCAGCGCCGACGTGACGCGCAGCGTCCCCACCGCATTCGTGTCGAAGGTCTGCGTCACGTCCCGGAAATCGAGGTCCGCGAGCGAAAGCCACTTGCCCATGACGCCCGCGTTGTTGATGAGCACGTCCACGGGCACATCGCCGAGCGCGGCGGCAAAGGCCCGCACGCTCGCGTCGTCCACGACGTCGCAGGCGAGGACGCGCAGCCGCCCGCCCGCGCCCTGGCCGAGCGCGGCGAGATCGTGGGCGGATTCAGGGTTTCGGACACCGGCGTCCACATGGTCGCCGCGCTCCAGATACCTACGGGCGAGCTCGAGGCCGATGCCCCGGTTCGCTCCAGTGATTACGACTCGCATGGCGTGGGGTCTAGCACGGCTTCTCCGTCATTTCCCGGTCGATTTGCAGCAACGGAATCCGAGGTGGTAATTGCCGTGGCTGTTGGGATCGGTCACGCGCGTGCCGTGCCAGTCGGGCGCGCGCCACCGGCAATCGTCCGGGTGCGCCTCGAAGTCCGAGAAGATGAACCAGCTCCCTTTCATCTCGGTCTGGCCCGTGCCGCCGCGGCTCGTCATCTCCTCGGGGCGGAGCGGTAAGTTCATGTGCTCAGCCACGTTCCCATGCTGATCGTACACGCCGAACGAGCTCTTGCACTCCGGGAACGATCCGGCCGGGAACGTGTTCGTCCCGCAGCGCTTCCATCCGCTCGACGTGCACCCCTTCGTCTTGCGGCTCTTCGTCGCGCACTTCGAATGGTCCTTCTCGCGGCCGTACGCCCAGACGATCTCTCGATCGCGGTTGTGCAGGTCCTTCGATTCCTTGCGCGCCTTGCCGAACGAATACTCGACCTCCGGCGCGTGCACGGCGCCGGCGCACGCGCCCTCCCATTCGTGCGCGTCGCAGAGCCTCTTTCCGATGGCCGCGCAGAGCTCGGCCGCCTCCTTCGCGCTCGGGCCGGTGATCGGGTGCTCGCACGGAATGCCGGGGAATTCGTACCGGTCGATGCAGACGCGCGCGTCCGCCTCCTTTTCGCCGGCGAGCGCGTCGTAGATCGGCGTCATGAACGGCGCGCCGCACGCGGGTTCGTCCTGCTCGAACCCCCCGGCCGTGTTCCGCGCCTCGCGGCATTCTTTGCGGGTCATCGGGTATTTCGTGACCTTGGGGTTGCCCTGGCCGAGCACCGACGAGCGCTGGAAAATGGCGCGCACCGCGGCCATTTGCTCGTCCGTGACGTGGAGCATCGAGACCATGCGCCGGAAGAGCGCCTCGCGTTGCTCCTCGATCGTGTCCGGATAGAGCTCTTCCTCCGGTAGCGGCGGCAGGGGCGCGAATACCTTCGGCGCGGGCGGCGCGGGCTCACTTCCGGACGGCGTGGGCGCGGCGGCAGCGGACGCGGACGGGGAGGGGAGGGACGAGGCCGGAGCGGCTTCGTTCTCGCCGGTCTCGGGGGACGAGCACGCGGCGAGGGCCAGAGCGAGGAGCGCGGGGGCGGCGCGGCGGATCGAGGAATCGAGCAGGGGCGACATGGTCACGAAAGACGCGTGGGCGGCGCGGTCGTCTTCCCCGGCGCCACAGCGGGCAAGCTATAGCCCGAGCCGCGCCGCTCGTCACGGGACGTCGAGGTCGAGGACGAGCATCGTCACGAGCGAGGTCCCGCGGGCCTTCACGTTCGCGACCGAGACCTTGTACTTGTGCCCTTTCGTGGGTTCGAGCGCGACGACGGGCGCCGCGTCGTCGGCCTCGTCGCGGCCGGCGATCTCGTTCGTCGTCGCGTCGAGGACCTCCAGATTGACGTCGTCGGCCAGACGATCGGCGCCCGCGAGGATCACGCTGAGCGGCGCTTCGAGCTCGAGCCCGCCCGTCTGGATGTTCTCCTCCTCCGCGAGGATCGTCCCGAAGAACGACCACTCGCCGTCGGCGTGGAACGCGAGGCCCTGCGAGCCCTTCATCCGTCGCGCGACGAGGTGCGAGGCCTGCGCCGCATTCGAGAGGGTGCGGCCGAAGGACTCGACGAAACGGTTCACCGGGATCGATAGGCCTCCCTCGCGCATGATCGCGACCACGCCAAACCCGCCGCCTTCGCCTTTTTTCGCGTTCCCCAGGCGAATGCGGTATTTGCCCTCCGCCTTCGGCGTGAGCTCGACGACAGGCTGCGCGTCGTCCATCGTATCGGCCGCGACGATTTTTCCTTCGGGGCTCTCCACGGCGAGGTCGAGATCTTCCACGCCGTCCGAGCCTCCGCCGAGGATCACGTACCTCACGCCGGCCCGAAGCGGGCGCGTGACCGAGACCTCGCGGCCATTTTCGAGGAAGGCGCCGAGCACGCAGGAGGCGTCCTCGTCGAAGCCGAAGCTCGATTGTTTTTCGAATCGTTGCGCCGCGCCCGTCACGCGTCCGACGGCCTGGGTCATGAATCGACCGGGCCGCCAGGCGGATGTTTCGTCGTCCTCCGCGTCGCTCGGCTCGGCGTGTGCCCGATCATGCTGCGCTTTTGGGGGGCGCGCGGGCCGCGTGACCGCCGCGCGTGGAGGCGGGGTCGCTTCGCCGCCGCCACAACCGGCCGCACATGCGAGCAGGACGGGAACGACGGCCCGGCTCATGAGCCGTCCGCGCAGCAGCGAAAGCCCGTGTTGTCCTCGGCGGCGTCGATGGGCCGCGAGCTCCTCGCGTCGCAGCTCATGTATTTCGCCGAGCTCGAAAACGATCCGCCGCGCCGACGGCATTCGGGGACGCCGCCGTCGCCCGGAATGCAGGCGTCTTCCCATTCCCACACGTTGCCGCTCATATCGACGAGCCCGGACGAACCGCCGCCGCAGCCCGGGAGCGCGAACGCGACGAGCGGCGCCCCGTACTTCGCGTCGGCGCCGTTGCACGCGTTCGAATCGTACGTCGATCCGTAGGGGAATGGTTTCGCGCCACCGTGCGTGCAGGCGCTGTGCCACTGGCTCTGCGCGGGATCGTCGTGCCCGAAATAAGGCGTGGGCCCGCCGGTGAGGCGCCCGCAGAGGCGCTTGCCAAAGGCCGCGCAGAAGGCGAGCGCGTCGCAGAAATCCACGTTCGCGACGGGATAGTCGTTCTTCGGCGGCGGCCCGGACGGAGGGACGAACGTGGTGTCCCCGGCGCAATCGGGGCGCTGCCCGCTCGTGTCCGGGGACGTCTCCAGCCACGCGGCATAATGCGCGTTCGTCACCTCGATCGTGTCGATGCAATAGGCCCGGCCGTCCCAGCCGCCGAGCGCGATCATCGGCGGGGTCCCGGGTACGTCCGGGCACGTCAAGGCGCCTGCGTCGTCCACGAAACTGCCTGTCGTCCCGCCGCTCGATTCCGTCCCGCCGTCACAGCCGGAGGCGGCGACGACGAGCCCGAGCCCGGACACCGCGAAGCTCAATCGGCGCAGCATCGGAAGCCCGTATTCGCCTCAGCGGCGTCCCGCGGACGCGAGCTCGCGACGTCACAATCGACGTTGTCGGCCGAGCTCGAAAACGATCCGCCGCGGCGACGGCAGAGATCCACGCCGCTGTCCCCAGGGATACACGAATCCTCCCATTCCCACACATTCCCGCTCATGTCGACGAGCCCCTCGAACCCGCCCTCGCAGCCTGGAAGCGTGCCCACGGGCAGGACCGCGCCATAGGCGGCGTCCTTCACGTTGCAGGCATTCGCATCGTACGCCTGTCCATAGGGGTAGCCTTGCGTGCCGCCGTGGCTGCACGCGCTGTACCATTGGTTTCGCGAGGCGTCGTCGTCCGCGAAATACGGCGCCGGGCCGCCGCCGATGCGGCCGCAAAGGCGCTTGCCCACGCCCTTGCAATACGCGAAGGCGTCACACCAGTCGACGGATCCGACCGGGTAATCGTCCTTCGGCGGGGCGCCGGTGGAAGGCGTGAAAGAGAGATTCGAGGCGCACACCGAGTTCTGGTTCGCGACGTTCGGGCCAGTTTCGAGCCAGGTCGCATACTGTGCGTTCGTCACCTCGGTGGCATCGATGCAATAGGCCTTCCCGTCCCAGCCGGGCACCGCGACCATGGCCGGCGTGTTCGCGATGGAGGGGCATGTCTTCGCGCCCGCGTCGTCGATGAACATCCCGCTGCTGCTGGAGCTCGCTGCGCCGCCCATGCCTCCCGCGCCGGCCATGCCGCCGGCGCCGCCCGTGCCTCCGTTTCCTGTGCCGCCCGTGCCGGCGCCGCCCGTGCCCGAGGTGACCGAGCTCGCGGCGCCGGTGCCTCCGTTTCCGCCGTTACCGCCGGAGCCGGTCGAGGAAGACGACGAGCTAGGTTGTCCAATGACGTCGGGGGGCTCTTTGGAGCCGCAACCCGCGGCGAACTGGCTCGCCGCGACGGCGACGGGCAGGGTGGCAAAGCCCAGGAGCACGGCACGGCGGAGAAGGTCTCTGCGCATCGATCCCTCGCGCTGCGGAAGCATACGACGAAGGTCGATGGATACCCCATCGGAGACGCGGCGAGAAGGGCTCGTCCGGAGGAAGGAGGGCCCGCGTGGGGCCCTCGTCGGGAAGGCGGGGCGTCAGGGCGTGACGCTGAGGACCGGGAGCTCGGTGACCTCGAAGGAGAGGCCGGGGTTCGAGCCGGCGCCATTGAGGTCGCAATAGGTCCAGCTCGACCCGGCGGTGCGGCTGAAGCGATAGACGTAACGGTAGGAGCCGGGCGTGGCGGGCGCGCTGAAGGAGGCCTGGTATTCGTCGTCGTTACCCACCTGGATGTTGAACGTCGCCGGTACGAACGTGAACCCGCTCTGCGTGGTCGGGTTGACGTTCGCAGGGCCGACCCCGAGCTCGGCCACGATGGCGGCGTTCGCGCCGGCCGCATCCGTGAAGCCGGTCTCGTAGACGCGGCCGTAGATCGTCGGGCTCATTTGACCGGCGGACACGGTGGCACTCGCCGGGAACTGGACGCTGCAATAATCCATTTCCGTCGGGTCGGCCGACTCGTTGATCGCGCCTACGAGAGGGCAGGTGCAGACGAGCGCGGCGGTCGCGGAGTTGCGGGGCGCAGGCGCGGCCGTCGAGAAATCGGTCGCATTCTGGTTCGTGTCCGTGCACCCGGCGCCGGCTCGCACGACGGCGAGCGAAACGGACGGCGCCGGCGTCGGCCCTGTCCCCTCGTAGCCGGTCGCGGTCGTCCCGTAACCCACGAGGTCCTGAATTTGCGCGCCCGTCGGATTGGCACCCGAGAGGGCCGTGGTCGTGTTGACGAGGGCCACCTTGCCGGCACTCTGGCCGATGTTCGTTGCGCTCGTCGCCTGGGCCGTGGGCAGCGGGTTGCCGACCGCGCCGCTCGATCCGAATTGAACCAGGTAATAGCCACCCGCGGGGATCGAACCCGTCAGGGCCACCGTTTGCCAGCTCGTCCCCGCCGCGGCCGCATACTGGACGGTCCAGCCCGCGACGCTCACGGTCGACGAGCCGCGGTTGTGGAGCTCCACGAAATCATGGGTATAAGGTGCATTCGTGGATCCACCGCCGCCGTACACCTGGCTGATCACGACCGAGCCCGTGCACGAGGTCGTCGTTGGCTCCGCCGTCAAAAAACCGTCCACCGACGTGTAATTGGTGGCGAGCGGCGTGCCCGATGCATTCTGCGCCCCCGTCGTCACGCGGATCTTGTACGCCGTGAAGTACGAGAGCGTCGGTGCAGGCGCAAGCGTCGCGACCGTGTTGCCCATGCTCATCGTCGGCGCGGCCGACGCGAATCCGAGGCACGAGGCAAAGTCGTCCGTCGAGATCTGGATCGACCCCGTGCAGGCCCCGGTCTCGGTCGTCGCGGTCAGCGTGGCCGGGTTCATGGCGGTGCTGAACGTGACGGCGATCGTCGAGCCCACCGGGACATCGAGCGCCCCGTCCGCCGGCGTCGTCCCCGTGACCGTCGGCGCCGCCGGCGCGACGCACATCCCATTGGCGTCGCATTGCGTGCCGCCATTCTGGTTGCACGGCGTGCCCGCGCTCAGGGGCGTGTGCGTCGGCGTTCCGTTGTTGCAGCTGTCGAGCGTGCAATCGTTGCCGTCGATCGGCAGGTCGCTATTGTCGATCGCGGTCGTCGTGCTGCCCATCCCGTCGCAGACGGCCGCTGTGCAATCGCCGGGCACCTGCGTCGCGACCGGCGTGCCCGAGGGCGCGTACGTCATGCCGCAGACGCCTGTATTGCAGACCGGCGCGCCACACTCCGTGACCTGGCCGGGGCAATCCGCCGCCGTGGTGCACCCGACACACTGGCCCATGCCATTGCACTGATTGCCATTGCCGCAATCCGTGCCCGACGGAAGATTCGTGTGGGAGACGCCGTTCACCGGATCACAGGCGTCGGCCGTGCAAGCGTTGTTGTCGTCGATGTTGACGGGTGTGTGCGAGACGCCGGTCGCCGGATCACAGGCGTCCGTGGTGCACACGGTGTTGTCGTCGATGCCGACGGGCGTGTGGGAGACGCCGCTGATCGGATCGCAGGCGTCCGCCGTGCAAGCGTCATTGTCGTTGACGCTGACCGGATTCTGAACCGGCCCGTTCGTCGGATCACACGCCGCCACCGTGCATGCATTGGCGTCGTCGGCCGGCAGATCGGTGGCGTCGTCCACGGCCACGATGTTGCCATTGCCGTCGCACTCATCACGCTTGCAATCGCCGTCCGTCGGATCGCCCGCGGCGGTCCCTTGCGCGGCGTTATTGACGCCGCAAGCCCCCGCCGTGCAGGTGCGGGTCTGGCAGGCCGTGTCCGCTCCCTGGCAATCGTCCGGGCTCACGCAGCCGACGCACGCGCCCATTCCGTTGCAGAACAGGTTCATGCCGGCGCCGCACGCCGTGCCGGACATCAGGTTCGTGTAGGTCGGCGTGCCGCCCGAGCAGGCGTCGCTCGTGCACTCGTTGTTGTCGTCGGGCAGGTCGGCGTCGTCGTCGACGCTGACCACGTTCCCGGCGCCGTCACACTGATCGACCTTGCAATTGCCGTCCTGCTGGGTCGCGACCTGCGTGCCGGCATTCGCGAACGCCGTGCCGCACATCCCTGCGTCGCAGGTGGCGACGATGCATTCGTTCCCCGTGGGAGGACAATCTGCAGGAACGGTACACTGCGCGCTGCCGCCACCGGCGCCACCCATCCCGCCGGCGCCGCCCATCCCGCCGACGCCGCCCATCCCGCCGGCGCCGCCCATACCACCGACGCCGCCCATACCACCGACGCCGCCCATACCGCCGGCGCCGCCCATACCACCGATGCCGCCGACGCCGCCCATGCCGCCGGTACCACCCATGCCGCCGACTCCGCCCATACCGCCGATGCCGCCGACGCCGCCCATGCCGCCGGTGCCACCCATGCCGCCCGAGCCGGGGCCCATCCCGCCAGTGCCGCCGGTCCCTCCCGTGCCGGCGCCCGGCGACTGGTCGATCTGGCTCCGATCCACCGCCGCGATGATCTCACACCCCGTACCGGTGGAAAGGATGGCGAATGCCATCAAGGTCAGCTTCGTGGTCCTGCGCATCTTTTGTCCCTCCGTACCGCGTCTACCACGGAGGCCGGTCGGGACGAACGCAAAACCAGAGACGGCCCGGGCGGCTTCACCCGAACGTCACGCACGAGGACGAACCCCCACATGTTCCCGGTGAAACCTGCGCAGAGCCAGGTTTTTGGCGGTGGTTTGATGTGACGAACTTAACGGACGAGGGTGGGTCGCGGGTGTTTTCGCGCGCCGTCCTCGAACCGCCCGGTTTTTTCGGTGAGGTGGATGCGATAAAGGTGTGCGTCCGGGTGAACCGCGCCCTGACGATGCGGGCCAAGCGGGCCACGCGCCGTCTCGCTCGCCTCGCGCGAGAAATAACGCTCGAGGAGGACCTGCAGCGCATGCGCGGCATCCCGTCCCGTGAGCTCCTCGAACGTGCCCCACGCGATCACGCTGCGCCAATGCGCGGGTCCGTCGATCTTCTCGACCTCGACGCAGACCTCCGGGTTTTCGCGCATCATCGCGAGCTTCAGGCCCTCACTCGTGTGGCTGTAGACGTAGTCGTCTTCGTACGCGTACGTGATGGGCACGACGTAGGTTCGGCCGCCCGCATGGCAGCCGAGGTGGGCGATCATTTGGGTCCCAAGGACCCGTTCAATCTCGTCTGGGCTGAGCTTGCCGACCATGAGAGCGCGCGCCTCCTCCCTCGCAGGCAGGGCAGCGGGCTCCTTGGGGCTCTGGTGCAATGACGTCAACAAGCGGGGCCGCGTGGGCCCCGCTTGCTCACTCGGCGGCCGGGGCGGGCTCGGCGTCGCCTTTCACGATGCCGCGCGCCCGCAGCCACGCCTTCGCATTCTCGATGGCGAGGTACAGGGCAGGGATCACGACAAGCGAGAGCAACGTCGAGCTCACGACGCCGCCGATGACCGCGATGGCCATCGGCGCGCGGAACTCGCTGCCCTCGCCGTTCGAGATCGCAGTCGGCAGCATGCCGAGCACCATCGCTGCGCTCGTCATCAGGATCGGGCGGAGCCGCTCCGGGCCGGCCTCCAGGATGGCCTGCAGCGGCGTCTCGTTGTTCTCGCGCACGCGCACGATCGCCCGGTCGACGAGCAAGATCGCGTTTTTCGTGACCAGGCCCATGAGCAAGATGATCCCGATCATCGCGCCCATGGCCATCGACGTATCCATCAGGAAGAGCCCCAGGATCGCGCCGACGAGCGCGAGCGGCAGGGTCATCATGATCGTCAGCGGGTGGATGAAGCTCTCGAACTGCGACGCGAGCACGAGGTAGATGAAGATGATTGCGAGCAGGAGCGCCGTCCCCATCGACGAGTTCGTGTCGTTCATCTGCTCGATCTGCCCGTCGTAGGTGAGTGACGTGCCCTTCGGCTTCTGCAGCGCGTCGATCCGTGGCGTGAGTTCGCCCACGATCTCGCCGAGCGAGCGGCCACGCGGCGTCGCCCACACGGCGATCTGACGCTGCCGATCCTCGCGCTCGATCACCTGCGGGCCCTCGCCCATTTCGAGCCGCGCGATGTCCGAGAGCGCGACCGCGCCTCGCGGCGACCACAACGTCAGCCGCGAAAGCTCGGCCGGCGAAGCCCGGTCCTCCTCGCGCATCTGCACGCGGATCGGCACCTCGTCCTTACCCTGGCGGAGCTTGCTCGCCTCCTCGCCCTCGATCGCGGTGCGCAGCGTCATCGCGACCTGCGCCACGCTGATGCCCTGATCGGCCGCGCGCTGCCGGTCCACCTTCACGCGCATTTCGGGCCTGCCGGGGGAGAACTTCACCTGCACGTCCGTCACGCCCGCCGTGGTCTGGAGAACGCCCGCGACCTGATCGGCCAGCGCGCGGATGTCGTCGTACGACTCGCCCCGCACGTTGATCATGATGGGCGCCTGCACGCCCGCGCCCTCCACGAACTCGGGCTCCGTGATGACCACGTTCGCGCCGGGCACGGCCTTCGCAATCGCGCGCACGTCGTCCTTGATGGCGTCGAGCGGCACCGCCCGCTCGTGTTTTTTCGTCGTCAGGATGCGGTAGTGCGCCTTGTTCACCTCGCCGTTCGGCCCGAGCGTCACGTAGAGCGTCCTGAGCTGCGGGTGCGCGAGCAGCTTCTTCTCCGCTTCGAGCGATTGCGTGGCGAGCTCGTCGAGCGACGTCCCCGCCGGCAGCTCGATCTCGACCATCATCTCCCCGCGATCCTCAGGGTTGACGAAGTCCGAGCCCATGAGCGCCATGAGCTGCCCCGAGCCGATCAGCGTGCCGAACGCGACGAGCCCGACCACGAGCTTGTGCTTCACGACCCAGCCGAGGACGTCGCGGTAGCTGTCGTCCATCGCGCGAAAGACCCACTCGAACGGCCGCTTGAGCCAGGCGAATGGATCCTTGGCCCCGTGCTCGAGCGATTTCGAGAACCGCGACGAGAGCATCGGATCGAGCGTGAAGGCCACGAAGAGCGACACGAGCACCGCGCCCGAGACAGTGAGCCCGAATTGACGGAAGAACTGGCCCACGATGCCGCCCATGAACGCCACCGGCACGAAGACCGCCACGATCGTCAGCGTCGTCGCGAGCACGCTGAGCGCGATCTCTTTTGTGCCGTTCAGCGCCGCTTCCATGGGTGGTTCGCCGCGCTCCAGGTGCTTGAAGATGTTCTCGCGCACCACGACCGCGTCGTCGATGAGCAGGCCGATCGCCAAGGAAAGGCCGAGCAGCGTCATCATGTTCAGCGTGAAGCCGAGCACGTACATCAGGAAGAACGTCGCCACGACGCTCGTCGGCAGCGCGACCGCGCTGATGAGC
Organism: Polyangium jinanense; assembly: GCF_028435365.1. The sequence goes on along the minus strand of NZ_JAGTJJ010000032.1, from coordinate 53,562 downwards.
GTCGAGCGCAGATCGAGCATGAAGATCAGGATGATCAGAATCGCCATCGCGCCGCCGAACCAGATGGCGATCTGCACCTCGTGCGCGTTCTCCTGGATGAACGTCGACTGATCCATGATCAGCGACGTCTTGAGATCCTCGGGGAACGTCTTCTCCAGCGTCGCGAGCTTCTTCCGCACGCCCTCGCAGATCTCGACCGTGTTGCGGCCGCTCTGCTTGACGACCTCGAAGGCGACGGCTTCCTCGTTGTTCACGCGGATACGCGTACGCATGTCCTCGAAGCCGTCCTGCACGTCGGCCACGTCCCGCAGGCGCACCGACGAGCCGTCGCGGGCCATCGAGACCACGAGATCACGCAGCGTATCCACCGCTTCGAGCTCGCCCATCGCGCGCACGCTGATCTCGCGCGTCCCCTGCTCGTAGCGCCCCGCGGGCACCGTCAGGTTCGCGCCCTTGATCGCCGCCACGATCTGCGCGGGCTGCACGCCGAGCGCGTCGATCCGCGCCCGATCCAGGAGCACCTTCACCTCGCGCTCGGCGCCGCCGCGGATGTTCACCGCCGCCACGCCGTCGACCTGCTCGAGGGACGGCCGGATCACGTCATCGGCAAAATTCCGGATCTGGCTCAGCGATCGTTTGCCGCGGAGCGTGTAGATGAGCACCGGCGCCGCGCCCGTGTCGAGGCGCGAGATCACGGGCTCTTCGATGTCCTTGGGCAGCTTGAAGCGGGCCTGCGCCACGCGCTCGCGTACGAGCTGCGCGGCCTCCTGGATGTCCACGTCGAGCTTGAAGATCACGACCGTGGTCGACACGCCTTCCCGCGAGAACGTGCGCACGCGGTCGATGCCATTCAGCGACACGACCGCGTCCTCGATGGGCTTCGAGATCTGCGTCTCGATCTCCGCCGGGCTCGCGCCCGGATAGACGATCGTGACGCTGGCGACGGGGAAAGAGACGTCCGGGAACAGATCCGTGCCGAGGCGCTTGTAGCCCACGATGCCGAGCACGAGCAGCGCCACCGCGACCATCACCGTGAAAACGGGGCGCTTGATGGCGATCGCCGAGAGGTTCATGAGAGGTCCTCGTTCGCCTGGAAATGGGAGCCGATCACTTCGCGGGCGCCGGCGCCGCGGGTCCGAGATTGAGCGCTTCGCCTTCCTTCACCTCGGGGCTCGGGTTCGCCACGACGGACGCCCCAGCCTCGAGCCCCTTGCGCACGTACAGCGAGCCGTCGGGCGCGATCGTGAACGAGACCCGCACGATGTGCGCCTTGCCGTCCTGCACGACGACGATCTCGTCCTGCGCCCCGGGCCGAAGCGCCGAAGCAGGGAGCCTGAGCACCTCGATCGTCTCCGCGGCCACGATCTGCGCGCGGACGAATGATCCCGAGAGCAGCCCGACCTCGGGCCCGTTCGGGATCTCCGCGATCACCGGCACCCTGCGCGTCTGCGGATCGAGCGAGCCGAGCACCGCCGTCACCTTGCCCGTGGCCTTCGGCGCGCCATCGATTGACACCGCGGCGCCGACCTCGAAGACGTTCGCGTCGTTCTCGGAGACCGAAGCCGCGAGCTTGAGCACCGACGTGTCCTCGACGTGATAGAGCGGCTCGCCCGGCGCGACGATCTTGCCGATGCCGTTCGGCGCGCGCGTCACGAGCCCGCCGAAGGGCGCCACGAGCGTCGCATTGCCCACCGACACCGAGGCGAGCCGCGCCTGCGCGCGCGCCTGTTCGAGCTGCGCCGCCGCGAGCAGCGCCCGCTGCGTCGACGTCGTCTTCTCCGCCTCGGGCACCGCGCTCTGCTGGTAGAGCGTATCCGAGCGTTTTTGCGCGTCCTTCGCCATTTCGAGCGAGATCTCCGCCACGCGTACGCCCGTCTGCGCCACGTTCGCCTGCGCCGAGGCCTCCGCCGCGTCGACCACGCCGAGGACCTGCCCCGGCTTCACGACGTCGCCGATCTTCGCCTTGATCGCGAGCAGCCGCCCGCCTGCTTTGAAGCCCACGTCGGCCTGCTGAATCGGCTCGAGCGTGCCCGTCACGGCGACCCTCGGCTGCCAGCGCATCGGCTCGGGCTTCGCGATCAGCGTGCCGCCGTGTGCTGTCACCTTCGGCGGCGCGGCCGCATTTCCCGGCGCCGCGGCGTGCTCGGCCGTGACGGCCGATTGCGCCTCGATGGCCTTTTTCTGGTCCATCTTGGCCTTGACCCGGACGCCGATCAGACCCCCGGTGCCCAGCACGATCACGAGGGCAATCAGCTTGCCCGCGCCAAACTTTTTCGTCGTACCCGTCGTTGCCACGGTGCTCATCCTGTCTTCGCTCTCGCCCTGGGTTCTCGCGGACGTTCGTCCCGCTCCCGGTTCTTCGTGACCGTCCGGTCAACTACCGCACTCGACGCGGCAGAGAAGAGCCCGCGCGCGAGCAAATCCTGCGCTTGACGCGCCCAGCTTTCGATGTCCGGGCGCCGCGGCTGCTTGATGATCTCGCGCACCAGCCGCTCGTGCGTGCCCGCGACGAGCCGTGCGACGATCGCCGGCTCGATGTCGTCGCGATAAAGCCCCACCTCCACGCCGTGCCGCAGCCAGGTCTCGGCTTGCCGCTCGATGCGCTCGGCGAACGCGTCCATCAGGTACGCGTAGGGCGTCCCGCCGCCGCCCGTGAGGATCATCCCCAGGATCCCGCGGTTTTGCCAGCAAAATTCGAGCAAGTCGACGACGTGCGCGAGCCGTCCTTCGAACAGCGCCTCCATGCTCTCGGGCGGCGCGCACTCGTCGAAGCGCGCCGCCTCGATGCACGCCGAGAGCCGCGCGACCACGCCCTCCACGATCTGCCGGAAGCAGTCCTGTTTGCTCTTGAAATGCAGGTAAAAGGCGCCCTTCGAGACGCCTGCTCGGATGGTGATGTCTTCGACCTTGGCCGCGGCGAGGCCGTTCTCCGCGAAGATTGCTTCAGCGGCTCGTAAGAGGTCGATACGCGCGCGTGGATCGGCGATACGAGGCATTCCTGACCGGTGGGTCACTATGGGGGGATGCCCCTTTCCGGTCAAGAGGACTCGGACCCCCATCGCGACCGCGCTACGATGGGGCGTCCTTGCTTCTTCGAGGAGGCTCTCCATGCGTGTGCTCCCCCGTTTGTCGCTTGCTCTTGTGGCGGCCGTCGCGCTGATCCCCGCTGCCTCGCAGCCTGCCCGCGCCTGCCCACCGCCCTTGCCGGGCCTTTCCAACCACATCCCCGAGAGCGGGGCAACGTACCCCGCCAACGCTGCATTATTCTTTTGGGGTCATTCGATCTCGCTCGACGCCGTCACGGTCACGGTCGATGGAAACCCCGCGTCGTTCGTGCCAACCGGGGACGCCGTGCTCACCGGGCTCGGCGGGTTCGCCGTGCGTATCGACCCGACCCCGTCGCTCGGCCAGGTCGTGAAGGTGAGCGGCAACTTCTGCACCCCGGACGTGACGTGTGAACCCAAATCAATTGCGTTCACGGCAAGCGCGCCGGACACGACGTCGCCCGCGCCGGTGAAGAGCCTGCTCTTCAACGTCTACGACTACCCCGATTTCAAGTCGAGCGGCGGCGATTGCCAGATCGACAGTGATCTCGCGTATTTTCTGCACGTCGACACGGACGCGCCGGAGGCGGGGGCGGCGCCCGAGGTGTGGCGTGTCGAGGCGTTCCGCGACGCGGCGATGCAGGACCTCGCATTCGAGCGATCGGTGCGCGCGGGCAGCATGATCCGGTTCCAGAAGCTCGCCCTGGAGCTCCAAGGCGCCGAGCCGGCGACGGCCTTCAAGTTCCGCGTGACGACGCATGACGCCGCAGGAAACAAGGGCGGATCGTGGGTGGTTTCGTCGCCCTGCCACGTGCGCGTCGACCCGCCGGGCACCTCGCAGTGGCCCCCCGACGAGCCGATGTGGACCGCGGCCGACGTCCACCCCGGCGGCGTCTGTGACGAAGGCGGAAGCGGCGGCGCTGGCGGAGGCGGAAGCGGTGGCGCTGGCGGAAGCGGCGGCACCGGCGGAAGCGGAAGCGGAAGCGGCGGCGGAAGCGGAGGCGCCGGCGGAAGCGGAAGTGGTGGTGGCGGCGGCAGCAGCGGCGACGACGGGTCCTGCGCGGTCGGCGTGCCGGGCGGGGCGCCCTCCGGCGCTGCGGGGCTCGGGCTCGTCGTGCTGGGCTGGGTCTCGCGACGCGCTCGGAGGAGGCGCAACAAGGCCCTCAATCGTTAACTACCTCTCGGTATGCCGGCACGAGCGATCCGACGTCGAGCCGGTCGCCCGCTGTTCCGCGTTGGCACCTCGGGCAGGATGGCCGTACCCGAGCTCTTGTCGTGGGAATGAGCCTAGCGGACTCGGCTAGCCCATGAGCTCAGTGGGGGGGGCGGGGCCAGCCTCCTTGGCAAACGCACTTGGAGCGACCCGGTCCAACACACTTCCCCCGCGAGCCGGGACGCACCGACTGACAATGCCTCATGCACAGCCACGGGTTGGAGGGGCACCCCATATCAGCCGCGAGCGCGTCTTCCGCCTCCGCAGTCGTGGACTCCTCGGGCGTGCTCTCCTCGCTTGCGATCGTGAGCGCGTCGTTCACCGACTCGTCCGCGTACGCCGTACCCCCGAATGCCACCGGCGCGGCGGCGGCCAAAAGCAGTGCTGCGATCTTCAGGAACTTCATGAACGCCTCCCCCCTGAGACGGATTCGGCAAGCCACGGGGCGAAATGCGCCCGTCGCTGCCGCTCGTCCGTCCACCACGTAGCTCTTGGGATCGAGGTCGCCTGACGTCGAGCCACTCGCCCGCGGTATCGGCCTCGATGTCACCAACCGCTGCTGCCGTGCTCTCCCCCTGAACGAGCACCGTCGAGGGTGACCTCGACGACGGGTCCTGCGCGGTCGGCGTGCCGGGTGCGGCGCGTTCGAGCGCGCGGGACTCGGACTCGTTGAGTTGACGTGACCTGCACTACGCGCTCGACGGTGGCGCTACACGTCTTGATGGCCACGGACCGTGAGCCACCCCCCGAGATCCCCACATTTGTTACGAACGGTCGTTGCGCACGTTCAAAAGATGAGCGACGGTTCATCCCGTGAGCAACTCGTCCGATCGACGAACAACGCTTCCACGTCGCCGTGACGAGGCCAAGGCGCTCTTCCGCAACGCGATCCTCGACGCCGCCGAGCACGTCTTCGCCAAGCAGGGCTTCCACGGCGCGCGCATCCAGGACATCGCCGACCACGCGCGGATCGCCGTCGGCACCGTCTACAACCACTTCGAGCAGAAAGAAGACGTGCTCCATGCGCTGCTCGAGGTGCGGCTCGATCAGATGATCGACAACCTCCGGCCGCAGCCCACCGATCCCGAGCCCTTTGAGCAGAAACTGACGTGCTGCGTCATCCGCACGCTCCAGTTTGTCGAGGCGCACCGCGACTTCCATCAGGTGGCCCTCGACTGCGGGCTCTTCGCGAAGGGCACGGCCTCGGCGTCGAGCATCCTCAAGGACAAGGCCGTGGAGCACTTCGAAAAACTCCGCGCCACGATGCTCGCGCTCGTGAACGAAGGGCTCCAGTCCGGCGCGCTCCGGCCGATGGATCCGGTGCCGCTCGCGCGCGCGCTCGGCGGCCTGATCCGCTCTTCCTCCATCGGCATGCTCATGGAGCAGAGCCACCCCGACCTCGAAGCCGAGGCTTCGCTTCTCGTGGACCTCTATTTGAACGGCGCGGGCCGGGCCGATCGCACCGGGCGCCCGCGTGATGAAAACGATCTTGGAGAACGATGATGCGTCTTGATCAATCCGCGTACGTCGCCGCGCTTGCGCTGCTCCTTTCGTTCACGCCGTCGTGCGCACGAAAGAGCGCCGAGCAGAAGGCAAAACCCGCGGAGAGCGCCACCGCCGAGCCCGCGCCGGCGGTGAAGTTCGCGAAGGTCACCGAGCGCAAGCTGTCGCCCACGCTCGAGCTGACCGGCACGCTCGCCGCCGACGAGACCAGCGAGGTCGCCGCCGCGACCTCCGGCATCGTCACGAAGGTCGTGATCGACGTGGGAACGCGCGTGAAGAAGGGCGACATCCTCGTGCAGCTCGACAGCAGCGATCCCGCCCTCCGCGCCCAGGCCGCCGACGCGTCCGCGGCCCAGGCGCTCGCCAAGCTCGGCGTGAAGAGGGGCGAGAAGTTCGATGCGAACAACGTGGCCGAGGTGCGCGCCGCGAAGGAGAGCATGGACCTCGCCGTGTCCGAGGCCGACCGGACGAAGAAGCTCTACGAGGGTGGATCGGTCGCCGCGTCCCAGTGGGATCAGGCGCGATCCCGCGCCGAGCAGGCGCGCGCCCAGTACGAGGCCGCGCTGAACGGCGCGGCGCAAGGCTGGGCCGGCCTCGCGGCCGCGCAGTCCCAGGCGAACCTCGCGCGCAAATCGGTCGCCGACACGAGCATCCGCGCGCCCTTCGACGGCGCCGTCGCCGAGCGCCGCGCCACGGTCGGCGAGTTCGCGCCGATGGGCAAGGTCGTCGCCGTCGTCGTGCGCGACGAGACGCTGCGGCTGCGCATCGACGTCCCGGAGACGGACGCGTCGAAGGTCACCGTTGGCAAGGAGGTGACGCTCACCGTCTCCGCGCACCCGGGCAAGACCTTCAAGGGCCTCGTCAAGCGCGTCGGCGCGAGCCTCAAGGCGCAGTCGCGCACGCTGCCGATCGAGGCCGAGGTCGCGAACGCCGACGGCCTGCTCAAGCCCGGCTATTTCGCGCGCGCGTACGTCGAGCTCGGCGAGGCCGACACGAACGCGCTCTTCGTCCCCCGCGCCGCCATCGGATCGAGCGGCAGCGCCAATCGTGTCTTCGTTCGTTCGGGCAACCGCGTCGTCGAGCGCATCGTCACGCTTGGCCGCGAGATCGACGGCGAGGTCGAGATCCGCGGCAATGTCCTCCCGAGCGACGAGGTCGCGACCGAGCGAGTCGACCTTTTGCAGGACGGCGTCGACGTGAACGTCGCCCCCGCGTCCGGAGCGAAGTAACCCATGCAATGGCTCGCAGCGATTTGTGTACGACGACCCGTCTTCGCGACGGTGCTCGTGCTCATTCTGACCGTGGTCGGGCTGTTCTCCTATGTGCAGCTCGGCCTCGATCGCTTCCCGAAGGTCGACTTCCCGGCCGTCGTGATCACCACGATCCTCCCGGGCTCGGCGCCTGAAGAGGTCGAGACGGAGATCAGCGACAAGATCGAGAGCGCGGTCAACACGATCAGCGGCATCGACGAGCTCCGCAGCTCCTCCTCCGAGGGCGTGAGCATGGTCATCGTGACGTTCGTCCTGGAGAAGGACGTCGACGTCGCCTCGCAGGAGGTCCGCGACAAGGTGAACGCGGTCCTCAACGAGCTGCCGCCGGGCATCGAGCAGCCCGTGATCGCGAAGATGGATCCGGACGCCGCGCCGATCCTCACGCTCGCGCTTTCGGGCCCGGGCAACGTGCGTGACGTCACGGAGATCGCGGACAAGACCGTGCGCCGGCAGATCGAGTCGATCAACGGCGTCGGCCAGGTGACGCTGATCGGCGGTCGCCCGCGACAGATCAACGTGTGGATCGACCCGGAGAAGCTCCAGAAGTACGGCATCTCGGGCCCCGAGGTCGAGCGCGCGCTGAAGACGCAGAACATCGAGCTCCCGAGCGGGCGCGTCGAGCAGGGCTCGCGCCAGCTCACGCTCCGCACGCGCGGCCGCGTGGAGTCGATCCGGGAGATGGGCGAGATCGTGGTGGCCACGCGTGACGGCTACGGCGTGCGCCTGAGCGACATCGGCGAGGTCGAGGACGGCACGGCCGAGCCCGAGTCCGTGGGCTTCAAGGGCCAGCGCGCGACGGTCGTGCTCAACGTCCGCAAGCAGAGCGGCACGAACACGGTCGAGGTCGTCAACACCGTCAAGGAGCGCCTCGAGGAGCTCGGCAAGCGCCTGCCCCAGGGCTACACGATCGACATTGCCCGCGATCAGTCCGAGTTCATCGAGAACTCGATCCACTCGGTGAAGGAGCACCTCGTGCTCGGCGCCCTCTGCGCGGCGCTCATCGTGTTCGCGTTCCTCGGCAACGCCCGCTCGACGATCATCGCGGCCGTCGCCATCCCGACGAGCGTCATCAGCACCTTCGGCATCATGCGCGCCGCGGGCTTCACGCTGAACTCGATCACGCTCCTCGCCCTCACGCTCGCCGTCGGCATCGTCATCGACGACGCGATCGTGGTCCTCGAGGTCATCTTCAAGCGGATCGAGGAGAACGACGAGCGGCCCATGCAGGCCGCGATCAACGGGACGAAGGAGATCGGCCTCGCCGTGCTCGCGACGACGCTCTCGCTCGTCGCCGTCTTCCTCCCGGTCGCGTTCATGGGCGGCATCGTCGGCCGCTTCATGAGCTCGTTCGGCTTGACCATGTCGTTCTCGATCATGGTGAGCCTCCTCGTGAGCTTCACCCTGACGCCGATGATGTGCGCGCGGTGGCTGCGCAAGCACGTGAAGAAGGGGAGCGCCGGCCAAGAGAAGGCCGCCGCGACCCCGACCCCGGCCCCGGCCCCGAGCCATGGGCACGGCCACGGCCACGGCGAGTCGACGGGGATCTACGGGGCGATCGAGCGGTTCTACGTCCGGATCCTCCGCTGGTCGATGTCGCACCGCTGGGTGATCGTGGTCTCGTGTGTCGTCGCGCTCTTCTCGATCCCGGTCCTCGCGGGCCGGGCGAACGCGAACTTCCTCCCCGACGAGGACGAGTCGCAGTTCCAGGCGAGCATCCGCGCGAACGAGGGCACGAGTCTCGACGAGATGCGCCTCATCGCGACGCGTATCGTCGGCGATCTCGAGAAGATCGAGGGCGTCGCGTACGCGATCACGACCGTCGGCGACGACGCGCAGAAGACCCCGAACCTCGCGAGCCTCTACGTAAAACTCGTCCCCGCGAACGAGCGCAAGCTCTCGCAGCAGGAGCTCATCGACAAGGCGCGCGCGGAGCTCTTGCCCAGGTACGGCAAGGACTACCGGATCTCGATCGGCCCCGTGAACTCGATGGGCGGCGGCGCGAACTACCCGGTCATGTACCAGATCACCGGCCCGGACATGACGAAGATCTCGTCCTACGCCGAGGCGCTGCTCGCCAAGATGAAGACGCTGCCGGGCGTCGTCGACGCCGACACCTCGCTCATCCTCGGCAAGCCCGAGCTTCGCGCGCACATCGATCGCGAGAAGGCGTCGGATCTCGGCGTGAGCGTCGCCGACATCGCGAGCTCGCTGCGCCTGCTCGTCGGTGGCTACGAGGTGACGAACTACAACGAGAAGGGCGAGCAATACGAGGTCCACGTCCGCGCGGTGCCGAGCTACCGCTCGAACGTCGAGGGGCTCAAGCGGCTCACGGTGCCCTCGATGCGGCTCGGCACGGTCTCGCTGGAGAACCTCGTGTCGTTCACGGAGGGCTCGGGCCCGTCGAAGATCGACCGCTACAACCGGCAGCGGCAGGTCATGCTCATGTGCAACCTGCAGAAGGGCTTCTCGGAGCGCACGGTCATCGAGGCACTCGACAAGGCCGCGAAGGATCTCGGGATGGAGCCGGGCTACTCGGCGAGCGCGACGGGCCGGTCCCGCGAGCTCGGCCGCGCGGCGAAGAACTTCGGTCTCGCGTTCCTGCTCTCGTTCATCTTCATGTACCTCGTGCTCGCGGCGCAGTTCGAGTCGTGGCTGCACCCGATCACGATCCTGCTCAGCCTGCCGCTGACGGTGCCGTTCGCGATCCTCAGCGTGATCATCTTCCGGCAATCGCTGAACATCTTCTCGATGCTGGGCATCCTCGTGCTCTTCGGCGTCGTGAAGAAGAACTCGATTCTCCAGATCGATCACACGCTGAAGCTGCGCGAATCGGGGCTGCCGCGTCTTGAAGCGATCCTGCTCGCGAACAAGGATCGTCTCCGCCCGATCCTGATGACGACGGCGGCGTTCGTGGCCGGCATGGTCCCGCTCGTCGCCTCCAGCGGCGCCGGCGCGGGCACGAACCGCGCGACGGGCTTCGTCATCATCGGCGGCCAGTCGCTCGCGCTCCTCTTGACCCTGCTCGCCACGCCGGTCGCGTATTCGCTCTTCGACGACCTCTCGGTCTGGGCGCGCAATACGTTCAAGTTCGGCTCGAGCGACGACGAAGCCCCGACCGCCGATCCCAATCCGGCCCCGGCGCCGGGTGGGGAATGACGTAGTTCCCGCCTTCGAGCCTCCTCTCCTCCATCCGTGATACGGAGCTCCTCGTGCACGACGCCGAGGAGCTCCGCCGGTTCGCCCGAAAGGACTGGGCCGCCGCCGCGCGCGGCAAGGAGCACTCCTTTCGCGATTGGAAGAGGAAGCACGGCCCTGCCGCCGGGATCCGCATTGCTGGCAAGTTCTCTACGAAGAAGACGCATCCTTCCAAGCCACCGAAGGGAAAGGAACTCGTGGCGCTCGTGCACGACCCGCTCCACACGAGGCCGTATCGACAAGCGTGGCAGTCCATCCTTGCTGCGCCCGTCCTTCACGGGAGCCTGTTGACGAACCCGGACGCCCGGTAGGCGATCCGAAGCGTTCGGCTTCGGGACCCGGAGGCCCGGTCGGCGATCCGAAGCGTTCGGATCGGGTACCCTGCGTCCCGGTCGGCGATCCGGAGCGTTCGGATCGGGTACCCGGGCTCCCGGTAGGTGCACCGAAGCGTTCGGATCGGGTACCGGGGCTCCCGGTGGGCCATCCATTTTACGGCTGAGCACGCGTCCGGTCGTCTGTTCGTGTTCAAAAGCGGGGCACTGGCTATCGCGGGGACACCCTCGCGTCGGTTTCCTGTTGTGGAACTTACACACGATGGCGCCCAGAAGACGGCGCCCATGCTGGATCGCAGTGCGTCCCCACCGCCGCGGGCAGACCTGAAATTGCGCGAGACGCCGCAGAATGTGGCGAATGGAAATCCAGGCTCGGCCCGGACGCGGGATGATCGGACCGGTCAAACGGGGAGCAATGTCCCGCCTCGCGCCGCGGTGAGGTCCCGCTGTTGCAGTGGCGGGGCGCGACCACGGGGCGCCCTCGACGAGGGCGACGAAGCATCGGGATGATGCCGGCGCATTCGCTCGATCGGGAGGAGCCCGAGCGCGAATGCGCCTGCGCGTCACGACAGGGACCGATCCGAGCAATGGGCGCGAGGGCGGACTCCGGGGTCTTGTCTTGTTCGCAATGGGAGGGGGATCGATGCTCAGCTATCGTAGGAGTGGCTTCACAGCGGCATGCCTCGCCATGGTGGGAATGCTGGCGTGCGGTTCGGATGAGCCGCCGGAGGAGCACGTCGGCACGGCTGTGTCCGCCATCGTCGCTGGCCCGGTCGGCACGGCGTCAGGGTTCGAGGATGATGATGGGAACCTCGCGCCGGGGCCGGCCCCCGACGGCTTCGACTGGAACAGCTTCGCCACGACCACGTGGACCGGGTCTGCGCCGAACCGGGCCACGACCAAGTCGACCGCGGGCTGGGACTTCGCCGGTTTCGAAGACCGGCAGGCCTCGAACAGCGACAATTCATTCGCCGGCGGGGTGAAGCAGGACAACAACTGTGCGTCGGTCGGCACGGGCAAGCCCCCGAACAAGGACGACCTCGAGCGGGCTTATTTTGCGACCAAGACCGTGAACGGGAACGTCTTTCTGAACCTCGCCTGGGTCCGCATCCCGCAGAACACGACCTCGCCGTCGGCGCACATTGGCTTCGAGTTCAACAAGGCCACGAGCGGCGCTTGTCCCGCCGGCTCGGGTGGTTTGGTCCAGCGGACCGCAGGCGACATGCTGATCGTGTACGACTTCGAGGGCGGTGCGACCAATACGCCGACCATCACCCTGCGGCGGTGGGTTACCTCCGGGCCATGCGAGGTAGGCAGCAGCTCCGCGCCATGTTGGGGGCCCGCCACGAACCTGACTGCGCTCGGGTTCGCCGAAGCGCGGGTCAATACATCTGGGGCAGTCACGGACGGGATCAGCCCCAGCCCCCCGGATAACCTCGGGACCAATGAATTCGGCGAGGCTGGGATCAACTTGACCGCCGCCGGGGTTTTCCAGCCGGGCGTCTGCGAGGGCTTTGGCAAGGCTTACGCGGTCAGCCGCTCTTCCGGAAACTCGGCGACCGCGGCGATGAAGGATCTCGTGGGCCCGGGCGACTTCAGGATCGCGAACTGCGGCGAGATCAATATCATCAAGCGCACCAACCCGCGGGGCCTCAACCAGAACTTCGGCTTCACCTCCACCATCCCCGGTAACACGAGCTTCAGCCTGAACGACGTCGGCAACACGACCTCGGACAGCGCAGGCAATACCAAGTCCATCACGCAGGTGCAGGCCGGCACGTACACGGTGACCGAGGGGGCCGACCCGGCCGGGTTCCAATTCACCAGCGTGAGCTGCACCGGCACGGGAGGTTCCACCGGGACGCAGGACCCGGCCACGCCGAAGGAGGTCGACATCAACCTCACGGCGGGCGGCTCGGTGACGTGCATCTACGTCAACAGCCAACAGCGCGGTGCCCTCAAGATCATCAAGAACTCGATCAAGGCCGGGGTTCCGTCGCTCCCCGGGGCGAGTTTCACCATCACGACGCCGGCCGGCAGCTCCATCCCCGTCACCACCGGTCCCGATGGCACCGCGTGCGTCGACAATCTGGACTTCGGCACCTACAACGTGACGGAGACGGGCGCGCCGAGCGGCTACGCAATCGACAATCCGAACGCGCAACCCGTGGTGGTGAGCGCGAACGGGACGTGCGCCAGTGGAGCGGCAACGGTCACGTTCACTGACACGCCGCTCACCAACATCGAGTGCAAGGCCACGAGCCAGGCCGTCAACGGCACCAAGAGCAAGATCACCTGCCGCGACGCGAGCGGCACTGTGATCGCAAGCTCGGGAGCGGCATTCATCGATCCCGCGACGGCCGCGGCCAACGGCCTGATGCCCGGGACCTACACCTGCATCATCGAAGTGGATCCCTGATCCACCTCCGATAGCGCCCTTCGCCGCCGCATCCACCTCCGCAGCGGCGGCGAAGGGCGCGCCTCGGCCTCGCGACGCCGGGACGCAAAGAAAGGACTTGCATCCGCTCCCCCCGATCCGTTCCAATCCGGACACCCCTGAAAAGGTCGGAGGAACGATGCCCACCATCCAGAGCGGAGGCAGCCCCGGGACACGGATCGAAGCCGGCGACGCTGTCCTCAGCGCCGCCGCTTCGATCGATACGAGTCCCATCGCCGGGCGGATCGCCGCGTTCGAGAAGATCCACACAAGCTACAGCGCCGCGGCGGCCGCCGCGCAAAAGGCAGCCGAGGCCCTGCGCGCGCAGCAGGAGAAGGTCGCCGAGGCCGACGTCGATCAAGACGGTTCGGTCGATACCCTCGCGAGCGTGCTGCCGGCCGACGGATTGCCCCGCGCCAATCCGTTCAAGCCCTTCGGCGTCGCCGCGCCCAACAAGGTCAAGGAGCTCGGGTACGCCAGGGAGGCCAAAGTCCTCCTCGGCCTGGAGAAGGCCATTCTCAAAAAGAAGGCCTCGTTCTCCCAGCAAAGCCTCGACGCCGCGAAGGCGACCGGCAATGCCGCCCGCAAGGTCGAGGCCGCCATCAAGCCCATCGCGAAGCTCGAAAAGGCGCGCGCGGACGCGATGGCGAAGCGGGATGCGCTGGAGCAGGCCTGGGAGACGGCCTTTGCGAGCCTCAAGCGCGGCGCCAAGGCCGCCGAGGACGACGGGCACCGCGGGCTCTATGCGGCGCTGTTCGAGAGGGCAGCCCCGGCGAAGAAGAAGTCACGCGCGAAAAAGGCGGACGACGCCAGCGCCCCTGCCCAGCCCTGATCCATCACTCAGAACACGACGGCCACGGGACGTTGCGGAGGTAATACTCCCACGTCTGGAAGTTCGACGTGTTGCTCCGCTGCACCTGCCCGCTCGTGCACCAGCGATTCTCGGTCCACGACGTCCCGCGCGCGAGGCACTGGTATTGCACCATCGCGCGTTTCGGCCCGGCGCAGCCGTGAAACTTGTACTGCAGGCAGCTCTCCATGTCGGGCGTGACGTTCACCTTTTGCTCGGAGATCACGCTCGCCGTGTCACACGCGTCGCCGGTCCCGTCTCCATCGCAATCGGATTGCGACGGATTCACGACGCGCGGGCAGTTGTCCGAGATGTCCGAGACGCCGTCGCTGTCGGTATCGATGGGGCCACGGAATTCCGCCTGGCCTGCGGAGGCCACGTGGATCGTTCCGGACATCGTCCCGAGCGCGGCGAACAGCACCGCAATACGAATGGCTCGCTTTGTTCCACGCATGTGATCCCCTGCCGAGCAGGAAGTGCGCCGAGCCTAGACGTATCGCCCCGGGAGGGCCAAATTCCAGGGTTCGGCGCAGCTTCCGGCAGGGGAAATCAGGCGAAAATGTAGCGACGCTGCTTCGCGGCCGCGAGCAGATCCGCGCGGTGATCGGGGTGCGCGATGTCGATGAGCGCGAGCGCGCGCTGGCGAATGTTTTTGCCCCAAAGATCGGCAATACCGTGCTCGGTCACCACGTAATGGACGTCGCCACGGCTCGTCACGATGCCCGCGCCGGCCTCGAGTGTCGCCGCGATGCGGCTGACCGTGCCTTTTTTCGCCGTCGAGCGCATCGCGATGATCGGCTTGCCCCCGCGGCTCCGCGCCGCGCCGCGGATGAAATCCACCTGGCCGCCGATGCCCGAGAAGAAACGCCCGGCGAGCGTGTCGGCCGCGACCTGGCCCGTCAGATCGATCGCCAGCGCCGCGTTGATCGCGATCATCTGGTCGTTCCGCGCGATCGTGAACGGGTCGTTCGTGAAGCTGGACGAGCGCATCTCGAGGAAGGGGTTGTCGTGCACCCAGCGGTAGAGCGCGCGGCTTCCCATCACGAACGAGGTCACGATCTTCCCCGGCAAGAGCGTCTTCTTGCGGCAGGTGATCACGCCTTTTTGGACGAGGTGCATCACGCCGTCGGAAAACATCTCCGTGTGGATGCCGAGATCGTGGTGGCCTTCGAGCGCGGCGAGCGCCGCGTCCGGGATCTTGCCGATGCCCATCTGCAGCGTCGCGCCGTCCGGCACCAGGCTCGCCACGTGGCGGCCGATCGCCCGGTCGACGTCGTCGAGCGGCTCGGCTTCGCGCTCCGGGAGCTCGTCGTCGACGGGCACGAGGTGCGCGATCCGATCCACGTGCAGAAACGAGTCGCCATGGGTCCGCGGCATGCGCGGGTTCACCTCGGCGAGCACGAGATCGGCCGTGTCGATCGCGGCGCGCACGATGTCCACCGACACGCCGAGGCTCACGTAGCCGTGCTCGTCCGGCGGCGAGACCTGCACGAGCGCCACGTCGATCTTCACGCGGCCCGAGCAGATGAGCTGCGGGATCTCCGACAAGAAGACGGGCATGAAGTCGGCGCGCCCCTCGGCCACCGCGTCGCGCACGTTCGCGCCGATGAAAAACGCCGTGTGACGGAAGCGTTTTTCGAGCCCCGGCTTCACGTACGGTGCGGGGCCGAGCGTGAGCAGATGGACGATCTCGTTGCCTTCGAGGTGCGTCCCTTTCTCGGTCATCGCCTCGACGAGCCGCGCCGGCTCCGCCGCGCCCGAGCCGATGAGGATGCGGCGTCCCTTGGGGATCGCCCGTATCGCGCCTTCGGCTGTCGTGATCTTGTCCGCGAAACGCTCGCGCCAATTCATCCGGTTCCCTGTCCTCTCGTCACGCTTCTTCGCGCATGAGGGCGCGGTACGCCATCTGATCTTCGTACATGCGCAGGAACACCTGGTGCTTCCGGTCGTGGAAGCGCGCGACCTCGCCGCCCGTGGGTGCGACGACCGCGCCGGCCTCGCTCATCGCGCCCATCGCCGCGAGCACCGTCGGCTGATCGCCCGAGGCCACGGCGCCGAGGATCGCCGCGCCGAGCAGGACCGCCTCGGGCTCGCGGGGGAGGATCACGCGGCAGCCCGTCACGTCCGCGTGTTCCCGTACGAAGATCGGGTTTTTCGTGTCCCCGCCCGTCGCGTAGAGCGCCTCGATCCGATACCCCGCGTGGTTCATCGCCGCGAGGATGTGCCGCGTCCCGTGCGCGAGCGCCTGGATCGTCGCGAGGTACAGGACCGAAAGCGCATCCACGTCGTCCGCGAGCCCGAGCCCGCTCACCATGCCCTTGAGCGTCGGATCGGCCCGCGGCGACCGGTTTCCGTGGTGATCCGGCAGCACGTGCACGTCCCGCGTGATCTCCGCAGGGAAGGCGTGTTTCGCGGCGAGCGCATCGAGCCGCTCGTTCAAGAGCGCGTACACCGTCGTCCCGCGCCGACGCGCTTCCTCGGCGAGCTCGGGCCCCCGCGCGTGCGAATGCACGACGTGATCGATCAGCGCGCCGGTCGCGCTTTGCCCGCCCTCCGTGAGCCAGAGGCCCGGGATCATCGCCGAGTTGTACGGTCCCCACACGCCCGGCACGAAGCGCGCTTCGCGGGACGAGGCCATGTGGCACGTCGACGTCCCGCCGATGAGCGCGAGCCGCTCCTCCATCGCGGCCTCGTCCGGCGCAACTCCATTCGTTGGGATCCCAAGCAAACCGAGACCGCCGGCGTGCGCGTCGATGATCGGCACCGCCACGGCCGTCCCGGCGCGGAGGCCCAGCTCGGCCGCGGCGCGCTCGGTCAAACCGCCGGCGCGCTCGCCCATCGGACGCACGCGTGTTCCGATGCGTCCATACCCCTCGTCGACGAGATCGCCGAGGCCGATCGAGCGGAAATACGCGTCGTCCCAGCGCCCGATGCTCCCGTCCGCGCCGGGCTCGTGCCCGAGGTACGTCCACTTGCAGACCGTCGTGCAGAGCGACCGCACGTCGTTGCCCGTCGCGCGATAGGCCAGGAAATCCGGCAGATCCAGGAAGCGCGCCGCGCGCCGGTAGCTCGCGGCGAGGTGCGCCTTGAGCCAGACGAGCTTCGGCGTCTGCATCTCCGGCGAGATCACGCCGCCCACGTACCGCAGGACCTCGTGACCGCCCGCGTTGATGCGCGCCGCCTGCTCGATCGCGCGGTGATCCATCCACACGATCACGTTCCAGCGATCGTCGCCCGTGGGGCTGACGGTCACGGGGCGATCTTCGCCGTCGAGCAGCACGAGCGAACACGTCGCGTCGAACCCCACGCCCACCACGAGCTCGGGACGATCGCCCGCCTCGCGGAGGGCCACGCGCGTGGCCTCGCATGCGGCCGTCCAGATCTCGTCGGACGACTGCTCGACGAAGTCCGGCGCGGGGCGGTGGAGCGCGATCGGACGCACGCCGATCCCGAGCTTGCGTCCTTGGCCGTCGAAGAGGGCGGCGCGTACGCTGCCTGTGCCCACGTCGATCCCGAGATAGTGACGGTCTTGCATCCTGGCCGATTATACTCCGCGCCCATGTTTGGCCGGACCCTTCGTTTCGCCCTCGTGCTCGTCGCGACGCTGCTTCTGCTCTCGTGCAACCGCAAGGAGGGCGGCGCGAAGAAGATCGCCGTCATCCCCAAGGGCACGACGCACGAGTTCTGGAAGGCCGTGCACGCGGGCGCCGTCAAAGCCTCGCGCGAGATCGGCGTGGAGATCGTGTGGAAGGGCCCGCTCGCGGAGGACGATCTCAAGGGACAGATCGATGTCGTGCAGAGCTTCGTCGCCCAGGGCGTAAGCGGCATCGTGCTCGCGCCGCTCAACGACAAGGCGCTCGAAAAACCCGTCGCGGGAGCGGTGGCGGCGAACATCCCCGTCGTGATCTTCGACTCGGATCTCGCGGGGAGCGCCCACAAGAGCTTCGTCGCGACCGACAACCTCGCGGCCGGCCGGCTCGCCGGCGAGAAGCTTGCCGCGCTGCTCGGGCAGAAGGGCAAGATCGCGGTGCTCCGTTACCAGGAGGGCTCGGCGAGCACGCAGAAACGCGAGGAGGGCTTTCTCGAGGCCATCCGGAAGATCCCGGACATCAAGGTCGTGAGCGACAACCAGTACGGCGGCGCCACCACGGAGAGCGCCTTCGAGAAGGCCGAGAGCCTGCTCGCCGCGCAGAACGCCGGCAGCGGCGGCGTGGACGGTGTTTTCTGCCCCAACGAATCGACCACGTTCGGGATGCTGCTCGCGCTCCGGAAGGCGGGTCTCGCCGGCAAGATCAAGTTCGTCGGGTTCGACGCGTCGGAGAAGCTCGTGAGCGCGCTCCGGGACGGGCACGTGGACGCGCTCGTCGTGCAGGATCCCTTCAAGATCGGCTACGAGGCGGTGCGCACGATGGCCGAGGTCCTCGCGGGCAAGGCCGTGCCGCCGCGCATCGACACGGGCGCCGTGGTCGTCGACAAGGCGAGTCTCGACAAACCGGAGACGAAGGCGATCGTCGCGCCCGACCTCACGCCGTGGCTCGGCAAGTGAGCGGTCTCGTCGCGCGCGGCGTGGCGAAGGCCTACGGCGCGACGATCGCGCTCGCCGGGGTCGATCTCGAGGTCCGCGCGGGCGAGGTGCACGCGCTGCTCGGCGAGAACGGCGCGGGCAAGAGCACCCTCGTGAAGATCCTGGCCGGCGCGGTCAAGCCGGACGGCGGGACGCTCACGCTCGACGGCGCGCCTTACGCGCCGAGAGACCCCGCCGCCGCCCGCGCGGCAGGCGTGCGCCTCGTCAGCCAGGAGCGCGCGCTCTGCCCGCACATGACCGTGGAGGAAAACGTCCTGCTCGGCGGCGAGCCCACGCGGCTCGGCGTCCTCAAGCGCGAGGAAGCGCGGGGGGTCGCGGCGCGCGCGCTCCTCGCGATCGATCCTTCGGGCGCGAAGAAACATCGCTTGCGGCCCGACGCGCTCGTGCGGGACCTCGGCCCCGGAGAGCGGCAGCTCGTGGAGATCGCGCGCGCCATCACCGAGCCGCGTTGCCGCTTGCTCCTGCTCGACGAGCCTACGTCGAGCCTCGGCGCCGACGATGTCGAGGCCCTCTTCTCCGTCGTCGCGCGCCTGCGCGAGGCCGGCCTCGCCATCGTGTACATCTCGCACCACCTCGACGAGATCCGCCGCATCGCCGATTGCTTCACGGTCATCCGTGACGGCCGCACGGCCGGGACTGGGCGCGTCGCGGAGGCCACGCCTGCGGACATCGTCACCATGATGGCCGGTCGATCCATCGAGGATCTCTACCCCCGATCGCCGCGTGTCCCCGGCGACGTCGTCCTCGGGGCGCGTGATCTCGCGGGCGCGGGTTTGCCCGTGCGCGCGAGCTTCGAGCTTCGCCGTGGCGAGGTGCTCGGCATCGCCGGCCTCGTCGGCTCGGGCCGCACCGAGCTTCTCCGCGCGATCTTTGGCCTCGAACGCGTGCGCCGCGGCGAGGTCCGCGTGGGCGCGTACGTCGGCCCGGCCTCGCCAGCGGCCCGGCTCGCGCAGGGCGTGGGCTTGCTCAGCGAGGATCGTGGCGGCGAGGGCCTCGCGCTTGGGCTTTCGATCGCGGACAACGTCACGCTTTCGCGGCTCGTCGGCCTGGGACCGCTCGGGTTCGTCGCGCCTTCTCGCATGCGCGCGGCGGCCGCGCGGTTCATCGAGAAGCTCGGCATCGTCTGCGCGGGCCCCGACGCGCCCACCTCGTCGCTCTCGGGCGGCAACCAGCAGAAGGTCGCGCTCGCGCGGCTGCTATACCACGACGTCGACGTGCTCCTGCTCGACGAGCCCACGCGCGGCGTGGACGTGGGCGCCCGCGCCGCGATCTACGCGCTCATCGACCGGCTCGCGTGTGAATCGAACAAGGCCGTGCTCGTGGTGTCGAGCTCGGCCGAGGAGCTCGTGGGGATCGCGGATCGCATCGCGGTCATGCACAAGGGCGAGCTCGGCCCGGCGCGGCCGGTGGGTGAGCTCGATGTCCGCGCGGTGATGCTGGAGCAGGCAGGGGCCTCATGAAGTACTTGCGTAAGTACCCGTTCCTCGGCCCGCTCGTGGCCGTCGTCGTCGTTTACGTGATCTTCGCGATCGTCGCGGGTGGCTCGTTCACGCGGGCGGAGAACCTCACGACGATGGCTGGCCAGACTGTGGTCGTCGGGATCGCGGCGAGTGGCATGACGCTCGTGATCCTGCTCGGCGGGATCGATCTCTCGGTCGGCTCGAACGTCGCGCTCTCCACGGTCGTCTGCGCGCTCTGCCTGAAAGAGGGCGCGCCCGCGATCCTCGCTGCCGTGGCGGCCATGGCGAGCGGGCTCGTTGCGGGGCTCTTGAACGGCGCGCTTGTCACGACGTTGCGGATCACGCCGTTCATCGTGACGCTCGGCACGATGCGGGCGCTTCGCGGCCTCGCGAAGGGGCTCGCGGACGAGCAGAAGATCGACGCGCCTTCCTCGGGCATCGAGGCCCTCGTCGCCCCGCTCCCGCCTGGCTACGGCTGGGCCCTGTTTCCGCCGGGCGTGTGGATCATGCTGGCCACCTCCGCGCTCGTGGCCGCGATGCTTGTGTACACCAAAGGCGGCCGGCACATCGTGGCCATCGGCTCGAACGAGGCCACGGCGCGGCTCTGCGGCGTGCGCGTGGAGCGCGTGAAATGGCTCGTCTACGGCCTTGCGGGCCTCTTCGCCGGGCTCGCGGGTGTGATGGAGTTCTCGACGTTGACGGTTGGGGATCCAACGGACTCGATTGGCCTCGAGCTCGAGGTGATCGCGGCTGTGGTGATTGGCGGCGGCTCCCTCGCGGGTGGTGAAGGCTCGGTTGCGGGCGCGCTCTTTGGCGCCCTCCTGATGACCGTGATCCGCACGGGATCGACCTACCTTGGCATCGACAACTGGGTGCAGGACATCGTGACGGGCGGGATCGTCGTGACCGCGGTCGCGCTCGATCGCGCGCGGCGCGCGAGCGAAACGCGCCGCTGAACCGATGCCCCTTGGATCGACCGCATCGCGGTCGATCCACCACCGGTCCAGCGCTTGCGCTGGTCCGGGTCCAGGGGTGGACAACCCCTGGTCGGGCCCGGGGTGAAACCCCGGCGCAACGCCGTGAAAACCCCTAACTCGCCTCGCGCAGCCCTGCGAGCAACGACACCAGCTCGGAGGGCTCGAACGGCTTCGCGAGGTGCGCGCGGTAGCCTGCGGCGAGTGCGCGTTCTCGGTCCTCTGGCCGCGCGAATGCGGTCACTGCGACGGCGACGACCTCCTTTCCGTGCCCGTTCCGGCGCGCCCGGAGCTCCCGCAGGAGCGCGTATCCATCCATGTCTGGCATGCCGATGTCGCTCACGATGAGATCGATCGTCTGCGATGCCGACACGTCGAGCGCCTCCGCGGCCGAGGAGGCTGTGCACACGACTGCCTCGTGCTCCTCCAGCACGCGCTTCACGAGCTCCCGTGAATCGGCCTCGTCGTCGACCACGAGCACCGCCACGCCTTGCAGGTTTCGCGGATCGTTTGCGCGCACGCTTGGGGGCAGCCGCGAGGGGGGACGGCTGCGCTCGCTGGCCTCGCAGGGCAGCTCGACCTTGAACGTTGCGCCTTTGCCGTGGCCCTCGCTCTCGGCGCACACCACGCCCCCGTGCAGCTCGACGAGACGCTTCACGATGGAAAGCCCCAGGCCGAGACCGCCGTGCCGCCGCGCCATCGAGGAGTCGGCCTGGCGGAATCGTTCGAACAGAAACGGAAGGAACTCGGGCGCGATGCCCTGACCCGTGTCCCGCACGGTGATCACTGCGCCCTCGCCCTCTTGCTTCAGGTTGACCTCGACGCGCCCGCCCTTCGGCGTGAACTTGATTGCGTTCGAGACCAGGTTCCACACGATCTGCTGCAGGCGCGCCGGGTCGCCGCGCACCGCGACGCGCGCTGGATCCGGGGGCCCGCGCAGTGCGACGCCCTTGGCTTCCGCGGAGGCGCGACAGGCCTCGATGGCGGCTTCCACCACGGGCGAGAGCTGCGTTGGCTCGAGCTCCACGTGGATCTTGCCTGCGACGATGCGGCTCACGTCGAGCAGATCGTTGATGAGCTGCGCCTGGAGGTGCGTGTTCCGCTCGATCACGGCGAGCCCCTTGGCGAGCTGCTCCGGCCGGATCCCGGGCCGTTGCACGAGCTGCGCCCAGCCGAGGATCGCGTTCAGCGGTGTGCGCAGCTCGTGCGACAGCGTCGCGAGGAACTCGTCCTTCATGCGGCTCGCCCGCTCGGCCTCGGCTCGCGCTGCGCGCTCGCTCTCCAGCAGGAACAGACGCTCGATGGCGGCCTTCTTCTCCTCGGTCACGTCGCGGCTGATCCCCACGATCCGGGCCAGCTTGCCTTCCTCGTCGTAGGTGATGCGCCCGAGCGAATGGATCCAGCGCTCGCCTTTCTCCGGGTGCAGGATGCGGAACTCGTGCGTGAAGTCTGGCCTCCGCTCCGCCGTGCGACGAGCCATGTCGGCGTCGGCCTCCGGCAGGTCGGCCGGATGCACCCGGCTGCGCCAGTCGGCGAGGCGGAGCGGGCGGTTCTTCAGGTCGTGCCCGTAGAGCTCGTACTGGGTGTCGGACCACGTGTAGAGGTCGCTCGCGACGTCGTACTCCCACCACCCGGCCTTCGCCCCGTCGAGCGCCATGCGCAGCCGATCCGCGCTCTCGGCGAGGGCGGCTGCGGCCTCCCTTTGCTCGGTGACCTCCTCGCAGACCACGTTGATGCCGACGATGGTCCCGCTCGCATCCCGCAGCGGGAAAAAGCTCTCCATCCAGACCCGCTTCTTGCCGGGCTGGGCGGGCGTCTCGCCGACGAGCTCCACGTCCTTTTGTGGCACGCCCGTCTCCAGGATTTGGCGCAGCATCGGCTCGGCCACGTCCGCGATGTTCGGCAGAAGCTCGCGCACCGAGCGGCCGATGTGCGCGGCGGAGGAAATGCCGTTGATCTCGGCGAGCCGCTGGTTGATTCGTACCCAGCGGAGCTCCCGATCGAGCACGCAGAGCCCGATCGGCGCGGCGGCATACGTCGCTTCGAGCTCGGCGAGCTGGCGGCGCGCGACGGCCTCGCTCTCCCGCAGCGCCTCCTCGGCCCTTCGCGCGACCCGGAGGGAAGCCATGACCTCGCGCTCGCTCGCTTCCAGCGCGGCCGCGCGTTCGGCGATGCTCCGTTCGAGCTCCGCATTGCGACGACGAACCTCGGCCTCGGCTCGAATACGCGCTTCGAGATCACGCGAAACGGCGGCCTCTCGCGCGCGCCGCGCTCGCTCGTTGAGCACGCTGATGCCGAGCCCCGTGATCACGAACAGGGCGAGGCGCGCCTGATCCGCGAGCGAATCGACGTGCAGACTGCCGAGCGGGCTCAGGAAGAGCACGAGCCCGAGGAACCCGCAGAGACACGTGGTGAAGATGCCCGCCCAGAGCCCGCCGTACGCGGCGGCGATGGCTACGGGCAGGAGCAGGGCGAGGAGGGGAGCATTGCCGTCCAACCACGGTTCCAGGGAGAACCGGACGAGGACGATGACGAGCATGACTGCGATCGAGAGGCCGTAGGCGTGCGGCCACGTCTTCCCGGGCCCCGGCCCGACATGATCGCTCCGGGGGGCCTCGAGCCGCGCTGCGCGGCATTCGTCGGCTGTTTGCATCGACCCTCGCTCGGAACGGCGGAACCGAGGCGCTTCCGTCTCGCTCGACAAGGCTAACGAGAACGCAACACGTTGGCAACGTGGACTGCATTCTCGTCTCGCTCGCCTACGCCCGGTCGATATCCCTGAAAAAGATACCGACCGAGCGGAGCGTTCGTGCGCCCTAGCCCGCCCGATCGGCCAGGATTCGTACCTTGAAGCCGAGCTCGCGCGACAGCGCGACCATCTCGTCGAACACGTCCCCGTAGGCCACGGCCACGTGGTTCGAGAGGTAATGCGCCATCAGCGTATCGCGGCCGATGCCCATATCCGCGGCCATGAACGGCCATTCCCGCGTCGTGCCCTCCCACCAGGCATCACGCACCGCGGGCGGGAGTTTTACCACTTCACCCTTGCCGATATCCATCCAGAGCGCGCCTTCCTTGATGTACGTGCGCGCCCAGGTCATGGCCCCGGGCAAACTCTCGCCCGCGAGCGTGCCGCCCGGCGTCGGGAAATACATCGCCGGCTGCCTGTAGCTATGCGCGCCGCGCAGCGTGTCCTTGTCGTGGTTGAACGCGTATGCGCCGCACGATCCCGAGTTCAGGAGCACCCACAAGAATCGCCCCTCGTGCTCGGCTCCCCAGCGCACGTCGTGGAACATCACGGCCTCGTGCAGGCCTTTTTCCCGCAGGAGACGCTTCATCAGCTCCATCGGGATGGCGTTGCCCTGATCGGCCTCGGTCGCACACGCGATCGTCGTGCCGTTCGATTCGGGCCGGCAGGCCGAGTTGAACAGGCCCTCGGCGAGGTCCGAGGGCGGGCGCAGCGGGATCAGCCCGAGCTGGTATTGCCAGCCCAGACAATCGGCCTTGTATTCGTTCACCATGTCGAGCACCACGAGGTAATCGCGGAGCTGCTCGCGCGTGGCGCGCTCGTCGAAATCGGCCGCGCCGTTCTCGCCCCAGTGGAACGTGAGCCCCCGATCCTTCACGAACCGGAGCGCGTCGTCGATCCGTTTTTCCGAGATTCCGCGGCCCCGATCGATGATCCAGGCCTGATCGATCTTGTGCTCCGTGAACCCGTGCTTGTTCAGGAGCCGCGGCCCGAAATACCCGTTGATCATGCCCATCGAGGTGTCGCCGAGCATGAGCAGGAGCACCCGCCGCTTGTGGATCTCCGCGGCCACCTTCCGGGCGATCGCCTCCGCCGCCGGCGCGACCGGGCCGGGCTCGCGGATCGCGTCCTCGGGCCAGGTGAGGCGGCCCGTCCGACACCATGTATCGAGCCGATCCATGAATGCCTTGTCTGCGGTCCAGTCCTCCGCGTCCGTCCAGATCCGCGAGAACGGCCGATCCAGGCTCTCCAGGCAGGCGCCCGTGTTCAGGAGGCCCACGAGACCCGGCCAGCGGCCCGAGAAATTCGAGGCCAGGAGCAAGGGGTTTTCCTTGCCGACCACGCCGTCCGTCGTGTGTGGCCCGTAAAACCAGTGCACGCACACGCCGATCATCGGATCGTCGATCGGCCCGAGCTTCTCGATGGACTCGTGGGGTTTGGACAGGAACCCTTCGACCCGGTAGGGCGAATGGCCGAGCTTCTGGAGCGCGCGCTCCATCTGGATCGTCGCGGCCGTGATGCTGGGGACAGCGACCTCGTTGGGCTTGGCCCGCGCGTCGCCGGGCCAGAACAGGGCGATCTTCTTCATCGCCCTGCAATCGACCACACGGCGGCCGGCGTCAAGCGCGCTCGAAGAGCCTCTCGTGCAGCACCGCGGCCGCCGCGCCTACGTCCTTGTCGGCCACGAGCATCGTCAGGCTGATGCTCTTCATGCCGTAACTCACCATTTCCACGTTCACGCCTGCGTCCGCGACGGCCTGCAAGATCGCCGCGCCAAGCCCCGCCTGCTCCGCGAGCTTCCGGCCCACCACGACCATCAGCGTCTTTCCCGCCTCGACCCGCACCTCGCCGAGCCGCTCGAGGTCCGAAAGCGCGCGCTCCAGAGGCTCGCGCCGGTCCGTCGTGAACGACACGCTCACCTCCGAGGTCGCGATCATGTCGACCACGACCTCGTGCCGCCCGAGCGCCTGGAACGCCTCGCCGAGGAAACCCGCCGCCCCGAACATGCGCGTCGACAGCATCGTCACGGCGAGCTGCCCTTCCTTGTAGGCGATGCTCGTCGCGGGCAGCTCGCTCGCGGGCGCGGACTCGCGGATGACCGTGCCGGGGTGCTCGGGCCGGTTCGTGTTGAGCACGCGGACCGGGATGTTCTTCTGCATCGCCGGAACGAGCGTCGACGGGTGCAGGACGCGGCTGCCGAAGTAGGCGAGCTCCGCGGCCTCGTCGAAGCGCATCTCGGAGATCGAGCGGGCCTTCTTCACGACGCTCGGATCCGCGGTCATCACGCCGTCGGTGTCGCTCCAGATCTCGACCTCCTCGGCGGCGATCGCGGCGCCGACGAGCGTCGCCGTGAGATCACTGCCGTTGCGGCCGACGGTCGTGATGTCGCCGGCCTCGGTTTTCCCGACGAAGCCCGTCACGATCGGCACGACGCCGGCCGGCACGCGCTCGCGCACCGCGCGCTGCATCGCGGCCTCGTAGCCGGGCAGGGGACGCGCCGAGCCGAACGCCGCGTCCGTGAGGAAGCCGAGATCCCAGACGTCGAAGGCCTGCGCCGGAAAACCTTGTCGCGTGAAGAAGTCGGCGATGACCCGCACGGCCATGCGCTCGCCGAAGCTCGCGGCGTAGTCGAGGCTGCGCAAGCTGAGCTCCCGCACGAGCGACAGGCCCCGGTAGAGGGCCGAGATCTCCTCGAAAAAGGGCGCGAGCAGGGCGTCGTCGCAGCCGAGCTCGCGGGCGATCGCGGTCTGGCGCTCGATCACGCGCTCGGGGGCGTAGACGCCGCGGGCGGCCTCGCGCGCGCCCGAGAGCAGCGCGTCGGTCATGCCTTTGTGGGCCGAGCTCACGACGAGCGGCGTACGCGCCGCGCGCCCGCGGACGATCGCGAGCACCTTCTCGATCTGCTTGCGGTTGGCGACGGAGCTGCCGCCGAACTTCATGACGATCATGGCGGCCGGACGGTAGCGCAGTGCGTCGAAACGTGCAGCCGGTTTCTCTTGATTTGCCCGTGAAGTCGGGCGAACGAGATTCCGGTTTTACGGCGAATGTCCGAGCACGGCGCGAACGGCAAGACCGGCGAGCGCGCCGCCGATGACGATCCACGTCGCATTGATCTTTGGCTGCATCGCGACGGGCAAGGCGGCGGCGAGGATCAGCCATGCGGGCAGATCGACGAGCGCGCCGCGGCCGAGGGCGATCGTGGCGGCGACGAGCAGGCCGAGCGAGGCGGCGGCGGCGCCGTCGAGCAGGCCTGCGAGGCGGGGCGCGGCGCGCATCTTCGGCAGGATCGGCGCGCTCGCGCGAACGAACACGAAGCTTGGGAGGAAGATGGCGAGTGTGGCGACGGCTGCGCCGGCGGGGCCTTCGATCAGGTAGCCGATGAATGTCGCGGTGGAGAGCACGGGCCCCGGCGTGAACTGGCCGATCGCGACCGCGTCGAGTAGCTCCGCCTCGGTGAGCCAGCCCCGCTCGGTCACGAGCCCTGCGCGGAGCAGCGCGATCAGCACGTATCCGCTGCCGTAGAGGATGCTTCCGACTTTGAGGAAAAACAGCCCGAGCGGCAGGAGCTTTCCCCCGCCCGCGGCCGCGGAAGCGGCAAGGGGAAAGGCGAGCACGGCGGGCGACGACCCCGCCTTTTTCGTCTCCGCGGCCGGCTTTTCGGGCGGCTTCTTCGAGCCCGGGACGATTGCGCCGAGCGCCGCGCCTCCGAAGAGCACGCCGATCTCGTTCACGCCGAGCACGCTCGCCGCGGCCGCGGCGAGGCCGAGCGAAAGGAAGAAATAATCCTTCTTTCGAGGCAGGACGAGCCGCGCCATGGCCGCGAGCACGATCGAGAGCATCGCGGGCTTCAGGCCATAAAGCAGCCCTTCGAGGGCGGGGAGCGTGCGCAGACGCTCGTAGGCCATTGCGAACCCGGCCGTGATCAGCGCGGCCGGCAGAATGAAGCAGGCTCCGGCAGCCACGAGCCCCGGCGTTCCGGCGCGGCGATAGCCGAGATGAATCGCCATTTCGGTCGAGTTCGGCCCGGGGATCAGGTTCGTCGCGGCGAAGAGATCCAGAAACTCTTCGCGCGTCACCCATTTCCGGCGGACGACGACCTCGGCCTCCATGAGCGCGACGTGCGCGGCGGGGCCGCCGAACGAGGTGAATCCGAGGCGTAAAAACAAGAGCGCCACCTCGCGCAGCCGGCCCGGATCGGCTGCGGCGGGTGGCGCCGGGGGAGGCGTTGCCTCCTCGCTCAGATGTGGACTCCGAAGGTGAGCATGGCGTCGATCTCGCGCTCGGCGACGAGCCAGTCCTCGACGGGATTGGTCTTCCCGAATCCGAGCGTCTCGGCCCGGCGATACGCGGCGAGCGCGATCATCCGGCGGCGTTCTTCGATCGAGATGGGCCTGCGCTCGGAGGCGGCGGGCGCTTTGGAATCCTCGTCGGTCGCGGCCGGCTCTGCTGCGGGCGTGGGCGCGACGGCGACGGGCGGCGGCGCGATCGACTCCGCGATGGCGGCGGCTGCGGCGGTTTTCGCGCCCTTCTTGCCTGCTTCGCTCTTCTTTTGCGCTGCCTTCTTGCCTTTCGTCTTCATCGATCTCTCCTCGGTGGGTTCTTCCGGGCGAGGCGGCTCCTAACGTGGCCGCGGGCGAGGGGGCAAGTTCGTGGCGGCCGGGCGCACCCAGGAGCGGTACGGACGTTGCGATACGTCCGGGCATGAAGCGCCAGGCGTTCATGCGCAGGGTTCTGGTGGGAATGGGCCTCGTGGCCCTCGTGGCCTCCTCCGCGAGCGCGGACGAGCTCACCTATCCAGAGGAGGCGACGGGCGAGGGGACATCGGCGCTCGTGGCGCAGGGGCAGATGTGCCGCGCGCGTTGTTGCAATGGGCATAGGTCCGACCGGTTTTGGCAGGCCCCTATGCTGTGTCGCCTATGGGCCCAGGGTTTCTGCAAGGCCCGCGGGAGCCTGCTGACGGAGGCGCGATTCGGTCTCGTCCGGGTCTGGAACCAGTATTGCCCCGTGCCATGACGTGCGAGAGACGAGGGCGGATCGTCGCCTCGGGCGTGATCCTCTTCCACTCGCCTGCATGGGCGATTCCACCTCTGCCATGAGCCTGAGCATTGGTCTCTTCTTGGGCCCGCCGCGCCGGGGCGCTGCCCCGGGCCCCGCGGGGGCTGTTCGCCCCTCGACCCGAACCAGGGCAAGCCCTGGACCGTTCGTGGAAGAACTGCGCATCGCGCAGTTCTTCCAACAGGCCGGTGGCAAGACCATGAAGGTGCGTTTCACGCTGGCGACGGGCAAGTTGCCTGTTGAATCGTCAGCGCCGCGGTCTTGATGGGCGGGGTCGTCGCTGGTCTTGACCTGGCCTGTTCGATGAACTGCGCATCGCGCAGTTCATCGACCCCGGGTCCAGCGCTTGCGCTGGTCCGGGTCCAGGGGCGGATAGCCCCGGTGGGGCCTGGGGCAAAGCCCCAGCGAAGCGCCTCCCAGACGAGACCAATGCTCAGGCCATGAACGGCTTCACCCGTCCGGCTTCCAGTACCGCTCGGGGCGCTCCAGGATCCCTCGCGTGATCTGGTAATGCCTCGTCTCCTGCAGTGCGACGTGAGGCAATGCGGGGTCGTCGAAGTCGATGATGACGGCGCCTGGGAACGTGAGCAGGATTGGTGAGTGCGTGGCGATGATGAACTGCGCCCGGCCGCGCTCGACGCGATCACGGAGCAGATAGAGCAGCGTGAGCTGGCGTTGCGGTGACAGCGCCGCCTCCGGCTCGTCGATGAGGAAGAGCCCCTCGTGCACGCGCTCTTGGAACACGGTGAGGAACGCCTCGCCGTGGGACCGGAGGTGCAGCGATTTGCCGCCGTAGTGCATGTAGGGATCGCCGAGAAAATCCGGATCGCGTTTTCGTTCCTCGAGGAGCGTCGCGAAGTTCACGAGCGTCTCGGCGCGGAAGAAGAAGCCGTCCCTGGGGCGATGACGGAAGCGCGGGCGCAGCACGCGGGCGAGCTCGGAGCCGCTCTCGTGATAGCTGGCGAGCACGTCGGTGTTCGCTCCGCCGCCCACGTGCAGGCCGCAGAGGTCCGCGATCGCTTCGAGCAGCGTCGATTTCCCGGAGCCGTTCTCGCCCACGAAGAAGGTGACCGGCTGATCGAGCCCGAGGTCGAGGCCGCGGACGAACGGCAAATTGTACGGGAAACGTGGCTCGTCGGGGATACGCTCGGCGACGGCGTACACGCTCCGGAGGTACATCTGGCCTGCGAAGGGCGTCGGTGCAGTTCTCTTCGACGTCATGCCGTTCCCCGGTCACTCTCGCGGTCCATCATGATTTATTCCGGCTCTGCCATGAGCAACGTCACCCTTGCGCGGCACAAGGCGACCGAGATTTGATGAAACCCCTGACTGTACATGGCGACTTCCAGGGGATCCGAAAGCTTCGACAAGCGGCCGGCGGCTGATTGAACCTTCTCATACGCGGTCTCGAATGCGGTGAGCAGCGCTTGTCGAGCCTCCGGCGGTAACTTCAAGTTCTTGCCCTGCGGCCTTCCCAGTGGCGACCCCTCGCGGTACCAGTCCGGGGCGAGGTCTGGATGCGCGTCATAAATGGGTGCCATCACGGTGTCGAACATGTCGGACATCACAGTCCCCAAGAGCAAGGCGCAAGCGTGGAAGGGCTCCTCTGGGCACGCACCCTTCAGCTCGCCGAGGGTCTTGTCGACGACGTAAGAGGACTCGTGGAGCGCCGTTAGAATCTCGTTTGCGATGCTTTTTTCCATTCGGTGTCAGTCTCCCTCCTCAATACAGCTTTACTCCCCAACAATTCTCCGCTTGCAGGCATTGTCTACGACACTTGAAAAATGGGTCCCCGCTCGGCGAGCCCGATGGGATGGCTTCCCTTGTACATTTCTCGATGCACTTCTCGAGCACCTTCTTGCACCGCTCCTTCTCCGCCTCCTCGTCGGTCGCGTCGTCCCTCGTTGCCAGCCCGCTGATGGCGTGTACGGTGACGGCCACGACGATCGTCACCCCGGCAGCGACGAGCACGATCGGCACCAGGTTCACGGCGACGGGAAGGACCAGGACGTTGCCCATCGGGACGCGGGCGTCCGGGGACATCGTGCCGCGGGAGACGGTCGCCGAGGGGCGCAGCGGGGTGACGACCCCAGGCAACGACATGGCCAGGAGCGCTTGCGTCATGCACGACTCGATCTCCCGATCGCCGATCAGCGACTCCCGGATCTTGGCTTCGTGGATCTCGCCGTCCTCCTTCACGGCGACGTCGAACATGATGGCGTAGTGCGTATCCGTCAGGCGCCCCGCGCCCTGCTCGGCGCACTCCGTGAGCCGGGCGACCGTGGACGCCGGGACGCTTGGACCGTCCGAAGAGCGATGGCTCGGCCCCATCCTCGTCCCTTGCGGGCCGCTCGCGCAGCCGAGCGGCGTGAACACGCATCCCAAGCCGAGGGCGAGCCCCAAGGACGCCGTGAACTTCATCGCCATCGCCCCCATGTTTGGCAGTCTAACCGCCCCGCAAGAGCGGCGCGACCCGAGCGCGTGGACGGCGGATCCGTCGCCCAGACGCGATCCTCCTCCACTCTCCGGCTTCGCCGAGCCAGACGAACCCGTCTCTCTCCTGCTCCACGAAAATCACCCAGGAACAACGTCCCTGATCCTCGCCCGCGCGCGGCCCGCGCTCGCCAAGACGAGACGTGATCCTCCCGAGGTCACGGCCTGTTCGCCGGCAGATCACGCGTCTCCTCTTCGCCCGCTCGACGTGCACGGCGCCAAGCGACGCGTGTTTCGGGTCCCTCCACGAAGCGCACGGGGGTAGGCGAGGCGCGTCGGCTCCTTTCGCTTGACGTGGCGGGGCCTGGTCCGGTAGCACACTCGCCATGCGTCAGATTCCGATCACCTATGGTCTGCTTTATTTCCTCGACGAGCTCGAATTCACCGAGTCGGGACTCGCCGCCGACGAGGACGCCGCCGTGCTCGCCCCGCCCTTCGCCGAGGCCATCGGCGAGTGGGAGAGCCTCTTCGCGCAGGAGCGCGCGGCGCGCCGGGGGGTGACCCGGGCCGAGGCGGTGGTCGCGGTCCGCAACGAGCGGCTCGATTCGCTCACGAAGCGCTTCGCCGCCGCCGTGCGCGCATTCGTGCCGGAGCTCCTCGCGAAGTTCTTCGGCGGCGCGGCCCCGGGGCAATTCGTGCGCAAGGGGCTGCGCGACCAATGCGAGAAGACGCGCGAAGTGCTGCTGCCCGAGGCCAAAAAGCTCGGCCCGAATCACGAGCTTTCCCCCTTCGCGACGCCGATCGACACGGTCAGCAAAGCCGCGCTCGAAGCGCTCGAGGTGCGCACCAAGGCCAAAGGGAATCGGCAACTCGTCTCGAACGAGACCGACGAATGGAAGGAGGGCATCAACGCCCTGCGGACGACGACCTACGCGGAGCTGCTCAAGATCGCGACGGCGAAGAAATTGCCGAAGTCGTGGGTCGAGTCCTTCTTCCGGAAGCCCGACGCGGCCAGGGGCGAAGACGTCGATACGGGCGAAGGCGCCGAGGTGGAAGGCGAAGGGCCCTGAGAGGGTGCTGCCGCAGCGGAGCCGCAGCACCCTCTCCCAGGGGGATCAGGCGGGCATCACGGGTTGTACGACACCGTGAACGCCATCGCCTGGATCGTGGCGATGACCTGGGTCGGAGCGCCGACCGGCGCGAGATCGATCGGTTGCTGGAGATGGTAGACCGAGCCCTGCGGAGGGAAAGTCGTCAGGTTGTCGTTGACCAGCGCGGCTGTCTTCGTGTTCCTCAACACGAGGGGGGGGCCACCACCCGGCGGCTTCTCGATGGTGAACGTGAAGTCGTGGAAGATCGTGTTGCGGAACTTGGGCGGCAAAGCGCTGACGAGCTCGAGCAGGCTCAACGGGGTCGTGTCGATGTCGGCCTGGGAGAGGGTGACCCTCCCGAGCACGGGGGAGTCCGCCGACACCTCGTGGCCGATGATCTTCAACTTGACGCCGCCCAATCCGGCACTGAGGTTCTCCTCGACCCGGACCCTGATCCCGCCCTTGAAGTCCAGGGTAACGATGCCGAGGACATTCACCTGCAAGGGGACGCTGACCGCATACATGGTCATGGGGATCTCTAGTCCGATCGGGGGTATCAAACCTTGTAACGACATAATCTCCTCATGGCTCGTGGGATGAGAGGCGTGTCGCCCCGCACTGCAAAGGCGACCCGCCCCGGGTCTACGTCGCCGCGGATAGCCTCGGAAGGCTCCACGACGCTCGCGTGTCTCCCCTTCTAGAGCGCGTCCGGCCCTGGGCGCTATGGGACCAAAGTCCTACACGAGAGCGTGGGCCGGCGTTCACCCATGAACCGCCGGGGATGACGGTGTATCCTTCCGCGCCATGGCCGATCCCTTCCGTGAACGACAGCTCTCTCCCGCCGAGGTGCGCCGCATCCTGCGCCGGGCCTTGGAGCTTGCCGAGCGCGACGCCGAGACGCAGGCCGTCGAGACCTCGATGACCGAGGCCGAGCTCGTGCGCCACGCGGGCGAGCTCGGCATTCCGCGCACGGCCATTCGAGGCGCGGCGGCCGAGCATGCGCCGCCCGAGGAGCCGAAGGCCCAAGGCGGGTGGCTCGGCGCGCCGCTGCGGACGCTGTTCGAGGAGGAACTCGACGGCGAAATCACGTCGGATTCGCACGAGGATCTCGTCGACGTGATTCGCAGCGTGACGGGCGACGCGGGGCAGGTGCAGATCGTGGGAAAAACCCTGACCTGGACGCCCACGGTGAACCCGCAATCGCAGCCGAGGCAATTGACGGTCACGGTGCGGTCGCGCAATGGGAAGACGCTCGTCCGCGTGGAGGAGCGATACACGAATTTCGCCGCGGCCTTGTTCCTGGGCATCGGGCTCGGCTTCGGGCTCGGCGGAGGATTGCCCACCGCGGTGGCCATTGCGACCACCACGAAAGATGGATTCGCCGCGGCGCTGGCCGGGGTCGCCGTCTTGATGTTCGCGTTCCTGATCCCGCGGCTTTTGTTCCCCTGGCTCGTGCGGCGGCGGTCGAGGAAGCACCGCGAGCTCCTGTCGCGCCTCTCGGGCGTGGCGCACGCGGCGTCGCCGGGCGCGCGGGCCGTGGAGGAAGCGGCCGCGCCGCGGAAGCGGAAGCGGAAGCGGATCGCGGAAGCGAGCGCGGAAGCGGAGGCCGAAGCGGGCGCGGAAGCGGAAGCGGAGGCGGAGGCGGAAGCGGAAGCAAACGCGGGGCGCGGGGCGCGGGCGCGCCGCTGACCTCCCCTCGACCTCCCTCGTCCGGTCTGTTCAGTGGTCCTCGGCTGATCCGTCGTCCAGGACACGAACCAGGGCTCCGCCTGCCGGTTTCGGTCTTCACCGGACAAGTTCACCCGTGATCGGACAGCCTATGTCCGTCACGGGCGCCCGGTTCGTGTCATCTTTCTTGGCCCGCGTTCAGGTACCTGGTAGGGTGTTCAGTATGCACCGCGCCGCTGCCACGGTCCTCGCCCCGGACGCCGACGCCCGCCACAAGGAGCTCTTCCAGAGCGCCCTCGTCCGCCCCGCGATCGAAGGCCTTTCCGGTCGCGCCAAGGCCCTGCCCCTCGGCCTCCGCACCGTCGACGCGTCCTTGCCCGAGGGAGGCCTGCCGCGAGGTGCCATCGTCGAGCTGACGGCGCCCCAGGGCCTCGCCCGCTCGACGACGCTCGCCTTGTCCCTCTGCGCCTCCGCGCAAGCCGAGGCCCGCCTCCGCGGCGAGAGCGACACGCGCGGCGCGTGGTGCGCCTGGCTCGACCCCACACAAACTCTCTTCGCGCCCGCCCTCGGCCGCGCCGGCGTTGATCCCGACCGGCTGCTCGTCGTCCGGCCGAACCTCGACGACCTCGCCCGCGTCGCCGTCCGCGTCGCCGGTTGCCACGCCTTCTCCGTGGTCGTGGTCGACACGGCCGGCGTGCCCGGCTGCCGCGGCGAGGCCCGGCTCGACCGGTGGGTCACGATCGTCCGCCGGCTCGCCCTCGCCGTCGAGGGCAGCGACACGACCGTCCTCTTGCTCACGGACGCGGCCGCCTCCCGCGCGATGCCGCTGCCGGCCGCGATGCGCATCGAGCTCGAGCGGCTCGGCGAGGATCGGCTCGGCTTGCGGGTCGCCAAGGACAGGCGCGGTCGCGTGACGGGAGCGCAGTCGATCGAGCTTGGAAAGAGCGCATGATGGGCGCATGAGGATCGGGTGATGGGCCGGCGAATCGTGGCGGTGGTCTTGCCCCAGCTCGGCTGCGAGCTCGTGCGGCAACGCGCCGTTCCAACGCTTGGGGCTTCGGATCGCCTTCGGCGCCCTTCGCCCCAAACCCCCGAGGAGAGCCACGCAGACGGCCCACTCGCCGTGCTGTTTTCCCGGGGCAAACCGGACGGGGGAGGGGAGGCCGAGGACCGGGCCACGGCCACGCTCGACCTCGTCGACGAGGCCGCCTTTCGGTACGGGATCCGCCCCGGCCAGCGCGTGGCCGAAGCACAAGCGACGCTCGCCGAGCTCACGATCCAGAACGTCTCGTTCGTGGAGGTCGACGCGGCACTCGGTCGTGTGGCGGAAGTTTGTCTGGGTCTCGGGACGACGGCCGCGATCCGCCTCGCCCCCGAGCACCCCGACGAAGACAAACGCCGCGGCCCGGCGGGCGACGCGCCCTTCGACACGGTCTTCCTCGACGTCACGGGCGCGGCGCACCTCGTAGGCGGCGAGGAAGCTCTGCTCGACGAGCTCTGCGAGCGGATCCACGCGCTCGGTCACAAGGTCCAGGCCGCGATCGCCGACGGCCCGCGTATCGCCCGCGCCCTTGCCCGGTTCGCCGCGAGCCCGGTTCTCGCCAGCGGATCGGCCCTCGTGGTGCGAAAAGCCCCGCATCCGACGGTCGTCGCCAAGCCCGGCGCGCGTGTCCTCGGCCCGCTGCCGCTCACGGCGTTGCCGCTCGATGGCGACACGGCGGCCTTTTTCGGCCGGCTCGGCATCTTCACGGTCGAGGCCCTGACGAAACTCCCGCGCGGCGAGCTCACGCCGAGGCTCGGCCTGCGCGCCGCCGAGGTGCTCGATCTCGCCTCCGGCCGCGACGATCTCCCGCTCGTCCCGTACGCGCCCCCGCGCACGATCGTCGAGGAGACGAGTTTTGACGACCCGATCGGAAGCGTCGAGCCGATCCTCTTCGTCCTCCGCGGCATGACCTCGCGCTTCGCGGCCCGCCTCGGCGCCCGCGGCGAGGCTTGCCTCTCGCTCGTGATCACGATCCCGCTCGATCGATCCATCGCGAACCTGCGGGATCCAGGCAAGGAGCCGGTCCTCTCGCTCTCGATCGAGCTGCCCTCGCCGCTCTCCGACGCGAACGACCTCCACCGCGCGCTCCGGGCCAAGCTCGAACGCGCCGAGCTCTTCGCGCCGGCCGTCGGCGTTCACCTCGAAGTCTCGCAGATCGTCGAGGCGCGGCGCATCCAGATCGATCTCTCGCGCGACAAGGCCGTTCGTCCGGACGCCCTGCCGGCCCTGCTCGCCGAGCTCTCCGCCGAGATCGGCCAGGATCGCGTGGGCTTGCTCGAAGCGACGCACGCCCACAAGCCCGAGGCGCGCTCGAAGCTCGTCCCCGTCCGGGATCTCGACCAGAAGCGCGCGCCCGCCCAGGCGGGCGACCTCGAAGCCGCCGAGGATCGCGACGTACCGCTCCCCACGCGGCTCTTCCCGACGCCTGTCCCGATCGGCCGCATCACGAAGGGCGCGGTCGTCGCCGTGGACAACCGCCTCTACGCCATCGAGTCCTTGCGGTTCGTGATGCGGCTCGACGGGGTCGAGTGGTGGACGAGCTCTTCGGCCTCGCGGGATTACGGGGTCGCCTGGCTCGTCCCGGGCGCCACGAGCGGGAAGGGCCCGGCGGGGCCCAAGGCCGAGGGGGCGTCGCGGGCGGCCGGCCTCGCGTGGGTCTTCGTGGACCGGACGACCGGGGAAGGGTACCTCCAGGGCTGGTGCGAATGAACCGACGAAGGCCGGCCCTCTCCGTCGTCTCCGGTGGCTCGCCCGAGCCTCCGCCCGAAGGGCCCGCGGAAAAACCCGCGTTCGCCGAGCTCTGCGCGCGCTCGGCGTTCTCGTTCCTCGAAGGCGCCTCGCAGCCCGAGGAGATGGTGCGGCGGGCGCACGAGCTCGGTTTGTCCGCGATTGCCATTGCGGATCGGGACGGCCTCTACGGTTCGGCGCGGGCGCACGCGGAGGCGAAGAAGCTCGAACAGCCGTACATCGTCGGGTCCGAGCTGACCGTGGAGAGGGACGGCGTCCGGTGCGGCAGCGTCGTCCTCCTGGCCCAGGATCACGAGGGCTATTCGAACCTCTGCCGCCTGCTCACCCTCGCCCACGCGACCCACGAGAAGGGCACGGCGGGCATCACGGTCGAGGAGGTCGCACAGGCGCACCGCGGCCTCTTCGCCCTCGTCCCGCTCGCGACCCCTGCGCTCGCGACCGACGCGCTCCTCGGGCCGCTCCGCGACGCCTTCGCCGAGCGCGCTTTCCTCGCCGCCTGGCGGCACCTCGACCGCGGCGACGCGGCCCGCCTCGAAGCCGCCACGAAGGCCTCCGCCCGCTACGACCTCGCCGTCCTCGCCACCGCGCGCCCGCTCTTCCACCACGGCGGCCGCAAGCCCCTCGCCGACGTCCTCACCTGCATCCGCCACAAGACCACGCTCGATCAGGCCGGCGCCCTGCTCGCCCCGAACGCCGAGGCCACCCTGCGCGGCGCCGCCTCGATGCTGAACCTGTTCCGCGACGAACCCGCCTGGGTCGCGCGCACCGTCGAGGTCGCCGAGAGCTGCCGCTTCTCGCTCGCCGAGATCCGCTACCACTTCCCGAGCGAGGGCCTCTGTTTGCCCGGCGAAACCCCGGACGACGCGCTCCGCCGCCTCACCTACGCGGGCTGCAAGGACCGCTACCCCGAGGGCACGCCGCCGAGGGTCGCGGCGCAGATCGAGAAGGAGCTCGATCTCATCAAGCTGCTCGACGTCGCCGCGTACTTCCTGAGCGTCCACCAGATCGTCGCGATCGCCCGGGAAAAGCGCATCCTCTGCCAGGGCCGCGGCAGCGCGGCGAACAGCGCGGTCTGCTTCGTCCTCGGCGTTACGGCCGTCGATCCGGCGCGATCGAGCCTGCTTTTCGAGCGTTTCCTCTCGCCCGAGCGGCGCGAGCCTCCGGACATCGACGTCGACTTCGAGCACGAGCGCCGCGAGGAGGTCATCCAGGCCATCTACGAGATGTACGGCCGCGACCGCTCCGCCATGGTCTCCGAGGTCATCTGCTACCGCGGCAAGAGCTCGCTCCGCGAGGTCGGCAAGGTCTTCGGTTTGACCACGGATCAGCTCGATCGGCTGAGCGGGCTCGCGCTCTACCACGAGGCCGACACGAGCGAGAAGAAGCTCGCCGAGCTCGGCTTCGATCCGAACGACGCGCGCCTCCGGCAGGTGATTTTCCTGGCGAACGCGCTTGAAGGCATGCCGCGGCACCTGTCGATCCACGTGGGCGGCTTCGTGCTCTCGGCCGCGCCGCTCCACCACGTCGCCCCGATCGAACCCGCGCGTATGCCCGGCCGATCCGTCATCCCCTGGGACAAGGACGACCTCGACGAGCTCGGCTTCTTCAAGGTCGACATCCTCGCCCTCGGCATGCTCACCGCGATCCGCAAGACGCTCGCGATGATCCACGAGCGCGCGCGCCCGGACGAACCCTTCGACCCGATCGACGCGCTCGCCCGCATCCCGGCCGAGGACCCGGCCGTCTACCAGGCGATCCAGCGCGCCGACACCGTGGGCGTCTTCCAGATCGAGAGCCGCGCGCAGATGTCGATGCTGCCGCGCCTCAAGCCGAAGGTGTTTTACGACCTCGTGATCGAGGTCGCGCTCGTGCGTCCGGGCCCGATCCAGGGCGGCATGGTGCACCCGTACCTGCGCCGCCGCACCGGGCAGGAGGCGCCGATCTCGCCGCACCCTTGCCTCGACGAGATCCTCTCGCGCACGCTCGGCGTCCCGCTCTTCCAGGAGCAGGTCATGCAGATCGCGATGGTCGGCGCGGGCTACACGCCCGGCGAGGCCGATCAGCTGAGGCGCGACATGGCCGCGTGGAAGAAGCACGGCCGCCTCGCGCGGCACCGCGAGCGGCTCCTGCGCGGCTTCTCCGAAAAGGGCATTTCCGCGCGCTTCGCCGAGCAGCTCTACCAGCAGATCCACGGCTTCGGCGAGTACGGTTTTCCCGAGTCCCACGCGGCGAGTTTTGCCCTGCTCGTCTACGCCTCCGCGTGGATCAAGGTGCACCACCAGGCCGCGTTCACCTGCGCGATCCTGAACTCCCAGCCGATGGGGTTTTACAGCCCGTCCTCCCTCGTCCAGGACGCGCAGCGGCACGGCGTCATCGTGCGGCCCGTGTGTGTCGTGTCGAGCGGCTGGGATCACTTCCTCGAAGACGCCGGCGTGATCCGGCTCGGGATGCGTCTCGTAAAAGGGTTCGGCTGGAGCGGGGCCGAAGGCGTGCTCCGGGCGCGCGCGGAGGCGCCGTTCACGGGCGTCGCGGACCTCGTGCGGCGCGCGGGCCTGCAGAAGAACGAGGTCGAGGCCCTCGCGGAAGCGGGCGCGCTCGAAGCGCTCGTCCCGAGCCGGCGCGAGGCGCTCTGGCGGGCCCGCGCGCCGCGGCTGCCGGACGGGCTCTTCGCGAAGGTCCCGCTCGAAGAAGAGAAGGACGTGGGCCTGCCGAAGATGCGCCCCGCCGAGCAGCTCGTGCTCGACTACGGGCGGGTGGGTTTGTCCCTGCACGACCACCCCTTGCGGCACTTGCGCCCGCGGCTCGAACAGGAGGGCACGGTGACGGCGGCCTCGATCAAGGAGCGGCGCACCGGCGAGTCCGTGCGTGTCGCGGGCCTCGTGGTGGGCCGACAGCGCCCGGCCACGGCGAGCGGCGTCACGTTCGTCACGCTCGAAGACGAGACCGGTGTGATCAACGTCATCGTGCGCAAGGACCTGTTCGAGGCGAGTTACGCGGCCGCGCGGTACGCGAAGATCATGGCCGTTCGAGGTCGGGTCGAGCGGCAGGGGGAGGTCGTTCACCTCCTCGCCGAGGCCCTCGATCGCCTCGATGCGCCCGGCAAACGCGGCGTTCCCACGCGATCACGCGACTTTCACTGAGGCGCGCGCCAGGAATCGTTTGTCCTCCAATCGACCGTTTCACGCGCCTCCCCGGTCGCTTTTTGCTCGCCAGACCGGCCGCGACACGGCAAAGATCGCGGCTGATGTTCGGCCTCGAACGACCCCTGGCCCGCGGCCTGCTCGCCGCGGCCCTGCTCGCCGCGTGCAGCAGCGGGTCGTCCACGACCACCGAGGCCGCGCCTTCCGCGAACGGATCGCCTGATCCGCCGCCGCTCGGCTCGTTCATCGCGCCGAGCCCCACGCAGCCCCCGCAGCCCAAGTCGCCGCAGCCGAACCCGCTCGGCCTGCCGCCGCGCAAGATCAAGCTCGACCCGGGGCGCCGCGTCTTCACCTTCTCCGAGCCCATGCTGGCGAACGCGCGCATCGGCTCGACGCTCGTGCTCTACGCGGCCACGGCGGTCGGCTTCGACGGCGACGACCTCGTCATCGAGGGCCAGTCCGGCGGCCCGTCGTACAAGGTCCACCCGGGCTACGTGATCCCGGTGCCGGACAACGTGAAGCCGAGGCTCAACGACGTCGTGCTGACCGAGTGGAACGGCGTGATGAAGCACGCCATCGTGCGGCGGTACGTGAAGGATCGGATCGCGGTCCGCTACACGGACATGGAGGCGCGCGCGCCCGAGGGGCTTTTGAAGGGGGTGCGCTGGGTCAAGCAGGTCGACGGGCTCCAGCCCGGCAACTATGCGGCGCACCGGCAGGAGGGCGAGTACCGGCACGTGCTGCTCGTTTCGCCGTTCGAGGCGGGCGGGGTGAAGCGCTGGTTCTGCCTGGGATTCGGCGGCGCGGCGCTCATCGCCGACGAGGCCGATTTGCAGCCGATCCCGATCAAATGGAAAGGCAAGCCCGGCGCCGTTGTATGGGCCGAGTGGGCGGGCACGATGCGCCGCGCCGTCGTGCAGAGCGAGAGCGAGCCCGGTATCTTCACCGTGAAGTTCGAGCGAGCGGGCAAGCCAGAGGTCGTGGGTTATGGCCTCATCATGGACCCACTCTGAGCTGCCATACCGCGTATCATTTTGCGCAGTTTGCAGGCCTGGAATTGCTTCCTGTGTGGTGTTAGGAAGCCTGATCCATGCAGCTCCGAGAAGCCATTCGCGCCGCGCGTCAGTGGATTCCTTTCACCGCTCGCACCGTCGGGTATGGGACGATCTCGCTCACGCTCGGCCCGGTCACGAACGATCACCGCGCCAGCACCTGGGCAATGAAGCGCTGGTGCAAGGCGAGCGCGCGGGGGCTGCACATCGACGTCGACGCCACGGGGCTCGAGAACGTGCCCACCGACGGCGCGTACGTCTATGCCTCGAATCACCAGAGCCTGCTCGACATCCTCGTGCTCGGCGCGGTTCTGCCGGGGGACTACAAGTGGGCCGCGAAGCGCGAGCTCATGAACATTCCTTTCCTCGGCTGGCACCTCAAGCTCGCGGGGCACGTCCCGGTCGAGCGTGGAGGCGGGCCGCGTGTCGCCGCCGAGGTCATCAAGCGCTTCCAGGAGGTCCTCGGGCGCGGAAAACCCCTGCTCATCTTCCCCGAGGGCACGCGCAGCGAGGACGGCATCCTCAAGGACTTCAAGATGGGCGGCTTTTACGCTGCCGTGCGCGCCGGCGTCCCCGTCGTGCCCGTCGCGCTGGAGGGTGCGGGCAACCTCATGCAGAAGGGCGCCATCGACACGGGCG
This sequence comes from Polyangium jinanense, assembly GCF_028435365.1. Next base: position 12,080 of record NZ_JAGTJJ010000032.1, on the reverse strand, counting down.
ACGGCTCCATGCGCCTCGTGCGCGTGCGCGTGGGCAAGCCGATCCACCCCATCACCACGGGCAAGGAGTCGGCGCGCGTCGTCGACCTGCGCGACCGCACGCATGCCGCCGTCGCCGAGATGCTCATCTCCCTCGGCGGTCGCGTCGCCGACGCTTCGTCCCAGCCGAACGAGAGCTCGACCGCAGCCTCGTCGGCCGAGTCCTGACGCTCGCTCCCTCTTGACCCCGACGTGGGGCCCGATACCCTCGAAAGATTCCTCGTTACTTTCCAGGGTGGAGGGACTCATGGCTTTCAAGCTTTCGCGCTTAGGTGTTCGGCCATTGGCGGTGGCAGCGGTCCTCGGCTTCCTCGTAGGCTGCGGGGGGCAGAGCGAGGGAGGAGGGATCGTGCCGAGCAGCTCGGGCGAGCAACCCGACTTGCCCATCCCCGATCCTCCGGACGAGCCCCCGGTCGACTACCCCGACGTCCCCGTTTGCAATGCGGACATCTCCATCGCCGCGGACAGCCGCGCGCTCATGGTGCGGGATCCGGCCGTGCTCGCGCGCTTCAGCCTCGACCGCGTCCTGAATCAGATCATCACGCTCGCGGTCGTACAGACCACGCCCGAGGACCTCGTGAAGCGCCTCTTCGACGCGCAGAACCCCGCGGCCGAGGGGGTTTTTTCGGACAACCCGCATTGCGACGATCCGGACAACGCCGCGTTCAAGAACGGCGCGGCCCTCTTCTGCCCGCGCGCCGAGGGGGCGCTCGCGTCGAGTCCGGGCCTCTTCGAGGCGGGCCACCCCGACTCCTTCGAGCCCGTGGCGATCATCAACCGCTTCGACCTCACGCCCACGTCCGGATCGAACTGCGGCGAGCACCGCATCGTCTACGCGAAGACCTCAGGCCGCACGGACCCGGCGAACCGTGTCTTTTTGATCTTCGAGGCGGCGCTGCCGAACCCGTCGGGCTTCGACGTCATCACGGCCTGTCGTCCCGTGGCCGAGGCGTGGGGGAGCCTCGCGACCGAGACGGACGTCGAGACGGTCGCCGACAAACTCGAAGAGCTCTTCTTCACGGGCGTGCAGGGCTTCCTGCCCGTCGTTCACCCCAACAATTATGGCGCCATCTCCAACGAGAACGATGCTTACGGCTCCTCGCACGGTCAGGTGCGCGTGAGCCAGCAGATGCAGGTGCCCTGGGAGATGCGCGAGTATCACCTGAAGCGCCTGCCGGACGGGTCGACGGCGTTCAAGCTCACGTTCCAGCCCGTCACCGTCAAGAACAACCCCCTGCCGGAGCTCTTCGATCGGGCGAACGAGTCGGAGACCGCCGTGAGCTTCCGGAGCGAGTTCGTCGATCTGAGCCTCTGGGAGCTCGCGCAGAAGGAGCTCCCCAGGGTCCGCATGCAGACCGGCAAGCATTTCAACATGGGCGAGAGCGTCGTCTCCGGAGAGGCCTCCGTCGATTACGCGTCGCGCGCGATCGGCGTCGCAGGCTCCGATTTCGCGACCGAGATCCAGGATGCAATCGCGTACCACGGCCTGGGCAAGGATTGCCCCCCGGGTGATCCGCTCACGCCCGAGGCGGTCCTGCACCGCGCGACCTCGCTCACGTGCGCCGGTTGCCACGCGCCGCAGCGTTTCCTCGGCCCGGAAAGGTCGCTCGGCTGCGGGCTCACGTTCCCGTCCACGCTCGGCGAGGTGCACATCGACGAAAACGGCACGCTCTCGGAGGCGCTCACGGACGTGTTTTTGCCGCGGCGCGCGGAGGTCCTCTCGACGTACCTACAGGCGTGCGACGTCGGGGCCATCATGAACAACCTGGAGCCCGGCAACAGCGCCATTCCGAAGTGAAGGGGTAGGCCTGGGGCCGCCGCGCCGGGGCGCCGCCCCGGGCCCCGCGGGGGCTGTTCGCCCCTCGACCCGAACCAGGGCAAGCCCTGGACCATTTGGGGAAGAACTGCGCGATGCGCAGTTCTTCCCACAGGCACGGCGTTGCCGGTCGAAATGGCAGCGCGGCTGTCTTGCTTTGGCAGGGTCGTTCTTGGTCTTGACTCAGCCTGTTCGATGAACTGCGCAACGCGCAGTTCATCGACCCCGGGTCCAGCGCTTGCGCTGGTCCAGGTCCAGGGGCGGATAGCCCCGGTGGGGTCTGGGGCAACGCCCCAGCGCGGCGCCTCCGGGGGAAGTGAGGCTCAATTCGAGCCGCACGGCCCGACGTTCCCTGCTCCGAAATAATACTTCGTGATTCCCTCGCCGCACGGGCACTTCACCGCGCCCATCTCCGCGACGAGACAAGCGACCACCTCGTCGTTCGGCTCCTCCATTCCGAGCGCCTCGACGCATCCGTCGGGGCCCATCTGCACCTCGAGCCAACCGTTCGTCTTGCAGCCTGAGGCCTCCTGGCATGCCTTCGCCATCGCGGGGACCCAGTCCTCGAAGGCGCACGGAAAATCGTTCGAGCCGACGCATTTGCCCGTGGGGCGATCCGCGCAGAGGGGGTAGGCGTCGCTGCCGAGGCCGCTGTCGAGCTCGGGGATGCCGCCGGCGTCGAAGTCGGGGGGACGGTCGAGGATCGAGCTATCCGGTTCGTCACGGATGTCGGCGTGCCGGATGCAGGCGAGCGGCGTGGCGAGGGCGCCGAGGCCGGCGGCGATGAGTGCGACGAGGGTGAGGTGTTGCGATTTCACGGCACGCGCTCCTGCTCTTTGGCTGTGAGCGTCCGGAACCAGACGATACGATGGGGCGATTGCGTGACCACCGTGTCCGGCTCGATGCGGATGAGCTCGCGGATCGGGAGATCGTGGTCCTTGGCGAGCTCGCGCGCCTCCTCGTAGGTCTCGGGTCGGACGTCGTGGACCGTCATGAACAGGAGCCGCGCATCCTCGAATTGCAGGCGATCGAGGATGCGGACGAGCGTGAGCTCTCCCGGTTCATAGTACCCCTCCACGGCCACGAAGGCGCCGGGCGTGTCGATGTGGGCCTCGGGCGGGGTCAATGCGTCCGACGCGCAACCGGCCACGAGGGCGGCGCTCGCCCACCCGAGACAGAGGTTCCGGAGCAACACTTGCAACAATCCGAGCCTCCCTTCAGAAGCCGAGTGTAATCCCTGCGCTCGGCGCGAGCACGAACGCGCCGAACGGGAACACGGCATGCGCCGCGATCTCCAGGAAGGCCGCCCGGCGGCTCTCCCACGCGAATGCGAGGCCCGTCCCGGCGCCGACGAAGCCGTCGCCTGCGCGTTTCCAGACCGTGACCTCTTGCTCCAGGTCATTGCCGCCCTGGTACGGCGGAGCGAGCGGGTTTTCCCGGACGACCGTGCTTCCCTTCATGTCGACCATCGCGTATCCGCCGGTGAGGAACGCATACGGCCGGAACCCCGAGCGGGCGAAGAGATCGTCGCCGAACCAGTGCGTCGCGCGGGCGGCGACGGAGAACGGCACGAACGCCGTGCCGTCGCGTGGCGTCGGTCCCTCGCCGAAGAAGGCCCAGCCGAGCCGCAGGCCGAGCGTCGTGTCGTAATGGATCAGCCGCTCGTAGCCGAGGACGATCCGCGTCGGCCCGAGGCCCCCGGAGAGCTTTGCGTTCGTCTGGACCGGCGTGCCCGTGTATTGCGCGTCGTCCGCGCGGAAACAGGCGTACCCCTCGTTTTCCTGCGAATACAGGCTGCATGCGCCCGCCGTGGCAAAGGCGGCCACGTCTTGCTGCACGCCGAGGGTGACCCAGTTCTTGCGTCGATCGACCCGCTCGCAGAACCCGCGCCAGCTGCACGTCGTGCCGCCCTCGCAATCGGCGTCCGACTGGCAGGCGATCTCCACGACGCGCTCGCTCGGGCAGCCGAGCAGGCCCGCGGGGCAATCGGCCGGATCGGGGCATTTCGCGCCGCTGCTCTGGCCGGGCCCCAGCACCGTGTCGTGCTTGATGGTCACGAGGTACGGCCGCGCGCGGGATGCGCCTGTCGCGATCACGCGGCCCTCGGCGTCGTGGACGCGGATGTAGTAGCGGAGATCCCCGGTGACGGTGCTGATCTCGAGGCACGGGATCGCGCCCTCGTATTTCGCGCCGTTTCGCCTGAGCTCGAGCGCCGTCCAGTCCGGATCCCCCCAGAGCCGGTAATGCACGAGCACGCGGCGGGCGCGGAGCGCGATGTCGAGGGGGAGCTCGATCGAAATGGGAACGGCGCGGAGAATGCCTTGCTCGGCCGTTCGCTCCAGCGTCGGGTTGTGCAGCACCTCGGGGCCCATCGTGGCCCGGTCCTCGGCCGGCTCCTCGGCCCGGCCCGGGCCCGAGACCGAGGCGACAGCGAGCGCGGCGATCGCGAACATCCCCTTCGCGCCGCTCATTTCGCGCCTCCCTTCGCGGGCTTGGCCTCGTCCTTCGCCGCCGGCTTCTTTTCGAGGATCCGGAACTCGACGCGCCGGTTCTTGCTGCGGCCCTCCTCCGTCGTATTGTCCGCGATCGGCTTGTCCGAGCCGTATCCCTTTGGCACGAGCCGCGCGCGAGTGATGCCACGCCGGACGAGCCATTCGACCACGCTCTCGGCGCGGTCTTGCCCGAGCTTGCGGTTCACGTCGGGCGTGCCCGTGTCGTCCGTGTGGCCTTGCACCTCGACCCGCGTGACCTCCGGATGATCCGTGAGCACCCGCGCGACCTCGCCGAGCACGCCGTCGCTCTCCGGACGCAGCACGGCCGTGCCCGTCTCGAATTGCACCTGCTGCGAGATCACGATTTCCTGCTCGGCGAGCGACGCGACGGGCGGAGGCTCCGGCTCCTTCGGCTTCGGACAACCATTGCCCTCGGGCGGCTTCGGACCGGGCTCCGTGGGGCAGGTGTCTTTCTTGTCGGGCACGCCGTCCGCGTCCGTGTCTTTCGGGCAGCCGTGCGTCTTGCGCACGAACGTGGCCTCGCCCGCGGCGCGTGGGCATGCGTCGTTCTCGTCGGGAATGGCGTCGCCGTCGTAATCGGGCGGAGGCTCGGGACAGCCGTGCAGCAGCGGATCCCCCGATTCCACGCCGACGAGATCGAGACAAGCGTCGCTCTTGTCCGGAATGCCGTCCTCGTCCCGATCCGGCGGGGGTTTGGCCTTCTCCGGCGCATACCCGAACAGCGCGAGCACCCGCACGTCCGCGCTCCCCGCGCCATGCCCGAGGCCGGGTCCCATGGCGAGCCCGACTTCGAGCGGTCCGCCGGTGATGCGGTAGTGCCCCGTGACGAGCGCATGTGCGACGGTCGCGCGGGGATCGAAGAGGCGCGCGCCGCCGAGGAACGGCAGCTCGGCCGAGAGCTCGCCGCCGAGGGTGAGCGTGCGCGCGCCATCCACGAAAAACCCGCCCGCGAGGCCGAACGTGAGGGAGGTGGCGACACGCGTCGGCAAGACGCCCGGCAATGCGACGGCCGGGCGGGTGCGCAGGCCGCCGGAAAACGCGCCGTGGAGCCGCTTGCCCGTGGCCTCCGCGACGAGGGCGAAGCGCCCGCGAACGGCGCCGTCGCCGGCGTATCCGTCGGTGGCCGTCGGGAGCCAGAGGGACGCGGAGAGGCCGAGGGCGGCGCCCTGTCCGGCTTCGTCGAGGCCGCCTGCGAGGCGGACGCGGGCGCCGATTCGTATGTCCCCAAATGATGCCCCGACGCCGGCACGGGGGAAGGCGTCGCCCGAGGGCGGGGTGCTCCCAGCCTGGGTGATGGAGAAGGGGATGTCGAGGGAGACGGTGGCCCGATAGAAGAGCGAGAGGGACGCGAGGGCGTGGAAGTAGGTTTGATCTGAAATGATGGGGTCGAGCTCGTCGTGATCGTTGCGGAGGACCAGCGGGCGGCGTGCGTAATCGAGGACGAGGCGCGCCGAGGGGAGGAGGTGGCCGCGGACGTCGGCGTGCTCGACGAGGAAGGCGCGATCGCCGGCCGGGGCGGGTTCGACGGCGAGGGAAGGGGTCTCGTCGGCGGCGGCGAGGCGCGGTGAGGCGACGAACGCGAGGGCCGGGAAGAGGAACGGCAGGAAGCGCGGCCCGGGCGTCACGGCCCGGGACGGTAGGCGGGGGTGGGGGAGGGGGTCAAGGGGCAGCTTTGTGACGTGTAGGGTTGGGGCCCCTGTTTGCGTTCTCGTGGGCATGCGAGTCTCCACCCTCCTTTCCGCATCCCTCCTCATCACAACCGCGCTTCTCGGCGCCTGCAGTTCCTCCGGGACCGGGAGCCCCCCCGCGACCGGAGCCGAGAGCACGAACACCTGTGCCGAGCGCTCGAATCGAGCCATTCAAGCGGTTCAGGCCGTCGTCGAAGCCAACCGCGCCTGCACGACCGACACGGACTGTACGCTCGTGGGCATCGCCGGCGCCTGCTTCGATGCGTGCTCGTCGGCGGTGAGCGTCACCGGGGTCGATGCCGTCAAGGCAGCCATCGCAGAGGCCGAAAGCCGCGAGTGTCCAGCATTTGCGGCCGCAGAGTGCCGCCATATCGTGCCCCCGTGTGTCCCGCCGTTGCCTCCCGTATGCCACGCAGGGAAGTGCCAGTAGCTGACAAATTTCTGGCGCTTTACCGCCGCTGGGCATCCGCCCCACACCCGGACATCCTTTTCGCCGGCCTGGCAAAACAGGCCCATGCGCTTTCCCCGTGATGTCTGCCGCCATCCGAGCGAATCGCGAGGGCGCTTCCTTCTTGACAGACTTCGATCGGATTGGTCTACCCGAGGACGGGATCCCTATGCCGTCGGTGCCCGCTCGTCGCGTGGGGGGCACGAGCAACCACGGCCACGATTGCAGGGGTTCGGTCAAGGATGCCATGCGTTCGAGTCTTCCCAACTACGTCCTGTCGGATATCCTTCACGAGACCGAGACCACCATCATCCATCGGGGGCACAGAATTTCGGATCACGCCCCGGTCGCGGTGAAGCTCCTCAAGCACGAGCACCCGACCCCGCGGGACATCACGAAGCTCCGGCACGAGTACGCCATCCTGAAGCGCCTGCACATCCCGGGCATCCTCACGGCCTACGCCCTGGAGCGGCTCAGCAACGGCCTCGCGCTCGTCATGGAAGATCGTGGCGGCCAGCCGCTCGACAGGATCCTCGAAGAGCAGCGGCTCGACGTCGGCACCACGCTCCACATCGCCTCCGCGCTCGCGGGAATCCTGGATTCCCTGCACCGCGCCCACGTGATCCACAAGGACATCAAACCTTCCAATCTCCTCTACAATCCCCGAACGCGCGAGGTCATGCTCATCGATTTCGGCATCGCCGCGCGCATCTCGCAGGAGATGCAGCGCGCTGCGACCCCGGAGCTCATCGAGGGCACGCACGCGTACATGTCGCCCGAGCAGACCGGGCGCATGAATCGGCAGATCGACCACCGCACGGATTTTTATTCGCTCGGCGTCACCCTCTACGAGATGCTCACCGGCGTTCTGCCTTTCCGCTCGAACGACGCGATGGAGCTCTTGCACAGCCATATCGCGCGGCAGGCCACGCCCCCGCACGAGCTCGCGCCGGAGATCCCGAGGGCCATCTCGGACATCACCATGAAGCTCATGGCCAAGGCCGCGGAGGACCGTTATCAGCAGGCCTATGGGCTGAAGGCGGATCTCGACGAGTGCCTGCGGCAATGGGAGGCGAACGGGTGGATCGGGCCCATGGCGCTCGGCCGACTCGACCTCGGCGGCGAGCTACGCGTGCCCCAGAAGCTTTATGGCAGGGAGGACGACGAGCGGGCGCTCCTCGCCGCGTGGGATCGCGCGCGGGAAGGCAAAGCCGAGGGGCTGCTCGTCGCCGGTTATGCGGGCGTGGGCAAATCGGTCCTCGTGGGCGAGATGCACAAGGCCATCGCGCGCCGCCCCGGAGCGTATTTCGTCGCGGGCAAGTTCGACAAGCTCAATCGGAGCGTGCCTTATGCCCCCTTCGTCCACGCCTTCCGGGAGCTCATCCGGCGCATCTTGACCGAGCCCACCGAGGCCCTCGCGCGCTGGCAGAGCAAGCTCCGGAGGGCCCTCGGGCCCAATGGCCAGCTCATCGCCGACCTCATTCCCGAGCTCTCGCTCCTGCTCGGGCCGCAGCCGAGCCTCCCGGAGCTCGCGCCGGCAGAAGCCCAGAACCGGTTCGCCCTCGTCTTCGAGAGTTTTGCGCGCGCGTTCACCGCCGAAGAGCACCCGCTCTGCATCTTCCTCGACGATCTGCAATGGGCCGATCCCGCGTCGCTCAGGCTTCTCCGGATCCTCCTCTCCGGCCCGCAGAGCCGCTATCTGCTCGTGATCGGCGCCTATCGCGACAACGAGGTCGAGCCCGGGCACCCGCTCCTTTTGGCCCTGGACGAGCTCCGCAAGGAGGGCGTCGCGCTCCGGTCGATCACGCTCCAGCCGCTCTCGCCCCGGGCCGTCGGGGAAATGATTGGCGACATGCTCGGGTGCGACGCCGAGGCGTGCGCGCCCTTCGCGGAACTCGTCTTCGCGAAGACCCACGGAAACCCGTTTTTCATCCATCAGCTCCTGCGCGACCTCCACAAGCAAGACCTGATCGCGTTCGACGCGCGCGCTCGCGCCTGGGTATGGGACCTCGAGCGGATCCAGCGGGCGAACATCACGGACAACGTCGTCGATTTCATGATGCACAAGCTGCGGGAGCTCAGGCCCGCCACGCAGCGCGCCTTGAAGCTCGCCGCGTGCGTCGGGCACAAGTTCACCCTGCGCACGCTCGCGACGCTCAGTGAGCAATCGATGACCGAGGCCGTCGCGGCCCTCTGGGAGGCGCTCGAGGAGGGCCTCGTCCTGCAAATCGACGAAGGCGAGCGGTTCCTCGACGCCGCCGATATCTCGGCGACCGAGTCCTTCGACGTCTCCTACAGGTTCCTCCACGATCGCGTGCAGCACGCGGCCTACGCGCTTCTGGAGGACGGCCGCGAGCGGGAGACGCACCTCCGCATCGGCCGGCTCCTGCTCGCGGGCCGCGCCGCGAATGCGGTCGGCGAGGAGCTCTTCGATATCGCGAATCACCTCAACATCGGCGCCGAGCTGATCACCGATCCGGCCGAACGATGGACGCTCGCCCGATTGAACCTCGCGGCCGGGCGAAGGGCCAAAGCGGCGGCCGCTCATCAGACCGCGGCCGGTTATCTCGGGGCAGGGGTCGCGCTCCTCGCCGCGTCGAGCTGGGATGAGGACCATGATCTCGCGTTCTGGCTCCACGTGGAGCAAGCCGAATGCGAGGCCATCAACGGTCGCATGGACGTGTCGGATGCGCTCTTCGAAGTGCTCCTCGCCCGCGCCCGGACGAAGCTCGAGCTCGCGCACGTCGATTGCCTGCGCATGAACCTTTGCACCACGGCCGGCCGGCTGCCCGAGGCCATCCAGGCCGGGCTCCGAGGCCTCGCGCTCTTCGGGGTCGAAATCCCCGAAGGCGAGGAGGCGCGAAAAGCGCTGCTTGCCCGGGGAATGGCGGAGGTAGACGCGATCAGGGGCGAGCGACGCATCGAGGATCTCGTGGACGCCCCGGAGATGACCGATCCGGAACGCAGGGCGGTCCAGAAGCTTTTGATCTTCCTCACCTCACCGGCCTACTACGAGGGGCCGACGTTCATTGCCCTCGTCGCGCTGAAGCAGGTCGAGATCTCCCTTCGATACGGCCATTCGGACGGATCCGCCTATGGCTACGTCCTTTATGGCTTCATCCTGGCCGGGGGGATGGACCGGTACGCGGAGGCCCATCGTTATGGCCGGCTCGCGCTCGCCTTGCAGGAGAAGTTCGGCAGCGCCGAGCTCACGGCCAAGGTGAACATGGTGTTCGGCGTGTTCCTGCATTTCTCGCGGCCGGTCCGGGAGGCCATCGAGTATTACAGGCGCGCCTACGAGTCCGACCTCGTCTCGGGCGATTTCGTGTACACGTCGCACGCCTGCTTCTACACGATGATCGTCCGGCTGAGCCTCGGCGAGGATCTTTCCGTGGTGCGCGAGGAGCTCGACCGGTTCCTCGCGCTCACGCAGCGGACCAAGGAAGCGATGGCCATCGGCTTCCTGACGATCGCGAAGCACACGCTCGCGGCCCTCACGGGGCGCACGGAGAGTCGCACTTCCCTTGCCAGCGAATCGTTCGACGAAGCCGCCTTCGTCGCCGCGCAGGAGGCGGCCGGGGCGTACTTCATCACGTGCTGGTATTACACGGTGAAGGCCCAGCTCTTTTATCTGCACGGCGATCCTCGTGCCGCGCTCGAAATGGCCAAACGCGCGGAGGAGAGGCTCGGCAGCAGCGCGGGCCAATACTTCGCGACCGAGCTCGCGTTCTACCTCTGCATGGCGAGTCATGCGCTCTCTCTGGGCGCCTCGCCCGAAGAGCGGGCGCAGTACGCGGCGGCGGCCGCGCCTCATCAGGAAAAGCTCGCGCGGCTCGCGGAGAGCTCTCCCGAGAACTTCCGGCCGAAGCTCCTGCTCGTGCGCGCCGAAGAAGCCCGCGCTGCGGGGCGGGACGCCGAGGCGATCGATCTCTGCGACGCGGCCATCGAGGCCGCCCGCGAGAATGGCTTTACCTCGCTGGAAGCCCTCGCGAACGAGCTCTGCGCGCGGCTTTACCTTGCCAAGGGCAAAACCCGGGTCGCGCACATCTACATGTCCGACGCGCATTACGCCTATCTGCGCTGGGGCGCCACGGCGAAGGCAGACGACATCGCCGATCGATATGCGCACCTGCTCCCCCCGGCCGCGGCGCTGCCCGTGACGAACGTCGCCACCAAGACCGCCGCGAACCTTCGGTCCTTCACGACGACGACCACGACGAGGGCCCTCGCCGCCGAGCTCTTCGAGGCCGCGGCCGTCGTCCGGTCGGCCCAGGCCATTGCAGCGGAGCTCGTACTCGACAAGGTGGTCGAGCAGGTCTTGAAGCTCGTCATCGAGATTGGCGGCGCGCAACGGGCGGTGCTGCTCCTCGGGCGCGACACGCAGCTCGTGATCGCGGCCTCGATCACGGTCGAGCCGGACCGGGTGGAGCTCGGCCTTTCGACGCCGCTCGAAGAGAGCACGGGCCTGCCTCGGACCATCGTGCAATACGTCGCGAGGACGAAAGAGCCCATCGTGCTCGGCGACGCAGGCGCGGAGAGCCGATTCTCGGCGGACCCCTACATCGCGGAAACAAAACCAAAATCGGTCCTCTGCCTGGGGATGGTGCAGAAGGGCGAGCTCGGGGGGATCCTCTACATGGAAAACAACTGTGTGAAGGAGGCCTTCACGCCGCGCCAGACGGAGCACTGCACGCTCCTCGCGTCGCAGGCGGCCATCGCCGTGGCAAATGCGCTCCTCTATCAGCAGCTCCAGGGGCTGACCGCCGAGCTCAAGCGCTCGAACGAGGCGCTGGAGAGCGAGGTCGAGCGGCGCACCGCGGAGCTCTACGACGCGAACGAGCGTCTCTCGAACGAGCTCTCCGAGCGGGCGCGAGGCGAAGAGGAGCGCGCCCGATTGCAGGAGGAGATCATCCGCGCGCAGAGCGCCCGCCTCTTGGAGCTGTCCACGCCCATGATCCCGATCACGGACCGAATCATGGTCATGCCGCTCATCGGCGCGATCGACGAGCAGCGGGCCGAGCAGGTGCTCACAACGGCACTCGAAGGCGCGCAGACGTATCGGGCCGAGGTCGTGATCATCGACATCACGGGCGTGAAGGTGATGGACACGGCCGTCGCCAGCACGCTGCTCCGCACGGCAGGGGCGCTCAAATTGCTCGGCGCCGAGGCAATGCTGACGGGGCTCAGCCGCGAGGTGGCGCAGACGCTCATCTGTCTGGGCCTCGACCTCGGGAGCATCGTCACGATGGGCACGCTCCGCAGCGGCATCGCACGCGCGCTCAAGCTCCGCGGGGCGGCGTCGCTCCGAGCACAGGGATAAGTCTCATCTGGGAGGCGCTGCGCTGGGGCGTTGCCCCAGGCCCCACCAGGGGCTATCCGCCCCTGGACCCGGACCAGCGCAAGCGCTGGACCCAGGGTCGATGAACTGCGCAATGCGCAGTTCATCGAACAGGCCAGGTCAAGACCAGCGACGACCCTGCCAACCAAGACCGCCGTGACTGGCAACGTTGTCCCTGGTCTTGCCACCGGCCGTTGGAATAACTGCGCATCGCGCAGTTCTTCCACCCCGAGTCCAGG
>NZ_JAGTJJ010000031.1 GCF_028435365.1 Polyangium jinanense | reverse complement strand
GTCTCGCGGCCGTGACCGCGCTCGACCGCGTAAACGCGCCTGCCCTGCATGGGGGCGGGTGCGTCGCGACCGACCCCGAGGCCATCGAGGGGCGCGGCGCTCGACGCCGGCCACGTGCTCGCCGGCCCCAGCTCGCCGGCCTCGGGCTCGACGTGGGCCTCGTGCTCGCCGGCCTCGGGCATTGAGGCGGACGGCGCGGCGAGGGTAGAAATCTCCCCCGAGGTCTCGCGGCTGTGACCGCGCTCGATCGCGTAAATCCGTCGGTCCGACGTGGGGGGCGGGTGCATCGAGGGGCGCGTCGCTCGACGCCGGCCTCGTGCTCGTCGCCTCGTGCATCGAGGCGGACGGCGCGGCAAGCGTAGAAATCTTCCCCGAGGTCTCGCGGCCGTGACCGCGCTCGACCGCGTAAACGCGCCTGCCCTGCATGGGGGCGGGTGCGTCGCGACCGACCCCGAGGCCATCGAGGGGCGCGGCGCTCGACGCCGGCCACGTGCTCGCCGGCCTCGGGCATTGAGGCGGACGGCGCGGCGAGGGTAGAAATCTCCCCCGAGGTCTCGCGGCCGTGACCGCGCTCGACCGCGTAGATCCGCGGGCCCGACGTGGGGGGCGGGTGCGTCGAGGGGCGCGGCGCTCGACGTGCGCCTCGTGCTCGTCGGCCTCGGGCATCGAGGCGGCGCGGCGAGGGTCGAGCGTCGAAATCTCCCCCGAGGTCTCGCGGCCGTGACCATGCCCGACCTCGCAAACCCGCTGGCCCGACGCGGGGGCGGGTGCGCCGCGACCGATCCCGGGGGCATCGAGGCGGCGCGACGAGAATCTTGTTGACACCGAAGATGACCTGGCTACTCATCCACAAGCGGAAATGAGCAGCAAACCGAGGGTTTTCATTGGGTCGTCGAGCGAGGGAACCGAGGTTGCTGAAATATTGTTTCAATATCTCAGCGCCGACTTTCGCCCGTTTACCTGGCAGCATGGTATATTCATGGCAGGGCGGTTCACCTTGGAGGAACTGGAACGGAGCTTGCGTGAGCACGAGTTTGCCGTCCTGTGTGCGACGCCCGACGATAGCCTAAGCAAAAGGGGCAATACGTCTCCGGCGATGCGCGACAATGTCCTTTTCGAGCTGGGTCTGTTCATTGGTGCTCTGGGCCGAAAGCGGACGTTTCTGGTTGTGCCTACTGGCGTAGGCCTGGTGATACCGACCGATCTTGCTGGATTGACATACGTGTCATATGACGCCGAGCGGTTTTCCCAAGGCCCAGCCGACAGAATGGCGGCGCTACAGGTCGCTGGCATGAGTCTGCGCACCGTCATTCATCGGACCTGGGCTGAACTTCGCGCAACCGAGGAGCAGCTTGCGCGTGCACGCATGGCCAATGCCCGGACCACGGCCATTCGACGAATTCACGCGGTAATCGTCGATCTTCGGGACGTAATCATTGAGCTGCCCGGCGACATGCTCCAATCACTCACGAGTCCAAAGGAATTTGATCGCGTCAAGCGCGTGGCGGCGGAGAGAGTCGATAAGATTTCGGCGCCGATGTACGACGATGCTACGACGGCAGGTGTCACCACCGAATTCGGCGATCTCGTGACCGCGACGCGAGCGGCGCTCCTGGAAATTCCATACCCATTTGAGCTATTCGTAGAGGAGCAAGAGATTAAACAGGCGGCCGTAAAGCATATTGCTGGCGCAATACAGAGCTTTAACTCGGGCGGGCAGCCATTCGAGTACGCCGGGCAGGCCATCGAGTCCGAGGTGGCGAGGCGGGTGCAGTCGATATCCGACCGGTATCGAGGATGGTGGACGCGAAGTGAAAAGGTCCTCCAGCGGGCGACGTCAAGGCTACAGACTGCATTGGTTAACGCGGCATTGGAAAGTGAGCCCAAGCAACTCCCCGAATCTGCAAGACCACTCAACCCGCAACGCTAGACATATCGATTGCCGACAGATAGTCGTTGAATGTTCAGCGGTCTCGCGGCCGTGACCGCGGCGAGCGTCGAAATCTCCCCCGAGGTCTCGCGGCCGTGACCGCGCTCGACGTCGAATTTGGGCCACCCCCGCATGCGGGGGGGCGAGCGGCCATAATTCGGCCAAAAAGCTTGTCGCGACACACGCACGCACGCGCGCTCTCGCTCGTGTGCATCGAGCGCGGGCGGGTGCGTCGGGACGTACCCCCGAGTACGCCGGCCCCAGCTCGCCGGCCTCGTGCATCGAGGCGGCGCGGCGCTCGACGCCGGCCTCGTGCTCGTCGCCCTGGACGCCGGCCCCAGCTCGTCGGCCTCGGGCTCGACGCCGGCCTCGTGCTCGTCGCCCTGGACGCCGGCCCCAGCTCGTCGGCCTCGGGCTCGACGCCGGCCTCGTGCTCGTCGCCCTGGACGCCGGCCCCAGCTCGTCGGCCTCGGGCTCGACGTGGGCCTCGTGCTCGTCGGCCTCGGGCTCGACGTGGGCCTCGTGCTCGTCGGCCTCGTGCTCGTCGGCCTCGTGCTCGTCGGCCTCGTGCTCGTCGGCCTCGTGCATCGAGGCGGCGCGGCGAGCGGCGAGCGGCGAAATCTCCCCCGAGGTCTCGCGGCCGTGACCGCGCTCGACCGCGTAAACGCGCCTGCCCTGCATGGGGGCGGGTGCGTCGCGACCGACCCCGGGGCCATCGAGGGGCGCGACGCTCGACGCCGGCCTCGTGCTCGTCGCCCTGGACGCCGGCCCCAGCTCGTCGGCCTCGGGCTCGACGTGGGCCTCGTGCATCGAGGTGGCGCGGCGAGGGTCGAGGGTCGAAATCTCCCCCGAGGTCTCGCGGCCGTGACCGCGCTCGACCGCGTAGATCCGCGGGCTCGACGTGGAGGGCGGGTGCGTCGCGACCGACCCCGAGGCCATCGAGGCGGCGCGGCGCTCGACGTGCGCCTCGTGCTCGTCGCCCTGCTCGCCGTCCTCGGGCATCGAGGCGGACGGCGCGGCGAGCGTCGAAATCTTCCCCGAGGTCTCGCGGCCATGACCGCGCTCGACCGCGTAGATCCGCGGGCCCGACGTGGGGGCGGGTGCGTCGCGACCGACCCCGGGGCCATCGAGGGGCGCGGCGCTCGACGTGCGCCTCGTGCTCGTCGCCCTGCTCGCCGGCCTCGGGCATCGAGGCGGCGCGGCGCTCGACGCCGGCCTCGTGCTCGTCGCCCTGGACGCCGGCCCCAGCTCGTCGGCCTCGTGCTCGTCGGCCTCGTGCATCGAGGCGGCGCGGCGAGCGGCGAGCGGCGAAATCTCCCCCGAGGTCTCGCGGCCGTGACCGCGCTCGACCGCGTAAAGCCGTGGGCCCGACGTGGGGGGCGGGTGCATCGAGGGGCGCGGCGCTCGACGTGCGCCTCGTGCTCGCCGGCCTTGGGCATCGAGGCGGACGGCGCGGCGAGCGTCGAAATCTTCCCCGAGGTCTCGCGGCCGTGACCGCGCTCGACCGCGTAATCCGCGGGCTCGACGTGGGGGGCGGGTGCATCGAGGCGGTGCGCGGCGAGCGTCGAGCGTCGAAATCTCCCCCGAGGTCTCGCGGCCGTGACCGCGCTCGACCGCGTAGATCCGCGGGCTCGACGTGGGGGGTGGGTGCGTCGCGAACAACACCGGCCAGCAGGGCGCGCCGATCTCGTGCATGTCGGCCTTGGGCATCGAGGCGGACGGCATGGGCGTGCTCCCCGGATCTGGCATCGAGGCGGACGGCGCGGCGGACTCATCGGGCGAGCGGCGAGCGCTTCCCCGTGCGGGCCGCGACGTTGCCCGACTACGCGAATTTGCCGTCCGATGAGGGGACGCCCTGAGTTCAACGGCGGTACCTCTAGACCAACGCCGGTCGACGCGTTACTCTGTGCATGCATGGTTACATCTGCGGATTACAGCGGATACCTTCTGTTCTTCGATGAGAGCGAATTCCGACGTAAGGCGTTGTCAGACCTCGACGAGCCAGGCCACATCGCGACTATCTCCACCGTTGCCGATGATTGGCCCCATCGAGGAGTGGAACTGTGCTTTATATCCACGGACGGCGTCACAATTAGTCATGTCGCGCTGGCAAGAAAAGGCGACATGATTGTTACGCGCGAATACAGGGTCACACTTTACCGAATCAGTGCCATCGATCCCGCGGGTTTGATGCATGGCGATTCGCAGCACTTGTGCAAGTGGTCGCTACACGTGTGTACCCGGGCTCCTATAGAGGTATGGAATCGAATATACGCACAAGCGTCTTCATCACAGATCGTCATCGAACTGAACGATAGGCGGATTGAGTCTAACCGGCGGTACCGAGACGATGCGTACACAACAATGGCGATGGAGCGCGATGCCATCGGAATCTCATTGGAAATCAGTGGCTTTGACCGTTCCTTGGTGCTTGTTGAGCACGAGTTGAGCGGCAGAGAACCAAGTTCGTACATCAAGCGGTTAAGGGGCGCTTCGTCTGGTCTGGTCCACGAGGACCGAATGATCGAGCATGATGCCCAATTATTCCAGGGAGCGATCGGTCACAAGACGGACGTAATCGGCACAGTGGTCTTCAGCAAGTCGAGCGGCGAGCGTCTTTACGTCACAAACTACAACCGCACACCCGTGGAGAGTACACTTGGCGTTGATCTCGTGTACTACAACGAACTTTATCGCTCGTTTGTAATGGTGCAATACAAGCGGATGCAGCAAGAAAGCGGCGATCACGTATTCCGTTTCTCCAAAGACAAGAATTACGAGGATGAATTTGCGAAGATGTACAAATTCGACATCGACGCGCTTCAGGCAATTCCAACCAATGCGCTCGAATATCGCCTCCATCCCGGAGCATTTTTCTTCAAACTTTGTCCCGATGCATTCTTCGATCCGATTTCGCCCGACATGATTAATGGGATGTATTTTCCCGTTTCGTACTGGCATGTAATCGGCGGCACGGATGAAACGATGGGCCCCAAGGGAGGCCGGCGCGTTTCTTATGACAACTCGGGTCGCTACTTTAGCAACGGCCTGTTTGCGCAACTGGTTCGCTTTGGATGGATAGGGTCTACCAATGTGGCGACCAGTCTGCTTGAAGACGTGATCGACTCATCGCTAAAGAATGGGCGATCGGTAACATTGGCATCTGGGAGGGCGACGCGAGAGGCGTCAAATAAAAGAGTGAAGCCTGACTCGCTCAGGCCAAAGCCCTCATCGGGTCGTCGTGGGTCCAGGAATCGTTGATTTGCCAGCCGGTATTTGCGCCCCTGGTGCCGCGTCAAATGGCGGGGCGCGTCGAAGTCTCCCCGAGTTCTCGCGGCCGTAACCGCGCTCGACGTCGAATTGGGTCGAGCGGCCATAATTCGGCCAAAAAGCTTGTCGCGACACACGCACGCACGCGCGCTCTCGCTCGTGTGCATCGACCGCGGGCGGGTGCGTCGGGACGTACCCCCGAGGACGCCAGCCCCAGCTCGCCGGCCTCGGGCATCGAGGCGGCGCGGCGCTCGACCGCCGGCCTCGTGCTCGTCGCCCTGGACGCCGGCCCCAGCTCGTCGGCCTCGGGCATCGAGGCGGCGCGGCGCTCGACCGCCGGCCTCGTGCTCGTCGCCCTGGACGCCGGCCCCAGCTCGTCGGCCTCGGGCTCGACGTGCGCCTCATGCTCGCCGGCCCCAGCTCGTCGGCCTCGTGCATCGAGGCGGCGCGGCGAGCGTCGAGCGTCGAAATCTTCCCCGAGGTCTCGCGGCCGTGACCGCGCTCGACCTCGAATTTTGGCCACCCCCGCATGCGGGGGGGTCGAGCGGCCATAATTCGGCCAAAAAGCTTGTCGCGACACACGCACGCACGCGCGCTCTTGCTCGTGTGCGTCGACCGTAGGCGGGTGCGTCGGGACGTACCCCCCGAGGACGCCGGCCCCAGCTCGCCGGCCTCGTGCATCGAGGCGGCGCGGCGCTCGACGCCGGCCTCGTGCTCGTCTCCCTGGACGCCGGCCCCAGCTCGCCGGCCTCGTGCATCGAGGCGGCGCGGCGCTCGACGCCGGCCTCGTGCTCGTCTCCCTGGACGCCGGCCCCAGCTCGTCGGCCTCGGGCTCGTCGACCTGGACGCCGGCCCCAGCTCGTCGGCCTCGGGCTCGATGTCGGCCTCGTGCATCGAGGCGGCGCGGCGAGGGTCGAGCGTCGAAATCTCCCCCGAGGTCTCGCGGCCGTGACCGCGCTCGACCGCGTAAATCCGCGGGCTCGACGCGGGGGGCGGGTGCATCGAGGCGGCGCGGCGAGCGGCGAGCGTCGAAACCTTCCCCGAGGTCTCGCGGCCGTGACCGCGCTCGACCGCGTAGATCCGCGGGCTCGACGTGGGGCGGGTGCGTCGCGACCGACCCCGGGGCCATCGAGGGGCGCGGCGCTCGACGCCGGCCTCGTGCTCGCCGGCCTCGTGCATCGAGGCGGCGCGTCGAGCGTCGAGCGTCGAAATCTTCCCCGAGGTCTCGCGGCCGTGACCGCGCTCGACCGCGTAAATCCGTGGGCTCGACGTGGGGGGCGGGTGCATCGAGGCGGCGCGGCGAGCGTCGAGCGTCGAGCGTCGAAATCTTCCCCGAGGTCTCGCGGCCGTGACCGCGCTCGACCGCGTAAATCCGCGGGCTCGACGTGGGGGCGGGTGCGTCGCGACCGACCCCGGCGAGCGGGGCGCGCCGATCTCGTGCTCGTCGGCCTCGGGCATCGAGGCGGCGCGGCGCTCGACGTGGTCCTCGTGCTCGTCGCCCTGCTCGCCGGCCTCGTGCATCGAGGCGGACGGCGCGGCGAGCGTCGAAATCTTCCCCGAGGTCTCGCGGCCGTGACCGCGCTCGACCGCGTAAATGCGCGGGCTCGACGTGGGGGGCGGGTGCGTCGCGACCGACCCCAGGGCCATCGACGGGCGCGGCGCTCGACCGCGCCTCGTGCTCGTCGGCCTCGTGCATCGAGGCGGCGCGGCGCGTGTCGCGCGGCGAAATCTTCCCCGAGGTCTCGCGGCGGTGACCGCGCTCGACCACGTAAATCCGTGGGCCACCTCTCCAGGGTTGGAGGCCCGGAAACGCGGGCGCCGCGGGCCGAAACTCCGGACTACCGTTGCCACCGGGCGAGGACCACCACAATCGCAACAACGGCGAGGACTGTCACGATCGCGACAACAGCAAGAACCGCGATCGCTTCAATGCCCATGCGCGGATCATGGGTTCCCATGGCTTTGCCAAACCTCAAGATGGCGGCGACGATCCCCAAATAGGCCCCCCAAGGACACAAGATAGACGCAAGGAGGCCAGGCGTGGCGCCTTTCGAGCTTTTGCACCGGTTGTTGCGAGCCAAGGGAGGAGCGTCCTCCATCATGACGAGCGCCCTTCGATGGAGGCGCTCGCTCTTCTTTGGGGTAGACGAAACGGACCGGCGGCTTGTGCTCGTGTTGCGCCGGTCGTGCGCGACGATCCGAGCCTTCTGAGTGCGCGGTTTGTTCATGGGACCGAGCATGCGGCGGGGCGGACGCTAACGCGACGGGGTAGCCGTTAGCCGTTAGGGCTTGCGCTTGGATACACGCGGCTGTCTACGTTTCCCAGGTGGCTTCTCGCCCAACTTCTCTCGGAGCCTGGTCTCACGCATCTTTGCTGGAGCGTCTAACACGTCGTAGGGATCGACCCCGCCAGCTTTGAGCGCCACCCGGGCCACGTCGCCAAGGTTGACGCCGGCCCGATAGCCCGTGTCACAGATGTACGGCGCGAGCTGTTCGGGAAGCGCCTTCTCCAGCGCGGCAACTTGCTTCTCGACGCCGGGTTGTGTCCTCTTGTTTCGTAGAACGGCTCTCGCGATCGCGTTGTAGTTCGGGAATAGCACGCTCCGGCCGCCGGCTAGCCTTGCATGGCTAAGTGAGCGAAGGGCGCCGATTACCGCATCCTTGAATGTTCCATTGTCCCGTCGCGTGTAGTCCTCGGCCATCCTTGCCAGGCGGTGAATGAAGCCCTTCGCGTATTGGGCGCCCTGCTCGTCACCGTGCCACGCGATCGCTAGAGTCGCACGATCGAGTGCAAGCCGGATTTGGGTCATGTCCGCCTTGACATCGTGACCACTCTTTTGGGATGCGACAGCTACAAGTGTCTCGTTCATTGCGGAGGTCATCGCGAGACTCGCAGCGCGCACCAATGCCTCGTCCCCCTCTGCGCTGTTATCGCTCCTTCGCGAGTCAAGCACAGCAAGTGCCTCAAGGATCACCGCAAGGCGCAATGGGTCGGCACTTGCCTCGCTCACCATGTGCTCAAGTACCCGCTTGAACACGATAAGGCGCATCGCTGCGTTCGGCTCGGCTTCGTCCTCGCTCGCGTTGTCCGTGTCCGCCTCGTCTTCGCAAATATCCTTCGACACCACAGAAAGACTCTCACTTCCTGCCCGGCGGGCCAGCCGAGGCGTCTTTACTTTTACTCTGCGGCCTCGGGACGAGATAAACGTAGAGGATCGTGTCGTGGCTGCCTACTCAGTTCCGTACGACCTGGCGAGCTCGCCGGTCTCGAACTCGTCGCGCAGCTCGCCGGCCTCGTGCATCGAGGCGGACGGCGCGGCGCTCGACGCCGGCCTCGTGCTCGTCGCCCTGGACGCCGGCCCCAGCTCGTCGGCCTCGGGCATCGAGGCGGCGCGGCGAGCGTCGCGCGTCGAAATCTCCCCCGAGGTCTCGCGGCCGTGACCGCGCTCGACCGCGTAAATCCGCGGGCTCGACGTGGGGGGGCGGGTGCATCGAGGCGGCGCGCGGCGAGCGGCGAGCGGCAAAATCTCCCCCGAGGTCTCGCGGCCGTGACCGCGCTCGACCGCGTAGGTCCGCGGGCTCGACGTGGGGGGCGGGTGCGTCGCGACCGACCCCGAGGCCATCGAGGGCGCTCGACGTGCGCCTCGTGCTCGTCGCCCTGGACGCCGGCCCCAGCTCGTCGGCCTCGGGCTCGACGTGCGCCTCGTGCTCGTCGGCCTCGTGCTCGTCGGCCTCGTGCTCGTCGGCCTCGTGCTCGTCGGCCTCGTGCATCGAGGCGGCGCGGCGAGCGTCGAGCGGCGAAATCTTCCCCGAGGTCTCGCGGCCGTGACCGCGCTCGACCGCGTAAATGCGCCGGCCCTGCATGGGGGCGGGTGCGTCGTGACCGACCCGGCGAGCAGGGCGCGCCGATCTCGGGCTCGTCGGCCTCGTGCATCGAGGCGGCGCGGCGAGCGGCGAGCTCCCCCGAGGTCTCGCGGCCGTGACCGCGCTCGACCGCGTAAATGCGCGGCGCGGCGCTCGACGCGGGCCTCGTGCTCGCCGGCCCCAGCTCGTCGGCCTCGTGCATCGAGGCTGCACGGCGAGCGGCGAGCGTCGAAATCTCCCCCGAGGTCTCGCCGCCGTGCGCTCGACGTCCGCCTCGTGCTCGTCGCCCTGGACGCCGGCCCCAGCTCGTCGGCCTCGGGCATCGAGGCGGACGGCGCGGAATAATTTCCGACACTTCGCGACTCGGCCGCGCGCGATGGCAGAGGGACACTTCGGGACGATGCGGAGCTTACAGACTCTGCCTGCCCTTTGCGATGATATCGTGCCTGAAAACGAGATGCATCATGTGTTGTGCATCTTTCACGTGATGCTCGACGCACAACCCTAACTATGGTACCTTGTATTTATGACGGTACCGCCCTGGACATGCGATAGTTGTGGAGAATCAGTCGTCAATGCCGCTGGCGGCGTGATTGAGTGGGTCATGGTTCCCAAAGAAACGAGCGGCGAGAAGCATGATTATAGGATGCGCGATCTGCGATTGGTCCATCGATCTTCGATAGGATGCCAATTTGATCCCGATGCTGAGTATCAAAAAGACCGTGGATTGGCCCAGTTCGATGGACTGGACGCCTATGTTGGTCCCGACGGGCTCATGCTTCTCCTGTCGAAGCTGCACACCAGGGGCCCGGTCGAAATGGTGGTCGAAATGATTAGGCGGCTTCACGTGCCGGGCTATGAACATGCTCGCCACCACCTCGCCCGAGCGATTGCCGAGGGAGTGATAACGCGTCGCGATCGTGGCTACTACACCCAAGCAGACATCGAGGCTGCGATAGCGTTTGCCAAGAATCCGTAAACCGAGCAGTCCTACCGCGAAATCTTCCCCGAGGCCGGCGCGGCGGGACCGCGCTCGACATCGAATTTCCGCCACCCCCGCATGCGGGGGGGTCGAAGTGGCGGAAATGAAGGTTGCGCCGTGCGTGCGCTCGACGTGTGCGCGCGTGGGTTTGCACGGACGCACCCCGGGCGGCGCGCTCGACGGCGGGGGCGAGGTCCGCGGCGAAATCTCCCCCGAGGCCGACGCGGCGGGACCGCGCTCGACCGCGTGTTTCTGCGGCCCCTCGCGCCTCGCGCTCGACGGTCGCGAGGTGGAAGGCCTGCTCCCGCTCGACGGCGGGGGCGAGGTCCGCGGCGAAATCTCCCCCGAGGCCGACGCGGCGGGACCGCGCTCGATGCTGTATTTCCGCCGCGCCCGGACGCAGGGTGGCGGAAACGCAGGCGGCTCGACTCGCACGCTCGACGTTACCGTGCGAGGGTATGCACGGACGCACCCGCCGCGCTCGACGCTCGACACGCTCGACGGCGCGGTGCGATCTGCGCCGCGAAGTCTTCCCCGAGGCTGACGCGGCGGGACCGCGCTCGACCGCGTGTTTCCGCGGCCCCTCGCGCCGCGTGCTCGACGGCCGCGACCCGGAAGGCTTGCTCGCCCTCGACGGCGGGGGCGAGCTCCGGTAACCGCTGAGCCCAATGGGACACGCTTCCCTGCTAAAATAGCTTGGTTTTCTGGATGGCACGACCACGCCGTGGTTGTGGCGTTAGGTTAACTGGAGCAGCGGGGCAAATTGCCTCTTTGGGAAGGCGGTAGGGCTCCCTATCCGCGCGGCGCGGCGACGAGACCGGCGCGAGAACCACGCCGAGGCGCGCGAAATCGGAGGCGGGGAGATTTTCTGAGATGCCTCCCCCTGCTGCTGTCGGTCTACCGGGATCGCGAGCGCCGACGCCGTACCCCGAGCGCGGCCGCCGCGATCGTGAAGAGCGAAGCGTAGGACGCCCCTCGCGGCGACTCGTCGCCGGTCACGTGGCAGCCGCAGCCGACGTCATCCTCGCTGCCGCCCGCGCCGCCCGTGCCGGTCGTGGTCGTGGATGTCGTGTCGCCGCCGGTGCCATTGCCGCCGACGCCACCGGTGCCATTGCCGCCGGAGCCGCCGCCCATGCCGCCGGAGCCGCCGCCGCCCATACCACCGCCGCCGCCCATGCCGCCGCCGCCGGAGCCGCCGCCGCCCATACCACCGCCCATACCACCCCCGCCGCCCGCGCCGGACGCGTCGCAGGCGTCGCCGATGCCATTGCCATTGGAGTCCGCCTGGTTGGGGTTCGGCACGGTCGGGCAGTTGTCGCAGGCGTCCCCGACGCCGTCGGCATCCACATCCGACTGCATCATATCGGCCACGGTCGGGCAGTTGTCGCAGGCGTCCCCGACGCCGTCGGCGTCGGTGTCGATCTGCGCGGCGTTGGGCACCGTGAGGCAGTTATCCATGCTGTTGAGGACCGTGTCGAGGTCGATATCGGCGGCGCTCGGCACGGCGCACGCGGTCCAGGTCGTCGACCAGGGCTCGCTGGTCTCGTCGCGGCCGCTGACGCCATTGCTGCCCATCATGACCTGGCCGGTCTCCGCGAGGTCCACGCGACACGTGTTGATCGTTGTCGTCATCATCGACAGGGGTGCGTGCAGCGCGGGATTGTCCGCCGTATCCGGCAGATACGCCGAGCCGTTGACCGTGACGCCCGTCTTGTTCACCGGGGCTTGGGGCCCCGCCGCTCCATAGAACACGTAATCGACGTCGGTCACGAGGTTGGTTATGCCATCCCAGTAAAACAGAATGATCAGCTCGCCCCCATTGGTGAGCCCCCACGCGGTACCGACCCCGTTCATGACCGGCACGAGCATGTCAGGGACAGCAGGGCTCGTCGTCGCCGCGTCGCCCGTCGCGATCTCGTACGTGGGATAGATCCCGTATCCGGTGAACGTACTCATCGCGCCGCAGGATGTCCTGAAGCACTCGCCGCCGGCGATCGACATGTACTGGGTCTCACCTGGCTGGATGACAGCACCGGCGGGGAATCGCACGATGAAGTCGCTGGTGCCGGCGGGTGCCTGAGCGATGACGACGTTGTAGTAAGTACTGTAATCGGCGAGGTAATAATCGGTCAGGACGACCGGCGTGTTTCCGGGGTTCCGGATCGCGACGGACTCGGCCTGTGTCGGGCTGGTGACGACCTCCATCAGCAGGAGCTTTTCCGCCGCGGCGTGCGCCGCCGCAGGAAGCAAGACCATCGTGGAAAAGGAGAGAATCGAGGCGAGTCGTTTCATGGGGCGTACCCTAAACCAAACCCGGAGAGAATGGAAGGCTCGGGGTGGCGTCAGTCCGGATCATCCCAAAGCTGCTCCGAGGCCGGGCGCGCTCGACGTCGAATTTTGGCCACCCCCGCATGCGGGGGGGGTCGAGCGGCCATAATTCGGCCAAAAAGCTTGTCGCGACACACGCACGCACGCGCGCTCTTGCTCGGATGCGTCGAGCGCGGGGCGGGTACGTCGGGACGTACCCCCGAGGACGCCGGCCCCCTGCTCGCCGGCCTCGGGCATCGAGGCGGCGCGGCGCTCGACGCCGGCCTCGGGCTCGTCGCCCTGGACGCCGGCCCCAGCTCGTCGGCCTCGGGCTCGACGTGCGCCTCGTGCTCGCCGGCCCCAGCTCGTCGGCCTCGGGCTCGACGTACGCCTCGTGCTCGTCAGCCTCGTGCATCGAGGCGGCGGGGCGAGCGGCGAGCGGCGAGCGTCGAAATCTTCCCCGAGGTCTCGCGGCCGTGACCGCGCTCGACCGCGTAAATCCGCGGGCCCGACGTGGGGGGCGGGTGCATCGAGGCGATGGGCGAGCGGCGAAATCTCCCCCGAGCTCTCGCGGCCATGACCGCGCTCGACCGCGTAAATCCGCGGGCCCGACGTGGGGGGCGGGTGCATCGAGGCGATGGGCGAGCGGCGAAATCTCCCCCAAGCTCTCGCGGCCATGACCGCGCTCGACCGCGTAAATCCGCGGGCCCTGCACGGGGGCGGGTGCATCGAGGCGATGGGCGAGCGGCGAAATCTCCCCCGAGCTCTCGCAGCCATGACCGCGCTCGACTGCGTAAATCCGCGGGCCCGACGTGGGGGGCGGGTGCATCGAGGCGGCGCGGCGCTCGACGTGCGCCTCGTGCTCGTCGCCCTGCTCGTCGGCCTCGGGCATCGAGGCGGACGGCGCGACGTGCGGCGAAATCTTCCCCGAGGTCTCGCCGCCGTGACCGCGCTCGACGTTAATTTTTGTCTGCCCCGCATCCGGGGGGGGTACGTCGGGACGCACCCACAAGAATCGAGGCGGTGCGGCGCTCGATCGCCGGCCTCGTGCCTCGAAACGGCGCGACCTTCCTAGAGAGAGTCCACGATCGCTTTAGCCTTATTCCCGACCTCTAGCGACGCGCCTTGGTTCATCTGGACGAACACGCGCGCCCTTGCGTTGCCGTAGCGGTGGGGGCCGGCGAGCACCGCAGCCCCATCGAACGCTTTGATCGTGGTCTGGTAAGCGTCGTCGTCCGCGAATGTCATCACTCCCGCCCCCTCCCCTGGCACGCTGGGAAGCTCGCATTTCCAGTATTCCGATGCTCTGGCGTTGAGCCCCCTGGGAGGTTCCTGCGTGCAGTTCGCCAGCACACCCGCTGCGACGAGCTTGTCAGCCGCTTCCTTGGCCGTCGGCTTCGTGCATGCAGAGAGCAACAACAACGGGAGCACGATGGTAGACAGAATACGCATGTCCGCCACGGTACAGAAGGACGAACCCCACAGCAAGACTGTGCGTGCGAGCAGAGCATAAGGGACGGGGGCCTCCCAACCGAGCAGGACGAGCAGGGCGCGCGCTTGCCCGGCATCGGCTCGTAGTCGGGACGGAAGCAGACCCAAGCTCGCCTGACATCGAGGCGAGCGGCGCTCGACGCGGACCTCGTGCTCGTCGGCCTCGGGCATCGACGCGGACGGCGCGGCAAGCGCCGAAATCCTTGCCCGAGGTCCTGAACCGTTCCGAAACGGGCCGCAAACGGTCGATTCCTCGCCAGGAGTGGAGACCTCTATGCCTGGACGCCCCTCGCAACGGACCCCCGAGATCACGGCACAAATCCTCGATGGCCTGCGAAACGGCCATCTTCACCGGCCCACCGTGTGCGCGCTCGTCGGGATCTCGACGCGCACCTTGCGACGGTGGCGTAAGCAGGATCCCGAATTCGACGCCGAAATCCGCAAGGCGGAAGCGGATGGCGAATTCCAGCTCTCGAAGCTCGTGCTACAGGCCGCCGAAAAGGACCCTCGATTCGCCCTCGAAGTGCTCCGCGCGCGATACCCCGAGCGCTGGGGGAAGCGCCGCGCGAAGGTCGAAACGCAGATCAAGGTGACGTCCGAGTGTCCCCCGACCCTTCCGAAATCCCTCCGATGGGCCTGGAAAGCGGGTGTCGAAAGCAACTGGAAAGACCCGAAAGCCCAGCGCGCGCTTGAGCTCTATTGGGCGACGGGCTTCACGGAACGATCCGAGCAAATCGAGCGGCTGCGCGTGATGTTGGCCGAATTGGAAGCCGAGGCTTTGAGCGAAGACGACACGCCCCCCGCGCTCAACTGACGCCCGTTTCCTCCGGAGATCCAGCGATGATCCGTGTCATCTGCTCACCCATGCCGGGTTTCTCCGGCTACCGTTGCGGCTGGCGGGAAGAAATCCGGGACGGCCGCGCCGTACGCGTCGGCCTGTTTTGGCCCGCTGGGGTGACGGAGTTACCCGACGATGCTTTGACCCCCGAGCAACTGGACGCGCTTTGCCGCGATCCAGGGAAGCGGATTCGCGTGGAACGCGAGCCCGAGGCGCCCAAGGCGTCCAGCGGCCCACCGAGCGCCGCGCCGGGCCTGCCAGGGCCGATGGTCGAGCCCAAGCCGTCCGACGCGTCCAGCGGCCCGCCAAGCGCCGCGCGGAGCCTGCCAGGGCCGACAATCGAGCCCGAGGCGTCCAGCGGCCCGCCAAGCGCCGCGCCGGGCCTGCCAGGGCCGACAATCGAGCCCAAGCCGTCCGATGCGTCCAGCGGCCCGCCAAGCGCAGCGCTGGGCCTTCCAGGGTCGATGGTCGAGCCCAAGCCGTCCGACGCGTCCAGCGCCGTGCCGGGCCTGCCAGGGCCTCGCGTCCAGCGCTCACCGCGCCGCAATCGCCGAACGGCCGCGCCGCTTGCCACCGCGCGTGGTCCGCCGGCTCTGTGAAAAGCCCGAATTCCATTGTTCGGACGGCGCGCCATTCGTGCGCCGTATTGGTAACTTGCGCCCATTTTTTGCCGACCGTTACCAAATCGGAGCCTTTGACTCGTGACCGTAGCCGAAAAAATCGTCCTTCGTGAGGACGTCTCCGCCCCGTCGGCGCGTGCCGCGGTGGGCGTCGAACGCCTCGCGGGCGCGCTCGGCGATCTTGGCTCCGCGAAGATCGACGCCGGGGCCGCAATCGCCCGGGGGGTATGGGCCGAGCTACAGCGGCTCGCCGAGGAAGGAGCTTAGCCGCGCAGAGCTGAACGGCCAAGCAGGTGCGACTGTATGCGGCGAGCTGCTACCAAAATCGCAAGGCATGGGGTAACGTCGTGGGGGTCGCCCGCCACGTTTGTAGGTCATGAACCTGGCCCCCTGTCTTCCGACACCCCCCGGCCTTCCTTCCGCCGACGAGCTGGCGGCGCTCCGGCCCGTTGTCCTCGAATGGACCGAGCGTTGGATCACGTCCCCCGAGGACCGCGACGACATCACCCAAGAGGTGATGTTCGAGGCCGAAAAGAGCCGACGAACAAACCCCCCTGTCGGCCCCTTGCGTCCATGGCTCTGGGTCATCACAACCCGGACGGCCGCCCGCTTCCATCAGCGAAAGCAACGGCCGATCGTGCGGCTCGCGCGACGATTGCGCTCGATTCTGCGCGTCCCGTCCGACGAGCCGACCCCGGAGGAAATCGCCTGCCAGACGGGCTGGCTCGAATTGATTGCCATCGTGCGCCCCAAGCTTCCTCCTCGGATGCAAGCGGTGTTTTCTGCGGTATGGGATCAAGGCATGTCGCACGAGGAGATCGCCGAAGCGCTGGGGATCCCTCCCGAGCGCTCCCGCGTCTACCTGCACCAGGCAACGCAGCGCCTTGCCGATGCGATAAAGGAAGCTCGCCGGCAGCCAAAGCGGCTGGTGATTCTGCCGATCGCGTGGTTCGAACGATGGTTCCGCGGTGGCGACGCGCCCGAACTTCCGGAGGCGGCCCATGGCGCGCCCGAGCTTCCGGGGGCGGCCGACGCTGCGCCCGGGGATCGCGCGCTCGCCGGCCTTCGTTGGCTCTCACCGTTTGTTGAGCCTATCGGCACCATAGCGGCTGGGCTCGCCCTGGGCGGCGCGGCAATGGCTGCTTGGCTGCTCCTCTTTCCCGATCCGCCGAAGCTCGTCCGGTTGCCGGCCGTCTACGTCGTCGCGGTTGCCGAACGGGCCTTCCATGGCCACGCGGTCGTCGAATGCAGGATCCCCGAGCCCGAACGCACGCGGACCTGTGAGCCGCTCGAACGCCTACAGCCACGCCTCACACCGACGCCGGATCCCGTGCTGCCGCCCGAGGCAGACGAGCGGATCGACGCGATCCGCGGAGGAAACACCCATACGAAAAGCGGCGCAAGTCCGGCCGATTTGTTGCGCTGAATCGTTCCGAGGGTTCGTAGCTACAAACCCACTTGCCCCCGTGCGTAGGTTTGTCTACAGTCATTCCATGTTGTCGGGACGTCTGGCGCTGGTTGTTCTCGCGGCTGGTCTGGGGCTCGCCGTACCCGCGTGGGCCGACGACGCGAGTACGGCGCAGGGCGGGGATCCTGCGAAGATCGCCATTGCCGCGGACGAGATACGCTTCGCCGAGTATGCGTCACGCGGCGATAATGCGAGGGCCGCGGGGAAGATCGGCGAAGCCGTGATCGCCTATTCGGAGGCTCTTGCGATCCGCTCCGATCCCCTCATTGCCGGTCGTCTCGGGGTGTTGCTCGTGAAGCTGGGGCGATACGCGCAAGCGGCCGATTTGCTCCACACTGCCGTCAATCGTGATTGGAGCGCTACCCCCGCAGAGCGAGAGAAGTTTAACGGCGCATATGGCATCGCGCGCGATGCGGTGTGCATGGTCGACGTGCAGGTGAGCCACGCACCGGAGACGACGACGATCGACGGGAAGCCGTGGAATCGAGCGCGGATGAACGCATTTTTTGTCTTCCTGCCTCCTGGCGAGCATGAAATCCGCGCGACCCTGACCGGCTATCGGGATGGGCGCGCGGTGTTCACGGCGTGCAAGGGCGGGAGCATGGACGTCCCGGTCACCTTGACGCCGCTACCTCCCGAGCCTTCGATCGAGCCCATCCCCGCGCCCAAGCCCCTACCGGAGCCAGCGGGGATCCCCAGGCCCCCCGGTCTCCCCGAGGTACGCCTAGAGTCGCTGGGGGATCCCAGTCTAGGCATTGCTGGGGCGGTAGCGGTCGTGGACGGGAAGCCCTTGCCTAAGCAGGAGGATCCGTATGCGTACGACGATCCTCCGGGGGATGGGAAGAAGTCAGGGGTGAGAGGATCGATCGGCGCTGGGCCGGTCATGGTGCTGGGGGTGGCGTCGTGGGCTCCGGCCGTGGGCGCGGTGCTCTCCGGACGCATTCGACTACACAGCTACTTCTCGGTTGATGCCCAGATGCGTAGCGCTTGGTCGACAGCAAACATAGGTGGCGAGCCGATTCATGCAATGACCGCTGGGGCATTAGCTGGACTATGCGGCCATTGGCGGTGGGCGTGGGTATGCGCTGCCGGGCATATTGGTTTCATGAAGATTGATTTTCAGCGCGACCCATTCCGCGAAGCATCACAAGTCCTA
Source organism: Polyangium jinanense (assembly GCF_028435365.1). The sequence continues at coordinate 123,056 of NZ_JAGTJJ010000031.1, read as the reverse complement.
TTTCGTCCAGGCTTTGGCGGACTCGCAGGAATCGACATCCCTCTTGTGGGGCCGCTGGCCTTGCGGGTAGCGGTCGACGGGCTGGCGCTATCGAAGGCTACTCGCATCATCGTCGGTCAAAAGGTGCTTGTAGAGCAACCGGCGGTGATGCTGGCGGGGACTGTTTCGGCTGTGTGGAACCTGTAGCATAGGGAAGTGCTGTGAAGCGCAAAGCGAATCTATTTTTAGTTGCCTCTGTCCCATTGGCTATTGCGGTGGTTATGGGCGGTCTTGTCGAGGGGTGCTCCGTAACAGAGAACGTTTTCGGGGAATGTATCCCCGATCCCCTATTCCCTACCGAAGCGTGCCCGGATGCCGGTCCAGACGTCGACGCCGGCCCGGACGCCGATCCACAAGCTGCCTGCGAGGCGCAAGGCGGCGAATGCGTCGAGATCCCCAACGATTCCGCGACCCCGGCAGGTTTCTGGAGCCCGGTACCGTGGGCCGTCTGGATCGGCCCGGCCCAAGACATGCCGAAGGGGTGCCCCTTCGTTGGGGGCGAGCAGTTCAAGCTTTACGCCGGCCTCACGGCTCCCCCCATGCAGTGCGACCCCTGCGAATGCCAAGAAGCGACGGGGCAATGCAGCGGCGTCCCGGGGGAGATCACGATCGGGGCTGGCATGTGCGGCGCGGTGGGGGCGCCGTCGCTCCCTTTTGACGGCGCGGGGGGGTGGGATGGGACCTGCACGGACGCGAACGCGCTACCCGCTGGGGTGCAGTGTCCCCCGGGGAGCGGCATCCCGTGCGCGCAGTCGATCTCGTTCTCGGCGCTTCCCCCACCGGTAAACGAGAAGTGCGACGTCAAGCCGTCGCCCATCATCAAGGCGGGCGGGTCGAGGATCACGCAATGGGAGACGGGCGCGCTCGCCTGTCGGTCGAGCCTCGATACGTCGCTCTGTGGCTCGGGGGATCAGCTCTGCGTCCCCAAGGTGCTCTACCCCTACCGTCAATGTATCTGGCAGAAAGGGAAGCATACGAAGTGCCCCAAGCCCTACAATTGGGAGCTTCCCCGGACCATGTACCCGTTTCAGCCCAAGGAATCGCGCGAATGCACGGCATGCACGTGCGGCGTGCCGCAAGGTGGATACTGCGCTGCGACGCTGCGCCTATTCGATGATGCGGCCTGTTCATCGCAATTTCTGGAACAGCCCATTTACTCGGTCATGGGTGACTGCAACCCGCTCATTCCTCTTGGCCGCGCCGTTGGGGCAAAGGCCATCACGGATCACGCCTACATCAAGGGCACATGCGAGGCCGGCGGGGGGGAGCCCATCGGTGAGGCGGTCGAGGATGACGAGAACGCCGTGACCATTTGTTGTCGAGAATCGTACATATTTGGGGAGTGACGCGCGTAAGCGCTTGATTTCGCTGAGGTCTGCCAACAGATGAGCACGATAGGACAATTGATGTCCTATCGTCGCCTCACTGGAATCGTGCAGCGAAGCTCGGATAGGACATTTAGTGTCCTATCTGTGCCGTGTTTCTGCCCTGTTTTCCCTTGCCGCGATGCCCGGCCGTTCGGGACGATGGGCGCATGGCTCCGCGGTCCCTGCAATCGAATTGGGGCGTCACGGTCGAGGCTCGCTTTGGGTTGATGCCTCGCCACCCTTCCGCGCCCGACGACGCCGACGACACGCCCGGGGACCACCGGGGACGGCGAACCCGGGCGAAGCCAAAGGGCGTAATGCGGTTGGATGCCGCCGCGCTTGTCCTTGGAATCCCGACGCACGATACCTCTTGGCGGCGGCGCGTCATGCGGCGTATCCGCGCTGCGGAGCGTGCCACGGGCGCAGCGATCCTCATTCCCCAGAAGGGGCGCACGGGTTGCCTTGTGCGAATGGAGGGCCTGCTTGAACTCACGCCCTTTACCGCGGCGATCATGCAGCGTCAGGACGACATGGAGGAGCGGCTCCGTACCGTGGAGCGAGAGCTAGCGGATGCTTTGCGGCTCCTCCGGAGTCAATCGAGGTAGGGGACGTGGCTACCCATGAATTGCCCCCCGAGGTGATCGCGGCGCTCGCCACGTTGCTCCGCTATGCCGGAAGCATCATGCGCGAGGCCATCGAGGCGAACCCCGGCGGGAATGGCGGCGGCTTCTACGACGCGAAAACCGCGCCCATGGGCCGGACGGCATTTCTGCGCCTCGCGCGGGAAGGAGCGTTCAAGGCGACAAAGATCGGGCGCAAGGTGCTGGCTCGCAAAGACGAGGTGGACGCGTGGATCGAATCTCGCGCGACGATTGCCCCGCACCGCTCGGCGCGCGAGGCGCATACCTCCGACGGATATGGAGACGCGCTCGCATTGCACGAGGCGAACCGAGCGACGAACGATAACCCTCCGCCGCGACGAGCAAAGCCCGCAGGAAAGGCGCGCCGATGAGGCACCCGGCCTCTTCCTTGACGTGGGGGCGTTCCTCTGGTAGGGGGTATGACAAGGCGGGCCCCCATGCATGATGGAGACATGCACGGGAGCCCTAAGCCAAACCCCGAGCAAAGCGAGGTTTGACCTATGAATAGGGTAGCATCCGTCTATTTGGCGTCCAACTTCTGCGCGCCCCGGGCGCCCTGGATCGGAGCGTGATCCATGGGACGAGCGCGCAAGGGCACGTGGAAGCGATCGGGCGATCACTTCCTGGTCTACGTCACCCTTCCACAGTCGGCCGTGCCGGGCGTGAAGGATCGCCGTCTGCCCGGCATCACAGTCCGGAAGGGGGTCAACGGTCGGCCCCCCACCGAAGCCGATCTCGACAAGCTGGCCAAGCTCTACACGGACCGTCCAGACCTCGCGCTGGCTCGCCTGGCGGAGGAAGGACGCTTGCCCGATTGGGTGCCGATCGAGCTGGTCCCCCGTGACGCTCTGCTCCGCGGAGCGACGGCGAACCCCACCGCGGCGAGCGCGGCGGGATCGTTGCTCGAAACGGTCGCGAGCTACGGGGAGCGCTGGCTTGCGTGGCGAGACAAGCAAGGGCACGGCTCGATCGCTTGCTACACGTCGGGCCTCAAGTGCCACGTGTTCCCCGTCAAGACCGACGATGGGACGACGACGATCGGGGAGAAGCCGATCGCAGCGTTGACGCGTGATGACGTCAAGCGCGTCGCGGCGTACTTCCGGAACGAGGCAGCGGCCGATCGGATCTCGGCCAACACTGCCACGCGCTACTTCTCCTACTTCCGCGCGATGCTCGCCGCTGCATCGGATGAGGATGGCGATCCGGATCTCTACGTTCGGCCGGACAATCCCGCGCTTGGCGTGAAGGGTCCGCCGACGCCGAAGAAACAAACGCGAGCGTGCTTCTACCCCGATGAGTTCTTGCGCTTCGTCTCGTGCGAGGCGATCCCGCTGAACGCTCGCCGGCTCGTCGCGCTCGCGGTGTTCCTCATGTGTCGCCTCGGGGAGCTCGGGCGGCTCCGATGCGAGGACATCGATCTCGCTCACGAGACGATCACGATCCGGCGATCGTTCGATCGTCCGCGCAAGCGGGAGAAGACTCCCAAGAACGGGCGCGCAAGATCGTTTGGGCTCGAAACAAACGTGATTCCGCTGCTCGCCGCGATGATCGAGGAAGCAGGCGGGAGCGGGCTCTTGTGTCCCGTGAACGTCTACAAGGTGGCAGACAAGTTCTGCGGCTACCTCGACCGCGCGGGCCTCACGCGCGCAGAGCTACGCGAGCGGAGTCGCACGCACGTGCCCTTGACCATGCACGGGCTACGGGCTACGGGCGCGACGTGGGCGGCACGGTCGGGACGCTACGGGGCGATCGAGCTTCGCCGGATCCTCGGGCACCAGAAGCAGGAGACCACGGACGTCTACTTCGACGAGGCCCAGCTCATGGGGCGGAACGTGGGCGAGGTGTTCCCCCCGCTGCCTGCTTCCCTACTGAAACGTTCCGGGAAACGTGCGAGCGGGAGGTAACTTCGCGGAATCCTTAGTGTCCGATTCCTGGGGCAGAGGAAGGCCCGACGATTCTCCGCGTCGCGGAGAATCGGCTCAGGGCCGACCGGAGCCCCCCACCATCACTGACCGCGGCGCTGGAAGGCCGGCGTGTCCCAGTCCGCGTCGAGCGGCGGGACGAAGGTCGCGCGCTCGCGCGAAGGCGTGCCCGAGGCGCCCGACGACAGCGAGGCCGGGGCCGGCTGCTGGGCCGGCGCACCGCGACCGCCGCGCACCGTGTAGGCCGGCTCCTCGCGCTGCGGCTGCGGCATGCTGCGCTGCGGCGCCGAGAGCGGCGGCGGGTTCGAACGCGACCCACCGCCCGTGAGGGCGCTCGTCAGCGCGTTCGTGAGCGACGGCGCCGTCGAGATCGGCATCGCCTGCGGCGTCCGCGCGCCCGGCATCATCGCGCCCGCGGTGTGCTGCGCGGCGTCGGAGACGTTCATGTCGAAGCCCGTCGCGATGACGGTGACCTTGATCATGTCGCCCATCGTCTCGTCGATGGTCGCGCCGAAGATGATGTTCGCGTCCTCGTGCGCCTGCTCCTGCACGAGCGTCGCGGCCTCCTCGATCTCGCGCATGCGCATGTCGGGGCCGCCGACGACGTTGATGAGCACGCCCATCGCGCCCTCGACCGAGATGTCGTCGAGCAGCGGCGAGGTGATGGCCATCTCGGCGGCGAGGCGCGCGCGGCCCTGGCCCTTCGCGCAGCCCGTGCCCATGAGCGCGCGGCCCATGTTGCTCATGACCGTCTTCACGTCGGCGAAGTCGACGTTGACGATGCCGTTCTGCGTGATGAGGTCGCTGATGCCCTTGATCGCCTGGTAGAGGACCTCGTCGGCTTTGCGGAAGGCGTCCACGAAGGAGAGCTCCTCGTCACCGAGCGTCAGGAGCTTCTGGTTCGGGATCGTGATGAGCGTGTCGACGTGCTCGGAGAGCATGGCGAGACCGAGCTCGGCGCGACGCGCCCGCTGCTTGCCCTCGAAGAAGAAGGGCTTCGTCACGACGCCGACGGTGAGGCAACCTTCCTCGCGGGCGAGCTGCGCGATCACCGGCGCCGCGCCCGTGCCCGTGCCGCCGCCCATGCCGGCGGTCACGAAGACCATGTCGGCGCCCTGGATGAGCTCCTTCAGGCGTTGCACGTCCTCGAGCGCCGCCTTGCGGCCCTTCTCGGGATCGGCGCCCGCGCCGAGGCCACGGGTGACGTTCGAGCCGATGTGCACCTTGATCGGCGCGATGCTCGCCGACAGCGCCTGGGCGTCGGTGTTCACGACCTGGAACTCGACCCCTTCGAGGCCGAAGTTGATCATCGTGTTGACGGCATTGCCGCCCGACCCGCCACAGCCGATCACCTTGATCCGGGCGTCGTAACCCGCGTGCTCGTCGGCAAACTCGATAGAGAAACTCATGAAACGCCTCCCGGGATTTCTTTCCGGCCGCTCGGGGCCAAGGGAGCCTCGCCTGCTCCCAAGGGCGACTTCGTGGGGTGCCTCTCCCCCATGAAACCGCCTATCAATCTGTAACGCTTTCCGTATCTCGACTTCGTTTTACGAAATTTACCCTCGTGCGTCAGCTCAGAAAGCTGCGCGCAACCAATTCCAGAACCGGCCGCCTTGACGTTTTTCGGCGACGGGCTCCTCGATGAGCTGACTTCGATCGGGCCTCGAAGGCGCCGTCACGCGCGGCGCCGTCTGGCGCGGCGGCGGCTGCGACTCCACGACGACGCGCGGCTCGCGCGCCTCGCGAAGCTGGTTCGCTCCGTAGTGGAGCAGACCCACGCCGGTAGCATATTGCGGGCCCGCGACGAGCTGCGTGATTCCACGCATCCCGACCGGTACGCCGAGACGAACCGGCATACCCAGGATCTCCTCGGCGAATTCGCTCATGCCTTCCATGAGCACCGCGCCGCCCGTGAGAACCGCGCCCGCCGCGAGCTGATCGAGCAGGCCCGCGTCCTCGATGCGTTTGCGGATCACCGCAAAAATCTCCTCGATCCGCGGCTCGATGATGTCCGAAAGCACCCGGCGCGGAACTTTGCGCGGCGGATGGCCGCCGACGCCCGGAACCTCGACCTCCTCGTCGTCCGCCACCATACGACCGAGCGCGCAGCCGAAATTGCGCTTCAACCGCTCCGCCTCGGCCATCGGCGTACGCAGGCCCGCCGCGAGATCCGCCGTCACGTTATTCCCGCCGGCAGGGATCACGCTCGCATGCGCGATTCCGCCGTCCACGTAAATCAGCAAATCCGTCGTACCGCCGCCGATATCGATCACGGCGACGCCGATCTCTTTTTCGTCCTCGGAGAGAACCGCTTCCGCGCTCGCGAGCGGCTCGAGGACCACATCGGCCACGGTCAATCCGCAGCGCTCGGCGCAACGGACCACGTTTTGCACGCAGGACGTGGCGGCCGTGATGAGGTTCACCTTCACGCCGAGGCGAACGCCGCTCATTCCCACGGGATCACGAATACCGTCCTGGTTGTCGACCGTGAACTCGCGCGGCAAGGCATGCAGGATCTGCCGATCGGCGTCGATCGGAATGGCACGCGCGCCTTCGAGGACGCGGCCCACGTCGACGTCGGTCACCTCGCCGCCGCCCACCGCGACCACGCCGTCCGAAGACTGGCCGCGGATGTGGTTGCCGGCGACGCCTGCATACACCGTGCGAATCTCGACGCCGGCCATCGTCTGCGCCGCCTCGATGGCCTCGGCGATCGACCGGACCGTCCAGTCGATGTTCGCCACGATGCCTTTGCGCAGCCCGCGGCACGGGACGTTGCCCACGCCGAGGATGGTGATCCCATCGGCGTCGACCTCGCCGACGACGGCAGACACCTTCGTCGTCCCGATGTCGAGACCGACGACAATCTCGCTCTGCTCCATCCTGCTCTTCATTCGCATCCACCCGATACGGAGGCCGTGCGCCTCGCGAAGCAGGGCGACGCTGACATGGCGAGCGGAGGCTGGCCAAATTTCGAGAACGACGGGGTTCGGGGCGCAGGGCGCCGAAGGCGATCCGAAGCCCCGATCGTAGGACGACACCGGTTCATCGCATCCTCACGACGACGCGCTCGGGGTGCGCCTCGTTGTCCAGGAAGATCACCGCGGGATTCGCCTTGCGCTTTCCGAGCTCCATCAAGACGCGCGCGGCCTGCTCGATCTTCTCGCGAAACCGCGTCTGGCCCAGGTAAAGCGAGATCGCGTCCTTGCCAATCGTCATCACGATCGTGCCGTCGCGCTCGAGGTGGACCTCCTGGATCGGGTAGCGCTTGCTGATGCCGGCCCGATCCATGTCCTCGACCACATCGAGGGCGCGACGCAGCGCGTTGACCACGCCGGGCCGGTCCGCGGCGACCTTTTCGGGCGTGATGCCCGTGACGACGGGCAGGTCGATCGGATCGCCGTCGGCGACGCGCTTGAACGGGTCGCCGTCGCGCGTGACGAGGTACAGCTCGCCGCCGATCGTGGCCACGGCCCAGGCTTCGCGCTCGACGACCGTGATGCGCACGGTTGAGGGGAGCGTGCGCGTCACCTGGGCTTTTTCGACCCAGGGCTCGGTGGTGATGGACGCGCTCGCCGTCTCGAGGTCGAGCTCGAAGATGTTGCGACCCACGGTGACGCCGCCCGTGCCGGCGACCTGCTCGGCCGGCAAGCGGCGGTTTCCATCGACGAGCACCGTGCGGATCGCAAAGCGCGGGCTCGTCATGATGTACCGGCGCGCGCCCCAGGCGACCGCGATCGAGGCCGAGAGGACCACCATCACGCCGAGCAGGAGCGACAGCGCGCGCGGGAGCTTCGGCCGCGGGAGCGTGAGGCGCGGCTTCGCCTTGGGCTTCGGCGGGCGGATCGTGCTCGTCGTGGCCCCGGGCGGCGGCGGCGAGTCGTGCTCGGGGTTTGGGGCGGAGGACGCCGAAGGCGATCCGGAGCCCCAAATGTGGACCGCCTCCGGATCCTTTGGAGCAGCAACGACTGGCGGCGTGGAAGGCTTTTTCAGCCTTCGGTTCGGGGGAAGCGTGTCGCTCATGGACCACCCTCCCGGCTCGCCGGCGGAGGCTCGGTGACGCCATCGAGCCGCGCGCGCAGGCCCTTCAACATGTTGTTGATGTCGCCCGCGCCGAGGGCGATCACGACGTCGCCGGGGCGCACGACCTTCGCCAGAACCTCGGGCAAATCAGCCTTGTTCGGCACGTACGTGGCGTCGTGATGGCCGTGCTCGCGGATCGACTGCACGAGCCGCTCGGCGCTCACGCCGGGCAGCGGCGCCTCGCCCGCGGCGTAAATGTCCGTGACGAAGAGGACGTCCGCGAGGTTGAAGGCGCGCGTAAAATCTTCGAAGAGATCCTTCGTGCGCGTGTAGCGGTGCGGCTGGAAGGCCACGACGATCCGGTGCGCATCGTCGGGGTAGGCGCGGCGCGCGGCCTCGATCGTCGCGCGGATCTCGGCCGGATGATGGCCGTAGTCGTCGACGAGCGTGACGCCTTGATGCACGCCGACGACCGTGAAGCGACGCGCGACGCCGCCGAACGTGGCGAGGGCTTGTTTCGTGACGTCGAGCGGGACTTCCAGCTCATCGGCGACGGCGATCGTCGCGAGGCAGTTCAGCACGTTGTGCGCGCCGGGCATCTTCACGGTAAAGCCGCCGAGGGGCTGGCCGCGGCGATACGCGTTGAAGCTCGTTTCCAGGCCGCGGAACTGGATGCCACGCGCGCAGTAGTCCGCGTGCGGCGACACGCCGTAGGTGACGTGGCGGCGCGGGATGCGCGGCAGGATGTCCTGCACGTGGGGGTGATCGAGGCAGAGCACGGCGAGGCCGTAGAAGGGCACGCGCGCGGCGAACTCGATGAAGGCGTCCTTGATCTTCTCGTGCGTGCCGTAGTGATCGAGGTGCTCGGGGTCGATGTTCGTGACCACGGCGATCGTGGGCGTCAGGCGCAGGAACGAGCCGTCGCTCTCGTCGGCCTCGGCGACGAGCAGATCGCCGGCGCCGAGGCGCGCGTTCGAGCCAAGCGCGGCCATCTTGCCGCCAACGACGACCGTGGGATCGAGGCCCGCGTGGCGCAGCACCGTGGCGACGAGCGAGGTCGTCGTGGTTTTTCCGTGCGAACCCGCGATGGCCACGCCGTACTTCACGCGCATCAGCTCGGCGAGCATCTCGGCGCGGCCGATGACGGGGATGCCGAGGGCGCGGGCCTCGACGAGCTCGGGGTTTTCCGGGCGGATCGCGCTCGAATACACGACGACGTCGACGCCGCGCACGTTCTCGGCGCGGTGGCCGATGTCGATGCGCACGCCGAGCGAGGCGAGGCGCTGCGTGGTACCGCCGCTCTTCACGTCGGAGCCGGAGACGTCGAACTCGAGCGAGCGGAGGATCTCCGCGAGGCCGCTCATGCCAACGCCGCCGATGCCCACGAAGTGGATGTGCCGGACGCGCCCGCGGAACATCATGCCGTCCTTCCCCGGGCTTTCTCCCGGTGTTTCGATTCCCGCAAACGCGCGAGCTCGAGCAGATCTGCCGCCACGGCCTTCGCCGCGTCGGGCGCCCCGATCTCGGCCGCGGCGCGCGCCATGGAAACGCGTCGTTCGGGCGACTCCGCGAGCCTCCGGATCTCGTCCGCGACCCGATCGGCCGTGGCCTCGGACTGCGGCAGCGCCACGGCCGCGCCGCGCTTCTCCAGCGAACGCGCGTTCTTGAGCTGATGATCGTCGGCCGCGAACGGATACGGGACGAGGATCGCGGGACGGCCGACGGCGCAGAGCTCGGCGAGCGTGGAGGCGCCGGCACGAGCGATCACGAGGTCGGCCGAGGCGAGCGCGCGGGCCATGTCGTCGATGAACGGGACGACCTCGGCGGTCCCGGACAAACCGAGCGATTCGTAGAGCGCACGGGCCTCGACCTCGCGCTCGCGGCCGGTTTGATGAAGGACGCGCAGGCCCGGGACCTGGCTTCCGATCTGGGAAATCGCACGCGGCACCGTCTCGTTCAGGGCCTTCGCGCCCTGGCTGCCGCCGAGAACGAGGATCGAGAGTTTGTCCTTCTGGACCTCGTACGGCGCGGGGGCGAAGGCCTTGCGGAGCGGCACGCCGAGACGGCGCACGATGCTCGGGCGGAAGAAACGATCGACCTCGGGAAACGTGGTGTACGCACGGACGGCGAACGGCGCGAGCAGGCGGTTCGACAGGCCCATCACGCTGTTCGGTTCGAGCACGGTGACGGCGACGCCGAGCGTGCGCGCGGCGAAGCAGACGGGGCCGCCCGCGTATCCGCCGACCGAGAGGACGGCCGAAGGACCGAGGCGGCGGACGAGATCCCGCGCCGCGGGGATCGAGGCCGCGGCGTGCTGCGCGCCCTTCAAGAACCCGGACAAACCACCACCACGAAGAGGCAGGATGTCGAGCAGCTCGAGCTCGCCGCCCTGCTCGGGCACGACGCGCGCTTCGAGGCCGCGAGCGGTGCCGACGTAGACGACACGCGCGGAAGGGTCGGCGGCGCGGACGGCTTCGCCCACCGCGAGCATCGGGAAGACGTGGCCGCCGGTGCCGCCGCCTGCGAGAAGAAGGGTCGTCACGCGCTCACTCCCTCCGCGGCGCCTTCCTGGGCCTCCGTCGCGATGAGGACCGACGCGCTCGGCGCGCCCTCGCTCGTGCGCACGGGCGCGGGTTTGTCTTGCGGAACTTCGTTCGTCCGCGGACGGCTGATGCTGAGCAGGATGCCCGCGCCGGCGGCGTTCACGAGCAGCGACGAGCCGCCGTAGCTCATGAACGGCAGCGTGAGACCCTTCGTCGGCAGGATGGCCATGGCGACGGCGAGGTTCACGAGCGCCTGCACGCCGAAGAGCGTGGCGATGCCGAAGGCCATGAAGCTGCCGTAGTCGTCGTGCGCCTCGAGGGCGATCTTCACGCCGCGCGAGACGATGACGAGGTAGGCGCTGACGAGGCCGAGGATGCCGAGGAAGCCGAGCTCCTCGCCGATGATCGCGCTGATGAAGTCCGTGTGCGCCTCGGGCAGGTAGAGCACCTGCAGGCCCTTGCCGAGCCCGAGCCCGGTCCAGCCGCCCGAGCCGAAGCTCATGACGGACTGGAACGGCTGATAGGCGAGGTCCTGGCGGTGGTTGTCCATGTCGATGAACGCCAGGTAGCGCCGGTAGCGGTAGTCGCTGAACGCGACGAGCGCGGCGGCGCCCATGCCGAGCAGGGCCGTGAACGCCGCGATGTACGGCAGGCGCGCTCCTGCCACGAAGAGCAGCGTGAACGTGAGGAACAGGAGCACGACGGCGCTGCCGAAGTCGGGCTGCTTCAAGAGCAGCATGATGAGGAAGCCGACGACGATCAGGTGCGGCAAGAAGCCGATCGAGAAGCTTTTGATCTTTTCGGCCTTCTTCGACAGCGAGTACGCGAGCCAGAGGACGATGCCGAGCTTGGCGGTCTCTGCTGGCTGGATGTGCACGGGGCCGATCGCGATCCAGCGGTAGGCGTTGCCCGCCTTGTGGCCGAGGCCGAGGATCGTCAGGCCCAGCATGAGCGTGACCGCGACGAGGATCGGGTACGTGAAGGGCTTGAGCTTGCGGTAGTCGAAGCGGCTCACGAGCCACATCGTCGAGAGCGCGACGAGCGCGTAGATGCCCTGGCGCTTCAGGAAGAACTGCGCGTCGTGGTACTTCACGGTCGCTTCGATCGCGCTCGCGCTGTAGACCATGACGACGCCGAACCCGACGAGCGCGATCACCACGGCCGCGAGCACCGAGTCGACGGGGCCGGCCTTGCTGGAACGCAAAAGCGCGGTGACGCCGCTGCCGGCGCTCTCCTTGCGCGGCGCGCGGGGTTCGTTCTTCGGCGCGGGCGGCGGCGGATCACTCGGCGGAAGGAGGCGGTTCCTCGGCGGAGGCGCGCTCGAATGGCGGCGCTCGCCGACGACGTTGTTGCCCGAGAGGACGGCGCTGCTGCTCACGACCGAACCTCCAGCATGGACTGGACCGCCTGGGCAAATTGATCGCCGCGATCCTTGTAGTCGCGGAACATGTCGAAGCTCGCGCAGGCCGGGCTGAGCAGGACGGCATCGCCGGCCTCGGCCAGGCGGCGCGCGATCTGCACGGCCTCGGCCATGGATCCGGCGCGCTCGATAGGGAGCACGCCCTTGGCGGCCGCGGCGATACGATCGGCCGCCTCACCGATGAGCACGAGGGCGCGGCCCTTGTCGCGGAGCGCATCGACGAGCGGCTCGTACGCGCCGAGTTTGTCCTTGCCGCCCGCGATGAGGACGGCCTTGTCCTCGGAGAGACCACGCAGCGCGGCAACCGAGGCGCCGACGTTCGTGCCCTTCGAGTCGTCGTAGTAACGCACGCCGTCGATCTCGCCGACGAGCACGGTGCGATGGCCGAGGCCGCGGAAGTTGCGGACGGCACGCGCGAGCCACGAGTCGGCGCTGTCGTCGAATGGGACGTCGAACCCGGCCACGACGCCGAGCGCCGCGCAGGCGTTCTCGATGTTGTGTTTGCCGGCGATCTGGAGCGCGCCCCGCGGGAAGCTGTGCCACGCGTCGCGATGCACGATCGAGCCGCCGACGGGGCGCACGGTGGCCGCCTCGTCGGTCGCGCTGAACGTGACCACACGTGCGCCGCCACGCGCCGCCTGCCTCGCGCAGAGCGCGTCGCCGTGCGGGATCACGGCCGTGTCTTGCGGCCCCATCGTGACGAAGGGATTTCCCTTGGCGTCGGCGTACGCCTCGAAGCTCGGGTACCTGTCGAGGTGATCGTCCGTGATGTTGAGCAGCGCGTGCGCGCGTGCATGCAACGTGGGCACGCGCTCGGCCTGGAAGCTTGAAATCTCGAGGACGATCGCGTCGAACGACTGCCCCACGACCTCCGCGAGCGGCGTGCCGAAGTTGCCGCCGATGAACGTCTTTTTCCCGGCCGATTCGAGCATCGCGTGCACGAGCGCCGTCGTCGTGCTCTTGCCGTTCGTCCCGCCGATCAGCGCGATCGGCGTCCCCACGAAAAACCGCGCCGCGAGCTCCAGCTCGCCGATGACCTCGCCGCCCGCCCTCTCGAACGCTTCGAGCGCGGGGAACGAGGGCACGCCGGGCGAGATCACGACGAGGTCGATCCCATCGAAGATCGAGGCCGGATGCCCGCCCGCGACGAGCGTCGCGCCCGCGGCTTCGAGCGCGAGCGCCTCCTTGGACAAACGCTCGCGCGCAGTCGCGTCGGTCGCCGTGACACGCGCGCCCTTGTCGAGGCAAAGCCGCGCCGCAGCGACGCCGCTGCGGCCGAGCCCGATGGTGAGAATCCTTTGACCTCCAAGATCCATGGGCTTCACCGGAGCTTCATGGACGCCAGCGAGACCAGCGCCAGGAGGATGGAGATGATCCAGAAGCGAACGATGATCTTGGGCTCCGCCCACCCCTTCTTCTCGTAGTGGTGGTGGATCGGCGCCATCAAGAACACGCGCTTGCCCGTGAGCTTGAACGAGGTCACCTGCGCGATGACGCTGATCGTCTCGACGAAGAAGACGCCGCCGAGCAGGACGCTCAAGAGCTCGTTCTTCGTGAAGATCGCCAGCATGCCGAGGCCCCCGCCGAGGGCCAGCGATCCCACGTCGCCCATGAAGACCTGGGCTGGGTAGGTGTTGTACCAAAGGAACCCGATGCCCGCGCCGATGACCGAGCCGCAGTAGACGCTGAGCTCGCCGGCGGAGGCGATCTTCGGGATGTCGAGGTAGTTCGCTAGTGAGAAGTTCGCGATGGTCGCGCCCGCGACGTACGACCAGATGAGGTACGTGCCCGCGTTGATCATCACGGGGCCGATCGCGAGGCCGTCGAGGCCGTCGGTGAGGTTCACGGCGTTCGACCAGGCCACGACGACGAAGACCGCGAACGGGACGTAGAACCAGACCGGCAGATCGATCGAGTGCTTCGAAAAGGCCGCGAACGGGAGCGCGAGCCGCGTCTTGATCTCGGCCCAGTCGGCCGGAAGCTTGGAGGTGAAAAGAAACGTGTACGAGATGGCCGAGCCGCCGATGAGGACCTGGCCGATCAGCTTGTACCGTCCGGGCAAACCGCCCGTGTTCTTGCGCTTGATCTTGAGGTAGTCGTCGAGGTAGCCGATGACGCCGTAGCCCGCCGTCACCGCGGTCGTCGCGAGGACGAAGGGGTTGCGCAGGTCGGCCCAGAGCGCGGTCGGCAGGAGCAGCGAGAGCAGGATCAGCGCGCCGCCCATGGTCGGCGTGCCCGCCTTGACCTTGTGCGTCTCGGGGCCCTCCTTGCGGACGACCTGCCCGATCTGCTTGCGCCGGAGCTCGCGGATGAACCACGGCGCCAGCACGAACGTGAGGATCATGGCGGTGATCGTCGCCATGATGGTCCGGAACGGGATGTACCGGAGGACGTTCAGCCAGGAGAGCGAGCTGTAATGAAACTTGAGCGGGTAGAAGAGCTCGTAGATCACGACGGAACCTCCGCGAGGGCACGCACGATTCGCTCGGTCCCGACGCCGCGCGAACCCTTCACGAGGACCAGATCCCCAGGCTGAACCGCGAGCGCGACGGCCGGGGCCGCGTCAGCGCTCGTCTCGAAGAACCTCGCAGGAACACCTGCTTCCGCAGCGCGATCGGCGATCCGACGCGCATCGCCATTGACCGCGAAGACGAGCGCCGCGCCGCTCGCCGCCGCGACGCGGCCGACGTCGTCGTGTCCGCGCGGCGACTCGTGGCCGAGCTCGTACATCGCGCCGAGCACGAGCACGAGCCTGCGACCCGCGTCACGCGCGAGCTCGGCCGCCGTGCGGATCGACGCGGAGGACGAAGCAGGATTCGCGTTGTAGCTGTCGTCGATCACGATGACGTCGCGGGCGAGGAGGCGCGGAACCAGGCGACCGCCGCCGCCGCCCACGTCCGCGAGGGAGAACGCTTCCTCGGCGATCAGCGACGTCACGTGCTCCCCCGTGAGGGCCTCCGCAGCCGCCACGGCCGCGGCGCATGCATAGGCGCCGGCCTCGCCGATGAGCGGGGTCCGGAACCAGAACGACGAGCCGTCCGGGCGCGCGAGCGTGACGCGCGACGAGGAAAAACCGTCCGGCCGACGCTCGACGATCCGCAGATCGAGCCCGTCTCCCGTGCCGTAACGGACACGGCGCGTCGCGGGCGAACTTGCCATCTCCGCTGCGACACGCGCGTCGTCGCCGTTGCCGATCGCGACGCCGCTCTCCGAGAGCGCGCGAAAGAGCGCTCCTTTCTCGTGCGCGACGCCCTCGATCGAGCCGCACCCCTCGACGTGCGCAGCCGCGACGAGCGTCACGATCGCGACGTCCGGCTGGGCCATCGCCGCGAGGGACGCGATCTCGCCGGGCTTGTTCATGCCCATCTCGACGACCGCGTACTTGTGCTGCCTGTCGAGCCCGAACAGCACCATCGGCACGCCGACCTGGTTGTTCAAGTTGCCCCGCGTCGCGTGCACGGCCTCCGGGAAGAGGCGTTCGAGGAGTGCAGCCGTCGCCGAACGCGTCGTGGTTTTACCCGCCGAACCCGTGATCGCGACGATCTTGCGGTCGCCCTTCCCGCGCGCGCGCCACGCGTCGACGTGGGCCCGCGCGAGCGCGCCGAGCGCGTCGATCGTCGAGCGAACGCGAAACATGGTCAGGCCCGGGACGTCGTCGACGGGCCGCTCCACGAGCGCCGCGCGTGCGCCTTTTTCCGCGGCCTCTGCGAGGTAGTCGTGCCCGTCGAAGCTCTCGCCCTTGAGGGCCACGAAGAGCCCGCCGGGCACGATCGTGCGCGTGTCGGTCGAGACGCCTTGCACCGAGCCGAGCAGGAAGAGGCTGCGGCCGTAGAGGACGTCGCCTTGCACGATCTGGATCAGATCGAGGGCCTGGAAAAAGGCATGATTCGTGGGGATGGGCGTGCCCATGTCAGGCCCCTCCCCGCGCCGCGCGACGCAGCCCGAGCGCGCGCTCGGCCTCGACCCGATCGTCGAACGGCAGCGTGACCGCGCCAATGATCTGGTAGGGCTCGTGCCCCTTGCCCGCGACGAGCACGACGTCGCCCGGCGCCGCATCGAGCACCGCATGCTCGATGGCCTTCGCGCGATCGAGCTCGACGCGCACCGTGGCCTTCCCGCCCGCGAGCCCCGGCAGGATCGCGTCCGCGATGGCGCGCGGATCCTCGCTGCGCGGGTTGTCGTTCGTGACGATCGCGACGTCCGCGCCACGCGCCACGGCCTCGCCCATGAGCGGGCGTTTCTTCGGATCCCGATCGCCGCCGCAGCCGAAAACGCAGTGCACGCGACCCTGCCCGAACGCGCGCACGCTCTGGAGAACCCGATCGAGCGCGTCCGGCGTGTGCGCGTAGTCGACGAGGACGATGACGTCGTCCCGCGTCGGATCGTCGCAACGCTCGAGCCGCCCCGGCACGCGGATCGTCCCCGAGAGGACACGCGCCGCGGCGTGGAGGTCGATCTCCAGAAGCCAGCAGATCGCCACGGTCGCGAGCAGGTTCTGCACGTTGTGCGCGCCGACGAGCGGCGACCGGATCGAGAGCTGCCCCGCGGGCGTCCGCGCCACGAGCCAGATGCCCGACGACGTGTGCTCCACCGAGACGGGCGCGATGTCGGCCTCGTCCGGCGAGATGCCGATCCGCGTGGAAAACCGCGCGATCGTCGACGACGACGGTCCTGCCAAACCACGCGGCGCGAGCCTCTTCACGAGCTCGGCACCGAACGGATCGTCGACGTTGATCGCCGCCGAGCCGGGTCCGAGGTCGACGAAGAGGCGCGCCTTCGCCTCGGCGTAGGCCTCCATCGTGCCGTGGTAGTCGAGGTGATCCTGCGTGAGGTTGAGGAACGCCGCGACGCGGAAGCGCACGGCCTCGACGCGACGCGCCGCGAGCGCGATGCTCGACACTTCCATCACGAGGTGCGAGGCGCCGCGCAGGTGCATCGCCGCGGCGATCCGCGCGAGCTCGTCGGCCTCGGGGCTCGTGTGCGTCGACGGCAGGTCGAGATCACCGAACCGATACCCGAGCGTGCCCACGATCCCCGGCCGCTGTCCCGCGGCCGCGAGGCACGCCTGCACGAGGTGCGTCGTCGTGGTCTTGCCGTTCGTCCCCGTAACGCCCACGACTTCCAGCGCGAACGTCGGGTGCCCGTACACGGCCGCCGACGCGTACGCGAGCGCGCTCGGCACGTCCACGACCTCGATCCGCGGCAGGCCGTTCGTCTCGACGCTCGCCCCCGACGCCGTGAGCACCGCGCTCGCGCCGCGTCCGATCGCGTCCACCACGAAGCGCTCGCCGCTCGTGTGCGCGCCCGACCGCGCGACGAAAAGGTCGCCCGGGGAGACACGCCGCGAGTCGTGATGCACGCCCGTGATGAAGACGCTCGGATCCCCGAAGGCGAGCTTTGCGCCCGGGATCTCGTTCACGAGATCGCCGAGCTTGCGGCCGAGCTTCGCCTGCTTGCAGGACGGCGGCGCGCCTTCGCTCGTCTCCCGCGGGTGGAGGAGCTCTTCGTTCGTCCTTTCGTTCGTCATGACGAGGGCTCGAAGAAAAGCTTCACCGTCGAACCTTTGGGCAGCACCGTCCCCGCGGGCGGCTCGGCCCGCGACAGGCGGCCCGTGCCGAACGCCGTGGGCGAAAGGCCCGCCGCGCTCGCCGCGCGGATCGCCTCGCGCACGGGTTGTCCCGTCAGATCCGGGACACGCGTCTCGCCGCTCTTCATCGGCGCCGACGGCGTCACGACGCCTGCCGTGATCGGAGCCACGGCCGCGCGCGCCTCCGTGAGGACCTGGTACGTACTCGTCGCCGGATCCCCGACCTTCGCTCGCTCCGAAACCTCGCTCAGCTTCATGGGCACACTGCCGCGAGGTGTGACACCGAGGTAACGCAGCGCCATCTCGCCGATGCGACGGAACACCGGCGCCGCGACCGAGCCACCGCCGTAGGTGCCGCCGAGCGGCTCGTCGAGCACCACCGAGATCACGAGACGCGGCTTGTCCGCCGGGACGAACCCGACGAACGAGGCGACATAGTGCGTGTCCGTATATCGCCCCGTCGCCGGGTCGATCTTCTGCGCCGTCCCGGTCTTCCCGGCGACACGAAAGCCTGGAATCGCGGCCTCGACGCCCGTGCCTTCGCCCTCGGTGACGGCGACGAGCATCTCCGACATCATCTTCGCGACCGTCGCCGACACGGCCTCGCGCCTGACGCGCGGCTGCGTCTCCGAGAGCATCGTGCCCCCGCCGTCCGTCACGCGCTTGATCAGCACGGGCTCGAGGAGTTTGCCCCCGTTCGCGATCGCGACCATCGCCATCGTGAGCTGCAGCGTGGTCACGCTGATGCCCTGACCGAACGAGGCCGCCGCCGTCTCGACCGAGACCCACGGCCTGCCGCGCGGCCGCAAGACACCCATGCTCTCGCCGGGGAACGGGATGCCCGTGGTGTCGCCGAAGCCGAACCGGCGGAAGCCCTCGTAGAGCCGCTGCTCGCCGAGGCCGAGCGCGATCTTCGACGTCCCGATGTTCGAGGACAAACTGAGGATCTGCGTGACGCTCAGAAACTTCGCCGGGTGCGTGTCGTGGATGACGACGTTGTCGATCGCCATGTTCCCCTCCTCGCAGTAGATCGAGGCGGTGGGGCTCACGCTGCGCGCGGCGAGCGCGGTGCCGATCGAGAAGATTTTGATCGTCGAGCCGGGCTCGAAGCGATCGACGACGCAGCGGTTCCTGCGCGCGTCGGGGTCGGCGACCGAGTAGTCGTTCGGGTTGTAGCCGGGCGCGCTCGCCATCGCGAGGATCTCGCCGCTCGACGGATCCGCCACGACGACCGCGCCGCCCGTGGCCTCGTACGTCTTCATCGCGGCCTCGAGCTCACGCTCGGCCGTGAACTGAATCCCCTTGTCGATCGTGAGGTAGACGTTGTGGCCCGCGAGCGCGGCCTCGTCCTCGATCCCCTCGGAGAAGATCAAACGACCCGAGCGATCACGCAGACCGCGCACCTCGGAGCTCTTGCCGCGCAACTCGTGATCGAGCGCGAGCTCGAGGCCCTCGCGCCCCTCGCCGTCCGGCGAGACGAACCCGATGAGCGGGCCGCCGAGCTCGCGGTTCGGGTAAAACCGATGGCCCTCGCCCTCGATCTGGAGGCCACGCAGCGGGTAGCGCTGGTTCTTCTCGCCGAGCGCGCGCACGGCCGCGACCTCGGCCTCCGAGACGCGGCGCTTCAGCCACACGAAGCGCCGGCGACGGCTGATCTTGTCGACGACCTCCTCCTGCGGGAGGTTCAAGGCCTGCGCGATGCGCTCGCCGTACTGCTGGATCCGCATCGGCAGGTAGCGGTCCTCGATGCCACGCAGAAGCTCGACCGCGTCGAGCGAGACGCTCGGCACCTCGACGCTCTCCGCGAGCGACGCGCCGTTGCGGTCGTAGATCGTGCCGCGCTTCGGCGTCACGTGCAGGCGCCGCTGACGCTGCCGCTCGGCGAGGTCGTACCAGTCCTGCCCGTCCTCGACCTGGATGCGGTGCGCGCCCGACACGATCACGCCGAGCCCGAGGCCCATCATCCCGCAGAGGATCCCCATGCGGATGCGGATCCAGCGCGCGCGCTTGGGATCGAGGTTTTTCACGGAGAACCTCCGGGCGCAGGGGCAGCGGGATCCGCGGCCGTCGCAGCCGGATCCGGCGCCGCGCCCTCCTGCGCCTGTTCGTCCTGGATCTTCACGACCCAGCGCACCGGGACGACGCGCTCCGGCGGCGGCGGCGTCATGCCGAGCAGCGTCCGCGCGACCATCTCGACGCGCTGCGGGGTCTCGTAGCTCGCCGCCTCCAGCGAGAGCACGCGCTTCACCTCGCGCAGGCGCCCTTGCTCGGCGCGCGCGCGGCCGAGCTTGTAGCCGAGATCCACGATCTTCCCGCGGAGGCCCAAGTGCACGACGAACGCCGCCACGCTCGCGACGACCGCGAGCGACCAGAGCGCGAGGAACGGCCGCTGCTTCATGCGCTCGTTCATGCGAACACCTCGTCCCCCGCGAGCGCGACGCGACGCGCCGCCCGGAGCTTCGCGCTCCTCGCGCGCGGGTTCCCCGCGACCTCCTCGTCCGACGCGACGAGCGGCTTCTTCCAGAGCTGCTCCCACACGCTCGCCTCGCGCAGCGCGTGCTTGACGATCCGGTCCTCCAGCGAGTGGAACGAGATCACCGCCACGATGCCGCCGATCTTGAGGACACGCGTCGCCGCGCGGATCAGCGCTTCCAGCTCGTCGAGCTCGCCGTTCACCGCGACGCGCAACGCCTGGAACGTCCGCGTCGCCGGATCGACCCCGCCCACGCGTGACGGCCCCACGGCTCGCACCACGGCGCGGCGAAGATCCAGCGTCGTCTTCAGTTCCCCGTTCGCCAGCGCTTGCTTGATGCAGCGCGCCACCCGGCGAGACCTTCGCTCCTCGCCGTAGTGGTAGATCACGTTCGCCAGCTCGTCGTCGTCGAGCCGCTCGATCAGCTCGAGCGCCGTCTCGCCCGTCGACGGATCCATCCGCATGTCGAGCGGACCTTCGGCGCGGAAGCTCATCCCGCGCGTCGCGTCATCGATCTGCATCGACGACACGCCCACGTCGGCGACGAGCCCGTCCACCGGACCCACGCCGAGTTTCGCGAGGTGGTCCTCCACGTCCGAGAACCGCCCGTGCACGAGCGTTACCCGATCGCCGAATGGAGCGAGCCGCTCCTTGGCCAGCGCGAGCGCTGTCTCGTCGCGATCGAGCCCGATGAGCCGGCAGCCTGGGGCTGCTTCGAGGATTGCCTCGGCGTGGCCGCCTGCGCCGAGGGTTGCGTCCACGTAGACGCCGCCTGTTTCGGGCGCGAGTGCCTCGACCACCTCGCGGCGGAGGACGGTCACGTGGGGCGCCTTTTGCGGCTCGGGGGGCGGGGGGGCCTTGTCTCGCATCGGCACGACGTTCACCACGTTCATAGGCGGAACTGCTCCGCGATCGCGGCCTTGAAGCTCGCGAGCTCGGCCTCGCTCATCGTCTGGGCGGCCTTCCACCGCTCCTTCGACCAGAGCTCGGCTGTCGCGCCCATCCCGGCCCACAGGACTTCCTTGTGCAGATCCGCGTGCTCGCGGAGCGACGGCGGCACGAGGATCCGTCCTTGTTTGTCGAGCTCGCACTCGACTGCGGCCGACAGGTATTTCCGGCGGAAGGCGACGACGTTTGGCTCGAACTGGGGGAGCGCCGCGATCTTGGCTTCGAGCTCCTCCCAGGCGCGCAGCGGGTAGCAGTGCAGGCAGGGGTCGAAGAGAGCGGGCGTCAGGATCAGCGCGATCTGCCCCTCGGGGGCTTCGAGCACGTCGCGAAAGCGCGCGGGCAGGCTGGTCCGCCCTTTCGCGTCGATCGCGTGCTCGAAATGACCGCGAAACATGGTTCCCACCGAGTCGGCTCCGCTCGTGCCCGCTGGCCGGACGAGACGCCCGCGCCGGAGGTACCCTCCGGGTCATGGGCATCTTTGCCACTTTCTCCCACGGGGCACCGCCACGCTACGGAGAGGGCCCTTGGGTGTCAACAGTTTGCATTTTTTGTGGAGTTTGGCGGATCCCAAGGAAGGTGGGAGTCCTCCCCTCTCCTACCTTTCCAGACCAACCCCGGACCCGACGAACCGGCCTGTCGGAGGCGAGATCCAGGCTCTGGTGGGAAGAGGTGGTGGGATCTGGATCGACCCGCGGGTGGTCACTGGACGATCCGGAACCGATGCGCCTCTGCACGAGTGCGCAGGTAGACCGATAACGATGGAAATGGCCAAAAAAGCGGCGCCGTTTGGCGAGACCGCTTTCCTTGGCTTTTGGTTGAGGAGGAAGGAAGTTCGCAGGCTTGCATCGACCGCATCGCGGTCGATGCACCTTCGGTCCAGGCCGTGCCTGGTCCGGGTCCAGGGGTGGACAACCCCTGGTCGGGGTCTGGGGTGAAACCCCAGCGCTACGGCCTACGCGGCCACGTGTTCGTGGACCCAGTCGATGATGCTCTTCAGCGGGGTCCCGGGGGTGAAGACCCCCTTCACGCCGGCTTCTTTCAGCCGGACGATGTCGTCGTCGGGGATGATTCCGCCTCCGAACACCACGATGTCGTCTGCGCCGCGGGCGCGGAGGGCCTGGATTACGGCGGGGAACAGGGTGTTGTGGGCGCCGGACATGATCGACAGGCCCACGGCGTCCACGTCCTCCTGGATGGCGGCGCTGGCGATCATGTCGGGCGTCTGGTGCAGGCCTGTGTAGATGACCTCGAACCCCGCGTCTCGTAGCGCGCGCGCGACGACCTTGGCGCCGCGATCGTGGCCGTCGAGGCCGGGCTTGGCGACGAGGATGCGGATCTTTCGTTCGGTCATGGCGATTCGATACCGTCCTCTCCTCAGGAAATCAAAGCGGTTTTGTCGTTCGGGCTCATTGCGCCGCGAACACGAATGGGATGTTCACCGGGGTGGAGCCCCCGGAGGCTGGGAATTTCCAGCCCTTGATGCGGCCTGCGATGCAGCTCGACAAGCCCGGATAATCCTTTTCTGCCCCACTCGCGCTCACCGATTGCACCGTCCCTGAAGGCGCGATGACAATCGAGGCCGACACGCGTGCCGACGAGCCGCCCATCCCCTTCGTGGCGTCGAGGGCCGGCTGCCAGCAGCGGCGCTTGACCAGGGGCCGGTTTGCCTCGACGACGGCGCTGATCTCGCCCGTGGAGAGCTGCCCCGCGCCGGCGGTCTGGGGGCCGCCCGTGGTGCCGGCGGTCGGGCCGGCCACGTTTGGGCCCTGGAAGCCGGACATGTCGATGGCGGCGGCTGGCGTGCCGGTCTTCGCCGTCTGCGGCCAGGGTCCGCCGAGGGGCCGCGCTGAGGCGCCGGTCTTGGGGGCCTCGGTGGGGTCGCCTACGGGGGCGGTGGCCTCCGTGGTGGGACCGGCCGAGGGCGGGGTCGTCGGGGCGGCGCTGGCGGAGGCCGTCACGTAGACGATCTGCGTCGGCTGCGGGGCTGGGCGGAGGAGGAGGAAGGCTGCGACCCCGCCGAAGACGGCGCCCGCGGCGATCAGGGCGAGCGCGGCTGGGTGGAGGGAGCCTTTCTTGCGACGGCCGAGGAGGGCGTCCTCGTCGATGTCGTCTGGGATTTCGGGGGCGAGCGTACCGAGTGACGTGGCCGGGGCGCGCGGGGGCTCGAGGGGCTCTGGGGCGGGCGCGAGGGCCGGGCGGACGAGGGTCGCGGCGGCATCGCTCGTGGTCGCCGCGCCGGGGGAGACCTGGGGCGCCTCGGCGAAGGGGTCGCGCAGGGCGAAGGGGTCTTCGAGGACGTCGAGCGCGTCGGATGCGGCTGCGGACGCGTTTTTTTCCGTAGGAAACGTCTCCGCGGCCGCCACGAACGCGTTTTCTACCCGATCAGGCGCCTTCGCAGTCGCCGCGAACGCGTTTTCTGTCGGAAAAACGGGTTCGGGCGCGCCGGGAGCCGTTTCCCCCTGAAAAATCGGGTTCGCGGGCGCCCCGAAGCCGTTTCCCACCGGCAAGGGCGCCTTCGCGGCCGGCGCGAACGCGTTTCCCACGCGCGGCGGCGCGATCGGGCGCGGCGCGGAAGGACCGACGGCCGAGGCGCCGATCCCGGTGGGCCGGGGCGGAAGGCCTGCCGGTGCGCGCGGCGGGACGAAGCTCACGTGCCCGCACGACGCACACGTCACGCGGCCTGTCGCGCCGGGGTCCAAGGGGGCTTTGCACTTCTGGCAAGAGAGGTTCATCGACTGACGCCGCGCGCGGAGGCTCGGAGTCTACTCGACTCGGTCGCGGGGCGAAACTTCCGGGCGCAGAGCCTTGGGTGCGCTGCCCGCGTTGAAGCTTCACGGCGGTCCATTTATCCCTGACGTCCGATGGAAACGTCGAGCGACGGCTTCAGTCACGTCGGATCCCACCTCATACGGTTCGAGCCGCCGGACATCGTCTTTTGCAGGCCCATCGGACGGATCTCGGCCGCCGACGTGCGCGGCGTGCTCGACTTCAACGCGACGATCGCCAAGCAGATCGGGCGCGGCACCTTTTATCTGGGGGATTCGTCGCAGATCACGGGGTACTCGATCGCCTCGTCGCTCCAGCTCTTCCAGTCGAGCCCGATGGAGTACCTGCGGGGCACGGCCATCTTCGGCGCGAACTTCCACCAGCGCACGCAGAACAGCGCGGTCCTGCGCGCCATCCGGCTGCTCGGGCAACCGATGAGCCGCCTGCCAATCGAGACGTTCCCCGACGAAGCCTCGGCGCGCGCCTGGATCGACGAGCTCCGCCGCAAAGGATAGACATCAAGAGATGGACACGCCGAGCGACGGCTGGGAGTACCTGGGTCGCCATCCCATCCGGTTCGAGCCGCCGGACATCGTCATCTGCCGGCCCATCGGCGCCGTCACCGCCGACGACGTGCGCGCGGGGATGGCGTATCTGGACAGGACCTCGAAGCGGATCGGGCGCGGCGTGATCTACCTGGCGGACCTGTCGGAGCTCACGCGGTACGCGCCCGAGATGGTGTTGCAGAACTTCAAGAGCTTCCCGGTGGGCGCCATGCGCGCGTCGGCGATGTTCGGCGCGAACCCCTACCAGCGCGCGGTGACCGACATGATCCTGCGCGCCACCCGACTGCTCGGGCTCGAGATAGGCCGCATTCCGATCGCGTCGTTCCCCGACGAAGCCGCCGCCCGCGCCTGGGTCGAGGAGCTCCGCCGCAAGGGCTAGAGCAGGCCGACGAGGATTTCCTTGATGGACTGGCGCGTCGGTTCGTCCGGCGCGACCCGCAGCGCGCGCTCCCAGATCTCGACCGCTTTGTTCCGGAAGCCAGCCTTTTGGTAGAGGACCGCGAGGTTCTTCAGGGCCGGGAAATGCCGGTCGTTGATGCGCAGCGCCGTTTCGAGCTCGCTGATCGCGTCGTAGATCTGGCCACGCTTGCCGAGCAAGAGGCCGAGGTGGAAGTGCAGGCGGTACGCGAGCGGATCGATCTTCGTCCCCTCGCGGAGAAACCCGATCGCCTCGTCGAAGTTGCCGGCCTGGTACGCCGCGATCCCCGCCGCGAGCTTCTTCTCCGCCTCCGCCGAGATCCGCTCCGGATCCGCCGGCGCCGCCTTGCCCTGCCCCTGCTCGATCGCGCGTTCGAGCGCCTCGATGACGTCCGTCACGCGGAACGGTTTTTCGACGTACGCGTCGACCTTGTAACTCGCCTTGAGGTCCTCCGCGAACCGCCAGCCCCGGTACACCGCCGAGACGATCACGATCGGGATGTGCCCGTACCGCTCCGAACCCTTGAGCTGACGCGCGATGTCGAACCCATGCAGCTCGCCCGGGAGCATGGCGTCGAGGACGATCGCGTCGGGCACCTCCTCCTTGAGGATGCGCAGCGCCGCCTCGCCGCGATCGGCTTCGAGGACGCGGTAGCCGCGCTGCTCGAGGACGAGGCGGAGGATGTTGCGGATCTCGACCTCGTCGTCGACGACGAGCACGGTGCGTTTGCCCGGCTGGCGCGGCGGGCGGAGCGCGCCCGGGCCCGCGATGACCGAGAGATCACGCGGAGCCTTGCCGAAGTCGGCGTCGGAGACGTCGGCGTCCGCGGCCGCGCGTTGCATGGCGTCGTCGACGATCGCGCCGATCTGGTTGCGCGTCGTGACACGCTTCGGCGGCGGGATCGCGGCGTGCGAGGCGTCGGCCGCCGTAGGCGCGGGCGCGACGACGCTGCCCTCGAAGGGCGCCTCGGTCGCACCGCCCTGTGTGCGCGTGGGGAGCGGGACGCCGGCCTTGCGGCGGACCTCGGGCGGGCAGTTCGGCCCGACGTAGTGCGATTCGCCCCGCTCCTTCATTTCGTACGCGATCGGAATGACCTTGAGGAGCTGGGCTTCGAGCGCGACGTACGGGAAGACGCGTTTGCCGGTGGTGAACTCGATCTCGTCGATGACCTTGCGGTTCGTCGGGGCCGCCATCGCGAGGTGGACCTTGTCGTCCCGCACGACCACCGGGAGCAGCTTGTGCTGCAGCGCGATCTGACGCGGCACGATCGCGAGGTCGGTGAGCTTCAAGCAGATCTGCTTGAGGTCGACGCCCGGCACGCCGTTCTGCTCGCTGAGCGCCTTCAAGGCGGCGAGCTCGCTGATCGTGCCGGCCTCGGTCAAACGCGACGCGAGGGGAACGGCCGAGCCCTTGCCCGTTTCCAGCGCCCGCTCGAGCTGCTCTTCGGAGAGCGCGCGTTGCTGGACCAAGATCTTACCGATCGGCTTTTTGTTAGGAATTTCCACGCCGTTCCGCGCCTCTACCTCCACCGTATCCGAGCGGGAAATTCCGGGCAAGATGCGCACGGGCGCGCCGGGGCCGAGCAGGAGGGTGCCGCGCCGAGCCCCCCGATTTCCGCGTTTCCAGGCCAAGACGCCCAGCAAGCGCTGGTACGGCGCTCGCTCGGGTGCGAGGGGTGCGACTCGACGCGTGGCTCAAGCGGTATTTTCCGGTTGTCGTGGGCCTGCTCCTCCTGGCTTCGGCCTATTTCCAGGCCAAGGGGCTCGGCTACCTCGCAGGCGCGGCGATGATCGACGAGGCCCCCGTGACGAAGCGGCCGGGGCCGAAGATCTCCGCGCATCACGAAGAAGAGCCTGCCCGGCCGAGCGCAAACGTGATCCTCGAGCGCAATCCGTTCGACTCGTTGACGGGCCCGCTGGTGCCGCAAGAGCCCCTCGGGCCTCTACCGACGCATCCGCTCGCCGATCCGCCGTGCGAGGTCGGCATGGTGACGCTGATCGTGTGGTCGGAGGAGGACCCCGCCTGGTCGTTCGCGGCGATCGCAGGGCCGGAGGGCGTGCATCTGCATCGGCAAGGCGATCAGCTCGGCAGCTTCCAGGTGGCGCACATCGGGCCGGATCGGATCTGGCTGATGCGCGAGGGGCGGTTCTGCCAGATCGAGGTGCACGACACGGAGCGGCGCAAGGCGATGCAGGGGCCGCCGCCGATGAACGAGCCGCCGCGGATGACGCCGCCGATGAACGGGAACGGGCCTCAAGCGGCGCCGCCGGCGACGCCGGGCAAGAGGCCGAAGGGGCAACTGCCGCCGCACATCGCCGAGCGGATCCGGCAAACGGGGCCGAACCAGTACGACATCGACCGCACGGTGGTGGACGAGATCCTGACGAACCAGGCGGAGTATCTGCAGAAGGTGCGCGTGGTGCCGGCGCGGCAGGGCGATCAGACGACGGGCATGAAGCTCATGGGCGTGCGCAAAGGCACGGCGCTCGACGCGATCGGGCTGAAGCACGGCGATCAGCTCCAGCGCATCAACGGGTTCGAGATGACGAACCCGCAGAGCGCGCTCGAGGCCTACGCGCGGCTGATGTCGGCGAACCAGATCCGCGTGGACGTGATCCGAAATGGCCAGCCGACGACGCTGGAGCTGAACATCAAGTAGCCATCTCCCCTCTCCCGCCAGGGAGAGGGGGCGGGGGTGAGGGAGTCGCTCTACGCAGAACCTGCTTCCAGCCCCGCGAGCCACTCCTTCGCGAACGCGTCGTACCGCCCCGCGAGGATCGCCTCGCGCGCCTCGCGCACGAGCGTGCCGTAGAGGTGCAGGTTGTGCGCGGTGATGAGGCGCAGGACGAGGATCTCGCCCGCGAGGAAAAGGTGCCGGAGGTAGGCGCGCGAGTAGCCCGCGGCGCAGGTCGGGCAGGTGCAGGTGGGATCGAGCGGCGATGGATCGGTCCGGTAGCGCGCCTGCTTGATGACGACCTTGCCGGTGCGCGTGAGGGCCTGGCCGTTGCGCGCGTTGCGGGTCGGCAAGACGCAGTCGAACATGTCGACGCCCGCGCCGATGGCTCGCACGAGATCGTAAGGCGTGCCGACGCCCATGAGGTAATGCGGCCGCTCGGGATCGAGCGTGGGCCCGACCTCCATGAGGACCTCATGCATGCGGGCGATGGGCTCGCCAACGGAAAAACCGCCGAGCGCGAGGCCGTCGAAGGGCATCGCTGCGAGCTCCTCGGCGTGCGCGCGTCGGAGGGCCGGATCGGTGCCGCCCTGCACGATGCCGAAGACGGCTTGATCCGGCCGCTTGGCCGCGAGGCAACGCTTGGCCCAGCGCGTGGTGCGCGCGCAGGCGGCCTCGAACTCGGCGCGCGAGGCGTCGCCGGGCGGGCAGATGTCGAGCTGCATGGCGATGTCAGCGCCGATCTGTCCCTGCACCTGCATCGCCACCTCGGGCGTGAGGACCTTCTTCGAGCCGTCGAGGTGCGAGCGGAAGACGAACCCGTCCTCGCTCGTCTGCCGCCGCTCGGCGAGCGAGAAGGCCTGAAAGCCGCCCGAGTCCGTGAGCATCGCGTGTGGCCACTTCGTGAAGCCGTGCAAGCCCCCGAGGCCGGCGACGACCTCGGGGCCGGGCCGGAGCCAGAGGTGGTAGGTGTTGCCGAGGACGATGCGCGCGCCCGTGGCCGCGACCTCCTCCGGGCTCATGGTCTTCACGCTGCCCTGCGTGCCGACGGGCATGAACGTCGGCGTGGGGACCTCGCCGTGTGGCGTCGTCAGGATGCCCGCGCGCGCCGCGCCGCTCGTGGCGAGGGTGCGGAAGGCATATCCGGGCGTGCTCGGCCCGCTCATCGTTGTCTCCTCAGAAGCATCGCGTCGCCGTACGAGTAAAACCGGTACCTCTCCTCGATCGCGACGCGGTAACTCTCGAGGACACGCGGCAGGCCCGCGAAGGCGCCGACAAGTGCGAGCAGTGTCGACTCCGGCAGGTGAAAATTCGTCAGCAGCCGATCGACCACGCGAAAGCGATAGCCCGGCTGGATCAAAAGGCGCGTCTCCCCTTCCCGCGCGACGACGTGGCCCTCGCGCTCGGGGTCCGCGGCGCTCTCCAGGGCGCGCACGCTGGTCGTCCCGATCGCCACGATCTCCCGTCCTTTCAGACGCGCGCGGGCCACGGCCTCGGCCGTCTCGGGCGGCACGCGGTAGGCCTCGGCGTGCATCGGGTGATCATCGAGATCGGACACTGTCACCGGCTGGAACGTGCCAAGCCCGACGTGCAACGTGACCCGCGCAAGCTCCATCCCGCGCGCGGAAAACCGCTCGATCAAGGTCTCGGTCAGGTGCAGGCCCGCGGTCGGCGCGGCGACGGCGCCGGGCTCGCGGGCGTAGACGGTCTGATAACGCGCGCGGTCCGTGGCGTCGTCGTCGCGGCGGATGTACGGCGGGAGCGGGACGTGGCCGGCGGCCTCGACGGCATCGGGGACGGAGCGGCCCTCGGGCGAGAAGAGGACGACGTCGAAAAGGCCTTCGGGGTCCTTGCCTTCGATGCGCGCGACGAGCGAGACAGGGCCGTCGATCGTGATCTCGGCGCCTTCACGAAGGGGTTTGGAGGAGCGACCGAGGGCGCGCCATCGCTCGGCGGGGAGGCGCTGGCCGCTGCGCTCGACGTGCGTCTCCGCGACCTTCCGAACGAGGAAGATCTCGACCTTGCCGCCGCTCGTGGTCTTGCGGCCGAGGAGCCGTGCGGGCAGGACGCGGGTGTCGTTGACGACGACGAGCGCGCCTTCAGGCAAGCGGTCGGGCAGGTCGCGGATGAAGGCGTGTTCGAGGCGGCCGGGCTCGTCGTCGACGACGAGCAGGCGCGCGCTTTCACGATCCGCGGACGGATGCGCGGCGATGAGCTCGGGCGGGAGTTCGTACGTGAGAAGGTCGCGGCGCACGCGCGCCTGTTAGCACGCGACTTGCGCCGGAGCCGGCGTCTTGCTCTGCAAGAGGCGGCTGAGCTCGGAGAGGGCGTAGGGCTTGGGGATGAAGCCGGCGGCGCCGCAGTCGGCGCGCTCCATCTGGCGCGAGGAGAGGTGGTAGGCGCTCGCGAGGTAGACGCGCACGTTCGGGAACATGCGGCGAATCTGACGCACGAGGTCCAGACCACTCATGCCTGGAAGCATCAGGTCGACCATCGCAACGTCGACGGGCTTCTCGGCGAGCAAGCGCAGCGCCTCTTCCCCGGAGGCCGCGCCGAGGACCTCGAAGCCCTCCAGCCGAAGGCCAATGGAGAGCGTCTTGCGTTGATTCTCCTCGTCGTCGACGATCAACACGCGCGGCATGGGAAGGACCCCTTCGGAGACGACGCCGACACGAAAGCGCTCGGGTTCGTCTTTGCCGTTTTTCAAAGCAACGCGCGTTCCATCAGTGGATCCCGCGGAAAACCTGCGGTGATCGACGCCGCAACGCATCATCCGGGGCAGATGATTTTCGCCTCGAACATTGCATGTCGGAAAGGTGCTCCGTGGAACACCTTGCAGATCTGCAATGTCTCGGGGGCGGAATCCGGGGGTTGGGCGGGGTTCAGGCGGGGGGATAGGTGATCGCCAGGCGTGTCATCTTGCGCCAGAGCGTGGTGGCGCTGATGCCGAGCACCTCGGCGGCGCGCTCGCGGCTGCCGTCGCACTCGCGCAGCGCCACCTCGATGGCTTGACGTTCGGCGGAGTCGACCACGTCGGCGAGGGCGCGGCCGCCGCTTGTCGGGGCCGTCTTCTGCGAAGGACCGGGCGTGAGGCCGAGGTCGTCGATCGTGATGATGCCGCCGCCCGAGAGCGCGACGGCCTGCTCGACGAGGTTCTCGAGCTCGCGGATGTTGCCCGGGAACTCGTAGCCCGAGACCGCCTCGAGCACGCCGTCGGCGACGCGCGCCTTGGCGCTCATCTTGCGGTTGTACTTGTCGAGGAAGAACTCGAAGAGGACCGGGATGTCCTCGCGACGCTCGCGCAAGGGCGGCAGGATGAACCGCGCCACGTTGAGGCGGTAGTAGAGGTCCTGCCGGAAGCGACGCTCGGCGACGGAGGTCAGGAGGTCCTGGTTCGTCGCGGCGATGATGCGCACGTCGACCCGGATCGGCTTGTTCTCGCCGACGCGGCGGATCTCGTTCTCCTGGATCGCGCGGAGGAGCTTCGCCTGGAAGGTCAGCGGCGTCTCGGCGATCTCGTCGAAGAAGAACGTGCCGCCGTCGGCCTCCTCGAAGAGGCCCTTGCGCGCCGAGACCGCGCCCGTGAAGGACCCTCGCGCATGGCCGAAGAGCTCGCTCTCGAGGAGCGTCTCGCTGATGGCCGCGCAGTTGACGGGGACGAAGGGACGATCGGCACGCTTCGAGTTCGCGTGGATCGCCTTGGCCACGAGCTCCTTGCCCGTGCCGCTCTCGCCCGTGATGAGCACCGTCGCGTCCGTGGGCGCGACGCGCACGATGCGCGCGAGCACCTCGCGGATCGCGTGCGAGCGGCCGATGATGTTCTCGAACTTGTATCGCTCGCGGAACTCGGTCGCGAAGAGCGAGACCTGGCCCGTGAGCCTGCGGTTCGCGATCGCGCGCTCGACCTTCACGAGCAGCTCCTGCTCCGTGAAGGGCTTCTGGATGTAATCGAAGGCGCCGAGGCGCATGGCCTCGACGGCGCTCTCGATTGTGCCGTACGCGGTCATCACGATGACCTCGGTCATCGCGTGCGTCTCTTTGACCGAACGCAGGACGCCGATGCCGTCGTTACCGCCCATGCGCAGATCAGTGAGCACAAGGTCGTATGCGCCCTTCGAGCCCCGATCTGCGCCTTCTTTTCCGTCGCTCGCCTCGTCGACTTCGTAGCCCGCGCTTCGCAGCATCATCGCGAGCGTCGTGCGCATGTTGCGCTGATCATCGACGACGAGAATCTTCGCCATGGATTCCCCCGGCCTCCGTCTGGGGGCCTTGTGCACGTGAGAGCGTGTCGCGCGGACAGCCAGCTACCTGGTGCCGCGCGACCCTATCATCGCCACGATTGGCCCGCTCGTCAGCTCTTGTGGTGCGAGAGCTGCTGCGAAAGGTAGAGCGGTTCGCCCAGCTTCTGAAGCAAATCGAGCTGTGTTTCGAGCCAGTCGATGTGCTCTTCCTCGCCAGCCAGGATGCTTCGGAGCAAGGATTCGCTCGTGTGGTCACCCTTCTCACGACAGAGAGCGATCGAGCTGTTCAGTCGGGTGACGGCCGCGTACTCGAGATCGAGATCGCTCTTGAACTGCTCGGGCACGGTCTGGCCCACGTTCAGCTTGTCGAGACGCTGCAGGTTCGGCAGTCCTTCGAGGAAGAGGATGCGCTGCATGATCGCCTCGGCATGGCGCATCTCGTCGATCGATTCGTCACGGCTGCGCGCGGCGAGCGCCAGATATCCCCAGTTCTCGCACATCTTGGCGTGCATGAAATACTGGTTGATCGCCACGAGCTCGGCGGCGAGCACCTCGTTCAGCGCGTGGATGACGTCTCTGTCGCCCTTCATGGAAGACCTCTAGCCTGCAAGGGTTACGGCTCCGGCGATACGGTCGCCGCGATGTCCGCCTAGCACGCTATCGGAAAAATGGGCAGGCTCTCGATACAAAACACCCCCCAGCACGCGACAAACGCAGCCGCGCGCACGTAACGCTGGAGATGTCGAAAACCAATATCGAGAACCGAACGAGCCGAGCCGAACCGTCAAGCCGCCGACGAAGCGGATCGAATCATGCGCAACCGACGAACCCCGCACGTCGGGGCGGAATCGGCGCATTCCGTCGAGACCGGTCCGTCCCCCTCGACGAGGGACTTCACGGTCGCCCGACACGAGCCGCATCGCGTGCCAGCCCGCGTCTTTTCCATGACCTCATGGGCCGTCGAGGCACCAGCGCCCACGAGGTCCAAGATGTCCTGCTCCGATACCGCCTCACAGATGCAGACGTACATAGGTGCTTCCGACCGTCCGGCGTCCTGTTGATGTTGAGAATAGCTTTCAACATCATCAGGGTCAACCCCGTTCGCAAGGATCGGCCGTCTGTTCGAGGCGGAGGGGTCACATGGCGAGGCCGCCGTCGACGTCGATGGTGCGGCCGTTGAAATACTCGCACTCGATGACGAAACGGACCGCGAGCCAGAGGTCCTCGGGCAGGCCGATGCGGCCGACGGGAATCGCGGCGACGAGGGCGTCCTTGGCCTTCTGGTTCATGCCCTGGGTCATGGGCGTCTCGACCATGCCCGGCGCGACACAGCCGACGCGGATGCCAAACGGCGCGAACTCGAGGGCCCAGGTCTTGGTGTTGGTGGCAAGTGCGGCCTTCGCGGCGCTGTAGTTCGACTGTCCACGGTTTCCATGGCGCGCGATCGAGCTGATGTTGACGATGACGCCCTTTTCGCCGCTTGCCGCCATCTTGGCGACGACGTCGCGGACCATGTAGGTCGCGCCGGTGAGGTTGACGTCGATGACGGCCTGCCACTGCTGGGCCGAAAGCTTCGTGATCGCGCCCGTCGTGCGGTCCTTCTTCACGAGCAGGCCGTCGCGCAGGATGCCGGCGTTGTTGACGAGGCCGTTCAAGCCGCCCATGGCCTCGTGCGCGAAGTCGACGAACGCGGAGACCTCGGCCTCGCTGCCGACGTCGATGCGCTTCGGGTGAATTTTGCCGCGGAGATCCTTGGCTTCCTCGGCGAGCGAGGCGAGCGCGGCCTCGTTCACGTCGCCCGCGACCACCTGTCCGCCCGCCTCCGCGAGGCGATAGGCGTAATGACGGCCGAGGCCCGAGGCGGCGCCGGTGACGATGAACTTGGTGTCTTCGAGTCGCATGGTCTCCTCCAGAGAACGAGGGCCGAAGAGCCCTCGGAGCGGGGTGATACACGGGCCGATGGAGATCGGGAAGGCCACGCTTGCACCGGATGCGCCGGGTGTTATTTCCCGAGCCATGCTCCGCCGCGCGCTGCTCGTTCTGTGCATGGCCCTCGGCTCCGTGGCCGCATGCAACCGCGACGTGTCCGTCCCCGCCTCGTCCGATCCCAACGGGAAGGACCTGGTGGAGGGCGCCGTCGTTGCGGCCGCCGAGTCGAGTGGAGGCATCCGGCTCTACAAGATCGTCCACGTCGACGACTACCCGGAGCCCGCAGGGCCCGAGTACCACATGATCGCCTACAACCCGAAGGTGCCGACGTTCCAGGACGCGGCAAACCTTTGGAAGCACAAGCGAAGCGAGGTCACGGTCGCGCTCGACCACATCTTCGTGCGGCTCGTGAGCTTCGGCAAACGCGACCACCGGGTGCTGTTCGTCGAGCCGGTGACCGAAGACGAGAAGGCGCCGTACCTGAAGGCACGGCGCTAGAACATCGATGCTCTAACGCGTCCGGGCCGCGATCGCAGTCGCGAGCGACTGGATCGCCTGCGCGTGCAGGCGACTCGCCCAGCTCTTGCTGATGCCGAGGTCCGCGGCGATCTCGTCGAAATCCTCGCCCTGGAAGTAGTGCCGCTCGACGAGCGTGCGCTCGCGTTCGGGGAGCGCGCCGATGGCATGGCGGAGGGCGTGTGCCATCTCGGCGCGCGAGGTGTGCTCCTCGGGCGTGCCCGCGCCCGAGACGAGGCCGAGCGCGAGCGCCGCAGCATGCGCTTCGAGGAGGCGATCGAGGGCGGAGACGTGGTCGTCCTCGGAGAAGCCCGCATCGTCCGGGGCCGAGGCGAGCTCGAGGGAGAGACGCTCGGCACAGAGAAGGGCCGTGGCGCGGGAGAGCGCCCGGCGTGAGCGGCGCTCGCGCTTGACGCCGTCGAGGATGGCCCAGCGGACCTTGCGCGCGACGTACGTGGGGAGCGAGGCGCGGGTCGGATCGAAGGTGCGCACGGCTTCGAGCAGGCCTTCGTGCGCACAGGCGCGCATGTCTTCGGGCGGGACCATGTTCCCGAGCCTGCGCTCCATCCAGCGCAGGACATGCTCCAGCACGGGCCGTCCCTCGTTGTAGTAGCGCTCGATCGCGGGGTCTTCGCCGAACGGAGCGACGCGCAGGTTCACTCGCCGGCCCCGGACCCAGTTCGCCGAGAACGAATGCCGCTGGCCCGCCGGGTCTCGGGCGCATCCTCGCCTTCGAGGGCCGCACCAATGAACGCCTCGCCGCTCTCTTCGACATGCCTCGGCGCAGCCCGGCGGAGGACACGCGCCGCGTGCTCGTCGGTCGCGAGCCGCTCGGCGAGCTCATCCCGCAGGAAATCGAGGTCCGCGCTGGGAAGGAGGCCGCGGTACGGGGCGACGGCTGCGTCGATGCGCGCCGCGACCCAGGGGTCGGCAAGGAGAGGGTGCATCGGTAAGGACAAACCTAGCACCCGGAGGAGCGGCGAAACAAGGGGAAAGTGCACGGCCGAGGTCTGCTCGGACGAACCCGGTTTTTCCGCGGGGTTTTTCCGGGGCGCGCGGGCGAACGGCGCGCCCTCGGATCACTTCGGCGGGTTCTCCCCGTTGAGACACTCGTCGAACGCCTTCACGCTCTTCGAGGCCATCGCGCACTCGAGGCGCTTCCTCTCGGCCACCTTGCCGACGAGGCTCTCGATGCAGCCGTTCGCCCACGGCTCGCCCATCTTGCCGACCACCGCGTCGATGTTCTTCACAGCCTGCTCGCGCTGTTTGTCCGTGAGCCTCTTGTCGAGCCCGGCGATCTGGTCTGCGCGCTGCACCGCGACGTACTGCTTGCCGAGCTCGATGCAGTCCTTCTCCGTCAGCGTGTAGTCGTTGGCGGCGCCCTCGTCGGTGATCTTCTTCGCGCCGTGCGAGAGCGGCTTCGGCTCGGGTGCCGTGGGCTCCGTCGTGGCCTCGTGCGGCTCGCTCGCCCCGTCGTCCGGGGCAGAGTCGTTCTTGCTCGTGGCGTCCTCGGGCGGCGGGGTGGAGGCGCCGCAGCCGAGGGCCGCGAGCGAGAGGAGCGTTGCGAACGTCGTGGCGAGCGCGGGCGCGGCGAGCGTGGAGAGCAGGGAGCGACCGTTCATGGACGGAGAAGCGTACGCTCGCTCCTTTTGGCCTGTCCATCCTCGCCGGTACGTCGGTGCACGGACCGAGGTCCTTGCCAGGCCGATCGCCGTTGGCAAAGCGCGTGCAGGCAGGTCGCACGGGGCGGAAACCAATGCGATCGTTCTGGGTTTACATCCTGCTCGTCGTGGGCGCGGTGCTCCTGCTCGGCTCGCTCGAGGGGAGCGAAGAGCGAATTCCTTACGCTCGGTTCCGGGACATGGCCGAGCAAGGCGTGCTCACCGAGGTGCAGATCAAAGGGGATACGTACATCGGGCGCACGGCGCCGAACGCGCCCGTCGGCACGTCGCAGACGTTCCGGACCGGGCGTATCGAGGGAGCCGAGACCGCCCTGCTCGCGACGCTCGACGCGAAGGACGTCCCGTACACCCGGGTCTCCGACGGCGGGCCGTCGCTGTCCATGATGCTGCTCTGGGCGCTTCCGCTCGTGGGCGTGCTCCTGCTCGTGGGCTC
This sequence comes from Polyangium jinanense, assembly GCF_028435365.1. Next base: position 86,868 of record NZ_JAGTJJ010000031.1, on the reverse strand, counting down.
GATGTCGCGCAAGGCGCCGACGCCGAACATCACGAACCCCGCGCTGAACTTCGGCAAACACAAGGCGCGGCTCTACGTGGACAAGGGTGCGCCGATCACGTTCCGCGACGTGGCCGGCAGCCACGAGGCGAAAGCGGAGCTCACCGAGATCGTCGAGTTCCTGAAGGCCCCGGAGCGCTATCGCAGGCTCGGCGGGCGCATCCCGAAGGGGTGCTTGCTCGTGGGGCCCCCCGGAACGGGCAAGACGCTGCTCGCGCGGGCCGTGGCCGGCGAGGCGAACGTGCCGTTCTTCAGCATCTGCGGCTCGGAGTTCGTGGAGATGTTCGTCGGCGTGGGCGCGGCGCGCGTGCGCGACCTCTTCGCCCAGGCGCGCGAGAAGCCGGCCGCGATCCTGTTCGTCGACGAGCTCGACGCGGTCGGCAAGGCGCGCGGCGCGGCCGGGCCGATCGGCGGCAACGACGAGCGCGAGCAGACGCTGAACCAGCTCCTCACGGAGATGGACGGCTTCGACGGCGCGACGGGCCTCGTGGTGATCGCCGCGACGAACCGCCCCGAGATCCTCGACCCGGCGCTCACGCGCGCCGGGCGCTTCGATCGGCGCGTCTACGTCGATCGGCCGGACCTCCGGGAGCGGCGCGAGATCCTGGAGGTGCACGCCCGCCGGGTGCTGCTCGGCCCGGACGTGAACCTCGACGACATGGCCGCGCAGACAACAGGGCTCGTGGGCGCGGACCTCGCGAACCTGCTCAACGAGGCGGCGCTGCTCGCGGCGCGCAGGCACGCGACCGCGGTGAGCAAGACGGATCTCGAGGAGGCGATCGAGCGCGTGATCGCGGGGCTCGAGCGGAAGAGCCGTCGGCTCGGCGCGCACGAGCGGGTGGTCGTGGCGTACCACGAGGCGGGGCACGCGATCGCGGCGGAGCTCTTGCCGACGCAGGATCCGGTGCGGAAGGTGTCGATCGTTCCGCGCGGGATCGGCGCGCTCGGCTACACGCTGCAGAAGCCGCGCGAGGATCGGTACCTGATGAGCCGGCAGGAGATCCTCGATCGGCTCGTGGTGCTGCTCGGCGGGCGCGTGGCGGAGCAGCGGACGTTCGGCGACGCGTCGACGGGCGCGCAGGACGACCTCGTGAACGCGACGGACATCGCGCGGCGCATGGTGCGCGAGCTCGGGATGGGCGGCGCGTCGATGGGGCTCGCGTCGTTCGATCCGCGGCGAAGCGTGACGTTCGAGCGCGGCGGCTACGACTACAGCGAGGAGACGGCGCGGGCCGTGGACGCCGAGGTGGGGCGGCTGCTCGCCGACGCGGAGGCGCGGACGAAGGCGCTCGTCAACGAGCACTTCGCGGCGCTCGAACGGATCGCGCGGCGGCTGCTCGAGGTGGAGACGCTGTCGGGCGAGGAGGTGCGAGCGCTCTTGCACGCGCCGTCCGCAGAGAAGCCGAAGGCGGAGACGGAGAACGTCGACGTGACGATCGAGGACGTGCCGACGAGCGAGGCGCGGCCGCGGGCGGCCTGTCGGTAGGAGGGGGATCAGAGCTCGCCGGCTGCGGGCTCTTCGTCCTCTTCGTCGTCCCCGAAAAGAATGCCTACCTGGAGCGGGATCGCGTCGAACGGCTCGGCGCGAACCCGCTCGCCGCGTTCGGCGACGAGGATCTCCAGGTAGCCGGCAGGCTCCCAGCGATACACGGACAGGCTCTCCTCGACCGGATCGACGATCCAGTAGTGAGGGACCTCGTGCCGATGGTAGACGCGCTTCTTCTTGACGAGATCGTTGCGTCGGTTCGTCGAGAGAATTTCGCAGACCCAGTCGGGGCGAACGCGGATGGGAAAATCCGTCGGGAGCTCGAGGAGGCGCTCGCGTCGCCAGCCCGCGATGTCCGGGATGAAGGTGTTCGTCGCGTCGAAGAAGACGTCGACCTCCGTGCTGAACCACCAGCCGCCGGGGAAGCGGCCACCAGGTCGACGACCGAACGGCGCTGTCCAGCCAGACAGCGCCCACTGCGAGCTCCCATGCCGCACGGTCGCTGCCCCCTTCTCGACGATCGAGCCCTCGATCAGCTCGTGCCGCCGCTTTTCCTCGGGGATGGCGTACAGGTCCTCCAGGGTCGCGGGAGGCGGAGCAGGAGGAGCCTTGCGAGCCGGCACGTTCATGCGCCCGAGGATACTCGATCCCCGCGCGCCCCGCCCCTCACCGGATCGACCGGAACAACCGCTCGAAATCGAGCCCCTCTCCCCGGAACAGCACCCCGAGCACCTGCCCGCGCACGAGCGCGCTCGGCACCGTGCCCATCACCCGGCTGTCGAGCGACGCGGGGCGGTTGTCGCCCATCACGAACAGGTGATCCGGAGGCACCACCGCAGGGCCGAAGTCCTCGAAGTCGCGGCCTCCCGACTCGTGCGCGAGCGCGCCGAGGTGCTCGAGGAACCGGCCGTCGGGGAGCCGCTCGATGCGCTGCGGACGACCGTCGATGTAGAGGATCCCCCGCTTCACCGCGACAGACTGTCCCTCCGTCGCGACCACGCGCTTGACCAGCGGGATCGCGCCGCCGCGCGGATCGGCGAAGACCACGACGTCCCCGGGGCGCGGGCTCCTGTGGTGGAAGAGCCAGGCTTCGGTGAACGGGATGCGCAGGCCGTAGGCGGCTTTCGCCACGAAGATGCGATCGCCTGGCTCGATCGTCGGCCACATCGAACCCGTGGGCACGTGGTACTGGTCGGCGAGCGAGGCGCGCGCCGCCGTCAGCACGAAGACGAGCGCGACGAACTTGAGGGTCCGCTTGAAGAGGGCTGCGAGGAGGCGCTTGCGTCGCGACGCGACGGGCGGCGCAGCCTCTTCGGAGAGCGTGAGGGAAGGCTCGAACGAGGCCATCGCGTGGTGGTCGGTAGCATCAGGGCCAAGGCCGATCCAGCCTGCGCGCATGACGAACGCCCACGCCTCCGGCGCGAAGCTCACGCTCTGTGGATCGATTTCGCTTTATCCGGTCTCCCTCGGCTCCGCGATGCATCTGGCGGGCTACCGCGCGCTCGGCTTGCCGTTCACGTACGTGCCGTTCCGCGTGACCGATCTCGGCGGCGCGATCACGGGCATGCGCGCGCTCGGGATCCGCGGGCTCGGCGTGTCGATGCCGTACAAGCAGCAGATCCTCCCGCTGCTCGACGCGATCGATCCCCTCGCGGCGAGGATCGGCGCGGTGAACACGGTCGTGCAGGAGGACGGGCGGCTCCTCGGGTACAACACTGACTGCGTGGGCGCGGTGCGCGCGCTCGAAGAGGTCGCGAAGGTGTCGGGCGCGCGCGCGCTCGTGCTCGGGGCCGGCGGGGCCGGGCGCGCGGTGGCGCACGGGCTCGCGGATGCAGGCGCGAAGGTTGTCGTGACGAACCGGAGCCTCGACAAGGCCGAGGCGCTCGCGGCCGAGGTCGGAGGACGCGCGGCCGGCGTGGAGGAGGCGCGGAACGCGGGGGACTACGACATCGTGGTGAACGCGACGTCCGTGGGCATGGGAGAGATCGCGGCGACGAGCCCGGTGCCGGAGGAGGCGATCCCCGCGGGGCTGCTCGTGATGGACATCGTGTACAAGCCGATCGAAACGGCGCTCGTTCGCGCGGCGAGCCGGCGAGGCGCGCGGGTGATCCACGGCGGGCGCATGCTCTTGCACCAGGCGGCGCGGCAGTTCGAGCTCTACACGGGCGAGCGAGCGCCGCTCGACGCGATGGATGCCGCGCTTCGGGAGCAGATCGCCATGCTCGGGTGAGCCCGGCCCGAGGCAGGCCCTCTGTCAAACGATGGGGGCTACGCTCGGACAAGCCGAGCTACGCCCCCAAGCCCCCTTTTGTTTGCAGACCGTCGTCGACTGTCGGCATGCTCCGCGCCGTGGATCGTCGGGCCTTGCTCCTTGCGCTGCTCTCCGTCGTGGCCCTCGGATGCAGCGTCGAGGCATCGCCCGCGCCCGCGCCCGCCTCGACGAACGTCGCCGCAGCCGCAGCCGCAACCGCTCCCGCTTCCGCTTCCGCCGCCGCTTCCGCTTCCGCTTCCGCCGCCGCTTCCGCTTCCGCTCCCGCGCCCGAGCCTCCGCCCGAGGGCATGATCGCCCTCCCGCCGGCCATCTACCTCATGGGCTCACGCGCGCTCGAGGGGCTGCCCGAGGAGAAGCCGATGCACGAGGTCGTCCTCGCCGGCTTCTATCTCGACCGCACCGAGGTCACCGTCGCCGCCTACCGCGCCTGCGTCGCCGCCGGCGCTTGCACCCCCGCGCACACCGGCGAGACCTTCTGCCCCGGCGACGCCCCCGACAAGGCGGATCACCCCATCAGCTGCATCGACTTCCCCCAGGCCGAGGCCTACTGCGCCTTCGCCAAGAAGCGCCTGCCCACCGAACGCGAGTGGGAGTACGCCGCCCGCGCCGGTAGCGAGCACCGCAAGTTCTCCTGGGGCGACGACCCGCCCGACGAGAAACACGCCTGCTACGACCACCCCGGCACCTGCCCCGTCGCCTCGTTCCCCGCCGGCGCCTTCGGCCTGTACGACATGTCGGGCAATGTGTGGGAATGGACCTCCACCGTTTACGGCTCCTACCCGGACGAGCTCACCACCGGCACCCACCGCGTCTACCGCGGCGGAAGCTGGAGCCGCCGCTTCCCCAAGTGGCTCCGCACGGCCCTGCGCAATCGTTACGAACCCACCAAGTGGAGCGCCTCACTCGGCGTGCGTTGCGCGAAGTCGCAAACCCCCCTCACCTGCCCTCCCGAGACCGAGCCCCGCGGCGCTGCCTGCGTCCGTGTGAAGGGCGCACCCATGTGTGAGCCCGGCCTCTCGTGGAATGGGAAAGCTTGCTCGCTCGGTGGCGTCGCCCTGCCCGTCGCCGAGGTCGCCGCGACCCCAGCCGCCACGACCGCCCCCGCGGCCGTTCCCCCCGCCTCTGAGCCCGCGCCCGTCCGCCGCACCCGCACGCCTCGATTCGACGATGATTGCAAGGCGCATTACGCCGGACGCCCTGCGGCTTATCGTTACGAGGGAGGCACGTTTTACAGCCGGAACCCGGTCATCGCCGGCGACGGCTGCACAAAACGGGATATGGGCGAGAACTGGACGAGCGCATGCTGTTCGGGTTAACGCACCCACCGGGGGTGCGGTTTTCGCGGGGCCGCCGGAGCTCGTCACCGTCCCAGGTGGCCTAAGGCCGCTCGCCCATCTAGGCTGTCGCGCCTCTGGGGGACCCCGCTGAGCTCGGACAAGCCGAGCCACCGCGCCACCCGAGCCTCAGTTTCCCATGCTGCCCTACGAGATTCGCGCCGCCACCCTCGGTGATGAGGAGCAGATGCTCCGCGTCGCGCGACACCTCAACTCGGTCAACCTGCCGCACGATCGGGACGAGATTCACGAGATCGTGAGTGTCTCCCACAAGAGCTTCACCGGCGAGATCAAGGATCCACGCCTGCGGCAGTACGTCTTCGTGCTCATCGACAACGAAAAGCAGCACATCGTCGGCACGTCGATGATCATCGCGCAGCTCGGCCGGCGCGGCGCGCCCTACATCTACTTCGACGTGCTCGACGAGGAGCGGTACTCGGCCACGATCGACCGGCACTTCCACCACACGCTCCTGCGCATCGGCTACTCGTACGACGGCCCGACCGAGATCGGCGGCCTCGTGATCATGCCCGAGTACCGCCGCACCGACCGGCTCGGCACGCTCATCTCGTATGTGCGGTTCCTCTATCTCGCCGCCCACCGCGAGCTCTTCCAGCAGGAGGTCCTCGCCGAGCTCCTGCCCCCGCTCGAGCCCGACGGCACGAGCCACCTCTGGGAGGCCCTCGGCCGGCGCTTCACGGACATGACGTACGCCGAGGCCGACCGGCTCTCGAAGAAGAACAAGGAGTTCATCAAGGGCCTCTTCCCCGAAGGACCCATCCACGCGTCGCTCCTGCCCGAGGACGCGCAGAAGGTCATCGGCAAGACGGGCATGCAGACCCGCGGCGTGGAAAAACTCCTGCGCCGCATCGGCTTCCGCTACGCCCACCGCGTCGACCCCTTCGACGGCGGCCCGCACTACACGGCGCGGATGGATGAGATCACGCTCATCGCCGACACGAAGCGCACCCGCGCCGATCGCCCCTACGCCCCGAGCCCCGGCGACCGCAAAGGCATCCTCGCCGTCGAGATGCCCGAGCCCCCGTTCTTCCGGGCCGTCCTCGGCCACCTGCGCGAGGGCCCGCGCGGCGTCGCGATCGACGACGAGGCCTGGGAGACGCTCAACCTCCACCACTCGAGCCCGCTCATCGTCCTCCCGATCGAATGACGCTTGGGGGCTACGCTCGGCGAGCCGAGCTGCGCCCCCAAACCCCCCGGCCGCGGCGCGCTGCGGCACGGCCGTGTTCGCCCCCTTGTATTCTGTGCGTTCTTTCGCTACAGAATTTTTAGTACACAAGGGAGCCACGCATGGTTGCTCACCCGGACCCTTCGCTCTCCGTCCCCAGCGATCCCGCGGGCCTCTCGCGTGGCCTGCGTCGCAAGGCGCCGGCCCCCGCACGCGCCGACCGAGACCGGTGGCTCTCCGCGCGTGAGCTCGACATCCTGACGGCGGTCGCCGAGGCCGCCCTCCCCCCGGGACGTTTCCTCGAAGGGGCGGGCCGCGCGACCGCCGAGGCCACGCACCGCTACCTGTCCGACATCCCCCGCGAGGCGATCCGCGTCTTTCAGGCCTCGCTCTGGGCCGTCGAGCTCTCCACGCTGCCCACGAAACGAAGGCCGTTCTCGGAGCTCTCCGCGGAGGACCGGCTCTCGGCGCTCCGGCGCTTCGAGCAATCGCGCGTGCTGCCGATCCGCGAGATCGTCCGGGTCCTGCTCACGCCGCTCAAGGCCATGCATTTCGACCGGCCCGAGATGTTCCGCCACGTCGGCTGCCGCTACGAGCTCGAGACGGTGCGCGACGAAAAACCCCGCTGGATGGCCCGCGTGACCGACGGGCGCGAAGTCGATACGGATCTCGACCTCGAATGCGAGGTCGTCGTCGTCGGCACGGGCGCGGGCGGCGCCGCCGCGGCCTACGAGCTCGCCTCGCGCGGGCGAGCCGTGCTCCTCTTGGAGGAGGGGCATTACCACCGGCGATCGAGCTTCAACGGCAGGCCCTCGCGGGCGTTTGGCAATCTCTATCGCGACAAGGGAATGACCGTCGCCCTCGGCAACGTGAACATTCCCGTTTGGGCCGGCCGCGCCGTCGGCGGCAGCACGGTCATCAACTCGGGCACCTGCTACCGCGCCCCCGCCCGCACCTTCGCCTACTGGCGTGATCATCACGGCCTGCCCCGCGACTTCTCGCCCGAGGGCCTCGGCCCTTATTACGAGCGCGTCGAGGCCATGCTCGGCGTCGCCCCCGCGAATCCGCTTCATCTCGGCAAGATCGCCGGCATCATCGCGCGCGGCGCCGAGCACCTGGGACTGCATCACCACGCGCTCACCCGCAACGCCCCCGATTGCGACGGCCAAGGCATTTGCTGCTTCGGCTGCCCCACGGGCGCCAAGCGCTCCACCGACGTGAGTTACGTGCCCGCCGCGCTCGCTCGCGGCGCCGAGCTCGTGACGGCCGCGCGCGTCGATTTCGTCGACATCGTGGCCGGACGCGCCCGCGGCGTCACCGCGACGCTCGGCGCCGAACGGACGAACGGCCGCGCCCCGCGCCTCCGCGTCCGCGCGGATGCCGTCGTCGTCGCCGGCGGCGCGCTCATGACGCCGCTCCTCCTCCGCCGCAGCGGCGCGTGTTTGTCCTCGGGGATGCTCGGGAAAAACCTCTCGATCCACCCCGCCTCGAAGGTGATGGCGCTCTTCGACGACCGCGTCGATCAATGGAACGGGATCCCGCAAGGGTATTCGATCGACCATTTCGCCGAGGAAGGCCTGCTCTTCGAGGGTGGCTCGCTCCCGTTCGACGTCGCCGCGCTCGGCGTACCCTGGTCGGGGCCGAGGTACGTCGAGGTGATGGAAAAATACCCATACCTCGCGACGTTCGGCTTCATGATCCAGGACCATAGCCGCGGCGAGGTCCGCACGGGCCCCGGCGGCCGACCGCTGCTCTTTTATCGCATGAACGAGCGGGATACGCGGCTCCTCCAGCGCGGCGTCGAGATCCTCTGCGACGTCTTTCAGGCCGCCGGCGCGCGCCGCGTCCTGCCTTTCGTCGCGGGTCATGACGAGGTGAGCACGAAAGAGGCCCTTGCCCGGCTCCGGTCGAGCCGCATTCAGCCGAGCGACATCGAGGTGACGGCGTACCACCCCCTCGGAACGTGCCGTATCGGAACCAATCCTGCCCGCTCCTGCCTCGGCCCCGACCACGAGGCTCACGACGTCGCCGGACTCTACGTATGCGACGGCAGCGCCATCCCGTCGTCCCTCGGCGTGAACCCGCAGATGACCATCATGGCCATGGCCCTGCGCGCCGCCGAAATCCTCCATCAGCGGCTAGGCTAGCAGCGATTCCACTTTGCTAGACAGAATGCCGCTTTAACAGACATTTTCCCTGGTCATCGGACATTCCACGTCCTTCCGAGAATCGTCCGACGCTTCCACGTCCGTCCAAGCAGTGGTAAGGTCGGTCGCCCGAGGGACGGTCCCCGGGGCGATTCCAGCGGATCATTTCCTTCCGAAAACTGCGGCATGGTCGCCTGAAAAAGTACCGCGCGTGCGGCCGGAGCGCCGACGAACGCGAAAGACCGTGCGGTGGGGGACAGAAATGAACCGCTCGAATCGAGATGTGCCTGCTTTCCAGGAAGGTTCCAACAGCAATGAGTAGCAAAGCGCAGTCCCCCCGCGGGGGGTGGCGATGGGCGCTCACGGCGGCTTTCATGAGCCTCGCCGTGGCTTCGTGGACGGGGTGTAGCGACGGCGGCGGATCGAACACGACCGACGGCAATGGCGGCGCCGGCGCGACCGGCGGCAACGGCGGCAGCGGTGGCGCGGGCGGCGGCACCGGCGGCACCGGCGGCGGCGAAACGTGTCCGTCCGGACAAACCGACTGCGACGGCACCTGCACGCTCACCGACATCGATCCGAACAACTGCGGCGCGTGTGGCAAGGCGTGCGCGGCCGGCGAGACCTGCACCGCGGGGATGTGCGGCCTCGCGTGTGCCGGCGGCACGACGAACTGCGAAGGCAAATGCGTCGACACGACCATCGACCCGACGAACTGCGGCACGTGCGGCACGGCCTGCGCGGCCGGTGAGGTCTGCTCGGCCGGCCAGTGTGGCACGCAATGCGTCGGCGGCACGACGAACTGCGAGGGCAAGTGCGTCGACACGACCATCGACCCGACGAACTGCGGCATGTGCGGCACGGCCTGCGCGGCCGGCGAGGTCTGCGCGAACGGGCAATGCGGCCTCGCCTGCGTCGGCGGCACGACGAACTGCAATGGCAAGTGCGTCGACCTCACCATCGACGCGCTGAACTGCGGCATGTGCGGCACGGCGTGCCCGGCCGGCCAGGCTTGCTCGAACGGCCAGTGCGCCACGCAATGCGTCGGCGGCACGACGAACTGCAATGGCAAGTGCGTCGATACCACCATCGACCCGACGAATTGCGGCATGTGCGGCACGGCCTGCGCGGCCGGCCAGGTCTGCGCGAACGGCCAATGCGGCCTCGCCTGCGTCGGCGGCACGACGAACTGCAATGGCAAGTGTGTCGATACCACCGTCGACCCGCTGAACTGCGGCATGTGCGGCACGGCGTGTCCGAACGGCCAGGTCTGCTCGAACGGGATGTGCCAGCTCGCCTGCGTCGGCGGCACCACGGTCTGCAATGGCAAGTGCAGCGACCTGTCGCTCGACCCGCTGAATTGCGGCGCCTGCGGCACGGCGTGTCCCTTCGGCGAGGTCTGCACGGCCGGCAAGTGCCAGCTCAACTGCGTCGGTCAAACGACGAAGTGCGGCTCGCTCTGCGTCGACATCAAGACGGACACGGCGAACTGCGGCATGTGCGGCAAAGCCTGCGCCGCTGGCCAGGTCTGCTCGAACGGCGTCTGCCAGCTCAGCTGCGTCGGCGGCACGACGAAGTGCGGCAACGAGTGCGTCGATACCGAGACGGACGGCGCGAACTGCGGCATGTGCGGCAAGGTCTGCGCGGCCGGCGAGGTCTGCGCGGCCGGTCAATGCAACCTGAACTGCGTCGGCGGCACGAAGAAGTGCGCGAACACCTGCGTCGACACAAAGAACGACCCGGGCAACTGCGGCGCCTGCGGCAACGTCTGCGCCGCCGGCCAGGTCTGCACGAACGGCCAGTGCGCCGCGCAATGCGGCCCCGGCACGACGAAGTGCGGCAACGTCTGCGTCGACACGAAGCTCGACCCGAGCAACTGCGGCATGTGCGGCAATGCCTGCGCCCCCGGCCAGGTCTGCTCGAACGGGCAATGCGGCGCGACCTGCGCGGCCGGCACGACGAAGTGCGGCAGCGAATGCGTCGACACGCAGACGGACGAGGCAAACTGCGGCATGTGCGACAACGCCTGCCTGGCCAGCGTCGCCTGTTATGCCGGCGTCTGCCAGCCGCCCGGTGGCTGTGACACGCTCGGGAGTTGCGGCACCTGCAATCAATGCGCGTTCGACGGCGTCTGCTCGGACGAGCTCGCGACGTGCGCGAACGACCAGGACTGCGTCACGCTCTTCAACTGCCTGAACCCCCCGAGCGGCGTCTGCGACGCGGCCTGCCAGGACATGTGCGTGCAGCAAACGACGCAGGCCGCCATCGACCAGTACAACAACATCATCGAGTGCATCTTCTGCCAGGAGTGCGGGACGAGCTGCAACGTGGACCCGATGGCGGCTGGCTGCCCGGCGAGCTGTGACAACAACCCCAATGGCTGCAACGGCTGCTATGCCTGCGCCGCGGGGATGGGCGGCAACTGCGAGGACGACCTGCAGATCTGCCTCAACAACCCCGAATGCGTCGCGCTCGACGACTGCTTCGTGATGTGCCCGCCCGGCGATCAGCAGTGCCAGCTCAACTGCGAGCAGGCGCACGTGTTCGGCATCGCCGACTACAACGCCATCGTTCTCTGCGGCTTCTACCAGGAATGCCCGAACGACTGCCTCGGGCCGTGAAGCCCTAAGCGTTTGTCCGAATCCCGGTTTTCCCGGGATTCGGACAAACGCGGTACCCGGCCTCACGTGGGCGGAGTAAGCTCCGCCCATGCCGAAGACCCCTCCCCAAAAGCGCGGCCCGGGCCCGAAGAAGCCGTCCGGCGTCGAGCTCCCGCCCGCGCAACGATTCGCCCCCCTCGCGATCGGCCTCGGCATCGGCATGATGTTGCTGATCACGGTGACGGCGCTGCGAAGGCGGCCCCCGCCGGCGCCCGCCGCCTCGGCCGAGCCGGGCACCGAAACCCCCGCGCAACGAAGCGAACGGCTCGCCCGCGCCTGCGAGGCCGCGCGCACGATGCTCTGGACCGGCAGCTCCTGGGGCGCGATGCCGCTCGAAGGATTCACGGTGCGGCTGTGGCTCGGCCCGAAAGACGGGAAGATGGTCACGCATCCGGTGATCGAGGCCGCGGGCCAGAAGAGCAAGCTCGGCGAGGACGTGGACGCGGTGCTCGCGAAGGTGAACGACGGGTCCGTCTCCGTGGTGCGCCACGAGCCCGAGGGCGAGCTCGAAATCGCTTTCTCGGAAGGGTATGCGCGGGCCTTTTTCGAGCTCGAAGGCCGCAATCGATTCATCGGCCTCGGCGAGCGAATCGCGCGCGAGACGAACGCCGACGGCGCCGCGCTCTACGCCGGCTGCGCTCATCTCGACACGCGCGACGTCGGCGCCTGGTTCCACGGCAAGGACACGAAAAAGGCCGCCGCCGCCCTCGTCTATGTGATGGGTTTGCCCGGGGGCGTCCGCACGCCGAAACACGTGCCGGCCGCGAAAGATCTGGCCACGATTCAGGCCGCCACGGCCCCGCTCGACGAGAGCACGATCCTCGAGATCGTGCGCGACGACGGCGCGCGCACGGTCACGACCGACGGCGTCTCGATCACGTTCCCGTTCTCGAACCCGGTCCGCGCCGCGCAATCGAGCGCGAAGATCGCGGAGAAACTCTCCCTGGCAAAACCCTAGGCTTCGGCCGCCGCTGCGGGCGCCGCGGCCGCAGCGCCCGCTTTTTCGCTCTCGAACGGGGATTGACCGCGACGCACGTCGCTCTCGATCCTCCCGTCGGTCACCGTCACCATCCGCGGCATCGACTCGGCGAAGCTCGGATTGTGCGTGACGACCACGATCGTCGTGCCGTGCTTGCGATTGATCTCGAAGAAGAGGTCGTGCATCGCCTTCGAGGTGCTCGAATCGAGGTTGCCCGTCGGCTCGTCGGCGAGCAAAAGCTTCGGCGAGAGCACGAGCGCGCGCGCCAGCGCCACGCGTTGCTGCTCGCCGCCCGAGAGCTCGCCGGGCCGATGCGTCACGCGGTGCGCGAGACCCACCTCCGTGAGCAGCGCCGTCGCGGGCGCCTCCATTTCCCGGCGTGATTTGCCCTGGATCAGGCCGGGCATCATCACGTTCTCCAGCGCATTGAACTCGGGCAGGAGGTGGTGGAACTGGAACACGAAGCCAATCGTGCGGTTCCGGATCGCCGCAAGCCGCGCGCTCGGCAGGCCCACGAGGTGCTCGCCTGCGAGCTTGATCTTCCCGGCCGTCGGCAAATCGAGCGTGCCGATGCAATGGAGGAGCGTGCTCTTGCCCGCGCCCGAGGGGCCGACGATCGCCACGACCTCGCCTTGATCGATGACGAGATCGATCCCGCGGAGCACGTCGAGCCGACGCCCCATGTGGACGAACGATTTTTGCAGATTCTCGATGACGATGAGCGGCTCGCTCATGGGCTCACTCGTAACGGAGCCCGTCGACGGGCGATAGCCTCGACGCCGCGCGGGCCGGATAAAGGGTGGCGATCGTGCAGATGATGAGCGCGGCGACCGCGACCATCGCGTAGTCGCTCCCGTTCACGTTCACCGGCAATCGGTCGATGTAATACACCTCGGGATCCAATCGGACCCCGAAGCGCGCGAGGCCCGAGCAGGCGGCGAACGCGGTGCCCACGCCGAACACGGTGCCGATGCCGCCGATGATGACGCCTTCGAGCATGAAGATGCGCATGATCGCGCCGTCCGAAGCGCCGAGCGCCTTCAGGATCGCGATCTCCTTGCCCTTCTCGGTCACCATGAGGAGCAGCGTGCAGACGATGCAGAAGCTCGCGACCGCGATTGCGATCGAGAGGATGATGAACGTCGCGATCTTCTCCAGCTTGAGGGCGCTGAAGAGGTTCTTGTTCATCTCCACCCAGTCGCGCACGCGGAGCGGCTCCTTGCCCTCCCCCATGTCGAACTTCGCGGCCGCAGCCTGTACGAGCGGCGTCACCTCCGCGACCCGCTCGGGATCCGGCACGCGCACGTCGATCTGGCTGATGTTGTCGCCCATGCTGAAGAAGCTCTGGGCCACGTCGAGCTTGATGTACGCGTGCGTCGCGTCGTACTCGTACATCCCGCTGTAGAAGATCGCCGCGACGCGGAACCTGCGCGTCCGCGGCATCACGCCCATCGGGCCGAGCTCGCCCATCGGCGAGAGCAACGTGATCTCGTCGCCCACGAGCACGTGCAGGCTCTTCGCGAGCTCCTTGCCGATGATCACGCCCGGCAGGATCTTCACGTCCTTGCGCAGCGCCGCCTTCACGGCCGGATCGAGGTCCGCCGAGGCGCGCAGGTCCGGCCCCTTGAAGTACGGCTCGCCCCCGGGGCCCCGGCCGATGATCGTATCGGCCGGCAGATCCGCGAGCTTCTCCGGGTCGTCGAGCCAGTCGAAGTTGCCGACCTCGATGTTCTGCTTGAGGTCGATCACCTGCGCGATCGTGTTCGTGTCGATGCCACGCACGAGCGCGCCCGCGGTGTTCGACGCCGACGAGCCCATCGCGTCGCCCGCCACGACCGGCGTCGCCGCCCCGCCCTTCGGCGCGACCGCGAGCCTTATGCCGTCGAGCTTGTCCTCCCAGTCGCCGTAACCGCCGGGCCGCGTCACGTCGACGACGATGTGCGCGTTGTTGCCCAGGATCTTGCGCTTCAGGTCGGCGCCGAAGCCGCCCATGATGCTCGTCACGGAGCAGAGCGCGCACGAGCTCACGGCGACGCCGGCCATGCTGAGCACGCTGATCACCGTGAGAAATCCGCTCTTCGTGGCGCGCACGTGCCGTGCGCCCACGTACGAGCTGAAGCCCCGGCGCTCGAGCAGGTCGAGGATCACCGGCAAGAGCGCGGCGAGCACCGCGAGAAGGAAGACGACGCCCGTGCCGAGCGCGGAGAACCCGACGATCTCGTCCCGCAGCTTGAACGGCGCGAATCGCTCGCGCGGGGTCTTCGCCGCGAAGTGCGAAAGCACGACGAAGGCGAACCCGAACAGCGATCCGAAGATCCAGCCGATGCCCCGCGGCGAACCTGCGTGCAGGCGCCGGACGCCGAGCACGGCAAGCCACACGGCCGCGAGGACGGAGAGGATTTGCAGGACGAGGAAGGGCGCCTTGTCGATCAACTGCCGCTCGCCTCGGGCCGGAGGAGGGGGAAAAGGATGACGTCGCGGATCGACGCGGCGCCCGTGAGCAGCATCGTGAGCCTATCGACGCCCATGCCGAAGCCCGCGGTCGGCGGCATGCCGTACTCGAGCGCGCGCACGTAATCGGCGTCGTAGTCCATCGTCTCCTCGGCGCCTTTGGCCTTCTTCTCGACCTGCGCCCGGAAGCGTGCGTCCTGATCCTCGGGATCGTTCAGCTCGCTGAAGGCGTTGCAGAGCTCGCGGCCGTCGACGAAGAGCTCGAACCTGTCGACGAGCGCTTCATTCCCGTCCTTCTTCCGCGCCAGCGGCGAAACCTCGAACGGGTAGTCGATGATGAACACGGGCAGGCTCTTCGAGCCGTCGTCCGTGCGGTAATCCGCGGTGAGGAAGGGCTCGGCGAGGTACTCGTAGGCGCAGAAGACGCGCTCACCCTCGCTGTCGCACTTCTTCATGCCCGAGCGGAAGTTCGCCCAGTCGATCTCGCGCTTCTTCTCCTTGGCCGCCTTCGCCCAGGCCTTGATCGGCGCGTCGTCGTCGGCGACACGCGTGGCGACCTCGGGGGGCAAACCGGAGCGGGCGAGGGCGTTCTCGATGGCCTTCGCCATCGGGACCCGAACGAACCGCTCGAAGGACCAGGTGCGCGCCTTCGCCCAAGACGCGTGCTCCTCGGGAACGGCCGCGGCGAGCGCCTCGTCGACGGCGCGCAGCATGGCCTCGGTCTGGTCCATGAGCGTCTCGTACGTGGCGTAGGCCTGGTAGTACTCGAGCATCGTGAACTCGGGGTTGTGCCGCGTGGAGAGCCCCTCGTTCCGATAACAGCGCGCGATCTCGTAGACGCGCTCGAAGCCGCCCACGACGAGACGCTTCAGGTAGAGCTCCGGCGCGATGCGCATGAAGAGCTCCATGTCGAGCGTGTTGTGGTGCGTCTTGAAGGGCCGGGCCGCGGCGCCGCCGATGATCGTGTGCATCGTGGGCGTCTCGACCTCGAGGAACCCTTTGCCGTCGAAGAAACGGCGCAGCGCCGAGATGATGAACGTACGCGCCCGGAAGACCGTGGCGACCTCGCGGTTCGCCACGAGGTCGACGTAGCGCATGCGGTAACGCGCCTCGACGTCCTTGAAGCTCGTCTTCGTGGGCAGCGGTCGATAGGCCTTCGTGAGCAGGCGGAAGCTCGTCGCCTTGACGCTGAGCTCGCCCTTCTGCGTGGCCATCGCCGTGCCGCTCGCCTCGATGATGTCGCCGAGGTCGATCTCCTCGTGCAGGCGCGCGTAGGCCTCGCCGAGCACGGCCTCGTCGCAGTAGAGCTGCAGCTCGCCCGTGCGATCGCGGAGGCGCACGAACGAGACGCCGCCCATCTGCCGCAGGAAGAGCACCCGGCCCGAGATACGCAGGGGCTCGGGCGCGACCTTCTCGGCGTCGTACCGGCCTGCGGCGTTTTTCGCGCCGTCGAACCGCGCGCGGGCAGCCGCGAGATCCACGAGCGGCTCGCCCGACGTGACGTCGTTGGCGAACGGGTTTTCCCCGCGCCCGCGGATCTTCGTGGCCTTCTCTTTGCGAACGGCGATGAGGGTCTCCTCGGCGTGCTGCGTTGCCGCAGCCGCCGAAGAGGACCCCTTCTTTTCCTGCTTGTCCTCGCTCACGCGTCGTCCTCTGCGACCACCTGGCCGCCCTTCTTCAGCGTGCCGCCCGCCGCGGCCATGAGGTACGCCTCGATGAACGAGTCGAGATCCCCGTCGAGCACCGCGTCCACGTTGCCCGACTCCGTCGCGGTCCGCACGTCCTTCACGAGGCGGTAGGGGGCGAGCACGTAGTTGCGGATCTGGCTGCCGAAGTTGATCGCGGTCTTCGAGGCCTGGTACGCGGCGTTCTCGGCGTCGCGCCGCGCGAGCTCGCGCTCGTAGAGCTTCGCCTTCAGCATCTTGAGCGCCATCGCCCGGTTCTGATGCTGGCTGCGCTCGGCGCGGCAGACGATGTTGATCGTCGGATCGGGAAGGTATCGGAGCCGGACCGCCGTCTCGACCTTGTTCACGTTCTGCCCGCCCTTGCCGCCGGCGCGCATCGTCGTGATCTCGATGTCCTTCTCGTTGACCTCGATCTGGATGTCGTCGCCGACATCAGGCGTGATCTCGACCGCGGCGAACGCGGTTTGTCGCGTGTGATCCGCGTTGAACGGGCTCATGCGCACGAGCCGATGCACGCCGGTCTCCGAGCGCAGATAGCCGTAGGCGCCCGGCCCCGAGACGGTGAACGAGACGGCGTCGATGCCGGCCTCGTCGCCGTCCTGGTAGTCGATGATCTCCGTCTTGTAGCCGCGCCTCTCGCAGAAGCGCAGGTACATGCGGAGCAGCATCGAGGCCCAGTCCTTGGCGTCCGTGCCGCCGGCGCCCGGGTGGATGCTGACGATCGCGTTCGACTGATCGGCCGGCCCGCTCAGCATCCGTTCGAGCTCGACCTTGCGCAGGCGCGCATCGAGCTCGACGACTTGCTTCTCGCAGTCGGCGATCGCGGCGTCGTCGTTCTCGGCGGCCGCGAGCTCCAGGTACTCGGCGGTGTCGTCGATCGCGCGGCCGAGCGTCTGCGCGACCTCAAGCTTCTGCTCGACGTCCGCGCGCTTGCGCAACGTGGCCTGCGCCTTCGTTTGATCGTTCCAGAAACCAGGCTCGAGCGACTTTTGCGTCAGCTCGGCGAGCATGCGGGACAGCTTGGGGACGTCAAAGATGCCCCCTTAGCGCCGCATAGCGCCTTTTAAGGTCTTCGATTTTCTCGCGGGTCTCGGACAGCATGGGCGGCGGTTTATTCGATTTCCGCCGCCCACGCTAGGGGGGACGAACCGATCACGTGGGATCGGGGCCGGGCGTCTTCTCGCCGTTCGCGGGCAGCTCGGGCTTCTTGATGTACTCCTGCGGGATCTCGCCCGTCAGCGATTTCAGGAAGGCCACGATGTCCGCGACGTCCGCCTCGGGCAGCTCCTTGCCGAGCTGGTGGTAGGCCATCGCCTGCACCGCCGCCTCCAGCCGATCGAAGGCGCCGTCGTGGAACCACGGGCCCGTCTCCGCCACGTTGCGCAGCGTCGGGACCCGGAAGACCATCTTGTCTTCTTCCTTCTTCGTGACCTCGTAGCGGCCGAGATCCTTCTGGTTCGGGTACGCCTTGATCAGGCCGAGCTTCTGGAAGGTCGAGCCGCCGAGCGCGCTGCCGCTGTGGCACGAGGTGCAGCCGTTCTGCACGAACTTCGTCAGGCCCGCGCGCTCCTGATCCGTCAGCGCGCCCTTGTCGCCGGCCATGTACTTGTCGAAGCGCGACGGCGTCACGAGCTGCCGCTCGAACGCGCCGATCGCCTTCGCCAGGTTGTCGTACGAGATCGGCTCCTTGTCGTCGGGGAAGGCCTTCTTGAAGGCGTCTTCGTAGCCCGGGATCGACTCGAGCACCGCGACGACGCTCGCCTCGTCCTTCATCGCCATCTCGACCGGGTTCAGGATCGGGCCCTTGGCCTGATCTTCGAGCGTGCCCGCGCGGCCGTCCCAGAACTGCGCGACGAACCCGCCGGCGTTGTACACGGTGGGCGCGTTGCGGCCGCCGAGCTGGCCTTTGTGGCCCTTCGAGACCTTCGTGCCGTCGACGCCGAACTTGTCGAGCAGGTGGCACGAGTTGCACGAGAGGTCCTGGTTCTTCGAGAGCCGCGTGTCGAAGTAGAGCTGGCGGCCGAGAGCGACCTTGTCGGGCGTGATCGGGTTCGTGTCGGTCTCGCCGCTCTTCGCCTCGTACTTGGCGGGCAGCGTGCCGAAGTTGTTCTTCATGTCCGCGAGGTCGAGCTCCGCGAGCTTCGCGGCCTCTGCGGAGGCGTTCGCCCCCTTCTTCTTCTGCTGGAACGGGAGCGGCGTGGCCTCACGCTCGCCGCAGCCGGCAGCGCCTGCGAACGCCGCGGCAGAGATCAAGAGCAGTGGCAGGAACTGGCGGAAGCGCATCGGTGACGTGTCTCCTCGCAACACGGGAGCCCAGATTGCGTACGAGGGGGCTCCTCGGCGCTTCGTCTTAGGTGACAACCCCCGGCCGCGTCAACGATCGGCTGCCAAGACGACGGATCGAACAAAAGGTGCCCCAACGGAAGCGGGAGCCCGAACGCCGGTCGGGCTCGCCCGCCGCAGCGGAGCCATCGGGATCGCAATGCCGTGGCCCGGTCGGGTACGATGCGGAAGAACGGGGAGGAGGCACCGTGGGAGGGATGCAGGATACGTCGGGGAAACGTGCTTCGCGGTTTGGAGGAGCGTTGCTCCTCGCCCTCGCGGGTTTGCTCACGTCCGCGGACGGGAAGGCCGCTGACGAGGGAGCCTTCGAGCGGGAGCTCGCCGAGCAGATCCAGAAGCTCGATCCCGACGCGGCAAAGGTGTTTGCCGAGGCAAACGCGGCCCGCGAGCGCGGCGATCTCGCGGGCGCCGCAGAGCTCTACGAGAAGGTGCGCGCGCGCGTGCCGAAGTTCTCGGCCGCGACGCGAAGACTCTGCACGGTGAAGCTCCACCAGGACGCGCGGAACGAGGCCGTCGCGCTCTGTCGCAAGGCGCTCGCGACCGAGGACGTGGCCGAAAACAAGGCCGCGCTGGCGCAAGCGCTCCTGATGCGGCCGCAAGGCACGACGCCGAACATGTCCGAGGTGCGAGAAGCGTTCGAGCTCGCGACCTCGGCCGCGGCGCGAAAACCCGACGACAAGTTCGCCCAGCTCCTCGTCTGCGAGTCCGCGCTCCAGAACAGCCGCTTCGATCACCTGCGGACCTGCTCGCGCGCGCTCGAGCGCATCGCCCCGGAGTTCGCCCCGACGCACCTCTACGCGTCGATGGTCGACGCGTCCGAGGGCAAACTCGGCGACGCCATCGGGAAGCTCGATCGCGCGAAATCGCTGGGCCTCGACGACCAGACCTACACGTCGCTCAAGGGCCAGT
This sequence comes from Polyangium jinanense, assembly GCF_028435365.1. The sequence continues at coordinate 67,377 of NZ_JAGTJJ010000031.1, read as the reverse complement.
ACGAGGAGGCGATGCCGTTTTACGAGCGATACGGCACGACGCTCCTCTACGGCTTCCTCGGGTGGCTCGCGGGGCTCGCCGCACTGCTCGGGCTCGGAGGGGTGCTCAGCAAGCTGACGCTGCGCGCGGCGACGGCCGTGCCGAAGTCGGCGGACGAGAACGCGACGGGCGCGGACAAGTGGCTGCGGCGCATCTACGGCGTCGTGCTCTGGGCCTGCTGCGCCTACTACTACATCAGCCTCCCGATCGTGATGTCGCTCGTGCTCGTCGCGGGCGGCGGCATCATTTACGGCTTCGTCGCGATCGGGCGGATCCCCGTGAAGCTCGTGGCGATCGTCGCGATCTTCACGCTCGTGTCGCTCTGGGCGATGCTGAAGAGCATCTTCTTCCGGCCGAAGGAGAGCGAACCCGGCGACAAACTCGACCTCGCCGAGCACCCGAAGCTCTGCGCCGTGCTCGAAGAGGTGGCCGGGCGCATCGGCACGCGGCCGGTGGACAACGTGTACATGACGCCGACGACGGACGTGGGCGTCTTCGAGCGCGGCGGCCTGCTCCGGCAGCTCACGGGGCGCACGGAGCGTTGCCTCGTGCTCGGCGCGGGCGTGCTCGACGGCTTCTCGATCGGCGCGTTCAAGGCCGTCCTGGCGCACGAGTACGGGCATTTCCACAACGAGGACACGGCTGGCGGCGGCTTCGCGCTGGCCGTGCGGCGGAGCGTGTTCACGATGGCGCTCTCGCTCGCGCAGGGCGGAGCCGCGGCCTGGTACAACCCGGCGTGGCTGTTCGTGAGCGGCTTCCACAAGATCTTCCTGCGGATCTCGCAAGGCGCGTCGCGCTTGCAGGAGGTGCTCGCGGATCGATGGGCGGCCTTCGCGTACGGCGCGGAGGCGTTCACGGAGGGCCTGAAGCACGTGATCGAGCGGTCGATCCGCTTCGACGTGCACACGCAAGTCGCGCTCTCCGAGGTGATCCAGGAGAAGCGCGCGCTCGCGAACCTCTACCGCTACCGCGTCCGCGGAAAAACCCCGGAGGAGGCCGAGATCGAGAAGGCGGTCGACGAGGCGATCCACGCCGAGCCCTCGCCCTACGACAGCCACCCGAAGCCCGCAGATCGTTTCGCGTGGGTGAACGCGCTACCGAAGCGCGCGCTCGAGGGCTCACCCGACGACACGCTGGAGGTCTGGGCGCTGTTCGGGGACCGCGCGAAGATCGAGAAGCAGATGACGCAGAAGATCCGCGAAGCCGTGGCGATGAACCACGGCGTGATCATCCCCGCGGGCAAACCGAAGGCGAAGAAAGACGCAGGCGAAGAGGAGACGGACGAGGCGGAGGAGCAGGCCCCGGAGGCAGCCGGGGCCGCTTGACCTCACCCACCCCGGCCCTCCCTCTCCACGCGGTGGAGAGGGAGGGAGAAGGGCCTCAGGCCATTTCGAGGAAGAGGCGATCCGGGTTCTCGAGGTACCCGATGATCTCGTAGGCGAACGCCGCGCCGACGTGGCCGTCGATGATGCGGTGGTCGAAGGACAAACTCAGCAGCATCACGTCGCCGATCACGATCTGACCGTCGCGCACCACCGGCTTCTGCTTCATCTGGTGGATGCCGAGGATCGCGACCTCGGGGAAGTTCAGGATCGGCGTCGCGAAGAGGCCGCCCTGCGCTCCAAGCGAGGTGATCGTGAACGTGGAGCCGCCGAGGTCCTCGGACCGAACCTTGCCGGCCTTCGTGTCGTCGCCGAGGCGCTGGATGTCCCGGGCGATGTCGAGGATGCTCTTCCGATCGGCGCGACGCACGACAGGCACGATGAGTCCCGCGTCGGTGGCCGACGCGATGCCGATGTCGAAGTAGCGGCGCTGCACGATCTCTTGCGTGGTCTCGTCGAAGGCGCTGTTCAGCGAGGGGTGCTTCTTCAGCGCGGCGACGACGGCCTTCACGAAGAACGGCAAGAACGTGAGTTTCACGTTTGCCTTGTCCGCCGCGGGCTTGAGGCGCGCGCGGAGCTCCTTCAGCGCCGTGACGTCGCACTCCTCGACGAACGTGAAGTGCGCCGCGGTGTGCTTCGAGCGGCTCATCTGGTCGAAGATCCGCCTGCGCATGCCGCGCAGCGGGATCCGCTCTTCCAGCGACTCCTCGCCGGCCGGAGGCGGCGGGACCCGCATGGGCGCAGGAGCCTTCGCCGTGACCGGGGCAGGCGCGGCCGCGGGGTGCGGCTCGCCCGCCGCGATGGGCTTCGGCAGCGGCGCGGGCGCCGTCGGAAGCGACTCCGGCACGTGCGCGGTCACGGCCGTGTGCATCGCGAGAGGCACCGGCGTGGTCGCCGTGCTCGCGCCGCGGACGTCGTCCTTCGTGACCCGACCACTCGGGCCCGTGGGCGAGACCCGACGCAGATCCACGCCGAGATCCCGCGCGAGCTTGCGCGTGGCCGGCGTGGCGAGGGGTTTTTCGTTGTAGTACGCGGCCACGGGCGCCGCCGTGATGCCGTTCGTCGTGTGCGAGGAGCCGAGCGGCATGAGGTTCATGCCGGGCAGGTCCTCCTTGATGTCACCGACCGCCGTCGCGGCCGGGCCATCATTCTTCACTGCCTTGGGCGTGCTCGCCGCCGTCGGCTCGGCCGCCACGGCGGGCGCGAGCGCAACCGCAGGCGCGGCCGCGGGTTTGTCGCCGTCGAGATCGAACACGACGAGCACCGAGTGCACGGCGACGACCTGACCCTCCTTGGCGCGCGTTTCCAGGATCTTGCCGGCCTTCGGCGCGGTGATCGTGACGGTCGCTTTGTCCGTCATCACCTCGACCATCGGCTGGTCTTCCTTGACGATGTCGCCCGGCGCGACGAGCCACTTGACGATCTCGCCTTCGGTGACGCCCTCGCCGATGTCGGGCAGCTTGAACTCGAAGCTTGCCATCTCAGTACCTCGCGGTCTCGATGATCGCCGGCAGGATGCGGTGGGAGAGCGGCAGGTACTCCATCTCGAGCGTGTACGGGAACGGCGTGTCGAAGCCGGTCACGCGCTTCGGCGGCGCCTCGAGGTGGAGGAAGGCCTTCTCGTTGATGAGCGCGACGATCTCGCCGCCGAGCCCGCAGCTCTTCGGCGCCTCGTGCACCACGACCACGCGGCCCGTCTTCTTCACCGACGTGAGGATCGTGTCGATGTCGAGCGGCCAGAGCGTGCGCAGGTCGATGATCTCGCAGTCGATGCCCTGCGCCGCCGCCTGGTTCGCCGCGTCGAGCGCCTCGTAGAGCATCGCGCCCCAGACGACGATCGTGACGTGCTGACCCTTGCGCACGACGCTGGCCTTGCCGAGCGGGACCGTGTGATCCCCCTCGGGGACCTCGCCCTTCGCCGCGCGGTAGATGCGCTTCGGCTCGAAGAAGAGGACCGGATCCGGGTCGCGGATCGAGGCGAGGAGCAGGCCCTTCGCGTCGGCCGGGTTCGACGGACAAACCACCTTGAGGCCCGCGACGTGGATGAACTGCGCCTCGGGCGACTGCGAGTGGTAGTGGCCGCCGCGAATGCCGCCGCCCGTGGGCGTGCGGATGACGAGCTTCGCCGGATACTCGCCGCCCGAGCGATAGCGGTACTTCGCCAGCTCGGAGACGATCTGATCGTACGCGGGGAAGATGAAGTCGGAGAACTGGATCTCGGGGACCGGAACCAGGCCGTAGAGGGCCATGCCGATCGCGGTGCCGATGATGCCACCCTCGGACAGCGGGGTGTCGATCACGCGGTCGTCGCCGAACTCGTCGAAGAGGCCCTGCGTGACGCGGAAGACGCCGCCGACCTTCCCGACATCCTCGCCGAGGACGACGACGCGATTGTCGCGCCGCATCTCGTGGCGGAGGGCGTCGTTGATGGCCTGGACCATGTTCATCTGAGGCATCGTGCTATCTCTCCGTGACCTTCTCGAAAGGAGGGCGGGTTTCCCCGAGGATCAGTGGCCGTGCCCCTTGGCGCGCGGGCCGCGCAGAAGCTCGTCCCGCTGCTCTTGCAGGTGCCAGGGCAGCTCGCCGTAGACGTCTTCGAAGAGCGACTCGAGCGGGGGCGCCTGGGTCTTCTCGGAGACCGCGATCGCAGCCTTGAGCTCGGCGTCGAGCTCGGTCTCGAGCTCCTTGTCCTGCGCGTCGGTCCAGCCGATCGTGCGCTCGATGTACCGGCGCAGGCGCGGGATCGGGTCGAGGCGGCGCCAGGAATCGAGGCCCGCCTCGGGCCGGTACGCCTTGGGATCGTCGCTCGTCGAGTGACCTTCGAGCCGGTAGGTGAGCGCCTCGATGATCGTCGGGCCTTCCCCACGCGCGGCACGAGCGACCGCGTCACGCGTCACCTTGACGACGGCGAAGAGGTCGTTGCCGTCGCAACGAACGCCGGGGACGCCGTAGGCGATGCCCTTCTGCGCGAAGGTCTCGCTCGCGGTCTGCCGCTCGGTCGGCACGCTGATGGCCCAGCCGTTGTTGCGGCAGAAGAAGACCGTCGGGGCCTTGAAGACGCCCGCGAAGTTCATGCCGTTGTGGAACTCGTTCGAGCTCGTGGCGCCGTCGCCGAAGTACACGAGGACCGCCGTGTCCTCCTTGCGGGTCTTCGCGGCCCAGGCAAACCCGACGGCCTGCGTGATCTGGGTGCCGATCGGCGAGCTGACCGAGCCGAACTTGCCGCTCTTCCACGTGTAGTGGTCCGGCATCTGGCGACCCTTCACGGGGTCGTTCGCGTTGCCGAACATGTTGTCGACGTACCGCTGGAGGGGCATCCCGCGCCAGAGCGCCGCGGCAAACTCGCGGTAGCACGGGAAGATCCAGTCGTTCTGCCGCATGGCGAAGGCGCTGCCGAGGATGCTCGCCTCCTCGCCCTTGCAGCCGATGTGGAAGCCGATGCGCCCCTGCCGTTGCAGGAGGACGAGGCGCTCGTCGAGCAAGCGCGCGCGCACCATCGCGCGGTAAAGGGTGAGCACCTCGTCGCTGCGAAGACCAGGATCATTCGTCGGATCGAGGGTGCCGTCGTCGCGGAGAACACGCACGACGTCAGGCGCGTGCGCGTCGAGCGGATGCCGCGCGACCGGGTGGGCGGAGCCTTCCATGCTGCCCCCCGAGGCAGTGGAGGCGAGGCTCGATGCGGGTTGGGTGGCAGTGCTCATGATGGCGCCCGGACCGTAGTCAAAGGGCGACAGAATGGCCAGGGGCCAAGCGCAGATCACGCCATTTTACAACACGCCGCGTCGTGACTGCTGCATGTGCGAAGAGCGCGCAGAATAGCCGGCAATCATTGCGCGAATTCGTGCTGCACATGCAGCATGACGGGCATGCACGAGAGGAGGCGTACGCGTCCGCGTGTCACGCTTCAGACGGTGCCGAGCGCTTCGCTGGCTTCCGTGATCACAGCGTCGACCGCCGCCGCGCCGAGCGAGAAGCGCTGCGCGAGACGATCGAGGAGCGCGCGCTCGGAAGGTCGGATGCCGCCCGACGCGCGCGCCATGATCGCCGCGATGCGCAGGACCTCACGCTGATGATCCCGATGCGTGATCATCTGAGCGATGTGTGCGACGCGCTCGTCTTCACTCTCGCGTTGTTGCGCGGAGACAAGCTCGCCGAAGAGGGCCTCGATCTGCTCGGCCGAGACCTTGCCATCGCAGCCGATGCCGATGATCGCGCGAAGCACGGCGTCCTCGGTCGACGAGAGCGGGCCATCGGAGGTGGCCACGAGGTACGCGCTCTCGACGGTGCCCTCGAAGAGCGCAGCCGCCGCAGGATCAAAGCCGGAAGGGGCCGTGGCCTCGTCCCCGATGGGGGCGCTCTGCGCGAGGCGCGCCGCCTGCGCCAGGATCGAGTGCTGCACGCCGCGCGGGGCGTTCGGCCCAGGCCGTGCGATGCACTGCGTGACGCGCTCGATGAACTTCTGGTCAGGGGAGCTCATGCCGGGATCCTTCCCTCAAAGCCCCTTTTCACACACTCTGGACGAAACGCCAAGCCCCGTGCTCGAACGTCACCGACGGACGAGTGACGCAGCCGGGACGAGGCCCGCAGCCTCGGAACGAGCGCCGAGCGGGATCTCGACACTCGAAGGAGAGCCGAGCTCCAGGGCGACGCGCGCAGCCTCCCGACGCGCGACATCGAGCCGCGCATCGAGCTCGGCCTGCACGTCGCCGCCCTCACCGCCCTTGCCCCGCAAGAGGCTGCGCAGGAACACCTCGGCCGCGCGGTAGCTCGACCGAACGAGCGGGCCGGACGCGGCGTAGAGGAACCCCATCGCGAGGGCCTCTTCCTCGTACCGCGCGAAGGTCTCCGGCGGCACGAACCGCAGGACCTCGTGATGCTTGGGCGTGGGCCGGAGATACTGGCCGATGGTGACGACGTCGACGCCGACGCCGCGAAGATCCCGCATGGTCTCGACGACCTCGTCGTCAGTCTCGCCGACGCCGACCATGATGGAGCTCTTCGTGAGTTGACCCTCGATCCCCTGCGCCCGCGCGCGCGCCTTGGCCCGCTCGAGCACGGCGAGGGACTGGTCGTAGCTCGATCGGACGTCACGCACGGTGCGCGTGAGGCGGCGGATGGTCTCGACGTTGTGCGCGAAGACGTCGGGCCGGGCATCGACGACGGTGTCGACAGCGGAGAGATGTCCGCAGAAGTCCCCGACGAGGGTCTCGACGAGGATGTCGGGGCGGAGCGACTTCAAGCGCTGGACGGTGCGGCCGACGTGCTCGGCGCCGCCGTCGAGGAGGTCGTCGCGGTTGACCATGGTCATGACGACGTACTGGAGATCGAGCCGTGCGATTGCGCGCGCGACGTGCTCGGGCTCGCGGGTGTCGACAGCGCCGCGCGGGTTGCCGGTGGTGACGGCGCAGAAGCGGCAGCCGCGGGTGCAAACGTCGCCGAGGAGCATCACCGTCGCCGTGCCCTCGCGCCAGCACTCGCCCACGTTGGGGCAACGCGCTTCCTCGCAGACGGTGTGGAGATCGAGCTCGCGGAAGGTCTGCTTGAGGTGATGGTAGGTGTCGCCGCCCGGCGCGCGAACTTTGAGCCAGGGGGGCTTGGGGGCAAAGCGGGAAGCGGCGGTCATGGGGGAAGGTTCTGGTGCCGTGGAGTCGGGGTGGCAAGGGTGATGTAGGGAGCGAGCAGAACCGCTGAGGACGAGCGGGCAAGACGGCAGCGGTGAGGCGCTGGAGGGGCCCGGACGTGACTGCTACGATCGTTTGCCCATGCTCGCCCGCGACGAGCATCACGAGCACGTGCGCCGCGCGCTCCTGCGAGACGGCTGGACGATCACGCACGACCCGCTCCGTGTTCGATGGGGCGCGCGGGACATGTACATCGATCTCGGCGCCGAGCGGCTGATCGCGGCGGAGAAGGCGGAGCGCAAGATCGCCGTGGAGGTCAAGAGCTTCGGCGGGCTCTCGCCGATCGACGACCTGGAGAAGGCGATCGGGCAGTTCGTCATCTACCACGACGTGCTCGCGGCGGTGGAGCCCGAGCGCACGCTGTACCTCGCGGTGAGCGACCTCGTCTACGACGACATCTTCTCCGAGCCGATCGGGCAGCTCCTCGTGGAGAAGCGGCGGGTCAGGCTCATGGTTTTCAGCACGGAGACGGAGAGCATACGCGAATGGACACCCGAGCCACCGATGGTCAAGTGATCGAGCGCGTGCTGTCGGAGTACGCCGCGATCCCGTACGCACACGGGGACGTGCAGACGCAGACGGTGTTCGACCGGGAGCGCGGGCACTTCCTCTTGATGATCGTAGGGCGCGAGGGGAGGAAGCGGGTGCACGGCTGCCTCGTGCACATCGATCTCGTGGGGGACGATGTGGTGATCCAGCGGGATGGGATCGAGCATGGGATCGCGCCGGAGCTCGTGCGGGGTGGGATCGCGCCGGAGAGGATCGTGCTCGCGTTCCATGTGTACGGGGCGAAGAGGTATTCGGAGTTGTTGGCGGCTTGAGAAGCGAGCGGCGGTCGAGCATGGTGCCATGCGACCGGAGGCGCTATCCATTCATTGACCGAGGAGTCGCTACAGACGAGGAGACCATAACGAATGGCCTACACGCTGGGTTTCGGCAAGCATAAGGACAAGACGCTTGAGTGGCTCTTCTTTAATGACCCCGGGTACGTCTGGTGGATACTGAGCCAAGGCGCGCAGAAGAATCTCAAAGGAGCCGCGCGTACGCGCTTCGACGACCTTGTCCGACGAGCGAAGCATCTCGCGATTCCCGGCAAGTGCGCGCATTGTCCCCAGACCGTCTCCCAGATGAGTCTCACCAGGCATCCAAGCGGAGGACTTGCCTGCGTCGATTTCTTCTGTAGCAGGTGTCACCACGATGGGGGTTCGTTTTCCGTGCTCACCACGCCTGCTTTCTACACGCCGGACTTCTTTAAGAACTACGACAAGCTCGGAGGGAAATTTCTAGTGGATGCCATCAAGTATGCCTACTTCGGCAAGAAGGTCCGAATGACGCAGGCGAAGATGGAGGAGTTCTTTGACAAGCCCAGCAACTTTGTAAACCCGTAGCAGTTATCCTTGCGCGAACACGTGCGCGGGTTGGCCGATTTATTCCGCAGGTAGACCGCTCAAAACGCAACGGCTCTGGCATTGTACCAGACTGGCTTGTTCTCCTCTCGCGAGCCGTGATCGGGCACACGACGGCGCGGCCCGTTCCCCCCGACGCCCCCTCCACGCTCCCCCTCCGTCCCCTGTCCCACCCATGATGCCTCCACCACGGTTCCACTCCGTGGGCTCCCCTCATCGCAACGTTGCTGTCACGGACGCCCCCCGTCCCCCTCCCCCGTCGCAACACTGCTCCCACGGACCGCCACCGTGAATCTTTCCTCCCCCGCGGCGTTCTTCTCGCACCCCTACACCAAGGAGGCACGTCGATGGGAAACCTCAAGGACATCTCCACCGCCCGGATGGTTCGTATCACCGAGGCATGGCTCGACCCCGCGCGTGATCGCCCCACGATCGAAGCGCTCCCCTCGGGCCCCACCCTCATCGGCAAGATCGAAGCTGCCCACGCGGGCCTGCTCTCCACCCAGAAGAAGGACCTCTCCACCTCGAAAGAGCTCGCCACGCTCTCCGACAAACAAGCCGTCGCCGACAAACGACACGACCGCAAGATCCGCGCGTCGTGGTTCGTGCTCACCGGCTTCGCCGAGGCCGCCGACGATCCCAAGGACGCCGAGGCCATCCTCGCCGCACGCGATGAGCTCCTGCCGAACGGACTCAGCGCGACGAAGGAGAGTTATCACGACGAGGCCGGCGCCGTGGAGCTCACGGATGCGCGTATCTCCGAGAAGACACGCGCACTCCTGAAGAAGCTACCCGTGCCCGGCGGCAAGCTCTGGAACGTCGCCGAAGCCTGGTTCGAAGCAGGTCGCGAGCTCGGGCAACTCGAAGATCAGAAGGAAAAACTCACCATCGCCGTCGGCGCCACAGGCCCCTCGAAAATGGACGCCCTCAAGGCGCGCAACTTCTGGATCAAAGTCGCGCGCCACGTCGAGACGACCCTCGAACTGGAAAGCGCGAGCGAGCAGATCGTGAGCGCGATCCTCGGACCCCTGCACGCGGCAGAGAAGGAGACCACGCGACGCGTGCCGTCGAGTGAGCTCCTTGGAAACGATGCCGCGGTGCAACCTGCAGCGCCCGCGTAAAACCTACCCGCTCGCCTCCCCCGCCCGCGCAATCTCCCCCGCGGCAAACTCTCCCCGCTCCGTGAAAATCGCCGTGATCAGCTCGGCCGGCGTCACGTCGAACGCCGGATGCCGCGCTGGCACGCCTTCCGGCACCAGCACCGCGCCTCCCACCCGGACCACCTCGTCCCGGCTGCGCTCCTCGAGCGGGATGTGATCGCCGTCGAACGTCGCGAGGTCGATCGTGCTCCACGGCGCGGCCACGTAAAACGGGACGCCGTGGTGCTTCGCCAGGCAGGCGAGCCCGTACGTGCCGATCTTGTTCGCGATGTCCCCGTTCCGCGCGATGCGGTCCGCGCCCACCACGATCGCCGTGACCTCGCCCCGCCGCAGGAAATAGCCCGCCATCGAGTCCGTGATCACCTCGACCGGGATGCCGTCCTGCGACAGCTCCCACGCCGTCAGACGCGCGCCCTGCAGGTACGGCCGCGTCTCGTCCGCCAGCACCCGCACACGCTTGCCCGCCTCCGCCGCCGCGCGAATCACGCCGAGCGCCGTGCCATAACCGCCCGTCGCCAGCGCGCCCGCGTTGCAATGGGTCAGGATCGTCGCGCCGTCCGGGATCCGTGCCGCGCCGACTCGCCCCATCTGCCGGCACGCTTCGCGGTCCTCCACGTGAATCCGCCGCGCGAGCACCGCGAGCTCCGACACGCGCGCATCGGGCGGGTCGTTCGCGTGCGCCTCGGCCGAGACGAGCATGCGCGAAACCGCCCAAGAGAGGTTCACCGCCGTCGGTCGAGCCGCCACCAGCATGCTCGCCGCACCACGCAGGCCGGCGACGTACCGCTCTCCCGCCGCCGGACGCAGCGCACGCGCGGCGAGCACCATGCCGTAGGCCGCCGCGATCCCGATCGCCGGCGCGCCTCGCACGACCATCGCGCGGATCGCCTCCGCGACCTCCTCGGCCGAGCGCAGGGCCACGTAGACCTCGCGCGCTGGCAGATCCCGCTGGTCGAGGAGGAACACGCGGTCGCAGCTCTCCGCGAGCTCGGCCGCCGAGTAGCCCGCGCCCGAGAGCGCCGGGGCCGGATACCAGGGCGGAGGCGCTACCGTGGTCACGAATGCCCTCCATGCCCGTTCATCGGGCCCTCCGCCGCGCGGGCGAGCTCGAGGCGACCCCGGATCTCCTCCGCCACCATGGCGAAATCTTCGGCCGCATCGGCCTTTTTCCCCTCGAGGTAGGCCCGGAGCCCCTCGATCGCCGTGAGCGCGATGCTCGCGTTCACGCCCTTCTGCGACAGGGCCTCGATCACGTCACCGTTCTTCAGGAGATCCTCGAGATCGTCGAACACGCTCGCGATCTCCCGGGTCGGATCCACCGAGAAGGCGGAGCTCGATCCGATCGTTCGGTCGTCGTCGTCGTCGCTCGAAGACATGGCCTCACTTCTTCTTGTCGACGGTCTCGGTCGTCGTCGGGAGCGCCGAGAACGGGAAATGCGGCGGCTCATGGCCAGGCGCGCACTGGTACTTGGAGAAATCCGTGACGCCCTCGCTGCGCAAAAGCTCCTCGTCGATCCAGGCCTTGCCCGGCCGCGCCGAAGGCTCCTTCGTGATCAACGCGAGCGTCGCGTCTGCGAGGATGTCCGACTTGCGCCAGAACTCCGGGCCGCCGAGGCCGAAGTTGATGGTCGCGTAGCTCTCGATCGCCGTCGCCGGCCAGAGCGCGTTCGCCGTCACGTTGTGCGCCTTCGCCTCTTCCGCGATCCCCAGCGCGATCATCGTCATGCCGAACTTGGAGACCGCGTAGGCCCCATGGTGCGCGATGCCGTTCACGTCCACCGGCGGCGACATCATCACGATGTGCCCCCACTTGCGCTCGATCATGTGCGGCAAGGCCGCACGCGCGAGCGTGAACGAGGCGCGGACGTTGATGCCCATCACGAGGTCGAACTTCTTCACCGGCGTCCCGAGGACGTCCGCCCACCAGAGCGCGCCCGCGTTGTTCACGAGCACGTCGAGCCGGCCGAAATGCGCCGCCGCCTGCGCGACCGCCGCCTCGCACGCGTCCGCGTCGCGCACGTCGAGCTTGATCGGCAGGGCCCGGCGGCCGAGCGCCTCGACCTCCTTGGCCACGCTGTGGATCGTCCCCGGAAGCCGGGGATTCGCCTCGACCTCCGACTTCGCCGCGATGACGACGTCGGCGCCCTCCCGCGCACAAGCGAGCGCGACCGCCCGGCCAATGCCCCGCGAGGCGCCCGTGATGAAGACAACCCTGTTCTCGAGCCGCATGGCGGGTTCCATACTGCACGCCGGCACCCTCCGCGACGGATTTCGTCGCGCCAGGGGTGCGCGCCGTCAACGCCGGCCCTTGCTCCGCTTTCGCGTCCCCGAAACGATACGAGCCGCGTCGCGGGGAGGCTTCTTGCTCGCCTCCAAGAGACCCGCGATCCGCGCGGCCTCCGCGTTTTTCAGCCCTCCCCGGCGCAGCGCCGTGATGGCCTGCGATACGACCTCGCGCGTCTCCGGGCGCTTCGAGGACGTTTTCGCTTCGAGCCACGCGACGACCTCGGGGAAGCGCGCCGCGAACACCGCGACCTCGGCCGGCATCGCCTCGCGCAACGTGCGCAGGCCCTGGGATCGCTCCGCCGCGCGCGGGGAGACGTCGGCGAGCATGAACGCCTCGTCGAGCCGCGCGATCACCTCCTCCGGCCCGCGCAGGCGATCGAGGACCTCACGATCCGCGAGCGCATCGAGCACCACGTGCGCGTGGAAGTAGCCGTCCGTCCAGGTCGCGAGCTCGCGCAGCGTCTCCTCGCCCTTCCCGAGGAGCACCTCCCGCAGGGCGGAGGCGATGCCCATCCGGACGAGGTGCCGCGGCTCGTCCGCGAGGTCGTGCAGCGTGCCCATCGCGCCGCGCGCATCGAGCCCCACGAGCACTCGCTGGGCGAGCGCGTGTGCCGCGACGATCACCGGAAACTCGCCGGGCGCGGCGAGCAGCGCGCGAACGAGCGCGTCCGCCTTGCCGCGACGTGATGCGATCGCGATGCCTGCCGTACGGGCGAACTCGAGGTTCGGACGGGTGCCGGGCAGGTTCGAGTGTCGATCGAGCACATCGAGGAGGCCACGTAGAGGGCCACCGGCGAGGACCTGATCAAGGGCCGCGTCGAGTTTGCTGGGTTGTGCTTCGGGCATTCTCAGAATCCGATGGTGGCGCCGACCTCGGGCGTCAGCACGAACGTGACCACGGGGAGCGTCACGTTCGCGCGCAGGCCAACGCTGATCGCGACCCGCTCGAGGGGCGCATACTGGAGCCCGCCGCCGAGCGCGAGAAATCCCTGCCCCGCTTGCTTGTACGCCTTCAAGGTCTGGATCCGCGGCTCGACGTACGTGCCCTCGTAGGTCGGGTTGCCGGGCCTCGTGCACGGGCTGTTCTGGTCGGACGGGTTCGCCGCGCCGCAGGCGACGCCGTCCTCGAGGACCTCGACGTTGACGGGCGTGTCGATCTGCGCAAGCCCGGCCGCGGCGAAGACGAACGGGCGCGCGCCGAGGCTTTCAAACGGGGTCTTGCCGATGAAGTAGCTGCCGCGCAGCTCCGCGTGCACCGGCAAAAAGCTCGCGGACTCGGCGCTCGACGTGCGGAACGCGAAGCCGACGCGCACGCCCGCCAGGATGTTGTCGAGGAACAGCCGGTCGTAGCCGGCGACGACGCGGATCGTGGAGAGCGCGAGGCCCGCGGACACGTCGTTCGCGACGCCGGGCGTGGGCGCGCCGAGGTATCGGCTCCCGTCGCCGCGCACGCACACGAAGTGATCACGCTCCTGCACGTCGACCGTGCAGACGTCCTTGCCCGAGAAGATCGAGATGTCCGGCGCGATCGTGATCGAGACCCAGTTCTTCCGCGGGCCCGTGTCCTTCGGCTCCTCGCCGCCGCCTGCGAGCTTCTGCGTGCACTCGCCGGCGACGCACGAATACCCCGCGTTGCACTGGTTGTCGTCGAGGCACTGCTTCGGCCCCGACTCGACCTTCACGCAAAGCTCGGGCGGCGCGAAGCCGGGCCAGCTCGGCGGCTCGCCCTCGATGCGCGCCTTGATCGCCGTGCGGAGGGGCTGCGTGCGCGAGCCCGCGCCCGTCACGATCGCGCCGTCCGCGTCGGTGATCGTGATGTAATAGTCGAGGTTGCCTTCCTTCGTGACCTCGGTGCACGGCACGTTGATGCCGAAGCCGAACTCGCCGACCTTCTTCATCACGAGCGTCTTCCAGTCGCTCGCGCCCGGGGCGAGGTAGTTGACCGCGACCTTCTTCGCGTCCTGGATCAGCTCGGGAGCGAGCCGCACGTAGAGCGGCAGCGGCGTGTCGACGCGCTGCTCGGGCGGTGTCGTGTGCGTCATGCCCTGGCCCGAAGGCGCGGGTTGTCCCCCTGCGGAAGGCCCGGGCGCGCCGTCGAGCTTGAGCTGCTTGCGCGCGTTCTCGTACGCGTACCTCACCTCGCCCGAGCTCATGTCCTCGTCGGGCTTCACCGTCTTGTCGAGGGAGAGCGCCTCGACGAACACCTCACGCGCGTCCTCGAGCTGCTTCTTGCCACCCGCGAGCACCACGCCGAGCGCCACGAGCGCCCGCGCCTTTACACTCGGCGTGCACTTGTCCGCGCCGCACGCGTCGATCGCCGTCCGGAGTCGCTTTTCAGCCTGGTCGAACTTCGTCTCCAGGTAGTCGACATCCATCGCCTGCGTGATGGCCTTCTCGGCCTGCGCGTCCTTCGGCGCCGCCGCGCGCGCAGGCAGGGCGCAGAGGAGCGGAGAGCCGAACGCGAGCACAAGCAGGGCACGGTGTGCGAGACCCAAAGGACGCATCGGGCGAACTCTACCTTAACGGCACGTGGAGCCGAAAGAACTCGGACCCCACTGCACCACAGGTTGTCCACAGGGCTGTGGAAAAGGTGAGGACGAAGGCTCGGACAGCCTGGTCGTTCCGACGGGTCCCTGGGTGACTGCCGCGCCGGCCGTCGCCGTAGTAACAGAGGGGCGTGGACGTTCTCGACAAGCGCGGGGGGATCCCGCTGGTCTCGCGCGCCGCCCGCGGCGACGCGCTCCTCGCCTCGCACGACGCAGGCTCGCTCGCCGAGCGCCTCGTCGCAGCCGGCGGAGCTCCCTCGGCCGCGCGCTCGGCCGCTGCGCGGATCGTCCGGCATGCGTTCTTCCGCGACCTCGCCGAGGTGCCCTGGGGCCCCGACGTCTTCGCCGGGCTCGGCATCGGCGCCTGGGCCCACGCGACGCTCGCCGCGCTCGATCCCGCACCCGCGCTCGCGCTGCACGAGCGCGCGCCGGCCGAGGACGGCACGATCCGGCTGCTCTTTCGCGCCCGGGACGGCGCCCTCGTCGAGTCGGTCCTCATCCCCGGCCCCGGCCGCACCACGCTCTGCATCTCCAGCCAGGTCGGCTGCGCGCGCGCCTGCGCGTTCTGCGAGACCGGCCGGCTCGGGCTCGAACGGCAGCTCTCGACGGGCGAGATCATCGACCAAGTCCGGCTCGCCCGCGCGCTCTGGAACGAGGCCGGCGGCGCGCCGCCGCTCTCGAACCTCGTGTTCATGGGCATGGGCGAGCCCTTCGACAACCTGCCCGAGGTGCTGCGCGCGCTCCGCTTGCTCACGGACGATCGCGCCTTCGCCTTCGCGCCCTCGCGCGTCACGGTGAGCACCGTCGGCGTCGCCGACAAACTGCCCGCGTTCTTCGCCGGCACGCGCGCCGAGCTCGCCGTGAGCCTCAACGCGCCGGACGACGAGCGACGCCGCGCGATCATGCCCATCAACGCGCGCTTCCCGCTCGCTGCGCTTCGCGACGCGATCCTCGCCGCGCTCCCGCACGGACGCCGCGTGCTCTTCGAGTACGTGCTCTTCGACCGCTGGAACGACGCGCCCGAGGACGCCGATTTGCTCGCCGCCTACGTCCGCGGGATTCGCTGCCGCGTGAACGTGATCCCGTGCAATCCCGGCCCCGATCCGGCGCTCCGCCCGCCCGCGCCCGAGCGGCTCGACGCCTTCGTCGCGCGGCTCTCGTCGCACGGCGTGACCACGCTCGTCCGAAGGCCGCGCGGCCGCGACGTCGGCGGCGCGTGTGGCCAGCTCGCGGGCGCGCGGCGCGCCGAGCGCGAACGAAGCAGCTTGCCCGAGGGCGCCTGACGCAGCAGCGGCTTCACCTTCGACGACGGAAGCCCGGAGGAATCCGCATCACAGGCGCCCGCGCCCGCGTTTCTTTTCACTCGCGACGCCCGAGCAGCCGGCCTAAAAAAGAAAAGGGCCGGCACATTTTCAAGCCGGGGCGGGCAGCTCATGAGCATACCTTCGTCGCCAGACAGATCCGGCGAAGCCTACGTCGATACGTCGTCCCTCGACGAGTTCGGCAACGTGATCGACGCGCCCTCGCGGCCCTCGATCACGCCCGAGCCGGGCTCGCTCGTGGCTGGCACGTACCACGTCGAACGAGAGCTCGGCCGCGGCGGCATGGGGGTCGTCTACCGCGCGCGCGACACCTGGCTCGATCGGACGGTGGCGCTGAAGCTCATCGTGCCGACGTGGGACGACGCGCTCGCGGAGCAGAAGCTCCAGCAGGAAGCGAAGGCGCTCGCGACGCTGCGGGATCAACACGTCGTGCAGGTGTACGCGTTCGGCCGCCACGGGCGCTCGTACTTCTTCGCGATGGAGTACGTCGCAGGCCGCTCACTCGAGGCGATCCTCGACGACTACCGGCAGCGCCAGAGCTTCCTTCCGCAACACCGCGCGCTCACCATCCTGAGCCGCATCGCCGACGGGCTCGACGCCGCGCACGCGCGCGGCATCGTCCATCGCGACGTGAAGCCCGGCAACATCGTCATCGAGGAGGACACCGGCAGGCCCGTGCTCATCGATTTCGGGCTCGCACAGCAGTCGTCGGATCCGGATCCCGAAACGATCGAAGGCACGCCGATCTACATGGCCCCCGAGCAAGCCGGGCTCGGCGCCGACGGGATCACGGTAGGCCCGTGGAGCGACATCTATGCGCTCGGATGCGTGGCGTTCGAGCTGCTCACGGGGCGCACGCCCTACCTCGACCGCAACATCGTGCGGCTCCTGCAGGCCCATCAGCGCGCGCCCATTCCCCTCGCCTCGTCGGTGCGCCCGAGCTCGCTCCGTTCGATGCGGTGCTCTCTCGCGCGCTCGCGAAACACCCCGTCGATCGGTATCCGAGCTGCGTGACGTTCGCGCGTGACCTCGTCCGCGCAGGCTCCCCCAAGGCCGCCGCGGCGCCGTCGATCCAGGAGCCGCCGCCGAGCACCCGGATGCCCGGGGAGAACATCCTCCGGCCGATCCGCGTCCTCGCGGTGGACGACGATCCCGCGTTCGGCAAGTTCGCCGCCAAGGCGGCCGAGCTCGCCTTGAAGGGCCGATCGGTGCGCATCCGCGTCGCGCGCTCGGGCCAGGATGCTCTCGACGCCGCGCGCGACGAGCCGCCCGATCTCGTGCTGCTCGACCTCGACATGCCCGACCTCGACGGCGTGGACACGCTCTCGCACCTGCGCGCCTTGCCGCGCGGCGATCACGCGCGTGTCGTCGTCTTGAGCGGCCGCGTCGGCCCGCAGGAGCGCTGGAAGTTCGCGGTCCTCGGCGTACGCGAGTTCGTGGCGAAGCCGATCGATCTGCGCCGCCTCGTCGACACGATCGACGGCATCGTCGAGCGGGCCAGCTGGGGCGCGGCCCCTACGGCTTGAGCGCGGCGCCCGCGCGATCACACGCCGCGCGGGCGCTCGCGAGCGCGCGCTCGATCTCGGGCCACGCTTGCTCCGGGGGCAACCAGCCGCCCTGGATGCCGAGCAGCCCGTCCTCGATGAGGCCAGCGGCGTCGCTGATGTCCTGAAACCGGTATGATCCCGCGGTCCCGCGCAGCGCGTGCGCCCTCGACACCGCGACGCGCATCGCGTCCTTCGCGCTCCCCTGCTTCGCCGCGGACACGACCTCGGCGAGCTGCTCCAGGAGCCCCGGCAGCTCCGCCAGGTACTCCCTGCGTAATTCCAGGAGCGCCGCTCGGATCTCGTCGTCCTTCGTATGCGCCATCGGGTGCGTCGATCATAGGCGGAGTCGGCGAGGCAGGCCCCGAGATTTCGACCAGATCTACATTTCGCTCGGCGCTGTGAGGCTCGGCCGCGTGTCCCGCGGCGGCAACTCGAACCAGAATGTGCTGCCTTGCCCGAGCGTCGACGCGACCCCGATCGTACCCCCGTGCTGCTCGACGATCGCCTTCGAGATCGCGAGCCCGAGCCCCGTGCCGCCGACTTTGCGCGGGCCATGGCCGCCGAGCTGCTCGAACCGGTTGAAGAGCCGCGCGAGGTCCGCCTCCGCGATCCCGGGTCCGCGATCGCGCACGCCGAAGCGCACGTGGCCGGTCGCCGTCGCCTCCGCGAAGAGCTCGACCCGCGCCTCGGACGGCGAGAACTTGAGGGCATTGGACATCAGGTTCGTGAGCACCTGAGCGATCCGGTCCTCATCCGCCACGAGGTCGAGATCTCCCCGCACCTCCGCCCAGAGCTCGACCTTGGCCTCCGCGGCCACGGGAGAAAGGCTCTCGACGAGGCTGGAAACGAGCCGCCGCACGTCGACGTGCTTCGGCGTGAGCTCGAGCTTGCCCGCTTCGATCTTCTCCAGGTCGAGGAAGTCGTTGATGAGCCGCACGAGCCTGTCGGTGTTCGTCCGGGCGATGTTCACGACCTCCATCGCCTCGTCGGGCAGGGCGCCGAGCACCCCGCCTTCCAGCAGGCCGAGCGCGCCGCGGATCGAGGTGAGCGGCGTCCGCAGCTCGTGCGCGACCGTCGAGACGAACTCGTCTTTGATGCGCTCGATCACCTTGCGTTGCTCGATCACTGCCTGCGCCTCGCGCGCCCGTGCAACGAGTTCGCCGTTCAACTTTGCAAGCCGCCCGTTCGCGCGGCGAAGGTCGATCTGCGCGGCCACCTGACGCGCGAGCGCCGAGAGCGCGCTTCGTTGATCGTCATCGAGCTGGCGCGGGCCGTTGTCGATGACGCAAAGCGTCCCGATGTTGTGACCGTCCGCGGTCGCGAGCGGCGCGCCCGCGTAAAACCGCACGTTCGGCGCGCCGGTCACGAGCGGATTGTCCGCGAACCGCTCGTCGTCATACGCGTCGGGGACGAGGAACAGCTCATCTCCAAGGATCGCGTGCGCGCAGAACGCCACCTCGCGCGGCGTCTCGCTCGCGTCGAGCCCGACCTTCGACTTGAACCACTGACGCTCACGATCGACGAGCGAGACGAGCGCGATGGGCGTGCGGCAAATCGAGGCCGCGAGGCGCGTGAGATCGTCGAAGGCACGCTCGGGCGGCGTGTCGAGGATCGCCGCGTCGCTCAGGGCCGCGAGCCGCTCGATCTCGTCGGCAGGGGCAGGGGCTGCTTTCATGTCGGTTCCCGTGTCCCTTGCACGCGGTGAGCCACGATCAAGCCCGTGGGCCCGCGTACGAAGCGAGGATGTCCCGGATTTGTCCGGGCAGGGCCATCGGATCGAAGGGCTTGGGGATGACGCCCGCGGCGCCGAGCTCGCGGTAGCGATCGACCTCGTGCTTCTGCACCTTCGCGGTCATGAAGATGATCGGGATCGCGGCCGTGGCTTCGCGCGCGCGGAGCTCGAGGAGCGTCTCCTGGCCATCCATGTCGGGCATCATCACGTCGAGCAGGATCACGTCGGGTGCTTCGCGCGCCGCGGCCTCCAGCGCTTCGTGACCGGAGGACGCGAGCACGACCTTCCATTTGCCGACGCCCTTCAGGCTCAGCTCACCAATTCGCCGGATGTGCGGCTCGTCATCGACCAGCAGCACCTTCGAAACGGGCATGCGTCCTCCCCTCGAAATGAACGAGGCCCGCGAGCATACCTCGATGCGCGCGGGCCTTGCTGGGCCGATGTTTCGGCGTCGTGTTACTTGGCGGCTTCGGCCGGCTTCGGCGCCGGCTCCTTCAGGTCGAAGGCCGGAGGCGCCTTCGGATCGCAGTCGGGCGGAGGCCCGAAGCCGTCGGCGTTGAACTTGTACTCGACCTCGCCGGAGCCCTCGGGATCCTTCTTGCTGATCGCCTCGATCGTGACCTCGTGCTCACCCTTGCGGGCCGGCGTGCAGTACGAGAGCAGGTAGAAGCGCTTCATGTGCGCCTCGATGCGCGCGGCCATCTTGTCGAAGGCCTCCTTGACCTTCGCCTGATCGGTCGCGAGCTCGGTCCCGTCGCGCCCGATCTCGTCGAGCTTCGCCTTGCCGATCTCGGCGCCGACGCCGATCGCATAGATCTGGTAGTTCTCGTACTCGTCCTTGCCCATGTCGTCCTTCATCTGGTCGCGGGTCACGCGCGCGGCGCGATCCGTGCCGTCCGAGAAGACGACGAGCGAGCCGAACTTGAGCGGGCGCTTGTCCTTGTCGAGCTCCTTCTTGAGCGTCGCGAGGCCCTCGACGACGGCGCCGTGCAGGTTCGTCGACGGGTCCTTGGGCTTGTAGCTGCGCAGCCCTTCGAGACCACCCTCGACCGAGCCTTGCGCCTCGGTGAAGGGCACGACGGAGTGGATCTTCTCCGAGCCGTCGAAGGCGTACACGCCGACCTTCTGCGTCTTGCCGACGCGCTCGGCGAAGGCCTTCGCGGCATCGACGAGCGCGTCCGCCTGCCCGGACTCGGTCACGCTGCCGCTCATGTCCACGAGCAGCATCGTGTACATGACGGCCGCGACCTCCGGGTTCTGGATCGTCTGCTTGCTCTCGAAGGCCGAGACGAGCTCGCCGTCCTCGTAGATCTTGAAGTCCTCGGCGGCGAGGCCACCGACGGGCTTGTCCTTGCCCGCGTCGACCGTGAAGAAGACCCAGACGTTGTTGGGCTTCTTCTGCGCCGAGTTGATGAGACGGACGTTCAAGCCGCCCCCGCACGCAGCGAGGAGAAGCGCGAGGAGCGACACGAGCGTCACCCAGGCGTAGGAAGAGGTACCCGCGCCGAGCGCGGCCTTGTTTCTGTCGTTCACGGATCGCATTAGGGCAGGACCTTCGAGGGCCTGTCAATTCGCGGCGCGTGGGATCGTCCGTGACCACGGTTCCCACCCCGGGTCACGAGGCGCGCGGGCTCGGCCCGCTTCCGCCCTGGCGTTCCCCCCGCGAGGGCACATTTCCGGGCAAGAAATCAGCGTCGGTCAGAGACCGGTCACGCCGCGGCCCCCCCGGGGCGCGCGGAGCTCCGCCAAAAACCTCCTGATCGCGGGGCGTTTCCGCTAACCTCACGGCATGGCTCGTATCCTGGTCGTCGAGGACTCCTCTGCGTTCCGGGCGTTCATCCGCGCGGCGCTCGAGGATGCGCCGGGGCTCTTCGCAACGAGCCCGGACGACACGCACGGCGAGGTGGAGGTCGTCGAGGCTGCCAGCGGGTTCGACGCGCTCCGCCTCCTGCCGCGCGGGCACTACGACCTCGTGATCACCGACATCAACATGCCGGACATCAACGGGCTCGAGCTCCTGCGGTTCATGCGCGACAGCGAGCGGCACCGGAAGGTCGCCACGATCGTCATCTCGACGCAATCCTCCGAAAAGGACCGGGCGCGCGGCCTCGCGCTCGGCGCCGACGCGTTCCTCGCGAAGCCCTTCACGGTGGAGGCGCTGCAGCGCGCCATCACGACGATCCTGCAAGCGCGGAGCTCCCTTCCGGCCGAGAGCAGCGAGGGGTCGCGTTGACGAGCGAGAGCGAACGCGCGCGCGAGGAGTTCTTCTCCGAGGCGCAGGAGATCGTCGAAGGGCTCGGGCGAGATCTGCTCGCGCTCGACGAGGCGCAGAAGTCCGGCCACGTCGACCCGGATCTGATCAACGACGTCTTCCGCGCCGTGCACACGCTGAAGGGCCTCGCGGGCCTGTTCGGCGCGACGCGGATGTCGAGCCTCTCGCACAAGCTCGAGGAACTGCTCGACGATCTGCGCCTCGGCAAGGTCGACGTCACGGCCCCCGTGCTCGACCTGCTCTTCCTCTCGGTGCAGCTCTACGGCAAGCTGCTCCAGGCCGAGAAAGAGGGCCGCGACCAGCCGATGCCCGAGCTCGAAAAGCTGCTCGCGCAGCTCGATCGCGGCGCGAGCACAGGCGGCGGAGGGGGCAGCGGCGGGCACATCATCGACCCGAACCTGCTCGCGGTGCTCACCGAGTTCGAAGAGCACAAGCTCAAGACGAACATCGCGCAGGGCAACACGCTCTACCGGCTGAAGGTGCGGTTCCAGCTCGCGACGATCGACCAGGGGCTCGACGAGCTCAAGGCGACCGCGAAGCCGCACGGCGACATCATCACGTACCTGCCCGCGAGCGACGGCGACGACATCGACTCGATCACGCTCGAGATCCTGATGGGTTCGCGCGCGTCGGCGGGGACGCTTCGGAACGCGCTCCACCACCTCGGCGTGGAGGTCGAGGAGCTGCCGCGGCAGGGCGGAGGGCCCGCACCCGCGCCCGCGCCCGCGCCGGCCGTCTCTGCGCCCGTGCCGGCGCATCACATCCCCACGCCCACGCCTTCGCCGCCGCCGGTCGCGCCGAGCGGCACGCCGAGCGCGATGCCGCCGCTCGGCCATGCGCCGCTCGACATGACGGCGCCGCATCCCTTCCCGGCGCCGCGCCTCGATACGAGCGCGAGCATCCCGCCGAAAGCGCAGGAGCTCGGCACGATCAAGAGCGTCGCGCAGACGGTACGCGTCGACATCCAGAAGCTCGACGTCCTGATGAACATCGTCGGCGAGCTGTCGATCGTGCGCACGGAGCTCGAGCGCCTGCTCGAGAAGATGCGCGACGCGCACACGAACCGCGAGCTCCGGATCAACCTGCATCGGCTGCAGCGTGACTTCGAGCGCAACGTCATCAGCCTGCGCCGCGGGATCCTCGAGGTCCGCATGGTCCCGCTCGGCCAGGTCTTCGACAAACTCGCGCGCGTGGCCCGGCAGATCAGCCGCGAGGCCGGCAAGCAGGTGAACCTCGTCATCACGGGCGCCGAGACCGAGGTCGACAAGCTCATCGTCGAGGAGCTCAGCGATCCGCTCATGCACATGATGCGGAACGCGATCGATCACGGCATCGAGGAGCGCGAGATGCGCGAGGCGGTGAACAAGCCCGCCGTGGGCACGATCGCGCTGAACGCGTTCCAGAAGGGCAACCACGTCGTCATCGAGATCGAGGACGACGGCAAGGGCATCGACACGGAACGCCTGCTGGAGAAGGCGATCCGGATGGGCGTCGTGCAGGCGGACGAGGCGCGCACGATGAGCCGCCGCGAGGTCCTGAACCTCATCTTCGTCCCGGGCCTCTCGACGAAGAGCTCCGTCAGCGAGATCAGCGGCCGCGGCGTCGGCATGGACGTCGTCAAGACGAACATCTCGAAGCTCGGCGGCGTGATCGACGTCCAGAGCGAGCCGGGCATCGGCACGAAGTTCACGGTGACCCTGCCGATCACGCTGGCGATCATCAGCGCGCTCATCGTGAAGGTGAGCGACCAGCAGTTCGCCATCCCGCTCGCGAACGTGCAGGAAGCCGTGTGGCTCGACGTCGAGGCCGTGCGCGTGATCGACGGCCGCGAAGCCGTCACCTTGCGCGGCAGCACGCTCCAGCTCTGCTACCTCGCGCGCCTCTTCGGCCTCTCGGACACGCCGGACTCGAGCGGCACCGGCCCCTTTGGCACGAGCATGGGCATGGATGCGCCGCCGATGGGCCATGCCGGGGTCCCGCCGCGCGGCTCGCTGCGCAGCGAGAGCATCCGCCAGGACTACGCGGCCGCGGCCTTCCCGTACCGCCCCGCGGGCAGCTCGTCGCCCTCTGCGCGGACCGCGCTCGCGCCGCGGCAGAAGCGTCGGTTCATCGTCGTCACCGCGGTCGGCACCCGCCGCCTCGGCCTCGTCGTCGACTCGCTCGTCGGCGAGCAGGACGTCGTCATCAAGGGCCTCGGCCCGAGCCTCAAGAACGTCGCGGGCTTCGCGGGCGCCACGCAGCTCGCCGACCAGCGCATCGCGCTCGTGCTCGACGCGCCCGCGCTCGTCGAGGAGATGTTCGCGCACGCGGATCGTGCCCGCATGCACGGAGGGACCCATGGCTTCTAACCTGGCCCGCCGCACCTCCTCCGCGGTAGTCCCCGCTGCCGCGGGCACCAAGCGCAAGAAGGCGCAGCGCGATCGTGGCCCTATCACCGAGTACCTCGCGTTCCGCCTCGCGGGCGACGTCTACGCCGCGCCGGTCTCGATCATTCGCGAGATCCTGAAGCTGCACCCGCTCACGCCCGTGCCGCGCGCGCCCTCGTCGATCATGGGCATCATCAGCGTGCGCGGGCAGCTCGTCACGGTGATCGATCTGCGCCGCCGCCTGCGCCTCTCCGAGGGGCCCGTCACGAGCAAGGCGCGCATCCTGCTCGTCGATCCGATGGGCGTGGAGCTGCTCGGCCTCTACGTCGACGAGGTCTTGCAGGTCTATCGCCTCGCCGACAGCGAGATCGAGCACACGGCGACGGCGCTCGGCGGCGAGGTCGCGAGTTACATCGCCGGCATCGCGCGTCCTGCGCAGGCGCAGGCGCCGCAGCAGGAGGGGAAGGGGGTCGCGTTGAAGAGCGTGGGCGTTGTTCGGCAGAACGCGTCCGTGATCATCCTGCTCGATTTGAAGGTGGTGCTTTCGTCCTGACGGCTCGCCGATCAGGAGAGACGGACCCAGATGCCCGACTATGGCCAGAGACACCGCGCCGATCCCCAGAAGAGCCTCGTCGGCTTCGTCGTAGGGGACGTGCACTACGCGATCGGGATCGGCCAGGTGCGCGAGATCGTGAACCCCTTGCCGGTCACGCCGCTCCCGCACACGCCGCCCGAGGTCTCCGGCGTGGCCGATCACCGCGGCGACGTCGTGCCCGTCCTCGATCTGCGCGTGCGCTTCGGCTTGCCGCCCACCGAGCCGACCCGCTCGACGAAGTGGATCCTCGTCGACGCCGGCGTGCGCATGGTCGGCCTCATCGTCGACGCCGTCTCCGAGGTCTTCGGCACCGGCGCCGACGAGATCCGCCCGACGCCTCCGGTCGGCGGCGGCCGCGATCTGCGCGGCATCTCGGGCGTCACGAACCACAACGGGCTGCTCGTCTTCGTGCTCGATACGAAGCGGTTCACGGAAATCGTCGACGACATCGCCGATGTCCTGCCGCCGTTGGACGACTTGTGAGGAGAGCGCCGTGAACCCCCCTTCGAGCCGTTCCGTCTCGCCTCTGCTGATCGAAGCGGCCCTCGACGCCCCGGACGCCGAGGAGCGCCGCCAGGCCACCTCCCTCGCCGCGGAGTTGCCGCTCTACGACGCGCTCCCGCTCCTCGTCCGCGCGCTCGGCGACACCGACTGGCGCGTGCGCAAGGAGGCCACGTACGCCGCGCGCGCCTTCATCCCGGCGCCGAGCCTCATCGCGGCCATGGTCAAGACGTTCGAGCCCTGCGACAACGTCGGCCTGCGCAACGCTGCGATCGAGGTCCTCGCGAACTGCGGCAGCGCCGCGACCCCGCCCCTCGAAGCCTCGCTCGCGCGTCTCGACGCCGACGGCCGCAAGCTCGCCGTCCAGGCCCTCGGCTACACGCGGGATCCGCACGCGCTCGTCATCCTCGAGCGCTCGCTGCGCGACCCCGACGAGAACGTCCGCCAGGGCGCGGTCGAGGCCATCTCGCAGCTCGGGCCGATCGCGCCCGCCGAGGTCCAGCGCCTCCTCTACCGCTGCCTCGACAGCGCCGATCCCTTCGCCAGGCTCGCCGCGCTCGAAGGCCTCAACGCCCTCGGCGCCGTGATCCCCTGGGAGCGCCTCGCGCCGCTCCTCGAGCACCCTTCCTTGCGCTCCGCGGCCCTCTCGGCGGCCGCCGTGTCCGAGAGCCCCGCGGCGGCCTCGGCGCTCGCTCGCATGCTCCAGAAGGCGCGCGGCGGCACCTTCCTGCAGGCCATCGGCGCGCTCGCGCGCCTCGCCGAGGGCCCGCTCCTTCCGGCCGTCACGGAAGCCCTCGCGGCCGAGGGTCCCGAGCTCGGCCAGCGCCTCGTCCGTGTCGCCAGCGCCGAAGGAACCGACCCGCCGCACCACCGCGCCATGGCGCTCCTCCTCGCCGCGGTCGCGCGCGCGCCCGGCGTCGTCGACGCGGCCGCCGCCGCGCTCGCCGAGGAGACCTTCACCGAGCAGGCCGAGCGCGCGCTCTTCCTCCTCGGCCCCGCCGCGCTCCCGGGCCTCGTCGCGCGGATTGCGCCTGAACAAGGCACGACGCCGCTCGCCCCCGACGTCCGCGCCGCCCTCATCGAGGTCGCTGCCGGCATCGCCCTCGCGCCTGGTGCGCCCGAAAGGCCCACGGCGCTGCTCGAAGCCCTGCGCAAGGCGGCGCTCGACGACGAGCGCCGCATCGCCACGAGCGCGCTCTTCGCCCTCTCGAAGCTAGGCACCGAAGAAGACCTCGCGCTCGCCGTGCGCCTCGTCGCCTCACCGCTCCGCCCCGTCGCCCACGCGGCCGAAGGCGCGCTCGCCTCGCTCGCGACCCGCCACGAGAAGGCTGCACGCGCGCTCGGCGACACCCTCGTGCGGGGCCCCGGTGACGACACCTTCGCCGCCGCGATCATCCTCGGCGCCCTCGCCGCCACGCGCAGCGCCGAAAGCCCGCCCCCGTCGCCCGGCGACCTCGGCTTCCTCGCGCGCGCCGCCGCGGCCGAGGACGTACGCACGCGTCGCGCCGCGATCGGCGCCGTCGCCGAGATCGGCGGCGACTCGGCGCTCGACGTCCTCTCGCTCGCGCTCGCCGATGAAGAACGCGAGGTCCAGCTCGCCGCGGCCCGCGCGCTCGGCTACCTCGGCGCGGCGGCGCGAAGACGTGATGGCTCGCCCGACGCGCACGCGACCCCGAGCCTCCGCACCATCCTCGACATCGCGGGCCGCTCCATGGATGCCGAGCTCGTGGCCACCGCGATCCGCGCGCTCGGCGAGGCCCTCTCCACGATCCCGCCGGACGCCGCGGGGCGCGCCGCGGCCACGCTCATCGAGGCCCTCGCGCCGCTCGCCCGCGAGGCCGAGGCTGTCGTGGCGATCGCCGCGGCCGAGGCCATCGGGCGCCTGCGCTGGGGCACATCGGGAAGACAGGCCGCGCTCGTCGCTGCGCTCGACCATCCCGACGCGGCCGTCGTCAAGGCGGCGATGCTCAAGCTCGAAACGAGCGGCCCCGAGGGCGAAGCGCTCCTTCGTTGCCTCGACCATCCCTCGCCTGACGTCCGGCTCCTCGCGGCCGAGACGATCGCGGCGAGCGACAATGCGAGCTTGCGGGAGCGCCTGGCGCAGCGTGCGTCGCACGAGCTCGATCGGGACGTCCGCGACACCCTCGAGGGCG
The DNA here is from genome assembly GCF_028435365.1 of Polyangium jinanense. Next base: position 40,389 of record NZ_JAGTJJ010000031.1, on the reverse strand, counting down.
CGCTCTCGTCGATCCGGTGGCGGGGGGAAAGGGGTTTCTTCGGGTCGTGATGCGCTACCCGGATGAGATCCGCCTCGCGCCGGACGAGTTCCGCCTCTTGCGGGATCTCATCAACCAGCATTGCGGCATCGCGCTCAGCCCCGAGCAGCGCCCTGTGATCGAGCGGCGCTTGCGCGAGCGCCTCAGCGTGCATGGCTTGCACTCGTTCGGCGAGTACTACCAGCTCCTCCGCTCGCCGGACCGGGGCCGGGCGGAGCTCGACGAAGCGCTCGACCTCGTCACGATCAACGAGACCTATTTCTACCGCGAGGACTACCAGCTCACGGCGCTGCGTACCGAGCTCTTCCCGATGCTCCGCCGCCCGCCGCTCTCCCGCGAGAGCCTCTCCATCTGGAGCGCGGGCTGCTCCACGGGCGAGGAGGTCTACTCCATCGCCCTCACGGCCAAGGAGGCTGGTTTGTCCGGCCGCCGTGACGTCCGCATCTTCGGCAGCGACATCTCGCGCCGCTGCATCGCGCACGCGCGCCGCGGCGTGTATGGCTCCTCCTCGTTCCGGGCGATTCCCCTTGATCTCAAACGAAAGTATTTCATCGAGAAGCCCGACGGCATGCACGTGCAGGACGACCTCCGGGCGTGGTGCCATTTCGGCCATTTGAACCTGCTCGATCCGGTCCGGGCTTCGGTCGTCGGCCGGGTCGACATCATTTTCTGCCGCAACGTTCTCATTTACTTCGACGATGCCTCGCGGCGCCGCGTGATCGACATGTTCTACGATCGACTCCTGCCGGGCGGGTTCTTGCTCCTCGGCCACTCGGAGTCGCTCCTCAACGTCTCGACCGCGTTCGAGCTCGTCCATTTGCGCGACGACCTCGTTTATCGAAAGCCCATCACGGCCTCGCGGTTTGCCCCGCAGGGTTTGGAGGGCAGCACGCACGGATCGGGGAAGCCATGAGCACTTCGGCAAGGGATGCAGCAGAGGTGAAACGGTGGTGAAGACCGGTCCGCTGCGGGTACTCGTCGTCGACGACTCCGCCTACAACCGCAGGAACATTGCGGACATCCTGACCGGCAGCGACGAGGTCGAGGTCGTCGGCAAGGCGGGTGATGGCGAGGAGGCGTTACGCCTTGCCTTGAGCCTCAAGCCTGACGTCATCACGCTCGACCTCGAAATGCCGCGGATGGACGGTTTTACCTTCCTCCGCATCCTGATGGTCCGGCAGCCGACGCCCGTGATCGTGGTGTCGAGCTACAGCCAGAAGGAGAACGTCTTCAAGGCCCTGGAGCTCGGCGCCGTCGACTTCGTCGCCAAACCCAGCCAGAGGCTCGCGCCCGACGCCGCGCTCCGCCGCGAAATCCTCCAGAAGGTCCTCCTCGTCCGCTACCTGCGCCCGCTCGCGGCCGTGAGCCAACGCAACAGCGCGATCCCGCCGCTCCCACGCTCCACGGCCACGCCGCCCGTCCTCTCCACGGCGCAGCCCGATCAGCCGAGCGCGCGCTCCGTCGCCAACATTGCGGCGCGCTTCATCGTCGGCATCGGCTCCTCGACGGGCGGACCGACGGCGCTGCTCGAGATCCTGAGCCGCGTCCCCGAGAAGTTCCCCGGTGCGATCCTCATCGCCCAGCACATGCCGGAGAAATTCACGCGCACCTTTGCCGAGCGCCTCGATCGCAAGAGCGCGATCCGCGTGAGCGAGGCCGTCGACGGCGACCTCGTCACGGCGCGCCGGGCCTTCATCTGCCCGGGCAAGATGTGCATGGAGGCGGTCGTCTCGCAGGGCGCGAGTGGCATGGGCTGGAACGAGATCCGCCTCCGCGTCGGCCCTCCTTCGCAGCACGACCGTTACATCCCGAGCGCCGACCGTCTCCTGCGCAGCCTCGCGCCCGTCGGCTCGCGTGCCTACGGCGTCATCCTCACGGGCATGGGCGACGACGGCGTCGCCGGCGCCCGCGCGATCCGGGCCGGCGGCGGAACGATCATCGCCGAGAGCGAGGAGACCGCGGTCGTCTATGGCATGCCACGCGCCGCGGTGAAGGCCGGCGTGGTGAACGAGGTCATGGGCTTGCCGCAGATCGTGGACTGGGTGGCGCAGCTCTCCTGAGCGGGGGTCCTCGTGCGTCCCGACGCGCTGTCGCGCGGTTTTACGGGGCAAACGGAACCGACATTCGCGTTTCTGCAGGATGAGCGCGAGGTCACGCCACAACGGAACGCTCGCATTCGAATGATCACCGGCTGCGGCCGCGCCCCTTCTTTCCCGCGGCCGTCGCCTTGCGCGCCGCCTTCTTCGGCGCGCTCGTGAGGGCCGGCGCCTCCTCGGCTCGCGCCTCGTCCTCCTCGACCTCGGCCCACAATGCCGCAAGCTCGATTTCGATCGCGTCGAAGGGCTCCGCGCGTACGAGCGCGCTCCCGTGATGCACGCCCAGCAGCGTCCAGCGCCCTTTTTCGAGCACGAAGATTTCGAGCGTCCGTGCAATCGGGTCGACGAGCCAGAGGTGCCGCACGCCGTGACGCGCATATGCTGGCAATTTCTCGGCACGATCGACGGTTACCGTGCTCGGGCTCAGGACCTCGCATACCCAATCGGGCGCGAGCATGAACCTCGCCGTCTTCGGTAGCCGCGGCAAGCGCTCGATCCGCCAGCCAGCGATGTCGGGGACGAGAACGTCCTCCTCGCCTGCGGGACCGAGCAACAGCTCGGGTTCATCGAAGATCTGCCACCCGCCCGGACCGCCGCGACCACGCTGGAAGGGGCCCATCAAGTCGCCACCGAGCACGGAGGAAGCCCTCGAGTGCCGCGGCGCAGGGCGTGGAAAGGCGTACATCGTGCCGTTGATGATCTCGCCGACCATGTTGCTCGGGACGGCATCGAGATCGGCGATCGTGGCACGCGCACGCTTCTCCGCGGCAAAACCCATAGCCGAAGATTGCCCTTCCCCCCCACCGAAAGCAACCCCACGCCCGCGCAGGAAAAGTTGACCCCGCGCCGCCCCCGTGAGACACACCCCTCCTGCCCATGCGCTTCTGTCGGGCTGCACGCTTCCTCCTCACGGCGACCTTCCTCACGGCCGCTGCGCTCGCCCCCGCGTCGAGCCTCGCGCAGCCGAAGCCCGCGCCCGCCGGGGTCAAGCCCGCGGCCCCCAAGCCCGCGGCCGCCAAGCCCGCGCAGAAGCCCAAAACCCAGGCCGCCAAGCCCGCGCAGAAACCCGCCGCGAAAAAGCCCACCGGCAAAAAGCCCGCCACGCGCAAGCCCGGCGACCCCGGCGAGCCCGACGAGAATGCCCGCCGCGCCATCGCGGGCCTGCCTCCCACGCAGCATCGTGGGGTCGACGAGTCTACCGAGCTCCGCGCCCTCCGTGAGCTCGACCTCGCCCTCTTCTCCCCGGCGCCTCATGCCGGCGCGCCCTGGCCCTCGGACGACCTGCCTACCCTCGATCGTGGCGGCCCCGTCCTCCTCGCCACCGGCGTTCCCCCTTCGGCGCCGCTCCCGGCGCCCCTCCAGCCCCCTCCGCCGGCCGACCTCTCCTTCATCAAAAAACTCGATCTCCCCGACATCCCCGTCCGCTGGGATGCGCGCGTCCTCCGTTACCTCGAGTTTTACAAGAACAACCCTCGCGGTCGCGCCATGGTCGCCTCGTGGGTCAAGAAGAGCGGCCGTTACGGCGCGGCCATTCGCCGCGTCCTTCGTGAGCAGGGTTTGCCCGAGGACGTCGTCTGGCTCGCGCTCGTCGAAAGCGGATTCGATCCGACCATTCATTCACCCGTCGGCGCCGCTGGCCTCTGGCAGTTCATGCCCGAGGGCGCCCGCATCTATGGCCTCACCGTCGACCGCTGGATCGACGAGCGCCTCGACCCCGAGCGCTCCACCCTCGCCGCCGCGCGTTACCTCTCCGACCTCCACCGCCGCTTCGGGACCTGGGAGCTCGCCTTTGCCGCCTACAACATGGGGTATGGCGGCCTCCTCGCCTCCATTCGCAAATACAACACGAACGATTTCTGGGAGCTCAGCCGCCTCGAAGCGGGCCTCCCGCTCGAAACGGCGCTGTACGTCCCGAAGATCGTTTCCATGGCGATCGTCGCCAAGAATTGCGCCGTCTTCGGTTGCGACGGCGTCGAGCCCGAGCCTGCGGTCACCTTCGACAAACTCGCGGTCGGCCCCGGCGTCGCGCTCCGCACCGTTGCTGCGGCAGCCGGCGTCGAGCTCGACGCCGTCGAAGACTTGAATCCGCAGCTGCCCGTCGGCCGCACCCCGCCGCTCGGCCCCGACGCCAAGGAGGGCGCCTCCTTCGTCGTCCGCGTCCCGCCCGGCACGGGCGCCCGCGCCGCCAAGACCGTCGCCAAGCACCTCGAGCGCGAGGACAAACTCGAACGTCACCTCGTCCGCTGGGGCGAGTCGATCGAGGACGTCGCCACCCTCCGCGGCACCACGAAGAGCACCTTGCTCTCCCTGAACGGCCTCCGCTCCGGCGAGCAAGTCCGCCCTGGCACCGTCCTCCTCGTCCCCGAGGGCGGCCCCGACAAACCCACCGTCGCCAGCGTCTTCTCCGGCGCCCGCGGCGAAAAACCCACCATCGTCGTCCCCGCGGAGGCCTTCACCTACCCCGATCGCCGCCGCATCTTTTATCGTGTCGTCGCTGGCGACACCGTCCGCGAGGTCGCTTCCGCGCTCTCCGTCTCCGCTGCCGAGCTCTCCCGCTGGAACACGCTCGACCCCTCGGCCACCCTTCACGATGGGATGACCTTGCAGGTCTTCGTCCCGCGCGAGCGCGCCCTCACGAATGCGCTCGTCCTCGATGACGCCGAGGCCCGTGTCCTGCCCGTCGGCTCCACCGAGTTCTTCACCCATTTCGAGAACCTCAAGGGCCGCAAGCGCCTGGAGATCGCCGCCGCCGAGGGCGATACCTGGCGCAGTTTGTCGAAGCGATACAATCTCAGCCTCGGGATGCTCGAGCGCATCAACCACCGCTCGCGCACGAGCGCCCTCGCGCCGGGCGACAAGGTCGTCGTGTACGTCGCGCAGCCGATCGCGCCCAAGGCTGCGCCCGTCCCCGCCAAGGAGACCTCGGACGACAAGGCCGAGGCCGTCGCCGTCGCGCGTCCCGTCGAGGACAAACCCGCGGAGGCCGAGGAGCCCGACGATCCCAAGGCGGACGGCAAGCCCGCGGCTGACGAGGGACCGACCAAGCCCGCGAGTTTCCGCACCGAAACCCCGGCGCCCGCCCCCGAGAAGCCTGCGGCCAACAAGCCTGCGACCGGCAAGCCTGCGACCGACAAGCCTGCGGCCAGCAAGCCTGCCTCCGACAAGCCTGCCTCCGACAAGCCTGTGACGCCCAAGGAGCCCCCGGCGGCGCTCCCCCCGCCTGCCCCCTGATTTTCTCGTAGCCAGCCACCGGGCTCGCGCGCGATGATGGGAGCCGATGCGCCGCGCTAGTAGCCCTCTGCTCCTTGTTTTGCTCCCGACCCTCGCCCTCGTCGGCTGCACGTCCGACGAGGATCCGCAGACCACGCCTCCGCTCCCTGGACCCGCGGAATGGAACCGCGACGTCGTCCCGCCGAGCGACGACGAGGCCGCTGCGAAGCGGACCTCGTGCGGATACACGGAGGGCATGCTCCCCGCGGAAACACAAGGGGCATCGCGCCCTTACGGCGCCGAGATTCCCGTCGACCACATCGTGGTCGTCATGATGGAGAATCGCTCCTTCGACCATTACTTCCAGAAGCTGCCCGAGTACGGCCAGCAAGACGTCGAGGTCGCGCCCGAAAGCTTCACGAACCTCGACCAGACCGGCACCGCTGTCGCCCCGTTCCGTGACAACCAGTTCTGCTTCGTGGACACGAACCACGAATGGACCGGCACGCACGAGCAGATCAACGCCGGCAAGATGGACGGGTTTTTCAAGACCAACGACGGCTGGCACGAGCTGCCGAGCCCCGGCGCCCCCGAGGACATGCTGAGCGGCCGCCGCGCCCTCGGCTACTACACCCAGGACGATCTGCCGTTTTATTACTGGCTCGCGAACGAGTTCGCCATCGCGGACCACTACCATTCCTCGGTCCCCGGCCCCACGTGGCCGAACCGCATGTACCTCTACGCGGCGACCTCCTTCGGCGCCGTCCACAACGAATTCGTCACGGTCGACAAGACGCTCTTCGATTACCTCGAGATGCGGCAGGTCTCCTGGCGCGTCTACGTCTCGACCACCCCCGGCGCCGCGATCTTCGTCGACAAGTACCTCGAGTACAGCAAGGACGAGCACGGGCATTTCGTACCGATCGAGAATTACTTCCACGACCTCGAAAACGGCAACTTGCCCCAGGTCGTCTTCGTCGATCCGGGCATCGCGCGCGAAGGCTACGCGCAAAACGACGAGCATCCGCCTGCGATCGCCATGCTCGGCGAGCAATTCACCGCCAGCGTCATCGAAGCCCTCGCGAAGAGCTCGGCCTGGGAGCGTTCCGCGCTCTTCGTCACGTACGACGAGCACGGCGGCCTCTACGACCACGTCGTGCCCCCGCCCGCCTGCCCGCCCGACGACATCGCGCCCGCATTGAAGGAAGGCGATACCGACGCGAAATTCGACCAACTCGGCGTCCGCGTCCCGCTCATCGTCGTCTCTCCCTACGCGAAAAAGCATTTCGTCGGTCACCGGACGTACGATCACACCTCGATCGTCCGTTTCATCGAGGCCCGCTTCCAGATGCCGGCGCTCACGAATCGGGATGCGAACGCCGAGGCGCCGTGGGAAATGTTCGACTTCGAAAACCCCCCGCATGCCGAGCCTCCGACGTTCGCGATGCCCACGGTCGACCAGGCCAAGATCGATGCCTGCAAGGCGCTTTACGAGCCCTGAACACCTCTCCGCGCTCGTCCTCGCGGCCCTGCTCCTCGCAGGCTGCCCGGACGAGCCGGAGGCCCCCGCCCCCGCGGACGCAGGCGCGCCCGTCGATGCAGGGGCCGTCCTCCCCGAATCTCCGATTTCTCCGCTCGCGCATATCGTCGAAGCGCCCGCCCGCCGCGGCCTCGACGCCCTCGAGGCGCTCGTGGCCGCGATGCCCCAGGGGCGCGGCGACGCCGATGCGCATTACCTCGACCTTCGCCGCGCCTTCGCCGCGGGCACGCCGCTCTGGCGCAGGCCGGAGAGCCTCGGCGGCGAGGTCGTCTTCGGCCCTCCGCGCTCCATGGACGAAGGCGGCGGCGCGCTCCTCCGCCTCGACGCCGCCCTCGTCCGCGGGGACGCCGCGGCCGCGCGCGCCGAAATGCTCACCCTCGAACGCGCATTGCGCCTCTTCCACAGCGAAGCGCGCCGCATTCCGCCCGCGCCCGCCATCGTCGCGCATGCCCTCTCGCTCGCCGCGTACGACCTCGGCGCCCTCGCGCTCGAATCGATGCAGGGCGTCCCCGACGGCTCCGCCGCCGTCCTCGCCGATCTCCGCGGCACCCTCGATTTCATCGAATCCGCCGCCGCGGCCCTCGCGACGCCCGGAACCGCGCAAACCCCGGCCGCCCTCGATTCCGTCAAAGAAGCCACCCGGCCCCTCCGCGCCCGCCTCGACGCCGCGAAGACCGCGGACGACCTCGACGACCGCGCGAGCTTCGTCCTCGCCACGGGCCGCCTCGGCGTCGCCCTTCGCCGCCTCATCGCCGCCGCCGGCGCGACGGTCCGATTGCCTTACCGCGCCCGTTTCCCGGTCGCGAAGACCGACGCCGACGAACCCGTCTCGGCCCTCACCCTCCCCGCCCCGCGCAGCCGCCCGCGCCAAACCGGCAGCGACGAAGCCCCCTGGGCCGCGCTCGGCCGCAAGCTCTTCTTCGACAAACGTTTGTCCAAGAACAACGCTCGCTCCTGCGCGACCTGCCACGTCCCCGAAAAAGGCTTTGCGGACGGCCTCCCTCGCCCGCCCTCGCTCGATCCGGCCGTCACGCTGCGCCATACCCCGACCCTGCTGTACGGCCCGCTGCACGCCGCGCAGCTCTGGGACGGCCGCACGCTCACGCCCGAGCGCCAGGCCCTCGGCGTCATTCACGCCCGCGCCGAAATGGGCCTCGAACCCGGCGAGCTCGTCACCGCCATCGAATCCGCCGCGGACCTCCGCGCCCTCTTCCAGGCGCTCCCCACGCCGGGCGTCACGCCCGACAACGTCGGCCGCGCCCTCGCCGCCTTCGAATCCGAGGTTTTCGTCCCCGGCGACGCCCCGATCGACGCGTTCGCCCGCGGCGACGAAACCGCGCTCTCGCCCCTGCATCGCCGCGGCCTCGACGTCTTTGCCGGCAAGGGCCGCTGCGCCCGCTGCCACATCCCGCCCTTCTTCGGCGGCTCCCGCCCGCTCGATTTCGCCGTCCCCGTCTTCGCCGTCCTCGGCGTCCCCGACAAACCCGGCGGTCCCACCCTCGATCCGGATCGGGGCCGCGGGGCGCTCACCTCACGTCCGGCCGACGAGGGCGCCCTCAAAACCCCGACGACCCGCGACGTCGCGCGCACCGCGCCTTATTTCCACCACGGCGCTTTCCGCACGCTCGAAGAGGTCGTCGATTTCTACGACAAGGGCGGCGGCAAGGGCTTCGGCCTCCCCGTCCCGAACCAGGACCCCGACGTGCGTCCGCTCGGTTTGTCCGCCGACGACAAACGCGCCCTCCTGGCCTTCCTTCGCGAGGCGCTGCTCGACAAGACGCCGCCCGAGAAGCTCGCCACGCCCCCGCGCTAATCCGTCACCTTCGTGGGCAACTCGAAAAAGAACACCGCGCCGCCCGCCTTCTCGTTCTCGTATCCGACGCGGCCGCCGTGCATCACCACGATCGTCTTCGCGATGTAGAGCCCGAGCCCCGTCCCGCCGACGCTGCGCGTGCTCGACGCGTCCGCCTGCGAAAAACGCCGAAAAATCTTGTCGCGGAACGCCTCCGGCACCCCGGGCCCCCGATCCGCCACCTCCACGCGAACCCCCTCCGGCATCGCCCGCGCGCGCACCTGCACGACTTCGCCGGCCGGCGAATGCTTGATCGCATTCGACAGGAGATTCAAGACCACCTGCTGGATCCGTTGCGGATCGACGAACACCGGCATTCCCTCGGGCATGTCCGTCTCCACCACGATCCCCTTCGCCTGCGCCGCCGGCGCGTGAAGCTCGATCGCGCCCCGCACGACGTCCGCGAGGTCCGCCTGCGCGAACTTCAGCGAAATGCCCCCCGCCGCGAGCTTTCGCACGTCGAGCAGATCGTCCACGAGCCGCCCGAGCCGCTGCACGTTCTCCGACGCCATCTGCAAAAGCTCCGCCTGGAGCGCCGGATCCTTGCCCGCCACGCCGCCCACGACGAGCCCGATCGCGCCCCGGATCGCCGTCAGCGGCGTGCGCAATTCGTGGCTCACCACGCTCACGAGCTCGTCCTTCGCGCGCTCCGCCTCGATACGCGCCGTCATGTCGTGCGCGCTCACCAGAATGCCGGGGTTGCCCGTCACCGGATCCGGAATCGGCCGCGCGGCCACCGAGAACCACCGCGGCCCCTCCGTCGTCACGACCTCCACGTCCTCGAAAAACGGCTCGCCCCCCGCGACCTGCGCGAGCGCGCGCGCGCCCTCCGCGGGCTCGGCGAAGATCCCCTCGAACGAGAATGCATGACCGAACGTCTGGCGCGCCAGCGTATTCGCCTGCAAGAGCGAGCCGTCGAGCGCGTGCGTCGTCACCACGAGCGGCGCATACCGGACCGCCTCCGCGGCGCGCACCACTTCGGGATCTGCGACGTCGCGAATCGGCGTCCCCTCGACGAGCAGGCCCCCGCGGCCGTCGGGCAACGGGAATGTTTTGAAACTCATGTGCACGCGGACCGTGTCGCCCTTCGGATAGATCGTCCGCTCCGACGTGAAACGTTCGCCGGCCGCCACGCGATCGCGGAGCTGCTGCAACGTCGCGCGAATCGTCGGCGACGGGGCGAGGTCCCGGTTGACGAGCTCGTGCAGATCCTCGGCGCGCCAGAGAGCCACGGCAGCGCGGTTCGCCCACACGATCCGCACGGCGTCCGGGTCCGTGATCCAGACGGGCAGATCGAGCAAATGCAGGATTTCGAGGCGGGGATCGGCGAGGGGCGAGAAACGCATGGGCGGCTCCGCGGCCATCCCCCCTCCGCGAAAAGCGAGGGGCCGACGCGAGGTAAAGCGCCATCCTAGTCGCGTACGCGGCCCGGGTGGGGTAAAAACGACGGCGCGCGTGGGTGTCGATGGACACGTCCATCGGGAAGACCCACGCGACGCACGACGGCGACGTGGAGCGAGGACCCCCGGAGAGCACGATGGACAAACGAAGGGACCCGAAGGCGCAACGACCAGCGCCCGAGCAAGCGGAACCGGCGCCGCTCGACGAAGAGGCGCTCGAAGAGGGCGAGGAAGGCGAGGACGACGACGAGCTCGCGCCTACAGTCATCGTCGGTCGATTCGGCGATCTGCGCGGGTTTGCCGACGCAGCGCTCGTCAAGAAGTACGCCGAGCGGCCCGTCTGGTTCCTGATCGAAGACGACGCGGACCTCGTCGAGCTCTTCGTCCGGCACCCCGAAAAGCCCGCCCCGCGCGCCACGGCGGAGACCTTGCTCAGCGTCCTGCGCTCGTTCGCCGCGGCCGAGAGCGAGGCGCTCCAGGCCCTGCTCGGACCGACGGACCAGATCGGGTTCGGCTATCACGAGAACGCTTCGTTCGACGACGTCGTCGCGTCGTTCGAGGACGACGGCTTCGAGGTCGCGTTTGCCCTGTACGAAGGAAAGGTCGTGCCGGAGGAAGAGGACGACGAATGAGCGTCAAGCGCTCCAGCTGATCCGAACCGTGACGGCCTTTTGGGCAATCCCGTCGCGCTCGCCGTCGGGCATCGGCGCCGACCACGCATACCGCACGTCCCGCGCGCCCACGGCGCTCAGCGCGCCCTCGATGAAGCCCTCGTTGCACCACAGGTAATACCCCAGCATGGGCGCGGGCATGCCGGAGAACCGCCCCTCCACGAGCCCCTCGGCCGCGAGCGACATCTCGGCGCGGCAATGGTCGAAATATCGCTCGAAGATGCGCGGCAGCCGGACGGCCATGTCCCCGGCCGACGAGCTCCGCATCTGCGTGCGGTAAAGGCCCATCACGTTGTTCTCGCCCGCGTGGCGCGCGCGTCCCCGGACGAACTTGTCGAGCGGCGTCCCCTCGGCCTTCGCCAGCGCGCGAGCGAAATGGACGACCGGCACGAGATCGTAACTCGACGCCGCGAGGAAAATCGTATTTCCGAGGAACGCCTCGATTTCGGGATGGCCGATCGCGGCGTACACGGCCGAAAGCCCGCCCGGCGTACGTTTGTTCGCGTATTCGATATACCCCATGTACATGACGCCGCGGACGCGGAACGGCCCTTCCCCGATTCGATGTCGCCCCGGCGACGGATCGCAGGCCCACGTCTCCTTGTACATGGCGGGGAGTTTATCGACCCGGGCAGAGCCCCGCAAGCGCGCCCCCTCACCGCGCGCGGCGCGACGAAAACGGGAAGCGCGGGCGGCTGTGAGCGGGCTTCGGGCGCTGGAATCGATCGAACCCCAAGCCCCTCGGCGCCCGCGCGTCCAACGACGCAGCGATGCCCCGTTCTGCCCGCCTCGCGAGCGCTCTCGCCGCGCTCGCCCTGCTTTTTGTCCTCGGGTGCGGCGCGCCGCCCCTCCCGCGCGGAGGCGAGGCCGCCACGCGTGGCCCCGCGATCCCCGCGCCAGACCTCCTCGCAATCGAACCTACGAATCCCGGCGGCCAGACCTCCCTCGTCCTCCTCGAACCCCACCAGGGCGATACCCCGTTTTCCGCGTTCCGGCTCGTCAACAAGAACCCCGACCCCATCCGCGGCGCGCGCCATTGGCCCGGCCTCTTCGGTACGATTGAAAGGCTCGGCCTCGACGACGTTTATCGCGCCTTTCCGCCCCCGCAGGGGTATTGCTTGACCGTCTCCGCAAAGCCCGAGCTCGCGCCCGCTGCGGCGACCATCGTCTCCGAGCTCCCCCTCATGGGTGGCGAGCGCATCCTCCCGCCCGGTCGCTATCGGTTCGTCGTGCCACACCTGCGCGACACGTACCCCGACAAACTCTTCGCGGCCACCCTCGCCTTCGAGGTGCACGGCCTCGATCCGACCGAGAGCGAGGAGCTCGTGCGCCTGCTCGATCGGGACGACGTCCGCGCCTGCCCCCTCGTCGCCTCGTATTTGCTCGACACCATCGAGCGCTCGGCCGCGCCCGAGGCCTTGCCGCGCCTCGAATCGGTCCATGCGGAAACCCTCGACGAGCGGGCGCGCCTCTACGCCGTCCTCGCCCATTTCCCCGAGCACGTCCCCCGCCTCACGCGTATTGCCGCCGGCCCCTCGCCCGGCTCCCTCGCCGCGGCCGTCGTCCTGCTCGAAGAGGGCGCCCGCGGCACCGCGCTCACCGCCGCCATCACGCGCATTGCTCTCTCGCTCGCCGCCCCCGACGAACCCCCGATTCGTGTCATCGACGCCCTCGCCCGCGAGGCCGACGAATGGCCTCCCGAAATCGCCCCGCGCCTCGTCGCACGCCTCCTCGCCACGCGCTCGCCTGAGCTTCGCCTCTCCCTCGCGACGGCCCTCTCCGCGGCCGGCAAGGAGGTCCTCGGAAAGGAAGCGCGCCCGGCCGTGAAAGCCATGCGCGCGGCGGCGCGTGCGAGCGCGGACGCGCGTAGTCGCGAAGCCTTGCTCGACATGGCCGCCGCCCTCGCGGAAAACCTCGGCGACGAGCCCCCGCGTGATCGCCCCGGCCTCGCGCTCAAGGCCATGCCCGAGCTCGGCGGCGCGGCGGACGACCCTTGCCACATCCTCTTCGAATCCCTCCGCCCCCATCCCCTCTTGCGCCATACCCCCGCTGCATGGCCGCATGGCGAACGCGAGCCTTTGCGCACGCGTTTTGGTGCGTCGGGCGTGGAGCTTTACCGTCCTGCCAAAGACGAATGAACCGGGAACCTCGGACCGCCTCGCCTGTCGATCCCCACCTCCCCATGCGTTTGCGCCGCCCCTCGCCTGCCGCCGCCGCGCTCGCCGCCCTTGCCGCCGCCTCCGCGGCCTGTTTTCCCGGCGCGCTTCCGCCGAAACCTCCCGTGGCGCCCGTCCGGGGCGAGCTCGCGCCCCGCGCGGCCCTCGCCCCGCGCGCTCCGGAGGCCGGCCCGCTCCGCGTCGTCTATGCAGGTCCGAGCGGCGAGACCGGCCCGAGCCCCGAGATCACGCTCGTCTTCAGCAAACCCATGCGCGCGATCGGCGCGGATCCGCGCTCGCCCGAGGCCCCCGTCCGGATCACCCCGGCCCTTCCCGGCGCATTCTCCTGGGTCGGATCGAGCGCGCTCCAGTTCGTCCCTGAAAAACCATTTCCTCCCGCGACGGCATTCCGCGTCGAGGTCCCCGCGGACACCCGCGCGCTCGACGGCAGCGCCCTCGAAGCCCCCTTCGTCCTTTCCTTTTCGACCCCGCGGCCCTCCGTCTCCGGCAGCGAGCCCGCGCGCGGCGCGACCGGCATTCGCCCGGACGCGACGATCACGCTCTTCTTCACGCAAGCCGTGAAAGCCGCCGAAATCTCGCGCGCCGTCACGATCGACGCGGGCCGCGGCCCCGTCCCGTATTCGATCGTCGAGGTCACGGACGATCGCGCCGTGCTCGCTCCGCGCGCCCCGCTCCCGCGCGACAAGGACGTCCTCGTGCGCATCGACGCCTCGCTCCGCGGCGCCGAGGGCGAGCTCTCGGCCGGAAAGGCCGAGGAAATCCGATTTCGCACCCTCGGCCCCGCGGGACTCGCCTCGGCGGAGTGCCATCCACACCCCCTCGAAAAAGATCGCTGCGACCCGACCGAGACCACGATCACGCTCAAGTTCGCGACACCCATCTCGGACGAGGTCCTCGAGCGCGCCATCGCCGTCGATCCTCGCCCGGACTCGTTCCATGTGTCCGGCTCCTACGACGACGGCGAATCGAGCCGCGAGGTGTACGTCAACGGGGACTTCGAGCCCGGAAAAACCTATCGCGTGGAGGTCCGCACCCAGGGCGCCGGCCGTGCCTTCCAGGACATCCACGGCCAGCGCCTCCCCGCGAACGTCAGACGCGAGTTTCGTTTCGGCGACCTGCCTGCCGAGCTCATCATCGGCGCGAGGGGCACCTACTGGGTCCCGGATGGAAAACGCATCCTGCCGATTGGCGTGACGAACACCGTCGACGCGACGGTCTCGCTGATTCCTCTCGACAAGGACCAGGTCCTCGCAAAACTCGCGGGAAACCAGGTCCCCCTCGTCTCGCCTTCGCTGACCTTCGCAGCGCCCGCGGGCAAACGCAACGAGGATCGTTGGTCGCGCCTCGTCGTCCAGGACCACTTGCCTCCGGGCGTCACGAGTGGCCCCGTGCTCGTCCGGGCCGGGTTTCGCGGCGCGCCGGAGCAGCCGCCGAAGACGGCCGAACACGAAATGCAATTGACCGACCTCGGCCCGCTGACCAAGATTGCCCCGGACGAGGCGCTCGTCTGGCTCACGCGCCTCTCGAATGCGGCCCCCGTGAAAGGCGCGCGGGTCGAGGTCCACTACGTTCCCCCCGGCGGCCGCCCCTCGCTCCTCGGCGCGGCCGAGGCCGACGACAAGGGCCTCGCGTCCATCCCCTTGCGCATTCCCCCGCGAAAGCCGGGCGAGCGCGAGGCCAAGCTCGCCGTCGTGGCGCGGAGCGGCGACGATTGGATGTACCAATCGCTCTCCGCTCCGCCCGCGCCCGAGCCCGTCGGCCGCCTCTTCTCCGCCCGCGGAATCTATCGGCCCGGCGAACAGGTGGAGCTCAAAGGAGTCCTCCGCGTCCCGGTCACCGCGGGCCTCGACACGCCGCGCGGCCGCGAGGTCACCTTGCGCATTCTCGACCCCGAACGCCGCCCGATCAGCACCACGCGCCACGTGCTCTCCCGCTTCGGCACCTTCGCCACCGTCATGCCCCTCGCCGAGGACGCTCCGCTCGGGCATTATCGCGCCGAGGCCGAGCTCGACGGCGAGCGCATTCACTGGGGATTCTCGGTGGATCATTATCGCCCGGTCGAGAGCAAGGCCGAGGCGCGCCTCGACAAACAGGTCTACGAGCCCGGCGAACGAATGAGCTGCACCGCGCACGGCGAGATGCTCTACGGCGCCCCGATGGCCGGCGGACGCGCGTCGATCGTCGTCACGCGCGGCTCCGGCGAACCGAGCGTCCCGGGCCTCGACGATTACCTGCTCACCGAGCACGACGTGCGGGTGGCCTCGGCGCAGATCGCGCAGGGCACGGGCAAGCTCGACGGCCATGGCGCCTTCTCGCCCGCTGCCCCCCTCGTATTGCCCGGCCAAACAGCCGTCGAGACAGTTACTTGCCGCGTCGAAATCATGGACCTCAACCAGCAGACGCGGTACGCGGAGGACAGCGCCCTCGTCTACCCTGCCAGCGTGCTCGTCGCGCTCTCCGAGGACGACCGATACTGGGTCAAGCCCGGCGACAAGGTCACGCCGCGCGTGCTCGTGGTGACGCCGGCGGGCGAGCGGCGCTCGCACCCGGTGCACCTCGAATTCTCGCGCCGCGCCCGCCGCGACGACAACGCCGTCGAGGACCGCACGGTCGGCACCTGCGACGTCACCAGCGGCGCCGCGCCCGTCGGCTGTGATTTCACGATTCCCACGCAAGTCGCCGGGACCGAATACGAAGTCGAACTCATCGTCCGCGCCACGACGAAGGACGAAAAGGGCCGCCGCGCCGCGGCCTCGTATTCCCTCCACGTCGAGCCCCCGGCCACGACTCCGTCGCCGCCTCCGCCGCCTCCGCCTCCACCGCCGACGCCTCCCTCCGCGGAGCTCGTCCTGCGCCTCGACCGGAGCGAGTATCGGGTCGGACAAACCGCGCGTCTCGTGCTCGAATCACCGCATTCGAAGCCGAACCAAGCGCTCGTCACGTTCGAGCGCGAGGGCTTGCTCTTCCGACGCGTCGTGCCCCTCGCGCCCGCGGGCACGCAAACGATCGTCGACGTCCCCATCACGTTCTCCATGATGCCGAACGCGGCAATCAAGGTCGTCACGCTCTCGGGCACGCGCGAGGAATCCCGCGAGGCTGCGATCGCCGTCAGCCCCGAGGACCGCATGCTCGACGTCGAGGTGCGCCCGAGCAAGCTCCAGGCGGCGCCCGGCGAGACGCTCGACGTCGAGGTCCTCGCGAAGGACGCCGCGGGCAAACCGGTCCAGGCCGAAATCACGTTGTGGGCGGCGGACGAGGGCTCGCTGATGCTCACGTATTACATCACGCCCGAGCCCTTCGAGGCGATTTATGACCCTCGTTATTCGAGCGTCCGGACGAGTGACGTACGCGACGATCTCCTCCGCACGTTCTCGGGCCGCCGCGCGAAGCCGCCCCTGGTCCGCATGGGCGCGACCAGCGTGAGCCCCCGCCGCGGCGATTTCCGACAAACCGTCGCTTTCTTTCCGGACCTCGTCACAGACGCGTCGGGCCGCGTGAAGCGCCGCATCAAGCTGCCCGATGGCCTCACCGCCTATCGATTCATGGCGATGGCCGTGGCGGAGGACGATCGTACGGGCTCGGACGATGCCACCGTCCTCACGTCGAAGCCCCTCATGGCGCGCCCGAGCATCCCGCTGGCCTTGCGCGCGGGGGATCAATTCGAAGCTTCCGTGGTCCTGTCCGCGCTCGACATCCCCGGCGGCAATACCGTCGTGACCGCGAGCGCCGAGGGCCTCACGCCCGCGGGCCCGATGCGGCGCGAGGCCACGGTCGACCCCGAGCACCCGGCCCTCGTGCGTTTTCCCTTCCGCGCCGAGCGCGCCGGAAAAGCGCGCCTCTCGTTCGAGGCGAGCCTGCAAGACGAAACCGACGGCGTCGACCTCAAAACCCAGATTGCCGTGCCCACGACGTTCGAAACCGCTGCCCTCACGGGCGAAACTTCCTCGGCCATTGCCGAGCGCCTCGGGGATCTCGGGGGCCTGCGAAAAGACGTGGGAGGCCTTTCGATATCGCTCGCCTCGACCCCGCTCTCCGGCCTCGCCGCCGGCATCGAGCAGCTCGTCGAATACCCGTACGGATGCACGGAGCAAACCGTGAGCCGCATGGTCCCGCTCCTCGCGCTTCGCGACCTCGCCGATTCCCTCGGCGTGCCGCTCGTGCCTGGACAAACCAGCCCACAAAAGGGCGGCAATGTCGACGCCGCGCTGCGGGAATCGGTGGACCGGCTGCTCACGCACCAGCAAAAGGACGGGAGCTTCGGTCTCTGGCCCGGCTCGTCCGAGGGAGATCCCTACATCACGGCCTATGCGCTCTGGGGACTCGATGAAGCGCGCCGCCGCGGACTGCCCGTGCCTGCAGGCGCCCTCGATCGCGCCGCCCATTCCCTCGCGTCGAGCCTCGCGGCGCCGTTCGCCGAGGCAAACCCTTCTTCGCTCGAACGCGCCGCCTTCGCGCTCGACGTGCTCGCCATGGCCCGGCGCCCTGACGAGAGCCGGATGCGCGCGCTCTTCGGCGAACGCGCGCGCATGCCCCTTCTCGCGCGCGCCCTCCTGCTCCACGCCTTCGCCGTCGCGGGCCGCGGAGGCGGGGACGAAAGCCGCGAGCTCCTCCGCGACCTCGAAACGAACATTCGAATCGACGGCCCCGGTGCGCACGTGGCAAGCGCGTCCGAGGCCAAGGCCCCCTGGCACGAATTCGACTCCAGCGTGCGCACCGACGCCGCGGCCCTGCTCGCGATCGTCGCAACGAACCCCACGCATCCCCTCGCCGCCCGCCTCTCGCGCGGCATCCTCGACGGGCGCGCCGGCGGCGCTTACCGCACGACCCACGAGGCCGCGTGGGCGCTGCTCGCGCTCGACGCGTACCGCAAGAAAAACCCAGCCCCCCTCGATCCCGTGGAGGCACGGGTTTTCCTCGGTGATACGTTGCTCGCGGACGCGCCCCTCGGCGGCGAATCGGGCAAGCTCCGCCGCACCGCCTTCGTCTCCATGTCCGACCTCCTTCGTGGCCGCGGCGCGCCGCTCACGTTCGAGGCTGTGGGCGGAGGCCGCCTCCATTACGAGGCCGTCCTCCGATACGCTCGCGAGGACATGCCCCGCGAGCCGCTTGACGCCGGGTTTTACCTGACAAAATCCTTCCGCCCCGTCGCGGACCTCGGCGGCCCGGTCCTCGCGGCCAGCGCCGCCGCCGAGCGCCGCTTCGATCCCGGGCAGGTCGTGCTTTGCGAAATCGAGGTCGTCACGCGCGAGCCCCGCCGCTTCGTCGTCCTCGAAGACCCGGTCCCCGGCGGTCTCGAACCCATGCGCTTCGCGCACGACGTCGGCGGCCCCTGGCTCGCGAACCTGCAAATGACGCCGGCAGAGCGGCGCGAAATGCGCGGCGACCGCGTCGTTTATTTCATCGACAGGTTGCCCGCCGGCATCACGAGGTTCCGGTATCTCGCCCGCGCGGCCCACGTGGGCCGATTCGTGGCGCCGCCGACGCACATCGAGGAGATGTATGCGCCCGAGACGTTCGGACGTACGGGTGGGACGTACGTGCGAGTGGGAGCAAAATGAGCGTCCTCAGGCGAACGCGTGGATCCATTCCACGGCGGCTTCGCGGGTCTCGAACACCCCGAAATGCTCACCGCGATTCTCCTCGGTGACCATCTCGCCGAAACGGCTGCTATAGCTGACGCTCCCCGGCGGGCATACCACGGCGAGCCGGATCCGATAGTTCCTCAATTTTTGCAGGATATCGCCGGCCACGCGCGAGCTCAGGTCGAAGAAGGCCGCCGGCAGGTTCGCCGTGTAAAGCAGGACGCATCCTGCCCTGCTCCCGAAGCAGGCCTCGATCACACGATCGACGTCCCGCGCGCTCGTCAGGAACGCCTGATTCGGCTGGCCTTCCACGACCGTCACGCCCCCCTCGTCCACGATGTTCGGCTCCATGGCCGCGCATCTAAGCCGAGGGGCTCGGCGCTCGTCAATCACGAAGTCGCGGGCGGCGTTACCGGCAAACGGCCTCCGCCGAGAACGACGCGTCCCAGGTCTTCGGCACGTCGCACGGCGTGGCATAGACGCAGCACTCGCCCGTCTCCGGGTTCTTCGCGTACGTGAGCGCCTGCACGCAAGTCCCGACGACATCGCCCACCCGCGCCTTCGGGCAAGCGCTGTTCACCACGCGAACGCCCTTCGAGGGGAGATCGCCGCTCGAGCCGAGATCACCCTTCGGGGGGAGCATGTGCTCCTTCGTCACTCCGCCTTTGCCGAGGTCGTCGGGCAGCGGCTGTTCGAGATTCTTGCCCTCGATTCCTTTGCCTTCGATTTCCTTGCTCTCTATCTCTTTGCCTTCGATCGACGCCTCGTCCGTTGCGTGGTCGTTGCCCTCGACCGGCACGAACTCGACGTCGCCCTCCAGGGAGATTCCCTTTCCCTTCCCCTCGTCTTGCGAGGGCGCCTGGATATCTCTGCCCTTCTCGGCGCCCGACACGTTCCCCCGACCCAGCGCGAGGTCCTCGTCGTCTCCGCTTCCGAGCGAGCAAGCGGCGACGAGGAGGCCGAAGAAAGGCAGCACCGCGGCACGCGCGACCGTGAATGAACGCATGGGCATTCCCTCCATCCTGGACTTTTTCCGGCTGCCCACGACGGCAACCGCTCCCAGGGATTGCAAAGGAAGGACCACGCAGCGTCGCCGAGAAACCCGTGCGCGGCCGCCTGCTTGCACCGCCGATCAAACGGCCTCGTGCACCTCGAAGGTCACCACGCCATTCTCGAGCTTGCCCTTCGCGAATGCGTCCGTGGCCGCGACTACACACCAAACGATATCGCTCGCGATGTTCCGTCCGACCGACGACGCTTTTATACGAAAAATCGATAGCTAGCAAGCGTTTTCGGCATGCTCTATGCACGTCGCCGGAAGGAGAGGTCTTCGAGCATGAGCGTACCCATCCGCAAAACACATCTTCGCGGCGACATCGAGATCCACGTGGACATCCACGGCGAGGGCGAGCCGCTCGTCCTCCTGCACGGCTTCCTCGGCTGCGGCCGCGATTTTCGTCATCTCGGCGAAACCCTCCACGAAGGGTTCCGCGCCATCGTCCCCGATCTCCCCGGCCACGGCCTTTCGGGAAACCCCCGCGGCACGTTCGTGTTCCGGGAGGTCGCCCGCGACATGTACGCGCTTCTCGACGAGCTCGGCATCGATCGATTCCGCGCCATCGGCGTGAGCGGCGGCGGCAACGTGCTTTTGCACATGGCGACAGAGCAGCCGAGCCGCGTCGAGGCCATGGTGATCGCCGCGGCGACGCCGTACTTTCCCGAGCAGGCGCGCGCCATCATGCGGCAATACACCGTGGAGAGTCGATCCGAGGAAGAATGGCGCGAGATGCGCGAGCGACACGTGCGCGGCGACGAGCAAATCGTGGCGCTCTGGGAGCAGGCCCGCGCGTTCGCCGATCGTTACGATGACCTGAATTTCACGCCGCCGTACCTCGCGACGATCACGGCGCGGACGCTGATCGTCTACGGCGACCGAGATCCATTTTATCCCGTCGAACTCGCCCTCGAAATGTACCGAGCGATCCCCGACGCAAGGCTCTGGGTCGTTCCAGGCCGCGGTCACGGCGCCGCCTTCGAGGAGCGAGAGGCGTTCGTCCGCGTGGCGAGGAGCTTTTTGGGGAAGCAATAGCCGCTCAGGAACGACCCGTGTCCTGCCGGGAGCGAGGGTGCTTCGGGGCCACGACCTTGTGAACCCCGGTCATCTCGGGGCGTACGCTTTGGAAAATGCCCGTGACGAGGTCGCGTGAAGCGGGCGCTTCGCCCATGACCAGCAATTGCACGTCGTCGAACCGCGGCGCTGGCGACGCCTCCACGACGGTCACCTCCGGGGCCTGTTCGACGTGCAAAGGCAGCTCCACCGTGAACGTCGCGCCGAGCCCCTTCCCCGGGCTCTCCGCGATCACGGCGCCGCCATGTGCCTCCACCAGATAACGCACGATCGAGAGGCCGAGGCCGAGCCCGCCATGGCTGCGGGTCGACGAGCTGTCGCCTTGCCGGAACCGTTCGAAGACGTGCGGCAACGTGGTCGGCGAAATGCCCACGCCGTCGTCCTTCACCCAGAGAATCGCCTTGTCGCCGCGGCGGCAACCAATCTCCACCGAACCCCCCGGCGGCGTGAATTTGAGCGCATTGCCGAGCAGGTTCTCGATGACCTGCCGAAGCCGGAGATCGTCGCCGAGGACGGGGAGCGGGCTCTTCGTCTCGAACACGGCATCGAGGCGAATTCCCTTCGCCTCCGCGACCGGGCGCATCGCCCGCACGGCCTGCGTGAGCGGCTGCACGAGGTCGACATCCATGAAATCGAGCTGGAGCGTGCCCGCGATCATGCTCGTCGTGTCCATCAAGTCCTCGATGAGGCGCGCCTGCGTCTGCGCATTCCGCTCGATGGTCTCGAGGGCCTTGCCGCGGCTCGCCTCCGGCACCGAGTCCCGCCGCAGAATGCCGGTCCAGCCGAGGATCGCCGTGAGCGGCGTGCGAAGCTCGTGCGAGATGACGGCCAAGAATTCGTCTTTCAGCCGGCTCGCCTCCTGCACCTCCCGATAAAGCCTGGCGCGGTCGATCGCCATGCCCGCTCGCCGCGCGATCTCCTCGGCGAGGGCGCGCTCCGATTCGGCCACGAATCGCCCAGGCGCGCCGCCGAGGAGCGTCAGGTGGCCGAACGCATGCCCCTGGATCACGAGAGGCACGACGAGGAGCGAATGAATGCCGCGCCCTTCGAGCTCGCGGCGCGTGGCAATGTCGAGGTCGCCGAAGCCGAACGCGCGCCCCAGCGGGACGAGGTCGAGCAAATCATCGACGAACGCGGCCCCGCGCCCGAGCGCCGCGAGGCAATATCGATTGCCGGCCTCCTCCACGTGCATCGTGAACCCGTCGGCGAACGACGGCACGAGCAGCCGCGCCATGGTCGCGAACGTGCTCTCGTACTCCAGCGACGCGCCGAGAATGCCGCTCACCTCGGCGAGGAGCCGCTGCGCCTCCTCCGCTCTCCGCCGCGCCGTGACGTCCCGCGAGATTCCCACGAGCCCGACCACCCGGCCCTCCTCGTCGTACCAGGGCCCCTTCGTCGATTGCCAGTACCGCGTCGTGCCGCTACTGGTGATCGACGAGCATTCGTAGGTCGTCGTGCGGCGCGTGTGGAGGATCTCCCGGTCGCGCCGCGCGATCTCCACGGCGTCCTCCGGCGAAAAGAGCGCGTTGTCGTCCTTGCCGACGACGTCCTCCGGCATGAGGCCGAAGACCCGCGCCCCCGCCGAATTGATCATCACGTACCGGAGGTTCAGATCCTTCACGAAGACGCAATCGTGCGTCCCTTCCGTGACCGCGCGGAGCAGCTCCCGGCTGAGCCGCAGCGCCGAGAGCTCCGCCTCCTCGGCGAGGACCCGGGCGAGCGCCGGGGCACAATGCATGGCCAGCCGGGACAAATATGCTTTGATGGCGGCGTCCCGGCGCAGCCCCTGGAAAGCGACGACGCCGAGCACTCTGTCTCCGACGGCGAGCCGGACGGCCCACCCGTCGCTCCCCGCGATCCGCATCCGCGTGGGCCCCGGCGCGGAGAGCGCGGCGGCGAGCCCGCGCGGGGCCGGATCATTCGTGCCAGGGACGGACAGCTCGTCGGCCACGAGGACGGCGAGCAGGCCGGACGTAGCGCCGAGCGCCCGCGCGCCCTCCGCGGCGACCGCGGCGGCGACCTCCTTCGACCTCCGGCACGCGTGCAAAGCAAACACGAAGGGCGCGAGAGCGGAGTCTGCCCCCGGATTCCAGCGTTTGCCGCGACTGCGCGAATTCCTGGGTGAAGGCAACAACAGATGTTGTCAGACGACGGATTTCCCTTCGAGCCCGCCGGCCCCTGATTGTCGAATCCGGCGTCGCCTGATGAATACAGTGCTCTAGGAAGGACGGCCGCGGGGCGTCGCGTGACGCTCGGTGTGTCCTCACCGTTCGAGGCTCACCGCGCGCGGCACATGCCGGCGAGAAGAGCAGCGAACGAGACTTCGAGCTCCCCGTAAAAATCGACGCGCAGCGGGGCCATTTTCGGCGCGGCCAGCACCTTTTTCATGGCGCCGATCGGGTGCCCCATCGGCCAGAGGCCCGAGACGAGCGCGCCGAGCCGCAGGATCGCCCGCACCCCGCCGCCCTCGGGCAAGGCCGGGAGCGCCGCCTCGAACGCCGCCCCCGCGACGACGATATGCTCGAGCATCCACCGCTGGGAGGCGCGCGCCGCCTCGAGGGAGAGGTTTTTCTCGATGTCGCAAGAATTGATCGCCAGGAGCCTCAGCATGGGCTCGCGCGGCGCGAGCGTGCGCACGACGAGCGCGGCCACGTCGTCCGGCGAGGTATCGCGGGGGAGGCCCCGGAGCGCGGGCATGACCTCGTCGAACCATGCGCCGAGCCCCTGGAGGAAGAGCGCCTGGAAGACTTCTTCCTTCGTGGCGAAATATCGATAAACGCTGCCCTTCGCGAGCCCGGCGCGCTCGGCGACCTCGCCGATCGAGATGTCGTCGAGCGATCGCTCCCGGAAGAGATCCGCGGCGGCCCCGAGGATCGCCTCGCGCCGCTGCTCCTTTTGCTCGGCGCTGTGCGCCCTCTGCCATCCCTCGCCCGCCTGGAGCTTGCTCGTGCTGCGCATGTCTTACAACAACGTAACGGATCCGCGGTCGTAAGCGACGGTCGCTCCGCCGTCAAGCGTGGAAGGGACCGAGGGTCCGTACTCCTCGTGGTAACCTCGACGCATGGCCACGTCGTTCGCGCTCGTCGTCCTCGCAGAGCTGCCCGGGGAGATCGGACGCGTCATCCCGCTCGCGGAAGGCGCCCAGGTCTTCGGACGCACGGAAGGCGCCGATATCCGCCTGCGGTCGGATACCGTCTCGCGAAGGCACGCGCGGATCACCGTGGAGGAAGGGCGCGTCACGATCGAGGACGTCGCGAGCACCTCGGGCACGTTCGTGAACGACGAGCTCTTGCGAGCGTCGCAGGAGATCTTGCCGGGCGCGCGAATCAGGATCGGTCAGATCGTCCTCGAGCTCGTGCGCGCCGAAGACGGAGTCCCGAGGCGTTAGCCGTTACTGGAATGTTACAGCCGGACAGACCGCCCCGCGTCAGGCTTTCTTGGGGCCGGTCACCGGGACGAACGAGCCATGCTGCACGCGCTCGGCGCTGGGCTTCGGGAGCGCGCCGGGGAGCACGGTGATCTTGGCCTCGCCCACGATTTGACCACGCGAGGCGACCCACTCGTTGCGCTCCTCGATCCAAGCCGTGCACGCCGCGCGCACCTCGTCCGAGATGCCGCGCGGATCGTCCGGATCCGCGAGCTGCAGGCCCGTGTCGTAGCGGTAACGCACCTCCATCGGGCGGTTCGGATCGAGGTTCTTCTGCGCCTCGCGATGCGCCGCGCGCGCCGCCTCGTTCTCCTTCTCGCGCGCGAGCGCTTGCGCCTCGGCGGCCTTGTCGCGCGCCTCCGCGAGGGCCTTCTCGGCCGCTTGCTCCTCCGCATCGAGCGGGCGCATCGCGGCCTTCAGACGGTCGTTCTGTTCGCGCGAGAGGCCTTCGAAGACCACGCCGAGCACGTCGGTGAAGCGCGGGCGCTCGCGGAGCCATGCCGTCGTCGCCTCTTCATCCGCAAACTCCTGGAAAGACGTCTCGCCGGTCTTCAGGTTTTCGAGCTTGAGCATGATCTTCATGGCCCGCATCATCGCCGGGCTCGAAGCGCAAGGCAAGGGCATGCACCTTGCTGTCCGCGGGCCGAGGAGACGCTCCGATGCTTGCAGGAAAATGCGCGTTTATCGGGATCGTCCTTTCGACGGTCTCGCTCTCGTCCTGCCTCCCTGTGCACCGGGAATACGAGGACGGCCTGTCGATCGGCCCGAAGCGTGCGCTCTGCGCCCCGGGGCTCGTGCGGCGGGACGATACGTGCGAAGAGCCTCTCTGGGCGGAAATCGCGCCGTTGCCAGCAAACGCGCTGCGTATGCGCGACGTCGTGGACGTGGACGGGCACGAAGCGTGGATCGTCGGCCATGGCGGGCTCGTATTGCACAGCAATGACGGCGGTGAGAGCTTCGAGCGCGTCGACGTCGGCACGAGCGAGGATCTCTCCTTCGTGTGGGCGGACGAGCAGGCGATCGTGCTGACGGCGGCGCGGCGCGCCTGGGTTTCCCTCGACGAAGGCCGGACGTTCGAGCCTTCGCCCGAGGCGCCCGAGGAGCTATCGCGGTGCGTGCTTTTTTTCGGCCGCGTGGTCTGCGGCTCCGCGCAGGGCGGCCTTTATCACGGCAAGATCGGCGACGCGGCGATCGCGAACGTGCCGCTCGGCGGGCGCACGGCGGTCGCGGTCGGTCCGGGATATCTCGTGGCCGCGACCGAGAGCGGCGGGACGACGATACGAATCCGGGCGACCGAGGAGCCGGATCTCCATGCGTTTTACGGGGACACGCAGATCCCCGGTGGAACGACCGGGACCGTGGATTCGCTCTGGGTCTCGCGCCAGGAGCTCCTCGCCTGCGTGGTGGGTGACGATGCGTCGTATCCGAGCGGCCTGGCCTTGCATTGCTCGACCACGCGGGGAAACACGTTCGAGCGGCGCGGATCACTCGCGCCCGAGTGCGCGCGGGGTCCGCAGATCGCCGGCGATTCGAGCTCGCTCCACGTGATGACGCATTGCAACACCCTCGACATGCCGACCACGTTCGAGGTCTGGACCTCGCGCGACGAAGGGCAAACCTTCACGCGTGGCACGTGGGGCGCCGAATTCGAGAGCTCGTGGCGCGGCGCGAACCGCGTGAGCTTCGGGACCGCGAACCACGGGCTCTTGCTCACGCACCGGCTGCGCCGCTCGACCGACGGCGCGAAGAGCTCGGAGCCGATCGAGCAAAACGCGATGTCCGCCGACTGGGCCGGCGGCATGAACGAAAACAAGGCCGTCTTTTTCCCGACGAAGGCGCGTGGATACGTGATCGCGATGCAGAACACGACCGCCGTGTTCAACTTCCGGCTCTATCGCACGGACGACGCGTTCCATTTCGACGACGGGACGGACCTGCCGGCGTTCACGGACGACTCGACCCGCCCCCCTTCCCTCTCGGCGCACGAGGATCTTCTTTGGCTCGCGTTCCCGAGCGAATACGTGCAGCAGACCTTCCTGCGCAGCGAGGACGGCGGCCGGACCTTCCTCCACGACGGTTTTCCCGCGCAGGGGCAGCCGCTCGCGGCCGCCGTGCTCGGGCCGGGCGGGCTCGGGTTCGTCGCGACCGCGCGGGGCGCCGTGAACGCTCGTCCCCTCTACCGATCGAAGGACGGCGGCGCCACGTTCAGCGAGCTTTCGCTCCCGGACGGGACGTACATCCGCGACCTCGAGATGCTCGAATCGGGGCGGCTCGTCGGGGTCGGCGAGAATGGGCTCATCCTGACGAGCGACGACGCCGGGGAGACGTTCGTGGTTTGTCGCGGCGGAATGCCCGACGAGGAACAACTCGTCTCGGTGACTTTCGCGCCGGGCACCTCCGTGGGGTGGGCCGGCGGCGTGACGAGCACAGGAGAGCCGCTTCTTCTTCGCACCGAGGACGGGGGCACGACCTGGGTCGCGCAGACGCTCGGGGTTTCGTCGGCGTCCATCGTGCAGGTCGCGGCCGCTACGCCGAAGCGCGCGAGCGTCGTGCTCGAAATGCAGGGCGTGCGTTCGCTCGTGATGACGCACGATGGTGGGCAATCGTGGTCGCCGCGGGAGACGCCCGGCGATGATCCGCTCCGGATGGTCGCGCGGCTGCCGGACGGCGAGACGACCTTCGCGCTCGGGGCGTACGGCCTTTATCGGAGCCGCACGCCCTGAGCCGCATTCCTCATTGCGCGAGCTTCCTCCGCAGGAACGGGCGCACCTTGTCCCAGGCGTCCGCCGCGCTCTTCTCGTCGTAGCGCTGCCCCGAGGGGTTCGCGAAGCCGTGCTGCGCGTCGTAGCGGTAAATCGTGTGCGTGACGCCGGCCTGGGTCAAAGCCGCGTCGAACGCGTTCACGGTCTCCGGCGGGATTGCCTGATCCTTGTTGCCGAAAATGCCGAGGATCTCGGCCTTGATCGGCTTGAGCTCCGCCGGGTCCGTGACGAGGTGGCCGTAATAGATCACGGACGCGTCGAGGTCGGG
Organism: Polyangium jinanense; assembly: GCF_028435365.1. Next base: position 13,237 of record NZ_JAGTJJ010000031.1, on the reverse strand, counting down.
CTCGTGCATGGCGAATTGCAAGGACCAGGCGCCGCCGAAGCACCAGCCGATCACGCCCGTGCGTTTCGCCTGGATGCGCGGATCCTTCTCCAGGAAATCGTGCGCCGCGACGAGCGTGGCCATTGCCTTCTTGTTGTCGACGGCCTTCATCATGGCCATCGCGTCGTCGGGGTTCTGCGCGGTCTTGCCGCCATAAAGATCGACCGCGATCGCGGCATACCCGTCCTCGGCGAGCCGATCGGTCCAGTGCTGGATGTGCTCGTTCAGGCCCCACCATTCGTGGATCACGACGAGCCCCGGCAAGGGCGCGGTTTTTCCTTTGGGCAGGCTGAGGTAGGCGCTCGTGCCGTCGATCGTGACACGCTCGCCGCGCGGCGCCGGGGCCTTTTCGGCCTTGAGCTGGTGCAGCGCCTTGAAGCCCTCCTCGGAGAGCGTGCCCAGCATACCCTCGGCAGGCGACGTCGTCTGGGCCGTTGCAGGCGTGGTGTTCGCCGGCGCGGGGCTTTCTGCATCGGGCGAGGGCGCGCCGCCGCAAGCCGCGAGGGCGAACACGGAAAGGCCCACGGCGAGGGCGCGGGCCGAGCGGAGGAAATGATCGAACCTCATGGCGCGCACTCTACACCGAGGCGCGGCCTTGGGAACCCCTTCGTTCGCCCGCGCGCGGCCGCCGTCCGGGGCGAAGACAAGACGGGCCGAGCTCGTCTAGAATGGCTCGATGCGATACCGATCTCTTGCGCTCCTCGTCCCCCTCGCCCTCGCCGCCTGCAGCTCGGAAAGCGATCCCTCGAAACCCACGGCGGGAGCGCCCGCCGGGATCGTCCTCGAGCTCGCGCGGCAAGACGGGCCCGCGCCCTATCCCATCGAGGTCACGGCGCGCATCACGTCGAGCGACGGAAAACCCGTGTCCGGGCTCTCGGTGGAGCTCACGGCCGAGGGCGGAACGGCAAGCGCGGCCGTCGAGACGGCGGCGGGCGCATATCGGTCCACCGTGACACCCTCGCTCGCCGCGGGCGACGCCGGCGAGGTGCGGGTGCGGGCGAAGGTCGCGGATCTGTCGGCGGATGCGACGGCCGTGGTGCTGCCCGTCGTGGGCGCGGCGTGGGGGCAGCCGGAGCGTGTGCCCGGGCTCGTCAATACCGCGGGCACGGAGGATTCGGCCGAGGTGAGCCCGGACGGCGAATGGCTCATCGTGAGCACGTATTCACCCGTCGACCTGCTCTGCTGCATCGCGGGCAAGGATCTGCCCGGCTGCTCGGGCGAGGCCGCGAACCCGGCGTCCCCCGGATGCAATGCGACGTACGGCCCGTCCGCGGCCCCCGAGCGGCCCGAGATGCCCGGCGTCGGGCGGATCCTGTCCGAGACCGAGATCGACCACACGATCCCCCAGCTCGGCGTGTTGGAGGCGCTCTTCGCATTGCCGCCCGTGGCCGCGTACGGGTTCCGCAAGCAAGCGGACGGGTCGTTCGCCGAGCCGTTCGTGATCGCGATCGACATGAACGGATACACGTATTCGCCGTTCGGCTTCACGTACCTCGGCGCGCCGAAGGACGGCGCGGCGTCCGTGCTCTTCGCGTTCGACCCGCTGCACGGGCCGGATACGGCGCCCGATCTGTATCACGCCGACCTCACGCTCGGCGCGCCCGTGAGCCTCGGAAAGTATTCGTTCGAGAACAACTTCCTCATCGCCGACCCGTTCCCCGTGACGCAGCTCCCGCTCGTGCCGCTCGATCCATTCCAATCGAACCCCTCGTTCGGTCACGGCTACGTCTGGTTCGATACCGAGGGGCCGGTGCAGAAGGACCTTTTCGTCGCCAAACCCTCGGGCGCGCTGCCGGGCGCGACGTTCTCCGAGACGGTCGTGGCCGCGATCAGCAAGCCCGACGTCGACGAGTTCCAGCCGTTCGTGGACGAGGCCGCGTCGAAGCTCTATTTCTCGCGGGGCTTCCGCGACATCTCGACGAGCGCGTATTCGGGCGGCGATCCGGCGCTTTCGGCGTCGTTCGGCGATCCGGTCGTCGAGGTCGGGCTCGACGCGCCGCCCGAGGGGCCGGGCGACATCGTGGGGATCGGCGAGCCGAGCGTGGCGCGAACGGCAGACGGCGAGGAGTGGCTCTACTTCGTGTACTATGTCCGGAGGGAAGGACACTACGACGGCTCGATCGGGCGGGTGAAGAAGCGCTAGCGATTTTGGGGGGCCTCGGGAACTTCCACGCGCACCCGGGGTCCGTCTGCCCCGCCCCGCTGGATCTCGTATCGGCGCGGACCGAGCTCCGGTCGGATGCGCGGCGGGGCGACGCACGACCCACGAACGACCCTGACAAACGGAGGTATCCCATGGGAGAGGCATTCAGAAACGGCGGCTTCGGCATGTACCCGACGCTGTTCTTCGGCATCATTCTTTTCGGCGCGGCCATCGGTTACGCCAGAAACCCCGGCAAAGGGCGGCTCGTCCTGCCCGCCGTGCTCGCGCTCCTCACCCTGACCGCAGGTTTCCTCGGCTTCTTCACGGGGATCATCACGACGCTGACGTACGCCGCCAGCGATCGCACCTTCGACCTCGATCAATTCATTCGCGTCGTCGCGATGGGGACGGCCGAGTCGCTGCACAACGTCGGTCTCGCGCTGGCGATGAACGTCATCGGCGGAATCGTGGTCGCGGTGGGAGCCTATCGACGGGGTCGGATGAAGCCCGAGGTCACGAAGGTGGGCGCGTCGGTCGCGTCAAACGGCTGACCCGACGCCCCTTCAAGGAGAGTCCGCGTGCCGCGCGGCCTGCTCCTCCGCGGCGCATGCTTGCGCGAGGCAGGACACGCAATCTTCGGCGTCACCCCCCTGGCACCGATTCGCGCAGTCCGCGGCGCGCTTCGCCTCGTGGCAACGCACGACTGCGGAAACCTCGGCCGCGAGGGTAGAGCAGGCGGCGTGTACACAATCGTAATACGCGTAACCCACGCCCTTCTCGCGCGTCATCGCCTCCCTGAGGCAATGGACGGTCTCCGCCCCGCTGGCCTTCCCGCTGCCCACCCACGTCGCCGCCGTCGCGCCGCTCTCGTCCTCGCAACGCTCGAAGCGAGCGTTTTTCGGAAAATACGGGCCGATGAGCTGGCACATCTCGTCGGATGAGGAAAGGCCATACGCGACGGGCCGGGCTTCGCTGTTCTTGTAATCGCAGCGGATCTCGACGGTGCTCCCCCGAGGGAAGAGCAGGGGCGGATCGAGCTCGCGTACGGGCGGCTCCTGCCAGGACGTCGTCGAATAGATGGATGTGGTCGTCCCCGAGGGCGCGATGAGCGAGGCCTCGAAGGCGGCGCCGCGCGCGTGCATGTGCGATTGCAAGCTCACGACGTGCACGTCTTCGGGCACGGGGCAACGCATGCGCGCCGAGGCCTCGCCGAAGGGCGCGACGCGCAGGACGTGGTTGTCCATGTAGAGGAGCCCGGCCTCGATGCGGAGTTCTTCGCGCGGCATCGTGTGCATGTTGATGCGGGCGTCGACCTCGAGCGGGGCGCTCGTGGTGTTGAGGTAATGGGTGCTCATCACGAGCACCACGTTCGGCTCGAGGACGACGCCGACGCCGTCGGGCAATCGATGGAGCATACCCACGCTGCCGAAGCTCTCGGATCCGCCGACCACGGCGTCGACCTTCCAGCGCGCGGTGGCGCCCTCGGAGCAATCGTGCTCCGTGAGGGCGTCAACGGCGATCCCCTGCTCGTCTTGGGACGGAATCGCCCGATACGGGGTCCGGTAAAGCAGGACGTGATGTCCGCCCGGACCGAACGCGACGTCCTGCCCGCGGATCACGAGCCCCTCCGGCGGCACCTGGAAGAGGCGACAACCATAGGATTCGCTCCCCGGGGCGATGGTGGAGGTCATGCGATATTGAAGTCCCGAGCCATCCGCGGGCGGGTCGAGAAGCGATTTTCCCGCAGACTGGGTGGATGGTTCTTCGGGTGCACAAGCCGGCGCAAAGAGCGCCGCGATGAACACAATGTATTTGATGGATTTCAATCGATTCCCCCCGTGGTTCATGGGCCGTCCCTTCGCAGAAGTAAACGGACGCGCGGGGGTTTGCACGCAACGTGCCCGGCGTTCACGCCGGGCGTCCGCCACGAACGATGACTATTTCGTGACGGGGGCGGGCGCAGGCGCAGGGGCCGCGGGCGCGGGGGCCGCGGGCGCAGGGGCCGCGGGCAGAGCCGCGTCGGGCGTGGGTTTTGCGGGCGGCGCAGGCGGCGCCGGGGGTTTCCTGGAGTATCCGAGGCCGAGCGTGAGCATCATTCCGTTACGTATCTGCCATTGCTCGGTGAGCTGGGGCTGACGGACGAGCTTGAGCTCGTAATCGAGCGTCGCCCACTCGACGACCTTGAAGGAAATGGCCGCGCCAATGTCCAGGTTCGTGAGCTGAATGGGATTCTTCTTCGCTTCTCCAGCCGCGGGCATGTCGTTGTTCCACGCCGGGATGAGCACGCCGACGCCGACCTTGTAACTGATCTTCTTCGCCTGGAACGAGCCCCACATCTCGAGCGAGCCCTCGACGCCGACCTGGAGGACGTCGCGGAGCTCCTGGACCTCGACGCGATCGGCCGTGGCGGCGTCGTCCTTCAGGATGAGCTGGCCGTCCGCGAAGGTCTGCAATCCGCCGAGTCCGACGCGGGTCTCCAAGTTGAATCGATCGCCGGAGACGGGACGCGCAAAGGGGCCGATGGTCTCCTTCAGCGTGAGCGGATGAAAGGGATCGGTGAGCGTGAGGCGGCGCGAGGTGACGGTATCGGTGACGCCGGTGACGCGGGCGATGGTGTACGTGGTGTCGGTGGGGCGAACGTCGAAGCCACGGAAGAGCGGCGTGCCGACGGTGAAGCGCGCGAAGGGACCGAACCAGGGGCGCACGAAATAGAGGTAGGTGCTCTCCACGTTGAAAGCATCGGCGCTCTTGACGGGCTCTTCGAGGGCCGGCGTCTTCGTGAGCGCCTCGTTGATGCCGAGCACCGTGCGCCATTCGTGGCCACCATTGCGGTAGGTCGCGACGCCGTCGAATTTGAGGCCCACGGTGAGCGTGGAGCCATTCGGCGTGACGCCGACCACGTCGCGGGTATCCACGAGCGAGAACGTGGCGCCATTTTTCATGGTGATCTCGAGCCCGACCTGCTTGGGCGGCTCGGCGATCTTGACGTCGACGTATTGCTTGGCGGCCGCGTCCTGCGCGCGGGCCGAGAGAGGTGCGGAGAGGAGGGCGGCCAGCATCGAGGCCGATAGGAGGGTTCGTCGAGACATGGTTCCTCTAAACCGAAGGGTGTACAGGGCGGGACGTTGTGCGCGCAACGGCAAACGATGTGCCAGAGGGAGAACGCGCGAAAGTGCCGAGGAACCTGCGTAGGGGTGTCGGGACGCGCGGGTAGGTCGATGCCTCGACTCCGCGACGAGTGATGCCTTGGGTCCTCACCCGCTCGTGCGTGGGCGCAGAGGGCCGCCGGAGGCGCGTGATGAAGCCGGAGGAACGACGCAGGCAGGGCCGGTCCAGCTTCGCCGAGGGTCGAGGGTGGGCGCGGGTACAGGCGGTCCGGCTTCGCCGAGGGTCGAGGGTGGGCGCGGGTACAGGCGGTCCGGCTTCGCCGGGGGTCGAGGGTGGGCGCGGGTACAGGCGGTCCGACTTCGCCGGGGGTCGAGAGTGGGCGCGGGTACAGGCGGTCCGCCCTCTCAGAGGCCGATGTTCATCACGGGGAAGAAGGGGAGCCCGCCGTACTTGGAGACGTTCACGAGGCCAATCTGGACGCCGCGGAGGCGCTCGGTCTGGTTGACGAGGCCGATCTGGACGCCGCGGACGTGCTTCGAGCGGTTGTAGAGGCCGATCGTGGTGCCGGTCAGGCGATCGGAGAAATTGACGACGCCGAGCTGCATGCCCGTGACCTCCTCGGCGCTCGCGAAAAACCCGGCCTGCAGGCCGTGCATGTGGTCCTTCACGAGGTTGACGAAACCGAGCTGCGCGCCGAATTGATCGTCGCCGGTCATGTTCACGACGCCGATCTGCGAGACGCCGTAAAACTCCTGGCGCACGCCATTGAAGGCGCCGATCTGGAAGACGCCGCGGAAGTCGTCGTCGACGAAGTTGAAGAGGCCGCCGAGCTGCAGGACGCCGGAGAAGGAATCGTCGACGTAATTGAAGAGGGCGCTCGTCTGGAAGACGCCCCGGAACTCCTCGTCGACGTACGCGCCGAGGCCGAACTGACCAAAGCCGTAAAAGCTGTCCTCCAGGAGGAGGTTCGCGACGCCGGCCTGGAAGACGCCGTGGAAATCGTCATCGACGATGTTGACGACGCCGAGCTGGCCGATGCCATAAAACTCCTCGTCGATGAAGTTCGCGGCGCCGATCTGGAGCGCGCCGTAAAAACGTTCGTCGTCCCCGTTCAGGAGGCCGATCTGGGCGACGCCGCGGAAATCGCCGTCCTCGACCGCATTGAAGCCGCCAATCTGGGCGATGCCGGAGAAATTGCCGTGGTCGATCTTGTTGTACGCGCCGATCTGGAGCGCGCCGACAAATCCGCCGCCGCCGCGCGGTCCGCCGCCGCCATCGTCGTCCCAGTCGAGGCCCGCGCCAATGACGTTGTAGGCGCCGAGCTGCAAGCCGCCGATGAACGCGTCGGTGCCGTTGATCGTACCGATCTGCGCGAGGCCGAGGAAGCGGTGCGTGTCGTTGCGCAGGAAGGCGTACTGCGCGAGGCCCACGAAAATGTCCGTGACGACGTTGCGGTAGAGGGCGAGCTGCGCGCCGCCGTAAAACTCCTTCACAAGGTTTCGGCCGAGCGTGAGCTCGACGCCGCCGCGGAAGACACGCTCGACGTTGGTGTGCAAAAGACCGACCTGCGCGAGGCCCGTGAAGTGCTCGGCCTTGGCGCCGAAGAGGCCCACCTGCGCGCCGCCGTAAAACTCCTTCGCCGACGGCGTGACGAGGCCGATCTGCAGGGCGCCCGCGAAGAGGTCGGCCTCGGGGAAGACGCCGGGGTGCAGGAAATACCAGCGGCTCGGCTTGGTCGGCAAAGGCGGCGGCACGTACGGCGGCGGTACGTACGGCGGTGGCGGTGGCGGCGGTGGAGGCGGCGGCGGGATGTCCGTGGCGAGTTCGACGGGCGGCGGGGGAATCTCCGGGGCGGCTTCGATCGGCGGGGGCGGCGGCGCTTCTTCGGGCGGCGAGGCAGCGGCCTCCTGGGCCCACGCGCGAGGCGCGCTCGCGAAAACGGAGCCCAGCCCGACGAGGAAAGCCACGAGCCCCCTCTGCCTCGGAGTACGAATTCCCATGTCGTCCAGCATGAACGTGGTGCCCCCGGGGAGCTTACAGGAAGGTTCCCCAGGAAAACCAGGGCGGAGGCGCTTACCTGCGGAACGCGCTCGGGACGACCTCGTACTTGAGCATTTCGCCGAGCAGGTCGTCCTCCCTGTCCACGATGCGGAAGCCGAGCTTCTCGAGGATGCGGCAAGACGCGAAGTGCCACGTGAACGTCGAGGCCCGGACGGCGCGCACGCGCGGCTCGGCGAGCGCCCACGCCACGGACGCGCTCACGGCCTCGAAGCCGAAGCCCTGCCGCTGCGATTCCTCCTCGATGCCGTACGCGACCTCGACGATGCCGTTCTCATCCGGTCCGCCATGGAAAACCACGCTGCCAATCACGCGCGGGGAAGGATCGAGCGACAGGGCCACGCGGTCGCCCCAGAGCCGATGCTCGGGATCGGCACGCACGGCGTCGAGCCGCGCGAGGAACGCACGCTCGACGAGCGCGCGGCCCGGCCAGGCGTTGGGCATCTTCGCGCCGAGGAGCTTCTCGGTATCGGCACGGCGCCCATCGAGCACGGCCTCGACGAGCTCCACGGTCATGGGGACCATCTCGAGGCGCTCGGTCATGAGCTTGGGGCACGACACGACCTCGAATTTCTCAAAGCTTCGGCGCTCTCGCAAGTGTCAAAGGCCGACGCGCTGCGGCGAAGTGCTTGACAGCAGGCGCGCCCGGGTATGAAACCAATGGGCGCGCATGGCCCCGAGGAGCAAGACCCTGCCCGCCGGAACGCTGGTCGCGCGGCGTTTCGTGGTCCGCTCGCTCGCCGGGCGCGGCGGCATGGGCGAGGTCTACCGGGCCGCCGATCAGGAGACCGGAGAAGACGTCGCGCTGAAGCTCCTGCATACGGACGCGACGTCGCTCGATACGGAGCGCTTCGCCCGGGAAGCGCGAATTCTGTCCGAGATCCGGCACCCGCGTGTCGTGTCGTACGTGGCGCACGGACAGAGCGAGGACGGCTGGCATTTCCTGGCGATGCAATGGCTCGACGGCGAGGACCTCGCAAAACGGCTGGCCCGCGGGCCGCTCTCGACCCGCGAGGCCCTGCTCTTGCTCCGGCGCATCACCGAAGGGCTCGCCGCGCTGCACGCGCGGCGGATCGTGCACCGGGACCTCAAACCCTCGAACGTGCTCTTGCGTGGAGGCGACATCGATCAAGCGACGATCGTGGACCTCGGGATCGCGCGCTCGATGGGGCCGGCGACGGGCATCACGGCGACGGGTCGATCGATCGGGACACCCGAATACATGTCGCCGGAGCAGGTGGGCAGCGAGCAGCCGATCGGGCCTGCGTCGGACATGTTCTCGCTCGGCTGCATCCTGTTCGAGTGCCTGGCCGGTCGGCCGCCATTCGTCGCGGCAGACGCGGTGCTCGTGATGTCGAAGATCCTGAGCGAGGATCCGCCCGAGCTCTTGCCGCTCCGGCCCGGGGTGCCGCCGCCGGTCGCGGCGCTCGTGCGGAGCCTTTTGCAGAAGGATCCGGACAAACGGCCGGCGAGCGTGTCGAACCTGCTCGAAGAGCTGCCGGCGCTCCTGGAGATCGGCGCGCGGAGGGGCGCGTTTTCTCCATCGGTCGCGCGGGACGTGCCGGAGCTCTTGAGCGTGCTCGTGCTGGCACCACCCGCGGGAGCCTCGCGCGAGGAGCTCGCGCGGATCCTGCTGCGAAACGGGGCATTTTCGCACGGGTCACGGTCCGAGCGGTGGGTGGTCGCGGCGTTCGCGCGGTTCGGCGGAGACGCGACGGATCAGGCAGCGGCGGCCGCACGCGCGGCGCTCGCGGTGAAGGCGGCCCAGCCGGAGACGACGATCGCGATCGCGACGGGGCCGGGGTTCGTGTCGGGCGAGCAGCCGGTCGGAGAAGCGGTGGAGCGCGCGGTGGAGGCGCTGCGCGAGGGCGCGCCGCGCGGGATGGTGATCGTCGACGCGGTGACGGCGGGGCTCGTCGGAGGTCGCTTCGCGACGACACGCGAGGGCGGGCGGCTCCTGCTCACGGGCAGCGGGGCGGCGCGGGACGAGGCGCGGTCGCTGCTCGGAAAAACCATGCCGTTCGTGGGGCGCAAGCGCGAGCTCGAGCTGCTCTTGCGGTCGTTCGAGGCGATACGCGAGGAGCCGGTTTCGAGGGCGGTCGTGGTGGTGGCGCCGGCGGGCATGGGCAAGTCGCGGCTCTTGCGGGAGCTCCGCGCGAGGATCGAGGCGCGCGAGAAGGACGTGCTGCTCCTCGTCGGTCGAGCCGAGCCGCTCGGGGCGACGGCGTACGCGATGCTCGCGGACGCGCTGCGCGGGCGCGGGCCGCGGGAGCTGTCGACGACGAGCGAAAGGCAAGCGTCGCGGGGCTTCGTGGATGGGCGGGTCGCGCGGGCAGAGATCGAGCGGACGTTCCTGGAGTTCCTGCGTGGCGAAAGCGCCGCGCGTCCGGTGGTGCTGGCGCTCGAGGACGTGCATCACGCCGACGCGCGGAGCGTGCGTCTCGTGGAACGCGCGCTCGTGGAGCTTCAGGATCAGCCGCTCTTCGTGCTGGCGCTGGCGCGGCCGGACGTGGAGGACGTCTACCCGCGGCTGTGGGGCGATCGGGCGGAGCGGATGATGCTGTCGCCGCTGGTTCGTCGCGACGCGGAGGAGCTCGCGCGGGCCGCGCTCGGCCCGGAGGAGAGCGAGGCCGTGGTGGAGCGGATCGCGACGCGCGCCGCGGGGAATCCGCTGTTCGTGGAGGAGCTCGCGCGCGCGGCGCGAGACGCGGGCGAGGAGGGGGAGCGGCCGGCGACGCTCGTGGCGATGCTGCAAGCGCGGCTCGGGCGGCTCGGGCCGGAGGCGCGGCGGGCGCTGGTCGCGGCGAGCATCTTCGGGACGCGGTTCTGGCGCGGAGGCGTGCTCGCGTTGATGGATCGGGAGGGGCACGGGGCCTTCGTGGATCAGGCGCTCACGGCGCTCGTGCGGGCGGAGCTCTTGGAGAAGCAACGAACGAGCAGGCTCGTGGGAGACGTGGAGTACGGCTTCCGGCACGTGCTCGTACGCGAGGCGGCGTATGGGCTGCTCGGGGAGGAGGAGCTCGCGCTCGGGCACGCGCGGGCCGCGGCGTTCCTGGAGGCCGCGGGCGAGCACGAGGCGCAGGTGCTCGCCGAGCACTGGCAACGCGGGGGCGATACGGCGCGCGCGCGCGTGCTGCACGTGCGCGCGGCGCGCGAGGCGTTCGAACGGAACGACCTCGCAGGGACGCGCACGCACGCGGCGAAGGCCGAGGAGCTCGGCGCGGCAGGGGCCGAGCTCGGGCTCGTGCGCGGGATGGCGTGCTGCATCCTGTACTGGAACAAGGCCTGGGCCGAGGCGTGCCAGATGGGGATCGAGGCGCTGCCGCTCTTGCCGAAGGGCTCGACGTGGCACTGCCGGGTGCTCGGGCTCGTCTGCACGCTGACGGGGCTCGGGGTGAACGCGGAGGCGTTCCCGTCGTACCTCGACGAGCTGCTCGCGCTGACGCCGGATCTGGAGGCACAAGGGGCGTACGCGGAGTGCCTCGGGCGGCTGCTTTGTTTGCTCGCGATGCGGCTCGATCGGGGCGAGTCGCACAAGGCGCTCGATCGGATGCGCGAGACGCTGGAGCGGACGGGCGCGGTGGATCCGAGCGCGCACGGGTGGGCGCGGCTCGCGGCCTACGAGTACGGTCGGACCACGACGAACGAGCCACTCGCGATGCTGGAGATCATCGAGGACGCGACGCTCGCCTTCGAAGCGGCGGGCGACGCGCGGATGCGGGCGCTCTGCGTGGCGCGCATCGGCGAGGCGCTCGGCGCGCTCGGGGCGCTCGGCGAGGCCGAGGCGCGGTTCGCGGAGGCAGAGGCCCAGGCGACGGCGATGGATGACGCGCTGACGAAGATCGGGGTGCGGATCCTGCGCGCGACGTTCTTGGCGGAGCAAGCCACGAAGGAGGCGCGTGAGGAGGCGCGCGCGCTCGCGGCGGAGCTCGTCGCGGAGCCGGGGATCGGGCCGTTCGACGCGGGGATCGCGTGGGGGATCGCGGCGCGGGTGTCGCTCGCGGAGGGGGACGCCGCGCGGGCGCTCGGCGAGGTGGATCGGGGGCTCGAGCTCGTCGATCGCATGGGCCTGCGGCGGCTGTCGCTCACGGCGACGCGAATTCGCGCGCTGTCGCGGCTCGGGCGGGTCGCGGAAGCAGAGGCGCTTTCACGCGCGGCGCTCGCGGACATGCGGGCGGCCGGGGGCCTCGGCGCGGGTGAGGTGGATCTGCGGATGGCGGCGGCGGAGGCGCTCTACGCAGCGGGCGACGCCGACGGGTTCGAGGGGGAGCTTCGCGCGGCGCTGCGGCTGATCGGGCGCGAGCTTGCGGACGTGCGGGATCCGGAAGGACAAACCCGCCTCTTGCGTGACGTGCCGGCGAATGCAGAGGCCGCGCGGCTGGCGCGGGAGCAATTCGGCGAGAGCGCCGTGCTCACGTTGCTGGGGGCGAGCTAGGACGCGAGACGGCGCAGGCGGCGTACCCGAGGACGACGGGCCCGTCCCGCGTGGCCGTGGGCGTGGGTGTCCAGCCGCGCGCGAGGCGCGCTTCGAGCATCTCCGCCGCGGTCGGCTTGTGATCCCAGACGGCGACCGCCGTCAAACCGCCCAGTCAGGTCGTGTCGTAGACGAGATAAACGCCGGCCGAATGTTCGAGGACGACGTCGTGGTTGTATTCGTCCTGAACGACCACGTCCGCGATGAGCCGAGGCGACGCGAGCGAGAGGCCCCAGCGGACGACGTCTTCGAGGGTGCGTTGCGAAGAAACGAGCGCCTCGATCGCGCGGCGCGCGCCCGGGTCCACGTTCGTCCGCCATTCGATGTCCATGACACCAGGATCGTGACGCGTCCGGGCGCGCGCTGCAATGATCGACCCTACTGCACGTTCCTGCTGCGGATGCCGCCGCTGCCGCCCTCGCCGCCTCCGTCCACCGGTCCGCGGCCGATGACCGGGCCGTTGTCGACGGGCGCGCGGGCACCGCGGAGCGTCGGCAGGATGACCGGGAGGAAGCCCTGCGTCGCCTGGAGGACGGTGGCATCCCCCGCCGGCCCATAGTTCTCGATGCGGACGTCCTGGCCGGTGAGGATCATGCCGAGCTGCGAGAAGAGCGCGCGCCCCGATTCGAAATCGTCCCGGCCATTGCCGGGGACCTCTTTGAGATCGATCTCGTGGATCGTCCGCACCGCGCCCGTGTTCAGGTGCTCCTGATCGAAGCTCGGGCAGGGCGCGGCGACGCAGACGACGCCGTTGTGCCAGACGCGGTAGAATCCGCCCCGGAGCTCGGCGTTCTCGAGGGCGACCCAGGCAAACCGGAGCGAGAGCGAGCCGAGGCCGCTCTGGCCGGGGAAGAGATCGCCGAAAAGGACGGCGCGCGTCGATTCGCGCTGCACGCCGATGGCCTCGCGAACCGTGCCCTCGACGCCGGCGAGCTGGAGGAGGCTGGAGAACTGGATATCGGCGACGTAACACTCCTCGGCGGTGGTGCCGTCGGCGCAAACCGTCTTGTCCTGATTGACGGCGGAGACGAAGAAGCCGCCGCAAAGGGGAGACGCGCAGCGACGAAGATCCCGCCGGGCGATGTAATACGTCGCGAAGGAGATATCCGCTTCGTGCGTCGCGGTGGCCTCCGGCGCCTCGGAGGCGTCGGAGCCGAGACAACCTGCAAAGATCGGCGCGAATACAAGAGAGGCAACAGCAAGGGTGCGGTGGGGTGACACGGATACCTCCTCCATCCGCTCCCCAGCAAGCCGGGTGCCGCCGTACGGCCTCCCAAAACCGGTCGGACTAGTACATCATCCCCAAAGTTCGTAGTCGTTCCCATCCCTCCGCGCCCTCCTCTTTGGGTTCGTCCGAGAGCAACGGGGGTTCGTCATGGAAACATCCTTCCCTGTTGTTCTGTTCAGGGGCACAT
>NZ_JAGTJJ010000030.1 GCF_028435365.1 Polyangium jinanense | reverse complement strand
GGGCGCGTGCGCGGGGCGTTGCCCCGCACCCCAGCAGGGGGCTGTCCGCCCCCTGCACCCCGGACCAGGCACGGCCTGGACCGAAGGCGGATAAACCGCGCGATGCGCGGTTTATCCGACGGGCCCGGGGCAAGACCACGAGCGGCGTTGCCTGCTGAGACAGCAGCGCTGCCACCTCGTCGAGCAGACACATCAACGCCGCGGTCTTGGCTGGCAAGCTCGTCGCTGGTCTTGCCACGGCCTGTTCGATGAACTGCGCGCAGCGCAGTTCATCGACCCCGGGTCCAGCGCTTGCGCAGGCCCCGGGTCCAGGGGTGGACAACCCCTGGTCGGGGTCCGGGGTGAAACCCCGGCGCTACGCTGCCGAGAGCCTAGAACTGGTGGGCCTCGGTTGACTCGTTCAGCGCGAGCGTCGAGGCGAGGCCGCCGGAGACCACCTGCGCGACCTGATCGAAATAGCCCGTGCCCACCTCGCGCTGGTGGCGCGTGGCCGTGTAGCCGGACTTCTCTGCGGCGAACTCGGCCTGCTGCAGCTCTGAGTACGCGCTCATGCCGCGCACCTTGTACTCGCGGGCGAGCTCGTACATCCCGTGATTCAGCGCGTGAAAGCCGGCAAGCGTGACGAACTGGAACTTGTAGCCCATGGCCCCGAGCTCGCGCTGGAACTTCGCGATCGTCAGATCGTCGAGGTTCTTCTTCCAGTTGAACGACGGCGAGCAGTTGTACGCGAGCAGTTTGCCCGGGAATTTTCCATGGACACCCTCGGCGAACTTGCGCGCTTCTTCGAGGTCCGGCGTGCTCGTCTCGCACCAGAGCATGTCCGCGTACGGCGCGTAGGCGAGCGCGCGTGCGATCGCCGCGTCGAGGCCGCCCTTGAACTGGAAGAAACCCTCGGGCGTGCGCTGGCCCGTGAGGAACGGGCGATCCCGAGGATCCACGTCGCTCGTGAGCAGCTTCGCGCTGTCGGCGTCCGTGCGGGCCACGAGGATCGTCGGCACGCCCATCACGTCGGAGGCGAGCCGTGCCGCCACGAGCGTCCGGATGAACTGGCTCGTCGGCACGAGCACCTTACCGCCCATGTGGCCGCACTTCTTCTCCGACGCGAGCTGGTCCTCGAAGTGCACGCCCGACGCGCCCGCCTCGATCATCCCCTTCATCAGCTCGAACGCGTTCAGTGGACCGCCGAAGCCCGCCTCCGCGTCCGCGACGATTGGCGCGAGCCAGTGCCGCTCGCGCTTGCCCTCGGCGTGATCGATCTGATCGGCGCGGAGCAGGGCCTGGTTGATCCGGCGCACCACGCTAGGGACGCTGTTTGCCGGGTAGAGGCTCTGATCCGGGTACATCTCGCCCGCGAGGTTTGCGTCCGCCGCGACCTGCCAGCCGCTCAGGTAGATCGCTTTCAGCCCCGCGCGCACCTGCTGCATCGCCTGGTTGCCCGTCATCGCGCCGAGCGCCGCCACGTAGTCCTCGCTGTGCAGGAGCTCCCAGAGCCGCTGCGCGCCGAGCTTCGCGATCGTGTGCTCGATGTGGAACGAGCCACGCAGCCGCTCCACGTCGGCCTCCGTGTACGGGCGGACGATGCCTTGAAAGCGGTTCGGCACGAGGCCGCTCTCGGAAACGGCAGCGGTGCGGATGGGAAGCGGATACGCGACGGACATGCGACTCTCTCCTTCAGCGGTTCATGCGGCGACGGGCGCCTTCTCGGTTTCCCCCGCGGACGTGGATGAAAGGGCGAGGAGACGTTCGTACGCGGGCAGCGTGAGGAACTCTTCGAGCTCGTCCGACGTGGTGAGCGTGGTGAAGAGCTCGCGCGCCTCCTCGAAGCGCCCGTGGGCGAATGCCTCGGCCCCGCGCTCCTTTGCGAGCTCTTCCATCGTCTCGTCGATCGTCCGGACGAGCCGCGCGTGATCGAGCGGCTCGCCCTCGACGGACACGCCGTGGTGCTGCCACTGCCACACCTGCGCGCGGCAGATCTCGGCTGTCGCGGCGTCCTCCATGAGGTCGTAGAGCGGCACGCATCCAATGCCGCGCAGCCACGCCTCGATGTAGAGGATGCCGACCTTGATGTTGTGCCGGAGCCCCGCCTCGGTGCGCGGGCCGTCGGGGACACGCAAGAGATCCTCGGCGAGAACGTTCACATCCTCGCGCTTCACGTCGATCTGGTTCGGACCGTCCATGTGCGCGTCGAAGATCTGCCGCGCGATCGGCACGAGCCCCGGGTGCGCGACCCACGTACCGTCGTGGCCGGCGTGCACCTCGCGGAGTTTGTCCGCTCGAACCTTGTCCAGGGCGGCGCGACCACGCGCTTCGTCGCCTTTGATCGGGATCTGCGCGGCCATTCCGCCCATCGCGTGTGCGCCGCGGCGGTGGCACGTCTTGACGACGAGGTCCGTGTAGGCCTTCAGGAACGGACGATCCATCGTGACGAGACCACGGTCTGGCAGGATGAATGCCGGGTCCGTGCCGAGCTTTTTGATGAAGCTGAAGATGTAGTCCCAGCGGCCGCAGTTCAGCCCGGCCGAGTGCTCGCGCAGCTCGTAGAGGATCTCGTCCATCTCGAACGCAGCGGGCAGCGTCTCGATGAGCACGGTGGCGCGGAGAGTGCCGGGCGGCAGATCCAGCTCGGCCTGTGCGCGCAGAAAGACGTCGTTCCAGAGGCGCGCCTCGAGGTGGCTCTCGAGCTTCGGCAGGTAGAAATAGGGGCGCTTGCCGCGCTCCACGAGGGCGCGCGCGTTGTGAAAGAAGTACAGGCCGAAATCGAAGAGCGACCCGGGCACGGGCAAGCCGTCCACGAGCATGTGCTTCTCCGGCAGATGCAAGCCCCGAGGACGAACGAAGAGGACGGCCGTGCGCTCGCCGAGCGTGTACGACTTGCCCGATGTGGGATCGACGTACCCGATCGATCCCCGCACGGCGTCGGCCAGATTTTTTTGCCCTTCGACGAGGTTCGCGAATGTCGGCGACGTCGCGTCCTCGAAATCGGCCATGAACACGTTCGCGCCGGAGTTCAGGGCATTGATGATCATCTTCCGGTCGACGGGGCCGGTGATCTCGACGCGTCGGTCCTGGAGTTCGTCGGGGATGGCTGCGACGGACCAATTCGCGGCGCGGAGCTCGGCCGTCTCTTCGAGGAAATCGGGGCGCTCGCCGGCGAGAAAGTGCGCGCGCCGCTCGGCTCGTCGGGCGAGGAGCGCGTCGAGGCGCCCGCGGAAGACGCGCGTGAGGTCGGCCACGAACTGAAGCGCCTCGGGCGTGAGCACATCGCCCTGCGAGGGGGTTCTCGGACCGAGGATCGTGACGGGAGAGGAGGTTCCTTGCATGGCTCAACGCTCCGCGTCCAACGCTGCGCGTCGTGACATACGAACTATTTGGTGTTTGCCATCTGTCGTCAATGAACGAAACAAATTCAGGGTGTTACGTATGTATGGTTCTCTCGTTTGACTTGCAGTCACAGTTGTAAATGTTGTAAACTCCCTTGCGAGTCATGTAGCAAACTGCAAGAGCTCCGCTGCTTTGCGCTATGGCCGAAAATACAATGCTGGGCGGAAAGGTGAGGGCGCTGCGTCGACGCGAGAACATGACGCAAGGGCAACTCGCCGAGCGGCTGGGGATCTCGCCGAGCTACCTCAACCTGATCGAGAACAACCGGCGCCCGCTCACGGCGCCCATGCTCATCAAGCTGGCGCAGCTCTTCGAGCTCGACCTGTCCACGTTCGGGACGGGCGGTGATGCCTCGATCGTCTCGGATCTACGTGAGGCGTTCGGCGATCCGCTCTTCGACAACCACGGCGTGACAACAGGCGATCTCAAAGAGCTCGCCGGAAGCTCTCCCACGCTCGCAAAGGCCGTGCTCGCGCTGTATCGCGCCTATCGCGATACCCGAGAATCCGCCGAAACACTCTCCGAGCGGCTCGAGGGCGGCGAGGGCGTGGCCGGCGTGGAGCCCACGCGATTGCCGACGGAAGAGGTCAGCGACCTGCTCCAGCGGCACATGAATTACTTCCCCACGCTCGAGGACGCCGCCGACGAAGTCCGTGCCCGCGGCAAGCTCGAATCCGACGACGTCTACCGTTCGCTCGTGCGTTACCTCGAAAAGGAGCACGACGCCGAGGTACGCCTGCTGCACGTCGCCGACGAACGCAAGGCCATGCGCCGCTACGATCCCGAGGCGCGGCGCCTCAGCCTGTCCGAGCTCTTGCCCCCACGCAGCCGGCGCTTCCAGCTCGCCCACCAGATCGGTCTGCTCTCGGCAAGCGACGCCATCGACAAACTGCTCGAAAGCGAGAGCGGTCTCTCGACGCCCGAATCACGCGCGCTCGCCCGCGTGGCGCTCGCCAATTACTTCGCGGCCGCGCTGCTCATGCCGTACGTGCCGTTTCACGGGGCCGCGCGCGCCGAGCGCTACGACATCGAGCTCCTGGCGCATCGCTTCGGCACGAGCTTCGAGCAGGTCTGCCACCGCCTGACCACCTTGCGCAGGCCGGGCGCGGAGGGCGTGCCCTTCCACTTCTTGCGCATCGACATCGCCGGCAACATCTCCAAGCGCTTCAGCGGCTCGGGCATCCGCTTCGCGCGCTTCAACGGCGCCTGCCCGCGCTGGGCCGTTCATACGGCATTCCTGACGCCAGGGATGATCCGGGTGCAGCTCTCCCGCATGACCGACGGGACGAGGTATTTCTGCGTCGCCAGGACCGTGCGCAACGATCGCGGCGGCTACCACGCGCCGCACTCGATGCTCTCCGTGAGCATCGGCTGCGAGGCAAGGTTCGCGCGAGAGCTCGTCTATTCGGACGGCGTCGACGTGGAGAGCAACGAGGCGCTCGTGCCGGTAGGCGTGACATGCAGGCTCTGCGAGCACCACGATTGCGAGCAGCGGGTCTTCCCGCCGATGCAGCACCCGCTCCGCATCGACGAGAACATGCGTGGCGTGAGCTTTTTCGGGCCCACGCCGAAGCGATGAGTTTCGCTGCGTAGCGCCGGGGTTTCACCCCGGGCCCGACCAGGGGTTGTCCACCCCTGGACCCGGACCAGGCACGGCCTGGACCGAGGGTGCAAAGGCCGCGATGCGGTCGATGCAAGGGTCTCTTAGATGCCTACGATCGCGGAGAGCGCTTTTTCAAGCTCGGTCATGCGCGTCTTGGCGCGGCTCTCGGCCGCGGCGATGGCCTCGCCCGGTGTCATGGGCTCGCGGATGTCGAAGTAGAATTTGATCTTCGGCTCGGTCCCGCTCGGCCGCGCGATGATGCGGCTGCCGCCCTCGAGATCCAGCGCGATCATGTTGCTCTTCGGGAGCGTGAGCGGTTCGGTGCGGCCATCCGGGAGCGTGCGGATCTGCGCCTGGAAATCGGCGAGCGCGAGCACGGCGAGAGCGCCGACGCGCGAGGGCTTCGAGGCGCGCAGCCGATCCATCGCGGCCTGGATCTGCGCGAGGCCCTCGGTGCCGGGCAGCGTCACGGAGCGCTGGCCGCTCGCGTAGAGGCCATACCGACGCGAGAGGGCCTCGAGCTCGTCGAGCAGGCTCTTGCCGCCAGCCTGGATGACGCTCGCGAGCTCGGCGAAGAGCAGCGCCGCGCCGATGCCGTCCTTGTCGCGCACCAGCGTGCCCACCGTGTACCCGAGCGCCTCCTCGTACCCGAAGACGAACGCCGCGCCCTCCGCGCGTTCGAGATCCATCGCGCGGTTCGCGATCCACTTGAAGCCGGTCAACGTCTCCTCGTACCGGACCCCGAGCGCGCGCGCGATCGCGCCGAGCATGGGCGACGAGACGATCGACGCGATCACGAGCTTCTTGCCGGCGTCCTCGACAGGCACGTCATCCGAGAGACAAGCCGGCGTGCGCGTGAGCAGATAATGGCCGAGCAGCGTGCCGACCTGGTTGCCCGTGAGCTGTACGTATCCGCCCTCGGGTCGACGCACGGCGACGGCGAGGCGATCGACGTCGGGATCGTTCGCGAGGACGATCGTCGCACCCTCGCGCGCGGCGAGCGCGAAGGAGAGATCCATCGCGCCCTTCTCCTCGGGATTCGGGAAGGCCACGGTCGGGAACGCGCCGTCCGGCTCCGCTTGCTCGGGCACGGTCGTGACCCGGGAAAACCCCGCGGCCGCGAGCGCCGCCCGCACGAGCCGGTTCCCCACACCATGCAGCGGCGTGTACACGATCGAGAGCGATCGATCGCCGTCGCCCCGCACCGAGAGCGCGGCGATCGCGGCGAGGTATCGATCGTCGAGATCATTTGGGAACGAACGAACGAGCCCCTTCGCGCGGGCCGCGTCGAGGTCCGACCGGGGCACGTCCTTCGCCGCCGGCGAGGCGTCGATCGCGGCCGCGATGCCCTTGTCGTGCGGCGGGATGATCTGCGCGCCGTTGCCCCAGTAGACCTTGTAGCCGTTGTACTCGGGCGGGTTGTGGCTGGCCGTGATCATCACGCCGGCCACGGCCCCGAGCGCCTGCACCGCGTACGCCGTGACGGGCGTGGGGCAGGGGATCGGCGAGAGGATCGCCGGGATGCCGGCCGCGGCGAAGGCACACGCGGTGTCCTCGGCGAACTCGCGGCTCATCCGCCGGCCGTCGTAGCCGATCACGACCCCACGCGCGCGCGCAGCGGCCTCGTCCGTCGCGAGCAGGTACCGCGCGAGCCCGGCCGTCGTCCGCAGAACGACCGCGCGGTTCATACGGGTCTCGCCCGCGCCGATGATGCCTCGCAGCCCCGCCGTGCCGAACTCGAGCGGCCCCGCGAAGCGCTCGGCGAGATCCCTCGAGGCGCTCGCCCTCTGCGCCGGATCGGCGGCGGAGGAAGCGACCTCGACGAGGTGCGTGAGCTCTTTGCGGGTCTCGGGATCGGGGTCGGCTTCGATCCAGCTTCGGGCGCGTTCGAGAAGGTCGGTCATCGTGCGGAGAAATGTATCACCGCTTCTCTTTCGCGAGCGCCTCCGCGAAGAGCGTGTCGTACCGTCCGCCCACGAAGGCCTCCGATACAAGGACCTGGCGGAGGAACCGGAGGTTCGTCGCGGCCGGACCGGCGGGGCCCACGAGATCGAGCGTGGTCTGGGCGAGCGCCTCGTCGAGCCGGGCGATCGCCTCGGCGCGGCTCCGGCCGGACGCGACGATCTTGGCGATCATCGGATCGTAGAAGGGCGTGACCTCCGAGCCCTCCTCGACCCCGGTCTCGATCCGCAGATCCCCGCCGGCCGGGGCCCAGACGAGCTTTTCGATGCGGCCGGGCTGCGGGGCGAACTTTTTCGCGGGATCCTCGGCGTAGACGCGCGCCTCGATCGAATGCCCTCGCCCCTCGGCCGCGAGCACCTCGGGCGCGAGGCGCTCACCGGCGGCGACGCGGATCTGCTGCTCCACGAGGTCGATGCCCCAGACCATCTCGGTCACGCAGTGCTCGACCTGGAGACGCGCGTTGACCTCGAGGAAGAAAATTTCGCCGTCACCCGAGGCGACGAACTCGACCGTGCCCGCGCCGACGTACCCGACGCTCCGGACGATCCGTTTGGCCTGCTCGAAGAGATCCTTCCGTTTGGCCTCGCCCGCTTCGCCTTGGAAAAACGGGGCCGGCGAGGGCGTCTCCTCCACGATCTTCTGGTGCCGGCGCTGCACGCTGCACTCGCGCTCGCCGAGCGCGACGACGTTGCCATGCGTGTCGGCCAGGATCTGCACCTCGATGTGCTTGGGCGCGCGCATGTAGCGCTCGAGGTAGACGCGCGCGTCGCCGAACGCGCTCTTGCCGCGATCCGAGCAAGCCGTGAGGGCGCGCGGGAGTTTTCCGAGGTCCTCGACGATCTGCATGCCGATGCCGCCGCCGCCGCCCGCGGCCTTCACCAGGATCGGCAGGCCGATGCGCTCGGCCTCGCGCGTGGCAAACTCGACGTCGTCCGCGCTGATGGGCCCGTCCGTGCCGGGCGGCGGCGAGACGCCTACGCGCTTGGCCACCTCGCGCGCCTTGATCTTGTCGCCGAAGGCGTCGAGCGCCTCGGGGCGCGGGCCGATGAAGACGATGCCGGCGTCGTTCACCGCGCGGCAGAAGGCCTCTTTCTCGCTCAGCAGGCCGTAGCCGGGGTGGATCGCGCGCGCGCCGGTTTGCTTGGCCGCTGCGATGACGGCCTCGATCGAGAGGTAGCTGTCTTTGACGGGCGGCGGTCCGATCCGCACGGCTTCGTCGGCCATGCGGACATGCGGGGCGTTCGCGTCGGCGTCCGAGTAGACGGCGACGACGGGAATCCCGAGGCGCTTGCAAGTGCGGGCGATGCGGCAGGCGATTTCGCCGCGGTTGGCGATGAGGATCTTTGCGAACACGGTCCCAGCGATCTGGGCGTGTGCCCGCGGGACGTCAAGAGCGGTCGATGGACGACGCCGACTTCCTGAATCCTTTGACCTTCGGCTTCGCGCCGAGCAGCACGAGCTGACCGCATGCAGCCGAGACATCGTCGCCGCGCCGGCGCCGGATGAAGCACGAATAACCCGCGTCCACGAGGGCCTTCTGGAACGCGAAGACGCGCGCCATCTCCGGCGGGCCGAGCGTCGAGGCCTCGATGGGGTTCATCGGGATCAAATTAATCTTCACGGGCACGCCTCGGAGTAGCTTCGCGAGCTTCTTCGCCTCGGCGACGTCGTCGTTTTTCCCGGACACGAGCGTGTACTCGATGGTGATGCGCCGGCGCCGCTGCATCGGGTAGGCCTTGAGCGCCGCGAGAAGCTCCGCGATCGGGTACTTCTTGTTGATCGGCATCAGCGCCGAGCGGCTCTCGTCATCCGCCGCGTGGAGCGAGATGGCGAGCGCGATCTGCCCGTTGAAATCACGCCCGAGACGCTCGATCTCCGGGACGAGGCCCGAGGTCGAGACGGTCACGCGGCGCGTGGACAGCGCGATCCCGTCGGGGTGCGTGAGAAGCCGGAGCGCGCGTGCCGTGCCGTCGTAGTTGTGCAGCGGCTCGCCCATGCCCATGAACACGACGTTCCGCAGTGCCTCGCCCTCGTCGAGCAGCGCGCGTCCAAGCAGGACCTGCGCGACGATCTCCTCCGGCCCGAGGTGCCGCTTCCACCCGGCCACGCCGCTCGCGCAGAACACGCACCCCATCGCGCAGCCGACCTGCGTGGAGATGCACTGGGTCACGCGGATCTTGCCGCGGAACGCCTCCTCCGTGGCCGCGTCGTCTTCCTCTTCGTCGTCGTCCGCGACGGCCGCGTCGGCGTCGATCTCGGGCTCGGGGCGCGCGCCGGGACCGCTCACCGCGGGCAAGAGGACCGTCTCGATCGTGGCGCCGTCTTTCAAGCGCACGACGAGCTTGCGCGTGCCGTCGGCCGAGCGGTGCACGTGCACGATCTCGGCGATCGAGCCGAGCCCCTCCTCGGCGAGGGAGGCGCGCAGGCGCGCGGAGACGTTTGTCATCGCGGCGGGCTCGACAACGCCGTGACGGTGGATCCAGCCGAAGATCTGCTTGGCCGCGAAGGCCCGCTCGCCGCGTGAGGTGAGCGCATCGCGCCATTCTTCGGGGAGACGCGCGATGGGATGAACGGATGCGGCAGGCTTCACGATGGCGTCGTGGTTAGTGCGCGCGAGACGTAGCGGCAAGGGAGCGAACAAGAGTTGCTGCGAGGACAGGGTCGAAACGTCGGGATCGGCCGCGGAAACGGCCGGGACGGACTCTTGGGCCCGTTTGCTTTACGGGTGATGGAATCTGGCGTAGCCTGGATGAATCCCGAAAAAGAACGGACCTAGGGAGTCACCATGGGTGTCAGCTTTTCCCAGGCAGCGCGGCGAGTGGCGACGAAGTATGTCGATGGTTCGTCCCTCGACGCCGCTGTGGAGGTACTGGGAGCGCGTGCCGAGAAGGACATCGACGCGCTGGATTCCGAGGGCAAGGCCAGCCTGATCAGTTTCCTCGTGCGCAACCTCCGCGAGCTCAGCGTGGAAGAGGCCACCGAGCTCGAGCGCAAGCTGCTCCGTGAGATGGGCGCGGTGCCGAAACCGATGAAGACGATCGTCGTGAAGGACGACATCTCGGTGATCACGCTGCGCAACTACGTCCGGTACCTCTGCGTCTACCTCGGGATGGAGTGGAACCGAGGCATGCTCCTGCAGTCGGCCGTCTCGGATCTCGCCCGCTTCGCGCTCACGCGCGGCGCCGGGACGTTCGAGATCTCGGCCGCGCGCGAGAAGGTGAGCTTCCGCGTGCACATCGACGGGCAGGTCGCGATCGGCGGCGCGTGGCTCTCCACGTCGAACGAGCCGCTGCTCGCCGGCGTGCGTAACCTCGCGCGAGGCCTCCGGAGCACCTCGGGCGCGCAAGGGTCGCAGCTCGAGTTCGACGTCGAGTGGGCGGCTGCCGTCGCCTGACCGTCGGGCTCGCCTCGCGGCTCTCGCGAACAAGGGGAAGAGAAAAACGTCATGGGGATCGTGTTGGACTTGTTCGCGCTTCCGCGAGCCGAGCGCTCGCGGACGCGCAAGCTTCGTAACGCGTTTTTCAGCGCATATCTGGAGAAGAACCCCGACGCGCATCGCGTCGAGGTCGACATCGTGCGCGACGTGGACAAGCTGCCGGCCTGGGACGAGTGGGACGTCCAGACCAAGTTCGAGATGCTGTACGGCGAGGGCAACCTCGACGAGGAGATGGCCACGCGCTGGAACGCGCTCAGCCGGTGGACCGATCAGCTCCACCAGGCGAACCTGATCGTCCTCTCGACGCCCATGTGGAACCTTTCGATCCCGTGGCAGCTCAAGCGCTGGATCGACGCGGTCGTGCAGGCGCGCCTCACGTTCGAGGTGCAGAAGGGCGAGTTCAAGGGCCTGCTCGGCGGGCGCCCCGTCGTCCTGCTCGTCTCGCGCGACGGCGCGTATCCGCCGGGATCGCCCTTCGCTTCGTGGGATTTTCAGGTGCCGTACCTCAAGACGATCCTCGGGCTCATGGGCCTCGGTCCGTTCCACGAGGTGATCGCCGAGCCGATGGGCCTCGGCGGCCCGCAGGTCGCGAAAGAGGCGCTCGAGGCGGCCATCGGTCGCGCCACCGAGCTCGCGAAAACGCTTTGAAGGACGATTCCCGCACCCCCAACCCCTCTCCCTCGCGGGAGAGGGGAGCATCAAGGCACTGATGCTGGGTTCTTCGGCGCCCGCTTCACCCGCTCCAGGCTCTGCGTGCTGAAGTAGACGTGCGTCGCGTCCACCGCGACGTAACACGGTCGATCCTGCCCGCTCGCGAGGACTGTCGGCTCACCGCCCGCGAGGGGCTTCTTCAGGATGCGCCCGCGCGTGCTCGCGCCCGCCCCACCGACCTCGCCAGGATCCGACCAGTAAACGGCCTCGCCGTCGATCGCCATCGAGCACATGCGGTTGTCGGCGACCGCGACGTCAAACGCGGGGCCGCCTTTGACGGGCGCGCTGCGCACCGCG
This sequence comes from Polyangium jinanense, assembly GCF_028435365.1. The sequence goes on along the minus strand of NZ_JAGTJJ010000030.1, from coordinate 132,814 downwards.
GCGCGCGTCCCATCGAGATCCTTCGCGGAGATCCAGTACAGGTTCGTCCCGACGACCGCGATGCGTTTGACGCGGTCCTGGCCATACGAGACGACCTCGATCGGGCCGCCGCCGATCGGCATCCGCACGACCTCGCCCTGCTTGTTCACGTCTTGCCGCGCCCAGTACACGTGCGTCGCGTCCACCGCGAGCCCGCTCGGCTGGCGCTCGCCCGCCGCGAGCACCTTGTGCGCCCCGCCCGCGAGCGGCGCGCACGCCACGAAGCCGTCCATGTAGTCGCGCTCCACGGTGCCGCCGTCGACCCAGTACGCGTGCGTCGCGGAGACCGCCACCGCGCTCGGCAGCACGAGCCTCGAGGCGAGCACGCGTGGCTCGCCCGATCCATCGAGCGGAAAGGCCATGATCTTGCCTTGCCCGTCGGTCATGAGGCCCCCCGCGTCCGCGACGACGAGCACGTTCTTGCCGAGCGCGACGTCGAGCGGCATGCCCCCCGATCCAAGCGTGGTCTCCGCGCCGCCCGCCACGGGGACCGCGAGGATCCGCTGCCCGAGGAGCGACTCGCCGAAGTAGACGCGTGCCCCGTCGGTCGCGAGGCCCGCGATGAGCGCCTTGCCCTGCGAGACCACGAGATCCCCGGGCTGCGCAGGCGCGCGCGTGCCGAGCATGCCCCGATCCTGGAGGGTTGGTCGCTCGAGGTACGGGTTCGGCATTCCAAACGTGTCCGGCGTCGGGCGCTCGTCCACGGCGCAGCGGGAGTAGAAAAACGCGGCCTGGGCGGCGACGACGACGGCGAGGACGGCCCAGCGCCACGAGCGCGCTGGCGCGGGCGGAGGGGATTGCGAGGCGTTCACGCGCGGCATGGTAACCGGCCTCGGCGCGCGCGGGCAGGACAGGAGAGGAGAACGGACCGCGCGGGCCCCGCGTGCTACGGGTTCGTCATGGCCAGGCCTTTTGATCCCGTCGTCGTCCCCCCGCTCGAGGAGCAGCGCGGTCAGACCTTCCCTCGCCTCGTCGAGCTCATGCAACGCCTGCTCGCGCCGGACGGCTGCCCCTGGGACAGAAAGCAATCGTTCGAGACGCTGCGCAAGTACGTGCTCGAAGAGGCGTGCGAGGTGATCGACGCGATCGACGCGGGCGATCGCCAAGAGCTCCGCGGCGAGCTCGGGGACCTCTTGCTGCAGGTCGTGTTCCAGGCGGAGCTCGGGCGTGCGGAGGGCGCGTTTGGTCCGGACGACGTGGTCGCCGCGATCTGCGAGAAGCTCGTGCGGCGGCATCCGCACGTCTTCGCGGACACGACGGTCGAGGACGCGGACGAGGTCTTGCGCAACTGGGAGCTCATCAAGGCGAAGGAGCGCGCGAACAAGCCCGATCAGGGGCTCTTGTCGGGCGTGCCGCGCAGCTTGCCGGCGCTCGTGCGTGCGCAGCGCATTGGCGAGAAGGTCGCGCGTGTGGGCTTCGACTGGCCGGACGTCGCGGGATCACGGGCCAAGGTGGCCGAGGAGATCCGCGAGCTCGACGAGGCCATCGCGACGGGCGACACGGGTGCGATCGAGGCGGAGCTCGGGGACGCGCTCTTCGCGCTGGTGAACCTCGCGCGGCACGTGAACGTGGACGCCGAGAGCGCGCTGCGCCGCACGATCGACAAGTTCACGCGCCGCTTCGACCACGTCGAAGCCCGCGTCCGCGAGCGCCACGGCGGCTGGCCCGATCCGGGCGGGGAGGATCACCTCACGCTTGAGGAGCTCGACGTCTACTGGGAGGAGTCCAAGAAATCGGGTAGGTAAAGCGCATGTCCGAACAGGTCCTCTTGGTCGAGCACGAAGGCCCCGTTGCCGTCGTCACGTTGAACAGGCCCCGGGCGAAAAACGCGCTCGACACCGAGCTCATCAGCGCGCTCCTCGAGACGCTGCCGCGGCTGGGCGAAGACGCGTCGGTGCGCGTGGTGGTGCTCACGGGCGCGGGCGGCGCGTTCTGCGCGGGCGCCGATCTCAAGAACGCGATGAGTGGCCTGCAGGCCGCGGGCGGCCTCGACGCGATCATGGATCGCTACCACGGGATCATTCGCGCGATCGTGAACGCGCCGAAGCCGTTCGTCGCGATGGTCGAGGGCCCGGCGGTGGGCTTCGGCTGCGATCTCGCGCTGGCGTGTGAGCTCCGGATGTTCGGCCAGGATGCGTACCTGGAAGAGCGCTTCGTGAAGATCGGGCTCATGCCGGACGGCGGCGGATCGTTCTGGCTGCCGCGCCTCGTCGGCCTTGGCCGTGCGATGGAGATCATGCTGACGGGTGATCGCATCTCGGCCGATCGCGCGCTCTCGCTTGGCCTCGCGAACCACGTGCTCCCTGCGGCCGAGCTTCGCGCGGAGACGATGAAGCTTGCCGGGCGCCTCGCGAAGGGCCCGCCGCTCGCGTACGCCGAGATCAAGCGCGCCGTTCGTCTGAGCCTCGGCAGCACCATCGACGAGGCGCTCGATCGCGAGAAGGCCGGGCAGGTGAAGCTCCTGCAGTCGGCCGACTGCATGGAAGGCGTGCTTTCCTGGATGGAAAAGCGCGAGCCTTCGTTCCAGGGCAAATAATTCTGCTTGCATCGACCGCATCGCGGTCGATGCACCCGAGGTCCAGGGCTGCGCCCTGGTTCGGGTCCAGGGGCGAAGAGCCCCTGGTCGGGTCCGGGGTGAAACCCCGGCGAGACGCCTCGAACGTTCTTCCGATCGTGGCGCTAGTGCAGCCGCTGGCCCAGCTCCTTCACGTTGATCTCCGCGAACACGCCGTAATGATCCGAGGCCGCGACGCCATCGTGGTTCTCGGTCATCACCACCTCGGCCGACAGCGGCTTGCCGCGGCCCGTGCCGAGCTCGGGCCCGCGCACGAGGATGTAGTCGATGCGCCGCGGGAACTCGTGCGTCAGCGCGGCGTAGGGGTTCTTCTCCGAGTCGAACGTGTAGCCCGGGGGCGCGCCGAGGTGCTCGAAGCAGTCGGTGAAGTGCACGCTCTTGCCTCCGAGCGACTGGAGCCCGAGCAAGAAGCGCATCTCGGCCGAGTTCGGCACCGCGTTGAAGTCGCCTACGAGCACGGCCGGAAGATCCGCGCCGATCGGGGTCTCGTGCATCACGTACTCGGCGATGGAGACGACCTGGGACTCGCGCGCCACGCCGTCGTGGAACTTCCAGTTGAGGTGCGTCACGAAAAACGGAAGCGTCCCCGCGGGCGTCCGGATCTTCGCGTGGAGGAGCGCGCGCCGCTCCTCGTCGCCGGCCGTGGGCAGCGGGTGCACGATGCGCTTCTCGATCGGGAAGCGTGAGAGGACGGCGTTGCCGAAGTGCATGCCGTCGCCGAGATCGTGCGCCATCCCGAAGGCGGCGTCGTAGCCGAGGCCATCGCGGATCTCGTCGGCCTGCGTGCGATCGTTGTAGAAGATGACCTCTTGCAGCCCGATGACGTCCGGTGAGAGGCGGCGGATGCCTTCGCGGATGAGCTCGAGCCGCCGCTCCCAGGGACCCTTCTTGTTCCAGATGTTGAGCGTGAGGACGCGCAGCCGTTCCATGCTCCTCTCGGGCTACGCCACGATGGCGGCTCAGGCGAGCGGCCGAGGGGGCGTCGCGTGGCGTAATTTTTTCGGACTCCGAGCGCGCGCGCGAGCGCGGCCTCCGTGGCCGACCGAGACGTGCGCGCCGAGCCGTGGTAGCAAGGCGCTCGGAACGGAAAGGACGGAGGCGATGAAGCGTGTCGTGACCCTGGGAGCCCTGGCCTTCTTGGCCCTTTTCTCGTCGCTCGGGTGTTCGAGCAAGATGGAGCCGAAGGAGTGCGACAAGATCCGTGGGGAGGCGTTCGACCTCCTCAACAAGGCGCAGCACTGCAACGTCGACGCCGACTGCAAGCAGAGCGAGTGGCCCGGCTGCGCGAAGCCCGTGAACGGTCAGACGCTCGACACGATCAAGCCGATGGCCGCGAACTACAAGAAGGGCCAGTGCGAGGAGCCTCAGCTCAAGTGCGCTTCGCCGACGCCCGAGAGTTACTGCAAGCAGGGCCTCTGCGTGCACCGCGAGAAGGGCATGAGCGAAGGCGCGGGCGCGCCGGCCGGTGACATCATCGTCAAGTGACGAACCAGGATCCGTGATGGAAGCGAGCTCGTTTTACGCAGGCAAGCGCGTGGTCGTGACCGGCGCGGGGGGCTTCATCGGCAGTCACCTCGTGGAGGCCCTCGTGCGCGAGGGCGCGAACGTACGCGCGCTCGTCCGCTACACGTCGAGCTCGCAGCGCGGCCACCTCGATCGCGTCCCCTCGAGCGTGCTCGGGCACGTGGAGGTCGTCCTCGGCAACGTCGAGGACGCCGCCGGCGTGCGCAAGCTCGTGCGGGGCGCGGACGTGGTCTTCCACCTCGCCGCGCTGATCGGGATCCCCTACTCGTACGTGGCCCCGCACCAGTACGTGGCGACGAACGTGTCGGGCACGTTGAACGTACTCGAAGCGGCGCGCGAGTACGGCGCCCGCGTCGTGCACACGTCGACGAGCGAGACGTACGGATCGGCGCGGTATGCGCCGATCGACGAGGCGCATCCGCTCACGGGGCAGTCGCCCTACTCGGCCACGAAGATCGGCGCGGACAAGCTCGCCGAGAGTTATTTCCTCTCGTTCGGCACGCCCGTCGCCACGATCCGCCCCTTCAACACGTACGGCCCGCGCCAGTCGTCGCGCGCGTTCATCCCGAGCGTGATGAAGCAGCTCGCGGCGGGGCGCGACGTCGTGCGCGTGGGCAGCACGCGGCCGAAGCGCGACCTCAACTTCGTCGACGACACCGTGGCGGGCTTCCTCGCCGTCGGCGCGAGTGATCGCGCCCTCGGGCAAGTCATCAACGTGGGCAGCGGCCGGACGATCTCCATGGGCGAGCTCGCCGAGCTCATCTTCGAGGTTTCCGGCAAACCGGCGCGCCTCGAGACGGACGACGCGCGCGTGCGGCCCGACGCGAGCGAGGTCGAGCTCCTGCTTGCCGATTGCCGCAAGGCCAAGGAGCTCGTTGGATACGAGCCGCGCGTGACCCTCGAAGAGGGCCTCCAGAAGACGTGGGCGTACGTCCTCGAGCGCATCGCCGATTATCGGCCGGACGAGTACGCGATCTGATCGGATCCGAGCATGTGGAAGATCCCCCTCTGCGACCTTCATTTTGGCCCTGAAGAGACCCAGGCCGCGGCCGATGTCGTGGCCTCCGGCTGGCTCACGATGGGCGAGCGCACGCAGGCCTTCGAGCGCGCGCTCGGCGAGGCGTTCGGCACGACGGGCGTGCTCGCCATGACGAACTGCACGGCGGCGCTGCACCTCGCTTACCTCGCCGTGGGCGTGGGCCCCGGCGACGAGGTGATCTGCCCGAGCCTCACGTTCGTGGCGACGGCGAACGCCGCGCTCACCACGGGCGCGGACGTCGTGCTCGCCGACATCGTCGGGCCGGACGATCTCACGATCGATCCCGCGGACGTCGAGCGGAAGATCACGAAGCGGACGAAGGCGATCGCGGTCGTGCATTACGCCGGCTACCCGTGCGACATGGACGCGATCCTCGCGATCGCCGAGCGGCACGGCGTCGCGGTGATCGAGGACGCGGCGCACGCACCGCTCGCGACCTGGAAGGGTCGCGCGCTCGGGACGATCGGCGACGTCGGTTGCTACAGCTTCTTCTCGAACAAGAACCTCTCGACCGGCGAGGGCGGCGCCGTCGCCGCGCGCACGGACGAGCTCAGGCAGCGTTGCAAGCTCCTGCGATCGCACGGGATGACCACACTCACGCTCGATCGCCACAAGGGGCACGCGTTCTCGTACGACGTCGTCCTCGCGGGGCAGAACTACCGCATCGACGAGATCCGCAGCGCGATCGGCCTCGTGCAGCTCGGCCGCCTCGCCGAGGGCAACCGCATGCGCCGCGCGGTCGTGATGCGGTACCACGAGCGCCTCGCCACGATCGGCCGCGTGAGCATCCCGTTCCGCGATTTCGAGTCGCGCGGGGTGGGAGAGGGCGCCTACCACATCATGCCCGTGCTCCTGCCCGAGGGCGCGCCGCGCGAGGCTGTGATGGCGGCCATGAAGGCGCGCGGGATCCAGACGAGCGTGCATTACCCGCCGATCCACGCCTTCTCCTTCCACGGCGCCACCGAGCGTGTCCGCTGCGAGGGCCTCGCGCGCACGGACGCGCTCGCCCCGCGCGAACTCACGCTCCCGCTCTACCCGCGCATGACCGACGCGCAGGTCGACGAGGTGTGCGCGGCGCTCGACGCGTCGCTGCAGGAAGTTTTTCCGGGCTGAACTGAAACGCTTCGGCGTCAGAACAAGCCGAACGACCACGCGAGCGTCTCGATCGTACGCGTTCGAAACGACGGATCACGCGTCGTCGCATACCTCGCGTTCCTCCAGGCGAGCATCCCGCCTTCCATCGAGGCCACGAACGTCATCCCGCGCGCTTCGAGCAGTCTCGCCGCCGTCGCCGAGCGATCCCCGGACCGCGAGAGCAGCACGACGAGCGCGTTTCGAACGGGACACGGCCATCACCACGATCGTCGTGAGCGCGCCGAGGTTCTCGATGAGGCCGAAGGGCAGGAGGTAGCAATAGGCCCACGCTCCGGTGCGTGAAGACCCGATATCCCGCGGGGATCGGGATGCTCAGCCAGGGGAGCGTGTTGCTGATGACCAAGCGGATCGTTCGTTGGGATCCGAAGGATCCGCGGTTTTCCAGCGTCTTGCAATTGACGCAGCGGCCACGCGCCTTTTCGTTTCGCTCGTGGAGAAACTTCGGCTTTCAGGAGGCTACCCTTCGAGGCGGGTCGAGGATATAAGGGCCCCCTTCGCGAGGGACGATGCCGATGAAGGAAAAGAAATACCGCTGCCTCGTGTGCTCCTACGTCTACGATCCGGAGATCGGCGATCCGGACTCCGGCGTCGCGCCGGGTACGGCGTTCAAGGACATCCGGGACGACTGGTATTGCCCTGAATGCGGAGCTTCGAAGGCCGATTTCGAGCCGATCGACGATTGAGCCGCGATAGCGTCGTCGGCCCGCTCGTGCGCTCGGGGCGTGCGGGCCCACGACGTCGCACACGGCAAGATCCCGGCGAGGCGGCCGCGAGGCGGACCTTGACGGGACTTTTCCACGTCGGCTAGGATCGGTCCGTTACTTACTATCTAAAGGTTATAGAGGATACACCACCGACGCCCTTCGTCGGTGCTGCCGACGAAGGCTGGTCGAGTCTGGCAGTTCGTCGAGCGGGCGAGCAGCCCAGAGAAGTGGGTTGCTACGGAAAGGAACGGCGCATTCGAATGGACGTATGGATCCGGCCTCGCTGCGCGCGTTCCGCGCGGAGCCTGTCTCCGCGAGGGTGTTCGTCCGGGAAGACGCGGAGGAAGTCGGGGTTTGTCCCCGTACCGAAGCCTGCTGATCGTGGTACCCTCGTGACCCATTGCCGGAAAGGGAGGTTTGCGTGAAAAAGTCCAGCTGGGCTTCGAGCTTCTCGCTCGCTATCTCGGCGCTCCTCGCCGCCACGGCGTATGCCGCGTGCACCGATTCATACTCGGACCCGGAGGCGTCGGGCCCGGGCTCGGGGCCCGGAGGACCCGGGGGAGGCGGTGACGGCGGCTCCGGCGGCGTCATCATCGACACCGACAGCGGCGTAGGCTGCGATGACACGTGCTCGAACGATCTCACGGCGGTCGTCGATTGTTATGGCCAGGTCAAGGTGCAATGCACCTCGGACCAGGGCTGCGCGAATGCGAAGTGCATCGACAACCCCTGCCAGGCCGCCGAGGAGTCGAAGAGCTCGTACGGCTGCGATTACTGGGCGCTGAAGACGGCGCTCCGCCCGCAGGCGGACGGCGCCTGTTTCGCCGCATTCGTGGCGAATACCTGGTCGAAGCCGGTGCACCTCGAGGTCTCGCGCAAGGGCTCGACGCTCGATCCGTCGACGTTCGCGTACATCCCGAGCATCGGCGCGAACGGCGCGATCCAGTACGACCCGTACAACGCGGCGACGGGGATCGACGTGGGGCAGGTGGCGATCCTGTTCCTGTCGCGCAAGTCGCAGGGCGCGAGCGTCGTCGACTGCCCGAAGCCCGCGGCGCTGAACCTCGAGACCGGCGTGATCGACACGGGCAAGGGCGACGCCTTCCACATCACCACGGACTACCCCGTCGTGGCCTACCAGATCTCGCCGTACGGCGGCGGTCAGGCGTACGTCACCTCGGCCACGCTGCTGCTCCCGACGAGTGCTTGGGACACCAACTATCTCGCCATCAACGCGTACAAGGCGAGCGAGATCTTCTCCGACGCCTGGCCCTCGATGGCGATCCTCGCGCACCAGGACAACACGAAGGTCACGCTCCTGCCGAACGTGGCGGTCGTCGGCGGCGGCGGCGTCCCCGCATCCGAGGTGAACAAGCCCGTCGACTACATCTTGAACGCGGGCCAGTTCCTGCAGATCACGCAGCCCGAGGAGCTCACGGGCAGCCCCATCGCCTCGGACAAACCGATCGGCGTGTTCGGCGCGTCGAAATGCATGAACGTGCCGTCGATGCAAGACGACTGCGACTCGGGCCAGCAGCAGCTCGCGCCGGTGCGCGCGCTCGGCAACGAATACGTGGCCGTGCGGTACAAGAGCCGGTCGAGCGGGTCGGAGGAGTCGTCGCGGTGGCGGCTCGTCGGCGCGGTCGACGGGACGGCCCTCACCTGGACGCCCACGAAGCCCGCGGGCGCGCCCACGACGATCAACCAGGGCCAGGTCCTCGAGTTCGACGATCCGGGGCCGTTCGTCGTGCGCAGCCAAGACGTGCAGCACCCGTTCTACCTGGGTGCCTACATGACGGGCGGCGCGCCGTTCGCGGCCGTCGGCGATCCGGACTGGGTGAACGTGGTGCCGCCGCAGCAGTTCCTGCGTCGCTACGTGCTCTTCACGGACCCGACGTACCCGGAGACGAGCCTCGTCGTGGTGCGTGTCAAGTCGAAGGTGACCGGCGAGTTTGCCCCCGTCACGCTGAAGTGCAAGGGCGAGCTCGACGGGTGGCAGGCCATCGGCGACTACGAGTACACCCGCGTGGACCTCGTGAAGGGTGATTTCCAGGGCGTGGACGGCTGCACGAACGGGCCGCAGGAGATGTCGAGCACGCAGCCCTTCGGCGCCACCGTGTGGGGCTGGGGCACGACGCAGCAGACGCTCCGCGTTTCGTACGCCTATCCCGCGGGCGCCGGATTCCTGCCCATCAACGAGATCGTCGTTCCGCCGACGCCGAAGTGACCGTCCATGACGCCCGGGTGACCTTGCGTGAAGGGAGGGCGCGCAACGGTCACCCGGTCTGGCCGGGACAATGATACAGAGGACATCGCGTGATGGTTCGACGACATACGGGACCCGCATGGGCAGTGCGGGCGAAGAAGACCCTGCTGCCCGGCGCCACCCTCCTTGCGACCTTGCTCGTGCCGCTCGCGGCGCACGCGCAAGACAAGACGTTTTACCTCGACCGGCTGCAGATCGGCGGCGCGCCTGCCGACGGCCTCGGGATCTGGCGCCCTGAGATTGGCCAGACGCGCCTCTACGGCCAGTTCGGGCTCGGCTTCTCGCTGAACCCGCTGCGCGTCGACAACCACGTCGACAACCTCGACAAGGCCGAGACGCTCAAAGGCCCGCCCGTTGCCAATCAGCTCACGGCGTACATCACGGCCGGTGCCGAGATCCTCGAGCGCGGCGCGGTGCAGGTGACGCTGCCGCTCGCGCTCTACCAGAGCGGCAACCCCACGGGCAACTCGGCCGTCGCGCTCAACCAGAACGTCAACATGCAAGCCTTCGCGCCGATGGATATGCGGCTCGACGGTCGCTTCATCGTGTTCCGCACGGAGGACAAGTCCTTCAAGCTCGGCCTGCGCGCGTCGGCGTTCTTGCCGACCGGCGACGAGTTCTCCTTCGGCGGTGACAAGGAAGCGTGGGGCAGCGTCGGTCTCGCCACGGAGTACGACGCGAAGAAGTTTTTCATCACGGTGAACGCGGGCTTCTCCATCCGGCCCACCGCGAAGCTGCACGAGCTCACGGTCGGTCGCGAGCTCACGTACGGCGTCGGCGGCTACGTGCCGCTCATGCAGGATCGTCTTCGCATCGGGGCCGAGATCTTCGGCTCCGTGGGCATGCTCCCCGAGACGCTCGGCGAGCTCGACGCCTCGCCGCTCGAGTGGTCGCTCTCGGGTCGCATGGCGCTCGACGCGAAGAAAATTTCATGGGCGGGCCTCTCGATCGGCTCGCGCCTCACAGGCGGCTACGCGCCCGACATGCGCATCGTCGCCGTCGTCGGCGGCGCCTTCCAGCTCAAGGACACCGAGGTCGGCGCGGGCTCGGCGCGTTACCAGTTCCGCGACGACGTCGACACGGACAAGGACGGCTTCCCGGACCTCGTCGACATGTGCCCCGTCGACAAGGAAGACAAGGCGCCGCCGAACCCCGACGACGGCTGTCCGACGATGTCCGATCTCGATAAGGACGGCATCCCCGACAACGTCGACAAGTGCCCGGCCGTCCCCGAGGACAAGGACAACATCGACGATCGCGACGGCTGCCCCGAGGACGACGCCGATCAGGACACGGTGCCCGACGTCGAGGACAAGTGCCCGAAGGAGCCGGGCATGCGCGGCGACGATCCCGAGAAGGAAGGGTGCCCGCAGTTCATTCGCCGCATCAGCGGATCGAGCGAGATTCAGATCACGAAGCAGGTCGAGTTCGAGTTCGACAGCAACGTGATCCTGCCGAAGAGCTACCCGATCCTCGACGAGGTCGTGCGCCTGCTCAGGGCGAACCCTGAGATCAAGCTCGTCAGCGTCGAAGGCCACACCGACGACGTCGGCAAGCCCGAGTACAACGACAAGCTCTCGGCGAACCGCGCCGCGGCCGTGCGCGACTACCTGATCAACAAGGGTGGCATCGCAGCGAACCGGCTCCAATCGAAGGGCTTTGGCGCGCGCAAGCCGGTCGCGAGCAACGCGTCGGCCGAGGGGCAGGCGCGTAACCGTCGCGTCGAGTTCCACATCGTCACGCAGGCGATCGAGGGGCGGTGAGCCTCGCCCGAGGCGAGCGCGGAAGGCCCTTCGGGCGCGCGCTCGTCCTCGGGATCGTCCTCGCGGCCGCGGGGCAGGGGAGCCCGGAGAACCTGCCCGCGGCGCAGGCCGACGATCGGATCGTGCTCGGCGTCGATCGCGACGACGACGACGTCGATGGTCGGCCCGACGCGGAGCAGGACGTCGTCGCGCCGTCCACGGACCTGTTCGAGCTCGTGTTGCCGAAGGGCAAGGATCGAACGATCGAGGTCCGCGGCGACGTGGCGCGCCTGCTCGTGGATGGGCGGCCGTTCTCGGGGAGCGTGATTCCCGCGGGCGCGAAGCGTATCGCCCTGCAGGCCGTGCGGCCGGGGCGCGGTGAGGTGAAGGCGTTCGGACGAACGCGTACGATCTCGGCGATCGACGTGCGGCCGGTCGATGGGCAGGGCCGGTTCGTGGATCCGGCGCGCTCGCACGCTTCGCTCGAGCGCACACCGCCCGAGCGGCTGCCGGCGGATCCGTATGCGAAGAGCACGAACCCCGACGCGGTGCGCTTCGTCGTCGTGGCCACGGCGGACGATCTGCCGCCGGTCGTGCGCGTGACGGGCCGCGCGCCGTCGGGCGCGATCGTCGATCGACTCGAGCCCTTGATGCTCGGGCCGGTTCCGTGTCCCGACGGCGTGGGCGCGTCGCTCACGTGCGCCTCGACCGCGCCCATCCGCGTGGTGCCGGACGAGATCGATCGAAACCACCCGACGGTGCGTGATCGATCGGTGCGCGCGGAGCTCGGCGGCGCGGTGGAGGTCGCGCTGCTCGGCGAGCCGCGCAAGCTCGGAGGCCTGCGCGTTGCAGGTCCGCGCGTATCGCCGCTTGGTTCGCTCGTGCGCTACCGCGGCGTGCTGCGCGTGTTCCTCGTGCGTCCGCGATCGGGCGGGCCGCCGCCCGTGGGCGGAGACGACGCGGGCGCGATGGCGCTCGCGCGCGCGGACGTGGCGCAAGCGAGTACGCTGTGGGGCGCGTGTGGCGTGAGCTTCGGGCCGCCCGCCGAGACGGAGATCACGATCGTGGATCCACCGCGCCCGCACCTCGTGGCGCTCGGTTGTGATCATGGCTTGCCCGCGGCGGGCGGCGGCAAGGTGCGCGTGCGCGTGGACGGGCGCGAGATCGCGGTGACGCTCGAGAAGGGCACGACGCCCGCGGGCGCGGCGCGCGTGCTCGCGACGGCGATCGCATCGGCGGGCTTCGTGGCCCGCGTCTCGGACAACGCGACGATCGCCGCGGGCGCGCGCGGGAGCTCCGACGTGCTCGTGCGGCGCAAGAGCGGCGAGCCTGCGCTCGTCGAGCCGCCCGCGTCGGGGCCGGTCAGCACGGACACGCTGCTCACGGCGTGCATCGGGCGCGTCGAGCTCGAAGACGGGCTGCAGCACTTCAACGACATCGACGCGATCGCGGGCACGGTCGAGGAGCGCGCGCTCATCAAGGCGCTCGACGATGGGGATCCGTCGACGATCGAGGTGATCGTGGTTCCGAACTTCGCGGGCAGTGGCCGTATCGGCGAGAGCTTCATCGGCGCCGACGGTGGCGCGGTGCGTAACGTGCTCATCACGGATCGCGCCGCGCTCCGGGCCGACCGCGCGAGCTTCGCCCTCGCGCACGAGCTCGGGCACGTGCTGCTCGACGATCCCGGTCATCCCGACGACTTCGGCCGCGACACGCCCACGCGGCTCATGGATGCCGATGCCGCGAACGGGACGGCGTTCGGGCCGCGGCGCCTGCTCGTCGACGAGTGCGCCCGCGCGCTCCGGCAAAGCGGCCCGATGGCGGCCGTTCCGCTGCTGCGCCCGTGGCCGCTCTCGCCGCTCGGCAAAGAACGCTGAGGGAAGCGAGCGAAAGGCCGCGAGAGATTCGGCGGGTCAACGAGCTTCGACCCGTGCTAGACGATGTCCCTCGCAATGTCGGTCAGCCAGTCGAGGGCCCTCGCCGGGGGGATCGCGCTTTACCTCGCCGCGTTCGTGGTGCTCTCGATCGCGCTCGTGCGGCTGTACTCCGCCTTGCTCGGGCCTCACTTCGAGCTCGTGTGGTTCATGCTGCTGCCGCTCGGGCTTGGCCTCGGGGCGCTCCTCGGATCGGTCGTGCGGGGCATCGGGAAGCCTCCTCGCAGCGCTGCGCCGGTTGCGCATTTCGCCGCGCTTTCCGCGGGCGCGATGGCCGTCTCGGTCGTGGTCGGGGTGCGCGCTCGCTCGGTCGACACCTTCGATCGTGCGGCGCTCGGCCAGCTCGCGATCTTCCTCGGCACCTCGCTCCTGCCGTTCCTGCTCGCGGGCGTGACGCTCACGGGCGCGCTCGGCGTGGCGCGGCGGCGCGTGGCCGACGTCGGCAAGAGCGGGCTCCTCGGCGCGGCGTGTGGCGTCGTCGTGGCGGCGTTCGTTCTGCGGTTCGGGCCTGCGCGGGTGGGGCTCGGCGCGGCGATCGCCGCGAGCCTCGCGGCCGCGCTGTTCGCGGTCGCGGCGCGGCGTGAGTTCGTCGAGACCGAGGGCGAGGGGTCGTCCGGTGAAGCGGAGTCGCCGCGGGTGCACCTCGGCGTCGTCACCACGTTCGTGCTCGGCTGCTCGGTGCTCCTCGCGGGCGAGATCGGCGCGCCGTACCTCAAGCTCGCGACCATCCGGTGGATCCAGATCGAGCGCGTCGCCTTCCAGCGCTGGACGAACCGCGGCCTGCTCACCGTGGACAAACCCTCCGCGGGCGCTGCGTGGCTGCGCGCCGACGGCACGATGGGCACGCCGATCTACGAGGGGAAGCAGACGCCGCCGGCCTCGCCGGACGAGCTCGGCTACGTCCTCCACAAGGACAAGGGGCCCGTGCTCGTCGTGGGATCGGCCGGCGGGCGCGGGCTCCGGTCCGCGCTTCGGCAGAACCAGAAAGAGATCTACGCGGTCGAGCCGGACCCGACCCTCGTGCACGAGATCATGCGCGGCGAGTCGCGCGCGTGGAGCGGGGAGCTCTACGACAAACCCGAGATCCGGGTCACGGTCGACGGACCCCGCGCCTTCGCGAGGCGCCCGCCCGTGCCTTATCGCAGCATCGTCGTCGGGTACGTCGACGCCTTCTCGCCTTCGCCGGTCGGCGCCGTCGCGGCCACGCCGATCCCGCTCTTCACGACGCAGGCCGTGCGAGATCTGCTGCTCGCGGTCGTGCCCGAGGGCACCGTGACGCTCTCGCGCCCCGAGGTGGAGGCGGATCGGCTCGTCGCGCTCGCGACGCGCGCGCTGCGCGACACGGGCGCACAGACGCCTGCGAAGCACCTCTTCGGCTGCACGAAGGACAAGATCACCTCGCTGCTCGTGAAGCGCACGCCGCTCCACGCCGAGGAGCTCACGAACCTTCGGTCGCACTGCCGGCGGCACAAGTACACCGAGCTGCTCATGGCGGACGCGCCGAAAGGGAACATCCGTCGCTTGCTCGTCGAGGGGGCCGATCCGGCCGCGCTCTCGGCGCAGCAGGGCACGGATCTCCGGCCGCCGACGGACGATCGTCCCTTCTGGTTCTCCACGGTCGCGCCGGGCAACCTGAAGAAGACGCTGCTCGACGTGCGTGGGCTGAAGGAGAACCAGCGAGGGCTCTTGACGATCGCCGCCGGCCTCGTGGTGACGGCGATCGTCGCGTTCATCGCGCTGCTCGGGCCGCTCGTGGCGGCGCGGCGGACGCTCGACGGCGCTTCGCGTGGATCGATCCTGCGCGCGGCGCTCGCGCTCGGTTTTTCTGCGGCGGGTCTCTCGCTCATCGGCGGGGCGCTGATTCCGCGGCTCGGCGTGGTCGTGGGCCGTGCGGATCTCGTGGCGCTCGTGCTGCCGCTCGTCTTCTTGCTCGCGCTCGGCGTGGGCTTCGGGCTCGGGCATCGGCCCGGGGATGTGGGCGCGCGGGGCGCGGCGCAGCGCTGGTCGCTCGCGCTCGTGTTCGTCCTCGCGCCCCTCGCGATGGGCCTCGATCCGGCGCTCGGTCTGGCCCTTGGGCTCACGCTGCCGGCGCGGATCGGCGTCGCCGCCGCGATCCTCGGCGTGATCGGCCTCAGCCTCGGCGCGCTCCTCGCGCTCGGCGTGCGCATCGCGTCCTCGATCGCCGATCGCGCGTTGCCCCTCGCGATGGCCGTCGCTGGATCGTTCGCCGCGTTCGCGCTCTTCGGCGGCGCCCTGCTCGCGCTCCGCCTCGGCTACAGCGCCGCCGTGCTCTGCGGTGGTGCCTCCGTGCTGCTCGCTGCTGCGTTCGTCCCTGCGGCGCGGCGGCCGACCCGGCTCGCGGCGCCGCGCCCCGAGCCTCTGCCCGGCGATCGCGTCACGCCGATCAGCGAACGCCCGACCGTGCCCGAGATCGATCTGCCCCAGGGCGCCTCGGCCCATTCCAGCTAGAACATCGAGCGGTTTGACGACCGCTCGATGTTCTAGCTTTTCGTCTCCCCAAAAACCGACATCCCCACAGGGGATTGCTCTCCGGACGTGGGGCTTTTTGACGTGCGCGGGGTAGGATCGGGCAGGAGAGCAGACAGCGGCTCGGGGGGGACGCTGCTGCTCTCGCGAGCGAGGGGCGCACCGATCGCGTCTCTCGCTCGTTTTGCGTTTGTCGGGACACCCGGTTCCAGGGACCCCCGGACGGCCGGTCTTGTCGAAATCACCCGTCCGGGTTGCACCTCTTGCGGCACGATCTTGGCGCTTCGAGGCGGGGCGACCGGGAGGCGTGCTTGCCGCGTCGCGACAAATAACGCCCCGGATGGCCGAACCGAATTCCTCCGCTATCCTGGACTCATCCTCATGTCCAGCGCGATACCCAAAGGCGGGCGAGACACCCTCAAGCAGTCGCTCGTCGAGCTTCTCCCGGTCGCCGACGCCCTCGACGCATCGGATCTGCGGGATGCGGCCGAAGCGTGCATCGTGCTCCTCGACGCTCCGATGCGCGTCGATCAGAAGAGCCTCGCACCTTTGCTCAAGCTCACGCACGAGCGCGCGGCCGAGGTCTTTCGCCGTGGCGCCCGGGATGCTGACGGCCCGCTGCGCGCCCGCCTCGAGGCCTGCCGCGCCCGCGCCGAGGCCCAGGCCAAGCAAATGCAGCAGTTCCTCCCCACTTTATTTTCGTGATTTCGGGTGGTGGGCTTTTCGTCGAGGAAGCCGGGCCTCCTCGGTCCCGCCATGCGCCTTTTTCTGGCATTCTTTTTTATTGTCGCCGCATGTGACGCGCCGTTACGTCCCGACGCCGTCCTGCCTGCGCCGCTCACGAATTCGACGTCGGTTCCGGATTCGCCTCCGCCTCCGAATCTGCACGCGGCTCTGCCTTCACCGGCGCCGCCGCGTCCGCATCCGGCCTGCCCCGAGACCA
The DNA here is from genome assembly GCF_028435365.1 of Polyangium jinanense. Next base: position 116,406 of record NZ_JAGTJJ010000030.1, on the reverse strand, counting down.
TCGGAGTCTCCGAGGTTTGGGCGCGCCCGGACGGATTGGCGCGTGTCGTTCCTGCCAAACCCGGCGCGGTCGGGCACATGGAGCAGGACTTCGCCGGTCGATCCGTCCGGCTGCGGTTCGTCGGGACGCACCTGTTCGATCTTCTCGACAAACTCCTCTACGAGGGAGGGCCGACCGAGCTCGATCGCCGCCGCGTCGCCTGCATCGCGCTCGACACCGTCGCCCGGAGCGGCGCGCCCGTCGTTCGCCTGTGGGGTTCGCTGAAGCAAACGGGCTCGCCGACCGAGATCAAGCACGCGGCCGACATGCTCGCGCTCCTGCTCGACGAAAACGCGCGCCGCGAGCGACCTTTGCGTTTCATCGTCACGCTACAGAACCACCAGGCCGGCTACGGCGCCCCGGACAGCACGCGCTCGCTCGACGACCAGGATCCGAAGAGCCCCTTCTTCGCCCGACGTTTTTATCTGGAAGGCGGCTGGAAAGAAAAAGGCGCAGGCACCCTCGCCGACCGCATCGAGGCCTTTGCCGAGAGGCCCGCGATCGCGCAAGATCCCGCGATCCTGGCCTTCGAGCTCGTCAACGAGCTCGACACGTTCCGGAACGTCGCGCGCGGCACCTGGGACGGCCCGGAGGCCTCGGTTTGGGTGAACGATTTCGTGCGCCCCGCGCTCCGCCTGCTCGGCGAGCGTTTTCCGCACCCGATCCTGCTCGGCGACCTGCGCGGGCACGAGGCGGGCTACGTGTCCTTTCAGCGCGCGTGGATCGAGGCGCTGCCCGCTTCTCTTCGCGCGCGGCTCGTCTGGACGGCGCACGTGTACACGACCGTCGCGCCTTCGAACGAGGACCCCGCGTTCGCCCGCGCGACGTGGAAGCTCGACCATGACCTCACGATCGCCCGGAGCCTCGGTTTGCCCTTTCTGCTCGGCGAGCTCGGCCAGCACGTGCCGAAGAGCGCCCTGCAGTTCTGCCGCGGCGGCGCGAAACACGACCTCGGCCAGCTCTTCGACGTGGTGCTCGGCCCGGCCAGGCCACGCGCCGAGCGCCGACCGATCGAGGCCGCGATCCTCTGGGGCGAGGGGCTCTGCAATCTCGACGTGGAGGGCGGCCGGACGATCTCGATCGGCGCGGGCGGCGACTCGGCCGACATCGGCCCGGACGAACCCTGGGCGCGCGAGCGGATCCGCGAAATCCGGCAGGATCCTCGATTTCGTGTGGAATGACCAACCGGCTTAGCGGCAACAATACTTGACGGCGCCCTCGAGCAGCACCGCGCCGCTCGGCGTGCCGCCCGCGGATGTACAGGCGCCCGTGTAGACGCTGGCTTCGAGGGCGAGGATCGAGAAGGTGGCGGAATCGGCGAGCGTGGAGACGTCGACGCAGGTGTCGCCCGTGATGTCGATCGGGGGATCCGCGTCTGCGCCCGAGCCGGACGGCTGGCAGTTGTTCGTATCGAAAATACGATAGGCGCCGCCCTCGCATCCGGCGCCCTCCAATTGGCACGTGCAAGCGTCGCACGTTCGCGCGTCCTGCCCGCCAGCATAGGCCGTCAGCGTCTCGGCTTCCCATCCGCTCGGGCATACGCCGCCGCCGCTGCTCCGCACGCAGAGCCGCGCTCCCTCCTCGAGCGGCGGCGCGCAGGTGGAGCCCTCGGCGCAGCCAGTCCCCGCGCCGAGCTCGCAGGCCGAGACGATCTGCTGGAAGAGCTGCGGCTCCGTGAGCTCGCCGCCGCTCGCCGTGCACGCGCCCTCCGATTGCACGGCGCCCGGGCCGATGATGCGGCAGCTCGCGGACGGGAACGGGAACGGGCCGAAGGGCGCTTCGCATTGCCCGACGTTTTGAAGCGTTGTGTTGACGACCTCTCCCGAGCAGTTTTTGGAGGGCCAGCACCGGAATTTCGGCGGGGCGCAAGCGCCGCCCTGGACGTCGCTGCACGCGCAGGGTGTGCAGGCCGCCGGCGCGGGGGACATGTAATGGGCGGAGCCCGAAAAGCCCGCGGGGCACGCGGGCCCGGACGTGCCGTCCCAGGCCGAGTGGCGGACCCAGAACGGGCCTTCCCAGCCGGGAGGAGCGTTCGGGACGCAGAGGCTCACGCCACAATCGGGATCGGCGCAATCGGTGAGGCCGTCGCCGTCGTCGTCGACGCCGTCGCCGCAGATCTCGTCTCCGGACGCGAGGACGAGCTCCGGCTCGATGCTGCCAACGATCTGGCATCCGCCCAGAAGCGCGAAGAGCCCCACGAAAGTTCCGATCTGCCGTTTGTAAGCCATGCCGTGCCTCGCTCGGTGACCACCATACCCGATTCCGCGACGAGGACGTTGCCAGAGCGAGGACGCTGGGCCTAGAATCGATCCGGGGTGCCTTTATTCGAAAGGCACCTTCCGCGGGTGGTGGGTCGATTTCACGAAGCTCGCCGCTATGCGGGTAACGACTCCTTGGATGGTTGCTTGGGAGCACGATCGCATGAAGAAGCTGACAAACGAGCTCACTCGTCCTCGTAGACCTCGGCAGATTCGGGTGGCGGCCGCGGCGCTTCCCGCAGCGGCGCGCCTCGCGCTCCGCCGTCGCACCTTCATGATGGGGCTCCTTGGCGGCGTCGCCGCGACGTTCGCGGCGGGGTGTGGCTCCGATCCCATCCAACCGGATCCGGGGACGCCCACCGCGCCGAGCGGCGTATCCATCCCGGAAATCAGGGAGGGCGAGGACGTCATCGCGTACGTCACCCGCGTCAAGGGCAAGTACGACCACGAGTTCTACAAGGCCGTGATCGGCGCCGCCAACGAATACAAGGAAGGCGACGAGGCGCTCGGCATCGCGGCCGTCGACGACCTGTCGCGGCAGAACGCGCGCAAACTGCTCTCGAACACGAAGATCGGCGATCTCGCGGATCGTCCGATGCTCGAGGACGCGGTCTATTCCCTCATCATCCAGACGACCGACGCGCCCGCGCTCGAGGGCGCGCGCGCCTGGAAGATGTCGGAGCTCAAATCGTTCTTGCTCGAAAAGACCGAGGACGAGATCAAGGCCGTCATGGTGGGCCTGCCGAGCGACATCATCGGCATGATCGTGAAGCTCATGAGCAACGACGAGCTCATCAAGCTCGGCCAGACGGTGTTCAACCCGCTGCCGGGCTCGAAGATCGGCGCCAAGGGCTACATGGGCGCGCGTATCCAGCCGAACTCGCCCACGGACGACACGAACGACATCCTCTGGCAGGTCATGAACGGCTTCGCCTTCGCGGTCGGCGATGTCGTGCTCGGCAACAACCCCGTGTCGAGCGAGGTCGCGAGCGTGCACGCCATCGAGGAGGTGCTGAAGGACTTGCTCGTCACGTTCAAGCTCGAAGACACGATGCCGCATTGCTGTCTCGCGCACATCGACGTGCAGGCGGCGGTGGAGAAGCAGTTCCCGGGCTCGACGGCGCTCTGGTTCCAGAGCCTCGGCAGCACGACGGACGCGAACGCGACGTTCGACGTGACCGTGGAGAAGATGCTGAACCACGCGGCGACGCGCTCGGGCAAATACGGCCTCTACTTCGAGACGGGCCAGGGCGCGGACGCGACGAACGGCCACGGCGCGGGCTTCGACATGGTCGTGCACGAGGCGCGCAAGTACGGCTTTGCGCGCGCGCTCAAGAAGCGGGTGGCCGAGGCGCAAAAAGCCGCGGGCAACCCCGAGGAGCCGTGGGTGCACCTGAACGACGTGGCCGGCTTCATCGGCCCCGAGGTCTTCCGCACGAAGGAGCAGCTCGTGCGCTGCTGCCTGGAGGACATCGCGATGGGCAAGCTCCACGGGCTGCCGATCGGTCTCGATATCTGCTCGACGCTGCACATGTCGGTCGATCTCGACGATCTCGACTGGTGCATCGACCAGATCATGCCGGCGAACCCCGCGTACCTCATGGGTTTGCCCACGAAGAACGATCCGATGCTGTCGTACCTGACGACCGCGTTCCAAGACCACGTCCGGATCCGCGAGAAGTTCGGCTACAAGGTCGACGACAAGATGTGGGCGTTTTTCCAGGAGCTCGGCGTGATCGACGCCATGGGCAAGCCCACGCAGTACTTCGGCAACGTGAAGTACGTCTATGCGAAGTATCTGCAAGCGAAGGGGGATCCGCGCACGGTCGAGGAGATCATGAATGCGCAGGAGACGGCCTCTGCGCTCGACGCCGTCAAGAAGCGGGGCGTGTTCATCGCCGAGGGCTACGGGACGAACCCGTGGGATTTGAACCCCGAGCTCGACCAGTACATCCGCGCCCTCGTGGCCGACGGCAAGAAGAGCATCCTCGCCGAGCTCGATCCGGCGTTCGTCGCGACGATCCCGAGCATGGTGAAGGTCTGGACGGGCGCGAAGGATCGTGACGATTACATCCTGCACCCGCCGACGGGCGAGCAGCTCAAGGAAGACGCGGTCCGCGTGGTCGAGAAGCTGCGCGACGAACACGCGGGCAAGTACGACGTGCAGATCATGATTTCGGAGGGCCTGAACGCCTTCTCGATCTCGGATGCGGGCCACGTCGACAAGTTCCTGCCGGCGCTGCGTGCGGAGCTCGAAAAGGCCGGTTACAAGGTCGCGCCCGAGCACATCGTGTGCACGGCGGGACGCGTGCGCGCGGGCTATCACGTCGGCGAGATCCTGTTCGGGAAGATCGCGGACAAGCAGGGCAGACGGGCCATCGTGCACGTCATCGGCGAGCGGCCGGGCAGCGAGCACCGCGCGTTCTCGGTGTACATGACAATTCCGACGGTCACGTACTGGGCAGAGCCGGGCAAGGTCGACCACGACATCACGAGCGTCCTCGCCGGCCTCGCCGACACGACGTATGCCTTGAATGCGGACAAGAAGAATGATCCGGTCGAGTCCGCAAAGCAGGTGGTGACGCAGCTCAACGACCTCAAGGGGAAGGCGTTGCCCTGACGTCGTGCGAGGGGCTCGCCCGTGAAGGCGAGCCCCTTTCCGCGATCATTGCGGCAGCGCGATCGCCCGGAGCTCGGTGCCCGCCGCGTACGAATAACTCACATACGAATCGAACCCGCCCACGGTCACGATGACCGGCACGCCGGCGACGACCCGGTGGACGCCGTCATTTTGTTTGCCCGGCAGGGTGACGACGAAGTTCGCGAGCCCTTGGATGAGGGGAAAGCTGAGCTGGCAGTTGTAGACGAGGAGCTCGGGCGGATTGCCGCCGCGCTCCTCGGTCGTGAGGCCGTCGGCCGCGGTGACCTCGCAGGCGTCGGGGCCGAGGAGGAGCTCGTCGAGCAGGACGCCCTGGCCCGCCGGCACGACGATCGAGATGTAATCGAATACGTATTTGTCGGGCGTGAGGAAGACGTAGTCGGGCCGGGCCTGCTCGAGCGGGGGGACGATGAGCAGGCTGGGATCGCCGCCGGGCAGGCCGCGCCGCACGCCCGCGGCGTCCTGGCTGCCCATGATCTGCGCGACGATGATGGGCTCCGTGCTCTCGGCCGTGAAATTGCGGTAGGCCGTGACCTCGGCAGAATCACCGAGCCATTTCAGGTCGATGACGTCGTAGGGCGGCGGCAGGCTCGTCGTGATCTTCGCGCCGGCCTTCGAGGCGGCGACGAAACGCACGTAATCGGGCTCGGGGACCTCCTCGATGAGCCCGCCGGCCTGCTTGACCATACGCGTGCGGCTCGGCGTGTGCGGAATGGCGAACGTTTTCCCGGCGGTGCGGATCGGATCGAGCTGATCTTCGAGGTGATCGGCGCAGCAGCGTCGATACGCGAGGGTCGGGAAATGGGGCGCGTCCGAGGCCTCGCCGCCCGTGAAGACCGCAATGGGCCGGTTCGACTCGATGGTGCTGCCCGTGAAGTCGGCGTTGAAATCGCCCGTCTCGAGGTTGAGCACGTCGAACGCGTCGAGCCGCACCTCGACCGTGCCGTTCGCAGGCGTCTCCGGCACGGGGCCGCCGCCCACGACCATCGCCCTCGTCTTCACGCGCACGGTGGTGTCCGGCTGCGTGCCCACGACGGTGAGGAACGAGCGGAGGTGGGTGGGGTCGTTCGGGTTGAAGTTCGTGTCGGGATCGTCGGTCGCGGCGATCGTCTGCGGCCAGCCGACGACGACGTACGACGTGATGACGCTGTCCTCGACGCCGAACGAGAGCGCCTCGGTCGGCTTCAAGAGCGACGCGTCGTTCGAGAAGACATTTACATTTTCCAGCGGGTTGAACTGGTACGCGACGACGGGGAAATCCGAGCGGATGCGGAAGGCGTGCCTCGTCAGCGCCGTGTGCGTGCCCGTGTCGTATTCGCCCTCGGGGCTGCCGTCGACCTCGCGCGGACCGAGCTTGAAGACCTGGAGGTTCAGGGGCGCGATGACCGCGGTCGCGATGTCGTAAGGCGCCGCGGGAGAGCCTGGCAGGCCATCGTCTTGCGCGATGCGCACGGAGACGGCGATGTCCGGATGCGGGTTCGAAACGACGACCGCGAACTGCTGCGCGGCCGCGTTGCTGGTCGCGTCGATCATCGCGTTGTCGAGGTCGACGGCCCAGTACTCGCAGCCGACGTTGCTCTTCTCGACGGTCGCGCGGCCGCAGAGGTCCACGCAGCTCCCGACGCGGCACGCGATGCCCTTCGACGGATCACACGTGTCGACGAGCGTCGCGGCGGTGCCGTCTTCGTTGCAGCGATAGGCCTCCTGTCCCTTGCAGCTCCCACCATTCGGGAGGCACGCCGTGCAGCGGAGCAAGGTCGGCGCGCAGACGAGGCCCTCGGCGGCGCAGTCCTCGACGATGGTCCACGCGAGGCCCGCGCCGGTGTCCGTGCAGCGCTCGAGCGCGGTCGTGCAGCGTTCGAGGCCGAGCTCGCACGCGGGCGGCGGCGGGGGCTTGGGCTCGACCTCTTCCCAGCGGGTGGATTTGTCGAAGCAACTCGCGAGCAGAGCCATCGTGCCGAGGGCGAGGGCGCCCGTGCCGAGCTTCTTCGAGCGCCTGGATCGCTCGTTCATGCGCGTGTCCTCGCTCGGATCACAGGAAGACGTTGAAGTAATCGAGGGCGTAGGCGCTCATGCCGCTCGGCCGGATGTCGCGATAGCGGAGCGCGCCGTAGGAGAACTTGTCGACACGCGCGCCGTAGACGCCGATGGTGATGGGTCCGCCCGGCAGGCCGCCTTCGGGGAAAGGGAAGCCCGAGAGATCGGGGATCTCGACGGTATGCGAGCCCTTGGGCACGACCACGGTCCAGCGGATGAGGCCGCCGCCGCTCGCGATGTCGTAGACCGAGAGGTCGATCGCCGAGCCGCCCGCGCCGAACGTGGTGGCGAGGTGTCGGCCATCCCAGGCCGCGCCGCTCGCCGGCGTGTTCAGCGTCGGAACGCCGACGAACCCATCCACGACGAGGTTTTGTGCGGTGCTCGTGGAGAGCAGCCGGCCGACGACGGACATCGGCGCAGAGGCCTGCGGGCCCGTGACCGCGCGGGCCGTGGAAACGTACGTCGCGCCAAACAGCGAGCCGTCGAGCGCAGGCAGGCCGACGAACGGGATGGGCCCGGCGAGCGGGAGGAGCGGGGCTTTCACGCCGGAAGGAAGGATCGCGTAGCCATCGTTGCCGAGCATCACGGAGACCGTGGCGCGCACGCGATCCGGCCCCTTCGGCCCCGGCGCGGGCGGCGCGACGTCCATCGTGAGGGCTTGATCGAGCGTCCGATCCATCACGATGTAGACCTGGTCGGTGTACGCACCCGGCTGCACGCTCACGCCTTGCACCATGCCCATCGCGTACGCCGTGAACTTCGGCGGCACGCTGTTCGTGGTCTCGACGCCGGCGAGCGCGTAAAGCGCGCGATTGCCGGCGCTGCTGCCGAGCTGGAACGCGTAGCCGATCTCGCCGGGCGCATCGGGGAGGATCGCGGTCGAGGGGTGCGGGAGCTGGAAGGTCGCGGTCGGATCCAGGTTCGCGTGGAAGACGTACGCGGCCTGGCGCTCGCCCGGGGCAGGCGCGGGCACGTTGATCCAAGGGGATTTCTTGAACTCGACGCTGCCCGTCCAGACGAGCTCGCCACGGACGCCGCCGCCCGCGCCGGGTTTGCCTCCGACGGGCGGAGGATCGCCGTCGGCCACGCAAGCAGGGCTCAGGACGGGATCGAGATAGATCGTGACCGTGTCGACGGGGACGTCGACGAACGTGATGGGGCTATGGCACTTCGCCGCGATGGTGACGGTGCGCGGCCCGGCGAGCGAGGGATCGTCGAAGAGCGTCACGCCCGTCGAATCGACCTGCTTCACGAGCGCGGACGGGAGATCGCTGCCCACGATCACGTGCGCGCCGGGGATCGGGTCGCCCGTGAAGTTGTCGTAGACGAGCACCTTGAGCTTGCCCGCGATCGGATCGCCGGAGAGGCCGCCCTTGAAGCCGTTCGTGCTGTCCTCGTAGGTGTACGCGTCGAGCACGACGATCGGCTGGCCGTCGCCCGCGTCGACCGAAACAGGCTTCGCGCCGGGCGTGCCTTTGGGAACCGTGCACGTGATCGACGTCGGTCCGTTGACGGTCTGCGTGGTGCAGGGTTTGCCCCCGATCTTGGCGATCGCGCCGGGCCCCCAGCTCGTGCCGTCACCGACGATCTCGATGACCGTGCCGCCGGAGACGGGCCCGCTCGACGGGGCCGCGTAAAGCGCGTCGTACGCGTATCCGCCGGGGAGCGAGCGGCGCGTCGATTCGTCGTCGCCCTTCTGCACGGTGAGCGTGACCGGGCCGGCGGAGCCCTTCGGCGCGACGATCTGCAGGCGGGTCGGATCGATCGGCACCATCGTGGACGCGTCGGCCTCGACCTCGCCGAACCAGACGCGCGTGGCCGCCGCGAAGCCGTTGCCACGCAGGAGCACGCGCTGGCCGCCGGTGAAGGGGCCGTGCGTGGGATCGGCGCCGATCACGGCGTAGGGATCCGCGTTCGGGATCTCGGGCGCGGCGTCGATGGGCGGCACGCCTCCGTCGAAATTGATGAGCGGATCGTCTCCGTCGCCGTCGGTCTGGCGACGGATGCCCTCGGGCGCGCCGGCGATACACGCGGAGGCGGTCAGCGCGAAGAGCAGGAAGCCCCGGAGGAAGAGCTTTTTCGGGCTGGCTTGGAGGTCGCGCACCCCACGAGTGTACGCGATGCAGGCAGGTACGGGCGAGGCTCGGCCGTGTTCAGGGATCCTTGCCGCCGATGAGGCCGAGGCTCGCTTGCTTCTCGGCGAGCGCCTTCACGTCGGGCTCGATGTCCTCGAAGGGCTCGTTGAAGTGGATGGCGACGGCGTACGGCCAGATGTCCGAGACCTCGACGCTGCGCCGCTCGTCCCGCACGACGCGTCCTTTCACGTCGCGGGAATGGTTCGGGTCTCCCGTGAGGTACAGCGACAGCGTCACCTCGTCGCCGATCTTCACGCGCGCACGGGTGAGCACGAGGGCGCCCGAGACGCTGAGATCACGAATCACCGCGGTGCGCTTGTGCCCGTTGCCCGTGTCGATGTGGGCGGGAAAGACGGCCGTGTGCCGGAACGCGGTGCGGCGGTCCGATGCGGGGCCCGATAGGGGGCTTTCGGAAAGCGGTGCTTCTTCTTCACGATCTTGGTTGCTCATGGGCGTACCTCGGCGCGCGCTCGGGGAATCTTCCCGCGGGAGCGCCGCTCGTGACAAGGCCGAACGCCCAAGGCGGTTTTCAGCGTTGCCTAGCTTCGCGCGACCTCTTCGCGATCGCCCCTACCAGCGAGCCGCGCGACCGTGTCGAGCAACGTGCCGAGGTCGAAGGGCTTCTTCAGGAACGCCGCGCACCCGAGCTCCTGCGAGAGCCTCCGCCCTTCGGCCGCGCTCATCATCACGACCGGGATCCCTCCGAGCGATGCGTCTTCGCGCATCAGCCGCAGCATCTCGGCCCCGTCGACGACGGGCATCATCCGATCGAGCAGCACGAGGTCGGGCCGCGATTCGGCGATGCGGGCGAGCCCTTCGCGCCCGTTCGACGCCGTGATCACGCGGTAGCCCTCCGCGGTCAGGAGGTCGCTCAGGACGTCAACGATGTCGAGTTCGTCGTCCACGACGAGGATCGTCTTCACGCGCTCCCCCGGAGGCGCCTTCGCGCGCTCGGTCGCTCCACCTCGATCCCCTGACTCGAAATCCGGAGCCGACGCAAGGAGGGATCGTGCTTGCCGCCCGCGACCTTGCGCGACGCGACGTACCTGCGCAGCCGCCGCCCTTTTTCTTCCTCCTCGAGGACGATCACATTGTCGACGAAGGCGGCCTGCGGCAACGCGCTCACGTTCGGCGCGCGATCCCACGTGGAGATCGTCTCCGCGAGGACCGTGGTCGCACCACGCCTCGCGAGCTCGGCCCAGAGCGCCGCATGAAAGCGATCGAGTCGCTCGACGTCCGTTACCATATTGCGGAAGCCGCGGAGTTCGTCGATGAACACGCGCTTCTGCCCCTCCTCGCTGACCGCCTCGAGCAGGCGCCACGCAACTGCGTCCGCCGTACCCTCGGTAGGGGGATACCATAGCATCGTCAGCTCGGAGCGATCGAGCGCGCCCTGGGCGTCGAGCCCAATGCCACTTGCGGCCTGGACGATCCGCGCCGGCGCCTCGCCGAAGCCGAGGTAGACCCCGCGCTCGCCGCGGCGGATGCCCTCGAGGAGGAAGCTCATCCCGAGCAGCGTCTTGCCCGTCCCGGGCGGCCCCGCGAGCACGGTGGACGAACCGGCGAGGATGCCGCCGCCGAGCATTGCATCGAGCCCCGGCACGCCGAAGCCGAGGCGCCCTTGCGGGGGCACCATGGAGGGCGGCTGGAAGGGCCAGGCTTCGAGCCGCGGGTAGACGTGCATGCCCTTCTCGTCGATGTCGATCGCGTGCGCGCCGAGCGCGTAGTTCGTGGCCCGCATCTTCTCGACCACGATCTCGCGCACCGAGCGCGGGCCGGCGCGGCGTTTGTCCAGCGTGATGAGCCCGTCCACCGTCGCCTGCTCGGGCCGCGGCAAGTCCGAGGCGCGCTGCGTGGCGAGCAGGAGCATCGTGCAGCCGGTCAAGCTCGCCGAGGTCGAGAGCGTCAGGAGAAACCGCTTGAATACGCTCGTCGTGGGAGCGAACTCCTCGGCCGTGCCGAGCCCGTCGAGCACGAGGAACATCGCGCCGTGCTCCCGGATCGTACGGCCGAGCAGCTCGAGCAGGCCGTCGAGCCCGCTCTGTTCGAGCACGCCGTAGCCGCTCATGTAGACGATCCGGTGGGGCACGAACGTCGGGTCGAAGAACTCGAACGCCGCGAGATGCGCGAGCATGCGGGCGTGCGCCTCCGCGAGCAGCGTGACGTACACGGCCGTCTGGCCCGTCGCGGCGCGGCGGAAGGTGATCTGGTTGGCCAGGATGGTCTTGCCGCTCCCGGGCGGACCTACGACGAGGTGGACGCTGCCGGCCAGGAAGCCTCCGCCGAGGACGGTGTCGAGACCTGTGATTCCCGTCGGAATCCGGTCGAGGCTGGGTCGCTCGGCGTCATCCTGTTTCATGGCGTTCCCCTGGGATGCCGGTGGTCCGTCCGTCGTCGCGTTTTCCTCCGTACGGATAGCGCGTGAGGAGGTTCACCGCGAGGAACCGAACGAAAGGCCCGTTCCTTCCGTTGACAAGCCCCATTTCGCGGGGCAGGATGCGCGCCCCGTTTGCCCGAGCTTTGGCTGGGGTTTGGGGTGAAGGACGCCGTCAGGCGGCCGAAACCCCAAGCGTGGGCTGATGTTTTGGGGCGAAGGATGCCGTCAGGCAACCCGAAGCCCCGAGCGTCGACCACGCAAACGGACTCCACACGCTCCCCCGGCACACGCCCCGAAAGGTGGGACTTGCGGCCGGTGCTCCCAGGGATCCGAAGATCCCGGGGGGTTGTCCGCAGGATGGGGAGCGGAGGTCCAACCGAACCCGAGAAGGAATCCGTGCCATGACCGATATTTCGATGTCCACTGCTGAGTCCGCTGGCACCTTCGTGCCCCCCGGCCCCGGCGAGTTCCCGCTGCCCCTCCGCTCGCTGCTCGATGCAGGCGTGCACTTCGGCCACCAGACGAAGCGCTGGAACCCGAAGATGCGCCCGTTCATCTACGGCGCACGCAACGGCATTCACATCGTCGATCTCGACCAGACGGTGCGCCTCTTCAAGCGCGCGTACGACTTCGTCGTCGACGCGGTCGGCCGCGGCGGCAGCATCCTGTTCGTCGGGACGAAGCGCCAGGCCCAGGACATCGTCCAGGAAGAGGCCCGTCGCTCCGGGATGTACTTCGTCACGAACCGCTGGCTCGGCGGCACGCTGACGAACTTCCGCACGATCAAGCAGGGCCTCGACCGCCTCCGCACGCTCGAGCGCATGAAGGAGGACGGGACGTACGAGCAGTTCGTCAAGAAGGAGGTCGCGCGTATGGAGAAGGAGCGCGATCGCCTGGAGAAGTACCTCGGCGGCCTCAAGGGCATGGGCGGGGTGCCGGCCGCGATCTTCGTGATCGACCCCCACCAGGAGTCGATCGCGGTGAACGAGGCGCGCAAGCTCGGCGTGCAGGTCATCGCGATCACGGACACGAACTGCGACCCGGATCTCATCGACTACGTGATCCCGGGCAACGACGACGCGATCCGGTCGATCCGGCTCATCACGGCCCGCATCGCCGACGCCGCGCTCGAGGGCTCGCAGCGCCGCAAGGACGTGGAGCGCGAGCAGGAGCGCGAGCGCCCGCAGCAGGGCGGCCAGCAGCAGGGCGGCGGCGGCCGTCGTGAAGAGATCAGCGTGTACCAGGGCGGCCGTGGCGGTCGCGGCGGCCGTGGCGGTCGCGGCGGCGGCGGCGATCAGCCCCAGCAGTGAGCACGCGCCCGGCAGGGCGAGCGTGACGGCAGGGCGCTCCCTTTCGAGTGCGAGGTTTCAGGCCTCGCTCGGGGTGGCGCCCTTCCTGCCACCATCGGCCCCCGGGGATCCCTGAGAGCATCCTGTCCACGTTCGGGGCTCCGCTCGGACGAGCCGAGCCCGGCGCCCGAACCACGAAAATTTCCCCAACACGAACGATACATTTTCCGGAGGAATACGAGCCATGGCCGGCATCAATCCGCAGGCGATCAAGGAGCTCCGCGAGCGTACGCAGGCGGGCATGAGCGACTGCAAGAACGCCCTCACCGAGGCCGAGGGCGACATGGAAAAGGCCGTCGAGATCATCCTGAAGAAGGGCCTCGCGAAGAGCGCCAAGCGTGCCGGCGCCGTCGCCAGCGAGGGCGAGGTTCGCGCGTCCATCTCGACGGACAAGCGCGCCGCCACGCTGGTCGAGGTCAACATCCAGACGGACTTCTCCGCGCGCAGCGACGAGTTCAAGAACTTCGTTGGCGACGTGCTGTGTCTCGCGGAGGCCGCGCCCCTCGGCGCTGACCTCAAGAACAGTGATCTCCGCGGCAAGAAGGTGGGCGACGTGATCGTCGACCTCACGGCGCGTATCGGCGAGAAGATCGACATTCGCCGCTGGGACCGCACCGAGGTCCCCGCCGGCAAGTCGGGCGTGGCGCACGCGTACGTGCACCTCGGCGGCAAGATCGGCGTCGTGCTCTCGCTCGAGACGGAGAGCGACGCGGTCGCGCAGCACGCCGAGGTCCTGAAGTTCGCCGACGAGACGGCGATGCAGATCGCGGCGATGAACCCGGTCGCGCTCGTCCGCGAGGACATCAGCGACGACGCGAAGGCCAAGCAGAAGGAGATCTTCGAGGGGCAGCTCCGCGAGGACCCGAAGCCGAAGCCCGAGAGCGCGTGGCCCAAGATCATCGAGGGCAAGTTCAACAAGTGGTTCAGCGAGGTCACGCTGACCGAGCAGGAGTCGGTCGTGGTCCCCGGCCAGACGATCGACAAGCTGCGCCAGGCTGCGGAGAAGGCCGCGGGCGGCAGCGTGAAGATCGTGCGCTTCGTCCGCTACGAGCGCGGCGAGGGCATCGAGAAGCCGCAGGGCCCCGACTTCGCCTCGGAAGTTGCGAAGATGGCCGGTGGCTGACGAGACGCGCTTCGGCGCTGTCTCCGTCGACCTCGACGGCATCTCGCACTACCACCACATCCACGGCCTCGCTCCGCTCGCGGACGAGGCCGCGGCCCTCCACGTCGTCTACGACGTCGCCCTCGCCCGCATGGCGGACTTCGCGCGGGCGCACGACCTACCCCTCACCCTCTTCGCCATCGGCGCGGATCTCACGAGGCCCGAGAGCGCGGCAAAGCTCGCGGAGCTCGCGGCGCGTGGTCACGTCGTCGAGAACCACTCGTTCTCGCATCGCTACGATCTCACGCGCGCCTCGCCCGAAGAGATCCAGCGCGACATCGCGGCCGCGCAGGATGCCATCGAGCGCGCCACGGGGCGGCGACCGATGGGCTTCCGCGCGCCGGGGTACACCGTGACCGACGTCGTGCTCGATGCGCTGGAGACGCTCGGGTTGCGCTTCGATTCGTCGGTCTTCCCGTGCCCCGCGTACTACGGCGCGAAGGCGCTCGTGATGGGGGCCATGCGCATCGTCGGGCGTACGAGCGCTTCCGTGCTCGATACGCCGCGCGTGCTCGCCGCGCCGACACGCCCGTATCGCCCGGGCAAACCCTTGTTTCGCCCGGGAAACCGCGCGCTCGTCGAGCTCCCGATCCAGGTCACGCCGGGCCTTCGCTTGCCATTCATCGGCACCTCGATCGCCGTTGCCGGGCCTCGCGTCGCGCGCGTGCTTGCCGCGCAGTGCGCAGGGGAGCCACTCGTGAACCTCGAGCTTCACGGCATCGATTTTCTCGACGCGAGCGACGGCCTCGCGCACCTCGTCCCGCATCAGCGCGAGCTCCGGATCCCGCTCGCCAAGCGTCTCGACGCGCTCTCGACGGCGATCGACGTGCTCGCGAAGCGCGGTACGAAGTTCGTCACGCTCGAGGAAGCCGCTCACGAAGTCGTCTAGCTCGTCGGGTGATACCGCACCGCGGCGCCGCCCTCCGGCGCTTGCTTCAAGCTCTCGACGCGCGAGATGCGCTCGGGCGCGACGCCCGAGGCCGCGATGAACTCGCGCGCGATCTCGCTCTCGCCGTAGGCGAGCTCGTCGGGCGTGCCCGAGGCGACGACCTGGCCCTGGATCACGAGGAACGCCTGGTGCGCGATGCGGAACGTGCTCGCCATGTCGTGCGAGATCACCACGCTCGTCACGCCGAACCGATCGCGCGTCTCCTCGATGAGATCGTCGACCATGCGGCTCGTCTGCGGATCGAGACCGCTCGTGGGCTCGTCGTAGATCAGGATCTTCGGCTCGAGCATGAGCGCGCGCGCGAGCCCCACGCGCTTTCGCTGCCCGCCCGAGAGCTCGCTCGGCATGCGCTTCTCTTTGTTCTCGAGCCCGAGCAGGTTCAGCATGCCCACGACCTTGTCGCGGATGTCCTTCTCCGACATGTGCTTGCGGTGCTCCCGCAAGGGGAACGCGACGTTGTCGAAGATGTTCAGCGAGTCGAGCAGCGCCGCGTACTGGAAGACCATGCCGAACTTCTGCCGCACGCGGTTCATCTGACGCTCGCCGAGCGGGCCGATGTCCTCGCCGTCGACCCATATGTGCCCGCTCGTGGGTTTTTCGAGGCCGATGAGGAGCCGCAGCAGCGTCGTCTTGCCTGCGCCCGAGCCGCCGATGATCACCGCCGTCTCCTTGCGGCGGAGGTGCATCGTCACGCCTTTCAGGACCTGCGTCGTCCCGAACGATTTCTTCACGTTGTCGACGAAGACGTGATCCTCCGGCGGGATCCGGGGTGGTTGGCTCGTGCCTCCGGCGGACATCGCGCGTCGAGGCTACCACGCGGTCTCGTCCGAAGGGCGCTCGCGCTTGACGCGTGGGGCTCGTGGCGGGAAATGTGCCGCATGACCGAGGACATGTTTCGCACCGTGCTCGATAGCGCTTCCGTCACGACCGACCCGGAGGGTTGGCTTCGCCTGCCGGAGGGGCAGCTCTTGACGCTGTACGCCGCGCACGACGGCGTCGCGCTGAACATCGCGAAGGTGGAGTCGCTGCGGCTCGCCCACGGAGTCATCCGGGCACGCTCGAACAAGGGCGAGACGTTCTTCGTGGCGCGCGAGGATCTCTTCGCGGTCAGCCTCGACGGCGGCACGAAGGTCTCCGCGGGCCGCAAGGCGGGCTTCTTGGGTTGAGCGCGCGAAGCCGAGCGGACGAGACGCTCGGCGCTCGCGCAGAGGGCGCGCCCGAGGCCCTCCCGCAGGGTTCGCGAGGACCTCTGTGGATGTGGCTCGTGGCGCGCCTCGTCGGGCTCTTGCCGTACCGCGCGCTTCGCTCGTTCGGCGCGGTGCTGGGCGCGCTTGCCTTCGGGCTCGTGCGCGTGCGTCGCCGCCACGTCGAATCGGCCATGGAGCGCGCGGGCGTGCCGGAGCCGAGGCGCGCGGCGGCCGCGATGTACGGCTCGCTCGGCGCGGGCCTGCTCGAGCTTCTCTGGACCGCGGGGCGGCCAGAGGAGCCGCTCGAACCGAAGCTCGTGGTGTCACCGCGGGCCGCGGACGTCTTCACGCGGGCGCTCGTACATGGCCGCGGCGTGGTGGTCGCGACGGCGCACACGGGCAACTGGGATCTCTCGGCGTGCGCGGCGGCGGCGTGGCTCCGAGAGCACGAGGGGCTGTCGGGACGCACGCCGGCACTGCACGTGATCACGAAGCGTTTGTCATGGCGCGCGCTCGATCGCACCTGGCAACGCCTGCGCGCGGAGCGTGGTGTCCTGCTCGTCGACGCCCGCGGCGCCACGACGCGCGTACGGGAAGCGCTCGCACGCGGTGACGTCGTCGCGATGATGATCGATCAAGCCCCCGAGCGTGCTGCCGGTGTTGCGCAGATCCCGTTCCTCGGCGCGCCTGCGTGGTGTGATCTCGCCCCGTTTCTGATGGCCGCACGCGCGCGTGCGCCGATCGTCGTCGCCTTCGGCCGCCGCCGCGACGATGGATTGCACGAGCTCGATGCCGTCGATCTGATCGAGCCCGAGGCGCTCGCCACGCGGGCCGATGTCGTGCAGGTCGCGGCGCGGATCACGAATGCGCTCGCGTCGTTCGTCGAGACGTACCCGGCGCAGTGGTTGTGGTTGCACCGGCGTTGGAAGGAGCTTCGCCGGGTGAAGAAGGGCTGAGCGTGCGTCAGAACGTGCCGATCGCGCCGAGGGCCGGGATCGTGCTTCCGCGGAGGTCGTACGCGACGGTCGGACCGATGCCCTGAAGCTCGAAGCTGCTCGCGGTGTTTTGCTTCTTGGCTTCGAGCTGCTCGCGATGCGGCGTCGTCGCGAGGTCGACGATGCCGAGCGTGAGCGGCGCGAGGAACGCGAACGTGAGCGGGACGAGGTGGGTCGGGTCGTCCCATTCGATCATCGTGCCGGCGGCGAACGAGCCGCCCCGGAGCGCCGTGTAGAGCAGCCCTTTGCCCCAGTCGCCCACGACGAAGCGCGGGACGCTCGGCGTGATCGTCAGGATCGCGCCCATCGCATACAGCGCGGACTTCGAGGGCTCGACGTTGCAGACCTCCGTGGCGCCACAGGCCGCGCTCGCGCCGAGCGAGATGAGGTACGCGGCGCCGGTGGTGACCGTACCGAGGCCGAAGATGATGCTCGACGCGATGAGCGCGCCGCGGCGGCCCGGATCCGGGGCGTATCGAGGTTTTTGTTTGCGCGCGGGCGGCGGAGGCGGAGGCGGGGGCGGATAGGCGTACGCAGGCGGAGGCGTGTAGGGGTACGGGTACGGCGAAGCGTGGGGGAGGGGACACGCGCCGTGCGGAGCCTCGGCGGGCTGCGTGGCGCGGGGATCGACGTCGACGCGGCCGCAGCCGTAAGCGTGGACCGTGCCGGAGCTCGTCTGCGCGTGGACGTCGACGCCCTCCTCAGGGGTGCGGGTGACGGTGGTGCGGCCGTCGGGATGCTGGACGATGTTGGGCGGGAGGGGCGCTCCGGGCGGAAGCGGTTCGAGCGGCGGGGGCGGCACCTGGGCCGACGCGATTCCGGCGGTGAGGAACCAAGCGAGCGCCGTGGCCGAGCAGAGCATCGTCTTGCGCATGGCGGGGGCGAAAGGGAGCAAGTTCCAAGCCATACGTGCTTTCCGGGGTCGATGCGAGGGACCTCGGGCAGTGTATCACGCCGGGCGAGCGGGGGCGTAGACCCGGGTTCACGGCGGAGGGAGGTCGGAAAGGTGAATGTTTGGCCTGGATGGCCCGCCCTTGGTGATAAATTGGCGGCGCGATGGAAGCGGGAAGCCAGTCGACCGATGACATGCCCTGCGCGCGCCTCGAGGACGGCGCGTGGCGGGGGGCGCATGCGTCGCGCGAGCTTCTCCCAAGCGAACACGATCTGCATGGCGCGCGCGAAGGGCTCATCCGTGTCTGGACCTGACTCGGGCGATCGAGCCGTCGACGTCGCGCTGAGGCTCGCCGAAGAGCTCTTCGGCTTCGGCTCGAGCGGCGCGACGCCCGGATGGGTGCGCGATCGCGTGCGTCGCTACCTCGAGCATCAGTCGTACAGGAGCGGCCTGTCGATGAACGAGGTCGCGCGGGAGCTCATCAAGGACAAGGCCGCGGTCGAGCAGATCGTCACCTCGCTGCGCGTCGGCGAGACGCGCTTCTACCGGGACGGCGCGCAGTGGGAGGCGATCGAGCGTCAGCTCGAAAAACTCTTCCCCGCGGACGTGGAGCTCGCGGTGCTCTCGGCCGGCTGCAGCACGGGCGAAGAGGCCTACACCATGGGCATGTTGCTCACGGCGGCGCGCCGGCGCTTCCGCGTGCTCGGCGTGGATCGTTCGGCCGAGGCGATCGCGGTCGCGCGCGAAGCGACGTACGGGCGCGAGGCGGCGCGTGACATCCCGCCCACGTGGGTCGAGCGCTTCTGCGACGAACAGAACGGCCGTCTGCGCGTGGGCCTGCTCGTGCGCAACGCGGTCGAGTTCGAGGAGTACGACCTCGTCAAGCGCGTGCCGCAGGGGCCGTTCCACATCATCCTGTTCAAGAACGTGCTGCTCTACCTGACGACGCAGGCCGGCGAGCAGGTCGCCATGCGGCTCGCGAACGAGCTCGAAGACGGGGGACTTTTGTTCTCGGCCGCGAGTGAGGTGCTCCGCCTGCGCGGCATGGGCCTCGAGCCGTTCCGTCTCGCGCCTACCGTCACCGCACTCCGCCCCCCGAAGCGACGACCATGAACGCCGAGGTGAAGGATCCGACGGGCGTGCTCGTGGATCTTCGCCGCGAATGGTCCGCGCGACGCGCCGAGCTCGAAGCGCTCGTGCCTTCGAGCAGCCACCCCGCGCCGCTCGACGCATGCGGGCTCGTGCTCGGCCGCAAGCACGCGCGGCACTGCGACGAGCTCCTCACGCGGCTCTTCGACATCCTGCGGACCGAAGCGCGCGAAGGACGCCTGCGTTTGCCCGGCGGCGAGGCCGCGCCGAAGGAGGTCGCCGACGCGTTCGAAGAGGTCGCGCTCGGCGGCGTGGGTGGGTACGGGCGCGGCGCGCTCGCGCTCGGCAGCGATCTCGACGTGCGGCTCCTCGCGCGGGATCTCGGCGCGGCTGCGGCCGTGGCGGAGGCGCTGCTCTACCCGCTCTGGGACATGGGCGTGCCGATTGGTCATCAGGTCGGCAAGGTCGAGCAGCTCGTCGAAGCGGCCCGCTCGGATTTGCCCACGGCGACGAGCTTGCTCGACTACCGGCACATCACGGGGAGCCGCGCGCTCTCGGACGAGCTGAAGACGCGGTGCGACGCCGGTCTCTTCGCGCACGCGGAGCTGCCTCGGTTCCTCGCGCAGCTCGAGGACGAGGTGCGCGAGCGACACGCGCGGTTCGGCGGATCGGTTTATCTGCTCGAACCCGACGTGAAGAACGGCGCGGGGGGCCTACGCGATCTCGACATCGCGGGCTGGGCGGGGAAGGCGCGCTTCGGCGTGCACGAGCTCGACGATCTCGTGCGCGTGGGTGCGCTCTTGCCGCGCGAGTCGGCGGAGATCGCCGCGGCGCGTGAGCTGCTCTTCCGCATCCGGAACCTGCTCCACGCGCACGCGGGGCGGCGCAGCGACAGGCTCACATTCGACGAGCAGGAATCGATCGCGGCGCTGCTCGGCTACGGCGAGGGCGGCGAGGCCGTCGAGAAGATGATGAGCGCGTACTACCGCAGCGCGCGCATCATCTCGAGCGCTCGAGAGACCATGCTCGCGCGCGCCGCGCCGATGCTCGGCAAGAAGAAGCCGCGCGAGGAGGACCTCGGCGGCGGCGTGCGAATGTTCGACGGCTGCGTGACGATGAGCGAGCTCGAGCTCGTCACCAAGGATCCCGCGCTCGCGCTGCGCATGCTCTCGGCGGCCGTCGAGCGCCGCGCGCCGCTCCTTCCGTGGGCCCGCGACGCCATTGCGCGCGCCGCCGCGGATCCTTCCTGGACCGAGAGCCTGCGCGAGAGCCCCGAGGCCGCGCGCCTCTTTTGCGCGCTCGTCTCGACGACCGAGGAGACGCGTCTCAAGCGCGGATCTCCACTCGCCGAGATGCACGACCTCGGGCTCCTCCTCGCGATGATCCCCGAGTTTTTACCCGTCGTCGGACGCGTGCACCACGACGTCTACCACGTGTACACGGTCGACGTGCACTCGGTGGCCGCCGTCGATCGACTCGCGGCGCTCGTGCGTGGCGAGCTCACGGCCGAGCACCCGCTCGCGTGCCGACTCGCGGCCGAGGCGACACGCAAGACGATGCTGTTCTTCGCGACGCTCCTGCACGACGTGGGTAAGGCGATCGGCGGCAAGGATCACAGCGAGCGCGGCGCCGTCATGGCCGACGGCATCCTGAAGCGCATCGGTTTGCCGGCCGAGGACGTCGCGGCCGCGTGCCACCTCGTGCGTCAGCACCTCGTGATGTACCACGTCGCGACGCGACGGGACCTCGACGATCCCGCGACGATCGAGGAGTTCTTACGCGTGATCCCCGATCGGGACACGCTCTCCGAGCTCTACCTGCTCACCGTCGCCGACCTCTCCACGACCAGCCCGACGTCGATGACCTCGTGGAAGGCGCGCATGCTCGACGAGCTCTACCTCGCCGCCGATCGTGCGCTCGCGGGCAACCCCGGCGAGGACGAGCGCTTGGCGCGTGCGCAGTCGGCCGTGCTCGAAGCCGCGCTCGCGCTCCCCGCGTCCTCGGACGAGGAGCGGACCGCGCGGCAAGCGTTCGTCCCGGCGTACCTCGCGTCGATGCCCGAGCGTTACCTGCTCTCGAACGCCCCCGCGGCGATCTCCGCGCACGCCGAGCTTGCGCGCAAGCATGAGGGGCGGACGGTCAGCGTCGCGCTCGTCCCTTCGAGGCACCCGCAGGCCGCCGAGATTTGCGTGATCGCCGCGGATCGCCCCGGCCTCCTCGCGTCGATCACGGCCGCGCTCACGGCCTCGCGTCTCGAAGTACACGCCGCGCAGATCCACTCGCGACATTTGCCGGACGGCACGGTCGAGGCCGTCGACCTCTTCTGGGTGCGAGATCGCGCCGAGGGCGTGGAGGGCGTCGCGCGTGCGCTGCCGGTCCTCGTGCGGGACCTCGACGCGGTGCTCGAAGGCCGCACGACCACGGCCGAGCTCGCGAGCAAGCGCGGCAAGAGCACGCTGCCGGGCCGCGCGACGCCACGCGTGCGCACGCAGGTCTCCATCGACGATCGCGCCTCGCCGCGGCACACGGTCATCGAGGTGATGACCCGGGATCGCCCCGGCCTCCTGCACGCCATCTCCGACGCGCTCTACGGCCTCGGCCTCAGCATCGTCGTGGCCAAGATCAACACCGAGGGCACGCGCGCGGCCGATGTGTTCTACGTCAGCGAGGCGGACGGCGGTAAAGTGGCGCCGGGCAAGCGCGCCGCCGAGGTGCGGCAACGAATCGAGTCGGTGCTCGAATCGCTCGAGCAAGAAGGAAACAGCGGGCCATGGTCTTCTCCTCCTCCTCCTCGCGCAGAGCGATGAGAGCCTTCCTCCTCCCTTGCATCACGGCGCTTCTCCTCTCGGCCTGCGGCAGCACGCCGCCGCCGAAGGATCCCGATCTCGTCGCCGATCCGCCGCTCGGCGGCAGCGAGGGCATCAACGAAGGCGCCGCGCAGACCGACTTCCAGCGCGCCGTCGCCTACATCGACAAGGAGCAGTACGCGGCCGGCAAGGTCCACCTCGAGCGCGCGCTCAAGGCGTCGCCGGACAACGCCGAGGCGCACGCGTACATGGGCCTCGTGCTCGAAAAGGAGAACGACCTCGCCGGCGCCGAGAAGTCCTACCTCGCCGCGCTCCAGATCAAGCCGGGCCTCGCCGCGGCCGCGCAGAACCTCGCGGCCATCTACCTCTCGACGAGCCCGCCGCGCGCCGACGACGCCATCAAGTACCTCCGCGCAGCGCTCGAAAAGACGCCCGGCGACGTCGGCATGTTGCGCAACCTCGGCTACGCGCTCGGCCTGAAGGGCGACGTCGAGGGCGCGTCGAAGGCGTACGAGACGGCCATCGCGAAGGGCGACAACGTCGAGGTGCGCTTCGAGTACGCCGCGATGCTCGCCGAAGCGAAGCAACACGAGAAGGCCGTGCCGCACCTGAAGAAGGTCCTCGAAGGCACGAAGGACGACCCCGCGATGCTCGTCACGGTCGGCCGCATGTTCGGCTACGGCAAGGCGTTCGGCGACTGCGTGGCCGCGTTCGACCGAGCGATCAAGCTCAAGGGGACCGACCCCGAGTGGTTCGTCCGTCGTGGCACCTGCAAGCACGAGCTCGGCGACGAGGCCGGCGCGCTCGCGGACTACCAGGAGTCCGTCAAGGTGAAGCCCGACTATGCCGCGGGGTACTACTACATGGGCCTCGCGCAGCTCGCGCTCCAGAAGCCGCAGAGCGCGGAGTTCTCCATGGGCAAGGCCGTCGAGTTCGGGAAGGACTCGCCGATCGGCAAGGCCGCGAAGGACAAACTCCGCGAGATCAAGGCGATCAACAAGCGCTGATCACCTTCTCGACGCGTGCCTCTGCCGCACGAACGCGGCGAGCGACACGATCGCGCCGAGCGCGAGGGCGAAGGCGAGCAGCTCCGTCGGGATGTCGAGCTCCTTGCCCACGACGGCGAGCACGTAGATGCGCGGCGCGCGCCCGAGCCCCACGGCGACAGCATATCGCAGCGCCGGGTAGCCCGAGAGCGGCATCAAGACCCGCACGATGATGAACGGTAACGGCAAGGCCGCGAAGGCCGCCGTCGTCAGGAACGGCGCGACCTTCACCCAGCCTTCGGCGCGCTGGAAAAGCGACTTCTTCCGGATCTCCGCGAGCGCCTTGATCTGGAACGTCGTGCGCACGAGGCGATGATCCACGAACGCCGCGAGCGCCGCCGCCACGGCCGCGACGAGCGCGAGGGCCCACGGCGGCGCCGCCTTCGCGGCCAGGAGTGTCGCGGGCGTCAGCGGCTGCGGCACGAAGGCCGCGAGCACCATCAGCCCGAAGAACATCGCGAGCGTGGGCACGACGTTCGGCACGAGGGCATCGTGCGGCGACCGGGCGGGCACCGCAAGCGCCCGCCCTCATGTTCGCGTCACGCGCCGAGCAGAGCGAGCAGCCGATCGAGCTCGTCGAGCGAGCCGTAGACGACGGCGATCTCGCCGCGCCCGTCCTTGTCGCGCACCTCGACCTTCGCGCCGAGCTTGCGCATGAGCCGCGCTTCCAGGTCCTTCACGCCCGGCGACTTCGGCGCGGGCTCGTCGGCCTTGTTGCCTTTGCCTCCGCCGCCCTCCTTCGGGCCGCGCGAGGTGCGCACGAGCTCCTCGACCTTTCGCACCGGCAGCCGACCACGCACCGCCTTGTCGGCGATCTCTTCCATCGCCTTCTCGTCGGGCGCGCCGAGCAGCGCGCGCGCGTGGCCCTCGCTGAGGTCGCCGCCGATCACCATCGACCGCACGCGCGCGGGCAGCTTCAAGAGCCGCAGGCTGTTCGTCACCGTCGTGCGGTTCTTGCCCACGCGCTCCGCGAGTGACTCCTGCGTGTAGCCGTGCTCTCGGAGCAGCCTGTCGAACGCCTCGGCGAGCTCGATCGGGTTCAGGTCCTCGCGCTGCACGTTCTCCACGAGCGCGAGCTCGAACGCCTCCTTCGGCGAGACGTCCTTCACCACGACGAGCACGTCTTTCAGGCCTGCGCGCTGCGCTGCGCGCCACCTCCGCTCGCCGGCGATGATCTCGTACTTGTCGGCGCCCGCTTGCGGGCGGCGCACCACGATCGGCTCGAGGATCCCGTGCTCCCGGATCGACGCGGCGAGCTCCTCGAGCGCCTCGTCGTCGAAGTGTTGCCGCGGCTGCCCCGGCTGCGGGCCGATGCGCTCGATCGGGCACGTGAACACGCTCTTGTCGCCGTACGACGCGCCGGACGGCGACGGGGGGGCGGCGGCGGGCAGGAGCGCGTCGAGTCCGCGGCCGAGGGCGCGGCGCGGTGCGTTCTTCGGATCCGTGCTCATGGCCTCGGCCTCGCGGCTTTGCCTTTCGGCCGGTTCACCTCGAGGATCTCGCGCGCCAGGCTCAGGTAGCCCTGCGCGCCCTTCGACGAGGCGTCGTAGAGCAGCACGGGTTTTCCGTGCGACGGCGCCTCCGAGAGTTTTACGTTCCGCGGGATGATCGAGTCGAAGACCTTGAAGTGACCCTTCACCTCGTCGGCGACTTGGTGCGTCAGCGAGGTCCGCCCGTCGTACATCGTGAGCACGATCCCCTCCACGCCGAGGTCCGGGTTGAAGGCTGCCTTCACGCGGTCGATCGTCGCCATCAGGTAGGTGAGACCTTCGAGCGCGTAGTACTCGCACTGCAGCGGTACGAGCACCCGGTCCGCGGCCACGAGCGCGTTCAGCGTGAGCAGGCCCAGGCTCGGCGGGCAGTCGAGGATCACGTACTCGTAGCCGGCGGTGTGGGGCCGTAGCGCGTCGCGTAGCTTCGTCGCGCGGTCGGGCGCGTCGACGAGCTCGATCTCCGCGGCCACGAGGTCTTGCGTCGCTGGGACCACGTCGAGCCGCGGCACCGACGTCGAGATCACCGTCTCGCGCAGCGTCGAGCGGCCGATGAGTACGTCGTAGAGCGAACGCTCGATGCTCGGCCGGCGCACGCCGACGCCGCTCGAAGCGTTGCCCTGCGGATCGCAGTCCACGAGCAGCGTCCGCTTCTCCGCCGCGGCGAGGCTCGCGGCCAGGTTCACCGAGGTCGTCGTTTTGCCGACGCCGCCCTTCTGGTTGGCGACGGCATAGATGAGGGGCGAGGGGGCCATGAAATGTGCCGGGAACGCCGCGCCTTCCGGCGCGGTGGAGGGTCGTCCGTCCCGGGGGACGATCCCGTGGGTAGCGGCTGCTTACACGACCCTCGCCCCCCCGTCGAGGGCGCGTCGATCACGTTTTTTTGGCCCTTGACGCACCAGTATCTACAGTGGCGCACATGTCGCTCGCTGTGGGTGCATGTAGGACAACGTCGTCGACGCCAACGATGTCGCGCCGCTCCGGGGGCCGGAGGGGCCCTGGGGCCCGTGGGCTTCGGCTCGCGAGCGCCCTTGCCCACCACGAGTCGACCGCGAGCGACCGCGTGCTCGCGCGGGCCTTCTGGGCCGCGCCGAGCCTCACCGCGCCTGCCCGCGTCCTCCCGCTTTTCCCGAACCACGACCGCCGTTCGACCTGAGCCGATCTGTTTCGCGCGCGGCCCCGCCGAGACCGCGTGCTGCCGAGGAGAGAGCCATGCCGCTGCCGAAGAGCTTCCAGAACTTCGCCGAGTTCGAGCGTGAGATCATCCGCGCGGGCACCCGCGTCAACCTGAGCCTCGAGGACATCGTCGAGGACACCTCCTTCGAGGAGGAGATGGAGCTCGACCAGGACGACGATCCCTTCGCTTCCATGCGCGACTTCTGAGGCAGGGGGCCCGCCGCGAGCGGGCCTCCGTCCCCCGATGCGCTCCCCCGATGCGTTGCGGCATCGGACGCATCGGGGGGCCGAGCCCTACGTCTCGCCAGGACCTCCTGGGCTGCTTGGACCCGACCGAGCCTCGACGGCGCCTCTCCGTCGGGGCTCTTTTTTTGTC
This sequence comes from Polyangium jinanense, assembly GCF_028435365.1. Next base: position 90,383 of record NZ_JAGTJJ010000030.1, on the reverse strand, counting down.
TTCAAACCCGCCCTCGCTTGACCCCTCTCGCCGTGCATGGCATGGCGCCGTTCCTTCCAACGAACGCCCATGCAAGTCACCGTCGAAAAGCTCTCCCCGGTCCTCGTCGAGCTCAAGGTCGAGATCCCTGCCGAGCAGGTTCGCACCGAGGTGGACAAGGCCTACGCCAACCTCCAGCGCTCCGCCCGCGTGAGGGGCTTCCGCCAAGGCAAGGCGCCGCGCCACGTGCTCGCCCACCTCTACTCGGGCAGCATCCACGCGGACGTCGCCCGCCGGCTGGTCGACACCACGTTGAACCGTGCCCTTGCCTCGCAGCAGGTGCAGCCCCTCTCGCAGCCCGACATCGCCCCCGTCGAGCTCCGCCCCGAGGAGTCGTTCTCCTACAAGGCGCGCTTCGAGGTTCGCCCCGACATCGCCGAGGTGAAGTGGGAGGGCTTCGAGGTCAGCCGGCCGAAGACCGAGGTCACGGCCGACGCGATCGACGCCGAGGTGGCGCGCCTCCGCCGTGAGCACGCGACCCTCTCGACGCCCGAGCCCGAGCGTCCTGCGAAGGCCGGCGACCTCGTGCGCATCGCCTTCACCCTCGACGTCGACGGTAAGGTCCGCGAGGACAAGCCGCAGGAGATCGAGACCGAGATCGGCAGCGGCCAGGTCTTCAAGGAGATCGAGGACGTCCTCACCGGCATGAACGTCGGCGAGTCCAAGGACGCCACGGTGGCCTTCTCGGAGCGCCACACGAACGAGTCGCTCCGCGGCAAGACGGGCACGTTCCACGTCACGCTGAAGGAAGTCCGCGAGCGGAACTTCCCCGAGGTCGACGACGAGTTCGCGAAGGACGTGGGCCACGAGAACCTCGAGGCCATGCGCACCGCGCTCTCGGCGAAGATCGAGAAGGAGCTCAAGCAGAAGGCGACCGACTCCGTCGCGGAGAAGCTCGTCTTCGAGCTCTGCAAGGCGAACCCGATCCCGGTGCCTCCCTCGCTCGTCGAGCAGCAGGCGCAGCTCACGGAGCGCGAGCTCGTCACGGCGGCGCGCCGCCAGGGCCAGCGCCTCGAGATGACGCCCGAGATCCGCGCGCGCGTGCACGCCGACGCCGAGACGAAGGTTCGCGCGGGCCTGCTCATGGCCGAGATCGCGAAGTCGAAGACCGTGCAGGTCACGCCGCAGGACATCGAGAAGGGCTACGAGGAGCTCGCCGAGCAGACCGGCAAGAACGTCGCCAAGGTCAAGGCCGAGTACCGTGATCCGAAGAAGCAGGAGATGCTGATTGGCATGATCCTGGAAGACAAGATCCTCGACCTCATCGAGGCCGCCGCGAAGATCACGGAAGCCTGAGAGCTTCGCTCGCGATCTGCGGCATCACGAACGGGCGTGCTGGTGTCACCAGCGCGCCCGTTTTCGTCTTCACGTCCATCGATGTCTCTCCAGGCTTTCGAGCCTCTCCCACCACGAACGAAATTCCCTCGCGGAAGCGCGAAAACGGCTCACGCTCGGCCGTCGCATTTCTTCACACCGACCCCACGGTTCGGGCTTGCGAAGCGCGGGCTTCTGGCTCACGACTAGGGCCTCCCGGCACCCTTTTGCCGAACCACAGCGGAGCCCTGGATGATCCGACGAGTCGAGACACGTAAGCAGGCGATGGAGTTTCTCGAGCGGGACCACGATGCGGTGGCAAGCGACCGGGCGTCGGGCCTCACCACGCTCCGGGAGCAGGGGTATGTCCTGCCGACGGTCACCGAGGTGACCCACCGCGGCGAGCGCGAGTGGAACATCTTCAGCCGTCTGCTCAAGGACCGGATTGTCTTCATCGGGACCGAGATCGACGACTTCGTGGCGAACGCTGTCATCGCGCAGTTCCTCTTCCTCGAGAGCGAAGATCCCGACAAGGACATCCAGGTCTACATCAACAGCCCTGGCGGCATCGTGACGAGCGGCCTCGCGATGTACGACACGATGCAGTACGTCCGTTGCCCGGTCTCGACGATGTGCATCGGCCAGGCCGCGTCGATGGGCGCGGTGCTGCTCGCGGCGGGCCACAAGGGCCGCCGGTACGCGCTGCCGCACGCGCGCATGATGATCCATCAGCCCCTCGGCGGCGCGCGCGGCCAGGCGACGGACATCGAGATCCAGGCGCGTGAGATCAAGAAGATGAAAGAGACCTTGATCGACATCCTCGCCGACGCGACGAGCAAGAATCGCGAGGAGCTCGCCAAGGACATCGAGCGCGACTTCTATCTGAGCGCGCCGCAGGCCAAGGAGTACGGCCTGATCGACGAGGTCCTGCCGAAGCGCATCAAGGGCTCGCCCCAGGCCCTGTGAAGCAGGATCGCGACGCCCGCCTGCGAAGGGCGGGCGCTCGGCTGGGAGCGCGCGGCCCGGGCTGTTTTCGGGCCGCGTGGATGGGGACACGCCTTGGACGAAACCAATCCGTCCGTACTCGTCTTCTTGTGCCGCGGATGGCACTTGCGGTCCGATGAATGCGCCCCGAGGTGCATGAAATGCACGCGTCGCACCGCCCGGAGCCGTAGGGACGGGCGGCGACCGAGCGCGCGAAGCACGAGCGTTAACTTGCGGGTCACAGGGTAGGGGACTAGAATCCGCTCACGGCGATACGCTGGAAAAACGCGGATTTTCAGCATCGTTTTCGTCGTCGAGCGCGCCTCGGTGAACGCCGCTGCGGACACCGGGCATGCTCGAATGAAAAGGGCCCGAGGTGCGAAAGTACCGGGGCCACGGCGAGGCGAGAGAGGCGAGAGGCGAAGTGGAGCGAAGGCGGGACGATCACTCGAACGGCAATCTGAGCTGCTCCTTCTGCGGCAAATCGCAGAAGGAGGTGAAGAAGCTCATCGCTGGGCCGACGGTGTACATCTGCGACGAGTGCATCGGGCTCTGCAACGACATCATTGCCGAGGAGGTCGAGAAGGACGAGCCGTACGCCGGCTCTGCCCCGATCCCCAAGCCGGCCGACATCAAGGCCATCCTCGACGAGTACGTGGTCGGGCAGCACCGAGCGAAGAAGGTCCTCTCGGTCGCGGTGCACAACCACTACAAGCGCATCGACAGCCGGGTGCACTCGGACGACGTCGAGCTGCAGAAGTCGAACATCCTTTTGCTCGGCCCGACCGGCTCCGGCAAGACGCTGCTCGCGCAGACGCTCGCGAAGATCATCAACGTGCCCTTCGCGATCGCCGACGCCACGACGTTGACCGAGGCGGGCTACGTCGGTGAGGACGTCGAGAACATCATCGTCCAGCTCCTCCAGAACGCCGATCACGACGTCGAGCGCGCGCAGCGCGGCATCGTCTACATCGACGAGATCGACAAGATCAGCCGGAAGAGCGACAACCCGAGCATCACGCGCGACGTCTCGGGCGAGGGCGTGCAGCAGGCGCTCCTGAAGATCATCGAGGGCACGATCGCGAACGTGCCTCCGAAGGGCGGCCGCAAGCATCCGCAGCAGGATTTCCTGCAGGTGGACACGACGAACATCCTGTTCATCTGCGGCGGCGCGTTCGTCGGCCTCGATCAGATCATCCAGCGCCGCGTCGGACAGAACACGCTCGGGTTCGGCGCCGAGATCAGGTCGAAGAAGGAGTTCAAGCTCGGCGACCTGCTCTCGCAGGTTCAGCCCGAAGATCTCCTCAAGTTCGGCCTGATCCCGGAGTTCATCGGCCGTTTGCCCATCATCGCGACGCTGCACGAGCTGAACGAGGACGCGCTGATCGACATCCTCACGAAGCCGAAGAACAGCCTCGTGAAGCAGTACCAGAAGCTGCTCGAGATGGACGGCGTGAAGCTCAAGTTCACGAAGGGCGCGCTCACCGCGGTCGCGCGGCAGGCGCTCGACCGCAACAGCGGCGCGCGTGGCCTCCGGGCCATCCTCGAGGCGGCGATGCTCGACATCATGTACGACGTCCCCTCGCGCGCGGGCGTGAAGGAGGTCGTCGTCAGCGAGGACGTCATCCTCAAGCACGAAGCCCCGCTGATCGTTTACCAGAAAGAAGCGGAGCTCGCTTAGCGCCGGGGGAGGACGTCCTCCCCCACTCCATTTCCTCTTCCTCGCGTCGTCTCGCTCATCTTCACGAGCGAGCGATCACCCGTAGGCCCGTTTGCCCCGGCCCGCGCGCCGGGGCGAGAAAGACGTCGGATGTTCTTCAAGAACGACAGTGATCGCGGCAAGTCCGCCCCGGAGCGCGGGGTCGCACCCCTCCTGCCGCTCAGGGACATCATCGTCTTTCCTTACATGGTCTCGCAGCTCTTCGTCGGCCGCGAGCGCTCGATCGCCGCGCTCGACGAGGCGATGAACCGAGGCAAGGAGATCTTCCTCGCGGCGCAACGCAACGCCAAGACGAACGACCCGACGGCCGAGGACATCTTCGCCGTCGGCTCCGTCGGCGTGATCATGCAGCTCCTCCGCCTGCCCGACGGGACGGTGAAGGTGCTCATCGAGGGCAAACGCCGGGCGAAGATCAAGAAGTTCGTCCAGTCGGACGCCTTCTTCCTCGTCGAGTACGAGGAGATCCCCGAGAAGGCCGCGTCGAGCGTCGAGGTCGAGGCGCTCATGCGAAGCGTGCAGAGCACCTTCGAGGTCTACGTAAAGCTCAACAAGAAGATCCAGCCCGAGGTCCTGATGGCCGTGCAGGCCATCGACGACGCCTCGCGGCTCGCCGATGCCATCGTCGCGAACCTGCCGACCATCAAGCTCGCCGATCGCCAGAGCCTGCTCGAGACGGACGATCCGAAGCAGCGGCTCGAGCGCCTCATCGAGCTGATGCAGGCCGAGATCGAGATCCTTCAGGTAGAGAAGAAGATCCGCTCCCGCGTCAAGAAGCAGATGGAGAAGACGCAGAAGGAGTACTACCTGAACGAGCAGATGCAGGCCATCCAGAAGGAGCTGGGTGGCGGCGAGCGCGACGAGTTCAAGAACGAGATCCAAGAGATCGAAGAAGCTTTGAAGACCAAGCGGATGAGCAAAGAGGCCACCGCGAAGGTCAAGAAAGAGCTGAAGAAGCTCAAAATGATGCACCCGACGAGCGCGGAAGCGACCGTCGTGCGCAACTACATCGACTGGATCCTCGACCTGCCCTGGTACGAGAAGAGCGAGGAGCGCTTCGACCTCACGGAGGCCGAGAAGATCCTCGACGAGGACCATTACGGGCTGCGCAAGATCAAGGAGCGCATCCTCGAGTACCTCGCGGTCCAGGCGCTCACGAAGAAGCTCAAGGGCCCGGTGCTCTGCTTCGTTGGTCCTCCCGGCGTCGGCAAGACGAGCCTCGCGAAGAGCATCGCGCGCGCCACAGGGCGCAGGTTCGTCCGCCTCTCGCTCGGCGGCGTCCGCGACGAGGCCGAGATTCGCGGCCACCGCCGCACGTACATCGGGGCGCTGCCGGGCAAGCTCATCCAGAGCCTCAAGAAGGCCGGGACGAACAACCCCGTCTTCCTGCTCGACGAGGTCGACAAGATGTCGACCGACTTCCGCGGCGACCCCGCGGCGGCGCTGCTCGAGGTTCTCGATCCCGAGCAGAACCACGCGTTCAACGATCACTACCTCGACCTCGATTACGACCTCTCCGACGTGATGTTCATCACGACGGCGAACACCCTCGGCGGCATCCCGGTGCCGCTGCAGGACCGCATGGAGATCATCCAGCTCTCCGGCTACACCGAGTTCGAGAAGCTCAACATCTCGCTGAAGTACCTCGTGCCGCGCCAGCGCAAGGAGTGCGGGCTCGAGGACGTGAACATGAACTTCAGCGAGGGCGCGGTCCGCACCATCATCCACCACTACACGAAGGAGAGCGGCGTGCGCTCCCTCGAGCGCGAGATCGCCAGCGTCTGCCGCAAGGTCGCGCGCAAGGTGGTGAACGAGGGGAAGGACAAACCCATCGAGATCAGCGCGAAGAGCATCCCGAAGTTCCTCGGCGTGCCCAAGTACCGGCTCGGTCGTCGCGCCGAGAAGGACGAGGTCGGCCTCGTGAACGGCCTCGCGGTGACCAGCGTCGGCGGCGATCTCCTGCCCGCCGAGGCCGTGGTCCTGCCGGGCAAGGGCAAGCTCGTGGTGACGGGTCTGATCGAGAAGGGCATGGAGGAGAGCGCGCAGGCCGCGATGAGCTACGTGCGCTCGCACCTCGAGCGGCTCGGGCTGTCGGGCGACGCGTACCAGAAGGCGGACGTGCACGTGCACTTCCCCGACTTCGTGCGCAAGGATGGTCCGAGCGCGGGCGTGACGATGGTGACGGCCGTGTGCAGCGCGCTCATGAAGGTCCCCGTTCGTCAGGACCTCGCCATGACGGGCGAGGTCACGCTGCGGGGCCGCGTGCTCGCGATCGGCGGGCTCAAGGAGAAGCTGCTCGCGGCGCACCGGAGCGGCATCTCGACCGTCGTCCTGCCCAAGGAGAACCGCAAGGATCTGCGCGACGTCCCGCGCCGCGTGCTCCGCGCGCTCCGGCTCGTGCTCGTCGAGCATGTCGACGACGTCCTGCGCGAGGCGCTCATCGTGAAGGACCCCGAGGCGACGTTCGGCCCGCCGCACGCCCGCCTGGAGTACCGCGACGGCGAGCTCGTCACGCCGAACGGATCGTCGGCTCCGTCCATGCCGTCCCTCCCGGCTGATTCGCCTGCCGAACAGCCTGGCGCGTAGGCGAGAGCGTCCCCCCTCCTCGTTTCCTCTCATCTCCCTGCTGGCAAGGATCGCGGCGGCGCGCTAGTCGCTCGCCGCCATGATCCGACGAGCCCTCATCTCGGTCTACGACAAGGCGGGACTCCTACCGTTCGCGCGCGCGCTCGCGGCGCGAGGCGTGGAGATCCTCTCGACCGGCGGCACGCTCAAAGCGCTCGCAGACGCGGGGCTGGCCGTCACCAGCGTGGAGTCCTTCACGGGCTCGCCCGAGGTGATGGGCGGGCGCGTGAAGACGCTTCACCCGCGCGTGCACGGCGGCATCCTCATGCGCGGCGACATCGACCAGGCCGACCTCGAGCGCCTCGGCGGCGCGCCGATCGACCTCGTCGCCGTGAACCTCTATCCCTTCACGCAAACGGTCGCGAAGCCGGGCGTGCTGCTCGCCGAGGTGATCGAGCAGATCGACATCGGCGGGCCCGCGATGGTGCGCAGCGCCGCGAAGAACCACGGGCGCGTCGCCGTCGTGTGTGATCCGTCCGATTACGAGGCCGTGCTCGCCGAGATCGAGGCGAGCGGCGAGGTGTCGTCCGCGACGCGCCGCAAGCTCGCAGCGAAGGCGTTCGCGCACACGGCCGCGTACGACGGCGCGGTGTCGGCGTACCTGTCGTCGCTCGGGGATCCGGATCCGGCCGAGGAGAAGGCGCCCCCGAAGCGCGAGGCGTATCCGCGGTATCTGACGCTCACGTTCGAACGGGCGTACGGCCTCAGGTACGGCGAGAACCCGCATCAGTCGGGCGCGTTCTACCGCGAGCGGAGCGCGCCCGAGGGCTCGCTCTCGCTCGCCGACTCGCTCGGCGCCGGCGGCAAGGAGCTCTCGTTCAACAACCTCGTCGACGTCGACGCTGCACTCGAAGCGGTGCGCGAGCACGAGCGGCCCGCGGCCGTCGTCGTGAAGCATGCGAACCCCTCGGGCGTGGCCGTGGCCGACGCGCTCGAGCGCGCGTACCGGCTCGCGCGCGACGCCGACGCGCTGAGCGCTTTCGGTGGGATCGTCGCGCTGAACCGCCCCGTCGATCGCGCGACGGCCGAGGCGCTCGCCGAAACCTTCCTCGAGTGCGTCGTCGCGCCTTCGTTCGCGGACGACGCGCTCCCGGTCCTTCGCGCGAAGAAGAACCTGCGCCTCCTCGCCACGCGTACGCTCCTGCCGGCCGAGCTCGACGAGCTCACCTGGAAGCGCGTGGGCGGCGGCCTCGTCGTGCAGGGGCGCGACGCGACCGCGCGTGGCGAGGTCGAGAAGGCGCGGGTCGTCACGAAGCGCGCGCCGACGCCGGAGGAGCTCGCCGCGCTCGACCTTGCGTGGAAGGTCTGCAAGCACGTGAAGTCGAACGCGATCGTGCTCGCCAAGGAGGGCCGTACGGTCGGCGTGGGCGCGGGGCAGATGTCGCGCGTCGAGAGCGTGCGCATCGCGTGCCGCAAGGCCGAGGCCGAGGCCCGCGGCGCCGTGCTCGCCTCGGATGCGTTTTTCCCGTTCCCGGACGGCGTCGAGCTCGCCCTTGAGCACGGCGTCACGGCCTTCGTGCAGCCGGGCGGGAGCGTGAAGGACGCCGACGTGATCGCGGCCGCGGACAAGGCCGGCGCTGCGATGATCTTCACGGGCGTCCGGCATTTCCGGCACTGATCGCGGCCTTTTCCGCCTCGCCGCCGCGCCCCCGCGCGCCCCGCCAAACGCCCGGTCTCAGCCCCTCGCGGGGTCCTTCCATACCGCCGATGGATCCAGCCTCACGGATCTAGGCAAAAAAACGCACACAAAAAATTTGGCCACCCCGATCTAGCTGTGCTGTTGGTGGCTTACAGCGTCGCGGCGGGGCGCCGCGGCGAGCTTCAAGGAGCATGGCGGTGGCCGGGATCAGGGAGTCGTGCAGCGTTTGCGGGTCGGAGTTCGACGTCCAGTTCCGCTACCAGATGGAAGAGCGGGACGGCGGGTTCTCGTTCTACTGCTCCCAGAAGTGCCTGGAGAAGAGCCAGCTCGGCGGCGAAGGGCAGGGCGACAAGCTCGCCACGTGTGACGCCTGCGCGAAGCGGTTCCAGCCCGAGCTCGCGTCCCAGGTGATGTACCTGAACGGGCGTCGCACCTACGCGTGCTCGATGCCCTGCCGGACGCAGCTCCAGCGAGAGGCGAGCGGCGTACGGCTCGGCGAGATCGCCGCCGAGGTCACGCCGCAGGCCGTCGCGCCCTCGCCGCCGCCGCAGTCCGTGCCGCGGGCCGTGGCGACGCGCGCGGCGGGCCCTTCGAGCTCCGCGACGCCCACGAAGCGTGCGTCCTCGTCGACCTCGCCGGCCGTGGCCGTGCCCGTGGTGCCGCAGGTCGCGAACAAGCGGACGGCTCCGGGGGCGCAGGCCTCGCAGGCGTCGCCGGCCGCGCCCGAGGCGCCGAAGGAGCAGGCCGCGGACGCGTCCGTGCCGCGTTACCTCGCCGTGTTCAACCACAAGGGCGGCACGGGCAAGACGACGACGGCCGTGAGCATCGCGGCCGGCCTCGCGTCGCGCGGCAAGAAGGTCCTGCTCGTCGATACGGACGCGCAGGGCAACGTGTCGGTCTCGCTCGGCGCGAACGTCGAGCGCTCGCTCTACCACGTTCTCGTGATGGGCCTGCGGGTCGCGGACGCGACGCGCGTCGTTCGTCCGAACCTGGACCTTTTGGGCTCCAACGAGACGCTGGCCGCCGCCGAGCTCTACCTCGCGGGCCGCCAGAACCGCGACCGCGTGCTCTGCGAGCGCCTGAGCGCCGCCGCCACGGGCTACGACTACGTGGTGCTCGACTGCTCGCCGAGCCTGTCCTTGATGAACCAGAACGCGCTCGTCTTCGCCGACAGCGTGCTCGTGCCCGTTGCTTGCGACTACCTCTCGCTCGTCGGCGTGCGTCAGGTCATCAAGACCGTGAAGAACGTGAACGCGCTCCTGCATCACCCGGTGCAGATCTGGGGCGTGCTCCCCACGTTCTTCGACGCGCGCGCGAAGATCTGCCGCGAGGCCGTCACCACGTTGAAGCAACACTTCGGCGACCGGTGCCTCCCGCCGGTGCGCGCCGCGATCAAGGTGAAGGAAGCGCCGGCGCAGGGGCAGACGATCTTCGAGTACGCCGCCGGCACGCCCGCCGCGGAGGACTACGGCGTCGTCGTGGACCGCATCATCCAGAGCCGCGAGGGCGCGGCGAAGGGCGCGAAGGACACGAAGGACGCGAAGCCCGCGCGCACTGCCGCAGCGACCGCTTAGGAGAAGGGACGATGAAGCACGAGGGCGAATTCTCCGAGGCCGCGCACGCGCTCCTCGATCGCGACGAGGTCGAAGGGGTCCTCTCCGGGGCGTTCTACACGCCCGCGGGTAAGCCGGCGCGGGCGCAGAAGCCCGCCCCGGAGCGCCCGACGCATTACAAGGTCATCTGCATCTCGATGTACACGGACGACCTCGAGCGTCTCGACGAGATGGTCGAGGCCTTGAAGGCGCGCGGCTTGACCAAGGCGAGCCGCAGCGCGCTCATCCGTCACGCGCTCGAGCAGGTTGATCTGGAGAAGGTGCCGAAGGGCATCTGATCCGTCCGCGGCTCGGCGCTTGCACGGCGCCGAGATGATGTCGAACGCGCCCATCAAGCCACCTCCGAGGGATCTCGGCGAGGTCCCTGCGACGCCAACGATCGACGAGCAAATGCCGCCGTCCGGCGTGCGGAAGATGCTCGACGCCTTCGAGGAGCGTGACCTCTCGCGCATCCGGTGGAGCTCCGTGCTCGCCGGGCTCTTCCTCGCGCTCGGCACGCTCGTGCTCCTCGGGCTGCTCGGGTTCGCGACCGGCGTGAGCGTCCTCGATTCAGGCGGCCGCGCGTCGATCGAGCGCCTCGGGGCAGGCATGGCTTTGTGGATGGCCTTCGCCTCGCTCGTCGCCCTCTTCGTCGGCAGCTACGCGGCGGCCAAGCTCGGCGGCGCGATTCGTCGGTGGGACGGCGCGCTCGCGGGCGTGCTCACCTGGGCCGTCTCGCTCGCGCTGCTCGTGTTCGTCGTGGGAAACGGGGCGCCTCCGTTTTTCGAGACGCAGGAGTTCGGGCGGCCGACTGGCTTCGAGCCGGCGTTCATGTTCGCGCAGCGGACGACCGAGCCGTTCGGCCCGTCCTTCCGGCTCAACCAGGGCGAGCTCGTCCGGGCCGCGTGGCTCACCTTCGCGGGCGCCGTGATCACGCTGCTCGCGGCGACGTTCGGCGGAGCGCTCGGTGCTGTGGGTCGGCGTCGCGGCGGCGGGCTTCCTCCGGCGTCTCGGCCTTCGTCGGGGGATCAGATCCCGCTTTACTGAACCGTCGGAGCAGGCGCGGGCGCGGCCTCTTCCAGGCTCGCCCAGAAGGCTTCGAGATCCGGGGGCAGCGGTGCCTCCACGCGGAGCCTGCGCCCCTCTTCCGCCGGATGATCGAGCTCCAGCACCGCCGCGTGCAGCGCGTGCCGATCGATCTCCAGGAGCGCACGGTCCTCGTCCGTGAGCAGACCGTCCGCCCCGCGACCGAAGAGCTCGTCGTCCGGGCCGTACAGTTTGTCCCCGACGACCGGCGTCCCGCGTGACGCGAGGTGCACGCGGATCTGGTGCTGCCGTCCCGTCTCCAGCGTGCACCGCACGAGCGCGTAGATCTTTCCCGTCGCGGGGTTTCTCCGCCTTCCGATCACGGCGCAACGCGTGGCCGAGGGTAGACCCTCGCCGGGCCGGGCGACGCGCATCTTCACGCCGTAACGGCTCGTCGGATCGAGCTCGAGCGGCGCCTCGACACGGAACGCGTCCGCCTCGTCCGCGCCCCAGGTGATCGCCAGGTACTCCTTGTGCACGCTGCGCTCTTCTGCGCCGGGCCGCGTCGCGCCGCGGGCGAACTGCCATTTTACGTGACGGTCCGCCTCGCTCGTCCGCGCCAGCAGGAGGACGCCGCTCGTCTCCCGATCGAGACGGTGCGAGAGCATGAGCCGCTCGCCGTCGCGGGCGTTCTCAAGGAGCTTCACGACCGTGCTCTGGTGGTACCGCGCCGTCGGATGTACCGGGATTCCGGCGGGTTTGTCCACTGCGAGCAGGTGGGCGTCCTCGTGCAGGATGCGCAGCGTGACGTCGGGTGCCTTCTCGTCCCAGGGCGGACGCCAGAGCAGGATGAGCTGCTCGGCTTGCACGCGGTCGTTGCCGCGCAGGCGGCGCGCATCCGGGGCGTAGGCGCCGTGCGCGATGATCTTCTGGGCGCGGGTACGGCTCGTCCGCTTGAGCTGCGATTGCACGAACCGGTCGAGCCGCATGCCCTTCGCCTCCGGGGGCACGCGGAGGATGGAGACGACGGACCCCTCGGGCACCTCGTCCGGGCGTACGACCTTCATCCCTCGCCCGAAAGGGCCATCCGTCGAGCCGAGCTCGTGCGCGCTGATGCGCGTCATGCTCGCCATCCTAGCCTGCCTGCCGTTCGGGGCTACCGCCCGCGTTCGTCGGTCGGCCCCATCGGTGCATGCTCGCTCTACGTCGCGGCCGCGAGTCGTGCTACACCCGCCCGCGCATGGACATCCTCTTCGTCGCTTCCGAGATCGCGCCGATGGTGAAGGTCACCGGCCTCGCCGACGTCGTCGCGTCGCTCTCGAAGGCGCTCCGGCTCCTCGGGCACAAGGTCACCCTCGCGCTGCCGCGTTACCCTGGGATCGAAGCCTCCGGCGTCATGATCGCGCGCAGGCTGACCCCGCTCGTCCTGACCATCGGCGGCGAGCGCGTGGAGGTCACGGTCTTCGACGGGCGGCTCGGATCGGGCGTGGAGCTCGTGCTCTTCGACGTCCCGGGTCTCTTCAGCGAGGGCCCGTCGCGCCTCGCTGACGAGGACGAAGGGGATCTCGCCGCCGCGCGACGGTACGGCGTGTTTGCGCTCTCCGTCGTCGAGCTCGTCCGCCAGCGCGCGCTCGCGGGCACGCCGTTCGAGGTCGTGCACGCGCACGACTGGCCGTCGGCGCTCGTCCCGTACCTCCTGCGCGACCGCGAAGGCGACGCGCGCCCTGCCGCGGTGCTCACGCTCCACGACCTCGCGCGCCAGGGCCTCTTCCCGCGTGAAGCGCTCCGCGTCATCGGCCTCGGCGACCAGCACTTCCAGCCTTCGCTGCTCGAGTTTTACGGCAAGGTGAGCTTCCTCAAGGCGGGCCTGCTCGCCGCCGACGCCATCACCACGGTGTCGCCGACGTATGCCCGCGAGATCCTCACGCCCGACCACGGCGAGCGCCTCGACGGCGTGCTCGCGGCGCGGGCGAAGGAGAACGAGATCGTCGGCATCGTGAACGGCATCGATTACGCCGTGTACAACCCGATGACGGATCCGGCGTTGCCTGCGCGGTACGACGCCGAGGACACGACGAACAAGTCGCGCTGCAAGAGCGCGCTCCTCGCCGAGCTCGGGCTCCCGATCGACATCGAGCGTCCGCTCGTGGTCTCCGTCGGCCGCATCTCCACGCAGAAGGGCGGCGATTTGCTCGCCACCTCGCTGCCCAAGATCCTGAAGAGCGACGCGAGCGTGGTCGTGGCGGGCGCGGGGGATCGCGCGATCGTCACGAAGCTCGAAGCCGCCGTCGGAAAGGCGCCCGAGCGCGCGCGTTTCCTCGGCGACGCCGCCGAGCCTCTCGTGCACCGCCTCTATGCCGCCGCGGACATCGTCGTCGTCCCGTCGCGGTACGAGCCCTGCGGCCTCGTGCAGCTCTACGCGCAGCGTTATGGCGCGTTGCCGGTCGCCTACCGGACCGGCGGCCTCATCGACACGATCGTCGATTGCGACGCGGCGCTCGAGACCGGCACCGGGTTCCTGTACGACAAACCGACCTCGACGCACCTCGTCGGTGCGGTGCAGCGCGCGCTCGCGGCCATGACCTCGCCCCGGTGGCCCGCGCTTCGGCGCCGCGTGATGCGGCTCGACCTCGGCTGGGATCGACCGGCGCGCCGCTACGTGCACGTTTATCGCTCGGCTGTCACGAAGCGCATGGCGTAGTTTTCGCCGAGAAGATGCGGCGGACGGACGCTTCGTAGTACAGTGCATGCGCCCTTTTGGGCGCTTGTGTCCCAGAACGTCGAATTCCTCGTCTCCGAGCAGGGCAACATCCGCGGACCCATGCGGCTGGAGGCGGTCCGTCGCGAGATCGGCGGGGGAACGCTCAAGGACCCGCTTTTCCGCATGGAAGGGTGCAAGCGGTTTCTCCCCGGCGCGGCGTGGGATCCGATCTCGGACCTTTTCCCGTCGCCGAGCCCGCCCGATGCGCCCGAGGGCGTGGTCGCCGAGGCGTTGCCGCGCGACCTCGCCAAGCTCGATCCGCAGGCGCGGGACAAGCTCCTCTGGTTCGTCGAGGACACCGACGGCGTCATGGGTCCCGTGACGGGCGCATTCGTGGTGCGGGGCCTCATGACCGGCCGCATCCCGATCTCCTCGGGCGTCTCGCTCGTCAGCGTCCCCGGCTGGATTCGCGGCACGGCCGTGTTTCCAGCGGCGCTCGAGGGCGCGACTGCGATTCGCAAGCGCCCGATGTCCACGTTCACGTGCCCGTATTGCCTGGAACCCGTCATGGTCGGCAGCACGAGCTGCCTCATGTGCGGCGAGTTCGTGGGCATCGCAAAGCCGCGGCTCGGTCTTTCGCGCGTGGTGGGCCTCGTGGGCATCGGGCTCGCGCTGGTGCTCGCGCCGCTGCTCGGAGGCGCGCTTTCCGTGCGCGGGGACGGGCGCGGCGCGGGGGTCGAGATTCCTTCGGCGAACGCCGCGCCTTCGCCCGGCGCATCGGCATCGCCGGGATCGAGCGCGTCCGCCGCGACGAGCGCGCCGGCCGATCCTGCGGCAAACGCGCTTGCCGATTCTGCGCCTGCCGCAGCGAAGCGGCTCGAAGGCAAGGTCGCGGCGAAGATCGACGTCGCGGCCGACGCAGAAGCCGCGATCCTCCTTCCGCAAGGCCACGTCGCCGTCGCGCGTCGTGTCGCGCTCGACGTCGTCGATCCGCGGAGCGGCGTGGTCATGACGAGCTCGCGCGAGGCGCAATCGGCGCGCGTGATCGAGCGTGTCGGCGGCGCTCTTTATGCGCTCGGCCAAACCCGCATCGGCGCGCTCGAACCCGACACGCTCCGCGTCCTTCGCTGGATCGAGCCTCGCACCCAGCTCCTCCCGGGCGCCGCCGCGGCATCGGCTGGCCTCGCGATCTTTCCTTCCGCCGTCGATCGCAGCGTCCTCGTCGTCGGCACCGAGCACCACGTCGAGATCGCGCGTTTCCGCTTTGGAGGCGCCATTCCGAGCGCCGCCGCGATCGACGCCGAAGGCACCTGGGCCGTCGCGAGCGTCGCCGATCCACGCCCGCGCGCCTATCCTGATGCCATCGAGGTCTTCGCGCCGCTCACCCCGCCGAGCGCGCAGCTCGTGCGTCACCTCTCGCTCGGTGATCCCGTTGCGGCCGTCGCCGTCCAATCGGGGTTTGCCTTCGTCGCGCTCGGCTCCTCGCGCATCGTCCGCGTCACGCTCGAAGGAAAAGGCCTGCTCGCGCCGCCCAATCTTTCCCGCGACACCTGCACGGATCCCGCGTTCGTCCGGGCCGCCCCTCGCACGCTCGTCGTTGGCTGCAGGGCGGGCCGCGCGCTCTCGTTGCATGCGCCGGCCACGCTCACGCAGGACACGCGACTCGAGCTCGGCAGCCCCGTGACGGCGCTCGAAGTCTCGCCCTCGGGGGATCAGGCGCTCGTCGTCACGGGCGCGCCTTCGCCCGGCGTGTACGTCGTCGATCTCGCGACCGGCGAGCCCGTGCGTGTCGACGTCACCGACGAGGTCACGAGCGTCCGATTCGGCAAAGACGCGGAAAGCGCGACGGCGTTTTCGGCCCGTGCGCGCCGCGTGTGGGTGCTCCGGTGAGCAAGACCAAGTGCCCCAGATGCGGAACCCTCACGATCCGGCCGGGCGCGACGAAATGCCCCTCGTGCCGCGCGTGGGTGAGCTCGCCCAAGCTCGCGGGCAGCCGCGTGCAATTCGGCGCGCTCGGGCTCGTGCTCCTCGCGGCGGGCCTCGGCGGCTTCGGCATGCTCGCCGGCGGCGCGGCCGTCCTCGCCTCGCAAGGCCGCCTCGGCGGCAAACGCCCACCCGCCACGACGCCTCCGCCTGCGCTCCCCACCTCGTCCGCGGCGCTGCCCCCGGCGGCCTCCGCGAGCGCCCTCTCTTCAGCGTCGGCCTCGACCGCCCCGACCGCGGACACGCCGCCTCCCGCGGCCGAAGCGCCCGCGGCGTTTGCCGTGGCCACGACGATCCGCCTCGACGCGCCCCCGATCGACCTCACCGTCGCGGACGACGAGGCGATGTTCTTCGTGCTCTGCGAGGACGGCACGCTCCGGGCGCACGCGCTCGATTCCGGCGCCGAGAAGGCCCGCGCGCGCCTCCCGGGCAAGGGCACGGGCCTCCGGCGGCTCCCTGCGGGCCGGCTCGCCGTGCTCGGCGTCTCCACGGGCCTGCCGGTCGTGAACACGGCGTCGTGGCTCTCGGGCGCGGCGCCTGCGGCCTATCTGAAGAAGGTCGACGTGAAGGGCGCGCTCGACGTTGCGGCGAGCGGCGATCCGCCCGTCGTCGTCGTCGCGACCTCGCAAGGAAGCCGCGTCGTCCGCCTCGCGGGCCCCGAGCTCACAGCCGACGGCGAGATCCTCTTCCCGACCCCGATTCGCGGTGTCGCGCCCCTGCCTTCTTCGGCTGGCGCTCGGCTGCTCGTGCTCCTCGACGGGCGCGCGCCCACCGAGCCGGGATCCGTGATCGTGCTCGATCCCGCGGCAAAACCCTTCGGTGGTGCGCGTGCTGCGTGGTCCTCGCTCCTCGAACCGCGCGCGTCGACGGTCCCTCCGGCGGCCTCCTCCGAGCGTGCGCTCCTCTTTGATCGGGCGACGGCCAAGGTCATGGGTTTTTCCGTGGGGGCCGAGCCGCGCCTCGCGCCTGCGGGGCCGCAGCCGATCGCGGCATTCCCGTGGCCCGGCGATCGGGCCGTCGTCATTGGCGCGGCGGGCGAGGCGACGCTCGTGTCCCTCGAACGCCGCGAGGTCCTCGCTACGGTCGCGCTCGGCGGTGTTCCTTCCTCGGCTGTGCTTTCGCCGGAGGGCCGGACGATCCTCGTCGCGCTCGGCGGTGGGCCTCGTGGCAAGGGCGCGACCACGGTCGCGCTCGGGGGCGAGCCGCTGCGTATCGTTTCGACGCTGCAAACGGGGGAGGGATCGCACGTGGTCTCTGTGGCGCCCAGGGGTCGCCTCGCGCTCGTGGCGGCGGCGTCGGCGCGTGTCGTGACGGTGCTCCGGCGCCCCTGAGATTGGGGCCCCGTCGCGCCGATTTTTTGCGCCCATGACGCTCGAGATCGGCGACACTGGCGGCGGCGTCCTGGCTCGGCGCCTTACCTTGGAGTTGCCCATGACCACGTCCGCGACTTCCCTCCACAGGAGCAAGCTTCGCTCGTTCGGTTTGGCATCGGCCCTCGCGCTCGCCTGCGCGATGGTCGTGTCTGCGCCCGGGTGTCTCGATCAGCAGGGCTCGAACCCATCGACCGAGTGCACGGCGGGACAAACGGACGCCACCACGCCCGACGATTGCGTGCGCAAGGAATGCCAGGGTGGGAAGTTCGTCACGGTCGCGAACGACACGGAGGTCCCGGACGACGCGAATCCCTGCACGCAGGACACCTGCTCGGACGGCGTGCCGCAGCATACCGCGGTGAACGGGACGATGTGCCAGCTCGGCGAGGGCATGGGCCAGTGTGTGTCCGGGCAATGCGAGATCCCGTGTAATGATTCGGCGGAGTGCGACGACAAGAATCGGTGCACGACCGACGCGTGTGTCGGCAAGGTCTGCATGTTCACGCCGGACCCCCAGGCGAATCCCGACGACATGAACCCGTGCACGACCGACGCGTGCGCGGACGGCAAGGAGAGCCACGTGCCCGCGCCCGGGGCGACGTGCGGGACGAACGGCACGTGCAACGACATGGGCGTCTGCATCGGCTGCGCGAGCGACACGGATTGCCCCGTCGACGATCACTGCAGCGACTGGGCGTGCACGGACAAGCAATGCATCTCGACGCCGCTCCATGAAGGGATGCCGCTTCCCCCGAGCGAACAGTCGCTCGGCGACTGCAAGAGCAAGGTCTGTCAGAGCGGGCAGATCGTGACGATCGCGGACGCGGCGGACCCCTTCAACGACGGCAATTCTTGCACCGCCGACCAGTGCAACGACATGGCCCCGGTGAACCCCCCGCTCCCGGCGCTCTCGTCCTGCGCGACGCCGAACAACCCGACGGGGATGGGCAAGTGTGACAGCACCGGCGTTTGCCTCGGGTGCTCGCAGACGCTCGATTGCAGGGGTGGGCCTCCGTGGCACACGTGCGACACGACCGTCAACATCTGCTTCAGCTGCAGCGACAACGCGCAGAACGGCACCGAGACGGACGTGGACTGCGGCGGCGAATGCATCGAACGGTGCGAGCTCGGCCAGAAGTGCCTCGTCACCTCCGACTGCCAGGGGGAGTGCGACAACAACGTCTGCGTGGACTGCTTCGACAACGTGAAGAACGGCACCGAGGGCGACGTCGATTGCGGCGGCATCTGCCCGCAGAAGTGCAGCACCGACGACTCTTGTAACGTGCCAACGGATTGCTTCCACGGCGTTTGCAGCGGGGGCAAGTGCGCCGCGCCTTCTTGCAGCGACTCGGTCCAGAACGGCAACGAGACCGACGTCGATTGTGGTGGCTCCTGTCCGGATTGCCCGGCGGGCAAGAAGTGCATCGGGGGCAACGATTGCATCAACGACTGCATCAGCGGTATCTGCAACTAAACCCACTCTCAAGGCCGAACCATGCCCCGCCCCCGCCTTTTATCCGCGCTGCTCGCCACGGCCTTCGTGGCCTCCGCCCTCGTGCAGGCTGCTTCCTGCGCGCTCGAGACCGAGGGCTCGAAGCCCACGCAGACCACGAAGCCCTGCGAGTCCGCCGCCAATTGCGACGACGGTAGCTCCTGCACCGTCGACACGTGCAGCGACGAGAAGATTTGCGTCTACACGCCGGTCGCCGATGGGCCGAACCCCGCCCAGACCGTCGGCGATTGCCAGCGCATCGATTGCGCGGCCGGCCAGGAGGTCACCGTCACCGACGACGCGGACATCCCCGACGACAACGAGCCCTGCACGAACGACGCCTGCCAGGGCGGCACGCCGAGCAACACGCATACGCCCGACGGCGGCGTGTGCCAGCGCGGAAACGAGAGCGGCACGTGCCAGGACGGGGTCTGCCAGATCTCCTGCGACGCGCAGAACCCGTGCGACGACGGCAACGCCTGCACGGACGATTTCTGCAACTTCGCCACGAGCACCTGCATCTTCACGAACCTCGACGGCCAGCCCACCCCGGGCGCCACGCAGAACCCCGGCGATTGCAAGCAAAAGCTCTGCGTCAATGGCAAGGACACGGACGTCACCGACGACACCGACGTGCCCGTCGACGTGAACACCTGCACGGACGACGTCTGCACGAACGGCGTCCCGTCGAACCCGCCCACGACCTCGGGGACGCCGTGCACGCCGGAGGACACGGACGTCTGCGACGGCGCGAGCAACTGCGTCCAGTGCACCGAGGCTGTTCATTGCATCGGCATCATCGCCGAGGACGAGTGCACGAAGGCCGCCTGCATGAACCATACCTGTGTAAAGAGCTACATGGGTACGGACACGCTGGCGAGCCCGGCCCTCCAGACAGCGGGCAACTGCAAGAAAATCGTCTGCGACGGCAATGGTGGGACGACGGAGTTCCCGGACGACACCGACAAGCCCAACGACAACAACGCCTGCACGACCGATAGCTGCTCGGGCAGCAACCCGACGTCCATGCCCGTCGCGCAGGGCACGGCCTGCGGCATGAACCAGGTCTGCAATTCGACCGGCAGCTGCGTCGGTTGTAACACCGCCGCCGACTGCCAAGGCACGGACGATTTCTGCAAGAAGCGGACGTGCACCAACAATGTCTGCGGTTTCGATTACACGGAGAGCAACACGCCGCTGCCGAACGGCCAGACCGAGGACGACTGCAAGCGCCTCGTTTGCGACGGCGCGGGCAACACGGTCACCGTCGCGGATTCCTCGGATCCCAAGGTCGACGGCAACGAATGCACGCAGGACACGTGCAACGGGACCACGCCTTCGAACCCTAACCAGCCTGCCGGCACGATGTGCAACCAGAGCGGCGGCGACGTCTGCAACACCGCGGGCCAATGCAAGAAGTCGAACGGCAAGAGCTGCGCGGCAGGCGGCGATTGCGCGAGCACCTTCTGCATCGACGCCGTCTGCTGCTCGACGAACTGCAACGGGACGTGCCGCGCGTGCAACCTCGCGGGGAGCCTGGGCACGTGCAGCCCCGTGCCGAAGGGGCAGGAGGACGCGCCGTCGTGCACGGGCGCGAGCTCGTGCGACGGGTCGAACAACGGCAACTCCGCCTGCAAGAAGGACGACGGGCAAGGGTGCGGCGGCGCGAACGAGTGCGTGAGCAACTTCTGCGTCGACGGCCGGTGCTGCGTGTCCGCCTGCAACACGACCTGCCAGGCGTGCAACGTCACGGGGAGCGAGGGCAGCTGCGTCAACATCCCCGCGGGCCAGCCCGACGTCAGCGCGAGCATGACGTGCGACAACGGCAGCGTGTGCAACGGCTCTGGCGTCTGCAAGAAGTCCAATGGTACGACCTGCGGCGCGGCCAGCGATTGCTTGAGCAATTTCTGTGTCGACGGCAAGTGCTGCGAGAATGCCTGCACCGGGACATGCAAATCGTGCGGCATCGCGGGCAGCGAGGGGATGTGCGTCAACATCGCCTCCGGGCAGGAGGACAACAACGCCAGCATGACCTGCACCGGCACGAAGTCCTGTGACGGCAGCGGCGGGTGCAAGACGGACAACGGCGCCTCGTGCTCCATGGGCACCGATTGCCTGAGCACGTTCTGCGTCGACAGCGTCTGCTGCAACAACGCTTGCACGGGGACGTGCCAGGCGTGCAACGTGTCGGGGAACGCCGGCACGTGCTCGAACATCCCGCCGGGCAATGAAGACACCTTCCCGATGAACGCCTGCGTCGGCGTCAATCAATCGTGCGACGGCATGGGCGAGTGCAAGGGCAAGCTCGGGGCGTCCTGCGTCGACGGCGCGGCCGATTGCCTGAGCGGCTTCTGCGCCGACGGGGTCTGCTGCGAGAACGCGTGCGGCGCGACGTGCATGCAGTGCAACGCGTCGGGCTCCTGCGTGGCCGTCCCGCAATTCTCGGAGGACAACTCCCCGATGAACGCGTGCGTCGGAACCAAGAGCTGCGACGGCACGACCGCCGGCAATGGCGCGTGCAAGCTCGACAATATGCAGCCGTGCAATGGCGACGGCGAGTGCGCCAGCGGCAACTGCCACTCGAGCGGGGAGTGCAGGCCCTGAAGGGTTCGTCGGGCCAAGGCGGCCGGCGCGGGGGACGCCGGCCGCCACATGTCATGATTCGCGTCCCGGATTCCAGAACGAACGATTGACGATGCCAAACCGCCCCCGCGTCCTCGCCTCTCTCCTCGGTTCGCTCCTCTCCGCCGCCCTCGTCGTCCAGATCGCCGCCTGTGGGCTCGATACCAACGGGTCCCTAGCGCCCGAAGACACCAAGGCCTGCGTCGTCAACGCGAACTGCGACGACCAGAATCCTTGCACCGTCGACGTCTGCGGGAACGACGGGACGTGTGTCCTCGTGCCACTCGACGACGGGCCCTTGCCGGGACAAACCGCCGGCGATTGCCAGCGGAGCGATTGCGTGGCCGGCGTCCTCACCACGACGAACGACGACGCCGACATCGACGACGACGGCGAGAGCTGTACGGACGACGCGTGCGCGATGGGCACGCCGGTCCACACGCCGGCGCAAAACGGGACGAGCTGCCTCTTCGGGACGGCGCAGGGCACGTGTCAGGGCGGCGCGTGCGCGGTCGAGTGCGGCGCGCAGAACCCGTGCGACGACGGCAATCCCTGCACCGAGGATGCCTGCAATGCGGGCGCGGGCATCTGCATGTTCACGGATCTCGACGGATTGCCGACGCCGGGGTATGTGCCCGTGCCCGGCGATTGCTTGCAGCACATCTGCGTCGCGGGCGAGGACACGGCCGTCACCGACGACACGGACGTGCCCGTCGACATGAACACGTGCACGTTCGACGTGTGCACGATGGGCGCGCCGACGAACCCGCCGGTGATCGCGGGCGAGCCCTGCGAGCCGGGCAAACCCGAGGTCTGCGACGGCACCTCGAATTGCGTCGCGTGCAACGAGCCCGCCGATTGCGTGCTCCTCCCGCCGGACGACGTTTGCCAGCAGCGCACGTGCGAGAACCACGTCTGCGTGCAGTCGTTCGCGCCGGACGGGACCACGATCGACGGCCAGACGGCCGGCGATTGCATGCGGGTCGTCTGCGACGGCGCGGGCGCGACGAAGGAGATCGTCGACGACACCGACCTGCCGAACGACAACAACGCCTGCACGAAGAACGTCTGCACGAACGGGACGCCGACGTTCCCGAACGAAGCGATCAACACGGCGTGCGGCGCCGGACTTTACTGCGACGGCGGCGGCAAATGCGTCGGCTGCAACGAGGCCGCGCAATGCGAAGGCACCGACGATTTCTGCAAGGTCCGCACGTGCATCGACAACCAGTGCGGCGTGAGCTTCACGCCCGAAGGCACGGAGCTGCCGAACGGGCAGACGGCCCTCGATTGCAAGGTCATCGAGTGTGACGGTCAGGGCAACATCGTCACGTCGACCGACACGACCGACAAACCCGTCGACGGCAACGAATGCACCGACGACGTGTGCAGCCCGACCGGCGTGCCGTCGAACCCGAACCGGCCCGTCAACGCCGCGTGCAACGAGAATGGCGGCACGGTGTGCAACGGCGCGGGCGCGTGCAAGAAGGCCCCCGCGCAGACGTGCGGCGGGGCCGCCGAGTGCCTGAGCGGCCATTGCGTGGACGGCGTCTGCTGCAACGCGGCCTGCAGCAGCACGTGCATGGCGTGCAACGTCGCGGGCAGCGTCGGCACGTGCACGAACGTGCCCGTCGCGACCGAGGACGCGCCCACCTGCACGGGCACGAACGCCTGCGACGGCGCGGGCACGTGCAAGAAGGACAGCGGCCAGCCGTGCGCGGGCGCGGTCGATTGCGTCAGCGGCTTCTGCGCGGACGGCGTCTGTTGCAATAGCGCCTGCGATACCGCGTGTTTCGCCTGCGACCTGATGGGCAGCATGGGCACGTGCGTGCCGCTCGTCTCCGCGGAGGACACGAACCCCACGAACGTCTGCGCGGGGACGCGGTCCTGCGACGCGACCGGGGCCTGCAAGGCGAAGGACGGCGGCGCTTGCGTGGTCGCGGGCGATTGCTTGAGCGGGCATTGCGCCGACGGGGTCTGCTGCGACACGGATTGCACGGACACGTGCATGGCGTGCGACCTCGCGGCCACGCCGGGCGTCTGCTCGCTCGTCGCGAGCGGGCAAAAGGACGACACCTGCGCCGGGGCCGACGAGGTCTGCGACGGCGCAGGCGCGTGCAAGGCCGCACAGGGCAAACTCTGCGGCGCGGACGCGGAATGCCTGAGCGGTCATTGCGTGGACGGCGTCTGCTGCGACACGGATTGCACGGGCACGTGCATGGCGTGCGACCTCGCGGCCACGCCGGGCGTCTGCTCGTTCGTCGCGAGTGGGCAAACCGACGACACCTGCACCGGGGCCGACGAGGTCTGCGACGGCGCGGGCGCGTGCAAGACCGCGCAGGGCAAGCTCTGCGGCGCGGACGCGGAATGCCTGAGCGGGAATTGCGTGGATGGCGTCTGCTGCGACGACGCCTGCGCGGGCACCTGCGAGGCGTGCTCGGCGGCGAAGAAGGGCAGCGGCGTCGACGGCGTCTGCGAGCCGATCACGAAGGGCACCGATCCGGACATGGAGTGCACGATGCCGGGCACGTGCGACGGCGCGGGCATGTGCATCGGCGACATCGGCGAGGCCTGCATGGACGGCATGGACTGCGCGAGCGGCCATTGCGCGGACGGCTTCTGCTGCACGACGGCCTGCGCCGACGATTGCTTCTCCTGCGGGCTCGGCGGCATGGAAGGTCAATGCATGCCGGTCTCGGCGGGCACGACCGACGGGACGTGCGTGGCGGAGGATCTCGAGGTCTGCGACGGCGCGGGCGTGTGCCTCGGGGATACGGGCTTTACGTGCAATGAAAACGAGCAGTGCTTCTCCGGCAACTGCATGAACGACGTGTGCGAGCCGTGAGCCACGTGTTCGCTCTGCCCCGCCCGCCCGTTCGCCTTTCCGTAACCTGAATCACCCTTCCTGGCAGTCCCCTCGCCAAGACGTTGCCCAAGCCGCGCGTTCGTCCTAAGCAGCGGCGAACCTCCCCGATGTCCCTCTGCGCGCGTCCCTCCCGAAGGCCTGCGCTCCTCGCCCTGCTGCTCGCTCTTCCGGGCTGCGGCAACGTCGAGGATCCGCCGGGGCGCGTCCTCGATCGGGCCCCCCCCGGCGCGACGCTCAAGCGCCCCGAGAAGCCCGAAGGCACCCTCGCCGTGGACAAACGCGCCGAGGAGGAGACCGAGCCGGGCCACGGCGCGAAGATCGGCAGCATCGCGATGCGGACCTGGATCTACGTCGCGCCCGACGATCGCTCGACCAAGCTCGGCTACCTGCGCGCCGGCGCCGTCGTCGATCGCGCCGAAAAATCCGCCGGCACCAGGCGCTGCGAGGGCGGCTGGTACCGGATCGTGCCGCGCGGCTACGTGTGCGTCGGCAAAGGCGCGACGCTCGCGCTCGACCACCAGGTCATCCAGGCCGCCCTGCGCGGACCCGACCGCGCCGCCACGTTGCCCTACGCCTACGTGATGTCGCGCTCCCCCGCGCCGCATCTCTACTTCCGTCTGCCCACCGACAAGGATCAACGGCGCGTCGAGGGACCCACCGTGCGCGAGCACGTCCGCCTCGCGATCACGCCGCAGGTCCCGCTCGACACCGTGCCCACCTTCCTCGCCGAGGGCCGCGATCTGCCGAAGCCGTACGGCGCCGTCGAGCCGCTCCGCTACACCGTGCACGCCGGCCGCGCGAAGGAGGAGTCGGCCTTCGGGCTCGTCACGGCCTTCGAATGGACCGACCGCAAGTTCGGCCTGACGACCGAGCTCGACCTCATCCCGCTCGATCGCACGAAGCCCGCGAAGATCAGCGCGCACCACGGCGTGGTCGTGGACAAACCCGGCGTGCCGGGCATCGTCGTCGCCCACGGTGCGACGAAGCTCGTCCTCGGCGCGGACGGTCAGATGCGCGAGAGCGGGATCGCGCCGTGGCGTTCGGGCTGGATCCTGACGGGCAACACGAAGGGCGGCGAGCGCGGGCTCTGGGAGACGACCGAGGGCTTCTGGCTGCCCGCCGAGACGATGCTGATCGGGACGCCGCGCGAGGATCCGGTGGGGCACGCGCGCGCGGGCAAGAAGTGGATCGACGTGTCGATCAAGAAGCAGTTCCTCGTGGCGTACGAGGGAACGCGGCCGGTGTTCGCGACGCTCGTGTCGACGGGTCGCGGCGGGATGAGTGATCCCGAGAAGACGACGGCCACCGTGCGCGGGGTGTTTTACGTGCACGCGAAGCACGTCTCCGGGACGATGGACGGTGAGGAGGGCTCGGACTCGTTCGATCTACGCGACGTGCCCTACATCCAGTACTTTCACGAGGGCTACGCGCTGCACGGCGCGTACTGGCACGACGAGTTCGGCAAGCCGCGCAGCCACGGCTGCGTGAACCTCGCCCCCGCCGACGCGAAATGGCTCTTCGACTGGACCGACCCCGTCGTCCCCCCCGAATGGCACGGCGCCGTCAACCTCGAAGGAGGGACGCTCGTATGGACCCACGGGGGTTGATACGGGGTTCTAGAAAGTAAAACGGGCCGACGCGCCAAACGGTCCGACGGAGACGACGGCGGCGGGAGCGCGGGAACGTTCGACCTGTCCGAGGACGAACACGGGGATGCCCGCGACGAACATGGCGCCGCCGATGCCCATGAGCACGGTCGGAAAGATCCAGGACGACTTCGCGCAGGGGACACACGCGGCGCGATCGGCGTTTTCGTTCGCGACGTAGAGCCCAGCGCCGAGGCCGGTGACGACCGCGCCGCTCACCATCAAGGCGATGCCGGAGGTGATTTTCGTGCGGCCCGGGCTCGGTGGAGGCTCGAGCGCGCTCGCCGTGCGGGAAGGGAACGAGGCGATCACGAACCCGAGCGCCGCGGCGAGGGCCACGCGAAACGCGCGCAGGCTCACCTCCGCCGAACGGCGGGCCATGGCGCTCGGGACGCGAGGGCGTCTCACTTACATTGCGCGGGCGCGCCGGCGCCCTTCAGCATGTTGCGGACTGCGCTGAGCGCCTGACGTCCCTCGGGCGAGTTGACGAGGCCCTCGCACATGCCGGCGGCGGCCAGGTACGTGCCCTTCTGATCGAGCGGCGCCGAGTTCGCGTTCTGCCGGAGCGCGGCGCAGCAGGCGCGGATGCCCGTCGAATCGCCCGTACCGACGACCTTCTTGCCTGCGTCCGCATCCTCGCCGGCGTCCGAGGCGTCCGAGCCTGCGTCCTCCTCGACCACGAGCGGCGTCGGCGTGGGGGCCGGCGTCGGCGTCGGCGCCGGGGCGGCCGACGGCACGGGCGGGGTTTCTTCTTCCTTGTTGCCGCAGCCATTGGCCACGAGGACCAGAGCGAAGGGCAGTACGGCAGCGCAGAGAGCGGTGATGTAGCGCGTGTGGTTCATGTTGTACCTGGAAGTATCCCGGTCGCTCGGACCTGGCGAACTTTTTTGGCGTCCGTCCGCCAAGCGATGTTTGGACGAAACCCCAAGGGACCGCAAGAGGTAGGTGAGTCTCGAACGTGCCCGACGTGCCAGCGTCGTGGACGATCTGTCCCACGCACGGGAGCGGGAGCGGGAGCGGGAGCGGGAGCGGGAGCGGGAGCGGGAGCGGGAGCGGGTGCGGGAGCGGGTGCGGGAGCGGGTGCGGAAGCGGGTGCGGGTGCGGGGGCGCATGCGCACGGGCAGGCCAAAGTCAAGCGCACGTGCAAGGGGGCGGGGACGTAGGGGATTCCGCTCGGAAGGAGGCTAGCTTACCGTCGTGCTCGGTCTCTGCAAGACCAAGCCGTGCTCGCCATCCTCGCCACGCAAAGCGTGGCTGCGGGTGGCTCCGCGGTGCGCCAGGCGAAGCCTGGGTGAGGAGGAAGCGTGATGTCCGCCTGATCGAAACGCGGGCTGTAGTCCATTTCGGCGAGCAATGCACCTGTCCGCGTATCGTAAATGAGCAACCTATTGTCCTCTCCCGAGGGCCACGTCGCTCGCGGCTTGCCGGCGAACGTGGAGGGTGTCCCCATGCTGGTACGCTCTGCACGATTGTTGCAAGACCAAGGAATCCTGACCGGTCCTGGCGCCTGGTTGCGCCATGCTGAGCCATCTCCGGAGATGAAGACCATGTCTTTTCCCCGCAAGCAGAAGCCCCGCCGAAAGCCTTTTGTCGTCACCGTCGCCCAGGCCGCGACCGCCGTCGTGTTGTTGCCCGGGTGTATCACCACCGTCACGTCGAACCCGCCTCCCACCGAGACCGAGAACCCGCCTCCCGTCGAGACGCCCGAGTGCCCCGCGACGCCGCCGGACACGAACACGCCGTGCACCGGGCCGCTCTCGTGCGAGTACAACGACGCGTGCGTGGAGGTGTATTATTGCGAAGAGGGGACATGGCACATGACGAGCGGGTGCAATCCGCCCCCCGTCGACCCATGCCCGTCCGAAGCGCCGGCGTCGGGAGCGCTTTGCAGCTACGTGACCACGTGCAGCTACACCGTCGATTACGGCTGCGGCCCGCAGGAGCAGACGGCCTCGTGTGATGGCGCGGTCTGGACCACCGAGGGCATATCGACCTGCAATCCCCCGCCCCCCGACTATTGTGTTTCCTACAAGAACGAGACGGAGTGCGGCGCGGACGCAGGCTGCCGCTGGCTCGTCCCGGGCTGCGGAATGCCGGCCCTCCCGGAGGCGGGCTGCTTCGCCGTGACGGATTGCACCGGCGACTTCGATTGCCCCATCTCCGGCGGCACGTGCCAGGAGGTGAGCATCAATCCCTGCCACAACCAGCCCTGCAACACCTGCGGCATGACCGTCTCGGTGTGCGTGACGCCGGCCGCCCCCTGACGGCGCGGGGATGCGTTCGCGAAGCTCGCGGGAGGGGCTCCTACGCCTGCTCGAGCTATCAGCCCGACATGTGGTGTGCTAACGCGTCGTATTCATGAAGAAACTTCTCGCGCTTGTTCTCTCGCCCGCCCTCTCGACGTTCGCCTGCGTCGCGACAAACACCGACCTGGAGAGCGACGACTCGCAATCGAGCATCGAGCTCGGCGAGGCGGAGCAGGCGGCTTCGACTCCGCTCCGCCAGAAGGCGCTCGGACGCATGCGGAACGCGGCAAAGTTCTTTCACGATTTCGTCGCGCGTCACGGCGGGTATGCGTGGCACCACAACGCCACCAACCTGAGCGAGCGCTGGGGCGATATCCAGCTCGACGAGGATCAGATCATGATCCAATCGCCCGGCACGGCGGACGTGACGATCGCGTTCGTCGAGGCCGCGCTCGCCGACCCGGCGACACCAGCGCTCGAGACCTACGCGCTGGACGCGGCGATGGCGCTGCGTCACGGCCAGATCAAGTCGGGGGGCTGGCGGCTCTACGCGGACTTCAAGCCGACGCCGACGCTGAAGGGGTGCTACCTCAACACCACGGCGAGCTGTAGCTGCGGCGGCTGCACGACGACGAGCTACGACGACCAGGTCACGCAGAACGCGCTCATCGCGATCATGCGCACCGATCATCTCCTCGGGTTCGCGGACGCGGCGATCTCCGGCTCCTCCTCGTACGCCCGCGCGCGGGTCGAGACCTCGCAGTTCCCGACGAACGGCGGCTTTCCACAGGGGTTCTCCGGCCCCGTCGCCGCGCGGCCGGCGCTCCAGGCGAGCTATCCGCCCTCGATCGGGACCTCGTGCGGCCTCGCCAACTGCTACGCGAACGCCTACACCAACGAGTACTGGGACGACCCGACCCTGAACGACAACCTCGCGACGGCCTTCGTGGAGATGCTGTACTGGGCGAGGGAGATCTATCCCGCGCAGGCCGCGACCTACCAGGCCATGCTCACCGCGTACGGCGACTTCCTTCGTCGCGCGCAGATGCCGCAGCCGCAGCCCGCCTGGGCGCAGCAGTACGACATCCAGATGCAGCCGCGCTGGGCGCGCAGCTGGGAAGTTCCGGCGATCGCGGGCCAGGAGAGCCAGGACGTCATGTGGGCGCTCCTCCGCCTCTACCAGCTCGACCCGAGCGTGCCGGCCAACCGTGCCGCGGTCGGGACCGCGCTCGCCTACCTCGAGACCGTCGACCACGCGAACGACACGCTGATCCACCGCTACATCGAGCTCGATGACACGTCGCCGTCGAACATCGGCTTCTACACCGTGAAGCCCGGCGGTTACCCGGTCCAGTTCTCTCCTGCGCCGCCGACCTACCAGAACTACGGGTGGGTGGGCCCGTCGCAGCTCGCCGCGATCCACGCCGAGTACGACCGGCTGGCGACCGACACGACCGTGATGAAGCGCTCGTGCCAGCAGCTCCGCGCCGACACGGCGCAGGCCGTCGACACGGCGATCAACAACGAGCGGTGGATCACGACGTACAGCCCGAGCGGCCCGCGGAGCGGCGCCACCCCGGGCGACTATTACGACACGAGCAAGTTCGTGCAGAACATGCGCACGCTGGCCGAGTTCGTCGTTCGCACGACGACCGACTGCGTCGCGTGGAACTACTGACCGCCGGCGCCGCCTGCCCGAGGGCCGTCGGTCGACGCGGCCGGCACCGCCCACGCCGCCTGCCACGCCGCGCAACGCGCGACGGCGGCGTTACCCTACGGGCAGGCGCGCACCGATGAACTCGGCCGCGGTGAGGGCGGCCGGGTGCCCGCGGTTGCACAGCACCACGGTCGCGTAATCACGATAGATCGCCAGATCGCCGTTGACCCCGGGGGCGCTGCCGCCGTGCCCGTAGTAGGTCTCGCCGTTGCGGGTCCGCACCGCCAGGCCGAGGCCCCAATGCGACGTGCCCGCCACCACTCTGGGGGCCGTCATGGCCGCGAGCGTCGCTGCGCTGACCAGGGCCCCGCTGCGCAAGGCGACGACGAAGGCCTGCAGGTCCTCGACGGTCGAATAGCCGCCGCCGGCGGGGAGCCCTTCGTAGGGCGCCAGGGCTTTGCGCCCGGTCGCGCCCGCGCCGGTGTACGGCACCGCGGTCGCGCGCGAGGAGGCGAAGGCTTGCGACGTCGCCGGCATCCCCGCGGGCCCGAAGATCCGCTCGTGAAACACCGCCTCGTAAGGCTTGCCCGTCACGCGCTCGAGGATCGCACCCAGCAGGACGAACCCGTAGTTGCTGTAGCCCCACCGCGACCCCGGCTCGAACAACGGCTCACGCGTGCCGTAGAAGCGCACCAGGTCGGCGGTGGTCTTGAGCGCGGCGGCGTTGGCGTCGTACTGCGGGCCGAAGATGTCGCCGGTGCCGCCGGTGTGGGTCAGCAGCTGCTCGACCGTCACTCGCTCGGCCAAGGTCCGGTTGGCGTAGTCGGGCAGATGCCGGGCCAGCGGGTCGCTCAGGCCGAGGCGCCCCTGCTCCACCAGCTGCATGATCGCCACCGCCGTGAACAGCTTGCCCATCGAGCCGATGCAGAACCGGGTCGACGTCGACACGGGGAGCGCCCGTTCGTCGTTCGCCGAGCCGTGGCCCGCGCTGAACAGCACCTGTTCACCCCGCGCGATCAACACCGCCCCGTTGAAGCGACCCGCCCGAGCTTCCTCGCCGAACTTCGTCTTCACCGCGGCGAGGACCGACGCCTGATCGAGCCGCTGGATCGTCCCCTCAGCAGGAGCGCCGGTGAAGGCGATGTCGTCGAGCTTGTCCCGGCCCGAGGCGGTGAGCACCACCTTCGAGCGCCGGTCCCACGCGCGATCCTTCACCCAGGCGGTGATCTCTTGCGGACCCGTCACCTGCGACGACAGCAGCTCGAAGCCGCCGGTGATTTCGCGGACCGCCAGGTCGTCGTCGACGTACGGGCGCACCGTCGGCGCGAGCGTCTCGACGAACCGCTTGTACACGCCCAGGTCCGGATCGTTGAACGCCGTAAGCCAGCGCTCCAGCCACGATTCGAGCACGGGCGGCGGGTCGACGGCCGCCTTGCTCGCGGGCTCGCGCGGACGGGCTCGACAACCGCCGAGGGCGGCGCCCGCGATGAGCCAGCCGGCACCTGCGCCCACAGAGACGAGAAGATCGCGTCTGTTCACGATGTGGGCGCCATCCTAGCCCGGTGCATTGGGACGGCCACGAAAATGCAGCCCACGTCGCCACCCACGCAAACGCGCCGAGCTCGAAGAGGGCGGATCGTCGAGTCGGTCGCCGGGGTCTCGCCAAGAAATTGTTGCGCTTCGCTGTCACCCACGATCGGCGTGCGGCCCATATCCATCTGAGGGGCGGTGCAACCTGACGCCCGCAGCGAGCCCGCATGCGCT
Organism: Polyangium jinanense; assembly: GCF_028435365.1. The sequence continues at coordinate 59,097 of NZ_JAGTJJ010000030.1, read as the reverse complement.
TTTGTGCAGGCGCGTTTGCTGGGGGCGTCTGGGCATAGAAGCCCCCAGCCTCACCCTTCCCGGGCCGGTTTCAACGCCGGCCTGCTCGCGCACCTGGTCAGGAGGCACCGTGATCGGCCCGGGAGGGGGAGGGTTTTCCCGTTGCTCGTCGCTCGAAGACGGGGCGTTGTCGCGCGCCTGACTGCGTCATGACAATGGCCAGGTCCGCGTGAAAGCGGAATGGTGGACGCACGCCTCGTCCTCGGGCGATGGGCCTTCCTTCGGAAGGAGATGGCGTCATGCTCGCTCAGCAAGACCGACCTACGGCCGTTCCGACGGGGGATGACGAGGACGAAGCTACACTCGCTTCCGCTTCCGCTCCCGCTTCCGCTCCCGCTTCCGCTTCCGCTTTCGCTTCCGCTTCCGCTTCCGCTTCCGCTCCCGCTTCCGCTTCCGCTCCCGCTCCCGCTTCCGCTCCCGCTTCCGCTCCGGATAGGACGCGCATGCAAAGGCCTCGTCCGGGGGCAGGGCCCCGGTCGGGGCAGGAGGATGCAATGGCTCTCAAAATCTACGGCGTCACGATCGAATTGCTGCGGGGGCTGCGGCCGATCATCGAGAAGATCGGCGGGAAGGATGCGAACCTGGCAGATCAGCTACGGCGCGCCGCTACGAGCGTGCCGCTGAACCTGAACGAAGGAGCGTATTCGCAGGGCCGGAACGAACGGGCACGGTGGCACACCGCCATGGGGTCCGCAGCAGAGGTGCGCGCGTGCCTGGATGTAGCGGAAGCTCTCGGATACGTAGACGCAGTGGATGATGGGCTGCGCGATTCCCTCGACCATGTCATCGCCACACTGCACCGACTGACGCGCCGGTGAAGCGCCAGGCGGGCCGTCCGTCACCGGGCGGCCCGCCACCAACTCACGCAAACTCGAACGTCTTCAGATGCTCGCGGGCGAGATGCACGCGGCTGTAGACGGTCTTCAGCTCGAGGCCGAGCAAGTCGGCAATCTCCCCGATCGAACGCCCCTCCAGATACGGCGCTCCGGGGTCGCGCAGAGGCGAAATACGTCCGATACGTGAACATTGGGGACAGCGCCCTGGCTATCCCTCCGGCCCGAGCTGCGAGCCTCAATCAGGGGAGGCGCTTGCGCCAATAGTCCGAGCGAAACGGGACGAGGAGCTGGCCGACGTAGCTCTCGGGAAATTCCGCCGCATCCTCGCCGAGTCCCACGTCCTCGGGGGGAGCGACGTCGGGGCGGAAGCGATAGCTCCCGAAGACGTGATCCCAGAGCATCACCCTCGGACTGTAATTGGCATCGGCCTCGTGGCGGCGGGGCGAATGGTGCCAGCGATGAACGCGCGCGGTGCTGAAAAACAGATCGAGAAAGCCGGTGCGAAGATCGATGTTCGAGTGCTGCAGCATGCCGTGCGCGCCGGAGAAGGCCGCCATCAGCGCGAGCGGCTCATCACCGACGCCGAGCAACGAAAGCGGCGTGAAGGCGGCGACCGCGCTAATCAGGTTGTCAAGCGGGTGGGTGCGGGCGAAGTTCCACCAATAGATCCGACGCGAGCTGTGGTGCACCGAGTGCACGCGCCACAAGGGGGCCCAGATATGCTCGAGTCGGTGGATCCAATACCAGGGCAGCTCGAACACCACCACGGCGAGCAGCGCTTGCAGCGGGAGGGGCCAACCGTGCGGCCAGAGACGTGTGCCGAGCCGAGATGAAAGCGCCTCTCCGAGCGGGGCAAACACGCCGATGGCGACAAGTGTGCCAACGTCGAAGGCGCGATTGGAGAAGACGAGGTGCCAGAAATCGGTGAGCCGGTCACCGTGCGGCTTCGCCCAAACCCGCGAATACGGGATGATCCACTCGAGCAAGGTCACGAGCACCGCGGCCACCACGACGACCACAACGCCGACAGCCCAGGCTGGCCAATGTCGCGCGATGGCCCAGAGGCCAAACGCGACCGCTCCGCCCGTCATCGCCGGATATGCGAGATACGAGAGCGAGAGCCGCAATGTGCTCGTGAGCGACATCTTCTCAGAACCCCTTCACCCGGAGGAAAGAAGCCCCGATGGCCGGCGCCCTTCAGCGACGCCCGTTTGAGCTGCCATATCCTGCGCAGCGAGTAGAACATCGCACGGGGAGTGCGTCAAGCAACCTCATTGGTATCATGTCACTGAGCCATCACTCGGCGAGGGGGGCATCGCTGCCGGAGACGATGAAGCTTGCCCAGTAGTAGGGATGGGCGCGGTCGGGCCGGTCGAGCATCTCGAGCTGCCCGAGGCGCATCGCTTCACTCCGGCCGCACCCGGCAAGAAGCCTGTCATAGTAGGCCTCCATCAGCTCGCGCGTCGCTGCATCGTCGACGCTCCACAAACTCATCACCTGGGTCTCCGCGCCTGCCATGACCATGGCGCGCCGCAGGCCGTAGACGCCGTCTCCGATACGAACCTTGCCTACCCCGGTCATGCACGCGGAAAGCACCACGAGCTTCGTTCCAACCAGGTCGAGCTGCGAAACCTCCAGCGCAGTCAGGAGGCCATCGCCCTCTTCATCATGACCGCGATTTGCGCCGGCGAGCGCGATACCCGAGCGCAAAAGAGCGTTCTCCATGATAGCCAGCTTGGGTAGAGGGTCGAGGTCACTGGAAGGGGACATGTGAAGCGCAGGCAAGTCCGGGAGAAAAAAACCGTGTGTTGCGATGTGCAGCACGCGCGGCCCGGCGAGAGCTTTCACGGCATCCGTGGTCGCTAGAGCGCCCGTCAGATACCTGGAGCCGGGTAGCTTCGTCGAAATGGTGCGGCCTTCGTTTGCGGCAAAGTGAAGCGGGGAGAACCGCATTCCTCTTGCGTCCGCAGAGCGCTGCCTGCGGGTACCGGCTTGGCCCGCGGGCGTGGCACCTCGCGCGGTGTCATAGTCCGGCGCCGCGACGACGACCGGACCTTGCCGCGAGGGCACGCTGGTCCCAAGGCGCAAGAGATCTCGACCGCTCGCCAGATACGTCAATGCGTAACGCTCGACGAGGTAATGCCCATCCTCGTCCACGAGGACGCCAAACGGTACGAGGTTGAGAAAACCATCTGGACTTAGCAGGATCCGGCGGCCCGAACCGAGGAGACGGCGGATCGGTTGCATCACCAGCGCGTCCAGGTCACGGGCAGCGGGCCGCGGGTCGACGAACGGCTCGGCATGCGAGAGGAATTCGCGCGCCGTACCACGGGCGCCGACGGGGCCCGGTCCGGCGGCCCTCCGCGAGAGCGCCTGCCGCAAGCGAGTGACCGCCGCATGGATGGGCGCGGCGGGGCCGAGATCGGCCCAGGCGATCTCACCATTCCGATGCAATACATACGCCACATAACGTGGCTCGCCAACGCGATAGCTCCACGTATCCGTGTCGAATGGGGCATACACAAAAAACTCGACGAGCGTGGCTCCTTCCGGGATGGCAGCGCGCACCTCGTCGATCGTGAGGGGCCGCAAATCGCCGCGGAGCTCGGCGCTACGACGGCTGATGTCGGCCTCGAGCTCATGGCGCTCCGCCGCGAGGCGCAAAAACCTCGCGCGATACTCACCACGGGTCATCCGCGCCGGCTTTCGGTACACGAGCGCGCTGTACTCGGCGCTGATGGACCTCAGCTCTTCGAGTCGCCCCCGATCCGACGGGGCAAGGCTATGGCGCAGCGCCGCGAAGCTGTCCGTCATGGCGTCGAGCACCCGTCCCTTGCGGTTCAGAATCACGCCGAGCGCAAGGCGTTTTGCCTCCTCGGCATGAGGCGCGGCCTGCACATGCGAAGAGATCGCCTGATCGGTGGAGCCGCGCAGCGTGGACATGTACGCCTGCTTCTGCTCGTCCGAGCCCGTGTTCAGCAAAATCGCAGCATTGCGATTTTGGATGGCGACCGCGCGGCCGAGCCTGTCCACGGCCTTCGCGTGTTGACCGAGCGCCTGATACACCCTGGCGAGCTGCTGGAGCGCGTCCGCCACGTCAGGGTGGTCCGGCCCGAGCGCCTTTTCTCTGATCGCCAATGCCCGCTGCTGAAGCGGCTCTGCCGCTACGTGGTCTCCTCTTTGGCTTCGAAGCGTCGCGAAACCGAGGAGCGAGCCCGCCAGGCGGGGGTGATGGGGTCCCAGTACTCGCTCCTCGATGGAAAGCACGCGCTGATAGAGCGGCTCTGCCTCGGTGTAGTCCCCCCTCGCTTTGTACACCAAGGCGAGGTGGCGAAGCGCGAGGGCTACGTATGGATGCGCCGGCCCCAGCGCCTTCTCCCAGATGGTGAGCGCGCGCTGAATGTATCGCTCCGCCGTCGCGTGGTCCTTCTTCGCCAAACAGATCGTCGCGAGGTTGTTGAGAGATTCGCCCACGTCGACGTGGTCTGGCCCCAGAGCCCTCTCTTGGATGGCGAGCGCGCGCCGGTGGAGCGATTCGCTCTTGGAAGAGTCCCCCTTCGAATGGTACACCCTCGCGAGGTTGTTGAGCGCGGTGGCCACATTGTGGTCCTCTGGCCCCAGCGTTTCCTCGAAGATGGTCAGCGCGCGCTGAAGGATCGGTTCTGCCTTGACATAGTCCCCTTTCGCCTCGTGTAATGACGCGAGGTTGTTGAGCCCGGTCGCTACCATCGGGTGGTGCGACCCGAACGCGTCCTCCGCGATGGCGAGCGCGCGCTCGGCGAACGGAATGGCTGCGTCGAACTTACCCTCGCCGTACAGTTGATTGACTTTTTGATTGAACTGTTCAGCCTCCGCCCATGCGCTCTCGAGGGCCATCGCGCCGTGCCCACGCCTGTCGTCGGGTTTCCTTCCATCCCTCGCGCTCATCGTCTCTCCAAAGCTCCGTTTCACGCTCTGCGAGCGCTACCGCCCATGCTTTTCCGCTCGATCCGCGCTGCTCATCCGAGGTACCAGCATGGTAGCATTCACGATGTCGAGAGTTTAACGAAGGCTGCGTACGGTACACAATCAGCTTCCGCTTGCCGCTTCCGCTTCCGCTCCCGCTTCCGCTTCCGCTTCCGCTTCCGCTTCCGCTCCCAAACCCGTTTCCGCCCCGCTAGCGCTCCTATCGCATAAGGGGCACGCGGTTCAGCGGATCTTCCACGTGTCCGGATGACGCCGCATGTGCATGACCGCGACCAGCGCCTGCCGCCGGCAGGCTCCTCGTTGCGAGATCTCGCTGGCGATGGTGACCTCCTGGCACATCGCCAACATCGTCGAGCGCGACGTGTGCGAGCATCGCCTCGATCAGGCCTATATCAATCGGGGGAACGACGCCACGGTGCAAGACTGGCAGATCATGCGAGACATGGTGCGAGAGAAGAACCATCCTGCGGCATCGGCTGGGGTCACGATTGGGCCACCGCGCAGATCGCGGCCTTGAGGAGGGGGACGGTTCTCACTCTGAAGCCGCGGAGGGCGGCCTTGATCTTGGACCAGGCCAGCTCGATGGGGTTGAGGCCCGGCGAGTAGGGCGGCTGGTAGATGAGCCGCGCGTGACGGGGCGAGGCCGGCCACGTATCCTGCGGCGGCGCAGGAGCAACCATGAGCATCGATCTCTCGCTCGTGATCACATCGTCCTCGCGGCCGACCGCGAGGGGCAGGCAAGACGGGCGTCTGCTCGCGTGGCGGCGGGCGTTCGTCCCGCTCGCGTGGTCGGCGATGTTCGATGGCGCCACCGCCGCGGCAGTATCCCCAGCGACAATGGTCGCTCGTTTCAGAGCTGCTTCAAAGCTCGATAGAAACTGCCAGCGACTCCCAATCGATTTGCTGGAGCTGGCCGAGCACGGCTTCGTGCACGTGCCTGTGCTTTGGCTGGAACCAGATGACCGTCAGCCAGGATGGTTTGTCGGGGGCGCCATGCTTGGGCGCGCTCTTGAACGTTCCTACGCACTTCCACGGGGGCAAGAACTCGGGCACACCGAAGCGCTCGATCCAATCCTGCACCTCCCTTAAAAAACCCTCCACCTCGTCGGCCGTCGGTAGACGGTCGGGCTCATGAGGGACAGGGGCCCGATCTGGAGGGAGCAGGAGCGGCTTCGCCCCTCCCTTGGTGCAGGTCCAGCAGCGCCCCTCGGCGTCCTGCATGGCGTGCTCGATGATATGGTCGTTCATCTTCCGGGTTGGATACCCTTCGCCCAGGGAAGCATAAGTAGGCGCGCGGTCGAAGGCTGCCAGCAACACCTCTCGCCCCGACCGTAGCGTCAATACCAACCGTTGATGAACCGTCACGTTTTACTCATCCTAACACACCCTTTCAGCCATGAGGTGTCGCGAAGGCAGCGACCCTTGCCTGTGCGGTACGCAATCAGATTTCGCTCCCGCCCCCGCCCCCGCTCCCGCTTCCGCTTCCGCTCCCGCTCCCGCTCATGCCCCGGCGCCCGGGGATAACGTGACCGCCAAAAGACGCTCTCCCGCGGCCCAAACGACCTCGTCGCCCCGGAGCACGAGCCTCGTCCACAGCCTTGAACGATTGTACCACCGTGCCAGCTTGCGCTGCCCTCCATCCGGGCCCAGGCGAATGAGCTCCCCCACGTCCTCTCTGCCGACGACAACCAGGAGATCGTCGCCCACCGGGAGGGCGCACACGCTCTCGGCCCCGACCTCCACCGAGCGCCGCGCGCCCGTCACCGGGTCGAGCACGCTGATTCGTTGCCCGGAGATCCACGCAATCACCTTGCCGTCGGTGACCAACCCAAAAGCCTCCGCAGAGTCCCCTTCCTCCAGCACGGCGATGACCTCGGCGCGCCCCATGGTGGGATCCCAACGGTGGAGGTCCGTCCGGAAACTCTTCGCCCCTCGCCTTTCGCGCTGACGCCAAAACAGCGCCCCACTGCAGGCGATCAAATCCCCCACGCCATGGTGCTCGTGAATGGGTTCCTCCCTTCCTTCCAGCCGTACCCGGACTGGATGCCCGTCCTTCCATCGAGGTGGCGACGGGCCGTCGAGCCACGCAGCGCGCGCGTCCAGCACCACGGGCGACCTCGGTTCTTCCTGCCCACGCGCGACGACCTCGGCATCTCCGCCCTCGATGGGCACCCGCCACACCTCTTCATCGCTCAACGCCACGATCACGGCATGCGCACCGTCCGCCGCGAGCTGGGCGAGCCGCACGTCCCGGGCTTGCAACATCACTTCGTGCGTCTTCCCGGGGTCGAGGCGCCGTAATCGTTCGCCGTCACAAGCCACGAGGTGCTCCCCGCAGGCGACGACCGAGCCGAACCCCGGAGCAAACGCCGACTCTCCGAGCCGACGTGCCTTGTTCACGAGCTCCCACGTTTGCTCGTCCAACGTGCGCCTCCTGGCCGTGGCCACTGTCGCCACCGCCATTCTTCCCCGTTCCCGTTGTGAGCACAATCCGCGCGCCGCTGTCGTGCAATGCTATTCGCAGCCGCAGCCGCAGGCATTGGAGAAGTGCTGCTGCGGCGGCTCGCAGCGATACTTGATGAGCATGCATTTTTCCCTGTCGCCGAGGTATCTGCGGTGCGGCTCTTTGGCGGGGTCGCACCCGCTGGCCGCGGGGACCTGCGTGCCTGCTGTATTCGTGGGCGCGGTCTGCTGATCCCCGACCGTCGCGGTGGGCTGCGGCTCAGGCGCCTGGGTTGGCTGCGGGTCGGACGATGGCGGCGCGCTGGTTGACGCCCCGAGCGCTTGGGGCGTGGCGGGCGCCTGGTCGCTTACCGCTGGCGCCTGACCGCTGCAAGCGCCGGCCGTTGACACGGCGAACAACGCGAAGACGGCGTACATGGGGGAACGTCGGCAAGGGGAGAGCAAGCTTTTCTTCATTCGAGACCTCGATACGATCCGCGCGCCTCAGGGCGCTCCGCAGGGGTTCAGCGTATAACATCGCGCCCCCCAGGGAGAGCCTCCCAGGTAACGGTCGCCGTGAAACAGTTTCGAGCGCGTCGTGCACCTACCACCACGACCTCGAAACTGTTTCGAAGGCGTGCTGCACGGGGAAAGGTCTCCGCGCGGGAACCGACGCGCCGTGCGCCGTGTCGTTCGCCGCGCGATGGTCCCCTTGCTGCGTTCTCTCTCCCTTTTGTGCTGCACAGCGGTCACGTTTTCTGCCTGCGTGCGGCCCGTTGTCACGCACACCGCTCCGCCCGTGGTCGTGCTGCCCACCGTAACGCCCGTGCTCGACGTCACCGCCGAGCCCCCGGCCCCACAGCCCGCGCAGCCCGCGCAGCCCGCACCTCCCGCACCTCCCAGTGGAACGTACTGGGTGCGGCGGCTCGCCCGCGGGATCAACATCGCGTCGGGCGTGGGCCAAGAGCGCGAGTACTCGGGCGAGGTCGCGTGCGTGCCCGCGACGATCGATCGCAAGGCGAACGAGATCACGTTCACGCTGGGTCCGTTTTCGTTTGAGCTGCACGAGATGGGCGAGCAATGGACGTTGTGGTCGCCCACGCTCACGCACGCGTCGCCCGCGTTTTCGCTTCGCGGCAGCACACACCAGGAGATCGAGCTGCTCGATGGGAGCAGCGACGCGGTGGTACTCACAACGGCGGGCGCGCTGTTCCGTGAACGCGAAGCGTGCGCGCAGAGTACGCGCTTCATGCTGCGCTGCGCGGGAGACGAGTGCGAGGAGATCGCGCCCACCGAGCGACCGTTTCTGCTCCCCGCGTGCGAGCAGGAGATGGCCGAGGCGGAGCGCATGCGCGCGCGGGTGACCGACCTTCCGGACGCGGCGCTCGCGCGCACGCTCACACGCGCAGACGCGCTGATCGCGCACGGCGGGACGCTGTGGGAGTACGTGGCCGCCGAAGCGCAGTGCAGCACGCTCACGGCGCAGCCGCGCAAGGGCAACGGTAGCGGCGTGAAGCTCTCGCAGCGTTACACCACGCGAGACGGGCGGCGCGTGGAGCGCGACACCGAGTTCGAGTCGGTGATGCCGTCCGCACGGCAAGCGGTGCCCTATACCGACTCCAGCTCGGTGACGTTTCCCGACGGCAGCGTGAGCCGGGGCTCGAGCGGGATGACGATTCCGTCTCCGCCCGTGACGCTCTACTTCGGCGACCAGTTCATGCTCGTCGACAATCGCGAACTTTACCTCACCGCGGCGAGCTGCCGCGCGCGACAAGCCCAAGGCAGCGCGCCCGCGCTCCCGCTCCCGACTGCACTACTTGCCTCGCCGCCGAGCCCCCCGCCGTGATCGGACTCCGTCGGTTGCCTCGTCCGCGAGACCCCGGCCCTGATCGGACTCCGTCGGTTGCCTGGTCCGCGAGCCCCCCGCCGTGATCGGACTCCGTCGGTTGCCTGGTCCGCGAGACCCCGGCCCTGATCGGACCTCGCCGGGGCCTCGTCGACCAGGCACCCGACGAGGTCCGATCTCCTCCGGGGTCTCGTCGACGAGGGATTCCGGGTGAACTTACGTCGTGGTCGCGTGTAGGCACCACACGAGGCGTCCTTCGTGTCTTCGCCGACCCTCGGCGTGACGGACCTCACCGCTGTAGGGAAGTACGAGGAGAGAGGGAGGCCCCCGACCCATGGCGAGGGCTCAGCTTGAAAGCAAAAAGTATAGTTTGCGCAGGTGAGCTCGACTGTCGTCGAGGCAAAAGGGGGCCACGATGGCGCGTGATATTGTCGCAGTTGGGGAAATCAACTCGTCGATGAGGAACGGGAACGTATAGAGCCACAGCTCCGCGAAGCCCGACACCTCCCTGCTCAGGCCACGCCTCGGAGGAGGCGGACATCCTGGTTTACTTGTCCTCGATGCATCCCCTGCTGCGTACAATGCCCTCACCTCACGTTGCCAACGTGCCCCAAAGGAGGGGTTGGACCCTTGTCGTATGACGCCCCCATCTGGATGCTCCTGAACCTGCTGGGCTGCGGGCTCGGCGTCGCGCTCATCGCCGCGAAGAGACCTGGGTGGGGGGCCATCGCCGCTGGGCTCGTGGCCGCCGCGTATATGACCAAGCTGCGGTGGATGCCCGCGTATGCCTGGTCCTCGACGGCGTCCTATCCGGTCATGCCCGGGTGGTCCCATGAGCACAACATCGCGGCAGGGGCGCATGAGCGCGCCCGGTGGGCTCTGGAGTTGCTTGCTTGGGCGGTTCCGCCGCTGCTCGTGTGCGCGTGGGGATGCGTCGGGGCTGCGCGAAAGAAGAAGAGCCGCCGGCCGCTTTTCTGGATCCTTCCCACCTGCGTGCCCAGCGGTGTCCTTCTGTTCTGGATCGTCAGCGCCGCGTTTTATTGGTCGTCCGACGACCCGCGGTGGTCGATGGGGTACCTCGAGGAGTGGCGGGAAGGGGGCCGTCAGGCGGCCCATGGCGGGAGCTGCTACGGCTTCCTGGTGGACCAAGCCCGTTTGGTGGGGCTCGTCCCCGAGGACAACCTCGCGCGCGCTCGAAGTGAGTGTGGGGAGCTCTGCCGAGAACAAGCGGCTCGGCGCTCCTTCAACCCCGGCGTCCTGGAGGAGAAGTGTCGAGAAGCGGGGCTCCTCCCGTGAACGCCCCGGAGAAGACGGCTTCCGCTTCCGCTTCCGCTTCCGCTTCCGGTTCCGCTCCCGCCTCCGCTCCCGCTCCCGCTTCCGAATCGGAGATCCGCTTGGAGTATGGGATCGAGCTCGTCGTGGGCCTCAGCGTGTCAGGCCAAAATGCAGGTGCAGCGCTGGATGAAGCGGTACGGGATCGAGCCGGAGACATTCAAGAAATAGGGGTGCGAGCAGGATGCAACGGGTGCAACGGGTGCAACAGGGGGTGCAACCGGTGCAACCACCACGCAGCAGCCGGAAGCACGCGCGTTGCAGAGAGCAAGGCCACGAATCCTCGCGCCACGGCGCCCATTTTGGCCTGGCACGCCCGCTGCCATGGCTCCCCGCCATGCGCACTCTGCTTCTTCCGCTGCTCACCATCACCCTGGCCTCCCTGTCGCTCGTCGCCTGCGGCGGCGACGACACCCACCCCGATTCCGGCACCGGCGGTGCGGGCGGCTCCGGCGGCTCCGGCGGTGCGGGCGGCTCCGGCGGCTCCGGCGGCGCGACGTCGGCCGATATCTTCGAGAAGCTCCAGGACATCGAGGGCCTCACGGTCACGGAGGAGGAGACCGAGATCCCTGGCTACCGCTATTTCGTGCTCACGATTGACCAGCCCGCGGATCACGACGATCCCTCCGGCGCGCGCTTCGAGCAGCGCCTCGTGCTGCATCACCGCGACCCGACCGCGCCCGTGGTGCTCGCCACCCAGGGCTACAACCTCTATCCGGAGTACCAGTGGCTCGACGAGCCCGCCGAGCTGCTCGCCGCCAACCAGGTCCGGGTCGAGCACCGCTTCTTCACCCCCTCCCGCCCGGAGCCCGCGGACTGGTCGCAGCTCACCATCGAGCAAGCCGCCGCGGACCTGCACCACATTGTCGAGGTGATCCGGCCGCTCTATGAGGGCAAGTGGATCTCCACCGGCGGCAGCAAGGGCGGGATGACCTCCGTCTATCACCGCCGCTTCTATCCCGACGACGTGAACGGCACCGTCGCTTACGTCGCCCCGCACAACTTCGGCGACGCCGACCCGCGCTACCGCGACTTCGTGGCCCAGCGCGGCGACGCGGCCTGCCAGCAGGCCCTCCTCGACTTCCAGCGCGAGGTGCTGCTGCGCCGGCCGGAGATGCTGGTGCGCATGCAGGCCCAGGCCGCGGACGCCGGCCTCACCTATGAGCTGCTCGGCGAGGATCAGGCCCTGGAGACCGCGGTGATCGAGTTCATCTTCAGCTTCTGGCAGTACGGCGACGAAAGCCACTGCGCCGAGATCCCGCCCACCTCGGCGAGCGACGACGAGGTGTGGTCGTTCTTCGACCTGGTCTGCGGCCCCTCGTTATGGTCCGACGGGGCCACCCTCGCCTACGAGCCGTACTATTGGCAGGCGGCGGTGCAGCTCGGCTATCCGGGCTACGCCGAGGAGAACGTCGCTGATCTGCTCCTCTACCCCGGCTTTGACGTGGCCGCCTCGTACACGCTGCCCGGACGCGGCAAGAACCCGATCCTGGACCCCCAGGCGATGCAGGACGTCTCTGCGTGGCTCACCACCAAGGGCGAGCGGATGATGTTCATCTACGGCGAGAACGATCCGTACACCGCCGCCGCCTTCGATCTCGGGGGCGCGCAGGACTCATACCGCTTCTTCGAGCCGGCGGGGAACCACAGCGCGTCCATCGGCGGGCTGCCGCAGGCCGACCTGGAGGCGGCGCTCGCCGCGCTGCAAGCCTGGACGGGCGTCACCCCGGTCCAGAAGGCGCACGCGCTGGCGGCGTACCCGTCGACGCCCCGCTGGATGCTGTCCCAAAGCCGGCGCCGGATGCCCTGATCCCGCGCTTGCCAGCTCGTTCTGAAACAAACGAGTCCCAATACGCGCTGCACGATCCGGTAAAGTACCGTGTCCTCTGGTCGATGCCGCTCGTGCCGGTCGGCGCCATGCAATTCGGAAAGCGCGCTCGAAGGACCCACGCGCGGCGCCATCGCGCGCGTCGTGCCAAACGAAGGGCGCGCCGATTGCCGAGCTCTTCATCGATCATCCCTGACGGCCGCCACCCTCCGCCATCGCGCCCGCCACACCCGGCAACGCCCATGGCCCATCCGGCACTCGACCTACCCCCCTTCCTCAACAGCGGACACAATTAGATCTCGGTTGCCGCTTCCGCTTCCGCTTCCGCTTCCGCTTCCGCTTCCGCTTCCGCTTCCGCTCCCGCCTCCCCCCAAGGAGCTCACCCCTCCGACGCTTCGATTTCGACCTGCGCCTCCGGGCTCGTCGGAAGCTTGATCTCGGGCCCGACCTTTTCGGGCTCGGCGGAAGGTGGCGTGAGGACCACGAGGCTTGCCGGCCTGCATTCGATCGCGACGGGGGTCGTGCCTGCCGCCTCGCCGTCGATGAGTACGTGCTGCGCTGGGTCGGCGAGGATGCGCAGGCGGCGACACGGGAAATAGCCAACCTCGTCGCGCGTCGCGGGCTCGCCGCGCGCGGCCGTGAGAAAGAGGTGAATGCCTGTGGCCACGGCCGCGTTGAGCGTGGTGGCTGCGACGACTGTCACGTCGAGCATTCCGTCGTCGCCGACGAGCGCTGAAGGGCCCTGCGCGAGCACCGTGCGGAGCGGCGCCATGTTTGCCACGGTGACGGCCACGGCGCGGCACCGGACGATTTGCTCGTCGGTTTCGAGCTCGACCTCGAACGGCGCGAGCGTGCTGAGCTTGCGCAGCGCCGTCGCGACATAGGCGAGCACGCCCCAGCGATGTTTGTCCTCCCTCGCCGTATCGGCCACCGTGTCGGCGTGGAGGCCGACCGAGGCGTGGAGCACCATGCAGCGATTGCCGACGAGGGCGGTATCGATGACCCGGCGGTGGCCTGCGAGCAGCGTGTCGCACGCGGCGATCGGGTCTCCTGGGATGCCGAGGGCCGCGGCCAGCGAATTCGACGTGCCACACGGCAGGATCCCGAGCGGCACCTCGCTCTGTGCGAGCACGGCCGCCACGGACGAGACCGTCCCGTCGCCCCCCGCCGCGATCAGCATCTCCGCGCCCGCGTCGAGCGCCTCCCGCGCGCACGCAGACGGGTCCTGGTCGGGGCCCGTGCGCAGGACGTTCAGTTCGAAGCGGGGCGCGAGGATCGCGTGCACGCGGTCGAAGACGTCATCGGCGGCGCTGCCGGCAGCGGCGTTGTAGATGAGGCACGCTTTCATTCCATCGGCTTACCATCTCTCCTCCCTCCTTTGAAAGCGGAACACAACCGGACGGCGTTTGCCGCTTCCGCTTCCGCTTCCGCTTCCGCCGATGGCGGAACGCATCAGGCCGCGTACCGACGAATCTCCACCTCGGCGCCATCCTGAACTGCGCGCTCGGCCATCGCGTACACCTGGGAGGCGACGGCTTCGTCGAGGTAGTACTCACCGCAATTTTCACAAATCGACGCGGGAACGCCTTTGAGGATGACCGTGGTCTCTCCGCGTTGGAGCGTGACCGTGACGAAGCCGGGAGCCGTCTCGCCGTGCTTGCAGAGGATGCAGTTCACCGTGGTTTCCTCTTCCTGGTCTTGAAGTCGCTTTCCCAAAGTGCAGAGTCCGGGATGTACGCGGTGACGACGTGGGCGGTCTCGGTGGCCGAATCATACCCGAACACGACGTGGATGGCACGGCCGTCCACGAAGGCCAGCACGAGGCGGCTGGGAAACGGACGATCGTCCGGGTAGTCGGCGATCGGCTCGCCATGGTCGATGACCGTGCGCACGTCCTCAGGGCGGATACTGCGGGCGAACATCCGGTCCATCGCATGGCCCGAGAACTTTAGCTTCATGGTGGAGTCGGCGTTGTGGAGGGGGCTGCGCCGCGCTCTTTGATCAACTCGGTACGGCGGGTGATGAGTTGGTTGACGGTGCGGGTGACGGTCTCAAGGGCGGGGGAAGGCTGGAGGGTGCCGTCGGCGACGCGGGCGACGAGCACATCGAGGCATTTTTGGAGAACGTCAATGGGCCCTTTCATTTCTTCATGCGGGAAACTGAGCAGCATGCTAGCGGTATCTGCTGTCGTCAGGCAATCTCGCGGTCGCTTCGACCCCGGCCCGAGCGTGCAACCTGCCGACGTAGGACGCGCCAATGCACCCACGAAACCGCCACGACGAACGCGGTTCCGAGGAACACGAGCGGGTCGCCGGTCTGAATGAAGTCGCGTGCGTTCCAGCCGATCACCGCAACCCCTAGCGCGATGAACCAGCGGGGATCCGCGAACCCGGAGACGGTGCAAGCGACGAGCAGAAGAGCCGCGACCGCGGCCGCGCCCCGGTCGACCGTTCCGGGCACGAGGTGCCACGTCGTCGTCGCGAACCAAGCCGCGAGGCGCCACGTCGTCGTCGCGAACGACGCCAGCGCAAGCCCGACGAGCGCCGGCCGAACGGCGAGCGCGCGATCGGTCTTCCTCGCGGCTATCGTGAACGCAGCAACGAGGAAGGGGATCGCGCCCGGAACCGCCATGCCGAGAGCCCACCGGATGCCGATGGGTCCAGGGTAGCGGAGCGTCCCGAGCAGGCCGATGCCGCCGAGGGTGAGGGCTCCCGCCCAGATGAGCACGCGCCGCTGCTGCAGCATCGCGACCGCGAGCAGCACGTACACCACGAGCTCGAGCGCGAGCGGCCCGGCGTAGAGCGCGAGCTCATCGGACGGCACACCGGCGGCGCTGTTGACGGGAAGCCAGTGCACGAACCACCCGAAACGAAGCAGGAGGGCGCCGACGCGAACGCTGGCGAGGAGGGCCGCGCCCAGCACGATGCCCTGTGCGAGCACGACGCGGAACGGTTGGTTTGCGGGCGTCGTCGCGTGGGCACGAATCGCCGAGACGACGAGATCCAACACGTCGCGCGGGTGGGGCCAGGACTGCTCGGCCGTGCACGTCTCGAGCGTGGTACGGACGAGATCTTCCTCCCATCGCGCTCGAAACGACGCGGGAAAGAGGGAGATGAGCGCGCGGATGCGACGTTCGAGGGGGCTCATCGGTGCGCGAGCCTTTGCTTGGCGAGCCCCACGAGGGCCTCCCGCCGTTCGGTTTCTTCGACGAGGACGCGGCGCCCGCGCCGCGTCAGGCGGTAATAACGTCGCGGCCGCCCCTCCTCGATTTCCTCGCGATCGAGCTCGACGTGACCGGCTTCCTCCAGTCGCTCGAGGGCTCCGTACAAAGTCCCGGGGCCGAGCCGGATCGTTCCGCGGCTCAACTCGCTGACCTCGAGAAGGATGCCGTACCCGTGGCGAGGCCGATCCGAGAGCGCGAGGAGAATCAGGTACGTGGGGTCCTGCATCGGTCCTCAACCTATCGCCTCACGATGTATCGGTCAACGATATATGGAGTCCGCCCGCGGCTCCGGACGCGGCGTCGCGCGCGTCTACGTGGACGGAGGATGCTCGCTCTCCTCTATCTTGGCCTCGAGTCGCGCCAGGGCTTGCTCCAGGTTCGTGCGCTGCGAGCGACTCTCGATTCCATACTCGTAGAATCCGTCGTCTCCGCCCAGTTGTTCCGGGTAGCGCGAGCGGAGCCACGCACGCAATCGTTCGCTTACCGAGGCGTGCATGAGGTCGAGCCGCACGCATATGCCCGGTGAGACCCAGCTCCCTCTGTACACGCCGTCGTGGGGGGGTGCATTCGGGATGAGCGGGTGCTTGGGCGCCTGATCGTAACGGTGCGGGGTCCAGCCAACCTCCCAGATCGGACGCGCCGGAACCGCATCGAGCGCGTCAGCGAACGGCAGCAACGCGGGCGAGAGCTTGGAGGGAGGCATTGACATCGGATGCGAGTACCACGCCCTTACGCGCGCGTCGACGCGGGCCGGCAGTCACCTTGCTTCTCGAGAGCGGTACACAATCAGATTTCGCTTGCGGCCCCCGCTTCTCGGGAAGTTCGCTTTGGGGCCTCCCCAAATACCCTGCGAGCCGCCCACGCTTCGCAATGGGGCCTCCCCAAAGACGATCCCGACCGCCCGGACCTGGCGATGGGGCCTCCCCAAAGACGATCCCGACCGCCCGGACCTGGTCATGGGGCCTCCCCAAAGACGATCCCGACCGCCCGGACCTGGCGATGGGGCCTCCCCAAAGACGATCCCGACCGCCGGGACCTGGTCATGGGGCCTCCCCAAAGACGATCCCGACCGCGGGGACCTGGCGATGGGGCCTCCCCCAAGACGATCCCGACCGCCCGGACCTGGCGATGGGGCCTCCCCATGACCGATCCCGACCGCCCGGACCTCCCTTTGGGGCTTCCCCGCTCCATTTTGGAGCACTCAGCGCTCCGTTTTGGAGCACCTCGCACCTGCGGGAAAAACTCGAGAGAGAAACGTCCACGATGTCCGTGACGCGCCATCGTTTTCCGCAGCACCGTGGCAGCGTCGCTCGTGGTAGGCTCGTTCACCCCGGTGCGCAATCGCGACCCGCAATTTCTTCTCGCGGCAGCGCTGCTCCACGCGGCCGTCATCCTCGCGGTGTGGTTCACCGCGTCCTCGCCATCGCCGCGCAACGAGGGTTCGCAGACGGAAGCGCCGGGGCAAGAGCGCGACGAGATCGCTTTCGACCTCGTGTCCGATACGCCAACGCAAAAACCAGAGAAGGCTCCCGCGCCCATCGCCCGCGTCGCGCCGGCGAAAGCGCCGCGCGTCGGACACCACGCGCCGCGACGGCCGACGCACGATGCTCCCGGCGAGGACGCTCCGTATCCCGATCCCGAACCGCTGCCTGCCGCCGGCGCAAACGCGGGCTCACAAGAGGCGCCCGCCGAGCAGCCTCCGACCCTGCCGGGCCTCGACGGCAAGCCGATCTGGGCTGTGCCAGGCGTCCTTCCCGCGCCTGCCCTCGCCGGTCGCGTCTCGTCCGCCCCGCCGCCCGCCCCCGAGGAGCCCACGATCGCTCCCTCGCTGGGACAAAAAGCGCTCGATTACCTCGCTTCGCGCGTGCCGCCGCCGCCATCGGCGTACGAGCGCCGCGATCCCATCCAGCACTTCCCCGCAGCGGGCACGCTCGCCTCGGCCGTCACGGACGAGCTGCGATCTTCGACCACGCCGGCCGAATCCGATACGCACTTCGAGCTCGTCGTCGACGCCCAGGGGCACCTCGTGTCCGTGCACGTCGTCGCGGCGGACCCCGCGCACCGCAAGGCCGCGGAGCACGTGGCCCGCGCCATCGCGGAGCGCTTTTCTGGCCAAACGTTCCCGCTCCCCGATGCGTTCGCGGCGGGCAGCCGCATTCGCGTCGGCGTGAAGAGCGAGGTCGTCTTGCCCAATGGCGCGAAGCACCACGTCTCCGACCCTCGGCTGAGCCTGCCGGGCGTGAGCGTGCCGCTGGGCTCCCAGGAGTATTTGTTCGACGAGCGCTCTCGCCCCGGCTTGGCCGGGGTCCTGCCGAACCTGAATCTCGGGATCGAGCTCTCGTTCAAATTCGACCTCGCGACCCTCGGCTCGACACGCAAGCGCGTCTTGCACACCCGCGTCAACGCCGTGCCGCTCGCCAGCGCGACGCAATGACGCCGATCACGACGTCCGCCCGTTCGCGGGACTCGTCTGCGCGGCTGATGGTCGAAAGCACCCCCGGCTCGGAAAAACGCGAAGGCGTCGTCGTCGGCGCTGACGCGGAGCCCCCGGCAAGCTAGGGTCACGGCGCCGTGAACATCGTCCAGATTCGCAAGAGCGCCCATGCGTCGGGTCGTGATCTCCGCCGTTTCCTGCCCACGACCCGCGCCGAGATGGAGGCGCGCGGCTGGGACGAGCTCGACGTGCTGCTCGTGAACGGCGACGCCTACGTGGATCACCCCGCGTTCGGCGCGGCCCTGATCGGCCGTTTCCTCGAAGCGCGTGGCTTCCGTGTCGGGGTCATCTCGCAGCCGGACTGGCGCACGACGGACGACCTCTTGCGCATGGGGCAGCCGCGGCTCTTCGTGGGCATCACGGCCGGCAACATGGACAGCATGTTGAACAAGCTCACGGCGCAGAAAAAGATCCGGAGCGAGGACCAGTACTCGCCGGGCGGGCGCACGGGGCTCCGGCCGAACCGCGCGACGATCGTGTACGGCAACCTCTGCCGCCGCGCCTTCCCGGGCGTGCCGCTCGTGCTCGGCGGGATCGAGGCGTCGCTCAGGCGGATCGCCCACTACGACTACTGGTCGGACCAGGTGCGCCGGAGCGTGCTGCTCGACGCGAAAGCGGATCTGCTCATTTTCGGGATGGGCGAGCGGCCGGTCTGGGAGGTCGCCGATCGGCTCAGGCGGGGCGAGACCATCCGCGATCTCCACGACGTGCGGGGCACGGCGTACGTGCGGCGCAAGGGCGAATGGGAGGACCTCGAGCCGAGCCGGTTCGTCAGCGACGGCAAGGTGGTGATCCTGCCGAGCTACGAGGAGGTCGTCCGGGACAAGGAGGCGTTCGCCGAGATGAGCCGGCGCTTCCAGTACGAGACGAACCCGGGCAACGGGCGGCCGCTCGTGCAGCCGCACGGCGAGGAGGCGGTGTATTTCAATCCGCCCGCCATCCCGCTCGAGACGAAGGACATGGACGAGCTCTACGACCTGCCCTTCGCGCGCGCGGCCCATTACAGCTACAGCGAGCCGATCCCGGCCTTCGAGACGGTCAAGCATTCGATCGTGACGATGCGCGGCTGCTTCGGGGGCTGCACGTTCTGCTCGATCACGGAGCACGAGGGCCGGGTCATCCAGTCACGCTCGGCCGAGAGCATCCTGAAGGAGATCCGCGCGCTGCGCCGAATGGATGATTTCCGCGGCTCCATCTCGGACCTCGGCGGCCCGACGGCCAACATGTACATGATGAAATGCAAAGACCCCGCGATCGAGAGCAAATGCCGCAGGCTCTCGTGCGTGCACCCCGGGGTCTGCGAGAACCTCGAGACGGATCACGAGCCGCTGCTCGATCTGATGCGGGCCGTGCGCGAGAGCGAGGGCGTGAAGAAGGTCTTCATCGCCTCGGGCATCCGTTACGACCTCGCCGAGCGCTCGCCGGAGTTCATCGAGGAGCTCGCGAAATGGCACGTGGGCGGCCAGCTCTCCGTCGCGCCCGAGCACTCGAAGAAGGACGTGCTCGACAAGATGAAGAAGCCGGGCATCGAGAGCTACGAGCGCTTCGCCGAGCAATTCCAGTGCGCGAGCGAGGAGGCGGGGAAGAACCAGTTCCTCGTGCCGTACTTCATCTCGGGCCACCCGGGATCGGCGCTGAAGGACATGGTGGACCTCGCACTCTGGCTCAAGAAAAAGGGAATGCGTCCGCGCCAGGTACAGGATTTCATCCCGACGCCGATGTCCATGGCGACGTGCATGTATTACACGGGCATCGATCCTTTCACGAAGGCGCCGGTGTACACGGCGAAGGAGATGCACGAGAAGCGGCTGCAGAAGGCGCTGCTCCTTTACTGGGATCCGGCCCATCACGACGAGGCGCGCGAGGCCTTGATCAAGGCGGGGCGCGGGGACCTCATCGGGTCGAAGCCGCATTGCCTGGTGCCGCCCGCCTCCGGGAAGGGCGCGATGCCCATCGCCATGCGGCGCGCCCGCGCGGAACGTGGCAAGCCGAAGGGGCGCAAGCCGACCGAGGTACGGCGCTAGCCTGGAGTGGGCCCCTTGCAGATCCGTTCGTTCAAGCTGCGCGTCGCGGATCGCCACGTGCGCGTGGTGCCGAAGACGGATGCCGAGGGATGCCCGTTCGCAGGCCCCGGGGTCGATCTGCGTGGTGAGCGCGCCGAGCAAGCCCTCACCGCGGCGAGGCCGGTCTTCGAGGCGCTCGCCTCGTTCGAGCCTGGCGTGGTGATCCGCTCGCTCTCCTTCGACTTCGACCGGGAGCGGCTCCTCGCGACGCTCGAGCCGACGACGCCGGAAAGCGATCCGCGGCCGCGCGTGGTGCGCATCGACGGGGGTCCGGCATTACGAACGCTCTTGCCCCTGGCGGCCGCGCTCGCGACATCCCTCGCCGAGCTCGCGAAGCCAGTGCTGGCAGAGCGCCCGAAGGATCACGTCGAGGCGTAGGGAGGAGCGATGACGGAGGCCCTGGCGACGACGCCCGAGAAGACGGACCCGGCGCGCGCCTGGGACGCTCTCGGCCGACTTTTGCATCGGCGCCTGATCCTGATCTACCTGACCGCCTCCGTCGCCGTGACAGGCACCGGGGCGCTCTTCTTCCTGTTCGGTCTCGACTTCAGTGCCTACCAGAAGCAGCTCGTCCTCGGTCTGCTCGCGCCGCTGGCCGCATTGCCGCAGGTGATCGCCGACATCTCGGTGATCGGGCGGCACGTCGCGCCGATCCGCGCATTCTTCGCAGCGCTGCCGGGGCCTTCGGCGAAGTCGCTGGCGGCGCCAGCGCTCGCGCGCGCCTTGAATTTGCCTCTTTACACGGCCGCACGCGTGCTGTTCCTGCACGCGCCGATCCTCGCCGTGTCCCTGACGGTGCTCTGCTCGCTCGCGAACGCGTGGCTCGGGCTGGGGCTCGCGCCGTGGCAGTTCGCCCTCGTCTACGCGACGATCGTGGTCTTCGCCTCAGGCCACGCGATCTACGAGTACCTCGCCGTGAAGTCGGCCGTGAAGCCCGTGCTCCCGCACATCCGCGCGCACGTGGACGAGGCCGCGCGCGACTCCGTGCCGCGGGTGCTTCCCCTCAAGATGCGCTCGCAGCTGCTCTTCGTGTTCGCATTCGTGGCGTGCGTGCCGCTCGCCGCGCTCGGGTTCACGGTGATGCTGAAGCTCGGCCGTCTGCTCGAACGCGTAGGAATGCACGAAGCCGCGTCGATCGAGGGGCCACTCGAAGTGTGGGTGCTCCTGCTCGTGATCGGCGGATCGAGTCTGGCGCTGTTTCTCGCGACGATGCTTTCGCGCGACATCGCAGCCTCAGCCGAGGGGCTCGTCGAGGCCATGCAGCGCGTGGAGCGAGGCGAGGTGTCAGCAGAGCTCGTGGTGGCCTCGACAGACGAGTTCGCCGAGGCATATCGCGGCTTCAACCGGATGACGCACGGGCTCATGGAGCGCGAGCGTCTGCGCGACGCGTTCGGTCGATACGTCGCACCCGAGCTCGCCGAGGAGGTGATGAAGCACGGGGTGTCGATGGGCGGGAGTCTCGTGCACGCAACCGTGATCTTCGCCGACATCCGCGGCTTCACGTCCCTCTCGGAGGCAATGTCGCCCGTGGAAGTCGTGAGCCTGCTGAACCGCTACTTCGCCGCAGTGAGCCCGCCGATCCGCGCCGAAGGCGGGTTCATCAACAAGTTCGGCGGGGACAGTCTGCTCGCCGTGTTCGGCGCGCCGGTACCAGCGTCAGATCACGCCGAACGCGCAGCCCGCGCAGCACTCGGGGTGCGCGCAGCGCTGGCCCGCTTCAACGAGCACGAGGTAGCCGAGGGTCGAGCAGCGCTGCGCATCGGGATCGGCGTGCACACAGGCGAGATGGTAGCCGGGAGCGTGGGGAGCCCCGATCGAATGGAGTACACGGTGATCGGCGACGTCGTGAACGTGGCAGCGCGGATCCAAGGTCTCACGAAGGAGCTAGGGACGGACATCCTGCTCAGCGAGGCCGCGCACGAGCCGGTAAAGGACATCGTAGCGGCGCAGCCAATGCCAAAGGTGGCAGTACGCGGCAAGGCCGAGCCAATCGTGGTGTACGCCGTCGTCGATTCAGCCTGACCGGACCGGGGTTTCACCCCGGACCCCGACCAGGGGTTGTCCACCCCTGGACCCGGACCAGCGCAAGCGCTGGACTCGTGGTCGATGAACTGCGCGATGCGCAGTTCATCGAACGGGCCCGTTGGCAAGACCAGCGACGTCAGCCCTGCTGCCTCGGCTGGCAACGCCGCTTGTGGTCTTGCCCCGTTCCTGTCCGAGAAACCGCGCATCGCGCGGTTTCTCGGCCCTCGGTCCAGGCCGTGGCCTGGTCCGGGGTGCAGGGGGCGGACAGCCCCCGCTGGGGTGCGGGGCAACGCCCCGCTCCGAAACGGATCGACCGCGCGCCGGAATGGAGCGCGCCGCGCGACGGGGCGCCTCGCAAACGGCTGGAACTGCGCGAGCTCGCGCTGGCGCGGTGATTGCTGTTTCAGGGCGGCATGCGAACGATCCCGAACTTTGGCCGTGTCACCGCAGAGCCGCATGAGTTTCTCATTTTGATCCGCGACGGGAAGGTGAAGCGCTCGGGTCAAGGCGTGAGTGTCTTCAAGTGGCCTTCGGACAGCGTCACGCTGATCCCTACTACCATCCAGAAGCTCCAGTTCCGCGCCGATCAGGTGACGCTGGAGAAGGCTGGCGTGGAGGTGACGGGACTTGCGGTTTACCGCATCGTCGAGCCGCTCCTCGCGTATCGGATGATCGATCGGGATCGCAACGGCCTCACCGACATCCTGCGCGAGATGTTCGTTGGGGCCACGCGGCGCATCGTCGCGGGCTTGCGCCTCGAAGAGTGCATCACGCACCGCAAGGAGCGTGTTGCGGCCGCGCTCATGGATGAGATCGCGCCGGTGCTGGCGGGCGAGGGGAGTCTGCAGGATGGAACGAGCGCGGGCTGGGGTGTGGTGATCGACACGATCGAGATCCAGGACGTGAAGGTGCTCTCGCAGGAGGTCTTTACGCGATTGCAGGCGCCGTATCGCGAGAAGCTCGCGCTCGAGGCGCTGCGCGCGAAGGAGGAGGTCGCGGTGGAGGAGAACCGGCTCGCGTTCGAGCGCAAGCGCGCGGCCGAGGATGCGCGGCGCGCGATCATGGCCGAGGAGGAGGCGCGCATCGCGGCCGAGCGCAGACGCGAGATGGAAGCGCTCGAGCACAAGCAGGCCCTCGCGCGGAGGGCGCACGACGAGGAGCTCGCGCGCGCCCGCGAGCGGGCCGAGGCTGAGCAGGCCGAGGCGCGGATCGCGCTCGAGACGCGAAGGGCGGCGGCCGAGCTCGAGGCCGAGATCGAGGCGAAGAAGCGCAGCGTGCCGGAGCTCGGCGAGGCGCGCTTGCAAGAGATCATGCTGACCGAGACCTTGCCCTCGATCGCGAACGCGTTCCGCGCCTCGTTTGATCGCGTCAACGTGACGACGACGGACGGGAGCTTGTTCTCGTTCCTGTCGGCGGGCCTCGATCAGGTGATGGACGTCGCCCGCGCGCGCGGCGCTGCGCTGCCGGGTGTCGTGAAGAGCGAGGCCAAGAAGGATTGACCGCGGGACGGTCCTGCTCCCTTGAGGTATCTCCCTCGAAGCATGCGGCTCTCCCCCGACGACGTTCGCCGCTCCCTCGCCGGTTTGCCGGCGAAGGACAGCCCCTGGATCTCGATGCTGCAGACGAACGCGCGCGCCGCGGCCGTCGCGATTCCGATCCGCTTCACGCCCGATCCGGTGGTGATCGCGATCCTGCGATCGGCCGAGCTGCGCGAGCACGCGAGCCAGGTCGCGTTTCCCGGCGGCAAGCGAGAGCTCGGCGACGTGGATCTCTACGCGACGGCGCTGCGCGAGATGGACGAGGAGGTTGGGCTCGCGGGGGAGGGGATCACGCGGCTCGGGGATCTCACGCCGACGCCGACGTACAACGGCCGGTACTTGATCCATCCGTACGTCGTGGCTGTGGACGAGACGCTCGCGCCGGAGGCGTGCTCGGGGGAGATCGCGCGCATCCTCGAGTTACCGCTCGGCGCGTACCTGCGTGGGGAGGCGCCGCGGGGCGGGGTGATCGTCCCGTGGAACGGCGCGGAGCTCTTCATGCCGCACTTCCGGCTTGATGCGTGCGTGCTTTACGGCGCAAGCGCGGTGATCTTCCACGAGCTCGTCGAGCAGATCGCGACCGGGATCGGGGCGACGCTGCCGCCGCCGATCCTGGAGCACGAGATGCCTTGGGGGGATCGAGAGCCCGTTTGAGGGCCAAGAGGTTCGTTAGAACGAACCGTGGACGAGGACGCCGCTCATGCCGGGACCGACGGTCGGCGTGACGCGCACGCGGCTCGACTTCTGCTCGTCCTGGGGCACGGGCTTGTTGAAGAGCAGCTCCCACACGAGCCCGCCTGCGACCGCCGCGCCGCCGACGCCGAGCGCGATCTTGCCGATGAGGACCTGCGTTTGTCCGAGGACGGCCTGGTCGTACGACGCCTTGTCGTAACAGAACCACTGGCCACCCGAGGTCGCGAGCTGGCCTTCCGTGAGCGGGTTCGTCGCGGTGCTGGGGTCGTTGACCCGGAAGCACCCGTTCTGGCCGTTGATGTCGGCCACGCCCTTCTGCACGCCCGACACGTTGCCGAGACCGACGGGCAAGAGGATCGCGCCCGCGATGAGCGCCGCGCCGCCGACGCCGACCGTGATCCACGGCGCGATGCCGAAGGGTTTTACGGGAGGAGGCGGCGGGAGCTCAGGGCGCGCCGAGCTCGCGGGAGGCGGAGGCGTCGTCGCCGACGCGGAAGCCGTGGACGCCTGGCTCTGCTGAAGATCCTTGAGGTTCTTCACGCGTGTCTGGATCTTCGCCGCGTCCGGCGCATCCGGCGCGCGTTCCAGGTACGCCTCCAGCGCGAAGATCGCGTTCTGCCGATCGCCGAGCTTCTCGTACGCGTTGGCGATGTTCAGCAGCGTGCCGACTGCGTTGCAGTCGAGGTTGAAGACATCCCGCCAGTACTGGATCGCGCGGGCGTACTCGCCACGCTCGTAAAACTGCCTAGCTGCCTTGTGAGCGCCCTTGGCGCCTTCGACGTCCTCTTCCGTTGCCGTCCGGTTGCACTTACCGGCGAACGGATTCTGCGGGCCATCGGCCATGGCCATGCCCGTCGCCAGGGTCACCCCGACGACGAGCCCGACCAGAGATACCCCCTGCGCGCGCGTTCCCCACATGCGGTATTCGTCCTTCGTACCGAGCATAATGGCATGGGCCGCCGTCCGTGAAAAAAAGCGCGAGCACGGTGAGCAGGATGCCGGCGATCCCGGCTCTTCCCCCCTCTTCCCCCCCACCCTCCGGCCCCCGGGCCGGGTCCCGCCCTGCCCGATCCCGGGCCTTTGCCGCCGGTCCCCCCCG
Source organism: Polyangium jinanense (assembly GCF_028435365.1). Next base: position 33,673 of record NZ_JAGTJJ010000030.1, on the reverse strand, counting down.
CGCCCCCGGGCTCTGGTAACCTCGCCGCGTGCTACCTGAAAAGAAGCAGATCCTAGTCGTGGACGACGAGGCGAACCTGCGCCGCGTGCTCAGCGCGCAGCTCGGTCGGGACGGCTACGAGGTGCACACCGCCGAGGACGGGGAGGAAGCCCTCGCCTTCCTCAAAGAGCACCACATCGACCTCGTGATCACCGACCTCCGGATGCCCAAGGTGGACGGGATGGATCTGCTCCGCGCCGCCATGCGGGACGATCCGACGCGCCCCGTGGTCATGTTGACGGCCCACGGGACGGTCGACAACGCCGTCGAGGCCCTGAAGACCGGCGCCTTCGACTACATCACGAAGCCCTTCGACCAGCACGAGGTGCGCCTCGTGGTCCGCAAGGCGCTGCGCACACGCGACCTCGCGAGCGCCGACGCCTCGCGCGACGTCGCCGTCTCCGCGTCCCCGCGCGAGGGCACCGCGCGCTTCGGCATCATCGGCGAGAGCCAGCCGATCCACGACCTCTACGCGATCATCGAGCGCGTCGCGGATACGCCCACGACGGTGCTCATCACGGGCGAGAGCGGGACGGGCAAGGAGCTCGTGGCGCGGGCGCTGCACGAGAACTCGAGCCGGCGCGACAGGCCCTTCATCAAGGTGAACTGCGCCGCGATCCCGAAGGACCTGATGGAGTCGGAGCTCTTCGGCTACGAGCGAGGCGCGTTCACGGGCGCCGTCGCCTCGAAGCCGGGCCGCTTCGAGCTCGCGTCGGGCGGGACGCTTTTCCTCGACGAGATCGGCGAGATCCCGAACGAGATGCAGGTGAAGCTCCTGCGCGTGCTCCAGGAGAGCGAGTTCGAGCGCGTGGGCGGCATCAAGACGATCCGCGTCGACGTGCGGCTCGTGGCGGCGACGAACCGCGACCTGAAGCGCGAGATCGGCGCGGGCTCGTTCCGCGAAGATCTGTTCTACCGCCTCAACGTGGTGTCGATCGCGCTGCCCGCGCTGCGCGAGCGCAGGACCGACATCCCGCCGCTCGTGTCGTACTTCATCGCGAAGTTCAACGCGCGGCTGCGCAAGAACATCGAGGGCGTCGAGCCGGACGCGCTCGAGCGGCTCTCGTCCTACGGCTGGCCGGGGAACATCCGCGAGCTCGAGAACGTGATCGAGCGCGCGGTGCTCTTCGCGGACGGCGCGCGCATCCGGCTCGAAGATCTCTCGGAGGAGGTGCGTTCGAACGTGGCGCCGGTAGGCGCTGCGACGGCGAGCGCGTCTTCGTCTTTGGAGGGCGCGCGCGCGCCGTCGCCGTCGTCGCCCGATCCGCAACAAGGCGAGACGGGGTCGATCTCGGACGGCCTGAAGGAGCAGGTGAAGGCCGCGATGAGCCGGCTCGAACGCGACCTCATCGTGCGCGCGCTCAAGCAGACGCAGGGCAACGTGACGCACGCGGCGCGGCTGCTCAAGATTTCGCGCAAGGGCCTGCAGCTCAAGATGAAGGAGCTCGGGCTCCGGGAGCGCGAACACGAGTCGACGTGAAGAGAGTCCTCGTCGCCGCCGCCCTGCTCGCGCTCGGCTGTGAAGGCAAGAAGCTCGCGCCCGAGCCGACCGACGCGGGCGAGGAGGCCGATCCGCCGTGGGTCACGGCGGATCGAGAGCCCGAGCCGCGGCCGGGGATGACCTGGATCCCGCCCGGATCGCTCATCGCAGGCACGCCGCCCGAGAAGCTGCCGCGTGTCCCCGACGAGGAGATGGCGGGCGAGCAGGTCGTGATGTCGGGCTTCTACATCGACCTGTTTCCGTACCCGAACGAGCCCGGCGCGATCCCGACGACGAACGTGACGCAGGCCGAGGCGGCCGAGCTCTGCGAGACTCAGCAGAAGCGGCTCTGCACGGAGCTCGAATGGGAGCGCGCGTGCAAAGGTCCGCAGAACGCGGCGTACCCGTACGGCGACACGTACAGGCCGACGACGTGCATGACGGGCTCGATACGGACGCTCGTGCCGAACGGCGTGAACGCGGGATGCAAGAGTGCGTTCGGCGTCCACGATCTGCACGGCGGCGTGTGGCAGTGGACGGCGAGCCAGTGGCGCCGCGACGCGACGAAGACGAACCTCGGGACGACGCGCGGCGGGAACGCGCCGCAGGGGGAGCTCGTGGGCCGGTGCGCGAACGGCCGCGGCGTGCGGTCCGACGTGCGTCGCGCCGACGTGGGCTTCCGCTGCTGCGCGGGCGAGCCGAACAGCTTCGAGGTGGTGCTCAACGTGAGCCGCGGCGCGCCGCTCACGTTCCACCCCGCGGACACGAAGGCCGAGCTCGCGCGCGCGCTCGCGCCGCTCGTGCCGGACGAGATCCGCGCGGTGAAGAAGCGGAAGGCCGACGATCAGTTCGAGATCGAACGGATCTGGATGTGGCACCCGCTGGGCAACGAGGAGCTCGTGCTCGGCGGCGGCTGCGTGAAGGCCGCGGATCACGCGCACTGCGGGGTCGTCGTGGCGCGCATGCGGTTCGATGCGCCGGTCTCGATGGCCTTCGTGCCGACCGAGCTCTGGCAGCCGACGGTGGGCGAGACGGAGACGTCGCGCGAGCTCTTCGTCTACGGGGGCGACGACAACGGCGCGTTCCGCAGACGCGTGTCGTACGAGTGGGGGAAGATCGGGATCGGGAACAAGGAGCGCAAGAGGAAGCGCAAGGGCAAGAAGGAGCCCACCTGGTGAAGGTCACTGCGGCGCGGGCGGGACGAGGAAGAGGATCTCCTTGGGCGCGCCGAGCAGGAGCTCCGAGGGCGCGATGCCGTTCTGCGCCTTGATCGTGAGCGTGGCCTTGAAGATCTGCGCGGTCGCGTTCTGCGGGATCGTGGTGTTCGGCGTGGGCACGATCTTGAAGCAGATCTTTTGACCAGGAACGATCCCGAGGGCGGTCTCGTTCACGCCGTCCTGCGCCTTCACGAGTCCCTTCGCGCCTGACCAGACGTCCTTGAGCTGCTGGACGGCGTTCAGCGAGAAGCACGGTACGCCGGGCTCGGCCGCGTCGTTGCCGCCCGACGCGTTGATCGAGATCTGCGTGACGAACGTGTCCACCGAGTCGATGGGATCGGCGAGGCTCGCGGTGGCGAGGGCGCGGATGTCGAAGCGGATCGACTTGAGGAGGGCCTTGATCCCGTTGTCGAGGGTGATGTCGTTGAGGCCGCTGCCGTCGGTGCTGATGTCGAAGATGAGGCGGCAGGTCCCGCCAGGGTTGTCCGAGGTCGCGGGGCCGTCGGGGACGATGAACGCGCCGTTCGGGCCTGTGCCGCACTGCATGCCGCCGAACGCGGAGGGCGGGACGAGCGAGCTCGTCTGATCGGCGATGTACGCGAGGTCCTCGTAGGGATCGCCGCCCATGCGCACGCCGTTCGACGAGGAGATGCCGATGATTCGCGCGCCGCGTTGCTTCATCGCGCCGACGAGCGTGTCGACCGTGGGCGTGGGGAAGGGGGCTTGGCCGTTGAAGTCGTAGGGATCGTGGAGGCTACTCGCATCGAGGGAGCGCCGACCGTTGTGGAACGGAGCATCGGTGATCGGCACGAGGATCGGGAGCGCGCCGTCGCGGAAGCGTAGCGATCCATAATGGCCGCTGGGCGCGCCCGCGGGCGTGAGCTGACCGCCCGGCCAGAGGAGGTAGGCGTCGGTGAGCGCGCGGTACATCGCGGCGACGTGTGACTCCGGACCGTCGCCGCCGTCGTGCACGTTGAGCGAGAGGACCGCGGCGAGGTTGTCCGCGAGGACGGTGCTCACGTATCCCGAGGCGCCCGCGACGTAGAACGGCTGATCGACGCCGGCGGTGCCGTACGTGCCCGTCGGGAAATCGTCGAAGCCCGCGATGCCGACGGCGAGGTCGGGGATCGACGCCTTGAGCTTGGTGATGATCGCGCCGAGGTTGCTCTTGAGGTTCTGGATCTCGCCGCCCATCGTCGCCGTCGTGTCGACGAGGAAAGCGACGTCGCCCTGGTTCAAGTTCGTACGAAGTGGAACGATGTTCTCGGCCGGCGAAGGCGCGCCGAGGTAGGGCAACACGAAGTAGAACTTGCCGAGCGTGCCGGGCGTGACGAGCTGATCCCGCGGATCCGAGCCGAGCTCGCGCTCGATCAGATCCGAGGTGCCGTCGCCGTCCGTGTCGGCCTTCGTGCGATCGGTCTCGAGCGGGTCGAGCAGGCAGTTGAGGTTTTTGTCCTCGTCCTTGTCGAGGATGCCGTCGGCGTCGGCGTCGAGGTCGAGGAAGTCGTACTTGCCGTCGCTGTCGGCGTCGGGCGGCGGATCCGCGACCATGTGCAGCGGCCCGGCCTCGCAGAAGTCGGAGAGCCCATCGGCGTCGCTGTCGTTGTCGCGGAACGCGGGCTTGCCATCGCCGTCGGGATCGGCGAGCCCTTCGAACGCATCGCCGATCGTGTCGTTGTCGCTGTCGGCGTCGCACAGATCGGGTAGCGCGTCGCCGTCCGTGTTGATGGCGACGCCCATCGCGAGCTCGACGGTGTCCGGGAGCGAGTCGTCGTCGTTGTCCGGATCGGCGTAGTCGGGGACGCCGTCGCCGTCGGTGTCCGCGGGGTTCGGCGCGGGCTTCTGCGGATCGTAGGGCGTCTGGTCGGGGTAGATCTCGAGCGCGTCGGGCAGGCCGTTGTCGTCGCTGTCCGTATCGCGGAAATCGGGCGGCGCGGTGCCGTCGGAGTTCTGCGGATACGCGCAGCCGACCGAGGCCGTTTGACCTTCGAGCGCGTCGGGGAGCGAGTCGTTGTCGCTGTCCGTGTCGAGGTAGTCGGGCGTGCCGTCGCCATCCGTGTCGACGCCCTGATCCTTGCCCTCGACGATGTCGGAAATGCCGTCGAAATCCGCGTCGGGCGGGCAGTTGCTCATGGGGGCGCCGCCCATGCCGCCGGCACCACCAGCGCCGCCTGCGCCGCCTGCGCCGCCTGTCCCGCCGGCACCACCTTCGCCGCCAACGCCGCCGCTGCCGCTGGACGAGCTCGAGGACGAACTGCTCGACACGCTCGAACTGGAGGAGGCGCCGGCATCACCGCCCGCGCCGCCCGCGCCGCCGGTGCCGCTGCTGGACGCGCCCGTGGGCCGATCGATGCCCGAGTCCGGCGTGCAGGCGACGCCGAGCGCACCCCCCGCTAGCAAGAGCCCGAGAACAGAAGCCCATCGCCCCCGGCGGATTTTCAGGTCAAGCACTGGACTGCGTACAGGATATCCTTGCCGCCGCCCGCGCGAAAGGGCAGCGGGCATGCGAAGCCCTTCGCGTTCACCCTCGAAACCATCGTGACGACGTCGACTCCACCGAGCCTCACCGGTGCGCCAGCAGCGCGCCGCACTCCCGGGCCGCCTCGTGGGCGTCGCAGGAGACGCTTGCTCGCCGCGGTCGCGTTGTCCCGGACCCGGCTCGGGCGCACGGCGCTTTCGCGCATCGGCCTCGTGGGCGGAGCGCTGCTCGGCGCAGCGTTCGCGAGCCTCGCGATCGTGCTTCGCGTAACGGAAGGAACGAGCGCGCCGCTCGAAGGTCTCGTCGGCCTCGGGGCCGCGTCGATCACGCTGGTGGCGGCAGCGCCGACGACGATCGCCGCTGCGAGTGATCGGACCGCCGAGGATCGCGAGGCCGGGATCGAGGCGCTCGCGGCGACGCACGGGGTGCACGCGCAGAGCCTGCACGTCGTGCGGTGGATCGCGTCGATGGTGCAGATCGCGAGGGCGATCGCGCTGCCGCTCGTCGGGCTCGCGCTCGTGACGGTCGCGCTGTCGAGCTCCGGATCCATGGCGATGCGGAGGATCGTGTTCGCGCTTGGGCTGTTCGCTTTCTCGGCGATCGCCGGGGCCACGCTCGGGACGATCGCCACGTTCGCGGCGCGCATGGGCGGGCGCCGCGGCAGGGTCCTGCTCGCGGCGATCGTGATCGTGCCGTGGATGCTCGCGGAGCTCGCGGGGCGCGGCTCGTACTCGATCCCGGGCGCGCTCTCCGCGCTGCTCTCGCTCCTCGTCGACGCAGGCCGCGGCGGAGCAGGCGCATGACGATGCCGCGTTCGCCCATGATGCCGCCGCCGCGGCTTTTGCTCGAAGGCATCCATGCGCGTGATGCGGCGGCGCCGCGGGGGGCTTCCCGCGGGAGCCTCGCAGGTCTGAACCTCGCGCTCGGTGCAGGGGTGTTTGCCGTCCTGGGGGCGCCCGAGGACGGCACGCTCGCGCTTTCCGAGGTGATCTCGGGTGCACGCGCTCCCTTGCATGGACGTGTCTTGATCGAAGGACAATCGCCCGCGCGTTCGCCTTTGCTGCGGGCCCGGATCGGCGCGCTCGCCGCGGAGCCGACGCTCCCGGATGCGCGCACGGTCGAGGCGTGCGTCGCGCTCTCGCGGAAGGCGCGTGGCGAGTCGACGACACACGCCGGCGACGTGCTCGATCCGTTCGGCCTTGGTCACCTCGCGCGCCGGGAGCCTCGATCGCTCTCGTTCGCCGAGGCGCGCGCGGTGGAGCTCGCGCTCGCGCTCACCACGCCGTCGCCGCTCCTCGTTTCGCTGCACGAGCCGCTCTCCGACGTCGCGCTCAACCTGCTCGGCCTCGTGCGCGAGCGGATCCGGGCGCTCGCGCTCGGCGGCGCGTGTGTCGTGGTGACGACGTCCTCGCCCGCGGATGCGCGCGCGCTCGGGGATCGGGTCCTCGTGCTGCACAAGGGGATCGTGCTTGGGGAGGCCGACGCCGCGGAGCCTCTGCCGGGCGGCGAGCCCGCGCTCGTCGCGTGGGTGCGGCCCGCGGACGATGCGAGCGAACGATCGCCGGTGCGTGTGCTCGCGCGCTTGCTCTCCGATCGACCGGAGGTGCGGGCCGTCGCGTGGAGCGAGGCCGCGGGGCCGTATCCGCAAGCCGCGGAGCTGCGTTTGTCCGGGGAGGACCTCGACGCCTGCGCGCTCGCGCTCACGGACGCCGCGGTGGAAGCAGGCGTCGTGATCGAAGCCGTCGCGCCGGCGTCGCCTGGCATCGTGCAGGTGCGCGCCGCGGCCGAGGCGCTCTTGACGTTCCGCCGCGCCGCGGGGCTCGCGCAGAGGCCACCCGTCGCGCTCCCGGCTGCGAGGAGTGCGCGGGTGCCGGGAGCCCTCGCGCCCGTCGCGCCGGAGGCGGTCCAGGCCGTCCCGAGCGAGGCGCCGGCCGCGGAGGCGCCTCCCGTCACGACCGACATCGCGGAAAAACCGGGTGATCCCGGCGAACCACGGGGAGGATTATGACGTCGCAGCAAAGGCCAGAGGCCACGTTGCCTCGCGGCGCGAGCGCCTTCGTGGGCATCTCGCTCGGGGCCGCGATGGGGGCTCGCAGGCTCATGGGGCGCGGCGTCGTGCTCACGGCGATCCTCGCGCTCGCGCTCGCGCTCGCCGGCGGGCTCATCGAGCGCCGCGTGACCACGGCCGCCGCGGTTGATCGTTCGCTCGCCGCGACGTTCCGCCTCGTCGTCCCGCTATTCTGCTTCGCCCTCGCGGCGCGCGCATGTGATCGCGTGAAGCTGCGTGACGCGGCCTGGCCCGTCGCGCGGTACGGCGCTTCTCGTCGCGACGTCGCGCTCGGGATCGGCGTGGCGCTCGTGATCGCTTCGGCTGTGAGCTCTGCGCTGCTCGCCCTCGTCGCCGTCGCGTCCGCGCAGTCGGCCGCGGCGCCGCCGTTCGCGCGGGATGCCTTCACGAGCGGCTGGATCGGCGCCCTCGTCGGCGCGGCGTACGGCGGCTGGTTCGCGTTCGGCGCGACGTTCCTCGAACGTGGCCGCGGGCGCCTCGTGCCGCTCGTCCTCGACTTCCTCTTCGGCAGCGGCGCGGGCCTCTTCGCGGCGCTCCTGCCACGCGCGCACGGACGCAACCTGCTCGGCGGTGAAGGACCGCTCGGGCTCTCGCAGCCGCAGAGCTCCGTGGCTCTTCTGCTCATGGCGATGCTGCTTCCGGTGTTCGCTGCGTCGAGGTGTCGCGAGTGATTGTGTCCGCGTTGATCGTCGATCGTTCGTCCTCCAAGCTTCTCGTTCACACCCGCGCGAGCGGGATGCTGGCGCGTCTCGCGCACGACCTCGAGATCACGGCGTCCGTGTTCTCCGGTCGCGCCACGCTCGAAGGCGAGGGGTTTTCCGCGGAGCTCGTCGTGCCGGTCGCCGCGCTGCAGGTCGTGGGGACGTTGCATGGAGAGCGCGTCGATACGTCGGCGCTCTCGTCCTCGGATCGCTCGGACATCGAGCGGAAGATCCGCGACGAGGTGTTCCCGGGGACGAAGGAGGTGCGTGTCCACGCGAAGGGCACGTCACGGGATCGCGCGGAGGTGACGGTCGAGGTTTGGAGGGGTCGGAGCTCGCTGCCGGTCTCGCTGCGCGTGACGGAGGAAGCGGGCCGGACGCGTGTCTCCGGACGCACCGCGCTTTCGATGATGCGGCTCGGCCTTCGTGAGGTGAAGGGGCCGCTCGGCGCGTTCCGGATCCGCGACGAAGTCGAGGTTCTCTTCGACGTTACTCTGCGTCCGGAAGCGTAGGCGGCGAGACCTCGGGCGCGGCTTGCCCGCGCTCGCAGGGCCCGTGGATCTGGTAGGGCTTGCCGGAGATGCGCTTCATGAGCGCCTTGCCTTGCCAGCCGAGGTAGCCCTTGCTGAAGCGCACGGCGTCCGCGGGCGAGAGGTACGGGTTCTTCGTCTTGCCGATCTCGACGAGCGTGAGCACCTGCTCGGCCACGCTGACGGGACAGCCTTCGAGGCGCAGCGGCTCGCTCGGATCCGTGGTGGCCATCTTCCGCATCACGGTCACCGCCTTCGCGAAGATGTCGTCGTGTTTGGCGTGGTACGGGTCCTTGTGGGCGCGGTCCTTGTAGAGGCTCTCGACGTTCACGAGGCGGCCGTGGAGGTTGCCCGACCACTTCGCGCAGTCGCCGATGAACACCACGCGCTCGCCCGGCGCCGCGTCGATCTTTCCTTCGTAGGCGCCGAAGACGATGTGCATGCGCGGCATCTTCTCGTCGCACTGCTCGTCGTAGAGACGCAGGATCTCGATGGCCTCCTCGAGCGCGCCCGGACAACCGCCCCAGCAGTAGTCGGTGCGCTCCGGCTCCGGCGGCGGGCCGGCGTACGCGGTGATGTGCGAGCCCTCGAAGTACTTCTCGACGCGCACGAGGCCGACCTTGAAGCCCTTGGCCATCGCCTGCGCCTCTTCGAGCGTCACGTCGCCGCTGATCTCCAGCGCGTCGAGATCGAGCGAGCCGAAGCCCCGCTCGGACGCGAGGCGGAGGTGATCCACGGTGTAGGGATCGACGCCGATGATGTGACAGCAGAGCGCGTCGAACGCGGCCTGCGAGTTGCCCATGATGACGAGCCCGAGCTTGCGCGGGATGGGCGTGAGCATGCGGCCCTCGCCGGCGACAATCGCGTCGATGGCGATGAACTGCGGCTGAACGATGTACTGGAGGTCCGCGATCTTCTCGTCGAGCCGGTGGTCGTGGTCGATGAGGCGGTGCCGATCGTCCTGGATGCCGATGTAGTTCTTCATGGAGAACGTCACGGTGGTCCAGGGGTGGCTCTTGAACTTGGGGCAGTTGACGAAGAAGTCGGCCTTCGCGACGGGCTCGGGCGTGAAGAGGTAGTCGCGCAGCCGCTCCTTGTGGGTGAGTCGGATCTCGACCTGCGGCTCCTCCTCGAAGTGGTAGTGCTTCACGCCGGTGCGCTGGAGCATCGGGTAGTAGCCCGCGCCGTCGAAACTCATGCGCGTGGGGAGCGTGATGCCGCAGCGCTCGCCGAGAGCGAGCTCCTTCACGCGGCCGTCGTTCCGGTCCTGCAAGGCGCGCAGCACGCCCTCCAAAAACTCCGGCCGCGTGTACGCGTGCGGGAACGACGGGCCCGACGCGACGCAGTTCGGCTTGACCAGCGTGCGGCCGTGCGGCCGGAGATCCAGCTCCTCGAGCCCCTCCCGAACGATCCGGCGGATCTGCTCGACGTCGTAGGTGGGGCAACGGCGAATGATGACCCGGGGGCGCGACGCGATCTTCATGTCTTCGAGCCTAGGGGGGCCCGTCGGATCGGGCAATGCCGTCAGCCAGGCGACGCGAACCCCTGGAAATGTCGCGCGATCGAGGAATCGCTTTACATTTGTTCATGGGTCTGGAATACAGACCCCGGGTGGACACGAAAAACCTCGATCCGGCACGCAGGGCGACGGCGTTGGCCCGGGATTGTGGGGCGACGTTTACGGCGAGCCTGCGTCGCCCGAGCCCCCGCCTGCAGGGGGAGGGAGCAGGGCGGAGAGCTCTTCGCGAAGGCGCCGCGTCGCGTCGACGAGGCGGCCTTCGACCAGGAAGGCGTCGTCCTGCCTTCGGCAGCGGTGCACCTTCACGCGCACGAGCGAGCTCGTCGCGAGGTTGCCAGCGAGCGGCGCTCCCGGCGCAAAGGCCTCGGTGGATCGAAGGCTCACCCGATCGCCGTCGAGGGCCACGAGATCGGCCGAGCCACCCTTCACGAGCGTCAGATGCGGCATGTTCACTCCGCCCGGCGGCCCCGGCCCATCGCGGCGCGGGCTTCCCGCTCGGCCTCGCGTTGCTTGACCGTCTCGCGTTTGTCCGCCTGCTTTTTGCCCTTCGCCAGCGCGAGCTCGACCTTCGCGCGTCCCTTCTTGAAATAGAGCCGCGTGGCCGCGACCGTCATGCCCTCGCGCTCCACGGCCTTGCGGATCTGATCGATCTCCGTGCCGTGCAGGAGGAGCTTGCGCGACCGCTTCGCGACGTGCCCGAACGCGGCGCCCGGCATCTCGGGGATCAGCATGCCGTGCAGGAACGCCTCGTCGTTCGTGATGGCGCACCACGCGTCGGAGAGGTCGGCCTTTCCGTCGCGCAGCATCTTGACCTCGCTGCCGACGAGCACGATCCCGGCTTCGAAGCGCTCGCCGAGCTCGTACTCGAAGCCGGCCCTCCGGTTTCGCACGATGAGCTTCTCGTCGCTCGCTTCTTTCCCGCTCACGTGGTTGACACCTTTGATCGCTGTCGCTACGGCCAAACGCCGCCCGAAGAGCCGCTCTCCCGGCAGACGCTCGTGTAGGGCTAGCGCGCCGTGCGTCCTGCGTCCATAGGCGGACGAGCGTCCGTTCCGCGACAAACCCGCGCGCCGTGCTAGTACGCCCGCGCCTCTGTCCGAGTCTTTCCCGCATCACCCCTCACCGCAGAGAGCGAAGCCATGCAACCCATCCGCATCCGCGGCGCGCGCACCCACAACCTCCAGGGCATCGACCTCGAGCTCGTGCCCGGGCAGCTCGTTTGCTTCACGGGCGTCTCCGGCGCGGGAAAATCCTCCCTCGCGCTCGATACGCTCTACTCGGAAGGGCAACGCCGCTTCGTGGAGAGCTTCAGCCCGTACGCGCGGCAGTTCCTGGAGCGGCTCGAACGGCCGCCGATCGACGAGCTCGATCCGGTCGCCGCGGGCGTGGCCGTCGATCGACGCGCGCCCGTGAAGAGCTCGCGTTCGACGGTCGCCACGATGGCCGACCTCGAGCCGTACCTGTCGGCCGTGTTCGCCCGCGAGGCCACGCCCGTGTGCCCCACGTGCCAGGTTCCGGCGGTCCGCGTCGATGCGGTGACGGCCGCGTCGAAGGCCGTGGAGAGCCACGAGGGATCGACCGCGCTCGTGACGTACCGTGTGCCCGTCGCCGGCACCGAGGAGCTGCTCGACGTGCGCGAGACGCTGCTCGAAGCGGGCTACCGGCGTCTGCTCGTGCGCGGCGAGGTGCGGGACATCGACGAGGTCGGGCCGAGCGACGCGCTCGGCGCGGGCGGCGGGGTCGAGGTGATCGTCGACCGCGTGAAGATCGGCGCGCGGGATGCGCGGCGCCTCGGATCGGCGATCGAGGAGGCGTGGCAGCGGGCCGAGGGAGGCGTGGCGCTCTACGTCGGCGGCTCGGGCGCGAACGGCGCGGGACGGCGCGTGCTCGTGCCGCGTGGGCTCGCCTGCCCGTCGTGCGCGCGGAGCTTCGACGCCGCACGGCCGGGCCTGTTCTCGTACCAGTCTCCCATCGGCGCGTGCCCGGGGTGTCGCGGGTTTGGCCGGACGATCGGCGTGGACTGGGGCAAGGTGATCCCCGACGAGGAGAAGACCCTCGAAGGCGGGGCGATCCGGCCGTGGACGGGGTCGAGCACGTCGTGGGAGCGGAAGGTCCTCAAGAAGTTCTGCGAGAAGAAGGGCATCCCGCTCGACGCGCCGTGGAAGGAGCTCACCGAGGCGCAGCGCGCGCAGGTGCTCGACGGCGAGGGCAGCTTCCGCGGTGACAGGTACCCCGGCGTGCGCGCGTGGTTCAAGTGGCTGGAGACGCGCACGTACAAGATGCACATCCGCGTGCTGCTCGCGCGGTACCGCTCCTACGATCCGTGCGCGACCTGCGACGGCAAGCGCCTGTCGCCGGAGTCCTTGCTCTACCGCGTGGGCGGGCTCGATCTCGCGAGCTGGCACGGGCTCGAGCTGCGCGAGGCGCGGGCTCTGCTCGAGCGCTTGAAGGCGACGACGGGGCAGGGGGAGATCGCGCGGAAGGAGCTCGCGCAGCGGCTCTCGTACCTGGAGCGCGTGGGGCTCGGGTACCTGACGCTCGATCGGCAAGCGCGGACGCTCTCGGGCGGTGAGGCGCAACGCGTGACGTTGACGGGCGCGCTCGGGACGTCGCTCACGGGCGCGCTGTTCGTGCTCGACGAGCCGACGGTAGGGCTGCACGCGAGCGACATCCCGCCGCTCATCGAGGCGATGCGCGAGCTCGCGGCGCGCGGGAACGTCGTGGTGGTGATCGAGCACGAGCCGCTCGTGATCCGGGCCTCGGATCGTGTGGTCGAGCTCGGACCCGGCGCGGGCAAGCAGGGCGGTCGCGTGGTGTTCGACGGCGCGCCGGCGGAGCTCGCGCGAAGGACCGATCTGCCGACGGGGCGCGCGCTCGCGCGAGGCGCGGCGAGCGTTGCATCGGCGGAGGAGCGGCCTGCGGCGCGTGGATCGATCTCCATCGTGGGGGCGCGCGCGAACAACTTGAAGGACGTGAGCACGCGCTTGCCGCTCGGGCAGGTCGTGTGCGTGACGGGCGCGAGCGGATCCGGCAAGAGCACGCTCGTGGAGGACGTGCTCTACCGCGCCCTCGCGCGGGCCCGCGGCTACAAGGACATCGAGCCCGCGGGACCGCACAAGAAGATCGAAGGCACGAGCGGGATCAAGGTCGTCACGCTCGTCGATCAAGCCCCGCTCGGACGCACCTCGCGCGGCAACCCCGCGACGTACACGGGCGCGTGGAACCGCATCCGCCAGAAGTTCGCCGCGGAGCCCGAGGCGGCCGCGCGAAAGCTCACGGCGGGGCACTTCTCGTTCAACGTCGCGCTCGGACGATGCGAGTCGTGCGCGGGCGAGGGCGCCGAGACGATCGAGATGCAGTTCCTCGCCGACGTCTCGTTGACCTGCCCGGTTTGTCAAGGAAAACGATTCCGTGACGAGGTGCTCGCGGTCAAGGTGGACGGCCGCTCCGTGGCCGACGTGCTCGCGCTGTCGATCGACGAGGCGCTCGAGGTCTTCGCGCGTGAGCCGGCGATCGTGCGCGCGCTCGGGCCGCTCGCGCGTCTTGGTCTCGGTTACCTCGCGCTGGGTCAGCCGCTCTCGACGCTCTCCGGCGGCGAGGCGCAGCGGCTCAAGCTCGCGCGCGCCCTCGGCGAACGGACGGCGGGCTCGCTCTTCCTGCTCGACGAGCCGAGCGCGGGTCTGCACGCGGAAGAGGTGCTGCTGCTCAACCAGGCCATGCGCGACCTCGTGCGCGGCGGCGGGAGCGTCATCGTCGTCGATCACGATCTCGATGTGATCGCGGCCTCCGACTGGGTCGTGGATCTCGGCCCGGGTGCGGGGAGCGACGGCGGGCAGATCGTCGCCGAGGGGACACCCGAGGAGGTCGCGCGCACGAGCACGCGCACGGGACGCGCGCTCGCGGCGCATCTCGCGAAACCTTCGTCGCCGCCGTCGTCATCGCGGCGGAAGGAGAAGGCGAACGGAGACGCGTCGCGCCGAGGAAAGTCGGCCTATCCGCCCGCGCCGTCGGCGATCGAGATCGTGCACGCGCGCGAGCACAACCTCGCGGAGGTCTGCACGTCGATCCCGCACGGTCAGATCGTCGTCGTCACGGGGCCGAGCGGCTCGGGCAAGAGCACGCTCGCGTTCGACGTCGTCTTCGCCGAAGGACAACGGCGCTTCCTGGAGACGCTCACGCCGTACGCGCGCCAGTTCCTCCCCTCGATGCCGCGCCCCGACGTCGATCGCGTCACGGGCGTGCCGCCTGCGATCGCGCTCGAGCAGCGCACGACACGATCGGGGTCGAACTCGACGGTCGCGACCGTCACCGAGATCGCCCACTATTTGCGGCTCCTCTTCGCCAAGGTGGGCGATCCGCACTGCCCGACGTGCGACGTCCCCATCACCGCGCGCGCGCCCGACGAGGTGTACCGCGCGCTGCTCGCCACGCGGGGCGCGCGCACGCTGCTCGCGCCCGCGGTCGTCGCGCGCAAGGGCACGTACCTCGACGTGTTCACGGCCGCGGCGCGCGCGGGCATCACGGAGGCGATCGTCGACGGCACGCGGGCGAGCACCGACGATCCGCCGCGCCTCGACAAACGGCGCGAGCACTCGATCGATCTCGTGATCCACGAGGGCAAGCTCGACGCCCTCGATCGCGCCACGTTCGACCGCGCGCTCACGTTCGGCAAGGGCTCGCTCAAGCTCGTCAATTCGCGTGGGCAGGAAGAACTCCTCTCCACCACGCGCACCTGCCCTCGTTGCGGCGCGGGCGTGCCCGAGCTCGATCCGCGCTGGTTCTCGTTCAACACCAAGCAAGGTCGCTGCGAGGCCTGCGAGGGGACGGGCGTGCTCGGCGGGAGCGAAGGCGCCGATCTCACCGACGCATCGAACGAGCCGTGCACCACGTGCGGCGGCTCGCGCCTCGCGCCCGTCCCGCGCTCGGTGCGCCTCGCCGGCGATCGGTACCACGAGGCGACCGCGCGCTCGGTGTCCGAGGCCGTGCGCTGGGCGAAGGCGCTCCGCTTCGAAGGCGACCGCGCGCTCGTCGCCGAGGCGCCGCACCGTGAGCTTGCGCGGCGGCTCGCGTTCGTCGAGGAGGTCGGCCTCGGCTACCTCGCGCTCGATCGCCGCGCGGCCACGCTCTCGGGAGGCGAGATGCAACGGCTCCGTCTCGCCGCGCAGCTCGGCAGTGGCCTCACGGGCGCGCTCTACGTGCTCGACGAGCCCACGATCGGCCTGCATCCGCGCGACACGCATCGGCTGCTCGACAACCTCCGCAAGCTCGCCGGCATGGGCAGCACCGTGCTCATGGTCGAGCACGACGCGGACACCATCCGCGCCGCGGATTACCTCATCGATCTCGGCCCCACCGGCGGGCGCGGCGGCGGTCGCATCGTCGCCCAGGGGACGCCCTCCGAGGTGCTTCGCACGGCAAACTCGCCCACCGCGAAGGCCCTCTCCGGCGAGCGCGCGCTCGCCTCGGCGCGCACGCGGCTCGGCCCTGCTGACGAGTTCCTGGAGATCGAAGGCGCGCGCGCCCACAACCTCCGCGTCGACGCGCTGCGTGTTCCGCTCGGGCGCATGACCGTCGTCGCCGGCGTCTCCGGCTCCGGGAAGAGCACGCTCGTCCGTCACGTACTCTACCCCGCCGTGCGGCACGCCCTCGGCCTCGCGGGACCCGATCCCGGCCCGCACGACGCGCTTCATTTGCCGCCCTCGCTCGCGCGCGCCGTCGCCGTGGATCAATCCCCCATCGGGCGCACGCCGCGCTCGATCCCGGCCACCTTCCTCGGCGTCTGGGACGAGGTCCGCAAGCTCTTCGCCGCGACGCCCGACGCGAAGATGCGCGGCTACGACCCCGCGCGCTTCTCGTTCAACACGGCGAAGGGCGGTCGCTGCGAGGTGTGCGAAGGGCAGGGGGTCATCTCGCACGAGATGTCGTTCTTGCCCGACGTCGTCACGACCTGCGAGGCTTGCGGCGGAACACGTTTCGAGCCGGCCACGCTCGACGTACGTTACCTCGGCATGTCGATCGGCGATGTCCTGCTCCGTACGGCCGAGGAGGCGGCCGAGCTCTTCGCGGCGCACCCGAAGATCCGCGAGCCGCTCGCCACGATGTGTGATCTCGGCGTGGGTTATCTCCGGCTCGGCCAGGGTTCGCACACGCTCTCGGGCGGCGAGGCGCAGCGCCTCAAGCTGGCCGACGAGCTCTGCAGCGGCTCGCGCGCCAAGCCCACGCTCTACGTGCTCGACGAACCCACGACGGGCCTGCATCTCTCCGACGTGGCGCGCCTCGTGAACGTCCTCGATCGCCTCGTGCAGCGTGGCCACTCGCTCCTGATCATCGAGCATCACCCCGCCGTGATCGCGGCCGCCGATCACGTGATCGAGCTCGGACCCGAGGGCGGCAAAGGCGGCGGTCGTGTCGTGGCCGAGGGATCTCCCGAGGCCGTGGCGCGGCGCGCGACCGCGACGGGACGTGTCCTCCGTGCGCTCTTCGAGCGACCCGCGGCGGACATGGCCCTCGCGGCGGAGGCATGACGCATGGCGGGCACGTTCACCGTTGGAGCCCTCGCCCTCGCGGCCGAAGGTGCGAACGCGGTGGGCGCCGTCCGCTTGACGCTCCTGCCTGACGTCCTCGAGATCGAGCTCGTGCGCGCGGCCGGCTTTCGAAGTGGCTTCGTGCCGGGCAGTGTCGCGGAGTCCGTGGACATGCGCGTGCCGTACACGGCCGTGCGTGGCCTCGTTCGGCGCGGCCGCGCGCTCTGCCTCGCGCTCGATCCCTCGATCGCCGCGCCCTACACGCGCTTCACGCTCGCGCGCTTCACGTACGACCCACGCGAGGCCCTCGCGCGCGCGTACGAGGCACGGAGGCGCGCCGCGCTCTCCGTCGCGCTCCTGCCCGCGCCGCTCGGCCTCATCGCTGCGCTTGCTTCGCCCGCTTCGCTCGTGACGGGCCTCCTCGGTCGGCTCGCGGTCGGGCTCGTCGTCGCGGCGGGAAGCTTTTTCCTCCTGCGTGAGCTCCTTCGATTCGCGACCTGGGGCGGCCCTGGTTCCGATCGCCTCGCGGAGACGTTCGAGCTCGCGCTTTGCCAGCGCCTCGGCTTCGTCCCCGTCGCGACCGCGCCCTTTGCTCCACCGCCCGCGCCGCCCATCCCCGAGGCATCCCTCCCTGCGTGGGCGCGCGCGCCGCTCCTCGTCGCGCTCGTGGCCGCGCTCTCCGTGCTCGGCATCTCGTTCTTCCAGCGTTACGGCAAACCCCCCGATCCCGCGACCGTCGCGCCGAACGTGCCGCTCCTCGTCGCGCACCTCGCCTCTGCGTTTCCCGCGCCTTCCCCCGCGGAGGCATCTGCCGGCGAACCACGCCTCCCTCGTTGCGTGTGCGCGCATGCCGCTTCACCCCTCTGGAACGACGGGCTCCCCGTGCTCGAAGTCCTGCTCGCGTCACGACCTGAGGATGGCTCCGGCCGCGTGGTCCCCTCGGAGCGACGTGGTTACAACTTCGATCTTTCGGTCGTGAACAACGGCAGCACGCGGCTGCCCGACGTGAGCGTCCTCGTCACGTTCGCGCGCCGCGACGATCAGAACCGCCGCGTCGGCGCTACCGATCGTGGTCTCTACTGGGGAAAGCCGCTCTATCCGGGCCGCGCGATCAAGTGGCACCTCAAGGCACCGGGCACCGAGATGCGTATCGATCCGCCGCGCCTCGGCCTCCTCGAAGCCGGACGCGAGCCTGCCTCTCCCGACGCCTTCTTCGAGCTCTCGCACGCGCGCCAGCGTGTCGTGCGTATCCACGCCGCGAAGATGCTCGCGTACCACCGTGATCCGCGCGCGCTCGAGGTGCTCGCCTCGCTCGGCCCGCCGAGCCCCGACGAGGAGACCGTCCTCGCGCGCATCACGCGCGCCGCGCGTCCCGTCATCGCGTGCGACATCACGCCCGCGTCCGAGTCCCTCGAGGTTTGTCTCTTCAACGACTCGTTATCGCCGCAGCGCGTCGTCGCTGCGCGCACCATCGCCGATCGCGACGCGCCGTCCCAGCGCGCACCCTTGCCAGTCGTCGTCCCGGTGCACGACGGCGTGCGCGTGTCGGTGCCGCTGCCGCCGCGGCCCGTCCCGTCCGAGCTCGATCTCGAAGTTGACGCTCGGGGCTCCGGGTCGCCTGACGGCGCCCTACGCCCCGAACCCCAGCTCGAAGCCTCGCCTTGAGCGTCGAGAAGTTGCGCGTCAGGAACTTGCGCGCGCGCGTTTGCCCACGATGAACGCGAAGCTCATCGAGTCCTCGCACTGCGCCACGCTCACCACGCCGCGCGACTGCCAGGCCACGAGGTACTCGCCCGGCTCGACGAGCGTCGCTGCGATCCTCGCGCGCGCGCTGTAGGCGTTGCACACGTCGAGCGCGGAGAACGCCCACCGTCCGAGCGACATCACCTGGCGCAGCGTGAAGTACGCGCCCGGCGATCGATAGATCGGCACCGGCGTGTTCGCCTGCGGCGCGCGTGCGAACGACACCGCGTACACGCCCGACCGGAGGAGACCGTCGAAATCCAGACGCGCGCGCCCCGCGAGATCCGGGTGGAACACGCCGCCCACGCTCACGATGAGCTCGCACGGATCGAACGTGAACTTCGCGTCGTAGCCTTGGTGCTTGTGCGGCGCCCAGTTCGGCGCTTCCCGGAGCGGCTCGCGCGTGAGGGCGATCAGCGCCTCCGACGTGTGCTGCCGGATCACCTCTTTGAGCCCGTCGAGCGACACGAGACCGCTGTCGACGAGCGCCTTGACGACGGGGATCTGATCACGCTTGCAGCGCTTGTAGACGTCCTCGATCCGCTTCGACTCCGGGGGTTCGTCGGCGTAGGCCCGGAGCAGCTCTGCGAGCCTGCGCTCCATGCCGGACGCAGCGGCCCAGCAGATTCGACCGTTCTCGACCAGCACCGTGCCTTGCGTCGGGGGGCCGAAGACGAGCGCGCCGGTGGCGCTCTCGGGCAGCGCTTCGATTTCCTCCAGCAGAGGGATCACCGCCGCGGGATCGCCGGAGATGCCTGCCGGGTCGGGCATCAAGCGCAGACTCTTTCCACTCTGCATGGCTCGTTCCTGGGTTCCTCGAGAGGAGGCGGCCGCATGGCTCCTGGTCCAGCGGGTGCCTCCGGGTCCTAGGATATCCCCGTTCGTCGCACGGCGCGAGGGCCGCGGGTTTGTCCCGTGAACACGCGTTCGCGGGGCCCCCCCCTCGAACCACCCCGGCCCTCGTGCCTCGAACGCACGTCGCGGGATGTGCGATATTTACCTACTAGGCAAGTTCAGGGGCGGCAGATGCTGTAGCCGTCCGGGAGGATGGTGCTCGGCTGGCAGGTCGTCTGCACCTGGCCCTGCCCGGTCTGGACCACGGGGCAGTCCGTGTCGGGCGCCTGCGGGTCGCAGACGACGCGCTGCTCGGGGTACGTACAGGTGGCGGCGCAGCGGAGGAGCGGATACCAGTTGCCGTTTTGCGTCTGCATGAGGTCGCCGCAGCAGACGGTGCCGGCGGGGCAGTGCTCGGGGAGCTGGCATTCGATGCGCGACTCGAAGCCCGGTTGGCCGTTGCCGCCGAAGTCCGTGGAGCAGTTGTCGTTGTCGTCCGGCCCGCTCACGCACTCGCCCTGGGGCGGATCGTTGAAGTCGTATTCGTCCCAGCAGCAGGCGCTCTGGCCTTGGACGGCACAGGACACGTCGCCACACGCGACCATGACGGCCGGAGGCATCGGCCCCGACGACGAGCTCTGCACGCTGCTGCTCGACGACGAGGCGTTGCCTGCGCCGCCTTGACCCGAGCCGCCGTTGCCTGCGCCGCCTTGACCCGAGCCGCCGTTGCCTGCGCCGCCCTGACCAGAACCGCCGTTCCCCACGCCGCCCTGTCCTGCGCCGCCGTTGCCTGCGCCGCCCTGTCCTGCGCCGCCGGCGCCGCCCGAGGCGCCGGTCGCTTGCCCGCCGGAGGCAAACAGTCCCGTGGTGTCCGTCCCACAAGCGGCCATCGCGGTGCCCAAGACGAAGAGCGAGGCGAGGCCGAACGATCGCAACGAAGCTCGTTTCATCGATGACTCCTCAGATACCCGAAAGGTACACGCCGGAGGTAGCCTGAGGGGCGCGAAACAGCCACCCAATTTCGTCATGACGGAGACGCGGCGGGCGCGCGGACTTCCAGCCTGCAATCAAAATTGGATCGTCGCTGGACGTGGACGGGCTCCACGAGGGGGTTGCTTTACACGCCGAGCGACGCTTGGCATGGTGGATCGAAAGGCCAAAGCGGCCCGGATCGAGGAGGCACTTCATGAGCTTCAGAAAGTATTTGGCCGTGCTCGCGGCCATCGTCCTGCTCGGCGTCAGCGCCGTGGCGGACGCGACGACCATGCTCTTCCTTTCACGCGAGGAGCTCGTAAACCGTTCGGACCTCGTGGTCCGCGTGCGCGTGGGGAAGGCGGTCACGGCCGAATCCGAAGACGGACGGGGCCTCGTGACCCGCACCGAGCTCGACGTGGTGCAGCTCCTCAAGGGCAAAGTCGAGGGACGTGTCGTCGTCCAGCAGTTCGGCGGGACACACCGGGGCAAGACGCAGAAGGTCCTCGGTGACGCGGCGCTCAAGGCGGGGGAAGATGCAGTGGTATTCCTGCGTCGCGACGAGAAAGGAACCATGTATTTCACGGCGCTCGCGCTCTCCGCGTACCACGTGGACGCCAAAGGAATGGCGCACCGCGAGCTCGACGGTGTCGAGCTCGTCCGCTACGTGGGCAAGAAGCTCGAGCCCTCGGGGCACGTGGAGCGGCCCGAGCCGGTCGAATCTCTCATGACGGACGTGGTCCGCCTCGCTGGAGGAAAGTGAGAATGAAATCGTTCCTCCGAAAAGCCGCCCTCGTCGCCGCATGCGCGGCCGGCATTCTCTCCGCGCCGACCGAGGCGCGCGCCTGGACCGGCCTCGAAGGCCCGCCCTATCCGGTCTGGGGCATCCTCCCGGTCAAATTCTACGTCAATGCATCCACGTTCCCGCCCGAGATCGCCGACACCGCGCAGCAGCGGCTCGTCGATGGGTTCGGCGCCTGGGCGACTCCCGAGTGCACCGATTTCTCGACGCAGCTGCTCGGCGATCTCCCGGACGGCACCTGGAATTCGAACGACAACAAGAACGTGCTGCTCTGGATCAACAAACCGGATCCCTGGCCGCTCGAGCTCGGTCCGGTGGATTCGGTCATCGGCGTCACGCTGCCGGTATGGTCGCCCGACGGCGACAACATGATCATCTCCGACGCGGACATCGTCTTCAACAACGTCGGGTTCTGCTGGTACGACTCCATCACGAATCCGGGCGGCAATTGCGTCGGCGGCAGCCCCGTCGATACGCTCTCCATTGCCACGCACGAGGAGGGCCATTTCCTCGGGCTCGGGCATACGGACGTCGCGGGCTCGACGATGGAGCCGTTCTATGACGGCGGCAATGCCATTGCCTCGATCGAGCAGGACGACATCGACGGCGTCTGCGCCCTCTATCCCCCCGGCTCGGGCATCCCGAGCTGCAATGCCTGCACCACGAACGCCGCGAAGACCGAATGCAACGGGCTCGCCATGGGATGCAATGGCCAGTGCGTCGGCATCTACAACTGCGAAGCGTCCTGTCCCATCGCCAAGACCCCCGCCGACTACAAGGCCTGCCTCGACGCCTGCAAGATGCAATTTCCGGACGGCGTGAAGGCCTACGAGGCGTACGCAGGCTGCATCTGCAACCTCTGCTCGAAATCGTGTCCCATCGAATGCCCCGGCGACTCCGGCGCAGGCGGCAGCGGTTGGGGCGAGGAGCCCGAGGGGCCCAAGATCGAGGAGTCCGGCGGCTGCGGCTGCTCCGTCGAGGGCCAGCGCGGCAAGCTCGGCGCCCTCGCCGCCCTCGGCCTCGGCCTCGCCGCGATCGCCCGCCGGCGAAGGCGGCGCTGAGCGGCCTCCCCGAACGCCACCAATTCCAACACTTTACGCCTCTCCCGATCCCTGGCATGGCTCGCCGGTCATGCCGCTCCACCCTCGAACGGATCTCGATGCGGACGTAGCCCGCGCGCTGTCCGCTCTCGGCGCGGAGACGTCCGAGCCCGCCCTCGACGCCGTCGCGGTCCCCGGCGCGGTCGCCGCCGCCCTCGACCGCCTTCCGCCCTCGGCCCCCTTCCTGCTCCGCGCCGCGCCGCCCCTCGGCAGCGCGTCGAGCCGCCACGGGCCCGAGCCCGAAGCACCCGTCTGGATCCGCGGCACCCTCGGCGGCGCCGACGTCCGCATCGCCCCACTCCGCCTCGCCGAAGGGGAGCGCCCCACCGCCGGCCGCGTGGCCCGGTTGGTCGTGACCGCCGAGGAACGTCCCTGCTGCGACGCGCCCGCGTGCACGAACCGCCGCACCCTCGCCGCGGCCTGGGTCGAGCTCGAACGCACGGACGCCGAAGCTACGCCGCGTCGCCTGCTCGTCGCGGCCGTGGTCGATCTCGACGGGGACCGCGCCCGCGCCCGTGTCGTCCGCGCGGCGACCCCGCTCGCCCGCGCCTTCGCCGCGCCGCTCGAAGCCGCCGAGGGCGCGCTCCCTCCGCCCGCCGAGCCGGAGCCCCAGCCCGAGGGGCCCGTTTTACCGGCCGGCAAGCTCGCGCGGTTCGCCCTGCGCCCCGAGGGCGAACGCCTCGTCCTGCGGGATCACGACAGCCGGGGGCCCCGGACGAACGCCCGCCGTGACACCGTCCTCGGCACGATCCTGCTTGCCGTCTCGCTCGCCCTGTGGCTCCAGGCCGCGCGCGCCTTCCGAGCGGGCGATCGCAACCTCACGATCGGCTTCACCGCGGCCGCCGCGCTCGTGACGCTCAGCGGCTACGCCTTCGTGAGCGTCGCGCGCTTCGGCGCCCGCTACCGCGCCCTGTCCGCGCCGCTCTTCTGGGCCGGCCGCGATCGGTTCGTCATCGCCCCGTGGGTGAGCCGCACGGGCGCGGTGGATCTCCTGCCGGAAGGGCGGCTCGGCGCGGCGATCGCGATGGAAGAGGTCCGCGGCGTCTCGACGCCCCGGCGCGACGACCTCGTGGCCGTGGAGATCGACAGCGATCACGGGCCGATGGACGTCTTCCTCACGGACGACGCGGCGCTCGCCTCGTTCTGGGCCGCGGCCCTGCGCCGCGCGCTCGGCGACATGGCGCACCCGGGGACCCGCGCCTCCGCCCGCAAACGCGCGCGTGAGCGCGCAGCCGGAGAGGCCCCGGCCGCCGCCGCGTTGAAAGAAGTCACTCGATGAACGGATTCGCGGACAGCGTGTTCGACCAATCCGACGCTTTCTCGCCGCGCACGCATCGCAGCCGATACGTGTAGGCCTGATCCTCGTTCGCGCCCTCGTCGACGTGATCGGTATCCGTGCCCTCCGCGGTGAAGGCCGGCGCGAACGTCTCGGCGTCGGTGCGCCGCTCGGCTTCGACCTCTTCGCAGGGCGAAACCAAGCTCCAGCGCACGCGCAAAACCTTCGACATCGGGATCACGTCCTCGAGCACGGGCGCTTCGAGCGAGCCGCTCGTCGAAGGACCTCCCGTCGCGTAGCCCGTCGGCTCCAGATCCGGGGAGTCCACCTCGCTCGCACACGCGCCCGCGAGGAGGAAAAACACACACGAGAACGAAGAAGCAAAGCGTTTCATCGGTCCCTCTCGATGCTCGTCAGTCGCCGCCGTCCTTGCCCGCGCCGACGAACCAATCCTCGCGATCCGCGAAGAGGACGTTGAACGTCGTGAGCGAGCCATAACAGGCCGTGATGTACGCCTGGAGCTGCACCTTGTCCGCGGCGGGGAGCCCATCGTGCGCGTTGAGCTTCGCCTCGAGCAGGCGGAGTTTGTCCCGGACCATCACGACCTTGTGAAAGAACGTGTCGAGCGGGATGCGCTTCTCCGCGGTGCCCGCCTTGCCCGGCTTGAGGACGATCTCCCCGCCTTGCCAGCGCGCCCCCATCTCCGTACCGCCGAGGCCGAGCTCCTCCGAGAGCACCTCGCGCAAGACCCGCCTGAACTCGTCGATATCCATGTCGATGTCGATCTCCCTGGGCAACGAGGTGCCGGCATTCGCGGCCCGCGCGCCCTCGGTGGTCTCGGACGATGACGGCCGCGTGACGTCCGTGTCACGGCGCCGTGGCTCGATGGCCGAGGAGCGCGCCCTCCGAGGCTCGCCCGCCGCGCGCGGTGGAGGCGGCGGCGCCGCGGCGCCCTTCGGCCGGTAGCGCGAGCACGTCGACGTCTGTCGGATCGGCGAGGGATACACCTCGAGCGCACAGTCCCCCACGCGCCCGAGGCGCGAATCCTCGCGCGGACGCATGAACGCCGCACAGCTTCCGCAGCGCCCCTCGAGCTCGCTCATGAGGGCTCACCATAACGCAATCCGTCGCCGGGGCGAGCACGCTCTCGTTCGGGCGAACGCGCCCGCTCGGCACTACACTCGGCCGCATGGCCCGCCCTCGCACCTGGATTCCCGCGCTCCTCTTCGCCCTCGCCGCCGGATGCGGTACAGCCCCGCCGCCCGGCCCCGACGCGCCCACGGACGAGGCCGTCCGCACGAACGGCGCGGCCGGGACGAACGGTACGAAATCGGGCGAGCCCACGAAGCCGGACGGCGCGGCCGCCGGAAAGGACGCGGCCGCGGCGCCGCTCGTGTTCATCGAGGACGACCTCGACGGCGCGATGGCACGCGCGCGCGCCGAGAAGAAGGCGCTCTTCGTCGATGCCTGGGCGCCGTGGTGCCACACGTGCCTCAGCATGAAGAACTACGTGCTCGTCGATCCGGCGCTCCGCCCGCTCGCCGATCGCGTGGTGTTCGCGGCGATCGACACCGATCGCCCCTCGAGCGCCGCATTCCTCGAGCGATACAAGATGACCTTCTGGCCGACGTTCTTCGTGATCGATCCCGCGAAGGGCGACGTCGTGGCTTACTGGCCGGGCGCGGCCTCGGCGCGCGAGATGCGCAGCTTCGTCGAGGACGCGGTGCGCGTGATGGATGCCTCGGCGCCGCCCTCGGATCCGCTCTACACGCTTTCGCAGGCGAGCGCCGCGCGCGCGGCCGGCGATCATCGCAAAGCGCTCGCGCTCTACGACGAGCTGCTCGCGAAGGTCGACGCACGCTGGCCGCGCCGGGACGACGCGCTCGCCGGAAAGCTCTCCGCGCTCGCCGGCAGCGGCGACGTCGACGGATGCGCGCGATTCGGCACGGCGCACGTCGACGAGATTCGTGGCGCCGCGGCCCCCGCCGATTTCGCGTCCGTGCTCTTGAGCTGCGCGAGCCGGCTCGCGAAGAGCCCCACGCAAGAACAGGCGCGTCGCAAGGCCATGGCGAGGCTCGAAGCACTCGTCGCCTCGCCGCCGCCCGAGTCCACGGTCGACGATCGCGCCGACGCCCTCGCGATCCTGGCGGGCGTGAAGAGCGAGCTCGGCGACGCGGAGGGCGCGCGCGCGGCGCACGAAAAACGGCTCGTGCTCATGGAGAAGGCCGCGGCCGAGGCGAAGACGCCGGAGATCGCGGCGACGTACGATTACGGCCGGGCGATCTCGTACGTGGCGCTCGGCCGCGGCGAGGAAGCCGTGCGCATGCTCGAGCAACGCGAGCGCGAGATGCCGAAGTCGTACGATCCGCCGGCGCGCCTTTCGAGCGTGCTCGCGAAGATGGGGCGCTTCGACGCCGCGCTCGCGGCGAATGGCCGCGCTGTGGCGCTCTCGTACGGGCCGCGGCGGCTCGCGTACCTCAAGCAACGCGCGGACCTGCAGGCGAAGATGGGCGACAAGCAGGGGCAGATCGCCACGCTGCGTGAGGAGGTCGCGGGGCACGAGGCGCTCGGCCCGGGGCAACGCAATGAAGCAGCGCTCGCAGACGCGCGGCATCGTCTCGAGGAAGCGCTCGGCAAAGGGAGCGCGGCGCCCAAGCGGTAAAGCGCCCACGGGCGCAGGCGTTTTCCCGGCGTATGGAAGACGAAACGAGGCCTCCCGCCGCGGGTCGCGCGGGCGGGAGGCTCGTGTCGTTTCTGGAGGGAACGAGAGGGAGGGTTACGGCCTACCGGTGAGCGGATCGCCGGTGAGGGTGCAGTGGAGCGTCTCCGGATCGCAGGCCACCGGGAAGTCCGGGTTGATGCCGGAGCCGACCTCGATGCCGAGATCGGGATGCGCTTTCGGATCGCAGTAGAGCGGTTCGGGGACCACCATCGGCGTATCCTTCTTGGCCGGGTCGGCGTCGTCGTTATCGGACGGCGTTTCCGGGTTGTTGTCGTCGTCGGTGTGAACGTCTTTGCCGCAGTACACCGACGGCGAGAGCCCGATGAACTTGTACGTGGCTTCGCAGCCCGCCATCACATCGCGGAACACCATCTCGCCGACAGCCTGCGTGCCGGGCACGCCTGCGGTCACGTACACCTTGACGTTCCGCCACTCCTGCTGGAGGTGCATGGCCGGGAGGATGACGGGGTTGCCCATCTCATCCACCTCGCCCGTGTCGAACTCCTCGACGTTCATGTCCGCAGACGCGAGCGCCGCCGTGCCGTTCGCGCCGCCCGCGTAGCAGATGTTGTTCGCATCCGGGGCGGTCGTGTACTTGCCGAACGCGTACGCCTTGTCCTTGCCGAGGTCGTAGCCCGCGCCTTCGCGCGCACGCGCGATCTCACCGAGGGTGGTCGACTGGATCGCGATGCTGCGGTCGTCGTAGTTCGCGAGCGTCTTGTCGGCGTTCGGCGCGAGGTACGTGGACATGCCGATTTCCTCGCCCTTCAGCCCGAGGCACGCCTCGTCACCGCTGACGAGCTCGTACTTGGCGAAGAACGCGAAATGGCTGGCGATGCACTGGATGGTGGGTTGCGAGCAGGACGCCCCGGAGAACGCGAAGAACGCCGCGCTGGCGAGCCCCATCGCGCCGACCAGGACATTGTGGATTCGGTGCTTCATGGTGAGCTTCCTTTCCCGTCCAACCATCAGAAGGTCACGCGCGCGTTGATGCGGATCTGCCGCGGCGTCTGATAACCGGTCGGGTTCTTCCAGTTGGGATTGACGTCCTTGGCATCGAACTCCGTGCCGTCGGAGTAGAGCAGCTTCTTGCTCGTATCCGTCGGCGCCTCGCCCTTCTTGCCGAAGAGGTTCGCCTCGCTCCCGTTCTCGACGGGCAGGACGTCCGCCAGGGTGTACCGCTGGTCGAAGCCCGTGGCCTGCTGGAAGTTGAACAGGTTGAAGACGTCCACGCCGACCGTGAGCGTGCTGTCCTTCGAGAACCGGTAGCCGAAGGTGACGTTCGTGTCGATGCTGTGGAGCCACGGCGTACGACCGCCGGCGCCGCGGGGCAGGATGAACACCTCGGAGTCGCCGTACTGGACGTGCGAGCCGAGGACGTTCAGCGGCGTGCCGCTGCGGCCGAGGTAGCCGAGGCCGACGTTGATCGTGACGTTCGCCGGGAGCTGGAACTCCTTGGCGCCGAACACCTTGATCACGTGGCGACGGTCGCCGGGCAGATCGCCGGTCCGGTTCGCGAGGATCGAGACCAGGTCGAAGTCCGAGTTGATGTTCGGATCGAGCTGGCCCGTCTCCGGCCGGAACAGACCCGCGAGGTTACCGCGGTTCCACGAGACGGTGTAGTTGACCTGCGCGAGCCACTGGTTCGAGAAGGCCTTCTGGAAGTACACCATGAAGGAGTCGTAGTCGCGGATGGCCTTGGGGAAGTCCTTCGCGATGCCGTACCCCGGGTTTCCGATGAAGTACGTCGTCGCCTCGTCGCGGCTCATGTCCTCGATGGCGTAGTTCAGCCACTGGCGCGTGTAGGCACCGCCGATGCGCGAGTCCGTGATGATCTCGTACTCGCCGCCGATGACGATCTGATCCGACGACTGCGGCTTGAGATCCGGATCGACCGGGACGCGATCCGAGCCGGTGATGACGTACTTGAGGTTCGGATCGTACGGCGTGGGTCCGGTGAGCGTGAGCAGGTTGTCGACGCTGTTGCACTCGGGTCCGCGCGCCTGGAGCGGGTCGAGCGGGTTGCAGACGCCGTTCTTGGGCGGGTTGCCGTCCGGGTAGTTGAGCGAGCGGCTCTTCTGGAGGCCGAGCTCACCCGGGAACGAACGATCGACCATGTTCAGCGTGATCGCCTGGTAGAACCGGGCGAAGTTCGCCGTGATCTTGGCCCGGCCCTCGCGGGTCGGATCCCAGATCGCGCCGATGCGCGGCGACCACTGGTTCGGCAGCGCGATGCCGACGTTGCCGTCGTTGCCCGTCACGATCTGCGCGTCGTAACGAACGCCGAGGTTCACGGTGACGCGGTCGAGGATGTTCCACGAATCCTGGATGAAGCCGCCGACCGTCGTCGAGGTCGAGTTCGCCTCGAAGACGTCGAGGTTGACGACATCGTCGGGCCCCTGGAGGAAGCCGTAGCGGCGGAAGTCCGCCACGTTGTTGCCGTTCGTGCTCTCGCGGAAGAACACGCCGCCGCCGAAGGCCTTCGTGTTCGTGTAGCTCAGGACCTCGAAGTCCACGCCGGCCTTGATGACGTGCTGCCCGAGCGCGCTGAGCAGCGCCGTCGCGATCACGCGGCCCTGGTAGCGGTTGCTCGTGGCGATGTTGATCTGGCCGGGGCCGCCGGTGCGGTACGTCGCCACCGGGCAGTTCACCGCCGCGAACTGAGCGCCGCCCGTGTTGCAGTCCTGAACGGCCGCATCCGGGAGCGTCTCGAAGTCGGTGATCGGGTGGAGGCCGGGGTTCGACGTACGACGCCACGTCATGCCCGGCATGTAGGCGAGCTTCGTGGGGTCGTTGAGGTCGTTGACGTTCGAGCCGTCCGCCGCGCCAATCGCGACGCTGTTGTAGACCCAGCCGAGGGTCGCATCGATCAGGAACTTCTTGTTCGCGAACGCCGACGAGCTCTTGATCACGACGCTGTTGTTGAAGACGTCGGTCGTTTGCCCGAGCGAGTTGTACGTGCCGATCAGGTTCGTGACGCCGACGTCGCCGTCCTGCGCGTCGAAGCCGTACGTGCCGTTGCCGCCGGAGGTCGAGGGAGCGCCGAACACCGTGACGCTGATGTTGTGGTCCTGGTTGATGTTCCAGGTCAGCTTGCCGATGTACTGCATCACCTGCTGATCGGCGTAGTAGATCTGCGGCGCGATGCCCCGGAGCGGGGTCGCCGTCTGGTAGCCGGTCGCGTCGTCGGTGACCGGGGTCGCCACGTCGTTGACGCCGTCCTGCCCCGGGATGAACTCCTCACTGTTCGGATCGTCCGGATCGTAGTCCGGGTTCGGCATGAGGGTGTCGGCGTACGTGTGATTGAGGCGGCTCAGGACGCGCTCGAGGCGGTAGCGCTGCAGCGCCACGCTGAAGCCCGCGAAGAACCAGAGCTTGTCCTTCACGATCGGGCCGCCGATCTCGAAGCCGAAGTCGCGGACCGAGCCGAGCGTCCGATTCGTGTTGATCGTCTGTCCCGCGCGCGGGATCAGCGTACGCTGTCCCTCGAACGCGCCGGGCGTGATCGCCCCGAAGACGGAGCCATGGAACTCGTTCGAACCGCTCTTCGTGACGACGTCCATGACGCCGCCGACGCTGCGGCCGTACTCCGGCAGGTAGCCGGCCGTGATGACGTTGACCTCCTTCACGAACTCGGCCGAGAGCGGCACCGCGAGGATGCCGAACGCCGGGTCGTTCGCGGAGACGCCGTCGATGACGAAGCCGTTCTCGGGCGACGACGTGCCGTTCACGGACACGCCGTACGCGTCGGCGTTGGCGCCGGGAGCGACCGCCGCGAGGCTCTCGAACGAGCGCGTCGCGCCGCCCTTGGATGCGGGCGGGTTCACGGCCACGCGACGCGTGAACTCGCTGTCGATGGTCACTGCGACGCGCGAGGAGCCGACGTCGATGACCGGCGGCTTGCCGACGACGACGATCTCTTCGCCCGCCTGGATGTTCTCCGGCAGAAGCTCCAGGTTGACGCGGATCGTCGAGCCGCTGGTGAGCTTGATACCGCCGCGCGAGAAGGGCTTGTACTGCTCCTTGTCTGCGCGGACGGTATAGCCCTCACCGGGGGCCAGCTGCGGAATGCGGAAGTTACCGCCCGCATCCGTCACGACGATCTGCTCACCCTGCAGCGCGGGGGACGTCACCGTGATGACGACGTCCGCAACGGGTGCTTTCGTGGCCGCGTTACGCACCTGGCCGGTGATCACGCCGTCGGCTGCATACGCCGAGCCGGCGACCATGACGACTGACGGCACAATCGCGGCCAATAGGCCTAGTCTGTCTCTGAGTATCACGAGCCCTCCATCCCTCCAGAAGTGGGCCAAGTGTCGAAAAGGCGGCCGACTATACTCATGTTCCGTGACCGTCAACAACACTTTCTGCGGGCTCCGCGTAACTCTTTCTGAGGGACGCCCGGACACACCCCCCCCGGCGAACCCTCCGCGTCGACGTTCCGGGACGCACCCTGACGCGGCCCGTCGCGCGCCGCCGACATACCCGTCGGGCGTGACGCACCCGCGCGCTCGTCACTCGGCTGGTCACTCGGTTGGTCACTCTTTTACGAACCCACCCCGTTCGAGGGGCGTCCGGAAGTGGGAAGGACGCGGTAACGACCCATGCCTGGACCCGGGCTGGGGGAGCTCTCTAGAATTCGTTTCCCTCCCAACCGCAATTTGTGCGGGGTGTTGTCTTCTTTGGCTCGCGCCGGCAGACGATTTCGACTACTAGGGCTCAAGGCTCATGTTCGACTCGGTTCTAGGCCGCGACAACATTCCGAAGAGCCGCCTCGGCACGGGCGCCGTGCTGTCGGTGGTGGTTCACGCCCTCATCTTTGCGCTCGTCCTGTACATCACGACGAGACCTGTGGAGAAGAAGGTGGATCTCCCGGAGGTGACGTTCATGGCGGCAGCCCCGCCACCACCTCCGCCTCCTCCGCCTCCTCCGCCCCCCGCGGGTGGAAAAAAAGTCAAGCCGATCGAGAAACCAAAGCCGGTGAAAAAGCCGGACACGATCGTCGAGACCAAAGAGGAGCCCAAACCGGAGGAGAAGCCGCCTGAGAAGGCGCCCGAGCCCGAAGCCGAAGAACCGGAAGGCGAGGGCGAGGAAGGCGGCGTTCCCGGCGGCGTACCGGGCGGCGTTCCCGGCGGCGTGGTCGGTGGTGTGGTCGGTGGCGTGCTCGGCAATCCGCCGCCGCCTCCTCCGCCTCCGCAGAACGTGACGATCCCGTTCGGCGCGGGTATGACGCGTCCGTCGAAGGTCTCGGGCCCCGAGATCCGCCACACGTCCGAGGCCCTGGCCGCGCGCGTGGAGGGCGTCATGATCGCGCGCTGCGTGATCACCGAGTCGGGCAGCGTGGAGGGGTGCTCCGTCATCAAGGGGTTGCCCCACATGAACGATGCCGTCCTCCGGACGCTCGCCGCGCAGCGCTATACGCCGGTCATGTTCAACGGCAAAGCGCAGAGGGTCAACTACACCTTTACGATTCGCCTGGTGATGCCCACCCGCTGAAAACACGGGGCCCGCACGGCCGTGCGGGCCATCTCCAGAGCACCGAACACTCGAGTCACCAAGAGAACGCGCGAGGGAGGCGCGACCGAAACCATGGATTTTTCACTGAGTGGACTTTGGCGTGAAATGGGGCTTTTTGCCCGCCTGGTCGTGATCGTGATGGGCGTCATGAGCCTCACGTCCCTCCTCGTTCTGGGCGAGAGGCTCGTGATGTCTTTCAAGTCGATGTCCGACTCGAAGGTGTTCGCTGCGAAGATGGCCTCCCTCCTGGCGAGCGGCGATCTCGACAGCGCGGCCGACGCGAAGTTCGGCAAGGACATCGGATACCTCGGTCGCACGATCCGCTCGGGCCTCGTGGCCTACAAGGGCTCGGTTCACGGTGACAAGGACCTCTGCTTCGAGTCCGTCGCGCGCGCCCTCGAGCGTCAGCAGGCCCGCGAGCTCGCGGTCCTGAAGCGTGGCCACGGCTGGCTGGCGACGGTCGGCTCGACGGCGCCGTTCGTCGGTCTTCTCGGTACCGTCATGGGTATCGTCACGGCCTTCGAGAAGATGGCCGCGAGCGGCTCCGGTGGTCTCGGGACGGTCTCCGCCGGTATCGCCGAAGCGCTCATCACGACGGCCTTCGGCCTCCTCGTCGCGATTCCGGCCGTCATGGCCTTCAACTTCCTCGCCGGCTGGGTCGACGCGCGTGCAGTCGACATCTCCGAGTCCTCGAACGAGTTCCTCGATCTCGTGGCGCGTCGCCTCGCCGAGGGGCCGCGCGAGGAGGAAGAGGAAGAGGGCGAGGAGAGCGAGGCCGCGGCCTAGAAAAGCCCGCCCTCGCGGAAGCGGGCGCGCCTCTCGGGGCGCGCGCGCAGCTCCGGCGAGGGCGACCCCTGAGAGGGAGTAGGTGTTCTCATGGGAATGGCAGTCGGCCCGAAGAAGGGCAGCGTAAAGAACGACATCAACGTCACGCCGCTCGTCGACGTCGTGCTCGTTCTTCTGATCATCTTCATGGTCATCACGCCCATGCTCCAGCGTGGCAAGGACGTGAAGCTGCCCCAGTCCAAGTCGATCGACGAGGAAAACAAGGAAAGCGATCCGATCATCCTCTCGGTCACGAAGGACAAACACATCTTCATCGAGAGCAGCGAGTACGACAAAGAGGGCTTTTCACCTGCGCTGAAGGTGGTCCTCGACGAGAAGCCGGGGAGGAAGATCCTGCTCAAGGGCGACGACTCGCTGACCGTGGGCGACGTGCGTGAGGTCATGGAGATGTCGCGGAAGGCAGGCGCGAAGAGCGTGGCCCTCGGCGTTGAAGAGCAGAAGTAGAGCCAGCGGAGCCGAACGAGATGAGCAGAAAGACGAGAAGGGTGGCGATCAAACCCGCCAATCCGCCGAACTCGGACATCAACGTCACGCCCCTCATCGACGTCGTGCTCGTGATGTTGATCATCTTCATGGTCGTCACGCCGCTGCTCGAGAAGAACCTCGACGTACGCGTGCCCGAGACCGAGAAGGTCGAAACGGTCACGGAAGTGCCGCCCGATCAGCTCGTGGTTCGTATCGGGACCGAGGGTGATTTCCGGATCAACTTCGACAAGGTCACGAACGAGGAATACGTCGACAAGCTGAAGGTGAAGCTCGAGCGGCGCAAAGAGGACGACAAGATCGTCTTCTTCATCGCCGACGACAAAGCGAACTACGCGCGTCTGATCACCGCGCTCGACGGGGCCAAGCAAGCCGGCGCGAAGGTGCTCGGCATGATGACGACGCCCCCCGAAGAGGAAGAGAAGAAGTAAAGCGTCTTCGTGCAGTTCGCGAAGAGCCCCGGCGTGCCCGTGCACGTCGGGGCTTTTTCTTTTTCAGTCCCCACTGCACGAATCCACATTTCAACGGGTGGTCATTGCAGCGCCCATCCCCGCCAAACCGCTCATTACAGGATATTTACGGTATACCGGTCTTTCTCGTGACCAGCATATTTCATTCCGGACGAAAACGCTCAATGATCGCGCGAAGAAAAGGATTGACACACGTCTGTCACACGTGGTTGGCGCGATCGTCACGGGCTCTCCCCCCCATCGCGAGGCGTCGCGCCGGGGCGCTGCCCCGGACCCCGCGGGGGCTGTTCGCCCCTCGACCCGAACCAGGGCAAGCCCTGGACTCGTGTTGGAAGAACTGCGCGATGCGCA
>NZ_JAGTJJ010000003.1 GCF_028435365.1 Polyangium jinanense | reverse complement strand
GGAGGGGCTTCGTCGACCTGCTCGCTTGCGGTTGTCGGCAACGGCCGGGGGCTTCGTCGACATGCTCGCTGCGCTCGTCGGCAACGGTCGGGGGCTTCGTCGACATGCTCGCTGCGCTCGTCGGCAACGGTCGGGGGCTTCGTCGACATGCTCGCCGGGCTCGTCGGCAACGGCCGGGGGCTTCGTCGACATGCTCGCCGGGCTTGTCGGCAACGGCCGGGGGCTTCGTCGACATGCTCGCTGCGCTTGTCGGCAACGGCCGGGGGCTCCGTCGACACGGAGCCGTGACCATTCGCCTGTACAGAAACGGCAGCGGACTGTCCATGAAACGCAAGATAAGCAGGCGGATGCATTCTTCGCGGTTGCATCCTCGCCTGAAGCGATGGAGGATGACGGCGGATTGACGCTCCGTGAGCGATCTCGGCAGAATCGCCGCGATCGCTCACGGGGGTGAGTCGCGCCCTTCGCGATTGAGGCATTCAGCAGCAGCGAAGCGCGGAGCGCGACGGAACCTGGTCCCAGGAGAGCGGTTTCCTACCCGCAAATGGAACGTCGAGCGCTGCGCGCTCGACGAAAAGGAGCCTATGGTGACGAACGCTGATTTGAACTTCGAGACGGCATACGAGATCGGCTGCGAGGGATATTCATATCTCTATCCCCTCGTGTTGATGGACGTGACGCGCCGGCAGATGACGAACGTCAAGGAGATCGACCTCGCCGCCTGGCGAGCCCCGGCCAACGTGTTCATGAATAACCCGCGCTTCCCGGGGGCGGCAGACCGCACCGTGGTGCGACCCAACTTCGACACGCTCTATTCGAGCGCATGGCTCGATCTCGTGCGCGAGCCCATGGTCATCAAGGTCCCTGCGTCCGGTGGACGCTACTACCTCTTGCCCATGCTCGACATGTGGACGGATGTCTTCGCCTGCCCCGGCCCCCGCACGACGGGGACAGCGGCCCAGCAGCTCGTCATCGTCGGCCCGGGGTGGAAGGGGACGATCAACCCGGCCCTGAACCTGCAACGGATCGACGCGTCGACGCCGTATGTCTGGATCATCGGACGAACGCAGTGCAATGGTGAATCCGACTATGCCAGCGTGCACGAGTTCCAGAATGGCCTCCAGATCATCCCTCTCTCCGCCTACGAAGCCGGGCAGCCGCCGCCGCCGCCCGAGGGGTCAGACGGCGATGACATCAGCCTCGACGAGCCGATGGACATCGTGGAGGAGATGACGCCCGCGGCGTTCTTCGCCTATGGCGCGGACCTGATGCGCCGGATTCCGGCGCACTTCAACGACTACCCCATCCTCGCGCGCTTGGCGCGGGCAGGCTTCGTGGCGGGCCAGCCGTTCGACCTCAACGCAGCCCCGGCGGCGGTGCAAGACGCCTTCAAGAAAGCGGCCCCCGACGCCCTCGCCCAGATGAAGGCGAAGCAGGTCTCCATCACGCCGATGACGGATGGCTGGACCTACGCGAACGAGTTGATGGGGACCTACGGGACGAGCTACCTCCGCCGCGCAATCATTGCCCTGATCGGTCTGGGCGCCAATCTCCCGGAGGACGCGATCTATCCGGTCGGCTACGAGGATTCCACGAGCACCGCGCTGGACAGCGCCATGCATTACACGCTGCGCTTCGAGGCCGACAAACTGCCACCGGTGAACGCCTTCTGGTCCGTGACGATGTACGACGAGCAGGGATACCAGGTCCCGAACGCCATCGACCGCTTCTCGCTGGGCACGCGAAACAACCTGGCCAAGGGCCCCGATGGCTCCGTGACGCTGTACGTCCAGCGCTCCATGGACGAGGCCGATCCGAGGCGGTCGAACTGGCTGCCGGCACCACAGC
This sequence comes from Polyangium jinanense, assembly GCF_028435365.1. Next base: position 509,569 of record NZ_JAGTJJ010000003.1, on the reverse strand, counting down.
AAGGCGCGTTCAACCTCACCATGCGGCTGTACTGGCCGAAGCTGCCGGCGGTCAATGCAGATTGGCACCCACCCGCGATCTCGCGAGCGACCTGAATCTCGACAGGCGGGCGCGGGAGTGGAGGCGGAGTCGAATTCCGCTCCGGTAGCTCTGCGTCCGTCAAATCCTCGGAACCACGGCCTTTGTAGACGGAAGGGCGCCTCGGGTCGCGCTCCCCTGGTGCCTTTTCTTCGGCGTAGCCCGCCAACTCGGGGATCACCTCGACCATGGCGGCACCTCGGGGGCCGGCGGATGCGGTGGAGCAGCAGGAGGACCTTAACCGAAGGACCGGCGGGAGCTTGGATTGCGCTTCCTTGGGTCGCCTGCACCGACGGGTGCTACCTCGGCGCGTGGCCACCGTCATCGCGTCGAGGAGCTTCCCTACCGCGCTACCCGCCAACCGCCGTCTGATACGACACGACCACAAGATCCCTCGTTTCCCCAACCTTCGGCGCCACGAACGGCACGAATCGGGTTTTCTCCCAGACAACCCACACGATCGACGGATCGTCCAGCGACCGATCGAAATGGAAATCGACTCGCGAAGGCAACTTGCCATCCTCGGTCACGGACACGATCTCCGCCACCATCGCCCCGACCGGGACGCGGTCTCCCACGCGCAGCGGGGCCTTCTGCATGTCTCGGAACACGGTCGCCATCGGATCACGGAAAAAGCCGTCCGAGAGGGTCACCGACAGTGTGCGATCGTCCGCGCGGCCGACCTTCAGCGTCCCGCCGACCGCCGTCGAGAGCACGCGGAGCGCCGAAGGCAACGGCGCATTCTCGTTGACCCGCGCCGCCATCACCGTATTCACGATCATGCTATCGGGCGCGCTCACCACCACGAGCGTCCGTCCTTCGGCGCCATCGATCCCCGCGAAGAGCAAGAGCCGATCGCTCGGCCAAACCGCGCAAGCTGGCAGCAGAGAGAGCACCATCCCCAGCGCGAAGAACGCGGCATTGCGATCACGACGCAGCACGGCGAAGATCCCGCCCCCCACGACGAGCAAGACGAGCAGGCAAATCGACACGAGGCTGCGTGTCTCATTCGGCGGCCAGAGTATCCACACGTCGGCGGGCGGCGCCGCCATCTGCCCGGCGAGGAGCACCGGCAGACGCACACCCACCGCGCGGATGAACGCCCCCGTTTGTCGCAGCGGATCGATGTAGAACGCGCCGCCGGCGGCGCCATAGCGGCCAAGCTTGTATGCCGCGAACCAGACCAGAGCAACCCCGACGTGCGGGAGGAGCGCGACCGCGCGGGAGCGCAGGGGTGCGCGATCGAGGAAGAGGGCGTAGGCGAAGAGATACGCGAGGGCGCTGAGCCCGCTCTCTCCAGAGAACACAGCCCCGAGGAGCGCGAGCGGCGCGAGGAAGACGCCCGGCTTCCAGCCGTCCCGGCGGGCACGATCGTGCGCGACGAGCGCGAGCACGCCGAACAGCGTCGAGAGGACCGCGTGCCTGTTCGCAACCCAGCCGATGTCCGTCGAATGGGCGTCGTCGACCGCGAAGATCAGCGCGGCGATCCCTGCGGCGACCGTGGCGCCGAGCAGCCTTCGATAAAGGAGGGCCGCGAAGAAGGCCGTCGCTGCGAAGACAAGAATGCTCTCGGCGTGCATGAACCAGTGCGCGTTCGGCCAGACGCAGTAATCAAGCGCGTGCCACAGCGAATCGAGGGGGCGGAAGAGCGCGAGCTTGAATCCGTCGACGGTCCACCACGGCCATAGCCCCTGATCGCGGAGGGACTTCAACGCGCCAGGATCGTCTCCAAGGAAGCGGAAAAGATCCCAGTCGCCGCGGGGCCCCCCGGGCTGCGTGAACGTCGGATGATACGCCATCCGGTGCACGTGATCGTCCATGAACGCCCCCGCCCCGAGCGTAGGCAGAAGCAGGAGAATCGCGAGAAGCGCGACGAGCAGCGGGACACGCCTGTCTGTAAGCCATCCCTTGACGCGGGTCAGCATGGCCACCCTGTAAGAATCCCCCGGCAAAGCCGGGGGGCTGTCGCTCCGCCTGTCCTGATTTCGGCGCGAATCACGTCTCATGTGGACTCTTCGCTCTTCTTGCGAAGCTGAACCAAGTCCTTCAGCGGATCCGTGCGCGGCTTGACCACGCCGGGGCGGGGTAGAAGCCGCCCGAGCTGGCGCAAGTGCCAAACGCGAGGACGTACTTCGGCTCCGGCATTTGCTCGTAGATCCGACGGAGCGCCGGCGCCTGACGCTGGCTGATGGTTCCGACAACCCAAAGGAGGTCCGCCTGACGCGGCGAGAAGCGCGGTATTTCCGCGCCGAAGCGTGCATGATCGAAGCGCGGGCTGGAAAGCGCCATGAACTCCATGCCGCAGCACGCAGTCACGAACGGATAGCAGAAGAGCGAGTACTTGCGCGCCCCCCCAAGCATCGCTTCGAGGCGCGTGGTGGCGAAGCCACCGTCGCCGTCGTGGAAGGTCACAGTGCGATTCGTGTTTACCATTGGAGGGGTCCCACGTGTCCAGCAAGCGCACGGGCCGAGCATTCCCCGCATTGAAGGGTCGTTCCACGACGGCTGGCGCGCCGTTCGTTGGGCACATGGTCCACCTCGAGCAGGGCCGCTTCGATGTGTCGAAGAACGTACGAGCTCGCGTTCGATACGACCATGACATTGATCGCAACGGTTCCAGACCCTATAGGTCTGAATCATGGAGCTACGTCACCTGCGGTACTTTGTTGCTGTCGCTGAAGCGGAGCACTTCGGAAGGGCCGCCGAGCGGCTTCACATTTCGCAGTCGCCGTTGAGCCGGCAGATCGCCCAGCTCGAGGAGGAGATCGGCGCCAAGCTTTTCATAGCCAAAGGACGCGGGGTAAAGCTGTCCCCCGCCGGCCGTAGCTTCCTGGAAGGCGCGCGCGCCACGCTGGCACGCGCCACGCGGGCGGTCGAGGACGCCCTCGAGGCGGCGCAGGGCCGCATCGGAACGGTCGTGGTCGGATTCGAGGGCGGCATGGCCTACAGCGGCCTGCTGCCCAGGGTCGTGCAGATGTTCCGCGCACGTCATCCGCGCGTCGAGGTGCGCCTCGTGCCGCTACCGAGTGAGGAGCAGGTCGCCGCTCTGCGCGATGGCAAAATCTCGCTAGGGTACGGCTATCATCCGCCGGTAGAAAACCCGCTCGTCCACTTCCGCGTGCTGTTTCGCGATCGTCTCAGCGTGGGAATGTCGAAGAGCCATCGACTCGCCACACGACGCACACTGCGGATCGCCGACCTGAAGAACGAGCGCTTCCTATGGATCCCGCGCAAGCGGAGTCCGCGGCTCTATGATGACGTCATCGCCGCGTTCCGAGCGCATGGCCAAACGCTCGAGATCGCCCACGAGGAGGCGGACAACGAAGCCCTCGTCACGCTCGTCGCGAGCGGCGAGGGCCTCAGCTTCTTTACGGAGAGCGCCGCACCCTTCATCCGAGTTGGAGCGGTCCTCAAGCGGGTTCGTGGCCTGGACGTCGTCATCCTTGGTCGCTCCGTATGGCGCGCCGCTGACGAAGAGGATCCGCTCGTACGCTCATTCCTCGAGATCACGAATTCTGAGCACAGTGCCCGGGAGGTCTCGGATGATCGCCAATAAATGCTCCCCAGCTACAGCAAGACATCATCCCCCGTGGATGTCGCGCTGAACGTCGAGTTTTCTTGCACCAGCTCACGCAAGAACGACAGGACTACCTCTCCCAGGCGCTCGGGTTGTTCAAACGGAAGGCCGTGGCCGGCGTCCTGTACCTGTTCGATTCGTACACGTGGGTTGAGACTCCGCAGTTCCGTTGCCATCTCGAGCGTGACGACGGGGCTACAGTCACCCATGACGAGCAGGCTCGGGACGTCAATCGCGCTCACCACGTCGCGATACGCGGGGTTGGGCGGCGTGAGTACGTCGAACGCGCCCATGCAAGTCTTCAATCTCGCCTCGGCTTGAAGCTCGACGATCTCGGGCGAGCGACGCGGGTGTCGGGCTCGGGCCTGCGCAACGAGGTCCGACTTCTGTAAGCCGAGGGCCTGGCGGTGTTGATCGGCGACGTCGCTGTCGCGCACCTCGCGTTGGCGCTCGGGGCTCAAGAACGTCGGGTCGACCAGGATGAGGCCGCGGATGATCCCCGCCCCTCGACTCGCCACCACCGCGGCGGTCATGCCGCCCATCGAGTGGCCAAGCAGAACCGGACGAGAGAGCGAAAGGCCGCGGATGAGGCCTACGACGTCGCTCGCGTGATCGTCGTACCGGTATCCGTGGTGCGGCGCGCTCGAACCGCCGTGCCCTCTGGCGTCGGGCATGACGACGTCGAATTCACCTTCGAGCGCCCGCGCCAGGGGAGTCCAGCAGGCGCCGCTCCCCATCAATCCATGGAGCAGAACGACGGGATCCTTGGCGCCTCCAGTTCGGAGGTAGTGGATGTTGATGCCGTTCGTTTCGCAGACTTCACGGATCCAGGTCGTCATGGAACTGTCCCTGCCTGCCGCAGCTTCGCAAGTGTGATGAAGTGGTTCAGGTCTAAGTACGCGAAAAATACCGGCATCAATGCTCCCCGCAGTCCGCTCGGCGCGTTGAGTGAACAAACTGGCCATCGTAGATGACGGATGACGACTTCGAGCCCAGGCCGGATCTCAATCAGCCGGTCGGTGGCTTGCCGGTGTTGATCGCCGCTTGAGCATCGAAAGCCCGCTTGTAGGCGGGCCGCGCTTCGCCGCGGGCGACATAGGCGGCCAGGTTCGGAAATTCGTTCAGAATGCCCGATGATTTCAGCCTGAGTAGCACCGACACCATCATCAGGTCGCCCGCGCTGAATGCACCGTCGAGCCATTCGGCATCGCCCAGGCGAGCGGAAAGTTGTTTCAGCCGGTTGCGGACGCGATCCTCGACGAGAGGCAGGCGCTCGTTACTCCAGGGCTTATCGCTCTCCAGGATCCTGGCGTTTCCGAGTTCAAGGATCGGCGGCTCCACCGTGTTGAGCGCGGCAAACATCCACGTGATCGCACGCGCCCGGGCATTGGCATCCTCTGGCAGCAGGCCCGCATGGCGCTCGGCGATATGGAACACGATCGCTCCTGTCTCGAACAGGCCGAGATCGCCTTCCTCATAGGTCGGAATCTGGCCAAAAGGATGAAGCGCCAGATGCGCGGGTTCCTTCATCGCACGGAACGAAACAAGCCGAACCTCGTAAGGCTGGCCCACTTCTTCAAGCGCCCAGCGAACGCGCGTATCACGCGCCAGTCCCTTGCCGCCATCGGGCGATCGTTCAAAGGCGGTAATGGTGATGGTCATTTCGAAGCTCCTCTTGGCGAAAATCATTGGCTGCGGGGCTGGCACGCTGTACATGCCAAAGTCTGCCTAACGTCTGAATGAAGCCGCGCCGCGAAGCGGCGTCGGCCTGAATGAATCGTTAGCCGTCATTCCATTGGCTGACGGATGATTGTCTTCCATTTTTCAGGTGCCGCCTTTCGAATGTCGCTCAGATAGATCTCATGGTGCTTGCCCCTAAGGGCAGAACGGCTTGATATGTAGTCATGCACCCGCTGGATTGTCGGACCTTCCGCCGAGAAGGGGCCTACATGCAATGTTTGCGCACACCGACCTTCTCTAAATGTTTCAAAGCGAATGCCTTCAAGGCCGGGCAGTCCCTTCTTGTCTTGAACGCTGGCAATCGCCGACTGGACGATCTGCTTTGCAGCTTCCGGCGGCAGCATGATCATCATTGTCCATTTCCAGCTTTCCTTTTCATCGCGGTTGAAGCTAGTCAAGTCGTCCGCCCACCACAGGCCTTCAAGTGGCATGACCACGTAGTCGAGTCCCTTCTCCTTCTTCAGTGCAAACTTTATGGTGTATGAAACGGAATAGAGAGCCTCTACTGCCTCTTTGTAACTCTTGGATGTGTTGGGATTCCCTTCGCCATCGACCATCAGAAAGTTGAACGCAGGAACGTCAATTTCGACCACCTCCTTTGCGGAAGGCTTGTACAGGTCTTTCAACTCGCTCTTGAGATCAATCTTGCCCACGAGCCCTCCAATGACGGCGAACGGCCTGCGGGTGAGCCGCGAAACCCGCCGAGGTCGAGGTTGCAGCGTGCCCATGACATTCCTGTTATTCGCAAGACTTCAGTCCTCCACGCGGCGGGCGTCGTTGGATCCAGCTGCTCGTTATGCCGGACATCGGTAGTTGAACCCGACATATACGACTGCCTGACGTAGAGGTGACGCAAGCTCATCAAGCCACACGATGCATCCTTCTGGATTTACCTGTACGCCCGCGTCTGCAAGCGGGATGAACGCATCGGGCACCCACGACAGCAGAATCGAGCGAGAAGACGCCTCAGCGTCGTTGTCCTCGAAATAGGCGACCCAGCTTCCATACGGAGGCGCGTTGTTTACATCGAAGAAGCCGTTTGAAGCGACCTCCGCTGCACCGTCTGCGAGGTCCAGATCCGGGAAGTACACGAGCAGTCTTCCTTCGTGCGCTGAAGGAAGCGCAATTCGGCGCCCTTCGAGCGCGCGGCGCCGATTGTAGGCGATATCTCTAACGCAGTCCCAGCGGTCACGGGGTAAAACTCGCGGGCGGACAGTTTCCTGGCGGAAGCAGTCCTTCGGCGACAAGTGGTCGATGCGCATGGCGCACCAAGTTGCAGCTTCCTTGAGCAGGAGTTGCAGATATTCAAGCCATGATGATGTGTGCGAGAGCTTGAACCCGAACTCGGCTCCGGCTTGTGTCGCGCGAAGGAACCGCTCAGCGTCTGCCTGCGAGGTTATTCGCATCACTCATCCTCTCGGCATAACGCACTGTTCAGCCGCGGGATACACTGCCGAGCGGAGCGAGGCGGCGTGCTCCGTCGGTCTGCAACACGTCGTTGGGCGGTTCTGCCTTCCGATGCGGGTGGAGCTCACCGCTCTCGCAGCGATTTGAGCGCGCGCACCACCGCTGGGAAGCGCGCGGCGAGGGTGCGCTCGATCCATCGATTCCCCCAGATGATCGCGAGCATCAGAGGACCCAGGAGGCAAACGGCTTCGATCGACGTGCGTGCGGCTGGGTAGAGAGCGTAGGCGAGGGCGAGGGCGAGCACGCCGGCGAGCAGCACCACGCCGGCGTGCCACAGCGACCAGCGTGGCCTCGTCGACAGATGCGGCACATAGGGCGTGACCTCGAGGAGTCCGCGCTCCACCGCGGACTTGCAGGCCAGAGGCGGCAGCGCCACGAATAGGTGGTCGTCTCCGTGGGTTTCGACGGAGAACAGGCGCAGCTCGCACCCCAGCGCATGGGCGCGGGCGTTGCAGAGGTCGACGAAATCGAACACATCCATGGTCTCTTCGCTCTCCCTCCAGGCTTGGAGCTCGGCGTCGAAGTCCTCGTCCTCTGGCACGCCGATCATCTTCGGCAGCTCTTCCCAGGCGTCCCCGTCCCGGTGGTCGAAGGTGTGAACCCAGCGCTTCCCCTTGTGAGTGGCGAGGTCGTCTTCGCAGCCGATGGCGGAGAGCAGCCACCGCACCTCCGCGGAGCCGCTCTCGTGGAACTGCCATCGGCCCTCTATCTTGTCGTACTCGGCCCAGGGATCCAGGCCCTCGCCGACCGCGTCCACGAAATCGTCAGGGGAGACTTTGCGGAGCCGTCCCGTCACCGCCGCGAAGTCGGTGAGCCAGGTGGAAAGCCGGTACTGCCGCGCCGCCGGGCGCGCCCCGAAGACCTCGAGCAAGGGGCCGAGGTGGGGGGCCCGGGCCACGAGCGCCTGCTCCACGCCGGCCCGTAGCGAAGCGAGCCTTGCAACCTCGACGACGTTGAGCGCCACGCTCGGGTTGCGCCGGGTGAGCGAGGGGATGGCTTCGCCTGCAAGCGACGTCAGCCCGTGGAGGAGCGCGCTCACCTCGCCGTCCGGCAGGACGCGCCCGTCCACCATCCCGGCGATCCGGAGCTGCCGGAAGCGCTCCGATAGCTCGAAGGCGAAGGCCTCGGGCGCACGCGTGTAAAGGGTGAGGCGCAGTTGAAGCAGGATCCGGTGAACCACGGCGGGCAAACCTAGCAGGTCTCTGCACCCTTTTGCGACTGGCGAGACGCGAGCGCGACGCTTCTGCCGATGGCCCTCTCGCGGCCCCTCGGCTCAGCCCGAGCCGGAACGAAGCTGCCGTCTAGAGGGTGGCTGCCCGCCCAACGCTTCGCGAGAACCCGTCGGGGCAGCCGGTCGGTGTTCATCGCGTGGTCACTTGAGATTTCGAGGACGGTATTTGAGTTGGTCTTCTTCGACCAGTGTTGCGAGATGAGTATCCTTGGCGACACGAAAGAAGTCCAGACATCCGGGTTCAAGGTTGCTTGCCGCCACAACGAAGTAGTCATTTTCGTCGGCAACAATGGAAAACGACACGGGTGGATTCATGCGTTCGGGGAATGATTCGCGATAGCAACGGGCCACCGCGACCTGCACGGCAGGCTCGACCTGAGGCAACTCTGCCCGTGAAGAGAAGGCTTTTCGCCAAGCATTTCGCAACCACTCCAACATGTGCCTGATCACTCCGTTTTTCTTGCGAGGTCAACGCCTCTGTTGATTACGTTCCACCGACGAAGCCTGCCTGGCATGGCCTTATGCTCCGGTTGGTCGGTTTCCGCCAAACGTTTGAGTTCACCCGCGGGCAGAAGCAGGCGAAGCCTGCTTTAGCACGTCGGGTGCAACGAAGGGTCAGGCCTCGGGTTCGTGGCAAACCACTTCGATGTTGTGCCCGTCCGGACCAATGACGAAAGCTGCATAGTAGTTCGCGTGGTATTGCGGGCGCAGACCAGGCGCACCGTTGTCTTTGCCACCCGCCTCCAGAGCCGCGCGATAGAAAGCTTCGACTTGCTGGCGATTCTCGGCCGTGAACGCCAAGTGAAGATGCGCCGGCTTCTCCTCGGTTTGGTACAGGCACAATGAAGCCTTACCACCCTTTGGGCTAAGTTCGACACCGTACGTCGGCGGCCCCTCCGAGACAACAGCTACGCCGAGCGGTTCGAGTGCCTTGAGGAAGAACGCTTTGCTCGCTGCATAGTCGCTGACTCCGAATTTGACGTGGTCAAACATGAGTTCTCCTGAAGTGTGTGGGCCTGCGCGAGGCCTACCGTCTGAATTAAGCCACGCCACAAAGTGGCGTCGACTCAATTGAATCATTAGCCGTCATTCCATTGGCTGACGGATGATTGTCTTCCATTTTTCAGGTGCCGCTTTTCGAATGTCGCTCAGATAGATCTCATGGTGCTTGCCCCTAAGGGCAGAACGGCTTGATATGTAGTCATGCACCCGCTGGATTGTCGGACCTTCCGCCGAGAACGGGCCTACATGCAATGTTTGCGCACACCGACCTTCTCTAAATTTTTCAAAACGAATGCCTTGAAGCCCGGGCAGTCCCTTCTTGTCTTGAACGCTTGCAATCGCCGACTCGACTATCTGCTTTGCAGCTTCCGGCGGCTGCATGATCATCATTGTCCATTTCCAACTTTCCTTTTCACCGTGGTTGAAGCTAGTCAAGTCGTCCGCCCACCACAGACCTTCAAGTGGCATTACCACGTAGTCGAGTCCCTTCTCCCTCTTTAGTGCAAACTTTATGGTGTATGAAACGGAATAGAGAGCCTCTACCGCCTCTTTGTAACTCTTGGATGTGTTGGGATTCCCTTCGCCATCGACCATCAGAAAGTTGAACGCAGGAACGTCAATTTCGACCACCTCCTTTGCGGAAGGCTTGTACAGGTCTTTCAACTCGCTCTTGAGATCAATCTTGCCCACGAGCCCTCCAATGACGGCTAACGCGCGGGTGTGCTGCGGTGCGCCGTGCCGAGCAAAGCGAAGCTCGGCGCACCGTCAGCACCAGCCGCTTGTTAGCCGGCCCTTTCGGTCCCTCCGGAAGTGGTTCGGGCATCGTGACTGCACTCCACCGCATCTCGCCGATGGTAGCAGAAGCCGCGCCCGGGGATCTCCCGAACCACGAAGCCACGCCTTTCGAGAATGGGGCGCACTCTTGGATTCGGGCGCGCGCAACTCGTCGCGAAGACGAGCCACTCGATCTCAGCAGCGCCTCGGCGCTGGGCCAGCCGCACGAAAGCCGGAATCAAAGCCGGCAGCACACCCTCACCCCCGCCGTCAACATGGGCGAGCTCCGTCCGAAGGACACTGCCCTCGGTGGCGAGCGAGAGGAGCACGTCGGCTGTCCCGACTCGTACCACGAGCGGGCGACCGCTCACGGCCTCTGCTTCGAGCTCTGGACCAAGCGCTTCAGGAAGCTCACCGGGATGGAACCCCTCGATCAGAAGTTGTCCGGAACCCGTCATCGTGCGTCGTCCTTTGCGCGGCTAACGGCCTGGCGCTGAGCCGCGGGCGCGAAGCGCTCGTCAGATCCAGCGCCTTGTTAGCCGGGTTATGTACGAACGAGCGCAACAAATTCCGCAACCGACAAAATTTTCGCCTCGCGGAGAACCTGATTGGCAGCCCGCGGCTGGAACTGGAGCAACGCCTCGCGCAATGGCTCATCCTCGGAGACGAAGCAGTTGAGCGTTGGATGGAAGTCGAGCGCCGCGGTATCGCATCCAAAAATCCACGAAACCAGGTGCCGCGCGTCTCCTTTGGAGATGCCTTTGATCTGTTCGAGCTCGCCTTCGAGCGTGTTTGCCTCGTTCCACTCGAACCCAGCGCATCGAAAAGAGATGTCGAGCAGGGTGTACTCGTCGTTCGTCTTTGCACACGGATACGCGAGCCAGCGCACGCCCATGTCGGTAGCGATCGTAATTTTGCGTGCGTCGTTCGCTTCCGCGCGCGTGCGCTTCTCCGGCGTCAGCCGCGGGTTCTGCTGCCCGTGGGCCATTTCCACCTGTACGATCTCGGACATCCAGAGCGATATTTCTGCGGCCCGAGCACGACTTCGCAACTCAAGCAGAGCTGCCTGGTGCTTCCCCAAGTAGCGGCCATCGTCGATGCGAAGCAGGTGATCGATGACAGGATAATCTAGAAAGGCTGCAGGCTTCATCGTACGATTTTCCTCCGGCTAACTGTGGAATTAGCCCGCAGCCGCATAACCACCTCTCCGCGCTGATGATCTACACCCACATCATCGATCGCGACCCCCTGGGCATCGTGAGCCCACTTGATTGATGAGAGGCGAAGGGGCGCTGCGCTGCGGATCGACGCTACAGCCCGCCCCCCCGCGGCGCAAACGTGGCTCGTTGACCAGAAGCTCCCGGCAGCACCCAGGCCCACGGAAGTATGGGTCTCACGACACGGTCCCAATCTGCAAGACAAATCCAGAACCCTTCGACACCACACATCATGCCCTTCTGGGCCCTGCCGATGCTTCGCGCCCGTTCGCGCACCGCTCAAGGACGGGCGTGGCGAGCTTCCTCCGGTCCGGCGAGCCGGGGGCAGCTCCTTGGTCTCGGCGTCGATTGCGTTGAGCTTTCCGACGAACCCGAGCGCGGCGAACGCGCGCAGGCACTCTGGAACCCGGGCGCGGCTTCCCCTTTCAAGCCCTGCGACGTGCGCGCCCCCCACCTCCGCCCGCGCCCGTCTGTCGCGCACTTTGACGGCAGGCACCATCCGCGCCTACCATCGCTCCCCGAGCATGCCGCTCCTGCGCTCCCAAGACGTCGATCTCCGCGACCTCGCGCGCGGCGCGCCCCCGCTTGCAGACGCGTGGGGCAGCCCCACCGGCGCACGCCTCGCCAGGCTGCTCGGCGTGGGCGGCATGTCGAGCGTGTTCCTCGCCGAGGTCGATCCGACAAGACGTTCGAGCGCGCTCTCGCCGCTCTGTCCGCCCCGCATCGCCGTGAAGGTCATGAAGCCGGCCATGGTGTCGGACCTCATGCAAGAGGGGATCTTCGCAGGGCAGCTCGCGCAGCGCGAAGCCACGGCCCTCAGCCGCATCATGGACCGCACGCCGCCCACCGAGTTCGTCGTGGGCTTCTACGGGATGGGCGAGGCGCCCGTCGACGTGCGCGGGCGGACCGTAAAACTGCCTTGGCTCGCGCTCGAGTACGTCGACGGCGGGCCCGATGGATCGTCGCTCGCCGATCGCATCACGCGCGCGCCCGACGGATGTGATCCGATCCGCGCGCTGCGCCTCTGCCGCGGCATCGTCGAGGGCGTGCTCGCGCTCCACGACGAGGGCATCATCCACCGCGATCTCAAGCCCGACAACGTGCTCATCGTCGGGCCCGTCGGCGACGAGACGCCGAAGATCGCCGACTGCGGCATCGCCCGTGTCGCCGACGCGACGTACACGATCGCCGCGCTCACGCGCGAGTACGCAGGCTCCGAGCAGTGGCTCTCGCGCCCCGGCGAGAAGAATCCGCTCATCGGCCCGTGGACCGATGTGCACGCGCTCGCCGCCGTCGTGTGGTTCGTCCTCGGAGGCGAGCACTGGTGCCGCGGGCCCTGGGACAACGGCTTTCTCGTGACCGGCGAGCGCCGATCGCTCGTGACCGCGCCGCGCTTGCATCCGGGCTTCGCCGCCGATCGCGCGACGCTCGCCGAGCTCGATCGTGTGCTCGGCAAAGCCGCCTCGCCGGCCTTGCCCGATCCCTTGCGAAACGAGGAGGCCGCGCGCGCGCTCGCCCCGCGTGAGGCGCCTTCGCGGTTCGACTCCGCACGCGCCTTCGCCGATGCGCTCTTGCCCCTGCTCGAAGCGGCCGCCGCGCGCTGGAAGGCCCGCGCCGCGCGCGAGGACCGCGCGACGACCGCGTTCCGCACGACGCAGGCGCTCGCGAGCCCCGCCGTGACGCTCGAGCCGACCGCGGAGATCGTCGAGCTTCTGCCCGTCGAGATCAAAGGCGTGATGCTGCCGCCGCTCAGGCCCGGCAACGTCGCGTTCCAGCCCGACGGCCGCGCGCTCGTGCGCTTCGGTGGGCGGCTGATGTACCTCTGGGGCCCACGCGCGTTGCCCATCCCCATCGGGCCCAAGGACGCGTCGGTCGTCGCGGCGACGACGTTCGTGGTGCGCGGCCCGCACGCGGGCTTTGCGCTCGTCGGCCCGTCGCATGTGCGGCTCGTGCGGCCGGGTCAGATCGTCCCGCTCGTGCTCCCTCCGCGCGAGACGCCGATCGAAGCGGCACTCGGGGATGGGCAGACGTTCGCCGTCGTCACGGCAGCCGTGGAGGGCGACGAGGACAGCTTGCCCGAGCTCTGGCTCTGGAACGACGAGGGCTGGTCCGCGCCCGTCGCGCTCCCGCTGTCGGGTCACGTGCTCGCTCTGTCCTCGGGTCCTTACGGCATGCTCGTCGTGGGCGCGAACGCGAGGGGCACGCGCGGGCGCGCGCTGTTCGCGAGTTACGACGGACAGACGACGGTGTACGCGACGGGCGTGCAGGACAAACCCGCGCTGTACACGGCGCTCTGCAGCGGCGAGCGGCTCTCGTGGGCCGCGGGCGAGGGCTTCGTGCTCGGCCTGGATCGAGGCGCGGTGATCCCCGAGGAGGTCGAGGCCAAGGATCGGCCCGTGGCGATGGCGCTCGATCCGGTGGGCCTGCCGTGGATCGTGACGATGTCCTCGGTGATGCGTCGGCAAGCAGGCTCGACGTCGCCGGTGTGGCGGACGTACTACGAAAAGGACCCGGGGGCGCCGCCCCTCGTCGGCATCACGTTCACGCACGAAGGGGCGCGTGTCATGGACGCGCGTGGTGGCGGGGCGAACCTCGTGCCGCGGGACATCGGCAGCTGGCAAAGCACGTCCGCGGTGCTCGATCAGAGCTAGGCGCGCCCGATCGCTTGACCACCAACGAAACCTGTGGCTCGACTGCAGGGCATGAAGCGCGCCCTCGCCGTCCCTGCCGCCCTCCTCGCGCTCTGCCTCGCGTCCGAGGCGCACGCTGATTACGAAGTCTGGCTCTGGTCCGAGAACCGCGTGCCGATCGTCCGCGCGGACAAGCCGACGTTCCCCCGCATCGACCTCCGCGTGTACGCCGAGTCGCGCCTGAACGGTCGAAGCGGCGGCCTGCACCAGTCGTTCCTGCGGACGGGCCCCCTGTTTTTCCTGACCGACTTCCTGTTCATCGGCGTCCAGGGGACGATCTACGCCGATCGCCTGGCCACGGGCGCATTCGCGCAGGAGGCGCGTTTCGAGTTCGAGCCGAACTTTTTTGGTCGTATCGGCGATTTCACGTGGAACGACCGGAACCGGTTCGAGGCGAGGTTCCGCGATACGGAGACGAGGTACCGGTATCGCAATCAGCTCCGGATCAACTACGCGCCGAAGGGCGCGAAATGGCTGCCGTTCGTCTGGGACGAGGTGCTCGTGGATCTCTCGGGGCTCGGTCTGAACCAAAACCGCGCGCTGATCGGCCTCGCGCGAATGCTCTCGCCCCAAACGCGCCTCGACGCAGGCTTCATGCTCCGGAGCCGGGAGGATGCTTCGGGGTGGACCCACGACCGGGTCTTTTTCATGTCGCTTTTCTTCGACGTGCCGCCGCCGGCGAAGTGACGCCCGCAATTCCAGCTTTGACGCGATTCTCTCGGAATCGTTCGGCCCGCTAACCGCCGGTCTGCCTCTTGCATTCGTGTACCTCGGGAGAGGTATCACGTATGCTGGCACTCACGTACCATGGTCCAAAGCGGGTTCGCGTCGAGGAAAATCCCGAGCCGCGGATCGAGCATCCGAACGACATCGTTCTTCGGGTGACACGCGCGACGATCTGCGGCTCCGATTTGCACCTGTACAACGGCTACATCCCCGACACGCGCGTCGGCACGATCTTCGGCCATGAGTTCACCGGCGTCGTCGAGGAGGTCGGCCCCTCGGTCGCGAGCCTCTCGCGCGGCGATCGTGTGGTCGTGCCCTTCAACATCGCCTGCGGCACGTGTTTCTTCTGCCAGCGCGAGCGGACCTCGCTTTGCGACAACACGAATCCGCTGACGAAGGTCGTGGGCGGCGTGTTCGGGTATTCCCACACGACCGGCGGCTACCAGGGCGGACAGGCCGAACTCGTGCGGGTCCCGTTCGCCGACGTCGGGCCGATGAAGATCCCGAACGACCTCTCCGACGAGGATGTGCTGTTTCTTTCGGATATCCTCCCCACCGGATACCAGGCTGCGGAAATGGGCGACATCACGCCCGAGGACACCGTGGCCGTCTTCGGCTGCGGGCCCGTTGGGCTCTTCACGCAAAGGAGCGCGTGGATCCTTGGCGCGCGCAGGGTCATCGCCATCGACTCCATCGATGACCGCCTCGCGTTCGCCCGGACGTACAATGCGGTGGAGACCATCAATTTCAAGGAGCACCCCGACGTCGTTTCGCGGCTGCTCGAAATGACGGAGGGTCGTGGCCCGGACGTGTGCATCGAAGCCGTCGGCCTCGAAGCCAAAGGGTCCCTTTTGCACGGCGTCCTGGGCAAAGCGCTCCGCGTCCAGGCCGGATCGCCCGTGGCCCTGAACTGGGCGATCCAGGCGGTGCGGCGCGGCGGCAGGGTCTCCATCATCGGCGTCTACGGGCCGCCGTGGAACCTCGTGGACGTGGGCAGCGCGATGAACAAAGGCCTGACGATCAAAGCAGGTCAATGCGACGTCAAGCGCTACATGCCCCGCCTCGTCGAGCACATCCGGCAGGGCCGCATCGACCCGAAGGCGCTCATCAGCCATCGCGTGCCGCTCGAGGAGGCCGCCGAGATGTATCGCCTCTTCAATGCCCGCAAGGACGGGGTCCTCAAGGTGGCGCTCATTCCGCCAGGGACCAAGTGACTTTCCAGAAGGGAGGCGAAGATGCAAAGGAAGGAACATCGACCGAATGACCTGCCCTTTTGGGGCGCCGACCGCGACCTGATGGACAGGCCGGGCGTACCGCGCGAGACGTCACCGCGCCCGATGGGCAACGCGCACTGGATCCAGCCCGAACAGCAGCCTCTCGACGAGGCGGCGCGGACGCGGCCGGAGATGGAGACGACCCGCACGACGCCCGTCTTCAGCACGGCGCTGCCGCCGCGTGGTCTCTCGGGCAGGCTGCGCCTCATTGCGTATGCGATTCCCGACCATCGCGTGAGCCACTGGATGCTCCGCATCGCCGCCGATCGGGTGGACGTGGTGCAGGACCTCTTCCGGCGCACGCGCACCTAGCTCGATCCCGCGTCAGCTCCATTTGACACGCCGCCCTGGCCTCGTGACAATGTCCGCCCTGGCATGTCGAGCGCCCTGCCCGAAGCCGTCCGTCGGCTGACCGATCTCCCCGATGCCGAGCGGCGCATCGGGGCGTTCTGGCTCGTACGGCAACTCGGTCGCGGCGGCTTCGCGCCGGTTTGGCTGGCCGAAGAGACCGCGGGCACGACGAAGCTAAGGCTCTCGGCGGTCAAGCTCTTTTCGCTCGACGCGGGCGGCGAGGCGGGCCGGCAAGCGATCATCGACGAGGCCGCCCGGCTCTGCCGCGTCGAGCACCCGAACGTCGTGCGCTTCTACCAGCTCCCCGTCGACGAGACGCGCGGCGTGATCGGCCTCGCGATGGAGTACGTCGCGGGCGAGTCGCTCGGCGAGCGGCTGCGCGACAAGCAGACGCTGTCCGTGCGCGAGACGATCGACGCCGGCATCGCGATCGCCTCGGCGCTCGTCGCGGTCCACGGCGCCGGGCTCGTGCACCGCGACATCTCGCCCGCGAACGTGGTCGTCGACGCCGCCCTGCTCGGCACGCCCGCGGCGTACAAGCTGATCGATTTCGGCATCTCGGCCGCGTCGACCGCCACGCCAGGACAAACCATTCCCTCGATGCGATCGAAGATCCCGAGCGCGCCGAGTACGCCGCGAGATCGCCCGAGTGATCGAGGCTTTCGCTCGCCGCTCGAAGCGATCGGGGGAAAACGCGGGTTCGTCGATCCAGTCTGCTGGCGTGCTCTCTCGCCCGCGACGAGCGCGAGTGATCTCTATGCGCTCGGCGCGGTGCTCTTCGTTTGCCTCGTCGGTCGGACGCCCGCGGCGGGCCGGGGCTCGCTCGACGAGGACGTCCTCCACGGGCGAAAAGAGCCGCCGCGCCTCGCCGAGCTCGTGTCGGAACTCCCGGCCTCGCTCGGCGATCTCGTCGACGCGCTGCTCGCCCCCGAGCCGGAGGGGCGGCCTCGATCCGCCGAGATCGTGGCCATCGAGCTCGAACGCATTCGCAGCGCGCTCGTCGGGCGAAGGCGCGCGCTGCCGCCGGAAGAGGACGGCCCATTCCGTGGCCTCGAGCGGTTCGAGAAGGAGCACCGCGACGTGTTCTTCGGCCGCAGGGTCGAGGTCGCGGCGGCGCTCGAAGTCTTGCGCACGCGTGGCCTCGCGGCGCTGCTCGGCCCGAGCGGGAGCGGCAAATCGAGCCTCGCGCGCGCCGGCATCCTGCCCGCGATCGCCGACGGCGCGCTCGGCGGTCCGCGGCAATGGGAGACCGTTTTGATCTCGCCCGGCACCGATCCGCGGCAGGTCCTCACGACGGCGCTCTTTCACATGGGCCTCGATCCGAAGCGCTCGCCCGAAGAGGCGGCCGCGCGCGTCGAGGCGTGGCTCTCGCAGAGCAAGCGCGGGCTCGTGCTGCTCGTCGATCAGCTCGAAGAGATCGCCACGCTCGCGCAGGGCCCCGGCGGAAAGAGCCAGACGTGGACGCTCGATCTGCTCGCGCGGCTCGGCGAGCGTCCCTGGCCGGGGCTTCGCGTCGTGGTGACTGCGCGGCGCGATTTGCTCGATCCGATCCTCGCGCACGAGCAGGTGGGCCGCGTGATCACGCGCGGCGCGGTGCTCGTCTCGCCGCTCGGATCGGCCGCGTGGGGCGAGGTCATCGACGCGGCGTTCGAGAGCTACGGCTACACGTTCGAGGATCCGCGGCTGCGCAAGGAGCTGCTCGAAGCGCTGGAGACGACGGCCGGATCGATGCCGCTCGTCGAGTTCGCGCTGCGCGAGCTCTGGCACAGCCGCGATCGCGCGAGGAAGCTCATCACGCGATCGTCGCTCCGCGCGATCGAGTTCTCCGGGGCGCTCTCGCGGCACGCGAACGAGACCATGGATCGCGCGGTGAAGGAGGCGGGCACCGAGCGCATGGTGCAGCGCATCCTGCTCTCGCTGACGACGCCCGCAGGAGCGCGCATGACGCGGCGGATCGGAGAGCTCGTGCGCGAGCTCGGCCCCGCAGCGCGCGCGGTCGTGCAGGTCTTCGCGGAGGCGCGGCTCGTCCTGCGCGAGACCGAGCGGCGCAAGGACGGCGAGGTCGAGCTCGTGACGCTCGCCCACGAGGCGCTGCTCGTGCACTGGGGGAAGCTCCGGGACTGGGTCGCGAGCGAGCGAGAGGAGCGCCTCGTCATCGAGGATTTCGAGGAGGCCGCGAAGGTTTGGGAGGAAAAACCCGACCCCGAGCTCCTCTGGCGAAGGCGCCGCCTGCTTCTGCTCGAAGAGATCCTGCGGGCGCGGCAGATGCGCCTCGAAGGCGCGGCAAAACGGTTTTACGCGGCCAGCGTCGCGGCGGCGCAGCGGAGCCGGATCATCGGGGGCGTGGTGGGGATCCTGGCCGGCGCCATCGCGCTCGGGGCGGGGACGGTGTACGTCGACCTCGAGGCCCAGCGCGCGCAGGCCGAGGCGGACACGGCCATGGCGAAGGCCGAGGCGGCGCTCGCGCTCGCGCGCGAGGCGAAGGCGCAGGCCGACCGGGAGCGCGCCGTCTCGGGGCAAAAGGAGGCCGAGAAGCGCGAGGCCGAGGCGAAGGCGGCGCTGACGGCGCTGAAGCTCGTGCAGGGCTCGCTCACGCCCCAGACGAAGGCGTCGCCCTCCGAGCCGAAGGAGCCCACGGCGCTCGATTCGAGCGTCGTCCGCCAGCTCGACGAGTACCTCGTCAAGCAGGAGCGCGACAACGCGAAGCTGCCCGAGCCGCTCGAAGACCTCCTGCGCGAGACCGAGCACATCCCGCCGCCCGTCGTCGAACCCGGGCTCACGGGGCCGGTGACGGCATTGCCGCAGCCGCGCGGCGGGCCCGTGGCGCGGTCCGTGGTGCTCGGCGAGGCGTACTCCAAGCTCTCGCAGGCGAAGGTGGTCGCGGCCTCCTGCAAGCGCGAGGACGAGGAGCAGCCGAAGGGCAACGGCAAGGTCGCGCTCGTCCTCGATCCGAAGGGGACGGTCTCGGCCGTCTCGCTCGACGAGCGTTTCGTGGGGACGAAGGTCGGGGCGTGCGTGGATCGCGCGTTCCGGCAGGTAATCGTACAGCCATTCGAGGGAAAGCCGCTCACGGTCATATGGTCGTTCGCCATTCCGTGATACGATCGATGGCATGAATCATCGACTTGCTTTTGTTTCGATCGCGACCGTTTCCCTGGTGTTCACCGCGTGTGGTCTCGGGAGTTATCAGCCGCCCACGGGGAACGGGGGCGAAGGGGGAGAGGGCACGAGCGTGGGGGGCGCCGGCGGCACCGGCGGCGAGGGAGGCGGGGCGGTCACCTCGAGCAGCGTCGGCGGTGGTGCGGGGAGCGGCGGCCACGGCGGCGGCGGCACGGGCGGCAATGGGGGGTCGGGGGGGAATTGCAACGATCAGACGCCGCCCGTCTGCTTGAAAGACTGCATGCCTAACATGCTGACGAACGCCGAATGCATCGGCGGCGCGTGGGTGTGCCCCCCGGGCTCGGCCGAGGCGAGCACATGCCCGATGCAGTCCGGTTGCTGCACGACGCCGTCGGAATGCCCGGCGATGTTCACCTGCGTCAACAAGGTGTGCAAGGAGCCGGTGCTCCCCGGGCAATGCTGGACCAACGGGGAATGCACGGAAGCAGAGGTTTGCGAAGGCGCCATCGTCTGCGCCTGCGGGGACACGTGCTTCACGCCGGATACGCCGGGCAAGTGTGTGCCGGCTTGACAACCATGGCCCCGACGCTCACGTGACCGCGCGGTCCCGGAGCCACGCGGCGATCAGATCTTCGAGCCCGCTCGGCCGGCGCATATCGCGGGTCGGTCCCGCAACGCAATTTCATGGTATCATCGGGGGCATGAACCATCGACTTGGCTTCGTTTCGATCGCGTTCGTTTCCTTGATGTTCACGGCTTGCGGGCTCGGGGGTTATCGGCCGCCCTCGGGGAACGGGGGTGAAGGGGGTGACGGGGAAGGCGGCAGTGCGGGGAGCGGCGGGAGCGGCGGGGGTGGCGGTCACGGCGGCGTGGGTGGCGTCGGCGGCGGCCACGCCAGCGGCGGCATGGGCGGTTTCGGGGGCGGGAGCGGCGGAGACGGCGGCACGGGCGGCGTGTCCGTCCCGTGTGGCGCCATTGGGCCGACGTGCAGACCAACCTGCCAATCCGCGGAGACCGTGCCCGCCGTCTGCATGAGCGGGACGTGGGAGTGCCCCGAGGGCTCGGTTGATGCTGCGACATGCCCGGGCTTGGACGAATGCTGCGAGTCGTTTTCGGATTGCCCGCTCACGACCACGTGCGTCATGAACCGCTGCAAGGAGAAGCTGGTGCTGCCGAAGTGCTGGTCCGACGCGGATTGCCTGGGGGGCACATGCGACGGCGCGAGTGTCTGCCCGTGCAACCAGATGTGCTTCAACCCGGACACGCCGGGAACGTGCGTCCCCAAATGAACCGAAGGGCCCCGCGTCAAGCCCCCGCGCGATCACGGAGCCACGCGACGACCTGATCTTCGAGCCCGCCCGACCCGGGAAAACCGAGGTCGACGCGGGCCGGAAAACCGACGTGCCCGCCGCGATCGATCCACCGCACCTCGAGCGGCGGGCGGGCGCCGGAGAGAATGGGCAGGAGCGTGTGGGCCGGGACCATGGGGTCGTGCGCGGCGGCCACGACGAGCGAGGGGACGGCGAGCGTCGCGAGGCGCGGCGCGACGCTCGACTCCCCGTAATAATGGTCCGCGCCGCGGAAGCCGAAGCGCGGGGCCACGATGTGCTCGTCCCAGTCACGGATCGTGGCAATGCGGCGCGCCTCCGCGAGCGGCAAAGGCACGGGGCGGCGGCCGGCGACCTCGGCGTAAATCTCCTTGATGGCCGAGAGGACGTGGCGTCGATACACGAGCCGCGCGGGCTCGTCGATGGCGCGCGCGCCGACGAAGAGGTCGAGCGGAGGGCATACCGCGGCGACGGCGCGGACGCGGGGGTCGAGTGATTCGGTGGCGGCGCGGAGGACGATGTGCCCGCCGAGCGAGTATCCGAGGAGGAGAATGCGCGAATAGCGGCCGAGCTCCGGGCTCGCGAGGGTCGCGTGGAGGTCCTGGGTGATGGC
The DNA here is from genome assembly GCF_028435365.1 of Polyangium jinanense. Next base: position 488,381 of record NZ_JAGTJJ010000003.1, on the reverse strand, counting down.
CGCGTGATAGATGTCCTCGCCCGTGCGGTCGGAGCCACGCAGGTTGACGCGCAGGCTCGCGATTCCGGCGGCCTCGGCGGCGGCGGCGGCCGAGAGTACGTAATGGCTGCGGACGTCCCCCCCGAGGCCGTGGACGACGACGAGCAGCGTATCCGACGCCGCGTGGTGCAATCGGCCCGAGAGGCGGACCTCGCCGTATTTCGTGTCCGGGACCGTCAGCCGAAAGGGAACGGAAGCCGAAATGCGGCGCGGCGCGACCGTGTGCCGCGCGACCGGCGCGACGGTGAACCAGTGGCCGAGGAACGAAAATACCCGGTTTTTCCCGTCAACCATACCATTCACGAGATCGCGACCTCCTCGCCGGCGCGATGGCAGCGCTTCCTCCCGTCGGGGCCGAAGACGTAGACGCCGTCCCCCGCGCCGACGCTCACGGCCCGGCGTGGCGAGAGGTCGAGCAGGAGGAGCGAGCGCTGGTTCAGGCCGACGCACGCGTGGTGGCGGAACCTTCGCGCGAGGTAGGCGAGGTTGTCGCGGTCGTCCGTTTGAATGCGCTCCATGCAATGGGGGAAGATCTGGATGTCCTGCACGATGCCGAGGCCGCGGTCGTAGAGCTGGAAATCGCGTGGGGTCTCGGCGAAATCGTCGTACACGATGACGCGCTCGCAGAGGACCATGGCGCCCGCGGAGACGGCGACGATCTGCGCGCCGCGGCGCAGAGCCTCGACGAAGACGTCGCGCAGGCGGAAGAAGCGGAGCGCGCCGAGCAAAAGATCGAGGCGGCCGCCGAAGAGGAAGATGTTGCTCGAGGAGAGGATGCGCGCTTCGAGCCGCTCTTTCGCGGCGCGGAACGCCGGGTGGTAGAGGGCGCCGGCGGCGTCGAAGGCGCGGCGCTCGATATCACCGAAGAGCTCGAAGAGGTGGTCGTCGTTCGATTCGAGCGTGTGGAAGGCGCGCCGGAGCTCGCGCGCGAGGGCGTGGCGGGCGAGCGCGCGCGGGCCCGTGGGATGCGTCATGTCGGCGAGCAGGCTCTGGAGATCGGTATCGGGCGCCTCGGATTTCGCCTCGCGCAGGGTGCGGCGGAAGAGGTCGATCGTGTGCGCGTTGTGCTCGAGGTAAAACCTGCGCGCGGTGGCCTCGGCGCGGCGCAGCTCGCGGAACGCCTCGGCGAGCTCGGGCGCCTCGGCGAGGACTCCGTCGAGCTCGGTCAGCAAGGAGAGGTTCTCGTGGGCGCGATCGAAGCCGTCCTCGAAGACGGAGGGAAAGCCCGCGGCGTTGAGGGCCCGCTTGACGTGCGCCTCGTCGTACTCGTGCTCGGCCCAGCCGGCCGTGACGAGCAGGGTGCGGCGCGCGGCGGCGACCGCCGGATCCTTGTGCCGCGACGTCGCGAGGAATGGAGCCGCGGCCCGGACGAGCCATTCGTCGGACTCGGCATTGCCGTTGAAGAGGATGGCGCCGCGCATGCGGGGCGGAGTGTACACGAAGGCGGCGGCAAGGCGAAGGAGGTCGCGACCGCGCGCGGAGCGGGATGGATGGGCGGCGCCCGGCCCGGTCGCCCGCGTGTTCGAGCGCGGCCGGGTCACGCTCCTTGCAGGCCGTCTGGGTGCCGGAAAGAAGGGAATGACCATGCGAACTCTGCTCACGTTGTTGCTCGTCGTCCTGCTCGTTCCTCCCCCATTCCAAACGGCCGCCTGCCCAGCTCCACCACCCGCGCGCGCCGAGGCTGTCGCGGGCGAGGTGCTGTCCGCGGTCCGCTCGAAATACCCGGCTTCGAGCGCCCTCTGCTACTGGCGCGACGCGACGCTCCTGTGGGGCGTGGAGAAGGTGTATGCGACGAATCCGGCGGCCCGGGGGGCGTGGCTCGAATATCTGCAGTCGAGCCTGGATACGGCCATCGGCGAGGATGGGTCGTTCGAGCCGCTCTTGCCAGACGTCGATTTCATCGCCTGCGGGCTCAACTTGCTCTTCCTGTACGAGGAGACCGGCGAAGCCCGGTATCTCGCGGCGGCGAAGAGCATCCACGACTACATGCAGCGGACCTTTCGGCGGGCCGAGGACGGGAGCATTTCACATATTTCTTCCTTACTGGAAGGGTACCAGGGCTCGGTGGAGCTCTGGGTCGACTCGGATTTCCTGCTCCTCACGTTCCTCGCGCGGCTCGGGGAGGCCACGGGTGACGAAGCCATCATCAACGAGGCCGCGCGACAAACGGTCCTGCATATCCAGCACCTCATGGATCCTCGGACCGGCCTGCACGCACACGGCTGGGCGGAGCGGAGCGCCGAGGGAACACTGCCCGCGTGGGCCGATCCGAGCACCGGGCGGAGCCCTGTCTTCTGGGGACGCGGCCATGGCTGGGTCATGGCCGGGCTCTCCGAGGTGCTCCTTCACCTGCCAGAGAGCCACCCTTCCTATTCCTTCATTCTGGAGAGCTACCGGCGAACGGCCGCGGCGCTGCTCGCCGAACGAAGACCCTCCGGCCTCTGGATGACGGTCCTCGGGGCGGAGGGGCTCGAAGGGAATGTCGAAGAGACGTCGGCCTCCTCGCTCATCGCCTATGGAATGGGCGTGGGCGCTCGCATGGGTTGGCTTCCCGAATCACAATATGCGTGCGTCGCGACGGAGACGCTCTCCGCGCTCCTGCCGCGCTGGCAAAACCCCGATCTCTCGCTCGTGAGCACTGGCACCGTCGTGGCCGCGGACCCGGCGAGGTACGTGGTGCGGTTCGATCCGAGGACGAAATACGGCGAGGGAGCATTCCTCGCGTTGCTCTCGTTGTCCCTCGGCCCGCGCTGACGTAATCATCGTATCGACCTACGCGCCGGGGCGCTCAAGGCCCGACCCATACGCCGTTCAGCATGACGCGGCGGACGTCGCGCATGGCGGCGAGGTCCTCGCCGGGATTGCCGCCGACGAGGATCAAATCGGCGATTTTGCCGGGTTCGAGGCTCCCCAGCCGGTCCTGGACACGAAAGAATCTCGCGTTCTCCAGGGTGGCGGCCGAGAGGACCTCGCCCCGCGAGAGGCCGGCCTCGTGCAGGAGCTCCAATTCGCGGACGTACGCGTCTCCGCGCTCGGCGTGAGGCACGTCGGAATGGGAGCCGACCACGATCCGGACGCCGGCGCCGTGCGCGCGGCGGACGAAGCCGAGCATGTTGGTGAAGGCGCGGACCTCGGCGTCATTGCTGCCCCGATCGCCCGGTCGGCGCTCGAAAATGGCGAGCGTAGGCGTGAAGAACGTGCCCTCGGAGACGAGCAGGTCGAGGATCGCCCGGACGCTCGGGGAATCCAGGTCGACGTTGCTCCAGAGCGCATAACGAGCCGGGCCGCGGGCGGCGTTGTCCGCGAGGACAGCCTGCCGGAAAGCCTCGGCCTCGCGGAGCGGCACGATCGCGGTGCCGAACGAAGTGACGTGCTCGACGCCGTCGAGCCCGGCGCGCACGGCGTCCCCCGCGTCCACGATTTCGAGGTGCGCCGTCGTGATGAGGCCCCGCTCGTGGGCAGCCTCGTTGACGGCACGGATGCTGCCGAGGGGCAATCGATAATAGATTTTGATGGCCGACGCGCCCTGATCCGCGAGGCGATGGACGGCCGCGCGCGCCTCGGCCGGATCGAGGACGAGGAGCGCGTCCTTCGGGTGCGCGGGCGGCGGCGCGTCGAGGTGGGGTCCGGTCAAAAAGAGACGCGGAATCGGGGCGGAGGAAGAGCGCACCGGATCATACGCCTCGATCCATGCGCCTGGGTCGCGCAGGGACGTCACGCCGCGCTGGAGGAAGAGGGACGGCAGGGGGATGTCGCCGTCGAGGTGGAAATGGGCGTCGATGAGGCCGGGCAAAACGGATTGTCCCGTCGCATCGACGATCTCCGCGCCCGCAGGGATTTCCACGGCGCCGTGCGGACCGACGGCGAGGATTCGTCCTTCGCGGACGACGACCACCGCGTCGGGCACGGGCGGCGCGCCGCGTCCATCGAAGAGCGTCGCGCCCGTGATGGCCAGGGTTCGGCCACGAGGGGCCTCGGTGAAGCGATTCACTTCCCGCGCGGGCGGCAGGAAATCCATCCGTCCACCGATATCGTGTTGCGCGATCGCCGGGGTTCCGACGCAACCGCCCGCGACGGCGGTGATGCACAACATCCTGGCAATCCGGGGCATCGTGGACCTCCTGGGCAAACGCGCCACGATAGCGCGCCCGCCCAGGAAATCTAAGCCCGCACGGCGGCCCCGCGAGCCCACCGTCCGCGCTTTACGCTGCGAGCGCGAGCACGGCTTCCTTGAAATGCCGAGCGAGCCGCTCGCCGGCAGGAGCATCGGGGAGGCCCAGGGTCGAGACGAGCTCGGGGTCATTTCCAGCCCGCGCCTCGGCCGCCACGATTTCGAGCGTATTCCGCCGCGCGGCTTCCACCCTCTCCCGCGCGGCGGCGTCGAGCCGCGGGCGAATCCATTCGTCGATGGCCCACGCGAGCGAGGCGTGCCGGGCCTCGTCGAGCGCGATGCGGTGCATGGCGCGACGGACGGCAGGATCCTTGGCGGCGCGCGCTTGCCACATGCCGACGAGCACGCCGAAGGTCTCGCGCACGCAGCCCTCGACGGCATTGTCGAGCGCGATGGCCTCGAGCGAGCGCGGGGCTTGCTTTGCGACACTCGGGGCACGGAATTGCCCGCCGTGACGCGACGCGAGCCTGCGCATCACCCGCGCGTGCCGGACCTCGTCGCGTCGCGCGATATCGGCGCGCTCGATGAGCGCGCGCGGCGCGCCGTGATGGACGAGCTCCGCGGCGAGGGCCTCGAACGCGTCGACGCTCGCGGCTTCGAGATGCGCCACGCTCGCGAGATACGCGCCCACGCGCGTCGAGCCGCGGGCCTTGCGGCGCGCGAGCCCCGCGGGACGCCGGCCAATGCAGGCGCCGGACTCCGATTCGATGACCTCGGAGTCGATTTCCTGGACGTTCCCGTCGGCATTGATGTCGAGGAGGTACAGCTCGCGCTCGATCGGATCGCAGATCTCGGTGTATCGCGTGCCGAGCACGTCGAAGCCGGAGCCCGAGGCCCGGACGCCGCCCTCGTCCGTGTTGTTGCAGATGATTTGATACTCCGCGAGCTCAGCGGCGAGCACGGCCTCGCCGGCCGTATCGATGGGTCGGATCAAGGCGAGGACGGCCTCCTTCGTATCGAGGACCTTCACCTCGTCGCCCTTGTTCGTGACCAGGATGTGGCGCGGGCAAAAATCGACGCACTGGCCGATGCGAAAACCTTGGGCCGACGTGGCGGCGGCGATCGCGGCCTCGCACATGGCGACGTTGCTCGCGGAGCCGCACTTGTCCCCGAAGGTCGTGACCACGCGCGGCTCATCCGACCCTCCCTCGCCGATGTTGATGAGCTCCATGTAATCGAGCTCCTCGGCGGTCCGCAAATCGGAGAGGTGACGATCGTTGCCGCACGTGATCGCGGTGAAGCCGTCGGTGTCGATCCCGCAAGCGACGGCGGCGGGCGCGATCGAAAGAGAAAGGACGTGACGCAGAATTCTGCCGACTCGATTGGACCTGGCCATGAGCACCTCGACCCCCGGCACGGCAAGGGCCGTTCCAGCCGGAGAAACGCGGCTTTTCGCGAGGGCGGCCGAAAACTCCCTGGCACCCTTGCCGCTCCATGGCGCGCATCCCTGGCACAGAATGGCAACAGGGACAAAATCGTGCTCACGGGACGAAAATTCGCCGCAAGCACGGGGCGATATCGGTTCGAGCGCGAGGACTCGACGGCCCGATCGTCGGGACGAAAGGCCGGACACGTGCAAAAATTACCAATGTTCGTGTGAGGACGCCATGATGACGCCTCGGGTTGTGCCTTTCTCCTGTCTCTGTTAAAGCCGATCCCATGATCGGGGACATACACCGTCATCTCGGTGGGGTGTTCGAGGGGTGCCCGGATCCACTGTTGCTCGTCGAGGGCGACGTGGTGGTGGCGCAAAATGAAGCGGCCCGCGCAGAGCTTGGCGAGGCATCGTCGCTGCTCGCGCTCTTCGACGCGGCGGATCGGAGCGTCGTGTCGTCGGCCTGCGCGGCCGTGGCGGGCGGGCAATCGACAAAATCGACGTTTTCGGCGCGCTCCGCGGCGGGCACGGCGAAACGCTGGACCGCATGGTCGGTCGGGAACGGTGGGGTATGCGTCCGGATGGACGGCCCCGCGGAGCCCCGCACGGACATTCCAGCGCCGCTCGCTCCCCTCCTCACGAAAGACGAGCCTGTCCCGCTTCGGAGCGTGCTCCTCGGCAAGATCTTCGATCGATTCGAGGGGATCCTCTGGGCGATCGCCAAGGATGGGACGATCCTGGTCTCGGAAGGCAAGGGGCTGGCCCACTTCGGAATCGCGCCGGGCGCGCTCGTCGGTATGAATGCGCTCCAGATCTATCCACCCGGATCGACTGCCCGGGAGGAGACCGAGCGCGCCCTCGCAGGGGAGGAGCTCTACTCGGACAGCATCGAGGGCATGTCCTACTGGATACGTCGTCTCACGCCCGTGCGAGACGCAGCCGGCGACATCACCTCGATCGTTGGATTCTCGCTTCGCGCCAACGAGAACACGGAAGAGACCTTCCAGGCCAAGGCCTTGATCCGCGCGCTCTCGGAGCTGCCCCTCGCGATCTGGGCCATGGACGCGGACGGGACGTGCAAGATGTCCCTGGGAAATGGCCTCAAGGATCTCGGCCTCAAGCCCGGCGAGCTCGTCGGGAAAAACCTCTATGAGCTCTACAGCGGCCGCGAGGATTTCCAGGCGGACATGAAGCGGGCGTTCTCCGGGGAGCAGTTCGTCTCCGAGATATCGCATGTCACGTCGCACTGGCGCAACACGATCATCCCGGTGCGTGACACGTTCGGCGACCGCGTGGTGCGTATCTACTCGGTGGCCGAGAACGTGACCGACCGCGTGGAGTACCAGCGGCGGCTCGAAGAGCATCTCGCGCTGATCCAATCGCAAAAGCAGGCCATCGTCGGTTTGTCGAGCCCGATCATCGAGGTCTGGCAGGGCGTGCTCGTGGTGCCGCTCATCGGCTCGATCGATCAGGCCCGCGCGAGCATCCTGCTCGAACGGCTGCTCACGGAGGTCGTCAGCCGGCAATCGAGCGCGGTGATTCTGGACCTGACGGGCGTGGACACGGTCGACGCGGAGGCGGCGCAGCACCTCTCGAACGTGATGCGCAGCGTGGAGCTCGTCGGCGCGACCGGGCTGCTCTCGGGGATCCGGCCGAGCGTGGCGAAGACGATGGTGGACCTCGGCGTCGACATGCAATCACGCCGCACCTACCCGACGCTGGCTGAGGCCCTGCGAAAGTTGATCGGCGCGCGCAAGCGCTGACGGTTTCTCAGCGGCCCTCGCCATGCATCTCCAGCACGGCTCTCTCATGTAATTTCTTCATGAATGCATTTCGGTCCGGCGCGAGGACGAGCTCCCGGAGGTCGGCCTTTCCGACGAGCAGAACGAGGTAATCGTCCCGGCGCTCGCCGTGCAGATCGCTGCGCAGGGGCGCGGAAAAACCGCCCGGCGCAATGAAAAGGCCGAGGCGCGAGCGATTGAACTTGCGCGAGAGCTTCCACAAGAAGCTCCGGATCTCCGTGGCGCCGGCGGGCCGCGTCCAGTTCTTGCATTCGGCGAGGATGTACGAGGTGCGTTCGTTCACCCAGAAGGGATCGGTGGATTCGTTGCGAATGACGAGGTCGATCTCCTCCTCCTCGTTGCGGCGCCGAGCCGAGGCGTGGCGAAAGCCAGGGATCGTCTTGAAGACGAGGACCATCAGGTCTTCGAGCAGCTTGCCCTTGCGGTTCGGATCCGTCTCGCTCTCGGCCGCGGCCCAGGTGTCGCGAATCGCCGCCTCGGCCTCGTCCGAGGAAAGCTCGCCGAAATGGTGCGCCCGCACGGCCTCGAGCGCATTGCGAAGTTTTGCGAGCAAGAGGACGCGAAAGATCGGGCCTTTTTCGAGGTAATCGTAGGCGCCGTCCTGAAAGGCCCGCGTGACCGCGGCCTCCGTGGCATACCCCGTGACGAGGATGGTCTTCGCGAGCGGCGCGCGTCGGGAAACCTCGGAGACGAGGTCGAGGCCGGTGTCCGGGCCCGTCTTGCCGTCGAGCTTCTGATCGACGAGCACGACGTCCCAGCCGCCCTGATCGAGCCGCACGAGCGCTTTTTCGATCTCGTCCGCAGTCTCGACGAGATATCCCTCGGCGCCGAGCCGCGCGCGATAGAGCTGCAAAAAGCTCGGATCGTCGTCGATGATCAAGATGCGGCCCATCGGTCTCACGCGGCGCTCCTTCCGGCATCCACGGGCAGGCGGAGGACGAATCGAGCGCCGCCGAGCGGGCTCTCCTCGCAATGCGCCTCGCCGCCGAGCTCCGCGCGCGCGACCTCGCGCACGAGCGCAAGCCCCTGCCCCGTCCCCCCGGGACGCAAGGAAAACCCGGGCGCAAAAATCGCCTTGCGATACTCGGGCGGGACGCCCGGGCCGTCGTCGTCGACGGTGACGACGATGGCGCCGCCTCCGTCGAGCGCGGCGGCCACACGAATCTCGGCCGGACGGTCGTCGCGGGCGCGCGCCGCATTGCGGAGCAAATCGACGATGGCCAGGACGAACCGATCGCGGCGGCCACGAACATGCGGGAGGAAGCGGGGCCGGTCGAAAAAAGCCACGCGGCCGAGCTCCTCGGCGAGGGCGGCGAGCGCGTCCTCGATGGCCGCCGCGATGTCGAAAGGTTCGGGCGGAGGGCCGGCGCGCTCGACGACCTGCGCCATTTCGGTCATGAACCGGAAGATGCGATCGACGCCGCCCGTGATGGTGGCGCCGTGCCGATCGACGAGCGTGCCGCGGCCGTCGCGCTGGAGCGAGGCGAAGAGGTCATCGATGGCCTCGCGCACGGGGACCAGGGCATTGCGAATCTCGTGCGCGACCATGCGCGCGTGTCGGGTCATGGCGAATGCAGCGCTCTCGCGCTGGATCAATGCGGTGGCGGCGCGAATGCGGCCGAGGACGGCGGCCGTCTCATCTTGAATGAGCGCGCCCGCGAGGAGGACCATCGGCGTATCGCCCGAGGCGACCTCTGCAAGCAGCTCGGCGCCATTTTCGGTGAGCTCGTAGGTGGTGAGCGCCTCCTCGGCCTCGTCCTCGAACGAAAGGAGGCCGAGCGCGGCGAGGCGATCGAGCGATTGCGGATGCGCGGCCACTTCGCTGCCATACCAGAAGACGCGGAGCCTGCGGGCCGCGACGAGGCGCGCCGCGGCCCCGCGCGACAATCGCCAAGGATCCGAAGGCCCGCGCGATTGCGCGACCTCGACGGCGAGCAGCCAGCGGACGGCATCACGCTCGGGCAAGCCGAGGACGAGCCGGCCAATGGGCGTGAGGAGCGTCTCGCTCTCGGCGCGCCGCAATGCGCGCACTTCGAGCGCATACCGCTCGGGCCAGAGGTTCGGGGTGCGCTCGGGGCGCTGGATGGAAAAAAGGACCTCGCTGGAGAGGCGATCGAGCTCGCGATCGCGGATGCGCGAGCCGGCCGAGTCGGACAAACCGAGCCGGCGGCGGAGGGCGACATCGACGAGCGCATGCAGCTCCGTAGCATTCGCGCCGAACGCGAGGCCGCCTTCCAGCAATCGCTGCATTTCCTGGACGAACGCCCCGAGCTTGTCGGACCAGACGTCGTGCAAACGCTCGATTTTCTCCTCGGGCTCGCCGCGCGCTTCCAGGGCTTCGAGCGCGTCGAGCAGCGTCTTTCGATGCGCGCCGAGGCCCGAGAGCGCCCACGAGGAGCCCTCCGGGCGGTCGAGACAGCGGCGCACGTCGTCGAGGAAAGACACGCCGGAAGGTGATGCCGGGCGCCCGGGTTTGTCAAGTCCGATGCGGGGTTTGTCCGCGGCCCGCGTTTGTCCCCGGCGTTTGTGCCCGGCGCGAGGCGTTATCGCGAGAGGAGCACCACGCCGCCGAGCACCGCCGCGCATACCGTCTCGGCGCGGAGCGTGAGCGGGCCGAACGAGACGCGCGAGAGGCCGGCCGAGGTGCACGCCTCGATCTCGGCCGGCGACAAACCCCCCTCGGGGCCCACGACGAACGCGAGCTCGACCTCCTGGCCGAGGCGCCGAATCGCCGGACCGAGCGGCGCGTCGGCCACGGGATCCAGGCAGAAACCATGGACGCCCTCACCCGAGGCGAAGAGCTGCACGGCCTCGATGAGCTCCATCGGCGACGAGATCGCCGGCGCGTCGCCGCGCCCACATTGCCGCGCGGCCTCGACCGCGATGCGGCGCCACCGCGCAGCGCGGCCGTCTGCGGGGCGGCCCACGGATCGCTCGGCGACGATCGGGACCACGCGGCTCGCGCCGAGCTCGGTCGCGTCACGGACGATCGCGTCGAACTTGTCGCTCTTGCACGTGGCCTGGAGGAGCGTCACGCGGCGCGCGGGCAGGAACGTGGCCGCGCGGGGCTCCTCGACGACGACGGAGACGCTCGCACGATCGATCGCGGTGATCTCGGCGTCGGCCTCGATCGCGCGATCGGGATCGAAGAGCACCACGCGATCGCCGAGGCGCTTGCGATGGACGCGCGCGACGTAGCGGGAGGCGTCCTCGTCGAGGATCGAAGACCCCGCCTCGACGCGGGCGACGGGGACACGCAGCGGGCCCCTCATGACGCAGCGAACGCGATCGCGACCCAGTCGTCGCCCGTGCCGTCACCGCGGCGTCGCGTCTCGAGGTAGCGCAGCGGGCGCGCGAGCGAGGTGTACCGCGCGACGATCTCGTCGTGCTCGGCCGCGAGGATGCCCGAGAGGATCAGAAGCCCCGAAGGAGCAACCGCGCGCGTCAAATCCTCCGCGATCGGACGCAGCACGCGCGTCTCGATGTTCGCGAGCACCACGGGGAACGTTTCCGTCACGTGCTCGATCGTCTGCTCGCGAACGACGACGCGATCGGCGAGGCCGTTGCGCTCGGCGTTCTCGCGCACGACGTCGATGACCTCGGGGTCGTTGTCGATCGCGAGCGCGCTCGCGGCGCCGTAGATCAGCGCGACGAGCGCGAGGATCCCGCTGCCCGTGCCGACGTCGAGCACACGCACGCCGGGCAGCGAGCTCTTACGATCGTGAAGCATCTCGGCGACGAGCGCGGTCGTCGCATGCAGGCCCGTGCCGAAGGCGCGGCCCGGTTCGAGCTCGAGCACGTGCTCGTCCGCGCGCTTCTTCTCGTAGGCGACCCAAGGCGGCACGACGACGATGTCGGACGTGAACTGGAACGGCTCGAAGTGCTGCTTCCAGGCGTCGCGCCAGGCGTCGCCCACGATCTCCTCGATGCGCGGCGCGAGCGAGGGGTCCTCCTCGACGAGCGCCGCGATCGCCTGGTCGGCTTCTTCGCGCGTGGAGAAACTCGCGACGAGGGTCACCTTGCCGGAGCCCGCGCCTTTCGCGAGCGTCTGCTCGTCGCGCTCCTCGACGCCCATGGCGCCGAGATCGAAGAGGTGTGCGCCGAGCTCTTCGGCTCGATCACGAGGGACGTCGACGGCGACGAACGGATAAACGGGCTCGGTCATTTTGAAGACGAGGTTTTGGCGCGGATCGGGCCTTCGGGCCACCCGAGATCGGCTACTCCGTCACGCGAATCGTCACGGTCGAGGTCCGCTGGTTGAGGAGGAAGTACGTCGCGGCCACGCCGCCGCCCACGACCGCGAGGCCGACAGGCACCCAGAACCACGGGCTCGACAAGACGCCGCCCTTTTGCGCCGCAGGCACGGCGATGCGCAGCGGCGTCGCGGCATCACCACGCGAGGTGAGCGGCAACCCGCCCTTGTCGATCGCTTGCAGGTAGTACTCGACGAGCGGGGGTTTGACCGCGTCGCTCGGGATCTGCGCGCGGAACTCGCCGAGCGTGTAGCTCGCGGGCACGAGGACGAACTTGCCATCGGCGCCCGTGCGATACGCGAGCTGCATCGCACGCACGCGGCCGTCCGGATCCTCGACGCGACCCGTGAGCTTGATCAAGGTCCCCGGCGGCACCTGCGCGGGCGAGGTGTGCATGATGCGGATCGGCTTTTCGGCCGCGGGCGAGTCGATCGTCTCGCGGCCCGGCTTGCCCTCGGCCTCCCACTTCTCGCGCGTCGTCTTGAAGAAGTCCTTGAAGCGCGGCGATTCGGTCGGCGGCAAGGTGTACGTCTCGTCGAGCACGAGCAGCCCGCGCACGGCGGCGTCCGCCTCGTCCACGCGCTTGAGCACGATGTAGTTGTAGGCGAGCAGGCGGTAGATCTCGATCTTCTCCTGCTTGCTCGTGCCGGGGCGGAGGAGCGCGGCGGAGAGCGTCTGGATCGACTCTTCGTACTCGGCGTCGTCGAAGAGCGCACTGCCGCGCTGGATGAGCGAAGTGACGCTGGCCTTGTCGCCCTTGGGAGCAGCTTGCGCGAACGCAAGGGAGGGCGTCGCGACGACGAACGCAGAATGGCAAGCAGCCGTGAGGGCGAGCGTCGCTGCGAGGCGAGGCCAGACGGAGCGCATGGGCCTGAGGGTAGCCGGAAACGCGCGCCGTTGGCGAGAGCCGTGCGATCGCTCGTTCAGCGCGGGTAGTAGGTCCTTCGCGCCTTCACGCTCACGAGGACGCTCATCCGATCCTCGGGCGGAGGCGGGTGTTCACCCGCGCGCAGCACCATCGCCGTGAGGCGGCCGCCGTACACGCAGCCCGTGTCGATGCCCGTCGCGTCACGGTGGATCTGCGGGAGCTCGAGAGCGTTGTGCCCGAAGACGAGATGCGGCGGTCCCACGTACCGCTCGCCCCACAGGGTCGAGCCGCGCCGCTCCTCGGGCACGCCGCTCACGTTGAGCGAACGCACGTACATGAGCGTACGCGGGCTCTGGCGCTCGATCGGCAGCGCGGGATCGACGCCCGCGTGCACGACGCGCAGGCCGTGCTCCGGCAGGTCGAGCCAGAGCGGCAGCGAGGCGAGGAACTCCCAGTGCTTGCGGCGCAGGGCGCGCACGACCTCGCGCTGCAGGCTTCCGAGTTGCGGCACGATGCTCGGAGGCATCTGCCGGTAGCGCAGGAGCCGATCCTCGTGGTTGCCACGCACGACGCGCGCCTGGAGCTTGCGCAGCAGATCGATCGTGCCCGCGGGATCGGGACCACGCACGACGAGGTCCCCCACGGAGACCAGCTGATCGCCCGCGCCGAACCCAATGTGGCCTAGCAGATCCTCGAGCTCGTACCTGCATCCGTGCAGGTCGCCGACCACGACCGTTCGACCCATCACTCCCGCTCAGCCGATCTTGGCGCGCTTGGGGATGACGACGATGCCGCCCTCGCTCACGTACCAGCGCTTCCTGTCTTCCTCGAGGTTGTAGCCGATCTCGGCCCCCGAGGGGACCTCGACGTCCTTGTCGATGATCGCGCGGCGGATCTTGGCATGCCTCCCGATCACGACATTCTCGAAAAGCACGCTCTCCTCGACATGGCTGAAGGAGTTCACGCGGCAGCGGTTCGAAAGGACGCTCCGATGGATGCGGCCGCCGGAGATGATGCAGCCGAGCGAGACGAGGCTCTCGGTCGCGATGCCGACGCGCGCGTTCCACTCGTCGCGGAAGACGAACTTGGCCGGCGGATCGTGGCTCATCGCGGTGCGGATCGGCCAGCGCTGGTTGTAGAGGTTGAAGGCGGGCTGCACGCTGATGAGATCCATCTGCGCGGCCCAGTAGGCGTCGATCGTGCCGATGTCGCGCCAGTAGGCGTTCGAGCCCTCGTCCTCGCCGGGAACGCGGTTCGTCTGGAAATCGTAGACGAACGCGCGCCTGCCGTTCTTGACCATGTACGGGATGATGTCGCGGCCGAAGTCGTGCGCGCTCTGCTCGTTCTTCGCGTCCTGTTCGAGCGCGTCGAGCAGGTGGCCCGTGTTGAAGATGTAGTTGCCCATCGAGGCGAGGGCGAGATCGGGGTGGCCGGGCATCGGCGGCGGATCGGGGACCTTCTCGTGGAAGGCGATGATGCGGCCGCTCGCGTCGGCCTCGATCACGCCGAACTGCGTGGCCTCCTTGCGCGGGACGGGGATGGCCGCGACCGTGACCTCGGCAGAGCGCTCGAGGTGCTCGTCGAGCATCTGGCGCATGTCCATCTTGTAGACGTGGTCGCCGCCGAAGATGCAGACGTGCGTGGGCGACTCGTCCGTGATGACGTGCTGGGTCTGGTAGACGGCGTCGGCCGAGCCCTTGAACCAGCTCTTGCCGGTGCGCTGCTGCGCCGGGATCGTCTCGATGAAGTTGTCGAGCATCGGCGACAAGCGCCACGCACGCGCGATGTGTTCGTCGAGCGACGCGCTCTTGTACTGCGTCAGGATCTTGATCTTGTGCAGCCCCGAGTTGACGAAGTTCGAGAGGACGATGTCGATGATCCGGTAGCGCCCGCCGAACGGAACCGCCGGCTTGGCACGATCCGAGGTGAGAGGACCGAGCCTCCGGCCCTCTCCACCCGCCAGGATCATGACGAGGACACGTGAAGTCTCGAACGGGGCGCGCAGCTTCGTCTCGCGCATGGTTCGTGGAGACTACCCTACCTTCGTGGCCCAGGCGACGCTCGACGACGGGGACGAGTTTGGACGGGCCTGTCGGCCTGCTCGAGCGCCTCATTATGAGGGACCGAGGCGCGTCGGTTCCCCTCCTTCGGCGAATCTCTTTACGCGCCGTGCGCCATCGTGTTAGCCCTTTCCAGCCCAATCCCCCTGCCCCAGGGCGGCAGCCTGTCCCCGAGGGCGTACCCTCGAGCGGCCCGGAGAGACTCATGAACGTCCGACATGCACTCGTTTTCGCCCTCGCCTCCGTGACAGGCTCGGCCGTGCTCGGCTGCGGACCGTCGGAGGAGCCGTACAAGGCCAAGCCCGCCGTGAGCGGCAAAAAGGCCGCGCTCCCCGCCGTGCCGACGCTCCCGCAGAAGCAGAAGAAGACGCCGGACGGCGCGTACACGATCTGGGGCATCACGCACGATCTCCGCAGCCGCGTGCACTTCGAGGACGTCAACGCGAAGCAGGTCTCGATCGTCGGCTACATCGTCAAGACGAACTACGCCGACGCGCCGGCGTGCTCGATCCACAAGACGGGCAAAGGCGATCCGCCGGACTGCAAGGCGCCGATCCCGACCTTCGCGATCGCCGACGAGAAGGGCGAGACGAAGGACATGATCGACGTCATGGGCTGGGCCTCGAACTTCGCCCAGGTCTTCACGCTGATCGAAGCGATCGACAAACAGCCGAAGGGCAAGGAAGGCGAGGCGAAGCTCGCCGACGAGTTCTGGGGCGCGGACCTGCCGAACCCGATCCCCAATGTCGGGGCGAAGGTCAAGGTGACGGGCACCTACGCGGTGACGTTCACGAAGGCGAGCTCCGGCGCCGCCGCGAACCCGAAGTACGGGATCATGACGGCCGAGAAGATCGAGTTCCTCGAGCAGGCGCCGGAGAAGGCCTACCTGCCCGGCATGAAGAAGAAGCCCTGAGCTTCGTCTCCCGTGCGCTCCCCGCGCCCCAGGATCCGGCGGCGAAGGTGGGGGGGGCGAGACCCGAAATACTTGCGGACGCCGGTCGGCATCTGACACGCTCGGATTTGCGCATGGTCTACCGCACCTTCAAAGCAATCGCTCCCCTCGCTCTGCTTCTCGTGGCCGCGGCCTGCGGCGGGAAGACACCCGAACCCGAGACGCCGGTCGACGAGGGCGCCTCGAAAACCGTCGAGACGCCGCCCCCGCCGCCGAAGTGCGAGTCGCTCGACGAGAAGTGCGCCGCGACGAAGGAAACGAGCGCCAAGGTCAAGAGCGCCAAAATCGCCTTCCAACCCGCAGAGAAGTGGACGTACGCGCAGGGCGAGGCGCAGACGATCGCGCAGGCCTCGGAGGAGGGTGCGATCGTCGTGTTCGGCTCGTACACGCCGGACAAGGACGCGAAGAAGGACGCAGCGGCGCGTGAAGCGGCGCTCGCGGAGCTCATCAAGACGACCGCCGTCACCCTGCCGAAGGGCTACAAGGTCAACTGGAAGAAGCCGGACAACACGCAAGAGGTCAACGGCGTCAAGCTCAACGTCTGGACCGCGGCGGGCTCGGAGCGCGCGAAGAAGAAGGGCACACTGCTCGTCTTGCAGGCGCCGCTCAAGGACGGCGAACCCGCGCTGCTCGGCCTGGGCTTCGCGGCCGACGATGACGAGGCCGGCATGGGCGCGGTGAGCAAGGCGATCGAGTCCATCAAGGCCGAATAAGGAACGTCGTGACCGCGCCCCAGCTCTCCCCCGGCTACGTCATCGCGGGAAAATACTCGGTCCAGGCCCTCCTGGGCCACGGCGGCTCCTCGGCCACCTACCGCGTCATCGACGCGACAGGGCGCGCGATGGCGGTGCGTATCTACTCGCCGAACATCGCGCAACGCCCCGAAGTGATGACGATGATCGAGCAGATCTACACGGCGACGAACGGGCTGCCGCCCGACGCCGTGCTGCCGGTCCTCGACGCGGGCTACGATCCGCAGACCGCCGCGCCCTTCACGGTGACGGAGTTGTCACCAACGCCGTCGATCGCGCAGCTCGTCTCGCAGCGCCCGCTCTCGCCGCAGGAGGTCGCGCAGATCGCGCAGAACATGGCGCGCACGCTGGACAACGCCCACGTGCGGCAGCTCATGCACCACGCGCTCAAGCCGACGAACGTGTTCGTCGCGCCGCAAGGCTTCGCCGTGCGCGTCATGGACTTCGGCGCGGGCCTCGCGCGGAGCTACGTCCAGACGAACGAGGGCTACGCGATCGCCGCGCCCTGGGTCGCGCCCGAGCAGATGCAAGGCGGCGCGCCCGCGGGCCCCGCAGCCGACGTGTTCGCGATGGGCCTCGTGCTCTTCTACGCGCTCACGGGCCGGCCGTACTGGCGCTCCTGCCAGGGCGCGCAGCCCGACCTCGCCTCGTGGCAACACGAGCTCGTCGGCCCTCGCCAGCCCGCGTCGCAGCGCGCGCAGGAGCTCGGCGCGATGGTCTCGCCCGTGCTCGATGCGGTCTTCAACCGCGCGCTCGCGCTCGATCCGAACGAGCGCTTCCGCCAGGCCAGCGAGCTCGCCGTGGCCTTCTCCGCCGCGGCGAACATGCCCGAGATGGCCACGAGCGCGACCATCGCGTTCCCCGCGATCGGCGGCGCCGATCCGATGGGCCCGACGGCCGCGGTGCCGGTGTACCAGCCCGTCGGCTCGAATGATGGCTCGGGCTACCCGCCGCCGCCTCCGCCCGGAGGGGGCATGGGCGGCCCCGGCATGGGTGGTCCCGGCATGGGTCCGGGCGGGCCGGCGAACGCGGATATGGGCATGGGCATGGGCATGGGCATGGGCCCGGGCCCCGGCCCGGCGGCGCCGACGACGGCGGCGCCGCGCCTGCCGATGGATGCCGGCGGCGGCTCGAAGAAGCTGCCAATCATCATCGGCGTCGCGGCGGTCCTCTTGATCGGCGGCGCGGTGGGCGCGTTCATCATCGCGGGTGGCAAGGACAAGAAAGAGGGCGAGGACCCGAACGCGCCGATCGCCATCACGCCGACGGGCGCGCCGACCACGACCGGTGACAGCACGGCGGCGCCCCCGAGCACAGGCGAGACGCCGCCGCCCACGCCGCCGCCCGCGGCCGAGGAGGTCGAGGTCGCGATCAAGTGCAGCCCGGGCTGCGACACGATCAAGGTCGACGACAAGGCGATCGAGGATCCGTCGACGCTCAAGCTCGCGCCGGGCGCGCACAAGGTCGAGCTCTCGAAGGCCGGGTACGTCACGCAGAACGACGACATCACGATCGAGGCCGGCAAGAAGTTCGAGAAGGAATACAAGCTCGCCGAGGCCCCGAAAGAGACGGCGCAGGCCGCGAACACCGCGAAGTCGAGCGGCAGCGGCGGCGGCAGCACGACGAAGACGAACCCCACGCCGACGACGAAGCCGACGAGCACGGCGAAGACCGGCACGAAATGCACGGGGGTCGGTCTCTTCAAGAAGTGCAAGTAATCGTTCGACGCTGCATTTCCCCCGAGGCGGCCCGCTACGTTTTCCCTTCGTAGCGGGCCGTTTCCATTTCGGAGCGACGTCCGTCCGTCCCATCTGGTCAAAGCCCGGCTCGGGCCCCACGCTCGCCCTGGATGCACGCGGCGGCTCGTCCGCCATCGGGGGGAATTGCGCGCGGAGAGGCCTCTCCGCGCCGTGAAAGGGGGACATCATGGCAATGGCGAAACGACTTCGGATCGGCTCGCGGCGGCTCGCGGGCCTGGCGCTCGGACTCCTGTCGTTCGTTTTCCCGGCCGCTTCCTCGCAGGCCAAGACCGCGGAGAAGAGCAGCGGCGCCGGGGCGCAGGAGGGCGACAAGGCGCAGGCGAACATCGTCCTGCAAGAGCAGCTCACGGAGTTCATCACGACGAGCGGCGAGGGCAAGATCGTGGCGAAGCCGGACGCGATGCGCGCCGAGCTCGGGGTCGAGGTCCAGGCGAAGACGCTGGATCAGGCGCAGAGCGAGCTCGCGCGCAAGATGGCGCTCGTGACGAGCGCGATCGAGAAGCTCGGCCTCGAGGGCCTCACGTTGCAGACCGAGACGCTGGAGATCCATCCGGTCCAGAGCAAGCCCGAGGCCGGCCGCGCGCCGAAGATCGTCGGCTATCGCGCGCAGAACACGCTGTCGGTCACGCTGCGGCTCGCGGAGGCGCAGGCGCTCGGGACGCAGGCCGCGAAGGTCATCGACGCGGCCGTCGGCGCGGGCGCGAACGTGGTGGAGGGGATCTCGTTCTTCCTCGCGCGCCCGGAGGAGGCGCAGGCCAAGGCGTTGCACCTCGCGGTCGTGGACGCGGAGCGGAACGCGAAGATCCTCGCGGCTTCGTCGGGCGTTCGGTTGCTCGGGCTGCACAGCCTGGATGGCTCGCAGGGCCGGCTGACGCCGATCTGGCGCGACGCGGGCATCGCGAAGGCGTCGCGCGAGCTGAGGACGACGATCGAGCCGGGTGAGCTCACGATCACGGCGACCGTGGCGGCGCGGTACCACTTCGCGAACCAGTAACCGATCGTGCAGCCGCGCGAGGCGCCGTGCAGGCTTCGGCCGGTCGGCCCTCGCGCGGCGCTTCTTTGATGGCGTTCGCCTTGCCAAGCGCGGCGCGGGTCACGAGAATGCGCCGCCCGTGGCCGTCTCGATCCATCCGCTCGCGCACGTCGATCCCGGGGCGAAGCTCGGCGCGGACGTCGTCGTGGGCCCGTTCGCCGTGATCGAGGGCGACGCGGAGATCGGCGACGGCTGCCGCATCGACGCGCACGCGGTGATCGCGGCGGGCAGCAGGATCGGGCGTCGCAACGTGGTCCATTCGTTCGCGGTGCTCGGCGGCGCGCCGCAGGATCGAAGGTACGCGGGCGAGCCGACCACGCTCGTCGTGGGCGACGACAACGTCTTTCGCGAGCACGTGACAGCGCACCGCGGCACCGGGCATGGCGGCGGCGTGACACGCATCGGAAGCGCGGGTCTCTTCATGGTGGGCGTGCACGTCGCGCACGACGCGATCGTGGGGGATCGCGTGACGCTCGCCAACGGGACATTGCTCGCGGGGCACGTCGTGCTCGAGGACTACGTGGTGACCGGTGGTCACGTCGCCGTCGCGCCGTTCGTCCGCGTGGGCGCGCGCTCGTTCCTCGCGGGTGGATCGATGGTCGAGCGCGACGTGCCGCCGTTCGTCATCGCCGAGGGAAACCGGGCGCGTGTGCGCGCTTTGAACCGCGTCGGGCTCGAACGAACGGGCGTGCCGCTCGAATCACGTGTCGCGCTGAAGCGGGCCTTTCGTGCGCTCTTCGTGGGGGATCTTCCGCGCGCCGAGGCCCTCGCGCGGATCGAATCCGATCCGGATCCGTTCGTCCGCGAGCTCGTCGCGTTCCTTCGCGCGCCGCCCCGTCGTTAGGGTGAACGGCGGTTTGTCGAAACGAGCGCGCAGCCGGTTGCACGCACGAAAGACCGCTGGCACCGCGATGATCCGCCGCTCGATCGCGCGTTTGCCCGGAACATCCATGAGCACGAGCCCGATGAAGAGCGTGAGCAGCCCTTGTCCTGGCACGCCGGGCAGGGAGAGCACGATCCCCAGAATGACCAGGAAAAACCCGAGCAAGTTCTTTCCGGCGATCCCGAGGGCGCGCTGCCAGGCCGGACGATCGGCGAGGAACCGACCCGGGCCGCGCGTCTCCTCGAAATGATCGGGCTCCAGCCGGACGATCACGAGCGCCACCACGGCCAGGCTGAGCGCGAGGCTCACGCCGAAGACCCCCACGCCCACGAAGATCTGCGATGCGTGGATTTCTAGCGTATGGAGCAAATTCATCCGGCCCGCGCACCCCACCCGACCAACAACCGCGCCTCGCCTAGATTCCCTGTCATGTAGCGCACGCCGTCACGCGGGCAAGGTGCGGGAGGGCTCGTCAATCCGGGCGTTTTGGACGAAGCTCCACGTATGATCGAGGCAGCGAAAGCGCGCCTCCGCGCGCGAGAAGAAGCAGCGCTCGCGTTGCTCGAAGCGCTGGTCGAGGTGAACTCGTTCACGGACAACGTGCCGGGCGGGACGCGTGTGGGCGAGATGCTCGCGGCGGAGCTCCGCGGGCTCGAAGGCGTGAGCTCGGTGCGGTCCCACGCGAGCGCAAGGTACGCGCCGCACTGGGTCGCGAGGACGGAGGCAGCGGAGGAATCGGCCGCGGGGTGCGTGGCGATCGTGGGGCACCTCGATACGGTGTTTCCGCCCGGGACCTTCGAGGGATTCCGGCGCGAGGGACCGATCGCGCGGGGCCCTGGAGTGCTCGACATGAAGGGCGGGCTCGTGGTGGTGCTCGAAGCGCTGCGCGCGCTCGCGCACGTGGGCCTACTCGCGCGCGTGCCGATCCGCGTGGTGATCGTGTCGGACGAAGAGGTCGGTTCGCCCGAGGGGCAACGTGTGATCGCCGAGGAGGTCGCGGGCGCGCGCGCGGCGCTCGTGTTCGAAGCGGGGCGCGCGAAGGATCTCGTGATCACGTCGCGCAAGGGAACGGGCAGCGCGCACATCGTCGCGACGGGCAAAGCGGCGCACGCGGGCAACGCGCATGCGGACGGCGCGAATGCGATCTGGGCGCTCGCGCGGTTCATCGATCACGCGCAAAAGCTCACCAACTACACGCGCGGCGTGACCGTGAACGTGGGGACGATCCGCGGCGGACACTCGAAGAACACGGTGCCCGATCGTGCCGAGGCCGAGCTCGATTTCCGCTACGAGCGGCGCGCCGATGGAGACGCGCTCCTCGTCGCGCTCGCCGAGGCCGCGAAGGAAGTGGCTGTTCCTGGGACGACGATCACGGTGACGGGCGGCATCGCTCGATCGTCGCTCGAGCGCACCGCGGCTTCTGTTGCGCTCTACGAGGCATACGCTGCGTGCGCGCGGGCCGCGGGGCTCGGAGACGGCGAAGCACCGCTCGTGGGTGGAGGCTCGGATGCGGCGACGACGGCGGCGTTCGGCATCCCTTCGATCGACGGACTCGGGCCGCGCGGCACGGGATTTCACACGCTCGACGAGCGCATCGAGGTGGCTACGCTCGTGCCGAAGGCGGAAGCGATCGTGCGGTTTTTGCTGGGCTGCATGCAGAAGTTCGACACGGACGGCTTGTTGCGATCTTCTTGAGGCGCGACCGTCCTTCTGCGATCCTGACGGACGACAACCGTGCAGGGTCCGGCGAGGTATGAGCTGCGAGACCGGGCGAGGTGCTCGGGCGGACTCGTTTTGTGCACGTGCGGGGCTTTGAGGGGGGACGCATGAGCTCGCTCGGGGACGTAGGGGCGGGACACACGCTAGGGCGGTACGAATTGCTCGTGCCGATCGCACAGGGCGGCATGGCCGTCGTGTGGGCCGCGCGCATGAAGGGCACGCGCGGCTTCCAGAAAATCGTCGCGGTCAAGACGATGTTGCCCGAGCTGTCGCAGGATCCGCAGTTCGAGGACATGTTCCTCGCGGAAGCGGGCCTCGCGTCGCGCATCCGGCATCCGCACGTCTGCGAGATCCTCGATCTCGGCGAGCAGGATGGACTGATCTACATCGTGATGGAGTGGATCGACGGCGAGCCGCTCAGTCAGCTCGCGCGCGCGGCGCGGCAAAAGGGCGGGGTCCCGATGCTCATCGCGATGCGCCTCTGCCTCAACGCCGCGCTCGGGCTGCACGCCGCGCACGAGCTGCAGGACGAGCTCGGCACGCTCGTGGGGCTCGTGCACCGCGACGTCTCGCCGCAGAACATCCTCGTCACGTACGACGGCGTCGTGAAGATCGTGGACTTCGGCGTCGCCAAGGCCACGGCCGTCTCGGACACGGGCGCGACGAAGGACGGGCAGCTCAAGGGCAAGGTGCCGTTCATGTCGCCCGAGCAGGCGCTCGGAAAGGCCGTGGATCGCCGCACGGATGTCTTCGCGCTCGGCATCGTGCTCTACCAGCTCCTCGCCTCGAAGCACCCGTTCCGTGGAGACAACGACATGATCACGCTGCGCCGGATCTGCGACAAAGATCCGGCGCCCTCACTCGCCTCGGCGATGCAGGACTGCCCCGAGCTTTTGAACGGCATCGTCATGAAGGCGCTCGAGAAGGACGCCGACAAGCGCTACCCGTCGATGGCGGAGTTCGCGCGCGCGATCGATCGCGGGATCGCGGAGCTCAAGCTCGCGGGGCAGCCCGACGAGGACGTGGTCGCGTTCGTGAAGGCCATGCTCGGCGAGCGCGCCGAGAAGCGCCGCACGGCGATCAAAGAAGGCCTCAAGGTCGCCGACGAACGCGCCGAGCAACGTGAGCAGCTCAAGGCGCAGCGCGCCGCGCTGCTCGCGCAGGCGCGGGCGAACGGAGGGACGATCCCGCCAGGCCTGCTCGGCAATCGCATGCCCACGATCCCGCCGGGGCTGCAGTCGATCCCGCCGCCGCCCGGAACGATGACCGACGTCGCCACGATCGCGCACGGCCGCGCGAGCCTGATGCCGGGCGCGCTCACCGCGACGCAAGGCGCACCCTCGTCGCCGACGGCCGCCGCGATCGTCGCCGATGTCGACGCCGCAGCCTTCACAGGAGGCGGCAAGAAGAAGCTCGCCGTGGTGTTCGCCGCGATCGGCGCGCTCGCGATCGGCGGCGCGGTCATCGCGTTCTCCCAAGGATCGACGCAGCAGGAAGCCGCGACGCAGCCCGCAGCCACGCAGGTGCCCGCGGCGCCCACGCCCACGCCGACCCCCCTCCCCCCGCCCGTCGCGAGCGCCGCGCCTGCGACGAGCGCGACGACGCAGCCCACGACGCACAACCACGGCGCGGGGACGACGAAGACCACGACGACGCCCACCGGCGCCACGAAGACGCCGAGCACGAAGAGCACCGGCACCACGAAGTCGGGCAGCCAGGACAACCTGCCCAAGGTGCGTGATCCGGGGTTCTGAGCAGCGCGCCTGATCGTTTCACGTCCAACGAGTTCGCCAGGACGAACCGTCAGGCGAGGACCGCGAACTTCAGGTACCGGCCTTCGAACCACGCGGGCAGCGTGGGGTGATCGGGCGGCTGGCCGTGCATGGCCACGAGCGAGAGGTCGTCCCGGCCGAGCGCGGCGTCGTCGAGCGTGCCGAGAAAATCCTCGGCCGAGACGTGGCTCGAACAAGAGGCCGCGCAGAGCAGCCCGCCGGGCGCCAAGACCTTGGCGAGCGCGCCGTGGAGCTTGCGGTACGCGGCGAGCGCGCGTGGCTTCGTTCGCTCGTTTGGCGCGAAGCTCGGCGGATCCGAGACGATGAGGTCGAACTTCTCCCCACGACGCGCCGCGGCTTCGAGGAAGGCGAAGGCATCGGCCGTGACGAACGCGTGTTTCGCCGGGTCGAGCCCGTTCGCGCGGAACGAGCGTTGCGCGGTCGCGTGCGCGGCGGCGGCGACGTCGACCGAGGTCACGTGCGCGGCGCCGCCGAGCGCGGCCGCGACGGAGAAGCCGCCTGCGTAGCTGTAGAGGTTGAGCGCGCGGGCGCGACGGGCGCCGAACGAGCGCACGCGGGCGCGGTTGTCGCGCTGATCGAGGAACGCGCCCGTCTTCTGCCCGTGCGCGAGGTCGACCTCCATCGCCATGCCGTTCTCGCGGACGATCACACGGTCCTCGGGCTCGTCGCCGGCGAGCGGGCGAATGCGACGATCGCCGGCCTCGTCGCGGGCGCGGCGGAGCGCGACGCTGCGCACGCCGCGCCGCGCGAGCGAGCGCTCGAGCTTCGGCGCGAGCTTCTCGATCCACGGATCGAGGTGATCGCCGTCGAGGCGAACGATCGCAACGTGCGCGTACCTGTCGATCACGAGCCCGGGCACGTGGTCGCCTTCGCCGTTGCAGAGCCGGTAGGCGTCGGTGTCGGGCCCGACGAACGCCTCACGACGCGCGAAGGCGCGCTCGATCCGCTCGACGAGCGCGCGCTCGTCGAGGCGCCCGCTCTGGCCGAAGACACGCACGGCGATGGGGGATTCTGCGTCCCAGAGGCCCACGCCGAGCGGCTCGCCCTCCTCGCTCGTGAGGGAGACGGCCGTGCCCGAGTCGAGCTTCGGCGGCCGTGCGAGGCCTTCGCGGTACACCCAGGGATGACCACGACGAACGGAGGCGGCGGCGGATCGGGTGAGGCGGAGCGTCTTCGAATCGCGTGCGGTCACGGGGCTTTGGGAAGCCTACTTCCGGGCTCCTCGTGATAGAAGGGCGCATGCGTTTTTCCTGGCCTCGCCTCGCATTTCCGCTCGTCCTCGCGCTCTCTGCCTCGTGTGGCGGTGCACCGCCGGCCGTCTCGGCGGATGGGGTCTGGCTTGCCACGTTCGATGCGGTCCCTCGCGCGGACTTCAATCGCGCCGCGGTCGCCCTCGATCTGCCGCTCTTCTGGGCCGCGGACGTGGATCAGGACAAGACCCTCGATCCGAACGAGCTCGCGGTGCTCTGGGGCCCGACGCAGACGGAGGAGACCCACTGGGTCTCGGCCGGCGGCTTCAACCCGACGTTCGGCCAGGCGTACGCCTCGATCGTGTCCTTCGTGAAGAACGGCCCGAGCTTCCAGGGCATCTCGCCGGGCGAGGTCGAGCGCCGCAAGGCCGTCCTGCGCGAGCTCGAAGCGGGCCGCCCGACGCTCGTCGCCTCGAACTTTCAAGCGGGCGCCGCGACCGAGGAGGATCGGGCGATCGTGCATCACGTGCTCGCGGCGGCGCGGCTCGTCGAGAAGATCTACCAGAAGCAGACGGGCACGCTCTCGCTCGCGTCGAGGGTCCCCGCGGACGATCCGGCGAGCCGGCGGCTCTTCTACCGGAACCAGGGCCCGCAATGCGAGGCGCCAGCGACGAAGGGCGACGTCAATTGTTACGCGATCCCGCGGACGCCGGGCGAGCAGAAGCGCGTCCCGTCGGGGCTCTATCCCGCGGAGCTGCAATCGAACCCCGATTTCTGCAAGGTGCTCGCCGCGCGCCCGGATGCTCGCGCGCTCATGAATCCGTTCGTCGTGGTGACGGGCGAGGGCGACGCGCTCAAGGCCGTGCCGTATCATCGCGCCTACGAGAACGACATGCAGGCCGTGGCGCGCGAGCTCGACGCGGCGGCCGAGGCGATCACGAATCCGGACGAGGCCTCGTTCCAGTCGTATCTGCGGGCGGCCGCGAAGGCGTTCCGGGACGGCAGCTGGTTCGAGGCGGACGAGGCCTGGGCGCGGATGAGCACGTTCAACTCGAAATGGTATCTGCGCATCGGCCCGGACGAGACGTATTTCGAGCCGTGCAGCGAGAAGGCGGGCTTTCACGTGAGCTTCGCGCGGATCGACCAAGGCTCGCTCGAATGGAAGGAGAAGCTCGACCCGCTCAAGCAGGACATGGAGCAGGCGCTCGCGGCCCTCGCCGGTCCGCCGTACACGGCGCAGAAAGTATCCTTCAAGCTGCCCGATTTCATCACGGTCATCTTGAACGCGGGCGACTCGCGGGACGCGTTTGGCGCGACGATCGGGCAGAGCCTGCCGAACTTCGGTCCCGTGGGCAACGAGGGGCGCGGCCGCACGGTCGCGATGACGAATTTTTATACCGACCCGGACAGCATTGCCTCGCACCACGGGCTCGCTGCGTCCTTGTTCTGCGCAGAGGCCATGGCGTCGTACACGGACGATCCGGGGCCGCAGCTCATGAGCACGGTCCTGCACGAGGCGGCGCACAACCTCGGGCCTTCGCATCAATATGCGGTGAATGGCAAGATCGACAGCGAGATCTTCGGCGGACCGCTCGCGAGCACGCTGGAGGAGCTCAAGGCCCAGTCGGCCGCGCTTTATTTCACGGATTGGCTCGTCGAGCGTGGCGTCATCGACAAGACGAAGGCGAACTTCGCGCACGTGCGAGACATCGCCTGGGCCTTCGGCCACATCTCGCGCGGCATGTACGACGACGCCAAGCACCCGCTCAACTACAGCCAGCTCGCGGCGATCCAGGTGGGCTTCCTGCTCGACGAGGGCGTGCTCGCCTGGAACGCGAACGAAAAAGCGCAGAATGGCACGGATGCGGGCTGCTTCTCGGTGAAGCTCGACGCGTTCCCGGCGGCGAGCAAGAAGCTCATGGGGATCGTGGCGAAGATCAAGGGCAGCGGCGACAAACCCGGTGCCGAGGCGCTCGTCGCGAAATACGTCGATGCACCCGGCGCGTACGCGGATCTGAAGAAGACGATCACCGATCGATGGCTCCGGCAGCCCAAGGCGAGCTTCGTCTACTCGATCCGACGCTGAGCTTGCGGCCGCCGAGCGGCCGTAGTATTGGTCACCAATGACCGATACCGCCGCTTCTGCCATTCCTCCTCATCTTCACATCATTCAGTTGAGCTTGGGGTACCTTTATCCGGCCGCGCTCAACGCGGTCGTCGAGCTGGGCGTTGCCGATCGCCTGGAGCGCGGGCCGAGGTCCGCCGCGTCGCTCGCCGAGGAGCTCGGGGTCGCGGCGCAGCCGCTCTATCGCGTGCTCCGGCTCCTCGCCACGGTTTCGGTGTTCTCCGAGGACGAAAGCGGCCTCTTCCACCTCACGCCGAGCGCCGACATCCTCCGAGCCAACGCGAAAGGCTCGATGCGCGACGCGGTCCTGATGCTGGTCCACGAGACGTTCTGGGCGCCCGCGGGCCAACTCTCGACCACGATCCGCACCGGAAAGACACCGTTCACCGAGATCTTCGGGGCGCCCTTCTTCGAGTTCTTCGAGAAAAACCCGGAGGTCACCGGGATCTTCCACCGCGGCATGGCGGGCTTCTCCGACACCGAAAACGGTCCCATCGCCGCCTCGTTCGATTTCGGACGATTCCGCAATATCGTCGACGTCGGCGGCGGGCACGGCGGCTTCCTGGTCGAGGTGCTCAGGAAAAACCCGGAGGCGCGGGGCGTGCTCTTCGACGCCGAGCACGTACTCCGCGAGGCGCGTATTGCCGCCGCAGGCCTCGCGGACCGCTGCGAGCTCGTGTCCGGCGACTTCTTCACGTCCGCTCCGGGCGGCGACTGCCTGATCCTCAAGCGCATTCTCCACGACTGGACGGACGAAACGTCGATCAACATCCTCCGCATCTGCCGGGGCGCGCTCGCCGAGGGCGGACGTGTGCTCATCATCGACGCCGTCATTCCTCGCGGAAATACCCCGCACCCGGGCAAGGAGCTCGACGTGCTGATGATGGCCTCGCTCCCCGGACGCGAGCGCACCGAGGAGGAGTTTCGCCGGATTCTCGCGGCCGCGGGCCTCACGCTCGAGCGTGTCGTCCCGACGCCCTCCGCGCTCAGCATCGTCGAAGCTTCTGCCGCGCCCTCGCGGTAAACTCGGGCATGGTTCGCTCTGCCCACCCGCTCTTCCTCACCATTTCCGCATTCTTCATCGCCCTCGAAAGTGGCTGCGCCGAGGGCACGGACGCCCCGCAAAACCCCTCGACGAGCGCTTCTTCGAGCTCGTCGTCGTCGAGCGGCACGGGCGGTGGCGGGGGCGCGGGCGGAGGCGGCGAGGTCGTGCCCGAGCCCGACGGGCCGCCCGTGCTCACGATCGTCAATGGCGTGAACGATCACGAGGCGATCCGGCTCTGCTTCGTCCCCTACCCCGACGGCGGCGATCCCGCGCCGTATCCCGCCGATCCGTCGGGGCTCGCATTCGCCGCGGCGTCGCGGGTCGATCCGGCGAGCCTCTTGCCCGCGGACAAGGACGTGTATTTGCACGTCATCGCCGGCGACCTCACGAAAACCAAGGACCTCGGCTGCGCCACGCTCACCGAGGGCAATGCGCCGGCGGACGTCGTGGTGGCGCCGGTCGCGGTGATTCCGGCCTCGGCGTTCGTCGCCAAGCGAAGCCTTTTGCTCGTGCCGACGGGCTGCGTCGGCGGGCCCGGTCATACCGATCCGCTCGAAAAGGAAGCGTGTGGCCCGACATATTCGGCGGACACGCCCAATCCGGGGCTGCTCGCGGCGGCCATGTCGCGCGTGACGGCCGAGGGAAAACTCTCGCTCCAGGCCGCACACGCGGCGCAGCCGATGCCCTCGGTCGACGTGCGGCTCGTGCCCGGGACCGAGGGCGGAATGCCGCAGCAGGTCGCGCCCTCGCTCACGGCAGGCGCAGTCGGGCCGTTTCCGCCGTTCCGGCAGCTCGCGCGGTTCGAATGGGGGTCGATCGCGCAGGCGGAGATCCTCACGTTCGTGCCGGGGCAACTCGTGAAAACCTCGGCGTCGCCGCTCGATGCGGCCCTTTTGCGGGGCGGGCTCACGCAGGCGGATTTCGAGGACGGGCGGGCGTTCACGCTCGTCGCGGTGGGCGCTCAGCCGGGCATTGCGCCGGGCGCGTTCTGGCATGCGCTCACGTGGACCGTGGTGCGTTCGGATCCCTAGAATGGGCAGGGTGAGGGAATCATGGCCGTATCGCTGAACGTGGACCTCGGCGAGCTACCGGGCGAACCCGAGGAGCTTTATTCGATCGCGACGATGGTCAACGTCGCGTGCGGCGGGCACGCGGGCGACGAGGCCACGATGGAACGTGCGTGCGAGCTCGCGCGCCGCGCGGGCGCCCGGCTTGCCGCGCATCCTTCGTACCCGGATCGGGCCGGGTTTGGCCGGACGAGCGTCGTGATGACGAGCGCAGAGCTCGCGTCGTCCGTGCGGTCGCAGGTCGAGGCGCTCGCCCGGGTGGCGCTTCGGGTGGGCATTTCGATCGAGGCCGTGAAGCCGCACGGCGCGCTTTATCACGATGCGGCGCGGGATCCGGCGATCGCCACGGCCGTGGTCGAGGGAATCGAAGCGGGGCTCGGTTTTCCGGTGGCGCTCATGGGTCCGCCCGAGGGCGCGCTCGCCCGGCTCGCGACGATAGAGAGGCGCGCGTATTTGCGGGAGGGATTTGCCGATCGGGCGTATGGGCCTGACGGGAAACTCGTGCCACGCACGCAGGCGGGCGCATTGATCACGGATCCGGCGGCGGCCCGGGCGCAGGCGTTGCGGCTCGCGGGCGCGGGCACGTTCGAGACGCTTTGCGTGCACGGGGACACGCCCGGCGCGCTCACGATTGCGCGGGCCGTGCGGGAAGGGCTCGAATCGGCGGGGCTCCTGGAAACGCGGGGGCGAGCGTGAGCGACGGCGGAACGAGCGTCCTTTCGTACGGGGAATCGGCCGTGTACGTCGATCTCGGCGTGGAGAGCGCGCCGGATCGGGCCGCGCGAACGCATGCAGCGGCCTCCGCGTTGCGCGAGGTGTTTCCGGGGAGCGACGTGGTGGTCGGCGGCGGGGTGGTCGTCTTGGCAAACGTCGCGTGTTCGGACGAGGTTGTCCGGACGATCAAGGCCGCGGTCTCCGGCGCGGCACGGGCACATGTGTCCGGACGAACGCACGTGATCCCCGTGGTATACGATGGGCCGGATCTCGAAGCGGTCGCAGGCACGCTCGGCGTCTCGACGGAGGCGGTCGTGCGCCTGCACGCCGAGCGTGAGGTCACGGTCGAGCTCGTCGGGTTTCTGCCGGGTTTCGGGTATTGCGGGCCGATCGACCCCAGGCTGGTTTTGCCGCGCCGGAGCTCGCCGCGGCCACGCGTGGCGGCGGGCAGCGTGGGCATCGCGGGGACGTTTACCGGCATCTATCCTTTCGATTCGCCCGGGGGCTGGAACCTGCTCGGCCGCGCGCCCGGGGCCGCGCTTTTTGATCCAGGCCGCAATCCGCCGATTCTGTTCTCGCCGGGAGATCGGGTGCGGTTCGAGCCGGTGAGCGAGGCGGAGGCGATGCCGGCGCGGAAGGAGGTTGTCCCCAATGAACAATCCACCCGCGCCCTCGTCGTGGAGGCCGCGCCCGCGTGCGCGACGGTGCAGGATGGAGGACGCGCGGGGCAACTCGCACGGGGGCTTCCGCCGTCGGGGCCGCTCGATCCGGAGACGCACGCGGCCGCGAACGAGGCCGTGGGCAATACGCCCGATGCGGCCGCGATCGAGGTGCCGCTCGGCGCGTTGACCGTGCGGGCCCGGGGAGAGCTCATCCTTTCGGTGGACGGCGCGGCGCCCATTCGTCTCGCGGATGGAGAATCGTTCCGCGTGGAGGAAGGCCCCCGCGCCGTGCGTTATCTCGCGGCGCGCGGCGGGATCGACGTACCCATGGCGCTCGGCGCGCGAGCGACCTTGCTCGTCGCGCGGCTCGGCGGCGCGGCGGGACGCGCGCTCCGGCGGCGAGACGTTGTGGCCGTGGGTGATCCGGAAACCGCCGCCACGCGGCCTTCGCGCCATTCCACGCCGGCCGTCGAAAACGAAATCGCCACGATCGTGATCGACGAAGGCCCGCACCGGAGCCGTTTTCCCGCGGACGCGCTCGACGTGCTCCTCACGTCCACGTTCACCGTCTCGCGTCTCGGCGACCGGGTGGGGCAAAGGCTCGAAGGCGCGAACATCCCGCGCGATCGGCCCGATCTCGCCCTGCCCGTGCCAATGCTCCGCGGCGCCGTGCAGGTCACGACGGACGGCACGCCTATCGTGCTCGGGCCGGATCATCCGACGACGGGCGGGTATCCGGTCCTCGCCGTCGTGCGGCGCGCGTCGCTCGGCGCGCTCGCGCGGCGGCGCCCTGGGGAGCACTTGCGTTTCGTGCGCGGCGCATGACGCGCTCTACATTGCCTTTCCTTCCCGATTCGGGTAAACGCTCCTCCTTCGATGGCGGGCCCCTGCCAGACACACCCCGGGACGAACGCGACGCACGAATGCACGCAATGCGGCGCGCTTCATTGCACGCCGTGCCTCAAGCGCCTCGTCACGGAGCAAAACGCGAGGCCTTTGACGATGTGCCCGCGCTGCGGCGCCCTCGCGCGGTCCCTGCCCGAGCCCGAGCGCCCCGAACGCGATGACTTCGCCCTCGCCTTGCGCCGCCCGTTCGACGAAGAGGGCCTGTTCCTCGTCGCCGCGCTCTCCGTGCCTTACTGGCTCACCGCCATCCCGGTGGCCTCCGTCTCCACGTTTTTCAACGTGATTTACCTCGGCACGCTCTCCGCCGTCTATTTCCAGATTGTGGAGCACGTGGGCCGCGACGCGCCGGGCCTCCCTTTTTCGGCGAGTTTTACCTCGCGCTGGGATCTTTTCCTTTCGTTCCTGCGCGGCCTCGTATGTGTGCTCGGCGGCTTCTGGCCGGCGATCCTCTCGGAGATCCTCCTGCCTGGAAATGTATATCTCACGCTCGCCCTCGCCCTCGTGGGGATCGCGGTGACGCCCGCGGTGATCCTCGCGATCGCGATGACCGGGCACACCATCAATGGCCTCTGGCCGGTCGCCTGGGTTGCGATCGTCTCGCATTCGCCCGGGGCCTATGGAAAGCTGTTGGGGCTCTTCGTCGCGTCGACCGCGGCAGGCATGGCGGCCATCCTGCTCGCGGCCTACACGGTGGGGCTCATCCCGTTTTTCGGGCCGTATCTCGTGGGAGTCGTGATCACGACCGCGGCGGTCGTGCAATCGACGCTCGTGGGCACGTGGGTCCGGCGCCACGCGTGGGCGCCGCCGGAGGATTGAATCCGCTCATTCCGGCGGCTTCACCTGCGTCTCGCAGCCGAAGAGCACCTCGACCTTCCCGCCCGCGTCGCCCTGGAGCGCGGCACAGGTGTTCTGGCACATCGTGATCTTCGTGGGCGCCCCGGGCACATCGTAATACCAGCCGCCCGTGTTCCCGCAATCGGCCTGGCCCGTGGGCACGTTGTAAATGGTGGTCTTCGTGCCATTGCTGTTCGTGTAGACCACGTTGACCTTCGTCGGGTCGATCGTCGTGCCGTCGGGCGGAACCGGGATCGGGTAATCGCAGGAGATCTTCACCTCCGAGACGACCGCGGTCGCCATGCTGTTGAAGACCGGATCGAAGTTCTGGGTGCAGAGGTCGCCGATCACGCCGCCCGTCTGCTGCACGAGCTCCTTGTAAACCTTGCCCTCGGCCGCCGAGAGCGGCTCGCAGACGGGCGAGACCTTGTTGCAGCAGGGGTTCGCGCAATTCGGACAGGCGAAGAAGCCGCACTCGAGCGGACAGAGGTCGCCCGACGTGAACGAGACGATCGCGTCGAACTTGAAGCCCGAAAACGTCGGATCGAGCGCGATCATCTGATTCTTGAAATTCGTGGCGCTCATGTCCGAGTCGTCGTCCGACACGACGGCGATCGTCTTCACCGCGTTCGGCCGCAACACGTCCTTCCATTGCGGATACGTGTTCAGGATCTGCTGGAACGCGTCCGTGCTGGCGACGGTCTGCACGACGTGCCGGTAGCCCGGGAGTTTCTCGTCCATTCCATTGCAGCTCCCGCTTCCGAGCGGCGCGGGGATGCACATCGTCGCGTCCGCGATCATCACGACGTGCACATCGATCCCGCTCGCCGTGATGAGCTGCGCGAACTTGTTCAGGTTCGCCTGCACCTCGGCGATCTCCTCGTCCATGCTGCCCGACGTGTCGACCGCGATGATGATATCCGCCGGCTGCTTGCCCGCCGTCGCCTCGGACGAGACGCTCGCACACGTATCGGCGTCCGGGAGCCCGCCGCCCGTGCCGCTGCCCGACCCGACGAAAATGTCGCCGCCGCTGCCGCCCGTGCCGGGCCCATTGCCGCCCGACGCGCCCGCGCCGCCTTGCCCCGAAGCGCCGGAAGCGCCCGCGCCATCCGTCGCGCCGCTCCCGCTCCCGCCCGACGCCGAACACGCCCCTACGAGCGCAAGCCCGAGCGACAAACCGCCCACGATCATCCCAAGCCAATTCGTTTTCCGTACTCGCATGGCTCCCTTCCTATCACGAGTCCGGAAATTCGTATAGCAGGCCACGGAATCAAACTTCACCCGAGGTCGATTTTTGCGCTATCGTCCCTGCCCGCGGACTTCATGAGCGACGCACCGGAGAACTTGCGCGAGGGTCGATACGCGGTCGTGCGCCTCCTCGGCGAGGGCGGGCAAGGCGCGACGTTCGAGGCCGTCGACAAGAAGGAAGGCCAGCCCGTCGCGATCAAGCGATTCCGCGTGCGCGGCGCGAAGAGCTGGAAAGAGGTGGAGCTCGCCGAGCGCGAGGCGCGTGTGCTCGCGAACCTGTCGCACCCAGGCCTGCCCCGCTACGTCGAGCACTTCGAAGAGGGCGGCGAGCTCTTCCTCGTCACCCAGAAAATCGAGGGCGAGAGCCTCGCCGCGATGCAGAAGCGCGGCGCGACGCTCGGCGAGGCCGACGTGATCCGCTTGCTCCGCGACGCCTCGGCGATCCTCGACTACCTGCACGGCCGCGCGCCGCCCGTGGTGCACCGCGACATCAAGCCGAGCAACGTGCTCCGGAGGCCCGACGGATCGTTTGCCCTGATCGATTTCGGCGCCGTGCGCGACAAGATGAAGCCCGAAGGCGGCAGCACCGTGGTCGGCACGTTCGGGTTCATGGCGCCCGAGCAGTTCCAGGGCCGCGCGATGCCCGCCTCCGACGTCTACGCGATCGGCGCGACGGCCGTCTCGATGCTCACGGGTATGCAACCCGAGGATTTGCCGCACAAAGGCCTCGCCATCGACGTCGAAGCCGCGCTCGGTCGTTCGGCGCGTCCCGCGCTCGTGGCCGCGCTCGTGGCCATGCTCGAGCCCGACCCGGACAAACGCGCGCACCGGCTCGCGCCGCTCCTCGAAAAGCTCGGCGAGGCGCCGTCGAAGAAGGCGGACAAACACGCGGCGAAGGGCGAGGAGAAGGCCGAGCGCAAAGCGGAGAAGCGAGAGCGAAAAGCCGAGCGAAGAGCCGAGCGCTGGGAACAGCGGCGCGAGCGCTGGGAGCAGCGGCAAGAACGCTGGGCGCGAGAGTATGAGAAGAACGCAGGCTCGGAGCTGATCCCCGGTCCGATCGCGGGCTTTCTGCTGTTCGGGCTCACGGTCGCACAGCTCGCGGTCCTGCTCGGCGTGCGCGTGATCGCGCCGTTCGTGCTGAACATGCTGTCGCTCCTCTTCGGCAAGGCGCTCCGCGAGGCGGCCGTCGCGGTGAACGAGGCGGGCAAGATGGCGCACGGATCGCTCGAACGCGCGAAGGGCATCATCCGCCGTCGCGCGCAGGATCTGAAGAACGAAGGCCCCCGGATCGAGGTGCAAGAGGTGAACGATCCGAGCGGGGAAAAACGGGTTCGCGTCGATGTGAAGGACCAGGCCGACGTATCCGAGGACGAGCGCCTCGCTGAGGAAGAAGCCGCGGAAGCGGAGCGCGAGGGACGCAAAACACGGCGCCGCTGACACCGTCGCGGCCGTTGCCTTCGCGGAGCCACACGCACACACTCCGCTCCTCGTTCGCTACTTCGGGAGGCGGTACGTCATGACGAACCCTCGTTCCTCGGGTGCTCGTGTCTGCGGGTCGTGGAGGCTCTTCCCTGCGCTCGTCGCGCTCGCGGCGATGATCGTCGGCTGCGGGGACGGCGGGAGCGGCGGAGGCGCGGGAGGAACCGGGCAAGGCGGCGGCGGCCTCGGCGGCGCGGGCGGAACAGGTGGAACGGGCGGCGTGGGGCAAGGCGGTTCGACCGCGACGAGCCTCGACGGCCTGCTCGCCGAGCTCCGCGCGGACCTCGAAGGCACGATGGACAAGTACGCCGCGAGCGACGGATGGCCCGTGTGGGTGGAGGGCGGGCATCTGTTCGTCTCGACGAACCCGAGCCTGGATCTCGTCGCGGGTGATCACGACGGCTGGGTGGGCAGCCCGATGAAGATCGACAACGCGGGCTTTCGTTTTCTGCACCTGAAGGACGTCGCGGCGGGCAGCCGCTACAAGTTCACGAACAAGACGATCTGGGAGGCCGACCCGTGGGCGCGCTCGTACACGTACGACGACAACGGGGAAATGAGCCTGGTCGCGCCGAACGTGGCGCACCTCGATCGATTCTTCGGGATCGGCGACGCGCAAATGCCGGAGCGCACGGTGAACGTGTGGGTGCCGGAGGGCACGGCGACGCACGTGCTTTACGTGCACGACGGGCAAAACCTGTTCGATCCGGAGGCGGTGTGGGGCGGCTGGATGCTGCAAAGCAGCGTGCCTGTGGGGATGATGCTCGTGGGAATCGACAACACGGGCATCGGTCGAATGGATGAATATACGCACGTGCCCGACATCATCGATCTCGACGAGGACGGCATGGTCGAGCCCTGGGGCGGCAAGGGCGATGCGTATGCGGATTTCGTGAACGGCACGGTCCGCAAGCTCGTCGCGGATCGCTACGGCGAGCCGCCGAAGGTGGGCACGATGGGCTCGTCGCTCGGCGGGCTCATTTCATTCCACATCGCGGACCGTTTCCCGGACGAATACGAGTACGCGGCGAGCCTCTCGGGCACGATGGGCTGGGGCAAGATGGGCGAGACGTCGAAGAACGAGACGCTGATCGAGCGGTATGCGATGCACGGTCATCGCGCGACGGTGCTTTACCTCGATTCGGGTGGCGGGGATCCGGCGCTCGGCCAGGCCGAAAATGAGGCCAAATGCAAGGACACGGACGGCGACGGGATCGAGGACGACGTGGGGATCGGCGACAACGCCTGCGAGAACGCGCAGATGCGGGATGTGCTGGTTTCGGTGGGTTACACGCTGCAGACGGACGTGTACCACTGGTGGGAAGCTGGGGCGCCGCACAACGAGGCGGCGTGGCGGGCGCGGGTATTTCGACCGATGGATCTGTTCAAGGGGTTGTGAAATGAAGATGCGAACGATGGTTGGAGTGATCGGCGTCGCGTTCGTCGCCGCGATGAGTCTCCCCGGGTGCAGCGACGATCCGCAGGAGACGGAGAACAATGATCAGAAGCCGGCGGATGATTCGAAACACTGCCAGGCGCTTTTCGATCGGGACACGGCGTGCGGCAAGATGCCCGAGCCGAACCAGGTCGAGGAATGCATCGCGCAATGGGTTTGCTACAGGAATCTCTACCGCGCCGAGGCGGTCGCCCCCACCCAGACCTGCTTGGTCGAGCGCGATTGCATGACGTCGACCGATTCTTGTGTCTCGACCGTCGCCCCGACGATGCCCGAAACGGCGTCGACGAAGGCCTTCGACGCGGCCTGCCTCCCGCGGCTCGCGGAGTGCAACATGGAGGGGAACCCGTTTTTGGATGATTACTGCTACGGCTTCGAGCTCGCGCAGGACAGCGTGGTCGACAAATTAACGGCCTGCCTGTCCCAGCCGTGCTCGATGATCTCGGACTGCCTCTCCGGCACGTTCGAAGCCATCCTGGCGCCCTGCGGCGGCAAGTGAACATGCGCCGGGCACCGACCCGGTGATCGTTTCTGCTCCAACGATCCCGTCCTCAGTGTTTGAGTGAAATGTCCGCGAGCTCCATCCGCGCGTCGTTCAGGAACGGGCTGTCGGGGAAGCGGCGGATGAAGGCGCGCAGCGTGGTCTTCGCGTCGTTCCAGGCCTGGATGTCGACGAGGCACTCGCAGAGCAGGAACATCGCGTCGTCGGTGATCTCCTTGTCCGGCGAGGCCTCCGAGAGCTGCATCAGCATCGGGATCGCGTCGCGCTGCCGGTTCAGCTTGCGGTAGGCGCGCGCCAGGTTGAGCCGCGCCGACGGCGTGTGC
Source organism: Polyangium jinanense (assembly GCF_028435365.1). The sequence continues at coordinate 451,370 of NZ_JAGTJJ010000003.1, read as the reverse complement.
GCCGCGTTCTCCTTCATGCGGATCGCGTCCTCGAACGCGACGGCCGCCTCGTGCCAGCGGCCCGTGCGCAGGTGATCGAGCCCGAGCTGGTAGCTCTTGATGCCGAGCTCGGCCCGCGCCGTGTCCACCGCGTCCGTGAAGAAGGCGAGCTCGGCCCGCGAGAGCGGCTCCTTCCGGAGCGCCTCGAACCCGTCGATGATCTCCTGCCGCCGGCCCGCTCGTACGAGCTCGTAGAATGCCGCCGCCGCAGACTCCGCCCGCGTCCGGTCGTCCGCGCGCCGCTGCATCTCCTTCACGTCGGACTCGAGCTTTCCGATCTTGTCCTTCGCTTGCTTGGTTTCGGCTTGAACGGAGTCGATGCGCGCATCCCAGGCGAGCTTGACGACGCCGATCACCACCAGAACGAACAGCAGGTTCGCGCTGGCGCTGTTCCAGAAAGCCCGCCGTTCGAAGCCGAGCTGGCGCTTGGAGATCGTCTTGAGGTCGGCCGCTAACGCGTTCGTCAGGTTGTTCGTCTTGATGATGAGCCCGCGAGACTCGACGATCTCACGCTTGATCTCCCGCAACTCGTCGTCGAATTGATCCATGATCTTCGTCGGAAGGGTGGGGTAGTCGCCTCGCCCCTTGTGCGCCACCCCCTTGCCTGTGCTAAGGGGGGCGCCCAAGTCAAGCTACCAGGAAGCGCCCCGCATGGACACGAGCGACATCCGTAAAGGCCTCAAGATGATGCTCGATGGGAGCAAGGACCCCTTCTCCGTCATCGAGTTCCAGTTCGTTAAGCCCGGCAAAGGCCAGGCCTTCACCCGGGTGAAGCTGAAGAACATGGCAAACGGCAACGTGCTGGAGCGGACGTTCAAGTCGGGCGAGAAGCTCGAGCCGGCGAACGTCGAGACGCGCACGTTCCAGTACATCTACCCGGAAGGCTCCGACTACGTGTTCATGGACCAGAACACGGGCGAGCAGATCACCGTCCCCGGCGACAAGGTCGGCGACGACGCCCAGTGGCTGTCCGACGGCATGAACGTCGACGTGACGCTCTTCAACGAGCAGCCGATCGGCGTCGACATTCCGCCGAGCGTCGTCCTGCAGATCACGACCTGCGAGCCGGGCGTGAAGGGCGACACCGCGAGCGGCGCCACCAAGCCCGCCACGCTCTCGACCGGCGCGGTGATCAACGTCCCGCTCTTCGTGAAGGAAGGCGAGTGGGTCAAGGTCGACACGACCGAGGGCAAGTACCTCGAGCGCGTGAACCGCTGAAGTCGTCCCTCCCCGCGCGAGAGTCACGATTTTCGACAGAGCTACCGTGACGTCCTCGTTCGTGCTTTGATCGAACGAGCGACGTGGACCCGTGAGGCGGTAGCTTTGTCGAAAGCGCTTCCCAAGTTCAGCCAGCTTCTCGAAGGCGTGGACTTCTACAAGGAAGACCACAAGGTCGTCTTCACGTCGGTCTACCACCTGAAGCGCGGTTACTGTTGCCACTCGAAGTGCCGGCACTGCCCGTACGGGCTCGGCGTGGCGCAGAAGGTCTCCATCGAAATCCAGGGCCTCGACTGCCTCGTGTGCACGCCCGAAGGCTCTTCGGACACGGGAAAGACCAAACCTTAGGCCCGCGTTTTCCGGGTTTCACCGCACGAACGCGACGCTGCAACGGTTCGTCCCGCAAGGAAAGGCCGGAGCCAACGACATCCGCTTCGCTCCCACGGCGATTTCGGATATAGGGCGAACGAGTGGCGTACGCTCCGGTCGTCTGCCGACCACGCGTTTGCCAGGCCCGCACTCGGGGCCAACCCCAGGTCTCTCGTGACCCGGCGACGTCGGTTGTCGGTGAAGTAGGAGCTTTTCGGATGCGAACGATTGGATTCCTCGTGATGGCGGGCTTCGGCGCCCTGTCGATGTGGGCCTGTACCGTCGAGACGAACCCCGGGGGGAACACCGGCGGGAACGGGGGCGAGGGCGGCGCGGGTCCCACGGCGTCGTCGAGCTCGTCGAGCTCCGTCGCGCAGAGCTCGTCGTCGGGCGGGATGTGCGATCCGACGTTCGACCCGACCTGCACGGGCCTGCTCAACCCGAACGAGTGCGGCACGTGCGCCGAGGCGAACTGCTGTGAGCAGCTCGCCGAGTGCGCCAACAGCGAGTGCGCGTTCGGCTGCTTCGACTGCCTCACGGGCGCGGACCAAGCCGCCTGCGAGGAGATGGACCCGCAGTACTACAACAACCTGATCCAGTGCCTCCAGGGCTCGTGCGAGACGGAGTGCTTCCCGCCGCCGCCGGACTGGACGTGCAACGCGCCCGCCGAGGCGGCCTCGGGCGGGTCCTGCGTCACGCTCGACGCGACGATCAAGTGCAACCCGGTCACGAACGCGCCCTGCAACACGGCCGCGGGCGAGGCGTGCGACATCAACAGCGGCGGCGGCTACCAGTGCTGGCCGGCGCCGAACACCGCCAAGCTCTGCGATGAGTGCGACGCCTCGAATGGTCCGTTCTGCGAGGGCGGCAAGACCTGCAACGGCGACAAGTGCGCGCGCTACTGCTGCACCGACGCGGACTGCGGCGGCGACGGCGCGAAGTGCGACACGTCGGTTGAGTACCCCGGCGGCGTCGGCCTCTGCCTCGGCCAGGTCGGCAGCAGCGGCCAGGGCGGCATGGGCGGCATGGGCGGTGCCGGTGGCGCCGGTGGCGCCGGTGGCACGGGCGGCATGATGGGTACCGGCGGCGCGGGTGGCATGATGGGCACCGGCGGCGCGGGCGGCATGATGGGCACCGGCGGCGCGGGCGGCATGATGGGCACCGGCGGCGCCGGTGGTACCGGCGGCGCGGCCACGGGCGGCACGGGCGGCACGGGCGGCATGCCCTGATTCGCCGGAAAAACCCGAGCTGATCGGTTCATCGGCCTCCGGGCGCCTCGTGCGTTCGGAGGCCGATGCGTTTTTCCAGCAGCACGAACCGCGCTAGGCTGCCCTCGTGATGACATTGCGCGCGGGCGTGCTCGCCTTCGTGCTCGGGCTCGCCTCCGTGGCCTCCGCCGAGCCGGCCGCGCCCGACCCGCGCGCGAAGGCGAAGGCCACGTACGAGCAAGCCGAACGAGCGGCGGCCGAGCTCAGGTTCGGCGAGGCGCTCGCGGGGTACGACGCGGTCCTTTCGCTCGATCCCTCCGCGCCGTTCGCCCGGATGGCCCGCGCGCGCGCCGCCGACCTCCGCGCCCACGCCGAGGGGGACTTCGCGCCCCTCGCGCGCCTCGAAGCCGTACGCCGGACCCCGGCCCCGGACCGCGCCACGATCGAGGCGCTCGAGCGTGACGCCGCGACCTTCCCGCCCGGCCGCGTGCGCGCCGAGGCGCGGCTCATCGTGGCCGAGGCGTTCTGGCATCGGTTCGACGATCCGAGCCGCGCCCGAGCCGCGCTCGGCCAGGCGATCGAGGATCCCTCGGCGGACAAGCTCACGCGCGCGCTCGCGCTGAACGAGGTCGCGGCGCTCGAACGGGAGCGGGGGGATCTCGCGGCGGCCTACCGCGCGGTCTCGCAGTATCCGGAGCTGGTTCCGAGCCTGTACGCCGAGATCGGCCGGCTCGTGCGTCGCGAAAGGATCGCGCGGGTCGCGGCGGGCGTGCTCGGCGCGCTCGGGCTCGTCTTCGCCGTGTCGATCGTGCGGCTCTTCCGGAAGCCGGGCCGTGATCCCGAGGCGATCGTGCGTGCCGTGATCCGCCCCTCGTCCGTGGCGTTCGCGCTCTACCTCGGGGGCGCGGCGGCGATCCTGGTCCGGCATCACGGCGAGGGCGACGTGCGGCCGTTTTTGTGGCTCGGGTTCGGCGTGCTCGGCGTGGACGTCGTGGCACGAGCGTGGCGGCTCGGATCACGCGACGGGCGCGCCGTCGCGCGGGTGGGTCGCGCGATCGTGTGCATGATCGGCGTGCTCGCCGCGGCGTTCCTGTCGCTCGAGGGCGCGAACGCGGGCTACCTGGAGAGTTTTGGGTTGTGAGGGACGAGCGGGACGACGGGAACGAGGCGCGCCGCGATCCGGAAGGCGCGGTGGAGATCGGGCCGGGGCCGATCACGGCGGACGAGATCCTCGCCGTGCGGAGAGGCCCAGGGGCGAACTGCTCGTCGGTGGGGAGCGCGCTCGATCTCTTGTTTCTCTCGGCCGCGGCCGCGGGCGTGGTGATGGCGGGGATCGCGGCGGCGTTCGGGAGCGGCGCGGAGGAGCGCAAGGAGAAGGGACGCGGCGAACGCGATGGAAAGCGCGACGAGGGGGGCGATGCGGGCGCGCGTTGAACCCTTCGGCGCGTGGGTGCGGCTCGACGACGGCACGCTCGTGGCGATCGGTCGCGGCGCGGCGGAGCGGCTCGGGCTCGCGGGCGGCGTGGTCTGGCAGGACGCGGAGACGACACGCCGGGCGAGGCCCCTCGAAGCGCACGTCGCGGTGACGTCGCGGTGCGGGGCCGGGTGCAAAGGGTGTTACCTCGACGCGCGGCCCGACGGCGAGAGCCCGCCGTTCGAGGTGATCACGGCGCGGCTCTCGGCGCTCGCGGCGGCGGGCGTGTTCACGGTGGCGTTCGGGGGCGGCGAACCGCTCGCGCGTCCCGATCTCGGCGAGCTCGGCCGCGCGGCGCGGCGTTTCGGGCTCGTGCCGGTGCTGACCACGAGTGGCATCGGCATGACGAGCGAGCGCGCGCAGGAGCTCGAAAGCTTCGCGCAGGTGAACGTGAGCTACGACGGCGAGGGCGCGGCGTACGGCGAGGTGCGCGGCTGGGAAGGCGCGCGGGTCGCGGAGCGGGCGATGCGGCTGCTCGCGGAGGCGGGCGTGCCGTTCGGGATCAACGTGGTGCTGACGCGAAAGACGTTCGACGCGCTCCCCGAGACGGCGAGACGGGCCGCGTCGCTCGGCGCGCGCGAGCTTCAGCTCCTCCGGTACAAACCCGCCGGACGCGCGGCGGACGTCTCGTACCTCGCGACGCGGCTCTCGCCCGCGCAGGTGGATGCCCTCGGACCCACGCTCGAAGCGCTCTTCGCCGCGACGAACCTCCCGATCCGCGTCGACTGCTCGCTCGTACCGCTCCTCTCGGGCCACGTCCGCGACGCGGCGGCGCTCGAGCGGTTCGGCGTGCTCGGCTGCGAGGCGGGGCGTTACCTCGCGGCCGTGCGGATCGACGGCGCCCTCGCGCCGTGCAGCTTCGCGCCGGCCGCGGACGCCCAGGCCGAGGACGCGTGGCAAGGCGGCGCGGGCGCGGCCTGGGCGACGGACGCGACGCTCGAAGCCTGGCGCGCGCCACACGACGCCGAGCCTTGCCGTTCCTGCGAGATCCGCTCGGTGTGCCGGGGCGGATGCCGCGTCGTCGCGACGCACCTCGGCGGCGCGCTCGGCCCCGATCCCGAGTGCCCGCGCGTCCGCGCGCACCACGCGCGAGAGCAAAACCCAAACGTGAAGGAGCCGCGTGCCGACGGCGCCTAGGCGACTCCTGGTCGCGCTCGCGTTTGGCTTCGCGGGGGCGGCGCTCGCCTATGTCGCGCTTCGCCTGATCGAGTCCGTGTGGTTCCCCGAGCCCGACCCGGCGATCGTCATCTGGTCGGATCGCAGCCGCTTCGTGTGGCGCGCGCTCCTCGCGGCGTATGCCGGCGGCGCTGCGATCTTCGGCGGCCACGCGCTCGCGACACGATCGATCGAGGCTGCCGCCGTCTGGCTCGGCCGCGTCTCCGTCGCCGCCGCGCTCGCGCTTGCCCTTCAAGGAGCACTCGTCCCGTGACGCACGAGCTCCTCCGCCGCGTCGCGCTCGTCCATGGCGTCCTCGCCTGGATCTCGGCCGTCGCCCTCGTCGCGCTCGCCGTCATCCTCGTACGCCTCCGCAACGATGCGCGCATCTCCCGCTGGATCCACCTCGCGTCCGCGGCGACGACCTCCCTCGCCGTGGCCACGTTCGCGACGGGCGTCTGGCTCGACCTCCCCTACCGCACCCATCTCCGCCAGCGCCTTTTCCTCGCCTCTCGCTCGCTCGGCTGGCTCTTCGAGCGCAAGCTGCACCTCTCCTTCGGCGCGCTCGTCTTCGCCGGCCTCGCGCTCGCGGCCCTCTTCGCTGCCGGCGCAGACGGCCACGACGCACCCTCGCGCGCCCTGCGCCGCGCCTCGCGCACGGGCTACGTGGCCTCGGCTTTTTTCGCGCTCGCAGCGTGCGTCATCGGCACCCTCGTGGCCACGCGCGCCCGGTTCTGATCAGTTGAGCTTCAACAAACTGAGCAGGATCTCGAACACGATGAGCGCCACGATCGAGCCTTCGAGGAACAGCATCCGCCGCGTCTGGCTGAACTCGATCAGCGTCCCGAGCGTCTCGCGGATCGTCGACAGCTTGATCTCCAGCGCCTTGTGCCGCTCCTGGATCTCGAGGTTGTTCCGCAGCTTGTCGTGCAGCCGATCGGCGGCCTCGTTCTCCCAGGTGAGGTCGGGTTTGTCGAGGAGCGAGATCGCCGTGATGATCTCGACCTGCGACGCCATCGCCGTGCCCACGAACCGCACGAAGTCCCGCGTCCTGCCGAGCGTTCGGCCTTCCCGCGCGACCTCGCCGGCCACCGCGCCCACGCGATCCAGGATCGCCTGCACGTCCTCGTCGTAGTAGTCGATGGCCACGGACTGCGCGATCACGGTAGCGATGACGTCGAGCGTGATCGGGTCGACGTCGGGCACGACGACCCGATCGAAGCGGACCTCGACGGCCGCGCTGGGGCGCACCTCGATGAGGAAGCTCTCGCGCAGCGGCGGATGTGGCTCCTGCGGCAGCTTCTTGTTGAAGGTCTCGACGATACGCTCGCGCTCGGCGTCGGGAACGTTCACGAACACGATCGCGCCGAAGTCGAAGAGGTAGGCGAGCCGGTCGCCGTCGAGCGACACGACGAGCTGCGTCTTCGTCGAGCGGATGCCGCAATCGGGCGGCAACCAGGCCTCGACCTCACGCAGGTTGAAGCGCGACGCGTACGAGTAGGCTTCGACCGGATAGATGCGGGACATGGCGATTTCGGGCCCGCGCCGCGCGCGCCCGCCTGCCTCAGTGTCCCCGCCTCGACGCTCCCGCGCAACGTGCCGTCGAGACACGTCCGAGGCGCTCCGCCGTTTTCAGAAGCTCGCCTGAAAGACCGGGATTTTCACCTCGCGCGCCTGCGCGATCCCGAACTTCGCGATCTCCTCGGGCGTGTACACCGGGCGGATCTCCACCGCGGGCACGCCGAGCGCGAGTCGCCCTTCGTGCATGTCCACGAACGACATCGGCACATGCATCGGCCGCTTGCTCGTCCTCGGCAGCGCTGGCTCTCCCGCGGGCTGGTTCTGCACCGGCTCGTTCGGGTAGTTCTCCGGCGCTTTGTAGAGCGTGGCGTTCAGCGTCACGATGATCGTCGGGATCACGAGCGCCATTCCGCCGGCAAGCATGTAAAGCGGCACCTCGGCTGGTGGGGCTGCCTGCTCGATGAAGTATCCGCCGATCCCGCCGCCCACCGCGGCGAGCGGGGGAAACACGAGGTACGGCCAGCCCTTGCTCACGCCGACGGCACCCATGGTGATCGCGACGATCTCGCCGCCGAGCAAGGCGCCGCCCACGATCCCCTTCCCGGTCCCGACGACCGGCTCGGCTCGGGCTTCGCTCGGCTGCCCCGTGAGCGTCGCGACGCCCAGCGCCGCCGCGCAGGCCCACGCACCGATTCTGGTCCGACCGTGGGACAGAGGCCCCACACCCATTCGTGCCGTTCGACCCAAAGCCATGCTCTCCCGCGCCCGTCCGCCGGAGGCCGGGCAGCTAGCTCATCCGGTGCGCGAGCCTAGCATGGTATTCGAAATACTCGTGCGCTCGTCACCGAGGGGTACGCCTCGCGTCCCCCTCTCGGCCAGGCAGAGCCCGGCCGATTCACCCCCCGAGGGAAGATCGCTTCGCGATCTTCCGAGCATCGCTCGATGCTCTCGTTAGTTGAGCAGCTTTCGCGACAGCTGGCGCACGGCCTCCCGCGCTGCCCTGTGCATCGCGCGCTCGACCTGCTTCGACGTCGCGTCCCCTCGCACGACGATCGCGCAGGAATCGCCCTCCATCTCGAACCTTGCGGCTGGCTCAGCCGAGGACGCCTCCCCAGCCGCGCGGATCGGGACCTCGACCTTGAGCGAGCCCACCTGGAGCTCGACGTATCCCATCAGAGCTTTGTCCATGAGCGACTGCATGGCCGGAACGTGCGTCCATGCCCCGCGCTTGGCAAGGTCGCGTCCGCGCCCCGAGCGAGAGTCCGGTCCAGCGCGTCGGCGCGCGAGGCCTCGAAACCCTCGCCCCTCGCGTGCTCGATCCGGCGCGTGATCCTTCGCCGAAGCCGCTTCCTTGCCCGCGTTTTCTCCTCGTTCCTCCGTCCGTCCTCGTCGCGACGTGCGGCCCGGGCCGCGGAAACTTGACGTGCCTCGCGAAGCCATCCAAGGTCGCGCGCTGATGCAAGCCCTCACGTTCTCAGGCACGTTTACCGCGCTCGTCACGCCGTTCACCGCCGATGGCGACGCCGTCGATCTCGCCGCGCTCGACGCGCTCGTGGAGGCGCAGATCGAGGGAGGCGTCTCGGGTCTCGTGCCTTGTGGCACCACGGGGGAATCGCCCACGCTCTCGGACGAGGAGCAGGTCCTCGTGATCAAGCGTGTCGTCGAGGTCGCGAAGGGACGCGTGCCCGTCGTGGCCGGGACGGGATCGTTCTCCACGAAGAAGACGATCAGCGCGTCGAAGGCGGCCCTCGCCGCGGGCGCCGATGCCGTGATGATCGTGATGCCGTACTACAACAAGCCCTCGCAGGACGGCATGCGCGAGCACGTGCTCGCGGTCGCGCGCGCGGTCTCCTCCCCCGTCGTGCTCTACAACATCCCGGGCCGGTGCGTGGTCGACCTCTCGGCGGAGACGACGGCGCAGATCTGCGAACGCGCGCCGAACGTGGTCGCGCTGAAGGACGCGACGGGCAACGTGCTCCGCTGCCAGGAGCTCAAGCGCAAGCTCGGCGACAGGCTCACGGTGCTCTCGGGCGACGACGCGCTCACGCTGGCCTTCGGCGCCGTCGGCGCGAGCGGGGTCATCAGCGTGAGCTCGAACGTGAGGCCGCGTGAGGTCAGCGAAGTGACCCGCGCGCTTCTGGCGAACGATTTCGTGCGCGCGCAGGTCTGCCATTTCGCGCTCGTCGAGCTCCACAATGCGATGTTCATCGAGCCGAACCCGGCGCCGGCGAAGGCGGCGCTCGCGGCGATGGGGCGCATGACGCCCGCGGTAAGGCAGCCGCTCCTGCCGGCGAGCGAGGCGACGCAGCGCAAAGTGGCCGAGGCGCTCGCGCACCTCGACGCGCACTTCCCGAAGGCCGCGTCGTGAAGCTCGCGATTGCGGGCGCCACGGGGCGCATGGGGCAAAGCATCGTACGCCTCGCCGCGCAGGAGGGTTTTTCCATCGTCGGTGCCATTGCCTCGCCGCAATCGCCCCACCTCGGGCGCGACATCGGCGAGGTGGCCGGCGCGGGAACCCTCGGCGTGGCGCTCAGCGCCGACGTCGCGGCGGGGCTCCTCGGCGCGGATGTGGTGATTGATTTTTCCCGCCCCGAGGCCCTGAACCGCGTGCTCACGGCCGCGCGACGACAAAAGATTGCGGTCGTGAGCGGCACGACGCGGCTCGACGCGGACACCGAAAAGAAGCTCGACGAGGTGTCCACGACGATCCCCGTGCTCTGGGCCCCGAATACGAGCCTCGGCGTGCAGGTACTCGCCGAGATCGTGGCGGAGGCGGTACGCCGGCTCGGGCCGGGGTTCGATGTGGAGATTGTCGAAACGCACCACAAGGCGAAAGTGGATTCGCCGAGCGGGACGGCGACGCGGCTCGCGGACGCGGTGCGTGACGCCCGAAAAGGATTGCGAACCGTGACCGGGCGCGAGGGCAACGTGGGGCCACGCGCGGCGGACGAGATCGGCATCTTCGCGGTGCGGGGCGGCGACGTGATCGGGGATCACACGGTGCACATCCTCGGCCCTGGGGAGCGGCTCGAATTGACGCATCGGGCGACGAACCGGGACCTGTTTGCCCGAGGAGCGCTACGCGCGGCGCGGTATCTGTTCGGAAAGCCGGCGGGGCGGTATTCGATGGCGGACGTGCTCGGCTGATCATTCCCTCGCGCGGAGCATCCGCATCACGAACACGGTCAGGTCGTCGAGCAGGGCCCTGCGGGAAAAACCCTCCGGTGGTTCGAGCAGCATCGCGAGGTACGCCCCGCGGAGCATGTTCGTCAGCAGGAAAAAGGCCGAAGGGAGATCGTCGAGCGCGATCTCCTCGCGCCGATGGCTCCCCCCTCGGGCCGCGATGGCGACGAGGCGCGCCGGAAACTCCGAAGCGATCGGAAGCCGACCCACGAACGGCACGCTCTTCAGCAGCACGGCCACGAGGGCCCGGCGTGATTCGAGCTCCGCGAACATGGCCTCGAGCCAGATCCGCATCGCCGCTTCGAGCGGCATGTCGTGGAGCGAGGCCATGCTCGCCTCCAGCGCCGCGAGCACCCGACGCGCTTCGCGTTCGACGAGGACGGCGACCAGCGTCTCGCGGTCGGGGAAATACTCGTAGAGCGTCCCGATGCTCGCGCCGGCGCGCTGCGCGACCGCGTTCGTCGTCAGCTCCTCGTAGCCGTGGTCTTCGAGAATCCGAGCGGTCGCATCGAGGAGCGCGTCGAACGTGGCCCGTGACCGCCCCTGCCGGGGCCACTTCCGAGGCTGTGGATCAAAGGCTTTCGAGGTCATTCGCGCGCGCCGCGGATGCGTGATCGTAGAATCCGAGCGGATCCGAATGATTGCTCGGATCATGATCTTCGGCAACCACGAGCTGGAGACGATCCGCATGACGACCGCCCTCGCGAGCGCCCGCGACGTACCGACCCGATTCCAGGACCCTCGCGTGAAGGAGAGCCTGCGCTTCGCGCTCTTCCGCAAAGCGTTCCGGCTCCCGCCGCCGAGCGAGGAGCACATCGCGCGCTTCCGGGACACCCTGCTCGACGGCGATCCCCTCGCGGACGACGTGGTTCGGTTCTTCGCCACGCTCCCGCGTGGCGAGGGTCATCGGCTGCTTTCGCGCGCCGTCGATCACGGCATCGACAGCATCCCGGAAGCGCCCGCGCCGCTCGTCGCCCTCTTCGCCGAGCTCGACGTCAGGCCGGAATGGGTCGACGACGACAAGCTCGCGCTCGCGGCGCGCACGGCGGATCGCGTGGGCACGAGCGGCGAGCGGGTGCTGAGCTGCGTCTGCCTGACCGGCGGCTATCGCTCGTCGGCCGCGAACAAGCCAATCGCGCTCACGGGTGCCCTGGAATCGATGGCGTACCGGCGGCTCGCCGAAACCTCGAAGTTCGTCTTCGACCTGTACGATTCACGAACACTCGCGCGCGACTCGGCCGGGTTTCGTGGCGTGGTTCTGGTCCGTCTCATGCACGCCATGGTCCGCGTGCGGCTCGCGGACGATCCGCGCTGGCGCATGGAGGCGTGGGGCCTGCCGATCAACCAGGCCGACCTGCTCGCCACGAACCTCCTCTTTTCGGCGGTGTTCGTCATTGGCCTCCGCGCATTGGGGCACATCATCACGCGGCGCGAGGCCGACGCGCTCGTGCACTTCTGGCGTTACGTCGGGTATCTCATGGGCATACGCCTCGACATGCTCCCGCGCGATTTCGAGGAGGCGTGCAAGCTCGTTTACCTGTCGGGCAGCACGCAACCCCCGGGGGACGAGGACAGCCGAAAGCTCGCCGCCGCGCTGCTCGCCGTGCCGGTGACCCCGGACCTGCCGCGTCCCCTCGTCTACCTCGACGCGCAATGGCGCGCGGGATTCTCGCGCCTGGTGCTCGGCAACGACGAGGGAGACGAGCTCGGATTGCCGAACAATCTGTGGAAATTCTTGGTCTTCGTGAGCGCGGCCTGGAACTTTGCGACCGAGCTCGTCCGACTGCTGCCCGGGGGCGAGGCGCTCCTCATCCGCATCCGCCGAGCCAAGGTCCGGCGCAACGTCGAGCGCGCGCTCGAAGGCAAGCCCCCCGCATATCGACCTTACCCGCCTCGAAGCGAGGCGTAGACAGCCGACGACGGGTTTGGCACGCCAGCATGGGACATTGTGCGTCATCCCGGGAACGAGACTGCCTTGACGCCAAGGGGGGATTCCATATCCTCCCCCAAAACGACGCGACGAAGGAGTCTCGCATGAACGATGTTCGAATGGTCGCTGCCTGCCTCACGGCCTTCCTCCTCGCCGGCTGCGGCGCCGATGGCGCAAAGGAGCAAACGCAGGAGGAGGACCTCGCCGAGTTCGAGTCGATGCGCGAAGAGCTCGAGTCGAAACGTGCGGTCTTCATCGAGACGCCGGCGCAGGACTTCCTCGCCACCGGCAATACCCTCTACTGGGTCGAGGTGGGGAGCGGAAACCCGCTCCTCCGCAGCTTCGACGATGGCAAGAAGCAGCGCACCGATTACACGTTCAAGGTCTACCTCACGGGCGCCTCGAATCCGAACCCGGTGGACAACATCAATTTCGCTGCGTCGAGCACCATGGTCGCCTCGATGAACGTGCTCGACGGCGCGAACACCTACGCGGCCGGGACGCCCGAAATGTCGCGCGGAAAGCTCGTGCTGCCCGCCCCGCCCTTCGGCCAGAAATGGTGGGCCTACTCGGTCACGGGCGACGATCTCTACGTCACCGTGATCAACGGCGACACCGGCAAGTTCGTCCTTCAAAAGTGGACGCCCGGTCAGGCGAACCCCACGGACGTGCTCGTGCTCGACGATCTCATCGCGCCCAACGTGATGGGCGAATTCACCAATTTCGCCGTCAACGGCACGACGCTCATGTTCGCAGAGGGTGGCCGCCTCTGGCTCGCGGAGCTCACCGATACCAAGGCGAAATGGGTGCAGAACGACAAGCGCGCCGGCGGCGCGGATTTTTATCCTGGCGGGGCCGTCTACTCGCAGGACCGCGAATTCTTCCGCTACGACAAGGCCACGGATACGCGCGAGAACATCACGGAGAAGATCAAGGCCAGCTACTCGATGAACAAGACGTTCACCGAGGCGCATCATCCGGGCCACGACATGACGTGGTGCAAATTCAAGAACAAGATCGTCTACGAGGGCAACTTCGGGATCTTCGCCTACGACCTCGAAAGCGAGACAGTGACGCCGCTCTTGCTCGACGCGCGCGACAACAGCGTCGTCTACAAGTACCCCGTGGCGGTCGGCACCGGGACGCTCTTCGTCAAAGGGCTGGAGAGCCAGAGCGGAGCGACCGGCGCGGACGGCCCGATGTTCTCGCTCGCGGCGGCGAATCTGCTCTGAGGAACGTCGCATTTCCGCGATCGCCGTTCGCGCGAATGCATCGTTGACGCCCGGAGCCACGGGTGGTTCGGTGACGTATGACGATCACGCCCGCTGGCTCCGCCCAGGCCCTCGCCGCTGCCCTTCGTCATGATGATCCGAGCGCCCTCGGCGCGCTCCTCGACGACCTCCCCGCAGACAGCCCGCCGCTCGTGCCGATGGCCGTGTTGGCGAAGGCCCACCGGTCGCTCGATTTGCTCCTTTCACGGGGCTTTTCGGCCAACGAGACCCGCGTCGATCGTTTGGCTGGGCTCCACCTCGTGAACGACGCGAAAATGGTCCGGACGCTCGTGGCCGCGGGCGGCGACGTGAACCTCGCGTCGCCGAGCGGCACGCCGCTCCACCTCGCCGCGGCGAACGCAAGCCCGCCCGTCATCAAGGCGCTGCTCGACGCCGGGGCCGATCCCAACGCCACCCACGAACGCCACCCCACGATCGTCACCCCGCTCGAGGTCGCCTGCGAGCTCGGCCGCACCATGGCGGTGAAGGCGTTGCTCGCCCGACCCCCCGCGCACGCCACCTGCTTCTTCCTGACGGCCGGATTCGTCACGCGAAAAGGCAAAAAAGCCCTCGCCGTCCTCGACCTCCTCCTCGCTGCATTCGGCGCCGACATCGAGCCGCCCGCCGGCTACGATTTTCTGCTGCACATCGCCTCGAAGGCGGGATGTCTCGACGGAGTCGAGCGCTTGCTCGCGCATGGCGCGACGGTCGATCGCCCGGATCGTGAGGGGCGAACGGCCGCCCTCCTCGCGATTCACACGGCATTCGCTGGACTCTTCCCGCGGCCCGAGCACGTCGAGGTCTTCCGACGCCTCGCGGCCGCGGGAGCGAACCTCGATCAGCGCTTCGGCAATGTCACGCCGCGCCAGCTTGCCCGGCAGCACGGCATCACGCTGCCGTGAGGGGCCCTCATTCTCTCGCGGAGAGCACGTCGAATCCACGCCCGTAAAATGGGCCATATCGAGCCCATTCGTCGCCGACGTGATCGGCCCCGGAGGAGGGCGAGGCCGAAGCGCACCGGGGGAACGCTGCGAACGCGCTCCAGGGGTGTCAAGGCATGCCACGCCGTGCACTTCGGGTGTTCGGACGCTTCTTCTGCATGCGGGGAACGACACGAACGCCCCTCGGTGCACGCCCCTGCACGCCACGGCGTGCACCGAACCCCCTTCGTGCACGTCCCCGCACGCCACGATGGGCGCGAAGGGCCTTCGGTGCACGTCCCTGCACGCTCCGATCGACACGGAGCGCCTTCGGCGTCGACCTCTGCACGCAGGGACGGCGCCCGAACACCCTCTGCGTCCTCCGCGTCGTGCGGTTCGTTAGTAGCCTTGCCATCACAGGTGGAACGGACGTACGCTGCGCCGATGGACAACCCCCGTGAGGACACACCCACTGATCAATACCGCACACGCGGCGCATTCACGCTCTCGGCCATCCGGGCGGACGCCGAGACCCAGGGAATGGAGGCCGCCTTCGCGGTGGTGCAGGTCGAGCTGAAGGCCAGGCACCGCGAGCAAGAGGATCTGGAAGAGGCGGTCGAGGAGCACGAGGCCGTGATCTCCGGCTGCGACCGTATCGTCGATCGGATCGTCCGCTCCTTCGAGCTGCGCCTTCTCGATCTGTGCGACAAGAACCGGGACGACCTGCGATATCGTCGTTATTTCGCCGAAGGTCTACGCTCGGTGACGGAGGCCGACGCGCGCGAGGTCGAGCCCAAGATGGTCCGCGATATCCTCAAGGCCCTCGACGAGGACAAGGGCAAGCCCGGCATGAAGCCGCTCCACGAGGAATACTTCGCCAAGCTGCTCGGCGCCGTGGAGGCGGTCGAATTGGCGGACGCCGCGTGCACGAAGGTCGAGGAGGAGCTCGCGTTCCTGAAGGAAAAGACGATCCCCGAGGTGAAGCGCCGCTGGGTGGAGGAGCGAATCAAGCTGCACGCGGACCTGACGAAGAAATTCCCGAATGATGCGGCGCGAGTGGAGTCGTATTTCCGCCGGTTCGCGAAGCCGCGGAAGAAGAAGGGCGGGCCGGGCGAGGGTTGATGCCCGTGACGAGGAGCCGCGGGGAGCGCTTCGTTCTGTCGCTCGTCGCGGCTCTTTTGCACCCTTCTCCAAGCGCCCGTTGACACCGAATCAGAGGGCAGCACAACCGGAAATCGCGCAGTCGGGCGCAACTGTGGTCGGGAAGGGCAAACCGGGGACAACCAAAGTGGAAGTAAGGCGGCCATGACCATCGAACAAAGCAGAGTCGTGGATTGGCTTGGGATCGAGAAGGGCACAGGTCATGTAAGACTCACCGTCATCGACGATCTCGATTGGGTAGACGAACGGCGACACCTTCTGTTGCTGCAAGAAAAACTGAACACGTCTCTCGCGTTCATCGAGAGTGGGGAGGTGTTCCAGCGCCTCGCCGAGGACGTCGGGCGCGAAGTGGAGCATTCCACACCCATCAAGGTGTACATTCTTGCCAAATTTGCGGTCACACGCGAAGGCGAGGATTTTCTTGACTATGCCAAATCCATGTTCAAGGCCGCGGGGATCGACCTCATCTTCAAGCTGGTTGAGGTCCCGGGCTAGAAGCTTCAAGGAATCCCTGGAGCGTGCCAAGGCGCCGGCGGCGGCGTAGGGTGTACGCGTGGATGTCCTTGCGAGCACTCGATGAAAGCACCGTTCATTCATGTACAAAACCCGGCGCCCGAGGTCGGCCATGACGCGCTCCTTGACCTCGCCGCGTAGCTTGCCGCCGACCCGATCGGCCCCCGAAAAATAGACCCGGACGCGAATATTTGCCCGGAGAACGTAGGCGCCGAAGCTCGCTGGGAATGGGCTCCGGGCCGAATCTCAGGGCACGAGCCGCACGAATCCGAAATCGGTACCCGTTTCAGCGGAAAAACCTCGTCCGCCGAGCACGATCTTCCCGTCCGGCTGGAGGCCAATCCCATACGCCGCGAAATTGCCGGGGCGCCGCGGCACGATCGCCATGCCCGCATCGCCAAAGCCCGTGTCGAGCGCGCCGCTCGGGAGGAGCCGCGCGGCGAACATCTGCGCGTTCGTCCCGACGACCGTCCCGCCGCCAACGAGGATCGACCCGTCCGCGAGCACGACGACCGCCGGCCCCTCGAGCGCCGAGCTGATGACGGGGGCATTCGGGCCCGTCTTCACCGTGACGTACCCGGTGCCGCCGAAGGCCGAATCGAGCGCGCCACTTGGAAGAAGCCGCGCGACGCCGATCTCCTGAGAGTACTGGCGGTATCCGGTCACGACGACCTTCCCATCGGGCGCGACGGCCATCCGGTCGACCCACACGTTCATCCCTGGCGGCGCCGCAATGCCACCCTGGCCGAATGTCGTATCGAGCGCGCCCATCGCGTCGTACCGCAAGAACCTCGGACCGCCGTCAGCCGCGCCTCCGGCAAATCCGCCGACCAGGATCTTGCCGTCCGGAAGCTCGACGATCGCGCGAATCCCGCAATTGTAACCTTCTCCGAAATCGGCCACGACCCGCCCATCGCCGTCGAACGTCGTATCGAGCTGCCCCGCGGGTGTGTACCGGACAAGCCCCAGCTTGCACGTCTGAAAACCGCCCACGCTCCCGCCGACGAGGACGCGGTCCGCGGCGTCGACCGCGACCGTCCAGGCCGTCCAGCCGCTGCCCTGCTCGGCCGTCTCGTTCGCCACCCCGTTCGTCCCGAAGCTCGGATCGACCTGTCCCGTCGGATCGAGTCCAATCACCTGACTCGTCGTCGAAAGGTCCAGGCCCATCACGAAATGGTGCCCATTCGACGCACGGGCGAGGCCTCGCACGATCGACATGTCGTCGAGCAGGAGCCTCCCACCATTGCCGAAGCTCGTATCGAGCTCGCCGTCCGGCATCTGGCGCGAAAGCACCGCGCGGCGCGTGTTCGCTCGGATCATGGTGCCCGCCGCGACGATCTTCCCGTCGGGCTCGAGCACCATCTGCCCCGCGGCCTCCTTCGTCGCGCCCGAGTTCGCTTTCGCGATCCCGTTCGTCCCGAAAGACATGTCCTGCGCCCCGGACGACGACATGCGGCGCGCCGCCACGTCGACGAAATCCTCGGCATAGTTCGGCACGTTCGTCGCGAGCGCGATCGAGCCATCGGGCAGGAGCGCTTGCGCGACGATATCGAAAAAATTCTTGGAAACCCCGCCGTCCCCGAAGGTCGCGTCGAGGACGCCGTTCGCGGAGAAGCGCATCACGGCCCCCGTCGCTTCGTCGTGCCAGCCGCTCGCGACGATCCGGCTCGTCCCATCGACGTCGATCCGCGCGAAGCGGCCATTGGATTTACCTTTGAGCCGAACGAAGCCCGCGTTGCCGAAGCCCGCATCGATCGTGCCACTCGCGGCGAGGCGCGCCATGACGGCCTCGGTTTCGAACAATCCCGGCACCTCGGCGGATCCGGCGACGAGGATCCCGCCATCGTCGGTCGCCGCGAGCGCGAGCGCCGATTCGAACACGGGACCGAGCGGCACGACCTTCTCGCCGCCCGCGCCGAAGCTCGGATCGATCGCGCCGCTCTCCAGGAACCGGACGATCACGGTGTCGCGCGTCGCGTCGCTGCCCGTGAACCCGGCCGCGAGGATCTTGCCGTCCTTTTGCACGGCGATCTGCCGGTAATCGGTCGCCGTGGGGCCGAGCGTCTTCTGGATGCCTCCCATTCCGAACGCCGGATCCGGGCTGCCGTCGGCCCGAAGTCGCAGGAGGTACGGCGTGCCCTGCGGGGATTCGACGCCGTGAACGACGATCTTGCCGTCCGGCGCGAAGGCCACGCTGTTCATCGTCCGCGCCGGGGCGTGGAAGCTCGCGATGCCGCCCGCGCCGAAGGTCGGATCGAGCGCGCCGTCTTGCGTGCACCGAGCGGCGAAGAAGGTCGCGATGCCGAGGTCCGAGAACGCCTTCCCCACGATCACAATGCGCCCGTCCGGTTGCTCCGCGACCGCGTGCGCCTCGCCGCGGATGCCCACGCTCGCGAGCACCTTGCCGCCTACGCCGAAGCTCGTATCGAGCGCGCCGTCGGCGCCGAAGCGCACGAGGAGCGCCTCGCCGGCGGTCGTCGAGTTCGGGTCGGAGAACTCGCACGTCGTCCCCGCGAGCAAGATCTTTCCGTCGGCCTGCCGAGCCGCGGCGTAGACCCTGTCGCCGTTTCCGCCGACGAACCCGACCGTCGCGACGCCGTCCTTTCCAAACGTCTCGTCGAGGATCGCCGGCGGCGCCCCGCCGAAGCCGCCCGAGCCCGCGCCGCCGCCCGCCCCGCCGGCACCACTTCCGCCGGCACCACTTCCGCCGACACCACCGCTTCCGCCGACACCGCCGCTTCCGCCGACACCGCCGCTGCCGCCAACACCGCCGCTGCCGCCGCTGCCAGAGGAGGACGACGAGGACGCACCCGTCGCGTCCGGGTCACCCCCGCCGCAATGCATGGAGAGGAGCAACGACGCCACGAGGGCGCCGAGGAGAGGCACAGAGCGTCGGAAGGAAGGCATGGTGCGAGCGTACCCGAGGGCCGGCACGGGGCGGGAGGGGGGACGCGACGGAAGTCGCGCGAGGACTGCCCCAAGCCGTCCGTTTGCGCTACCTTGCGCGCCCCATGTCCCAGACCCGCGACCTCCTGCTCGAAATCGGCTGCGAGGAGCTGCCCGCTTCGTTCGTCGACGCCGCGCTCCGCGCGCTCCCCGATCTCCTGAAGAAACGCCTCTCGGATCTGCGCATCGCGCACGGCGCGATCCGCGCGCTCGGTACGCCGCGCAGGCTTGCCGTGCTCGTCTCCGGCGTCGCCGAGCGCCAGCCCGATCTCGAAGAAGAGGTCACGGGTCCGCCCGTCAAAGCCGCGTTCAAGGACGGCGTGCCCACGAAGGCGGCCGAGGCGTTCGCCTCGAAGATCGGCGGCTCCGTGGCCGACCTGCGCCGCGTCGAGACGCCGAAAGGCGAGTACCTCGTCGGCACGCGCCGCGAAGCCGGCAAGCTCGCCTCCGCGCTCCTGCCCGAGGCGCTCGCCCAGATCGCGACCGCGATCCCCTTCCGCAAATCGATGCGCTGGGGCGCGGGCGATTACGCATTCGGCCGGCCGATCCACTGGATCATCGCGCTCTTCGGCGAGGACGTGCTCGATGTCGAGATCGCCGGCGCCAAGAGCGGCCGCACCACCTACGGCCATCGCTTCCTCGCGCCGGGCGCGATCACCATCACCTCGGCCGCGATGTACGTCGACGCGCTCCGCGCCGCGCACGTGCTCGTCGATCCCGAAGAGCGCGCGCGGGTGATGCGCGAGCGGCTCCTCGAGGCCGCCGCGTCCGCGGGCGGCACGCTCATCGAGGACGACTTCCTCATCGAGGAGAACCTCTCGCTCGTCGAGGAGCCGCACGTGATCGTGGGCGGCTTCGGCAACGAGTTTTTGGAGCTGCCCGAGCGCGTGATCCTCGCGGTCGCCAAGGGCCACCAGCGCTACTTCGGCATGCGCGCTGCCGACGGCAAGCTCCTGCCGAAATACCTCTCGGTCGTGAACACCGCCGAGAACCCCGCGAACATCCGGCGCGGCAACGACAACGTCATGCGGGCGCGCCTCTCGGACGCGCGCTTCTTCTACCGCGAGGACGTCAAGATCCCCCTCGCCGATCGGCGCACGAAGCTCGCCGGCATCGTCTTCCAGAAGCGGCTCGGCACCATGCTCGGCAAGGCCGAGCGCGTCGAGCGGCTCGCGCGGGAGCTCGGGCTTTTGCTCCAGCTTCCCGAGCCGGCGATCATGGCCGCGGCGAGCGGCGCGCATGTCGCCAAGAGTGATCTCGTCTCGCTCATGGTCGGCGAGTTCCCCGAGCTCGAAGGCGAGATGGGGCGCGCGTACGCGCTCGCGCAAGGCACGGGCCCCGAGGTCGCCGACGTGATCCGCGAGCACTACCAGCCGAAAGGCGCGCAGGACGCGACGCCGCCCTCGGACGCGGGCGCGCTCGTGTCGATCGCGGATCGGCTCGACACCATCGTCGGCTGCTTCGCCATCGGCCTCACGCCGACGGGCGCGGCCGATCCGTACGGCCTGCGTCGCGCGTGCCTCGGCATCCTGCGCACCGTGCTCGATCGAGGCTTCGACCTGCGCCTCTCGGACGCGTTCCGCGCGGCGTACGACGGCTACGGCGGCGTCTCGCTCGACCTCGGGCCGGGCGAGCTCACGGACAAACTCGGCGACTTCTTCACCGAGCGCCTGCGCGGCCTGCTCGAGGCGAAGCTCCCGAGCGACGCGGTCGCGGCTGCGCTGCCCGTCGCGGCCGATCGCCCGCTCGACGCGCGGGCGCGGGCGACGGCGCTCGCGGGCCTCGATGCGGATACGCGTGCGCGGGTCGGCGAGGTCTTCAAGCGCGCCACGAACATCGCGAGCGGCGCGCCTGCGGGCGAGCCGACCCCGCCGCGGGCCGAGGATCATGCGAGCGAGAAGGCCGTGCACGACGGCTACCTCGCGCTTGCGGCGAAGCTCGTCGATCTGCGCCGCGCGGGCGACTACGCCGGCGCGCTGCGCGAGGTCGCGAGCTTCGCGCCGCTGCTTCACCGCTACTTCCTCGACGTGTACGTCATGACGGACGACATCCCCGTCCGCGAGAATCGCCTGCGCCTCATGCGGGCGATCAGCGAGACGTGCGCGACGCTCGCGCGGCTGGAGCTGCTCGGCGAACGGAAAGAAGCCTGACGGAAGGCCGTCCTTTCCTCTGCTATGGTTCGCGGGAGGCGACCGCTCCCGCATGAACCCCGACCTCGTCCGACTCGGATTCACCCCCCATTTCGCCGGCCATTTCGCCGCGCACGCCGCCGAGCATTCGGCCTCGCGGCTGCCTGCCCGCGTCGTCACCGAACACCGGGGCGCCTATCGCGTACACGACGGGACGAACGAGCGCTGGGCCGTGATCGCGGGCCGGCTCCGCCACGAGGCCGAGAGCCCGCTCGACATGCCCGCGGTCGGCGACTGGGTCGTCCTCGACGAGACGCCCGATACCGAAGGGCGCGCCGTCATCCAGGCGATCTTGCAACGCCGCACGGCCTTCGTTCGCCGCGCGGCGGGCCTCGACAAGAAGCCGCAGGTCGTCGCGGCGAACGTCGATCGGGTCTTCCTCGTGAGCTCGCTCAACCGTGATTTCAGCCCGCGCCGGCTCGAGCGTTACCTCGCGCTCGCCCGCGAGAGCGGCGCCGAGCCCGTCATCCTGCTCAGCAAAGCCGACCTCGCCGATCCCGGCCCCGCGATCGAGGCGGCCTCGGCCATTGCGCGTGGCGTGCCCATTCATGCGTCGAGCTCCCAGACGGGCGAGGGCATCGAGATCGTGCGTGACTACCTGCGCGACAACAGGACGGGCATCCTGCTCGGCTCCTCCGGGGTCGGCAAATCCACGCTGATCAACCATTTGCTCGGCGAAACGCGGTTCGCCACCTCGCCCATCCGCGACGACGACGACACGGGCCGCCACACCACGGTGCGGCGCGAGCTCGTGGTGCTGCCGACGGGCGGCATCGTGATCGACACGCCGGGCATGCGAGAGATCGGCCTCTGGGAAGCGAGCGCGGGCCTCGACGAGGCCTTCGACGACGTCGCGGTGCTCGCGGCGAGCTGCCGGTTCTCCGATTGCCGGCACGAAAAAGAGCCTGGATGCGCCGTGCAGAAGGCCATCACCGAGGGCGCGCTCTCGGCGGAGCGGCTCGCGAGTTATAAAAATCTTCAAAAAGAGGGCGATCGGATCGAAATGGCCAGCAACCCGCGCGCGCGCTCCGAGGAAATGCGCAAAAACCGCGTGCAGGCGCGCGCATTGCGATCGCATCTCCAGAAGAAGCGCGGCTGAGCCTCATTCGCTGCCCCTTGCGCTCGCCCCACGATCGAGGCGACCATACCGCCCATGCACGTTGCCTTCGTGGTGCACATGGTGAAGGGCTCCGACGCCGACACGCTCCTCTCGGAAGAGACCAAGCGCGATACGCAGGCCGTCGTGATGTCGCTCGAGGACGCCGGCAAGATGGGCTTCTCCACATCCGGGATCACGACGAAGCCCGGCCAGGAGGTGAACATCATCGTGGTCGCCCGCCGTGACGCGCAGTGGGTCCGCCGTCAGATCGAGGCCCACGATCACGTCGCGGGTTTCCACGAGGTCGACGTCAACCTCGCCTGAAGCGCTCCTACGCGAGGAACGACGACAAGAGCTCGGTGACACGCGCCGCGCCCTCGATGTGCGGCGTGTGCCCGAGCCCCGGCAACATCACGAGCCGCGCGCGTGGCATCACCGCCGCGGCCCCGATCGCGATCGGCGCGGGCAGCACGGGATCACGCTCGCCCCAGATTAGCAGCGTCTCCGCATCGATCCGTTTCAGATCCAACGAGCGCTCGTACGCAGGACCGACGAGCGGCAAGAGCGCGTCGAACGCCCGCACCGGCGGCGCCTTTCCTCCGAGCACGGCGAAGAGCTCGGCTTCGAGGCGCGCGAGGCGCTCTTCCCACGCATCCCCACGCGCATCCCGCGGCAAACCCAGCGCGACGAGCGTCCGGGCGATCCGCTCCGGCCCGAGCCGAAACAACGCGCGCGACCGCAAGCTCGCCCAGGGACCGAGCCCCATCGAAGCGACGAGCGCGAGCTTCGGCGGCCGCACATGCCCCCCGAGCACGAGCTCCAGCGCGACGAGCCCGCCCAGCGAATGCCCCACGATCGAAGCCTCCGCGAGGTCGAGCTCACGCACGAGCGCGGCGATCGGCTCGACGAAAAAACGCGCCGCCGCGTCGCGATCGTCGCCCTGAAACGGCGGCGACGACGAGTGACCGAACCCCGGCAGATCCACCGCGATCACGCGACGTGATCGCGCGA
Source organism: Polyangium jinanense (assembly GCF_028435365.1). Next base: position 428,163 of record NZ_JAGTJJ010000003.1, on the reverse strand, counting down.
CCTCCGCGAGCACCGGCGCCCAGATCGTCCCCGCATACCCCCGCCCATGCAGGAACAGCACCGGCGCCCCCTGCCCGCCTTCCAGCGTCCGCAGCGTCACCGGCGGCAACGCTCTTCGCTTGACCTCAAACGAATCGCCAAGCGCCGCGAGGATCTCCGACTCGACCGGGCCCGGCCGCGACACCACCGCGTGGATGTCCGTCACCGCTCGTCCCTCTTCCGCGCGAGCACACGCGTGTAGAGCTCGCGCCGCGGCCGGCCCGACACGAGCGCGAGCTCGTCGGCGATGTCCTTCGGACGCCGCCCGCGCGCGAGGTGCTCGTCGATGAGCCGATCGAGCTCCTCCTCGCCGACGAGCGGACCCTTCGGCGCCTCGCCCGGCCCGATCACGATCGTCACCTCGCCGAGCGTCTCGCGCTCCGCCGCGATACGCGCGAGCTCCGGCAACGTCCCGCGCAGGATCTCCTCGTGCACCTTCGTCAGCTCGCGCGCGACCGCGCCGGATCGGTTCGGCATGCTCGTCGCGAGATCGGCGAGCGTCTCGGCTGTGCGCTCCGGCGACTCGAAAAGCACCACCGACTCGGGCGTCGCGCGCACGAGCTCGAGCGCATCGCGCCGCTCGGGACCTTTCCGCGGCAGAAAACCGAGGAACCGAAACGCGCCCGTACAAAGCCCCGACGCCGAGAGCGCCGCCATCACCGCGCTCGGCCCCGGGATCGGCACGACGCGCACGCCGGCCTCGGCCGCCGCGCGCACGAGGTCCGTGCCCGGATCACTCACGACGGGCGTGCCCGCGTCGGTCACGAGCGCGACGTCTTCGCCCGCGAGGAGCCGCTCGACCACCCGCGCGACGTCGTGCGCCGACGCATGCGCATCGAGCCTGTCGATCGGCTTTCCCGTGATCCCGAGGTGCGTGAGCAGCCCGCGTGTCCGCCGCGTATCCTCGGCGGCGACGCGCGCCGCATCTCGAAGCGTCTCCGCCGCACGTGGAGACAGATCGCCGAGGTGGCCGATCGGCGTCGCCACCACGTAGAGCACCCCTCGCTCGGGCGCGTCGCTCACGGCCTAGCTCGCGCCGCCGACGGCGTCGCCGAGCTCCTCGCGCAGGTACTCGCGCAGCCTCGTGGTCAGCCGCGCTTCGAGCTGCCGCACGCGCTCGCGCGAGATGCCGAACTCGTCGCCGAGCTCCTGGAGCGTGAGCGGATCCTCGGCCGCCATGCGTTTGTCGAAGATGATGACGTCCTTGCCCTTCAGCGTCTCGCGGAACTTCGCGAGCCGCTCGCGCACCATCTCGTCCATCTCGTGCGACTCGAACGCGGCGTCCGGGCCGGTCGTGTACGAGGGCATGAGATCGATCCGCGACACCGAGCGACCTTCGCTGTCGCCGACGGGCGCGTCGAGCGACGCCTCGCCGCTCGACAGCCGCCGATCCATGTCGACGACCTCGCTCTCGTCCACGGAGAGCCGCCGCGCGATCTCGCCCGCCGTGGGCTCGATGCCCATCGCCGAGAGCCGCGCCTTCTCCTTGTTCAGGTTGAAGAAGAGCTTGCGCTGGGCCTGCGTCGTGCCGAGCTTCACGAGCCGCCAGTTGTTCAGGATGAATCGCAGGATGTACGCGCGGATCCACCACGCCGCGTACGAAGAGAGCTTCACGCCGCGATACGGATCGTAGCGCTTCACGGCCTGCATCAGGCCGATGTTGCCCTCCTGGATGAGGTCCATGATGTTCTTGTAGGCGCGGCGATACTCGTACGCGAGCTTCACCACGAGCCGGAGGTTCGCCGTCACCAGGCGCGCGGCCGTCTTCACGTCCTGCGTCTCGGCGTAGTGCCGCGTGAGCTTCTGCTCCTCCTCGGGCGTGAGCAGCGGATGACGCTGCACCTCGCGCAGGTAGGCCTGCAGCGGATCGGTGCGCGAGATCGCGCTGTCGCCGCCGCCCTTCGACGCGCCCTTGCGCTCCACGAGGGGGAGTTTGTCCAGGGATCCCGCGTCCGCGTCCTCGTCGACGACCTCGAAGTCGGCGTCGACCACCTCGCCATCCGCGCCCTCGGGCTCGGCCGCGTGGTCCTCGTCCTCCGCGGCGCCGTCCGCGCCCTCGGCCGGCTCGGCGCTCGTCGCAGACGCCTGCCGCTCGGCTTTCGACGCAGCGGACGCCTCGCCCTGCTTGCCTCGCTTGGTCGCCCCGCCTGCCGAGGCTTTCGTCGTCTTTTTACCCGGCTCGGTCTTCTTGGTGGCCACCCGGTACCTCTTGCGGGCAATTTCTTAGTACACGTGGCCTGCCTCGCGCCACCTGTGGTTCGCCGCCCCGCAGGAACGTGCTAGAGCCCCCCTTGCGTGAGCACTTCCGCGCCGCCTCCGCCCCCGTCCGCGCGCAAGCGCACGCTTCGGCCCTGGTACCTCGTCGCCGCGATGATCCTCGCATGGCTCATCGGCGTGCAGGGCCTCTCCGAGGCGTTCGCGACGCTCGTGTACCTGCGCGAGGGCAACTTGCCCGACGTCGCGACCTTGACCTCGTCCATGAAGGACGCCGCCGAGCCGATCGAGGCGCTCATGGCCCTCCAGGAAGCCGCGCGTTTGCGCACGCTCGGCGAGATGGGCTACCTCGCCTTCCCGCTCTTCGCGGGCCGCTTTTTGCTGTCCGTGCTCCTCGTCATCGCGAGCGGCATGGCCATGAGCGGCAGGCCCGGGGCGCGCGCGCTCGCCATCCAGGCCCTGCTCGCGAACGCCGCGCTCGCGACCTTGACGTTCTGGCTCTTGCGTGACGCGCGGTACGCGTGGGTCGACGCCGTCGTGCGCGTCAGGGACGTCCTGCCGGCGCTGCCCGAGACCACGCCCGCGGATCAACGCGAGGCCTGGCCGCTGCTCCTCGACCGGCGCCTCTGGCTCTGGCTGCCGCGCGTCCGGCTCATCCTGTTCGACGTAGGGGCGCTCGTGCTCGCGACGATCACGCTCACGAGCCCACGCACGAAGGCCTTCTTCGAAGCGGTCGCGGCCGCCCAAGAGCAGACCGAGGACTCGTGACCGAGCCGCCCGGGCGTGTCCACGTTCTTCCGGACGACCTCGCCAACCAGATCGCCGCCGGCGAGGTCGTCGAGCGTCCCGCGAGCGTGGTGAAGGAGCTCGTCGAGAACGCGCTCGACGCCCGCGCGCGGAGGATCCGCGTCGACATCGAGGGCGGCGGCGTCGTGCTCGTGCGCGTCACCGACGACGGCAGCGGCATGGATCGCAAAGACGCGACGCTCGCCGTGCTCCGCCACGCCACGAGCAAGATCGGATCGATCGACGACCTGCGCCGCATCCAGAGCTTCGGCTTCCGCGGCGAAGCGTTGCCCTCCATCGCCAGCGTCAGCCGCTTCGCGATGCGCACGCGCAAGCACGAGGACGACGAGGGCACGCTCGTCCGCATCGACGGCGGAAGCCCCGCCGACGTCGGCCCGTGCGGCGTCGCGGCGGGCACGAGCATCGAGGTGCGCGACCTCTTCTTCAACGTCCCCGCGCGGCGCAAATTCCTGCGCGCCGTGAGCACGGAGAGCGCGCACGTCACCGAGGTCGTCGAGTCCGCGGCGCTCTGCCGCCCCGACGTCACGCTCGTGCTCGCGCGTGATGGGCGCGTCGCGCGCGAGTGGCTGCGCACGCAGAGCCGCGAGGAACGCGCGCGCGACGTGTTCGACGACGAGCCCCTCGCGCCATGCCGGGGCGAGCGCGGCCCCATGACCGTCGAGGCTTTCCTCTCGCGACCCGAGCGAGCGCGCGCGGGCGCGACGCGGCTTTTGTTTTTCGTGAACGGCCGTCCCGTCAAGGACCGCACGCTCGCGCGTATGGTCGCGAATGCCTACGGCAGCGTGCTCGAGCCGGGCCGGTATCCCGTCGGTGTCGTCCACCTCGACCTGCCGCCCGATCTCGTCGACGTGAACGTGCACCCGCAGAAGGCCGAGGTCCGCTTCGCCGACGGCCGTGCGATCCAGGACGCGCTTTACAAGATCATCGCGGCGCCCCTGGCCCGCGCTTTCGGTTTGCCCGCGCCCGGCGCCTCGCCGTGGGCGCATTACCACAAGAATCGCGCCGAAGAGCGCAGCCTCCCGCCCGAACCCTCCACGCCCCCGCCCCCGGCGACGGCCTATTTGCCCGGGCTCTTCGGCAAGGGCCCCGCGCCTGCCGCTGATGCCTCGGCCCCGGCTCCCTTCGGTCAGCGAAAACAAAAGCCGATCGACGAGGCCACGCCGCCGCTCACGACGTGGAATGGCTCCGGGGAGCTGCCTCCGCTGGAACATCGGAATGCTCATTCTGGACAAACCATTCCTTCCGAACCGGAGCCGGACCCGTGGGGGCTCGCCGCGGATACGCCTCCGCCGGCGCCACCACAGCCGATTCCGACGACGCCCGCGCCGCCGCCGATCGCCGCCCCACCACGCCCGATGCCGTATCCGACGGCGGAAGAGCGTACGCAGACGGCCGAGCGACCGGGCGCCTTCAGCGGGCTCTCGTTCGTCGCGCAGGTCCGGCGCACGTTCCTCGTTTGCGAGGGGCAAGACGGGCTCTTCGTCCTCGACCAGCACGCGGCGGCCGAGCGCGTCACCTTCGAACGGCTCCGCCGCGCCTACGAGACCCGCGCCGTCGCCTCGCAGCGGCTTTTGATCCCCGAAATGGTCACGGTCACGGCCGAGGAGGCGGCGATCATCGAGGAAGCGCAGGACGCGATCAGCCGCACGGGCCTCGACGTCTCCATGCGGGGCATGCGCGACGCGGCGATCACGGCCGTCCCGCAGATCCTCGCCGCCCGCGCCACGCCCGCCGACCTTCTGCGCGACTTGCTCGCCGAGCTCTCGCGCGTCGGCGAACGCGCGTTCTCCGGCGCGATCGACCTCGCCCTCGCCACGATGGCCTGCCACGGCTCGATCCGGGCCGGCGACGCCGTCTCCAAGGAAGAAGCCGAAGCGCTCTTCCGCGCGCTCGACGAGGTCGATTTCGCCGGCCATTGCCCGCACGGCCGCCCCGTGGTCATGCGGATCCGATGGTCGGAGCTCGAACAGAAGGTCGGGCGGCGCTGACCGGGCGCGCCTGAACGAAGATCGAAGCACTTCCGCGCATTTAGCGGAGGCCCACGTTTTTTCTGTTGTCCCCGGCCGGGGGCCGTCGCCCATGGAGGGGAGGGCAACCGATGACACACGTGATCGCTGCGGGACGGGTCCACGGGTGGGGGGCGCTCGAAGAAACGCCTCGAAAACTCGGCCCGGACGAACGCGCCAAGGAGGCGCTCTCGTGCGGGGATCGCCGCGCTGCGCTCGTCATCCTCATGCAGGAGTACGGCGCCGCCATCCACCGGTATTGCCACAAGGTGCTCCGGAGCCGCCCCCTCGCCGACGACGTGCACCAGCTCGTCTTCATCCAGGCCTTCGAGGATCTCGACACGTTCTCCGGCTCGAACGGATTCCGCCCGTGGCTTTACGCCATCGCGAACCACCGATGCCTGGACGCCTTGAAGGCGAACCGAAGGTGGTTTTCCCGCTTCGTCTTCGGCGAGGAGCCGCCCGAAGAAATGGACGCATCGCCGTCGGCGGAAACGCAGGTGGCCGCGCGTGACCTGCCCGGGGCGCTCGAAGCTTGTCTCGGCAAACTCAAGCCGCACGTGCGCATCGCCGTCGTGCTCCGTTATCAGGAAGGTTTTTCGTACGAGGAGATGTCGCGCATCTGCCACGAAAGGCCCGCCACGCTCCAGGCGCGCGTCGCCCGCGCCATGCCCTTGCTCCGTCATTGCCTCGAGAACAAAGGGGTCGATCCGCGATGAACACCATGGCTCTCTGCGACCGCTTCGAGCGTGATGGAATCCTCCAGATCGAGCGGGGACAGCCGCTCGACCCGCATTTCGACGATTGCACCGTCTGCACGACCGCGCGTCGCAAATACGAGCGTATCCTCGCGGCGCTGCCCCACGCCGAGCCCGAAGTGCAGCCGCCGATCGGGTGGCAGGCGCGCGTGCTCCGCGCGAGCGACACGCGGGAGAACCCGGCCCGGCAGAAGGCGCCCGCGTCGCGCCCGATCGCGCCGGAGATCGCCTTTTCCTTCGGCGTCGCGGCGCTCGTCATCGCGGGCGGCCTCGGCGTGGGCCGCCGCGACGTGGCCGTGGACGTGACGGGCGAGCCCGTCGTCGAGCCGAAGGTCACGGTGCTCGAAAACGCGCCGGACACCGTTTTGCCCACGCCCGAGCTCCCCGCGCCCGAATCCCGCGCGCTCGCCGTGCCGACGGGCGACGGGAACGAGAACGCGGAGCCCCCGCGCGCGCCGAAGCCCGTCGCGCCCGCGCCGCCGAAGGCGCCGTCGAGGCAAGAAGAGCCCGCCCCGTCGCCCGCGCCCGAAACGCGCGCCGAGCCCGAGACGCGCACCGAGGTAAAGGCGCCTTCCCCGAAGCCCGCACCAAACGTCGCGCCGGCCCCGACGCCGACCCCTGCGCGCAGCAGCTACGTCCCGAAGATCGTTCGTCCTGCCAAGCTCAACGGGTTCGATTTGAAGTACCCGCGAATGGCCCTGCTGGCGCGCGTCCAGGGGGAGGTCAGCGTGCAGTGCACGATCCGCTCGGACGGGAGGAACACGAACTGCAGGATCCTGCGGGGCTTGCCTTTCCTGGACGAGGCGATCCTCCAGGCCTTGAGCGCGAGCCGATCCGATCCGATCACGGTCGACGGCAGGCCCGTCGACAACAGCGATCACATCTGGCTCATCTCGATCGTCCTCCGGGACCCGCCCGATCCAGTGACCAACTCCCGCGGCATGCCCATCGTGCGCTTCAAGACCGGCATTTGACGCCCCACGCGCTCCCGAAGCGCGATACCATGGACGCCATGTCCCTGCGCCTCCTCCTCGCCGTGATCCCCTTCGCCGCCGCCTGCACGGGCGGCTCGTCCGAGCCCGTCAAAACGCCCGAGGCCGGCACGGGCAAGGACACGACGACCGACGCGCCCGCGGGCGCCCGGGTCGCCGCGAATAGCCCCCTCGCGGGCAAGGACGAGCGGTTCGGCACGGTCCGCGCGTTCGCGGGCGACGATCCCGGAAAGACCGTGGCCATTTCGGGAAAACGCGCATGGACCGTGGGCCCGGGCGAGTCCTGGACCATCAGCCTCTACGAATTCGTGCGCGCCGACGGCACGAAAAACGTCTTCAAAAGCCCCACGGGCGAGCCCGATTTCGCGATCCCCGGCGCGTATACGCTCCCCGCGGCGCCGGCGCGCGGCCTCGCGAAGGGCGCGTTGGTGCTCGTACCCGTGGAGCAGTCGACCGCGTGTGGTCGTGTCCTCAGCGCCTCCGAGACCGAAATCAAGGTCGCGCACCTCTTCGACACGAAGAGGACCGAAAAAGCATGGCAACCCGACCAGGTCTTGCCGCTCGATGGCAAGCTCGCGTTCGCCGCGCCCGTGGCTTACAAGCAGCAGCCCGATGCGAAGGCCTGGACGCTCGGCACGCTCGTCTACACGGACGGCACGACGGCCTGGCTCCAGGGCGCGACGCGGGTGCCTGCCGCCCAGGTAAAGCCGCTCGACGTCGTCCGCGCATACAAGGCCGGGGACAAGGTTTTTGCGGTTCCCGTGGATTCGGATACCTTCGTGGCCGCGACCGTCACGAAGATCGTCGATGATGGCCTTCAGTACGAGATCAAAACGCAGGACGGCGCGACCAAGCTCGCCGATGTCTGCGCCGTGACCCCGTCGCTCTGACGCTGCCGCTAACGCCGGTTTGGCACGATGAACCCTTGCGGGTCGAGCGAGACCACACGTTGCTTCAAGAGGTGCCCGATGGCCCGCTTGAAGGCCTTCTTGCTGAGCTGAAACAGCGATCGGATCTGGTCCGGGCTCGACCGATCGCCGACACGCGGCGCGCCCGGACGCTCGATCACCGCGAGCACGCGCGCCGCGTCGTTTTCGATTTCCTCGTGCGCGTGCCCGCGGAGCGAAAGCTCGACCTTGCCGTCGGGCAGGATGTTCGCCACGCGGAAACGCGCCGCTTCCCCGCGCGAGAGTCGATGCGGCTCGTATGCCGGGACCAACCCGACGACTCGCCGTTCCAGAATGACGAACAATCCGATGTCGGGGTCGTTCCGCCACGCCTCCCCGTCGATCCATTCGTCGAGATCGTAATCCCCCTGGTCCCGCAAAAGCTCGCTCACGCGCATCGTCCCGGCGAGCCGCCCCCGATCGTCGAGAAACAAACCAATCGGGTGCCGCTCGCCCACGTGCACGTCGCGCGTCTGCTCGGCGTACGGAACGAGCAGCTCCTTTGGCAGGCCCCAATCGAAGAACGCGCCGTACCGATTGACGTCCGTCACCTTCAGGAAGGCGACCTCGTCGAGCGTGACCTTCGGCGTGCGTAACGTCGCGACGGGCCGCCCTTCCGAATCGAGGTAGACGAAAACGTCGAGCTCGTCCCCCTCTTTCGTGCCCTCGGGGACCTCGCCCCGCGGCAGCAGCACGACCTCGGCATTCGGGCGCAGGTCCCTCGAATCGACGGCGAGAAACGCGCCCGGCGGCCCCAGGCGCCGCACGGGCAGGTTCACGAATCGGCCGAGGAGATCGTCGTAGGGCATGCGGTTCGTCGCGAACGGCCTTTACTTGGCCGGCTTCGCCTCCTTCGGGAGCGGCGCCACGGTGCCGAGGTCCCATTCCTCTTTGAACGGCTGGCCGTCCTTGAAGGTCAGCTCATACGCGAGGCCACCTTCGATCACCTTTTTGACCTTGCAGTCCCCCGAACGCGGGTTGTCCTCGGTGAGGCAAGGCGCGCCCACCGCGAGGGGCTTCGAGACGTCGATGGGCCTCATGTTCGACGTCTTGACCTTGTGCACCCTCCGTCCCTCGCGCTCCCCGTATCCATTGCCGAACTGCGTATCGATCTCGACCCAGGCGTCTTCGCCGCTCACCACGAAGACCTGCGCGGGATACCACGTCTCGGTGTCCGGACCGCCCTCGAAGTGCACCATCGCATAACTCCCCATGCCGAGCGGCGCCTCGAACGCGAGCACCTCCTCCAGCGGGAGCTTTTCCTTCCGCAGCTTCTTCATGAACCAGAGCGCGCACGTCGCCGATTTCGCGTCCACGGCCTCGATACGCCCGACCAAGTGGCTTTGCCCGAAATTGCAAATCGCGAACGCGCCCTTCTTGAGCCCCTTCGGCGCCACCGCGGGCCGCGCGAGCGCCGCCGGCACCGCGTACTTGTTCCCTCGCTCCTCGTAGACGACCTCGTTCGCGTCGGCCCGAAGGACGGTGACGAGCTTGAGCCGGACCGCGGCGAACGAATCCTGCGTGCTCCCCAGGCTGCCCATGTTGGGCGCGACGACCCACGCCTTCGGCGTCGTGATGGCCGCGGCCGTCTTCGGCCCATCCCAGAGCGCCCAGCGGCGAATCCCATCGGGGCCGTCCGCATCGTGGACGAGCCCCTTGGGCTTCGCGGGCTCGGCCGGGGCGGCGGGCTTGGCCTCGGGTTTGGCCTCGGGAGCCGCGGTCGGCGTCGCCGTCGGAGCGGCCGAGGGAGCATCACTCGGCGTGGTCGAGGTGTCCTTCACCGGGTCCGCCGGGGGCGGGTTTTCCACGGAGGAGCCGCCACAGGCGGCAACCGTGAGGGCGAGGGTCGCGACAAACGTGGGGGAAACGAGCTTGGCGTAGGACATCTCGCCCGCGGACCCTAGTCGAGGGCAGCGCGCATCGCAATGCCTCCCGAGCGGCCGTCCTCGACCTACACCTTCGGCCAGACGACCCCGCGCGCGCGCAGATCCGCCACCGTATCGGAGAGCGTCTCGATCGCATCCCGCGGCGAGAAACCGAGCTCCCGCGCCGCCTTCTTCGCGTCGAGGTACCAGTAATGCTGGCTCATCTCCGCGCTCACCCGGTCGAGCGGGCTCTCCGTGTTCATCCGCTTGGCGATCCGCTCCATGATCTCGGCGCCCGCTTGCGCCAAGAGCAGGCTCTTCGGCGCCTTCATGGTCGGCCCCTTCACGCCCGTCACGCGCTCGAGCATCCCGAAAAACACCTCGAACGTCAGGTTTTTCGCGCCAAGCAGATATTTTTCGCCCGCCCGGCCCTTCTCCATGGCCGCCAACATCGTCACGGCCACGTCCCGCGCGTCCACGAACGAAAGGCCGCCGCTCGGGATCATCGGCACGCGCTTCTCCATGAACTTCACGACGTCGCCGGTCGACGAGGCGAGCACGTCCCCGGGGCCGAGCAGGAGCGAGGGATTGACCGACACGACCTCGAACCCGGCGCCATTCCGATCGAGCGCCGCCTTCTCGGCATAAAGCTTCGACCGGTAATACGGCCAGCGCGCGATCACGTCCTGCGGCGGCAAGGCCGTCTCGTCGATGACCTTGGCCTCACGGCTCACGGCGATCGTGCCGCTCGTGCTCGCCAGGACGACACGCCGCACGCCCGCGGCCCGCGCCGCGTCGAGCGTGATCTTCGTGCCCTCGACGTGCACCCGGAAGAGCGCCTCCGCGTCCTCCGGCCGCCGCGAGACCCGGCCCGCGCAATGGAAGAGGCCTTCGCAGCCCTCGGCCGCGCGCTTGACGCTCTCCGCGTCGAGCACGTCGCCGCGCGCCACCGAAAAACCCTCTTTTCCGGCGAAGTCCGCAGGGTCCTTGCGGCAAAGCGCCACCACCTGGTGACCGCCCGAGAGCAGCACCGAGACGAGGTGACGTCCGAGAAACCCCGTAGCACCCGTGACGAGATAGCGGCTCATACGAGATCGAATACCTTCTGGAAGGTCAAGAGCAGGGAGATGTCGTTCGATTTCACGGCGCCCGACATGAACTCCATCGGGCTCGGCGTGTAGGCCTCACGCACGATCTTGAGGAAGATCTCGGGCGACGTCTTGAGCACGCAATCGGCCGCGGCGCCCTCGGGCTTGCCCATCTTCGCCTCGCACTTGCTCGGCTCGACGCGCAGCGTCCACTTCGCCTCGTTTTCGTTGCCGAGCGTGAAGTAATACGTGACCGGCGCCGTCACGCGGCCCGGGACGAACTTCGTCTCGAGGTCGCGGAACAGGATGACGAGCGGGTGTTCCTGCTTCGGCGCCGCCTCCTCGATCCGATCGATCTGCCGGATGTCGAGCACCTTGCCCTCCTTGAGGAGGACCACCGCCTGCCGCGTCAATTCCGCGACCTTGCGGCACGCCACGGTCGTCTTCATGCCGGCCGTGAGGCGCTTGAGCTCGCGCACTTCGAGCGGCGGGCCGATTCGCGCCACGAGATCGCGCTTCTTCAGGAAATTCGCGCCCTTGGGCAACGCCTCGTAGGTTCCGCCCAGCCAAACCGGAAGGATGTCCACCTCGTGGTGCAGCGCGAGGTGGCCGATCGCCGCGCCAAACTCGTGAATCTGGCCGTCGGTGCTGCGCGTGCCCTCCGGGAAGATCAGGATCGTGTTGCCCTGATCGATCAGATCCCCCGCCTGGCGGAGCGCCTGCCGGAGCCCGCCCTTGCGATCGAAGGGCGCGAGGTTCGTCAGGTTCTCGAAATACGCGCGGCGCCATTTCCCCGACTCGAAGAAATAGTCCTGCGCCGCGAGCGAGACGAGCTCGTCGCCGTACGCGCCGAGGGCGTACTTGACGAACCCCATGTCGAGGTGGCTCGCGTGGTTCGAGGCGACGATCGTGTTCCGGTTGTGCGGGATGTAGGCCCTTCCGTAGACCTTGGGGTGCATCACCCGGTCGTAGAAGTTCATCTGGGCCTTGCCGAGGAGCTGCTTGGCCATGTCGGCGAACGGCTTCGGGAGCTTGATCGGCTCGTCCTCGCCCTCCTCGACCTTCGCGAGCTCGACCTCGTGCGCCGCCTCGCCGCCGATCTCGACGACGAGCGCCTCCACGTCGCCCACCGTGTCGCAACGCGAGAGCCGGTCGGTGTCGATCGCCCGGCCCGTCTGCGCTTCGAGCGCGGCCGCGAGCTCCATCGCCATGAGCGAGTCGAACCGGAGATCCCCCCGGAGGTTCATCCCCGGCGTGAGATCGGCCGACTTCTTGTTCGCGATCGTAGCAATCGCATGCCGCGCCGACGCGCTCGTCGCTTGCCCGCCCTCGCCCGCGGGCATCGCCGACGCGCTCGCGAGCTTCGCGAGCACGCTCTTCACCTCGCTCCGCTTGACCTTGCGGGTCGCGGTGCGCGGCAGGTCGTGATCCCAGAGGTGCACGACCGACGGCTGCGCGACCTTCGGCAACTTCTGGAACGCCTCGCGCAGCGCCTTCATCGCCTTCTCGTGGCGCTCGGCGCGGGAAGGACGCTTCTCGCCCTCCGCGGGCTCGCCTTCGTCGCGCTCCGGAACGGCGAGGCACGCGACGCGCTCGCCGCCCTGTCCATCGTCGATGCCCACGATCGCGATCTCGCGGACGTGCGGCGTGCCGCCGAGGATGTTCTCGACGTCGTCCGGGTACACGTTCTCGCCGCTCGCCGTGACGATGACGTCCTTCTTGCGGCCGACGATGACGAGGCGGCCCTTCTTGTCGAGCTTGCCGAGATCGCCCGTGTGCAGCCACCCGCCTTCGTCGATCGCAGCGCTCGTGGCCTCCTCGTTGCCCGCGTAGCCGAGCATCACGTTGGGACCGCGCGCGAGCACCTCGCCAACGCCGCCCGCGTCGGGTTTGTCGATCTTGATCTCGACGTTCGGGATGGGCTTGCCGACCGTGCCCGGCTTCAGGCTCGGCGAGGCCTTGGCCACGGTGAGCACGGGCGCCGCCTCGGTCAAACCGTACCCCTCGCTGAGCGGCAAACCGAGGCCGCGGAAGACGTTCGCCGTGTCCTTGGGAAGCGCAGCGCCGCCCGAGATCAGGAAACGAACGTTGCCACCGAGCGCCTTGTGCACCGTGCCGAAGAAGAGGCGGCCGAGGTTCAAGCCGGCCTTCTCGCCGAGCAAACGGTTGAGCTCGAGGGCCCAGTCGAAGGCCGCCGCGGCCGCGGGACCCTGCTCCTTCACGCGCGAGGTCACGCGGCGCTCGAGCATCTGCCAGAGCGCGGGCACGCCGACCATCGCCGTGATGCGACCCTCCTTGAGGCCCTTCGAGACACGCTCGCCGCTGAGCTCGCCGATGTAGATGATGCGCGTGCCACGCGAGATCGGAAGGAGGAGCCCACACGTGAACTCGAACGTGTGGTGCAGCGGCAAGACGCTCAGGATGCGGTCGTGCTGCGCGAGCGGGAAGATCGGCGCGAGCGAGGCGAGCAGCGCCGTGAAGTTGTCATGCGAGAGCATGACGCCCTTCGGATCGCCCGTCGTGCCGCTCGTGTAGATGATGCTCGCGATGTCCTCGCCCTTGACCGTGACCTCGGGCGCCGGGAGTTTTTCGTGCGCATCGGGGTCCGCGAAACTCGCGAGATCGTAGACGCGGAGCTCGGGGAACGAGGTGCGTGCGCCCTTGCCACCCTTGCCCTCGACGACCGGATCCCAGAGCGCGACGCGCGCTCCCGACGAACGGATGATGTTCGCGAGCTGGCGCTCCTCCAGCGCAGGATCGACGGGCACCGCGACCGCGCCGGCCCGCAGGATGCCGAAGTACGCGACGGGCCACGCAGGCTGGTTTTCGCCCGTGAGCAGCACACGATCGCCCGGGCGAACCCCGACCGCCGCGAGGCGCGCGGCCGTGGCGAGCATGCCGTCCCGGAGCTCGCGGAACGTGGTGCGCGTGAGGCCCTCGTCCGTGAGGAGCTGCAGCGCGACGGCATGGTCGTGCCGCTCGGCCATCTCCTCGATGAGGTCGATGAGGTGGTCGTACTTGCGCAGGGCCTTGAGCTGTTTGTTCTGCTTCTCGTCGATGAGCGGGAAGACCCACTTTTCGAGGCCCGGGATGTGGATCTCCCACATGAACCAGCGCCAATCGAGCTTCTCGGGCTCCCAGTAGAACTTCGCGCGCTCGTCCTCGGGCATGCGCGCCATCGCCGCGCGCGTGTTCGCGCAGGAGAACACCCAGTCCGCCTCCGCGACGAACGGGAGGAAGATGTCCATCACGCCGGCCATCTTCTCCTCGGCCTTCGCCGCGCTGAGGAGCATGTCCGACGCAGGCTTGAGCAAAGGCCGCACCGGCCCGCCCGCGAGCTTGCCGAGCACGCCGCCGAGCGTGTTCATCGCCTTCGCGATCTGGTGCGAGCCGTGCTGCTCGTATTGCTTCTTCGTGAGGCCGACGGGCTCGAAGTACGCCTTGACCCAGTCGAAGAGCGCGCTCCGCTTGCCCTCGTACGCGAGCTTGCGCTTGTAGAGGCCCATGAGCTCGTAGTACCGCGTCATGCGGCAGCCGTTCGTGTCCGTCGTGCCGTACTGGTAGACGACCGCGGCCTTGCCTTCGAGCAGCTCGCAGAGCGAGGCGATCATGCCGCTCGTGACCATGTCGCAGGGGATGATGTCGAGGTGGACCCGGTGGTCGCCGGGGATCTGCACCTGGCCCTGCATGGCCATGTAGATGAACGGCGCGCTCGTGTTGATGCCCTCGTTCCAGCCGGGGAACGGATACACGCACGAGGACTCGATGACGGCCGGACGAACGATCGTGTAGGGCACGCCGCTCGCCGCGAGGACCTGCTCGCCGATGCTCTTCGTGTACGTGTAGATGTTCGTCCAGCCCCAGAAATGCGCGCGCTCGGTGCCGGCTTCGATGAGCTGGTTCTCGATGAAGCGGCGCTTCACCTTGGCGAGCTCGGCATCGAGCGCCGTGCCGCGGCAAGGCTCGCCGCGCTCCTGCAGGTTCTCCTTGGCCTCGTCGAGGAACGCGCTCTGCCGGAACGCGTCCTCACAGCGGTGCCGCGCTTGCTTGACGAGGTCGAGGCACTCGTCGATCTCGCGCTGCGGATCCCAGTGCGAGCGATCGAGCGTGCGCTCGGCGATGCCCGCGCCGAACCAGGTCTCGCCCTCGGCACGCGGGAACGGCACCTCGCGCGGATCGACCTCCTCGATGAGGCCGGAGCGATACCCGGCGACGTAACACGTGCTCGTGTGCAGGACCGGCGCCCCGAGGCGTCGAGCGAGCGAGACGAGGTTCGTCACGCCGAACGCGTTGACCTCGAGCGCCTCGTCGAGCGGCGGGTTGAAGTCGACGACACCCGCGACGTTGACGACCGCGTCGATCGTGCCGTCGATGCGCGCGAGCAGGTCCTTGTCGAGGCCACACTCGTGATGGACGATGTCGCCGGCGATCGCGGTGATCTTCGAGGCGATCCACGTCTCGAACTCGGCGCCCGGGTGCGCCTCGCGGATCGGGTCGAAGGAGGCGGAGGTGGCGATCTGCGACCAGAACCGCTCCTCGGCGGACTGGCCCGCCTTGGGCCGGACGAGCAGGTAGAGATGGCCGATCTCGGGGAAGCGATGCAGGAGCATCGAGACCCAGACCTTGCCGAGGAAGCCCGTCCCGCCGACGACCACCAGCCGCTTGCCGGAGAGGACGCGCGAAGGGAGCAGCGGGGTGGATGTAGCGGCTCCGTTCATCTCCGTCTCGCTCATGGAATTCGCCTCGTTCCCCCCCGTGAGAGGGAGAGGATTTCGGGTCCTTGGCCGATCAAGTCAAGCTCGACGTGGCGCGAAGATGGATTCGCAGCCGATCCGCACCACGATCAACGCTTGGGGCTTCGGGTCGCCTGACGGCGCCCTGTGCCCCAAACCCCCATCACGGCTTCTTGATGCCGAGCACGTGAAATAGAAATGTGTAGACGTCCACGGCCTCGAGCACCGCGTGGTCGAGCGGTGTACCGACGCCGCGACCCGTGTCGCCGCTCGAACGCAGGAGGATCGGCGCCTTGGCGCCCGTCGCCGCGAGCAGGCGTGCGGCCATCTTGCGGGCGTGTGAAGGATCGCCGCGCGGGTCGTTTTCACCGGTGAGCAGGAGCGTCGCCGGGTAGGGCTTGCCGTCCTCGACGCGGTGGTACGGCGAGTAGCCGTAGAGCGCCTTGAACTGCTTCTCGTCGGCGATCGAGCCGTACTCGGGGACGTCGTAGGCGCCGTTCGGGGTGCCTTCGAGCCGGAGCATGTCGTAGATGCCGCCGCGCGCGACGACGGCGCGGAACATGTCGGGCCGCTGCGTGAGCGCCGCGCCCATGAGCAGCGGCGCCTGCGGGGCGCCGAGGAGGGCGAGCTTGTCGCTCTTCGTCACTTTGAGCTCGAACAATCGCTCGGCGCAGGCGAAGAAATCGTCGAACACGGTCTGCTTCTGCGTGAGCATGCCGGCCTTGTGCCAGCCGTCGCCGCCCTCGCCGCCGCCGCGCAGGTTCGCCACCGCGACGATGCCGCCGACGTCGAGCCAGGCGCGCCGCGTGGGGTCGTAGTCCGGCGCGACGACCACGCCGAAGCCGCCCTGGCCCGTGAGGATCGTGGGGTTCTGCCCGTCGAACTTCGCGTCCTTCCTGCGCAGGATGCTGAGCGGGATCTTCGTGCCGTCCTTCGACGTGCACGTCTCGCGCACCACGGTCGCGTCGCTGAAATCGGCCGTCGCGGGCTGAGCCATCGCGGTCTTCTCGACCTTGCCGCTCGACGCGCGGAAGCGATACCAGGCCGAGGCCTCGGTAAAACTCTCGTTCTCGAAGTAGAGGTCGTCGTCCTGCAGCAAGACGACCTCGTGCACCCCGGAGACGGGCAGGATCGGCACGACGCCGCCCGGCTTTCCTTTGATGTCGAACCAGCGCATCTCGGTGGGCCCGCCTGCGCTCGAGCGCACGTAGATCCGCTGCAGCGTGGGCAGCACGTCGCGGAGCACCGACTCGCCCTCGGGCACGACGACCGTGGCCTTCGCGAGCTGGGGCTTCCACGCCGAGGTGCGCAGGAGCTTGCCGCGCGGCGCGTCCTTCTTCGAGATGATGTAGAGGTCGCCGTCAGGCCCCGCGACCATGCGCTCGACCTCGTCGACCGCGTCCGCGACCTTGGTAAAACCCCCGCCCTGGCGGAAGACGTGGTGCTCTTTCGGCCCGCCGTAGCCGCTCTCGATTTGCGCCGTGACGAATTTGCCGTCGCCGCTCGTCTCGAGGTCGATCTGCGCGAGGCGCGGCAGTTTGTCGATGGCCGGCGCGTCGTCCTTCACCGGCGTGTAGAGCTTGTGGAAATAGACCTTCTGGTAAAACCCTCGGTCCTCGGGTTTGCCCTCGCCCTCGGCGGGATAACGCGTGTAGAAAAATCCGGTGCCGCCGGCATTCCAGGCAATGCTCTTGCCCTTGTATCGGCCGGCGCCCTGCGGGACGACCTCGGCGATCTCGCGGCCCGAGCCCACGTCGAAGACGCGGATCGAGCCGCCTTCGCTGCCGCCCTTCGACAGCGAGACCGCGATCTTCCCGCCGTCGGGCGAGGCGACGTAATAATCGATCGAGGTATTGCCCGAGGGGTCGATCGTGGTCGGGTCGACGAGGACCTTCTCGGCGTTCGGCTTGTCGACGGGCGTGAGCGTGACCAGGAACGGCTGCTGCTTCGGCGGCCGCCAGCGCATCGAGAAGAGGACGTTGCCCTTGTGCTGGAGCGCGTAAAACGCGGGCGAGCCGTATTCGACGAACTTGCGCACGCTCGTGTAGAGCGCCTGACGGCCCGGCAGGATGTCCAGGAAGGCCCGCGTCCGCCGGTTGTGGTCGCCGACCCAGCTCTTGACATCGGTGCTCGTGCCGTCCTCGAGCCACTGGTAATCGTCGGCAACGCTCTCGCCGTGATATTCCTTGAACACGGCCTTTTTGGGCGTGGGCGGGGGCGGGTCGAGCGTGGGGCCGGGCGCCTCGACGGACGCGGAGGCCGACGTGGAAGGGCCGGCCTTGTCCTTCGGGCCGGTGACCGGCGAGGTGCCGGGGCAGGCGGTGAGGAGGAGCGCGAGGGGCGCGAGCGCCGCAAACGAACGGACCAAGGTCATGTCGGCGGCGAGGTTACGACGGACGAGGCGATCTGTCAGGTGTCGATGTGCGCATACCGCAGCCTCGGGTTGCGCGACGGGGCGCGCGCCGTAAGGACGAGAGGCTCGCCGACCTTTTCTCGCCCTTGCCCGTCTACGCCCACGAGAGCCCTATGCTGCCCCCCGGCCCCGGTTCACGCACGTGGAATACTTGGAGCTACATCACCGATCCGGTCACGGCGCTTTCGCGCTGGCGTGATCGGTACGGCGATACCTTCACGCTGCGGGATTGGTCGGCGACCACGGTCGTCACGAGTGATCCGGCGCTCGTGAAGGCGATCTTCGCGGTGCGCGACGTGGGCGTGTTCGGGGCCGTGGCGCCCGAGAGCTTCGACGTGATCCTCGGGCGGCGATCGCTCCTGCTCCTGTCGGGGCCGGAGCACCAGGCCGAGCGCAAGCTCTTGCTCGGTCCGCTCTGTCGGGCCGCGCTGCCGGCGTGGCTCGGGGCGATCGCGGATGCGACGCGCGGCGCGTTCACAGGGCTCGCAAAGGGACAAACCTTCGTCGCGCTCGAACGCATGCGGGAGGTGACGCTCGCGAGCATCTCGCAGATCCTGTTCGGGCCCGACGATCCGAAAGAGCCCGCGCTGCGCCGCGCGACGCTCGACATGATGGTTCACGTGCGGCCGAGCTTCCTCGTGGCGCGGGCGCTGCAAATCGAGGGCTTCGGCCGCACGCGCTTCGGTCGCTTCATGGCGGCCTCGCGGGCCTTCGACCGGCTGCTGTACGCCCGGATCGCCGAGGGACGAGCGCGCGGCGAGCAGGATGGAAGTCTCCTCGCGCTCTTGCTCGCGGCGTATCCGGAAGGCCAAGCGGGCGACGAGGCGATCCGCGACGAGCTACGCACGTTGCTCGTCGGAGGCCACGAGACGACGTCGTCGGTGCTCGCGTGGGCGCTCTACTATCTGCATCGGGATCCCGCGCTCCTCGCGCGCGCGCAGGCCGAGATCGACGCGATCGCCGAGACGGAGGGGCTCCTGCGCGCGCCCTTGCTCGACGCGATCATCGACGAGGTGATGCGGATCAGGCCGCCGGCGGGCCAGTGCTTCCGGATGCTCGTCGAGCCGCTCGATCTCGGGCCGCTTCGCGTGCCCGCGGGGGTGCTCGTTTCCCCTGCGATCAGCACGATCCACCACCGCGAGGACCTGTGGCCGGAGCCTTCGCGCTTCGATCCAGCGCGTTTTTCGAACGGCTCGCGGCCGAGCCCCTTCGTGTACCTCCCGTTTGGCGGAGGCAGTCATCGTTGCATCGGCGCGAGCCTCTCCAAAGTCGAGAGCGCGATCATCCTCGGGACGATCCTGCGCGAATATCGCCTCGGGCTCGACGAGACGCGCGAGCCCGCGTGGCGGCGCGAGGGAATCGCGCTGTGCCCGAGCCCCGGCGTGCGAATGCACGTAGAAGGGCGGCGCTCATAACTCGACGCTCCGGAGCCCGACCTCCCCGATCCGGAACACCACGGCCGAGGCCGTGCTGACGCTGCCCACGGAAAACCCGAGCACGACGTCCCCGGGCCGGATCCGCTTCTCCGCGAGCGCCGTGTGCAAATTGTTCGGCCAGAGCGTCGGGCCGCAATTCGCATAACGCGGATAGGTATCGACGGTGCGATCCATGCCGAGCCCGAGGGCGGTGGCGCAGAACTCCGCATACCAGGCCGTGGGCGTGTTGCAGATCAGGAAATCCACGTCCTTCAATTCGAGCTTCGCCTCGCGGAGCGCGCCGTCGACACAGGTGCGGAGGTAGCTCTCGGACGCGTCGCGAATGCTCTTGCCGGCGATGTGCTTGTTCGCCTGAATTTGCAGCGCCGGGGCGCCGCCGAGGATCGTCAACTCGTACGCGAATGCGCCGCAGGTCTCGGTCGTGGGCACGGTATGCGCCCCGAGCACGCCCATGCCGGCCGGGGCCGGCTCGACCACGAAGGCCGCGGCGCCGTCGCCGAGAAACCAGGAAAACGAGTCGGCCTGGTCGACGTCGCGGGTGTACGTGCAGCAGACGATGACGAGGATCCGGCGATAACGGCCGGCACGAATCAGATCGCTGGCCAGGTGAAACCCGACGAGCGCCGACGAGCAAGCGGTCTCGAAGCTGATGGCGGGGGCCCGCAGCCCGAGGTCGCGGACCACGTACGCGGCGTCGCCGACCACGTGGCTATCGGGCCGCAGGGCGTGAACCAGAAGGAGATCGACGCTCGCGGGATCGATCGCGCCGGCTTCCAGGGCCGCACGTGCGGCCGCGCGTTCGAGGTCCTGCGCGCGCATGTCCGCGGGCATGACCCGGCGCTCGACCGTGCCGCGGAATGGATCGGCGAGGTATCGAGCGATCGCGCGATCGTAATGGCTCGGCTGCGTGTCCTCGAAATCGGCCCAGACCTTGGCCAGGGTGGCCTCGCGAGCGTTCGTGATCAGCGCCGGATAATGCTCCTCCCACCAGTCGTTCGTCCGGATCTGCCGGGGAAATGCGACGCCGAGGGCGGTGATCGTGCCGGAAGGGTTCGTCATTTGGAGGAGATTCCTTGCGTCTGGTGGTCGATGCTGCGCAGGCGGTCGCCGAAGGGCGCCGGTTCGTCGAGGTCGATGGGCACGTCGAGCACGAACGGGCCGCGGGCCCGCATCGCCATATCGAGCGCTTCGAAAGCTTGCGTCTCGTCCCGCACGCGGACGCCCTCGGCGCCGAGGGAACGGGCAAGCAGGGCGAAGTCGACCTCGGGGAAATCGACCTCCGGCCTTGCATGGCCGAGCGCGCGGAGGCCTTGATCGACCATGCCGTACCGCGCGTCGTTGAGCACGATCCAGGTCACCTCGGCGCCGAGCTTCGCGGCCGTGTTGATTTCGTTCTGCATGAGGAAGGCGCCGTCGCCGACCACCGCGACGGCCCGCTTTCGCGTCGCGAGCGCCGCGCCGATAGCCCCGGCGCTGATGTGTCCCATCGGGCAGAACAGGCCGGACTGGCGATATCGATGCGGCGATGCGAAACGCAGATATCGGGTGGTCCAGGCAAACGCATTGCCCGCCTCGGCCAGGAGCACGCCGGGCGAGCCTTCGATCACCCGATCTTGCAAGCATTGCATGAGATATTGCGGGCGAACCCGCGCGGGCGTCTCGCGTGGATCGAGGCGTGGCGGTCTGGATCGAGGCACAGGAAAAACCCTGCGCGGGCGGGCGTCGATGCGAGCGAGTAGCGCGCGCAAAAATCCCCCAATCTCCGCCTGCACGGCGAGTGTATCGGCCTGGGGAAATGCGCTGCCCGGCACGTCGGGATCGAGGTCGATGTGAATCAATCCGCGCGGGGGAATCAATCCTTCCAGAAAAGCCGTGCTGAACTCGCTGAGCCGGGATCCGAGCACCAGCGTGCGATGGACGTGGCTCGCCTTCAGGCGCTCCACGAGATCGGGATCGCTGCCAACCGCGCCGCTGACCCCGAGGTAATGCGCGTCCTCCTCGGAGACGATCCCCTTGCCGCGCGGCGTGGAGATCACCGGCGCGCCGGTGCGCGCGACGAGCTCCCGCACCTCGGCGGCGGCATGACGCGCTCCATGACCGACCCACAAGGCAAAGGGCTCGCGCAAGCATTCCAGCACCCGCGTCACGATCGCCTCGTTCGCCGCGACATCCGCGGCGGGGACGGTGAGCGGCACGCGCGGAGCTTGTTTGGCCTGCAAAGCAAGGGGCATGGCGACATGGGCGACGAACCCACGCCGGCGCGCAAATCCACGCGCGAGGGTCCGCATCACGCGCGGCAACTCGGCCTCGTGCTCGAGCGCGACGGCATGATCGAAGAGCGTGGAAGGCGTGTAAAGGTCGCCCGGCAACGTCTGCGTATTGCTCTCCTGCAAGGCAAAACGCCCCCGGAGCTCGCCGCCCGTCGCGCCCGACACGAGCAGGATCTTCGCCCCTTCCCAGCGGGCCGTGACCACGCCGGTGATCGCATTCGTGAGCCCCGGGCCGGTCGTCGTGAACGCAATCGCCGGCGCGTCGGTCAAAAGGGAGGCCTCGATCGCCGCATACACCGCGCCGCTCTCGTGACGGCAATGGACGACCTCGAGCGATGACCGCATCAGCGCGCCGTAAAAAGGAACCAGCGCGCCGCCGGCCACGCCGAACGCGAATTGCGCCCCGAGGAGCCGCAGCCCTTCGATCAGCTCGTCAGAAACCGTCGTGACCAGAGGAGCGTCAGGGTGCGGTCGCGCCATCGATGCATCCACACGACGAGCTCACCCGCGATCCCTTCGTCGTGCGGTACCTCGGGGCTCCGTTCCGGGCGGAGATTACGACAAACCGGAGGATCTGTCAGGTCCGGATGGCGCCCCGCACGCGACGCACCCCTGGGCGCGCAGCCACGCCCGGGCGCTCGGCTCGTCGTCGAAAAATGCAAGGTCGAACCCGGTCCGCGCGAGCACGCGCGCAGCGGTCGCGACGAGCTGCGCGAGCACGCGGGAGCCGAAACTCGCGCCAACCACGGCGTTGACGAGGCGAGGGATGCCGCGCATCGCCTCGATGAACGCCTTCCGGCTCGTCGCGCTCATCGCGATCTCGCCCTCGATGAGGCTGAGAATGAAGGCGGTCCCGCCCCGGGTCTGCGCCTTCATGGCCGCGCCGAAGGCCTCCGCATCCGCGGGGAAGATCTCACGGCGGATGCGAAGGATCAGGAGATCCGGCGTTTCTACGTCGATGTCATGCCCCCCCACCCTCACGACGACCTAGCCTTTCATCCGGTGCGGCACCCGGACGCCCTTTTCCTCGGCGACGTGCACAGCCGTCTCGTATCCCGCATCCGCGTGGCGAATCACGCCCATGCCCGGATCGATCGTCAAGACCCGTTCGAGCCGCCGCGCCGCCGCGTCCGTTCCATCCGCGACGATGACCATCCCCGCGTGCAACGAATTGCCGATGCCCACGCCGCCGCCGTGATGGAAGCTCACCCAGGACGCGCCGCCCGCCGTGTTCGCGAGCGCGTTCAAAATCGCCCAGTCCGCAATCGCGTCCGAGCCGTCCTTCATGGCCTCCGTCTCGCGGAACGGGCTCGCCACCGACCCGCAATCGAGGTGGTCACGGCCGATCACGATCGGCGCTTTCACTTTGCCCTGACGAACCAGCTCGTTGAACACGAGGCCGACCTTCGCGCGATCGCCATACCCGAGCCAGCAGATGCGCGCGGGCAACCCCTGGAACTTCACGCGCTCCCCGGCGAGCTTGATCCACCGCGCGAGGTCCGGGTCGTTCGGCACGGCTTCGAGCACCGCGCGGTCCGTGGCGAGGATGTCCTCCGGATCGCCCGAGAGCGCGACCCAGCGGAACGGGCCCTTGCCCTGGCAAAAGAGCTCGCGGATGTACGCCGGCACGAAGCCCGGGATGTCAAAGGCGCGCTCGCAACCGGCCTCCTGCGCACACGTCCGGATGTTGTTGCCGTAGTCGAAGACCTCCGAACCGCATTGCGCCATTTCCAGCATGGCCTCGACTTCGAGCCGCATGGAGCGCTTCGCCCGCGTCACGTACTCCTTCGGGTTCGAGGCCCGGAGCGCGGCCGCCTCCGCGAGCGAGAGGCCCTCGGGGATGTAACCGATGAGCGGATCGTGCGCGGCCGTCTGCTCGGTGACGAGGTCCGGCACCACGCCACGCCGCACGAGCTCGGGGAAGATGTCGGCCGCGTTCCCGCAGATCGCGATCGAGGTGGGCTGGTTCTTCTCGACGGCCGCCTCGATCGCGGCGAGCGCCTTTCCGAGGTCGTCGATGCGCTGATCGACGTAACGCGTCTCCAGGCGGCGCTCGATGCGGTGCGGATCGATCTCGACCGCGAGGCAGGACATGCCGGCCATCGTCGCGGCGAGCGGCTGCGCGCCGCCCATGCCGCCGAGCCCCGCCGTGAGCACCCAGCGCCCGCCCGGGCGGCCCGAACGCGCCTCGTGCGCCTTGCGTGCCGCGACGAACGTCTCGTACGTGCCCTGCAAAATGCCCTGCGTGCCGATGTAGATCCACGAGCCCGCCGTCATCTGGCCGTACATCGTGAGGCCGAGCTGCTCGAGCTTGCGGAACTCGTCCCAGTTCGCCCAGCGACCGACGAGGTTACTGTTCGCGATGAGCACGCGCGGCGCGTCCGGGTGCGTGCGGAACCGGCCCACGGCCTTGCCCGACTGCACGAGCAAGGTTTCATCGTCCGCGAGATCCTGGAGCTCGCGGACGATGACGTCGAACGCCTCCCACGAACGCGCGGCCTTGCCCGTGCCGCCGTAGACGACGAGATCGTCCGGCCGCTCGGCGACCTCGGCGTCGAGGTTGTTGTGGAGCATGCGCAGCGCGGCCTCCTGCACCCAGCCCTTGCAAGAAAGGGTGGAACCGCGGGGCGCGCGGACGGGACGGGGACCAGATTGGCGGGTCGACATGCTCCCGCTTTACCACGACAGCCGGAGAATGGGTGCGGCGAGGCGCTACGGGATCAGGAGGAGCTTGCCCGTCGTCTCCCGGCCTTCGAGGCGGCGGTGGGCCTCGGCGGCGTCCGCGAGCGGGAGCTCGGCGTGGATGCGGACGGAAAGCGCGCCCTCGGCGATCCGCGCGAAGAGCTGCGCGGCGCGGGCGGCGAGTTCCTCGCGCGTGGCCGTGTAGTCGGCGAGGCCCGGTCGCGTCAGGAAGACCGAGCCCGCCGCCGAGAGGCGCTGCGGATCCAAGGGCGCGACGGGGCCGCTCGATTGACCGTACAGCACGAGCATGCCGCGGCGCTTGAGGGCCCCGAGGCTGCGATCGAAGGTGTCTTTCCCGACGGAGTCGTACACGACATCGACGCCCGCGCCGTCCGTGTGGCGCCGGGCCTCGGCGGCGAAATCGACCTCGCGGTAAAGGATCACCTCGTCGGCGCCCGCCGCGCGCGCGAGGGCCGCCTTCTCGGCCGTCGAGACCGTGCCGAACACGAATGCGCCCGCGTGATCGGCGAGCTGGCACAGAAGCAGGCCCACGCCGCCCGCGGCCGCGTGCACGATGCACGTATCGCCCGGGCCGAGCGGGTACGTCGAGGTGGCGAGGTAATGCGCGGTCATGCCTTGCAGCATCACGGCCGCGGCCGTCTTCGTATCGACGCCCTCGGGCACGACGACGAGCTTGTCGACGGACGCGATCACGTGGCTCGCGTACGAGCCGGGCACGGAGGCCCAGGCGACGCGCTGGCCGGGCGCGATCGACGTGACCTCGGGGCCCACCGCCTCGACCACGCCGGCGCCTTCGAGGCCGAGGCGCCCAGGCAGGGCCATCTTGTAGAGACCGGTGCGCTGATAGACGTCGATGTAGTTCACGCCCGCGGCTTCGACGCGAACGAGGGCCTGACCGGGGCCCGGTGTGGGAGTGTCGAACTCGGCGAGGGAGAGAGCCTCCCGACCGCCCGGCGTGGAAACGGCGATGGCGCGCATACAGCGCAATTCGCCGAGGTGGCCCCGAGCGTCAAGAGCTCATGGGTGGACGGGAACGAGCGGCCGCGTTCCAAAGCCGATCGGATTCTGCTATTGCGGGGAGCCATGGCCCTCGATCGCCCGACCCCCGTGAGCTTCCATGCCCCGCTGGTCCTCGCCGTGGGCCTGCCCCCCGACACCTTTTCGCGGGCGGGCGTGGTGCTCGGGCCCTCCGGCGTGGCCCTCCGGGAGTCGAACCTGCTCGATCTGCGCAGCGACTCGGCGAAGTATCGGCCGCTCGTGCTGCTCGTGGACGCCGAGCTCTACGACTTCGACCCCGAGGCATTCGACATGGTGGCGAAGGACGTGGGCGCGAAGCTCGGGGTCGCGGGCAGCCCGCGCGAGGCCGAGGTCACGCTCGGGCAGCTCATCGCCGCCGTCACCCGAAAGAGCGTGTTCCCGCCGCCGCCGAGCAGCGCGGACGCGGCGACCGACAAGTGGGATTTTTCCGAGGTCGTCGCCGCCGTGTCTGCCGCCGAGGGGCGCGAGTAGCAGAGACAATCGTAGCAAGGGACAAACGTGGTTCGTCCGGGCAATGCGATCGGCCCGACGAACCGCGCCTGTCACTTCTTGTCGCGGAACATCGTCACGAGCAGCACGAGCGCGGGTTTGCCCTCGACCTCGTGCACGACGTGGGCGTCGAGCGGCACGACGACGCCCGGCGACATCGGGACGACCTCCTCGCCCACGCGGAGCTCGCCCTGGCCTTCGAGGCAATGGATGGTGATCGGGTGGATCGCGTGGTGCGCCGCGAGCACCGCGCCCTCGCGCAGCGCGATGAGCACGAGCTTGCGGCGCTCGTCGGAAAGGACGGTGCGGACCTCGCGCTCGCCCTCGCCGCGGAGCGCATCCTTGAGCTGGATCGGCGTGATCGTCATCGTTCGCTCATCCATGCGACGGTTCGGGCTCGACGAGCTCGACGAGCACGCCGCCCGTCGCGCGCGGGTGCAGGAACGCCACCTTGTGGCCCCGCGCGCCGACACGCGGGGTCTCGTCGATGAGCGGGACGTGGAGCGATTTCAGGAGCGCGAGCGCAGCTTCGATGCCTTCGACCTCCACGGCGATGTGGTGCAGGCCGGGGCCTTTTTTCTCGAGGAACTTCTGCAGCCCCTCGTTGCCCTTGGGCTCGATCAGCTCGACGTTGCTTTCGCCCACGGGCAGGAGCACGACTTCGGTCTTCTGCGAGGAGACGAGCTCCCGCACGCCGGGCTCGAGGCCGAGCGCCTGTTGCCACTTCACGAGCGCGTGATCAATGTTGTCGACGGCGATGGCGACGTGATCGATGCGCTTGATCTTGATCATGTTGCTCTCCGGACCGGTGGGATGAATGCAATTCACGTGCGACGCCGCACGAGGAGCGTGCGGGTGATCTCGACGGCCTTCTCGGGCACACGGCCGGCCGTCTTGCCGAGCTCGGGCGTGAACAGGTCCGCCCCCCTTTCGAGCAGGACCCGCGCCGGCGTGTTCTTGAGCCCGATCACACGCAGGACCACGATCCCAGCATCTTTGCCGCGCTCTTCCTTGGCGACGACCGACGACGCGGCATAAAGCGTGTCGCCGGCGAGCACGCCGCTCGGATGCGCGCCGTCGTCGAGCCCGAGGTCCCAGACGGCGTTGCCCGCGGTGTCGCGGCTCGACAGCGAGAGCACCCAGGCGAGCACGAGGCCGCCGAAGACGACACGCGTCTTCGCGAACGAGCTCTTCTGGCAATACCGTTCGTCGACGTGCATCGGATGCGAGTTCCGGAAGAGCGTCGTGAGCTGCATGTGCTCGGCCTCGCTCACGGTGCGCCCGGCCTCGTGCGCGTAGACGTCGCCGACCTCGAAATCGTCCCAGAACGTGGGAAACGCGGCGCGGCGCGGGGGCGAGAGGTCCCCGAGGAGCGAGGCCGGCGCGCGGGGCATGGGCGCGGCGGGGCGCTCGTCGACCGGGCTTTGCGGCAAGGCCGCGGCCCGCCCCGAGACGTTGCCCACACGCACGAGCACTTTGCGTTCGAACGAGCAAACGACCTCGCCGTCCTGGTTCGAGACTTCGGTGCGCACGTGCACCACGCCCTTGTCGCCGGTCGAGACGGGACGCGTGCCGATGACCCGCGACGCGGCGACCACGGTATCGCCCGGGTAACACGCGTTCGGGAAGCGCACGTCCATGTATGCGAGGTGGGCGATCGCCTGCTCGCTCACGTCGTGCACGCTGAACGACAGGCCGAGGTTCAGGAGCAAGAGCGGGTGGACGGGCCTGTCGCGAAGGCCGAGCTCCCGCGCGGCGCGCCGGCTCGCGTAGGTCGGGTTCGCGTCCTGGAACGAGGCGGCGAAGAAGGCGAGCATGCCCTCGTCGACCGTCACTTCCCAGGGATGGGCGTAGATCGCCCCGGGAACGAAATCGTCGAAGAGCCTACCGTAGCGGATCGTGTGGATCATTCGGAAAGTTCGCGGCGCCGAGGACGGACGCGAGCATGGCACGAGTCGGGAGCGGATGCGAAGGCAGAGCGCGCTCTGCCGCTTGCTTGACGTCCGGCGGGCCTTCGTGCAGAAGTGCGCGTCGGAGGAGCCTTCGACGCATGTCTCGGCGTGAAACCTGGCTCGCGGTGATCGATCGTTTCGATCCGGAGCTCTCGCCACGAAACCCTGCGTGGCGCGCGCCGCGAAGCCGGAGCCCTGCGGGGACGATCTGCGAGTGGCTGGACATTCCGCGTGGCATCCCGCGGCTCCTCGTGACGGGCACGATCGGGACGGGCAAAACCACGGAGCTCCAGCGCATCGCGGAGGAGCGGGCCGGCAAAGAGTTCGTGGTCTTCGTCGACCTCGAGCGCCATTGCTCCGAGGTCGTGCACGACGCGCAGGCGATCGAGCGCGTGAGCCCCTGGGAGGTGTGTTTCCTCATGGGCGTCGCGCTTCTTCGCGCGGCCGAGGAGCGCCTCGCGTACGTGCTCCCCGAGGAACACCGCAAGGACCTGGAAAAACGATGGGCGGCGCTCGCGGGAAGGACGAACGCGGATGCGCCGCCACAGATCGACATCGCCTCCCTCGCGAAATCAATGGTCGTGCTGGCATCTTCCACCGCCACCGGCGCGCCCGCGGCCGTAGGCACGGGGCTCCAGCTCCTCAAGGCCGGCGCCGAGGCCGTGAAATGGACGGCGCCTTTTGGCAGGACGCAGAAAGCGCTCGCGGATCAGGAGTCCGACGTCCAGGCCCTGCTCGATTGCGTCAACACGCTGATTGGCCTGGTACAACAGCGCGGCTCGCGTGTCCTCTTCATCATCGACGGGCTCGACCGGATCCGCGATTTCAACCGCGCGAAGGCGCTCTTCCTGGACTCGGTGCTCATCTCGCAGCTCGCCTGCCCCATGGTGATCTGCGGGCCGTTCGCGCTCCGGCACCACCCGGCGACGGCGGCGATCCGAGGGTTTCACGACGTCCCGTCGCTCGTCAATGAGCCGGTCCTCCGCAAGGACAAGCCGAGGGAGCTGGGACCAGGCGTGGCGTTCTTCCGGGAGCTCTTCGCGCGACGCGTGGCCGATCTCCCAGGCGGACCCGATCTCTTCACGCCCCAGCAGATCGACAAGCTCGCCTACCATTCCGGCGGTCGAGCGCGGGAGTTCGTGAAATTCGTCTTTCGTATCGCCGGGCTCGCCCATCGTGAAGACCTCGCACAGGCAACGGACGAACTCGTGGAGCGTGTCCTCGAAGAGGCGCGGCGACAGCGGGAGACGGGGCTCAACAAGGGTCACATTCGGACGCTGGAGGAAATCGCAAAGGACCCGGACCATCGGCTGCCCGAAGGAAACCTGGCGCAGGAGCTCCTCACGTACGGCACGCTCTTGCCGTATCCGAACGACTCGGAGTGGTATTTCCCGCATCCGCTCCTCCTCCGCCACATGATCAAATTGTGAGCGACTGGATCGAAGAGATCCGTCTGGGGCTCCGGCTGAGCCCGCGAGGCGTCCTCATCCTGGTGGACGAAGCGGTGCCCGAGCGGCTCGGCGGTCTCGTGCGCGCGCTCCTCGTCGATCACCCCGATCTCGAAGTGCTGGCGAAGCCAAGCGGGCTGATGGATCTCCCCGACGGCTCGGCCGTGGTGCTCGTCCCCGAGGCGGAGGACGCGTTTTGGCTCAACATGAACCGGCCGGTCTTCGCGCGGAAATCGCTGAAGGTCGTCCTCTTCTGCCGGCGCGAGGTCACGGAGGTGCTGGCTCGGGAGGCGCCCGACTTTTACGATTGGATCGCGCAGCGGCACGAGTGCCCGCCCGGCGTCGCAGAGCATGCGGTTTTTGGCATCCGGCAGGCACTCCGGTGTCGGGCGCCGGGGATCTTGTTTGCACACGCGGACAAGCTTTACCGGAAAGACCCGCAAGAGCGCATCGAGCGGTTCGAGCAAGTCTTTCGGGAGGCTCTGCCGGGACGGACGATCCGGTGGATCGATACGATGAAGGCTTATGCCGAGGTCGTGTCGGAGATCCAGAATGCGGGGCGGGCGTGGGTCGCGTGCGACGCCGTGGGATACGAGCATGCCGCGCGGTTCCGGTGGGCGCTCGCGGAGGCGCGGCGCAAGACGCGGGCGATCCTGCTCGTCCCCAATTACTACCAGGATCGCTTCTGGAACATCTCGGACCATGTCTGGGGCCCCCTCGACATGGTGACGAAGCACCTTGCAAACGCAGGCGCGAGACACCCAGGAAGGCTGGCTGCGGTCTCCGGACAGGAGACGGGCGTGATCGGATGCCTGATCGGCCTATTGTCCAGGGGATATGCCGAGGAGGAGCTACTCGCGGCGATGCTCCGCTCCACGGATGCGGCTGCAGGTCTCGGCGAGAGAATCCTGAGCGCCGGCCTCGCGCGGGCGCCCATTCAAGGTTATTTCATCCCTCCACACGTCCAGCGCCACCTCGGCAAACGCATCGGGCTGTGGAGCCTCTCGCGCCGCCCCGCCCGGAAGGTCGAGGGTATTGAAATCTTGGACGGGAACGGCGGGTTTCCTCTCCTCATCGACCGCGCGCCCCGGATCGAATTCCTCCTCTGCCAGGGCGAGCGTACGCCGGAGCGCTGGATCGAGCTCTCGCGGCTCGCGTACGACCATGGCGACTTCGACGCTGCGCAGACGTGGGCGAGCCGAGCGCTGGAGATACAGGAAAGCGCAATCGGATATTTCTTGCAGGGAATCGCCCTGACGGAGCTCTCGCACTTGAACTGGGAAGCAGGTCATCCTGCCGCGGCGACGCTACGTCGGGCGGGCGTGCAGGCGCTCATCCACGCAGAGCCGATGCTCGATGGCGACATGCCGCCCGAGGACCTGCTCACGCTTTATTCGCTGCTGGCCGAGATCGGATTCGAGATCGGCGTCGACCCGAGCCACGTCTGGCAGCTCCAGCGTGCGCTCATGCTCGTGGACGAGCCGCGCACCCGACCGAAAGATCTGCGGCGCATCGCGGGTCTCCTCCGACGTACGGGCGACGTGGAGCGCGCCGAGGCGATCCTGAAGGCGACGCTGGACAAGACGAAGGATCACCAAGAGCGCGCCAAGCTTCGTTTCTCGCTCGCATGGTGCGCGTTCACGCGAAGGAGCTTCGACGAGGCCGATACCATGGCGGAGGGCATCGCCAAAGAGATTGCCGGCCGAGGGGGATCGGCGTACGAGCGATTGCTGCTCGACATCGACAAATTCCGGATGCGACTGCGTCTGGAACGCGGTGAGCCTCGCGAGGCCCTCACCGTCGCAGATGCCTCCTTGAAACGCGAAACTCCTTATGCGTGGTCAATCCGGGGGGAAGGCGGCCATCGCATTCCTCTCGTCGCCATCGCGCTCAACCGCTCGGGACGCGCAGCGGACGCCGAGGTCTTGCTCCGCAAGCTCCTCGCGCTCCCGGTCGAGGTGGACCTCGACGCACGATTCCTCGGTCTCGTGTCCCGCGATGCGCTCGTCGCGTTCGTGCACGACACACGTCTTCTCCTTGGGATGCACCCGGAGGCCCGAAAGGAACTCTGGAACGAGCTCGCCGCCGCCCTCCGCGCCCAGGGTCGCCACCTCGAAGCCGCCGAGGTCGAAGCCCAACGCGACCAGGATCTCGACGAACCCCCGCCCGCCTCGTGACCTTGACACCCCCCCGAGCCCATGCCTCGGCTCCGCCGCACGCACGGCCGTCCCTCGCCGCCTCCCCTGCCCCTCGTGCGTCACGCACGACGGTGCATCGACGTAAGGATCCACCCCCGCGCGCCACGCAAGATGGTCCCTCGGCGCCCCGAGTGACCTCCGTGCGTCACGCACGCCCCTGCCTTCCTCGCGCCCAGCACCCCCCGTGCGCCACGCAAGATCCCTCCTCCCCGCGTCGATCCCCCCTCTTGCGTAACGCACGTCGCTCGCTCCCTCCTTCGAGCGACGCTCTCTCGCCGTCCGTCAGCCCTCGCCGCCCCCCGACCCCTCGTCCTCGCCGTCGTCGTCCTTCCGCTTCCGGCGCGGCTTCGTCGCCGTGAGGAACGACGCGACCCGTTTCGGCTGCCCGGGAAAGAGCTGGAGCAGCGCGCCCTCCAGCTTGTCGATCTCCACGTTGATCTCGCCGATGTAGAGCAGCTCCGACGTCCCTTGCATCGCGAGCGCCGACATCCCCGCCTCGCGCTCCTTGCTGTTCGCCTCCAGCGTGTCCGTCGCGCTCGTCAGCCGAGGCGTCCACTTCTCCGCGAGCGCCGACCCCGGCTCCCGCCCGAGCTCCTCGATCCACGCGCGCCCCTGCTTCACCTCCCGATCGATCCCGAACGCCTGCGCGTCCGACGGGGTCACGCCCACGAAGAACCGCGTGTAGGGCGGCCGATCGCGCCGCCCTTCCGACTCGTTGACGACATATCGACCGAAGCTCGCCGTCTCCGCGTCCCAGCGCGCGTCGGCCACGAAGAGCCGCGCCCTCGCCCGCCCGAGCGTACGCTCCCGCGCGCGGCGCTGCGCGGCGAGCCCGTCCCCCTTCTGCGCCAGCGCATCCCATAACGGCGCGAGCGGCCGCGTGATCGGATCGCTGTCGAGCGCGCTCGTGATCGCGGCGCAGATATCAGCGGCGGTCTGGGCCGCCATGTCTTCGCGGAGATGTGTGGCCATACGCTCCTCTCTGCGCGGCGAAGCTACCATGCACGGGCGCCGCGCCGTCAACCGTCGCCGGAATGTCGACCCCCGGGCCTTCGTTTGGTAACGTGCACATTCCGCCAGGGGATGCGGGGAAGCGCATGTCGAGCACGCACAAGGACCTCAAGGTCCGCATGGTCCAACAGCTCGCCGACGTCTTCGGCCGCGTCGTCGGCTTGAAGCGCGCGGGACGGCTCGACGAGGCGGTGGAGCTCGTCCAAACGACCTCGCTCCATCTGTTCGGCCCCATGTGGGAAACGCTGACGCGGCACGACGCTTCGAGCGCGGCGATGATGCTCGGCAGCCGCGAGAAGGTCTCGGCCTGCGCAATGCTCACCCAGCACCGGGCCGAGCTCGATGATCTGCGCGGCGAGGTGTGGAAGGCGCAGGCGGGCTACAAACGCGCCCTCGAGCTCCACCTCGAAGCGGCGCGGCTCGGCGCCGACGTGGACGTGGCGACGCGCTCGGCGCTGAAGGCGCTCCGGCCGCGCGTCGACGAGTCGAAGCTCTCGAAATCGTACCAGATGCAGCTCGAACGAATCGACGGGCACCGCTGAACCGCCGAGGCGCTTGACAGGGCCGAGGAACTTCCGTGTCCTCGCGTCACTCCTCCACGCCATGCTGAGCGCTCGCCTCCTTCCGCTCCTTTGCCTCGCCACCGTCGCCGCGTGCCGCACGCCCGACAGCGCTTCGCCTCCGCCGCCCGCGACGGCCTCCGCCGCGCCGCCCCCGAGCGCCGCGCCCGCCCCCGCGCCTTCCGCGAGCGCCGCGGCCCCCGTCTCCGCGGCCCCGCCCGAGCCTTGTGGCGAGATGGGCTGCATGCTCTACGACACGCCCAAGGACGCGTTTGCCGCGATCCTCGCGGAAAACCCGCTCATCCTCGGCATCGGCGAGTCGCACGCGCAGAAGGGCAAGGAGGGCATCCCCACGGCCACGAAGCGCTTCACCGAGACGTTTTTGCCCATGGTCGCGGGCAAAGCGAGCGACATCGTGCTCGAGATCTGGGTGTCCGAGGGGAAATGCGGGAAGGAAAAAGAGGCGCAAGTCGCCGAGCAGCAGAAGCCCGTCACGCAGAGCCAAGCCAAGACGAACCAGAACGAGTTCGTCACGCTCGGCGACGCGGCGTACGCGCTCGGCGTGAAGCCCCATATCCTGCGCGCGAGCTGCGCCGATTACGACGCGATCGTGAAGGCGGGGCCGGATTCGGTCCTCGTGATGCTGGAGATGATCGCGCGGCTCATGGATGAAAAGGCCAAGTCCCTCGCCTCGCGCAACGCGAACGCCGGCGCGGGGAAGATGGTCCTCACGTACGGCGGCGCCATTCACAACGACCTCACCGCGCGCCCCGGACGCGAGAAGTGGACGTTCGGGCCGGATCTCGCGGCCGCCACGGCAGACCGGTACGTCGAGCTCGATCTCGTGGTGCCCGAGTTCATTCAAGACAACGACGCGTGGAAGGCGCTGCCCTGGATGCCGCATTTCAAGCGAGACGCGCATCCCACGAAGACCACGGTCTTTCGGCCCGCAAAGGGCTCGTTCGTGCTGATCTTCCCGAAGACGGGACAGTAACACAGGCCACACCCCAACCCTCCGCGCGGGCGCGCATTTCTTGCCTGGCCTATTGTGCGGGAGGCCCTATTTCGTGGATGATGCGCTGCATTTGGCTTGCAGCCACTTCCATTCCGGAGGTTCGTTCCATGTTGCATCGGCGTCACCTTGCTTCGTTCACATTTTCGTCCCTCGCGCTGATCGTCGGCGCGGGCCTCGCGGGCTGCAGCGACGACCCGGCCCCGGGCACCACGAGCACGGGGTCGAGCAGCTCGTCGAGCGGTGCCGGTGGACAGGGCGGCGGCGGCACCGGCGGCGTGGGCGGCGAAGGCGGCACTGGCGGCATGGGTGGCGTGGGCGGCGGCATGGGCGGGACCGGCGGCGTCGGCGGAATCGTGTGTGAGCCCGTGGACGAGGTCTGCGGCGATAACATCGACAACAACTGCGACGGCCAGACGGACGAGGGCTGCTGCACGCCGGGCAGCACGCAGGCCTGTTACACGGGCCCCGATGGCACGATGGGCGTCGGCGCCTGCAAGGCCGGCGTCCAGACGTGCAGCCCCGACGGCCTCTCGTATGGCCCGTGCGTGGGCGAGGTCGTCCCCGGGGTCCAGACGTGCGGCCTGACCGACGAGGACTGCAATGGCGTGGTCGGCGACGGCGCGGGCTGCTTGTGCACGCCGGGCAACACGATGCCCTGCTACACGGGTCCCGCGGGTACGAAGAACGTGGGCATTTGCAAGGAAGGCACCGCGACGTGCGCGCCCGACGGCCTCTCGTACGGCGCGTGCGCGGGGCAGGTCTTGCCGCAGGCCGAGGCCTGCAATGCAGCGGACGACGATTGCGACAGCTTCGTGGACGACGGTGCGAGCTGCGCGTGCGCGCCGAACTCGACGAAGGCCTGCTACACGGGCCCGATGGGCACGTCGGGCGTCGGCCTCTGCAAGTCGGGCGTCGAGACGTGCGCGCCGGACGGCTCCGGATACGGTCCGTGCACGGGCGAGGTCCTTCCGACGCCGGAGAACTGCGCGACCACGGGCGACGACGATTGCAATGGCCAGGCGCCCGCGTGCACCGGCGACACGACCTGGGTGCGTACCTTCGGCAACAACCAGAACCAGATCGGTCTGGCCGTGGCGACCGACGCGCAGGGCAATGGCGTCTTCGTCGGCAGGTTCTCGGGGGCGATCACCCTCCCCGCGCCGATCGGCACGCTGACCGCCACGGGCAACGACAACCTCTTCGTCATCAAGTACAATTCGACGGGCACCGTCGTGTGGGCGAAGAAGTACGGCGATGCGGCCGGGCAGGACGTCACCAGCGTCGCCATCGACAGCGCGGGCGACGTGCTCATCGCGGGCGAGTTCCTCGGCACCATCAATTTCGGCGGAACGGCGCTCACGAGCAACAATGGTTCGCGCGACATCTTCGTGGCGAAGCTCGCCGCCGCCACGGGCGATCACGTCTGGAGCCAGGCGATCGCGAACGCGTACACGCAGGAGGAAGCGAGCGTCGCGGTGGACGCGGCGGACAACGTCTACGTCTCCGGCACGTTCTCGAGCAACCTCACCATCGGCGCGAACGTCATCTCGCCGATCGCGGGGGGCGGCCTCGAGGTGTTCGTCGCGAAGCTGAACAAGAGTGGCACGCCGCTCTGGGCGAAGGCGATCACCGGCCCCGGGACGCAATACGCCTACGACCTCGCGGTCTCGCCCGCGGGCGATATCGCGCTCGCCGGCGCGTTCCAGACCAGCATCGATTTCGGCGGCGGCAAGACGCTCACGAGCGCCGGCGGTTATGACATCTTCGTCGCGAAGCTCGACACGATGGGCAACCCCATCTTCGTGCTCGGCGCGGGCGACGGCGAGCTCCAGCGCGCGAACGCCGTGGCGCTCGACAGCGCGGGCAACGTGCTCGTGACCGGCGAGTACAACGGCTCGATGGACCTCGGCAACGGAACTGTCACGAGCGGCGGCTCGGAGGACGTGTTCATCGCGAAGTACAGCCCCTCGGGCTTCCACATGTGGAGCAAGGCCATGGGCGGCGTGAGCACACAGCGCGGCAAGGACATCGCGGTCGACCCATTCAACAACGTGATCGTCACGGGTCAATTCTGGGCCAGCACCGATTTCGGCAAGGGCAATGTCTCGTCGAACGGCGAGCACGACATCTTCGTCGCGAAGTACAACCCCGCCGGGACGGCGGCCTGGACCAAGAAGTTCGGCGGCGGTCTGAGCGAATCGGGCGAGACCGTCGCCGCGGACGGCAACGCCGCCGTATGGCTCGGCGGCAGCTACCGGAGCACCAACGTGCTCTTCGGCGACGGGAACTTCACGGTGAACAACGGCCAGGAGGACGTGGTTCTCATCAAGATGGCGCAGTGATCGAAGCGTAACGTCCGGACACACCATTCTTCGCACGCCCGCGGCTCGCACAGGGCCGCGGGCGTGCGCGCTTCGATCACCTCGTCACGCGTTCACTCGGGCTCGGCCTCGACGTCCGGGCTCGAGAGCGTCGGCTCCGACGGGCAGTCCCGCACCTCCGTGACGTGGGTGAACACCACGCGCTGCACGGCCTCGGGACGTGGGAAGCTCACGAGCACGTACGGATTCGTGAGCGCCTGCGTCACGAAGCAATGGTGGCCCGGCTCGAAGAGCCGGGTCTCGATCGTGAGCGTGCGCCCGTCCGTCGATCGCCCGATGTACGAGATATCCGCCTCGTAGCCGCCGGTCGGCATCGTGCCGGGCGCGTACAGAAACACCCATTCTCGCTGGAAATCGAGGCCTTCCGGCGGCGGGCTGCCGACGAAAGTCTGATACATCCGCGGCGACGTCAAGAGGGTCCGGTGCTCGCCGCGCCGCCGGCCGAAGGCGCTGACTTCGAGCTTTCGGAAAGGCAGGGCGATCTCGCCCGGGTTCGGAGCCCGCGGCGGACGTCCCGCCCCCTCCCTGGCCAAGGCATCACCGAGGGCCGTGCACGAAACGATCGCCACGAGAGCCCAGCCGAGCACGTTCTTCCGGGAAAACGTCTTCATGATTCCCCCGGGGCGAGGTGCCCGGCAAGACCCGGGCCGACCAGGCGGAGCCACGCATTCCGCTTTTCCAGCGTCGCGGACCCGGAATGTGGAATCATCCCGCCTTCCGAATTCGAAGAAACCCCAGGTTCGGGGCCGCGGGCGCGGCGCAGGGACCGTGGACGGGTCGCGCGCCGCGCGTTAGGCTCAGCCTGCCCGTCGCAAGATCCGGAGGACACGATGTTGACGATTTCTAGAGGCAAGCGCCTTTCCATCGGCCTCCCGGCCGCGCTCCTGGGTCTCTGGCTCGGATGTGGCACCCCCAGCGTCGTGCCCATGAAGAGCGGCCCGGCCCCGGCGCCGACGACGCCCGAGGAGGGCCAGAGCCCCGCGCAGTCGGCCTCGGGCGCCGAGGCACCGCCGCCGGCCTCGTGCGCGCACGGGCTCGAGGAGCGCGCCTCCGTCGATATCGCGGGCGGCGCCGCGGCCTATTTCTACGAGGACCGGCCCTCGCTCGGCCGGCTCGATTCCGGCGCGGGGTACGTGTACCTCGATCACGACACGCAAAAAGCCTTCGTGGCGCGGATCGAATCGTCGGGCGCAGCGAAGAGTGTCCACGAGATCGTGTTCCCCGACAAACACGAGCGTTCGCACGTCGTGGGGGCGTTCCGGGGGAGTGACGTCGTGGTCGCGTCCGTCGTGTATCACGCCCAGCAGGAGGCCGATATCGAGCTCGTGCGGCTCGACGCGCAGGATCGACCGCTTTGGTCGGCCCGGATCGATCCCTCGCCGCTGCTCGACGGCACGCCCGCGCTCGCGTGGGGCCGAGACGACATCGCCGTCGCCTGGACGCGTGGCCCTTACCCGATGCACGAATCGGTGCGCGTCGCGCTCGTCGACACGAAGACGGGCAAGGTCAAGCGCACGTTCGAGCTCTCCGCGGGCGAAAATCCCGGCGTTCCCTCGATCGTGTGGGACGGCGAGGCGTACTGGGTCGGCTGGCATTCGCGCGAGACGCGCGGCAATGTCGAGATCCGGCGGCTCACGGGGGAAGGGCTCACGGGCGTGGGCGCGACGCTCCAGAGCGGGCTCAATCCCGTCCTTTTGCCCACGCCGGCGGGCCTCGCCGTCGCCTGGGATCAGGATCGCAAGATATGGCTCGCAGTCCTCGACGCCGCGGGGAACCCCAAGCTTTCGCCGCGGATCGTCGCGACGCACCCCGATCCCATTGCGACGCCGCGCAAGCCCATCCTCGGCTGGGACGGCGCGCGGTTCGCGGTGGCCTACGAGGCGCATTTCCA
The DNA here is from genome assembly GCF_028435365.1 of Polyangium jinanense. The sequence goes on along the minus strand of NZ_JAGTJJ010000003.1, from coordinate 389,909 downwards.
CGCGTCGGTCCTCGTCGCGCGGGGTCCGGAGGCCCTGATCACGGTCGTGGATCCGAGCGGCGCCGCCGCCCCGCCGCTGACGTTGCACGACGAGGATTCCTCCGGGGAAATGCCGGCCGTCCTGCGGACCGGGAAGGAATGGCTCGTCGTGTACAATCGGGATCGATTGCAGAAAGGGAAAACCCCGGAGATCGTGGCGGCCCGCCTCGCGTGCCGCGAGGCGCCGGCGCCGAGCGAGGTGACCTCGAACGGCCCGTGCGACGCGCGCACACGCCCCGCGCCCGAGGCCTTACGCCTGCCTCCGCGCGCAGTCGAGGCCTCCGTCCTGCAACTCGACGACGGCGCATGGGCCGCGCTCCTCTTCGAGAAGGACGAGGCGGTTTTCGTGCGCGTCGATCGTGACGGAAAAACCATCACGCGCGCTGTCCTTCCCGCGGCGACCGGGCGACGCGAACCCACGCTCGCGCGTGTCCCCGGGGGATTCGCGGCGGCGTGGATCGACGAGAATGGCGCAATCGAAGTCGGGCGGCTCGACGAGGCCGGCGCGATGCGAAAAACGACGCGCCTGCCCGGGGATCCAAAGACGAGCAAGCCCGGGCTCGCCTGGACGAGCAAGGGCCTCGTGGTCGCCTACGCGCGCGGGGGCGCGGTCGTGACGGCGCTGCTCGACGGCGCCGCGCGTATCGTCTCCCAGCCCGCGCCAGCGGCGCGAATGCCCTTCCAGCCCGGCGATTGCGCGCTCGGCCAGGGCCCGAAGGGGCTGCTCCTCGCGTGCGTGACCGGCACCGAGCGGACCGAGACCAGCGTGATCCGCGTGCTGCGCCTCGATGAGACAGGAAAGGCGATCGGCGCGCCCTCGCTCGCGTCGGAGCCCAATGCGCTCCTCCGGAATCCATTCGTGATCGGCACGGCCGAGGGCTTCTTGATTGCATCGACCGGGCCTTTCGCCCGCGAGGTGATCACGATCGAGCTCGGCCCGAACGGCGAGGTGCGTCGGCCCGAACGGAAGCTCCTGTCGAGTTATGGGTATGGGGCGATCGGCGCTGTCGTGACCGGCAAGGACATCGCGGTCTTCGGGATCGACGGGCAGACGATCGCGGAGCGGACGGTTTGTCCGGAATGACGATCAGGCCGAAGCGCTGACGCGGAGGGGGAATTTATCCATCGTGCGCATGATCGGGTGTTTCCCCCAGACCGGCTCGCCGGCGAGCTCGATCTTGGGGTACCGCGCGAGGAGGCTCTGGAGCGCGATCTCGGCCTCCATGCGGGCGAGCGAGGCGCCGAGGCAGAAATGGGGGCCGAGGCCGAACCAGTGGGTCCCCGTGTGCTGGCGACGAATGTCGTACACGTTCGCGTCGGGGAGATACTCCGGATCCCGGAATGCAGACATCAGGAACATGAATACGGGCTGGCCGCGCTTGATGGAGACGTTCGCGAATTCGAACGACTCGGTCGCGTACCGGGGGAACGGCACGCGGCCGAACATGTTGTACCGGAGGGTCTCGTCGAATGCGTTGCGCGCGAGGCTCGGCTCCGCGCGCAAGATCGCGAGCTGCTCCGGGTTCTGGAGCAGCGAGAGAAGGGTCTGGTTCGTCCCGTGGTACGTGGTGTCGGTGCCGCCGACCAGAAGCCCCGCGACGAGCGAGACGAGCTCGGGATCGCTCAGCCGATCCTGCTCGTCACACGCGTTGATGAGCTGGGTCATGAGGTCGTCTTCCATTGGATGCGCCCGACGGTCGGCGATGATCTCGCGCACGAGCGCCATGCCGCGCGAGACCGGCGGCATGCAAGCCGCGAATCGCTCGGGGGGGAGCCCCGGGATGATCGTGGAGATGAGGCTCTCCGCGAAGGCGATGAACTCCGGCTCGTGGTTCGGGGGGATGTTGAGGACGCTGGCGATCACGCGAACGGGGTATTGCCGCGTGTAATCCGAGGAGACGTCGATCACCCCCTCGAGAGGAAACTTCTCGAGCAGCCCCTCGATGATGGCCTTCACCTTCGGGCGGTGCACCTCGACCGCGCGCGGGCCGAACGCTGGGTTCAGGAGCCTGCGCAGCCGCGCGTGCGCCTCCGAGGGGACCATGAAGAGGTCATTTTCGCGCAGCGTCGCGAAGTCGGGATAGGCGGCCTTCAATTCTTGCGGGAAGCCGGCCCCGAGGGTGGGATCGTGTCCCAGCCGGGCGTCCCTCATCAGGGCAATGCAATCCTTGTAACGGAAGAAGACCGGCCCGCCTCCCTGCTCCCAGTAGTATACGGGAGCCTCTTCACGAAAGCGGGCGAGCAAGGGGTACGGATCCTTCGCGTAGGAAGGATCCATCGGATCGTAACGCAGAGGAGGGATCGTCGTCGTCATCATGGGCGTATTCATAGCACGCCATGATGCGCATGACTGACGTGGAAAATTACTGCACGAGAATCATCGAGCTGCGTGGAGGGAGGTTTACAGTGGGACCACTCACGGTCTGACCCGTGAGCAAGTTCGTGAGGTTGCCGCTCGGCAGGTTCCCGACGGAGCCCTCCATGTCGCCGCGGTTGATGGCGACGTAGACGGTCTCGGTCGCGTGCACCATCTTGTAGGCCATCGTATCGGCCGAGGCCCAGAGCGACGAGCGCTTGCCACGACGAAGCGCGATGTGATCCTTGCGGATTTGCCCGAGCTTTTCGAGGTGCGTGCGTAGCCAGGTCTGGCCGGTGGAGTAACCGTTCCATTGCATGAAACGCCGGTTGTCCGGGTCACCCGCGCCGGGCAGGCCGATCTCGTCGCCGTAATAGATGAGCGGCACGCCGCGCGTGGTCATGATGAGCGTGAACCCGTTCGCCATGCGCTCGAATGCGTCCGTCCCGGAGGGCAAGCCCGGCTGGTTTTGCCAGTTCATGTTCTTGCCGCCGTCCCAGGCGTCGCTCCAGAGCGGCGTTTGCTGGGCCAGGTGAATGACGCGCGGCAGGTCGTGATTGCCGATGAACGTGCTCATGACGCCATTGCCGTAGGCGTCGTCGTTGCCGTTCAGGAAGCCTTCGAGATCTTGCATCGTGCCCTGGCGCATGAGGACCTTCGAGCAGATCTCGGCGCGGAGCGGGAAGTCGAACTGGCCGTCGAGCATGGTGGACGGATTGACGTATTTCTTGATGAGCGATTTATCGCCGGTGTACGTCTCGCCGACCATGTAGAAATGCTTGCCCGTGACCGCGTCGATCTCGGCCGTCACACGCGAGCGGAGATCGGTGAGCCACGACATGTGCATGTGCTTCAGCGCGTCGAGGCGGAAGCCGTCGATGCCGGTCTGCTGCCACCACCAGACCATGTTGTCGATGCTGTACTTGCGCGCCGCCGCGTTCTCGTAATTGAAATCGGGCAGATACGGCGTGAACCAGCATTTCTCGGTGGTCGCGCCGTCCCAGGAGCAGCCCTCGCCGCAGACGCAGTTGCCGCCGCTGCCGTTCGTGTTCGGCCAGAACCAGCTCGCGTTGTCCTTGTAGACCTGGGCCGAGTCGTGCGCGTGGTTCGCCGCGTAATCGATGAGGACGGTGATGTTCACGTTGTGCGCCTCGTCGACGAGCTCCTTGAGCTTCGCCATCGTGCCAAAACGCTCCTCGGCCTTGTAGAAATCCTTCGGCCAGTAGCCGTGGTAAGCGCTGTAGTTCTTGCCGTCGTTGCCGAAGCCGGCGAGCTCGGTGTTGTCGATCGGGACCGTGAGCCAGAGCGAGTTCACGCCGAGCTTCGTGAAATACCCCTCCTTGATCTTGTTGATCACGCCCTGCCAGTCGCCACCCTGGTAGTTGGACGCCTGCGGGACGTTCGCCACGGGCGCGCCGTTGTTCGAGGCGTCGCCGTCAAGGAAGCGGTCCACGAAGACGAAATAAAGCACTGCATCGCGCCAGGCCTCGACGGGGCTGTTCTCCGGCGGATCGTCGCACGTCCAGGGGTCACAGGTCGTGAGCGAGACGAGGCTGTTTTTCCCGCCGAACCCATCGTCGATCGTGTTCGGATTGCCCGGATCGGTGATCCAGTTGCTGCCGTCGATGACGAACTTGTACTGGACGGGCTGGTTGTACGGGATCGGGACGGTGGCCTCCCATTGCCCGTTCGCCTTCTCCAGGGGTACGCCGACGTCCCAGCCGTCCGCCGCGAAGTTTCCGCGCACGACGACGCTGCTCTGGCCCATGTCGGCGAGCGTGAAGAGGTAATCGCAGCGCTTCAAGCTATCGTCACACATGGGCGGGCCCGGAGGCTCGCCGCCGCCCGCGCCGCCCTGGCCGGGGCCGCCCGCGCCGACGCCGGAGCCGGAGCCGCTGAGCACCGGGGGTTTTTCCCCCGGATCGTAGCCGCCGAATCCATCGGGCGGCTGGTAGCCATTGAGGTCGTCGCTCGAGCACGACGCCGCGCCGAGCAAGGGCGCGACGAGGAGGCCCGAGAGGGCGAGCGCTGTGAACGTGTTCATCGAAGTTTTCATTCGGAGGCCCGTCAGGGTGAGGGGTTACGGCAAGGGCTCCCCGCGCGCACGAGCACGCGGAAGGAGAGGGCTTCGAGCGGGACGGCGCCGCCGGCGGTGATTTCGATCGTCTCGCCGGTCATGACGTCGACGTAGCTGCCGAGCGGCACGGCGCCGGTCGGCACGGAGACGAGCGCCGTCTTGCGCGCGAAAAACACGAGCACTGGATCCCCATCCCCCGCGTCGCGCAGATAAGCATATTCGTCCTTCGTCGCCACGATGGGCCTGCGCGTGCCCGTGCGGAGCGCAGGCGAACAGCGGCGCAATTGGCCGAGCCGGCGGACGAGGTCCCGCACCTCGGATTGCAGCGGCCCGACGCTCGCGGGATCCGGCATCACCCGCCGCGAGTCCGGATCCCCCGCGCCGGCAAGCGCGATCTCGTCGCCGTAATAAAGCACCGGCAGACCATGAAGCGTCAAGATGAACGCGAGCGCCATTTTCGCCCGCGCATACACGACCGGATCCGTGGACTGCGTGGGTTTGTCGTACCAGGGGTCGTTTGCGCCGTCACCCGTGACCTCCGAGACGAACCGCGAGGTGTCGTGGTTGTCGATCATGCGGCCGAGCGCCGCGCCCGAGCCTTCGATTGCCGCGTCGGTCGAGACGAGGATTTCTTCGAGCTCGGAGAGGCTGCCGCGGTCGAGGCCAAAGGCCTCGCGAAGCTTCCACATGAGCGGAAAATCGAATGCGCCGGAGAGGGTATGCGGGCCGAGGAAATAGCGGATGCTCTCGATGCCAATCGCGCCGGGGCCAGTGAAGACCTCGCCGATCGAAAAAAGCGCGTCCTTGCCCGTCTCGAGGCGATTGAATGCGTGCGTGATCCGGCGCGTGGCCGCCCGCGGCATCATGGGGACGGCGTCGATACGCACGCCGTCCGCGTCGAACTCCTTCATCCAGAAGACGGCATCGTCGACCTCGGCGCGCATCGAATCGGGGTGCTCGAATCGCACGTCGGGCATGTACGAGGTGAACCAGCACGTGGGGAGCTTCTCGCTCCAGCCGCAGCCGGGCGAGCCACACACGCATTTGTCGACGCCGTCGTTGAACCAGCCCTTGTTCCGGTTCTGGATGTATCGCTCGTTGTGCTCGTAGACGTGGTTCGGCACGAGGTCGAAGATCACGCGGATCCCGTGCCGATGCGCCTCGTCGACCATGGCGTGGAGGGCGTCCTCGCCGCCGATCCGCGGCTCGACCCCGCGTGATTCGAGCGGCCAGTAGCCGTGATATCCTTCATAAGGCCGGCCATCGCCGCGGCCCTCGCGGACCTCGATCGGATTCGTGTAGACGGGCGAAATCCAGATTGCCGTGACGCCGAGCTCGTCGAACGTGCCGCGCTCGATTTCCGCGCGCACACCGTCGAGCGTGCCGCCCGCGCGCGAGCCGGATTTGTCCGGAGATAGCGGCGCGAGCGGCGCGCCGCCGTCGCCCCGGAATCGGTCGATCATGAGATGATACAAAAGCCCCTCGTGCCACGAGGCCTGGGCCGGATCGACCCATGCGACGGCAATCTCGGGATTCGCCTCTTTGCCGGATTCGTCGGCGCCGCGAAGCGTGAAGGTATGTTTGCCGCGGCCGAGTCCCCGCGCGACAAACGTGAATCGACCGTCGGACGCCTGCGCATTCGAGGGCAAAATCTCGCCGCCGGCGCGGTGCTCGGCCCGCAGCGACGCGGGGTCGAGCGCGGATCCCTCGGGCGCGGCCAGAAAAACCCCGCTCACCGTGACCTCGTCGCCGGAGACCTCGACCGCGTCGACACGAATTTCGGGCGCGCCGCAGCTCTCGGCGATCACGAGCGAAACCTCCTCCTCGCCCTTCCACGTGGTCAACGGATTGAGCCGATCGAGCGAGCTCTCGCCGCCGCGAACGATGCGGTATCCGTACTCACCGGGAGAAAGATTCAATGGGAGCAGAAACCATCCATCGTCGCGCTGCTCCAGAGGCTTCGCCTCGGCCCAGTCGTCCCAGCTCCCCTCGACACGTATGTCGCCTCCCGAACCGGGTTCGGCCCAGATCACGGTCGTGCAATCGCGCCGCGGAACCTCGGGCCCGCCGCAACCCACGGAGGCGAGCCCGAGCGCCAAAACCCATGCGTGAAGGAAGTACGTCGTTCGCATGGCTCCTCGTTATGCATTACCACACCGAGCGGACGTTCGTCATGCGTGGAGCACGCGGAGACGCACGAGCGCAAGGGACGGATCGGCTAAGGTTGGTAAGGGGTCCTGGTTCGAATCGATTTTAGCGTCGGCAGCGGGAGAGGGCATACGCGATCCCCGCCTGGAGCGTGCTCCGCGTGGGGACCTTCGCGCCGAAGTCGATGTCGAGCTTCACAAGCGCCTGCGCGACGTCACCGCGGATACCAGTGATCACGACCTCGGCGCCGAGCAATTCGACGGCTCGCACCGTGTCGAGCAGGCGGCTCGCGACGTGGCTGTCGACCACGCGCACGCCCGTGATGTCGATGATGAGAGCGCGCAAAGCACGCTTGCTCGCGCCTTCGAGCGCGACGCGCAGGAGATCCTCGGCGCGCGCAGCGTCCACCGTGCCGACGAGCGGGATCACCATGACGTTGTCGGTGATCGGCACGAGCGGCGCAGAGAGCTCGGCGAGGCGCGCGCGCTGCATTTCGATCATCGCCTGCTCGAACGAGGCGCGCTCCGCCTCGGCCTTGGCCCGGCGCAAAAGCTCCGCCTGGAGTCCGTCGTTCGCCCGCGCAAGGTCGTCCGTCCGGCGCCGGACGTCAGCGAGGAGAATTGCATTCTCGAGCGCGATCGCCGCCTGCGACGAGAGGAGCGAGAGGAGCTCGACGCGGTCTTCCGAGAATGCGTCCTCGACGAGGCGATTTTCGAGATAAAGGACGCCCGAGAGCGCGTCGCGGTGAACGAGCGGCAATCCGAGGAAGGAGCGGGGCGCGGCGCTCCCGAGGTGCGGATCGGCCTCGAACGGCGTTCCGGCCGCGCCGCGACCGATGACGATAGGCGCGCGCGTGCGGGCGACGTATTGCACGACGCTCGGCGCGACGCCCGTCGCCTCGGCAAGCGGGCGCATGGCGCCGACGTCCGCGCCGTCGACGGTCAACGTGGCGCCGACGAAAAGCTCGCCGCGGCGCACGAGGACGAGCGCGGCGCGATCGGCGCCCGCGACTTCGAGGACCGTGCGGAGAAGGCGTTCGAGCAGGCGATCGAGGTCGATTTCGCCGGCAATGGCCTGCGCCGCGCGCACGATGGCCATGACATCGAGCGACCGGCCGCCGCGCAAGGGACGATCGGTGAGGCGCGTCGGTTTGTCCGCGGGGCCGCTCCCCCCATCTTCGGACGATTTTCCGCCGAAGACGTCGGGGTGCCGCGCTTCGAGGTCGCGCACCTTGGCCGTCGCGCCCCAGCGTGTATACGCGCGCATGGCGGCTTCAAGGTACGGCCGCGCAAGCTCGGGCCTTCCGCGACCGGCGTAATACTGGGCCGCGCGCTCGCATGCGAGCGCCTCGTGATGGGAAAACCCGTTTTTCCGGGCCGCCTCGATCGCTTCGTCGTAAAGCTCGCGGGCCTCGCCGTGATGCCCGTCCGCGACCTGAATTTCCGCAGAAACGAGGCGATGCAGCGGGAGCCAGTGGTCCGGATAAAGCGTGACCCAGGCGCCGAGCTTCGTGTGGTGGGGCGCGAGGCGCTCCCGGAGGCGCGCGCGCTCGACCTCGTCCGCGCCGGAGAGGCGCGCCGCGAATGTGAGGGCGATGGTGAAGGTGGAAAAGGTCTCGAGGTAGAGCCACATGCCCGCGGCCATCTGTCCCTCGGTGCGCTCGGCCCATACGAGCGCGCCATCGAGATCGCCGTGGAGCAAGCAGAGCTGCGTCCGGAGGGCGTGGTGCATGCACGCCGCATATCCGAAATTCGGCTCGATCGTCCGGACGAACGCCGTGTCGTCGAAATCGTCGCCGTCGAACGAAGTTTCCGTCTGCGTGCGCCCTTCGAGGGCGTGGAGCATCCGACCGAGTGCGGTGAGCGTGTGCGTGGCGATCGGGTCCCGCACGTCCGGCAAGATCCCCGTCGCTTTGCTCCACGCCTCCCGCACGGAGGCGAGCGGATCGGCCGACCAGTATCGCAAGGCGACGCCGAGGTGGAGCGAATACGAGACGTACGGGATGTCGCCCATTTGAAGGCTATGGACGAGCCCGCGCTCGACGAACGGGAGCACGCGCCGGACGGGCAAGAACGGCGTGGCACACGCGCCGATGGTCCAGGACGTCCTGCCGCGGAGCGCCGGGTTCTCGATGCGATCTTCGAGCAGCACCGCGAGGTCGAAGAACGCCCGCGAGGCCTTCGCGTCGCCGAGGATCATCGCCAGCATGAGGGCGTAACTCGCATACGCATACGCCGCGACGTCGGCGTGGCCGTGCTCGACGCAGGCGGCGACGAGGCGCACGACGACCACGAGATAAAGGGCTTGATCGGCGATGTACGTGGGCGGGACGAGCGCCGTGAGCAGGTCGAGCTGCGCGACGACGCGCCGATCTTCGATGCGCGGAGCGCGGGCGAGGTCCTCCGGCGAACGCCCGCCGACGAGGCGCGCGATTTCGGCGAGCGCCGCCGGGAGGGACGCGGCCTCGGCCCCTCGCTCGGGCAAAACGGCGGAGAGCTCGGACAAACCCTCGCGCCCGGCGGCGATCGCGTCCATGTATCGGCCGCGCGAGACCCGGAGGGAGAGGCGTTGCCCGTGCACGCGCGCTCGTTCGAGGGGCGTCTGCGCGTGCGAGAGCGCCTCGGAGAAGAGCGCCTCGGCGCGCTCGGCGTGGCCTTCGATGTATGCGCATTCGGCCCGCGAGGAGAAGAGCCCGACGGCGAATGCGGGGTCTACCGCGAGTGCGGGCGCCGAGAGGAGGGCGGCCGAGACGTCGTAGAAATCGACGGCGACGCGAAATGCGGCCTGCGATTGCGCCTTGCGGCCAGCCTCGAAGAGCAGGCGGACGACGGAGCGGCGTTCGTTTTCGTCGTCGAGCAGCGAGGCGCCCTCGCGGAAATGGTGGGCGACCTCGAAGAGCCGATCGCCTTCGGCGCCGGGTTCGGCGCGCATGGCGCGGCCGATGGCGAGGTGCACGCGCGCCCGCTCGTCTCCTTCGAGGAACGACCGGGCCGCCTCGCGCACTTTTTCGTGAACGAAATGGTAGGTGCCGGTCCCCGGGACGATCATCCCGAGATCGATCGCCTCGGCGAGCGCCGCGGAGAAGCCGGCCTCGGGCGCGCCGAGCACGACGTCGAGTTTGTCCTCCTCGAATCCATGGCCCAGCACGGCCGCGGCGCCGAGGACACGGCGCGCCTCGGGGGAGAGCTTGCTCAGACGCTCGGCCACGAAGCGGGCGGCGTCGTCCGGAATGGGCACGTCGAGGATGCGCCGTTCGTCCCAGCGAACAGCGTTTGTCGCTGGGTCCCGATCGACGAGGCCCTCGGAGAAGAGGGCGTCGAGCACGTGCAGGACGAGAAATGGATTGCCGCGCGATTTGCGGTGCAAGAGCCGCGCGAGCGCCGCGACCTCGTGCTCCGGCACGGAGAGGACGTCGGCGACGATGCGCCCCACGTCCTCGGGCTCGAGCGGACCGAGGAGGACCTTTTGAAGGGCGACCCCGCGCGGGACAATGGATTCGAGGAACGCGCCGAGCGGCCGCGTGGGCGCGGTGTCTTCCTCGTGTGCCGCGCCGAGGACGAGCAGATGCGAGAGGCCCTCCTCGGCGAGGGCGTCGCCGAGAATGGAAAGCGTGTCGGAATCGGCGCGATCGAGGTCGTCGAAAAAGACGGCGACGAGCGGCCAATGCTCGCAGAAGACGCGGAGGAAGGCGGACACGGCGCGCCCCACGCGCCTTCGTGATTCTGCGGCGCCGAGCTCCGGGAGCGGCGGCGATTTTCCGAGGACGAGGGCGACGTCCGGCGCGAGGTCTTCGAGCACGGCGCCCTGGCTGTCGAGGGCCTCGAGGAGGCGGGCGCGAATCGCATCGAGGCGCTCTTCCGGCTCGGTGAGGGCGCGGCGTGCGAGGGCCGTCATGACCTCGGCGAGGGGCGCGCGGGGCGCCGCGCCTTCGCCCGGTTTTGTCGCGACGAACAGGCCGCCCTGGTGGATGATTCGCTCGCGCGCCTCGGCGACGAGCGTGGATTTGCCAGAGCCGGCCGGGCCTACGATGAGCACGAGCTCGGGCGCGCCGGACATGGCTCGCCGCGCGGATTCGGCAATCGCGCGCGCCTCGGCCTCGCGGCCGAAGGTTTTGTCCCAGATACGACGATCATCGGGGCCGTCGCCGGTGCCGAGCGGAAAGGGCGCGACCTCGGGGCCTTCACGCAGGAATCGTTCGAGGTCGAGCGCGAGCGCGCGGCCCGTTTGATAACGATCCACGGGCGCCTTCGCGAGGAGCTTCTGCGCGATGTCGGAGAGCACGCGCGGGACGGACGCCATACGCTCGTGCACGGGGACGGGCGCGCGCGCGAGGTGCGCGTGGGCGAGCGCCAAAGGGTCAGCGGAGACGAACGGCGGCGCGCCCGTGAGCATTTCGTAAAGGACGGCGCCGAGCGAATAGAGATCCGCGCGCCCGTCGAATCCGCGGCTCGCGCGTCTCGTGCGCTCCGGGGCCGCATACGCGAGCGAGGCCTCGCGGGAAGGCCCGCGCCCGTCGGCCCCGCTGCGGGGGCCGGAATCCGTGAGGAATGCGTCCTCCGACCCAGGCTCGACGACGATCGTGGCGGGGGACAGATCGCCGTGGACGCGGCCCGCGCGGTGGAGCTCGTCGAGCGTGACGGCGAGCGCGAGCGAAAGCCGCGCGGCCGCGTCGGGGGGTTGCATGGACGACGCGAGGAAGGCGGCGAGGGTCGTTTGCTCACGCTCGTCTCCTTTGCCCAGGCGGCTCATGCCGAATCGTGCCTCCGATGCCGTTCGAGTCGCAGCACGAGGTCCCCGACGAGGCCCGTCCAGCCGGTCTGGTGCGAGGCCCCGAGCCCCTCACCGGTGTCCCCGTGGAAGTATTCGTAAAAGAGAAGGTTGTCCCGGAAATGGGGGTCGAACTGGAAGATGTCGGTGTCACCGTAGACGGGCCGTTTCCCGTCGGGGCCACGCTCGAACAAGGCGACGAGGCGGGCCGCGATCTCGTCGGCGGCCTGGCCGAGCGTGCGCGGCCCGTGCGTGCGCGTGGCCGGGACGCGCAGGATGTCGCCAAAGCCGTGCTCGAGGCGAAGGAGCGAGCGATAAATCATGTACGCCGTGGGCATCCAGACGGGCCCGCGCCAGTTCGAATTCCCGCCTTTCATGCGGCTCTTCGACTCCCCCGGCTCGTAACCAACCTCGAGCCGCCGTTCGCCCTGCCAAACGACGACGGGTCGCTTTTTGTGTTCCTTCGAGAGGGAGCGTGGGCCGAACGGCGAGAGGAACTCGTCCTCGTTGAAGAGGTGGCCGAGCACGCGTTCGAGCTTGCCGGGCGGGACGGCCGTGAGGACGTAGCGGCCGTCGGGGCGCTTGACGAGGGCCTCGGCGAGGTGGGGGTTTTTCCCGAGGAACCACTCCATGCGGCGCCGGAAGTTGTCGAGCTTGCGATAGACCTCGGGGCCGATGACGTGCACGGCGAAGAGCGGAATGAGGCCGACCATGGAGCGCACGGGCAGGTGGTGGGGCTGTCCGTGGATCGTGAGGATGTCGAAGTAAAACCCCTCGGCGTCGTCCCAGAGCGGGATCTCGGGGGGCTCGGCGTGGTGGAAGGTGTAGGCGATGCGGAGGAAATGCTCGAAGAACTTGCTCGCGGCGTCCTCGTACGCGGAGTTTTCCAGGGCGAGCTCGAGCGCGATGCGCATGAGGTCGATGCAATACATCGCCATCCAGGCGGTGGCGTCGGCCTGTTCGAGCTTCATGCCGGGCGGGGGCGGCTCGCTGCGATCGAAGACGGAGATGTTGTCGAGGCCGAGGAAGCCGCCCTCGAAGACGTTGTTCCCCTCGGCGTCGCGCTTGTTCACCCACCAGGCGAAATTGATGAGCAGCTTGTGGAACATGCGCTCGAGGAAGAGGCGGTCGCCCTTGCCGCGCTGCTTGCGCTCGATCTTGTAGAGCTGGTAGGCGGCCCAGGCGAGGATCGGCGGATTGAGGTCGCCGAACTCCCATTCATAGGCGGGGATCTGGCCGTTCGGGTGCTGGTACCACTCCTTGACCATCAGCTTGAGCTGGTTTTTCGCGCGGTCCATGTCGATCGGCGCGAGCGCGAGCGCATGGAAGGCGAGGTCCCAGGCCGCGAACCAGGGGTATTCCCACTTGTCGGGCATGGAGATGACGTCGGCGACCGAGAGGTGGTGGAAATCCTTGTTCCGGCCGCGGAGCCGCGCGGCCGGCGGCGCGATCGCGTCGCCGCGGAGCCAGACGTCGACGTCGTAATGGTAAAACTGCATCGACCAGAGCAAGCCCGCGGAGGCCTGGCGCTGGATCGATCGGCGCTCGTCCGACATGTGCGGGCCTTGAAGGGCCAGGTAAAACTCGTCGGCCTCGGCCTTGCGTTTCGCGAGGAGCTCGTCCGAGCCCTCGAACGGGGCGCGCTCGGGTCCGGGGCAAAGCCGCGCGCGGAGGACGACGCGGCCGCCGGCAGGAACGTTGAAGACGCGCCACGCCGCCGCCTTCGAGCCACGGCCCTCGGGGTTTGTCCTGGATTCGTCGCCGTGGACGACCCGCGCGTGGAAGGCGTCCTTGACGTAGGGCGTGCGCGACGGCGAGCCGAAGAGGCGCTCGGTGTTGGTCTCGTTGTTCGTGAAAAGGAGGGTCGTGTCGTCGCCCTCGATGTAGAGGTAAAAAGAGCCGAGATCATGGTGGCTGGAGCGGAGAGAGACAAACCCCTCGCCGCGCTCGCCTTCTTGAATCTCGGGGGGCGCGACGACGACCTCGTCCCACGACCAGGTGTTGCGGAACCAGAGGTGCGGCAGGAGATGAAGGGGGGCGTCCTCGGGGCCGCGGTTCTCGACGGTGACGACCATCAAGATGTCATGGGGCGTGCGTTTCGCGTATTCGACGCGGACGTCGAAATAACGGCCCTCGTCGTAGAGGCCGAGGTCCCAGGTTTCGAGCTCGGGCTCGTCGCCGCCGCGCATCCGGTTTCCCGCGACGAGCTCCTCGTAGGGATAACGGCGCTGGGGGTATTTGTAGAGGAAACGGAGGTAACTCGACGTCGGGGTCGCGTCTTCGTAATGGTAGACTTCCTTGACGTCCTCGCCGTGATTGCCCTCGGCGTTGGTGACGCCGAAGAGGCGCTCTTTCAGAATGGCATCCCGGCCGTTCCACAGGGCGAGCGCGAGGCAGAGGATCTGCGTGCGATCGCAGATCCCCGCGAGGCCATCCTCGTTCCAGCGATAGGCGCGGCTCCGCGCGTGGTCGTGCGGGAAATACCCCCAGGCATCACCGCTCGCGCTGTAGTCCTCGCGCACCGTGCCCCAGGCGCGCTCCGCGACGTAGGGGCCCCAGTCCTTCCAGCGGAGGACGCGCTCGCGCTCCTGGGCCAGTCGATGGTGCTCCTCCGTCCTCCACGCCTGCATGCCTCAAACATAACAGGATTCGGGGCCCCCCAAGCGCCCGAGGGGAACGATCACTCGGTGCGCTGGATGATGTGGAAACCGTAAGCGGTCTCGACAACCTCACTGATCTCGTTGATCTGGAGCTCGAAGGCCGCGTCCGAAAAGGACTTGACCATGGCGCCGCGCTCGAACTGGCCGAGATCCCCGCCGCGCTCGGCCGCTCCGGGCTCGTCGGAGCACTCGGTGACGACCGACTCCCACGCCGCGCCCGAGCGTAGTGCGCGCAAACACTCCTGCGCCTTTTTCTTCGCTTCTTCGCGGGTGCGGTTCACGTCCTCGGGGCGCTGCTGGGAGCGCTGGTGCATGACGAGGATGTGGCGCGCGCCGATGCGGGTCGGCAGGCGCGCGAGCCGCTGTCGCTCACGCTCCTCGACGGCCTCGCGCTCGGCCGCCCGCGCAGGCCCGATCGTTTCGAGCCCGCCCCCCGTCCAGTCCGGCCCGGTGGCGAGCGAGGTGCACGCGGGACAGACGAACGCGAGCGCGAGGAGAACGGAAACTCGGCCAGCGAGGGCTGCCATGGGGCGGGAACGTGGACCAGGGGCCGCGGGCGCGCAAGGGGGTTTGGGGCGTAGCTCGGCTCGTCCGAGCGTAGCCCCAAGCGTCGAAAGGCTTGGAAGGCGCGTCTGATACGATGGAGGCGTGCCGCTGCTCGACGTGGTCCTCGGCTACGACTGCAACCTCGCGTGTACCTACTGCACGATCACCGAAGCGATGCGGCGTCGCGCGCTGTCCACGGAGCAGGTGGCGCGGGAGATCGATCGGGCCGCCACACGAGGATTTCGCGACGTCGCGTTCACCGGCGGCGAGCCGACGATCCGGAGCGATCTGCCAGCGCTCGTGCGGTACGCGAAAAAGCGCGGATTCGAGCACGTGAAGGTCGCGTCGAACGGCCTCCGATATGCGCACGCGCCGTACCTGGATCTGCTCGTCGAGGCGGGTGTCGATCAGTTCCACGTGTCGATGCACGCGCCGAGCGACGCGGCGTACGAGGAGACGGTGCAACGCGAGGGCACGGCGGAGCTGCGGCGGAAGGCGATCGAGAACCTGGTCGCGCGCAGGCTCGATCCGATCGCGGATCTGATCCTGAAGGAAGATACGTACCGGGACGTGCGCGCCTGGGTCGAAGCACTTTTCACCCAGGGGATCCGGCAGTTTCGGCTCTGGCTCGTGTCGCTGACGGACAACAATCGCGCGAACGTGCATGAGCTCCCGCGGCTCACGGACGTGGCCGCGAAGGCGCGCAGCGCGTTCGAGGCGGCGCGAGAAAAAGGCTACGAGGTGCACGCGCTGCACATCCCGCGCTGCTTTTTGCCGGGATACGAGGAGCACGTGCGGCATCCGGGCGCGGACCTCGTGCGGGTCGTGACGCCGGACGAGGTGTTCGATCTGAAAAACTCGCGCCTCACGGGAGGCGTGAAGCTCGCGGGTTGCGAGGGCTGCCGGTTCTTCGATGCGTGCCCGGGGCTCAGGCCCGACTACGTGGAGCGGTTCGGCGGGGACGAGGTCAACAGCGTGCCGGCGTGAGACGGAGACTCAGCCTTCGGGGCCGCGCCCTCGCCCTCGTCGTGGTGCGGGCCGCCGCCGGGCAGGTCGAGGTCGTCGAGGCCCGCGAGGACGGAGAGCGAGACGGGGTGGTACGGGGGCCGCGGCGTGATGGGCTTGTCGACGTCGCCGCCGCGTTCGTGCACGAGGCGCGCGCAAAGCGCGAGGCACCACTTGCCCTGGCACCAGCCAGTTCCGAAGCCGGTGTATCGCTTGACGGACTCGATGTCGCGGTAGCCACGCTCGAAGGCCGCTTCGAGCTCGTGGAGCGTCACGTCCTCACAGCGGCAAACCAGGGTTTTCATGCGCGAACCTCTCGCGGGATGGTAGCGCCCCCCCGGGGGGATCGGCTATACGGGGGGCATGCCTCAGAAACCGCAGGTTCGTGCCAAAGAGAAGGTCCGCCAGACGCGCAGGCTCGCCCGCTGGCGCGCGAAGAAGGCTGCCGAAGCCCAGACGCAGGCGCAGCAGAGCCCCGCGCCGAAGCCGGCCTCCTGAAGTCGACGTCCGTGCCGTGCGTCTCCGCGCGCACGGCACCGGACGGACGTTCTCGACGCACGAAGAAGCCGAGCGCGCGTGAGCACGCCGCGCGTGGAAGCTTCATTCCATCTCGCCGCTGTCCGCCTCGACCTCGGTCGTTTCGGACGCGTCCGGCGGCACCCTGCCCTTCTTCCGTTCGGCGCGAATCGAGGCCATTTCCGCGCGTGACGGGTTGATCACGAGGAAGCCGTGATCCGCGTCGAGCAGCGCCACGTCGCCGGGAGACGCCCACTGGAAGAGGCCCTCGACCTGCGTGATCGACGGGACGCCGAGGAGCCGCAAGAGCACGGGCGTACGAGGATCCGAGGCGCGCTCGCTGAGCACGACGCCCACGGGACGCGTGCGCGCCGAGACGACGAGGTCGAAGACGGTGAGACGATCGCCGATGAGCACCGCCTTCGTCGGGAGCTCCGCGCGCGCGTCGGGCGTCGCGAGCATGACGAGCGCGTCGCAGAGGTCTTCCATGTCGCGCGCGCGCTCTTGCAGGAAGGGATCGCCGACGATGCCGTTCGCCGCGCGCACGCCCTCGCGCGCCACGAGGCCGAGCGCTTGCGCGACGCCGTGGCCCTCGGCGACGAGCTCGAACGCGCGTTGACGCAAGCGCAGGTCGCCGATCATGAGCTCGTACGTCGAGAGGAACGCCGACTCGCGCGTGAGCCCGAGGTTCTGCGCGCGGGCGACGAGCGAGGAGAGCGCCTTCTCGGCCGCGCCCCAGGCACCTCGCAAGAGCTTCGCATCCTCGGCCGTGGCCTTGCGCTGCGGTGAAGTGGCCGGGCGGCGCAAGGCCGCGACGGCGCCGAGCGAGCGGCCCGGGACCGAAGGAACTCCGGGAAGCGTGACCTTGCGCGTGCCGCCGCCCGTGCGGCGAAGCTTCTTGTCGCGCAGCTCCCGGAGCACCTCGGCATGCCGGATCGCCGAGGCGATCGGCGCGGTGAGCGCGACGAGCAGGCGGACGTCGCTCGGGCGGTACGCCTTGTCGCCCGCGCGCTGCACGACGATCGCGCCGAGCACGCGGTCGAAGCCGAGGATCGGGACGGCGAGGAAGACGGGGTAGCGGTCCTCGTCGATGAACGGAAACGCGCGCCAGCGCTGATCGCCAGGCGCCTTCACGACGGCGACGGGCCGCCGGGTCGCGACGGCCGTGCCCGTGAGGCCCTCACCGACGGACATGCGCACGGTGCCGCGCGCGCCCACGGGAAAACCGACGTTGCCGCGAAGGACGAGCGCGTCGCCGTCGCCTTCGAGCAGGTAGAGCGAGACGATCTCGGCCTGGGCGATGGCGGCGATGCGCTTCGGGGCCTCGTCGAGGAAGACCGAGAGCGGCATCGGTTTGGCCACAAACGAAACGAAGTCGAGGACGCGGTCGAGGCGAGCCTCGCGTCGCGTGGGGTTCAGCGACTCGGGCGGCGGGGGCAAGGTCGAGACGACCGGCGTCACGGCGGGGTCGCTTTCGAGGACTTCGTCGGAGGGACGCGACGGCATTCGGGCCGTACCATACCAGGAGGGGCGGTCTTGGAAAGCGGTCGCGGACGGTCCCGATCAAGCGCGGGACGGGCGCAAGTCCACAGGCCCATCGAGGGGCGGGCGCTGCATCCCACCGAGCGGCGCGCGACGCGCAAACGGTGCGCGATCGAGGACGGCGCGCGCGAGGGCACCGTCATCACAAAGGCCCACGGACGTGACGTACGGGGCCCACGGGGCGAGGAGGTTTGGCGCATCGGTAGGCGCGAGCGCGACGACGTGCACGACGCGCGCAGCCGGAGGCAAGACGAGCGCTCGTGGGGAGGGATCGAAGCCGACGGCATGCGAGGGGCGTGAGAGGAAGAGGCCGACGGCGTCCATGGAGGCGCCATACAGCGCGATTTCCGCGGCGAGCGCAGGGTCGAGGGAGCCGCGGGGGACACGCGCGGCGGCGCGGGAGAGGGCCGCGTCGAGCGCTTGGACAAACTCCTCCGCGTGGTGTTCGCCGCCCTCGACGAGGACGAAGCGCGGGGACAAACAGCCGCGTTGATCGAAGGGGACGACGTCCCACGCGAGGGCCTCGGCTGCGTCCTCGAGCGCGGCGTCCCTGCCGATGATCGCGAGTCCGATGCCGGTACCATGTCCCCGCACGCAGACGCCTGCCGGCAGGCCTCGTGTGACGGCTTCGATCGAGGCGTCCGAGCCGTAGACGTGCAGCTCGTCGCCCGGCGCGGGCGCGATGGAGGAGGCGCGCGTGAGGGA
Source organism: Polyangium jinanense (assembly GCF_028435365.1). The sequence goes on along the minus strand of NZ_JAGTJJ010000003.1, from coordinate 371,548 downwards.
GGCGTGGTGCGTTTGGACGAACGCTTCGTCGGTAGAAAGCGCGCGGACGAGGAGATCGGTGACGACGGGATCGCGGCGCGAAGGACGGACGACGATGTCGGGCGAGGTCGCGGCGGCGAGCGCGAGCGCGCGGAGCGGGGCGGTGCAGACGTTGGCCGCGAGGACGACGTGGCAGCGGGGCGCGCGGCCCGTGCGCGCGAGGAGCGCGTCGATCTCGGCATCGGTCGGATGCGTCTCCAGGTGCGCGGAGAGCGCGAGCTCGACGCCCTTCGGATCGAGCCCGGTGACCTCGGGCAAACGCGCCCGCGCCTCGGCGCCGAGCGGATCGTTCGGATCCTGGATCCGCCGGCCCGCGGCGATCACGCGAAGAACGCGCGCCCGCGCCTCGGTCTCGGCGCTCATGACGAACCGCGCGAGAGGACCTCGTCGATCGCGAGCGAGCATCCTCGCGGCGTGGCGCCGGGCGCGCGGCCGAAGAGCTCGACGCCCTCGTCGGTGACGCGCCCGAGGTCCGACGTCTGGATCGCCACGGACGAGTCGACGTTCGCGAGATCGACGAACCGCAGGATGCCCGTCTCGCCCGGCGAGAGCGGCGCGAGCGTCGTGGGATCACAGGCCGTCACGCGCATCCACGGTGGCGCGACGTAGACGCCGTGCCGCGTCGGGGTTCGAGCGCCGAGCGCGGCCGCGAGCGTGCCTTCGTAGAGCTGGCTCGACAGCTCGGTCATGCCGTACTCGCCCACCACGTGGGCCTCGGGGACGGCGAACAGGGAGGCGATCGCACGCCGCAGCTCGGTCGGCTCGACCTCGCGCGAGCGACCTTTGAAGCCACCGGTCTGCATGACGCGGCTGCCCGGCGGCAGGGAGAGATCTCTCGAACCGGCGCCGTCGAGCAGATGCACGAACGCGAAGGATGCTCCGAGCACGAGCACAGGTTTTCCCGAGGCGCGCGCTTCAGCCGCGGCACGCGCCACGCCTTCGATGTCGAGCACGCCTTCACGCACGTAAAAGCCCCCGAGGCCGCGGTGCTCGCGGGCGAAGAGGTCGAGCATGAAGCCGAGCGACGAGTCGGCGACCTCATCGAGGGACGGCGCGAGCACGAGGACGCCAAGATTTTGACGATCCGGCCAGAGCATCCGCTCGCCCCAGCGCAGCGCGACGAGCTCGTACGTCGCGGTGGTGCGGAACGGATGCTCCCCGCGCGCCTCCTTGCCCTGCGACGTGCCGCTCGTTCGGAACACGCGCATGTCCTCGTCCGGCGCGTGCGCGGCGATGCGCGCGAGGCGGAAGACGTCACAAGGCAGCGCGGGGATCACGGAGGCGTCACGCGCACTCGCGAGGTCGATGCCGCGCGCGCGAACGAGGCGCCCGAGGGCGGGCACGTGTGCGGCCTGGAAGCGCGCGAGGGCGAGCGCGAGCTCGTCGAAGGGCTCGGGCGGCGCGCCGCGCAAGATACCCTCGACGAACCCCCGCACGCGCTCATGCAGCGCTTCGCTCGTGGGCCGTACCGTCACGCGGCGATTCCTAGCAGGAGCGAGGCAAGGCCGCCAAGCGAGCGGCCCTCACCCACACCGTCAACCGAGCGACGCCTTCATCGCGTTTGCCGCGGCCGTGAGTTGCTCCTCGGCGATGGTGAGCGGCGGCGTCCAGGTGATCACCTCGCCCTTCTGTCCGCCCGTGATCACCACGTAACCGGCCTCGAGCATGCGACGCATCGTCTGCAAGGCGAGCGCGCCGCTCTCGAACGCGACGCCGAGCATCAAGCCCTCGCCGCGCACCTCGACGACGCCGGGCGCGCCCGCGAGCACCGCCGCGAGATACTCCTTCGTTCGCGCGCCGATCTCACGCGTCTTGGTGACGAGCTGCCGGAACCTGAGCGAGTCGAGCGTGGCGATCGCCGTTGCGCACGCGAGCGGCGCGCCCGCATGCGTGGACGTGTGCACGACCTCGCCCTCGCGCGCCCACGCCTGCATGACCTCGTCGGCCGCGATGCACGCCGCGATCGGCAAGCCTCCGCCGAGGCCCTTGCCGAGCACGAGTATGTCGATCGGCGCGCCCACGGCTGTCGATCGAAGCATCGAGCCCGAACGACCGAGCCCGGTCCAGATCTCGTCGGCGACCACGAGCGCGCCGTGCCGATGCGCGAGCTCGCAGAGGTCCCGCAAGAACCGCTCGGGCGGCACGATGATGCCGCCACGACCGAGGATCGGCTCGACCAGCACCGCGCCGACGTTGCCCGCCGCGAGCGCCTTCTCCACGGCGCCGAGCGAGCGATCGAGATCGGCCTCCGCCGCGGGATACGGCGCGAACGAGACGTGCGGGTTGAGCTGCAGGTTGAACGGCTCGCGATAACTCTCGCGCAGCCCGAGCACCGCGAGCGGCCCGTACCCGAGGCCGTGATACGCGCCTTCGAACGCGACGACGCCGGGTTTGCCCGTGGCGAGCGTCACCGTCTTCAGCGCGGCCGTGATGGCATCACTTCCGCTCTGGCAGAGCAGCACGCGCGGCGCCGTGCCCGGATGGAGCGAGGCGAGCCGCTCGAGCAGCTGGACCTTGATGTCGGCGGCGTACACGTCACCGAGCGCCTGGATGAGCCGATCGGTCTGCGCCTCGATCGCGCGCGTGACGCTCGTCGCGCCGTGACCGAGCAGGAGCGATCCGAAGCCGGCCACGAGGTCGACGTAGCGGTTGCCGTCGACGTCGAACAGGTTCGCGCCCTTGCCCGAGGCAAGGACGATCGGCGTCATCTCGGCGCCGCTCGACTCCTCGCGTGTCTTTCTCCGCGTCCCGAACGCCGGGCACTCGACGCGTTCGAGCCTGCCGAGGAGGCTGCGCGATGCAGGGCCCGGAGGTGGTACACGGATCTCGGGAAGCTGATCACCCGTCTGTTCCTCTGCGGGGGCGGGAAACTCGCTGAGGGGCATGTCGTTTCAACTAGCACGCACGAGCGTGGCGGGCAGGCGTGGACACAAGCGTCCCCCGGGGGACCGAGGGACCCTGGGGGCTACGAGCACAGCCTGTTTCGGCCGGTCCTCTTCGCCATGTAGAGCTTTTCGTCGGCGCGCTTGATGAGGTCCTGCGCCGAGCGATCGCTCTCCTGCAGGAGGGCGGCGCCCAGGCTGATCGTCACCTTGATGCTGTCGGCTTGAAAAACGAACGCGTTGTCCGCGACCTTCTGCCGGAGCGTCTCGCCGAGCGCGATGGCTCCCTGGAGCGAGGTCTCGGGCAGGACGATCGAGAACTCCTCGCCGCCGTAGCGCGCGAAGACCTCGTCGCGGCGGATGCGCGACTGCACGACGCGCGCGACCTCTTTCAGCACGTAGTCGCCCGCGAGGTGACCGTGCACGTCGTTGATGCGCTTGAAGTGGTCGATGTCGAACATCAGGATCGACAGATCCCGATCGTGGCGGCGGCCGCGGATGATCTCGCGCTCGAGGGCCTCGTAGAGGTAGCGCTTGTTGTAGATCTGCGTGAGACCATCGATGATGGTCATCCGGTAGATCTCTTCGTGGTACTGCGCCTCGACGTCGGCGCCGGAGAGGAACTTGAAGATCGTCGGGCCAATCTTCACGCGGTCGCCGTTCTTCAGGACGACCTCGCGTGAGATCTGCTCATCGTTGCAGTACGTGCCGTTCGTGCTGCCGTCGTCGACGACGACCCAGTAGCCGCCCTGCTGGCGGAACTGCGCGTGGCGGCGCGACACCGAGTCGCCGTCGAGGACCACGTGGTTGTCCGCGCCACGACCGACCCGCGTCGGGTTGTGCTCGAGCACGAAGCGCTTGCCGAGCAACGTCGGCTCCTTCGTGTAAATGACGACGAGGCAGTCGGTCCCGAGCCGAGGCGCCTCACCCCCACCCGGCGGGGGCTGCACCACCGTGGTAACGCGAGTCTTTTCGTCGAAGTCGTTCACGCGGTTTCAGCCCGGTCTGCCTGCTACTTCGGTCTCGTCGACAAGCAATCGAAGCTGGGCCCCTCGAAAGACGCCCTTTCCAAGCTCAATCACCCGGATCCAGCCAGTCTTCCAGCTTCAGCGTATCCATCCCCCCGCGCAGGCGTCAAGGTGAATTCGATTACTGGGTTTCGTCCTCATCACGTCTCGTCGCGGAAGCCCGGTTGCCCAAGTGCTACCACGGCGAGATTTGCATCATTGTTGTGCGACGATTGTACGAATGCAAGGTGCCCGCTCGGGACAGCAGCGACGGACTCGTGCGCTCGGGACGTCGCGAAGTACGTCAAGCCGTGAGGCCTCGCGCCGCGGTCGCGCGTGGCTCCCGGGACGCCCGCGCAGGCCGTCGATCCGGAGCGCCCGACGGTAACGTCGCGAGCAGCCGGCCATGATCGAAGACCCACATCTCGCCGGGTTTGCCCTGCGTCCACGTCTCGTTCTTCGTGAGCGGCGCCGTCGCCACGACGGCCACGCGATCGCGCGGCGTGGTCACGGCCGAAAAGTCGACCGCGAGATCGTCGTCGGCAAGGTGCGCGAGGCCAAAAGGGGCCTGCCGGATGATGTAGCAGAGCCGCGTGCCGCACCGGGCAAACAGGTGCCGTCCGTCACCGAGCAGGAAGTTGAACGTGCCATCTTTCGCGAGACGCGCGCCGACGTTCGCCACGACCTGCCAGAGCTCGCTCGGCCTGCGCGGATAATCGTCGAAGGTGCGTCGGAGCTCTTCGAGCAGGACGCAGAAAGCGTACTCGCTGTCGGTCGTGCCGATCGGAGTGAAGCGGCCAAGCTTGCGCTGCCGCACGCGCGGGAGCGTGCCGTTGTGCGCGAAGACCCAGTGCCGGCCCCAGAGCTCACGCGCGAACGGGTGCGTGTTCGCGAGGCTCGTGGGCCCGCGCGTACGCTTGCGGACGTGGCCGATCGCCAGCATCGTCTTGATCGGGTTTTGCGAGAGGAACCGCGCAAGCGGGCTCTCGGCCGCCGGCGTGGGTTCGAGGAAGACGCGCGCGGCGTACCCCTCGTAAAACGATAGGCCCCAGCCGTCCGCATGCGGGCCCGTCTTGCCGCCTCGCTGGCACAAGCCAGAAAACGAGAAGACGATGTCCGTGGGGACGTTGCACTCCATCCCGAGTAGCTCGCACATCTCCGCGCGCTCCGGAGTATAGGCAAAATTCAGCGGGCCGCGACGGCCTCCGCGGCCTCGTTCGCCTGCCGTACGCAGTCGGGGATGCCGACGCCGTCGAACGCGGCACCCGCAAAGTGCACGCCGGGGAGCCTGCGCGCGATGTCGCGAATGCGCCGCACCCGCGCCGCATGCCCCACGATCGGCTGCGCGTTCGCCTGCTCGTACCGAAAAACACGCGCGAGCATGGGCGCGGCGCGGACGCCGATGAGCGAGCCGAGCTCCTCACGCGCGAGCGAGACGAGGGATTCATCGCTCGTCGCGAGCGCGCCAGGATCCCGATGCCCACCCACGAAGACGCGCACGAGGGCCGCATCCTGCGGGGCGCGACCCGCCCACTTGCTGGAAATGAACGTCGCCGCGAGGATGCGACGCCGCTCATCCTTGGGGATCACGACGCCCACCGCGTCGAGCGGGTGCGGGACGTCAGGCCGCGCGTACGCAAGGACGACGGTGCCCGTCGAGAGGTACGGAATGCCGCGAAGAAGCGCGCCGAGCTCCGCGTCGAGGGGCCCGAGCGCACTCGCGGCGGCGTGCGCGGGCGCCGCCATCACCACGTCGTCGGCCTCGATCGACTCGGTTTGCCCGTCTCGCGCCCCGTACCGCACGACCCAGCGCGCCGGAGCATTCGATTCCGCGCCGCTCGATCGCTCGACCGATACGACGGGCGCGCCCACGCGAATGTCGCCGCCCGCCTTCTCGATGCGCCGGGCGAGCGCTTCGATGAGCTCGCCCATGCCACCGAGCAGCGAATGGAACGGGCTCGGCGGTGGTCCCTTCGTCGCGGGCTTTTTCCGGCGCTCGGCGAGCGCGCCGCGGATCAGGCTGCCGTGGCGATCTTCGAGGTCGGCGAGCTGCGGGAAGGTGCTGCGGATGCTGAGCAGGTCGACATCGCCCGCGTAGATGCCGCCGAGCAGCGGCTCACCGAGCACGTCGAGCGCCTCTGGGCCGAGCCGCCTGCGCAAAAAACTCCCGATCGACTCGTCGCCTTTCTCCTTCGGGCGCTGCGGCAGGACGAGGTCAAGCGCCATGCGGGCCTTGCCCGTCAGGCTGAAGAGCGGCGTCCGCGCGAACGGCAAAAAGCGCGTGGGCACCGCGAGCACGAGGCCCTCGGGCATCGTGTGCAGCGCGCCGCGGCGCGGGATGTAGACGCGGCGATTCTTCGGTGTCGTACCGATCAGCCGCTCGCCGAGCCCGAGCTCCTTGCAGAGATCCGTGGCGAAGGGCTTGGCGACGACGAACGAGTCGGGCCCGCCGTCGATCACGAATCCGCCTTCGCGCTCGGTCTGAATGTTGCCGCCGAGCCGCGCCCGCGATTCGAGCAGCGTGACCTCGAACCGCTGGCCTTTTTGCGCGGCGAGCAAGCGGTAGGCGACGACGAGGCCCGTGATGCCGCCGCCGACCACGACGACGCGGCGAACGCTCACGCCGCGCCCTCGTGCCGATAAGCGTGGATCACGTCGACGAGTGCCTTCACGTTGTCGACGGGCGTCTGCGGCACGATCCCGTGCCCCAGGTTGAAGATGTGTCCCGGCCTGCCGGCGGCCTCCGCGAGCACGATCCGCGCGCGCGCCGCGGCCACGTCGCGCGGGGCACAGAGCAGGAGCGGATCGAGGTTGCCCTGGATCGCGTGATCGTAGCCGATGCGCTTCCACGCCTCGCCGAGCGGCAAACGCCAGTCGACGCCGATCACCGTCCCGCCACAATCGCGCTGCGCTTCGAGCAGCGTCGACGTGTTCGTGCCGAAGTGGATCACCGGCACGCCCGTCTTCTCGATGCTTTGCAGGATGTTCTTCACGTGCGGCGCCACGTGCGTCCGGTAGTCCTCGGGCGAGAGCGCGCCGATCCACGAGTCGAAGAGCTGCACCGCCTGCGCGCCGGCCTCGACCTGCGCATGCAGGTAGCGCCGCACGACCTCGGAGATCTTGCTCATGAGCAGCGAGAACGACTCCGGATCGCCCCACATGAGCTGCTTCGTGCGGAAATAGTCCGACGATTTGCCGCCCTCGACGAGGTAACTCGCCATCGTGAACGGCGCGCCCGCGAAGCCGATGAGCGGCGTCTTGCCGTCGAGCTCGCGCCGGATCAGGCGAATCGCTTCGAGCACGTAGCCGAGCCCTTCTTCCGGCTCGAAGACGCGCATCCGATCGATGTCCGCGCGATCGCGCACCGGCGCGTGGATCACGGGCCCTTCGCCCTTCTCGAACGAGAACGGCGCGCCCATCGGTTCGAGCGGCAGGAGGATGTCCGCGAACAGGATGGCGGCGTCGACGCCGAGCCGCAGCGGCTGCAGCGTGACCTCGAGCGCGAGCTCCGGCGTCTTGCAGATCTCGAGCAGCGTGTGTTTTTCCCGAAGCGCGCGGTACTCCGCCATGTAGCGGCCGGCCTGTCGCATGAACCAGACGGGCGTGACGTCCGTCACCTCGCGGCGGCAGGCGCGCAAAAACCGATCGAACATGGCCCGAACAGTGACCTCGGGCCCCGCCCGTGGCAACGACGAAGCGCCTCTCGCGAAGCTCAGCGCGGCTGCTGCCCCGCGGCCTCGTGCTGTTCGAGTATGACGACGAGCCGCGCCGCGCCGAGGACGCCGGCCGGCAGCACGATGAGCAGCGCGCACGGCAAGAACGAGAGCAGTGCGAGCCCCAGGCCGAAGCCCATCACGGCGCCGATGTTGCGGCGCACGAAATGGATGCGCGCGCCCACGGGTACGCCGCGGATCGAGAGCGGGCAGTCGCAGAGGTCCCACGCCCCCGCGAGCGCCGTGATCGCGAGCTGGAGCGGGAACGCGACGACGCTCACCGGCGCGAAGAAAAAGCTCAGGACGCCGAGCACGATGAGGATCGGCGCGGTGAACGCGAGCGCCACGAGCGACGACTGGAGCGCGCGCCACATGTCCACGAAAAAGGGGACCTCGGGCCACGGCGGCGCGCCGAGATCGGCCGAGGCGCGCCGCACCATCCGCTCGAGCGCAGGCCCGGCGAGCGGCTTCGCGAGCGCGAACGAGGTGGCGAGCGCGGCCACGAGCATCACCACGATCGAGAGGACCTTCAGCAGCACAGTGAGCACGGCCCAGAGCGCGCCCGTCCCGGGCTCCTTCACGATCAACGCGACGAGCGCCGGCGCGAGTTGTACGCCCGCGAAGCCGAGCACGGCCGTGAGCACGAGCGCGATGCCCGTGGGGACGATCGCGAGCGGCCAGATGTCCGGCGTGCGGAAGAGGTAGCCGTAGCCGCCGAGCACGGCCTTGAGTCCCGCGACGAAGCCGGGGCGTTCGAGCGGCGCGAGGGCCGCGGACGGGCTCGGACCGGGAGCGACGGGGACGCCGGGGGACGCATCGGGGGTGATCATTCGGCTACGAACGTTCCAGCGCGCGGGCATCCGGTCAACGTCTTCCGCGCAAGAAGCACGCTAGGATCCCTTCCCTCGCCCATGACCGCCGCCACCACACGCTCGACCTCGATCGTCACCCCTTTTCCCGAAGGTGGGCGCGTCGCGGTCGTCTCCGATCTGCAACGCACGGCCCTCGTCGAGCGTCTCTTCCTGCTCGCCGAGCAAAACGACGCCGAGCGGACGGGCATCATGGCGGCGCTCGCGGCGGCACGCCCCGACGCCCTGCTCCTGCTCGGCGATCACGTCTTCCTCGGCGCCTCGTCCCGGGCCTGGGCCTTTTTCGATCGACTGGTCGAGCCGCTCCGCACCGCGGGCGTCGAGCTCTTGCCGATCCTCGGCAACCACGATTGCTGGTCGATCGGGCCGCGGGGCCTCCGCCATTACTTCGCGCGGTTCCCCCGGCTCGGAGGACGCCGATTCTACACGACGCGCCTCGGGCCGCTCGGCATCGTCGCACTCGATTCGAACCGGTTTTTCCTCCCGTCATCCCAATGGGACGAACAATCCCGTTGGTACCACAAAACCCTCGCCGATCTCGACGCCGATCCGGACGTGCGGGGCATTCTCGTGCTCGTTCACCACCCGCCGTTCACGAACGGCACCGTCACCGGGCCTTCGGCCCTCACCCAGCGCTCGTTCGTCCCCTCGTTTCTACGTTCCCGAAAGACCGTTTTGATGCTCTCGGGGCACGTGCACGCCTACGAGCATTTCGTCCGGGAGGGCCGCCATTTCGTCGTCTGCGGCGGCGGCGGAGGGCCGCGGCATCGGCTCCTCCCGAAGGAGCGGCAGACGTTCCGCGATCTCTTCGACGGCCCCTCGATTCGCGATTTTCACTTCCTGACCCTCGCCCCGGACGAAACCGGCCTCGACGTGCGCGCCCTCGGCCTGGCCAAGGGCGCGCCGCACGTTTCGCCGATGGATCGATTTCGCCTCGATTGGCCCGGCTGATCAGGGCTTCTGCACGTAGATCCGCGGCGCGCCGCCGAGCGTGAGCGTGATCTTTCCGCCCTCGGGGGTGAGCGTCTCCACCGCGCCAGAGTCGCTGAAATCGAGCCCGTACGACTCGTACGCGCCCTCCGCGGCGAGCGAATACGATGCGCTCGCGGACTCACTTCCGCCCGACGTTCGGGCCCAGAGCACGAGCGCGCGACGCATGTCGGGCAAACGGAAGGCGGCGCCGCCGATCGCATCGGACAAACCCAGCGCTGTCGTGCCCGCCTGGTCGAACAGCGCGCCTTCGAGGAGCTTGCCGAGCGTCCGGTACGCGCGGCCGGCCTCGGTGCGCACGGCCTCGCTCGTTTGCCCGAGCTTCGACACGTCCACGTAAAGGCCCATGTAATCGAATGCATTGGTGCTCTCCCCGACGGCCTTTCCATCGGACAGGCAGAACCAATCGATCCGGTCGATCCCCACCGTCTGCGCGGCCGTCATGACCTTGACCAGGTAATTCGGCGCGTATTCGGGCCCGCCCGGGGCGCCGCCCACGGACACGTGCGGCGCGCCGGTCTCGGTCACGATCCAGCCCTTGCCCGTCACGCCCGCGGCCGTGAGTTTCTTTTCGAGCTCCGACTTTAGGTTCAAGAACCCCGTGACGCCCTCGTCCGAGCCGCCGGGCCCGAAGACAGGATAATAATGAAAACTCACGACGTCGAAATACGCGCTGCCCGTCTTCGGATAGTCGTTCGTCACGGCACCACCCGAGGGGTTGTCCGTGTAGCGCAGCACGGCCGAGAGGAAGCTCGGATATCCGATCCCGCCGAGCGCGATCCGCGCCTCGGGATCGGCCTTCTTCGCCGCCTCGAAGCTCACGCGCAGCATGCGCACGTAATCGTAGATCGACCCGCCGAAGCGCACGAGATGCTCCTTCGTCGGCGGTTCCGTCTCCCACGTCTGCGTGACCTGCCAATCGGAGACCCAGTCCGGCTCGTTCCACACCTCCCACACCCGCACCCAGGGCTTGTACGTCGTCACGGTCTGGTACACGTACGCGCCCCAGTAATTGTTCGGGTTGATCGACCCATCCTCGTCGAAGACGGGCTCGTACAGGTTCTTCGGGATGTAATGCTCGAGCTCCCAGCTCGGAATGCCCTCCGGCGCCGTCGAGTGCTCGGCCGTGGGCGCGCCGAGGAACGCCACGTGCTCGCCCATTCCGAGCGACCCGTACCCTTGCATGTCCCCGACCTCGATGTCGTAGCCCCACGTCTCGAGGTGCCCCTCGGAAAGCTTCAGGCGCGCGCTGTTCGCGCCCGCCTCGTGCGAGGGGAAGGCGAGGTCCTGATCGTTCCAGCCAGGGTTCGGAAATCCATAATTGATGCCATACCGGAACGGCCCGCCAAGCGCGCCCCCGCCCCCGGATCCGCCCGTTCCACCGCCGCCCGAGGCCGAGCCCGAGCCGCCCGACGCGCCCGCGCCGCCCGAGCCCCCGGACGCGCCCGAGGCGCCGGAGCCGTCGTCGCCGCTTCCGCCGCCCGAGCAGGCAGCGAGGGTGCAAAAAATGAATGCGGTTGCGAATGCAGGGCGAATGAATCGAAGCATGGAAAGTCCCTCCTTGGATGCGGGAAGGACGCATTGTATACAGATTCGTCCGGCTTGGATCGATTTACGAACGACGTCGCGTCCCGCGCCGACCAAGCGTCTCGTCACGCCTCCAGTGCCGGCAGACTGGCTTGACCCCGCATCCCTCGCACGCATCCGGGTCCCGCTTCGACGGGCACGTCTGGAGCATGCCGAGGTGGCACAAGGAAAAATCGTATTTCACTGGATCGTCGGGGTCGAGCCGCGCGAGCGCGGCCGTGATCTCCTCGGCCGCCCGGAAATCGGCCGACTTGCGTTCCGTGAGCCCGAGGTTTCGCGAGAGCTTGTGGATGTGCGTATCCACGGGGATGATGAGCCGCGACGTCGGCACGTCCCATAACCCGAGATCCACCCCGTCCGCCGGCCGCGCCATCCACCGCACGAGGAGCAGGATCCGCTTCACGGCGCTGCCTTTGCTCGGATCCGGCAAGATATGCTCCGCGCCCCGCCGCCCCCCGGCGCCGGCGCCGAGCTCACCCCGCTCCCGAATTTCGCGGACCCAGGCCCCGAGCGCCTCCCGCAAATTGCCCGTCGCCGCGAGTTTGTCCGTGAGCGCTTTGCCGAGCGAGCCATGGGCGCGCTGCACCGCGCGGGCGCCAATCACGAGCCCCGCGAGATCCTCGTCCCGATACACGCGATGCCGGAACCCCGCGAGCCGCGCGCGCACCGCCACCGGATCGTCGGCAATCGCCGCGACACGCGGGCCGAGCCGCGCGAGCGCATCCTCGATTTTCGCGCAAAGCGCCTTCACGTTGCCGAACGCCAGCGCCGACGCGATCATCGCCACGATCTCCTGATCGTCGCGGCGGGCATACCGGTGCACGAAATGCACCGGATCGGCCGCCTTGCGCGCCTCGACGTCGCAACGCGCGCGCACGTCGTCGAGCGCGCGCCGGAGCGCCTCGTCCACCCCTCGCACAGACGATCCGCCGCGGCTCATGCGCCTACGCCTCGCACGCACGTACCGCCCCGATTGCGCCCGCGATGCCGCCTGGCCCAGACGAACGCGGCCGTATTGACGGTGCCCATGTAGGACCCATACGACATCCCACCCCGGGCGCTCGGACGCGGGCGTTCCGGAGGTATTTCGAGAGGGGGACCATGGAGCCGCTGGAGAACGCGAACGGCGATGCGACGGCCCGCGCGATCACGGACGTGGCCATCATCAGCGGAGCCGCGAGCAGCATCGGCGTCATCGAGGCCTGCCTGCTCGCCGGCCTGTTCGCCACGATGATTCGAACCACGCCCGGCAGCGCCTCCGAGACCCGCCGCCGATTGGCCTCCTCGCTCGAAGACAAACGCCATGGCGGCCGGCTCGACCGGGACGCCGTCGAGCGCGCCCTCGACCTGTTCCGTGCGTCCGGGGACATCAGCGCCGCGGCGAGCGCCGACCTCGTCCTCGAATCCACCGATTCGGCCTGGAAAGCGCGACAAACCCTGCTCGCGCAAGCCGAGCGCGCCACGCACGGTCGCGCCATTCTGGCCACGACGGCCCCGACCGCGCTGCTCCGGACGCTCTCGACGCGCCTCGACGTACGTGAAAACTTCGTGGGACTGCATTTCTTCGCCCCCCCGGTGCTGGCCGGGTTCTGCGAGGTGTCCGTGACGAACCGGACGCAGCCTACCGTGGTCGAGACGGCCGTGCAATTCGTGAAGGCGCTCGGCAAGCACGCGGTGATCGTCCACGACACGCCCGCTTGCCTCCTTCTTCAGTCGCAAGGCGCCCGGCTCGGGGCGATTCAGGCAGGGCTCCTTCGTTCGCAGCGGTCGCGACCCGGCATCTTTTGCGGGCTCTGACGGGCGCCCTTCAGACCTCGAGCACGCGCTCGACGAGCGCCTCGATGACCTCAACCGGCGCGCCGGGCGCGAGCGCGGCCGAGAACGCCGCGTGCGCCGCCAGATCCTCGGCGTGAAGCCAGCGAAAACTCTCCTTGGGCCCGAGGAAATGGCGGCCCCGGAACACGAAATAGAGCTCCAGCAAATCGAAGAGCAGCCACACGCGCCGATAATGCGCCTCCACGTCCGCGGGCCCGCCGCGCCGGATGCGCCCGAGCATCTTCCAGCACCAGGCCCGCCGCGCCTGGATCTCCGCCTCGGGCAAACCTTTCGGCGGCAAAGCGAGCGCTGCCGCAGCGTCCTCGACGAGGCGCGCGCCGAGCCCCCGCGGGTCGAGCACGGCCACGCCCCCGCGCACGTGCAGGAAATTCGCCCCCGCGTCGACGACGTCCTTTTCGGGCACGATGAATGCGTCGAGAAAAACCCCGTCCACGAGCCTCGCGTCCCGCGTCGCCTCGCCCTCCGCGCGGATCCCGAGCATGTCCCAGTCGCTCTCCGGCGCCGCCGCCCCGAGCGCGCGCGAGCCATAAAGAACGACCGTGTGGCAGCCATGGCGCGTGACCAATTCGTTCACGAGCCGGGCAAGGAGGGGATCGTGCGCGAGCACCTCGGAGGAATTCGCCATGGACCGGTAAGGCTACGGACACGCGCGCGGGCCGTCAACACGGCGGGCTTGACCTCCGCGGGCCTTCGTGATGCCTAACGCTCACGAACCCATGGCCGTGACCCCGCCTCCGTCCCCTGCCCTCGTCTGCGTCCCCGGCAAAGAAGCGCCCGCGCTTCGCCTCTTCGTCTTCCCGCATGCGGGGAGCGGCGCATTCCCCTACCGCGCGCTCGCCGTGGGTTTGCCTCCCTGGGTCGAGCTCCACGCCGTGCAGCTCCCCGGCCGCGAGTCGCTCTTCTCGGCGACGCCCTACCAGTCGATGCCCCCGCTCGTGGAGGCGCTCTTCCCCGTGCTCGCGCCGAAGCTCGACCTCCCGTTCGTGTTTTTCGGGCACAGCTTCGGCGGGCACGTCGCATTCGCGATGGCGCGGGCGCTCCGCGCACGAGGGTCCGCAGCGCCCCGGGCCCTCGTCGTCTCCAGCAGCCGCGCGCCGCACCTGCCGATCGGACGTTTGCCCCTGCACGACCTTTCGAGGCCGCGCCTCATCGAGGAGCTCCGTCGTTATGGCGGCACGCCCGAAGCCGTCCTGTCGAACGACGAGCTCATGGATCTCTTCCTGCCGCCGCTCCGCGCCGACTTCAGGATCTACGAGACAAACACGTTCGAGCCCGAAGCGCCGCTCGCGCTCCCGATCACGGCGTTCGGCGCGCGACACGATCGTTCGACGCGCCCCGAGCAAGTCGAGCCGTGGCGCGAGCACACGAGCGCGGCCTTCACCTCGCGGATCTTCGAGGGCGGCCATTTTTATCTGTTCGAGGAGTCGAAGCCGGCGCTCGTGGAGGCGCTGGCCCAGGTGCTCGTGAATGTTCGAGGGGCTCAGGGGACGTCGTAATAGAAATGGACCTCGTCGGTCGTGCCCTGGTGCTCGACCTTCACGTGGACGTCCCAGCGTCCCGGCATGGAGAGCGCGAGGCCTCGCACCGCGTAGGCGCCGTCGCCCGCCTCCTCGATCGCAAGCACGCCCGCCGCCTCGTGCCCCATCGCCGGCATGATCGCCGTCACCTGGATCGAAGCCCCCTCGATCACCTTGCCGGTCGCGGCGTCGTGCAGGGTCAATCGCAGATCGTTTTCGCCTTGTATGATCGGCGCCTCGGGGACGAGCGTGAATTCGAGCGCGCCGCGCAGGCCGATCGACTCCTGGTCCGGGCTCCCCGACGTCCCCTCCGCGCCGCCGCACGCGGCGAGCGACGAGAAGACGATCGCGCAAAGGAGCATCCTCGAAAAACGGGCGCGGGAGATGCGGTTCGTCTCATTCATATCGCGGAAATGATCTCCGTAGGCCGATGGCGAACGCCACGGCCGATGGTTCGTTCTTGCCGAGCGAGGGGACCGGCAGGTCCACCTCAAGCGATGCGAGCGCCGTGAAACGCGTGGAGAGGTCGTAGCCCGCAAAAAGCAGCGCGGCCGTGCGTCGCCGATCCGCATCGGGCGTGGTCACGCCGCCGATGGACGGCGCCGATTCGCGTTCGTGCACGAGCCCCGCCGAGAGCGACCACCCCGAGGAGAACACCGGCCCCGCCGCCGCGACAAACCGCGCCCGCGGGCCGAGCTCGATTCGCTCGCCACGCGCGCCCGTCATCGGCGTGCGAAAGCCGATCGACGCGCTGAAGACGGCCGTGGCCTCGCCCGACCAGTTTTTCTCGACGAACACGCCGGGACGAACCTCGGCCGCGCCGAGGCCTGTCGCGTCCGTGGCGAGCGGGTCCTTCGCGTTTGCCGCGGATCGGCCCGTCGGGAGGCCGACGCCGGCCGTGAGGGCGATCGCGGGCCAGGCGCTCGTCGTGGTGAGCGGGACGAGGTCGAAGCGCGCCGAAAACGCGAGGTCGCCGAAGCCTCCGCCGACAAACGTGTCCTCGCGCGAGCTGCGGACGTTGAGGAGGACCGGCGCGACGAGGCCGAGCTGCAGGCGCGGCACCGGCGCGAACAAAACGCCGAGCTCGGCGCGGCCCTCGGCGTCGAGGGTGCCGGACGGCGCGAGCGTGAAGCCGCCCGCGTATCCGTGCGAGCCGAACCGATCCGAGAAGCGAAACGAGAGCCCGACCGCCGCGCGCTCGAGCGGGCCAAGCCGCTGGCCGAGGCCGTGACCGCTGCCGCAACAAGCGGAGGCCGAGGCATCACGGGAGGCCAGAAGAAGCACACAGCCAAGCAGGGCCGAGGCGAAGGTCTTGCGGGCGCCGAGCACGAGTGCATCCATGGAGCCGCACGGCCCGAAGATCCATGAGACACGTTGTCGCATGACGTCCGAACGGCCCGGTGCGACGATCCGACGCACCCCGCCGCGCCTTGTGGTTGCTACGCTCGCGCCCATGTCAGGCGCTCCCCTCAGCCTGCCCGCGGCCCACGAGGAAGACGACGCGATCGGGATCGTCGAGCGAGGCCTGTCCGGGCTGCGCATCGCGATCTCCGTCCTCCTGCTCGCGACGCTGCCCTTCAGCGAGCACATCCTTGGCTTTCACGTCCGCTACGAGATCGCCGTGCCCGCGACGCTGCTCGTCGCCGCGGCGAATGCGTTCGTCGCGTCGCGCGCGGGAAAAGGCCGCCCGCCGCCGTCGCCCCGCGCGCTCGCGGCCGGGCTCGCGCTCGACCTCGCCGGCATCTTCGTGGTCCTCGCGTGCTCGGGCGGCGCGGCGAATCCGTGGAGCGCGCTCTTCTTGATCCACGTCGCGCTCGCGGCCGCGGTCTTGCCGCTCGGCACGACGCTCGCGCTCTCGGGCTTCGCCGCGTGCCTCTTCCTCGCGCTCTTCAGCGTGCCGTCCGGGGCCTGCTGTCCGAGCCACCCGGAGAACGGAGCCTTCTCGACGCACCTCTACGGGATGTGGTTCGCCTTCGCGATCTCGGCAGGGATCATCGCCACGTTCGTCACGCACGTGCGCGGCGCGCTCGCCGCCCGCGGCCGCGAGATCGCGCGCCTGCGCCGCGAAGCCGAGGCGAACGCTCGATTCCGCGCGCTCGCGACGCTCGCCGCAGGCACCGCGCACGAGCTCAACACGCCGCTCGGGACGATCGCCGTGCTCGCGTACGAGATTGGCGACGGCTGCGAGCCCGACGCGGCGAAGCGGCACGGCGCAGCGATCGGCGCGCAGGTGGAGCGATGCCGGCAGGTGATCACGCGTCTGTCCGCAGGCAGCACGCGCGGGGCCGAGAGCGAACGCGCGAGCATCACGGACGCCGCGACGCGCGCGGTTTCGGCGTGGCGCGCGGCGCACCCGGACGCGAATGTCACGATCACCGCGACGTGTGATCCAGGCGTGCGCGTGGGTTTGTCCGCGGCCGAGGTGGAGGGCGCGCTCGGGGCCTTGCTCGACAATGCGCTCTTCGCGTGCCGGGCCGGGTCGGTGACGGCGCCGATCGGCGTGCACGTGCGGCGCGAAGGCGAGCGGATCCTCGTGGCGGTGGAGGACGAAGGCACGGGCGTGCCCGCGGATCTCTGCGAGCGGCTCGGCGAGCCGTTCTTGACGACGAAGGAGCCCGGCGAGGGAATGGGCCTCGGGCTCTGGCTCGTGCGGCGCGTTGTGGAGATCGCCGGAGGCACGCTCGATATCGGGCCACGAGAGCCGCGGGGGACACGCGTGACGATCCGGCTCGCGGAGGCGCGGGCGTGACGGCGGCCGAGGGAAAACCCACGCTGCTCGTGGTGGACGACGACGACCCGTTCCGAGCCGCGCTCGGGGAAGCCCTCGAACGTCGGGGTTTTTCGGTGTCACTCGCCGAAGGCCCCGCGGCGGCGCTCGCGCTCGCCGAGCGACAGGTCTTCGAATATGCGCTCGTCGACGTGCGAATGCCGGGCGGCAGCGGGATCGACCTCGTGCGCTCGCTAAGAGCCCTCGACGAGGGGACACGAATCGTGGTGCTCACGGGATACGGCACGATCGCGAATGCGGTGGAGGCGATGCGCGCGGGGGCATTCGATTACCTGACGAAGCCCGTGAACGCGGCCGCGTGCGAGCGGGCCCTCGCCGGCCGTCCGTCCGCGGAGGGCGCGCCGGACGACGTGCCCTCGCTCGATCGTGTGGAGTGGGAGTATCTGCACCGGGTGCTCGGCGATTGCGGCGGCAATATCTCCGAGGCCGCGCGGCGTCTGCGGATGCACCGGCGTTCGCTCCAGCGCAAGATTGCGAAAATGCCGCCCGCGCGCTGAGCGAGGGATGTTCGGGGCGGCGCGGACGCGCGCGTGCTTCCAGGTTTGCAAGGCCCTCGCGCTGCAAGTAGACTGATTCGTTACGGATGAGGGAAGGCACGGTCTTCGCCGAGCGGTACGAGATCCTGCATCTTGCAGGGACCGGCGGCATGGCCGAAGTGCACCGGGCGCGGGATCGGCAGACCATGACGCCGGTCGCGCTGAAGCTCGTCACCGAGGCGAGCCCCGTGGACGACGCGCGCTTCGACCGCGAGATCGAGGCGCTCGGATCACTCGATCACCCGGGCATCGTCCGTTACCTCGGGCACGGCACGCTCGTGAACGGGACGCGCTACCTCGTGATGGAATGGCTCGACGGCGAGGAGCTCGCGCGCACGCTCGCGCGCGGGCGGCTGTCGGTCGAGGACACCATCGCCCTCGCGCGCAAGGTGGCCGAGGCGCTCGCCGCGGCCCACGAAAAACTCATCGTCCACCGCGACCTCAAGCCCGAGAACGTCTTTCTCGTGAACGGCCGGCCCGACCAGCCGAAGCTGCTCGACTTCGGCATCGCCAAGCTCGGGCGGCGCACGCGCATCACCGGGACGGACAGCATCGTCGGCACGCCGGGCTTCATGGCGCCCGAGCAAGTGCGCGGCGAGGCCGAAGTCGACGCGCGGGCCGACGTGTTTGCCCTCGGCTGTCTTCTTTTCGAATGCCTCGCGGGCGCGCCCGTGTTCCCCGGCGATCACCTGCACGCGATCCTCGCGAAGGTGCTCTTCGCCGAGCCGCCGTCGCTCGTGGAGCTCCGGCCGGAAATTCCGTACGAGCTCGAAGCACTCGTGATGCGCATGCTCGCGAAGGACCCGGCGGACAGGCCTCGCGACGGGCGCGCCGTGGTGGAGGAGCTCCAGCTTTTGGAGAGCGGCGCGGCCACGGTACGCGCCGTCGTGCCCCTCTCGCTCCGCCCGCCTTCGCTCACGAGCACCGAGCGCCGGCCCGTCGCGGCGCTGCTCATCGGGCGCTCGAAAAACTCGCTGCCGCCGCCGGCGTTCGGCCGATCGTTCGAGAGCCGCGAGCGTCGCGCCTCGGAGCTCGATCGATTGCTGCAAGCCGAGGCCGAGGCGCGCGGGGTGCCGTGCGAGATCCTCCGGGACGGCTCGCTCGCGCTCTGGACCGCGGGCGCGGGCGCGAAGGACCTCGCGGCGCGGGCGGCGCGCATCGCGATGGAGCTCCGGTCGATCGGCGGCGGGCGGCCGTTTGCCCTCGCGGTCGGATGGGGCTCGCTCGCGGGGCCGAGCCCGCTCGGGGACGCGATCGACAGGGCGGCACACGCGCTCGCGGAGCATCGCGGCGCGAGCTACGAGGAGTGTCCGATCGCGCTCGACGAGCTCACGGCGGGCCTGCTCGACGCGCGCTTCGAGGTGCGAAAGGACGGCACGGGTTTCTCGCTGCACGGCGAGCGTCCGGCGCTGCTCGGCACACGCACGCTGCTCGGCAATCCCACGCCGTGCGTGGGCCGGGATCGCGAGTTGCGCACGCTCGCGGGCCTGTTCGAGGACTGCATCGAGGAGCCGGCCGCGCAGGCCGCGCTCGTGACGGCGGCCGCGGGCCTCGGCAAATCGAGGCTCGCGCAGGAGTTCGTGCAGATCGTGCTGCGCGAGGCGCCGCTCGCGAACGCGTGGGTCTCGGGCGGAGACGCGCGCCGGGCGGGATCTGCGTTCCGGCTCGTGTCGCCGGCGCTCTGCACCGCGCTCGGCATCGCGGCCGGCGATGGGCCGAATGTGCGCCGTGACAAACTCCTCGCGCGGGTGTCGGCGCGCTTCTCGGGCGCGGAGGCGAGACGCGTGGCGCGGTTTCTCGGCGAGATCGTGGACGCGCCGTTCCCGGACGAGGACGACCTGCCGCTCCGCGCCGCGCGCGCGGACGTGCAGCTCATGGTCGACCAGATCCGCGCGGCATTCCTCGATTTCCTCGGGGCCGAGTGCGACGTGGCGCCGGTGCTCCTGGTGCTCGAGGATCTGCAATGGGGCGACCTGCCGAGCGTGCGGCTCGTGGACGCGGCGCTGCGCACGCTTTCCGACAAACCCTTTTTCGTCCTCGCCACGGCGCGGCCCGACGTGCGGGAGCGATTCCCGCGGCTCTGGGAGGGGCGCCGATTGCAGGAGATCAGCCTCACGGAGCTCGGCAAGCGGGCGAGCGAGAAACTCGTGCGGGGGGCGCTCGGCGAGAACGCGCCGCAAGAGGTCGTCGAGCGGATCGTCCAGCGCGCGCAGGGAAATGCGTTTTACCTGGAAGAACTGATCCGCGCCGCGGCGGAGGGGCGGGACGCGGAGCTGCCGGAGACGGTGGTGGCGATGGTGCAATCGCGCCTGGCCTCGCTCGACGACGAGGATCGACGGCTGCTCCGCGCGGCCAGCGTATTCGGGGACGTGTTCTGGGCCGGCGGCGCGCGGGCGCTGCTCGGCGAAAGCGTCGGCAAGAATGCCTTCCGCGAGCGGCTCGTGGCGCTCGAAGAGCGGGAGCTTCTGTCGCTCCGCGGAGAGAGCCGACTCCCCGGGGAGGAAGAGATCGCGTTCCGGCACGCGCTCGTGCGCGAGGGCGCCTATGCCATGCTGACCGAGGAGGACCGCGAGCTCGGGCACAGGCTTGCGGGGGCGTGGCTCGAATCCCACGGCGAGACGGACCCGCTCGTCCTCGCGACCCATTTCGAGCGTGGCCAGAAGCCGAGCCGCGCCGTGCGCCACCTTTTGCG
The DNA here is from genome assembly GCF_028435365.1 of Polyangium jinanense. Next base: position 351,092 of record NZ_JAGTJJ010000003.1, on the reverse strand, counting down.
CGCGGCCGAGCAGGCGCATCGCGCCGGCGACGACGAGGACGCCGTCCGCCGCGCCGAGCGCGCCCTTGCCCTCGGCCCCGACCCCGAGACCGAAATCGGGCTGCTCGGCATCGTGTCCGAGGCGCGCATGTGGCAAAACCACCTCGAAGAGGCGGCGACGCACGGCGCGCGGCTCACGCGCAGGGCCCCGCCCGGCAGCGCGCCCTGGGTGCGCGGCGCGCTGGCGCAATTCACGTACGCCCTCCGCATGAAGCACGTCGACGAGTCGATCGCGATTCTCGACGCAATCGCCACGATCGAGCCAGCGCCCGAGGTCCTCGGCACCGTCTCGCTCGCGCTCGCGATGGCCACGGTCCTGCTCCTGACGGAGGGGCGCACCGATATTGTCGAGCCCATTCAACGCAGGCTCGACGTGCTCGTCGAGCCCGTCGCCGATCGCGACCCGATGGCCCGGGCCTTCTGGCACCTCTCGTATCCACGCTGGGAGGCGTGGATCAAGGAGGACCCCTGGCAGAGTTTGTCTCGGTCGCTCGCGGCGCTCCAGGCCTTCAACGAGGCCGGCTCGCGGCGGGGCGTGGTGCTCGCGCGGGTGTTCGTCGGGATGAACGAGTGGATGCTCGGGGCGAACGCGCGCGCGGCCGAGACGCTCCGGCCGGAGGCGCGGACCGACGAGGATTTTGCGATCGTGGCCTCGCTCCGCGCGCTCTTCCGGGTGCTCGCGCTTTCGGACGGAGGGCGGCTCGACGAGGCGCGCGATGAGGCCATGCGGCTCTTCGCGGCGGCGAAGATGACGGGCAACGAGGCGGACGAGGCGCGCGGGCGCTGGGGGCTCGCCGAGGTGGCGCGTCGCGCGGGCCATCACGAGGAGGCGGCGCGGCACGCGCGGGCGGCGATGGCGCTCGGCGGGGTGCTGCCGCTCGATCGCGCCGCGGCAGGCGCGGTGCTCGCGCGGGCGCTGCTCTCGGAGGGGCGCGTGGACGAGGCGCTCGCGGCGGCGCGGGAGTCCCATGCGCGGTACGAGGCCGTGCGCGGATTCGGTTATCGTGGTGGGTTTTTGCGGCTCGTGCTCGCCGAATGCCTCGACGCGGCGGGCGCGCGGGACGAGGCACGGGCGACGCTCGCGGCGGCGCGCGAAAAGCTCCTTTGGATGGCGGATCGGACGCCGGACCCCGCGTATCGGCGGAGCTTCCTCGAAGACGCACCCGAGAATGCGCGGACGCTGGAACTCGCCCGGGCCTGGCTCGGCCCGGGCGCGTAGATCGGCTCAGGTTTTACGGGACAGACGCCCGTTCAGGGCATGACGTCCACGTAGAACACGCCGCGGAGATCCTCGGTGTTCGAGATCGGGCCGGGCGTGCCGCCGGAGGCGCGCCACGCGGTGGCCCGGAACTGGTAATACATGCCGGTCTCGAGCGGGCCGCCGTAAGGCACGGAGACGTTCGGCTCGCCGCTCACGCCGGGGATGCTCGATCCGGCGCAGCCCATCATCTGGTCGGAGAGGCACCAGACGAGCTCGCCGTAGGCATTGTAGACGACGACCGTATAGAAATCTTCGCTGCTGTCGTCGGCCCAGGTGAGCATGGGCGCGGTCGTGACGGCCTCGGCCTTGTCGGCGCCGGGGCTCACGACGGTCAGGGCCTCGGTGATCTTGAACGAATCCGAGAGCGGCATGTCGACGCCCGGGCTCGGCATGTTCACCTCGACGATCTGCGTGCCGGCGATGTTCGGATCCGGATCACGGACGAGTTTGTCGTTCTCGAACGCGGCGAGGACCTTGTAGCGGCCCTCGGGCACGTCCTTGATGCTGAAGGCCGCGGTGACGTTGGGCGGGCCGGAGAGCGGCGTGCGCAGGCCGCGCGGGACCTCGCCGCGGACGAACGTGTCGCTGAACGTGGAGGCGACGACGAGGACGACACTCGTGGCGGAGCCGCCGGGCGCATTGACGATGTTGAGGTTGCCGGACACGACGCCGAGGCCATTGTCCGAGCGCGCGAGGTCGATGCCCGTGAGGTTCGCCATGGCCACGTCGGCCGAGGCGGGCGTGAGCTGCAGGCCCGCGGCATAACCACGCACGGTGTAGGCGCCGGCCGGGACGTTGAAGATCGTGTAGGCGCCGCTCTTGTCGGTGATCGCGGAGAAGCCGCGGTTCATCGCGTCCTCGGCCACGACGAGCACGCCGGCCGACAGGTCGTCGGCGGCGACCTTGCCGGAGATCGAGGGCAAACCCTTCTGATCCGCGGGCACACCGATGAGCGCGATGTCGGTGAGCGTGGACTTGATGTTCCAGCCATCCACGTCCGATTTCGCCTCGCTCGACAGGATGGGCAGCGCCGTGCGCAGGCCGCCCGGGAAGGTCTGGTAATCGGTGGCGCTCGCGCGGAGCGTGAAGGCGACGTCCGGGGCCGGCACGCCGTCGTCCTGCCGCGGCACGGGGACCGCGAGGAGGTAATTGCCTTTGTCGTCGGTGATCGCGACGTCGCTGACGGAGGCGCCCTGATCGTCGAGCGCCATGACCTGCGCATCGACGACGGGGCCTTTCGTCTGCGAGTCGAACACCATGCCTTTGATGAGGACGGGCGGATAACAAGCGTTGCCGCCCGCGGCGAGCTCGGCGCAGGTCAGGCCGCCGGCGCACTGGTTATTCGCCGGGTCGCAGGCGCCGCCCTCGGCGATGCCACACGTGCCCGTGCCGTCGAGGTTCTGGCCGCAGACGTTGTCGCCCTGGCAGTGGTCCGGGCCGGCCGGGTCGCAGGCGCCGCCCACGGGGATCTCGCAAATCTTCGCGTCGGTGCACACGGCGTCGGCGATGCAGTGATCGGGGGTGGCCGACTCGCAGGCCTCGCCGAGAGGGATCGAGCACGTGTTATCGGGGCCGCAGACGGTGCTACCCTGGCAATAGTCGGTGCCGCCCTGTGTGCAGGAGCCGCCCGGAGGGATCTGACAGATGTGGTCCTCGCCGCCGGGAGCGCAGACCGCGCCCGAGGGACACGGATCGCCGTCGGTCTCGCACGCATCGCCGATCTTTTCGGGCGTGGGCCCGCAGCCGATGGCGGCAAAAGCGAGGGAAAACGCAGCGCCCTTCAGCCAAGAAAGCTTTCGGAAGTTCATCAGGAAGGACCTCCCATTGGTTTTCGCAAAGCGACAACGAGACCATAACAAAGGTCCGAAGCCATGTCGCCGGGTCCAGCACGAATTTCGCTATGGAAATTCGTGAAACCAGTGCACAATCGTCTTACCGCATTCGCTTACCGGAGGCGCTTACCGCATTCCGTTACCGGGTGCAGTGACCGCATTCCGTTACCGGATGCAAAGCAGCGCGACGCCACTGACGGCGACGAGCGCGCCGAGGATGGCGCGCAGGCTCACGTACTCCTTGTGGACCAGAATGACGGCCGGAATGAGGAGGACGGGGGTCGTCGCCATGATCGTGGCCGCGACGCCCGTTTCCGTGTGCTGAATGGAGAGGAGTGATAGCGATACGCCGACAAACGGGCCCGCAATCGCGCCGAGCGCCGCGAATCCGAGCGCCGTGCGGTCGCGGACCGCCACGGCCGCACGGCCCCACCATTGGATGAACGTGAACAGGAAGGAAAAACCCACGATGCCCGCGATGATGCGGATTTGCGTCGCGGCGAACGGGTCGTAGGTCTTCATGCCGATCTTGCTCAGCACGAGGCCCACAGCCTGGCCGGTGGCGCCGCCCAAGGCGAGCAGGACGCCCTTGCCCGATTCCCCTTTCGGCCCGGTGCCCGCGGTATTCGTAAGGTCCGTTCGTTCGCGCACGACGATCGCGACCCCCACGAGCGTCACGATCATTCCCGCGATGCCGAGGCTCGAGATCCGCTCGCCGAGGACGAGCCACCCGAGGACGGCCGCCATCGGCGGGGCGAGCGACATGACGAGCATCGCGACGCGCGGGCCAATGAGCAAAAATGCCCGAAAGAGGCACATGTCGCCAAAGACGAATCCCACGAGGCCACTCACGAAGAGCCAGCCCCACGCCTCCGCGGAGGCGTCGAGGGGCAATGGGAGGCCACGACGAGCGAAATTGTACAAGCCGAGAAAAACGAACGCGAGGACGAGGCGAACGAGGTTGAGCGACAAGGAGCCCATGCGGCGGCCGGCGGCCGCGAACGCGAGCGAGCTCGCGGTCCAGCAAAGGGCCGTGCCGAGGGCCGCGATCTCTCCGAGAGGGATGGACATGGGGAAAAGGGGCGCGCAAGATATCCGGTCGCGACAGACCGGGAAAGAAGCAGCGCAACCGAACTGCCTCCTCGAAGCCCACGCCTGACGTGCGATAATGCTGGAGATGCGGGTAGGAGTGTCGGTTGGCGAGCGCTTCGAGCTCGTGCGTCTCGCAGGCCAAGGCGGCATGGGCGCCGTCTTCGAGGCCCGCGACCGCGAGACCGGCGACAAGGTCGCGATCAAGATCATGAACGGCGCGAGCGTCGAGGAGCGCGCGCGGTTCGATCGCGAGGCGCGCGTGCTCGCCACGCTCTCGCACCCGGCCATCGTGCGATACCTCGGCTACGGCGAGCTCGACTCGGGCGAGCCGTACCTCGCGATGGAGTGGCTCTCGGGCGAAGGCCTCGACGCGCGCATCGCACGGGAACGGCTGAGCGTCGAGGAGACGATGGCGCTCGCCGAGCGCATCGCCGGCGCGCTCGCGATCGCGCACCGGCACGGGATCGTCCACCGCGACATCAAGCCGAGCAACATCTTCCTGCTCGACGGCGACGTGCGGCGCGCGATGCTGCTCGACTTCGGGATCGCGCGGCGCGCCTCGGATCCGAACGTCGTCACGAAGACGGGCGTGTTCATGGGGACGCCGGGCTACGTGGCGCCCGAGCAAGCCCGCGGAGATCGCGCGGTGAACGCGCGGGCCGACGTGTTCGCCCTCGGATGCGTGCTCTTCGAGTGCCTCGCAGGCAAGCCCGCGTTCACCGGGCAACACGTGGTGGCCGTGCTGGCGAAGGTGCTCTTCGAGGAAGTGCCAAAGGTTTCGGCACTCCGGCCCGGCGTGCCACCCGCGCTCGACATGCTCATCGCGCGGATGGTCGCGAAGCAGCCGGAAGAGCGGCTCGCCGATGGAGACGCGGTGATGGGCGCGCTCGCGCGCGTGGCGAACGACGAGACCACGAGCGAGCCGCCGCATACGCTGCGATCGAAGGGCGCGCTCGGCAGCGGGGAGCAACGTCTCGTGAGCGTGATCCTGGTGTCCGCGCCGAAGGAGGTCCTGCCCATCGATCCGCTGGGCATGACGATGGATTCGACCGGCATCGCGCCTCTCGCGGCGCTGCGCGCGGTGGCGCGATCGTACGGGGCGCGCGTGGAGGCGCTGGCAGACGGGTCGGCGGCGCTCGTGCTGTCGGGCGCGGGGATGGCGACGGATCAGGCGACACAAGCCGCGCGGTGCGCGCTCGCATTGCAGGCGATGGTGCCGGATGCGCCGATGGTGCTCGTGACGGGACGAGGGGTGCTGTCGCATGCGCTGCCCGTCGGGGAAGGCATCGATCGCGCGGCGAAGCTCTTGCGCGAGGAGGAGCTGCGCAGGGCGAAGAGCGAGGATGCGGAGAGCGGCGCGCGTCGGCCGGTGCGCCTCGACGAGCTGACGGCGGAGCTGCTCGAAGCGCGCTTCGTGATCGAGGGGAGCGAGGAGGTTCGGTCGCTCCTCGGCGAGGCGCAGGCACAGGATGGATCGCGGCTTTTGCTCGGGCGTTTGACGCCGTGCGTAGGCCGCGAGCGTGAGCTCTCGACGCTGCTCGCGCTCTACGAGGAGTGCGCGAGCGAGCCCCAGGCGCGCGCGGTGCTCGTGACGGGCGTGGCCGGCATCGGCAAGTCGCGCATCCGGCACGAGCTCTTGCAGAAGCTCGCCGCCTCCGAGCCGCGGCCCGAGATCTGGCTGGCGCAGGGAGATCCGACGCGTACGGGTGCGCCCTTCGGCATGGCCGCGGAGCTCTTGCGGCGGGCTTCTTCGCTGCACGAGGAGGATCCGATCGAGGTGCGGCGGGAGAAGATCCGCGGCGCGGTGACGCGGCACCTCGGCGTGGACGCGGGGCGCGTGATGGAGCTCTACGGCGAGCTCGTGGGCGCGCCGTGGGCGGCCGAGGAGGCGAGCACGTTCCTGCGCGCGGCACGGAAAGATCCCGTGCTCATGGGTGATCAACTCCGCCGCGGCTTCGAGGACTTCGTGAGCGCGGCGAGCGCGGCGCGGCCCGTGGTGCTGGTGCTCGAGGATCTGCACTGGGCCGACACGCCGAGCGTGCAGCTCCTCGATGCGGCGCTCCGGCTCGCGCGCGAGCGCTCGCTGTTCGTCCTCGCGCTCGCGCGGCCCGACGTGCACGAGAGGTTTCCGGGGCTCTGGGCGGATCGCGGCATGCAGGAGATCCGGCTCGGCGAGCTCTCGCGGCGCGCGAGCGAGCGGCTCGCGCGGCACGTGCTCGGCGACGACGCGCCGCCGTCCTTGCTCGCGCGCGTCGTGGCGCAGGCCGCGGGGAATCCGTTTTACCTGGAGGAACTCTTGCGCGCCGTCGCCGAGGGCCAGGAGACCGCGCTGCCGAAGACGGTGCTCGCGATGCTGCAAGCGCGCCTCGAAGCGTTGCCGAGCGAGGCACGCTGGCTGCTCCGCGCGGGTAGCGTCTTCGGCGAGACGTTCTGGACCGGCGGCGTGCGCGCGCTGCTCGGCGGCGAGAGCAGCGTGGTCGACGCGGGTCGCTGGATCGAGACGCTCGTCCACCGCGAGCTGCTCATGCGTCGCCGCGAGAGCCGTTTTCCCGGCGAGGAGGAGCTCGCGTTCCGGCACGATCTCCTGCGCGACGTCGCGTATGGGGCGTTGACGGAGGTCGATCGCGCGCTCGGCCACAGGCTCGCCGCGGAGTGGCTCGAGGTCGCGGGCGAGCGTGATGCGATGGTCCTCGCCGAGCACTGCGAGCGCGGCGAGGAGCGCGAGAAGGCCGCGGTGTGGTTCGTGCGCGCCTCGACACAGGCCCTCAGCGCGAACGACTTCGAGGCGGTGCTCGAACGGACCGAGCGCGCCGAGGCGTGCGGCGCGGACGGCGGCCTGCTCGGCGAGGTACGACAAGCGCAGGCCGAGGCGCATTTCTACCGCGGCGAGCTCGCGGAGGCGGCGCGGCGCGCGCGCGAGGCGATGCAGCTCCTCTCGCCCGACAGCCCGCTCTGGTTCGGCGCGGCGAGCGCGGCGGCGTGGGCCGAGAGCTCGCGTGGCGAACGAAGGCAGCTCCTCGGGATCGCGGAGTCGATGCTCGAGCGCGCCGATCGCGAGGCCTCGCCGTTCACGCGCAGGCTCGCGGCGATGGGCTGGATCGCGCGGATGCTCCTGCGCTCCGGGCAGCGCAGCGCGGCCGAGACGCTCACCGAGCGGTTCCACCAAGCGCCCGAATCCGCGCGTGGCGAGCCGATCGTGCGGGCCGAGTGGGCGGCCGTCTCGGCGACACGCGCGCTCGTCGAGGGCGACCTCGAACCCTCGTACGAGTTTTTCCTCGAAGCCGCGCGGTGCTTCGAGGAGGCCGAGGTCGACAGGTTCGGCATCTCGATGCGCATCTACGCAGCGCTCGTGCTCTGCGACCTCGGCGATCATGCGCGCGCCGAGGAGGAGCTCGCCACGCTCGTCGCGCGCGCCGAAGCGCAGTGCTTGCCGATGCTCGCGGCGAGCGCGCGCCACGGGCTCGCCGAAGCGCTCGCGGCGCGCGGGGCGCTCGCCGAGGCGCGCGCGCTGCTCGAAGACATCCTGGAGACGCTCACGAACGCGGGCCTCGTGCTCTCCGCGCACGACGTGCGGCAGTTCCTCGCGCTCGTGCTCGTGCGGCAGGGCGATAGCGAGGCCGCCGAGCGCGCCGCGATCGAGGCCGTGGCGCTCGTCGACGCGCCGCCGAACCGTCGCTGCTCGTACCTCGCGACGCTGGCGCGCGTGCTGCTCGCGTGTGGCCGCCCTGCGGAGGCGCTCTCGGCCGCGGAAGAGGCGACGCAGCTCCTCGAGCAGATCGGCGCGCTCCTCTCGGACGAGCCGCTCGTGCGGCTCGTGTATGCCGAGGCGCTCGACGCGAACGGCCAGCACGAACGCGCGAAGGAAGCGCTCTCGGCCGCGCGCGCGCATCTCCTCGGCCGGGCCGAGAAGATCGGCGATCCTGCGCGCCGGACGCGCTTCCTGCGCGCCGTTCCGGACAACGCCCGCACGCTCACGCTCGCGGAGGCGTGGCTCGGTGCGTCACCGGGCGCGGCTTGACGCCTCTATGCAATTGGGCATCCTCACGAAGGAACTTTTCTTCTCCAACGTTCGGGGTGGGCCATGGAACGACGTGATTTCCTGAAGGTGGGCGTGATCGGCGGGGCGGGGACGGCGGCGGTGGGCACGCTCGGTTGCGCGGGTACGACCGGCGCCGCTGCGTCGCCGATCGCGGTGATGAGCCCCGCGGAAATGGACCGGTTCCTCGCGCGCCTCGATGGAGGCCTCGACGCGCTGAAGACCGGCGAAGGCCATCTCACGTCGATGTATCCGAAGCTCGATGTTACGGATCCGAAGTATCCGAAGCAGGAGAAGCTCGTCCGCAAGACGCTCCGCTCGCTGCTCCTCGTGGGCTCGTTCAACGATCTGCCCGAGGAGGCGCGCGTGCATCCAGGCATGCAGGCGCGGATGTGGAACGGGATGGGCGAGATGGACGAAGCGATGCTCGGCATGACAAGCGAGCTCGAAGCTTTGACCCCCACCGAACGCGCGGACATCGGCCTCCGGATGCGCAAGGACCCGGGGCTCGGGATGCGTATCGTCGAGGCGATCGACGAGGACGCGGCCAAGGCCGGCATTTCGATGGAGCGGCGGCTGCATCTGCGCTCGATTGCGGCCGAGGCGTGTGCGCGCATGAAGCAATCGACGCCGCTGCTCATCGACGAATACGTGACCAAGGTGAACAAGGTCGCGGCGCGGCCGGCGACGGCTGCGGAGTTCGAGCGCCGCCTCGTCGCGCAAATGGGCGAGGATGCGTTTTTCCAGCTCCGGGAGCGCACGGAGATGCACGCGCGGCGCTGGAACGTGGCGAGCACCGATCCGACGAACGACGCCAATGGGCCGTATGCACCCAAGTCGGACCCGCATCAACGCAGTAGCACGGTACTCTCGGTGGGCGGCATTCTGCTCGGCGTTGGCGCGCTCGCGCTCCTGATCGGTGGCATCTGCGTCTCGGCCAGCTTGGGCGGCGGCGTGTTCGCGATGACGGCCGGCGCGATCCTCGGCATTGCGGGGCTCATCACGCTCATCGTGGGCTCGATCATGCGGGCGGCCGAGGGCTGATCTCGCCGCGCAGCATGCTCTCGCCAATGCAGAGCCTCCCGGTTGCGATCACGGGAATGGGCGCCGTCTCGGCGCTCGGCGCGACCGCGCCCGCGTTGTGGGCCGCCATCGAGGAGGGCCACGACGGGATTCGCCCGATCGAGCGATTCTCGACCGAAGGTTTTTCCGTGTCGCTCGGCGGGATGGTGCCGGGGGCGGGTTCGGGCGATCTGTGCATCGCATTCGCCACGACCGCCGCGCGTGAGGCCCTCGCGAATGCCGGCTTGCAGATCGGGCCGGGTGGCATTGCGGCGCGCCGTGTGGCCCTGATCCTCGGCACGAGCCTCGGCATGCACGTGGACGGACTGCACCTCGTCGCCGCGGAGGTCGCGCGTGCCCTCGGGATCGAGGGGCCGACGCTCACCGTTTCGACGGCGTGCTCCTCCTCGACCAACGCGCTCGGGCTCGGCCGCGATCTGCTCGAAGCGGGGCTTTGTGATCTGGCCATTGCCGGCGGCACGGACGAGCTCACGCCGGAGATTTTTGCCGGCTTTCACGCGCTCGGGCTGCTTTGCCCCTCGAAATGCGCGCCGTTCAGCGAGCCCGTGGGAACCACGCTGGGCGAGGGCGCCGGGTTTCTGGTGCTCGAACGTGGTGCCGAGGCCCGCGCCCGGGGCGCGCGGGTGCTCGCGACGATGCTCGGGTATGGCCTCTCGGCCGACGCCTATCATCCCACCACGCCCGACCCCACGGGCGCCGGCGTCGCGCGCGCGCTGCGAGGCGCGCTCCTCGATGCGGGGATGGAGGCCGAGGGTATCGATTACGTGAATGCCCACGGCACGGGTACCGCGGCCAACGACGCCGCCGAATACCGCGCCATCGAGCAGGTGTTCGGCGAACGCGTGGCGCGTTTGCCCGTGAGCTCGACGAAGAGTTTTCTCGGCCACGCCCAGGGCGCCGCGGGCGTGCTGGAGCTCATCGCGACCCTGTGCGGCATGGCAGAGGACAAGATCCCTCCCACGTTGCATTACGAAAAACCGCGGCCGCGCTCTCCGGCGGATCCGGTCGCCGGCGACCGGCCCCGCGTGGCCCGCATCGAGCGCGCGCTTTGCAACAACTCCGCGTTCGGGGGAGCGAATGCAGCCGTGATCGTAGGCAGGGCGGAGCATGTTGCTCCGAGACAAACCAAGGCCGAAGTGCTGGTCCTCGGCGCCTCCGCCGTGGGCCCGCACGGGATGGATCTCGACGCGCTCGGGGCCGCGCTCGCCGCGAACGTGCCGCTCCGCCGCCGCGCGCCTACGTTTCGCATCGAAAACCTGATTCCCACCGCGGATGGGCGCGGGATGGATCCTGCCTCGCGGTACCTCTCGGCCGCCGCGGCGCTCGCGCTCGCCGACGCGGGAATCACGCTTCGCGGCGCGAAACGCGACCGGGCGGGGCTCTTCGTCGGCACGACGCGCGCCTCGACGGAGAGCGAGCGCGAATTCAGGGAAAGCATTCGCGAGCGTGGGCTCGTGCGGCTCTCGGCCACGGCGTTCACGCGTATGGTCCTCAATGCGTCCGCGGGGACGTGCACGAAGCTCTGTGCGCTCAAAGGACCGACCACGACGCTCACCACGGGCGAAGGCAGCGGCCTCGTCGCGCTCATCTATGCTGCATTGCACCTCGCGACGCGTTCCGACGTCGATCTGCTTCTCGCGGCCGGCGTCGACGAGCGTGTCTCCGTCGAACCCGACGCGCACGAGGGCGAAGGCGCGGCGTGCCTCGTCCTCGGCAAAACACCGGCGTCCGAGACCTCGAAGACCGTTCGCCTCGCGGGATTCGGGCTCGCTGGTCCGGGCGACGTGGAGGAGGCCACGCGCCTCGCCATTCGAATGGCCGGGGTCGACGCAAAAGACGTTTTCGTGATGCCGGACGTCACGCCCGTGCTCGGCCCCGCGCCGGGGGCCGCAGCCATGTTCGGCTGCGCATTCGCCGTCGCTTCGATCTTGCGGGGGACCTGGGAGCACGTGCTGGTCCCCGACCCGGGCGGCACCGCTGCGACCGCCGTCGTCTTCAGCCGAAAAGGAGCCGCATGAACCCCGAGCTTGCCCGGTACATCCAGCGTCGCGAGCGTATCCTCGACAAGGTGCGCACGATCCTCGTCGAACGTCTGCACGTGAGCCGCGCGCCCGACGAAATTGACCCCGACGCGCCGCTCTTCGGCACGGGGCTCGGCCTGGATTCGGTGGACGCGGTCGAGCTTCTGGTCAGCATGGAATCCGAGCTCGGCGTGAAGCTGCCTCACGAAGGTTTGTCACGACCGGCCATGCGCACCGTGAATACGCTGGTCGACCTGGCCCTCGCCCACGGGAGGACGGACGATGTCGATGGATGACGAGATCCGCGCCTTGCGCACGAGCGTGGCGCTCGCCGCGGGTGATCACGTCACGTGCCTGCGCATCGAGGGCGAAGGCGCGTACGAGGCGCTCGATCACGTGGTCGCCTGCGATCTCTTCTTGCAGGATGGCCAGATGCGCCCGAGCCTCCTGCTCGACGAGGAGGCCCGCCCGTTCGCGGACATCCACGTGGCCCGCGACGACGAATCGTTCTTTTTGCTTGCCGAGGGGCCGTCGCCCGAGGAGCTCGTCGCGTTCCTGGAAAAACGTTTTCCTGAAGGCGTCGAGGCGACCGTCGAGCCATGTGACGGGACGCTCCTCTCCTTGCACGGGCCGTATGCCTGGGAGCTCTGCACGACCGTGCTCGGCCCCGACGTCGGGAGCCTTCCGTACCTCGCGTTTTACCGCGCCGACGACGCGGTGTTTTTCCGGTCGGGGAAAACCGGCGAGTACGGGTATGATTTGCTGATCCCCACGGGCGAAATCGAGACCGTACGCGAATCGCTGCTCAGGGAGGGCGCGGCGTTCGACCTCGCGCTCGCGAGCCTGCCTGCGCTGGATCAATGCGCGCTCGAAAATGGATTCTTCAACATCCGGCGCGAGGGCCGGGCCGGCCTCTCGCCGCTGGAGCTCGGCCTGCAATGGCGCGTCTCGTACCGCAAGGAATACGTGGGTTCCGCGGCGCTGCGTGCGCGGCGCGAGGCGGGCGCGAAGGCGCGGGTCGTGTGGGCCGTCGCCGGCGCGCCCGTGGCCGAGGGGGACGAGGTTTTTCTGGACGATCAGCGGATCGGCCATGTCCTCGTATCCGGATTTTCGGTGATCCGCAGCGAATGGGTGGCATTGTTGCTGCTCGATCGGCCTTATGCGTACGCGGGCATCGACCGCTACGAAGTCCGGAGCGCGGGCGAGCGCCGGCCGATCCGCACCGTCTCGGCGCCGCTCATCAACAACCGCAGCCTGTACGTGAGCCCGCAACGGCATAGCTATCGTGACCGGGACATGTCGAAGATGCCGCCGTTCGTGTTGCCTTTATGAGTGCGCGATTCGAAGACAGCACGGTGATCGTGACCGGCGCCTCCCGGGGCCTCGGCCGGAGCATCGCGACGGCGTTCGGCGCCGAGGGGGCGTTCGTCTTCGTCGGATACCGGTCGCGCGAGGACGAGGCGAAAGAGACGCTCCGCGCGATGGAAGAGGCCGGCGGGCGTGGCGCGTTGCTCGCGATGGACGTCACGAGCGCAGCGTCGATGAACGCGGCCGTGGAGCACGCGCTCGCCGCGCGGGGTGCGATCGACGTGCTCGTCAACAATGCAGGCGTCGCGGCAGACGAGCTCTTCCCGCTCATGGCCGAGGAGAGCTGGGACGAGGTGATGCGCGTCAATGCGGGAGGCGCCTTTCACGGCTGCCGCGCCGTGGTGCGGCCGATGATGGCGAAGCGGCGGGGCGCGATCGTCAACGTCGCCTCGGTCGCGGGCCAGCACGCGAGCCCGGGGCAATCGAATTACGCGGCCTCGAAGGGCGCGATCCTCGCGTTCACGCGCACGCTCGCGGCCGAGCTCGCGCCGCGCGGGATCCGGGTCAATGCCGTGGTGCCGGGGCTGCTCGGCACGGGAATGGCGAAGCGCCTGGACAAACGGATCGCGGAAAAGGCGCGCGTTCAGATTCCGCTCGGGCGTTTCGGGACGGGCGACGAGGTGGCGCGGGCGGTCTTGTTTCTGGCCTCAGAGGAAGCTTCGTACGTAATCGGGCAGGCGCTCGTGGTGGATGGGGGGCTCACGTTGTGACGGTGGCGTTTCTGTTTCCGGGTCAGGGCGCGAAAGACTTGTTCGCCGCTGCGTCATTCGCAGCGAGCGAGCTGCGCGGGAACGAGATGCTCGATCGCGCAGCGGAAGCGGCTGGCATTGCGACGGCCGATCTCCTGGCGAGAGGCGGGCGGGCGCTCGAGCGCACCGAGGTCCAGCAACCGGTGGTCACCGCGATCGGGCTTTTCGTGCACGCAGAGCTCGTGGCCGCGGGGGTCAAGCCCGATGTCGTGGCAGGTCATTCCCTCGGTGAGCTTGCGGCCTGGGCCGCGACGGGCGCGATCACGCCCGAGGATGCGATCACGATTGCGGCGCTCCGCGGACGGCTGATGGCGAAGGAGGCGGCGCGGCACCCGGGTGCAATGTTCGCGTTCTCCGGACTCTCGATGAGCGAGAGAGGGATCCTCCAGCGCGCGCTCGCGCGTTGCGGGCTCGAGGTCGCGGCGTCGAATACACCCGATGAACTGGTCGTGAGCGGCGATGAGAAAACCATCCACGTCTTGCTGAAGACCCTGGAGGATACTCTCGATGCGTTCAAGGTCGACCATCCTGACACACGGTTCCGCGCGAAACGTTTGCCCGTCGCAGGTCCCTGGCACAGCGAATCGATGAAGGACGCGGTCCCCGAGCTCGAAGCGGCGCTCACGCGCGCGCACTGCGGGGCCATGCAGGTGCCCATGGTGCTCAATGCGACCGGAAACCTCGCCGAGGAGGGGCTCGTGCCGCGCCTGCTCGCCGGCCAGCTCGTCCATACCGTGCATTGGACCGACGTCATGGCGACGCTCAAAACCCGCGGCGTCACCGATTTCGTGACCATGGCCCCGGGGGCGGTCTTGCGATCGCTCGTCCGGACGAACCTGGGCACGCAGGTGCGAGTCCACACGACCGAAAACGCGACCGACCTCCGGCGCACCGTGGATGCGCTGCGGTGGAGCCTTTCATGAAAACGAGCGCGCGACTGTCCCTCGGCGCGGACGTCATCAACCTGCTCATCCCGCACCGCCGCCCGTTCTCGATGGTCGACGTCATCGAATCGTACGAGCGAACGCCGCGGCCGACCTTGCGCGCCGCGCGCTGCATCTCGGCAAACGAGCCCGTCTTCGAGGGCCATTTCCCCGGCCTGCACCTCTGGCCCGGCGTGTACACGATCGAGGGGCTCGGTCAAAGCAGTAACCTGCTCGGCATCATCGCCGCGTATCAGGATGCGTGGGAAGCGAAGGGCCACGATCCGAACGAAGTGATCGAGGCCCTGCAAAATCTGGCGCTCGGATATCGGCTGCAACCGGGGTACAAGCCCGAGGTCTCGGCGGCGCTCGTCGAGTCGCTGAAGACGCATTCGAATCTGCACGTGGGAATGAGCGCGTCGGTGGACGTGAAGTTGCTCCAGCCGGTCTTCGCCGGGCAGCGGCTCGAGTACATCGTTTCGCAATCGCATCTCATGGAAAACCTCGCGCGGTACGAGGTCGAGGCCCGCGTGGAGGGGCGCACGGTGGCGAAGGGCGTGATGACGAGCACGCGCAGCATCCCGCCGCTGCCCGCGCCGATTTTCGGATGAAGCCCGTTGCTCTCTCGCTCGCCCTGCTCTTTTTGGCGGGCTGCGGGCCGTCCGTGGTTTGGCTGGGCCATAGCCCGGATCGAAGGCACCACATCGAGGTGCTGGAGAGCTCCGGCAAGCAGCGCGTGCGCGTCGATGGCGTGGACGGCGCGGAGTATCTGGGCATCGGGATCGAATCACTCGTCTGGAGCGCGGACGGTCGCCGTCTCGCCTACCCCGCGCGCCGGGAAAAGGGCTGGTCGCTCGTGGTGGATGGGCGGGCGGGCCCGAGCTTCGACGGATTGGGCGAGGTCGTCCTGAGCCCGGACGGCGCGCACGTGGCGTACGCGGCGCAGCGAAAAGGCGCGTGGTTCGTGGTGCTGGATGAAACACCCGGGCCTGCATTCGATGCCATTCTGGAAGGCACGCTGCTCTTTGGACGCGGCGGCCGCTTCGCTTATGTGGCGCGGCAAGGCGCCTTCGTTCGCGCGATCATCGACGGCACCCCCGGACCACGCTACGACGGCATCGGCGCATTACGATTCAGCGAGGACGGTGCCGCGGTGGCGCACGCGGGGCGTCGCGGCGAGGAGGCGTTTTTCTGGATGAACGGGCGTGAATCGGCGCCCGCGGAGGCGATCGCGTACCACGCGCTCGCGCCGCGCAGGGGTCGATTTGCGTATGTGGCGAAGCGCAACGGGCAATGGCGCGTGACTGTCGACGGCGTCGAATCCGCGCCGTATGCCCGCATCTCGGAAGTGCTCTTCAGCGACGACGGCGCGCACGTGGCGTATGCCGGAAAGCGCGCGGACGGTGAGGTCATCGTCCTCGATGGCGTGGAGGGCCCGCCGTACGAAGAAATCGCGCCCGGGAGCCTGGTCTTCGGCGGCGAGGGCGGGCGCTTGGCGTATGCGGCGCGGCGCGGGCGCGATTGGCACATCGTCGAAAATGGGCAGGAGGGTCCGGCCTATGACGCGGTGGATCGGCCGGTCTTCGCGCGGCGCGGGGCGAAATTCGGATACGTGGCCGCGAGCCGCGGGACGCGATTCGTTGTGATCGACGGGCGCGAGCAGAGGCCCTTCGCATGGGCGGGCGATCTGACGTTCAGCGCCGACGGCCGATATCACGCCTACCTGGCCGACGACGGTGAGCGAATGCGGGTGATGCACGACGGAACGGCAACGCCCTTCGACAGCGTGATCGCCGGAACGCTCGTCCACGCAGAGGAAGGGCCCGGCTGGGCTTGCCTCGTGGTCGACAAGGCGGCGCGGAAGCTGTTCATCGTGATCGACGGCGCGAAAAAGAGGCCCCTCGACGCGGAGGAGCTGGCCGCGGCGATGACCCAGCCGAGGCTCGAAGCGCGGGTCGCGCGGGCAGAGGACGCGGAGATCTTGCGGCGGTGGGTGGCGGCGGAGCTTGCGCTGGCGAGGCCGTCGCCGCCGCGTTGAGGCTGGCCGGCGCTTCGTGCGTCCCTACCGCCTCGTTCTTTCCCGCTTCTCTCGCGCGCCGCGCCTCCGGGCGCCCGCCCGCTGACACACGCGCCGTGTCGGTGCTAATCGTACGGTCGCCATGACGTCCCCCACCGCGAACACGACCTCGCCGAGCACGCCTGCGGACGGCGCTCCGGCCGCGCAGGAGCCAGCTCGTTACGTTCACGCCGAGGCCGAGCCTCGCTGGCAGCGCTTCTGGGAGGAGACCGGCGTCTTCCGCGCCGTTCGCCATGAAGGTCGGCCGAAGCGCTACGTGCTCGACATGTTCCCTTATCCCTCGGGCGCGGGCCTCCACGTCGGGCACCCCGAGGGCTACACGGCCACCGACATCTACTGCCGGTACAGCCGCATGAAGGGGTTCGACGTCCTGCATCCGATGGGCTGGGACGCCTTCGGCTTGCCCGCCGAGCAGTACGCCATCCAGACCGGCACCCACCCCGCCGAGACCACGCGCAAGAACATCGACACCTTCCGGCGCCAGCTCAAGATGCTCGGCTTCAGCTACGACTGGGAGCGCGAGTTCGGCACGATCGACGATAACTACGTCCGCTGGACCCAGTGGATCTTCGTCAAGCTCTTCGAACGCGGCCTCGCCTATCAGGACAAGGTCCTCGTCAACTGGTGCCCCGCCCTCGGCACCGTCCTCGCCAACGAGGAGGTCATCGACGGCAAGAGCGAGCGCGGCGGTCACCCCGTCGTCCGCACCCCGCTGCGCCAGTGGATGCTGCGCATCACCGCGTACGCCGACCGCCTCGCCGAGGACCTCTCGCTCGTCGACTGGCCCGAGGGCACCGTCAGCATGCAGAGGAACTGGGTCGGGCGATCCGAGGGCGCGACCATTTCGTTCGACGTCCAAGGATTCGAGGGCGCGAAGATCGACGTCTTCACCACGCGCCCCGACACGCTGCTCGGGTGTACCTACGTCGTGCTCGCGCCCGAGCACGCGCTCGTCGAGAAGATCACCTCGGCCGAAAAGCTCCCCGCCGTCCGGGCCTACATGCAGGCCGCCGCGAGCAAGAGCGACCTCGACCGCACCTCGGAGAAGACGAAAACCGGCGTGCCCACGGGCGCGATGGTGATCCACCCCCTCACGGGCCAGGCCGTGCCGATCTGGGTTGGGGACTACGTCATCGGTAGCTACGGCACGGGTGCGGTCATGGCCGTCCCGGGCCACGACGAGCGCGACTTCGCGTTCGCCAAGACGTTCGAACTGCCCGTCATCGAGGTCGTGAGCCCCGACGGCAAGCTCCACGATTCGCTCGACGCGGCCTACGTCGACGAGGGCATCCTCGTGCGGAGCGGCAAGTTCGACGGGCTCAAGTCCACCGACGGAAAACGCGCCATCGTGGACGAGCTCGTCGCCTTGGGCAAAGGCGCGCCGAAGATCACGTACAAGCTGCGCGACTGGGTGTTTTCCCGGCAGCGGTACTGGGGCGAGCCGATCCCGGTCTACTTCCCCGTCGACATGAAGGATCCGGCCGGCGACCCGCGCAAGGGCGACGAGCATGTGATCCGCTACGACAAACCCATCGCGGTGCCCGAGAACGAGCTGCCGCTGCGCCTGCCCAATCTCGTCGACTTCCGTCCCGGCGAAGACCCGCAGGGCCCGCTCGCCCGCGCCGTCGATTGGAGGTTCTTCCAGAAAGACGGGCAGTGGTACGCGCGCGAGACGAACACGATGCCGCAATGGGCTGGCTCGTGCTGGTACTACCTGCGTTTCGCCGATCCGAAGAACGACGCCGAGCCGTGGAGCCAGAAGGCCTACGACGATTGGATGCCCGTCGACCTCTACATCGGCGGCGCCGAGCACGGCGTGTTGCACCTGCTTTACGCGCGCTTCTGGCACAAGGTGCTCTTCGACATCGGCAAGGTGAGGCACCCCGAGCCGTTCCTGAAGCTCGTCCACCAGGGCATCATCCTCGGCGAGGACGGCGAGAAGATGTCGAAGGCCCGCGGCAACGTGGTGAACCCCGACGACATCGTGAAGGGCTACGGCGCCGATTGCCTGCGCCTCTACGAGATGTTCATGGGCCCGCTCGAAGCGGTGAAACCCTGGCAATCCGCGCAGATCCAGGGCGTCGTCCGCTTCCGCGACCGCATCTTCTCGATCCTCACGGGCCGGCCGCTCGTGGACGCCATCGACGACGCCACGAAGCGCCTCGTGCACAAGACCATCAAGAAGGTCACCGAGGACATCGAGTCGCTCTCGTTCAACACGGCGATCTCTGCGATGATGGTCCTCCTGAACCACCTCGGCTCGCTGAAGGAGCTGCCGCGCGAGGCTGCGAAGGGCCTTTTGCTCTGCGTCTCGCCATTCGCGCCGCACGTGGCCGAAGAGGTCTGGCGCCTGTGGGGCAACGAGCGTTCGATCGCGCTCGAAGCCTGGCCGACGTTCGATCCGACGCTCTGCGTCGACGACGTCATCGAGATGGCCGTGCAGGTGAACGGCAAGGTCCGCGGCCGCGTGACGCTGCCCGTCAAGGCCAGCGAAGACGAGGCCCGTAACGCCGCGCTCACAGCCGAGGGTGTCTCTGCGTTCACGACCGGCAAGACCCTGAAGAAGTTCATCTACGTACCCGGAAAGATCGTGAATCTCGTGGTTGCCTGAGCGTCACATCACCATGAAAAACGGAAGCTTCCTTCGCCTCGTCCCCGCCGTCGCTTTCCTGCTCGCGCCGCTCGTCGTCGGCTGCGCGAGCGACCCCGTGTTCGTCCGCGGCTCGGAGGTCGAGGGCCTCGATGACCCGCCGATGAGCACGGGCATCGACAAACGCGACATGGAGCAGCTCCTCCACGAGAACATGAAGCACCTCGTGGCCTCGCCACTCGCCAAGGCCTGGGCCGATGCGGGCGACAAGCCCACGCTGGCGATCTTCCCGATGCTGAACGAGACGAGCCAGCACGTGGACAGCCAGCTCCAGGCGGTGCTCTCGGACGCCGAGACGTTCATGGTGAACTCGCAGCTCGTCACGGTCGTGAGCCGCGAACGGCAGAACCAGATGATCGCCGAGGTCGAGCGGCAGCACGGCGGCCAGTTCGATCCGAACCACGCGGCTCAGTACGGCCGTCAGCTCGGCGCGAAGTACTACATGACCGGCAAGGTCTACACCTCGGACGAGCGCACGGCCGGCGGGCGGCGCGTGCAATACTTCATGTTCATGCAGGTCATCGAGACCGAGACGAGCGCGGTCCGCTGGCAAAACAAGGCGGCCTTCACGAAGGCCCTCATCAACCAGGATTGATGTGCGCCCGCTCCTCGGCCTCCGGCGCGCCGCCTGCGTGATCACGTTCGCCCTCGGCGCGCTCGGAAACGCGGGCTGCGCCGGGCACGAGGTGCGCGTCCGCGACTCGCTCGCGGCGCTCGATCGTGGCTCGATGGAACAAGCCGTCGCCGCGCTCGATCGAGAGCTCGGCGTGAAGTCGCCGGGCGAGATCCCGCCCGTCAAGCAGGACGAGGCGCTGCTCTTGCTCGACCGCGGCAGCATCCACCTCGCGATGGGAAAGTACGAGCAGGCCTCGCGCGACCTCGGCGCCGCGGATCAGGCCATCGAGGTGCTCGACCTCTCGACGAGCAAAGCGGCAGACCTCGGCCGCTACGTGTTCTCGGACGACGCGGGGGCGTACAAGGCGCCGGCGTACGAGAAGCTCCTCTTGAACACGCTCAACATGCTGAGCTACCTCGCGCGGCACGACCTCAACGGGGCGCGCGTGGAGGCGCGGCGGCTCGTGGTCATGCAGAAGTACATCGAGAGCCTGGGCGACGAGGGCGCGCTGCTCGGGCTCGGGAGTTACCTCGCCGGTTTTACGTACGAGAAGTCGACGCAACGCGACGAGGCGCTCTTGCATTACGAAGAGGCGCTCGCGTACGCGCGGTACAAGTCGCTGCGCGATCCGCTGCGCGTGCTGACGCGCGGGCAGAAGACGACGATACACGAGGCGGTCGACGCGCTCGTGGAGGGCGCGGAGCCTTTGGCGCCGGTGGAGGAGACGGGCGAGGCGGAGCTCCTGGTCGTCGTGGGGTTCGGGCGGGTGCCGCCGAAGACGCCGGTGCGGATCCCGATCGGGATGGCGATGCAGATCGTGGGGCACGAGCTGTCACCGATGGAGCGTCGCGAGGTCGATTCGCTCGTGCTCCAGGGCGCGGTGGCGTGGATCAACTATCCCACGCTGGGTCAGGGCCGCGGAGGTTACGAGACGCCGAAGGCTTCGATCGGCGAGGAGATCTTGCCGCTGGAGCAAGCGCTCGACGTGGAAGGCGAGGTTCGATCGGCGTGGCACAAGCGCGAGGGAACGCTCGTGCTCGCGGCGATCACGCGGCTGCTCGCGCGTACGGCGGCGAGCGTGGCCGTGGCCGGCGCGACGGCGGCCGGGATCAACGCAGCGCAGGACGATCGGCAGCGGCGCGACGGGAGCGCGGAAGCCGTGGGCATGCTGCTCGGCTTCGCCACGAGCCTGACGATGTCGGCGCTCGACACGCCCGACACGCGGAGCTGGTCGACCCTGCCGGCGCGGATCGCGATCACGAGGACGCGTGTCCCCGCGGGGAAACATGCGGTCACGCTCGAGGTGCGGGGTCAACGCAGAACGTTCGACGTCAAAGTAGACGCGGGCGGTTGGGCACTCGTGCCGTTTTTCGTGCTGCGCTGACTACTCGAAGCGGCGGCCGCTCGCGCAGCCGATGTTGACCGTGAGCTCGAAGGAGCCCTCGGACCAGTACTTCGTGATCGCGTCGCTCACGTAGCGGAAGCCGGCCTCGACGCCGCTCGGGTCGGCTTCGAGCAGTGCGCGCATGTCGGGGAAGACGATCATCTGCGCGATCGGATCCTCCAGGAACTCCTTGCCGCTGTTGAAGGCGACGCCGATGAGCTGCACATCGACGTCGACCTCGCCGAGGCCGACCTTTTCGAGCTCCTCCGAGAGCGATTCGATCGTCGGACGGCTCGCCGCCGCGACCTCCACGGCCTTGCCGAAATCCGCGAGGTCCTGCCGCAGCGCGTACTCGCGCAGCATGTCGTAGATCTCGGGGAACGAGCCGCGCACGGGCAGCGCGACGAGGCCCTGCCCGCCCACGACGAGGATGCGCCGAAGCTCGGCGAGCAGCGCATACCGCGCCTGCGCGCTCACGACCGGATGCACGAGCAGGCCGTGCGTAAAACTCGCATCCGGCAGCGGCAACGGCATGCCCGTCGCGAGCTCGAGGCTCACATTCACACCCGAAAGCTCCGACGCCTTCGAGCGCGCGAGCGTGAGCGCTTCAGGCGAAGGATCGACGCCGACGATGTTCGCGCCCGGCAGCTTCTCCGCGAGCATGGGCTCGACGTACCCCGTGCGGCAGCCGATGTCGGCCACGGACGCCGACGAATACGGGATGACCATCTCCACCGCGGACGTGCCGAAATACGCGAGGTACCGCGGGATGACGGACGTGTCGAAAACCGCGGCCTCCGCTCCCGTGAGCGGGGTCCCGAGGCTCACGAAGCTCTCCCGTTCCCGCCGTTCCCTTCGTCGTCGTCACCCACGGCCTCGAGCATCTCGAGCGCCTCTTCGGCGAGCTCGCCGATCGTGACCTCGGTCGTCGCATCCGAGCCGTCCTCTTCGAGCTCGACAGTGCGCGTGTCGTCGACGAGCGCCTCGATGAGCCGCGCCGAAGCCGGGTCGCCGATCTGCACGAGCGCCTCGATCGCCGCCGCGACCGCATCGGCATCGCCGTGCTTCAAGAACTGGCCGATCACCTTGGTGACGCCAGGCTCGGGGACCTCGGCGAGGATGTACGGGAGCTCGGGCAGCGCCGGCGAGCCGACGGGCAAACGCCTGAGCGCGCGCTCGACGCCCAGCGCGACCTCCTTGAAGCGCTCGAAGCTGAGCTCCTCGAGCTGTTCGCCCGCGGCGCGGCGCGCCTCCGGGTGCTCGGACGAGAGGACGTCGATCATCGCGTCGACGACCCGCGGCCCCTGGAGCTCGCCGAGCAGCGCCGCGGTCCGCACGAGCCGCAGCGCTGACTCGTCCTCGTCGCTCTCTTTGAGAGCAGCCGCGATCGCGTCGGTGAGCACGTCGAGGAGCGTACCTTCGGGTTTGTCGGCGAGCTCGTCGTGCAGGCGGCGAACCGTGCGCTCGGCGTCGAAGAGCGCGTTCAGAGACTTTTCGATCGAAGAGCGGTCTTGCACGAAGACAGGAGCTATCAACAGCGTCGCGCTTTCGCAAGCCGAGCCGCCTACGGACGCGCTGCAGGGGCCCCCTGAACGTTCGTAGGGCGCCGTCCCCAGCGGAGGGGCCGTCCTCGGCTCGAACGGCGCCTCGGACTGGGCTATAGCGAAGGGTGATGCAGCCGCTCGTCCGGGCCGCCGCCTTCGCCGCCCTGCTCGCGGCCCTCGGTGCGCTCGGGAAAACCCCGAGGCCCAAGGCGCCCGAGCCCGCGAAAGCGCCCTCTACGGTCGCCCCGGCCGTGGCCGCATCGTGTGGCCCGCGCACGTTGCCCGAGGGCGACGTGTGCATTCCCCTGCCCCCGCCAGGTCGGGCGCCGCAGCCGGACGGACGCGAAGCGCTACCGGTGGGCCCGGAGACCACGGCCGAGCGGAGCACGCTGGTCCCGCGAAGGCCCGAGCGGCCCGCCGAGGTGAGGGCGTACCGCTTCCCGCTGACGGCCGAGGCAGCGCCGTCGGTGCTCGCGGGGCTCGATCGGCCCTTCGATCTGTCGGTCGAAGCGGGCGACGTCGCGACCGGGCCCGGCGCCGTGCTGCTCGAGGCGTCGAGCGGCGATGCGGTCGTGGCGCTCTCGCTCGAAGGGCAAGAGGGGCCGGCCGAGGTCGCGTTCGTCGGCGAGATGCTCGGCGAGACGGTCGTCATGGCGCACCTCGTGCGCGACGGAGGCCGGCTGCGGCAGGTGCTCCTCGTGCATGGAAACCTCGATCGGCCGAGCGAACGCGCGGTCGTGGGCGCGCCGCTCGAAGCGGGCGACGAGATCGGCTTCGTCGGCGACAGCGCCTTCCGCGGTCGCCCCGGCCTCTACCTCGAAGCGCGTCAGCTCCGCGAAGGCACGAGCCTCGGCGGGCTCGACGCCGCGCGGCTCCGCGAAGACATCGTCAGCGTCCCCGTGGACGTGCGTAACGCACTCCCGCTGCGCTGATCTCAGGGCGCCAGCTTGTAGCCGTGCCCGTACACCGTCAGGATGTGCTGCGGTTTGTCCGGGGACTTCTCGACCTTCTTGCGCAGCTTGACGATGAAGTTGTCGACGGTGCGGTTCGTGGGTGAACCCTCGACGCCCCAGACCTTCTGGAGGATCTCCTCGCGCGAGACGGGCTGGCCCACGCGCTCGTAAAGCAGGCGCAGGAGCTCGACCTCGTAGAACGAGAGCGGGCTCGACTTCGAGCCGCGCGCGACCGTGTGGGTCGTCATGTTGATCTTGGCCTGCCCGATCGTGAAGACCTCGGGCGTCGGATCCCCCGGCCCACGCGTGGTGCGCCGGAAGATCGCGCGCATGCGGGCGATGAGCTCGCCCACGCTGAAGGGCTTCGTGACGTAGTCGTCAGCGCCCGCGTCGAGGCCGCGGATCTTGTCGAGCTCCTGGCCACGTGCCGTGAGGATGATGATCGGGATGAACGCATCCCAGCGGCGCAGCTCCTCGCAGACCTTGAACCCGTTCGTGTCGGGGAGCATGAGGTCGAGCAGGATCGCCTGGGGCTTCTCCTGTCGCGCGAGCTGCACGCCGGCGTTGCCCGTGCCCGCCGAGACGACGGAGAACCCCTCGAACTCGAGCGCGTCGGTCAAGCCGAGGACGATGTGGGGCTCGTCCTCGATGATCAGGATCTTCTTTTTCGACGTCACCTCGGGGCGCGGTCTTACCACAAAACGCGACGAGGCCCGATGCCGGGCCTCGTCACGTTCGTGCGTTATGTCGTCAGGTACGGCCAGGCTCAGTCGCCGGTGTCACCCGTGCAGGTGATGAACAGCGTCGCGCCGCCCTGCGCCTCACCCGCGCCGACGAAGCGGATGATGCGCTGCTCGTTCGCCGGGCAGTCTTTGACGATCTCGACGTTGCCCGTCGGGGGCGTGGTCGTCCCGTCCACGTAGCACCAGCCGTTGACCGGCTGGCCGTTGAGCTCCGGCTGCTCGCTCGCGTCGTCCTGGCAGGCCGTGCGCGCGTCGCCCGTCGTCTGCGTGATCTCGCAGAAGCAGTCCCACTTGGCCTTGTCGTACGCCGGATCCTCCTTCGCGAGCTCGACGGCCTTCGCCTTCGGGCCCTCGCTCGGGATCGGGGCGCGCGCCGCGTTCTCGTCGCAGACGCAAGCACCGCCCTGCATGTTGCGCGCCTCGAGGATGAGGCACGGCACGTCGCCCGTGTTCTCGTCGGGCGTGAGCGTACGGGGCAGGCACTGGCCCTTGAGGGCGCTCTTCAGGCGGTCGATGATCGAGCCGATGGCCGGGCGATACCCGTAGTCCGGCTTCTCGATGTCGGCCGGGTCGATCGTGGAGGGGCACACGGAGGCGACGATGCCCTGATCGCCGAGGTCACGCATGACCTCGAGGGGGCGGATGCCGGGGTACGCCTTCGCGCGGACCTGGAGCGTCGGCGCGTTGTTGTTGTTCGGGTCCTGCTGGCAGAGCGGGTTGTCGTTGGTCGCCTCGAAGCAGTCGCAGGCCGTGAGGTTCGTGTTCGTGCAGTCGCGCTGATCCGTGGGGAGCAGCGGGAAGATGCACGCGAACTGGAGGTCGTCCTTCGCGGTGATCGTCCACTCGTGGCCGTTCAGCGGGTTCGCGTTCGGCGTGGAGGCGTCGACGAGCACATCGCCCGTGATCGGGTTCGTGCCCGTGCGCTTGTCCATCGACTCGATCATGAGCGGATCGAGCGGCTTGCCGCCCGTCTTCTCGCTGCCGAGGATGACGTCCCAGGTCGACTCGCCGCCCGCGCCGATCGGCGCGTTCATCTCGTTCGCGTTCTTGAAGCCCTTCGACAGGTCGGTCTTGTCGCGGGCGATGTCCTGCCAGGGCACGCCGATGATGCCGGCGAAGAACACGAGGCCGGAGTCGCGGATGTTCGTGATGTTGTCCTGCGGGTTCAGGTCCGAGAAGATCGGGTTCGGGACGAGGTCACCCGCGCGGTTCGCGATCTCGGAGGCCGAGAACGCCTGAACGTAGCGGTCCGTCGGGTAGAGGAAGTCGATGCCGAAGCGGCGCTTCTGATCCCAGCAGCGCATGTTGATGTCGTCCTCTTCGACGCCGAGCAGCGCCGGGCCGCCCTGCGGGTTCGTGCAGGTCGGATCGTCGGGGCAGCTCCCCTTGTCCTGACCGCACGACTTGCAGCACGGATCGTTCGGATCCGCCGCGCACTCCTGACGCGCGCGCGGCATGCGGACGTTCGTGTTGCCGATGCGGAGCTGGCCGACGTAGTAGAACTGGCCGTACTCCTTGATGGAGCAGTCGTTCTCGTCGGTGAGCATGACGATCGCGAGCAGCGAGTCGGGCCGCATGAACTCGGCGCGCTGCTGCAGGAGGACGGTGTCCGTGCCGTCGGGCGTGGCGCGGTTGTTGACGACGGAGATCGTCTCGTAGGGCTCGGGGTCCGCGAGGAAGCGGTAGATGCTCTCGAGCTGGGACTCGTAACCGCAGCCGATCTGGCCCGTCCCGATGACCATGTCGCGCAGGTCCTGCTGCAGGCTCGGGATGTCGAGCTCGCCGTTCGGCGAGAGCTTCTTCTTCGGATCCCAGGCGAGGAAGCCCTTGTCCGTGCTGCCCGTGCCGTACGGATAGGTGTCGACCGAGGCGCCGCCGCACTGGTCGAGGCGCGAGAGCAGGTGACCCTTGTCGTTGTTCGTCGTGTTCGGCGCCGGCGAGCACTCCTTGCTGTTCGCGTCGGAGTTCGGGCACGAGTCCGCGCCGTGGCCGCCGATCGAGGAGCTGATGACGCCGATGTGGATGTCGACGATCGGTTCGAATTCGCGCTTGGTGCCGGCCGGGCAGTCGTCGGTCGGGTAGCTCGGCTGCATCATCGCGGACACGGGCACGCCGTTGTCGTCGATGCAGCGCGGGTTCACGAGGCCCGTCACGAGGTCGGGCACCGCGAGCGCGAGGATGTTCTGCTTGTCGGCCATCGAGCGCGAGTTGTCGATGGCGAGAAGGATGTCGATCTTGTCGACCGAGCTCTGGGTGAGCCGCTCGACGATCGTCGCCGTGATGCGGGGCTCGACCGTCTCGACGGGCCGATCGAGGCAGCCAGCGGCGCCAGCCGCCGTGGTCGCTACGACCATCGAGAGGGCCGCTCGGGCCGCGCGCTTCCCCAGGAAGCTTTTCTGACGCTGTAAGCCTTTCATGCTGAGCTCCTTAGCCGACCTTACGCTGGGCTCGTCCCAGAAACGGAGTTGCCGCGACGAACGGGACCCATGCTGCCGGGCCCGTCCGTGATCGATGGCCTCGATGCTAGGGATGTCCCGGGAAGGCTGTCAATTCGAGATCCGGCTCGGGAACGGCCTATTTGCAGGAAACCCCGGGATCCGAGGAGGGGTGACAGCAACAGGCGTGCCGGCATCGGATCCTGACTCGCGCGGAGATCTTGCTCTGTCATCGGCCAACTGAGTTGGCACCATGGACAACGAGCGAGCCGGTCCGGGACCGGGGGCGGAAGGCCGGGAGGGCCATGCCCGCAGGCCTCGCCGCGCCCCGCGATCCTGCTTGCGGGCGAGCGGCTCCTCTGGCTGATTGGCGCCCGATGATGCGAGTCGCCGTCGCGATGCTGCCCGAGGTGCGAGAGCTCCTCGCCGAGGATCCCGCGCAGATCGGCGCCTTGCTCGAGGAGATCCACGACGAGGACCTCGCCGACCTGCTCGGCATGCTCGAAGAGCACGAAGCGGCCCTCATCCTCAAGACGCTGAAGCCCGAGGAGGCCGCGCCGATCTTCGAACGCCTCGACGAGGATCAGCAGGAGGCGCTCGTCGAGGAGCTCGGCGTCGAGAACGCCGCGCCCATCGTCTCCGAGATGGCCGCCGACGAGCGGACCGACCTCATCGAGGCCCTGCCCGAGGAGGTCGGCGACAACCTGCTCGAGTCGCTCGAGAAGGTCGATCCCGAGGCCGCCGCCGAGGTCGAGGAGCTCGCGAAATGGCCCGAGGACAGCGCCGGCGGCCTGATGACCACCGACTACGTCTCGGTGCCGCCCACGATCACCGTCGCCGAGGCGATCGAGCGCATCCGGAAGTCCTCCCAGGACGCCGAGACGATTTATTACGTCTACGTACTAACGGACGACGAGCGCCTGCTCGGCATCCTGTCGCTCCGTGATCTGCTGCTCGCCGCGCCCACGGACCGGATCACGGACGTGATGACGGAGAACATCTTCGCGTTGAGCCCCGAGACCGATCAGGAGGAGGTCGCGCGGAAGATGGCGAAGTACGACTTCGCCGCGATGCCCGTGGTCGGCCCCGATCGAAAGCTGCTCGGCGTGATCACGGTCGACGACGTGATGGACGTGCTCACGCAGGAGCAGACCGAAGACCTGCAGCGCCTCGCGGCCGTCGAGCCGATGGAGGAGGGCTACTTCCAGACGGGATTCTGGACGTTCATCCAGAAGCGCGCGCCATGGCTCGCGGCGCTGCTCGTGAGCGAGTTCATCACGGGCACGGTGCTCAGGCACTACGACGAGATCATCGAGGCGGTCTCGAAGCTCGCCTACTACGTGCCGATGCTCATCTCGACGGGCGGTAACACCGGCTCGCAGTCGTCGTCGCTGATCATCCGCGGCCTCGCCGTGGGCGACGTGAAGCCGACGGACTGGAAGCGCGTCATCGTGCGCGAGATCGGGCAGGGCGTGGTGCTCGGGCTCATGCTCGCGATCATCGGCATGACGCGCATCCACCTCTGGGGCGACGGCTACGCGCTGATGTTCACCGTCGGCATCACGCTGATGGGCATCGTGATCATGGGCTGCACGGTGGGCTCGATGTTGCCGCTCCTTCTGCGCAAGCTCGGTCTCGACCCGGCGACGAGCTCGACGCCGTTCATCGCAACCTTGATCGACGTGCTCGGGATCTTGATTTATCTGAACGTGGCGAAGCTCCTGCTCGCCGAGGTGATCGCGAAAGCTGCGGCAGGCGCGCACTAGTATCGAGACGAACGCAGTTCCCCGAGCAGGCGAACGAGCGCGACGAAAAACCCTCGCCCTTGACGCATCGTCACGAACGGGGGACATCCAGACGAGAGGACGAGAGGAAGGAACGATGGCGGAAGGCTTCAATCGCGTCATGTTGCTCGGAAATCTGGGCGCGGATCCCGAGCTTCGGTTCACCCAGGGTGGCCAGGCCGTGCTCAACCTCCGCCTCGCCACGACCGAGAGTTACCTCGACAAAGACAAGGTCCGCCGCGAGCGCACCGACTGGCACAACGTCGTCGTGTGGGGCAAGCGCGGCGAGGCGCTGGCGAAGATCCTCGGCAAGGGTTCGTCGCTCTTCGTCGAGGGCTCGCTGCGCACGTCGAGCTACGACGATCGCGACGGCAACAAGCGCTACAAGACCGAGGTCATCGCGAACAACGTGATCCTTGCCGGCCGCGGTCGCGGCGCGCCCGCCGGCGACGACATGGGCCCGCCCGCCGACTTCTCCGGTCCGCCCGCACGCGGCGGCGGCGGCGGCGGCGGCGATTACGGCGACTTCAGCGGCGGTGGTGGTGGTGGCGGCGGCGGCCGCGGCGGTGGCGGTGGCGGCTACGGCGGCGGTCGCAGCGGCGGCGGTGGTGGTGGTGGCGGCGGTGGTCGCGGTGGCGGCGGCGGTGGCGGCGGCGGTCGTCCCGCGCCGGATCCCGGGCCTCCGCCGGATGATTTCGGCTACGACGGCGGCGACGACATCCCGTTCTGATCAAGGCGAAGGTCGCGGCCTTCGCGCGAGCAGCACCGCGACGAAGAGCACGCCGATCCCCAGGCCGAGCAAGGCCGCATCTCGCGGCCGCTCGGCTGCCATCAAGATCGTACGCACCAGAAGGCTCGGCGGCGGCGGCGGCACGAGCGACGCGAGCTCGGCGCTCGTCACGAGGTCGGCGCAGCGCTCGCTCGCGCGTGGCTCTTCGCAGACGAACGTGCACAGCACCGCCTCGCTCGCGGCGCCCTCGAAGCCGAGCACGTGCCGGCCGCGAAGCACGACGGGCTTTTCGCCGCGCATGCCCTGCCCATTGAGCGCTTGCTCGAAGCGGCCCTCGTGCCGCGTGATGCCCTCGGCATCCCAGCGCTCGAGCGTGAGGCCGTCGGACACCGCGCCCCGCGCGATCGACGTCGCCATGCCGAGCACGATCTCCTCCACGCCCGGCGCGAAGCGGTCCGACGGCGCCTCCACACACGCAACGCGCAGCCGCAGGCCCGCCTCGTCCACGAAGCCACGCCCGAGGCCCACGCGCGCGCCCTTCAGGCTCGACACCTCGATCCGCGGCAGCGCTTTGGCGCGCTCCTCCGTCGCGCCCGCGGGCACGCCGAAGCGCACGATCGCCCCGCCGGAGAGCGCCTCCTCGCGCCGCTCGCTCATCGCGCGCCGCTCTAGCTCTTCTTGCCCGGTGCCTTGGGCTCGTCGAGCTCACGCATCATCGCGACGAGCTCGGTCCGGATGTCGAGCAACGCCTCGCGCATCCTTCGTGATTGCTCCACGCTCGGATCATCCTCGCCCGGCGGCTCGATGCCGCCTTCGCGCAGCTTGCGGCGCGCGCCTGCGATCGTGAAGCGGTGCGCGTAGAGCAGGTCCTTCACCTTGAGCAGCGTCTCCACGTCGCGACGCGAGTAGACACGCTGCCCTTTGGCGGACTTCTGCGGCCGGATGGAGCGGAACTCGCTCTCCCAGTAACGGAGCACGTGCGGCTCGACGCCGACGATCCCGGCGACCTCTCCGATGCGATAGTAGAGCTTCGCAGGAAGCTCTCGGCGCCCGGACAAGCCGCTCACTCCTCCGCGACGGCGGAAGCCGCGGCGCCGCTCGTCCCAGCGACGCGCGGGTTCAGCGCGTGCTTGAGGATCTGGCTCGCCTTGAAGGAGAGGACGCGGCGCTCGGTGATCACGATCGGATCGCCCGTCTGCGGATTCCGGCCTTGACGCTGGCGTTTGTCGCGCAGAACGAAATTGCCGAAGCCCGAGATCTTGATCTTCTCTCCGCGGCCGAGGGTCTCTTTCATCGTCTCGAAGACGAGATCCACGAGGTCCGCCGACTCCTTCTTCGAGAACCCCCCGAGCCGACCGTAGACGGCTTGTACGATTTCGGCCTTGGTCATAGACGAAGTCCCGCCCTTACGACGCCGAGGATAAGAGCCCGGGCCAGGAATATCCAGGGGGGAGTGATGCGGAAAGGCGAGGAGGGGCGCCGCGGCGGCGCGTGAGGGAGGGAGGGGCGATCAGGCGGCGAGCTTGCCGACAGGCTGCTCGGCAGCCGTGGGCTCGCTGGGGCGCTCGCTCGGCGTGGCGAGGAGCATGGGCGCGGACTCGCGACGGCGCGTCGACTGCTCGTGCGCCACGAGCATCGCCACGTAGCCGTAGCCAATCGTGAAGAGCGCGGCGAACGGCGTGGCGAAGTAGTGGCCCGTCTGGAGCGAGGCGACCGTCGAGCCGAACGAGAGCAGGCAGAGGCCCGTCTCGAGGAGCGGCAGGTCGGCGCGGGCGCGGTAGCGGCCCTTGTTCGTGCCGTGCTTCGGGGTCCGGACGAACTCACCGGCCATGTGGCGCATGCCCTCGAAGACCGCCTTCGAGAGGTGCGGCGCGAGGCCCGTGCCGAGTGCGATGAGCATCGGCAGCCGCGTGAGCACGTTCGCGCGGCTCCGGCCCTGGGCCGCCTCGGCGAACATGTAGAACGCCGCGAGCGAGCCCGTCGTCGCCACGCAGAGCGGCAGGTCGACGATGAGCATCGTGAGCGTGTCCGTGGCCGGCAGGAGCACGAGCGCGGGCAGGAGCAGCACGCTCAGGGTCACCATGAGCGGGTAGGCGAAGTGCGGCGTGAGGTGGAAGAGCGCCTCGAGACGCTGCGCGAAGCTGATGTTCGAGGAGAGCACGCGCTTGAGGAGCTTGCGGGCCGTCTGCACGGTGCCCTTCGCCCAGCGGTACTGCTGCGCGCGGAGCGCCGAGACGTCCTCCGGCAGCTCCGACGGCGAGACCACGTCCTCGCGGTAGACGAACTTCCAGCCCGCGAGCTGCGCGCGATACGAGAGGTCGAGGTCCTCGGTGAGCGTGTCGTGCTGCCAGCCGCCGGCCTCGTGGATCGCGTTCTTGCGCCACATGCCGCCGGTGCCCGAGAAGTTGAAGAGCAGGCCGGCGCCGTAGCGCGCGCGGTTCTCGACGAGGTGGTGGCCGTCGAGCATGAGCGCCTGCACCTTCGTGAGCACCGAGTGCTCGCGGTTCAGGTGGCCCCAGCGCGTCTGGACCATGCCGATCTTCGGGTCCGCGAAGTGACCGACGATGCTGCGGACGAACGAGGGCTGCGGGATGAAGTCCGCGTCGAAGATGGCGACGAGGTCGCCCTTCGCGACCTTGAGGCCCTCGTCGAGCGCGCCCGCCTTGTAGCCGACGCGGTTCGTCCGGTGCAGGTAGACGGCGTCGACACCGCGCTCGCGCAGGCGGTCGACGTGCGCGCGGACGAGCGCTTGCGTCTCGTCGGTGGAGTCGTCGAGGACCTGGATCTCCAGCTTGTCCGCCGGGTAGTCCATGCGCGCGGTCGCATCGAGCAGGCGAGCGGCCACGGTGGACTCGTTGAACAGCGGGAGCTGGATCGTCACGCGAGGCAGGTCTTCTTCGGCCACGTGAGGCATTTGCTTCGCGCGCTCGATCTGGCGGCGATGCCGCACGCACAGGATCACGAGGTGCAGCCGGTGCAGACCGTAGGCGCTGAGAGCGAGGAGGACGGCGAAGTACAGGACGACGAGCATCGTGTGGAGCATCGTGCGCGCCTCCCTCGGGCGCAAAAAAACTGCGGAACGACGAGGGAGTACCAGAGGCCGGCCGTCATAGTTGTCATGGACTTGTAAAATGTTGTCTCGGTTTGTCTCTGCTCGTCACGAGCTGCCGCGACTCCCCGGCCGCCCGTGACAAGTCCTGACGAACCTCGACACTTCGCGAAGGCTCGTGACGACCCGGAGGCAGCCGCCGCCTCGCGCGGCCCAGGCACGCGGGTTACCTTCCGATGGTGAACGAACGATCCGTGCAGACGACCCGCGCCGCGCTCGAGGACCTCAAAACGCGGCACATCGCCTTCCTGAAAGCGCGGCTCACCTCGCCCGCCGCGCGCGCCGAGTGGCAGAAGACCGTGGCCGACGTGCTCGACGAGCTCAGGTTCGCGCCGCTCGGTCGTCTCGTGGAGCCGAGCTCGCTCGCGCGAGCACTCGATTCCGCGATCACGAAGCAGACCGTGGACGGCTCGCTGCGGCCTGCGATCGAGCGGCTCGCGCGCGAGGTGCACGCCGTGCTCGTGAAGGAGCGCGCGACGATCGGATCGTTCGTCTCGGGGCAAGCGCAGAAGGATCTCGCCGCCCTCTTCGCGCGGCCCGACGTGCTGCCGCCGAAGCTCGTGCGCGAGATCGCCGAGAGCGAGGCCGCGCGCGAGGTGATGCGCGAGGTGATGCACGACGCGCTGAAGCAGTTCTCCGAGCGCGTGAACCCGTTCGTCGCGGAGTGGGGTTTGCCCTCGCTCATGAAGAAGCTCGGGCCGTTTGGCCTCGGCGGCGTGGGCAAGTCGATCGACGGGCTGCGCGTGGACTTCGAGAAGCGGCTCGATCCGGAGATCCGGAAGTTCTTGCTCGGCTTCTCGCAAAAAGCCGTGAAAAACGCGGCCGAGTCGATCGTCGCGCGGGCGGGGGACCCGCCGTTCGTGGCGCTCCGGCAGAGGCTCGCAGGGTTTCTCCTGGAGCAACGGTTCGCCGAGGTGCTGCTCGACGTCGAGGCGACGAAGCAAGGCACGCGGATCGGCGTCGACATCGCGGCGCACCTCGCGGCGAACGAGGAGCTCGCCACGCGGCGGCGCGCGTTCGTGCTCGCGTGGGTGAAGGAGAACGAGGCGAAGCCGGTGTCCGAGGTGTTCGCGTCGCTCGGGCTTCCGGACAAACCTCCGCGCGAGATCGTCACGGCGCTCGCGGACGCGACGTTCCCCGCGCTCACGGCGACGATCGGGACGCCGGCCGCGCAAAGCTGGCTCGCCTCGATCGTGGCAGAGTTTTACGACGGGCTCGTGGCTTCGGATGAGCCCCCTCCCACGGGCGCGGGAGAGGGCTAGAGAGGCGGGACGTCAGGCCGCGCGGCGGCGGCGCGTCGCGAAGAGCAGGCCCGCGACGAGGGTGAGCGTGAGGGGCAGCGCGCCGCCCTGCGCAGGCGCGGTGCGGCAGCCGCAACCCTCGGGATTCGTCGGCTCGGGCTGGTTGTCCGGCGGCGGCTCGGCCTGGCACTGGCCCACCGAGTCCGACGTCGACGTGCACACCTGACCGTCGGGGCAGCCGTTGCCGTCCACGCCGCGGCAACCGGCGACGCAGCGCTGATCCTGGCAGATCTTGCCGCTCGACGCGTCGCCGCAGTCCGCGTCCGTCGTGCACTCGGGCTGCGTGAGGTCGTCGCCCGCGAAAAGCGGGTTCGTCTCGCCCGGGTCGACCACGCCGTTCAGGTTCGTGTCCTCGGCGCCGTCGAGCTTCGACCCGCCGTCCGTGTCCGCGACGAGCACGAGCGTCTTCGTCGCGCCATTGTCCGCGTCCGCCGTGCACTTCTGCGCGGCCGCGTCCGTCCCCTCGCCGTCGCACGAGCGGCCCGCCTCCGTGCCGTCCGCGAGGCCGTCGTTGTCGGCGTCGGCGTCTTCGAGGTTGATGCCGCCGTCGCCGTCGGTGTCGTCGCTCGGGTTCGGCTCGGCGCCGTCGAGCAGGCCATCGTCGTCCGAGTCGGCGTCGTTCACGCCCGTGCCGAGCGCCTTCTCCAGCCCGTCGCTCAGGCCATCGCCGTCGGTGTCGATCACGTCCGCGTCGTCGGACCCGGCCTTCGGATCGAGCTCGCCCGCGTTGATCACGCCGTTCAGGTTCCCGTCCTCGGCGCCGTCGCTCACGCCGCCGCCGTCGGAGTCGCGCGCGACGGGCGAGGTCTTCGTGCCGCCGAGATCGCCGTCGGCGCGGCAGTGACCGGCCATGGCGTTCGTCGCCGGGTGCTGGCAGCCCTTGCCCGCCTCGGTGCCGTCGAAGAGCGCGTCGTTGTCGCTGTCGACGTCACGCACGTTGACGATCCCGTCGCCGTCCGTGTCGTCGGTCGGGTTCGACTCGTCGCCGTCGAGCAGGCCGTCGTCGTCCGAGTCCGCGTCCTTCTCGTTCGTGCCGAGCGCCATCTCGAGCTCGTCGCCGAGGCCGTCGCCGTCGAAGTCCTTCGTCAGGTTCGCGTCGCCGGGGTTCTCGGGGTTGCCCTCGTTCATGTCGACGACGCCGTTCAGGTTCGGGTCCTCCGAGCCGTCGCTCTTGCCGTCGCCGTCGCTGTCGGGGTTCAGCGGATCGGTCCCCGTCTGGCCCGAGTCGCCGTCGGCCCTGCAGTGGCCGAACTGCGCCTCCGTGGCGGGATCGCTGCAGTCCTTGCCGAGCTCGGTGCCGTCGAACAGGCCGTCGTCGTCGCTGTCGGGGTCGAGCGCGTTGATGAGCCCGTCGCCGTCGGAGTCCTCGTCCCAGAGGGGCTCCTCGCTGTCGATGACGCCGTCGTCGTCGCTGTCCGCGTCGTTCGGGTTCGTGCCGACTTCCTCTTCGAGGCCGTCGTGCAGGCCGTCGCCGTCCTGATCGCCGCAGCCGTTGTCGATCACCTTGTCGCAGTCGTTGTCCTTGCCGTCGCCGCAGACCTCGGCCACCGGCGCGCCGGGCACCGCGTTGCAGACCGCGCCGCCCATGGCGTTGCAGACCAAAACGCCGCTCGCCGTGCACTCGCCGTCGCCGTTCGTGCAGGCATCGCCGAGCCCGAAGTCCTCGTCGGCCACGCCGTCGCAGTCGTTGTCCGCGCCGTCGCACGCCTCCGTCATGGGAACGCTGGGGACGGCGTCGCACATCGTGCCGCCCGCGGCGTCGCAGATGAGCTTGCCGACCGCCTCGCACACGCCGTTGCCCACGATGCACGACGTACCGAGGTTGAAGCCCTCGTCGGTCGTGCCGTCGCAATCGTCGTCGATCGCGTTGCAGGTCTCGGCGACGCTGCCGGGCGCGACGTCGGGGATGCACTCGAGCACGCCGGCGTTGCAGTTCGTCAGGCCCGTGCCGCAGGCCGGAGGAAGGTTCGTCGGGCAGACCGTGCCGGCCTCGGGGTTGTTGTCGTCGATCGTGTCGTTGCAGTCATCGTCGATGCCGTTGCAGATCTCGGGCATCGGATCCTTCGCCACGGCGGTGCATTCGACGTTCGGCCCGACGCACTGCTCGATGCCCGTACCTAGACAGGCGCCGATGCCGGTCGAGCAGGGTGTGCCGTACACGGCGCACTCGGGCACCGTGACGGTGAGCGTGCAGTAGCCGCTGACGTTCAGCTGGTTCGTGTAGATGACCGCGAGGACGCGCGTGCCTTCCTCGCCGAGACCCGGCGACCAGGTGAGGTTCGTCGTGAAGGGGCTCGGCTGGGTCGTGCCGGGGATCGGGTTCAGGACGCCGAACGAGCCGATCGACGTCATCTTGAGGAACGAGTTCGACGTGCCCGTGAAGCTCGTGTTGAACGTCTGCCCCATGTCGACGACGTAGTCGCCGCTGCCCGTGCAGGTGGGCACGGGCGACTGCACGAGCTCGATGATGAAGTCGAGCGCGGCGCTGCTGATGTTGCCGTTGTTAGGGTTCTGCGACTCCAGCATGACCTGGACCGCGAACCTCGATCCGGCCACGCCGCCGTTCGTGTTCCAGGTGAGCGTGCAGCCGGGAGGCGTGTTGCTCACGGCGAGCGTCGGGACCGCCCCTGTCGAGGGGATCTTCGGCGGGTAGTGCGTGACCGCGGGGTAGATGGGGTTCGGGTTCGCCTCGGGGATGGTCGAGAAGCGGCAGGTGACCGGCTGCCCGTCGGGATCGACGGCGGGGATCTGGATGGTCCGGATCCCGTTCACCTGCATCTGGATCATCGCGGGGACGACCGAGACCGGGTTCGCGGTGTTGCCGGGCGTGAGGTCGACCTTGGCCTCGACGCGGAAGTTCTCGTCGTGCGCGTTGATCAGCTCGGAGATGCGGCAGCAGTCGCTGAAGTACGCCGTGTACTGCCCGGGCGCGTTGTACGTGTGCGTCGCGGCGTAGCGATAGAAGTGGTATTCGTCGCCGGTCGCGTCGTAGCCCGAGCCCACGAAGGCGCCCTGCGTATTCGGGTTGAACCCGCCGTCACCGAAGTAGAGGGTCGTCGACCCGATGAACGACTTGACGTGCCACGCCATCGTGACGTCGAAGCGCACGGTGCGTGGAGCCGAGACCGGGTCAGGGACGCTCCAGGTGATGTTGCCGTAACGGAAATGGGTCGCCTCCGCGCGCCCTGCGAACACAAAGACGCAAAGCGCCGCAAGGACGGCGAGGAAGCCCTTGAATTTCGACATCGGTCCTCCGGGAAGGGCGCGAACGAGGCGAAGCCTCGCGAGGGCGCGCCGGCGGAAGGTGGGCGCGCCGCATCCCTTGGTCGGTCCTTCGACCAGGGGGCCGAATCGTCGCCTTTCCCGCTGCGCTGCGCAAGCGCGGCGCGCGGACACACCTACGTGTCCGTCGAGCCACGACGAACACGAGGACCCTTCCGAGGATCGAAGTGATGTGGGTCAGGAAAAGTGCGCTGCAGCTTCGACGGCCGACTCGATGTGGCCCAAGCCGCGCGCGGGGCAGGCAGGGACGGCGGGGGCGAACGCCTCGACGTCGAGCAGGAGCTCCTGGCCCGCCTCCTCCGTCAGGAGCACGAGCGGCAGACGGGGATACACCTTGCGCACCTCCTCGACCTCGGCGTGCGGATGATCCTTCGTCGCGAGCACGAGCACGTGCGGCCTGCGCGACGAGACCGCGCTCCGGGCCCCGTCCAGGGCAGAGCAGGTCGACACGTCGTAATGATGCGCGGAGAGGAACGACGCGAGATCACCGGCGCTCGTGGGGTTCTCGTCGATGACCAGGACGCGTATCGATGCGTTATCCATGATGGTTCGCCCTTAGCAAAAGACGCGCCCGCGGGCCCAAGAACCGGTGAACCCGCGGGAAGTGGGTTCGGCGCGGCGCACGGGGCAGCGCGGTGCGATCGCGATTGCACATCACGTGCCGCGTCATTTCGCAGCGAGGGCGCGATCGGGAGCGCTAGCCGCCGAGATACGCCGCGCGGACCTCTTCGTTCGCCGCGAGCTCCTTCGAATCGCCGGTCATCGCGATCTCGCCGGTGCGGAGCACGTACGCCCGCATGCTGTATTTCAGCGCCAGGCGCGTGTTCTGCTCGACGAGCAGGATGGTCGTGCCGGCCTGCGCCACGCGGGCGATCGCCTCGAAGATGTCCGCGACGAGCCGCGGCGCGATGCCGAGCGAGGGCTCGTCGAGCAGGAGCATGGAAGGCCTGGCCATCAGCGCGCGGCCAATCGCGAGCATCTGCTGCTCACCCCCCGAGAGCGTGCCGCCCTCCTGCTTCATGCGCTCGCCGAGGCGCGGGAAGAGACGCACCACGTCCTCGAGCGTCTCGTCCATCGCTCCCCGGTTCTTGTGGTTCCAGGCGCCGATCTCCAGGTTCTCGCGCACCGTGAGGTTCGGGAAGATCGCGCGCCCCTCGGGGACGAGCGAGATGCCGAGGCCGACGATCTCCTCGGCCGCGACAGCCGCGAGGTCCCTGCCGTCGTAGACGAGCTTGCCCGCCGCGATCGGCAAGAGGCGCACGATCGTCTTCAGCGTCGTCGTCTTGCCCGCGCCGTTCGCGCCGATCATCGCGACGATCTCGCCGCGGCGCACCTCCAGGCTCACGCCCTTCAGCGCCTTGATGCCGCCATACGAGACGGCGAGGTTCTCCACGACGAGCAGCGGCTTGCCCGTCTCGGCCGTCGGGGCCTTTCGCGTCGGGTGCGCGGTCTTCACGTCGCGGCCTCCTCCTGCTTCGCGGCGGCGGACGTGGCCTCGTCCGGGGTCTCTTCGCCGAGGTACGCAGCGAGGACCTTGGGGTTCTTGCGGATCTCCTCGGGCGTGCCGTGGGCGATGGTCTCGCCGTGGTCGAGCACGTGGATCTCCTCGCACACGCCCATGACGACCTGCATGTTGTGCTCGACGAGGATGACCGTCAGGTCGAAGCGATCACGCAGCCAGTGGATCTGCTTCTTCAGGCCCTCGGCCTCGCCGTAGTTCATGCCCGCGGCCGGCTCGTCGAGCAGCAGGATCTTCGGCTCGAGCATCATCGCGCGGGCGATCTCGAGCCGCCGCTGGTTGCCGTAGGAGAGCGAGGTCGAGGTTTCGTCGGCGAGCTTGTCGAGGTCGAAGATCGCGAGCAGCTCGATCGCGCGGCGCTGCATCTCGGCCTCGTCCCGGAAGAACGAGGGCGAACGGAGCAGCGCCGAAAAGAGGCCCGAGCGCCGGCGGTTCTCGCAGGCGACGAGCACGTTCTCGAGGACGGTGAGCTGGCCGAAGAGGCGGATGTTCTGGAAGGTGCGGGCGACACCGCGGCGCGCGATCTGCGCGGGCTTGAGCAGCGAGAGCTCCTCGCCGGCGAAGCGGATCGAACCGGAGTCCGGCTTGTAGACGCCGGTCACGAGGTTGAAGACCGTCGTCTTGCCCGCGCCGTTCGGGCCGATGAGGCCGAAGATCGAGCGCTCGGGCACCTTGAAGGTCACGCCCCCGACGGCGCGCAGGCCGCCGAAGGTCTTGGTCACGCCCTGGAGCTCGAGCGCGCTCACTTGTCCGCCTTTCCCGTGAGGGGACCCGTCTCGCTCTTGGGATTCGCCTCCACCTCGGTGCGCGCAGGCAAGGGCTCGGGCGGTGCGTGGCTCGTGCGCTTTCGAGGCTTGCGCCGGAGGAGCTCGCGCTCGCCGAAGATGCCCTCGGGGCGCAGGATCATGAGGCCGATCAGCACGGAGGCGTAGACGACCATGCGCAGCGCGTTGAGGTCGAGCGAGGGGTAGGCCGCCTGGAGCGCCTGCACCGACTCGAAGCGCTGGAGCTGCTCGATCATCTTCACGGTGAACGTGACGAACACGCCGCCCACGATCGCGCCCGACACGCTGCCCGAGCCGCCGAGGATCACCATCGTGATCGCGTCGAACGAGTAGGCGAAGGTGAACTGATCGGGCTGCACGGTGGGGTTGCCGTTGCGCATCGACGCGAGCATCGCGCCCGCGATGCCGGCCCCGGTCGCGGCGATGACGAACGAGGTCACCTTGTACCGCGTCGGATCGACGCCCACGCTCGCCGTCGCGATCTCGTCCTCGCGCAGCGCCCGGAGCGCGCGCCCCCAGCCCGAGAACTTGAGCCGCCACGCGATGATCACCGCGACCACGGCCGCGCCGAAGATCCAGAACGGGCCGGCGTACTGAGGCACGCCGTTGCGATCGGGCCCCGCGTAGCCGTTCTGCCCGCCGAGGTAGGCGAGGAACTGCGCGATCGGCCCCTCGACGTCGCCGCCCGTCTGCGCCGTGGCGATGACGAGCCGGAAGATCTCCGCGAAGCCGAGCGTGACGATCGCGAGGTAATCGCCGCGGAGGCGGAGGCTCGGAAGCCCTACGACGAACCCGAAGATCGCGGCCACGCCGCCCGCCGCGAGGATCGCTGCGGGCATGACGAGGAACGAGTTCGAGAAGAGGATGTCGTCGACGCCGAGCGCCTTGTGGATGTGCCCCGCGACGATCGCGGCCGTGTACGCGCCGATTCCGACGAAGCCCGCGTGGCCGATGGAGAACTGACCCGCCATCCCGTTGATGACGTTCAGCGAGAGGGCCACGACGACGTTCACCAGGGCGAACAGCACGAGCTGTTGCAGAGCCGCGTCGGGCACGAGCGTGTCGAACGCGAACTCGAGCCCCACGACGGCGCCGAGAAGGGCCAGCGTGACCAGGATGCGGCGCAGGAGGGGGTTGGGCGACGCGGCTCGGCTCGTCCGAGCACCGTCTGCCACCGTCGAGGGGGACATGGGCGGGTGAAAACTCGCGCGACCGGCTCCCACGGTCAAGCAGGAGCGACGCGGCTTCTTACTTCACCACCCGCAGGTAGGGCGGCAGCTCGCGGCGCGGCTTGCGACCCGGACCGGGCGCGGGCGCCGCCTGCGGACGCGGAGACTCCGTTGCTTCCACGGTCTTCGGCTCTTCGGCGTTGCTCGCCGCCGCCGTTTCGCCCGACGAATCTTCCTTTGCGGCAGCTTCCTCGTCGGACGTGGTCTGCGCCGGGGCGGGATCCTCGGCGAGCGGCTTGCGCTCGGGCGAAGGCTCCGTATCCGAGACCGCGGCGAGCTTGCGCGGCTTCTTCTGCGCGGCCTTCTGCGCGTCTTTCGCCTGCTGCGGGGCCTGCATCTGCGCCACCACCTCGGGCGGGATGTCGGTCGGCCACATCATCCCCCGGCCGTCTTCGCCGACGAGCGCGTAGATCGCGTTCCAGGGCATGCGGCACCAGAAGGGGGCCCGATCGAACGAGAGCGTGCAGGTGACGCCCTCGTCGTCGACCTTCAGATCGGGGATCGGGATGATCATGTTCATCCCGATCTGCAGAACGAGCTGCGGCTTGTCGAGGAAGCGCTTCGGCACCAGCACGCCCGAACGTCGCGGGTCGAGGTGCACGTACATGCTCGGCCCCTCGAGCAGGGCGAGCGCGACCTCCTTCTTGGGCGGGAGCTTCTGGTGACCGTCGGACATCCCCTCTCCGATACCCTGTAAGCGCGCATCTCGCCAAGCCCGGAATGCGCGAGCCGCAAGCCGCGCGCGCCCGCTCGGAGGCCGGCGCGCGGGCTTGGCAAGGGCAAAACGCCTCAGGCGAGGCGCAGGACCTCGGCGTACAGGGTCTCGTAGGCGGAGATCATCTTCCCCATGCCGTAGCGCGCCTCCACGAGCGCGCGGCCGGCTTGGCCCATGCGCGCGCGATCGCGCCGCGCCCACAGGCTCCCGATCGCGTCGGAGAGCGCGACGGGCTCACCGGCGGGGACGAGGAGACCGGTCTCGCCGTCCGTCACGATCTCGGGATTTCCGCCGACCCGCGTGGCCACGATCGGCAGGCCCGCGGCTGCGGCTTCGAGGAGCGTGAGGCTCGTGCCCTCGGTGCGCGACGCGAGCGCGAAGAGGTCGAAGCCGGGCAGGAGCGCGGCCACGTCGTCGCGATGGCCGAGGAAATGCGCTGCGCCTTGCAGGCCGAACTTCTTGACCAGCGCTTCGAGGGAAGCACGCTCGGGCCCCTCGCCGACGAGCGTGAGCCGTGCTCCGGGGTGACTCGTGCGCACGCGTGCAAACGCCTGGATCAGCGTGGCGTGGTCCTTCTCGGCCGAGAGGCGCGCCACGCAGCCCACGTGGAGCACGCCCGTGGGCACGTCGAGCGCTTGCCTCGCGCGCTCGACGTCGCCGGGCTTGTAGGCGCGCGTGTCCACGCCGTTGCGGATCGTCACGAGCCGCCGCGCGCTGCCGCGCTCGATCTCGAGGGCCACCCGCCGCGCGTCGTCGCTCACGGCCACGATCCGGTCCGAGAGGGCCGAGGCCATGCGGTTCGCGAGCACGCGCCCGAGGTCGCCCGGGTAGTTGCGCCCGTGCTTCGTGTGCACCACGCGCGGCCGCTTGCCCGTCACGCGCCGCGCGGCGAGGGCCGCGAGCGCGCCGTGCACGTGCGGACGAGGGTTGTGCGTGTGCACGAGGTCGATTCCTTCACGACCGAACAGATCCGCGAGCTCGCCGATCACGGACGGATCGAGCCCCTGCCCGCGCGGGAGCAGCCGCAGCGGCACGTCGATCGGCGCGAGGCGCGACGCGAGCTCGCCCGGCTCGTCGAGCGCGATCACCATGGAATCGAAGCGCGAGCGGTCCATGCCTTGCACGAGATCGAGCACCACGCGCTCGAGCCCGCCTGCTCGAAGACCGAGCACCACGTGCGCGACGCGCGTGCGGGGCCTCGGCGTGGCGGCGCGGGGCGCGGGCTTGTCCTGCGACTTCTTGATCGACACGCTGCCGAGATCGACAGGCACCTCGGAGACCGTGACCCGATGTTTGCCCGCGGCGGTGAGCGGGATGTCGCGCACGATCTCCACCGTGAGCGGCGCGCTTTGGCCGAGCACGAGCCGCAGACGCTCGTCGACGAGCTTCGTCACCTCGGGCCCGTAGGTCGGGCCGGGCACGATGCGCAGCGTCACGGTGCGATCGGCGCGCTGGTGGACCTGGTAGCGCTCGACCGGCAGGTCCTTGAACAGGAACGGGATCATCTCGCCGGCCACGATGCGGCTGTCCTCGCCGACGAGCAGATCGAGCACGCGGCCCTCGACCGAGGCGAGCCGCGGCAGCCCTCGACCACACGCGCAACTGCCGACCTTGGCGACGGCGACGTCGTCGTTGCGGTAGCGGATGAACGGCATCGCGCGGTTGTAGAGGTCGGTGAGGATCACCTCGCCGGGCGTGCCCACCGGGGCGGGGCGACCTCCGCCATAGAGCTCGACGAACACGCCCTCGGCGTGCAGGTGCAGGCCCTCGTGCCGCTCGCACTCGGCGCCGATCAGCATCACCTCGCGGCAGCCGTACCGTTCGAAGACCGGCGCCCCGAACGCGCGCTCGATCACCTCGCGCTGATGATCGAAGAGTTTTTCTGCGGCCGTGATGATGCCTCGGGGCGGCGGGATCTCGATGCCGTGCTCGAGCGCGGCGCGCGCGAGGAGAAAGAGCGGCGTCGTGTA
Source organism: Polyangium jinanense (assembly GCF_028435365.1). The sequence continues at coordinate 307,862 of NZ_JAGTJJ010000003.1, read as the reverse complement.
ACCGACCACCACGCGCGGCGCGTAGTCGACGATCTCGCGGACCGTCTCGCCGAGCCGATCGGCGCGCAGGTGGAACGTGGAGATGTATTTGCGCCGCCAGAGCGTCTCCTGCACCGTGCGTTTCGTCGTACCAAGCCCCTTCTTCTCGCCGGGTGGACGACCCCAGACGTGGAGCTCCTTCTCGCCCATCTCCGCGCCGGCCCAGCCGTCGGCGCGTAGCGCGGCCGCGACGCGACGCTCGTACGTCGGATGATCGTAGGCGAAGCGCATCGGCTCTCCGGTCGAGCCACCGGTCGAGCTCGGGTGGAGCCGGCCCACGTGTGTCTCGGCGACGAGCTCGCTTCCGTGCTGGCGCACGTCTTCCTTCGTGAGGATCGGGAAGGCCGCGAGGTCCTCGGGCGCCTTCACCTGGCTTGCGCGCACGCCGTACTCCGCGAAGCGACGGCGGTAGAACGGCACGTTCGTCTCGGCGTGGCGGAGCGCTTCGAGGAGCCGTCGGAACGAGTCTTCGGCGACCTCTTCGGGCGTGCGCCACTGCGACTGTTCGAGCTCGGCGAGCGCGCGCAAGGTGTCGCGTTTGCGGAGGTGGGTCTCGTACAGCGGGAAAAGCACGGACTGGAACAGGCTCGCGTACATCGCAGCGAGCGTCCTCTCCGAGAGGCCCGTGTCAAGCGCGCGGATGTGCTCGATCCAGCGGGAAATCAGCCTCGATCACGCCCGGGTCGACCCGCGTGCGTCCGGGGCTTTCGCGTCCTCTTGCCCGTCCGTCCTGGGCTCAGGTCCGACGATCGCGACGAGCACGCCGGCGAGGATGATGGCCGCGCCGAGTAGCTCCATCCCCGTGGGTTTGGCGCCGAGGAACAGCGCGCCGATCACGAGCCCGCCGAGCGTCTCGCCCGGCGACACGAGCGCCACGATCGCAGGCGGGAGCGTGCGCGCCGCGGCCTGCACCGAGGTGTGTCCGATGATCGTGGGGACGACGGCGATCGCCGCGAGTGCGACGAACGACCTCGCGGGCAAACTCGTCACGCCGTCGAGCACGCCGAGCGGCGGCAGGACCACGAAGATCACGATCGCGGCGACGCCGTAGATCAACGAGCCCGCATGCCGCGCTGGGAGCGCGTCCTTGATCGCGCGCGCGGCCGCCACGTAGAGCCCGTACAGCGAGACCGCGCCGAGCACGAACAGATCCCCCGCGAGCTTGTGCTCTCCTGTTCCCGCCGCTCGCCCGATCACCACGGCCCCCGCGGTCGCGAGGAGCACGCCCGCCTGCTCGCGGCGCGTCGGGCGCACGCCGTGCACGAGGAACGCGAAGATGACCACGCTGAGTGGTTCGAGCGAGACGAGCGAGACGGCCGCGGGCAGTGAGGTCGCGAAGAGGCCGACCTGAAAGAGCGCGAAGTGCGCGCCGAGCAGCGCCCCGCACGCGAGGATCCGAAGGCGCACCGCGGGCGGCAGTGCGAGCGCGTGACGCACGACGCCCGCCGGATCGAACGCGAAGAGCAGGAGCGAGGCGAGCAGGACGCGGCCGAACGCGAGGAACAGCGGGTGCGCGGGCTTCGCCACCACGGCCATCGGCGCGCTCACGGCGAAGGACAAACTCGCGAGCGTCACGAACAACGCCGCGCGGCCACGCCCCTCGAGCCTCGAACGCGCGCCGCTCACAGGCTGATCTCGCCGGCCCACGACGCGGTGAACGCCGCGCGCACCGCCGACGTGCGGCCCTCGCTCACGCCCTCCGCGCGACCGAGCACGATCATGAGCTTCGTCAACGCGGCCTCCGTCGTCATGTCCCCGGCGCCGATCGCCCCTGCCCGCGCGGCCGCGACGCCGCCGTGATACCGCGTCAGATCCACGGCCCCGCGCATCGACTGGCTGACGATCACCACGGGTACGTCCGCCGCGCGCGCCGCCTCGATCACGGGCACGAGCGAGTTCTCGAGGCGCGGCACGTTCCCCGCGCCGAACGCCTCGATCACCATGCCCTTCACGCCCACCGCGAGCGCTCCGTGGAGCAGCCGCGGATCGAGCCCCGGGAACGTGCGCACCGCGAGCACGTGGGGTTCGAGCCGGCCATCGAACGGCGCCCAGGGTCGCGGCGCGAGCACGTGCGGCGCGTGGTTCACGCCGAGGCCGAGCTCCGCGAGCGGCGGGCACGCGGGCGAACCGAAGGCCTTCATCCCCCACGCGTCGAGCTTCGTCGCGCGACAGCCGCGCAAGAGCTCCGAGTGGAACGCGATGCCCACCTCGGGGATACGCGTCGTCGCCAGGTGACACGCGTCGACGAGGTTCGTCCGCGCGTCGGTGCGCACGTCCGCGAGCGGCTTCTGCGCGCCCGTGAGGATCACCGGACGATCGAGTCCGGGGAGCAGGAACGCGAGTGCGCTCGCGGTGTAGGCCATCGTGTCCGTGCCGTGCACGATGACGAAGCCGTCGTATCGATCGAGCGAGCCGTGGACGGTCTTGGCGAGCTCGACCCAGTGGTGAGGCTGGAAGTCGGCCGAGTCGAGGTTGTAGAGGATCTTCGTCTCGATCTCGGCGAGCTTGCGAAGGACGGGCAGCTCCGCGACGAGGTCGCGGGTGTACACGTCGGGTTCGAGCGGCGTCGGATCGCCGCCGCGCATCATGAGCGTCCCCCCCGTGTGGATCAGCAAAAGACGCACGGGCGCGAGACTAGCAAAGGTTCGGCGTTTGGCTCATCCGCCCGGCGAGAACATGATGGGGTAGACCACCGTCACGATGCCGCCCTCGGGCCTCGGAAAGCTCAGGCGTTCGAAGGAGCGCACGATGCATGACACGACGCCGCCGTCGGGCATGTCGGAGCCGCCGTTGCCGACGTTCGACACCGCGCCGTCGGCGCCGATCACGAACCGCACGGAGACGCGCCCCTGCAGGTTCGGGTTGTTCCGCAGACCGTTCTCGTAACAGAGGCGGAAGCGCCCGAAGTTTTGCCGGATGATCCGCCGCACCACCTCGGGAGGCAATCGACCGCTCAGAGACATGGCGCCCGGGCGCGACTGCGTTGCACCACGTCCTTTGGGCTCGGGGTGTTCTGGGTAAGGAACGATCGAAGCCGTGGTCGGGGCCGGCCGCGGAGGGCGATCGTACAGCAGGCCGATCAAGCCGGTCTCGCGGGCGTCCTCGGGCTCACCGGTGCGCGCGCGTGCGAACTCTTCCGCGCTCCAGCGCTCGCCAGCCTCCTGGAGCGAGCGCATCCACGCCGCTTCGAGATCCATCTCCGCGCGGTTCTTGCGTTGCCGCCGCCGCGCCCGGTACTCGAGGCCCGCGATCTCGTCGGCGTAAAGCCCCTCCATCTCCCGCTCGTCGCTGCGGCGGAGCATCTGCTGGATGAAGAACTTCTGATCGTCCGTGACGCCGTCGAAGTCGTCGTCCTCGATGGGCTGGAACCGCGAGGCAAGGGCCGCGAAGACGAGCAGATGGAGCAGCACCGACGCGAGGTGCGAAAGCCCGGTGCGACGCTCCAGCACGGGCTGCCTCGACACGCGGGGAGCACCGACGCTGCCGGTGATCTCGATCGTGATCGGCCCCATGCGCACGGCGATCGTCCTGCCAGACCCGAGCGGAATCTCCGCCGCATCGCGATACGCGCGCGAGCTCTCCGCAAGGCCACGCGCGATGGCGCGCGCCGGGGTCATCGCTTTGCCCTCGCCATCGAACACGACACGCGCGCCCTTCGGCACGACGGCGCGCACGTCGCCGTCCCAGCGCGCGAGCAGCACGGGCACGCGCGAGCCGCCCGCGATCTCTGCGGGCAACACGACGTCGCAGCCTTCTTCTTCCCCGACGAAGAACGGACGCGGCGGCGAGAGCTCCACGGCTCGAAGCACGCAGTCGCTCCCCCACCGCACGACGACGTCCACGGCGCGCGCCGCGGCCGCGCTCACCCTTGCATCCAGAACCGGCGGATCGGAGGCCACGGACACACCGACCACGTCACCCTCCCGATCGTTCCAGCCGGACCCTCGATGAGGCTACATGAGGCCCGGCATCGCGGGAAGCGGATCACACACGTGCAAGACGGCGCTCCCGTCCTCGCACGAGGATGCACACACGTGGCACCCGACGAAGGAGACCCCCCGAGCCCACCTGCCACATGTGGAGATCCTCCGAGGAGGTCGGCGCGGACGAGTGACACACGTGGCACTCGCCCCGGCAGCTCGGCGAAGGCGAGTGACACACGTGGTCCTCGCCCCAGACGCGCGGCGAAGACGAGTGACACACGTGGCACGCGCCCCGGGCGCTCGGCGAAGGCGACGCACGCACGTGAGACCCACAAAACGAGACCGCCGAGGCCACCTTCCACATGTGGGAGGTGGCCCCGGCGCTTCGTTCACCGCAGCTGGTTCGGGATCAGCTGCCGGGCTGGAACATGATCGGGTACGTCACGGTGACGATGCCGTCCTCCGGGGCCGGGAAGCTCATCCCGTAGAACGAGCGGACCACGCAGGAGACCGCGTTCTGGTCGGGCAGATCCGACCCGCCGTTCGACACCTGCGAGACGCTGCCGTCGCGACCGATCACGAACCGCACGGCCACACGGCCCTGGAGGTTCGGGTTCGTCCGCAGGCCCTGCTCGTAGCAGAACCGGAAGCGACCGAAGTTCTGCCGCACGGTCCGCTGGATGATCTCGGCCGGGAGACGGCCACTCGACGAGACGCCCTGCGGACGCATGATGGGCGCGCTCGTCTTGTGGTCCTTCGGCTTGAGCTGGCGGTTGAAGCCGCCAGGCCCGCCGAGGTTCACGCCGATCGTGTTGATGCGATCGAGCCCGATGCCCTCACCCTTGCCACCACCACCCTCCTCGTGACCCGTCAGACCGAGGCCACCCGAGCCCGCCGCGTCGTCGATCGACGAACCCCACATGTTGCCGAGCGCGCTGCGCTCGTCGCTGCCGAACGAGGTCTCGCCGCCCCACTTCGCCGTGATGGCGTTCGGGTCGCCGCCGTTCATCACGTTGAGCATCCCGATCATGCCGAAGGTGCGCGCCTCGTCGATCGCGGCCTGCCGCGCGATCTGCGGGTCCGTGTTGTTCTTGTCCCCGGCGAGCGCGAACCGACCGTCGCTCTTCCGGCTCGTCGTGCTGCCCATCTTGCCCTCGCTGTCCTGCGCACGCGCGCCGGAGCTGCCGCCGGGGGACTTCTCGGTGTTCTCGGCGAGCTCGGGCGTCTCCTTCTTCTCCTCCTCGCGCTCCGCACTCACGTCGAGCGCGTGCTGAATGAAGTACCTGTCCTCCTCCGAGATCGCGTCCTCGTCCGTCACGCCGAGGGGCGGGAGGAAGAACGCGGCCGCCGCGAGCAACCCTGCGTGCACCGCGAGGGACACGCCGTGCCAGGAGAGACCCTTGCCCTGCATCGCCACGGCGCCGCCCTTGACCTTCCGGCCCGCCTTCACGCTCGCGACCTGAATCACAAGGCCGCTGATCTCCACCTTCACCCGCGCGCCGAGCGAGAGCGCGACCTCGACGCTGCCCGCGAGCGCCGCACACGGCATCGCGTTCGTCGCGTCGACCGAAGCACGGCGGCCCTCGGTCTCGAGCGAGGCCTTCGCCGTCGCGGGCACCACGACACGCGCCTTGCCATCCGCACCCACGAGCACGACCGGGAGCCGCGAGGCGCCGAGCGTGGCCGCAGGGATCACGAAGTCCGCGTTCTCCTCGCCGACGTGGAACGGACGAACCGGCGAGAGGTGCGCGACGTGCAGAACCGAGTCGCCCCAGAGGATCATGATCTCGATCGCCTCGTCCGCGCGCTCGCACTCCTCGGCCGGGACCTCGGGGCCGCTCTTGAGGAGCGCGTACGTGTACGAACCCTCGGGCGCGTCGGCAGCCACAATCTCGGGCTCGCTCGCCTTGTCGGCGAAGAGAGCGCGGGGATCGAAGGGGCGCGCCTGGGTCGCGCCGAAAAGATCCACGGGCGCCTTGGCGACGAACGGGTTGTTCGAGTCGAGTGCCGGCTTCTTCTCGTTGCGATGATCCATGACAAACCTCTCCTGATTTCCTCCGCGCATCGGCGGGGATCGCTCTTGCCGTGTTTCCGTGAAGCGCGGATACGCGGGCGACTCGTCGGGCGCCCTCTCCAGGGCGGCCGCGCGTCTCATCCGTCGTTCAGCATCGCGTCCACGTACCTAACGACAGCGAGATCCGGGGCGGGTTCCAGAAAAGCGACATGGACCCGAAACAGCGGGGATTGCAGGGGAATTGGCAGCGCCGGGGCTCAGCTGGCTCGCGTCTCGGCCGGCGCGGGCGTCCGGCCGAGGAGCGCCCGGGACGACTCGACGAGGAGCGCGATCGCGAGGCCAACGAGCAGGACGCCGACGACGCCGTTCATCGTCGCCGTGTTCAGGGAGAAGCCGCCCTCGCGGATGGCGCCGAAGGCGTGGCGAATCTGGGCGATGAGCGCCCAGAGGGTCACGGTCATGACGAAGACCATGGGCACGGCCGTGTACCAGACGCGGCGCTTCTCGCGGTGGAGCCACACGGTGACGGCGAGCAGCGTGAGCGCGGCGAGGAGCTGGTTGCTCGTGCCGAAGAGCGTCCAGAAATCGAGGTAGGCGGGCCGCACGCCGGGCGCGGGCGGGCGCGCGGTGGCGACGAAGTACGCGGGCGGGAGCAAGGTCAGCGCCGTGGCGATCGCGCCCGCCTTGCGCTTCTTGCTCCAGCCGAAGAGCTCCTCGAGGACGTAACGGCCGAGGCGCGTGGAGACGTCGAGCGTGTCGAAGACGAAGGTGGAGAAGGCCATCGCGCCGAACGTGGCGGCGAAGAGGAAGTGCTCCTTGCCGAGGATGACGGTCATGAAGCGGCCGACGCCGTCGCCGTAGATCTTGCCGGGGCCGGGGAGCTTTCCTTCAGGCGCAAGCGTGATGACCGTCGTCAGCGCGATGATGGCGACGAAGGCTTCGAGCAGCATCGCGCCGTAGCCGACGGGGTGCGTGTGCGACTCCTTGGCGATCTGCTTCGAGGTCGTGCCCGAGCAGACGAGGCCATGGAAGCCCGAGCAGGCGCCACACGCGATGGTCACGAAGAGGAACGGGAAGAGCGCGCCGAAGGGGCCGCCGGCGTCGAAGGTCTTGAAGGCCGGCATGCGGATGTCGAACTCGCCCGGATAACGCAGGCCGCCGAAGAAGAGGCCGATCGTGCCGACGGCGAGCGCGAGGTAGAGGACGAATCCACCGAGGTAGCCACGCGGCTGCAGGAGCAGCCACACGGGCAGGAGCGAGGCGACGAAGCAGTAGACGAGGATGCCGAGGCCCCACGCGCGCTGCGGGTTCTCGAAGGGGAGCACGAACGAGGTGGAGATCTTGGTGCCGAGCCAGACGACGACGAGCGTCGCGGGCACGAAGAGGATGGTGGTGAGCCAGAGCGGGGGCTTCAGGCGCCGGTCGATGAGGCCCATCAGGACCGAGAGGCCGAGGTACATCGTGCTCGCCGCCGCGACGGCGCCGCCCGGGTTGAAGCTGTATTTGCCGCCCTCGAACTCCTCGGTCTTGCCGACGAACGTGCTCGCCGTGATGTCGGCGAAGGCCACGATCACGTAGATGAGCGCGAGCCAGATGAACGTGAGGATGAGCAGCCACGCGCGACGGCCGAGCTGCCGCCGGACGATCTCGGCCACGCTCTCGCCCTCGTGACGCACGCTCGCCACGAGCGCGGAAAAGTCGTGCACGGCGCCGATGAAGATCACGCCGAAGCCGATCCAGAGGACACACGGGACCCAGCCGAACATCTGCGCCGCGAGGATCGGGCCGGCGATGGGGCCGGCCGCGGCGATGGCGCTGAAGTGCTGGCCGAGCAGGTAGAAGGGCTTCGTCGGCACGAAGTCCTCGCCGTCCGCGCGGCGCACCGCGGGCGTCTCGGCGCTGTCGTCGAGCGCGTAGTTCCTCGCGATGAGGCGACCGTAGGAGAAGTAGCCGACGGTGAGGACGACGATGACGCCGAGCGCGAGCAGGGGCAGCACGCGGCGAGTATAAGGCCACGCCGCGTTCGTCGAAGCGCGTTACGCGCATTGCGCGAGGCTCGCGAGCGCTCGCTCCGCAGCGCGCCTCCGCGTCTCGGCCTCGTCCCGGAGCCTGCGCATCTCCGTCTCCATCGGGCCGATGCGCTGCTGCATGGCGTCGAGCTCGCTCACGTACCGCGCGCGCAGCGCCCCCTCCGGGCCCGCGTCACGCAGCACCGCGAGCTGCTCGGCGATCTTTCCGTGCCGGGTGTAGACCTCGACGAGCTCACGATCGAGCCGCATCCGCTCGGCCTCGAGCTGCGTCGCTTCCTCGACGTTGCGGGAAAGCTCGGAGAGCACGTCGAGCCGCGAAGCGGCAACCCGCCCGGAGGCGCGCCAGGTCTCGATCTGCCCGGGCTCGACCGACTCGTAGGCGAGGCGCGTCGACTCGGTCCACACCTCGCGCACCTCGATCGTCGCCTCGCCGCGCGGCGGGACCTCGACGCGGAAGCGCGTGACGCGCGGCGTCTCGGCGAGGGGCGTGAGGCCCTCGGCCGTGAGCGTGCGGCCGTCTTTGCGCGGAATCTCGATCACGACGTCCACGACCGTCGAGTGATCGCTGCGGACGCAGTAGGCGTGACGCTCCTCGACGCGCCGCTGCTCGATGAGGCCGCCCGCCTCGAAGACGACGCCCGCGAAGGTCGTGTCCTTGCGGCTCGTGCGGTGGCAACGAACGCCCGGGTCCTTCGTGAACGAGACACGCACGAGCGCGCCGCGCGTCGCGGCTCCGATCGCGGATTCGCCGACGTAGCGGCCCTCGTCGTAGACCGCGCATCGGCCCTCGTCGAGGCGCACGCCGGTGTCGTTGTCGAAGCAGAGCACGAGGTCGGGGCTGGGTCCTGCGCCCTCGCGGAAGAGGCGCTCCTTGCGCACGCGGACGCTCGTGGCGAGCACGGGGATCATCGCGGCGCCGCGGCGCGGGATGGAGACGGGTCCTTCGGCGACCCACTCCCTCGGCTCGGCGGCGGCCACGGCGGCGAGCTCGGCGGCCGCTTGCTCGGTGTCCATCGTGTCGGCATCGTCGATGCGCTCCGGCGCGCGCCCCGCGAGCGCGACGAGGGTGCCGAGCGGCGCGGCCGCGCGGATCGTGGCGGGCTGGCCGTGCGCCCTGCGCGTGCGTTCGAGCTTGGTCGCGTTCTCGGTTTCGTCGTCGATCCGTCGATCGCCGCGCCCGTACGAATCACTCGACGCCGCGGCCGCCTGCGCGGACGACAGCACGAGCTCCACGTCTTCGAGATCCTCGTCGAGCGGGTTCTGCACGAGCGCGAACGCGAAGAGCCGCGCCTCCGCGCCCGCGAGCGCGAGCCTGTACGAGAGCTGAAACGGCGCCGCGGGCACGACGTAGAGCACGCGCACGTCCTCCACACGACCCGCGAGGCCGACGCGCACGGCGCGACCATCTCCACCTGCCGAGGCCCGCCCGCGACTCACGAGCACGTCGAGGCTCCCTTGCAGCGCGGGATCGGCGAGCTCGATCTGCCGCACGGACGCCATGTCGACGACCTCGATCTGCCCGGCTCCCGTGCGCAGGAGTAGCCACCTGCGTGGCCCTTGCCCGCTCGTCGATTCTTCGAAGCCGAGCACCTCGCCCTCGATCGGCCCGTCGCTCCCGAAGGTCCGCACGCGCCGACCCCGCGCGGCGTGCACGATGCCGCGCAGCGTCGTCCCTGGCTCGAAGCGCAGTTTTCGTTCGGCGAGCGCGGCGTCCGGGTCTTCGGGCGCGTCGAAGGCGAGCGCCGTCGTTCGACCCTCGCCGCGCTCGACCCAGACCACGAGCGACCGGAGAACCTCGCCGAGCTCGGCGCGGCCGAAGGGGAGCTCGAAGCTACCGTCCGCGCTGCCGCGTCGCTCGACGTGGGCGAGGCCTTCCTTGGAGAGGACCACGCGCCGGATGCGGGGTCCGAGGTTTCGTCCCATGCGAAACGAGAGGCTATCGCCGAAGCGCACCCCGAGAAAAGCGCGGGCGCTTGACCTGCCGCATCGGCTCGGAAACGATGGCAGCCATGCGCCACTTCCTCCTTGCTCTCGTCGCGCTCTCGGCCCTCCTCGCAGGCTGCTCCTCGCACCGGGCGCCGCCTCCCGCAGCCGATCCGGGCTGCGGCTGCGCGGCGCGGCAAAACAATCAGCAATCGCAGTGGTCGCGCTGAGGACCGAGGGATGAACGCGCCGCGGCGTCGCCCATTTTGACGCGCGGCGAGGACGCGGCCGATACGAATGCTGCGTCCAGGCGGCCGGGGACCATTACGAGGAGACGAACTCGGTCGGGCCGAGATCCAGCAACCGAGGATGGACCTCGCCAAGGCTCCCTGATCCGACTACATCTCCCCGCCGGAGCCATGCACATCCTGCCCGATGTTTCGGCGCGCCTCGCGCGCTTCGTGCCCACGCCCATCGACGCCGACCTCGACGTGCTCACGCCGGACGAGCGCGAGGTTCTTTTGCACCTCGTCCGCGCGTCGCTGCCGATCGACGCGATCTTCCTGCGGCAATCATTCGCGGAGGCGCCGGAGATGCGCGCGGAGCTGGCGAAGGAGACGTCGCCGCTCGCAAAGGACGCGCTCGCGTATTTCGATCTCTCGGCCGGACCCTGGGATCGGCTCGATCAGGAGCCGTTCGTGGGCGAAATGCTCCGGCCGCCGGGCGCGGGGTATTACCCGGTCGACATGACGAAGGACGAGTTCGAGGCATGGATCGCCGCGCATCCAGCCGAGGCCGACGCGCTGCGGAGCCTCTACACGCTCGTCCAGCGCGGGGAAAAAGGGCTCGTCACGATTCCGTATTCGACGGCGTTCCGGTCGCTGCTCGCGCCCGTCGTCGCGGAGCTCGGAAAGGCCGCGGCGGCGACGAAGGACGCGGGGCTCGCGCGGTATCTCGGCGCGGTGGTGAAGGCGCTCGGGGCGGACGAGTATTACGAGAGCGACCTCGCCTGGATGGACATGGAGAGCCGCGTGGAGGTCACGATCGGTCCGTACGAGACGTATGAAGATCGGCTCTTCGGGTACAAGGCCGCGTTCACCTCGTTCGTGACCGTGATCGACCCGTCGGCGAGCGGCACGCTCGCGCGATTGAAGTCCGAGCTTCCGGCGATGGAGCAAAACCTCCCGATCCCGGACGAGCACAAGAACCCGAACCGCGGCACCGATTCGCCGATTCGCGTGGCCGACCTCGTGTATTCGGCCGGCGATACGAGGGCGGGCGTGCAGACGCTCGCGTTCAACCTGCCCAATGACGAGCGGGTGCGCGAGGCGAAGGGCAGCAAGAATGTCCTGCTCCGCAACGTGATGAAGGCAAAATTCGAGGGGATCCTGAAGCCGATCGCGGCGCGGGTCCTCGCGGCCGAGGAGCTCTCGCGCCTCTCGGCGGACGCCTTCTTCCATCACACGCTCTTGCACGAGCTCTCGCACGGCCTCGGACCGGGCCGAATCGTCGTGGACGGCACCTCGACGGAGGTGCGGCTGCGGCTCGAGGAGCTGCATTCGCCGTTCGAGGAGGCGAAGGCGGACGTGATGGGGATCTACAACATCCTCTTTTTGATGGATCGTGGCGTCCTGGCCGCCGAGGGGCGCTCCGCGCTCTTCTCCACGTTCCTCGCCGGCATGTTCCGCGCGACGCGCTTCGGCATCGAGGAGGCGCACGGCAAAGGGACGGCGCTCCAGCTCCACTGGCTGATGGAGAAAGGCGTGATCCGTGAAGATACGTCGAGCGGGCTCTTCTCGATCGATCACGAAAAGGTGCCCGGCGCGATCCGCGCGCTGCTCGGCGAAATCCTCCTCGTGCAGGCCCGCGGCGACAAGGAAGGCGCGCGGGCCATGCTGTCGAAATACGGCGTGATGAGCGAGCCGCTCGCGCGCGCGCTCGGCAAGCTCGGCGATATCCCCGTGGATATCCGTCCGATCTATCCGGCGGCCGAACGCCTTGTCGGCGTCACGTCATAGTTCGAGCGAAGAGATGCGGGACGCCGTCGCCTTGCGGGGCGGCGGCGGGATCTCCGGGTCGAGCGCGGCCGGATCCGCCTCCGCGGGGGGCGGCGGGATCGAGAACGGCGCATTCACGAGCGAACGCGTCCGCTCATAAAGCGCGCGGCAAAGCGCGAGCGACGGCGGCGTGCGGTTCGCGGCGAGCGCGTGCACCTCGGCCTGGATGGCCGCATTGATGGGCGTCGCGATGCCGAGCGAGAGGCCACGGCTCGTGATTTCCCCGTTCAAGAAATCCACGGCGGGCGGCCGGCCCCGCTCGATGGCGGCGAGCATCGACGAGCGCATCTTGCGGAAGCGCGTGCCCACCGCGAGCAAAATGGCGTGCTTCGCGAAGAGCGAGGGCGACGCGACGGCCATCCGATCGGCGTCGGAGAGCGCGATCCAGTCGAGATCGAGCGTGCCCGAGACCTTTTGCAGCTTCACGCCCGAGGCGCGCGCCACGAGCACGACCTCGGTCATGATTTCCAGCGTGAGCCGTCGAATGAAGCGATGGCGCAAAAGCGCGCCGAGCCTGTCGCCGCCAAGCGCGCCGAGCGAGCTGATCGCGCAGTTGATCGCGAGCTTCGACCAGCGCGCGCCGGCGAGGTTGTCCGTGATGATCGTCTCGCCGATCGAGCCGAGCGCCTTCGCCAGCGGATACAACCTGTCGTCCGGCTGCCCGTCCATGCGGCCCAGGACAAACCCCCCGGGGGACGTGCGTTCGTACACGCCGGGCTCGATCATCGACGCGCCCCACGCGACGACGCCGCCGAGCACCCGCTCCGGGCCCGCGATCTGCGCGAGGCGCGGCTCGCAGAGGCCGTTCTGGAACGTCACCATCGCGCCCGTCTCCGCGAGGAACGGCAAGACGCCACGAGCGGCTTCTTCCACCTGTGGCGGCTGCGTGGCGAGCAGGATGTAATCGAACGGCTCGGTGCCCGGCAGAAGCTCGGTGAGGGCCCGACCGCGCACGGCGCCGGGGCTGTTCTCGCCGAGGACACGCAGGCCTTTCGTATTGATCGCGTCCGCGATCCGTGTATTCGTGGTCAGCGCCGTGACGTCGTGCCCACCTGCGAACAGGTGCGCGGCCACGAGGCCACCGATTCCGCCACATCCAACGACCAGAAAGCGCGGTCCAGAGGAGCGCGCGCCGCTCGAGACGCCGTCTTGGCTCATGGGACGTTCGATTCTACATCGAATGGCGGGCGACGCGAGCCCATTCCGCAATGCCGCAACGCATTATTGCTTGGGGACGAGGACCTCGATGGCGCCGGGCACCATCTCGATCTCCAAAGGCAAGCGGCCGAGCGGCTCGCCGTCGACGTCGAGCAGGAAACGATCCGCGACGTCCTCGTTCAAAAGTTCCAATTGGATGCGCTCGCAGCGGTAGTGCTTCACATCGAGCGAGTGCACGTGCGTGCCGGTGTACATGCGCGACGAGACCATGAAAAAGCGCAGGCGCGAGGCGGCGCCGAGGTCGACGACGTCGAAGAGCCCGTCGTCCGGGTGCGCCATCGGCGCGACCTGCATGCCGCTGCCGAAGTACCGGCCGTTGCAGATCGCCATGCAACGGGTCTCGATCGTCTCCTCGCGCGAGCCGTCCTCCCGCCATATCGTGCATTTGACGCGGCCCACGACGCTCCGCGCGAGGCCTTTCACCGAGGACGTGAAATACGCCATCGTGCCGCCGAGCGTGCGCGTCGACTCGGCCACGAGCTGATCGACGAGGCCGCTCATGCCGACGGAGAGGATGTTCACGAAGTAAGAACTTTTCCGCTCGCCCGTGTGCGTCGCGTAGGAGAATCGTCCGATGTCCACCGCGCGCGTCTTGCCCTCGGCGATGGCCTCGCAATAACGATCGAGGCGGTTCTCGAAGCCGAGCGTGCGCCGGTAGTCGCCGCCCGTGCCGGCGCCGATGATGCCGAACTTCGGGAGCTTCTTGCCCGCGTCGCGCGCCTCCATGAGCCCGCAGACGACCTCGTGGATCGAGCCGTCGCCGCCGACGGAGACCACCATCTCCCGCCCCTCGCTCGCCGCCTCGCGCGCGATGTCGACCGCGTGCCGAGAACGTTCGGTGAACACGACGTCGACGTGCCCGAGGTGACGCTCGATCGGCCCGCGCATCTTCTCGAAGAGCGCGCCCGTCTTTCCTCCCGCCGACTGGGGGTTCACGATGAGAAGCGGCTTCATCGACCTAACCCTTGCCACGACATGACCGCGCGCCACAAGATCGAACCGGCCTCGTTCTCCACTCTCAGGCGCGCCGCGAAATGTTTTTCGCGCCTGCCGCAGGGGGACGATGGTGCAACGAAGACCGAAGCCCCCACGAACGAACAATGGTCGAAAAGCGAAAAACCGTCGCAGAAGATGTCGTGCTCGCGGGGCGAGGCCTGCACACGGGGGCGCACGTGGAGGCGCGAATCCGCCCCGTCGCGGCAGGCGAAGGGCGCTTTTTTGTGCGGAAGGATCTGCCTTTCGAGCCGGTGGTCCGGGCACGCGCGGCGTTCGTCGTCGATACGACGCGCTCGACGACACTCGCGAATGGCGAGGCGCAGGTACGGACGCCGGAGCATTTGCTGGCCGCGCTCGCGGGGATGGGCGTGGACGACGCGTGTATCGAGATCACGGGGCCCGAGGTGCCGATCCTCGACGGCTCGGCGCTGCCATGGGCCGAGGCGATCGCGCGCGTCGGGCTCTCGGCGGCATATGCGCCGCGGCTGCAAACGGTCCTGGAGGCGCCGATCTGGGTGCCTTCGAGCGGTGACGCGTTCGTCGCGGCGATCCCCTCCCCGGAATTACGTTTTTCCTGTGGAATCGCGTTCGACGCGGCGCCGATCGGCGAGCAATGGGCGTCGTTCGTGGCCTCGCCCGAGCGATTTTTGGCGCAGGTGGCGCCGGCGCGGACGTTCGGGGTGGTCTCCGACGTCGAGGCGATGCGGGCGCGGGGCCTACTCGCGGGGGCGAGCCTCGATACGGCCATCGTCTGCGACGAGGAGAAATGGCTGAACGGGCCGCTGCGCTTTCCGGATGAGCCCGCGCGCCACAAGCTGCTGGATTTCGTGGGAGATCTTTCGCTCCTGGATCCGCTGCCGCGGGCGCATTACCTCGCATTCAAGGCGGGGCACGCGCTCCACGTGCGGCTGGCGAGGCGGCTCTCCGAAGGAGGCTAACCGAACGCCGCGTCCGGGACGGCCCGTGAATTCGTCATTTCTCGATGGATTCGCCCTCGTGGCCGTGTTCTCCTCGACGCCATGCGTCACACGAATCTCGCTCTTCTTCTTGCGGCCACGCTCCTCGGCTGCTCGCTCGATTCGCAGCCGACCCCTCCCACCACGAATCCGGACGCGGGTGGTGGCGGAAACGACGCCGGGCCCGAACCGACGGACGCGGGGACCGATGCCCCCGCCGATGCCGAGCCGCCGCCCGATCCGGTGCCGCCCACGATGTTCGTGCCGACCGCCGCCGGGAAGGGCGGCGCCGCGGCCACGGTGGACCATCGCGGGACGTGGGCCGCGATCGAGGCGCTCAAAGCCGGCGGCAATGCGATCGACGCGGCGGTCGCCGCAGCCGCGACGCTCGGCGTGACCGATCCATTTTCGTGCGGCATCGGCGGCGGTGGGTTCATGCTCGTATGGCTCGCCGACAAGAAGCAGGCCGTGGTGATCGACCACCGCGAGACGACGCCGCAAGGAATGAAGCACACGGCGTATTACGAGAACGGCGCGCCCATTGCATTCAACGATCTGCTCACGAGCGGCCTCTCGGTCGGCGTGCCCGGCACGCTGCGCGGCTGGGACGAGGCGCTGCGTCGATATGGAAAACTCCCGCTCGCCGACGCGCTGAAGCTCGCCATTTTCGTGGCCAAGAAGGGGTTCGACGTCGACGCGACGTTCTTCGACCAGACGACACGCAACATCGATCGATTCCGGCAGATCCAGAGCACACGCGCGCTCTTCTTGAACGCGGCCGGCGATCCCTTCCCCGTCGGCTCGATCTTCACGAACCCGGACCTCGCCGCGACGTACGAGCTCATCGCGAAGAACGGCCCGGCCGTGTTTTACGACGGCGACATCGGCAAGGACATCGTCTCGACCGTGACGAACCCGCCGTTCACGGCCGACGCGACGATCGTCTCTCGGCCGGGCTTCATGGCCCTGTCAGACCTCTCGGCGTACGAGGCGCGCGTGCGCCCCGCCGTGCAAACGACCTATCGCGGGCTCACGATCCTCGGGGTCGGATTGCCTTCGAGCGGCGGGCTCACCGCGGGCATGACGCTGAACCTGCTCGAAGGATTCGATCCGGCCTCGATGAGCAAAACGGATTTTTTGCATTTGTGGCTCGAAGCCTCCCGCCTCACGTATGCGGATCGAAATACCTTCATGGGTGATCCCGAGTACGTGAACGTGCCCGTGGAAGGAATGCTGTCGGCGGCGTACACCGCCGAGCGGCGGGCGTTCATCGATGCGACGACGGCCTCCACCGAGGCCAAGCCCGCGGGCAATCCGTTCGCGCACCAGGTGGATCCGAGCGGCGCGAAAGCAAAGCCGCCGGCCTGGGTTCATGCCGGGGAGTCGCCCGCCGATCTCGATCCGGAGACCACGCACATCACGGTGGCGGATTCGTTCGGGAACTGGGTTTCGTACACCTGCACGATCGAATACGAGGGTGGCAATGGCATGGTCGTGCCGGGGCGCGGGTTCTTGCTGAACAACGAGCTCACCGATTTCAACATCCCGGCCACGCCGGACACGCCGCACCCGAACGTGCTCGAGCCGGGCAAGCGGCCACGCAGCAGCATGAGCCCGACGATTGTGCTCTCGAACGGCGCGCCCGTGCTCGCGATCGGCTCGCCCGGCGGCGCGACGATCATCACGACGGTGATGCAGATCCTCGTGAACCACCTTGATTTCAAGATGCCGATCGACGAGGCGCTGGCCGCGCCGCGCGTGTCGCAACGAAACGCGCCGAACGCCACGAGCAACGCCGAGCCGCTGTTCATGAGCTCGCCCGAGGCGACGGCGCTAGAGGCCAAGGGCCACGCTTTTTCGGACGCGGGCCTCATCGGCGCGGCGACGGCGATTCGGTTGAACGACGATGGCACGATGACCGCCGTCGCGGAGCCGGTGCGCCGCAATGGCGGGAGCGCGATGGTGGTGGAGCCGAAATAGGAAAACCCTCATCCCTGCCCCTCTCCCGCGCTGCGGGAGAGGGAGATGGGAATCAGGCTTCGGGGTCCTGCAAGAGATACCCCGCCATTTCATCGATCATCGGGATCACGTCCGGCTCGTGCGCCTCGGCGACCTTGCGGGCCGCTTCGAGCGCGCGTTTCGCCGTCTTCACGTCGTCCGTCGCCACGCAGAGCTGCGTCGTCGCGAGCAGGACGGGCAGGAGCGCGGCCGGATCCTCGGCCTGCTCGGCGGCCACGCGGGCGCGCGGCAGGAGCTTGCGCGCGCCTTCGATGTCGCCCACGGCGAGCGACGCGACGATCTTGTTCGAATAAAGCACAGCGCGCTGGGCCGGATCGTCGGTTTGTCGCTCCAGATCCTCGGCCGACATCGCCGCGAGCTGCTCCATCTCGAACGCCTGCGCGAGTCCGGCCCGCAGCCGCCCGAGGCCCTCGACGTGCGCGGGCAGGTTCGCCGCCTCGGCGTCCTTCTGCCCTTGATCGAGCACCGCGAGCGCCTCCTCCCCGCGCCCGAGGCTCGCGAGGGCACGCGCTTCGAGCGCGCGCGACGGCGCGAGCAGGTCGGGCGTGGCCGAAAGCGACGGCTGGAGCGCTTTCACGCGCGCGAGCGCAGCCTCGAATTGCCCCGCGCCGAGCTCGTTCGCGGCGAGCGACAGGACGCTCCGCGGATCGTCGATCCCTTCCTCGGACATGACAAACCTTTCTCGCGCCTTCAGCGCTCTTCCTTGGGCCGCTTTTCCGGCGGCACGTAATGGGCCCCGAACCCCTTTTTTTCGAGCCAGGCCGAGAGCAACTCGCGCCGCTTCGGCTCCTCGAGCCCCGACTCTTCGAGGCCGAGATCGACGGCGATGCTCGCCACGAGCGAGCAACGATGCTCCCCGGGCGAAAGCTTCGCCTTCTCCGTCTCCTCCTTGCATACCCGGAACACCGCCTCGTACTTTTCGAGCGTGCCCTTGGCCTTCGCTTCCTTCGAGCAGCCGAGGGCGACGAGAGGCAAGGCGAGGACGAGCGCGGCAAAGGCGCGCAGGGAGGGGTTTTTCATGAGGCCGGTGGTCCTGCCGTTCGGGCGGCAGGGCACCGTACACGAGGGCGAGGGCGAACGGAAGGCGGGATCTAGAGCGCCGAACGGTTCGGCGCTCTGCGAGATCGCGAAGCGAGATCGCCTCGGGGGGTGAATCGGCCGGGCTTTGCCCGGACGAGAGGGGGACGCGAGGCGTCCCCCTCGGGACGAAAGAAGGCTAGAGCATCGAGCGGTTGTCAAACCGATCGATGTTCTAGCCGCGGCGCAGGACGACGGCCGCCTGCGGCTCGAGGACGCGGAACGTGAACGACTCGGTCAGGAAGAGCTCGACCTTCTGTTTTTCGTGGTACGCGTATCCGATCGAAAGGTCCTGCCCGACCGTGAGCTCGAAATCGCCGCCGCGCACGGAGAGCAGCACCGCGCCGGAGAGCGCAGGCGCCCACACGACGGGGTGATCGATGATCTGCCGCTCGATACGCTTCAAGATCGGATACCCGTCGTCCGAGCCCGCCGCGAGCTCGTCGTATTCACGCGAGCCCGCCACGAGCACGTACGGACCCGTGACGCCCGCCGATCGGAGAACCTCCTTCGCCTGCACGACCGCGGCCGGGAACGCCGTGACCGTCGGAATACGCACGGGCGCGTGCGGGCTCTTCTGCACGATGCCGTGAATGTCGCCCTCGGCATAACCATGAAAAATGGCGCCGTCCTCGACCCGCGCAATCCGCTCGGCCGCCTCCACCACCGGAGACAGGTCGAGGTCGATCGCGCCGCGCGACGCAGCGTCGAGGTCCGCGAGGTCGAACACGATGGGCGTGCGCACCTCGAGGAGCGGCTGCGACTGGCGCTGGCCAATGGAGACGCCGGGCACGGGGCCCTCGCCGAGCGGACGGAGTCGGCCCGTATTGACCGAGGCGTACCCCCAGCCGAACGGCCCGCGGAAATCAACGAGCTTGCGCGCCGCGAGGCTCAACTGGAGCACGCGCCGCGCCTCCGCGTCGATGAGCGCGAGCGCCTCGGGCAGGACCGGAGCGAGGTCACGACGAAGCAGATCCAGGGCCACGATTCACCTCCCCCTCAAGCTGCCAATGCCGAGCCCACGACCCGAGCCACCTCGCTCGGGCAGCGATGCACCCGCGCCTTCGCTTTCGCCTCCGCCCCCTTCTTTTCCTTCCTCGCGCTCCTCGATCTCGGTGATCGGGACGTCCTTCAACAAATAGGTGCGGATATTCTTGTCAAATAACGAATCCTGCCGGCGGATCCATTCGAGGTTCATCATCGCGTGCTCGATCTCCTCGGCACGGTTGTGCAGGAGGACGGCCCGAAGCTCCGCGTCGTTCGTGACCTCGGCGCGTTGCGCGTACCAATCGATGGCCTCGAGCTCCTCGATGAGGGACCAGAGCGCTCGGTGCATGTCGCGAGCCGCTGGCGACAAGACGTCGTACGGCTCGTGGTAGGTCTCACTGCCCATGCCCTTCGGATGCCGGAGCCGGGCGCGAGTTGCGGAGCGTCGAGGGTGAAGGCCGTGCAGGCAGGCGCGGCCGGAGATCAGTAGTGGATGCGCGGTCCCTGCGCCTGGACCTGCCCGGCCCCCTGCTTCACCGCGTTCGCGAGCAGGAAGATCGAGACCGGCAGGAGCACGGCCGCGAGGATGTGCATGCCCATCGTGAGGATCTGCGAGAGCGTGAAGAGCGTCCCGAACCCCATGCCCGCGAAGCTCAGCGCAAAACTCATGAGCTGACGCAAGACCGAGGCGACCGTCATGAGCCCCCCCGCGCCCGCGAGGCAAAACCCCGCGAGGTCATGCACCTTCTTCACGGTGCCGAGCCCCACGACGACGAGGGCGACCCCGAGCAGCGTGAGCACGCCCGCGCTCGCGAGGCCGAGCAGGCTCATCCCGAGTCCGCTCATCCCGCCCATGCCCCACCGCCCTTCTGCTGCCGCGTTTCCGCGAGCTTGTACGACCCGAACGCGATCCCGCCGAAGAAGACCGTGCCCGTACCGAGCCAGATCACGGTGCCGATGGCGTGCATGGTCATGATCGCGTCGGGCGTCACCGTCATCGCGTCGAGGATGAGATCAAGCCCGAGGCCGAAGAGCCGCACGCCGCCAGCACCCGCGAAGATCAAACCCGCGTTCTGGTTCACCGGCCGCACGAGGACGAGCCCCAGCACGAGCACCGCGATGGCCACCAGGACGTGCACCCCGGTGGCGACGCCCCCGAGCACTGACAAAAGACCGCGTTCTGCAGGGTTCATCCATCCTCCCTCGCGCCGCTTGGCGCTCCCTCGACGAACGGGCCCGACAGTACACTTGTCCGGGACACACCGCGAGGGAAGAAGGCTCTCGACCGGACCGGCCCGAATTCATGCTACGACGCGCGCCGTGTCCCTCCCCGCCGGGCTCGCCGTCCTCGCGCTCGCCGTCCTGCTCGGCGGGATCGCCGCGATCTGGCGCGACCACGGGCAACGCGTCATGCCCGGCCTCGGGACGTTCGCGATGGTCGGCTCGGCCGCGATCGCGCTCCTGCACCTCTTGCCCGAGGCGATCGCCGATGCCGGTTGGTTGGCCCTCGCGGCCGCGGCGGCCGGCTTCCTCGTGCCGTTCCTGATCGAACGGCTCGTGCCGCAACGGAATGCGCACGCGCACGCGGACGGTCCCACGCTCGTGATGGGGTACGTCGCGGTGCTGCTGCACCAGGCCGGCGAGGGGACGGCCGTCGCGTCGCTCGCGCGCGCGGCCGAGCTTCACCCGACGATCGTGCTCGCGATCGCGGGGCACACGGTGCCGCTCGCGATGGTGGTTGCGATCCAGGCGCTCGACCACGTGTCAGGGCCGAAGAGCAAGGTCATCGCGGCGCTCACGCTCGCCGGCTGCGCGCTCTCGACCGTGGGCGGCGCGCTCTCGCTCGACCTCGTGGGCGAGGCGCGGATCACCTCGATCCGGCCGTGGCTCATCGCCGCGGTGGCGGGGCTGCTCCTGCACGCGCTCTCGCACACGCCGAAGAAGACGGGCGAGGAGACCACGCGGAGCCGGGTGACGGAGGTCGTGGCGGGGCTCGTGGGGCTCTCGCTCGCGCTCGTGAGCCTGGAGCACGACGGCTGGGTGCTCTACCTCGACTGGCCGCTCAAGGTCCTCGGCATCGTGGTGCTCGTCGCGGCCGTGGTCGCGAAGGGGCTCCTCAGTGGCGCGCGAACGGTCGCGGAACATCCGCTGCGATCGGACGGACGAGATCCTCGGGCTGGATGAGCCACGTCGGCTCGGGGACGTCCTCGAGCTCGTAAAAACCGCCGCAGAAGACCTCGTGCGGGCACGTCGCGCAGACGGGCTTTTTCACGCGCCGCTCGCGCAGGTACTCGAAGAGGTTCACCTCCTCGTTGTTCACGAAGAGCATGTGTCGCTCGAGCTTGAGCATGTCGCCGAGGAGGAACTCTTCGTAGCCGGGCATGAAGCAAAAGGGCAGATTGATGACCTGGATCTTCATGCGATCGCGGAAGTCGTCGATGACGCGCATCGTCTCCTTCGCCGCGACGCTCGTGTCCGGACAGACCGAGCTCGTCGCGCGGCCGAAGGGCGTGAGGAACTGGATGTTGAACCAGCGCAGGCCGAGATCGAAGACGAGCGCGGCGACGTCGTGCAGCTTCTTGTGGTTCGACTTCGTGATCGTGATGTTCGCGCCGAGCTCGACGCCGGGCGGCGCAAGGCGGACGAAGTTTTTCACGCCCGCGATGGTCTGATCGAAGGCCTCGGCGACGCCCACGTTCTGCGCGTGCGTCTGCGCGTCGGGGCCGTGGATGCTCGTGAGGATCGAGGTGACGCCGGAGTGGACGAGCTTCTTCGCGAACTCCTCGTAGCTCGACATGCGTGCGTTCGTGGTGACGTTGACGCGCTCGTAGCCGATGCGGCGGGCGAACTGCACGAGGCGGACGAGGTTCGGATTGAGCGTGGGCTCGCCGCCGTCGAAGTCGAGCAGCGTGACGCCGAGCTTTCGGTACTTCACGAGCAGCTCGCGTTGCCGATCGACGTCGCCGTCGAACTGCGTGCGCGTGCCGGTCGCGCAGAACGTGCAGCGGTTGTTGCACTTGTAGGTGACGTTCATGATCACCTTCTTCGGCCCCTGCGAGGCGCCGATGCGTTGATCGAACGTCCACTTGAAGCGGCGGAGGTCCTCCGCGGTGAAGGCGTCGGTCTCGATCGTGGGCGTTTGCTGGAAACGCGGGCCCCAGTCGTTCACGACGGGCAGCGCGCGACCCTTCTTCTTGGCCTCGGCGCCGAGGCGCGTGCCGGGCAGCGGCGTGGCGAACTGCACGCTTGGAAACGCGCCCGTCTCCTCGAAGAGGTCGAGCGCGAAGGCGAGCGTGCCGTTGATGTCGCGCTTCGTCTCGCCGGGCAAACCGATCATGAAGTGCACGAGCATCGGGAGCGAGACCTCGTGCGCGCGCTTCGCCGCTTCCTTGATGGCGCCGAGGTCGAGCTGCTTGTCCACGACCTCGTCGACGACGCGCTGCACGCCGCTCTCCGCGCTCACGCTGAGCGTGGTCATGCGGCCCTTCATGGCCTCGACGTGGCGCGGAAGGACGTAGTCGGCACGCACGCCGTTCGGGATCTCGAAGCGTAGATCGTGCTTTTCGAGGAGATCGAGCACCACGTCGAAGTGCCGCTCGTTCACGTTCACGAGCTCGTCGAGCAGGTGGACGCGACGCACGCCGCGCGCGGCGAGGTCGCCCAGGAGGCGGTCGAGGTAGGCGGGGCCGTAGCGGCGCTGGGTCTTCGGCCGGACGAGCTCGCCATCCTTGCGGGCCGTGGGGTTCGAGGAGCAGTGCACGCAGCGGTAGGGGCAGCCGCGGCTCGTGAGGATCGGCGCGCTCCTCCCGTCGATCGGGAAGGCCCAGTGAGGCCGGCCGAGGCCGCGGATCGTGGCCTCGTGGAAGGCGAAGTAGGCCGGCAGATCGACGAGGTCCCACGCGGGCAAGGGCAGGTCGTCGAGGCGCGGCGGCTCCTCGGGGACCAGGGCGAACGGTTCTTTCGGCCGGCCTTGTCGTACGAGATCGGAAAAAACCCGTGCGAGCACGCCTTCGGCCTCGTAGCGGATCAGGGCGGAGACCTCCGGATAGGCGGCGAGGATCTCGCTCGACGGGACGTCGACGACGTGCTGGCCGCTCTGGTAGAGGTCTGCCAAGACAAGGGGACGATCCGGACGATGCGCGGCGAGACCAGCGAGGAGCTTCCCAAGCAGATCGTCGCGCGAGGGCGGCCTGTGAAACGGCGTGTACGCGACGAGGACGGCGTCGCTCTCGTCGGAGACACGCGCGAGGACCTTGTCGAGCGGCGCGCCGAGCTGCACGTAGCCCGGGTCATCGTCGTGGCTCGCGAGCGTCGCGCCCTCCATCGCGAGCGCGTCGACGAGGTCGACCTCGAAGCCCGACGCGCGCAAGACGGCGGCGGCCTGGAGGGCGCCGAGGTCGGCGAAGTACGGGTAGTCGATGAAGTCGCGCGAGACGCGGATCGGAGGGAAGACGATCGCGATGCGGGACATCGGCCGTATCGTATAAGGGAAGGGCTCCGCATGGCGAAGGTTGTTTCCCCGAAAAAAGTGGCCGCTCTGTCCATCGCCCTCACCGCGGCGATCACGTCGTGGACCTCGCCTTCGAGCGCGCAACAAGGCCCGCGCGGCGGCCGGAGCACGACGGAGGCGGCGGCCGAGGCAAAGAAGGAAGAGGCCGGCGTGCGGACGCTCGGAACGAGCGGCCTCGAAGATCCGAACGACCCGACGTTACGCGTGGTGACGCCGGAGCGGCGAAGCAGTTTTACGTTTGGTCTCGCGATCGGCGCGTCGCTCGGCAGCACGGCGGGGTTCCCGAACGATCCGACGAAGATCGGCCTGCTCCGCTACTACACGGACACGGGGATCGGCGCGGGCTTCGGCGCGCGTGCGTGGGTGGGCGTGGCCTTGCGGGATTTCTTGACGTTCGGCCTGACGTTCGGGTCGCTCGGGATCGACGCGGGCGACAAGGTCATGTTCAGCGGGATGGTCGGGTTTCACACGGAGATCTTTCCGCTCTACTCGCTCGGCGGAGCACTGCGCGACCTCGGGCTGATGGTGGAGACGGGCGTGGGGACGGCGATCGTGACGCCGGCCGACGACCAGGACACGTTGCTCGTCGACGGAGGTTTGACCTCGGCGCTCGGGGCCGGGGTGTTTTTCGAGGGGTTCCGGTTCGGGTCGAAGGTCGGGATGGGGCCGTATCTCGCGTACGATTACATGTACGGCAATTCGATCCGCGGCGGGGCCTTCGTGCTCGGGTGGCGGACGGCGTTTTATCCGCGGCAGAAGTGAAGCGCGCCGGCGGGCTCAAACCCCGACGAACACCTCATCCCACTCCTCTTCGCCGAGCAACCATTCGAGCGCCTTCCTCCGCTCCAGAATGACGTTCGGCTGAACCTTACCCGGCAAGCTCATTCGTTTCCGCGCGGCGATCTCGATTCCGCGGTGCAAGCAGCGGGCGAGGTCGCAGGCGGCGAGGACCTCCTCGTGGCGGCGCAATCGGCTGCGCTTGCGCAAGGCGCGCACGTCGCGGGCGTCGTCGAGCTCGCCGAAGATCATCCCGAGCTCGGGGCCGCAGATGCGCGAAAAATCGAGGGCCCGGAAGAGCGAGGCCGACCAGCCGAGCGCCCAGAGCGCCTCCATGCGGTCGAGCAGGCCCGCAGGCACTTCCTCCGCGCGACCTTCGAGGACACGCGCCTCCGAGGGCGAGAGCGAGCCCGTGATGCCGATCTCGGACACCCACTCCAATGCGATCTCGGGCGGCATCCCGGAGGCGCAGGCGATCACCGCGTCGAGCGCGAGCATGCGATCGACGACCTCGTCCTTGTCCCGTAAAACTCCGCGGTCCGTGATCAGCGGCAAGCTCACGTCGACCGGATAGCCGAGCCGCCGCGCCATGAAGAGGGAGCGCTGGCGGATCATGCGCAACGCCTCGCCATCCAAGGGCGAATCCCCCGACGCGCGACCCCCGGGCGCCCTCATGGTCGAAAAACTCCGGATACGATTCGATCGTGCCCGCCGAGGTCTTTTTGGATTTCGATCTCCGTGAAACCCTGCGCGGCAAAAAGCTCGCTCACGTCGGGCGCCTGGCCGGACATCACCTCGACCGCGATCACGCCGCCCGGAGCGAGGTACCGCGGCGCCTCCGCGGCGATGCGCCGGAGCAGCACGAGCCCGTCCGCCCCGCCCGAGAGCGCGAGGTGCGGCTCGAAGCCGCGGATGTCCACCGCGAGCGTGTCGATCTCGGCCTCCGGGATGTACGGCGGGTTCGCCGTGATGAGGTCGAAGACGGCGCCGCGGCCTTCGAGCGCGGAGAAAAGGTCCGAGACGCCGATCGCACAGTTCGTGGCGCCGAGGCGCACGACGTTCTCCCGCGCGACGGTAACCGCATCCGGCGAAAGGTCGAGCCCGAGGACACACGTGGTCGGACGCTCACGCGCGAGCGAGATCGCGACGCAGCCGGAGCCCGTGCAGAGGTCGAGGACGCGCGCCGAGAGGTCGATGTGCCTCGTGCGCGCGAGCGCAACCTCGACGAGCGTCTCGGTGTCGGGGCGCGGGATGAGGACACGCCGATCGACGCGGAAAGGCCTGCCGTAGAACTCGCGTACGCCGAGCAGGTACGCGATCGGCTCACCGGCGCGGCGGCGCTGGTAGAGCTCGCGGTACTTGCCGAGCTCGGCCTTGTCGAGTGGGCGCTCGGCGTCGACGATGAGCTTGATGCGGTCGGTGCGAAGGACGTGGCAGAGTAAGAGCTCGGCATCGAGGCGCGCCGAGGAAAAACCTCGCTTCTTGAGGTCGTCCACCGCCCATGCGAGCACGCGACGGATCGTCCACGTCTCGCCCGGTGCCTCGGCGCGCGTCGCCGTCACGGGCAGCCGCCTGCCTCGGTCGCGCGGCGGATCGCGTCTGCGACCACGCCCTCGACCTCCGCCCGGATCTCGTCGCGCCGCTCGGGCGTGGCCGCCTCGAAGCGCAGCACGAGCACGGGCTGCGTGTTCGACGCGCGGCAGAGGCCCCACGCGCCCTCGCCGAAATCGAAGCGCCCGCCGTCGATGTCGAGCACGGGCCGCTTGCCGCGGTAGTGCGCGACGACGGCCGCGACGACGTCGAACTTGACCGCGTCCGGGCAATCCACGCGGATCTCCGGCGTGGCGAACGTCGACGGCACGTCGGCGAGCAGCTCGCGCAGCGTCTTGCCCTCGGAGGCGACGATCTCCACGAGGCGCACCGTCGCGTAGATCGCGTCGTCGAAGCCCGGCCAGCGGTCCGCGAAGAACATGTGGCCGCTCATCTCGCCTGCGAGGAGCGCGTGTTCTTCCTTCATCTTCGTCTTGATCAGCGAGTGCCCCGTCTTCCACACGATCGGCCGTCCGCCGTGCTTCGTGATGTCGGCGTAGAGCGTCTCGGAGCACTTCACCTCGCCGAGGATCGTGGCGCCGGGATGTTCGCGGAGCAGGGCGCGGGCGTAGAGCAGGAGCAGTTTGTCCCCCCAGACGACCTCGCCCGTCTCGTCGATCGCGCCGATGCGATCGCCGTCGCCGTCCCACGCGACGCCGAGCGTGGCGCCCGTGGCGAGCACGCGCTCGCGCAGCGCGGCGAGGTTCGCAGGGACCGTGGGGTCGGGGTGATGGTTCGGGAAGCGGCCGTCGATGTCGCAATAGAGCGCCTCGGGCGAGAGGCCGAGCGCGGAGAGCGTCGCGACGCCGAGCGGCCCGGCCGCGCCGTTGCCAGCGTCGACGACGAAACGAACGTCGGTGCGGGCGAGGCGGCTCGATCGGCGGACGGACGTGATGTACGCATCCTGGACGCTGGTCTCGCTGAGCTCGCCGCGCGCGGCGGGCGGCGCGGCGAGCGCGGCTTCTTGCTCGATGAGGTCGGCGAGGGCCTGGATGTCTTTGCCGTAGAACGAGCCCTTGCCGCGCATCATTTTGAAGCCGTTGTCGGGCGCGGGATTGTGGCTCGCGGTGATCATCACCGCGCCGTGCGTCTCCAGGTGATGCGCGGCGAAGTAGAGCATCGGCGTTGGTCCCACGCCGACGTAGATCACGTCGGCGCCGCCCGCGAGCAGGCCCTCGGTGAGCGCCGCGAAGAGGCGATCACTCGACAGGCGTCCGTCACGCGCGACGGCGACGCGCGGGGTCTCCACGTCCTTGCGAAGAACGAACGCAAAGGCGCGGCCGAGCTCGCGGGCGAGGTCGTCAGAGAGGTCGCGCTCGGCGACGCCGCGGATGTCGTACTCGCGGAAGATGTGGCGCGGAATCTTCATGAGGATGCCTACTCGCCGGCCGATTTGGCACGTCGGGCGAGGGAACGAAACCCCAAAGTTCGCCTGTGGCCGCGGCCGCTCGCTGCGCACACGCGCCGCACAGGTAGGGAACGCGGCTTGCACGTTCGCCGGGCGTGAACCGTGTCAGCGACCAGGATTTGAGGGCGAGGGGTACGACGATGATCCCCGTGGACGAACAGCGACGAGCGCTCGAGCACAGGCTGGAGCTGGCGAAGGAGCGCCTCGTCGCGGATCTCAGTCGTGTCTCGTCGATGCTGAAATCGAGCGCCGGCTCGATGCGCAAGAACATCGTGCGCGCCGCGGTCACGATCGGAGGGCTCTTGCTCCTCGGGATCGTGTCGGCCGTGGTGCGTCGGCGTCGGCGCCTCGCTTGGCGCCCGCTGTGAAGGAGGGCGAGCGATGAAGCAGGAGCGACCATCGAACGGAAACGGGCACGCGCTCGTGCGCGGCCCTTCGAGGATGCCGCCCGGCATCACGGAGCGTGAGCTGCCGCCGATCGCGCGGCCGCCGGCCGGCGTGGGGATGTCGACCGGAGAGGCGATCGCGGCCGTCGCGCGGGACACGATCGACGTGGCGACGGAGCTCGTGCGGGACGGCATCGCGCTCGGGAAACTCGAAGCGCAGCGCGCCGTGAGCGAGATGGTGCCGCGTGTGGTGTGGGGCCTCGTGGCCTTCATCTCCGGGGCCGCGGCGGCCGTGCTGGCGATCATCGCGGTGATGATCGGGCTCGGGGCGATCATCCCCTCGGTGGCGGGCAGGCTCGCGATCCTCGCGGGTGTGCTGTTCGTCGTCGCCTTCTTCGGCGCGGTGCGCGCGATGCGCTCGGGGCGGGTGAGCGAGACCGTGCCGATCAGCGCGACGGAGTCGCCGGTCCAGGAGGGCGTCCACAAGGCGGACCTGCCAGGCGTGACGCTCCCGGGCGAACCGGGCCGATCAAGGCCTATGATCGGACCGTAGCGACCTAGTCGATGTCGTTATACCCGACCGGCGGCTCGGCGAGTTTTGCGACCTTCGCGGCGCCGCGAAACACGTAATCCGAGTAGCTGTAGGGTCCGTCGGACCACACGAAAAAATCGTCTCGAAGCTCGCCGCCCGGGGCGCCGTCGAGGAGCTCCGGCGCGGCGAGGATCGGGCCTTCCTGGAAGACGGGCGCGGAGGCGTCGACCTCCTCGCCCGCTTCTTCCATCGCTTCGAGCGCGCCGCGATGCCGATCGGCGTCGAGCTCGTCGACGGGAAAGAGCTCCCAGTCGAGCAGGATGAGCTCGGGGTGCGGGGGCTCGTCCGCGGAGGCGTCGAAGGGCTCGTGTGTCGCGGGGGGCAGGCCCGTCTCGGCGAGCACGGCGCGCAGGGCTTGTTTGTAGCGCTCGGCGTCCTCGCCCGGCGTCCAGAAGGCGCGGAAGACGGCGCAGATCTCGTCCGCCGTGGCCGAGCGCCAGAGCGAGGGATCACGCGAGGCGATCTCGAGCCCCTTCTCGCGGCTGCGACGCGCGGCGAAGGCCTGGGCGTGCGGGGCGAAGGCGGGGAGATCGGCGAGGGCGCGATCAACGGTCCAGTGGATGCGATGATCGACCTCGCGGACGTAGCGGTGTTTGCCGAGGGCGCGGAGGAGGCGCTCGATCTCTTCGAGCGTGCGCGCGGAGAAGGACCAGGCGAGCATCATGGGAGCCTCTGCTTCAGTCGTTGCACGAGCTGCGCGCGCCGATCTTCGTCGCGCCCACGTCGACGGTGCAGCGCGTGATGCACGCGTCGAGCATGGGGGACTTCGTGTCGACGCACATCTTCTGGCAGGCGTTGCGGAGCGCGGCCTTCATGACCGGGCCCTTCTCGCCCTCGCCGTGGGCCGTGCCCTTGAACGTCCCCGCGCCGGCGGTGATCTCGGTCGTGCACTCGACGCCACGCTTGCAGCCGGCGAGGAGCGCGAGGACGAGCGGCAGCGCGAGGAGGAGGAGGCGAGGGTTCTTCTCGAAGGCCTTCCGGTTCACGGCGCGGAAGATAGCGCAGGATGCGGACGAGCAGGAGCGAGGCGCGTGATGATAGGAGTGCGGGACCTTCATGGACCTCGCCCTCTGCATCTCGCTCACCCCGAAGGACACCTCGCACCTCGGGGACGAGGATCTGGCCGAGCTCGACAGCCCGGAGCTTCGGGACGCGGTCGTTCGGTCGCTCGAACGGCTCGGCAGCGTACGCGTGTGGGACACCACGACCCTCTCGCCGAAGGAGATCGCCGCGGAGCGCCGGCCCGATCTGATCTTCAACCTCTCCGAGGGGATCTACGGCACCGGCCGTGAAGCCCAGGCCCCTGCCCTCTTCGAATGGCTGCAATGGCCGTACGTGGGCAGCGATCCGGTGACGCTCGGAATCACGCACGACAAGTGGTACACGAAATGTATCCTCGACCGCGCGGGCATTCCGACGCCGCGCGCGGCGGTGATTCATCGCCCGCTCGATCGCGCGCTCGGCCTTGCTTTTCCGGTGATCGCGAAGCCCGTGGCGGAAGGGGCGGGCAAAGGGATTTACGATGCGAACGTGGTCGACGACGACGCGGCGCTCGCGGGGATCGTGAGCACGTACCTCGATCGATATCGCCAGCCATTGCTCGTCGAGGAATTCTTGCCGGGCAGGGAGTTCACGGCCGCGGTGATCGGCAATCGGGGATCGTTCGAGGTGCTGCCGCTCGTGGAGATCGATTTCACCGCCATTCCGCGGAGCCCGCGGCGCGTGTACGGCTACGACGCGAAGTTCACGTGGCACAGCACGAAGCACATGCTCTGCCCGGCGCAGGTCGACAGCGGGCTCCAGCGTGAAATCGAGTCTCTCGCGATCGGCACGTGCGAGGCGCTCGGGATCCGCGACTGGGCGCGGGTGGATTTGCGGCTCGACGGCGCGGGAAAACCGTACGTGCTGGAGGTCAACCCGCTGCCGGGGATTTACCCGGAGCTCGATTACATTTCGTGCTTCACGAAATCGGCGTATGCCGCGGGGATGACGTTCGAGGGGCTGGTGGAGCGGCTCGTGCGGACGGCGATGGAGCGGTATCGGTCGGATTGGTTCTTGCCGCACAGGGTGGGACGGCGGCGAGAGGATGGATGATGGCGGTGGTGCGTGGGTGTGGCGCGAGGCGCCTCGTCCAGCGTGTGGGGAGTGCCTTGCGCTGGCGCAACGGCCGGTAGGCCATCTGCATGGCGTGTCTTGCGCTGACGCAAACACCTTCCGGCGCTCGCCAGGACCTCTCTTGCGCTGACGCAAATACCTTCCGGCGCTCGCCAGGAGCCCTCTTGCGCTGACGCAAATACCTTCCGGCGCTCGCCAGGACCCCTCTTGCGCCGGCGCAAACACCTTCCGGCACTCGCCAGGACCCCTCTTGCGCCGGCGCAAACACCTTCCGGCACTCGCCAGGACCCCTCTTGCGCCGACGCAAGCACCTTCCGGCACTCGCCAGGACCCCTCTTGCGCCGGCGCAAACACCTTCCGGCACTCGCCAGGACCCCTCTTGCGCCGACGCAAGCACCACCGCGCAGGCGCGACCGCTCGATTTGCGCTTGATCGCACGCTGTTCATTGGGTAGGTCACATTCTCGATGGTGGGCACACCTACCTGCGGGGGGGCGGAGGGGTGAACGTTCCACGTCTCATCATCCGGGCGTTCGCTCTGGCGTGCGGCGGTCTCCTCGCGTTCGCGACGCCGGCGGAGGCGTACGAGCTCAGCGGTGGCGTGGGCCTGGGAGGGATCCTCGTCGGGACCCTGCCGCGCTTCGCGGTGAGCCCGCACGTGGCGCTCGCGTGGCGCCGGGAGAGTGGTTTCTCGTTTGGCGTGGACGATCTTTGCAGCATCCTGCCCGGAACGGGCAGGCTCGGGGTCGGGGTGTACAACCAGACGTCCGTTGCCTTCGGGTACGCGTGGAAGGATGGCGAGGTCCGGATAGGGCCTTCGTTCTCGCTCTACTCGATGCCGGCGTGCGGGGTGGCGTTGTGCGGGCGCGTCGTGGGTTTGGCGCCGGGTGGGCATGCGCTGGCGAACGTCTACTTCGCCGGTCCCGTCGGGGTGTCGGTCAGCGCGAACGTGGATTGGGTGGGTGGGCAGAGTGCCGTGCTTCCAGGGGGCTGGGCGGCGATGTTCGTGGCGGGCCCTGTGTTTCGATGGAGGTCGAAGTGAATAAGACGAGAGGATATCTGGGGATTGCGGCCGTCCTGGGCTCGTGCTTCATGGCGTGCAACTACACGGACGGGGAGTGTTTTCCCCGGGAGGAGCTGTACGAGACGGTGGGGGCGGGGGGCGGGCCGATCGTCCCAACCGGGGTGGGCGCAGGCGGGTATGGGCAGGTGCCGTTCAAGCCGCAGAGCGTGGATCCGGATCAGGAGCCCGTGTGCAACATCATCTCGGGTGGGCCGTGTGATGACAAGTGTCAGGCGCAGTATGATGCCGACTCCATCGAATGCGCCAAGATCGCGGACGACGCACAGCGGAGGGCTTGTCAGGATACGGCGCATGCGAAGTACAAGGCGTGCCAGGACAATTGCGAGCACGGAGCCATCATCACATGCCACGACAAATATATGTGGTGCATCGAGCATGCTCCCTTTCACCCGTGCATGCACACGATACCCAAAACGAGCGATACAGTCTGCAGGTTCTGCCAGAAAGAGTGCGAACGCGGGGCGTACCCATCATCAGATTGCCGGGCTTGTGGGTTCTGAGCGTGCCATGACCCTCCACATCGCTACCTCCGACGCTGTCGCGCGTGTTGTTCGCCGCGGGATGCGCCTCCCTGTGAACGTGGTCGCCGACGGCTGGCTCGTAGGTCCCTGCGTTCGGGATCTCCAGGACCAGATGCGCATGCGCGCGGATTACTGGGAGTACCGAGGGACGGATCGCCGGAAGTTTCTCGTCCCTTACCGCCGGGCCCTCGATGCGCTCGCCGCGGATGAGCCGGTCGTCATCTGGACGTCTCCCTCGTGGGACGACCGGGTCGCGCTCTGGGCGCTTTGCTTCCAGCGGCTTCAGCACAGGCCCACCGAGCCCGATCTTTCGCTCGTCGTCGTGGGAGAGCACGAGGAGCGGAAGCCGCCCATCACGTTCGGCATCGGTTATGTCAGCCTGAAGCCCGCGATGGCGCGTCGCGCGTGGGAGACAATGCGTTCTCTCTCCCTACGCGAGGTCCGCGAAAAGGCGCTCTTCTGGAAGAAGCTCACGGCTCCTTCGCCAATCCTCTCCGGAAACCCCCCCCGCGAGACACGATCACGCAAGGAGTTCTTTGAACTCGGCGCCTACCAAGCGGGCTTTTTCCCCCGGCTGAGCGAGCGCGGGCTTTCGCTCTCGACCGTCGATACCCTCATGCTCGATCTGGTCGATGACACGCCCAGGACCCCCGCACGCATTTTCATGCGCGAGGGGGCGAAGGGCGATGTATTCCGCCAGTGGTTCGACCTCACCGGAGACGTCATCCACTTCAAGCGCATCGTCCAATGGGCGACGCACGAGCCCGCCGCGCTCATCGCCGATCTTCACGGACAGCCGCACATGTGGCGGGCGCTCTACTCGCTCACCGCCCACGGCCGCTCCCTCCTCCACGACGGCCTCACCTCCCTCGACCAAGCCCCCCCATTCCCCATCTGGGGCGTCACGGCCTACGATCGGAAGGATCCCTGGGTCGTCGTGGAAGAAGCCGGAGGGCGACCCCATCTCCGGCGGCTCGGAGAAGGCTGACGGGCAAGAGCTCCCGTCTACCCTCCGATCGCCGCGCCCCCGCCCTCCCCACCCGCCCGAAAAGGAAGCGCTACCCGCATGAAAAAGCTTACCGAACCGCTGCGATTCCCCCCGACCCGACGTGATCCGGAAAGCGGCTTCACCGTGCACGGCAGGCGCTTCGACGATCCGTACGCCTGGCTCGAACGGCTCGACGACGCGGAGACCCAAGGCTTCCTCGCCTCGCAAGAGGCCATCACGCGCGGCGTGCTCGGCGTGGTGCCGGGGCGCGACTGGCTCAGGGACGCGGTCGCCCGCTCCGCGCGGTATGCGCGACGCTCGCCGCCGATTCGTACGGGCTCGAACGGTCGCGAGTTCGTCTGGCAGGCCGACGCGGACGACGAGAAGCCAAAGCTCCTCTTGCGGCGTGAACGAGGCGCGCCGCTCGAAACGGTGCTCGACCCGAATACGTGGGCGAGCGACGAGGCGCTGGTGTTCGCGGTGCCCTCGCCCGACGGCACGCGGGTCGCGTTCGGGAAGGCCGTGGGGAGCACGCACGAGGCGGTGATTCATGTGCTCGACGTCGAGACGGGGCGTGTGCTTCCGGATCGGCCTCGCGGGACGGGCCATGCGTCGCTGGCCTGGCGACCCGATGGATCCGGCTTCTTTTATTCAGCGTGTCCCGACCCGGGCGAGGTGCCCGCGGGCGACGAGGCGCACTGGAATGCCATTTACGAGCACCGGATCGGATCGAACACGCCGGCGCGCCGGGTCTTCGGGGACGAGCACAACAAGGAATACTGGTGCTCGGTCAAGGTCAGCGAGTGCGGCCGCTTCGCCGTGCTTTACAAATGGGATTACGTGCACGCGAGCGTGGTCTACCTGCTCAGGCTCGCCGACGACGCGCTCTTGCCGGTGGCGCCCGTCATGCGGTCGCTCAACCAGGTGCAGGTGATCGGGGATTCGCTGCTGATCCATACCGATCTCGATGCGCCACGCGGCCGCGCTTGTATTGCGTCGCTGGCGGCGCCGACCGAGTGGCGGACGCTAATCGCCGAGAACGAGGACACGTTGCAGACCGTCGCAGGCGTCTCCGGTCGGCTTTACGCGGTCTATTGCCACGCGGCCTCCCATCGCGTCCGCATCCACGCCGAGGACGGCGCCTACCTCCGCGACCTCGTGCTGCCGGCGCTCGGCTCGGTCAATCGGAATGACGGGGAAGGCATCGTCAGCGGCGTCAGCGGCGCCTGGAAGGGCGACGAGGTGTGGGTGAGCTTCGAGTCGTACGTGCAGCCACCCTCCCATTATCGGTACGATTACGCGTCGGACCGCCTGACGCCGTACCACGTGCCCGACGTCGGGCTCGACCCCGCGGCGTACGTGACGGATCAGGTCTGGTACGAATCAGCCGACGGCACGCGGGTGTCGATGTTCATCATCCACCGGAAGGATCTGCCGCGCGACGGGCGCATGCCGGTGCGGCTGAGCGGCTACGGAGGATTCAACATCTCACTCCAGCCGCGCTTTTCGGCCGTCACCGCCGCATGGCTGAAGCTCGGCGGCGTGCTCGCGTTCGCGAACGTGCGAGGCGGCGGCGAATATGGCCGCGCCTGGCACGAGGCCGCCGTCAAGACGCGGCGGCAAAACGCCTTCGACGATTACATCGCCGCGGCGCGTTTCCTCGTGTCGGCAGGGTACACGACGCCCTCCCGGCTCGCGTCGCGCGGCAACAGCAACGGCGGGGTGCTCGTCGCCGTCACCGCGATGCAAGCGCCCGAGGCGTTCGGCGCCGTGTTCTGCCGCGCGCCGACCCTCGACATGCTGCAATTTCCGAAATTCGGCTTCATGAGCTCGGCGACCGTCGAATACGGATCGCCCGACGATCCCGTCGAAGGCGCCTACCTCGCCGGGTATTCGCCGTATCACAACGTTCGAGCCGACCGCCGTTACCCCGTGATCGCATTTGTCCCGGCCCTCAACGATCGGATCGCGCCGCCGTACGATCCCTTGAAAATGGTCGCCCGGCTCCAGGCGGAAAACACAGTCGGCGGGCCGTATTTGCTGCTGCCGCTCCGGGGCTCGGGACACGGCGGCGGCACCACGCTCACGGCGCTCATCGAGCAGGACGTCGATGAACTTTGCTTCTATTGCTGGGCGCTCGACGTCGCGCCGCCCGCGACGGGCGCGGCGGGCGCAGGGGGTGGAGCGGAGGCAGGCGCAGCGGGCGCGGGTTGAGCCGGCGCCTGCTCGCCGATCGGCAAGCCACTGCCCTTCGTCCGCCACCCGCCCCCGAAAAACCCGAGCGATCCATCCGATTGCCGCATCGTCACCGGCGGCGCCCAATAACTGTTCGGCGGCGGCACTTCCCAGCGACCACGACGCCACACCCAGCGCCGTCGCTCCCACGTCCACTCGCCGTCGATCCAGACCTCTTGTTTGCCCGGCCGCGGCGGCACGATCTCCACGCGCGCGGCCGGTGGCGGGTACGGCACGAGCACGGGCGCCTCACGCACGTGCGGGCCGATCTCGGGCAGCGGGATCGGCGAACCGCCGCAGCCCACGAGCCCGAGGAACGCGACGAGGATCAGCTCCCGGCCCATCCGAAAAACGCCTCGACGGCCGCGCGGCCGAAGAAAAGGTACTCCAGGGTCGCGAGCGCCAAAAACGGCCCGAACGCGACACGCGCCTGACCGAGCCCCTCGCCCGCCTCCTCCGCGAGCGGGTCCTCGGCGAGCTCTTTTTCCGCCTCGGCTCGCTCTTCCGGCGTCATCGCCGCAAGCTCCTTCCGGATCTCCTCGCGCTCGAGCCGCACCGCCTCAGGCTCCTCGATCTTGCCGCGCACCGCGAGCACGCCGATCGCCGCGAACGTGCCCTGCACCGCGCCCGCGCAGAGCACCACGAGCGCGCCTCCCCAGCCGAACCACGCGCCCGCCAGCATGAGGAGCTTCGCGTCGCCGAGCCCCATGCCCACCCCGCCGCGCAAACGCGGGTAGATCACGATGAACGGCAGCCACACGACGGCAAACCCCACGGCCGCGCCGATCAGCGAGTCGACGAACGAGAGGTCGCGCAGCGAAGCCGTCGCGAGGCCGAGCACCGCGCCGCCAAGCGTGATCTCGTCGGGCAAGATCATGTGCTCGAGGTCGATGAACGCCGCGGCCACGAGGCCAAGCGCGAGCGCGAGCGCGGCGATGTAGATGGCCCCGGCGCGCGCGAGCGAGGTCGTGGGATCGAGCGGCGCGAGGATCACGTGCACGATCGCCACCGAGAGCAGGCCGCCGATCGCCTCGACGAGCGGGTAACGCGGCGAGACGGGAGCGCCGCAGCAGCGCGCTTTGCCGCGGAGAAACAGCCATCCGAAGACGGGGATGTTGTCCCAGGGGCGGATCGGCGTCTCACACGCGGGGCAACGCGAGGCGGGGCGGACGACGCTCATCCCGCGGGGAACGCGGTAAATCACGACGTTCAGGAAGCTGCCCCAGAGCAGGCCGAAGACCAGCGCGAAGCCGTAGAGGAACGAGGGGGGCAGGTCGCCGAGCATCAGCACGAGAGCCGGGAGCATAGCGCGAGGCTTTGCCGTGGCGCGCCGTGTCTGGCATAAACCGCCGTCCCCGCATGAAAATCCCGGGAAACGAGACCCTCCTCGCGCTCCTCGGCGCCCTCGCCGCCCTCGCAGGCTGCACCTCGGGCGGAGGCGGCTCCACGGGCGGCGCGGACGGCGGGCCAGCCGTCGTGCTCTCGCCGAAGGGCAAGGTGCTCGAAGCCGCCGAGAACCAGGCCGACCCGGACGCAGGCGCCTCGAAGGCCGAGGCCGCGAAGAGCGAACGCGTGGACATCCCCGCCGGCACGCTCGTCGCCGGCTCGACCCCCGGCGACAAAGGCCGCGACCCCGTGCTCGAACCCGCCGAGCTCGAGGTGAAGCTCGGCGCCTACGCGATCGATCGTTACCTCTACCCGAACGACCCGACGAAGCCGCCGCTCACGGGCGTGTCCCGCGCGAAGGCGGCCGAGCTCTGCGAGCAGGCGGGCGGGCGGCTTTGCACGGAGCTCGAATGGGAGCGCGCGTGCAAGGGGCCCGAGGGGACGACGTTCGCGGGCAGCGCGTCGTGGGATGCAAAATGCGCGAAGGAGCCGGCCTCGTGCGCGTCGGGCTTCGGCGTGCTCGGGATGGGCGCGGCGTACCGGGAATGGACGGCGAGCGAGGTCTTGCCGATCGAGGACATGCAGCCACGCGCGGCGGCCGTGCGCGGGGCGCGCGGGAGCGCGGTCGGGCCGGATCATCG
Source organism: Polyangium jinanense (assembly GCF_028435365.1). Next base: position 270,391 of record NZ_JAGTJJ010000003.1, on the reverse strand, counting down.
GTGCGCGCATCGGACCGCGATCGATCCGGGCGCGAGCGCGGAGGACCTCGGCTTCCGGTGCTGTCGCGGCGCGCCGAACGCGGCCACGATCCCGTCGCCGCAATGGGAGCAGACCTACCGGCGCGTGGAGCTGCCGGCGAAGGAGCTCGCGGAGATGCTCGCCTCGGTGCCGGCGCTCTCCACGCTCGACCGGGAGATCACGTATTTCAAGGAGCCGGACGACGTGAACGTGGTGCTCGCGCGGGGCGACGCGGGCGCGCCGCCGGCGAACACGGTGCTGACGACGTCGCCCTTGCTCTGGAACCCGGTGCCCGGCGAGCAGATCGTGGTGCTCGCGGGCCGCGCCGCGAAGGATTCGTTCGTCGTAGCGTTTTATCGGTTGCCGGGGGATCGATACCGCATCGCCTCGACGCTCGTGCTCAAAGACGAGAAGGGGCCGATCGCGCTCGGCTTCAACGGTTACGTGCGCAAACGTTTGTCGTGGGCGACGTGCTGGGATTGTCGAGGCGAATCGGGGAACGTGACCTACCGCGACGACGGGCGCGTCGTGATCACGCAGAAGTGACCATGAAGAAGGTCCTCGCGTCGTGGCTTTTGGGATGCGCGCTCGTCGCGTGTCGCAAATCGCCGCCTCCGCCCGAGGACAAGCCGACGACTGCGCCGACGGCGAGCGCAAGCCAAGCCGCCGCGCCGCCCGAGCCCCCGCAACCGAAGGTGCCGACGCTGGTGCCCGAGCCGTTCGAGGCCACGAAAGGCAAATCAGCGGAGCTCTACGTCATCGACGGCGCGAAGATCGTGACCGAGGGCCTGCACGTGGGCCGGATCGAAGGCGAGCGCGTCGCGTGGATCGGCGACATCCCGGACGACAACCACGACATCGGCGGCAATTACATCCGGCTCGTCACGGGGTACTGGCCCGACGGCGTCGATGTGTATTATTCGGGCAAACGAGGCTACGGGTGGCGCCCCACGATCGTTCCGCTCACCGGGAAAGGCGCGCGGCGGACCTTCGGCGACGACGAGCACGGCGCCTGGATCCAGGGCACGGCCCGCGTCGGCGCGAGCACGATCGTGGCCGCGCAGGATCCCATGACCGGCCGGCACTTCGCGACCCTTCGAGGGCCCGCGCGCAAGTTCGAGCCGATCACCGCCGAAAAAGGCGGCTGCAAGCCCGAGGAGGTCCCGAAATCCCGACAAGAGCCCGTGCCGCCCGCCCTGCCCTACAACTGGATCGGCGCGACCGGGGCGGGCACGTTCATGACCGTGGGCATGCTCTGCAACCGGGAGAAGGCGCTGGCCGCGGAGGTCTGGGATCAAGGCGGGAAATCGCGCATCGTGGAGCTCTCTCCCCTGACGAAAACCCCCGGTGTCGTGCCGGTCGTGATCCCAGGCAAGGGCGACGAGCTGTGGCTCTCGACAACCCCCGTGATCCATTACGAGGCCGGGACGTTCGAGGCATTGCCGCCGATCGGAGCGCCGCTCGGGAAGCTCTTCGTCTCGCCGACCGGCAAGCTGCACGCGCTCGCGGGCCGCGGGATCTTCCGCTTCGACGCGGGCCATTGGACCCGCGTCGCGAACCTGCCCCATCCCATGAAGTTCAAAGCGATGGGAATGGACGCCGAGGGGACCTTCTGGGTCGGGTACGCCGGGCCCGCCAAGCTGCGCGCATCGAACGGCGAGCCGAGCCTCGACGATTGCACGATGCCGTTCGTCTACCTCGGCGAGGTGCCTCCACCGGAGGGCGCGGAGTCCACGTTCCAGAAGGCCATCGAGGCGCTCGCCACGTTCCCCGCCCTCGCCGAGATCAGCGGCGTCGAGTACGCCGAGGGCGGCGCCCAGCACTTCGGCGTCATGGTGAAGAGCAAGGCGCAAGGCGACGCCGTCGTCGCGCACCTCCGCGCGAACCTCCCGGACCCGTACGCCGATCGAATCTGTTTTGCCCCGAGAAACGCGCGTCTGATCGAGCTGAAAAAGAACTGAGCGGCAATCCCGCTACGGCGACGCGAGGTAATCGTGGTAATGGTGGAAATACTTCACCAGTCGCTCGGTCGCGTCGGCAAACTCCGGAAAGTCGAGCGATTCGGTCGGTAGCTCCGCGCAGAGCACCACCTCGCCCTGGCCGCCCTGCGCGAACTTCGCGATGCGCATGTCCCGGTTGAGGAGGAGCAGGCGCCGCGGCAGCTCCGGCGAGGGCTGGATACGCGAGGAGAGCACCGGCAGGAGCGAGAGCAACAGCCAGTGCTCGCTGCACTGGATGAAGTACGGGGGCAAAGATTCGTTGCCAGGCCTCCGGGGGAAGACACGCAGCGTCTTCGGGCCCTCGTCCTTGACCTCGTAATCGAGCCTCTCGAGCCAACCGCGGACCGTCTCGACGTCCATCGCGACGGAGCCTAGCGTTCTTCCGGGCAAGATGCGACGAGACAGAGCCGCGCCCGGCCGTCGTGCTCGTGCGTTGTGTCCAGCCGGCCGCCGAGCAGCGTCGCCGCAAGGTGGACGCAGTAGAGCGAAAGCCCACGCCCGTACGCCGCCTGGATGTACCGCCGACGTTGCGCCGGCGGCGCCCCCGTGGGCGGCGGATCGACGTGGTGCTGCGATCGCGACGCGTACCGGACCTCGACCCGCGCCTCCGTCCCCTCCCGCGCCGCCGTCACCACGAGGCGCGTCCGCGGCGCCGCACGCTCGATCCCGAACGCGATGAGGTTGTCGATCGCCCGCGCGCAGAGCCCTCGATCACACCGCACGATCACATCGCCCTGCCGCAGCCCCGCATCCAGCACGAGTTCGACCTCGGCCGCCGCAGCTTGCTTGGCGAGCCGCCCGATCGCCTCTCGCCCGACGAGGACGAGATCACTCGCCGTGTTCGCGCCCGAGGAAGGCCCGCCCCGCCGCGCCATGAGGTCGATGTTGCCGGCGAGGCGCCGCAAGACGTCGCAGAGCATCTGCGCATCGGCGAGCGCCTCGGCCGTCTCCGTGCTCGTGCCCGGCGCGAGCGAGCTTTCGAGGAAGCTCAGGTTCGTGATCAGCGCGGCAATGGGGTTGTTGAGGTCGTGGGCCATCACGGCCATCAGCTCTTCGAGCGACGCATCACCCCCCAGATCGGCCATGGGCGGCCACGATACCGCGATCCGCCGCGCTGAGCACGGAAACGGTGTGGGGCCTTGGAAAAAGTCTCACAAGGCGAGGACCGCGACCTCCCCACGTTCGGCGACGCGGGCCGAGATCAGCGTGAGGAGGCTTTTCCGGCGTTCGTCGAGGTCCACGAGGGTGCGCGGCGAGACGAGCCAGGTCTCGAACGGGCCCGACGCGAGGAGGTCCCGCGCATGGTCACGATCGAGCGCGAGGAGGGCCTTTTGCAGGCCGCGCGGGAAACGCGTGACGGGGCGGAGGCGCGAGAGCAGGACGTCGAGGGCGCGGGGATCGACCTTCGACGGGAACGCGGCGGCATTGTCGGTGAGGAGGATCGCCTGGGCGACGTCGTCGAAATGGACCGAGCGGCGAAGGACGTGGCCGGCGAGGTAGTCGAGGACGAGGGTTTCGATGTAGTCGGCGAGAAGCGAGGAGTTTTCGCCAGGGTGCGGGTCGGGCGAGGCGGCCCAGCGGGCCCAGGTTTCGGCTTCGAGGGAGTGGTCGAGCGTGACGTCATGGCCGGCCGGGAGGGCCCACGCGCCCGGGCCGTCGCCGCGGCCGGCGGCAAACATCAAGGCGTCGACGGTGCCGTCGTTTTGCACGGCGGCGTGGAGCGCGAGGTAGTCGCGTAGGTCGCGCTGGCCCGCGAAGAGGGCTCCGAGCTCGCCGGTGCCGATCCGCCGGAAGACGGCGGCGGGGACGACACGCATGCCGAGGGCCCGCGCGAGCCGCTCGAACGCGAGGCTCCGCCGATACGCGATGGGGTTTTCCGTGAGCGCGAGCTGAAGCAACGCGGGCGCAGGTCCGGGCGGGTTTTGTCGTTCGATCGTGACGCGAAACAGCCCCGGCCGGTGCCAGCCGACGAGGGAGACCGAGGCGAGCGGGGCGTGCAGGAGCTCGCGCCGCACGGGATCGGCCTCGACATCGAGCTCTTTCGGCGGGGGTCTTTTCTCCGCGCTGGCGGCGGGCGCGGCGCTCGCGACCGTCACGGCGGACGACGCGGCGTTCGCGGACGGCGGATCCGGCGGGTCCCGCCCACAGGCCCCGAGGACGAGCGCCGCCGCGGCGATCCGCGCGAGCGCGCCGTCCGGGGGGATCATGCGAGCACGCGCTCGCGCAGAAACCGCTGGATCCGGTCGCGCACGAGATCAGGGCGCTCGATGGGCACGGCGTGGGAGCCGCCGTTCACCATGAGCAGCTCGCCGTGCGGCAGCGCGGCGGCCATCTCCTCGGCGTAACGGGGCGGCGTGAAGGTATCGCGATCCCCCGCGATCACGAGCGCCGGCACGGCCACCTTCGGCAAGAGGTCCGAGGCCGAATGATCTCCGGCGGACCTGAGCATCCGCAGAAACATGGACACGTCGATGTCGACCATGTGCTTGAGGTACGGCATCACGTCCTCGGGACGGATCGACCGATCGATCTCCCCCGTCAGCATCGCCAGCCTGAGCGCCGCCTCGGCCGGCACCCGTCCCCAGAGCGCCCGCACGATCTCCGGGTGGGCGTCGACGCGCGCGATGAGCTTCGGCAGCATCTGCGCGAGCACGTCGGTGCCCTTGAACGTGTGGGTGATCCGACCCGGCGCGCCGCAGATCAGGACGAGCGCGCGCACCTTCTCGGGCCGGAGCCGGTAGGCTTCGAGCAAGACCTGGCAGCCCATCGAGTGGCCCACGAGCACGACCTCGGGGTCGCCGACGGCGCGCCGGACCGTGTCGAGGTCGTGGGCGTGGTCGATGAGCTCGATGCGCTTCGGGTCGGCGGGCAGGCTGCTACGGCCGTGGCCGCGGTAGTTCCAGTGGGCAACGCTGGCCACGGAGGAGAGGTCGTCCCACAGGTACTTCCAGATGAAGCCATCGCAGGCGATCCCGTCGGTGAGCAGGACCGTGAGATCCGAGGGGCCCCGCCTCCGCCGCACGAAGAGGCGTGTCGTGTCGGGTGCAAGGGCGAACGAGGCGGTCTGGGGGGCGCTCCCGCTCGAGGGAGGGGGCAAACTGCTCGTCGTCAATCGCCGAGATCCTCTTCGCCTTCACCGACTTCGTTCACGCTCGGCAGCTTTTTGATCTCGAGCCGGGCGAGTTTCCACGCGCGCTGCACCACCCACGACAAAGACCGATCGAGCCGCGCCGCTTCTTCCTTGATCTCCTGGAGCATCGACTCCGGGAAGTAGAGACTTTGCTTCCTTTTGTCGGTCTTCGACGCCTCGTTGTTCTTCGCCAGCGTGTCTTTGTCGTTCATGGCTCCCCGAAGGCGTGAGCTAGAGCTACAAGGGAATACCTTAGCGCACGCGGGATGCACGAGGAAGCATCGCGGGAGCAAGCTCACGCTCTGGCCGTGGCCCTCCCCACATTGAAATCGTCGAAATCTTAGCTTCCGCCGAACCCCCGTCCGTCCACGCACGGACGCTCCGCTCTCGTCAGCCGGCATGGTAGGTTCGCTTCATGTCGGGCGATTTCGTGCTCGTCGTAGATGCGGATCTCTCCGCTTACCGGGCGCTCGTGGAAGGGCTGCCGTCCGATACGTACGATGTCGTCTCGGTCGCCACGGCGCGCGCCGGATTCAACGTCGCCTGCGTACTCGAACCCCACGTGATCGTGGCCTCGCTGGACTTGCCCGACGCCGACGCGCTGGAGCTCGCTTCGGTGATCCGCGGCCACGATACGCGCGTCGCATACACGCCGCTCGTCGTCCTGACCGAGTCGGACACCGAAGCCACGCGCCTCGCCGTGCTCGGCAGCGGCGCCGACGTCGTGCTCTCCGCCCCCATCGATCCCGTCGAGCTCGTGGCCCAGGTGAACGCCATGATCGCCATGGGCGAGCGAATCCGCGAGCTCGAACGTGGCCAGTCGCTCCTGCCGCCCGCGAGCGACGGCGAAGCGTTCGCGGTGCTCGGCGATCCGACGAAGATGTCGATCGCCAGCGTGCTCGGCGCGCTCGAGCTCGAACAACGAAGCGGCGAGCTGCGCTTCTCCGGCGCCACGAGCCCGAGCCGCCTCGCCATGTACATCGCCTCCGGCGTGATCGTGAGCGGGACGCTCGATCAGGCGAGCATCTCCCCGCTCGAAGCCCTGAAAGCAGCGCTCACGTGGTCGGGGACACAGTTCGGATTCGTGCCCCGCGAGCCGATGCCGGCGCCGCCGGGCGCGCAGCAGCTCGGGGCGCTGCTCATCGCGGCGTTCAACGAGACCGCGCCAAGTGATCGGCTGGCGCAAGAGATCGAGGCGAGTCAGCGGCTCTTCCGCGACACGGCGTCGAGCCTGAAGCTGACGGAGTCGATCGCGGGGCTGCGCGCGGCGGCGAGCCTGCGGTTCGGGGAGACGGCGTCGGGGCTCCGGCTGGAGGATACGGCCGCTGGGAGGCGGTTTTTGCGCGATACGGCGGCGGGGCTCCGGCTCGGGAGTACGTCGGCGGGGGCGCGGGTCTCGGAGTCGGTCGCGGGGCTCAAGCTCGGGGAGGCGGCGGCCGAGATCCGCATGGGGAGCATGACGAGCGGCAAGGTCTCGTCCCCGTCGAGTCCGGAGATCGTGCTCGCGCCGAATCCGGAGGTCGCGCCCGCGCCGGGTCCGGCCGAGCTCACGAGCACGCTGACGAGCTTCGATCAGCGCACGACGCCCACGCCGGCGCTGCCCGACGAGGAGCGGACGAGCACGCGCATGCGCGCCGCGAAGCCCGACCTCTCCGCCGAGAAAGCGGCCATGCGAGGCACGCTCCGCGGGCTCGAGGTCGAGCAGGTGATCAAGTCGTCGCGAGGTGGGAACTAGGCGATCGCGGCAGGCTCGACGATCCGGCCTGCGATCGCGCTCGCGGCAACGACGAGCGGGCTCGCGAGGTAGACCTTCCCGGGGCCCGAGCGGCCGGGGAAGTTGCGGTTGATCGCGGAGACCGTGACCTCGTCCGCCGTGAACGACACGCCCGGCCCCGCCTTGATGCAGGCGCCGCACGAGGGGTCCACGAGCTCGGCGCCGGCGCGCTGGAAGATCTCGATGTAGCCCTTCTGCTCGGCGTAACGGCGGATGTCCTGGGAGCCGAACTGGATGTAGAGGTGCACGCCCTCGGCGACGCGCTTTCCTTGCTCGACCGCAGCACGCAGGACCGCGGCGTACATGTCCATGTCCGCCTTCTTCCCGCCCGTGCACGAGCCGCCGTAGGCCACGTTGATCTTCACGTCGCCGCCCGCGACCTCGGCGAGCGAGCGCAAGGGCACGCCGTTCCGCGGATCACCCGGCGTCGCGACCATCGGCTCGATCGCGCCGAGGTCGATGTCGAAGACCGCCATGTACGTGGCGCCCTCGTCGGCCCGCACGATCTTCGCGCGCACGGCGTCCGCGTCGAGGCCACGTTGCTTGACGAGGTAGTCGACCACGACCTCATCGGCCTCGATGATCCCCGTGAAGCCGCCTGCCTCGACGGCCATGTTCGTGAGCGTCGCGCGCTCGTCGAGCCCCATCGCGCGCACGCCCTCGCCCGCGAACTCGAGCACCTTGCCGATGCCCTCGCCGCTCTTCCAGAACGGCTGCGAGAGCAGGTAGAGCATCACGTCCTTGGCGGTCACGCCGGGGCGCAGCCTCCCGTGCAGGTTGAAGCGCGCCGACTCGGGCACGGCGACGCGGATGTCGCGCGTGAGCCAGGCGTTCGCCATGTCCGTCGAGCCGACGCCGAACGCGAAGCAGCCGAGCGCGCCGGCCATGCACGTGTGCGAGTCCGTGCCCGCCACGACCTCTCCGGGCAGCGCGATCTCCTCGATCACCTTGTTATGGCAGATCGCCTCGGAGCCGACGGTCTTCCCGTCCCGTACGACCTCGCCGTACAGCTTGACGCGATGCTTCTGGGTGAACGTCTCCTGCACCGTGGCGAGCGAAGCGGCCTGCTCCTTCAGGCCCATCTTCTTGTGCGCCTCGGGCATCACGAGGTCGAGGAACGTGAGGTGATCGCGGAACGCGTACACGCTCTCCGGCGCCTCCACCTTCGCGTCGGGCCCGAAGCCCGCGCGGAAGAGCGACTCCGCCATGGGCGTGACGTACTCGTGCGAGAACCGGACGTCGGTGCGCACGAAGAGCGAGTCGCCGGGCTTGACCGAAGGGACGCCGATCGCGCCCGTCTTCGCGTCGACGATCGCGCGCGAGGCGATGATCTTCTCGCAGAGCGTCATCGGCCGCGGCGGCGTGTCGATCGTCGGCGGCGAGACCTCACCGGCGAGGCGCGCCTTGTTGTACGTGAAGAGGCCGCCGTACTCGACGACGTCGCGGCTGATCGGATCGAGCCCGCGCGTGAACTCCGCGATCGGGATCTCCTCACCCCGGCGGACGCGGTCGAGGATGCCGAAATCCGTGGTCGTGAGCAGGCCGATGTTCTGGCAGTTCTGCCCGTAGATCTTCTCGATGCTCTTCGCGACGACGATCTGGATGCCCGCCTCGCGCTCGGAGTACGGCGCGGTCTCGCGCGATGATCCGCAGCCCTTCGAGCGGCCGCTGACGATCACGCCGAAGCCGCCGTTCTTGATGCTGTCGCGCTCGATGAGCCCGCCGCGCAGGCCGACCAGGCAGTACCGGGCGAGCGTCTCGTCGTAGTAGTAACAAACCCAGCCCGGCGTGAGCTCGTCGGTCGAGATGTTGTTGACGAGGGCGTGGCGCTCGGGGTCGAACTCGATCGAGCCTCCGGCGAGCTGCGCGCGAAGCGTCTCGGGATCCTCGGTCAGGTACAGGATGCGTCCGCTCGGGCGGACCGATGTGCGACGGGGGATGGGCATGTTCCTCCTCGACCCTCACGGCGAAAGAACGGGACCTCTAGCGCCGACACGGTGATTTATCCCGATCCCGAGGCCGGATCCAATGCGGACTTTCCGCAAATTTTTCGCGCGACTTGACGCGTCGTGGCACGACCGGACCTACCACCCGCCGCAGTCGTCGAAACGGATTCCCTTCAGCCACTCCCACCCGAAGCGGCCGCGACCAACCTCCACGAACACGTCCTGCCCCTCGTGCAGCGACGTGAAGACCTCGCGCTGCACCGGCAGTTCGACGGGCGCGGGCTCCTTCGGCAAACCGACGAGGTGCACGAAGTACGACGTGCTCGTCTTGTACGACCGTGATCCCTTCGAGGCGACGCGCGCCCCGAGGCAGATCGGGAGATCCGCGTCCATGCGGCCGTTCATCGCGATCGCCGCGCCCGCGCCGGAGAGCGGCATGGCGAGCAGCAGGAAGCAGAAACACGCGCCGAAAAGGCGGAAGCTCACGGAACGGCCGCGGACGAGCACGCCCACGAGCGGGAGCGCGCAGAGCCACGCGACGAACCCGAGCGCCGCGCCCACGATCGTCGCGCTGCTGCCGAGCGGGTAGTACGCACCACGCGCCCAGGAGAGCAGGTAAAACCCGACGAACGCGAGCACGGCCGACACCACGGCCGCGATCGGCCCGGCGAGCCAGAGCGGCGGCGGACCGGGCCTCGCGCTCGGCGCCGGCAAGGCCTCGGCGATCGCGCCGAGCTCGCCACACGCCACGCGCAATGCGTCCGCATCGAAGCGCTCGCCCGCGTCCCGCACCGCGAGCAGCTTGCCGCCGCCGTCGAGGATCGCGACGGCCGAGAAGCCCGCGTCGAGTAGCGCGAGGACACGCTGCCGCACGCGCGCTTCGCCGAGCACGCGCTGCACGTCGAAGTCCGGCGCGTCCGACTCCACGTACACGGCCGCGTCGAACGTCGCGTCGCCCGTCTGCACCTCGCGGTTGATCCGGAGCTTCTTGCCGAGCATGTCGACCGACGTCTCGCGCCGGATCACGATCGGCAGCCGCGCCTCGGCGCCTCCGGCCGTGGCCTCGATCTCGAGCTCCGCGCGCCCCGCGCGCCCGTGCCGGAGCCGCAGCATGAACGGCTGCTCGTTCGCCGTGACGCGCAGCGCGCTGCCTTCGTTCTTCGCGCCGAGGGCCGTGCCGAGCGCGAGGAAGCGTCGGTCGAGCTCGGCGCGCTCGGCGTCCTGCTTGCGCCCGAGCCCCAGCAAAACGAACACGAGGACGGCCGCGAGGCAGAGGCAAACGACGAGGGCGACGGCAAGCACGAGGACTATCCTAGCGTGGTAACCTGCCCGGGATGACCGACGAATTCGACCTCGTGGTCCGCGGCGGCGACGTCATCGACGGCACGGGCAGGCCACGCTTCGCGGCCGACGTCGGCATCAAGGAAGGTCGCGTCGCGGCGCTCACGGTTCCCGGCGCGATCACGGGCACGGAGACGCTCGACGCCCGCGGATTCGTGGTCGCGCCCGGCTTCGTCGACATCCACTCGCACGCCGACTGGCTGCTACCGCTCGCCGATCACGGCGACATCCTCGCGCCGATGTTGCGGCAGGGCGTCACCTCGCTCGTCGTCGGCAACTGCGGCCACTCGCTCGCGCCGGTCACCGAAGATTCCACGCGCCTCGCCGACGCATCCTCGGAGATCCTGCGCGACCGCGCGTTCCCCTACGCTTGGCGCTCGACCGCCGAGATGCTCGACGCGATCGAGGCGCGCGGCGTGGCCTTCAACGTAGCGTTCCTCGCCGGGCACGGGACGATCCGGCAATCGGTCATGGGCAACGCGCCCCGCGCACCCAAGGCGGACGAGCTCGATGCGCTCCGGCGCGCGACGCGGGATTCGCTGCGTGAAGGCGCCTTTGGCCTCTCCGCGGGCCTCGCCTACAAGCCGGGCGTGTTCGCGCAATCGGACGAGCTCGCCTCCCTTTGCAGCGTCGTCGCCGAGGAAGGCGCGATCTTCACGGTGCACGGCCGCGCCTACGTGTGGATCTCGCCCTTCTACAAGCCGATGCTCCTCGGTGCGCCGCACAACGTGCGCTCCGTCGACGAGCTCGTCACGGCGGCGAAGCGCGGCGGCGCGCGCCTCCAGCTCTCGCATCAAATCTTCATCGGCCGCCGCACCTGGCGCACCTACCCCACCGTCCTCCGGCGCATCGAGGAGGCCGTCGCATCCGGCGTCGACGTCGCCTTCGACGCCTTCCCCTACACCGTGGGCAACACGACCATCAACGCGATCTTGCCCGCGTGGGTGCTCGACCATTTCGAGGAGCGCATCCGCGACCCCAAGGTCCTCGCGCGCCTCCGCCGCGAGTTCGCGATGTTTCGCCTCGCGCTTGGCCTCGACTGGTCCGACATCACGGTCACCTGGGGCGGCGGCAAACCTTCGCTCGAACCGCTCGAAGGCCTCGACATCGCCGCGATCGCGCGCCGCCTCGGCATCTCGCCCTTCGACGCGTACGTCCACGTCTCGCGGGAAAGCTCGGGCTCGGCGCGCGTCCTCATCGGCACCTACTCCGGCGACGACACGCATGAAGAGCCGCTCCGCGCCGTCCTCTCGCACCGCCTCTGCGCCTTCGAGACCGACGCGATCCTCACGCGCCGCGGCCGCTTCCACAACCCTGCCTCCTTCGGCACCTTCCCGCGCGTGCTTGGCCGCTACAGCCGCGATCTCGGCCTCTTTTCGCTCGAAGAGGCCGTCCGCCGCATGACCTCCTTCCCTGCCGAGCGTATCGGCTTGCCTGGCATCGGCCGCCTCGCGCCTGGCTACGCGGCCGACCTCGTGCTCTTCGATCCGCGCGTCGTCGGCGAAGGCGGCCCGAACGCGCCGCCCGTCGGCATCGACAAGGTCGTCCTCGGCGGCCATGTCGTCGTGGATCGTGGCGTCACGCGCCTCGACCGGCCGCGCGGTCGCGTCTTGCGGCGGCGCTAGTCGGATCGTGCGGAACGTCTCTCCCGGCCTGGCGAAGGCCTGCTAGAGTCCGGCGCTCCCTGCGCATGGCTCGCGGGGATTTCCGACTCGACCGGATGATTCGTTCTCCCCGCACCCCTGTCGCGATCCTGGGCGCTGGCCTGACTGGCATGTCGGCGTCGTTCCACCTCGGCCGCGCGGGCGCCTCGCATCGCATCTTCGAGCGGCTCAGCCGACCGGGCGGGCATGCGATCACCCTGGAGGACGAGGGCTACCGCTTCGATCGGACGGGCCACCTCCTGCACCTGCGCGACCCGGATCTACGCGCGCTCGCGCTCGGCTGGATCGGCGACGACTGGGTCGAGGTCGAGCGCCGTTCGCGCATCTGGTCGCACGGCACCTACACCCGTTATCCCTTCCAGGCGAACACCTATGGCCTCCCGCCCGAGGTCGCCTACGAGTGCTTGCACGGGTTCGTCCGGGCGTACCATAACCCTGACAAACCTGCACCGAAAAACTTCGAGGAATTCTGCCTCCAGCATTTCGGTGAGGGAATCAGCAAGCATTTCATGATCCCCTACAACACGCGGCTCTGGGGCGTCTCGCCGCGGGAGATCACGGCCGCGTGGTGCTCGCGGTTCGTGCCTTTGCCCAAGCTCGAGGACGTGCTCGCGGGCGCGGTGGGCCTGAACGACCGGGAGCTCGGATACAATGCGCGGTTCGTCTATCCACGGCTCGGCATCGGCAAGCTCGCGGAGGGCATGGCGAAAAACCTGCCCGCGCGGATCGAGCTCGGCCGTGCGCCCGCGTCGATCGATTTCGAGGCGCGCGAGCTCCATTTCGAGGACGAGACCGTCCCGTACGACGTGCTCGTCTCCACGGCGCCCTTGCCGGTGCTCGTCGAGCGCCTCGCCGGCGCGCCTCGGAACGTCGTGGAAGCGGCGCGGCGCCTGCGCTGCACGCACCTTTATTACCTCGACATCGCGCTCGACGGCCCTTGCGGCGAGCCGCTCCACTGGGTGTACGTGCCCGAGGAAAAGTATCCGTTTTACCGGGTCGGCTGTTATTCGAACTTCTCCGATGCAATGGCCCCGCCCGGCAAAGCGAACCTCTACGTCGAGCTCGCGGACCGCAGCGAACCCGACCTCCCCTCGCTCTTGCCCCGCGTCGCCGAGGGCCTCACGGAGATGCGGCTCATCGATTCGCCGAAGCAGATCCGCTTCGCCCGGGTGCGCCGCATCGACCATGCGTACGTGATCTTCGACCATGCGTATTTCGAATCGCTCGAGGTCGTCTTGCCGTTCCTCGAAAGGAACGGCATCGTGACCGCGGGCCGGTACGGCGGATGGAATTACTCGTCGATGGAGGACGCCCTGCGTTTCGGCCGTGAGGCCGCGGCGAAGGCGGTCTCCTCGCTCGGCGAAAGCGCGGCGAAGGAGCCGTGAGCCCGATGGATCCCCGGATATCGATCGTCATCCCGGTCTACAACGAGGAGGCCATTCTGCACGCCGCGGTCGTCGACCTGCGCGAGCGGCTGCGCCCCTTCGATTGGTCCTACGAGATCGTCCTCGCCGAGAATGGCTCGCGCGACCGCACGGTCGAGATCGCCGCCGAGCTCGCCGCGAAATACCCTGAGGTCCGCTTCTTCTCGTTCGGCGAGCCGAACTACGGCGGTGCCCTCCGGCGCGGCATCGTCGAAGAGGCACGCGGCGAGATCATCATCTGCGACGAGATCGACCTCTGCGACGCCGATTTCCACAAGCGCGCGGTCGAGCTGCTCGAAGCGGGCCGCGGGGTGGACATGGTGATCGGCTCAAAGCTGCTCGACGGATCGGCGGACGAACGCCCGCTCGCTCGGCACGCGGCCAGCATCTTCTACAACGGCCTGCTCCGCGTGACGCTCGGCTTCCAGGGCACGGACACACACGGCCTCAAGGCGTTCACGCGGCGAACGCTCCTGCCGATCGCCCGCGCGTGTGTGGTCGAGAAGGATGTCTTCGCGAGCGAGTTCGTCATCCGCGCCTACCGCGCGGGCCTGTCGATCCAGGAGATCCCCGTCCGCGTGAAGGAAAAGCGTCCACCCTCGATCAACCTCGTCAAGCGCGTGCCGAACGTGCTGAAGAGCCTCGCCAAGCTCACCTGGGCGATCCGGATCAAGGGCTAGTCCCCGCGCCGAGCGAGCCCGTCGCGCGCCTCTGCGACCCTCGCCGCGGCGTGCTATGACGCGCACCATGCCGCGTCCCGTCAACAGCTCCCGAAAGGTAGAACCTCGACGATCCGACCACGACGTCGACATCGTCGTCATCGGCGGCGGCGTGAACGGGACGGGCGTGGCCCGCGACGCCTCGATGCGCGGCCTTCGGGTCGCGCTGCTCGAGCGCAACGACCTCGCCTTCGGCGCGAGCGGCAACAACAGCGGCCTCATTCACGGCGGCCCGCGGTACATGCTGAACGACCCGAACGTCACGGCGACCTCGTGCCGCGACTCGGGCTACATCCAGCGCATCGCGCCGCACATGCTCCACCGCGTCCCGTTCTTGATGCCCGTCGAGAACAAGGGCCGCGCGAAGATCATGTTCGCCCTCATCGACGCCTTCTTTGAGGCGTACGACCGCTACCAGCCCCTCAAGCGCGGCAAAAAGCACGCGATGCTCACGGCAGAGGAGATGCAAACGCTCGAGCCGGGGCTGCGCGGCAACATCGTCGGCGGCATCAGCTTCGATGAGTGGGGCATCGACGGCGCCAGGCTTTGCGCGGCGAACGCCGTCGACGCGGGCGAGCGCGGCGCGCGCATCCTCGTCGGCTGCACCGTCGAGCGCATCGAGCGGCGCGAGGACACGGGCGAGGTCGTCGCCGTGCACTACCGCGACCGCCGCACGGGCAAGACGGGCAAGCTGCGCACGGGCACGGTCATCAATGCGACGGGCGCGTGGGCCCCGATCACCGCCTCGCTCGGCCGCATCCCGCCGACGCGCGCGCGCGTCCGCCCCGGCAAGGGCATCCACATCGTCTACGACCGGCGCCTTCTGAACTACGCCGTCGCCGCGCAGACCATCGACGACCGGCAGATCTTCGTCGCGCCCTGGCAGAACATGACGATCGTCGGCACGACCGACGACGACTTTTACGGCGACCTCGACCAGGTCCGCGCGACGAGCGAGGAGGTGCGTTACCTCGTGCAAGGCGTCGCGCGTGTCTTTCCGCAGATCCACACGGCGCGCGCGATCGGCACCTACGCCGGCGTGCGCCCCACGCTCTACGCCTACGGCCCGCACGAGGATCAGCTCTCGCGCGAGCACCAGATCATCGACCACGCCGCGCACGACGCGCCCGGCGTCTACTCGATGGTCGGCGGCAAGCTCGCGAGCTATCGCATCTTCGCCGAGGAGATGACCGACATCCTCGCCGCGCGCTTCGACATCGGCGCGCGCTGCGCCACGCACGAGCGCCCGCTGCCGGGCGGCGACAAACCCGTCGACGCGATCGCGCTCGCCGCGCGCATGGAGATCGATCCGGTCGCGGCGCGACGGCTCGTGTTCCGTCACGGCTCGCGCTCGCTCCACATCGCCGAGCGCGTGCAAGAACGGCCTCGCGAGGCGGTGACGGTCTGCGCGTGCGAGCCGGTGATCGAGGCCGAGGTCCGACACGTCGTGCGGACCGAGTGGGCCCGCTCGGTCTCCGACGTCTCGCGCCGGACACGCCTCGGCCTCGGCGCGTGCGGCGGCATGCGATGCGCGGCGCGGTGTGGGCAGATCGTGGCGCAGGAGCTCGACCTCTCGCCGCGCGAGGGCCTCGAGCAAGCCGCGCGTTTCCTCGCGCGCCAGGCGCAGACGCGCGCCGTCGCGCTCGGACCCGAGCAGGCGCAACAGGAAGCGCTGGCGATCGCGGCGGTCCGCGCCGAGCTCGGCGTCGACGTGCGCGACCTCGAAGAAGGCGAGGCCGCGTGAGCCGCCGCGTCCTCATTCTCGGCGCGGGCGTCGCTGGCCTCTCGGCTGCGTTTGCCGCGCGAAACAGTGGCGCCGACGTCATCCTCGTCTCCGCCGGCGCGGGCGCGAGCTCGCTCGGCGGAGGCGCCGTCGACGACGTCCCCTGGGAAGAACGCATGCACGCGGCGCGCGTGCTCGGCAGCCCGATCGAGCTCCACAGCTTGCCTGCGGACGTCGCCGCGTTCTCGAACGCGCTCGGGATCTGGGACCTCCCGGATCGGGCGCCGCCGCCGTTCGTCGCGACGATCGCGGGCCGCCTGCGCCCGGCGCGTGGCCGCGACAAGGGCCTGCTCGATCTCGGCGCGCTCCACGGCAAACGCGTGCTCTTGCCCCGCGCTCCACGCGCCGGCTGGGATGCCGATGCCATCGCCGCGACGCTCTCCGACGACCCGCTCGCGCGCCGCACGGGCCTGCGCTTCGAGGCCATCGACACGCCGATCCTGCGCTTCGCCGACGAGGCGCGTATCTCCGACGGCGACCTCGCGGCGCGGCACGACGATCCGGCGCGGATCGCCTGGCTCGGCGAGCGCATGCGCGAAGCGCTCACATCCGACGCGCGCGTTCATCCGGACGAACCCGCCTCCGCCGTGCTGCTCGGCTCCTGGCTCGGCGCGCGCGCGGCCCGCGCGGAGGAGCTCTCCGAACGAATCGGTCTTCCCGTCGGCGAAGTGCTCGTCGGCGTGGGCTCCGCCGCGGGCCTGCGCTTCGAAGCGGCGCAGAAGAAATTCCTCGACGCGCTCCGCGTGCAGCGCATCGCCGATCGCGCCGTATCGCTCGTCCGCGATGGCGATCGGATCCTCCTCACCCGCGCGCGCGACACCGCGAAGACCGCCGCGGACGCCGCCGTCATCGCGATGGGCGGCGTCGCGGGCGGCGGCATCGTCTACGATCCGCCCGAGCACGACGCCGGCGAAGATCTCCCAGCGCGTGGCGCCATCCCCTTCGCGCTCTCCATCGACGCGCCCGTCGCGCTTGCGCTCGGCCGAGGCCCGCTCGACGTCGTCGCCTCCATGCACGGCCCCGAGCTCGATCAGATCGCGTGGCCCAAGGACGCCGCGCCTTCCGCGCTCGAAGCCGTCGGCGTGCATGCGCCCGGCGGCCGCGCGGCGCCCGGCATCTTCGTCGCGGGCGACGTCCTCGCGGCTCGCCCGCGCACCCTGCTCGAAGCTGTCGCCTCGGGCCTGCGCGCGGGCCGCGCCGCCGCTCAGCCGGCCTAACGCGGCGCTGCGCCGAGCCGCTCGATCAGCATCTTGTAACCCGTCGCCAGCACGAAATCGGATCCCTTCGTCGGGTCCGTCGGCACGTCACGCGCGGGCCCCGTATCGTCTGCGGTTGCTCGTACGATCGGCCCTCGCGCCACGTTCGTGTTGGCGGTCCCGCCTCCTGCTTCCGCGGGCAGATGACCGTCGAGATCACTCTCGCGCACCACCTCGCCTGGTTGCAACGGCCGACTCGCCTCGACGCGCACGTCGGGCTGGATCCCTTGCGCCTGGATCGATCGACCGCTCGGCGTGTAGTACCGCATCGTCGTCAGCCGCATCCCCGCGCCGCCTGGCAGATCGAAGATCGTCTGCACGCTCCCCTTACCGAACGTCGACGACCCGATCACCGACGCGCGGCGGTTATCCTGCAGCGCACCCGCAACGAGCTCCGACGAGCTCGCGGAGTACTCGTTCACGAGCGTCACGATCGGCAGGTTCGCGAGCGCGCCGCCGCCGCTCGCCTTTGCCTCGTCGATCACCTTGCCTCGATGCCGCGTCGTGTAGATGACGCCCGTATCGAGCATCTCGTCGGCCACGGCCTCGGCCTCGTCGACGAGACCACCGGGGTTGTTCCGCATGTCGAGCAGCACGCCGCGCAGCGGCCGCGAGCTCTCGGCGCGCAGCTTCGCCGTCACGCGCAGCAGCTCTTCGTGCGTCCCGGCCTGGAATTGCCGCAGCTTCACGTACGCGATGTCGCTGTCGAGCCGCTTGCCCACCACGCTTGCCACGTGGATCTCCTCGCGCGCGAGGTCGAGCTGGATCGCCTCGGACACACCTTGCCGACGCAGCGTGATCCGCACGCGTGATCCTGCCGGACCGCGCATCAGCCCGATGATCTTCTCGAGCCGCTCGCCGCGCACGAGTTTGCCCTCGATCGCCACGATCTCGTCGCCTGCCTTCACGCCGCCCCGCGCCGCGGGCGAACCTTCCATCGGCGCGAGCACGATCACCCGCTCGTCGCGGAAGTCGACCTCGACGCCGATGCCGCCGAATTTCCCCTCGGTGTCGCTCTGGAAGAGCGTGTACTCCTGCGGGGTCATGTACGCCGAGTGCGGATCGAGCTCGGCGACCATCCCCTTGATCGCCCCCTCGACGATTTTATTGCGCTGCGCTGGGTCGACGTAGTGGTTCTCGACGAGCACGAGCACCCAGGAGAGCTGGTCGAAGGGGTCGTACGGGCTACTCGACTGGTTCCTCGCGTGTACGGCCTGGCTCGTCACCGCGCCACCGGCGAAAGCGGCAAGCACGAGCCCGGCGGTCCGGAGCCATCGGGGAGCGGACATGCGCATGCTCCGACCATAGCAGCCCGCGGCCTGGATCACGGCCCGGCTTACGGAGGCCTGGAGCCGGGAGAGGGCCCCCCGTTCGTGACGCGCGCCGGCCTGGGGTAGCAACTTCCAGGCGCCCGGTTGAAAACCTCGTCCCAAGCAACGGCGCGTTGCTTTGTCCAACCGGCCATGTTCGGTTATGTTCGCGCGCCTGAACGTGGCTCGGGGCGCTCATCGGGGAGACCGTCGGGGGCACGGCCCGTGGGCCTTGCCTCCCGGCGATCCCTCGCTCCCGGCCACGGGCCTCGGGCACATCGCACCTTCGCGCTCCTCGTCGGACTCACGGATGTCGTCCGTGGTCCGACCGTGGCGGGACCCGCCCAGGGCGCCCTCCCTTCGTTTCACGCACCAGCGAGCCTTCCAAGATGGGCAAACCGACGGATCGTGAGCTCGTGGAGCAGGCACGCGCCGGGAACGCGCAAGCGTTCGGGACGCTCGTGCAGCGTTACCAGCGGCGCATCTTCCGCCTCGCGTTCCACCTCGTGCGTACGGGCGCGGAGGCAGAGGACGTGACGCAGGAGACCTTCGTCCGAGCCTACCAGGCGCTCGACCGCTTCGACGGCCGCAGCGAGCCATTCACCTGGCTCTACCGCATCGCCGTCAACCTCTCGCTCAACACCATCCGCGCTCGCAAGCCGAAGCGCGACGCGGTGCCCGCGGACGACCCGCGCATCGAGCCGCTCCTCGCGGAGCATCGCTCGTCGCACGGCTCGGATCCGGCGCGGATCGCGCAGGAGCGTCAGCTCACGAAGGCGCTGTGCGAGGGCATCGACAAGCTATCGGACACACTGCGGACCACGCTGGTCCTCGTGTGCATCGACGGCATGGGCCATGAAGAGGCAGCGCGGGTGCTCGATTGTCCCGAGGGCACGGTCGCCTGGCGCGTGCACGAAGCGCGGCGCAAGCTGCGCGAGCACCTCGAAAAGCAAGGGTTTGGAGGGGACGCGGCATGAGCCCCCAAGACAAGACCGACAAGACCGATCTCGGTTCCAAGGTCGACACGCTCCTTGGCTCCTGGCCTGCACCGCACCTGGATGATGCGGCTTGGGAGGAACGAGCGGCTTCGATCGTCGCGGCTGCACAGGCCGCTCCGCGCGTGGACGACGCGCAACTTACGGCGCTGCTCGCGCCGCCATCGCTCTCGCCCGAGGCGGGAGAGGCAGAACGCTTGGTAGCTTCGGAGGGCCCCGCGCGGCCTCTCCTTTCAGGAGAAAGAACGATGTCTCAGCAGGATTCGAACTCCGGGTCGTCAGCCAAACCCCCGGAGAGCATGCCCATGAGCGCCGCGACCTCCAAGCGTCCGTCGCTGAAGGAGCTCGCCGCGCGGGCCAGCCAAGCGGGTGCGTCCCGCCCGAGCATCCCGGGCTCGATCCCGCCGGCATCGATCAGCAAGCCGCCGTCGGAAGCGCCGCCTCCGCCCGTCTCGCGCACGCCGCTGCCCTCCGCGCCTCCGCCGAGGCTCTCGGAAACGGGCAAGGAAGACTCGGGCGTCGTCGACCTCAACGTCATCAACAAGACGGCGACGGCCGAGCAGATCGCGGCCGCCGAGAAGGCGAAGCCCGCGACGCACGACCTTGCGTTCGAGGGCGACGAGAAGGTCGCCGCGGCGAGCGCGGGCAACGTGAAGAACCTCGCCGAGGCGCGCGAGAAGAAGGCTGAAAAGAAGGGCGGCGGCGCGACGTGGGGCATCCTCGTCGCGGTCGTCGGCATCGCCGCGGGCGTCGCGATCGTGATGCGTGGTCAGTCGCCGAAGCAAAACACGACGACGGCGAACGTCGGGCAGGAAAAACCCCAGGTCGCGGCCGAGGCGCCGAAGCCGGTCGAGCAGAAGATCGCCGAGGCACCGCCGCCGGCGTCGACGGGTTTGTCCTTGGACTCGCTGCCGACGGAGACCGCGGACGCGCAGAAGCCCGCACAGCCGACGGGCGGCGGTGCTGCGGCCGATTCGAAGGTCGCTGCGGCCACGCCTCCCGCGGGCGGCGCGGAAGCGCAGCAGGCGCCCGCCGCTCCGGCCGGTCCGGCCCCGACGATCGGCGCGAAGCCCGGCGATCTCGCGGGCGCGATGGCGCAGGCCGTGGGTGGTTCGGCCGAGAAGAACGACGGCACGGGTGAGATGGTCCCCGCGGCGGGCGGCAACAAGGGCGGCAACCAGACGATCCCGGAGCAGCCGTCGCAGGGCTCGGTTGCAAGCGCGATCGGCGCGGTGATGCCGGGCGCGAAGGCGTGCGTCGCGGGCGCAGACGACGTGTCGCGCGCGCAGATCACGTTCTCGTCGAGCGGCACCGTGACGAACGTCAGCGTGACGGGCTGGGCCGCCAGCAACGGGCAGAGCGGGTGCGTCAAGGCTGCGCTGAAGGGCGCGAACGTCGGCCCGTTCTCGAAGCCCTCGTTCACGGTTGGCGCGACGATCCGGCCCTGAACGGCCGTACCGCGCCGGCCGGGCTCGGGCTTCTTGGTTCGGCCGGCGCTACGGATCGTGCGGAAAACGTGTGTCTTGCCTTGACAGGCGGGACCCTCCGAATAGACTCCGCCCCCCCATGGTCTCCGCAACGCAGCAAAGCAGCCGCATCCGCAAGCGGAAGTCGCGGCGCGCAGGCACGGCCCGCAAGCGCGATCTCCGCGCCCACGGCACGCCGAAGTTTCCGATCCACCTCGAGGGTTACGACCCGAACGCGCCCGATGCCCCCCGCACGGCGGCGAGCGCGGCAGCGAAGAAGTAGGTTTGCTCCATGGCCAATCACGCATCTGCCGACAAGCGCAACCGCCAGCGCATCAAGAGGACGGCCCGTAATCGTGCCGCCAAGTCCGCCCTCCGCACCGAGCTGAAGAAGGCGCGTGCGAGCATCACGGCCACCCCCGCGGACGCGACGAAGAACGTTCGTGAGGCCATCGGCGCGCTCGACACCGCGGCGCACAAGGGCACGATCCCCCGCAAGCGCGCCTCGCGCCTGCAGGGCCGCCTCGCCCGCGCGCTGCACAAGGCCGGCAAGGTCGCCTAGACCCGCAGCTGATCCTCGGCCTCGGCCGAGCACGCATCGGACCGCTACACACCTCGAACATTCGAGGCGTGCGGCGGTTTGTTGCATTTTGTCTCGGAAAAACTGGCTCCCCTCCCCTCTCCCGTGAGGGAGAGGGGCTGGGGGTTTGCGGCAGAGGGGTTTCTTCTAGCCGCGTCGCCTAGTGCGCGTCGGCCCAGGTCGGCCCGGCACCCACGTCGACGACCAGCGGCACATCGAGCGGGAACACCGTCTCCATCACCTCGCGCACCTTCGCCTTCGCTTCCTCCACGCGATCCTCGGGCACCTCGAACGTGAGCTCGTCGTGCACCGTCAGCACCATGCGCGCGCCCGGCACCACGGGTTCGCCGAGACGAACCATCGCGAGCTTGAGCAGATCCGCGCTCGACCCCTGAATCGGCGTGTTCTGCGCGATCCGCTCGGCGTACGCGCGGCGGCCGCGATCCGAGCTGTGCACGTCCGGCACCATGCGCCGGCGGCCCAGCATCGTCTGCACGACCTGCGTGTGCCGCGCCTCCGTCATCGTGCGCTCCATGAACTCGTGCACGCCGCGGTAACGCTGGAAGTACGCGTCGATGAAGCGCGCGGCCTCGACGCGTGGGATGTCGAGTCGCCTCGCGAGCGCGGCCTCGCCCATGCCGTAAATCACGCCGAAATTGATGGTCTTGCTGCGCCGACGCATCTCGGCCGTCACCTCCGACGTCTCGACGCCGAAGATCTCCATCGCCGTGCGCGTGTGCACGTCCTGCCCCGTGCGGAAAGCGTCGACGAGCACCGGATCCTTCGACAGATGCGCGAGCACGCGGAGCTCGATCTGCGAGTAGTCGGCGGAGAGCACGACGAACCCCGGCGGCGCCACGAACGCGCGCCGGATCAGGCGGCCGAGCTCGGTCCGGATCGGGATGTTCTGCAGGTTCGGATCCTGTGACGAGAGACGGCCCGTGGCCGCGACGGCCTGGCTCCAGCGCGTGTGGATGCGCCCGGTCTCGGGGTGCACGAGCTTCGGCAGCGCGTCGACGTACGTGCCCTTGAGCTTCGCGATCGCGCGGTGTTCGAGCACGATGCCCGGCAGCGGGTGATCGTCGGAGAGCTGCTCGAGCACGTCCGCGTCCGTCGAGCGGCCCGTCTTCGTCTTGCGCAGGCTGCGGAGCTTCAGCTCGTCGAAGAGGATCGTCTCGAGCTGCCGCGGCGACGCGAGGTTCCACTCCTTGCCGGCCGCATCGTGCGCGCGTTTTTCGAGGACCGCGAGCTCCTTCGCCATCTCCTCGCCGAGCGACGCGAGCGCCTTCGGATCGACGAGCACGCCCGTGTACTCCATCTGCGCGAGCACCGACGCGAGGGGCAGCTCGATCTTCGTGAAGAGGTCCGTGAGGTGCGCGGCTTCGAGGCGCGGCGTCTGCTGATCGACGAGCGTGAGAACCACCTCGGGGAAGGCCGCGGCGTAGCCCGTCGCTTGCTCGATCTCGACGTCGTCGAGCGCGCGCTGCGCTTGCCCGCGCTTCTTCGGCGCGAGCTCCTCGAACGGCTGCATCTTCACGCCCGCGTCACGCTCGGCGACGTCGGCGAGCTCGTGCGATGCCTCGGAGTCGAGCAGGTAACTCGCGAGCATCGTGTCGAACGTGATGCCGCGGAGCGAGAGGCCATGGCGGCGCAGAAGAACGTCGACGAACTTCAGATCGTGGCCGAGCTTCGTGATCGCGGGGTCCTTCAGGATCGGACCGAGGACCGAGGCGACGTCGGCCATGCCGACCTGCGCGGGGACGCCGAGGTAGCGATGGCCAATCGGCACGTAGACACTCTGGCCACGCTCGTACGCGAGCGCGAGCCCGCAGACGTGCGCGCGCATGGCCTCGCGTGAGGTCGCGTGGATCTCGATCGCGAGCTTGCCGGCCTTCTGCACCTCCGCAGCGAACGCGGTGAGCTCATCGCGTGTCGCGATCGCGCGCCTGCTGCCGCCCACGGGCGCTGCGGCGGGCACAGCCTTGATGAAGCGCGTGAAGCCGAGCTCCGTGAAGAGGGCCCGCAGCCGCGCGACGTCCGCGCCGCCGTACCGGAGCGCCTCGAAGTCGAAGTCGACCTTCGCTTCCATGTGCAAGCTGACGAGCTTCTGTGAAAGGCGTGCGTCCGCCTCGTGCTCGCGCAGGTTGTCGCGGATCTTCTGGCGCTTGACGCGATCGAGGCCCGCGTAAATCGCGTCGAGCGTGCCGAACTCCTTCAAGAGGTCCGCGGCCGTCTTCACGCCGACGCCCGGCACGCCGGGCACGTTGTCGCTCGTGTCGCCCACGAGCGCGAGCAGATCGCGGAGCTGCGTGGGCGGCACGCCGAACTTCTCCTCGACCTCGGAAGGGCCGTAGACCTTGTCGCGCCCGTCCCAGAGCATCACGCGATCCGCGTCGACGAGCTGCATCAGGTCCTTGTCGCTGCTCACGATCACGACCCGGAGCCCCTGCTCCTTCGCGCGCGCGACCGCGACCGCGAGCAGGTCGTCGGCCTCGAGGCCCTCGGCGATGTAGATCGGGATGCGGTACGCCTCGACGATCTCCTTGCAACGCGCCATCTGCACGTGAAGGTCCGGCGGCGGCGGAGGGCGGTGCGCCTTGTACCGCTCGTCGAGATCGTCGCGGAACGTGCGACCGGGCGAGTCCATCGCGACCGCGAGGAACGCCGGTTTGCGCTCGTCGACGAGCTTCGACAGCATGCTCACGGTGCCGTACGTGGCATGCGTGGGCTCGCCCGTGGGGCTCGTCAGGGGCGTCTGAATCGCGTGATAGGCGCGGAAGACGTACCCCGACAGGTCGATGATGTAGAGGACATCGGAAGCGCCCGGCGGCGGCAACTCGGCCTTGCGGGTGACCATGGGGCGAGCATGTAGCACGGCCGCGAGGCGGATTGGTCGGGCAGCCGAGCGCTACCGCTCGATGCGCTCGCGCGTCACCGTGACCTCGGCGTTGCCCTCGCCCTCGCGCGCGACCGACACCACGACGCGTGATCCGGAGGGCCCGCGGAGCCTCTGGATCGCGTCGGGGAGCGTCATCTCCTGGGCCGATACGCCGTCGATGCGGACGAGACGATCGCCACGACGGAGCCCTGCTTTCGCCCCCGGTCCGTTCTCCACGAGCGACGTGATCACGATGCCGCCAGGCGTGGGCGCGAGGATCGCGCCGATGCCCTCGAGCTCGCTCTCGCTGCCGCCGTCGCCGCGCGCGCGGAGCGTGATGTCCTCGCGGATGACCGACGCGCCGCGCGTGGTCAAACCCGGTACGATGCGGCTCTTGTAGCCGTCGCGCTCCACGCGCACCGAGAACGGCCCCGGCGGCACGCCCACGAGCGAGAACGCACCCTCCGCGTCCGTCGTGACGGGCGCCGCGATGTCGAAACCTCCGCCGCCCGCCATGCCGTCGAGGCGCACCGTCGCCCCCACGATCGGCTTGCGTGTCTCCTCGTCGCGCACCGTGCCCGAGAGCGTCGCCGCGCGCGGGAGCGCGATCCGCACGTTGCGCGCGGTTCGTCCGACCTCGACCTCCACGGTCTCGCTCTTGCCCGGCGGATGCGCCTCCGCGCTCGCGCCGAGCACGTACTTCCCGGGCGGGAGTTTTTCCAAACGGAACGCGCCTGCCGGATCCTCCACCGTCTTCGGCCGGCCACGCGCGCCGATGTCGACGCCCTCCGTGTTCGGCAAGAAGAGCTCGATCGTGAGGCGATACGAGGTCACCGCTGCGCCTTGCTCGTCGACGACCACACCCTCGATCGCGCCGCCCGCGCCGAGCTTCACGACGTTGTCCTTGCCCGCCTCGACACGGACACGCTCGGACGACGGATGCTGCGAGTGATGCGCGACGACCATGCAGCCCGAGGCCTCCGCTGGAAGCCGGAAACGACCCTCCATGTCGGTCGTCGTCGTGAGCTGCGCGCTTCGATCGTCGCAGCCGACGGCCGCGCGCCCGACCGGTTGCCCGTCCGAATCGAGCACGGTCCCGGTCACGTCGTCGTCGGCCGGCGGCTCATCTTCCTTGGCGATCGCCGGCTTCGACGTCGCACGTGGTGTAGGCGTCGTGCTCGCAGGCGCCGTCTCCACGGGCGTTGCGAGGGCCGCTGCCGTGGCGCGCGGGCGCGGCTGTCTCGCAGGTGGCGCGCCGGGGCTCGGCAGCACGAGCCACACGAGGAGCGGCACGGCCAGCATCGCGACGAAGGTCGCGAGCGCAAACGACCAGGCGCGCCGGGGCGCGGTCACGGCTCGACGCCCGGCCCCCCGCTGCCTGCGTCGGGCGCGGCGCTGCGGATGTCGTCGAGCTCGCCGCGCGATGTCTCGCCGGCAGGACCGAGCGCAGGCCCCTCGGGCTCCGCGGGCCACGGCGTCTCGCTGGAAGAGCCGCCGCAGCCGAAGAGCGAGAAGACGAGCAGGACGAGGAGGGATCGCGAACGCATGCGCGGACTATAACCGAGCCGAGGGAGCTCGGCCGGCGGGGATGCTAGCGGGTCTCGGCGAGGTTCGTACGCGCGATCCAGGCGCAGATCGCCGCGTTCAGGACGCACCAGGCGACGAGCGCGACGCGGCCGAAGGGCCCGCCCGCGTCGCCGAGCGCGACGAGCGAGAGCAGGTACGCCCCCGTGCCCACGGAAAGGCCGGCGATCGCCGGGCGCAGGCGCTTGATGCCGAAGCCCACCGCGGTGAGCGCGAAGGGGACGAACGCGTTCGCGAGCGGCAGGAAGCGATGCAGCGAGACGCCCACGAGCAGATCGAGATCCGCGATCGGGCGCGCGGCGACGTCGACCCAGAAGTCCGCGCGCGGCAGGAGCCACGGCGCGAAGAAGAACAGGCCCGGGCCCGCGGCGAGCGCGGGCAGGAGGAAGTCAAGGCGCAGCGGGCTCTTCGCGTCCTTGTTCTTCTTGCGCGCTGCCCGCGCGACGAAGGCCGTCATGAGCACGAGCGCGACGAGGCGCGTGAGCGCGTGCTGCTTCGTCACGGACACGGCCGCCTCGGCCGCGTCGAGCACACCCGCGCCGTAGAGGCGCTTTCCACCATCGGAGCTATCGACCACACGCGCGCTCTTCCGCAACGCGTCCTCGACCGCAGCCGGATCGGTCACGCCGAGGCCCATCACGAGCGCGGCCGCGCCGGCGACGTGGGGCGAGGCCATCGACGTGCCGTTCCAGCCGGGGAACTGCTCGCACTTGTTGCGGCCCTTGTTGCACACCGTCTGCTGCACGACCTTCACGCCGGGCGCGGCGAGATCCACGCCCTCGCCGCGCGACGAGAACGACGCGAGTTTGTCGTTCGGATCGGTCGCGCTCACGCCGATGACGCCGTCGGAGGCGCCGGGGTACTGCACGCTGCCGCCGGTGTTGCCCGCGGCCGCGACGACGACCGCGCCCATGCGGTGCGCGTGTTCGATCGCCTTCTGCAAGACCTTCGAGTTGCGCGGGCCGCCGAGGCTCAGGTTGATCACGTGCGCGCCGTGATCGGCGGCCCAGCGGATGCCGTCGGCCACGTCCGCCGTCGTGCCCCAGCCGTTCTCGTTCAGCACCTTCACCGGCATGAGCCGCGCGCCGAACGCCACGCCCGACGCGCCGATCCCATTGTTCGTCGACTGCGCGATCGTGCCCGCCACGTGCGTGCCGTGGCCCTGATCGTCGTTCGCGTGCTCGTTGCCTGTGACGAAGTTCCAGCCCTCCACGCACTCGGTCGCGGCGAGGTCGGTGCCCTTCATGTACGGGCCGTGGTCCTCGCAAGCGATGCCCGTGTCGACGACGGCGACCGTCACGCCGCGCCCGACCGAAAAGTCCCACGCTCGCTGCGCGCCGATGCGCTGCATGTGCCACTGCTCGCCGGCGAGCGGGTCGTTCGGGACGAACGACGCGCGCACACGCGCGAGCGGCTCGGCGAACTCGACACGCGGATCGCGCGAGAGCCGGTCGAGCACACGCGCCATGTCGCCCGCGGACACCGTCGCGATCTGGATCTTCGTCGACGGCGCGAGCTGCGTCGGCGTGAACGTGAGACCGAAGTCCGTGGCGAGCGAGAGCAGCGAAGACACGTCGAGGTCGTCCCGAGCGTCCACCACGATCTGCCCCGGCACGTCCCAGCTCGTCTCGCCGAGATCCGACGGCGTCGACAAAAACCCTTCCGTCGCGATGGCGACGGGCTCGTAGAGCGGGCCGAGCGCGTCTGCGTAGACCTCTGGAATGCCGTTCGCTTGGGAGGGATCCACGAGCGGGCGCTCAGGTCCTCGGGCGCTCGCGGCGCTTGCGGTGGCGACGAGCGCGGTCGCGACGAGCGTGGTCCGGAGAGCGGCAGACGTTCGCATGGCGTTATCCTAGCGCAGCGCGGAAGCCGGGTCCCGTGCGCATCGAGCCGGCGAGCGGGACGACCTTGGACGCATCGCGGCGTGTGTCGCGTCTTGGCAGCGCTCCCTGAGTCGTGGTAGCGGCCGCTTCCATGGAGTTCTTGATTCCCTCGCGAACCGCGCGCCCCGCGGACGATCCCATCTTCGCGCTGAACGCGGAAGCGCAGGCGAGAAAGAAGTCCGGTGAGCCGGTCATCAACGCGACCGTCGGCGTGCTGCTCGACGACGACGGCAAGCTCGCGGTGATCGGCGCCGTGGTCGAAGCGCTGCGCTCCGTGCCGCCCGAGGTCGGCGCCGCGTACGCCCCGATCGCCGGCCCGCCGGCCTTCTTGCAGGGCGTCATCGACGACCTCTTCGCCGGCCGCCCCGAGGCCTCCTTCGCGACCGCGGTCGCCACGCCCGGCGGCTCCGGCGCGCTCCGCCACGCCATCACCACGTTCCTCGAACCGCAGCAGATGCTGCTCACGACCGGCTTTTACTGGAGCCCGTACAAGACCCTCGCGGACGAGGCGGATCGCACCCTCGCGACGTTCCGCATGTTCGACGACAAGGGCCGCCTCGACGTCGCCGACTTCGAGCGCAAGCTCGCCGGCGTCCTCGACGCGCAAGGCCGCGCGCTCGTCTTCCTGAACACGCCTTGCCACAACCCGACGGGTTATTCGCTCGACGCGCAAGACTGGAACGGCATCGTCGACGTCGTCGGGCGCGCCGCCACGCGTGGACCGATCACCGTGCTGCTCGACGTCGCTTATGGGCGGTACGCGAAGCAAAACCTGACGGAGACGTTCGCGCCGGCGCTGCGCCTCGCGGACAAGGCCATGGTCCTCTTCGCCTGGTCCGCGTCGAAGTCGTTCACGCAGTACGGCCTGCGCGTCGGCTCGCTCGTCGCGCTCTGCCCCGACGACGGCGAGCGCGCGCGTGTCCAGAATGCGCTCACGTACGCGAGCCGCGGCACGTGGTCGAACTGCAACGCCGCCGGCATGAACGCCATCGCCCGGGTCCTCGCCGATCCGGATCTCCGCGCCCGCGTCGATCAAGAACGCGCGGCGTACAAGGACCTCCTCGACCGTCGCGTCGAGCGCTGGAACACGCTCGCGACCACCGCGGGCCTCGGCTATCCCCGCTACGACGGCGGCTTCTTCACCACGGTGTTTTGCGAGGACGCGCTGGGTGCCGCCGCGCGCCTGCGCCAGGAAGGCATCTTCGTGGTGCCGGTCCAGGGCGCGCTCCGGGTCGGGATTTGCTCGGTCCCCGAGCGGGACATCGAGCGGCTCGTCGACGGGCTCGGGCGGGCGACGAACCCCTGATCGTCCGGGCGCCCTGACGACCGCGACGAAATTCGAGCGTTCTGGTAACGTCTCGAATCCATTGTCGCGCCGCTCGGCGCGCCTCGGAGGCCGTGAGAATGGGAAGGTTCGAGATGGGTGCGACTCGCCAAAGGCCGTGGGGGCTCGTGGGTGTCTCGGCAGCGCTCGTGATGCTGCTCGGCGGATGCCCGGATGCGTTGACCCTGGGACCCGAGGGTCCCGGAGCCTCGGGCGGCGCAGGCACCGGCGGAGGAGGAGGGAGCGGCGGCGATGGCGGCGGCGTTCCCACGACCTGCATCTCGAACTCCGATTGCCCCGCGCCCACCGCGGTCTGCGACACGAAGAAGTCGACGTGCGTCGAGTGCCTCGAAATCCAGGACTGCGCCTTCCGCCCCGGCACGATCTGCTCCCAGGGGGAGTGCGTCTGTCCGACCGCGGGTGAGTCGTTCTGCGGCGATCCCGCGCGTTGCGTCGATCGGCAGACGAGCAGCCAGGACTGCGGCACCTGCGGGCACGCATGCTTCGGCGCATGCACCGAGGGCAAGTGCGCCGACGCCTGGGAGCCGACGCCGACGCAGGAGGCGCCCGCCGCGCGCTCGCATCACGTCGCCGTGTGGACCGGCGCGACGATGATCGTCTGGAGCGGCAACACCGCCGGCGGCACCACGAACACCGGCGGCATGCTCGACCTCGACACGGGCACGTGGACGCCGATGAGCACCGCGAACGTCCCGCCGCCGCGCGCCCGCGCCCGCGCCGTCTGGACCGGCACGCACATGGTCGTCTGGGGCGGCGAGAACGGCATGCCCGTCAAGACGGGCGGCGTGTTCAACCCGATCTCGAACACGTGGTCGTCGATGGCCACGGCCGGCGCGCCCTCGCCGCGCTCGGGTCACACGATGGTGTGGACCGGCTCGAAGGTGATCGTGTGGGGCGGGTTCGACGGGACGAACTACCTCGGCGACGGCGGCGCGTACGACGTGACCGAGGACCGTTGGGATCCGCTCCCCGCGGGCGGCGCGCCGCCGAGCCCGCGCTCGGATCACTCGGCCGTGTGGACGGGCTCGGACATGATCGTGTTCGGCGGCTACGGCTTCAACGGCGTCGAGGTCACCTACCTCGGCGACGGCGCCGAGTTCGATCCGGGCACGGGCGTCTGGAGCGCCGTCAAGGATGGCCAGCCGCCGGCGCGCGCGCGTCACGCGGCCGAATGGACGGGCACCGAGATGATCGTCTGGGGCGGCTACGACCTGCTCGGGCCGGCCTCGATCGGCGCGCGGTACAAGCCGAAGATCGAGTGGAGCTTCATGACGACCGAGGGCGCGCCCGACCTCCGGCAGTACCACACGGCCGTGTGGATCGCGCCGCGCCTCATCGTGTGGGGTGGCCAGAACGTCGACGGCACCTACCTCAACACGGGCTCGCTCTACAACCCGGCGACGAACACCTGGAGCGCGAAGCCGATCCCGACCGCGCCCATCGGCCGCGCGCATCACACGGCCATCAGCACGGGGAGCAAGATGGTCATCTGGGGCGGCGTCACGCCCGGCGGCGGCGTCACGAACACCGGCGGCATCCTCGATCCGTCGATCCTCCCCTGATCCATGCACTGGGCGCGCTTCGCCCTCGCGCTCTCGTCCTTCCTCGGGCTCGCGTCGTGCACGAGCGCGCAGCGCGAACCCGAGGCGGACGTCACGCTCGTCCTCGCCTCGTACTCGGCGCCACGTGACGCCTTCGACCGCGGCGTCCTCCCGGCCTTTCAAGCGCACTACGAGGCCCGCACGGGCAAGCGCATCCGCGTGCGCACCTCGTACCTCGCGAGCGGCGCGCAGTCTCGCGCCGTCGCCTCCGGCTTTCCGGCCGACGTCGTCGTGCTCGCGCTCGCCCCGGACGTCACGCGCCTGGAAAAGGAAAAGCTCATCACGCACGACTGGCGCAAGCGTGGCCGGCGCGGCTCCTTCACCACCTCGATCGTGGCCCTCGCGGTTCGTCCGGGCAACCCCAAGGGCATCACGGGTTTTTCCGATCTCGCGCGCCCTGGCCTCGACGTGCTCATGCCGAACCCGAAGACGAGCGGCGGCGCGATGTGGAACGTCAGCGCGCTCTGGGCCTCGGCGCTCCGCGGCCATGCGGGCGTCGCCGCGAACGACGAGACCGCCGCGCAGGGCTACCTCCACCGCGTCTTGAAGAACGTGGCCATCGCGGACAAGGGCGCACGCGAGAGCCTCATCACCTTCGAGAAGGGCGTCGGCGACGTGGCCGTCACCTACGAGAGCGAGGTCTTCGCGGGCCGCGCCGCCGGCCGCACCTACGACATGGTGATCCCCACCTCGACCATGGTCGTCGAGGTCATGGCGGCCGTGGTGGACGTCAACGCCCAGAAGCACGCCCGCTTGCCCGAGGCCGAGGCCTTCGTCGATTATTTGAGCTCCAACGAGGCCCAGCACATCCTCGCGACGTACGGCTTCCGCAGCGACGACCCCGAGGTGCGCGCCGCGCACGCCGCCGCCTTCCCCGAGCTCGAAGACCCGGTGCGGATCGATTCGCTCGGCGGCTGGAACGAGGTCGTGCCGAAGCTTTTCGGCAAGGACGGCGTCTTTCCGCGCACGTGGGAGACCGTGTACGCGGCGCCTTGAGCGCTACTCGAGCGCGCCTTCTTCCACCACGGCGACGAACTTGTCCTGCTTCTTCTGCTGCGCCCACATCACGGCCTGACGCGGCCGGATGAAACCCGCGCCCTGCTGGATCTTCGGGTATTGCGGCATGGGCGCGGCCGTCGCGAGCAGGCCCTCGCGGATCTGCGCGGGCGTGAGGCTCGGATTCGCTTCGAGCATCTGCGCCGCCACGCTCGCGGCGATCGGCGCGGCGAACGACGTCCCGTCGACGTGCTGGTAGTCGACGCCGATGTACTTCTGCCGGTTGATGCGCGCGCTCACCGCGTCGATGAGCCCGTTCACGCTGCTACGCTCGTCGTGGCTCGCGCGCTGCTTCTGCTCGGAAAAGCCCTGCTCCACGGAGAGCTCCTCGAGCACGGAGAGGAGCTGGAAGAGCGCGACCGCTTCACGTGCGACGAGCGTGCCGGGCAGCATCGGCGCGGGCACCCAGATCGCGGGGGCGACGAGGTCCGGCTTGTCGAGGCCCGCGCGGATCGTGCCGTAGCTCGACGGCCAGAGCGACGCGTCGCCTTCGCGCTCGCCCTTGTCGTCGAGCCCGCCCACGGTGATCGCCTCGGGCGCGGACGCGGGCGGGCGCGAGGGCCGACCGGGCGTGTTGCCTGCGGCCGCGAAAACCGTGATCCCCGCGGCGACGACCTCGGCCACGGCGGCCTCGACCTCGGCCTGGTCGGGATCACTCGACGGCGCGGCGAGCGACACGTTGAGCACGCGGATGCCGAGGTGCGGATAACGCAGCGGGAAGCGGATCGCGTGGGCGACGTTCTTGCCCGTGATCTTTCCTTCGCTGCTGAGAGCCTTGATGAGCACGACCTCGGCTTCCGAGGCGAGCCCGCGGTAACGCCCCCCCGAGACGTAGCCGTTTCCTGCGGCGGTGCAGGCGGTCATCGTGCCGTGCCAGGACGCGGCGCGCGGCGTGAAGAAGTCGTCGGCGACGGCCTCGTCGCGGGTCGCGTCGGCGTACGCCTTGATACGGCGCTTCGGACGCATGAGGTCGGGGTGTGGATAGAAGCCGCTGTCGACGAGGGCGATGACGACGCCGCGGCCGGTGAAGCGGGGGTTGGCGTCGAGGCGCTCGGGGATGGAGAGGAGCTGGGGGCGGGCCATCGGGGGCGTGGTTGTGACACCGAACGAGGGTGGAGGGCAATGGCAGGGAGCGGGGGAAACGGAGGTCTCGTGGTGTGGCACAGCGCATCGGGATCGCGGGGGGCGGCGGCGATCCGAACGCGCCTCGTTTTTTCGATAAGATGCGGTGGAAATAGCACCAATGCCGCCAGCGCCATTTTCGGTTGGCCGAGCCTCGCATTGCGAATATTCGTGCGAGCCCCGAGATCAGCGCAGCGCCGTGCTGTGCTTCCGTACCCTGCAACACCCTTGACTTTGGGGTTTTTCTCCGTTCTACTCGAAGTGGGAATCGTTGGCAAAACACGGTCGCGCCTGGAGGGCCTCATGAACCTCATGGGTTCTGCCTTATATTGTCCGCTACCTTCGGCGCTCCATCCGAACGGCGCGGAGGCGCAGGCCGCGACCCTCCGGTG
This sequence comes from Polyangium jinanense, assembly GCF_028435365.1. Next base: position 237,123 of record NZ_JAGTJJ010000003.1, on the reverse strand, counting down.
GGCGCGCAGCCACGACCTTCTCGCGACGGAGACCGGCTACGCGCGGCTCGAAAAAATTCAGCTTGGAACGCTCGCCGCGCGATTTTTCCCCCATATCGATGCCAAAGCGTTGCAAATTGCGACGGATTGGCTTGCGGTGTTTTTCCTGACGGACGACCTGAGCGAGCGGGCGGAGGTTCATCCGATCGATACCGCCACATTGCTAGGTCGACAGGTGGGCGTCCTGCGTGGGACCGAGCCGCCGCGGAGCGACGTACCGATGGCGCACGCGTTCGAGGATCTCCGGCTGCGGATGACGAATACGTTCTCCGAAGCCTGGTTCGCTCGTTTCGTCGACAAGGTCGCGGATCTGTTCGCCGGTTTTGCGTGGGAGGCGATCAATCGACGGAACCGGTTCGTCCCGCACGGGGATCTCTATCTGGAGGCGCGGAAGACCACGATTGGCCTGTATCCGCTCATCGAGCTCGCCGACGCGGATCGTGCCCGTCCCGCGGGGACGGCGGCCCGGAAGCGGCCGGAGGTCTCGCAGCTCGAAAGCCTGGCTTGCTTGCTCGTGGGAATGGCGAACGATTTGTTCACGTATGCGCGGGAGCTCGAGGAGGGCGATTACCACAACCTCGTCCTCGTGCTCATGCGCGAGAAAAGAATCGGCGCCGCGCAGGCGGAGGAGCTCGTGATCGGCATGCACAACGAGCGCATGCGCCAGTGGTTCCAGCTTTCGGAGCGACTACGCCAGGACGATCCCGACGAGAGCACGCGCCGCTTCGTCACCGCGCTCGGGCATCTGCTCCGTGGCCATCTGGATTGGGCTTATGACAACGGGCGGTATCAAGTATCTCCCACGTTGCCGCCGAGGGTCGCGGTCCAGCAGCCTGTGGAATGATTGTCGCGCAGCAGCGATGTTTCTAGCGGGACGAATACGACGGGGGGTGCATCACCGTGGCGATCGCGGAGGCCATCATGTCTCGGAGGAACGATGCAAAATAATCGGCGACCCAGTCGGAGAGATTCCTCGGCGAGGCGCTGGGGAATGCGTGCATCACATCCATGGAGATGATCAGGCTGACGCTCGCCGCGCCGTAAAGGAGCTTGGGCAATGTCTCCCCATTCGTCACGAGACCAGGGATGACCGTCTCCAGGTAGAATGTCCGCTTTTCGTTGCTATCCTCGACGAGGGCCTCGGACATGATCGCGACGTACCCCGCGATGATCTGGTGAAGATCCTGGCGCTGATAATCCTTCGCCTGCGTGAGCTCGACGGCGCGGGCGAGCGCGTCCGTGTACTTCTCGACGTTCCCTTGAACGAATTGAGCGAGCTGCAGACGGTCGCCTTCGGTGAGCATCGACCCATGCTACCACCAACGTACGTCCTGAGAATACCGTTCACTGGGACCATCCGGGCGTCGAGCATGCCTCCCCAAGATCCACCTCACACTCCTCCCGACAAGCGTGCTGCAGGGCGTAAAAAGGCAGAAAAAGGGGTTTGTCGAGGGGCCTCGCGAAGCGCTCGCGTGTACGGACCGTCCAAACCCACCCAACGACTCGACGCACCTGTCAAGAGGAATTTTTCGCGCCAGAATCCCGCATACATGACGGGACGCGATAATCCGAGCGCCCGGCATGCTCGTGTGGGAAGGCCGCTGAACAACGCACACGTCTGTGCGTTTTGTTACTGAACAACGCGGGTGCCTCGGCGCGCTTCGGAAGCGCATGGTTCCGCCTCGGTTCCACGTGAACGCGCCCGGACCACGCCCCGCTAGCCCCTTGTGGACGGACAGGTGCCGTGGTACCAGGGCTCTATGGAAGCGTGGGCAACTGAGCTCCTCGAAGTGTGGACGCGGAACCGTGACGTCATCGCCGACACGATGCTCGATGCAACGTCGAACAACCCGTACCTCCCCGTGAAGTATACGCGGGAAGACCTCATGCAGATCTTCGACGGGGCTCGCGCGATGATGGCCGAGGACCTCGGCGGGGAGAGCTCGGAGCTCCGGGATACGTACATGAACTCCGTCGTCCCCGGGCTCGTCGCAGGCGGCCAGCCGCTCTCCGCCATCGCAGGTCAAATCGTGATCAATGCGATACAGCTTCAATCGGTCCTCATTCCGGCGATGAGCGAAAAGCACCGCAACCAGGCCGCTACGTTCTTCCGGAACTGGTACTGCAGAATGTGTATGGACACCGTGCGGATCGGTCTCGAGCAGGGCGCGAAGGTCTGAGCCGCCACCTCCCCCCGAACCTCGTTCGCACGTCTTCCAAGCCGGCCTTGCCTCTGCGTCGACGGAGCCTTCGTCGCTGATGGTTGAGCCTTTCGTTCCTTCACGATCGACGCAAGGCCGCGAGGCGTCGTGACCTCCCGGCAGCCCTCCGGCGGCTCCACGCTCGAGCGGGCCCTGCTCGCGCTCGAAAAGATGGAGGCGAAGCTCCTCGCCGCCGAGCGCGCCAAGACCGAACCACTCGCGATCATCGGGCTCGGATGCCGTCTCCCGGGCGGCGTCAGGGGCCCCTCGACGTTGTGGCAGATGCTCCGCGCCGGCATCGACGCCGTCACGGAAGTCCCGCCGGAGCGGTGGGCCCCCACGACGACGACCCCCGAGGCCGCAGCCCGGTGGGCCGGCCTCCTCGACCACGTGGACCAGTTCGACGCGCCCTTCTTCGGCATTGGCCGGAACGAGGCCGCGGACATGGATCCACAGCAGCGCCTCCTGCTCGAAGTGACCTGGGAGGCCCTCGAAGACGCGGCGATCCCCCCGGATCGCCTCCTCGGCAGCAAGACGGGCGTCTTCGTGGGCACGAGCACGCACGATTACGCGGACCTGCTCGCCGCGAATGCGCCCGAGCCGAGGGCCTATGTCCCGACGGGCATCAGCACTTCGTTCGTGGCAGGTCGCATTGCCCATCATCTCGGTCTCCGCGGCCCCACCACGGTCATCGACGCGGCCTGCGCCTCCTCGCTCGTTTGCCTGCACCTGGCCTGCCAAAGCCTGCGCCGGGGTGAATGCGACCTGGCCATCGTCGGCGGGGTGAACCTGCTTCTCTCGCCCCATACGTCGAATCTCCTCTCGGCGCTCCAGATCCTGTCTCCCGACGGGCGATGCCGCACGTTCGACGCGCGCGCCAATGGGTATGTCCGGGCCGAGGGCGTGGGCGTCGTCGTGCTCGAGCGCCTCTCCGACGCGCAGCGCCGCGAGAATCGAATCTGGGCGCTCGTCCGGGGCTCGGCGATGAACCAGAGCGGCCGCTCGACGAGCCTGACCGCGCCAAACGCGAAGGCGCAGGCCGCTTGCGTCCGCGCGGCGCTCGAGGACGCGCGGATCGGACCCGAGCGGGTCGGATACGTCGAGGTCCATAGCAATGGCTCTCCGCTCGGGGACCCGGTCGAGCTCGAGGCCCTCCGCGAGGCACTCGGCCCCCCGCGCCCCGATGGCTCGAAATGCGTGCTCGGCTCGATCAAGACCCGCATCGGGCACGCCGAGGCCGCGTCGGGGATGGCCTCGCTCATCAAAACGGTCCTCGTGCTGAACCACGAGACCATCCCGGTGAACCTGCACTTCGAGAGCCTGAATCCGAACGCGTCGATCGACGGCACGCCGTTCGTCTTTCCGACCTCGGAGCTCCGGTGGAGGCGCGGCGCGACGCCCCGGATCGCCGGCGTCAGCTCGACGGGACTGAGCGGCGCCAATGCCCACGCCGTCCTCGAGGAGCCGCCCCGGGCCCAGCTCGCCCAGGACAAACCCGAGCGGCCGCTGCACCTCTTCGTCCTCTCCGCGAAGACTCCCGAGGCACTGCGCGATCGAGCGAAACAAATGCTCCATCACGTCAGTTCGCACCCGGATCAATCCCTCGGCGACATTTGTCATACACTCGGCGCCGGGCGGGCGCATTTCGAGCATCGCTTCGCGGCCGTCGTCGGCACGGTCGCGGAGGTGACGGGGCAGCTCGCGGATTTCATGGACGGCGCTCCGAGCGCCTATGTCAGCGGGCGCGTGGAAGGCGGCCCGGCGCGCAAACGCGTGGCCTTCGTGCTCGACGGGACCGCGGCGCAAGCGGCCGGCGCGCTCGGCAGCCTCGCCGCGGCGCCCCCAGCGCTCCGAGCCGCGGCGGAGCGCGCCGATGAGGCCGTCCAGGCGCACCTCGGGCGCCATGTCCTGCCGATCCTGCACGACGAGGGGGCGGCGCGAGCCCCTCTCGACGCTGTCGACGCCGAGCTCGCACTCTTCGCCCTGCAATACGCGCTCGTCGAGCTCTGGGGCTCGTGGGGGATCGAGCCCGCGGCGGTGATCGGCCAGGGCACCGGCGAATGCGTGGCCGCCTGGGCCGCCGGTATGCTCGATCTCCCCGACGCGGTCCGCCTCGCCGCGGCACGGGCGCGTCTCCTCGAAAGCGAAGGCCGGGACGTCGCGTCCGTCGCGCAAGCGCTCGCGAGCGTGAAGCTCGGCGCTCCGAAACGGAATTTCCTTCCGAGCCTCGGCGGCGCGTTCTCGGCGAGCTCACTCGGCACGACGACCTACTGGGAGCGTCAGGTTCGCGAAGGGATGTCCGTGGGCTCCGCGACAAACGACCTCGCGGCGCAGGGATATACCGCGCTCCTCGAAATCGGCCCGGCGCCCGTGCTCGCGACGCGGACCGCCGCCCCGCCCTCCTCGCCCGTTTTTCCATCGCTGCGGCCCTCGCGTCCCCCCATTCGTGTCCTCCACGAAACCCTCGCCGCCCTGTATGTGCGCGGTGTGGAAATACGCTTCACCGGCATGGATGCGCCGCACCCCTATCGGCGCATCGCCCTGCCGACCTATCCATTCCAGCGACAAAAATACTGGTTTGGCGAGGCCGCACGGTCCGCTCCGCAGCGCCCGGCGACGGACGGCCATCCCCTCCTCGGCCACGCGCTCGAGCCCCGCGCGGACCGCCCGGAGACACGCACGTGGCAGGTCGTCCTCGACGATGCGAGCCGCCGCAGCATCGGCGTCCAGCGCGTCGCCGGGACCGTGCGCCTCTCCTCCGGCGGGCTCGTCGAGGTGGCGTGCGCCGCCGCGAGGGAGCTCTTCGGGAACGCGGCGTGGGAGGTCGATCTCTCGCTCGGCGACCCGCCCGTGCTCCACGAGCACGAGCCCGGCATGCTCCAGGTCATCGCCACCCCCGAGGGGCCCGGCAAGGCCTCCGTGGGCATCTTCTGCCGGGAGCGCGACGCGAGCCCCTGGAGGCGGATCGCCCACGGCAAGATCGCGCCCACGTACGAGGCGGAGGAGGAAAGCGCCCCGCCGAGCATGCGCCCCGGCCGGCGACAGGGCGTGCCCACGGCGCTCTGGGAGCGGCGGTTCGAGGCGTTCGGCGTCGACACGCAGGCCTTCCGCGTCGACCAGCTCTGGCGCCGCGACGTCGAGACCCTGGCCCGCGTGACGCTCGAAAGCGGCAGCATTGCCGCGGCGGTCCTCCGCGCCGCGACCGCGATCGCGTCGATCACGCACCCCGCGGCGCATGGCCGCGCGTGGATGATCGAGGCTGTCGAGGGCGTCAACGTGCGGCCCACGTCGCTCGAAGGCCGCGCGTGGCTGCGGCTCAACTGGATCTCGAACGACGGCTTCACCGCGCGCATGAGCATGGAGCTCGTGGGCGAGAGCAGGGAGCTCTCCGGCGTCGCGCGGCGCATCGACGTCCGCGCGGAGGACCCTGCCGCCGCGCTCCGCGCCGCGGGCAAGGAGCCGCTCGAGGGAGCTTTCGTCGAAATGGTTTGGCGCGAAATGCCTCCCCCGATGGCGCCCGCCGCGGCGCAGCGGCGGTGGGTCGTGATCGCCGATGCCGGGGGCGTGGGCGCCTCCCTCGCCGCAAAGCTCGACGCGGCCGGGGACATCGTGGTGACGCTGCCCGCGGCCGGCGTCCAGCAGCGCGTCGACGACCTCGCCCTCGTCCTCGGGATCTCCGGGCCGTTCTTCGGCGTCGTGTACCTCGGCGCGCTCGACGCGGCCCCGGACGATTCGCTCTCCGACGAGACGCTCGAACAGGCCTTGCAAAAAGGCTCGTTCGCGCTCCTTTCCGTCGTGGAGCTCCTCGCGGCGCAGGTCCAGGTACCTCGCCTCTGGATCGTCACGCGGGGCGCGCAGGCGGCCGGCGGCGTGGCGGCGGGGAATTTCGCGCAGGCCGGCCCCTGGGGCCTCGGCCGCGTCCTTTCGCTCGAACGTCCGGATATGTGGGGCGGCATGATCGACCTCGATCCCGCGCCGAACACCGAAGAGGGAGCGCGGCTCGCGCAGATCCTCGCCGTCGCGGGATCCGAGGACCACCTCGCGCTCCGCGGCGACAAACGCTACGTGGCACGGCTCACGCGCGCCGCCACGCCCGTGCAAGAGCCGATCGAGGTTCGTCCCGACCGAACCTATCTCTTGACGGGCGCGGAATCGAAACTCGGCATCGAGGCTGCGCATTGGCTCGTCACGCGGGGCGCGCGCTCCTTGCTCCTCGTCACGGCCGCCACGCCGAGCGATACGACCGAGCGAGACGCGGCCGTACGCGCGCTGGAAGCTCGTGGGGCCAAGATCCTCCTCGCCCAGGCAGACCTCACCCGCGCGGACGTGGTGCGCGAAGCCCTGTCGCTCGCGACATCGAAGCTCGGCGGCGTCGTCCACGCCGCGCATGCCCGTGAAGGCGGCCTGCATCGCCTGACGAGCCGCGATTCCCTCGACGCGCTCCGCGCCGCGCAGCGACAAACGTTGCTCGCTCTTTTTTCGCTCCACGCGGCCACGGCGACGCTCCCTCTCGATTTCTTCATCGTCTTCTCCTCTGCGCCGGCCGCGCTCGGCTGGGAGGGCCTCGGCGCGGACGCTGTGGGCGCCGAATACGCGAGCGGCCTCGCGCGGCTCCGCGCCCGCGCGGGTCTGCCCGCGACGGTCGTTCATCTCTCGTTTTCCGAGGAACATCGCGCCGGCCATATGGAATACGAGGACGCGCTCCTCGCCGCCGGCCTCCAGGGAATGCCGCCGCCGCTCGCCTTGCAGGCGGCCGAGCTCCTCGCATCCGGGTCCCCCACGTCGACCCTCGTCGCGTGGGCCGACTGGGACCTCTTCGAGCAATCCCACCACGCGCGAACGGACCGTCCCCTCTTCGAGGTCCTCGGCGAGGCGCGCGGCGCGCGAACCGGCACGGCCACGCTGCGAAGGCGGGTCGCGGCCGCGGAGCTCGACAAAGCGCGGTGGCTCGTCGAAAACGTCGTCCGTGGCGAGGTCGCGCGCGTGCTCGACCTGAACCCCACCGACACGCCGCCGGCCGACCGGGATTTGCTGACGCTCGGCATGGATTCGATCATGGGCGTCCAGCTCCTCACGAGCCTCGGCGCGGCCTTCGGCGTGCACCTGCCGACGAGCGCACTCCTCACGCGCACGACCATCGAAGGTTTGTCGCAGCGAATCCTCGGCAACCTGCGCACTGGCGACGACGGGGCCGCGACGGGGCCGCTGAGCCGGGGCGGCCTGCTCGTCGAGTTCGTCCGCGAAGGCACGAGGACCCCGTTTTTCATGGCGCCCCCCTCGACGGGATCGGCGCTCGTCTTTCAATCGCTTGCCAAAGAGCTCGGGCCCGATCAGCCCTTTTATGGCTTCAACGCGCCCGGCGTCGATACGGCCGAGCCTCCCTGCGATCGGATCGAGGTCATCGCCGCTCGGTATCTCGAAGAGCTACGCAAGGTGCAACCGCGTGGCCCTTACCGGCTCGGCGGGTATTCGTTCGGCTCGCTGGCCGCGTTCGAGATGGCGCAGGTCCTGCGCCGCGCCGGCGAGCGTGTCGAGGCGCTCGTGCTCGGGGACATGCCCGAGCCGAGCCACCGTAGGGCCGTGCGCTCCTCGATCGTTGACCTCGCGGATATTTTCGACTTGCCCGCCGATACGGAAACCCTCGCCGCGTCGACCCACGAGGAGCTGCTCACGATGGTCGCGGCCGCCGTGGGCATTCGATTGATGCTGCCGTCGACCGTCGGGGAGTCGGAGCGGCAGCTACGTATCTTCCGGGCCCATCTGAGCTCTGTCGCAGCCTATGTGCCCTCGCCGTACGACGGCCCGGTCACGTTGCTCCGGGCGCAGGAGAGCGCCCGATCGCAGGCGCGCACGGGCGTCTCGCCCGACGACCCGTCGCTCGGCTGGCAGACCGTCTGCACGCAGACGGTGCGCGTCCTGGATGTCCCGGGCGACCATTACACGATGTTCCTCGCGCCGTGTGTCACGGAGACCGCGCGGGCGCTGCGGCAGGTGCTCGACGAGCTCGACGGGCGCTGAGCGGGCGCTCCCCTCAATCGAGGAGTTTGTCGAGGGACGCGAGCTTCGCCGCCAGGCGCGCCTCCACATCGTCCTCGGCGAAGAGGGCCGCGGCGACGGGCTCGGCTTCGGGGTGGGGCTCGGGGGACGGCTCGTTTCGCGGGGCATCGTCCCCGGGGCCCGAGATCCGCTCGAGCAGGTATTCGGCGAGCGCGGCGGGCGACGAATACGAGAAGATCAAGGTCGCCGAGAGCTTCAGGTCGAGCTCCGGCTCCAATCGATTGCGCAGCTCGACGCCCATGAGCGAATCCATCCCGAGGCTGGAGAACGTCGCGCTCGGGTCGATCCGCGCGCTGTCCAGGCGGAGCACCTTGCCGACCTGGCCAATGACATACTCCTCCAGGAGCCGCCCCCGTTCCATGAGGGGCGCGGCTTCGAGCGTCTCTCGGATGCTCGAGACCTGCGCCGAGGCCCCGCCCGCTCGTCGTGAGGTGAGCTCGGACCAGAACGCGAGTTTTTCCTGCTCGCGGAAATATTGAAGGAATCGATCGACCGAGAAATCCACCATGGCGACGCAGGGGCGCGGCCGCGCGAGCAGCCTCGACAGCGCCGCGTGTGCGACCCGGGGCGCGATTTCGCGCGAGAAGGGGTTCGCGGCTCCGCCGAGCGCCGCGTGCCGCGCGGCCATGCCCACGTCCCCGATCGTGCCCCATTGAATGCTGATCATGGCCGTCCCAGCGCCGAACACGCGCTGGGCCATGGCATCGAGGAACGCATTGGCGGCCGCGTACGCAGCCGCGAGCGAGAGCCCGAGCACGGCCGAGATCGACGAATACGCGACGAAGAAGTCGAGCGGCCGGTCTTTCGTCTTCGCGTGGAGGTTCCAGGTGCCGGCGACCTTCGGCGCGAGGACCTCCTGAAACGCCTTCTCCTCCGCGTGCATTGTCGGGATCAGCTCGCCGACGACGCCGGCTGCATGGAAGATCCCCGCGAGCGGCGGCATCTTCTGGTCGAGCTCGGCCCAGATCGCGTCGACGTGGTCCATGCGCGCGACGTCGCCGGAGAGCACGAGCACCTTCGCGCCCGCGGCTTGCATCGACGCGATTTGCTCCTGCGCGGCGCCCGTCGGGGCCCGGCGCCCGACCAGCACGACGTGACGCGCGCCCTGCTCCACGACCCACGCCGCGACCGCGAGACCGAGCCCGCCGAGGCCGCCCGTGACCAGGTACGTCGCGTCCGGCCGGATCTGGAAAGCGCGCGCAGGCGCCGCGTCGAAGCGACTTCGCACGAACCGCGCCACGTACCGACCGTCCTTCCGCAGCGCGACCTGGTCCTCGCCGTCCGTCGCATCGATCTCTGCGAGGAGCGCCGGCGCGCCGGCCGACGTGTCCACGGGATCCAGGTCGATCCGCACGCATTCGAGCTCCGGCAGCTCCAGCGAAAGCGTGCGCCCGAGCCCCCAGAGCGGCGCCTGCGCGGGCGAGACGTGCGCGCGCGCATTCCCGGCCGCCTGCGCGCCGCGCGTGACGAGGTGGAGCCGCGGCCGCTCGCGAAAGTTCTTCCGCAGCAAGGCCTGCGACAGGTACAGCGCCGAGATCGAGCTGATTCGCTGATCGGTCGTGACCGTCTCCGCGGTGGTCTCGTCCCACGGCGTCGTGTCCAGGCTCCACAGGTGAATCACGCCGCGGCATGGCTCCCCTGGGCCGAAGGCATCCTCCAGCAACCGGCCGTACGCGTCGCGGTGAAATGGGCAGAGTCGGTATGCGTCGTCGGCCGTACGCGCGTATTCGCTTCCTGCCTCGACGAACACGCAGCCATCTCCTCGCGCACGCAGCCGCGCCGCGAGCTCGGCGCCGACGCCGCCGCGATCGCCGAACACCAGCCACGCGCCCCCGGCGGACCTCGGCCTCCCGGCGGATCCCGCGCGTGGCGCGAGCTTCCATTGCACCTCGTAAACCTGCTCGTCCAGCGGCTCCTTCGTGGCCTCGACCGTGGGCCGGGCGTACGTCACGCCTTCCACCCAGTACCGCTCCCGCTGCCAGGGGTATGCGGGCAAGGAGACGACGCGGCCGCCCTCGGGGTAGAGTTTGTCCCAGGCCACCTCGTATCCGTGCGTATAAAGCGCGCCGAGCGCGTCCAGCATCGAACGACGCTCGTCCGCCTGCCGCCGCATCGACGGGATCGCCACGCCTGCGCTCTTCGCCTCCTTCAGGTTCTCCTCGACCGACGGAAGCAGAATCGGGTGAGGGCTCACCTCCACGAAGAGCCCATGTCCTTCCTTCAAGAGCTCCTGCGTCACCTGCGAAAACCGCACCGGTTGCCGCAGGTTGTCCGCCCAATACGATGCGACGAGCTCGTCGCCGCGGAGCGCCCTCCCCGTCACCGTCGAGCGCATCGCCACCTTGCCGGGCGACGGACGCACGTCACGCAGCGCCGCGAGGAGCTCGTCGCGCAGCGGATCCACCTGCGGGCTGTGGGACGCCACGTCCACCTTGACGCGCCGGCAGAACACGCCCTGCTTTTCGAGCGCGGCGAGCACCTCCTCGAGGGCCCCCGGATCCCCCGAGAGCACCGTCGCGCGCGGGCCATTGCTGACCGCCACGTCCAGGCGATCCTCGTATCCCGCGAGGGCACGCGCGGCCTCCGTCATCGGCAGCTCGACGAGCGCCATCGCGCCCTTGCCGCTGATCCTCCGGAGCAGCCGGCTGCGACGGCATATCACCCGGACCGCGTCCTCGAGGCCGAGCATCCCCGCCACGTGCGCCGCGGCCACCTCGCCCATGCTATGGCCGACCACGCAATCGGGTTCCACGCCCCAGGATCGCCACAATGCCGCGAGCGCGACCTCGATCGCGAAGAGCACGGGCTGCACCACATCGATCTCGGCGAGCCTCGAAGCGACCTCGTCCGCGCCGAGCTCCGCGAGGACGGAGAAGCCGGCCTCCCGCTCGATGGCCTCGTTGCAGGCCTCGATCGCCGCGCGGAACGCCGGCTCTTCGACCAGCAATCGCCGCCCCATCCCCAGCCATTGCGAACCCTGACCGGGAAACACGAACACGACCTTCAGCCGATCCTTCACGGGCCCGTGCGCGTGCAGCGCCCCCGAGGCCTGCTCGCCTTTCCCGTACGACGAAAGGAGCGTGGCGAGCTCCTCCCTCGTCCCGAATGCCGCCGAGAGCCGATGCTCGTGGTGCACCCGACGCACGCTCGCCGTGTACGAAAGGTCATGGAGCGGAACGTCGTTCGCCGCCGAGAGCCATTCCGCATACGAACGACAGAGCGCCCGCAATGCGGGAGCGCTCTTCGCCGAGAGCGGTAGCAGATGGCTCGAGGCCGCCCGCGCCGCATTCGCCTTCTCGACCGGCGCCTCCTCCACGATCACGTGCGCATTCGTCCCACTGATGCCGAACGAGCTCACGCCGGCGAAGCGGGGTTTGTCCCGGCGCGGCCACGGTACGGCCTCCGTCGGGACGACGAACGGCGTCCCGTCCAGCACGATGCGCGGGTTCAATCGGCGGAAATGAAGGTTCTTCGGGATCCTGCCGTGCTCGAGCGAGAGCAAAACCTTGAGCAGGCCCGCCATGCCCGCCGCGCCCTCCAGGTGCCCGATGTTCGTCTTGACCGCCCCGAGCACGCACGTCGATCCGTCCGACCGCGGCGCCCCGAGCACCTCCCGCAGCGCCTCGGCCTCGATGGGGTCGCCGAGCGACGTCCCGGTCCCGTGCATTTCGACGTACCCGATGTCCGACGGCGAGACCCGGGCCCGCGCAATCGCTTGCCGCAGCATGGCCTGCTGGGCGAGCACGTTCGGGGTCGTGAGGCCCGTCGAACGCCCGTCCTGGTTCACGCAGAAGCCGCGAAGCAGCCCTCGAATACGATCGCCGTCGCGCAAGGCATCGGAGAGGCGCTTCAGCACCACCACGCCGCACCCTTCGCCGCGCACGAAGCCATTCGCGCGCGCGTCGAACGTCTTGCACCGCCCGTCCGACGAGAGCGCCCGCGTCTCCACGGCCATGGCCATGATCCGCGGGGAGAGAATGGCGTTCACGCCGCCCGCCACGACGAGATCGCTGTCACGCTCCCGCAAGCTCTGGCATGCCTGCGCCACGGCCACGAGAGACGACGAGCAAGCCGTATCGATCGAAAGGGCCGGCCCCTGAAAGCCGAACGCGAACGAAATGCGTCCGGCCGCGGTGCTGAACAGGTTCCCCGTGGCGCAATAGGCGTCGTAACGGCCAAGCAGCGCGTCCCCCACGATCTGCTGGTAATCGTTGCCGCAAAGCCCCACGAAGACGCCGACCTTGCCGCCCGCGAGCAGATCCTGCCGCTGCCCCGCGTCCTCCAGGGCCTCCCACGTCACCTCGAGGAGCATCCGCTGCTGCGGATCCAGCGTCTCGGCCTCCCGCGGCGAGATGCCGAAAAAGGCCGCGTCGAAGCCGCGGAGGTCGTCGAGCAGCGCGGCCCAGCGCGCCTCCGGGTGATTGCCGGAAATCGCGTCCGGCGGCCATCGATCGGGCGGGATCTCGCGGACGGCGTCGACGCCCTCTTCGAGCAAACGCCAGAATGCCTCGGGCCCGTTTCCGCCGCCGGGAAAACGGCATCCGGCGCCCACGATCGCAATGGGCTCGCTCGCCGCGCGCTCGACCGCGTCGAGGCGCGCTTTCATTTTTTCGAGCGCCGTGATCGCCCGCTGGAGAGCGCTCGGCTCACCGGCCGCGGGTCGCGGGAGTTTCGCAGATTCGTCTGCGTTGCTCATCCGAGATACTCCTCGAACGCTTGGAGTTTGTCCACGAGGCTCGCTTCGTCCTCCTCCGAGGTCGATTCGCCCTCGGCCGGCGCGATCAGGGCGTCGTCGACCTCCGCCGGCCCCGGAGGCGCGACCTCGGCGGCCTCGGTGGGGGCCTTTGGGGGGAACATTCGTTCGGCGAGGTGCGCCGCGAGCGCCGACGCCGTCGGGTACGTGAAGAGAATGGCCGCCGAGAGCTTGAGCGCGAGGCTCACCTCCAGCCGATTGCGTAGCTCCAGGCTCAGCAAGGAATCCATCCCGTAATTCGTGAATGGCGCGCGCCTGTCGATCCGCTCCGGCTCCATCCGGAGCACCCGGCCGAGCTGCTCGGCCAGGTGGGACTCGACGAGCCCGAGCCGCTCGGCGGCGCTCGCGCGCTCGAGGACGTCCCGGAAGGTCCCCTTCTTGTCGGGCGCGCCCGGAGCCGCATTCTTCTCGGCTTCGAGCTCGCGCAGGAAGGGCGCGCCCGCCATCTGCGGGTAAAACTCGACCCATTGCCGCAGGGCGAAGCGCATGAGCGCGACCTCGGGCCGTGGATGCGCGAGCGCGCGGCCGAAAAGCAGGCTCCCTTCCTCCGCCGTCATCCCGTCGACGCCGCGCGAGGCGACCCGCTTGCCGCGGAGGTCCGACGCCGCCGCGAGCCCGACGTCCGCGAACGCGCCCCACTGGATGCTGAGCCCGGGCAAACCCTCCGCCGCGCGCGCCTGGCAAAGCGCGTCGAGAAACGTATTGGCGGCCGCGTAATTCGTTTGTCCCGGCGATCCGAGGAGCCCCGCGACCGAGGAGTACGCCACGAAGAAATCGAGCGCGCGCCCCCGCGTCGCCGCGTGCAGGTTCCATCCGCCGAACACCTTGGGCTCGATCGGCCGGTAGAGCTGCGCTTCGCTCATGTTCGGCAGCGTCGCATCGTCGAGGAGCCCCGCCGCGTGCACGACCCCGCAGAGTGGCGGCATCGTACGCTCGATCTCCTGGACGACGGCGTCCACGTCGGCCCGCTTGGAGACGTCACCACGCAATGCCTGGACCCGCGCCCCGGATGCCTCCATGGCCCCGATCGCCGCTCGCGCCGCGTCGCCCGGGGCGCTTCGCCCGAGGAGCGCGAGGTGCCGCGCCCCCTGCTCGACCAGCGACGTCGCCAGGGACAAACCGAGGCCCCCGAGGCCGCCGGTGATCAGGTACGTCCCGTCGGCGCGGATCCGCGCGCGCCCAGGCTCCTCCGACACCGTGACCTCTGCGGCGTCGTCCTCCATGCGCACCACGATCTTGCCGATGTGCCCTGCCTTTGCCATGAGCCGAAAGGCATCCGCGGCGGCGCTCGCCGCGAAGACCTGCACCGGCTCCGGCTGGAACGTGCCGTCCTCGAAGCGCGCCATGACCTCGTCGAGCAGAGCGCCGTACATCTCCGGCTTCTCCTCGGCCATCCCGGCGAGATCGACCGCCGTGTACGACAGGCTCTTGCGAAATGGCAAGAGGCCGAGGCGCGTATTTTGATAAATATCCTTTTTGCCGAGCTCGACGAACCGCCCGTAGGGCGCGACGACCTCCAGGCTTCTATCGAGCGCCTCCCCCGAAAGCGAGTTCAGCACCACGTCCACGCCCCGCCCCCCCGTGCGTCCCAGCACCTCGTCCGCGAACGCGAGCGAACGCGAATCCATGACGTGCTCGATGCCCATCGCGCGGAGGTAGGAGCGCTTTTCTTCGCTGCCTGCGGTCGCGAACACCTCGGCCCCCACGGCCCGCGCATACTGGATGGCCGCGAGCCCGATGCCGCCTGTCGCCGCGTGAATCAAGATGCGCTCGCCGCGCCGGAGTCGCGCCACGTGGTCGAGCGACCACGCGACCGTCATGAAAACGGCAGGAATGCCCGCAGCCTGCTCGAAGGAGAGGCGCCGTGGCTTTGGCTTGACGAACTCCACGCGCGTCACCACGTGGCTCGCGAAGCTCCCGGGCGCCGACGCGACGACCGCATCCCCCACGGCAAACCCCGTGACCCCCTCGCCGATTGCGGCGATCGTGCCCGCGCATTCCCCGCCGAGCAGGATCGCGCTCGGATCCATTCCAGGGTAGATGCCCATCGCCTTCATCACGTCGAGGAAATTCAACCCCGCCGCCTCGACCTCGATTTCCACCTCGCCGGGACCCGGGGGCCTGCGCGTCATGGCGCGGAGCGAGAGCTTTTCGAGCATCCCGGGCTCACGAATGTCCAGCCGGAAGGAACGACCCGCCGCCCGCTCCCTGCGCTCCGCCGCGCTCCCATGGCCGAGGCTGCCTCGCACGAGGCGCGCCACGTACCTGCCGTCGGGCCGCAACGCGACCTGATCCTCGTCGTCTCCGGAGAGAATCTCGCCCCAAAGATGTTCGAGTTCGTCCGGCTGTTCTTCCAGCGCGAGGTCGATCCGGACGCACCCGAGATCGGGCTGCTCGGTCGCGATCGCTCGCCCGAACCCCCACAACGTCGATTGCGCGACCGAAAGCGGCCCCGCGCCCGTACCGGCCGCCTGCGCGCCGCGCGTCACGAGGTACAGGCGGGGGACGTCCCGAAAACCTTGACGCAAGAGCGCCTGGGCGAGGCGCATCGCGCTCGCGAGGCCGCGCCCGAGGTCTGCGGAGAGCGTGGCTTCGGTGGTGTCGTGGAAGCCCGCGCCGTCGAGCGCCCCGCAATGAATCACGCCACGACAACCGTTCTTGCCGAAGGCTCCCCGCAAGACCTCGTCCCAGTGCGCCGCATTCGTCACGTCCAGCCGGAATCGCCCCTCGCCGAGGCGCGCATATCCGTCGCCGGCCCGCACCTCCACGCACGACCCGCCGCGCGCTCGAATTCGCTCCGCGAGCGCCGCGCCGAGCCCCCGCTCGTCGGCGAGCACGAGCCACGCCCCCGGGTTTCCCGTGGACGCCGCCGCCGCGAGCGGCTTCGATTGCCACGCGACCTCGAAGACACAATCAGCGAACGGATCGATGGCGGGCTCTTCGACCTCCGCAAGCCTCTGCACCCGGAGATCGTCGATCTCGACCCAGGCATGGCCCGCGTCGTCGAGGATGGCGAGGGATAGAATGGGATCGGCGCCCCCCTCCGTCTTCACGACCCGGCCGTGGACCCACGCCGTCCCGCCGGGCCGCCCGGACAAACGCAAGCCTCGCACCTCGACCGGGACGAACGTGCCTTCCCCCAGCGACGATTGCAACGCCGCGCCTCCCGCCTGGAAACAGGCGTCCATCAGGACCGGATGCACATGATACGCGGATACGTCGTCGCCGAGATCGTCCGGCAATCGAACACGCGCGAGGACCGCGCCCTCCCCGAGCCGCAGCCGCTCGATGCCCTGGAAATGCGCGCCATACGAGAGGCCACGCGCTTCCATACGCGCGTAATGCGCGCGCGACTCGACGACCTCGGGGCAACGCGCCTCCACCTCGCCGAAATCGATCCCCGCCCGCGCCGCGGCCTTCGGCGCCGCCACGCGCAGCTTGCCCCTCGCGTGCGTCACCCATTCCTTCGCGTCCGCCTCGCGGCTCGCGATCGTCAAGGCCGCGCGCCCGCCGCCCTCCTCCACGAGCGAGACCTGCACGAGCCGCTCGCCGCCGCGGGGCAAGGCGAGCATTCGCTCGAACGACATTTCTTCGAGGCGCGTCGCGCGCTCCCCGTAGACCTCTGCCGCCGCCGCGAGCCCGAGCTCCACGTATCCAGCGCCCGGAAACACCACCTCTCCCTGGACGCGATGGTCCTCGAGGTAAGGGAATCCCTCGACACTCACCCATTGCTCCCATACGTGGAGCTCCGGCTGCGCCGCAGGGACGAGCCCGGCGCCGAGCAGCGGGTGGCCCCCCTCGCGTCGCGCTGCCCGCGGCTTGCGCGTGCTCGCTTCGAGCCAGTAATCCTCCCGCTGCCACGGATACGCGGGAAGTGTGACGATGCTCCCGCCGTCGGGGGAAAGCTTTCCCCACGCCACGCCGCAGCCGCGCACGTACAGCGATCCCAGCGCTTCCAGCATCGACCGGCGTTCGTCCGCGTGCCGTCGCAAAGACGCGATCGCGGCTCCGTCGATCTTCGCCTCCTTCAGGTTCTCCTCGATCGACGGCAGCAGAATCGGATGCGGGCTCATCTCCACGAAAAGGTGGTGCCCCTCCTTCAACAGCGCATCCGTGACGGACGAGAATCGCACCGGGCGGCGGAGGTTGTCGGACCAATACGAAGCCACGAGCTCGTCGCCGCGGAGCGCCTCCCCAGTCACCGTCGAGCGCATCGCGAGCGCGCCGGGCGAGGGGCGGACGTCCCCGAGCGTGGCCACGAGCTCGGCGAGCAGCGGCTCCACCTGCGGGCTGTGCGAGGCGACGTCGACCTTCACGCGGCGGCAGAACACACCCCTCGCTTCCAGGCTCGCGAGCACCTCTTCGAGCGCCGCCGGGTCCCCGGAGAGCACCGTGGACCTCGGACCATTGCTCACCGCCACGCCTAGCCGATCCTCGCGCCCCACGATGGCCTGCTCCGCCTCCGCCATCGTCAGCTCGACGAGGGCCATCGCGCCCTTGCCACGAATGCGCCGGAGCAGCCGGCTCCGGCGACAGATGACCTTCGCCGCGTCCTCGAGGCCGAGCATCCCGGCCACGTGCGCCGCCGCGACCTCGCCCATGCTATGCCCGACGACACAATCGGGCTGGATTCGAAAGGACCGCCAGAGCGCCGCGAGCGCCACCTCGATCGCGAAAAGCACGGGCTGCACGACGTCGATCTCGGCGAGCCGTGAATGCGCCTCGTCGGCCGCGAGCTCGGCGAGCACCGAAAAACCCGCCTCGCGCGCGATGGCCTCACTCGCCGCCTCGAGCGCGGCCCGGAATGCCGGCTCCTCGGCGAGGAGCTGCCGCCCCATCCCGAGCCATTGGGATCCTTGCCCCGGGAACACGAAAACGACCTTCGGACGCCCCGAAGCCTTCCCCGCGACCACCTGCGCAGGCCCTTCCCCGCGCCCCCACGACGAAAGGACTTCCGCGAGCTCCTCCCGCGTCGCACCAACGGCCGCGAGCCGGTGCTCGTGGTGCGACCGGCGCACGCTCGCGGTATAAATGACGTCGGGAAGGGAAATATCGTTTGTCGCGGACAACCATTCCGCATACGAACGCGAGAGCGCCGAGAGGGCCTCGGCGCTCCTCGCCGACAGCGACAGGAGGTAGCTCGAGGCCTCTTTCGCGCGCGGCTTCGCCTCCGGGGGCGGCGCCTCCTCCAGGATGACGTGCGCGTTCGTCCCGCTGATCCCGAACGAGCTCACGCCCGCGAGGCGAGGCGTCGCCCCGCGCGGCCACGGCCTGTTCTCCCGGGGAATCACGAAGGGCGTGTCCTCGATTTCGATGCGCGGGTTCAGCGCGCGAAAATGGAGGTTTCGCGGGATCTCCTCGTGCTCCAGCGCGAGCATGGTCTTGATCAAGCCCGACACGCCCGCGGCCCCTTCGAGGTGCCCGATGTTCGTCTTGACGGCGCCGACGACGCATTTCGCGCCATCCTCGCGGGGTTTTCCCAGGACGGCCTTCAGCGCGTCCATCTCGATGGGATCGCCGAGCGGCGTGCCCGTCCCGTGCGCCTCGACGTAACCGATCTGCTCGGGCAGCACGCGCGCGCTCGCAAGGGCCTGCCGCAGCACCGCTTTTTGCGAGAGCACGTTCGGCGTCGTGAGGCCCGTGGAGCGGCCGTCCTGGTTCACCGCGGAGCCGCGGATCAGGCCTCGAATGCGGTCGCCGTCGCGGAGCGCGTCCGAAAGCCGCTTCAGGATCAAAAGGCCGCACCCCTCGCCCCGCACGTATCCATTGGCCCGCGCGTCGAAGCTCTTGCACCGGCCATCCGGCGAAAGCGCGTTCGTCTGCGCCATCATCTGCATGGTGAAAGGCGACACGATCGCGCTCGCGCCGCCCGCGACCGCGAGATCACTCTCACCGCTGCGCAGGCTTTGACACGCGAGGTGCACGGATACGAGCGAGGACGAGCACGCGGTATCGACCGTGACGGCCGGGCCCTGGAACCCGAACACGTAGGAGAGCCTGCCCGCCGCGGTGCTGCCGATGTTGCCCGTGGCCGAATAAGCGTCCACGGCGTCGATGCCGCACGAAACGAGCTGGTGCTCGTAATCGATGATGGCAATGCCGACGAAGACGCCCGTGCGCGTCCCGACGAGGCGATCGACATCTTGACCGCCGTCCTCCAGGGCCTCCCACGTGACCTCCAGCAACATACGTTGCTGCGGATCGAGACTATGCGCCTCGCGCGGCGAGATCCGAAAGAAGCTCGCGTCGAAGCCGTGAATGTCCGGCAAGAGCGCGGCCCAGCGTACGTCGGGCCGCTGTCCGGGAATCGCGTCCTTCGGCCACCGCGACGGCGGGACCTCCTGCACGGCATCGACGCCGTCCTGCAATACGCGGAAAAACGCGTCCGGCCCCTGGCCGCCCCCGGGGAATCGACAGCCCACGCCGACGATGGCAATCGGCTCGGTCTTCTCGCGCAGGAGCGCGTCGCGCTCGGCGCGGACCGTCTTCAAAACGACGAGGGTTTCCCGGAGCTTCGAAAGATAATCGGGTGCGTTGCCGCTCATCCAGGCGATCCCTTGCGCGCGTTGGCCAGCTCTTCGTCGAGCATCGCGAGAAGCTCGTCGCCCTCGACGCCCGCGAGGCTCGCCGGCAGCTCGCCCGTCCGCGGGGTCGGCGGCGCCGGCTCCACGATTCGCTCTTGCTCGACGGGGAGATCGAGCTCGCCGAGCAGATGCTCCGCGAGCGCCGCGACGTGGGGATACGTGAAGAGCAGGGTCGCTGGCAATCGCTTGCCGAGGTCACGCTCGAGCACGTTCCGCACTTCGATGCTCATCAGCGAGTCCACGCCGAGCGAACGGAACGGCTCCGCGCGCCCGATCTGGGTCGGATCCATGCGCAGCGCGCGCGCCACGCGCTCCGCGACGTGCGTCTCCAGGAGCCCGAGACGCTTGGCGGCGGGCGTGGTTTCGAGCGTTTGCCGGAATTGCTTGCCCTCCGGGGCGGCGCCCTTCGACGCCGCGCGAGCCTGACGCAAATCCGCCCAGAAGGGGCTCGACGCGAGCTGGGGGAAGATATCGAGCCATTGCCGGACATCGAGCCGCATGAGCGCGGCCACCACGCGGTGTTGCCCGACCAGCGCCGAGAGCGCGGCCATCGCCTCCTCCTGCGAGAGCCCTTCGAGCCCGGCGGCGGCGCTGCTCCGCGCCCCGGAGGCGAGCCCGATCCCGGTGATCGCCCCCCACTCGACCGCGGTCGCAGGCACGCCCCGCGAACGGAGCCATCCCGCGAGCGTATCGAGAAAGGCGCTCGTCGCGGCATAACTCGCGCGGCCGACGTACCCGAGAATCGCCGACACCGACGAATAAAGGACCATTGCGTCGAGCGTCGAGCCCTGCGCGATCTCGAGGAGGTGCCGGGCTTCGACGAGCCCCGACGAGAGCTCGTCGCCGAACCTTTGGCTCTCGAGATCCGCGTCGCGCGTGGGCTCCTCGGCCACCAATGCCGCATGAAAGACCCCGCGGAGCGGAGGCGCTTCGTGTTCCTTCATCTGGGTGAGGACCTTGTCCACGCCCGCGCGCTGCCGGAGGTCGGCCACTGTCACCACGACCTCGGCGCCGGCCTCCTCCAGGGCCTGAATGGCTGTTTTCGTCGCCTCCGAGGGCTCCTTGCGCCCGACGAGGACGAGGTGGCGTGCGCCCCAGCCGACGAGCGATTGCGCGGTCAAGAGGCCGAGTCCCTCGAACGCGCCGGTCACGAGATAACGCGCGTCCGCGCGCACCTTCTCCCCGCGGCCGGGGGCATTCTCCAGGGCGCTGCGGGCGAGGCGCGAGACGAATCGACCGTCCTTCCGCAGGGCGACCCGATCCTCCTCCTCGCCGGCGCCGAGCTCCTCGAGCAACGCCTCGACGTCCCCCACGGCGGCGCCGGGATCGAGGTCCACGTTGAAGATCTCGATCTCGGGGTGCTCCAGCACGAGGGTCCGCGACAAACCCCAGGCCGCGGCCTGCACGGGCGCGATATACTCCTGCCACGCGCCGACGGCCTGCGCGCCACGCGTCACGAGCCAGATGCGAGGGTTCGTCCGGAGCCCCTGCGTGGCGAGCGCGCCCGCGAGATGGAGCAGGCTCTCGGCCCCCGTCGATCGCGCGAGCGCCGTTTCCTGCTCCTTGCCCCAGGCGGGATCGTCGGCGCATTGCAAATGCACGATCCCTGCCCATTCCATTCCCTTCGGGCGCGCCGCGCCGAGGACCTCGGTGTAATGGCTGCGATCGGCCGGATCGATCCGGTAGAGATCGGGGCTCACCGATTCGTATCGGTCCCCGGCGACGACGCGGACGCACGTCTCGCCACGCGCGCGAAAAGCCTCACAGAGGGCGGCGCCGGTGCCGAGCTGGTCCGAAAAGACGAGCCACGCCCCCGCGCCGCGCGGCCGCGGCTTGCCGTCCCCCGCGCGGGCCCGGGGTTTGTTTTGCCATTGCGCCTCGTAGGTGACGTCCCGACCCGCCACCACACGCGGGGCGGCCGGAGCGCGATGCCCCGGCTCCGGAATCCAGTACACCTTTTTCTGCCATGGGTACGTCGGCAGCGGCACGCACCGCCCCCCGGTCGGCACGAGCCGCGCCCATTCCGGGAAGCAGCCGCGCGTGTAAAGCCCGCCGATCGCTTCGAGCAGCGCGCGACGCTCGTCCTGGCCTCGCCGCATCGAATATACGGCGAGCCCGCCCGCCTCCTTGGCGGCGAGGCACTGGTCGACGTTGCTCGCGAGCACCGGATGGGGCCCGACCTCCAGGAAGAGCTGATACCCGTCATGAATGGCCGCGCCGACGGCGCCGGCCAGATTCACGGTCTCGCGCACGTTGCGCCCCCAGTATCGCGCATCGAGTTCCTTGCCTTCGACGCACTCCGAAAGCACCGTGCTGTACATCGCGAGGGTCGCCCGCCGCGCGTCGACCCGCACGAGTCGCTCGACGAGCTCCGCGGCGAACGGCGCCATCTGCGGGCTGTGGAACGCATAGTTGACCCGCAAGGGTCGGCAGGAGATCCCTTCGCGCTCGATCCGCGCCACGACCTCGTCCATCGCCTGGGTTTGTCCCGCCAGGACGATGGAATTCGGGTCGTTCACGGCGGCGATCGAGATGCGATCCTCGTACCCCGCGAGGAACGTCCTCGCCGCGTCCGGCGAGGCCGCGACGGAGACCATCTTTCCGGCGCCGGTGGCCTTCTGCATGATACGACCACGAATGGCGACGAGACGAATGGCCTCGTCGAGGGAGAGGATCCCGGCGATGTGCGCCGCCGCGATCTCGCCGACGCTGTGCCCGATCACCGCGTCCGGCGCGATCCCCCACGAACGGAGCAGCTCCACGAGCGCGATCTGAATGGCGAACAGCATCGGCTGCGCCACCTGCGTCTCCGCGAGGCGCGACATCGGCTCGATCGCATAAAGCTCGTCGAGGATGCTCCACCCGAGCCGCCCCGTGAGGAGCGCGTCGCAGGAGTCGATGACCGATCGAAATGCCGACTCCTCGTCGTAAAGCTTGCGCCCCATGCCGAGCCATTGCGATCCCTGGCCCGAAAAAACGAAGACGACTTTCGCCCGCGCGGGCGTGGCTTTTCCTTGCACGACGCCGCTGGGTTGCTCCCCGCGCAAGAATCCGCCGAGCAGCCCGGCGAGCTCGTCCTTACTGCCGCCCACGACCGCGAGGCGGTGCTCGAAATGGCTGCGCCGCGCGCTCGCCGTGTACGCGATGTCGAGCAGGCGCGGCCCGTCGGCGCTCGCGAGCGTTCGCTGGTACGATCGGGCGAGGTCGAGCAGCGCCTCGGGGGTCTTCGCCGAGAGGGGCAAGAGATACGCGCTCGGATCCTTCGCGAGCTGCTCCTCGAGGTTCCGCGGCGCTTCCTCGAGGACGACGTGGGCGTTCGTCCCGCTGATGCCGAAGGAGCTGACGCCGCCGATGCGAGGCCGCAATCCTGCCTTCCAGGGCATTGCATGCTGCGCGATTTCGAGCGACGTCCCGCGGAGATCGATCCGCGGGTTCAGCGAGCGGAAATGCAGGTTGCCCGGGATGCGATCGTTCTGCATCGAGAGCGCCACCTTCATGAGCCCCGCCACGCCGGCCGCGGCCTCGAGGTGCCCGATGTTCGTCTTGACCGCGCCGAGCACGCAGCTCGACCCCCTCTCGCGGGGCCCGCCGAGCACGGCCTTCAGCGCCTCGACCTCGATCGGATCGCCGAGCGAGGTCCCCGTCCCGTGCGCCTCGACGTACCCGACGTCGGACGGCGCGACGCGCGCGCTCTCGAGCGCCTGCCGCAGCAAGGCCTGCTGCGAGAGCACGTTCGGCGCCGTCAGGCCCGTCGATCGACCGTCCTGGTTCACGGCCGAGCCGCGGATCACCGCGATGATCGGATCCCCATCGCGCTCGGCGTCCGAAAGGCGCTTCAGCACCACGACGCCGCACCCCTCGCCCCGGACAAACCCATTCGCGCGGGCGTCGAAACTCTTGCATCGCCCGTCCGGCGAGAGGGCCTGCGTCTTGCTGAGCAGCTTCGTCGTCGCGGGCGAGAGCATCAAATTGACGCCGCCCGCCAGCGCGAGGTTGGTCTCGCCGCTCCGCAGGCTCTGGCAGGCGAGGTGAATCGCGGTGAGCGATGAGGAGCACGCCGTCTCCACGGACACGGCCGGCCCCTGCAGTCCAAAGACGTACGAGAGGCGACCCGCCGCCGTGCTGATGACGTTCCCGGTAAAACAATAGGCGTCGAGCTGATCGGGGCTCAATGCGAGGACGCGCTGCTGATAATCGAGCGCCCAGATCCCGATGTACACGCCCGTCCGGCTGCCCATGAGCCGCTCGGGCATTTGCCCCGCGCGCTCGAGCGCCTCCCACGAGACCTCGAGCAAGAGCCGCTGCTGCGGATCGAGGCTTTCCGCCTCGCGCGGCGAGATGTTGAAAAAGGCCGCGTCGAACCGATCGACGTCGTCGAGAAACGAGCCCCACCGGAGCGCCCGCGCCTCGGCGTCCTGCTCGGGCCCCGCCTGCTCCAGGCTCCATCGCTCGGGCGGGACCTCGCGAATGGTGTCGACGCCGTCCTCGAGCAACCGGAAAAAAGCCTCCGGTGTATTCGCGCCCCCCGGAAAACGGCAACCCATGCCGATGATGGCAATGGGCTCGACGCGCGCGCGCTCGAGGTTCTCGATCTTGGCGCGCATCTTCTGGATCGTCATGATCGCGCGCTGCATCGACGAGAGCCCCGACGCGGGCGGGGCCTCTTCCTCGTGCTGCGTCGTCATGGTCGCGGGAGGGTCGGGGCGTCTCGTGCTCACGACAGGTAGTCCTCCGAGCGGGCCAGCTCCTCCTCGAGTTCGAGCAGGATCTCGGCTTCCGACTGCGTTATGTGCCTGGGCGACTGCACCCTTATGGGTTCACTCGGCCTCGCGGGAAGGGCCGACGAGCGCTCCGCCCGCGGCGCCGCCATCGACGGGGGCGACGTGTCCGTCGAGCGCTTGCCCTGCGCAAGGCTCATCCGGTCGAGCAGGTGATCGGCGAGCGACGCGGGGTTCGGATAGGTGAAGAGGAGCGTCGCCGAGAGCCGCACGCCGAGGCTCAATTCGAGCCGATTGCGGAGCTCCAGGCTCAAGAGCGAATCCATGCCGAGGCTCGTGAACGAGGCGAGCCGGTCGATCCGCCCGATATCGAGCCGGAGCACCTGGCCCACGTGCTCGAGAATGTGCTTCTCCAGCATGGGGAGCCGCTCCTGCGGCGGCCTGCGCTCGAGCAGGCTCCGGAACGAGATCCGGCTCGAGGGCGGCCGGTCCGTGGCCTTTTGATCGCGCTGGAGCTCGGACCAGAAGGGGATGTCGCCGACCTGCGGGTAATACTCGACCCACTGGCGCACGGAGAGGCGCAAGACGCCGATCTCGGCGCGCGGGCGTTCGAGCAGCTTGCCGAACGCGAGGAGCCCGTGCGCAGGCGAGAGGCTCTCGATCCCGCGGTGCGAGAGACGGTTGCCGCGGTTGTCCTGGGCCGCCGCGAGGCCGATGTCGGCGAACGGCCCCCAGTGAATGCTCGTCGCCGGGCGGCCCGTGCGCCTGCGCGCGTGGGAGAGCGCGTCGAGGAACGCATTGGCCGCCGCGTAATTGCCCTGCCCAGGGGCGCCGAGCAGCGACGCGGAAGACGAATACAGCACGAAGAAATCGAGCTTCTGATCGAGGGTACGCGTGTGCAGGTTGAAGGCCCCGCGGACCTTCGGCGCCATCACCCGCGTGAACCGCTCCTCGTCCATTTCGAGGAGGGTCCTGTCGTCGAGCAAGCCGGCGGCGTGAACGATGCCGCGCAGGGGCGGCATTCGTTTCTTGATCTCCGCGAGCATGGCGTCGACCTGGTCCTCGCGCGTCACGTCCGCCGCGAGCACGGCCACCTCGGCCCCGGCCTTCTCCATGGCCGAAATGGCCTCCCGCGCAGCCGCGGAGGGGGCGCCGCGCGAGACGAGCGCGAGGTGGCGCGCCCCCCGATCGACCATCCACCGGGAGAGGGACAAACCGAGGCCCCCAAGGCCACCGGTGACCAGATACGTCGCATTCGCGAGGATGGTCGGCTTCGGCTCCTCCACGGGCAGGATGCGGACCGTCGGGTCGTTCATCTTGACGACGATCTTCCCGACGTGCTTGGCCTGGGCCATGAGGCGGTAGGCGTCGCGGACCTCTTCCACCGGGAATTCCTTCACCGGGAGCGGCTGGAAGACGCCCATGTCGAAGAGCTGCATGACCTCCTGGAGCAGGGCGCCGAGCAGCGCCGGACGCTCGACCGACATCCCGGCGAGGTCCACGGCCGCATACGAAAGGCTCTTGCGGAAGGGCGTCATCGCGAGCTGGCCGTTGTCGTAGATGTCGCGCTTGCTGAGCTCGACGAATCGACCATAAGGCGCGAGGATCTCCAGGCTGCGCGTGCGCCCATCGCCCGTGAGGGTATTGAGGACGACGTCGACGCCCTGGCCGCCGGTCTGCTCGAGGACCTGCCCGGCAAAATCGAGCGTCCGGGAATCCATGACGTGCTCGACGCCGAGCGAGCGCAGGTACGCGCGTTTGTCCTCGCTGCCCGCCGTCGCGAAGATCTGGGCCCCGAGAAAGCGCGCGAGCTGAATGGCCGCGAGCCCCGTGCCGCCGGTCGCGGTGTGGACCAGGACCCGCTCGTCATGGCCGAGGCGCGCGAGCTTGTTCAGCGCGTAATAGACGGTCATGAAGACGACGGGCACCGAGGCCGCCTCGGCGAAGCTCAGCTTCGAGGGCTTCGGCGCGACAAACTCGACGTGCGTGGTGACGTGCGAGCCGAACGAGCCCGCGGCGAACGCGACGACTTCCTGCCCGACCCGGACCTGCTCGACACCCGCCCCCACGGCGACCACGCGGCCGGCGCATTCGAGGCCGAGCTGCAAAGGCCCAGGCGTCATGCCGGGGTAAACGCCCATGGCCTTCATGACGTCGATGAAGTTGAGGCCCGCCGCCTCGACCTGGATCTCCACCTCGCCCGGACCGGGAGGACGCCGCGGGATCTCCCGCAAAACGAGCCGATCGAGGACGCCGAGCTCCTGGCTCTCGAGCTGGAACGCCCTGCCATTGGCGGGCTCGGGGGGCGCATTGCCCCCGGCCGCCTCGGCCGCGTCGAACGAGCTATGTACGAGCCGGGCGACGAACCGGCCCTCCTTGCGATACGCGACCTGATCCTCGCGGTCGCGCACCGAGATCTCGCGGAGCAGGGCCGAAGCCTCGTCGACACTGCGGCTCGGATCGACGTCGATGCGCGTGCATTCGAGCTCCGGGTGCTCGAGCGCGATCGTGCGGCCGAGCCCCCAGAGGGTCGATTGCGCGATCGAGAGCGGCGTCCCGGTCGCGAGCACGGCCTGCGCGCCGCGCGTGACGAGCCAGAGCCGCGGCATGTCGCGCCAGCCCTGGCGGATCACGGCCTGGACGAGGTAAAGCGCGCTCAGGCAGCCGTGCGCGATGTCACGCTCGATCGTGTCGTTCGTGATCCGCTCCCACGGAGTCGCGTCGAGCGCATAAAGATGCACGATCCCACGGCAATGGACCTCGCGGCCAAACGCCTCGCGCAGGACGCGCTGGTAATGCTCCGGGTTCGTCGGGTCAATCTCGAAGAGCCCCGCTTCGAGGCGGGAGAACCGCGACCCGGCGCGCACGCGCACGCACGCCTCGCCGCGCGCGAGCAAGAGGAACGCCATCGACGCGGCCGTGCCGCCCTCGTCCACGAAGAGCAGCCACGCGCCCGGGTTCCCCGCGTGTTTGAGCCGCATGGACTCGCCGTCGAGGTCCTTCTTGCGCCACTCGATCGCGTAAATGGCGTCGTCGAGCGCGTTCGCCGACGCCGACTTCCCGCTCTCCAGCCGCTTGATGCGCAGCCCCTGCACCTCCGCCTGCACCCGGCCGTCCGCGTCGATGACGTAGACGTCGCCCGCGGGGTTCGTCTTGTCGTCGCTCGCGTGGAGCTGCGCGTGGACCCATACCTCTTGCCCGAGCGAGCGATGGAGCCGAATTCGATCGATGCCGGAGAGCACGTACGTGCCGAGCGGCTCGGTCTCCGACGCGACGTGGACCTGCACGAGGGTCTGGAAACAGGCGTCGAGCAGCGCCGGGTGCACTTGATACTGGTCCGCGTTCACCGCGACGTCGGCCGGCAAGAAGACGCGGGCGAGCCCTTCCTCGTTGCCGAGCCACATCTGCTCGAGGCCGCGGAAGCTCCTGCCATAAAAGAGCCCGCCCTCCTCCATGCGGCGATAAAATGCTTCCGCGTCGACCACCGTCGGGCAACGCGCCTGGAGCACGCGAGGACGCTCGCGCGAGATCCGCGCCCCCGGCGCGCCCACGCCCGTCCGCACCTTGCCCGCCGCGTGCCGCGTCCACGATTTCGCGCCCGCCTCGCGGCTCGAAACCTGAAAGGACGCGCGCCCCGCCTCCTCGTCCACGAGGACGAACTGGACACGGCGCTCCGGGTCCTTGCCGACCGGGAGCATCCGGTCGAAGGTGACCTCCTCGAGCGCGACGGAGACCTTGCCGTGCACCTCGGCGACGGCGGAAAGGGCCATCTCCACGTACCCCGCGCCAGGGAAGATGGGATCGTTCTGCACGCGGTGGTGCGCGAGGTAGGGGAGCGCCGTCATGTTCAGCGATTGCTCCCAGAAATGGAGCGTGGGCTCGACGGAGAGGTGGACCGGCGGGCCGAGCAGCGGGTGCACGTCGGGCTCGTGGTGAGAAGCCTGCGAGAGCCACGGTCGCGACTGCGGCATCCGCGACTTCACCTCGTCCGGCAGCCAATACCGATCCCGCTGCCACGGATACGTGGGGAGCGAGATGCAACGGCCGCCGCGCGGAAAGAGCCTGCCCCACGCGAGCTCGTGGCCCTTCACGTGGAGCGCGCCGAGCGCGTCGACGAGGCAATGGCGCTCGTCCTCGTTGCGCCGGAGCGACGCAATGGCCGCCCCCTCCTTCGAGAGGGCACGCAACGTCTCTTCGATCGAATGGAGCAAGATCGGGTGGGGGCTGATCTCCACGAAGAGGGTTTGTCCCTCCTCGACGGCCTTCGCGACGGCCCTGCCAAACAGGACGGGCGCGCGGAGGTTCTTCACCCAGTACGAGGCGTCGAGCTCCGCGCCCGAGACGAGCTCGCCCGTGACAGTCGAGCGCATCGCGACCTTGGTCGCCCGCGGCCGGAGATCGGCGAGCACGGTCGAGAGGTCCTGCTTGAGCACGTCCATCTGCGGGCTGTGCGAGGCGACGTCGACCTTCACCCGGCGGCAAAAGACCCCGCGCCCTTCGAGCATCGCGACGACCTCGTCGAGCGCGGCCGGCTCGCCCGCGATCACGGTCGAGCGCGGGCCATTGCTCACCGCGACGCTGAGCCTGTCCTCGTACCCCACGAGCGCGCGCTCGGCCTCGGACATCGCCAGCTCGACGAGCGCCATCCCGCCGAGCCCCGCCACACGCCGAAGGAGCTTGCTGCGGCGGCAGATGACCTTCGCCGCATCGTCGAGCGAGAGCACGCCCGCGACGTGCGCCGCCGCGATCTCACCCATGCTGTGGCCAATCACGGCGTCGGGCTCGACGCCCCACGCGCGCCAGAGCGCGGCGAGCGCGACCTCGATCGCGAAGAGCATGGGCTGCACGACGTCGATGCGGCCGAGCTGCGAGCGCGTCTCGTCCGCGAGGAGCTCCTCGATGACGGAGAAACCCGCCTCGCGCCGGATGACCGCGTCGCAATCCTCGATGGACTCGCGGAAGACCGGCTTCTGCACGAAGAGCGCGCGGCCCATGCCGACCCACTGCGAGCCCTGCCCGGGGAACACGAAGACGAGGCCGCGCCGGCCGCCGATCGGCACCGCGCCGACCCGCGAGAGGGGATGATCACGCCCGTCGGCGATCGCGCGCAGCCCATCGAGCACCTCCGCCCGGCTCCGCGCCGCGACGACCCCACACGTGCGGTGGTGCGCGCGGCGGACGCTCATCGTGAAGCAGACGTCCCGCAGCGCGGTTTCGCTCGACGTGTCGATGAACCGGACGAGGCGCCGCGCCGCGTCCCGCATCGCCGTCTCGGTCTGGCCCGAGACGGGCAAGAGGTGCACGTGGCCCGTCTCGGTCGCGTCGGACTCGGTGCGGCGATCGATCACGCTCGCGCCGTGCACGAAGAGCTGACCCACGGCCTCGCGGATCGAGCGGCCCTCGTCCTCGTTTCGCCAGAGCGCCGCCACGGCCGCCGCCGTCGCCTGCTTGTCCACGTGGCGAATGCACTCCTCGATGGAATGCTTGACGATGGGGTGCGGCGCGATCTCCAGGAACACCGCGAGCCCGTCGTCGAGCAGGCGCTGGATCCCATTCGCGAACCGGACCGGCTCGGAGAGCTGGCGCGACCAGTAGGCGACGTCGAGGTCCTCGCCGCGAATGCGCTCGCCCGTCAGCGCCGAGACGACGGGGACCCGCGCGCTCATGGGGTGGAGATCCCCGAGCAGCGACGGGAGCTCGTCCACGAGATAAGCCATCTGCGGCCCATGCACGGCGGCGCCGGTGTTGACCGGGCGCGCGAAGACGCCGCGGGAGGCGAACGACGCCGCGATGCCCGCGAGCGCGCCGCCGTCCCCGGAGAAGACCGTGGAGGTCGGGCTCGCCGCGATGGCCCGGTGGATGCGGCCGCCCGAGGACGCCGCGATCGATTGCGCCTCGTCCCAGCCGACACCCGCGAGGAGCATCATCCCCTGGCCCGCCGAGCGCTGCACGAGCGTGGCCTGATGCGCGATGACGCGCGCCGCGTCCTCGAGCGAGAGAACACCCGCGACGTGCGCCGCCGCGACCTCGCCAATGCTGTGGCCGATCACCGCGCCCGGCTCGAGGCCGAGGTCGTGCAAGAGCTCCGCGAGCGCGACCTGGAACGCGAAGAGCACGGGCCACATGACGTCGATGCGATCGGCGGCGACGCGCGGTGAGCCGGCCATGATCTCGTCGAGCACCGACCAGCCAAGCAGCGGCGCGAGCACACGATCACAACGCGTGAGCGCCGCGCGGAAGCTCGGCTCCGAGAGCACGAGCGATCGGCCCATCCCCACCCACTGCGATCCTTGCCCCGAAAACACCCACACGACGCGGCGGGATCCGCGGGCCACGCCGCGGAAGATGCCTCGCCCCTCGGCGCCGCTGCGCGCCTCGGCGAGCCGCGCTTCGAGGCCACTCTTCGTGCTCGCCACGACCGCGAGCCTCTGGCCCACGCCGGCCGAAGGGCCGCGCAAGACCCGCCCGGCGATCACCTCCTCGCCTCGGATCGATTCGAGCGCGAGCCCGATCGAGGCGCCCATCGCCTCCGGCGCGCCCGCTTCGAGCAGGGCGACGCTCGCCGTCGAGCGGGCCATGCTCTCCAGGATCACGTGCGCGTTCGTGCCGCCATAGCCGAACGAGCTCACGCCCGCGCGGCGCAGCGCGCCCTCAGGCGCGGGCCAGGGCTCGACCTTGGTGACGACGCGCAGGTTGAGCGCTTCGAAGTTGATGTTCGGGTTCGGCGATTCGTAATGCAGGGTCGGCGGCAACGCGTCGTGCTGCATCGCGAGCGCGACCTTCAAGAGCCCCGCCATCCCCGCGGCCGCTTCGAGGTGCCCGATGTTCGTCTTGACGGAACCGATGCAAAGCGGCTGATCGGG
Organism: Polyangium jinanense; assembly: GCF_028435365.1. The sequence continues at coordinate 205,908 of NZ_JAGTJJ010000003.1, read as the reverse complement.
CGAGTGCTCCAGCCCGATCACGGCCCCGAGCGCGCCCGCCTCGATCGGATCGCCGAGCGGCGTGCCCGTGCCGTGCGCCTCGACGTACTGGATGTCCGCGGGCGAGACGCCTGCCGAGCGGCAAGCGTCCCGCAGCATCGACTGCTGGGCGAGCGGGTTCGGCGCGGTGAGGCCGTTGCTCGCGCCGTCGTTGTTCACGGCGCTGCCGCGCATGACCGCGTAGATGCGGTCGCCGTCGCGCAGCGCGTCCGAAAGGCGCTTCAGGATCACGAGCCCCGCGCCTTCGCTGCGCACGTAGCCGTTGCCGCGCGCGTCGAAGGCGCGGCAGCGACCGTCGGGGCTCATCGCATTGAGCTTCGTGAAGCCCATCGTCGTCTCGGGCACGAGCATCAAGCTCACGCCGCCCGCGATCGCGACGTTCGACTCGCCGCTGCGCAAGCTCTGGCTGGCGAGGTGCATGGCGACGAGCGACGACGAGCACGCCGTGTCCACGGTCATGCTCGGGCCCTCGAGGCCGAAGGCGTACGAGAGCCGGTTCGCGATGATGCACGACGCGCCGCCCGTGCTCGTGTGCGCGGAGATCGACTCGCGCCCCGCGCGATCCTGGAGGAGCGCGTGGTCGAGGAAAAGCGCGCCGACGAAGACGCCCGTGCGGCTGCCCTTCAGCGCGGACGGCGGAATCCCGGCGTCTTCGAGCGCCTCCACCGCGAGCTCGAGCGTGAGCCGTTGCTGCGGATCCATCTGCACCGCCTCGCGCGGCGAGATGCCGAAGAACTGCGGGTCGAAGGCCTCGACGTGGTCGAGAAACCCGCCCCAGCGCGTGTTCACCTTGCCCACGGCGGCGTTGTCCGGATCGTAGAGCGCCGATGCGTCCCAGCGATCCCTCGGCACCTCGGTGATCGCGTCGATGCCGTCGCGCAGGAGCCGCCAGAACGCGTCGAGGTCCGGCGCCTTGGGGAAGCGGCACGCCATGCCCACGATCGCGATGGGCTCGTTTCCCGCAGACGCGCGATGGGCCGGCGAAGGCACGGGCGGGGGGCGCAACGACGACCCAGACGACGTGGACGAACCCGCGTTCGACGCCAGGAACTTCGCCAGCGACGCGGGGGTCGCGTACTCCCAGACGAGGGTCGGTGAGAGGCTACGACCGAGGTGCTTGCCCAGATCCGCGAGGAGCTTCGTCGCGCCGAGGGAGTCGAGCCCGTAGCGATGGAACCGCTCGCGTGGGTCGATGGTCCGCGGATCGATCCCCCGAAGCTCGGCGAGGCGGGAGACCAGCCAGGCCGAAAGGTTCTCTGCGTTGGGTGGAGTCATCGACGCGTAACCCGACCTCGTCTCCTGAAAGCCCCTCGACCTCGTCGCGGCCCGTCGTGCTCACGTGCCACGGAAAGTTTGAAACCTTGCTCCAACGGTCGAAGCACGCCTCGCGGCGCGCTCCCGGGAGCAGCATATACCCCGAGGTGGCGAAGCGACGCACGAGGTAGCCCGCATCGCGTGTTTCTCGCCCACCCAGACGAGCGCGCCTCGCGAGCACCATGGCGGCGAGCCTCCCCGCGGCGAGGGCATCGGCGCCCGTGGCCCTCGGATCCCCGCCGAAGCTCGACCGAAGCAGGGAGGACGTCGCGCATACAGTCCAGAGAATCCTAAACGAAGCCGAACCGTTTGCCCATCGCACGTTCGGTGCTCGACGGCTGCGATGCAAGCCAGCCCGCACGGACACACCGGCAACACGAAAACGAGAGCGCTCCGGACGGCCCACGCGTGTCGCACACAGAATCACGCGACGCCGGGATGTTGCGCCCGCTCCGCTCAGTTGCCTGCGCTCTCGACCTTGGGTTCGGGCGGAAGCGGCGGATTGCCTGGCGGCGGCCTGTATCCAGGCTTGCGATATGTCAAGATCGCAATCTTTTCATGCTTGTATGGCTGCGTTTGTCCAGGCAGCGGACACTGGTCTCGCAGCCAGTACACGTCGAACGCGACGAGCTCGTCTTCGGGGCGACCGGTCTCTTCGTGCCAGTGCAGGAGGTACTCCTTGAGACCATGACGGAACACCTTGTTCCGATCGAGCCGGATGCGGTTGAAGTAATCCTGCCAGATCTGGTTCAGGCCGAGACCACGCGCGTCCGAGAGATTGAGGTCGGGCTCCTTGCCAGTGAAAGGATCGACGTGGCGGCCGCTGATCGTGATCGCGTCGATCGTGATCGAACCGTCGTCGCTGATCGGGTTCGGCGCGAACATACCCCAGCCCTGGTACAGGCGCGGGTAGCCGAGGGTCGCCTGCATGAGCCACGGCTGCGTGTGCTTGAGGGGCGCAGGGACGGACTTGTTCTCGTTGATCGTCTGGCTCACCGCGCAGAGGAAGAACCAGGCCACGAGCGCCTCCCGCAGGCCCGCGCGCACGCGTGAGGCGCGCTCGGCGAGCGGGGACGGCACAGCGCTCGCCGAGCGGCCGCGGGGCTTCGTGCCGAGGCCGAAGGCGCGCGCGACGGCGTCGCGACGGCGCGCGACGTAGCCGAAGAGCGGCCCCGAAAGGCCCAGCGTGAGGACGCGGAAGACGGGCCAGAGAAAGCGGCCCGCGGGGAGCGAGCGCGCGAGGGCTGCGAGGGCCGCGTGATCGTCGTGGACCTCGTTCGTCGCGGGATCGCGGACGCGGAGGAGCTTCGGCGTGGCTTCGTCCTCGGGGCTCTCCTCGAACGTGAGGCGCTCGCAGTGGTCGAGGCGCGCGAAGAGGCGACAGAGGAAAAACGCGAGCGGCGAGCGCCGGTCGTACACGACGACCCACGCGCGGGCTTTCTTCGTGTACCAACGGTCGAGGATCTCCCAGTGCACGGGCTGGGGGAACAGGAAGCTCCAGGCAATCATGAACCAGGAGAACGGGCCGAGGCGCATCATCACGCCGAAGCTCCCGTGCAGGCCGGTCATCAGGAGCATCGCGAGCGGCCGCGTGACGCGGCGGCCGGCGGGCGCGAGGATGAGCGGCACGAGGATCGCCTCGACGACGAGCACGCTCCAGGCGACAGGCCGCATCATCCAGATCGGCATGTACTCGCGAAACGGCACGGCGAACCCCGTGATCATGCGATCGAGGTGGAGCACGTAATGGACCGTGTCGCCCTTGCGCCAGATATTTCCCGATTTGTTGACGACGTTGAAATAATAAATGACCGCGATGTTCAGGGTCGTGAGGAGCCCGATCAACGAGACGTAGGGCTTCGTGGCCCAGGCGAAGGGCGCGCGCGCGTTGAGCTCCGCGGACGAACGCTCCTTGCGCTCGCGGAACGAGCGCAAAAGCGCGTCGACGGAGAATCGCTGGCCGGTGGGCATGAACATCGCCCAGCCGATGAGCAGGTTTTCCACGACGTACCCGCCGTTCTCGACCATGACGAGCCGGTTGTCGAGGCTCGTCACGAAGAGGAACGAGAGGACCGAAAAGATGCGGGTATGCCAGCCGATGAAGAAGCAGAAATGGCAGAACGTCGCGATCGCGAAAGCGACGTGGACTTCTTCGAGCGAGGAGAACGCGTGGAAGAGGCTGAAGTTGAAGCCGCTGCTCGGACGGAAGAGGTGGTAATGGTTCGTGAGGACGCCCTCGTTCGAGTAGAACCAGCGCGCATCCTTCCAGTGCCTGATGCAATCGGCGGTGACGAGGAACCCGATGACGAGCCGGAAAAACCCGAGCGTGCGCGGGTCCATCGTCATGTAATGGTCACGCAGCCAGGCGAACGCGGCGCGGAGGCCTGAAAACCGCGGTTTGGCGGGTTTGTCCTCTCGCGGCGCGTCCTCGGGCCGTCCGGCCGTGACCTCGCCCTCGGCGGCTATCTCGGCCACGACCCTACTCCTGCCGGCGGACGTCGGGCTTGATGATCGGGAGCCGGTCGGCCGCCATGCGCCCGCCGCGCGAATGCGTGAAGAGTTTTTCGCGATCCTTCTCGACGCGCGCCGGGCTCTCGCCAGGCTTCGCGATCGAATACTTCACCCAGTACGCGTCGTAGCCCGAGAGCTGCTCGTCCGGCGTGCGGCCCTCGAGCGCGGGGCCGCCCTTGCTGAGGTAATCACGCAGGGCCTTCTGGAACGGCTCGTACTCGCGCAGGCGGACGCGGTTCAGGTAATCGTTCCAGAGCTGGCCGAGCTTGCGCGCGTTGAAGGCCTCGGGGGTGATCGCGGGCGGGGCGCCCGTGAGCGGGTCGATGCTCGCGCCCTTGCGGTTCTGACCGTCGATCACGAAGACTCCGTCCTCATCCCCGTTCACGGCGAGCACGTCCCAGCGCTCCATCATGCGCGGCCACGCGACGGCCGCCGAGAGGAGTTTTCCCTGGGGAATCGAGAACCGAAGCGGGTTTTCCTTGGTCGCCTGCGCGAGCGCCGCGACGAAAAGCACGAAGACGAACGCCTCGCGAAGGCCACCCGTCAAGAAACGCTGGGTGCGTACGGCGGACGGGACGTCGAGGGCCTCGGCGGCATCGGGTTCGGCCTCGTCTTTCGGCGCGGGGACGCCGCACGCGTCCATGCCGAGGAGGACGCTGACGTCGGCGCGCCGCTTGGCGAAGGCGTCATAGAAGACGTCGAGCAGGTTCGAGATGCCCGGCAGGCGCATGACGAAGGCGAGAGGACGCCCGAACGGCAAGGCCCGCACGATCTCCGCGATGCCGCGGCTCCGCGTGAGGACGGTGCCTTTTGCGTCCACGACGACGATCGTGTTCTGCACGAGCTCCTCGGTGATGTCCGCCGGCAGGTCGACCTTTTCGACCGTGCCGTCGGCCTTGCCGCGGAGGAGCCCCGAGAGGTCGCCATTGCCCTGGAACGTGAGGTGGTGCTGGGCGTCGAGGCGCTTGGCGAGGCGCGCAAGCCACAAGCAAACGCCGCAATCCTCGTCGTAGACGACGCTGCGCGCGCGCTCCGGGGAAAAACGGCGCTCGAAGGCGTCCCAGCTCTCCTCCGGTAGGAGCAGCGCCGCGGCGGCGAGCAGCGTCCAGGCATAAAGGCCGAGCGAGAACAGGAGGCCGAGCGCGAGCGAATACACGACGAGGAGCCCGACGGCGATGCCGCGGAGCGGCCTTCGCGCCACGGGGACGAGCACGAGGAGCGGGACGGCGCATTCCGCCGCGAGGAGCAAATACGAGAGGCCCTTCAAGACGCCGGCCGGCGCGTGCTGGAGCCGCACCCCGAAATCGCTCACCCAGCGCTCGACGTGGAGCGCATAATAAAGGCCGCTGCCGTCCCGCCACGACCCAGCGAAATGCCAGGCCGCCGACGCGACGAGGATGATCACGATCTGCAGCGTGACGGCGAGCGCCGCGAACGAGAGCGGCGACCAGCCGGGCCCGCGCGTGACCGAAAGCTCGGCCTCCGTGGGCCGCGGGCGATCGTTCAAATCCGCGTCGGTCTTTTCGTCGCGATCCGCGAACGAGCGGGCGAGGGCGTCGACGGAGAAGCGGCTGCCGAGCGGCAAGAAGAGCGTGAAGAAGAGGAGCGCGACGGCCGCGTAGTTGCCCTGGTTTTCGAGCAGGATGTTCCGCGAGCCGAGGCTGACCAGACAGATCAGCGAGAGCGCGTGGAAGATGCGCGTCTTCCAGCCGAGGAGAAAGCCGAGATAGACGAGGAGGATCAGGACGAACGCGAGGTGGTTCTCCCCGACACTCGAAAAGGCGTGGAGGATGCTCCAGACCTGGCCTTTGTCGCGCAGGTTGAAGATGTGGTTGTGATTCGGAAGGACGCCTTCGTTCGAATAAAACGCGCGCACCCACGGCCAGCGACGAAAGAGGTCGCCCAGAAGGACGAGGGCCATCGCGATGCGAAAGAGCCCCAGGGAGCGGGCGTCGATTGTAAGGAAGCTCGACAGAATTCGTTTGCCCACGTCAATCCTCGACACGGAATCGGTACTCGTCCTCGTGCGAGAGCAACGGGACGCTCGGCTTGCGGAGCAAGATCGTCCGCACGGCCCAGAGGTCGTTGAAAATGCGATACCGAAGCGCCGTCTGATCGAGATAATCGACGCCCGCAGACCCCCCCGTTCCCGTACGCCGCCCGATCACACGCTCGACCATGCGCGCGTGGCGCTGGCGCCAGATGATCATCTGCTGCTCGACCGCGATCACGAGGTCGATGACCTCGCGCGGCCACGCGAGCCGCGGCAGCTCGCGGTAGCTCTCCAGGAACACGATCGCCGCCCGCACGCGCCGGCGGAAGGCGCGCGCCTCGTCGTCGAGCCCCTCTTCGTCCTCGGCCCGGAGGAACCGCTCGGCGAACCGGATCTCGGCGCGGTAACGCTCCTCGAGCCGCGTGATGTCGTCCGCCGTGAGCGCGTTCTGCTTGGCGAGGCGAACGCGGTTCTCGATCTCCTTCTCGTGCCCCGCGATGAACGCCTTCGCGAACCGATCGGCCGACTCCTGCGTCGCAGGGCCGTCGATCGGCGTGCGCGCGAGCCACTCGTAGAGCACGCTCTTCAAGCTCGGCCCGCTCTGCCTGCGTTGCTCGACGCGGGCGAGCGCCGCCGAAGGAGAACCGTCCGAGGAGCGGAGCGCCGCCATGTAGCTGCCCTCGCGACCGAGCGGGATGCGCAGGGTGTCGTCGAGCCCGAGCAGGATCTCGATCTCGCGCATCTGCGCCGACTGGAAGCCGCTCGCCGGGATCAACCGGTCGCGGAAGTCGAGGTAGTCGCGCGTGGTGAGCGTCTCCATCACGCGGAAATGCGGCACGGCCTGCTCGAAGAGCGCCACGACGCGGCGGAGCGAGGTCGCCGCGTTCGCGAGCTTCATGTCGGGCACGGGGTTCTGCCGGAAGAGATCGCGCGCCGTCTCGAGCTCGCGCAGGATGAGCTTGAACCAGAGCTCGTAGACCTGGTGGACGACGATGAAGACGACCTCGTCGTTCGAAAGCTTGCTCTCGTCGTTGTCGAAGCCGCCCTGCAGCGAAAGGAGCTCTTCGACCTTGATGTAGTCCCAGTAGTTGCGCATGCCTCGGCTCCTTGACGCGAGGCGAGTCTACTGCCCACGCGCGAAAACGGAAGTCACGAGGCGCGCGCTCGAAGAGCGCCCACGGCCGCCGCTAACGTAACGTCGGCCTCGGGATCAGGGCGTCGTGGTGAAGCTCGTGCCCTCGGGTCCGATGTTCACGGGTGGCCCGTAACTCCGGAGTTCAGCGCGCTCGTGGCCCATACGCGCCTCGACGTCGAGAACGGTGATGCCGACATCGGGACAAAACGTGGTCGTGTACCGGATGGGTACATCGCCGCCGCGCTCTTCGACCGTGACGACACATCCGTCGAAGCGCCCCGCCGGCACGGTCACGCTCTGTCCGACCGCTTCGATCCGCGTCCAGCCGCCATGCTCGCCGGTCCAGCTCATGCCGACGGCGATCGGCGCGCGCAGCACGTAGACCGAACGGCCGAGCAGCGCGACGCCCTCGCTCGTGAACGCGACGCGGCGCGCGCCCGTGGGCGTGACGAGCTCGCCCTCGATCGCACTCGTGCGGCGGGCGCGGACGAGCAAGAGGCCTCGCTCGCCATCGTCGCTCGTCGTCTCGTAGTGCCAGAGGTTTCCGTGCACGAGCGGAAAATACCGCTCGATCGGCATGCCGGACGACGCGTCGACCATGCCCTCGCCGGGCGTGGTGAACGAAGGCCGCGGCTCGGGCGCAGAAGACCCGCACGCGGCGAGCGCGAGGCCCGAAAGGACGAGGGCGAGGGCGCTCGGCCTCGACGTCATGGGGTGGGCGAGAGCCGGTGAGAGAAGTACCAGACCGTGAAAAAGACGAGGAGCAAGCACGCGGCCAAGAGCATGTACTTCGCGAGCGGATCGGGCTCGATGCGACGCAGGAGCTCCTCGGCGGCGCGGCGCACGGCCGGGTCGTCCGTGCTCTTCACGAGGCGCGCGCCGTCCTCGCGGACGCGGGCGTAGTCGCCGCGGTCGAAGGCGGCGAGCAACGCGTCGAGGCTCTCGTCGCGCGGGAACCGCTGCGCGAACGAGGGCACGCCTTCGCGCGGCGCCTTCGCCTTCTTCTTGCGCTTCTTCTTGGGGCGCGCGGCCTCGCTCGGCTCTTCGGCCTCGCCCTGCGGATCCGCGCCCTCGTTCGTCTCGCTCATCGTTCGGTCCTGTCGCAATGCGAAGGTTCGATGTCTACCTCGGAAGGACGGGCGTGTTCTGATCGGGCCGATCCTTCCAGCCGACGGGCCCGTCGCCCTCGCCTTTCACCTCGCAGGAGAGGTGCTCGCAGAGCGTCTGATAGTACGCCTTCCGGCCGCAGCCGACGGCCTTGTAGACCCCGCCGAACTCCTCGCTCACGCGGATGTCCTCGCTGGGGCAGTCGAGGTCCTTCTCCGCGTGCATCAGCACGACCGGCCTGGCCGCGCCACGCCCGTTGACGTTGTCGAGGCAGCCGACGAGGACGAGGAAGGGAAGTATCCGGGCGAAAGGGCGCATGGCTAGAACTGGAAGTACACGAACGGCACGGCCTTCACGCTCGCCGCCTCGTGCAGCACGACGGCGACGAGGAAGAGCATGGCGCCTTGCGCGGGGGCCGGCAGGGCCGTGAACGCGGCGCGCAGCTGATCGTAGATCACACGCGGCGTGTGGTGCACGGCGATCCCGAGGGCGAGCAAAGCGGCGACGATCGGCGGCAAGTTCGGGTGGAAGGTCGTCCCGGTCGAGATCTGCTTGAGGACACGCGTGCCGATGTCGAAGGTCGGGGCGCGGAAGAAGATCCACGCGAGGCAGACGTAGTGGAACGTGAGGATCACGCCGATCGGCTTCGGGAGGAAGCGCTTCGACTTGCCCGCGCTCTTGCCCCCGGCGCGCTCGAAGGCGCGTGTGACGGCGAGGCCGAGCCCGTGGAGGAAGCCCCAGAAGACGAACGTCCACGACGCGCCGTGCCAGAGGCCGCCGAGGAGCATCGTGAGCATGAGGTTGCGGTACGTCGCGAGGTTCGAACCTCGGTTTCCGCCGAGCGGGATGTACAGGTAGTCGCGCAGCCAGCTCGACAGCGAGATGTGCCAGCGGCGCCAGAACTCGGCGAGGTTCGACGAGGTGTAGGGCGCGTCGAAGTTCGGCGGGAAGCGCACGCCGAGCAGGAGCGCCGAGCCGATCGCGATGTCGCTGTAGCCCGAGAAGTCGCAGTAGATCTGGACGGCGTAGCCGTAGACGCCCGCGAGCACCTCGACCGCGGAGTAGTTCTCCGGTCGCTCGAAGACCCGATCGACGAGGTGGATCGCGAGCTGATCGGCGAAGACGACCTTCTTCAGGAGGCCTGTCGCGATGAGGAACATGGCCTCGGCGCCCACGCGGCTCGGCAGCGAAGGGACGGCTTCGAGCTGCGGCAGAAGGTCACGCGGGCGAACGATCGGGCCCGCAACGAGGTGCGGGAAAAACGAGACGAAGAGCAGGTAGCGGAGGTAGCTCCGGTGGGCCGGGAGATCGCCGCGGTAGACGTCGATGACGTAGCTCATCGACTCGAACGTGAAGAACGAGATGCCGACGGGCGGGAGCAGGACCCGCATCGCGTCGCTCGTCTTCGGCGTGGTGCCCGTGAGCCACGCGCGGAGGAGCTCGACGTTCTCGACGCCGAAGTTCCAGTACTTGAAGAAGCCCAGGAAGCCGAGGTTCAGGACGACGGTGATCGTCAGGAGCGCCTTGCGGCGCGAGGGGCTCGTCTCGTTCGCGATGATGCGGGCGAGGAAAAAATCGACCGTCGACGAGCCGAAGATGAGCGGCAGATACCGCCAGTCCCAGGCGGCGTAGAAGCCGTAACTCATCGCAAGGAGGAAGACGATGCGCGGCCATGAGGCGAGGAGGCGCCCGCCGGACGTGGCGAACGACGGTTTGAGGGTCGAAAGGCCCCACCAACCGACGAACGCAACGGCGAAGAAAACCGCGTACTCGATGCTGATGAAGTTCACGAGCGGGCCGCATGTTGAACGGCGCGGGCTGCCGTGCCAAGGATTACGGTGATGCTCGGGCGCCTGATCGTAGGGATCCTCAAAGGCCTCATCGTGGGCGGGCTCATCGGGTTCGGGCTCGTGAAGCTCGGATTTGCCCTACTACCTGCCTGGCTGGCGTACATCGCCGCCGCGATCACCGGCGTCGTGATCGGCCTCATCGCGGGCAAACCCATCTGGGCGAAGGACGCGAAGATCGAGGCCGGGATGAAGGCCGTCGTCGGCGCGCTGCTCGGAGCCGGGCTCATGTTCGCCGCGCGCAAGTGGCTGACGATGTACCTCCCGACCGAGCCGCTGAGCCAGATCGGCGTGATGACGAAGAGCGAGGCGATCCGGTTCGGCTACTTCCCCATCACCTCGCTCGCGACCATCGCCGCGGTGCTCGGCGGCTTCTACGACGCCGACAACACGCCCGGGCCCGAGGGCGAAGCAGAAGCAAAAGAAGAGACAAAAGCTCCGCCGGCGAAGGCTGGGCCGCAAAAGCGCATCGCGCAGCCGGCCGAGGACGAGCTCGACGAGGATTTCGACACGTCGGCGGACGAGAAAAAGGCGAAGAAGTAGAGCAGTGCCGCCCGCGCGGATCCTGTTCTACATGGCGACGTTCGGAGCCCTCGCGCTCGTCGCGCGTTCGCTCCTCATCGGGCCCGTGCCTACGTGGATCACGCTCACCGCGCTCGCCGCGTACACGGCGATCGTCTTCTCCGGCGTGCTCTTCTTGCGCCTCCGCATGTTCGTCGACGCGGTCTGCCGCGGGCCCGACGACGCGCGCGGCGTGGCCCTGACCTTCGACGACGGGCCGAATCGCACGCACACGCCGAAGGTGCTCGACGCGCTCGATCGGGCGAAGATCAAGGCGACGTTCTTCGTGATCGGCAAGAAGGCCGAGGCGCATCCGGAGCTCGTGCGCGACATCGTGGCGCGAGGTCACACGCTCGGCTCGCACGGCTACGCGCATCCGCGAACGTTCGCCATGCTGTCCACGGCCGCCGTGCGCGCGGACATCGAGCGCTCGCTCGTGGTGCTGGAAAAGATCACGGGGAGCAAGCCGACCCTGTTCCGGCCGCCGATCGGGCACACGAACCCGCGCATCGCGAAGGTCGTTACCGAGCTTGGCCTGACGGTGGTCGGCTGGTCGGTTCGTGCGATCGACGGGCTCGCCTCGGCGGACGCGACGAAGGTGGCGGCGCGCGTCGTGCGAGGCCTGGAAGACGGGGCGATCGTGCTTCTGCACGACGCGGCCGAGCGTGACGATCACGTGCCGGCGAGCCTCGGCGCGCTGCCCGCGATCCTCGAAGGCATGCGGGCGAGGAACCTCGTCGGCGTGGCGGTCACGGATTTCGTGGAAGGAAGCCGCGAGGAAGGTGCGGCCTAGGGCCCCGAAGAGCGCTACGAACGAAGACGGATCGTCATGGTGCCTTCTCGTCCGAGCCTGACCCTCTTCGCCCACCTCGTCTCGCGTCCCGAGTCGGAGATCGACCTCGTCCAAGCCGCGCTCGTCTTCGCCGAAAGCGAGTACCCGTCGCTCGACGTCGCGCGGTACGTGGCGACGCTCGAAGGGCTCGGCCGCGCCGCCGCCCGTCGCATCGCGCAAGCCGCGCCGCACGGGACGACGGAGGAGCGAGTGCGCGTGGTGCTCGAATGGCTCTACGGCTCGCAAGGCTTCCGTGGGAACGCCGAGGAGTATTACGACCCGCGCAACAGCTACCTGAACGAGGTGCTCGATCGGAAGAAGGGCATCCCGATCACGCTGGCGGTGATCCTCCTCGACGTGGCGACACGCGCGGGGATCGACGCGAAAGGGATCTCGTTCCCGGGGCATTTCCTGGTCGGCGCGGGGGAGCGGGAGAAGGAAGCGTCGCGATTGGCGTTGGAGAACCGCGCCGTCAGGCGGCTCGGAGCCCCGAACGTCAACCTGGTGATCGATCCGTTCCACGGTCGGATCCTCGGCAACACGGAGCTCGAAGCGCTGCACGCGCGCGTGACGGGCGCGGGCCCGCGGGTCGATCCGCGCCTGCTCGAACCGTGTAGCAAGCGTCAGATCCTGGCCCGCATGCTCTCGAACCTCCGCAGCATCCACGCGTCGCGGGGGGACGACGAGCGGCTGCGCAACGTGCTCGAGCATCTCGTGGCGATCGCGCCGTCGCCGGAGCTCACCCGCGAGCTCGAGCGTCTCGGCGGCAGCCGCGCGATCCTCGCCCGGCCAAGCGCGCACCGCTCGTTCAACTGAGGTCCTTCGCCGCGAGCGGGACCGTGAAGGAGAAGCGCGCGCCCGCGCCCTCCTCGCCGTGCTCGACGCCGATCGATCCGCCCACGGATTCGAGCAGGCCGCGACAGACCGCGAGCCCGAGGCCCGTGCCTTTGCCGACGTCCTTCGTCGTGGTGAAGGGTTCGAAGAGGTGATCGCGGATCGCAGGCGCGACGCCGGGGCCGTTGTCGCGGACCTCGACACGCAAGCCCTCGGGCGCGCGGCGCGCGAGGAGCTCGATGCGGCCTCCGGGCTTGGGGACGGCGTCGGCCGCGTTGAAGAGCAGGTTCAGAAGGACCTGCACGAGGCGCGGTTCGGAGAGCGCGACGAGCGGCAGGTCTTTCTCGACGTCGATCGTGATGTCCACGTCGCGCAGGGCCTTCTGCGGTTTGACGAGGGCGAGCGCGGCGTCGAGCGCTTGCGTGAAGGAGCCAAAGGCCTCGGGGGGTCGTCCGTCACGCACGCTCGTGGCGGGGCGCGCGAAGTCGAGCAAGTCGCGCAGGATGCGGTGGATGCGCTCGGTCTCGCGCTTCATGCGTTGCAGGAAGTCGCGCTCATCGGTCTCGTCGAGGCCGCCGGCGAGGAGAAGCTCTTCGAAGCCGAGCAGCGCCGCGATGGGGTTTCCGATCTCGTGCGCGAGCCCGGCCGCGAGACGTCCCACGGAGGCGAGCCGCTCCGAACGCACGAGTCGCTCCTGCGCGCGCTCGAGCTCCTTCGCGTACCGCGTGGCCTCTTCGATCTTCACGCGCAGGCTCTCTTCGTCGGCGCGCAGGCGCTCGGTCATGCGCGACACGCTCTCGGCAAGCTCGGCGAGCTCACGCGCGCCCGTGCGTGGTAACTCGAGTCGCCGCGCGCCCTCTGCCACACGGCCCGCGGCGCGCGAGAGGCGCTCGATCGGATCGACCACGAGCCGCGTCATCGCGAGGTACATGAAGATGAGCAGCGCGAGGGCGAAGATGCCCATGTAGAGGGCGAGGAGCCGGATGAGCGGCGCCGTGGGAATGACCCCCGCCATGCTGGCCCGGTGCAAGCTGACGACGGCGAAGAACAAAGGCAGGAAAGCGAGGACGAGGAGCGTGCCGAGCGCGACGAGGAGCTGAAGCCGTATGCCGGGGCGCACAGGCGTTAGGGTAGCCGTCTTCTCCCAAAACTAGGCCCGGTCCGATCAGCTCTGATACGGGGCGTTGTCGACGCTCGGGGGCTTCGCTCGGACGAGCCGAGCTGCGCCCCCGAACCCCCGCACCCGCATGGCTCCGCTCGTGGTCCTCGTGCTCAAGCTTCGGCGCCTTGGCCGCGCGGCCTTGCCGCTCACCGCTGCGATCGCCCTCGGCGCGGTCGTGGTCGCGTCCACGGCGAGCCCGCTCTCGCTCTGGATCGAAGCGCCTGCCTCGGCGCTCCTGCTCGGCCTGCTCGCGGCGCGTGCGTCGCGACGCTCCCGGGCGATCGAGGGCACGCTCCGCCTCGACCTCGAGGTCGGCGCGCTCTTCACCGTGCTCGTCTACGCGATCGTGACGCGCAGCGACGGCGCGCTCGACGGGCGCCTCTACCCGCTCGTCTACGTGTGCGTGGGCCTCGTGAGCGCGTTCGCGCGACCGATCGCCACCGTGCTCCTCCTCGCCTTCGCGCTCGGCCTCGACGCGTCCGTGCGGCACTGGGCCATGGTCGCGTCGAGCTTCGAGCGGCTCGCTTACTCGGGCGCGTTCATGGTCGTGTTCGCCTCGTTCAACGCGCTGCTCCTTCGCGCCGAGATCGCGCGGGCCCGCAGCGCGCTGAAGGAGCGCATCCAGGCCGAGGTGGAAAAACTTCGTGACGACGCGCGGAGCTACCGACTGCTCGGCGCGCCGGCCGGCGGTCGCAACGCGTCGCGGGCGAACGACGAGGAGCGGCTCGTGCGCTCGGGCGTGGAGGAGATCCACCAGTCCGTGCTCTTCGCGCTGCGGCTCCTGCGGCAGGCGATGAACCTGCACACGGCCGTCCTGCTCTGGCAAAACGACGCCGGGACGCACCTGCGCATCAGCGAGCTCTCGACGGACGATCCGAACGTCGCCGAGGGCCCTTTCCTCGCGGGCGACGGCATCTTCGGCGCGGCGATCACGCAGCGCGAGGCCGTCGCGCTCCGCGGCCTCGAACCGCGCCACAAGCTCCCCTACTACACGGGCCCCTGCCCCGTGCGCGCCGCGCTCGCGCTGCCGGTCTTCGAGCACGGCGCCATCCGCGGCGTGCTCGTCCTCGACCGCATCGCCGACGAACCCTTTGGCCTCAAAGAACAAGAGCTCGCCATGGAAGCCTGCCGCTACGCGGTGCGGGCCATCCAGAACGAGCGCGTGTTCGTGCAGCTCGAGCGCGCGAAGGTGGAGCAGGGCCGGCTCTACCGCGCGGTCGAGAGCCTCAACGCCGCGACGACCGAGGCCGAGGTCGTGGAGGCGGGCCTGCGCACGGCGCGCGAGATCACGAGCGTCGACTTCGCCGCGGTCACGCTCTACGACGAGTCGCAGAAGGCGCACGAGATCCGCGCCGTCAGCGGCGGCGACGAGGCGAACCTCGTCGGCCAGCAGTACAAGAAGAACGCCGGCCTCGTCTCGATGGCGCTCGAAAACAAGCACCCGCTGCCCTACCGCGGCGAGTACGACGAGAAGCGGCAGATCGTCTTCACGAAGAAGCTCGCGCCGCCGAGCATGCCCTCGATGATCGTTCTGCCGATGCTCGTGCACGACAAACCCCTCGGCACGCTCGTGCTCGGCTCGCGCCGCCGGGCCGCGTTCGGCGACGCCGCGCGCAGCACGCTCGAAGTGCTCACGAGCCACGTCGCCGTCTCGCTCGCGAACGCCCGCATGATGCGCAGGCTCGAGGAGATGGCCACGCTCGACGGCATGACGGGCCTCTACAACAAGCGCGCGATGCTGGAGATCGCCGACCAGAAGATCAAGGCGGCCAAGCGCTTCGGCCGCAAGCTCAGCGTGCTCGTGACGGACATCGACCACTTCAAGAAGGTCAACGACACCTACGGGCACGACGCGGGCGACGTGATCATCAAGGGCCTCGGCGAGGTGCTCCGTCGCGAGCGGCGCGCGACCGACGCCATCGCGCGGTTCGGCGGCGAAGAGTTCGTGGTGATCTGCGAGGAGACGGATGCGCGCGGCGCGATGCTCCTGGCCGAGCGGGTGCGCGAGGAGCTCGGCAAGACGATCTTCCACGCGCCGAAGCCCGGCCCGGACGGTCAGCCCGTGACGATCCGCGTGACCTGCTCGATCGGCGTGGCGAGCTTCCCCGAGGCCGGCGAGACCTGGGACGACCTGTTCAAGGCCGCGGACGAGGCCCTCTACGCCTCGAAGCGCGGGGGCAGAAACCGCGTGACCGCCCACGCGGCCTTGCCTACCCGCGCGGCCGGCTCGAAAGCGCAACACGCTGCCTGACGCTTGCGAGCGCGCTGACACGACCCATACACTCTAGGCATGAGCGCGAACGACGATCGGGACGACCGCAACGAGCAGTCGGAGCGGGCGAGGACGCACCTGGTGCAAGGGCTCGGCCACTTGTTCCGCGCGGCCACGATGGCGGCGAGCGGAATCAAGAAGGAGCTCGACCGCTCGGATGTGGGCAAGCAAGTCGAGGTCGCGGGTCGCGAGATCTACCGGGCGGCGAACAACGTGGTGAGCCGGCTCGGGACGGAGATCCTGTTCGGATCGAAGGACAAGGACAAGAAGCGCGAGCCCGAGCCGGAAGACGAGCGCAAGGGCGACGATCGTGATCCGCCGCGGTACCCGCCGGGCCAGAAGCCGAAGGGGCCGACGGAGGAGGATCCGGGGTTTCGGATCATGACGGACGACGATCAGCCGAAGTAGAGCGGGTTGGGATCAGGCGGCGAGCTGCCGCAGGGATTCCCACGCCTGTGCTTCGTCGATGTCCGTCGACAGCTCCCAGTCGTTCGCAGGCGTGGCTTTCTGGAAGTAGAGCGCCTCCCGATACCGCTCGGCGTTGCGACGGATTTGCGGGTCCAGCGGTAGCTCTGTCATCGCCTGCTCAAAGAGAGCATTCACCAGTTGTGCAGGATGACCGAGCATCGCGGCGGCGATGGCCCACCACTCCAGGAGGCGCCCACGCACCTCACTACGGGTGGATACCGCAAGCCCGTCTTCACAGAACCGCTCGACTTCGGCATAGCGGCCTGCCTGGAGTGCGTGATGCGTAGCGTAGAGGTAGGGCCAGTCGAGTTTCGTCTTGGATCTGGCAGCCTCGATGAAGTCGCGCATCGCTCGGGGCCGATCGGAGTGCAGCAACGCGAGGCCGCGCGCGAGCAGCGGAGCTTCAGAGCGATGTACCGTCACAGCCCGCTCGAACGAGCGTAATGCCTTTTCCCTGTCGCCCAGGTGCTCATACGCAAAACCTGCAGCGAGAAGTCCCGAAGCACGAACCGAAGGCAGCGCCGTGGCGTCATCCCATGCGCACTCGACCAACTTCGTCACGCGCCCCAGGGTCGAACGACGCTCGGTTTCTTCAAGACGCGTGGCGGCACGATGAAGGATGGAAGCAGCCTGAAGGAGCAGCGTGCCCGACACAATGGGGCGGGTCTCGATTCCGCGAGCACGCTCCTCGGCTTGCTCGATTGAACCGGCACGCACCAGCGCTTCGAGCGCTGAAACCTCGTAGACATCCTTGGGTTGAAGCTCCTTGGCGAAGTCGTAGAAACAGACAGCGCCCCAGAAAAACTCCTGCCGGTCCCAGCAGCGCCCCATCACATACACGTGCGGGGCTTCGAGCGTCGGGAGCTTCCGGAGGAGCTGGAGCGTCCGGCGGTCGTCTTTTGCCTTGAATGCAGCGGGGAGTTGCTGCATTACGGACACTGGCGTTTCCCCCTCCGCAAGCGGTTCGATCCGACGTTTCCCTTCGATGATATACAGGTCCTCCGAGAGGTCATCGAAGAGAGCACGCTCGTCATCCGAAAGCGCGTACCAGGGCGCATCCATCTCGCCCTCGATTTCTGCCGCCCGCTGACCCTCGCGTCGCCCGGCGCGCATCTCCTGGTGAAGGGCGACGAGCAGGGCTTCGTACTTGGCTCGGTTCGATTGGGACATCTTCGTCACCCCTCGTCGACCCATGATGTCTTCGTGGCCCCCAAATCGAGCTGGTATTGCGCGACGGAGGTTTGCCGGAGGGGCTGAAGCACGCCATGCGTGTCGGAGGTCGGCTGGAGTTCCAGCGAGCCCCCTACCGGCGCGCGCCGGAAGCTCGCCTCCCCGAGGCGAAACACATGGAGATCGTCAGGGCCTCGCGCGCCACGTCGCTTGTCACGGAGCCGCGCGGGCACGAGCCGTTGTGGGAGGACGGCGAGGCTTGGGGCCACCGAGAGCCCCTCCCCGCAAGGCCCCACGTTCCCCGCGCTATCCGGGTGAACATCCGGAGTCGGATGCGGCGGCACGCGCACGCCGAGCATGTTCGCCGCCGTCCCCACCGCCGGAACCGCAGGCTTCGCTGACGGATCCTCCGGAACCATCGTGCGATACATCTTCGGCCAAGCCGCTGACATGGGAGGCAACCTACCACGTCCCCCGCGCGCATCATGCCCCCCGGCGAAGCACCTTTCATCCCTACGCTTCACCTCCCCCGCGCCGCTGCGCCTCGTTTCCTTCGGAACCGCCCTCCCGGCTCGCCCGCCACGCCCCTCCCCCACCAAACCACCTCCCCGCCTCTTCCTACCTCACCCGCACCGATCAAACCCCCTCCCCGCCTTCCTTCCCCGCCCACCACGCCGCTCGATCTCGCCTCCCGCCGCCCCTGCCCCCCTCCGCGCGCCCGAGCGTCGCACCCCGTTCGTCCCTGGAGCCCCATCTTCAAGTTGAAGCTCCCGTCCCGAACACTCCCGCAATCCCCCTTCCCAACGGGGCTCCGTTCGGATACCAACATCCCATGAGCGAAGCCAAAGCTTCCCGCATGGTCTCCGACCGCGTCTCGATCACCAACACCGTGGTCGCCGCGATCGACATCCACGGCCCCGAGATCGCGCCCACCCTGGAGAAGATTCTCTTCCCTGACGGCGTCCCCCCGGACCTCACGATTGCCAAGGTCCTCGCCGCATTCGGCGCCCACCTCCGCGCGCGTGCCGACCAGCTCGTCATTGCCGACCGTACCCATATGGTCGAGCTCTCCGACGACGACGGCTACCGCGCAAAGCGCGACGAATGCACCGCCGAGACGCGGGACTTCCTCGGCACGCTTCGCTCCGGCCTCGGTCGCAACTATGGCCAGGTCGTCGCCGGTGCTTATGGTCTCGGCGCCCCCATTCCAGAGGACCCGCATACCGTCCTCGTGCTCGCCGACAATGTCGAGAATCAGCTTCGCAATCGCCCGCTCACCGAGCCGCCGAAGAACAAGAGCTTGAAGATCGACCCCATCGCGGCCGCCGACGACCTGAAAGCCAGCGCCTCCGCATTGAAGACGGCGCTCGGCGATGTCGATCGCGAAAAGCGCGAGGCGCAGCTCACGCAGACCGCCAAGAACGAGGCCATGGCCGCCTGGGGAACGTCGTATTCGGGCGTGGCGGACGCAGCCTCTGCCTTTTTCCTCCTCGCCGGCCGCCCCGCCCTGGCCGAGCGCGTCCGGCCCACGGCGCGACGCAGGGCCGGCTTGCCCGAGCCCGAGGACACGGTCGAAGCCGGCGCGGACGCCGCGAGCGGAAGCACGACGCCTTAAGGGCCCCCGCTTGCCACGGCGGACATCGTCGTTCGAGTTCAACGCCAAGCACCTCGCTGGCGAGACGTTCGGTGCCCCCGACTTCTTCGTCGTGCTCCGCGCCCTCGGCGTCGATCCCGACTCCGTTTGACCTCCTAGTACTCGAACCCGCTCCCCCCGATGAACTCCCGCAGGATCGACGTCGGCGGCACGTGATCCGGGTAGATCGTCACCACCTTGTCGATGAGCTGCCTTAGCCGATACGCCGTCACGAACGCGGGATGCTCCTGCGACACCTCGAGCAAGTAGCGATCCGCGAACACCTTGATCACGCCGAGCTCGTAGACGAGCGACGAGTCGAAGATCGCGTCGGCCTGCGCGAGGAACGGGAAGATGTTCGTGCGTTCGCCCGCGCGCACCGACGGCCAGCGCTGGATGTTCGCCGCCGCGTTCGTCCCGCGCCCGTGACGGTCGCGCACGATGCGCCGGAGCAGACGCACGTCGGACACGTTGATGCGGTTCACCCGGTCGAACGGCAGCGCCGTCATCGGCTGGATGAAGATGCGGAAGACCTTGTCCCGCGGGAGGATTCCATCAACGAGCTTCGGGTTCAGCCCGTGGATGCCCTCGATCAAGAGCACGTCCGAGCTGCGTAGCGTCACCTCGCGCCCCCCGTCCGGATGGCTCTTGCCCGTCACGAAGTCGTACCGCGACGTCTTCACCGTCTGCCCGGCGACGATGCGCGCGAGATGATCACGCAGCGTGCCGACGTCGAGCGCTTCGAGCGACTCGTAGTCGTACTCGCCCCGCGCATCGCGCGCTGTCTTCTCCCGGTCGACGTAGTAGTCGTCCAGCGACAAACCCACCGGGTGCATCCCGTTCACGAGGAGCTGCACCGTCAGGCGCGAGAGGAACGTCGTCTTGCCCGACGACGACGGACCCGCCACGCAGATCACCCGGATCGTCCCGCGCTCCGCGATCGCGTCCGCGATGCGGCTGATGCGCTTCTCGTGCTGGCCCTCGCTCACCCGGATGATCTCCGGCGTCTTGCCACGCACGCACGCGTCGTTGAACGCGCCTACGCTCGTGATCCCCAGCGTCGTCAGCCATGGCTCGTCCTGCCGTACCCCGTGCCGCGCGGATTCGGGCTGGATGTCCTGGGGCAGGCGCGTCGAAGCTGGCGCCGCGCCGCCCTCGGGCTTCACGCGTGATTCGTCGCCGTAGCGGAGCATCACCGCCTCGCCGTCGACCTCGATGCGGAACGGGAACGGCGCGATGTGCCCCGCGCTCGGCAAAAGCGGCGTCATCGACAGCACCGCCTCGGACCCCGCGCAGACGAGCTGCACGTGCCCCGTTCGCCACGTGCGTAGGAGCGCAAGCAAGTCCCGCGCGCCTTCCTCGGCGAAGTGGCTGCGCGCCTCGTCCACCGTCCAGAGCTCCTGCTGGAACGGCACGTCCGCCGCGATGAGCTCGTGCATCATCCCCGTCACGCGCCGGGCCCACGTCGCGAGCGAGAGCGTGCCCGGGTGCAAGAGCTCGATCGACTGACCAAAGCCCGCGCCGGGCCCGAGCCGCACGAAGACGTCCGGAAAAGCCCGCCGCGCCGCTTCGAGCAGCAAGAGCCCGAGGCTCGCGCGATACACGCGCTTGCCTTCCCAGTGCGACGCGCAGAGCGGCTCGACGTGCGCGTCCGAGGTGATGGGCATCCCGAGCGCGACGGCCTTGTTGTTCACGAGCGCCGCCACCACCGGATCGCCGTCGACCTCGCGCGGCAAGAGCGCGCCGAGCCGCGTCCCCGTCCGCACCCGTGTCCACGCGCGGTTCACCGTGACGTCGACGAACACGCGCCGCGGCAGCGAGCGCTCGCGCAAGAGCACGCCCACGCTCTCCGTCATCTCCGTCAGCTCTTGTCCGAGCGACGCCACGAGCGCCTGCGTCAGGCAGAGCGCGAGCTCCGGGTCTTCTTTCGACATCCGCTCGTACTGCTCGTGCGAGAGCCGCGCGAGCGTGAGCGTCGACGCCGCCACCACGCTCGACGTCCGCATGCGCCTCGTGATGAGCGCGAACTCGCCGAAATGCGCGCCCGGCCCGATGCGACCGAGGTCCACGTCCGCGCGGCGCAGATGCGCTTCGCCCGCCACGAGGAAATACATCTCCCGCCCGACCTCGCCCTCGTGCATCACGACCGACTGCGGCGGGAGCACGACGTGTTCGAGGTACGAGACCAGCCGCGATGACGTCGCACTGCAAATTTGCGCGAAGAGCGTGCTCGTGGCGGTGAGCGCATCGATGGAAGCACGCGGAATGGGTTCGGGGGGATAGGGCAGCGTGGGCGACGACATACGACGCAGGGAGAGCTACCATGCGCCCGCGAGGTGCCTTCATGCGTACTTCTTTTCATCTTGGACTTTTGGCGATCGTGCTCGGTCTCGGCTCCGTCGCGGCGTGTGCCGCGGAGGTGGAGTCGCTCTTCGCGAGCGGCGGCACGACGGGCGGAAACGGCGGCGCCGGTGGTGTCGGAGGCGCGGGCGGACAAGGCGGGCTCGGTGGAGCAGGCGGTCAGGGCGGGCTCGGCGGCGCGGGCGGACAAGGCGGCGCTGCATCGAACTCGAGCAGCGCCGCGACGGGCACGGGTCCGAGCTCGAGCAGCGCTAGCGGCACGGGCGGACAGGGCGGCGGCGGCTTCGATCCGCAGGTCTGCGGTCAATGCGCGTACGGCGCTTGCCAGGCGGAGATCTTCGCCTGCGGCCAGACGTGTGCGGGCTTCATCAGCTGCGCGCAGAACTGCACCGACAAACTCTGCGTCGACGATTGCCTGACGCAGTACCCCCAGGCCCAGCCGGTCTACGACTGCACGTGCGGCTCGTGCAGCGCGCAGTGCGGAAGCTACTGCGACGGCGCGAGCACATCGAGCTCGAGCACGACCACGAGCAGCAGCGCGAGCGGCACGGGCGGCGGCGGTTCCGCGTGCAGCACGTGTTCCGAGATTCTCCAAGGCGGCGGCAACGATCCGCCTTGCCAAGGCTCGGATGTGCTGCTCAGCGAGTTCTTCAACTGCACCTGCCAGCAGAACTGCACGACCGAGTGTGCCAGCTCCTGCCAAGGCGGACAGCCAAGTCAGGCCTGTTTCGGCTGCGTGCAGCAAAAATGCGGGCAACAGCTCAACGCTTGTCTACAGGACTGACACGTCCTCGACACGCCCTCGTCGAGAAGTCGCCGCCGCCGTGACGCTGCACGTTCGTCACGGTAAGTATGGCGACCATGCGTATCTCTTCGCTTACATCTCCGCTTCTTCTGCTTCCGCTGCTCACGCTCGCCGCGGTCCCGTTCGCCTGCGCAAATCCCGTTCAAATGCCCGACGCCGGCACCGGCTCGGGCGGTGATGCAGGCGCGGGCGGCGCGACGGGTGTAGGCGGCGCGGGCGGCTCGGATGGCGACGCTGGCCCCGACGTCACACCCGGTTCGCCCTGCACCACGGACCTCGATTGCGTGGCGCTCGAAGGCCCTTGCAGCGACGGCGTGTGCGCGGGGGAGAACGGCTGTCAGTTCGTGCCGAAGAACGATTTCGGCCCGTGCGACGACGGCCTCTTCTGCACCATCAACGACGTTTGTCTGAGCGGCGTGTGCACCGCGGGCACCTCGAAGCTCTGCCCGTCGAACGGCGAGTCCTGCAAGATCGGGAGCTGCAACGAGGCGAACGACGCGTGCGAGTTCGCGCCCGTCAACGAGGGCGGCTTCTGCGACGACGGCGACCCGTGCACCGATCTCGGCACGTGCAAGGCCGGCGCGTGCCAGATGGGCCCGCCGATCGACTGCTCCTTCCTCAACGGCCTCTGCTCCATCGGCCAATGCGACACGGTCCTCGGCTGCATCGCCGTCCCGCAGAACGACGGCGTCTTCTGCGACGACAACCTCTTCTGCACCGTGGAGGACGTCTGCATCTCGGGCCAGTGCGTCGGCAAGCCGAACCCCTGCCTACCGACGGCCGATCCTTGCAAGAACCCGCAGTGCGACGAGATCAAGCAGACCTGCATCGCGGTCCCGGGCAACGACGGCGCCACGTGCGAAGACGGAAACAGCTGCACCGCGGGCGAGGTCTGCGCGGCCGGCGCATGCGGCGGCGGCATGCCCGTGCCTGTGGGCACCACGTGCAACGACAACAAGGCCTGCACGACGGGTGAGACGTGCGCCGCCGGCACCTGCGGCGGCGGCGCGCCGATCCTCGACTGCGCCCATGGCGACGGCTGCTGCCCTGCGGGTTGTGATCTCTCGACCGACGACGACTGCAAGCTGCTCAAGGTCGCCGTGATGGGCGGACCGTTCTACGTCGACGACCTGCGCGCCCACCTCGCCACGCAGCCCTTCATCGGCTCGGCCGTGGTGAACACCGATTGCTCGCTCGCCACGCTCCAGAAGTTCGACGTCGTGATCACCCACGGCCAGATGAGCTGCTTCAGCCCGTCCACGTTCGAGGCCTACGCGCAGGGCGGCGGCGGCGTCATCGCCACGCCGTGGATGTACAGCAACTACGGCAACCTCGTCGATCTCCTGCCCGTCACGGGCCAGGTCATCAACAGCTTCCAGAGCTTCCCGCTCAAGGTCACCGTGCTCGACCCGTCCGACGTCCTCCTGCAAGGCGTCAACTTCCAGCCCAACGACTTCGTCGGCTGGGAGGAGGTCCAGTTCACGCTCAAGCCCGGTGCCACGAGCTCGGTCGTGTGGCTCGGTGATCTCACGAGGCACGCAGTCGCGAAGTGGCCGTATGGAAGCGGCCGCGTCGTCTATCTCGATTTTCATTACCTCACGTCCGATTGCTCGCTCGCTTCGGGCTACACGTGGGGCAAACAGCTCGCGTACAACGCCACGCTCTGGGCTGGAAAAGTCCTGTAACGCACGGACCGTTCGGCGTATGCTCCGGGCTCCGGCGATGCCGCTGCCCCCCTTGCCACGCATCCTGCTCACGCAGGAACAGCACGCAGAACCGGGCTCGCCCGCCTTCCTGCGCGTCGAGCGCGTCATGCTCCGCGCCACCTTCCCGGACGGCGAACAGAGCGAGCCCTTCTCCTACGATATCGTCGATCGGCAGCGGCTCGACGCCGTGGTCATCGCCGCGCACTTCCGCGACGAGAAGGGCGTCCGCCACGTCTACCTCCGCTCCTCGGTGCGCCCTCCCGTCGCGCTCCGAAACCGCGCGACCTCGCCCATCGAAGAGCGCGACGACCTCGGCAACCTCTGGGAGCTGCCCGCGGGCCTCGTGGAAGTCGAGGAGCGAAGCCCCGAGGGCCTCCTGCTTTGCGCCGCGCGTGAGCTCCAGGAAGAGCTCGGCTTCGAAGTCGACCCGCGCGCGCTCGCGCCGCTCGGTCCTTCCTCGTTCCCGGCGCCCGGCATGGTCGGCGAGCGGCACTTCTTCTTCCACGTCGAAGTCGACCCTGCGCGACGCACGACGCCGACCGAGGACGGCTCGGTGCTCGAACGCAAGGCCACGATTGCGGCGCTCTCCCTCGACGAGGCCCTCGCGCTCGCGCGGAGCGGCCTCCTCGAGGACGAAAAGACCGAGCTCGCGCTCCGCCGCCTCGCGGAGCTCGCCTCGTGAAGCGCGCCTCGTCCGCGCGACGAAAGGCGCCCGCGGGCTCGAACGGCCTCGCGGCGAAGAAGCCCAAGGTCGCGCTCATCGTCAAGCGCTCGGCCTACCGGGTGCAGGTGGAGGAGCGAAAGAACGGCCGCATTCAGCGCCTCCTCGACGCCCACGACCCCACGGTCGCGCACCTGCGCGCCGCGCACGAGGAACACGAGGCCACCGCGGCCGAGGTCAAAGCCGCGCTCGCCGTGCTCGGCGTGGACGTCGCGTTCGAGGGCAGCGTCGGCGACGCTTTCGACGCCCGCGGCCTCGACCTCGTCATCACCGTCGGCGGCGACGGCACGCTCCTCAGCGCCTCGCACTCCGTCGCGGATGTCCCCATCCTCGGCATCAACAGCGCGCCCGAGTACTCGGTCGGCTTCTTCTGCGGCGCGCGCCGCGGCGAGGCCGCGCTCGCCATCGGCCGCGCGCTCCGCGGCGAGCTCCGCCGCGCCGTGCTCACGCGCATGCAGGTCTGCGTGAACGGCCGCGTCGTCGCGGCCCGCGTCCTCAACGACGCGCTCTTCTGTCACGTCTCGCCGGCCGCCACCTCGCGTTACCTCGTCCGGCTCGGCGACATCGAGGAGGAGCAGAAGTCGAGCGGCTTCTGGATCGGCCCCGCCGCCGGCTCCACCGCGGCGCAGCGTTCCGCCGGCGGCCGCGTGATTCCTTTGACCTCCAAACGATTGCAGCTCGTCGTCCGCGAGCCCTACACCCCGCACGGCGAGCGCTACCGGCTGCGGCACGCGCTCATCGCGCCGGGGACGCCGCTCGTCGTGCGCAGCAAGATGACGGACGCGAAGCTCTTCATCGACGGACCGAACCGCACGATCGACGTCGGCGTCGGCGATCTCCTGGAGTTCACGCAGGCGAACGAGGCCCTCACCGTGCTCGGCATCGCGCCCACGCGGCGCTGGGGCGTCGACCACGACGAACCCCCGTCACAAGCGCCGAGCCGCGCCGCGCCCCGCGACGACCACGCGCGCTGATCCGAAAAACGGGTTCGTCCGTGCGCGCTTGCCTCTCCGGAGGCCTGTCTCCCGGCCGTCCCGTGAAAAATTCGCCTCGCACCGGCGCACGCCGCGAGCGCCCCCCGGAAGAGCCGGATCGGCGCCGACCCTTCGGGATCCGCCGTTTTCGTGGTACCCGAACCTCCCACCGCGCCGCGATCCTCCGCTCCGCGCCGCTCGGGTTCCTCCGGAAGATCGCGCGTTTTCCCTGGAAATCAGGGCTCTTTCGGCCCCTCGTGTGGCCGCGCCGAGGGCCCCATCAGGCCGCGACCTCGGGAGGGAGCTCTCGTCGAATGGCCTATTTTTGTCGCTCCGAACGACGATTTCCCGCTCGACCTAGCGCGTTCCTTGTGGTTGTTTGGGCCGCGAGAGGGGCTTTTACCTCGGAGGAAACACATCATGGCTGGCAAGAAGACGGAGACGAAGAAGGCGGCCTCGATCAGCAAGAGCGCGCTTCTGAACGCGATTGCGGAGGAGGCGGGGGGCGAGATCACGCGCAAGCAGGTCAAGCTCGTCCTCGACAACCTCGCGCAGATCGGCCACCGCGAGCTCAAGAAGGCCGGCATCTTCACCGTGCCCGGCTTCGCCAAGTTCCGCGTCGTGAAGAAGCCGGCCACGAAGGCGCGTGAGGGCGTCAACCCCTTCACGAAGCAGCCGATGACGTTCCCGGCCAAGCCGGCGAGCAAGACGGTCCGCGCCCGCCCGATCAAGGCGGTCAAGGACGCGATGGGCTGAGCCTTCGCTCCCGTCCCTCGAGTCGAAGGGCGGGGCCACGGGTCGCGGAACGCCGGTCTTCGCAGTGCGAAGCCGGCGCGCGGCCCGTTTTCTTTTTTGTGCATCCCGTCTAGCCCGCCGCGATGGCGAGCTCGGCAAACCGCGCGTACGCCCGATCCCGATCCGCGCGGATCTCCTGGGCCCGCGCGAGCAGCGCTTCGATCGGCTCGCCGCGCAGCTTCTGGAACGTGAGCTCCGAACGGTCGACCGCGCTCGCCTCGAACTCCTCGATCGAGGTCGCGAACACCGTGCCGCCCTCGTGCACGCCTGCGGGGATGAACTGCACGAACGGGTCGGGCGCGCGGCGCAAGAGCCCGATGAGACGATGCGGCGCGTCGCGATCACCGACGAGCTCGGGGTGGAACGCCGCCATCACCGGCGCCTCCGGGAAAAACCCTTGCAAACGGGCAAGCAGCGTCGAAGCGAAGCGCTCGAACACGTTCGGCGGCGGCAGCGCGAGCGGAAAGACCACGTGCAGCACGTTGCTTTGCGCCGCAACGACCGCTTCACGCGTCGCGTCGAGATCGGGCTCGCGGTCGAGCATCACGCAGAACTTCCCGAACGCGACGTCCACATCTCGGACGAACGGGCAGAGCGCGTACGCTTGCACGATCTCCGTCGCGTAGCGCCGATGGACCCGGAGGACCTCGGCGGCGAACGCAGTCGCATCGGGGTGGGAGGCGAGCTTGCCCCGGACCATCGGTTCGAGCGCGGCCATCCTCGTGTACCTACCAAAGTTTTCCCTGGCCGCCGCGGGGTTTGCCCTGAGAGACCCCCGTCGATCGCCCCCTGCTTGTGGCCAGACCAACACTCCTAGAGCCGAAACCCTGTGTTTTCCGGCGTCCCCACGATATTTGCGTGCACGTGGACACTTCACGTGTGGTTCCGCTCGGCTTATGTCGGACAGCCGTGGTACTTATGCCGCCGCTGCGGCGGGTGTGGTGAAAGGAGGACGCGTGCAGGAGACGGCCAAGCTCACGCTCAACAAGGATGGACAGGAGCAGACGATCGAGCTTCCGATCGTGACCGGGACGGAGAACGAGAAGGGCATCGACATCTCGACGCTCCGCGCAAAGACCGGCTGTGTGGTGCTCGACCCGGCGTTCGTGAACACCGCGTCCACGTCGAGCTCGATCTGTTTCATCGACGGGGAGCAGGGCATCCTGCGGTATCGGGGCATTCCGATCGAGCAGCTCGGTGAGAAGTCTACGTTCGTGGAGGTCGCTTACCTCCTGATCTACGGCTCGCTGCCCAGCCGCGCGGAGCTGTCGCGCTTCTCGACGCTGCTCACGCGGCACTCGTTGATCCACGAGGACATGAAGCACTTCTACGAGGGGTATCCCTCGACGGCGCACCCGATGGCGATCCTGTCGTCGATGGTGTGTTCGCTCTCGAGCTTCTATCCCGAGGCGATCGACGCGGACAACCGCGAGCAGGTCGACATCACGATCGCGCGCCTTCTCTCGAAGGTCCGCACGATCGCGTCCTTCTCGTACAAGAAGTCGATCGGCCAGCCCTTCGTCTACCCGCAGAACTCGCTCTCGTACTGTGCGAACTTCCTCAACATGATGTTCTCGGTCCCGGCGGAGCCGTACGAGATCGACGAGGACATCGTGAAGGTCCTGAACCTCCTGCTCATCCTGCACGCCGACCACGAGCAGAACTGTTCGACGTCGACGGTGCGGCTCGTGGGCAGCGCGAAGGCGAACCTCTTCGCCTCGATCGCGGCGGGCATCTGTGCCCTCTGGGGCCCGCTGCACGGCGGCGCCAACCAGGAGGTCATCGAAATGCTCGAGGAGATCCGCAAGGACGGCGGCGACGTCACGAAGTTCGTGAAGCTCGCGAAAGACAAGTCCTCGGGCTTCAAGCTCATGGGCTTCGGCCACCGCGTGTACAAGAACTACGACCCGCGCGCGCGCATCATCAAGGCTGCGGCGGACAAGGTTCTCTCGAAGCTCGGCATCAAGGATCCGCTCCTCGACATCGGCCGCAAGCTCGAAGAGGCGGCGCTCAGCGACCCGTACTTCGTGGAGCGCAAGCTCTATCCGAACGTCGACTTCTACAGCGGCATCATCTACCGGGCCCTCGGCTTCCCCACGAACATGTTCACCGTCATGTTCGCGCTCGGCCGCCTGCCCGGCTGGATCGCGCACTGGAAAGAGCAGAACGAGAACCCCTCGACGAAGATCGGCCGCCCGCGCCAGATCTACACCGGCGAGGTCGAGCGCAACTACATCTCCCTCGAAGAGCGCGGCTGAAAGGCTCGCGCCTCGCGCATGCGTGGGGGGAGGGCCGCCTCCCCCCGCGCGCCCTACCCCTCCCGCATCCTCGCGAACGTCAGTTGATGATCGAGCTGCCGAAGCTCGGCACGGGCTCGTCCATCCGATCGATCGCGGCCTTCATCCCTGCCCACGCGTTGCGGAGGGCGTCGGCCGACATGCGCACCGTCACGCCGTTCTGAAGCATGGTGACGTGAACCGTGCCGCACGTGCATCGCGTCACGCGCACGGCGCTGTTCGACGCGAGCTCGGTGTGCTCTCCGCACTGCTTGTTGCCAGCCATCGACGAAAATCCTCCGTGCGGCGACAATAGCAGCAAGGCGCCCTGTGTGCGCCTCCTCGCGCGCACCTTCCCCGGGAAAGGACGCGCGGAGGGCAGCAGGGCCCGGATGGCCGACGACTTGCTTTCGTGTAGCGTCCTTACCGTCCCCTTTTTCTCACCCCCGGGGAGGAGAACCTATGTCTGCATTCCGATCTCTCGTCTTGCTTGCGTTCGCGGCCCCCCTCTTTTTTGCATGCTCGAGCGAGCCGAATCCCCCCCCGACAACGGGGGCAGACCCGGCACATATCGACCCACCCCCGGCGGGTCAGGGCTTCCAGATCGAGACGAAGACCTTCGAGGTCCCGGCCGGCGTCGAGAAGCAGGACTGTTACTTCTTCCGCGTCCGTGACCTCGCGGCCGCGAACGGCCTCGATCCGGAGAGCCCCGTCTACGTGAACCGCGTGCAGATCGCCCAGAAAGAGGGCTCGCACCACATGAACGTCTTCCGCGTCCGCACGATCACGGGCCTCGATCCGGCGAACGGCGCGATCCAGGAGGGCAAGGACAACGTCGGCGAGTGCTTCAAGAGCTCGAACTGGGCGGACTGGCCGCTCGTCGCGAACTCGCAGATCGACGGCCAGCTCGACTGGACCTTCCCCGAGGGCGTCGCCAACGAGTTCATGCCCGACGAGTGGCTCATGCTCCAGACGCACTACGTCAACGCGTCGACGCAGGGCACGCCCTCGGGCGAGGGCAAGGTCAACGTGAACTTCTGGACGATCCCGAAGGAGAAGGTCAAGGCGCAGCTCGGAACGCTCTTCGCGACGAAGCAGTCGATCCGCGTCTGTGCCTCGAACCCGACGCCCTCCTTCGACGGCTCCTGCCAGTTCAACAGCGACGTGCCCGTGCACATCATCGGCGCGAACGGCCACTTCCACAGCCGCGGCAAACAGTTCGACATGTTCACGTGGGACGGCGTGAGCATCGACCAGCCGCCGATGGATGAGCGCTTCTACGCCTCGCAGGCCTGGGACGAGCCGCCGATGCTCACGTCGCCCGAGCTCGATCGCGAGGTCCCCGCGGGCGGCGGCGTGTTCTACACGTGCTCGTACCAGTGGCAGATGCCCGAGGCCTCGCTCGGCTGCGACGGCTTGAACGCGCTCGACAAGCAGGGCGCCGACGACTGCTGCTACACGTTCGGCCCGATCGTCGAGGCCAACGAGCACTGCAACATCTTCGTCTACTACTACCCGAAGTCCGACAACATCAACTGCTTCTAGCCGTGGACAAACGCTCGGTCGCCCTCGTGCTCGCGCTCGCTGCTTGCAGCTCTCCCTCGCCGCCGCCGGAGCCGGACGCCGGCCCGATCGGGGGCTGCAAGCTCGCGTATCTCGGGGACCCTTCGGCCGAGCCGATCATGGAAGTGATCGCGCTCGGTCCCGGGGGCGAACTGCAGCCGATCAGCGACGGATCGAGCATCTCGCTCATCTTCCCGCCGCAGGGCGGCCGCGTCGTGTTCGCGGGCGTGCGGGCGACGAACGTCGACCCGTGCGCCGTCCGCGTCGCGGGCGCCCTGCGCGACCCGGTGACGAAACAAGTTCGTCTGGACACACGCATCATCAACCTCGAGCCCACGGACGACGGCCACGGGCGCAGCGCGCCGACGGACATCTCCACGTTCTCGAACATCGCGGCGTGTCCGAACCAGTGGGCCGAGGAGGACCTCTTCGACAAACCCTACGAGCTCACGGTCTCGCTCACGGATCGCGACGGCAAGAAGGTCACGAAGATCATGACCGTGACCCCGCGCTGCGACGAACCCGGCTACGAAGCCGAGTGCCTCTGCATGTGCGCCGGCGACTACGTCCTCGGCATGCAGTGCGATCCCGATGCAGGCCCCATCGATCCGGACCTCGACGCGGGCGCAGACGGAGACCCTCCGGACGCGTCCGGAGGATCGCCGTGAAGCACCATCGCCTCTCGCTCGTGCTCACGCTCGTGGCGCTCACGACCGGCTGCTCCGATCCGCCGCCGGACAAGCCGCCTTCCTCGGAAACGCCCGCGTGGCAAGTCGCGCTCGACGGGGGCGACCTCGACCGCGCGGTGCTCAGCGTCTGGGGCAGCGGCCCGAAGGACGTCTTCGCCGTCGGCGGCCCGCTCGGAAACGGCCTGGAGTCGCTCGTGGTCCACTTCGACGGCGCCTCCTTCCGCGAACTCCATCCCGGCGGCGACCAGACGTACTGGTGGGTCTCGGGCTCCGGCCCGGACGACGTCTGGATGGTCGGCGAGGAGGGCCGCATCACCCACTGGGACGGCGCGACCTTCACGGAGCACGATTCCGGCACCACGGCGACGCTCTGGGGCGTCTGGGCGGCCTCGAAGACGGACGCCTGGGCCGTCGGCGGCACACCCGAGGGCGGCGTCGACGCCCCGAACGACGTGATCCTGCACTGGGACGGGAGCACCTGGACGCCGGTGACCTTGCCCGGCATGCCGCTCGGACGCGCGCACTACAAGGTTTGGGGCACGAGCTCGGACGACCTCTACGTGGTCGGCGAGTACGGCACGATCTGGCATAAAAAAGGCGCGGAATGGGCCCTCGAATCGGACCCGCCTCTCGCCAGTGGCACACTCTTCACGGTGGCTGGCTGCGGCTCGAACGAGGTCTACGCCGTCGGCACGTTCGACGTCCTCCGCTCGGACGGCGCGACGTGGCAGAAGCTCGACGTCGCGCTCACGAACGGCGTCAACGGCGTGGCTTGCAACGCGCCCGGCGAGGTGGTCGTCGTGGGCTTCGGCGGCTCGAAGCAGCGTCTCGACGCGGGCGCCTGGGTGGACGAGTTCGAAGTGCCACCTTATGCCGATCTGCATGCGGCCTGGGCCGATGGCACTGGCACGTACTGGGCCGTTGGAGGAAACTTCGTGACGAGCAGCATGCCGGGCGCGGCGCGCGAGGGCATCGTGGCGCGGTACGGCCCAGGCAGGATCACGAGTCAAATCCTTCCGTGAGCTCGACCTGGTCGGACGAGCGACCGCCGGTATGACAGCCCCGCCCGAGGCGGCGTGAACGGCGGAGCTCGACCGTTTCGAAATCCTCGGCGGATCGTCAAACGCAGGACGTACCCTCGCGGATGGTCGCCCCCTTGCACCGGGGGCGCCGCGATCGAGGGACCCCTCGTCCACACAGGAGAACGAACTCATGCGTACTTCCCTTGCCCCGATCTTCGCCGCCGCCGCGCTCGCCGCCGCCACGACCTTCGGCTTTGCTTCCTCGGCCGACGCAAAGACCATCAGCGCTTGCGGCGGCATCGAGCTCGCCGCGAACGCCCAGTGCGAGATGCGCGTCTCGGGCGGCTGCACCGCCGCGTGCGAGCCCGTGAGCTTCCAGGTCCAGTGCGCCGCCGACCTCTACGTCGGCTGCAGCGGCCAGTGCAACGCGAACATCAGCGCCTCGTGCACCGCGAGCTGCGCGGCGAGCTGCGAGGCCGAGTGCAACGTCGACCCCGGCAGCTTCGAGTGCGGCGCTTCCTGCCGCGCGGACTGCGGCGCGAGCTGTGACGCCTCCTGCGCCGCCGATCCGGACAGCGCCCGCTGCCGCGCCTCCTGCGAGGCCACGTGCGGCGGCGAGTGCGACGCGCGCTGCGAGGCCACGCCGCCCAGCGCGGACTGCAAGGCGCAGTGCTCCGCGTGCTGCACCGGCTCCTGCGACGCGCAGGCCAACATCGACTGCCAGATCGACTGCCAGGCCAAGGGCTTCGTCGACTGCGAGGCCGAGCTCAAGGGCGGCTGCGAGGTCGCCTGCCAGAGGCCTGAAGGCGCGCTCTTCTGCGACGGCCAGTACGTCGACGTCGGCGAGCAGATCGACAATTGCGTCGCGCAGCTCGAGAGCCTGCTCGAGATCAAGGTCGAGGGTTACGTGCGCGGTGACGCGAATTGCAGCGGCGGCCGCTGCACCGCCTCGGGCGAGGCGGGCGTCTCCTGCGCGCAGAGCGCCGGCAACACGTCGGGCAGCGCGGCCGGCATCCTCGGCGCCATCGCGGCCTTCGGCCTCGCGCTCGGCCGCCGCAAGAACCAGAAGAAGTAGTCGCCGACCTCGGGGGTTTGGGGGCGGCGCTCGGCTCGTCCGAGCAAAGCCCCCAAGCGTCAACCGGGGGCTTGGGATAGAGTCCCCCCGCCGATGCCCGCGCGTCCGAGAAGAACCATCCTCCTCGCGGCGGCGCTCGTCTCGGCCTGCGTCGCCCAGACGCCCGCGCCGCGCGACGACGCCACGCCCCCTCCCCCCTCCGTGACGTCCGCCGCGCCGAGCGCCTCCACGAGCGCGTCTGCGGCCGTCGTCCCTGCGACCTCCGCCGCTGCGAGCGCGCCCGCGCCCGACCCTTACCCGGCCCCGCCGCCGCCCGCTCCGCCCGTCGCTCTTCGCCCGGGCGGCAAGCGCGCCGTGCAGGGCGAGGCCGGCCTCGTCACCTCCGTCGAGAAGAACGCCACGCGCATCGGCGTCAGCGTGCTGCGCCGCGGCGGCAACGCCGTCGATGCCGCGGTGGCCATCGCGTACGCGCTCGCCGTCACGCATCCCTCAGCGGGAAACATCGGCGGCGGCGGCGTGATGATGATCCGCCTGAAGAGCGGCGAGACGCACTTCGTCGACTTCCGCGAGACCGCGCCCGCGGCCGGCGCGACGACCGAGAAGGTGCTCGCGATGCTCGATCACGACGGCGGCATCGGCCTGCGCTCGGCCGGCGTTCCGGGCACCGTCGCGGGTTTGTCCTTTGCGCTCGAACGGTTCGGCACGCGCCCGCTCGCGGAGCTCGTCGCGCCCGCCATCGAGCTTGCGAAGAAGGGACACGCGCTCGGGCCGCGGCAAGCGCTCACGCTCGCGTGGGCCTGGGACAAGCTCAAGCACGACCCCGCGGCCCGCGCGATCTGGGGCAAAGGGAAAAAACCACTCGCCGAGGGCGAACGCGTGCGTCAGCCGGACCTCGCGCGCACGCTCGAGTCGATCGCGAAGGAAGGCCCGCGCGCCTTCTACGAAGGATTTTTCGCGCGCGCGATCGACGAATGGATGAAGAAGGGCGGCGGGTACATCACGGCCAAGGACATGGCCGACTACCGCGCGAAGCAGCGCGCGCCGCTGCGCTTCTCGTACCGAGGTTTTTCGGTGGAGACCGCGCCTCCGCCGTCGATGGGCGGCATCGCGTTCGCGCAGATCATGCTCTCGCTCGAACGCGCGCGCGCACACGAGCAGAAGCCCGGCTCGGCCGACGCGCTCCACCTCTTCGTCGAGGCCGCGCGCCGCGCCTACGCCGATCGAAGGCTCGTCGGGGCCGACCCGGACTTCGGGCCAAAGGACCTCGACACGAAGCTCCACGAGCTCCTCTCCGGCGTGCACCTCGCGACCCGCAAGCCCGCGATCGACCCGACGCGCGCCACGCCCTCGGCCACGCTCGCCGCGGCGATGCCCGAGGCCGCGAAGGAGTCACCCGAGACCACGCACTTCTCGGTCGTCGATGCCGAGGGCAACGCCGTCGCTTGCACGTACACGCTCTCGGCCGGGTTCGGCGCGAAGGTCGTCGTGCCCGGCACGGGCGTCCTGCTCGGCAACGCTCTCGGCGGCTTCTCGAAGGACGGCCCGAACGTCGTCGCGCCGGGCAAACGCATGGCGACCTCGATGTCGCCGACGATCGTCACGCAGAACGGACGGCTCGCGCTCGTGCTCGGCTCGCCGGGCGGCGACACGATCCCGAACACCGTGGCCCAGGTCTTCCGCAACCTCGTCGACTGGGGCATGACGATCGACGAGGCCATCGCGACCGGCCGCCTGCACCACCAGTTCCAGCCGGACAAACTGCGCGTGGAGAAGCAGCGCCCGCCGCCGCGCGAGGTGCTCGCCGAGCTCACGCGGCGCGGGCACACGATCGAGCAGAGCAACCTCACGCAAGGCGACGCGAACGACATCCTCGTCGACCCGCAGACGGGCTTTGCCTACGGCTTCGCCGATCCCCGCGAGGGAGGCACGGCCGAGGGGATTTCCCGTTCGGACATGGAAAAGGCGAAGGACGCCCGTCCTTAACGAAGGCGCGGATCGTATTGATCGACGCCCGGGTCGTCCTCGTCGCGCTTCGGGCGGACGATCACGACGGGGCATGGCGCATTGCGCGCGATGCGATCGGCGAGCGGGCCGCCGAAAAGACGCTCCAGGCGGCTCGGCGGGTGGCTCGCCACGACGATGAGGTCGGCCCCGATTTCGTGCGCCAGGTTCACGATGGCCTTGTCCGGCCGTCCGTCACGGTAATGCATGGCCATGAGCCGCGCTTGCCCGCCCGCGGAGCGATGTTCGAGCACCTTCAAAGTCGGCAGCTTCGCCTCGCTCGCGTGCGAGGTCGACACCCGCGGCGTCGCCACGTCCTTGATTCGCGGCGCCATGCCGCGCGCCCCGATCACCACCGCGTGAATCTCGGTCTCTTCGCCCCGGAGCTCCGCCAGATCAAAAGCGAACCGCCAAGCCCGGCCGCCGGGCTCCGAGAGGTCGAGCCCCACGAGCACGATGTACGGGTCCTTTTTGCGCTCCGCGGGCGGCATCACCCTGCGAACGGCCGAGTCCGGTGGGGAAGCCGAGACAGCGCGCAGCCTCGGCTGCGTCGTTTCTTCGCTGTCCGGGGCGGGTGAATCGGGGCCGGGCTCTACCGTGGACGGAGCAATTGCGACCATTGCCAGCGAATGTTTGGATCGCGTCGCGTGGTCGCAAGTCCCTTTCGCTACTTCTTCGAGCGGAAGCATTCCGAAACGACCGCGCGGCGCGGGCGGACGGGCCCGGCCGCCGCGGGCGGGCGCGCACGGCCTCAGCGCAAGAACGCAATCGCGAGGCCGACCGTGGCGGGAATGCGGCCGGTCAGACCGAACCCCAGCGTCGCGTTCGGCCGCTCCCCGATCTTCGCATACGCGCCTTCGAGGTAAAGGCCAAGCCCTGCCTCGCCGTACGCATACCCTATAGCGCCGCCGCTGGAGCTCGTCCCCGAGAACGTGGTCGCCTCGAACGCGCGGACCTCGGCCGTGACGCGAGCGGCCATGCCAAACCCCATCTTGTCCGTCTCCGGCTCGTACCAGAGCCGCGGCTGGGCCGCGACGCCGATACGGGCGATTTGATCCACGACGGGAAAGACCGTCCCTTCGAAAAAGGCGCCGTGCCGGGAGGGCCCGGCGCCCGCCTCGAACGTGTAGCCCAAGCCGACGTCCGCACGCCGCTTCTGCCAGTCACGCATGAGCTGGAGCGGCTTCACCCCCACGTCGACGTGCCCCATCGAGGGGCCCGTCTGCTTGGTGCTCGGCGTCCCATAACGAACGCCGCCGCCCCCGGAAATGGCGAGCGGCGGCGTCGCGAAGGGAAAGGCGATGCACGCGGGGAGCACGCTCGTGAGCGCGAGAAGGCAAAACGTCGAAATGCCCCGGTGCATGCCGCCCCCTCCCGCTCAGAACACCCCGCGCACCATGACCGAGCTCGGCCCGATGAAGACCTCGGGCATGTACGTCACCTCGAGCTTGCGCTGAATCTTCTGGTTGCCGATGACGCCCAGCGCGATGCCGCCGCCGAACATCACGGCGCCCACGCCGAGCGTCGCCCAGCCCCCAGGCGATCCGCCTCTCGAAAGCCCGACCGTGCCCGCGCCCACGAGCCCCACGATTCCACCGACGACACCGAGGACGACCCCGCCGGCGAGCATGCCCGTGCTGCGGCGGACCGTGGCGATCCGGTATTTGGGTTTGTCCCCCTGCCCCGGCATCGTCTGCGGTTGCGTGACCTGCTCGGGCGGCGGCGGCGGCACGTCCGTCGCGTCGAGCGTGACCTCGTCCGTGGCCTTCTCCTTCGATTCGACGGCCGCCTCTTTGAGCACGTCGTTCCCGCGCCGGAGCGTCACCACGTGTTTGCCCGGGTCGACCGGCAGCGGCACCCCGAACGTGACGGGGTCGAGCTTCACCTCGTCGCGATACACACCGAGCCCCTCGACGCTGCCTTTCACCTGCACCGTCAAGTGCGGCAGGCGTGGATCGAGCTCCTTTTGCCGGCGCGTGGCGAGGTCCGCCCGGGGTTTGTCGCCTTCGCGCTTGGCCTGATCCCGCGCCTCGCCCCACAGGGCCCACGCGCGCGCGAGCTGGCCCTGTTTTTCAACACAATCGGCCCAGTTCAGCTTCGTGCCGATGGCCGGATCGAGCTTGTAGCTTCCCTCGAATTTCGGGCAGGCCTCGGCGTAGTTCTTCTTCTCCATGAGGCCCTTGGCCACCCGGAAAAGCGCCTCGGCCGCGGCCGGATCATTGGCGAGCACCGGCGCCGAGCCGAGCGAGAGCGCCGCGAAGGCGAGGACCGGGGCGACGAAACGAAAAGAGCGACGCCGCTCGAAGTCAGCGGCGACCGGACATGAGGTCGTCATCGTTCGGCTTCTTTTTGGTGGTTACGGTCGGCACCGGCTTCGTGCGGCCCGGGCCGGGGGGCAAGGGGGGCGCGGCGGGCTTCGCGGAGACCGCGGGCAGCGCGGCCGCGGGTTCGACCGACACCGCCGCGGCCGGCTCGACCAACGCCTGCGGATCGGCGGCCACGGGGGCCTTCGGGGTCGGCGTGGGCAAGGGCAAAGGCGCGGCCTCGGCGGCGGCCGCTTCCGGTTTTGGATCTTGGCCGCTGTTCTTCGCGCCAAACATCACCGCGGCCCCGACGATACCGATCAGCGCAATGGCGATCGCCGCGAAGATCGGGGCCTTGCTGCTCGACGCATTCGGCGGGCGCCCCGTTTGCGCGACGGGAACCGCCGTCGACGCGGCGAGCACGGTCGCGCCCATGGCCGTCTGCGGCGAGATGGCGTCGCCGCCCATCGGGGTCAGGGCCCGCGGGTTCTCGGGCTGCGGCGCGATCGGCATCGGCGCGCCGGCGACCGTGTTCGTCGGCGCCCCCTCGGCCGCGCGCGCCTGCTGCAGGATCTCCGTCACTTCGAGCACGAGCGCGGGCCCCTCGACGACGCCGAGCGCGGCCGCGAGCTGCGTGATCGTCTCGCCGGCCGTGCGGAAGCGCTGCGAGGCGTCACGGCTGCAGCAACGCAAGAACCACGCGTCGAACGCCGCGCCGAAGGGGCTGCCTTTCTGCGACGGCGGCGGGATCGGGTCGACCACGATCTGCACGACGAGATCGCTGATCGTCTCGGCCTGCCAGTAATCGAAGCCGAGGAGGAGCCGGGCGGCGATGAGGCCGATGGCCCAGACATCCGTATGAGGTCCAATGAGCTGCGCCTGGGCCCGCGCCTGCTCGGGCGCCATGTAGAGCGGCGTGCCGAACACGGCGCCGGTCTTCGTCTTCGAGTGCGCACCCATCGCGCTCGACGCGGCGCCCGTGAGCTTCGCGATGCCGAAGTCGAGCAGTTTTACGCAAGGCGTGCCGTCCTCGCGCACCGTGAGGAAGATGTTCTCCGGTTTGAGATCGCGGTGCACGATGCCGATCGCGTGGGCCTTGTCGAGCGCGCGCGCGGCCTGCCGCAGGTAGAGCACGACCTCCTTCGGATGCAGCTTCTGCCGCGCTTCCGCCTCGCCGGAGAGGTCTTTCCCGCGGAGGAACTCCATCACGAGGAACGGCGCGCCGTTCAGTTCCGGCGCGACGTCGGCGTCGGTCACGCGCACGATGTGGTCGCTGTCGATGCGCGCCGGCGCGCGCGCCTCGGTGCGGAACCGCTCGATCGTGCTCGGATCGGAGAGCGTCTCGTTGTGCAGCACCTTCAGCGCGAGGCGCTCGTCGGTGTGGACGTGCTGCACGAGATACACGGCCCCCACGCCGCCTTCGCCGAGCTGCTTGACCACGCGGTAGCGGCCAGCGATCACGAGGCCGGGCTGGATTTTCTCGGTGCTCATGGAGCGATGGCCCCCTGAAAAGTACAAGCCGAGCCTAGCACGGCCCGGCCGAGCCCGTCGCCTTTCCTGCCGCGCCGCTCGGGCCCGGCCCGCTTGACGGCGCGCGCGACTTCTCCCAGCTTTCGCGGCGAATGATCCCGCGATACACCCCGCCCGCGTTCGCCGCGCTCTGGTCGTCCGAGACTCGTTATGCCGTGTGGCTCGACGTCGAGCTCGCCGCCTGCGAGGCGATGGAAGCCGAAGGCCTCGTGCCCGTCGGCGTGGCCCGAGCGCTTCGTGACAAAAACCTCAAGCTCGATCCGGCGCGCATCGAGGAAATCGAGCGCACGGTCAAGCACGACGTCATCGCGTTCCTCACGCACGTCGAGGAGCTCGCCGGGCCCGACGCGCGGTGGCTGCACCGCGGGATGACATCGAGCGACGTGCTCGACACGAGCCTCGCCGTGCTGCTCGTCCGCGCCGCCGACCTTTTGCTCGAGCGGCTCGACGGCCTCATCGTCGCGCTCTCGCGCCGCGCCGACGAGCATCGCCGCACGCCCATGATCGGCCGGAGCCACGGCATCCACGCCGAGCCCATCACCTTCGGCCTCGCGCTCGCGGGCCACCTCGCCGAGATGAAGCGCGGCCGCACGCGCCTGCGTGAAGCGCGCAGCGAGATCGCGGTCGGCAAGATCTCCGGCGCGGTCGGCACCTACGCGCACCTCTCGCCGAAGATCGAAGCCCAGGCCCTCGCCGCGCTCGGCTTGCGCCCCGAAACCGTGGCCACGCAGGTCGTCCCGCGGGATCGTCACGCCGCGTTCTTCAACGCGCTCGCGCTCGTCGCCGCGGGCATCGAGCGGCTCGCGACGAACGTGCGGCACTGGCAACGCACCGAGGTCGCCGAGGCCGAGGAGCGCTTCACCCAGGGGCAAAAGGGCTCGTCCGCGATGCCCCACAAGCGAAACCCCATCTTGAGCGAGAACCTCTGCGGTCTCGCCCGCATCGTACGCGCCGCGGCCATGCCCGCGCTCGAAGACGTCGTCCTCTGGCACGAG
Source organism: Polyangium jinanense (assembly GCF_028435365.1). Next base: position 166,214 of record NZ_JAGTJJ010000003.1, on the reverse strand, counting down.
CGCGACATCTCGCACTCCTCGGTCGAGCGCATGATCGCGCCCGACGCGACGACCACGCTCGGCTTCATGCTGGAGCGCACGAGCTCGCTCGTCGACGGCCTCGTCGTGCGCGAGGAGAACCTCCGGAAGAACCTCGAGCTCTCGGGCGGGCTCTTCTTCAGCGAGGCCGTGCTGCTCGCGCTCGTCTCGTACGGCCTGCCGCGACAGGAGGCCTACGTGCTCGTGCAGCGCAACGCGATGAAGGCGCTCGCCGGCGAGGGCACGTTCCGCGATCTCCTCGGGGCCGATCCGGACGTGAGCGCGCGCCTCTCGGCGGCCGAGCTCGATCGATGCTTCGACCTCGAACACGCGCTCTCGCACGTCTCCGGCATCGTCGACCGCGCGATCGCGGCGCCCTGACGAGGCTGTCCCGGCCCCCCTCGCCGGTGGATTTCACGGATATTCGATCGGCGTCCCGTCGGCGTCGTTGACATTGCCAACGACAGTCGGATTCGGATCGTCGATCGTCCACGGCCCGTACCCCCAGTCGCCTTTGAAACGGTTGCGGAGGACCTTGATCCCGGTCGGCATCTTGCCCCGCAGGTTGAGCGAATAGCCGCCGCCGGAGAGCCAGTTGCACTCGATCAGGAGGTCCGTCGTATCGCCGCTCTCGTCGCCGGTCTGGACGCAGGCGTTGCTCGCGCCCTCGATCCGGTTGTGGCGGAGATGGACGTTCAGCCCATGGGTCGACTGGACGCCGTCGTTGTGCTGGTCTGGATAATTGCCGAGGTCGTGAATCCACGAATCCTCGATCAGCACGTTCTCGTCCGCCTTGAAGCCGTCGGCGCTTCCGTGGACGTTGACCCGGCGCGCGGTGTAGTTCGAGAAAGACAGCCCGGCGGTGACGTCTGCGCTCGTCCCTATGATCTCGGTGTCCTCGACGACGAGACCTTTGTTGTCGTTGTCGAAGTAGCGAATCGGGTAGTAGTCGCCGCTCGTGATCCGACATCGCCGGATCGTGACGTCGTCGGCGAGGATCTGGACCTCGCCCTGGATGTCGAGGTCCTCGACGATCGCGCCGTTGGTCGTCACCTGGATCGATCCGCTCGGGGTGAGGATCGTTCCCTTGGGAACGCCGGTATTGTCGGGCCCGGGTTGATTCGCCCAGCACGGGTCGCCCGCGTCACCGCCCGCGTCACCGCCGGTCTCCGCGTCGCCGACGCCGCCGTCGATGGGGGTCATCGGGTCGGAGCTCGTGCCGCACCCGATGAGCGAAAGAACGAGGGCGAGGAGGAGATCCTTTTTCATTTCGTGATCGTATGCGAAGCGGAAGCGAAAAGGAACAGCGGTCGACGTGGGGTCGAGGCGCTCCTACCGATAAGGCGATCCCATCGCGATGCGCAGATCACACTGGAACAGCTCGTAATGCACCGTCACGGCGAGCGCTCGTCCCGCCGCGAAATGCACGTACACGCCGGGCCACGAGCACGCCCAGGTCTCGTCGAGCGTGCGCACCAAAAGCGTCACGGCCGGAAACCCGGCGCGCCGATCGAACCGCACGCAAACGAGCTCCTCGGCGCCGGCCGCGAGCCATTCGAGGCAGCCACGCATCTCCCGCGGCGAGAGCCGGTCCTGCCGCAGCCATTTTTCGAAGTCGACCGCCCCGCCTTTCCCTTCGAGCGCCCGCCGAAACGCAAAGCTCCGGTCTGGCTCGACGAACTCCTCGGCGAGGCGCGCCGCGTGCTCCTCGGTGGCCCGCGGCCCGAGTGTGCGCAGATCGACCCGCAAGGAACGCAGGCGCGCGAGTTGCTCCCGGAACGTATCGCGGAGGAAGCGTTCGTCGGGACGCACGCGGCCTCTCAGGCGTCCATTTTCTTGTAGTGATCGTGCCAGCGCCGGATCTCGTCGAGCACCGCTTTCCCCACGCGGGTTGGCTTTCCGTTTTCGAGGATCACCTCCGCGCCCTCCGCGTTGATCTGCCGGACGCGCGCGAATCGCTCCACGAAGCCCGGCGCCTTCGCGAGCGGGTGCCCCGCCTCGATCATGCGCTCGTAGAGCCGCGCGACGGGCAAGAACGCGTGGACCGCGAGCAGGACGCCGTGGAGCGGCCGCGGATCGGGCCGCACGGGCGACGTGTAGAGCGGGGAAAACGCATTTTCGAGCACGGGATCGATCTCGAAGAGCGCATTGATCTTGTTGTGCGAAAATTCGTGGATCACCGCCTCCGCCATCGTCATGAGGCTCGGATGCAGGGACATATAAATCGTCCCGATCGCCTCCTGGTACGACGCGGATAGATGTTTTTCGTCGTGGTATCCGACGGGCACAATCTGCTGCACGAAAAGATCGATCTCGCCCCGCAGGTCCGGCAGGTGTTCCCGCACGAGACCGAGCGCCTCGGAGAGTGATCGCGTCCATTCCGTCACGCTCTTGCCGCCGAGATCGATCGCATTGCCCTCCTTGTCGGGGTGCGCCTCGACCATGGCGAGCGGATTCGTGTCCACGAGCGCGAGCAGCGTGCCCCCATCGATCGGAAAAAACGGCCGCGATACGGTCACGCCCGCGCGCGTCTCGGAATATCCCGGCGGCTGCGCCTCGAGCGCCTGAAGGCTCAGCGTTTTGGCGCCGTCCGCGCGCTCGACGACGATCTTTCCCTCGTTCTCGAACACGACGGCGCGCGTTTCCTCGGGCAAACCGATCGAAATACCTGCCGTGGTGGAGACGAGCTGCCTCGGAGGCGCTTTTTGCCGAATGGCCCGCGGGAGCGCGGAGGCGCGCGCGAGGTGCAAGAGAAAGACCCCGATGAGCTCGCGGAGGAGCGCCTCGGAATCGGGCCGCGGCGTGCGCAGGCACCGGACGAGCGTTCCCATCGCCGTGCGGCGGAGGACGCTCGGGAGCGAGCCAGGGTTCTTCCGCGCGACCTCGCGTGTGAGCGCCTGAAAAATCGCGAGATCGGCGCGCGCCTCGGCCGAGAGCGCGAGACCCTGCCCCACGCCGAGAAGCTCGGGCACGAGGCGACCGAGCGCACGCGAGAGGACGCCTTTTGCGGTCTCCGACCCCGACGCCGGAATCGTGAGGTCCTCGGGAGGCTCGATCGGGCGCGTGGCGAGGGCAGGAGACACGGCGCCATTGTGGGCGAGGAGGGTGCGGGGCGACAAGCAAGAAGGCGCGCGGCGCGCCGCTTCATTCCGCGGCAGCGGCGTGGTAAGCAGGAGCGCATGTCCGGCTGGTCCATCGGGAAACATCGGGTACAAGTCGACGTCCGCGAGCCTTTCCTGACGATCTTCGTCGACGAGGAGAAGACGCGCGAAAATGAGATCCCGACGCACGAGCTCGGCGATTTTCCCCTGAAGATCGGCAAGCGGGGCGTGCTCCTCCGGCGCGTGCGGAACCTCGACGTCGCGCGGAGCGAGCTCTGGATCGACGGCGTGAAGGTGCCGCCCTCGGAGGAGCCGATCCCGCAGCGAAAGCCGAAGAAGGACACGGTCTGCGAGGTGCATCCGGGCGGCAGGGGTGGCTATCGTGACCCGGGGGCGGCGGCCGACGCGAAGCTCGCCTGCGGAATCTGCCGCGTCCCGCTGTGCGATTCGTGTGTCGCGGTCGACGGCGTGCGCTGCAAGGCGTGCTTCGAGACGGCAAGCACGGCGATGGTGAAGGCCGAGCGCGCATTACGCATCAAGGGTCCGCTGCTCGGCGTGGCGCTCGGCCTGCTCCTCTTCATCTTCGGGCTCGCGCTCGATTCGATGCGAATGGCCGGCGCGGGCCTCGCGGCGATCGCCCTCGTGGGGGTCCGCGTGGGGATCGGGTACGCGAAGGAACGACGGGAAGCCAAAAACCGGCTGCCCCCTTGATTTCGCCCTCGGGCCTGCGTACGCACGTCCCGATCCGCTATCCGCGGGAGGAAGCATGCGTTACAAGCTCTTGGGTCGAACGGGGATCAAGGTGTCGGAGCTGTGCCTGGGCACGATGAGCTTCGGCGACAGGTGGGGGTTCGGGGCGGACGAGGCGACGTCGATCGAGGTCGCGGCCGCATACGCCGAGGCCGGAGGCAATTTCCTCGACACGGCGAACAAGTATCACGAGGGCCATACCGAGGAGATCTGCGGCAAGATCATCGCCAGCAATCGCGACCGCTGGGTGCTCGCCACGAAGTTCACACTCACGACGGCGAACGGGGATCCGAACGCCTCGGGCAATTCGCGCAAAAACATGGTCCAGGCGGTCCACAAGAGCCTCGGACGGCTTGGGACCGATTACATCGACCTGCTCTGGGTGCACGCCTGGGATTTCACGACGGGCGTGGAGGAGGTCATGCGGGGCCTCGACGACCTCGTTCGCGCGGGCAAGGTCCTCTCGATCGGCATCTCGGACGCGCCCGCGTGGGTCGTCTCGCAGGCGAACACGGTGGCGATCCTGCGGGGTCTTTCGCCGTTCGCGGCGCTCCAGATCGAATACAGCCTGATCGAGCGGACGGTGGAGCGCGAGCTCATCCCGATGGCCGAGGCGTTCGGCATCACGCTGACGCCGTGGGCGCCGCTCGGCGGCGGCGTGCTCACGGGCAAGTATTCACGCAGCGGCGGCGCGCCCGAGGATACGAAGCGCGCCGCCGGCAACGAGCAGCGTCTCTCGCCGAAAAACCTCGCCATCGCGAAGACCGTGGACGCCATCGCGGACGAGCTCGGCAAGACGTCGGCCCAGGTCGCGACGAACTGGGTGCGTCAGCGCGGGGCGAACGTCGTGCCCATCGTGGGCGCGCGCAAGGCGTCGCAGATCAAGGACGTCCTCGCCGGCCTCGATTTCACGCTCAATGACGACCAGCTCCGCCGCCTGAACGACGTCAGCCGGATCGACCTCGGCTTCCCGCACGACTTCCTGGGCTCGCCCCGCATTCGCGGCATCATCTACGGCGATCGCGCAGACGACATCGACCTGCCTGCCGTGACGCGCCCGCGCTGAAGAAGCCTCCTCGCCCGCTCGGGCTACACGATCCCGAGCCGTTCCAGCAGCGCCGCCGGGAGCGACGCGAAATCCGCGGACGTCCAGTCGGCGCCGGCGTCGCGTAGCTCCTCGGCCGTCGTCGCGGTGGTGATCCCGACCGCCACCATCCCCGCCGCCTTTGCGGCGCGCACGCCGTTCGCCGCATCCTCGAATACGACACACGCCGCCGGCGCGACGCCGAGATCCTGCGCTGCGCGGAGGAAAATGTCGGGCGACGGCTTGCCGCGCGTTACCTCCTCGGCGCCCACCACGCGCTCGAAGCGCTCGCGGAGACGGAGCCCATCGAGCACGAAATCGCGATTGCCGAGCGGTGCCGCCGTCGCAATCGCGAGCCGCACGCCGCGGCGGCGCAGCCGTTCGAGGAAGGCATCAGCCCCGCGCGTGAGCGCGAGGTGCGGGCGGTACGTGGCGCGGTAAAGCCCCTCCTTCTCCTCGGCGAGCCGCGCGAGCTCGTCCGGCGGCACCGCCCGCCCGAGGAGCTCGGGAAAGATCTCCTCATTCTTCTTTCCCGCAAATTCCCGCTGAAAACGCTCGGCCTTGGTCGGCACGCCGAGTCGCTCCGAGACGATCTCCCACGCGCGATTGTGGAAGGCCATGTTGTCGACGAGCGTGCCATCCATATCGAAGACGGCAGCACGGAGGACCTCGAGCATGCGTCACCCTAGCGCAGATCGCGGCTTGGCGGGCGCCGGCGGAGGCGGGTCATGGTCGAGCCCGTGCCGCCGGGCCGGCTCTGCGATGGTCGGTCGGAGAGGGAGATCGGGGGGGAGGGCGTCTCTCAGCCTTGCCCTTCGGGCAATGCCGAAAGCGGCGCGCGCTGCTTCTCCACGGACATATCCGCCATGAAGATCGGCGGGCAATGCAGCGCCATGATGTCCGGGTTCGGCGGCGCGGTCTGCTTCGCCATTCGCAGCGCCTCGTCCATCGTCCGCGCCGTCTCCCAGCCGAGCAATTGCGGGATGTATTCGTTGTCCGCGCCGACGACGATCACCCGACCGAGGTGCTGCCGCCCCGCCTCGCCCCAGTACCACATGAAGAACGGGTGCGTCGGGTGATAGGCGTGGCCGTACCGGTACATCTCGATGTAGGCCGGGTTCTTCGCGAATTTCGGCTCCCAGATCTTGTGCAGCTCCATCGCGTCGCGCGTCTCGGGCAGGACGCGGTGCACGAACTCGATGTACGGCGCGTGGTGCTCGTTGTCGAAGAGGTCCGTGCACGGATGCATGATGATCATCGTGCCGCCCTTCTTCACCATCGGCGCGCCGCGATACAGGTTGAAGAGATACCCGTTCGCCATCACCTGCACGAGCAGCGGGTTCAGGAACGAATTCACGTTGTACGGGCTGATGAACGGAATGCCCGTGATGAGAATGTCGCTCTGCCCCACGACCGGCACGCAGTATTGCTCGAAGCTCTTCCGCAGCGTGTGCTCGTGCACGGCCTCGGTCTCGCCAGCGAAGACGCCCGTCACGCCGAACGGCGAGGGCACGCGCTGGAAGATCGCCTGACGCGCGGGCTGCGGCAGCTTGTCGAGGGTGAACCGGAGCGCCTGGAGCGCGTTTCGCTCGGTCCGCGAGAGATCATCCTCGTTTTTCGCGAGGAACTCGAGCGGCGTATCGAACATCCGATTGTTGATCGTCGTCTCGATCGTGAAGACGTTGAGCTTCTTGTTCGCGAGCCGCCCCATACGCACGACGCTCGTGTTCAGCGCCGACGATTTCGGGTCCATGTACGAATAACATTGCCGCATCACGCGCGGGTTGTGGTGCGCGCGCAGGCTCCGGTATCCGCACAGGCCCACGGCGACCGATTTGTGGCCGCCGTCCATGGGCACGAGGTTCAGGTTCACGTAGATGATGAGGTCGCTCTCCACGGCGCGCCGGTTGAGCTCGACGTCCTCGCCCTCCTCGGTCGTGCCGAGGTATTTCATGTTGGCGAGGTTCTCGGCGTCGTGGTTGTAGAGCTTCTTCGGCCAGAACGCGTTGAAGATCTTGTCGCCGACGACGTGCCGGATCTCCCAGTCCTTCATGCGGCGATGCACGCTCGTCGCGATGATGATCTCGATGTCGTCGACCCCGTAATCGGCGAGCAGGTCGAGCACGATCGTCAGCACGCGCTCGCGAATGTCCGGCCGCTTCATCGGCGGCAGCGGCAGCGAGATGTCGTCCATCGCGATCGTCACCTTCATCCCCGGCCGGAGCTTCGCGTAGAGCGGCTCGGAGTTGTACGGGTGGTTGATCGCGTACCGGATGGCCGCGTCCACGTCCTTCAGGGGCTTGAGCGGGGGCTTCGGGTAGACGACGCGGCTGCCCGTCGGCAGGTCGACCTCGACCAGCCTGTCGCCCGAGAAGAGGACGCGGGGTGCGCTGCGGCTGTCGATCGTCACGACACAGGGATGGCTCATGGCATTCTCGTATTCGGCGGCAATCCCGCCCGCTTCAGTCGACGTGGATGATGGGCCAGTGGTAGGCGTTCGCGAGCAGGGACAGCTTCCTGTCCGGGTTCACGGCGGCCGGGTGGCCGACGATGCTGAGCATGGGGACGTCCGAGTAGCTGTCGGAGTAAGCGAAGCACTCGTCGAGGTCGTGGCCGCGGCTTTTGGCGTGCTCGCGAATGAGCCGCGACTTCTCGGGGCCCGCGACCACGGGGCGGAGCAGCTTGCCCGTGGCAAAGCGGTCCTTGATCTCGAGGCGGTTTGCAATGACGTCCGTCGCGCCGAGGTGCTCGGCGAGCAGGCGCATCAGGAAGTCGAGCGCGCCCGAGACGATCACCACGTCGTGCCCCTTGTCGAGGCTCGTCTGCACGAGGTCCCGCGCGCCGGGGTAGATGTTGGGCTTGATCACGCGCTCGAACGTCTCGACCGCGAGCCCCACGAGCCGGTCCTCGCTCATCCCGCCGTAGGACGTGAAGAGCAGCTCGTTGAAGATGCGTCGGTCCCGCGTCTCCGCCCACGCCAGCCACGGGGCCTTCACCAGCGCCCCGCCGAGCTTCGCGAGGCTGTGCAGCGGCGTGTTCTGGTTCAGGACGTAATAGAGCGTGGGGTGGACGAGGTTCGTGCGGATCAGCGTGCCGTCCACGTCGAAGTAGCTCGCTGCCATTTGCGTCCCGGAATCACCTCTGGAAGGCCTCTCGTCAAGTACAAGGTGGCGCGAAAGAAGCTTCGCGCCGAACTTCTCGGTCCGCTCGGCCCTCTCCTCGTGCTTTCGCGACCCAGCAAGGAGCGTAATCCCACACCATGGAGGCTCTTGACAGGGAGGCCGAGTTGGCGGATCGGCGGCGCAGGAAGTGTTTGTCCGCCTACGTCGCCGGCCCGGACAGCGCCTCGGCATAACGATCGTCCAATTCGATCGCGCCCTCGGCCGCGCCGCGGTCCACTGGATTGATCCCGCAATACTGCACGCTCGCCAAATGCCGCCAGCGGCCGGCGCGCTCGCTTTCGTCGGGCAGGACCGGCGTCGTGCAGGGAAAACAGCCGATCGTCCGAAAACCCATGGCGTGGAGCGGGTTCACGACGACGCCGGGATCGGCGGCGATGGCCCGATCGAGCTCCTCGTTCGTCACGTGCGCGAGCGGGTGGACGCGGAGGGCGCCCATCGCGAGGTCGAGCCCCACCGAGCGCACCTTGCTGCGCGCCCCGCCCTCGCCCTGCCGGAGTGCCGAGACGAGCGCGTCGTAGCGGCCCCGGAGCGCGTGGAGCGGCGCCGTCTTGCGCAGGTCGCAGCAGCGCTCCTGGCCCTCGACCGAGAGGTACAAAAGCCCCTCCTCGGCCGTCTGCTCGGCGAACGTACGGGCGGGCGAGAGCGTGATCACCCGGAGGTTCCGGTGCGTCCGCGCGAGCTCGTCCCGCGCAGAGCGCGTCTGCTCGTGCAGGAGGCCCGTGTCCACGAAGAGCACGTCGAAATCGAGCCCGGCCTGGTCGGCGAGCCGGCAGAGCCACGTGCCGGCGCGCTGCATGCTCGTCAGGATCGCGGCCCGCGGGCCGAACGTTTGGTGCACGAAACGCAGGACATCGAGCGGCGCGGCGCCGGCGAGGCGCCCGTTCAGGGCCTCGAGGCCCGCTTCGGTGACGCGCATGTCCCTCGTGGTAGCAGAGCGCGGCTCGGGTCGCCGGCCTCCGGCGTGCAGAAGCCGGTTGCCTTTCCGTTCCTCGTCGCCTAGAGGATCGCCGGATCGCATGCCCCCTTCTTCTCCCTCGCAAGGCCGCGCGCCGGGGCGGCTCGTCGATGACCTCGGGCGGCGCCGCTTCCTCTTCGTCACGGGCAAAGGAGGCGTGGGCAAAACGACGTTCTCCGCGGCCCTCGCGGTAGCGCTCGCGCGGGAAGGCAAGCGGGTCCTCGTCGCTCTCTGCAACACCAAGGAGCGGCTCTCGGCGATCCTCGGGACGAAGCCGATCGGCGACGAGATCATGCCCGTCGCCGAGGGCGTGTGGGCCGTGAACATCTCGCCCGAGAAGGCGCTCACCGAGTACGGGGAGATGGTCCTCAAGGTGCGCACCGTGGCGCACGCCGTCTTCGACAACCGCTACACGAAGACCTTCTTCCGCGCGGTGCCCGGCCTCTACGAGTGGGCGATGCTCGGCAAGGCGTGGTTTCACACGACGGAGCTCGGCCCCGACGGGCGGCCGCGCTTCGACGTGGTCCTGCTCGACGCACCGGCGACGGGCCACGGGCTCGACATGATGCGCGTGCCAAAGGTGATCCTCGACGTCGTGCCGCCGGGCGTCTTGCGCCGCGACGCCGAGGAGGCGTGGGCGATGTTCCAGGACCCGACGCGGAGCGGGATCGTGGTCGTCACGCTGCCGGAGGAGATGCCGGCGCAGGAGACGATCGAGCTCGTCGACGCGATCAAAAAGGACCTCACCCTGCCCGTCCTGCGCCTCGTGGTGAACGCGGTCCTCCCGCCGCTCTTTTCGGCCGACGAGCGGGACCGGCTCGCGCGGGAGGTGTCCTTGCTCGAGATCGACGCGCCGAACCGGACGGATGGGACGGCGGAAAGCGCGCTCGTGGCGGGGGCGCGGCGGGCGGTGCGGGAGAAGGTGCAGGCCGAGAGCCTTTCGCGGCTCGCGAAGGAGATCGACCTGCCGCAGATCAACCTGCCGCACCTCTTCGACGAGGCCTCGACGGTCGAGGGGACGAAGCTCCTCGCGAAGCTGCTCTAACCCTTCCAATCGAAGCGCTGGCCCGTCGCGGAGGATTCCGCGAGGCCGTCGAGCAACCGGTAGAGCTTCCAGGCATCCCGGAACGTCGGGACGACCTCGGTCCCTTCCGCGAGATCCTTCGCGAGGGCCGTGTAGAGATGCGCCGTTTGATAGGCGTCGTCGTTCAGATCCCCCTGGGCGGGCGATCGATATCGCTCGGGGATCGGCAGCGGCTCGAGCGGCTGGCCGTCGCCGCGCGCGCCGGAGACGGTGAAATCGTGGGACCAACGCAGGTCGCCCTCGGTGCCCGTGAAGGTCGCCCAGATCTCCCCGCCATTGCGCTTGCCGGCTTCGATGTGCGCGGACAGAACCGCGCCGTTCTGCAGCGTCCCGCTGAGGAGCACCTGGTCCGGCACCGTAATGGGCAGCGTCTCGCCCGTCTCGATCACCGTCGCCTGGTCGAATTGGCGCGCGACCACCGCGGAGACGCTCTTTACGTCGCCCACCGCGGCGAACACCGTATCGAGGTAATGCGCGGTCATGATCGACAGCACGTTCGCGCCGTTCTTCGCGTCGGTCGTATACGCGAGGGCCTCGGGGACCCGCGGGCCGAGGTGGGGCACCGAAATGTGGAGCGTGACGGAGCGGAGCTTGCCGATGTACCCCTCGGCCAGGAGATCGCGGAGGTAACGCACGCCCGGAGCGAAGCGCCGCTGCACGCCGATGAACGTACGGACGCCGGCGGACTCCGCGCGGCGCGCGAGATCGGCGGTCTCGGCCAGAGAGACGCCGAGGGGCCATTCGCAGAAGACGTGCTTCTTCGCGGCATACGCGGCGCGCACGACCCCCGCGTGCAAGGGCGCGCGGACGGAGACGACCACGAGATCCACGTCCGGGTGCTCGATCAGGGGCTCGACGCGGTCGAAGGCGTGGGGCACGCCGAAGCGGCGCGCGGCCTCGTTCGCGCTCGCTTGCCGGGTGGTGCTCACCGCGGTGACCTCGAAAGCGGATAACGCTTTGAGCGCGGGCAGGTGCGCGTGGGATGCCCAGCCCCGGTCCGGGTTTGCTCCCACGATACCCACGCGAATCTTGTTCGACGTCCCCGTCTTGCTCATGATCTCTCCATCCCTTCTTTCGGGCGCACCCGTGCCCGGGGACCGAGCGCTCGTCCGCCCCCTCTCGCATCGAATGGCCTGGGAGGGACCGTAATCCCAAAGGCGCGGACGATCATTGGCGCCACGTCCGTTTTTGTGGTTCGATCGTCCGTCACGGAGGGACGATGGACGTTCTCGCGGACGTGCTGCGCGGGCTTCACTTGCGGACGAAGGTGTACGGACGGCTGGAGATGCGCGCGCCGTGGGGCATGCGCGTCGACAAGCCCGGGCACGCTCTGTTTTATGCGGTCTCGCGCGGCAGCTGCCTGCTCGAGGTCGACGGCGCGCGCATCCCGCTCTCGGGAGGGGATTTTGTGTTTCTTCTCGGCGGAAGCTCCCACGTCCTCCGGGATTGTCCGGGGACGCGGCCCATGCCGGTCGCCGAGATCTATGCGATACGCGGCGGGCGTTGTGGCGGGCTCGTGCATCATGGCGGCGCGGGCGCGCCGACCACGCTCGTCTCCGGCTGTTTCCTCTTCGAAGGCACGTCGCTCGACCCGCTCATCGCGAGCTTGCCGCCGCTGATCCACGTGAAGGGCGACGGAGGTGTCGCCGCGCGGTGGCTCGAATCCACGTTGCAATTCGTGGCCTCGGAGATGGAGGCCGAGCAGCCAGGCTACGAGACGGTGGCGAGCCGGCTCTCGGAGGTCTTGTTCGTCCAGGCGCTACGCACGCACGTGGCGTCCTTGCCCATCGAGCAAGCGAGTTGGCTGCGCGCCCTGACCGACGCGCAGATTGGCGTCGTACTGCAACGCCTGCACGAGAACCCGGAAAAACCCTGGACGGTCGAGAGCCTCGCGCATCTGGCGAGCATGTCGCGCTCGGTGTTCGCGGCGCGCTTCAAGGCCGTCGTCGGCGAGGGGCCGCTGACCTACCTGACGCGCTGGCGCATGCACAGGGCGACGCAGCTCATGGCGGGCGGCGACAGGTCCACGACCGCCATCGCGCAAGCGGTCGGCTACGAGACCGACAGCGCCTTCGTGAAGGCCTTCAAGCGACACCTGGGCGAGACGCCCGGCGCTTTCCGACGTCGGCTCAAGGCGCGCGAAGGCGACGCCGTGCCCGCTGCGGGACCGAGGTAACGACCTCGCCGAAGGAAAAAGCCCTCAGAGGGTGTTCCACAGGTATCCGCTCGACTTCCGGACCTCACCCACCCCAACCCTCCCTCTCCACTGTGTGGAGAGGGAGGGAGTTTCCGGCTCGATCCAGCGCTATTCGCCCCCTCTCCGCAGCGCGGAGAGGGGGTCGGGGGGTGAGGTTCTGGGGGGGCCGACAACGCCCGTGGAACACCCTCTCAGGGCACGCAGGTCTTCGGGCTACCGCCGCCGCAGTTGTTGCTCAGGCACTCGCCGTTTTGCGTACACGGCTGCCCGTTCTTGAGCTTGCAGGCGCCATTGCCGTCGCAGGCGCTCGTGATCGCGCAGGACCCGTCCTGATCTTCCTCCTGCGCGGGCAGCTTCGTGCAGGTGCCGATGCTGCTCGGCCGAGCGCACGACATGCAGACGCCATCGCAGGCCACGTCGCAGCACACGCCGTCGGCGCAAATGCCGCTCAGGCACTCGGACGCCTCGATACACGCCTGGCCGAGGCCGCTGCCGCCGCTGCTCGACGAGCCTCCGCTCGACGACGACGCGGTGACCGCCCCGCTCTCGTCGCCGCCCGTGCCGCCGGCGCCGCCGCCGCCTGGCACGCCGTCGAGGCCACCCGTGCCGCCGCCTTGCCCGCCCGTGCCGCCCGTTCCGCCGTCACCCGTCGAGAGCGAGAGACACCCGGCGGCCTGGGCCAGGACCAGCACGGCCACGCCTCTCCACCCCGTCCACGCGTCGCGCATCTGCTCCTCCGTCTCCAGAGCCGAACATAGCGCGTCGCGACAGAGCGAAGCCCTCGCGGAGCAACGATGCCGCGAGACAAAAAAAAGAGCGCCTACTCAACGGCGGGGGGGGGGACCGGAGCAGGCGCTCTGTCCGTAGATAGAGCAACCTATGGGCCAAGCCCTTCGTGACGAATTTTCGTCGCTTTGCACCAACCTACCGGAGTGATCCTTGCAGTTGTGAAAGGCATGCGGATTGCAGCCTTTCAGGTCCGCCGTGGACCGGCGTAGGGCATCCCACGAGAGCAGAACCCAGGCTGGTACGACGCCTCCTTGCATGGCGCGGGGCTGGACGTCGCCCCGGGACCCGCGTCACGACCTCGACCGCGAGGCCAGGCAAAGCAAGGGCGAAGGTTGACAAGAGCGGACGAGCGCGGCCTTTTGGAGGGATGCCGCACCGCAGTCCCCTGCTCCTCGATGGCCGCGCGCTGCTCGACGCCGATCGTCTGCTCGCCGCCAAGCTCGCCGATCGCCGCGCGAGCTTCGAGCTCTCGTTTCGCGCCGCGCCGCCCCACACAGGCTTCCTCGTGGTCTCCGGGCTGGAAAGCTCGCTCGAGCTCTTCGGTCGGCCGCTCGTCGATCCCGCCGCCGTCGCCGCCGCGCAAAGCCTCGTCGGCTTCTCGGACGCGCTCGCGCAGAGGCTCGCGCACCTCGTGCCCGCGATCGATCTCGACGCGGTCCCCGACGGCACGATCGCCTTCCCCGGCGCGCCGATCGCCACGGTGGAAGGGCCCTTCCTCGAAGCGTCGCTGCTCGCCTCGCTCCTCCGCGCGGCGGCGCGGCGCGCGACGGCCATCGCCACACGCACGGCGCGGCTGCACCAGGCGGCCGCGGGTGATCCGGTGATCGATGGGTCGAGCGCGCACGCACCCGGGTCCGAGGCGTCGATGCGGGTCGCGCGCGCGGCGTACGTGGGCGGAGCGAGCGCCACGACGAACGTGATCGCGGCGATGGCGCTTGGCGTGCCCTTCCGCGCGAGCCCGGGGCTCGTGCTCGGGCCGACGGGGCCGTCGCTCGAGACGACCTCGGTCGATGGCTGGGGCGCGCTCGATACGGACGACCTCGCCGACCTCGGCGCGGGCGACGACGAGGAGGCGATGCTGATCGAGGCGAAGCGGCGCGGACGGCGCGCGGGCGGGTGGATCGCGCGGGGGCTCGACGACGCGGAGGCGCGGGCGCTGCCGATGCGGTGCGAGCTCGTGGCGCTCGAGCAAGGCGGCGCGTGGGCCATTCCGCCCGCGGATCTCGGCGACGAGGCGGCGCCGCGGCCGGGCCGGAAGATGGTCGTGCGGTACACGGATAACGCGGGGAGGCTCGTCGCGGATGTCGTGCACCTGATGGCGGAGCGGATGCGTTCGCCGCAGGATCTCGGGGCGACGACGCTCGCGCCGCTGTCGCGTCCGCGGGTGCGGCAAGGCCGCGCGCTGGAGCGGCCGGAGGCGCCGTCGCTCGGGCGTGATCGATCGATCGCGGCCCGCGCGACCTTGCCCGAGGCCGTGACGTACCTGCGCGCGCCGGCGACCTACCGCGTGGAGGAGTCGGCGGCGGTCGTCGCGCAACGCGAGGCCGCGGCGCGGGCGCGCGCGACGGTGCCTGGCCGGAAGGCGTGATCGCGATCCTTACGCCGCCGAAATACCGCCCCCGCCTCGCTCCGCGAGCACCTCGCGTACGGTGGTCGCAAGCATGTTCGCGGTGAACGGCTTCGCGAGAAACGGCACGCCGAGCGCCGAGATCGAGGCCGCGTCCTCGCTGCTGTAGCCGCTCATGAGGAGCGCGGGCACGGTCGGGTCGACCGCGCGGAGCGAGCGGATGAGCTCGATCCCGCCGATCTCGCCCATCGTCAGGTCGGCGACGACGGCGCTGATCTCGTGGCGATGCTCGCGGAAGAGCCGTTGCGCCTCGCGACCGCCGGCGGCGAGCAGGACGCGGTAGCCGGCGCGCTCGAGCACGCGCAGCGCGACGCGACGCACGGCGTCCTCGTCGTCGACGACGAGGATCGTCCCGCACGAACCATTGCTGCAGGACGAAGGTGCGTCGTTCGCGCGGGGCATGACGGACGCGTGAGCGACGGCGCTCGGAAGGAGCAAGGTGAACCGCGTGCCGTGCCCCGGCTGGCTCGTCACGTCGACGAGGCCGTGATGCGCGCGGACGATGCCGAGCACGGCGGCGAGGCCGAGGCCCCGGCCCCCCACCTTCGTCGTGAAAAACGGATCGAAGATCCGGGCGAGGACCGACTCGCTCATCCCCTCGCCCGAATCCTCGACTTCGACGACGGCATAATCGCCGGGTGGAATGGGCTCGGCCATGCAGGCCGATTGCATGGGCGCCGAGAGCTTTTGCACGCCGGTGCGGATCCGGATGACGCCGGGCTTTCCCGCGAGCGCGTCCGAGGCATTCGTGATCAGGTTCATCACGACCTGCCGCAAATGGGTCGCGTCTCCGTCGACGCATGCCCGCGACAGATCGAGCTCCAGCGTCGCGCCCTTGGAAACGATGGTCCGGAGGAGCACGGCCATTTCGCGCACGACGGCATCGAGCCGCACATGCTGGTTCACGAACGTGCCCCGGCCGGAATACGCCAGCATTTGACGGGCCAGATCGGCGGCGCGCTCCGAGGCGATGATGATCTCCTGAAGCATCGACGAAAGCGGCGACGGGTGCGAAGCCTCGGCGAGGGCGAGCGTCGCCTGCGCGGTGATGACCGTCAGCAGGTTGTTGAAATCGTGCGCGACCCCGCCCGCGAGGACGCCGAGGCTCTCGAGCTTTTGCGCGTGGAACACCCGGGTCTCGAGCTCGCGGCGCTCCTGCTCGGCGCGTTTTCGATCGGTGATGTCGACCAGGACATTGACGGCGCCGATCAAATGGCCCTGACGATCCCGCAGCGGATTGGCGTGCGCCAGCGCGACGACCTGCGCGCCGGACGGCTGCTCGATGACGATCTCGAAGCCGTTGTGCGGCTCGCCTGTTTTGAGCGCCCGAGCCATCCAGCACTCGTCGTGGGGGATGGGCTTTCCTTCGGGGGTGAACAGGCGGAACGAGCCGCAAAAACGATCCCGCTCGTGACGGAGCCTCGGGGCGCGCCCCCAGACCTTCTCGGCGGGCCGATTGAAGAACGTGATGAGCCCCTGCGAATCGCAGGTATAGGCCGCGGCCGGGAGGCGCTCGAGGAGGTCGTGGAACCGTTGCTCCGCCTCCATCGCGCCCTGCCCTGCCAGCGCCTCGTCCGCGAGCCGCATCCATGGGTCTTGCTGGGTCATCATGGTCCCTCCGTTTCTGTAGCGGGGACTATCGATGATCGAGCACGCGTGCGACCGAGTCAATGCGACTTTGGTAGCAAATGGCAATCGCTCGGCGACCCAGCATGGGAATCTTCCTGCATGGGCGGCCTCACGCCGTGTCCCTCGATGGTGTTGCGTCTTCGAAAACTCGGGTACGATGCGCCCTGGAAGGAACCGCTCCGCATGCGCCGCTCTTCTACGTTCGTCCTGTCCCTCACCACCTTCGTCCTCGTCGGCCTCGCCGCGCCCGCGTTCGCGCAGGAGTCCTCGCCGGAGCCGCTGCCGCCGGGCGAGAAGAAGGCCGACCCGCTGGAGGTGGCCGCGCCGCCCCCGCCCACGCCGCCGCCCCAGAGGCAGCTCGAGGTGCCGGAGCGCCCCACGCCGCCGCCCCCCTCGGTCGAGGAAGACTCCGAGGAGGACGGCTGGGCCAACGGCGACCATTTCGAGTTCACGATGGGCTTCCTCGCGGGACAGCGCTCCTACTCGAAGACGTCGTTCAAGTTCGAGGAAGGCACGGCCGAGGGCATCGGCGGCGGCGGGCTCGTCGAGCCGTTCGTCAAGGCGCCCTTCGACGCCGCGACCGTGCTCGGGCTCCGCTACGACCTGCGCCTGGTGATGAGCCACATCCGGATGACGGTGGGCTTCGACGTGCCGTTCCCGACCTACAAGGTGAGCGACTCGACGGCGGTCTACAACGTGAGCGGCACGCCGCGCACGGTGACGGTGCAGTCGCTGTCGGCGAAGGAGCTGCGGTTCGGGATCGGCGGCGAGTACGCGTGGACGAAGGTCGCGATCTTCGCGGACCTGCTCGGCGGGATCCACTGGGTGGACACCGAGCTCGCGATCGACGGCTACAAGGCCGATTACGGAGCGATGACCTTCGCGTTCTCGGGTCGCGCGGGCGCGCGGGCGCACGTGCGCAAGTGGTTCTTCGCGTCCGTCACCGGCGAGGTGGGGATCATCGGCGACATCCGCTGGAACGCGGAGCTGTCGGTCGGGTTTTTCTTGAAATGACGGTCTCCCCGGAGAGCGGGGAACACCCGCTCTTCAGGGCGAGATCGCGTTGATGAACACGAAGAAGCCGCCGAGGACCACGACCGCGAGCCCGAGGAGCATGGGCACGCTCCAGTCCTCGGTCGGGGCCTTCTCGTTCGATGAATCGGTCGCCATGATGCCTCCCAGACGCGGCCGGCGGGCGCCGGCGCGGTCCCATCCGTGACACCGGCGCGACGCTGCGTCAACCGCGGACGTCAGTGTGAGCGAGCAACGAGGACGGAGCAGTGAGCTCCCCTTACGATCTTCTCGGCCACGCTGCCGAGCGCCACGCGCGCAAGGCCCGTGCGGCCATGGGTCGCGACCACCACGAGCTCCGCGTCGAGCTCCTCGGCGGTCCGGATCACCACCGTGGCGGCATCTCCCTCGATCACGCGTCGCTCGGCCTTGATCCCGAGCCGCTCGGTCATGCCCACGAGCACGCCGTCCGCCGCACCGCGCATCTGCTCGATGAGCTCGGGCGGGGGAATGACGGGCGCGCCGCCGAAGGGCACGGTGAAGCCGAACGCGGGCGACGGCAGGATGTCGAGCGCGTGCAGCACCGTGAGCGCGCCGCGCTGCTCCGCGGCGACCTGACCGGCAAGCGCGACGCCGGGCTGGGAGAGCTCGGAGAGGTCGGTCGTTGCGAGGATCTTGTTCGTCCGCTTGTGCGGGCGCGCGACGAGCACGGGGCAGTGCGCGTACCGCACGATCCGCTCGGCGACGTTGCCGAGCAGGAGCCGCGCGATGCCGGTGAGGCCGCGGCTGCCGGTGACGACGAGCGTGGCGCCGACGTCCTCGGCGACGCGGAGGATCGAGGCGTCGGCGCCGCCGCTCTCGATGCGCACCTCGAAGCCGTTGCTCGGACGGCCGGTCAGGTCCTTGACGCGATCCTCGACCGCCGCGGCGGCGTGACTCTCGGCGTGGATCACGGCCTCCATGTCGGCCTGGATCGCCTGCGGGAAGAGGGGCGCGGAGCGCAACACCTCGTGCACGACGTGACAGACGACGAGCTTGCCGCCCGCTCGCTGCGCGTGCTCGTGTCCGAGTTTGATCGCCTCGTCGGCGGACTCGCTCAGGTCCGTCGCCACCAAGACCACATCACCCAGGGCCATGCGCTCTCCTTGCCGGATCCGCGGGTACCTTAGAGGGTCGGCCGGCGCTGTTCAACGGCCACCTTTCCAGGTCGACGAGGTCGCTCGCGAGAGCGAGCGAGGCCATGCCGCCCGCCCCGCGCGCCGCGTTCGTCGGGGACAAACGAGGTGCGACCGCGACGGGCGCGAAGGGGTCAGAGCTGGTCGAGGCGGCGGTAGCCGCTGCGGAAGTAGAGCAAGGGCGAAGCGGGATCGCCTGCGCCCGCGGCCACGACCTCGCCGAAGTAGACGATGTGATCGCCGGCGTCGATGGCGCGTTCGAGGCGGCAATCGAGCCAGCCGAGGGCGCCTTGCAGGATGGGCGCGCCGGTGACGGCGCCTTGCCCGATCTCGTCGAGCAGGGCCCGGCGCTGCTCGTCGGTGCCCTTGCCGGCGAAGAGGTCGGAGAGGTGACGCTGCTCCTCGGCGAGGACGTTGATGGCAAAGCAGCCGGCCGTGCCGACGAGCATGCCGGAGCGAGCGCGTCTGTCGGCGCAGAAGAGGACGAGCGGCGGGTCGAGGGAGACGGAGGTGAAGGAGTTCGCGGTCATGCCCTGGGGCACGCCCTCGTGGCGGGTGGTGACGACCGTGACGCCGGTCGCGAACTGCCCGAAGACCCTGCGAAGCTCGGCGGCGTCGATGGCCATCGCACTGCACTGTAGGGTGGTTTTTGTTGGGTGGCGAGGCGGTTCGGGGGCGTGCGGGCTTGGCGGGGAGGCGTGGATCCGGCCCTGGGCTCGGCGATCGGTCACGACGGTTCTCGATGGTTCGGGCTGCGTGCTGCCTGGGTGAGCTCTGCGCCGATGCCGCGCGAGGCGCGCGGCGCGGGCTATGAGCACGCACAACGGGCGGTCACTTCAGGGTCCTCATCACCGTACCAGCCTCGGAGTCCGTCCAGTAAACGTGCGTCGCGTCCACGGCAATGCCGGCGGGCCCTTGGATCTTGGGACCGACTGCGAGCGTGATAGGCCCGTTCTCGCAGCCGCCCACAGGACACTTCATCACGGCCGGCGTGCCGCCCATGGCGACCACGGTCCAGTATACGTTCACACCGTCGGTGGCGATCGCGTGCGGGATGTCGAGCCCGTCAAAAGAGGCCATCGTGATGGGCATCTGGCTGCCACATCCGGTGAGGGGACATTTCATGACGGAAAAGTCCGCGTTGGTCCAATAGACGTTCACCGCGTCCATGGCCATGTGGCGCACGTGGATTGCCGATGTCGAGGCGAGAGCTGCTGGCGTACAGGCGTTGGAATCGCAGGTCATCACGGTGCTCGGAACTTCGGCCTCCATGGCGATGGCGATCGCGCCCCACACCAGCTTCGTTCCGCTGACAGCAAGTCCGGAGGGCACGCCCTGCACCTGGGCGAGCTCGATGGGCGTGTTGGCGCAGCCGCTCGTGGGACAGCGCAGGAGCAGGCCGGCCCCGCCAGGCTGCGGCGTGATTTCGGTCAAATAGAGTTGCGCATTCTGCACCGCGATATCGCCCACGTTCACATTCGTCAGGAGGGACTCCGGTGCACCTGCGCACCCCTCGAGCCCGCACTTCATCACCGAGCCGTCCCCGCCAGGATTTCCAAGGGTCCCCCAGTACACGCTGGTATCGTCCAGCGCGATGACCTTCGGATGCGGCTGTCCGCTGGCCAGCACCGTCGGAGCGCCTCCACACCCGGTGACGGCGCATTTCATCACCGTGTTATCGAAGAACGACGTCCAGTATACGTTGGCGGAATCCACGGCAATCGCATCTGGGGAGTTGAGTCCAGTGGCCAGGATCTCCAGGCAGTGACCAGCGTCATCGCATTCCTCGATGATCCCGCCGCCGGTCCCACCGATTCCCCCTGTGCCGCCCATCCCCCCGCCACCAGCGGAACCCCCGGCCCCAGGGGTGCCCAAATCGACGCTCCTTTCGGCCCCAGAGCCGCCCCCAACGACGCTCGCTTCGCATGCCACGCTGGCAATCGCCAACAGAGTTACCCATACGGCCTGAATGCTTCGCTGCATCATCGACGACCTCCACCACCGAACGGTGCCTCTCCGCGCGTAGCGCTGAGCGCTGGCAAGGTTTGTGCCCTTCGCCAAAGGCGCGTTGAGCCTTGCTCGCCCTGCCGCGGATGTAAGCCATGTGTCAGGCTGCGCCAAAACAGGACGCCGAGCGCAGTGCGGGAGTTGCCGGGAGCCTCGCCACGCGGGCGTGCACGCGCGATACGAAGCGGTCGGGCAAGAGAAAGGTTTTTCCCTCCATTGCGGGCGGCCGGACCTCGGAGGCTCGCCCGATTTCGAAACCTGAGCCGTCGTGCGCAGGATATAAACGAGACATGAGCTCCTATCCGCGGCACCTCGGGGCGATGCTGGTTCTCATCGCGACATGCAGCGCAGCCGGGCCCTCGCTGGCAAACGCGGAACCATCGCCGCCTGCGCCCCAGCCGCAGGGCTCATCGAGTGCAGCCGGAGAACCCCCGTCCGAGACCCGTCTGTTCACGAACTTCTTCATCGGAGCCGGCGCGGGCGCATCGTACGGCGTGGGCCCTGGATTGACGGGGATGACAGCGATCTCGGTGGGCATCCGCCGCTCGCCGTTCGTCTTCCTGTTCGAGACGCAAATCCTCTGGGGCGGTTGGCGAAAGCCGGCGGAGGTTCACGCTGGTCGAATGGAACGGCTTCATCGTACCGATCGCGCTTTGCTACGAGCGCCGCGGCTTCATGGGCTGCGGCGTGTACGCATCCGCGAGACTCGAAGCGCAGGGGTACCGTGCCGATCGGGAGGCCACGAGCACGCTGACCTACCCGGCCGATAACGAAAGCTGGTTCTCGACCGCCGGGGTACGCGCCGGCTACGAGTTACGGCTGACCACGAGCATCTACATGCGCGCGTACCTCGACGTGCTGAAGACGATCTCGCAGCCGAGTTTGCACGGCGGCGGCGCGCCCCTCTGGCAGGTGAGCCCGCTCGTCGGGAGCGTGGGTCTCCACCTATTCTACACGCTCGGCCACGACCACGGGCGCAAGCCGCTCTTCGATTGAGCGGGAGACGCGTGGTTTAGCTTGTGGCCAGGCTGCAGCAAACCGTCGCGGGTTTGTCAAGGGTCAGGGTGCCTCGGCAGGTAGAGCCGCCGCGCTCGCGGCTGCTCCGGCACCGTAGACTGCTCCTGAATCTTGTCGCCTGCCGGAGCAGTAGGTATATGACGCGAATGAGCGCAAGGAACATCTACGCCCTACTCCTGCTGGTCGCCATGAGCACGGTGGGGGGCCCTTAGCGGTTGCTCACGTACCACCCCCGACGCCGACGACGCAGGCCCGCAACGGGAACACTGCACTTACAAGCTTTCTGCTTGCCGTAACAGTTGTTACGAGGCCGATATGGGGCTGGGTTGCACCCTCTGCTGCGAGAGCGCCGCCAGGTCGTGCGACAACAGGGAAGACTACAGCTTCTACGAATGCCTGAACAAGGAGTGAACCGGTCCGACGGATGAACCAGGCAATGGCTGGTCGCACGATTTACGTGATGAAGACAATTCATACGATCCTGACCGCAGGGCTTATTCTGGTGTTCGGAGCCGGCTGCCCTTCTGGAGAAAAGCGAAAGGGACGCTTCGACGGGTTCGATGGCGGTATCCCGCCTCTCCGTGAAGAGTGCAACACGCCCGCGGAGAGCTGCTACCAGAGTTGCGAAAAACGAAAGGCGAGCATCACCTGCATCGGATGCTGTCGTGATCAGCGCTTGCTCTGCGACACGCTGCGGCCCCATTTCTTCGATGCGTGCGAGGGCGCCCCCTGAGTCGATGTCGCATGCTCAACCCCGAATGCTTCACTGGCTCAGTCAAGCTCGCATTGGTCCGTCCCACAGTATAACCATTGCGTCTTCGAACATCCCGCCGTCGCCGCCGTCCGTTCCTCCATCCGGAGCGGGCGCGTTCGGGCAACCCGCAGGGATGGGCTTGGGGCCGTCGGGACAATCTTCCGGCAGAGGACAGGGGCAACAAGCAGGATCGAGGAGCTGCTCGCCGTCGTGCATGCAGTTGCTGCCGATGAAAATGTCGCCGCCCTCGCACCCCGCGATCGCCGCAGAGACGCCCAATATCACAGAACCGAGACAAACAAAAAATTTGCCGAGACGAACCATGACCTCGACGTTACACGGCAACATCGCGGTGCGCAAGCCCGCCGACAAACCTCGTTGCGTGCATGACCCCCGAGCGCAACGGTGTGTAATGCCGGCACGTTGAATCTCCCGAGGACCCTACGAAGCTCGGCGGCGTCGATGGCCATCGCGCTGCACTGGAGGGTGGTTTTAGCTGGGTGGCGAGGCGGTCGGGGGGGCGTGCGGGCTTGGCAGGGAGGCGTGGATCCGGCCCTGGGCTCGGCGATCAGTCACGACTGTTCTCGATGGTTCGGGCTGACTTGCGGGCGCGTTGTCTTGCGTCAGGCTCGGTGTGTCGAGCCGGGCGCCGTCCGCTTTTGGAGCCGACCTCATGACCTTGGTGCACTTCGCCGTTCTGATCTGGCTCCAGCTGTGCGGATGCATCGGCGGAGGGGTCGGGTTCGTCGTGGCTGGCAGGGACGGTGGCCCACCCGGAATGCTGGTGGGCCTCGCAGCAGGGATGGCCATCCTGTGGATCGCCCCGCGCGCACTCCGGGCACGCAAGCGTTTCCGAAACCGGTTTCCTCGCTGCAAAACCGGTCGGTGCACGGCAGACGAATACAACCCCGCCGTCCGTGATGGCAAAGATGCCTTGGTCTGTGGGTGCGGCGACGTGTATCTGCTGTGGAAAGACGATGCCGGTGCGCCAAGCGCCCTGGATGAGCGCCTGCCGGACGGGAGTTCCCGGCCTTATAGGATCCGGAAGGGTGACGAATGGGTGCCGGTGGAGCAGGCGCGCGGCTGAACGCGCCGCGGCGGGTCGGTGATCGGATCTACGAAATCCTCAGCCCGACACCACCACCTCCGTCGTCCCGCTCCCGGCGTCGACCTTGCGCCTGATCCTCGGCCGTGCGCCGAGCGCCTCGAAGGTCGCACGCTTCACGGGATCGTTCGCGAACTCCAGCCGCCCGGCGCCCTCGATCCGCGCGACCGCGGCGAGGATCCGATTCCCGATCCGGTTCCGCTGCTGCGTCGTGAGCGGCGCGCTCGCGCGTTTTTGCTCCTGCTTCGTATCGGCGTCCGTGATCGCGGCGAGCGAGAGCGCGAGGCCGTCGAGGTCCTTCTTCACGATGCCGAGCGCCTCGGCCTCGGCCGGCTTTTCCTTGGCGCGGTCGAGGATCTGCTGGATTGCGGCTTTCACGTCGGACACGACATGTGGCCTCGTCCTCCGGCCGACCCCAAACCCGCGCTTCACATCGGCGGGCGCCTTGGCGCGACGGACGGCGGCGCGGACCTGCCGCACACGCGTGTGCCCCTCCGCGAGTGCGACGTTTTGCGCGCTTGTCGCGGCGACCGACTCGCTCCGCGCCTGCTTCGCGCTGGGAACGACGTCGCCGAGCTTCTCCACGTCGGCGACGAGGCCCTCGACCAAACCTGGCGACAGCCGCGGACCGAGCGCGGCGGCATGCCCGAGCGCGAGGTTCAAGGCCTTGTGGCCGAGCTGGCTGATGGCAGAGAAGTTCTTCCGGGGCAACGTGTCCTTCACGATCAGAGCCATATTCATGAGGATTCCTCCCTCGACGCGGGTGAGATACGGCGTCGGGTCGGCCCGCACGAGTGCACGAGGAATGCCAATCATCGGCGCGGCTACGGACGCGGCAAATCCCAGCGGAAAAGCGTCGAGTGCGGCTCGGGAGCCAGGCGGGACGCGGCGGCGCGGGGGAAATTGTCCGGATTTGTCCGGAACTGTCCGGAACTGTCCAGAACTGTCCGGACAGTCTATGCGGCAGAGCGGGAAGCCACCGTGCCGTCGACGCGAGTCGTCGTGTCCTTCGCGCGAGCGACTGTGTCCTTCGCGCGAGCGACTGTGTCCTTCGCGCGAGCGACTGTGTCCTTCGCGCGAGCGACTGTGTCCTTCACGCGAGCGACTGTGTCCTTCGCGCGAGCGACTGTGTCCTTCGCGCGAGCGGCTGTGCCCTCCGCGCGAGCGGCTGTGCCCTCCGCGCGAGCGGCTGTGCCCTCCGCGCGAGCGACTGTGTCCTTCGCGCGAGCGGCTGTGTCCTTCGCGCGAGCGACTGTGTCCTTCCGGAGAACCATCCCGCCCTCGCGGGACATCGCCTCACCCGCCGGAAGGGCCCTTCCGTGGCCGCGGTATCCCGTAGGCATCCATCCACCGCGCGAACTGCCGCTCGTGCACCCCGAGCAGACGCGCCGCCTCCACCTGGGATCCTTTCGCCCGGAAGAGCGCCGCCTCGATCCTCTCCCGCGGCGGGCGCGCCTTGTTGCGCCGCACCTCGTCCGTCGCCTCGACGCCCGGTGGTTCCGATGCCGGCTCCTCCTTCTCGCTCGCCGCGCGCGCTCGAAGGGCGCTCAGGTGCTGCAAATCGATCGGCCCATCCCCCATCAGCAGGCACGCACTCCCGAGGCTGCGCTCGATCTCGCGCACGTTGCCCGGCAGATCCCCCAAAAAGAGCGCGCGCGCCGCCGCCCGCGTGATCGACGCCCGCTCGACGCCGCGCCGCGCGAGCAGGTGCGCGACCAGCACACCGAGATCCTCGCGGCGCTTTCGCAGCGGCGGCAGCATGCCGACGTAACCGGCGAGCCGCTCCCGGAGATCCGCGCGAAAGCCGCTCTTCTCGGAGAACACGTCCACGTTCGTCGCGGCCATCCACCGCACGTCCACCTTCTGCCCCCGGTCGGCGCCCACGGGGGTCACTTCGTTCTCTTGAATGGCGCGGAGCAGACTCGCCTGCGCGGTCCCGGGCAGATTGCCGATCTCGTCGAGGAACACCGTGCCCCCCTCCGCGCTGCGAATGCGGCCCTTGCGCTCCTCGTGCGCGCCGCTGAATGCGCCGCGGCGATGACCAAAAAGCTCTCCCTCGACGAGGTGCTCGGGAATGGCGCCGCAATCCACGGCCACGAAGGGCCCCGCGCGGCCGCTCCTGTCGTGCACGTACCGCGCCGCGACCTCCTTGCCGGCGCCGGTCTCGGCGAGCAAAAGGATGGGCTGGTCGGAGCGCGCAAGGCGATCGAGGTCGACCGCCAGGCGCATGACCTCGGGGCAAAGCGTGCGCGTCGGACCAAACGCGAACCCCGCGCGATGGGTCATCATGCGAACGGCCGTCGGCTCGTCGACCAGCCGATACACGAAGAGCGACTGTCCCATCTCCACGACGTCCCCGTCCGCGAGGGCGACGGGCCCCTGAATGCGCTCGCCGCGGACGAACGTGCCGAGCTTGCTTCCGGCGTCCTCCAGGAAGCCCTTGCCGTCACGACGAACCACGCGGGCGTGCACGCGCGATACGAAGCGGTCGGGCAGGAGAAAGGTTTTTCCCTCCATTGCGGGCGGCCGGACCTCGGAGGCTCGCCCGATTTCGAAGCCTGCACCGTCGTGCGTGAGCGGATGCAAAGCCACGGAGTCCCCCGCGCAGAGGTCCTCGTAACGGAGGACGAAGACGAGGACGCCGATGGTCGCCGCATGCGTCGCGCCTTCGAACTCGTTGTCGGTGGTGGCCAGGGAGTGGGCCATGGGAGGGGCGCATCCTAGAGCGCCGAACTGTTCGGCGCTCTGCGAGATCGCGAAGCGAGCTCGCCTCGGGGGGTGAATCGGCCGGGCTTTGCCCGGACGAGAGGGGGACGCGAGGCGTCCCCCTCGGGACGAAAGAAGGCTAGAACATCGAGCGGTTGTCAAACCGATCGATGTTCTAGCCGATGCGTCTCCGGCGGCACAAGCGTGCTCGACGAGGTTTTTCCGAGCCGCTCGCATGGGCGTATGGGGCGGGGAGACGAAGGGGCCTCCTCGTCGAAATGAGCCGCGCGCCCCTCCCCCTGCCCACGAAGATGAAATGCCCGACGCCTCAGCGAACGAACCGGATCCGGACCGGACCGAGCGACGCCTGGGTCGGCTGTCCAGCCCGATCCAGCGCCGGCCGATAATGATGCTGCGCCGCGCAGTACCTCGCCTGGGCCCCGAAGCCGTATCCCGGATCGGACACCACCTCGACCTTCTGCGCGCGGCCGTCGGCCCGCACGACGATCTGGAGCACCACCAGCGCATTCCGGATCCCCGCCGCTTCGGCTTCGGGCGGGAAGTCGCAGTCCCACGCGCGGTCGCCGTAGAGCGACGCCGGCCGGGACAAATCGGGCGGCGGCGGCGGCGACGGGCGGCGGGGCGGCGCGCCGCCACCCAGGCCCGTATGGCGCACCGGACGAAACCCGGAGCCAAACGTAGAGACGAGACCGGTACCGGCGCCGTCGCCGGTCACGAACGTGACCGCCGAAGGATCGGGCGGACCGCTCTCCTGCACCAGCACCGGCGGCGCCTCCATCGGGGTGGGGAGCTCTTCAGGGACCTCGCTCGGCGGGGTCTCGGGGGGATCGTTTTGCGGAGGCGCCGGCGCGCGTATCGCCACGGGCTGGGGAGCAGGCGGCGGCGGCTCCGCGGGCGGCGCGGGCGGCTCGGGCGGAGGCTCCTCGGGCGGCGTCGGCCGGGGCGCCTCGATCGGGATCTCGAACGCGACGAGCTGCGCCCGGATCGCCTCGCGCATGTCGCGCACGATGGCGCCGCTCTCGTCGCGGACGAATCCCGCGCCGAGCAGCACCACATGCGCGACGGTCGCCGCGACCAACCAGCCAGCGCTCAGGTGTCCGTGATCCACCGGTTCGCCCCTGCTTGCACGCGCCGGGCCAGCCCAGCGCGCCCCCCCAGGCGGCCGTGGCGCCGCTCAGGTGGCAGGCGGCATCTTGCGCGAGTCGCACAAATTGCGCAACTTGCGCGAACTGCGCAAGCGGCTCACCGCGCCATCACGATCCGCTGATCACAAGGCCGGTCCTTCTCATCCTGATGCAGCCCCGCGATCCGCATCGGGTCCGCGTCCCGCGCCGCGATCGCCCCCCGCACCTTCCCGAGGATCAGCGCGTCCAGGTTCCCGCTCGTGTAATCCGTGTGCGTCCCGCCGCAGCTCGAGCGCGGATCCCCGCCGCCCACCGATTCCGGCCCGGCCC
This sequence comes from Polyangium jinanense, assembly GCF_028435365.1. The sequence goes on along the minus strand of NZ_JAGTJJ010000003.1, from coordinate 138,548 downwards.
CGCCGCGCAGGACGAACATGTGCGTGCCGCCCGTGTATTGCGCGATCTGCCGGAAGACCACCTGCCCGAGGTTGTCCATGCCCGAGGCCGCGATCGAATACACCTGCACCCCCGCGTGGCTCGCCTCCTTCATCGCGCCCGCATACCCCTCGTCCTGCGCATAATCGAGGTGCGGAGGCGCGTCGCCGATCAGGAAGACGAGGCGCGCGAGCGATTCGGGCCGGAAACGCAGGTTGCGCACGGCGACCCGCAGCGCCTCGTTCACGTGCTCGGGCGTGTCGCCGCCGCCGCCCGCGGAGATCGTCGCGATCCGCGCCTGCAGACCGGCGACGTCGGTGGTCATCTGGTGCATGCGGGTCACGTATTCGTCGCTGCGGTCGCGGTACTCGACGAGGCCCACGCGCGGGCGGACGTTCATCGTGGAGAGCGCGCCGGCCACCTTTTCCAGCGTGTCGCGCAGCGCGTTGATTTCCTCGGACATCGAGCCGGTCGTGTCGAGGACGAACGCGACGTCGATGGTCTGCGCCTCCGGCAAGACACGCGCGCCCGCGAGGACAAGGTCGACGACGCCGTCACCCGCGGAGATTGTGGTCGTCCTCGCGACGGATTCACCCTGGCAACGCGCCGTGGCCACGAGATCCGGGCCTTTCAGGCCCTCGGCCCGCGGAAACAGAAGGGCGCGGCCATTCGCGGTCGTGCGGAGCGAGAGCGTCGTCCCCGCGGAATCACGCACCTCGACGGGGCAGCTCGGGACGGGTTTGCCCGCGTTGTCCCGCACGACGAGGAAGCGACGCGAAGAGAGGTCGATCGTCGCGGCGCCCGGGGCGCGCTCCTTGCCGAGCCAGCGGGCGAATTCGCGGTAGTTCGCGTTGTCGTCCCATTCCCCCGTGCGCACGCCGCCCGGAGATTGCGCGGACGCGCCGAGGCCGCCCGGTCCCACACGCACGCCCGCCGCCACGCCATGCGAGCCGCCGAGCCTTCCGTGGCCCGATCCGAACCCCGCGCCCGTCCCCGTGCCGGCGCCGCGTCCAATCGTGCCGATCGTACCGAGGCCAATGCCCTCCCCGCGCCCGCCGCCGCCTTCGCCGATCCCCGACAAACCGAGGCCACCGGCTCCTTTCTTGTCCATGACCGCCTCCCCCCACATCGATCCCTTCGCGCTGACCGCGGGACCGTGGCGCGTATCGACGGGCGCCTCGAGCGGCTCGTCGGGGACGGGCGCGACGGCGACGGGCGGAGGGGCGTCGGTCTGGACGACGGGAGGCGTGAGGGGTTCGTCGACGGGCGGCGCGGCCTTGGCAATCGTCTTGGGCGCGGGCGCCTGGGGCGAGGCGGCCTCGGGGCCCGGAGGGGACTTGGCGCAAGCAGCGAGGGCGAGGAGAAAGGCGGGAGCGAACCGGCGGATCGACATGCCCGATCCGAGCGCGGGCGGGGCCGGAAGTTCCCGGCCGCCTCGATCTTTCGGCTCAGGGTACGAGATGCACGAGGAACGTTCCCTCGACTGTGAAGGGTTTCTTCGTGCCGGCCTCGTCGTACTCGCCGATGGCGTTCACCGTGAGCGTGTAATCGCCGGGCGGGAAGGGCTGACCTTTGGGGTTGTTGAAATCGGACGGCCCGGTCCAGTTGACCCCGTCCCACAAGAACGTGCTCGGGTAGGTGCCCGCGGGGACGGCGTTCGGCGTATCGTTTGGGGCCGGGCAGATGCCCACGTCGCAGAGGCAATACTTGTTGTTGTTGCCGGAGAGCACCTCGAAGGGAATGAGGCCACTCGGGCCAGGCTCGCCGCAGCCGTTGTCCTGCGGGGTAGGGTAAACGCTCGGGAGGTCGGCCGCCACCTGGATGTTGTAATGGATGCCGATACCGGCGGCCGCCTCGGCGAGGGTATACGTGCAATCGATCGTGGTGAACTCGATGGAAACGCCGGGCAGCGTCGACGATCCGCCTCCGTTGCAGGCCGCATTGCCACCGCCACCGCCGGCGCCGCCGCTACCACCAGCGCCGCCGCTACCGCCGGTGCCGCCGGTGCCGCCGGTGCCGCCACTACCGCCGACGCCGCCGGTGCCGCCGCTGCCGCCGCTACCACCAGCGCCGCCGTCACCGCCGGCGCCGCCCGAGGTTTGCCCCGCGCACGCGGCGAGGGCGAGGACCAGAAAAACCGAAGCAAGAGAAGCCGTTCTATTTCCAAGCATGTCCGAGAGTTTAGGACGTCCGCAGGAAAAATCACATCCGAAAGGGTTGTAAACCGGACGGATCCCTGCTGGCCTTGACCTCGCCCCTCCCCCGCTGGGACGATGCTTGCCATGTCGAGCCTGCCCGCAGACGTCACGAACGAACCGCACGGCGAAGAGCCTGCGGACGTGCACGGGCGGGTCTCGGACGAGGCCTGGTATGCGCAGGTCTACCGGCCCCTCGAGCCGCAATTCACGTGGAGAGCCGTGGTGAGCGGGTGCGTGATCGGCTCGGTCCTCTCCGCCGCGAACCTGTACACGGGGTTCACGATCGGCATCACGTACGGCGCCTCGATCACCGCGGCGCTCTCGGCGTGGCTCGTCTTCCGACTCTTTCGCGCCGTCGCATCCGGGCCCGCGTTCACGGTGCTGGAGAACAACACCATGCAGACGGCCGCCTCGGCCGCGGCCGCGATGGCCGGCGCAGGCATGGTGACGGCCGTGCCGGCGCTCATGATCGTGACGAACCGGCGGCTCTCGATCCTCGAGATCGCCACGTGGCTCGTCTCCGCCGCCCTACTCGGGGTGCTCTTCGCGATCCCGCTGAAGCGGCAGATGATCAACCGCGAAAACCTGAAGTTCCCGTCGGGCATCGCCGCAGCCCAGACGACGCTCGCGCTGCACGGCGAGGGCGAAGGCGGCAAGCAGAAGGCCGTCGCATTGCTCGCCGCGACCGCGATCGGCGCGGCGCTCGGGCTCGCGCGCGGGGGCCTCGGGTTCGTCCCGGATGCGGTGCCGTTCGCCTTCGCGAGCCTCGGCGGAATGGGTTTGGCGCGGCTCACGATGGGGCTCGACGTGTCGCTCATGACGCTCGGCTCGGGCGCGCTCGTCGGGCTGCGGACGACGGCGTGGATGGCCGCCGGCGCGACGCTTTGCTGGGTCTTCGTCGTCCCCTGGGCCCTCGGGCGCGGCCTCGTGACGCCCACGCCGAATGCGCCGACGCTCTATGGCGACGCGGTGGGTTTCACGGTTTGGCCGGGCGTGGCGATGCTCGTCGTGGGCGGGCTCGTGTCGTTTGCGCTCAAAGGGGGATCGATCGCGACGGCGTTCCGGTCGCTCGGCGGTGCGATGGGCGCGAAGGCGTCGGGCGAGGTGCTCCGGGAGGACGTGGAGGTGCCGCGGCGCTGGTTCGCCTGGGGCCTCGCCGCGGCGGTGATGCTGGCGATCGGGGTGCAATGGCTCGTGTTCGGCCTGCACCCGGCGACGACGCTTCTGGCGATCGTGCTCGCGGGCGCGCTCGCGCTCGTGGGGACGCGGACGATGGGCGAGACGGACGTCAATCCGATCGGCCCGATGGCCATGGTGACGCAGCTCCTCTTCGCCGTGCTCACGGGCGGCCATACGCAGGCCAGCCTGATGGCGGCGGGGCTCACGAACGCGGGGGCGAATAGCTGCGGCGACATGATGCAGGACCTCAAGACGGGCCGGCTCCTTGGCGCTTCGCCGCAAAAGCAGCTCCTCGCGCAGCTCTTCGGGCTCGTGACGGGCGGGCTCGCCACGGCGCTGGTCTTTGCAAAGGCGTTTCCGCTCGAGCTGCTCGGCACGAAATACCCCGCTCCGGGCGTGCAGATGTTCAAAGGGACGGCGGAGCTCTTGACGCGAGGGTTTGCCGGCCTGCCCGAGCCCGCGTCGCTGGCCATGGCGATCGCGGCGGGATTCGCCGTGGTCTGCACGATCGCGAGCGAGCTCGGGCCGAAGCGTTTCGCCGCCTGGGTGCCGTCGCCCCTGGGAATCGGGCTCGCGTTCATTTTGCCCGCGTCGACGAGTTTTACCCTTTTCCTCGGCGCCGCGATCGCAGCGGTCCTGGCGTGGAAGTTCCCGAAAAGGGACGAGCTTTACACGATCGCGACGGCCTCGGGGTTCGTCGCCGGCGAGAGCGTGATGGGCGTGGCGGTGGCGATCTGGGCGGCGGGGCGAACGTGACGCGGAATCAGTAGATGCCGGCGCCCTGGAGCGTCACGCGATAGAGGCCGGTCCGGGCCGTGATGTAGAGCGTCTTCTTGTCCTCACCGCCGAACGCGCAGTTCGAGGGTTGCTGGGGGACCGCAATGGCGCCGTAAAGCTTGCCCGCGGGGCTGTACACCTCGACGCCGACCGACGTGGTGACGAAGAGGTTGCCCTTCGCGTCGACGGCCATTCCGTCAGGACCCGGGCTCGTGGTGACGAGCTTGGTCCCGGTCCCGAGCGAGCCGTCGGCATTCACGGGCCAGGCGCGGAGCTCGCGGGTGGCGGTATCGGCGACGTAAAGCGTCTTCTCGTCCGGCGAGAGCGCAATGCCGTTCGGTCGCTCCATGTCGTCGGCGACGAGCGAGATCTCGCCGCCGGGCGAGACGCGGAAGACGCCGTAGAAGCCGAGCTCGCTGAGGCCCGGATCGGCGAGGCCGTACGGCGGATCCGTGAAATACACGGTGCCGTTCGAATGCACGATGACGTCGTTCGGGCTGTTCAGCTTCTTGCCCTCGTACGCATCGGCGATGGAGGCGAGCGTGCCGTTCGCGAGCTCCCGCGAGGCGCGCCGTCCGCTGTGCTCGCAGGAGACGAGGAGGCCATTTGGATCGATGGCGAGGCCATTCGTGTTGGCGCTGGGCTCGCGGAACACGGTGATGTCGCCGCCCGGCGTGTGCTCGTAGATGCGATTCGCGGGGATATCGGTGAAGAGGAGGGTCTTCGTCGCGGGGTTCCATTGCGGGCCCTCCGTGAACATGAAATTGCCCTGGACCTCTTCGACGGTCCCGATCCCGACGAGCGGATCGACCTCCATTGCGCCGCCGGCGCCGCCGCTGCCGCCGCCGCCGCCGGCACCGCCGCTGCCCCCGGTGCCGCCCGTGCCGCCGCTGCCACCCGTGCCGCCCGTGCCCCCGGTGCCGCCCGCGGCGCCGCTGCCGCCGGCGCCGGAGCCGCTCGTGTTCGAGCCGCCGTCGCTGCAGGCGGCGAGAAGAAGGGTCGTGGTGATCAAGCCCAAGGAAATCGCGCGTTTCAGCATGGAGATGATCCTAGCGGCGACGGCGCGCGACGAAAAGGGGTGAATCGCTCCGCTACCGGAGCACGCAACGAAAGCACGCCCGGATCGGGAGCAAATCCGACGGCGACGCGGCGCGGTGGGTGACCCGGAAAAACTCCTCGAGCAAGCGGCCGAATTCGCCGGGCGTCCACGTATGCAGGTGGTAGCGGTCGCCGCCCCATTCGATGCGGTCGCGCAGCGCCCAGCCGACGGGCGTGCGCCGGACGAAGCCCTTCAAGCCCAGAATGAGCGGATCGTTCGGGATCGTGATGACCGCCGCGCCCTCGGGTCGCAAAAGACGCGCGATCGCACCGAGGATCGCACGCGGGTCGACGCAATGCTCGAGGACCTCGGTGCAGATGATGCGATCAAAGGAGCGCGGCGGGAGGTCCATCTTGTCGACCTCGCCCTTCAAGAAACGCGCGTCGTACCCGGCGAGGTTTTTCCGGGCCGTGTCGAGGAAGACGTCGGAGACGTCGATCGCGGTGATGCGAGCGCGCGGGAACATGCGGAGGACATGGCCGCCGCCGGAGCCGATCTCGGCGAGGTCGAGGCCGTCGGCAGGCCCGATGAAGCGCCGGATGATGGCGAGGCGGCCCTTTTCGATGAGCCGGATCGGCAGGATCGAGCGCTCGTAGTAGGCGTCGATCGGGTGCTCGCGAGCGAGCTTGTCGTTCAGCGCCTCGACGTCGAGGCCCTCGGTCGCGTGCTCGTGCGTCCTCTCCATTCCTAGATGTCTCCCAGCATGACCTGCGTGAGAATGTAATTGGCCACGAGGATCGCCACGCAACTCTCGACGACCGCGCGCGTCGTCGCCATGCCCACGCCGCGCGCGCCGCCCGACGCGAAGTAGCCGTGCCGGCAGGCGATCGAGGTGATCAAAAAGCCGAAGACCGAGCCCTTGATGAGGCCCATGAAGAGGTCACGCGGGCGGGCGAAGTCGTGAATGCTGCGCAAGAAAAAACCCCAGTCGCCGCCGAGCAAGGCGACGGCCACGAGGTAGCAGCCGACCATGCCGATCGTCGAATAGAGCATGCACATGAGCGGGCCCATCGTGACGCCCGCAAGCAGCCGCGGCGAGAGGAGGTACTGGACCGGGCTCACGCCCATCGTGGTGATCGCGTCGATCTGCTCGGTGACCCGCATGTTGCCGAGCTCGGCCGCCATGCCGCTGCCCGCCCGCGCCGTGATCATGAGCGCCGAGAAGACGGGCGAGACCTCGCGCATGAGCGAAACCGCCACGATGCCGCCGACGTTGGCCTCGGCGCTGAACTGCTTGAGCGCATAGACCGACTGGAGCGCGACGACCATGCCGCTGAAGAGGCCCGTCAAGCCGACGAGGAAGGTCGACTGGAAGCCGATGAAATCCATCGCCGCGAGCATCTGGCCGATCCGAAACGGAGGGCGGAAGAGCCAGGCCACGGTCTGGAGGGTGAGGCTCACCGTGGTCCCGATGTTCTCGAAGAAGCCGAGCACGGGATCGAGGATCCGCTGCAAGAGCTTCGGTTCGGAGTCGTCCACGCGAGGACCTCTTTATCACGGCCGTCCGGCGCCCGTCAGGCCGACATGCCGAGCCCCTTCGAGACGGCCGCGAGGAGCGTCGCCGATCGAGCCCCATCCGCCTCGATCCGCGCCCGCCGCGTCCCATCCGCCCGAACCTCGAACGTGACGGAAAGCGCATCCCCACCAAGCGCCGCCGCATACGGCGCGCCCCACTCGACGACGAGGACCGCGCCCTCGCCACGCCGATCCCGCAAGCCAAGGTGCGCGAGCTCGTCCTCATCGGCGATGCGGTAGAGGTCGGCGTGAGCGATCGGGAGCTTGCCCGCGTGCTCGTGGACGAGGGTGAAGGTGGGGCTCGTGATGGGTTCTGCCGAGGGGACGCCGAGGGCGCGGCAGAGGGCGCGCGTGAAGAAGGTTTTCCCCGCGCCGAGGTCGCCCGCGAGGATCAAGAGGTCGCCCGGCAGGAGCGCGGCGGCGACAGCCCGCGCGAGGCGAATCGTGGCGCGGCGCGTGGGGAGCGGGACGATCGTGGCCAAGGCGCCTCGCTTCAGAACCGGTACGTCGTGCCGATCGTGGCGCCCATCAGCACGATCGTGCCGTCCTCCGTGGGGACGAAGCGGAGGTTGCCGAGCTGGGCGTCGATGCGGAGCGCGGGCGAGATGCCGAGGACGAGGTCGAGGGCCGCGCCGAAGGAAAAATGCGTGCTGCTGCGGCCCTCGTAGGTGACGCCGTTCGGCGCGGTGACGGTGCTGCCGAGGCGAACGAAGGGGCCGAGGACGAGCTCGGGGCCGACGTGAAAGGAAAAACCCTCCTTGCGGCCGTCGGGCGCGGTCTTGACGGTGGGGGAAAAGAGCCATCGGCCGCCGAGGTCGATCCACAAGGCGGAGGGTCCGGCGAGGTTGCCCGAGAGGCCGGCGAAGAGCTCGAACCCGGATTCGCCGATCGCGTAGCCACCGCGCAGCGCCCCGACGAAGGCCGCGGCGCTGCCCGTGGCGCGCTCTCCGGAGGAGGCCGCGACGGAAAACCCGATGAGCGCGCTGAGGAAGACGGGTTTGCCCGCGGTGTAGGCAGGCCAAACGGTTTGTCGGGAGCCGCCGAGGTACGACATGAGGACCTCGTTCTTCGGCGCCGGCTGGGGCGGCGGCGGAGGCGGCGGGGGCATGAATTGCCCCATGTTCCAGGGGGTTTGCGGGGTGCCGAACGGCGGAAGCGGAGGCGGCGGCGGAGCCGAGGGCGGCGGCGGGATGGGGGGCGGCGGCGGAGGCGGCGGGAGGGCTTGCTCCCAAGGAAGAGCAGAGGCGCCGACGCCCTCGGGGCGCATGAGGACGGCGAGCATCTCCTGGACCTGGGCGTCTTGTTTCTGGGGGTCGACGTCGCGGGCGACGGACTCGACGCGGCCGAGGGTGGCGAGGTAGGCCGCGATCTCGATGCGGGTGGTGGTGGCGGCCGGCTCGACGCGCGCGGAAAGGACCCAGTTCGCCCGGAGGATATTGGCGATGGAGGCGTACTCCTCGGGCGTATCGGCGGTGCCGTCGGCGATGCGAACGAGCGCGGCCTGGGTCTCGACCTCGGACGCGATGGAATGGCGGAGCGATGCCGCCCCCCGCATGACCTCCTGATCGAGCCCGAGGCGCGCCGCCGGCGTCGCGCTGCCCTGCGAAGGAAGGACGACGACACGATCGGCAAGGGCAGGTGCCGCCGAAAGGAGGAGCAAGGGGACGAGGGAGAAGGCGGGGGCGCGGAGACGCATGCCAGGGATGGATGTACCGCGGCTCGGGCGGGGGGGCGAGGGGGATATTACGGGAAATCCCCTCACACCGCCGCCACGATCCCCCCACCCCCCGCCCCTCCCCGCTCGATGAGCTGCCGCAGCCCCTCCGAAATGGCCACCACCTCCGACGCCGTTTGCAGTGTCTGCGCCGAGCTCGCCTCCGTCTCGCGCGCCGTCTGCGCCACCTCCATCACCGCGCTGCTCACCTGCTCCATCGCCGTCGTTTGTTGCTTCGTCGACAGCTCGATCTCCCGCGCCGCCTCGGCCGTGCTGTTCACGTAATCGATGATGCGACGCAAGCTCTCCGCCACCTCGCCGAAGCGCCGCGTCGAGGAATCGACCGCCTTTGCGCCGTCCTCCGTCGCCATCACCGTCGTGTTCGCCGCGCCGCGCACGTCGTCGATCAGCCGGCGAATGTCCTTCGTCGAGGCCCCCACGCGATCGGCGAGCTTCCGAATCTCGCTCGCCACCACGCCGAATCGACGACCCGCGTCGCCGGCGCCCACCGCCTCGATCGTCGCATTGATGGCCAGGATGTTCGTCTGCTCGCTGAGCTCGTTGATGATATCGAGGATCGTCCCGATTTCTTGCGATTTGCGCCCGAGGTCGAGCATGCGCCCCACGATTTCCTGCACCTGACGCTGCACGATTCCCATCGATTCCTGCGCCGTCGCGAGCACATGATCGCCCCCGCGGGCCGATTGCGCGGTGTCGTTCGCCATGCGCGTCACACGTTGTGCGCTCTCCGAGACCTGCCGCGCCGTGACAGCCAGCTCGCGCACCGTGGTCGATACCTCCGACGCCGAGGACGCTTGCTCCTTCGACCCCCGCACCTGCTGCGTCGCCGCCGCTTCGAGCTCCGCCGCGGCGCTTTGCATGCGCTGCACCGAGTCGCCGATTTGCCGGTCGAGCCGGCGAACGATGAGGATTGCGCCGAACCCCACGACGACGATCGCCAAGGTGGTGCCCACGCCCAGCATTCGATCGAGCGCGATCGAGGCGCGATTCACCTCGTTCGTTTGCGCTTCGAGCGTCGCGTTCTCGGCGGCGCTGATGTCGGCCATGATGCCTCGAACATCCTCGGTCAGGCGTTTGCCCTTGCCGGTCCCGATGTGCGCGATGGCGGCCGCGAGGCCCTCGGCCTTGCGGATCTGGAGGTTCTGGTCGGAGAAGGCGACGCGCTCGCCGACGACGCGTTCGAGCGCGTCGAGCCGCCGCGCCTGCTCGGGGTTCGAGGTGCCGACGAGCTCGCGTACACGCTGGAGGTGCGTCTTGTAGCGCCCGCGCGCCTCCTCGTAGCTCCGGTAGAACTCGTCGGTCCCGCTGATGACGTATCCCCGCTGCCCGCCCTCGATGTCCTGCAAATCGACGAGCAGCACGGTGAACGCGTCGATCTCCTTTTGCACGTGCGCGGCCCACGCGCTCGCCTGCCGCATTTGCTGGTTCAGGCGGTAGGACGAGAGCCCGAGTACACCCAGCACGATCAGCGGAATGGCAAATCCCAGAATGAGCTGCTGACCGATGGTCCACGATCGCTTCATTGCGCGCCTTCCCGCACCCTGCAGGCTCGAAGGCCAAACGCCTCCCAGCCGCTGCACGAGCAAACCGCAACGTTACGAAAGCGCCGATCGATAGGGAAGACGTCAAGGCATTGACGCGCACAGCCCGACACGGAAGACGTCCGTGCCTCGACGGAGGCCTCACCGCACCTCGCGTACCCCGATCGACCGAGCGAGCTTGCGTGCCCCGCCAAACCCTTTTGCCTCGGTCGTCCACAACTCCCGCTCCGCCGCCGCGAGCGCGGTCGCCGCCTGCTCCCGCCGACGCTTCACCTCTTTCGGCTCCCGCGTCCCCTGCGTAGGCAACCCCTCGACGCCCACCCATGCCAGGACCGCCGCGTCCCGCCCGAGCCCCGCCCACAGGCTCGGCGGATCCGGGTGCACCCGCATCCACGCCGAAAGCGACTCCCGCCCCGGCGCCCGCGGATCGATCGGATACACCCCCGCCGTCGCCGCGAACGTGCCCTTCGGCAAGCTCACCCCGCCGAGGTCGAGCCCCACCGCGGCCTTCACGCTCGTCCCCGAGGTCGCGAGCAGCACGTCGGACACGCAGCTCCCGTAGACCGCAACGCCGCCGATGCCGCGCCAGGACGGCGGCAGGCGCGTGCACTCGAACGCCTCCTCCCGCGCCATGTCCACGCTGCCCTTGTCGCCGATCCACACGACCTGCCCCTTCGGAGGCAACGCTCCCACGAGCGCCTTGCGCACCCGCTCCGGCTCCTCGCCGACCACGAACACGAACGGCGAATCGGCGACATCCGGCGCGGGTGGATGCAGGAGCACCACCGGGATCGACTCGCGCTCCGCGAACTTCGCCGCGATCGTCGCCTCCTCCCGATCGACGCCCGCGATGATGATCGCCGCGCCGTCCGCGCCGAGCCCTTCGAGCGCGTCCTCGATGCCCGTGTCGCGCCCGAGGTCGTCGCGCGTCACGAGCCGCGCCTGCGATCCTGGTAGCCCCAGGCCGAACATCACCCCGCTCACGACCTGCGTGCCCCGCCGCCGCGCTTCGAGGCTGCGCGTGGGCAAGACGAGCCCGAGCGTCGGCGCCTCGACGCGCGCCCCGCCCGCGCCCGCCGCGAGCTCCGCGATCTCGTCGGCGCCCGTCCCGAGCAGAGGCATCGCCGCGCCGAGCAGCCGCCGCGCGAGCTGCTGGTCCCGCGCCGAGATCGCCGCGTCCGAGAGCCTCTCGACGAGCGTCTTCTGCACCTCGAGCTCCTCGTTCAACGGCTCCGGGTGCTTCTTGCGCCGCTCTTCGAGGATCGGCGCGAGCGACGCCGGCGGGATGCTCGCGAGCAGCTCCGCGAGCTTCGAGCGCACCTCGACGCGCTCCTCGAGCGACGCCTCGTGCAGCCACACGAGCATCAGCTCGATCGCCTGACCGTGGTGCTTCGCGCCGATCGCGCTCGCGGTCGCCTCCTCGTTCAGAAACGTCCGGGCGTGCGGGTCGATGAGCTTGCCGAGGAGCGGCAGCAGTTTGCCGAGCGCGGCCTCGGCCTTGCCCGAGCGGCGGAGCGCGGCGCCCTGGATCATGCGGGCGAGCTCCGCGGTCGTGCCGACGGCTTTCGTCTGCGTCTCGGCGCGGGACGAGAGCTCGGTGGCGCGGTTGAGATCGCCACGTTCGAGCGCGATCCAGGCGAGCATCACGTCGGCCACGGGGCCGAGCGCGTCCTTGGGGTAACGCGCCTGGAAGGCGAGCAGGCGGTCTTCGAGGGCCTGACGTTCGGCGCGGCTCGACTGGGCGAACGAGGCCTCGATGTTGCGGAGCTCGGTCTGCGCCTCGATCGACGACGACAGCGGCACCGTGGGGGCGACGGCGTCGTTACGCGATCCACCACACGCTCCCGCGCCAAGGGCGGCCAAACCCAGCCCTGCGAGCACCCTGGCCGAGCGGCCGAGCGAGTTACCTAAAGATCGCGCCACCTTGACGTCCTGGCTAGAGTCCCATACATCGCCGGTCGCCCGCAAGACGACGAGGTCCTTTCGTGTCCGAAGCAGCGCTCGCCGATCAGTCACTCTTCGCGCAGAACCGCCGCGCGTTTCTGCTGCGCAAGCTGCACTCGTTGACGGGCGTCGCGCCCGTCGGCGCGTTCATGGTGTTCCACCTGTGGACGAACGCCAAGGCGCTCCAGGGACAGGAGCCCTTTGACAAGGCGGTCTCGGAGATCACGCACACGCCGTACCTCGCGGTGGCGGAGTGGGGACTGATCCTCCTGCCGCTGCTCTTCCACGCGGGCTACGGGATCAAGCTCGCGCTCGACGCGAAGTACAACGTCTCGAAGTACAAGACCACGCGCAACTGGGCCTTCACGCTCCAGCGCGTCACGGGCCTCATGGCCTTCGCGTTCATCGCGTTCCACCTCTACGAGTACTGGGGCAAGAAGCTCGCGGGCAAGCTCGCGCCCGAGCAGTTCTACCCCGCGCTCTGCCAGAACATGTCGGCGACGGTGAAGGGCATCCCGGTCGTGGGGCTGCTCTACGTGCTCGGCATCGCGGCGAGCGTCTTTCACTTCGCGAACGGGCTCTGGGGCTTCTGCTTCTCGTGGGGCGTGACGGTGTCGCGCCGCTCGCAGCAGATGGCTGCGGCCGTCTTCGGGGTGCTCGGCGTCGCGATCTTCCTGCTCGGCGCGAACACGGCGATCTACTTCGCCACGGGCTCCTCCGTGCAGGACAAGATCTTCGGCAAGAAGGGGGGCTCGGACGCGCGCACGTGCGTCGACATCCTCCAGCAAACGCAGAAGCCCGCCTCCGTCGGGCCGGTCATCGATTGAGGTTTCAAGCACCATGGCTGCGAAAAGCACGATCCGGAGCGAAGGGGGCAAGGTTCGAAGGGTGGTCGTCGTCGGCGGAGGCCTCGCGGGCCTCATGACGGTGATCAAGCTCTGCGAGGCGAAGGTCCCGGTGGACCTGATCTCGCTCGTCCCGGTGAAGCGCTCGCACTCGGTGTGCGCGCAGGGCGGCATCAACGCCTCCGTCAACACCAAGGGCGAAGGCGACAGCCCGCAGATCCACCTCGAAGAGACGGCCTACGGCGGCGACTTCCTGGCGAACCAGCCGCCCGTCAAGGGCATGGCCGAGGCGGCGCCGGGCATCGTGTTCATGCTCGACCGCATGGGCGTGCCTTTCAACCGCACGCCCGAAGGCCTGCTCGACTTCCGTCGCTTCGGCGGCACGCTCTTCCACCGCACGGCGTTCGCGGGCGCGACGACGGGGCAGCAGCTCCTCTACGCCCTCGACGAGCAGGTGCGCCGCTACGAGATCGCCGACGTCGTCGACGAGCACGGCGTGTCGATCCCGGGCGAGAAGATGGTCCGCAAGTTCGAGTTCTGGGACTTCTTGCAGGCCGTGCTCGACGACAGCGGCACGTGCGTCGGCTGCATCGCGCAGGACCTCAAGACGATGCAGATCAAGTACTTCCAGGGCGACGCCGTCGTGCTCGCCACGGGAGGCTGCGGCATCATCTTCGGCCGCTCGACGATGAGCGTGATCTGCACCGGGACCGCGGCCTCGTCGGTCTACCAGCAGGGCGCGGTCTACGCGAACGGCGAGTTCATCCAGGTGCACCCGACGGCGATCCCGGGCGCGGACAAACTCCGCCTCATCTCGGAGAGCGCGCGCGGCGAGGGCGGCCGCGTGTGGGTGCCGAAGGACGCGAAGGATCAGCGCAATCCGAAGGAGATCCCCGAGAAGGAGCGCGACTACATCCTCGAGCGCATGTACCCGGGCTACGGCAACCTCGTGCCCCGCGACATCGCGTCACGCGCGATCTTCAAGACGTGTTTCCACGAGAAGCGCGGCGTCTTCAACCCGAAGACCGGTCGCAACGAGAACGAGGTTTACCTCGACCTCACGCACAAGGACGAGAAGTTCCTCCGCGCGAAGCTCGCGGGCATCCTCGAGATCTACGAGAAGTTCGCGGGGACCGACCCGTATCACAACCCGATGAAGGTCTTCCCCGCCGTGCACTACTCGATGGGCGGCCTGTGGGTCGACTTCGAGAAGGACGCGCGTGGATCGCTGAAGGCGGGCTCGCCGCGCAACCACGCGACGAGCATCCCCGGGCTCTACGCGGTGGGCGAGGTCGAGTACCAGTACCACGGCGCGAACCGGCTCGGCGCGAACTCGCTGCTCTCGTGCATCTACGGCGGCATGGTCACGGGCCCGTCGGTCGCGAGCTACCAGAAGAGCCTCGCGAAGAGCGCGTTCGACCTGCCGAAGTCGATCTTCGAGAAGGCCGAGAAGCGCTGCCAGGACGACTACACGCGCATCCTCAAGCAGAACCAGGACGAAAAGAACGCCGAGAATCCGTACAAGCTCCACCAAGAGCTCGGCGACATGATGCTGCGCGACGTGACGATCGAGCGCGAGAACGCGACGCTCGAGCAGGTCCTCGGCAAGCTCTCGGAGCTCGACGAGCGGGTGAAGAAGGTCGCCTGTCCGGACGGCTCGCAGCGCGCGAACCAGGGCGCGCAGTTCGTGCGGCACCTCGAGAACATGCTGGTGCTCGCCCGCGTGATCGCGCAGGGCGCGAAGAACCGCGACGAGTCGCGCGGCGCGCACTACAAGCCCGCGTTCCCGAAGCGGAACGACGCGGACTGGATGCGCACGACGCTCGCGAAGCACGAGCAGAAGGGCGCCGTGAAGTACCTGCGGGAGTTCGACTACACGTGCGCCGGGCAGTCGATCCACGTGACCGACGCCGTCGACGCGAGCCTCGTCGCCCCGCGCGAGCGCAAGTACGAGCAGGCCGGCGCCGCGAGCGCCGCCGCGACCGGGAAGATCCAGCAACCGGCTGCCTCGGAGCAGCAGAAGAGCGTTTGACCATGGCGAACAGCGACACGACGAAGGGCACCGGGCGTCTCGTGCATCTGCGCGTCAAGCGCCAGGACGGTCCCGATCTCCCGGAGACGAAGCGGTGGGAGGAGTTCAAGGTCCCCTACCTGCCGCAGATGAACGTGATCAGCGCGCTGCAGCAGGTGCAGAAGGAGCCGCGCACGGTCGACGGGAAAGACGTCGCGCCGGTCGTGTGGGAGTCGTCGTGCCTCGAAGAGGTCTGCGGCGCCTGCACGATGGTGATCAACGGGCGCGTGCGTCAGGCGTGCTCGGCGCTCGTGGACCAGATCGCGCCGAACGGCGAGACGATCACGGTCGAGCCGATGACGAAGTTCCCGCTCGTGCGTGACCTGATCGTCGACCGCGAGCGCATGTTCCAGGACATGAAGAAGGTCAAAGCGTGGATCGACATCGACGGGACGCACGAGCTCGGCCCGGGTCCACGCGAGAGCCCCGAGGCGCAGCAGGAGCGTTATCCGCTTTCGCGCTGCATGACGTGCGGGTGCTGCGTCGAGGCGTGCCCGCAGTACAACGATTCGACGCAGTTCGTCGGGCCGTTCGCGCTGAACCTCGTGCGGCTGTTCAACATGCATCCGTCGGGCGCGCTGCACAAGAACGCGCGGCTGGAGACGGTCATGGGCGAAGGCGGCGTGCAGGACTGCGGGAAGGCGCAGAACTGCGTGGAGGTTTGTCCGAAGGAGATTCCGCTCGTCGATTCGATCGCGCAGGTGTCGCGAGATGCGACGAAGCGGCTCCTGTTCGGGTGGCTGCTCAAGTAGAGCGACGCCCTCTCCCCTCTCCCCTCACCCTCTCCCGCGGAACGATTCCCTCACCCCCAACCCCCTCTCCCTCGCGGGAGAGGGGGCTAGGCCGGCCTCACGGCGTCAGCAGGTGGCAGGTCGCCATGCCGGGCGCGCCCTGGGCGTGGGGTGATTCATCCTGACAAACCAGGAGCCGGAGCAGCTCGGGCTGGCCGGCGCGGTTGCCGATCGCGAAGATCGTGACGACGCGGTCCGCCTCGATGATCACGCCCGCGATCGTGAAGAGGTTCGCCTGCTGGCCCGCGACGCGCGTCGCGATCGTGGCCTTGTCGAACGGCGCCCCTGTCACGTAGTTGCCCGTCTTCGACTGGCCCGTCGAGCCATACCCGACGCCCGTGAAGAGCGGCGCGAACGTGCCCTGCGTGTCGACGGTGCCGATGTCGAGGTCGTCCGTGTCCGGCGAGGCGTGGATGAAACGCACGCGCGTCTTCCCCGACGCCGGCTCCGTGTCGTCCAGGAAGCGCAGCGCGCCGAACTTGTGCACGCCCGCCGGCGCGTCGAGCTGACCGACGGCCGCGACCGTGGCGAGTTCGCCCCCGCGTGCCTCGATCCCGGGGACGTCCTGCGTGCCCGGGAGCGCGGTGTCGCAGTTCAGCGCGCCAGGCGCGACGACGCGCAGCGTGTAGTCGCCCTCGGGCACGTCGACGTACTTGGAGACCTCGCCGAACCGGATGCCGTCAGCGTCGTTGAAGCGCTGCTTGAAGATCGGACCGAAGGCGCCCTCGTTCGCGCCGCCCGCCGGCAAGAGGCACACGTCGACCGCCGACGCGTCCGGCGAGAGGTGGGAGAACCGCAGGCTCGGCATCATCTTCACGCCCGCGTCGCCGCTGCCCGCGCCGCCAGCGCCCCCCGCGCCGCCCATGCCGCCGGCCCCGCCCGCGCCGCCCGCACCGCCGGTCCCGCCGGTCCCGCCCGTGCCCCCGGTTCCGCCGGTTCCACCGCCTGCGCCCGCGGTCCCGCCGGTTCCACCGCCCGCGCCCGCGGTCCCGCCCGTCCCACCGCCGCCCTCGTCGCTCCCGCCGCAGGCCTGCGCGGCGACCACGCCGACCAGCACCAGAGTCGAGGCGAGGACCATGTTACGAACGTTCATCCGAACCTCCATTGATCCGGAGGCGTCGCCCGCCTGCGCCGACAACCCCCCCGATGCCCACACGCCTCCCAGGCCTGCGTCGCAGGTTCGTCCTGGGAGGATGGGTCAGCCCAACGTCTGCCGGACTCCACCCGTGCGCCGGATTCGATGGCCCAGGGGCGCGGATGATTGCGCGGAACGATGACGTTCCAGGCGGGAAAACTGGGCGATCAACGGTAGGGCAAACCGAAGCCCATGCCGGGCATATAACCGCCGGGGCCATATCCCAGGCCATTCGGCATGAGCGTATTCGCGTTGCGCGACTGCGCGACGATGCGCGGCGTGAGCAGATGGCTGACGAGCGTGCACGTCTGGTGCTGCAGATAGGTCTGGTTGCAGCCGATCCAGACGCCGAGCGAGCTGCGTCCGCCGTCGTCCTCGTAGCGGACGACCTCACCCGTGGGCATGACGCTGAGCCACGCGTGCGGCTCGTCGCCCTGCGAGGCGTGCAGGATGCCGACGTTGCCGAGGAGTTTGTCGCCGGGGCCGACGAGCTTGCCGCCGGGCTCGAGGAGCGCGACGGGGTCGTTGTTCGGATCGTAGACGCGCCCGCCGCGGTCGACGGTGAGCTCCTCGGTTTCGTTGAGCGTCACGCGGCCGTCGGGGAAGACGTCGACGACGGCGGTGCCGACGACCCAGCGTGCGCGGGGCACGTCGAGCATCGCGCCGCCGCGGACCCAGTTGGCCGGAGCGCCTGGCGCGCAGGCGCCGAGCACGAAGACGGAGGCGAGGATCAAGCGCCGCATCATCAGGGCCAAGGATAGTACGCAAGCGGCCCGTCGGTCAGGGCCTGACGCGCATCAAACCTTCTCGATCGAGGCTTTTCCGAGCAGCCCCGTCGGCTTGACGAGCAGGACGGCGATGAGAGCCGTGAAGACCAGGACATCCTGCAGGCCGGAGTACGCCGTGAGCTTGGTCATCTCGCCGATGATGCCGATGAGCAGGCCGCCGAGCATCGCGCCCGGGATGTTGCCGATGCCGCCGATGACGGCCGCGACGAAGGCGCGCGTGCCGATGACGACGCCCATCGTGGGGTAGACCTGCGACTGATCGAGGCAGTAGAGAACGGCGCCGAGCGCGGCGAGGACCGAGCCCGTGATGAACGTGATCGAAATGACGCGGCTCGTGCGGATGCCCATGAGGCGCGCGGCCTCGATGTTCACGCTGAGCGCGCGCATCGCCTTGCCCATCCAGGTTTTGTGCACGAGGAACTGGAGCGCGACCATCACGGAGAAGGCCGAGATGAAGATGACCTTGCGCGTGTCCTCGATCGGCAAAAGCTGCGGGTAGCCGCGGTACTGCGCGGTGAAGAGGAGCTGGGCGAGGTTCTGGAGCAGGACGCTCATGCCGAGCGCCGTGACGAGCGGGGTGATGCGGGTGTTCGCCTTGCCCTTGCCGCGCGTGCGGAGCGGGGCGTAGGCGATGCGCTCGACGAGCATGCCGAGCAGACCTGCGAACACCATGGCGAGCAGCGTCCCGCCGACGCCGGCGACGAGCGGAGAGTCCTTGCCGCCGAGCGCCGTGATCCCGAAGAAGCCGAGGAAGGCGCCCATCATGAAGACCTCGCTGTGGGCGAAGTTGATGAGCTTCAGGATGCCGTAGACCATCGTGTAGCCGAGGGCCACGAGCGCGATCATCGACCCCTGCGCGAGGCCCGTGATCAGGGCGTTGAGGATCTTCATGGCCATGGAATCACCCGACCTCTCGCCTCAGGGCTTCGCAGCCGCCTTGTCGTTCACCGTCGCGAAGTAGGTGAACTTCTTGTTCTTGATCTGCACGATCACGATGGATTTGTCCGCGTTGCGGTTCGGGTCGATGGTGATCGTGCCCGTCGCGCCCTGGAAGTTCTTGGTCTCGGCGATCGCGTCGCGGATGGCCTCGGGCGTGTCGCCCTTGGCGCGGCCCATGGCGTCGAAGAGGAGCAGCGCCGAGTCGTAGCCGAGCGACGAGAGGCTCGACGGATCACGCTTGAAGCGCTCCTTGTAGGCCTTGAGGAAGATCTGCGCGTTCGGCCAGGGGACGTCGGGCGCGTAGTGGTTCGTGAAGTACGCGCCCTCCATCTCCTCGCCCGCGTCCTGGAGCAACGTCTCGGCGTCCCAGCCGTCGCCGCCGACGAACATGCTGCCCGGCATGCCCGCGGCCTTCGCCTGCCGCGCGATCGGGACCATCGCGTTGTAGTAGATCGGCGCGTAGACGAGCTCCGGCTTCGCGTCGCGGATCTCGTTGATGTACGTGGTGAAGTTCGTCTCGGTCTTGATGAAGCTCTTCTCCACGACGATCTCGCCGCCGAGCTTCTTCGCCGCGTCGCGGAACTGCGCGGCGAGGCCCGACGAGTAGACGTCGTCGGAGGCGTAGAGGATCCCGATGCGCTTCTTGCCCATGGTCTTCACCACGAACTCGGCGCCCATCTGGCCCTGCGTGTCGTCCGTGAAGCAGACGCGGAAGACGAAGGGCCCGATCTGCGTGACCTCGGGCGCCGTCGCCGAGGACGTGATCATCGGGATCTTGTGCTTGTTCGCGACGATGCCGCCGATCGTGGAGCGCGAGGAGGCGACCTCGCCGAGCAGCGCGACGACCTTGTCCCGCGTGATGAGCTGCAGGACCTTGTTGTTCGTCTCCTGCGGGTTCGACTTGTTGTCCTCGTAGAGGACCTTCACGGGCCGGCCCTTCACGCCGCCCTTCTTGTTCACCTCGTCGACCGCGAGCTCGATGCCTTCCTTGGTCTCGATGCCGAACTGCGTCTCGGCGCCCGACAGGCTCAGGTACGCGCCGACCTTCCAGGGCTCGGCCGCCGCGGGGACGCTCGGATCCTTGCCCGCGGCATCCTTCTGCGGCGCGTCTTTCTGGGTGGAACACGCGGCCAGCCCCAGCGCGCTCACGCCGAGGGCCACGATCGCCATCACCCAACGCCGTCGTCCGAGCATCGACCTCTCCTCGCCGGCAAGGGCCGCGAAAACCGCGCGATGCCCGTGCCGCGCCGATGAGTACCATCATCGCCGCATGTCGTCAGCCCCGAGCACGCGCGGCCTCGGGATCAGCCGGCGCGACGGCGCGCCCAGACGAACCGCTCCACGTTGCCTTTTGGGCCGGCAACCGCACTGTCGACCTCGGCAACGACCTCGAACCCGCCCTCCTCGACAGCCCGACGCGCCGCGGCGATCGCGGCCTGCCGCGTCTCTTCATCCCGGATGACGCCCCGTCCGCGCGAGACAGCCTCCCGACCCGCCTCGAACTGCGGCTTTACGAGGGCGACGAGATCCGCGCCCGGCTCGAGCAAAGCCGCGATCGCGCCGATGAGCTTGCCGATGCCGATGAACGAGGCGTCGACGACGACGAGGTCGACGCCCGCGGGCAAGTCGCTGCGACTGAGCTCGCGCGCGTTCACGCGCTCGCGGACGTCGACGCGTGGATCGGCACGGAGCTTCTCGGCGAGCTGTCCGTAGCCGACGTCGACGGCCACGACGAGCGCGGCGCCGCGCTGGAGCAGGCAATCGGTGAAGCCGCCCGTGGAGGCGCCGACGTCGAGGCAACGGCGGCCGGCGACGTCGAGGCCCTTGTCGACGAAGAACGTGAGCGCGTGGTCGAGCTTGTCGCCGCCGCGGGAGACGAAGCGCGGCGGGGAGGCGACGCGGAGAGGTGCGTCCGGCGCGAGGAGCGAGCCGGGTTTGTCCACGCGCGCATCGCTACAAGTCACCTTGCCGGCCATGATGAGGGCCTGCGCTTGGGCGCGGCTCTCGGCGAGGCCGAGGGTGACGAGGAGGGCATCGGCGCGGACGCGGGCGGGCGAACGGGTCATGGGGGTGGCGCGAGGTCCTCGCCGTGGATGGCGCGGGCGACGGCGAAGAGTCCATCACCGATGCGGGGGCCGGGGCGCAAGACGTCAGAGCCGACGACGCGGATCTGGCCTTTCTGGACGGCGCGGAGCTCGCGCCAGCCGGGGGCGTTCTCGACGCGTTCGCGCAGCGTCTTGGTGGAGCGCATGTCGGAGGCGCCGTCGAGCAGGACATCCGGATCGAGCGCGAGCAGATGCTCGAGTCCGATCGTCGGGTAGGCGCCGCCGCGGGTGATGACGTTTTCGCCGCCCGCGAGGCGCACGAGCTCGTCGGGAAAACTGCCGGGGCCGGCGACGACGATGGGCGACGCGTCGAACACGAAGAGCACGCGTTTCTTGGGCCTTCCGGCGACGAGCGCGGCGAGCGCCTTGCGTTTGTCCTCGATGCCTTGCGCGACACGTTTCGCCTCGGCCTCGTGGCCCACGCGGCGGCCGAGCTCTTCGATCATGCGCGTGATGCCGTCGAGCGACTCGGTCTCGGGGAAAAACGTGTCGATGCCGTGCGCGCGCAGCCCCTCTTCGAGCACGGGCCCGGCGGGGCCACGCGCGCCGACGACGAGCGTGGGCGCGAGCGCGACGATCGCCTCGACGTTCGGATCGGCGTAGCCACCGACGACGGGCAGTGCCTCGGCTTCTTTCGGGTAGTCGCAGTACCGCGAGCGCCCGACGAGCAAGCCTCCGGCCCCGATCGCGAACATCGTCTCCGTCGTGCTCGGCGAGAGCGACACGACGCGAAGAGGTTTGTCCTTGCCGGAGCCGCGTGAGCACGCGGAGAAGGCGAGCGCGACGAGCGCGAGATGGAACGAGCGGCGCTTCACCGCGTGCGGCGCCGCAGACCGAGCGCGACGAGCGCGAGCGCGAAGATGCCGCCGCGCCAGGGCACGGGCTTCGTCGGATCGGCGTTCACGCTGCAGGAGCTCTCGTTCGAGAGCTGCGGGCCCTCCTCCTCCTCGCCCCAGCCGCCCGACGCCGAGCCTTCTTTCTTGAAGCAGACGCCCTGGCCGTTGCTGTCGCTGTCGCAGTACCAGCCCTCGGGGCACGGCGCCTGCTCGTTGCAGAGGCGCGTGCAGTACTGCTCGTTGCCGTCGTTCACGCAGCGGCCCGAGGCGCAGTCGGAGGGCTCATTGCAGGCGTCGCCGGGCGTGTACGAGTAGTCGGGGTTCGTGGGGGCGCCGTTCGCCCACGCCGGGACGGGATAACCGCCCATCTCCGCGGCCTTGATCGCCGTGTCCTTGATCCACTGATCCCACGCCTTCACGTAGCCGTAGATCGGGGTCGAGCAGTTGAAGCCGCCGCGCGAGGTCACGCCGATCACGCGGTTTTTCGCGTCGATCGCGGGTCCGCCGGAGTCACCCTGGCAGACGCCGGCGTTGCCCATCCACTCGGTCGTTTTGACCTGGAAATCGGGGCACTCGTCGGCGACGCAGGTGACGGTGAGGTCGTCGCGGCGGCGACGCGCGCCCGCGCCGTTGCCCGCGCCGTCCGTCGCGCCGAACCCGATCGCGGAGTATTTTTCGCCGTTGACGAGCGGCTCGTCGACGCGGGGCACGAGCGGCTTCGCTTCCGCCTCGGGGATGTTCTCCGCGAGGATCAGGATCGCCTGGTCCTGACCGCAGAAGTCGTCGCCTGCGGGAAGGAGCACGACCTCCTTCGTGGCCCGGTAAGCGGAGGGATCCTGGGAGAGCTCGGGGCCGGTCGTGACGAGGTAGCTGCTCGGCGCGGCGGGGGGAGCGAACTTGGTGACGCCGCACTCGACGGTGCCTTCGTTGTTGTTGATCTGCGACACACAGTGGCGCGCCGTGAGCACCAGGTTCGGCGCGAGGAGCGAGCCGGTGCAGATGCCGCCGAGGTTCGTCGCGTAAATCCCGACGACCGCGGTGTCCTTGTCATCCGCATAGCCGCCGCTGATGTCGAGCTCCGCTTCTCCGACGGCGCCCTCGGGCGCAGGTTGCGACACGTCGCCGCAGCCGGCGATGAGCGCGAGAGCGCCAAACAACAAGGCAAAACGAGCGCGGGGCGGACACGGGGACATCGGCGACCTCCAGGGAGCGGCAGGCGCGTGCACCACGACGGATCGGGAGAGCACGCGCGAAGGAGGCGCCATTGTAGGAAGGCGACTCCGGACGCGCACGCGTTCTCTGTGCGTCGATGCAGCGCGACACGTGCGTTTTACGCGGCGCGGAATCCTGCAATCCGATTGCATCACGTAGGGGAGAGGGCGCGTGACGCGCCTTCGCCAAGGTGGCGGGCGCCGGGGCCCGCCATGGCGGCGCCAGGGTGTTGGGTGAGCGATCGCGCGGAATTCCGGCCGATTCGAGGGCGGCCCGGCGATTGCTGCATCGCGGTACGTGACCGACAAGCTGCTGCTCACCGCTCTCGCGCTCGCGGCGGGTTCCGCCCTGGCACGCGCGCCACTTCCCGCCGCGCTCGCGGCCGTGATCTCGCTCTTCCTCTTGCGCCGTCACCTCGAACGGTGGGCGCTCGTGGGCCTCGCGCTGGTGCTTGCGTTCGGCGCGCTGCGTTCCCGCGCGGCGATCGACGAGGCCGCGGCCTTGCACGCGCGCGTGACCGAGGCGCTCGGGCCTCCAGGTCGATGCGAAGGAGAAGCCATCGTGCTGCGTTCGCCGGTGGTGCAGCGTGAACCCACGCCTCCGGGAGAAGAACGCGGCCAGGCTCGCATCGAGGTCGAGTTTTTCGAGACCGCCTGCGAACGGGGTCCGCTCACCGAACCGCTCCGCGCGCGACTCCATGGCGCGCCCGAGGATCTCGCGCGTGGCGATCGCGTGCGTCTCGTCGCGGACCTCGCCCCGGTCCATCTCTTCCTGAACGAGAGCCTTCCCGACCCGCGTCCCTCCATCGCGCGGAGCGGCGTCGCCGCGTCGGGAGGTCTCGTCGATCTGGAGCGCGTCTCCCGCGGCCAGGGCATCACCACCTGGATCGATCGCGCCCGCGCCCACGTGCGACGCCGCATCGAGGCGACGTTCCACCCCGAAGCCGAGCCGCTCGCGCGGGCCCTCGTCCTCGGCGAGACGGATCTTCACGAGGCCGACAACGAAGCCTTCCGCCGGAGCGGTTTGTCCCACCTGCTCGCGGTCTCCGGCACGCACCTCGTCCTCGCCGTCGCGGGCCTCGCGGCCGCCGCGCGCGCCTTGCTCCTGCGCGTCACGCCGCTCTCGGCGCGCTTCGACGTCGGTCGCCTCTCCGCGGCCTTCGCGATCCCCACGTCGTGGCTCTATGCCGATTTCGCGGGCGGCAGCGGCTCGGCTCTACGCGCCGCCGGCATGCTCTCCGTCGTGATGCTCGTGCGCGCGCTCGGCCGTCGCCCGAGCGGCGTGCGCGCGTTCGGCGGATCGCTCCTCCTCGCGGCGATCCTCGACCCGCTCGTCGGCAGCGACCCGTCGTTCGTCCTGTCCGCCGCGGCAACGGCGGGTCTGCTCGGGCTCGATCGACCCATCGCGGAACGGCTCGTGCGTGGCCCCGCGCCCGTCCGCGCCGTGCTCCGCCCCATCGCCACGACGCTCGCCGCGATGGTCGGCTGCACGCCGTTCCTCGCGATGATGACGCCTTCCTTGCCGCTGCTCGGCATCCTCGCGAACCTCGTCGCCGCGCCGATCGGCGAGCTCGCGGCGCTGCCCGTGTGCCTCCTGCACGCCGCGCTCGCATGGGCACCTCCGGTCGAGCGTGGCGCGGCGCTCCTCGGCTCGGGCGCGCTCATCGCCGTGCGCGCGGTCGCCCGCGTGACGAGTGATCTCGGCGGGATCGTCACCTTCCCGCCGCCCACGCCTTCGCAGCTCGCGGCCGTGGCCATCGCCGCGCTCGCGGCGGCCCTCGCAAAGGACGCTCTTCGCCGCGGCACCGCCCTCGCGCTCGGGTTTGCCGCGCTCCTCGTGCTGGAGCAGTGCGCTGCATATGCTGGGAGCTCAAAAGGACTGCTGCGCGTGCGCGCCCTCGACGTGGGCCAGGGCGATTCGATCCTCGTCGATCTGCCCGACGGAAAAACCATGCTCATCGACGGCGGCGGCTTCATGGGAAGCCCCGTCGACACGGGCACGCGTGTCGTGCTCCCCGTCTTGCGCGCACTCCGCAAAGAACGCGTCGACATCGTCGTCCTCTCGCACCCGCACCCGGATCACTTCGGCGGGCTCATCTCCACGCTCCCCGCGATCGACGTCGGCGAGCTCTGGGACACGGGCCAGGGCGAGGACCACGGCGCCGGACCGACGTACGCCGCGATGCTCGCGAACCTACGCCACCGTAACGTTCCCATTCGCAGGCCCGACACGCTCTGCGGCAAACATGTGATCGGCGGCGCGACCGTCGAAGTCCTCGCCCCCTGCCCCGGGTTCGTCCCCGACGAGAGCGCGAACGACAACTCCTTCGTCCTGCGCATCACCTACGGTAGCCACGCCGCGCTTCTCGTCGGCGACGCCGAGGCCGCAGCCGAGCGCGCGCTCATCCAAAAATACCCCGCCGCGCTCCGCGCCGATCTCCTCAAGCTCGGCCACCACGGCAGCCGCACCTCGACGACGCCGCCCTTCCTCGACGCCGTTCGCCCGAGCGTGGCCCTCGTCTGCTCCGGCGTGCGCAACCGCTACGGCCACCCCGACCCCGGCGTCCTCGCCTCGCTCGGCGCGCGCGCCATCACCATCGCCCGGACCGACCGGGGCGGCGACGTCGTCTGGGAGACCAACGGCGAGGCCGTGCACCTCTCACGCCCCTCCGCCCGCTGACGCGGGGATCTCGGGTGTTTCCGTGATGAAATCGGCTGGGATCGCTTGCGCCACCGGGCCTGCTGAAGGAGTCTCTTCCCGAATGTCACGTGACGTCACCGTGGCGACCATCCGGCGGCGCCTCGCCGAGGAGGTCGGACGCCTCGACAAACACGCGCCCTGGCGCGTCGCGCTCGCCTACCCGTCGCCCTACCGCACGGGCATGAGCTCGCTCGGCTTCTTGCAGGTCTACAAGTCGATCCAGCACGAGCCCGACATGGCCGCGGATCGCGCGTTCCTGCCCGACGACGAGCACGGCCCGCGCGCCGTCCCCCTCACGTACGAGTCGCTCCGCCCGCTCCGCGACTACCCCGTGATCGCCATGAGCGTCGCCTACGAGCTCGAAACCGCGGGCGTCGTGCGCCTGCTCGAAGCCTCGGGGATCAAGCCGCTCCGCGAAGAGCGTTCGTCGCGGGATCCCTTCATCCTCGCGGGTGGCCCGCTGACGAACTCGAACCCGCTGCCGCTCGCGGCCTTCGCCGACGCCATCGTCATGGGCGAAGCCGACACGCTCGCGGTCGAGGTTCTTCGAATCCTGCGCGACACGCCCTCGCGCGAGGCCGCGCTCGATGCGCTCGCGAAGACCCCGCACGTCTTCGTCCCCTCGCGCCACGGCGCCTCCATGCCCGGCATCGCGCAGTGCGACGACGAGCTCCTCCCCGCGTGGGCGCCGATCCGCACGCCCGACACCGAGCTCTCGAACATGTTCTTGATCGAGACCGAGCGCGGCTGCTCGCGCGGCTGCGCCTACTGCGTGATGCGCCGCTCGACGAACGGCGGCATGCGCATCGTCCCGAAGGAGAAAATTCTCGGCCTCATCCCCGAAGACGCGCGTCGCATCGGCCTCGTCGGCGCCGCCGTCAGCGATCACCCGAAGATCGTGGAGATCGTCCGCACCCTCGCCGAACGCGGCTGCGAGGTCGGCCTCTCCAGCCTGCGCCCGGACAAGCTCTCCGACGAGTTCGTCGGCGCGCTCAAGCTGGCCGGCTACCGCACGCTCACGACCGCGATGGACGGCACGAGCGAGCGCGTGCGCGAGATCCTCGATCGGCGCGCGCGCATCCGCCACCTCGAGCGCGCGGCCGAGATGGCGCGCAAGCACGGCATGCCGCGCATGAAGCTCTACCTGATGATCGGCGTGCCCGGCGAAGAGGACGAGGACGTGGACGAGTGCGTCCGCTTCGTCACGGAGCTCTCGCAAAAGGTCCCCATCGCGCTCGGCATCGCGCCCTTCTGCCCGAAGCGCAACACGCCGCTCGCGCACGCGCCGTTCGCGGGCATCGACGTGGTGAACGCGCGGCTCGAACGGCTGCGCCGCGGCCTCAAGGGCCGCGCGGACGTGCGCTCGACGAGCGCGAAGTGGGCCTGGGTCGAGGCCGTGCTCGCGCAAGGCGGCGAGGCCGAGGGCCGCGCGGTGCTCGAAGCCGTGCATGGCGGCGGCGCCTTCGCCGCTTACAAGCGCGCGTTCGAGGCGCTCACCCCGAAGAAGCCGAAGAAGAGCCTCTCCATCGTCGCCAGCGCATGAAGACGATCACCCTGTACACGCGGGTGCGATGTCACCTCTGCGACGTGGCCGAAGAGGCCCTCGAACGCGTGCGCCGCACGGAGCCCTTCGAGCTCGTGGTCCTGGACCTCGACCACGAGGCCCCAGCCGAGAAGCGCGCCGCCTACGATTGGGACGTGCCCGTCGTGGAGCTCGATGGGCGTAAAATCATGAAGCACCGCGTCGACGAGGCGCGGCTCTTGCGGCTGCTCCGCGAGGAGACGCCTTGAGCATGTGGGCGGAGGGGCGCCCTTGCGCTATGGAGGTCGAGGCATGAAGTCGTCCACGCTCCTGCAGATCTTCTTCATCGTGGCCGCGGCCGTCGCCGTCTTCGGCTTCGTCACCGCCGCGAAGAACGATCAGGTCCGCGCGAGCTGCACCGCGATGTGTGGCCTCGGCCCCGCGTACGCCGGCCGCGATCGTCTCGCGCCCGACTTCGAGCTGCCCGACCTCGACGGCAAACCCGTCCGGCTCTCGTCGTTCCGCGGCAAGATCGTCTTCCTCAACTTCTGGACCGAGACGTGCGGCCCCTGCAAAGAGGAGATGCCCTCGCTCGCCACGCTCGCGCGCGTGCTCCACGGCCGCAAGGACATGGTCCTCGTGACCGTGACGATCGACGAGGACCGCACGAAGGTACGTGACCTTTTGCGCGTGCTGCTCGACGGCGATCCGCCCTTCCCCGTGCTCTTCGACGCGGACTCGGAGATCGTCGGAGGCCGCTACGGCACGAAGCTCTTCCCCGAGACCTGGGTCATCGACAAGAACGGCATCATCCGCGCTCGCTTCGACGGCGCGCGCGACTGGTCCGAGGCGAGCGCCATCGAGATCGGCGAGATGCTGAAGAAGCCCTCGGGCCCGGTCCTCGATTTCGCATGCCCCGTCGAGTTCATCCAGGGCGTGCCCCGCGGCAAACACGCGTCCCTGTGCATGGACGACTCCTGACGCTACATTGGCGCCCGCGATGACCTCTCGCAGGCCAGACCCGGACGGAGAACCGAGCACGCCCGACGAACGTGTCGTCGCCGCACGAAAGGCGCTGCTCGAAGGCGTGGGCGCGGAGATCGCCGCCTCGTTCCCCGGCATCACGCGGCTCGGCGGCCAGGTCGTCGCCGCGCTCTACCTCGCCGACAGCCCGCGCTCGATGGACGAGCTCTCGATGGAGCTCGGTCGTTCGAAGAGCAACATCTTCGCGAACCTGCGCGGCCTCGAAGCGGCGGGCATCATCGAGCGCCGACGCGAGTCCGGCGCGCGGCACGACTCGTACACGCTGCGGGGCAAGTACCCCGACGTGATCATCGGCGCCTACCTCGCGCGCCTGCGCCGCGTCGTGCAGGACAAACGCGCTCTCTCGCGCCGCGCCCTCGGCCTGCTCGGCGACGCGCAGGGCGACGAGGCGAACGCGCTCCGCAAGCGGCTCGACGACCTCTCGCGCAAGTACGACCTCTTCGCCGAGCTGATGGACCGCTACGTCCCGAACACGGACGGCCCGGTGGACCTCGAACGGCTCATCGAACTCATCCCCGAGCCGGTGCTCCGCGCGCTCACGACCGCCGTGAAAGCCGCGTTCGACGTCGCCGATACGATCGCCGCGACCCGCGACGACATCGCGCGCCGCGCGAACCGCAAGCGCTGACCCACTTCGCACGCGCGTCTTCTCCCCTCTCCCGCGAGGGAGAGGGGCCGGGGGTGAGGGCGTCGTTCAGCTCGCGGCGAGATCGGTCTCGAGCATCCGCTCGATCCGGTCCCGCACGATTCGCGCCGTCGAAAGCCGTTCGAGCTCGCCCGCGTCCGCCGGCAAGAGCTTGCACGGAAGCGCCCGCGCACCTGCCACCGGCGCCGCTCCCTCCGCGAGCCACACGACCGTGTGCGGATTCGACAGCGCCGCTTCGAGCTTCAAGATCGCCGGCGCTTCCAGCCCGATTTCCGCGAGCACGGCCGGCACCTCGGCGGGCAGCGGCGACGCCTCACTGAGGGTCGCCGCCACCGCGTCCGTGTGCCCGAGCGCGCGCGCGACGGCGGCGCCGAGGGCCGCGAGCGCGCCGCCGGATGCGTCGGCGAAGCACAGCGGCCGATGGGTCTTCGTGGTCAAGGCGGCCCCGTTCAGTTCGTGTTGAGCTCGACGCGCAGGAGCTTGCGGCCGATGAAGAGATAGTCGCCGTGCCCGAGCTCGCGCTCGCTCTTGATGCGCACGTACGTGCCGTTGCGGCTGTTCAGATCGGTCAGCGAGAACTTCCCGCCGCTCTCCTCGATCCGGCAGTGCGAGCCCGACATGTAGAGGTCGCCGGGGAAGTTCAGATCGCCGCCCTCGCGCCCGATCTGCAGCGACGAACCACGCGCGCACACCGTCATGCCGACGGCGCCGCCCTGGAGGATCTGCGTGAGTCGGAACGGGCTCGGATGCTTCGGCGACGAATAGAAATACGTGCCGTCCGGGTCTTGCCCGTCGGAGGGCTTGGGGCTCGCATCGAGGCGGAAGAGCTGCTCGCCTGCGAGGAACGTGTCGCTCGGGACGATGTCGACGGTGCCGCGCACGCGGATGTAGACGCCGTTCAGCGAGCCCTCGTCGCGCACGACGAGCTTGCCGTCTCGGTAGAAGAAGTTCGCGTGTTTCGGAGAGACGAACGGATCGTCCGGGAAGACGAGCTGCCCGTTCCTGCCGACGATGTGCTGCTCGGCCTTCAGGTGAAAGCTCAAGCCATCCATGCCTTCGCCGCGGATCAGGATGAGCTTCGCCTTCGCCGGGTTTTGCATGTCCCCGAAGAAGAGCGTCTGCGCGTTGAGGATCTCGAGGGGAACCGCAGCCCCACACCTCCCGCAGAACTTGTGGCCCGAGGGGACACCGCTCGAGCAGGAACGGCAGACGTAGTTACGGGCTTGCTCCATGAGCTCCTCCTGCGATAGGTCCGCGAACTCGCTTCGTGCTGGGGTTTTCTGCGCGGGAACGGCGCCGGCCGCGGGGGCGCGGCGAGGTCCCAGGGAGGGCGCGGGCAACGGCGCGACGGGCCGATTGAGCGGCGGCGCGGGCGTCGTTGCGGGGCGTGCCGAGACCGCCGGGCGCACGGGCGCAGGCGGAGGCGGCGTCGGCAGCACGGATTGCCGGCTCCCGAACAGGGCCAGATCGTTGTCGCACGCAGTGCAGCTCGCGGCGCCCATGGGGCTCCACGTGTCGCACTGTCCGCAAACGATGCCTATCTCGTGCTGCTCGTTGCCCAACGTCGTTCCTCGGGGACACCCGGTTCTAGACGGCGATCGCGAGGAGGGTCAAGCAAACAAGGATCGTCCGTGGCGGCTCAGTGGATCACCCTCATCCGGGCATCCTCGTCGCCCCAGCCGTTCTTGCCGACGAACCGGAAGACGACACGCTCCTTGCACGAAGCGCGCTCCAGCGTACCGAACTCGCGAGAATCGTCGTAGAGGTCGATGTTGTCGCTGAGCAGAAAAACCATGCCCTCGCCCACTTCGGCCTTGAAGATCAGGGGGCTCGTCCTGGACTTCGTCTGCCCGCGGTAATGCCACCCCCCGCCCATCTCCACGACGCCACACTCGAGCTCGACCTCGGCCTCGGTGTTGGGGTGCAAGGTCTTGTAGTCGCGCGGCGGGCAAGCTTGCACGGGGTTGTAGCGCTTGCCGTTGATCTCCACGTTGCGGCCGGTGATCTCGATCTTGTCGCCCTCGACGCCGACGATGCGGCCGACCACGTACTGGGTCGGGTCTTCGGGGTCCTTGCAGCGGACGAGGTCGCCGAAGCCCGGCGTGCCTCGGGTCAAGAGCACCACGAAGTCCCCGCCGTCGAGCGTGGGGGCGACCGACGCCGAAAGCCGGAGCGTCGTCGGCACGGTCCAGGTCTTGAAAAGCAGCACCCGGAGGAGCCCGAAGACCACCACGAGGGCAAGGACGGTGTAGCCGAGCGCTTTGCCGAATTTCTGCATCGAAGCGCGGATCGTATCGCAAGCGCGCCCCGGCGGGCGAGCATCCGGCGCCTCTGAGGGTGTATCGCAGGCGTCGCGAGCGGCTCGAGGCTAGGGAGGCCGAGCGAGGCGTACTCCGTACGTCGAGCGAGGTCGACCGACGCATCGAGCCGCGCAGCAGCCTGCGATGCACCCTCAGCGCTGGCAGCTCCGGAACGGGGGCAGCTCGCTCGGGCTCGTCCCGTTCGCGATCTCCTTGGCCGCGCTGAAGAGCTCGCGCCATGCGTCGAGACGCACGAAGATCGAGGGCGCCGCCGTGGCGTCGTCGCCATCCATCACCGAGGCCGAGACCACGCCGACCACGTCTTGCCGCTTCGGGCTGTACGCCGGTCCGCCCGAATCGCCGGGGCAAACCGAGGCGACCGCGATGAAGTCGCCGCTGCGCACCTTGCCGATCGGCCCGCCGACGCGCTCGATGCGGTGGATGGGCGTGCGCGAGAGCGCGCACCTGCCGAACCCGATCGGGTAAATCGACTCGTTTGCCGCGGGCGCCTCCTCGATGCGCGGGCTCAGCGTGGGGACACCGACGAGCTTGCGCGAGAGCACGAGGATCGCGATGTCGCCTTCGCCGGACACGTAGCCGCAATCCGGGCTCACGATCGCGCGCACCTTCACCTCGCCCCAGGGCAGGTCGTCGCCGCCGAGCTCGATGGTGAGGCTCTCCGGATCCTTGTCGCGGTTTTGCACCTGCCCGTCCGCGTCGCGCTCCGAGACGCAGTGGTGCGCCGTGAGCACGAGGTCCTCGGCGATGAGCGTGCCGGTGCACGTCACGTCGCCCACGATGCGCACGACCGCGTTGATCTTGTTCTCGACGTCGAGATCGACGGGCGGCTGGAAGATGAAGGGACGCTCCTCGGCCTGACGGTGCGACGCGGGGGTCGCAATCGGGCGCTTGGTGGGCTGGCTGCAGCCGACGAGGAGAGAGGTGGACACGAAGACCGTCGCCCAGGGCAGACCACTCGAAAGGCGGGCGCCGAGCGAGGAAGGTGGGGAGGACCGGGGTTCGCGTCGGTTCAACACGCTGGCAATCGCCTCCCGAGTACGCAGCGACGAAGGCTCACGAACATCGCTCCCTGAGACGAACCAAAAGAAGAATCGTGACATGGCAGCGCCGATGGGGCATCCGACAACGCTGCCAGATTTTCCTTGGGTGCGTCTTACGTCACGTGACGCGGACACCCCCCGGCGGCGTTAACGCATTGCGATAAGACCGACCTTCTGCGTCGAACGCTCGTAGGCAGCCCGGACGGCGGCGGGGTCCGTCATGGGGTCGTCGATGCCCGCGGCCACGACCTCGTGGAGGAACGCGGCCTGGCGCCGGGCCTTGGCGACCTGCCAGGAGCGGCACGCGACGGCCTCGGCGTCGCAGGCGTCGAGCGCGTCCTCGACGGTCGCGAGGGCCTGGCGCGCCCGCCCGCGGTGGAAGAGGGCGCGGGCGGCGACGTCGGCGACGCGGGGATCGAGCTGAATGGCGCGGGGGGCCTTTTCGATGACGGCGCTCGCGAGGCCAGGCTGGCCGCGGTCGACGTACGCCGAGGCGAGGGCCACGACGGAATCGACGGTGGGCGCGAGCGCAGCGGCCGATTCGAGGGCGGCCATGTCGACGGGGGTCTCGGTGGCCTGGGTGGAGTCGGCGGGCAGGAGGCGCTTCGACTGGGTCCCGGGGCCGATGGTCAGGACCGCAAAGATGCCCGCGAGGAGGATGCCGTTCGTGAAGAGGAGGCCCGAGCGCATGGTGTGACCGACAGCGCTCCTGGCGGTGGGTTCCCGGATTTCGAACGATGCGTGGCGGATGTCCGGGGCGCCGTCGGCTCAGAGGGCGGCGGCGAGGCCGAAGCTCATGTAGTCGCCGGGGCGGATGCGGACGCGGGCGAGCTCCTCTTCATCGCCGCTGACGCGGGTGTATTCGTAGAAGAGGTGCACGCCGACCTTGCCGAAATCTTCTTCGAGGTTGCCCGTCTTCGGTCGAAACGAGACGAACAAGGACGCGCGCAGCTTGTGCTCGCCAAAACCCTCGTCCTCGAGCCCATCCTCCCGGCCGCCGAAGATGTTGCTCGCGGTCTCGGGGATCCAGCGGTACGTGGCCTCGGCGTCGACGTAGCCGGGCACGATCGTGAAGGCGATGCGCGGCTTCACGTAGCCATAGCCGTGAGCATTGAAGCCGCCGCCCACGGCGAGGCTCACGCGCAGGTGCTGGAACGAGATCGGCTGCACGACGAGGCCGAGGTTCGCGCCGAAGCCGCCGAAGTACGACTTGAAGGCCGGAAAGCCAATGGAGAAATCCGCCTCCATGCCGCCCATGCCTCCGAAGAGCGTGGGGAGCGGGAGGACGGCCGCCGCCACCGTGAAAGACCCGGTGCCCGAGATCGGCGGGTTCTGCTCGTCTTCCTCGAAATCGACGATGGAGCCGGGCATGTAGACGATGCCCACGCTCGCGAAATGGGTCGTGCCCAGGCCGTAGCGCTGCGAGGCGAGATCGTCGCTCGAATACTCGTCCCGCGGGCTCCAGTCGTCGGCGCGCGCCGCGTCGGGCGCGAAGGAAAGGGCCGCGAAGAGAATCGAGGCGGCGGCGAGCGGTCGCATGCGGAGTCCCATGGCTAAAACCTCGCCCCCGCCGTCGCGACATACCCGAACTGGCCCGTCCACGGTCGCGCCGTCTCGACGCCGACCGACAGGTTGAGCCGCCAAAGCATCGCGTGCACCGAGAGGGTCAGCGGAATGGGGCGCACCGGGTCGACGGTCATGGACCGGCCGTCGACGTTGCGTACCTCGCCCTCCTCCGAGAGCGCTCCGAAATCGAGGCCGCGGAAGTTCAAATCGAGCGCGGCCTGCGCATACAGCGGGCCCCAGGGGACGATGAACCGGATCGGAATGCCGATGAATTTCTCCTCGACGAGGATGTCCTTGCCCGGGATGATCGCGCTCACGTCACCGAAGCCGAAGCCCCCCTCGATGATGAAGCGCTTGGCCGTGTACACGGTGAAGAGGAAGTTCATCCGGTAGCCGCGGGCGTCGCCGAGCTGCGAGCCGAACCAGTCGCGGGTGTAGACGTCGAGCTCGAAGGATTGCTGGCGATAAGCAACGAGGCCCTTGGCGCTCGCTTCGGCGGCGTCGAGCGCGGCCTGCCGTGCCTCGGGGCTCCGATCGTAGGTCGCGGTGTAGTGATTCGTGGTGACGACTTCGCGCTGGCCGTACTGGTTCGTGCGGGTGTCGGTGGTGGTCGTCATGCTGGCGGAGTCGGGCATGCTCGCGACGGTCGCGCCGAGCAGGTAGAAGATGCCGCCGACCACGAGGCCAGAGATGAAGCCGCCACGCTCGACGAACCGGTAGCCGGTGACGAGCGGGTTGCCCTGGCCGAGCGAGGAGCCGTACAAGCCGCCGCCGCCGCGGATGCTGGCGCCCACGGTGTACCCCACCCAGCGCAGGCCGCTGTAAGCATGCGATTGCACCTGGAATTTCGAGAGCCCCGGGGCCGGCGTGGGCGTGGGGGCGATGGGCGCGGGCGGGGTCGCCGAGGGCGCGGGCGGAGTCCCCTCGGCCGCGGGCGGAGTCCCCGCGGGGGATGACGTCTCGGAGCTGGGGGGTGACGTCTCGGGGCTGGGGGATGACGTTCCGGAGCTGGGGGGTGACGCCGAAGGTGCAGATTCGGCGGCAGTCTGAGCAAAAACCCCCGGCGCCGCGAGCGCGACGAGCCAAACCGCAGGGAACCACAAGGGAGGGTGACGGAAGAAGGACATCGGCCAGGACTTCGAAATAGTCCCAGTACTGTAACTCAGGTGTCTATTCGGACGGAAGCACGACGAGGTCGTCCCGATGGATGACGACGTTGCTCGTCATGCCGCCCGTGCCGACCCCCGAGGTCGAGCCGCCCGCGAGCGGGCGCGCCTCGGCGGCGATGCTGCGGACGAGCGGGACGCGGCGGCCCTCGGCACTCGACGTCGGAGAGGAGGAGCAAGAGGTCGCGTCGACGAGGAGCGCGACCATGCTGGCGAGCTGGTTCGGTGGAGCTCTCCGAGCCAGGCCTACTCGACTCGAAGATGACTCAGTTCCAGGGTCGCAAGGCCGTCATCGTCGATGCCAACGATCAAACAATCGGATACCGCGTAGTGACGAATTCCGTGTCGCTGTCGCCCGAAGCCGATACGAAGCCGAGCTTGTCGCTCAGAGTATTGGAAGCTAGGCACGACACCCATGTCGATGCGGTCCGTGTCGGAGGGCGGTAGAGAGAGACGCACTGTCCCCTCGCCGACCACCTCTGGCGTGGCCAACTCCGTTGTGCGTGTCCAGAGGTCGATGTTCGTGTACGCATCAAACGCAGTAAGAGAGGCATCGCGACCCGAAAACACCATGACGAGCGTGTCTGCGATGGCCAGCCACTTCGGCGAGGTAATGCCGAGCGCGGCATCCACGTTAGCCTGGATACCACTACGCTCGGGCGCGGCTGGCGTTGGCTCTAGAGCGTACTCCAAGGCTAGCTCGCTTCGGCGGTACGCAGCTCGCGCTGCCAGTCTGACTTCAGGGTGGAACTCGACCATGAGGTTCATTTGTAGAGAAAGTGCAGAATGGTGTTGTCAGCTTCGCGATAGATGATTTCGAGCGTCCTCGACTTGCCGTTGACGGTGATCTGCTGGAGGATCTTGATCGCCCCGGAAGCGCCCTGCGGGTCAGGCATCCGGGTGCCGTGTTGAATCGCCTCCGCCAACGTATGGCGCGGAACGTGACGTCCAGCCTCTGCCATGTGCTTGGCCGTCGTCCCGGTGAACTGCAACTTGTCCGCTAGCTCGCTAGTGGCCCTCTCCGCTTCTGTGAGTCCACCCTTTGCGGCCGGAGTCGATGGCGCTGCCCCCCCAGAGCCCGCTCCCGACCCCTCCGACCAAGCCTGCGTCAACCCGTCAATCCCCACCCCCACCGCCGCATACCCATTCACGATCAGCCCGGCCGACGCCACCGCGATCGGCACCCCGACGAGCGCGCCCCCGCCCGTGGTGCTCATCCCACCACCCACGAACGACCCGCCCACGCCGAGCACCATCTGCACGAGCCCGATGCCGATCTCCCCGACCGCCTTCCCGAATCGCGCGTCCGGCGTCCCCTTCGCCAATGCGCCCGAATCGATCGCGATCTGCGCCCCGATACTCCCGCCGGGCACCGCGCCGATCATCGCCCCCGCCACCACGCCGCCGCCATACTGCACCGCGGGCAATTCCTTGAAGCTCGCCTCCGGCTCCGCCGAGTCCGGCAACGACGCCGGCGGCGGGCCCGGCAGATGCGCGCGGAACGCCGCCACGATGCCGGTCATCGCCTCCGGGTCCTTCGGTATCCGCGGCGGGCCGATGATGAGGACGTCGAGGACACCCCCGGGCAATGAGGGCTGCGTCGCTGGGCCGAGTAGAATGGACTGATACCCGCTCGGATCCACGTACGCGAGCGGATTGTTGAACGTGTACGAATACGGATTCCACGCCTGCCCGGACAGCACATCCGAGACGATGGGATCCGTCTGCAAGAACCTCCCGATCCTCGGGTCGTAGATCCTCCCCTTCGCATTGACGAGCCCGACCTCCTCGTCTTGCTCGTGCCAGGTGAACCCACGCCGCATCCCCGTGCTCGCAGACGCCCCGGCACTCCCACCCCACGCGGGATCCCGCGGCGCCCCGAACGCGTCGAAGCTCCGACGATCCACCTCCGCGCCGGCCTCGTCCGTGATCACGTCGACCGAGCCGAGGTGGTCCACGTGCACGAACCGCCGCGCCTCGTTCTCGCCGCGCCGCTCGAAGATCGCGACCACCCGCTCGCCATTGCTCACGAAGTATCGCTCGACGACCCCCTCGGGGCCCGTCTCCTGCTCGAAGAGATCCCCGAAATAGATCGTCTCCCGCTCCCCACGCCGGCCGAGCACCCGCGCCCCATGGCCGTCGTATTCGAACGTGGTGGCGGGGCCGCCGGCCGTTGGCACGTACGACCGCGGCAGGTCGAAGTCCGTATACGTGATGGTCACGTCCGGCCGCGTGATCTGATTGCCCACGGCGTCGTTCGCGAACGCCGCGCTCCCCGCGAACTGCACCGCGTGCGGATGCGCGGGGTCGTACTCGTATTTCCCGACGTCCGATTTGAACGTGATATCGCCGACGGCGTCATACTCGATCACCGTATCGCACGGCCCACTCCATTCGAGGCACGAGAGCGGGGTTTCGCAGTCCTCCACCCGGCTGCACGTGAGCCGATCGAGCTCGTCGTGCTGGAACCGCTCGATCTTCTGCTGTCGCTTGTCCTCCCTCGAATCGACGTTCAGCCGCACGTTGCGCCGATACACGAGTCCCTGGAGCATGTTCGTGCCGTGGTGCGTGAAGATGCTTTCCACGGCGCCGCTCCGCGGTGAAACATCGCGCTCTGTGAGCGCCCCGTTCCCGAACGTCTCCATGACGGTGCGCCCCGCGCCGTCGACCATGTCGAGCTGCCAGATGAGATCCCGCGTGACCCCTTGGCGAACCGCCGTCAGCGTGCCTGTCGTGTCGTACTCGTGGAAGACGCTGAAACCACCCGCGCCCGGATACGCGATCTTCGAGAGTCGACCGTACGTGTCATAACTGCGCCACGCCGCGAACGCGCGTGTATCCGCGAGCCGGAGCGTCGTATACCACGGCCGCGAGAGCGAATCGTACTTGTATTCGACCCGGTGCCCGTCCGCGCCGATCACACGCGACGGGAAGCCGACGCCATGGTCCGCCATGTCGAACTCGTACGTCGAGACCCCGCCGCCCTGCTCGCGGCGCGTGAGCCGGCCGAGCACATCGTGCTCGAACTTGTAATGCCGCCCCAGCGCGTCGACGAGATCCGTGACCTGATCGAATCCATCAAAAACGGACGTCGTCTTGCCCCGGTCCGGATCCGTCTCCTCGATGGCCCGGCCATAATCGTCGTGTACCGTCTCCCGGGACGTCCCGTCGGGCAGCTCGACGCCGCGCACGAGCCCGAACGGCCCATAGGTATACGTCGTCTCGCCACTCTTCGCGTCAACGACGGTGAGCGGCCTCCCGAGCGCGTCGAGAAGGGTCCTCTTCGTCAGGACGCCCCCATCGGGGTTGCTCTCCTGTGTGAAGACCTGGTCCTGGTCGTACGTATGCTTCGAAATCGCGCCCCAGGGCGCCTTCGTGGAGATCACGCGCCCGGCGTTGTCGTACTCCCACGTCGTGCCGAGCCCGGCCGCCGGAGAGTCGCCCTCGATGTGCGGATTGCTCTCCCACACCATTCGCCCGTGGAAATCGTACGACCTCTCCGCAACGATCCACTTCCCGACCCCGAACTCCGAGATCCCGGACATGAGCACATCCGGCCCCTTCGATCGCTGCCGCACCGGGCGCCCGAGCGAATCGAGCACCGTCTCCCGCGCGCCGTGCCCCGGCGTCGCCTCGTGCACGTGCAGCGCCCATTCATTCGCGAGCGGCCCGCCATCCTTGGCGCGCGTCAAGCTCCGCGTGCTGACGACCCCATCCGGCCTGTGCTCCTCGACGACGCGGCCGAACCCGTCCACGCGCCATTTCGTGACGAGCGCGTTCGGATCGCGCATCGAGAGCTCCACGCCGAGACCCGTGTCGAACACGTGATACGACGTGTGCCCCGCAGCATTCCGCATCGCCCACGGGTACGTACCCGAGGGCTCGTACGTCACGCATGCCTCCCGGTGATGCCCGAAGGCATCGTCCGCGAGCACGCTCGTGACGTTCCCGAAGTCATCGCGCAGAAAGTGTACCACGCGCCGCGCGGCGGGGTCGTTCGACGCGCGCGTGCTCCGCCAAAGCGCGCCCCGGAGGTCGAACGCCTGCTCGATCTCCCGACACTGGGTCTCGCCAAGCGCCGAGCTGCACGTCTTCTCCTTCTCCACGAGGCCGAGCAGCCACAGCGCGGGATCATTCGTCACCGTGCGCGTCGTCTTGTTCAGGAGGTCGACGCCATCGGTAAACGATCGCATCTCGAGCACGTTCCCGAACGTGTCGACGTCATCGACGACGGTAAACGTGCGTTCGAGGAGGTCGCCGTCCTGCTCGCGGCGCTTCTCCGTCCTCCGCGTCGTGACGAAATAGGTGAGGCCGCCGTTCGTCGGGATGACCTCCGGCTCCACGAGGTACGTGCTCACTTCCTCCTTCGCGGCGGAGATCCGCGTCTCGGACTCGATCACCATTCCGGCGAACGGAAACGTTTTCCGCACGGAATCGAACGTCACGTTGTCGGAGCGCTCGTGAATCTCGGTGCCCGTGTCGAGGTCACGCAAGATACGCTCGCCAAACCCGAGGAACCCGCGACCGTGCCGGTGCGCGCGGCCATCGCGATACTCTACCTCAAACCTTCGTGCCTCGTTCTTGCCATTGTTCATCCGGTACGACGAGACGATGGGGGCGCCACCCACGACGCAGACACGCGGATAGGTGCAACCGTTCGCCGGATCCGAGCGCGGCGCATAGGTGGGCTCACCGTGATCGAGCAGATCACCATACGTGATCTCGACATCCGGCACGAACCCGGTATCGCCCGGGTCTTTGGGATTCCTTCCCGTCGTGAGGGTCGTGAGCAGGCGCCGCGGCGCCCGGTTCCGGTACGCGACCATCTGCGCGTCGTGGGACGGATACACGATGTCCGTGTCCTGGTCCCCGTCGAGATCGATCGTGCGGAGCAGATATTGCGGGGGCACGGTCTCGCCGTATGGATTCTCGAACCGGATCGATGTGGCCGTGATCGTCGCCTGTTCCCCGAGCTTGCCGCTCTCGTACACCACGTAACACGGATCATCTCCGCAGGATCCCGGCGCCGGCATGAACAGGTCGTCGCGGCCGTCACGATTGTAGTCGAAGACCCTCGCGTACGGCGAGTATCCGAACGCATAGGCGTCGGCGCCCGGGAAGGGATCGTAGACCCCACCGAAGAACTCGAATTCGTCGCGCCCGTGGTTGGCGTACACGAAGGGGACAATGTTCGTGCCGAGGTTGCCTACATGGAGGAGGTCGGGATAACCGTCGGCATTGACGTCGGGGAAGAGCACCCGGAGCCCATCCCACTCCGCGTTCATGCTCGCAGCGTGCACCTTCGTGAGCGGATAGGAGACCATGATCGCGACCGGGTCATCCCACACATTCACGCCGAGGGCATTGGCCATGGGAAGACCCGTCGACCGGCTCTCCCACTCGAGGGAAGGTACATCGAGCCGATGCACCCACCACGTCCCGTCCGTGTCGACCGTGACGAGCTCCGTCTGCCCGTCCGCGTCCCAGTCGACCGCCCCGAAGAACCGCTTCATCGTCCAGCAAGACACGCCGTCGAGCGCCGGAATGTGGCGCTCTTTTTCCTCGAATCCGCCCGGTCTCCACAGGTGCGCGCGCCAGTACGCGAGCGATGGCTCGCAGTCTTCGCCCGGGAGGCAATTGTCCTCCACGTAATTCACGCCCCCGTACCACGTCCGCTCGTCGTCGCATCCGACGAAATCGAGCATGCCGTCGGCATCGAGATCCGCGAGCGTCCAGCCTGAAGCGCTCTCGAGCGTGAACTCCGATGCAAGGAAATGCGCCTGGCGCATGATCTTCGTGGCGACGAGTTCGAAGTGGGGCGACGGCTCCGGCTTCGATACGAGGACGTGGTGGAAGTTCCAGCCTACGCCCGTCGGTTGATCGATGAGGAGGTCGATGCGACCATCGCCATTGTAGTCGAGAGGAGAGATGAGCCACTGCCCGAGGAAGCCCGTCGGATAGGAAAGGTCCGCCCACTCCACGGGCACACCGATGTTCCCGCCGCCGAGGCTCTCGTACACGAACCAGCGGTTCCTTCCCGTCTCGGGGTGGGTGGTGGACGTGACGATGTCCGGGAGACCGTCTCCCGTCACGTCGGCGAGGGTCCAGCTATATTGAGGGTCTTCGCTCCTCGTGGGGACGCGGGGCCAGAGCGGGCTCGCCTCGAAGCCGCCTTGGGCCCCGCCGTCGCTCCAGCCGAACCGCATGGCAGGCTTGCATTGCGTGAGGTCCCCCGCAGCGCATTCTTCGGCCTTCACGAGCAAGGAGCGATCGGTGATGGGATCCTGGTCGTAATCGAATTCGTAGGAGCGGACCTTCACCCCGTCGGCGAACATGTCGACGCCGGCGAGCCGCTTGTCCCGCGAGATGCGCTCCCCCTCGTAAAACATGGCGCCGCCGTCGTTGACGGTATAGCGGAATTGAACCTCGCGGCTGCCCTGCGTCTCGACGCCGTCCGCGTCGACGTGACCCGCGTACGTGATCCGGTCGGGTACGCGCTCGCGCGTGGCGCCGCTCTCCGCGTTCGCGTCCGTCGTGTAATGATACCGGATCGTATTGCCGAACCGATCCCGCTCCCGCTCGATGTTCCAGGCGCGCGTGATGCCGTGCCGCCAGACGACGCGCGCGGCATTGCTTTTGCCGTACTCGACGATGCGACCGTCGCGCCGGTAGGCGACGAAATAGATCGAATCGAAGCCATCTTTCCAGGGCGCGCCATACCCGTGGATCTTCGTCTGCGTATCGGGGAACGTGCGGTACTCGGCGAAGGCGCCGATCGTGTCCTTCCCTTGGCCCACCTGGACCAGGCGCAGTCCATCCAGGCAAACGTGGTCCGCGAGGTCGAGCCGGACCCCGCGGATCGCGCCGTCCTGCGCGAGGTTCGCGCTGCAGCGGTGGATCATCGAGAGCCCTTGGAAGGAAAACCCCTTGCCAAGGAGGCCGATGTCGACGCTGCTGTCGTACGTGATCGAGAGGGCGGGCTCGCTCCGCCCCGGGGGCACGATGAGCGGAATGGTATGGGTCGCCGAACCCGTGGCCGACACGGCAAACGATCCGTCGAGGGACAGGGCGCCTTGCGCAGGCGCCTTGGCGAGCGGGTTCATGGCCGGATATGCGTGGTGCCCGGCGTAGGTCGGACAAGCGAGGGCCGGTTCGGGGAGCTCCGACGGCATGGGCTCGTCGCTCGCGCGCGCGAAGGGAAACAGGACGAGCAGCAAGGAAAGGACCAGGACAGCCCAGCGCATGACGACAACCTCCACGCACGAGCCCCCCTCGTGCGTTGTCGGCCGGGCTCTTACCGAGACCGAACGAGCTGTCAACGGGATATTCGTGCTACGGCACACATGGTCCGAGGGCGGCGTCGGAGGGGCCGCACGCGGCATCGGCGAAGGCGCGAGCAGCATCGCGCCACCCTGCGCGCGGCATCGCAGACCCCGCACGCGGCTTCAGGGAAGCCGCACGCGACATCGCGGACCCCGCACGCGGCATCATGGAAGCCGCAGACGGCATCGCGGACCCCGCGCGCGGCATCCCGGACCTCGCGCGCGGCATCCTGCAAAGCCGCGGCCGGCGTCCCTCGACCCTGCGCGCGGCTTCGTGGTCCCTGCGTGCAGCCTCGGAAAGGCCGCGCGCGGCATCGACGACCCCGCGCGCGGCTTCATGGGAGTCGCGGGCAGCCTCGGGGAAGCCGCGGACGGCATCGATCGACCCCGCGCGCGGCATCGATCAACCCCGCCCGCGGCATCTCCCTCCACGAGAGCAGGATTCCGCCCCTTGCGAACAAATCCGCCGTACGCATCCTCCCCACCCTCCTCGCGCCGTTGCGCGTGGAGTCGCAATCCCCATTCATTCCCCCCGCTTTGGGGAGGAGATCCCATCATGCCGAATCCCTTGGAGCCGTCGCGCTCGACACGCTCGTCCACGATTGCACCGCGTTCGCGCACTTCCTCGTCGACCTGCCGCCGCGCGCCCGGGTGGGTATGTGCTCGGAACAAGAAGGTTTCGCCGAGGTCGTCACCGAGATTCTCACGAACCAGGCCCTCCTCGGCGACAAGGCCGGCATCACGAAATCCGATATCGAGGCCTTCCAGGAGTCGAATGAGCGCGTCGCGATGCTCGACGCGCGCTTGCCCGCTATAAAGAAGCTCGTCGAAATGATGGAAGAGACGCGGGCACTCGAGGACGACAAGAGGCAGCGGCAGGTGAACGCATTCGCCGATTCGATCGAGCGCCGCGCGAAGACGACGGGCGACAAGACCCTGCTCGCGAAATACGAGAAGACGCGGACCTATCGGTCGGCGGTCGCGAAGAAGGGCGTCAAGACGCGGACGAAGAGCGCCAAGGCAGCAGAGGTCGACGGAGCCGAGGCGCCCGCCAAGGGCTGAGCCTCCGCGGTCGATTCCCCGCCCCCTCCCCTCTCCCTCCAGCCTGAGCTCACTCCATCGGAAGCACGACGAGGTCGTCCCGATGGATGACCACGATCTCCTCCCCTTCCTCCTCACGCTTCTGCCCCGCCACGCGCGCCGCGTCGGACGGCGACAGGCGGCAGAGGCCACGCGCGATCTCCCGGCCGTCAGGGTCGACGACGGAGACGGCGTCCCCCGGCTGGAACACGCCGCGGACGCCGAGCACGCCCACCGCGAGGATGCTGCGGTTCTTCGCGCAGATGGCCTCGGCCGCGCCACGGTCGACGAGGATGACGCCGCGCGGGCGGAGGGTGTAGGCGATCCAGTGCTTGCGGGCGCTGAGGCGCTGGGGGACGGCCGGGAAGAAGGTGCCGACGTCCTCGCCGGACACGACGCGGCCGAGGATCCCAGGCTCGCGGGCGTGCGCGATGACGACGTGGGCCCCGGCGAGCGTCGCCCGGCGCGCCGCCTCGACCTTGCTCGTCATGCCGCCCGTGCCGACGCCCGAGGTCGAGCCGCCCGCGAGCGGGCGCGCCTCGGCGACGATGCTGCGGACGAGCGGGACACGGCGGCCCTCGGCGTCGAGCAGGCCCTCGACGTCGGAGAGCAGGAGCAAAAGGTCGGCGTCGACGAGGGGCGCGACCATGCTGGCGAGCTGGTCGTTGTCGCCGAACTTGATCTCCTCGACCGCGACGGCGTCGTTCTCGTTGATGATCGGGACGCACCCGGCTTCGAGCAGGGCGCCGAGGGCGCCGCGGGCGTTGTTCGTCCGGGCGCGGTCGGCGAGGTCGGCATGCGTGAGCAGGACCTGGGCGACGGGGATGCCGACCTTGTCGAAGGCCTCCTCGTACCGCTGCATGAGGATGCTCTGGCCGGCGGCGGCCGCGGCTTGCAGCCAGGCGATGTCCTTGGGGCGGCTCTTCAGGCCGAGCTTCTGGATGCCGTGGGCAATCGCGCCGCTCGAGACGATGACGACGCTGCGCCCGCCGCCGCGTCCGGCGCGGTGGCCGCGGAAGGCGGCGACGTCTTGGGCGAGGCGGTCCCAGGCGTCGCCGGTGAGGCTCTTCGAGCCGATCTTGAGGATGGCGCGCCGGGTTTTTCCGAGGACGGCGCGAGGGTGGGAAAGATCGACCGCGTCTCGCTCAACCATTCTGGCTCACGACCTCGTCGAAGGCGGCTTCGAGGCGGCGCTCGACATAACTCGGCAGCGAGGCGCCCGTGAGGATGGCCGTGTCGATCCAGCGGGTGAACTCGTCGCGGAGATCCTCGATGGAGTCCGGCAAGGTGATCGGCGTCGGGCGGAGCATCGGGGAGAAGGCGTGCAGGAAGGCGCGGTCGATGGTCTCGCGGATCTTGCGGGCCTCTTCGGCATGGATGCGGACGGCGCCGGAGCGGCGGACCTGCGCGACATAGC
Organism: Polyangium jinanense; assembly: GCF_028435365.1. The sequence continues at coordinate 93,996 of NZ_JAGTJJ010000003.1, read as the reverse complement.
GGTCGAAGAGGTGGCCAAAGGCGAAGACTTCGAGGGCGCGGGCGAGGTTCGTGAGGGCGCCGAGGGGGCCGAGGCCACGCTTCAGGATGGCGAGGCCGATGGCCTCGGCGGCCTTGCGGCCGAGGGCGCGGGCGGCGTTCTGCTCGCTGTCGACGTTGGCGAGGATCAGGCGGGCGTCCGTGGTGAGGCTGATCCCGTGGCGGGTGGCCGTGTCGTGGGCGAGGGCGCCGCGCAGGCGCGTGACGATGCGGTCCGGGAGGATCGGCAGCGGGATGGCGAGCGCACCCATGGCCGCCGCGGAGAGCACGGCGAGGCGGCCGGAGGGCGCGGGCGCCGCCGTGGGAACCGCGACGGTGCTCTGGCTCTGGGGGCGCACGGCAGGGGCGGGGGTCGTCATGAAGCCGACCGTACCCGAGCGGCCGGCAAAGGGGCAAGCCCTAGGCTCCGTACACCTGCCGCACGATTGACGCGATCAGCACGACGGACAACGTCACGCCGCGCGGCTGTCGCCACGCGACGTGTCCGTCCGGCCGGATCAGGAGCGCGCCGTCGGGCTCGATCTGCAAGGCCGTGTGCACCGCGGCGACGTGACAAGCGGGGATCTCCGCCGCCCCCAGCTTGAAGAGGCGGACGCCGTGGAGCGATTCGACCTGGTCGAGCGCCTCGACGTCCGAAGGCCGCGCCGTGGCCGCCGCGCCGACGAGCAGGGTGGAAGCGTGGTAATCGATGAGGGATCGGCTGCTCTGCCGGCGGTCGTTACCGTCGAGCCAGAAATGGGGGAATCGGGCGCCCGGCCGCGTCGAGGGGACGTACGAGGACACGTGGTCGTCGGATGCGGCCGGCGGCGAGCCGTCGCGCAGAATCGCGCCCTCTTCGTAGGTGTAGCCGAGGTCGAGGCCGATCCGATCGAAATGGGATTTTTGCTGCGCGATGGCCGAGAGGACACGCTCGCGCACCGATGGATCCCGATGGTACCGCGAGAGGACGCTCTCGGCGTAGCGCTGCGCCTGTCGTTCGGCGAAGGCGCGGAGCTTTTTGGGCAATGCGCGCATCGTGGAGCTCGAAAGCGTCTCGGTCAGCCATCGAGCGTCCTTCACGTTGATGCCGAAGGCCTCCGCGACCTCGCCCATTCTCTCGTAATTGAGCCGGCTCTCGTCGCAGTTCGTCTGGCTCACCGGGCGGCGCTCGGCTTCGTAGCTGTCGAGGAGAGCGGGCGGAGCGCGTCGATCGAGCACCATGGCGAGCTTCCAGGCGAGGTTGTGCGCGTCGCCGATCCCGGAGTTCATGCCGAGCCCGCCCGTGGGCGGGAATCGATGGGCCGCGTCGCCGACGAGAAAAACGCGCCCGCTCCGAAAGCGATCCGCCACCTGCGCCGTCATGCGCCAGTGACTCGTCGACGTGATCCGGATCTCCACGTCGTCGCGCCCGAGCGCCGCCTTGATTTTTTTCTGCATCACCTCGGGCGTGTATTCCTCGATTTTCTCGTACGGTGTCGCCACGGGGTGATGAAAGACCCATCGCTTCTCGACATGGTGAGCGATGAACACGCTGCCCGGCGCCTTGGGCGAGAAGATGAAGTAGAGCTTGCCGCGGGTGCGGACGACGTGGCGCAGATCGGCCTGGAAGTAAGCATTGACGACGTCGAGCAGCTTGTCCGGGCCTCTCATTTCGATGCCGAGGGCCTTGCGGCCCCGGCTCCCCGCGCCGTCGGCGCAGAGGACGTACTGGCTGCGGATGGTGAACGTCTCGCCGGTCGCCCGGTTCTCGATCCGGCTCGTGACGCCTTCCTCGTCCTGTTCGAAGGAATTCCACTGGTGGTTGTAAAGCGACTGAATGCGCGGCGAGGCTGCGACGTGCTTGTGCAGGATCTTCTCCAGCTCGACCTGGGAGAGATTGAGGTAAGGCATGGGCGCTTCGAGGTGCTCGCGGTATTTGCGCCCGATGCTGCCGGCACGTAGATCGATGCAGCCGAACTCCTCGCCGATCGTGTCGCAGAAGAGGACTTTGGCCGCGTCCTCCGCCGGCGATGCCTCCGCGGAGAGCTCGTCGTATCCGAGCCCGAGCTCGTGGAGGATCTCGATCGAGCGCGCGGAAAGCTCGTGGGCCTTGGGATGCGTGTCGAGCCCCTGCCGGCGCTCGATGAGGATGCAATCGATGCCGCGCTTCGCGAGGCACAAGGCGCTCACCATGCCCGACGGTCCAGCGCCGATGATAAGGACAGGGGTGCTGACGGTTCGAGCACTCATGTCGCAGCCCCTTTCTTGTGGCAAAGGGAGACGCCGGCGAGGAGCAGCGCCGCGGAGATCATCAAATGCAGCATGGCCGGCGGGAGGAAGCCGAACAGGACCCGGCCATCGGCGTCGAATTCAGCGCCCGCCGCGTTTTTGAAGAGGGCGGCCAGGAAGAATCCGCCGATGTGGAGGGAGCCGAGGAGGGCGCCTGTCCGGATGCGCGCAAGGGAACGCGGCGTCGCGGTCCAGAAGAGGTACATGGAGGTGAGCGCGCCCAGGGCTCCCCCGCTGACGAGCCATAACAGGTGAAACCGCGCATGCCCCGGCCAACCGGGATTGCGGAGGTGGTGCGGATCGAGGACGTCGATCAGCGCCGTGAGGAGGCCGTACGTGAAGGCCGAGAAGATACAAAGCGTCTTGCCCGCGACCCAGGTCGCGGAGGACGGCGGGTGCTCGGTGCTCATACGAGCGAGGAGAGCACGCGCGAGGAGGGGCACGATGGCCGCAGGCGGCCATGGGGTGGCTGGAAATGGCCATGCCCCGCCCCTCGGGGGAGGACGTCAACGCTTGGGTGGCGCGTCGTCGAAATCGAAACGATAAATGTCTTCGAGCGGCGTGCCCGGGTCCATGCGGGCATGCTCCTTGAGGAAGCCGGTACGGAGATCGTAGACCCAGCCGTGCAGCGTGGGGCGGTTGTGGAGCGCCCAGGCGTGCTGGACGATGCTGGTCTCGGCGAGGTTCTGCACCTGCTCGGCGACGTTGAACTCGACCAGGCGGTCGAGGCGCTTTCCGGTGTCGGCGAGGGTCTCGAGGTCGCGGCGATGCGCGCGATAGACGTCCTTGATGTGGCGCAGCCACTTGTCGATGAGGCCGAAGGAGCGGTTCGTCATCGCGTTGCGGACGCCGCCGCAACCGTAATGGCCGCAGACGATGATGTGCTTCACCTCGAGCACCTCGACCGCGTACTGGAGCACCGAGAGCATGTTGAGGTCGGTGTGGACGACGAGGTTCGCGATGTTCCTGTGCACGAAGAGCTCGCCAGGCTCGGTGCTGGTGACGGACTCGGCCGGGACGCGGCTGTCCGAGCAGCCGATCCACAGGAAGGCGGGCGTCTGGGTCGTCGCCGTGCGCTCGAAGTAGTCGGGGCGAATGGCGAGCTTCTCGGCGACCCAGGCCTTGTTGCTGAGCAGGAGCTTTTTGTACGCGTCCATCACGACTCCCTTCCCGACGCGAGCTCCCCGTCGGGGCGCTTCCCACGCAGGTTCTTGAATTCGACCTTGATGTCCTTGAACTTCGCGTTCTCGACGAAATCGTCAAGCACCTCGAACGCGTCTCGATCGACGTGGAGGGCACGCGTGCCGTCGATGATGAGCGTCGTGCCCTCGGGGATCGCCGCGAGCTTCTCCTTGAGCTCGGCCTTGTGCACGAAGCTGATGTCCTTGTTGAAGCGCAAAAGCGCGTAGTTGTCCTGCGAGACCACGATCATCGCCGCGTGCGAGTTCGTGCGGATGACGAAGAAGACGCCGATCGCAAGGCCGATGAGGACGCCTTTGAGCAGGTCCGTGAAGACGATCGCCAGGATCGTCACGGTGAACGGCACGAACGCGCCGAGGCCCTCGCGCCACATCTGCTGGAAGAGCGAGCGCGGCGCGAGCTTCGAGCCGATGACGATGAGGATCGCAGCGAGCGCGGCGAGCGGGACGTGATTGAGCACGCGGCCGAGGAAGAGGACCGCCGCGAGCAAGAGGCAGGCGTGGAGGATCGTCGACCAGCGGGTGCGGCCTCCGGCATAGACGTTCGCGCTCGTGCGCACGACGACGGACGTGACGGGCAAGCCGCCGAGCAGGCCCGAGGTGATGTTGCCGAGGCCCTGCGCGACGAGCTCGCGGTTCGGCAGGGCGATCCGCTTGTACGGGTCGAGCCTTTGCCCGGCTTCGAGAGCGAGGAGCGATTCGAGGCTCGCGACCGCGGCGAGGGTCACGCCCGTGATGTAGATGCGTTGATCCTTGAAGGCGGCCCAGAGCGGGCGCGACAGCTCGCCGACGATGTCCACGGGCGAGCCGAGGATCGGGAGCGAGACCAGATGCCCGTCCTCGCCCTTCAGGTGATACCCGTTCGTGCCGAGGCGAAACGCCTCGTTGATCAGGGTGCCCACGACGACGACGACGAGCGGCGCGGGGATCAACTTGAAGATTTTTCCCCGCGGGACGACGAGTTTGTCCCAGGTGAGCAGGATGAAGAGCGAGACGAGCGAGATGACCACGGCGCCGCCGCTCGCGCTGAGCAGCGACTTCACGATGGCGGAGAGGGTGTTCTCTTTGCCGTCGGGCTCGATGAAGCTCATGTCCATCTCGAAGTCGAGGTCCCGGCCGAGCGCGTGCGGGATCTGCTTCAAGACGATGACGATGCCGATGGCCGCGAGCATGCCCTTGATGACGGCCGTGGGGACGTAGTCGGCGATCGCGCCGAGGCGGAGGGCGCCGAAGGCGATCTGCAGGACGCCGGCGACGATGACGGCGGCGAGGAAGGACGGGTAGCCGAGGGTGTGGATCGCGGTCGCGACGATGACCGTGAGGCCCGCGGCCGGGCCGCTCACGCTGACGTCCGAGCCCGAGAAAAAGCCGACGACGATGCCGCCGACGACACCCGCGACGAGGCCGGCGAGAAGCGGCGCGCCGGACGCGAGCGCGATGCCGAGGCAAAGCGGAAGCGCGACCAGAAAGACGACCAGCCCGGCGGCCGCGTCGTAGCGCAGGTGGTCCTTCCCGATGTTCTCCTTGAGCGTCATCCCGATCGTCGCTTACGATCGTTGGCCTCAGCAAGCCAGAGGAAGATCACCTTTGTGTGCAAAGGTTCCGCGTCCCGGACAACAGGGCGTTGTGGACCTCCTTCACGGCCGGATGCGGCGGCGGCGCAGCGACCTCGGCCCCGAACACGACGGCGGAAGCCAAGACGGAAGGCGCGCAGCCGAGCCCGGCGAAGGCCAACGAAACGAAGGCTGCGTGGGTGATGATCAACGGACGAAGCGCGGTCCCGCGGGGGGGAGCGACAAACGGGCGAGGGGGTGCTCCGCATAGGAGCGGCCCTCGTCCGTGCTGTCGATATCCTGCCGGAAGTCGTAGTTCTTGAAGGAAAAACGGCGCGGGTGGACGCGGAGGACGGCGCCGCCGCTCGGGGCGTGGTGGATGGACGTGACGCTGTAAGCGTGGCCGTGGGGAATGTCGCGCTCGCGTCCGCCATAAACCGCGCCCGCAATGATGCGGAGCGCGTCGGCCCCGCCGCCCGTGACGATGCGTTCGCTCTTCGCGTCGTGGACATGGCCGGCGAGATAGGCGTGGGCGCGGCTGCCGAGGAATCGAGCGAGGTCGCGTTGCTCGGCGAGCCAATCGTCTTCGAGCGGGTGATGGCCGAGGACGAGGACGAGCTCGCGTTCGCGGGCGGCGTCATTGAGGAGGGCGCGCTGGCGCTGGCCGAGGCGTAACTTGCGGGCGTCGTCGTCGCCGGCGGCGAGGAGCGAGGTGTTCGCGCCAATGAGGCGGAGGGACAAACCTTCGCGGGTGGTCTCGGTGCTCGACCAGAAGAGGTCGCGGCAGGCGGGCGCGAAGGCGGCGGCGAATTCGAGGTAGGCGGCCTGGCGGCGGCGGAGGAGGTCGAGGTCGTCGGGGTTTTCGAGGGCGTCGTCGAGGTCGTCGTCGCCGCCGCGGAGGCCACGGAGGAGGCGTTTTACGTTGCGATCGGCGTCGATGCTGCGGTCGACGTCGTGGTTGCCGGGGACGACGAAGATGCGGTCCTTGGCGAGGCCGAGGCGCTGGGCGACATCGAGCAGCCATTTCGAGGCCTCGGCGTATTGATCGGGCTTGCCGCTCCAGGCGATGTCGCCGGTGACGAGAATGGCGTCGGGGCGCGGGACCTTTTGTCGATCGAGGGTCGAGAGATCGTCGCGGAGAATCGAGAGGATCTGCGATTGGTTGTGGCGGTCGCCGGCGCCCGGGAGGCCAAAATGCAGGTCGGAGAGGTGGAGCCACGTGAAAAGCGGCGCGGCTTCGGGCGCGGGGGCGGAGACGGAAGCGGCCGCGGGCGCAGAAGCGGGAGCGGAAGCGGCGGCGGAAGCGGGAGCGGACGCGGCCGCGGGCGTGGCTCCGAGGACGCGGAGGGCGGCGACCTTTTCGGGGCCGGCTTCGTCGAGCAACGATTTCCACGTGGGACAGGTGGCCACGAGGTCGAAGCCCGTCATGAGGGACGCGTAATCGGCGTGGGCGAGGGCGAGCGCGCCGAGCGGGCCGTCGAGGCGGCCGTGGTGCCGGCGAATGAGCTTGGCGTGCTCGTCCCAGGCGAATGCGACCCAGAAGGCATCGACGGGATTCTGATCGAGCCACGTCTCCCAGGCCTCGTCCGAGGATTTTTCGTCGGAGGGGTGGACGTGGAGGTGCCGGCTCAAAGCAAAGAGCCATTCGTTCGCCGCAAGGGTGCCCACGTCGGCGAGCAGCACGGGCAGGGCGAGCGGGTTTTTCAAGTCGAACGTCAAATTCGGCGGGCGGGCCTCGGCGTGAATGCCGAGCCTCGGGCGGTGGATGTAGATGAGCCACCAGAAATCGTCCTGTTCGATCACGCGGGCGACGTGCGCCTCCTCGCCGAGCGCTTGATCCCAGCGGGCCTCCCAGTCGAGCGCGTCGGCCGAGGCGTCGGGGTTTCCGAGGAGCTTGACATAACGACGGCGATCCTGCGCGGGGACGAGGTCGCGCACGAAATCGCGGCCGAGCGCCGTGCCGAAGGAGCGCAGGAACGAGCGGCCGAGCGTGCGGAAGAAATCACGCACGAAGTTCTGCGCGAACGCGCGGCCGAAGGAGCGGAGAATGTCGCTGCGGAGGTCGCGGCCGAGGGACTGGACGAATTCGCGGACGAACGTGGGCTTGGGGTTGCCGGTGAAGGAGCGCGGAAAACTCCAGGCGAACGTGCGCACGACGGTGCGGACGAAGGCTGTGGCGATGCGGTGGACGGCGTCCTCGGGAATGGGCTCGCCCTGGGGGAAGGCGGCGAGGGCGTCCTGATTGAATCGGACCATTCGCTCGATGATGGGGACCTCGACGAGGTCGGCGTCGCCCATGCGGTCGCGGGCGAGCTTCGGGTGGCGGAGGGTCGTGGTGATCGGCGCGGGTTGCGGGAGCGCGGAGAGGGCTTGCGGGATCTTGCGGAAGGCGAGCGGCGACGTGAGGGTATGGGTCCAGTCGGAGAGGCGCCAGCCGTAGGGGGATTGCAGGAGGAAATGGACGCGCTCGGGGTAATGCTCGGTGTAGGCGAGGCGTGAGCTGATCTCGGAGCGAATGCGCTCGCGGAGCCAGCGCGCGGCGCCGAGGAACGGGGCCTCGAAGGGGACCGGGGCCTCGGAGAGGCCGGTGAGCCAGCCGAGCGTGGTGCGATAAACGGCCGTGCCGCCGAGCGCGGCGAGCGCCGTGGCCCAGTGATCCACGGTGGAACGTTCGTCGAGAATGGTGCCGAGCGCGGGTTCGTCGCGGAACACGACGAGGTCGGGCAAGAGCTCGGCGAGGTCGGGGCGGGCGCGAATGCGATCGGCCGCGCCGGGGAGGTCGCCGAGGAGCTTGCCTTCGAGGTGGAGAGCGGCGAGGGCTTCCGCGGTGGAGCCTTTTTCCTGGAGATCGGCGCAGGCGGCGCGGAGCTCGCTCCGGAGGTCGGAATCGCCGAATTCGCAAATGTCGTCGAGGACGAGGAAGATATCGCCCGAGAAAGCGGGTTTTTGCGCCCAGCGGGAGAGGATCACCGAAAGGATGACGCGCCGGTCGCGCTCGCGGGAGACGAGGCCGTCACGAATGGCGCGGCCGAGGGTGAGCCAGCCCGGATGCTCGGGCGTTTTGGTCAACTCGTCGACGATTTCGCCGAGCAGATCACGGACGAGCTTGCGGCGGCGTTCGCCGCGTTTCCTCGCGAGGACGTACCAACGGAGGAGGAGCACCTCTTCCCAGGCGCCGTCGCCGAGGTGTTCCCGGACGAACCGGCCCTCGTCCTCGTGGTCGACGTCGAAGCTGCCGGCATACGCGGCGAGGTATTCCTGGAGCGTGAGGTGCAAAAAGGAGAGCTTGCCGCCGCCGCGGTCGACGAGCAGGCCGACGCGATCGCAAGCGAAATCGATGAAATCGCGCATTTCGGCGTGGGCGACGTCGTAGGAGAGGTCGCGCTCTTCGTCCTCGGCGCGCTCGCGGTGAAGCTGGGTGAGGAAATCGAGGGCGTCGTCCCGGGAGAAAAGGCCGCGGACGCTGTGGGCGTCGCTGATCGCGCGGAACTGGACGTGGAGGGCGAGTTTTTCCAGGTACGCGCGCGGCAGCTCCGTGGGGAGGGCGCGGCGCTCGAAGGCGTGTTTTTCCGGGCGCTCCTTGGCGTCGAGCCAGGTGCGGAGGAGCATGTCGACGCATTTTTCGTAGAGCTCGCCGCGCTCCTGGGGCAAATGGCCGAGGAAGCGGTGAACGAACGCCATCAGCGTGAGGAGGAGCGGGTTCGTGGCGAGAGCGCGGACCTGCGAGGTGCGGAAGACGGCGCGGCGGAGGGAGTTTTGTTGTTCTTCGCGACGGCGATCGTTGTCCGGGATCTGGATGCGATACCAGCGTTTGATGAAATGGTCGATGTCCTCGTCGGCGAGCGGGCCGATGCGGAGGTGCTCGAATTCGTTGCGAGGCAGCGCGATGTCGGCCGTGTAGCCGTGAATGCGGGAGGTGACCCAGACGGGGCAACGGGGGTATGCCGCGCGGAATTCGCGGACGGCCTTGGCGACACGGCTCCGGGTGGTGGAGGAGCCGACTTCGTCGAGGCCGTCGAGCAGGACGATGGCTTCGCCCATGCGCAGGGTGGCCTCGAAAAACGCGGCGTGGGCATTCGAGAGGGAATGGTCCGAACGGGCCCGCACGGCGAGAAAATCGATCAGGGCGAGCTCGGTCTTGTGGGATTCGAGGGCGTATTCGCGGAGAGAGACGAAAAAAGGAACACGTCGGGGCGAGGCGCGATAACCTTCGAGGGTGACGCTGGGATCCGAATGCAGGAGCGAGAGGAACGCAAGGAGCGTGGTCTTGCCCATGCCCGGATCGCCGAGGATGAGGGCCGAACGGCCGCGATCGAGGAGCTGCGCGAGTGTGGGCTTTTTCTGGTCGCGATCGTCGGTGATGAATCGCGTGGGCACGAAGAGATCGGCGAGGCGAATGTCGCCGCGGGCGTCTTTTTGGCGAAGGGCGTCCGGGGGAAAACCGAGCAGGCTGACGTGCTCGAAGCCGCGGGCGATTTTCTCGCGGTAAAGGCGGGCGAAGGCGTGAAAGTCGAATCCGTCGAAGCCGGGGAGGAGGGCGCGGGCCTCGGGGGATTCGGGGTAATACCGGGCGAAGAGGGCAGGGACGAGGCGGAGGAGCTTGACGAGCTCGGGCGTCGACCAGTGGCGAATGGCCTCGACCTCGTAGAGCGAGACGGAATAAACGTCGGAATGGGTGGGGTGCGCCTTGACGATGTAATGCGCTTGGGGGTCGAAGCCCTCTCGCTGCGCCCAGGCCTGGACGAGCTCGTCGGAGAGGACCTCGAGCTCCCGCGCGCCCTCGTTCCCCGGCAAGAGCCGCTCCACGAGCGGCGAAAGCTCCTCGGACGCCGCCACCCCCGGCAGCGTCCCCGCAAAAAGCGCGATGTCGTCCCGATCCATGGATCCGCCCTCCCCCGAGGGCAGATCTTAGCCCACGATCGGGAACATCTCCACGAGCGGAGCCCGCGCCTTGCTCGCCGCCGCGACGATGTCTTTCGTCGAGGCATCCGGTGAAAGCCGTACGCTCATCCGTAATGGCCCCCCGGTGACCTCGATTCCGCGCGCCAGCAATTCCTCGCGGAAGGGGCCCGGGTTCTTGCGGATCGTGACGCCATACACGCGAACGCCCGCAAAAAGAGCCTCGGGCGCGCCTTCGAGGACGAGCGCGCCGCCCGCGAAGACGAGGACGTCGGTCGCCGCGCGCGCAAGATCGCCCTCCGGCGTGCCCGGGTCGAGGCGCTCGGCCGAGAGAATGACGCCGCGGCCGTCAGTCGCGCGCGAGAGGGCGTTCATGACGAACGCCGCCGCCGGGCCGTCGAGGCCGGCGAGCGGCGCTTCGAGGACGAGGATCGCAGGATCGGCGACGAGCGCATGCGCGAGGACGAGCGCGCGGCGCGGTGGGAGCTCGAGCGAGTCGACCGGGCGGCGCAGGAAGGACGAGAGGCCGACACGTTCGAGCGCAGAGGCGGCGAGGTCACGCGCCGCGCGGGGAGAGAAACCGGCGAGGCGCGCGCTCCAGGTGACGTAGTCGTGCGCGGTCGTGCCCTTGGGCAAGGGCGGATCGAGCGGGGCGATGCCCGCGGCGTCGAGGTGCGCGCGCGTGGCGACGTCGAGGCCGGCGACGTGCAAGGTGCCCGCGGTGATCGAAGCTTCGCCCGGCATGGCCGCGTCGTCGTGCGAGGGCGCGCGCGAGCGGAGCGGGACGGCCGTGAGCGCGGCGAAGAGCGCCTCGGCTTCGCCGGTGCAGAGGATGCGATCGCCGCGCGCGCGGACCGTGAGGCGGTCGATCGCGACGACGTCGTCGATCGTGATGCGAGCGTCCTCGGCATGGAGGACGGGCAGAGGCGCGGCGTCGGTCACGGCAGTTCGTCGTCCACGGTCGCCGGAGCGCCGCCGAAGGAGACGTCGCCGACGAGGTCGAGGCGCGCGAGCGGCTTCGTCCCGTCGTAGACCATGAAGGGCGCGAGGCCTCGCGCGAGGTCGAGCAAGGCCGGAGGAATGACGATCGGCACGGCGCCCGCTTGCGGGAAGACCGCGGCGATGCCCGCGAGCTTGGCGAGCGCGATGAGGAGGCTGTCGTCGTCCTCGGGGAACTCGACGAGCTGCGCGTCGTGCGGGAGATCGGCGCGAGAGCGGACGTCGTCGAGCGCTTCGCGCAGGCCGCCGATGTGATCGACGAGCTTGCGTTCGAGCGCCTGCTGGCCGGTCCAGACGCGGCCGCGCGCGACGGCATCGACGTCCTCGGGCTTCATTTTGCGGCCTTCGGCGACACGCGCGATGAAGAGGTCGTAAAACTGTTTGACCTTCACGCCGAGCTCTTTGCGCTCTTCCTCGGTGAAGGGTCGATAGAGGCTCTCGGCGTCCGCGCGGGGAGCTGTGCGGAATTGTTCGAGGCCGACGCCGAGCTTGCCGAGGAGGCCAACGAGGTCGACCTTGCCGTAGAAGATGCCGATCGAGCCGGTGATCGTGGCGCGGTTCGCGTAGATCGGGCCACCCGCGACGGAGGCGTAGTAGCCGCCGCTCGCCGCGGCCGTGCCCATGGAGACGACGAAGGGTTTGGCCTTCGCGGTGAGGATCGCCTCGCGAAGAATGACGTCGGCCGCGAGGGAGGAGCCGCCGCCGGTCTCGATGCGGAAGACGACGGCCTTGACGCTCGCGTCCTCGCGCGCGCGCTTGAGGGCCTTCGCGATGGTGTACGAGCCAGCGAGGCGAATGCCGACGAGCGGGATCGTCTGGCTCTCGCCGTCGACCATGTCGCCCGAGAGGTAGACGATCGCGATCTTCGAAGGCGTGCCCCACCAGGTGGGCGCGTTCGTGGGCGCGACGTCGTCGACGATGCGCGCGCGTCCGCCCATCGTCTCCTCGACGACCTCGTCGATCTCGTCGTCGTACGCGAGGACGTCGACGAGGCCGCCGCTGCGCGCCTCGGGCGCGATGAAAGGGCCCTTCGCGATGGTCTTGCGCAGCGTGGAAAGCGGCATCCTGCGGCCGCCGCCGACGTCGTGCATGTAGATGCCTTCGAGCTGCGTCAGGAGGTCCATGTGGTCCTGACGCCCGATCTCGGAGGAGTCCTTGCGCGTGTACTGCTCGGCCGCGAGCTTGTGCTCGGCGACGCGGACGAAGTCGGCGCGGACGCCGAGTTTGTCGAGGACACCGCCGTAGTACATGTACTGCGAGGAGAGGCCCGCGAAGCGAAGGCCGCCGGCCGGATTCATGGCGATGCGATCGGCCTGCGCACAGACGTGGAGCGAACGGCCGCCCGCGTCTTCGAGATGGCAAAGGACCTTCTTGCCGCTCGCGCGGAGCAGGCGAACCGCGTCGCCGACCTCCTCGGCATGCGCGAGCGAGCTCGCGGGCTCGGCGCGGAGCTGGAGGACGACGCCGTCGACGTTGCGATCCTCGGCGAGCCGCCAGAGGCGTCGGAGGAGCTGGACGTGCTTGCGGACGCCGGGCGTGGAGTCGATGCGGATGCGCGCGACGCGCTTGGGCGAGGGCAAACCCGGCTCGCGGTAGGTGCGCAGCGCGGCGGTGGCGTAATAGCCGACGTCGCCGCCGCCGAAGATCGCGCCGCCGCCGGCCTGGAGCGTCGCGAAGTTCAGGTCGAGGCCGACCATTGCCGTGAGGTCGGGGCTCGCGGCGAGGTCACGCACGGAGACTTCGCCGCGCAGGCGGCCGACACGCGGGACGTCGAGGCCGAGCGTGGCGCGTGGCGTGACGTCGCCGGTGCGCTCGTGGATGGAGGCTTCGAGGCCAAGCTCGGCATACCGGCGTCCCCAGAACGGGCGGAGCGCGAGGCCCACGTCGTATCGGCGATCGGCGTTCGTGGTCCAGTCGCGCGCGATGACGGCGGCCGAGAGCCAGGTGAACGGGCGAATCGTGAGGCCCGTCGTCACGCCGAACTGCTCGTCGAGGTCGCCTCGTTCGGCGTAGGACCAGCCGAACGTGGTGCCGAGCGCGAACGTGTCGCTGAGGTTCGTCGCGAGCGCCCAGCGCAACCACCGTTGCGAGGCCGATGCGCCGGCGGGCGTACTGACGTCGAGCAGATCGACGCGCAGGCCCGTGGACAAACCGAGGAGCGGCAGGCCGAGATCGAAGGCATGCCCGTTCGTCGTGCCCGCGCCCGCGCCGGCCTGCGCCATGGTCCAGCGCAGCTCCGCGCCGGGCAAAAACCCGAGGTTTGCCGGGTTGTACGCAATGCTCGACGCATCGTCTCCGGCCGCGACGGGACGGCCCGGCGCGGGGACGTACGCGCTCTGCGCGTGGAGAGGGGCACTGGACGTGGTGAACGCGGCGAGGGCGAGGCCCCCGAGGGCCAGGGCGGAGAGCTTCTTCATAAGGTCGAGAGGCGGCGCAACGTCTCGGCCTCGGCGTCGTAGATCTTGCGGATCTCGACCAAGGCCATGCGGCCGGCGAGCGAGGAGAGTACGCCAGCCTTGATCTCGATGTCGCCCTCGACGGTTCTGCGCGCGCGTCCCTCGGGCGCCGCTTCGAGGCGGCAGGTGCCGGAAGCGCTGAAATACTTGCGGAATTGCTCGCGCGGGAAGACGGACCAAGAGGCCACGTAACTCGAGAGGCGATAGACGCAGCGCTCTTCCCAGGAGAGCGCCTCGCGGGCGACGTCGTAGCCGCGGAACATCGCGAGCGGCGCGTTCGCCTGGTAGCGAAGGACGCGGCGCAATTCGCCGTTCGCGATCACGTGCTCGATCGTCTCGACCGAAGCGACGCTCGTCGCGGCGAGGAAGGGGGCCATCATCAAGCCGATGTCGGGCGAGAGGACAGCGAGCTCCAGGGCATCGAGGGGGACGTCGAACTCGTGCGTGATCTCGAAGTGCAAATCCGTGGCTCCCTTGCGCGATCCGTACTGGTCTGAACGAATCCTACCTACGCAAGAATCCCTCGGGCCCGAAGCGCTTCCTCGATCTCGGGCCTGCGGCGCTCGAGCTCGGGCACGTCCTTCACGGGCAAAAAGCGCGACGCGGCCCCGTCGCGCGGGACGCGGAGGAACTGCGGGTCGAGCGCGGTCGTGATCTCGTTGACGATGCGCTCGAACTGGACCGCCTTCGCCTCGCCGACCGTCTTGTCGACCTCGACGTACGTCCACGCGAGGTCGAGCGAGGCGAGCGCCTCGGCCGATACGAGAAACGTGTTCGTGCTGAACACAGGCATCTGCGCCGGATCGAAGCCGATCGGCAGGCGCATCTCCTCGGCGATGATCTTCTTGCCGTTCCAGCGAATCGGGCCGCCACCCTTGTCGCTGCCGACCTTGTTCACGACCTCGACGGTCAGCGGGCCGCCGTGCGCGAGATGGAGGCCGAGGATCACCGGATCGACGGTGGCGCCAAGGTTGTCGAGGTTCGCGATCCACACGGTCTTGCCACCTCGTTGGATGAACCGATCGAGAAGTCCGCTCGCACGAAGCGCGTCGGGCAGATCGCCGTGGCCCGTGGCGTAGACGCTCGGCTCGCCGTGTTCGTCCCGGAAGATCTTGCCCTCGTGCGTGAGGCGGAGCGAGACGAACTGCTCGAACGTGGCGACGTCGCCCGTGTCGAGACGAGCGCCGAGCGCGGCGCGGATCGGGCCTTCGGTGGCCTCGCTCGTCATGAGCCAGAGCGGACAGGTCGCGCCCGTCCCGCGCGCGAGGGCTTCCATCTCGGCGAGGCGGAGATCAAGGAATGTTTTTCCAGGGAGAGCCTCGACGAGCGCCTTGACGACGCCGCCCATGCGCGTCGCCATGCCACCCGCGAGCACACAAAGCGCGACCTCGCCCCGCGCGAGCGCCTCGCGGCCAAGCTGCTCGAAACGCGCGTACTCGGGGCCGCCCGGCGCCGGTGCGTCGACGACGTCCCCTTCGGCGGGTGGGAGAACGGAACCCGCGAAACGGTTTCGCTTGTCGCGATCCTGGCCGATCATGGCGGCCCAGGCGGCGAGACGGTCGGGATCGAAGCCCCGCGCTCGAAGGCGAGCGAGCAGGGCCGGCGGCAGGGCAGCGATCTCCTCGGCGAGCGTCACATAAGCGGAGAAAGCACGGCGCTGGTGGTGAAGCAACCCGTCGTGGCCTCTGTTACCCGTCAGGGTTTTGCGTCGAGCGCCGCGGGGACTCCCATCGACCTGGAATCCATACGTATTGGACGCCGTCGTCATGCCAGGCGCCCGGGATCCAGAGCATGCCCGGCGCAGGCGGCGCCGTCTTGACCTCCGGCAAGGGCGGAGGCGCGCCCTGACCCCGCGCCGGGGTCTCCGGTGTGCCGGCGACACACGCCGCGAGGAGGAAGCTCGAGAAGAGGGCGAGCGAGCGGGCTGTTCGATTCATCCGTGAAGCACCATCGCCCAGACGTCGTAGAGGGCGTGCGTCCAGACCGCAGGCGCGAAGCCGCGGAACACGTAGATCGCCGTGAGGACCAGGCCGCAGACGGCGCGGAAGACGAACGATTGGACGTCAAACGAGTCGCCGAGCGCGCCCACGTAATGCCAGGCTGAGAACGCGACCGCCGCGACGCCGGCCCAGAGGAGCGTGAGCACGAGGCGGCGGATCCCAGGGCCGAAGATCGCCTTCACGACGAGCGCGCCGAGGCCGAAGATGCCGGCGCGGAAGGCGATCTCCTCGTAAAAACCGGCGCCCATCGACATGACCACGCCCGAGAAGACGCCGCGCGTCTCGACACTCGGGCCCAGCGTGAGCGATCCGACGATGTACGAGGCGGCAAACCGCATGAGGATCGCGTACAGCGTGCCTTCGAGGGCGATCAGCGCGAAACGTTTCCCTTCGAGCGCGCGCTTCTGCCCCGTGGCGGCGAGGACCACGACAAACGCGATGCCGATCGCGACCGTGAGCCCCGCGTACGTGGGCAGGCTGTTTTTCGCGAGGGCCGAGAGCTCGGCCGTGACGGGATCGGCGGCGTTCCGCACGGGGAGGAAGACGACGCCGAGGTGGTAGAGGAGAAAGATGGGGAGCGTCAGGCCGAGGTCGGTCCAGGCGTCGCTTTTCTCGGGGACTTTCCCCGGTTCTTCCTTCGCCTTCGCCTCGTCCGCCATCAGGAGGGCCTCAGCCGGTAGACGATGAACACGACCTCCGCGACCCAGATCATGATGTTCATCATGAAGGGGACGTCACGCAGGATCTCCTGCGTCGGGCTCTCGGCCTTGGGGCGGCTCACGACGAGCTGGAGGAACCGGACGACGCCGAAAAGCGGGTGAATCGTGGTCGCCCAGAGCCAGGGGTTCTCGAAGAAGCGCTGGGTGTCGTGGTCGAGCGTGTACGCGAGGTACGTCGCGATCGTCGCGATGCCCGTGGCCGCGAGCGCGAAGGTGAGCGCGCGGGGCGAATACGCCTCGAGCGCGGCGCGCTGCTTGCCGGCGTTCGCCGCCGAGGCGAGCTCGTGGCGGCGCTTGCCGAAGCCGAGGAAGAGCGCGAGGAGCGCGGTGCACCCGACCATGAAGCCCGAGATCGGCGTGTTCGTCGCGAAGCCGCCGGCGAGGACGCGCAGCACGAAGCCGAGGGCGATGAGGCCGACGTCGACGTACGCGATCTTCTTCAGGCCGAAGGAGTAAGCGACGTTCTGCGCGAAGTACGCGAGCGCGACGATGAAGAACTTGATCGGCCCGAGGAGCGCGCCGCCGAGCGCGGTGAGGACGAGCGCGATCGCCATGGTCTTGGCGAGCGAGACCGGGACCTGGCCGCTCGCGATCGGCCGGAAGCGTTTCACCGGATGCACCCGGTCGGCCTTCGCGTCCACGATGTCGTTCATCGTGTAGACCGCGCCCGCGAGCAGGCAAAACACGCCGAACGCGCCGATCGCGCTCTTGATGATCGACGGGTGGGTCAGGTGCTTGGCAAAGACGACCGGCGCCAGGACGAAGAGGTTCTTCACCCACTGGCTCGGCCGAACCGTGCGGATCATCCCGCGAATCCGCCAGAAGAGGCTGCCCTGTTTGGAGGGCGGGATGAGCGGTGTCGGCTCCGAAAGCGGCGCGCTCGTCCCGGGTAACTCCAGGGCAGCGCCGCCCGGAGACGGGGTCAAGGCGAGCGCGTCGGCCTCTCCAGAGGAGGCGTTCCGACGCTCGTCGTCATCGTTTGAAGGGGCCCGAGAAGGACCGGGGACGGCCACGACGGCGGAGCATACATGCGGCCCGGGGGTCGGGCCACACGCCTCGCCGAAAGGAAGGGCGGCAGGGGCCGAGAGCCGGGAAGGATCGGCGCCCCGGTACCCCACGCTCCAGAAATCAGGAGGTTACCCGAGGCGCCTCCGATGATCGTGCTAGCATCAGCCCCAATGACGTCGGCGCTCTCGATCGCGCGGGAAACGACGCCCGTGCTCCAGGAGCTCCGCTCCGCGGTGGAGCAGGCCCTCGAAGGAAAGCCCGAAGCCGTGGAGCTCGCGCTCATCGCGCTGCTCGGGCGCGGCCATGTGCTGATCGAGGACGTGCCCGGCGTCGGCAAGACGACGCTGGCGCGCGCCCTCGCAAAGGCCGTGGGCGGCGAGCTACGGCGCGTGCAGTTCACGAGCGACCTCCTGCCGAGCGACGTGCTCGGCGTGAGCGTCTTCGATCAGCGCACGGGGCAGTTCGTGTTCCGGCAAGGGCCGATCTTCGCGAACATTCTGCTCGCCGACGAGATCAACCGCGCGAGCCCGCGGACGCAGTCGGCGATGCTCGAAGCGATGAACGAAGGGCAGGTGTCGGTCGATGGCGTGACGACGCCGCTGCCCGACCCGTTCTTCGTGCTCGCCACGCAAAACCCGCAGGACTTCGCAGGGACGTTCCCGCTGCCGGAGTCGCAGCTCGACCGGTTCATGGTGCGCATCCGGCTCGGGTATCCGCCGCCGCACGTGGAGATGCGGCTCTTGCTTCAGGGCGGCGACGGCGACCGGATCAAGGCCGTGCCGCAGGTGCTCGAGCCGTCGGCGCTCGTCGCGCTGCAGCGCGAGGTCGATCGGGTGGAGCTCGACGCATCGCTCGCCACGTACCTGCAAGCCGTGCTGTCGGCGACGCGCGCGAGCCCGACGCTCTCGCTCGGCGCCTCGCCCCGCGCCGGGATGAACCTCGCCCGCGCCGCGCGAAGCCGCGCCGTCTTGCACGGGCGAACCTACTGCATCGCCGACGACATCCACGACCTCGCGGTGCCCGTGCTCGCGCACCGGATCCGCCTCGCCGCGCACGCCGAGGGCTACATGCCGAGCCGCGACGAGTGCGAGAACGCGGTGCGGGACATCGTCGCGCGGGTGCCGGTCCCGCTCTGAGCGAGGCGCGCATGGTGGCGGACCGGAGGCAGGCCGAGTCGCTCGCCGTTCGAGGCGACAAACCGCCCCGGGACAGTCGCGTCACGCGGCCGGAGGCGACGCCGCTGCCCGTGCCGCACCCGCTCGCGCCGCTGCCCGGCACCCCGGGGGCGCCGCGCCCGGAGAACGCGCTCACGCGGCTCTGGCGTTCGTTCTTCAGCTTCAAGATGCCGCGGCGGCTGAAGTTCACCCGCGAAGGAAAATACTTCGTGGGCATCACGCTCGGCGTGGGCTTCGCGGCGATCAACACGGGCAACAACCTGCTCTACCTGCTGCTCGGCATGCTCTTGTCGCTGATGGTCGTGTCGAGCGTGATGAGCGAGCTGTCGCTGCGGACGCTGACGGTGACGCGCAGGCTGCCGACGCGGGCGCAGGTGGGGCGGGCGCACCTCGTGGAGATCGAGGTCTACAACCACAAGAAGCGCATCCCCTCGTACGCGATCGAGGTCGAGGATCTGCGCGCCGGACAGCCCGCGGACAAACGCTGCTTCTTCCTGAAGATCAGCCCGTCGAGCGCGCAGGTGGCCGCCTACCGGCGCACGCCCGCGCGCCGGGGCCGCGATCGGCACACGGGCTTCCGCATCGCGACGCGTTTCCCCTTCGGGCTGTTCGAGAAATCGCGCGAGGTCATGGCGGACGGCGAGCTCGTGATTTATCCGGCCGTCGATCCGGTGCGTTTGCCGCCCGAGGATCGAGGCCGCGCGCTCGGCGGCGTGGGCACCGCGGGGCGCGGCACGAGCGACGAGACGTACGCGCTCCGGCCGATGCGCGAGGGCGACGATCCGCGCGACATCTACTGGCGGAAGAGCGCGATCACGAGCCAGATGGTCTTGCGCGAGCGGGCGCGCGAGACGCGGCCTGACGTGCGGCTCGTGATCGACGTGGTGCGGCCGAAGGGCTCGGGTGACGCGTTCGCGCAGCAGTTCGAGAAGCGCATCCGCGAGGTGGCCTCGCGCGCCGTGGCCCACATCAAGCGCGGCGACGGCGTGGTCGTCGCGACGAACCTCGGCGAGGAGGCGCGCGGCGACAGGAACATCGGATCCGACCGGATCCTCAGGTTCCTCGCGCTGCTCGACGCCGTCGACGAGGATCGGGTGCAGGAGATCCAGGAGCGCCGCGGGCTTTCGCGGGGCGGTCCTGGGCGGACGAGCGGAGGGCACGCATGAGGTTCGGGCTCGTTCACCGGGTGATGACCGACGCGCTCGCGGTGCTCGGCATCCTCGCGCTCCTCGCGAGCGGGCAGTTCGGGCCCTGGGTGAGCGGCTCGCTCATCGGCGGGCTCGTCATCGCGCTCCTGATCCGCGACGTCTGGGAGAAGTACCCGGCGCTCAAGCACTTCGACGCGATCACGCTGATCGGCGTGCTCGCGCTGCAGATCGGGCGGCTGCTCTTCGACGCGAACGCGAACGTGCTCGACGTGGTGATCGAGTTCGCCGCGGCGCTGCAGATCATCCGGCTCGCGACGCGCAAGGGCGCGGCGCACGACCAGCAGGTGATCGTGCTCGCGCTCCTGCACCTGATCTCGGGCACGGTGCTCGGCGGAGGCCTCGGCTACGGGCTCTGCTTCCTCGGCGTGATCATCGTGGCGCCGGGCGCGCTCGTGCTGAGCCACCTCCGGCGTGAGGTCGAGGGCAACTACCGGCAAGGCGCGCGTGACCGCACGGGGCTGCCCGTCGACGTGCCGCGCATCCTGCGCTCGCGCCGCGTCGTGGGTCGCACGTTCCTCGGCGTGACGTGCCTGCTCTCGGTGCCGATCTTCGTGTTCACGGCGCTGCTCTTCGTGCTCTTCCCGCGCGTCGGGCTCTCGCTCCTGCTCCTGAACCGCGGGCATTCGGGCCGCGTGATCGGGTTCTCGGGCCGCGTCGACCTCGGCGAGGTGGGCGTCCTGCGCAGCGACCCGACGCTCGTGATGCGCATCGAGATGCCGAACCTGCCCGATCCGCCGCCCGCGCGGATCCCGCTGCACCTGCGCGGCGCTGCGCTCGACGCGTACGACGGTCGCACGTGGACGCAGAGCGAGTCGTGGAAACGTGCGACGGAGACCGAGGCGGGGATCATCCCGATCGACGATCACTGGCCGGACTCGGCGCTCGATCCGGTGATGCGAGTCGACCTCGAGCCGATCGATCCGCCTGTGATGTTCCTGCCGCCGTACGCCTCGGGCCTCCGGCTGCGGACACGCGCGACGGTGGCGCCCGAGCCGCAGGCGATGGCCTTCAAGGGCCCCGAGGGCGAGCTTCGCTACCAGCCCATCGACGACCGCGGCATCAAGTACGACATCTTCCTCTCGCGCAAGAAGACGCCCTCGTTCCGCAAGCTCCCGAGCGGTGAGCGCTGGAAGTACCTCACGCTGCCGCGGAACATGTCGGACCGGATCCGCAATCTCGCCGCGGACTGGACGAAGGACGCGAAGACGCCGCTCGACCGGGCCCGCTCGATCGAAAATCATTTGAGGACCGAGTATCGGTACGACCTCGCCTCGCCGTCCGGCAAGGATCCGCAGCCGCTCGATCACTTCCTGTTCGAGTCGAAGCGCGGGCACTGCGAGTTCTACTCGACCGCGATGGCCATCATGCTGCGCACGCTCGACGTGCCGACGCGCAACGTGACGGGCTTCGTGGGCGGCAGCTACAACCGCTTCGGTCGGTTCTACGCCGTGCGCCAGGGCGACGCGCACTCGTGGGTCGAGGCGTGGATCGACGAGTACGGCTGGCTCACCTTCGACCCGACCCCGCCCGCCGACGCAGCGCCGAAGAGCGAGATCGTGGGCGTGTGGGCCTACCTGCGCGACCTCATCGAGGCCACGAGCCAGCGCTGGGATCGGCACGTGGTGAGCTACGATCTGAGCCAGCAGGTGGGGCTCTTGAACAGTCTCACGTCGCGGTATCGTCGCGGCGGATCGAAGACGACGGGCGGGCCGCGAGGTCGCGCGGGGCTGCTCGTCGTGGCGGCGGTCATCGCGACGGCCGGCGGCGCGGCGCTCTGGCTGCGGCGCAAGAAGCAACGCGCGGCCGCGGCCTCACGCGCGGCGGATCCTCGCTCTGCGAGCGCGGTGCTGGCGACGTCGCTTTACGAGGGGCTCGACATGGCGATGGGCGCGCGCGGCGTGGGCCGTTCGCCGAGCGTACCGCCGCTCCGGCATGCGCAGGCGCTCGTGTCGATGTCGCATCCGCTCGCGGAGGAGATCCTGGAGCTCACCGAGATCTACCTCGCGGCGCGGTTCGGCGGCGTGACGATCTCCGACGAGGATCGGCGGAGCTTCGAGCGGCGCGTGAAGGCGATCCGTCAGCCGGAACGACCGAGCCAGCAGGTGATGACGTTGCCTGCGTCCTGAGCCGATCGTTCCGTCAGGGCACGCGTGACGCCGAAGGACCCGGGCGGCGCGGGGCGCGCGCGTTCGCGGCGACCATCATCGCCTTCGCCAGGATCACGTGCTTGACCGAGGCGCCCGTGAGGCCCACCTCGCCCGGCGCGAGACGACCGACCTCGTCGAGGAACGCCTGCGCCGCGTCGTGCTCGCCGAGCATCGAGAGCACCGCGCTCTGATCCCGGAGCGTCCCCGCCACCACGGTCGACGTCGCCGTGTCCGGCACGATCGGCGCGGCGATCGCCGCCATCACGCGCTGGATCGGCTGCAGCGACGCCGTGGTCGAGAGCTTGCGATCCGAAGGCCCGAGCGGCTGCGGCGCATACTCCAGCCAGCATCCGTCGACCGTCAGGTGCGAAACGAGCCGCCGCGGCCAGCTCCGCTCGATCTCCGCGTGCAGCGGCCGCATGTCGGCGAGCTTCGACAGCGCGTACTCGCTCGGCTGCCCCGAGATCGCGTAATCCCGGAGGAGCGGCTCGATCTCCGGCTCCACCGCGAGAAGGCTGAGCGCCACGCGCCCGCGATGCAAAAGCCGCTCCGGCACGATCAGCACATCGGGCCGCTCGCCGCGGAGGAGCCGCGCCGCCCAGAGACGGAACGCGAGCGCCGGCGAGCGGACGAGGATCGCCGAGCTCGGCTCGAGCCTGCCGAGCGCGCCGTCCGTCCACTCCTCGGCCGCGAGCTGCTTGCCACGATCCGCGACGTATCCCGCCTCCTCCGAGGAGAGCGCGACGAGCGTCACGTGAAAAACCACGACGAGCACCGCGCCGCTCTTCGCCATCGGCAGGCGCAGCTCGAGCAGCTTGTGCGTCACCCAGCAGACGCCGAGCGCCGAGCACACGGCGAGCGCGGCCACGGCGAGCGCGCGGACGGGCGTCATCGGATCCGCGTAAAGCGCAGCGAACGCGCGCGCAGGGATCAACGTGTCGAACGCGACGAACGCGACAAGCGGCGCGACGAGCCCACGCGCGCTGGGCGCGAGCAGCGAGACGACCACGCCGCCGAGCGCGATGAGCAAGGACGCCACGCCGACCTCGCGCGCCCACGCCGCGAGGCTCGAGAGCCGCGGCCCGGCCACGTCGAAGCCCGTGAGATCCGCGGCCGACAGCGCGCGGCCGACGTCGGCGAACGCCCGCGGCGCGAGCGGCCGAACAGCGAGCGGCACGAGCAAAAGCAGCGCGACGGCCGCCATCGACGCGAACGAGATGGCCACGACCTTGCGCGACGGGATCGGCGACGGCGTGATCCCCGCTGCCTTGCCGAACGGCAGCCGCTCGGCGATCGGCGTCGCGAGCACCGCGAAGACCGCCGCGAACGCAGACGGCGGGCTCTCTGCGAGCGTCGCCCCCGCGAGCGCGCCAAAAAGCGCGGCGCCGCGCACTGCATCCGTGCCTTCCGCCCGGAGCATCGAGGTCCCCGCGAGCAGCGTCCCCAGCGCGAGCGCGACCGCGATCATCGCGCCACCGCCCACGGTCGCCTCGCGTTGCCACACCGGCGAAAGCGCGGCCGTCAGCGTCCCGAGCGCCGCGAGCCCCGAGGCAAGCGTCGGCCCGGCGCCGAGCGTCCGCAAGAGCCGCCGCGCGAGACCAAAGAGCAAAATCGACGCGACCCCGAGCGCGATCGCCCCGCCGAGCGCGGCCCGAAACGTCCGTGGCCCGAGCGGCAAGAGGCCGAGCGCTTGCGTCAGCGGCGTCGACGCGCCGCCTCCGACGCCCACCGCGAGCAGGCCGAGATCGCGCAGCGCTGGTAAATCGTCTCTCCACTGCCCGCTGCCCGTGGCTCGCGTGAGCGCGAGTCCGAACGGCAGCGCCACGGCGACGAAACGCAAGGCGCGCTCGTGCCATGCGAGGCGTGTCTCGGCGGGCGCGGGGAACGAACGAGGCTTCGGCACAGCCGTCTCTCGTGCCAGGGACCACCGGAGACGGCCAAGTTTCGGGCCGGCGTGCCCCGCCTCGCCTGACCGCTGGGCAGAGCGGTACGATTTACGGTTTTTCGCTGCGCGAATCTCCGGCAGCCCGAGTTAGGCTTGCGCCGCCCACATGGCAAGCGCGGCGCGTGTCCTAATCATCGACGACAGCCCGACCATCCTGAAGGTCGTCAGCGCCATCCTGGCCCGCAACGGCTACGAGCCCACCACCGCCCGCGACGGCGTGGCGGGGCTCGAGCTCATCCGCAAAGGCCCGAAGTTCGACCTCGTCCTGCTCGACTTCGTGATGCCGCGGATGAACGGCTACCAGTTCTGCCGCGAGCTTCGTTCGGACGCGACGCACCGCACCTTGCCCGTCGTGCTGATGAGCGCGAAGGGCGACAAGATCCGCGGCACCTTCGTCCAACAAACGGGCGCGGTCGACGCGATCACGAAGCCGTTCGACGCGCGTGCGCTCGTCACCGTGGTCGAGGGCGCGCTCGCCAAGACCGCCGAGGGCCGCTCGCCGCGCCCCGTCCCCGAGGGCCAGAAGATGCCCGAGGAGGAGCCTCTGCCGGCCGAGAGCATGCGCCCGAGCATGCACATCCGGCACGCGCGGCAGCGCGCCAGCGTCGAGTTCGCCCAGCAGGTCGCGAACGCCGTCGTCCCCGCGATCCTCGCCATCTCGCCGCAGGACCGCGCGAGCGAGGCCGCGGTCATGGCCGCCGTCGCGCGCGCCATGACGCCCGACATCCTCGCCACCCTATCGCTCACGGTGAAGGACCTCGACCCGGGCGACGGCGTCCGCGAGGCGATGAGCGGCGACCTCTCGGTCGTGGCGCTCGCCGAGATCCTCCAGGTGCTCGGCATGCAGCGCCAAACGGGCGTCCTGCACGTCACGAACAACCGCACCTCGATCACGATCTCCATGCGGCAGGGGCAGATCGACTTCGTGCAGTCGCGCGGCGCGACCGAAGAGTACCGCCTCGGCCGGTACTTCCTCGAGAAAGGCGCGCTCACGCGTGACCAGCTCGACGCGCTGCTCGCCGATCTGCGCGGCTCGAACAAGCTGCTCGGCGAGGAGGTCGTGGCCCGCGGCATCGTCACGCGCGAGGAGCTCGTCGACATCCTGACGAAGCAATCGAGCGAGCTCATCTACGACATGCTCCGCTGGCCGTACGGGCGCTTCTCCTTCACGAAGGAGCCGTTCCGCCCCGAGGCCGACATGGCGAAGCTCACCCTCGGCGTGAGCGCGCTCGTGCTCGAAGGCTTCCGCCGCGTCGACGAGTGGCGGCTCATGGAGGGCACGATCCACTTCGATCAAGTGCTCGTGATCGATCAGTTTGCCCTCGAAGGACTCTCGCCCGGCCAGCTCGCGCGGCCCGAGCGGCTCGTGCTCGACGCGGTGAACGGGCAGCGCACCGTGAGCGAGGTCGTCAAGGAGAGCACCGTCGGCTCGTTCGACGCGGTGAAGATCATCTACCAGTTCTTGCAGTCGCGCGTCCTTCGCACGAGGTAGACGCGCGGCAGGGGAGAGAGACGTGTGCGACGCGGAGGCGTGCTCGTGAGGGTCTCGGTCGCGAAGGATGGGCGCTTCGTGCTCGTGCCGGCGGAGGTCGTGCGCGGCGTCTTCGTGCTCCCCTCGATCACGCCCGTCGAGGGCCTACGCAAGCCCGCCGCGGGCGTCGCGCTCGCGAACGGCGAGGTCGTCACGGTCCTCTGCATCGACGAAGAAGGGCTCTCGCCGTCGGCGCAGAACGAACGCACCACGGCCGTCCTCTGCGACCTCGGCGGCGAGCCCGTCGCGATCGTGGGACGCGCCATCGAGTCGTCGGGGCTCTACGAAGAAGCACGCACCGGGTTCGTGCGTGCAGGCGAGACGGACGCCGCGATCCTCGACGTCGCGGCCCTCCGTCGCGAGGCCGAGGAGGCGATCTGGACGGCGCGCACCGCGGTGCTCCGCTCGCCGGAGGCCGCGTCGTGAGCGCGCCGCGCAGGCGCAGGTGGATCGACGTGCTCCGGCGCGCAGCCGAGCCCGCGAGCGCGCCCGAGGCATCGGCGGACATCGACACGGCGCTCTGGTCGGCGCACGGCGAGGCGCAACGCGCAGTGACCGAGGCCGCCGAGGGTACGCCGCGCCTGATGGAAGCCGTCACGCGGCAACGCGCCTCGATCGAGGGCGTCTCCGAGCGCGCCGGCGCGATGGCCGCACACGCCGAAGGCCTCACGCTCGCGGCCACGCGCGTCGCCGACCTCTTCGAGCGCCTCAGCGTGGTCGCGCTCAACGCGGGCCTCGAAGGCGCGCGCACCCCCGAGCCCCAAGGCAAGGCGCTGCTCCTGCTCTCCGAGGAGATCCGTACGCACGCCGTGCGCGGCGCCGACGCCACGCGCGACCTCGTCGCGGTCGTCGAGGAGATGGCCGCCGAGACGAGCCTCATCCGCGGCGAGCTCGCGAACGTCCTCGTGGCCGCCGACGAGACCGGCGGATCCGCGCGCGCGCTCGGCGACGCGGCCGGACGCGCGGGTCTCGCGCTCGCCGACGTCGAGCGTCACCTGCGGCGCGCCACCGGCATCGATCCCGAGGTCGCGCGGGCCGTCACGCTCGCGGCCGAACATGCGCGCGGCCTGCTCTCTGCGCTCTCCACGCTCCGCGCCACGACCCCTGCGCGCCCGCTCCTGCTCGGCGCGCTTCGCCCCGTGCTCGCGCCTCTCTCGTGCCTGCTCGGCGAGCTCGGGGACGAAGGTCGCACAGGGGAAGCCTCGCCCGGATCGCCGCAGGGCGACGACGGTGGGGCCTCGCCGTGACGGCGGATCGCGAGCTCACCCGTCTTCTCTTCGAAGAGATCCAGCGCCACGCCCCTCTGCTCGAAGGCGACGCGCTCGATGACGCCCCGCGCCGCGCGATTCACGCGCTGAAAGGCTCGGCCGGCGTCGCCGGCGAGCGTGCGCTCTTCGAATCGCTCGCGCGGATCGAGCGGCGCCTCGTCGACGGCGACACGACGGCCCTCGTCGATGCGCGCGCCGTCCTCTCCATCGCGGGCGAAGCTCTCGCCGCGGGCCGCGCCATCCCCGCGCCCGCCTGGCCCGAGCCGCCGTGGGATCTCCGCGGCCGCCCTGCGCCGCCCGAAAAACGCGCGCGTTACGCGGCGGAGATGACCGATCGCCTCGCGCGCGTCGACGAGCTCCTCTCCGGCGAGCTCCCCGAGCCCCGCATCATCGCCGGCATCTTCCGCGAGGTGCACGCCATGAAGGCGGCCGCGCTCGCGGCCGGTGACGACGCCACCGCGTGGTTCTGCCACGGCCTCGAAGATCGCGCGCGCGACGCGAACCGCAGCGACGTCGAGGCGCGCCGTGCCATCGCCGAAATCGCGCGCTGGCGGGGCCTGCTCGGCGAGCTCGTCGCCGCGCCCGATCGCGCTGTCGAGGTCCTCCGCCGCCTCGCGTACGGCGCTCGTTCGAGCACGCAACCTCCGCCCTCCTACAGCTCTCCCGAGCCGGCCCCGCACAGCGCCCCTGAGCCCTCGCTCGATCCTCACGCTGCGCGCCTCTCCGGCGAAACCCTCCGCGTCTCCACCGCGGCTCTCGATCGCCTCCTCGATCGTGTCCGCTCCCTCGAACGCGCCGAATCCGCCATCGCTGCGGCCGGCCGCGAGCTCGGCGTCCTCGCCACCCGCGCCCGTCGTGTCCGCAGCTCGCTCGCGGAGACCCGCGGCCCGCACGACGCCTTCCCTCGCCGCGAAAGACGCCTCCGCAAGGCCACCGCCGCCGTCGCGGCCCTCTCCGACGCCCTCGACGCCGAGGCCGCCACGCTCCTCGGCATCGCCGAGCGCTCGCGCTTCGAGGCGGCGTCCGCGCACGCCGACATCGCGCTCATGCGCACCACGCCCGTCGCCACCCTCTTCGATCGTGTCGTCTCCGCGGCGATCGCGCAGGCGCGCAGGCTCGGTCGTGACGTCCGCGTCCTCGCGCGTGGCGGCGAGACCCTCGTCGATCGCCGCGTCGCCGAGGGCCTCTTCGACCCGCTCCTGCAGCTCGTCCAGAACTCCATCGTCCACGGCATCGAGCCCGAGACCACGCGCGCGCACCTCGGCAAACCTCTCGCCGGCCGCGTCGAAATCTCCGCCGAGCAACGCGGCGCCTCGCTCCGCATCGTCGTGCGTGACGACGGCTCTGGCGTCGACATCGAGCGTGTCCGCTCGCGCGCCGTCACGCGTGGCGCCATCGCGTCAGCGCGTGCTGTCTCGGCCGATCACAAAGCGCTCCTCGGCCTCCTCTTCGTCCCGGGCTTCACCTTGCGCGAGAACGTCGACCTCCTCGCGGGCCGTGGCCTTGGCCTTGGCCTCGTGCGTGAGTCCGTGCGGCGCCTTGGCGGCACCGTGCGCCTCGCGAGCCGCCCTTCCGAGGGCCTCACGGCTACCCTCGACGTCCCGCTCGAACGAGGCCTCGTGCGTGTCCTCTGGGTCCGCGCGGGCGAGGCCGTTTATGCGATCCCTGCGCGCCTCGTCCGCCGCATCTCCTTCGGCGTCGACCTCCCGAACACGCTCGCCTTCCCCCTCGCGGCGTGCGTGCGTGGCCTCGGCGCCCTCGAGACCGGCGAAGCGCTCGGCCCCGACGATGGACCTTCCTACCTCCTCGAGCTTGATCCGGGCCGCGAGGACGAACCTTCCTTCTTCATCTCGGTCACGTCCGTCGGCGAGATCGAGGACGCCTCGCTGCATCCGGCGCCGCCGCTCGTGGCGCTCGCGGGCCCGTACAACGGCGCGATCGTGCGTGGCGACGCCGTGCGCTTGTGCCTCGACGTCCACGCGCTGGCGGAGCTCGTGTACCTGATCCAGGGACGGCGCGCGCCCTGACGCGCTCTTCGTTCCTGTTCGTTCGTGGCTGGCGGAGAGAGAGGGATTCGAACCCTCGGATCAGTTTCCCGATCGCACGCTTAGCAAGCGTGTGCCTTAAGCCACTCGGCCATCTCTCCAGCCTCCAGACGACGTGCCCATCGGCCGCGACCGTTTGGTCGGACGGCCTTGGACGCGCGCCCAAAGCGCCACCGAGGTAGCACGGCTCCTCGTCCCGAGCCAACCCCAAACGGGCAGGGCCCTGCGTTTCCGGTGCTTTTTGTCCTGGATGGGGTTTCCCGGTCAGCGCGCGGCCCTCGGCGCCCGGCCGCGGAGGATCAACGTGAGGAGCGACTTGACGTCGCGGTGCGCCTCGATCGGGTGCCGCAGCGGCTTGTCGGGATGCACCTCGTACAAATTCCGCCGCCCCACCCGCGATCGCGTCACGAACCCCTCTCCTTCCAGGTCCGTCACGATCCGCTGCACCGCGCGCTCCGTGATCCCCACCCGTTCGGCCACGTCGCGCAGCCGCACCTCGGGATCCTCGGCCAGACAGAACAGCACGTGCGCGTGGTTCGTCAGGAACGTCCACCCCGAAGGCTCTTCGGACGAGGCCGCGCGGCGACGCGAAGGCCGCGCCCTCGCCGTGCCCCCCGACACGCGACGTTCGTTTCGTGTTTTCTTGATCATGCACGATCGGGCGCTCGCGAGCGGGCGCGCCGCCCCCCAAGAGGGAAATGGTAAGTCATGAATCGGGACGACGCCCATCACCTCCGCGCGCGACGCGTACCCTCTCGCCTTCACGTGTCCCCTTCCCTACGGAGCCGTCGAAAAGACTTCCGTTTCGCGGCGTGCCCGGGGTCTACTCGAACCCGGGCCGCCTGGGAGGTGCCGCATGGCCGATCGCAAGGACATGCCTCATGTGGTGATCGTCGGGGGAGGATTCGGCGGGCTCAACGCCGCCATGTCGCTCGCGGGCGCGCCCGTCCGCGTCACGCTCGTCGACCGCACGAACCACCACCTCTTCCAGCCCTTGCTCTACCAGGTCGCGACCGCGGGCCTCTCGCCGGCCGACATCGCCGTCCCCATCCGCTCGGTCTTCTCTCGCCAGCGGAACGTGCGCGTCCTGCTCGCCGAGGCGACCGGCATAGACCTCCCGGGCAAGCGGCTTTTGCTCGACAAGGGCGAGCTCCGCTACGATTACCTCGTCCTCGCCGTCGGCGCGACGCACAACTTCTTTGGCCACGACGAGTGGGGCACGCACGCGCTCGGCTTGAAAACCCTCGACGAGGCGCTGCGCATTCGCGAGCGCATGCTCCTCGCCTTCGAGGGCGCCGAACGCACGACCGACCCCGAGGCGCGCAAACGTCTACTCACCTTCGTCGTCATTGGCGGCGGCCCCACCGGCGTTGAAATGGCCGGCGCCTTCTCCGAGCTCGCGACGCACGTCCTCTCCAAGGATTTTCGCGCCATCGACCCGTCGTCGACCCGTGTCGTCCTCGTCGAGGCTGGCCCGCGCATTCTCGCCGCGTTCCCCGAGGACCTCGGAAAACGCGCCGAGGCCCAGCTCGCCTCCCTCGGCGTCGCCGTCGAAAAAGGGAGACCCGTCGCGCGCATCGATGACAATGGCATTGCGTTCGGGGATGGCGAGCGCATCGACGCGGCCACCGTCGTCTGGGCTGCGGGGGTCCGCGGCACCAAGCTCTCGCGCGCGCTCGGCATCGAGCTCGATCGCGGCGGCCGGGTCAAGGTCGGCGCGGATTGCGCTGTCCCTGGCCACCCCGAGGTCTTCGCGATTGGCGACATGGCCGCTTGTCGCGACAAGAACGGCGTCGACGTCCCCGGCCTCTGCCCTGCGGCCATTCAGCAGGGCAAATACGTCGCGCGCGCGATTCGCGCCGAGCTCCGGGGAAAACCGCGCGAGCCTTTTGCCTACCTCGACAAGGGCACGATGGCCACGGTCGGCCGCAAGCGCGCCATTGCGATGATGGGAAAACTCGAGCTCGCGGGCTTCCTCGCCTGGCTCGCGTGGATGGCCGTCCACGTCTTCTTCCTGATCGGCTTCAAGAACCGCTTCCTCGTCATGTTCAACTGGATCTGGCAATATTTCACGTGGAAGCGCGGCGCGCGGCTCATCACCACGCATACGGGCGTCGAGCCGAAACTCCTGCTCGCCGCCGCGCCCGACGGGCCTGTGCCTTCCTTGCGCACGGCCGACTCCGCCTCCTCCTCGACGCCGCATTCCTGAAGACACGTCCTGGGCGTAGAATCACGCTCCCCTCCCCTCCTTTCGCGCCGCCGCCAGGTCTCCAGGTCTCCTCGTCGCCTGGATATTCGCCGCAATGACGCGGCCTTGCTCATCGCGGAATCGGCTTGAAAGCCAAACTTCCCCGGCTAGATAGTATCGGTATGAATTGACGCGGGGGCAGGTGGCCCGGTGCGTCGCGGACACGCGTGTGCTCCCGCATCGGCGCGCGCGTGGCCGAGCCTCTCCATCGATCGCGAAGGGCCGCGCGAGCTTCCGCGTCGCTTACCGCTCGTGCATCGGAGCGCGCCGTCGCATACGGCGCGACTCCGTCCCGCCCATGGCAATCGCCCCACGGAAGCGAGGGATACTTTCCATGAATCCAAGGAATGGCTTCAAGTATGCGACGGGCCTCGTCTCGGTGATGATCCTCGCCGGCTGCATGGATTTCGGCCACGGCGAGGACGTGGAGACTTCCCGGGACAACCTCGTCGCGCCGCCCGTGACTTGCCCCGATCGCGATTTCGATGGAATCTGCGACGGCGTCGACAACTGTCCCGATCACGAGAACCCGGATCAGAAGGACAGCGACGGCAACGGCGTCGGCGACGTCTGCGATTGTCCGGACATCGATGGCGATTTCATCTGCAACGCCGTCGACAACTGCCCCGCCTGGAAAAACCCCGACCAGAAGGACACCGACGGCGACGGCATTGGTGACGTCTGCGACGCGGCGTGTCCCGACATTGACGGCGATAAGATCTGCAACGAGGACGACAACTGCCCGGCGTGGGGCAATCCCGACCAGAAGGACACCGACGGCGACGGCATTGGTGACGTCTGCGAATGCGCCGACGCCGACAAGGACACGATTTGCGACCCGGACGACAACTGCCCCCACCACGCGAATCTGGGCCAGGAAGACGTGGACCACGACGGCCTCGGCGACGCCTGTGACGCCTGCGCCGACGCGGACGTCGATTCCCTCTGCGACTACCAGGACAACTGCCCGGGCGTCTTCAACCCCGATCAACTCGACAGCGATGGCGACGGGCTCGGCGACGCCTGCGACGCGCCTCCGCCGCCGCCTCCGCCGCCGCCTCCGCCGCCGCCTCCGCCGCCTCCGCCGCCGCCTCCGCCTCCGCCGCCGCCTCCGCCGCCTCCACCGCCGCCCCCGCCTCCTTGCTCGGACATCGACGACGACGGCATCTGCGACCTCGAGGACGCTTGCCCGGAGAACCCGAGCCCCACGTGCGAATGCGTCGACAAGGACCGGGACTACATCTGCGACCAGGACGACTTCTGCAAGTTCACGGTCATCCCGGAGGTGTCCGTGCCGGCCATCTCGCTCTGGTACAACCGCTATGCTCTCGTCGACGGTGACCCCATCTTCGACACGGGCGGCATGAAGGGCCAGCCGGCGCCGCGCATTTACACGCTCGAGGACACGCGCGGCTGTTCCTGCGAGCAGATCATTCAAGCGCTCGGCCTCGGCCAGGGGATGATCAACCACGGCTGCAGCATCACCACGATGGAATTCTGGATTTCCCAAGTGAACAAGTAATCGCTGCAATGCCCCGCGCGCTCGCCTGGTCACTCCAGTGACCACCCCTCGCTCCATATCGCGGGCCCCCTTCCCGATCCTCCAGACAATCACCAAAGCACCGGGAAAAACTCCGGCGTTCCCGACGACCGCGGCTTTTCGCCGACGGAGCGGGTTCGTCGCGACTTTGCGCTCTGGTTCGGGTGATCCGTCAATCCAGCGGCGTGTTCCCTCCTCGCCTCGACCTCCCGATTTCTCCTTGATGACCGCCGATCCGTGGTGAATAGTGCGGCACGAATTCGGCGCGGGAGCGGTGCTCCTGATTGTTCCGGTCTCCGTGCGGGTGGGGAAAGCCGCGCATGGAGGGGGTTCTGCCGCCACCGTCCCCACGCGTCGTGCGTTCCGCCCATGAGCATCGGGGGGAACAGCGCAATGGCGATGTCGAGGGTCGAGCGGACGCCTTCATCCGAAGCGAGGCGCCGGGCTCGGCCATGAGCGTTCCTGTACGAACAAGAGGGGTGTGTCTCAACATGAAACGAACCAATGGCTTCCACTACGTGACTGCTTTCTTCGCCACGCTCGTCGCCGTAGGCTGCATGGATTCTTCGCGTCGCGAGGACGAAATCGTCGAGACCGCGGAGGAGCAGCTCATCGCAGGTTGCGCGGACAACGACAATGACGGCGTCTGCAACTCCGATGACAACTGCCGGAACGACTACAATGAGGATCAGGCGGACGCCGACAACGACGGCGTCGGCAACGCCTGCGACAACTGTCGGAACACGGCGAACTCCGGCCAGGCGGACGACGACAACGATGGCGTCGGGAACGCGTGTGAAATCGTCTCCTGCGCAGACTCGGATAAAGACGGCGTATGCAATAACGTCGACAACTGTCCCAACGACCCGAACCCCGGGCAGGGGGACAAGGATGGCGACGGCAGAGGCGACGTCTGCGACAACTGTCCGAACGACCCGAACCCCGGTCAAACGGATTCGGACGGCGACGGCAAGGGGGACGCGTGCGACGTTGTCGGCGGCGGCGGCAGCGGTCCCTGCAAGGACGAAGACCACGACACGATCTGCAACGACGACGACAGATGTGACAACACGGACAAGGAGCTCGACACGGCGCCCGGCGGCCTCAAGCCGAATCACGCCATCTTCACGGGGAAGAGCGGTACGGCATTCGACGTCGGCAAACTGGGGAACGGCGACGACTCCAAGTTCTCGTTCACCTTGGAGGACACCGCTGGGTGTACCTGCAAGCAGATCCGCGATGAGCTCGGCATCAACGGCAAAGGCCTCGACAAATTCGGCTGCCCCCCCGGCGTCATGCAGCACTGGATCAATCTCGTGAACAAGTGATTGGCCGATAACGCGGCCACCGCCTCCGCCGACAAACTGCCGCCACGGCGAGCGGTCGCCCTCATCGTCCCGCGATTCGACGAATCAATGGGAATCGTCCAGCGTCCCCCTCCAGGAAATCCCTCCATCGAGAAGGGCTTCCCCTCCCTCGCCTTCACCTCTCGAATTCACCTTGATGGTCACCCCGTCGTGGTGAATAGTGTCCGCACGAATTCGACGCGGGTCGGGTCCTTCACAATGCCCGGCCCTCGTGTGGGCAACGAATGCCGCACACGGAGGGGTTTTGCCGTCACCGGACCTGCGCTGCGCGTCTGTCCCGTGCGTCGGGGCAAACAGCGCACTTGCATGTCGATTTCGCACAAAGAGGGGTGTGTTTCGCATGAAACGAAAGAATGCCTTCTACTCCTTGACCGCCGTCTTGACGACGCTCATCGCAGTGGGCTGCATGGAAGCCGCGACCCCCGAGGACGAGGAGCAGGAGCTCGGGACGGCCGAGAGTCGTCTGGATTGCGTGGACGCCGACTACGATTACGTGTGCGATGCTTACGACAACTGCCCTTCCAAGGCGAACCCTTACCAGGAAGACGCCGATTACGACAAGGTCGGCGACGTCTGCGACAACTGCAAGGACAAGCCGAACCCCTACCAGGAAGACGCTGATTACGACAAGGTCGGCGACGTCTGCGACAACTGCAAGGACAAGCCGAACCCTTACCAGGAAGACGCCGATTACGACAAGGTCGGCGACGTCTGCGACAACTGCAAGGACAAGCCGAACCCCTACCAGGAAGACGCTGATTACGACAAGGTCGGCGACGTCTGCGACAACTGCAAGGACAAGCCGAACCCCTACCAGGAAGACGCTGATTACGACAAGGTCGGCGACGTCTGCGACAACTGCAAGGACAAGCCGAACTCCTACCAGGAAGACGCTGATTACGACAAGGTCGGCGACGTCTGCGACAACTGCAAGGACAAGCCGAACTCCTACCAGGAAGACGCTGATTACGACAAGGTCGGCGACGTCTGCGACAACTGCGTCTACGTGGCGAACCCCGCCCAGAAGGACGCAGACTACGACGGCATGGGGAACGCCTGCGAGTACGATTGCACGGGCGACAGCGATTACGACGGCGTCTGCGACAACGTCGACGAGTGCAAGTACTCGACGTACGACGATGCCACCGAGGGCCTGAACCCGAATCACTCCATCTGGGAAGGCGGCGCGTCGTTCACGGTCGGCGAGTCGAAGAGCCCCAAGCTCTCCTTCACCATGAAGGACACCGCTGGCTGCTCCTGCACGCAGATCATCCAGGAGCTCAGCCTCGGCGCCGGCCACAAGAAGCACGGCTGCAGCCCGAGCGCCATGAAGGACTGGATCCAGTCCGTGTACTGACGCTCCCCCCTTTCCACCGAACCGACGCGCGGGGCGCGCAATCGCCGCCCCGCGCGCCTTTCACCCGCGCGCCCGCGCCGCGAGCGCGATCCGCCCGAGCTGGGCCACGTTCGGCGGCCCGCCGACGTCGTTGAAATGCGTCACCCAGCGCCACTCCTCGAATTCGTCGTTCGGCTGCACGACGTCGGTGTCCACATCGGCGACGAACACGAAATTGAGGTGAATCCCCTTGCTCCCGGCCGGGTGCTCCTCGTACCCGATGAACCCGGGCGGCGTCCCGTCGATATCGCTCACCACGGGGAACCGACCGACGAGCCCCGTCTCTTCCCGCAGCTCGCGCGCGGCCGCTTCGAGCGGCGACTCGTCCGGCAGCATCTCCCCGCCCGGCGGCAGCCAGATGCCGAGCCGCCGATGACGAATCAAGAGAATGCGCCCTTCATATCGCGGATACACGGCAACGGAAAATGCGCGGCGGGTCATCGTTTCGTCCTCCCCTTCACTTTCCGTGCACGACCGTCGCGGCGCAATGCCCTTCGAGCACGGGTTTTCCCCCGGAGAGCGCTCGCTCGACGCACGCCTTCACCTTGGGGCTCCCTGCCGCCTGCACATCGGTCACCTTCCCGCCGCGCGCCTTCCACACCACGCGCGTCTCCGTCCCGGCCGGCGCGCATGCGTCGAGCGCCTTTTTTTGCGGCGACATCCACGCCGTCACCAGCACCGCCCCGAGCAGCGCCATTCCGCCGCCCTCGGTCTTGCACTGAATGTCCTTCGCCATGAGCCCGTCCGCCTCGAGCTGCCCGATCGACAGATTCGCGCCCGGCACGTCCGACGCCGCCGTCGCGGGTTTGTCCTCGCTCGTCGCGGACGGCTTGGGGCTCTTCGTGTCCTCGCTCGCCGCAGGACCCTCCCCGGGCTCCGGCCCGTGATCGGCCTCGGGCGGCGGGGGCGGCGCTTCCTCGCGCTCCGCGGCGCCGCTCGATGGCGGCATCTCCGGCGGCGGGGACGATGCGCTCTCGCCGCCACAGGCGGGGAGCAGGCAAGCAGCGACGACCAAAACGATCCTGGAGGCGCGAATGTTCATGCGTGCGTCCGCAGCCTACCAGCCGGGGCCCTCCTCGGGCCATCCCCTCCTTTTGCCGTGGATCCTCCCGATCACGCCCGCGGCCTCGCCACGAGTTCCGACAGCGCCCCTTCGAGCTCCTCGATCTTCACCGGCTTCGTCAGGTACCGGGAAAAACCCGCCTGCTCGGCGCGCCTGAGATCTCGCTCCATCGCCGACGCGCTCAGCGCGACCACCGGGATCGCGCGTGTCTCGGGCGAGCTCTTCAGGTGCTCGATCGCCTCGAACCCGTTCATCCCGGGCAGGTTGATGTCGAGCACCACGATGTCGGGCCGATGCGCGCGGGCGAGCTCGATCCCGATCTCCGCCGTCGGCGCCGTCAGGAGCTCGAACGACTCCAGCGTCGCGAGCAGCTCCTGCATCAGCGCGAGGTTCGCGGGGTTGTCCTCGATGTAGAGCGCCTTGTATCTGCGCCCCTCGGACGATGCGAGCTCACGGTGCGCGGGCGTGCGCGGCACGGACGACACGCGCTCCTCGGGCGTGATCGCGGCCGCGGGAAACTCCACCCAGAACTCCGAACCTTTGTCCATCGTGCTGTGCACCCCGACCCGACCGCCCATCAGCTCGACGAGCCGCTTCACGATCGCGAGCCCGATCCCCGTCCCCTCGATCGAACCTGTCTCCTGCCCGAGCCGATGGAACGGCTGAAACAGCTCGGCCTGCCGCTCCGCGGGGATCCCGATGCCCGTGTCCGACACCGTCACGCGCACCTCGCCGGACGCCGTCACGCTCGCGACGAACGACACCTGTCCGCCCGCGCGGTTGTACTTGATCGCGTTCGATCCGAGGTTCAGGAGGATCTGGGAAAACCTCGTCCGATCCACGCAGATCTGCGGCAGATCGGGCGGCAGCGGCATGAGCGCGAGCGTCACGCCGCGGCTCTGCGCCATCGGGTCGAGCGTCACGGACACCTCGCGCAGCACCGCCTCGACGTCCACGGGCTCGACCGAGATCGGCACGTGACCGGATTCGATCCGCGCGAGATCGAGCACCTCGTCGATCAGCCGCAAGAGATGCTCGCCGCCGCGCAGCACGTGCTTCAGGTACCCGAGCTGCCGCGCCGTGAGCTGTGGGCTCTTGTCGCGCCCGAGGAGCTGCGCGAAGCCCAGGATCGCGTTGAGCGGCGTGCGCAGCTCGTGGCTCATCGACGACAAGAACTCGCTCTTCGCCTTGTTCGCCGCGTCGGCGATGCGCTTCGCCTCGGCGAGCTCGGACTCGGCGCGTTTCCTCGCCGAGAGGTCGAGGATGACCGCGCGGCTGCGCACGAAGCGCCCCGAGGCGTCCTTGATCGCCGTCGAGCTCAGCAGCCCCGGGAACGTCGAGCCGTCCTTGCGCCGGAACGTGAACTCGATGTCCCGCGCCGAGCCGCGCTCCTTGAACACCGGAAACGCCTCGAGGAACAGCGCGTACGACTCGCTCGTGATCACGTCCTTGAACGAGAGCACGCCCTCGACCTCGTCCCGCGTGTACCCCATCCACGTGAGCCACGTCGTGTTCACCCTCAGGATGCGCCCGCCCTCGTCGAGCGACTGCAGCGCATACGGCGCCTGCTCGTAAAAACTCGCGGCGTCGCGCAGATCGCCCTCCAGATGCGCCGCCCGCGAGACCGGCGTCGCGGTCGCGACGAACCGGAGCTCGCCGGCCTCGTCACGCACGGGGAACACCGCGCCACGAAGCCACGAAAGGCCTCCGCTCGGATCCTTGCGCGCGATGGCCCCGGTCCACGTCCCGCCGGCGCGCAGCGTCGGCCAGAGCTCGTCCATCATGCCGCCTTCCCCGGCGAACAGCGCTTCGAGCGACTCTCCGACGAGCGCGTTGCTCATCACCTCGGACGAACGTTCGCTCGCGTAGAGCACCACGCCGCGCGCGTCCGCGACGAGCAGTACCGCGCTCTGCCGGAGCACGCGGGCGAGCAGCGCGTCAACGTCCATGAGGCAACTGGAAGCAGAAGACCGTGCCTTGCGCGGAAGGATCGATCCAGATCGACCCGCCGTGCGCCTCCACCGCGAGCCGACAGAACGCGAGCCCGAGCCCACGACCCAGGCGCGAATCGCTCGCCGTATGCGCGTCGAGCTGCACGTACCGATCGAAGATCCGCTCGCGCATCGACTCCGGAATCCCTGGCCCCGTATCGGCCACACGCACGACCACGAACGGCCCCTCGCCGGCTGACACGTCGATCGAGACCGGCGCGCCGCGCGGCGCGTAGCGGAGCGCGTTGTCGATCAGGTTCTCGAAGACGCGGCGCACGAGATCGGCATCGGCCTCGATCGCGGGCAGCCCACTCGCCACCTGCACGAGGATCCGCTGGTCGCGCTCGGCGGCTCGCACGCCGGCCGCGTTCGCCACCGCGACGGCCATCGCACCGACGTCGACGGAGCTCCGGCGCAGAGCGAGCTTGCCGTCGTCGGCCTTGCCGATATCGAGCAGGTTCAGCACGAGCCGCTTCATCATCTGCACCTCGCGCATGATCCACACCGCGCTCTCCTTCGCGTCCTCGGACAGCGACGCGTCGCGCGTGAGAAGCTGCGCGTGCAGCTCGATCGAGCTCACGGGGTTCTTGAGGTCGTGCACGACGAACGACACGAGCTGCTCCTTCTGGAGCTGCAGCCGCACGAGGTCGTCGCGTTGCTTTCGGATCACGCGGAAGTGATCGTGCAGCTCCACGCTGAGCCGCCGGATGCGGAGCAGCGTCTGCACGCGCGAGAGCAGCTCCGCGGGGCGCACCGGCTTCGTGAGAAAATCGTCGGCGCCGGCGCGGCTCGCGCGGTCGAACGTCTCGAGGTCTCGGAGGGCCGTCAAAAACACGACGGGCGTCTCCGTCCCGCGCGGCAGGGCGCGCAGCCGCGCGCACGTCGCGAACCCGTCGAGCCCGGGCATACGTATGTCGAGCAGCACGAGATCGGGCGCTTCGCGGACGAACACTTCGAGCGCCTGCTCCCCCGTCGTCGCGATCACGACATCGTAGCCCTCGAGGCGCAGCGTCTCCTCGGCCAGGACGCGGTTCGGCTCGTTGTCGTCCACGACGAGCACTTTCGGGGGCGGCGGCTCATGCATGTATCGAAAAATACGCACGGGTCCGGGGTCCGGGTCAAGCGAGCATTCATTGGATCATGCACACGAAGCATCCGTCCATGGTGCAGGAATATGCCAGGATCAGCCTTGTGTCCCGCGTCTCCGAATGCGCGTCCTTCCCCGGCGCGCTTGCCAAACGGCAAACCATCCAATGCCTCACGGCCGGCAATCGCCGCGCGCGGCCTGCGACGAGCACGCTTCTGCTCGATGCAAAGTGGTTCCCGCCTGCCACGCCTCCAGGTAAGCTCTTCGCTGGAGAACCTTCATGATTGTTAAAAACTTGCGCACTTCCTCGCCGTTCCGTTCGTTCCTTTCGGGCTCGGGTGTCCTCTCCTTGGCGGCCGTCTTGATCGCGCTCCCCGTCGTTTCCGCGTGTGGAGACGGCTCGAGTGGGCCAGGCGGCGCGGGTGCCGCCGGGGGTTCGGGCGGCGCGGGCGGCACCGGCGGCACGGGCGGCGCGGGTGGCGCGGGCGGCGCGGGCGGCGGCCCGCCGGCCGATCCTTGTGACTGGCCGCATGACACCGAGGTCAACGTCGCCGACGCGGCGGCTTTGACGGACGCGCTCTCCAAGGCCGCGCCCGGCCAGCTCATCCGCCTCGCGGCGGGCACCTATGCCGATACGTTCGACCTGGAGATGGTGAGCGGCACCGCGGACAAACCCATCATCGTATGCGGCCCGCGCGACGCGATCCTCGACACGAGCGCCATGCCCGCGAACACCGGCCTGCGCTTGCTCCAGGTGAATTACTGGGTCGTCTCGGGCATCACGATCACGGGCGGCCGCAAGGGCATTTACGTCGACGGATCGAGCGACAACATCCTCTCGAACCTCTTCGTGCACGACGTCGGCGAAATGGCCATTCAGCTTCGCAATGGGGCCAGCCGCAACACGATCGAGTACTCCGAGATCACGAACACGGGCCTCGCCGTGCCGGATTCGGCCGAGGGCATTTACGTGGGCAGCGACGACAGCGCCTGGCCGTCTCCGGACATGCCGGATGCCTGCGACGGCACGAAGATCCTCTCGAACAAGTTCGGCCCCGGCATCAAAACCGAGCACGTCGACCTGAAGGAAGGCACGCAGGGCGGCGAGGTCCGTGGAAATACCTTCAATGGCGAGGGCCTCACGGCCGACGGCTCGGAGGACGCGTGGGTGGCCGTCACGGGCAACAAGTACCTCTTCGCGGAAAACACCGGCGACAAGACCCCGAAGGACGGCTTCGTCGTGCGCCAGGCGACGATGGGCTGGGGCAACGACAACGTCTTCGAGAAGAACACGGCCAATGGCATCACCAACCCGAACCTCGGCATCAACGTCGGCCCCGGTACGACGGGCACGATCGTGAAATGCGACAACAAGGTCACCGGCACGGGCATGCTTTCGAACGTCGAATGCACGAATTGAGGCGCGCGGCGCCCATTTCGACGCCCCTCTCGGGCCCGGCTCGCTGGATCGCTCGCGGCGGGATCGTCCTTGCGCCGATCGAGCGGGCCGGGTAAAACCCTCGCCTCCCGTCATGAAGGCGAAACACCTGCGCATCCGGATCGAGCAATGCTTGGCCCTCGCCAAGGCGTCGAACTGCCCCCGCCGCAAGTTCGGCGCCCTCCTGCTCGACCCCGACCGCAACGTCATCCTCATGGACGGCTACAACGGCGGCCCCCGCGGCGGCGGCGACCTCTGCGGGGGCGACGTCTGCCTGCGGGACACCATGCAGATCCCGAGCGGCACGCGCATGGAGGTCGGCTGTCATCACGCCGAGATGAACGTCGTCTGCAACGCGGCCGCGAGCGGCGTGGCCACGCGGGGCGCGTGGATCATCGTCACGGGCGAGCCGTGTATCCTGTGCGCCAAGCTCATCCACCACGCGGGCATCACGAAGGTCATCGTGGTGGCCGAGGGATATGCGGGCGAAAACGGCGTGGAGTATTTGACCCGGCACGGCATCCTCGTGGAAACGACGGAAGGCCCGAAAGATCCGCGCCTCTTGGGCGTCGCGGGGAACGAGGGCGGCCCCGCTTGACGGGCCGTTGACGACCGTACGGCCCGGGCTCTATCGTTTCCTCGATGGTCCCGGACGACTTCGACAAGGCCGCCGCCGACGCCAAAATCGCGACGATCGAGCGCCTGCTCGCGGGCCACACCGATCGGACCGAAGAGGCCCGGATCCTCGACCTCCTCCGCGGCGCCCGCCCCCGCGAGCTCGACCATCTCCTCGGGCGCCTGCCGCTCAAACGGCTCTTTTCCAGCATCGACGACCGCGTCGTTGGTCCGGACAACCGCACCCCCCTTTTCCGACTTCTCTGCGAAGAGCGGCTCGCCGATCTCTCCATCCCCACGCGCGCCGCACTCGTCTTCGCGCTCCAGCGGGGCCGTACGGGCAGCGCCGACGAAGCAGCCATCGGAACCATCCTCCTCGGCACCCGCGGCGCGGAGCTCACCGCGCTGAAAAACGCCATCGACGACGGCGGCGATTACCGCGATCTCCAGCAACTCATCTATCGCGACCTCGACGACGACCTCCTCCGCGAGCGGCTCCTCGAGCATTTCCGCGTCGCCGCCGTACCGCGCGCCGATTTGAAGGTCCTCTCGGACATCGACGACACGCTGTACCCGAACTGGAAAGACACTCGTTATCCCCGCACGAAAGAGCCGCGCCCCTACCCCGGCGTGCGCGCCTTCTACCACGAGCTCGACCTCGCCTTCGCCCCGCAGGACGGTCTCGGCGACCTCACGTTCCTCACGGCCCGCCCCGGCGACCGCGCCGGCCTCGGCGAAGGCATCACGCGCAAGCACCTCACCGCGCTCGGCCTCCCTTATGCCAAGGTCCTCACCGGCGATTTCGGCCACATCGCCACGCACGACCTCATGGCCGACAAGAAATACGGGAGCTTCATCGAATACCGCAAGCTCTTCCCCGAATACACGTTCGTCTTCTGCGGCGACAGCGGCCAGGGCGACGCCATCGCCGGCGCCCGCATGATGGAGCACCCCGGCGGCGGCATGCGCGCCGTATTCATTCACGACGTCGTGAACACGAATGCCGAAGGCCGCGCGGCGTGGCGCGCGAAGGGCGTCGCCTTCAATGACACCTACATCGGCCACGCGCTCGACGCGCACCTCGTCGGCCTCCTCAGCCTCGCCGCGCTCCGCCGCGTCGCCGACGCCGCACTCCGGGATCTCCGCGACGTCCCCTTTGACGACCTCACCCAGCGCGAGGCCCGCTGGACCGAATTCCGCCGCGACATCGAGCGCGTGAACGTGCTCTTGTCGGAGGACACGCGCCTCTCCCTCTAGCCGCATTGCGAGCCGCGGATCCGACGTGATACCGTCCACGCATGTTTGCCCGCTCGCTCCGTTTCCTTGGGGTTCTTCCTGCCGCACCCCTCCTCGGGCTCCTCGCCTGCGGAAGCGCGCCGCCGCAACCCCCGCCCGCGCCGCCATCGCCCGTCGCCAAGCCCGCCCCGAGCCCGCCGCCTCCGGCGAACCCTTGCGAGGTCGCGGACGCGCTGCGAAAGAAGGTCCCCGCGCTGCTGGGCAAAGGAAAGCTCGACCGCGCTCTGCGCGTGTTCGCGCGCGTGCGTGAGCTCTGCCCGAGCGCGGCCCCGGAGGTGCTGGCCGAGGATCTGGCGACGAGCGCCGAGCTCGCCGTCGAGCTGTACGATTATTCGTACACATACGACCTCACGAACAAGCTGCTCCGCATGCCCGGCGCGAGCGACGCCATGAAAAAACGCGCGGAGTCGGCCCACGCGGCGGCCGAGAAGGGCGACAAGAAGCTCGAGAACCTGCTCGCGCCGAACATCACGAAGGTGACGCTTCCGCTCGTCGAGCAGGCCGACGCGCTCGCGGCCAAGGGCGACGAAGCCTCGCTCCGCGCCGCCCGCGTGGCGTATCTCGGCGCCTTCGCGGCGCACCCGAATGGCCAGGCCCTGCTCGGCGCGGCCCTCGTGACGCGCAGGCTCGGCGACGCGGCCGAGGCCCAGAAGCTCTTCGATCGCGCCTTCGGGCTGCTCTACAAGACCGAACGACGACTGCCCTTGGTCGTCCTGCCAAACCGCGACCTCACGGTGAGCTCGCTCGACTGGTCGAGCGACGGCCGGTTCCTCGCGCTCTCGCAAGGGCCGGCTGGCGGCGACATCGAGGTCTCCCTCTTCGAGGCGGAGACGGGTCGCGAGTATGTTCACCTCTACGTGCCCTGGATCTCGGGGAACGATCCGATCGCTCTGTCGAGCGACGCCAAGCTCCTCGGCGTGAAGACCTCTTCGAATGGTTTTTTCCTGGACCTCTCGTCGCGGCTCCTCGTGCGCGAGCTGCAGAACCTCCCCACCGTCGACGGCACCGCATTTTCTCCCGACCTCATGCGCCTCGTCGCGCTCCAGAACGAGAACTCGTTCATCCACGACGTCAGCGCGCCGTATTCTTCACGGATCCCGATCAAGGGGGGTTTGCCCTACGAGGACGAAGACGAGCCGGCGTGGCCCGTCAGCGCGACGTTCTCGCCGGACGGCAAGACGCTCGCCATTCCCTTCACCGACGACAAGGTCCGCCTCTGGGAAATCGAAAAGCGCCGCGTGACCGCGACCCTCGGGGGGAAAGGTGGGCCGATCTGGCAGACGGCCTTCTCGCGTGATGGGAAGACCTTCGCCGTCGCCACCGACAAGGGCGGCGTGCAGATCTGGGACCCGCGTAGCGGGGCCCTGAAAAAGACGATCCAGGTCGACGCGGAGGACCCCGCCCATACGATCGCCCTCTCGCCGGATGGCTCCCTCCTCGCCGCGGACAACCTCGCCGGCATCTCCGTGTGGGATGCAAAAACCGGGTCTGTCCGGACGAAGCTCGAAGAGATCGTCTATTTCGGCGATGTCGCCTTCTCGCCGGACGGCCGCCGCCTCGCGGTCGACTGCAGTCCCGGCCCGGTCTGCGTGGTCGACGCGACGAGCGGCGCCCTCGTGAAGCGGATCGGCCTGCAGGACCCGGGCATCAGCTCTTTTGCAATCTCCCCCGACGGGAAAACCCTCGCCGCGCTGCCGTGGGACGGCATGCTGCGGATGCTCGACCTCGAAAAGGGAACGCTGCACCGCACCTCGTCGGTCTCCGACGACCAAGGCAACATCGCATTTTCGGGAGACGGCAAGCTCCTCGGCGGGGCTGGCCATGGAATGCGCGTCTGGAACGCGCAGACGGGCGCCACGGTCCGCGCGGAAAAACTCAAAGACCCCGCCCAGGCCTTCGCCCTTTCGCCCGATGGCTCGTGGGCCGCCGTCGACATGGGCGACGCGATCCTCCTCTTCTCGCTCACGACGACGAACGCGCCGGCGCGCCCTCTCCTCGGGCATACGGGCGCGATCCAGGACCTCGCGTTTTCACCCGATGGAAAATACCTCGCCTCCGGATCGAGCGACAAAACCGTGCGACTCTGGGACGTCGCCGCGGGCGCCGAAAAGCTCCGCTTGCCGGGGCACACCGACGCCGTAACCGCGGTCGTGTTCTCCCCCGATGGAAAACTCCTCGCCTCGGGCTCAGAAGACAAGAGCGCGCGGGTATGGGACACGGCGACGGGTGCGTCGCGCCAAACGTTCGCCGACACGAAGCCCGGCACCACGAGGTCCATCGAGGACCTCGCGT
Source organism: Polyangium jinanense (assembly GCF_028435365.1). Next base: position 49,226 of record NZ_JAGTJJ010000003.1, on the reverse strand, counting down.
TTTCCCCCGACGGAAAGCTTCTCGCCGTGGGCGGGCTCGACAACCCCCTCCGGCTCTGGAACGTCGCGACCGGCGAGGCGCACCTCATGCAAAATCTGACGTCGAACCTCTTTTCGCTGGCCTTCACGCCCGACGGCCAATGGCTCGTCACGGGCTGGAGCGACGGCACGCTGCACTTCCAGAGCCCCACGGGCAAGGGCCCGACCGCCTCGATTCATTTCCTCGACAAAGAGGACGCCGCCCACGTGCTCGACGGCGCAGGCCACGTCGATCTGCTCGGCAAAAACCCCTGCGCCGCCCGCGCCCGCCTCCAGTGCCGCGCCGGCCGCTTCGGAATGCCGTTCGACCTCTGCGAGGAGCGCGCCTTCACGAGCGGCCTGCTCGCCACGATCCTCGCCGGAAAGCCCGCCGGAGACGACCCCGCGCACGAGGACGTTCCCCCGCGTTGCGCCCCCTGAACCGGTTCGTCCTGGCCCGGACTTTTCCTGTCACACCTCTCCAAACTCCCCCTCCCCACGTCGGCGTCCTTCTGGTACGGTCCGATGCATGGCTGTGGTCGTCACCGAGCAATCGATCGCCGAGTGGGCGCCGAACGAGAAGGTGCTCCTCGACGCGAAGTCGCTCTTGCGGAAAGGCGCGCTGAAGAAGCTCGCCAAGAACGACGATGGGACCCTCGCCTTCGGCCACTGCGACGGCTCTGGCAGCTCGCCTTATGCGGTCTCCATGGACCTCGCGACCGGAACGGACAAACCCACCGTCCGCTGCACCTGCCCTTCGCGCCTCTTCCCTTGCAAGCACGGCGTCGCGCTCCTGCTCGCATACGCGCAAAAAGGCGCGCTCTTCCCCGTCGAGGAGCCGCCGAAGGACCTCGTCCAGAAACGCGAAAAGCAGGCCCAGAAAGCCGCCGCCGAAAAGAAGCCGGCCGCGGCGGCCGCGGCCCCGCGCGTCAACAAGACCGCGCTCGCCAAGAAGGCCAAGGAGCAAAGCGACGCCCTCGATACCCTGGAGACGTTCCTCGTCGACCTCGTCTCGGGCGGCCTCGGCGGCCTCTCCGGAAAGAGCATCGAGGCGATCGAGCACCAGGCGAAGCGCATGGCCGACGCGGACATGAAGCGCACGGCCGGTGTGCTCACGCGCCTCGCGTCGTACGTGTCCGGCGAATGGCTCGGCGACGAGGACGACGACGACGCCCCCGGCGTGCGGGACGTGGCGCGGGGCCTCGGCGAGGCGCAGGAGGCGCGCATCGCGTTCACGCTCACGCAACTTTACACCACGGTTCGCCGCGGGAAAAAGGCGCTCGAGGGCAAATTCGTCGAGGAGGGCACGACGCAGAGCGAGGCCGACGCGCAGCTCGAATCGATCCTCGGCAAGGCCTGGCGATTGCCCGAGCTCCGGGAAGCCGGCTACTGGGTCAAGAATCGAAGGTTCTTGGAGCTCGCGCACGAGCGCTCCGACGACGAAATCACCCAGTTTGCCACGGCGATCGGTTTTCTGGTCGACCTCGACGACGGCTCGGTCGTCTGCGAGGTGACCTCGCTCCCGTTTCACACCCTGCCCTTCACGAAGCTCCGGTCCTCGCGCCTGGGCACGCTCGAAATCGCGGACGCTGCGCTGTATCCGGGCGACCTCGTCAATCGCCGCGTCCGCTGGGACGAAAAGACCGAAGGCGTGATCCGCGAGCGGCCGCGCGAGGCGGCCGATTACGAGGCCGTGCACCGTCACGGAAAACCCCTCGACCCGGTGCTGCGGGCGATGCGCAATCAGCTCAAGAACCCGCTTCACCCGCTCGACGCGGTGTTCCTGGTCGCGGCGAAGAAATTCGGCGACGTGGCGGGCGAGCTCGTGGTCGAGGACGAGGCGGGCATGCGGCTCGTCCTCCGCAACATGAACGACGGCAGGCTCCCGAGCACCGACGCGCTCCGCCACGCGGCGGCGGCGTTCGGCCCGGGAACGCTCGCGGTCCGCCTTTATTACGACCTCCTCAGGCGCGCCATCTACGGCGATCCGCTCGCGCTCTTCGTGGGCGACGAACACCTGCGCCTCCGCGCTTGATCGAAGAGGAAGCACGACGATGGCCAAGGATACCCTGAAGCAGCTCGACCGCGACGTCGACCGCTGGCTCTTCGCCGGCGCGCAGATTGCCCGGACAGACCCGAACCTCGCCGCCGCGCGGGACACGCTCGCCCCGCTCGCCGCGCGCGCGCCCGCGCTCGGCAAGGTCACAGAGCAGATCGAAAAACTCCAGAATGCCACGGGCAAGGCCGCGGCCTCCGAGCTCCTCGCGCTCGCCTCGCTCATGGCGCAGGTGCGCGGGGCGCAGGCGACGCCGGCCCTGCCCGAGGCGAACGGCGACCTCACGCCGCTCACGCCGACGCGGAAAATCGGCACGCCGCTCACGCCCACGGAGCTCAATACGCTCGTCGGCGCCCTGACGAACGCCCCGGATGCGCGGCAGCGCTCCCGCATCATTCGCGATTACGCGATGTCGGACCGCGGCGCGGCGCGGGACCTGCGCCTCCTGCCGCTCGTCGTTCCGGCGCTCTCGGACGGCGCCATCGCCGAGGTGGTCGTGCAATACCTCGTGCCGGCGCTCGGCGAGGCGATCGTGCCCAGCCTTCAAAAACACCTCGACCTCGAGAAGGGCCGCGCGCTCGACGTGCGGCTCCTTCGCGCCATTGCGCGGATCGAGGGAGCGAAGGCCACGGACCTTCTCCGCGAGGCCGTCGAAAAAGGCGTTCCGGACATCCGCGCCGCGGCGATCGCCGAGCTCGGCCGGATCGACCCCCTCGCCGCCGAGCCCATCGCGCTCGTGCTTTCGGAAAAGGATCGCTCGAAGGACGTGCGCGTCGCGGCCGTGCATGCGCTCGCCGGGGCTCCGAGCGACGAGGCGCTCGACGTGCTCCTCCGCGCCTTCGGAGGCACGGCCGAATTGCGCTCGGCGGCCGAGATCTCGCTCGCCGCGAGCAAGCACCCGCGCGCGAACGAGCGGATCATCGCGCTCTTTTCGCCCGAGCTCCGCGAGCTCGGCCATTACCGCATCAAGAAGGCCACGACGAAAGAAGAAAAGGACGCGGCCGCGAAGGAGCAGAAGGCGCATACAAACCAGGTCGAATACCTCGTCGATCTCGTCGACCTCCTCACGGCGCGGGGCACGGACGAGGGGGCGAACCTCGTGCTCGAAGCGTTCCGCCAGCACAAGGTCAAGGAGGTGCGCGACGCCGCGGCGCGCGCGCTGCTCCGCATCGGTTTTCCGGGCGCATGGGAAGAGCTCATGCCGTCGCTCTACGACGCGCCCGACACCACGAAGGACGATTTCGTCGGTGGCGTCATCGCCCTCGATCCGGCGAAGGCCCACGACCGCCTCGCGCGTTTCTTCGAGCCTCTGGCGCTCGCGCAGAAAAAGGGCCTCGACCTCGCGGAGCGTATCCTCGCGCGTGTCGCAAACCATTTCGTGGATCTCGAAGAGGGGGACGACGGCACACCGGGCAATGGGGAATCCGCCGAGGCCACCCAGAAGATCCGCAACGACGAGCGCTGGGTCGATCTCGGGGTCGCCATGCTCGGGAACAAGAGCCTGCGGATCTCCGCGCTCACCCTCCTCGTGCATGCGCGCTCGCCGAAGACGCTCGGGGACGCGCTCTCGGTCTCGCGCGAGGAGGGTTTGTCGAGCGAGGAGGCCCTGCTCGTCTTCGAATGCCTCGGCAAGCAGCGCGACCCGCGCATCCTGCACGCGTTCTTGCGACTGCTCGAGCCTCTGCGCGGCGGCTACGACTATGGCCGCGCGTGCAACGTCATGACCGCGTACGACGATCCGGCCCTGGCCCCGATGCTCCGGAGCTGGCTCGACGCGAAGCAAAAGAGGAAGCGCCTCTCGCGCGCCGAAGCGGCGCCCTTCGAGGAATGCCTGCGCTTCCTCGAACGAGCTCGAACAGCGGCGCCCACGGTCGATTGACACGACAAACCACGTATTTCCATCGAACGCACGGTCGGGGACAAGAGCATGGCGACGAAGAAGGACACCCAGAAGGCGGACGGCGGCGAGGGCTCTGTGAAATCGGATGTCCTCCGCGAGCCGGCGGAGCGGCTGTATGCGAGCGAGCTCGAAGCCATCGCGGCGGCCGACAAATTCGAAAAACCCGCGGGCTGGCGGCTCTCGCCGAAAGCCGTGCTCCTCTACATCATGGGCGGCAAGGTCGGCGACGTGAACATCACGCCGAAATACGTGGGCGCGCCGCGCATCGTGGAGATCGCGATCGCCACGCTCGCCACCGACCGCGCGCTTCTGCTCATCGGCGAGCCGGGCACGGCGAAGAGCTGGCTCTCGGAGCACCTCGCGGCGGCCATCTGCAATGATTCGCAGCTCCTCGTCCAGGGCACGGCGGGCACCACCGAGGAGCAGATTCGTTACACGTGGAATTACGCGCTCTTGCTTGCGGAAGGGCCGAGCCCGAAGGCGCTCGTGCCCTCGCCCATTCACCGCGCGCTCGAAGCGGGCAGGCTCGTCCGATTCGAAGAGATCACGCGGTGCCCCTCGGAGGTGCAGGACGCGTTGATCACGCTCCTCAGCGAGAAGGTCCTCGCCGTACCCGAGCTCGGCTTGCACGTGCAAGCGAAGCGCGGCTTCAACGTCATTGCCACGGCGAACACCCGCGACCGCGGCGTCAACGACATGAGCGCCGCCTTGAAGCGCCGCTTCAACATTGTCGTGCTCCCCGTGCCGAGCGACATCGACACCGAGGTCGCGATCGTGGCGCGCCGCGTGCGCGAGATCGGATCGAGCCTCCAATTGCCTGCGGCGCCCCCGGCCGAGGAGGCCGTGCGCCGCGTGGTGCAGGTCTTCCAGGAGCTCCGTCGGGGCCAGACGATCGACGGCAAGCAAAAACTCAAGAGCCCCTCAGGCGTCCTCTCCACGGCCGAGGCCATTTCGGTGCTCGGCAATGGAATGGCCCTCGCCGGCCATTTCGGCACCGGCCGCGTGAGCGACCGCGACCTCGCCGCGGGCCTGCTCGGCGCGGTCGTCAAGGAGGATTCGAAGGACGAGGCGGTGTTCGTCGAGTACCTCGAGAACGTCATGAAGAAGCGCGGCGGCGCCTGGGAGCCGCTTTATACGGCCTGCAAGGAGCTCGTGTAGGCAGCCATGGCGGCGAGGAAGGCAAACCCCGGGGCAAAGGCCGTGGTGCCGGGAAAAACCCCGCCCACCACGGGGCCGCTCGCGCGTATCTTCGGCGTACGCCACCTGTCGCCGATGGGCGCCTGGCACGTCGAGCGATTCCTCGACGAGGTTGATCCCACGGCCGTGCTCGTCGAGGGCCCGAGCGACGCGACCGATGAGATCGCGCACCTCCTCGACAAACGTACGACGCCCCCGGTCGCGCTGCTCGCGTTCACGCAAGAGCGGCCCGTCCGCTCCGTTCTTTTCCCCCTCGCCGCTTATTCGCCCGAGTGGGTCGCGCTTCGCTGGGCGCTCCAGAAAAAACGGGTGGCCCGCTTCATCGACCTCGCCGCCTCGGTTTACCTCGCCCGCAGCGAGCCCGCGCCAGAGCATGCGCACGAAGACGAGGACGAATCCGAAGAGGCAGACGAAAAACAAGAGACGGACACCCAGCGCTACCTCGGTGATCCCTACGAGGCGATCGCAGAGCTCTCGGGCGATCCGGACCACGACACCTGGTGGGAGCGCCATTTCGAGCACTCGATGTCGCCGGATTCCTATCGCCTGAGCATCTTCGAACTCGGCCGCGAGCTCCGCGCGCTCGAGTACGAGTCGCCGCGGCGGCGCGAAGAGACGCTCTTGCGCGAAGCGTTCATGCGTCGGCGAATCCGCGACACGATCGCGGAAGGGCACGACCCCGACCGGATCGTCGTCATCTGCGGCGCCTATCACGCGCCGGTGCTCGTCGCCGAAGAGCCGGCCATGACCGACGAGGAAATCGAAAAACTCCAAACTGTACCGGTCACGCGCACGCTGATGCCGTACAGCTTCTTTCGATTGAGCTCGCAATCAGGATACGGCGCGGGCAACAAGGCGCCCGGGTATTTCCAGGCGCTTTACGAAGAGGCCCAAGCGGGCTCGACGGCGCGGCTCGGGACGCGCTTTCTCGCTGAGGTCGCAGGGAAGCTGCGCAAGGCGGGCATGGTGCGATCGAGCGCGGAAGTCATCGAAGCCGTGCGGCTTGCCGAGGGCATGGCCTCGCTGCGCGACGCGCACGCACCCACGCTGCGCGACCTCGAAGACGCAGCGGCGACGTGCCTCGGCCAGGGCGAACCCCTCAACGTCGCGCGTTTCATCCACGACGTCGCGGTGGGCGACGCGCTCGGCAAGGTGCCTCCGGGCGTCTTGCGCACGTCGATCCAGGACGATTTTTATCGCTGGGTGAAGGATCTGCGCCTGGAGGAATACCTCAAGGACAAGGAACAGATCATCAAAGGGTCGACGAGCAAGGATTGGCTCGACCTCCGGCAGGATCGCTTCGCGAAATCGGAGGATGCGGCCTACCGGGATCGGAATCGTTCCATCTTCCTGCACCGGCTCACCGTGCTCGGCATCGGATTCGCGGCGAATCGGACGAGCGAGGAGGACCGGGCGCAAAGCACGTACAAGGAAGTCTGGGGCGCCCGCTGGACACCCGATTGCGAGATCCAGCTCGTCGAGAACGCCCTCCGGGGCGATACGATCGAGATCGCCGCGGCGCGCTCCATCGGCGAGGCGCTCGAAGCAGCCGCGAACGTGCACGCCGCGGCGAACCTCGCACGGAGGAGCGTCGAATGCGACCTCTCGGACGCGACGGCAGCGGCGCTCGCCCGCGTCTCGACGCTCGCGGTCGACGACGGTGATTTCGTGGCCGTGGCGGGTGCCGCCCTCGAATTGAGCCACCTCGTCGCGTACAAGGACGTACGCAAAATCGACGTCGCGCCGCTCGAACCGCTCGTAGCCCAGCTTTTCTTGCGTGGTGCGCTCCTCGCGCCGGAGGCCTCGCGCTGCAACGAGGAGGCCTCGCGGAACGTCGGCGTCGCGCTCGGACACCTGCATCGCGTGGGGCACATGTTCCCCGACAAACTCGACGTCGACCGTTTCGCGAGCGTGCTCGACGCGATCGCCGACGACGACGTCGCCTCGGCGCACGTCGCGGGCGTCGCAAGCGCGATTCTCCTCGAACGCGGCATCCTCAAGGACGACGTCCTCGACCGCCGCATCTCGCGCCGCATCTGCCCCGGTGTCTCGCCGAGCGAAGGTGCGGGCTTTTTCGAGGGGCTCGCCACGCGCAACCGGTATGCATTGCTCTCACGCCGCTCGCTCTGGGCCGCCATGAGCACGTTCGTCGAGGCGATGGACCACGACGATTTCCGGCGCGCCGTCGTCGCGCTCCGCCGCGCGTTCGGCTCGTTCGAGACGAGCGAGGCGCGAAAGATCGCGGCCCTGCTCGCGGAGCTCTGGGGCGGCAGCGAAAAAGAAATTCTCCGGGCGATCGAGACCAAGGTGGACGACGCCGAGCTCGCGGCTCTTCAGGACGACCTCGGCGATCTGGATCTGGATCTGTAAAAGCCATGGCCAAAAAGAAGGCGCCTCCCGCCCCCACCCCTGCTGCCCCGAATCCGCCCGCGGCGCCGCCAGCGCCCGCCGGACCGATGACGTTCGATAGACACCAGCGCTGGCGGCTCATCCTCGGCAAGCGCGTGGAGGATCAAATCCGCGGCGGTGGAGGCGCAGGAATGGGCGCCGGCAGCGGCGGCGGGCTCCTCACGCGCGAGATGGCGGAAATGGACGCCGCGCTCGGCGCGCTGTACGACATCGAGGAGACCGAGCCGGGCAATGGCAGCGGCAGCAGCACCAAGCGCAGCGCCGGGCTCGGCGCGAGCCGCCCGAAGCTCGCGGCTTGGCTCGGCGACGTGCGCAAGTATTTCGAGCAGGACGTCGTCGCGGTCATCCAGCAGGACGCAATCGAGAAGAAGGGCTGGAAAGAGCTACTCTTCGAGCCCGAATCGCTCGCGCAGATCACGCCGAGCGTCGAGCTCGTGGGCACGCTGCTCACGATGAAGGACATGATCCCGGACCGGGCCAAGGACGCCGCGCGGGAAATCGTCCGGTCCGTCGTGGAGGAGATCAAAAAGCGAATGCAAGGCGAGCTCGAACGCGCGGTGCGCGGCGCGCTCGACCGCTCGCGCCACCAGCCCATTCCGAGCCTGCCGAACCTCGACTGGCGCCGTACGATCGGGAAAAACCTCAAGAACTATCAAAAGGACCGACGCACGATCGTCCCCGATCGTTTCTTCTTTTTTGCCCGGCAGCACCGGCGGCGCGAATGGAACGTGATCGTGGCGATGGACCAGTCCGGCTCGATGGCGAGCAGCGTTGTCTACGGCGGCGTGATGGGCTCGATCCTGGCGAGCTTGCCGGCCCTGGAGACGCACGTCGTGGCCTTCGACACGGAGGTCGTGGATCTGACGCCGCGGCTCGTGGATCCGGTGGATCTCATCTTCGGGATCCAGCTCGGCGGCGGGACGGACATCAATCGAGCGGTCGGTTATTGCCAGGGCCTCGTCTCGAACCCGCGCCGCACGCTCTTCATTCTGCTGACGGATCTTTACGAGGGCGGCAATCAAGAGCAGATGGTCAAGCGCATGGAGGAGATGGTGCAGAGCGGCGTGCGCGCGATGTGCCTCCTCGCGCTCGACGATTCGGGGACGCCCATGTACGACGCGGAGCTCGCGAAAAAACTCGCGAAGCTCGGCGTGCCTTGTTTCGCGTGCACGCCGAATGCGCTCCCGCCGATGCTGGAGGCGGCGCTCAAGGGGCACGATCTCGAGATGATCGCGCGGCGGTTCGACGCGCGGAAGGCGGAGGGGCGCGACGTGTAGCCTCGGCGCTCTCGGCGGGTTGCCACGCCGGGTCTCCTCGTGTCATGATGCTTGGGTTCCAAACGAACTCAGGGAGGAGATCCAGTGGCGAAAATCACGATCTACGAGACGTTCACGAAGGCCGACATCGAAGCGCTCCTCACGGTCGGCGCCCATCTCGCGCTGGCATTCGATGCGTCCCATGAGCACGCCGTGAAAACCGTCCACCTCGAGCTCGGCATGCAGATCTCGGCGACGCAGATCGTCGACCTCGAATCGCGGTTCCACTCCACCTACATCAAGCTCAAGGGCGGCCTGATGCACGGCGAGGGCAAGTACAAGCTCGAAGCGCACCACTTCGAGCAGGACATCGTGGACGCGTCGCCGAAGGCCTACGAGATCAAGAAGAACCGCGCCATCGTCAGGCACGGGAGCGTGGGCGATCTGGTCGCTGATATCGGCTGGTGGTGACAGCGCCGATCACGAGCACGGCCACGAGCGGCACGAGCCCCTCCAAAACGATCGTGCCCAGCCAAACCCGCGCCTCCCCTGCGGGCAGGTCCACGCGGATGTGCGGGCCGACGTCCTCCGAAAACCATTCATCCGTTCCGATCCGATAAACGGCCCAGAGCAGCGCGACCACGAAGCCGGCCGCGCGGAGCGTCTTCTTGCCGGAGAGGGCGAGCGCGACCGTGACGGCGAGCGCGACGAGCGTGCAGCCGAGGACGAACGGCTCCCAGGGCGGCGCGACCTTGTCGAGCACCTCCGCCCGCGCCACGCGTGGCAAGGCGAGCACGGGCAAACACGCGGCCCACCGGATCGTTCGAGGCACGAGGTCGCTCCTTCGCCGCAGATTATCCTTTTGCGTAGGACCTTCCAAGCGCGAGCGCTCGGGCCTCGCGCGGGCGCCTGGCGAAGCGAACGAAGCCACGCCCGCAAACCTTCCACATCCCCCAGGTTGTGCTAGACGGCTGCGCGGACGAGGAGCCCACCCACCATGCCCATCTACCGGCTCGAGATCGAGAACCGGCCGGCCGTTCCGGACGCGCTCGCCACGAAAACCGCGCAGACGCTCTCGGCCTGGCTCGGCCTCTCCCCGGCGCGGATTCGCACGCGCAAGGTATACCTCTGTGATCTCGACATATCCGAGGCCGAGGCCAAAAAGGTCCTCGCCGCCATCGCCGACCCCGTGATCGAGGTCGCGGCCCTCGGCGCGCTGCCCGACGGCGAGCCCGGCGATCCGCCCGTGCTCCTCACCGTCTCCTTTCTGCCCGGCGTGACGGACGCGGTCGGCAAGAGCGTCAAGACCGCGTGCGAGGACGCGCTCGGGCGCGCGCTCACGGGCCAGGTGTACACGGGCACGATGTACCTCGTCTGGGGCCTTCTGCGGGCCGACATCGAGCGCGCGGCGGCCGAGGTCCTGCACAACCCGCTCATCCAGCGCATTCGCATCGACGAGCCGCCGCGCAAGCCCGACCTCGGCGTTCCCCGCGCCGGCGCGACCGGGGCGCCGCGGACCGAGATCGTCCCCCTGCGCGGCCTCTCCGACGAGGCGCTCGAACGGCTCTCGCGCGAGCGGCTCCTCGCGCTCTCCGTGCCCGAGATGCACGCGACCCGCGCCCATTTCGAGAAGGAAGGCCGCGAGCCCACCGACGCCGAGCTCGAGTGCATCGCGCAGACGTGGAGCGAGCACTGCAAGCACAAGATCTTCAACGCGCCGATCGAGTACACAGACCCCGCGGGGAATACTCGACGCATCGAGCGGGGCGTCTTCAAGACGTACGTCGTCGCCGCGACCGAGGACGTCCGCAAGGCCCGGGCGTCGTCCGGGATCGACGGGGACAGCGGCGATTTTCTGGTCTCCGTCTTCAGCGACAACGCGGGCGTCGTGCGATTCACGGACGAATGCCATCTCGTCTACAAGGTCGAGACGCACAACTCGCCCTCGGCGCTCGATCCGTACGGCGGCGCGATGACCGGCATCGTGGGCGTCAACCGCGACAGCTTCGGCTGCGGGCTCGGCGCGGACCTGCTCGCGAACGTGTGGGGGTATTGTTTGGGCAAACCAAACCATACCGCCACGCTGCCGAAGGGCCTCATGCACCCGCGGCGCATTCGCGACGGCGTGCACCACGGCGTCATCGACGGCGGCAATCAGTCCGGTATTCCGTACATGCGCGGCTTCGAGCTCTTCGACGACCGGTTCGTGGGCAAACCGCTCGTGTATTGCGGGACCGTCGCGGCGATGCCCGTGCAGACGGCGGACCGGCCCACGCATGAAAAGTTCACCGCGCCCGGGGACCGGATCGTCATGATCGGCGGGCGCGTGGGCAAGGACGGCATTCACGGCGCCACGTTCTCCAGCGTCGAGCTCAATGAGAGCTCGCCCGTCCAGGCGGTGCAGATCGGCGACCCGATCACGCAGAAGATGATGTTCGACATGCTCGCCGAGGCGCGGGATCGGGGCCTCTACAGCGGCATCACCGACAACGGCGCCGGCGGGCTCTCGAGCAGCGTCGGCGAGATGGCCGAGGCATCCGGCGGCGCGGAGATCGACCTCGCGCGCGTGCCGCTCAAATACCCGGGCCTCGCGCCCTGGGAGATCCTCGTCAGCGAGGCGCAGGAGCGCATGACGGTGGCCGTGCCTCCGGACAAACTGGACGCGTTCCTCGCGCTCGCCGCGCGGCGCGAGGTGGAGGCCACCGAGATCGGCACCTTTACGAGCTCGGGCAGGCTCGTCGTGCGTTACGGCGAGGAGAAGGCCTGTGATCTCCCGCTCGCGTTCCTGCACGGCGGGCTGCCGAAGGTCGTGCGGACGGCGCGCTGGAGCCCGCCCACGCGGGCGTTCGCGAGCGCCGCGGACCGCGACAGGGCGCTCGCCGCGCGGCCGATCGACGACCTCGTGGTCTCGATGCTCGCGCAGCCGAACATCCGCAGCGACGAGCGGTACGCTCGGCATTACGATCACGAGGTGAAGGGGCTCGCGGTGGTCAAACCCTTCGTGGGCGTTTTTCGGGACGTACCGTCCACGGCCACGGTCATGCGCGTGCGGCACGGGCGCGACGAGGGTGTGGTGCTCGGCGAGGGGATTCACCCGCATTATAGCGACCTCGACACGCACGCGATGGCCCTCGCTTGCGCGGACGAGGGCGTGCGGCGCGTCCTTTGCGCCGGCGCGCGGATCGATCGAATGGCCGCGCTCGACAATTTCTGCTGGCCCGACCCCATCAAGAGCGCGACCACGCCCGACGGCGAGCACAAGCTCGCGCAGCTCGTGCGCGCGTGCGAGGGCCTGTACGAGGCGTGCGTCGCGTACGGGCTGCCGCTCATCTCGGGCAAGGACTCGATGAAGAACGACGCCACCATGGGCGGCGTGAAGATCTCCGTGCCGCCGACCCTGCTCGTCAGCGTCATGGGGCAAATGAAAGACGTAAAGCACGCGCTCACGCTTTCACCGCGTGCGCCGGGCGACGTCGTGTATTTGCTCGGCGAGACCGAAGACGCGTGCGGCGAGAGCGAGCTTTCGCGGCTCCTCGGGCTCGCCCTCGACGGCGTCCCGCGCACGGCCCCAGAGCGCTTCGCGGCGCGATATCAGGCATTCGCCGCGGCGCACGAGGCGGGCCTCGTTCGCTCGGCGCACGTGCTCTCGCGCGGCGGGCTCGCGGTCGCGCTCGCGCACATGGTGATGGCGAGCGAGCTCGGTTTGTCGGTCTCGCTCGATGGCGTGGGCGCAGGGCTTTCCCCGGCGATCGCGCTCTTCAGCGAATCGACGGGGCGCATCCTGCTCAGCACCCGGGCCGAGGACGCGGCCGCGCTCGAAGCGCACCTCTCGCCACATGCCCTCGTCCGGCTCGGCACGGTCGAGCCAGGTTCGTCGGGACGGGGGTATTTACGTATTCGTCATGGAGGACAAACACTCGCCGAGCTCGGTTCGAACGCGCTCCGCCGCGCTTTCCAGGAGGAATCCCATGCCGTCTGACGTCATAAAGCCCGCGCCGAAGGAGGCGCGCGACGTGCGTGTCCTCGTGCTCACGGGCTACGGGCTGAACTGCGAGGCCGAGACGGCCGCCGGTTTTTCCCGCGCGGGCGCGAGGGTCGACCTCGTGCACCTCAGCGAGATCCTGGAGCGCGGCGGGCAGGCCGATGCGCTCGCCGGGTATCACATCCTCGCGTTCATCGGCGGTTTTTCCTTCGGCGATCACATCCAGAGCGGGCGCGTGTTCGCCAATCGCCTCCGATTCCGGCTCGGCGAGGCGCTCTGCCGGTTCGTCGACGACGGCGGGCTCGCGCTCGGGGTCTGCAATGGATTCCAGACGCTGGTTTGTCTGGGGCTCCTGCCGGGCGTGAGCCGCGCGCGGGGCACGCCGCTCGCCGCGCAGCAGGCGGCGCTCGTGCACAACGACCGGCTCGGGTATTTCGACACCTGGGTCAAGCTCGCCGTCGACCCCGCGAGCCCCTGCGTGTGGACGCGCGGGATCGGCCCCACGATCGAGATGCCGAGCCGCCACGGCGAGGGCAAGCTGCTCTTCCTCGATGAATCACTCCGCGACGAGATCCTCGCCTCGCGCCTCGTGCCCGTGCGTTACGCGGACGCGAGCGGGGCGCCGACGGAGGTCTGGCCGGACAACCCCAACGGCTCGCCGGGCGGCATGGCGGGGCTCTGCGATCCCACGGGACGCATCTTCGGGCTCATGCCGCACCCCGACGCGTATCTCTACCCGGAGAATCACCCCGACTGGATCCGGCAACGCGACGCGGGAACGCTCCCGGCCGCGGGCCTCGGCCTGCGCATCTTCGAGAATGGGGTGCGGGCCGCGCTCGCGGGGTAGATCGGCGCTTCGTTCTCGCCATTCTCCTTTTGCCGACATGGGGGCGTTCATGCTCTCATGGTCCTGGAGGAGAAATTTCGTATGGCGATGCGGCGTGTCCGTGGGCTGTTTTTCGGGGCCGGTCTCTCGGCCCTCGTTTCGTGCGGCGGCGCGGCCGTGCAGACGCCACCCGAGACCGGCGAGGGGGCGAAAACGGACGTCGCGGTCGCGCCGCCCGCGCCCACCACCACCGCGGCGCCGGCCAAGGGCGCGGCGCTCGAGCCGCCGCAGAAGATCGATTCGCTCCTCCGCCTCGTGCCACGCGACGCCGTGCTCGTGGCAAACGTGCCGCCGCCCGAGAAGGCGCTCGCCGCGATGGATCCGGCCCTCCGGGCGGGGCTCCTGTCCGAGCTCGCGGGCGGTCTCTCGGGCAAGCTCGGGCTCGACCCGGCGCTCGTCGCGGACCTCGTCAAATCATTCGAGGGCGCCGTCGTGTTCGCGGGTCCGGCCACGCCCGGCGGTCCGTCCGAGCCGATGGACAGGTTTTGTTATGCGGCCCGAATGAACGACGGGGCGCTCGTGACGAAGGCGCTCGACGCGCTCGGGGCCGAGAAAAAGGAGCGTGGCCTCTTCGTCGTCCGCTCGCCGAAGGGCCTCGAAGTCATGCACGGAGCGTGGATCGAAGGGTCACGCGCGCTCGTCGGGTGCCTGCAAAAAGAGAACCTCCGTGATGCGTTCGAGGTCGGTCATGGGCGCGCGCCCTCGGTCGAGGGATCGGCGCTGCTCGTCAAGGAGCGCGCGGGTGATCCGTTCATCGCAGTCGATTTGCATGGCCTCGGAGCCGGCACGAAATCGCCGCCCGAGCCGGGCTCGCGCCTCTTCGTCGCGCTCGTGGGGCAATCGCAGGGACTCGGGCTCGACCTGCGATTCTCGGGGTATGGGCCCGGTTTCCCGGCGCTCGGCTCGGTGCTCGACGCGGCGCCGCAGGTGCTCATGCCGAAGCTGCCGGAAGGCGCGCTTGCTGCCATCGGTTTGTCGATGCAGCGTTCGTCCGGCAAAACCGTGGAGGACGTTCTGGAGGTGGCCGGGCGCTCGATATCGCCTGATTTCGCGCAGATGTTGAAGCGGGGGCTCGGTAACATCGGGATCGAGCTCGCGGATTTCGAAAAGGCGCTCGGCGGTGAGATCGTTGTCGGATTGTACCGGGATCCGAAGCGGCCGTTTTCGTTCGACGACGCGAGCGACGACCCCGCGAAGGACATGGCGGCGCTCGTGGTGATTGCGACCAAGGATGCGGACGCGCAGAAAAAAACATTTTCGAGTTTCCAGGTGGGCATAAAGCCGGACAAGAAGGACACGCTCAGAGGGGATACGTACACGCGGGATACGGGGGACGGCTCCATCCTCCACATCGAAATGCGGCCGGGGTTCGCCGTCATCGGGCTCGGCAACAAGAAGGTCGCGCTCGATGCCGTGCGGCGGTTCGGGAAAGACACGAATACGCTGGCTACGAATCCAGCGTTCCTCACGGCGCGCGCGAAGGAGAAGGCCGCGTCGCATATGCTGCTTTTCTTCGATCCGGCGCTCGCCCGGCTGATCGCCGATCCGACCTCGGGCGCGAAGCCCGGCACGCGGGTCGGGGGCGGATCGATGCTCTCGCTCGTACTGTTCCCGAGTGATCGTGGGCTCGAGCTCTCCGCGACCGGGGACGGCGCGGCGGAGCTTCTGGGGATCGGCGCGGCGCTCGCGGTGAACGCCGTCAAGCGGTACACGACGCGCGTGAAAGCCGCGGAGGCCAGGCATACGCTCGGCATGATGGCCCGCGCGGCCGTGGCCGCGTACGAGCGCGAGCAGCTCGATGCCAAGGCCGTGACGCACAAGCTGTGCAAATCGGCGACGCCGGTGCCGAGCGTCGTGCCCCGGGATACGACGTATGTGCCTTCGGGGAAACCGGGGCAGGATTTCGAGCAGGGCGATGAGGCTTCGGGCTGGCGTTGCCTCAAGGTCTCGCTCGTGCAGCCGATCCGGTACCAGTACGAATACCGTGTGGGCGGGAACTACAAAGGACCGAAGCGCGGCGGGCCCGATCCGGGCAAGGACGGGTTCGAAGTCTCGGCCGAGGGTGACCTCGACGGCGACGGCAAGACGAGCCTGTTCACCATGATTGGAAAGATTCAGAAGGGGACGGTCGTCCTGTCCACACAGATGTTCATATCGGACGAGTTCGAATGACCTGATTTTCGGGCGTTACGCCCCGCGTCATCGTTGCTCCGGACAGACGCGACGCGCCAAGCGGTGACTCGCGCTTGCGCTCGGCGACCAATCAACGTACGCCTCCATTTCATATCCCTGCCTCGGCATCGCGTCCCGAAGGCCCACACGATCCCACCCCGGAAACGAAGAAGGGTTCACGCCATGAGACGTCTGCTTTGCCTGCTGATGTTCGCGCCCGTGCTTTCTGCCTCCGCTGTCCTCTCCGGCTGCGGCGGCGAGGAAGGCACCGGCGAAGTGGATACCACACTCAACCCCGGTGAAGCGGCCGTAAGCCCGACCGCTGGTATGCACCCTTATCAGCCCCATTTCGACGCCGCCGCGAAGGAGTTTTCCGTTCCGGCGTCGCTCCTCATCGCGATCGGATACACCGAGACGCAGCTTTATCACGTGCCCGGCGATACCTCGGAGTTCGACGGTGTCCCGGCTGCGTATGGCGTGATGGCATTGCGTGGCGAGGCGCTCACGAAGGGCGCCGCGCGCGCGGGCCTGAGCGAGGAAGAGGTCCAGACCGAGCCCGAGGCCAACATCCGGGCCGCAGCGGCGCTGCTCGACGCCTACGCCGAGGAGCTCGGCTTCGACCGCGCAGACATCGGCGCGTGGGCGCCCGCGGTGGCGGCGTACTTCAACCATCCGAGCCTCGACGCGCAGGCGCATTTCGTCCATGACGAGGTCTATCGCCACCTGCGCGAGGGCATCGCGGCGCCCGAGGACAGCGGCATCGACGAGATCCTGGCGCCGAACCCCGACGCGACGCCGAAGTTCCCGATGCCCCAGTTCGTCGGCAAACCCGGGCCCGCGAACGCCGTTTATGCCGGCGCCGTGTGGCGCCCGGCGCCCTCGTCGAACTACACCTCGGGCCGCAGCGGGTACAAGGCCGAGCTACTCGTCGTCCACACCTGCGCCGGCGGGTATTCGGGCTGCTGGGGCTGGCTCACGACGCCGTACCCGACGAACCCGTACAAGACGAGCGCGCATTACGTCGTCAACGAGAGCGGCAGCGAGGTCTCGGCGCTCGTCGACGAGGCAAACACGGCGCACCACGTCGGCGCGAGCTGGAATGGCCTGCCCACGAACCCGCGATCGGTCGGCATCGAGCACGGCGGGTATCCGTACGCCGGCGCGAACAAGTGGACGGAGGGCCAGGTCGCGACGTCCGCGAAGCTCTCCTGCGACATCGTGAAGCGGCAGAACATCATCCGCGATCGGCAGCACATCATCGGCCATTACCAGCCGGATCCGGTGAACCGGGCGAACGACCCCGGGACCGATTTCCCCTGGGCCGATTACATGAACCGCATCAACACCTGCGTCGGTGGTGGTGGCGGCGGCGCCTCGTACATCACGGTCGACAGCAACAACGCGAACAACAACAGCGCGGTCGCGCGCATCGTGGCGCCCTCGGCGAACTGGACTTCGTCCACGAACGTCGCCGGGTATTACGGCACGGGCTATTATGCCGCGCCCACGGAGGCGATCTCCGACGGCGCGACGTTCGAGTTCTACCTGTCCGCGGCGGCCTCGAAGCAGGTCTACGCGTGGTGGACCTCGGCCTCCGACCGGTCGACGACGACGCCGTACGTCATGTTCAACGCGAGCGGCACGAAGCTCGGCACGGTGAGCAAGAATCAGCAGACGGGCGGCGGCTCGTGGCAGCTCATCGGTACGTACAACTTCTCGGCAGGCTGGAACAAGGTCACCGTCTCGCGCTGGACGACGACCGGTTATTACGTCATCGCCGACGCCGTGCAGATTCGCTGAACCCCTCTCCATGGCCCGCGGCGTCACGCGCGCCGCGGGCCCTCCCCAATACGCATGCCGCATCATTTTCTGCCCCGCTTCTCCCGCCTCGCACCCGCCCTCCTCGCCCTGCTCGCGGCGGCGCCGTCCTGCTCGAAAAAAGAAAAAGAACCGGACAACGCATTGCCGTCGCATTCTGCAATGCCAGGGACCGGCACGAGCGCAGGCGCGATTGAGGTAAAACCACCTGTCCCGACAACCGGCAACAATTCGGATGTCCCGACAACCAAGGACAAACCATTGCCGCCGGAATCGGCGGAAAGGACGGAGGCAGGGCCGAAAAACGCGACGGGAGACGAAATACCCCCCGAAGAGCGGCCAAAAATCGCAGGAAAAGTCGCGTTCATCTCGGAGCGCGATGGAAACCGCGAGATCTACGTGATCGGCGCGGATGGCAAAGGGGAAGAGCGGCTCACGAAGAGCCCGCACGCCGATTACAATGGCCCCGCCTCCCCCGACGGCAGCGCGCTGCTCGCGATCCGCGTCGAAGGCGAGGAAGGGCCCCAACAACTCCTGCTCCAACCCCTCGACGGAAGCCCCCCAAAACCCCTCGGACCACTGGCAGGGCGCGTACGCTTTCCCACATTCTCACCGGACGGGCGCTTCGTCGTCTACGAGTCGAACGGCGGGAAGGTGGACCCGGCACATTTTTCCGATCTGTACCGGGTGAACAGCGACGGGAGCGGCTTTCGACGCATCACGAAAAACGACGAGGGGAATTTCGAGCCGGCGTTCTCGCCGAAGGGCGACGCGATCGTGTTCATTTCGAGCCGCGATCGCGTGGCCGAGCTCTATCGCATCCGGCCCGACGGGAGCGATCCCGTCCGCCTGACGAACACGCCGCGCGACGAATGGGGCGCGCGGTATTCGCCCGACGGCAAGGTGCTCGTCTTCGTGAGTGATCGCGAGGGCGCGGACCGCATATGGCTCATGCCCTCGTCCGGCGGGGAGGCGCGACGTTTGACGCAGATGCGGCCTGCGCCGCGGATCGTGGAGGAAAAGCCGACCTGGTCCCCGACGGGCAAACGAATCGCCTATGCGCTGCGCGTGCCCGAAGAGTCGGCTCGCGTGGGGCTCGTCGCCATGGAGGACGGGAAAGAAACGTTCGTGCGAGCGCCGGGAGGCACGGGGCACGTGGGTGAGCCGGCGTGGTCGCCCGACGGGCAATACCTGGCCGTGACCGTGACCCGCGGATCGGAGCAGCAGATCTGGATCGTGCGGGCCGACGGGAGCGGAATGACGAAGCTGACGAGCTCTCCGGGCGGGAACTGGAATCCCATCTGGATTCCGCCCCGCAAAGGGAAAGGCGGCAAGTAGAGAGGCCGCGTCGCGTCTGGCGGGGTTCAGTGATAGGATCGTCCTATCATGCGCCTTTCCCCTCACCCCGTGACCCTGCGGCAACTCCAGTACGTGGTCGCGGTCGCGGATCGAAAGAGCTTTCGGAAGGCCGCGGACGATTGCCACGTGTCGCAGCCCTCGCTGTCGGCGCAGATCCAGCAGGCCGAGGAGGCGCTCGGGATCCTCCTGTTCGAGCGGGATCGGCGCACGGTCACGCTGACGGCCGCCGGCGCGGAGATCGTCGCGCGCGCCCGCGCGCTACTCGTCGCCGCGGACGATCTCGTCGATACGGCGCGTCGTTTCGGCGATCCGTTCGCCGGGACGCTGCGCCTCGGCGTGATTCCCACGATTGGACCCTATCTCTTGCCGGAGATCGCGCCGGTTCTGCGCGAGCGATATCCGAAGCTCACGTTCGTCTGGACCGAAGAAAAAACGTCGACGCTCGTGCAGATGCTCGGGCAAGGGGCGCTCGACGGGGCGATCGTAGCGCTGGAAGCCGATATCGGGGATCGGCCGCACGTGGTGCTCGGCAAGGATCCGTTCGTCTTCGCGGCCGCGCCAGGGCATCCGCTCGCCGGATCTCGCCGGCCGCTGAAGCCCGAGGAGCTCGAAGGCGAGCGCGTGCTCTTGCTCGACGACGGCCATTGCTTCCGGGATCAGGCCCTCTCGTTTTGCTCGCGCGCCGGGGCCGAGGAGGCGGGGTTTCGCGCGACGAGCCTCGCGACGCTCACGCAGATGGTCGCCGGGGGCGCGGGCGTGACGCTCCTGCCGAACCTCGCCGTGCCGCTCGAGAATCGGCGCGACGCGCTGCGGATCCGTCCCTTCGCGTCCCGGAGCCCGGCGCGGACGCTCGCCCTCGTCTGGCGGCGCGGATCGGCCCTGGAGAGCACGCTGCGCCCCGTGGGCGACACACTCCGCAGCGCCTACACCTTGCTCACGGAGCGCGCCCAGGCCGCCCTCCGATAGGCTCGTCCTATCAGGACCATAGAAACGATGTCATGGCCCCCCGGCCCGGGGCGGACGTACGCTTCTCGTATTCCACGAACGAGGAGGGAGCTACCATGACGAAACGCATTCTCACGACCGAGGGTGGCGCGCTGGTGATCGACAACGCGCATTCGCAGACCGCGGGCGCCGCCGGGCCGACGCTCTTGCAGGACCACTACCTCCTCGAAAAGCTCGCCCGCTTCAACCGCGAACGAATCCCCGAGCGCGTGGTGCACGCCGTCGGCTCGGGCGCCTATGGCTACTTCGAGGTGACGAACCCCGACGTGCCGCGGTGGACGAAGGCCAAGCTCTTCTCCTCCGTGGGCAAACGGACGCGCGTTTTCTTGCGTTTTTCGACCGTCGCGGGCTCGAAAGGCGCGCCGGACACCGTGCGGGATCCGCGTGGTTTCGCATTGAAGTTCTACACCGAGGACGGGAACTGGGACATCGTCGGGAACAACACGCCGATCTTCTTCCTGCGGGATGGAATCAAGTTTCCCGATTTCATTCACTCGCAGAAGTACGACCCGTACACGAACCGGCAGGAGCCCAACAATGCGTGGGACTTCTTCTCGCACACGCCGGAGGCGACGCACCAGTTCATCTGGCTGCACGGCGATCGAGGCATTCCCGCGACGCTGCGCCACATGGACGGCTTCGGCTCGCACACGTTCCTGTGGGTGAACGCGGATGGCGAGAAGTTCTGGGTGAAGTTCCATTTCAAGACGGATCAGGGCATCCAGTGCCTCACGAGCGAGCAGGCGGCGGCGATCGGCGGCAAGGATCACTCCTTCCACCACAAGGATCTCTACGACGCCATCACGCGCGGTGAATACCCGAGCTGGACGTTCAAGGTGCAGATCATGCCGGAGGCGGACGCCGCGAAGTACAGGTTCGATCCGTTCGACGTGACGAAGGTGTGGCCGTACAAGGATTATCCGCTGATCCCGATCGGGAGGCTCGTGCTCGACAGGCTGCCGGACAATTACTTCGCCGAGACCGAGCAATCCGCGTTCGATCCGGGGAACATGGTGCCGGGCGTCGGGCCTTCGCCCGATCGCATGCTGCAGGCGCGGCTTTTCGCATACGGCGACGCGCAGCGGTATCGCCTCGGCATCAACCACACGCGGCTGCCGGTGAACGCGCCGCAAGGCGTGGCGGGCGGCGCGCGGAACTACGGGCGGGACGGCGCGATGCGCTTCGACGACAATGGCGGCCGCGAAAAGAACTACCAGCCGAACAGCCATGACGGCGCGACGCCGACGGGCGAGCGGTACGACGTCGGCATCGCGCTCTCGGGGCATACCGGGCCACAAGCGCACCCGCGGCACGTCGAGAACGACGATTTCGTGCAGGCCGGAGCGCTTTATCGTGTGATGAAGGAGGACGAGCAGGCGCGGCTCGTGCAAACCCTCGCGGGCAGCCTCGCGCAGGTGAGCCGGGAGGACGTGAGCGAGCGGTCGATCGGGTATTTCGCGCAGGCGGACGAGGAGCTCGGCCGCAAGCTGCAGAACGCCGTGGCCGCGCTGCGCGGAGCGAAGGAGGGGGCACAATGAACGACCTCTCCTTCGAGGAACGCGAGCGCGCCGCTCACCTCGCCCGCGCTGGAAAAACCGATCCGCTCGTCGAATTGCTGGGAGGTCGCTCACCGGATGTGCTCGACGCGAAGGGTGATAGCCTGCTGATGCTCGCGGCGTATTACGGTCACGCGGGAACCGTGACGGCATTGCTGCTCCTCGGGGCGGATCCGGAGCTCCGGAATCCGCGCGGCTGGTCGCCGCTCGATGGGGCCGCGTTCAAGGGCGATCTGGAGGTGATCCAGACACTGCTCGATTGCGGCGCGCAGCCGGACGCGGCGGGGCCGGACGGGCGGACGCCGCTCATGTGGGCCGCGGCCTTCAATCGCAGCACGGTCGTCGAGGCGCTGATCGAGCGCGGCGCCGACCCCACGCGGCGCGACGTCGCCGGCCTCGACGCCGCGACCCACGCCCAAACCATGGGCGCGGACGCCACGTATACGCTGCTCACAAGGCGAGCGGCCTGATCCGCAAAACGGCTGGTGTCCCACGTCGACAATGCCAAGATCCTCGGGCGCGCGCGCTCCGCATTCGCGAGCGCCGCCCGAGGAAACGGCGAATGAGAGGAAAAACGGGCCACTGGGAGCAGCGTCATTTCCAGGCTCTCGGGACTGCCGGCGTCCTGATCGCGGTCGCATTCGTGGCCTGCGAGGGCGGCGAGGGTCCGGACCGGACCGCGGCGACGGCGCGTGTGCTCGCCGGGCGGCCGCTCTCGAGCGTCGTCGCATTCGCGTTCACGGACGATGCAGGCACGGGCGCGACGGATCTCGCGCACTACGTCCGGATGCGTGTGGATCAGGTCGCGCGAGGGACGCTGCCGAAGGGCGTGGAGTTTCCGCTCGCGAATACGTCGACGGACAGCGTGCGGGCGATCGCGGGGCTTTCGCCGAACGTGGTGGTGTCGTGGCTCGATCCGCTGACGTTCGATCGGAGCCCAGCGGCGCCGCGGTTCGGGGTGAACGACGATTACATCGCGGTTTTTGGCGACCACTGGAACGACGTGCCCGGCGATCCGCCGCAATGGCACGGCAGCAGCACGTCGGCGTGGATGTGGGTGAACCACGAGTCGGTTTCGAATGAGCCGCCGACGTCGACGACGGCGCCGACGGGACAGCACCTCACGCTCGCGAAATACCTCGCGGCCGAGAAGGTGCTGACGAACGACGTGACGTCGAACCGGTGGCCTCCCGAGGCGCTCGCGACGTACGTGCGCGAGCACAAGCGCCAGGTCGGCGGATCGTGGTTTCACGTGGTGCAGGACCCAGCCTCGGGCGCGTGGCGCGTCGATCGCAGCGCTGGGGCCGTTCGATACGACGCGACGAGCAAGACGCTCGCGCGCATCACGGGGCTCACGCCGCTCGAAGTCGATCACGATGACGAAGGCCACGCGCTCCCGCCCGGCGTCGTGAGCGGCATCATGTCCGATTGCTCGGGCGGCCAGACGCCATGGGGCACGGTGATCACCGCGGAGGAGAACGTGCAGGACTTCCACGGGGACATGGAGGTCTTCTGGACGGGCGAGCAGAAGCTCGTCCGCGGTGCAGGCGCGGACCCCGGCGGGCCGATCACGTTCGACCCGGCGCCGAGCCCGACGAGCTGGTTCGGGATGTCGCCGGACGTGAAGTCGCGCCACGCGAAGGATCTCTACGGCTACCTCGTGGAGATCGATCCGGGCAAAGCGCCCGACGAGTACGAGGGGAAAAACGCGCCGGGCGTGGGGCACAAGAAGCTCGGCGCGATGGGCCGCGCGCGATGGGAGAACACGACGTTCGTGGTCGACGCGGACTGGAAGCTCTTGCCGAACGAGCCGATCGTCCTCTACGCGGGCGAAGATCGGCGCAGCGGCCGGGTGTACAAGTTCGTTTCGAAAAACGTCTACGAGCCCGGCATGACACGGGCCGAGATACGCGCGCTGCTCGACGCGGGGAAGGTGTACGCCGCGCACTTCGCCGGGCTCGACAACACGACGGGCGTGACGATGCTCGCGACGGGCGAGGCGCCGACGGAAGAACAGCCGGGGATCGGGCAGTGGATCGAGCTCGGCACGGCGAGCACGGCGATCGCTCCGAACGCGGACGCGCTCGGCGAGCCGGGCAAGACCGTGGGCGATGCGCTCTCCGACATGGATTACAACGGGCTCGGCGGCTTCTCGAGCGACGACGACGTGCGCCGCGTGCTGTTCACGGCGAGCGCGAAGGTCGGGATCATGGAGCTGAACCGGCCCGAGGACGTCGAGTACAACCCGCGAGATCCGAGCGGCACGCCGCGGATCTACGTGTCGTTCACGAACCACGGGCACAAGACGCAGCTCGATCAGGCAGGCAGGCTGATCGATCCGGCCGTGCACGAGCAGGCCGCGGTGGCGCGGCCCGACAAGATCGGCAACGTGTTCGCGATGCAGGAGGCGAATCCGAAGAGCCCCGCGGCGTCGACGACGTTCACGTTCTTCCGCGTGTGGGCCGGCAAGAATGCTACGGGACCGTACGATGCGTCGAACCCCGACAACATCCTGATCGATCGCGCGGGCGGCGTGTGGTTCGGGACGGACGGGAACTTCACGACGAACGAACGAGCCGATGCGGTGTACTTTCTCGACCTCGATCGCGCGCACGCCGCGGGCGCGCCGGGCATCGTGTCGCCGACGTTCGGCAAGGCGTTCCGCATCGCTGCGCTGCCGAGCGACGCGGAGGCCACGGGGCCGGCGCTCGCCGCGGACATGCGCACGCTGTTCGTGAGCGTGCAGCACCCGGGCGAGCACGCGCCGAGCCTGTGGCCACACGGGACTCCGTGAAGCGCCGCGCGGCCGCGTCCTTACTCGTCTGCGGGCTCCTGGTGGGCCTCGTGGCGGGCGCCTGCGCTCGACGCGAGGAGCGGGCCGCCGAGGGCCTTTACGACCCGCTCGCGCGCGCCCGCGAGGCCAGCGGGGTCGTGCACAACCCCGAGGCCTCGGTGCCGCCGCTCTGTTACACGAAGACCGGCGGGACCTCGAACCCGTGCTGGGTCTGCCACACGAGCGCGCACGGGTCGAACGTGCGCGCGGATGCGCATTTGCAGGAGGAATACGCGTTCTCGGACGCGGCCCTCACGAACCACTACGAGAACCTGTTCGTCGATCGAAGCGCGGAGATCGCGCGGATGTCGGACGAGGAGATCCTCCGCTACGTGCGCGAGGACAACTACACGCCGCTCCGGCGCGCGCTCGCGGGCGCACGCGGGTACGAAGGCTACGTGCCGGATCTCGATCTCGATCGCGGCTTCGACGACGAGGGTTTTGCGCGGGACGGGAGCGGCTTTCGTGCCGTCCGATTCAAGCCGTTTCCCGGGACGTTCTGGCCCACGAACGGGAGCACGGACGACGTGTTCATCCGTTTGCCCGAGGCGTTTCGCAAGGACGAACGCGGCGCGCCGTCACGCGCGATCTACACGCTGAACCTGTCGCTGCTCGAAGCCGCGATCACGACGGATCCGGATGCGCCGGCGGATCGGATCGATCGCACGATCGAGCCGGTGGACGAGCGTCTGCTCGGCGAGGATCTCGACGGCGATGGTGCGCTCTCCGCGGGCGTGACGCGCGTGCGGCGCTTGCCACGCACGTACGCGGGCGGCGCTTCGAGCGAGCCGCTCGAACGCGGGATCTACCCGCGCGGCGTGGAGTTCTTGCATTCGGTCCGCTACCTGGATCCCGACGCGCCCGGGTACGTCGCGCGGCGCATGAAGGAGCTCCGATATTCACGCAAGGTGCTGAAGCTCGATCGATGGGCGCTCCTGCGGGCCTACGAGAAAGAACAGGACGAGAAGGACGAGGGGCTCCTGCCCGTGTACACGGGGTCGGCGACGAGCGGGCTGCGGAATGCGTTCGGCTGGCAATTGCAGGGGTTCATCGAGGACGCCGAGGGGCGGCTGCGGCTCGCGACCGACGAGGAGCATCGATTCTGCATGGGCTGTCATTCCGCGCTCGGGGTGACGGTCGATCAGACGTTCGCGTTCGCGCGCAAGGTGCCGGGAGCGGAAGGGTTTCGCATGCAAGACCTGCGCGGCATGCAAGACGTACCGGAGCTCGGACATGCAGAGCCCGAGGTGCTGACGTATCTGCGTCGCGTGGGCGGAGGCGACGAGCTCCGCGCGAACGAGGAGATGCTCGCGCGCTTCTTCCCCGGCGGAGCCCTCGCGGAATCCGAGCTGCGGCGCGCCGCGCCCGGCGGCGATCGGGATCTCGCGTTCCTGCTCCTGCCCTCGCGCGAGCGCGCGCTCGCGCTCGACAAGGCGTATCGCGTGATCGTTCGAGGTCAACGTTTTGATCTCGGCCGCGACGCGCTGCTCCGGCCCGCGGAGAACGTGCACCGGTCGATCGAGAACGGGTCGACGGAGCTCGGCAAAACGAATCAGGTCTACACGGACGGGCGGCTGCGGCTCGATTGGTGAAGGTGCTACGCTCGGGGACGTCATGCCCCACGAGCGCCCGAGCCTGACGGCCAAGAAGATCGCCCGATTCCTGATCCTGATCGACGCCGTGCCCCGCTTCGCAGGCCTGCTCCCCGCGGATGCGGCAACCACGGTGGAGGCGATCCTGCGCGCATCCGGGGCCGTCGGGCGGCGGCAGATCGACATGATGCGCGCGCCGTGGACACAGCGGTTCTACGAGATTGCGGAGGCATGGACGGCCCGCGGGCAGCTCATCTGGTTCGGGCTGCGAAAGCGATGGATGGCGGATGCCGTGGAAGAAGCCATCGCGGCGGGCGCGACGCAGCTTCTCGTGGTGGGCGCAGGATTCGATCCGCTGGCGACGATCGTCGCAAGGCGTCATCCGGAGGTGACGTGCGTGGAGATCGATGCGCCGGCGACGGCCGCGCCGAAGCGGGCGGGGGTGCGCGGAGCCGGGTTTGAAAGGACGAACCTGCACATCTGCGCGGCAGATCTCTCCAAGCGATCCCTCGGCGAGATCTTGCGCGCGACCCCGTGGCGGAGCGACGCGCGGAGCGTGGTCGTGGCCGAGGGGCTGCTCATGTATCTGGACGTGAAGGACGTGAAGGCGTTTTTCCGGGCGGTCCACGAGCACACGGGGCCGGGGAGCCGCGTGGCATTCTCGCACGTGGACGGAGACGACGCCGGACGGCCGCACCTCGGGACGCTGGATTGGTTGATCCGCACGTCGCTGCGATTCGCCGGGGAGCAGATGCGGTGGGGAATCCGGCCCGAGCAGCTGCCGGCATTCGTGAAGGAAGCCGGGTTTTTGGTGGTCGAGCAGGCGGACGGGGAGGCGCTGCGGAAAGAGTATCTCGCGCCGATCGGTTTGCCGGAAGAGCCGGTCGCGGCGTACGAGGTTCTCGCGCTGGTGGAGCGAGCCGAGGCTCGCGGATGAGCTCTACCGCGCCGGCGCCTTCGCATGGGCGCTGCGGCCCGAACGCCCGATGGCGTGCGCGACGCCTTGCTCCAGGGTGCTCACCGTCTTGATGCCGCGCATATCGATGCCGAGCTCCACGAGCGTCCGCGCGGCCGCGGGGCGCACGCCCGTCAGGACCACGTCCGCGCCGAGGAGCCCCGCCGCCTGCGCCGCCTGCACGAGGCCGAGCGCGACGGGCGTGTCCACCGTGCGAACGCCGGTGATGTCGAGGATCGCGACCTCGGCGCGATGCGCGACCACGCCCTGGAGCAGCGCCTCGAGTACGAGCGCCGCCCGGCTTTCGTCGATGGCGCCGACGAGCGGCATGAGCACGACGCCCGAGGCAATGGGCAAGAGCGGCGTCGACAGCTCGCGCAAGGTCTCGCGTTGCGCCTCGATGATCCGGACCTGGAACGTCGCCTGCTCCGCCTCGGCGCGCCGCAGATCGGTGATGTCGGACGCGATGCCGCAGATCGCATACGCCTTGCCGTTCGTGTCGAACAGCGGGAACTTGGAGCCGAGAAAGACGCGCACGCCATTTTTCGTGGGAATGTTCGTTTCGATCTGGATCGGCCCGCCCGCGTCGAAGACTCTCTGGTCATCCGCGCGATGCTTCGCGAGGACGGCGGGCGGAAGGACTTTGGTGTCCACCTTGCCGATCGCGAAGTTGGGCTCGAAGCCCATCCCCTCGTCGAAGGCGCGGTTCGTCAAGGTATAACGTCCTTCGAGATCCTTGACGAAGAGCATGATGGGCGCGTTCGTCATGACCGCGTGCAGCATCCCCTCGCTCCGGTCGAGCGCCTCGCGGTCCCGTTTGTGGTCGGTGATGTCGATGCCGCTGGCCACGACCGCGATCGCTCGTCCCTCGCCGTCGCGCAGGCGCCCGACGTTCCATTGCAGGACACGGACGGTCCCGTCCCGCGACGTGATCGGGTTCTCGAAGCCGCGCGTCTCCTCGCCCCCGAGCACCTTGCGCATGTCGACCGCGACCGCGGCCCGCGCCTCCGCGGGGACGAACCATTCGAGGTAGTTTTTCCCGAGGATCTCGTCCCTCGACCAACCGTAGAGGCGCTCGGCCTCGCTGTTCCATTCGAGAATGGTGTGGTCCTCGCCGATGATCACCACGACGCTCTTGACGGCGTTCACCAGGCTGCGAAAACGCGCTTCGCCATCGCACCGAGCCGCGTCGGTGGCCGAGACGGCGCATCGCGCGAGCGCGCTTGCCGCTTCATCGTGCGTAGCGAGCAGCCTGTCGAGCGCGTCGGCGTAGGCCGCGGCATCGAGCGGTGATGCAGGCCCGGCGCGGAGCGCGCGCTGGAAATGACGCCGGGCCCCCGAAAGCACGCGGAGCACCTCGTCGACGGGCGCCCCGCGCCGCCCGAGGTCCAGCGCAGCCGCCGTGACGCGCGCGGCGGCCCCGTCTTCCCCGACGAGCGCGCCGATCGTCGCGTCCACGACGGCCTCGGACCACGCAGCGACCTCCGCCGTCGTCGCCTTGCCGAGGAGCGCGTCTGCAGTCATCGCATCACGAGCCACCGAAAGCGCCAGATCGCGCGCCTGGCTGTCGAGAAACGCGCGATACGTGCTCGCCGAGGGATCGCTCATCTCGCACTCCTGTCCGTCTGCGATGGAGAGGGCATCACGACACCTCACCCATCCAGGGGCGTCAAGCGCTCGACGCAGGGTCCCGACGCGGCTCGACGCGGTTCAGATCTGCGCGTACCCGCCGTCGACGAAGAGCTCGGCGCCGTTGACGAAGCTGCTCGCGTCGGAGGCGAGGAACACGGCGGCCTTGCCTACCTCGTCCGGATCGCCGAGCCGGCCGAGAGGGATCGCGGTCGCGAGCCCCTGGAGGAGCGCCTTCGCCTGCTCTTCCGTCGGCGCGATCCCCGCGAGGCCCGGGGTCTTGATGGGTCCGGGGCTGATCACGTTCACGCGAATGCGACGCGCTTTGAGGTCGAGGATCCAGCTCCGCGCGAAATTGCGCACGGCCGCTTTCGTCGCGCTGTAGACGCTGAACGCCTCGGTGCCCATCGTCGCCGTGGTCGAGGCATTCAGGATGACCGAGCCGCCGTCGACGAGAAGTGGCAATGCCTTCTGCACCGTGAAGAGCACGCCCTTCACGTTCGTATTGAATGTTTTGTCGTAATGCTCCTCGGTGATCGCGCCGAGCGGGGCGAATTCGCCGCCGCCGGCATTCGCGAAAACCACGTCGATGCGGCCCGCCTGCTCGCCGACGATGGCATAAAGCCGGTCGAGATCCGCGAGGTTCGCCGAATCGGCGCGGACGCCGATGGCGCTCGTCCCGATCGCCGTGACCGCCGCGTCGAGCTCGGCTTGACGCCGGCCCGTGATGAAAACGCGCGCGCCTTCCGCGGCGAATCGCTTGGCCGCGGCGAATCCGATGCCCGTGCTCCCGCCCGTGACGACGGCAACTTTTCCTTCGAGTGCGCCCATGATCATTCTCCAGTTTCTTTGTTCGGTTTGGTCCGCCGGGCACGCGCGCCGACGTGGTAGGTTGGGTCGCCGACGACGAGGTCGTTCGTGTCGGCGTTGTTGACCACTCGGTCCAGTATGAGACTTGTGGACCGATCGGTCAAGTACCATAGAGAGAAGTATGGGTCGTCCACGTAAGTTCGAGGTGGAACAGGTGCTCGAGGCCGCGCGGGACCAGTTCTGGGAGAAGGGGTACGCGGCGACGTCGCTCGACGACCTGATGCGGGCGACGGGGCTCGGAAAGGGCAGTCTTTACGCGGCGTTCGGCGACAAGCGCCAGCTCTTCCTCGCCGTCCTCGACGCCTACGCCGCCTGGCGCCTCGAGGTCATGCGCGCCGCGCTCGGCAGCGAGGCGAAGGCGATCGACCGCCTGCGAAACCTCTTCCAGGCCGCCGCTCGACCGCCCGAAACCACCCTCGGCGATACGCGCGGGTGTTTGCTGGTCAACAGCACCGCGGAGCTCGCATCACACGACCCCGAGGTGCGGACGCGGGCGCGGGAGACGTTCGCAGCCCTGGAGGACCTCTTCGTCGAGCTTGTGGAGCAGGCGCGGGGCGAGGGCGACCTTGCGCCGGACACCGACGCGCGCGAGCTCGGGCGGCTCTTGCTCGCGGTCCATCAGGGGATGGAGTTCCTCGCAAAGACGGGGATGGAGCGCGAGGCGCTCGGTCGGATCGCAGAGGCGGCCCTCGAAAAGGTGCTCGGCGTGGCGCCGGCGTGCCGTGAGGCGAAGGGACGACGCCGGCAGATGTGAGCCGATCCGGCCGGCGTCAGCGCCGTTTTCCGGCCTGACCCGTGGCGTAGGCGATACCGCTCGCCAGCGTGCCACGAACGACCAGCGATGTGAGCGGCACATCGAGCTCGACCAAGGTCCGAGCGACGTCCGACCGGATCCCCGTCAGCACGACCTGCGCGCCGACGAGCCCGAGCGCCTGCGCCGTGCGCATGAGCGTATTGGCGACGTGGGTATCCACCTGCCTGACGCCGGTGATGTCGATGATCACGACGCGCGTCTGCTTCGCCACGGCCGCATGCAGCACCGTCTCCAGCATCTGATCGGCGCGGCGAGCGTCGATGGCGCCGATGAGCGGCAGCACCATGATGTCCTCGCGGATGGGGATGAGGGGCGTGGACAGCTCTTCGAGGAGCGCGCGCTGCACGCGGATCACCTCGTCCTGCAAGGCCGTACGCGCCCGCTCGGCCTCCTCGCGCGCCGCGAGCTCTTGCTCGAGCTGCACGGCCTGGAAGCGAATGATATCGGCGGACTGTTTGCGCTCCGTGACATCTTGCACGGTGCCGAGCATTCGCAGCGGCGCGCCCGAATCGCTGTAGAAGACTTTGCCCTGCTCGTGGACGACGCGGACCTCGCCCGTCGGCAACACGATGCGGTGCTCGATGCTGTAAGGGGCGCGCTCGTTCACGGCCTTGTTCACGGCCACCACGACCATGTCGCGATCGTCGGGGTGAATCGTGTTCACGAACGCCTGATAGCTGACGTCGAACTTCTGCGGCTCGTAGCCAAAGATGCGGAAGATCTGGTCGGACCAGGTCAAGCCCCCCGTGGGAATGTCCCAGTCCCAGTTGCCCATTCTTCCGATCTCCTGGGCCCAGAGCAAACCTTCCTCGCTCGCGCGGAGCGCGCTCTCCGTCTTTTTCTGCGCGGTCACGTCGCGAAGATGGACGAGCGCCCCGCCTTCCGGGTCGACCGGGCACGGCGTGACGACGAGCGAAAACCACCGCTCGGCCTCGTCCGCCGCAACGCACGTGCCGAGCTCCAGGTCGAAGCGCGCGCGTCTGCCCGCGATCACCTCGGCGATGCCAGCGCGCATGGCCTCTCGGTTCGTCTCGTGAATGTCGAGCATCGCATCCGGGGGCGTGGATGTGGCGAGCTCGCGGCTCCGCGGCCCCGGCTCGGCGTCGTCGGCGAGCCGATACCAGGCGAGGTTGGCGTAACGAATTCCCCCACGCGCGTCGACGAGCGCCACCGGATCCGTGAGCGCATCGAGAGCAGACCACGCTCCCGAGGCGAAATGGGACGAGCTCCCCGACGGCGTGTCCTTCAACATGTCAGCCCCCCGAAACCCGAACACCGATGCGTTGCATCCGTAAGGTTACGGTGTAGGTGAAGTTGCCGTCAAGGTTCGACGAGCGATCGCGCTCGACGACACCGTGCTATTTCTTCGCCGAGGCGAACGTCTTGAATGCCTCGGCGAAGTCGGGGTGCCACCGCGAGAGCGGCGGGCGGTTCTCGACGATATCGCCGGCCGCCCAGAGGATACGGCGCTCGTCGAGCTCGCGCGGCACCTCGTTGTCCGGGCACAGAATGTAGAACTCATTCTGGCCAAGACGCTCCATCATGAAGTCGATCGTCTGCTCCGGCGTCCACGCCCCCGCGGGCTTCTCGGTCCGACCGGACGCGGTAAGCTCGGTGAAGACGAAGCCTGGGATGAGCAAGTGCGCCCGGATCTGACAGCCTGGCGTGTTGCGAAGCTCGTGTTCGAGCGCCTCGGTGAAAACCTTCACGCCGGCCTTGGAGACGTTGTACGCCGGGTTGCCCGGCGGCGTGGTGATGCCTTGCTTGGAGCCGGTGTTGATCACGAGGCCCGCAAGCCCTCGCTCGAGCATCCGGGGCACGAACACCTGCGTGCCGTGAATGACGCCATAGAGGTTCACCTCGAGCGTCCGCGAAAAGCTCTCCCAAGGTCCGAGCACGGTGCTTCGAGGCCCGATGCCGGCGTTGTTCATGAGAACGTTCGTCCCGCCAAACCGCGCGGTGACGGCGTCTTCGAGCGCGACGAGCGCCTCCACGCGGCTGACGTCGGTCTCGGAGGTCATCACGTCGGCGTCGCCGCCCTTCGCCACCGCCACGACCGCCTCACGCGCCCGTGCGAGGCGATCGGCGCCGAGGTCGACGATGCAGACACGAAGGCCGAGCGACGCGAACTTTTTCGCCGCAGCGAGCCCAATGCCAGAGGCGCCGCCCGTGACGACGGCGACAGCGCCCGGAGTGAGTGCGGGGTGAGTCATGACAAACCGTCTCCTACGATGAGAAGGGTTTTGCTTTCACGCCTACGCGAGCGCTCGCTCGATCGCAGACACGATGAGCTCGGCGTCGGGCGGGACGTCGGGCGAGAAGCGGTCGACGACCTGGCCGTTGCGATCGATGAGGAATTTCTCGAAGTTCCAGAGGATCTCGTGCGGCGCGCCCGGGTCGATGCCGTAGCCGATGAGCCTCGCCCTGAAATCGCTGCCCGGGAGCGCGCGCGCCTCGGGCTTGGCCGAGGTGAGCTCGCGGTAGAGCGGGTGCTGGCCCTCGCCCTTGACGACGATCTTGGAGAAGAGCGGGAAGGTGACGCCGTACGAGGTGGAGCAGAACGACTGGATTTCGGCGTTCGTTCCAGGCTCCTGCGCGCCAAACTCGTTCGCGGGAAAGGCGAGGACCTCGAGGCCCTGGTCCTTGTACTTACGATAAAGCGCTTCGAGCGCCTCGTACTGCGGCGTGAGCCCGCACCGCGAGGCGACGTTGACGACGAGGCGAACCTTGCCGGTGTACACGCCAAGCGAGGAGGGACGGCCATCGATGGTGTGGACGGGGATCTGTTCGAGAGAAGATGCCATGAGGTGGGATTACTCGTGGCGGGAGCGAGGTGCAATCGGCTTTAAAGCCGGAGATGTGCTGCTACCGTGAAGGCAAACGCCTGGGTGGTGCACGACGCGAACGTACCCAGGCGCGCTTGCCCGAGAACACGACCGCGATCTCGTGGATCGGCTTCGCGCCTCGCTCGTAGAGCTCCTGTGCATACGCGAGCGTCTCGATCTGCAAGAGCGCGGTCTCCAGCGTAGCTTCGACCTTCTCCTTGCTGGGGAGCTTGGAGCCTCGCGCCGGCAGGACCTTGAACTCCATCACCACACCAGGCAAACCCGGCCTCTTCGGGGTCAGCATCACGTCGTATCGCCCGTGCCCCGATTCGCGGTTCGATCTCACCTCGAAACTCCGCTCTTCCAGCGGGAGGAGCAATGTCATCAGGAAGATGTGATAGTGCGCTTCGATGTCTTTGAGGGCGCGATCGTGGTTCGAAAACCTGATCAGGAAGCCCTCCAAGACAATGGCGAGCCGCTCCGCGTTCCCCTCGAAGAGGGAGAGCGCGAGCTGATCAAGCCCCCGGTTACCACTGATGCCCGCATCCATCCACCGCTTGAAGATGCGCGTGAACCTCCCCTTGACCTCTCGGTTTGGGAACGAGAGCTTGCAGAGGGGCTCGCCATCTTGGTCTTCCTCGCGCTGCGCGATCACCTCGGCCCGCAGGTAGCCGGCCATCGCCAGGATACTCCACACCGTTTCTTGGTGGTTCGTCGCGTCCCGCAGCGCGATATGGTCCTGGATGGGTTTCTCGATGGCTTCTTCGCGCAGCAGCTTCTCGAAGTCCTCGTAACATTCGGAGAACCACCGGACGATCAGCTCTTCGGAGATGTCGTTCGGGCTCTCCCTCGCCCAGTAGTCGAGGAACCGCACGTCCTTCTGGCGCACGAAATTCAGCACGGACCATGGATTGAAGATCGACTGCCCGCCAAACAGATACCCCTGATACCACTGGCGCACCTGTTCGATCTGATCATACGTTCCGGCGTCGCGAAGGATCTTCGTCGTCTCCTCCTCGGTAAACCCGAACGACGTCGCGCATTCCGAACAGAGGATCGAATACGTCACGACGTTGTTGAGGCCCGAGAAGATGCTTTCGTTGGAGACCCGAAGGATGCCCGTCAGGACGCCTTTGAACAGGTGGGGATTGTCCTTGATCCCCGAATGAAGGAACTTTCGAATCAGCTCCACCGTATCGACGAACGATCTGTGCATCTGGGACAGGTGCAGCGGCGCGTCGTATTCGTCCACGAGGATGACCACACGCTTGCGATGATACCGGTGCAGGTACCGTGACAAATCCTCCAGCGCCGAGCACAGAAGGGCCTCGTCCGCGCGACGCTCGAAAATCTCCAGGAAACGCGCGCGCTCGTGCGGCGTGAGCGCGTCCTCGGTCAGGAGATAGGAATGCGCCTCGTAGATCCGCCGGGCCTCCTCGCGGAGCGTCTGCCGCGCCTCCTCGCGATCACGGGCCCACACGGTGCCGAGGCGCGTGTAGATGACCGGGTACTGCTGGAAATGCGCGAGGGCGTCCGAATCCCGCATGACCGCGAGCCCCTCGAACAACGGCCGCCGGTCCTCCGGGCTCCGTTCGAGGAAGTACTTGAGCATCGACAGGTTGAGCGACTTGCCGAACCGCCTCGGCCGAGGAAACAAAAGCACCTGCGGCGGCGCCCGGAGGACGTCACAGATCAACTCCGTCTTGTCGACGTAGTACCGGCCCCCCTCGCGCAGCGCCCTGAAGTCCGAGACCCCGATCGGGACGTCAAGCGGTCGCATGCGGTCCTCCCCGACGAAGCACCGAGGTTCGCCGCAGGCCGAAGGAAAAACCGCGGGTTTGACCACGGGTCCAGAAGATGAACGGTTTCCGGCGGGACGTCGCCATGATCGTACTCCTCTCGGGTCTGCCTCCAGGCCTGTTTGCCTCGTACACCCCTCCGCGGTCAAACTCAAGGGGCGAATGCTCGGCCGTCGAACCTGCCGGTCGTTTTTTTCAACCCTCTCGGTTCGTCCAGACGAACTCTCGCCCGGCTCTCGTGACCACGGACGGCACCGGCGGGCACTGGGGGCTCGAGCAAGTGTCCGCGACGGCGCTCGTCGGGCTCCGTGCACCATGTAGGCGACCACGTGGGGGCGACCGAGGACGGCGGCGTGCGCGAGCTCTACGTGCTGCAGGGGATGAACCGGCGGCTGGTCTACCGCGCAACGGAACAGATCAACGACGTGGGCGTGGATCGGAGAGGCACCAGTCTCGTGTGCTTGAAAGAGGAGCGCTCCGAGCCCACCGCCCACGAAGTCGGGTGACCCAAAAAACGACGGGTACGATAGAGATTGTTCGGCATGGCGAAGCTTGTTCGCGACGGTCTCCAAGGAGCGGTCGTCGTCGTCCGGCCAGAAGCTCGACGCTCGCATCTTCTAAGCGACCGCCAGCGCGTCGGTCGTCGCTGGGCTCGAGGGGACGGGATACGATTCGAGCGTCAAAGCCTACAAAGCCGCCCCCATCCTGCTTCTGATCGTCGCGAAAGGTTCATTCACTGCGCATCACAAGAGGTGCAGAGGTACCTCGACGCGATTGTCATTCCAACCCCCGCACCCCCGGTTCTCTCCTCGCGCCCTCGCCGCATGCGACCGTGAGGTTCCACCGAAGACCGCCTCATTTTCCTCTGGACTCGAACCGTAGTCTCATATACAAAACAGCGCCGAAGCGCTGGGGGCTCCACTTCGATTCCCCTCCCACAAGGCGAGCTGCCACGCAGCGGCCCGCGGAGGCGAGCAGAGTTCGCGGCGTGGTTGGCACGTTTCCCGGAGGAGGCTCGATGCAAATGAAGACGATTGGTGTCCTGGGTGCTGGCGTCATGGGCACGGGTGTCGCCCATGCCCTCGCCGAGAGCGGGCACCGGGTGATCCTCAACGACGTGAGCGAGGAGCAGCTACGGAAGGCCCGCCAGAACATCCGGAAGAACCTGCGCATGTACCGCCTCCTGCAGGCGCGCTCCTCGGGGGCGCCGACAGGCCCGGACGCGAACGACGCGGAGACGCTCGGCCGGATCGAGACCACGACGGAGCTCGCGCCCCTCCGCGCGGCGGATTTCATCGTCGAGAACGTGACCGAGAAATGGGAAATCAAGCAGGAGCTGCACGCTCGTCTCGACCAGCTCGACATGCCCCCCGTGCCGGTCGCCGTCAACACCTCGGCCATCCCGATGGCGCGCTTCGCCGCCCTTTATTCGAAGCCGGGGCGCATCGTCGGCATGCATTTCATGAACCCCGTCCCGCTCATGCCGATGATCGAGGTCATCCGCGGCGAGGCCACGGCCGAGGACACCCTCGGCGCCGCCAAGCAGCTCACCACGCAGATGCGGAGGCAATGCATCGTCGTCAAGGACTCGCCCGGCTTCGTCACGAACCGCGTCATGATGCTGACCGTCAACGAGGCGGTGTTCCTGCTCCACGAGGGCGTCGCCTCGGCTGAGGACATCGATCGCCTCTTCCAGACCTGCTTCAACCACCGGATGGGCCCGCTGGCGACCGCGGATCTGATCGGGGTCGATACCGTCCTTTACTCCATCGAGGTGCTGCACCGAGAGTTCAAGGACGACAAATACCGCCCCTGCCCCCTCTTCCAGCAGATGGTCGATCAAGGGCTGCTCGGCCGCAAGAGCGGCCGCGGCTTCTACCAATACGATGTCTGAGGCCGGGATCCTGGCCACGCAAACGCTTATTCATAAGGAGCACAAGTACATGTCGCAAAGCACGATCAAGGTTGATGTGAAGGCGTTCCTCTCGCGGCACGTCCGGGGCGTGGACGTGAAGGACAGCGACGATATCTTCACGATGGGGCTCGTGAACTCCATGTTCGCCATGCAGCTCGTCGAGTTCATCGAGAAGCGCTTCGAGGTCGAGATCGGGCCCGACGACCTCGAGATGGACAACTTCCGCAGCATCGACGCGATCGCCGCGCTCGTGGAGCGCAAATCGTCGGGCGACGGGCCCCGGGCAAACGCGGAGGGCGCGTGAAGATCGCGCTCTCCGAGGCGCAAGAGCTCGCGCGCCGTACGTTCCAGCGCTTCGCCAAGGAGGAGGTCGCGCCGCACGCGGAGCTCGTCGATCGCGAGGAGCGGATCCCGAGGTCGGTGGTCGAGGCGCTCGCGCGCGAGGGATATCTTGCGAGCGGCCTGCCCGAGGAGTTCGGCGGGCGCCACGCCGATCCCATCGTGCGCGGCTTGATGCACGAGGCGCTCGGATACGAGAGCGCCTCGATCCAGGGGCTCGTGAACGTCCACCACATGGCGACGTCCGCGCTCGCGCGCTGGGGCACGGCGGCGCAAAAGCAAGCGTGGCTCCCTCGGTTCACCCGAGGCGAGCTGCTTGCCGCCTTCGCGCTGACCGAGCCGAACGTCGGGAGCGACGCCCTCGTCGAGACCACGGCGGAGGTGGACGGCGACGATTACCTGCTCACCGGCACCAAGCAATGGATCACCTGCGGAGCCATCGCGGACGTGTTCGTCCTCTTCGCGCGCGTGGGCGACGCGCCCACGGCGTTCCTCGTGCCGGCCAACGCCGAGGGGTTCTCCAGGACGCCCATTCAAGGCATTCTCGGCTGCCGGGGCTACATGCTGGCGAGGCTCGTGCTCGATCGATGCCGCGTCCCGAAGGCGCATCGGATCGGCACGCAGGGCTTCGGCATCTCCCACGTGATGAGCGCGGGCCTCGACAATGGGCGGTACAACCTCGCGTGGTCCTGCGTCGGCCAGGCCCAGGCTTGCCTCGACGCGAGCCTCGCGTACACCGACCAGCGAAAGCAGTTCGGCGCGCCGCTCAAGGACTTTCAGCTCATCCAGCGGCTGCTCACGCGGATGATCGTCGGCGTCCAGAGCGCGCGCATGCTCTGCTGGCGAGCCGGCCACGCCCGCGCGGAGCGCCTGCATACCGCGTCGTACGAGGCGATGATCGCCAAGTACCAGGCGTCCACCGTCCTGAACGAGGTGGCGAACCAGGCCCTCCAGATCCACGGCGCGAACGGCTGCGGCAGCGAATACCCCATCCAGCGGTACCTCCGGGACGCGCGTATCATGGAGATCATCGAGGGGAGCACCCAGATGCTGGAGATCATGATCGCGAAGCTCGGCTCTGCCGACGCAGCTGCATCGAGGAGCGCATGAACAAGCCGCGCGCGTACCGGACGAAGATCCTTCGTGAATGCACCGCGTCCCGCGTGATCGGCCTCGACGGCGACGACGCGCTCATGGCGTCCCCTGACGTCCATGCGCTGGACCCGGGACTCGTGGCCCTCCGCGGGGATGTGCTCGCGCTCTTTCGATTCTTCGAACGCACCTTCCTCCGCCTCTCGCGCCGCTTTCACGCGAAGGAGAGCCACTATCCGGTCCTTTTGCCCATGCGGATTCTCGAGGAGGTCGGCTACTTCGGCCATTTCCCGCAGCACGTCACGTTCTGCACGCACCTGCCCGAGGATCTACCGATCATCGAGTCCGTGGCGCGCTCCGCGAACGAAAACGAGGGGCGGCTCGTCGAGGAGCTACGCGCGCGCGTCCAGACCGTCACGCACGCGCTCAAGCCCGCCGTCTGCCTTCCTTGTTATGGTCAGCATCGCGGCGCGCGGATCCCGGAGGGCGAGGTCCTGCGCGTCACCATGCAGAATCATGTCTTCCGCCATGAGACCACCCCCTACGACGCGCTCGCTCGCCTGTGGGACTTCCAGGTCCGCGATATCGTGTTCATGGGCGCCTTCGACCGGCTGAAGGCGCTCCGCCAGGAGGTCATGGACGCGGCGATGGATCTCTGCGAGGCGCTGGATCTGACGGCCCGACTGGAGCTCGCCAACGATCCCTTCTTCCTCAGCGAGAACACGAACAAGATCGTCTACCAGCGGCTCGGGGAGGTCAAATACGAGCTGATGCTGCGGATTCCCCACCGCGACATGGACGTGGCTGCGTCCTCGTTCAACCTGCACCGGGAGTTCTATGCGTCGGTCTACGACATCCGGCACCACGACGGCACGGCCGCGGAGACGGCGTGCATGGGCTTCGGCATCGAGCGCTGGGTCTACGGTTTTCTGAGCCAAAAGGGAATGGACCCACGTGGCTGGCCCGAGCAGGTCACGCACTTCATCGACCGCGACGCCTCGGGATCGTGAGCATGGCTCGCCCAGGCGGCGTCAGCTCGATTTGTCGGCGGCGGCCTCCATCTGCTTCCTCAAGCTGAGCGGGCGCATGTCCGTCCAGACTTGCTCGATGTATTCGAGGCACTCGCTCTTCTTGCCCGTCTTGCCCACGGCGCGCCACCCGGCAGGGATCTCACGCTCGACGGGCCATATCGAGTACTGCTCCTCGTGGTTCACGACCACGATAAAGTTCGAATTGTCGTCATCCAGCACGCTCGTCGCCATGCGCGCAACCTACCACGGGCCCCGCGGGGCACGCAAGGTTCTCCCCATGCCCGCGCGGCGCGCGGACCACGTGGCCGGGGGATCGGGCCGCGCTGCTCGATTTCCACGGGAAAGAATGCAATCGTCATGAGGCTCGTCAAGCTACTCCTCCGGCAGTCCTTCGGGCTCGTGGTTCTCTCGGTCCTTTGTGGCCTCCTCTCGGGCGCCGCATTCGCGGCGCTGGTGGCGCTGCTCAACGAGGCGCTGGCCAGTGACGAGGGGCGCCTCGGGGACCTCGGCGTGAAGTTCGTCGCCGTCGCGGCCCTGGCGCTCGTCACGCGGGTGGCTTCGCAGGTTCTCTTGACCTGGGTCCGCCACAGGGCGCTGCTCGAGATGCGCCATCACCTCGCGTCGCGTATCCTCGCCGCGCCATTACGATCGCTCGAGGAGCAAGGCCCGCACCTCGTTCTCGGCGCGCTGATGGAGGGCGTGGTGACGGCGGGCACGGGGCTCTCGATCCTGCCGTTCTTCTTCACGAACGTGATCGTGATCCTGGCGTCGCTGTCGTACCTCGCCTGGCTGTCCCTGGGCGCGCTCGGCGTCATGCTCGCCTGCATCGTCGTCGGGCTCGTGACGTACTGGATCCCGACGATCCACGCGATGCGCCTCCTCGAACAAGGGCGCAACGTGCAGGACACGGTGTTCAAGCAATTTCAATCGCTCGTGAGCGGCATCAAGGAGCTCAAGCTGCACCGCCGACGCCGCGGGGCGTTCCTCGACGAGCACCTCGTGCCGACGATCGAAAAAATGCAGCGGCTCGGTGTGAAGAGCCAAAACTTCTTCACGGGATCGAGCGCCTGGGGGCTCTTGTTTTTCTTCGTTTTTCTCGGCGTGCTCGTGTTCGTCTACCAGCGCTGGGTCCCGCTCGATCGCGCGACGCTCACCGGCTATGCCCTGGCGACGCTGTAC
The DNA here is from genome assembly GCF_028435365.1 of Polyangium jinanense. Next base: position 8,740 of record NZ_JAGTJJ010000003.1, on the reverse strand, counting down.
ATCCAGCAGCCGCTCGGGGCGATCATGGACATGATCCCCGTCATCGGGCAGGGAGAGGTCGCCGTGCAGAAGATCGAGAAGCTCGGCTTGTCGCTCAGCACGGAGCGAAATCTTGCGCCGCGTGCCGAACCCCCGGAGGCGCCGCGCGCCTTCGAGGTCATCGAGCTGTCGAAGGTCACGCACACGTATCACCGAGAGAATGAAGAGGGGGGTTTTACCCTCGGCCCCATCGACCTGACGCTGCGGCGCGGCGAGCTCGTGTTCGTGGTGGGAGGCAACGGCAGCGGGAAGACGACTCTGGCCAAGCTGATCACGGGCCTGTACACCCCGGAGGGAGGCGAAATCCAGCTCGACGGTCGGCCCGTCTCGGACGCCGACCGGGAAGACTACCGCGAGCTCTTCTCGGCGATTTTCTCCGATTTCCACGTGTTCGACGTCTTGCTCGGGCTCTCGCCCGCGCAGCGGGAGACGCGCGTCAAGCATTATCTCGCGCGGCTGCTTCTCGACAAGAAGGTGGCCGTGGTGGGCGGCGCCCTCTCGACCACCGCGCTGTCGCAGGGGCAGCGCAAGCGGCTGGCCTTGCTGGCGACATACCTGGAGGACAGGCCCATTTACCTGTTCGACGAGTGGGCCGCGGACCAGGATCCTCAATTCAAGGACGTATTTTATCGAGAGCTCTTGCCGGAGCTGCGCAGCCAAGGGAAAACCGTGGTCGCCATCACGCACGACGATCGTTACTTCGATCTGGCTGACCGCGTGGTGAAGCTCGAGGACGGCCGCCTCGCAGCCGACGCGACGCTCCGCGCCGGATCGACGCCCAAGGCCGCCGCCGGCGCACCTGTCCTGCCCCCGATGGACCAGCCATGAACGCGTCGAGACGGCCGCCCGCGTCCGAGGGCGCGCGCGGGCCACGCTGGCGATGGCGGTTCTTGCCTCTCGCCGTCGCCTTGCTCGCGCTCGCCTTGTATTCGCCTGCGCTGCGCGGCGGTTTCTTCGAGGATGACTGGGTGGGAATGGCGGCGCTCGAGGGATACGACATCTCGAACGCGCGCCCCCTGGATCTGTATCGCCTGTCGAGCGGGCAGGCCGAGGACGTGCGCCGGTTGATCCACGACGGCGCGCTGCCATGGTGGACGCAGCCCGATTTCCGATTCGCGCTCTTTCGCCCGATCGCGAGCGCGTCCTTCTTGCTCGACCATACGCTCTTCGGGCTCGAACCCCTCGGCGCACACGTGCACTCGCTCCTCTGGTTCGCGGCGCTGCTCGCCGCGGTCTGGACGCTCTATCGACGCGCCTTCGAGCCATCGATCGCGCTCCTTTCCTTCGCGCTCTTCGCGCTCGACGAGGGCCACTGGGAGGCCGTGAGCTGGGTCTGCGGCCGCCACCTGCTCATCTCCGCCACGCTCGGGACGCTCGCGCTCGCGCTCGCGCTGCGGCCCTCCGAGGCCGCCCCCCGCCGCGCGCGGGCCGCGAGCTTGCTTCTTTTTGCAGGATCGTTCGTCGCCGGCGAGGGCGCGCTTCAGATGCTGCCTTTGATGGTCGCGGTCGAGCTCTCGCGCGACGCGCCGCTGCGCGCGCGGCTCCGACGCGCCGCGGCCCCCGTGGCCATCACGGCGGCTTATTTCGTCCTTTATGTTCTGTACCAGCGAGGCATTCGTGGATCGGGCAACTACGCCGATCCGGTCGACGATCCACTCCGGTATGCGCTGCGGCACGTGCACAGCTTGCCGCTGCTGCTCTCGGATTTGCTGGCGGGGATCCCGACGGGCGCGTCCGGCGCCGCGTACCTCCTGATCGCCATCGGCTTCGCGGCGGTGGCCGTCTTCGTCGCGCTCGGCCGGAAGGCCTTCCCGAGCGTGTCCCGCGAGGAGCGCGCCCTCCTCGGGGCGCTCGGCATCGGGGCGATCGTCGCCATCCTCCCTTCGCTGGCCAGCGTCCTCTCGGGACGCGTGCTGCTGATCCCATCCATCGGCATCGCGCCCTGCATTGCCGTGGTGCTTCGCTACGGCTACCGGGTGGCGCGCGAGGCGCTCGGGGAACCACGGAAGCGGCGCGTCGCCTGGGGGGCGGTCGCCGTCGTGCTCGGGGTCATGCACCTCCTCGTGCCGGCGGCGCTCATCCCCTACGTCACGACGAAATTCGCGAATTTCGGACGATCTCGCGACGACGCCTTGCGATCGGCGCCGGTCGAGGACGATCCCGCCGCTGACGTCGTCGTCCTGCGCGCGCCCGATCCCATCATCGGCCCTTGGGGGGGCGTGACGCGGACCATGCTCAGCGGCGCCCGCGTCCACCGCTGGTGGACCCTCTCCCTGTCGCCGCACGAGCACGACGTCGCGCGCGTGGGCCCGTCCGTCCTCGAAATGTCGACCCGCGGGCCGTGGCTCGAGAGCTTTCAGGAGCGGGTGTTCCGGTCGCGACGCGCCGTCGTGCCCGCCGGTGCGCGCGTGCGCACCGGTGCGTTCGAGGCAGAGGTGGTGGAGGCGCGGGAGGGAGTCCCGGTGCGCGTGCGGTTCACGTTCGACCGCTCGCTGGATGATCCGAAGCTGCGATTCTTGAGTTTTCAGGACCAGCGGCTCTCGAGGATCACGATGCCACCCGTGGGGGAGACGCTCGTCCTGCCCAAGCTGGAGTAACGGCTCGGCCGGGAGGTCCCGTCACTGCGTCGAAAGCACGTGCCTCGACTCCTTGGCGGCCACGACGTCCTCCACGCGGAAGGGCACGGCGCGCGTCTGGTTCCGGCGCCAGAGATCCGCGCCGTCGCGGAAGTGGGGGCTCGCGGGGTCCCAGACATTCCCGCCAGGGATGGCATTCCAAGACCGCGGGCCGGTCGGGTCGAGATCCATGACGAAGCGCTGCGCGGCGCCGACCGCGTAGGTGAAATTGGGCGAGTCGTCGAGAGCCCAAGACGTGGTGAAATCGCTCGCGTCCACGGCGAGCAGGTCCCCGTGGCGCGGGAAACCCGTCTTGAAGACGGGATCGAGGGCGGAAGGAATGTGCATCTCGATCCACATCGGCGTGAGCGGAGCGAACGTGACCTTGTGGTGCGCGCCCCAAACAGCCTTGCTCTCTGTCGCGTTCTTGTCCAGCCACGCGATGGCGTCGAGCAGCGACCGGAGCGCGCGCTCGTGGCGGGATTCGACCGCCGGGGTGTCGATGTCGTCCCACAGGGCGCTGTCGCTCGTCGCGGGGTCGAGCGTCGCGAAGGAAGCATGGTCGTCCTCGACCAGGTGGAGGATGCCATCGAGCTGCATCGCCCGCGGAATGCCCTCTTCGCGACCGGCGCGGACGTACTCGTCGCCGAACGTGCGCCGGAGGAGACGAATGAGCCAGACGTTGAAGATCAGCGTGGCCCGAGCGGCTCGCGCCTCGACGACCTTTGGCGCCCCCTCCGCGTCGGAGAGCATTTCGCCCGTGTCCTGATCGATCCCCGCGGCGGCCAGGTAATCTGCCTCCGTCCCCCATTGCTGAAGCACGGCCTTGATTGCGGCGACGCGGTCCGGCGCGAAGGCCGGATCCGCCACCACGGCCGTCAGATCCGGGTGTGTGCCGGGCGTGGCGCGCTCCGCCTCGCCGCGCGTGATGGCCTCGACCAGGAAAGGCGCGAGGCGGGCGCCGAGGTTCGACCGCGCGTCGCCCTGATAGGTCGCCATATCCTCGGGCGTGACGGGCGCCTTGGCGCCTTCCAGGAGCGTCTTGATGCGTGACGCCCGGAAGCCGATGTCGAATTCGCAGCCGAGGTAGGCCGGGGTGCCGTCCGAGAACTTGTCGTTCGTGGGGTCGCCGTCGTCGGTGCCGCCCCAGGAATCGTTGTTTGCGGCGATGATGTACCCATTCTCGGGGTTCTTGCCCCACGGCATCATGTCTCCGGGGATGTCGTCCTCCCACTCCGCGGTCCCGTCGCCGGGGAGCGCGAGGCAAGGCAGGTTGCCCGTGCCCGTCGTGGGATCCCACGAGAGAGCGCCCGGGGCACGCTTGGGGACACGCGCGTGCGAGGTCCAGAGAATGTTGCCCGTGGTATCGCCGACGACCCAGCTCTGCGCGCCGACCTCGAATCGCTCGAGCGACGTGCGCGCCTCGTCGACCGATTTGGCAAGCATGAGGGTGAAGAGCGCCTCGAGGTCGTGGGTCGCCGCGTGCCCCGTCCAGCGCACCGAGACGGCGCCAGCCGCAGGATCGATGGGGAGGATTTTTCCATTTTCGATGGTCGGCGCGATCGGGCCGTGGTGCGGGACGATCGGGAGCTTGTACACAATCGGCTCGCTGCCCTGCACCTCGATGATCTCCTCGACGAACTCGAGGGGCACGGGCGCTCCCTTCCACATCACGGCCTTGCCATCGGGCGTGAGCTCTTCGGTGTATACGTCGGTGACGTCGTACCCGGCGACGGCGGAGCCCCAGCCAATGTGCTCGTTGTGGCCGAGCGTGATCCCAGGAACGCCGGGGAACGCGACACCGGAGACGTGCAGCCCCTCGCCCGTCGCGCCGACGTGCAACGCGACGGGCCAGAAGGTCGAAGGCGCGCCGAGCCCGAGGTGGGGATCGCTGGCGAGCAGGACATGGCCCGTGGCGCTGCGCGAGGGAGAGATGGCCCAGGTATTCGATCCGAATCCGTCGGGCGAGAGCCGCTCGTTGAACTCCGTAAGAATGCGGAAGAAGGCGTCACTCGACGCAGGCAAGCGCTCCCGCGCATTGGCGGGTGGCTTGGGCGGCCCAGGCTTCGGGCTCGGGCTCTGCGGTGTAGAGGAGGACGTGTACACGCGCTCGCGCGGCGCCAAAAGCCAGAGGTCCTGGATCATGCCCGCGCGCTTCGTGATGGAAGGATCGGGGCTGTCCGTGGGGAACGTCTTGCCGAGATCGGCGAACAGGTTGGTGTAGAACGTCTCGGCGGTCCCCTGGTTGGAGAGCTGATAGATGCGGAGGCGCGCGACCGCGAGCGAATCGATGGCCGTCCAATCCACGAGCGCCTCGAGCGGGTAATTGGTGATGCCTGCCGGCAAGGGGATCTCTCCGCTACGCAAGCGGCGGAACGCCTGGGTGATGCCGTCGGCGTACGCCTCCAGGAGGGCCTTCGCCTGGGGATCCTGGATGGACGCGTATTGCGCGGCGGCGATACGGTTCACGCCCACGGTCCGCAGGCCGATGTCCTGGTTGATGGCGGCCGGATTGATGGTCGCGAAATACTTGGCCGTCGTGCCGAGCGCGTGACGCCTGAACAGATCGAGCTGGACCGTGCGATCGAGCGCGACCATGTACCCCTCGGCGCGCATGGCGTCCGCGAGGGTCGACGCATAGATGTGCGGGCGGCCCTGGTCGTCGCGCACGATATCCACGGGGGCCGAAAGGCCGTCGATCCGGATCCGGGCATCCACGGGGAGATCCGCGCGGTCGCCGAGCGGGCCCACCGCAAGAGGAGGCGTCGAATCCGGATCCGAGCATCCGAGCAGGACGGCTCCGAGGAGCAGCGGCATCAGGCAGTAAGCTTTATACGTCATGAGTCAATCCTCCCTTCAAGAAGACCGTGGTGCACCTTGCACGATTTTCGCGACGTGGTCGACGAGAGGCGGGCGCAGGACGCTGAAATGATCGCAGGGCAGGTCCCACGTCGTAATCGTCGGGACGAGCTCGCTCCAGCCGCCGGTGGGATCCTTGAAGGAGGACACGTCCTCCTCGACGGCCAGAGCGCCCGTCGCGCGAAGGAGCGACGTCCGCACGGCGGCATTGCGGGGCACGTACGTGCGCAGCGCCCGCAGGTGCGCCTCGTAGACGCCGAGCGTGCGACGAAGGATGGTCTCCGCCATGCTTGCGGGGAAGATCCCCTGCTCGACGGCCAGCGCCGCGAGCCGGGCGTCGCGTTCGGCCGGAGAGGCCACGAGCAGGCGGCACTCCTCCTCGCTCGACAGGGTCATGCCATGCTCGCGCGCGAAGAGGAGGGCCAGCGAGACGTCGCCCGGATCCTGCATCCGCGAGGGCAAATGGGTGTCGACGAGGATGACCTCTTCGACCGGGACCCCGCGCGCCGAAAGCTCCCTGGCCATCTCGAAGGCCACGAGGCCGCCGAAGGACCAGCCGAGCAGCCGAATGGCTCCCCCGGGATGCGTCTCCAGCAAAGCATCCACATAATGCTGGGCCATCGTCACCACGTCGTCGACGGGCTCCCCCTCATCGAGCCCGCGGGCGTGCAAGGCATGGAGAGGTTGCTCGTCCCCGAGGGCCCGCGCGAGATCCAGGTACGAGAGCGCGGAGCCGCCGATGGCGTGGACGCAATAAAGGGGGGGGCGCTCGCCACGGGGCTGCAATGTGACGAGAGGCGAGCGCGGCCTTTCGCCGTCCTCGCGGAGCACGGCGGCCACTTCTTCGATTGTCGCGCCGCGTAGCAGCCGTGCGAGCGGCAATTTGCGGCCGATCTGGCTCTCGACGCGGGCGACGAGCCGCGCGGCGAGCAGCGAGTGGCCTCCGAGGGCGAAGAAGTCGTCCCGGGGGCCCACGCCGCGCACGCCGAGCAGCTCCTCCCAGAGGGCCGCGAGCTCGAATTCGAGGCGATCGAGGGAGCGCCGCGGCGCCTCGGCACGAAGCGCAGGGGCGGGCTCCGGCAGGGCGCGTCGGTCGACCTTGCCGCTCGGCGAGAGTGGCAGGGCGTCCAGCGTGACGAAGGCCGCGGGGATCATGTAATCGGGGAGCAGGCGCGCGAGGTGGTCGCGCAGCTCGGACGGCGACGGCGCGCGCTCCGGATCGGCCACGACATACCCCACGAGCCGGTCGCCGCGCAGGTTCACCGCCGCGCCCCGCACGCCCGGGTGCGCGGCGAGCGCGGCTTCGATCTCGCCTAGCTCGATCCGGAACCCACGGAGCTTCACCTGCTCGTCGACGCGGCCGAGGAACTCGAGGTCACCGCCCGGCAGCCACCGCGCGCGGTCGCCCGTGCGATACATGCGAGCGCCGAGCCCGGGCGCGAAGGGATCCGGCAAGAACCGCTCCGCGGTCAACCCATGACGCCCCTCGTAGCCGCGCGCGAGGCCGACGCCGCCGATGTAGAGCTCGCCCGGGACGCCGAGCGGGGCGGGCCGCAGGCTCGGATCCAGCACGTAGACGTGCATGTTCGGCAGCGGCCGCCCGATGGGCAAGCTGCCCTCGCTGGGCTCGTGGGCGAACATCGTCGCGCACACGGTGATCTCCGTCGGGCCGTACGCATTGATCAGCCGGCGGCCCTGCGACCAGCGCCGCGCGACCTCCGGGGGACAAGCCTCGCCGCCCACCCAGAGCAAGCGCGGCCGCGCGGCGGCGACCTCCGGCATCACCGCGAGCGCGGACGGGGGCAAAAGCGCCGCGTCGATCGCACGCTCCTCGATCAGCGACGCGAGGCCGCCGCCTGGCTGGAGCGCCTCGGCGCGCGCCAGCACCAGGCAACCGCCCACGGGCAACGCCAAGAGCAACTCGAAGACGGACGCGTCGAAGCTCGTCCGCGAGAATTGCAGCACCCGCGCGCCTTCGCCCAACCCGAAGAGGCGGCGCTGCGTCTCCGCCAGGTTGCACGCCCCGCGGTGAGCCAGCAAGACCCCCTTGGGTTTGCCCGTCGATCCCGAGGTGTAAATGATGTAGGCGAGGTTGTCCGGCCGCGCGCCGCCCTGGATTCGCGCGTCGCTCGCCGCGTCGAGCTGCGAGAGGTCGAGCAGGGCGCAGCCCGGCGCCGCGAGGCGTTCGCCGGGCTCTCCGCGGGCGATGAGCAAGCGCGCGCCGCTGTCGCGCAGCATGTATTCGAGGCGCTCGCGCGGATAGGCCGGATCGAGCGGGACGTAGGCCCCGCCGGCCTTCAGGATCCCGAGGAGCGCCGCGATCTGGTCGACGGACCGCGGGAGGCAAAGCGCAACGCGCGCCTCCGGCCCCACGCCTCGCGCGCGCAGCACGTGGGCAAACCGGTTTGCCCTGCGATCCAGCTCGGCATAGGTGACGTGCTGGCCCTCGAACAGGAGGGCCAGCACGTCAGGCGTACGATCGACCTGCGCCTCGAAGAGCTCGTGAATGCATGCGTCGTCCGGGTAGCGCGCGCCGGTGTCGTTCCATTGCGCGAACTGGCGCGTTTCGGACTCCGTCACGAGCGGCAGGTCCGCCACGCGCGCCTCCGGGGAGCGCACCGCGCTTTGCAGCAGGAGCTGGAGCCGCTCGGCCATCCGCGCAATGGTATCCTCGTCGAAGAGGTCCTTCGCGTACACCAGCGCCCCTTCGAGCGTGTCCCCTCGCTCCGTCAGGTTTAGCGTGAGGTCGAATTGGGCCGCCTCCGCGCCTTCCAGCTCGACCGGTGCCACCTCGAAGTCGCCTGCGGCGAGCGTGCTCGTCGGCGTGTTTTGCAGGACAAACATCACCTGGAAGAGCGGCTGCCGTGAAAGATCACGCGCCGGCGCGAGCTCCTCCACCAGCTTCTCGAAGGGGATGTCCTGGTGGGCATACGCGTCCAGCGTCGTCTCTTTCACCTCGGCGAGCAAGTCGACGAACCGCGGGTTTTTGCCCATATCGGCACGCAGCACCAGCGTGTTCACGAAAAACCCGATCAGCCCTTCGAGCTCCTTCTGCGTGCGGCCCGCGATCGGCGTGCCTACCGCAATGTCCTCCTGCCCGCTCAGCCGGTGCAAGAGCGCCTGAAACCCGGCCAGCAGCACCATGAACAGCGTCACGCCCTGCCGCCGCGCGAGCGCGCGCAGCCCCTCGGTGAGCTCAGCGCCCAGCGAGACCTTCACGCTCGCTC
>NZ_JAGTJJ010000029.1 GCF_028435365.1 Polyangium jinanense | reverse complement strand
GATAAACCGCGCATCGCGCGGTTTATCCGCCTTCGGTCCAGGCCGTGCCTGGTCCGGGGTGCAGGGGGCGGACAGCCCCCTGCTGGGGTGCGGGGCAACGCCCCGCTCCGCGCGCATCCCTGTCAGAGATCGATCTGGTGCACGTCGCCGAGTGGTTCGCCGAGGAACCGCTCGGCGACCGTGGAAAAGCTCTTCGGAAGATCCGTCACGAAGAGCTCGAGTTTGCCCCGCCCCGACCGCGTCGTTCGTTGCCCGCGCTCCGTGAGGAACGCTGCGACGTCGTCCGCCGTCGCCGACGCGCTGTCGACGATCGGGATTGGCGCGCCCGCGAGCGAGGCCGCCTCGGCCTCGATGACTCGCTGGAGCAGGGGAAAATGCGTGCATCCGAGCACCACGCAGCGCACCCCCGCGCGCACGAGCGGCTCGAGGTATCGCTGCGACACGAGCCGCGGCACCTCCCCTTCGAGCCACCCCTCCTCCGCGAGCGAAACGAGCAGCGGCGCGGGTTGACCGAATACCTCGGTCCGCGTGGAGAGCGAGGCAACCGCGCGTGGATACGCGCCTGAGGTGATCGTCCCCGTCGTGCCGAGCACGCCCACCGCCCCGCCCTCTGCCGCTGCGACCGCCGCCCGCGCGCCGGGCACGATCACGCCGAGCACGGGCCGGTCGAGCTCCACGCGCAGCATGTCGAGTGCGACGGCGCTGACGGTGTTGCAAGCAACCACGATCGCCTTCACGCCGCGATTCACGAGGACACGCGCGCAGCCGATCGCGTAACGCACGACGGTCTCGGCGGATCGCGTCCCGTACGGCACGCGCGCGGTGTCGCCGAGGTACACGATATTCTCCGCGGGGCAACGCTCGCGGAGCGCGCGCACGACGGTCAAACCGCCGAGACCGGAGTCGAAGACGCCGAGCGGGGCGTCGGGATCCAGGTGGAAGCTCGTCACGAAACCTCGATGCGGTAAAGGCGCGGCGGCGCCGCGAACAGCCCTTCAGTGCGCATACGTTCGAGCGCCGCGGTCACATTCCCTTCCCGCGCCACGTGGGTGATCACCACGATGTCCACGGGATCCCCCGGCGCCGTGGGTCGTTCCGGTTGCACCATCTGCTCCAGGCTCACGCCGAGCTCCCCGAGTCCGCCCGCGATCCGCGCCATGAGCCCCGGCCGCTCCGGCGCCGAGAGGCGCAGGTAATACCGGGTCTCGACGTCCTCCTGCGGCTTGAGCGGTCGCGGCTCCATCGCAATGCCCCGCGTGAGCAGCCCCGACGCGCCGGCCACGATCGAGCGCCCCACGTCGAGGATGTCGCTCACCACGCTCACGGCCGTCGGCAGATCGCCGGCGCCGCGACCGTAGAGCATGCAGGGCCCGAGCGCGCGACCTTCGAGCAGGATCGCGTTCAGGACGCCCGACACGTTCGCGAGCACGCTCGTCTTCGGGATGAGCGTCGGGTGCACGCGGAGCTCGATCGCGTCGCCGAAATCACGGCCGATCGCGAGGTGCTTGATCACGTAGCCGAAGCGCTCGGCATAACGATGATCCCGCTCCTCGATGCCCTCGATCCCCTCCACGTGGAGCGCACTCGCCGGGACCCTTGCGCCAAACGCCAGCATCGCCAGCACGCAGAGCTTGTGCGCGGCGTCGTGGCCGCCCGTGTCGAGCGAGGGATCGGCCTCTGCATACCCCTTCGCCTGGGCCTCGCGCACGGCCTCGTCGAGCCCGAGCCCGCCCTCGCGCATGCGCCCGAGCACGTAGTTGCACGTGCCGTTCACGATCCCCGCGAGCCTCTCGACCCAGTCGCTCGCGAACGCCTCGCGCAGCGTGCGGATGATGGGGATGCCGCCGCCCACGGCGCCCTCGAACGCGAGATCGGTCCCGCGCGCGATCGCGAGGTCGACGAGCCGCGGCCCGTGCTTGGCCAGGAGCAGCTTGTTCGCCGTGACGACGCCCTTGCCCGCCGCGATCGCGCGCTCCACGAGCTCGAGCGCGGCCTCCTCGCCGCCCATCACCTCGACGACGATGTCGATCTCGGGGTCGTCGACGACGTCCTCGGGTCGCGTCGTGATCCAGCTCGGATCACAGGCTGCGACGCGCTCTTTCCGGGGATCACGGACGAGCACGCGGCGCACTTCGAGCGGCGCGCCGACCCGACCTTCCAGCCATCGCGCATTCGCCGCGCAGAGCTCGAGCACACCGCCGCCGACGGTGCCGCACCCGAGCAGGCCGAGTCGAATCGAGCCGCGCCGCGGAGTCGTCGCAGACGCCTCTTCGGCGTTCGCAGGGCCACGCATGGGCGCGGAGCTTAGCAGGGCCCAGCTCACGTCAAAGAAAGCCGCGAAGCCGTGATTTCGGCTGCCGCGTTTGCCGCTTCTCCCGCGCGCGCTCCCCCCCTACACTCCTCGGCCATGGCCGCCGAAACGAAGGGTTTCATGAAGGGTGGGATGAACTTCAACGTGGGCGACGAGGCCCCCGAGCAGCTGGAGCAGACCGAGGGGCCGCTTCTGCCGCTCCGCGTGCTCGTCGTCGCGGATCTCTTGCCGCGTGACGAGCACAACGCCGGCGCCAGCGCGCCCGAGCTCGCGGTGCGGGTCGATCCGCTCGCGTTCGACGACCTCTTCACGCGCCTGCGCCCGCGTGTCGCGATCGAGGTGCCGAGCGTGCTCGCCGAGGGCAACCGCGCGCGTGTCGATCTCACGCCGACGAGCCTCAAGAGCTTCCGGCCCGATGGCCTGCTCACGGAGGTGCCGCTTCTCCGCTCGCTCCTCGACGGCAAGCTCACGCTGGAAAAACTCCGCGACGGCTCGATCGATCGCGACCAGGCCCGCGTGGAGCTCGATCGGATCTGGAACGCCTCGCCCTTCGTGCGTGACGTCCTCCGCCTCGTCTCGGAGGCGGGCAGCGCGCCGCGGAACACCGGGATCGTCGGGCCGCCGCGCGACACCTCCACCGACGCTTCGGTCGCCTCGATCCTCGACATGGTCGAGACCGATCCGAGCCGCGCCGCATCCGCGCCCGCGCCCGTCGTGCCGGCGCGGGCCCAGGCCCCTGCCTCCGACGCCCGCTTCGGCGCGCTCATCTCGGCCGTCGCAAACGCCGGCAAGTCGAGCTCGGCCCGCTTCAGCCCGCAGGAGGCCATCCAGCGCGTCGAGAAGGCCATTGGCGCGCAGCTCGGCGCGATCCTCCAGCACCCCGAGGTGCGCCGCCTGGAAGAGGCGTGGCGCGGCCTGCAGCTCTTCGTCGATCGCTCGAAGGGGACCCAGGGTCTCAAGATCGACGTCGTCTGCGCGCGGCCCGAGCTCGCGGCCATGGCGCTCGAACGCGCGGCCCGCCAAACCGCCGGCGGCGAGCCTCCGGTCTCCTGCGCGATCGTGGACGTCACGATCACCGGCACCTCCGCGACGCTCTCCCAGCTCGAAGAAATCGCACGCGTCGCCGAGGCGCAGACCGTGCCCGTCGTGGTGAACGCCTCGCACGCGCTCCTCGGCCTGGATCGGCTCGCCGATCTCGAGCGGCTCGACAACAAGATCGCGCTCTTTTCCACGCCGGATCAGGTGCGCTGGCAGTCCACGGCGCAGAAGCCGGCGATGCGCTGGGTGACGATCGCGATGAACGGCATCCTGGCGCGCGCCGCGTACGACAAGTCGACCTCGCGCGTGCGGGAGATGGTGGTCAAGGAGGAGCCGGCGGACGAGGGCGCAATGGTCTGGATCGCGCCGGCCTACGGCGTGGGCGCTCTCATCACGACGAGCTTCCGCGAGACGCGCTGGCCATGCCGCATCGTGGGCGCCCGCAGCGGCGGGACAATCGGAAACCTGCCGATCCACGAGGTGCGTGGGCAGGTCGACGACGCCGAGGTCGTGGCGATCCCCACGCAGGCGTTCGTCTCGACAGACTCGCAGCGCGAGCTCTCCAAGGCCGGCGTGCTCCTCCTCGCTTCGGCCCCGAACAGCGACTCGATTTACGTGCTCGCAGCGCCGACGTCCTACGTCCCGCCGCCCAAGCGCACGTACGACAGTGCCTCCACGGAGCCCGAGGCGCGGCTCGAAAGGGTCTCCTTGGTCGACCAGCTCTTCGTGGCCCGAATCGTCCAGTTCCTGCGCGTGCTCGCCGGCCGTTTGCCCGGGAACGTCGCGCCCTCCGAGGCGAAATCAGTCGTGGATCGCTCGCTCTGGGCGCTCTTCGAGGACGCCAAGCCCGGCAGCATGGAGGTCGCCGTGAACGCGCACGCAACCTCGGACGGCACAGCCGTCGCCGTCACGATTCGCCCGCGCCGTTTCCTCGGCGTCGCCCTGGAAGAGTTTTCCCTCGAATTCCTCGTCGGCTGATTCAAGCCCTCGCCGCCGCGCCGGGGCGCTGCCCCGGGCCCCGCGGGGGCTGTTCGCCCCTCGACCCGAACCAGGGCAAGCCCTGGACCGTTCGTGGAAGAACTGCGCGATGCGCAGTTCTTCCAACAGGCCCGTTGCCGATTGAGATGTCAGCGCTGGTTGGCAGGGGCGCTCGCGGTCTTGACTCGGCCCGTTCGATGAACTGCGCATCGCGCAGTTCATCGACCACGAGTCCAGCGCTTGCGCTGGTCCGGGTCCCGGGGCGGATAGCCCCGGGTGGGGCCTGGGGCAACGCCCCAGCGCGGCGACCCCAAAAACACGAAGGCCGGCTCTTTCGAGCCGGCCTTCCGCGTTTGTCGGGATCAGCCGAAACGGCTCATTCCTTGTCGAGCTTGCCGACGAGGCTCAGCGTGAAGAATGCGCCCATGTACTTGAAGTGCGGGCGCACCTGCATGTCGACCTTGTACCAGCCGGCGTTGCCCTCGACCTCGGTCACGATGATACGTGCCTTGCGGAGGGGGCGACGGCCGCGGATGCTCGCCGAGACGACGTCCTGATCGGCGACGTACTGCGAGATCCAGTCGTTGAGCTCCTTCTCGAGATCGGCGCGCTCCTTCCACGTACCGATCTGCTCGCGCTGCAGCACCTTCAGGTAGTGCGCAATGCGGCACATGATGAACATGTACGGCAGCTGCGTGCCGAGGCGATAGTTGAGCTCGGCGGCGCGGCCCTCCTCGCTCTGGCCGAAGTACTTCGGCTTCTGCACGCTGTTCGCCGAGAAGAAGCACGCGTTGTCCGAGTCCTTGCGGTAGGTGAGGCCGATGAAGCCTTCCTCCGAGAGCTCGTACTCGCGGCGCTCCGTGAGCATGATCTCGGTCGGGATCTTCGTCTGGATCTCGCCCATCGCCTCGTACTGGTGAAGCGGCAGGTTCTCGACCGAGCCGCCCGCCTGCGGGCCGATGATGTTCGGGCACCAGCGGTACTTGGCGAAGCTGTCCGCCAGACGCGTCGCGAACGCGAAGACGGCGTTGCCCCAGCAGTACGACTCGTGCTGGCCGATCACGTTCTCCTCGTAGTTGAACTCCTTCACGGGCACGGTGTTCGCGCCGTAGGGGAGGCGGAGGAGGAAGCGCGGCATCACGAGGCCGACGTAGCGGGAGTCCTCGGTCTCGCGGAAGGCGTTGTACTTCGTGTACTGCGGGCCTTCGAAGAGTGCCTTGAGGTCCTTCAGGTTCGGCAGGTTCAGGTAGTCCTTCAGGCCGAAGAACTGCGCGCCGGCGGCCGCGATGAAGGGCGCGTGCGACATCGTCGCGACGGAGGCGCACTTCTGCAGGAGCATGATGTCCTGCGGGCCGGGGCCGAACTCGTAGTTCGCGATGATCGCGCCGTAGGGACGGCCGCCGAACTGGCCGAACTCCGCCGAGTACACGAGCTTGTAAAGACCGCTCTTGGGCACCTCGGGGGCGTCCTCGAAATCGGCGAGCAGGTCTTCCTTCGAGCAGTTCAAAAGCTCGACCTTGACGTTCTCGCGGAAGTCCGTGCGGTCCACGACGAACTTGAGACCACGCCACGCCGACTCCAGCTTCTGGAACGTCGGGTGGTGGAGGATCTCGTCGATCTGGCGCGACAGCTTGGCGTCGATCTCGGCGATCAGCGCGTCGACGAGGGCCTTGTCGACCTTCTCGCCCTCGCGCTTCGGCGCGATGAGCTCCGCGATGAAGGCCTGGACGCCACGCTTGGCGACCTCGTAGCCCTCGTCGCCCGGAGCCATCTTCGTCTCCGAGAGGATGTCGTCGAGAAGGCTGCCACCTTCGAGCGTCTGTACGCCCGCGCCGCCTTGCGCCTGATGCTCGGAAGCCATCGGTTACTCCTCCCCCTGCTTGAGACCGAGCTCGTTGATGAGCCGGTTGCGCTGGGCCGGATCGTTCAAGATCGTCTGAATCTTGTTGCGGAACGCCTTCTCGTTCCCGAGCGGGCCCTTCAGCGCGGTGAGCGCGGCGCGGAGCTCGAGCAGCTTCTTCAGCTCGGGCACCTGGTTGGCGATCGCCGCAGGCTCCATATCGGACAAACGGCGGAACTTGAGGTTGACGTTGAGCTCGTTGTCCTCGTTCTCCGACAGCCGATCCTTGACCGCCAGGTTGAGCGACAGCTTCTGCTCCGCCATCACCTTCTGGAAGTTGTCCTTGTCGACGTTGATGGGCTTCCGATCTTCGAGCGGCGTCGGATCGGGGCGCATGGTGTAGTCGCCAAGCATGAGGAGCTTCAGCGGGAGCTCGACCTCTTCCTTCGCGTTCCCCGTCGCTGGCTTGTACGTGATGTTCACGCGTTCTTTCGGCGCGACTGAACTTTCTTTCATCGCGGAAGGCTCCTTTCCCCTACGCTTGGGAGCTACATGCTCCGAGCGGCCTTTCCGAGCCGCCCTACGTTGAAAACGTGATTGCCGTCAGGTCGGGGCCCACCTCGACAGGCGCTCGAAGAATACCGCAAACTACCCCGACTTCGTCCATCCTTATCTTTCCGAACGAGTTCGCTCTTCTTCACTACGCGGGCGCTCAGGTGGCCGAGATGCGGAAGGCCGCCGCGGCATCCAGCTCGCAGAGGCGCTCGAACGCGTCGTTCTCCCTCTTACGCGCTTCCTCACTCACCTCGTATCCCTGGTTCAACCCGCGAAGCGCCGTGTAAAGCGCCCCGTAGAGCTCCGCGCAGAGCTCGGGATCCCACTCGTCGAGTTTGTGCTGCTTGGCCATGCGCTCGAGACCATCGAGCTGCGCGCGCGCGATCGCGAGCTGCCCGAGCTGCAGGCAAACCTGCGCGATCGCGAGCTTGCCGCGGAACTTGTCGACCGGCGTCACCGCCGTCCCCGCGACCTTCGCCACGGCCTGGATCGCCCCAAGCGGATCCCCATTCTCGATGAGGTTTCGCGCCTCGCCGATCGCCTTGTCGAGCGCGCGGAAGCCCTTGCCTCCCGGCGCGCCGCCCGCCGCCGCGCCGCCGCCGCCCCCGCCTCCGCCCGATCCGAGGACCGGACGAACCTCGGCGTCGAGCCAGGCCTTCGTGAGATCGTCGGCGAGCGGGACGCCGTCGTTGAACGTGAGATCCGGGAGCGTCGGCGCGCGCTGCAAGAGGAGCGCGACCTCACGCAAATGCGTGACCTTCGCGTCCGTATACCCGAGCTGCTCGAGCGCGTTCGAGACGTGCCGGTGCGGATCGAGCCAGAGGCGATGTTCCGAGACAACCTCGTCGACCGACGCGAGGATCCCATCCCAGTTGCTCGCCTCGGCCATGCCGTCGAACGCGCCGCGCACGTGATCCGGCGGCGAAGGCAGGTAGGTTTGTCCACCCTCGGCCGGCGGATCCTGCTGCATGAAGAGCCAGAGGCCGGTGCGGCTGATGCGATACGCGAACGCGTTCGACGGATCGGCCGCTCGTAGCGCCTCGCCCGCGCGCATGAGCAACGTGCTCACCTGATCGAGCACCACGTTCGCCGAGTCCGCGTCCGTGATGGCCGTGCCATCGGGAACCGAGACTTCGACGGCCGGCGTCTCCACGACCGGCGCGGAATACGCAGGCGGAGGAGGAGGCGGCGGCGCGGCACGCGGGGCGGCCACAGGCGGAGGCGGCGGCGGCGGAGGCGGGGGCGGCGGCGGTGGGGGCGGCGGCGGCGGGGGCGGCGGCGGTGCTTCCTTCGGAACACTCGCGAGCATGCGCCGCGACGACTCGCGCAAAGAGCCCATGCCCGGATACGCGTCGCCGAGTTTGTCCCGGAGCTCCCCGTCGAGCAGGCGGCTCTGTTGATCGAGCGCGCCGACGATGTCCGCGTCTTTCGCGGTCGGGTTGAAGGTCCCGATCGCGGCCGCGACCTGATCGCCGTACCAGCTCATCAAGTTGCCGCGCGTCCGCGGGCGCTTGATCGGCGGATACATCTTGTCCCAGAACGCGGTGTTCAGCTCGTTGATGACCACGAGCCCATCGACCGCGCCCTGGATCCCGTCCGTGTTTGCTTTCGCCGCCGCGTAATACACCGCGAGGCGAAAGTCCTTCGACTTCTCGGTGAGCAGCTCCTCGGCGTTCGTCGCGATCTTCGACCAGTCGATCTTGCCGCCCTCGAGGGACTGCGCCTTGTCGACCTCGGCCTTGATCGCGTCGAAGAGCTCGTCGTACGAGACGTCCTGCCCAACACCCCCCGAGATCGGCTCGATGATCGCCGACACTCGGTTCTTTGCAGCCTCTACCGCGTCACTCGCCGCCATGGCCGGCATCATACCCACGGGTCGCGCAGGTTCGCACCACGTGTGCGCGCCTCGAACGAAAGGCGCCCGTTCCGGTTGGGTCGCTTATTGCGAGAGGCCGTCGAGGAAGCCCGAGATCGTGAGCTCCGAGCGCGCCACGAGGGCGTCGAGCTGCACGCCGAGGGCGCGGCGCGAGGTGGGCTCGTCGACCGTCGGAGGACGGCAAAGCTCCACGATGTGATCCGCATATCCCGTCGGCGCGATGAGCTCCCGGAACGAGGCCACGTGCGGCGGACCGAGGTGCAGGAGCATCGTCTGCTGCGGGACCCAGAAGGCATTGAGCAGCGTGTTCTTCCAGCGCGCCAGACGCAGCGTCATGTCCATCCACACGGCCGCCGCGTAAGCGTCGCCCGCGCCGAGCGGCAAGCGAATGCAGAGCCCCGTCTTCGGGTTGTCCTGACCCATGAACGGCTCGACGGACGCAAACACGTTTTGCAAGACCCAGAAGCGGCCCGCATCCGTGCCGAAACCCGTCTCCCAGAGCGCCTTCATCGACTGCGTCGTGAGCCACGAGCGATATCCGGCGCCCGCGGCATCCGCGTCTTCGAGCGAAGGAGGAACGATGCGCGAAACGCGATCGACGAACGCATCGACCGGGAGGGTTCGTCCGCTCGTGGCGATCTCGTACGACGAGGCGAGCAGCGACCAGAGCGCGATCGGGAGCGACGCGCCAGCCGACACGAGCTGGCCGTAATCGTACGAAGCAAAAACAACCATCGGGTACGTACGACCCGCGTTGTCACCGCTCGCGGCCCAGGCGCCGACCATGCCGCGCGTGGGAGGCTCGTTGTCTTTGCCTTCGCCGTGGAAGATGAAGAGCCCGACGGAAGGCTGGTACGCCCCGTCGAACGAGGGGCCGAGCGCGCGACGCGCGAAATCGAGGCCCCCGCCGAGCCAGCGATCGAACGCCGCGAGCTCGTCTCCGCCGGCATTGAAGCGGATGAAATCACCCGTCGCAGGGAGCTTGCCGAAGCAGCCAATCTGCGGGGGGCTCGCGGGACCCTTCTTCTTTCGCCAGAACATCACCGGCCCGGCCCACAAATACACGAACCCCCTCTTTTTACAAGGGGGCGTGCTGCCGTGGGCGAACCCTGGGAGGGCATTCCACAGGCTGCTACGCGGCGCCTGTGGAACACCATCTCAAGAGCCCTTCTTGCCGCCGAAGCTGTCGCCAATGCTGGGCGGGCAGTTGGTCGCGCGGAAGAAGCTGTTGACGAAAGGATGATTGGCGCGGGTGGGGCGCACTTCCATCGTCACCGTCACGGGAGGCGCCGTCATCTGCCACGTCACCGTGAAGACGCTGTCCTTGTCCTTCTCGGCCGTCGTCGTGCCCGCCTCGAACAGGCGGAAGATGCCCCAGGGGCCCTCACGCACGAGCTCCTCGTCGAGCCCGCCCGCGCCACGCACACGCAGGCGCGCGCCGGTCTGCTTCTCGCCCGGCCAGTTGAACGTGTGCCAGAACTCCTTCTCGTTGCGATACTGGCGCTTCTGGCCGTCGATCTCGAAGAGCACCTCGCTGACGATCGGGCTCACCGTCTTCAAGTTGACGTGGAACGTCACCTGCGGTTTTTCACCGCCGCCGCTCGGCCACAGGGCCTCGGTGATCTCGTGCGCCCTGTGCAGGCAGGGATAAAGCATCGCGTTGAAGGGCGTGAACGGCTTCGCCGGCTTCGGACGACCTTCGAGGCCGCCCTTCGGAATGAAGTCGTGGCCCACGCGCATGTGGAAGTCGTCGAGGTGCTGCTCGTAGAAGCCCCAGAGAATGCCCTCCTTCGGCTTCAAGAAGGCGACCACGTCCTCGAACGAAGCGTCACGCGACGCCGCGAGATCAAAGGGATACCGATCCTTGATGTTCTCGCGGAAAGGCGGCCAGACGACGACCTCCCAGAGCCCGCTCGCGGACCCGCCGGCGCTGCGCATGACGGCTTTGTAGGCCTGGCGGAGCGGGTTCATGAGCAGCGGCGTCATGAGCTCCTGGCCCGTCTCGTCCATCTTGAGCAGGAGCTTCTCGGTCTCGCGCACGGCCTCGCCGAATTTTTCGCGCGCGGCCTGCGTGCTGGCGCCGGGCGGAGCGTCCTCGATGCCGCCCATCTCGGCCGCGAGCTGCTCGAGGTGACCGATGTACTTCGAGAGCTCGGCCGGCGTCGGAGGCGGCGGGGGCTGGCCCTCCGCGGTCTTCTGGGGCTGCTCGGGCACGCCGAAGCGCACCATCGAGCGGAACTTGTCCGGGATGGGATCGTACGTGCCCGGCGCGCCGCCGCCGCCGCCGAGGTTCACGAGCTGCGAGAGGCGGCCGCTCGTGCCGGTGCGCGTGCTGAACGACGAGTCGATGCGGCGCTTCACGCGCTCCTTGACCTGATCGAGCACGCCACCGTCCGCGAGGACCTGCTGCTCGGCCTGGTTCTCCACCAGGTCGAACTGCGTGTTGTCCTCGAGCGCGCGGAGCAGGCGCTGGTAAGGCCAGTCCGGCGTGGAGAGGACGCGGAACTCCTCGATCGCCTCTTTGTTGTTCGGCGGGATCTCGACAGAGATGTCCCGGAAGAACTCGAGCCACTCGCGGATGTACTGCGCGTCGTAGTCCTGGCGCACGCGGGCGAGGGCCTGCGCGATCTTGTCGCCCTGGCGCTCTTCCTCCTGCGTCAGCGGCACGACCCAGCGCTCGCGATCGAGGACCTTGATGCCCTCTTCGAGGCTCGCCACGACCTGCGCGTGGCCCTTCGACGTGTACGGACCACGCACGACGAACCACTTGCTCGTGCGCTCCTTCTGGGCGCTCCGGACCTTGCTCAGCACCTCGGGCCGATCCGAGAAGAGCTCGTCGAGCGAGATCGGCGGATACTTCAGGTTCTCGCGCGTGTTCGGGCCGTTCTCGTCGTACTTCTCGTACTCGAGCACGGTGACGAACCGATCGTAGTACCGCTGCGTGGGGCCGACGCGGGCGAGGATGTCGCGCGTGCGCTCCACGGTGCGCTTGTCGAGCTCCTCACCCCGGATCGCGTTGCGGCGGAGGAGGTCGACGTAATACTTCACGTGCGGCGCGAGCTTCGCCTTGAGGTCCGCCTCGGGGATGTCCGTCGTCGGGCGGAGGATGTCGGTCCAGAGCTGCAGGAGCTTGCCCGTCTCCCACGCCGTCTCGGACTCGGGGAGCAGGTGGATCTTGTGCTCGTCGGCGAGCAGCAAATACGTCTTGAGGTCGTTGTACTCCTCGAGGTACTTGCCGCCGGTCGCCGCGTTCAGGCGCTCTTCGAGGCGCGCACGCACAGGCTTGACGAAGCCCTCGCGCAAGGACGCGATGTACTGGTCCTTCGTCGGCTCGAAGAGTTTATCGCCCTGATACATACCCCAGCGGTAGCTCACGGGCGCGCCCTCCTCGCGGTACTGATCGAGGAGCTGGGCGTGTGCGCGGAGGTTGTCGAGCTTGTCGACCTTGTCGAGCGGCGAGCTGCCGTCGGTCCACTTCACGCCCGCCGCCTCGCCCGAGATCCGCGAGGTCTCGGCGACGAGCGCGCGGTTGTTCGCGAACGACATCACCGACGGGATGAGCAGGACGACCGCGAGCGCCGCCGCCGCGAACGCCGCCGCGAACCGCTGAATCCGCTGCCTCCGGACCTCGGCCGCGGTCCGCGCCGCGATGTCCTGGTCCGGGAAGATGACGTTCATGAAGACGTCGCGGAGGAAGTAGCTCTTCGCCTCCGTGGCGCCCGCCGTCGACGCCTCGTCCGAGATCGCGGGGCGCAGGCCGAACGCGCTCATCATCGTGCCGAGGACGCGATCGAGGGGTTTGCCCTCTTGCACGCCGCTCGTCATGTAGAAGCCGCGCATGATCGGCGTCGCCAGACCCGCCGTCTTCGAGGGCTGGAACGCGACGTTCAGGAAGTGCGAGAGGTTTTGCTTGATCGCCGCGAACTCGAGCGGGAACTGGAAGACCTTCTCCTTCGTCCCGCGACTCCGCTCGGTGACCATGCGGCGGAGCGCGCGGTCGTGCATGCGCTCGACGAGCGTGTCGAACTCAGCGTCGAAGATCTTGCCGGGCTCGCTCTTGTTCGCGTCGAGCTTGACGGTCGCGCCGAAGCCCTGGCCACGCTCGCTCTTCTTGAGATCACCGAAGAACTCGACGAACCCGGAGACGAGGTCCACCTTCGTGAACATCACGTAGACGGGCAGGACCATCTTCAGCGTCGACTGCATCTCGTCGATGCGCGCGCGGACCTTTTTCGCGATCGACTCGACCTGCTCCTCCGTCGCGTCGACGAGCTCCGAGATGCTCACGGCGCAGACGACGCCGTTCACGGGCTTGGAGGGGCGATACTTGAGGAGCTGCTCGAGGAAGGCCATCCACTCGTCGTGGTCGTCGGCCTCGGTCGTGTAACGGCCGGCGGTGTCGAGGAGGATCGCCTCGTTCGTGAACCACCAGTCGCAGTTGCGCGTGCCGCCGACGCCGCGGACGCCGCCGCCCTGCGGATCGAGGTACGGGAACACGAGGCCCGAGTGGCGCAGCGCGGTCGTCTTACCCGCGCCGGGCGGGCCGACCATCACGTACCAGGGCAGCGAATACAGCGCGTTCGTGCCGCCCCCGAGCTTCGAGGACTTGAGCGCGTTGATGCCCTCCTGGAGCTGGCGATGCAGCTCCTGGATCTCGGCGCGCCGCTCAGGTTTCGCGTTGAGCGCTTGCTCCTGGGCCTGCTGCGCGATCGCTTTCTCCAGCGCGCGCGCTGCACGCGCCGCGCGGATCCGTCGATACACGACGAGACCCAAAAGCCCGAGGATCACGACGGCCGTGATGGCGATCGGGATCCACGTCGGGAACACCTCGGCGCTCGGCCCAGGACCTGTGGGTCTCAGGATGAACCACACGCCCCAGACCAGGGCGAGGAACAAGGCGCTCAGGATCCACAGCCACATGGAACGTCTCCGTCGGTCCGGATCAACTTCCCGGGACTCTTACTTGCCGCCGCCCAAAAGCTTCTTGATGGCTTCGGCAGTCGAGTCGGCGTTCGAGCCGATGATGAGCCAAAGGATGAAGATCACGATCAGCGCCAGGATGAGGAACCCGATCGCGATGAAGAGATACGGCAGCTCGCGACGAACAGCGCCACCGCCGCCGTCCTTGCGCTCCGCGTTCGGCGCGAGCTGATCTCCCCCGCCCTCCGCCAGCGCGACGTAGTTGCCGAGCCCCTCCACCACCGCCTGGAGCCCCTCCTGGTGTCGCAAACGATATTTCCCCTGAAAGCCAAGGGCCAAACAGAGGAAGTAGATTTGTGCGACGTGCGCGCGGTTGCGCTGGCCGTGCAGGTTGTCCAGGTTCACGAAGAACTGGTCGCCGGCCGTGTTGAGCTGGAAGAACTGAAGCTGCAGGGGGTTACTGAGCCACTGCGTCTTGCCCGGCCAGCTCGAGTGGTAGATGACCTCGTCGGCGAAGGCGGCGAGCGCGAACTTCGCGTCGATCATGTCCTGCTCGGGGATCCGAGCCTCGCGGCCGTTCTGCATCATCGTGTCGAAGAGTTGCAGGACGCGGCGCTGAAGGATGTCCGGCGCAGGCAGATCTCGAGAGTTCCTGAGCTGCAAGATCAGCGACAGGACATCCGAGCAGACCCAATACATCGACTGCGACAGGCTCATGCGCTCCCCATGATCTCAAAAGCCGCGCGCTTCATTCACTTGCCGCCCTGGACCGCGATCAGCCGCAGATCGACCTTCTGCGGGTCGATCGGCTGGTAGATCGCGATCGTGCCAGAGCCGAGGATATCGTTCCAGTAATCGCCAGCCTGGTCGACGCGGAGGTAGATGACGCCCGGCTTGACCGGGATCGCGCCCGGGGGCCGGTACTCGACCGCGACACGAACGCCAGGCATGGCGGCGTTCAGGATGTAACCGATCTGCGTCCACGACCCCATCTTGAGGAGCCGCGGCAAACGCTCGCGCAACGTCGCCTCGTCGGCGCCCTTCGCCTCGAGGAAGAGCTCGTGCGTGCGCGGGAGCTTCGGATCCTCGAACTTGCCGAGGTACATGCCGTCCTCGCGCTTCTCCAGCGGAACGACGGTGTAGTTCTCCGCGAGCACGCTGGCGACGAGCGTGAGCGCACGATCGAAGAGCGGCTCGAACACGCCCTCGAGATCGAGGTAGTTGAACTTCGGGATCGAGGTCGGATCGCCATCCGCCGCGAAGGTGCAGAGCTCGCCGATCAGCGACGCGATGAGGACGTAGCAATCCTCGGGGTGCGCGTTGCCATGATCGACCATGTGCGAGACGGCGGGGATGAACGCGTTCAGCGTGTGGAGCATCCAGAACTTCGCCGTGTCGGAGAACTGGAAGTCGACCGACGCCGCCGTGCGCAGCCTGCGCCCCTCGGCGAGGGACTTCTGCTTGCCCACCATCGCCGAGAGAATGCGCCGCATCCCCGACATGATGTGGTCGGAGCTGCCGATGTGCGGGATCGGCGGGATGAAGCTCTTCTTGAGGACGATCGCGCCGGTCCGATCCCGCACGAGCTGCCCGATCCGCACGGTCTGGTACGCGTCGCGCGGCTCGGTGCCGAAGAGGATGCGGAGGTTGTAACGAGCCCAAACGACCGAGGTGTCGTTGCGGCCCGTCGTCAGGTCCGGGACCGTGGTGGTTGCCGCGACGAACCGGATCGCCGGGTTCGCCTTCGCCGGATCGAGCGCGACGTTCGGGTGCGTTTCGCGCACGTTCGGGATCGCCACGAAGACGTCGAGCGCCTCGAGCGCCGCCGGGAACACGCCCTCGAGCGGCCGCGCCTCGACCACGTCCTCGCCGCGATCACCGACGAAGAACGGCGTGCCATCGGGGAAGAAGCCGTGACACTTGACGAGCTTGAGTTGTCCCGCGGCGAGGGCGCGCTCGTCGAACTGCACGCCCGTCACGCCCCACGGATAACTCAAGAGCGCGTTGGTGCGCGCTTGGAGCAGCGACTCGTGGTACTGGTCCCCTTGCTGAAGATGCTGAGGGGTCATGAAGAGCCCCTCGGTCCAGACGGGCTTGCGCGGGTGGATCATATCGCCCGGTCAGTCTTATCAGAACTCGCCGCGCGGCCCTAGGGGGCCGGGGCAGCGGCCTTCGGCGGAGCGTTGCCGCCCGACGCCTTGGGGAGGTTGACCCTGCGGACCGATGTCGCGTTCGGGAACATCGATTCGTCGAATTCGCTGCCGTTGTCGATCTTCGTGGACTCGACGAAAAAGGCAGTCTTGGGGTCGGCCTGCGCACCGGCGTCGCTCTCGCGCCCGCCGCACTGGGCCTCGCCTGGCATCAAAGGAAATGCGTAGAACGTCTTCCAGCTCTGCCCCTTCGGGCTGTGGAAGAGCGCGACGCCTCCGAGCGTGCTCGCCTCCTTCGCGCGCTCGAACTTCACCTCCACGAGATCGTTCGGGAAAACGCTGACTTCGTCCACCTTGACGATGTCGTCGGCGAGGACCTCCTTGTCGGAGAGGAGGACCTCGTCGTACGTCGCGTTCTGCATCCGCATTTCGTCCTTGAGCTGATACAGCCGGATGACGACGGGGCGCGGATTCTGGTTCTCGTTCGGGTTGATGTTGTCCGCAGCGTAGATGCGGAGCGTGACGATCTGGACGTCGCACGGCTTCGCCGCGGCGGGCGGCGGGGCCCCGGAGCCGCAGCCGATCGCAAACGAGGAGAGCGCGCCGAGCCCGAGCCCGAGAAAAGAGAGAGAGGCAAGGGCCAGGGCCGCGCGCTTGCGTTTCCAGGAGGTGGTGGACGCTGAGGCCGCCATGGCCCTCCTTTTTATCGGAAGGTGTGGCGAGTGGCCTAGCTTTTTGCCGAAAGCGTCGGCCCAGAAACCAAAAGGCCCCCCTCGCCAACGGCGAGAGGGGCCTTGACCCCGAACGGGTGTTACGCGGTCACTCCGGGAACGTCGCCGTGAAGTTCTTCTGATCGTCGATGTCGATGAAGAGCTTCTTCGGCATCACGCCCTCGGCCATCTTCGTGAGGATCTCCTGCGACAGCATCGGCAGGAGCGACGCGCGCAGGATGTGGTCGATGTTGCGGGCGCCCGTGTCGACCTCGGTGCACCGGCTCGCGATGAGATCGACCATGCGATCCGAGTACGTCGCGTCGATCTTCTGGCTCTTCTTCAGCCGATCGACGAGGCCGTTCAGCTTGAGCCGCGTGATCTCGCCGAGCGCGGCGGGCGAGATCGGGATGTACGGGACCACGGTCATACGCGCGAGCAGCGCCGGCTTGAAGTGCGCGGAGAGCGTCGGCTTGATCTCCTCGTAGATCTCGCGGATGACCGGCTCGCGGTTCTCCTCCCACGCCGAGACCACGTGGTTCGTGATCTTATCGGTCGCGAGATTCGAGGTCATGATGATGACCGTGTTCTTGAAGTCGACGAGCAAGCCCGTGCCGTCGGTGAGCATGCCCTTGTCGAACACCTGGTAGAACAGGTTCATCACGTCCGGATCCGCCTTCTCGCACTCGTCGAGAAGGACGACCGTGTACGGCCGCTGGCGCACGCCTTCGGTCAGCATGCCGCCCTCGCCGTAGCCGACGTAGCCGGGCGGCGAGCCGATGAGCCGGGAGGTCGTGTGCTTCTCCTGGAACTCGGACATGTTGATCGTGACCATCATGCGCTCGCCGCCGAAGAGCATGTCCGCGAGCGCGAGCGCCGTCTCCGTCTTGCCGACGCCGGACGGGCCGACGAAGAGGAAGACGCCCATCGGCGTGTTCTGCGGCTTGAGGCCCGCGCGTGCCGCCCGGAGCTCCTTCGCCACCGTCTCGAGGGCGTAACCCTGGCCCTTGATGCGCGTGTTCAGGCGCGACTCCATCTCGACGAGCGCCTTGACGCTATCCGAGACCATCTTGCCGACGGGGATGCCCGTCCAGGCGCTGACGACGGCCGCGACCATCGCCTCGTCGACGTCGGGCCGGAGTAACGGCACCTCGCCCTGGCTCTTGTGGAGATCGCTGATCGCGGCGACGACCTCGCGGCGGATCGCGTCTTTCTCCTCCGTCGTCTTCGCCTCGTCCATGCGCTTGCGCGCCTCGAGGACCTTCTTCGCACCCGCGGACTCGTTGTCGTAGGCGACGCGCGTGTTCTCGAGCTCGACCTTCGACTTCGCGATCCGGTCCTCGAGATACTCGACGCGCTCCTGCTCGATCGTGAGGCCCGCGTCGCGGTCGCGCTTGAGCGCCTCGAGCTCACGCGTGAGCGTGTCGATGCGGACCTCGATGTCCTCGACCTGCGCGGGCTTCTGCTGGAGCGCGATCTTCACGCGCGCCGAACAGGTGTCGAGCAGATCGACCGCCTTGTCCGGCAGGAGGCGACCCGAGATGTAGCGGGCCGAGAGCTTGACGGCCGCGACGACCGCCTCGTCCGAGACGATGACGTTGTGGGCCTCCTCGAACTTCGGGCGGAGACCGCGGATCATGGTGATCGCGACGGCCTCGCTCGGCTCGTCGACCTTCACGGGCTGGAAGCGCCGCGCGAGCGCCGCGTCCTTCTCGAAGTACTTCTTGTATTCGGCCCACGTTGTGGCCGCGATCGTGCGCAGCTCGCCACGCGCGAGGGCGGGCTTGAGCAGGTTCGCCGCGTCGCCCGCGCCCTGCTGGTTGCCGGCGCCGATGATCGTGTGCGCCTCGTCGATGAACAGGATGATCGGCTTCGGCGAGCCCTTGATCTCCGAGATGACCTGCTTCATCCGGTTCTCGAACTCGCCCTTCACGCCCGCGCCGGCCTGGAGGAGGCCGAGATCGAGGCCCAGGATCTCCACGCCCTGCATGATCGGCGGAACCTGGTTGTTCACGATCATGAGCGCCATACCCTCGACGAGGGCCGTCTTGCCGACGCCGCTGTCGCCGACGATGATGGGGTTGTTCTTCCGGCGGCGACCGAGGATGTCGATCATCTGCCGGATCTCGCCCTCACGACCGAAGATCGGGTCGATCTGGCCGGCGCGCGCGCGGCCCGTGTAATCCACGCAGTACTTCGCCAGTGCCGAATCCGCCGACGCGCTCGCCGCGCCCTGCGGCAGCCCGCCCGGGCCCGTCGCGCCGCCCGCCCCGCCCGCCGCCACCGGGGCCGTCTCCACGTCCTCCTTCGACCCCGAAATGATCTTGGGGAGGTTGTTCTTGACGTCCTCGCGGGAGATGCCCTCGAGCAGCGCGCCGATGCCGCTCATCGTGTACTTCGTCGGCTGGTTGACGAGCCGCGCGAAAAGCGCGCCGCTGCGCGTCTTCGTGTAGCCGTACTCCATCGACCCGACGACGAACGCGTCCTGCATCCACTCGAGCATCGTCGGGGAGAAGACGGGCTTGCCGGCGTTGCCCGTGCGCAAATCCGAGAGGCTCCTCTGCAGGGCCTGTCGCAGGCGCGCGGGATCCAGGTCGTAGTGCATCACGATGAACGCGATGTCGGAGTTCGCGTCGTCGAGGAGCGCGAGCAGCAAGTGCTCGACGGTCACCTCGTAATGCCGGGCATTGACGCATTGGACGACCGCCGCCTCGAGCGCAGCGGTGCAGACTTTGGTGAGCCGCTTGATGATGGATTTGGCTTCGACGAGCATCATGGCCCGGGCATCCTACAAGGACCCGGGGCCCGACGTCACCCGCGGGATCGGCCCCGCGATCCTTTCCTTCCTTCGCTGCGACCCTTTTGCGCTTCCGTCTTCTCGGTACCGCGCGCTGCGTCGGAAGGACCCTTGTCCTTATCTTTGCTCGTGCTCGCGTTCGCGCTCGTCCCCGGATCGATGATGCGACGCTGCGTCTCTTCGGCCTTGGCGCCCGCCTCACCCCCCTCGGCCGCGCCGAGATCGAGCGCACCGAGCACGCCGGGCTTGACGTGGAGCCTCAAAATGGATCCTGCGCGGAGTTTGTCCTCCTCGCCGAGCCGGTTTTCCCGCGCCACGTCGTCCACATCCATCGCGAATTGACGCGCGATTCCGATGAGCGTGTCGCCCGGACCAACCTTGTAAAGGAGCGTCTTGCGACCCGTGCGCTTCTTGCGCGGCCGGAACGGCTCCTCGTCGCCCTCGTCGTCGTCCGCCTCGGGGCCCACGCCGGCCTGCGCCGCGAGCTCCTCGACCGGATCCCGGAGCGCGCGCCGCTTCTTGTACGAAGGCAGGAGCGAAAGCAGGCTGTCGTTGTCCCGCGTCGCCGCGCGACGCCGCACGAAATCGCGACCGCCGATGAGATCGACCGGATCGAGCACGGCCGCGTCCTCGGTCACGATCGGCTCGGTCTGGAGGAGGACCGGGAGCATCGTATGCGCGCGCGACAGCGACTCCGCCGGCACGTTCACGAGGAAGTCGCCTCGTCCCGGCGGCAGCCTATCGCCGAGCAGATCCGGATTGAGCTGCCGCACCGTCTTCAGCGGCACGCCGGCCGCCTTGGCGAGGGTCTTGAGCGACAAACCGGGCGGCGCCGCGATCTCGGCCGCGTCCACGGGACGCGCGAGCTCGACCTGATCGAACCCGAAACGCTCCAGGTTGTTCGCGACGAGCGCCGCCGCCGCGATCTTCGGGACGTACGACGACGTCTCCGTCGGCAGCGCCTCCTGCCGCGCGAGCTCGTTGAAGTCGGCCGTGCCGTAGCGATCGATCCGATCGAGGAGCTGCTCGTAGCCCATGTTGTAGGCCGCGAGCGCGAGATCCCAGTTGCCGAAGCGCATGTAGAGATCCCGGAGGTGGTGCGCGGCCGCGCGCGACGCGAGCTTCGGGTTTTTCCGCTGGTCGACGTGCTTGTTCTGCTCGAGCCCGTACACCGCACCCGTCGCCGGCATGAACTGCCAGAGCCCCATCGCCCCCGCCGGCGACTTCGCCCGCGCGTCGAACCCGCTCTCGATCATCGCGACCCAGATCAGATCCTCGGGCAAACGCCACTCGCGGAGCTCCCCCTGGATGAGGTCCTGGAACCGGCCGCTGCGCTTCAGCCAGGTCTCGAACATCCCGCGGCCCCGATCGGTCCGCGTGAAGAAGCGGACGTACTTCAACGTGCGCCGCGTGATCGACACCTTCAGATCCGGAAGCTGCAGCCGCGAGAGCGCCTCTGCGCCCGCCACGTCGAGATCGTCGACCTCGGCCCCCTCCCCCGTCGCGTCGGAGTTGAGCCGCGGCGAACGCGAGTACATCGGCCGATCGAGCGAGGACTGCTCCCCGCGCGCCGCCTCCCGCATCTCGACCTCGCGCAGCCTGCCGAGCTGCTGCGACTCCGGCCCGCCCATCCGCGCCGCCGTGACCCCGCCCCGCGGCGCATCCCCCCGCACGGGCGTCCGCGAAGGATCCACGATGAGCGGCACCGGCGCGGCCTCGGGACGGGCCGCCCCCGGCGCAGGCGCGACCGCCACCACGGCGGCCTGGACAGGCGCGAGCGCCGCGTCCGGCGCGCTCATCCCCACGCCGTACCCAAACGCAAGGGCCGAAACGAGGGGCGGAATCCTGTGCAGGAGGCTCATGTCGGTCAGGGTCGCATGATGTAGGTAAAGGTGTCAAAAAACCGGGCCGGCCCACCCGAAGGCCTGCCGATCGGACGACGCGCCGCGCCGCGGCGAACCTGGCGGGATCGGAGGAGGTTCGCGGGATCGTCGCCCGCTACTTCTGGTCCCGGCACACTGTCTGCTAGTCTCGCACCCATGCCGCTGGCGCTCGTGGCCCGGGTCATCGATACCCAGGCCAATCAAAGCTTCGACGTCACATTCGAGCGCTTCCCCATCCGCATCGGCAGAAACCAGCTCAACGACCTGCACATCGATCGGCCGTACGTCTCGCAGTTCCACCTGGCCATCGACGTCCGCGACCGGCAGATCATCGTCAAGGATCTCGGCTCGACGAACGGAACCGTGTTCGCAGGCCGGCGCCTCACGCGTGACACGCCGACCGACGTCACGAGCACGCCGGAGCTGACCATCGGCCCGATCGTGATGCGGATGCAGCTCATCGATGCGGCGCCGAAGAAACGCGAGGCCCCGAAAGACGGGACGGTCCTCGACTTCGCCCAGGAGCAATCCGGCAACGCCGCCGCGTCGTGGAGGCAGCAGCAGAAGCCGATCACGCCCGGCGCCGAGGACGCCTACGTGCGGCAGCTCCAGCCGTACGTGGAGGCCTACCGCGCGGCCTGGGGCGGCGTGTACCGCGTGATCTACGACCACCTGCCGCGCCTTACGCCCGAGGTGCGGCAGAACTACTTGAAGCGCGTCGCGATGGAGCAGCCGACCCTCACGGCCGAGCAGGATTTCCAGAAGCTCTCGCAGTACTACGGCGTCGATCCGCGCATGCTCGGCGAGCCGAGCCCGGCGCAGGCCGCGCACGCCGCGATGATCGAGCTCTCGCGCACGCTCGCGCCTGGCTCGAAGCCGATCGAGGACGTCGAGAGCGTGCTGACGTTCGGCCGCAAGCTGCGCGACGCGATGGAAGTCTTCCTCAAGTGCTTCGTGAGCCTGCGGAACGGCTACCAGGAGTTCGAGGCCGAGATGCTCGCGCGCGAGGTGACGCCGGACGAGAACGATCGCGTGGCCTCCGCGAAGGACGAGAAGGAGCTCGGCAACGCGCTGCTCGGACCGCAAGGCGGACCGGACGCGCCGCGGCAGCTCCAGGACATCTTCGTCGACGTGATGAGCCACCAGGTCGCGCTCATCAACGGCGTGATGGAAGGCGTGCGCACGCTGCTCACGAAGCTGTCGCCGAAGACGATCGAGGAGGAGCTCGAGCGTCGCGGCAAGAGGGGCGGCCTATTCTCGAACAAATTCGAAGCTCTCTGGAAGCTCTACGAGGTCGTACACGGCGACTACGCTGGAGAACAGAAAGAGACCTTCCTGATTATTTTTGGCCCGCAGTTCTCTCGCGCGTACGCTGCGACGGCCGGGGATGACGAGAAAGCCACCGGCGATGCGGGCGCGAAGAACCGCGGCCGCTTCACTCTCTCGCCGAACCAGATCAAACGATGAGCCGCGCCCGCATCGCGGGGCGCGGATACGGAAGGCTCATCCGAATGCGTATCAGGGAGATCGTTCTGGCCACGTTGGGCCTCGTCTCAGCCTCCTTCGCCTACTCCACGGAGGCATCTGCCCAGACCACCGGCGTCCCGGCCATCGCCCCGCGCGACGAGACGTGGGGCACGGTGAGCCACGCCATGCTCGGCGTCGGCGCCGGCACGGTCTTTCTCATGCCGCGCGTGTACTACAGCGACCCGGAAGCGACGGTCGGCTGGAAGGGCCGCTGGCACTTCTCGATGTTCGCCCCCGCGATGACCATGGCCGCCGCGACGTTCCTCGTCGATGGCCCCATCCGGAACGCGCTCCAATATCCGCGCCCCGGCTGCTCCGTGGATCAGACGCTCGTCGCGAACACGGACTCGGGCTGCGAGACGTTCGGCGGGCCCTCGACACACGCCTTCGCGTCGTGGGGCGCGACGGGCGTCGGCACGGGCATCTTCCTCGTCGACACGATCAAGTACTCGAAGGGCCGCTTCAACGCGGGCTCGTTCATCGGGAACATCGGCGTCCCGCTCGTGGCCTCGATCTTGACGTCGGTCGGCCGCGGCGTGGAGTCGCCCGCGGTCGACGAGTTCGGCACGCAGACCCTCCCCTACGAGACCTCGAACCAGATCATCGCCGGCACCTTCGCGGGCTTCTTCACCGGCCTGCTCGTCGGCGGAGCCTACGCGCTCCTCCAGCGCCCCTCCTGCGGCTACGGCAACGCGATCTTCTGCTGGTGAAGCAGCATGACGTTGGTGCTCCAACCTTCGGAGCACCAACGTCCCGGCTTTGCCGCTACCCTACCCAGCGAACCAGCGGCACCTACGCCGGGTAGTCCCGAATGAAGTGAAACGGAGTGAGGGACGTAGGGTGCGGCCCATCGAGGCCGCACCCTCTTGATCAATCCTGACCGACGACGCGCTCCCAGAGCGGGTCGTTCGAGGAGAACAGGGCGTCGCGCTCCACCTTGAGGAAACGCGAGAACTCGACCTTGCGCAGCGCGCGGTCGCTGTCCCGGTTCGGATCCTCGTAGTGGATGATGCTCACCTTCACCTGCTCGAGGAGCTGGATCCCGTTCGGCTTGTAGCTGACGTCCGTTCGAAGCTGGTACCGCGCATAAAGCCCGCGCTCGGTGACCGACGGGAGCACCTGCACGCGCTCGATGTCGACCTTCGCCGCCTCGATCAAACGCCCGCGGCGCGCGAGGAACATGTGCGCCTGTTTGCGGCAGTCATCCGGATCGGGACAACGCTTCGCTTCCGCCACGACGAGGTTGTCGTCGCCGAGACGAACCGGCGTGATCTGCGATTTCGCGGGACCGCGGAAGCTACCGATCGCGTAGATCTCGGCGCGATCGTCGACCGCGCGGGCGAGGATGATCGGGCCGCCTTCGTCGCCGTTCTCGAACTTGAGCACGCGGAACCAGAGCGTGCGCAGGCCGTTCGGGCCGGAGCGGACGTCGACCTCCTCGACGTCGAGCTTGCGCGGCCAGCCCTTCTCCGAGATGCCGCCGCGGAGCGACTCGTTCGCGAAGGCGTAGTGGCCGGTGCAGTCGACGTCGGTCGGGTTCAACCCCTTCTCCGCGTTGAACCCGGGGAACGCGATCTCGGCCCACTGATCGGCCTCGAGCGTGCGCACCACGGCCTTGCCGCGACCCCCGCGCAGCGGTGAGAGCTTCTGCGTGCACACCGCGATCGGCGTCTGCTCGCGCGTCTTGGCCTCGAGGTGCGGCTGCTCGGGCGCAGCGCCGCAGCCCATCGTGGAGGCGATCCCCAGCGCCAGCGCGGCGAGGCTCCCGCGGCGCGCCGTTTTCGCTTGGTTCCGGCGGTCTTGAAGAGACGGCTTCACGCCTCATTTCGTATCACGCAAGGCGCCTGCCACGAAAATTCCCTGTGGCCTCCCCGCGCACGATCCACGGCCCGAACCCCGACAACGCTCCCCCACCGCGAAGGCAGGTGACCTTTGATACAATGCCGGCGAGCCGTTTCGAGGGGGAAGCGCGGCGCGGGGATTCGGGGCTTCTGGTCGAGCGGGGCGACGGGTAGAATGGTCAGCATGGCAGCCTCGCTGCTCACGCGCATCGCCCACGCCGCCAACCCGCACTCGCTGGAGAGGCACACGTGGAAGGATCAGGATCTCGAGCAGGCGGTGATCACGCACCTCTCGCGGATGCTGAACACGCGGCAGGGTAGCTCGCTGACCTGCCCGGATTATGGGCTGATCGAGGTGTCGGAGATGCTGCACGACTTCCCCGACGCGGTCGGCATCGTGCAGCGCGCCATCAAGAACAGCATTCAGCAGTACGAACCGCGGCTGAAGAACGTGCAGGTGCGGCACATCAAGAACGAGGTCATGGGGACCATGTACCTCGAGTTCGAGATCACGGGGCAGCTTCACTACCCGGACGGACGGCGTACGGGGCTCCGTTTCAGCACCTCGGTGGATCAGAGCGGCAACGTCAAGGTCGGCTGATCGGTTCGCGGAGGCGCGAACCTCTTCACGATCGTTGACACTGTCTCTCCGGAACGGTCGACTGTTCGGCGTCGGGCCCCATGTTCAACAAGTACTACCAGGACGAGCTATCCTACCTGCGCGAGCTCGGGCGCGAGTTCGCGCAGGCGTACCCCGCGATCGCGCCGATGCTCGCCGAGCGCGGGGCAGATCCGGACGTCGAGCGATTGCTCGAAGGCGTCGCGTTCCTGACAGGGAAGATCCGGCAGAAGCTCGACGACGAGCTGCCCGAAGTCATCCACTCGGTCGCGTCGCTGCTCTTCCCGCACTACCTCAGGCAGATCCCGGCGACGTCGATCGTGGAGTTCACGCCGCTGCCGAACGTGGTGCGCGAAAAACTCATCGTCGCGCGGCACGCCGAGGTCGGCTCGGTGCCCGTCGACGGTGTTTCGTGTCGATTCCGCACGACGCAGGACGTGGAGCTTTTGCCCCTCACGGTGGAGGACGTGCGCGTCGAGACGGGCGCGCAGCTCGCGCAGTCCTTGCGGATCGAGGTGAAGGTGACGGGCGGCGCGGCGCTCGCGGCGCTCGCGCTCTCGCGGATCCGCTTCTACATCCACGGCGAGCGCAGGCTCCAGGACGACGTGCGCGTCTGGCTCGGCGCGCACGTCGACTCCGTCGCGCTCTGCTCGGTCGACGCCGCCGGCCGCGACACGACGCTCGCGACCTTGCCTGCGCGCAACGTAAAACTCGTCGGGTTCGACGAGGACGAGGCGCTGATCCCTTACCCGCCCACGGTCTACGCGGGGTTCCGGCTGCTCCAGGAGTACTTCACGCTCCCGCAGAAGTTCGCGTTCTTCGAGATCCAGGGGCTCGAAGCGATGCCCGCGGACAAACTCTCGGACAGGTTCGCGATCCTGATCCAGTTCAAGGACGGTCTGCCCGCGGGGACGCGTCTGTCGAAGGAGAACTTCCGGCTCTTCTGTTCGCCGGTCGTGAACCTCTTCGAGCACTCGAGTGATCCGATCAAGCCTGATCCGAGCAAGTACGAGTACCTCGCGCGCCCCGCGGGTTCGACGCCGGTCGCGTACGAGCTCTACAGCATCGAGAACGTGATCGGCATCGCGCGGCGCACGAGCCAGCGCGTGAAGATCCCGCCGTTTTTCTCGTTCGAGCACGAGCTCGATCCGGAGGCGTCGTCGCGCGGCGTCTTTTACCAGACGCACATCAAGCCCGCGGCGATCGGCGACGGCGTGGACATCTACGTCTCGTTCGGCTCGGCGCAGGACGGCGCGGCGATCCCGGAGTTCGACGTCATCAGCATCGAGGCGACGTGCACGAACCGGCGCTTGCCGGCGCAGCTCAAGGTCGGCGATCTGCGCGTGCCGACAGCGACATCGCCGGCGGTCGCGAGCTTCACGAACGTCACGGGCGTGACCGCGCCCTTGCCTCCGCCGATGGGCCGCGAGCTTCAGTGGCGCGTGCTCTCGCACATGGCGATGAGTTATCGCTCGATCACGGAGCTCGACGTGCTCCGATCCGTCCTCGAGATCTACAACTTCCCCGCGCTCGTCGATCGTCAGGCGGCGCGGGCGAACCAGCTCCGCATGCAGGCGATCAAGTCGATCCGCGTCCGCCCCACGGATCGGCTCTACCGCGGCGCACCCGTGCGCGGCGTGGCGACGGAAGTCGAGCTCGA
The DNA here is from genome assembly GCF_028435365.1 of Polyangium jinanense. Next base: position 119,706 of record NZ_JAGTJJ010000029.1, on the reverse strand, counting down.
CGAAGGGGGCTTCGCGGGTGAAGGCGAGATGTATCTCTTCGCGAGCATCCTGAACGAGATGCTCGCGGCGTACGTCTCGCTCAACTCCTTCACGCAGCTGAGCGTCACCGGCACCAATACGCGCGTGGTTTATCGATGGGAGCCGAAGAGCGGCAGCCTGAACCTGATCTGAGCGGCGGGGGCAAACCCGACGCGGCATTCGCGCCGTCGCCCGATCCGGAGCGGCAGGCGAAGGCCATGATCGCGGCCAAGATGGCCGAGCTCGAGCACAGCGCGCGTCGCTACTCGTTCTTTCGGCTCGTCTACATCCTCGAACGCCTCTTCCCGGGCAGCGCACCCGTGGGCCAGCTCGGGCCCGTCGCGACGGAGCGCATCCGCCTGCGCGGGGACACGAGCCTGATCTTCGCGTCGACCGACGTCAGCGAGCTGAAGTCGACGAAGTACCCGGACGAGGTCGAGCGCGCACGCATCACAGCGGGCTTCCTCGGGCTCTACGGCTCGGTCTCGCCGCTGCCGACGTACTACGTCGAAGATCTCGCGCAGGAGGACTACCAGGGCGGTCCGCAGCCGAAGCGCGAGTTCCTCGACGTCTTCAACCATCGCCTGCTGTCGCTGTTTTACCGGGCGTTCACGAAGTACCGGCACTCGGTCGGCTACCGGAAGAAGGGCGACGATCCGTTCACGCGGCGCCTGCTCTGCGCGGCGGGCGTCGATGGATTCCGCGAGCACAAGAGCCCGCTGCACCGGTTCCTGTACCTGCGCTACGCGCCGCTGCTCGCGACGAAGTCGAGGAGCGCGCGTGGGCTCGAGGTGGTGCTGAAGGACATCTTCGGCAGCATGGGCGTAGACATCGAGCAGTTCGTCGGGCACTGGACGCTGCTGGAGAAGCCGCTGCGCAACAAGATGGGCGTGGCGAACCATCAGCTCGGCGAGAGCCTGACGATCGGCCGATGGGTCTACGACGGGACAGGCCGGTTCAAGATCAAGCTCGGGCCGCTGAAGTACGACGAGTACATCTCGTTTTTGCCGGGCGGCTCGAACCGATCGGTCCTCAAGGCCGCAGTCGACACGCTGACGCGCGGCGCGTGTGACGCGATGCTGGAGCTGCACGTGGCAACGGAGGACGCGCCGCGCTTCCAGCTCGCATCGCCGCGCGCGTCGACACTGGCGCGAACGACGTGGCTCGGCGGCCCCGTCGGGCAAAACTTCGTGATCGAAGTACCGCTGAACGACAAACCCCAGAAGACCGGCCAGGGAGACGACGAAGAGGAAGAACGTCTCGACCCGCCGCCGCTTCCGTACTAGCCCGCCGCGCTGGGGCGTTGCCCCAGGCCCCACCAGGGGCTGTCCGCCCCTGGACCCGGACCAGCCAGGGGCTGGACCCGGGGTCGATGAACTGCGCGATGCGCAGTTCATCGAACAGGCCAGGGCAAGACCGAAGGCGACCCTGCCAGCCAAGACAGCCGCGCTGCCCTTTCGACTGGCAACGCGGTTCAACCGGCCCGTTGGAAGAACTGCGCGGAGCGCAGTTCTTCCATCACGAGTCCAGGGCTTGCCCTGGTCCGGGTCGAGGGGCGGATAGCCCCCGCGGGGCCCGGGGCAGCGCCCCGGCGCGGCGGGGGGGGCGTGGGAGTTTGTCAGTAGACGAGCATGCTTCGCAGCGCCGTCGCCATCTCGTCGGCGACCGACTCGATGTTCTCGCCGTGAACGACCTGCACGAGCAGGAGGCGATTGCCGCTGCGGATCAAAACTTCGTGCGCGTACGAGTGATACGCTGGCTTCGCGGGCACACGCGTCTTCACGATGTAGCTTCGTGCTTGCGCGTTCGCTGTCGCCACGGGCATCCGGCCCGCGAGGATCTGCGCGCCTTGGTCCTCGCAGTCGCGCTCGTAGCGCTTCATCACGTCGGGCCACGTGTCCTCGGGATGATCGATCCGCTCGTAGATCGAGAAGAGGAACTGGCGCGGCGACTGATACGAGATGAAGCGCTGACCGGGCGCGTAGTCGGCGTCGCGCACGTACCAGTCGATCGGGCGCGCGAAGCGCACGTCGCCGTCGAGCACCCCTACGCCGACACGGCGCGGCAGGCGCTCGTTTTCGTCGGCGTTGAGCTTCGGGAAGTAGACTTCGTAGCTCTGGTTCTTGTCGATGACCCCGCTGCCGTGCAGGTAGAACACGTCGTCGCGCTGGGGCGCCGTGGGCGAGCCACCGCAGCCGAGCGGGACGATGGGCAGGGTCAACGCGCCCAGCACGACGGCCAGACGGCGAAGAGAACGGAGCTTGGGGGCAGAGAGGTCGACGGGCCTCATCACGGTTAACTTAGGATACCCTGGTCGCGGGGCCAAATGATCGCTCATGAGTTTGGCCTTCTCGCCGAGACCGTTGAATGATCGGGCCGGCTTCGGACAAGATGATGCCAGGATCCGGTGTCGCTCGCGCGGCGCCTGGGGAGTGCACCGTGACGTATCTCGCAGAACGTAGTGTCCTTCTATCCCTCGCCCTCGCGCTCGGCGGCTTTGGCTGCGTCGGGCTCGAGGCTGGCATCGACTATCCGAGCGATTTGCCCTCGCCGGATGAGCATCTGACGTCGCCGGAGGGCGAGGCGGACCCCAGCATTTCGCTGAACGGCTTCGTCATCAAGGACGACGTCTGCAAGGGGCTCGACACCCACCCGGTCACGCAGCGGCTCGGGCCGGAGGACTTTGCGCGTTTCCTGGAGACCCAGGGGCTCAAGATCGAGCCCAAGAAGGCGCGTGACAACCTCTACTGGTTCGACTTCCCCACGGGCGAGAAGAAGGAGGGCGAGCCGCAGCAGTTCGTACGTCTGCGCCTCGCGGTCCTCGACGACCACTTCGCGGCCACGCGGGATCTGCAGGAATCGCTGCTCGATCACGGCCCGGGCTGGTGGGGGCTGCGCCGGTCGAACCTCGCGGTCCTGGCGCCGAAGACGAGCCTCTCCGAGTCGGTCGCCTTCGCGCTCAAGCACAAGCTCGTTTGCTGGGGCATGTTCGCGTACACGGGCACCGACGACGTGTATGGCGTCCCGGGTCCGTACACCGAGCTCTGAGCGGAGCGCCCTCCCCCACGGTGGGCGCGCGAGACGGGAAGGACGCGCGCGGATGTAGTCCGGATGCGTGTCGTTCACGTAAACTCGATCCATGCGCTTCCGGCTCGCCTTTGTTCTCACCGCCATCCCGACCGCCATCGGCGCGTACCTCGCCGCCTGCAGCCCCCCCGACAACCTCGAGGATCTCTGCGGCTGGCTCGGCGATACCAACAACTGCTACCGCAAGTTCGCCCAGGAGGTGACGGACCGGTGTGGCGTGGTCGTCAACGCCGATACGCCGCCGAACGATCCGGCCCAGCCTTCGCCGCGCCACGGAACGTTCCTCAAGCGCGACAAACTCGACCTCTGCGTGTTCGACAGCGCGGCGGGCGGAAGGGTCGTCTTCGATCCGCCGCTCGACATCGCGGAGTTCCCCGTCAAGACCGCCTCGTTCGCCATCATCAACGCCGACACGACGTTGTGCGGTGCCGGCGCGGTCGGCAACGACGGGGCGTTCGCGATCTCCGTCGAATCGAATCCGCCCATCCCGGACGGCGGCACGGGTGACGCCGGCGCCGTGGATTGCTCCAGCGAGACACAGACGTGCGGTGGCACGTTCTCCGTCACGTCGATCACGGAGCGCGAGCTCATCGACACGAAATGCCCGAACGGCGAGACGCATCGCTTCAACCGCCTGCAGCTCGCCAAGTGCGACGGCGACCAGCAGATCGAGCAGGACTACGACCAGCTCATGCCGAGGGCGGAGCTCTTGTCCAGCGCAGGCGCGGTGGGCGTGAACGGCTTTGTGCGGTTCCGCGTCGTTTACCCGCCTTCGATGATCCCCATGCCCACCGACGAGAAATATCCGCTGAGCGGCGAGCCGCCGGTGGTCGTCGAGTACTTCGAGTGCAGCGTCCCGGGCGCGTCTTCCACGTGCGCCAACGCGCAGAAGGACCCGGACGAGACCGACGTGGACTGCGGCGCGATCTGCGGCAAGGGCTGCGCGGAGGGCAAGTTGTGCGCGATCAACGCCGATTGTGCTTCCCGCACGTGCGCGAAGGACGAGTTGGATGGGATCCTGAAGTGCAGGCCGAACCCGAACTGCGGCAATGGAAAACATGACGCCGACGAGGGCGACGTGGACTGCGGCGTCGTCTGCAACAACGCCTGCGGTGAGTGCAAGACCTGCATCATCCACGACGATTGCGGCTCCGGCTCTGCTTGCGTGCTGGATGCGGACGGCGTGAAGAAGTGCCGCGCTGACGTCGACGCCGGTGCATGCTCGATGCCTGACGCGGGCGGAGGTGGCGCCGGTGGTGCCGGTGGTGCCGGTGGTGCCGGCGGCGCGGGCGGCATGCCCTGAGACACGCAGGGCGCGCGTGGGGGCGAAACCTGCTCCCACGCGCGCCGGAAAATTCTCTAGGACACGAGCAGTTTGACCACGAACGTCGTGCTGCCGAGGCGCAGCCGATCGTTGTCGCGGAGCTGGCGGCGATCGCCGGGCACGAGCTTCTGCTCGTTCAGGAACGTCCCGTTGCGCGAGTTGTCGTCCTCGACGAACGCCTGACCCGTCGCGGGATCCGCGTGGATCGTCGCGTGGCGCGACGACGTGCTGCCGTCCGAGACCGCGATGTCCACGCCGCTGTCCCCGCCGCTCCGACCGAGCTGCGTGCGGCCGCTGTGGATCGGCCAGAAGCTGCCGCCCGGATCGTTCTGGAACGTCACGAGGAAGCCGACGAGCACGCGTTGCCCCGACGGCGTCACCGCCCCCGGCGGCGCGGCCGCGGGCCCTGACAACGAGCCCGGCGAAACCATCTGCGGCGCGACCATCGGCGGCTGCCCGAGCCCGCCTCCCAGACCGCCCGGCGACATCATCGGCGGCGGCGCCACCATCGGCGGCGGCGCGACCCCGCCGAGCTGACCCGGCCCCGTCAGGCGCGGCGGCGCGGCGGGCATCGCGCCCATCCCGCCTTGCGGGACCATCGGCGGCACGGCCATCTGCGGCGCCATCTGCGGCGCCATCTGCGGCGCCATCTGCGGCGCCATCTGCGGCGCCATCTGCGGCACTGCCATCGGCGGCGCGGACATGCCTGGATTGCCGAACGTCGGCGCGGGCTGGCCCATCGGCTGCCCCATCGGTTGCCCCATCGGCTGCCCCATCGGCTGCGCCATCGGCGGAGGTTGTCCGAACGAAGGCGCGCCGGGCATCTGCGGCGCACCCATCGGCGGCGCGCCGAGCGGCGCTTGGCCAAACGGCATCCCGCCGGGTGCGGGCGGCGCTCCGAAGCCCGGGGCCGCGGGCATCCCGGGCGGCGCGCCCATCGGCTGTTGCGGCGCGGGCTTCGGCGCCTCGCGCGCCCAGGGCGAGCGCATGGGACTGTCGTCCACGTCGGCCGACGAGAACGCGCTCGCGGCCGGCATCCCGCCTCCGGCCATGGGCGGCGGCGGATAGGCTCCGGGCGTGACGGGCGGCGGAGGCGCCATCCCGCCCGGGTTGATCTTCGGTGGAGGCGCGGGGTAGCCGCCGCCCATCCCTGGGGGCCCCGGAGGCGCATAGGCCCCCGCTCCACCCATCGGAGGCGGCGCCGGTGCGCCTGCTCCACCCCCCACGGACGCTCCGCACATGTTGCAGACCGAGTCCGTGTCCTTGAGCATCCACTGACAGCTGGGACAGGGCTTCATCCGCCCGCCACACTAACATTTTTGTCCGCCGCGGGTCTCCCGCTCCGCGAACGTCGGGCGAGCATGGGGATCGGCGCCACAAAAAGACATCGGGGGCGATGCGCGAGCACCGCCCCCGATGTTCATTGCCGACAAACCTGCGTCAGTTGCTGCTGGCCGTCGGTTGCTTCTCGGCGTCCTTCTTCTCGCCGTCGCGGGCCTCTTCGGTCCCCTCCGGCACAGGCTGCGGCATCGACTCGAGGGCCGCTTCGAGCACCTGCTCCATGCGGCTCACGAAGAAGAACTGCAGCTCGTCGACGACCTCCTTCGGCACCTCCTCGAGGTCCGCGCGGTTCCGCTCGGGGACGATGATGCGCTTGATCCCCGCGCGGTGCGCCGCGAGCACCTTCTCCTTGAGGCCGCCGATCGGCAGGACGCGACCACGCAGCGTGATCTCGCCCGTCATCGCGACGTCGTGCCGGACCTTGAGGCCCGTCAGGAGCGAGACGAGAGCGGTGAACATCGTCACGCCCGCGCTCGGTCCGTCCTTCGGCATCGCGCCCGCGGGGATGTGGATGTGCAGATCGCTCTTGTCGAGGAAGTCCTTCGGGATGCCGTACTTCAAGGCATTCGTCCGGACGAACGACAGCGCTGCCTGCGCGCTCTCCTTCATGACGTCGCCGAGCTGCCCCGTGAGCTGGAGCTTGCCGGTGCCGTACATGCGCGTCGCCTCGATGAAGAGGATCTCGCCGCCCACGCTCGTCCACGCGAGGCCCGTCGCCACGCCCGTGTCCGCCGTGCGCTCGGCGACCTCGCTCGTGTACTTCGGCGCGCCGAGGAACTCGTGCAGGTCGTCCTCGTTGTCGACGCGACGCTTCTGCGTCTCGCCCTCGGCGACCTTCACCGCCACGCCGCGGATGACGCTCGCGATCTGGCGCTCGAGCGAACGGACGCCCGCCTCGCGCGTGTACCGATCGATGATCTCTTCGAGCGCACGATCGGTGATCTCGAGCTGCTCCTGCGTGAGGCCGTGATCCGAGAGCTGCTTCGGCAGGAGGTGCTGCCGCGCGATCGCGAGCTTCTCACGCCGCGTGTAGCCGGGGATCTCGAGGATCTCCATGCGGTCGCGGAGCGGAGGCGGGATCGGGTCGGCCGTGTTCGCCGTGGCCACGAACATCACGTGCGACAGGTCGTACGGGATCTCGAGGTAGTGATCGGCGAACGTGTTGTTCTGCTCCGGGTCGAGCACCTCGAGCAACGCCGCGGACGGGTCGCCGCGGAAGTCGTGCCCGATCTTGTCGACCTCATCCATCATGAAGACCGGGTTCACGGTGCTCGCCTTCTTCATGCCCTGGATGATCTGGCCGGGCAGCGCGCCGACGTAGGTGCGCCGGTGGCCGCGGATCGCCGCCTCGTCGTGCACGCCGCCGAGCGAGACGCGGTGGAACTTCCGACCGAGCGCGCGCGCGATGGAGCGCCCGAGCGAGGTCTTGCCGACGCCGGGAGGCCCGAGCAGGCAGAGGATCGGTCCCTTCTTGTCCTGCTTCAGCTTGCGCACCGCGAGGTACTCGAGGATGCGCTTCTTCACCTTCTCGAGACCGTAGTGATCCTCGTCGAGGACCTTGCGCACCGCCGAGATGTCGAGATTGTCCGTCGTCGACTGCGTCCACGGGATGTCGAGGATCCAGTCGAGGTACGTCCGGACCACGGTGTACTCGGCCGAACCCACCTGCATCGTGCGCAGGCGCTTGAGCTGCTTCTTCGCGACGGTCTCCGCCTCCGTGGGCAGGTTCGCCTTCGCGATGCGATCCTCGAGGCCGTCGAGATCGCCCTGATCGCCGTCGTCCTCGCCGAGCTCCTCCTTGATCGCCTTGAGCTGCTGGCGGAGCACGTACTCGCGCTGGTTCTTGCCCATCTCCTCCTTGATCTGGGAGTTGATGCGCTCGCGCATCTTGAGGATCTCGAGCTGGCGCGTGAGCAGGCGCAGAACCTTCCGGATGCGCTCCTTCACGTCCACGGTCTCGATGAGCTGCGCCTTCTCCTCGACGGGCGCGTCGAGGTTCGCCGCCACGAGATCCGCGAGCGCGCCGGGCGCCTGGATCGAATCGATCAGCGAGCCCGCCTCGCGCGGCAGCTCGGGCATCAGCTGGATGACCTGCTTGGCGATGTCGCGCAGGCTCATCGCGAGCGCTTCGGCCTCGACGTCTTCCGTCGCGGGCTCGTCGATGCGACGGATCTTCGCCTTCATGTACGGCGACATCGTGACCACGCCTTCGAGACGGATCCGCGTCAGGCCTTGGAGGATGAGCGAGTAGTTGCCGGAGCTGTGCTTGAGCGCCTTGAGGACGCGGGCCGCACAACCGACCGGGTAAAGATCCTCCGCCGCGGGATCGTCCGTCGACGGATCCCTCTGCGCGAAGATCGCGATCACCGGCCCGGGAAGGTTGTCGACGTCTTCGACGAGGGCGACGCTCTTCTCACGGCCCACGTCGAACGGCGCGACCGCTCCCGGAAACAGCACGGCGTTGCGGATGGGGAGGACCGGGAGCTCGTCGCCGAAGACCACCTCCTCCTCGGAACGCGGCTGACTCGGCGGGTTTTTCTTTTCCGACATGAGACGATCTCCTCTGCGAAGCTACCCGGGACGGGAGCAGCTCCGACCGGCATCGGCGGCAATTGCTGGACCCTACAGAGGCCAGCTCACGAATAGCGTCAATCGGTTTGATGTCCTCCCGAGCCCCGTGGAGCAAGCTGCGCCCGAGCGGGGTGTCGGAGGCGGCGGTCAACGTAGACACGACGCACGCGCCATGCCAGGGCTCTGCGGGAGATTTCATCCGCTCTCGGGAGCCACGGGGGTCCCGTAGGGTCTTCTCCGAGCTTTGAAGAGCCCGCCACGGCTAGCGCCCCCGTCCGGGGCGGGTACCATGCGCCCGGGAGTCCGCCGCTTGCTCGATCCGGTCCTCGCGACGTTGTCCCTCGCTGCCTTCCTGCTGCACGTCCCCGCAGCGCCTTCGCTCGATCCAGGCCCGAACCCCGAGTGCCCGAGCGACATGCGCCTGGTCACGGGCACACACGCCGACGAGGTCCAGCACCTCTGCACAGACCCCCGCAAGGACGCGAAGACGACGCATTGCTTCGCTTATTTCGAGGGTCTGACGGGGGAGGAAGGGACCCGGACGGACGTCCGCGTCTGCATGGATCAGTTCGAGGCGCCGAACCGGCGCGGCGCGCGTCCGCTCGTCATGCAGTCGTTCCGGATGGCCGAGCGCTGGTGCGGCGAGCGCGGAAAACGCGTCTGCACCGAGCAGGAGTGGGAGCTCGCCTGCGAAGGCGGCGAGCGGAGGCCGCTCGCGTACGGCTGGCAGGTGAACCGGACGCAATGCAACAGCGACAAGCCGTGGCGGCCGTTCGACGCGCGGGCGCTCGCGGCCGGAGGCGAGGACGAAAAGAAGGAGCTCGAGAAGCTCTGGCAAGGTGCGACGAGCGGCTCGTACCTCAGCTGCGTCTCGCCGTTCGGCATCTACGACATGATGGGCAACGTCGAGGAGTGGGTCGCGACGCGGCCCGGACGCAAATTCCCCGGCGCGCTGATGGGCGGGTTCTGGGCGAAGCCGTGGACGGGCTGCCGCGGGACGAACGACGCGCACGAGCCGTCGTTCACGTTCTACGAGACGGGCTTCCGCTGCTGCGCCGATCCCGGGAAGCTTTCGGATGCGACGAAGGCGCCGAGCGGCGGCGACGGAACGAAAGACGAAGGCGAGCCGAAGCCGAAGCCGGCGAAGAAGAAGCGGAAGAAGCGCGCTGGCTAGGCGCCGAGGGTCATGCCCTTCGCGAGGGCGCGACCGGCGACGAGCTCCTGCGCGGACAGAACTTTCCGTCCTTCGAGTTGCCCGCGCACGAGCGTGATCGTGCCCGCGCCGCATGCGACCTCCGCGCCCCATTTGTCCGCGGCGATGATCTCGCCGGGCGTGCCGCGCACACCTTGCTCGGTGGCCACCTTCGTTGCGAGCACCTTCAGCCCTTTGCCTGCGCACGTCGTGAACGCGCCGGGCCACGAGGTCATGCCGCGGACGTGATCGTGCACCGCGCGTGCGGGCTTCGACCAATCGATGCGGCCGTGCTCCTTTTCGAGCATCGGCGCCATCGTCGCCGCCGCGTGATCCTGTTCCCGCGCAACGAGGTCTCCGGATACCGCGCGGAAAAGATCTTCACGCACGACACGCGCCGCGAGCTCGCCGAGCTCGACGTAAAGCTCGTCGGCGGTCATGTCCTCGCCGATCGGGATTCGGTGCGTGGAGAAGACGGGGCCCGTGTCCATGCCCTCGTCCATCTGCATGAGGCAAACGCCCGTCTCGCGCTCGCCGTTCACGATCGCCCACGTGATCGGGGCCGCGCCGCGGTACTTGGGCAGGATCGAGGCGTGCAGGTTCATGCAGCCGCGGCGAGGCGCTTCGAGCACGGCCTTGGGCAAGATGCGGCCGTACGCGATGACGAGCGCGACGTCGGCGTTCGTCTCCGCGATGAGGCGTGCGAACTCCGGTGTTTTGACCTTGAGCGGTTGCTCGACGCGCAGGCCGAGCTCGAGGGCGCGCTGCTTGACCGGCGGCGCACGGAGTTCGAGGCCGCGACCCGCAGGTCGATCGGGCTGGCAAACGACGAGCGGGATCTCGGCGATCGCGTGGAGCGCGTCGAGCGCGAAGACGGAGATGGCAGGGGTGCCGAAGAAGAGAGCGCGCACGGGCGGGGTGTAGCGCTTCAGAGGCGGCGGAGGAAGTCGATGAGGGGCTGGAACTCGGGACGGGAGAAATCGAAGACGCGATCCCTCGCGCCGGGGCCCAGCCGGGGGTCCTCGTCGCTGAGCACCGAGAGGAGCGCGCTGATCCGTCCCTTGTCGGGGCTCTTTGCCCGATGACCTTGGCCGTCCATGCAGGCGAGGAACGTCTCGACGCACGTCCTGGGTCCAGCATTCTCGGGGTCGTTCGACCACGCTCGCCAGACGAGGGACTCGATCTCGCCGGTGTTACCGTCGCCGGAGACGACGAAGAGCCCGATGCTCGGTGTGCCCTGCGTCCAGTCGGCATGCCTGACCGCCTGCCCCGTGATCCTCGTGAGCACCGATTCAAGCGAACGGCACGTACCCGAAAGGTCCGCGTCCGCGTCGACGATCACGCCAATGCACTTCTTCGCGGCGAGGAGCTTCCGGCTCAGGAACGTCTCCAGCTTGGTGGTCAGCTCGGACTTGCCGTTCATCTCCTTGATGAAGACGCCGTCCAGCTTGCCGATCGCCTCGAGCGCCTCGGCGTAGAACAGGAGATCGCCGTAGCCCTCGACGATCAGGACACGATCGCACGCTTCGAGCGTCGGTTTCTTGGTTGTCATCACCGTCTCAACGAAGCTCGATGTCCCCGGCGATGGCCGCTTCGATGTGCTTGCGGTCCAGGGTGCGCCCTTCCGCCGCGCCTTCCATGCGATAGAGCTGGATCACGCGGAAGTCGTAGCTGTTTCGCGCAGCGAAACACTCGTGCGCGGCGATGAGGCACTCGCGGGAGTGGGTCGTGGCGAAGACCTGGATGCCGAGGCGCTCGGAGACTTCGGCGATTCCCTTCCAGACCGTGGGGAGCGCGGTGTAGTGGATGCCGTTCTCGATCTCGTCGATGAAGCAGATGTCCGGCTTGCCGCCGAGCAGCTCCGAGAAGATCGCCACGAGCCTGTAGATGCCCTGCCCTGCCTGCGAGAGGGGGATGCGCTCACGAAGGCCGACGTCGACGGCGATGAAGGGCTTGGAAGAGGCAGCGTCGAGCCGCACCGAGCGGATGCGCTTATCGACGGAGGCGAGCAGAGACTCCAACTGCCGCTCGTCTTCGGGCGCTCGCACTGCTGCCGCGAAGGCGTCTACCAGCGCTTCGGGCACGCGGTGCTGCACGGAGACCGCATGCGCACGCAGACGTCGAAATGGTCCCTTGCCGCGTACAAAGATCGGGTGCTTGTCGGATGAGAACTCACTTTGCTCACCCTCACCGAGCTTGTGCTGGAAGTGGAAGCCCCTCTCGATGGTAAACTCACGCAGCTCGGATTTCGGTGACGTCACCCGAAGGCAGGCCGCAGCGTCCCCAGCACCATGCTGCGGCACCCAATCGAAAAACCGTGCGTCAGCCTCCTGGTGGCGGTCGATGCGATACAACCGATGCAGATCAAACATCTGCATGGGATTCGCGAGCAGCGTGATCGCCTCCAGCAGCGACGTCTTCCCCGTGTTGTTCTCACCAACGACGAGGTTGACGCGACCGAGATCCTCCAGCGTGAGGCGGGAAAAGCCACGGAACCGTTCGATCTCGATCGACTGGAACATGCGCCTCGTCGTTCCTTGCCCGTTCACCCGCCCAGCGGCAAGCCCCTCGCCGGCCGAGCGCAACGAACGTCCTGACGAGCCTCCGCCCTCGTCGGACAAGAGCCGCTGAACACCCCCGCAAAAACGCAGCGTGCAGGCTCCCGACCGAGGGCTCCACGGCGCAAAACCCCACACCTCCTCTGCGAGGCGTGTCTTGCACGCACGCAAATCGACCCCTCGGGCGTCGCCGACGTCCCTTGCACCCACGCAAGCAGTGCCCTCGCGACTGTTTGGAGTGCCTTGCGCCGATGCAAGACACCCCAAACACATGTCACGGATGCGCTTGTGCGCGCGCAAGCGCACCCAAACGTGTGCGCTGACCCCGCTTGCGCACGTTCAAGCGGGTCCGTCGAGTGCAGCCGGCAGCGTTTGCGCCGGCGCAAGCCCCCCCGCGCACATGGCCCCGCGTGTCTCGCATGCACGCAAGACACGCCGCGCAAGCGGAACCCTTCGGATCGCGTCGGCGCAGCGCTGGTGGGGATGCCGGTGGATGGAGGTTTGCGCTTACGCGCCCGAGGGATGCCAGATCGTCTTCATCTCGACGAACCGCTCGATCCAGCGCGGGCTCGTCGCGCCGTCCGCGTCGAACCAGGCCGCCTCGTCGATCGATCGCGTCCGCACGCGCTTCACGTTCACGATGGCCGCCTCCTCCGCCTTGCGCGCGAGCTCCGGCGTCACGCCGTGCAGATCGAGCGCCGCCACCTCCATGTGCTTCGCGAGGTGCGGAAGCAGCTCGGCCGCGCGGCCGGTGAGCACGTTGATCACGCCACCCGGCAGATCACTCGTCGCGAGCGCCTCGCCGAGCACGAGCGCCGTGCGCGGATCCTCCTCGCTCGCGAGCACGACGACCGTGTTGCCCGCCGTGATGATCGGCAGGACCGCGCCGAGCAGCCCGAGGAGCGCCGGACGCGCGGGCGAAACGACGCCGACCACGCCCATCGACTCGGGCACCGTGAAGTTGAAGTGCGGCCCGGCGACCGGATTCAGGCTCGAAAACAAGCTCTGGTACTTGTCCGCCCAGCCCGCGTACGAGACCACGCGATCGATCGCGGCCGCCGTCTCGGTCGCCGCCCGCGACGCATCGAGCCCGCCGCGCTCGAGCGCGCGCGCGAGCTCGCCTTGCCGCGCTTCGAGCATCTCCGCGAGCCGGTAGAGGATCTGCCCGCGGTTGTACGCGGTTCGGCCAGACCAGCCCTCCCACGCGCCGCGCGCCACGACGACCGCGTCGCGCACGTCCTTGCGGGACGCCCACGGCACGTTCTCTTTCGTCCCTCCGAGGCTCATCGGATCCGCCACCTGGATGTACCTGCCCGACTCCGATCGAACGAACTGCCCGCCGACCAACATTTTGTAGGCTTTTCTCACCCGCAGGCGTTCGGGCAAGACGAACCCGTTCTCGCTCCCGTTCACGTCGTCCTGCAGAGGCGCGCGCTCGTTGTCCTTCACCTTGCTCTCCTTCGCGCGCGCCATCAGTCCACCTCGAGATACGGCAAGAGCCCTTGCCGGCCGCCTTCGCGGCCGAAGCCGCTCTCCTTGTAACCGCCGAACGGAGAGCTCGGATCGAACTTGTTGTACGTGTTCGCCCAGACGACCCCGGCGCGCAGCCGCTGCGAGACCCAGAAGCTCTTCGAGCCCTTGTCCGTCCAGACGCCCGCGCTCAGGCCGTACATCGTGTTGTTCGCCTTCTCGATCGCCTCGTCGGGCGTGCGGAAGGTCATCACGGCGAGCACCGGCCCGAAGATCTCCTCGCGCGCGATGCGGTGCGATTGCGACACGCCCGTGAAGAGCGTCGGCGCGAACCAGTAGCCGCGCGTCGGCAACTCGCACGGCGTCGAGAACCGCTCGGCGCCTTCGCGCTCACCCGCGTCGACGAGCTCGCGGATCTTGTCGAGCTGCATCTTCGAGTTGATCGCGCCGACGTCGGTGTTCTTGTCGAGCGGATCCCCCACGCGCAGCGTCTGCATGCGATCACGGAGCTTTTGCAGGAGCGGCTCGAATGCGCCCTCCTCCACGAGCAGGCGTGATCCCGCGCAGCAGACGTGCCCCTGGTTGAAGTAGATGCCCGAGATGATCCCCTCGACCGCCTGATCGAGCGGCGCGTCCGCGAACACGATGTTCGCCGCTTTGCCGCCGAGCTCGAGCGTGAGCTTCTTCTTCGTGCCGGACAGGGCCTTCTGGATCCGCTTGCCCACGTCCGTCGATCCCGTGAACGCGACCTTGTCCACGTCCGGATGCGCGACGACCGCCGCGCCCGTCGCGCCCGCGCCCGTCACGATGTTCACCACGCCCGGCGGCAGATCACACTCCTCGATGATCTTCGCGAGCAAGAGCGCCGTGAGCGGCGTCGTCTCCGCGGGCTTGAGCACGCACGTGTTGCCCGCGGCGAGCGCGGGCGCGAGCTTCCACGCGGCCATGAGCAGCGGGAAGTTCCAGGGGATCACCTGCCCCGCCACGCCGAGCGGGCGCGGCGAGCGACCCGGGAACGCGTACGCGAGTTTGTCGGCCCAGCCCGCGTAATAGAAGAAGTGCGCTGCCACGAGCGGCAGATCGACGTCGCGCGACTCCTTGATGGGCTTGCCGCCGTCCATCGTCTCCACGATGGCGAGCTCGCGCGCCTTCTCCTGGATCACCCGCGCGATGCGGTAGATGTACTTGCCGCGCTCGATCCCGGAGAGCTTCGACCAGTACCTTTCATACCCAGCTCGCGCAGCCTTGACGGCGAGGTCGACGTCACGCTCGTTGGCTTCGGCGACCTCGGCGAGCTTCTGCTCGGTCGAGGGGCTCACGGTGTCGAAATACTTGCCCGACGACGGCGCGACCCACTTGCCGCCGATGAAGAGCTCGTAACGCGGATCGATCCGCACGTGATCGGCGGCCTCGGGCGCGGGCGCGTAGGTCCACGCCTTGCCGAACTCGAGCGCGGCTCCATGCGTTGGGCGAGCGGGCGACGACGGGGCCGCGTGGGTCTCGCCGTTCGTCGCAGAGGCGATCGTTTCCTTGGCGGTCATCGTGTCTCCTCAGTCCTTGCTGAAGTAATCGCCTGACTGGTAGGCGCCCGTGCGCTCTTTCTCGAGCTGCATGAGCACGTCGTTGAGCAACGTGGATGCGCCGAGGCGGAAGAGATCCGGCGTGAGCCAGGCGTCCCCGAGCGTCTCCTTCACGAGCACCAGGTAATGGAGCGCCTGCTTCGCCGTGCGGATCCCGCCCGCCGGCTTCATGCCGATGCGCTTGCCCGTCGCGTAGAAGAAGTCGCGGATCGCCTCCAGCATCACGAGCGTGACCGCGGGCGTCGCCGCCGGCGTGACCTTGCCCGTCGACGTCTTGATGAAGTCCGCGCCCGCGAGCATCGCGATCTGGCTCGCCTCACGCACGAGGTCGTACGTGCCGAGCTCTCCCGTCTCCAGAATCACCTTGAGGTGCGCCGCTCCGCACGCCTCTTTCGTCGCCGCGATCTCGTCGAAGATGCGCGTCTTCTCCCCGGCGAGCAGCGCGCCGCGATCGATCACCATGTCGATCTCGTCGGCGCCCCACGCGACCGCGCGCCGCACGTCGTCGAGCTTCACGTCGAGCGCCGAGAGCCCGCTCGGGAACGCCGTCGCCACGCTCGCGACCTTCACGCTCGATCCGGCGAGCGCTTGCTTCGCCACGGGCACGAGCTTCGGGTACACGCAGATCGCGGCGCACGGCGGTACCTCGGGCGAGGCGTAGGGCCGCATCGCCTTCTGGCAGAGCTGCGTCACCTTGCCCGGCGAGTCCTTCCCTTCGAGGGTCGTGAGATCCATCATCGCGATGGAGAGCAAGAGTCCCGCGACCTTCGCCTCCTTCTTGATGCTGCGCTTGCCGAGAGCCGCCGCGCGCTCCTCGACCATCACCTTGTCCACAGTGGGCGCCGAAAAATCGGGGTACGTCCGCACTCCGCTCGGCCCTACCGCGCCCTTGCCATTGCCGCCTTCTGCAGCCATCGACCGGCCTCCGGGCCGGGACGCTAGCAGAACTATCCGCGCCGCGGCATCCCTGCTAAGGGTGGCATGGTGCAGAGCGGGTCGGGCCTCGTCTTCGTCAATGGAATCCGCCTCTACATCCATCGTTTTCAGCCCGCCAGCGCTCGTCCGAGCGGCCTGACGGTTCTGCTTCTCCACGGATACCTGGACTCGGGTGCCACGTGGGATCTCGTGGCCGAGCCCCTCGCGCGCGCCGGCCACGACGTCCTCGCGCCCGATCTTCGCGGGTTCGGCGAGAGCGACTCCGTCGGCGCAGGCGGCTACTACCACTTCCCCGACTACGTCAGTGACCTCTCGTCGCTGCTCGACATCCTCGCGCCGAAGCGCCTCGCGCTCGTGGGTCACTCGATGGGCGGCACGATCGCCGCGCTCTTCGCCGGCGCGAGGCCTCAGCGCGTCGATCAGCTCGTCCTGCTCGAAGGCCTCGGCGCGCCCGCCTCCGAACCGAGCACGGCCGTCGATCGCATGCGCACCTGGCTCGACGACATGCGCTCGCTCGATCGCACCCCGCGCCCCGTCGGCTCCTTCGACGAGGCCCTCGATCGCCTCGCGCGCAGGCACCCGCAGGTCCCGCGCGCGATCCTCGAGAGCCGCGCGCGCCTGCTCACGCGCACCCACTCGGGCCGTTTGTCCTGGGCCTACGATGCCATGCACCGCACGACGGCGCCGGTCCCGTTCCACCTCGAGTCCTTCAAGTGCTTCCTCCGCCGCATCACGGCGCCCACGCTTTATGTGAGCGGCGGCGTCAACGGCCTGCGGTTGCCCGACGAGGCCGAGCGGCTTGCGTGCATCCCGAGCACGCTGCACGTCGATCTGCCCGAAGCCGGCCACATGATGCACTGGACCGCGCCCGAGGTGCTCGCCGAGCGCTTGCTCCGCTTCTTCGCCTCGCCGCCCGAGAGCCGGCCGGCCCCGCTGCGCTGAGCTCCACGTAACGAGGGAACACCGCTAGGCGGAATGGGCGCGAACCTCCCCCGCGCCACGATTGAATTTTCGAGCGCGAGGCGCCACGCTGGACGGCATGCGATACCCGCGCTTCTTTTCTTTTTCTTCGCTGCCGCTCCCCCTCCTCTCGCTCGCACTCGCGACCGGCTTGCTCCTCACGGTGTCGAGCTCTGGATGCGGGACCGATCGCGCCTGTTTCTACTGGACCGAGCTCGAAGGCTCCTGCCCCTCGCAGGGCGAGGCGCTCGATTTCTTCCAGGGTGATTTCTGCTCGAGCAGCATCTCCTCGGTCGACAGCGAGGGCGCGTTCGAGGGCGACACGTGCTGTTACGACGTGACCGAGGACAGCTCGAACTTCGCGACCTGCTCCCCCGAACCAGGCGTGCCCGGGCCCTCGGTTGCCGTGGGCGTCGGCGGCTTCGGCGGGGTCGGCGGAGCCAGCGGAGGCGGCGGCGTGGCCGGCACTGGCGGCGTGGGCGGAGCCGGCGGCGGCTCGACGTGCGCGTCGTGCAAGCAGTTCTTGCTCGACGAGATGCCGCCCGAGCTCTGCCCCGCGTCCGTCCCGCTCTACGAGGCCTTCACCGACTGCAAGTGCCTCGGCGCCTGCGCGTCGGTGTGCGGCGAGGCGTGCATGTCGAACCAGGTCCCCGCATCCGACTGCGAGAACTGCCTGCTCGACAACTCCTCGAACGGCTGCGGCATGCAGTTCCTGGCCTGCTCGAACGACGGCAACTGAACGATCGACCGCGTCGCGGATGCCGCTGCGCTGGGGCGTTGCCCCAGGCCCCACCGGGGCTATCCGCCCCTGGACCCGGACCAGCCAGGGGCTGGACCCGGGGTCGATGAACTGCGCTTCGCGCAGTTCATCGAACAGGCCGAGTCAAGACCGGCGACGATCCTGCCAACCGAGACAGCCGCGCTGCCCTCTCGACTGGCAACGCGGTCCAACGGGCCCGTTGGAAGAACTGCGCGATGCGCAGTTCTTCCACCCCGAGTCCAGGGCTTGCCCTGGTCCGGGTCGAGGGGCGGATAGCCCCCGCGGGGTCCGGGGGCAGCGCCCCGGCGCCACGCTCCTGTCGAGCCCCTCTCAGGGGAAGTTGATATTGCCGACCTTCGGCGCCGTGCCCGTCGACGCGGGCGCCTTCGCCGTGCCTGTGCCGAACGGCTTCGCGGACGACGCGCCGCTCCCGAGCGTCGCCGCGGGCTTCTGGCTCGGCGCTTGCTGCGGCGCGGTCGCGGCGGGCTCGACGTCGATACCATCGCCTTCGGCGCCTGGCGCTGGCGCGGCTGCGGACGGCGCGGGGGCTTGCGGCGTCGGCGTGGGGGTCGCGCTTGGCACGGGCGCTTGCGACGGCGTGGCGGCTGCCGTGGAAAGGGCTGGCTCGGGGGGCCTCGCGTTCAGGAAAAACGCGGCGGCTCCGGCCACGCCTGCTGCGAGCGCGATGAACACGAGGCCCACGACGGCCGCGGGTGACATGCCACGACGCGGAGAGGCTGCGGGGACCGACATGGGCGCGGGGCCGCTCATGCTTGGCCGCGAGATCGGCCCGCCCGGCAGCGAGGGCCGATCCTGCGCTTGCATCATCGCTTGCGGAGCTTGCACCGGCGGTTGCTGCTGCGCGTACGGCAGCGGCGTCTGCGTCGCGGCGTATCCCGGGTACGACGTCTGCGAGGGCCGCGCGTTCGGGATGCTCGTCGGCCCGAGCAGATGCCGCGCCGCGCTGCTCTCGAAGGCCGCTGCGCGCACTGCGTCTTGCAGCGCGCGCAGCTCGTTCAGCATGTCCTCGGCCTTCTGGTAGCGCGTCTGCGGCCGGCGCTGCACCGCGCGCATCACCACGTTGACGAACCCTTGCGAGATTCGATCGTTTCGCCCTGTCTGCAGCGGCGGGGCGTCCGTCATCAGCTTGGCGCGCGCGAGCTCCGCGTCTTGCGCGTCGCCGAAGATGTGGCGCCCTGCGATCGCGCGGTAGAGCATGGCTCCGACTGCGTAGAGATCCGAGGCTGCGGTCACGTCGCGCGAGTTCAGGATCTGCTCGGGCGCCATGTACTCGAGGGTCCCGAGCGCCATGTCTGCGCGCGTCAGGTTCGTCTGCTCGAGGTCTTCGCCTGCGCCGGACTCGATGCGGCCCATGCCGAAGTCCACGATGATCGCGCGCGTCCTGCCGTTCGGCTGCGGCTCCATCATGATGTTGCCGGGCTTCATGTCGCGGTGGATCACGTGCGCGCGGTGCAGATCGCCGAGTGCGTCGACCACGTGACAGCCCACGTCGATCGCCTCCTCGACGGAGAGCCTTCGCTGCTGCAGCACCTTCGAGAGCGGCTGGCCCTCGATGTACTCCATGACGAGCACGAGTCCGACGCTCGGATCCTCGACGAAGTCGACGACGCGCGCGACGTGATCGCTCCGGATGCGGCCGAGCAGGTTTGCCTCGCGGCGGAAACGCGCGACCACCTCGCGATCGTAGGCAGCGGCGGCGAGCAGCGTCTTGATCGCCACTTTCATGCCGATCGCGAGGTGCTCACCGGCCCACACCTCGCCCATGCCGCCCGCGCCGACACGCGCGTCGACCCGGTACCGTCCCGCGATGATTGAGCCCGGAGCCAGATCCATACGATCGACCATGCTAACGGAAACCGACGTCGAACCGGCAAAAGGTTGCGCATCGAGACCACGAGCCCGACCCGCTGACGTACGGAAAAGCCTGTATCTTTTTCCACACACGGCGGGGGCACGAAGACCGCCTCGGACGACGGGGCACGCCTCCGCGCGTGCGCGACCGCCTCGATGGCGGTAACCGTCCCCTGTGCACATCGTCTTCTGCGGCACGGGCTGGTTCCCCATCGTCGACGCCATCCGCGCGCGGCTGCCTCTCGGCGTCACGCTGCGCGCGTGGGACCCGGGCTTGCCGCTCGCGGGCCAGGTCGAGGACGCTGACGTCCTCTTGCCCTCGAACGCTCGCCTCGATGCCGACGTCATTGCCGCGCCGCGCAATCTTCGCCTCATCCAGCAGCCGGCCGTTGGCACCGAGGGCATCGACCTCGCGGCGGCGCGCGCCCGGGGCGTTCCCGTGTGCAACGCGCCTGGCACGAATGGACAATCGGTCGCCGAGGCCGCGCTCTTCTTGATCCTCGCTCTTGCGCGCCGCTTCCCCTGCGCGAGCCGCGCTTTCGCCGAGCGCTCCATCGGCGCGCCGCTCGGCATCGAGCTTGCGGGCCGCACGCTCGGCATCCTCGGCCTCGGCCGCTCCGGCGCGGCGCTCGCCCGCATTGCCGAGGCCCTCGGCATGCGTATCCTCGCCGCGCGTAGCACCACGTCCCCCGAGGATGTCCTCGATCTCGCGGCCCGCGCCGACGTCATCAGCATCCATTGCCCGCTCACGCCGAGGACGCGTGGCCTCGTGGGCGAAACGTTTCTCTCGCGCGTGAAGCCCGGGGCCCTGCTCGTCAACGTTGCGCGGGGCCCCATCGTCGATCGAGACGCGCTCTTGCATGCCCTGGAGACGGGCAGGCTCGGCGGTGCTGGGCTCGACGTGTTCTGGGAGGAGCCTTGGGATCCGGCGGATCCGCTTTATCGTCGGGACGACGTCGTCGTCCTGCCGCACGTCGCGGGCTCGACGGAGGAGGCGTTCGCGCGGATCGCGGACATCGTCGCGGGCAACGTCCACCGCCTCCTTCGCGGCGAGCCGTTGCTGCATCGGATTGCGTGAGGTGCCGAGCGCTCAGCTCGCCCGGAAATCCGCGGTCCACACACCGGCGGCGCGGCACTCCTCATCGTGAGACAGGTCGCGGAAGGTCTCGGCGATCCCTTCGTCGTACCACCTTCGCATCGACGGACGCTCGAGCATCCGCGTCGCGTAGGCCGCAGCCGCTTCCCCGAAGTGCAGTCCATACGTCTGCCAGCGGAAGACCACCGGCGCGAAGAAGGCGTCGACCGCCGTGAACGTGTCCCCGGCGAGGAACGGCCCGCCGAAGCGCTCGAGCCCCTCCGTCCATAACGCCGAGATCCGCGCCACGTCGCGCGAAAGCGCGGGCGGCGTCTCGTGCAAGCGCACGCGAATGCCGATGTTCATGCTGCACTTCTCGCGCAGCACCCCGAATCCTGCGTGCATCTCGGCGGCCGCGGAGCGCGCCCAGGCGCGGGCGGCTTCGTCGCGGGGCCACACGCTGGGGTGCCTTTCGGCGAGGTATTCCGCGATGGCGAGCGAATCCCACACCACGCGTTCGCCGTCGAGCAGCGTCGGCACTTTCCCCGCTGGCGTCATCGCGCGGAACGGCGCCCAGGCGGCCTCGTCGCCGAACCGGAGCAAACGCTCCTCGAAGGGAATGCCTGCTTCCAGGAGCAGGATCCACGGGCGAAGCGACCAGGACGAGTAGTTCTTGTTGGCGATGTAGAGGGTGTACACGGCGGGCAGTTTACCCGGACCGCCCGTCGAGGTCACCCACGCGGCCGGGTGTTGCGGGTCGGCGCGGCGTGATGACCATCGGCAGCCCATTGGTGATGCCCAGGGTGCCCTGCATCGTCCAGCGCGGCTCGAAGCGGGCGCGCAATCGAGGCGTGAAGCGCTGCGCGAGCATCGCCAGAAGCAGGTGGCTCTCGAGCAGCGAGAAGTTGTTGCCGATGCAAATGCGCTGACCGATGGCGAACGGGTGGTATGCGTAGCCGTGACGGGCGGCCTCTCGCTCGCGCGTCCAGCGATCGGGGTCGAATACCTCGGGGTTTTCCCAGATCTCTGGATGCCGGTGCGTGTAATACGGCGACAGCATCACCGCCGCGCCCGCGGGCACGTCGAAGCCGGCGATCCGATCGGCGGCGAGGGCATCGCGCACGTAAAAGGGCGCCGCCGGGTAGAGCCGCAGCACCTCCTTGACGACCTGCAGCGTATACGGAAGCTGCCGCAGCTCGTCCGCGGTCGGCGTCCGTCCGCCGAGCACGCGATCGAGCTCCTCGTGCAGGCGCTCGGTCACCTTCGGGTTCGTCGCCAGCGCGTACCAGGCGAACGTCATGGTGCGCGCGGTGGTTTCGTGGCCCGCGAAAAAGGTGGTGATCGACTCGTCGCGCAGCAGGGTCTCCGACATGGCCTGTCCGGTCTCCTCGTCGCGCGCCTTCATGAGCCGCGAGAGGAGGTCGTCGGGCCAGGACGCCTCGTCGGTGCCGCGCCTTTGCGCGATGAGCGCGCTGATCGAACGATGCACCCGCTCCCGCGCTGCGAGGTATTTGCGATTCTTCGAGGTAGGCAACCAATCGGGGAGCGAAAGGCCCGCCATCCGGTCGTTGACGAAGGAAAGCATCGTCTCCACCGCGTCCTTCATCTGGTGGATCGACTCCATCGTCTCGGTGCTGAACATCGCCTTCAGAATGATGGAGGCCGTGACGTTGGTCATTTCCTCGGCGATCTCCACCTCGGTGCCCTTGCTGGCGAGCGCCTCCCAGCGCTCCACGAGGCGGGCGCCATCGCGAATCATCAGCTCGGCATAAGCTTGCACGCCCTTTGGGGTGTAGAAGGGCGCCATCAACTTGCGCTGCCGGCGCCAGAGATCCCCGGTGCTCGCGACGATGCCATTGCCGATCAGGTATTTCCGCACCCCGTCGTAGCTGCCGAGTTTGTCGTAGTTCTGCCGATGGCTGATGTTGACGCGCTCCACCGCGTCGGGGTGCATGGCGAAGACGAGCGTTCGCCGGCCGATGCGCACCTGGAACACGTCTCCGTGCTCGCGCCATTGCTTCCCCACGAAGTCGAGGAATCCGAGGGTGCGAACGCCGTGGATGAACTGTAAGAGTCCGGGACCGGGGGGCCGCATGCTCAGGCCCTCACGCAGGGGCGCACAAGAGGTCGGTCAGCGTCGACACCGGCTGTTCCCACAGCTTCTCGTAGCTCACGCTGAGCAGCTCGCGCGAGTGGCGGCCACGCGAATAGGCCGCGCGCAGCCGGCCGAGGTACGCCTTGAAATCCTTGAATCCCGAGCGCTTGAGCTGTCGCGGGACCGAATACGCCAGGATCAGCACCGCCTGGCGGACGCCGAGGTTGCCGAGCACGAAGGCCTGCAGCTCCATCTCGCCGGGCTCGTCGGTCCCATAACCGGTGATCAGGTGAAACAGGTCGTGCGTCTCGCGGTAGCGTTTGCTGAGGTAATCGACGTCGCTCGCGACGGGGAACGTGGTGATGAACGGCTCGATGCCATTGTCGCGGAAGTAGCGCACGAATTCGTGGCCGAGCGTGCCTTTCGGCAGGCGCGCGAGGGCTTCGAGGTCGAGCTCGCGGCCCTGCAACGTCGGGCGCTCGTCGAGCAGCCGGCGGGCCTCGGGAATCTCGCGCCACGTCTCGGCCAGCTTCGCGTACGTCTCGCTATCGAGGCACGCGTTCACCAGCGGACCGCGTAGTACGTGTGCCCAGGGTCATTGGCCAGGACGCCGAGCGCGTGGACGGCCAGGCGGATGCGGGTGAAGATCGACGCGTTCGCGGGCAAGGTCGGCAGCGTGTCGTCGTTCATGAAGCACTCCTTCAGCGGCGAGCAGCCCTGGCTTCCGGCGCTCGTGGTTCGAGCATATCCGAAGTGGACAGTGGTGTCCACTTCGGCTTCGGGGTAGAGTCGCGCGGTGGAAAGCCCCACGGAAAAAAGACCGGCGCGCCGGAAAGACGCCGAGGAGAACCGCGCGCGGATCGTCGCTGCAGCACGCGCGGTGTACGCCTCGGCCGGCTTCGACGCGCCGTTCGATGCGATCGCGCGTCACGCCGGCGTCGGGCGGGCGACGCTCTATCGGAACTTCCCGGACCGGTACGCGCTCGGCGCCGCCATCGTCGAGGATGATCTCTGCGAGCTCGAGGCGCTCGCCCACGAGCACGGCGATCGTCCCGACGCCTTCATGAAGCTACTCTCGGCCATCGTCGAACGGCACACCGAGACCCACGCATTGGTGCCCGCCCTGCTGCGTGGACCGGGCGAGCACGCGCTCCAGGCCCTCGTGCCCCGGGTGACGCGGCTGCTCACGGTGCCACTGCAGCGCGCGCGCGCGGCGGGGCTGGTCCGCGACGACCTCACCCTCGCCGACGTGATCGACGTGCTCGCCATGCTCTCGGCCGTCCTCGCGGACGATGGATCGGGCCGCGCGCGAGATCGGCGTATGGCACGGGCGCTCGAGCTCTTGATCCACGGCCTCGTCCCGCGCGCGCCGGTCGGCTCGCCCATCGGACCGAATTCTCCTCGAATGTGAGAGCCTCGCAAGCGCAATCGCGAAGGCCACGTCCACGGCGCGATGCGCCTCGGAAGCGTCGAACACGGCGGCCGAGCGGCGTTCGAGGGTGCGCGCGAGCTCCTCGAGCGGAGCACCATCGTCCACGGCGGCCCTCGCGATGCGGGCCACTTCTTCTTCGGGGACGTCCATTCGTTGGGAGCAGAGGAGGAGAAGGTCGCCCGCGCCGAGCTCGACATCGAATGGGTCGACGCCCACCCCGGTTTGCGTGAGTCCCCCGAGCCCGTTGGCGATGATGTTCAACGGGATCTGCGCCGGGTCGATGTCGCGGGCTTGCGACATGCGATCCGCGACGAGGTGCAGGTAATGCTCGACCACGAGACTCTCGAAGTGGTGGGCGCCCGCGCGGAGCAGGAGCGCGCGCCCGATCCCCACGTGGATCCCACGCACGCGAGCGCCTTCGACGGTGGCGGCAATACACCCGACCAGGAGGCCGTAGATACGGTCATGCTTCGGGACGTTGGCCACGACCCGGTCGATCTCCGAGAACATCGCAGCGAGATCACGCGGGAGCGCCGCCGGATCTCCGAAGTCCGCCGCGCACGCCTCGTACACGCGCTCGGCCCCTCGATGCAATTGCATCGCGCCGGCCCAGTCACAGTTGTCGGGGAACCCCTCGGCGGCTCCCACGAACCGGAGCTCCGCGCCAACGCTCGTGAATGGCTGGACGAGCGCACGCACGGCCAGGCGTGCGCCGAGCCACCCCGTGCAGGGCCCCCCCATTCCGTCAGCGACGACGAGCAATCCCTCTCCGGCTCCGGCGCCGACGTCGATCGTCCGTCCGACTGCCGCGCGAAGCGCATAGGCCCAGGGTCGATTCGATGGTGAGGGTCATGGCCGAAGCAACCAGGACGAGTCATTCTTGTTGGCGATGGAAGGGGTGTACATGGGGGGCAGTCTACCCGAAGCTGCGGGCCTTTCGATCCCGACCTCGGAGAACCATTGTTTTGGTCTCATCCTCACAGGATGCTTTCCCCGAAGATGCGGGGGGAGGAGCCAGGCGACCATGCGAAGGTGCGACCGCCGCAGCGATGATCTCCACGGGGCGCGGAACGAGCCGTTCGTGAGCGAGCCGACAAGAGGACCGATGGATGCAACCGACGAGACGCCACGCACTCCGCTCGAGTGCATCGACGGCGAACCCTTCGTGTTTGCGGACGTTTCGCCCATCCCCGGCCGCTCGCCGCATCTCAATCTCCCGCTGGTGCGTTACGGATTCGAATGAGCGTCGAGGCGCTCGCCGAAGCCGTTCGAACCGGCGTATGGCCTCGCGCCGTGGCGCGCCTCGAGCTCGACACGCCCGAGCGACGGGACCTCACGGGCCGCATCGCCTCGTCGACGCGGGATCCATTCGAGGCCTGGGATCGGCTCCGAATGCATCGCGCCCGCGAGGGATACGAGGACGACCCACTGCGGCTCTTTCATTTGCACGGCGTGGGCATCGGCGGCGCGCCCGGCTCGATCCGGCGACGCATGCGCGCCTGCGCCGTCTCCATCGCGCTTTGCCGCAGCCCCGGCGTTCCGCCCGCGCGCGCCGTGCACCACCCGATCACGACGCAGGACGCCGTTGCTTTCTCGCGATTCGCCCCGCTCGTCGCGCAGGCCGAACGTCTCGCGCTCGCGGCCACGCGCGCCCTGGATGCGCTCGGTCGAAGCACGAGGGCTCTCTCCGAAGGCCGCCGCGAATCGATCCGCCGCCCCGTCTGGAGGACCGGGATCCATCGGGAGCGGCCGCCGGAGCGAGCGGCCCTCCTTCTCATGGTCGAGCTGATGCGGCAGGTCCCCGGCGGGCTCGCAGACGTCCCGATTCCACGAACCTGGTGGGGGGCGTGGACCCGCGCATGCGTCGCGGCCGTCGGCGAGCTCTCGTGGCGCAAGCTCGTCGCGCAAGGGAGTCGCGTGGAGCCGCAGCCGAGGTCCTTGGGCGCGCGTTTCTTCCTGGATCCGGCTGCGGTCGGCCGTGCATTTGCCGATCTCGAATCGCCGTTCGGCTTGCTCCTCCAGCTCGAAAGCCTCGGCGTCGAGGTCGTGGGGTTTTCCCACGAATCCGTGACGCTCGAGCTCTGGCCCTGATCCTCGACGAACTTCGCGGCGCGGGGGCGTGCGCACCGATGCGGGCCCGAGCCGTATATCTCGGATTGCTCCTCGTGTTTTGCTTTGGGCTCATGGTTCCCCGCCAATCGCGCTCCGCCGGTCCAGCACCAGCGCGAGAGTGCTAGCGTGGGCGAGTGAAACTTCATTCTGTACCCCTGCTGGGAGTTTTCCTCGTCGCGTGTGGCGGTTCGGAGCCGAGCCCCGTGGCCGCCCCGACCCCCGCGCCCACCTCGGCCTCGACAAGCATGCCCATCGAGGAGGCGAGCCCGGCGCCGGTGAGCCCCGAATCAGTCGCCGCGTGCACGATGACGAAGAGCCTGTCCGAGTCCTGCGCTCCGTGCGTCAAGTCTCGTTGCTGTTCTCCGCCTGTGGCCTTCACCCCCAGCGCGGCCCAAGCGCTCGGGTGCCGCATGGGATGCCGCAAGCCGCCCCCCGCCGGGACGCCCGTGCTCGAAGACAGCGACCGTGCTGCGATGATCCAGGCCTGCCTCGCCACGTGCGGCCAGCTCTTCGAGCCCTCCGACGAGGCCACTCGACTCGACGGTTGCATCGCCGAGCGCTGCAATCCCGAGTGCCTCGCCGGGAAGTGAGGCGCGGGCCTCCCGCTCGATGACGTCGAGTGTCTCCCCTCTGATTCGATCCCGGATCAGACCCGAAGTGCAGCTCGGCGACGCAGGCCAGAAGCTCGGGGCCATCGAGAATCAAAAGCCGCAGGCCGCCGCCGAGGCGCAAAAGAATGGCGTCTCGCCGGCCGAGATCCGGAAGCGGAGGCGCGCCTGGGCGAAGGTCGCCAAGGCCGTGCTCACGAACCTCGAACAATCGAGCGCCCCCGCCGCCGCCGTGGACGCCATTCGCGCCCCGCTCCTCGCGGCGGCCGAGAAGGCGACCGCGCGACGGCGCGCGAAGCAGGCCGCAAAGGCAAAGCAGACGCCGAACGCGGAAGGCTAGCTACACGACGCGTTCCATCGCATCAGCTCCCCTTGCCGCCCCCGTCCCGCCTTGCTCAGAGCCCGGTCCTCTTCTCCAGGTGTTCGGGATAGCGAGCCCCATGCACGGTGATCTTCGAGGCGGCGCTCTCGATCTCACGGAGATCGTCAGGCGAAAGCTCGACGCTTTCTGCTCCGATGTTCTCCTGCAGGCGGTGCAGCTTCGTGGTGCCGGGGATCGGTACGATCCATGGCTTCTGCGCGAGGAGCCATGCCAGAGCAATCTGGGCCGGGGTCGCCTTCTTCCGTTCCGCGACCTGGCCCAGCAGATCGACCAAGGCCTGGTTCGCTTTCATTGCCTCCGGCGTGAATCGAGGGATGATGTTGCGGATGTCGGAGCTCGCGAACGTGGTGTTTTCGCTGATCTTGCCCGTCAGAAAGCCTTTGCCCAGAGGGCTGAATGGAACGAACCCGATACCGAGCTCCTCGAGGGTCGGCAGCACTTCCGCTTCAGGGCCTCTCGTCCACAGCGAGTATTCGCTCTGTACCGCCGTGACCGGCTGGACCGCGTGGGCGCGGCGGATCGTCTTGGCGGAAGCCTCGGAGAGGCCAAAGTGCTTGACCTTGCCCTCCTGGATCAGCTCCTTCACCGCGCCCGCGACGTCTTCGATCGGCACATCCGGGTCGACGCGGTGCTGGTAGAACAGATCGATGTGGTCGGTCCGGAGGCGTTTCAGCGACGCGTCCGCGACCTGCTTGATATGCTCGGGTCGGCTGTTGAGGGAAGACACTCCCACGTCCGCGTTGAAGCCGAATTTGGTGGCGATCACCACCTGCTCGCGGAAGGGAGCGAGCGCTTCGCCCACGAGCTCTTCGTTCGTGAACGGGCCGTAGATCTCGGCCGTGTCGAAGAACGTGACGCCGCGCTCGACGGCCGTTCGAATCAGCGAGATCGCCTCCTGCTTGTCCGTGGCTGGACCGTAGCCGAAGCTCAGTCCCATGCAGCCGAGGCCGATCGCCGAGACTTCCAGATGGCTGTTTCCAAGTTTGCGCTTCTGCATTGAACGTTCTCCTGTCGGACCGGCGGCGGAATAAGCCTTCGACTCGGCTCCGTCCCCGTGCACGAAGAAACGTACGCCCCGGTCCCGCGGAGGACTAGGCGCCGGGGAGCCAACGGGCTGTTAACCCATGCTTGACAATGAGGCGCGCTTGAAGCCGGATCCTCCGCATGAACACGGCGCCCTTCCCCCAGCTCCAGGCGTTCCTTGCCGTGGCGCGCCTGCAGAGCTTCAGCAGCGCGGCGCGCGAGCTCGGCGTCTCCAGGTCCGCCGTGAGCCAGGCGGTGCGGCAGCTCGAGGAGCAGCTACGCGTGGTGCTCCTGGCCCGCACGACGCGTAGCGTGTCGCTGACGGATGCAGGGCGGCGGCTCGTGGAGAGCGCCGGCCCGGCAATGAGACAGGCGCTCGCCGCCCTCACCGAGGTCTCCGCGCAGCCGGGAGAGACGGTGGGCCGGGTCCGGCTGTCGGTGCCGAGGGCGGCGGTGCCCTTCATCATCGCGCCGTTGGTGCCTACCTTCCGCGCCCGTCACCCGCGGATCGAGGTCGAGGTCGTCCTCGAAAACCGCTTCGTGGATATCGTGGCGGAGGGCTACGACGCGGGCGTGCGGCTGACCGAGGCCATCGAGCGCGACATGGTGCAGGTGCGGCTCACCGACGCATTTCGCTTCGTGGTGGTGGGCGCGCCGAGCTACCTCGCGCGCCACGGGACGCCGCAGCGCCCCGAGGATCTCTTGCGCCACGAATGCATTACCTTCCGCATGCAGACCACCGGGGCGCTCTACGCATGGGAGCTCGAGCGGGGTCGCAGGAACTGGCGCGTGCCGGTGCGCGGAGGCGTGGTCACGAACGAGAGCGAGCTCGGCGTGGCCATGGCCGAGGAAGGCCTGGGGCTGGCATACGCCTTCGAGCCCATGGTGATGGAGCAGCTACGCACCGGGCGGCTCGAGCGTGTGCTCGAGCCCTACGCGCCCAAGGTCCCCGGCTTTTTCCTCTACTACCCGAGCCGCGCGCAATGCTCCCCGGCGCTGCGCCTCTTCGTGGACGTGGCCAAGGAGCTGCTCGTGCGCGCGAAGTGACACGACGACGCGCCGCCCGCGCGACTTCATCGCGACGCAGCCGCACGAGGCGGGGGCGTGCGGGCCTTTCGCGACCGCTCACGCGAGCCGCCCCGCGGACCTGACGAGGCGTCCCGACCGTGGCGATCGTCTCCGCCACGCGCCATGAACGATTGCAACCGCGGGACCATGTGGTCGAGAAACACGCGGACGCGTTGTGGCACGCGCTGCCCCCCGAGATAAAGCGCGTGCACGTCTTCGACGTCGCTGTGCTCTTCGTCCGCCAGCACTTCGACGAGCCGTCCGCTCTCGATGTCGGGATCGACGTGGAAGTCCGCGAGCCGCGCCAATCCGACGCCCGCGAGGGCCATGGTGCGCACCGTCTCGCCGTTGTTGGCGAGCAAGCTGCCGCGCACGGTTCGGTCGACGACACGACCGCCCTGCCGCATGGGCCACACCGGCGCCGACCGCCGAAAGTTGAAGCCTAGGCAATTGTGGCGCTCGAGATCCTCGACGGTCCGGGGCGTCCCGTGTCGTTTCAGATAGGCCGGCGAAGCGACGATCCGGCGGCGTGCCGTGCCGACCTTTCGAGCGACCAGGTTCGAGTCGCCGAGCGCGCCGACGCGAAATGCAATGTCGGTGCGATCGAGGTAGAGGTCGACGATTTCGTCCGACAGCGACACGTCGACGACGATTTCCGGATACGCCTCCCAGAAACCCGGCAAGAGCGGCAAGAGCCCGCGCACGCCGAAGGCGACCGACGCGTTGACGCGCACCGTCCCCCTCGCGTGCGCACCTCCCTGCGCGAGCTCCCTTTCCAGATCGTCGAGCTCGCCGAGGAGCGCGCCGCTTCGTTCGAAGTAGACCTGGCCCTCGTCGGTCAACGACAGGCGTCGTGTCGAGCGCTCGACGAGGCGCACGCCCATCCGCTCTTCGATCCGGCCGACCAGCTTGCTCACGGTCGACGGCGTCATCCTGAGCTGACGCGCCGCCTCCGAGAAGCTGCCGGCTTCCACCACCCGCACGAAGACCCGCATCTCGCCCATGCGATTGTCCATCTCGACCCCTGCCTTGTGAAAGGGATTCACATGTCATGCGCATGCGCGGCGGATTGTCAAAGGGCCGCGGTGATTCCATCGTCCAGGCCTCGAGAAAAGGAGTGTTGCATGAAGATCTTCGTGACCGGTGCAAGCGGCTATATCGGTGGTTCGGTCGCCGCGCGGCTCGCCTCCCTGGGGCATGTCGTGCGCGGCCTCGTCCGTTCGGCTGCGAAGGTCGAAGGCGTGCGCGCGAAGGGCATCGACCCCGTCCTCGGCACGCTCGACGACGCCGCATTGCTCACCGCCGAGGCGAAGGCCGCCGATGCCGTCATCAATGCCGCCGACAGCGACCATGAGGGCGCCGCCATCGCACTGCTCGCCGGACTTGCCGGCTCGGGCAAACCGTTCCTCCACACGAGCGGCACGAGCCTCGTTGGCGACGAAGCGATGGGCGAACCGTCGAGTGCGATCTTCACCGAGGAGACGCAGGTCGTGCCGGAGCCGGACAAGGAACACCGCGTCGCATTGAACAAGCGCATCGTCGAGGCCGCCCCCGGCGTGCGAACCGTCGTGCTCTGCAACAGCCTGATCTACGGCCACACGCTGGGCCCGCCCGCCCAGAGCGTGCAGATCCCGCCGCTCTGCGCCCAGGCAAAGGAGAGCGGAATCCCGCGCTACATCGGCCGCGGCCTCAACATCTGGTCGAACGTCCACATCGCCGACATGACCGAGCTTTATCTGCTCGCGCTGGAGAAGGCGCCGGCAGGGAGTTTTTACTACGTGGAGAATGGCGAGGCCTCCTTCGGCGATCTCGTCCGCGCGATCGGCAAGGCCCTCGGGCTTGGCGCGGCGGAGTCGTGGCCCGCCGATCAGGCGATCGCCCGGTGGGGCCGTGAGCTCGCCGTCTTCGCGCTCGGCTCGAACAGCCGCGTCCGTTCCGAAAAAGCCCGCCGCGAGCTCGGCTGGAACCCGCAGCATGGCTCCGTCATCGATTGGGTGACGAACGACATGGTTCGGTGAAGCGGAGCTCGTCCAGGCACACGGGAATCGTCCTCTGCTGTCATCCTCCCCCTTCTGCCGCCGGCGTCTCCGCTCTATCCTCCTCGATCCTTCCCTTCCGTCACAGGAGGAGCACGCCATGCGTTCCCGCGCGAAAAGCCGACTCTCGCTCGCGTTCCTGATCAGCCTCCCGCTCGCCGCCTTCGCGACGGGTTGCTCCGACGATGCGCCCTCGACCTCCGGCACGACGAACCCCGCCGGCAGCGGCGGCGCGGGCGGCGTCGGCGGCATGGGCGGGAGCGGCGGCTCCGGCGGCAACGGTGGGAGCGCCGGCGCCGGCGGACACGAAGAAATGCGCGGCCCGGTCTCGTTCACCACGACGCCGGTGCTCGTTGCGCGCGTCGGCGACCCCTACCTCTACGCGTCGCAGGCCGTTCAGGAAAACGCCCTCCCTGGCGACACGATCACCTACTCGCTCACGACCAAGCCCGACGGCATGCAGGTCGACGCCGCGACGGGCGAGGTCACGTGGACGCCCGCCGCAGGCCAGGAAGGGCCGCAGGTCGTCTCGCTCGTGGCCACGGGCCCCGACGGCCAGAAGGCGACGCAGGACTACACGATCGAGGTCGAGCCCGCCGTCGCCATCATCGGCATGCAGCCGGCCGCCGGCAGCGCCGCCGGCGGCGAGCTCGTCACGATCAGCGGCTACGGCTTCATCGGCGCCGTCGGTGTTCTCTTCGGCAACGTCCCGGCCGCCGACGTCATGGTCCTCGACGACGGCACCCTCAGCGTCACCACGCCCGCCGCCGTCGCCCGCACCCGCGTCGTCACGCTCACCCTCGACGGCACGCCGCAAGCCACGTTCTCCCCGGGTTTCACCCACCTGCCCGTCGCCGGTTCGACCGACGTCACGCAGGCCAAACTCTCCTCCACGCTGAAGGTCCAGGGCCTCGGCTTCGACCCTGCGTCCGTCGAGGCGAACCAGCTCGCGATCCCGGGCCGCAGCGGCACGCGCCGCAAGATCGTCACGAACCAGGCAACTCCCGGCGACCTCGCCTTCGCGCTCGGCGTCGGCAACTCCGAGTCCACGCTCGCGACCGGCGCCATCGCC
This sequence comes from Polyangium jinanense, assembly GCF_028435365.1. The sequence continues at coordinate 87,133 of NZ_JAGTJJ010000029.1, read as the reverse complement.
ATCGAGGTCAACGGCCTGCGCTCGAACTGGCTCCCGCTCACGATCACCGACGCCTCGATCCCCGCCGAGCTCGCGGTCACCGGCTTCGACGCGCCCCACGCACCCGGCGAGAACATCACCCTCACCGGCGCTGGCTTCGTCGGCCTTTCGCCCGCCGACCTCACCGTCACGTTTGCCGGCGCCGCCGCGCCTGCGCCCGTCACCTCGATCAACGCCGCCGGCACGCAGGTCGTCGTCACCGTCCCCGCGGACGCCGTCACCGGCCCGTTGAACCTCGCCGCCCCGGGGCGCTTGCCTGCGCGGAGCTACGTCGCGGCCACGATCACCGGCACCACGCCCGTCCTCTCCGTGCTCGACACGACCCCGGCCGGCGGCGCTCCCGGCAGCGCGCTCGTCCTCCGCGGCACGGGCTTCGCCGCGGACGCCGCGATGAACAAGGTCACCTTCGACGGTGTGGACGCCGTCGTCCTCTCCGCCGAGCCCGATCGGCTCGTCGTGGAAGTCCCGGCCGTCGACTTCGGCCCGGCCGAGATCCTCATCGATTCGGCCGGACAAACCACGAACGCCGGCGTCTTCGGCGTCTCGGGCGATTACAAGATCCTCGCCGGCGGCGGCCCCGAGGAGAACGAGATCGGCGACGGCGCGGATCCCTTGCTCGCCTCGATCGAAGGCGGGTTCGTCACGACGGACGCGGCCAACAACTATTACATCGCCGATCGCAAGCGTGTCCGCGTCATCAACAACGGCTCGATGCCCGTCACGATGTTCGGCAAGACGATCCAGCCGAAGACCATCCAGACCGTCGCGCAGGCGCCCGAGGGCGTCGCCGCCGTCGCGATCCACCCCGTCACGCAGGACGCGTATTTCGCGTCGGGCTTCCGCATCTTCCGGGCCAAGCGCACCGACGGCACCGTCACGGACTATGCCGGCACCGCGTCGAGCGGCAACGGCGGCAACGGCGGCAACCGCCTCAGCGCGAGCTTCAACGGCATCACCGACCTCGCCTTCACGGCCGACGGCTCGATCCTGCTCGTCGCGGACAACAGCAACGGCACGATCCGCGCGATCAACACCACGGGCACGGCCACCACGGCCTGGGGCGTCACGATCGCGGCCGACGCGGTCGATCAGATCGCGAACATCGGCGCCGTCAATCCGCTCACCGTGACGCTCGACGCCGACGGCAGCATCTACACGGCGACGTCCATCCAGCTCCGCAAGATCCCCGCGAACCGCCCGCCGGTGGGCGATCCGATGTACGTCGAGAGCGTGCACCTCGCGGGCAACGGCAACAATTCGAGCCTGCCCGCCGAGGGTTGCCCCGCGATCACCACGCCGCTCGGCATCAACAGCGGCGTCATCGTCGATCCCGTCCGCGGCGACCTGCTCGTCGGCAGCCGCCACGGCCTCATCCGCCGCATTCGCCCGGCCGGCGGGAACCTGGCGACGGCGCTCGACGAGAACGACTGCATCGATTTCGTCGCCGGGAGCTGGGACATGGGCAAGGCCATCCCGAACGCCGGCTACACGGGCGACGGCGGCCCCGCGAAGAGCGCCACGTTCGCGCTCTTCTCGCGCCCCTTCGTCGATCGCAACGGCTCGCTCCTCGTGCTCGCCGAGGGCCGCCTGCGCCGCGTCCTGTTCGACGCCGCCGGCAATCCGGGGCTCGTCGAGGCCGTCGCCGGCACGGGCCCGACCAAGATCGACAACCTGCCCGGCCTCTCGCTCCGCGCCCTGAACAGCCTGAGCTCCATCCGCGTCGACGCGGCGAACAATCGCTACATCTACACTTCGGACGCGCGCGTCGTGGCCCAGGATCGCACGACGAACTTGCTCATGCCCCTCGCCGGCACGGGCTACACCGGCAACACCATCGGCCCGAACGGGATGGCGCTCGCCTCCGATCTCGCCTCTTTGCGCGGCTTTGATCTCGCGGGCGGCGCGCTTTACCTCCTCGAGGCGAGCCTGCCGCGCGTGTCGAAGATCGACCTTGCGACGGGCATGCTCTCCGTCGTCGCGGGCGACGGCCGCGCCGCCACGACCGCCGAGCAGCAGGCGGCGGGCCTCGCCACGGCTGCGCGCGTCGCCATCAACACCGGCGCGGGCAAGGCCACGATCGGCCCGAACGGCGCGCTCTACTTCGCCGACGCGAACTACCTCCGCATCATCAACATCACGAACCAGGCCATCACCACGTTCGGCGTCACGCTCGAGCCCGGCTACGTCGACGACGTCCCGCAGAGCCTCGGCCCGAACATCAGCGGCATCGCCTTCGCGCCGAACGGCGACCTCTACGTCGCCTCGTACGATTCCAACGCCGTCCGCCGCATCCCCGCCGCCGGCCCCTTCACCGCGGAAAACGTCATCCCGGGCGACAGCCAGCGCTACGGCGTCGCCAAGCCCGGCGCCCTCTCCGACCTGCGCCTCAATCGCCCGAGCGACATCACCTTCCTCCCGACGGGCGAGCTCGTGATCGCGAACGACTTCGGCCACACGCTCGTCGTCGTCGAGCCGGATGCGAGTGGCGCGATCGGGCCTTCGAGCCACTTTGCGCACGTCTTCGGCAGCGGCGCGCCGGGCCGCCTCGCGGCCGACGGCGCGCCGCCCCTCTCCGTTGCGCCGCGCGGCGTCCGTGCCGTCACCGTTGACGGCAAGGACCTCGTCCTCATCGCTGGTGAGCGCGTGGTCCGACTGGCGATGCCCTGACCCCTTGCGGCTCCGCCGGCGCCACCTCGCAGGCGCCAATGCTGTGCCCCTTCTCCCGCCTCATCCGTGGTTTCCCCATGAAATCCTGGTGCTCGTCCACCGGATCCGCCGTCGCCGCCCGCGCCGCCGGAGACGCGGGCAAAAGCGTGTAATCGCCCCGCGCCGGATCCACGAAGAGCCGCGCGAGCGGCAGCGACAGCGAATGCCCGTCCTTGCCGAGCTGCTTTCGCCAATCTTCGAGCGGCCGCACCCTCTCCCCGATTGCCACTCGATCAAGGACGTTCCCGTCGCTCTCCACGAGCTTCGCGTCCTTCTCCGTCACGAGCTCGAGCCCTGCGCGGCGCGCGTCCCGATGATACAGAATGTTGTTCCGCACCACGTTCGGCCCTGCGCTCAATCGCACCTGCAGCGCGCTCCGCGCCCCCTCGGGCATCACCACCGTGTTGTGCACGATCGAAAGCCCCTTCGGCCCGAAGCGACCGTCCCCGTCCTCCTCCGCGTCCTCTTCGCTTCCATCCGCGTCGCCGAACGCCACGATGCCTGACGCGGCATTGTCGTAGAGCACGTTCCCCTGGACGATCGAATCCTGCACGCCGTCGAGGTTGATCCCCGCGCCTTTGCGCTTCTTGTTGTTCGCGAGCAGCCCGGCGCCATTGCCGATGATGAGATTCCGCTCGATGGCGGCGCCGGTCACGAGCCCGTCGGCCACGCCGCCGTAGAAACTCTTGCCGGACTTGTCGAACTCGGGCCTCTCGCGCATGTCGGCGTTGATCTGGATCCCGCAGCCGTCGTTGTCGCGCAGCACGTTCGCCCGCACCACGGGCCTGTCGCCGCTGTTCGACAGATAGATCCCGTGCTCGCGCCGGCTCCGCCGGACCTCGTTGTTCTCGACCACGAGATCGTCCGCGAACGACGAGAAGATCCCCCATCGACCGTTGTCGAAGTACGTCCCGTTCCGGATCGCCACATTCGTCCCGTAAAACACCGCCACCGCGGCCCGCGGCGCGCCGTACGACGAGATCCCGTCGAGGACGACGTGGTGAGATCTCCGCAGAATGATGTTGTCCCGACAAGCGTTCTTGTTCTTGCAATCAGGATCCGGCCGGACGACCGCGCGCTTGCCGATCGCGAAGATCGTGATGGGCCGGCCCGGCTCGCCGCGCAGCCCGTCCACCGTGAACCGCGCGTATTCCCCGTCTTCCACGAAGAGCACGTCGCCGGGCGCCGTCGCCAGGGAAATGCCTCGCTGGATTTCCCGGCAGGGCTTGCTCTCCGAGCAATCGTTTGCGTCGTTTCCCAGCGGCGAGACCCGGAATCGCCGCCCGCCCTGCGGCGACAGAGGCCTCGTCTTCGCGGGCCCGATCGACGCCAGGTTCTGCATTTGCGGCGGCGCGGAAGCCGCATCGGCCGACTCGCCGTGGTCGCCGGGCGAGGCCGGGCGCGAGCACGCAAGCAGCAAGACAAGCGGAGCGGCGCTCAAGAAAACGCGCATGACAGCACCTCCGCGTGAGTCCTTGAAAGGTAGCGCCCGCATTCGACCCCGTCACGACGAATTGCGACACAACGCACAAACCTGGCCGCCCAGGACGCGCGGGAGAGCACCGGGGACGGGATGAGTTCGTCTAGGCTGCGTGATTTTGCCCACATCGCCTGCTCGGACGAACCCCCTCGACCCGCGCCTTCGATGCGCCTAGACTCGCGCCGCCTCGTCGCGTGACGCGGCATCCATCCAATTCCAACTCTCCCTGGAGTCAGCCGTGGCCGCCGGACGAACGCGCGTTCAATACGATTGCACCAAGTGCGTGGCATTTTGCTGCTCCATCTACGAGCGCGTCGAGGTGACGGCGCGGGACGTCAAGCGGCTCGCCGCCCATTTCGGCCTCACGCCCGAGGTCGCCGAGAAACGCTTCACCGTGCACCGCTTCGGCGGCCGCATCCTCCGCCGGAAGAAAGATCCTTTCTTCGGCAAATCCTGCAAATTCCTCCACCCCGAGACCCGCGGCTGCACCATCTACGAAGGCCGCCCCCAGGCCTGCCGCGAATACCCCGGCAAGAGCCGCTGCGGCTACTACGACGTCCTCCAATTCGAACGCGAAATCCAAAACGATCCCACCATCGTCCCCATCGTCCGCCTCACCTTCAAGAAACAGCTCCGCGACGCTGCTCGCTGACCCTGTCGATCCAGCCCTTCTGCCTCAGCGTGCCGGACCACCGCGCCCCGGCGAATGAAGGCCCGGTCACGACAAGTCCCTCCACCCCCCGCCAATCTACACCGTCGGCATCATTTTTCACGGATAGCTCATCGACGCCCATGACGCGGGGTGTCGATATGCCTTCGCATGGCTCGGCCCCCTTGCATGCTTCGCCATGCTTTTCGTAGGCTGTGCCAATGGCGATCCTCGATCTCTCCTTCGAGTCCGGCGAGCAGAGCCTCTCCGTGCGGCACTTCTCGGTGCACGAAGGCATCTCGACGCTCTTCAGCGCCAGCATCGTCGCGCGCTCGCCGAAGGAAGACATCGACCTCGAATCGCTCGTCGGCAAGGCCGGAGGCTTGCTCGCGATTGGCAACTTGAACGTGCCACGCGGCTGGACCGGCGTCGTCAGCCACGCCGAGCAGATCGACGTCGAGCCGCCGACCGGCACCTCGCTCGGACTCTCCACCTACCTCATCCGGATCGTGCCCACGATGTGGCTGCTCACGCAGCGCAAGGGCAACCGGATCTTCCAGAAGATGTCGATCCCCGACATCGTCAAGAAGGTCCTCGGCGAGTACGGCATCACGCCCAAGGAGAAGCTCACCGAGCCGCACCCCGAGCACGAGTACCGCGTCCAATACGGCGAGACCGATTTCGCCTTCGTGAGCCGCCTGCTCGAGGAAGAAGGCATCTCGTACTGGTTCGGCCAGGCGATGAACGGCGACAAGATCGTCAGCGAGCTCCACCTCGCGGACGCGCCCACGCGCGGCGAGGCGCGCAAGCCCATCCGCCACGCGGAGAACCCGAACCAGCCCGGCAACAACGAGTGGATCTGCCGCGTCCACCTCGCGCACCAGGTTCGCCCCGGCGCCGCGGTGATCCGCGACTACGACTTCGAAAAACCCAAGTTCCTCCTCCGCGGCGAGGCCGAGAAGACCAAGAAGGAAGACTTCTTCGAGCAATACGTCTACGAGCACGGCGCCTTCACCGACGACAAGGAAGGCAAGCGCCGCGCGGACATCCTGCTCGAAGCCGAGCGCCGCACGAAGCGCGTCGTCTCGTACGAGGCGAACGCCTTCGATCTCGCGCCGGGCGTGATCTTCAGCATCGACAACCACCCGCGCGAGGACCTCGATCCGGGCAAGAAGCTCCTCGTCCTCGAGGCGATGCACGAAGGCACGCCCGACGGCGAGTGGACGCTCTCCGGCGAGGCCACGTTCATCGACGTCCTGCACCGGCCCGCGCAGCGCACGCCGCGCCCCAAGATCAACGGCATCCAGAGCGCGTTCGTCGTCGGCCCGAAGGGCGAGGAGATCTACACCGACGAGTACGGCCGTGTGCGCGTGCAGTTCCACTGGGATCGCGACGGCAAGTACGACGAGAACTCGACCTGCTGGATCCGCGTGAGCCAGGGCTGGGCCGGCGCCGCGTACGGCATGATGACGATCCCGCGCATCGGCCAGGAGGTCCTCGTCGGCTTCTGGGAGGGCAACCCCGACGAACCCGTCATCGTCGGCCGCCTCTACAACGGCAAGAACCGCGTCCCGTACAAGCTGCCCGACGAGAAGACGAAGAGCACCTGGAAGACGAACAGCTCGCCGACGACCGGCGGCTTCAACGAGATCATGTTCGAGGACAAGGCGGGCAAGGAGCTCTTCTTCGTCCAAGCGCAGCGTGATCTCTCGAAGCTCGTCAAGCGCAACGAGACCGAGCGCACCGGCGCGAACCGCACGATGGTCGTCGGGGCAAACCGTTCGAGCGTCGTCGGCGCCGTCGACACCACGCTCGTCGGTTCGAAGTACGCGCTCATCATGGCCAAACCCAAGGACCTCAAGGTCGAGGCCATGGGCAACCCCGACGTCGAGAAGCAAGAGACCATGATCGAGATGGTCGACGGCAAGATCACGCTGACCACGGGCAAGGCCACGATCACGCTCGACGGAGCCACGATCACGCTGAAGGCCGACGGTGACATCAAGCTCAACGCGGGTGGCGAGGTCGTCATCCACGGCGGCCCGTTCGTGAAGATCAACTGCTAGGAGACCGCCATGCCGCAAGCCGCACGCAAAGGCGATCTGACGGTGCACGGCGGCGTGCTCGCCGAGGGTTCGCCCGACGTCACCATCGGCGGGATGCCCGCCGCGCGCCTGACCGACAAACACGTCTGTCCGCTGCACGGCCCCGGGCCCGTCACGCAGACGTCGTTCACGGTCTTCATCAACAAGGTCGGCGCCGCGCGCGTGGGCGACGCGTGCACCTGCATGATGCCCTCCACCGCGGTCGGCGGAGGCGACGCGGCCAAACCCGAGCAGGCGAAGTGGACCTTCAAAGCGGACGGGTCCGCGACGAAGGAAAACAAGTACGCCACCGAGGGCGAGGGCACGGGCAAGACGCTCGGCGAAGCCTGGGACCAGGCGAAGAACAAGGCCGGCGACAAGGCGCTCGATCAGGTCGCGCACGGCCGCGATCCGAAGGATCAAGCGTGGAAGCCCAAGGTCGCGCTCGGCGCGAACAAGGAGCTCTGGAGCGCGACCACCGTGCCCAAGGGCGCCGACGGCAAACCCGTCGACAACTACGCGCAGTTCTTCTCCGGCTCGACGAAGGGTTCCATCGGGGCAACCGCCGAGATCGAGAACGTTCGCAACATGAAGGCGAACGCCGGCGGCAAGGCCGAGATCGAAGGTTCGCTCTTCGCGGCCGCGGGCAAGGCCGGCGACGCGAAGGGCTGGGGTGAAGTCTCGGGCGAGGCCAAGGTCCTCACCGCGAAGGCCGACGCGGCCGCGGGCGGGCAGTTCGAGGTCAAGAACGGCAAGGTCGAGTCCGCGTATGTCGAGGCGGGCGCGGGCGCGGGCGCGTCCGTCGTCGAGGGCAAAGCCTCGGGCAAGAAGACGTTCACGATCCCGCTCGTGAACCTCGACGTCAGCATCGGCGGCGAGGCCTCGGGCGCGCTGCTCACCGCGGAGGCGCGCGCGAGCGCGTACGCGGGCTACCGCGACGGCAAGCTCCAGATGGGGTTCGGCGCGAAGGTCGGCGCCTTGCTCGCGGGCCTCGGCTTCAAGCTCAACATCGAGATCGGCCCCGCCGAGGAGAAGAAGGAGCCCCCGAAGGCGCCCGGCGTCCCCGGCGTCGCGGGCATCGATCCGATCGCGATCGGCTGCATGACCGTGCTCATCGGCGGCACCCCGCCTCCGTACGTTCCCGGCGCGCCACCGCCCGATCAACCGCCGGGCGTCATCGTCGACGCGGTCGGCATCCGCAACAAGTCCCAGGCGCTGACGCTCAAGGCCGCGAAACGCGCGGCGGCGCCGTTCACGCCGATCAAGTGCGACTTCTGAGGGAGAACGAGGCTTGATGGACAACGGCATGAACGAGCACGAGTCCCCTCTCGTCACGACCGCGGCCTTCGCCGACGGCATCGAGCGCCTCACGCGATCGGGCCGCCTGTTCGCCGCGGTCGACGCTGCGGACGCGCCGTTCGTCGCGGAGAAGGCCACGCAAGCCGGCCCCCACGCCGCGGTCTGTCTCTACAAACCCAAGGACGCGAGCGAGTGGGCCGACGCCGCGCCGTACCTCTTCCAGGTCGATCCTTCGACCTGGACCTGGCTGCGCGAGGGCCTCACCGAGGATCCGAGCCTCTGCATCTTCGCGATCGCCGACACGAACCTCGAAGGCGTGCGTCGTCACTTCCGCCGCTACCTCCTGGTCCAGTCGCCGGCGGGCACGAAGATGAACTTCCGCTTCTACGATCCGCGCGTGCTCGTCACGTGGCTCGACTGCTGCACCGCGCAGGAGCTCGACGATTTTTACGGCCCCGTGAGCGAGTACGGCATCCCCACGGAAGACGGCCTCGGCGCGCTCTTCTGGAAACGCCTCGTCGAGGGCGCGCCGCGCAAGCGCGAGGACGTCCTCTACAAGCTGCGCCCGGCGCAGATGCGCGCCTTCTCCAAGGCCTCGGAGGAGCGCTTCACGGATCGCACGGTGAACTTCCTCCAGACGCAGTTTCCGGACGCGCGGGAGGAGCCGAGGCCTTCGCTCAAGTATTTCGTCGCCGAACAGATCGATCGTGCGCGCACGCTGCACGGCTTCACGACGGAGCTCGAGCTCGTGACGTACGTGATCACGGCCTGGGCGCTCGGCGGTGATTTCGATACGGCGATGCCGGCCGTGGCGGAGACGCTCGCGGCCAAGCACCTCTCGTCCGGTGACAAGGCCGCGTGGATCTCGGACTTCACGCGCAAGCTTCTTCGTACGCTCGAGGAGACCTGAGTCATGCCTGGTGGCGGTCTATTGCAGAGAGCTTTGGGCGCGGCCTCGAACGCGGCCAAGAAGACAGCCGGCGCCATCACGGGTGGCGCGCAGATGATTGGCGACGGGATCGTCAGCGGCGCGAAGGCCGTCGGCAATGCCGTCGTGACGGGCGCGAAGGCCGTCGGCAATGCCGCGGTCGCGGTCAAGGACACCGTCAAGGAAGGGGTCCGGGGCGCGACGCGGGCCGTGGCGGACGCCGGGTACAACGTGCTCGGCGCGGGCAAGGACGCGCTCGACTCCGGCGCGAAGGCCGTCAGCGACGCGTATGCGAAGGCCAAGGAGCATTTCACGGGCAAACCCCCGGCCCAGCCTTGTATTGCGTGCACCGGCAAGGACGTCGACCACGACGGCGCGATCTTCGGCTACGTGAACGGCAAATGCGTGCCGCTCACCCAGAAGGGCCAGGAGGTCACGCGGGCCGATATAGAAAACGCGAAGAAAAGCGGCTACAACCCATCGTCGGCGACCCATTCGGCCTACGACCCAGAACGGCCGGACGATCCTGCGCGAAACACCTCGCAGGCGACGAAGGATTGCTGCGCGAAATGCACCGAGGGCAAACCTCCGCGCACGATCTTCTACGTCAACGGCATCAATACGACGCGCACCACCCATTGCGAGACGCTGAAGCAGCTCGGCGACATGACGTGCGCCACCGTCGTCGGCGTTTACAATGCCACCGAAGGGTTTGCCAAGGACGCGCAGCAGACCTCGAAGGATCGGCGCCTCATTCGCGAGGCGGCGGCGGGCAAGAAGGACCTCACGACGGACGGACGAAACCCCGCGGTGAACACGCTGAGCGACCTCGTCGTGGCCGAGCGCGAGTCGGGGCGGCCCGTCGAGATCTTCGCCCATAGCCAGGGCGGCGCCGTCACGAGCCTCGCGCTCTACGACGCGAACAACACGCTCAAGGCGGGTTCGCCCTCGCCGAACGCGGGCCTCGACGAGAACGTCAAGGTCACGAGCTTCGGCTCCGCGGCGCCGCAATGGGTGAACGGGCCGAAGTACACGCATTACGTGCACGTGAACGACGCGACGCCGATGGTGTTCGGCCTCGGCGACAATCCGAGCAATCACGCGAAGTACGCGGGCGGCGGCAACGTCGTCACGTTCTCGGGCGAGCGCGGCCAGGCTGCCGATTTCGAGACGAACGGCAAGAACCTCGACAAGCACTGGCTGCCGGGGATGACCGAATACCACGGCATCGACGACGATCTTTATTTCAAGGCCTACCAGCAGCAGAACCGGAACACCGGCGACACCTGCGGCTGCGGCAAGAACAAATAAGGCGCCGAGGCGGAAGGCAAAGGGACGACGATGGCGACGAACAGCGCGATGCCGCCGGGGCGGGACAGGGCCGAGGCCCTCATGCAGTTCTACGCGCGCAAAGAAAACCGCTACGACGCGGCGTTCGATGCGAACGGGGACATCTCGTTCGGCGAGTTCGGCTTCCGGCACGAGCCCGAGAAGGACGCGCTCGTCGGGCGCGTCTTCGTGGCGAAGGCGTGGCGCGACGGCGCGCCGGAGGCGCAGATCGACGCCTTCATGAAGGTCGGCCGCGCGCTCAACGATCCGGCGATCGGCGGGCTCTTCGACCAGGGGGGAGGGTATTTCCACCTCGACCCGGACAAACGCATGTATTTCCTGAAGAAGGATTTCCCCCTCGCCACGACGACGCGGGAGATACTCGACGAGGGCATGGAGAAGCTCAGGGATCTCGCCGCCACGTGGACGACGCGCTGGTTCGCGCGCGTCGCGGACATCACGCACGGTCGCGCGCTCCCGCCCTTGCGCCCCGTGAAGCAAGACGATCCGGACGACACGATCTGACGTAACCGAAGAGGCCGATCATGGCGCTGCTGGAGCTTGCCTTCGAAAACAATGAAGACTCCCTCTCGGTGCGGCATTTCTCCGTCCGGGAGCCGATCTCTGGCTCGTTCGACGTGGGCGTGCTCGCGCGCTCGCGCCTGCCAGGGCTCGATCTCGAGGGGTTCGTCGGGAGACCTGCCGCATTCTTGATGATGGGCGGCCCGCTCTCGGGGCCGCGCGCGTGGTCCGGCGTCGCCAGCCACATTCAGATGGTGCAGGCCGAGCCGACGGGTCTTTCGACCTATTTCGTGCGGATCGTGCCGCAGATGTGGCTCCTCAGGCTCCGCAAGCGGAACCGCATCTTCCAGCACATGACGATCCCCGCGATCGTCAAGCAGATCCTCGACGAGTATTCGATCGTCCACCAGATGAAGACGGTCGACGAGCACCAGGAGCACGAATATCGCGTCCAGTACGAGGAGAGCGATTACGACTTCGTGAGCCGCCTGCTCGAAGAGGAGGGCATCTCCTATTTCTTCAAGCAGGTCGGCGGCGGCAACGCCGGCACGTACACGACCGAGCTGATCCTTTCGGACAAACCCGAGGCGGGCGAGGAGCGCCCCATCCTGCCCTTCGTGTACGCGCCGAACCAGGACGCGCGCAAGGAGTTCGTCCGCAACGTCAAGATCGCGCACCGCATTCGCCCCGGCGCGGCGAGCTTCCGCGATTACGACTTCGTGCGCCCCGATTTCCACCTCCTCGGCGACGCCGAGAAGGCCTCGAAGCCCGAGGATTTTTACGAGCTTTACCGGTACACGCCCGCCGGGCTCGTCAAGGATCGGCGCGAGCAGCCGCGCGTCCCTGCGGACCCCGAGGGCAAGCTTGTCGCCGACATCGACCTCGCGGCCGCGCGCCGCGGCAAGCGCGAGCTCCAGTTCGACGCGAACGCGTACGACCTCGCGCCGGGGCTGCTCTTCAAGATCGAGAATCACCCGCGCGGCGACGTCTCGGCGGGCCGCTTCCTCTGCACGGAGGTCTCGCTCGAAGGCACGCACGACGGCGAGTGGACGCTCTCCGGGTATGCCGCGTTCGTCGAGGAGAAGACGCGGTTCCGGCCGATGAAGGTCACGCCGAAGCCCGTCGTCGAGGGCGTCGAGAGCGCGATCGTCGTCGGCCCGAAGGGCGAGGAGATCCACACCGACGAGCACGGCCGCGTGCGCGTGCAATTCCACTGGGATCGCGACGGGCAATACGACGATCAATCGTCCTGCTGGATTCGCGTGAGCCAGGGCTGGGCCGGCGGCGCGTTCGGTATGATCGTCCTGCCGCGCGTGAGCCAGGAGGTCTTGATCGGCTTCCTCGAAGGGGATCCGGATCAACCCGTCCTTCTCGGCCGCGCCTACAACAAGGTCGCGCCCGTGCCTTTCAACCTCCCCGAGCAGCGGACGGTGAGCACGTGGAAATCGCAGTCCTCGCCGAAATCCGAGGGCTGGAACGAGATCACCTTCGACGATGCCGCGGGCAAGGAGGTGCTCTACATGCAGGCCCAGCGAAACCTCTCGAAGCTCGTCAAGGCGAACGAAAACGAGCGGACGGGCGCGAATCGCTCGATCTTCGTGGGCGCAAACAGGAGCTCCTTCATCGGCGCCGTCGACAACGTCATGGTCGGCCAGCGCAGCGTCGCCGCCATGGTCGAGTTCCGGGAGAAAGACCCGGACAAACCGAACGAGCCCACGATGGTGCTCAAGGAGACGATGATCGAGACGGTCCACCCGAAGATCTCGCTCACCACGGGCAAGGGCACGAGCATCCTCGACGACGCGAACATCAATTTGCTCGCCGATCGCAACGTCGTCCTGAAATCGGGCGGAGACGTCATCATCGAGGGCAAACACGTCTACGTCAATACGAAGAGCGTGCCCGGGGGAGCGCCCAAGGTCGAGGGCAGCGCGAGCGACGGCGCGCGAAGGCCCCAGGGTCGCACGCTCGGCGCGGTTCTGGAGACGTTTGGCCAGCCCAAGCCCAAGGCCGTGCGCCTGGCCATGCAGCGCCAGATCATCGGCTTCCGGCCCCCGACGCCGCAGATGTTCAAGATCGCCGCGGAGAAGGGCAGCAGCGTCGCGCAGATGGCCGCCCGGAAGAAGATCGCGCTCCACTTCTACAAGGACAACGGCCAGAAATTCGACCAGGCCCTCGGGAAGGTGCGCAATTACAACTACCCGCAGGAGATCAACGAGATCCTGAGTCACATGAGGGGCGTCGATTTCAAGGAGCCCCTCTCCGTGGGTCCGCCGCCGCCGGCGCCGAAGCGGCTCACGCAATGGCAGGTCCCGGGCGGGTTCAAGGGCAATTACTTCGCGAGCTCCATGGCCACGCCGCCCGATCTCGGCATTGGCTGGATGGGAACGAAGCAGGACGGCACGGTCGTCGAGAAGATCGCGAAGCCGTATGCCATTCCGCCGTCCACGCCCTACCTGAAGACCACGGCGGCGAAGATCCTCGACACGTGGAGCGTGAAGAACAAGCCGGTGATGACCCCGGGCGGCGCGACCCAGTATTACATCGGCAACAACTCGAACATCAACGAAATCGGCGTGAAGCCCGCCGCCTGATCCCGCATGAACCGTCCGCTCGACAACCGGAAGGATTTTTTCGACGTCCTCGCGCAGACGCAGATCGAGGCCGAGGCGCGCTTCCAAGGCGCCCCGCGCTCGGTCACCTACGAATCCATCGCCCGCCAGCTCGCCGCCATGCAATCGATGACGGCGAACGACCGCACGCCCACCGAGGACGAGCGCGAATCCATCACGATCGGCCTGCTCGCCGTCCGCGAGCTCGAGCCGGCGCCCGATCCGGACCTCGCTGATTTCATCGAACGCCTGCACGAGCTCAACGGATATTTCACGGCATGGCCACCCAACTAGCCGGACTCCGCTACCAGCACCGCACGCTCCAAGCGCCCGTGCCCAGCGACGCCGTCCTGCGGCTCTGCCGGCTCGCGCCCTCCGGCCATCGTATCGCCTTTGTCCGCGAAGACGGTCCCGAGGGACAAACCGGAATCTGGATCGGCGAGATCCACAATGCCCACTCGGTCCGGCTCCTCGTCCCCTTCAAGCCCGGCCGCGTCGAGGACCTCGCATTTTCCCCGGACGGCTCGCACATCGCGTATCGCGTCGCGCCGCTCCTCGGTCATGGCGCGCGCGGCACCGTCGGCTGGGCGAGTGCGGATGCGCCGGGCGAGATCCGGCGCGTGGAAGGGACGGGGTTTGGCTGGACAGCCGGTGGCAAAGCCATCCTTGTCGCGGATCCCTATCGCAAATCGCTGCTTCGGTATGGGCTCGACGAGGAAGAGCCGCGCGCGCTCGGCCCCTTCGAGGACGACGCCGATCCCTCGTTCCCTGCGCAGATCGTGGTCTCGCCCGACGGCGAGCACATCGTATACACGGCCGGGCGCGAGGGCGAGGAGATCTCCGAGGTCTGGCTCGTCAAGCGCGAGAAAAACGCGGTCGTGACCTCGATCTTCACCGAGATCCCGGGCGGAAACGTCCACATCCTGCCTTTCTGGTCACCCAAGGGCGCGACGCTCGGCCTCTTCTGCGTGCACGAAGACCAGGAGAAAACCGCGCTCATCGTCGTCCCGCGCCTCGAAGGCGAGGGCCACGTCCTTTACGAGAGCAGCTACCTCGACCCGGCGCGCACGCCCACGTTCACGCAGAGCGCCCGCTCTGTCGCCTTCTTCCGCACGGAAAAGCCCGGCGACGAGGAGCGCCCGGCGACGACCCGCTTCATCCTGCTCGACGTCAAGCGCGAGACCTTCGCCGCGCTCGCCGAGCCGGACGAGATCATCGGCACGCCCCGCCTGTTCGATGGCCGCACGATCGCCGTCGACGGCGAGGGCCTCGCGCACCTCTTCGTCTTCGACGATCCCTCGTGACGAAGGTGCTAGACTCGATTCCAGCAAGGAAGAGCTCGACATGGCGCTCGACGATCCGGATCTCCCGACCCAAGGCGTCTTCCCGAACGCGGAAGAGCTGAAGGATTGCATTACCGTCACGGTCCGGCAGCCTCGCTCGGATCTCGATTTCAGCATTCTCCTGCCCGACGGCTGGTATCAGCAGCCCGCGCCGGCGTCCAAGATCGACTTCTCCAAGGAGTCCGAGTTCGCCCCGCTCGCGCTCTTCAGCGCGGCGAAGGAGATGCTCCCGCCGATCCTCTTCACGGTCGGCGTCCGCCCCGCGCCGAAGAAGGGCAATGTGGCTGAATGGCTGGAGCGGCAATGTTATCTCCAGCAGCTCGCGCTCCAGCGCATGAAGCTGAACAAGTTCCCGTTCGGCTGGGCCGCGGACGCGGTCGCGGTGCAGGCGAGTGATTTCGGCAAGCTCAGACTGCGCATCACGATGTTCGAGGACGGCAATCGCCTGTTCGCGCTCATCGGAATGGCGCCGCTCGACATATGGGACGTGTGGGTCGTCCCGCTCGGCCTCTGCGTCAATACCTTCGAGCTGCTCGACCCCAAGGGGCAGAGCGCGCCGCTCGCGCCGAAGTACGAAGACGGAAAGCCGGAAGACGAGTAGCCCAGGGGGGCCCGCGCACGGGGGGCGCCGAGGTGCGTCGGGCACGGAATGGGCATTGCTCCCGGCGGGCCTCCGTGAAAGAGTGGGCATCCATCGTCGCGAGGAGTAGCCATGTCGACGCAGCGCAACCCGAGCTTTTATTGCCAGGCGTGTCGCATGCAGGTGCAGCTCGTGCACCACGGCGAGCACAAGTACCAGCAGCAGGACGGGACCTCGAAGGACTACGTCTTCGGCCACTGCGCCCGCTGCAACCGCGTTGGGCTCGTCGAATACGAGCACGAAACCGACGGCGCGGCCGCGGAGCCGCGGCAGCTCTGGCCTTCGGTGCTCCGGCCCATCGATTTCGAGCTCCCGCCGCGGGTGATGGAGTCGTACCAGGAGACGCTGCGGTGCGAGGCGGCCGGCGCGTGGATGGCCACGGCGGTCATGGCGCGGCGCACGCTGGAGGTCGTGGTGCGCGAGTTCGCGCCCGATCACGAGCGTTTCCTCGACGGCCTGCGGGCGCTCTACACGAAGGGCCTCATCAGCGAGGAGCTTTGCCGCTGGGGCGAGGAGCTCCGGTTCCTCGGCGACGTCGGCGTGCTGCCCACGGATCCGAAGGCCTCGCACCAGGACGCAAAAGAGGCGCTCGAATTCCTGGGCGCGCTCCTGGAGACGCTTTATCACCTGCGGGAGAAGTTCCGGCGCATGCAGGCGCGGCGCCAGCGAGGGCGGCTCGCAGCGGATGCGCCGGAGCGGCCCTCCTGAGGGTCCTCTTCAGAGCTCGATCTTCGACGCGTCGAGCTGATCGTTCACCAAATCCGTAGCCAGCGTCTTGCTCGGCGGCGGCGCCGTGCCCTTCTCGGCCCACTCCACGAGGGCGTCGAATGCGCGCTCCGCGTAGGGCTGCAGGATCGTGAACTTGTCCTGGGCGCCCTCCTCGGCCGGCGTACCGTCGAAATCGAAATCGAGCACCCCGTCCGAATGCAGATCCACGTGGCCGCCGCCGGCCACCACGTAGAGCCGGTACATGTCCGGATCGCCGTACGCGGTCACCGCGTCGCGATAGGCCTCCGCGTTCGCGATCACCCCGAGTAGCCCGTCCGCGTCGCCGTGGATGCTCACGAGCGGCGCCGAGAACTCGCCGGTATTCGCGTTTTTCAGGGCAAACGACACGCTCTCCGGCGTCCAGCCCGCGTCCTCGGCCGAGGTCAGGAACGCGTAGAACGGCGGCGGATCCATGTCGTTCGGCGGGAAGCAGCTATACGCCGCGCTCTCGGTGAGATCGTGGCCGAGCAGCTCCGCCTTGAAGTAATAGGCCGTGAAGTTGTAGTACCCGATCCCCTTGAATTGCGGGAGCGACGCCTTCAGCGAATCGAACGCCGTGTTGTACGCGCTCCAGATCGTCGCCGACGGCGCGCCGAAACCCGCGGCGATCATCGCATCCTGCGCCCCCGAGAACGGCGGCATCTCGGTGTACGCGGCCGGCGTCGAGAGCGTCGCGGGATCGTAGGCCCACTTCATCGCCAGCGCCGCGCGCTCGTTCGTGCTCACGAGGTGGTTTGCCGCGGCATACTCGGCCGGCGTCACCGTCCCGTCCTTGTCCTTGTCGAGCACCCGCGCGTCGGGCCAGTACGCGCCCGACCAATCGAGCCCGCCCGCGAAGATCCGCTTCCCGCCGGCCTTCTCGCGCTCGTGATCGAGCTCCAGCGCGCGCCGCACCTGGTATCCGCCGTTCGAGAGCCCCACCGCATACACATGCGTCGGCGCTTTGCACGTCACGATCTCGATCGACGTCGAGGCCCACGCCGCGAGATCCAGCATCATCGCGCCCCAGTGCTGCGTCGGGTGCGTCTTCGAGAGCAAGGTCGCGTTCCCATCGGCCCCGCC
Organism: Polyangium jinanense; assembly: GCF_028435365.1. Next base: position 69,672 of record NZ_JAGTJJ010000029.1, on the reverse strand, counting down.
GTTCGTCATTCCCTTGTTCCCGGCCACGTACGCATACCCGCGCTTCAGCACCCAGGGAACGATCGTCCCATCGTTCGAGAATTCATTGCGCGTCCCGGGCGTCCCGGCCACCACGAGCTTGCCGTTCCAATCATTCGGCATCTTCAGCACGATCTCCTGCGTCCGCGTGACCCCGCCCTCGGTCACCGTAAGCGTGCCCGTGACCTCGATGCCGGCCACGTCGTCCTTTGGCGCGAGCTTCAGCGAATGCAGGACGCTCGCCTGCATCTTCTTGACCTTCGCTTGCTCCTCGGCCGGAAGATCGTCGAATTCGGGCGTCCCTGCCTTGAGGCTCCAGTACGTGATGTGCGCGAGTCCCCCGTCGCCGCTGCCATTGTAGAACCTGCGCAGCGTCTCCGTGAGCCCGCCGTCGAGCCCCTCGAAGTCCATCGTCGGCACGCACGTCTGCTCGGGGGGATTGCACGCATCGCCCACGCAGGGCGGGTTTTGCGCCGGATCGTCGCTGCACCCCGTGAGGGATACCGCCGTGAGGGCCACGGCCGCCTGGAATGTGTTTGCCCGTCGAACCAAGGATCGGAAGGTCTTCGTCATCGGCCGAATCTAGCAAGGACACCCCGGACCGTTCAATGTCGGCAAAGGCACGGCGCCACGTGCGCAGCCGTGTTGGCAGGATCCCGCGCCGAGCCGCGTCCGCGCCTTCGCAGACCCTGTCGAATTTCCGCCGGTCGTCGTCGATGTTCTGCACTTTCGGAATGGACAGGTCCTTCCTCCCTCCCCTGCCCTCTTGCGGGCACGCCGCGTGCTTCTCTCGTGATAGCTTGCTGGATGCCGCGATCTCTTTTTCGCGCGCCGGCGCCTTCGCCACGAGGTAACACCGTGCGATCACCTCCCCGACGCCTCATCCTCTCCGCGCTGCTCACCGCCCCGCTCCTCGCGTTCGCGGCGCCTGCCGCGGCGGACGACGCTCCGCCAGCGCTCCGCTGGGACCAGCCCGTGAGCTGTTATCATCTGAAGGAGGGGAAAACGCTCCGCGTCCAATGCACGCAGGACGCCAAAGGAGAGACGTGCCTCGCCGCTCCCGGCGAGATGGTCGGCATCGGCGATCCGCTCGACAAGGTCCAGCCCTGCTCGGCGCACAGCGACGACGAATATCGGCAGCTCGCGCGCCGCGCACGCATGGTCCCCGCGGTCGCCGAGGCCCCGCCGGGCTACGCGCGCGGCGAGAGTGGCCGGGCTTTTCAGGTCAAATTCGACCTCCTGAACCGTTTCTACATCGGCGTCGGCTGGGCTCCCACTCTGCAATCGAGCCGCGGCTTCGCCGTCCCCGCGGGCTTTCCGTTTGCCCGGGCGAACGCCGAGATGGGCATTCACCTCAGCATTCTCTCGCCGCGAAAGCGAGCCCGTCACGACCTCCGCATCCTCGAAGGCAGCGCGACCTTCGCCGACCTCGAGCTCCGCGGCACACTCCTCTCCTACGATTACCAGCACGAGCACAGGCGCCCGCTCTTCTGGATCAGCACCTTCTTCGGCGAGCCCGACGTCCACCCGATCCTGCCGCGCATGGGCTTCGGCTTCCGCGTCCTTTCCGTCCTCGATCGCCAGCCCTCGTTCCGGGACGCCCTCGACATGGAGTTCGGCGAGTTCCACGTCGCCTGGAACCCCTGGCAATCGGACGACATGTACAGCCACCTCCGCATCGAACTCGGCGGCGATTTCGGCGCGCACTGGCAGGATCGGAAGATCGTCTCCGGCAAATCGGGCAATTATTTCATCGGACCCACGGCCGCGATCGAATCGCGCATCAGCCTCGGCAAGGGCGGCCTGCATTATCTCTTCAGTGATCTCACCTTCCGCCGCCCCACCATCGTCTCGGGCGACCTCACGGGCGAGAGCGTCAATCGCCTCGCGGGATCGTTCGCGTACGAGGGCGTGCTCGTCGCGATCAACGACCAGCCGATCTCGGCCCGCCTCGCGGCCGAGGGCCGCACGCAAAACGACTTCGTGCGTGACGTGCGTGCGGTCGAGCTCCGCTTCTTCGCGGGCCTGCGCATGTCCTTCGGCGCCCCGCCGCGCGTCTTCGAGCCGATGCCCGCCTTCGAGGACCCGTGATCCGACGCTCCCTCACCGCCGCGATCGCCGCGATCGCCATCACCACCGCGCCCATGGCCGCGGCGTACGAGGGAGACTTTCGTCATTCGCCCAAGGGCCGCACCTTCCGCGTTCGTTTTGATCCCGAAAGCCGCATTCGCCTCGGCGCGGCCTCATCCGGTGCGCGCAACGAAAACGGCCGGATCACCCCTGCACTCGAGGTCCACGCGGGCATCTCCGTGCGCCGTCGTTATGCCTTCGGCGAGGGCCCCTCGCGGGTCGAATGGCAATTCGATCAACGCATTCTCTCGGGCTTCATCGCGCCCTTCGTCCGCCCATTCGGGGACATGCCCTCCTTCGACGCCACGCTCTACGGCGCCGCCGCGCACCGCCACGATCTCGCGCCACGCATCGTCCTGCCCTCCTCGCCGCCACTCAGCATCCCCTTCCCCTTCGATATCGGCTTCGATGGCGAGATCGGACGCGTCACCGTCCCGCGTGCCCTGCCCACGGGCGCCGCGGACGGCGCGGCGATCCCCTTCCTCCGCGTCTCCGTCGCCCGCGCCACCGCCTACCTCGATCCTTTGCGCTCCAACCATCCCGGCCGCAGCATCGAGATCGGCGTAGGCGTGCGGTACGACCTCGACGTCTACGGCCCGCAACGCGGCACCGGCCCCGAGGGCTCGATCGCGCGCCCTCGCCTCGTGCATCGTGTCGCCCCCGGGACGGCCGGCTCGCTCCGCTTCCGCTTCGAAACGCAGGACGGGCTCTTCTCGCTCGACACCCGCGCCGAGATCACCCCGCACTGGACCAGCGAGCGCACCTGGAAGCTCGGCGCGCTTGGCTACGGCCGCGTCGAGCGGACGATCCTCGCGATCAACGACGAGCCGATCTCCGCCTTCTTCGAAGGCAGCTATCGCCTCGTTCCCCCCGCGCTCGAGCTCGCCCCCCTGCACGACGTGCGCGCGAGCCTCGGCATCGCCTTCGGGCTCGATCTCACGCCGAACCCGCGCGTGACCAAGATCCAGCCACGCTCGCGGCGAGCCCCGACGACGGCGCCCGTCCCCTGAACGATCTATTTGGTGGTCAAACGATCAATGCGCAGGAGGCGCCGACGCGGGAGCCGGCTTCGACGTCATCGTCTCCAGCGGAACGTCCGGGAAAAACAGGGCCGCCACGAACGCGGTGAAACCGAGCCCCGCGATCATCCAGAAGACCGTCCCGAGGCCCGCATCGAGCAGGCCGGAGATCCGCTGCACGACGTCGGGACCGAGCGTGGACATCCCCTCCCGTGACAGCGCTTGGCTCGCCGCGTCCTTCGGGAGCGACGGGTCCTTCCCGAGCGCCGCGACGATCACGCCACCCATCACGCCGACCGCGACGGCGCCGCCGATCGTCCGGAAAAACATCGTGCTCGCGGTCGCGATGCCACGTTGCTCCCAGCGCACCGAGGTCTGCACCGCGATGACGAGCGCCGTGTTGGCGCAGCCCATCCCGAACCCGAACAGCCCGGTCACCACGCGCAGCGCGAGGGGCCCTTGCTCGGCGATGAAGGGAAGCGCGACCGCGGCCGCCCCCGTGCAGCCCATCCCCAGGCGAACGAGCGCGCGAAAGCCCACCCGCGGAAGGAGCCGCCCAGCGAGTGAGCTCGCGATCGGCCACGTGACGAGCATGGGCGTGATGGAGCTGCCCGCCTGGGTCGGCGTCCCGCCGCGCACGCCCTGGATGAACAGGGGCACGTACGTGAGGATCGCGATCATCGCACCGCCGATGACTGCGCCCATCGCGGACGAGAGCGCCATCACCCGGCGCGTGAAGAGCGAGAGCGGCAGGAGCGGCTCCTCGGCGCGACGCTCGACAGCAATGAAGGCCGCGAAGGAGAGCACCGTGGCGAGGACGAACCTCCACGCGCCGGAGCCGTGCACCCCGGAGCTCGCGAGGAGCAGCGCTGTCACGAAGCTCGCGAGCAGGGCCGCGCCGGCGAGATCGAGGCGGCGCTTCTTCCGCTCCACGCGCTCGTGCAAGGCCGTCACGAGAAGGCCCGCGGCGGCCACGCCGAAGGGCAGGTTCATGTAGAAAACCCAGCGCCAGGAGACGTTCTCGACGATCACGCCGCCGATGATCGGCCCGACGAGCCCGAAGAAGCCCCACGCCGCGCCGAAGAAACCTTGCAGCTTCGCGCGCTCCTCGATGCCGAAGATGTCCGCGATGATCGTGATCGGCATCGGCTGCATGGCCCCGGCGCCGAGCCCCTGGATCGCGCGGGACACGATGAGCGCTGGCATCGACTGCGCCGCGCCGCTCGCCGCCGAGCCCAGGAGGAAGATGGCGATCCCCGCGAGCAAGACGGGCTTTCGGCCGTGCAGATCCGCGAGCTTGCCGAAGATGGGGACCGTGATCGCCGACGTGATCAGGTAGGCGTTCGTGACCCACGAATAATACTGGATGCCGCCGAGATCCCCCGTGACGGTGGGCATCGCGGTGGCCACGACGGTGGCCTCGAGCGCGGCCATGGCGAGGCAGAGCACGAGGCCCGCGATCGTCAGGCCTCTGTGCGTGCGTCGTTCATCTGGAACCGACATGGGAAGGCCGTGTGGTTACTCCGCCGCCGGCACCTCTGCAACCACGGCTCCCTTCAGAACACGCCGAATTGCCGCACGAGGCCCGCGATCTCTTCGTCCTCCAGGAAGAAGACCTGATCGAGCCCATCCTGGAAGGTATAGGTCAAGTTCGTCGCTTCCTTCCAGAGCGCGTCTTGATTGAAGGCTTCGAACGGGAGATCGGAGAGGTGCCGGCGTTTGTCCTCGTCCGAGAGGATGGCCATGAAGGCATCGTACGAGCCCATCACCTTCTGCGCGGTCTCGACGGAGATCGTAGGCCGGAGCAGGACCTCGCACATCTGCTCGAACGGCGAGAGGCGGAGCCGCTCGCGGAGGTAGCGGACGACACGCGCTGGATCGATGCCGCCCTCACCACGCCGGAATTCGCCTTTGCCAAAAAGCTCGAGCGCGAAGCACGCGAGCATCCCGCTCGCAAAGAGCAACTTGCGGCTCATGCGCAGCTTGATGTTGCGCAGCGCCCAGCCGCCCTTGAAGCCCTGCTTGTTCACGAAGTCGACGGTGATGGTGCGCCAGTACCGGATGATGTCGTTCAAGAGGACGCGCGGCACGAGCTTCGAACGCTTGGAGAACAAGAGACCACGATCATCGGAGACGTAGCGGTGCAGCACGAGGTCGACGACCCGATCGAGCGCCTCCCTCTGGCCGATCGCGATCGACTCCAGCAGGAGCAGGATGCGCTGCGTGGTGTTGCGGTTCGTGTCGTCGTGGCCCCCGATGAGGTGCAGCAAGGGGTGGCTGAAGGACACGTTGTCGAAGACGCCGAACGGGCTCGGCGGTTGGAACTTCGCCGCGTCCAGGATACGCGTGATCGCGACGGCCTCGTCGAAGTGGACCCGGTCCGCGCGCCCGTCGACGAGCAGCGTCCAGTCGATGTCGCTGCCGGGCGTGTACTCGCCGCGGGCAAACGAGCCGAAGACGACGATGCTCGCGTCCTCCGGATCGTGCCCGCGGAGGAGCTCGCGGAGCCTTTCGAGCGTCCGCGCGGAGAGGTCACGCGCGGCGAGCACGTGCGGAAAGGCGCGGTTCGCCTTCGCTTCGAGCCGCTGGATCACCTCGGATTTCGCTTCCATTCCGGTTTTCCTGAGGGGGCCGGACACTAGCACATGCCTCCGATGGACATCGCGACGATGAGCCGATTATCCTCCGCCCATGGCCAGAGACGTCACGCGCATCCGTACGAGGGACGAGTTCGTCGCGCTGCTCCGCCGCGTCGCCGATGCCGTCGAGCGAGGCGAGCCGTTCCGCGTTCAGGTCGGCGGCGTGCGGGTCACGGTCCCGTACGACGCCGAGCTCTCGATCGAGCACGAGGCCGAGGGCGACGCCGAGGAGATCGAGATGCAGCTCCGGTGGCGCCGCGGGCAAGCCGAGAGCGACGGTCCTGACGGCACATGAGCGACGGCACGACACGCGGGCGCATTTCCGTTCATCCACGAGGGTTCGGCTTCCTCGTCGTCGAAGCGCCGACGCCCATCTCCGCGTTCATCGCCCCCCCGGATCTGAACCCCTTCCTCGACGGCGACGTCGTAACCGCGCGGCTCACGTCCGAAGGCAACGGCCGCTTCGTCGCCACCGAGCTCGCGCTCGTCAGCCGCGCCCGCGCCGAGGTCTTCGGCAGCGTCGTCCTCCGCGGCGGCAAACGCTACCTGCGGATCGATCGCTCCGTGGCGAACACGGACTGGCCGCTCGACACGACGAACGAGCTCGCCGAGGGCACGCACGTCGTGGCCGAGGTCTCGGGCGATCGCCTCGTCGTCGCGCGTGTCGTCCCCGAAGGCGCCGATCTCGGCGTCGAGCGTTGCATCGCGCGGCACGGCCTGCGCGCGGTCTTCGCCGAGACCCTCGATCGTACTGCCGAGGAAGCGGCCACGCGGCCAATCCCCATGGAGCGGCGGCGCGATCTCCGGAGCGTCCCGACCGTGACCATCGACGCGGCCTCCACGCGCGACATCGACGACGCGCTCTCGGCGTACCCGGCCGACGCGAGCGGCGCGCTCCGCGTGCTCGTCTCCATCGCCGATGTCGACGTCTTCGTCCCCGAGCGCTCGATCCTCGATCGCGAGGCGCGCCTGCGCGGCACGAGCGTCTACCTCGCGGGCCGCGTGCTCCCGATGCTCCCCGAGGCCATCTCGTCGCGCGCGGCGAGCCTCGTCGAGGGCGAGGACCGGCCTGCGCTCACGGCCGAGCTCCGCATCGATCCCGAGGGTCGCATCACCTCGGTCGACGTCTACGAGAGCCTCGTCCGCTCGCGCGCGCGCCTCACGTACGACGCTGTCGACACGTTCCTGTCCGAAAGCCACGCCGAAGGCGTCCCGCCCGCCGTCGAGAGCACGCTCCGCTGGCTCCGCACCGCGGTCGCGCGCCTCAGCGCCGTTCGCGCCGCGCGGGGTGGGGTGAACCTCGCGCGCGAGGAGGCGAAGATCGAGCTCGACGCCGGCACGGGCGAGCCGATCGCGATCGAAGCGCGCCGTGAGACCCCTGCGCACAGGCTCGTCGAGCGGCTCATGGTCGCGGCGAACGAGGCCGTCGCGGAATGGCTCGTCGCACGTGGCCTCCCCGGCATCTACCGCGTCCACGACGAGCCCTCGCCCGAGCGCGTCCGCACGCTCGCGCAGCTCGCGCACAACTTCGGCATCGAGGCCGGCTTCGGCCCACGCCTCTCGGCCCGCTCGCTCGCCGCGTTCGAGACGCAGATCGCCGGCGCGCGCTTCGAGCCTGCGATCCGCACCGTGCTCGGCCAGACCCTCGGCCCGGCGCGTTACACGCCCGATCCCGGCCCGCATTTTGGCCTCGGCGCGCCGCTCTACCTGCATTTCACCTCGCCGATCCGCAGGTACGCCGACCTCGTCGTGCACCGCATCCTCAAGCGGTACCTCGAAGGCCACCGCGATTACGAGGACATCCGCGCCGGGCTCGCCGTCCTCGCGGCCGATTGTGATCGCTCCTCGCAGAACGCGGGCAAAGCCGAGGCCGAGCGTCACCGCATGCTCGTCGCGCGCCTTTATGCCAGCCGCCTCGGCGAGCAGGTCTCGGGCAACATCATCGCGATCAAGCCGTTTGGCCTTCTCGTACAAATCGCCGGCACGGGCGCGATGGGCTCCATTGCCATGGAAGCACTCCCCGGCGGCCCCTTCCGCACCGATCTCGCCGCGCAGGCCCTCATCGGCCACGGCCAGCGGTTTGCCGTGGGCGACCGCATCCAGGCGACCGTCGCGGCCGTCCACGAGGAGCTCGGCCGGATCGACCTCGTCCCCGTGGGCTGACCGCAGTCCCCCGGCTCCCGCCTACTTCTGCAGCACCCCCGCCACCACCAGCAGCTTGATCGCGATACCCATCAAGCTCTCGCCCGCGATCCACCCGCTCGACACCGGCACCGTGAGCAGCTCGCCGAGCGCCGGCTTCGTCTTGCGCAGCACGTACGCGATCGTCGCCCCGATGAACATCGAGATCGCGTTGCTCGCCGGGATCACGAGCGCAATGCCGAGGCCCGCCGGCGAGGGCACGAATGGTAGCAGCTTCTTCGGCGCGAATCGCTCCGCGAGCGCGAGCACGACGCCGAGCAGAAGCCCGATCACCATCGCCCGATCCGCCCCTGGGGGCAAACCACCGAGCCCGCCCGCGAATGCCTTCGAAACGCCGGCCCACACGAGGCACGAAGGCGCGGGCCACTCCTCGCTGCCGAGCACGGACGGGTCCGGCATGATGAGCCAGAACGCCGGCACCACGACGAGCGCCCCCGCCACGACGCCGAAGAGCTGCCCCTTGAGCTGCTGCCGCGGGCTCGCGCCGAGCAGCCACCCGCTCTTCAGGTCGGTCAGCAAATCCGCCGAATGCAGCCCGACCCCGCCCGTCACGTTCGCGCTCATGATGTTGCCGGCGAGGTTGCCAGGCGTCAGCAGCCCGTAGATCGCCTGCGTCACCGGCCCGAGCGCCTTCGTCGGCGTCACGTCCGTCTCGCCCGTCACGCGCGCCGCGACGAACCCCATCACGACCGCGAGCGGCACCGCGATGAGCCCGGCCCAGAACGGGATCTGGAAGAGGAACCCCATCAAGAGAATCACGATCGGCGCGAGCACGGCAAACCCCGCGGGGAACCACCAGGCCGGGCACTCCACCTCCGCGATCGGCTCCTCCTTCTCGGATTTCTTCGCGCCGCCCGTGAATATCCCCGACAAACCCTGGAACGAGCGGACAATGCTCTTGTAATCGAGCAAGAAGCTCGTCAGGCCCGAGGCCACGAGGATCGCGGCGCCTGGCCAGAGCGTCCATCCGACGATCGCCTTGTAGCTCACCTCTTTGATCGCGTGCTCCGCGGCGAGCCGCGGCGCGAGGATCGCGTAGCCGGCCATTCCCGAGAGCAGGAGCGACCACGCCGTGCGGAAGCTCATGAGCGCGCCCGCGCCGACCATCACGAGCTCGCAGTTCAGCGCGATCGTCCAGTCCTTCGCGGCGCGCCCCGCGATCGTGAAGGGCAGCGCGATCGTGCTTGGCAGGTTGATCCACGCCTCCTTCGCGTCGCGCAGAAACGCGAGCATCGCGCCCATGAGCCCCGCGATCCCGAGCAGCCGCGCCTTCGCCTTGCCGGCGCCCGCGCCTTCTGCGCCCGCGTCTCCGTGATGTGCTGCCACGTGCATCGAGCGCAGCGTCTCGGCCGTCGCCGTCCCCGTGGGGAACGCGAGCGCCTCCTTGTTGATGAGCTGCCGCTTGATCGGGATCGCCGCGAACACGCCCATCGCCGCGATCACGCCGAACCACAGCATCAACCAGACCGCGCTCGGCCGCATCGTCGTGACCATGAGCAACGCGCCGAACGCCGCCATGTTCCCGCCGCCGGTCATGTACCCGGCCGCGGACGCGACCGAGCCCATCGCGTTGTTCTCCAGGATCGTGAACTCGCCCTTCGTCAGCTTCGCCGCGCGCAAGAGCTCGAAGAGGGCGAACGCCAGGATGCAGGCGGTCAACGTGACCCCGAGGCTCCAGCCCGTCTTGAAAAAGACGTAGAGGTTGGACAAACACATCACCCCGCCGATGAGCATCCCGGCGACGACCGCGCGCGGCGTGAGCTGTTTTTCCCCTTTGCGATAGACCGTATCGAGCCATTGTTGCTCGGGGTCCTGCGCGGGCGTGTTTTCCGTCGAGGCAGCGGGCGCGGCGGGCGGGGCGGTGGGGTTCATCGTGTTCATCGCGGATCGGCGGCGCGAGCGTACCGGAGAAACGTTCGAGGTGCGAAGAAAAACCTACTCGTCCAGCGCCGGGAGGAGCGTCACTTCCAGCGCGCTCGGCATCGCCTGGGATCGATAGACGCGGTGCGTCGCCTTCGTGTAATCACCTGGTTTGGCCTCGAAGATGTTCGGCACGAATTTCTGCGGGTTTCGATCGATGAACGGGAACCAGGTCGATTGCACCTGGATCACGATCCGGTGACCGCGTTTGAACGTGTGGAACACGTCGTTCACCGCGAACTTCACCTTCGTCGGCTCGCCCGGGACAAACGGCTTTGGTGTCTCGTAGCTCTCGCGGAACCGTCCGCGGAACGGCTCGCCGCGCACGAGGATCTGCTGTCCGCCGCGGTCCTTCTTGCCGTCCCACCGGTCTTCCTTCTTGAATCCCGGCATCTTTCCGGGGTTCTCGTCGATGAGCTTCACCACCCAGTCCGCGTCGGTCCCCGTCGTGCTCACCCAGAGCTCGGCTTCGAGCGGGCCCGCGAGCGTGACGTCCCGCTCGAGCGGCTCCGAGCGATATTCGAGCACGTCGGGCCGTCGCGACGCGAAGCGCTGATCCTCGGCCATGTAGCTCGACGACCAGCCATTCGACATCTCCTGCGTGTACGGCACCGGTTTGTCGGGGTCGCTCAGGTATTCGTCGCTCTCGGCCTCCCCGTTCTTCGGCGGCTCGAACGACAGCGCGCCGCTGCCTTGCAAATAAAGCCGCCCCTTCTTCGCCTCGCGCGGAGGCCAGGCGTCGAACCGCCGGAAGCGATTGGCGCCCCCCTCGAAGACCAGCGCCTCGGCGAGCTCCGGATCCGGCCCGTCCTTCAGGTGGTGCTTGAAGAACGCGAACTCGAGATCCTGGAGCACGGGCGACGTCGCGAACCCGAAATCCGCGTCGCCGAGTTTGTCCCCTGTCGTATGGTACCAGCCCCCGTGTTTCCACGGCCCCATCACGATCGAATTCTTCGCGCCCGGGTTTTGTGCCTCGATCGCGCGGTACGTGGCGAGCGGGCCGTAGAGATCCTCCGTATCGAAAAATCCTCCCACGACGAGCACGGCGGCCTTGATGTTGCGCAGGTGGGGCAGGATGTTCCGGGCTTGCCAGAACGCGTCGTAGTTCGGGTGCGCCACGATGTCGCGGAAGAACGGGCGATCACCCTTGAAATGCTTCGCCTCGGCCTCGGACAGGGGCCCCGCGGAGAGGAAAAACCGATAGGCGTCGGGCGTCCCGTAGTCGACCCCTTCCCAGTCGTCCTCGCTGTCCTCCTTGGGCTTCGGCCGCGGTTTGTCGAACGACCCGAAGAAATGGAACGCGAGCTGCAAATTGAAGGCGCCGTGCCGGTGCATGTCGTCGCCGCGGAACCAGTCCCCGATCGGCGCCTGCGGCGAGACCGCCTTCAACGAAGGGTGCGAGTCGATCGCGCCGGCCGACGAATAAAACCCCGGATACGACACCCCGAGCATGCCCGCGCGCCCGTTGTTCCCGGCCACGTTTTTCGTCAGCCACTCGAGCGTGTCGTACGTATCCGTGCTCTCGTCGATGTCCTTCGGCCCCTTCTTGTCGAGGTGCGGGCGCACGTTCACGAACTCGCCCTCGGACATGTAGCGGCCGCGCACGTCCTGATGCACGAAGATGAAGCCCTCCTTCTCGAAGGCCTCGGTGAGAAAACGCCCGCGATACCGATCGGCCCCGTATGGCGCCACGGAGTAGGGCGTGCGCATCATGAGGAACGGATACTTCCGTGACGGGCTCGCGTCGCTCGGCACGTACACCACCGTGAAGAGCCGCACGCCGTCGCGCATGGGAATGCGATATTCGTATTTCGTATACCTCGACCGGATGAACTCCGCGCGCGCGTCCCGCTGCTCGCCCTCGCTCGAAGGCGCGGGCGCGGCGGCGGGCGCGGGGAGCGGCGGCGGCGTCGGGGCGGCCTTCTCTTCGACATGGCACGCGGGCGAGGCGAGGAGCGCGAGGACCAGCGGGTATGTGCGGGTGAGAGAAACACGAGCGGACACGAACGACCTCCTGGGAGCGCCGGGGGGGCACAGGATAGACGCTCGCCCGTAGCCGCTGTGACCAAAATTCAATCGACGTGCGCCGCACCTCCGGGGTGGTAGGGTCGGGACATGGTGAACAAGCCGGAAGAGCACCCGGGGGCCCTCCGCGCCGCGCTCGTCCTCGCCCTCCTCGGGATCGTCGCCTTCCGGATCTTCGGGTTCGTCCCGAAAGACCCACCGGCGAGCACGACGCCGCAGGCTTTTTCGGTCGATCGCGCCGCGGCCCACGTCACGCGCATCGCCGCGGCGCCGCGACCTCCGGGCACCCCGGGCCACGACGCCGCGCGGGACTTCATCCGCGACGAGCTTACGCGCCTCGGCATCTCCGTGGAAATCCAGCGTGCCACGGCGCTCGGCACACACTGGGGCGTGCCGTACGACGTCTCCCGCGTGGAAAACCTCGTCGCGCGTTTGCCTGGACGTGAGCGTGGCCCGGCCCTCGCGCTCGTCGCCCATTACGACTCGGTCCCCAATGCCCCCGGCGCGGCCGACGACGCGAGCGGCGTCGCCGTCCTGCTGGAGACGGCCCGCGCCCTCCGCGAGGGCCCCACGCTCCGCAACGACATGATTTTCCTGTTCACGGACGCCGAGGAAGCCGGCGTCCTCGGCGGGAACGTATTCGTCCACGAGCACCCATCGTTCCGCGACATCGGCCTCGTGCTGAACTTCGACGGGCGTGGCACGCGAGGCCCCGTCGGGCTCATCGAGACGAGCGCCGGCGCCGGCGCGCTCGTGCGGCATTTCGCGGACGCCGTGCCCGATCCGGTCGCCTCGTCGCTCTTCCCCGAAATCGCGCGCCGCCTCGGCCACCAGACCGACATCTTTCCGTTTCTGCGCGCCGGCGTGCCTGGAATGAATTTCGCGTTTGCCGACGGCGCTGCCCATTACCACGCGCCCGTCGACGACCCGGCGCACCTCGACCGGCGGACCCTCGCGCACGAGGGAATGCTCGCATTCGCCCTCGCGCGGCGCTTCGGGGACCTGGATCTCACGACCCTCAGGGCCGAGCCGGTCGTTTATTTCGACGTCCCGGGCCTCGGCCTCGTCGTCTACGGCCGCGCGTGGGCGCTGCCGATTGCGATGATCCCCGTGGCCCTGTTCGTCCTCGCGCTCGTTTTCGCCATGCGGCGTGGGCAAGCGCGCCCCGCGCGTGTGCTTGCCGGGTTCGGCACGCTCCTCGCCTCGCTCGTGGCCGCGGCCGCGCTCGCGGCCGGGCTCGTCGCCGCGCTCCGCGCCCTCACGCCCGCGTGGGGCGCTTTCCGCGGCGACCCCTTCGATCCGGGCCTCGCGCGAATCGCCATCGCCCTGCTCGGCGTCGCCGTATATGCCGCCGCCTATAGGTTTTTCCGGGCACGCCTCTCCCCGTTCGAGCTCGCGCTCGGCGCGGCCGCGGCCTGGCTCCTCCTCGCCCTCGCGACGGCCGCGCTCCTCCCGGGCGCAAGTTTTCTTTTTGCCCTCCCGCTCGCCGCATCGCTTACGGGCCTGCTCGTCTGGCAAAGGCGCCCTTCGCCGGAATCGCCGTCGAGCGGCCTCTGGCTCCTGCTTTCCGCGCTTCCGGCGCTCGTCCTCGTCGTCCCCGTCCCTTACCTCCTCCTCATCGCGCTCGGCTTGCCGCGGGCCGCGCCGGCCGTCGCCGTCGTCGTGCTCCTCGCGGGCCTCTTGGCCCCGCTGCTCGAAGTCCTCGGCGCGGGTGCGTCGCGAAAACCCGCCCTCGGCCTCGCCGGCGCATGCGCCGTCACGCTGGGCCTGTCCGTCGCGACAAACTCCTTCTCTCCCTCCGAGCCCCGCCCGGCGTGCCTCGCGTACGCCCTCGACGCCGGTCGCCGCGCGGCCGTCTGGACGACGACGGAAGAAAAGCCGGCTCCCTGGACGACGTTGCACATCCCCGAAGCCACGCGCCGCGCCCCGCGATTCTCCCTTCCCGGCCAGGGCACGCTCCGGCACGAGGCCGAGGCGCCGCCGCTCGACGTCCCGCCTCCCCAGCTCGAATCCCTCGGCGACACCCTTCACGATGGAATCCGCACCCTCCGCTTTCGGATTCGCTCGGGCCGGAACGCGCCGTTCGTCCTCGTCTCGGTCACCTCGGAGGCGCCCCTCCGCGGCGCGACCATCGACGGGCGCCGCGTGGACGAGCCGAACGGATTTCGCGCGACAACCGACGATCCCTGGGGTTTTACCTTCCAGGGTTTACCCGCGGAGGGCATCGAATGGTCCCTCGACATCACGCCTTTCGCGCCCGCGACCGTGCGGGTGGTCGATCGGACGTACGCCTTGCCCGCAGAGCTCCTCCGCGCGCCGATGCCCGCGGACGTGATGCCGATGCCCTTCTGGATCGCCGGCTCGACGTTTGTCGCCGTCGAGCGCCCCTTCGGCCCGGGCCCCTGAATCAGCCCGCCTTCATCCGCGCCCTCTTTTTCCTCGGCCCGCTTTCGGGCTTCATCGCCTCGCCGCGCAAATGCTCCCAGAGCGGCAGCGCCGGCACGAACGAATCCTCGGCTTCCGCGGCCGCGCGGCGAAGGGCCTGCGTATCCAGCGGCCCGCCCTTGGGCCAGAGCGCCTCGCCTTGCCCATCGGCCACGTTGTGAAGCGCGTCGATCACCTTCCCGCGTGTCACGCCGAGCGTATCGTGCACCAGAAGACCCGGCCGGAAGGGCTCTTCTCGTTCCACGAGCGCGCGCTCGAACGCCTCCTCGTCGAACCCTTCGGTCCCGAAGCCGAGCTCCTGCGGCGAGGCGGCGATCGTCTTTTTTTCGTACGTCTGGATGACACCCTTGTCGATCGCGATGCGCTCGCCCTCCCCGTCGATCATCGCGCGGCCGTCGAATCCGTCGGGCGTGAAACGCATGGCCACGTCGTAGTCGCTCATGTCCGAGGACGCCCACGCCACGTATTGCCAATCGCGCGCGCCGGCCCTCCGGAGCGCCTCGGCCGGGGCCGTGGCCCAGTCGTCGACCAGGAACACCTCGCAGCCGAACGAGAATGCCTGCGATTTGAGCCGGAAATTCCCGGGGAAGTAGAACACCGCCTCGACGCGCGGGCTCACGGCGACACGCACGAGGCTCTCGCCCGCGAAGCCCGGCTCCGCGTCGGCCCACGGATCCACGATGACCTTCGCCGAGCAGCGACGTTTGTCGTACAGGTACGCGACGAACAGGTAACTCACGGTATCGAGCAAAGCATGATGCAGGCTGGATGACAACACGTCCCGCCGACGAACCAGCGCCGATGGTACGAACCTGAAGCATCTATGGCCGGTTTTTGCCGCTCGGATCGTCGTTCCGTCGATTTCGTGCCTCATCCCCGATCCCAATCATCCCGGCCCCCGAGAGCTGCACGACGCCCGCCGTGAGCGCGTAGTGTCAAGTGACACTTGACACTTTGCAGTTCGAGGGGGTACAAGCGAGCCATGGAGCTCGACAAGGCCCGGAACGGCAGCGAGAGCGAGAGCCAGAAGGGGAACGATGCGCGAAGAGGCTTCGGCCCCGCGGCTCTCCTGCCCGCCACCGTCGTCGTCCGGCTCGAAGCGCTGGTGCGTGACGTACGCACGGTCTTGAGCGACTTCACCGGCGCGCGCCCCCCGCCCTACGCGATCCGCGCGCCACTCGCCCGGCACCTTTTCGCCGTCACGCCCGAGTCGAGCGCCGGCATCACGCCGCGAAGGCTCCGCGTCACCCGCGTCGTACGCGAGACCAAGGACGCCGTCTCGCTCACGCTCACCGATCCCGAGGGCCGCCGCATCTCGTTCGTGCCCGGCCAGTTCTTCACGGTGCTCGTCACGCTCACGAGCGGCGAGGTTCTCCGCCGCGCTTATTCGATCTCGAGCCTCCCCGACGAGGACGGCGCCGCCGCCGAGGTGACGATCACCATCAAACGAATGCCCGACGGGCGCGCCTCGAACCACCTGAACGAGCGGGTCGCGGAAGGCGACGTCCTCGACGTGCTCGGCCCCTCGGGCAACTTCACCGTGACGCCGGATCCCGCGGCGCGAAGGCACCTCGTGCTCCTCGCGGGCGGCAGCGGCATCACGCCGCTCGCCTCGATCACGCGGACCACGCTCGCCCGCGAGCCCGGAAGCCGCGTTTCCCTCGTGTACGGAAACCGCGGCGAGGCCGACATCATCTTCCGCGACGCGTTCGAATCCCTCGCTCGAGCCCACGCGGACCGCTTCACGCTCCGCCACGTTCTCTCCGATCCGCCCGCGGGTTTCACCGGACGCACGGGCCTCCTCGATCGTGACAACGTCACGCGCGAGCTCGACGCGATCGCCGCGTCCTCGGACCTCGACGCGGACACCACCGCGTATTACGTCTGCGGCCCCGAGCCGATGATGGTCGCGGCGCGCGAGGCCCTCCTCGCCCGCGGCGTCGCTCCCGCCCGCATCCACGAGGAGCGATTCTCCGCGCCCGCGCGCCGCACCACGCCCGCACTCCCGACGACCTCCGCTCCGGTCGAGATCCGCCTTCGCGGCCGCACGAAGACCGTCTCCGCCGCTCCCGGACAAACCCTGCTCGAAGCGGGCCTGGCCGCGTCGCTGCCCATGCCGTTCTCGTGTACGATGGGCGGGTGCGGCGTGTGCAAAGTGAAGCTCCTCTCGGGGAACGTGACGAGCGAAGAGCCGAATTGCCTGCACGAGGAGGAGCGAAGCCAGGGGTTCGTCCTCGCGTGCGTGTCCCGCGCGGCGGCGCCGTGCACGGTGGAAGTCCCGTGATGGACGTTGCGCTCGCGAGCAAGGGTCCCGCCGTGGACCGCGAGGCCTATCCGTATCGCATGAAGGACCTCTGCGAGCGGACGGGTTTGCCGCGGCAGGTCATTCATTTCTACATCCAGCAGGGCCTCGTGCCCGAGGGCCACAAGACCGGCCGCAACATGGCCTATTACGGCGAGGAACACCTCGCCCGCGTCCTCCTCGTGCGCAAGCTCCAGCACGAGCGCTTCCTCCCCCTGCGCGCCATCAAGGCCCTGCTCGAGGAACGCGACGAGGCCTTCAGCCCCGCGCAGCGCAGGTTCGTGCACGAAGTGAAAGCGCGCCTCAGCGCCACGCTCGGCGCGCGCGCGGACAAACCCACGACCGCGGACGCCCATGAGCTCATCCAGAAGCTCGGCCTCTCGCGGAAAGATCTCGAGGACATGGTCGAGCTCGGGCTCATCGCGGCCGCGGAGGAGCACGACGCCTCGGGCCGCGCGCGGCTCGTCGTGGCGAGCGACGACACGTGGATCCTGGAGACGTTCGCCGAGCTCCGGCGGATCGGCTTCGACGAGTCGATCGGCTTTTCTGCGCGCGACATCCTGATGTACGAGGAGGCCATGGGCGCGCTCTTCGCCCGCGAGGCGAAGCTCCTCACCGAGCGCCTCTCCTCGCTCTCGCCCGAGCAGGCCGCCTCCATGGTCGAGCGGGCGCTGCCGCTCATCAACGCATTTCTGGTCCGCTACCACGACGCGCTGGCGAGGAATTTCCTCGCGACACTTTGAGGTGCAACGGTTTTCGGAGGAGACACACCATGTTCGACACGAGCCGGCTCACGAGGTTCCTCCCGCCGAGGATGCAATCGCAGATCGACGCGTATTTCGAGGCCATGGAGGTCCTGTTTTCGGTGAGGGATCCCAAGGTGCTCACCGCGCTCGGCCCCTCGAGCGTGCGGGGCCTGCTCCTGCACCGCGGCAAGCAAGGCACGCCGACGGACATGCCCGCGACGCATACGGCTCATTTCGACTGGAGTTATCCGAACGATCAGCCCGAGATGGCGGACCTCTACCGCCGCGCGAAGGTCGGCCAGTGGAACGGCGACGACCTGCCCTGGAACATCAGCGTCGACCCGCTCGATCCCACGCGACCGCTCATCCCCGAGGAGTTCCTCTGCTTCGAGGAGATCGAGGCGCTCGGCATCAAGCTCGACAAGAAGGAGCGGGCGGAGCTCGGCTACAGCATGTGCGCCTGGATGCTCAGCCAGTTCTTGCACGGCGAGCAGGGCGCGCTCTTCGCCGCCGCGCAGGTGACCGAGGCCGTCCAGTTCTTCGACGGCAAGCTCTACGGCGCCACGCAGGTGATGGACGAGGGCCGCCACGTCGAGGTTTTCAATCGCTACCTCGATACGAAGCTCAACAAGCTCTACCAGATCAACGACAACCTCTTCGTGATCATCGACTCGCTCATGACCGACGGCCGCTGGGACATGAAGTTCCTCGGCATGCAGATCATGGTCGAGGGCCTCGCGCTCGGCGCGTTCAGCACGCTGTACAAGGAGACGAAGGAGCCGCTCTTGAAGGAGGTCCTCAAGATGGTCATCCAGGACGAGGCGCGGCACGTGCATTACGGCGTGTGCGCGCTGCGCGAGCATTTCACGAAGCACATCACGGAGCGCGAGCGGCAGGAGCGCGAGGACTGGTCGTTCGAGATCGCGCTGCTCATGCGCAACCGCTTCGCCGCGTACGAGGTCTACGAGGAGTGGTTCGAGGGCCGGATGACGCGCGCCGAGTGGCGAAACGTGGTGTACCGGTCGAAGGGAATGAACGAGTTCCGGACCGTGATGTTCAGCCGCCTCGTGCCGAACCTGCGCGAGATCGGCCTGCTCTCGCCGCGGATCATGCCGCGGTACGAGGAGGTGGGTCTCATGCAGTACTTCGGCGGGCTCGCCGCCGACCAACTCACGGCGGACAAGCTCCTCGCGGATCTACATTGAGTCAGGGCGGGACGGGGATCGTGACGGTCTTTTCGTCGGGGTAGCTGAACGTTCCTTTGACCTCGAACGGATCGAGCCCGGTCTGGCAGCCGCCCTCGCAGTTCTCCATGGCGTTCGCGAAGAGCGGTATCGTCGCCTCCACCATGCCCGGCGCGACGGCGAAGCCCTGGGAACACGTGGACGGTAGGGGCGGGGTCGCCTTCTCGTTGTAGCAGCTCGCCGGCATGCCGACGCGCTCGTAGAGCAGGCCCTTCCAGGGAAACGTCACCGTCGCGCCTGGCGCGATCGGAGGCAACGACGAGTCGAAGCAATCGAGCGGGAACGCTTCGAGCGTTCGGGCGTCGTCACACGTGACGTCGAGGACCGTGAGCTCGGCCCTTCGGGATGTCTCCCCCGCCGGCGCCCCGAGCGGCTGGAGGGAGAACCGCGCGTCGCACATACCGTTGCGTAGGTAGACGGGCGTGGAGCGGTCGTTCCGGACGACGATCTCGACCTCGCCCGCGGAGGCCTCCGACATGAAAGGCGCGCAAACGTCGGCCGGCTCGTTCGTCCCGGAGCCTCCCTCGCCGCCGCTGCAGCCGGAAAGTGCCGCCGAGAGCCCCAGGAACAGAAACATCCATTCTTTTTTGATCATGTGTCTCTCCGTGCCCATCACGATCCCTCGAGCCCGCGCCACGGCTTCGGGAAGAAGCGCCATTTGCCATTCACGAACGTGAGCCCGTCGAATGCCATGCCGAGCGTCTCGCCAGGCTTGACGAACTTGAACCGATACCAGCGCACGCCCGGCTTCATCGATTCCACCGCCTTCTTGTATCCGCCGGGGAAATTCGGGCCGTCGCCATCGCCCGCCGCGATCTCCTCCGTCGTCGCCGAGTAGAGGAGGAGCTGGGTTTGTCCCTCGTTCGGCTTGATGGCCGCGTTCGGGTCGGACCACATCTTCTTGTAATGCGATTCGAGCTTGCCCGCGGCCTCTTCCTTGAAGACGGCCTTGTAATCCTCGGCCGTCGGCTCGAGCGGCTTCGTGAGCGCCGCGTGATCGACGCCGGGCTTCAAGAACTGTTCGAGCAGCGCCTTCGCCGCGTCCGTGTCCGCGGGCTTCTGCCCCGACGCGGCCTTCCCCTCGGCACCGGCCCGGGATTCGGGCTTCACCTCTCCGCCGGCGGCTGGGTCGGATTTGTTGCACCCGACAGCGCAGAGCATCACCGCGACCAGCGATATCGCAGGCAACGAACGAATGGACACGGACACCTCCCTCGGGCGCACGAGCGCCCCGGCGCGCGAGTCTAGGCGACGGGCGCGCCGGCCGTAAACCTTGGCCCTCGGGAAAAAGGCGCGGGAACGTGCTCAGAGCACCTGCCCGGACGCGCCCGCGGTGCCCGCGTTGCCGGGCGAGGTGCCGCCGGAGCCGCCCGTGCCGGGCGTGAGCGTGTTGCCGGTAACCGAAACCAGGGCGCTGCCGACACGATACACGGCAAACGAGGGGCCTCCCGCGCCGCCGCCGCCGTGCCCGCCATTGCCACCCTTGCCCCCGGTGCCGCCATTGCCGCCCTTGCCCACCTCGGCGGTGCACGTCGCCGCGCCCGTCCCGCTGCCACCGCCGGCCCCGCCCGCGGCACCCGCGCCGCCGCTGCCGCCATTGCCGCCCTTCGCGCTCTTGATCGTATTGGCCGACAGGACCAATCCGTTCGAATTGATGACGAAGAGCCCAAACGATCCGCCGCCCGCGCCGCCGCCGGTGCCGCCGGTGCCGCCGCATCCGCCCGCGCCGCCGCCGCCGCCGCCGTTGCCCGTGCCATTGATGACGAACGGCCCGGTCTGGCCGCCGCCGCCGCCGCCGCCGCCGCCGCCATTGCCGTGCGTGCCGGTCACGCCCATGACGCCCGCGGTGCCCACCCAGAACAGGCTCGCGGTCGATCCGCCGCTGCCGCCCGCCCCGTTCCCGCCGTTCGTCCCCGCCGCGCCATTCTGACCGCCCCCGCCGTCCGTTCCCGTGTTGCCCGCCGAGCCGCCGATTCCGCCGGGCGTGCCTCCGACGCCCGAAAGCCCCGTTCCGCCGGCGACCGCGTCGCCGCCCTTGCCACCGAGGCCGCCGGTCCGGCTGCACACGCTCGTCCCACCGGAGCCGCCGGCGGCCGGTGAGCTCGAATCGCAGCCGCCGGGCCCTCCTGCGGCCCCGTTGCCGCCGATGCCGCCGGCCGTCCCCGCCGCGCCGGCCGCCCCGGGCCCCGCCGCGCCGGCGGAGAGCGAGCTGTTTTTCAGGACGAGCGACGTGCAGTTGTTGCAATACATCGCGTAATTCGAGATACCCGCCGTGTTCGTGTCGAGCGTCTGGATCGTCATCCGGTCGACGGTCATCGCCGTGACGAGGTCCTTGCCCTCGACCGCGCTCACGCGGCCGTTCAGCACGGTGCTCGATTGAATCGTGGCCACGTAGGCCGTGCTCCGCGCCCAGTTGTTCTGCGCCGAGTACCCGCCGTACAAGGATACCCCGTTCGCCAGCACGATGCGCCCGTCGTAGAGCCCCTGCGATACGTACACCTGCTTCTTGCCGAGCACGACCGCCTTCGAGATCCCGGCGGAAATCGTGGCCATCGGGGACTCGCGCGTGCCGGGGTTCAGGTCGCTGCCGGTTTTCGCGACGAACACGGCCGCGGACGCGTCGCCATCGATGCCGTCGCAGTTCGTGTCGGCGAAACCGTCGTCGGGCAGATCGGCCCCGACGAACTGGCACTCGCAGCCGTTCTGCGAGGAGCCGTCGACGTCGAAATAGCCGGGCAAGCAGGAGACGAGTTGGCACATGCCGGCCGAGCACGTCGATTGCGCATTGGGGATGAGCATCCCGCAGTTGTTGTTGCAGCCGCCGCAGTTCGACGCGTCGTTGAGAAAGTTCGTCTCGCAGCCGGTCGCGGGCATGCCGTCGCAGTTGCCGTATCCCACGGCGCACATGCCGAGCGTGCAGGCGCCGGACACGCAGGACTCGGAGGCATTCGCGAGGTCGCAGGCCGCATTGCACCCGCCGCAATGGGCGAGGCTCGTCTGCACGTTCGTCTCGCAGCCGGTCGCACTCATGCCGTCGCAGTTGCCGAACCCGCCGTCGCAGGCGCCTAGCGTGCAGGTGCCGGACACGCAGGACTCGGAGGCGTTCGCGAGGTCGCAGGCCGCGTTGCACGCGCCGCAGTGGGCCAGGCTCGTTTGCAGATCCGTCTCGCAGCCATTGCCGGGGATCTGATCACAATTGCCAAACGGCGCGGCGCAGGCGGCCGGCACGCAGGTGCCCCCCATGCACGCCTCGGTCGCGTTCGGGAGATCGCAGGCGGCGTTGCAGGCGCCGCAATGCTGCACGTTGCTCGTCACGTCCGTCTCGCAGCCGTCGCCGGCCACGTCGTTGCAATCCCCGAACCCCGTGGTGCACGCGCCCGGCTTGCAGGATCCGGCCACGCAGACGGCGGTGGTGTTCGGCAAGCTGCACGCCTGGTCGCAGCCACCGCAATGGTCCGTGCTCGTCATGATGTCGGTATCGCAGCCGTTCGTCGGATCCGCGTCGCAGACGGCCTCGCCTTGCGGGCAGCCCTCCGCGGTGCCGACGATGGGCACGAGGACGTCGGGCGTGGGGGCGCCGCCGATCGTCGCCGTGACCTGCACGTCGAGCGGATCGAGCGGCTCGGCGAGGCCGGGCGAGGTATACGTGACCTCGAAATGAAGCGACGTGCCAGGCGGCCGGTCGAACGGCAACGTGACGGGCACGCGAATCGGCGGGTTCGGCGCATCGGGCACGTACCGGACCACCGCGACGGAAAAGTCGGGGTTCGCCACGTTCACCGACGCGAACGACGCAGTCGCGTTCGAGGCATTGTCCACGCGGAAGAGCCGCATCCGGGTCGTCCCCGCGGGTACGACGCCATACGCGAGTTCCTCAGGGCTCGCGCAAGCGCCCTCCGGGCCCGCGTCATTCAGCACGCAAAGCTCGAGCCCAACCACGGGCCCGCCGCCCGCGCCGCCCGCGCCCCCTGCGCCGCCTCCACCCCCGGCACCGCCGCCGCCGCCGCCGCCGCCGCCTTCGCCACCGACGCCACCGACGCCGCCCGCGCCGCCGGCTCCGCCTACGCCGCCGGCTCCGCCCATGCCCGCGCCGCCGCCTGCGCCGCCTGTCCCACCTGCGCCCCCCATGCCTGCGGAACCGCCGTCGCCCCCGGTCCCGCTGCTGCCCCCGTCGCCGCCGCGGCCGCCGCTCCCGCTCTGCGATCCGCTCGCGCCGGCCGCGCCCGTGCCGACCTCTCCCCCTTCCGCGCACGAAACCGCTTGAAATGCCGCGAGGCTGAGCCAGGCGGAGGAAAAGAGGAGGCCCATCGTGGTGCGGTAAGCTCGACTCGGCATGTCAATCATGAAACACGGATTCGGGCCTTTGTCCACGAACCAACCGGCGTCGGAAATCGCGGACACCTCCTTTTTCGGCGTCGTCCGGCCCTTCGAGCCTCCGCCGGCGGCCCCTCCCCGTGCGTCGCCAATGGCAACGGTTCGTCCGCGGACACCCGCGCGCGGATGCGGGTGACAGATTTCCGACACGTCCGTCCCGACGCATACGCGACGACCTTGTTTCGGCCGGACACGAGCCGTGATAGCGTCCGTGATGAGTATGATGGTGGCGCCGCTGCCCGGGACCATCCTGCTGGGCAAGTACCGTGTCGAGCAAGAACTCGGCAGCGGCGGGATGGGTGTGGTCCTCGAAGCCACGCACCTCGCGCTCGGCCAGACCGTCGCCATCAAGCTCCTGAACCCGTCGCTCGTGCTTTCCTCGGACGTCGTGACGCGCTTCCTCCGTGAAGCTCGCATCGCCGCGACCTTGCCCTCCGAGCACATCGCGCGCGTGAGTGACGTCGGGCAAACGGAGACGGGCACGCCGTACCTCGTGATGGAGCGGCTCTACGGGCACGACCTCGAAGCCGAGCTGACGCGCCGTGGAAAACTCCCCGTCACCGAGGCCACGGACCTCGCGCTCGAGGCCTGCGAGGGCATCGCGGCCGCGCACGCGCAGGGCCTCGTGCACCGGGATCTCAAGCCGGCGAACCTCTTCCTCGCCGAGCGCCCGCTCCGCCCGCGCGTGCTCAAGGTGCTCGATTTCGGCCTCTCGAAAGAGGCGCCGGGGCAGAGCGCCTCGATCACCGGCACCGACGCGGTCTTCGGCACCCCGCAGTACATGTCCCCCGAGCAGATCCAGTCGACGAAGAACGTCGACGCACGCAGCGATCAGCACGCGCTCGGGATGATCCTGTACGAGATGCTCGCGGGCGCGCCGCCCTTCGAGGCCGAGAGCATCACGCAGCTCATCGTCGTCATCGCCACGCAGCCGCCGCCGCGCGTGCGCGAAAAACGCCCCGAGGTGCCGGCTCGGCTCGAAGAGGCGATCCTGCGCGCCCTCGCGAAGCGTCCGCACGAGCGGTTCCCGGACCTCGGCGCGTTCGCGGAGGCGATCGCGCCCTTCGGCGGCCCCGAGGCGAGCGCGCGGGCCACGCGTATCGTCCACATGCTCGCGGGCATTGCGAGCGTCGAGACCGCCGCACCGCCGCGCCCCTCGCGCGTGCCCACGGACCAAGCGGTCACGCTCCCGCGCGCGCTCGCCCATACGCACGCGGGCCTCACGAGCTCTGTCGACTTCGGTAGCAACGTCCGGGGCCGGAAAAAACGCGCGGCGTTGTTCGCGGCCTCGGGCCTCGTCGCCACCGCCCTCGTCGTCTCGCTCGTCGTCATCACGCAACAGGCAGCGCCGCCCGCAGCCGCGACGACGCCGCCCGAGGCCACGCCCGCTGCGCGCGCGCCCGAGCCGACGACGCCGCCCGCGCCGCCTCCGACGGCCGCGGAGCCGCTCGCCTCCGCGGCGTCGCCCACGACGACGACCACGAGCACGGCGAAGTCCACGAAGACGTCGCCCACGACGACGAAGACCTCGAAACAAACGCAAACAATCAAGCAAACCGTGGGGATTTTTGGTGGCAAGCGCAAATAGGTTCGTCCTCGTCGCTGCGTCGCTTCTCGCCCTCGTGCCCGCCGCGGCCCGCGCGGACGAAGAGCCCCTGCTCACGTCGCCCGCGGATCCCACCGCGGCTGCGACGCTCGCCGAGACCCTTTTCCAGGACGGCAAGCGCCTGCTCGAACAGGGCGCGTTCGTCGAGGCTTGCACGAAACTCGCCCAGAGCGACGCGCTCGATCCGGCCATCGGCACGCTCGGGCTGCTCGCGGCCTGCCACGAGCAGGAGGGCCGCACCGCGACCGCTTGGCGCGAGTACGGCGAGACGGCCCGGCGCGCGGAGGCCGTGAACGACGAGCGCGGCGCGTTTGCCCGGCAGCGCGCGAGCGCGCTCGAACCGGAGCTGCCGCGCCTGCTCGTGCGGCTGCCGAAGGGCGCTGAAGGGATCGCGGTCTTCCGCAACGGCGTGCGCCTCTCGCCGGACGAGCTCGGGGTCGCCCAGCCCATCGATCCCGGCACGTACGAGATCGTCGCGCGCCTTCCGGGCCGGCCCGAGTTCCGGGCCACGGTCACGGCCGAGCCGCGCAAGATCGCCGAGGTCGAGGTCCCCGACGGCAATCGCCCCGCGCCCGTCGACACACCGAAGAAAGATCCGGCGCGACTGGATCCTGGGACCTCAAACCTTTCGACCTCCAAGGGACTTGGCCCGCGCAAGGTCTTTGCGATCGTGGCGGGCGGGGTGGGGCTCACGGGATTTTCGGTCGCGGCGGCCTTCGCGCTCTCGGCTGGGAGCCGGAATGCCGCGTCGATCTCGATCCAGGAGTCCTGCACGACGGCGGCCTCCTGCGAGCGCGGGCGCGAGCTCCGCGAGGACGCGCTCCGGTCTGCCACGGTGGCGAACGTCGCCTTTGGCATCGGCGCGGCGGGCGCGGTGACGGCGCTCGTGCTCGCCTTGCTCCCCGAGCGCGCCGAGGCACCCAAACCCGCATCGCGAACGGGTTTCCAGTACGAAGTGGCGCCCTGGGCCGATCGAACCGGGGGCGGGGCGCTTCTCATCGGAAAATTCTGATCCGACCGCTGCGAGTTACCTTGCGGCGCGTTGCCTCCGCTCGGTAGAATACTGAACATGCGTTCCATTTTCTTCACAGCAGCGGGATTGGGTTTGCTTCTGTCCGTGACCGGCTGCGCCGACCTCCTCGGCATCGAGGCATGGAAGGACCCGGCGAACGCGGATGGCAGCGGGAACAACGGGGCCGGGGCGAAGGAAGAGAGCGACGCCGCGGGGGGCGGCGAAGGGGGCGAAGGCGGCGAAGGCGGCGAAGGCGGCGCCGCGCCGTGCAGCAATGGCGTGCAGGACGGAGACGAGAGCGACGTCGATTGCGGCGGCACCTCGTGTCCGGCGTGCCAGGACGGCGCTGCGTGCGGGGTCGAGTCGGATTGCGTGAGCCATTTCTGCTCGGTGCGGCAGCTCTGCGCGCCGGCGGACGGACGCGTCACGTGCGGCGAGGAGGGCGAAGCGGGCCCGAGCTGCGGCGATTGCATCCAGAACGGCGACGAAACGGACGTCGATTGCGGCGGCGACGTCTGTCATCCGTGCCGGCACGACAAGGCGTGCCAGACGCACGCCGATTGCCTCGGCGGTACGTGCGAGGCGAACATCTGCAAGCTCGGCGGGCCGGGCGTCGACTGCTACGCGAACGCCGATTGCGAGAGCGGGCAATGCCTCGGCGCGGATCTCCTGGGCGGCGCTTGCCAGTGACGCCTAGCCCTCGGCGTATTCTTTGAGCTTTCGATACAGGGTCGCCACGCCAATCCCGAGCTTCGCCGCGGCCTCCTTGCGGTTGCCTCCCTCGGCCGCGAGCGTCGCGAGAATGTGCTCCCGCTCGACCTCGGCCAGCGGGCGCGGCGAAAAATCTTTTCCGCTCGGGCTCACAGCCGCCGTGCCTCCGATCTCCGGCGGCAGATCGACCACTTCGATCGTCGGCCCCTCCGACAGGATCCGCGCCCGTTCCATTGCATTGACGAGCTCGCGCACGTTGCCCGGCCAGGCGTGCTCGAACAGCGCGCGGCACGCCGCTTTGCCGATCTCCTTCGGCGCCTCCCCTTCCCGCGCCGCCGCCTCCGAGAGCTGCCGCCGCGCGATCGGCAGGATGTCGTCCGGCCTCTCCCGGAGCGGCGGAATCGCGATCTCCACGACCCGCAGCCGAAAATAAAGATCCTGCCGAAAACGCCCCTGCGCCACGGCCGCCGCGAGATCCCGGTGCGTCGCCGCCACGATCCGCACGTCGATGGGTCGCGTCCGGTTCTCGCCCACCCGCCGCACCTCGCGCTCCTCCAGCACCCGCAGCAATTTCGCCTGCATCGCGAGCGGGATCTCGCCCACCTCATCGAGGAACAACGTCCCGCCCCGCGCCGCCTCGAAAAGCCCCGCCCGCTCCGTCACGGCTCCGCTGAATGCGCCTTTCGCGTGCCCGAAGAGCTCGCTCTCGAGCAGGCTCTCCGGCACCGCGGCGCAGTTGATCGCCACCATCGGCCCGCCCACGCGCGGCGACGCGTCGTGCACGAGCCGCGCGATCCGCTCCTTGCCCACGCCGCTCTCGCCCAGCAAGAGCACCGTCGCGTTCGTCCGGGCGACCCGCCGGGCCATCGCAACCACGCCTCGCATGGCCTCGCTCCGCGCAACGATCCCCGGCACCTCCGCCTCGTCGTCGCCCGCCGCGAGCAACCGCTCGGCGCGCAAGAGCCGCGTCTCGGCCCGCCGCAAAGCTCGCTGCACGTGCCGAAGCGACGCGTCGAGGCAGTCCGTCTCGTAAAACGGCAGGTGCGGCTCGATCGCGTCGCCCCATTCCTCGCGGCTCCGCCCGATCATCCGGCAGACGGCGTCACCTTTCCCGCGGCACGACTCCTCCAGGGCGAAAATGGGCCGACCATTCACGCGGCTCAGGTATCCACTCGCGAATCCCGCGAGCGTCCAGCACACCGGCTCCGTCGCTTGCCCGAGGTGCAAGAGATGTTGCTCGGCCTCGTACGAATCGTGCCATATCGCGTCGGCGAAAGGCTCGGGCCCTTCGCGCCCCGCGGGCTCGACCGGCTCGAACGTC
The DNA here is from genome assembly GCF_028435365.1 of Polyangium jinanense. Next base: position 41,958 of record NZ_JAGTJJ010000029.1, on the reverse strand, counting down.
ACGAGCCCCCAGAGCCGGTGGAGCCGCCCGCCCGCGATGCGCCATTCACGCTCGTCGGCCCAGGGGATCTCCTCGCGCAGCGCCTCCGCCGTCCGCCAGCCGTGGCCGTAGCCGAAACGCGTCAGCACTGCGCGCGCCGCGTGGTAGCCGAAGCTCTCGATGAGCTGCTTGCGCAAGAGCCCGAGCGCCACGGCGTCGAAGAGGAGCACGCGCTCGCCCGCGAAGCGCATGACGCCGCCCTTCGGGCTGAACGAGAACAGATCGGAGAGCCGCAGATCGGCGGCCCGCATGCCCGTGGTTTTCATCTTGAGAGCCGCGAGTCTATCATTTTGAGAGCCCCGGAGGAACGAGCCTCGCGTTTCCCGCGGAAAAAGCGCCTGCCCCGGCTTGGCCCGGGTCGTGCAAAGCTCGATGGGCGAACGGACAGCGCCCCGCACGAAGCCGGGGACCGAAGGAGACCACCATGATCACGCTGCGACGCTCGGAAGACCGCGGACACGCAAACCACGGCTGGCTCGACTCGTACCACACGTTCTCGTTCGCCAACTATTACGATCCGGCCCACATGGGCTTCCGGTCGCTCCGCGTCATCAACGAGGACCGCGTTTCGCCGGCGCAGGGCTTCGGCACGCACCCGCATCGCGACATGGAGATCCTCTCGTACGTGCTCGACGGCGCGCTCGAGCACAAGGACTCGATGGGCACCGGCTCGGTCATCCGGCCGGGCGACGTGCAGCGCATGAGCGCCGGCACGGGCGTCACGCACAGCGAGTTCAACGGCTCGCGCAAGGACCGCGTCCATTTCTTGCAGATCTGGATCGTGCCCGAGGCGCGCGGGATCGCGCCGAGCTACGAGCAGAAGAACTTTTCGGACGCGGACAAACAGGGCCGGCTCCGCCTCATCGCCTCCCGCGACGGCCGCGACGGCAGCGTCACGATTCATCAGGACGCGAGCGTTTATGCCGGTCTTTTCTCCGAGGGCGAAGAGGCGCGCCACACGCTCGCGGACGGCAGGCACGCCTACGTGCACGTCGCGAAGGGTGAAGTGCAGCTCGGCGGAACCGTGCTCCGCGCGGGCGACGGCGCGGCCGTGAGCGGGGAGAAGGAGCTCGTCTTCACCGGTCTCGGAAAAGGAGAGGTGCTCCTCTTCGACCTTGCGTGATACCGTACGCGCCTTTCCATGGTCGGGGGCGTAGCTCGGACAAGCCGAGCTACGCCCCCGAACCCCCGACCATCCGACTATCCGACTGGACGGAGTAGATAGCCACCATGCCGAACGTAGCGATCATCTATTATTCGTCGACGGGGACCAACCACGCCATGGCGAACGCCGTGGGCGAGGGCGCGAGCGCGGCGGGGGCCGAGGTGCGCCTCCGTCTCGTCGCCGAGACCGCGCCGGACGCGGCCATCGACCGAAACCCCGCGTGGCGCGCGTTCGTCGACAAGACGAAGAACGAGCCGAAGGCCTCGCTCGAGGACCTCGACTGGGCCGACGCCGTCGTCATCGGCACGCCCACGCGCTTCGGCAACGTGTCGGCGCAGGTGAAGTCGTTCATCGACACGGCGGGCGGGCTCTGGTTCCAGGGCAAACTCGCGAACAAGGTGTATGCGGGCTTCACCTCGGCGCAGAACGTGAACGGCGGGCAGGAGTCGACGCTGCTCGCGCTTTACAACACGTTCTACCACTGGGGCGGCGTCATCGTGACGCCCGGCTACACCGATCCGCTCGTGTTCGCGTCCGGCGGCAACCCCTACGGCCCCTCCGTCACGGCGAACGGCGCGCCCACCGAGCACGACATCGCGCACGCGAAGTACCTCGGCAAGCGCGTCGCCGAAATGGCGAAGAAGATCCGCGGCTGACGACGCGCCGCTCCATGCTGCATCGCAGCACGCACACTGGGCGTCGTTTTGCAGTGCGGCAATTGCTTCCCTACCGACACTTCTTCGCAGGCGCAGCATCAAACGGACCTTCCGGTTCGAACGATGCTTGAAAACCCCTCGCAACACCGATAGGCATGGACGACCCGTGGTTGCTGCGGTTGCACAACCCGGGTTCCCTGGCGGGCGCTGCCCAGGAGGTTTCCATGCTGCAATCTTCGCTTCCCCGTCGTTCGTTTGCGCTCACGGCCCTCGTCGCGGCACTCTCCGCCATGGGCTGCGTGGCGTCGTCCGACTCTGACCTCGCGCAGGACGAGGACGACGAGATCGGCGACGTCTCCTCCGCCATCACGTTCATCTCCGATTACGAGGCCTATTTCGATCCCCCCGCGACCACGACGTTCTCGCAGAGCTACGGGGTTGTCGGATCCATCACGCCCCCGAGCTGGTCCTGGGGCAAGATCGAGCTCCTCCAAGGTCGGCAAAAGTTCCGCACCGAGGGCTACAACCTGCGCACGGCGAAGGGGCGGTGGCAGGACACGTTCGAGGACTCCACCTATCCGCTGCGCACCTACTTCGGCGCCTTGAACCAGCAGCTCGTCGACGGGTTCAACCTCTTTTACAACAACGCCTGCGCCGGCACCGTCGGCTCGACCTCGGCCGCCGCTTGTCCGGACAAGGGCCCCACGCGCCCCGAGGCCCGCTTCGTCCTCCTGCATCACGGCCCGAAGACGGCGCTCGATCAGTGTGACAAGACGAAGAGCCCCGTACTCCTCGTGCACGGCGCCATGCAGAACGCAAACGTCTGGCTCCGGCCGAGCGGCAACGACGGCACGGGCAAGCTCTACCCCGGCATGACACAGGCGACGGGCTTCGTGCACGCGCTCGAGGCGGAAGGGTTCTGCACGTACGCCACGACGTTCGGCAACTTCCACGGCGACAACTTCAACCAGGCCATTCACATCGCGAACGCGCTCTCGCGCATCCGCTCGCTCACGGGCCAGCCGAAGGTCAACCTCGTCGCCTGGAGCAAGGGCGTCGTCGCGGCGGACCTCTACATGCAGAGCCCCGCGCTCTGGACCGACTGGGGCCCGAAGTATTTCGAGCAGCTCGCCGCGCTCCAGTCGAAGGGCGTGCCGAACTTCCGCAAGGACGTGCGCACGTACGTCGCGCTCTCCGGCCCGCACCTCGGTATCGACCTGAACTTCCGCCACCCGTTCAACCCGCTGCTCATCTACAGCACGGCAGAGAACGCGCCGCTCGGCCAGGGGCCCGTGACGTGGAGCTACATGTCCGCCGTGCAATGCGTGACGTGGGGGTATGCGGACTCGCCGAACGACATCTTCCCGAACCCGTATGCGTACTCGGTCTGCGAGAACCGCGGCGGCACGTGGCTCGATTACTGGCGCCGCATTTACACGTCGAACATCACGGGCCTCGATTCGACCGGCCTCCCCCTCGCTCCGAAGTCGCTGAAGACGCTGAACACCGAGCAAGGCGCCTCGGCCACGGGCTACACGTTCGACAAGTACAACCTGGCGCTGTGGGGCTCGGTCGACGACAAGGGCAAGCTCGTCTCGGCGTACCTCGGCCAGATGCAGGTCGCCTACGATCTGCGCCCGTATTACCCGCTGCCGAACCGGCAGGACGATCCGGTGAGCTACGACTGGTCCACGCTCGACACGGACGAGACGAAGTGGCGCGACTGGATCGCCATCAAGACGAACTACAACCCGGCGAACGTCTTCGGCGGCGCCGGCTGGATCATGGATGACGCAGGGCACACGACCTGCCGCGCCACCGCGTACGATCCCGCGTCCGCCTGCCGCGCCAAGCACCTCTATTACGACAGCCTCACGGCGGAGTCGTATTCGCTCGGCTATGCGCAGTACAAGCTGATGGACGGCATCGGCATCAAGGCCGTCATGGAGATGGGCGGCAATCTCATCGAAAGGCTCCGGGCGCGGGGCCTGAGCACGAGCCTCGATTACCTGTACGTGCTGCACGGCACCTCGGGCGGCACGAGCGGGCAGGTCTTCGAGATCGACGGCATGGCCTGCCCGACCTGTGATCCCAAGGGCGACGGCGTGCTCTTCGACGTGAGCGTCGCGGCGCGGGATCAGCTCACGCAGGGCTGGACCAGCACGAACAAGACGGCCAAGTCGAAGCAGGAAGGCGTGCCTTACGGCCACCTCGAGGTCGGCGTGACGCCCGCGGTCTGGGCGAAGATGATCACGCAGTTCAAGGCGCTGCCCTGATTCGAATCAGTACGGGTTTGCCGGACTCGTCACGCCGTTCGCGGCGCTGAGGGGCTCGGCGGGCACGCTCGTTTCGCCCGACGGGAATTCCAAGGTATCGCCGGCCGCGAGCCGGTGGTACGACAACCCCGAATACACGAGCGGCTTTCCGGCCTCGCAGGTCGTGGGTTTGTCGTTCGCCACCACGAGATACGCTTTCCCCTCCCCTATCACTTCTCCCTTGCCCTGGGCATCGATCACGACGGCGGTCTCTTCGTCGACGCCGATTCCCTTGGCTTTCGGGGCCCAGCCGTCCGCGAGGATCCGCCCGAGGAAGCCGACGAGGCGGCCCATGCGATCGCGAGGCACGAAATGGGTGTCCGTGATGAACCCGGCGAGCGGCGGGAACGCGAAGAAATCACGTTCGATCGTCATGTAGACGTTGTACGGATCGAGCAGGGCCTCGTCCGAGTACACGGTGCCCTCGTAGGCCGCGAAGGCGAATTCGCCGAGCACCGCGCAGCCTGCGCTCGTACCACCAATTACGCCGCCGCGCTGCCAGACCGAGGTGATCGCCGAGGCGAGGGCCGTGCCTCGCCAGAAGTTCACGTAATCGGCCTGATCGCCGCCGGCCATGAAAACGCCCTCGGCGTGCTCGACGCGCCATTTCACGTACTCGCTGTTCGCGAGCTCCTTGCTCGTGACGAGCATCGTCTCGACCGAATCCGAGGCGGAGAGTGCCTGCAGATACTCGTTGTACCCGTCGGCGCCCGAGGTGCGGATCACGACGATGTCGCCGCCCGCGATACGTGGCTTCCACCAGGTGAACGCGGCGTCCACGTCCGTCGAGCCGCCCATCAAGACGAGGCCCGGCCCCGCGGGGATCACGTCGGCGTCCGCGTCGTTGCCCGTCACGTAATGCTCGAGCTCCGCGGGCGGCTCGGGGCTCACGGAGCTACCGCCCGCGCCGCCGCTTCCGCCCGCGCCGCCGCTTCCGCCCGCGCCGCCGCTTCCGCCCGCGCCGCCGCTTCCGCCTGCGCCTCCGCTTCCGCCTGCGCCGCCGCTGCCGCCCGCGCCTCCTTCCCCGCCCCCGCAACCGGCGAGCAGCAAGAGGACGACCAGCGAGGCGGCGAGCTTTTCGGTGCGCGTCGGCATTCCCCCCGAATACCCGGACTACGACCCCACGTCAATCGACGCCGTCGCTTGCGCAGTGTCCCACACCACACAATATCATCCGCCATGACGGACAGCATGCAAATTTCACTGGACACGTCCGTTATAGCGGACATACCCTCGTCATCGTGGCGCACATTCCGACTGGTGGGAAGGCGGGCCGACGTGCGGCGATCACCGCCTTGATCGTGGGCGCGCTCGGGCTCTTGGCCTGCGGCAAGTCACAGCCTGGGGGCGCGGCCAAGGAGGTCGAGCTCCTGAACGTCTCGTACGACCCGACCCGGGAGCTCTGGCGGGATCTGAACGAGAAGTTCATCGCCGCCTACGAGAAAGAATCGGGCACGAAGGTCACCATCAAGCAATCGCACGGCGGATCCAGCACGCAGGCGCGCGCCGTCATCGACGGGCTCGAAGCGGACGTCGTCACCCTCGCCTCCTTCCTCGATACCGACGCGATCCGCAACAAGGGGCTCATCCAGCCGAACTGGGTCGACGAGTTCCCCTCGCGCTCCTTGCCGTATACATCCACGGTCGTCTTCGTGGTGCGCAAGGGCAATCCGAAGGGAATCAAGGATTGGCCGGACCTCATCAAGCCCGGCGTCGAGGTGATCACGCCGAACCCGAAAACCTCGGGCAACGGCTACCTCTCCTTCTTCAGCGCGTGGGGCTCCGTGGTCCTGCGCGGCGGCTCCCGCGACGACGCGATCAAATACGTCACAGAGCTCTACAAGCAGGTCCCGGTCCTCGATTCGGGCGCGCGCGGCGCGACGACCACGTTCGTCCAGAAGAAGATCGGCGACGTCCACCTCGCGTGGGAAAACGAGGCCCACCTCGAAGTACGCGAAGCCAAGGGCGAGCTCGAGCTCGTGTATCCGCCCATCAGCATCCGCGCCGAGCCCCACGTGGCCATCGTCGACGGCAACGTCGACCGCAAGAACACCCGCAAAGCCGCCGAGGCCTATCTCAAATTCGCGTACACGGACGAGGGTCAGGAGATCGCAGCAAAGCATTTCTACCGGCCGACGAACGAGGCCATCCTGAAGAAACACGCGGAGATCTTTCCGGAGCTCCGGCTCTTCGCCATCACCGAGATCGCGAAAGACTTCCCCGACGCGCACAAGCAGTTCATCGGCGAGGGCGGCGTCTTCGACACCATCTACAGCCCGAAGAAGTAGCCGCGGATGGCGAGCGTGAACCGCAGAGTGCTCCCGGGGTTTTCCCTGACCCTGGCGTATACGGTCTTTTACCTCGGCCTGCTCGTGCTCCTGCCGATCACGGCCGTCTTCGTCAAGGCCGGGTCGCTCTCGCTGCACGATTTCCTGGGCGCGGTGTGGACCGAGCGCGCGCGCGCCGCCTATCTCCTGACCTTCGGGACCTCGTTCGTCGCCGCGCTCGTGAACGTTGTTCTCGGCGGCCTCATCGCCTGGGTCCTCACGCGCTACACGTTCCCGGGCAAACGTATCATCGACGCGCTCGTCGACCTGCCGCTGGCGTTGCCGACCGCGGTGGGCGGGCTCGTCTATGCGAGCCTGTACGTGGAAAGTGGCTGGCTCGGTCGATACCTCGTCCCCCTCGGAATCCGCGGGGCGTATACGCGGCTCGGGATCGTGCTCGTCCTGGTCTTCGTCGGCCTGCCCTTCGTGGTGCGGACCGTACAGCCGGTTCTCGAAGACATCGATCCGGAGGCCGAGGAAGCCTCTTCTTCGCTGGGCGCGACGCGTTGGCAAACGTTCGCGTTCGTCATCCTTCCGACGCTTTATCCGGCGTTGATCACGGGGTTTGCCCTCGCATTCGCCCGCTCCATCGGCGAATACGGCTCGGTCGTCTTCATCTCGGGGAACATGCCCTTCAAGACGGAGATCGCACCGATCTTGATCGTCGCGCGCCTGGAGGAGTTCGCGTATGGCGAGGCGACGGCCATCGCGGTCGTGCTCCTCGTCATTTCGTTCTCGATGCTGCTCGTGATCAACTTCCTCGAAAGCTGGAGCCGGCGCCATGACCGTTGAGACGGCGGAGGTCCGCAACGCGCCTCGAACGAAGGCCACAGCGGCGAAGATCCGGCGGGCGCAGCAGGATCCCGCGTGGCTGCGATGGAGCCTCACCGGACTCGCCGTCGCCGTCGTCGGCGTGCTCATCGTGATTCCCGTGGCCCATGTATTCGCCGGGGCCCTGGCCGAGGGCGCGGGTGTCTACTGGAAAAACCTCGTCGACGATCCGGACACGCGCCACGCGATTGGCCTGACGCTCACCGTCGTCCCCATCGCGGTCACGGCGAACGTGGTCTTCGGCGTCGCGGCGGCCTGGGCAATCGCGCGGTTTTCCTTCCCGGGACGCACGTTGCTGACGGCCCTCATCGACCTGCCCTTTTCGGTCTCCCCCGTGGTCGCCGGCCTGATGTTCGTGCTGATCTTCGGCCTGCAAGGCTATTTCGGTGCCTTCCTCCGCCGCGACGGCCATGCGATCATGCCGTACCTCGTCGCGGCCCTCCTCGTCCTCCTCCTCGCCGTCGCCTATTTCGTCTTTCGGCCGAGCCACCCGCGCGCGCGGCGTGGCCTCTGGAAAACGCCTCCCTTCGCCCTGGCCCTCGCGGGTGCGACGGTCTTCGTGCTCCTCGTCCTCGGGCAGCAGGCCTTCGAGGTGTGGCCCTCGAACAAGAGCCTCAAGATCATCTTCGCCACGCCGGGGCTCGTCCTGGCCACCGCATTCGTGACCTTTCCTTTCGTGGCGCGCGAGCTCATCCCCGTCATGAACGCCATTGGCGCGGACGAGGAGCTCGCGGCGCTGAGCCTCGGGGCGAGCGGCTGGCAGATGTTCTGGCACGTCACGGTGCCGAACGTGAAATGGGGGCTCGTGTACGGCATCATTCTGTGCAACGCCCGCGCCATGGGCGAGTTTGGCGCGGTGTACGTGGTCTCCGGGCACATCGCCGGCGAGACCGACACCATGCCGCTCCGGATCGAAAAGCTGTTCCAGGAGTACAACATGCCGGGATCGTTCGCGGTCGCGTCCGTGCTGACGCTGCTCGCCATCTTGACGCTCGTCGTCAAGCGCAAGCTCGAAGATCGCATCCCGCAATCCGACGAGGGCCGCCGCACGGGAGCGCATCCATGAGCATCCGCATCCAGGGCGTATCCAAAAACTTCGGCAGCTTCCGGGCCCTCGACGACGTCAGCCTCGACGTCCCGAGCGGCTCGCTCCTCGCCCTGCTCGGCCCGTCCGGCTCGGGAAAAACCACGCTGTTACGAATCATCGCGGGCCTCGAGGTCGCCGACCGGGGCACGGTCCTCTACCACAACGAGAACATCACCGATTACGAGGCCCGCGATCGAAAAGTAGGCTTCGTCTTCCAGCATTATGCTCTGTTCCGGCACATGACGATCGCCGAGAACATCGGCTACGGCCTGCGCGTGCGCGGGGTGCCCAAGCAGGAACGACAAACCCGGGTCGACGAGCTCCTCAAGTTGATTCGCCTCGAAGGCCTGGGCTCACGCTATCCGGCGCAGCTCTCGGGCGGGCAACGGCAGCGCGTCGCGCTCGCCCGCGCGCTCGCGGCGCGGCCGAACGTCCTTTTGCTCGACGAGCCGTTCGGCGCGCTCGACGCGAAGGTGCGCACGGAGCTCCGGCAATGGTTGCGCAAGCTCCACGAGGAGATCCAGGTCACGAGCGTCTTCGTCACGCACGACCAGGAAGAGGCCTTCGAGGTCGCCGATCACGTGGTGATCATGAACGAAGGCCGCATCGAGCAGGTCGGCACGCCGGCCGACGTATTCGAGCGCCCCGCGAATGCGTTCGTCATGGACTTCCTCGGCAACGTGAACGTGTTCCACGGCCGCGTCGAGCGCGGCCAGGCCGTCGTCTCGGGCCTCACGGTGGCGTACCCCGATTACCAACATCCCGAGGCGCGCGACGCCGCCGTCTACGTGCGGCCGCACGAGCTCGAAGTCGAGCGTCATCCCACCGATGCAGGCAGCCTCGCGGCGAAGGTCCTGCACGTGAATCCGACCGGATCCCGGACCAAGGTGGAGCTCCGCGCGCTCGACTCGAATCAATTGATCAACGTGGAGCTCACGCCCGAGCGGTTCGCCGCGCTCGGGCTGCGCTCGGGCGACACCGTCCATGTCGCCCCACGCAGGGTGCGCGTCTTCGTGCCCGATTACGAGATCTGAACCTCCCGAGGGAAACCATGGACATGAGCGAGTTCGTGATCGGAGAATCCTCCGGGCTCAAACCGGTGATGGAGCGCGTCCTTCAGGTGGCGCCCACGGACGCGCCGGTGCTCGTGCTGGGCGAGACCGGCTCCGGCAAAGAGGTCATCGCGCGGGCGATCCACGCGCGCTCGCGACGCGCGCATGGGCCCGTGGTACGCGTCAATTGCGGCGCCATTCCCTCCGAGCTCATCGATTCCGAGCTCTTCGGCCACGAGCGTGGGGCATTCACCGGCGCGGTGGGCACACGCAAAGGCTGGTTCGAGCGCGCGGACGGCGGCACGCTTTTTCTGGACGAAGTCGGCGAACTGCCACGCGCGGCGCAGGTGCGCCTGCTCCGTGTGCTCCAGGAGAGCACGATCGAGCGGGTCGGCGGCCACGAGACGATCCACGTGGATGTGCGAATCGTCGCGGCCACGCACAGGCACCTCGAAAGCATGGTGGCCGAAGGGACGTTCCGCGAGGACCTCTGGTATCGCCTGAGCGTCTTCCCCATTCGATTGCCCGCGCTGCGCGACCGCATGGAAGACCTCCCGGCCCTCGCCGCGCATTTCGCCGAGCGCGCGGGCAAACGCCTCGGCGGACCCGGGCTCACGCCGACACCCGACGACATCGAGCTGCTCCGTCGATACACGTGGCCGGGCAACGTGCGCGAGCTCGCGGCCGTGATCGAACGCGGCGCGATCCTCGGCAATGGCAAGCGACTCGAACTCGCGGCCGCGCTCGGGGGCCCGACCGTAAAACCGCCCTCGCGCCCCTCGACACCTGTCCGCGACGCAGAGGAAATCGTCACCCTCGACGAGGCAACGGCCGCGCACATTCGCCGCGCCCTCGCCGCGCGCGGCGGCCGCATCGAGGGCCCGTTCGGCGCGGCGCGCCTGCTCGGCATCAACCCGCACACGCTGCGCGCGCGCATGCGCAAGCTCGGCATCGAGTGGTCGCATTTCCGCGAGCCTTCCGCTGGCCCCCCCTCGATGCAGCGCTAGGCGCAGCATCCCTCAAAACGTCGCGTCGAGCAGGAGGTGGGCCGCGTGGTTCGCCCTCTCGAAATCGAAATCGTGCGGCATCCGGGCGATCCAGTCGGCTTGCAGCTTCATCTTGTGCTTGTTGAAGTAATAGTTGAGCCCGACGCCGATCTCCTGTCCGCGGCTCTCGACCTCGGAGACGAGCTTCGGGTCCGTCCCTCCGAACGCGTACAATCGTGAGAACCGCGCCACGATCTCGATCGGCGGATCGAACACGTACGAGGCCTGAAACACGGTGCCCTGGCCCGAACGCGTATACTCGGTGCGCGGATTGCCGTCCTCGTCCGTGGACTCGATCCGATCGACGTCCGCGCGTTTCCACAAATATTCGCCCTGGAGCGCGAACCCGCGCCACTTGAACACGAGATCGGCGGCAGCGTGCAGATAATCCGTCGTTCCCCCGAGGAACGTCGCGCCCGTCGTGCTCCGCAACCGGTTCGTATTGTAGTTCGCCGCAAACGCGCCGCCGAGCGCCAGGCCCGGCTTCTTCCTGCGGTCGAGATCGCCCTCGGAATCATCGTCGATCTTGCCGAGCGGACGAAGCTCGAGCCGCCCCACGAGGAGCACACCGGGCTCTCGCGACGTGGTGAGGTTCGTCCCACCTCCGCCAAAAGCGCTGAGCCGCCACGCGACCGGCGATTCTTTCCCCAGAAAATTCTCCGAATAAAACGTGATGCCCGCATCGCGGTCGAGCGTCAACTCGGCGACGGGCACCGGCCGGTCGGCCATCTGCAGCGCGAACTCGCGAACCGTCCGCAATCGATCGAACGGAACGAAAAACTGCCCGGCTCGCACATTAAAATCGCGGTGGATCTTCCAGTCGACATAGGCGTCGAAGATCGGTGACGTCGCGCCGTCACGATAGTCACGTCCAGCAATGGCGAGCTGAATCATGTATGTCAGCTCAGGCCGATAGACGTGGCCAGAGAACCAGAGGCGCGCCGTCCCGATGTTGACGATCTGCTGGAAATCCCGCTCGCCCTGATCATCCGCAGGAGGCACGTTGATCTGGTAGCGAAGCTGGATCCGGCTCCGGGCATTAAACGAGAACACGTCCCCGACCTTGACCGTCACCCCATTGCCGGGGGAGCCGGAGATCTCCACCGGAGGTTTCGGTTCCACCGCAGCAGCGCTCCCGGGCAGCCCGAGCGCCACTCCCAGAGCGAAGGCGCCACACGACACCAAGCGTCTTCTCAGGGACGACATGCAAAAAACCGATGAGCATCTTGCATGCCAGGAAAGACGCGTCGGTTTCTTCCGACGCATCATCCGCTGAAACGGACGGGCGTCCAGAGAACCCGTGACCCCTCACGGCTGCCCGTGAAATATGCTGGGTGACGTGACGGGCGGCGCCCCGGTGCGCCGGGAGCCGCCCTGGTTCCGTGGTGGATCAGGCCGGAGGCGTGCGCCTCGACCTCACTTCGGCGTGGGGGCCGCGCAGCGATTGTTGATGCACAAGGAGCCGGGCGTGCAGCAGTTTGCCGCGGTCTCGCAGGACTCGCCCTCCTGCGCGCATTCGTTCACGGGCGGCGGCACGCAGACGAGCTCCTTCGTTCCGTCTCCGTTCACGTCGGCCGGACGGCAGACGTTGCCGTTGCAGCACGAGGCGGCGGATTCGCAAGGCTGGTTGAGATCCTTGCAGGGCTCGAGCGCGGCGAATGCGCGCATGTTGCCCGCTTCGAGCTCCTGACCGGGCAGGTAGAATGCGGGGTGGCTCGGATCGGGTTTGCCTTGGTAATCGATGTCGATCGCGGCCACCCAGAGCTTCTTGCGCGGGCTCGGGGTCTCGGCGCCGTTCACGTACGTGCCCCACTTGTTGTCGCCTTCCGGCACCGTGCCGCCTGGGCCGATCGTGTTGCCGTAGACGCGCCGGCTCGTGAAGAAGACCCAGTAATACCCGCCGACCGCGACGGGCAGGATCGTCGGCTCGTAGTTCAGACGCGCTTCCTCGGCGTCGCCGAACGGCAGATAAAACTGCCCATTCGCGTCGTAGCCGTTCAGCGCCGCGAGCTTGTTCACCGCCTTCGTGGCCGTCTCGACGAGGAGCACCTCGGCGTATGAAGGCGTCGCGCCGCCACCCGCGGTGTCGAAGCGATCGCCCGCGTGGTAGAGCACCGCGCCGCCGTCGGGCGTGAAGCTCGGCCAGCCGACGATGCCCGAGGGCACGGTGAGAAGCTCGTTGATCGCCGAGAACGCCGGCGGCGATTGCGCGAGGTCGACGTCCATCATGGCCAGGGTTCGTCCGGGGCTGGCGTCGTACCAGGTGAATGCGACGTGCTTGCCGTCCGGGGAGAACGTCGGCGTCAGCGCGTATTTCACGGCGCTCGTGAACGAGGACGCCCCCACGTCGGCGCCCGTCTTCGTGTCGAGGAGCCGCGACGGGTAATCCCCGGCCAAACCACGGACGGGCGAACCGCTCGCCGGGATGCCGTTCGTGATCATGTACGTCCCGTCCGGCGTGAGCCCGCCGAAGGAGAACTTGCGGCCGTCGGTGTCCAGGTAGCGCTGCGAGGCGGTGCCGTCCTGCGAGAGATCGTAGGTCGCGCTGTCGAGCGGGTTGCCGTCGCCCCAGGAGACGCCTGCCGCGAGCACGTTTCCATTCGCGCTGACGGAGTGGCAGACGTTGCATCCGCCGAGAAGAACCTCCGCATTCGAGCCCGGCTTGATGCGCATCACCGCGCCGCCGTTCGCGAGCTTCGAGACGTACGTGTTGTAATAAACGATGCCGCTCAAGCTGCCCTGCGCGATGCGCCACGATTGCGTGACGGGGCCGGTCGCGGCGCCGCCGGCGAGTTTCGTGGCCGTGACGGAGACCATGTCGCTCGGGCCGGCGCTCTGCGTGACGCCCTTCCAAACGGCCGCGGGCAGGTCCACGCGCGCCGGGGCCGAGGCGCCAAAGTAACCCTTGTACTCGAAATCGCCCACGTTGATCTTCACGAGCACGGCATCCGCATTGCCGGCGAGCTGAAGCGTGGGGGCCGCGAGGCCACGGGGAAAGACCGTCTTGTCGTACGGATAGAGCCACCGGAAGCCCGGATCGGCATTGCCGCCGGTGTCGAGCTTCGTCTGATCGTCGGTCGAGAGATTGCCGGCATTGTCGGCGATCTTCACGCGCACCGTGATCGTCGTGCTCGCTTCGAGCTGCCCGCTCTTCGCAGTGACCTTGGCCTTGCCCGCGACGAAGCCGCCGGAAGCGAAGACACCGTCGGTGCCAATCGTTCCGACGGTGACATCGTCGAGGAACCAATCGACAGCGCCGGGGTTCGAGCCGTCGGTGAGCTTCGCGTTGAAGGGGAGCGAGCCGGGCGCGCCGGTCACGTCGAGGATCGGATCCTGCGGCTCGATCACGAGCGCCTGCTCGCCGCCGTCCGGGAAATTGAACAAGCCACCGTCACCGCCCGAACCGCCGCCGCCAGACGACGAACCCGCGTCCGGACCCGAAGCGCCGCTGCCCGCCGCGCCGCCACTCGTATCGCCGCCGCCGCCGCAAGCGGCGATCGCGCCCGCGGAGGAAACGGCGGCCGCGAGGAAAAGAAACCAGAGCCTGTCACGCGTCATGAAGGAGACCTCCGAAGCAATCCGACAGACCATGCTACCAGATGTCCGGGGCGATTCCGATTGGAAGGACGCTAGAAAAAACCGAAGGTGAGGCCACCCTGTGCAGCGATGCCCACCGAATCGACGACACGCAGGTAGACGGGCCCGGCATGGGCGAAGAGGCCCATGCGTCCGCCGCTCCGGGCCCAGCCGAAGCGCGTGGCCTTACCGAGCGAGAACTGGAGCTCAGCGCCGACGCGGCCGCCGTGACCCACATTCAGGCCAACGATCCCCGCGATGGGATAATACCCGTACCCGGCGAACGGGACGATCGCGAGCACCTTCGCCGGCTCGAAACGATAACGCACCTCACCGCCGATCGAGCCCGCGCCGATCATCGCGCTGAGGCCAAAGGAGAATCGACCAAACTGGGGCCCGGTGAAGACCTCGATCCCACCGAGCCCCGCCGTGACGTCATCACGTCGAATGGCGCCGCCACCGATGCGGGCGACGAAGACCCACGTGGAATCAGCCGGAGGGCCATACCCGAGATGAGGCTTTGCCGGATTGACGAGGGGCAAAGGTTCGATCGCGTCGGCAGGGGCGTTGACGGCAGGATGGAGGCGGAGGACGTACGGGGCGCCAGATTCGATCGGCGCGCGCGGGAGCGTGAGGCGATAGGTGCCACCTTCGCCGGGATCGAGGTCCTTGTCGCCCTCCTGGACGGCGGCGTCGACGAGCGCGGACGGCCTCCCGAGCACGGCGAGATCGATTCTCTCGGGCTCGACGTGGAGGGGCGTTTTCCCCTCGTTGACGACGTGCACGTCGACGCGCGTGTTCGCGCTCTGTTGCCAGTACCCGACGTGGATACGCTCGACACGGGCCGAGATGCGGGCGGCGCGTGTGGAGAGGCCAGCGTTCGGGCGTGGTTCGAGGGCGCGGTAGCCGACGCGGCCGCAGGCGGCGGTGGAAAGGAGAAGCGCGAGCAGCGCGGGGGCTTGGGATTGTCGGGGTACGGGGGGGCGATCCTCGGGCACGGCGCAGGCTACCGCGTCGCGTTACGCGCGTCCACCGCGAGCGTCGGCTGCGACGCTGCCTCCTGTCCTGCGGGCTGGACCCATTGCTCGATTTCAGGATGGTCTCGAAGGGCCGCGAGGCACCGGGGTCCGATGAAGTGCTTCGCTCCAGGTGTCTTCAAGATGCCGAGAAGGTCTCGCAATCCACTCGACAGCGGGTGCCGCTGCAAATCCGACTTGCAGGCTCCAGCTCCGTCGCCATTTCCTTCGGCGCAATATCGCGCATAGAGCTCGACCACCTTCTGTGCGGTGTCCCATGCAGCTTTCCGGTCCTTGCAGAGCATCCCGCGATTGAGGCCCAACGTGCGGATACTCTTGGCACCTTTGCATGTCCGAGGCCTGACCTGCCCCGTGCTGGGAGCCGGATAAAGGTGGTCGCGAGGCTCATCTACCGTCGGGTCGAGGAGAAGAGGATAGCCGTTCCGATCACGAGGGAAGCGATCGCCCTTGTAGTTGCTATTGCATACGGAGCAAGACCACAAATAATTATGCCAATCGTATGCCCGAACGGGGAACACCGCTAGCGGCCAGAAGTGGTCGATGGCGCTGCCTTCATTGTACTGGCAATACATGCAGCGGCCCTCGTCGGGAGCCATCCTCTTCAGCACCATTTCAATTTCGAGAAACGCGACCGTGTTCTCCTGTGCCCATAGACGCTGGGCCTCTTTCTTCTGTACGAGAAAGCGCTGTTCGTCATCCTCGTGGTCCGAGGCGGCCTCGCGGATCTGCTTGGTGCGGCTTTCCAGCCTCGACTGGGCATCTTTGCTCAACGGCAATCGGTCGAGTTTCCTCACCCCAACGCCTCCAGCTTTCGGAGCGTTTGCTCGACCATCGCGCTTCCGCCGCCCGGTAACATCTTGACGAGGTGGTCACGCTCTTCCTTCTCCTCCGCGGTTGCAGTTCCCCGGATCAGCTTGACATCGAGCCTGGAGATGCGGCTGCGGAGCTCCTCTGCGGACTCCGAGTACACCGTCTCGAGGCCGAAGAGGTCCGTGAGCACGGCATCGTCGGGGCCGCCGTTGACGACCCGCAGATACGTCTCTTCCGGCATGATCTCCGTGGAGCGCTTCTCGCCCGGGGCGGCGAGGCGCACGAGGCCGTTGGGATCGGCAGCCTGGCACACGAACGGACTATGTGTCGTCACCAGGAACTGAACGTTCGGGAAATGTCGCTTCAACCAGAATCCAATGCTTTGCTGCCAGGAGACGTGAAGATGGGACTCGATCTCGTCGATCAGGATCACGCCCTCATAAGGCACGGTGATGACGTTATGCTCCTTGTCGTGCTCGATGCGGAGCTCACCGAAACATTCATGCATGCGACGCAGGATGTCGAACACGAGGGCGACGACGGAACGAGAGCCGCCGCTGAGCTGGTGTAGCGCCAGGCTCACGCCGCCCTGCTCGACCCACAAACCTTCTCGGTTGAACTCGACGACGCGCATGCCATCGCGCAAAAGGCCATCGTTCAGCAAACCGATGACGTTTTCTTGCAACACTCGAAGCTCGGCGGCGAGGCGCTCCAATTCTGATTTTCGACTGGCGTCTGCGTTCCGCGCACGCTCCGCCAGATCCAACCGATCCGAGTACAACTCCCTCAACCAGTCGAGCCCCTCGACGAGGGACTTTTCCTCATCGAACAAGGTAGCGACACGCCCTATTTTGTGGGAAGCTCCGCGTTCCGGTACGATGCTCGCGCCCCCAAGCCGTCTGCCTGGACCATAACCACACCAGAACCAGCGGTCCGCGTCCCACTTCCAGGGACCCAGAAGCTCCGCCTTCCCGGTGACGCCTTCCTCGATGCTCGGTCCGCGAAACTGCAGTACGGGCTCCCGCCCCCCATTGCGCTCCCAGAAAAGAGCCGCTTCGAAGCGCCCGCCGCTCCCGGGAAGTATCTCCCCTAGAGAGGCGTCATCGAATTCGAACTCGATATCGACTTTCCCTTCCCGTGCGCCGCCTCGAAGCCACGTGGAGAAGGACGGCAGGAGCTGTCGTGCCTCGGAAGGGCCCGTCAGGCAGAGCGCTATCGCTTGTAGGAGCGTTGTCTTGCCGGTCCCATTGCGCCCAGCGAACACCGTCCATCCAGCGAGCGATCCGTCGGGACGACTCAGATCGAGATGCACTCCCCGCTCGCCCGCCCCGAAACATCGGATGTTCTCAATCTGGATCTTGCGGATGTGCATGGCTGCGTAGGTTAGTCATGGTTCCTTCGCTGGTGTCAATCCCCGAAGGGAGACGCATGCCGCATCCCGCGACTCCCCCACCGCGTCCACGCCCCTCGGCCCCGCCCGCCCCCTCCACCGCCCGGGCATCCTGAACCCGGCGCCTCCAGCCCACCTCTCCACCGCGATCCCGTCACCCACCACCGCGATCCCGTCACCCACCACCGCGATCCCGTCCCAAGCCACCGAGATCCCGTCTCCGGTGACCGGCAACACTCTCCCCCGTCCCCCCCGCGCGTCCTCTCCGTAATCTTCCCCCTTTCCTTCGAGATCTCCCTCGGCTACCTTGGCAAGCGTGACTACATCCACCCCCACCTACACCTGGGCCTCCGTCCTCGCGATGGTGTCCGCACCTACTCAGGATGAAACGGAACGTTATGCTGTCGAGATCCCCCACGCCGACTTGATGGAGCGGGGCTCGCAGATCCGCAGCGAGAAGATCCTCACCGACCTCGTTCGTTTCGGCGGCATCGTCGGCGAGTTCTGGCCCAAGGCCACGCCCGCGCAAAAGCGGCACCTCCTCGGGTTCTCCGAGCCGCTCCTCAAGGTCTTCGTGCATGAAGGGAAGAAGCTCGCCGACATGGTGGCCCAATTCGACGGAGCCACGGACGCTCGCGAGGCGAGCCGCGCCGCTGCCATTGCCGTCGCCGACCAGGCCTATCGAGATGGAATGGAAGAACGCGATCGCCTCGTCACCGCGCTCGACGGTGTTTCCCACCTCGAACCGGGGCTCGACGAGCGCGTCACGAAAGCGACCGGCCGCGTCACTGATTTCACGACGCTCGCCCAATCCCTCACGTCCCTCCTCAAGGTCGCGAAGGACATCCGGCAGAACCCCCTGTCGAAGGCGGCCAAGCAGCTCGAGGACGGCGGGCTCGACACCGCGCAGATCATCGCGTTCGAGGACATGGCCGCGAAGGTGAAATCCACCGGCGAGCTCGCGTCCGGCGCGCGAACCAAGGGTCCGATCACGCAGGCCGATCTCGACCTACAAGACGGCATTTGCCTCTCCCAGATGGAGCGCGTGATGAAGGTATTCAATCGCGCGCACGAGCGGGACCCGTCGATCCCGAGGCTCACGCCCATCGCAACGCGAAGGCTCTTCGTTTCGAGCCGAAAGCGGGCCGAAGACGCGCCCGCGCAGGGCTGAAGGAGCGTCCGCTCGAGCACGGCCGCCGCGCTGGGGCGTTGCCCCAGGCCCCACCAGGGGCTATCCACCCCTGGACCCGGACCAGCGCAAGCGCTGGACCCGGGGTCGATGAACTGCGCGATGCGCAGTTCATCGAACAGGTCGAGGCAAGACCAGCGAAGGCCCTGCCAACCAAGACCGCCGTGCCTGGCAACGTTGTCCCTGGTCTTGCCACCGGCCCGTGGAAGAACTGCGCATCGCGCAGTTCTTCCAACCCGAGTCCAGGGCTTGCCCTGGTCCGGGTCGAGGGGCGGATAGCCCCCGCGGGGCCCGGGGCAGCGCCCCGGCGCGGCGTCCCCAATCTGGGTCTTCGCCCGCGCGTCAACCGGAGAGCCCGACCCGCGCGAGGATCTGTCCGAGATCGTCGCCGTGGCTCGCGCGCGCGCCGAGCGATTCGAACAGCGCGACCTCGTGCGCCGCGGGCGCGCGCGGGCCCGTGACCATGTGCACCTGCATGCCGAGCGCGAGCGGAAGCGCGAGGTCGAGCTCGTAGATGTCGCCGCAGACGAGCACCTCCTCGGGCGCAACCCGCGTCTTTTGCAGGATACGCGCGATCGTCTCCCAGTAACGGCCGCGCCGCGGATACACGGGCCGTTCGAGGCCCGGCAAGCGAATCTCCGCGGGCACGGTGGAGAACCGCGCGTCCTCGGTCTCGGGCTCGGCCACCACGTATTTGCGCGCGTCGCCGTGCACCTCGATCTTCGAGAGCCCTTCGGGCGCGAGCGTCCGGAGCTTCTTCAGCGCCGCCTCCGTGCGCGCATTCGTCACGACGAACGTCGGCAGACCCGACGCCGCGAGCGCCTCGAGGACCTCCTTCGCGCGCGGCCGAAACGCGGTCAACGTGTGCTCGTAGGCGAGGTGATACAGGACCGTCAACACGGCCGCGCGGGTCGCTTCGCCGCGCAGCACGCCGTGCTTCTCGAAGAGGAGCTGCGCGATGGTGGTCGAGCGGATGTACGGATCGGCCCCGGCGGGCGCGACGATACGCCCGTCGTGGACCCAGCCGTAACGGCCGGGATTTCGCGCGATCTCGGCGGCGCGTTCTTCCCAGACAGCAACGTCCTCTCGACCGAGGAGATCAAAGACCGCATCCCGGTACACGTCCACGAACGGGGCGGCTTCTCGCTCG
Organism: Polyangium jinanense; assembly: GCF_028435365.1. The sequence continues at coordinate 22,288 of NZ_JAGTJJ010000029.1, read as the reverse complement.
ACGTCGGTGAACGTGCCGTCGAAATCGAGGATGATGCATTTCGTTGTCACGACGCTACCTCTGCTCAGAGACTGGTCTTCTCGCTCGTGAAATTGTCCCGGATCCACGTGGAGAAGCCGGGGATCTGGAGCCGCGCGAGCAGCGGCAGGAACGCTCGCTCCACGCGGTCTTCCCGCGCGACGAGGTGGAACGGGCGCACGCCGACGTCGTTCGACGCGAGCACGAAGGGCATGACCTCCGTCCGGCCCTCCTCGAACGCATCGAAGAGGAGCGACGCCTTGACGTAGGCCGCCGAGATCTCGAGGAACGCAGGCCGCACGCCGCGCAAATACCGGCTGAACGGCTCGGCGATCACGCGCTTCTGCGCCGAATCGGCGAGCCCCGCCGCCTCGAGCTGCCGTCGCAAGAACTCGCTCGCGCTCGCGCCAGGCATCTCCCGCGCCCGCCGCTCGCGCTCGTAGCCCTCGGCCACCACGACGAGCGCGTAGTCGGCCCGCGACAGCGCCGCCGCGGTCTCGCGCAGCACGGCATCCGGGAACTGGAAGAACGGCAGCACGATGAGGTGCGCGCGCGCCGCCACGCCGCAGTGCAGCGCATGCCGGCCGCTCCGGTTGCCCATCATCTCGAGCAGGTAGATCCGCTTGTGCGTGTAGGCGTCCTCGTAGAGCCCGCGCGCGATCGTCGCGCCCGCCTCGACGCCCGTGAGGAAGCCGATCGCCCGATCCCCAGCGAGGTCGTTGTCGATCGAGACGTTCATGAACCCCGTGGGCAGGCGCGGGTTCATCTCGCCGAGCAGCGCGCGCAGGCCCTCGAACGTGCCATTGCCGCCCACGCCGACGAGGTGGGAAAACCCCTGCGTTCGTAGGGTGTCCGCAGCCGCGCGGCGGTTTTGCCCGTCGTGGAAGCCGAGGTAGCGCTCGCTGCGGAAGTCGCTGCCCGCGTCGAGGACGCGGCGGCCCATGCTGCGCGCAGGGATGCCCTTGGCAAGCAGAGCGTAACGTTCCCGACGGCTCACGATGAGCCGCTCGAAGCGAGGCTCGCTCGTCGCGTCGTGCGTGAGCGAGCGGAAGCCCTCGGTCGCAGCCCAGACTTCGTAGCCACGCCGCGAAGCCTCCTCCGTGAGCGCGACAGCGACCGACGCGTACCCCGGCGCGTTGCCGCCATCAAACACGAGGAGCAGGCGCCGCTCCGACGGCGGCATCGCAGCAGGCGTCCCGAACTCCACGAGGTTCGTCATGCGGAGGCGCGTACCACGAACGGGGTGTGTGTTGGAAGATCGACCGGCACGGACGAGCCGGGGGTTCCCGCGGCGTAGCGCCGGGGTTTCACCCCGGACCCGAGCAGGGGCTATCCGCCCCTGCACCCGGACCAGGGCAAGCCCTGGACGCGGGGCGACAGCGCGCGATGCGCGCTGTCGACAGGGAGAAGGTTCCTAGCAGGCAAGGCAGCGCTGCTGTTTCAGCTGGCAAGGTCTTGATACCGATGCGTCGAGGACGGCAAGCGATCCTGGTCAATGAAGTTATCGCCCGAATTTGAAAAGATTATACACGTTTTCGAGGCGGGGCGTGTATTCTGCCCCTGGAGGTGACGACCTTGAAACGACGCATGTTCTTGCCGCTTTTCGCCCTCGTCCTCGGGCTCGCCGGCTGTGGCGACGACGTGGCCTCCGAGGAGGACGCGCGCCGCGCCTACGAAAGCCTCGACAAATCGATCGACAAGGCCATGCAGCTCGGCTTCCAGGGCTTCAACGCCGCGTCGAGCGCGAACATCGACCCGCAGATGGCCAATGGTGACAGGACGGGCACCATCACCATCAGCGGCAAGGTGGATCAAGGCGACTCGCCCAACAAGACCATGACCCTGAACGAGGCCTTGAAGGATTACTCCGACGACGGCGAGGTCACGTATAACACCTCGGGCACGGCGCCGGTCCTCGACCTGAAGCTTGCCGGCATTCCCGATGGCACGCTCAACGGCACGCTCAAGGGCTCGTTCACCATGTCGGGCGCTCTCGAAGGAAGCGTGACGCTGGACCTCACGCTCAGCGGCGAGCTTCAGCCCACGATGGCCGACCCGATGAAGATCGAGCGCAAGCCGGGGACGACGAAGATCACCGGGACCGCGACGTCCGAATACGGCACATACACCGTGAACCTCACCCGCTGACGATTTTCCTTCCCCGTCCCACCCTCCAAAGCGCATCGTTCCCTTCGTGCGCTCGCCTCGTTTTCTCGCCCTGCCCCTCGTCCTCACCGCGCTCGGACCCGGGTGCGGCGCGACGAACCCGTCGCCCGAGCCGCCGCCCGTGGTCCTCACGGACACCCCGAAGGCGCCGCCGCCTGCGCCCTCCGCGGCGTTCGCGGCCGAGGATCCGCCCGCGCCCGACCCCGAGCCCAAACCGGAGCCGCCGCCCGCGCCGAGCAATCCCGCAGAAAACCCCGCAACCTCGCCATGGCTCGCCGGGCCCACGAGCCCCGGCTCGTTCGCGCTCGAAGGCGGCCGGCTCGTCGTCAAGGAGCCCATCGAATTCGACACGGGCAAAGACAGCCTCAAGCCCACGAGCGGGCCAGCCCTCGATTTCGTGACCGCATTCCTCCAAGCCAAACCCGACCTCACGCTCCTCCGCATCGAAGGCCATTCCGACAGCCTCGGAAGCTCGGCCATGAACCTCGAGCTCTCGAGCCGCCGCGCACTCTCCCTCGCCCGGGCGCTCGTGTCGCGCGGCGTCGATTGCAAACGGCTCATCGCCGTGGGCTTCGGCGAGGTAAAGCCCATCGCCGACAACCGCACCGAGGAGGGGCGCAAGCAAAACCGGCGCATGGAATTCGTCGTGGCCGCGATCAAAGGCCGGCCCGTCATGAACATGCCGGTCGACGGCGGCGGACGCGTCGCCGGGGATACCTGCCAGTAGATCGCCGCCGCGCCGGGGCGCTGCCCCGGACCCCGCGGGGGCTGTTCGCCCCTCGACCCGAACCAGCGCAAGCGCTGGACTCGTGGTGGAAGAACTGCGCGGTGCGCAGTTCTTCCAACGGGCCGGTGGCAAGACCAGGGACAACGTTGCCAGTTGAAATGGCAGCGCGGCTGTCTCGATTGGCAGCGTCGCTCGCCAGTCTTGACTCGGCCTGTTCGATGAACTGCGCGTTGCGCAGTGCATCGACCCCGGGTCCAGCGCTTGCGCTGGTCCGGGTCCAGGGGCGGATAGCCCCGGTGGGGCCTGGGGCAACGCCCCAGCGACACGGCTCCCAGAGGATACGTCTGGCAGGACAACCGAGCGTCAATCCCCCCGCGCCAGCACCACGACGGAGTACCCGACGGCCGGGATGCGGCCTGGGTTGTGGTACGAGTGCCGCTGATCGCCGCGGAAGACCACGACGTCGCCTTCGGCGACCTGGAACTTCTCGCCTGCGACCCAGAGCTGGATCTCGCCTGCCTCGACCGTGAGGTATTCACGCGTCCCCGGCGTGTGCGGGACGCCCGTCATTCGGCCGGACGGGGCGACTTCGATGCGATCGATCTCCATCCCGGGAATGGCGTCCGGCAGGAGCTTCCGCACCAGGGCTTGCCCCGGCGTGCGCACGGGCAAGGTCTCGCGGGCATAGTGACGCGCGACGCTCCGTGGGGCGCTCAAGAGCTCCTCGATTGACACCTGGAGCGCGGATGCGGCGCGGTTCAGCACCGCGAGTGTTGGGTTCGCCTCGCCGGACTCGAGGTGCGCCCATGTCGCGCGCGGCACCCCGCCGAGCTTGGCCATCTGCTGTTGCGTGAGCCCCCGCGCCTCCCGGAGCTGCTTGACGTTCTTGGCGAGCCGGCCCGCGAGATCCCGATCCCCATCCATGGGCCCGAAGCAGAGCAGATTCCAACCCCTTGGCGCAAGCTCCAACGACTCGGCGCACGCTGAGGACAGGTCTCCTCACCTCGGGCCGCGACGTGATGCCTTGCCTCCTCGGATCGAGACCCCTCGCGCATCCCGATCGAGCCCTTGTAACGGAAGATCGTCCCGGATACGTTCCCGGCACAGGGATTGCTGGCGGGGAACATCATCATGAACGAGACGATTCAAAAATACATCGACGTGGCCGTGCAGCTCGGCATGAACGTGGGATTGAAGATCCTTGGGGCAATCGTCCTCTGGATCGTCGGCCGCCTCGTGATTCGCGCGGTGCGCGGCATTCTCGATCGCAACCTCCGGGCGCGGAAGATCGACGACACGGTCAGCAAGTATCTGAGCTCGGTCGCGGGCGTCTTGCTCAACATCCTGCTCCTCCTCTCGGTGCTCAGCATCTTCGGCATCGAGACGACGACGTTCGCGGGCCTGCTCGCGGCGGCGGGCGTGGCGATTGGCGTCGCGTGGTCGGGCTTGCTCGCGAACCTCGCGGCGGGTGTCTTCATGATCGTGCTCCGGCCCTTCAAGGTCGGCGATGACGTCATCGCGGGCGGCGTCGAGGGCACGGTGCACTCGATTGGCCTCTTCGTCACGACGATCGACACGCCCGACAACGTCCGGACCTTCGTGGGCAACGGCAAGATCTTCGGCGACACGATCAAGAACTTCTCCGAGAACTCCTACCGCCGCGTGGATCTCACCGTGCAGCTCTCGGGCCAGGCCGACGTGAACAAGGCCATCGCGGTGCTCAAGGAGAAGATCGCGACGATCCCGAACATCGCGAAGACGCCGACGCCGGTCGTCGAGCTGCAAACCTTCACGCTCGCCGGCCCTGTGATCGTCGTGCGGCCCTTCGCCCACCAGAGTCATTACGGGGCCGTGTATTCCGCGGCGATCCAGATCATCAACGAGGAGATCGGCAAGCTCGGCTTCCCGGCCCCGGCGAACCCGATCGTCATCACCGAGCACAAGAAGGCGGCCGCCGCCTGATTTCCGCTTCGTTTATCTCGCCCCCACGCGCGCCCGCGACAACCAGAATGTGACGTTCGGCCCATCGCGGCGACCGGGCGGCGTGTTTTGCCGGTCGTACATCACGAGCGGCACCTCCCCCTGCATCACGACCTCCGCGTCGAGCGTTTGCCGAAGCTCGCTGCACATCCCCGCGTACGCCTCGTCCGCGTTTTTCTGGGACCAACACGGCAAGCCCTCGTAGAGGTACAGGCAGGCCGGCGGGTCACGGAGCAGCTCTTCGAGCGGCTTTTCGATCTTCACCTCGGGGCTCACCCCCGGGGCGAACGCGGGGACGACACGATAACGATCGCTGCCGCGATCACGCCGCGCGCGCGCGCCGATCCGGGCGAAGCGAAGCTCTTTCGCCTGGGCATCCGCGCCGGCGTACTCGATCACGGTGCAGCCCTCGGGCACGATCTCGCGGGCTTTCTGCACGAATGCGTGCTCGCGCATCTCGGTATACCCGATGTCCTGGATCCACCCCCGATGCAGCAAGGGCGCCACGAGAAGCGCCCCGCACGCGACGTAGACACCCATGCGCCTCCGCTGCCAGAGCCACGACACCGCGATCGCGCCGAGGAAGAGGAAGGGCACGACGAGGTGCAGGTGATACCGCGGGCGCATCGTCTCCTCCATGACGAAGGCGTGCGCGATCGTGAAGATCGCGATCCAGCCGAGGAGAAACACGACGAGCCTGCGTTCCCCCGCGCGATACCCGAGGATCGCGCCGGCCACCGCCAGCACCACGAGCACGGGCGGCGTCACGGCGGGATCGGTGAGCACGAAGAGCTTCGGCACGAGAAACGCGCGCCCCGTGTCGAACAGCCAGCCCGGGGAAAAGAGGGCTGTCTTCACGGCCGCCTCGTTCGTCGAGAGAAACACCGGAAACACGAGCATGCCCATTCCGGCGACGACGAGCAGGCCGAGCACGCGACGCACCGGAGGCGCCGTCTCCGGGTGGAGCGAGACGACGGCGGCCATGTAGACGACGATGAACAGGATGTTCAGCGGCCGGAGCAGATACCCCGTGTAAAGCGCGGCCGGCAGGCAGGCAATCGCGACGATGCGGAAGACACGCGAGGGATCCCGCAGCCACGCGTGGATCAGCGCGAACGAGAGGGAGGTGATCACGAGCGAGGGGACGAACGCGTCCTCGCAGCGCGAGAAACGAATGTGCTGCGGCAAGAAGGCGACGGCGAACGCGGCGAAGAGGCCGGCGCGTGGATCGCGGAGGAGATACGTCGCGTGCCCGAAGAGCACGAGCGGCATCGCGGCCGCGTAACCGAAGTTCGTCCACGCGATGACGTCGGTCAGGTAAAACGGGCCGCCCGCGCGCGCGGCGATCGCTTCGAGCACGGGGCCATCGGCGACGGCGCGCACGTTCGGCCAGAGGCGCGTCCAGGGCCAGGCGCCGAGGAACGAAATCGGCGAGAGCCAGAACCGCGTGGCCGCGCCGGCGAGGACGATCGCGACGAGCGCCCCGCGGATCCACGCAGGCTCGTCTCGCGTGAGCCGCGCGGCGAGGATCGTGGCGAGCACGACGAACCCGAAGAGCGCGACGATCCCATCGAGATCCCCCCATTGCCCCGCAGAATACGCCGCCACGCGCGGCGAGCTCGTGGTCACGCCGGGCACGATCGACGTGGGCTTCGGGCGCGGCGGCTCGATCCACAAGCCTCCTCGATCGTTTCGCGCGAGAGCTTCGATCAGCGTCGCGACCGCCTTTTCGGCCGCGGGATCCTCCGTGGGATCCTGCACGGCCACGAAGCTCGACGAGCGCGGGGACGTGGGGCGCGTGGCCTCGTCTTCGGGGTGAACCAGGGTGACGCGGACCTCGCGCCCCTTCGGCTCACGCAGGCCGACGACGATCCGTTGCGGCTCGATGGAGACGTTCCAGAGCGCGAACCCCGCGGCGACCTCCTTGCCGAGCATGAAGGGGGCGAAGAGCGCGAGCACGTCCTTCTCGCGCCCGCCCGGCAGCATGTACGGATGCGCGAGGGCGCGCGGCGCCCAGGAAACGAGCGCAAGGACGAACAGCAGGAAGGACAGGGCAGCCCGGCGAAACGTCACGGGCCGAGCGTACTCGATCGCTGACCATGGGTCTCATCTGGGAGGCGCTGCGCTGGGGCGTTGCCCCAGGCCCCACCCGGGGCTATCCGCCCCGGGGCCCGGACCAGCGCAAGCGCTGGACCCAGGGTCGATGAACTGCGCGATGCGCAGTTCATCGAACAGGCCGAGGCAAGACCGGCGAGCGACGCTGCCCATCGAGACAGCCGCGCTGCCATTTCGATGGGCAACGCCGTCCCTGGTCTTGCCACCGGCTCGTGGAAGAACCGCGCATCGCGCGGTTCTTCCAACCCGAGTCCAGCGCTTGCGCTGGGTCGGGTCGAGGGGCGAACAGCCCCCGCGGGGTCCGGGGCGGCGCCCCGGCGCGGCGGCCCCAGGAAGAGACGAGATGCCGTCACTCACCACGCATACGCTTCGGGCGCGGCGCCCCCGGGGCCGGGGAAGATCTCGTCGAGCTTCTTCAGGGTCGCCGGGTCGAGCTTCAGATCGAGCGCGCGCACGGTGCCGTCGAGCTGCTCGATCGTACGTGGTCCAATGATCGGCGCGGTCACGACGGGCTGCGCGAGGAGCCACGCGAGCCCGACGTCGGCGGCGGGCTTGCCGAGACCTTCCGCGAGCGCCTCGAACTGCTCGAGTTTTTCGCGGTATTTGGCGAGGTTCTTCTGCGCGAAATCGGTGGCGAGCCGCCCTTCTTTTTCTTTCTTGAGGGCGCCGCCGAGGATGCCGCCCTTGAGCGGGCTCCACGGGATGAGGCCGAGCCCGTAGTGCTCACAGGCAGGGATCACTTCGAGCTCGATCGTGCGGTCGATCAAGTTGTAGAGGCTCTGCTCCGAGACGAGCCCCAGGAAATGGCGCGATTTCGCGGCCTCGTTCGCCTGCGCGATGTGCCAGCCGGCGAAATTCGACGAGCCCACGTAGATCACCTTGCCCTGCTGGACGAGGACCTCCATCGCTTGCCAGATCTCGTCCCACGGCGCATCGCGATCGACGTGGTGCATCTGGTAGATGTCGATGTGATCGGTCTGCAGTCGCCGGAGCGACTCCTCGCACGCCTGCCGGATGTGCAGCGCCGAGAGACGCGAGGTATTCGGCCAGTCGCCCATGCCGCCGTAGACCTTCGTCGCGATCACGGTCTTCTCGCGGCGCCCGCCTCCCTGGGCGAACCAGCGGCCAACGATCTGCTCCGTCCAGCCCTCGCCCTTCTTCCAGCCGTACACGTTGGCCGTATCGAAGAAGTTGATCCCGAGCTCGAGGGCGCGGTCCATGATGCGGAACGAGTCCTCTTCGCTCGTCTGGGGGCCGAAGTTCATCGTGCCGAGGCAAAGTCGGCTGACCTTGAGGGCCGTGCGGCCGAGTCGGGTGTATTGCATGGCGCGGGACGATACTCCCCGCGCGTGGGTCTGTCACCGGGGCACGTCAGAAGAGCGAGAGCTGGCGCCGCGCGCCCGTGACGTCGTCGAAATCGCGCCCGCCCGAGAGACGCAGCACCGCGTCGGCGATCGGCTTGATCTGATGCTCGACGTAATGCTCGTGGTCCAATGGGGACGAACGCGCGCGCGTGGGCTCGGGGCCGTTTTTCGTGACCACGTACGAGACGACGCGGCCCGCGTCCCCGCCGAGCCTGCGCGCCGCCTTCACGTGCGGCGGCGTGGTCTTCGTGTACGCGTCGAGCGGCTTGCGTAACGCCTTGCGGTAGACGAGCTCCGCGTCGAAGCGGCCCGCCCGGAGGTCCTCGACGAACGCGAGAACAAATGGCTCGACGGGGCGATCGTGAAAGACGCGATCCAGAAGCTCGCGCTGGAACCTGCGCGCGATCGCGCTCGTATCGCGCCGGACGGCTTCGAGGCCGACGATCTCGACCTCGCCGTCGCCGCTCGGTCGATACACGAGCCCCGCGTACCGCTTCTTGCTGCCCTCGGCGCGGCCGCGCATCTCGGGCAGGAAAAACCGCGCGTACATCTTCGCGAAGGCGAGATCGAGGTGGCTCTCGACAGAAAACGCGTGGCCGATCGCGCGATCGACCTCGCCGGCGATGTGCTCGCGGAGCACGTGCGCGTACGCCGCGGCTTTCTCGGGATCGGGCTCGCCCACGTCGACGAAGAGCGAGTCGGTGTCGCCATAAAGCACGCGATGGCCGGGGAGCGAGCCGGCGGCGCGGGCCGCGACGCGGATGACCCATTGCCCAGCGAGCGGGATCGCGCTCGCCACGGGCGGCGAAAAGAGGCGCGACGCGGGCGAGCCGAGGACGCCGTAGAGCGAGTTCATGAGGATCTTGATGGCCTGCGCGCGTCGCTCGTCGCCGCTCCGCCGCGCCTCCTGCCGCTCGTGGCCGAGCCGCGCCACGAGATCGGGCAGGATGCCGCGCTCGTCCCGCCGGAACGTCGCACCGCCGGGGACGTGGACGACGCTCGCATCCCCGGGTTTGCCCTCGCCTGCGAAGGTGAAGGGGTCGATGTTGAAGGTGCGGATGATGCTCGGATAGAGGCTCTTGAAATCGTAGACGAGGACGTTCCGGAAAAACCCGGGTTTTCCATCGAGGACGAGGCCACCCGCGAGCGGGGTCGCTTCGAGGTCGTCATCGCGGACGACCGAAGGCGCGACACGGCCGCGGCCCCGGAGCTCGCCGAGGTAGAGCGAATCCACGGCGGCGATCTGCGATCCGACGCGATCCGGCGGCATGCCCGTGAGCAGGCTGCGCTCGACGGCGAGCTCGACGAGGCCGAGCTTCTGCACGATCTCGAGGACCAGCCGAGCGTCTTCGAGGTTGTACGCGGCGAGCGCGGCGGGGTCGTCGCGGAAGGCGGTCTCGATGGCGTCGGCGCGTCCCTCGGGGCCAAACAGTTTTCCGCGGCCGAGGATGGCGCGCGCCGCGGTCTCCAGGCGATAGTCGTCGAGCCGCACGAACGCGCCACGCACGAGCGCGAGCCCGTCGAGCACGACGCGGCCGGGGACGAACGCGCGCGCCTCGCGGGTGAAGCCGGGATCACGGCGGATCGTGGGGTTGCCCGAGGCGCGGCCGAGCGAGCACGGGAGGCGCGCGCGGCGGGCGAACGCGACGAGCTGCGGGAGGTCGAAATCGGGCAGGCTCCAGCCGGTGAGCACGTCGGGGTCGGCTTTTTGTACGTGCTCGAAGAAAGCGGCGAGGAGGGAACGTTCGTCGGGGAAAACGTCTACCGAGGCGGGCAAGTTCGTCGCAGCGCCGCCTTGCATCAGAAAGACGCGCTCGCCGCCTTGCCCCGCGGCGGCGATGGAGAAGAGGTGGGCGCCGTCGAGGCTCGTCTCGATGTCGAACGAGAGCACGGAGAGGCGCGGGACGAACGAGGCCGGCTCGATGTGCGGGTTCACGTAGACGCGCCCGACGCCGCGGCGGCGCTCGAAAGGGCCCTCGACGGAGAAGGCGCCGCGGATGCCGTGATCCACGAGGAAACGCTGCACGAAACGCACGTCCGCTTCGAGCGGGATCACGCCGCTCGCGACGAGGGACGATCGAAGCGCGGCGAGACGCTCGGGGTTCGGGGCCTCGATTCGCAAGACGGGATCTCCGGCGAACGAGACGAGGGGCGTTTCGGACAGGCGCTCGCTCGCGACGCGGCGCGCCACGGTCGCGTCCTCCACGCGGACGAACAGATACGGCCGATGCTGATCGTGCACGAGGAGCGCGGGCTCGCCGCACGCGAGGACGGCGTACAAATGCACCTCGGTCCGATCGTCGTGGATCCGGTAGGTCGGAGTCAGGATGAATCCGCGTTCGGCGTTCACACGCGTCGTCCCGGAGCGTCTACCCGTTCGATGGTACGACGCTGTAGACCACGGCACGGCATTGGTTGCAAGCGGCAGGCCGTGCCGCGCTGCGGCATGACGTTATGGATCGAAGTTCCCGGACGAACCACCCGGACGGAGACGTCGAAACGCGGCTCACCTGTTGAATCCGCGTGCTCGCGTGTGGACGTGGGTGTATCGTCGTGACCGTACTTTCACCTGGAGCTCAAACGATGGGCCACGATCTTCGCCTGAACCGGAGGCAATTCATCGAGATGGGAGCGTCGAGCATCGCGGCGGCCTCGGCAAGCGGGTTCTTGCTCGGCTGCGCGGGGCAGGCGCTCGAAAAGCCCACCATGGCCGCGGCCGTGCCCTCGGCCGACGCGCCGCGGGTCTCGTATTTCAGCCGGTTCGGCGTGGACGAGGGGATGATCCGCGACGCGCTCGCGGAGGCGCTCTCGCGCGGCGCCGATCACGCCGACCTCTTCTTCCAGCACCGCGTCACCAATGGATTGCAGCTCGAAGACGGCGAGGTGAACCGCGCCTACACGCGCGTCGAGCTCGGCGTGGGCGTGCGCGTGGTGCGCGGCGATCAGACGGGCTACGCGTACACGGAGGAGCTCACGCGCGAGGCGATCAAACGCGCGGCGCAGACGGCGGCGGCGGTCGCGGACGGGCCGGCGCGGCCCGTGCCCACGGCGTTCGCGGTCGGGACGGCGCTGCCGCAGAGGTACGCGCTCGACGTGCCCTGGGACGGCATCAAGCCCGGGCAGAAGCTTCCGATCCTCGACGGCGTGAACGCGGCGATCTTCAAGGCGGATGGCCGCATCAAGAAGGTGAGCGTCACCTTCATGGACGAGGCGGGCGCGATCCTCATCGCCGACAGCCAGGGGCGGCTCGTCGAGGATTTCCAGCCGATGACGATCCTCGGCGTCTCGTGCGTCGCCGAGCAAGGCGGTCGCAAGGAGACGAACGGCTACAACGTGGCGGGCCGGCGGGGGCTCGATTTTTATTCGGCCGAGACCGTGGGTCGCGTGGTGCGCGAGGCGGTCGCGCGGACGACCGTGCTCTTCGAAGCGGTCCCGGCGCCGGCCGGGGAGATGCCCGTGGTGCTCGCGGCCGGCTCGTCGGGCATCCTCCTGCACGAGGCGATCGGCCACGGCATGGAGGCCGATTTCAATCGCAAGGGCACCTCGATCTACGCGGACAAGATCGGCAAGCCCATCGCCAAGCCCTTCGTGAACATCGTCGACGACGCGGCGCAGCCCTACGCGCGCGGCGCGATCAACGTGGACGACGAGGGCAACCCCGCGGGCACGACGACGCTCGTCGATCGGGGCATCCTCGCGACGTACATGCACGACTCCATCTCGGCGAAGCACTACGGCCTGAAGCCCACGGGCAACGGCCGGCGGCAGAGCTACCAACACCCGCCGATGCCGCGCATGCGCGCGACGTACATGCTGCCCGGGCCGCACGAGCACGACGAGATCCTGTCCTCGGTCAAGCGCGGCATCTACTGCCAGAGTTTTTCCAACGGCCAGGTCCAGATCGGCGCCGGCGATTTCACGTTTTACGTGAAGAACGGCTTCCTCATCGAGGACGGCAAGCTGACGCGGCCGATCAAGGACGTGAACATCATCGGCAACGGCCCCAAGGTGCTCGAGCGCATCGACATGGTCGGCAAGGACCTCGTCATCGACGAGGGCGGCTGGACCTGCGGCAAGGACGTGCAGAGCGTGCCCGTCTCGCAGGGCCTTCCCACGGTGCGCGTCTCCTCGATCACGGTGGGCGGCCAGGGCGACAAGGCGAGCGCGAAAGGCTGAGGGAGCGTCATGACGAACGAAGCCATGCTGAAGATCGCCAGGGATGCCGTTTCTCTTGCCAAACAAAAAGGCGCGACCGAAGTCGCGGCCGTCGCGCGGGTGAAGCGGGAGGTCGACGTCACGTGGCGCGACGGCAAGCTGGAGAAGATCACGGAGGCGACGAGCCGCGGGCTCGACGTGCGGCTCTTCGTCGACGGGCGGTATTCGGCCTGCTCGACGAGTGATCTGCGCCCCGAGGGCCTCGCGTCGTTCCTGGAGAACGCCATCGGCCTCACGCGCACGCTCGCGAAAGATCCGCACCGGAGCCTGCCGGATCCCGCGCTTTATTCGAAGGCGGCGCCGGAGGGCCTGTCGCTCGCCGATCCGCGGATCGAGAGCATCACCGCGCTCGACCTGCGCCGCACGGCGCAGGGCATTGAAGAGGCGGCGCGATCCGTCAAGGGGAGCGAGGCGATCCTGAGTGTCTCCACGAATGGCTACCATGCGCGGAACGAGACGACGCAGGTGCATTCGAACGGGCTCGAAGCGAGCTTCGCGGGCACGGAGTTCTCGATCTCGGCCGACGTGAGCATCAAGGACGACGACGGGCGGCGGCCCGAGGAGGGCGAGTACGCCTATGTGCGGATGTACGCGGACCTGCCCGACCCGGCCTCCGTGGGACGCCGCGCGACCGAGCGGGCGCTCGCGCGGCGCGGCTCCAAGAAGGGCCCCTCGGCCGTGATGCCGGTGATCATCGACAACCGCGCCTCGGGCCGCTTCGTGAGTTACTTGCTCCGCCCGCTCAGCGGCGCCGCGCTGCAGCAGAAGCGCTCGTTCCTGGAAGGGTTCGTGGGCAAACCGTTCGGCAGCGACAAACTAGATTTCGCGGACGACCCGCTCCTGCCGAAGGGGCTCGGCACGCGGCCGTTCGACAGCGAGGGCATGGCCGCGCGGCGATTGCCGATGTTCGAGAAGGGCGTCCTCAAGAACCATTACATCGACACGTATTACGGCAAGAAGCTCGGCATGGCCCCGACCACGGGCAGCTCGACGAACCTCGCCTGGAAGCTCGGCACGAAGACACAAGCCGCGCTCGCGCTCGACGTGAAGGATGGCCTGCTCGTCACGTCGTTCCTCGGCGGGAACTCGAACGACGCGACCGGCGATTTCTCGCTCGGCGTGCAGGGCTTCGTGATCCGCGGCGGCAAGATCGCCGAGCCGATCGCCGAGATGAACATCGCCGGTCGCCACGTCGACGTGTGGAAGCGCCTCATCGCCGTCGGGAACGATCCCTTCCTCTACTCCTCGGGCCGCGCCCCCACGCTCGTCTTCGACGGTCTGCAGGTCGCAGGGACCTGATCCCTCTCAGAGGGTGTTCCACAGGGATGCGCGGGGCTTTGCCCCGCACCCCAGAAGGGGGCTGTCCGCCCCCTTCACCCCGGACCAGGCACGGCCTGGACCGAGGGCCGAGAAACCGCGCGATGCCCGGTTTCTCGGACGGACCCGGGGCAAGACCACGAGCGGCGTTGCCAGCTGAGACAGCAGCGCTGCCCTGCTCGCCAGAAGCATTTTCCCTGTCGACAGCGCGCATCGCGCGCTGTCGCCCCGGGTCCAGCGCTTGCGCTGGTCCGGGTCCAGGGGTGGACAACCCCTGGTCGGGTCCGGGGTGAAACCCCGGCGCTACGCTGCGGTACCCCCTCTCAGTTGTTCGGCGCGCCGGCGCAGATCCAGTTCGCCACCGTGGTGACCTGCGGCGAAGGGAGCAGCCCGAGCTTGGGCATCTTCGTCCCCGAGCAGAGCTCGACATTCATCATCTTGTCGATGAGGTAACTCTGCGCGGGGTCGCCGGGCAGGACGAGCTTGCGGCCGTCGTTGCATTGCGAGGCGGCGACGTCGACGAGCTCGGCATACGCCTTTCCGGCGCTCAAATCGAGTCCTTCCTGCGCGTTGACTCCCTTGTGGCAGCCAGCGGAAGCGCAGTTCGCGGTGAAGAGGGGCTGGACGTCGTTGGCGAACGAGACGCTCCCGCTGCCGCACGTGCAGGTCCCGCCCGCGCAGGTTTGCCCGGTCGCGCACGCGTGGCCGCAAGCGCCGCAGTTGTTCGGGTCGGTCTGCGTATCGACGCAGGAGGCCCCGCACACGTCGAGCATGCCACACGTCGCGGCGCACGTGCCGGCATTGCAGACTTCGCCGGCGCCGCAGGCATGGCCGCATATGCCACAATGTGAGGCATCCGTGGCGAGATCGACACAATTCGCGCCGCCGCACGTCTCGCAGGACGGCGCATCGGTCCCGCTGTCGGCCTCGCCGTCGGGTCCAGCGTCGGGCCCGCCCCCGCCCTCGGGGAGCCCGGCGATCCAGGATTCGACGCACGCGACCTCGTCCGCCGGGAGGGCGCCCGTGGGCGGCATGCGAAGGCCGCAACCAGGCATCGCGAGCCTGAGCTTTTCGATCAGGAACGAGGCATCCGGATTCCCCGGCGTCACAAGGAGCTTGTTTTCGCACGTCTTCGAGGGCGCCCCGACGAGCCGCTGTTCGAGCCCCGGCGATACGAGGTCGAGGAACCCCGCGGGCTCGACGGACGCGTGGCAGCCCGCTTGTGAACAAGCCCGCGCGAAGACCGTTTCCTGAATGGATGCGAGGTCCGGCGTGCAGGTGTCCTCCGGCGCGGGTTGCGTGGCGGTCCCGGAGCAAGCCGAGGCGAAAGCGGCCGCGGGCACAGCCAATGCCGCGAGGGCCAGCCAAGGGAAAACTCGGTGTCGTGATTTCGCGAAAGTCATGGGCAAACCCTATCGAACGAGTTTGTCCTTTGTAAATATATTTTCGCGTGGGCACGCCCGTCACCGGGGAATGGTGCCAGGCAATTCATCGGGGGGGCGCGAATGCAGGGAAGGCGGGAAAAACGCGAAGAATGTGCGGGGATCCGGGTGCCGGATCCCCGCTGATCAAGCGGCTTACTTGCAGACCTTCTTGCCCTTGACGCCGCAGGTGCCCGAGCAGCAATCCGAGCCGACCGCGCAGGTCGCGCCGGACGCGCCGCACGTGGGCCCGCCGCCGCTGCCGCTGAGCAGTGCATCGAGCGCATTCTTCGCGCGCACGAGGCCATACCCGAAGTTCACGTCGCGGCCGGCCGCGCCGAGGTCCTCCGCGGTCGAGGTGAGCGCATTGCGGACGTCGTTGTTCGTCGCCGCGGGCTTCTGGCTCCAGATGAGCGCCGCGACGGCCGAGACGTGCGGCGTCGCCATCGAGGTGCCGTCCCACGCCTCGTACCCCGTGCCCGGGATCTGTTGCACCGTGTTCAGCGCCCCGCTCGCGCCGAGCGAGCTCGCGACGAGGGCCTGGCCGTCCTCCATGCTGATGCCAATGGCCGGGATCGCGCTCGTGCCATTGAGCGTGCCCGCGAAGCCGCCGGAGACGTTGTTGTAAATGACCGCGCCTGCGGCGCCGCCGGCCTGCGCATTGTTGACCTTGTCGGCGAAGCTGACCGTGCCGCGCTGGCAAAGCACGATCTTGCCCGCCCACGAGCCGACCGCGTCGCACAGCCCGCCATCGACGAGCGCGCCCGAGACGCTCTTCGCCGCCGCGCCGTCGATGATCGAACCCGCATACGAGCCCGAGCCCACCGTGAGGGTCGGCGTCGTCCAGGGCACGGTCGAGAGGACCTGCACGCCCGGTGCCGTGATCTCGACGTCGGCATTGTATTGCGAGAAGTCCGCCTTGGCCTTCGCCGAGTCGACGGCCGCCACGGACATGACGGACGCATAACCGGCCGGATACGAGGTCCTGTTGTTGCCGCCGTTGCCCGCGGCCGCGATGCTGAGCACGCCCGCGGCGTAGGCGCTGTCGAACGCAGCGTTCTCCGTGTTGCTGGAGAAGCTTCCGCCGAGGCTCATGCTCACGACCTTCGCGCCCGCGCTGCGGCATTCGTTCAGCGCGGCCACGAGATCCGAGGAGTACGACCAGGCGCAATCGGCGCCGTCGAAGACCTTCACGATGTGGAGCGAGACGTTGTCCGGCGCGACGCCCACGACGCCCAGCGAGTTGTTCACCGCGGCGATCGTGCCGGCGACGTGCGTGCCGTGGCCGCAGCTATCCGTGTTCCACGAGGTGCCACTCTCGCCCGTGACGGGCAGGCCCTGGAGATCGGCGTGGCCGGCATGAAAACCCGAGTCGATGATGCAGACCTTCGTGCTGCCGCTCGCGCTCGAGAAAGCGGCGTCGGTCGCTTGCACCATCGAAATGCCGTACGGCGTCGTCTGGCCGTAAAGCTCGCGGCGCTGATCGACCTCGACGTATTCGACGTTCGGATTGTTCGCCATGGCCTGGACGGCGACGTCGGGCAGGTACACGGCGCTCGCCGCTTGCTCGGGCAGATCCCGCGCGACCTTGCCGCCCGCGGCCGCGATCGACGCGCCACGCCGCGAGTAATCCTTGAACTTGATGATGTACCGGCCCTCGGCCGAGAGGGCGACCGGAGCGGCTCCCACGTCCTCCTCGCCCTCGTCCGCGCCGATGGCGCAAGCGGCGAGGCCGAGCGAAGCAAGGACGAGCGCGAGGGAATAACGAAGGTTGTGCGTCATGTCGGTTCCTTCTGGGATATGGAAATGAGGTACCGTCGCCGGTCGAAAATACGACTGGCGACATGGTCATTACGTCGAGAAGCGCCGCACGCGCACGTCCGTGGGTCACGCGTACAATCGCGCGCCTCGACATTGTCTTGCAGCGTCACGCCGTGGTTGGGTCAACGCGCGAGGGGCTCACCAAGGTGGGCTGTGACGCAGATCCAACGAAACCCCTTCGGGAACCGGAGCCGCCCGCGTGAACTTCAACATTATTCTGCTTCGGGCAGCATTGCAAGCGATTTCCATTTCGAAAATAAATGTACGCAAAACCTGGTTCCCGTAATAACCAGATCTCGTGCGCACCCAGGTCACGCACGTGACCAGCGCATGGCGACGTGGACGCACGCCGCCCGCAGGCTCATTCGTGCTCGGCGTCGCGCGGAGGACGGTCGCGCGAGGCTGCGAACGCAATCGCCTCCTCCAGCGCTTCCAGATCGACGGGCTTCGTCAAATGCTCGTCGAATCCAGCCTCGATCGCCTTGCGCTTGTCCTCGAGCTGACCATATCCGGTGAGCGCGACGAGGCCGAGGTGGCGCGTCGAAGGATGGGCCCGGAGCCGCCTCGCCACTTCATAACCATCGATCTCGGGGAGCCCGAGGTCCACGACGGCGACATCGAGCGCGACGCTGCCGGCAAGCTCGACGCCGGCCTTTCCATCCGCGGCCTCACACACCTCGTGCCCCTGCATCGAGAGCGACGTGGCGAGCGTCTTTCGCATGTCGTCGTTGTCGTCGATGAGCAGGATTCGCCTGGGGGTGATCGCTTTCGGCGCGCGCGGCGAGGCGGCCGTCGTCGTGGGCGCCGGGACCCGAGGGAAACGCACGGTGAAGACGGCGCCGCGATCCTCACCCTCGCTCGCGACGGAGACGCTCCCGCCCTGGAGCTCCGCGAGTTTTTTCACCAGGGCAAGGCCAATCCCCATGCCCCCGGATTTGCGAGCGAGCCCCTGCGCGCCTTGCACGAAAAGATCAAAGACATGCTCCATCATGGCGGCCGAGAGTCCCGGCCCCTGATCGGCGACCTCGAGCACGGCGCCGCGATCGTCGCCCTTTACCCGCACGTCGATGGCCGAGCCTTTCGGGCTGAACTTGAGCGCATTGTCGAGGAGGTTCGAGAGGATCTGCTCGACGCGGGAACGATCGGCCCGGATCCACGCGGCCTCCGCGTGCAGCGTGACGCGGTGATGCTCGAACCGACCCGAGGAGCGCCAGGTTTGAACGACCGCGGACGCCGCGTCGGCGAGGTTCATGACCTCCGGCTGGAGGTGGGCCTTGCCCATGACGATGCGGCTCATGTCGAGCAAATCCTCCACGAGGCGCGCCGTGTGCTTGGTCTGGCGCTTGATGACCTCGCGGGCATGCTTCGCCGCGGGGTGCTGCGGATCGACCACGTCGAGGAGGTGGCTGGCCGAGGTGAGCGCCGCGAGCGGATTTCGGAGCTCGTGGCTCATCATGGCAATGAATTCGTCCTTCGCGCGGTCGCCCTCCTGCAAGGCTCGTTTTTCGCGTTCGAGCAGCGCTTGACGCTCGCGCACGGCCGCCGCCGCCTCGTTCAGCGCGAGGGCGACGGTGCGGACTTCGGCGACGTGCTCCATGCCGCGCGTATTCATGGCCGTGCCCGTCGCAATGGCAGGCGCCGCCCGCGCGAGCGCGACGACGGGGCGCGAGACGCGCCGGCCGAGCCACAATGCGAGGAGGGAGGCGAGGGCGAGGGAGCTCGCAATGCCGCCGCCCATCGCCCACCCCGTGCGCCTCGCGCCGCTCAGCACCTCTTCGGCCGGAATGCCGAGCCCGATGCTCCAGTTCGTGAACCCCGAGGTGATGTGGGCCGTATACGCGTCGTACCCTTCCGTGGTCAGGCCGCGATACCACCCTTCGGGCGCGCGGGCGACTGCCGCGAGGAACGGTCCGCCTGCTTTTTCCTTGGGAATGGCCGGGACGCGCGCGATGAACGTCCCGTGGGAATCGATGAGCCCACTGACCCAGCCCTGACCCATGCGCTGTTTTTCGATCGGCGTGAGGAAAAACTCGGGCTTGACGAAAGCGAGTAGGACGTACCGGACCTGGCCGTCGTAGATCACGGGCACGACGACGTTGACGCCCCGCGTTTTCACGGAGGGCGACGTGACCATGGAGCCGATCGCCGGCGCGCGCGTGGTCGCCGCGCGCAGCGCGACTTCGGGCTCGACCAGATACCGGTGGCTCGTCAATGCCTCCGGGGCGACCGCGTTGTCGACGATCTCGCCGTCGGGGCGCGCGAGGATCACGTTGATCCAGGCGGGCTGCGAGCGGAGGACGCGAACGGCTTCCTCGTGGTACGTCGCGATGTCCCCGGTCTCCAGCGCGCGCAGGGAGGCGAGCGCGTGGAGCGCCGTGATCTGGCCCTGCACCTGCGCGTCGATGGCGCTCATCGTGGACCGCAGGCGCTCGATCGAGCCTTGCGCGAAGGTCTGTTGCTCGCGCAAGGCGAGCCGCGCCGTCAGGTACCCGGAGAACGCCGCGACCGGCAAGATGACGCCGAACGCGAGGAGGAGCAGGTGCGAACGAATGCGCATGCGAAGGAATGTCGGGCGTCCGTGGATGGGGCTTCAGGGCGTCCAGGTGACCGCGATCGTCCGACGTTGCTCGGCGCTCGTGGTGACGTTTCCGCCGGGGTTCGTCGAGAAAAGCGCGTCGCGGGTAGTGTTCGTCCGCGAGACCGTGATCTGGACCTCACAAGGCGCGAGAGGCGGCCCCGCAGGCGGCGGGCGGAGCTCGGCCTGCGTGATCACGAGCGCGCCCGTGTCCTCGTCGAGCGAACGCGTGAGCGCGTCGATGCAATCGCCCTGGACCGAGATCGAGACCTTGCCGCCTTCGGGATCGGCATCCCAGGAGAGCGAGAGCGGGAGGTCCTGCGTGAGGCCCTCGACGGCAAGCGTGAACGGGGGCGAGACCTCGACGACGACGCCGTGCACGTCGCGATCGTTTTGCCGTTCGAGGTCGAGGAGGAAATCACCCGGCAGCGCGTCGAGGTTGACCGAATAGATCGGGGCGCCATTGCTTTGCCCCTCGGTCATCGGTCGGCGGGTCCCGTCCACCGTGACGAACAGCGCATCGCCGCCCGTGAGCTCGACCGTGCCGATGGGGCTGCCGACCCGCACGTCAATCGCCGCCGCCGCGCCGTCGTCGAGCGCCGTCACGCCGACGAGCATGTCCCGCGTCGAGACCCGATCCGAGACCCGCACCGGGTCGAGGCCGCAGCCGGCGAGCAGGAGGGCGACCAAGAAAAACCCGTTTGCCCAAGCGCGGCTCATCGAAGCACCAAGCCCGCAGTCGGCCCGAGCCAGTACGTACGGTACAACCGCTCGGGATCGCCCTGCGTCACGTCGTCGATGCGCCCACGGAGGCCGAGATACCACCATTGATACCCTCCCGTGACCTCGATGTCGTAGGAGCGCACCCAGCCGTCGTCCGGGGTGATGGGCGTGAACCGAAAGGATGCAAAGAAGCGGATCTTCTTCTTCGGCAGGAGCGTCAGCCGCGCGAGGAGCAGCGGATACCCCGTGCCCCCGCGGCCGAGCCACACGGGGCGCTCGAATCCGAAGCCGCCGCCCACGCCGAGGACGATCGAGCCATCCACGCTCCCCTTCCAGCGCGCGGGCGCGAACGCGACGGCGGCCTCGGCGACCACGTCGAAGTTGCTCTGCGGCGTGCCGACCACGCCAATCTGCCCGAGCACGTCGTACCCGAGCCATTTCCAAGGAAACTCCGAGATGCCGACCCGCGCCCAGAGCCCGTAGCCGTTGTACGGCGCGAGCGTGCCCGCTCCGAGCCGCTGATCGCCCTGGAGATACGCGCCGTGCACCTCCATGCGCCAAAGCGCGACGTGGGAAGGATCCCCGGCCCGCGCAGGCAAAGGGCCCATGAGAATGCATGCGAGCGTGAGCGCGCCCGCGGCCCCACCGATGCGTCGTCGTCGCTCCTGCACGCGTCCTCGCCCCTTCCCCTTCGGCCGAGACGATACCACTTCCCAACGATGCGGTCTCGCAAACGCTCGTCGTTGGCGCTTGCAAGCGCGGGCGTCCCGGGCGACATGAGTCTCCCATGTGTCGCGTCCTCGCCTACCTCGGCGAGCCGATCTTCCTCGAAGATCTGCTCTACAAGCCCGATGTTTCGTTCGTGAACCAAACGCATCAGGCCGCGTTCTACACGCGACTGAACCTCGCAGGCTCGGGGCTGCTCGCGTGGGACGCGCGCTCGGAGCGCCCGGATCTACCCTTCGCCTACCGCAGCACGCAGCTCGCGATCTATGACCGGAACCTGCGCGCGCTCGCAGCGAAGGTGCGCGCGACGGCGCTGCTCGCGCACCTGCGCGGCGTGCCATACGACACGCGCGCCATCATCCACGAGCAGAACCTGCATCCGTTCCAGTTCGAGGGCGCGCGGCTCGCCCTCGCCCACAATGGGCAACTCGCGCGGTTCGACGAGATGAAGTTCGCGCTCCTGCCGAAGATCCGGCCCGAGATCGCGCGCGCAATCCGCGGGACGACCGACAGCGAGTGGTTCTACGCGCTCCTGCTCTCGCAACTGCCCGATCCGCACGCGGACCTCAGCGCGCTCGACATCGCCCGCGGCGTCACCTCCGCGCTGCGGATCGTGGCGGGGATCCGGCGCGAGCTCGGCATCCGCACGTTTTCCCCGATGAACCTCTTTCTCTCGGACGGCAACGACCTCGTCGCCGTCTGTTATACGTACGGGCTCGGCCAATACGACGGGCTCGGAGACGATTTCCACCCGCCAGAGGAGCGGGTGCTCCGGATCTGGTACACGATCGGAAAATCGTACGGCCTGTACGACGGCGAATGGCGAATGCTCTCGGCAGACGAGGACGCAAGCTCGTGCATCATCGCCTCCGAGCCGCTCACGCGGGATCACGGGACCTGGCACGCCGTGCCGCTCCAGCACCTCGTCTACGTGAAGCGCGGCGGCGAAAGGCCGCCCTCCGTCGAGGTCGTGCCACTCGACGTCGAGTGATCCTTCACCCATCGCAAGGCGTCGCGCCGGGGCGCTGCCCCGGACCCCGCGGGGGCTGTCCGCCCCTCGACCCGGACCAGCGCAAGCGCTGGACCTTTTGTGGAAGAACTGCGCGATGCGCAGTTCTTC
>NZ_JAGTJJ010000028.1 GCF_028435365.1 Polyangium jinanense | reverse complement strand
GATGCGCAGTTCATCGAACAGGCCGAATGGTCTTGCCACGGGCCCGTCCGAGAAACCGCGCATCGCGCGGTTTCTCGGCCCTCGGTCCAGGCCGTGCCTGGTCCGGGGTGAAGGGGGCGGACAGCCCCCTTCTGGGGTGCGGGGCAACGCCCCGCGCGGTACAAGGCGGCATGGATCCGCGACCCATTCCCCTCGAAGGACGCCACGTCCGCCTGGAGCCCCTCACGCTTGCGCATGCGCCTGCGTTGCTCGCTGCGCTCGCGGAGGACGCGTCCATCTGGCAGTGGATGTCGATCGAGCCGCCGCTCTCGCTCGAAGCGATGGAGACGCACATCAGATCGGCGCTGGACGCGCAGGCCTCCGGTGGGCAGGTCGCGTTCGTGCAGGTCAGCCTCGCGGATGGGCGCGCTTGCGGCGCGACGCGGTACCTCAACATCAGCCGGACCGATCGTGGTCTCGAGATCGGCTGGACCTGGATCGGCAAGCGCTGGCAACGCACGGCGATCAACACGGAGGCGAAGTTCCTCCTCTTGCGACACGCGTTCGAGGTGCTCGGCGCCGCGCGCGTGCAGCTCAAGACCGACGCGCGGAATCTGCAATCGCAGGCCGCGATCGCGCGCATCGGCGGCGTGCGCGAGGGTGTGCTGCGCAAGTACCAGAAGACGCGCGGCGACTTCCTCCGCGATACGGTGATGTTCAGCATCATCGACGACGAGTGGCCTGCCGTGAAAGAGCGGCTCGTCGCGAGGCTCGGCGGCTGATCAGATCGCCACGGCGAGCTGTTTGCCCGGCTCGAAGCGCACGGGCAAGCGCGCCGGGCCGTGCACGTGGAGCGCCTTGCGGGGCTGCCATGGCGCATCGCTCGCGGGCGCGAGGCCGCGCAGGCGCGAGAGAAGATCCGGGATCGCGACCTTCGCTTCGAGCCGGGACAACGAGGCGCCGAGGCAGAAGTGGATCCCGTGGCCGAAGGCGATGTGCGGGTTCGGGTCGCGGCCGACGTCGAAGGTGTCGGGGTCCTGGAACTGCTTCGGATCCCGGTTCGCGGAGCCCATCAGCAAGAGCACGAACTTCCCGGCCGGGATCGTCTGTCCGTGGATCATCACGTCGCGCTTCGCCGCGCGGAACACCATCGACACGGGCGTGCGGTACCTCAAAACCTCCTCGATCGTCGTGGGCAAGAGGCGCGCGGGATCGGCCTCGAGGCGCGCAAGCTCGTCGGGGTGCTCGAAGAACGAGAGGATCGTATTGCCGAGGAGGTTCGTGGTCGTCTCGGTGCCGGCCACGAGCAGGAGCTGGAAGAAGCCGAGGATCTCCTCGCCCGTCAATCGTTCCCCGTCCACCTCCGCCTCCACGAGCCGCGTCAAGAGATCGCCCTTCGGCGCCTTTTTCCGCGCCGTGCAGAGGTCGTCGACGTAGGCGTGCATCTCCTCCTTGAGCGCGGCGTGCTCCGCGACCGCGCGCGTCGCAGCCTCGCCGCCCGACATGGTGTAGCTGAGGTTCAGGATGATCTCGCTCCAGCGCACGAAGCGCGGCCGATCGGCGACCGGAATGCCGATCATCTCCGCGATCACCATCGTCGGCAGGGGCTCGGCGTAGTCCTTCACGAGATCCATCTCGCCCCGCTCGATCACCCCGTCGACGAGCTCGCGCGAGAGCTCGCGGATGCGGGGCTCGAGGTTCGCGATCGAGCGCGGAGTGAACGCGCGCTGGATGATGTTCCGGAGCAACGTGTGTCGCGGCGGATCCGAGAAGACGAGCCAATCGGGGGTCGGCCCGGTCTGCGTGGTGACGATGGAGCTCCACGTGTCGTGATCGTGGAGCGCGCGCTTGACGCCCTCGTAGTCGAAGATCATCCACAGGTCGAGCGGCGGGACGTGGAGCACCGGCGCCTTCGCGCGCATCTCTGCGTACAAGGAAAATGGATTGCGGCGCGTGTCATCGGTGAACAGGTCCAGCATGATCGGCCAAGGCCCGGTATAAACGGGTTTTCGAGGGCCGTGCGCCGACGAGGATCCTGGATCGAAGTCGGGGAATCGACGTATTCGGCTACGGTGCCGCCTCTTGGGAGGCGCTGCGCTGGGGCTTTGCCCCAGGCCCCACCGGGGCTATCCGCCCCTGGACCCTGGACCAGCGCAAGCGCTGGACCCGGGGTCGATGAACTGCGCGATGCGCAGTTCATCGAACAGGCCAGGTCAAGACCCGCGACGACCCTGCCCATCAAAACCGCGGCGTTGACGATTCAACAGGCAACGTGCCCGTCGCCATCGTGGAACGCACCTCCATGGTCTTGCCACCGACCTGTTGGAAGAACTGCGCATCGCGCAGTTCTTCCACCCCGAGTCCAGGGCTTGCCCTGGTTCGGGTCGAGGGGCGAACAGCCCCCGCGGGGTCCGGGGCAGCGCCCCGGCGCGGCGGCCCCACGGTGACGGGGAGGCGCTCGTCATCCGGAGGTCGCGAGCGCTGCGAGGCCATGGTGCATGCGGGAAAAAGTGTTCTGGTGCGCAACCAGCGTGATGGCCGCGAGGATCGCGGGATCGTCGAGGCCGTGCGCGTGGAGCGCTGCCGCATCCGCGGCGGAGGCGGCCCACGGCGTGCGCGTGAGCTTCGTTGCGTACGCCGCGAGGGCGCGCTCGCGAGGATCCCGCGCGAGCGCGTCCTCGTAGCGGGCGACCGCGCCGGCATCACACAGCTCGGCGGCAGCGGCGCGGGCGAGGAGCCGACGCTCGTGGCGCGAGAGCAGCACGTCGCGCTCGAAGTGATACGCGTGCCACTCTTCGAGCAGCCCCTGGGCAAACGCGCGGCGGGGGAACACGGGCACGCGCGAGCCGTCGACGGCGGGATTCCAGTCGCTCGGCGGCGGACGCGGCAGGGCCTCGCGCGTGGGATCGATGGTGAGGCGCGGCAGCGGCGACTCGTAATCGAACGTGATGCCCGTGCCGTCCGCGACACGCGTGTAGTAGTTGAAGAACGCGGCGACGCAGATGGCCTGCTCGACGCCGTCCTCGGACAACCCCACGGCGCGGAGGTGGTCGAGATCGGCGGCGTCGATGGACCACGGCGCCTCGGTCATGACGACCGCGAACCCGGCCAGGGCGCGCTGCCGCGGGGAAGCGCGCGGGAGGTCGGTTCCCGTCACGACGTCCGCGGCGAGGGCCTCATCCTGAGAAGCGGCACGCAGAAACTCTGCGTGAGCTGACGTTCAGTAAAAGCACTGGTTCGTCCGCGAGGCGGACGTGGCGATGAGCTCACGCTCCGCCCAGGAGAGCCCGTCGCCCCGGTGGAACGTGCCGGTCGCGGCGAAGGTGATCCGGAGGAGATCCGGGTCGAGACTGTGCGCGCGGTGGATGCCGGCCGGTCCGCCGTGCGGCGCACGGTAGACCGCGGGGATCGGGCGCGACAGCACGGCATCGTAGACGGCGCGGAGGGGTGCGTCCGCTTCGTGGGCCTCGACGATCCGGATGTGGGGCATGACAGGAGGCTATCATGGATCCCGAGGCGGAGTGAAATCCGGACGCGGACGCCGAAACGCGAAGCGGTGGAGCGCGGGACGATTCCCATGTCATTCTGGCAATGACGGACGCACGATTCTCGCGCGCGTGCTATGCGCGTGCCGCGCCGAACCTGTCATGTAGAACATGCCATGTAGAACGCGGGGGGAAGAACGGGGGAACTTTGGGCGCGAAGAACCGATAACGGCTCGGCCGCCTCGATGGGCAGCACGAACGTCCTCATCGGGGATGGTGACGGACGGGAAGGTTCGTGTAAGCTGCGAGCACTTCGTTCCTGGGAAAGGACCTGGACGGGCGATGGACTCCAAGGAGATGCTTGACAAACGGATCGTGCTGGCAACGAGCACCGACAACATGCTCGGCATGGTGCTCGACGGCGCGCTCACCCACCTCGGCCAGGCCTACGGGGTCGCGAAGGTGAACACCATCCGCACGCAGGTGATGGGGGACAAGACCATCCGCTCGTTCTTCTGGTACCCGGTCACCTCGCTCCTCAAGGTCGCGCGGCGCCTGGTCGACGACCCGAGCCTCGGCCTGACCTGTGACGAGGTCATGACCGGCTGTGGCCAGCACGCCTTCAGCTCCCTGCTCGAGTCGCCCGTGGGGAAGATGCTGGCCCGGTTCGGCCAGGGCAACCCGCAAGCCCTCGTCGCGAACGGCCCCTATGCCTACACCCTGGCCGTGAGCTTCGGCGAGCGCGAGTACTCGAAGACGGGCGAGCGCTCGGCCGACGTGGTCTTCACGCGCGACCTCTTCGGCCCCGCCTTCACCGTCGCCGTCTACAAGGTGGCGTACAAGCTCGTGAGCAACGTGGACGCCACCGTCACCGCGACCATCTCCAACGACGCCGGGACCGACTTCACCGTCCACTCACGGTGGTGATTCCATGCTCGGGCGGTCGCCACGCTTGCGGACCAAGAGGAGGTGGAGGCAGCCGGTGGGGTCCGTCCAGACCTCCGCATCCTCGACGTTCGGCAGCCCCGAGGCCAGCCCCAGCATGTCCGGCACATCCCTGTAAATGAGGTACCAGTCCATCGCCGCCTCGATGAAGCGGCGCATGGGATCGTGGCCGTTGAAGTTCCCCAGCGCCAAGAGGCCCCCCGGCGCGAGGTTGAGCCAGAGCCGCGCCGTGAGCGCCGTCGCGAACCGGGGCGAGAGGTAGTCGTACAAGCCGATCGAATAAATGAAGTCCTGGTCGCCGGGGACGAGGGTGGCCTTGCCGCGGATGAGCGTGAAGACCGAGCCGGACCAGGTGCGCACGTGGGCAGGATTCATCCGCTTGCCGAGCGCCGTGACGGCCGCATACAGGGCCCCCTGGTCCTGGTCGAGCAGCGTGACGCCGTCGAACGGCGTCGTTGGCACCACTTCGGAGAGCTCCGAGGCCGCGCCCGATGCCACGTTCATGACGTAGCGAGCGCCCCGGTTCCACTCGTCGTGGAGCAGTGACTTGAGCTTCTCCCGGCGGTTCCGGACCGCGACGAAGCCGGGCTGCTCGAGCACCCATCGGTCCATCCAGCGGCCGAGGGTCGTCTCGCCCTTGGGGACGTTCTTATACACGTCGTCCATCATCAAGAAGTCGCCGGCGTAGCCCCGAGGTTTGGCGAAGCAGCGATGGATGATGGGGCTCTGCCAGAAATAAGTGCCCAGGACCTCCTGGAAGCGGCGCTGGGCCGGAGAGTTACGCAGGAGGCCGGAAGGCCCGAGTGCGTCGCTCGCCTCCCAGATGCCGCGTAGCATCTCCCCGAGCCGGGCACAGTCCTCCGGCGACGGGGGTAGCGCGCTCCGCGGCGACGCCTCGAGCTCCCTGCACCATGCAGCGAGCTGGGCGAGCCGCCGCTCGCAATCCATCGAGATGGGCGGCCCTTGGACCTCCTCGTCCTCCGGACCGAATGATCTTCGAGCAGCGTGCTCCCCCGCCGCGCGCTCCTCGGCCCCCTTCGCGATGCTTTCCCTGGCAAGCTGCTGGGACATGGCCGGGCTCCTGTCGTTGTTCTCCGAACTGACGCAGAGCATCGCCGAAAAACGCCCTCGCTGACAACCCTTCAGGTACTCGACGCACGAAGGACACGTTTGGGTGAGTCCGGCCACGCGAACCCCGGGGCCTCAGCGGCCCTCGACGCCGTTCGCGGGAACGTAAGCGGTTCTTTGGCGACGAACCCGCCGCGCAGCAGGGCCACAGGGCGCAACCTCGGGGCGCGCGGGCAGGCGCTTCAGCGAATGAACTCGGCCGAGGGGTGTGCCCGCGGGAATTTGCGCAGGTATTCGAAGAAACGCGCGAGCGCCGTGTCGCTCTTCGTCAGGGCGCCAGGCCGGAAGTGGACGCCCCGGAGGATGGGAGCGTCGTCCGCGAGGATTTGCCGCTGCACGCCCATCGCGAAGTCGAGCAGCTCCTTCTGCGACGCCGCATCGCCCTCGGATTTCCTCGTGGCCAGGACGTAATACACCTTCGTGCGCCCCGGCGCCGGCATCCCGAACGGGGCGATGTATCCATACCAGCGGCCGTTGAAGAAGCTGCTCTGATAAAAGATCGTCGTCCCGAAGATCCCCACGCGGAACGTGACCCGCGGGCCCGCAGGGTGGATGCCGTCGAAGTCGTACATCATCGAGTGGTCGGTGAGGACCATGTTCTCGGCGGGCTCGCCCTTGTCGAACTTGAAGCCGTGCACGACGCGGATGTGCTGCACATCCGGCGTATTGCAGCAGACGACCCAAGGATCGACCGGAAAGACCTCGTCGTGCGCCTCGACCCGGAAGACGAGATCGTCGTCGGGATAAGGGAAATCCGGGAGATCGAAGAGCGGGGTTTCGCCGTTGAAGACCCAGATCATCCCGTACCTCTCCACCGTCGGGAAGCGGAAGAGGCAAGCGCCGGGCGGCGGCGGGTCGCCGGGGCCGGTCTTCAGGCAGGTTCCCTCCTGGCTGTACTCCCAGTGGTGAAACGCGCAGCGGATGGCGTCCCCGACGACCGATCCCGCGGCGAGATCAGCGCCAAGGTGCGGGCAGTAGGCGCTGAGCGCTTGCACCGTGCCGCTCTCGCCGCGAAACACCACGATGCGCCCGTCGAGGAAGCTCGTGCCGAGAATCGTCCCCGGTGAAAGCTCGCTCGACATGCAGACGGGATACCACGATTGCGTGAATACCCCGCCCTCCCCTTCGGCCGGGATCGGTTTGCCGAGGAGTCTCCTCCTCGCGCCGACCGCCAGGCCCGGTCCCCCATGGCTCTTGGTCTCCATCGTACGTCGTCTCCGTCCTTCGTCCGTGATGGCCGATTCAATGCGGGAATGCCGCGCTTCGAGTAGACGGGACCGCCAAGGCGCGTGTCAAGCAACGCGGGGGGCCGTTTCGCTGGGGCTTTGCCCCAGACCCCAGCAGGGGCTGTCCGCCCCTGCACCCGGACCAGCGCAAGCGCTGGACTCGGGGTCGATGAACTGCGCGATGCGCAGTTCATCGAACAGGCCGAGGCAAGACCGGCGAAGGCCCTGCCAACCAAGACCGCCGTGACTGGCAACGCTGTCCCTGGTCTTGCCACCGGCCTGTGGGAAGAACTGCGCATCGCGCAGTTCTTCCCCAAATGGTCCAGGGCTTGCCCTGGTTCGGGTCGAGCGGCGAACAGCCCCCGCGGGGTCCGGGGCAGCGCCCCGGCTCCACGGTTCCAGATGAGACCCATCGATGTGTCATTTGCACATTCGCTGTGCCAAACTCTTCAGGTGACACGAAGGCCTCGCTGTGTAGAATGGGCCCCGCCACGAAGGGAGGAGTCTATGACGGTGAAGAGCTCGTATGCACCCGGCCAGTTTTGCTGGGCGGACCTGATGACCACGGATCCCGCGGCTGCCAAGGCGTTCTACACGACGCTGTTCGGCTGGACGGCCGAGGAGATGCCGTTTCCCGGCGGGACGTACACGATGTTCCGGAAACGCGAGCATGACGTGGCGGGGCTCGGCGGGCAACCGCCTGAGGAACAGTCGCGCGGGATCCCGCCGCATTGGAACGTCTACGTCTCCGTGGACGACATCAATGCCGTGTCGGCCAAGGCTGCCACGCTGGGAGGGAACATCCTTGCGCCCGCGTTCGATGTGATGGAGTCGGGGCGCATGGCGATCCTCGCGGATCCCACGGGTGCCGTGTTTTTCCTCTGGCAGCCGCAAAAGCACATCGGCGCGACCTTGTGGGGCGAACCGGGCGCGCCCTCTTGGTTCGAGCTCCAGACCACCGACCCGGAGAAAGCCAAAGCGTTTTACACGGCGCTCTTCGGCTGGTCGACCGGCGGCGACGCGACGTATACGGAGTGGATCGTGCGCGGCGAACACGTCGGCGGGATGCTGAAGATCGACCCGAGCTGGGGCCCGGTGCCGCCGAACTGGGGCGCGTATTTCACGGTCGAGAACGCGGACGACACGGTGGCGAAGGCGCGCGGGCTTGGCGCAAAGGTCTACATGCCGCCGAAGGAGATCGGTGGTGGCGGTCGGTTCGCCGTGCTCTCGGATCCGCAGGGCGCGGTGTTCTCGGTGTACGAGGAAAAGCGCCGCTGACTGCCCTTCACGGCCCCGGAGGGCTGCCGCCCCGGATCTTGAAGAGCACCTGAAACTTCACGGAGCCCTTCACCTCCGGGGCCACGATCTTCTCGAGTTTGTCGTAGATGGCCTGCGCGAACGGCTGATCCACGGTCGGCCGCTGGGCCATCTCCAATTTCTTCTTCTTCCCGGGCAGGAGCTCGCATTCGACGAGCAGATCGGTGCCCGGCCCCTTCGACGTGCCCACTTGCGTCTCGACGATGGTGATGATCTGCTTGGCGAACTCGCTCAGGTCGTCGACCGTGGTCCGCTTCGCGATGTCTTGCTCGCTCGTCAGGAGCACCAGCGAGGTTTCGACCTTGTCGTTCCGCTTCTGCGCCGCGGCGCCGCCCTCGGGCTGGGCCGTATCCCAGCCCCATTCGGATTCGTACCGTTTGCCGTCGATGGGATTCACGTAGGTCGTCTCGACGTGTTCCACGGCAAACGCCGGCATGTCGCCCTGGCCGGGAATCGTGATCTCTTTGCCCGAGATGAGCGCCTCGCGAATCCGTTTCCACGTGGCCACGGGGAACATCAGGAAGAACCCGTCCTCGGCCACCCCGGCCTTGGACGCGTCTTTGTCGCCGGCGAGGACGAGGAAGTTGGCCGTGATCCGATCGTTCATTCCCACCGGGCTCGTGATGGCGGAGATCCCGGTTTGTCCAGGATACCAGAACAGGCCCGTGTTCGAGCTCGGATCCATTTCGAGCATCAGGATAAGCGCGTCCTTGTCCCCCTTCGCTATGGCCGCCTTCAGATTGTCGAGCCCGCGGGGAAGCACGCGCAGGACGACACGATCCCCCGGAAGGAAAAAGCTCTTCGCCGGGGCGCCGTTCTTGAGGCCGCCCTTTCGCTCCATGCGCACCGACGCGCCGCGGACGTGTGTCCGCGGGCCCTTCGTGATCATGGTCTGGTCAGCCTCCCCGGGCCTGGCCACGGAAGGGCGCTTGCGGTCGGTCCAGAACGGCGTCGGATACGCCATCGCCGCGGCGCCGAGCCGGGCCAGGATCCGCGCATAACCGGCCTGCCCCCCCACGTTCTCCTCTTCGCACGTGACCATCACGGCGGAGAGGTACGGCACGTTCGCCGCGATTCCCTCCAGCGGCTGCGGCGGACCATAGATGATGCAATGAAACCCGTCGCGCCCGAGGAGCGGTGGACCATCGAGCTGCGAGCGGCCATGGACGTCGACGAGCTGCCCCTGCTCCGCGAGCTCGTAGATGAGCCCGTAGAGCTTGAAGAGCTGACGATCGAACGTGCCCTCGGCATCTCCGGGCTCGCGCTTGATGGAGAACCGGATCTCGCGTTGCCCGAGCGGCCAGAGGCCCTCGCTCACGTACGTCCAGAAGTGCAGCGGTCCCGCGGGCGTCGAGATCGCGTGCGAATACACCGTGACGGAGAGCTTCCCCGGCACGACCTCCTCGCGCAGGAGCACCTGCGCGGCGGACTCGGACGATCGGGACGCGGAGGCCTCGGCGCGGGGCGGCGGCGCGCCCGCCGAGATCGGAGGTTTTTCGTTCGCCGGCCCCGCGCAGCCTGCGGCGAGCGTCGCGGCGAGCAGCGCCGAGCGCACGCCGCGACGTGCCGTGATCCATGTCCCCTGCCGATGCATGCGCTTCGTCGCCATCGGCCGACGAGGGTAGCCGCATCGGAGGCGCGCCGTCACCTTTGTCGTGGTTCGCCCTCGGGCGTCATTCTTGGGGCAACGTCCGGAGGATCTCCTGCGCCGCGTCCAGGTGCCCCCGCAGAATGGGCAGGTTCTTCTCGGCGAACGCCTTCACGTCCGCGTCCCGGGAGGAGGACAGCGCAAGCGACAGGATGGCCACGTCGTACCGGTGCGACTCGATGACCGTGTGCAAGTACGCTCGGTCGAAGCGATTTCCCTGGAGGTTCGAGAGACGCTGGAAGAGGCTCTCACCCAGAGGCTCGAGCTCCGTCGGCATCTCGACGCCGAATTTGCCCGCGAGCGCCTCGATCCCCTCGGTCACGTTCACGTGCTCGGCGAGATCCTGCAGCGCGAGCGCCTCGACCTTGGAGTTCTTCGCCAAACGCACGGCGAGCCGCGCGGCCTTCACCGACCAGAGATTGCTGCTCGCCGCCGCCTTCACGAATTGCGCGTCGTCGTACGCGACCGCGAGCTCGGCCGCCGCTTCCTCTTCCGGCGTCTCCGCAAGGGCCACGGACGACATCCCCATCGTGGCGAGCATGATCGCCATGAAAAATTTGTTCATGATGACATTCCCCCTCCCCGGCTCCTCACGGAGCGCCGGCTGTCCTGGCTGAATCCTGGGACCGCGAGCGCACGGGCGGGAGCCTGGCCGGAGAAAATGTCGCGCCTCGCTGCCGAGGCGCGCGACGACGAGGGAGCAGATTCGCGAATCCGCGTCAACCGCGTGAAGTCGGCATGACCTCGCTGACCGGCGCCTCGCCTTCGGCCAGCGGCCGGCTCAAAAGATCAACGGCCTTCTTCACCGCGCTCACGGGCCCCGCGAGATAGACGATGTCGCCGACATCAAAAGGCTTCTGCGGATCCATCTGTTCGAGGAGTTTGTCGCCGCGACGCACCGCGATGATGAGCGCCCCGGTCCGGCGACGCACGCCGAGGGACGCCGCCGAGCGACCCACCGCCGCGCTTGCCATGGTCACCGAGGCGCTCTCGATCTTGAGCTCGGCGAGATCCGCATGCTCGCCGAGCACCCGTCGCGGGAGCCTGTGCGTGCGCTCCGTGGTCTGCGTGGTCGCGCGCGCCTCGTCCACGCGATCGTCGATCACGTTGCGCGGAACTTCGAGCCAGCGGAGGAGCCGCGCGAGGATCTCCACGCCCCCCTCGACCTCCTCGGCCACCACGTCCGTCGCGCCCATGCGCAAGAGCGCCGGTTTCTCCAGGAGGTAATGCGCCCGCATGAGGATCGGGACCTCGGGCGCGACGCGTTTGGCCGTGTCCACCACGCGCTGCGCGGCCTGCGGATCGTTCATGAGCAAAAGAAGTGCGCGTGCCTTTTCGAGGTGGGCATGGCCGAGCGCCTCCTCGCTCGTCGCGTCGCCGTAATACACGGGCTGGCCCGCGGTGCGCGCGGCGCGGACGGTCTCGGCGTTCAATTCGAGCACGACGTACGAGACACCGGTCGCCTCGAGCGCGCGCGCCACGAGCTTGCCTGCGACGCCGTAGCCCACGATGACCACGTGCGCCGAGAGACCGTGCGCCTCGCCCGCATCCGCCTCGTCGATGCTGCGCACGCCGATGAGGCGCTCGAGCGGCGCGAGCAAGCGCTGCCCCGCGGTGACGTGCGGCGCGACGCGCACGAAGACCGGCGTGAGGAACATGCTGGCGATGCCAGCCGCGAGGAGCGGGCGCGTGGCGTTTTGATCGACCACACCCGCGCTCTCGCCGAGCCGCGCGAGGACGAACCCGAACTCGCCGAACTGCGCGAGACCCACACCCGCGAGCCAGGCGACGCGCGCGGGAAAACGCATGGCGAGCGCGGCGATGGTGGCAAGCACGCCCTTGGCGACGAAGAAGCCGCTGAGGAGGAGCAGCACGAGCAGCGGCCGCTCGAGCACGACCCGCGGGTCGAAGAGCATGCCGAGCGAGACGAAAAAGACGCTCACGAAGGCGTCGCGCAGCGGGAGCATGTCGCCCATGGCGCGGTGGCCGTACTCGGTGTCGGCGACGACCATGCCGCCGAGGAACGCGCCGAGCGCGAGCGAGAGGCCGGCGAGCGACGTGAGCCACGCGGTGCCGACGCAGAGCGCGAGCACGGCGAGGAGGAAGACCTCGCGGCTGCGGCTCGCCGCGACCCAGCGCAAGGCCCGCGGGACGACGAGACGCGCGACGAGGATGGTCGCGACGACGACGGCCGTGGCCTTGCCGAGCGCGAAGCTGATCTCCTTCGCCATGTTCGTGCCCGCGGAGCCTTCGCCGAGCATGGGGACGACGAGGACCATCGGGACGACGCAGAGGTCCTGGAAGATCAAGGTGCCGACGATGAAGCGGCCGTGCGGCGCGTCGAGCTCGCGGCGCTCGGCCAGGGCGCGGAGGACGATCGCGGTGCTGGAGAGCGCGAAGACGAAGCCGTAGAAGACGCTGCGCCCGGCCGGCTGTCCAAGGGCGTTCGCGACGAGCGCGACGACGCCCGTGGTGAGCCCGACCTGGATGATGCCGCCGAGCGCGACCTGACGGAAAATGCTCTTCAGGCGCGCGAGCGAGAACTCGAGGCCGATCGTGAAGAGCAAGAGGACCACGCCGATCTCGGCGAGGATCTCGATCGCGTGGATCGAACGCACGAGCTTGAAGCCGAACGGCCCCACGAGCGCGCCCGAGAAGAGCAGCCCCGCGACCGTGGGCAGCGAGAGGCGCGACAGGACGACGGTCACGAGGACGCCGAGCGCCGCGATGACGGCGATCTCGTCGAGGAGCGGAATGTGGCCCATCGGAGTGGAAGATAACGTCGAACGGGGTTCTTTTGAAGACAAACGAACGGCGCGCTCGATCGTCACCCCATCCGCGTGCCGAAGCAAGCCACTTCGCGCGTGGCGTCGTCAGGCCGAGGGCTTCCCGAAGTCGACGGCGAACCAGAGCACATGGACCGCGCCCTTCTTCGTCTTCACCATGGCCGGGCCGAGCCAGACGTCGGGCGCGACCTCGCGGATCTCGTCGCGGATGCGAGCGATGAAGAAGGGGTTTCCGGGTTGCTCGTAGTCGAGGTAGACGCAAGGGCGGTCGTCGACCGCAGAGGGCTCGATCCGCGTGCGGAACGGGAACCAGTCGAACCGGAACGGCAGGAGTTTTACGCGGTTGATACCCGTGCCCTCGCTCCGGTCGAGCGCGCCGAAGCTCTTGCCATCCCAGGGAAAACGCCGGCGGGACGCGAGGAACTTGAGCGCTGAAAAGAGCGGCGTGCCGTCGGTGCCGCGGACAGCGAGCATGCGGCCCTTCGGTGTACCCACGAGGCGCTCGACGCTCATGGGCGCGGGGGCGGCGCGGTAGAGTCGATCGAGCTCCGCGCTCGAGAGCTTCGCAAGATCGTCCAGGTTTCGCACGAGCGCGGCACCCTCGCCGCGGGATGTCGTGCCGTTCGCAGTCGTCGTCGTGGCCATGAAATACCTCCCCTCCAGGTGACAGGAGCCATGGAACCACGGGCGCCGCACGATTGAAAACCCGCTTTTCGTGCGCCTCCCGCGATTCCAGAGGGGACGATCCGAAGGCAGGCGGCCCGAGCGTTGCTTGGCCGGCATTGCGAGGTGGCAGCATGAGAGTTCCGTGGCTCCTGCGTGTCGTCGAGCGGCTACAGCTCGATGAGATCGTCGAAGTGTTTCACGCGCCCGTGCGTGGTTTCTTCACGCGGCATCCCCGCATTCGAAGGGCGCTCGATGGAACCTGGCTCGGGCATCCGCTGCATGCAGCGCTGGTCTCCGTGCCCATCGGTGCCTTCACGACGGGCCTCGTCCTCGATGTCGCGACGCTGCTCGGGTGCACGTGGGCGGCGCGCGGGGCGGATCTCGCATTCCTGTTCGGGCTCGTGGCGCTCGTGCCCTCGGTGCTCACGGGGATCACGGACTTCGGTTACATCGAAGGAAAGGCGCGGCGCGTGACGTTCGTGCACGCGTTGTCAGCCGCGGCGAGCACGATGCTCCTGGTGGGCTCGGTGATCCTGCGGGCAATGGGGCTCCGCGGCGCGGGGATCGCAGTGTCGTTGCTCGGTTTCCTGATTCTCGGGGTCGGCGCCTGGCTCGGCGGGGAGCTCTCGTATCATTATGGTGCAGGCGTCGGGCGCATCTCGGAAGATCGGCGCGAGTAGCTGAAGCCGCTTCGCTGGGGCGTTGCCCCAGGCCCCACCAGGGGCTATCCGCCCCTGGACCTGGACCAGCGCAAGCGCTGGACCCGGGGTCGATGAACTGCGCGATGCGCAGTTCATCGAACAGGCCGAGGCAAGACCAGGAACGATCCTGCCAATCAAGAGCCGCGCTGCCATTTCGAACGGCAACGTTGTCCCACCGGCCCGTTGGAAGAACTGCGCATCGCGCAGTTCTTCCACAAATGGTCCAGGGCTTGCCCTGGTTCGGGTCGAGGGGCGAACAGCCCCCGCGGGGCCCGGGGCTGCGCCCCGGCGCGGCGGCTTTCAGTAGAGTGTCCCCTTCCCCCCGCGGCGCATGCCGAGCCAGCCGAATCCGCCGCTCTTCGCGTGCGGGTCCTTCGGTTCGAAGAGGTTGCCGAGTGTCGGCGTCGCGTGTTCGGCGCGGATCGAAAAGCGGCACGTGACCGAGCTCATGAAACGCGCTGAGAGTGCTGGAGAGAGCCGGCTCAAGATGTAAACGAAGGCGCCTGCGACACCGATGGGACGCCGCGGGCGCGGCCGTTCGGCGAGCCCGACGAGGATCTCGGCCACTTCGTTCGCCGAGGAGACCGGAAGTACCGGCCCGACCTCGTGGCCCGTGAGGTTGCCGGCGCGCTCGTAAATGGGCGTGTCCACCGAAGGCGGGAGCACCGAGCATACGTGGATGTCGGGAAAACGCGCGAGCTCGAGGCGCAGGCACTCCGAGAGGCCGAGGACCGCGAACTTGCTCGATACGTACGAGCTCACGAGCGGCGCGCCCACGAGCCCCCAGCCAGAAACGTTGTTGATGAGTATTCCCCGGCGCTGCGCGAGGAATACCGGGAGCACGGCCCGCGCCCCGTGCAGGTAGCCGTAAAGGTTCGTCTCGACGACCCGCTTCCAGGCAGCGCTCGGCGTGTCGAGCAGCGTGCCGAAGAGCAGAAGCGCCGCATTGTTGATCCACACGTCGATGCGGCCGAAGCGGGCGATCGCCGCTTGCGCGAGCGCTTCCACCGCGGCTTCGTCGGTCACGTCGGTCGGTACCGCGAGCGCCTCTGCGCCGAGCGCCTCGCACGCGCGCGCCGCCTCCGCGAGGGCGTCCGCCTGCCGCGCTGCGAGCACGACCCGTGCCCCGCGCCGGGCGAATGCCTCGGCCGTCGCGAGACCGATGCCGCTCGATCCGCCGGTGATGACGACGACCGATCCCTTGATCCCGCTCGAACCCACCATATCGATTCCACTCCGGCAAGACCCGCGCCCCACGGACCGAATAGGGCCTGGCCCCCGCTCCCCGGACGTGGGGAGTGAGGGCCGGGCGATCTCACGAATCCCAAGCTCGAAACGCCTGCGTCCCGGCTCGACCTAACGACCGAAGCGGTCGTCGTCGAAGCGGTCGTTGTCGAAGCGGTCGTTGTCGAAGCGGTCGTCGTCGAAGCGATAGAAGCCGCAAACACGCCTCACGCAGTACCTGTACTCGCTCTCGCACCGACCAGGGCGGAAGTGGTGCCTGGGGCCGAACCGATCTTCGAACCGCTCGCAGCGGAAGTAGTTGCGCTGGCAGCGCCTCATGCAGCGGCCATACCAGCCCCGGCGGCCGCGATCGAAATTGTCGAACGGCGGCGGCTGGCTCGACAGCGCTTCGTCGGAGGACGTGATGTTGCGCTCCTCGGTGGCCTCATTGTCCATGAGCGCGCCCTCGGTCTCGGCGACGATCCCTTCCTCCACCGGCTGCTCGGCGCGGGCCACGCTGGCGGTCCCGACGAGACCCATCGACATCACGGCCAAAAGCAACGACTTGATAGCGTTCATCGTACATCCCCCCTGCGCCCGGGACGCCCCGGACAGGCAAGCTGTACGTCGTGCCCGGACGGCCGAACGTCCACAGGGGGAAATGCTTTTTTCTGTCTGTCGTGAGCTCACGCTCCCGGCTTTGCCAGAAGCTCCAGGAACTGCGCCTCGTCGAGAATCCTTACGCCCAGCTTCTCGGCTTTTTCGAGCTTCGAGCCCGGCCCCTCGCCCACCACGAGGTAGTTCGTCCGCGACGAGACGCTCGACGTCACCTTGCCGCCGAGCGCCTCGATCCGGGCCTTGGCTGCCTCGCGCGACATGCCCGCGAGCGTCCCGGTGATCACGAATGTTTTTCCGGACAAGGGCCCCTCCGTCCCCTTCCGCTCCTCGGTCAGGCGCACGCCGGCGCGGCGGAGATCCTCGACGAGCGCCTGCGTGGCGGGCCGGTCGAACGCCTCGCGCACCGCTCTGCCGATCGTGGGCCCGACGCCCTCCACGGCCGCGATGTCCTCCACGCTCGCCCTGGCGATTGCGTCGAGCGAGCCGAATGCGTCCGCGAGCCGC
This sequence comes from Polyangium jinanense, assembly GCF_028435365.1. Next base: position 133,216 of record NZ_JAGTJJ010000028.1, on the reverse strand, counting down.
CGCGCCGCGGTCGCGCCCACGTGGCGAATGCCGAGGCCGTACAGCAATCGATCGAGGGGTCGATCCTTGGCGGCCTCGATCGCCGCGAGCAAGTTCCGGATCGAACGCTCCTTGTACCCGGGCAAACCCGCGAGATCCGCCTCCGTCAAGAAAAACACGTCCGACGGGCCCCGGATGAGGCCCCGATCGAGCAAGGCTTGCGCCGTGGCATAACCGAGGTGCTCGATGTCCATCGCGCCGCGAGAGGCGAAATGGACGACACGCTCGAGAGCCTGCGCCGGGCAATCGAGGTTCGGGCACCGCGCGACCGCCTCGCCTTCAGGCCGGACGACCGGGCCGCCGCAGGCCGGGCAAACCGTGGGCATGTGGAAGGGGCGCTCCGCACCGGTGCGCACGCTCGGAATGGGGGCGACGACCTCGGGAATGACGTCACCCGCGCGACGCACCACCACCGTATCACCGATGAGAATGCCTTTCCGGGCGATCTCGCTCTCGTTGTGCAGCGTCGCCATTTGCAGGGTGACGCCGCCGACGCGCACGGGTTCGAGGATCGCGAACGGCGTGACCGCGCCGGTCCTGCCGACATTGACCCGGATGTCGAGGAGTTTGGTCGTTCGTTCTTCCGCCGGGAGCTTGTACGCGACGGCCCAGCGTGGCGCCTTGGCCGTGGTGCCGAGCTCGATCTCGGCCGCGAGTGGATTCACCTTCACCACGGCCCCGTCGATCTCGTGCGGCAACGAATGCCGATCCTCCGCGAGGCGCCGGACCTCGGCCTTCACTGCGTCGAGATCGGGCGTGCGCGCCGAACGCGGGTGGACCCGGAGGCCGACGTCGCGCAGGTAGTCGAGCATCTCGAAATGGGTCGCGAACGTGCGCCCCTCGATCCGCACGAGACCATGAAAATAAATGTCGAGCGGCCGCCGCGCCGTGACGGCCGGATCCTTTTGCCGGAGCGTGCCGGCGGCCGCGTTGCGCGGGTTCGCGAACAGGGGTTTTCCTTGCTGGCCGAGATCCTCGTTGATCCGATCGAACGCGGCGATCGGCAAAAATACCTCGCCGCGGACCTCGAGCCACGCCGGCGGGTCTTCCGTACGCAGGCGCGCGGGGAGCGCGCGCAGGGTCCTCAGGTTTTGCGTGACGTCCTCGCCCACCGTGCCGTCGCCGCGCGTCGCGCCGCGCAGATAGCGGCCGCCTTCGTAGACGACCGCGACAGAGACGCCGTCGATCTTGGGCTCGGTCACGAGGTCGACGTCCCGGCCGAGGGCGCGACGCACGCGATCGTACCAGGCGTCGAGCTCGGCGTCGTCGAAAACGTTATCGAGGGAGAGCAAGCGGTCGCTGTGGCGGACGGGCGCGAAGAGCGCCTCGGGCGGGGCGCCCACGCGCTGGGTGGGCGAATCGGGCGTGATCAGCTCGGGATAAGTCGTTTCGATGGATTCGAGCTCCCGGACGACCTCGTCGTATTCGGCGTCGGAGATCTCGGGCGCGGCGAGGACGTGATACCGATAATCGTGGTGCGCAATGGCAGCCCGGAGCTCGTCCGCCCGCACGCGCGCCCGCGCGAGGTCTTCGTCGGAGGGCACGCCGGGAGCATGCGGCTTCAGCGCGAGGCGCGCAAACGACGGCGAATGCGGGTCGAAAGGAAGGCGCCGGCAACGAGCGCGAGGGCGCCGTGGTTCGTCGCGTCGTCCGTTGTTCCGGCCACGCGGCAACCGCAGCTCCCGTCGGAACCGGGATCGTCCGCGGATGCGCCGCCCGCGCCCGCTCCGCCGCCGCCGGACGCGCCCGCTCCGCCGCCGCCGGACGCGCCCGCTCCGCCGCCGCCGCCCGTGCCGGAGCTGCTGCTCGAACCTCCGCCCACGCCGCCCGTGGGCGAATCCATCACAAACTCGTAAGCGCCCACCGCGGGGGGTTTGGCGCGGAGGTATCCGTCGAGGTCGGTGGTAAAACCGTCTGCGCTGTGATCGATGCCAGCGCCGCGCGCGGGCGAGCTCTCCGTGAGGTGGTAATCGTCCGCGTCGGGCGCGACAAACCCGGCCTCGGCGACCGTAGGCACGAAGAGATTGCCCTCGGCCGCCCAGCCGACATCGTTCCCTGCCCCGATGGCCGAGGTCGGCCCCACGACAAAGTTGTTGTAGGCGAACGCGCCTTCGATCTTGTCGCCGAAGACCTGTACCGCGGCCTTGCCGAATCCGACCAGCGTGTTGTGGGCGATGCGATAAGCGACGGGCCCCGGGTTGTTCTGGATGTTCGCGTAAATGTTCGTCTCGCCGAAGCGGAGCACGACGTTGTCGGCGACGGTGGTGTCGTTCGCGCCGAACACGAAGATGCCGTTCACCGGGCCGTCGGAGATGATGTTCCGGCGGATGTCGCACTTCGAGGGGCCCCCGATCTGCAGGCCCATCCACTGGTATTGCACCATCTCGCCGCCGACACGGCGGATCACGTTGTCGTGGACGCTGCAGCCTTCGCGGGCCATGCCGACCTGCGCGCCGTCCCAGCCCGTGTCCTCCACGAGGCAATGGTCGATCTCGATGCCCTCCAGGAAATGCGGCATGCGCACCTCCTGCTGGCCGTTGCAGGTGATGGTGTGGCCGGCGCCCTGGGTGCTGCCCACGTAAAACCCCTCGCCGCCGGTGTCGTGGATCCAGAGGTGGTGGAGGCGCACGTTTTTCTGGATGAACTTGTCCTGGTCGGCGCTGCCGTCGCAGAGGGGGTCGGTCTTCGACATGACGCCCGCGAAGCCGGTCTCGTAGACCTCGATGTGATCGACCTCGTAATCGGTGCTCTTGTCGAGGAACCAGAGGCCGACGCCCGGGTACGGTTCCTTGTCCGGCGCGCTGACCCGGAAGCCGTACTCGACGCCGGCTTCCCCGGTTCCGGTGAGATGAAAATGGTGGGAGCTACCCTGGAAATCGACGGCATACGCACGATCGGTGTTGCGCACGTTGACGACGCCGCCGCAGTTCTTGACAACGACGGGCGCCTCCGCCGTGCCGCGGATCTCGCGGAAGCGGATGAACTCGTAATCTCCGGCCATGACGCAGACGACGTCGCCGGGCTCGACGCCGAGCTCGGTGCCGTTGACGGCCGTCGTTCCCGGCATGATCTCGTGATTGCAGCCGCATTCGGCGGCCGACGCGGAGGCCGGATCGAGGATCAGGAGCGAGAGGGCCGTGCAGGCGGAGAGGAGGAGCGAGGTGCGGGCGTGGATCGAGGAAGGCATGCCCACATGCTAACGGTATCAACGGCGGCGAAACAAGGTGCCCGTGGGGCGCGGCGAATAAACACCCTCGCCACCCACGAAGACCTCGCCGCTCGGTAAGGCGAAAATCGTATCCACCATGCTGTAGGCGAGCTTCGTCCACATGTTTTGCGCGGCGAGCTCGTCGGTCCACGTTTTTCCGCCGTCCTCGGAATGCTGGAACGTTCGATTGCGGCCACCCACGAAGATTTCACTTTTACCGCGACAAGCGAGCGCGCTGAGCTCCATCGGGCCGAAGGTATGCGCCTTCGCCCAGGTCTTGCCGCGATCCTTCGACTGATGGATCGAGCCGCTGGAGTCGATGATGTGCATCACGCCGTCGCCGGTGCCGCAAATGCCGCGGAGGGGCGCGGCGTTGATGTTCACGAGCGTCCAGGTCTTTCCGCGGTCCGTCGTGTGCACGAGCGCGGTCGTGCTCTGCCACGAGCCGTCCTTCGGGGCGGCGTCGCCGAAAGCCCAGACGTCGCGACCTTTGCCCCAGACGCCGTAGAGCCAGCGAAGGCCCAGCGTTTCCCCTTGCCGTTCCCACGTCTCGCCGCGATTCGTGGAGTGCAGGATCACGCCGTCCGAGCCGACGGCGTAGACGTCCTTCTCGTCGGCCCAGAACCCATTGTAATATGCATTCGCCGGGACCGAGGTGGTTTTCCACGTGACACCGCGATCCGTCGAGCGATAGATGACGTTTTTCGAGCCCACCCAGACCTCGTCGGGCGAGGTGCCCCAGACGCTGAGAGCCTGGGCCGATGGCGGGAGTTTTACGAGGCGCCACGTGAGGCCGCGATCGTTCGACTGCAAAAATTCGTCGGCGGTGGCGGCAAAGAGGAGGTCCCCGGCGCCCCATACCTCCCGCACCGGGGAATGGTAGTTGCCGTGCTCGCCGGTCCACGTGCCGGGCGGGCCGTCGAGCAGGGCCAAAGCCATCTCGCGGTACGGTTTGCCCTCGGGCGGAGGCCCGGGCGAAGGTTCGGGCGCCGCGGGCTTCTCTTCGATCGCCGCGGGTGCGGGCGGCTTCTCTTCGGTCGTCGTGGTCGGAGGAACCAGGGCCACGGGCGCGGATTCGACGGGCGCCGCGGCGGGCGCAGGTCCGGTAGAACTCCCGCCGCCGCAGGCGACCGCGAGGAGGGTCGCCGGCGCAGCGGCCCAGGGAAACAAGCGCGTGAGAGATCGGTGCATTCGCGTGCCTCGTTCGAGCGCGTCATCCTACCCGCAAGCGGTACGATGGAGATGGAGGTTCGCGCCTCCAGGGATGGAGGCTGAAACCTCCATCCGAGGCGCCGTTACGGGATGGACAGAGGCGCTTCCGCCCCCGCGCGGACCATACGCACGACGGGCACCTCGCCCGCGATGCCCTTGAGCGGCGCCGTGGCGCGCGTCGCGACGAGCTCGGCCGCGTGCACGGCGCCTTCGACCCCGGGCGCCTCGAACACCTCGCTCGTGCACACGATCTCCCCGGCCCTCGCAAGGCCCTGCACGCGCGCCGCGATGTTGACGGTGCGGCCAAAGTAATCGAGGCGCTCGTTGAGCTCGACCGCGATGCAAGGCCCCGTGTGCAGGCCGATCTTGAGCAGAAGGTCCACCTCTTTCAGCTCGGCGATCGCCCGGTTCATGAGGATCGCAGCGCGCATCGCGTGGATCGGCTCGGCAAAGCTCGCCATGACCGCGTCGCCGATGGTCTTCACGATGGCCCCGCCCTGCGCCGCGGCGATCGAGCGGAGGACGGAAAAATGCTTGCGGACGAGGTCATAGGCGCGGAGATCGCCGACGCGCTCGTAAAGGGCCGTGGAGCCCGTGAGGTCGGTAAAGAGGACGGTGACGCGCTTGAGCTCGAGCCCGCCCTCGGAGGGGATGCTTTCGGCGCGAAAGAGGTCGCGGAACGACTGCGACGAGACGAGCCGCGCCCCGGTGAGGTACGGGAGCAGCGGGTGTGTGAGGGGTTTTCCGGGCTCGGCCGGATCGGGCCAGGTGCCGCCGACAGGCGCGACGAAATACCCGACGGCATGGGTCGTGCGGTTCAACATGCGGAGCTCGACGCGGCCCGTGCCGACGTCGACGCGGGCCGGGATCGCACGGCCGTCGAGCAGCTCGAACGAGGCCTCGCGCGGGCCGCCCGCCTTCACGCGGACGTACACGGCAACGTGGCCCGCGGGCGCGAGCAGGACGAACTGCCCGGCTTCGGTAAAGTCGACGGCCGCGACGTGGGCCTCGCCGGGGAGCGCGCGTCCCGCGGCGAGGATGCTCTCGCCAAGCGCGCGGTGCGGGCTCGATGCAGGCGCGACGCTCGACGAGAAGTAGAGCCGGATGGCGTCCTCGCGCGGATCGACGCTGTCGGGCGAATGAAAGCGGATGCGGCGCGCCGAGGGGGCCACGGTGAACGCGACCTCGACGCGGTCGTCGATGGATCCCTCGAGGTGGAGGTTGCAGAAGTTGCAGTGCTTCGACTGGAGCGCGCGCAATCCGCCGGAGGTCGTGAGGAAAGCCATGCAGCCGGGGCAAAGCATGCCCCAGGCGAAATCGAGGATGCCGACGTGCGTGGCATGGAGGAAGAACTCGATGCCCTCTTGCTCGTCGAGGCCGTGGCTCGCCGCATACCGGAGAGGGCTCATGCGGAAGAGGGCCTCGTCCGGCGCGCTCGTGACGTACGCCGCGAAATCGTCGAGGGTGCGCGCCGAAAAGCGGTTCTTGCCGCGGAGGACGTCGAGCCGAAGGGAGAGGTCGGAGGGCGTCATGCCGCTCGATCCTACCAGCTCCCCACGGCTGCGCGAGCGTTCAGGGGGAGGCCTTTTCGAACGGGTCCGCGTACATCGGATCGACGAGCAACTCCTCGTCGGTGAGCGTCTTCAAGAAAGCGACGAGCGAGGCCTTTTGCTCGGGCGTGAGGTTCAACTTGCGGGGCTCGGTCGAGCCCTGGACGCGCAGGCGCGGGTCGAGGTTCGGGTGCGGCTTCACGCCGGAGTTGTAATGCTCGACGACCTCGGCGAGGGTCTCGAAGCGGCCGTCGTGCATGTAAGGCGCGGTGAGCGCCACGTTGCGGAGCGAGGACGACTTGAACCGGCCATTGTCCTCGGGGTTGCCCGTGATCTCGCCGAGGCCGTTGTCATCGATGTCGGTGGTCGCGTCGAGGCCGTTGTTCGTGGGGATGGCGATGAAGAAAAACGCGTTGTTCCGGCGCGGCGGCGGGTGAGGCGGGCCGTCGTCGAGGTGACACGCCGCGCAGCCGCCCGCGGGGCCGAGGAAGAGAGCCTTGCCCGCGTTCTCCTCGGGCGTGAAGTTCGGGAAGTCGGCAGCGATGTTGCCGCCCGCGGCCTCGATGCCCTCGTCGAAGCGCGAGCGGTACGAGACGATCGATCGGACGAACTGCGCGAGGGCGCGCGAGATGCGATCCGAGGTGATCGCAGGGTCGCCGAACGCTTTTTCGAAGAGCGCCGGGTAGTAGCTCTTCGCGGAGACGTTCGCGACGAGCTCCTCGAGGGTGAGGCCCATCTCGACGGGATCCTGGATCGGCCCGAGCACCTGATCTTCGAGCGTGGCGGCGCGTTCGTCCCAGAAGAAGCGGCCGTTGCGATAGTAGCGGGCGCCTTCGACGCTCATCGAGTTGCGCCCGGTCTCGCCGCCCTCGAAGCCGAGGCTCAGTCGCGTCGTGTCGGCGAAGGCGTCCTTCTGCTGATGGCAGGAAGCGCAGGCGACGGCGCCGTTTTTCGAAAGGGTTGTGTCGTAGAAGAGCACGCGGCCGAGGGTCGCGCCGTCGTTGGTGATGGGGTTTGCCAGAGGCGTGTTGTCCTGATCCTGCGCGAGCGGGCCCTGGAAATGCTGCGGCAAATCGATCTCGGCGTAGTTGTAGGGCGTCGCGGGGAGATCAAGCCCGTCGTCGGTCGCCACTGGGGGATCCGGCGGATCGATGGGATCGGGCGTCTCGGAAGCGGGGCCCTCGCAAGCGGCAAGGGCAGCCATGCAGGTCAAGGAGATCAAAGCCATCGTCGTCGTCTTGCGCACAAGGCACCTCTCGTCGTCGCCAGGGGGAAAGCCCGACGGCGAGACTGAGCAAATGAGGTGCCAACGGAGAGACAGGCGCAGCCGCGGGGGTGCGCCGCGGGCGAGGTACAGGGATGGAGTTATTCGTTGCCGAAGCCCTGCGAGCCTTTGCCTGGGTCCCGACCCACGTGGCGCGTGGCTCCTTGGCTCTGCTCGCCGCCGACATTCGTGCCGAGCGGGGGCTCAGACGTGCCGGGGGGCTCGTCGCGGTCCTGTTTGTCCTGCGGGACGTTTTGCCGGCCGGGATCGACCGCGCCCTGGTTGCCGACATTGCCCTCGGTGAGATCGCCGTATCCCGGCGCTTCTCCGAGCGGCGCTCCACGCTGGTTCGATTGGCTCATGCGTTTCCTCCTTTTCGCGGGCCTCCCATCGCGCGGCCCGGATCTCCCGTGATCTTGGCGCCCGGCGGGGCTGGTTCGTCGTATTGATGCGGATTGTCGGCGGTATAGCCGCGCTGGCTCGCTCCCTGCTGCCGAGCGATGTCGGCGATGGATCCGCTCGCGTCCGGATTCACGGTCCGCGTCGATTGCCCGGGCTCGATCCGCTCGGCGCCCGCCTCGTCACGCTTGCCCGCCCCCTGTTTGGCCATGTCCCCTTTCCTTTCCGCGCGGCCGCGCACGAGGTCCATGGGCCCAGGCGCCGTCCACGTCGAGCGCCCTCACGGGCTCGTCCCCTCCCGCTGCGCCGTGAATGCCCGCGATTGCCCGCCGGCCGGCATGACGTTCCCGTGAATGCGTGTCCCCTCGACACGGCCGCGGAAATGCATCTCGGGGCCCTCGGCCGTGCGGAAGCTCAACGCGTCGCCCTGCAGGACCACCTCCGCGAGCGGCAAGCGCCGATTGCCGATCTGGAGCGTGCCGCTCACGTCCTGGAACTCCTGCTTGAGCGTGAGCGTGGCCGGCGCCTCGCCCTGCGCCGTGGGGACCGACAAACGGTACGTGCCCTGCACGCTAGCGGGGACGATCCACAGATACACCTTGTCGTCGCCGACGTTTTCTTTCCGGTCGGGCCGCCATTCCCCCATGTCGAAGTCGTGCGAGACGATCCGCGCGCCGGGCTTGAGCTCGGTGAGCAATTTGTTGCGGATCTTCAGGTTGACCGAGGGCAGGAGGTAAAGCGTGACGACGGTCGCGTCCTTGATGTCCGCGTCGAAGAGGCTCTGCTGCCGGAACTCTACGCGATTGGTGACGCCGGCCGCCTTGGCATTGGTGTTCGCCTCCTGGATGCGCACCGGATCGATCTCGACGCCGACGGCGCGCGCGCCGAGCTTTTGCGCGGCCATGACCACGATGCGGCCGTCGCCACTGCCGAGGTCGTAGACGACGTCATCTTTCGTCACGCCGGCGATGCCGAGCATTCGCGTCACGGTCTCCTCGCGCGTGGGCACGAAGGGCACGTCTTTCTGGACGGTCTCCTGTCCTTGCGCGACCCGCGTCACCTGGGGCTTGCGCGCGCCCTCGGCGTGTGCAGTCGCCGGCAGGAGGCAAAGTGCGAGGTACGGAACGAGCATTCGCTTCGGCATGGGCCCTCTCTCCTCGTGATCGATTGCGTTAGCGACGAGCCTCCGCCGCCCGCCGCCGCGCGAGACCTCGCGCGCGCGGAAGGAGCAGCACCGGCACACCAGCAAGGAGCACACCCACGCCCACGAGCGCGCCAATGCCCGTGTACGCCAGGCTCGACCGGAGCATGTGCAGGCAGACGCCGCAAAAGAGCACCGGCACGAGGGGATACAGCGGCACGCGGAAGGGACGCGCGGCGTCGGGGTCCTTTTTGCGGAGCACGAAGAGCGACAGGCCCACGAGCAGGAGAAACCCCCAGAAGACGGGAGCCGTGTATTCGACCATGGTCACGAATCCGCCGCGCGTGACGTCGCCGAGGAGGACCAGCGCGAGCGCAATGGCGCCCTGGACGACGAGCGCGCTCCGCGGGGTGTCGGCCCCGTCGTGCCACCGGCCGAGGCGCCGGAAGGGCGCGAAGCTCTGGCCGAGCGCGAACGTCGTGCGCGCTCCCGTGAAGATGGTCGCGTTCATCGTGCTCAGCGCAGCGAGCGAGACGAGAATGCTGATGAGCGGGACGCCCACGGGACCGATGGCCCGGCGCATGAGATCGGCCGCGACGGCGTCGGAACCGGCAATGGCCTGGAACCCGAGGCCACGGAGGAAGATCAGGTTGACGGCCAAGTAAATCGCCGTGATGAGGCCAATGCCAATGACCAGCACCCGCACGACAGCGCGCCGGCCGCCGCGCAGCTCGGCCGAGAGGTAGGCCGCCTCGTTCCATCCGCCGTACGTGAGGAGCACGAAGACCATCGCCAGGCCAAACGCCGGGTTCGCCGCGGTCGCCGTCGCCGCAGTGGCCGGAGCCGGCGCGGGCGTGAGGACGAGGCCAGCGACGACCACGAGCACGAGGCCAAGGACGAGCGCGGCCGTGAGCGCACGCTGCAGGACGCGGCATTGCTTCAGGCCGGCGATGTTCGCGCCGGTCAGGAGGGCGATGACGAGGGCAGCCCAGACCGACGCGGAGTGCGGGCCGAACGAGGCCACCCGGGAGGCGTAATCCCCGATGAGAAAGGCCTGCATGGTGATGGATCCCGTCTGGATGACGGTCATGCGCGACCAGGCGAAGAGAAACCCCACCGTGCCGCCGAACGCTCGCGTGAGGTAGTGGTAATCGCCGCCTTTGTGGGGGTACGTCGAGGCGAGCTCGGCATAACAGAGCGCGCCGAGCAAGGAGGCCACACCTCCGAGCACCCAGGCGAGCATGGCGCTCCTCGCGCTCGTCACGTTCGCCGCGACGAGCGAGGGCGTCTTGAAGATGCCCGCGCCGATCACGATGCCGACCACGAAATAGACGCCGTCGCTGACCGAGAGCCCCCGCGCGTCGCGTTCGGAGGCTCGCCCCGCGGACGAAGTCGCTCGGATCCGGAGGGTGTCGAAAAAGCGTCGCATCGGCCCCCGAGTGCGTGCAGAAGCCAGGCCAGGCGGCGGGCGGCGCGCGGTCTCCGCCGAGAATTTGCCCGGCCGGCGAGCGCTCGGTAAAGCCCTCGGGCATGCGCTTGCTCCTCGCGTCCCTCCTCCCGTTTTGCCTCCTCCCGCTCGCGGCCTGTAGCTCCGACGAGGTCCAATGCACCACGATCGCCGCGGTCTCCGTGACGGTCACCGTCGTCGACAGCACCGAAACGGCCGTCACCGACGCCGAGCTCACGTATACGGTGAACGGCGGCGCCGCGAAGCCGTGCGAGCAGGTCATCGAGAACACCTACGATTGCGGCGTGGAAGAGGCGGGCGACTTCGTCATTACCGCAACGCGCGACATGGCGACGAAGACCGCGAATGTCACGGTGACCTCCGATGAATGCCACGTCATCGGCCAGGCTTTGACGATCACCATCGATTGATGCGTTTTGCCATGCAAACCCCGGCTCCTGCGCGCGCCACGCTCCTGACCCTCGGGAGCGCGCTCCTCGGCGCATCCTGCGTCGTCCAATCTCCGCTTCAAGCGACCATCGTGTCGGATCCGCAAACGGCCGCGCCCGCGCCGCAGCCGCCGGCGCAGGCGGCCGCGCAGCCGCCGGCCTCGGCCCAGCGGCCCGAGGTCGCGGTGATCCCGATCGAGGACGACCGGCTCTTCCGCGCCGAACGAGCGGCCCTCCGCGCCGAGCTCGCGGCGCACCTCGCCCGGGTCGCGCCCGATTACCTGATTCTCGGGCCGGCCATGGTCGATCCGAAATTGCGGCCCGTCTCCCAGAAAACCGGGCATCGATGCGCCTACGAGGGCGAACCCCTGTCGCGGCGCGCCCACGACGAGGGGTGGTTGACGACGGACGTCATCCACGTCTCCGGGGTCGCGGGGGGCAAGGGCGAGGAGCTCTGGGTCAACATTCTTCCGCGCACGGGCGGCCCCGAGGTCACGTTCCAGGCGCCCTGGGATCGGAAGCTCGGGATCGTGGATCGATATCGCGCGGCGTTCGCGTCGCTCGTCCGCAACGACGGCGCGGGCGGCCTCATCGGTGGCGTCGCCGGCCTCCTGGTGTGGGCTGATAGCAGCGCCCTCCGCGAAGGTCCCCTCACGCTCTGCGAGTATCAAAACTTCGGTCGGTGTGACCCCGGGAGCATCGACTGGAAAGATCGCGCGGGCAGCCTCGCCGCATGTTTTGCGAACGATGACGACGTGACCCGCGATTTTCTCGTGCAGGGCGATGCGGGCGGGCGGTATTGCGAAATGGAAAACCTCGACCTGCGGGACGGCCGCGAGGGCGCGCGCGAGGCTTGCGTGTGCCAGGCGCTCGTGGGTTCGACGGCGATCAGCAAGCGGCCCGGGCGGCGCACGATCCGCGTCCGATACGAGGCGCCGGATCTCGCCGGAAAGCCGCGGCCGGAGCTCCGTGTGATCGAGGCGAGCACGAACATCCACGTCGAGGACGACTGGCATTCGATGGATCAGGTGGTCGACGGGAAGAAGCGATACACGTCCGTCAAGCGGCTCGTGGTCGACAACGTCGATTCGTTGCAAGCGCCGCTCGCGCGTTGCGCGGCCCCTGCCGGCAGCGTGATCGTGGTCGATCTCGACATCCGCGAGGACGGCGTGCCCGCCGCGGGCAAGGTGGTCGTCGGGACGACCGATCGTGAGCTTTCCGCGTGCATCGAGAGAAACCTCGGCCGCGGCACGTTCACCTGCACGGACGACGGCAGCAGTGCGAGGGTGCGCGCAGCGCTGCATTGGCACGCTCCCTGACGCAGGAGATGGTCACTGCATTGACCATCGATTTCGTCTCGATTCGTCCTTTCAATGGTGCGTGCGGAGTGTATACTTCCGTCATGCGCAACTCGTCATTTGCCGTTGCGGTAGCCTCCCTCTTCCTCCTGCTCGGTTGCGAGCAGGCTTCTTCCGAGCAGGCGTCATTCGACCCGCTGCGTGGCGTCAAATTCGCGATTGTTCCCGCGCCGGAGCCGTGTGCTCCTGCGAGTGAGCTGCCCTCGATCGTTGCCCCGCCGTCCACGGAACCGCCTCCCACGGAGCCGCCTCCCACGGAGCCGCCTCCCACGGAGCCGCCGGATCCGACCGATCCGCCCACGGATCCGCCTCCGGATCCGACGGATCCGCCCGACGAATGCGACGTTCCGCTCCTCACGCGGACGCAGGGTTTCTGGAAGAACCACACCTGCGTCATCGATGGCGTCGTGGGTGGGCTCTCGCTCTTGCCGGTCTCGCTCGGCGCGACCGTGACATTCGATTCGTCGGCTGAGGTACAGGCGTATTTCCAGACGCCGCCCAAGGGCGACGCGCAGATCATCCTGGGCCACCAGCTCCTCGCGGCGAAGTTCAACGCCAAGGCATTCGGTATCGGTAACTACGTCTTCGCGGACGTCGACGCCGATGGGGATCTCGAGACGGTGGACGAGCTCCTCGCCCTCGGGGACGTTGCGTTCGACGAGGGCAGCGACGAGCGCCGCCTGGTTCTGGGCGCGGTTCTCGACGCATTGAACAATGCGGGAGATGGCGAGTCCTTGCCGTTCAATCCCGCCTGCGGAGGTCAGGGCGGAACGTAGGCGCTCTATCGCCCAGACCGCTCCTTCCGCACTTCGTCGATCACCGTCAACGTGAGGCGCACGGCGCGCTCGATCTGGTCGATTTCGACCAGATCGGGCGTGTCCGTGGGCTGATGGTAATCGGCGAGCGCGGCATCGGAGAGGAAAATCGTGGGGGTGTGCGGGCCAAACGGGACGCTGTCGGAGGCGTACCCGAGCCGTGTCATCGCCGCCTCAGGAATGCCAAACAGAGGTCGATCCTCGCGTGCCGCCGCACGATCGAGCAGCGCGCGGGTCCTTTCTCGATCCCGTGTCCCCACGACGAACCCGAGCGCCTCGGATGCGCGCGGAACGACGAGCCGGAGCGGCGATCCGTCGAGCAGGGGCCGGCCGACCATGTCCAGATTCACCATGAGCGCGAGGCGCGAGAGAGGCACCGTCGGCGCCTCGACGTAAGCCTTCGCCCCGAGCACGCCGCGCTCCTCGGCGCCAAACGCGACGACGACGAGGTCGAGATCCATCCCACGCAAAGCGTTCAGGCGGGCAATTTCGAGCAAAGCTGCGACGCCGGAGGCATTGTCATCAGCGCCGGGATATGCTTCGTCGTCGCGTTCGCCCTGCGCATCGTAATGGGCACCGACGAGGACGGCAAGGCTGTCGGGACGGGTCTTGCCGCGGAGATGGGCGATGACGTTCTGGTCGCGGACGCCGCTGCGCTCGAAGGGGACACAAGGGTCGTGGCCCTCGGGCGGTGAAAAACCGAACGAGAGGAAGGCGCGCGCGAGCAGATCGGCGACGCGGCGGTTCTCGGAGGAACCGGCCGCGCGGCCGTGGAGGGCGGGATCCGCGAGGAGATGGACCCACGCACGGAGGTTTTCCCGGGAGGGCTCGGGCGCGCGGAGGTCGAGGCGTGGCGCCGAGAGCGGCGGGAGATCGGCCGCGACGGCGCAAGCGGGCTGGATGGGCGGAGGCAAGGCGGACGGAGGCGCGGAAGCCGCCATCAGCGCGGGAGGCGCGGGCGGGGCCGTGGGGGGCGCAGCCGGAGCGCCACACGCGGCGAGGACGAGCGAGAGGGCGAGCGGGAAGCGCGGCATCGGCGAGAGGGTACGCCGGGCCGAGGCCGATTCACCAGATCAAGGTTGCGAGGAGGCCGTGGCGGATGCCTCGGCGTTGTCGTCGAGCGGCAGGATCCACGGTTTGGGCAGCAAGGAATCCTGGACGGTCGTGAGGTCGACGCTGGGATCGATGATCCGCCGGCTCGGTCGACCATTCATGGTCACCCACGCATCCGCGTACACGGCCACGTGTTTGCCCCGGCGCGTGTAGTCGTCCGCGACGTGGTGCGCGAGCTCGAGGATCATGTCCGGGCTCTGCGCCATCATCTTCGTCTGGAGCGGCGTGAGCCACCGGGAAGGCTCGGCGCGGATCGTCCGGCCCGTGGCGTGGTCGTGGATGCGGAGCTCGACATAGCCGAGTTTTTCCACGAGCATGACCCTCCAGGCAAACCTGAATCCCTCCTCGCTCCAGGCCGTGTTCCCAGGGTAAAGGAAATGGCGGAGCGGGAGCGCAATCTGCACGATCGCATGCACCGCGAGGAGCGCGAGCCCCATCCGCTGCCACGCGCCGAGCGTACGCGGCGGCTCTGGGGCTGTGAGATCCTCGGGAATCGAACAGGCAAACCGGCGCGAGAGCCGCGCGAGGAGCGGACGCGGCCAGCTCGGCGGGAAAAAGATCAGCGCGGACGCGGACATGATCCACGGAAAGACGCCGATCGGAAAGAGCATGCCCGTGATGAAATGAAAGCCGATCACCGCGGCATACGCGAAACGCCGCGTGCGATCGCGCAGCAGGAAAAACACCACGGTGAGGTCGAACGCGGCGCCCGCGAAGCTCGCGGCGCGCGCGACCCAGTGCTCGGCGAGCAAGGGTCCGACGAGCGGGATGTCCGTGTGCGCCGAGAGCCAAATGCCGAGCGGTTCGCCGCGCAGGAGCCAATCCGAGCCGAGCTTCGCGATCCCGGCGAATACGTACACGACTCCGATCTGGAAGCGCAACAGCAGGAGCGCCCAGGCCGGCGCGGTGCGGCTCGCGAGCGCCGGGTTTCTCCATGCGTCGATCGACGCCGCCCGGTGGAGCGGCAGGAAGATCATCAGGAAGGAGAGGATGCTGATGAGGTAATAGTGATTGAGATAGGTCGCCTTCTCCAGGAGCTCGACGTACGTGAAGGCGACGAACAGGACGGCCGCGGCGGCGCGGTAGAAGAGACCAACCATCACGAGGGCGCTCGCGAGACCGAGGACCACGAAATGGGCGTACATGCCCCAGCTCGGCCAGGGCGAGACCCACGAAAAACCGAAGTAATGGAAGTGGAACGGGGGGGCGATGTAAAAATCGCGGATCCAGCCGTTCGCCCAGAACCGGACGATGCTCATCAGCATGAGCGCGCCGAAGAGGATACGGAACGCGGCGAGGGACGCGATGTCGACGGGGCGGAAGAGCCTCTCGACGAGGCTCTCCCGTGGCGATGTCTCAGTCACCGTCATTGTCACTCAAGGTGACGCTGACGCCGAGGACGCTGGCGACGTCGGTGGAGAGCACACGCCGCAAGACCCGGAGCGCGTCGTGCGCCTTGGTGACAGCCGCAGGATCACTCGTGATCGCGGTGCGCAGAGGTCCGGGGATCGCCGAGGTCGCGGCCATCGCGTCCGTGAGGGCCTTTCGAACGGAGGAATCGATGGCCGGGCTACGCGCGGCCACGAGCTCCGTGACACCACGCCCGCTTTGGTCGCCGTGGCGGCCGAGGTAGACGTCCTCGATGCCGCGGAGCGTGCCGAGCAGGTCTTCGATGGAGTTGTCGCTGAAGCGTGATTCGACGAGCGTCGGATCCGGCCCGGCGCCGCTCACCGCGCCGAGCGGGCCCGAGACCCGGTTCTCGGCCACCGCCTGCATGGCGAAGACGAGCAGGTTGACGACCCGCGCGATGCCGTCCTGCCCCGTGAGGAAGAGCGTGCTGCCCGACCCCGCTTTCGCGACCTGATCCACGAACGCGCCGCCTTCCAGGCTCCACGCTTCCTGCGCTGTCGTCGCGTCCGCGGCGATCGTCTCGGCGAGGGCGCGTGCATACGCACAGCGCTTCTTCCCCGCCGCATCCGCGGCCCCGAGGGACGCGAGGACCGCGGCATTGCCGCCCGCCGGATCGAAGAGCATGTATTCGAGCGCCGGCAGGCCCTTCGTGGCCACGCCGAGCGAGGCGATGTGCGTGGCGGTGACGGGCTCGGGCGCGGCCGTGATCGCGGACTCGATCGAGTCGGGACGCGCAGGCCAGAAGTCGAGGGCGGTGCCGAGGCGGAGGTCTTCCACCGGGCCGAACCGGAACGCCTCGGCATGCTTCCACGGCACGCGCGCCGCGCGCCACGCCGCCTGCGCGGCTTTCAGCGTGTCTTCCGTCGGCGCGTCGCAGAACGCCGCGACGGCGGGAGGTAGTGGGAGCGCCTCTTTTTCGAGCTCGTCGTAGATCGGCAGCATGACCTCGTAGGCGAGGTCGTGCATCACCGCGCGTTGCGCCGTGTCGTCAGCGGTGGGCGTCTCGCACGAGGCTGCCGCGAGGGCGAGCGTCATGGTGAGGGCGAGCGCGGATCGGGAAGGAAAGGCGGGCGGGGACAAGCTCATAACGACTCCAGGAACCGAACGAGCGCGCGGCGCTCCTCGGCCGGCAGGGCGCGGAACGCCTCGCGGGAGGCTTCCGCCTCGCCGCCGTGCCAGAGCACGGCCTCGACGAAGCCGCGCGCGCGGCCATCATGTAGCAGATTTTGGTGGCCATTGACGGTCTCGAGGAGCCCGAGGCCCCAGAGAGGCGGCGTCCGCCACTCGCGCCCGTCCGCCTCGAAATCGGGCCGGCCGTCCGCGAGCGCCTCGCCCATGTCGTGGAGGAGCAGGTCCGTGAAGGGCCGGATCGTCTGGCCCGAGAGCTCCGGGTAGCCGTCGAAGGTGCCGGTGCGAAACACGGGCGTGTGGCAGTTGCCGCAGCCGAGCTTCAGGAACTGTTGCTTGCCGGCGAGGACCACGGCGTCGCCCACGTCGCGGCGCGCAGGGACGGCCAGGGTGGTCGAGTAAAACGCGACGTCCCCGAGGATCTTTTCGCTCGCCTCGGGGCTGCCGCCGGTCGGGGCGGCCTTGCAATCGGCCTGCACGTCCGTGCACTCCTGGGTCAGGAACATCGACGTGGTGATGCCCATGTCCCCGAGGAACGCGCCCGCCGTCTGCTGCATGAGCGTCGGCTGGTTCGCCTTCCAGCCGAATCGACCGAGCGCAACGGCCCCGCGCGCCACGTCCCATACGTGGTTCGCCCGCCCCGAGATGCCGTCGCCGTCGGCATCGTCCGGATCCTCGGCCTTCAGGAGGTCCTCCTCAGCGATGGCTTCGAGCAGGCCGAGGCCGATCATCGCGGGCGCGACGCGCGCGGAGATCAACGTGTCCGGCTGCATGTCGCCGCGGGCCGCGGCGGTCGTGTAGACGGGTTTGCGGAGGCTGTACGTCTCGCCGTCCGGGAACGAGCCCGGCATTTCTTCATAGGCGACGAACGCGTCGCCCTCCGGCCCGACGTTGGGGATCGCGCGCGGCTGGAGCTGGCCGCCGTAGACGGGCTCGGGAGCGGGGCCGCCGTGCGCGTCCACGCCGGGGATGCTGAGACGGAGGAGGACCGAGACGAGGGGTTCGGCCGGATCGTCCGGCGGGCTGCCGCGGCCGTCGAGGAGGTGACAGGACGAGCACGAGCGCGCATTGAAGAGCGGCCCGAGCCCGTCCCGTCCTTCGGTGGAGGCAGGAGCGATGACCCAGTTTTCCTTGAAAAACGAGTTTCCCACGAAGAACGCGCTGCGCCGCTCCGGCGTCATGTTGCGGGCCGAGAGCGAGTAGGCGTTTTTCGAGGTGTCGTGCACCGTGGTCTCGCCGCCGGAGAGCTCTTCCCCCGGCTCGGCCGAGAGCCCGGTTTCCCCGGGCGGGGCCTCCGCGCCGCAGCCGAGGACCACGAAGACCAAAGGAAACACGGGCCATCGCATGGCGATCACTCCTCGATGTTGAGCTCGATGCCGAGCAACGTCGCGACCTCGATGATCGACGTCGTCTGCTTGCGGAGCGCGTCGATCGCCGCCTTCACCTTCTGCCGCCCGGGCGCCGTGTCGTCGCCGAGAATCGCCTGATCGAACGGATTTCCAATGGCCTCGATCGCGGCGATGCTGGCCTCCATCTCCTCCTGGAGGCGCGCGTCGAGCGCCGGATCACGCTCGCGCACGAGCTCGTCGAGGCCGGGCCGGTCGACCTGGCCGAAGCGGCCGAGGTAGACGTTCTGAATGCCGCGCGCGTTGTTGAGCAGATCCTTGTGCGTGTTGTCGCTGAAGCAGGAGTGCTCGTCTTCCTGCTCCTTCGTGTCCCACGCGACCTGCATCCGCTCGCCGGCGAGCTCGGCGCCGCTCAGGCTGCCGAGACCGAGCAGAATGCGGCGCAGCGCCTCCTCGGGCGGGAGCGCGACGAACGACGCCCGATACGCGCCGCCCTCGGGCGCCCATTCCGCCGAGACCGAGCCGAGATCCGAGAGCAGGAGTTTTCCTGCCGCGAGGAGGTACTGCCCGCGCCGCTCCTGGTTCGCGGCCGTGCCCATGTCGACCACGTAATCGGTGTACGGGCGCTGCCCGGGGCCGTCGGCGGAGAGGTCCTGCCCCCAGAGCAAGAACTCGATCGCGTGATACCCGGTCGCGATGTTCTTCTCGCCGTCCTTCTCGTTCAGTTCGGCGATCGTGGACTCGTCGATCGTCGGGTACGTGGCCGCATCGTTGATGATGCCCGCATTGGCATTGCCGTCCACGTAATCGACGTAGGCCTCATCCATCGGCCAAGCGTTGATGCGGCCCTCGGGGCCGTCGTCGTCGTCGATGGGACCGCCATAAAAGCGGAAGGCCTCGGTCAGGCCGTACGGATCACGCGCGAGGAGCCACTGCTCGCGGGCGGCATCGAGCTTCGCCTGCGAGGGCTCGGCCACGAACTGGGCGAGCGAGGCATTGAGCGAAGCGGATTCGTCCATGGCTTCGGCGTACGAGTCGTGCACGAGGGACGCGTACGCCTCGATGATGGGCGGCGCGGTCTCGGAGAGGGGCTTCGTGCCCGACGCGGGCTCCTCCGACCCGCAGCCGGTGAGCAGCCCGGCCACGGCCGTCACGAAGGCCGCGGATTTCAAGATTCGTTTCGCAGGCTTGGTCATGTCTCGGTACTCCAGAAATTGAAAGTGACTTTCACTTGTCACAGACGACCGAGCCCTGTCAAGCGGAACGGGGCCTTCGTGTTCAGCGATCGGTGGGGCGGATCACGCCTGCGGCGCGGAAGGCTTCGTCGAGGTCCGCCTGGACGTCGCCCGTGGGGAGCGTCGTGGATCGACCGTCCTCCACGACCTCGAGCGCCGAGCATTCGTAACAGATGACGAGATCGACGGTGCGGCCTCCCTGCACGGCATGCACGCCATGGCGCGGGTTGAAGCATTTCGCCTGCGTGCCGCCCTTGCGCACGCCGGCATTGACGATGCCGGCGATACGCTCGCGCGCCTCGGGGCCTTCGACGTCGCCCTTCGCGAGGACCTGATGTCCGTGGAACGTCTCGACGCCCGGCGGCGGCTCTTCCCCGCGGTCGGGATCGAGCGCGAGGACCTGGAACGAATCGGCCCCTTCGAGCACGGCCACCGCGGAGTCCGGGAGCGAGCTGCAGCCAAGAACGGGCGCGGCGACGAGCGCGAGGAGGGCCGTGGCACGGGCGACGAAGGGAATTCGCATGGATGCGATCTTATCTCGCAGATTTGACGTACCCGTCCAGACGAAGACTCGTGATACCCAGACGGAGCCGCGTCCGGATTGGCGCGCGGACGGAGGAGTCATGGATCGTTCTTTCCTTTTCCGGCGCCGGATCGCGGCGCAGTTGCTCGGCGTTGCACTCGCAGGGATGGGCGTGGCGGCCACGCAGGGTTGTGGCAGTGACGTCGACTCGGGAGGCCAGGGAGGCCAGGGAGGCCAGGGAGGTCAAGGCGGCGCCGGCGGTACCGGGCTCATCGGCTCAGGCTCCACCTTCGAGACGAAAACGGAGTGCTTCGCCTGGCCCGAGGGAGACGCCGGGAGCGGCGGCTCGAGCGGCGTCGGCGTCGGCGGCGCAGGCGGCGCAGGCGGGAGCGGCGGCGCAGGCGGCGCGGGCGGCTCGATGGTCCCCCCCTGCCCGCCCAAGGACGCGGCGTTGATGCACCTGCCGAGCGGCTCCCCCGCAACGTACTGCAGCGCCGTCGTGAATACCGAGGGGGCCTTCGAGGACGGCCAGTGCTGCTACGAGGTGACGTACGAGACCTGCGGCGCCGTCGGTCGGCCCTACCTCGTGGAAGGCCGGGCCCGCGCGGCGACGCGCACAGCGGGCCGATCCAACTGGATGGAGAGCCCCCTCCCCTCGCCCAACCTCGCCGGTTTGTCCCCGGACGAGCGCGCCCAGCTCGCCGTCGCCTGGACCCACGACGGCCTGCTCGAACATGCCTCGATCGCGTCCTTCGGTCGTTTCGCGCTGGAGCTGCTCGCCGTGGGGGCGCCGGCCGATCTCGTGGCACGCGCGCACGAGGCGGCGCTCGACGAGGTCCGGCACGCGCGCCTCGCCTTCGCGCTGGCGTCGGCCTACGCCGGGGAGCCGATCGGGCCGGGCGCGTTCCCGTTTGCCGGGGGCGCGGTGGACGTGAGCGCGAATCTCGCGGACATCGCCGCGCGCGCGGTGCGGGAAGGCTGCATCGGCGAGACGCTCGCCAGCCTGCTCGCGGCCGAGCAAGCCGCGCGGGCGACGGATCCGGCCGTGCAGGAGGCGCTCCTGGCCATCGCCGAGGACGAAGCCAGGCACGCGGAGCTCGCGTGGCGGGCGGTGGCGTGGGCGCTTCGGAGCGGGGATGCGTCCGTCGCGCGGGCCGTCCGGGCGGCCTTCGCGGAGGCGCTCGCCGCGGGCGTCACGCTGGAGGTGCGAGCGGGCGGGGCGGGCGCGCTCGAGGCGCATGGGCGGCCGGAAGCGGCCGTGCTGCGAGCCTCGATGGCGCGCGCGCTCGAGGAGGTGGTGCGGCCGGCCGCAACGGCGCTCCTAACCGCGCCGACCGGTGAAGGCCGCGAGCGCGCGGAGCGCGGGTAGCATCACAAGACCCGCGGCAAACGCCGCCGTGAGGCCGAGGACGCTGCGCGCCTTGGCCACCTTCGGCAGGAGCGCCGCGCCGGCGAGGGCCAGCGCCGGCGGCGCGCTCCGCTGCGGCGACGACGCAGCCGGCGCCCACGGCCGCTCGGGCGTCGGCTTCGTACCCGTGAAGAAGTCCACAAGCGACTTCGTGAACACCGGCAGATCCTGCGGTCCGCGGCTCGAAATGATGTTGCCGTCGCGCACGACCGCCTCGTCTCGCCAGGTCGCCCCCGCGTTCACCAGGTCATCCCGGATCCCGGGCCACGACGTGATGTGCCGCCCGCGCAGAATGCCCGCTGAGGCGAGCACCCACGGCCCGTGACAGATCGCGCCGATGGGTTTGCCCGCCGCGTCGAAGGCCCGGACGAACTCGCGCACCTCCTGGCTCTGCCGCAGAAAATCCGGCCCGATGAACCCGCCCGGCACGAAGAGCGCGTCGTACTCGCCCGGATCCGCCTCCCGGATCGTCCGCTGCACGCGCACCCGCCGTCCCGGGACGTCGACGTTCATCCCGACGATCTTCCCGGGCCTTAGCGACAGCACCTCGACCTCTCCGCCCTCGTCGCCGATCGCCCGCGCCGGGCCGAAGAGCTCGACTTGTTCGAACCCGTCCGCCGCGAGCACCGCGATCTTCCGGCCCGCGAGCCGCTTGCGCCGCGACGGTCGCGCCGCGAAGAAGCTCGCGATCCCGAGGGCGAGGTACTTGGCGAGCGTACCCGAGTTGCCCATCGCGCGGCGGAAGTTCGGGACGAGGCGGTCGGGCAGGACCAGCGCGTCGAAGGCGTACCCGCCGAGCGCCGAGAGCGAGCTGGCGAGCAGGATGTCCCGGGGCCGCTCGGGACGGGCCCGCGCCAGCACGCCCTGGTACGCGAGCCCCCAGCCGAGGAGGCCCCCGGTGAGTAGCAGGAAGCCGAGGGGCGTGACGCCGCGCTGGAACCGGATGCCGACCCGCCGCGTCGGCACAGCCGCCGTGGCCATCGCGTTGAGCCCGGCCCACGGTGAGCCTCGCTCGATCGTCGAAGAGCTCATCATGGCCGTCGCGGTCGCCGCCGTCAGCGCGGCGCCCGTCCACAATCCTCGCCTCACGATTGCTCGCATGGTCTCTCCTTCCGCGTCGTGCACCCGGAGAGAGCCGCGGATTGCATCACAAGTGCCACGTCCGAGCGGCCGGACGCTCTCGGCCCGGGGGTTCGACGCGGTGTGGCGGACGAAACTCCGGGCAATCGGTCGTCCGACCTGCTACGGTGCGCGCCTTTCTACATGGGGGCGCCGCTCGGACGAACCGAGCTCCTTGCCCCGCTCGCATCCGATGACCGAAATCGACACCCTTTCCCCTGCACTCGCGGCTGCCTTCCAGAGCCGCGGTTACACGACCCTCACCCCGATTCAGCAAGCCGTCCTCGACCCGGCCCACGCGGGGCGCGACCTGCGCCTCTTCTCGCAGACCGGCTCGGGCAAGACTGTCGCCATCGGCCTCGTCCTCGCCCCCGACCTCGAGCGCATCCTGGCCGAGCGGGCGAGCGCGGCCCCGGCGTCCGCACCGTCTGGCGCGGCCACGCCTGCCACGATCGTGATCGCTCCGACGCGCGAGCTCGCCGCCCAGCTCGCCCGTGAGCTCTCGTGGCTCTTCCGGCCCCTCGGCGCCACCGTCTGCGCCGTCACCGGCGGGACCAGCATCCCGCAGGAGCTCTACAACCTCCGGCAGGGCCCGCTCGTCGTCGTGGGCACGCCCGGTCGTCTCGTCGACCACCTCGAGCGTGGCGCGATCGATCCCTCGCGCGTCTGCGCGGCCGTGCTCGACGAGGCCGATCAGATGCTCGACATGGGCTTCCGCGAGGAGCTCGAGACCATCCTCGGCAAGATGCCCGAGGAGCGCCGCACCCACCTCGTCGCGGCCACATTTTCGCGCGAGGTCTCGGCCCTGGCGAACCGCTACCAGAAGGACGCCGTCGCTGTCGAGGGCACGAGCCTCGGCGAGGCGAACCAGGACATCACGCACGTCGCGCACCTCGTCAAACCCGATGACCGCGACGCCGCAGTCGTGAACCTGCTCCTCCTCGCGCCCACGGAGCGCGCGCTCGTCTTCGTCCGCACCCGCGAGGGCGCCTCCGAGCTCGCCGAGCGGCTCGGGCAGGCCGGTTTTTCGGCGCGCGCGCTGAGCGGCGAGCTCGAGCAGCGCGAGCGCACCCGCACCCTCGCGGCCTTCCGCTCGGGCGCCGTGACCACGCTCGTCGCGACCGACGTGGCTGCGCGTGGGCTCGACATCCCCGACGTCGGCCGCGTCATCCACGCCGATCCTCCGAGCGATCCGGAGACCTTCACCCATCGGAGCGGCCGCACCGGCCGGGCCGGGCGCAAGGGCACGAGCGTGATGCTCGTCCCGCCGCAGGCCCGCGACTACGTGGCTCGCCTCTTCCGCGGCGCCGGCATCCGCGCCACCTGGTCGGCCGCGCCCTCGCCCGAGGACGTTCTTCGCGAGGCTGACGTGCGTCTCGCCGCCGAGCTCCGCGCCCCCGCGGCCGAGCCTGCCGATCCGCGGCTCCAGGCCCTCGCGGCGTCCTTGCTCGCCGACATGGATCCGGCCGTGCTCGTCACCACGCTGCTCGCCCGCTCGCGCCACACCGGCCCTGCGGCGCCGCTGCCCGTCACGCCGCTCGTCCCGCACGAGCCGCTCCCGCGCCGCCCCCCGGAGCCTCGTTCCCCGCGAAACGCGCCGAACGCTGGCGCGTTCGTCCCGTTCCAGGTGAGCTGGGGCGGCCGGCACGGCGCCGATGCGCGCCGGCTCCTCGCGCTCGTGTGCCGGCGTGGCGGCATTCGCAGCGATCAGGTTGGCGCCATTCACGTCGGCGACTTCTCGTCGAGCGTCGAGGTCGCGACGCCCGTCGCCTCGGACTTCGCCCGCTCGGCGGCGCGTCCGGACGAACGGGATCCGCGCGTCCGCATCCGGCCCATGCCCGAATCGAACGGCGACACGCACGCACGCCCGGCGCCTCGGCCCCGCGGCCGTGGTCCGCTCGGCGGCGACGAGCCCCCGCGCCGCTTCCGCAACCATTTCCTCACGCGCTGAAGCCTGGACACGCGCGCCGGCCACGGCGAAAGTGGCCTTCATGCCGCGCGCGTTCGCCCGCCCACGCGTCTCCGCACACCTCTCGGCCGCCGCCTTGGTCCTCGCCGCAACGGGCCTTGGCTGCGGCCCCTCGGGGACGAACCCTCCGGCCCCGCGGCGCACCCGCATCGCCCTCGACTTCACCGGCGAGAGCGGCTTCTTCGGCGCGCCCTTCCCGAGCGACGCGCGCCTCACGGCGAGCGGCACGGCCGACCTCTCGGCCTTCCCGAACCCCTCGAACAACGGCATCGCCGCGCAGATGATCGACCTCGCCGGCGACGTCCGCGGCTTCGGCACCACCACGGCCGTCTACTTCGGCCTCGACGGACCCTTGCCCGCGGGCGAGCTCCTCGCGCCCGTGGACAGCCTCGCGCCCGAGGCCCCTGCCCTCCTCCTCGACGTCTCCGCGTCCGGTCCCGATTCCCTTCGCCGTTCCCCCATCTCCGCCCATTTCCTCGAAGACGGTGGCCCGTACGGCGCGCCCAACCTGCTCGCCCTCCTCCCCGTGCAAGGGGTCCCGCTGCGGCCGAACACCACGTATGCGGCCGTCGTCCGGACATCTCTCGCGGATCGCGATGGCGCCCCGCTCGGCGTCTCCCCGGCGATGGCGGATTTGCGCGCCGGCAAAGCCCCGGCCGGCATGTCCGAGGAGGCACTCGCGACCTACACGAAGGCGCTCACGGCCCTCGCCGAGGCGGGCATTCCGGCGGACGAGATCGCCGCGCTCACGGTTTTCACCACGGCCACGCCAATCGACGATTATGCGCGTGTCGCCGAGGCCATGCTCGCGGAGCCGCTCCCCGCGCCGTCTTCACCGTTCGTACGGAACGAGGTCTTCGACGCGTATTGCGTGTACGAAACCACGATGGGTTTGCCCGTATATCAAAGCGGGGAACCCCCGTATACCTCGGCGGGCGGCAACTGGGTCTTCGACACCGCGGGCAACCCCATGCTCCAGCGGTACGAAGACGCAAACTTCGTCGTCACCGTCCCGCGCCGCCCCATGCCGCCGGCCGGATACCCCATCGTCCTTTTCTCGCGCACGGGCGCGGGCGGCGAGCGTCCCCTCGTCGATCGCGGCGTCCGCGCCGAACCGGGCGGACCTGCGCTCGAGCCTGGCACCGGCCCCGCGCTCACCTTCGCCCGCGCTGGCTTCGCGGGCGCCAGCGCCGACGGCCCTCACGGCGGCCTGCGCAACAAGACCGGCGGCGACGAGCAGTTCCTCGTCTTCAACGTGGGAAACCCCGTCGCCCTCCGCGACAACATCCGCCAATCCGCCGCCGAGCTCGGCCTGCTCACGCATATCCTCGGCGCGCTCGAAATCGACGTCGCCGATTGCCCCGGCGCGGACGCGGCCGGCGGAAAAGCTCGTTTCGACACGGAGACCCTCGCCCTCATGGGCCATTCGATGGGCGCCTCGATCGTCCCGCTCACCGCGGCCTTCGAGCCACGCGTCCGTGCCTTGCTCCTGAGCGGCGCGGGCGCGAGCTTCCTCGCGAACATCGTTCACAAGCAAAAACCGCTCGCCACGCGCCCGCTCGCCGAGTCCCTCGTCGGCGTCAGCGGCACGGGGTACACGCTCACCGAGGTCGATCCGCTCCTGAACCTCCTGCAATGGGCCGGCGAGCCCGCCGACGTGCAGCCGTACGCCTCGCGGATCCTGCGCGAGAGCGAGGGCCCGCCGCGGCATGTCCTCATGATGCAGGGCATCGTCGACCATTACATCCTGCCGCCCATCGCGAACCCGATGAGCCTCTCGCTCGGCCTCGACCTCGCCGGCTCGCCACTCGACGCCTCGCACCCCGAGCTCGCCGTCTACCCCCCGCTCTCCGCGCTCCTCTCGCTCGGCGGCCGCGCGGAAATCCCCCTGCCCGCGTCGGGCAACGTCGACGGGGCCACCGCGGTCGTCGTGCAACATCCGGAAGACGGCGTCGAGGACGGGCACGAGGTCGTCTTCCAGACCGAGCCCCCGAAACACCAGATGCAATGTTTCCTCGAAAGTTTTGCGAAGGGCACCCCGCGTGTCCCGACGGCGGCGCCCGTCAGCGCGGCTTGTGATTGACGCCATGGAAACCCACCAGCACCGCTACGATCGTTACCGAAAAACCCTCGCCGGCGAGGCCTTGCCCGTCGCGCTCGTGGATCTCGACGCCGTCGACGCGAATGTCGACGCCGTCCTTTCGCTCGTGCGCGAAAGCCCCGGAAAAACGCTCCGGATCGGCACGAAATCCGTTCGATCCGTCGATCTCGTCCGCCACATCCTGCACCGCGGCGGCCCCTCGTTCCGCGGCCTCATGGCGTATGCTCCTGCCGAGGCACGTTACCTCGCGGCGCAGGGCTTCGACGACATACTCGTCGCATACCCCACGGCCCAGCCCGCCGACGCGCGCCTGCTCGCCGAGACGAACCGCGAAGGAAAACGTGTCTCCATCGCCGTCGAGGAGCCCATCCACCTCGACGTCCTCGAAGCCGCCGCCGCGCCCTACGGCGTCCGCATTCCGGTCGTCGTCGACATCGACGTCTCCCTCCGCCGCCTCGGCGGCCGCGTGCATCTCGGCGTCCGCCGCAGCCCCCTCCACGAGGCCCGCGGCGTCGCCGATTTCGCCGAGCGCGTGGCCTCGTCCCGCCACCTCGAATTCGCGGGCCTGCTCGGCTACGAGGCGCACATCGCCGGGACGCCCGACCAGACCCCGCTCGGCCCTCTCCCGCCCGGTGCCAAACGCGCCCTGAAGCGAATCGCCTGCGCCGCCGTCACCACGCTGAGGCACGAAATCACCGCCGAATTCGAGCGCCGCCGCCTCCCGATTCCCCTCTTCAACGGCGGCGGCACCGGCAGCGCCGCCTCGTCCCTCGCCGACCCTTCCCTCACCGAAATCACCGTCGGCTCCGGCTTCCTCGGCAGCCACCTCTTCGACCATTACGACGATTTCCGCCCCGAGCCGGCCGCCTTCTTCGCCCTCCAGGTGACACGGAAACCTGCGCCCGGCTTCGTCACGTGCCAGGGCGGTGGCCTCGTCGCCTCGGGCGCCGCCGGCCCGGATCGCCTCCCGATTCCGTACCTACCCGAAGGCCTCTCCTTGCTCGATCTCGAAGGCGCCGGCGAGGTCCAGACCCCGCTCGCCGTCCCGCCTCACGTAAAACTCGCGCCCGGCGATCCCGTCTTCTTCCGCCACGCCAAGGCCGGCGAGCTCGCCACGTTTTTCCGCGACTACCTCCTCGTCCGCGGCGACCGCGTCGAGGCCCACGCGCTCACCTACCGCGGCGCAGGGGAATGTTTTCATTGAAAACATAATCGTCACCCGCGCCGCGTTTTTCAACTGCCGCGCCAGACGGCGGTGCGGTAACAGGTGGTCATGGCATCCGGACCTCGCAGCGCGACCCTACTCGCTGGCACCGGCGTGGCGCTCGCGCTGGCGGCGGCGTGCGCGGGGACGCCATCCCGACGGGAACAGGTGTTGCGCTCGTTTCGGCAAACCGTGGCTGAGGATCTCGGCGGGGCGGTGACGTCGCCGGTGCTCGACTGCGGTGAGGTCGCGAGCTCGTACGACGAGCTCGTCCAGCACGACAGCGAGCCCCGGCGCTGCCTCGCCCATGCGTTCCGCACCTGCCGACCCGCGCGCGTGGATGGCTCGTACGACGGCGTCGATAGCGGGCCGTTTTATTGGTCAGCGGTCGTCACCACGGATGCCGACAAGGCTGGGTGCGAGGTTCGTTATTACGAAGACGCGCGCCTCGATTCCTATGGCGATCGGTCGATCGCACGGTACCGTTGCGGCGACCCCGCCCCCGAGACCGGCGCGCGCGAGATCAGGCCCTCGTGCGAGCTGGTCTGGAAGGAGCGACACGTGCTCTGCAGGGCGTATGCAGGCGAGACGGCGGCGCCGGGGGCCCGTCAGGGTTTGCCGCCGAGCACGAGTTGCGTGGAGCTACCGGCCGACGTTCGATGGTCGAGCCCGTGATCTTCCTCCGCTTCGTGGACCTGAACGCGACCTAGGTGGCTGGTGTCGATCGCGAGCCCGTCGAAGAGGTCGTGGCCGCTCGTGTTCCCATGGCCGCCAGGGTGCATATCGGACAGGTCACCTGACGGCTGATAATGGTTCGGATCGTCTTCTGGTCTTCCGTGGCGGGGGCGGGGGTGTGCGGGGCGCCCCCTGCCCCCGGTCACACGGCCCAGCGCGTTCTCGACCGCTTGTCGTGCCGCAGCCCCAGCGCGGCGAGCCGTCGGAGGTTCTCCGCGGCGCAGAGCATCGTGAAGTCGCGCGTGACTCGCTCGGTGCCGCGTACGCGTACTCGACGTCCGCCGTGCCTTCGTCTCATCAGATGTGCGAGCTTGCGCTCGACCTTCGGGCGCGTGGCTTTATAGCCAGCGCGCCACGCGGGGCTCTTCTGCTCCGTGCGCGCGTGCTGCAGCAGATGCTCTCGCTGATTCACCGCGACGTTGCGGCCTTGCTTGGATTTCGTGCATGACGCCGCGAGCGGGCACTTCCCGCAGTGCGCACCGAAAGACGCTACCCCTGAGCCATCCTTTCGGCGGCGTATCTGGACGAGCTGCCCAGCCGGACAGGTGACCGTATCGCTCGCAAGATCCATGTGAAACGCGTCCTTGGTGAATTGGCCATCAGGCGATGTAGGGGCCTGCACCTTCACATGGGCCGCAGCACCTGCGCTCTCGAGATGCTCGAGCACCTCGCCCGTGCCGTAGGAGCTATCGCCGTAAACGGCGATTTGCTTCTCGTGCTGCTTTCGCGTCTCGGTCTCCAACGCTTCCTTCAGCAACTCTTTGGCCACGCTGCCATCGGCGGCATTGCCCGGCGTGGCGATCGAAGACGTGATGATCTCCGAGTCCGGGTCGATTGCGATATGACCCTTGTAGCCATCGAAGCCGCGAGCCTGCGTCTTGTGCCCGTGGCGCGCCTGCGGGTCGACCGTCGAGATGACGCGCTCGGGCGCCACGCGCCGGGCAATGCGGAAGAAGCCGCCTTCGGTCTGCTCCAGGTCCTGTCCCACGACCGTGGCCAAGAGCGCCGCCGCCTCGCATACCGGCACCGCGAGCGAGCGACCATCCAGGTGTGCGAGCAATGCATATGCATCGCGCGCCAGCGCATCCACCAGCGCCTCGCGTGCGGCTCGCTCCTCCCAATCGCACGCAGGCTTGCCGGCGGTGCTGTAATCGTCGTCCCGCCCCAGAACCCCGCGCAGCTGCGCAGCAAGCTCATTTCCAGCCACGCGAAGCAGGGCACGAATGGCTGCGCGGATCATCGTGACAGTGTCCTGCGTGGCCACTGCGTCGTACAGCGGCGTCGAATCCAGCACGCGTCGACGGCCCACGAGCCCGGCCGCTTTGGCCACTTCGAGGACCGTGCGAAAGATCCGGTCGGGATCCTTCGACTGCCGCAATCTCTCGCGCATGTCGACCAGGACCGTATGAACGAAGCCGGGATACTCGAAGTCGAGCCCGCCGGCCGCGTACTTCCAGCGGATGTCGAAGCTGAACCGCTCGACCGCTTCCCGGTCCGAGAGCCCCTCCAGCCGCTGCAGCACCATCACCACCGCGACGATGCGCGGCGGGATCGAGCGTCGACCGATGTCCCGGAACAGGTCCGCGAACGCCTCATCCGGGAAGAGCCGATGGCACTCGCGGTGCAACAGGCTGTAGATCGACGTCGGCGACAGCTTCGCTCCGCAGTACGCCGACGTCGACCTCCACATCTCGCCCTGCTTCGGGGTTTGTCCACGGGACATGGCACCGCCTTACACCATCGCGCGATGGTTTAGGAGAGAAAAACACCAGCCACCTAGAACATCGATCGGTTTGCAACCGCTCGATGTCCTAGCTCTTTTGTCCCGAGGGGGACGCCTCGCGTCCCCCTCTCGTCCGGGCAAAGCCCGGCCGATTCACCCCCCGAGGGAAGATCGCTTCGCGATCTTCCGAGCATCGAACCGGTCGATGCTCTAGAACATCGAAAGCTCATTCGAGTGCAGGCACCAAAACACAATGCTGCGGCGTGACCTGCCAGCGAAGCGATTTGCCTTCCTCGACCTCGCCCGGGTGAGGTGGAGGCGTCCGTGGCCTCGAGCAGATGGCTCCCCATCCACCGGCCCCCTGATCCGCGGGCCTCACGGTCAGCTGACTCCATGTCGGACCGGAGCCGAGCTGCGACAGCCATTGGATCTCACCACATCCGTCGGGCCCGGTGATGACCTCAGGGAGAGCAGGTCCGGCGGGCATGCCTGCTTCCCATTTGTATACGGAACCGGGGACGGTGTGCAAGGCTTCGGAGGTCACGCGTGCTCCCACGAGCGGCGCCCCCTTTTCCTCAGCGAAGCACATGTGCACAGGGGGCGACGTCAACGTGGCCGCGTTTGCCGACTCGTGTGCTGAACGTGGTGACGTACAGCCAATCAGCAAAGTTGCGAGGCCGAAGGACGATGGGCAAAGATTCGTGCTCACGTCGTCCCCTGACGTGGATTTCAGACGAAGATTCAATCCGTGCGCGTCGACAGCAGCGGCTTGTTGGGTGGGTGACGCACAGCGTGATCCGCTCCCGCGCAGGCGGCCGAGGCAAGAAGAAGCCCGAGCCGCCCCCGGCAGGACCCGCCGGAGGCTGAAAAACCCCCCCCGGCAGGCCGTCGACAGGCGCCTCGGGGCTCCCAAACCCCCCTCCCCGCCCCGTGAACAGGCGCCGGAGGGCTGAAAAACCCCCCCGGACGGGCTGTCGACAGGCGTCTCAGGGCTCCCAAACCCCCCTTCCCAGCCCGGCAGCAGGCGCCGGAGGGCTGAAAAACCCCCCCGGACGGGCTGCGGACGGCTTCCGGAGGCTGAGAAACCCCTCAGGGTCTGGGTCGACGACCGCAGCATGGGACCAAAGTCCCATACCGGGACGCGCCCCGCCTCCGGCTACTGTGTGTCGCGCGGGGCCAGAGAGGGCTCCCCGAACGCTTCCCTCACCCTGCACCGGAGGTACCTCATGACCGAGACGACGACGAAAAAAGAGCGGCCTTTGAGCAAGAAAGCGACCGAGCGCGCGAACAAGCTTCGCGAGAAGCTGTCGGGCGCGCGCGCCGACTCCCTTGGGGCCCGGAGGATGCAGAAGAACCGCGCGGCAACCCCCTCTTCGGGGCGGCCCTTCATGCCGCGGCGCGCCTCGAGGTGGGCCACGAGCTCAGCGATCTCGAGCGAACCCTCGTCGATGCCCTCGAGCAAGGGATCAGCCAGGAG
This sequence comes from Polyangium jinanense, assembly GCF_028435365.1. Next base: position 101,843 of record NZ_JAGTJJ010000028.1, on the reverse strand, counting down.
GAGATCAAGGCGTGGGGCAAGGCGCACCGCGAGACCAAGGGCGCCCGCACGAGGGAGATCTTGCCCGACGTGATCGCCGATCGGCCGATCGACCAACCCTTCACCATGAGGGACCTGGCCGACGCTCTGCCCGCGCAGGTCGAAGCGGTGAAGGCCCAGGGGAACGTGCGCGTCGTGGACATCGCCAAGCTCGCGCCGGACCAGGAGCTCGATCAGAGGGACGAGGCATTCCTCGCCGCCGCGAGAGAGTACGGCTCGAGCTTCGTCTACCTCACGAGCAGCGCGCCGCAGCCGGAGCCCGCTCCGACGTCCGCCGAGAGCTCGGACGGCCCGAGCGAGGTTTTCATCATCCAGCCGTTCAAGTTTCGGACCATCAAAAGGTCGGGCGATACCGTTACCGACCCATCCGACGAGATCTTCTGGTGCTTCAGCGCCGGGAGCGACGAAGATACATGTACGTTCCAGTCCAGGGTATTCGATAGCTGCGACGACGGGGACTGGGACGATCGCTTCGATTATGGCCATTTGGCCTTCATCGGACGGGTGAGCGATTCGCTCGCCATGACCATCGATTGCTGGGAAGAAGACTCCGGAACGATCTTCGGCAACACGTCGGAGTACCTGCGCAAGGCGGCCGACCATTGCCTGAGGGCTTGCCAGGAGCTCCAGGGCGATCCCGAGACCAACGCCGCCGGCTGGGCTGCTCTCTGCTCCATCACCCTCAGCCTCGTGGCAGAGATCTTGGACCTCTTCAAGAACGAGGACGATTTCGTGAAAGGTCTCCGCTTCGGCTGGGACAGGGCTGCCCTCCTGGGGCTCGACGACCGAGAGCTCAGCTTCCGCTTCGACGGCGAATCCGATCACGGCGGGGGCATCCAGGATCTCTACCTCAGGTTCAAGACGATCCCCACGGGGACGCTCGTGAAGCTCGTATCGCAGAGGAGCGGAAAGCTCATCTGCATCGACAACGCGGAAACCGCGAACGGCGCTCGGGTCCTTCAATGGGAGTGGGACGCGACCTGGAACACGTACCGGCAGTTCCGCCTCGAGTGGCTGGGCGGGGGGCTATTCAAGATCGTCGCAGTGCACAGCGGGAAGGTCCTGGACGTCCCCAGCAGCTCTCGCGACTCCGGGGTTCCGCTCATCCAGTACAACTTGACCGGAAACAACAACCAGAAGTTCCGTCTGGGTCCCCTGGGTGGCGGGCTCTATGCAATCGCCGCGGAACACAGCGGGAAGAATCTGGACGTGGCCGGTGGGACCACGGCAAATGGGGCCGAGATCATTCAACATCATTGGCTCGGTAGTGACAACCAGAAGTGGAGGATCGTGCCCGTCTGACGGACCGGCCTGTCGCCTCCTGCGAACAAGGCCACCCACCGCCTCCCGCCGTCCTCCCGCCGTGAGGCCCCGGCAAGCCCCCTCGTCCCCACGCAGAGCCCCCCGCGGAGGCGAGCTCCGCCTCCGCGATGCCCTCCACACTTGCCCGCGCGCCTCTCCCCATGATTCCATCCCGCGCCATGACCAGTCCCCAATTCGATCCCGTCAAGGGCAAGCAAGCCTTCGACGTGCTCTTCCCTCACTATAAGACAATGCCCGTGGAATCCCTGGCCGTCGTCAATGCCGACGCGGGCCTCGCCGCCGTCGCCGCGCTCGGCCTCGCCGCGCGCGCGAGCGAGCCGAAGCTCTTGGCCCGCTACAAGAGCCTGCCTCCGAGCGAGTTCGACGCCGCCCTCGTCGAGCTGCTCCCCACCGCCGCCTGGGCGTGCTGGTATGCCGCGACGGAGGACCAGAAGGCCCGCGCCCTCTCCACCGAGGGAAAACTCCCGGCCGAGCTCGTGCAGAAGGCCCTCGGCATCGAGGCACGCATGCAGGCCCTCTGCGAGTATCATTTGAATGACCACCCCGAGGTCGGCCCCTACCTCGCCATGCTGCGCGCAGGCACCGGCCACCGCGACCTCGCCGCCGATTTGCTCGGGTATGCCACCGTGTATCGAGACCATTATGACACCCTCAAGGACGACAAGAAGCACTTCCGCGCGACCGACGCCGACGACGCCGTGAAGGCCGCCGAGGAGATCCTCGCGAGCCTCGGCGCTCGGCTCAGCCCCGAGGCGCGCGTGGCCGGAGAGCACCTCGCCCGCGCCTTCACGGTCTTGCTCGATACCTACGAGGAAGTCGCCGCGACGGGCCGATGGCTCCTGCGCCACGAGCCGACCCCGGAGAAGACCTTCCCCTCCCTGTACAGCGTGATCCGCTCCCGCGCAGGCGGCCGAAGCAAGAAGAAGCCCGAGCCAGCCCCGGCAGGACCCGCCGAGGGCTGAAAAACTCCCACCCGAGGCCGCCGCGCCGGGGCGCTGCCCCGGACCCCGCGGGGGCTATCCGCCCCTCGACCCGGACCAGGCACGGCCTGGACCGAAGGTGGAAGAACTGCGCTCCGCGCAGTTCTTCCAACGGGCCGGTTGGACCCCATCACCCATCGAAAGGGCAGCGCGGCTGTCTTGGTTGGCAGGGTCGTAGCTGACCTTGCCTCGGCCCGTTCGATGAACTGCGCATCGCGCAGTTCATCGACCCCGGGTCCAGCGCTTGCGCTGGTCCGGGTCCAGGGGCGGACAGCCCCGGTGGGGCCTGGGGCAACGCCCCAGCGAAACGGTTCCAGGATGTGTCGTATCAGATGCGGCGCGCGACGTTCGAACCGCCGAAGATGAGCTGCTGGACCAGCGGCCGCCTGACGAAACGGGCCGGAAAGATAGGCTCGGGTGCGCTCGCCGCGTCGAGCCGCGCGCGCTGCTCGTCGGAGAGCACCACGCCGAGCGCGCCAAGGTTGTCCTCCGCCTGCGCGAGCGTGCGCGCACCCATCACCGGCGCGGTCACCGCCGGGTTCGAGAGCGTCCACGCGAGCGCCACCTGCGAAGCTGTTGCGCGGATCTCCTGCGCCACCGAGCGCACGACGTCGGCGATGCCCAGCGCGCGCGAGCTCAGTTGACCCGAGGAAGCCATGACGCCTTTACGCGTCGCCGCCACCCCCGCTTCGCGCGAGTCCGCGACGTCCGCACGCGTGTACTTGCCCGTGAGCACGCCACCGCCAAGCGGCGACCAGGGCAGCACGCCCATGCCCAGCGCCGCGGCCATCGGAATGAGCTCGTGCTCCACCGTGCGCTCGACGAGGCTGTATTCGATCTGGAGCGCGACGAAGGGCGCCCAGCCGAACAGCTCCGCGAGCGTCTGCATCTGCGCGATGCGCCAGGCGGGCGTGTTGCAGATGCCGGCGTAGACGATCTTGCCCGCCCGCACGAGATCGTCGAGTCCGCGCATCACCTCTTCCGGCTGGGTGGTGGAGTCCCAGGTATGCAAATAGAAGAGATCGATGCGGTCGGTGCCGAGCTGTCGCAGGCTCTGCTCCACCGAGCGCTGCATGTTGAGCCGATGGTTGCCGCCCGAATTGGGGTTGCCCGGTTCGCGCGCCATCGTGAACTTGGTGGCGAGCACCACGCGCTCGCGCTTGTCGCGCAGAAACTCGCCGAGCAGACGCTCGGAGGCGCCGTCCGTGTAGTTGACGGCGGTGTCCACGAAGTTGCCCCCGCGGTCGATGTAGAGGTCGAAGATGCGGCGCGACTCTGTCGCGTCCGCGCCCCAGCCCCAGTCCTGACCGAACGTCATGGTGCCCAATGCGAGCGGTGAGACGCGCAACCCGGAGCGGCCCAGCAGGCGGTATTGGTCGAGTGAAGTCATCGTGTGGTCCTCCGATGAGCGGGGTCATCCCGCCCTGTGTGCGAACAAGCTAGGCCGCGCGCGCCGGAAAGAGAACTTGCCGCGTTCTGGACGCCTCGGTAAGTTCCTCTAACCAATGGCAGTCGATCTGAATGGTGTCGCGGTGTTCCTGGCGGTTGCCGAGGCGAAGAGCTTCACCACGGCCTCTCGGCACCTTGGCGTCACCCGCTCCGCCGTCAGCCAGGCGATCCGGCGGATGGAAGACCGCCTCGGTATCGCATTGGTCCAGCGCACGACGCGCAGCGTGAGCCTTACGGAGGCCGGCGAAGAGCTCTACCGGCGGGTCGCGCCCGCAGTCAGCGAAGTCGGCCTTGCGCTCGATGCCACGCGCGATCGCGACGCTGCCCCTTCGGGCCTTCTGCGGCTTGCGGTGTCCTCTATCGCAGAGCGCTTCATCTCGGGTGCCCTGCTTGCGAGCTTCGTCGAGAGCCATCCCGGCATTCAGCTCGACATCACCATCACGGATGAAGAGTTCGACATCGTGGCGGAGGGCTACGACGCAGGCGTTCGCCTCGGAGAAGTCATCGAGCAGGACATGGTCGCCGTGCCGGTTTCAGCCCATCAGCGCCAGCTCGTCGTGGGCGCGCCCTCCTACCTCGCACGCCATCGCGCGCCGAAACATCCGACGGAGTTGTCTCGGCACTGCTGCATTGGCTGGCGCCCCTCGCCGCGCGCCGAGCCTTATCGCTGGGAGTTCGAAGAAGATGGGCGGGAATTCGACGTGGCGGTGCATCCGCGCATCACGACGAACGATATGTGGGTGATGGTTCGCACGGCAGTTGCCGGCGGTGGGCTCACGTTCGGCATGGAGGAGACGTTTCGGCCCTATCTCCAGCGCGGCGAACTGGTGCCGCTCCTGGAACGCTACTGCCCGCCGTTTGCCGGGTTCTACCTGTACTTTCCTGATCGAAGAAACCTGGCGCCCAAGCTCCGCGCGCTGGTGAGCCACGTTCGCTACGCGACGAGTCCTTCCAAGACGCGGAAACACGGCTGATCTTGCGCGTCTGTCGTGAGCTTGCCGGACCTCGGGAATCCGGTGTATGAGCCGTCCGCCCGCTCGGTTCGGGCGCGCACGGAGGTTTCATGCAGCGGATGATCGGAATTCTCGGGCTCGGGCTGTCGCTTGTTGCCTGTCAGGGAGAAAAGACTGCGGGGGACACGGCCGCGAGCAACTCGGCGGCGGCGCCGAGCACGAAGACGGCGGGGCCGACAGGGACGCCGAAGTTCGTGCACAAGAAGGATCCCATCAATGACGAAGCCGGCCGCAAGGTCGAGACGAAGTTCGTGAAGATGGAGGGAACCGGCGACGACGCCATGCCCGTTTTCGCGATCACGAACAAGTCCGGCAAGCGGATGAAGAGCGCCCAGACCTGGATCTTCTACTACGACAAGGATGGCAAGTACCTCGACCGCTATCCGCACTCGATCATCAGGGACCTGAAGGACGGCGATACGGCCGAGGTGCCGCTCGGCCGCAAGAAGAAGGAGATCAACAAGGAGGCCACGACCTACGAGGTCGAGCTCTCGCGCATCGACTTCGACGACGGCTCGAACTGGTACAACGACGACCTCGTCCCCAACTCGCCCTCGCGCCCCAAGGGCGGCGTGCCCGCGGACGAGCTCAAAGCGCACGCGGGCGAAAAGGTCACGGTCGACGTCTACGCCCTCGATTCGTTCAAGGTGCGGCTCAAGAACGAGTCCGATAAAGAGGTGAAGCGGTGCGAGGTGATGCTCTATTACTGGGACGACAAGAATAAGCGCAAACTCGACACGATATCGGCGGGCCTCGACGATGTGGGCCTCAAGCCGGGCGAAACCCGAGACTTCACGCTCGAGGTCGAGGACTTCAAGGTCCCGCCCGAGGCCAAGATCGTGGCGGGCACGGTGCCGACGGTGACGTTCGCCGACAGCACGAAGTTCGAGAACAGGAAGCTGCGCTCCTTCGATCGCCAGCCGCCGCCCGGCTGAGGCGCAGACCCCTGCGCCAGCAACCGCAGGTGCGCTCATCCCCCGGCTTTCGTCAGGTTCAACGCCTTCTTCACGCTCGTCGCGAGGGCAGCGGCGGTGCCGCGGCCCCAGTAGTGCAGGAACAGGATCCGCGGCTGCTCGCCGACCATGTGGTGATGGATGGCGACCACGTGGATCCCGTCGCCTCGCAGCGATTTCAGCACCGGCTGTAGCTCGTCCTCGGTCACGGCGAAGTCGCCGTCGACGACTGCATTGTCGTCGGCCCCCGCAAAAGCTGCCCAGGTGTTGACGCCCATCGCCTTGCCGATCTGGCATCCGCAGGCAGCGTTCGTCGCCGGGCGCCCGATCGTGACCTTGTACATCCCATCCTTCGCCGCGCCCTTCACGCCGAAGACAGCCTCCACTTTGGCGCCGTCGATGGAGTTCGTGGCCGGGAGCGGCGCGCCTGCGAATCCAGGAGCGGGCTCGGGAGACTTCGCGCGAATCGTCTTTGCGGCATCGAGCGCGCCCTTTACGCCCTTGCCAAGGGTGTCCACGCTGCCTTCGCCCTCGATGTGCATGAAGTAGACCTTGGGTTTGTCGAAAAAGAAGTGGTTGTGCAGCGCGGTGACTTGGAGCCCGCTGCCGAGAGCCGCGCTCATCGCGTCGCTCACTTCGTCCTCGAAGAGCACGAGATCGCCCATGACCATCGCCTCGACGCCGGGCGCCTTCCCCGGGGTGAAGCCGGCCCAGGACGTGAGGCCCATGAAGGGCGGCATGGTCCACCGGTCCACCTCCACCTTGACTTCGTTGCGGGGGAAGGAGACGCGGACGACGCCGTCGGTCACCTCCGGCTTGAGGCCCGTGGCCGCCTCCACGGCTGCGGGATCCATCGCCGCGGGCGCCGGCGGGGGGGCTGTGGAGCCGGCCGTGGGGGAAGACGGAGTATCGGGGGACGGAGGCGGCGTGCCCTTATCACAGGCGGACGCCAAGAGCAGAGCCATTCCGATGACAACCTTTTTCATCATGGTACCCAACCCCTTTCACAGCGATGCGACGTGCAGATCGTCGAAGTAGGTCACCAAATCCGCCTTGGCGGCTCGTGCCCATGCCGGTGATGTAGCGAGATCCGCACGAGCGGCAGGGAACGCCCGAGGTCAATCGGCGCGGGCGAAAAAGACCTCGAGATCCGGTCCGCCGCGGTTCTCCTCCCACGCGACGTATACGGTACCAAAAACGTCCGTCGCGACCGAAGGATAGTCGCCCACGACGCCCTCCTTGCCGGCGACGGTGCTCGGCGCGAGCGGCGGATCGAACGTGCCATCCTCGTTGAAGCGCGAGAAAACGGTCCTCTGCCCGTCGGTCGTATCGAAGAACGCGACGTACACATTGCCCGCCACGTCCACGACCGCCTGCGGGTGGAACTGATCGCCGCCGAGCCCCGCGCCCACGTCGATGTTGGGGGACCACGTCATTCCCCCGTCCTTCGACGTCGCGAAGAAGACGTTCGCGCCGCCACGGCGGTCCTCCCACGTGGCGAAATACTCGCCGGTCTGCGGATCGACGGCCACGGAAACGTTGAGCTGGTTTTGCCCCTGCATGTCGTCATCGATGCGCACGGGCGCCCCGAATGTCTTGCCCCCGTCGGTGGAGGCGGCCGAATAGATATTGCTGTCGCCGCCTCCTTCGAGCGCATCCCAGGCCACGAGTACGTCGCCGGTCGTCGGATGAACACCGACGCTCGGCGCCTTGGAATTGTTGAGCGAGCCGCTCACCGCGACGGGCGCGCCGAAGGTCTTGCCGCCGTCCGTCGAGGCAGCCTGCTGGATCGTGGTGCCGTCGACGAACGCCACGTGAATGCCGTCGATCCCGAGCGCGATATCGGGGTTCGTGCCTTTCCCGATCGTCACTGGCGTGGAGAACGTGCCCGCAGCGGGGTCGAACGCGGCAAACAGGACGTTGCCACCCTCCTCCCACGTCAGGAACAGGACCTCGGGCAGGACGAGCATCCCGGCTTCGTCGACGACCGCGTTACGGACCACGATGGCGGGGTTTTGCCCGCTCATCGTGACGCGCGCCGCTGTCGGCCAGGTATCGCCGAAATCGCTCGAAATCGAGAGCGTCACGGCTGCGCCGTCCTCCATCGCGAGGTAGAGCCGCGTGCCCGTGATGTTCGAGGCGAGGTCGGGATCCGCTTGATCACCGTCCATGGCCGCATTGACGATGACGTCTCCACCGAACGCGAGCACGTGCGGGATGCCCGCGACCTGGCACGAGACGAAGCTCGACATCCCATTCGCGCCGAGCGGGGCCACGACGACGAAGGTACCCTTGCCGTTGTCCAGCGGCGCGAGCGTGGCGCGGCGCGCCTCGGGACCGACCGTGATCTTCTGATCGAGCGTGGCCGGCCCGGGCCCATATCGCACCTCGAAGCCGCCCGAGGAGTCGATCATGCCGTTCACCTTCCAGCTTACGCTGAGGGCGCCATCGGCCTCTGCGGCGAACACGTCGAGCCCCTTGGGATCCAGGCAGCTCGGAATGCGCCCCGCAGTCCCTTCGGGCTCGCAGACGTTGCCGTCCCCCGAAGGGCGACAGAGGAAACCTCCCGGGCAGCTCGCTGCATTGGCGATGTCGCAGGAGCAGCGGTCACCCTTCGTGGGGTCGCAACCGTCGTTCCTGTTCTCGTCGTCGCCGCAGCCGGAGACGCTCGCCACGAAGGCAAAAAGCGCGACGGAAGCGAGCGTGAGGAGCTTGTGCGTTACCTTGGACGATTTCCGCATGAGCATGTCTCCCTTCCGGTTCAATGCCACTTCCACTTGCCCTTGCCTTTGCCTTTGCCCTTCCCGATGACGATGACGGGAGGCTGAACGACGACCACCGGGACCCAGTTCACGGCGACGAACAGGGGAAGGACGACAGTCCCGACGACGATCACCACGCCGGGGCTCCAGCCGCAGAGCACCACGATGGGCTCGATGTCGCTCTCGTCGTAGAACACGACCGTGAGCTTCGACGGGTTCGCCTTCACGGTCAGTTTGCCCGTGAAATACATGGCCTTGGGCTCGGGGGTGAGCTCGATCATCTCGGGGCTGCCCGCGACGACGCCGATCTTGACCTTGTGTTTGCCCACGGGCATCGGCTTCAGGTCGTCGTCGAGCAGGTAAACGCGCGTCTCGCCCGTCTTCTGGTCCGCGACAACTTCGAGAAGGTCGTCACCCGCTACCTGGAGAATCCCGCCATTCGGTCCCTTCTTGCCTTTGGGGATTTCGACTCCGGCCGTGACCTTGGCCGTCGCGACGAGCTCCTTCGTGCCGCCCTTCGGGAGATGCAGCGCGCCCTCGACCGGCTTGCCGTTGACCTGGAGCTCGTAATCCACCTCGGTCAAATCAGCGTCGAGCTTGGGGATGTCCGCCGTGTGCAAGCCCGTCTTCGCGTCGAACACGAGCGTCGCCTTTACCGGCTGCGCGCCCTTCTGCAGGGGCTTGACGGTCAGCTTGCCGGAGACGTCTTTCTCGACGGGTTGACCGTCGGGCGTCTTGACCCGCGCCCGCACCTTACCGTCGGGCGTGACCGACCACGAGATCGTGGCGGGGTCGTGTTGCTCCGTGATCGTGTCGTCCGCCGAGAGGTTCTCGGCGGTGACCTCCGCGGAGGCGTCGGACTTCTTGCTGCACGCCGGCAGCGTAGCCATCGAGCCGAGGACGAGAGCAACGAACGTCGTTCGCAAGATCATGGTGGACTTCATGCGGTGGTTCCTTCTCGCCCCATTCAATCACAAGTGCCCATCGGCGGGGTGACGATCGGTTCGACCCCGAAGTTGTCGAGCAGCGTGGCATTGCTCGAAGGCACTACGGTCGTCCCGCAGAATACGTTCCGCACGAATGCGCCGGCATTGCCGGTGATGCTCGTATTTCCGAACACCCTGGAAAAGCTGATCCCGAAGTTGTTGCCCTTCGACGCGAGATCCCCCGTGATGGTCAGCCCACGTAGCCGGACCGCCTCGCCGTTGACCGTGACCGATCCGTTGATGACCACGGCGTTTTCCAGGAAATTCTCGCCGAAGAGGAGCACGCCCTTGCCGGTGATCGTCAGGTTGCCGGTGTACGTGCCGCCGCGCAGAACCACGACCGCGTCATCCACGCCGAGCTTTGCCTCGACGTCAGCCAGGATGTCCGCGGGGCCGAAGAAAAAACCGCCCGAGTTGGCGCCGACTGGATATCGGATCGGTGTGTTCGGGTAAGTCTCGGCGTTCGCTCCGTCGAACCCGAGCGGGGCGTCGTACACGTCGCCCTCGGCGAGCACCGTGTGCTTCAGCAACGCGTCTCCGATGCGTACATCCACCTCGCCGACCCCCGTGCCTACCACCGCGATCCCCGATTCACTCGTATCGGCGCTTCCTGGGAAGGCGTCGACGGGGATGAGGTCCCGTTCGTCGCCCGTCACGGCGGGCGTGCCCGTCGTGTGGCCCGTGTTGGCGACGGGGTTGATCACGGCGACGAACGCCGTGCTCCCGGCGGGAACATCGACATCGTCGGGCCCATTGTTGCCGCTCCCGCCATTGCCTTCGTCGCCTCCGCAGCCGACGAGGCCCGCGAATGCGAGCATCCACACGCCCAGGGAAAGGAAGGTCGGTGTTTTCTTCAGCATGGTTCCTCCAGGACGAAGCAATTCGTTGTTGACCAAGGGTAACGTTTACAACGTGCAGACCCCGCCGGTGCACGAGAGACCGGAGCAGCAATTGGCCTGGGCCGCGCAGGACGCACCCACGGACTTGCAGGGCGAAGGCACGCACTCGGGGAACTCGCCGCCGCCGCAAAGGCCCGAGCAGCACTCGCCGTTGTTGGAGCACAAAGCCCCGTCCAGCGCGCACGTCGGGCCGCCGCCGTCCGGCGTGCCGCCCTCGGGCACACCGCCGTCGGGCTCGGGGGGGACGTTGAAGCTGCCGCATTTCAGTTTGTTGCCGTCGTTCGGATCCGGCGAGCAGAGCCCGCCGCAGCAATCGTCCGGCGTCTGGCACGCGGCACCATCGGGCTTGCACATGCAATCGGCGCACGTGCCGTTGTTGCACATCGAGCTGCAACAATCGGCGTTGGTCGCGCAGGTGTCGCCGACGACCTTGCATGCGAAGCCGTTCTCGCATGTCTTGCTGTTCGCGTTGCACTTCTTCGAGCAGCAATCGGCGTCCGTCTGGCAGGCCACGCCGCTGAGCGAGCAGCACGGCCCCTGGCAACGCGTCACGCCGTAGGAGCCTTCGAGGCAAAGGAACGCGCCTTGCGGCATGCCCGGACAACACTCGCCGAAGGACGGATCGCAGATCTCGCCCGGCGGGCGGCAGTTCGGCGGCTGCCCGCACTTCTTGACGCCGCTCCCATCCGCTTGGCAGTTGCTCGTGCAGCATTGGGCGTTCGCCCCGCAGAGCTCGCCGATGGGCTTGCAGCCGCCGATCGACTGGCAAAACGACGAACCCGGCAGGAGCTCCACGCACGCATTGGAACAGCACTGACTCGGCCCGTTACACGCCTCCCCGACGGCCTTGCACGCGCCGAGGGATGTACACTGCTTGATCCCGTTTCCGCTGTCCTCGCAGAGGTTGCCGCAGCAATCGGCGTTGGTGTTGCAAACCTCGCCGGTGACGTGACACCCGCCGAGCGAGAGTCCACACGTTTTCACCCCGCCGCCCTTGTCCAGGCAAACCCCGCTACAGCAAACGCTGCCGCCGGTTGCGCAATCCTCGCCGGGCTGGAGGCATCCGCCGCCCTGGGCACACACGCCGCCTTGGCACAGGTTCGAGCAGCAGTCGGAGTTCGCCGTACACGCGTTGCCGAGCTGCGTGCATTGCGCCGTGGCGTCGCAGACGCCGTTCTTGCATCCGAGGCCACAACACTCGATCGCTGCGCCGCAAGCCTCGCCCTCGCCCTTGCACGAAGCGCCGCCGGTCCCCGAGCCGCCCGCGCCTGCCATGCCGCCCGTGCCACCACCCGCGCCCGCGCTGCCCCCCGTCCCCGGCGCCGCGCCGGCGCCCGCGGTGCCACCCATGGACGGATCGTCGCTGCACCCAGCACCAAGCACGAAGCCAGCGCCAACGACGGAGGACAGGGACGCGGCAAGGAACAAGAGACGGTGTGATCGCATGGGTCTCCTCCAGGCTTGGAGGGAGGTACCGAGAGGGACCCAGGGCGGTTCACGTTTTTTGCGTGTTGCAGTTCACGAAGATGATTTCGGTGAACCGTGGGCGCAGCTTCGGGGTACCTCCACGATCGAGCCCTCGATGCCGCCCGCGCCCCAAGCCAGCCGACCCCGCGACAGCGTCCCCCAGGGGAACGCGAGCCCGGTCGTGCGAACCTTGCCGGTCATGCGGGACGACATGGCCATCGTGCGCGGGCTCCGCGCGGGCGAGCCATGGGCGCGCGCAGCGCTCTTCGATCGGTGCGGCCCCTCGGTCGAGCGGATCGTCCGGCGTATCCTGGGCCGCTGCGACCGCGATCAGATCGCTGAGCTCGTGCACGAGGTGTTCGTGCAGGCGATGGCCTCGCTCGACAAGCTACGCGATCCGGATGCGCTCGTGGGCTGGATGCAGATGGTCGCGACGCATACGGTCTACAAGGCGATCCGGGCGCGCCGCGCCCGTCGCTGGCTCCTGTTCTGGGCGCCCGCGGAGCTGCCCGAGCCGATGGTCGAGGACGTCGATTCCAGCGTCGCCGAGGCGTTCCGGAGGACGTACGCCGCGCTCGACAAACTCCCCGCCGACGAACGCGTGGCCTTCGTGCTCCGGTACGTCGAGGGGCTCGAAGTCGAGCGTGTGGCGGCCCTGTGTGAGGTGTCGCTCTCGACGATCAAGCGGCGTCTCGACCGGGCGGAGACGCGGTTCGCGGCCATCGCTCGTGGAGACGAGGTGCTCCGCGGCTGGCTCGAGGAAGGTGGGCGATGGACGACGAGATGAAGCAGCGCCTCGAACGGCTCGGCCGTGCGGTGGCGGATGTCTCGGACGCGTCGGCCGATCGCGGCGCCCTCGATGCCGCACGATCCCGGTTCCTCGCGCCCACGCCGCAGGCCCCGGAGAGCGCGAGGCGCAAGGGCATCGTCGCGGGCCTCGCCCTTGCAGCCGCTTGCGCAGGTGCCTTTGCCTTGTACGTGGCGACGCGGACGCCAGCTCTCTCGTTCACCGTGGGCGCGTCGCCGGTCCAGGGCGTGGCAGGCGACTGGATCGCTGCTGGGGAGACGTCGCTCGGCCTGCGCTTCTCGGAGGGGAGCGCGTTGACGCTTGCGCCGGGCGCGCGGGTGCGCGTGACCGAGACGAACCCCCGAGGAGCTGCGGTGCTCATCGAGAGCGGCGCCGTGCACGCCGAAATCACGCACGCGCACGACGACACGCGCTGGGCGCTGCGCGCGGGCCCGTTCGAGGTGCGGATCACCGGGACTGCGTTCGATGCGCGGTGGGACCCCGCGACGGAGACGTTCGAGGTCGCGATGATGGAAGGTTCGGTCATCGCTACGGGGCCGCTCCTGCGGGAGGGGCGTGCGCTCGTTCCCGGCGAGCGCCTGCGCGTCTCCGTTCGTGAGAGCAAGCTCGAGATCCAGGAAGCCCGGACCGCGACGAAGTCGACGAACGAGCCCGCGCCACCCGGTCCGTCGTCGGTCCAGACGAACCCCTCGGCGCCGATCCTCTCGCCAAGCGCCTCCGCGGCGATGCCCGTGGCGCCCGTCCCGGAGGAGAGCTCCGCGCAACCCGGCTGGCGGGAGCTCGCGTCCGCAGGCAAGTACAAGGATGCGCTCGCCGCGGCGGAACGCGCGGGCTTCTCGCAGGAGGTCGAGCGCGCTTCTGCCGCGGACCTCTTCGCGCTCGCGGACGCCGCGCGCTTCGCCGGCAGCCCTGCGCGCGCTCGCGAGGCTCTGATGGCCGCGCGCCGCCGGTTTGGGGACCGCGGGCGCAGCGCCTTTCTAATAGGCAAGATCGCGGCGGATCAACAACGGTCGCCGGGAGAAGCGGCCACGTGGTTCGAGACGTACCTGCGTGAGGAGCCCGGCGGACAGCTTGCCGAGCAGGCCCTCGGCCGCTTGCTGGAGATCCGGCGGCGTGGCGATCCGGCCGCCGCGCGTGCGATCGCGAAGCGGTACCTCGCGCGGTATCCGCAGGGCGCGTACGCTGCGCTCGCGAGGAGCGTACTCGAGCCTTGAGCGGACGACGAACGATGGCGCTCGCGGTGCTCCTTGCGGGGCTCGTCACCGCGTCTCTTGTGCTCGCCGACGCCGGAGCGCGGGTGGTGATCGTGGCCCCGTCGCTCGGGGATCCGACGGCGCAACGCATGCGTGACGAGCTTTCCGTGCTCGGCTTCGACGTCGTCGTGAGAGCCGGCGTCGCAGGGGAAAACCTCGCAGACGTGGCGCGCGCCGAAAGAGCGGCAGCCGCGGCGCGCGTGGAGCGCTGGCCGCCGGAAATCCTCGTGTGGGTGGGCGAGGGCGCGAAGGACGCGGGAGAGCTGCGGGTGAGCGAGTCGCTCGCCGGCCCTGTGGAGCCGGAGCTGCTCGCGCTCCGCGCCATCGAGCTCTTGCGTGGTCGTCTCCTGCCCGTCCCCGCAGGTTCCCCCACGGCGGCGCCCGGCGCGGCGCCTCCGGTCGCGCCGTCCGCCCCATCGACCTCACCGCCTGCCGCGAGCAGCGCTCCGCCGCTTGCGGATCCTCCTCCGCCCCGAGAACCCCGCGTCTCCCTGCTCGCGGGCCCCGCGCTCCTCGCGAGCCCGGGCGGCGTCTCCATCTCCCCAAACCTCGCGCTCTCGGGCCGTTTGTCTCTCTGGAGCCGCGTCTCGGCCGAAGCGTGGTCCTTTCTCCCCCTCTCGCCTGGGTTTGTCCAGAATGCCGACGGCGAGGTGGCGCTGCGTGCATTTTTCCTCGGCGCTGGCGTCGGCGTCCGCGTCACGTCCCCCGACGAACCCTTTTTCGGATCCGTCGGGGCCGGCGTGGGGCCGATGCTCCTCTGGTTCGAGGGAGAAGCCGAACCGCCGAGGATCGCAGCCTCCGGTACCCGGTGGGCGGCGCTCGCATACGGACGCGCGGGCATCGGTTATCGTATTCATCCCCGCGTCCGTCTCCGTTTTGATGGTTTCGTCGGCCCCGTGTTCCCGGAACCCGTGCTCCGTATCGTCGGCCGCGAGGTGGCCTCGTTCGGTCGCCCCGCGGTGTTCTTCGTGCTTGGCGCGGAGGTGATGCCTTGAAGCGCTCGTACTTCCTGTTGGCGCTCGGCGTGTGGGGATTCGCTTGTGGGCAAACGTATCTCGACGGCGTGCTGCTTCCGAGCGGCGACGGCGGCGCGGGTGGCATCGGTGGCGGGTCGACCGCCGGTGGGGTCTCGTGCAAGAGCGAGGGCGAGGCTTGCAGCGCTGCCATCGAATGTTGCGGCCTTGGCTGCGAAAATGGCGTCTGCGACGCCACGGCGCCCTGCACGCAGCTCGGCGATGCATGCGCCGTGAGCTCCGATTGCTGCTCGAACCTGTGCCAGGGCGGCGTGTGTGCGCAGGGCGGCGGATGCCTCCAGCCCGGCGAGGACTGCGCGATCGGGGGGAGCGAATGCTGCAGCGGCATTTGCCTGGACAAGGGCGGCGGGGTGAAGACGTGTGGCATCTCGCTCGGCGGCTGCCGCGTCACGGGCGAGCTCTGCAACACGAACGCGGATTGCTGTGGAAACCTCTGCGAGGACAGCGGAAGCGGGATCAAGCAGTGTACGTCCCTCGGCGCATGCAAGGCCGTCGGCGAGGCGTGCAATGGCCCGAGCCAGTGCTGCTCCAACGCGTGCGTGGAGCTTCTGGCGGGAGCTGCTTTCTGCCAGTCGATCGGCGGCTGCAAGCCCATCGGCGAGCTTTGCTCCACGGACGCACAATGTTGCACGAGCAACTGTCAGGCCGACGGAAGCGGCGTCACGAAATGCGGGCAGCCCGCGAACTGCCGCCCGCCCGGCGAGATCTGCGATTCGTCCTTCGGCGAGTGTTGCCCGGGCATGCCGCAAGGCGCGCTGCTTTGCCTCGATGGCTCCTACGGCGTCACGCGTTGCCAGGGGCCGTGCTGCTCACTGAGCGGCGTCGCGTGTCAGGCGGACGTCGATTGCTGTTCAAGGAAATGCAACGTGAACAGCAAGACCTGCGAGGACGGCTTCGCGTGCAAGGTCGTCGGCGATACCTGCGTGAGCAACGCTGAGTGCTGTAGCTCGACGTGCAGCGGCGGCACGTGTACCGATTGCACGTGCAAGCCGAACGGCGAGCCGTGTCAGACGCCGGACGATTGTTGCGGCAAGCTATGCTCGCCGGATCCAGACGACGGCGGCGCGCTGAAATGCGGCACCTTCGGCGGCAGCCCGACGTGCGTGCCCGAAGGTACGCTCTGCGGGAGCAACGGCGAGTGCTGCTCCGGCCTCTGCGGTGGCGGGGAGTTCCCGAGCTGCAAGCCGTCGGGGTGCAAGTCCGTGGGTACGTCGTGCGCGAGCGGGGCGGAGTGCTGCTCCGGGCTCGCGTGTACGGGTGGGGTCTGCACGTTGTGAACGGCTGAGTCCAAAGGAGAAACGAAGATGATTCGAAAAACGGTCTACCGCGTTGCCGCCCTGGTTTTCCTCCCGCTCCTCGTGGCTGCTTCGTGCGGCGACGACCGCCGCTACGACGACGGCGACGACTGCGAGATTGGTGTCCCCGGGGAGGGCGCGGCGTGCGAGTGCAGCGGGCTCGATTGCGTGTGCCCGTCCTCTGGCGACTGCGAGATCAACTGCATCGAGGGCTGCAACCTCCAGTGCGCCGGCTCCGGGTCCTGTGACTTCCTGTGCATCGCCGGATGCAATACGGAGTGTACCGGCTCGGGGAACTGCTTCGTGGATGTCGGCGACGACTCGACTGTTTCCTGCACGGGCAGCGGCGATTGCGACGTGACGTGCGCGGGAGACTGCGCGGTCGCGTGCCCCGGGAGCGCCACCTGCACGGTTCGCTGCGCAGCCGGCGCGATCTGCACGATCGACAAGTGTTCCGGCACGGTGGAGAGCTGTCCGGACGGCGTGCAGGTGTGCAACGGGAGCTGTTCCTGATCGACGGCGAGGTCATCACCAACGGGGCCACCGTGGAAAGCACTCACGGGGCCCCGAGCTCGAAGAAATTGCGAATTCGAGCCACCAGGTCGAGCTCCACCCTCCCTACCGACGGCGCTGCGTCGTTCGCAGCGTCGAAGCCCTGACGTGCTGCCTTGAGCTCCTCGGTCCGCTGCGCGAGCACGGCGGCGAGCTCCCTGGCGAGCTCGGGGCGGTTCTCGATCACGCGCTGGAAGGTCGCTTTTTCCAGACGGAAACACTCGACGTCGGTCTCGGCGGCCACGGTGGCGCGCCGCGGCGCCCCCGTGAGGAGTGACATCTCGCCGAAGAAGCTCCCGGGCCCGAGCTTCTTGACCGGAAGCTCCCGCCCGCCCTCGGAGACGCGCACCGATGCCGTGCCGTCCTCGACGAGGTAAAGGCAATGGTGCCCCTCGTCCCCCTGGTGGGCGATGATCTCGCCGCGGGTGAACGGGGCGTAATTGAGCTGCTCGGCGAGCTCGGTCCGCTCCGCATCGGAGAGCGCCTGGAAGAGCGGGACCATCTCGAGCAGGTGCTTGCGCCTCGAAAGGCGCTTTGCGTTTTTCTCTGCCGCTCGACTCGTCTCCTCGGTCATCAGGATCGAGGCCGCGGGGATAGCCAGATGCATGCCCGCGCGCTCGAGCGCAAAGAAGATGCGCGTGCGGACATCGGAGTCCGTCGAGGCGTCCGCGTCGAGGTCCGTCAGCCAGTAGCGCAACGCATAACGCCCGTACGACTCGCCGAGATCGACGAGCACGCAGCTCGGCGGAGGATCCACGGCGACACGCTCCATCTTGGCGTTCTTCACGGCGTCGCGCACGACGTCGATGACGTCCGAGGGCTGGTAACGGAAATCCACGTTGAAATGGATGACGCGCCGCAAATACTGCGGCTTGCCCTGGCGGCGGCCGAACACCGTCACCTGGGACTTCATGAGCACGTTGTTCGGGATGAGTACCGTCTCCCAGTTGCCCGTCTCGATCGCCGTGTACCTCCACCGTATCTCGGCAACGCGCCCGCTCACGTCGTTCACCTTGATCCGGTCACCGACCTCGATGGAGTTGTCGAGCTGGAGCGCGAGCCCGCCCGCGATGTTGCCGATGACGTCCTGCAAGGAAAAGCCGAGGATCGCGGTGAGCACCGCGCTCGTGGCGATGAGGCCCGAGAGGTTGATGCCCGCGCGGCTCGTGATGGAGACGGCGGTGACGACCGAGAAGATGGCCACCAACACGTCTTCGACGATGCGCGGCGCGTGCAAGCGCAGACGAGGCAGGATGACGTGGAAGAGCAGCACGGCCGCCGCGCCCACGAAGGCGACGCCGCCAAACACCGCCGCCGGGATCCTGATCTCGTTCACGAGAGACGAGCCCGTGACCGCGAGCCCTGCCGCCCCGAGGAGCGAGAGCACGTGCATCGACAGGAAGAAGCCGAGCGGACGCAAGCGGGGCCGGCTCGACGCCGAGAACCGACTCGCCACGAGCGCGATCACGAGCGCCGTGAGCAACCAGAAGGTGTGCGCGATGAGCGCTTCTTGCCAGAGAGCGTAGAGGAAACCCACGGGCGCACCCTATCAGCTCGTCCCGCGCCGCCCCAGGGTATGGGAAGCAAGAAACGCCCACCCCGGTCGCACCGCACATGGGCCACTGGCCCTCGCCGAGGCCCACGGCCGCATCGCGCGGCCCATCGAGCTGCCGCTCGGGGACGCGAGTGGCTGCGCGTCGCTCCGGATCGTCTCGGTGGAGGCGGGGCCGACGGTGCTCGCCGGTGGGTTCGAGAAAGATCTCGCGCTCGTCGTCGCGCCCTCAGTCACGATCCCCTGCCAGCCGCCGAACCCCGACGCGAAGCTGCCGCCGCTCGTGAACGTGGCCACGCTGCAGCCGGGACCGTTCACGGTCACCGTGCCGATCGTCGGGACGTACGACGAGCTCGCCAAAGCCGCTCGTGGGCGAGTTCGGCGAGCGTGGGGCCAAACCGTCCCGACTGTTGCGGACATCGAAAACGACATGAACTGCCGGTGCATTTGGTGTTAGCATCCGGCCGGCATGGATGAGCTAGAGCGCAGAGTCGGCACGGTCCTGTGCGGAAAGTGGACGCTCGAACGGCTGCTGGGTTCCGGCGGCATGGCGGCTGTCTACGTCGCCGTGCACAAGATCGGGCGGCGAGACGCCATTAAGATTCTCCACCCCGAGATCGCTCGCGTACCCGAGCTGCGCGCGCGGTTCGATCAGGAAGCGCGTGCCGTCAATCAATTCGTGCATCCTGGAGCGGTCGAAATCCGCGATGTCGACACGACCGAGGACGGTTGCCCGTTCCTCGTCATGGAGCTGCTCGAGGGTGAGTCGCTCGCCGCGCGTGCCCGTCGCGGCCCGATGGACATATCCGAGATCCTGCGAATCATCGACGGGCTTTTGGACGTCCTCGCAGCGGCGCACGCGCATGGCATCATCCACCGCGACATCAAGCCGGACAACTTGTTCTGCCTGCGCGACGGGCGCCTGAAGGTGCTCGACTTCGGTGTCGCCCGCGTGCGACAGGCGGCCAACTCCGTTCACACGCGCACTGGAACGACGCTCGGCACGATCGCGTACATGCCCCCGGAGCAAATCGCAGGTAAAGACGTCGATGCGCGCGCCGATGTGTTCGCGGTCGGAGCGACGATGTTTCGGCTGATCACGCGGAGGCGCATCCACGAGGCGCACTCCGATTCCGAGCTGCTCATCAAGATGTCTTCGCTGCCGGCGCCGTCCCTCGCGAGCGTCGCTCCGGAGGCGCCGCAGGCCGTGTGCGCCATCGTCGATCGAGCGCTCGCGTTCGAGCGCGATAAGCGCTACCCGAGCGCGAGGGCGATGCTGCAGGACATACGCGCAGTCCGAGCCGGCCAACCGCTCGCCATCCCCCAGCAGGTCGTCATAGCCGCGGCCTCCAGCCATCCGGATGAGGCGATCGGCACGGACGCGACGGTGGCCGCTCCGCACGCAGCGGCGGCGGGGGCAGGACAGGGGCTCGTTCCTTCATCGGCCGCATCGGCGCGCGCTGGATCGGCGGTCGCTCCAGCGCGTGCGCCGTCCTCCACCGCGTCGGTCTTCACCCAGGCGACGCAGTGGACGGTGACCACGGTACGCGGACGAAGACTGCGATGGGCCGCGCTGGCGTTCCCGTTGCTCGGCGCAGGCGTGCTCGCCCTCGTGTATTACCGTGCGGTGCACGTCGATTCCGACGCGACGCCTTCCGCGTCGAGCCGGACGCTCAGGCCACCGGCCTCGCCGTCCACACGGAGCCCCGCGGTCGCGCCTGGAACTCGCAGCACGGCTGCGGTTATCGATCCCAGCCTCGCGAAAACGGGCGGCGACAAGCCTCGCCTGCCGAGCCAGCCGCCCCGCGGCAACGGGCAAGGGGCTGGCGCCCTGCCACATACCAACTGCATGACGACCAACGCCTGTGACTACGTGTGCGACGACGCGTGCGAGGTCTCATGTAAAGACCCGCGCGGCTGCGAGATAGGAGCGCGCCGCGATGCGCAGGTAGACTGCACGGGATCGTTGACGTGCAAGGTCTCGTGCGAAGGGGATTGCGTGATCAACTGCATCGAGGGCACCCCATGCCTGGTGCACTGCACGCCTGGATCCCGATGCGTGTTCGGCGCGTGTCCGCAGCAGAGCGAGACCTGTGCGGGCGATATCACCGTGTGTGGAGCCAAATGCCCTGAATGACGAACATGCGGGGAATGTGAATGGCCACGAATCGGTTTGACAGCCCTGACAAGGTCGCGTCCGGCTCGCACGCCGACAGCCGTCCTCTCGACGCGAAGGCGAGCGCGCGCTCGCCGCACGCCGTCCCTCCGACGATCCCCGACGTACAGCCAGGGCCGCCACCGCCCGCAGGCAGCGACCAGCAGCGCAGGCGAAAGGTGTCTTGGAAACGACGCTTGCGGCGGTGGATGTGGCGCATCGCTACGGCCGCTTCGATACTGCTGGGCCTCGGTTTTCTTTCGTTTGCGGCCCTCATCTTGTACTACGGCCAAGGCCTGCCAGAGACCGCGGAGCTCAAGAACTACCGTCCGCCGCAGGTCACGCGCATCCTCGCGCGCGACGGGACACCACTCGCGGAGCTCTTCACCGTGCGACGCACGGTCGTCCCGATCTCGACGGTGCCAAAGAGCATGAAGTTCGCTGCCTTGGCTGCGGAAGACGCAAGCTTCTACTCGCACGAGGGGCTGAACTACTTCGGCATCCTGCGGGCACTTCTGGTGAACCTGTGGTCCGGGCGAACGCGCCAGGGCGGCAGCACGATCACCCAGCAAGTCGTCAAGAATGTGCTCCTCACGAACGAGCGCACCTTCGCGCGCAAAATCCGTGAGCTCATCCTCGCGCGCCGCATCGAACAGGAGCTCACGAAGGACGAGATCCTCGAGCTTTACCTCAATCACATCTATTTCGGGCATGGTCGCTACGGCATTGAAGAAGCAGCGCGGTACTACTTCGGCAAGAGCGTTCGAGACGTGCAGCTCGCCGAAGCAGCCACGCTCGCGGGCCTGGTGAAGGGGCCAAGCGTCTACTCTCCGCGCGTCGACCTCGCCAAGGCCGAGGAGCGGCAGCGCTACGTACTACGGCAGATGGGCGACAAAGGATTCGCGCCGCTCGCCGACGTGGAAGCCGCCGCTCGCCAGAAAATCACCCTCGCCCCCTTGCCGGAAAACAATGCGGAGCTGGCGCCCGAGGTCGTGGCCGAGGTCGAGCGCAAGCTGGTCGCCGTGGCCGGCCCGCAGGCCGATCAGGGTGGCTACACGGTGACGACCACGATCGACCCAAAGCTGCAGTCAGCGGCGAGGGCGGCGGTGCGCAATAACCTCGACGCGTACGCCGCACGCCGCGGGCTCGTCGCTCCGCTCAAGCGTGGCAAGGGCGATCCGGCTCCCTTCAAGGGAACCCCCACGCCGGGCGGCGGGCGCGTCTACAATGGCGTGGTCACAAAGGCCGACGACGGACGCGGCACGCTCACCGTGAGCGTCGGTACGGCCGAAGGCACCGTGAAGTTGGACAAAGCGAAGCGCTATAATCCTCGCAATCTACCCCCGAGCCAGTTTGCCGAGGTCGGCAAGGTCGTGCGTGTCACCTTTGCCGACGACGACCCGCGCAGCGGACGGCTGGAGCTCGCGCTTGGGCCCCAGGCTGCGCTCGTCGCCCTCGACGTCCGTACGGCCGAAGTGCTCGCGGTCGTTGGCGGCTATGACGCCGTGCGCGGCGCCCTCGATCGGACGAGGTCGGCGCATCGGCAGCCTGCCTCGACGTTCAAACCGATCGTTTACAGCTACGGGATCCACACGCGCGTTTTCACCGCGGCGTCGATTCTCGAGACCGAGCCGGCCGCTCTCGGAGGGAGATACCGACCCGCCAACTACGACGAGAGCGACGGACAGTCTCCGCGTCGGCTGCGTGAGGCGCTTGCCACGAGCGTCAACGTCGCCGCGGTGTGGACGCTCGACAAGCTCGGGCCGGCCAAGGTCGCGGCGTGGGCGCAATCCCTGGGCATCGCCTCGAAGCTCGGCGCGGATCTGTCGCTGGCGCTCGGAGCTTACGAGGTTACGCCGTTCGAGATGGTCGCCGCGTACAATACGTTCGCCGCTGGCGGCACGTACCGTGAGCCGGTGCTCATTCGGAGCATCACCGACCCGGACGGCAAGCCGCTGCCGCTACCCGACGCAACGCCTCCACGCCGCGTGATGGAGGAAGCCGAGGGCTACATCATGACGAGCCTCTTGCGTTCGGTCGTCGAGACGGGGACAGCCAAGCGCGCGCGCTCCATGACGATACCCGTCGCGGGCAAGACGGGCACCTCGAATGCTGCGAAAGACACCTGGTTCGTGGGTTACTCGCCGGCTATCGCATGCGCCGTCTGGACGGGTTACGACGACGCCTCTCCGCTCGGCGCCGGAGAGACGGGCGGCACGACGTCGCTGCCGGCCTTCATCGCGTTCATGCAGGAGGCACACAAGACGATACCGCGTACCGACTTCGCCGCGCCGCAGGTCGGGCTCGTGCGCGTGCCCATCGATCCGCAGACCGGTCAACTCGCGCCGCTGGGTGTCGGGGGCATCGAGGAGGTGTTCCTTGCGGGCACCGAACCGACGGGGCCCGCGGAGCTGCCGTCGAGCAACGAGCCTGCTCCCTCGCTGTGGCCTTTTTGAGTCTCGGTCAGTTGCTCAGGATGGCGATCAAGAGCGCGACGCTGAGCAAGAGCGATACGACGATGGACGCAATGAGCCACGGCCGCATCGCCGGCGAGGTCCACCGGGGCGCGAGCGGCGTCGCGCTCGTCGGGTGCCCCGGAGCACCGAGGTGCATCGAAACGGTCGGCTCGATCTGCCTCGGCGCGCCCTCCATCGCCGCAATGGCCCCGTCGATGGCCGCGATCACGTTGGTCGCCGTCGGATAACGTTGGGTTGGGTCTCGCTGGACGAGCCGCATCACGATCGCCTCTACTTCGGGGCGGATACCTGCTCCCGGAGCACGCTGGCGGAGTGGGGGCGCTTCCTCGAGGAGCCGCTGCCGGAAGGAAGATTGGCCGTCGCTCGCGTCGAACGGGCCTCGCCCGGACAGCATTTCGTACAACATGAGTCCAAGCGCATAAAGATCCGCGCGAGCATCGACGGCCTCCATGCCGCGCACGGCCTCCGGCGCGAGATAACTGAGCGTGCCGAGGACTTGGTCGGCAGCGGTGAGGTCCTGGCCTTTGCGCGCGGCCTCGCGGCTTTCGGTGGACAGGAGCTCTACGTTCACCTTGGCGAGGCCGAAATCGATGAGCTTGACCTGATCATGGGCGCCGAGAAGGATGTTTTGCGGCTTCACATCGCGGTGCACGATCCCCTTCGCGTGTACCGCCTCCAGAGCAGACGCGATCTGCCTCGCGATGTGGAGCGCGCGTCGCGCGGGGAGCGGTGCCGAGGCGATCACGTCCTGGAGCGGGGTGCCCTCGACATACTCGAGGACGAGAAAATGCGACCGATCCGGGAGCTGACCGAAGTCGCTCGCCGAGACCACGTTCGGATGCTGGATATGCGCCCCCGCGATCGCCTCGCGCTCGAACCGCGCCACGATCTGGGGGAGGTTCCGGGCGCCCGGCTGGAGGACTTTGATCGCGACCTGCTTGCGCAGGTGCACCTGCTCGCCGCGGTACACGGCTCCCATGCCGCCCTCCCCGAGAAGCTCGTGGACGCGGTACCTCTCCGAGATCAAGCTCCCGATCAGCGCTGGCGCTTGGTTGTCCGAGCGCACCAACGTGGGTGCGTCATTGTCTGAGCGCACCAACGTGGGTGCGTCGTCCGTCCACCGTACCGTAGTCTTTTCTTCCCCAAGCGCCGAGTTCGAGAGCTCAACGACGGATGCGTCGCGTCGGTTCCCGATCATCGGCACCGTGACGTCATCGTCGGTGCTCGAGCGCCCCTTGGGTGGGATGATCCCTGCCATGTCGAGGAGTGTACACGGACAAAGGTGCTGAGAGCGGAGGAACCGCACCGCCGTCCGAGTGGACATCATGCTCGATCCACCCCACGGCACGGAAAGCTGTGTAGTTCCGTGATGTTCGTGGAGTTGGTCCCGTACACCGACATCAGCCTACAAGGATGACCACAGTGCAACGGGCCGTAGCTCGCTGGACGCCGCCCGCATCGCCGGAGCCCAAAGCCCCGTCCCGAAGGTGCACGCCTCTAGCTATTCCCATTGAAACTCGGAGGGGTGGTAGGCTTTGAGGCCGTCAACCGGAATGGGCCCTTCGGGGGTGCCACTGCACACTTTGACGCCCTCGTCATTCGTGCGTACTGGATATGCATTTTTCAATTTCGACGTGACGCAAAATGGATATTTGCCGTCCTTGAGGAGTAGCCGATACTTGCCATTTGGGGCGGGCCGGCGCGTCGATGAGGGCCCAGCGGTCGAGGATGGCTTGCTGGTATTGGAAGACGCGGCCATCGTGCCGCTCGCCTTGTCCTCTCGAGATGTGTCATCGTCCGCGCTCTCACGAGTGTCTTCGGCGGAGTCCCCCGAACGAACGACGAAGAAGACAACGGCGAGGCATACAGCGACAGCAAAAGAGCCAATCACTGCAATCATCAAGAACCGGGAATTCGAGCCTGCTCCTGCGCTGGTTGCAGCAGATTGAGGCCGCACGGACGTGGCGACGGGTGCCTGCATCGCTTGGTCGGGAGCAGGAGTGACCATTGGTGCCTGCATCGCTTGGTCGGGAGCAGGAGCAGCCATCGTCGGCCCATCGACACTGATTCCAGTCGACGCGTCGGCTCGGATCGACACCGGAACTGGCGCGTGAGGGGTAGCCTTGGCGCCCAGAACTCGCTCGATGTCTTCACGCATGGCGCGGGCCGTTGGATAGCGGCGCGATAGATCGAAAGCGAGCGCGCGATCGACGATGGCGCAAACCTCTGGGCTGACAGAGGGGGCAACGGTGCGCAGGGCCGGCGCAGGCTGCGTCGCCATCTTGATGAGGAGCTCGCTTTCCATGGAGCCCTCGTGCACATGGCGTTTTGTCAGGATCCGAAACATCGTGGCGCCGACGGCGAAGACGTCGGCCCGCCCATCGATTTCGCGACCAGCGATTTGCTCGGGCGACATATAAGGTATCGTCCCGAGCATCGAGCCGATACGTGTACGAACATTGGAGCCGCCCTGTTTCATTCGAGCGATCCCGAAGTCGAGGACTTTGACGCCGCCTGAAGAGGTCAAAAACAGATTATCAGGTTTGATGTCTCGATGAACGATGCCGAGCCCGTGCGCGACATCGAGCACTTCGAGCACGGTCGAGACGATGCGGAGCAGCTCGCGCTCCTCGATGCCGCCGGAGCGATGAGCGCGCTTGCCGAGCGATTCACCATCGAGCAACTCCATCACCAAGAACGGCGATCCATCTTCGCTCGTGTCAATGTCTAGGACATTGACGGCTGCGGGGTGACCGAGCTGGTTTACTGCGAGCGCCTCTTGCTCGAACCTGGCTCGATGCTCCTTGGAGACCGCGATTTCCGGATGGAGGATTTTGATTGCGCAGCGCCGGCCGATCCTGTGTGTCGCCTCGTAAACCGCAGCCATCCCGCCGACGCCGATGAGCGAATCGATGCGCCATTTGCCCCGGAGGACCGTTCCGATTCGTGCTGTATACTGTTTTAGCTCGGGATCATCACTCATTGAGGTTCAGGCTCTCCAATATACCGGATGCGAGGACAGGTGAAACATCCCCCGAGCCGCGCGGGGCGGCCGGTTTACATGCCCTGTCCGTGAGCGATTGGCTTCTCACTTCGGTGGTGCGTTCACCCTGAACGTCCCCACGGCCCACCCGACACCGAAAACGAGCTGCAGCACGTCCCACGGCGCCCACGCCACGCCGATGGCCTGCCGTAGCAACACCGTCTCGAACAGGTGAATGAGGATCGTGCTCGCGCCATAGACGCCGAGGCCTCCGGCGACGATCGGGAAGAGCCGTGCGAGGAGCTCCGAGACTTTGGCATCGTCCTGCCAAACGATCCGGTACGCACGGCGGGCGAAGAACCCGCCAATCGCGAGCACGAGGCCTCCGACGACCAAAATTAGGAATGCTGACTCTCCCCCTGTGATGTTGCCACGGACAGAGGCTCCGCGCGAAAGCCGCAGAATCGACGCGACCGCTGCGATGAGCATCCCCGCGGCGCCGCACGCACCGATCGCGGCGGTGCCGGCCAGGAGCATCCTGTCCGAGATGAGCGCGTTCTCGCGTCGCTTCAGCGAGACACCCGCCGAAGCAGAGCTCCCGGTCACGCTGGTGCCCGCGCTGGACGCTTCCGGATCGAACGGCGTCAGGGCCTCGTCGAGCTCACGGATATCCTGGAATCGGTCCTGCGGCTCTTTCGCCATGGCCCGCTGGATGATCATCTCGACGTTGTCCGGGATGCTGGGCTCGAGGGTTCGCGGGCGCGGCGGATCCTCCGAGAGCACACGCATGAGGATCGAGGTCGGCTCGTCTCCGTCGAAGGGTCTCCGACCCGTGAGCACGGCATACAGGATCGCGCCGACGGCATAGATATCGGTGCGATGATCGATTTTCTGCCCCTTCGCCTGCTCGGGTGACATGTACGAAGGCGTGCCCATGATCATCCCGGTCTTGGTGAGCGCGGGCCCGGTGCCGGAGTCGACCTTCGAGATGCCGAAATCAAGGATCTTGGCCGTGGGTTTCTCCAGATCGCCGGTGAGAAAGACGTTCTCCGGCTTCATGTCCCGATGGACGATCCCTTTAGCGTGGGCCGCATGGAGCGCCTTGCAGATCTGCCGGACGATTCGCACCGCCGGACCGAGCGCCATCTTGCCTGATCGCTCCAGGTGTTCGGCGAGCTCACGCCCCTGGAGAAGCTCGCCGACGATGTAGGCACGGCCATCTGGCGTACGATCGACGTCGTAGACTTCGAGAACGTGAAGGCTCTTGATGGTTGCTGTAGCTTCGGCCTCCCGGATGAAGCGAGCGAGCACATCCGGCTGCCGGGCGTACTCGGGGTGCAGCATTTTGATGGCGAATCGCTTGCTTGCAATGCGCGTGTGTTGCGCCTCGTAAACACGCCCCATGCCGCCCTCGCCGAGGACACGCACGAGCCGGAACGTGTCCCGGAGCGTGGTTCCGACGAGCTCGTCGTGGAGGGAGAGCGCCGCCCCATCTTGCGGGCAGACGTTGAAGTGGGGAGGGTACGTCCTGCTACAGGTCGGACAGGCCTTGCTGCCCGCCTGCGGCGTGACCGCTGCGAGAGCAGCGTCAGGCGTCGAGTACGACGTCATCTCCGAACCGAGGATGCTCAGGCTCGCCATCGAGGAACGCACGACGATGGAGGGCGCAGAGGCATGCGGATCCGACGATGCAGCGGGAGGGGCCGCGTAGCCCGCTTCCCCCAGAGGACGCTCGGGACCGGAAGGCATGGGGCGGCCACGGTAACATGACAGGCTGGACGCGTCTGCCCCCCTGAAGAGCGGGGTTGCAGGAAGTGCCTGTAATCACGGCTACCATGTTATCATCCGAACCGAATAGGCCGCACGTGGCGGGCGCTAATCGTCCAGGATCAGCGTCCGCGCTAGATCCTTCGCTAGGAGCTCGGCGAGCGCGTCCTCGGAGTCCGCGGCGTTGGCCGGGACATCGGCTTCGATGAACGCAAGACCGTATTTGTCCTCGACCCCTTTTATTGATGTCGTTGGGGCTGGTGTTCAGGTTCGCCGGATCGGAGAACAGCAATGGCCCCGGACCCCCACCCCAGCGGGGTATCGCGGCCCCTGTGATCCGGGTAATTCGTCCAGTATGCGATCTTGACGATGACGACCAGCAATCGTCCGAGGGATTGGAGCACGAGCGATGCGTCCTTCGGATTCCCCTTGACCGTCAGCGCCGTGAGCGTGCCGCCCAGGAGCGCATCGACGAGGCCTTGCTGCTGGGCATCCTGGGCGGGCTCGTAAGCTCCACGCTGCTCAATCTGCTCGTGCTCCCACCGCTGTTCGCGCGGTTTGCGAGGTTCGAGACGCCCGGCACGACTTGACCCGTCGGTATGGCCGTCCCCGAGGGCCGTTCGTCCGGGTGCCACGGGAGCGGCCGAGCGTGCCCGGGCGGCATGGGCACGACGGGCAATTCATGAGCGTGGTCACGCGTGTTTCCACGAGCGAACGCGCACCACGCGTCATCACCTTGGCGGTCTTGTAGGGGCATCCTGCACGGCGCACGTCGTAGGGCCAAAGGCCCACGCGTTCGAGGCGGCCCGCTTTTACGATTTCGCCCCAATCCGGCATGATCGAAGGAGTCGCGAAAGCTTGACTCCCGAGGTACCGTGATCCAGCGTACCGAAAGCCGACGCGCGCCCATGAGAGGACTCTGGGCGTACACGGTGATTCGTCGGAGCGCTCCGCCCTGCGCGCGGGGCGGACGCCCTTCCGAGTGACAGGTTGGCGCGAGGGGATCGCGCGCCCAGCGTTTCCGGTCCGGGCATGGGGGAGTATGTCGAATCATAACGATACATTGTCCAGGCGAAAGTTCGTCGCGGTCACGGGGGGCGTCAGCCTCGGCATCATTGCATTCGGCCATGCCCTTCCGGGCGTGGCGAAGGCGGAAACGCCGGACCAGGGCGATTTCGACTTCATCGTCTGCGGGACGGGCTCCGGCGGTGCGATCGTGATCAACCGCCTGGTCAACGAGGGATTCAAGGTGCTCGCGCTGGAGGCGGGCATCGACATGCCGACGCCGAACGCTCGGCGGGCGGAGGGCACGCAAAGCACGTTCGACGACTACGAGTCGAAGGATTGGCCCTACGTCGGGGAGCCGGAAACGACCGGCTACGGGTTCCAGGTCCCGATGGGGGATCAGGCGATGGGCAAGATGGTCGGGGGTAGCAGCCACCATTACGGCATGGTGTGTTATCGGGCCGCCCCCGAGGACTACGACGAGTGGGACCATTACCTGCGCGACGGCGCCGGAAGCCTGGGCAACCTCCAGTTCGTCGGCACGAACATCGTTTCGGGCAACAACTTCACGTCGGAGCTGAAAGCGGGCGACTACATCCGCCTCGACCAAGATGGCCAGCCCTTCCGGGTCGTCGATATCATCGATGACGAGCACCTCCAGATCGACCCGGGAGGGCTCCCCGTCCCCACCGGCTCGGGGCCCGGGACCAAGCTTACGCCCTGGAACCGCAGCTCGATGCTCACCCACTATAAAAAGGCGGAGAACGACATCGACATCGAGCACCCCGCGATCGATCCGAGCACCCACAGCGGCACCGGGTACATCGAGATCGGTCGGATCGGCGGACCGCTGCTCGGTGATACCCGCCCGAACGTCACGACCCCGCGCATCAATCCGGTGCTGATAGATATCGTCCAATCGCTGACGAATTCGGCCGCCCACGACAAGCTGCCGCTAGATTTCGTCGACGACATCAACGATTGGAACTTCCTCGCGAACACGACGAACAACTTCCACAAGGCCCCGCTCGGCTACGTCGGCTTCGACAGCCAGGGAAACCCGGTCGCGGGCGGGCGCCAGTCCCTGAGCTTCCACCGCGTCGACAAGTACGACGAGCGCCGGAGCGCCCTGATCGTCGCCATCGACCCGGTGCGCGACAAGCCAAACCTCAAGCTCGAGAGCCAGGCGGTCGTGAACCGCGTGCTCTTCGTGAAGAAGCCCGGCGGCGGCCTCCAGACGGCGGGCGTCGAATACCTTCAGAACCAGAATGGCGTGTGGGTGATGAAGACCGCCCTCTGCCCGAACGTCATCCTTGCCGCGGGCCCCTATGGGACGCCCGCGATCCTGCTGCGATCGGGCGTGGGGGATCCCAAACGCATGCCGAAAGGGACGCCCTTGCTTCACAAGTTGCCCGGCGTCGGCGCGAACATCTTGCAGCACGTCGGAATCAACATCGTGTACCGCACGAGGAGGGACCTGCCGCTGATGTTCCAGGGCCTCACGTACGGCGGGCGCCTGCGGACGGACCAGGTGCGGACGGACCCCAAGTTCAGGGTCGGCAATCCGCCGACGTTGTTCGACGAATCGCCGGAGATCGTCTACCTCCTCTCGACCGGCAACAACGACCTCGCGAACGCGAAGATCAACGTCTTCGACCATGGGCTGGCTGCAAAGCGCGCCATCCGGACCAACTACAAGCGGCTCGTGCGGATGGGCGTGGCCAACTACAAGCCGCGCTCGCGTGGCCGGGGCGTATTCGTGGAATCACCGGATCCGCGGGTGACACCCAAGATTTTCCAGGGGCTCCTGAACGACCCGGCGGCGAAGGACGCCGAGGCGCTCGTCGAAGCTGCGCAGGTCACGCACGCGGCGATGATGGACCCCTCGCAGCCCTTCTTCCAAAACTGGCTCGACCCGAACTTCACCCCGATCGTGCCGACGACGGTACAGCAGCTCCATCCAATGGTCTCGGGGCATTTCCACGCCAGCGGTACCTGCGGCATGGGTCCGGCCAGCAATCCAATGGCCGTGTGCGACGAGCAGGCCCGCGTGTACGGTATCGAGGGCCTTCGTATCGCGGACTGCAGCATCTTCCCCACGCACGTCCGAGCGAACAACCACCTCCCGATCACGGCACACGCCGACCTGATCGCCGACATGATCATCGCAGACGAAAGCGCATAGAAGGAGGTCGTCATGTCACAAGATGGTCAGCTCTCTCCGTTCTTCTCGCTGAACGTGCCCATGTGGAGCCCGGGGCATCTCCCCGCTTTCATCCGCGGGCTGAAGCTCAAAGAAGACGGCGCTGTGACGTTCAAGCCGAGCAAGGGCACGCTGACGAGCATCGGCCCGAGCATGAATGCCTTTGCCAGCATCATCATCCCGGCCGATCCCGACGTGCCGGGCGACAAACCCGCGGGCGCGCTCGCTCCCGCGAGTGGTCAACCGACCAAATCCTTCCACGAGCACATGATCCTGATCATTCAGACGAGGAACGTCCCCGCGATCGGCGTCAGGGTCACGACGGACGACGCGCTCGCCGTCATCGCCGAGCTCGACGCGCACGCGGACAAGGACTTCAACAGGGCCACGTTCGCCCAGTTGACGAACGCCCAGCAGCAGGGCCTCGTCAATGCGCTGCTGGGCGGCACGCTCACGGCGCTGACGGTCAAGGGGAAGCCGCAGGACGCATCGCTCGTGCTCCAATCCCTCGGCCGATTGCTGGTCGTCATCGTCAAGATCGCCTACTGGACGAATTACCCGGAGCACAGGGTCCGCGATACCCCGCTAGGGTGGGGTCCGGGCCCACTGCTGTTCTCCGATCCGGCCAACCTGATCACCAGCCCCAACGACATCAATACCGTCACCGGCTTCGATTACCTCGGCTGGCACTTTCCGCTCCGGAAAGGGGTCGAGGACAAATACGGTCTTGCGTTCATCGAAGCCGATGTCCCGGCCAACGCCGCGGACTCCGAGGACGCGCTCGCCGAGCTCCTGGCGAAGGATCTGGCGCGGACGCTGATCCTCGACCCGTAAAGCGTCCGCTGCCGGACGTTGAGCGCCTGGCGGTAGGCTCTGGTTGCCTCACGCAAGCGCCTCGCGGCGCGCTCGAGCCGGCTGCGCTTCCGGGTGCCGGGGATCGGGACGACGGTCACCGCGTGGACACGCGCGCGCCCGTGAACCCAGGCCAGCGCGAGCTCTGCCGCCGTGACGCCCCGCGCGGCGGAGACCTCCGGCGTCTCGGCCCTGTCGACATGCTCGTCGTCGGGCGCGAACACAGCCCCCGCGGAGGCGAGTTCCGACTCCGCTATGCCCTCCACACTTGCCCGCGCGCCTCTCCCCATGATTCCATCCGGCGCCATGACCAGTCCCCAATTCGATCCCGTCAAGGGCAAGCAAGCCTTCGAGGCGCTCCTCCCTCGCTACCAGACAATGCCCGTCGAATCCCTGGCCGTCGTCAATGCCGACGCGGGCCTCGCCGCCGTCGCCGCGCTCGGCCTCGCCGCGCGCGCGAGCGAGCCGAAGCTTTGGGCCCGCTACAAGAGCCTGCCTTCGAGCGAATTCGACGCCGCCCTCGTCGAGCTGCTCCCCACCGCCGCCTGGGCGTGCTGGTATGCCGCGACGGAGGATCAGAAGGCCCGCACCCTCTCCACCGAGGGAAAACTCCCGGCCGAGCTCGTGCAGAAGGCCCTCGGCATCGAGGCACGCATGCAGGCCCTTTGTGAGTACCATTTGAATGACCACCCCGAGGTCGGCCCCTATCTCGCCATGCTGCGCGCGGGCACCGGCCACCGCGACCTTGCCGCCGATTTGCTCGGGTATGCCACCGTGTATCGAGACCATTATGACGCCCTCAAGGACGACAAGAAGCACTTCCGCGCGACCGACGCCGACGACGCCGTGAAGGCCGCGGAGGAGATCCTCGCGAACCTCGGCGCTCGGCTCGGCCCGGAGGCGCGCGTGGCCGCCGATCACCTCGCCCGCGCCTTCACGCTCTTGCTCGATACCTACGAGGAAGTCGCCGCGACGGGCCGATGGCTCTTGCGCCACGAGCCGACCCCAGAAAAGACCTTCCCCTCCCTGTACAGCGTGATCCGCTCCCGCGCAGGCGGCCGAGGCAAGAAGAAGCCCGAGCCGCCCCCGGCAGGACCCGCCGGAGGCTGAAAAACCCCCCCGGACGGGCTGCGGACGGCTTTCAGGGGCTGAGAAACCCCTCGGACGAAGGAAGCGTTGCACGCGCCCCTCTGCATCGAGCTCGCTCGCTGGTCTTCGCGAGGCAGGGCGTCCGCTCGGAGACGAGAGAGCCTGCTTGGCCGAGCCCCCGCGGGCGTGGTGACGCGCGACGAAGAAGGATTGCAGCGATTGACAGTTGTCCATGCCACACGGATAAATGGCGCGGACCACTGCCATGCGGCGCAGCAACAATCCATCTTATACGCAGTCTTCCATGAGTGGGCCTCGGACTGCGGATCCGGACTTTCGGACCCTCTTCGAGTCCGCCCCCGGGCTCTACCTCGTCGTCGAACCCGATGCGCCTCGGTACACGATCGTCGCGGTCAGCGATGCTTATGCGCGCGCGACGATGACGAGGCGCGAACAAATACTTGGTCGCGGTATTTTTGAGGTATTCCCTGCCAACCCGGCGACGTCGGAGCAAGGCGCTACTGCCGTCCGGAACCTCGGCGCGTCCCTCGAGCGGGTGCTCCGTCGGCGAGTCCCGGATACAATGCCCATTCAGCAGTACGACATCCGCCGGCCTGATGAGGAAGGGGGCGGATTCGAAGAGCGATGGTGGTCCCAGGTCAACTGCCCGGTCTTCGGGCCCGACGGCGAGCTCATCTATGTCACGCATCGCGTCGAGGACGTCACGGAGTTCGTCCGCGTCAAGCAAGCTGGCCTCGAAGCGCAAAGGCTGACCGCCGACCTTCGTATCCAAGCGGAGAACATGGAGGCCGAGATCTTCCAGCGAGGACAGGAGATCACGGAGGCCAACCGGCAGCTCGTGCGCGCCAATGAGGAGATCACGCGGCTCTACGAGAAGACCAAGGAGCTCGACCGGCTCAAGTCCGAGTTCTTCGCGAGCGTCAGCCATGAGCTTCGCACGCCGCTCACGCTGATCCTCGGGCCCACGCAGCGTCTCCTCGATGCACCCGAGATCAGCCCGGCTCTTCGTCGCGACATCGAGGTCATCGAACGCAATGCACGCACGCTTCACCACCACGTCGATGATCTGCTCGACGTCGCAAAGATCGACGCTGGCCGAATGACGCTCGAATATTGCGAGATCGATCTGGCGCGATTGCTCCGCTTCGTCGCCAGCCATTTCGAGGTGCTGGCCAAGGAGAAGGACATCGCATTCACGGTCGAGGCAGAGGTCGCGCTCCGGGCGGAGGTCGACGCGGACAAAATGCAGCGGGTCCTCCTCAACTTGCTCTCGAACGCATTCAAATTCACTCCTGTCAGTGGGAGCATCCGCGCGAGCTTGCGACAGATTCCCGAGGATCGCATGGTCATCGAGGTGGCGGACAGCGGTCCCGGCGTTCCCGTTGACAAGCGAGAAGCTGTATTCGAACGCTTCCGCCAGCTGGATGGCGGAGCTACACGGCGGTTTGGTGGGACGGGCCTGGGCCTCGCGATCGCGCGGGATTTCATCGCCCTGCACCACGGCGCGATCTCCGTCTCCGAAGCGCCCGAAGGTGGAGCCTTGTTCACGGTGGAGCTGCCCCGACGAGCCCCGCCCGAAGCCGTCGTGCGGCCCCGGGCGGCCGATGTACCGTCGGGGGGGCCTGTGCCGGCAGTGGTATCGCAGGCGGCCTTCGAGCTTCACGGTGGGCCTCCGGCCGAGGTCGTCGGAGCGCCGGAAGGCGCGCTCGTGCTCGTGGTGGAAGACAACCGCGAAATGAGCGGATTCATCATCGAAAGCCTGGCGTCCGATCATCGCGTCGTGGCGGCGTTCGATGGCACGGAGGGCCTGCGAAAAGCGCTGGAGCTCAAGCCCGACCTCGTCCTCTGCGACATCATGATGCCGGAGCTGAGCGGCGACGCGCTCGTGCGCGCGATCCGCTCCCACCGCGAGCTCGATGGGATCCCCATCGTGCTCCTCACGGCGAAGTCGGATGACGAGCTACGGGTGAAGCTCTTGCGCGAGGGCGCCCAGGATTACATCACAAAACCTTTTACCGTCGACGAGCTGCGCGCTCGTATTGACAATCTCATCGCCGGAAAGAGAGGGCTCGAAGCCCAGGCACGGCTCGCGGTGCTCGTCGAGCAGGCGCCGGACGGCATTTTCGTCGCCGACCTCGAGGGTCGCTATACCGATGCGAACACCGCTGGCTGCCGCATGCTCGGGTATGCCCGCGAGGAGATCATCGGAAAGACCATGGTTGATTTCATACCCCCGCGAGACGTCCCCCGGCTCTCGCATGCCAAGGAACAGCTTCTCGCGGGGGCCGTGGAGGTCGCCGAGTGGAGGCTACGGACCAAGGGGGGGGCCTACTTGCCGGTCGAGGTGAGCGCCAGGTTCCTCCCCGACGGTCGATGGCAGAGCCTGGTTCGTGACATCAGCGAGCGAAAGCGCGCCGAGGAGGCGCTCCGCGCGTCGGAGGCGAGGTTCGCGGGCCTGATCTCGATCGCCGCCGACGCCATCATTTCGTTCGACCAGGACCAACGGATCCACATTTTCAATGAAGGTGCCGAGCAAATCTTCGGCTGGAAGCGCGAGGAGATCCTCGGCCAGCCCGTGGATGTCTTGATCCCGGAAGGGCTGAGAAAGCGCCATCAGCAGCACGTTCGCGACTTCGCGAAGACCCCGCTGAAGGCACGAAAGATGTCCGAGCGTGAAACCATTTGGGCGCTCCGCAAGGACGGCGTGGAGTTCCCCGCAGAAGGAGCCATTTCCAAGCTCGACGTGGAAGGCGTGCCTCTCTTCACCATCATCCTCCGCGATATCACCGAGCGCAAGGAGGTCGAAAAGGAGCAGCGGCTCCTCTTGAACGTCGGCGCCGTTCTGGCCTCGAGCCTCGATTACGACCAGACCGTGGACAGCCTGGTGAGCCTCGTCGTCCGCCATCTGGCGGACTGCTGCATCGCGGAGCTCATGAACGAGGACGGGGGGCGTCGCTTCAAGGTCGCACATGCGGATCCCGAAAAGGCAACGGTCGCGGATGCTCTCCAGCGGCTCGAGCTCGATCGAGGGGGTCCGCACCTCGTTTCGAGGGTCTTCGAGACCAGACAGCCGCTTCTCGTCAACGAGGTGACGCCCGAGTACTTGGAATCGATCGCGCAGAGCGAGGAGCACCTGCGGGTGCTGCGCGAGCTCGATCCGAAATCCCTCATCGGCGTGCCGCTGATTGCCCATGGGAATCTCGTGGGTGCCCTCCTTCTCGTCAGCACGACGGCGGCCCGGTACGCCGCGCGGGAGCTTGCCGTGGCCCAGGAGCTTTCGCACCGAGCCGCCTTGGCCGTGGAGAACGCGTGCCTCTTCCGCAACGCCCAGCGAGCCATCAGGGTACGCGACGATACGCTCGGTACCGTCGCGCACGACCTCCGCAATCCGCTGAACGCCATCCTCGTCCACGCGGAGCTCCTGCGGCGTGCGCGGGAACCAGGGATCTCTCGACGCGGGGAGTCGATTCAGCGTGCCGCGCTGCGAATGAATCGTCTCATCCAGGATCTCCTCGACGTGGCTCGCGTCGACGCGGGGCAGCTCTCCGTCATGCGTGGCTCTATCCCCGCCGACAAGGTTGCCATCGAGGCGGTGGAGGCACAGAGACCGTTTGCACGCGAATGCTCGCTGGAGCTCGACCTCGATGTGGCGGCAGAGCTTCCTGAAATATGGGCGGATCACGATCGCGTCTTGCAGGTTTTCGAGAACCTCATCGGCAATGCCATCAAATTCACTGCAGCGGGCGGACGGATTCACGTGGGTGCGGCTCGGCGGGAGCAAGCGGTGCTCTTCTGGGTCACGGATACGGGCGCGGGGATTCCCATGCAACAGATCCCGCACCTCTTCGATCGATTCTGGCAGGCAAAGGAGGCCGGGCGCGGCGGCGCCGGCCTGGGCCTGTCGATCGTCAAGGGCCTCGTCGAGGCACACGGCGGAAGAATCTGGGCGGAAAGCACGGTCGGGGTGGGCAGCACGTTCTTCTTCACCATTCCAATCACGAAAACTGCGCCATCGTGACTCTCCGGCGTCTTTCAGGCGGCGCACGGCGAGCTCTTTCGCGGCCTCGACGCAGACGGAGCGAGGCGCATGCGTGACCGCGGTCGTGCTCATCGCTCGAAGATCATGGGCACGTCACCGCATTGTCAAGTCTGGCTTTACAGGCCATCCGCATTTGGCCGTCTACTCGGCATGACTCGCGTGCCGCATGTTCCTTGCGTGCCCCGGTGGCCTGTTGAGGCATAGCGCCGGACCCGTACCAAGGAAGGACGTGAGACATGCGAGGAGCCGTTCTGCACGGTGCGCGCGACGTTCGCTTCGAAAAGCTCGACGCGCCCCGAATCAAGGAGCCCACCGATGCCATTCTTCGCCTTTCGGCAAGCTGCATCTGCGGTTCCGACCTGTGGCCCTATCGCGGCATCCAGCCGACGACCGCGCCCAGGGCGATGGGGCACGAATACTGCGGCATCGTCGAGGAGGTCGGCCGCGGCGTGACGTCGGTGAGGCCGGGGCAGTTCGTGATCGGTTCGTTCTTCGCGTCCGACAACACGTGCCCGCATTGCAAGGCCGGGTATCAGACGTCCTGTGAGCATTCTCAGCCCGTGGGCGGCGCGCAGGCGCCGATGTTGCGCGTGCCGCTCGCGGACGGAACGTTGGTCGCGACACGCGAGGTGCCCTCGGCCGAGCTGATCCCGAGCATGCTCGCAGCGTCCGACGTCCTCGGCACGGGCTGGTTCGCGGCCGATGCGGCGAACGTGAAGCCCGGCACGACGGTCGTCGTCGTCGGCGATGGCGCCGTCGGTCTCCTCGGCGTCCTCGCGGCAAAGCAGCTCGGAGCAGAGCGGATCATCGTGATGAGCCGTCACGAGCCGCGGCAGAAGCTCGCGCGCGAGTTCGGCGCGACGGACATCGTGACCGAGCGCGAGGACGAAGGCATCGCTCGTATCCAAGAGCTCACGAAAGGAATCGGAGCGGACGCCGTCCTCGAATGCGTTGGAACTTCCGAGTCGATGACGCAAGCGATCGGCTGCGCGCGCCCGGGCGGATACGTGAGCTACGTCGGCGTTCCGCACGGCGTAAAGCTCGATGCCCAGAAGCTGTTTTTCACGCACGTGCATCTGCATGGCGGACCAGCGCCGGTGCGTCGCTACCTGCCCCGGCTCATCGAGCTGGTCGAGAAGGGCTCGATCGAGCCAGGAAAGGTCTTCGATCTGACGCTTCCGCTCGACAAGGTCGCAGAGGGATATCGCGCAATGGACGAGCGGCGCGCGATCAAGACGCTCCTGCGCGTGTGAAGGGCGCGGTTCACCTGAGCCGCAGAAGGAAACATGCAGTCATGGTTACGATGAACGAGAAGAGAAGCTTCGAGGGAAAGGTCGCGTTCGTGACCGGGGGCGCGAGCGGCATCGGCCGCGCGGCGGCGCTGGCGTTCGCCGCCGAGGGTGCGAGCGTGGTGGTCGCCGACGTGTCGGACGAGGGCAACCAGGAAACGGCCCGCATGATCGAGGAACGAGGCGGACGAGCGTTCGCCGTCCGCTGCGACGTCACGCGAGCCGAGGACATCAAGGCGGCGCTCGACAAAACCGTCGAAGCGTTCGGGCGATTGGATTTCGCGTTCAACAACGCCGGCGTCGAGCCGAAGGGTTTGGTCCCGACCGCGGAGATGCAACCGGAGGAGTGGGACCGGATCATGAACATCGACCTCCGCGGTGTCTTCCTGTGCATGAAGTACGAGATTCCGCGGATGCTCGAGCACGGTGGCGGCGCGATCGTGAACACTTCGTCCGGTGCCGGGGTCATCGGCATCAAAGGCAGCCCCGCGTATACCGCCGCAAAGCACGGCGTGATCGGCCTCACCCGAGCGGCGGCCCTCGATTACGCCGCGCAGAACATTCGTATCAACGCCGTCTGCCCTGGATACATCGACACTCCGATGATGGCTCGCTACACCGGCGGCACCGCCGAGGGCCGCTCGAAGGTGATCTCCGAGGAACCTGTCGGAAGGATGGGTCGGCCCGAAGAGATCGCCGCGACGGTCGTTTGGATGTGCTCGGACGCGGCGGCCTTCATGATCGGGCACGCGCTGGTCGTCGACGGTGGCCAGACGATCACCTAGAGCATCGACCGGTTCGATGCACGGAAGATCGCGAAGCGCTCTTCCCTCGGGGGGTGAATCGGCCGGGCTTTGCCCGGACGAGAGGGGGACGCGAGGCGTCCCCCTCGGGACAAGAGAGCTAGAACATCGAGCGGTTGCAAACCGATCGATGTTCTAGCGAGCTCGCCACGTTTTTCCGCGATTACCTCCTCGTCCGCGGCGACCACGTCGAGGCCCGCGCGCACCTACCGCGGCTCCCGGCGGGCGGGCTGGACACAATAAGATCACCGTGAGGTTCTCGCGGCTCGACGAGTCCGGCCGATGTTCCTCACGTGATCTGCGTGATGACCAAAGGGGGACCACCATGAAGAGAAAGACGCAACGGAACCGGGGCACCAAAGAGCAGGGCGCGCCCTCCGAGGCCCAGCCGATCCTCGACCAGCGAGGGCGGGAGATTCAGCCTTACGGCACCTTGGTCTACTACCCGATCGACGTGAATGAAAAAGCGAAGATCGAGAATGTCGCGGCGCTGAACCAGCTCCTCAGCGACACCATGGCGCTCCGCGACATGTACAAGAAGCACCACTGGCAGGTCTCGGGGCCGACTTTCTATCAATTGCACCTCCTCTTCGACAAGCACTACGAAGAGCAGGTCCGGCTCATGGATCTCATCGCCGAGCGCGTGCAGACGCTCGGCGGGATCGCCGTGGCCATGCCGCACGACGTCGCCGAGATGACGCGAATCGAACGCCCGCCGCGCGGTCGCGAGCAGGTGCCTGTCCAGCTCTCGCGGCTCATCGAGGCGCACACACAGGTGATCAAGCAGGCGCGCGCGGCCGCTCGGCTCGCGGTGAAGAACGGCGACGACACCACCAACAACCTGCTCACCAGCGACGTGCTCCCGGCGAACGAGATGCAGGTGTGGTTTTTGTCCGAGCACCTCGTCGACACGCCACTGGTGAAGGCGCGGTGAACGGATCGAAGAACGCTCGCTTTTCCAGCGAGCGAGCCCCGCCGGCCCCGGCAGGACCCGCCGGAGGCTGAAAAACCCCCCCCGGCAGGCTGTCGACGGGCGTCTCGGGGCTCCCAAACCCCCCTTCCCGGGTCGGGAACAGGCGCCAGAGGGCTAAAAAACCCCCCCGGACGGGCTGCGGGCAGCTTCCGAGGGCTGAGAAACCCCCTCGGAGGGGCTGCGGACGGCTTCCGGGGGCTGAGAAACCCCTCTCAATCGTCGCCCGCGCCGCGTTTTTTCGTGCGCAACGTCGCGATCCCTGCCCCGGCGAACAGGAGCCCCACGGCCGAGAGCCCCAGCATGAGCCCGAGGCTCACCGACGGCGGTCTCTCTGCCCGCGCTTGGACGAGCAACGCGTCCGTCGGCTCGGCTGGATCGTACCAGCACGGCACCCGCTTGCCGGGGAGCAGCTCGAGCTTCCTCGCCGCTGCCACGGCGTTGTCGACCTCCATCCCTTCCCAGGAGAACCCGCTCGCGATGAACGTCCCGGCTTGCCCCGGGACGTGCACCCGATAGTCGACCGAAACCCGCGTCTTTCCGGACTTCGGATTCGGATCTCCCCAGACGATGTCCTCGAGCGTGCACGTCGCCTCGGAGAACGTACGCATGCGCGCGAGCCGCTCCGCGCGCCCCTCTGCCTGGCTCCGGAGGATCCACGGCAATACGAGGAGAATGCAGCCGATCACGGTGATCATGATCGCGATTCCCTGCGAAGAGCGGTCACGTTTGCCCATCAGTGCACCTCGCGATGCATGCGCCGCATGATGCGGCAGTGCGCTCTCGATTTCCATCCCCGTGGCTTGACTAACCTCACTCCCTCGACGGATGCTCGATCCGCGATGTCCTTTGCGCCGCGCCTCCTTCCGACCCTGCTCCTCGCCGTCCCGCTCCTCGGATGCGCCACGGCCCTCCCGCCGCCGCCCGATCCCACCTCCCCGACCACCTCCGCGGCGCCGCTCGAAATCGCT
The DNA here is from genome assembly GCF_028435365.1 of Polyangium jinanense. The sequence continues at coordinate 60,854 of NZ_JAGTJJ010000028.1, read as the reverse complement.
GGAGACGCCCCATCACCTCCGCAGGCCCACACCAAGCAGATCGCCGCGGACGATTGCAGCGCCGCCACCGCGCCCCTGCCCGCTCCTTTCCTCGGCCCTGCGCCGCCAGGACTTGCGGCCTGGTATCGCTTCGAGGAGACCGACGGCCCCGTGCTCGACAGCTCCGGCCATGGCCATCACGGCACCGCCACGAGCTCGGGCCTCGTTCGCGGCGCGCCCGGACGCGTGGGACGCGGGCTCTCGTTTTCCGGCGGCCATGTCCGCGTCCCGGCGTCCCCCGGCCTCGACTTCACGACCGCCGCGACCATCGAGCTCTGGGTCCGCATCACCCCGGAGCTCGACAAGCCCCTCACCGTGGGCTCGACCGTCAGCCGCGGGACCGGCGACAGCGACGACAACGTCACCATGCAGGCGTGCTGCGGCGGCATTCAGCTCATCTTCTCGCGAGCGTCCACGGGCACGACGAACGTGGGCAGCGATTGTGGTGTGCTCCCCGTCTGCGCGTGGACCCACGTCGCCTACGTGAACGACGGCCGCACCCTTGCGCTCTACATCAACGGCGCTCTCACCAATACGTACAAAGGCGGCTTCCTCGGCCCGCTCCGGTCCGACCTCTTCATCGGCCGCCGCGAGCAGGGCATCTTCCCGTTCGCCGGCACGATGGACGAGATCCTCTGGTGGCGCGAAGCCCGCAGCCAGCCGCAGATCTGCGGTGACGCGGGCGGGCGCTGGTCGGACGGCCGTTGCCTGCTCCGTCCTTGACAACCCCCGAATTTCCCGTTTGCTTCGAGGCGTGTCGTCGGAGCCGGATCGAGAGGTATACGCGGAGGGCGGCAACTACAGCATGACCCTCGGGGACGGCGTGGCCGCGTGCCGCGTCTGGCGCCGGCCCGACGTGAGCCGCGAGGTCGGCGCGGCCTACGCGCGCGAGATGGTCGGCGTGTTCCAGCGCATCGCCCGCGAGCCCACCGCGCGCGTGCGTGGCGCCGTCCTGGACCTTCGCGAGGTCACGATCGCCTGGGGCCCCACCACGGATGCCGCGCTCGGGGAGATGTTCGGCGCGCTCGAAGGGGCCTCGCGGCGGATCGCGCTGGTCTCCGCGGACGACGCCCTCCAGATGATGAGCCTCCAGAGACTCCTCAAGGCGCACGCGCCGAAGTTCGGCCGCGTCTTCGTCATCCCCGCGGACGCCTTCCGCTGGGCCGGCTCGTTCCGTCAGGGAATCGGCTGACGGGCCTCGAAGATCGTTTCGAACGTCCGCGGCGCCCGCCGCTTGCGCATGCACCGCGTCTCGCCGCGCAAAAAACACACGGTGATGGCGCGCCGCGGCCGGTCCGTCGTGTTCGTCCCCGACCGGTGCCACACGTCATTGTGGATGAGCATCGCCTCCCCGGCGCGCGCGGGCACGAGCACGGAATGCGCCTCGGCTTCGGCTTTGCGCGTCACGTCGTCCGGGATCACCCCGCCGAGGGGTGTCGCGAGCCCGCCGAGATGCGACCTCGGCACGATCTCCACGCACCCCGCCTCGGCCGGCGCGTCGTCGAGCGCGGTCCAGATCTGCACGAGCGGCGCTCGATCAAGCCCCCAAAAACTCCCTCCATCCTGGTGCCACGGCAGCGCCGTCCCCGCCCGCGCCGCCTTGTTGAACAGGACCGCGCGATAGAGCGAGACAGACCCATCGGTCATGGCCCGCGTGATCCGCTCGAAGAGCGCATTGCCGAGGAAAGCTCGAAAGATGGGATCCTTCTCCAGCTTTTCGAGCTTCCGATAATGGATCGAGGGGCCGATCCACCCTTTCCCGTGCTTCAGGTCCTCGTATCGCCCGCTCTCCGCGTCGTGCTGGAAAAACAGCCCTTCGTGCACGACACGCCCGAGCATGAGGTCATCGGCCCGCGCGGCGAGCGTGGTGATGCCTTCGTCCGAGAGCACGCGCCCGAGCCGCGCGAACCCGACCTCCGCGAGCTCGGCGAGGGCCGCCTCCACAGACGCCGCCGAGGCCTCCTTCGCGAGGAAATTCATCGCGCGTAACTCGCGTCGGTCCCCTGGAAATCGCGGTAGAGCTCGTTCACCCTCTGCCGCGCCTCGGCGGGCAGCTCCTTCGCGCAGGCGTCGATCGCGGCGTCGAGGTGCGCGATCGACCCGGGCCCGACGAGGATCGAATCCACGCCCGGCGTCCCCGCGACGTAAGCGTAGGCGAGCTCGACGAGCGTCATCCCGTGGCTCTCGGCGACCTCGCGATAGGCGGAGGCGAGCTCGAAGAACCGGTCGGTCCAGTACCTTCGCTGATACAGCGGATTCTTCTCGAACCGCGACCCCTTCGTCGGCTCGGCGGAAGGCGCGTGCTTGCCCGAGAGCAGCCCTCCTGCGAGCGGATTGTACACGGTCGAGTGCAGCCCGTACTTCTTCGTGAACCGGAAATATTCGAGATCGAGCTGGCGGATGAGCACGTTGTAAAGCACCTGTGACATCACGGGCCTCGGCATGCCGTGCTGCGCGGCGAGGTGGAACATCTCGAGCACCTGCCAGGAGGCGTAATTCGACACGGCCCACGCTCGGATCTTCCCGGACGCGAGCAGTGTCTGCACGGCGTCGAGCGTCTCCTCGATGGGCGTCGCGGGATCCGGCACGTGGAGGTAATACACGTCGACGAACTCCATCCCGAGCCGCCCAAGGCTCTCGTCGATGGCGGCGAGCACCCGCGCTCGGGAAAGCCCCTCGGGCTTGCCGGCGGTCCGCCCGAACCCGACCTTCGTCGCGACGAGGGCCTGGTCGCGCCGCCCGGCGAGCGCCTTGCCCAGGATCCGCTCGGCGTTTCCATCGACGTAGGCGTTCGCGGTATCGAAGAGGGTGAGCCCGCGATCGAGCGCGTGATGCACGAGCCGGATGCTCTCGTCTTCGGGCGTACGCTTGCCGAAGTTCATCGTGCCCACGGCGAGGAGGGGCTTTTCCGACGGGTCACGCGGGCGGGTCCAGGGCGCGAGGAGGGAGGACATGGGCGGGAGGCGTAGCGCAAGGGCGGCCGGAGGCAAAGAGCGTGTCAGCTCCCGCCCGGCACCCGCACCCCCGGCACCCGCACCCCCGGCCGAGGCTCCTCCCGCCACCACAAGTCCGGCGGATACACCCGGTTCCACCAATCCGGCGCCGCGCACCGGATCCGCATGCACATGGGCAAACACCGTCCCATCGCGCACATCCGCAGGCACCGCTCGCAAATGCCTTGCGCGAAGAGCGCATCCGACGCCTCCTCGAGCACCTCGCTCTCCGCGTCGACCTCCTCCGCATCCTCCGCGCGTGCCTCAACGCCCGCGCCGACCACCACCGCCCCCATCACCCAGGCCAGCACCCACGGACGCATTCTCATCGGGCACCTCCCCTCGGATTTCCTGGGGCCCCGGCGGCCAGCGTCAACCGCGCGCTACTTCCGTTCCACGATGCTCGCCTTCCACGCGCCGTCCTCGAACCAGTGCCGCTCCTGCGCCGTGACGAACGATCCCATCGCCGTGCGGTTCACGACGAGCACGGGAGGCCGGCCCGGCGGGGCCTCGATGCTCGAGCTCTCGTAACAGCCGTGCGTGACCGGCTTGGCCTTCAACATCGCCCCGACGCCGGGCGTGCCCGCGGCGGGCCGACGCTCCACCACGCGCCCCTCGTGCGGCACGAGGCGCCCGTCCTGGATGCGAAAGAACGCGTGCCCGTCGCCGCACCAGCAGCTCGCGAGGCATCGAACGCGCTCGATCGTCTCGATCAGCACCGCCCCCGGGCCCATCGTTCGCAGCTCGACGTCGAGCTCCGGCCAGAAGCGCTCGACCTGCAGCGTGGTGCCCTTCTCGTCGATCAGCTCCACCCGGCTCGGGAGCAAATCGCAGGGCGGCAGGACAGGGTGCGTGCCGACGCGCACGGCCCCGGGCCGCGTCAGGCGCGAATCCTCGAGCACGCGGAGCTTCCCGGCGCCGCCGTGCGCCCCGAGGTCCACGGGGAACGTCCGCCAGGTGGCATAAAGCCTGGTATCAGGCGAGGGAATCGGCGGAGGCTTTTCAGGGTCGCAGGATTGAATTTCGGCCGCGCCCGTGTCCGCGTTCGGAGGGGCAGCGCTCGGCGGAGGCGCGGGAGACGGTGCGGGGGACGGCGCGGGCGTCACGACGGCCGAGGGCGGGCTGCTCGGCGCGCTCGCGGCGGCGTCGCTGGGGGTCGCTCTCGACGCGTCCTCGTGCGTGCAGCCGAGGAGCAGCGTGACGAGAAGAAGCGCGCGCGTGTCCCACGAAGCGGCAAGCAGCATCCCGCAGGCGACGCCGGGGCCCCGGCGCCTATTCGGGGCATCGTCATTGCATCGGCCCTCGACGTGTACCCGCTCGCTACAGTGCTCGTGCCGCTCTCCGCTGCCGTCGCGCTCTTCTCGTACGCTCACGCCCTCGCCTATGCGCCGGACGATACCGGCGACCTGGCGACCATGCACGTCTATTTCTCGACCCCTCTCCCCAAACGCATCGATTTGCTCCTCGATGGCAAGCCCTGCGTCTCGATTTCCTCGTCACGAGGGACATGCACGGTTACGGCCACGCCGACATCCGCGTGTTACGTATACGAGCTCGCGCTCTCTCCAAACGGTTGCTTCGACGAGGAGGGCGGGAAGCTCGTGACCTTCCAGGTTCACCCCGAGCATCGACCACGTGTCTCCGCGCCCTACACGATGGTGGCGCGATTCTGGACCGAAGAGGGCATCACGATGCGCGCGGGGAGAACCGCCCAGGACTTCTACGTCCCGCAGCCCGGGAACGCACGGGTTTACTACGGCGTCGTGCACTTCTGACTTTTCTTGGGGGCGTCGCGCCGGGGCGCCGCCCCGGACCCCGCGGGGGCTGTTCGCCCCTCGACCCGAACCAGGGCAAGCCCTGGACCATTTGGGGAAGAACTGCGCGATGCGCAGTTCTTCCCACAGGCCGGTGGCAAGACCACGGACGGCGTTGCCGATCGAAATGGCAGCGCGACTGTTTTGGTTGGCAGGAGCGTAGCTGCTCTTGCCTCGGCCTGTTCGATGAACTGCGCATCGCGCAGTTCATCGACCCGAGTCCAGCGCTTGCGCAGGCCCCGGGTCCAGGGGCGGATAGCCCCTGGTGGGGCCTGGGGCAACGCCCCAGCAAAGGCGCTACATGCGCGTGTCAGTGATTCCCCATCGCCTTGCGCAGCGGCTTGTTGAACGCCGCGATCGCGAGGCCGGCGGCGACGCCGAGGGCCATGAGCAGCAGGAAGAAGTTCGTCGGCGACCACTTCGTGTACAGGATGCCGATGTAGCCGCTCAGGATGTTGCCGAAGAAGCTCGACATGAACCACATGCCCATCATCATCGACACGAAGCGCACCGGCGACACCTTCGTCACGAGCGACAGCCCGATCGGCGACAGGTAAAGCTCGCCGATCGTGAGCAGCGCCGTGCAGACGAGCGGCCACATCACGCTGCCTTTGCCCCCGCCGATCATCTGCGCGCCCCCGACCATCACGATGAACGACAGGCCGAGGATGATGCAGCCAACGGCCATCTTCGTGACGCTCGACATCTCCTTGCCGCTCTTCGCTTGCGCCGCCCAGATGCGGTCCAGGATCGGCGCGAAGAGGAAGATGAAGAACGGGTTGAACGACTGGAACCAGGTCGAGGGGATCTGGAAGCCGAAGATCACGGGCCAGACGGTCTTCTCGTCGGCCCAGGTCTGCATCGTGTTGCCCTGCTGCTCGTAGACGGCCCAGAAGATGATGTTCAGCGCGCAGAGGATGACGAGCGCGCCCATGCGCTGCCCCTCGTTCTCCTCCTTCACCACGGCCTGGGCTTCGCCCTTGCTGTCCTCGCGCTTCTTCAGCGTGTCCGGCGCGAGCGTGCTCGGCCCGAAGAAGAACTGGATGAGCAGGCCGAGCACCATGCCGATGCCCGCCGCGAGGAAGCCGTACCGCCAGCCGTTGTTCTGGGCGAGGGTGCCGCAGACGAGGTTCGTCAGGAACGCACCCAGGTTGATGCCCATGTAGAAGATCGTGTACGCGCCGTCGCGGCGCTTGTCGTTGGGCGGATAGAGGTTGCCGACCTGGGTCGAGATGTTCGGCTTGAAGAAGCCGTTGCCGATGATGAGGAGCAGGAGGCCGAGGAAGAAGAGGTTCTCGGCGCCGAAGAGGACGAACTGCCCGAGCGCCATGAGCGCGCCGCCGAGATACACGGAGCGCTTCTGGCCGAGGTAACGGTCAGCCATGTAGCCGCCGAAGAGCGGCGTCAGGTAGACGAGGCCGGTGTACCAGCCGTAAATGGCCGAGGCGACTGGCTGCATCGAGCACGTCTGCTGCGCGACGGACTGCGCCATGTCCGCGGCCATCGGCGCGATGTTCCTCGTCGGATCCCCCTGGACGAGCAGCCCCACCTTCTCGTTCACACACTGCGTGAGCGTGGCGGGATCGACGTCGGGCAAGAACCCGCGGATGACGCTCCAGCCGAAGACATCACCCGGGTTGCCGGTCGCGTCGTACGCCTGGCCCTGGAATCGCTGGCGGTACGTGACGAACAGGTAGTTCACCAGGTACAGCTTCAAGAGGCCGCGCATGCCGTAGTAGGAGAACCGCTCCCACATCTCCGTGGTGAAGAGCACGAAGAGGCCGGCCGGATGGCCGAGGATCTCCTTCTTCGACTTGGGTCCCGACCACTGCTGCGCCGCGGGATCTTGCTGGACGTTGCTCGCCATCGGGACGCGGTTTTACGCGGCCTCTATGACGACCGCAAGGCCCGCGTGTCACCGGGCAACGCTGGAGATCACGCCACCATCGAGCACGCGCTCATCGAGCACGGCCAGTTTTCCCTCCGGGAACACGGCGCGGATCGCATCGAGCGCACGCTCGACACTCTCCTTCGTGCTGCACGAGGCGACGTCGACGAAGAGCCTGCCTTCCTCGGGCCACGTGTGCAGCGCGATGTGGCTCTCGCCGACGACGGCGCACGCGGTGACGCCCTGCGGCGAAAACGGAACGACGAGCGTGCCGAGGCCCGTGAAGGGGCCCGCCGCGACGGCGGCGTCGAGCGCGGCGCGAAGCGCGTCCGGGCTGTCGAGGGTGTCGCGGCGGCAATCCGTGAGGATCGCAAGGAGCACGAAGAGCTTCATCGGCGGCTTCGGCACATACCGCCGCCCGAGGCACATGGCCAGGCGCGACACGCGAAATGAAACGAGGGGGCAGGACCCAGGCCCGCCCCCTCACACGCGTGGTGACGCGTGCTGATTTTACCGGCGACCCACGATCGTCACCGGGCGAGCACGCTCTCCACCGGCGTCGAAGCGGCCCGTGACACCCGCGAAGACGAAGGCGTTCAGGCGCGGCGTGTCGACCGTCTGCGTCCCGACGCGGCCCTCGGGGTTGCGCCAGAGGAACATGCTGAGATCGCCGCCGAGCGTCGGGGCGAGCGCGACACTCTCGCTCACGCGGATGTCGACGCCGATCTTGGCCTTCGCGAGCTGGAAGCCGTGGATGAACACGTCGTTGTTCTGGCCCGTGGGTTGCTCCCACATCATGCGATACCCGGCGCCGACCGAGACCCAAGGGTCCAGGCGCGAGTAGGGGCTCATGTGGAAGGCGCCGTCGATGCCCGCGGTCGCGCCGCGCATCTCCGCGCCACGCGGGAGGTTTTGCATGCTGTAACTGCCGTTGATACCGACCGACGAATACGGATTCGCGCGGTAGTGGAGGCCGAGGCCCGCGCCGAGGCCCGCGCCTCCGAGGCCTGTCGCTTGCGTGCCCTGGGTCGCGGGCACGGACGGGCCGAAGCCCTGGTTGTAGCCCGAATCGACCTGGATCTCGACAGCGTTCAGCGGTGCGCCAATCTGGCCCGCGCGCTCCATTTCGGTCTCGCGCATCAACGTTTGCGCCGAGGCCGTGCTGGCGCTCGCCGCGGCGAGCGCGAACGTCGCGACCGCGATTCCCATCGTTCGTGTCATGGCTTCATTCCCCCTGGCTTCGGGCGCCGGAATCGAGCGCCGCCCGCGGCGAGGGGTGGAGCAGCGTACGTGCCAGGCGGGGACGAGCAGCATGTTCCCGTCGAAACGAGCGAGGCCCGCCATGGATGGCCGAACGAGCAGGCGCCTACTGCACACGAGCCGAGCTCGCTCGGGCGTGTGAAGCAAAAACCTTGCTTGGCAAGCCGGCGGGGATTCGCGAGGATGCCGCCGCAAGATGACGAGCTTCATCCACGTCGAAGGCAAGGTCGCGATCGTGACCGGAGGCAGCCGAGGGATCGGCGAGTCGATCGCCAAAGCGCTCGGGCAGAGCGGAGCGAAGGTGGCGATCGCGTCGAGAAAAAAGGAAGGGCTCGACGCCGCGGTCGAGCGGCTGCGCAAGGAGGGCGTGACCGTGGAGGCCTTCACCTGCCACACGGGCAAGGCCGACGATGTGCAGAAGCTCTTCCAGCAGGTGATCGCGACGTTCGGGAAGGTGGACGTCCTCGTCAACAACGCCGCGACGAACCCTCATTTCGGGCCGCTCATGACGGCGGACGACACGGCGTTCGACAAGACGATCGAGGTCAACCTGAAGGGGTACTTCTACACGTCGCGTGAGCTCGTCCGGCATCTCGTCGATCGCAACGCGCCTGGCGCGATCGTGAACGTGACGAGCGTGGCGGGGCTCTCGGCGGCGCCGTTGCAAGGCGTGTACGGGATGACCAAGGCCGCGGTCGTGTCGATGACGCAGACGATGGCGGTCGAGCTCGCGGCCTCTGGGATCCGCGTCAACGCGATCGCGCCGGGGCTCGTGGATACACGGTTCGCCGCGGCGATCGTGCACAACAAGGATCTCGTCGAGCGGGTCGTGGCGCGGACGCCGATCGGAAGGTACGGGCAGCCGGACGAGATCGCCGGGGCGGCGCTGTACCTCGCTTCGGATGCGGCATCGTTCCTCACGGGGCAGACGATCGTGGTCGATGGCGGCATGACCATCGCGTGAGGGAATGAAGATGGATCAGCAAAGCTTGCAGGACCGCTACGCGCCCCAGAGCTGTTGCTTCGGCTGCGGGCCGGCAAACGAGAAGGGGCTCCGGATCAAGAGCCACGTGGAAGGAGACGAGGTCGTCGCCACGTGGGTGCCCGAGCCGTACCACCAGGCGTTCCCGGGCATGCTCAACGGCGGGATCATCGGCGCGCTGCTCGATTGCCATTCGAACTGGACGGCGGCGCATCACCTGATGGAGCGAGGGGGCCTCGACAAACCCCCGTGCACGGTGACGGCCGATTTCCACGTAAAGCTTCGGCGGCCGACGCCGCTCGGGCCCGTGCATCTCAAGGCGCGCGTGGTCGAGGTGGCCGACGATCGATGCGCGATCGAGGCGACGCTCGAGGCCGGCGGGAAGGTCACGGCGACGTGCCGCGGGACGTTCGTCGCGGTGAAAGAGGGCCATCCCGCGTACCACCGCTGGTAGGCGCGACCGTCCCGAGGATCCGGGTGAGCTCGTCGAGCAGGCGATGCGGCTCGATGGGTTTTCCGACGTGGCCGTCGAAGCCCGCGCGCAAAGCTCGGGCGCGATCGGCGTCGCGGGTGAAGGCCGTGACGGCGACGACGGGGAGCGACGCGGCAAGCTCGTCGTTACGCACGGCGCGGACCAGGTGAAACCCGTCCTCCCCCGGCAAACCAAGCTCGCTCAGCACCACGGAGGGCCAGCCGGACTGGATGACGCGCAGCGCCTCCGCCGCGCTCGACGCCGTCCGGGTCTCGGCGCCCTCCTCGCCGAGCAGGCGTGAAAGGACCTCCCGCGCGCCTTGCTCGTCGTCCACGACGAGGACGTGGAGTCCTTCGAGGGAGGGGCCTTCCTCGCGTGTCGTAGGCGGCGTGGCAGGGTCCTCCGCCGCGAGCGGGAGCTCGACGAGGAACGTCGCGCCGCGGCCGATCCCCTCGCTCTCGGCTCGCACCGTGCCGCCGTGGAGCACCACGAGGTCCTTCACGATCGAGAGCCCAAGGCCGAGCCCGCCTTGCCGCCGCACCGACGACGCATCCGCCTGCCGGAATTTTTCGAAGACGTGCGGCAAGAGGTCGGGCCGGATGCCGAGGCCGTCGTCGCGCACGGTGAGCGTCACGGAGGAGCCCGCGCACACGAGCGAGACCTCCGTGGTGCCGCCGGGCGCGCTGAACTTGATGGCGTTGCTGAGGAGGTTGCACACGATCTGCTGCAAGCGCGCCGGATCGCCGAGCACCTGCACGGCCGTGAGCGCGTCTTTGCGCTCGAGCTTGATCTGACGCTCGTTCGCCATGGGGCGCATGGTCTCGAGGGCGACGTCGACCGCGCGGGAGAGGTCGCAGAGGGACGCGTCGAGCTTGAGCTTGCCGACGCGGATGCGCTCCGTGTCGAGCATGTCGCCCATCAGGCGGCCGAGCAGGGCAGCGTTGCGCTCGATCACGTCGAGCGCCTTGCTCGTGCTCTGCTGCGAGAGCACGCCCCGGCGGAGCATGTCGGACCAGCCGAGGATGGCGTTGAGCGGCGCGCGGAGCTCGTGGGAGACGATGGCCAGAAAGTCGTCCTTGAGTCGGTTCGCTCGCTCGGCGTCGCGACGCGCGGCCCGCTCGCTGTCGAGCAGCGCGTCGCGCTCCTCTTCGAGCCGCTTGCGCTCGGTCACGTCGATCAGCGCGCCGTAGAGGGCCGCGGGTTTGCCTTCGCCGTCCCTGCGCACGTGCGCCATGAGCTCGATCCAGCGCACCTCCTGGCCGCCGCGCAGGATGCGGAACTGCGAGCGGCACGGCTCCTCGGCTTCGAAGGCGCAGCGCGTGGCGCGGTTGACCTCCGAGCGATCGTCCGGGTGCACGCACGATAAAAGAAGCCTCCGCTGGAAGACCGCGCTCTCGGGCAGCCCGAGCAGCTTGCGGGTCGTCGCCGAGCAGAAGGCCTGGCGTTCGAGGAGGTCGAACGAGAAGGTCCCGACGCCGCCGGCCTCGGTGGCGAGGCGGAGGTGTTCCTCGCTCTCGCGCAGGGCTTGCTGCGCGGCCTTGAAGTCGTGCACGTCGGCCGCGGCGCCGAACCATTTCGTGATGGCGCCCTTCTCGTTGCGGATCGGCCGCGCGCGGCAGCAGAACCATCGGTACGAGCCATCCTTGCCCCGCAAGCGGAACTCCACGGCGACGGGCTCGGCCTCGACGCGCGCCGTCATCACCTCGGTCCAGTGGGCGCGAACGGCGGGGATGTCGTCGGGGTGGATCCATTGCATCCAGGCGACGTCGTCCGGGCCGCACATGCCCGTGTACTCGTGCATGCGCTGGTTCATGTATTCGCCGCGGCCGTCGGCGAGCGCCGTGAAAAGGATCTCGGGCACGGTGTCGGCCATGGCGCGGAAGCGCTCCTCGCTTTCGCAGAGGGCCTGTTCGGCGCGCTTGCGGGCGTCGATGCTGATGACGCAGCCAATCAAGCGGACGGGCGTGCCCATCTCGTCGTGGATCAGCCGGGCGTGGTCCCAGACCCAGACCCAGTGGCCGTCGCGATGGCGGATGCGGTACTCCGCGTCGATGACGGGCTGATTCTTGCTGCGGATCGTGGTGCGGCCGGAGAAGCTCTTCAGGTCGTCGGTGTGGATGCGGCTGCGCCACCATCTGTCGGTGGTCGGGATCTCCTCGGGCCAGAAGCCGAGCATCTCGATGAGGCCGCTGGAGCGCCAGACGCGGTTCGTCGGGAAATCCCAGTCGTAGACCATGCCGCGGATGGCCTCGGTCGCCAGCCGGAAGCGCTCCTCACTCTCGCGCAAGGCGGCCACCCCCTGCCCCGCGTCGACGTCTCCTTCTTCTTCCAGCGCGCGAAATCCCCGTTCGGCCAGGAACAGTCCAGAGTCGTGTTTGCCTGGTTCTCGCCTTTCGCGATCGCCAGCGTGGTCGCGCGGGGGATTTCCCATGGTGCGATGTTCCACCCGCTCGGCGTCAAAAAGCAATCACACGTAAGTAGTATCTCAAGGGACGGATTTCATTCCGCGGAAGACGGAAGAGGCCGCCTCCGGGCAGGCAAGTCGGGCCGTGCCTGATGGAGGCGGCGGGAAATTCCTCCAAGAAGGAAAAGACGGCCTTGACAAACCCGCACCCCGTCCGCGACGCTGCTTGCTGCATGCCGCGCGTCACGTTCACCCAGCATATCGCGAGGCACGTGCCCTGCCCGGCGCGTGACGTCGAAGGGCGCACCGTCCGCGAGGCCCTCGACACGTATTTCGCCGCGGAGCCGGCCGTGCGGGGCTACGTCCTCGACGAGCAAGGCGTCGTGCGGAAGCACGTGGTGATCTTCGTCGACGGCAATCAGGCGACGGATCGGTCGAGCCTCGGGGACGCCGTGGGCGAGGGCTCGGTGATCTACGTAATGCAAGCGCTTTCCGGGGGTTAGAGGTCCATGTCGAGCAAGTTGTTCGTGGCGACACGCAAAGGGCTTTTCCGTCTCGATCGAAAGCCGTCGGGATGGTCGATCGCGGAGGTCTCGTTCCTCGGCGACAACGTTTCGATGGTGCTGCCGGATCGGCGGGACGGGTCGCTGTACGCGGCGCTCGCGCTGGGGCATTTCGGGGTGAAGCTGCGGCGGTCGCGGGACGTAGGCGCGACGTGGGAGGAGATCACGGCGCCGGCCTATCCGCCGCTGCCCGAGGGAGCCGAGCCGGAAAAGACGCCGGACGGACGAGAATGGCCGCAGCGGGTCGAGCTCTTGTGGAGCCTGGAAGCCGGCCGCGAGGATCAGCCGGGGCATCTCTGGTGCGGGACGATCCCGGGAGGGCTGTTCCAATCGAAGGACCACGGGCAATCGTGGGAGCTCGTGCGCTCGCTCTGGGATCACCCGACCCGGAAAGGCTGGTTCGGCGGCGGCTACGACTGGCCGGGGATTCACTCGATCTGCGTGGATCGAGGCGGCGTGACGGTGGGCATTTCCTGCGGGGGCGTGTGGCGATCGACGGACGACGGCGCGACGTGGGAGACGCGGACGAAGGGCATGTACGCCGAATACATGCCGCCCGAGCGCCGAGACGATCCGGGGATCCAGGATCCGCACCGGCTCGTGGCCTGCGCCGCGCAGCCCGACGCGCTCTGGACCCAGCACCACAACGGGCTTTTCCGCTCGACGGACGGAGGAAAGACGTGGCGCGAGGTGACGTCGGTGAAGCCGAGCAAATTCGGCTTCACGATGGCCGTGCACCCGCGGGACCCAGAGACGGCGTGGGTGGTGCCCGCAAAGAAGGACGAGCAGCGAATCCCGGTCGATGGGAAGGTGGTGGTGGCCCGGACGCGCGACGGCGGAGCGAGCTTCACGGTGCTCGACAAGGGTTTGCCGCAGACGAACGCGTTTGATCTGACGTACCGCCACGGGCTGGACGTGGACAGCACGGGGGACGTGCTGGCGTTCGGGACGACGACGGGATCCTTGTGGATCAGCGAGGACGGCGGAGATTCGTGGCAGACGATCTCGAATCACCTGCCGCCGGTGTATGCGGTGCGGTTCGGCGAGGTGTGAGTCCCTCGTCCCTCACGGGACGTAGTTCCAGGTGCAGAAGCCGTTCTTGCAGGCGAACCCGTTCGCGTTCGGGCAATCGCAGGTGCCGACGGTGGTCTCCTCGCATTCGAGCGTTTGCCACTGCTCGAGCAGCTCGTAGAACCGCGTCGCGTCCGCGTCGAGGCGCGCGACGAGGTTGCGCGTGCAGCCGCAGCTCGTGCCCTTGAGCTCCTGGCCACACTGGACGTCGGCCGTGCAGCTCATGATCGCCTGCCGCTCTTTCGGGAGCTCCACTTCGAGCTCGGCGCACGTCAGCATCGCGGAGCCGCCGCCACCGCTCGTGCTGGAGTTGCCGCCCGTGCCGCCGCTGCCGCTCGTGCCGGCGCTGCCGCCCGTGCCGCCGCTGCCGCCCGTGCCGTCGCTACCGCCCGTGCCACCCGTGCCCGTGCTGGTCATATCGCCAGGCGAGGAGCCTCCGCCGCCCACGCCGGCCGAACAGCCGAGGAGGGAGACGACGAGAAGCGCTGAAACTCCGAAGAAGACGCGAACCATGAAAAAACCTCCGTGCGCACGGGGTGCGTGCACACGGAGGTTACCATGAGCCGCTCGCCCGAGAGGTCAGGCGAATGCTTCGTCCATGAGGCGCTTCTGCTCCAGATTGTGGCTCGCCTTCGAGCCGGTCGCGGGGCTCGCGCTCGGCTGACGACCCACGACGGAGAGCGGGAAGCGTCCGCCGAGGAACTGGGGCAGGACGGCGTTGATGTAATACCAGGAGCCGTAGTTGATCGGCTCTTCCTGGACCCACACGAGCTTCGTGCCGTCCTTGTAGTTCGCGAGCGCGTTCGTGAGCTCCTGGTTCAGCGGGAAGAGCTGCTCGAGCCGCACGATGGCCACGTCCCGAAGGCCGCGCTGCTCCCGCGTCACGGCGAGGTCGTAGTAGACCTTGCCCGAGCAGAGCAGGATCTTCTTCACGTCCGAGGGATCGACCGTGTCGTCGCCGATCACGCGCTGGAACCTGCCGTTCGCGAGGTCGTCGATCGTGGAGACGGGGCGCGGGCCCTTGGCCGTGGTGGCGACGCGGAGCAGGCTCTTCGGCGTGGCGATGACGAGCGGCTTGCGCCACGGGCGAAGGATCTGGCGGCGCAGCGCGTGGAAGAGCTGGGCCGGCGTCGTCAGGTTGCAGACCTGGATGTTGTCCTCGGCGCTGTTCTGCAGGAAGCGCTCGATGCGCGCGCTCGAGTGCTCCGGGCCCTGACCCTCGTAGCCGTGCGGGAGGAAGAGGACGAGGCCCGTGAGCCTGTGCCACTTGTCCTCGCTCGACGTGATGAACTGGTCGACGATGACCTGCGCGCCGTTGAGGAAGTCGCCGAACTGCGCCTCCCAGATGACGAGCGCGTCGGGGTAGTCGAGCGCGTAGCCGAACTCGAAGCCGAGCACGCCCGCCTCGCTGAGGGGGCTGTTGTGGATGTCGAGGCGCGCCGGGCCCTCCGCGACGCGCGAGAGAGGCGAGAAGCTCGCGCCCGTCTCGATGTCGACGACGACCGCGTGGCGATGGCTGAACGTCCCGCGGCGCACGTCCTGGCCCGAGATGCGCACGGGCGTCTTCTCGGAGAGGAGCGTGGCGTACGCGAGCATCTCGCCCGTGCCCCAGTCGAAGGGCTCGCCCTTCACGAGGCGATCGTGGCGCGCCTTCAGGATGGGCATGACCTTCGGGTGCACCTTGAAGTCACCCGGCAGCTCGAGGAGGCGGCGCGAGAGGTCGATGAGCTTGTCGGCGGATACGCCGGTCGGCACCTCGGGCGTGTCGGCGTCGCGGCCGCCGCGGTAGCTCGTCCAGACGCCGGCCATCGCGTACGTGACGGGGGCGAAGCCCTTCTGCTTGACCTCCTGCAGCGCGCCGTTGAGCGCCTCGCGACGGCGGACGAGGATCTCCTCGGCCTTCTCCTCGCTCACCTGGCCCATCTCGACCAGGCGCTTGACGTACATCTGCCGGACCGTCGGCTTCTTGTCGATGACGGCGTACATCCGCGGCTGCGTGTAGCGCGGCTCGTCGCCCTCGTTGTGGCCGTAGCGGCGGTAGCAGTACATGTCGATCACGACATCCATGCCGAAGCGCTGGCGCCACTCGGTCGCGAGGAGCGCGATCTGCGCGACGGCCTCGGGATCCTCGCCGTTCACGTGGAAGACGGGGACCTTCAGCATGCGCGTGATGTCCGACGCGTAACGCGTGGAGCGCGACTCGCTCGGGTTCGTCGTGAAGCCGACCTGGTTGTTCACGATCACGTGGATCGTGCCGCCGGTCCGGTAGCCTTCGAGGCCGCACATGTTGAGCGTCTCGGAGACGACGCCCTGGCCGATGAACGCAGCGTCGCCGTGGATGAGCAAGGGCATGACCTTGCGCGCTGCGTCGGGGGCGCCGAGGCGGTCCTGCTTGGCGCGCGCGCGGCCCTCGACCACGGGGTTCACGAACTCGAGGTGGCTCGGGTTGAACGTAAGCGTGAGGTGGACCTTGTGGCCCGACTCCGTGACGCGATCGGTGGAGTAGCCGAGGTGGTACTTCACGTCGCCCGCGCCGACGTAACGCTCGGGGTCCTTGTCCTCGAAGTGCGCGAAGATCTCGCGCGGGCTCTTTTCGAGGATGTTCGAGAGGACGTTGAGGCGGCCGCGGTGGGCCATGCCGAAGACGATCTCGTCGACGCCCTCGGCGCCGGAGCGCTCGATGATGAGGTCGAGCAGCGGGATCAGCGCCTCGCCGCCTTCGAGCGAGAAGCGCTTCGTGCCGGCCTCGTAGCTCCGATGGATGAACTGCTCGAAGATCTCCGCGTCGGAGAGCTTCGTCAGGATGCGGAGCTGCTTGTCGCGACTGAGCTCGAGGCGGTTCTTCGTCGCCTCCATGCGCCGCTGCAGCCAGATGCGCTGGACCGGATCCTCGATGTGCGTGAACTCGACGCCGATCGAGCGGCAGTAGGTCTCTTCGAGGCGGTTGATGATCTCGCGCAGCGTCGAGATGGCCGGCAAGCCGGCGAGGTCGACCGTGGGGAAGGGCTTGTCGAGGTCCGCTTCGCTGAGGTCGAAGTTGTCGAGGTTGAGCTCGGGCGGCGCGGGCGGCGGGAGGCCGAGCGGGTCGATGTGCGCGAATTGATGACCACGCACGCGGTAGGCGTTGACGAGCTGGTAGACACGGGCGCGGGTCGCCGCGGTCGACATCATCTCCTGCTCGGAGGAGATGAAATCGAAGCCCGGCACGCGCGGAGGCGGCGGGGGCGGCGGCGACGAGCGGCGTTGCCGGCGCGTCGGCTCCTGCGTGAACAGGCTCGCCTGCGCGGGCGCGGGGCCGCCGTTCGTGTAACGAGGCGGCTCGGGCGTCGTCACGGGCGCAGGCGCCGGCGGAGCGACCTGCACGGGCGCTCGAACCACCGGCGCGGCCGTCTGCGACGGGCCACGCTGTTTATCGAAGAAGGCCCTCCAGCTCGGGTCGACCTTCTCGGGATTCTCCTGGTACTGCGCGTAGAGCTCTTCGACGAACCCTGCGTTGACGCCGAAATCAAGCTGCATGGGTGGCATTGGGGCGGCAGGGAAATAACGCGGGATCGGTGTCGCCGCCAGCGCAGTTTTTTCGGATCCCGGGGTCGTGGAAACCCGAGACACCACCAGCAGGGCGGGCGCCCGAGCCCCAGGGTGCGCTACATACGTACGCACGACGAAGTGGGGAGGCCGGGGACGAGCCCGGCCCCGCGCCAAGGACGGGGATTGTACGACGATGAACGACGGGCTCGACCGGTTTCGCGCGCACCTGTACTACGACGAGCGCCTCGGCTTCTGGCTGGACACGAGCCGGATCCGGTGGACAGAAGGCTTCCTCGACGCGCTCGAGCCGCGGCTTCAAGCGGCCTACGAGGCGATGGCGACGCTCGAACGCGGCGCTGTCGCAAACCCCGACGAGGGGCGCATGGTGGGGCACTACTGGCTCCGGGCGCCCGAGCTCGCGCCGGATCCCGCGATCCGCGACGCAATCACGTCCACGCTCGGCCGCGTGCTCTCGTTCGCGGAGGACGTGCACGCCGCGCGCATCCGCCCCGAGCGCGCGAGTCGCTTCCGCAACGTGCTGCTCATCGGCATCGGCGGCTCGGCGCTCGGACCCGAGTTCGTCTCCGCCGCGCTCACGTCACCCGCGGATCGCATGCGCGTCTGGTTCTTCGACAACACCGATCCCGATGGATTCGATCGGACCCTCGACGCGATCGGCGACGCGCTGCCCGAGACGCTCACGGTCGTCATCTCGAAGTCGGGCGGCACGAAGGAGACGCGCAACGGGATGCTCGAAGCCGAGGCCGCGTACGCGCGGCTCGGGCTCGATTTCGCGAAGCACGCGGTGGTCGTGACGGGCGAGGGCAGCGAGCTCGACAAGCACGCCGTGGCGCGCGGATTCCTCGATCGGTTCCCGATGTGGGACTGGGTCGGCGGTCGGACGAGCGAGCTCAGCGCGGTGGGCCTTCTGCCGGCCGCGCTGCAAGGGCTCGACGTGGCGGACATGCTGCGCGGCGCGCGCGCGATGGACGAGGTGACGCGATCCCGCGTGACGAGGAAGAACCCGGCGGCGCAGCTCGCGGCGGCGTGGCTGTCGGCGACGGGCGGCGCGGGCAAGAAGGACATGGTGCTCTTGCCGTACAAGGACCGGCTCGAGCTCTTCAGCCGGTACGCGCAGCAGCTCGTGATGGAGTCGCTCGGCAAGCGGCTCGATCGGAACGGGCGCGAGGTGTGGCAGGGGATCAGCGTCTACGGCAACAAGGGCTCGACGGATCAACACGCGTACGTGCAGCAGCTCCGCGATGGGGTCGACAACTTCTTCGTGACGTTCATCGAGGTGCTGCTCGATCGCGCGCCGCAGCGAGGGGACCTCGACGTGGAGCCGGGCGTGACGTCGGGCGATTACCTCTCGGGGTTCTTGCAAGGCACGCGGCGCGCGCTCGATGAGCGAGGGCGCGATACGATCACGATCACGCTGGAGGCGCTCGACGCGGCGTCGCTCGGCGCGCTCCTCGCGCTCTACGAGCGGGCCGTGGGGATCTACGCGGAGCTCGTGGGCATCAACGCGTACCACCAGCCGGGCGTGGAGGCGGGGAAGAAGGCGGCGCAAGCGGTGATCGATCTCGAGCTTCGCGTGCTCGCGGCGCTGCGCGCGAAGGTGGGGACGGCGCTCTCGCTCGCGGAGGTCACGGCGGCAGCGGGCAGCGACGAGCCGGAGACGGTGTTCTGGATCCTGCGGCATCTGTCGGCGAACCCGCGGCGTGGTGTGCTCCGCGTGCGCGGCCAGGGTGCCGAAGCTGAGGCGGGATCGCCGCTCGACTGGATGTGGATGGTCGCCGCCGCCAAGTGAGGCGACGCGCAAGAGCGCTTGGGGGCTACGCTCGGACGACCGAGCGACGCCCCCACACCCCCGCTCAGAAGTGGAAACGCACGGCGGCGGAGCTGCCGCCCACGAGCAGCTCCGGCTTGCCCGGGAGCGCCTGCGCGCGCTCGAGGTACTTCTCGGGCACGAGGATGCCGGCGGCGATCATGGCCGCGCCGGTCAGCTGCGTGAAGCCGTTGAGGAGCATGAAGAACGCGTAGAGGTCGTCGTCGGTGCTACGCGCGTTCGGGAACTCCTGCGCGCGCGAGTTCTCGATGCCGAGCGAGATGAACGGGCCGAAGACCGGGACGAGCAGCGGGCCGAACAGCTCGGAGTCGCGTTCGTTGTCGTCGAACGCGTAAGCGCCGCCGACGAGCGCGGACAGGCCGTACGGCACCGCGAAGGTGACGATGCCGCCGATGAGCAGGCTCCGGGTCGGCTGCACCTTCAGCTGGTAGCCCGGCAGGAGGATGTCGCCCTCTTCGTACTCGATGCGGCGAGGCAAGACGGGCAGGCTCGGGTCGTCCATCGGCGCCCACATCGGCGGGGGCTGCTGCGGCGACGGGCTGTCCCACGTCTCGTTACTGAGCCTCGGCTGCTTCTTCCGTTTCTTCGGCTTCGGCTGCTCCTCGGTCGACTCCGCGCCCTCCGTCGTCGGAGCCGGCGGCGGAGGCGGCAAGGGCGCGGCGCTCGTGGTCGAGGGCGGCGCAGGCGGAGGCGGCAGAGGCGCGGCAGCCGTGGACGACGGCGGAGGCGCGGCGGGGGCCGGCTGCGCGCTCGCGGGGAGCGTGGTTGCGAGGCTCAGCGAGAGCGCGGCGAGCGGCGCGAGGCCCGGGATCGACGTGCGCTTGCGATTGTCCATCGACGGAGTCCCTTTCATCGTCGATCCACGGCTCAGAAATGCCACCGGAGCGTCGCGGCCCGCGGGCCGACCATGACCTCGGGGCGCGGATCGAAGGCGGTGGGCGTGCGCGAGACGAACTTCTCGTCGGAGAGCATGCCCGCCACGAAGAGCGCGGCGCCCGTGGCCTGGCCGAGGCCGTCGAGCATGAGCATGAAGACGCCGACGCTCTCGGCGTCCGAGGTGCCGATCGCGACGAAGGGACCGATGACCGGGATGAAGAGCGACGTGTAATAACCGGAGGCGAGGCCCTCGTTGCCCGCGAAGGTGCCCGCGAAGAGGACCGACATCCCGTAGAGCGGCGCGAACGTCGCGATGCCCGCGGTCGCCATCTTGTAACGCGGCCTCGTCTCGATGCCGTAGCCGCGCGGGATCGGATCCCCTTCCTTGTACGGCAAACGCGAGGGCCCGAAGATCGGCGCCGGCGGATAGTACCCGGGCGGCGGATAACCCGGCGGCGCGGCCATCGGCTGTTGCGGCGCCGCGCCCATCGGCGGCGGAGGCTGCTGCGGCAGCGCGCCGGGGGTCGGCTGCTGCTGCTGCAACGCTCCGGGCGGCGGAGGCGGCGGCGCGTCCTGCGCCAGGGAGATATTTGCAGCACCAAGGATCGTCAGCACGGCGCCGACGCAAAGGATCGTTCGTCTCGTCGTCACATCGTCCCCACGAGGCCCAGGCCTGCGCCATGCGGGCCAAACCGGAGAGGCACCACGGTCACGGAGGCTTCGACCTCGGAGCGGACGAGCCGCTTCTCCTGGGCGACGAGGCCGGCGATGAACATCGCGATGCCGCCCGTTTGCGCGAGACCGTCGACCGCGAGCCAGAAGGTGCCCGGGCCCTCGGAGTCGAGCGTGCCCATCGCGACGAAGGGCCCGACGGCCGGGATGTAGAGCGGCCAGAGATCCGAGCTCCGCGAGACGCTGTCGCCGATCGAGGCGATCATCGCGGAGAAGAACCAGGGGACGCCGAACGTCACGGCGCCGCCGATGACGAGGCCCTTGCGAATGCGGCTGTCGACGCGGTAGCCCGGCGGGATCGGATCCCCTTCCTCATACGCGAGCGTCGTCGGGAGCGAAGCGCCAGGCGGGCCGTATCCATAGCTGTTCGGCCCGTACCCCGGCGGCGGCGCATACCCCGGCGGCGGCGCGTACCCCGGCGGCGGATACCCCGGCGGATACCCGGGCGGCGGCGCGTAGCCGGGCGGCGGATACCCAGGCGGATACCCTTGCGGATACCCGGGCGGCGGCGCGTACCCCGGCGGCGGCAGCGGCGCGCCCTGCGGCGTCGCGGGCGCATACCCAGGAGGAGGAGGCGGCGGCGCCGAGGTGTCCGGCGATCCAGCCGGCGGCGGAGGCGGCGGCGCAGGCGCCTGCGCCGCGGCGAGCTGCGAGGAGACGCCTACCGCGACGAAGAGCGCCGCCGCAAGCGCACGAGGAGCTCCCTTCGTTGTGTTCGCCGACGCCTTACGCATGCAGGTCCCTCCGCCTTCGCGCGTGACGCTCGCACGCGCGTAAAAAGGGAGAATACGTGAGGCACCAGGGAGGTCAACGCGGCTTTTTCGTTCCCGATCGGAGCGCCGCGGCCTCGGCGCGGAACTCGCGCGCGCGCCGATCGACGAGAGACGGCGCACGTGCGCGGGCCGCCGCCCACGCGGAGGCGGGCGCGAGCGAGGCCACGCGTCGCGCCTCGACGAGCACGTCGGGCCCAGCGAGATCGAGGTCGGGGACGAACCCACGCGTCTCGTCGTAGTCGCCGAGCGGATCCACGACGGCGCGCGTGCCGAGCGTGACTACAAGGCGCGAGCGCGGAAGCACGAACGACGCGACCTCACCGACCGCCATGCTGCCACGCGTGCGCTCGCCCGCGACGAGGAGCCCCGGGACTTGCCGCGCCAGCGCGACGAACATCTCGCACGCCGAGGCGCATCCGCGATCGACGAGGATCACGCCGCGGCCCGCGAGCGGCGCGGTCGCTGTGCCTTGCAGGATCTCGCCCTCACGAACGATCTCCACGCGTCCTTCGCCGCGCGCGGCGAGATCCTCGGCGAGCCGTTCGAGCCGCGTGATGTGGTCGAGGAACATCACGCGCGCGGCCGGCGGGACATCTCCACGCGCGAGGCGCCGCTTCGCCGCGTTCACGCGTCCGAGGGCCGCGGTCACGGACTGGACCTCGCGCGTGCCGAGCGCGAGGATCGGCCCCTGCGCGAGCGCGAGCAGGAAGCGCTCGGCGAAGGTGTAGTTTCCGCCGTGGTTGCCGCGCAGATCCACGACGAAGGCAGGCGCCTCGCGCAGGCGCGCGGCGAGCCGAGGCAACGTGGCGAGCGCCGCGGCCGCGGCCGTTTCGAACGTGCGCACCGCGAGGACCGGGACCTCGCCCTCGACGAGCTCCACGGGCGGCGCTGCACCGGACGGCGGCGCGGCGGGCGCCGGCAATGCTTGGAGCCGCAACGGCTTTTCGCCGCCATGACCGAAGGCGAGGTGCCCGTCGTCGGCGCGGAGCAGATCCCGCAAGAGGAACGCGAGCTCGAACGGCGACCAGGTCGCGCGGCTCTGGATCACGCGGCGCGCTTCGTCGATGCGCGCGCGCGGCGGCAGGGGCGCGTGGCCCTCGGGCGCGGCGTACGCGTCGGCGAAGACGTCGAGCGCGAAGTCGAGATCCGCCTCGGCGAGCGCGGCCGAGACGTGACGCGGCTCGGCGTCGAAGTCGCTCGGGCTCGCGGCGAGCGCGGCGAAGCTCGGAGAGAGGGCGGCGGAAGCGCGCGGATTCCGCTCGGGAGATCCCCAGGATCCGGCGCACCCGGTGAGGGTGAGCCCGAGGGCGAGGAGGCCTCCGTACAGCAAGGCGCGCATCAGCCGCGAGGGTGCAACGACGAGTCACCTCGTTGCAACGGCCTCGCGACGATGCGGTGGGGATGAAGACGGGAAGGGAACGTATTTCCTGCGGAGACGACGCGCGGCGCTCGAGCCGTGCGTCTGCGAGATCGCGCAGCGAGCTCGCCTCGGGGGGTGAATCGTCCGGGCTTTGCCCGGACGAGAGGGGGACGCGAGGCGTCCCCTTCGGGACTAAGCCTGTGCGGCGAGGGCCTTGTAGGCCTCGGCCCACTTCTTCCACTGCTTCAGGCGCGTACCGGGCTTGCGGTTCTTCGCCTTGGCGCGGCCTTCCTTGCGGGCGATCTTCTCGAGCAGGTGCTGGTGCTGGCGGCTGGGACGATGCATGCGCGCGATGCTGGTCCAAGCGCGCTTGCTTCGCAAGCCCATCGAGCAGGGCAGACGAAGGTGCGGCGCGCCCCGAATCGATCTGCCGTCAGCCGCCCCGGCTGCCCTTCTCGCCTTCGTCGGGCCCGAGACGTCCGTATGTGTGGATGGCGCCGATGATGAGGAAGAGCGCAAGCAGCGTCAGGACGGAGCCAATGTCGATGACGCTCGTATCGTTCGGGTCGCTCGGGCGCAGGCCCACGAGCCCGAGCCCGACGAGCAGCGCCGTGCTGCCCACGAGCAGAGCGCGCCGCGGACCGGCCGCGCGCTCGGACTCGCTCTGCACCAGGGTTCCGATCTTGTCGCCGAGGCTCACTTGAACTTCTTGGTCTTCGCGTACGTGATGAAGTCGCGCACGTCACGCGTCAGCGTGCGCTCGGCCGTGATCGTCGTGAGCTCGTGCGACTCGCCGGCGAGATCGTCGTAGCGATAGTTCGCCTGGTAGAGCAGCACGATGCGCACCTCGCCGTCGGCGCCGACGCGCTCGAGCCGAAGTTTTTCATCGGGACCGTTCGGCGGCTTGATCGCGTCGCCGAGCTTGTCCTGATCATCGTCGGAAATGTACGCGATCCCGAACTCGTGACCCTCGATGCTCACGTCGACGCGCAGGGCCTTGCCGCTCCGCATCTCGACCTCGCGGGCAGGCGCGGGTTGCACGCCTTCCTGGGCCACGGCGCGGCGGATGACCTCGATCGCGCGGCGCTCGTCGAGGGTCCTCGTGGGGTTCGGCGCGCGGACCGGCTCGGGTCCGCATCCGAGGGCGACCGTGCCGAGGACGGCGGTCGCGACAATCGGCAAGATGTTTCGCAAGACGGTAGCCATGAGCGCCATGAGAGTAGCCAACCAGGCCGCGCTCCGCTACTACCCCGGCCATGGCTCGCCTGGCGGCGATCGACATCGGGTCCAACGCCATCCGGCTTCGCGTGGTCGACGTGGACCCGCCCCTGCTCACGGACGACGGACCGCGGTTTTATCCCTTCCGAGACGTGCTCGTCGACCGCGCGCCGGTGCGGCTCGGGCACGACGTCTTCACCAAAGGCCGCCTCGAGAACGGCGTCATCGGCGCGGCCTGCGAGGCGCTGAAGCGCTTTCGCGCGGCCATGGACGCGGCGAAGGTCGAGCGCTACCGCGCCGTCGCCACGAGCGCCGCGCGCGAGGCGCAAAACGGTGACCTCTTCGTCGAGCGCGCCGAGCGCGAGAGCCGCGTGCACGTGGAGATCATCGAGGGCGTCGAGGAAGCGCGCCTCGTGCAGCTCGCCGTCGTCGAGCGCATCGCCATGGGGCCACGGCGCTCGCTGCTCGTCGACATCGGCGGCGGCTCGACGGAGCTCACGCTGCTCGAAGGCCGCCTCCCCGTCTACTCGCGCTCCTTGCCCGTCGGGACCGTCCGTCTGCTCGAAGCGTTCCTCGAAGGCCGCGGGCCGATCGACCTCGGCCACCGCAAGCTCCTCGAAGAGTACGTCGACCGCGTTTGCGCTGACGCCTTCCGCGAGATCGAGGACGCCTCCGACGGACCCGTCGACGTCGTCATCGGCACGGGCGGCAACATCGAGACGCTCGCCGACCTCTGCCCGATGCCGATCGCCTTCCCCGAGGGCCGCGCGATCGAGGTCCGCTCGATGCGAAGGTTGCTCGACGAGCTCTCCGCGAAGAGCGTGGACGAGCGCGTGACCGCTTACGGACTCCGGCCCGATCGCGCCGACACCATCGTCCCCGCGGCCACGGTGCTCTGCCGGGTCGCCGAAGCCTTCGGGCGAGAATCGATCACGGCGCCGGGCGTGGGGCTCAAGGAAGGCGTGCTCGTGGACCTCGCGCGCCAGCACTTCGTGCCGCGCGACTTCGGCGGCGAGGCGACCGCGGTGAGCGAGGCGTGCCTAAGGCTCGGGCGCCGCTACCACTTCGACGAGGCGCATGGCCTGCTCGTGGCGCGCTTCGCGACTCGCCTCTTCGACGAGCTCGCCATGCGCCACCGCATGAGCCCGCGCGACCGCATCCTCCTCCACGCGGCGGCGCTCCTGCACGACGTCGGCGACTTCGTGCGGTACGAGGGACACCACAAGCACAGCTACTACCTCATCGTGCACGCCGACCTGATGGGCCTGTCGCCCGCGGAGCGCGAGATCGTGGCCAACGTCGCGCGTTATCACCGCAAGAGCCCGCCGCAGCTCGACCACGAGAACTTCCGTACGCTCTCGCGCGAGGATCGGGCGAAGGTGAAAGCGATGGCCGCGATCCTGCGGGTTGCGGACGCGCTCGATCGGGAGCACCGGGCCAAGGTCGCCGGGGTCAACGGGCGCATCGAGGGCGATACGCTGGTGCTCGAGCTCTCGGGCACGGAGGACCGGTCGCTCGAAGAGTGGACCGTCGGGGCGAAGTGCGGGATGTTGAAGGACGCGCTCGGGCTCGACGTGCGTATCGTGGACGCGGCGACGGGTGCATCGCGGACGCCCACGTCGGTGCCGCCTGCCTCGCGAAAGACGCCGGTACCGACGCCGCGAAGCTAGTCGAAACGGGTCTTACGGGAAGAACCTCATTGGCATTTGGGGGCTACGCTCGGGAACCGAGCTACGCCCCCAAGCCTCCCCGAAGTTCGGGGGCTACGCTCGGGCGAGCCGCGGGTTTGGCATGCGGCTCGCCGAGGTTGTCCGGGCGTTCAGCGCTTGCGACGGCCCTTTGCGGCGGGCGCCGGCGTGGCAGCGACGGGTGTGGCGGCAGCGGCGGCCTTCGCGGGCGCGGCCTTTGTGGCGGCTTTCGCGGGCGCCTTCGCGGAGCTCGGCTTCGCGGCGGCGTTCTTCGTCGGCGTGGCCGTTTTCGGAGCGCGACCGTTCGGCCCAAAGACGAGCTTGCGCAGCGCGGCGGCGGCCTTGTCCGTGTCGCCGCCTTCGCTTGCGCGCACGTGCTCGACCACGGCGGCGAACGGCTCTTCCTCGGGGAACATGAGGAGCACGAAGGGCGGCACGCCGAGCGCCTTGGCAGCCGAGACCACGGTCCCGACCGTGATCAGGACGAGCCCGCGCTCCACGCTCGACATGTGCCCCTTGGACAGACCACTTTCATCGGCGAGGGCCGCGAGCGACATGCCGCGTTCCTGGCGAAGATCACGGATTCGGGCCCCCACCTTGGCGGCGACGGGCTCGGGAGTCGGACGACGGGGCATGTTTTTTCCACCTCGAACGTGCGCCCCGGCGTGCCGGAGACGCGGAGAAGATCAGGACAAAACGCGGCGGTTCGTCGTGGCCGTGTTCGCGTGGGACGAACTCTACCATGTCGTCCTCGCCCGGCACAACGTCCCCGTAGAACGCGCATGTCCCGACAACCCGCGCCCGCATTTTGGCCCTACCCCGGTCCCCTCCCCCGCCGGGGCGGCTTGCCGAAGAAGAGCGCCCGGAACCGTTCGGCCGCGCGGCCCAGGTCGCCGTCCTCCTCGCGGAGGAGGTTATCGAAGTACTGGGTAAAGGGTTCGTCCTCCTCCCGCATGCACAGGAGGAACGGCGGCACGCCGAGCGCCCCGGCCGCGGCGTAAATCGTGCTGACGCTCATGACGGCGAGGCCATTCTCGAGGTTGGAGATGTGACCCTTGGAGAGCCCGCTCGCCTTTGCGAATTGCGCGAGTGACATTTTTTTCTCACGCCGGAGCTCACGTATTCGAGCACCGATGCGGGCGGCCATCGGGTCCGGGATACGACGTGTAGGCACGGGTTTGCACCTCGGAAACCGTTTTTCCTGCCAAGCATGCGATCGACCATCGACCGCTCGCTGCCGTTTTCGAAAATCCGGTCGATTGACCCAATGGGATCAACCAAGCCAAACCCACTTACCACGTCGGGCGCCCTTTCCCAATGTTCGAACGCATTTTCGAACTTCGAAAATCGACGTGGAGGCCATTCATTTCCCGAGATGAAAATCGGGTTCGACACATGAAACACGCCGAGCCCACCACCGGACACGCCAAACCACGCGGGATTCCAGGGCAAACCCGTGCCGAGCCCCCACGCCCACGGTGCGCGTCGACGGTTGTCGGGCCAAGCGGGCCCTACGCGGGTCGGTCACACACAACACCACCCCCGCCGGCGGCGGGGAGGTCTCGGTACGACCCCGACATGATTCTCTTGACTTTTCGCTCTACTCGTGGAGCGAGCGTTTCGATGTGCGCCCGCGCTTCTTGCCGGGCATGCCGCTCGTGCGCTCCTCGATCACCGCGCTCACGCGCCGCATATCGCCGCCGTACGCCTGCCGGATCTCCTCCAGCACGGCCGAAAGCGGATCCTCGTCGGGAAAGGCGAGGAGCACGAACGGCGGCAGCTCGAGCGCTTTCGCCACCGCGACGACCGTGCCCATCGTCACGCGCACACGCCCTCGCTCCGCGCTCGACATCTGACTCGGCGTCAGACCTCCCGCCTCGCGCAAACTCGCGAGCGACAGACCTCGCTCGAGCCGGAGATCACGCATCCGCGCCCCGAGCTTGCCGGCGTACGGCTCCGGCCGCCCGCTCGTGATGCCCGCGCGCTCGCGAGCCGCCGCCCGCATCTTCGATCCCTGCGCCTGCGTTTCGCCTGACGTGCGCTTCATCGTGACCCGCGACAAACCTAACACGTTCTTCGGGGCCACGTGCAGGTGCGGATCGAAAAACCCAAACCGGTTCCACGCGAGGTTGGTCCGTCGCCCGGTTTTTCAGGCCCTAACCTCATTTTTTGACAGACGACCCGGAGACCCCCGAAAGAACCCGCCCCCCCTCGGGCCCGCCAGTCGGTCAGCCGAAGAAACGAACGAGCTCCGAGACGAACGTGTCGTGCGCCTCGATGTGCGGCGAATGTCCGACATTCGGCAGGATTTCTTCCCGGTAGCTGCCGCCGTTCTCCTTGTAGGCGTCGAGCACGGCGCGCGTCTGCGAGACCATGGGCTGCGCCGGGTAGACGTCGTCGCCCGGCCAACCGGGGATCGCGCCGAGCTTGCCAAGGAAGCCGAAGTCGAAGAGCGACGTGTCGCTGACGATCTGATCGCCGTCGCCACGGATCCAGAGGACGTCGTGCTTGGGCGGGATCTTCGCGAAGCCCGAGAGGTTCACGTACTTCGGCGCGAGCGCGTTGTTCACGCCGCGCGTGCCGGGCGCGACAGCGGGCCAGTTCGGGGAGGTGATCGTGTCGCCGGGGTAGTGATCGTCGTCGACCACCATCTTCAGGATCTCCGCGACGAAGAACTCCTCGCGGTCCTTCTCCACGCGGAACGGCGGCTTGAAGTAGTAGTCGTTCATCACCTTGCGCGGCGAGAACGCGCTCTCCTCCGAGGCGTCGCGCTCCTTCAACCGCCGCGCGAACTCGGGGTTCGCCGTGCCGCCGCCCGAGCCCGCGAAGTCCGCGAAACACGGCTCGCCGCTCGTGCCCTTCGTCCCGCCGAACCCGTACGGCGCCATCGGCGCCTCGAGGATGATCTTGTCGACGAGCTCCGGATGATCGATCGCGAGCTGCATCGCGACGCCGCCGCCCACCGACCAGCCGACGACGTGCACCTTGCCCTTGATCCCGAGCTCCGCGTGCTGGAGGAGCGCCGCGAGGTCGTCCGAGAAATCACGCAGGCCACGCGTGGCGTCGATGGGCGCGGGCTCGGAGTCGCCGTAGCCGCGAAGATCGGCCGCGATGGCGCGGAACTTCGCCGGGAGCGCGGCCATCGTCTGCTCGAAGAAACGAGCGGAGGAGCAGTTGCCGTGGATGAACAGGACGGGCACGCCGTCCGCGGGTCCGCTGACGAGCACGTGCGTGCGAAGGCGATGCGTCTGGATGTTGATCGAGGTGATGGCGGTCATGAGCTCCTCGGGTTTTTCAGGCCAGAGGAGAGGATGCCTTCAACGCTCGCCGGTGAGAAGATCATAGAGGCGAGGCGCGAACGCCTCGGCCACGCAGTGCTCGACCTCGTCGGAGGTGCCGAACCGTAAGGCCTCCCGCGCGACGGCCTCGGCCTCGACGAGCGTCACACGCCGGAGCGCCTCCTTGATCTCGGGAATCGCGGCCGCCTCCATCGAGAAGTCACGCATGCCGAGGCCCACGAGGAGGACCGCGGCGAGCGGATCACTCGCCATCGCGCCGCAGATCGAGACGGGACAAGCCCACCCCTCGCCCGCGCGCACCACGCTGCGGATGAGTCGCAGGATCGCAGGATCGAAGGAGGAAGCGAGGTAGGCGAGCGAGCGACTCGTGCGATCGACGGCGAGCGTGTACTGCACGAGGTCGTTCGTGCCGAGGCTCATGAAGCTCGCCTCCTGCGCGAAGAGATCGACGAGTACCGCGGCCGCCGGCACCTCGACCATGATCCCGAGCGGGATCTCGTCCGCGCAGGGCAAACCACGCGCCTTCACCTGCTCGATCGCCTTCTCCAAGAGGACGCGCACCTGCCGGAGCTCGGAGAGGCTGGCGATCATGGGGATCATGATCTTCACCTCGCCATACGCGCTCGCCCGGACCATCGCGCGCAGGTGCTCGAGAAAGACCTCGGGCTGCGAGAGCGCGAGGCGCACGGCGCGCAAACCGAGCATCGGGTTCATCTCGGGCGGGAGCTTGAGGCTCGAGATGAACTTGTCGCCGCCGATGTCGAACGTGCGCAGCGTGACGGGCATCGGACGCATCGTCTCCACGACGGCGCGGAAGATCTCGAATTGCTGATCCTCGGTCGGCGGGAGCGATCGATCGATGTAGAGGAACTCGGTGCGGTAGAGGCCGATGCCCTCGGCGCCGTGATCACGGGCAAGGATCGCCTCGGCCGGGAGCTCGACGTTCGCGCGCAGCGTGACGCGCACGCCGTCCTGCGTCGCCGCCTCGCGATCACGAGAGATCGAGAGCTCACGCGAGAGCGCGGTGTGCCGCTCGCCGCGGGCGCGCGCCTCTTCGAGCTCGCGCGGCTGCGGGCGCACGAGGACGCTGCCGCGCAGGCCGTCGACGACGACGAGGTCGCCGCTCGAGATCCGCGCGAGCGCGTCGGTCACGCCGACGACGGCAGGGATCTCCAGCGCGCGCGCCATGATCGCGGTGTGGCTCGTCCGCGTGCCGACCTCGGTCACGAAGCCGACGACGGGCTGGTTGATCATCGCCGCCGTGTCCGCGGGCGAGAGGTCGTGCGCGACGACGATCGAGGGGCCTTCGAGGCGGACGTGCTGCTGCTCGGGCACGGTCGTGCCGAAGGCGCGCAAGATGCGATCGCCGATGAAGAGCACGTCGTGGCTGCGCTCGCTCAGGTACGGATCGTCGAGCGCCGCGAGCCGCTTGGCGATCACGTCGGACGCCTCGGCGACGGCCCACTCCGCGGCGCGCTTCTCCTTCTGGATCTGGTGACGCACGGCCTCGGCGAGCACGGGGTCACCGGTCATGAGCACGTACGCTTCGAGGATGGAGGCCTCGGCGCTGCGCTCGGTGAGGCGCTGCGACATCTCGCGCAGGTCGCGCTGCGCGCGCGCGACGGCCTCCTCGAAGCGCGCGATCTCGGTGTCGATCTCCCCCGGGCCGATCGTGCGCCTTGGGCAAGGCGCGCGGCTCTTGCCGAAGACGACGACCTTGCCGATCGCGACGCCGGGCGAGCCCGCGATGCCGCGAAGCACCTCGGTCGGTTTCGAGGGAGGCTCCGTGTTCATTCGGGCTCTCCGAAGCGATCGGCGATGAGCTTTCCGATCGCCGCCACGACCTCTGCCGAGCCCTCGCCGCGCGCCTTCACCTCGAGCACGGTGCCGATGCCGCCGCAGAGCAGGAGCACGCCCATCACGCTCTTCGCGTTCGCCTCCTGCCCGTCGGGCCCCGCGACCGTGATCTCGCACGGGTACTTGCCGGCGAGCTGCACGAGCTTCGTGGCCGCTCGCGCGTGCAAGCCGCGCACGTTGACGATCGTGAACCGCCCCGTCGCGCTCGCGTTGCTCACGTCTTCCCCCCTCCGCCGTCGGGGGGACGCGGCGCCCCCTCCGCCCCTTCGGTGACGCCACGGTCTTGCGCAGATGGATCGGGCTCGGGCTGCGCGATGTGCTCCGCCCTGCCGACGTCACGATGCACGACCGAGATGGGTAGCTCCACCTTCCTTCGTAGATTGTCGGCCAAAACCTCGGCGAGCGCCACCGATCGATGGCGCCCTCCGGTGCAGCCGATGCCGATGGTCAGGTAGCTCTTCCCTTCCCGCTCGTATCGGGGGAGCGAGAACACGAGCAGCGACTCGATCTTTTCGAGAAGCTCGGACGCTTCGGGGCTCTGCAGGACGAAATCTCGCACCGCGGGGTGGCTCCCGGGCAGCCGCCGTAGCTCCGGGACGAAATGCGGGTTGTCGAGGAACCGCACGTCGAAGATCAGGTCCGCATCGACCGGGACGCCAAACTTGAATCCGAACGAGACGAAACGCGTGGACATGCGCGGCGCCTCGGCCTTGCCCGGTCCGAGGTGCGCGATGATCTGGCGACGCAGCTCGTGCACGCTGAGGCGCGTCGTGTCGAGATCGATCGTGGCGAGCGCGCGCAGCGGGGCGAGGCGCTCGCGCTCGAGGTGCACGCCGTCGAGCACGGCGAGTCCGCCGGCGCTGCCGGGCGCGCGCGACGCAGCCGCGGAGAGCGGGTGCGGCCTGCGCGTCTCGTTGAAGCGACGGAGTAGCGCCTCGTCGGTCGCGTCGAGGAAGAGGATGGCCATGTCGCGGCCCTCGGCGATGCGCGTGAGCGTGGGGCAAGCGCCGTCGAGGAAGGCCAAGGCGCGCACGTCGATGCCGAGGCCGATGCGGCGGATGCCGCCGGACTCGCAGACCTCGATCGTGGAGGGCACGAGGGACGTCGGGAGGTTGTCGACGCAGAAGTAGCCGAGGTCTTCCAGGGCATGGAGCGCGGTGGACTTGCCGGCCCCCGAGAGCCCGGTGACCACGACGACGCGGCTCTTGTCGCTCATCGATCTCGCCTCCCTCCGCTCATGAGCGCGCCTTCGAGGTTGCCGAAGAACTCGCGCGCGGCGTGGTGCCCCGCGTTCTTGAGCAGCTCGTTCCGCGCCGCGACCTCGATGATCGTCGACATGTCGCGCCCCGGCCGCACCGGGAGCACGAGCTCGCGCACCTTCACGCCGAGGATCGTGTGGTACCGGTCTTCGAGACCGAGCCGGTCATACTCGACGTCCTTCGACCACTCGACGAGCTTGATCACCACGTCGATGCGCTTGCGCTCGCGGATCGCCGTCACGCCGAAGAGGTCCTTCACGTTGAGGATGCCGAGCCCGCGCACCTCGAGGTGGTAGCGGAGCAGGTGCGCGGCCGCGCCGAAGACCATGCCCGGCGGGCGGTAGTCGCACTCGACGACGTCGTCGGCGACGAGGCGATGTCCCCGCATCACGAGGTCGAGCGCGCACTCGCTCTTGCCGATCGCGCTTGGGCCGGCGAGCAGCACGCCCACGCCGAAGACGTCGACGAGCACGCCGTGCAGGCGCACGCGCGGCGCGAGACGATCGTCGAGCAGCGCGTGCAGCGCCGTGATGGTCACGCTCGATCGCTCCGCCGAGCGGAGCAGCGGCGTCCCGGACGCCTCGGCCGCGGCCACGAGCTCCGGCACGGCGGGGAAGCCGCCCTCCGCCGGGGCTTCGACCTCGCCGCGCGAGGCACGCGTGACGATCACGCAGCAAAGATCACGCGCGAAAAAATCGCGGAGCTTCTTCGCGCGCTCTTCGCCTTCGAGCGTGTGCAGAAACGAGAGCTCGGTCTGTCCGAAGATCTGGATGCGCGACGCGGCGATGCCGTGGAAGTGCCCCACGAGCGCGAGGCCCGACTTCTGGATACGCGACGACTCGATGCTCCGATCGAGGCCCGCTTCGCCCGCGAGCAGCTCGAGCCCCACGCCGAGCCCGGGATCAGCGAGCAGCGCACGCACGCTCATCGAGGGGCGCGGGGCGGGCACGCTGCGCGGAACCTCTTCCGTCACGGGCCCCTGCCCTCCTCGGCGGCGATGATCGCGAACGCGTCGGCGCCATTCGGCGCGAGCAGCAGGCGCTTGCGAAACTCGTCATCGCGGAGCAGGCGCGACACGCGCGCCAAGGTCTTCAGGTGCTCGCCGGCGGCGCGCTTCGGGCCGACGACGGCGAAGAGGATGCTCACGGGCGCGCGATCGATCGCATCGAAGTCGATCGGATGCGGACAGAGCAGGACCGCGCCCACGTGCCGATCGAGCCCTTCGAGCCCGCCGTGGGGGATGGCCACGCCGCTGCCCACGCCGGTCGACTGGAGCTTTTCGCGTTCGACGAGCACGCGCTCGATCTCCGCGACCGGCGTGACGGGGATGAGGTTGCGGGCGAGCAGCTCGGCGATGCGGTGCAGCGCCTCGGGCTTGGAGCGGACGACGCCCTCGACCTCGTTGGCCACCGAGACGTGGTCCGCGCTCAGGATCTCGAGAACACCCATGATCGTGCCGGGGGGGTTGGGAGAGCGGGGCGTGCGCCGCCTGTTGCGCCGCGCGGCCGCCGGAGGGGCGCCCGCGCGACGCTCTGCTGCGCCGTCGAGTCGATCGTTGCCTGTTCCCCCCCGTGCCTCGGCGGAAGCACGGCCGAGCCCTACTACGGAAAGGCTCGCCTGGCGAGGGCGTACAGAGTGGAATTCGCCTTCAGTCGCGGGCGCGCCCCTCGGCTGCCTCGTGGGCCTCGGCCGCGAACTCGGCCGCGCTCGTCCCGCCGCGTTTCTTCGCCATGCTTGCCGTCTTGTCCGCTTCGATCTGGCGGTCCAGCTTGTCGATGACCTTGTCGATCGAGGCGTACATGTCCTGGCTGCGGACCGTGGCGTGGAACTGCTGGCTGCCCGAGGAGATTCTCACGTCCGCGATGTGTTCGAGGCCCTCGACGGACAACGTCACTTGCGCATTCATCGCTTGACGAAGGAACCTTTGCAGCTTGGCAATCTTGTCATGCGCGTACTGCTTCACCGCGTCCGTGCCCACCATGTGTCGGAACGTGATTGCGATGTTCATCGAAGGCTTTCCTTCCTTTCCTTCCGGGGCGAAGCGCCAGAGGTGCGCTCGTCACAAGCGCCACCGCTCATCGTACCACCGCAGGTCGAGCCAACGTGCGTGGATAAGATGCGCTTTGGGCGTCGCAACGATGCCGGCTCTCGGCCCATGGCCTTCGGCGTGACCACTACGTTTGCCGGGCCACGCCTCGTTTCCATCGAGCTACAGAGCCACCACATGTCCTCGACGAAACCCACGATGGCGCCCGGACAATCCCCGCGCGCAAGATTTCGCGGTCACGTCGCGGAATAACGAGAGTGCACGAGCGGGTGGGCTCGAAAACCCTCGGGAGAGGCTTCGAGCGCGATCTCTCCGTCGAGCAGGAGGACGGCGCGATCGCAGAGGCGCAGGGCCGCGTCGACGTGATGATCCGAGACGAGGACCGCAGCTCCGGCGTCGGCGAGGGCACGGAGCCTCTCAGCGACACGAGTCGCACCGAGCGGATCGACGGCCGCGAACGGCTCGTCACAAACGAGGACACGCGGCGCGGCCGTGAGCGCGCGTGTGATCTCCAGGCGCCTTCGCTCGCCGCCGGAGAGCCGCGCGGCCTGCATGTCGAGGAGACCGTCGAGGCCGAGCTCACGGGCGATCGCGAGTGTATCGGGCGCGCCGGGCGAGCGAGCGCGTCGGGTCAGGCCTTCGAAGACGGCGAGGTTGTCGCGGACCGAGAGATCGGGCAGCACGCTCGGCGTCTGCGGGACGTAGCCGAGGCCGCGGCGCGCGCGCTCGTACAGCGGGAGGCGCGTCACGTCTTCGCCGGCGAGGACGACCTTTCCTTCCCGCGGAACGAGCTCGCCGACGAGCACGCGGAACAGCGTAGTCTTGCCGGCGCCGCTCGGGCCGAAGACGGCGAGGACCTCGCCCGGCCGCGCTTCGAGCGAGGCGCGGTGGAGGAGGGTGCGACCCGAGAGGCGCACGGTGAGGGAGGAGGCGAGGAGCGACATCGAGCGCGGGCAGCAGCGAGCTTAGCGGCGAGCTGGTAGGGTGCGCCCGTGGCTTTCCTCTACGCGCTCTGGAAGGAAGCGCTCCTTGCGCACACGTTCTGGCTCCTCACGGCGCTCGTGATCGCGCTCGTGGCGAGCAGGTTCTCCGCGTCGACCGAGCCGCGGCTCCGGCCGCTCGGCTTCTTCCTCTCGATGCACTTGCTCTCGCTCCTCGGGGCGGCGGCGCTCGCGGTGGCGGGCTCTTCGTTCGTCGACGAGATCCGCATCCCGGCGGCGGTGTTCGGCGGCGTCGCCTTCGTGGGCGCGACGGCCGTGCTCCTCTTCCACGTCATTCTCCCGCGCCTCCGCTTGCACGCGCCGCGCATCGTGGAGGACGTGATGGTGGCCATCTTCTCGGTCGTCACGGCGGTAACGATCACGAGCCGCGCGGGCATCAACCTCTCGGGTCTCATCGCCACGAGCGCTGTGCTCACCGCGATCCTCGGCTTCTCGTTGCAGGACGTCATCGGCAACGTCGCCGGCGGCCTCGCGCTCCAGCTCGACAACTCCATCGAGGTCGGCGACCGCATCAAAGTGAACGACGTGAGCGGGCGCGTCGTGGAGATTCGCTGGCGATACACGGCGATCGAGACGGGCAACTGGGAGACGGTGCTCGTGCCGAACAACGTGCTCATGAAATCCCAGGTGACGGTCTTCGGACGCCGCCAGGGCAAACCCTCGTATCTGCGCCGCGTCATCCATTTCAACGTGGATTTCCGGTACCAGCCCTCGGACGTCATCGACGTGGTGCGGGACGCCGTGAAAAACGCCAAGATGCCGTTTGTCGCGGAGGACCCCGCGCCGAGCTGCGTGCTCCTCGACCTCGGCGAGTCCTACGGGCGTTATGCATTGCGGTACTGGCTGACCGACCTCGACGCGGACACGCCCACCGACTCCGACGTTCGCACGCGGATCTTCTTCGCGCTGGAGCGCGCGGGCATGCACCTCGCCATTCCCGCGGCGTCGGTCCTGGTCACCGAGGAGGCGAACCGCGCGGCGCAGAAACATGCGAAGCGCCTTTCGAGGCGCAAGCAACTGCTGGAAATGGTGCCGCTCTTCCAGACGCTCTCGGACGCGGAGCGGACCGAGCTCGCCGAGCAGCTCAAATACGCGCCGTTCACGCGCGGCGAGATCATCGCGCATCAGGGTGACGCCGAGCAGCATTGCGTGTATCTCATCGAGGACGGCACGGCCCTCGTGCGCATCTCCGAAAACGGTCGGCAGCTCCCGGTGAAGAAGCTCGGGCCCGGGAGTTTCTTCGGCGAGATGTCGCTGCTCACGGGCACGCCGCGGCTCGCGACGGTGGTCGCCGAGACCGACGTGGAATGCTTCCGGCTCGAAAAAGGACCGTTTCAACGCGTGATCGAAAAACGCCCCGAGCTCGCCCGGGAGCTCGCCGCCGTGCTCGCGCAGCGGGCCGAGGAGCTACGGGCCGCGCGGGAGGGCGTCGATGTGGCGAGCGATGCCGCGCCGTCCGTCGTGAAGGCGGAGCGGGATCTCTTCGTTCGAATCCGGAATTTCTTCGAGCTGGGAGCGTCGTAGACGCAGACGCGGGGTGCGTCAGCCGAGCACCGAGAGCACGATTGCCGAGGGGCGCTCGGGATCGTGATGCACCGTCTGGTCCGCGGGGAGGAGCCGCGTCGCAGTGGCGAGCGGCTCTCCGCTGCCGGGATTGCGGGCGAAGCGCGGGTGCGCGCCGCTCGAGACCTGCACACGAATGCGGTGGCCGCGGCGGAAGCGGTGCGCGGTGGGCCAGAGCTCGATCGTGATGGCCAGCGTGCCGTCGGGCCGCGGCGCGGGGCGGCCGGGGACGAGGCGCTGGATGCCATCGCAAAGGTTCACGGATCGGCCGGAAGGATCGACATCACAAAGCCGGACGAAGAAATCGGTGTGCGGGAGGCTCGATTGCACGAAGAGCTCGGCGGACACGGGGCCGATCACCTCGACGTTCCGGTCGAGCGGGGGGGTCGTGTAGGTCAATACGTCGCGCCGCGCTTCGAGGGCGCGGTTGTCCTGGGGCCCGCTCTCGTCGTTGAGGAGCGCGCCGCCCACGGACGGGGTGGGGTCGGCGGGATCGTAGCGATAATGGTCGGGCGACGACGCCGCGGGGGGTTTGGGCGCGAGGCCGCGGTTCGGCTGGAGATGATAACGCTCCGTGCGGACGCCGGGCGGCGGCCAGGTCGGGTATTCGCGCCATTCGTCCGCGCCCATCACGTAAATGCGCACGGGCGCCTCGCGCAGGCGGCTGCGATCGCCGAGCATGTGCGCGCGGAACCAGGCGAGCGACTCGCGAATGCTCTCCTTGAAGAGGGGCCTCGACGTATGGGACCAGGGGCCGATGGTGAGGTACGGCTTCTGGCCCGCCGCGACGAGCGCGGCATAATCCTGAAGCTGCCAGGGCAGGAAGATATCGTAGAAGCCGCCGATGAAAAGCGCGGGCGCCGTCACCTCGGCCACGGTGTCGGTATGGTTCACCGGCGTCCACCATGGGTCGCCCGGAGCGTTGTGCTCGAGCCAGTCCTGGAAAAACCCGACCCGGTGACCGAGGACCATTCGATCCGCCTCGGAAAGCGGCAAGTGCACGAAGGCTCGTTCGAACGAGCGGCGTGAGGCGAACCGGGTGAGCATCTGCTCGTGGAGGGGTTTTTCCTGGATATGGACGAGCTGTGTCCAGCGCAGCATGGCATCCAGCGAGAAGGTCTCGCCGGGATATTTGAAATCGCGGAAATTGGAAAGCGTGATCTGGGGCGACATGGCCTTGAGCATGGAGCCCGCGTCGCGGGCGATCGCCCATTGCACGAAGCCGAGGTAGCTCGGGCCGAAGGTGGCGATCTCGCCCGAGAACCAGGGCTGCTCTTTCAGCCAGGCGAGGGTGGCGATGCCGTCGTCCTTCTCGGTGCGGAAGGGGTCGAGCACGCCGCCGGAACCAAAGGTGCCGCGGCAGCTCTGGATCAGGACCGAGAAGCCGCGCTCGGCGAAGGGCCGGCCAAGCATCACGCCGAGAGGGCCCGTGCGCCCGTAGGGGGAGCGGACGAGGATCAGCGGTCGCTTTTTGGCGTCGCGCGGAGCATGCCGATCGGCGAGGAGGACCGTGCCGTCGGGCATGGGCACCCGGAGATCACGCTCCACGACGATGTCGCGCGTCTCGGCGGGCGGGAGGTCGAGGAGCCATTCGAGGAGGTGGCTCGGGAGGGTCTTGAGGTCGATCACGTCTCTCATGGAGACGCAGGGCCGGGGAGAACGCAAGGCCTCTGCGTCGCCCGAGCACGAAACCTCAGAGTGCGGTGCTGTAATTCGTGATGTAGTGGATCAGCTCGACATTGCCGACCGAGTTGGTCACCGCGGCGACGAGGTGCTCGGAGCTCGGGGTCGCGCCGAGGGCGACGGCCGAGATCGCCCCGGCGTCCCGCGTGCCCGAGCGGCCGACGATGCCGTTCGCATCCACGCTGAACGACAGCACGCTCAGGATGCCGCCGGTCACCACGCCGACGGCCACATCGCGATCACCGACCTTGACCGACGAGAGGGCGGAGATCGGCCCGGCGTCCCACTCCGACAGGCGCGTGAGCGTGCCGAGGCTCGAGATCTGATAGACTTGCACCCACAGATCGTTGGTCGTCACCTCGCGCGCCGACACGACCGCGAATTCACGACCTGCGTTGCCGACGACCGAGATGTCGACATCGGATGCCGTGAGGGTTCCGCCTCCAGCTTTCGACGCGACCACGCTCCCGGCTTGGGAGACGGTCGAGCCATTGGTGCTGATCGACCAGGAGCGAACGACCACGGCGTTGTCCGAGACGCGGCGCTCGGCGGTGACGACCCCCTTGAATGTGCCGGTATCGCCGCCCAGCGCCTTGCCCGCCACCACGCGGGCGATGTCGACGTCACTGATCGCCGAGCTGGAGATCGCCGAGCCACGCAGGTCGACGCTCAGGTTCGTGAACGCCTGCGTCGCGCCGAAATTGGTCACCTGGAGATATCCGGTGCTCGTGTTCCTCTGGGCCACGGTCACGCCGTCGTGGTTCGGGGCGGTGGTCGCCTTGACGAGGGTAACGTCGGTGGAAGAGGTGTAGCCCAAGGTGCC
This sequence comes from Polyangium jinanense, assembly GCF_028435365.1. The sequence goes on along the minus strand of NZ_JAGTJJ010000028.1, from coordinate 21,812 downwards.
CTCGACGAGGCTGTTGTTCAACCCGAAGGCGTAGGGAACGAGCTGCAGCTTGCCGTTGCCGTTGCGGATGGTGGCGACGAAGTCCTTCTCCGTCGGATTGATTGTCGCGGCGTCGACCGCCGTGGCCGTGCTCTTCTCCACGGTCGTGCCCAGCGTGAAGGTGTCGTCGGACTCAATCGTGTAGCCGACGGCCTCCAGGTTGTGATCGGCGTTGATGTAGACGGCGGCGCCCTGGACCGTGTCATAGAATGGATCGGTGGTGACCATGACGGACGAGCTGATGCCGACGCTCACGTCGATCGAATCGCGGCGGATCCCCTGCGGGTCACTCCACAAGAGGGTTTGGTGACCGGCCCCGAAGTACCAGCCCGAGCCGTCCATCTGCCACCACCCGTCATTGTCAGCATTCGACGAACTGTCCTTCCACTGCATCCAGCCCTCGTCGAACTCGAGCATCTCGGCCTGCCCGACACAGGGCTCACCCAGGCTGGTCTCGTCGTACGGCTTGACGTGCATGTGCAGGTGCGGCCACGCGGCCCGGCCGGTGTCACCGATCCGTCCGACCGGATCACCCTTGCGAATCGTCCTGGGGGTGGTGAGGACGCTCTCCGGGACAATCTTCGTCCAACCGTCCCCGAGCTCGGGGCAGGCGGGCGGGTTGGTGTAAATGTACATATCGGGATTCGGGCAGAGCGTCGTGCTGATGCTGTCCTGCTTCAAGTGGGCTAGCACGACGACCTTGTCGTCCTCCGTCCGGATGGCGACGAAGTTACCAGCATCCATACAGAGCTTTCCGGGGTCGCCACCTGGACAGTTGACCATGTCCCCGCTCAGGTCGTCATCCGGCATGCGCCGCCAGCAGGCGATCACCTCCCCATCCACGGGCGAGTAGATCGGCATGTCCCACGTCACGTGATCCGACGGCGTCGTGGTTCGAGTCGCCTGCCCGGGCGTCTTGGACTCCGTCCATGCGCCGAGCGACGAATCCCAGCGCTCCGCCCATATGTCGAGCTCGCAGTAAGGCCATTCCGGCGGACAGTTGCCGTGCGCTCTTTGCGTATACGTCATGAAGGTGTTTCCCGGGAGGCTGTCGCCGCGCCACGGCAACTTGATGCGGTAGGCCTGCGCCACCGAAGGCGACGCGAGCGCGAGCCCGAGACCAAGCAAGGAACAGAGATGCTTCAGCTTGCGGTTCATCAGCGAAACCTCAATGCAACGACAGTGAATGGAACGACTTTAGCGCCGGATTGGCGCAGGCCACGGCGGTGGGCAATCGCGAGCCCCTACTGCACCCTTCATACCAGCGCGAAACACGGGATGGATCTCCTCGGGAGCCGTACGTCCAGGAGGGCACTGTAACGTTTGCGTGACGCTCGCCCCCCTTCGATGTCATTGCATCGTGACAGCGTAACGATGGCGTGACAGTTCTCCCGAGAGGGGAACGACGACGTGGTCTCCGGCCAACATGCTGGGAGAGCAGGAGTTGGTCGGCACGAACCCCACGGTAGGCTTGCCAGGTGCAGTACGACGGCTCGGGCGTCCACGATTTCCGTCACGTCGACGAGGCGCTCCGCATCATGGACGCCGAGCTCCGCCGCTGGAACATCGGAGACGACTGGGGGCTCACGGTCGGCGGGATCGACTGCGCCTTTTTCGAGTAGGCGTCGGCTCCGGAGAACCCCCTCGGAGCGGGAGCCCAAGGGCGATCTTCCCGGAGTCCGGGGGATGCAAACTCCCCTGTAATTTCGCCCGAGCGACTCCGGCCACGCGATCATCCCCCAAATCGCCCCCTCGGTATGCGCGTTGCAAACCGTCGACGAGGAGGATGGACGCATGGCAACGTTGTTTACGCGATGTTTTCCCGTCGTCGCGCTGTCGTCGCTTCTCACGTCGTCTGCCGCGGTGGGTCTCGAGCCCGGGCTCGGAGAGGGTGGTGGGTCTCTGACCCCGGACCAGGTGTTCGCGCTGGGCAAGGAAGTTTATGTTTATGGCTACCCGCTGGTCACGATGGAAATGACCCGAAGGGTCATGACGAACGTCGCCGAGCCCATGCAAACACGTGCTCCGATGGGTCGGTTCGCGAATGTTCGCAGATACCCTGATGCGAGTTTCCAGGACGTCACTGCGCCCAACGCCGATACGCTCTACTCCGTGGCATGGCTGGATTTATCGAAAGAGCCCTACATCCTGAGCGTTCCCGAAATGGGGAATCGCTACTATCTGTTCCCGATGCTCGACGCCTGGACGAACGTGTTCGCGTCGCCGGGAAAGCGCACCGTGGGGGGCAAAGCACACGACTATGCGATCACGGGGCCCGGCTGGCACGGCGAGCTTCCCGCCGGCGTCACCGAGATCGAGGCACCGACGAACATCGTCTGGATCATCGGCCGCACCTACAGTACCGGCACGGAGAAAGACTTCGCGGCCGTGAACGCCCTCCAGAATCAGTACAAGCTCGTTCCGCTGAGCGCCTGGGGCACGGAGTACATCCCACCGCGAGGCCGTGTCGACCCCTCGATCGATATGACGACGGCGGTCCGGGACCAGGTCAACGCGCTCGAAGCCCAGTCCTTCTTGAAAATTCTCGCCGACGCGATGGCGAAAAACCCGCCGGCCGCCGCCGATGCTCCGATGGTGGAGAATCTGGCGAAACTCGGCATCGTCCCAGGACGTGTGTTCGACCCGCAGAGGTTCACCCCAGCAGAGCTCGAGGCCCTTTCCCGCGTGCCCGACGCCGCGCTCCGAGATATTCTGGCCCATGCCCCGAACGCCGGGTTGCAGGTCAACGGCTGGACGTTTTCTCTCAGGACCGGCACCTACGGTACCGATTACCTCCAACGCGCCTACGTCACCTATGTCGGGCTCGGTGCCAATCTTCCGCAAGACGCCGTCTACCCGCTCACCAATGTCGACGCCGAAGGCCGGCCGCTTTCGGGCGACCACGCGCACGTGCTGCACTTTCCGAGCGGCGAGCTGCCCCAGGCGAACGGGTTCTGGTCGCTGACGATGTACAATGAGCGGTTCTTTTTCTACGACAATCCACTGAATCGCTATACGCTCAGCCCGCGCAACGCTCTTCAGTACAATGACGATGGCTCGCTGGATCTCTACATCCAGCACGAATCGCCCGGCGAAGGCAAAGAGTCGAACTGGCTTCCGGCGCCGTCGGGTCGTTTTTCGCTGATGTTGCGGCTCTATTGGCCGATGCAATCGGTGCTCGACCAAGCGTGGGTGCCGCCCGGCGTCCGTCGCGTGCGATGACGACCCATGGCAATGACGGCTCCGCTCGGCCCGTTCGGCGGCGCAGAAGCAACTTCCAGCGGAAGGCTCCCTGAGGTCTTGCGCACGGGCTACGTACACCCATGAAATGTTGTACGACGCCCGAACGAGCTCGCCCGTGTGGTCCCCCCCGCAGGCGAGCGCGAGCCCGAAGCCGCCTCGTGAAGGGACCGGGAAGCGGTTCTTCGCGCGGTATGGTGTAGCCATCGCGGCCGTCGCCGCCGTGACGGCGATCCGGCTCGCGCTCGCCCCCTTGCTCGGGGAACATTCCCCATTCCTCATTTTTACCCTCGCCGTCATGGCTGCGGCCTGGTACGGCGGGCTGCGGGCGGCGCTCTTCGCCATGGTCCTGGCCGCCTTCTCCTCCACGTTCTTCATTTTGCGCCCCCAGTTCGAGCTCGAGCTCTCGACGGAGGTGGTGCGCGCGCAGCTCGCGCTCTTCCTGTTCACCGGCGGCGGCTTGAGTTATTTGACGGATTCGCTCCACCGCGCCCGGAACCGCGCCGAGGCCGCCGAGCGAAAGATGCATGCGAGCGAGGAGTGGCTGCGCGTCACGCTCCGGAGCATCGGTGACGGGGTCATCGCCACGGACGAGGTCGGGCTCGTTTGCTTCATGAACCCGTCCGCGGAAAAACTCACGGGGTGGAAAGCCGCGGACGCCATTGGTCGTCCGCTCCACAAGGTGTTCCACGTCGTGGGCGAGGCCGATCGAGAGCCCATGGAAGACCCGGTCGCGAAGGTCTTGCGGGACGGATCCGTCGTTGGGCTCGCCAATCACACGCTCCTCGTCGCCCGCGACGGCAGGGAATACCCCATTACGGATTCGGGGGCACCGATCCTGGACGACGCCGGGCGGATCCGCGGGGTCGTGCTCGTGTTCCAGGACGGGACGACCGAACGCGAGGCGGCGCGGCGGCTCGCGGCGAGCGAAGAAGAGTTCCGCGAAGCCTTCGAGCGGGCCGGGGTCGGCGAGGCGCAGGTGGACCTCGCGACCGGGCGATTTCTGCGCGTGAACCACATGCTCTGCGAAATCACCGGCTGCACGGCGGACGAGCTCGCAAACATGACGTTCCCCGAGCTCACGCACCCGGACAACCGGGCTGCGGATTGGGCGCGCTTTCAGGCGATTGTCCGCGGCGAGTGCGCCATGTTCGACAGCGATACGCGGTACGTCCGCAAGGACGGGCGGGAAATCCGCGTGCGCGTGACCGCCACCATCCTACGGAGCGAGGATGGTGAGCCGCAGCGGGCCATGGTCGTCTTCCAGGACGTGACCGAACGGGCCGAGGCCGAGGAGGCGCTCCAGCAACGAAAAGCGCTCCTACGGGCCGTCACCGATGCCACGAGCGACCTCATTTATGCAAAGGACGTCGCCGGTCGGCTCACGCTCGCGAACCCCTCCACGCTGCAGTTGCTCGGACGCACCGAGGAAGAGGCGATCGGGCGCCGCGACGTCGAATTCGCCCCGCAGGCCGAGCAGGGCCGCCGCATTGCGGAGCTCGATCGTTCCGTCCTTTCGACCGGTCGAGAAGTGACCGACGAAGAGGAATTCGGCCCGCCGGGCGCGGTCCGGACCTATTTGACGACGAAAGCGCCGCTCCGGGACGCGAGCGGGGCCGTCGTGGGCCTGGTCGGGGTCTCTCGTGACATCACGGCCCGAAAGCAATCGGAGGACGAGGTGCGAAGGCTCGCCGCCGAACTCGAGCGGCGTGTCGACGAGCGCACCCAGGCGCTCTCCGAGGCGAACGCGGAGCTCGAGGCATTTTCCTACACGATCGCCCACGATCTCCGGGCCCCTGTGCGCAACATGCATTCCCTCGCCGACGCCCTGCTCGAGGATTACGCGGAAGAGCTGCCCGCCGAGGCCCGCGACTACACGCAGCGTATCGTGGGGGCCGCGGTCCGGATGGACAACCTCATCAAGGATCTGCTCGCGTACGCTCGGCTCGCGCGGGAGGCGATTCGCCTCGAACCGCTCGACCTCGGCAGTGTCCTCACGGACGTCCTCGGGCAAATGCGGCCGGAGATTCACGAGCGCGGGGCCGAGGTGACCGTGGCGTGGCCGCTCGGCCGGGCGGTCGCGCATCGGACGACGCTCGGGCAGGTGGTGACGAACCTCCTCGGAAACGCGATCAAATTCGTGCAAGCGGACAAGAAGCCCGTGGCGCACGTGTACGCCGAGGACCGCGGCGATCGCGTGCGGCTCTGGGTCGAGGACAATGGCATCGGCGTCGACCCCGAGCATCGGGAGCGCATTTTCCGGGTCTTCGAGCGTCTCCACGCGCAAGAGGCCTACCCGGGCACCGGCATCGGCCTTGCCATCGTACGGAAAGGAGCCGAGCGAATGGGCGGATCGTGCGGGGTCGAGCCCAATCCGGCCGGGGGGAGCCGATTCTGGATCGAGCTGCCGAAGCAGGAGGGCGTATGAACATCGCGGACATCGGCGTGCTCGTCGTCGAGGACGACTCGACCGACGTGCTCATGATTCGCCGCGCCTTCAAGAAAGCCGAGCTCGTGAACCCGCTGCACATCGTGGACAACGGGGACAAGGCGGTGGATTACCTGTCCGGCCGGCCCCCGTACGACGATCGCGCGACGCACCCCTTGCCGGCTTTGATCCTGCTCGACCTCAAATTGCCACGGCGCTCGGGGCTGGAGGTCCTGGAATGGCTGCGGCAGCAGCCGGGGATCAAGCGGCTCCCGGTGGTCGTATTGACGTCGTCGATGGAGAGCACCGACGTGCGGAAGGCGTACGACCTCGGGTGCAATTCGTACCTGGTCAAACCCGTCAGCTTCGAGGGGCTGCTCGACGCGGTGAAGGCGCTCGGGGTCTACTGGCTCATGCTCAATCGACGGGCGGACACGGAGGTCGCCTGATCCCATGCGTTTTCTCGTCCTGGACGACAATCCGGACGACCGCCTCGTGGCGATCCGGCTCCTCTCGCACGAGTTTCCCGACGCCCAAGCGGACGAGGTCTTCGACAAGGCCGGCTTCGAACAGGCGCTCGCGCGGGACGGGTACGACGCCGTCGTGACCGATTACATGATGCGGTGGACAGACGGCATTCAGGTGTTGCAGCTCATCAAGCGCCACTGGCCCGATTGCCCGGTCGTCCTGTTCACCGGCAGCGGAAACGAAGAAGTGGCGGTCGAGGCCATGAAGTCCGGCGCCGACGATTACGTGGTGAAGAGCCCCCAGCGCATGGCCCGGCTGCCGCTCGCCGTCCGACACGCCATCGATCGGGCCACGGCCAAGCGGCGGCTGACGCAGGTCGAGACCCACCTCCAGCGACTCACGGACGCGCTCGACGTCGGCGTGTTTCGCGCCACCGCCGAGGGCGAGCTCCTCTTCTGCAACCCCGCGTTTTTGCGGATCATCGGCCAAAGCACGCTCGCGGAGGCGCGGGCGGGGAGCATCAAAGCGCTCCTTTCGCCGCCCGGACAAGCGGACAAGGTCCGCGATACCGAGAGCGGGCAGACCATGGCGAAGCGCGAAATGGAGGTGCGTCGGCCGGACGGGTCGCGGGTCTGGGCGCGGGTGAGCGAGCGCGTGGGCGAGGAGGACAGGCGGACAGTGGTGGACGGGCTCGTGGAGGACATCAGCGAGCGCAAGGCGCTGGAAGAGGGCCTCCGGGCGCGGACCGAGGAGCTCCAGGAAGCGGACCGGCGCAAGGACGAATTCCTCGCCATGCTCGCCCACGAGCTCCGCAATCCGCTGGCGCCGATCCTCAATGCGGCGACCATCGTGCGATACAAGACGGCCCCGCTCTCGGATGCCACGGTGCAAGAGGCATGCGTGATCATCGAGCGTCAGGTCATGACGTTGTCGCGGCTCGTCGACGACCTGCTCGACGTGTCCCGGGTGAGCCAGGGGAAGATCACGCTGCACCCCGAGATCATCGACCTCGGCAGGGCCGTGACGCAGGCCGTGGAAATGGTGCGTCCGCTCGTGGAATCGCGAAGGCAGGCGCTCGTGGTGCAATTGCCGCCCGCGCCGGTGCAGGTGCGCGCGGACCTCACCCGGCTGACGCAGGTCTTCGCGAACCTGCTCAACAACGCGGCCAAATTCACCCCGCAGGGAGGGCAACTCGGTATCACGGCCACGCGCGAAGGGGCCGAGGTGGTCGTGCGGATCACGGACACCGGCATGGGGATCGACGCGGCGCTCCTCCCGCGCATTTTCGACCTGTTCACGCAGGGCGACGTGTCCCTCGACCGGGCGCAAGGGGGGCTCGGGGTGGGGCTCACGCTCGTCAAGCGGCTCGTCGAAATGCACGGCGGCGCGGTGATGGCGGAGAGCGCGGGCCCGGGCAGAGGCAGCGCATTCACGGTCCGGCTGCCGGCGTCGAATGGGGAGGCTGCGGGCCACGATTCCGAATCGCGTGCGGTCGTCGAGGGGGCCAAGGGCCTGCGGGTGCTGGTGGTGGACGACAACCAGGATTCGGCGGAGACGGTTTCCCTGCTCCTGGAAATGCTGGGGCACGAGGTGGAGCGGGCTTATGATGGCCCCTCGGCGCTCGCTATGGCGCGGGGCTTCCGGCCGACCGTGGTCTTTCTGGATCTCGGCCTCCCGGGCATGGATGGATACGAGGTCGCGCGGCAGCTCCGCCGGGAATCCTGGGGAAAAGAGATCCGGCTCGTCGCGCTATCGGGGTATGGGCGGGACGAAGACCGGGAGCGATCACGCGCGGCCGGGTGTGATCTTCACCTGACGAAGCCGCCGAATTTCGAGGTCGTGCGGCAGCTCCTGGACGAACTCGGCCATGCGCGCGTGGGGCGTCCGGCTTGATCACCAGGGCCCGAGCGGCCCGGTCCGATCCCGCACGAGCCACGGCCAGGAGCCGCGGATCAGGGTGACCACGCGATCGTCGACGATATGGCCGATGTGCCCGGCGGTGATCATCTTCGCCTCGACGCCCGCACGTTTCAAAATGGCGAGCGCGGGCGGCGTCGCCGTTTCGCAGGCCGCCGTGGAGCAAACGAAGAGGACACGCTTGCCGCCGCCGCGCGCGAATCGCACGGCGCGGTCGTCCGTCCATGAGCTTTGCCCGCCCTCGCCGAGGACGACGACGGGGAAACGCGCCGGGTCGTCGGCGACGATGGGCACGCCGAGGAAGGCGCCGCGGGAAAACCCGCCGTAAATCATTGGCCCCTCGGCCACGTAGGGCCCGAAGCGTTCGCGGAGCGCTTTCAGGCCCGCGTCGATTTCACGCTCGAGCTCCTCCGACGTCGCGAATCCGAACAGCGGCTCCGGCCCAGAGCGGAGCGGAATGCCGTGGGGGCAGAGGATGAACGGGTATCCCTTCGTCACGCCGAGAAACTCGCCACAAGCCCATTCCGGGCGATCGCGGGACCCGTGCACGCCGATCAAGATGGGCCGCGGCGACGTCGTCCCGATGGGCGCCGCGATCACGGCCTCACGAAAACCTTCAAGCGGAAGGCGCACGAGCCAATCGCCGCCGAGCGGCGGAAGCGCAGGGGCCGAGGGAGCGGGCGCGCTCGATGCTGGCGGGGCCGGTTGCGCCGTGGGCGCGGCAGTAGGCGTCGACGAGGCATGGGGCGCTCGATCGCACGACACGAGCAGGAGCGTGGACGCGCCGAGCATGGCGCCTACCGCGAGGACGCGCGACCGGGCGAGCATCGGGGGGAGCGTAGCGCGCCTTCGGGCTCCGTGCAGGCGGGGGTCGGGAAGGAGACGTGCGACTTCTGGGATACGCGGCTCGGCTTCACGCCCTGACCGGGCGTGGCCGCGGCGGCGGGAGGGTCACTCTGCGAGGAGCTCTTCGATCACCGCGGCCATCGCGTCCGGATCGTATTCGTGGCTCGCGTACCGGACGGTCCCGTCTTTGCCGACGATCACATCGACCGGGAAAGGATTGGGCCCGACGAAGTTCGTCGTCACGGCTGCGTACGTGCTCGCGGGCTCCTCGATGCCGAGCGGGAACGAGACCCGGATGTTCTCGCAATAGGCCTGCACGTCGCCGATCTTGTCACTCGTCTCCCGCGGATTCAGGGCGACGATTTCGAGCCCCTTGTCCCGGTACGACTGCCAGAATCGCTCCTCCACGTCCGGGAGGTGATTCGCGCAGACCGGGCAGAACGTGGCGAAGTAGCTGAGCAAGAGCACCTTCCCGGCCGAAGCCTCTGACGTCCACGTCGTGCCGTCGAGCATGGTCGCCGTCGTGGCAGGCAGCGGGCTGCCAATGGTCACGCCCGGCGCATTGCCGACGAGATAAGCCTTTCGCACCGGGGCCGCGGGGTCGTCCGACACGATGTGCAGATACCCGACCTCCTCCTCGGCGGACGACGCGACATACGTCACCTCGAGCGAGAGCGTCTCCCCCGGCTCGATCCGGGCCTGCTTCGGCTCGACGCCGAAAGCGTCTCCGCTGATCCAGTTGTCGACGAGCGTGAGCGGCGCGGTGCCCTGGTTCGTGACCGGGATCTGGATCGTTTTCGCGGCGCCGGACGCGACCTTGCCGAAATCGAGGCGGGCTGCCGTCTCGGGCAGGCGAATGTTGGGGGCGAGGCGGTCCGGCTCGAGGCGGTACGAATACGGGTTTTCCCAGGCGCCGATGAAGACGTCCTGCCCCCGCGCGGCCACGCCGAACGTGCGCATCGTCGGCAGCTCGCGATCGGCGTCCTCGTAATCGAAGGGCCGCGGAATGCGGACGGCGGCGACGAAGCGCGGGGCCTCGGGCGTGGTCACGTCATAGACGCGCACGTCGTTCCACGCGGCCACGAAGATACGGCCCTCGGAAAACGCGACGCGGAGGGCCGTGCCGGGCATCTCCGCTCGGCCCACCACCTTCGGGCTCGCGAGGTCCGAAATGTCGACCACGGCGACGCCCGCGGAGCCGGCGGCCACATACGCGTGATTGCCGTCGACGACGACGCCGCGGGCCTGTCCGCCGATGGCGACACGGCCGAGCTCCACGGGCTTCGCCGGATCCGTGGCGTCGACCGTGGAGAACCCGCCGATGCCGTCGGCGACGAACACGTGATTGCCGCGCGCGGCGATGCCCCACGCATTCGTGAAGCCGCCGAGGCTCCCGACGCGCGTGAAGCCATTGGCCGCGTCGTAATCGTACACGCCGAGGCCATTCTCGTGCAGGCCGACGAAGATGTGGTGATTCGCGACGTCGACGCCCTCGTAGCTGACGCCGGGCTCCTGGAGGACCGGAAGCTGCACGGGCACCTCGGGATCGGTGATGTCCCAGCCGCTGAGGAAAGCCGGATTCCGGATGTTGCCGAGGTGGGTGGTGAAAACGAGGTTCTCGTCCCAGGCGAGGTGCTTGCAACCGGGCGTGCGTGTATCGCCGGGAATCGTGTGCTTGAGACCCTCGCCCGTCAGGGCCTCCATGTCGTTCGCGTGCTCGGCGTCGATCACGTTGAACGTGTAGCTGCAATTGAGGAGCAGGTTGTCCTCGCGGATACGCACCTCGTCGGTATGGCTACCGACCTCGGCCAGGTTCTGGAGCTGGACGAGCGGGCTCAAGTAATGCCCGGGTTCGAGCGCGGTCGGCACGCACTCTCGTCCGACCGCCTGCGTGCCCTCGCCGCATGTCAGGCCCGGGGTCTGGGACGGCGGCGGGGCGTCGGAGCAGCCGGCGAGGAGCAGAAGCGAAGAGGCGCCGAGGAGCGCGGCGTGGGTGCGGGAGATCGTTCGTATCAAGGAAGGAGTCGTCATATCGTGCCTTTCTGTGCCAGATCAGTCTCTTGATATCACGAGCCAAGTCAACTCGGTGATGCCCATCTGCGGCGCCGTCGCAACGCTCGTGCCATCGGCCTCGCCCGGGACCGGCTCCGAGAAGGCGCCGTCGATCTCGCTGATCGTTCGAAACTGAACTTTCGTCCCGGCGGGTAGATCCGACGGGGCTCGAATGGCAATGGGGGAAGAGCTCACGGCGGCGAAGGGGTGCAAGGCATACACGGCGACGAGCTCCTCGCCCTCGGGCACGACCCACGGGCAAGCTTGGGACGGCGGAATGCGCCGGGCGGCGATGTCGATGAGCGTATCGCCGAGGTAGGGCGTGAGATCGGCGACACGCAGGGTCAGCACGATGCCGTCGCCGGCCGTGAGGGTTTGCGGATCTTGCGCAGCGGGTCCGATGAGCGCCCCCTCCGGGAGGCTCGGGACGTGGAGGGAGCCCACGTCGATCAGCGACGAATCGACGATTCGCACGGGGCAAAGCGCGGCGGACTTGCGGGGCGTGGCCGTCGGGTCCGGCAGGGTCTTCAATGCGACCTCGGCCGTGGGCTCGATTGGGAAAAAGAATCTGCCGTCCGGCTCGGCATCGCCGAAGAGGCAAAGGGTCGCCATGCAGGCGAGGACTTTGCCGCCGCCGATGGGCTGATCCGCGTGGTCTTTCAGGATTCCCATGATGCCTGGTCCCACGGGTGCGGAGCCATCGGCGCCGGCGTCTTTTTCGGTATTGTTGCCGGGCGGCGGGTTTCCGCAGCCGGCGGCGAGGAGGGCAAGGAAAGCAAAAGAGACAATGTGGACCATGGTTTCACCGAAGCACCGCGGGGTCATCATCTCGCGGCCTTGGGAGGGTCGCATGCGCGACATGGACGTGCAAATCGGGTTCCGGCGCCTCGGGCCTTGGGGGACGATATGTTATGGCTTCTCCGGCCGGAGCCCGATGGGCAAGGACCCGTCGGGGGCAGCCGCGCGGGCCGCTTCGACGCGGCGCAGGCACGCCTCCTGGTGCGCGCGGGCCGTGGCTTCGGACACGCGCAAGAGCTCTCTCCTGCGCTCGATGGGCATGCAGTAGGTCGTCGCGGTCCACAGCTTCGGGTCATCGATGCCGCGGAGGGGCTCGAGGTCGGTCCAGATGCGCGCGGTCTTGTCGTCGGACGCGGTGACAATACGCTTGCCGTCGGGGCTCCACGCCGCGGAGCTGACTGCGAAATCGGAGCTGCGTAGGACCAGGGGCTCACCCGTGCCATCCGCGTTCCACACGCGCACGGTCTTATCATTCGACGCAGTGACAATGCGCTTGCCGTCTGGGCTCCATGCCGCGCACAAGACTCCATCCTCATGACCACGAAGCACGAGCGGCTCGCCCGTGCCATCGGCGTTCCATACCCGCACGGTCTTGTCCCACGACGCGGTGACGATGCGCTTGCCGTCCGGGCTCCACGCCGCGGATAAGACCTGAGCCTCATGACCACGAAGCACGAGCGGCTCGCCCATGCCAGTGGCATTCCACACCCGCGTCGTCCTATCCGATGACGCGGTGACGATGCGATTGCCGTCCGGGCTCCACGCGGCCGAATAGATGACATCGTCATGATCACGAAGGACCAACGGCTCGCCCGTGCCGTCGGTATTCCACACCCGCGCGGTCTTGTCGTACGACGTGGTCACAATGCGCTTGCCGTCCGGGCTCCACGCCGCGCACACGACCATGTCCTCGTGGCCACGAAGCACGAGGGGCGCGCTCGTACCATCCGCACTCCATACCCGCGCGGTCATGTCTCCGGATGCAGTGACGATGCGCTTGCCGTCGGAGCTCCATGCTCCCGAAAAGACGCGATCCTCATGACCACGAAAGACCAGGAGCTCACTCATGTCATGAGCATTCCAGACCCGTGCGGTTTTATCCAAGGACGCGGTGACAATGCGCTGACCGTCAGGGCTCCACGCCGCGGAAAAAACCCCATCCTCGTGACCATGAAGCGAAAACGTCCCACCCGTATCCTCGGCGTCCCATACGCGCGCGGTCTTGTCCCACGACGCGGTGACGATGTGCTTGCCGTCGGGGCTCCACGCCGCCGAAAGGACCATCAACCCGTGACCACGAAGGACCATGGGCTCACCCGTGCCATCAACATTCCACACACGCGCAGTTTTATCCCATGACGCGGTGAGAATGCGCTTGCCGTCGGGGCTCCACGCCGCTGAATAAACTCGATCTTCGTGACCACGAAGCACGAGGGGCTCGCCCGTGCCATCGGCATTCCATACCCGCGCGGTCTTGTCCTGTGACGCGGTGACGATGCGCTTGCCATCGGGGCTCCACGCCGCCGAATGGACCCAGGACGCATGACCATGAAGCACCACGGGCTCACCCCCGCCATTGGCATTCCACACGCGCGCGGTATTGTCCAGGGATGCGGTGACGACACGCTTGCCATCGGGGCTCCACGCCGCTGAATGGATCCCCTTCTTGTGATCACGGAACACCCAAAGCTCCCTCATGTCATCGGCGCTCCACACGCGCGCCGTCCCGTCCATGGACGCGGTGACGATGCGTTTGCCGTCGGGGCTCCACGCCGCCGAATAGATCCGGCGCTCGTGACCACGAAGCACGAGAGGCTCGCCTGTCCCATCTGCATTCCACACACGCGCAGTTTTGTCCCAGGACGCGCTGACAATGCGCCTGCCGTCGGGACTCCACGCCACCGATTGGACCGTATCCTCGTGACCACGAAGCACGAGAGGCTCGCCGGTGCCGTCGGCATTCCACACCCGCACCGTCTTGTCCAAAGACGCGGTAACGATGCGCTTGCCGTCGGGGCTATAGCTCGCACACGTGACCCAATCCGGATGGGTCAGCACCGCGCGAGCGACCCCGCTGTGCAAGGCCGAGCGCGCGAGCATGGACCACCCTCGCGGCACGCCTGGCGGCTCGATTTCGCGCAAAATCGTGAGCACGGTCGTAGGGTCGGCTTGCAGCTCACGAGCCGTGGCCATGCGGGTGGCGTTGCGCGCATCTCGGGCTTCGGCTTGCGCACGAGCCGCTTCCTGGTCGGCGCGGACCGCCAGATACGACACCATGAGCGCGACCGCGCTGAGCGTGGTGATGACGCCTATGGCGATCCGCAGGCGCAGCCGCCGTGCGCGCTCGGCGAAGGCCACGACAGCCAAGAGAAAGCGAACTTCGCGCTTACCGAGCCCATCATTCCAATTGTTGCCCCCTTCGGCACGACGGCGCTCGCGCCATTGCCGGGCGTCCTCGGCTGCGCGATCCCGCCAGAGCAGGCCTTCAGCTTGGCCACTCGCCTCCCATTGCTGTGCAGCGGTGCGTAATCGGGCCAAAAATTCCGCGTCGTGCTCGCTCTCGGCGAGCCATTGCCCGAGCTTCGCCCATCGGTCGATCAAGGATTCGTGGACCAGCTCTACAGTGGTTCCCTGGCGCTCGCCCCCTGTCTCGATGAGCAAGAGCCGCGCGCCGGCCAGGTGCTGAACCACGCGCGCGATTGCTTCGCGGGCGCTCCCCTCGCCGTCCTGGGCAAGCTCGCAGAGCTCGTCCAGGCTCACCACGGCGCGCGTGCGCTCGGGCGTCACCAGGCGGAGCAAGACAGCGCGCGCAAGCCGCTGCTCGTGCAATGACATGGCCGCGAGCACGGCATCCGCGTGGGCGGACAAGGCGCCGGCGACGCCGCCGATCTTTTCGTATCCCTCCTGCGTCAAGACCCGGCGCTCGCGATCCCGCGCCTCCCAGAGCTTCGCGGCCGTGAATTGCAAGAGCGGCAAGGGGCTCCGCGTGCTCTCCAGCGTGTGGAGCACATGCTCGACCATTTCCTCGGTCTGGAATCGATGACCGGAGGCCTCGATGGGCCGGGTCAACGCTTCGCGCAACCCCTCGCGCTCCATGGGTGGCAAAAACCAGAGCCCGCGGGTCACGTCGACCATGAAATGGCGCTCGTCGGCCATGCGATCGAGGAAATCCGAGCGAATGGCGAGCAGGACGCGCAGAGGTGACGAGGCGTCGTCGGCCGCGCCCGAAAGACAGGCGACGAACACGGCCCGCACCTCGGGGTCGACGCCGAGCGTATAGAGCTCCTCGAATTGATCGACGAAAAGCAGGATCCGGTGCCTGGGTCCCCCACGCCGACAGCGCGCGCGCAACCGAGCGCCCAGATACCCCGGCTGCGCGCGCAAGGTGGCGACGAGCCCGTCGTGATCGATGTTCTCGGCCGAGCCCGCCGTCTCGGCCACCTGCACGAGCACATCCACGAGCGAGGACAATGGCTCGCGACCCGGGCGCACGATGAATGCTTCCCAGCCGTCGCCCGAGCGCTTCAATGCAGGGATCACGCCCGCCCGCACGAAGGACGATTTGCCCGCCCCGGAGGGGCCGGCCACGCCGAGCAACGGCTGGTTGCGCAGCCACCTCGTCACGGCGGCGATCTCGCGATCGCGGCCGAAAAAACGCGCCGCATCCGCCTCCTGAAACGCGGCGAGGCCAGCGAACGGGCTCTCGTCCTCGCCCAGCGAGAGCCCCTTCCGGCCCGGCAAGAGCGCTTCGAGCTCGGCGAGGAGCTCTTTGGCCGAGCCGATGCGCTCGGCCCTGCGCTTCTTCAGGCAGCGGTCGACAATGGTGCCGAGTGGACCCACGTCCGGGCGCTTCTCGGCCATGCTGGGCATGGGGACATCGAGGTCCACGACCTCCGAGAGCCGCGCAAACGAGAATGGATCGAGCGGGTGCGCCCCCGTGAGCAGCTCGTAGAGGATGATACCCACGGCCCAGATGTCCGTGCGAGGATCGATGTCCCCGCCCAGCAATTGCTCGGGCGACATGTACGGGGGCGTCCCGAGGATCACCTTTTCTCGGGACTCTCGATCGCCCTCGGTGAGCGTGTGCGCGTCCGTGATCGTCGAGATGGCCTTGGCTTCGACCTGCTTCGCAATGCCGAAATCGAGCACCTTGATCGGCCCCGCGTCGTCGAGGAGGATGTTTTCCGGCTTGAGGTCCCGATGCACGATCCCGAACTGGTGCGCGCGGACCAGCGCGCGCACCACGGGGATCACGAGCTCGATGGCCTGGATCGGCGACATCGGTCCGGGGCCCTCGTGCTCGGCCATGAAGGCGCGCAGCGTGCGGCCTTCGATGTATTCGAGCACCATGTACGGATATCCGCAGAACTCGTCCACCTCGTGGATGACCACGATATTCTCGTGCTTGCAGCGAGCCGTGGCCCGCGCCTCGGCCAGAAAGCGCTCGGCCGTTTCTCCAGTGTATCTGTGGAGGAGCTTGATGGCGACCAGGCGGCCGAGCTTCGTATCGCGGGCCAGGAACACCGTCCCCATCCCGCCCCGACCGAGCTCGCGGATGAGCTCGTAATGCTTGATGGCGGCGCCGACGCCGACGGGTTTTGGGGGCGTGTGCCGCAGGATGGGTTTGGCGGGCGGCGCCACCAGCTGCAGCAAGGGAACCGTGCCACGAGCCGCGGGCGACCATTCCTGTGGTCGGTCGCGTTTCTTCATGCAGTCTCGACGCGGCGCGCGCCGCTCCCGGATCCGGACATGGAGCGTAAGGCCACGAGGGAGGGCGAACCAGGGATCGACCAGCGCTTTCCTCGGCTGTGCCGCGAAACCGTGCTCTCCCCCCGAGGTTTCCCCCGCGCCCGGTTGCACGAGAACGGACGCTCGGCTAGTTGGCCTCGGCATGCGCGTCTTTGCTGCCACGTTCGCCATGGCCCTCCTCACGACGCTTTCAGGTTGCGCCTCGGCGCCGCGTGGCGTCGCGGCGGATGTCGACCAGCTATTGGCGGAGATCGGCGAGAAGTACGGCTACTTCGGGGAGCAGTCGATCGACTGGGACGCCGTGCGCCGCCGGTATGCCGCGCGAGCGGACGGTGTCCACAGCAAAGCGGAACAGGTCGCCCTCTTCGAGGTCGTGCTCGACGAGCTGCACGACGCCCACGCGCATCTCGGCACCAATACGAAGCATTCGTTTCGCCTCGTGCCGAGCGGCGCGGATCTGTGGGCCGAGCTCGATGGCGCGCGCGCGATCGTCACGCAGGTCCGGCCGGGCAGCGCCGCGGCGCGGGCGGGCCTGCGGGCGGGCCAGGAGGTCCTTGCGATTGGCGGCGTCCCCGTCGCGCAGGCCATTGCGGAGCGGCTCGGGATGTCGAGCGCCGACCCCACGGCGCATGCCTGGGCGCTGCGTAGCCTCCTTTCGGGACGCCACGACGAAAAACGCCGGCTTCGTATCGTGACCGCCCAGGGTCCGCGCGATATCGACCTCGCCGCCCCCGAGGTCCCGTCCGGCAACGGACCGCTCGAGCATCGCCGGCTCGCGGGCGGCGTCGGTTATCTCCGGATTCACAATTCCCTCGGCGACGACGCGCTGGTCCCTGCGTTCGACGCCGCGCTCGCCGAGCTCGCCGATTGCCGCGCGCTCGTGCTGGACTTGCGCGACACCCCGAGCGGCGGCAACACGGCCATTGCCGAGGCGCTGCTCGGGCGCTTCGTGCGGGAGCCCCTGCCCTACCAGAAGCACGAATTGCCGGGCGTCGGCTGGCAGGGGCGGAGCCGGGTGTGGGTCCAGTATGTGCTGCCGCGTGGCCCTTTCACGTACGAAAAACCGCCCGCCGTGCTCGTCGATCACTGGACGGGGAGCATGGGCGAGGGAATGGCCATCGGGGTCGATGCCATGCGCCGGGGCGTGGTCGTCGGCACGCCCATGGCGGGGCTCAAGGGCGCCATCACGTCGTCCACCCTGAACCAAAGTGGGATTCGTTTTGCGATCCCGGTCGAGCGGCTCTTCCACATCGACGGCACCCCGCGGCATCGCTGGCTCCCGCCGGAGCGTGTCGATCTCGTCGGGCATGACGGGCCGGGCGAGGATGCGATCCTTTCGCGCGCGCTCGAGATTCTCGCGGCGCCGTCCCAGCGGGAGTCCGCGAGGGGGACGACTCGTTTCAGCGCCTCAGGGTGACATCGACCTGCCAGAGCGTGGCTCCCGCGACCCCGGGGTCGAACGGCCTCAGATAGAGCATTCGCAGCCACTCGCCCAGTTCGTGGCTCGCAGAGACCGCGGGAACGAAGTGGAATTCCTCGATGCCCGGGCAACCCACGGCGCCCCCCGGGCAACGACCCGGGACGTACCGGTGCTGGGTCAGCTTCATGATGGAGGTCGGCGAGAGGACCATGTGCCACGAGTAACCCGTGGAGGCGTTGGATTCCAGGCGCAAGATCACCTCGTCCCCCGACTGCACGGTCACCCTTTTGCCATTGTCTGCGTTAGACAAGACGATTTCGCGTGCCTGCGCGCTCGCCGGCATCATGCCGACCAGCGCAAGGATCGCCGAATACGAGTAGAGCTTCCTCATGGTCTCCTCCTCGGGGCCGTCGTCTTCGAGCGCGCATCGATCCGCGCCGCCACCCCTCCATGTCCATATGGGGCGGAGCGCAGCCACCGGGAGCGCTCTGCCAGACGAAATCACCCACCTCGACGAGCGTCGCCCCCCATGGTCCATCCTGATCAGCGCCCCCTGACGAGCGTCAACCCCCGCTGGCCATCGTGACCAGCGCCCCCTGACGCGCTTCAACCCCCGCTGGCCATCGTGACCAGCGCGCCCCCTGACGAGCGTCAACACCCTCTGATCATCGTGACCAGCGCCCCCTGACGAGCGTCAACCCCCTCCGACCATCGTGACCAGCGCCCCCTGACGCCGATCAACCGCCGCTGTCCATCGCGATCAGCGACCGCTGACGCCGATCAACCCCCGCTGACCACGCCGGCGTCGTCTTCCTGCTTCTCCGCGAATGAAATCTTCCGCCTGTCGTTCAACGGGCACCCGCTCGCGCAGGTTTTCCGAACACGCACATACCGGGCCTCCAGCCCAGGGAGAGCATCATGCGCAAGTACCGCCACAACGTCTCGTCGACCGTCCGTTTCGAGTATGGCGTCGAGCTCGCCGCCGGCCTCTCGCAATTCCCGGAGACCGCCGCCGCCGCGAACGATATCCGGACCGTCAACGACGCCCTCGGCGCCCAGCAAGACAAGCGCCGCGCCCTGCGTATCCCCGTCGTCGAGACCCGCGCCGCGCTCCGGTTCGCCGAATTCGGCGCCGAGCGCGTGATCCGCTCGTCCCTCCGCGCCGCGGAAATCGAGGACGGCGGCCGGCGTGGTCGTATCTGCGCGTGTCTCTTTCCGAAAGGCCTGCGCCCCGTCGTCATCCCCATGGGCAAACGCCAGGTCAAGCCCCTGAAGGAGCTCGTCGAGCGGCTGCAAAACGCAAAACTCGCGGGGATCGACGATTACCGCGCCGCCTGGTTGCCCAAGCTGAAGGCCGCCCTCTCGACCCTGGAAGCCGCCGTCGCCGCGCACCTCGAAGCGCTCACCGCGCACGACGAGGCCTTCAAGGTCGAACTCGCGCTCCGCGACGCCCACCACGACGCCGTCGACAAGGTGATCGGTATCGTCCGCGCCGCCTTCCCCCGGAATCGCGAGCTGCAGGACGTGATCTTCCCGGTCGTCGAGAAGAGTCGGAAGGGCGCGAGCGAGTCCGACGAGGAATTCGATCCCGAGCCGACGAGCGCCGCGCCCGCCCAGAGCTGATCCCGCCTACTTCTTCCCCACCCCCTCCCGCCCCCCATTCACCTCCCGCAAGAACCCAGCCAGCTCCGCATTGAACCGCTCGCGCGCCTCGTAAAACGGCGCGTGCCCCACGCCCTCGTACACCGACAGCCGCGCGCCACGAACGAGCGACGCCGTACGTGTCGCCATGGCAACCTTGGCGTGGCGATCCTCCGCTCCATGAATCACGAGCGCCGGGACCAACAGCGCGCGCAGCGATTCGTCCGCTCCGTCGAGCGGGATACGCCCGACCGCGCCCTGCACCTCGACGGGCACCATGGCGTTGTACATGAGCATCGTCTCGAACTCCGCGGGGGGCGGCGGGACGACGAAGCAATCCCGAAGGAATTGTCGCATGGCCCCGAGCCTCGTCGACAGGTCCTCCGACCAAAGCGGAGGCATCTCGCCGAGCAGCGCGCGATCGAAGCGCGTCACCGCGTCCACGAACACGATGCCGCCCAGCCCCGCGTCCCCATACGCCCGCAGGTAATCGAGGATCACCACACCCCCGAGCGACCATCCCACGACGACCGGCCGCCGGAGCCCCGCTCCCTCGATCACGGCCCGGAGCTCGTCCCCCCAGCGTCGGGCCTCCTCGTAATACTTCGTCTCGATCGGTTTGTCCGATACGCCGTGGCCGCGCAGGTCGTACGTGACGAGCCGGAAATCCTTCGCGAGGCTGCTCTCGATCTGCGGAGCCCACGAGAGGTGGCTTTGCGAGAGACCGTGAATGAAGAGCACCTCGGGACCTTTCGGATTGCCCCATTCCTGCACCGCAATCGATAGCCCATCCGGCGTCTTCACGTGGACCTGCTTGGCAGGCGGCAAGCGCCCGTCCCCGGCGACGGCGTTCTCCGCCTTCGCGGCCACGACCGGGACGCTCGGCGCCGGAGGCCGCGCCTCGCCGCAGCCTGCCGCCATCGAGACCATCAAAAACGCGAGCGCCTCGGCCCACGGGCGCCGCATCTCCGTCGCATTCCTCATCGAGAGCATCTCCTCGCCGTGCGTCGAAGGCCTTGACGTAGGTCCACGGCCGCGCTGAATCCAACCGATACGGCGCATGACGATCATCGATCACACGCATCTGGCGAGGCTCGACCTCAACCTGCTCGTGGCCTTCGATGCTCTCCTGACGGAGCGCCACGTGACGCGGGCAGCGGCGCGCCTCGGGCTCAGCCAGTCGGCCATGAGCCACAACCTCGCGCGCCTGCGTGACCTCTTCGGCGACGAGCTCTTCGTGCGCACCGAGGGCGGCATGCAACCCACACCACGCGCGCAGGAGCTGTCGGCGCAGGTCCACAACGCGCTCGCCGGAATCCAGGCGACGCTGCAGGCGAGCGCACCCTTCGATCCCGCGCGCGACGAACGGCATTTCCGCATCGCCGTGTACGACGACATGGAGATCGCCCTCCTGCCGCCGCTGCTCGCGCACCTCGATGCGCTCGGCTCGAAGGTCCGGATCGAGATCCGCCCCTTCGTGCCGGCCGAGGTCCCCGACATGCTCGACGCCGCCGAGCTCGACCTCGCGATCGGCGTCTTCAGCGAGGGCCGCACGCACCACAAGCGCCGCGTGATCTGCACGGGCGATACGTACCTGTGCCTCTTCGATCCCCGCGGGCACGAGCCGTCCGCGCCCATGACGGCGGAGCGTTATGCGGACCTCCCGCACGTCCGCATCTCGTCACGCGCGGCGCTGGAGGACGGCATCGACGCCGCGCTGGCGAAGCAGCGGTTGAAGCGGCGCATCGCCCTGAGCACGCCGCACGCGGTGGGCGTCCCCTACTTGCTCCGCCGTCTCCACGCCGTGGCGACGCTGCGCCGGAGCGTGGCGCTCGCCGCGGCCGAGACGCTGGGGCTCTCGACGGCGGACGTCCCGATCACGCTCCCCAAGACCGCGATCTCAATGGTGTGGCATGCGTCGTACGACCACGATCCAGCGCACCAATGGCTGCACGAGGAGATCTTGCGAATCGCGCGCGAGCTCTGAGAGGGTGTTCCGCAGCGTTGCGCCGGGGTTTCACCCCGGACCCCGACCAGGGGTTGTCCACCCCTGGACCCGGACCAGGGCAAGCCCTGGACGCGGGGCGACAGCGCGCGATGCGCGCTGTCGACAGGGAAAACGTCACTACGAGGTACGGCAGCGCTGCTGTCTCAGCTGGCAAAGTCGTCGTGGGTCTTGCCACGGCCTGTTCGATGAACTGCGCATCGCGCAGT
>NZ_JAGTJJ010000027.1 GCF_028435365.1 Polyangium jinanense | reverse complement strand
CCTGGTCTTGCCACCGGCCTGTGGGAAGAACTGCGCATCGCGCAGTTCTTCCCCAAATGGTCCAGGGCTTGCCCTGGTTCGGGTCGAGGGGCGAACAGCCCCCGCGGGGTCCGGGGCAGCGCCCCGGCGCGACGCCTCGCGATGAGACCAATGCTCAGTCCCAGGCGAGCTCCAGCGATTCGAGGCGGCGGGCGGTGGCGCTCGGGAAATAGGTGAGCTTCTGGCCCGGGACGAGGCGCAGGCCTGGCAGGCGCTGGGTCAGGACCTCCAGCGCGATGCGGCCTTCCAGGCGCGCGAGCGGCGCGCCGATGCAATAATGAATTCCGTGTCCGAATGCGAGGTTCGGCGCCGTTCGGCGGAGGTCGAACCGGAGCGGTTCCTCGAAGCGCGCTTCGTCGTGGTTCGCCGAGATGTACGCGATCTGCAGGCGCTCGCCTTTTTTGATGTGCACGCCGCCGATCTCCACGTCCTCGAGCGCGGTGCGGTACATCGCGTGAATGGGGGAGGCCGTCCGCAGGACCTCCTCGACGATGGAGGGGATGATGCCCGGGTCCTTCCGTGCCGCGGCGAAGAGCTCTGGATCACGTGCGAGCTCGAGCGCCGCGGCCGCGATGAGGCCGGCTGTGGTCTCGTAGCCGGCGAAGAGAATCTGCAGGAGCATGTTGACGAGCTCGGCCACGCCGAACGGCGGATCCAGGGCCGCGGCGCCGGTGACGATATCGGAGAGTGCGTCGTCGCGGGGGTTTTTCCGACGGTCCTCGATCGCGTCGGCGAGGTAATGCTGGAAGGCGACGAATCCCTTCGCATGCTCGAGGAGTGACGGGAGCGGATCCTGTCCGGCGAAGACTGCGGTGCTGTTCGTGGTCCAGCGATCGACCTGATCGAGGTGCTCGCGGGGCAGCCCGAGCAGGTCGACGATGAAGTTCCCCGGCAATGCGATCGCGAAGGCGTGCACGAGCTCGACGTGGCCTTTCGTGAGGAAATCGTCGACGAGCCTTTCGGCGATGTCGCGGAGGATCGGCTCGAATGCGGCGAGACGGCGGAGCGAGAGGGCCTTCGTGACGAGGGCGCGCCCGCGCGTGTGGATCGGGGGATCGCTGTCGACGAGGCTCGGGAGGAGCGGATACCCCTTCATGAGCTCGGCGAGGAGCTCCGGCGGGGGAGGCGCTGTGGCGGCCTTGGGCGTGATCGAATCGAGCGACGAGAACCGCGAAGCGTCTTTCGCGACCGCGCAGACGTCCTCGTACCGGGTCACGACCCAGAGGCCGAGCGAATCACTCCAGAAGACGGGCTCGTCGCGGCGCGCGCGGGCATAAAAGGGCCGCGGATCGTCGAGCATGGGCGAGGCGAGCGGGAAGTGCTCCCGGCCGCAAGCGGACCCTCCTCGGCTCGTCACACGGGATTCGGACATGAATGCCTCCGTGGCGCGCGACGTGGCGCCGCGCGCTCGTTGTACGGGGATGTACTGAACCACGAGGGAGCGACGCGCGTCCACAAAATGCGTATGCTGCGGCCTGCGTAATGCGGAAAGGCAGGGCGGTGTGATGCATCGAGGTTTCTTGGTGGCGCTCCTCGGGATCGGGCTCCTCGCGTGCTCGTCGAATGAAACGGGCGTGAGCGGAAGCGCGAGCGGAAGCGGAGGCGGCGGCGGAAGCGGCGGCGGAAGCGGCGGCGGAAGCGGCGGCGGAAGCGGAGGCGGGAGCGGCGGCGGGGGCGGAAGCGGCGGCGGAAGCGGCGGCGGCGGCGGGAGCAGCGGCGGCGCTTGTGATCCGGCGGCGGGGACCTATTTCGTCGAGAATACGGGCAACGACGACGGTCCGGGCACGTCGGCCGAGCCGTTCCGGCACATCGCCGTCGCCCTGGAGGCCGCCCAGCCGGGGGACACCGTGGTCGTCCGCCAGGGCACGTACGACGAGCGCATCACGTTCCCGCGCTCGGGCGCGCCCGGGGCGCCGATCACGGTGCGCGCGGCCTGCGGCGCGCGGCCGATCCTCGATGGAACGAACCTCATCGGTATGGGCGAGGTGGGGATGTTCAACATCGTCGATCAGGCGCACATCGTCGTCGAGGGGTTCGAGATTCGCAACCTCACGGGCGTAAATGGCAATTTCCCCGCGGGCGTCTGGGTCCGCGGCGCCGCGCACGATATCGTGATTCGCGACAACGTCATTCACGACATCCTGGCCGAGAACGGAGGCGACGGCACGGGCGCGCACGGCATCGCGGTGTACGGGACGGAGACCACGCCGGCCGAGCGAATCTCGATCCTCGGCAACGAGCTCCACGATCTCGTCCTCGGCTGGAGCGAGGCGCTCGTGGTGAACGGGAACGTGCGTGATTTCGAGGTGCGCGACAACCACGTCCACCACGTGAACAACATCGCGTTCGATTTCATCGGGTTCGAGGGCGATGTCTGCGGCTCCTGCTCTCAGGACGACGTGATCGACGCGCCCGACGTGAACCGCGTCCGCAAAGGCCTCATCGTGGGCAACCTGGCGCACGACGTCACGAGCGCCGGCAATCCCGCCTATGGCAACGAGAAGGCCGCGGGCTGCTTCTACGTGGACGGCGGGGCGGATCTCATGATCGAGCGGAACACCGCCCACGATTGTGATCTCGGCGTGGAGCTCGCGAGCGAGTGGTTCGGCAAGTCGACACGCGCCATCGTGGTGCGGAACAATTTTCTGCACGACAACGACGTCACCTGCATCGTGACCGGCGGGTACAGCAGCGGGAACGGCGGTGGGGGCGGGGCCGCGAAGAACAACGTGATCGTCAACAACACGCTGTTCAATTGCTCGCGCGACGGCTGGGCGGACGCGGCGATCCTCTTGCAGAACCGCAACGAGGGCAACGTGGTTCAGAACAACATCGTGGTCGCGACGATGGGCACGAGCGCGGTCGTCATCGCGGGCAGCGGCAACACGGGGAACGTGTTCGATTTCAACATCTACTTCAACGGGGGCCTCGACGGCGCTTCGGGCGGCGCGAATTCGCTCACTGTAGACCCGAAGCTCGTGAATCCGCTGAACGGTGATCTGCACCTCTCGCCCGACTCTCCCGCGAAAGACAAGGGGAGCGGCGCGGTCGACGTGGGCGCGATGGACATCGACGGGGAGAACAGGAAAAACGGTCCGGTCGACATCGGCGCGGACGAGCTCTGATCAGCCCCACCGCACCTCGTAATGGGCGCGGCGCTCGCCAGGTTTGTCGCCCGGCCACGTGCACCAGGGCTCCCAGATGCCCTCGTCCTTGCGCAGCGAGCGCGTGTCGACGCGCATTCGCCCGAGATCCCGCGGAATCGTGATCAGGTTGTAGAGACGCGGCACGGACGCGGGGCGATGGTCAGCGGGCGCCCCGAAGCTGCCCGCGCCGACGACGTGGATCCGCCGCGCGGGATGCAGGTATCCTACGAGATCGGCGCGGTCCTCGTGGACGTGCCCATGCAGGACGGCCCGGACGTCAGCGCGGCGCAATCGTTCAAGGAAAGCGTCGTCCGTCATCTTTTCATTGCCCGTCACCGGGTGGTGGAAGACGGCGAGCCGCAGGACGGCGGCGTTCGCGTCGAGGTCCCCGCGCCGCTGCGCCTCCTCGATCTGCCGCTCGGCCTCGGCGAGGGCACGGGAGAGCGCGCCCGGGTGAATGGCCGAGCGGCCGCGGTGGTATTCGTCGATCTCGAAGGCCGAGTTCAGCGCGACGAACTGGACCCGCTCGGCCGGGAAGAGCAGGGCGATCCCTTGCTCCTCAGGTGTGAGCGGATACTCGCGCAGGCAAAGCGGGTGGTAGAGGTGGCGGGAAAAATTGCGGAATCGATCGGGATATCGCGTTTCGTCGCGCACGAGGTAGCCGCTCTCCTGCTCGACGAAGCTGCCGGGCGCGAGGCGCTTCGGGTCGACGGCGCGCCGCTTCTTGAAATCGTAGACCTCGGTGTCCCAGTCGAGATCGTGGTTGCCGGGCACGACGATGCAGCGCTCGGCGGTGAGGTTCATCGCCTCGGCAAGGCGCGAGAGGAAATGGCGCGCGGCCTCGAGCTCGCCGGGGCTCGCGCGGTTCGAGAGGTCGCCGGAGACGACCACGAAATCGAGCTTTTCCAGGGCGAGCCCCTCCACGCGGTCGCGCAAGTCCGTGAGCAAGGGCTGGAGCAGGGTCTCGGGGTCGTCGCCCTCGTGGAGGTGCAGGTCGCTGAGGTGGAGGATTCGAATGGGCGCGGGGGGTTTGTCCGAGGTGACGCGCGCGACGGCCATGGCCATCCGCGCGGCCTCGACGCTCTCCTCGCGCCGGCGCTCGGCCTCGCGCCGCAAGGCGAAGATCGGGGCGGCGAGCGCGTCTTTCCCTTCGACCCGTGGGACGAGCGGGGTGCGGGCGTCACATTCGGGGCAGCCGATGTCGGAATGGCCGCCGACGAGGCGGCTCTTGACGGTGTCCTCGGGCAAGACGTACCCGCACGCGCAGCGCACGGAGGCGCGCTCGACGAAATGGACGCCGCGCTGCTTGAGGTGATCCTCCAGAAACCCCGCGAAAAGCCGCCGGACCTCGTCGGGCGTGTCCGGCGAAAAGGCGACTTCGAGGCCCCCGCGCGCCTTTCCGCCCGGGGCTCGGGTCATGGATAGCCGCGACAGACCTTCGCCCGGGAGGCCAAAATCGGCGCGGCCGGGGCCGAGGCGCGCGGGGCCGAAGCGCCGGCCGAGGGCGAGGGCCGTGACGGCGGAGGCATACACCTCCGAGGCGGGGCGGCTCATTTCGTACCGAATGGCGGCCGGCAAAGCGGCGGCGACGGGATCGGCCGGATCGGCGGCGGGCGCGGGGGCCGGGAAGAGGGCGGGGAAAACGAGCAATCCCTCGTGGAGGAAACACGTGCCTTGTTCGAGCAGGAGCGCGATGACGCCATCGAGGACGCCGAGCTCCTGATCCTTGCGTAATCGCTCGCCGGGCGGGATGCGCGGGAATCGCGCGGCGGGGCCGAGCAGCGTGGCGATGTCGAGCGCGGGGACGCCGTGGGGGTTGTCGCGGGCGAGCAGGATCAAGGAGCCGGCATACCGGGCGATCTGCTCGACTTCGAGGACGAGGGCGCGGGTTCCATCGGACAAACGTATGTCCGCGACGAGGCCCTGGCGGGCAAGCTGCGAGGCGACGGCGGGGATCGCGACCGCAAGCTCGGCGTCGGTCTCGTCCTGGGCCACGCTGGCCTCGAGCTCGAGCAGCGTGAGCACGGCGCGGCCGGCCTTGCGGGCGCGCTCGACATGCGCGCGAATGCGCTCGAAGAGGACGGGGCGGCTCGTCGGGCCGAGCGAGGACCAATCGATGGCGCCAAGGATCGTGCTCTTCAATTCGGAGATGCCGCGGCCCGTGCGGGCGCTCGTGGGCACGTACGCGAGGGCGCCGACGTGGGTGCGGAGGCGCTCGCTCCCGGAGCGATCCTCGGGGGCGCGCTCGGCGTCGTCGAGTTTTGTACCGACGAGCAATCGGCGAGGCGCGTCGTCGTGCTCGCCTCCGTCGCCGAGGTGATCGTTCCACGAGGCGATTTCATTCTCGGCGGCCTTGCCGCGGCCGGGCTCGAAGACGAGCAAGGCGAGGGAGGTGTCCCGCAAGAAGAGGGGATGGACGAGGCGGTATTCGTCCTGGCCGCCGAGATCCCAGACGACGAGCTCGCGGCGATGGTTTTTCGGGACAGGCATGTCGCGCGGGAGGCGCGCGTCGCGAATGGGCCAGAAGCGCATTCCATGCGTGGAAGGTTGCTCCTCGTAACGATCCTCGGCGAGGCGGAGGGCGAGGCAGCTTTTTCCGGCGCGGCCCTCGCCGAGGAGGACGACCTTGGCCGTGGTGGTGTGGAGCGTGGTGGAGGAGGGGGCGCGGCCACGGAGCGCGTCGATATCGACGTTGAAGAGGGCGAGGGCGCCGGTCGGCGAGGGAATGGTGAGCGTGGGCTCGGTGGGGGAGAAGATGGCGCCTGCGAGGTAATTCGTGGCGGATCGCAATCGCGCGACCGGCTCCCAGGTATCCGTGCGCCAGAGCAGGACGAGGCCGTCGCGGGAGCGGGAGGCGAGGAGGCGGCCGTCGTGCGAGAAGGAGAGGCTCGTGACGGCAGCGGAATGGCCTTCGAGCTTGGCGAGGAAGGCGCCATCCTGGAGGCTCCAGACCGCGATGGTGCCGTCGTCGGCGGCGGAGGCGACGTGGGGCGTGCGGGGCCGGAACGCGAAATCGAGGACGGAGCCGCGGTGGAAATGGGCGGCGCGGGTGAAGCCATTTTGCGGCAAGGTGCCCGCCGGGATCGTGGAAATGGCGACGAATCCATCGCCCTTGCCGCCGGAGAGGAGGAACTCGCCGTCGGGCGAGAAGGCGAGGGCGAGGATTCCATCGGGGCAAAAGCCGTGATCGAGGTAGCCGATGGGGAGGAGCCCGTCGGCATCGAGGAAAAGAATCTTGCCGTCGGGCATGCCCGCGGCGAGGACGTTCTCGGGCGACCAGGCGAGGCTCGTGCCGGAGATCTCGTGCAGCGTGCGGAGGCATTCGCCGTTCGAGGCATCCCAGATGGAAAGGTTCGTCCCGGCACGCGTGGCCATGCGACGCCCGTCGGGGGCGTAGCAGAGGTCCATCGCGTCGGAGCCGGCGCGCGCGAGCCAGCGATTCGATTGCGTGTCCGCGTCCCAGACGTGGATCTTGCCCCAGAATGAAATGGCGGCGAGCGTGTCGCCGAGGGGCGAGAACCGGACGCGGGCGAGCGGGCCGCGGTCGATGGGCAAGGAGCGCAGGAGGGTGAATTCGGAGGGGACATCCGCGGAAGCGGGAGCGGATGCGGGCGCGGGAGCGCGTGCGGAAGCGGAGGCGGAGGCGTGCGCGGAAGCGGGACCGAGAGCGAGGCCGCGCGTGGCTCCGGGGGCGCGCGCGGGGACGGGGGAGGGAGCGAATGCGGCGACGGAGGGGGCGATGGGCGGCGGGCGAGGGGGCGGCGGGGGAGCGGCCTCCTTCTTCGATTCGAGCGGCTCGGGCGCGGGCGATAGGACGGGTTTTGCTGCGGCCTGCGGGGCGAATTCTGCGGCGATCGGCAATTCGAGGGCTTCGTCTTCCGCGAAATCGTCGGCCTTTGCGGGAAGGGCTGTGCGCCCGTGGACGAACGTCCGTCGGAGCGATTCGTCCACGCCGAGGGGAAGCAGCGTGGGGACGGGGACGAGCATGGCCTCGTTTTGCGGCGAGGAGGCCAGGGTTCGAGGCCATAACGAGAGAACCCCCTCGCCGAATGCGTCTGCGAACGTGAGCCGACCGACCACGTATCCATCCATGGAATCGGGCGTGATCCAGCCGCCGAAGAAAGGGGCCGTGCAAAGCGGCGCATGGGGCTCGTCCAACAAAATGGGGGCTTTTCCGCGGCTGCTCCCAGCCAAGTGGACGGCAAAGCGGCCAGGCGGGGCCATCCGTGCCAGCCGGTCGCGAGCACGGGGCGAGAGTCCGGAAGGCGGGTGGTGCGTGAGCAAGATACAAGCGTCGTGGCGCTCGGACCAGGCAGGAAGGTCGCCCGCTGCCGCCTCGATCTGACGCGGATCGATGTCGAGACGCCCATAGGCGCTCGACGCGGAGAGCTCGAGGAAGGCGGTGTTGAGGCCGGCGATTCCGTAACGGTGGCCGTCTTTCGTGACCGTGGCCGCAAAATCGCCGGGAAGAAGACCCGGGCGGAGGTGGAGTTCGATGTCGCCGGGGCGCTCGTGGTGGAAGGCCTTCATCCATTGCTTGAACGGGGCGAATGCAGCCTCCACCGCGTGCCGCATCGGGTGATCGGCGTCGTCGAAGAACGCCTCGCGTGTCGCTCCTTCCCAGCTTTCCGGCTCCGGGGCGGCGCCCCTGGCGATGCGGACGAGGTCGTGGTTGCCGGGCACCGCGAGCAGGGCAGGGCGTGCGCCGAGCCGGGCGAGAAAGTCTTGAAGCGAGGCGAGCCCCTCCGTGACGAGGTCGTACTCGCTCTCCGTGCCACTCGTCGCGAGGTCGCCGGTGACGAGGATGAGGTCGAGGGAGCCTGCGCGGGCGTGGAGCTGCGCAAGGTCCCGCTCGATCTCCTCGCGGAAGCGGGGCCTTTGCCACAGCGTGCCGTGGGTTCGGACGTGCAGGTCCGTGAGGTGCAGCCAGCCGAGTCCGGCCATGTAGGGGGCTCCCGGGGGGTGTCGACCGGCGCCCATCGTATCCCCCGGCCCTCGCGTCCGGCAACGACGGCGGGGGGGGCGTGGGTTGGTTTGTCTTGATGAACTGATGGGTAAACCACGTACCTATACGAATGTTGTGAATGTTTCTTTGTTCATGTTGTGTTTGGTTTGAAACATGTTGCTACCAGTCCTTTCGGGCATGTTTGTCCAGATAAACTGAAGTTTGGGCCACGGTCTGGTGCTGTGGATTTTTGCCCGTAGTGGAATTTGTTGATTGTTGTCACCCAAACATCTTGCTACCAGTACTTTGGGGCCGTTTTTCCTTATCGGCGAGGGGCCTGCGCGGGGCGCTCGGGGGTCCTCCGGAGCTTTTTCCGGTCTTCCGGGTGTTTTCGGGCCATTTTTGTCGGTTTTTGCGTCATGAACCCACCTGGATTTTGACGCGTTGCGTTGTTGTGTATTATGATCAATAATCTATAAATTAGATTGTCTAGTAAAACGTGTTTCTTGTAAAACTTTGGTTCGTGTTGCTTGTGATATTTATTGGTTTGTCGCGAAAATAAATTGTAGTTGAATGAAATAATGTGCGCGGCCATTGCGCCAAGTCGGCGCTCGATGGTCGCGATAGGCGGGAATGAAATGTCGGAAAATCGAATCAACGAGGGGCAGGGCGCCCCTCGGATTGCTTTTTCAGGCCGCGCTGCGGCTCACGAGAACGAGCGGATCCGGGCCGGGCGCCGCCTCGAAGCCGCCGAGGCCGTCGAGTAGCTCCCACGTCGCGCAGAGATTGGGCGTTTCCTCCGACGACGCCCAATCGCCCGTGCGCGCGAGCGGGCCGCCGACAATCTCCGGATCCGCGTCGATTCGCTCGCGCACCACCACCTCGCCCGCGTGCGCCGAGACGTTCACGTGCACGCGTGGATCCGATCCAGAACGCGACGCGAGCGCCGTGTGCAGGTCGAGCGCGAAATCGAGCGCCACCTGCCGCTCGTCCTGCCAGCTCACAGGATCCCGCGGCAGCAGCCGGAGGCCGAGCACCTCCGCGCTCGTGCTCGTACACAACGTGTAGCCCGCGCTCCGCATCCGATCCTCGGCGCTCGCCAGGATCCGCTCGATCTCGGCCGCGAAAAGATCCGGCGCGTCCTCGGCGTCGGCGCGCAGCCGGATCTCGATGAAGATGCCCACCGCGAAGCGCGGGAGCTGGTGCGAGGACGAGCGCAACGTGCCCGCCGAGGTCGCGTGGCGCAGCGCCCGCACGAGCGCGTGCACCGACTCGTAACGGCGCTCGGGCCGTTTTTCCAGGCACTTCAAGACCACCGCGTCGATCTCGCGCGAGACGGGGACGCGCTCGCTCGGGCGCGGCGCAGGCTCCTCCAGGTGCTTGCGCACAAGCTCGCCGGGGAACGAGGACTCGAACGGCAAACGGCCCGTGAGCAGGCGATAGAGGAGCGCGCCGAGCGCGTAGACGTCGGTGCGCGCGTCGACCGGCGCGCAGAGGAGCTGCTCGGGCGCCATGATCGTGAGCGTGCCGATCTGCCGGTTCACCGAGGTCAGGCCCGCGCTCGACGTGCCCGGATCGACGAGCTTCGCGATGCCGAAATCGAGGAGCTTCACGCCGCCGAGCCCGCCCGTCGCCATCACGTTGCTCGCCTTCACGTCGCGATGGACGATGCCCGCCGCGTGCGCCGCGCCAAGCGCCGCACACA
Source organism: Polyangium jinanense (assembly GCF_028435365.1). The sequence goes on along the minus strand of NZ_JAGTJJ010000027.1, from coordinate 152,332 downwards.
CGGGCTCGAGGATCTCGAGCGCCTCCTCCGGGCCGAGGCGACCACGCATCGAGAGCAAGACGTCGAGCGTGACGCCGGGGAGATACTCCATCACGAAAAACGGCGTTCCGCAGGAGAGCGCGCCGACTTCCTTGATCTCGACGATGTTCGGGTGGCGGATGCGCCGGAGGAGCTCGACCTCCCGGACAAACCGTTCGATCATCTTCGGCAGCGGCGCGAGCGTCGGATGCAGGACCTTGATCGCCACAGGCTCCGCGCGGCCCGCGGGATGCGCGCGGTACACCGAGCCACACCCGCCGCGCGCGACGAGCCGGTCAATGACGTAACCACCAACGGACGTCCCGACAGCAAGGGGGACGTCGTGATCCTCGCCGCCGCCCATCCCGCCTCCGCCAAGAAGCCCAGATCGACCCATCATGCCCTCCCCCGGTGCGATCGCGATCCTACGCCACGGGTATGACCCGAAATGCGCCGCGTCGGCAACCGATTTCCGCGGTATCCGTGCTTGTCGCGAAGCCCAATGATCGCCGCGACGCGCGATGGAATCAGGGTACGCACGGGCCTGATGGGGCCGCTCCCGATCCCCCCGACCCTAGCGCGGCATCAGGGCAATTCCCGATGCACTCGTCGAGGGTCACCCGTTCGCAGGACGCCCGTACTCCAAGTTCGTCGTGTCCTGTGCCGGCTCCGTGTTTCGCGCTATCGTGAGGGGAATCTCTGAGACGGGGGGGGTACATGTCTCGGAAATCAATGGTCGCGTTTTTTCCGTTCGTGCTCGTAGCGGTCATGCCGGTCATCGGTTGCGTGGGGGGGCCGGATCTCGACGAGGAGGACAGCACCGAGGTCGTGGGCGAGGGGGCCCTCGGCATCAACATTCTGAACGCGCTCGTTCCCGAGGCGCTGACGGCGGGTGGGGAGTTCGCCAAGGCGCCTCTTTCGGTGGACGCGATGGTGCCGGAGGCGCGCGCGGCTATCGAGGACTCCTCGGAGCAGGGGAGGCTCGCGCGGATGTTCCTCCGTTATGCCGTGGGCTGCGCCCTCGGACCGGACCAGGAGCTCTCGTACTCCTGGACGGACCTGCACGGCGATGTCCACAGAGAAGTGTACCAGGGCATCGCAGGGCTTGCCCCATCGTGGGAGCAAGCGCCGCTCGACGAGGTGGGCCAGCAGTGGGTGTCGGCGTGCCTCGGCGCGCGCACGAATCGTTACGGCAGGGCCGTGGAGATCTCGATGCATGGCTCCGCCGATGTGCTTGCGGAGGTGCATGACGCCGAGATCAAGGGATTCCCCTACGAGGAGGGGGCGTTCTGGGGAAACGTCTTCTTGCCCGAGCCCTATCTGCGTACCTGTTACAACCCGGCGAACGTCGAGCAGGCCCGGAACAAGTCGCGTGATTGCGCGGCAGGTCTCGCGGGCGCGGGCGACGAGGACTGCGGTATCATGGAGATCATGGGACCTTGCGCGAGCCAATGCGAAGCGCTCGGCGAAGGCCTGTACCATGCAGGCTGCACCGCACCCCAATCTGGGGTTCCTTCCGGAGGGAAAACGGAGTATGTGATCACCGTTTTCCTGCCGTAAAGATGATCGCACCACTGCCGCCGCCGGAGCACGACGCAACCATCCGTCAAGGACGGAAAGTATCGCGTTGTGCTTCGTGCGGGAGGCGGGTGGGGGCCTCCGGGTGTCCGGAGCATGGTCGTCCACTCGAAGGGGACACGGCGCCCGAGCTCGTATCCGAGCCCGAGGCGCCGCTGCCCGAGTTCCGCGGCTACCGCACCGAACGAATGCTCGGCCGGGGCGGGTTTGGCATGGTGTACGCGGCCGTGTCGACAGCGCCGCTGCCAAACGCCGGGCGCCGCGTGGCCATCAAGCTGGCCCGGGACGATCGGGCCGGCGCCGCGCAACGGCTCGCGCACGAGCTCGTGGCGCTGCGCCTCGTGGGCCCGCCGCACGTGCCCGAGGTGCTCGACGCAGGCGTGCTCGCCGCGGGTTCACCCTACATCGTGATGGAGCTCATCGAGGCGAGGACGCTCGCGGAGATCCTCGTCGCCCACGGCGGGCCTCTGCCCCCGGCCGAGGCCTGCGCGATCACCCGCGCCTTGCTCGGATCGCTGCGCGCCGTGCACGACGAGGGGCTGGTTCACCGCGACATCAAGCCGGAAAACGTCCTCGTGACGGAGCCGCCGGGCCGCGCGACGGTGCTCGACCTGGGGCTCGCGCGGCGCGAAGGCGTGATGCCGGCGCGCGTGACCCCGCCCGAGGAGGGCGCGATGGTCGGCACGATCGAGTACATGGCGCCCGAGCAATGCGAGGGTCGCGCGGAGCTCGATGCGCGCGCCGACGTGTACGCGGTGGGCGTGATCCTGTACGAGATGCTCGCCGGGCATCCGCCGTTCTGGGGGCCACCGGCGGCGGTGCGAGAGGGGCATCTCTCCCGCAGGCCCGCGCGGCTCGAACGTGCGGCCGGGACGCCGGTCCCGGCGGCGCTGGAAGACATCGTGCTTCGGTGCCTGGAGAAGGATCCGGCCGCGCGATACACGAACGCGACGGCGCTCGACGAGGCGCTCGCGGCGATCGCTCTCGGGACGGAGGCCGAGGTGCAGAGAATCCCGGATGTCGCCGGGGATCCCGCGACGAACGGGGTGGGAAAAACCCAGCCCCCGGATCGGGGCGTGTCGGCCGATGCTCGAACGAGGTCGTCCGATGCGTCGGCGTCCGAGCGGCGCACGGTGGCCTTGCTGCACTTCACGTCGCAGCTCGATCCGATCGCACTGCAGGGACGCATCGAGCCGATCGGCGGGCACGTGATGCGCGCCTCGAGCGGCCGGTACGTGGTGGCGTTCGGGCACGAGGCGGACGAGAACCCGGTGCGCCTGGCGATTCGCGCCGCGCAGGATCTCGTCGCGCGCGGGATCTGCGAGCGGGTGTGGATCGATCTCGCGAACGTGTCCGTGACGACGCGGCCCGACGGGTCGAAGCGGCTGCTTTCGCCGCACCTCGCGCGGATCGGGCAAGCGCCGCTGCCGGCGTCGACCGCGCCGATCCTGCTCTCGCCGACGGCGCGCGCGGTGCTGACGGAGGCCGATCTCTCGGAGCTGCTCTCGTTGTTCGGGGCGAAGACCGTCGAGGAGAGCGAGCTTTCGGGGGCGGAAGATCCGACAACGCGGCTCGGGCACGTGGGGCCGCCGCTCGTCGGTCGGGACGATCTGCTGGAGACGCTCACGCTCTCGGCGCTGCGGTCGGTCCGCGAAGGCGTGCCGTCGGTCGCGGTGATCGTCGGGGATCCGGGGCATGGCAAGAGCCATTTGCGCAGGCTCTTGGTCGAGCGTCTGCGCACGCTCGTGCCGCTCGGAGCGGCGGTGGATCTTCGCGCGCCGGAGCCGATCGTCGGCGGCGGCGACAGCGTGCGCGACTTGCTTTCTGCGGCGCTTGGTCTGCCCGCGTCGATGCCCGTGGAGGGGCGCAAGGCCGCGCTGCGCGAGCGCCTCGGGCCGGCGAGTAGCCCCGAGGCGGAGGCGGCGCTCGCGCTCGCGCTCGGCTGGGTGGGGCCGCCGCGCGGCGACGAGACCACGGACTTCCCGGGCCTGCGCGCCCTCGAGGCCGCGCCCTTCGCGCTCGGCGCGACCCTGCGCGTGGCTGGCGGCGAGGCGCTGCGGAGGCGCGCGGAACGGACGCCGCTCTGCGTGGTGCTCGACGACGCGCAGTTCGCGGACGAAGCAACGCTCGGCATCCTGGAGCACGCGACGCTCGCGGAGGCGCGGGCGCCGATCTTCGTGTGCGCTCTCGGCCGGCCCGTGTTCCGGGAAAACCACCCGTCCTGGGCCGAGCGCGCCGCGCACCGGGACGTCTTCGATCTCGGCCCGCTCGATCCGCAGAGCGCGGCCTCGCTGGTGCGCGCGCTGCTCGCGCCGGCGGAGAACGTGCCAGAGCTCGCGGTGCGCAGGCTCGTGGAGCGGACGCAGGGCATTCCGCTCTTGCTCGTCGAGCTCGTGCGTGGGCTCAAGGGCGCCGGAATCGTGCGCCGGCACGAGGGCGGCCGCGGGTTTTACGTGGCGACGGACGAGCTCGATCGGGTGCCCGATCTGCCGCTCATCGAGTGGCTCGCGCACCGCGAGATCGACGCGCTGTCGCCGGCGGAACGGGCGCACGCGAGGCTCGTGGCGACCGTCGGGGCCGAGGTCACGCCGGAGGAGATTTCCGGCATCCTGCGGGGGATCTTGCGCCGCCTCGATCAGAGCGGCGAGTCGAGCGAGTTCCCGCTCGACGCGCGGATCGGCATCGAGCGATTGCTCAACACGGGCGTGCTTCGCCGGCAGCGTCACGGCCGCGTCGGCTTCCGGCACGCGCTCGTCCGCGAGGCGATCGCCCGCGGCGTGCCCGAGGCGCTCCGCCGCAAGATTCACCTCACGTGCGCCGAGTACTACCGCGACGCGCCGGGGCCGCCGGAGGGGCCGCCCGAGGAGCAACGGCTGCCGCAGCTCGCATACCACGCGGCCTGCGCGGGGCTCTTCGACGTGGCGGAGGCGGCCTACATGGCGCTCGCCGAGGCGGCGCGGGCGAGGCACGCGTACGTCGATGCCGAACGTTTCTACACGCTGGCCCTGGAGCAGCAGGCGAGCACGGGGATGTGGCGTGGCAACGCGTACCGCGGCCGCGGGCTCATGCGATATCGCGTGGGCCGCTATCACGACGCGCTCGCGGATTTCGCCGAGGCGCGCGCGGCGGCGAGCGCGGCGGGCGATGAGATGGAGATCGTCGAGATCCTGCTCGACGAGGCGACGGCGCTCGACTGGATGGGCGAGCACGGGGCCTCGCGCGACAAGGTGCAGGAGGCGCAGGCGCTCGTCGCGGGCCGGGCGACGCCGCTGCTCTCGGCGCGCATTCTGCTCGGGATCGGGCGTTCGCTTTATCGCTTCTCGCTCAAGGAAGAGGCGCTCGACGCGCTCACGCGCGCGGCGTCCGAGGCGGCGGCGCTCGGCGAGGCGGGCTACGAGACGCAGGTGATCGCGCTGCTCATGCTGGGCTACCTGGAGCAGGGCATCGGCCGGCACGCGGAGGCCGAGCGCGCGCTCGATCGGGCCGTGACCTTGTGCGACGCCCACGGCGACGCGCTGCACCTCGCGGCGTCGATCAACACGCGCGGCGTGCTCCGCGGGTTCCAGGGGGATCGGCAGCGGATGATCTCGGACCTCGAGCGGGTCATCTCGCTCGGCCGCGAGCTCGGGCAGGACTACATCGAGTGGACCGGCCACTTCAACTTGGGCGAATGCCTCTACCTGATGGCCGAGCTCGAAGCGGCCGAGCCGCACGTGGCCCAGGCGCGCGCCATCGACGAGCGGCCCGTGGGCGGCGAGCCGCGCCTGGCGAGCATCCTGCTCCAGGCGCGGATGCTGCTCTATCGCGGCGACATCGAGAACGCGCGCGCGCTCGCCTCGCGGGCCCGCGGCGGGACGTCCGCGCCGCTGACGGTGCCTTCGGACGACGTGCTTTGCTCGATGATCGAGCTCGCGACCGAGGACGCGGGCGACGAGGCGTGGGAGGCGCTCGAGGCTCGCTCGGAGCGGTACTCGATCGGGCAGGAGCGCATCGAGGTGGTCGAGACGCGAGGCCTGTCCGCATTGCGGCGGGGGAGGCGTCGCGAGGCGGCGCGTCACCTCGAACGCGCGCTCGCCCTGTCGCGGCAGATCCCGAACGTGATCGGCAAGCGGCTGGCGCGGCACCTTGCCGAGGCCATGCGCGACTAGCGCCGCGATCGCGGGGTCGGGCCGGTTTTTCCACAAGCGGCGGACGGTTCGTAGTAGAAAAACCGAGGGGGCGTTCCGTACGTCGCGCGCCGCCCGGGGATCTCCGCCCATGCAGCTTTGGACCGCGATCGCACTCGCCCTCGGTGTCGTCCTCGTCGGAGCCGCCGGTTTCCAGCTCGCGCGGCCGAAAGCCCTGCCTTCGGGCGGCAAAGGAGAACGCAAAGGGGAAGGGGGCAAGGCGGACGACGCGCCCGAAGTCCCCGCGAGTACACGTGCGAGCAAGCCCGCGCCGGAGCGAACGAGCAAGCCCGCGCCGGAGCGTTCGAGCAAGCCCGCGCCCGAGCGTTCGAGCAGGCCCGCGCCCGAGCGTACGTCGTCGGACAGACTCCTGCCGAAGATCGCCGAGCCGAACGAGGACGAGGACGACAGCGAGCTCACGGTCATCACGTTGAGCCCGAAAATGCCGCGCCTCTCGGACCTCTCGAACGACGACGAGCGCGAGGTCGAGGAGCACCCGGACGCGCCGGCGAAGGCCATCGTCGTGGACGACGACGCGGCCGCGGACGAACCGACGCGCGCCTCGCCGTTCATCCTCGTGAGCGCCGCGGGGCAGACGGACAAGGGGCAGAAGCGCAAGAACAACGAGGACAGTTACGTCGTCGTCGACGAGCACGGCCTGTTCGTGGTGGCCGACGGCATGGGCGGGTATGCGGGCGGCGAGATCGCGAGCGCACTCACGGTCGAGGTGATCGAGAAGGCGTTCAAGACGCAGAAATTCGAGGGCCCGGCCTACGAGAACGTGCCGCGCCGGGGCCAGGAGCTCGCGCGCAGCATCCAGATGGCGAACAAGGCCGTTTTCGAGAAGGCCGCCGGGGACCCGATGCTGAAGGGCATGGGCACGACGGTGGTGGCCGCGCGCTTCTCACTGAACAAGCAACGCCTCTACCTTGGGCACGTGGGTGACAGCCGCTGCTATCGGCTGCGTGAGGGGAAACTCGAGCAGATCACCACGGATCACACGATGGCCGCGCTCGGCTTCACCGGCCCCGCTTTTGCACATCGCCTGAACCGCGCGGTGGGCACGCAGCCGTCCGTGGAGATCGATCTCATCATCGGGCGCCCGCGCCCCGACGATGCCTACCTGCTCTGCTCGGATGGGCTTTCGAAGATGGTGCCCGACGAGGAACTGCGGCAGATCCTGGTCGAAACCAAGCATCCGCAAGAGGCCATCGACAAGCTGATCGCCCGCGCCAACGAGAAGGGCGGGCACGACAACATCACGGCGATCCTGGTCTGCGTGAAGTCGCCGGCGGAGTACATTCGATCCCTGCGTGAAGCGCCGACAGCTGAACAAGCGAGCTGAGACGATCGTCGGCCGTTTTGCACTCGCCGCGTTGGGCGCGCTCTCCATCGGGGCGATGTCGTTCGTGGTCCTCCGCGATTTCAGCGCGCCTGCGATCACGGCCGCGGCGCATCTCCCCGCGCTCCCCTCGGCCCGGCCCCCGGAGCCGCCCAACGCCGCGCCGGAGGCGGCTCGGGAGCCGCAAGAGCGAGCGGATCGCAATATCTCGCGCGAAGGCTACACGCTCGTCTCCGCGGGCGCGCTTTTCGTCCCGTCGTCGTTCGCGTCGGCCGATGGCACGTTCGATCTGCTGATTCATTTCCACGGCAACGCCGAGCTCGTCGCGGAGAGCGTGGCCGCGGCGGGGCTCTCCGCGCTCGTGCTCGTGGTGAACGTCGGCGTGGGCTCGGGCGCGTACGACACGCGGTATGCGGCGCCCGCGATGCTCGATTTCGATGTGGCGCGGGTCGTCGAGACGGCGGCCGCGCGTGGGCTCCGCGGGGCGCGACTCGGGCGGCTCGCGCTCGCGGCGTGGAGCGCCGGCTACGGGGCGATCGGGCGTATCCTCGCGCGGGACGAGGCGTTTTCGCGGGTGTCGGCGGTGCTGCTTTGCGACGCGCTCCACTCGAACTTCGTGGACAAGGGCAGCCGCGAGGTCGACATGGAGCGTATCGCGCCGTTCGTGCGTTTCGCCGAGAAAGCCGCAGCCGGCGAGAAGCTTTTCGTGATGACGCACTCGGAGATCGGCGAGTTCCGTTATGCGACCACGACCGAGACCTCGGACGCGATCCTCCGCGTGATCGGCATCGAACGATCCCGCACGATCGGCTGGCCCGATCGCCCGAGTTTTCCCCTGGGGCGCGCCGTCATGTCGACCGAGCGCTGGCTCGAGCAACGCAGCGAGGCGCGGCGCGGCGAACTGCGTATCGCGGGGTATCGCGGGTTCAAGGAGGACGACCACATCGCGCACCTCGCGCAGATGTCGTCGACGGTGCTCCCTTCGCTCGTCGAGTATTGGAAGCGCCGGTAGGGAGCCGCTGCGCCGGGGTTTCACCCCGGACCCGACCAGGGGCTATCCGCCCCTGGACCTGGACCAGCGCAAGCGCTGGACCCGGGGTCGCTGAACTGCGCGATGCGCAGTTCAGCGAACAGGCCGAGGCAAGACCAGCGACGACCTTGCCAATCAAGACAGCGGCGCTGACGCTTCAAGCGGCAACGCCGTCCCACCGGCTCGTGGAAGAACCGCGCATCGCGCGGTTCTTCCAACCCGAGTCCAGGGCTTGCCCTGGTTCGGGTCGAGGGGCGAACAGCCCCCGCGGGGCCCGGGGCAGAGCCCCGGCGCGGCGGCCCCATGTTGAGGGTTTACCCCTCGTCCCGCAGCGCCGCCTCTGCCGCATTCCTGCCGCAGGCGCCGTGCACGCCGGCGCCCGGGTGCGTGTACGAGGAGCCGAGGTAGAGCGCGCGGATCGGCGTTCGATAACGGAAGTACGGGAACACGGGGCGGAAGAAGAGCTGGTGCTGGATCTGCGCCGAGCCGCCGCCGAGATCGCCGCCGAGGAGGTTTTCGTCCATCGCTTCGAGGTCCGGCGGCGTGACGATCACGCGCGCGAGAACGCGCTTCTTGAAGCCCGGCGCGAGCTCCTCGATGCGCGTCTCGATTCGATCGGCGAACGATTGTTTAACCGCCTCCCAGCCGCCGGGCACCGTGGGAGGAACGCGCGAGTAGGCCCAAAGCGTGTGTTTGCCGGCGGGCGCGCGTGTCGGATCCGCGAGCGTTTGCTGGCCGATGACGAGGTACGGATCCTCGGGCAGCTCGCCGCGGCGCACCTCGGCCGTGAAGCGCGCGAGATCGTCGAGGCTGTCGCCCGTGTGCACGACGGCCGAGCGCGCCGCGTCCTCGCACGACCAGGGCACCGGGCCCGAGAGCGCCCAGTCCATCTTGAACGTGCCGAAGCCGTGCTTGAAGTTTCGCATCGACTCCGCGAGCGGCGTCGGCACGAGGTCCGGATCGAGCAATCGCAGGTACAGCGCGGGCGCCGACGTGTCGGCGATGATCGCGCGATCGGCCTCGATCTCCTCGCCTTGCTCGGTCACGACGGCCGCGGCGCGGCCCTCGCGCACCACGATACGTTTGACGCGCGCGCCCGTCCTCACCACGCCGCCGAGCTGTTCGAGCCGCTTGATCAACGCCCGCGTGATCGAGATCGCGCCGCCCTCGGGAATCGCGAAGCCGCCGCTCGACGCGAGCATGGCCAGCATGAAGCCCACGATCGCCCCGAAGGGATCGTCCGGCCCGACGTCGGTGTGCAGCGCGAGCGCTGGAATGATGCGGCGCGCGGGTTCGGTCCGGAACGTCCTCTCCGCGTAGCCGCGCCCGCTCGACGCGGCCACGGCCGCGAGCCGGAGCAGGTTTGCCGGGCCGAAGCGGAGCATCTGCCCCGCGGCGGGCAGCGTGGAGAGCAGCGCATCGAGCAGCCCGTCCCGCGTCTGCGCGTGCCAGCGCGCGAGCTTCTCCCAGGCGGGTCCGTCCTCGCCGAGGCTCTGCTTGCTCGCGTCGAGGTCGCGCCCGATGGCGGCGCACGTGCCGTCCTTGGCGGGGTGGGCGCTGTCGAGGGGCGCGTGGCGCCAGACGAGGCCGGCGTCGTGCAGGTCGAGGGGGAGCAGGGCGGGGCTCGTGGGGCCGAAGGGGAAGAAGGCGGCGCCCACGTCGTGGAGGAAGCCGGGCAGGGTGCTCTCCTCGGTCCAGACGGCGCCACCGGGCCGGCGCTGGGCCTCCAGCACGAGCACGGACCACCCGGCCTGGGCGAGGTAGTTGGCGGCCACGAGCCCGTTCGGACCTGCGCCGATCACGATCGCGTCGGGGGTGATCATGGAGTTTTGTGTAGCACGGTGAGAAGCGCCGGTGTTCGTCCGGTCGTGTTCCCGTAGCGGCCGGGGCGCCACAACGCGTACCCTCGGCGAACGATGAACCAAGGCCCTGGTGCGTCCTCCACGTCCCTTCCGATCGAGCGAGGCGAGCCTTCTGCCCTCGTCGAGGACGCAAGGACGCGTCGCGGACGGTGGACCGCGTGGGTGCTCACGTGGGTCTCGTACGCGACGTATTACTTGGGGCGCAAAGGGATCAGCGTCGCGAAGGCGCCGATCATGGAGAGCCTCGGCAAGGACGTGCTCCGCAACGTCGAGACGGCGTACCTCGCGGCGTACATGGTCGGGCAGTACGTGAACGGCATGCTCGGCGATCGCGTCGGCGCACGGAGGCTCGTGGGCGTCGGCATGCTCGTCTCGGCGGGCGCGTGCCTCGCGTTCGGGGCGTCGAGCGTGGGGATCGCGTTTCTCGTCGCGTTCCTGGTGAACGGCTTCGCGCAATCGTCGGGCTGGCCGGGCAACGCGAAGGCGATGGCCGAGTGGACCACGCCCGAGAATCGCGGCCGCGTGATGGGCGTGTGGGCGACGTGTTATCAGGCCGGCGGCATCATCGCGACGTGGTTCGCCACGTTCATGCTGAGCCTCTACGGCTGGCGCGCGTGCTTCTGGGGCCCGGCGGTCGGGGTCGCGCTCGTCGGCGTGCTCGTGCTCCTGTTTCTGAAGCCGGGCCCGAGGGCGGTGGCGGTCGTGCCCGGGCGCGACGTGACGACGATCGTCGATTTCGGCAAGATGGATGAAGCCTCGATCCGAGCGCTCCAGCGGGAGGAGCGGAACCGCGTGCTCCGGAGCCCCACGGTGTGGTTTTACGGCGCCTCGTACTTCGGGATGAAGCTCATCCGGTACAGCATCCTGTTCTGGCTGCCGTTTTACCTCACGACGGCGCTGCATTATTCGAAGACGGGCGCCGGGTACATGTCCATTTCGTTCGAGGTCGGCGGCGTGCTCGGCACGATCACCATGGGGGCGATGTCCGATCGATATCGTCATATCTCGCGCTCGGTCTTCGCCGCGGCGTGGCTCGTGCTCCTCGCCGGCGCGATTTTCCTCTACGCGCAGCTCGGCGCCACGGGCACCGTCGCCAATTTCGTGATGATGGCGCTCGTCGGCGCGCTCCTCTTCGGGCCGGATTCGCTCATCAGCGGCGCCGCGGCGCAGGACGCGGGTGGGGCGTACGCGGCCGCCACCGCATTGGGCGTGGTGAATGGCGTCGGCTCGATCGGGGCGATTCTTCAGGAGTACGTCACGCGGGGCGTGAGCGAGCGCTACGGGTGGGACAAACTGTTTTACGTCTTCGTCGCCCTGGCGGTGTTCTCGGCGGTCTGCCTGATCCCGACGTTCCGTCCGCGGAAGGCGTGAGTCACTCGCATTCCTTGTACGACTCGCCGAGCGAGCACCAGGCGGCCTCGCAGGAGGCTTGATCGCCGCCCTGCTCGAGCTTCTTCGCGGCCACGCAGCTCTGCGAGCTCGCGCAAGCGCCGCTCTCGCCGCACGTGTTCGTCACGAGATCCGCGCAGGTGAAATCGCTCGGGCAGGACCTTTGCCCCTCGTCGGAGCAGCCCGCCGCCGCCAGACACGCGAGCACGAGCGCGCCAAAGAGCCCCCGAAAAACGCGCCCGCTCATGGCGTCTCCACGACGAGGCCGAGGTTTTGCCCGAGCTTCTGGAGCAGCGTGATCTCCCGCTTCAGGTTCTCGTCGGACAGGGCCGCGTCGGCGCTCGTGAGCCGCGCGATCGCTCCTTCGAGCCGCGCGGCCGCGTCCTCGGCGTCGAGGCTCCCCGTGTGGTAATCGCCGCAGAGCCGCTTCAGCACGAGGTATTCGTTCGTCACGGCGAGCGTCCGCGCGATGTGCGGGGTCGGCAAGAGCGCGTCCGTCGGCCCCGGCAGCGTCTGGAAGGGCAAGCGCATCGAGAGCGTGTCCTTTTCGAGAACGCCCTCGGGCGTCTCGTATTCGATCGTCACCGAGCCCGCCTCGATCGCCTCGCCGGAGACGAGCGGCTCGAGGTTCGACCCATCGAGCCGGAGCACGATCCCTCCTTTGCGTTTGCTCAGGAACACCGTGCTCACGTCGAAGAGCTTGCCGCTGCCGTGCTCGCCGATCTGCGGCACGCCGTAGACGTCGGAGACCTCGGTCCCCTCGGCCGCCGCCGTGGAGACCTTGAGATCATACGCAATGGGCGTCACCAGGAAATCGAGCTCCTCCTCGAAGATCGGTTTCACGTCCTCGGCGCCCACGAATCGATAGTTTCCGCCGCGCAGGTGGGCGATCTGGTCGACGAACGAGGCGTCGAAGTCCGAGCCGAAGCCAAAGAACGTAAAACCGATGTCGAGGGCCGAGGCCGCAGTGACCATCGACTGGAAGCTCGCGGCGTCGGTCGCGCCGACGTTCGGCATCGCGTCGGTGAACACCATCAGCCGCGAGAGCGTGTCGCGCTGCACGTGCTCGTCGATCACGGCATACCCGAGCATCATGCCCTCCTCCATCGAGGTCGAGCCGCCGGTCGTGATCTCGTCGACCGCGGCGTGCAGCGATTCCTTGTCGGAGACGGGCGTCGATTCCTGGATCGTGTTCGCGCTCGAAGCGAACTCCACGATGGCCACGCGATCATCGGGCCGGAGGTGGTCGACGAGCGCGTGCAGCGCGTCCCGCACGTGCGGGAGGTTGCCCTCCATCGAGCCGCTCGTGTCGATCACGATGCCGAGGTTCAAGGGCTTGCGGACGAATTCATCCTCGCGGATGTTCGATTGCATGCCGAGCTGGACGAAGATGTCGCGCGCGTCGTCGTCGAGGCCCACGTCGAGCCCCGCCGCCGTGTCGATGCAAAGGGGTTTTGCGCAGAGCGTGGGGGCCGCGAGGGCGAGGTCGTGCTCGGAGTAGAGGCCCTCCGGGGTGAAATCGTCGAGCGTGGGGACGCCGCCCGATTCGATGATGCTGCGCGCGAGCCCGATGTCCTGGGCGCCGCCGGGCGTGGCCCCGAGAAAATCGCCCCCAGCCGAATACCCGCCACCGCACCCCGCAGGCGCGGCAAGGGCGAGCACGAAGGCGAGGGGACGAAACGAGGGACGGAGCTTTCCCGCAAACGATGTTCGTCGATGCATGTCGATTCCAATCCAAGGCAAGGGTTTTCTCGACGCAGGGGCATCCCACCCCGGCGTCGAGACCCTCGATGAAATCGCGCGTTCCGGGCGGCGTCAAGGGGGCCTCCGCCGTCAACTGGGAAAGGTAGGCCGCCTCCGTTACCATGAGCCCTTGGAGGTCTTCATGGTGTCCTTGTCTTCTCGTCTCGGTCCCACGCTTTGCGCGCTCGGCGCGGCCGCCGTCCTCATGGCCCCCGGCGAGGCGCGCGCGGACGACGACATTCACTGGTTCTCGCCCGGGCTCATGCTCTCGCTGAGCTTCGGCGACAAGATCAACTTCGGCCTCGGCCTCGACGCCCGGTATTCGCTTCTCTTCGTCGGGGATACCGGCTGCTTCTCCGGCCCCCGTGGTGCTATCGGCGCATTCGCGCAGGCGTCCTGGCTCAACTTCTCGTCCGCGGGTCGGTTCGCCGCGGGCATTCATGGCGGCGTTGGCCTCCGGGAGACTCCGTTCGGCGCGAACGCCGAGGTCGGCTGGACATATCGCACGGCGCTCTCGGACCAGCACCCGGGCGGTCACGGGATCCACGTGGGCCTCGGAGGCATCGGCGCCGAGATCGTCGACCTGGCCTTCCGCGGCACGATTCCCTGGCCGGGCGACGAGAGGAAACCCGAGTTCACGGTCGCCTTGGGCGCCCATTTCCCGCCCATGTACGGAGAACCGGGCATGTGTATCGTCGGGCGGCCTTTGCGCATGAACGGCCGATACGTGTTGCCGGGCATCGCCGGGAAACCGCGCCGCGGGAGCGCGCGCCGGGCAAGGATTGACGAGACCACGCGGGCCGCGCTCGCGCAGGCCTTCCAGGACGACGCGCGCGCGGAGTGCGCCTCGATTCCGGCATTTCTCGCCCTGGCGCGGGATCTCGCAGCGGTGGGTGCGCCGCGGGATCTCGTGGACCGGGCGCTCGTCGCGGCGGCCGACGAGGTGCGGCACACGGAGCTTTGTGCCTCGATTGCAGGGGATCTCGCGTCGATGACGCTCGCGCCGGAGCTCTTGCCGGCGCCGCGGCGCTCGGGGCTCGATCGAAGGCGGGAGCTTTCGCGTCTGTGCGTCGAGTCCTGGGAAGACGGCTGCCTCGGCGAGGGCGCCGCGGCGGAGCGGGCGCGGAGGCAGGCGAGGGGAGCGAAGGATCCGGGCATGGGCGCGGCGCTCGGGGCGATTGCGGAGGACGAGGCGCGGCACGCGGAGCTCGGATGGCGGGTCGTAGAATGGTGCCTGTCCGAGGGCGGGAAGCCGGTGCGGGACTCTTTGGGGGAGGCCGTGGCGGCGTCGCCGGAGGGGCCGGCGCGGGAGGAGGTGCCGGAGGCGGAGCCGGCAGCGTGGCGCGCCCATGGAAGGATCGGGCAGGCCGAGATCGACGCGTCGTGGGAGAAGACGCTGCGTTTGGCGCGGAACACCGCGGAGGGGTTGCTTTGAGCCTGTCCGTGACGTGATTGTCAGGGGTCCGCCGACGGCGGCGCCTCGAATTCAAGCACCCCTGCGGAAGGCATGCGCCGTGCATTCGGGCCCGGCACCACCGGGACAACCCCCCACGGAGGCCTCGATGAATCCTGCGCATGTCTTCCGCCGTTCGCTCGCCCATCGTCTTTTCGCCCTGCTCGCGCTTCCAGCCGCGGGCGCCGTCGTCTCCGGATGCTTCATCGGCACGAGTTGCCCCGACAATGACGAGCCCATCGCCGCCGAGCGATGCTTCACCTGGCCGCCGGAGGACGCAGGCGCAGGCGGCGGCGGCGGTGGGAGCGTCGATCCGCTCGTATGCCCGTCGCGGGACGAAGCGGTGACTCGGCTCAATGATCAGTTCTTTGCGTCTCACACGGTCAAGAGCGACGGGACGCTGAAGAACGGCCAATGCTGCTATGCCACCGAATTCATTCCCTACTGCGAGGGGCGGCCGTACCTCGTCGGCGAAGTGGCCCGCACGGCGCCCGCGATCCGCGGCCGCGGGGATGGCGGGTGGGGCGCGCAGGCCTCGAGCGGACCCGATGTTTCGGCCATCGAGCCCGACCTCCGGGCAGCGCTCGCAGCAGAATGGACGCGCGACGCGCTCTTCGAGCACGCATCGGTGGCCTCATTCGGGCGCTTCGCGCTGGAGCTGCTCGCCGTGGGCGCGCCAGCCGAGCTCGTGGAAGAGGCGCACCGGGCAGCGCTCGATGAAGTGCGGCACGCGCGTCTCTGCTTCGCCCTGGCGAGCGCTTACGCAGGCGAGCCGGTGGCGCCGGGGGCGTTCCCCTTCGGAGGCGCTGCGGAGGTGGTGGCGGATCTCGCGTCGATTGCAGCGCGCACCGCGAAGGAGGGATGCATCAACGAGACGATCGCAGCCGTGATCGCGGCGGAGCAATGCGCGAGGGCCGAGGATCCCGCGGTCGCCGAGGTGCTCGCCGGCATCGCGGCGGACGAGGCGCGGCACGCGGAGCTCGCATGGCGCACGGTGGCGTGGGCGATCCGCGTGGGAGGCGAGCGTGTGCGGGCAGCGGTGGAGGAGGTCTTCGTGGGCCTGGGGCAGGGAGCCGTGCTGGATGCGGGCGGCGCGGAGGATCCGCGGCTCGCAGCGCACGGGCGGCTCGCGGGGGCGGCGCTCTCGGAGGCGACGGCGCGGGCGCTGGAGGAGGTCGTGGGGCCCGCGGCGGGTGTGTTGTTCCAGAGCGTAGCGCCGGGGTTTCACCCCGGACCCGAGCAGGGGCTATCCGCCCCTGCACCCGGACCAGCGCAAGCGCTGGACTCGTGACGATGAACTGCGCGATGCGCAGTTCATCGAACAGGCCGAGGAACGACCCCTGCCAAGCAAGACAGCGGCGCTGTCATTTCAACTGGCAACGTCATTCCTGGTCTTGCCACCGGCCGCTGGAAGAACTGCGCGAAGCGCAGTTCTTCCACAAAAGGTCCAGCGCTTGCGCTGGTCCGGGTCGAGGGGCGGACAGCCCCCGCGGGGTCCGGGGCAGCGCCCCGGCGCGGCGGCCGCCCCGGGGTCACGCCCGCCGCGCGCGGTCGGCTTCGAGGAACGCGCGCGCTTCGGCCTCGGTTTCGACGAATATGAAACGCGTTTTACCCGGACGAAGGACACGCATGGCGTGGTTGAGCATCGTGAGGAGCGTGCGGGTCTGGAACGAGGCGCCGTAGCTGACTACGGCGGCGATTTGGTCGAGGGGCAGGCCCTTGACGAGGGCCTCGCGGGCCTCACGCGTGGGCGCCCCGCCCCCCCGCGCGTCGCGGAGGATGTAGATGCGCCAAGCGGGCGGGAAGGTGGCGAGCGCGTCGAGGAGTTCCTCCACGTGCTCGCGCGTGATGTCCCCGTCGATGCGCGTGTGCAGCACGTCGGGTGGCTCGACCCAGGCGAGGTGCGGACCGATGCTCCGCCGACCGCTCGCGTCGTCGTCCGTGGCGCCCATGCAGGAGCACTGTATCCGGGGTAGGGGAGCGTCGCGACGGGGAGCAGGGTATCGACTGGCAAAGCTGACCGTGGCATGCGCGCGCGTCGGCGGAGCGCTCGTCCGGTGTGACGGGCTGATCTGCGAGGCCGCGAGGGGCGCCCGTCCGTTCGGACGGGTGGATCTTGTGGTGGCGCAGATCACGCGTTCCGTTCGGACGGGTGGAGCGCGGGGTGGCGCAGATCACGCGTTCCGTTTGGACGGGTGGAGCGCGGGGTGGGAGCGGGGCCTCCGTCCGCTTGGACGGGCGGGCCTCGCGGCGGGTCAGCCCTCGGGGGGCGCGGAGGCGTCGTCGTCCTCGTCGTCCTCATCGGCGACGGCCGAGCCCGACTTGTTGAGCTCCGGATACAGGCTGTCGATGAAGTCCTGCGAGAAGTGCGTGCGGAGGCGGCCATCGATTTGATCGAGCGTCTCGCGCAGGTCGAAGATGCCCTTGTTCACGGCGGCGCGGAGGGGCGTTCGTTGCTCCTCGAGCGCGTTGGCGGACTTGTTGAAGGTGCGCAGCAGGTTCGCGGCCTGATCGAGGGTATCGGCGAGCGGCCCCGTGCCCGGGATCTTCGCGGGGAGCGAGCGAAGCGCGCTGGCCGCGCGTTCGGCGTGCTCGACGGTCTTCGCGTGACCGGCGCGGAGGACACGCGAGAGGGAGGTTTTCGCGAGAATGGCGCCGAACCCGCCCGGCAGAATGCTGTCGATGTCCTTGCGATGCGGGCGCATGGCCCCATCGGCCGCGCGCTGGGCCTCGTCGCAAAGAAAATTGGCGACGCGCTGACGCGCGCGAATGTCGAGGTGCGCGTGCTCGACGAAGGCGCGATAGGGAGCGACGGCGCTTTCGAGCCCCTCGACCCGCGGCCCGAGCACCTCGATTTCCGCCGCGAGGGCCTTCTTTTGAACCTCGGAGAGGCGATCGTTGACGTCCAGATGAGCGATCATCGTCCGGAGGATCTCGCTGCTCCAGCGGACATGGCGGGCGCCGGAGGCGGCGCGGCTGAGTTTTCGCATGGGGTGGGAGGTTACGGAAGAAGGGACGGGGAGGGCAAGGGGAAATACGATCGATCGCCGAACTCAAGCATTCACGATCACAGCCGCACTCTTCGCCAGGATCACCACCCGCTCCGCCGGCTTCCCGTCGAACGCGAGCACGTTCCCCCCGTCGCGATACCCGCCCTGGCTCGCGTGCCCCGGCAACCCCGCCCCCGACCTCCACTCCGCTGGCCCGAAGACCTCGATCTCGTCGCCGTCGTTCACCACGATGGATAGCGGCTCGTTCCAGTCCTTCGCCGTCCCGCCGAGCTGCGCGACCACGAATGCGTCGTCGTCCACGAGCGCCGTGCCGGACTCGTCTTCGACCAGGAACACGCCTGCCGCGCTCAGTTCCTCCACGGTCACGGCCGTCACCGCTTCGACCTGCGTCCCGCGCTTCGCCGAGACGAGCCCAACCGTCTGCCGCTTACGGCGCTCCAGGAACGCCGCGACCGGCTGGCCGAGCGGACCCTTTACGGGCTCGAGGACCCGGACCCGACCCCGCACCCGGCACACCCCGCTCGCCGACCCGATCGGGGCCACCGCGGGCGCAGAAGCAATGCGCGCTTGCAGGACGCGGAGGCGCGCGCGAAGGCGCTTGATGCGCGCGCCGATGAAGGATCGATACGCCGCGTAAATCCCACCCCAGACCACGACCTGCACGCCGATCAAGAGCACGACCAGTTCGACGTTACCGGTCCCGTACTGGTGCGACGTGAAGAACGTCAGCACGAACGCGATGATCGCGATCCACCGCGCCCACGGGTCCACGAATGCCGCGAACGTCGGGTGCCCCAGGAACACCGCGGGCGGAGAGAGCGCCGGGACGCCGGCCTTGTCCACGAGCTCGAGCTTGCAGCGGAGGCACTTGTCTCCGCCCAGGCCCGTGTCACCGCATTGCGGACAGGAGAACGGAGGCTGATTGCGCATCGCTCATCCCACGAGCAGAGCGCTCGCCATGTTTCGATTGGAAGCAATCGCCTGCCCGTCGCGCGAGGCCACGAGCAAGCCCACGTCCACGATCTCGGGGAACTTCGCAATGCCCCGCTGGGCCGCGCGCGCGGCCGGAATGCCCTCTTCGAGCCAGTCGTAGACCGTCTTCGACAGGAACCGCCGCACGATCTCCTCGCCCACGCCCGTCGCGGCCACCGCGCCCGCCGGGCCCGCGTAGACGCCGCAGCCCATGAGGGGCGAATCGCCCACGCGGCCCTTCAGCATGTACACCGTCCCGCCCGTCGACGCGGTCGCCGCGAACCTTCCCTGGCTGTCCCGCACGACCGCGCCCACGGTGTCCTGGAAAGGCGCCTCCGCGCCGAAGTTCCACAGCGACTTCCAGTCGATCGAAAGCCACGGCGCCGCGTCCGCCGCATAATCGCCGTCGCCCTGGCCCCGGAGCTCCGCCATCGCCCGCGCATGTTTGGCCTGCGCCTTCTCCGTGAGCGGATCGTAATCGGGGAACCGATGCGCCCGGGCAAACTGCGTCGCACCGTCCCCCACGAGCAGCAAATGCGGCGTCTCCATCACCTTCGCCGCGACGAGGATCGGATTCTTCACGCGCTGAATGCAGGCGACCGCGCCAAACCTCGCGTCGCTCGTCATCACGGACGCGTCCATTTCAATGGTGTTCCCATCGAAACGCAGGTTCGAGCCCGTCCCCGCATTGAAGCGCGGATCGTCCTCCAGGATGACCGTCGCCGCGAGCGCCGCTTCGAGCGCGTCACCGCCGCGCTCCAGCACCGAGCGCGCCGACTCCGCGGCCTTCACGCAGCCGTCCGAATGGACGTGCGGCGAGGCCGCGCCCCCGTGCGTCAGAATGGCGTATTTCACGTTCAGGCCTCGTCCGGCAGGGAAGGCAGGTGCGACGTGCGCTCCTTCCCCCAGTAAATGACCTGCTTCCAGCAGGCCGTGACGTCGTCCGCGAACACCACCACGAGATCGCCCGGCCGCGCCATCGAGAGCGCCGTCTCCACGGCCTCCTTCTCGTCGAGCTTCTTCAGGATGTGCTCCTCGCTCTTGCCCGCCTCCCGCGCGCCTTCCGCGAGGAGCGACGCGATCTCGCCGGGCTTGCGGCCTCTGCGCGCCGCATCCTCCTTCGCGATGACCACGTCGAACGCGCGCGCCGCCTCGCGGCCGACCGCGCGGATGTCGTCGTCGCGCCGATCACCCGCGGCCATGAGCACGCCGATCGAGCGCTCGCGCCGGAGGCCCAGGACGAGCTCGGCCATCTTCGCCATCGCCGCCGCGTTGTGGCCGTAGTCGACGATCACGCGGAACGGGTGCTCGTCGAAGACGTTGCAGCGGCCGGGCGCCTGGAAGAACGAGGTCGTGAACGTGCGCAGGCCCTGGCGGATGTGCTCGAGCGAGACGCCCATCGAGAAGGCGATCGCCGCGGCCGCGAGCGCGTTCTCGACGTTGAACTTCGCCTTGCCCTCGAACGTCGCCGGGACGAGGTGCGTCCACGTGACCGGGACGTGCCTGTCGCCGTCGTAGATCGTGATCATGTCGCCGTTGACGCCCTGCTCGAGCACGACCGCGCGCCCGCCCGCGCGCACGTGCTTGCGGACGGTCTCGTTCGAAGGCGAGCGCGTGAACCACATGATGCGGCCGCCTGCCTTGTCCGCCATCTCGCGCACGAGCTCATCGTCGGCGTTGAGCACGCTCGTGCCGCCGTCCCGCACGACCTCGACCACGAGCCGCTTCACGAACGCGAGATCCTCGACGGTCTCGATGCCCGCGAGGCCGAGGTGATCCGCCGAGACGTTGAGCACCGCGCCGACGTCGCACCGATCCCAGCCGAGCCCTTCACGAAGAATGCCGCCGCGCGCGGTCTCGAGCACCGCGGCTTCGACGGTCGGATCCGTGAGCACGACGCGCGCGCTCCACGGGCCCGTCATGTCGCCCTTCAGGATGCGCTCGCCGTCGATGTAGATGCCGTCCGTCGTGGTGAGGCCCGTGCGCTTGCCGCTCATCTTGAGGATGTGCGCGACCATGCGGCTCGTCGTGGTCTTGCCGTTCGTGCCGGTGATCGCCGCGAGCGGGATGCGCGCCGGCGCGCCGTTCGGGAAGAGCATGTCGAGCACGGGCGCGGCGACGTTGCGCGGCGTGCCCACGGTCGGCGAGACGTGCATGCGGAAGCCGGGCGCGGCGTTGACCTCGACGATGACGCCGCCGTGCTCGCGCACGCTCTTCGAGATGTCGGGGCAGATGAGATCGATGCCCGAGACGTCGAGGCCGACGACCTTCGCCGCGCGCACGCTGACGTCGATGTTGTCCGGGTGGATCACGTCGGTGCGGTCGATCGCGGTGCCGCCCGTGGAGAGGTTGCCCGTCGAGCGGAGCGCGAAGACCTGGCCTGCGGGAAGCACGGTCTCCAGCGTGATGCCGGCCTGGCTCATGAGGCGGTTTGCCTGATCGTCGATCTCGATCCGCGTGAGGACTTTTTCGTGGCCGACGCCGCGGCGCGGGTCGCTGTTCACGACGTCGACGAGCTCTTTGATCGTGCTCTTGCCGTCGCCGACGACATGGCCGGGCACGCGCTCGGAGACGGCGACGACTTCGCCGTTCACCACGAGCACGCGATGATCCTTGCCGGGCTGGTAGGTCTCGACGAGGACGTAGCTCGAGAGGTCGTAGGCCTTGGTGTACGCGTCGCGCACGGCCTCGGGCGTCGTGAGGTTCAGCGCGACGCCGCGGCCGTGCGAGAGGTCCATGGGCTTGACGACGACGGGGTAGCCGATGCGCTCGGCGGCAAGGGCGGCCTCGTCGGCGGAGTAGACGCGCTCCTGGTGCGGCACGGGCAGGCCCGCGCGCTCGAGCAGCGAGTTCGTGAGCTCCTTGTCCTGCGCGATCTCGACGGCGATGTGCCGCGTCTCGCTCGTGACCGTGGCCTGGATGCGCTTCTGATGCGTGCCCCAGCCGAACTGCACGAGGCTGTGCTTGTTGAGGCGCATCGTCGGGATGCCGCGGCGCTTCGCTTCGTCGACGAGGCTACGCGTCGAGGGGCCGAGCGCCATGCGCTCCGCGAGCCGCGCGAGGTCCTCGATCTCGGCGTTCAGGTCGGCGAGCTTCGGGAGGTGATCGGGGAAGTGATCGGGCAGGAGGCCCTGCAAGTAACGCAGCGCGAGCTCACCGGCGCGCCTACCGACCGACTCCTCCTCAAAACTGTAGACGACGTGGTAGACGCCCTCGCGGTACGCCGTGCGCGTCTTGCCGTACGTGACGGGCGTGCCCGCGAGGCACTGGAGCTCGAGCGCGATGTGCTCGGTGATGTGGCCGAACCACGTGCCGTCGTGGAGCCTGCGGATGAAGCCGCCGGGCTCGCCGTAGGAGCAGCCGTGCTCGTGCAGCGTGGGCACGTCGGCGAGCAGCCGATCCACGAAGCCAGGGATCTTGTTGCTCGGGTACTGCTCGAGCTCCTCGAGGTCGAGGGTCAGGCGAATGACGGGGCGGTAGCCGTAGAGGTTGGGGCCGCGGTAGACGCGCGTTTCGAGCAGTTTCACGGTGCCTCTTTGCTGCGGGATGGCCACGAGGGCTGGCGGCCGTCGATGTCGTAGCCGCAGCCCTGCGTGAGGACGTGGACGGACAAACCAAGCAGCGCCGCGGACGAGTTTCGCGGGACCTCGTGGATGTCGGTGTGCTGGATCTTCGAGCCGTCGATGACCGTGACCGTGCCGCGGCCGATGACGTCCATCTTCTTGTCGGCGCGCAGGACGATCGCCGTGTCCTCGTCGATGCCGACGCCGATCAAGAAGGGGTTCATCGCGACGGCGGAGAAGAGGCGGCCGATGCGGTGGCGCTGCGCGAAGTGCTGGTCGATGACGAGCTTGCGCGTGAGCCCGAGTCCCGGCGCGAGCATGACGAGCTCGCGGCGCGGCGCGTAGCCCTTCTTGCCCTGCGCGATCATGTGGTCGCAGAGGACGCTCGCGCCCGCGGAGGTGCCGGCGACGACGCAGCCGCCCCGGTGCGCGCGGCGGATGGTGCGCGCGAGCTCGGTGCCGCCAAGCATCGTCACGATGCGGCCTTGATCGCCGCCCGTGAAGAAGATGCCGGTCATCTCCTGGATGAGCGCGAGGGTGCGTGGATCCTCGCCGTCGGCGCGCGTCTCGATGCGGACGACGTGCACGTCGGCGCCGAGCTCGCGGAAGATCGCCTCGTAGGTCCCCGCGAGCTCGGTGGGGATGCTGGAGGCCGTGGGGAAGACAGCGATCCGTGCTTGCTTCGGGCCGCCCGCGTGACGGACGACTTCACGCAGGACGTTCCGCGCGCCGACTTTGTCCTCCGCACCGCCGATGGCGATGAGGGGTCCGCGCTGGAGATGGCCATCTTTACCGTGCGCGCCGGGCGCGCTCGCTTCGGGCTTGTCGTGGGCCAAGGCGCGCCACGGTTATCACGGTTCCCGTTTTTCGCGGAGGGGTTTGGGGTAAGTTTGCGGGGGGCTCGTGTTCGCTTGTTCGCCCTCTCGCCGGAAAAGTGATAGAGGCGGCCGCGGAGGAACGACTGTGGCCAAGAACGACGCCCCGAAGACTGCCATCAGCCCGACCCGCGCCGAGGACTACGCCGAGTGGTACCAGCAGGTCGTGCGCGCCGCCGATCTCGCCGAGAGCTCGCCCGTGCGCGGCTGCATGGTGATCAAGCCGTGGGGCTACGCGCTCTGGGAGAACATCCAGCGCGAGCTCGACCGGATGTTCAAGGCCACGGGCCACAAGAACGCGTACTTCCCGCTCTTCATCCCGAAGTCCTTCCTCGAGAAAGAGGCGGAGCACGTCGAGGGGTTCGCGAAGGAGTGTGCGATCGTGACGCACCACCGTCTCGTCGCCGGGCCCGAGGGCGGGCTCGTGCCGGATCCCGAGGCGAAGCTCGAAGAGCCGCTCATCGTGCGTCCGACGTCGGAGACGATCATCGGCGCGGCGTTCGCGAGCTGGGTGCAGAGCTACCGAGATCTGCCGCTGCTCATCAACCAGTGGGCGAACGTGGTGCGCTGGGAGCTTCGTACGAGGCTCTTTTTGCGGACGGCGGAGTTCCTCTGGCAAGAGGGGCACACGGCGCACGCGACCGAGGAGGAGGCGCGCGCGGAGACGAGGCAGATGCTCGACGTGTACGCGACGTTCGCCGAGGAGTTCATGGCGATGCCCGTGATCAAGGGGCCGAAGACGGCGAGCGAGCGGTTCCCCGGCGCGGTCGACACGTACGCGATCGAGGCGATGATGCAGGACCGCAAGGCGCTGCAAGCCGGGACGTCGCACTTCCTCGGGCAGAACTTCGCCAAGGCGAGCGGGATCAAGTTCCAGACGGCGAAGGAGACGGAGGAGTACGCGTGGACGACGTCGTGGGGCGTGTCGACGCGGCTCGTCGGCGGCCTCGTGATGACGCACGCGGATGACGACGGGCTGATCCTGCCGCCGCGGCTCGCGCCCGCGCACGTGGTCATCCTGCCCGTGCTGCGCGGCGACGACACGAAGGCGAAGGTGATGGAGTACGTCGACGCGGTCGCGGCGGAGCTCAGGAACACGAGCTACGCAGGTCGGCCGATCGAGGTCGAGGTCGACAAGCGCGACATCCGCGGCGGCGACAAGCAGTGGGAGTGGATCAAGAAGGGCGCGCCGATCCGGATCGAGATCGGTCCGCGCGACGTCGACGGGAACGTGGTGATGGTGGCGCGCCGCGATCGCGGGACGAAGGACAAGGCGACGCTCGGGCGCGCCGAGCTCGTCACGAAGATCCCCGAGATCCTCGCCGACATCCAGAGCGGTCTGCTCGCAAAGGCCAAGCAGAACCGCGCCGCGAACACGAAGCGCATCGACGACATGAAGGACTTCGAAAAGTTCTTCACCGCCAAGAACGAGGACAAGCCCGAGATCCACGGCGGGTTCGCGCTCGCGCACTGGTCGGGCGAGCCCGAGGTCGAGGCGCATCTGAAGGACAAGTTCAAGGTGACGATCCGCTGCATCCCGCTGACGGGGATCGATGGCGTGGCCGACGCGAAGGACCTCCAAGAAGAGGGGCGCTGCATCGTGTCCGGGAAGCCGAGCCGGCAGCGGGTGGTGTTCGCGAAGTCGTACTGAGGTTGTCCGACGCGAGGGCGCCCGCCCCTGGTAGACTCAGGGGCAATGTCTCAACTCGATGACGTCGTGGAGCGTGTCCGGGTCGACGCGGACGCGATCTATGCGTTCGTGCTCTCCCGTCGTGGCGAGCTCGTCACGAAGGGAGGGCCGCGGGAGATCCCCGAGGGAGCGCGAAAGACGCTCTCGTCGGCCGCAGACGTCGTAGCAGGCACGGATCGCGTCGTCCTGGTCCGGCTCGCG
This sequence comes from Polyangium jinanense, assembly GCF_028435365.1. The sequence goes on along the minus strand of NZ_JAGTJJ010000027.1, from coordinate 127,439 downwards.
CACGGCGAGCTCGTGTCACGAGCAGGCACGCTAGGACTCGACTGTCACGTCGGCGTGGCGGCAAACCGGGCCGTGCTCTGTCTCGTCGTGCGGGGCGGCACGGAGGCGCGGCGTGTGACGAACGCACTCCGGATCGGCCTCCGCGCGATCGAGCCAATGATCAACCGCGCAGCCGAGAAGGTGGCGCACGCGGGCGAGATGGTGCCAGCCGCGTCGAGCCGAAGGTCGCGGCGCGGCCGGGACACGTCACCAGAGATCTCAGTCGAGCCCGCGCGAAGGGTCGGCTCCGAGACGATCGACGCAATCGAGAAGGAGATGGCCGCGTCAGGTCCCCACGTGCCGGTGCCGCACATCCCACGCGAGGTGCTGCGAACGACGCTGCCATACCGGAGCAGCCCGGTGACGCCGCCGCCCGAGCCTGCGTCGGCGAAGGTTCTTCCGCGTAAGAAGAGCTAGAGCCGGGGGCGCCGCGCCGGGGCTCTGCCCCGGACCCCGCGGGGGCTGTTCGCCCCTCGACCCGAACCAGGGCAAGCCCTGGACTCGGGGTGGAAGAACTGCGCTGCGCGCAGTTCTTCCAGCAGGCCGGTGGCAAGACTAGGGACCGCGTTGCCAGTCGACACGTCAGCGCCGCTGTCTTGGTTGGCAGGGGTCGTTCCTCGGCCCGTTCGATGAACTGCGCGTAGCGCAGTTCATCGACCACGAGTCCAGCGCTTGCGCTGGTCCGGGTCCAGGGGCGGATAGCCCCTGGTCGGGTCCGGGGTGAAACCCCGGCGCTACGCTGCCTTCGCTGCTGCGCGCTTCGGCCGGCTCCAGATCCCCATCGCCGCGATCGCTGCGGTTGCGAGGTACCACGGCGCGTCGCCGATGGCTCCGTAGAGCGTCCATGCTCGCATGAAGCGACCTTCGCCGACGATCGTCTCCTCGCGGAATGTGCCGCCGTGTGCGACCACGCGTCCTGTTGCGTCGACGATCGCGCTCACGCCGCTGTTCGTTGCGCGCACGAGGAAGCGCCGGTGCTCGACGGCGCGTAGCTTTGCCAGTGCGAGGTGGATCCACGGCTCGGTCGAGTCGCCGAACCATGCGTCGTTCGTGAGGTTCACGAGCAGATCGGGATCGCCGTGCTTCACGAGCTTCTGCACGAATGAGGGCAGGATGTCCTCGTAGCAGATGAGCGCGCCGATCTTGTGCTCGCCCCAGGGCAGCGAATCGAGCGACGTGCCCGGCGTGAAGTGGCCCGAGTTCGGCGACCACTTGTAGAGCACCGGGAAGATGTCGCCGAACGGCAGGTACTCGCCGAATGCGAGCAGGTACTGCTTGTCGTAGCGACCGAGGATCTTGCCCTCGTCGCCGGCCATGAGTGCCGTGTTGAAGTACGTCATCCGACCGCCTGGCGCGCTCGGTGGCGTGCGCAGCACTGAGCCCACGATCGTCGGCACGCCGAGTTGCTTCGTGAGACTCTTCTGGACCTCGTCCTTGTAGCTCGCCTCGGTCACGGTGCGCGGGGCGGGCACGGCGCCTTCGCTCCACACGACGAGGTCGACCTCCTTCGACTTCGCGAGCTCCTTCGTGCGGTTCACGTAGACCTGGTAGGCGTTCTTCCGATCGAAGAGGCCCATGTTCCCCTGCACGATGCCGATGCGCACCTTCTTCGCTTCGGCCATCGTCTGGCCGATCGTACGAACCCGTAGGAATCCGTAGCCGGCCGCGAGCAGCGGGACCGCGATGCCGATCGCGACGATGCGGTTGTCGGCCTTCTCCTTCCGCCGCCAGGCGAGGATGATCTCGGCGAGGCCGAGGTTCGCGCAGACGAGCACGAGGCCGACGAGGATTGGGCCGCCGAGATCGGCGACCTGCATCAGCACGGGTGCGTTGTGCACCGAGGCGCCGAAGTACCAGGGGAAGAGCAGCGGGAAGACGAGCTCGCTCGCGGCGAAGGCGAGCGCGAAGACGATCGACGCGGGCCATCCGCGCGACTCGGCGCGTCCGTAGAGCCAGCCGGCGAGCGCGATGCGACCGCCCTGGTAGGCGCAGAGGATCGCCATGAAGAGGATGCACAGCGGCACCGGGAAGCCGCTGAAGACCTTCAGCATCTCCAGCAGCCAGTAGAAGCCGGTCATCGTCATCGTGAAGCCGGCCATCCACCCGAGCCCCGCGGCGCGTCGCACGGGCTGACCGCGCAGCGCCACGATCAGCGGCACGAGCGCGACGAGCGAGAGCGGCCAGATGTCGACGCCCGGGAAGCCGAGGAAGTAGAGCAAACCGCTCAGCGTCGCGAGCGCGTATGCCTGCTTCGCCGGCAGCGCGCCCACGGGGTTCCACGCCTTGGCGTCGTCCTTGGCCTTCGCCTTCGCCTTGGACTTCGCCTTCGTGGCCGTGCCTTTGGCTTCGCCTTCCGGCGCGTTCGCCTCGTCGGCCTCGGCGCTCTTCGTGACGTCCTCGGCGCTCGGATCCTGCGTCGCCTCCCCTTCAGACATGGTCACCTGGTCCGCTTGATGATGTGGAAGCCCTGGGCCGTCTCGACGACGTCCGAGATCGTGCCGACCTCCATGGCGAAGGTCGCGTCCGCGAACGCCGGCGGCATCGCGTTGCGTTCGAAGTTCCCGATGGCGCCGTTTGCGGCCTTCGAGATCTCATCGTCCGTGTACTTTGCGACGAGCTCTTCGAAGGTCTGTTTGCCGTCCTTCACGAGCTTGTGCACTTCCTGGGCGCGCTTTTTCGCCTCTTCCTTGGAGCGCGTCACCGTCTTCGGCGCGCGCTCGGCGCCCTTCCAGGCGACGAGAATGTGCGCGGCGCCCGCGATCTGCCGCTCCGCCGTGGGCGCGGGCGCGGGCGTTTCGGCCGCGGACGGCGCGCTTGGCGCTGCGGCCGAGGGCAAGGGGGCCGCGGCGCTCTCGGCCGGCAAAGCGTTCTGGCTCGAATCGGAGCCCGCGTTGCAGCAACCGGTGGCCACGAAGAGGAGCGCGATGTTCGCGAGGAGACGCAGGCGCATGGCCGGCACGTATTGCCGACGTCCGGCCGGCCGTCAACCTGCGCGTTTGCAGCGAAAGGTCGCCCAGGTCGGGGTACGATGACCCCGAGAATGCCCCGAATCCTGCACATCGAGGACGATCCCGCGAACCGCCTGCTCGTGCGCAAGCTTCTTCAGAAGGCAGGCCACGAGGTGATCGACGCTGCCGACGGGCTCGAGGGCGTCCGGCTGGCGGTCAGCGGCATGGCGCCCGACCTCATCCTGGTCGACCTCAACATCCCCGGGCTCGACGGGTTCGAGGTGACGCTGCGCCTGCGCGGCGAGCCCCAGCTCGCGGGCGTGCCCATCGTGGCCATCACGGCCGAGGGCGATCGCGAGACGAGCCTCGCCGTCGGCTGCGACGGCTTCCTGCAGAAGCCGATCGACGCCCGCTCGTTTGCGAGCGTGATCGAGCGTTACATCCAGCAAGGCACGCGCGAAAACATGCCGGTCTCGGCGGGCGCGGTGCGGCTGCGCCAGCAGAGCCAGCGCATCGTGCAGCACCTCGAAGAGAAGGTCGCCGAGCTCAGCCGAGCGAACGCGCGTCTGCGTGAGCTCGATGCCGCCCGCACCGAGTTCTACCGGAACATTTCGCACGAGCTGGCCACGCCGATGACGCCGATCGTCGGCTACGTAAAACTCTTGCTCGACGAGGAGCTCGGGCCGCTCACGCGGGCGCAGGGCAAGGCGCTCCGCGCGATGGACGACTGCGTCCGGCGGCTGCGATCGCTCATGGACAACCTGCTCGACGTGACGGGGCTCGAGACGGGGCGCATGCGCTTCATCCACGTCGACTACGACTTTCTCGACACGACGCGGCGTGCCGTCGCGCAGGTCGCGGACAACCTCGCCGAGGCGCGGATCCACCTCGTCGAAGATCTTCCGCGCGGCCCGCTTCCCGGCTGGGGAGATGCGGGAAGGCTTCAACGCGCGATGGTGCATCTCCTGGAGAACGCGGCGAAGTTCACGCCGTCCGGCGGCACCGTGGGCGTGCGTGTGGCGCGCCTCGCCTCGGGGCACTACGAGCTCTGCGTGGCCGACACCGGGCCGGGCATCCCGCCCGATCAGCAGCAGAGGATCTTCGACCCGTTTTACCAGGTCGACGGCTCGGTCACGCGCGAGCACGGGGGCGTAGGGGTGGGGCTCGCGATCGCGCGGCGCACGGCCCGCGGCCTCGGCGGCGAGCTGAAGCTTGCTTCGCCCTGCAACGAGATCATCGAGAGCGTGCGGCTCGGCGGTGCGGCGTTTTTCCTGACGGTCGCGCAGCGCGCGCCGGGCGAGCTTCCGTCGCCGGACGCGGAGAAGGAGCGGTGAGGGTCGTCTACCTCGACTGGAACGCGACGACGCCACCACACCCGGACGTCGTCGCCGCGATGGTCGAGACGGCAACCTCGTCGTGGGGCAACCCGGCGAGCGTGCATGGGCCGGGGCGGCGGGCGCGGTCCCGCGTGGAGGATGCGCGCGAGGCGGTCGCCGCGCTCGTGGGGTTCGATCCGCGCGACGTCGTGCTCACGTCGGGCGGGACCGAGGCGAACAACCTCGCGCTCCACCATGCGTTCGCCGCGGTGAGTGGTGGTTCGGCGCAGCCGGCGCTCGTCGTCAGCCGCATCGAGCACCCGAGCGTCGTCCGGTTCGCCGAGCACCTCGCGGCGCGTGGGGTCCTCGTCGCGTGGGTGGAGCCGGAGCCTTCGGGGCGGATCGCGCCCGAAGCCGTGGCCGAGGCGATGGATCGCGCGGCTTCGGCCGGGGCCTCCGTGCGGCTCGTCGCGCTCCAGGCCGTGAATCACGAGACCGGCGTCATCCAGCCCGTCGCGGCCGTTGCTTCGCTCTGCCGGTCGCGAGGTGCGCTCCTCCACGTCGACGCGGTGCAGGCTGTGGGCAAGCTGCCGCGCTCCACGTTCGAGGGCGCGGACCTCGTCAGCGTGGCCGCGCACAAGATCCGGGGGCCCAAGGGTATCGGCGCGCTGCTCACGGCGCCGTCGGTGCGGCTGTCGCGTCTCTTGTACGGTGGCTCTCAAGAGCGCGGGCTCAGGCCGGGGACGCAGGATCCGGTCGCCGCCGCGGGGTTCGCCGTCGCGGCCGAGCGGGCCCGACGAACGCCCGCCCGTTATGCCGAGCTCGCGCCGCTCCGTGATCGCCTCCAGGCCGAGCTCGTCCGGCTGGGCCACGAGGCCGGGGCCGAGCCTCTCCCCAACGGCGACGCCGAACGCGCGCCCCACGTGACGAACCTCTCCTTTCCGGGTTGGCGCGGCGAGGAGCTCTGCGCGGCGCTCGACCTCGAGCGTGTGGCCGTCTCCAGTGGGTCGGCTTGCAGCGCGGGCACGGCCGAGCCTTCGCCGGTGCTCGCGGCGATGGTGGGCGAGGCGCGCGCGCTCGCGGCGGTGCGGATCTCGCTGGGCGAGGAGACCACCGCGGACGACGTCGACGAGGCCCTCGCGCGCTTCGCCCGCGTCCTCGGACGCACCCGCCCCGCTTCCTGAACGTTCGTCCTGCCGACCGGCTCACGTTCGCGCACGCCGAACGGGTTCGTCTTCCCAAACCCGATGTTGGCGACCTTGCTTCGAGCTGGTTCCCGGAAGAACCGGATCGATATCGCGCGCTTGGCGGCCGGCCGGTCTCCCTTCGCGTATCGCCTGAACTATCTGCGCGAAATGCGAGAAGTTTCTCCGAGCGGCATGTCCAAGTATGCGAATTTGATCAACAATTCGGCGATCTTCTGACGCGCGAGGGTCATTCGCTTGAAACGAACGAACAGGGCCATTCCCTGGCCGCTCGTTCAGTCAAATTCGGTGATGAAGTAGAACGTTGAAGGTTACTCGTTAAGTGCTCGGAAGTAATCGTTTATTTCTGAGCACGTTTCCTGGTACACACATCGCTCCGCGGCGGCGCCATAGGGGCCCACGCCGGGCGCGTCGACAGGCCCGTCCCCGGTCCGCCAGCCATGGAGGCGGGCGGTGGGATCAGCTCGGAGCGGCAGCGGCAAAAAAGGATGGATCGTGTGCGCGGCCGCGATCGCCGTGGGCACGAGGACGGCGAGCAGCATGGCAAGTCGCGCGCGCGGGGCCAAATCCTTACCAGTCCGGGCGAACGCAACGACGAGGATCAAAGCCGAAGGCGCATACCAGTTCGGCTCAGGGGGCACGGCCCGCGCGAGGGCCGAGCCGGCGACGAGGGCCGTCATGAGCAGGACGACGGCCCGGTCAGCAAGCGGAGAGGCGCGGAGGGCGCGAGCGCCGTGGAAGATAGGCCACGGCGTCCAGAGAAGCACCTGGGCAAGCGCAGCCGCAGCGAGGGCCCCGAGCGCACCGAGGAGCGTGAACGAGGGCGCCTGCTGGGCATAAGCATGCCGGAGCTGGAACGCGAGGCTCGGGGCGAGGAGCGGAGCGGCGAGGGCAAGGGGCGCAAGGGCGAGGAGGCGCTCGCCAAGGCGGCGGCGCGCAGCCAGGACGACGACGAGCGGGAAGAGCGGCAGGACGACCACCTTGGCGAGCGCGCCCGCGGCCCCCACGAGCCCAAGGCCGAGCGCGACGGCGAGCCTGCGTGGGAGGGACGCGGCGGCGGTCTCGGGCGCCGGGTCGGCCCAGAGCAAGGCGAGGACGAGGGCAAGGAGGGCCGGTCCATCCGGGGTGGCGACGAAGCCACCCGCGACCGGGAGGAGCGCAAAGCTCGAGAGGAAGGCCGCGAGGTTCTGCCCGGAAGCCTCCGCACCACGGCGTCGCGCGAGGGCCACGGTGGCAACCGAGAGTCCCAGCGAAAACACAAGCGGGACGAGCCGGACGCGGAGCTCGACAGGCAACGTCGTGAGCCGATCCACCAGCCGGAGCAGGAGCGGGACGAGCGGCGGGTGGTCGACAAGCGGCGGGAGCAGCCCCGGCGCACGCGCAGCCGCGAGGTAGTACGCCTCGTCGGGGGAGAGATCCGTCCCAAGCGCAAGCGCGAGCCGAAGCGGCACGGCAGCGAGGACGATGAGCGCAGCGTAGCGCCGGGGTTTCACCCCGGACCCGACCAGGGGTTGTCCACCCCTGGACCCGGACCAGGGCAAGCCCTGGACGCGGGGCGCCAGCGCGCGATGCGCGCTGGCGACAGGGAAAACGTCGCCACCTGGCAGGGCAGCGCTGCTGTCTCGGTTGGCAACATGGCTCGTGGTCTTGCCACAGGCCCGTCCGAGAAACCGCGCATCGCGCGGTTTCTCGGCCCTCGGTCCAGGCCGTGCCTGGTCCGGGGTGCAGGGGGCGGACAGCCCCCTGCTGGGGTGCGGGGCAACGCCCCGCCGCGCACGCGCATCGTCCCTCTCAGGCGGGCACCTGCCGCTGGCGGAGGACTTCGTACAGCGCGAGCGCGCCTGCGACCGAGGCGTTGAGCGAGCCGATCGGCCCTGCCATCGGCAGACGCGCGATGTGCTGACAGGCGCGGAGCACGGGCTTGCGTGCGCCCTTGTCTTCGGCGCCGATCACGATGGCCACGGGCCCGCGCAGATCGACCGCGCCGAGCGTGGTTGGACCCTGCGCGTCGAGCGCGATCACGGTCACGCCTCGATCCGCGAGGGATCGCAGCGCCTCTGGCAAGGACGAAACGCGACAGAGCATGGCGTGCTCGATGGCGCCTGCGGATGCGCGGAACATCGCTGGCGAGAGGGGCGCGGAGCTGTGCTCGGGCCAGAGGATCCCTGTGGCGCCGAGTGCGACGGCGCTGCGGACGATCGCTCCGAAGTTTTGCGGATCCATGATCCCGTCGAGCGCGACGACGATGGACGTTGGCTCGACGGCGAGCTGATCCACGCCGCGGATCTTGAGATCCGGCGCGACTGCGACGACGCCCTGGTGCCTGCCGCCGCCGGTGCGACGATCGAGCTCGGCGCGTGGTGCGGTCTCGACGCGGACGCCGCGGCCCTCGGCGAAACGTCCGACGGCCTGGATCTTGGGGCTCCCGCCTTGCTCGACGACGACACGTTCGAGCGCGTCGCCGTGCACGCGCACGGCTTCGCGGACTGGCTGCAGGCCATATACGAGTCGGCTCATGTGCTCCTCGCTGCGAGCGCGCCTTCGATCTCGGCCACGACGGAACGTGCGGCATCGAGCGGGCTCGCTGCATCGCGGATCGGCCGCCCGACGACGAGCAGATCCGCCCCCGCTGCGATCGCCTGCGCTGGCGTCGTGATCCGCTTCTGATCCCCGGCCGCGCTGCCGGCGGGCCGAATCCCTGGTGTGACGAGCAGCGCCTCCGGACCGAGCGCGCTCCTCAGCGTCGCTGCCTCCGAAGCGGACGCGACGAACCCTCGCACGCCTGCGTCCCATGCGAGCCGCGCGACCCGCTCTGCTTGCTCCGCGGGCGACACCGACAAACCGAGCGCAGCGAGATCTGCCGCGTCGAGCGACGTCAACACCGTCACCGCCAGGATCGTGAGCGGCGCGCTTGCGCGTGCGGCTTCTGCGGCTGCGCGTTCGAGCATCGCGCGGCCTCCATGTGCGTGCACCGTCAGGTACCGGACGCCGAGTGCCGCTGCGCTTTGCACTGCGCGGCCTACGGTCTCCGGGATGTCGTGCAGCTTCAGATCGAGAAAAACGTCCCGGCCGAGATCGTGACACGCCGCGATCGCGGCTTGCCCTTCTCGCACGAAGAGCTCGAGCCCGACTTTGAGCACGCCGACGGAGGGAGCGACGACACGCGCGCCGGCCCGGGCTTCGTCGAGCGAACCGTAGTCGAGCGGGAAGACGAGCCGCCTCGTCGCGTCGTTCATCGGGGCTTCTTCGGGGTCATGGGGGGACGGGGATGGGCTGCTGGACGAGGTGTCCGTAGCCGTCTCGGGAGCCGTGCGCTTCATGCGTTTGCACCTGGGGGATGCAAACGGCGGCCCGCGTTGGGATTGTGCGGGCCGCTCGCTGTTCTCAGAGGCAGCTGCAGAGCGGATCGCCGGGCGCGCAGTTGCAGGGCTTGGCCGCGCCGCCGCCCGCTGCCGGACGACCACCACCACCGCCGCCCTTCTTGGCCGCGTCCTGCTTCGCCTTCTCTTCGTCGAGCTGCTTCTGCAGGGCGAGACGCGTCGCCTCGTCCTTCGCGCTCGTCAATTGGCTGAGCAGGCTGTCGATCTTCTGCTGCTGCTCCTTCGCCTGCTGCTCGGCCTTCTTGCGCTCTTCCTCGGCCTGCCGCGCCTGATCGGCGAGGGCCTGGCGCTCCTGCTCGGCCTTTTGGCTCTGGTTGATGATGATACCGGCCGTCGCGCCGCCGAGAACGACGACCGCCGCGACCACGCCGTAGAGCGTCTTGCGCAGCTTCTTCTTCGACTCGTCGTGCTGCAGCTCGGCGAGCTTGCGCTCGTGCTGCTGCTGCGCGTTCATCGCCTCGAGGCGGGCCCTCTGCTCGGCCTCGACGCGGGCCTTCTCGACCTCGGCCTGACGGATCGCTTCGAGACGCGCGGCCTCTTCACGGGCCTTGCGCTCTTCCAGGGCCCTGCGCTCGTCCTCGGCCCGGATGCGCGCTTCTTCTTCGTCGCGCTTCCGGCGTTCCTCGTCGAGCCGGGCTCGTTCTGCGGCGGCCGCAGCGGCGGCCTTCGCATCCTCCTCCTGCTTGATTCGGTCCTCCTCGAGGTTCATGAGCTCCTTGAGGGAGAACAGGACCGAGCTTTCCTTCTGTTCGGACATGCGTCGTGGCTCCTTCGAAAGCAGCGCGCTCGCCGTTCGCCCCGGGGGAGGACCGCCGTGCTTCCACAGCACGACCGCACCTTTCCGAGGACACCCGCCAATGTGAGAGTACCGCGGCGCCTGTCGGTATCAACTCCCCAAGATGCCTGTCAATTGGGTGGAGTCGATTCTTTTCCCGAGGGGTCACCCCGCTTCGGGATTTCGTCCCGGAAGACGGGTGAACTCCGTGCCCGAGGGCCCCAATCTGCGTTTTCCCGCTTGACGACCGCGCCGTTTCCGGGATCAGCCGCGGCCCCGGACGCGGGGCGCACCCGAGGACCGGTTCGTCCACGCTTCCCATCGAGACGGACCTCCGCTAGCGTCGCGGCCCCATGGCAAAGGTCATCAAGGCGCATATCACGGGCAACGTGTGGAAGATCGAGGTCAAGGTCGGCGACAGGATCGAGGAAGGGACGACCGTCGCGATCCTCGAGTCCATGAAGATGGAGATGCCCGTCGAGGCCGAGGACGAGGGCACGATCTCGAAGATCCTCACGGAGGAGGGCAAGGCCGTGAAGGAAGGCGAGGCCCTCTTCGAGTTCGAGTGATTCGCGTGAGCTGAGGCGGCGCGAGCTTACTCGCGCCAGAAGAACTTCCAGGGGTTGTGCTTGAGGTCGCGCACGAGCTCCTGGAGGTCGTCGTAGAGTTGCTCGTCCATCACGAGCGCGCCCACCGTGCCCTTGCCGCGCCGCACGCTCGAGGCGATCGTCTGCGCGTCCTGGGTGATGCCCTTCGTGTTCTTCGCGATCTCGGCGAGGTCGCCGATCGCCTGCCGGATCTTCGCCTGCTCGTTCTCGCCGCCGACGGTCTCGCTCACGCGCTTGACGTTGGCGAGCGTGGCCTTTGCGTCCGCGAGCAGGGGCGGCGCGTCCTCTGCGAGCGCGCCCGTCGTCTTGTCCACGTTCGCGAGGATGCGATCGATCTGCGGGTTCTCGACGTACTTCTGCTTCGCCTCGCGCACGGTGTCCTGCGTGTCCACCGTGATCTGCTCGACGTTCGCCGCGATGCGATCGAGCCGGTCGCCGTTCTTCTCGAAGAAATCTCCGGTGCCCTTCAGCGTGCGCGAGAGGCCGTTCAGCGCGGTGCCGATCTCGTCCTTGTTGCCCGAGAGCGCGTTGACCGTCGTGTCGAGCAGGTCGTACGCCTTCGCGATCAGCATGTCGAGGCGCGGCGGATCGAGGCCTCGCACGATCGCGTTCTCCGCGAGTACGGGACGATCGCCCGAGCCCGGATCGAGCGCGAGGAACTGCTCGCCGAGCACGCTCGACGAGGTCACGTAAAAGACCGCGTTGTCACGCACGCTCGGCTGATACCGCTTCTCGAGCTCGACCTTCACCCGCACGAGCGGATCGCGTTTGCCCCCGCCGCCCGGCACCTCTCCACCCCGGAACTGTATTTCGGTGATTTTTCCTACTTTGACTCCGGCGATCTTTACAGGTGCACCGCTTTGCAGGCCGCCGGGGTTGTCGAAGTCGACGAAGAGGCCATACGTGGGCTGGAAGTTGATGCCGCCCATGACGAGGATGAACACCGCGAGGAGCACGGTGGCCGTCAGGATCAGAATGCCGACCTTGACCTCGATCGAACGCGGGCTCGCCATGCGTCCACTATGCACGATGTTCAGCGGCAAACCCAGACCCGCGTAGCTTCGAGCACGCGGCTCACTGCGTCATGATTTCCTTCCGCAACCTCGCCAAATCCTTCGGAACGAAGAAGGTCATCGAGGACGTCAGCTTCGACGTTCAAGACGGGGAGGTTTTTTTCATCATCGGTCAATCGGGCGTGGGCAAGAGCGTGCTCATCAAGCACCTCGTGGGCCTGCTCTACCCGGACGCGGGCGAGATCTGGCTCGACGGCGAGGAGATCAGCCGCTTCGACGAGGAGCAGATGTACCCGGTGCGGATGAAGTGCGCGATGGTCTTCCAGCACTCGACGCTCTTCGATTCGATGACCTGCGCGGAGAACGTGGCGCTGCCGCTGCGCAAGCACAAAGGCCTGAAGCCGAAGGAGGCGCTCGCCGAGGCGCGAAAGCGGCTCGATCAGGTGCACATGCGCGAGTTCGCCGACCGCTTCCCGCCCGAGCTCGGCGACGGCATGCGCAAGCGCGTGGCCATCGCGCGCGCGCTCACGCTCGATCCGCGTTACGTGCTCTTCGACGAGCCGACGACGAGCCTCGATCCGGTGAGCGCGCGGCGCGTGGACAAACTCATCCGCGAGCTCAGCGACACGCTCGGCGTGACGAGCATCGTCGTGAGCCACGACCTCGTGAGCATCTTCTCGATCGCCGATCGGATCGTGATGCTCTACAAGGGGTTTGTCCGTCTCATCGGGACCCCGGACGACTTCAAGGCCTCGAGCGACGCGATCATCCAGCAGTTCATCAACGGCCGCGCCGAGGGCCCGATTGAATGAGGCGCTGGCAGCGCGGGCAGAAGGGGCTCGTGCGGCCGGCGATCGTGAGGGTGCGGATCGGAGTGCCGCAGCGTGGACAAGGTTCGGAGGCGCGGCCGTAGACGAGGAACGGGTTCGGCGCGTCGGTCCGATCCGAGAGGTAGACGATCTCGTCGTCGCGTTCGTGCGCAGCGAGCGCGTGCGTGATCGTCGCGAGGATGCCGTCGGCGAGCGCTTCGACTTCGGCAGGCGTGAGCGAGTCGGCCGCGCGGGAAGGATGCACGCGGGCGCGGAAGAGGGCCTCGGTCGCATGGATGTTGCCGAGCCCGGCGAGGACGGTCTGATCGAGCAGGACGTTCTTGATCGGTCGCGGCGTACCGGCGATTCGCGCAGCGAGGCGAGACGCGTCGAGGCCGTCGCGCAGCGGATCGGGGCCGAGGGACGAGACGATCCTCGCGAACGCATCGCGGGGCACGATCTCCAGCCGTCCGAGCATCCGCATGTCGACGTAGTCGAGCACGCAGCCGTCGTGCAAAAAGAGGCGCGCGCGGCCGTGGCGCGGAGGTTCGTCGCCCACGCGAGAGCGCCACTTGCCCGTCATGCCGAGGTGGCAGGCGAGGCCCGTTCCCGCGTCGAACGAGAGCAAAAGCTGCTTGCCCACGCGCTCGATCCGTTCGAGCGAGCGACCCGCGAGGGCCTCCGCGAACGTGGCCGGCGTGGTTTTTCCTTTCAGAACGGGCGTCGCGTCGGCCTCGGCGCGCTCGATGCGCGCACCTTCGAGGATCCGGCGGAGCGCGCGCGCCTGGTGCTCGACCTCGGGCAGCTCGGGCATGGTTCGTCGGAACGAACTTAGGGACCGAGGAGCACGTAGCCAGCCGCGGAGAGGATCAAATCGAGCACGATCACCGCGAGCGAGGCGTTCACCACGGCCCGCGTGGTCGCCCAGCCGACGCCCTCGCTGCCGCCGTGCGTGGTGAGCCCCGAGTGGCCCGCGACGACCGGGATCGCGGCGCCGTAGGCCAGGCACTTCGCCAGGCCCACGACGAGGTCGCCCGTGTCGACGAGGTGCAGGTTGAAGAACGTCCTCGGGTTGACATCGAACATCATGTACGCGGTGAGCATGCCCGTCAGCATCGCCACGCCCGCCGCCCAGATGACGAGGCAGATGGTCATGACGAGGCTCGCGAGGAACCGCGGCTTGATGAGGTAGTCGATCGGGTCGGCCGCGCACATGCGCAGCGCGTCGACCTGCTCGGTGACGACCATCGAGCCGATCTCGGCCGCGATGCCCGCGCCGACGCGCGTGGCCAGCATGAGCGCGCTGATCGTGGCCGCGAGATCACGGACGAGCAGCTCCAGGTACGAGGCGCCGACCATGCTGAACTCGGGCAGGATGCGCTTCACCTGAAGGCCGCCCTGGAGGACCAGGATCATTCCGATGAAGCCCATCACCACGGTCAAGAAGACGACCGAGCGGTTGCCGATCTCGAACATCTGCCGCACGACGGCGCCGAAGTCCGGACGGCCGCGGACGCAGTAGTAGAGCGTCCGGATGAACACGGAGGCGATCTCGAGGCCCATGCCCACGAAGTGGATCGCCTGCGCGCCGACCACGGCGGCGATCGACGTGTCCGGCGCTTCGGCGGCCTGATCGATGCCACTCGGCGGCGCGGGTTCGTCGTGGGTCTTCGCCGCGCTCACGTGCCTCAGTCCAGCGTGAAGGAGACGAAGTAGTCGAGGACGAAGATGCCCGCGGCCGAGGCCACGACGGTCGCGTTGACGGCCCGTCCGACGCCCGGCGCGCCGCCCTTCACGCCGAGCCCGTACTGGCAGCTCGACAGCGCGATCACGATGCCGAAGACGATGCTCTTGATGAGGCCACTCGTGACGTCGCTCAAGCCGAGGAGGCCGCTCGTGAGGCCGTTGTAAAACGTCTTCGGCTCGACGCCGAGCAGGCCGAGGCCGCCGTATGCGGCGCCGAGCAGCGCGAGCGTGTCGGCGAAGATCGTGGACAGGAAGAGCGTGGTCACCATCGCGACGAAGCGCGGCGCGATGAGGAACGCGATGGGATCGATCGCGAGCACGCGCAGCGCGTCGATCTGCTCGGTGACGACCATGGTGCCGAGCTCGGCGGTGTTGTTCGCGCCGACGCGTCCGTTGATCATGAGCGCGGTGAGCAGCGGCGCGATCTCGCGCAGGATGCCGAAGCCCGCGCCCCAGCCGAGCAGGCCCTGCGCGCCGAGGCGCACGACGAGCGGAGCCGCCTGGATGACCATGATCGCGCCTGTGAAGAGCGCCGTGACGATCACGATCGGGATCGATTTCACGCCCATCCGGTAGAGGTTTCGGAGGGTCTCGGCGCGATCGATGCGGAAGGTGACGAGCCTGCGGAGGATCTGGTAGCCGAGCAGGCCCATGCCTCCGACGGTGGCCGCCGCGCTGAGAAAACCGCCGCCGATCTCCTCGAGGAGCCCCACGTCGGAAGGCGGAGGCGAGGACGCAGACGGGGGTTTCTTCGGGGGCATTCGCGAGGGCGAGCTTACCCCAGGCCGCCCGTCCGCGGATCACGAAGCACGGCGTCTTGTGCGTCGCACGAGCCACCCGGCGAGCGCAGTGGCGACGAACGCGAGGGTGGCGAAGGCCACGACGAGGCGGGTTTTGCCGCGAAACAGAGGCTTCTGCGTCATTTGACGCGCTGCGCGACCCGCGTCGAGGACGGCCGCGGTTTGGCGGCGATCGAGGCGCGCGTCCTCAGGAATGAGCGCGCGGAGTGCCTCGCGCGCGGCCGTGTATGCGGCGGCGTCCGTGGGAAAAGGCGTGGCTTCGTCGAGGTCGACCTCGTCGAGCGCGCGAGGAAGCAGGCGTGTGGTGATCGCATCGGCCTCGACTGGATGTGCGCTCCGCGCGAGCGCGAGGTAACCCGCGTCCTGGATGCCACGGCGCAAAAGCTTCAACCGCATCGAAGGGAAGACGCCGTCGAAGCCGGCCGAGTGGTGCGCGAAGCGGCCCATCTGTTTGCCCGGGTAGACGAGCACGCCGTCGCCGAGCGCGCTGTCGCCGTCGTCGTTGTGGAAGGTCTCGGCGACGATGAAGGGATCGATCGGGCCGCGGCCGCCGCGGTTACTGTCGTTCCAGAACGTGGTCTCCCAGAGGAACCAGCGGCCCGTGGGCCGCGTGGCCGCGATCCAGGCGTCCGCGAGCAAGCTCGTGGCGGGCGCGTCGAGCATGAGTGGTCCCGAGTGAGGGAGTTTTCCGTTGTAGACCCACACGTCGCGGCCTTGATCGCGGGTGCCGAGCGCCGCGTCTTGCTGGAAGGTCTGCGACGGCAAGAGGACGAGGTCGACCTTCTGGTGGCGCGGATCCTCGGCGCAGGAGTGCGCCACGCGCACGCGCTTCTGCGCGAGCGAGCGCGCGAGGAGCGAGCGCCACGTAGGGCCACGCGGGCTCTCGCACTGCTCGTCGATCGCGTAGAGGAAGATGTCTTCGATCACGTCCGGGATCTTCGGGACGAGGGCCTCGATCGCGCGGAGTTTGTCGGGATGCGGATCACCGAGCGTGCCGTAGGCGCCGAGCGTGACGGCCGCCTTCGGGATGCCTTCTCCCGGGCCCGTGTAGCCGTGTTCGTTCGTGTACAAAGCACCCGTGAGCGCGGGGCGGAGACGCTCGAGGTCGGCCTCGCTGCGGATCGATCCGAGCGCGTCGACGTGGTGCCGATGCAGGAGCTGGAAGAGTTGTTTCTCGGCGGGTTCGAGGGCGCCGATGCGCTGGACGAGGTTTCGTGGCTCGTAGTAGGCGAGGAAGCTCGTGGCGCGGTAGGGGAGCTCGGCGCTCGCGACGTCGAGCACCACGGGCAAACGCGAGAGAGCGCCGCCTGCGTGGGTCACGACGAGTTCGGTCGTGTAGGGGCCGGGTGGTGTGCTCGTGGGGACCTCGACGTCGATCCAGATCGCGCCGCGGGATCGAGGTTGGATCCGCAGAGGGTAGGGGAGCCAAGAAGGCGCGTGCTCCACGGGGACGAGCGCGTCGGGCACGGCGCCGAGCACGTCCTCGTCCGGAGGTCGTGACGAAGGGGTCCAGCCGAGCGACTCACCCGCGTGGCGATCGTTGCGGGATCGCGCGGTGATCTCGACGTAGGACTCGATGAAACGATCGACGCGGACCGGCGCGCGCGGCGGCGCGAGCTCCACGGTGACGGCGTCGAGTGGTGTGTCGCCGGCCTCGATGAACACCTGGATCGCGACCACCTCGCCGCGGAGCGCTGCGAGCTCGATCGGGCGATCCGCGCCGCCGAGCGCATGCCCCCGCGTGATCGCTCGATCGAGATCGGGCCCTTCGCGCCGCACGCGCACGCCGTCGTCCACCACGACGACGCGGGGCCCACCGGCCGCCGCCGCGGTCGCGAGGAAGAGGAGCGCGAGGGCCGACGCCGCGCTCGCCCCGTGCTTCATGCGTGCACCGACCTCGCGCGCTCGAGCGCCGCGAGCAGGGTCTCCGCGCTTCGATCCCAGCCGGGCGGCGCAGCACGCGTGAGCTCATCCTCGTCCCACGCGCGGCTCGTCGCTTGCTCGATCGCCGCCGCGAGCGCAGCCGCGTCGCGCGCGGGCACGAGCAGGCCCGTGCGCTCGTGCGAGACGACGTCGGGGATGCCGCCCACGCGCGTCGCGACGACAGGTCGGCCCGCGGCGAGCGCTTCGAGCACGACGTTGGGCGTGCCCTCGTTCCAGCTCGGGAGCACGAGCGCATCGGAGGCGGCGAGGAACTGCGCGACCTCCTCGGCCGGACGCGCGCCGGCGACGAGCAGGGGCAAGCCCGCGTCGCGCTTCTCTTCGAGCGTCTTGCGCATCGAGCCATCACCCACGAGCGCGACCGTGAACTGCTTCGGGGCGCGTGCTTCGAGCGACGCGAGCGCATCGCAGAGCTCGTGCAGGCCCTTCTCTTGTTCGAGCCTTCCGACGTAGACGAGCACCTTCGAACGCGGATCGAGCCCGAGCGCCGCGCGCGCCTCGGCGCGGCTTCGCGGCTGGAAGAGCGCGCGATCGACGCCGTTCGGGACGAGCGTCACACGATCGCGCGGCGCGCCGAGCGCGGCGAGGGCGTCGAGCATCGGACGGCTCACGCCGATCACCGCGCCCGCGCGGCGCAGCGTCGCGTGCACGAGCGCGCGCACGGACGGCCAGCGCGCGATCACGTTCACGTCGGTGCCGTGCGCCTTCACGGCGTACGGCAGGCCGAGGGCGCGGGCGAGGTGCTGCGCGGCCCACGCGTCGGGGAAGAGGAACGCGCCGAGCACGACGTCGAAGCGGCGGCGCAGCGCGGCGAGGTGCGGGACGAGGCCCGCGAGATAGAGCGGCCCGTTCACGCCGGAGAGCCACGGACCTGCGAGCGGCAGGTACGGCGCGCGCGGGTGCACGACGGGCAGGCCGTCGATCGTGTCCTCCGCGGGCACGCGACATAACTTTCCGACCCGGGCGCGATCGCCAATCAGCGAAGCGCCGGGCACCCAGGGCACGACGCCGAGCACCTTTACGTCCGCGAGGCGCGACAGCGCGGCGAGCTGCCTGCGCTGGAATGGGCACGCGAGCGGCTCCACCCGATTGGGGAAAATCCGCGTCACGGCGAGGACACGCAGCCGCCCGCCTTCACCAGTGGAAAAATGGGTTGTCCCGAGCAACACCTACCAGCATTGCATGCGAATTCGCGTTCGCAACTCGCATGTTCGTGAACTCGGATTCGCTGGATCCGCCCGCCCGGGGCACCCTGCAATCGGACTCGGATTTCGCCCGATTGAAAAGGAGTCACGTTGTGGGATGCTGGCCGCGTCGTGGTCTGGGGCCGGGCCTTTCGGGTTCGAGCTCTTCTCGTGGCTTTTCGGGGGGCTTTGGATGGATGATTGGGGACCCGAGTCGGGGCGCGGCGGCGTGATCCTTCGGACGCTCGCCGAACGTCCCTTCTGTTCGATCGTGATTCCGTGTTACAATGAAGAGGAGCACATCGAGCGGGTCGTGCATGCGGCGGCCGGACAACGATATCCAGCCGATCGCCTGGAGATCTTCGTCGTCGACGGCCGCTCCCTCGACAGGACGCGGGACATCGTGCGCGCGCTCGCTGACGAGGATCCCCGGATCATCCTGCTCGACAATCCCCAGCGCCTCCAGGCCGCGGCCATGAACATGGCGATCAAGCGCTCCCGCGGGGACGTGATCGTGCGCATGGACGCCCACGCCGATTACGATCCCGGCTACGTGGCCGCGTCCGTCGCGGCGCTTCGGCGGACGGGGGCGCTCAATGTGGGCGGCGCCATGCGGCCGCGGGCGAAGACCACGTTTCAGAAGGCGCTCTGCGCGGCGCTCGGGAGCCCGCTCGGCGTGGGCGGATCGGCGTCCCGCGACCCGCATCGCGAGGGATACGTCGAGAGCGTGTGGTGCGGGGCCTTCCGCCGCGAGGCCTTCGAGCTCGCGGGCCTCTTCGACCCGGACGCGCGGACGAACGAGGACGCGGAGCTGAACCAGCGGATCCTGGAGCGCGGCGGGCGCATCTACCAGTCGCGCGACATCGTGGGTCATTATTATCCGCGGTCATCGTTTCCCACGTTGTTCCAGCAATATTTCAATTACGGCGCGGGGCGCGCACGGACGATCCTCAGGCGAGGATTGCCGCCGTCGATCCGGCCCTTGATCCCGTTCGCGACGCTGGTCACGTTCACCGTGCTCGCGGCGCTCGCGGCCTTTTATCCGCCGGCGAGGCCGGTCCTCGGCGCGGCCGTGTCCGTGTATACGCTGGCCATTTTCGCGGCGGCGGCGTGGGCTTCGCGGCGCGGCGACGGGCGCCTGGTTTTCCTCGTGGCAGCGATGTTTCCCGTGATGCACCTCGCGCACGGGCTCGGCTTCGCGGTCGGGCTCGCGCGGTATGCGCAGGAGCCATTGCGGGACGCGGAGCCGGAGCGGCTGACGGCTCGATAGAGTGCCGAACGGCTCGGGACGAACAGGAGGCGCATGCTGGGTCTTTTCCCCGCAGGAGGGCTCGCCGTCACGGACGCGACGGCGTCGGTCACAGTCGAGCAAAGCGCGGTCACGGGTATCACGCCCACGGGCGGTTATGGCATCGCGCTGACGAGCGTGGACGGCGCGGCGAGGATCGTCTCGCGCGCCACCCGCGCGGCCTTTTTGCTCGACATTTCCGGGCGTTACGGGCGTGCGCTGGCGGCGACGCGGGGCGCCTTGTCCCCGCAGGACATCGCGGGCACGGCGGTGACGCGGCTCGATGTCGTGACCTCGCCCCGCACGGCCTTTTCTTTCTCCGCGGACGGCCTGCTCGCGTCGCGGCTCGGCCTCCGCGCCACGAATGATCTGACGGCGCGGGATCCTTTTCTCCAGGGAAGGGTCATTTACACGCTCGGGAGCCGCGTCGGATTCACCGCGACCACGACGCCGCGGTCATATGCGCGTTTCGAGGCGGGATACACGCAAGCGGGCGCCGTCGCCGCGGATCACCCCGAGGCCGTGGGGCTCGATAGCCACGCGGTCCTCGGGAGCGCGTCGTTTTCGTGGCTCGCCGGCCGTCGATTCCGCCTCGGGCCCATCGTGCGGGCAGGCTACACCCATTTCGAGCACGCACTGCTCGACGTGGACCTCACGCGCGGGCCGGCGGACATCACCACCGTCTCGGGCCTCGCATCCGCGACGTTCGAGATTTCCCGGCGGATCCGGGGTGCCGCTGCGCTCGGGATGACGGTCGCGAGTCCGCCGACGTTCCTCAAGGACGAGTCCTCGAGCGTGATCGCGCCGGACGCGCGGATCGACGCGCGATATGCCGGGCGCGGATACGGGATTGTCGGGACGTACGGATTTTCGTACTCGTCGCTCGGCCCGCGAATCGGGTTCGGGGCGCAGCACGCGGCGGGGCTCGAAATGTGGAGCCGGCCGCGGGGAGGGCGGGAGTTCCGGAGCGTGATCGCCCGCTGGATCCTGCGCTTCCGCCACGGAGAGGCGCCCCTCGCGACGCAGCCGAGGCTCGGATTGCCGGCGGGAACACCGCTGCCCGAGGGCAAATTCGTAACGACGGCAGTGGCCGCAGGCGGCTCACTCGGAATCCCGCTGGCGACGGGGCTCATCCTGACGGGCGGGGTCGATCTCGAGCTCATCAACATGCGCTTCGAGCCGGACCCAACGGGCGCGTCGGCGCCGACGTTCCGGACGATGGTGACGGTGGCAATCTCGGCGATCGGCTCGACGGATCCGATGCGGCGCATGCCGCGGGATCCGGACCTGCAGGACCAGGAAGCGCGGCCAGCGGTACTCGATGAGGAGGAGGCGCGCGCGGCAGGCGGGGCGGCGGGGCGGAAGGGGACGACGGAGGAGGACGAAGACGCGTTCTACGAGGAGTGACGAATATGTAGTGCAACTTGCGAAACTGGGTGGATCGAGACCTGGATCGACACAGTTGCGTGAGGCGCCGGGTGCGATCCAAGTGTCGAGTGACCCTCGCACGTGAGGCGCGAGGTGCGATCGAGGTCTAGATCGACCCAGTTGCGTGACGCGCCGGGTGCGATCGAGGTCTCGATCGACCCGGTTGCGTGAGGCGCAAGGTGCGATCCAGGCGTCGAGTGACCCCGTTGCGCGAGGCGCTAGGGGCGATCCAGGCGGGGATCGAGGCCGTCGCGCCGGGGCGCTGCCCCGGACCCCGCGGGGGCTGTCCGCCCCTCGACCCGGACCAGGCACGGCCTGGACCGAGGGTGGAAGAACTGCGCGATGCGCAGTTCTTCCAACGGGCCCGTTGGAAGACCAGGGACAGCGTTGCCGATCGAAAGGTCAGCGCGGCGGTCTCGGTTGGCAGGGCCTTCGCTGGTCTTGACTCGGCCCGTTCGATGAACTGCGCATTGCGCAGTTCATCGACCAACGGTCCAGCGCTTGCGCTGGTCCGGGTCCAGGGGCGGATAGCCCCGGTGGGGCCTGGGGCAACGCCCCAGCGCAGCGGCCCCAGCCGAGATTCAGCGCGCTCCAATCCGGAGGAGCACCACCTTCACCGTATCGAGCAAAATCGACAGGTCGAACCACACCGACAGCGTCTTGATGTAGAACAGGTCGTGCTGGAGCTTTTCGAGCTGGTCCTCGGTCGTCGCTCCGTAATGGTAGCGGACCTGGGCATAACCCGTCAGGCCCGGCTTGACGAAGAGCCGCTGCCGGAAGAAGGGAATCGCTTTTTCGAGCTCCTCCGTGAAGTTCGGCCGCTCCGGCCGCGGACCGACCAGGCTCATGTCGCCGGCGAGCACGTTCCAGAGCTGCGGCAGCTCGTCGAGACGGGTCTTGCGAATGAACCGGCCCACACGCGTCACGCGCGGATCGTCCTCCGATGCCCAGCGCGCTTTTCCATCGGCCTCCGCGTCCGTGCGCATCGAGCGGAACTTGTAAATGGTGAAGGGCCGGCCGTAGACGCCGGCACGCACCTGCGAATAAAGGACCGGGCCCGCCGAGTCGAGCTTGATCGCGAGCGCCGTGAGCAGCATCAGCGGAGAGGCGAGCACGAGGCCGAGCGAGGCGCAGACGACGTCGAGAATACGCTTGCCGAGGAGCGTCCGCTTCGCGACGCGGAACCCGTGCGCGAACACGAGCTGGCTCGGGCGTAATTCACGGACGAAGATTTTGCCCGTGATGCGCTCGTAGAACTCCACGCCTTCCTCGATCTCGATGCCCCGGAATTTGAGCTCGAGAAGCGCATCGATGGGCAATTTGCCCCGGCGATCCGCGGCGCAGACGATGATGTGCCGGACGCCGTGAGCCGCGGCGATGCGCGGCAATTCGTCGTACGTGCCGAGGACGTCGGGGGCGGCGCGGCCCGGGTCGCCCTCCTGCACGAGCCGGCCGACGAAACGCATGCCGCCGGTGTCGTGGGTCCGGGCGCCCGTGATCACCGCGTCCGCGAGCGGTCCCGAGCCGAGGACCAGGGTCCGCTTGCAGAGCCGATCACTCGCCGCGGCACGCGCGAGCCCGGTGCGAAAGAGGGGCAAGACGAGCGCGCCTGCCGCGAGCCCGAGCGCCACGGCGCCGAAGCGCTCGCCCGCGTCGTCCGAAAAACCCTGGAAGACGAGCCAGAGCAGGAGCACCGAGACGGCGAGGGCCCGCGCGACTTTCCAGGCCAGGGTACGGAGGTCGCGAATGGGCGAAGGTCCGTAAAGGCCATGGTAATAGAGCGACGCCTGCGCCACGAGCGTGATCGCCGCGGCGTCGAGCACGCGGGAGAGCGTGGCGACGTCACGATACCCCTCGATCGCCGCCGCACCCGCGCAGACGAGCGATACGAGCAGGGCCGCCTCGACGAACCATACGATGGCACGGCGTCGCGACCGAAATAGCTCGAGCATGTTGCCCCCCAGCAATGGAGGGCCCACACGCATCCGAGCCTGCGCGTCGCACCCCCCAAGCTCCCCAAAACCCCGTCAACGCTTGGGGGCTTCGCCCGGACGAGCCGAGCTACGCCCCCAAACCCCCGGGGTCCCCCGGGTGACCGGGTGAGCCCCGGCGATGCTGTGTGACAGGACTTACGTTAGCTCCTGGTCACGCGAGGTGCCAGGGGGGCGGGTTGTCACTCGGCGACGCCGTTCGTCCCGTCGTGACTCGTGCCGTTCGTGTCGTTCGTGCCATGCGCGCCGTTCGTCTCGAGCGGCGGGGGCGGGACCGTGCCTTCCTCGGCCTCGGCGAAGGCCTCGATCGCCACGACGCGCTCGTCGCCGTCGACGTTCATGAGGCGCACGCCCTGGGCATTGCGGCCGGTCTCGCGGATCTCGCTGGCCTTGGTGCGCAGGGTTTGTCCACGATCCGTCACGAGCATGATCTGATCCGCCGGCGACACCATGGCGACGCCGACGACCGGACCATTACGCTCGCTCGCGTCGATGAGGATGACGCCCTTGCCGCCGCGGCTCTGGAGGCGGAACTCCTCGAGCGGCGTGCGCTTGCCATACCCACGCTCGCAGACCGCGAGGACCCGATCACGCCCGCCGTCCGTGACGCAGAGGCCGACCACGAAATCGCCCTCGTTGAGCTCGATGCCCTTCACGCCCATGGTGGCGCGGCCCGTCGGGCGGACCTCCTCCTCGGCGAAGCGGATCGACATGCCCTTGTGCGTGGCGATGAGGAACTCGCGGCTGCCGTCGGTGATCGCCGCGGAGAGGAGCTGATCGTCCTCCTCGATGCGCACGCCGATGATGCCCTTGTCGCGGAAGTTCTCGTACTCCTCGAGCGCGGTCTTCTTGATCTGGCCGCGCCGCGTGAGCGTGACGACGAACCAGCCGGTCTCGATGCGCGGGACGGGCGTGATGGCGGTGATCTTCTCGCCCTGCTCCATCCCGACGAAGTTCACGATCGCCCGGCCCTTGGCGTTTCGCGCCGCGCTCGGGATCTCGTAGACCTTCTTGACGTAGACCTTGCCCTTGTCGCTGAAGAAGAAGACGTAGCTGTGCGTGGAGGCGACGAAGAGCTGGCTCACCCAGTCCTCGTCCCGCGCCTCCATGCCGACCATGCCCTTGCCGCCGCGGCGCTGGGCCCGGTACGTCGTGACGGGCGTGCGCTTGACGTAGCCCAGGTGGGAGATGGTGACGACCATGTCCTCCTCCTGGATGAGGTCCTCGACCTGGATCTCGGCCTCGGTCGGGACGATCTCGGTGCGGCGCACGTCGTTGTAGCGGCTCTTGATGTCCTCGAGCTCGCCCACGATGACGTCCATGAGCTTGCGCTCGTCGGCGAGGATGCCGGTGAGGCGGGTGATCTCCTCGACGATCTCGCCGTACTCGCGGGCGAGCTTTTCGCGCTCGAGGCCCGTGAGGCGCGAGAGGCGCATCTCGAGGATGGCCTTGGCCTGACGCTCGGAGAGGAAGTAGTCGCCGCGTCCGTCGGCGTCTTTGCACTCGGGCTCGGGGCGGCCCGCGCGGCGCAGGAAGTCGCCGAAGCCACGCAACGGGAGCTTCTGCAGGCGATCACGCGCCTCTTCGGGATCCTGCGAGGAGCGGATGGTGGTGACGATGACGTCGACGTCGGTCGTCGCCATGCCGAGGCCCTCGACGAGCTCGCGCTGCGCTTCGGCCTGGCGGAGCTCGTAGCGCGTGCGCCGCGTGACGACCTCGCGCCGGTGCTCGACGAAGTGCGCGAGCGTTTCCTTGAGGCCCAGGACGGCGGGGCGGCCGTTGGCGATCGAGAGGTTGATGACGCCGAACGTCGATTGCAGGTCCGTGAGGCGGTAGAGCTGGTTCTGGACGACCTGGGGGAAGACGTCCTTCTTGAGCTCGACGACGACCCGCATGCCCTCGCGGTCGCTCTCGTCGCGCACCTCGGAGATGCCCTCGATGCGCTTTTCCTTGATGCACTCGGCGATCTTGGCGACGAGCTTGGCCTTGTTGACCTGGTAGGGGATCTCGGTGACGATGATCTGCTCGCGATCGCCCTTCAAGGTCTTCTCGACGATGCAGCGGCCGCGCATGACGATGGTGCCGCGTCCCGTGCGATACGCCTGGTCGATGCCGCTCTTGCCGTAGATGAGGCCGCCCGTGGGGAAATCGGGGCCCTTCACGTGCTGCATCAGGTCATCGACGGTCGCGTCGGGGTTCCTGATGAGCAGGACCGTGGCGTCGATGATCTCGCCGAGGTTGTGCGGCGGGATGTTCGTCGCCATGCCGACCGCGATGCCGCCCGAGCCATTGACGAGGAGCTGGGGGAACTTCGCCGGCAGGACCGTGGGCTCGAGCTCGGAGTCGTCGTAGTTCGGGGCGAAATCGACGGTCTCTTTTTCGATGTCGGTGAGGAGCTCGGTCGCGACGCGGGCGAGGCGCGACTCCGTGTAGCGCATGGCCGCGGCCGAGTCGCCGTCGATGGAGCCGAAGTTTCCCTGTCCGTCGATGAGCGGATACCGGAGGCTGAACGGCTGCGCCATGCGGACGAGCGCGTCGTACACGGCCATATCCCCGTGCGGGTGATACTTGCCGAGCACGTCGCCGACGACGCGCGCGCATTTCTTGTGCGACCCGCTCGGGCCGATCTTCTGCTCGTGCATCGAGTAGAGGATCCGGCGGTGCACCGGCTTGAGCCCGTCGCGCACGTCGGGGATGGCGCGACCGATGATCACGCTCATCGCGTAATCGAGGTAGCTGTTCCTGAGCTCGTCCTGGATGCTGACGGGGATCTTCTGCTGGATGTTCGAGGTATCTTCCATACCGCCGCTCGGGCCTGGGCCTGGCGCACGCGGAGGCCCGGAAAAAGCCTCGTCTCACGCCGGCCGGAGGACGCTCTCAGGTAGTATACGACCCGTGAACCTGCAATCAGGTTCGAGGGTTTTGTGCCCAGGAATCGGTGCGTCGCGGCGCTGGCTCGGTCGGTCCGTCTGGGCCGTCCGCGAAGAGGCTCAAGGCGTGAGCGTGCAAGTGGCCGTGCTGACCGCGCCGGGGGCGATCTCGGCGGTGCACGTGGCGGTCACAGCCACAGCGCCCGCAGCGTCGCGGCCGACGAGCTTGATGTCCGCGTAGGCGCCGGGGGCGATCGGCGTGAAGCGGATGGGCTTGCTGCAATCGATGGCGTCGGCCTCGAGATCGCCGGGCGCGCCGAGGACGGCATCGTACGTCACGACGTTCTCCTTCACGCACGAGGTGCCGGCAGCCGCGAGGACGTCCGCGAGGGAGAGGTCGAGCGCGCCGTCCTTGCTCAGCGGATCGCAGAGCGCATGGACCACGAGGCCTTCCACGGCGAGCGCCGTGCAGGAGGCGCCCCACGTGACGGGTCCGCCGGCCACGGCACGCGCCTCGACGCGGAAGCCGTAGCTCTGGCCAGGCTTGATGTTCTGCGTGTACGGCGCAGGCGCAGGGCTCGTGCAGGGGAGGTTCACGAGCGGGGCGAGGGCCGGATCGGTCGGGCGCACGTCGAAGCTCGCGACGTCGCCGGTGATCACGGGGTTGCCCAGCGGATCGAGCGAGGCCTGCGTGCACGTGAGCTCGAGGCCGGGGATGGCGCTCGTGCCGGCGAGGGTGGCGCGGGGATTGACGAGAACGCCGGTCTCGGTGGAGAGCGGCGCAAGCTCCTCGCACGTCTTCGGCGTGGAGCGGACGTTCTTCTGCGCGGTGAGGTCCTCGCAGAAGGTGGACCAGACCGGCGCGACGGTGCCCGCGGCCGGCGCGGCGCGGCGGACCATGCTGCGGCTGCCGGAGGAGCTGCCGCCGATGGGCGTGAGCTCCGCGGCGGGGACGTCGTAGCCGTCGATCTGGACGCGGTAGGCGTGGCCGACGAGGATCTGCCGGAAGATGACGCTCGCCGTGCAGGTGATGGGCGGCGACGAGGGGAGCGGGAAGGGCGCGGACACGTCGGTGACGTCGAGGACGGTGGCCACGTAGCTCTGCATGGCGCCGCTCGCAGCGGAGCAAGGCACGTCGCCCAGGAAGAGGCTCGGGTCGACCACGATGCTGGTCGGCACGGTCGTCGTGGCGTCGAGATCGATGTCGGTGTCGGACGTCTCGTCGCACGCCGTGCTCGCGAGGGCGAGGGCGACGAGCGGCACGAGCGCGAGGGTCCGGCGGCGCATGGGGCCGGCGTAGCCGATGGACCGGCTCGATGCCAGGCAAAACACACGAGCTCGCCGCGCGCCCGCCCCGGGCGTCCGCCGCGACGCTCGGGGTGCGGGTGGACGGCCCGCCCCAATCGTGATCTGCTCGATCGCGGGCGCGCGCCGTGATCTCCGCGCGCGGTCCTGCCCTTTCAGGAGGAGCGATGGCGGTTCGGAGGAGCGCTACACGTGGGCTCTTCGTCGTACTTTCAGGGGCGGCCGGGTGCCAGGTTCTGGGCGGCATCCCGGACGAGCTCTCGCTCGGGGCAGGCGGCGGAGGCACGGGCGCGGCGCCGGCGATGTGCGTGCGCGACGAGATCCCCGCGCCGCCGATGGTGGCGGGCGGGAGCGGCGAGGGGGAGTTCGTCGTGGCGCTCCGCACGATCGACATGGAAAAAGGCCTGAACGACGCGCTGCCCGGGCTGAACCTCGACGGGTTGTGCTCGTGCACCGAGGACAAGCGCGGGTGCGGGTCGGTCGATCCGTCGGACGACAAAGGGTATTGCGACGACGACAGCGGTCACGACGCCGCGAGTTACGCGCTCTTCGGCGCGCTCGCGTACATCCTCAATGTGGAGAGCATGTCGAGCTTCCTGCGCGGGCTCGTCGAGTCCGGGCAGTGGAGCGTGCTCGTCCGCGTGCGAGGCTACAGCGGGGGGAGCGACGACGATCAGGTGGAGGTCGGCTGGTACGGGAGCCTCGGGCTCTCGGCGTCGCCGGCGTGGCAAGGCGCGGATGCGTGGTCGATCCGGCAGGAGTTTCTCGCGCCGATCCCGATGGATCCGTACGCGCCGCAGTTCGTCGACGGCGCTGCGTACGTGACGGGCGGCAAGCTCGTCGCCCGGCTGCCCCAAGCTCCGCTCGTGATCTCGGACGGCGCGCTCGCGTCGATGCAGGCGGCGCTGTCGAACCTGGTGCTCGTGGCGCGCATCGATCGGACGGCGGGTGGGCTGTACCAGCTGCGCGAGGGCAGGATCGGCGCGAAGTTGCCCGTGTCTGCGCTGTTCCCCACGCTCGCGAGCTTCCGCGACACGAAGGGAAACCCGCTCTGCACGGATGCGACGCTCTACCCGGCGACGCGGCAGATCACGTGTCGCGCGGCCGACGTGCTGCTCACCGACGCGACCGACAAGGACACGCCCTGCGAGGCGCTGTCGTTCGGCATGAACTTCGAGGCGGACGCGGCCATGCTCGGGCCGGTGATGCCGTCCCCGCCGAGCTCCGGTGGATGCCCGGTGGAGACCGATCCCATCACCGACGCATGCAGCAACCTGTGAACGAGCGTGTGATCAGCGGCCGGGCGTAACGAGCGTCGCGGCCGCGATCGCCTTCCAGTCGATCCCCGCGGGCAAGCGGCCCTCGGCGCGCTCGGGCCTGCCGCCGCCGCGCCCGCCCGCCGCGATCGCCGCGCGTTTCAGGAAGGCGCCGCAGTCGAAGTCGCTCGAGGGGCCACGCGCCGCGAGCACGATCGTGCCGCCGTCGGCCTCGCCCGCGAGCAGCGCGACGAGATCTCCTTCGGCCGTGATGCGCCCGGCCACCGCGCGCACGAGGTCGAGCGAAGCATCGTCGATGACGCCGATCACCGCTCGCTCGCCCCGCGCCCGCGTCTCTTTCACGAGCGCCTCGGCGATCGCCCCGGCCACGCGTCCTCGCACGCGTCCGAGCGCCTGACGCGCCTCGTCGAGCTCGCGACGCAGCTTCTCGATGCCCGCGGGCACGTCGTCCGGACCGCAGGTGAGATCGCGGGCGAGCGCGCGCACGACGTCCGCCTCGCGGGAGAGCTTCGTCCGGGCCCGCACGCCCGCGGAGAACGTGACGCGCATCTTGCCCTTGTACCGCTCGAGCCCGTCGATGCGAACGAAGCCGACCTGCGCGGTGTTCGTGCAGTGCGTGCCGCCGCAGGGGGAGACGTCGAAGTCGCCGATCGCGACGACACGCACGTTCTCGTGCACCTTGGGCTGCCTTCGCAGCGGGAGCGCGCGGAGCTCGTCCTCGGAGGGGAAAAACGCGCGGATCGGAGCGTCGTCGTCGATGACGGCGTTGACGAGAGCCTCGGCCTCGGCGACGGCGCGCTCGTCGAGGGCGGCGACGTCGAGGTCGATCGTGCACGCGCTTTCGCCGAGGCGCGAGGAGACGGTCTCGGCGCGGGCGACGTCGGCGAGCGCGCGCGAGAGCATGTGCTGCCCGGTGTGCTGCGCCATGTGGATGAGGCGGCGCGGCTTGTCGATCGAGCCCGAGACCTCGGCGCCGATCGCGGGCAGCGGGCCTTCGAGCACGTGATGGATGCGGCCCTCGTCGTCGACCTGCACGTCGACGACGGCGGCCTCGTCGAGGCGGCCGCGATCGGCCATCTGCCCGCCGGACTCGGGGTAAAACGCGGTGCGATCGAGCAGCACGCTCGGGCGGCCGGCGTGCGTCTCGTGGGCGATGACGACGCCGCGGAACGAGAAGAGCTTCGCGTCGTCGTGGTAGAGCGGCGAAGAGCGAGGTGTGGCCAAGGCCGAGGGGCTCCTACGGGCGGGACGCGGGGAGGACGTGATCACGCAGGATGTCGGGCAGGAGCCGGAGCTGGCCGCAGTGCGCGTCGCCGTCCGAGCCCGCGTATCCGCGGAGGAAGAAGTGGTTCTGATCGTGGGCGCGCGAGAGGCCGAACGGATCCTGCGCGGGCGGCGTGGCCGGGACGTCGGCGCCGATCTCGCGCAGGAGGAACGTGCCCGTCTCCAGCGTGGAGGCGTAGTCGGGCGTGGGGACGGCCGTGTGCGTGACGAAGAGGAGAGGTCCGCCGTTCGCCGCGGCGCGCGCGAAGGACGAGAAGGGCGCAAGCTCCGTGGGATCGGGCATCTTGGCGCCGGACGTGTAGCTCGCGTAGAGCGAGTCGAGCAGGATGACGGCGTCGACGTCGTCGCGACCTCCCGCGAGGATCCGCGAGATCGCGCCGTAGCCCGCGCTCCACGACGAGAGGACGATGCTGCGCGGGCGAGCGGCAGGGTTTTTCGTGGCGAGCGCGACCTCGCGGCTGATCGCCGAGAGCATCGCGTCGAACGTGCCTTCGGATTCGAACGTGCTCTTGTAGCCGCTCGACAGCGTGCCCGTGTCGAGCCCGGCGATCACGAGGCCGAGGCCGAGGGGCGCGAGCTGCTTGCGGATGGGCTCGGTGCCGTGGAAGTGGACGAGCAGATCGAAGCCGCCGTCGGGCGGGACGGTGAGGCTCGAAGGGACGAGCATGCGGCCGAGCGGGAGCGGTCGCCAGCCGAGGTAGTCGCCGAAGCCGTTGTCCGGGAAATCGCAGCCGCCGCGAGGCGCGGCCTCCGAGACGAGCGCCGCGGGCTTGCCAGGCGCGCCGCTCGGAAGCGGCGACATCGTGAGCGTGGACTCGGCGCCCTCGGACGTTTCCGTGTTCTTCGCATCCGCGCCCTCGTCCTCGCTGCGCGCGGCGGAGCCGATCACCACGATGGCGGCGCAGAGGCCGACCACCGCGAGATCGCGGAGCCAGTGGGGCGTCGTGCCCTTGCTCAGAAGCCGGGATCCGTGACTTTGGGTACCCACGTCGTGCTCGTCGGTGCCCCGGTGGGCTTTGTGGTCGCGGTCGTCGTGGCAGGGGGCTTCGTCGCGCCCGTGCCTTTCGTCGTGCCCGCGGGTTTGTCGTCTCGTTTCGTCGTCGCTTCGGGGTTCGGATCGGCGGACGGGAGATCGTTGATGTCGAGAACCGTGCCTCCGCCCGTGCTCGCCGAGGGCGCTGGAGCCGCAGCGGTCTGCGCGGCCTGCGTGGGGGCGGGCGGGCTCGGCGGCGTGGGCGACACGTTTCCGCCTGCGTTCCCCGCTGCCGCCCGCGGTTCCATCGTGGTGCGCAGGAACATGAACGTGCCCGCGAGCGAGAGCGCGGTCACCGCGCCGACGGCCATGAAGAGCCCCGCACGCTTGTTCTTTTGCGGCGGCGTCGACGGCACGAGCGAACCCGACATTGCTCCGCCCGCGTACGATTCGGGCGACGGCGGGATGATCGAGGTCGAGGAGTTCCGCGGCATGCTCGTCGGGAAGCTCGTGAGCGCCGAGTTCATCCGCGTGATCGCGATGTCCGAGACCGCCTCGTGCACGTGCGGCTGCGCGGCGCCCGGCGACATCCCGATGCCCGCGGCGCGCTCGTCGGCGGCGCGCACGGCGTCACGCAGCGCAGCACGTCGCTTCTGGCCCCGATCGCCCATCACCGAACGCGTGAACGCGCCGATGTCGTCGTCGACGACCGATGCGCCGGACAAGGCGAGGACACGCTCGAGGGCCGCGTCGAGCTCCAGCATCGTCTGGTAGCGCTCGTTCGGATCCTTCTTCAGGCAGGTGAGCAGCACGCGCTCGAGCTCGACGGGGAAGCTCGGGTTTTTCATGCGCGGCGGGAGCAGCGGGCGCGAGATGATGTTCTTCATCGTCGCGAGATCGTTCTCGCCGAGGAACGGGTGCAGGCCCGTCGTGAGCCGGTAGAGCACGATGCCCATCGCGAAGATGTCGGTGCGCCGATCGACCTTCTGCCCAAGGGCCTGCTCGGGCGACATGTACGGCACTTTGCCCTTGAGCTGCCCCGCCGTCGTCTCGCCGCCCGCGCGGCCGAGGGCCTTCGCCACGCCGAAATCGACGAGCTTCACGATGCCGTCGTACGAGACGAGGATGTTCTGCGGCGAGACGTCGCGATGCACCAGGTTGAGGAGCTGATCGTCATCGTTGCGTAGCTCGTGCGCGCCGTGCAGGCCCGCGCAGGCCTGGCGGACGATGCGGAGCGCGATGCGCTGCGGCACGGGGACGTTGCTACGCTTGGCGGTCTTCGTGATGACGCTGAGCGCCTCGCCGTCGACCCACTCCATGACGATGTAGATCGTCTCGTCCTGCTCGCCGACGTCGAGGATCTCCGCGACGTTCGGGTGATGGATGCGCGCCGCGAGCGAGGCCTCGTCGAGGAACATCTGCTCGAACTGCGGGTCGTCCGAGAGCGACGGGAGCATCGTCTTGATGGCCACCGTCTTCTGAAACCCACGCGAGCCCTTCTGCCGCGCCGCCCAGACCGTGGCCATGCCTCCCTGTGCGATCGGCAGGAGCAGCTCGTAGCGGCCGAGCACCATCCCTGGGGAGAGGTTCTCTTGTTGGGTCATCGGAAGGCCCAGCAAGCGCCATGAACACGGCGCCGATGCGTCATCCTAGCATCCAGGCCGCATTCTCCGCCACGAACGCGCAAAAGGGCCGTTCGAGGCGTTGCCGACGATCAGGGCGTGCCGAGGGGGAGGGTGCGGAGGGCCTCGCAGGATCGAGGCCCTCGAGGGCGCGGAGATCAGGAGCCGGGCGGAACGGCCATGCCGAAGAGAGCCTGGTAGATCTGGCTCAGCTTCTGATGCGACTCACCCGTGAGCATGTCCTTGCCGTAGGGGAGCGTGAAGGGCGTGACGCCGGCGGCCTTGGAGCAGGTGAACCACACCACGAGGTCGGTGTTCGGCTGGCCCGGACGAACGAACGAGACGCCCATGCCAGGCGCCGTCGTGCAATTGTTCGCGCCGGCCTGGAAGCTGTCCTCGTCGCCGAAGAGGTCGAGGAGGTCGTTCTTCATGTCCTCGTTCGTGACGGGCGTCTGGGCCACGATCGCGAGGCCGTTCCAGAGCGGGACCTGCTGCTGCGCGGCCGGCTGCTGGGTCTGGCCGCCGGGAAGGAGGCCCGGCGGGATGAGGCCCGGAGCCGCCTGGTTCAGGCCTTGAAGGAGCTGCTGCCCCGCAGCCTGCATCTCGGGCGGGATGGGCAGGCCCGGGATGCCCGGGAGCGCGCCCGGCGTCGCCGGCGTCGCGGCGACGGGCGGCGGCGGCGCGGTCAGGCGCAGCACGGTGATTTGCGCCTGGTCCATCTGATCGAAGGGCGCCGTGCGAGAGGCACAGCCCGCCGAGAGGGGGGCGACGAAGAGGGCAAGACCGAGAAAGGTGCGGAGACTCGAGTTCATCGTTTCTACCTCGCTTAGTACCACGGTTTGACGGACGGGGGGCAAGCCCAGTCGTCGGCAACGTGCTGAAACGTCGCGCGGCGCTCTCGACCTCGGACCACAGCCGGCGTATGGTCTGCCGAGCGCTCACGGGCGCCCCGACGTGATGGAACCGGAAATCGAGCTCGAACGATTCGCCGCGTTATGTGCGGAGGTCGAGGCTGGGACGCCCCTCGAGGAGGTTTTGCGCGTCGAGGCGCTGTCCGCCGAGGCGTGGGGCGTGAGCCGCAACGCCTGGATGGAGCGAATGTCGCGCGAGCCAGAGGCGACGCGCAACGCGCTGGAGGCCCGCTACAAGGCAGCCTTCGAAGCGCGGTCGCGGGCCATCGAGGCCCGCAAGGCGCGCGCCGGAGCCGGTGGCGGCGAGGACGAGCCGACGCCGCCGCGCGCGCACTCGGTGCCGCTCGGGCTCATGGACACCGTGCCCATGTTGCCGACGGCCGATCCGGAGCAGCTCCTCGCGAGGCTCCGCGCGCGAAGGGCCGCCGCCGCAGCAGCGGCCGGCGAGGGCGCGACGCCGCTGGCGCCGACGGTGACCGGCGCGCCTGCCGTGAAGGGGCCGCCGCCGCCGCCG
The DNA here is from genome assembly GCF_028435365.1 of Polyangium jinanense. Next base: position 94,212 of record NZ_JAGTJJ010000027.1, on the reverse strand, counting down.
AGAGAGAGCGCGCCGGGCGCAAAGGTGCCGCCGGACGAGCACACGCCGCCGATGCGGGCGCGCGTCGCGACGATTCCGGATCCGCTTCCGGCGCGGCAGACGCAGCCCATGCCGGCGACGCCCAGCAGGCCCGCGCTCCCGTTCCAGGCCGCGCCGCCCGCGCCGCTTCCGCCGCCTCCTCCTCCCAAGCAGTCGTCGCCGGGCATGATGGCCGCGGTCCTGCCGCCGCCCGCGCCGCCTCCCAAGCCGATCGGTGCGGCCCCGCAGCAGCCGCAGCAGCCCGCGGGGTACGGATATCCGCCGGCGCCCGGATCACCGGCCGCAGCCGGACCTGCGAGCACGGGGGCGCCGGTGTCGAGCTCGTCGTACTCGCAGCGCCCGACGCCCGTTCCCATGCCGCCGACGGTGCCGCAGCCGATGACGCTCGCGGGTTTCCCGGCGGTCGCCCAGGGCCCGCAGCTCAGCCTCGAACGGTACGCGGCGTTCGCCGCGGAGATCGCGGTGAACCCCGCGGCGCTCGCCGAGATCCGTGCGAAGTACGGGCTCACGGACACGGCGCACACGGCCGAGACCGAGGCCTGGCAGCGGCGCTTCGCGGCGGATCGCGAGACGTACGTGCGGTATGCGACGCTGTACCAGCACTACCGCGACTGGTTCGCGGCGCGCGGGCCGCGCTGAGCTAGCAGCCTGTGGAATGATCGTCGCGAGCGCCCCGAAGCTAGGGCGACACCGCGAGGAATCCTGAAGGATTTCGAGCGATGTCGACGGACGATTCGGGGCGCGCAGCAGATAAGTCCACAGGCTGCTAGCGCGCCGAGACCAGTTGACGTAGCAGGGCGCGGAGCTTCGGGAGGTCGAACGGCTTCTCGAGCTGGGGGTTTCGAACCTCCTCGAGGAAGGCCCGCATGCGCGGCGTGAACGCGCCGCCCGTCACGAAGACGAGGCGCGCGGCGACGTCGGGCGCGCGCTGGCGCAGCGCCTCGTGCACGTCCACGCCTGTCACGTCGGGCATCATCAGGTCGCAGAGGATCGCGTCGAACGACGGGTCCTTTTCGAGGAGCGCGAGCGCGTCGCGGCCGCTCGTCGAGACCACGACGTCGTGCTCGTCGGCGAGGAACATCTTGAGCGCGTTCGCGAGCGGCGCCTCGTCGTCGATCACGAGCACGCGGCCGCGGCGGGGCTTGGCCTCGGGGGGCTTTGGCTTCATGGGTGGCTTCTGGGCGAGGTTCGGCTCGTCGGCGCGGATCGCGCGCGCGCCGTCGACGGTTTTTCCGGCCGCGGCGCCGGGCGGGAGGACGACACGAAAGATCGTCTCGCCGGGTCTCGATGCAAGCTCGATCGTGCCGCCGAGGCGCGTGACGATTCCCTGGCAGATCCACAGCCCGAGGCCCGTGCCCACGCCCGCGGGCTTCGTCGTGAAGAAGGGATCAAAAATCTGCGCTTTGACATCGTCGGGGATGCCCGGCCCCGAGTCCATCACCTCGACGACCACGCGTCCTGCGTCGCCGATGTAGGTGCGCAGCCGGATCAGGTTCGCCGCCGCGTTTCCTTCGGGCAGCGCCTGCGCCGCGTTGACGAGCAGGTTCACGAAGACCTGGCCGAGCCGCGCCTCGTTGGCGTCGACGAGCGGCACGTCGTCGTACTCCTTCACGAGGCGCGCGCGGTGGCGGATCTCGCCGAAGACCATGTTGAGCGACGTGTCGAGCACGCGGCGCACGTCGGTCGGCGCGATCTCGCCGTCGTCCGCGCGGGAGAACGTTCGCAAGTCACGCACGATGCTGCGCATGCGCTCGGCTGCCTCGCGCGCGCCGTCGATCGCCGCTTCGAGCTCCACGGCGAGCTGCGTGATCTCGCCCGGGCTGAGATCCACCGCGCGCTCCAGGGCTTCGACGCGTCGCTTCAATGCGGGCAGCGCCTCCGCGGTCGCGACCGCGAGCTGCGTGAGCACGTAGGCGAGGGGGCTGTTGATCTCGTGCGCCACCCCGGCCGCGAGCGTGCCGACCGCCGCCATGCGCTCGGCTTGCACGAGGCGCGCTTGCATCTGCTTGCGCTCAGTCAGATCGCGCGCGATGCCGAGGATCGCCGGCGCGCCGTCGTAGTCGACGTGCAGGCTCACGACCTCCGCGTGCACGATGGATCCATCGCGACGGAGCAGCCGGTACTCCTGCGGCGAGACCGACGTGCCACGCTCGACCTCGGTGTGGTGTTGGTCCTGCGTGGAGCGATCCTCGGGGTGCACCGAGTCTCGCGCGAGGCGCCCGATGAGCTCGCCCGCGCGCTCGTAACCGAGGTACGTGACGAGCGCCGGGTTTGCATAGATCCACCGGCCTTGACGCACCACGCCGATGGCGTCGGGCGCGTGCTCGATCAGCGCGCGAAACCTTGCCTCCGAGCGCTTCAGCGCTTCTTCGGCGGCTTGCTTCTCCGTCACGTCCTCGACGAGGGCCGCGACGCCGATCACCACGCCCTGCGCGTCGACGAGCGCCGTGGCAGACCACTCGCCGCAGATGATCCGGCCATCCTTCCGTCGGTTCTCGTTGCGGCTCCGCTCGACGCCCGTCTGCTCGAGGAGACCGTCCCAAAGCGCGCTGACGAAAGGCCAAGCGCTGTCGGGCACGATGAAGCCCGGCTCGCGCTTGCCGATGGCCTCCTCCTCGGTGTAGCCGAAGATCCGCGTCGCCGACGGGTTCCACTCGAGCACCTCGAAGCGCGTGTTCCACACGATCACGCCGAGGGGGCTGCGCTTGACGTAGAGCGCGTGGCGCTGCTCGCTCTCGCGCAGCGCGGAGAGCGCGCGGTTTCGATCCGTGAGGTCCTCGACCACGCCCATGCCGCCGATGACGGCGCCGCTCGCATTCCGCAGCGGGCAAAGCCGCATCGAGACCCACACGACGGCGTCGCTCGTGGTCGCCTGGTAGCGGCCCTCGTACGTGCTCGACTCGCCTGCGAGGGCACGCTCGATCGAGGGCAGCACGGTGCGATCGCGCAGCCCGTGCATGTCGAGGGACGTGAGCCGCTCGTTCGTCGTCTGGAGGAGCTGCACGAAGCGCGCGTTCCACGTGGTGAGCCGGAGCTCCCGGTCGTACAGGAACACGCCGACGGGCGCCTGTTCGAAGAGCGTGCGGTAACGCTCCTCGGATTCACGCAGGGCCTCGCTGGTTTCGTTCATCTAGAACCCCGACGCGTGTGCGTCGTGCTGCGCCAGCATGCCAAAAGGCGAAGCCTTACGGACGGAAAAAGGCGTCCACCCCTCCCGTTGTGGCGAGGGGGTGACGCCTTTTCGTCTCGGATCAGCGTACGCGCGTTTTTACGCGTGCCGGCGAGGGGTCCGAACGTCCGGTCAGGACGCCTGTTCGGTCTTCGGGGCCTTCTCGGCCTTGGTCTTCTTCCGCGCCTCGGCGTCCAGCAGGCCAATACGCGCCTTCTGGCCGCGCTTGATCCGCTTCTTCTTCAGCGGCGTGGAGAGCCACTCGTGCCGCAACCGGATGTTCCACTTCGGGGTGTTCGCCATGTCTGTCCTCGGGGAGCGCGGGACGGTAGCGAAACCCCCCGCAGAGTCAAGTCCTTCTTACCTGAACGGACCCGGATCAGTCCGGGATCTTCACGAGGTCCACCTCGAGGCGGATCGGCGGATCCCCCTCGCGGGCCTCGACGAGCTTGTCCCACGGAAAAAAGCCCGGCTTCTCCACGGTGATCCGGTGCTTGCCCGGGGGCAGGGCGACGCCGCGTTTCGCCACGAACGCGAGCGCCCCGATGTACATGTCGTCGATCGTGACCGACGCGTCCGGGGCGTTGCCCTTCACCCGCAAGGAGACTGTGGCCGGCGTGCTCGGCGCGCACGCGGCTGCGAGGAGGGACCACCCGACGAGGGCCGCAAGGACCCCGCGTTTCGCGCTCGTTTGCATCATTCCCACTCGATCGTGGCCGGAGGCTTCGACGAGACATCGTACACGACGCGGTTCACGCCGCGGACCTCGTTGATGATCCGCGCGCTCGTTCGTCCGAGCACCTCGTGCGGGATCCGCGCCCAGTCGGCCGTCATGCCGTCCTTCGACTCCACGGCGCGAAGCGCGATCACCTCGTCGTACGTGCGTTCGTCGCCCATCACGCCGACGGTGCGCACGGGCAAGAGCACGCAGAAGCTCTGCCAGATCTTGTCGTAGAGCCCCGCCTCGCGGATCTCCTCCTCGAAGATCGCGTCGGCCTCGCGCAGGACATGCAAGCGCTCCTCCGTGAGCGTGCCGAGGCAACGCACGGCGAGGCCCGGGCCGGGGAAGGGGTGGCGCCAGAGCAGGTGGTGCGGGATGCCCATCGTCGCGCCGACCGCGCGCACCTCGTCCTTGAAGAGCTCGCGCAGAGGCTCGACGAGGCCGAGCTTCATGCGCTCGGGCAAGCCGCCGACGTTGTGGTGGCTCTTGATCACCGCGCTCGGGCCTTTCGCCGAGACGCTCTCGATCACATCAGGGTAGAGCGTGCCCTGCACGAGGAAGCGGCAATCCTCGATCTTCTTCGCCTCTTCCTCGAAGACCTCGATGAAGACGCGGCCGATCGTCTTGCGCTTCTGCTCGGGATCCGTGACGCCGGAGAGCGCGTCGAGGAAGCGTGCGCGCGCGTCAACATGCACGAGCCGAAGGTGGTAGTGGTCGCCGAACATCTTCACGACCTGCTCGGCCTCGCCTTTCCGGAGGAGGCCGTTGTCGACGAAGATGCAGACGAGCCGGTCGCCGAGCGCGCGGTGGCAAAGGATCGCGGCGACGGAGGAGTCGACGCCGCCCGAGAGGCCACACACGGCGCTCGCGGCGGGGCCGACTTTCTGGCGGATCACCTCGACGGACTCCTCGACGAACGAGGCCGGGGTCCACGTGGGCTCGAGGCCGCAGACGTCGAAGAGGAACGCTTCGAGCAGGTCCTTGCCGCGGCGCGTGTGCGCGACCTCGGGGTGGAACTGCAGGCCGTAGATGTGGCGCTCGTCGTCGGCGATCGCGGCGAACGGCGTCGTGTCGGTCGTGCCGAGCGTGGAGAAGCCCGGCGGGAGCTCGACGACCTTGTCGCCGTGGCTCATCCAGACATCGAGAACGTCGCCGTCGTTGAACCGGCTGAAGACGCCGGCGGCGCGGGTCGTGCGGACGAGCGCCGGCCCGTATTCGCCCTCGGTGCCGCGCTCGACCTTGCCGCCGAGCAGATGCGAGAGGAGCTGCATGCCGTAGCAGATGCCGAGGATCGGGATGCCGACGGAGAAGAGCTCGGCAGAGATGTGCGGGGCGCCTTCGCCGTAGACGCTCGAGGGGCCGCCCGAGAGGATGATGCCGCGGGGGGCGAGCTCGCGGATGCGCTCGATCGGTAGGTCGTAGCGGTAGACCTCGCAGTACACGGAGGCCTCGCGGATCCGGCGGGCGATGAGCTGGGTGTATTGCGAACCGAAATCCAGGATCAGGACGAGGTCCCGTCGGCCAGTGAGCATGGTCGCCGCGCTAGCACTTTTCGCGAGAGGGGGCGAGTCGGAGAGGGGACGAAGGAGCTAGATGGGAATGGGCGTCGGGACGAACGAGGTCATCCCCGGCGGAACGGGGACGTCGGGGTGTTTCTCCAGGACGGCCGCGAGGGCCTTGGCGAGCCGCTCGCCGTCCGCCGGATCGCTGCCGCGCGCCGAGTAGAAGACCGCGTATTTTCCGGCGAGAGCAGGCGGCGCGGGGCCGCCGTCCGCGGCGAGCGCGACGGAGAGGCGCACGACAGCGCGATCCTTTGCGCAAACGAGGGTGAGGACGCCGTCCTGAACCGCGAGGATTTCGCGCACCGTAAAGCCGTCGAGTGTGCTGCCGGGCGCGAGGGGGGCGACGAGGGCGAGCTCGGCAGGGCCGGCGGGGCGGGGCGGGGGCGCGGGTTGGGAAGAGATGACGGAGGGCGGCGAGGCGTCGGTCGGGGCGTCGCTGCCGCGGGAGCAGGCGGGGAGGGCGAGGAGCAGGGCAGGGAGGACGAGCGAGCCAGGCCGGATCACGAGGGGCGAGGGTATCATCCCGGTGTAGGCTGAAGCTCGCATGGATCGCGCGGGCTTCGTGGCTTTGCTTTTCTGTGTGTCGACCGTTTCGGCTTGCGAAAGCCCACCCGCGTCTGCGCCCGCTGCGGCGTCCGCGCCCGCTGCGGCGTCCGCGCCCGTTTCCGCTTCCGCGCCTGCTTCCGCTTCTGCGTCTGCACCCGCTCCCGCGCTCACGTCCGCCTCCGCCATCGTCGACCTGCCCATTCCCGGCCATCCCGCCGCCGTCGTCTCGCTCCCGGTCGGCACCACGTCCAAACGGCCCGTGATCATCGCGGCGCACGGCAATTACGATCGCCCCGAATGGCAATGCGACGTCTGGCGCTCGCTGCTCGGTGCCCGCGCGAATCACGTCTTCGTCCTGTGCCCGCGCGGCGTGCGCAGGCCGGATTCTCCTTCCCCCGACGACGTGCGTTTCACCTACGAAAACAATGCCGCGCTGGAGCGCGAAATCGACGCTGGCCTTGCGGCGCTTTCTGCCACGTACCCCGATTTCGTCGATCCGGGACCGGTCGTCCATGCGGGGTTTTCGCTGGGCGCGATCCAGGGCGTGGCCATCGCGGGACGACGCCCCGAACGTTCGCCGCGGCTCGTCCTGATCGAGGGCGGACACGCGGCCTGGAAGCCCGAGGTCGTGAGCGCATTCGCGAAGATCGAGGGCGCGCGTGTGCTGTTCGTGTGCTCGCAGAGCGGGTGCGCCGCGGATGCGCGGTGGGCGGCGTCGCGGCTGGAGAAAGCTGGGGCCAAGACGAAGATTGCGAAAAGCTCGGACGTGGGGCACCGCTACGATGGGCCGGTCGCGGAGACCACACGTTCCGCGCTGGAATGGGTGTTCGAGGGGGATCCGCGGTTCGAGGTCAAAGCAAAGGCCGCCGCTCCCCGGCCGTGATGTTCCACGAACAGCGTTTGGCCGCTCATCGCGCTGGTAAAACCAAGAGGGAATTGGTAGCGTGTCGCGGCCATGGGGAAGCTGACAGACAAGGTTGCTATCATCACGGGCGCTTCGGGGGGTATCGGGACGGCGACGGCCGCGCTGTTTTCGCGCGAGGGAGCCAAGCTCGTGCTGGTCGGTCGCGACGAGGCGCGGTTGCGGCAGGCCGCGGAAGGGTGTGATCCTGCGCGGACGCGCACGGTCGTGGCCGACGTCCGAAAGAACGAAGACACGGAGCGATACGTCGACACGGCGATCCAGGCGTTCGGCGGGGTCGACGTACTCTTCGCGAATGCGGGGTACGAGGGGAAGATCGCGCCGATCGTGGACCTCGACGTGTCGGTGCTCGACGACCTTCATGCGATTCACGTGCGGGGGACGTTCCTGGGCATGCAAAAGGTCATTCCGCGTATGCTGGAGCGGGGCGGGGGGAGCATCGTGGTGGTGTCGTCGACGGCGGCCATCACGTCGTTCCCGGGGTGCGCCGCGTATGCGGCGAGCAAAGCCGCGCTGCTCGCGCTCGTGCGCACGGCGGCGTCGGAGCTCGCGCCCCAGAACATCCGGGTCAATGCGATGGTCCCGGGCGGCGTCGACAACCGCATGATGATGGCGTTCACGGAGCAAATGGCCCCGGGCCACGCCGAGGAGCTGCGGGCGGGCTATCGGCAGATGATCCCGGCGCGTCGCGTCGCCACGAATGAAGAAATGTCGAAGCTCGCGCTGTTCCTCGCGTCGGACGATTCGAGTTATTGCCACGGAGCGAGCTTCGTGGCGGATGGCGGGATGACGGTCGTTTGAGGGGACGGGTGCGGGCGGGCCGTTCGTGAGGGGCTGCCCGCCTCGAGCTTTGCCGCCGCGCTCTCGTCCAGAATCCCCTTGATCCCTTCGACCCCCCTCCCGTACCCTCCGCTGCCATGATTGCCCCGCCCGATTCGACCGCTTCGACGATGCTGGTCGCCCTCTCCACCACGATCGGCGCGCTCAACGCCGCTGTCGAGCTCGACGTCGACCGCACCCCGGACGACCGTGAATTCTTCGCCGTCGAGCGGGAAGCCTTGAAGCCCTTTTTCGATACCCTGTTCGCGGCCGAGCGCGAGGCGACTTCGTATTCGCTCCTCGTGATGCAGGCCAAACAGGCGCGTGTACAGCTCGGCGATACCATTCTCGATCGGGGCGTCAGCCGGGCCAAGGCGCGGATGAAGGTCGAGCTCAAGGGATCGGCGATGGAGGAGGGCGCCGATCACGTCTTCGGGACCGACGTCAGCGACATCATTCAAGCCGAGCGGGCCAAGGAGCCGGGCCTCGTGCTCCAGGCCGTCGGCAAGTTCGCGCAGGTCCCGAGCTTTCCGGGCAAGGCCGAAATGGAGGCCGACTTGACGGGGCGCGCAACGCGACAGCAGCAGAACTTCGTCGACCGGGACGCGGCCGCCGTGAAGGCAGCGTCCCTCACCAGCGCGGTCAAGGTCGCGGTCGCCGCCGGCTCCGACGCGCTGTATAAGTTGGAGAAGCGCCTCCTCGACCGATTCCCCCGCCAGACGCAGTACGTGAAGGCCTTCTTCTACGACGCCGCGCCTTCCCGGAAGAAAGCCGAGCCCCCCACGAACACCTGAGAGGGTGCTGCCGCAGCGTAGCGCCGGGGTTTCACCCCGGACCCGACGAGGGGCTGTCCGCCCCTCGACCCGGACCAGGGCCAGCCCTGGACCTCTGATGCATCGACCGCGATGCGGTCGATGCACAAGCGCATGGGTTGCACGCGCGACGCCTGTGGAACACCCTCTGAGCCCCGGGCTCATCTACGTGCCAGCGTACGGACGATCCTGCGCGGCCGGGATGCCCCACGTGCCAGCGTACGGACGATCCTGCGCGGCCGGGATGCCCCACGTGCCAGCGTACGGACGATCCTGCGCCGCCCAACCCTCCCATCCTCGAGCGTGCGGGCGATGGCGAGGCGTGGAGCCCCCGCGCCCGGCGCCAGCCGCGGTCACGCCCCTTCGCTGCTCGGCGGGCGCGGCAAGAAGATTCGCGCCATCGGCAGCTCGACAGCCTCGAACGGCGGGATGCGGGCCGTCGCGTGCTCGTCGTACGACGCGATGTTCACCCATAGACCGTCGCGCAGCTCGAAGACCTCCAGAATGCGCGCCGCGGGATCCACGATCCAGTACCAGCGCACGCCATATCGCGCATAAAGGTTTTTCTTGGTCACCCGATCGTGCGGCTCGTTCGAGGGCGACAGCACCTCACAGATCCAGTCGGGGACGACCGGAATCGGGAGGACATCCGGATCGGGCAGCCGCTCGCGACGGACGCCGAAGAGGTCCGGGCGCACGATGTCGTGCCGGCCGAGCGCGACGTCCACATCGAGGAAAATCCACCAGCCGCCGGGGCCGCCGAAGCCGTCGTCGTCGTGGAACGGTTTCCCAATGAACACGCGCAGGGTCCCCTGCACGTTCGAGTGCCTGGGGCGCGGCGACGGCAGCGTCACCAGGCTGCCCCCGATGATCTCGGCCTTCTGGTCCTCGGGCAGAGCCAGCAGATCCTCGTACGTCGCGAACTTCCGAGCAGCGTCCATGGTGCCGTCGCCGATCCTAGCAGATCCCACCCCAGCCGCGCGCGCCCGTCCGTAACCGTTTTTCCCGTGCAAGCTGGCCGGTCCTCGCTCCCTCGGCTATCCTCTGCAACGATGTGTCGCCTCTTCGGCGTCGTTTCGAGGCACGTCGAACCTCACCCCGAGCCCCTCGCTACGGCTCCAAAAAGCCTCGCGGCGCTCTCGCCCGAGCACCCGCACGGATGGGGGATCGCCGCCCATGACGGCAAATCCTGGGCGATCCACAAGAGCCCCACCTGCGCCCACGCAGACCCGGCGTTCCGCGCCGTGGCCTCGAATGCCCGCGGGCGTGTCGTCCTCGCCCACGTCCGCAAAGCCACGGTCGGAAAAACCGGCCTCGACAATACCCATCCGTTCCGCCGGGACGCCTGGGTCTTCGCGCACAACGGCACCATTTCCGACGTCGCGTGGCTCGAACGGCGCACCTCGCAATCACGCAAGCGGGAAATCGCGGGGGACACGGACAGCGAGCGGTTCTTCGCATTCCTGATGACCACGCTCGACGAGGTCGGCGCCACGCACGGAAGCCGACGTGCGTCGAGCGACGCGACCCACCACGCGATCGCCCGGGCCATCGAGGCCGCGACGGACAGGCCCCGGTTCGGCGCCGTCAATTTCCTTTTGAGTGATGGGGACGTGCTTTATGCCCATCGCTTTGGCCGGAGCTTGTTCGTCTCCTCCGACGCGGACGTCGTCCGCATTGCGTCGGAGGTCCCGCACGAAGGCGCCTGGCAAGAGGTCCCCGAGCGCTCTCTCCTCTGCATCGACCGCATCGCGGCCTTTGCACCAGACGTCCAGGGCTGTGCGCTGCGAAGGGGGGCGGATAGCTACAAACTAATTTCCCCGCATCGACTGCGCTTCGCGCAGTCGATGCCCAGAGGTCCAGGGCTGTGCCCTGGTCCGGGTCGAGGGGCGGACAGCCCCTCGTCGGGTCCGGGGTGAAACCCCGGCGCTACGCCCTCAGGGCTGCTGAGGCTCGGGCGCCTCGGCCGGCGGCGGCGCCTGTGTGCCGGGGAGCTCAAAACTCCGCGGCGCCTCGTACTCGGGCGGCGGGCCTCCGGGCAGCGGCTTCGGCTTCGGCGGGCTGCAGCACGCGCCCGCGGCGAACACGACGAGCGACGCGAGCACGGGGACGAACCAGGTCCTCATATCTTGGTCCCCTTCTTCTTGATGTTCGTCGGCGGAGGCGGGGTCACGGGGCCCTCGTGCTCGTTCCCGGGCGGCAGGCCGAACGGGCTCGGGGGCGCGGACGTATCGGGCGAACCGTCGATCTTCTGGCGCAGATCGGTGGGTTTGGCAGGAGGCGCCTCCGGGGCCGGGTCGTATTTGGCGCCCTCGGCGCCGGGGGCGCCCATCGGGATCATCGTGGCTGCGGGCGCGGCGCTCGCCGGCCCCTCGTCGTCGTGAGAGCCGCAACCGAGCCACGTGGGCACGGTAAAGGACAGGAGGAGGAACCAGGCGGGGATACCGCGCGGGCGAGCCGACACGAGCCCACGCTAGCACGCCCTTGGCCTTGTGAGGGCAGCCGCGTTAGGTTTCGACGCCGTGGAGAGCACCGCAATCCAGACCGAAGAGCTCATCGAGCTCGCAAAGCGCGCCCGAAAGGCCGCGCGTACGCTTTCGACTGCGTCGCGCGAGGCCAAGGATCGCGCGCTCGTCGCGATCGCGGAGGCGCTGCGCGCGCAGGCCGCCGAGGGCTCGCCCCTGCGCATCGCGAACGCCGAGGACATCGAGACCGCGCGCCTCGCGGGGCTCGCCGCCGCGCTCGTCGATCGGTTGATCCTCGACGAACAGCGCATCCTCGACATCGCCGCGGCCGTCACGCAGATCGCCTCGTTCGAGGATCCCGTGGGCGAGGTGCTCGGCATGAAGCAGCGCCCGAACGGCCTCAGCGTGGGTCAGGTGCGCATCCCGCTCGGCGTGATCGCGATGATCTACGAGGCGCGTCCGAACGTGACGGTCGACGCGGCCGCGCTCTGCTTGAAGAGCGGCAACGCCGTGCTCTTGCGCGGCGGCAAGGAAGCGTCGCGATCGAACGCGGCGCTCGGCGAGCTCGTGCGGAACGCGGTCGCGTCCGCCGGTCTGCCTGCGGACGCCGTGCAGATCGTTCCGTCCGGTGATCGCGAGGGGATTCGCGAGCTCGTGCGGCTCACGGGGATGATCGATCTCGTGATCCCGCGCGGCGGCGAGGGGCTCATCCGCTTCGTGACCGAGCACGCCCGCGTGCCGGTCATCCAGCACTACAAGGGGGTTTGTCACCTCTACGTCGACGAGGGCGCCGATCTCAACATGGCGCTCCGGCTCGTGGAGAACGGCAAGCTCAGCCGGCCCGGCGTCTGCAACGCGCTCGAGGGCTTGCTCGTGCACGAGAGCGTGGCGCTCGCGTTCTTGCCGCGGGTCGGAAAGCTCGCGGCGCAGGGGCTCGAGATCCGCGGCGATCAGGCCACACGCGCGGTGCTCCCGTCGGCCAAACCCGCATCGCCCGAGGATTATGGGCAGGAGTTCCTCGCCCCGATCCTTGCGGTTCGGATCGTCGGCTCGCTCGACGAGGCGCTCGATCACATCGCGCAGTACGGCTCGAACCACACCGAGGCGATCTGCACGCGGAGCTACGAGCGGGCGCAGCGTTTCTCCCGGGCCGTCGACGCGAGCTGCGTGATCGTCAACGCGTCCACGCGCTTCAACGACGGCGGCGAGCTCGGTCTCGGCGCGGAGATCGGCATCTCGACGACGAAGCTCCATGCCTATGGACCGATGGGGCTCGAGAGCCTCACCGCGAAGAAGTGGATCGTCTTCGGCGAGGGGCAAATTCGGTAATCCCGGAGTGAGGTAAAACTTGGCAACGAAGAAGCGATCGGACGGCGGGGGCGAGTCGCCCAAGCCGGCTCGCAGCAAGACAGCGGCGACGAAGACGACGAAGACGACGAAGACGGGCGCGGCGCGTCCGGCGCGCGACGTGGATCCGGGCGAGGGCTCGGGCGAGCGGGACACGCACGTGGCGCCGTCCGTCGTGAAGGCGGCGGTGAAGGCGGCGAAGAAGTCGGCCCGGCCGAAGCTCCGCGCCTCGCACGCGAGCGGGCAGGCGGTGCGCGCGCCCGGTGGCGCCAAGACCACGAAGCGGCCAGGGCTGCCGCGGCGCAAGTCGGAAGGCGAGCTCCGCGGCAAGGGCGCGCCCGGCGTGAAGAAGGCGCCGCTGGCGGCGCCCAAGCGAGCGGCCGGACGCAAGGCACCCATCCCGGAGACGGCTTCTCCGGCGCGCGAGCTCGCGGTCGCGGTGGCGACCGCCGGCCTCGACAAGAAGGCGCTCGGCGTGGAGATCCTCGACGTGCGCGGGCGCGTCGATTACGCGGATTTCCTGGTGCTCATGACGGGCCGGAGTGATCGGCACGTCGGCTCGATCGCGCAGGGGATCGAGGAGGAGCTCGGCAAGAAGAAGATCGCGCCGATCTCGGTCGAGGGTATGTCCGCGGCCACGTGGGTGCTGCTCGACTACGGCGACGTCGTCGTGCACGTCTTCCAGGAGGACGCGCGGCAGCTCTACGACATCGAGGGCCTGTGGATGGACGCGAGCCGCGTGGCCGTGCCCGAAGGCGCGCCGGGCGCGCGGCCTGCCTCGTCGCCGGTGAACCGCGCGCAAGCGGACGCGGGCGAGGGGTTCGGTGACGACGAGGCCGAGGATCGGAGCGAGGAAGAGTAGAGCCGGATCGTATGCGTATCGTCGTCGTCGCCGTGGGCCGCGTGAAGGACAAACCGCTCCGCGCGGCGCTCGACGACTACCTCGGCCGCGTGCGCCGGTACATGCCTTGTGACGAGATCGAGCTCGAGGATGCGCCGCCCGCGCGCCTCGTCGAGCTCTTCGCGAAGAAGACCGACGGCTCGACGACGATCGCGCTCGAGGTGATGGGACGCGCGCTCGACAGCCCCTCGTTCGCCCGGACGATCGAGCGCGCCGGATCCCGCGGCAAGGGTGTGGTCTCGTTCCTGATCGGCGGCGCCGACGGCATCCCCCCGGAGACGTCGCGCGCCGCGCACGATCGGCTGAGCCTCTCGACGCTCACGTTTCCGCACAGGCTCGCGCGGCTCGTGCTCGTGGAGCAGATCTACCGCGCGATGACGATCCTGCGCGGCGAGCCGTACGCCCACTGATCGAGGCGTTTTTCTAGACCGCTTTCGGCTTCTCTTTGCTCTTCCGGTACGCCTCGCGCTGGGCCTCCGTCGGCTTCTTGCCGAAGACGAAGGCGAGGCCGATCGAGAGCGCGTAGAGGACCAGCATCGGCACGGCCATCACGATCTGGCTCGTGATGTCGGGCGGCGTGACGACGGCCGCGATGATGAACGAGAGCAGGACGAACCAGCGGCCGAATCGGATGAGCTGCAAGTAATTGACGATGCCCGCGAGCGACAGGAACAAGATGAGCAGCGGGATCTCGAAGACGATCCCGAACGCGAGCAGCATCCGGGTCACGAAGTCGATGTACTCGCCCAGCATCACGGTCGGCGTGATCGTCACGCCCTGGCCGCCGCCGACGGTGCCGGCGAGGCCGAGGAAGTAGTTGAACGTGATGGGGAAGGCGACGCGCCAGCCGAAATAACAGCCGCCCACGAAGAGCCCCGACGCCGAGAGCACGAAGGGGATCACGAAGCGTTTTTCGCGCGCGTAGAGCCCGGGCGCGACGAAGGCCCAGAGCTGGTAGAAGATGACCGGCGCGCTGAGCACGATCGAGCCGAGCAGCGAGAGCTGGAAGTACCCGATGAACGCGGCCTGGGGCGACTCGAAGTGCAACGTGGCCTGGTTCGGCAGGCCCTGCGCCGTCCACGCGCCCTTGAACGGGCGCGAGATGATGTCGAGCAGGGGATCGCGGTACTCCCAGGTGAGCACGCAGCAGATCAGGAACGCGACGAAGCAATAGACCAGGCGCTTGCGGAGCTCGTCGAGGTGCTCCCAGAACGTCATGGGAGTGCCCTCTTCGTCCTCGATCGGAGCGGGCGCCGCGTCCTTGACCGCCTTCGCCTTGGAATCACTCATGACGCCGCGCTCGGCTCCTTCGTGACGACCCGGCTCGTCGGATCGTCGGTCGCCACGACACCCAGCGGAAGGTGGGCGAGGGGCTCGGGCTGCCCATCCACGTACGGGGCCGCGTCGTCGGGCATCGCGTCGTACGCGTCGCAGCCTACCCGCGGATACTCGCGCTCGCGTAAGATCTCGACCGTCTCAGCGCTCGGCAGAGGCGCGCTCGCCGCGGCAGCCGTCACGGTCGCAGCCGCGGTCGCGGGAGAGGTCGTGGCGGCGGTCGGGACGGCGAGCTTCTCCAGGCCGTCGAGCACGTTCACGTTCGAGAGCGCGCGGATCTCCTGGATGCTGCGGTCGATGCCCTCTTCGCGGAGGAGCTGGTCGATGCCGCTCTGCGCTCGGAGGTCCGTGCTCATGCGGCGGATGCGCGTGACCCACTGACCGGCCGTCCGCATCATGCTCGGCAAGTGCCGCGGGCCCACCACCACGATGGCCACGAGCACGACCACGACCATCTCGCCGAAGCTCAATCCGAACACGCGAGCAAGCTAGCGCGCCGTGGGTTCGGAATCCACCGGGAGACGCCTCCCTCCTCCCTTCCGCACGAGCGGCCGCGCGAGCTGACCACACGCCGCCCCCACGTCGCCCCCGCCCGAATACCGCACGATCGTGCCCACCCCGCGCCCGAGCAGGACCGCGCGGAAAGCCTCGAGGCGGGTCGAAGGCTGGAACGGATCCGGCTCGGTGCCGTCCGTGATCGCGTTGTAAGGGATCAAGCTGAGCCGCGGCCTCTGCCCATGCGCCGCGGCAAAGGACAGGCACAGATCCGCGAGCGCCGCGGCATCCTCGTCCGCGTCGTTTCGACCGGCGAGCAGCGTGTACGCGAACATCGGCGATCGGCCCGTCGCCCGCGCGTGCTCCCCCGCAGCCGCGAGCACCTCTTCGAGCGGATGCGCGTTTTCGATGGGCATGAGCGCGCGCCGCTGCCCCGGCCGCGCCGAGCCGAGCGAGACGCCGAGCCGCACCGCGGGCACCTCGCGGAGCAGCGTGCGGATCCCGGTCGGCAAGCCCGAGGTGCACACCGTGATGTTGCGCATGTCGATGGCGAGCGCGCTCGGCTCGCTCATCACGCGGATCGCGTGGATCACACGTTCGATGTTCGCCATGGGCTCGCCCATGCCCTGGAAGAGCACGCCGTGCACGCGCGGCCGGATCCCGGCGGCGACGAGGTTTGCCGGCGGATCGTTTGCGAGCTCCTCGCGCACGCGGCGCACCTGCTCGACGATCTCCCACGGCTCGAGGTTGCGGCCGAGGCCCATGCGGCCCGTCGCGCAGAACGCGCACGCGAGCGCGCAGCCGACCTGCGAGGACACGCAGACGGAGAAGCGGCCCGGGTGCTCGAGGGGGATGCGCACGGTCTCGATGATGGCCCCGTCGTGCAGGCGGAAGGCGTACTTGACGAACGGATCGAGCGCGCTCGCGGCGCGGCTCTCGATGTGGATCGTGGGCACGTGCCCGGCTTCGCGGGCGGCGTCGAGCGCGGCGCGCCGGATCGTCGCGGGCGAGCGCTCGGGCAAACCGCCCGTTCGATGCACGAGCGAAACGATCCGCCGCGCGTCCGTCACGTCGATGTTGCAAACGCGGGCGAGCTCGTCGGGGAGAATGGCCTGGAGGGCGAGGGGCACGGCGGCATCGTTCTAGTCGAGCGGGACCCTGGACGCACCCGTCTCGTTCTCCCCATCCTCCGCGGATCCTGCTACCCTCCTTGTCGATGATGGATCCGAAGCGCGATGGCCCCTCGATGATGCTCGCGCCGTCCGCCCGGGGGGGAGCCGCGCTCTCGTTTCCTCCCGCGGATCCGCCTCGCCGGTTCCCGCCCGTCGATCAGCACGTCGTCGTCCCCGAGAAGACGCGCGACGAGATGATACGCGGCCGGAAGATCATCGCCCAGCCCGCGCTCGAGCCCCACGGTGACGCACACGCGAACCTCGGCGCCGTGATCCGCTTGCACGTCCGCGAGGGGTATCGCGCCTCGATCGATCTGCTCACGCGGGTCTCGGAGGGATCGAACTTCGCGACGGACCTGTCGATCCGTCGCGACGGCACGGATCCCGCGACGGGCAGGAGGCACCTCGAAGAGGTTTCGTTCGAGATCGTGAACGAGCAGGCGCCGGGCGTGGTGCGCGAGAAGGCCGAGGACCTCGCGGAGCGAGGCGTCCGCCGCGTGTTCGCGATCCACGTGAAGCGTGGCGAGGTCTGCGAGTGGTCGCGCGAGATGGCCGCGTTCGTGCCGCTCGACCTCGACGGAATGATCGAGGATCCCTGTTTCATACGGCCGATCCAGGTGCGCGCGCTGCTCGACGGCGCGGTCGCGGAGCGCGAGGCCGCGCGGGCGCTCGAGCGCAAGGGGAACCCGGAGATCCTGGCGATCAAGCAAAGCGCGGAAGAGAAGGGCCGCGAGGAGGGCCGCGAGGAGGGCCGCGAAGAGGGCCGCCGCGAGATGCTGCTCGAAGTCCTGCGCGAGCGCTTCGGCGAGCTCCCGGAGGCCATGCAGGCGCGCGTCGCGACCGCGACCGGCGCGACCTTGTCCCGGTGGGCGAAACGCTCCTACGCGGCGAGCTCGCTCGACGACGTGTTCGTCGAGGTCGAGGAGGACAGCGGACCGGTTCGTCGCTGAGCATCCGCGCCCTCTTCCTTCCCGCCGTGCATGGGTCTACCGTCGCCCCCGCATGGCCCGCTGCCGCGCCCTCTTGCTCGCCGTCGCCTCGGCCGCCCTCACGGCGCTGCCGGCCGGTGATGCGTGGAGCTCCCCCGAGGACGTGTACGGCTTCGGCCCGCGCTCCATGGCGATGGGCGGCACCGGCGCCGCGCTCGGCCGCGGCTTCGAGGCCGTCTGGAGCAACCCCGCGCTTCTCAGCCTCGAGCATCGACGTGAGCTCACGATCGGCCTGCTCGGCTCGGTCTTCGACCTCCGCGCACCCGAGCGCCTGAGCTACGACAAACTCGCGGGCGGCTTCATCGGCGCGGTCTTGCCCGTGCCGTTCGCTGGGGTCTTGAAGGACCGCATCACCATCGGCCTCGGCTTCTTCACGCCCTTCGACCTCATCGTCCGCGGCCGCATCCTCTACCCCGAGACCAAGCAGTTCCCGCTCGCGGATCGCACGGCCTCCGTCGCAGTTCAGGTCGGGCTCGGCGTCGACGTCGGTTATGGCGTGCGGATCGGCGGCGGCTTCGCGGCGCTCGCGGCGCTCACCGGCTCCGTCCTCGTCGCCACCGACGCCTCCGGCCGCATCGGCACCGTCGTCGAGGACACGCTCGTCGCGAGCTACGGCCCCATCCTCGGCGCGAGCTACGAGCGTGGCGCCTACCGCGTCGGGCTCACCTACCGCGGCGAGCTCGTCGGGCGCTTCAACGTCGTCATCGAGGTGAAGGATCTCGGCCAGATCGTCGTGCCTCCGCTCAACATCGCAGGCCTCGCGCAGTACGATCCCGCGCAGATCGCACTCGAAGTCGCGCGCGTCCGCGGCCCGTGGCGCGTCACCGCGGGCGCGACGTACAAGCGCTGGTCGGCCTATCCCGGCCCCGCCGAGGCCACCGTCCGTTGCCCCGCGATCGACCCGTCCACGGGCGCGCCGCCCGAGGAACCTTGCGGCGCCCTCACGCCTGCGCCGCTCGGGTACACGGACACGTTCGTTCCGCGCGTCGGCGTCGAGCGTGTCCTCTCGCCGAAGAAGTCCGTCTCCATGATGCTCCGCGCCGGCTACTTCCTCGAGCTCTCGCCCTCGCCTGCGCAGACGACCGCCGCGAACATCTACGAGAACACCCGCAGCGTCTTCGGCCTCGGCTACGGGCTCGAGCTCACCGCGCCCTTTCCGAACCTGCGCTTCGATCTCGCCGGGCAGGTGCAGGTCCTCCATCCTCGCGCGCACGACAAGGCCGCGGACGTGCCTGCCACGAATCCCGGCGCGCCTTCCGTGCGCACGAGCGGCGTCGTCGTCGCCGGCGCGGCCACCGTGGGGGTCGGGTTCTGATGACGAAACACGCGCGCTCGCTCCTGCCCGCGCTCGCCGCGGCGTGGCTCCTCGTGGCGCCCGAGGCGCACGCAAGCGCGCCCGGCACCTACGGCATGGGCTCACGCGCCGGCGCGCTCTCCGGCGCGGTCACCGCCGACGCCGCGGACTTCTCGGGCTGCTTTTACAACCCCGCCGGCCTCGTCTCCGCGCCCGGGCTCGAGCTCTCCCTCGGCTACGTCTACGCGGACAATCGCCTCCGCATCAACGGCAAGGACAACGACGTCGCCGACGTCCACGGCCTCATGGCGGGCATCGTCGCGCCTGGCAAGATCCTCTCGGTCCCGTTCGCGTTCGGCATCGCCACGTACATCCCCGACAACGGCCTGTCCCGCATCCGCGCCCTTCGCCAGGAGACGCCGCGCTGGGAGCTCTACAACGACCGGCCCACCATCCTGTTCCTCTCGGTCCACCTCGCCGTCCGTCCGCTCCCGTGGCTCGAGCTCGGCGGCGGACTCGCCTTCCTCGCCGCCACGCGCGGCCGCTTCGGCATCCGCGGCGAGGCCGACGTTTTGAGCCCCTACGACTCGCAGCTCTCCCACGAGGTCGACGCCGATCTCACCTCGATCCGCTATCCCATCGCCGGCGCGCGCGTAAAACTCGGCCGCTTCGGCTACCTCGGCGTCGCCTACCGTGGACAAACCAAGCTCGACCTCGCGCTCCAGGCGAACCTCGAAGGCATCGTCGACTTCGCCGGCGTCGACGTCCCGCTCCGCTACACCCTCGAGACGCGCACGCTCGACGCCTTCCAGCCGCAGCAGGTCGTCCTCGGTTTGTCCTTCCAGGCCGTGCCCCGCCTCCGCGCGAACTTCGATCTCGGCTGGGTGAACTGGTCGGCCTATGAGAGCCCGACCCCCCGGACCTCCGCCCACCTCGAAGCCGAGCCCCCGCCCGGCGTAGGCGTCGAGCTGCCCGAGGATCCCAAGCCCGTCGTGATCGTCCCGCCCGCGTTCCAGGACCGCTTCGTCCCGCGCCTCGGTGTCGAGTACGTCCTCGCCTTCGGCGCCGAGCGGCGTGTGTCGGGGCGCGACGCGCCTGCCAAGGCCGTCGAGATCCCCTTGCGCGCCGGCTACGCCTACGAGCGCTCGCCCGTGCCGCCGCAGGAGGGCCCGACGAACTTCGTCGACGCCGATCGGCACACGATCTCCCTCGGCGCGGGCCTCGTCCTCAACGCGCCGTTTTCCGTCCTCCGCGGCGCGCTCCGCCTCGACACACACGTGGCCCTCTCCGTGCTGCCCGAGCGCATCACGCAGAAGGCGAACCCCGCCGATTTCGTCGGAGACTACCGGGCCGATGGCACCATGATCGCGGGCGGCGCCACGCTCACCGCTTCGTTTTGAGGGCATACCGATGCGCACGGAACACCCGGGTTCGTTCCTCCTCGCCCTCGCGCTCCTGTCCGGCTGCGCCACGCTCGCCGACACCGAGACCGGCGGGGAGAACCTGCCGAACGCAGCCGCCGGCCCGTTCCGCGCCCTTCGCACGGGCGAGCTCGGCAACCTGCGCTCCGCGCCGAATGCCCTCGCAGACGACGAGACCTTTCCCCGCGATCCCGCCGTCCTCGACGCCGACGGAGATCCCGCGACGCCCGCCGTCTTCGGCTACTTCTCGATGAACCCCGAGGTGCCGGGCGAGGAACCCGATCTCACGGCGCCGTCCGGCGCCATCGTCCGGTACGGCGCCGAGGACGGCCGCTCCTTCGATCGCGCGCCGCTCGTGGTGCTCACGCCCGAGGCGCCGTGGGAAGGCGGGACCGTCGGCGCGCCGTCGGTCGTCCGCGTGGGCGACGAGATCTTCCTGTACTACGCCGCGGCCGGCGGCATCGGGCTCGCGCGGAGCCTCGACGGCAGCGTTTTCGCGCGGGTGCCCGGCGCTGTCCTCGGGCCCGACGCGTCCGGCTGGGAAGCCGGCGCCGTGCCGCGCAGCCCGGGTGTGGTCGTGCTCGACGACGGCTCGTTCCGGCTCTTTTACGAGGTCCCGGGGCCTGGCGACGCGGCGCGCATCGGCGAGGCGCGCTCCGACGACGGCGTCACCTGGACCCGCGTCGGCGACGGCCCCGCGCTCGCGCCCGCGCCGGCCGGGGAGGGGGCCGAGCCTCCTTACGACGGCGCCTGGGTCGGTGCGCCCGCGCCCGTGCTCGCCCGATCAGCCGAGGGCCGCCCGATTCTGCGCGTGTATTACGCCGCCCGGGACAGCCTCGGCCGGGCCGTCGTGGGTCTCGCCGCGCGATTCGATCCGGGCAGCGAAAAGTCCCTGGAGCGCGCCGCGAGCCCCGTGTTCGGCAGCGGCAGCTCGCTCGGACCGCACGAGCCCTGCGTCCTCGTACGCCCTGGCCATACATTGCTTTTTTCGACGCAACGCGCGGGTCGTACGAAGAGCGCCAATTATCCGGCGGTGGCTGCCGGCGTGGCGCCGGCCGACGTGTCCTTGCCCGCCCCTTGAAACCGAAAGCCCCCGGGCGCGCTTCTTTACTTTGGGCTCGCTGCGTGATGTAACGTCGAGGCGAGTGAGAGAGCCCTCTCCACGTGTCGGTTTGGACCGACGTCTGGGGACCGCGCCACGGAAGCGAGATGTTGGAAGGAGACCAGATCACTCCCAAGATGCGGCTCTCGAGGCACCTCGGGCAGGAGGGCAAATCCCAGGTTTGGGTCGCCGAGCACGTGGGCTTCGGCAAGGATGTCGCCGTCAAGCTCATGGGGCGCGCCTTGTCGCGCAACTCCTCGCCCCTCCACCGCTTCCAGCGCGAGGCGGACGTCGCGACGCGGCAGATCAAGAGCCCGCACGTCGCGCAGATCCTCGAGCACGGCCTCACGCGCACGGGCATGCCCTACCTCGTGATGGAGCTGCTCCAAGGGGAAGACCTCGGCAGCCGCATCGCGAAGACCGGCCCGATGTCCCCCAAAGACGCCGTGCGCCTCGTCGCGCAGCTCGCCAAGGGCCTCGGCAAGGCGCATCTCCTCGGCCTCGTCCACCGGAACCTGAAGCCCGGCAACATCTTCCTCACCGAGGGCGAGAACGGCGATTTCGAGGCCAAGGTTCTGGACCTCGGCCTCTCGGTCCGCGCGGGCATCTCCTCGATGGGCCGGACCACGAGCGACGCGACGCACATGATCTCGCCCGAGTTCATGAGCCCGGAGCAGATCTTCGGCCAGAAGGACGTCGATTTCCGCGCCGACCTCTGGGCTCTCGCGGTCCTCGCGTATTTCGCGCTCAGCGGCCGCGTCCCCTTCAGCGGCGCGAACCTCGAGGGCTTCGGCAACGCCATCGAAGAGGGCCGGTTCGAGCCGGTCACCACGCTCGTGCCCGGCCTCCCGAGCGCCGTCGACTCCTTCTTCGCCAAGGCCCTTCAGCGCGATCCCACCGCGCGCTACTCCGCGGCCAAGGAGGTCGCCGACGAGTTCGAGCGCGCGCTTGGCGTCGAGGCCGAGGAGCGCACGAGCCGCACCTCGTTCCCGCTCGTCACGAATCGCAGCTCGTCGCCGGGATCGCGGCCGTTCGGATCGAGCACGACCACGGGCTCGATGCGCCGGCCCAAGCTTTCCTCGCTCAAGGAGATCTCCGATCGCATCCCGGCCGAGGTCCGGGATGCGGCGTTGCGCCCGCCGGAGGTCCTGCCCGTCACGGTTGCGCCGGACGAATCCCGCAAGAGCTCGGCGCTCCTGATCGTCCTGCTCGCCCTGCTCGGGATCGGGACCATCGTGGCCGGGCTGTCGCTCCTCTCGGGCGACACCTCGCCGCCCCCGCGCACGGCGCCGACCGCGCATCCCTGAACGGCCGTTACCGGATCTCGTACCGCGACGAACCGCGTTTTCCCACGGGCAGCGCGTTCACGAGCCGGATCATCGTCCAGACCGTGCCGGCGATCTTCCGGAGCTTCGACTGCCCCACGCGCTCCTGGTAGTCGATGGGCATCTCCACAACCCGGTAGCCGCATTTCGCCGGGAAAAGCAGCGTGTCGATGGGCAGCGCGTCGCCTTCGCCGTCGAAATCGAACGCGCGCACCATGCTCGATCGATACGCCCGCATGCCGCTGTGCACGTCGCAGGTCGGGATGCCGTGCATCAGGTGCGCGAGGGCCGCGAACGAGCGGTTCGCCAGGTAGTTCGGCAGCGGCATGGCCGCGGGCCGCGTGCGCGTGCGGGCGCAGTTCACCACGTCCACACCCTCTTCCTCGACGAGCTTGCGCAGCACCGGGATGTACTCGGCCGGGTACGTGAAGTCGCAGTCGAGGTAGATCAAGAGATCGCTCTCGACCGCGGCGCTGTACATGAGCAGCTCCATCGCCGGCCCGTGCCCGCGCGGCGGGATTTGCCTGAGCACGCGCGCCCCGAGCCTTGCTGCGATCTCGGGCGTCCGGTCCGTCGAGCTGTCGACGCAGAGGATCTTGGCGTCGGGCGCGACCTTGCGGATCTCGCCCATCATCGCCTCGATGCTGTCCTCCTCGTTCATCGTCAACATGCCGACGGTCAGGCTGAGCTTGCGCGCCTTCGGCGGCTTGCGGGCGACGTACACGTTCTGGAAGGACAAAAGCTCCGGCGCGCGCGCCGCCACCACGTCCTCCACCGGGCGCACGAGCCCCTGGTAGAGCTTGTACGGCAAGGACTTGCGCAGGCTCTCCGGATCGGGATTCCCGCCCGGCGCGATCGCCCGTTGCGTGGAGAGCACCACGTCCTTCGCGGCGCGCACGAGCATCGGGTTCTGCTCCATCCGCAGCACCTCGAGCCCCGCGCGCTCCAGCATCTGCCGGCCCGTCTCGCGCGTGAAGAAGCGCAGGTGCGAGTCGTCGAGGATCCCGCTCTGCGTGTACTCGAACTTCCCGGCGAGCAGGCCCAGCCGCACCGTCCACGCCGCCACGTTCGGCAACGACACGATCACGTGCCCCCCGTCCTCCAGGTACGGGAGCAACCTCCGGATCACCGCGATCGGATCGGTGACGTGCTCCAGCATGTCGGCGAAGAGGAGGAGGTCGAAACTCCGGCCGGCGAGGCCCTTCTTCACGGCCTCGTCGCTGGTCACGTCGAGGGCGAGCACCTCGTCGAGCCGCGCCTTGGCTCGCTCGATCGAGGCCGGGACGATCTCGATCCCGGTCACGTGCGCTCCGCGCTTCTTCGCGGCCTCGCCGTTCAGGCCCACCCCGCAGCCCACGTCGAGCACCCGGCGCGGCCGGCCGATGGCGTCCACGAGCGCCATGTTCTGCTCCTCGACGACGTACTTCGTGTTCGTCGCGCCCTCGGCGGGGGAAGTGCCGTTTGCCGTCACGGCGGGGCTACTTAGCACGGCTCGCCCAGGCCGCGTTGAACTCGCGGATCGTCTCGTCGGTCTTCGGGTTGTGCAGCATCTTCCGCAGGATGGCCGGCGGCACCGTCACTACGTGCGCCCCGTGCGCGAGCGCCTCGTTCACGTCGAGGATGTGCCGGATCGACCCCACGATGATCTTCGCCCCGAGGTTTTCCCTGTCGAGCTGCGCCCGCGTCTCCGCGATGACGGGCCGCACGTCGTAGCCCATGTCCCGCACCCGACCGCTGAAGATCGACACGTACGTCCCGCCTGCGAGCGCCGCCAGGTAGGCCTGGTTGAAGCTCATGATGCACGTCACGTTCGTCTCGATGCCCTGCGACGCGAGCGCGTGCGTCACGCGCAGGCCCGCCTCGCCGAACGGCACCTTGATGACGATCCGGCCTGGCGCCCACGTGTGGTAGCGGTGGGCCTCTTCCATCATCGCGCCCTCGGACTCGCTCACGAGCTCGACGGAGACCGGGCCCTTCGAGGCGGCGACGACCTCGCGGATGCGCTGCTCGAGGTCCACCGCCCCGGCTTCCCGCGCGAGGATGAGCGGGTTCGTCGTGACCCCGGCGATCACCCCCCACGCGAAGATGTCCTTGATCTCCTTGGGATCCGAGCTGTCGAGAAAGAGCATGTACACTCCGAGCTGCGCGCCCGGCGGGCGCCGGGGGCCGCGGAGCATAGATCAGCCCGGCGCCGTGGCGAGCAGATCTCTGAGGCGCCGGGCGAGCTCGTCGAAGCGGCTCGCCGACGCGTCCGGCCGGATGAGCGGGATGTCGTCAAAACCCCCGCGCACCGGGCACATTTCGCAGCGCCCCCACTCGAACAAAAGCCCCGCGCGAAGCCCCGCCCCGCGCGCCGCCAGCACGTCCACCGCCGCGTCGCCGACCATCCACGAGCGTGCCGGATCGAGCCTGAGCTCCTCCACGAGCGAGAGCAGCATCCCCGGCTTCGGCTTGCGGCACGCGCAGTCCGTGGCGAGCGAGGGATCCCCGCCCGGCCCTCCTTCCGGGTGATGCAGGCAGGCGCGCACCGCCTCGATGCGGATGCCCTCGCGGGCGAGCGTGTCGACGAGCGCCTGGTTCGTGCGGGTGATGGCGCTCTCGGGGATCTGGCCCTTCGCCGCGCCTGGCTGGTTCGTGGCCATGGCCAGGACGAACCCCGCGTCTTGCAGGAGAGCGAGCCCTTGCACGACGCCGGGCAGGAAGCGGACGTGATCGGGGTGGAAGGCGCTCACCACGGCGCCGAGCTCGGGGTCGCGGACGAAGTCGATGAGCGTCCCGTCGCGGTCGAGGATCACGCCGGGGCGCGCGGGCCCGTTCATGCCTCGGCCACCATCTGCCGCAGCCGCTCGCAGATCAGGTGGTGATAGACCTCGTGGAACCCCTCGACGTGCGGCGTCGACGTGTGCCCGCCCGAGGTCCGCGGGACGATGATCGACGCGTCGGCCATCTGCCGGAGCGCGCCGCCGTCGTAGCCCACGAGCGCGACCACCTTGCCGCCGTGCTTCTTCACGAAGTCGGCCGCGGCGACCAGGTTCTGCGACCAGGGCCCGGCCTTGTCCGCGCCCGAGCCGCCGTGGACGCTCAGGCAAACGAGCACGTCGCCCGGGCCCATCGAGCCGTCGAGCTGCTCGAGAAAAATCCGGTTGAACCCCACGTCGTTCGTGAGCGCGCTGATCAGGGCCGCGTTGTCGCAGAGCGAGCGGCACTTGAAGCGTTTTTTCCCTTCCGCCCAGGTGAACTTCGCGATGTCGCAGGCGAGGTGGCTTGCGTTCGCGGCGCTGCCGCCGTTGCCGCAGGTGTAGATGGTGCGGTCGTTTTTCCAGGCGTCGAAGAGGATGTCGATGACGGCCGTGAGGTCATCTCGGCTCGTGCCGAGGGCGATCTCGGCCGTCTCGCGCAGGTAGGTGTCGACGAAATCGTGGGTGGACGGCATGGGGGAGTCGTTCTAGCGCAGAGCTTGGACCCTGGGGAGGGGCGAGCCGTCCTGGCTTCACAGGTTGATCTGCATCCCGAACTCCACGACGCGCCCCGGCGGTAGCCCGAAGTACGCGGTCGCGGGCCTTGCGTTCCGGGAAATGAAGGCGAAGAGGCCTTTTCGCCATCGCATCATCTTCGACCGCCCCGTGGGCAGGAGCGTCTCGCGGCCGAGGTAATAACTCGTGCGTTTCAGCTCGATGACGAGCCCGTGCGCCTTGCAGGCGAGCAGCACGCTCGGCACGTGGGGCGTCTGCATGAAGCCGTAACGCGCCCGCACCCGATAAAAGCCGTTTCCCTTGTCGATGATGCTGATGCGCTCCTCGGGCGGGATCTCGGGGACGCGCTCGTTCGTCACCGAGAGCAGGACGACCTGCTCGTGGAGGACCTGGTTGTGCTTGAAATGGTGGAGCAGGACGGGCGGCGTCCCGTGCGGGTTCGAGGCCATGAAGACGGCGGTCCCGTGCACGCGGAACGGCTTGATTCGGGCCACGTCGTGCAGAAATTGATCGAGCGGCAGGAGATCGGCCTTGAAGGCCTCGCCGAGGATGCGCCGCCCCGTCTTCCAGGTCGTCATCACCGTGAAGATGCCGAGGGCCATGGCGACGGGGAACCAGCCGCCGTGGAAGAATTTGGCCGCATTTGCCGTGAAAAACGATAGATCGATGATCAGGAAGGTCAGCACCGGCGGCAAGGCCTTCCACAGCGGCCAGCCCCAGCGCCGCGTGACGACCACGAAATACACGACCGTCGTGATGGTCATCGTGGCCGTGACCGCGATGCCGTAGGCCGCTGCGAGCGCGCTCGACGTCTTGAAGAGCAGGACGAGGAACACACAGGCCACGAGGAGCGCGCGGTTGATCTCGGGGATGTAGATCTGCCCTTCGGTGTGCTTCGACGTATGCACGATCGTCACACGCGGAAAATACCCGAGCTGGACCGCCTGCTGCGTCAGCGAGAACGCCCCGGAAATCAAGGCCTGCGATGCGACGATCGTGGCCGCGGTGGCGATGGCGATCGTCGGATAGAGGGCCCAGGAGGGGACGAGGGCGTAAAAGGGATTCGCCGCGCCTTCGGGGTGCTGGAGCAAAAACGCACCCTGCCCAAAATAATTGAGCAGGAGCGCGGGCCAGACGACGGCGAACCAGACCCTTCGGATCGGCCCGCGGCCGAAATGGCCCATGTCCGCGTAAAGCGCCTCGCAACCCGTGATGCAGAGGACCACGGCGCCGAGCAGCAAAAAACCGTGGCCTCGGTGCTCCAGGAAAAAATGGACGCCATACCGGGGGTCCACGGCGGCGAGCACGCTCCGATTGACGAGGATCCAGCGAAGCCCGAGGGTCGCGATGGTCAAAAACCAGACGAGCGTGACGATCCCGAAGACATTGCCGATGTTCCCCGTGCCCCGCTTCTGCACGAGGAAAAGCCCGATCAGAATGGCGACCGTGAGCGGCACGATGAGGGGCTTCAGCGGGTGATACGCGACCTCGAGCCCCTCCATGGCCGAGAGCACCGAGATGGCCGGCGTGATGACGCCCTCGCCATAAAGTAGCGACGCTCCGAGCAGGACGAGCAGGACGAGCGGCCCCGTCCCTGGCCCTTTCCGCGGCGGCACGAGCGCGAGCAATGCCATCGTCCCGCCCGATCCATGGTTGTCGGCTTTCAGGATGAACCCGAGGTATTTGACCGACACCACCATCAGGAGCGTCCAGAACACGAGCGAGAGAATCCCGAGGATGTTCTCCGGCGTGGGCTCGACCCGGTGCGAGGCGGCCGGGCTGAAGCATTCCTTGATGGCGTAAAGCGGGCTCGTGCCGATATCACCGAAGACGATGCCGAGCGCGCCGAGGAGCAGAGCCGCGCGGGGGGCATGGGCCACGTGCGCGCCGGGCTGAGCAGCCCTCGAGAGTTCGTCTGTCATCGTGGCCAGTAGGTAAGGCCATCGGAGCGGAGAGGCGAGCGAGCGATGGACGGGAATGACGCGGACGTATGCCCGTCACGGATTGGATGTGTCCTCGACGGGCCCCCTACATCCAAGCCCCCGCTCCCGCCTCCGCTCCCGCTGCACCAAATACCTCGAATGCGGCCCCGTGCGGCCAGGGGAAAAGATGGCGGACGAAGCTCAACTCGATCGGTCCCCCGGTGGGCCTCTGCGGCTCGGGGCCTTTCTCCGATCGAGCGGCGAGCGGATCCTCCGTGAATGGGTCGACCGCGTCCGCGCCTTGCCAGCCGCGCAGGCATTGCCAGACGGCCTCTTGCGGGATCACCTCCCGCACATCCTCGAAGCGCTCGCCTGTGCCCTCGACCCAAACGGGCACGCGGGCTGCCCCAAGCAAGAACGCGCCCCGGACATTCACGCCCTCGCGCGGCTCGAAGTGGGGTTCGATCTGCGGGAGGTGGTGACCGAATATGCCATACTCCGCCGCTGCGTCCTCGAGCTCTGGGCCGAGGAGGCCGGGGATCTCGCGCCCATCTGCGACGTCCTGGCCTTCGATCGGGCCATCGACGAGGCGGCCTTTGCGGCCGTCGCGACATACACCGCCGCGCGCGAGCGGACCCTGCGCGCGCTCGACGCCATGTCCAACGCGGCGCTGAACAGCCAGGGCATCCAGAATTTTCTCCAGAGCTTCCTCGTCGCATTGCGTGAAACTTCGCCGGTCGTCGATTCCGCCGCGATTTACGTGGTCGAGGGGGAGGACCTCGTCGTCCGCGCGGCCCTGGGTCCTGCGCAGGAGGCGTCGCTGGGGACGCGGGTCGCTCGCGGCGAATGCCTGGCGGGCCGCGCCCTGCTCGCGGCAGCTCCGATCGACAGCGTCGATACCCGCGGCGATCCGCGCGTGAGCGCGGCGATCGACAAGGAAAAAGTTTGCTCGGCGTACGCGGTCCCGCTCGAGATTGGGGGCTGCGTCGCGGCCGTGATCGTGATCGGAGCCGCGACGGCGCGGGCCCTCTCCGACGAGGATCGGCTCATCGTGCGCACGCTCGCGGCGCGCGCGGCCGCGATCCTGGCGCTCAAGCAGAGCCACGACGAGACCTGCGCCGCCCTCGCCATGCTCGCGACGTTCATGGAATCCTCGCCCCTCGGCCTCGCCTTTCTCGATTCCGATCTGCGCGTCATGCGGGTCAACACGGCCATGGCCGAGCTCCAAAGGAGGCGACTCGAAGAGTATCCGGGGCAGCCTTTTTGCAAATTCGTGCCCCCGCCGATCGTCGAGGAGACCGAAAGGATCCTGAAGCAGGTGGTCGCGACGGGAAAGCCCCTCCTCGGGCGAGAGGTCGTCGCGGAATGGCCGCCTGGCAGCGGCCAGCGGGTGGGATTCAGCAGTTATTTTCCGGTCCGCGGCCCCGACGACACGATCCTCGGCCTCGGCGTCGTCGTGCAGGACATCACCGACCAGAAGGCCGCCGAACAGGCGCTCCGGCAGAGCCAGGTCGCGCTCCTGGAGAGCGAGCAGCGGCTCCGGCTCGTCGTCGACAGCTTGCCGTACCTCATCAACTTCGTCGGCGCGGACGAGCGGTATCGGCTGAACAACAAGGCCTACGAGGTCTGGTTCGGCGAGCCGCCGGCATCGCTCCAGGGAAAACGTGTCGTCGAGGTGATCGGCGAAGAGAATTACCGATGGCTCAAACCGCTCATCGATCGCGCGCTCCGCGGCGAGACGGTCGAGCGCGAATTACCTTTCGTGTTCCGGGGCGGGCGCCGGGGATTCATTCATCTCGTGCTCGTCCCGCAGCTCTCGGCCGAGGGCCGCGTCCTCGGCTACGTATCGCTCGCCACGGACATCTCGGAGCGAAAGCGACGCGAATCGGAGGATCGGAGCCGCCTGGAATTCGAGCAACAGCTCATCGGGATCGTATCGCACGATCTCCGCAATCCGCTCACCGCGATCACGCTCGCAGCCACGGTGCTGCTGCGCCGCGAGGATCTCGACGAGCGCGCCACGAAGACGGCGGCGCGGATCCTATCCTCGGCGGAGCGCGCCATTCGCTTGATCCACGATCTGCTCGATTTCACGGCCGCGCGTCTCGGCCGAGGGATCCCGATCGCGCCCCGTGAAGCCGATTTTCATGCGGTCGTGGCGGGCGTGCTCGACGAGGTGCATGTCGCCTTCCCGGAGCGAGTCTTTCGCGCGGAGCACGTGGGCGATGGTCGGGGTGTCTTCGATACGGACAGGGTCGCGCAGGTGGTCACGAACATCACGAGCAATGCCGTGCAATATGGGACGCCCGGGACGGCGGTGACGGTGCGGACCGAGGGGACGGTGAATGAGCTCGCGCTCGCGGTGCACAACTGGGGGCCCGCGATTCCCGATGCGATCCGGCCGGGTCTGTTCGCGCCGATGCAACGAGGCGACGTGCCAGGGGATCCGCGGGGCCGGAGTGTGGGCCTCGGGCTCTACATTGTGAAAGCGATTGTGGAGGCTCATGGCGGCCGGATCGAGGTGCGCTCGACGGATGAAGAGGGGACGACGTTCGTTGTGTGGATCCCGAGGCGAGCGAAGGTCACAGGGGGGCCGGCTCTTCCGGAGAAAACGTGAGCGTGCGGTCATCGAGCGGGGGCGGGGGCGGAGGCGGAGGCGGGGGCGGAGGCGGAGGCGCGTGCGCGTGCGCTTGCGCGTGCGCGTGCGCGTGCGCTTGAGCGTGCGCTTGAGCGTGCGCTTGCGCGTGTGCGTGCGCTTGGGGAACGGTATGCAGGGGTTCCACTCGGGGACGGCGAGCGTACCGTCGTGCTCGGCCTCTTCAAGGCCAAGCCGTGCTCCCCGTCCTCGCGCTTCGCGCTGCGGGCGGGTCCGCGCGGTGCTGCGCAGCCTTGAAAAGGCCTGCGCGCGACGGTGTGGGACGGGGGTCCCGGCGATTGGGCCGTCGGGCGGAGGAATCATCCATGCTGAAGATCTACGAAGTCGTTTTGGCCATGGCGGGGGACGCGGCAAGCATTGCAGGACAGATTGAGCGAAAGGATTCGGATCTGGCGCGGCAAATGCGTAGGGCCATGCATAGCGTCGCGTTGAACGCGGCAGAAGGCATGGGCAACCACGCCGGAAACAAGCGACAGCGCTACTCCTCCGCACTCGGGTCGGCAAGGGAGGTGCTGGCCTGCGTCCAGGTCGCCCAGGCCATGCGCTATATCGGCAACGTCGACGCAAAGGTCCTCGACCGAATGGACCACGTCATCGCCACCCTCACCCGCCTCGTCTACCGCCGCGCCTCGTAAGAGAAGCCTCTCTCGCCCCTCTCCCGGGACGGGAGAGGGGTTGGGGGTGAGGGACTTTCAGCCCAGGATCACAGCTCCCATTCCAACGCCCCTCGCCCCATTCGCGGCGGATCGTGGGTTCTCCGCCGACGAACCAATCCGCTCTTTTCCAATTGCCTCCGGCCGCAATCCATGAGACAAAGCAAGCGACGCCAGCCGGCGCACCTAACACCGACCGGCGTCTCCCCACAACCCCGACCAAACCGGAGTCATGAGTATGGCTACGATACAGCTCCATTCGCCGCCGGCAAACTTTACGGCGGCGCACGCCCTGCTTGGGCGCCTTTACCTGGAACACCGCGATTTCCTGCGCCGCCTTCTTCTTGGACAGGCCATCCCTCCCCGCGACGTGGCGACGTGGACGACGTCGTGCAGGAAATCTTCATCACGGCCTGGCGACGCCTCGAATGTCTTGTCACGCCGGAGCAGGCGCGCCCTTGGCTCCTGATGATCGGGCTCAACCGTGCGCGCAATCATCGAAAGCTGGCGCGTTGCGAACGGGAGGTTCTCGCGGGCCTTTCGGATGACTTTCCCGAGCGGGAGGACGAAGCGGAGTCGACGGAGGCGCTCGTGCTGGCGACGTACGGGCTCTTCCGGCTCAAGCGATTCCTCTTGAGGATCGGCCCGCGCATCCGTGCGGTCGTGGTGCCTTACCTGGAAGGCCGTTCGATCCGGGAGATCGCCGAAGCGCTCGGCATTAAGACGAAGACCGCCTACGCCCGCATCTCCCTCGCCCGACGGCACCTGCAAACGCTCGCGCTCGCCTGATCCGCCTGCGCACGCGCAAGCGCACGCGCACGCGCAAGCGCACGCGCCTCCGCCTCCGCCTCCGCCTCCGCGCCTCGCGGAGAGCGGCCATCGCTTGCCCTCTCCTCGGAGCCCAAATGTGCCGCGAGGCTGCAATCGGTGCCGCTCGCATGCGATCGATCTCGAAATCAACTACCGCCTGAGCGCATTGCATGCTCGAATGCACGCATGCGCTACCTTTCCGGTCGACGCTCTCTCTTTCTCCCCGTCGCAACCTGCCTTCTCGCCGTCGCATGCAGCAGCCCCGACGATGACAGGCCGCCGAATACCTCCGACGACGCGGGGACCGAACCTATCGATCCGACACCCGCCGAGAACCTCGCCCTCGTATGCAAACCGGGCTCCGCTTCGTCCTCGCCGCTCGACATCCCGGCGAATACCCTGACGAAGATCGACGTCGACACGACCGGCATCCGCGGAGACACGCTCATGTTCCTCCACGAGGGCAAGGTGGTCCTCGCCTCGCCCAAGGCCGAGCCCGGCTCCGAGCCGGCGGACGTGATGCGCAGCCCCGTCATGACCTTCGACCTCGCGGCGCGCGCCTGGTCGACGACACCCACGATGTTCGGGGCGTCGTTGTCGGGGGCCATTCAGGCGGCGTTCGCGCCGGACGCCGCGTACGTGTTCACGAAGAAAT
Organism: Polyangium jinanense; assembly: GCF_028435365.1. Next base: position 61,607 of record NZ_JAGTJJ010000027.1, on the reverse strand, counting down.
ACGAGACGTCGACGTTGCTCGAAAAGGTCGATCTCGCGACGTTCACGAATACCGCGGTCGGTGATGAGACGTGGAAGGCCGCCGTGACGCCGACGTGGGCGGCGTTTCGCGACTACGGCAGTCCGTTCGGATCCATCGTCGACGCGAATCTCGTGTGGGACTCCGCGCACGCGGAAGTGTTGCTTCTCGGCGGACAGGCGCCCGGCGCAGCCCTTGGGACGTTCGGGAGCTTTACGTTTGATCCCAAGGCCAACACCTGGCGGGCGTCGCCACGAGGCACGGACATCGCGCGCAGCCTTTTTACCGATCTGGAAACGACCTCGAACAAGCTCCGGCTCGTCGTCGCGCGCGCCCGCGCCGCGTGGCATCGCGGTTTGCCGCCGAGCGATCTCGCCATGTGGGTCCAGACCGACGTCGTCCCGGCGTGGCAGGGGCTCGACGCCGAGCTCAAAGGGCTGAAGGACCGCGTGGCCGCGCTCGGTGGCAAGTCCGGGCTCGATGAGCAAAGCATCACGATGGGCAAGACCAGATTCGACGAAGCTGTCACGGCCTATACGGCCGGCACGGAGGCGCTCGCCGGCGCGCTCGCCGGCGAGACGCTCACCGCGCTCGATCGTGTCGCCCTCAAGGTTCGAGAAGCCGCATGGGCCCTCGCCCCCGAGCCGCCTCCGCGCTTGGCTGCCTCCGTCGCCGTGTTGCCGGATTGCAGCGGCCTCGTCCTTTTTGGTGGAACCCACGGGGATTTCGCGACGGCCGACACCTGGATCTACGACTTCGCCTCCCAGCGATACCGGCAGCTTTGGCCCGAGCGCTCGCCGAGCCCGCGCCAGGGCGCCCGCTTCATCGGCATGACGGGCGGTCGCGCGCTGCTCGTCGGGGGCAACACGTTCCGCCGGAAGATCGAACCACAAAACCCGGACGAGAAGCTCCCGACCGAGGCGTGGCTCTTCGACGCGACGACAATGCAGTGGTCCTTCGTCGCGAGCGTGCCCGCGGAGGAGGAGGCGTCCATGATGCGCATCGTCGGCGCGACGCACGTCGGAGGCGATACGATGCTCGCGGTCGCGAACGGCGGTTCGGAGTACCCGAGTTTGCAGCGATCGAGCACGTGGGCGCTCCGCCTCGATCCGAATACGCTCGACGCAGAAGCCACGGCCACGAAAGGCGTCGACCCCGGCACCTCGTTCTCACGCGCCGAAGCCGCGAGCGGTTGGTCGCCGGCGTGGTACGACGAAGCGCCGCGTGATCCGGAAGGCACGTTCGGCGCGTGGATCGACGGATTGCCCGAGAACGTCTGGACGGCGCTGCCGACCGTGGAGCGCCCCAATACCTCACGTTCCTGGGGCAGCACGATTTTCGACGAGAAGAATCATCAGCTCCTGCACTGGACCGGCGGCCACCAGTCCGACCCGACGAATACCGTGCAACATCTCCACCTCGAGACCGGCCGCTACAGCATCGGGCACGTCGCGGAGGCCCTGTCCATCGGCAATACGTTCAGCGGGCGCCCCGACTGCAACAACCACACGTACAACGCGGTCGCGCTCGATCCCGTGTCCGGTCTGCTCATCGCGCCGCACCGCGCAGGCACGCACGTGTATGATCCTGCGCTCGGAGACTGGGTCGATTTCGTTCCGACGCAGCCCTTCGGCTACGACCTCTACTCCGTCAAGACGGCATCAACCCCCGTCGGCGTCGTGGCGTGGACGGGGGGTCCGTCGGCCGGCGGATTCTTCGGAAAATTCGTCGCCGACAAGCACGCGTGGGAAGCTCTTCCGGTCATGGGCACCTTTGCCTCCCTGGTCGGTGGTGACGAGAGTGGAATGGTCTACGACTCGAAGCGCAATCGCATGCTCATGTTCGCCGCGCAGGGATACGAGGACGCCGGCGGGCAGGTCTGGGCCTACGACTTCGCTTCCGCGAACGCGACGGCGCTCGAGCCGACGAACCGCGCCTTCATCGACAACAGCCCCTCGTCACAAGCCCTCAACCGTGTTCGCGAGATGGTCTACATCGAGGCCCTGGATCTCGTGCTCTTCGTGCAGATGTGGGTCGACAACCAGCAGGTTGGCTACGACGTCGCGAACAATCGCTGGGTGAAGACGAGCCTCGCGCGGCACGCGAGCCAGCAGTTCGGCAGCGTCGACTGCGGCATCGCCTTCGATGCGACGCGCAGTCGACTCTATTCGCTCTGCAACTACGCCGAGAATTTCGTGATGCGCGCGGTCCCCGCGAACATCACCACGACGCCGCTCTGAGGGGGGCGCTCGAGTACTCAGAAGTGAGCGTTCGCGTCTTCAGCTGCCGCGGTGGAGGCGTTCGATGATCGCCTCCGCCCGCGCGAGCGCATCGCCGTAGGCGTTCGGCGGAAGAGCGCCGTCGATTTTCCAACGCGGTGCGCTGCCGCGAGCGCGGTCGGCCTTCTTCTTCACTCCACGACCGCCGGCCGAGGCCGCGTCGCACATCGCATTCCAGTGCTGAAGGCTCTCGGCCATGAAGAAGAAGCCCTCTTCGTGCGAGTAGTAGAGGACGACGGCGTCGTCGTCCGGAGCCTCGAGGAAGACGAGCACGCCGACGTAGTCGCCATCCGATCCGGCGATGGGGAAGAACGGCGCGTCGAATCGGGAGCCGACGAGTTCGTCCCAGTCAGGATCGGCGCTCAGCCAATCGAAGTTCGACATGTCGAGCGACGTGTTGCCCTTGGGCGTCAGCGCTTCCCCGTACTCGGCGAAGAAGTCCTCCGAACGTTCGCCCTGGGGGTTCTGCAGCGCGGCCGCGAGCGACGGAGAGACCGCGGCGACCGCATCGAGCGGTCGTGGCAGCACGCTCAATGCGTCGCGCTTCGCAGATTCGCGCGCCTCGTTGGCCGCGCGTTCTTGGCGTACGAGCTCGGGCTCGGGGATGTCGATCATGTGCTCGAGTCGGTAGTAGAGCCGTGCCTGCTCTTTCGCATCGCCGATCTCGGCGAAGTGATCGAACCATTCGCGAAGCGCGCCCCGCGCCTCCTCGATGAGCGCACTCGGATCCTCGAACGCGTCGGGCGTCGTCTTCATGCCGAACAAGAGCGTCCGGTCCCCGTGGAAGAAGCTGCGTAACGCAAGCAGGTCGTCGATGGCGGTGATCGTCCGCGACGGCGGGCGAGCCTCTTCGATCATCCGCATCGCCCAGCTTTGCATTTTCTCTTTTGAGATGGCCACGCGGAGAATGTCCCACCGCAACGGCCATCGTGCACTCGCGATGGTGGAAATCCGTCGTGGAGGATCCTTGGGGCCACCGCGCCGGGGCGCTGCCCCGGCCCCCGCGGGGCCCGGGGCAGCGCCCCGGCGTGGCGGCAGGAATCAGCGGACGATCACGCGCACCGGAGAGCCGGGCAGACCTTGCAGCCCCACCCGCACCGGCTTCTTGGACACGAGTTCGAAGCTGTAGCGCCGCAGCAGCGTCCCCAGGACCAGCTTCATCTCGTACAGCGCAAAGGCGGCCCCGATGCAGCGCCGATTCCCGCCGCCAAACGGCAGGAATTCGAAGGGGGAATAGGTTCGCTCCAGGAATCGCTCGGGACGAAACACCGCAGACTCCGGAAATACCTTGGGATCGTGGTGGGCCCAGATGATTTGCGCGAACACGCCTGAGCCCGCCGGCAAGTCGTAGCCCGCGATCTGCATCGGCGCATTCAATTTGCGTCCCACCCCCGGGCTGGGCGGGCGCAGGCGCAGCGTCTCGTTGATCACCGCTTCCAGATACGGCGCCTTGGCCAGCGCCTCGGGATCCGGATCCGCGCCCAGCGCCGTAAGCTCGTCCTGCAGCCGGCGCAACACGGCGGGCGCGTTTCCGAGAAAATAGAGCACCCAGGTGAGCGCGCCCGCGGTCGTGGTGTGCCCCGCGAAGAGCAGCGTGTGCAGCTGCTCGAAGATTTGCAGGTCGCTCAGCGCCGTCCCGTCTTCCTGGCGGGCTTCCAGGAGCAGACTCAGGATATCGGTGCGCTCGGCGGGCTCGGCGCGGCGGCGGGCGAGCTCCGGATCGAGGAAGCTGCGCAGGTCCTGGGTCGCGCGCACCCTGCGCGCCCACGGGCCGAAGCCCCCGAACTCCCGGCGCAGCCAGGGAATCATGAGGGTGATGTTCAGGCCCAAGGAGAAGCTCTCGCGCAGCGCCTCGAGCAGCTTCTCGAGGCGCGCCACTTCCGCCGGTGCAGTGACTCCGAACACGAGGTGGATGATCGTCTGCAGCGAGATCTTGTGCATGAGGTCCTGCGCCACGATCTCTCGGCCCGGCCTGAGGTCCCGGGAGTGCTGCAGGCTGAGGTCGCAGATCTGCTTCCCATAGAGGCGCATGCGCTGCCCGTGAAATGGCGGCATGAGCAGCTTGCGCATGGCCGTGTGCCGCGCGCCCGAGAGCACGAACAGCGACGACTCTCCCATCGCCGCGGTGAAGCTCTCGGCCAGCATCTGATCGAGGGCCTCCGGCGGCACCGCGAACACGGAGCGCAGACCCTCCACGCTGCCGGTGGCCAGCACCGGTTTGCCGTTCATCTTCGGGCACGACATCGGATCGCCGTAGCGCTCCCGCAAGCGCAGCGTGTAGCCGATCGGGTCCATGATCCCCTGTATGTTCACCAGGATGTTGTTGGTGGGGCCTTTGGGCAAAGTGGTCATGGGGCGCGTCCCTTCCAAAGTCGCCAGCGAAACGGTAGGGTAGAATCGGGGGATAGGACACCCGAACGGTTCCACAGCTGTCAAGCCTTTTGTGACCCGGTCCCCTTCGAGTTGACGTAATCGGCTTTCAGCGCGTTTCCTACGTAAGAGCCGCAGCGCGCCGGCACTGAGAGCGTCACGGCGACAGGACCGGCAGGACGATCGCCGAGGGCGCCTCGCGCGAGCGCGCGATCGTCTGGGTGGCGGCCACGTAATCGGACTCCTTCGCCGCAAAGATGCTGTCCACGTAGCGCTGCGGATTGCGATCAATGACCGGGAACCAGGTGCTCTGCACCTGCACCATGATCCGGTGCCCCTTGCGGAACGTGTGGGCGCGGGTTTGCAGGTCGATGGCATAACGCAGCACCTTGCCGGGCGGGATGGGCGCGGGCTTGGCGAAGCTGTCGCGGAAGCGCCCGCGCAGGACCCTGCTCGCGACCATGAGCTGATAGCCGCGCATGTCGGCGTCCGGCTCGGCGGGTTTTTCACCGTCCGCCTGCGGCTCGGGCGGAGGCATTGGATCGCCCTCCGGGTAGACGTCGATGAGCTTCACGATCCAGTCGCTGTCCGTGCCCGACGTCGACGCGAAAAGCTCGGCGACGATATCGCCGGCCACCGTGAGATCCGCGTCGAGCGGGCCCGTCGAGAAGCTCAGCACATCGGGCCGATGATCGACGAAGCGCTGGTCCTCTACCATCCACGTCCGCCACTGGCTGCCCGTGAGGAGCGGCTGGATCGGGCGAGGGACAAAGGGCACCGGGTTCTGCGGATCGGAGACGTAGCTGTCGGCGGCGCCCCGGCCCGTCTCCGTGGGCGGCTCGAACGACAAGGCCCGGCCCGCGCGCAGGTAGAGCTTTTTCTTGGTGACGCCGGCCTCGGGCGGCCAGCGATCGAAGGTGCGCCAGCGGTTCGTGCCGGTCTCGAAGATCGTCGCCTCGGGCTGGTCCTCGGTGGGTTTGTCGTGGAGCCAGTGGGCGAGCCAGGGGACCACGATTTTGTCCCGGTAATGCACGCCGGTGTCGCTGCCGAAATCCACGGGTCCGAGCTTGCGCCCGGGGCTGCCCCATCCGCCGTGGTTCCAGGGGCCCACGACGAGGTGGTTCTTGCGCGCGGCGTCGCTCTTCTCCAGCGTCGCGTAGATGCCGAAGGGCCCGTAAAAATCCTCCTGATCCCACCAGCCCGCGACGTTGAGGATGGGGATCGTCGCCTTGCGCAGGTGCGACACGATCGCGCGCCGCTCGAGGAACGCGTCCAGGTTCGGGTGCGCGACGAAATCGTTCCAGGTCGGCATCTTGCCGTGGAAATGGCGCGCGTCGACGTTGGCGAGCGGCCCGAGGTCGAGGAAAAAATCGTAGAGATCGGAGCGGCCGTACGAGAAGACCGTGTTCGCCTCCTTGCTCGTCTCCATCCTGGCGACGTACTCGAAGCCGTAGGCCAGCCGGAATGCGCCGTTGTGGCGGAAGTCGTCGCCGGTGAACTCGTCGGCGGGAGAGGCCTCCTCGACGATCACTCGCAATGCGGGGTGCGGCTCGAGCAGGGCCATGGTGGCCGTCCAGGCGCCGTACGAGGTGCCCATCATCCCCACGCGGCCATTGTTGCCGGGCACGTTCTTCACGAACCATTCGATGGAGTCGTGCGCGTCGGTGGCGTCGTCCACGCCGCGCGGGTCGGCCGGGTCGTGCGGCGGCGGGGTGATGACGAACGTCCCCTCGGAGCCGAAGCGCCCGCGGCAGTTCTGGGCCGCGATGATGTAGCCGTCCGCGCGGAGCGCGTCTACCCCGGGGTTTTCCAGGTCAGAGGCGTCCTCGGGGATGCCATAAGGCGAGCGAATGAAGAGCACGGGCAATGGCTTCTTCGCGTCGACGGGCGAGAAGATCACCGTCTCGAGCTTCACCCCGTCACGCATGGGGACCATCGCCTTCGTCATCGTGAAAGCGGGGCGCCTGGGCGCAGGCGCGGGCGCGGGGTTGTCGGCCCGGGCGGGCGTGGGGGGGTTTTCCGCGGGCTTCGCGCTGGAGGGTGGATTCGCGCTCGCGCACGCGAGGGCGAGGAGCGGGGCGAGGAGGGGGGCGGCCTGGCGCTCGGGCGGAGTGTAGCATGCCACAGGCATCCACCTCGCTCGTGGGGCTACGCAGGCGGCGTCGGCCCTCAAGCCTCCTTCGGCCGACGGATCGCGAGCACGATCCCCACCACGAGGAGCACCGCGAAGATCAAGAGGAACGCCATGTTGAACACGATGCAGCTTTCGTTGATCGTCGAGAGCGGCGTGAACTCGGCGAGGAAGCGGCCCGCGTCGAGCTTGCTTTCGCTCTCGAAGTCGAGCCCGCGCGCGGCGAACTCGGACGGCGGCTTTTCGAGCTGGTCTTCGGCCGCCGGGATATCGATCACCTCGCCGGTCTTGAGGTTCACCGCCTCGTTGAACGGCTGCGGGTAATCCGTGTAGACCCAGTCGCCTTTGCGGTACTGCGCGCCGTTCATGACCGTTCCGGCCGACTCGTTCACTCCGCAAAGAGGGCAGAAGGGAAACGTGCCCCGTCGGTACTTCGTGATGCTGACGCCGTACTTGTCGACACGGAAGGCGCGACCATCGTCGATCTGCAGGAGCGCGAAGTCGTGCTGACGCTCGAACGACATCGACGCGCCATGGGCGCGCACGCCTCCGGCGCCGAGCCAGTAGTAGATGCTGACGATGATCCAGAGGCCCGCTGTTGCTCCCGCGACCGCCCGGAACCACTTCGGAATACGCTGTGCCGACATCGGCGCGACCATAGACGGGGCCGTTCGGTTCGACAAGCCGTGTGCGCGCCGCTGACTCGCGTCTGCCACCGAGTCGACCGTCCCATTGTCGCTAGAAGGGGGCGTCTTCGGGCGATCTGTTCACTCCCGAGCGGGTCGGTCTTGATCGCCGAGACCGCTTTGCGCTTCCAACCGCGGCTCACAGGGCGTCGGGGGTGCCCATGACGCGGCGCTCGAGGAAGACGAGGCCGATGCCCCAGACGAGGTAGAGCGCGACCGCGGTAAAGAACTGCCAGGGCGCGCCGTCGAAGTGGCGCTGCACCACCATCACGAAGCCGACGACGGGCGGGGCGACGAGGAGCGGCAGGAAGATGCCGTAGTAGAAGCCGTAGACGCGGCGGCTACGCGGGCGGTCGACGGGGAGGCGCTCGCCGGTCTGGATCGTGGCGGTCTGCCAGGTGAGGACGAAGGGCAGGCCGCGCTGCTTCTCGGGGCCGAGGAAGCGCAGGCGCTCGCGACGGACCGGCGCGACCGGCAGGAAGGCGACGGTCAGCCACAAGGTCATGGTCAGGGCGCCGCCGGGGCCGCGGTGGTGCGGGTCGAGGTAGCGCAGGCCGAAGCCGTTGAAGCTGAGGGCGCTCTCGAAGAGGCCGGGATTGGCGAGGGCGAAGCGCTCGAGGAAGCCGCGGGTCTCGGTGGTCTCGTTGCGCGGCGGGCGGGTCCGGCGCCAGGCCTGGAAGAGGCGGAGCGCGCCGAAAGACGAGAGGGCGATGAGCACGACCAGGCCGATGCTCACCGGCAGAGCGGTATCGTCGACGACCAGCCTGCCGGCCGCGTACTCGACGGCGAGGCCGACGGCGGCGAAGCACAGCGGGAAGGTGACGAAGAGGGCGATGACGAGGCTCGCGAAGAGGCGCCACATGGGCGCACGGTACTCGATGAACCCACCCGGCGGCAGGCCGGTCTTAGCCGCGCGGACCGCTTGCGTCGCGCGGCGCCGTCGCGAGCTTCGTGCCGCAGAACGGGCAGAACGCGATCGCGGGGCCATACGTCCGCTGATAACCCCCCATGCCGGACGAGCCCTGCTCGAGATCGGCGAGCCAGAAGCCCGTTGCATCCTCGCGCACGAATCCGTAGTTGCGTGCGTCGGCAAAGGCTTTGCACGAGCATCCCGTCACGACCTTCGTCACCGTCTCACCTCTCAGCTCGGCCATATCACGACGAGGATGCCTTCGTCGACGGCGGTTTGAATGGCCCGCGCTGGCGCCGCGAGCACGCACGCGTCTTGCGAGCCGGTCGGAAGCTCGACGAAGCGTAGGTCCGACCCGCGCGCCTCGCACAGCGTGTTCAGGAGCCCCAGCACCGGCTCCACCGTGATCCAATCCGTGGTGTTGCCGGCGATGATCTCGTAGGTGCAATCCGGCAAGAACGCGCGCAGCCTGTACGCGTCGCGCAACTGATCGGGGTCGTTTACCGGTCGATACGCGTCCTCGTCGTCGTCCTCGTCGTCGTCATCGTCATCGAAGAACTCATGGTGTGGCACCTCCTCGAAGAGGACGTCGTCGAGCACCGGCGACACGAGTCGCGCCAAGCGAGCGAGCACGCGGTCGTAGTGATTCGGGTACTCGTCGGTCTCCTTCGCGAAGAGGGCTGTACGCGAGCCGAGGACGTTTTCGATCGTGACCGCACGAAGCTCCCCGTCGGTGAGCTCGGGGAGAAGCCCGACGTTGTGCGCGTAGCGCGCAAGCGCGCCGGGCTCGGGAAACTTCACGAGCGGCGCGACGAGCGGGGCCATCCGAGGGTCTTCCACCATCTCGGCGATGGCGACCGCGTACGCGCGATCGAGCTCCGCGAGCTGCTCGAGCGCGTGAAAGCGGACGTAGTATTGCTCGGTCTCGTCCGTGACCGCGACCGTGAGAGCGGCGAGCACGTCCCCGCGAAGCTCGGGGTGAGCCGCGAGCACCTCACGCGCGCCATCTCTCAGCTCACGCACCGCGAGGAACGGATTCGCGAGCAGCGCGCGCCGCGCATCGTCGGGCTCCGGCTCGGAGGGCTCGGTGCGTGCGCCTTGCCCCGCACCGCACCGCGCAGCATACGTCTGTCGTGCTTCGTCGTCGACGACGGCCGACGCGAAGAGTGCGTCGAGCGTGAGCGAAGCGCATCGCGGATCGGAGGCGATCGTTCGAGCCAGCGCCGCGCGCGCCGCGCGGGGAATGGACTCGTCGGCAAGGCAGCTCTCTAGCCAAGAGACGATCTTCGGCCCGATCGAATCGTCGCAAAGCAAAGCGCACACGCGATACCCATAGGCCGTGCCGGCATCGCTGCCTTCCGCTTCTGGCACACGCGAGAGGGCGCGCGTCACGTCATCGAGGACCGCCACGTCCCCCCGACGCAGACGATACGCGACGAGCCCCTGCGGCGCGTGCTGCGACGAGTAGTGATCGATCGCGGGGCCCACGCAGGCCAGCGGGAGACCGAGACGCGGCGAGCGGCCGGGGATGGGCGAAACGGCCGCAAACACGAAGGGTTCGCCGTCGATGCATTCGAGCGGAGTGCGTGGCGTCTCGTCAGTTGAATCCATCGGTTCTCTCGTCGGTTCGCTCACGAACGGCTCGTCTGCACGAAACTACCATCTGTGGCCAAATTTCGGAGTTCGGATGTTAGGTCAACGCTGACGGCGGGGTGATTTTGCTTGCTTCGGCTACCCCGTCAGCAGGACGCAGAACCATCGGGTTACGACGGCTGAAGGCCTCCGGAATCCGAAGCGGAAGCGGAAGCGGGAGCGGGAGCGGAAGCGGCAAGCGCCCCCGCCCTCTACCTCTTCAACCTGGCCTTGTTCAGGTTGCCGACTTCTTCCGCGGCCCGTTGGCCATAGAAGTTTACCACCGTTTGCAGCTCGGCGGCCAGGTCGGGCATTCGTTCCCCCATGGACGACAGCACGCCGGAGCAGGCGCGTCCGTGGCTCGTGGTGATCGGGCTCAACCATGCGCGCAATCATCGAAAGCTTTCGATTCCTCGAGAAGGTGGGGGCGCGCGTTCGAGCCGTGATGATTCCGTACCTGGAGGGGCGTTCCATCCAGGAGATCGCCGAATCGCTCGGGCTGAAGACGAAGACCGTTCACGGTCGCCTGCGCCTCGCCCGGGAGCGCTTGAAGGCGTTGTCGCTCGCGTGACATCGGCTCCCGTTCCCTCTTCCGGCAGCGGAACCGGGGAAAAAGAAGCGTTTCGACCCGTCTTCGCCAGATATCGGTTTCCCGATCCGGCGTTCGACCCTTCCTCGACGAAAAAACGGTTCCCTGAATCGCTTCGCGACGCGTCTTTTGTGCGGAAGGCCTCTCCCAAATTTGCCGCGGAAGGGTCGCCTGCGAAACGATGGTCTTCCAAATCTCCTTCTGACCCGTCCGCGGCGCGTCGAGGAGAGGCGCGGTCCGGCAAGGAAGGGTCGCGGCGCCGCTGAGCCTTCCGTTTTTTGTAAAGGAAGGGTCGAGCGACAAAAAAACGGAACCGTTTTTTCGGCGAGGAAGGGTCGTCCGGCGGTTCGACCTTCCGATATCGGCGCCAGACGGGTCGGCGTGCGGTTTGGGTGGAAAGTTGCCCCGCGTGCATACTTTCGGTGACCAGGCTCGCATGCGTCGCCCTGGGGCCCTCTTCTTGCTCGCGCTCCTCCTCGTCCTGTGTGTGCCGTCTCTCGTCCGCGCGGAGATCCGCGTCTGTGTGCGGCTCCCGGGGCACCCGAAGATGGACCAGTGGGCCCTGTCGGGGAGCGCGACCGTGATGACCCAGAGCTGGCAGGTCTTCACGGCCAAGACCAACGGCCTCACGACCTTCGCCTATGACCCTTGGGCGCCGCCAGAAAACGTCCGGTTCTTGCCGCCGCCCTACAACAAGCTGCAATGTCCGAAGCCGCCGCCGCGTCCGAAGCCGGCGCCGTCGAAGAGCGCGCCGAAGGACCCGGCCGAGGAGAACAAGGCGGGAGCGGCGCCGGCCGCCGAAGCCTCGGAGTCGCCGAAGCCGGCGCCCCAGGCGGCGAAGGACGAACAGGTGGAGGTCGTGCCGCCGGGCGTGAAGAAGATGCCGGAGCGCCCGCCGGAGAAGCCGCGGCCCGCGCCGCCTCCGCCCGAGGGCGTGCTGTCGAACGAGCCGCTGTTGCCGTCGACGTCGACCTTGCCGAAGAAGGACGATGTGCACCCGCCGAAGTGCGTGGACGAGCATTGCACGCTGGTGGATCGGGGCGGGGCGCTGCCGGAGCGCGTGTTTCGTCCTGGGGCGCCGGTGTCCAGTGTGGCGTCGTGCGAGCAGACGAAGGAGGGATGCAAGGGCAACGGCAAGGGCACGGGCGACGGCGAAGGCGACGGCGAGGAGAAGACCACTGCCGAGCAGCTCGCGGAAGAGCTCGCCTTCCTCGCGGCGATGGTCGACGGGAACTTGAACGAGGACACGAAGCAGGCCGACGGCAAGCGCTCCGGGATCATCGGCGGCCAGAACCCGGACGGCTTCGACAACCCCGTAGCCCAGACCGTCGCGAGCCTCATCGCGCTTTCGGCCGCTGGGAAAGCGGAGGCGAGGGCGTTTTTCAAGAAGCTACGGCAAGCGGCGAAAAACAAGACGCGGCTCGTGCTCACGGAGGCGGATCTCAGTGAGGACATGGCCAAGCTCTTGAGCAACAGCAAGGTCGGGCCGGCGATCGCGGATACGCTGCACAGCCTCGGCGCGATTGGCCCGTACAAGCTCATGGGCAAGTTCACGAAGGGCCGGGGAGGCCAGTGGGAGGCGCACCACATCTTCGAGACGGCGAAGATGAGGGACTTCGGGTTCGACCCGAAGGACGGGCCATGTGTGCTCTTGACGAAGGAGCAGCACATCGCGATAGGGAAGCAACTGAGGGAGGCGACGAAGCGTCTTCCGGAGGATTTGAAGAAATCGGACGTGTGGAAGATGTACCAGAAGGTCTACAAGGACAGTCCGCACTGGCTCAAGGCTATCGAATCGTATTTCGCGGACTGAACGAGCTTGTCGTACTTGCGGGAGGACGGACCAACCAACATGAGAACCAAGGTTCGATTCTTCGAGAACACCGCCGATATCCCAGATCCGAAGCGATCCATTCTGGAACCAGCAGGCTGCGGGCCCGAGGTGGCCGAGGTGACGGACGACGACATTCAGGGCATGCGCTTCGCCTACCTCGTCGTCGAGCTCTATAGCGACGACCCGCGGCTCCCCATCCTGCAAGGGCGCTTCCAGGCGCTCGGCCTCGAGCCGCTCGAGCGTCGCTGGGACGAGTACACCGAGGAGGAGCTCGACGCGGCGCGCCTGCTCATCATGTCGTACGACAACAACGAGACGGTCTTCGGAGGGCCGCGATTGGGCACGACGTACGACATGTCCGAGGCTTGTCCGCGCTGCGGCGCGGGGGCCCGGCAGACGTCGGCGATGTTCATCGACGGCGAAGATTTGCCCAAACTCGAAGGTCGACGCGCGTCCGCGACCTACTACAAAGACATGCTCGTCGACGAGAAGCTCGCCGGCACGCTCGCGGAGAGTGGCCTAACCGGGATCTCCTTCCGCGGCGTCTTTGCCGCCTTCGAGGAGAAGGGCCCCATAGAGCTCCCGTGGCGGCAGATCTGCGCGGCGCACACCTTGCCTCGCATGTCGCCGCGTTCGACCGGGATCGAACCCTACAAGCCGTGCGCTTGCGGGCGGAGCAGCTTCACGAACCCTGCAGAGGTCCCTATGCGCCTCGCCTACCGCGCCACGGACGTCGCCGATATCCGCGACGTGAACGTGACCTGGGAATGGTACGGCGAGGTGAAGTTCAACGGCGACGTGAGCAAAGCCGTGTTCCCCTGTCCCCTGTTCCTCGTCACCCCCAAGGTCCGCCGCATCTTCCTCGATGCAGGCGTCACCGGATTCGACTGGATCCCGATCCGCGTCGAAGAGAGCTAGAAGCGCTCGCGCCGGCGTCCGGGCTCGGCGGAGACGCCATCAGGCCGTATTTCGTGAACGTCACAAGTGCGCAGGCCCTCCCGGATAAAACGTGATCGTGCGGCCACCCGTCGGCTGCACGTGGCGCGCGTTGTCCGGGAAGACCGAGATGAACCGGCCGATTTGCTCGGCCGAGGCGAGGATCGGCCTCTCCATGAGGATCCATTGCACGTGCTCGCTGCAATCGGGCGTCGTGAGAGAGCCGTCGTACCGATAGAAGCCGCCGCGGTCGCCGAGGAGCACGTCGGCGAGGCCCTCGGTCTGGAGACAGGTCCCTTCGCCTTCCTTCTGGGGCAGGTGCGTGAAGAGCGGGGCCAGGAACGCATTTTCCTCGGGGCCGACGTCGATCATGACGGCCACGACCACGCGCCGCGGAGGCCGATGAATCGCACGCGGGGGAGACGGCGCGAGGCGGAATGAGGTTCCCGTTATGGGCGCTCGGTCGCTGGGGTCGAGATCCGAGTTTTTCGAGAATGCATGCCTCGCCGTGTGGAGGTACCCTCTCGAAAGGGGGACCCTCATGCGACACGCTTTTCTCGTTCCCGCGCTCATCGTCCTTGGCGGATGCGCCGCGTCGCGCCCGCTCGTCGACATCGACCATTCCGAGCTCGTCGATCTCACGTACACCTTCGACGAGCACACGCTCTACTGGCCGAACGCACCGAGCGCGTTCGAGCTGCAAAAGCTCGCCTACGGACGGACGCAGGCGGGGTACTTCTACGCGGCGAACGCATTCTGCACGCCGGAGCACGGCGGGACGCACATGGACGCGCCGATCCACTTCGCCGAGGGAAAGATGACCGCGGCGGAGGTCCCACTCGCGCGGCTCATCGCTCCCGCCGTCGTCATCGATGTCGCCGCGAAAGCAGCGGAGAACCCCGACTACCGGCTCACCGCCGCCGACGTTCTTGCGTGGGAGTCGCGGCATGAGCCCATCACGCCCGGGACCATCGTGCTCTTGCGCACCGGCTGGGGGAAACGTTATCCCAATCGAAAAGCCTATTTCGGGGATGATACGCCGGGCGCGATCGACAAGCTTCATTTCCCCTCGTATGGGGAGGACGCGGCGCGTCTGCTCATCGGCGAGCGGCATGTCGCCGCCATCGGCGTCGATACGGCGAGCATCGATCACGGCCCGTCGCGTGATTTCATCGTCCACAGGATTGCCAGCGAGGCCGAGGTGCCGGGGTTCGAGAACCTCGCGAACCTCGATCGCGTGCCCGAGCGCGGTGCGTGGGTGATCGCGTTGCCCATGAAAATCGCGCACGGGACAGGCGGACCGCTGCGGATCGTGGCGCTTTTGCGGAAGTGATCCATCCGATCTCCGAACGGCGGCCCTTGCGCCACGTCGAGACCTGGTCTACGGGGCGGGTGCCATGGCAAACCGCCCCGCCCGCTCCTCCGCCACGATCGATTGGCCAAAGAGCGTCGTGCCCACCGAGCCCGCGTTCCTGAACCTTCGTTTTGCGGCGGACGCCGACGGGATCACGCGATCCGAGGTCGAGTCGAGCGTGCTTCATCTGCTCGACGAGGTATCCCAGCACGGCGGCATGTCGGGCGGCGCGTCCTTTGTCTGGTCCAGTGGCCACGATGTGGAGTGCTCCGTGGAGGGCCTCATCCTGCCGCCCAAGGCGAGCACGTGGCTCCGGACGCAGCTCCGAAGCCAATGGCATAAAGCGCTCGTCGAGCTCCGCCTGTATCAGGAGCTCGCGACCGTGCGCGCCGAGCCGCCGCCGCGTGGCGCCGCCCCGAAAGAGCGTGCCGCGGGAGTCGCCGAGGCATCGGCGCTCGGCGCCTATGAGCCTCTCGGCCTTCGCCATCCCGAGACGCAGGAGGTGCTCGTGTTTCCTTGCGTCGAGATCGTGGTGCTGGCGGCCGGGGAAAACGCGATCGTGCGCGCGGCGGTCCGCGAATTCGGCGCGCGCTGGCTCGCGCGATTCCCGGACACGGGCCTTCTCTCGAAGGGGGGAGACCACAAGGCATATCGTGCGTCGAGCGTGGCGCAGGCCGAAGCGTCGTGGTCCTCCCATTTCGACGCGAAGAATCGGCGGGTCATGGGTGTGCATTCGCTTGCCGCCGGAAAAAACGTGCGCTCCCCCGAGCCCCCGGCGCTCGTCGGGCAGCTCATGGCCGAAGGCGCCGCGGTGCGCGGGTACCTCCCGATCGCATGGGCGTCGCGCCCTTCCGAGCTTGCGACCCTCGTGGACGAGCTCTGCGGAGGCCTCGACCTCACCTCCGGTTGGTGCGGCATTTCCCAGTACCTCGGCCCCGACGGAGACGCGCGGCGATGGCTCGAAGACCAATGGGGACCCCTGCGCGAACGAGGGCTTCCGAGTTATGCTTCATGGAGCCGCGACTTTCCCGGGATCACCGTGGGAGAGCCGTACATGTACACGATCTGGGCCAATCAACCGTTCCTCTTCCACATCGGGTGGATCACGTTGCTCGGGCGTGATTTCGCGAAGCAAATGAACAAGGAGCTCGCTTCGCTCGCGCCGTCCGTGGAGATGGCCTCTCTGCCGGGCGGCGTCGTTCGAATCCGCACCGGCGACGCGCCGAACGCGGGGGGCACCCTCGACGATGGCCGCGAGCTTCGTGTCCGTGAGCGCGTCGGACGCGCGCTGCAATCGCTGCGCCTTCCGGACGACGATCTCGAGCACGTCTGCGTCGGGGCGCTCTCCGACGAAGAGAACCGCGCCTATCATCTGCGCTTCTTCGGCGCGTGAGGACTCGAAGCCGCTTCGCTGGGGCTTTGCCCCAGGCCCCACCGGGGCTATCCGCCCCTGGACCCGGACCAGCGCAAGCGCTGGACTCGGGGTCGATGAACTGCGCGATGCGCAGTTCATCGAACGGGATGGGTCAGGACCGGCGACTGCCACCGGCCTGCTGGAAAAACTGCGCGTTGCGCAGTTTTTCCACCTGAGGTCCAGGGCTTGCCCTGGTTCGGGTCGAGGGGCGAACAGCCCCCGCGGGGCCCGGGGCAGCGCCCCGGCTCCACGTCCCATGCTCAGATGCCCCGGAGGCGTGCTAGCGTCGCCGCCATGCGCGCCCGCTTCTCGACCTTCCTGGCATTCTCCCTCCTCGGCTGCGGCGCGGCCCCGGCCACGGGCCCCGCCACGCCTTCCGATGCATCCACCGCCGCCACGTCCCCGAGTGCGGCTGCGCTCCCTCCGTGGAGCGCGGCACCGACGCCCTCCACGCCCGCCGTACCCGCGCCGGTTGCCGTGTCCACGCTCCCGGCGGTGCCGCATCCCGAGACGCGGCCGCTCGCGGTGGATGTCGCGTCTCTGCCGCGGATCCAGGGGGTCACCATTTCCCCGGACGGCCAGCAGATTGCCTATGTGGTGAAAGAAACGCGGTTCAATCCGGAAGCACAACCCTCGGACAGCGATACCTCCGGCGGTTGGAAGTCCGAGGCGCAGCTCTGGGTGGTGGGGCGCGCGGGCGGCGCGCCCAGGCAGCTCACGCGGGCCGACAAACCGGTCGGAGACCCGAAATGGTTGCCCGATAGCCGCGCCATCGCGTTCGTGCGCTCGAATGGCGGCGGACGCAAGATCCACGTCCTGCCGGTCGACGGCGGCGAGGCCGAGGTGCTGGATGTCGGCGAGCTCGAATTCGAGGATTACGAGCTCGCGCCCGACGGCCGCTCCATCGCCTTCACTGCCGCGCCGCCGCTCACCGCGGCCGAGAAGGAGGCCGCGTGGCGCAGCGGTGGTGTGGTCGACGAGGCCGCCCGCCACCGAGCGTCACAGCTCTGGGTCCTGGAACGAGGCGGCAAGGCCCCACGGCGTGTCACCACGGGCCAGGAGAACGTGCTCGCGTTCCGCTGGTCGCCGGACGGGCGGAGGTTCGCGGTGATCACCTCGCCTTCGTCGGAACCCCACGACGCGGCGATGCGGCAATCGGCGCGGATCCTCAGCGCCGCTGATGGCACCGTCGTCCGTGATCTGACCCGGGAGCCGCGACCGCTGGGGAGCGTCGCCTGGTCGCCGGATGGGCGTTACGTGGCCGTGCACAGCGGGAAGAACACGCTCTCGCTACTCAATGCGCTCAATGTGTACGAGGCCGAGAGCGGGCGGTCCTGGGACGTGGTGGACAAGCTCGACGCCACGATTGGAAGCTTCGCCTGGTCGGGGGATGGCCGGAACCTGACCCTGGTCGTCGCCGAGCGGACCGGGACCAAGCTCGTGCGCGTCCCCGCTGCGGGCGGTAGCGCCACCCAGCTCGGCCGGACGACGCGCCTGCTTGGGCCCCTGGGTACCACGGACCGATCGGGGCGCTTTGCGACGGCGCTCTCGTCCACGCCGACCGATCCCCAAGCGCCGACGGTGGTCGACCTGCAGACCGGCGCCCTGCAGGTGGTCGCGCCGCAATCGAATCGGATCGCGGGGTGGACGGTCGCGAAGACCGAGGTGGTGCGGTGGAAAAACGCGGATGGCACCGAGATCGAGGGGCTTCTCACGATCTCGCCGCATGCGGGCGCGGGCCCGGCGCCGCTGCTCGTCGCTCCGCATGGCGGGCCCGACGATGTGAGCCAGGACGGGTTCAATCCCTTCGTGCAGTACATGGCGGCGCGCGGCTACTCCGTCCTGCGCCCGAACTACCGCGGCAGCTTCGGTTATGGCCAGGCCTTCTACGCGGCCAACCGGGGCCGCCTGGGCGAGGTCGAGCTCGCCGACATCGAGAGCGGCGTGGACGCGCTCATCGCCTCCGGACGCGCCGATCCGCAGCGCCTCTATTATGGGGGTTGGTCCTGGGGAGGGTACGTCACCGCATGGACCATCGGTCACACGCGCCGGTATCGCGCCGCGATGGTCGGCGCGGGCGTCGTCGACGTGGTGGCGCAGTACGCCGGATCCGACATCAACCACGGCGCTGCCGCGCAATGGGAGTTCCGCGGCGATCCCTGGAAGCAGCCCGAGGAGTTTGCCGATTCGAATCCGCTGCGCTGGGTGAGCAAGGTCGTCACCCCGACCTTGATCGCGCACGGCGATGAGGATTCGCGCGTGCCCCCCATCAATGGCTTGCTCCTCTACCGCGCGCTCACCGACATCGGCTGCGAGGTGCGGTTCCACCGCTACCCCCGCGAGCCACACGGCTTCGGGGAGCCGGCCCACCAGGTGCACCTGTGGACCACCTGGGCAGCGTGGTACGCGGCGCACTGACCGGGGATCGTGGATGTTGCGCGGCGCGTAATTTCGGTTGACAGCTGCGCTTACATGTTTCCAGATCGCGCCGCAATGAGCGCAGCCTCGGCTCTCCTGCGCGAGGCTCGCCAACATCCTGCGAGGAAACTGGCATGTCTACGGTCAGGCGAGCGTCGCGCTTCCTTGGGTTCATGAGTCGAACGCGGCCGCGCACGGAGCGGGTCGCGTTGTGCGTGGCGCTGATGGGCGCCTCGCTCGGATGTACGAACGAGCAGCGGCCCGACGACGGCGCGCAGGCCGCTGCGACGCCCCCGCACCCGGCCTCCGCGGCGGGGCAGCTCGGGCTCGGCGATGTCATGCGGCGTGTCCACTTCGCGTTTCGCCCTGAAGGCGATTCGTTCCAGGGGGGGCACACCACGTATGCGGTGCGCGCGGATGCGCGCTCGTTCGCGGTCGCGCCGTATCGACCCGCGGCGGATGGGCCCGCGCGTGAGGGGGTCAAAGCCGCTGCGTTCGTCGCCACTCTGACGTCGATCGAGCGCGCCGGCGTGTCCGTTCTCGGCGCGGGCAGCGCGCGGGCGGACCTCGATCCGAGCTCGCGCGTCGCCGTCACGCGCGGCGACGTCGTCGAGCACCTCGAGAACACCGAGGAGGGCGTCGAGCAGAGCTTTTCCTTCGCGACGAAGCCCGAGGGACGCGGGGATCTCGAGGTCCGGATCGCGGTGTCGGGGGAGGTCTTCACGCAGGAAACCGAGACGGGGCTTCATTTCGTGGATCCCGAGACGGGGCTCGGCGTGCGGTATGGCGTCGCGACGTGGATCGACGCGCGCGGGCAGAAGACCGCGGTGCCCATCGACTTCGAGGCGGGGCACATCGTCTTGCGTGTCCCGGAGCGCGCGCTCGACGAGAGCGTTTTTCCGGCGGTGCTCGATCCCGTCATCGGACCCGAGATCGGGATCGACGGGGCCATCCAGGGCGGAGCTGCCGGGACCCAAACCGAGTCGGCCATCGCCTTCGGCGGTGGGAATTACCTCGTCGTCTGGCGTGACGCACGTGCGGGTACGGATGACCTTTATGGTGTTCGCGTCTCGAGCACGGGTACGATCCTCGATACCTCCGGGATCGTGATCTCCAATGCCGCTGGCATCCAGCAGAAGCCCGACATTGCCTACGATGGAACGAACTGGATGGTCACGTGGACCGACCAGCGGGAAGACCCTCAGGGGGACATCTACGCCGCCCGCGTGAGCAGCAGCGGCGCCGTGCTCGATCCCGGCGGGATCCCGGTTGCCACGGCGGATGTGGCGGGCGGGGAGGGGCCGGCGGCCGTCGCGTTCGGCAGCACGCACCATCTCGTCGCCTACAGGCGGAGCTACGACCTCTATGGTCGTTTGATCGCGCCCGATGGGACGATGACCCCGGAGTTCACGTTCGCGTCCAGCAACAATATCTACCTCGACGACATCAGCATCGCGTTCAACGGGGCGAACTATCTGGTGGCGTTCGACAACATCGACGCGAGCACCAGCTACGTCCACGGCCGCCGCGTCTCGCCCTCGGGCACGGTGCTCGACGCGTCGAACCTCACGATTTGCGCCTATTGCAGTACGAGCGACCTCGACGTCGCTTCCGATGGCACGAACTGGTTTGCCGTGTGGCGGGCGGACAGCGGCATCCGCGGCCAGCGCATCACGAATGCGGGCGCGGTGCTCGACACGATCTCCGGCAAATACCTCGCGGACTCGGCCATCGGCCTCTCGGTGGCCTTCGCGGGCAATGGCTATGGCGTGTTCGGGACGACGAGCAGCGAAATCTACGGGCTCTTCGTCGATTTGCTCGGCAACGTGACGATCCCGAAGACGGCCCTCGTCGCCGAGCCCGGCTCGAGCTCGATGGCGGCGGCGGCACACGACGGGACGAACTTCTTCCTCGCCTTCACGGATACGCGGCTGTCGAACTCGTACAGCCCGTCGGACGTGTTCGGGCTGCGCGTCTCGAACGCGCTCACCAAGGTCGACGCGACGAGCCAGCTCGTCTCTCGCGCGGCGAACGCGGAGACGCGCCCCGCCGTGGCCTACAACGGGACGAATTACCTCGCGGTCTGGGAGGACCGGCGCCCGGGCACGACGACGGACATCTATGGCGCCCGCTTGACGACAAGCGGCGCGGTGCTCGATCCGAGCGGGATCGCGATTTCGCAGGCCACGGGCAGCGAATCCTATCCCTCGATCGCCTCGCTCGGCGGCGATTGGCTGGTCGCCTGGAACGATACCCGCGCCGGCAACGACGACATCTACGCCGCGCGCGTCAGCGGCGCCGGGAGCGTGCTGGATCCGTCAGGCGTGCCGATCAGGACCGCCACGGGCAGCCAGAGCAACCCCGCGGTCTCGTCCGACGGGACGAACTGGCTCGTGACCTGGTACGACTCCGCCAACGCCGAGATCTGGGCGAGCCGCGTCTCCCCGGCCGCGACGGTGCTCGATGCCTCGGGAATTCAAATTTCGACGGGCGGCGGCTGGATGCCCGCGGTGGGCTACAATGGGACGAACTACCTCGTCGCATGGTCGAGGCCCGGAGCGATGGGGTACGACATCGCGGCGGCGCGCCTGACGCCGGCCGGCGTCGTGCTCGACACGGGCAATTTCGCCATCAACGTCGCAGCCGCCTCCGGGAGCGAGAACAACGCCTCCGTCACGTCGAATGGTGTCGACTGGCTGGTCACGTGGGACAATAGCGCCGACGTTCGTGGTGCGCGGGTGGGGAGCACCGGCGCCGTGCTCGATCCTATGGGGATCGGCATCTCCACGGCGGCGAACACGCAACGCGCGGCGCGAGCGATCTGGGACGGCACGCAGTACTGGGTCGTCTGGCAAGACGACCGCGCGGTGAGTGGCCGCCAAGACATTTACGGCGCGCGCCTCACGCCCGGCGGGGTCGTGACGGATACGACGGGCATCGTCCTCGCGAATGATCCGGCGCAAAACGAGCTCGCCCCCGCGATTGCCGCAGGGCCTTCCAAGGAGGCGTTGCTCGTCTACCAGCACTTCGACACCGCGCAGCCTTATGGCGCCGATCGGGTCTGGGCGCGTCTCGTCACGGACCCGACGCTCGGCGTGAATGGCGTATCGTGCCAGACCGGCGCCACGTGTGAGAGCGGCGCGTGCGTCGACGGGGTCTGCTGCGACACGGCATGCAATGGCACCTGCGTGGCGTGCACGGCGGCGAAGAAGGGCGCGGGCGTCGACGGCGCGTGTGGTCCCGTGGCCACGGGCGCGGATCCGGATAGCGAATGCGCGGAGCAAGGCGCGAGCACCTGCGGCACGACGGGGAGCTGCAATGGCGCGGGCGCGTGTGCGATGCACGCCCAGGGTACGTCGTGCGGAGCGGTCTGCGTGGGGGACGCCGCGCAATCGAATGCGTGCAACGGAACGGGCACGTGCACCGCCGCGGGTGCATCCACGAACTGCGCGCCGTACGCCTGCGTGGCGGGCGCGTGCAACACGACCTGCGCCGCGGATGGCGATTGCGCGGCGGGGAACGTGTGCGTTGCCGGCGTCTGCGGCAAGCTCGCGCCGAACGGCGCCGCGTGCTCGAGTGATGTCTGGTGTCAATCGGGCGCGTGCGTCGACGGTGTCTGCTGCAACACGGCATGCACCGGGCTCTGCGAGGCCTGCACCGCGGCGAAGAAGGGCGTCGGCGCGGACGGCGTGTGCGGGCCGATCGCGAGCGGGACGGACCCCGAGAACGAATGCGCGCTCGAAGCCGCCGGGAGCTGCGGGCAGAACGGCCAATGCAACGGCGCGGGGGCCTGTCAGCTCCACCCCCAGGGGACCTCCTGCGGGGCCTCGCTTTGCCAGGGGACCGTGGTCAAGGGGCAGATCTGCGATGGTATGGGCCAGTGCGTGACCGATCCGGCGGGGAAGGATTGCGCGCCCTATGTCTGCTCGGCGGGATCGTGCAAGAACCCGTGCACGAACGACAACGAGTGCCTGTCCGGCAACATCTGTCTGGCCGGGGCCTGCAAGCCTCCGGGGATGCCGGGAGTCCCCTGCGCGGCCGGCGCCGATTGCAGCTCGGGCTTTTGTGTGGACGGCGTTTGCTGCGATACGGCCTGCGAGGGATCCTGCGAGGCCTGCACGGCCGCCAAGAAGGGGCAGGGGGCCGACGGGCAGTGCGCGCCCATCAAGACGGGCACGGATCCCGACGACGAGTGCGCGGCGCAGCCGCCTTCGAGCTGCGGGCTCGATGGTCAATGCAACGGGGCCGGCGCCTGCTCGCTTTATGCGGCGGGTACGCAGTGCGCGGCAGGCTCGTGCATGGGCACCACGCAGGCGAACCCTTCGCAATGCGACGGAAGCGGCACGTGCGCCCCGGGTACGCAGATGAGCTGCGTGGAAGGATATGCGTGCGTCGGGAACAAGTGCGCGACGAGCTGCACGGACGACACGGCGTGCGCCGCGGGGTACGTGTGCAACGTCGCGATGAAATGGTGTGAGCCCATGATGCAGAGCGGCTCGAGCAGCAGCTCCGGTACCGGCGGCGGCGCCAGCAGCAGCTCCGGTACCGGCGGCTCCGGTGGCGGCGTGGGCGGCATGGGCGGCTCCGGGGGCGGCGTGGGCGGCTCCGGGGGCGGCGTAGGCGGCTTCGGTGGTGGCGCTTCCTCCGGCTCCGGCGGGCGCGATTCCACGGGCGATGAAGGTTGCGGATGCAAGGTGGCGGGTGCGCCCCGCGCGAGGTCCCTCGCGCCGAGTGCGCTGATTGCGCTGGCCCTGGGAATCGCTTTCCGCAGGCGTTCCCGTGGGACCCGCGCGGGCTCGCCCAGGACCCGCACGGGCAGCGCTCTTCGGTAGTTTTGCCGGCCAAGACGGCAGCGCCGGACGTTTCAATCGGCACGGGTGTCCCCGTTGCCAGCGTGAACCAGACCTCCACGGTCTTGCCACCGGTCCGCTGGAAGAACTGCGCATCGCGCAGTTCTTCCACCCTCGGTCCAGGCCGTGCCTGGTTCGGGTCGAGGGGCGAACAGCCCCCGCGGGGTCCGGGGCAGCGCCCCGGCGCAGCGGGCAGAGGGAAGGCAGGGGCGCTCAGAGCACGCCGTCGACCACGTCGAGGACCTCGGTGTCGGTCAGGGCGCGGTCGAAGATGCGCAGGTCCTCGTAGGACGCCGGGATCGTGTGGAAGTCGGTGTAGAATGCCGGGAGGCGCCGACCGATGCGGAACGACTGGAGCCCGTCGAGGTTCGTGGGCTCCCAGCCTCCCGTGTTGCTCCAGGCGGCAAACTGGCCGTCGATGTAGAGCGAGACCATGCCTCCCTCGCGGACGTAGGCGAGGTGGTGCCATTGCCCGTCGTTCACGGGGAGGGAAGGGTCCGAGACCAACGAGACGTAGTTCTTGCCGTAGGGGTCCTCGCAAAGCTCGACCGTGACCCTTCCGTCGCCGCCCAGGTACACGGAGATGAAGTTCCCCTTCGCGTCCTTCATCCGGTTGCCGAGAATCTCGCCTCGAAGGCCGCTGCCGCTGAACGTCGTCTTGTACCAGTGGCTGATCGTGAAGTCGGCGGTCCCGAAGGCCACGGATTTGCCGAAGTCGACGTATCCACGGTAGTCGGTGGTGCTCGTGGGCACGATCGTGAGCACGTTCGAGCCGAAGGGGCCCGCCGTTCGCGTGGCATGGTCGCCGAGGGTCCCGTCGAAGACGCCGGCTTCGTCGTACGCGACGGCGCCGTCCTCCTCGTCGAAATACCAGCGATGCGCGTAGGGCGCCGCGACGATCGCCGAGGCAGCGGACGGGAAGGCGAGGAAAGCGAAGGACAGCGCGAGGGACACACGCAGACGCGTGAGGCTTCGAGGCTGCATGAAGAATCTCTCCTGGAAAGATGTCCGAAATCGCCGGGCAGAGGCGCCACGGCGGCGACCAGGATAGAAGAAATGCCTCCCGGAGACGAGGGCAACCTGACCGATTCCGTGCGGGCGGACGCGAAAAAGGGCTCCAGAGCGCGGACGCTCGGGAGCCCTGGGGTGGCATTGCTGTAGTTTTGCGTCAGGACTCGGGCGGCGGCATCGCGAAGGTCGCTTCGCGGGTGATATCGGCGCCGGCACCGACCTTGAACGTGCCAAGGTCGATCTTGTTGCCGACGGCGTCCCCGTTCTCCTTCACGAGGACGATCGACGCGTGATAATTGTCCACGGGCAGCTCGATGCTCGACTCGAACTGGTCGCACGGCACCCGAATCTGCGCGACAAACTCCTCCTTGTCGTTGCGGATGTCGATCAACGCCCCCGTCGCATCGTACGCCACGCAGTAGTTCGGGGCTCGCTGGTTGCTGATCGTCCATTTCGCGGTAAAATGACCCGTGTCGCGCTCGGCCGTACCCCCTTCGTCACCCCCGCAGCCAAAGAGCAGGACCGAGGCAACGCATGCCGCGGCGTGAACCAGGTAGCGTCGGATCATGAGTCGATCTCCTTTCGCTCGCAGACGAAACGTCAGCAACGGCAGTGCCAGGGAGACAGAAACCGCACTGCACGCTTTTCGTTCGTCCCGACCAAACGACACGCGTCTGCACGAGCGAGCGCACCGAGCCCATCGCCGAGCGGACGCGGCAGCGTAGCGCCCCGGGGTTTCACCCCGGACCCCGACCAGGGGTTGTCCACCCCTGGACCCGGACCAGCGCAAGCGCTGGACTCGGGGTCGATGAACTGCGCGATGCGCAGTTCATCGAACAGGCGAGGTCAAGACCAACGATGACCCTGCCAACGGGCAACGTGCCCGTCGCCAGCGTGGTATCTCATGACAGGCTCCTTGGAGGGCACGATCGAGGCATAGCAGGGACATGACACCACGAAATGCCCTTCACGCGCCGCATATTCGCCGGGCCGACCTCGGAGGTGCTGTCCGGCGCCTGCAGGCGCCAGCCATCACCTGCGGAGCAGCGCCAAAATCCCGACGATCAGGGCCGCGATCAGCACGGCGACGGCAATCGCTCGCCCCGGCGACCTTCGTTGCACCTCGGGCGCACGCTTTTCCGCCGCGGCGCCTCCGCCCGCCGCGCCCTTCGCCTGCTCCTTTTGCGCGAGCGCCTCTCGTTTTGCCGCCTCGTCCACCGGGACGAGCATTTCCTCCGTGAGATCCGCGCCTTCAGGCAAGAGCGGCAGGAGCGCTTCGAGCATCTCGCCGGCATCCCGATACCGAAGCTCCTTGTCCGGCGACATGGCCCGCGCGACGACGGCCTGGATCGCGGGCGACACCCAGGGCGCCACCTCCGCGAGGGAGGGCGGGGGCCCGCTGACCAGCCGGCTCAAGAGCTCGAGCAGCGATTTCGCGTCCGCGTGGGGCGGTTTTCCCGCGAGCAATGCATACAGCGTCACGCCCATCGAATACACGTCGCTCCGCGCGTCGACGTGCTTGGCGCCTTCGAGCTGCTCGGGCGCCATGTAGAGCGGCGTCCCGACGATCTGGCCGCTGTCCGTCATCGACCTGGAAGGCGCCGTCAGGCCCTTCGGCGCGCCCGCGGGGGCGCGGCGGATCTTGGCGACCCCGAAATCGAGCACCTTGACCACCAGCGCCCCCCCGTCCTGCCGCGACAGGAAGAGGTTCTGCGGCTTGACGTCGCGATGCACGACGCCCGCTGCGTGGGCCACGGCGAGCCCCTTGCACGCCTGCGCGGCGACGCGGAGCGCCACGTCGGGCGAGAGCGCGCCGACGCGATCGAGGAGCGCGCCGAGGTCCTCCCCGGAGAGCAGCTCCATCACCTGGTACGGCACCTGGACATCCGGGTCCTGCGCGAGCTCGACGAGGCGCGGCACGTGCGGCGATTCGAGCGCGCCCACGATGCGCGCCTCCTGCACGAAGCGGAGCAGTTCCGGATCTTCCTTCGCGAAGGGACGCGCGTGCATCCATTTGATCGCGACCCGCTCGTTCCCGGAGAGCGAGCGCGCCTCGTAGACGGTCCCCATGCCGCCATGGCCGATGGCGCGGAGGATCTCGAACCTTTCCTGGAGCTTACGGCCGATCAACCCTTCCAGGATAGGCGCACGCCCGGCGCGCGAGCAACCGGCTCCGGCGACCCGTCGTCGTTCATCCCTTCGCGCGAAGGAGAGGGACCTGCGCGGCGAGCCAGCGGCGGGCCTCTGCCTCGGTAGCGTGGAACGCCATGGCAGGGGTGTGGTGGGCGAGGACCCGGACGCTGCGGCTGATGAGCTCCAGCGTGATCCGGAGGTAAAACGTGGTGCCGTAGATGGCGGAGGCGATCTTCGTCGGGTGCGCCTGGACGAATTCGGTGACGTGCTTGCGGGCCGGGGTGGTGAGATCTCCCGAGGCACTCATGTCGAGCAGGATCAGGAGGTACCCGAACTCGTCGACGGTCGCCTGGTAGACGGAGACGAGCGTTTGCATCTCCGTGAGCGAAGTGTTGCCGCGAATCGAGACATGCACGATGGGCCCCTCCCGCTGCACCCGGTGGGGGCCCATCTCGACAGGCGGGTAGGGGGCACGCTCGACGGTCATGCGAGCGGAACGATAGGCACGGACGAGAAAAATGTCGCGCCCGACGAGCGCGCGAGGTGGGAGGCGCTGCGCTACACGCGTGTCTCCGGCCCCGGCGGGCGCGGGCCGACGATGCCACGCTTCATGAGAAACTGGACCGCGAAGGCCACGATCACCGCGCCGAGGATCGCCGGGATGATCGGGATCCGCGCGATCGTGGGGCCGACGGGGCCGATGAGCAGGGAGCCGATCCAGCTGCCGAGCAGGCCCGCCACCATCGCGCCAGCCCAGCCGTACGGCAGGCGGCCGGGTACGATGCGATCGGCGACCCAGCCGACGAGCGCGGCAATGGCCAGGGTGACGAGCACGCCGAGCACGCTGAACGTCGCCCAGATGCCCAGCACCAGGCCGGCAACGATCAGCAACATGACGAACAGGAATCCGAACGGCATGGGGACGCGTCGGAGCAAGACGCGAGCCGTCGGCCGTCGGGGCCGAGCGGGCGGGGCCTGGGTGTGTCAGACGCGCGCGGCTTTGCCGAAGAAATACTGGAAGGGGACGTGGCTGCGGGCGGCCCAGGAGTCCTCGTTGTGGAGGGCGCCGGGGAAGGCGAAATAGAGCAGGTCCTTGCCGAACTCGTAGCCCTTCGTGAGGAGCTGATCGCGCATGGCCGTGGTGCGCTCGTAGTTGTCGCGCGGCCAGCCGCTGTCGATGTAGAAACGCACATTCCGCTTGGGCTCGGATGCCACGCGCTCGATGAGGTCGTCCTGGTAGCCGAACGTGCTCGACAGGCAGGCCGCCTTGCCGAAAACGTGCGGGTAATGCCAGCCCAGGAAAAACGAGACCACGCCGCCGAGCGAGGAGCCCATCACGGCCGTGTTCTGCGGGTCGGTCAGGGTGCGCAGGCGCGCGTCGATGAACGGTTTGAGCTGGTTCACCATGAAATCGCCGTACCGCTCGTACCCGGGCTTCGTGTACTCGTACATGCGGTCCTTGGCGTAGATGCCGACGACGATGACCTTGTCGATGAGGTTCATCGAATGGAGGAGCTCGACGTTCTCGTCGACGCGCCACTCGTTGCCGCCGAAAGCCTCGTCCCCGAAGAAGAGGTTCGTCCCGTCGTGCATGTAGAGCACGGGATACCGCTTCAAGCTGTTCTCGTCGTAGCCCGGAGGAAAGTAGACCCGGACGAGGTGATTCGCCTCCACGTCGCCCTCCGGAATCCGGACGACCGGGGAAAACGTGCCCCGTGCGGGACAGAAGAAGTGCGGATAACACCGGCGAATCGTGGTGTCGATCGTGGTGGCGAGGTAATTGTCGCCCTGCGACCAAGTGAAGCCGCCGTCCTCGCCTTCGAGGCCGGGTTTGAAGTAGAAGTACTTCTGGTCGGAGTCGATCGCGAACTCCGTGATCGTGCGATCGTCGCTGACATACGTGGGCTCGACGGACCGATTCCAGTCGAATTCCGTCCGGAGCACGACGCGCCCCCGCGTCACGGGATAAAAGACCTGAATTTTGGCGTGACCCATCCGCCGATTATCAGCGAGCGGGGAGGGCGTGTAAACATGTTCTTGGCGCTTGCCTCGCTGGGGCGTTGCCCCAGGCCCCACCAGGGGCTATCCGCCCCTGGACCCGGACCAGCCAGGGGCTGGACCCGGGGTCGATGAACTGCGCGATGCGCAGTTCATCGAACAGGCCAGGTCAAGACCAACGACGACCCTGCCCACCACGGACGATTCAACTGGCAACGTGACCGCCAGCGTGAAACGCACCTTCATGGTCTTGCCACCGGCGCCTTGGAAGAACTGCGCATCGCGCAGTTCTTCCACAAAAGGTCCAGCGCTTGCGCTGGTCCGGGTCGAGGGGCGGACAGCCCCCGCGGGGTCCGGGGCAGCGCCCCGGCGAAGCGCCTCCCGGATGAGACCAATGCTCAGCTGGAGGTCACAGGGGGCCGACCGTGCAGAGCCCCTCGCCGTTGAGGTGGCCCATTGACGCTGACGATGCGAGCATGAAGGACAGGAGGTCCTGCGAGGCGAGCGGCACGCTCCCGGGGTTGTAGACGATTGGCTTGCCCTCGGCGTCTACGAGTGGCATTCCGTCGAGTCCCTTCAGGTCCGACAACGCCTGTGTCGCGAGATCCTCGAGCGAAATTTCCTTGTCGGCCCCGGCGGCTGCCGCGAACGCGTCGAAGCGGAGCGATGCCTCCTCGGTGCCGAGCGTGTCCCAGAAGAGATGGTCGAGGTGAATCGTGATTTCCGCCTCGGTCGTCGTGTTGCTCCGGATGACCACTCCGTCTGTCCCGTCGAGCCCGTTCGTGCAATTCGTATTCCGGGTCGGGTTCGAGAGGCCCCAGGCGAATGTGTAGGTATCACCGGCTCTGGTCGCCGTCCCTTCCATCCAATAATTGAATTTTCCGTCGATCATGGCTTGCACGTCGGCCTGGGCGACGCTGCCGAGGGCCATGGCGCTCGCGTCGGGCGCGGCGATCTCGTAGCCGAACCGATCCCAGCGCCTCGCCTCGAGCGCTTCGAACACCGGCAAGGACGCGTCTCCGGCGTGGAGATCGGCTACCCACCACCCTTTCGATTCGATTGCCACTGCGCCGTCCGCGCGGTGCAGGTCCAGCCCCCCGAACGAGACGAGCACCTTCGAAAACTGCATGGTCCATCCATCCGCGAAGGCAATCGTCTCGCCCTCCTCCTCGACCGGGAACCCCGTCTTCGCCGCGTCCTCGCCCGTGATCCGGACGGCGAGCGCGCCCGCGCCGCTCGAGGCGTCCTCCCCGTCGCAGCCCATCACGATTGCAGAGAAAAGAGAAAGGACGAACCCGATCATCGTTTTCATCGTCATGTCCTCCGATTGGACGCGCCGAGGGGCGGCAGATCCGCCTCACTGCGCACCGCGCGTCTCCGCCGAGAATGCGGAAAAACTCCGGGCGCCCAGGAACCAGGCCGTTCGCACCTGGCTCTCGGGCGTGATCACGAACCGCCCTGCCGCGTTTTTCTCCGTCAGCCGGTCGAAATGGGCGCCGTTGAACCAGGCGCTCGGGTGGATCACGATCCCCACGATAGTGCCGTCGCCGAGCGACACGTCGAGGGGAATGCCGTCGACGCTGCGCTTCGTGCCCTCCTCCTCGATGTCGAGCCCCCCCTCGAAGGGGATGACGAGCCCGTCCTTCTCCGCCACGCCGATCACGTATGCGTGATGGCCGTGCAAGGCGGCGCCGTCGCCCCCGATCGACGCGCGTGGCGGATCGAGCCGGATCGACAGGGAACGCGCGCGCCCCTCCGTCCCTGGCACGGGGCCGATACGGACGCCGCCGGGGTCGAGCACGTCGAAGGCGCGCTGATCCAACCATTCCCCCTTCACCTCGCCGCCGTCGAAATGCTGGTCCCCTGCGTGGGCATGCGCGTCAGGGACCACCACGTCCCACAGCATGCCGGACAAAGATTTGCCCCTCGGCGCCACGAGCCCCGCGAGCGGCGGCGGATTCTCGTGGACGTACACGGGCCCGATTGCCACAAGGGCCTCCCCGAGCTCGACCTTCCAGCCGGTGCTCGTCTCGAATGAGCCGATCGGGAGCCCCGGCTTCGACGCCGCGCCGAGCTGCATCTCGAATTCGATCGCGCGCCCGCCGGTTCCGCTCGGCAGATCGCAGCCGGCAGAGCCGAGTCCCCCGAAGGCGAAGAGCGCGAACGCGAAACGAGGGTCGAAGTTCATCGCAGAGCCTCCTCCTCGCCCTTCGCCGCCTCCAGATGGAAACGAATCGTCCCCAGGATCTGCCGCGGCGGCGCTGCCGCGAAATGCGGGTGCGCGAGCCGCGAAGCCGGCGCGTCGGGCAAGCTGAAATTCGACGGGTAATTGAACTCGGCCGCTCGGTTGCGCCGATCGAGCACGTTCGTCGCCTCGATTCCCACCTCGACGAAGCGATACCGGAGGCGCGCCGCGATATCGACCGTGAAGATCTCGTGGCCGAACTGCTCGAGCGGCAGGGGCCGCGGCGCCACGTACGTCGTTCCGAGCGCGCCCGTGGCGCGGAGGCGCACGCCCGAGATCTGGAGGTCCTTGCGGAGCGAGGTATCCAGCCGCGCCACCCAGCGGGGGATGTAGGGGAGCCGCTTGCCGCTGGTGATCGCATACCACGGCGCGCCCGCCTCGGGCAGGTGGGCCTCCGCGTACGTCAAGCTCCCCTGCGTGTCGATGCCCGCGCGTGAAGT
This sequence comes from Polyangium jinanense, assembly GCF_028435365.1. The sequence continues at coordinate 30,359 of NZ_JAGTJJ010000027.1, read as the reverse complement.
GAGCCGCCCGGAGATTGACGCGCCGAACCGGTTCGACGTCCCCACGAGGACATTACGCCCGCGCGCCGCGTCGAATACGAGATCCCGATCCACGCGCGTAAAATAAGCGAGCGCTCGCGCAGAGACGTCGAGCGTCTTCCCCTCGGATCGCTCGAAGACCACGCCCGTCTCGAAAGCGTGGACCCGGGCAAACGGCGCGCTCTCGCCGTCCGAGAGCGCTTGCGCGTCGCTCGAACGCGATCCGGCGCCGTAACTCGTCATCCACGCGAGCCCCCTCGCGAGGCTGATCTCCAAGGAAGCGCGGGGCCCGAGCGTGATCCCGAAGGCCTCGATGGTATCCGACGGCTCCCGCGAACCGCTGCGATCCTTCTCGGGCTTGTTCCGATCCTCGACCACGAAGCCGAATGTATCGAGCCGGATCCCGCCGCGGAGCGTGAGCCACGACGCGGGCCGGAGCTTGCCCGCCGCGTATCCCGCGATGTTCGTGAGCGCGAGGCCGCTCTCGAAATCCACACGGTACGGCACACCGCCCACCCGCCGGAGCCTCCGCTGCAGGGTGTCGCCCCGATCGTGCCGCGCGAAATAACCGAGCTCCAGCGATTGCCTATGTCCCCACGCGTCCGCGGCCCTCGTAAAACTCCCCCGCGCGCCGAACGTCGTCGCATCGTAGATCTGCTCTGTCCCGTCCCCGCGCTGCGGTTCGCCCGAGGGACGCATGTCCGTGACGAACCCCGTGAAGTTCTCGCGGAGCCGGGTCTTTCGGATCGTGGCGAAGACCTGGTGCGCATGTTCCTCGCGCGTGCCCTTGTGCTCGAATCGGAGGGATGCGTCGAGCCGCGCCGTCGCGCCGCCCTGGTTCGGGTCGTAGGTGCAGAAGAACTGGCTGTCGTGGTCTTTGGGGCAATCGAGCCTGCGTGCCTCGAAATCGTCCTGACGCACCACACCCGCGCCGTCGAAGCGTGTCGTGTACGCCGAGACGAGCGCGACGAGCCGCCCGTCGCCGAAACGGTGCTCGTATTGCGCCATCGAGCGGGCCGCCGTGCTCGCGCGGTTCCGCCCGAACCCGTCGCTGTCGGTCACGGAAAGGCCGACGAACGTCCCGCGCGGCGCGCCCCCGGGGCCCCACAGCAGGAGGAGGCGCTTCGTATCGAACGAGCCGAGACCCGCCTGCACGACGAGCCCCCGCTCTGCGAGCCCGAGCGTGTACGCGACCGACCCGGCGACCGCGAAATCACCCTGGCGTGGGTCGAAGGGGCCTTCCACCACGCGCAGTTCCTCCACGAGCTCCGGGATCACGAAATGCGTATCGGCGTATCCGTGACCGTGCGCGTTCGATGGCTCGTTCAGCGGGATGCCGCCCACGGACATCTCGAGGTCTTGCCCCTCGGCCGCGCTGAAGCCCCGCAGAAAGATCGCCGACGGGTGCCCCTCGCCGCCATGGTTTTGCAGGAGAAACCCGGGCGCGAGCGTCAGCAATTGCTCGGCCGAGCGCCGCGGCACGTCGGCGAGTTGCCCCACGCGGATGCGGTGATCCCCGGCCGCGCTGGGCGGCGGCGGCCGTGACGAACCGAGCACGACCACCTCGCCGGGCGGCTCCCCAGGCTCGTCTGGCCTGCTCGTCGCCGGCTTTTTCGTCTCGCTGATGGGCTCATTCGAGGCCGCATTCTTGCGCGGCGGCCCCACGTACACGCCGGCCGGCGCGTTTGTCGCGAGGGGCGCGTCCTTCGCCGGCGGCGAGAGCTCGTCCGCGGACGCGAGCCCCGGCGCGCAGGCAAGCACCACCGGCACGAACCGGCGCGCGCAGCACCTCGCGACACGAGCCCACATCGGGGCCTGTCCTTTCCCAGACGAACCGAGGGTCACGGTGGGTGGTCTGTACTGCTAAAGCATCTGAGTTGCAACAACAATCTGCGCGTGATAGGAACGAGCGGATGCTCGACCGGTTTTTTCATACGAAACGTGCTGGTTTGTCGCGCCTCGGGTTCGTCCTTTCCGCGCTCGTGGGGGCGGCGTGTGGTCCCGACGGCGAAGCCGCGGGTCCCGCGGCGGCTGTCGAAGCCCGCCACCCCTCTTGGCGCCGCGCGCGGGTGGCCGTCGCGGATGGCGTTTCGGGCGCGCTCTCGATCTTCGACGTCGCAGAGGACGCGTGGATGGCTGCGCTCCCAGGGGACGGCCCCGTATCGATGCACGCGACGGAGTCCGGCGATTTCGCGGTGCTGATCTCCTCCGGGCGGGGCGAAGGGCATTTCTTGCGCGCGGGTGTGTCCGTCGCGCCGCACGACGACCACCTCCACATCTATAAATTCGAGCCGAGCCTGCACGAGCTCACGATCGAGGGCGCGGCGCCGGGGGCCGTCCTCTCCAGCGCGGGGCAGGTCGCGCTTTTCTTCGAGGGATCGGCGGCGGACGGAGCACCTGCGCAAGCCGCCGTGGTCTCGGAGGAGGCGCTCCGGATTCGTGGCGAGACGCCGGTGCCGAAGTGGTTCGTCGCAGAGGCGCCCCATCGCGGGGCGGCGGCGGCCGTGGAGGGAGGCGCCCTCGTCACGCGCCCCCTTCCGGGCGACCCGGAAGGGCGAGCCGAGGGCGTCTCGTTCGTGAACGACAGCGGCAGCGCGGAGGTGATCCTGCCGAGCTGCCCCGCGCTTTCGGGGGCGGCACCCGTCGAACGCCGCGTGGCCTTCGCATGCGAGGACGGTGTGCTCGTCGTGGAGCCATCCGAGGGCGGCGAGGGCATGATCGGCACCAAGTGGCCATATCCCGGAGACGGCCCTGCGTGCGCTCTCGTGGGGCATGGCCCGAGCGGCATCGTCGTCGGCAATCTCGGCCCTGCGGCCGTGTTTCGTATCGATGCAGGCACGGGAGCCTCGGCGCGCTTCGACGTGGGCGCAGAGACGTGCCTCTTCGGGATCGAGCCGCGCGGCGAGGCGCTTTTCGCCTTAACGAGCGATGGCGCCCTTCGGCGGATCGAGCTCGCGACAGGTGCGATTACAATGCTCGACGGCATCGTTCCGCCGTTCGCCTGCGAGGGGCAGGGGCCGAGGCACGGGCTCGCGCTCATGCCCGATCGGGTATTCGTGACGGCACCCGGCTCGGGTGAGGTCCTGGAGATCGACGCCGAGCCGCTCGTGATGGTCGAGCGGCACGTCCTCGGAGGCGCGCCGAGCGGGATCGTGGTGCTTGGGCTCGACGCGAGGAACATCGACCTCGCGCCCGGCGCGCACTGAGGATCCGCTCAGTGGCAATGGTCCACGTGGCAATCCATCGAGCAGCAATCCTCGGGCTTCTGGCAAGGCCCGCCCGCGGGTGAGCAGGCGCTCGGATCACGGCAGAAGCCGAGCGTCCCGAGCGCCGCGTCGAATGGCTCGCACGTCTCGCCTTGGGCGCACTCGGCACTCGCGCAGCAGAACTTCTTGCACGTGCCGTAACAATGCAACGTCGGCGCGCAGAAGGGGCCGCTGGCATTGTTACACGCCTCGCCCTCCTTGGCCTCGTTCGGGGGCGGGTAACAAGAGAACCCTGGCTTGCCCTGTTTTTCCCCGAAGTCGCAGGCTTCGCCCGCACCCATGCACCCCGCGTTCGTCAGCGGATTGCACGTCGCCGTGCCCGTGAAGCACGCAGGCGTGATGGATCCGCCGGATCCGCCGCCTCCGCCACCCTCGCCGCCTGCTCCGCCTGTCCCGCCCTGGCCGCCGCCGGCGCCGCCCTGGCCGCCTGTCCCGCCCTGCCCACCGCCGCCGCCCTGGCCATTGCTTCCACCGTCCTCGCAGCCGAAGGCGCCCATCACGAGGGACGCGATCAGCATCCACCTGAGAATTCGCATGACACTCCTTTGGAAAAGAAAAAGGGCGCGGACGTCACCAACGCTGGCAGAGAGGGCCGCGCGTGGAGGAGGGAGACGTCCGCGTCCGGGGCAGACCCTAGCAGGCCGATGTTACAGTTGCAACTATGATGCTGTTGCTGGAGCGCGATCACGAGCCCTTGTCGTAGGTCGTCGCGACGAGCACGACGCGGGTGAGGCCGAGCTCCTGGATCGGCGGCGATCGATGCACCGCCGCCCGTTCATGGTCCGGATAACGCTCCCCTTTGAGAAGCACGACGTCGCCTGCGTTGGCCCGGCGAATCTTGCTGGCATCACGCACGATCCGCCGATTGGCCTCCGCGGGGGAAGGCGGCGCGAGATCGAGCTCTTCCCGGCATACGGCGTCCTCCGGCAACCACTCCGTTCCGGGGCCAAGGTACGTGGTGACGAGGCGCAGGCGCACGTAATCCACGTGGAACTTGCGGCATTGATCGTTGCGTACGGCTCCGAAAAACACCTGGATGCGCGGCACGCCTGAGAGAGCCGCGAAGAGCTGGAGCAGGCGCCCGACATCCGCGCGGAGCGGGCTCGCCTCGTCCGCGGGATCGAACAGCCGGCCCTCTTTTATCTCCGCGGCGTCGAAGATCCCCTCGAAGTCGTCCTTGCGGCTGGCCCGCGCCGCGATTTCGGGGCCGAGGTCGGGTGGGAGGAGGCGCGCCCAAATGGCGACGTTCACGGAGGGATCGTGGATGGACGTGAGGACGTCGCTATCACCGCCGATGCGGAACGAGCCGTCCTCGGGAGCCACGAGGCGCGAAGAGGAAGGGAGAGAGGCGTGCTGGAGCATGGGAAGCCCTCCATCTACCGCGCTGTTTGTAAGATGCAACAAAATTGCAACTGCATACTCAAGGGCCAAGCTCGTCGACCTCGTCGACCAGCGTGACCTCGCGCGCGTCTTCCGCCGTCACGACTTCGCCGTGCACGGCGCGGCAGGTGATGGATGCCACACGCCCGCGCGCGGCTTCTGCCGACGGGACCACGAGGACCGCGCGATCCCCCACGCGGAGCAGGTGGTCGCCGCGGTCGAGCACGCGGTCGGCGCTGATGGCGTACTGCGCCGCGAACGACAAAAGCGCCCCGGTCTCCGCGTCGCTGACGTCGTAGTCGAGGACGAGCCCCTCGGGATCGAGGTGAAAGAGGCGGACCGTGAGCTCCAGGTGAAACCCCCCCTGCGGCCCGGAGACGATCTCCACGGAGCCGTCCGGCGGGATCGGGACGAAATCGACCCGCCCCGCGCCCAGCTCGATCCGCGGGGGCTCCGCCGTGACGGGAGGCGCGGCCTCGTCCGTCCCGCACCCGCCCGTGACGAGCGAGAGCGCGAGCGAAAGGACGCCGAGATGGAGGCGAACGGTTGGATGCTCTTGTAACATGATGTCAATTACATTAGCATCTGCGGGCATGAGCAGAAAGCGCTTCGTGTGTGCGACGATGCTTGCGTGGGGTTGGCTCGCCGGTTGTGGGCCTGCGGAGGGAGAACCGACCGCGGGTGGGTCCACTCCGTCCGCGCCCATCGTCGGCGATTTCGTGTTCGAGGAGGTCTACTGGCCAGGCTCGCCCGGCGCGGCCGGGGAGCATTACTTCCACGATCAGTTCCTGGAGCTCTCCAACGCGGCGAATGGCACGTTGTACGCAGACGGGCTCCTGATCGGCGACGTGTACGGGCCCGCCGGGGAGATCAACCCGGGGCAGGAGGCGTCGCCTTTCGCCTCGGATACCGAGCACGTGTACCTGAACAGCGTCTGGCAAATCCCGGGGAGCGGGCAGGAACACCCCGTGCCGGCGGGAGCCAGCCTGATCATCGCGCAGGACGGGACGAACCATCAACCCGACAGCACGATCGACCTCACGGACGCCGATTTCGAGACGTACAACGAGCGCGACGACATGAAGGACACTGACTGGCCGCTCGCGCCGAACCTCGTCCGTGTGCATTTCACGGGGGGGTTCGACTGGCTCTTGCCGGTGTTCGGCGCGGCGGTGGTGATCTTCCGGGCCGACGACCCGGCGACGCTCGAGCGTGTCGACATCCCCGGCGCGAGTGAGCTCGGCCCGCGTATCAAGGTGCCGAACGCACTCGTCATCGACGCCTTCGAGGCGCTCCAGGACGAAAAGAGCGGTGCTTACAAGCGTGTGCCCGCGGCGCTCGACAAGGGGTTCGTCTTCGCATCCGGGACCTACACCGGCGAGAGTGCACGGCGGCGGGTCGTCGCCGAGAAAGACGGCAGGAAGGTCCTCGCGGACACGGAAGACAGCGGCGCCGATTTCGAGATCATCGCGGCCCCGGCGCCGCGCGCCTTCTGACGTTCACGCCGGCAGCGCCCAGCACGCGACCGTGCCAGCCGCGTCGATCCCGGCGAGGTGATCGTGATTCGGCCGGAAGCCGAGCTTGCTCACCCGATCCCGAAGGAACGCAAAGCCGAGCGGCTCCGCGCCGCGACGCGGATCCCAGACGAGCACGCCCGTGTCCTGCGCACCCGAGGCGAGGATCGTCCCGCGCCTTTGAAAGCAGAGATCCGTGACGAGCCCGAGGTGTCCGGAGAGCAGGATCGGCTCCGTACCCTCGGGGCCTTTGCCCCCGAAATCCCATATCGTGACGATCGCCTCGCCTCCCGTGGCGAGCAACGTCGAATCCGCCGACCACGCGAGCGCCTTCGGCTTGCTGCGATACCCCTCCATGAACGAGTCCTTGCCGGAGGGCAATCGCCAGAAGTGGATGCTGCAATCCTGCCCGCCGCAAGCGATCACGCGGTCGTCCGGGCTCCACGCGAGCGAGATGATCGAGCCCTTCCAGGCGTGGTGCTTCGACTTGCCGCCCGCGGCGATACGAAAGACGCGGATGCCGCCATAACAAGAGGTCGCGAGGTCGCTCCCCTTGCGGGAGAACACAAGGCCCGTCACCGTGCTCTCGTGGGGCTCGGTCTCGAGGAGCGGCGCGCCCTCGGCGGTCCACAATCGCACGGTTTTTCCGGACGCCGTCGCGAGCTTCTTCCCATCGGGGCACCACGCGACGCGCTCGACCCACGCGCTCGTGCCCGGGAGCTTCGCGACGAGCGCGCCGTCGCTTCCGCTCCACAGCCGCGCCGTCCCGTCTTGCCCGGCCGTGGCGAGGAGGCGCTTCGTCGGGGAAAACGCGAGATCGAGCACCCCGCCCGGGTGCGCCGCGATCGATTGCAAGACCGCCCCGGTCCGCCCGTCGAAGAGGCGCACCAGGCCCGAAGCCGAGCCCACGGCGCAAACGAGCGCGTCGCTGGACCACGACAAACACGTCGCCCAGTCGTCGACCTCCCCCGACCAAACGAGCGGCATCTCGTGCTTCGCGGGCCGCTTCTCCACTTCGCTCAGGTGAGGCATCGCGAAAAACCCTCCGTGAGCGCGGCACGATCGAGGTTTCTCCCGATGAACACGAGGTCGCTCGAGCGCTCTGCGTCGCCCCAGGGCTTTTCCGGCTTGCCGTCGAAGAGCATGTGGACGCCCTGGAAGACGAACCGTTTGTCCTCGCCCGCGATGCTCAGGATCCCCTTCATCCGGAAGATGTCCGAGCCCTTCTCGCGCAGGAGCTCGCCGAGCCACGCTTCGAGTTTGGCGCGGTCCACCACACGATCCGAATGAATGCCGACCGAGGTGACGGTCTCGTCGTGCGTGTGCCCCGCCGCGAAGGTCTTCTCGGCGACCGGCACGATCCGCTCGCCGCCGGACGCGAGCGAGAGGGAAAACTCTTCGGGCAAGTGCTGCGTCGCGAGCACATGAGGACCGGAGCGGGGCACCTCGATGACGAAGCCTTTCCGCCCGGGAGTCGTGAGATCGAGCCGAAACGGGCGCAGCTCAGGGCCGATCGTGCCGCCCGATCGCGTGCGGCACGGCTCGTCCGAGAACACGCGCATCGCCGCCTCCGCCGCGTGACCGAGCTCCGCGTCGTCCGTGCTGGCGATCGGGATCAAGGCCACATCCATCGTCGGATCGGGCCCGTCGTCGAGCCAAAGCTCCGTCGTGCCCTCCGGAAGGAGGTACACACCGAGCCATTCGAAAGGATACTCCGGTTCGAGGAACGTCGGCTTCTTCTGGAGCGCGCGCTCGAGGTCGAACCCGCCGACGTCGAGCACCACGTCGAGCGGCACGGATGCGGTCACCGTGCGGTGCACCTCGGCCATCGCGTTCATCGAGCGGATACGTTTTTCCAGACGATCGAGCTCCGGGGAGGAGACGAGGTCCGTCTTGTTCAGGAGGATGACGTCCCCGAAGGCGATCTGCTCCTTGCATTCGTCGCTCTCGTCGAGGTGCAGCGCGACGTGCTTCGCGTCCACGACCGTCACGATCCCGTCGAGCGCGAATTGCTCCGACACCTCCTCGTCCACGAAGAACGTCTGCGCCACGGGCCCTGGATCGGCCATTCCGGTCGTCTCGACGATGACCCGATCGAACTTGTCGCGCCGCTTCGCGAGGCTCTCGAGGATGCGGATCAGGTCGCCGCGCACGGTGCAGCAGATGCACCCGTTGTTCATCTCGAAAATTTCCTCGTCCGCCTGGATGACGAGGGCCTGGTCGATGCCGATCTCGCCGAACTCGTTCTCGATCACCGCGATACGACGACCGTGGTTTTCCGTGAGGATCCGGTTCAGGAGCGTGGTCTTGCCCGCGCCGAGAAACCCCGTGAGCACGGTGACGGGGATTCGACCATCCTTCCGCGTGGGTATCATGTTTCGAATGGTTCTCCGTGGGTGAATCGTGATTCGTTGTTCAGCCGCCCGTCAGCGCTCCGCTGCCGAGGATCAAGCCGAGGCCGATGCTCGAGGCGCCGGCGGCGAGGGTGATGCCGCGGCGAACCGCCGGGGAGGCACGCTTCGACAAACCGAGGGGAAACGAGAGCAGCGCGGTCGAGACGCCCATCCCGAGCACGGTGCCCGCGCAGAAGGCGAGCAGATAAAGAATGGCGCCGCGCACGGACGGGATGGTCGTGAGCGCGAGGAGTGCGATGCCCGCCGAGCCCGCGAGCCCATGTACGATTCCCGCGGCGAGCGGCCGGAAAACCGAGCGGTGTTTCATCCGTGGTTTGCCCTCGACGCCAGGCGCGCGGCTCGTCATGTGCAGGAGCCCGAGCCCGATGAGCATCACGGCCACCGAGAGCTCCGCGGCACGCTCGAACGAGGCGGGGACACGCAGCCCGAGCGCGACGATCGCGAGCCCGAGGCCGAGGAACGTGAGGGAATGCCCCAAGCCCCAGAGCGCCGCGGTGCGGAGGGCGCCCCCCAAACCACGCTCGCGCTCGAGCATGGCGGCGACGACGACGAGGTGATCGGCGTCGACGGCGTGCCGCGCGCCGAGGAGCATGCCCACGCCGAGGGTGAGAGGGAGGCTCATGAATACGGTCAATCGAGAGGGTCGAGGGTGAGGAGCAAGCGGGGCGCCTCCGCGCCCGTCTCCGGCGGCGATCGGTGGACGGCGCCGCGCCGCTCATGGCCCGGGAATCCCTTTCCCTTGAGGAAACCGACGTCGCCCGGTTTCATCCGACGAACCAAGGCGCCGGGGCGCAGGAGCCCCGACTCCTCGGCGCTGCTCGTGCGGGGGGCCGCCTCGAGAGGGAGGACGGCGAGGTTCGTCATGAGGACGCTCCCGGGCGCACCGGCAGGATCGGCGCCCAGACGAGCTTCGCGAGCAGCTCGTCGCTCACGAGCACCCCGCGGTCCGAGAAGACGAGCACGTTGCGCGGTTCGCCGTCGTGGTCCTCGGCGACGAAGAGGATCCCGCGCCCCTCGCCGTTGTATCCAAGCTGCACGATCGCGTTCTCGAGCCAGCGCCCGCCGCCGTCGAGCGTGAGGTCGTGGGGGAGGGTGTAAAAACCCTCCGAAGGCAGCCGTTTCAGCGACTCGGCCCAGCTCACGGAGCGGAGCACGTAGGTGGGTTTGCCCCAGAACCAGCGATTCCGGCGGTTCTGACCGGGGCGAACCACGAAGGCGACGCCGTCCTCGACGCCGACGTACACGAGGACACCGGCAGGGATCGCCTCCTCCTGGCCAGGGTAGGGCTTCGTGGTCCGGTAGAGGCCGGGCTCCGGCTGCTTGATCATGATGGGCGCTTCTATATTGCAAACGCATCATAGTTGCAACTATAGTTCGACATGGACTGCAACACGCAACATGAGCACGAGGATCTCTGCCAGCGCGCGGAGCGCCACCTTCACGAGGCGGGCTTCTCGCCGATCGCCGGCGCGCCGGCGGGAGGGCTCTCCATGCGGCGTATCGCCGTGGACTCGACGCTCACCCTCGCGTACGAGCCGGCCGCGGGCCTCCTCAGGCTCTCGGTGTCGTTCGTCCGCGGCGCGGCCACACGAGGAATCTTCCAGGGCGGGCGCGCCGAGCTCCGGATCTTCGCCACGTCCTCGCTCCTCGGCCTGCTCTGCTGGATCACATCGTCGCACGACGAACTCTCGGCGTTCGAAGCAGACGCATGGCTCGAGCAGATCGTCTCGCTCTGCCCAGCGACGTACGTCGTGCTCGCCTCGCGCGGCCCCGAGGAGAGCCTCGCACTCGTCATGCCGCAGGAGGCCAGCGTGATGCTACAGTAACATGTGCATGAGGCAGAGGATGCTTCATCTGGGAGGCGCTGCGCTGGGGCGTTGCCCCAGGCCCCACCAGGGGCTATCCGCCCCTGGACCCGGACCAGCGCAAGCGCTGGACCCGGGTTCGAAGAACTGCGCGATGCGCAGTTCATCGAACAGCCGAGTCAAGACCAGGAGCGACCCTGCCCGTCAAGACCGCCGCGCTGCCATTTCGACCGGCACACCGTCCACGGTCTTGCCACCGGCCCGTTGGAAGAACTGCGCACCGCGCAGTTCTTCCACCACGAGTCCAGGGCTTGCCCTGGTTCGGGTCGAGGGGCGAACAGCCCCCGCGGGGTCCGGGGCAGCGCCCCGGCGCGGCGGCCATGCTCAGGACTCGTCAGAACTCCGCGACTCGCCCGCCCATCATCACCTTGCGGACCCCGTTGATGACGACGTTGATGTCTGCCAGAGGGTCGCCCTCGACCGCGATGATGTCGGCGTAGTAGCCCACCGCGACCTTTCCGATCTCGTTCTGCGCGCCGATGCTCTCGGCTCCATGAATGGTGGCGGCACGGATCGCGTCGAGCGGGGTCATCCCGGCCTGCACGAGCCAGGCGAGCTCCTTTGTATTTTCGCCGAAGCCGGTGAACACGGCGTCCGAGCCCATTGCGATCTTCACGCCCACCAGGTGCGCCTGGGCCGCGCTCGCGAGGTTGTCCTGGATATAGGCGTCGAACTTCGCCTCCAGGTCGGGGGCGTAGCCGAAGAACGCGAGGTTGTCCTTGTAATATCGGTTGTGATCGATGGTCGGCACGTAGATCGTCCCCCTGTCGATCATGTTGCCGCAGTCCACCGTGTCGAGGCCCTCCGGGTGCTCGATCGAGTCCGGGCCGGCCATGATGGCGAGCTTGGCCGTGTCCTGGTGGTATGCGTGGATCGCGATGGGCAACCCCTCCTCGTGGGATGTGTCGACCAGCAGCTTGAGCTCGTCGAACGTGAACGTCGGCGTGCAATCGAGCGTCTGGTCGGTGCACTTGTCGGCCCATACTTTCACGAGATCGGCGCCGCGCAGCACCTGGAGATGCACCCAGTTCTTCAATTCCTCGGCGGGGACCGAGGCCGGGTACTTGTAATTGGAGATTCCGCCGATGGAGTTGTACATCCGCGGTCCCAGCGTCTTGCCGGACATGATCTCGGCGCGCAGGGGGTTCAGGATGAAGTCGCGGCCTCCCTTGTCGATCGCGGTGGTGACGCCGGTCTTGAGCGTCGCCAGAGCGGCGCCGCGGGCCAGGTCCATGAGCTTGTAGACGTTGTTGTTCATCAGCCAGGTGACACGGGTCCACGGGAGCGTGCCCGGCTCCTGGTCGGTCTGGTAAGAGAAGTGAACATGTGCGTCGACGAGCCCGGGGAGCCCGGTGTACGCCGTCCAGTCGGTGACGCTGGCTCCGCACGGAATCTGCTTTTCGTCCGTGCCGACGTAGCTGATCCGATCTTCGTGGATCACGACGATCGCCTTGTCGATGACCGAGCCATCCTCGGGATTGACGAGCTTGCCAAACCGAATGGCCTTGTCGCTGGTCATGCATTCACCGCCGCCGGTGCCGCCGGTGCCACCGGTGCTGCCTGTGCTGCCTGTGCCGCCGGTGCCGCCGTTACCGCCTGTGCTGCCGGTGCCGCCGGTGCCTCCGGTACCGCCGGCGGCGCCTGTGCCGCCGGTGGGGTTCTCATTTCCCGAGCCGCAATGAACCGTCGCAAGGATGGTGAAAGCCAAGCAAGCTGTTCGAAAAGCCATTTTCCGCATGAGAGGCTCCTGATCTGTTCAAGAACGTCGTCTACCCCGCGACTCCGCAGCGCGGTCCGGTCCTGGCTCCGAGGCTGGGACGGGCTGCGGGAATAAGCACGTCCCGGGCCAGCCGCACGAGGGCCGGCGACGCGGCCGAGCCTCGAGGACGTCGGGCGGCGCACGCGGATCGCCGGGCCGGTTTTTTGTGGCACGATCTGTGCCATTTGCGCGAATTGCGCAACGGCCGCATGGGCAAGGTTCGTATTGACGCCCCCAAAGTGAACACGCTCCTCGGTGCTTTCACGCGGCGCTCGTCTGCCAGCGGAGCACCTTGAGCGCGACGGCGACTTCTACGCGGTTATGCTCGTCGAGTGGTCGCGGGAGGAGCTCCTCGGCGCGGGCGAGCCGGCGGAGCAGGGTATTGCGATGGGTGTGGAGGCGAGTCGCTGTGCGGGAGGCGTTGCATCCTTCGTCGAGGAAAGTCAATAATGCGCTCCTGAGCTCGGGGCTCGCCGATTCCAGGTCACCGAGCGTGTGCTTGACGAATTGGTCCGCGCCCTCGGGATCCTGCGTGACCAAGGAGACGAGCCGGACCATCTCGAAGCTGACGACGCGCTGATCGGAGCCCAGGCGGGCGATCATGCGCTGGGTGGTGAGGGCGTCGAGGTGGCTCCGACGAAATCCCTCGATTTTGCGGCTCTTGGAGCCGATCGCAATGCGGACGCCTTGCAGTTGTCGTGTCGCTGTGCGCAATCGCTCGATGTCGGGTTCGGCTTCTCCTGGCACCCAGACCCACAGGGTCGCCGCGCTGGCTACGACGATGAGGGGGCGTTGTGCGCCGGCGGTGCGGGCCAGGGCATCGGCCGCGCTTTCGAGGGAGCCGAGGTCGGACTCGATTTCTTCGCTCCAGACGACGGCAGCTCGGTGCGTCTGGTCGAGCTCGTACCCGAGCCGCCGGGAAGCGTGTTGGGGGCTGATTGGCGCGCCATCTAGGATCAGCGCGACGACTTCGCGGCGCTCGGCGTGGGTGCCGCGGGTCAGCTCGTCGCGCTCCGCGTTCATCTGGGCCGAGATGCCCGCGATCGTCGCGTCGAGGAAGGAAGAAATGGAGCGGGCCGAGATGTCGAGCAGCTCGCGTAGCTCGTCGGGATCGGAGGTCAGCTCGAAGGCAATCGACATCCACCGGAGCCAGGCCGCGTTTTGCCCGGTACGATAGGCGTGCAGGGCGGACTCGGTCGCCCCACGGCGCACGAGGTCACGCGCCATGCCGAGCGACTCGGCGCCGACGTGAGGCGCGACCGGCGCTCCCGGGTCATGCAGGTTTGCCGCCGCCCAGTGGAAGAAGTACGCGCGGTACGTTCTGCGCGTGGCCGCCGCGAGCACCGGGTCATCGGCGATGACCTTCATGTTCTCGATGGATAACGTCGCCCTGTCGAGCTCCTCGAGCCACTCGTGGGGCGTGTTCAGGGCCATCTCGGCGCCGCGTCGGATCAACTCGCGCACACGTTTCGACGGGCGTGGCCACGGCCACACGTCCGGCTTGTCATCACGCTGGTGCATACTGCACCAATTCTAACGTGTTTTGATGCAGTGTGCACCTTGCCGCACGCGGCCTCGTCCTCCACGTTCGTGTCGTCGGCATGCCTTGGGGCTCGCCGACGTGAACCCCCGCAGTGGGGGCCGCCCAAAAGAGCGAGGAGAGAGGGCTTCGTGAGGTTCCTTCTTGCGTTTCTTTTTGTTTTCGGCTGCGCTTCGCAGGAGCCACTGGAAGGGCAGGGCTGGTGCAGGGAAATGCCCGACCCCGATGAATCGTGGGACAAGGACTGTTCGGGCGAGCATGATTGGAACGGTTGCGACGACTGCAACCCGTGCACGTGGGACGCATGGTGCGACCCGGATGATTGGGACGCCTGGATCCCCGAATGGTGCCGGGATGTGGCCACGCTCGGGCGTGCTGTCTGCGTGCACTTCGATCGGACGACGCCGGACGGGCAGCTCAACGACTGCTTTCCGATCGCGCCAGTGACGGACGTTCGTGCGGGGAAATGTTGCGCTGGGAGATGCGTGGATAACGGGTCGGAGTGCGAGACGGACCCGGTTTCACATTGATGCCCGAGAGCCGGGTAGCCTCTCGCGCGTTTGACAAGATACCGGCCGGTCGGTATCTTCGTGGTGTGTCAACAGCGTATGTAGCCTACGGGGCGTTGGGGCTCGCGATCGCGCTCGAGGTCGTGGGCACGACGTTCCTGCAGAAGTCGGAGCAGTTCACCAAGCCGATTCCAACCGCAATCATGGCCGCCTGCTACTTGGGCGCATTTTACTTTCTGTCGCATGCACTCAAGAGCATACCCATAGGTATTGCCTACGCGATCTGGAGCGGTCTCGGCATCGTCCTCATTTCGACGGTGGGCTACGTCGTGTTCCGCCAGCGTCTGGACCTGGCAGCAGTGATTGGACTCGGCTTCATCGTCGCCGGGGTCGTCATCGTCAACATCTTCTCCAGTTCGGTGACTCACTGAGGGAGACGCAGCAGGCGGAACGCGTCCCCGGTATCAGGCGAGGACCCGTAGCGCGCGGCGGTAGTACACGGTCCGGCGCGAGAGCCCCCGGTAACCGCCATTGATGCGGTACGTGATTTTCTTGAAGTCGCCCCGGTCCGCGAGGGCATTCAGCTTGCGGGTCTTCCAGTACCACCCTGCAATGCGGAAGCCCACGTGGATACGGGCGGCGAGCTTCGGATTCTTTTCCAGGTCGATCCGGAGGGCCTTGCCCGCCGCGCGGTAGTTGCTGCGCCCCGTGATCTGGATCGGGCCCCGGCCCTTGTAACGCCTGCCGTCCCCGGGGCGGGTATTCCCGAGATCTTTGCGTCCCTCGTACGCATCGCCGGACGCGAGCTCCTCGAAATACACGAGCTCGCCGCTCTCGTGCGCGAGCTGTGCGAGGAAAGCCGCCATTCGCTTTTTCGTGTTGATGCCGAACTCCTTCATGGCCTTGTTGAGGTGCGGCAAGCATTTCCGAGCCCGCGCCGCCGAGAGGTTCGGCATGATGGCGCGGAGCTCGGCCAGGGTGAGCCTGCCCCGCGTCGTGCCCTTCTTCGCGGGCGCGGCTTGCACGGCCTTCACGAGCGCGCCGGCAGGCTTCGCCACGCCCGCCTCGGTGTTTTTCGCCGGAATTTCGGCCTGCGACGCAAGGACGAGCGCCACGGGGGACGCTTGTTCGCGCGTGACGGCCATGACGGCCGTTCCATCGCTGGAATGCGCTTTCAGCGTGTGGCGCCCGGGATGCACGACGGGCAACGAGAAGGAGCCGTCCTGCGCGGAGGTCGTGGCAATCGTGGGCGCGCCGCGGCGGGAAATCGTCACGGTGGCCCCGGCGAGCGGGCGGTTTTTCTCGTCGACCACATTGCCCACGATTTCCTGGACCGGCATTGCCGGCGAAGGTACGAGCCCGCTTTCCACCGCGAGGTCCGCCTTCGCAGCCAAGAAGCCACGACGACGCCCAGAGAGCCGCGCAGGCTTCGCCTCCTGGGCCCACTGCCGCAGGCTCGCGAGCACGTCCGCCGTGATGCGCACGCCCGAGTTCAAGAGGACGTTGCCGTAAGGGCCGCTCGTGTGAATCGCGATCACGGCGCGCGTCCCGTCCGGGCGCGTGAGCCATACCGGGGCGCCGCTCTGCCCGCGGAAGGTGTCGATGTCGTACTGAACGATGCGGGCCCCGATGCCTTTCAGCGCGCGCGCTTGATAATACATGCGTGTCGCGGCGTCACGATCCGTCGGATATCCCGCGATGTTGACTTGCGCGCCCTTGAGCTCCGCGGTGGACAGGACCTCGGGTACGAAAAAGCCCTCGTTCAACTGGACCGGCTTGTCGAGCAGGATCACGCCGTAATCGTACTCCGAGGATTGGTCTTCGAGCCACCCGGACACCAAGCGAAAGCGCTTCGACACGACGGATCCGAAGGGCCGCCGAGCACCGTCGAGCGCCGGAATCACCTCGATCGACGACGCCCACCCGCCCATCGCATCGCAATCGTACACGCAATGCCCCGCCGTGACGACGATACGGGGATCGATGAGCCATCCGGTGCCGACATACAGCCCACCATTGACGCCGGTGATCCGGAGGGCGCAGATCGCCCGGTAAGGAGCGTCCTCGGGTCGCGGGACCCGGACCCGATCATCCGGACCGATCACGATGAACTGGGGGCCCTGGACCGCATGCATGCGTGAAGCCTCCGTGGCCTCCCGCGGAGCGTCGGCGTCGGCGTCGATTGATTGCAAGACCGGGGCCCCGCTGCCGGCGAGGCGCGGGGGAAGGAGAAATTTGTCGGGCGGGCTCGTGGCCGCGGCATCGAGGGCCCTCGGCCGCTGATACCCCGGCACGTATTCGAGGAGGCTCGCAGGTCTCTCGACGGCGGCCGCCTCGGTCGAGCCCGTGCACGAGCGGCGCTCCCGTTCGCTCGCGTGAGATTCGTGGCCGCCGGTCACGCGGCCTGCCTCGTTCGCCGATGCTCTCCTTTCGTTCATGATGCTCCCCCCTTCCTTTATGGACGCGCTCTCCTCTCCCCGGGCCGGCGCGACGCAGGGACCCGAAACGATGGATTCTCCGCGCGAACGCCGGGCCGATCCCGCCTCCGCGGAGGTCGATCTCCTCCGCCGCCGCGAAGGCCCCCGCGGCGGGCTCGCGTCATTGATGCGGCCGCAGGACACGGCCACGGTCGGCTCGTCCGTGTCGAATGAGATCGTGCTGAGCCCATTGACGTCGGTCCGCGCCCACCGCCCGCGCCGCTCGGCGACCACGGTCTTCATGAGCTCCAGCGTCTCCGGGTGCGGGTGCCGGCGGCTCTTCTCGCCGGCGCAGACACCGAGCAGCGGCGGGTGCCCCATGATGTCGACGAGCTCGGCGCTGATCCCGTTGTGGCTCCCGTGGTGCGAGAGCTTGACGAAATCGTACGGCGAATGCTCCCGGATGGCCTTCGTGAGCGCGCGCATCCCGGCGAGGATCGTCCGATCCTTCGTCTGCGGATCCGCGAGTTGCATGTCCCCCGTGAAGAGGAGTTTTTTCTCGCGGTATTCGAGGAGCAACACCGAGCTCTGGAGGTTCACGAAATTCGACACCCGCGGCATCCCGGCCGCCTCCGTCCCCTCGGGCTCCTCGCGCTCGGCCGCGAAGCTTTCGGCATACCTCCGATAGACGGAGAGCTCGCGCGCCTCGCCCGATTCCTCGCTCCCGCCCGGCGCGGCGACCTCGAGCGCCCTTTGAATCTCGGTGCGCAAGGCATCGAGGTTGCCCGCGATGCCCTCGGCACAGGCGGCCACGTGCCGCCCGCTCGGGCCGAGGATCTTCAAGGTGACGCCGCCCTCCGCGAGCGCCTCCACGAGCGGCCGCAGCGCCGGGTCGTCGCTCCCCTTGAAATGCAGAACCCGCGTCCCGTTCCGGGTGAGCGTCTCCAGCATCTCGCGGTATTCGGTTTCGAGGCTCTGCGCGGACTCGATGAACGCGCTCTCCTCGGCCGGCGACTCACCCTCCAGGGGCTCCTCGCGCAGCGCCTCCGCAATGCGCAGCGCCGCTTTCGACGCCTCGGTTCCGGTCTCTCGCGTGGTGCTCCCCCAGGCGAGGTCCGGATCGGGCACGAGTGCCCATTCGGCGACGAGGTGCCCGTCGCGCACGAGCCGCGGCAGGCACCCGATGTGGTCCTGATGCGCGTGCGAAATGAGGAGGAGGGTCACCTGGGACGCGTCTCCCCGCGTGGGCAGGAGCGGCCGGAGTTGCTCCTGGATCGCGAGGTGACCGCCTTTGCGACGAGCATTGCCCGGGTGCGCCCCGTCGATCAGCACGGAGACCGTGCCGAACCGGCAGAGCACGGCATCGCCGTATTGCTCGGCTCCCACGTCGAGCAACGTGATCGTGAATGGGTTTTGCGCGCCCCTTCGCATGGCCGACCCTCCCTCCGAATTCGCCTCGGCGCTACCGCGCCCCGCCCTTCTGGATCCGCTTCGCCAGCGCCACCGCCTTCGCGCGGGGCAAGATCACCTCGAAGTGCATCTCGTCCTTGCGGCGGCGGTAGTTGCCTCCCCAGCGAAGGCCGTACTTCTTGCAAAGCGCGTTGATCGTCTTGCGCTGGGCCGCGCTGAACGTGCCCTTGCGCCCCAGCGGGTGCTTCGGCGCGTTCAGATCGATGGCGATGCCGGCCGCGTGGAACGAGGGCCGCTTCGAGCCGCGGATGTTGCGATTCGCGTGCCCCCAGCACCAGCCCTTGCGGAGCTTCTCCACCTTCTGGTGGAATTCCTTGGCGAAGCCGATGAGCAGCGGGGCGATGATCGCGCGGACCGGCAGGGATACATTCGTACCCGGGACGCGATACGTCTTCACCCCGATGCGTTTCGCGGGGCCCACGCTGAATCCATTGATGGACCGTGGCTTTGCCCGCCCGGCTTCGAGGCTCGACTTGCCCGCCGCGACGCTCGTCTCCACGCCCTCCCAGACGTCTTCGTCGTCCTCGTGGGCATGCGTGTCCCAATCCTCGGGCGGCGCCGTGCCCTCGGAGGGATCGACCTCCTCCAGCACGACGGGCTCCTCTTCGAGCCTTTCGTCCAGTTGCTCGGCGACGAATCCTTTGGCGATCCGAAGAGCGGACTTTCCCTTTTGACCTCTCACGGCCATACGGCACCCCCTTTCCCATTTCCGAATGTTGTGTCCGGGCTTCATAGCGCAATGGGCGCTGCCCGAAAATCATGCGCGCGCCTTCATGGACGCCGAGCTGCGCGGGGGCAGCGCTCCTCGAAAGGCGTGAGGTCGATCCCGGAGCTTTCCTCGATCCACGTGAGATGCGCGGGGATCGACGTGTAGATGGCCTT
This sequence comes from Polyangium jinanense, assembly GCF_028435365.1. The sequence continues at coordinate 11,325 of NZ_JAGTJJ010000027.1, read as the reverse complement.
CCCCGCGCAGGGATCGGCCGGGTCCATGTCCGTGCTCGGAGCCATGCGGCTCGAAACGCCGAACGCGCGCCACGTGCCATCCGGAAGCTCGAGATATGCGGGGCCGCCCGAGTCGCCCGTGCAGGCGCCTCTTTCGCGGCTGCCGACGAGGACCTCCCGCGCTTCGGCCTGGGTCCCGTGAACGGGCACGACGACCCACCGTTTCAGGCCGCCGCCGGGCTCGTCTTCGCCGGCGGCCCCGAATCCGACCAGAATGGCCGTGGCCCCGGGGACGAGGTGCTCGGCAGCCTCGCACACGGAAAGGACGGGCGCGATCGGGACGTCGTCCACGGCCTCGCGGAGGAGACAAAAAGCCACGTCGGCGCCCTGGATCCGTTCATGGTCCGGATGGCCCATGCAGCGGTCGACGGCCACCGTGCGGACGGCGTGATCACGCGCCTCCCCGAGGGAAAACGAAGCGGGCGTGCCGCGGGCGAGGCAATGTGCTGCCGTGGTCACGAGCCGCGGATGCACGAGCGTGCCGTCGCATCGCCCGGACGATACCGCGGTCGGCCATTCTCCCGGGGCCGCGATCTGCCCGCCGACGATGGCCGTAGGAGCTTCACGCGCCCCGTCCTCGGGGCCACGCGTGCACGCGTGGACGAAAACCAGGCAGGCGGGGGCGAGGCGCCGGGCCATTTCTCGTCACGTCATCGAGGCTCACCGCAGTTTCCGCGGGCGCAACATTCGCTCGGGCCGGGGTGGAAGGTGCTGCTCGTGAAGCAGGCGACGGCCGGGATATTGCAGCGGATGTGGCACTGGGTCCACGGCCGGAGCCAGCTGCCGGCCCCGCAGTCGTGCTCCCTGTAACACGCGTCGTGGATGTCGCAGCAACGCCCCTTCGGACCGCAGCTCGTCGGCCCGCGGATCGCCGACGGCAAGTCACAACCCCAGTTGTCGTAGTAATAATGGATCGCGCGGGACACCTGGGCCTGGATGAGGGCGGCCCCGACGATCGCGCGGTCGACCGTCGGCAGCTCGGCGTCCATTTGCGCGGACGCGGTCTGCGGTTGCGTCGACGTGTCCCCGTCTGTCCCCGTCGGGAACGACGTGTACGTGACGAGGGTACTCTGCGGCCCGATAGCCTGGAAATCGGCTCGGAGCTGCAACGCCCCGGTCTGGCTGCGGATGTCGACGCGCACCTGGGTCGCATCCATCTGGGTACCTTGCGCCACGCTGTCCTCGTCGAGCGTGACGGTCACCGTCTGTCGTGATTCCCCTGAATTCGCGCGGTCGGGGGGCTTCTTTTCACACCCCGCCGCGATGGCCCCGAGCGTGATGAGCATTGCGGCCAGCGTTCGGATGTTTATTCTTCCACGTCGGGTCATCGTTCCTCCTCGCGTCCGCGCGTCTTGGGTTACGAGGGAAACGTAATGGTCCGTCCCGCGAGGTCCAAGAGGACGCCTTGCCGCGCGCGCCCCCGGCTCCAATTTCATCACGACGCCAGGCGCGAGGAGGGGCATCATGAGTGACCGTACGGAATCTGATTTTTGTGGATCCTTGCTCGTGGGTGAGGTGATTTCGGGGAAACCTCGGGCGGCGCTCGTCCGAGGGGCGAAATGGAACCCCGGGGATCGCATCGAGGTGTGCTTTCTGGACGGCGTCCCCTCGGTCCAGGAAAGGGTGAAAACCTTCGCCAAGGAGTGGACCGCGCTCGGCCTCGCGAACCTCCGGTTCGTCTTCCGCCGCAAACCCGCGGCCACCCCGATCCGGATCTCCTTCAAGTACCAGGGACACTGGTCGGCCATCGGAAAGGAGTGTTTGGCGTCGCCCTTCACCGACGCGACGCAGCCGACGATGAACTTCGGCGGATTCGACGAGGAAACGCCCGACGAGATGATGCGCGCCGTCGTTCTCCACGAATTCGGCCATGCTCTCGGCCTCACGCACGAGCACATGAGCCCTGCCGCGGGCATCCACTGGAACGAGGAGCAGGTCTACGCCGACCTCTCCGGCCCGCCCAACCACTGGAGCCGGGAGATCATCCGGAAAAACATCTTCGAGGTGCGTGAGGATACGAATTATACGGAATTCGATCCCTCCTCGATCATGCTCTACCGGATCAAGAAGAGCTGGAACTTCGATGGGCTCGAAGTCGGCTGGAACAACGACCTCTCGCCGACGGACAGGGCGTTCATCCGGCAGCAGTATCCGTGATCGATGCACCGAGGGGAGGGCGATCGTCATGGCCAAGAACGATTGGGCCATCGTGGTGGGCATCTGGCGTTACCCCGGGCTGCACCTGGATCTGCGGGGCCCCGAGAACGATGCGAAGGCGTTTTACGCGTGGGTGACCGATCCGCGCGGCGGCGACGTTCCGGCCTCGCAAGCCCGGCTGATCCTCTCCTCCGATTTCATTCCCCCCGAGCCGAGGAGCGCCGCCGTCGCCCAGCCGAACGAGGTCACCGTCGCCGGCGCTGTCACGACGATCCTCGACGAGGTGCAGGCAAAGGCGGAGGACAATGGGCCGCAGGCGAGGCGGCTTTACCTGTACGTCTCCGGTCATGGTTGCCAGATGCTCGAGTACGGGACCATCGACGCGAACGTTCTTTTGACGGCGAACGCGACGACGCGCAAATTCAACCATGCGAACATCCCCAGGCTCGTCCGGGCGTGCGTCGTCAATCCCGCGCTTTTCAAGCAGGTCGTCGTTTTCATGGACTGCTGCGCGACGCCGGGCCCGCAGACCCCAACGGATCCATCCGGTTGCACGAGGGAGCAACCCGCGGGCGGCTCGGAGACGCAGCTCGTGTTCATGCACGCGGCCAAATCCGACCGGGAGGCGCGTGAGCTCGACTTCGACGGCAAGCCGATGGGCGTGTTCACCCGGGCGCTCCTCATGGGCCTTCGCGGCGGCGCGAGCGACGAGCAGGGGAACCTCACGGCCGGAGCGCTCGCCAATTACCTGCACGCCAACATGCGGAAGCTCCTCCCCGTGGAGATGCGGGCGAACCCCAATCCGAGCATCGGCAAGGAGCCGTATACGCCTTTCGACGATCCCCAGGTGACGAAACTCCTCCTCGCGCGCGCGCCGCAGGCGAGGTTCAAGCTCGTGATCCACGTCTGGCCGGAACTGGTCGGCGAAGAGCTCGTCGTGCTCGACGGCGACCTTCGACCGGTCGTCCGGCAGACGCCCCGGAGCGAGCGCGTCGAGCTCGACCTCCCCGCGGGGTTTTACCTTGCGCGAATCGGCGGACGCTCGGAGGTGTTGGAGTTGCCCGGATATAGCCCCAGCGGGGCAGCGGAGATCAACTTCGCGAAGGGCTACAGGGAAGCGCGCGTCCACGACCGGCTGGCCTTCGCGTTTGCGAATCCCGGAATCGATTATTTCCTCGTCGACGGGGCGTTCGAGGCCCATCCCATCGAGCCGACCCGAGGCGGGGAGCACGTGGTGGAGATGAAACGGGCTGGGCTCTTCAAGCTCCAGGCGCGCACGGGATCTCTCCTCAATTACGTTTACCTCGTGGTGTCGGGCGACGCCGGCGCCGACCCCAAGACCATCCGCGTCACGTGGGACGACGGCACGCTTCAGGGGGAGCCAGCCATTGGTGGACCGACGCTGAGGATGCCGCTCGTCGAGCTCGTCAACCTGGCGGACGAGAGGTTTTTCATGTCGCCCGCGCCGCTCGAAAACACGGCCTCTCCGGAGGCGTACCGCGCGCAGGCGAGGCGCGAGAGCCGCGTCCCCGGTGTGAAGATGGGGAAGGGCAGCGAGTTTTTCCTCGGCGTGCGCGACGCTCCACCCCCGGGGCCCTTCCCGATGCCTCCCGCCGCGCATCCTGCGGCCGGGCTCTCGCTGCGTGACGCCGAAGGGCGTGTGCTCGTCGATTTCGAGCGCCAATCGAAGCGTGGTCCCGGGACCGACGGGCCGTGGGCGACCTGCAATGTCGAGCTCGATCCCGGCGTCTACCGCCTCTCCGTGGAGACGCCGCATGGCACGTTGAGCCAGACCGTCGTCACGACGCGCGAGCGTCAAACCCAGGTCTTCCTCCTCCTTCGGAATTACAGCGACGGCCCCGGCGGCCGGCGCGCCGATCTGCAGGGCGCGGCCGTTTTCCTCGGTCAGACATCCTTCGAGCCCAAACGACCCGCGCTGCGCACGACGGAGCTAGTCCGCCTCGCGTTTCGAGAGCGCCGAGCCGCAGGCAACGCAGAGATGCTGGCGAATGTGATCGAGACGAGCCGCGAAGACCCGATGCTCCGCCTCCTCGGCGCGTATCTGCTGCTCGCCCTCGGTGAGCCGAGCGAGGAGCACACTTCAATCTTGAAGAAGGCGCTCGCCGCTCTGCGCAGACAGCTCGGCGAGCATCCCGATGTGGAGGCCCTCGCATTGCGCATCCAAGGTGCGCGGGCCCCACGGAAGCGATTCTCGGTGCCGCCGATGTTGGTCGAGAGCTGGCTCGCGATCCGTGACGCGAGCCGTTCGCCCACGGGCCTGATTGCCGCCCCGTCGCTGCTCGCGCGCGTCGAGAAACGGCTCTGGGGCTTCGGGCCGGCGCTCGTGTGGCAGGAGCCCGCGCGCGGACGCAGGAGGTGATTCCAGCCGCCTTCCAACCATGATATCGTCGCGTCCATGCGACGACGCACCCTCGGCGTTTGTGGCCTCGTGCTCCTCACCGCGTTGTTCTGGGCAGGTGCTGCGCGCGCCGATATCCTGCCGGAGCCCGAGCGCCCGACCGACTGGGACGAGCACCCCGCGCCCACGCCCGAGGTGCCGCTCGAGGATGCGCTGGCGCGTCGGCTCTTGCCCTTGCTCGCCCTCGGGATGGCCGGAGGGACGGCGCTCGTCGCGGCGCAGCGCGGGCGCGCCCTTGCTCGCGCGGGGCGGCGATGAAGTCGTACCCGGGCGACGGGCGCTTCGTGGTGGACGGCAATCCGGAGGAGATCGCCGGCGAACGGAGGGTGCTCTGGAAGTTCACGCGGCTCTGGCACAGGAACATCCAGCCGGGCCTCTCGCCGAAGGACGAATACTGGCTGCACGGGACCGATCGGCAATCCGGCGCGCGCGTGCAAGTCCATCCGCGGGGATACCCGTTCGACTGGAGGCACGACCTTGCGACCGAGACCGTTGCCCGGACCGTGCAATCGCTCGCGCTCCCGTACACGGTGCCCGTGCTCTATGTCGGTCCGGGCGTCGTCTTCGCGGAGCCGCCGCCCGCGCGGCCCTGGCCGTCCCTGGGGATCGAGGCCGCGGCGGCGTGCGCGCTCCAGGCGTGTGAGGTCGCGGCGCGGCTGCATGCGCGCGGGTGCGGCCCCCTGGTGTTCGGCCCGTCGCACCTGCGGCTCGTCGAGGAGAATGGGCATTGGCAGATTCGTTGGCTCGTCCCGGGCGTCGAGGATGTCGACTTGCTCGAGGCGCTCGAGCTCGCCGAGGACCACGAACGAGAGTCCGACCATCCGCGCTGGAGTTGGTCGATCGATCCGATCCAGCACGACCTCTGGCAGATCGCTTGTTTCTTTTTCTCGTTGCTCGCCATGGGCCGTTCGGCTGGAGAAACCCTCGATCCTGCCCCTGGCGAGGCATTCCAGACGCTCGTGCGCATGCGCGAGGAGGGGCCTGAGGCCGCCGGAATCAAGGACGCCGCTTCCCTGGCCAGCCTCTTCGCCGTCCTCGCCCGCGTGCCGTCCTCCCGCATCCAGGGGTTTCCCGTCGTGCGGACCTTGCCCCGGCTTTATCCCGACTGGGACGTGGTCATCGCCGACGGCGAGGCGCTCTTGCAATCCGATGCGCTGCGAGACGGCTATCGGGACTACGTAAAACTCCCCCTCGCGGCCGCCTATCACCAGCGCGCGAGCCGCGCCTGGGCCCGGGGCGAACACGGAGCGGCGCTCGCCGACGTGAATCGGGCCCTCGAGCTCGACAACCACGCGCCCTACCACACGACCCGCGCCGTGCTGCTCGACGCCCTGAATCGCCGCGACGAGGCGCGCGCCGCGGTGGCCATGGCCTTCACGGTGGATGCGGAGGGCAAGGAACGAGGGTTCTGGACCCCCGACGAGCAAGTGGCCCGGGAGAAGGCCAGGGACGTGGATCGGGCGCGCGCGCACCTGACGCGGGGCCTGTTTGCTTTGCGTGCGGGGTCGCTCGACGAGGCCGAGGCGGATCTGCGCCGGGCCGAGGAGCTTGCGCCGAGCGCGCTCTCCACGCGAGCGCTCGCCGCGGTGGCGCGCGCTCGTTCGTGATGACGTGACGGGCCCGTGGCGGCCCCCTGCTCGGGGGACTCAGCGCGGCACGAGCCAGGCGTCGAACGGCTCGTAGTACGAGCCGCCGGGGACTTCGTTGTCGGCGCGATAGAGATCGAAGTCCGCGGGGAGCATGGCGTGGTCGGGGCTCGAGAAGCCGCGGATCTCCCAGACCGAGTGCTTGTTCGGGGCGTTTCCGAAATCGAACGGTTTCATGCCCGCCGCGAAGGAGATGTTCTCGAAGCGTAGCCAGTCACGGATGCAGTCGGGATCGTTCGGGTCGTCATCCTTGGCAGCGTCGGGGCAGGCCTCCTGGAACGTGCGGCTGACGCCGACCGGGCGCGTCCCCGTGAAGGTCAAGTTCCGGAAGGTCGCCGGAATCGTCTGCACGAAGACGTAGGACAGAATGGTGACGCTCTCGAGCGTGACGTCGACCATGCGCGGGCGATCGGTCGCGGGGATGGCTTTGATCGCGACGCTGTCGAGCCCGTTGTCGACGATCGTGACGCCGTCGAACTCGAACGGGTTGCCATAGGCGCCCCAGTGGATGCCGTAGCCTCCGTTCGACCAGAACTCGTTGTTCGTGTACGGGGCCTGGATGTGCTCGTCGTCGTTGTGCCACACCATCGCGCCGTGCCCGCCGCTGTTATGGGTCACGTTGCCGGTAAAGGTGAAGTCGTCCGGGCGCCCCGACCCCCCCTCGGTCCAACCGAACCCGGCGACGTCCGAGCCACTGCCCTCCCAGCCGATACCGACGGCGACGCAGTCGCGGGCGCCCGAGCCCTCGCCGCCGCTGTGCTCGAACCCGGCCAGGCGATGCTCGATGCGCAGGCAAGCCCCTTCCTCGTCGCGCTTCGCCGCGCCCACCTTCGCCGCGAGGACGTGATCGAAGACGATGCCGTGGGGCGCGCTCTCCGCCCGATCAGCGCAGCGCGTACCGCAGCCGTTCGTGTCGTAGAACATCGAGAACCCAGGGCCATACGCGTCGTAGCCGGCGACGTCCGAGACCTCGATGCCGTGGGACTTCTCGATCACGACGAAGCCCTTCTGCCCGCCCCAGATCGCGGCGTGGCGCACGAAGGACGGGTCGGACGCTTCCTTTTGCGCGCCGAAATAAAGGGCAGCCCGGCGCGCGGGCCCGCCGCATTTCTCAGGCCCGAGCCACCGGAGCTCGACGCTGTCGAGCTGCGCGATCCCCTGCTCCAGGACCATGATGTGCGCGTGGCTGGTGTCGTCCGCCGACCGGATGACGACGTTTCGGGTCAGGTTCGCGGCCTCTCCCCGCCGCATGCAATCGCTGCAGCCGTCGTGCGCGTAGCTCGGCTCGGCCTCGAGGGTGACCGTGTTGCCCTCCACGGCCGCGATCTTCGCCTCATCGAACTGGCTCGCCCAGGTCTCGCCCGCGCTGCGCGGCACCGTCGGCGTGAGCGTGACGCGGTCCCCCACCTGCCATCCTGACGCGTCGTCGACGGTGAAGGTCAGGTCCGCCGGGCCTGCCCCGTCCGTCAGCCGACCCCAGGCGCGCTTCTCCTGGCCCGCAGCCAGCAGGCGACCGCTCCCTGCCACCCAGAGCCCGATGTCACCGTCGACGATCTGGATCGGGGTCTCGACCGAGGTCGACCCATCGTCGCCCGCCTCGACGGACGGGGTGCCCTGGTAGCCCTCGTCTTTCATGCCGGTGAAGATGATCTCGGCGGTCACGCCGGCCGGGATCCGCCCCTCCGGGGTCCCGTAGTCCACGGTCCCCGCGACGACGAGGTTTCCGTGCATGGTGAGGGTCGCCGAGACCTTGCGCGAGGCGGCGAGCGTCCCGCCGGCCTCGACGCGGAGCGTGTGCGCTTCGGCCGCGCAATCCACGACGACCGTCATCCCGTCGGGGATGACGAGATCGGTCGTGGCGTCCGGTGTCACGCCGCCCCACACCTTCGGGTCGCAGAAGGAGCACGCGTCCCCTTCGCAGGCCGCCGCAATGCTCGGGGGATCCTTGATGGCGCCGGGGTCGTCGCCTCCACATGCGACGAGGGCGAACGGCATGACGAGCAGCGCGATGGTGAGCCCTGTCAAAGCAAGACGACGTCCTCTCATGGCGAGTTCTCCTGGCAGGCGGTGAGGTCCGGCTCGAGCTCGGCCGGCGCGACGTCGCGCAGCCCCTGACGCTGCGCGGCCGAGAACTCCCCGCAGACGCTCTGCCAGGCGTTCGCAAGGAGGGTGTGATGGTTGGGCGCGAGCGTACCGCCCTCGGCGAGGAACGTGGCCTCACGCCGGAAGAAGCGGCGGAAGAGCGCCTCGCGCGTCGCCACGTCCACGTGGAGGAGGGGCACGGCGAGCAGGCGCACGGGGCCCTGCGCGGTGCCGAAGTCGTCGGCGAGGGCCCCGCGTGACTCTTCCCAGCTCCCCAGGAGGTGGAAAAAGGTCATGGTGGACGGTCCTTGCCCGGCGTCCTCCGCGACCAGGAGGACGTCGCGCCAATTGAGTGGTCGCTCGCCATTTGAAAAACCTCGCCCAGGGTTGACGGCGATCTGCGCGACCCACCAAGAGAGCGCCTGCGCCATCGCATGCGGCACCGCCTCGGCGAGCCCGGCCTCGAAGAAGGCGAAGCCCACCTCGTAGGGGAAGGCCGGGCCGCCGTCGGGGAAGCCGTTGTCCGCGCCTTCGTAGCCGCCGTGCGCACGCTGCCAGGCCCATAGCTTCACCGCGGCGTAGCGGAGAAGCTCGATTCGGCCCTGGTGGTCCCCCTCCTGGATGAGGAGCTCTTTGCCGATCTGGATCGCCGCCGATTGGAAGGCGAGCGCGTCGGCGAGTGTCCCCGGATCGGCGAGCGCCGCTTCGGTGCTGGCGAGGAGTCCGTCTCCACGCGTGAACCAGCCCGGATCGATCTTGCGCGGGAGCCAGCGCAGCCAGGTCGGCACTTCGACCGGGCTCGGGAGCTGCGAGGTATCGAGCGAGGCGAGCGCATCCCAGGCGGGCTCGGCGGGGAGGCCGTCAGGGAAGAGGACCGCGCCGAGCGCGTCGTCGTCGGCAAGGACCGCGTCATATCCGGCCCCCGCTTCGCCATGCATGCCGGGCCCAGGCTGAAACGGCGGATCGTGGACCCGCCCCACGGGGGCAACCGGCAGGGAGCGGATATAACTCGCGATTGCTGCGGCTTCCTCGGGGGAAAACAGGTGGTGCTCCGCGCGCGCCTGGATGCTGTGGTTCGAGAAGGCAAAGACGGCGAGATCCGCGCCGTCGTCGGCGTGGCAGCGGGCGCAGGTCGGGCCGCCGTCGCGTGAGGTGGTCGTGAAGTAGGTGCGTCCCCGCTCGACGGCCGCGGGATCGGGGAGGGGAGCGGTCCACGTGGCCGGGTCGTCCCACGGGAGCTCGAGTTCGACCTGGTTCACAGGGTCGTCGGGCGCGCGGATTGCCAAGCCGAGGACGCGGAAGCCCGAGACGTCGGGCACCTGGCGGGCATACCTGAAGGCAATCCGGTTTTTGCCGGTCTTCACCGCGCCGGCAGCGAGCGGGATCGTGCCGCGTCCCGTACCGCCGAAGGGGCGGCGGAGCCCCAGGCCCGACGCGCCGAGGTCGATCGGCGCCCCGTCGTTCACCGCAACAAACGCGGCCTCACCCGCGACGATGTTGTCCGCCGTCACCTCGAGCGAAAGGGTCGGGCGCGTCGAAAGCGCGGCCGGGACCTCGAGGGTGACCGTGACCTCGGTCCCCGGCGCGCCGAGGATCTCGAGCGGGAATGCATGCGGTTCGGCCACGGGATCCCGTCCGCCAGAGGGTTCGCCGCATCCGGCGCTCGCCATTACGAGCCATCCGAGCAGTGCGGTGCTCAGGCGGATCCTGGGGATCGAACGCATTTAGGTATCTAATACGCTGTTCGCCGGGGAGTCAATCGTCATCCGTGCGCGGATCGACCACAAAAATGATCGGGTTGGTGCAATAAAACTTCAATCCGCCGAGAACTCGGTTCCGCTTGCGGAGGCGGAGGCGGAGGCGGAGGCGGAAACGCAAACGCAAACGCAAACGCAAACGCAGGCGATCAGGCGAGCGCGAGCCTTTGCAGGTGCCGTCGGGCGAGGGAGATGCGGGCGTAGGCGGTCTTCGTCTTGATGCCGAGCGCTTCGGCGATCTCCCGGATCGAACGGCCTTCCAGGTACGGCACGACCACCGCACGGATGCGCGGGCCGATCTTCAAGAGGAAGCGCTTCAGCCGGAACAGCCCGTACGTCGCCTGCAAGAGCATATCGGGCGACGACGCGTCGTCCTGCTCCTGCTCGGGACATTCCTCCGCGAGCCCCGTGAAGACCTCTCGCTCATGACGCGCGAGCTTTCGATAATTGCTCGCACGGTTGAGCCCGATCACCACGAGCCACGGCCGGGCCTGCTCCGGCGTGACCAGACATTCGAGGCGTCGCCACGCCGTGACGAAGACCTCCTGGACGACATCGTCCACATCACCGGAGGGGAAGGCCTGCTTGAGAAGCAGGCGGCGAAGGAAATCGCGGTGTTCGAGGTAAAGGCGGCCGAGCAAGGCGTGCGACGCCGTAAAGTTTGCCGGCGGCGGATGGAGCGGTATCGTTGTCATACTCATGACTCCGGTTCGGTCGGGGTTGTGGGGAGACGCCGGTCGGTGTTCTAGCGCCGGCTGGCGTCGCTTGTTTTGTTCCACAAATCAGGGCGAAACTCAACGACCAAATGTGGAATTGGTTCGTCGCGGGAAAAGTCACGATCCGACCTGAATGGGGCGAGGGGGGTTGGAATGGGAGCCGTGATCCCGAGCAGAAATTCCCTTACCCCCAACCCCTCTCCCGGCCCGGGAGCTGAGCATTGGTCTCATCTTGGGAGGCGCTGCGCTGGGGCGTTGCCCCAGGCCCCACCGGGGCTATCCGCCCCTGGACCAGGACCCGTGCAAGCGCTGGACCCGGGGTCGATGAACTGCGCGATGCGCAGTTCATCGCAGCGCCTTTCACCCCCTCTCCGCCGCGCGGGCAGGTCCCTCGGCCTCCGTCATCGGTCTTCGACCCCGTTCCCGCAAGTCGCGGGACCTCCGGATCGGTGTGGGAACCCGTTCGCGCAGGTCCCGGGACCTCCCGGATCGATGTTGCGCTCCGTTCG
>NZ_JAGTJJ010000026.1 GCF_028435365.1 Polyangium jinanense | reverse complement strand
GCGCTTGCGCTGGTCCGGGTCCAGGGGCGGATAGCCCCGGTGGGGCCTGGGGCAACGCCCCAGCGAAGCGGCTCCCAGATGAGACCAATGCTCAGCCCCCCCCGCGCACGTTTCGGGAGTCCGCTCTCGCCTGCCTCGTCGATCATTGCGGCGGGCGCGCCTGTAAAGTTGGCCACCCATTGTAGGGCGACTACCTTGCCGCTCCAACACCAGAGTTTTCGTGTGTCTCGAGACGCGGTGTTGGAGAGTTATGCCCCGCGACGATTTCCGAATCATCAACCGCCTTTTCGCCGTCCTGTTTGCCACCCTCGCCGTCGCTGGCAGCGGCGCATGCAGCCAGATCGACGAGAGCGTACCCGCTGAGGACGTCCACTCCTACCACGACAGCGAGCTCGGCTTCTCGCTTCAGGTCCCCGCGGGCTGGAAGCTCCCCGACGAGCAGCCCATGGGCATCGGCACGACGGTCTCCTTCCGCGATCCGAACTCCACCGCGAAAATCGAGATCGGCGTCCACACGGCATCGTTCAAGCCAAACGATACGCTGGCGAGCTGGACTCGGAAGTACGAGAAGGCTTCTGCCGTCTACGGGCCCGGGGAAACGTCCACGACCCTCGAGACGGGCTTTCGGGTGTCCGGCGAGGATGCGTTGCTCATGACGGGCACGACGCCCGAGATCTCGTACCGAATGGTGAACATCCGTCGTGGTGACGCCATATGGTTCGTCTGGTCGAACCTCCCCGAAAGCGACGCGGCCCTCTTCGACCGCGCCGTTGCGTCATTCACCTTCGACGAGACGAGCCCTCGGACGCTCGCCGAGGTCTATGGCCCGGACTTCCGCGCGCTCGATCTCGACGCATACGATTCGTCCGGCGTTCTCGCCATCAAGGCGCCGACCTCGGCGACCAACCTCGTGGGGACGTACCGGCTCCCGTTCGTCGGAACCTCGGCCATCAGCACGGGCCCGGGGTGCAGCGCGACGCACCAGGGAAGCCATTACGAGGCCATCGACTACATGCTGAGCGACAACTTCCCGGTCCGTGCGGCTTACAGCGGATGGGTCTCATTCTTTGGGTGGAACAATGAAGGTTTTGGTAACCTGCTCAAGATCAACCATCAGAACAGCGAGGAGTCCTTCTACGCGCATCTCAATGGCTGGGCCGGCACGATGTGGAATGGTCAAGCGAGGAGCACCGGCTGCACGGTCGCGTACGCTGGCTGCACGGGCAACTGCAGCGGCACCCACGTCCATTTCGAGGTGCGCGTGAACAGTGTTGCCGCCTCGATCCGGAACCTCCCCGGCAACGTATGGTATACGTCCGCCAATCCGCCCTGCGTGACGAACAGCACCGACGGCTCCGGTACGGGGCCGAGTTCCCCGTGCCCATGAGCGCTGAGCGCCAGATCGTTTCCCGGTAAAGCTTTCCGGGTACGCGGCTAACGCCCGAGATATCGCGTCTCGCCCACGTCGAGGATCCAGAGGTTGTCCTCGGCGCCGCCCTCGGCCTGCCACGCCGCGCGCGCCCGCTCGGGCGGCTCGCCGATCGGCTCGTCCGTCAGCTTGAACGTCCCCCAATGCATGGCCACGAAATGCTTCGCGCGTAGCATCTTCGCGGCCGACGCCGCCTCCTCGGGCCCCATGTGTTGCGGCTCCATGAACCAGCGCGGCTCGTACGCGCCAATGGGCAGCATCGCCCAGTCGATCGGCCCCGCCCGGCGGCCAATCTCTTCGAACGTATCCCAGTACGCGGTATCCCCGGAGTGATACGCCGTGCCCTCGGGCCCGCGGATCACGTATCCGCCCCAGAGCGCGTCATTGCGATCCCAAGGAAGATACATCGACCAGTGCCGCGCCGGCACGAGCGTGATTTCCAGCGAATCGATGCCCGTCGTCTCCCACCAGTCGAGCTCCACGATCTTCGCCGACGCCCCGGCCGCCTTCAAAAACCGCGCATTGCCGAGCGGCGCCACGTACGTCGGCCGATCGCCGAGCCGCTCGATGCTCCACGCGTCGAGGTGATCCCGGTGGTTGTGCGTGATCACGACGATGTCGATCGGCGGCAAGTCCTGCCACGTGATCCCCGGCGCGACGAGCCGCTTGATCGGGCCGATCCGCTCGCCGAGGACCGGATCGAAGAGAATGTTCTTCTTGCCGAGCGTGAGCAGAAAACTCGCGTGCCCGATCCAGGAAAGGCTCGGCTCGGGGCTCTTCACGAGGTCCGCGTCGTGCGGGCGGCTCGGCGTGATGAACCCGCCCGGATCCTTGATCTTCTTGCCTTTCAGCGGATCGAGGACCCGCCAGCGGAAGAGGTCGGCCGGGCCGCGGCGAGGCTGGGTGGCGAGGTGATCGAATCGACCCACGAGACCTCCTCCTTTTCGGAACGCGCTAGCTCACGATACGCAGGCTCTTGCCGACGAGGACCTCGTTGTGGCTGCCCACGCGGTAGCCGGCGAGGTCGAGCGTGACGTACTTGAATCCGTTCTGCTTGCCCGCCGCGACGATCGCGTCGCGGATCTCCGGCTCGGCCGCGCGCGTGAGCTCGGCGAGCGCGAGCTCGATCCGAGCGAGCTCGCCGTGGTAACGCACGCGCACCTGCCGGAAGCCGAGCCGCTTCAGCGCGGCCTCGAAGCCGCCGATCTGCGAAAGCCGTTCCCGCGTGACGCTCGTACCGTACGGGATGCGGCTCGACAGGCAGGCGGCCGCGGGTTTGTCCCAGATGGGCAGTCCCATCGCCGACGCGCCCGCTCGGACGTCGGCCTTCGTGAAGCCGAGCTCGACGAGCGGGCTCAGCACGCCGGCGAGCCGCGCCGCTTCGAGCCCCGGCCGGTAATCGCCGAGATCGTCGATGTTCGTCCCGTTCAGGATCGCCGAAAGCCCCCACTCGGCCCGCTTCTGCGCGGCGATCCGGTAGAGCTCGCTCTTGCAGTGGAAGCAGCGGTCGGGGTTGTTCGCGACGTAGCCGGGATCCTCGATCTCGTTCGACGCGACCAGCCGATGATCGGCGCCGATCGAGCGGGCGACCTCGATGGCATCCTCGTGTTCGCCCGGCGCGAGGCTCGGCGAAACGGCCGTCATGCCGATGGCGCGAGGACCGAGGGCCGCGTGGGCGGCCGCGAGCACGAACGCGCTGTCGACGCCGCCGGAGTAACAGACGAGGACCGAGCCGAGCTCGACGAGCCTCTCGCGAAGCCGAGCGAGCTTGTCCTCGATGGCAGGTGCTTCGGCCATGGGCTGAGGATGTAACACGCGGTCAGTCCCCGGGAGGGGAGGCGGCCCGCTTTTCGTCGGCGTTCTCCGGAGCGGCCACGGGCGCGGCCTTTCCATCGGGCGCCTTCGTATCCTCGGGTTTGGCTTCGGTCGAGGGCGCCTTCGGTGTGTACTCGAACACCTGCAGGTTCGGTTCGAGCAGCTTGAAGATGCCCTTTTGCACGTCGTCGCCCATCTGGCCGGTGATCACGGCGATCCAGTGCGGGTGCGTGTTCGCGGCCTGTTCGAGACGGTTCCACATGCGCGGGCGCAGGCTCACGCGCGCGCCTCGCTTGCCGAAGTCGACGTGGAATTCCTTCCAGCCGTTCTTGTCCGTGGTGACCTCGGTGGGGAGTCGGTTGATTTTGATGGTGACTTCGAGCTTGCCGACGAGCGCCATGCGGGCCTCCACGTCCTCGGGACGGTGCCTAAATCGGAGCCGGAACACAAGTCGAGCCCGCCTCGCACCGAGTTACTTGCGGGAGAAGGCCGGAATGGGTGACGCTTGGGGCCTCTCATGAACCGCACCTCGCTTGGAAGGTCCGTCGCGCTCGCCGCCACGCTGGGGGCTTTCGCCGCGCTCGTCGGCTGCTCGGACAACCGCCTCCCGCCCGTGCCCGTGCCGAAGGCGGAGCAGAAGAGCCAACTGCCGCGCTGGTACCCCGAGAAGGCCTGGACCGCGAAGGAAGGCCAGAGCCAGATCTACATCGAGGGCAAGATCGTCTTCCAGACCGGCAGCGCCACGATCCACAAGTTCGGCGAGACCGAGAAGGTCCTGAAGACGCTGCTCGCGTTCATCAACGAGCACCCCGAGGTCACGCGCCTGCGCATCGAGGGGCATACGGACGACGCCGGAGCCGAGGACAAGAACCAGGACCTCAGCGCGAGGCGCGCGCTCAGCGTGTGCAACTGGCTCGTCGACAACGGCGTGAGCCACCTGCGCCTGCTCGCCGTGGGCTTCGGCGAGACGAAGCCGCTCGCGCCGAACGAGCTCGAAATGGGCCGCGCCGAGAACCGCCGTACCGAGTTCCACGTCGCCGAGGTCGACGGCAAGGCGTTCCTCGGCAAGGACCCGACCGCCGGCGGCATGGTGCTCGACGTGCCGAGCCTCGAAGAGCGCAAGGCCGAGGAAGAAGCGCGCAAGAAGCCGGTGATCGCGGTCGTGCCGACCTTGAACTTCAAGCCCACGGGCAACGAAGTGAAGAAGGTCCAGGACAAGCAGATCTCGCTCGACCCGACGCAGAAGAAGCCCGAGCAGAAGAAGTAGCGGCTACGGTCCGAGGTGCCGCGCGGCGGGGTTCGGCGTGCGGTACCGATCGAGCATCGCGAGCGTCTCGCGGAGCGACTGCCAGTAATCGAGCACGTTGCCCTTGGGCGTCGCGTATTCGAGGAAGAGGTTGTCGTCGGTGGAGACGATCGGCTCCCCGGGCGTCTCCGCGACGAACCGATCGAGCTCCTCGCCCGACGCCACGAGCTCGTCGAGCAGGCCCGGGAGCGTGCCGGCGCCGAGCGTCTCGCGGATTGCGGGCACGGTGGCGAGGCGATCGAGCTCGGCGCGCGAGGCGACGAGGGGCCGCGCGCTCGCCACAAGGATGCCCTGCGATCCGCCGACGAAGAGCGCGACGTGCGGGAAGACGACGCGCAGCGTGCGCACGATGGCGGCGAGCTCGCGCCTGCGGATGTGGTGGAGCTGCACCCACTGCTGGAGGATGCCGCCCTCGGCGAGGCGCGCTCGTACGAGCTCGTAGAATTCGCGGCTGTAGAGGCTCGCGGCGCCCGCGAACCACACGCTCGTGAGCTCCATCGTGACGAGGTCGTATCCGCCCGGCGAGACGAGCAGGTGGTTTCGACCGTCCTCGAGCGAGAGCACCGTGCGCGGATCGTCGAGCGAGTTTCGCGCCGGGCCCGAGAAATATTTCCGCGACGCGTCCACGATCGCGGGCGAGATCTCGGCGACCTCGATGCGCTCCCACGGATAGGTGGCGATCGTGCCGAGCGTCGTGCCCGTGCCGAGGCCGATGACGAGCACGCGCTTTTCGCTTCCGCGGAGGAACATCGAGGGGAAGTGCGCGAACCTGCGCTGCGCGGCCATCTCGGGGCCGTTGTCGCCCTGGAATTTGCCGTTCGTGTAGAGCGTGAGCACCTCGGCGCGCCGCGCCACCGTGGTCACGCCGCCGTGCACGTCCTCGCGCACCATCTCGATACGATCGGGCGGCGGGCCCGCGGAGAAGTAGACGTTCGCGCCGTTCGTCATGCGCGCCATGTCCCAGCGCGGGAGTACGAGCGCGACGACGATCGCGGCCGCGGGCAGCGCGAAACGCGACACCGCCGAGCCCTTGTCCCCGGCCGCCACGCGTGACGCGAGCACCGAGGCGATCGCGAGCGCCGCGACCACGCCGAGGAGCGTGCCCTGCGACCCGAGCGCCGGGAGGATGAAGTAACCCGTGATGATCGAGCCGAAGATCGTGCCGACCGTGTTCACCACGGTCAGCCGTCCGACCCGCGCGCCGACGTCGGGCATCGAGGCGACGCGGTGGAGGAGGAGCGGAAACGTCGTGCCCAGGAAGACCGTTGGGACCGCAAGGATCAGGAGCGCGGCGAGAGCACGCACGAGCTCGCGGCCGGCCCAGGAGTGCACGTGCTTGCCCGCGAAGAGGAAGAGGCGCGGGAGCTCGGCCCAGAGCGGCATCGTGACCGCGAGCGAGATCGCGGCGGCGCCGAGGCCGAGCGCGAGCGCGCGATCGCCGCGTTTCTCGGCGAGGGCAGGGGAGCGCGCCGCGCCGATGGCCAGGCACACGAGGAAGACGGCGAGCATCAGGCCGAACGCGTACGCGCTGTTGCCGATGAGCAGCGCGAGCAGGTGCGTCTCGACGACCTCGGCCGCGAACACGATGAACCCCGAGGCGAACGCGAACGCGAGCGCCATTTCCTCGCGGTAAGGACCGTGATCCTGCGCGGCGGGCGCCGTGGCTTTCCGGCCCGCATCGTCCGGCTCGTTCGTCTCCTTCGCATTCAAGATGGAACGCGCCGGGGTCTCCGCGGGCGCGCGTCTGCCCGCGACGATCGCGGTCACGCCGATCGTCACGTTCGCCAGGGCCGCGGCCCAGATCGTCCCGCGCACGCCGAGCGCGGGCAGGACGAGGTACGCGCTCGTCAGCGCGCCGATCGCGCCACCGGCCGTGTTGATGGCGTACAGCAGCGACAGCCTGCGCCGGCTGTGCTCGCCGACCTCGCCGGCGACCACGCGCGACAGGATCGGCAGCGTCGCGCCCATCGCCACCGTCGGAACGATGACCACGAGCGCCGTCAGCGCGCCGCGCGCCGCCGTGAGGATCGCGAGCGAACCCGGGGCCTTTTGCGCGACGTGGACGTACGCCGCGGTCAGGGCTTCGAGCGCGGCGGGCGAGGCGGCGACGACGAGGCCGACGATGATCTCCAGCACCCCGTAGGCCACGAGCGGGCGGGCGATGCGCGCGGCGCGCTTGCCGCCGAGGTGCGCGCCGAGCGCCATGCCTCCCATGAACGCGGCGAGCACCGTGCTCACGGCGTACGCGGTCGCGCCGAAGACGTAGCCGAGCAGCTTGCCGAACGCGACCTCGTAGAGGAGCCCGGTCGAACCGGAGACGAGGAAGAGCGTCACGACGAGGGAAAACCGAGGTCGCACGCCGCGGACGATAGTCGAAGGGGCCGAGATCGCACGGCGCGAAAAAGGCCATCGCGTTGATCCCGGCGCGCGTGGCCCGCGGTATCCTCGGGGCGCGATGCGTGGCCCTGTGATGAAGATCGAGGACATCGCCGTTCGTTACGGTGATTGCTGGTCCATCCGATCGGCCACGATCACCCTCGAACCCGGCGTGATCCACGCGATCCTCGGGGAAAACGGGGCGGGCAAGTCGACGCTGCTCAAGGCGGCGGTGGGGGTCGCCCCGCGCGTGGCCGGCACGGTGCGGATCGAGGGCGGTGCGGGCGCCATTGGAATGGTGCACCAGCACTTCATGCTCGTCTCCGCGTTCACGGCGCTGGAGAACCTCGTCCTCGGGAACGAGCCCACGCGCTCGTTTGGCCGACTCGATCTCGCGAAGGCGCGGCGTGAGGCCGAGGCGCTCATGGAAAAGACGGGGCTCCGGGTGAACCTCGACGCGCGCACCTCGGATCTCGCGGTAGGCGAGCGGCAGCGGCTGGAGATCCTGCGCGTGCTCTACCGCGGCGCCCGCGCGATCCTGCTCGACGAGCCGACCGCGGTGCTCTCGCCGCTCGAAGCGGAGGAGCTCTACACGACACTCGGCGCGCTCGCAGAAGGCGGCGCGACGATCGCCGTGGTCACGCACCGCATGGACGAGGTCATCCGCTTCGCCGGCCACGTGACGATCATGCGGCGCGGCAGGACCGTGCTCTCGCGGCCGATCGCCGCGGAGGAGCGCAGCGATCCGAAGCGGCTGGAGGACCAGCTCACGCGAGCGATCATGGGCGGAGAGCCGCCGCCCGAGGCGAGCCCGCCCGCGCTCGCGGACGATGCGAAGATCGCGCTCTCGATCGAAGACCTCGTGCTCGTCGACGCCGGGGGCAAACGTGTGCTCGACGGCCTCAGCCTCACCGTGAAGAAGGGCGAGATCGTGGGGATCGCGGGCATCGAGGGCAACGGGCAGCGCGAGCTCGTGCGCGCCGTGGCGGGGCTCGAACCCGGCGTGGCCGGCTCGATCGTCCTCGGCGGGGCGCGCCTGCCCGCCGTTCGATCCACGGAGGATCTTCGCAAACGGCGCCGCGCGATCGCCGTGGTCCACGAGGATCGCCACGCGGACGGGCTCATGCTCGACGCGTCCGTGGGCGACAACCTCGTGCTCGGCGAGCTCGGCGAGATCGACGGACCGGGCGCGGAAGCTGCGTTGATCTCGCGGCGGATCGAGCGGTTCGGCGTGAATCCGCCCGAACCGGCGCGGCGCGCGGGGGAGCTCTCCGGCGGCAACCAGCAGAAGGTCGTGGTGGGGCGCGCGCTCGATCGCATCGAGGCGAGCCCCGAGCGCGCGCTCGTCGTCCTCGGACAACCGACCCGCGGCGTCGACGTCGGCGCGGCGTCGACGATCCACGGCGCGATCGTCAAGGCCGCGGAAAAAGGCCTCGCCGTGCTCGTCGTGAGCGCGGACCTCGGCGAGCTCCGGCGCCTCTCGCATCGCATCCTCGTCCTCCACCGCGGCCGCATCGTGGCCGAGCTCCCGCCCACGACCTCGGACGACGTCATCGGCCGGGCCATGCTCGGCATGGAGGACGCGTGAACGACAAACGCGCCCGCGCCCTGCTCCCGATCGTCCTCGCGATCGCGGGCGGCATCCTGCTCTTCAACCTGATCGCGTTCGCGTTCGGAGAGGCGCCGGCCTCGGCGCTGCGCCTCGCGTTCGAGGGCACGTGGGGAACGCCCTACGGTTTCGGGCAGGTCCTCTTCAAGGCCACGCCGCTGCTCTTCACGGGCCTCGCGTTCGAGGTCGCGCTCCGCGCAGGCCTCTTCAACATCGGCGCCGAGGGACAACTCGCGCTCGCGAGCCTCGTGGGCGCGCTCGTCGCCGCGAAGCTGCCCGCCTCGCTGCCCATGCCGATCGCCCTGCCGATCGTGCTCGCCTCGGCCGCCGCGGTTGGCGCCCTCGTCGCGTTCGTCCCGGCGATCCTGCGCGCGCGTCGCGGCGTGCACGAGATCATCACGGCGATCATGGTGAACCGCATCGTGGACGCGATCCTCCCGTGGACGTTCTCCACGGTGCTTGGCTCCACGTCGCTCCGCACCGCGGACATCGCGCCCGGCGCTGCGCTCCCGCGCCTCGATCGTGTCGTTCCCTCGTTCGCGGGCAGCGCCGCGAGTTTTGCGTTCCCGTTCGCCGTCGTGACCGTCTTCGTCGCGATGTCGCTGCTCGACCGCACCCGGCCTGGCCGCGAGATCCGCTGGGTCGGCCTTCGCCCCGAGGCTTGCCGCGCCGAGGGCATCGACGTCGAGCGGCGCATGCTCTTCGCGATGCTCCTCTCCGGCGCGCTCGCCGCGCTCGCCGTCTCCTCCACCGCGCTCGGGTACAAGGGCTACTACGAGCTTGGCCTCGGCGCGGGCGCGGGGTGGAGCGGCATCGCGGTTGCGATGCTCGGACGCGGCAAGGCGATCGGCATCGTGCTCGCCGCGATTTTCCTCGGCACGCTGGAGCAAGCCGGCCTCGCGGTGAACGCGCGTGTCCCGAAGGAGGCGATGGACGTCCTCGAAGCCACGCTCATCGTCCTCGTCGCCGTGGCGAGCCGTGTCGCGACCAAGCGCACGGGCGTCGTGCAGACCGCCGATCCCGAGCCTGAACCTCCCCGCGACAAACCCGCCGCCACGCCTGCCTCCGAGGAGGTCCGCTCGTGAGCTCGATCTTCTCCCTCACCATGCTCGCCGAGTCGATCCGCATCGCCGTGCCTTACGCGTGCGCGGCGATCGGCGGCGTGTGGGCCGAGCGCGCGGGCGTCATCCAGATCGGCCTCGAAGGCATCCTGCTCACGGGCGCGTTCACCGCGGTCGCCGTCACGCACGCGACGAACAGCCCCACGCTCGGCCTCGTCGCGGCGATCGGCGCGGGCGTCGCGCTTTCGCTCGGCCACGGCCAGCTCACCGAGCGCGCCCGCGTGCACGCCGTCATCAGCGGCATCGCCTTGAACCTGCTCGCGCTCGCCGCGACGCGCATGGGCCTGCGCGCTCTTTACGACAGCGCCTCGAACTCCCCCGGCATCGAGGCGTTCCGCTTCGGCCCCACGGGCGCCACGGGCGGCGCGATGCTCCTGCGCGTCCTCGCCGATCCCGTCTTCTTCTGCGCGCTCGCGGCCGTCGCCGCGACCCCCTTCGTCCTGCAACGCACCCGCTTCGGCCTGCGTGTTCGCGCTGCGGGGGAAAACCCTGTCGCGGTCGCGAGCGTCGGCATCTCCGTCACGCGCGTCCGCCTGGCCGCGCTCGCCGTCTCCGGCGCGATCTGCGCGCTCGGCGGCGCGCACCTCGCGTACGACCAGCAACGTTTCGAGTCCGGCATGTCCGCGGGGCGTGGCTTCATCGCGCTCGCGGCCGTCGTCGTCTCGGGATGGCGCGCGGGCCGTGCAGCGCTCGCGTGCCTCGCGTTCGGCGTGCTCGAAGCCTTGCAGATCATGCTTCAGGGTGACGTGCGCAAGACGGCCATCGGCGACCTGATCCAGACCTTGCCCTACGTCGCGACGCTGCTCGTGCTCGCGCTCGCCCCGCGCCGCGCGGGCGCGCCGGAGGGGCTCGGCAAGCACGCTGCCGACTAGGCGGCATCCCGGCCGCACCTCGATCGACGCAAAAGCTCCCCACCGCGTGCCGTGACTGTCCTTGCGCGCGTGCAACTCGCCTCGATCCACGTGCACGGAGCTCCTTGCACCCGGGCGAGCGCAACCAACGACCGTGGATCCCTCCGCTTGCACCGACGCAAGCGCGAGCCCGCACACCCAATCTCCTCGCTCGCGCCGGTGCGAGCGCCCCCGCGCCATGTGCGCGATGCGCCTTGCGCGGGTGCAAGCCACTCCGAGCAGATGGCGCGGACCTGCTTGCGCGTGTGCAAGCGCATTCGGCGACGGGTGATGGATCCATTTGCGCGCGTGCAACACACGCCCCGCAACGCGAGGAGACTCTTTGCTCCCATGCAGGAGCTTTGACCTCACCCCCCAACCCTCCCTCTCCACACAGTGGAGAGGGAGGGTTGGGGTGGGTGAGGTCGGATGCCTGTGGAACCCCCTCTCAACCCGGCCGCTTCACCACATCCACAAAACTCTCCACCGTCCGCCCATCCGCCACCCCGATCACCCGTGTCTCCCGCGACGGCCCCGTCGCTCGCACCACCTCGTCGAGCGGCACGCCCCACGCGCGCGCCAGCGCCTCTAGCACCGCGCCTGCCAGCGTCTGCAACACCGCGCGCCATGGCTCGCTCCTCGGCGCTTCCTCGCTTGGCCACAGCGTCGGATCACGCGTGTCTTCGAGGATCGCCGGCAGGTGCATCCGCACCACGAGCACGTTCGGCGCGAGCTTGATCTTCGAGCGCCACCACGGACCGCGCCCGCTCTGGTGATCCCGCACGAGCAGCACCTCGTCCGGCACCGCGTCCCACGCTGCGATCGCTTGCTCCGACAGCCATCCCGTGGCGCCCTCCGCGATCGGCAGCGCCCCGAGCCGACCGCCGCATGCACGCACGACCTGCGCGCACGCCATCTGCTCCGCCGGCTCCTTCACGAGCGCCGGCAAGAGCGCGGCTTGCTCCGACGCCCACCGCGCGAGCTCCTGCCGCTCCACCACCGGCACCACCGTCGCCTGCCGTGTCGCCCCGGGCCGACCCACGAGCACGCCCGAGATCCCGCGCATCGAACACGCGCGCAGCCCGCCCACGGCCACCACGCCCGCGTAGGTCGGGTGGATGCACGCGCGGCCCACCATGTCGCCCGACGAGGTCGCGAGCGGTCGCAGGTTCTGCGCCATCTCCGGGATCTCGCGTGGCCAGAGCCTCTCGAACGGCTCGGGCTCCGGGCTCCATGTCCGACCGAGCAGCTCGTAGCCGTCGATCGTCATCCAGTCCGACGCGGGCACCACGCGCGTGCGCTTGCCGTGCGCGTCCTCCATGTCGAGGTGCACGTCGAGCGCCGGGCACAGCCACGCGCAGAGCTCCTCCAGCGTCCAGCAGCGGTCGTGCCCGCGCCGATAGAAGATCCCGTCCGGCGCGTCCGGCGGCGCGCGCAGCCACACCCGCACGCGCGTCCCCGCGTCGCTCATCACCTCGCCTTCGCCGGCTGCGCGCAAGATCGGGCGCGTCGTCCCGCCCGCGTAGAGCTCGAGCACGCTCGTCTCCTTGCGCCCCCGCTCCGACGTGCGTGTCGTGATCCGGGCCCTTTGACCCCAAAGGAACACGGCGAACGGCCCGAGCCCGCCGCCTCCGCGGCGGAAACCCTTCGCCAGAAGCCCCGGCGGATCACGGCGCAGGAGCAGCGACGACCAGTACTCGCTCGCCGTGTCGCGCAGCGGCGCCGAGAGCGCCGCCGCGGACATCCCCGTACCCGTGTCCTCGATCTCGAGCCAGTGCCCTTCCTCGTCCTCGCCGAGCCGTACCGTGATCGTGCCCCAGTCGCTCGGCCACTCCTCCAGCATGCGCCGCGCGCGCACCGCGCTCGCCGCGTTTTGCACGAGCTCGCGCAGCGGTATCGACGCGTCGCTCTCGTCGAGCCGCGTCGCGCCGAGCCGCTCCACGAGCGACGGGATGTCCGTCACGTGCACCCGCGTGTCCACCGGCGTCCATCCTTCGACGGGAAGGAAATCCGCGAGCCGGCTCGGATCCTCCACGCCCGCCACGCCCCGCGCCACGAGCCTCGGACGACCTGCCTCCGCGAGCAGCGTGTCCACGATCCGGAGCTCGCGATCCACCGCGACCAGCGTGTCCATCCCGAGCCAGAACGCGGGCGCTTCCTCCACGGTGAAGGGACTATCCGCGAGGAAGATCAACCGGCTGTTCGCGACGTACGGCTCGCGCAGTTTCTCCTGCAGAACCCAGTGCTCCCGCCGCGCCCCCGCGGGCCTGCGCGCCGCGCGCCAGAAGTGCGGCGCGCGTGAAAAATCGATCCGCGACACGTCCGCGATGCGCAGAAGGCACGCGAGCTTGAACGCGTCCACCGTCCAGCTCGAGGGCATCCCGGGCAGCGGCGCGATCGTTTCGTGGAAGTGCTCCGGCAGCTCCGTCGCGAGCCACAGGTGGCTCCGCGCGATACGCCCGATCGTCGACCCGTACGCGTGCCTGAGCTCTGCCGGCTCGACCAGGTGGTGCTCCTGCCCGCGCGCGTCCCCGTACGGCGCGAGCGCGAGCCGCTCGGCGTGCCGCGCGTAGAGCGTGCGCAACGTCTCCGCGATCGCCTCTTGCTCGATGTCGGCCGGCGGCTGCTCGAGCTCCGCTGTCGTCGGCGCGCGCCCGAGCTTGCGCACCAGCATGCCCACGACCGCGTCGAGCCATGTGCGCTCGCCCTTCAGCGCGTCCGTGCCTTCGTGCATCGTCGCCAGCGCGAGCGCGAGATCGTGCACCACGAGCGACGATGCGAGCACGAACGCCTCGGGTGGCGTGAGCGGGAAATTCGGCCCCGCCACCGTGTCCGCGCTGATCCACAGATCGTCGGTGTGCAAAAGGTCCGCGAGGCTCGGCTCGTCGGTGCGCGCCGCGACCATCTCGTTCGCGATGGCCGTGGCGCGCCCGCGGATGCGCATCAGCGCGTCGCGCAAGGTCCCGCGTGGACTCGCGGCGTCGTCGGCCTCGCGGGGCGCGAGCGTGCTTTCCCAGAGCGTGGTCGTCTCGAGGTGCGCCATCGAGACGAGCGTATTCTGACTCTGCCCGTGAGGGGGAGGGGGAAGGGGGCGCGGGAAAGGGAGGAGACGTGCTCGTCTGCCGAGCGCAATGCGTTACGGCGCGGGCGAGCGCGGCTCCTGCGTGGCGGGCTTGTCCGACGCATCCCGCGGGAACCGCTCCTTGTGCGTCGCGAGCATCCGTTCGGCGATCGCGACCACGTCGCCTACGTCCTTGCCGTATCCATCGGCGCGGATCTCCTCGGCGAACGAGGGCGTCGTCACGGCGCCGCCGATCATCACCACGTGCGGCAGCCCCTGGCCTCGCACGGCGTCGATGACGTCCTTCATGCGCATCATCGTCGTCGTCATCAGCGCGGACAGGCCGATGATCTGCGCCTTGTGCTCGCGCGCGGCGGCGAGGATGTCCTCGAGCGGCACGTTGCGGCCGAGATCGTGCACGTCGAAGCCGAAGTTCCGGAGCATCAGCCCCACGATGTTCTTGCCGATGTCGTGGATGTCGCCCTTCACCGTGGCGAGGATGACCGTGCCCTTCTTCTCGACGTTGCCCGACGCTTCGAGCAGCGGCATCAGCACGGCGACGCCGGCCTTCATCGCGTCGGCGCTGGCGATGAGGTGCGGGATGAACTTCTTGCCCGTGCCGAACAGATCACCGAGGTGCCGGATCGCCGGCGTGAGCACGTTCAGGAAGATGTCGAAGGGATCCAGGCCCTCCGCGAGCCCGCGCTTCACGAGCCCGGGCACGCCGTCCTTGTCGCCCTCGACGACCGCGTCCCAGAGAAGGTCGCGTGTCCCCTTCGCCTTGCCCGCGCCCGCTTCGCCCTTCGGCTCGTCGCCGCCCGGCGTCGCCACGTTGAGGAGCTGACCCGCCTTCGCCGCGTCGAGCATCGCCTGATCACGCTTCCTCTGCGCTTCGAGCGGCACGGCCATGTCGATGTAGCGCCGGCAGCCCGCGTCCCTTCCTGCGAACAGGCTCGCCGCGGCCACGGTCTCCTTGAGCAGAGGATCGACCGCGTTGCAGATCGCGCTGTCGAGCCCCGCCGCGATCGCCTGCGCGAGGAACGTGTTGTGCACGGTCTTCCGCAGCGGGATGCCGAACGAGACGTTGGACAACCCCAGCGTCGTCGCGCATCCGAGCTCGGTCGTGATGATGCGGATCGTCTCGATCGTCTGCGCCGCGGACGCGGGTGCCGCGCTCACCGGGATCGAGATGCAGTCGAAGACCACCCACTCCTTGGGGATCCCGTGCTCCTCGCACATCCGCAGGATCTTCTCGGCGTTGCGCACGCGATCGATCGCGCGCTCGGGGATCTCGCTCTCGGCGCACATACCGATCACGGCGCAGCCATAACGCTTGATGATCGGAAGTAAGAAGTCCGCCTTCTCGCGCACCGGATCGACGCTGTTCACGAGCGGCCGGCCCGGGAACGCCCGGATACCACGCTCGAGCGCGTGCACGTTCGCCGAGTCCACGACGAGCGGCAGATCCGTCACGTTCTGCACGGCGAGCACGGCCTTCTCCAGCATCGCCGCCTCGTCCACGAGCGGCACGCCGACGTTCACGTCGAGCGCCATCGCTCCGCCCTCGGCCTGCGCCCGCGCGTCTTGCACGATGAGGTCCGTCCGGCCCTCGCGGATCGCCTGCGAGAACACCTTCCGCCCCGTCGGGTTGATCCGCTCGCCGATCGTCACGAACGGCGCGCCCTTCCCGATCCGGAGGCTCCGGCTCCGCGACGTGATCCACGTCCCCGGCAAGCGGCTTGTCGCCGCGTGCGGCTTGTGCCCGACCTCCGAGGCGATCATGCGGATGTACTCGGGCGTCGTGCCGCAGCAGCCGCCCACGATCGCCGCGCCGCGATCCACGAACTGCTTCGCGAACGGCGCCATCTGATCGGCCGTCTGCGGGAAGACCGTGCGGCCGTGCCGCATCACCGGCAGGCCCGCGTTCGGCTGCACCGAAAGCGGCAGTGACGTCGCGCGCGCCATGCGCCCCACGACCTCCAGCATGTCCTCCGGCCCGACCGAGCAGTTCACGCCGATCACGTCGGCGCCGCAGGCTTCGAGCACGATCGCCGCCGTCTCTGGATCCGTGCCCGTGTCCGTCAATCCGCGCACCGTGTACGTCATGTGCGCGATCACGGGGACCGTCCGCGAGACGTCGCGCACGCCGATGAGCGCCGCCTTCATCTCGACGAGGTCGAACATCGTCTCGATCGCGATCACGTCGACGCCCGCGTCCACGAGCGCGCGTGCTTGCTCCGCGAAGATCTCGACGGCCTCTTCGAACGGCAGCTCTCCGCCCGGTTGCAGCGTCGTCCCGCTCGGGCCGATGTCGCCCGCGACGAGCGCGCGCTTATCCCCGATCGCGCGCCGCGCGTTCTGCACGGCCGCCGCGTTGATCTCGCGCACGCGGTCCGACGCGCCGTACTCGCCGAGCCGGAGCCGCGAGGCCCCGAACGTGTTCGTCAGGAGGATGTCCGCGCCGGCGTTCACGTACTCGCGGTGCACGGCGACGATCGCGTCGGGCTCCTCCACGTTCCAGAGGTCCGGCGCGTATCCGTCGGGAAGCCCGCGCGCCTGCAAGAACGCGCCCATCGAGCCATCGAGGATCAGCACCTCGCTGCGCAGCCGCCTCGCGAATTCCTGACGATTCACGCGGTCTCCTTAGCTCGATTTCGAGCCGGTGACGACCGGATCCCCCTCGTTTTCCAGCGCTCCCCCGTCCTCCCGCGGTACGAACGCCACCACCGTCGTCACGGATTTCCGGGGCCAGAGGCTCATCGCCTCGTTTGCCGTCACGCCGATCCGCGAAGCCTCCACGAACTGGCAAAGCGCGCCTTGTGCCTCGATCGGATAGCCTTCATACCCCGGCCGATACCGCGAAAGCCGCGCGAGCCCGGCCCGCGCGAGATCCGATGCGATCCGCGCCTCCACGGCCCGCGACGCACGGTCCACGAGGAACGTCCCCAGCGCGTCGAGGAACCACGCCTCGGCCGGCTCGCCGCGCCGTGCGAGCTCATCCAGCGCCTCGTCCCATCGCTCCCCGAGCGTGACCGCCAGGAACCCGACCTCACGCGCGCCCGCAAACCGCCTCGCGAGCACGGACGAACGCAGAAGCCCCGGCGGCGCCCCGCACGTCACGACCTCGTCCTCGCGGATCTCCTCGACTTCCGCCGTTCGAAACACCCCTTCGAACGAGGCCATCGCGAGCGCGCGGCCGTACGCGAGCCGAATTGCCTCCTGCACCCCGCGCTCCTCGATGTCGGTGATCCGCGTCGCGTGCGGCACGCGGAGGGCGCGCAGCACCTCGCGCTCGTCCGGCGCCTCGAGCCCGCTCCGCATCGTGATCACGCCGTGACGTAGCAGCCGCATGGCGTTTTGTTCCGTAGCGTCATCTACCACTGGCAAGTGCGCGGGAGGTTGCCTATCTTAGGGAGCGTCTGGGAGCCGCCGGCCTCTGCGCGGCCTCTGTGACGCAACAACCGGCGTCCATGGCTCCTCCGGACGAGGCTACGAGGAGGACTATGTCTATCAGCATCACGCCTAAAGCGGCCGAGAAGGTCGTCGAGATTGCGACGGCCGAGGACCTCATCGGGCAGGGCCTGCGTCTGCGTGTCATCGGCGGTGGTTGCGCCGGCTTCTCCTACGATCTCTACTTCGAGGACAAGCCGACCGACCTCGACGAGACCTTCGAGGACAAGGGCATCAAGCTCTACGTCGACCCCCTGAGCTATCAGTACCTCGACGGTACGGAGATCGATTACGTGGAAGGCCTCCACGGCTCGGGTTTCAAATTCTCGAACCCGAACGTGAAGAGCACCTGCGGCTGCGGCTCTTCGTTCAACGCCTAGCACGCTCCCTGAGCCCGCCCGAGGCGCTCCCACGCGCCTCGCCGTCCGCTCTCCCGCGGACGGCAAAAGACACGAAAATCCCTTCGATTTCCGGTTTTCTGCGTTCTCCGGTCCCTCGGAGATCGCCCCCGTTGCGCCCGTTCCGGTCGCACAGCGTGCAGCCACGCCGCACCCATGGTCCTTTCTCTCTGGGGCCATGTCACCCCGTGAGCCAGGGGCGTGCCACACGTTGGCCACCTTCAAACGAATCGCGGGCGGCGTGAGTCATGCAGGGAGTCGGTCCGTCGGGGCCGACGTCCTCGAAGGCCCCTCAAACGGCGTCCACGGCGGGTAGGCCCGAGCGACGACGGTGCGCCTCACTGGAAATCGCACCTTTCATGAGAATGAGGGAAGACGTGCAGACCTCTCGAGACCAAAGCAGCGCGGTTTCTCGGTATATCGCGCACGTTCGGCAAATTCCGGAGCTCTCGCGCGAGGAGGAGGTCGAGCTCGCCCGTGCTTTCCGGGATCGGGGAGACGAGCGCGCGGCCGCACGGCTGGCGCTCGCCAACCTGCGGCATGTCGTGTCCATCGCGATCAGCTACCGGCGTTATGGCATTCCTCTCGCCGATCTCATCGCCGAGGGGAACTTCGGGATCGTACACGCGATCCGCAAGTACGACCCGGATCGCGGCAATCGGTTCGTCACGTATGCGGCATACTGGATCCGTGCGTACATCCTGAACCACGTGATTCATTCGTGGAGCCTCGTCGGCGTCGGATCCGGCCCGCTCCGGTCGAAGATGTTTTTCCGTCTCCGCCGCGAGCGCGCGCGTATCGCAGGGCTCGTGGGCGAGGGCGAAGCGGGGGACAAGCTCCTCGCCGAGAAGTTCGGCGCCCCCGCGGAGAAGGTCGTCGAGATGGCCCGGCGGCTCGAAGCCCGAGACGTCTCGCTCGATACGAAGGTGTTCGAGGACGGCGCGCGCTCGCTCGTCGATACGCTCGTCGCCGAGGACCAGGATCAAGAGGAGCGATTCTCACGCGCCGAGGAGGGAGCGCTCCTGCGCGAGCGGCTCGAGCAGGCGGTGCAGAATCTCGATCCGCGGGAGCGATACATCGTAGAGACGCGCATGATGGCCGATCCGGAGGAGGAGC
Source organism: Polyangium jinanense (assembly GCF_028435365.1). The sequence continues at coordinate 144,459 of NZ_JAGTJJ010000026.1, read as the reverse complement.
TGTCGCTCGCCGAGATTGGCAGGCGCCTCGGCGTGTCGCGCGAGCGCGCGCGCCAGCTCGAGGCCCGCGCCAAGCGGAAGCTGCGCGACCGGCTGCACCCGCTGGCGGCTTGATTCTCTTTGGCCGAGGGGGACGCACAGCGTCCCCCTGGCGTGCTGCTGCTGCTGCTGCTGCTGCTGCTGCTGCTGCTGCTGCTGCTGCCGCTGCCGCTGCCGCTGCCGCTGCCGCTGCTGCTGCTGCTGCTGCCGCTGCTGCTGCTGCCTCCGGAACGCTCGTCCTTTCTTCTCGTCCGGGGAGGTCGATTGTGCCCGCGTGCTCGGAAGGCGAAAGGCCGAGCCGTGCTCGCCGTGCTCGCCGTGCTCGCTTCGCTGCGCGCGGCTCCGCGCGGCTGCGCGCGGTGCGAGGCTTCGCCTCGCAGCCTTTCGCCTTCCTCCGCGCGCGGGCCGGGGTTCGGGGTCCCCGGTCGGGGATACGGAGGAAACGATGGCGCTCAGGATTTATGGCGTGGCGATTGAAATGCTCAGGCTGTTGCGGCCGGTGATTCAGAGGATCGGGACGAAGGATCCGAATCTCGGGGACCAGTTGCGGCGGGCGGCGGCGAGTGTGCCGCTGAACCTGAGCGAGGGCGCGTATTCACAGGGAAGGAACGAACGGGCCCGGTGGCATACGGCCATGGGTTCGGCGGCGGAGGTCCGCGCGTGCCTGGACGTGGCGGAAGCACTCGGATACGTGAACACTCTGAACGAAGAACTACGCAGCAAGCTGGACCATGTCATCGGCACCCTGCATCGCCTGACCCGGCGTTAATGGCCCCGGCGTGCCGCCCTCCGTTGGGCGGCACGCCTTCCAGCAGCAGCAGCAGCGGCAGCGGTTCTTTCAAGACGAACCATTGCCGTTTTTTCGTTGCCTTCTCCGATAACTCGTGAGACAAAGCAAGCGACGCCAGCCGGTGCTGACATCACCGACCGGCGTCTCCCCACAACCCCGCGATACCCGGAGTCATGAGTATGGCAACGATACCGTTCCATCCGCCGCCGGCAAACTTTACGGCGGCACACGCCCTCCTTGGGCGGCTTTACCTCGAACATCGCGATTTCCTGCGCCGCCTTCTTCTGGTCCAGGCCATCCCTTCCAGCGACGTCGAGGATGTGGTGCAAGAGGTCTTCCTCACGGCCTGGCGACGCCTCGAATGTCTTGTCACGCCCGAGCAGGCTCGCCCGTGGCTCCTGGTGATCGGGCTGAACCATGCCCGCAATCATCGAAATCTGGCGCGTTGCGAGCGGGAGGTCCTGGCAGGGCTCGCGGATGACCTTCCCGAGCAGGAAGTCGCTGCGCCGATGGAAATGCTTTTGCAGGCGACGTACGGGATGTTCCGGCTCAAGCGGTTCCTCTTGAGAATCGGGCCGCGCATCCGGGCCGTGGTGGTGCCTTACCTGGAGGGTCGTTCCATCCGGGAGATCGCCGAAGCGCTCGGCATCAAGACGAAGACCGCCTTCGCCCGCCTGCACCTCGCCCGGGAGCACCTGAAAAGGCTCGCGCTCGCCTGACCCGCCCGCCTACGCGCCTCTGACGGTCGTGGTCGTGCCGGTCGCCCCTGCGTTTGGCGCGGCGGACGACCGGCACGACGCTCGACACGAGGAGGGCCTGGGCTCCGTCGACAGACGGTCCGCTACCAGGTCACGGGCTGCCCACTTCAGTCGACGAGCTGTCCTCCGGCGTCGACCCACGCCTGGGCATCCGCGCCGATGTACTCGACATACTTCGAGTCACGCCGCTTCAACGACTTCTTGATGGTCGTATGCACCATCTTGGCCCACTTCCGGAACGCCTCGCTCTTCTCCTCCCACCCGCCATCCGGACCATAAAACCCCTCGACGTAGTACACGCGCCCCCGCCGCAGGATCTTCCCGTCGAAGAAGCAGCCGGTGAACTCGAGCACGGGCGAAAAAAGATCCTCCACAGTCCAATACCCCTGCGTTTTCACGTGGCGCATTACGATCTTGTCGAGGTCCTCGGGCCGCGCGAGGTACTTGCCGTACCACGGGTTGTCGTCCTCGGAGAAGTTCAGCGAGTCCACGACGCGTGGCGACGCCGTGGGTGAGTCATCGAGAAGGATGATGAAGTCCGTCTTCTCCCGAAGCCGCCGCTCGAGGTCCGCCTTGTCCTTTGGCGTGAGGTAGAAGGATGACTGATGTCCCATGGATCTCCTCACTTCTCCTTGTTGTAGGGATGGAACGTCGGCCGCTCACCCTTCGCGCGCTCCACGTCGTCGAGCGCCTTCCGTTCACGCGCCACGGGCTGCCCGTCCTTCCTTTGTTTCCCGACTTGGTGGTACTCGACGGGCGCGCTGCATGTTCGTGCGCGCCGCGAGGAGCCTCGATTTTACGGTGCCGAGCGGGATCCCGAGCAACTCGGCCGCCTCCGAGCACGAGCACTCGGCGAGGTCGACGAGGACGAGCACGGCGAGCTGCTCCGGCGAAAGCGTCTTCAGCATGATCGGGCGAGATGTTTGGATCGAAGGAATCGACCGGCTCGCGTCGATTTTCGTCCTCCGGCGGGAAACGATGCCGTGGCGGCTTATCGGCTAGGCATACGTTCTTCCAACGGGATGGCGAGCGGCCCGGGTTGCGCTGCGAGACGCGACCAACCCGGCTTCGAACCGCGCTCGATTCGAGCCCATAGTATGCCATCGATACTTACTTCAACCCCCGCGTCGAACCATGCACACTGGACAGCAGACTGCGGGGTCAACCGACGCACCTTCTCGGATTTGCAGTAGTCCCTCGGATTGAGGAAGGGCATCGGACTGGGGTCCTCCCAATTCACCGTGTCAGGTGGATCCATGACATTGTAAAGCCATACATCGCCCACGACCTCCTCGTCTTCAAGGAGGTATGCGTACGCCACTCGATTGTCATCATCCAAGACGACTGCAAGGCTTCCATCCGGATGATCGAACCGCAAGAGAACCTCATTGCTTTTTGCCGTCGAATCGCCCACGGTCGTGCTCCTTCGTCCAGTACCGCCGCTGCTGCTCTTTCCAGGCCTTTCTATCAATTTTGCTGGGCTCTTGCCCGGTATTCGAGTGATTTTCCGAGAAGTTCCCTTTGCCACGGTGCTCGGTGCGAGTCATTTCGTCCAGAGGGCTATCCGGTTTCTGCCCGCGGTGATGCAACTCAACCGGATGCCCATCGCTTCCTGTTGGTGCCTTTCCACGTTTTGCCGGCGGCGTTTTGAGCTCATCGTTAGGAATTCTCCTGCCCTCCGGAACAACCGTACCGCCTCCACTTCCCGCCGTCTTCCCTCCGCTCGACCCCGCCTGCCCCGCCGCCGCGCCGTTCGGCTTCGAGACCGGCTTCGTCGTCGTCTTGACCGTCGTCGTCTTCGGCGCCGGCTGCGGCGAACTCGCTCCCCCACCGCTGCCACTCCCCGTTGACAACGACTGCCCGTTGTTCGTCTCGGCGGGCTTCTTTTTGGACTTCGGAACGAAGTTCGGATGGCGGGCATGGCAAAGCCCCTGGAGGCACTCCCTGGCTCGGTCTTCCGCGAGCGCGGAGGCCTCCACCCGGCTGAGTCCCCAGTCCTCATACGCCTGCGCCGCGCTCGCCGGCAACTCCCTCGGCTTGGCCGGCTCGGGCCCCTGGCCGGGGCAAGGCTCGGCCGCGGGCGGCCGTTTGTCCGCGACAGCCTGCTCCGCGCAGCGCCACTTGACGAGCACCCTCGTGCAAGCACCTGCGCCCGTCCCGCTCCGTCTCCGCGTCTGACCCGGCTCCCGATACGCCGTGCACCGCTCTTGCCCTGGCGTCCTCGCGATCGGTCGCGACAGCGGCTTCGGCCGCTCCGCCTTCTTGCCCTCGTCCTTCTTCTCTTCGGCTTCTTTGGCCTTCTCCGTCGCCGCGGCGACGCGAGGCTTTGGCGGGGTCCTCGCCGGGCATTCGAGCGTGTTGTACGGAATCGGTAAAAGCCTCGCGCTCGCGGCAGGCGCGTCCAGGTCGAAAACATAGGTGGGGCTGCCATTGCCTCTCGCGCGGTCCACCTCCCGGACCCCGAAGAAGGGCGTGCCGTCGGGGGTGAGCCCCCAGATTCGCTTGTCTTTCGGTACGTTCGGCGGACGTACGCAGACGTGGACGACGTTCGGCGCCTCGAAGATCCGGGCCATCGTGGGATCGCGCGCAGAGGCGCACCCGGACAGAACGAGCGACAGCGCAACGAGCGCGGCGATGAACCCAACGGCCAAAGAATGGCGATGACGACGTGACGCATTACACGTCCGGCCGATCGGACGAGCCGAGGGAAGCCAGGCCATGGAAGGACCCTTCCGTTCCCGCAGGCCACACCAATCCACCCCCGTGGCTTTATGCGCGGGCCCGCGTTGTTCCTGACGATCCTTGTGCACGGCGAGTGCTGACCTGCGCAACGAGATTCGCAGGTAGGTGGGACATACCCTGTCAGGGAGTATGGTTGGCCAACAGGGGCACGACGAGCACGGCCAGCCACGGGCGCCCAGCAGGTTGCGCCGTCAGGCGCCGCAGCGCCTCAGCGGGTATTCCACGTCCCCTGTGGCATACCCACGCAGGTCCAGAGCTGCCTCTGCGAACCGCGCGCAATGCCGCGCGCGGTCGAGCCATGCCGTCTCCCAGGTCCACGCGCCGGCTCGTCGACTTCACGCGGGTGTTCTTCGGATTCAGGCGACCGGTTCACGAAACACACGCGTCCCTTCGAGAGCCGCAGGCGCTCCCTCGTGAACCTCAGGCGTGCCAGCGTGGGGCGAAAGCCGGTCGGACCCGAGGTCCACGTGACCGGGTCGTGAACCTCAGCCAATCCCGACCGAACCCCACACGCTCCCTCGCGAACCTCACGCGCCGCCGCGTGACCTCCATGGCGTCCCCAGGTCAACCGCACGCGCTCCGTGGCCAACTCCACGCGCTGTGACGCTGGACACGCACGCGAACGCTCCTGTAGCGTGCCCCATCCAACAGGAGAACATCCCATGGCGCTCGACTTGACGACGATTTCTCCCGAAGCGCGCGCGGTATTCATCAAGGACGGCGAGCGGTGGAGCTCCGAGGACACGCTCGAACAGGCCAATCAGACGTTGAATGCCTACAAGACCCACGGGCCGAAGCTCGCCGCGTCCGGCTTCGCGCCGGATGACGCCGCCGAGCTCTCGGACGCGCGGGACTTGCTCATCCAGGCGGGCGTGGGGCGCGAGGTCAAGCGGACGAACAAGATGCTCGACACCGCCGCGCACGCGACGGCCATGCGGGACGGGCAGGGCGTGCGATTGCGCGCACGGTCGGTGCTCGCCGGGGCGAAACGCGTGCTCTTGGTCGCCGGTCATACCGAAGCCGTCCAGAGAATCGAGGTTCTGCTCGAACGCGAGTCCGCGGCCGCCGAGGACGCCGAAGGGCTGGCCAAGCAGCTCGATGCCCTGTGCGCCGTCCTGAAGGAGCCTGCGGTCGCGGAGGCCGCCCAGAAGCGCGGCGGCGCGCAAGCGGCCCTCGATCTCGAAGTGAAGGCGACGGCGCTCCGTGTCGCGGCCAAGGCCAAGGCAGAGCCGAAGGGGACCCCTGTCGAGACCGAGACGCTGGATCTCATCGACGGGCTCATCGTGAGCCTCGCGCGGACGGCGCGCGAGGCGGCCGAGGCGGCGGCGCGGGAGCTCGGCGAGCCCGCCATCGCCACGGCGTTCGAGCTCTCGGCGTTGTACAAACGGCGCGGCAAGAAGAAGGCGGACGAGCCGAACGGTGGTGGACCGCAGGGCAGCTAGTGTCCTGGAGCGGAAGTCCGCTGCAAAAGGCGGACGCGCCTCACCCCCGGCCCCTCTCCCTCCGGGAGAGGGGTGACAGACGGCGTTTCTCCCCTCTCCCGGAGGGAGAGGCGATGGGGGTGAGGGAATCGTTCTTCGACGAACTTCGGTCCCAGGACACCAGCCCTATTCGAGGATCGTCGTGTCGGCGAACTGCGACGCGGACGCGAGCGCGTCGTATTGCGCGCGGTCCAGCCCGTTCTCCGCGAGCGACAACAACGCGAGGTGGGTGAGGTGGGAGGCCGCCGCGAGGGCGCGGACGCCGTCGTCCCCGAACCGGGTGCGCGACAGGTCGAGAACCACGAGGCCCGCGAGATGTGGCGCCTCGGCGAGGAGACGGACCCCCTCGTCGCCCAAGTCGTTCTGCGCGAGCTCGAGCGTCGAGAGCTCGGTCAGGTGCGTCGCCGACGCGAGCGCCTGCGCGCTCTCCTCGCTGAGCTGGTTGTGCTGCAGACCGAGCTTCTGTAGCGAAGCGAGCTGCGTCGCAGCGAGGAGCGCTCGCGCGCCCTCGTCGTGGAGCTCGTTGTCTGTGAGATCGAGCTCCGTGAGCCGCGCGAGGTGTCGCGCCCCGGCGAGGGCCTGCGCGCCTTCGGGCCCAAGGGCGTTGAGGCGCAGGATGAGCTGCTCCAATCGCGCCAGGTGGCTCGCGCGCGCGAGGGCACGCACACCATCGGGTCCCACCGCGTTGCACGCGAGATTGAGTCGGGTCAGCGCGGCAAAGGTCGGCGCGGAGACGATCGCGCGCGTACCCTCGGAGCCCAGCTGCGTGCCGCCGAGCTCGAGCACCCGCAGGTGTTCGAGCTGCGTGGCTTCCGCGAGCGCCTTGCCGCCAGCGCTCCCCAGCGAATTGCCGTTGAGCCCGAGGTGACGGAGCTGCGCAAAGGACCGCTCCGCGGCGACTGCGCGAACGCCCTCGGCGTCGATGGCGTTGTTGCCGAGGTCGAGGCGTCGAAGCGACGCGAACTGCGGTGCGCTCGCCAGCGCGCGCAGCCCTTCCGAGCGGATGCCGCAGTACCAGAGCTTCAGTTCTTCGAGGCGGCTCCGCGGCGTGGCCTGCGCGAGCGCCTGCGCGCCTTCCGGTCCGAACTTGTTCAGCGATAGATCCAGATGCCGCAGCGACGCGAGACCCGGGGACGCCGCGAGCGCACGCACGCCCTCGCTCGTCATCTTCACGTCGGTCAGAGACAGCGCTTCGAGCTGCGTCAGACCGTCTGCGGCTGCGATGGCGCGCACGCCGTCGTCGCCGAAGGGATTGTTGTCGAGCGTGAGGGACCGAAGCCGCGCGCCCATCGGAGACGACACCAGCGCCTGCACGTCCTCCGCGGCGAGATCGCATCGATCGAGGGTCAGGCGCTCGAGCGCCGTGAAGGGGCCGCCTGCTGCCAGGCGCTTCACCCAGTCGCTGCGCAGGTCCATCTGCGTCAGCGAGAGGCTCCGGAGTCGGACCAGCGAGCTCGCGTGCTCTAGCAGCATCTCGCTGACGTCGCGCGACAAGTCGTGGCCGCCGCCGTGGATCGTGAGCGAGCGAAGATGTCGCATCGCGGGATGCGACAGCGCGTCGGCGAGGCTCGCGGGGTCCTGACCCAGCAGCATCAGGTCTTGGATCGGCGCGCCGCGCTCCCACGCGTCCGCCACCTCGAGCACCCGCTCCGCAGTCAGCGCCACCAGATCGACGAAGCCCCGTCGAAATACGCACTCGGACCTGCGCAGTCCGAGCGGCGCACGAAAGGTGCCGCCGTGCGCCGCGAGTAGCTCGCGCTCACGCCGCTCCCAGCGCGCGCGTTCGGGATGCGACGACCAGGGATCGAGGCGCGCGAGCGCGCATTGCACTTCGATGAACTCTCCTCGCGGATCTCCTTCCGACCGAAGCCGCGCGGCGTGCGCGAGGCGCGTGGTGTCGCTGGTGTCGTCGGCACGGATCGCGGCGATTTCTGCAGCGGTGAGCATGGGGCGTTTTCGTGTACAGGAGGGGCTCGCGGGTGGCAAACTGCGCGGGACGTGATGACCGAGCCGGACCGTTCGACATTGCTGCGCGCGCTGGAGGTGGTGGAGGGCGTGGGCTCGCCGCGCGAGGCGTGGTCGCGCCTCACGGAGGCGGGGCTTTTGGGCCCGAAGCCCGCGTGGGTCGCGCGGCGGATGTTTACGCCCGCGTGGCGGCGCACGATCAGCGAGTACTGCGAGTCGCCTGCGCTCGACGAGGTGCCTCAGACCCTGCACGCGTGCCTGTCGCTCGCGGCCTCGTCGCAGGGGTTCGCCACGGCCGAGGCGCTCGCGCAGGAGGTCGCCGTGCGCTGGCCGCGCTGGGTGGAGGAGGGCGTGCGCGAGCCGTGGACGCTGGTGTGGCAGGTGGCGCCCGAGGGGTCGCTCGAGGACGCCGGCGAGATCGAGGGGGGCTGGTTCGAGGCGCTCGCCAGGGCGCTGTTCCTTCACGCGCCCGACGCGCCCGCGCGGGACAACGCGCCGCCGCCGCGCCCCGCGACGTTCGAGGCGCTGCGCGCGCAGCACCGGGAGCTCGCGGGCGTCTTGCGGAGGAATATGCAGGCCGCGAGCAGCGTGAAGCTCCCGGCGTGCCCGCTCGACCCGGCGGAAGAGCTCGCGGCGCGCGGGTACGCGCTCGGCGATGTGTGGTTGCACGGGGACTGGGACGGGCCGACGATCGTGCTGCTCGCGCCGAGCATCCCGGAGATCCCCGCGGTGACCGAGGCCGAGCGGCGCTACCTGTGGTCGCGGTGCAGGTGCCCGACGCCCATGGTGGACGCGCTGGCCGCGACGAGCGCGCGGGCCGAGCTGGCGGAGGCGCTGCTCGCGCTGTCGCGCTCGATCCCGTGGAGGGAGCTCTACGTGGAGGGCGTGCGCAGCCCCTTCAGCCGTCACAAGGAGCCGAGCGCCGAGGAGCGCGCCCTGGGCGAGCGCATCGCGGACGAGAGTGTGAGCGAGCTGCGGTGGATCGCGACGCTGCTGCAGAGCCCCGACGAGGGCGCGACCTCCGAGTTTCAAGAGTTCTGGGACAACCTGCACGCGGGCGCCGTGCAGGAGACCGAGCTCGCGTCCCGCTTCTGTAAAGCGCTGCGGGAGCGCTGGCCTGCGCCGCCCGCCACGGCGACGTGCGACGCGCTGCGGCCGTACGTGACGCTCTGACGACATCTCGACTTCCGGATCGGGGGGCGTTATCTTCGCCGTGTCGCAGCGGAGCAGGTGATCGCCGGCGGGTTTCCGCGGGAGGAAAGTCCGAGCTCCGCAGGGCAGGGTGCCGGGTAACGCCCGGTGAGGGTGACCTCGAGGAGAGTGCAACAGAGAGAAACCGCCGGCTCGAAGGTGCCCTCGTGGTGCTCGTCCAGTCGGTAAGGGTGAAACGGTGGGGTAAGAGCCCACCGCACCTCCGGTAACGGAGGTGGCTAGGCAAACCCCACCCGGTGCAAGGCCGTGTAGGGAGGCGATGGGACCGCAAGGTCCCGAGAGGACGGCCCGTCCGATGCCTCCGGGTTGGCTGCTGGAGGCACGTAGCAATGCGTGCCCTAGAGGAATGATCGCCGACGCTCTCGGGGGTGACCCCGGAGCGAGACAGAACTCGGCTTATGAGCCGCTGCGACCGAGGGGCTCCGATCGAACGATCGGGGCCTCTTGCTTTTTGTCGCCCCGCACGAAGCGAGCGATATCAGCCGCCGCGAGCGGGCTCATCCGTCCATGGTTTTTCAGGGCATGACAGGGACGTCCTCGCCTGGCGTGGCCTCGCTCGTATGTTACGTTGCAGCACCCCAATCGTTATCCATTCGCTCAATGCAGGAAATCATCACCCCCGAAGCGCCCCCCGCGCGATCCACGTTCGCCGTGATCTGGCCGTGGTTGCTCGCGGTCTCCACAGCCATGGTCTCGGTCGCGATCAGCGCAATGCTGATCCGGCCGCTCGGCGGCCTGTTCCTCTTCGGGCCGATCGGGATCCTCGCGCTGCTCGCGCTCGTCGTGGGGTTTCTTCCGAGCCTCGTTTCGCTCGCCGTCTCCGCGGTCGGCTTCGGATTCCTCTCGTTCGCGATGGCGTCGGGGAACGCCCATTCGGATTTCGTATTCACATACCTATCCAGGCTCGTCGTGTTTTTCGTGACCGGCGTGGTCGTGATTCTCGTCATGGGCTCGGAGCGCAGGTTGCGGCAACGTGCGCAGGCCGAGCGTCTGCTCGCCGAGCGCTCCAGGCTGGAGGCCGAGCGGGCCGCCGCGGCGGCTCGGGCGTCGCTCGCGGCGCTCCACGAGAGCGAGGAGCGCCATCGCGCTCTCGCCGAGGCGCTGCGGGAGGCCGATCGTCGCAAAGACGAGTTTCTGGCCATGCTTTCCCACGAGCTCAGAAACCCATTGGCTCCGGTCCGCAACAGCCTCTACGTGCTCGGCCGCGCGGCGCCGGGGAGCGAGCAGGCGAAGCGCGCCGAGCGCGTGATCGAGCGGCAGATCGTCCACATGACGCGGCTCATCGACGATCTGCTCGACGTGACGCGGATCTCACGCGGTAAAATCCTCCTCCAGCACGGGCCGATCGAGCTCTGCGAGCTCGTCTATCGCGCCGCCGAGGATCACCGCTCGGTCTTCGAACAGGGCGGGGTGACGCTCGGCGTGGAAGTGCCGGTCCGGCCCGTCTGGGTGAACGGCGACGGGACGCGGCTCGCGCAGGTCGTCGGCAATTTGCTGCACAATGCGGCCAAGTTCACGGATCGCGGCGGGCGGGTGCACGTCACGGTCTCGCGCGCGGAGCCGGCGCGGGCGTGCATTTCCGTGAGCGACAACGGCGCCGGCATTGCGGCGGAGATGTTGCCGAAGCTGTTCGATGCGTTCACGCAGGCCGACCGGACGATCACGCGGAGCCGCGGGGGGCTCGGCCTCGGCCTCTCGCTGGTCAAGGGCCTGGTGGAGCTGCACGGCGGTGACGTGCGCGCCGAGAGCGACGGCCCGGGCCGGGGCGCCACGTTCACGATCGAGCTGCCCGTGGGGGAGCCTGTGGCCTCGAACGGCGCGGCGAGCGTGAGCCGCGAGCCGCACCGCTGCAGCCGCATCCTGGTCATCGAGGACAACCACGACGCCGCCGCGAGCCTGGCCGAGGCGCTCGCGCTCGGGCAGCGCAACGTGCGGGTGGAGGTCGCCCACTCCGGCTCCGAGGGAATCGCGAAGGCGCGGATTTTCGATCCCGAGGTGATTTTGTGTGATCTCGGTTTGCCCGGGATGAATGGCTACGAGGTCGCGCGGGCGCTCCGGGCGGATTCTGCGCACCGGGACAGGATCCTCATCGCGCTCACGGGGTACGCCTCGCCCGAGGATCGGAAGCGCTCGCGCGCGGCGGGCTTCGATCGGCATCTCGCGAAGCCGCTGGACCTCAAAACGCTGGATCGGCTCCTCGCGGAGCTCTGTGGTCCCGCCCGGCCCCCCGAGCGTGTCTCCGCGGCGTAGAGCATCGACCGGTTCGATGCTCCAGGCGCGTCTGCTACATCGTTGGAGCGTCAGGGGCCCAGGAACTTCGTGAGAACGCCGTACCCGTAGCCGGAGTAGCTCGGCTGCGCGGCGTTATAGACGGGGAAATCCGTGGAGGTCGTGTGACCAGCCACGAAGGCGTTTCCATGACCATCGACGGCGATGCCGAACAGATAATCGATGCCGCTCCCGCCCAGATACGTCGCGTACGCCGCCGCCGATCCCGAAGTATTCAGCTCCATCAAGAATCCGTCGAAGGTGCCGTGGTGAGACGTCTGAAGCGCATTCGCCGTCACTGGGAAGCTGGTCGATTCCGCCACCCCCGTGACGTACGCCTTTCCGCTGCTGCTCACGGCGATGCTGGGGAAGTCGTACCCGGTCTCGCCGCTCCCCACCCAGGTGGAGTACAAAAGGGCGCTGCCAGGCTCGTTGACCTTCGTCACGAATACGTCTATTTCATGGGCAGGTCCGCTCTTGGCGCTGCGGAACGCGCCCGGCGTCGTGGGGAAGTTGGTGGACCACGACGTTCCAACCACGTACGCATTGTAAGCGCTGTCCACCGCGATTCCGACCCCGGAGTCGCCGTAGCTGCCTCCGATCAGGGTCGAATAATAAGGCGCCGACCCGTTCGGGATCAGCTCGGTGACGAAAACATCATAACCCCACCAGGGGTCACCGGGGTTCCTCTGATATGCGCCGGGCGTCGTCGGGAAGGGGAGGCCGGCGACGTTCGGTAGAGGGGTCGTGCTCCCGACGACGTAGGCATAACCGGCCGCATCGACGGCGATGTCCATGGCGGCGTCGGAGCCGCTCCCTCCGAGGTACGTCGAGTACACGAGGCTCGAGCCCGACGCATTCAGCTTCGTGACGAATGCATCCGAGTCCCCGTGGTGTGCTTGCTGCATTGCCCCTGGCGTCACGGGGAAATCGACCGAACGCGTCTCGCCCGTCACGTAAGCATTTCCCGCGGAATCCACGGCGATTCCGTTCGGCTGGTCATCACCGCTACCGCCGAACCGGCTGTAGTAGGCGAGCGCATTGCCCGCGGCATTGAGCTTCGCGACGAGGATCGTCTGCGTCGGGCCGTACGAATCGGTCTTCGCGAGCACGTACACGCATCCCGCTTTGTCCACCGCGACATCCCGGACATCCTCCCAGCCCTCGCCGCCGAAGGTCGCCGTCCACAAGGGCACGCCGCTGGCGCTGTATTTGGCTACGAAGATATCCTGGTTATTCTGACCCGCCACGTACACGTTCCCCGCCGGGTCAACCGCCGGCTTGGTGCGCCAGTCTTCTCCCGTTCCTCCGACGAACGTCGAGAAACCCAGCGAGGTGAGCGCCTCCGTCGCCTCGGCGACGTTCTCCTCTTCGCCCACCACGTCGGAGCCGCCGCTCACCTCGACCTCCTCCCACTCTTCGACGACCATCTCGTCCACGGGCGCGCAACCCATCGCCGGCGCGAGGCAGGCCAAACAGAGCCCCGCAGCCGTCCATCGGCCCGTCGTCATCATCGCTTTGCCCAAGGTATGCGCAGGATTCATCGTGTGCCTCCCGTTGTCGGAGGCAGCATTGGCAGGAACCGGGCCAACGCTCGGGAAGCGGAAATAGGGGGTAAAAGCTCGAGCGGGTTTGGCCGTGGAGGGCGGCTGACGCGTCAATCCCGCGCGGGTGACGTCAACGGGACCGCTGACGCGTCAGCTCATGTGGTCTCATCTCAAAGCCGCTTCGCTGGGGCGTTGCCCCAGGCCCCACCAGGGGCTATCCGCCCCTGGACCCGGGGCCTGCGCAAGCGCTGGACCCGGGGTCGATGAACTGCGCGATGCGCAGTTCATCGAACAGGCCAAGGCAAGACCAAGACAGCGACGCTGGCATCACGGTCCGTGCGTGAGACGCACCTCGACAGTCTTGCCACCGGCCTGTGGAAGAACCGCGCATCGCGCGGTTCTTCCAACCCGAGTCCAGGGCTTGCCCTGGTTCGGGTCGAGGGGCGAACAGCCCCCGCGGGGTCCGGGGCAGCGCCCCGGCGCGGCGGCCCCAGCCCAAGAAGAGACCAATGCTCAGGCAGGCAGCCCCGTGGGTGGCAAGGCCTCCGCCGCGTCGCCGGAGGGGCGCGAGAGGCGGACCGCGCAGAACTTGAATTCGGGGATCTTTCCGAACGGATCGATCGCGTCGATCGTGAGCACGTTGGCGGCGGCCTCGCGGAAATGGAACGCGATGAAGACGCTGCCGACGCCGACCTTCGTGCTCGATCGCGCGACGAGTTCGATCGAGCCGCGGCGCGAGGTGACACGGACGCGTTCGCCCGGACGAACCCCGAGGCGGGCGAGGTCCTCGGGGTGCACCTCGACGAAGGCTTCGGGGGCGATGGCGTCGAGGGCGTAGGAGCGCCGGGTCATGGTGCCCGTGTGCCAGTGTTCGAGCAGGCGGCCCGTGTTGAGGACGAACGGATACTCGGCGTCGGGCGTCTCGCGGGCCGGCGTGTATTCGCAGGGCACGAGCTTTCCGCGGCCGTCGGGGGTTGGGAAGCCGTCGTCGAAGAGGATCTGGACGCCGTCCTTGGCCGCACGATCCGGTGCGGGCCAGAGGCGGCCGGCCTTGCCGAGGATGTCGTAATCGAGGTTCTGGTAGGCGTCCGTGAGCGAGGTGAACTCGTCGAAGATGTCGGAGGCCTTCGTATAGGGCATGGGATAACCCATGCGGTTCGAGATCTCGCAGACGATCTGCCAATCGAGCCGCGCGTCGCCCGGCGGTTTCAGGGCGGGGCGGCCGATCTGGACGCGGCGATCGGTGTTCGTGTACGTCCCGAGTTTTTCGAGGTAACTCGTGGCCGGGAGGATCACGTCGGCGAACTCGGCCGTCTCGGTGAGGAAGATGTCCTGCACGACGAGGAAATCGAGCTTCGCGAGGGCTTTTTTGACCTTGTTGACGTTGGGATCCGAGAGGAACGGGTTTTCGCCCATGCAATAGAGGGCCTTGAGCTTGTCTTCGAGCGCGGCGGTCGTGATTTCGGTGACCGTGAGGCCCGGTTTCGGATCGAGCGGGACGCCCCAGGCGCTTTCGAATTTGGCGCGGATGGCCGGGTCGGCGACGCGCTGGTAATCGGGGTACATCATGGGGATGAGGCCGGCGTCGCTCGCGCCCTGGACGTTGTTTTGCCCGCGCAAGGGGTGCAGGCCCGTGCCGGGCCGGCCGACGTTGCCCGTGACGAGGCAAAGCGAGATGAGGCAACGCGCGTTGTCCGTGCCGTGCGTGTGCTGCGAGATGCCCATGCCCCAGAACGTAATCGCCGCCCGCGCAGAGCCGTACGCCCGCGCGATCTCGCGGATGAGATCCGGCGCGACGCCGCAGATCTCGCTCGCGACCTCGGGGCTGTAACGCGCCACGGTTTCCTTCAGGGCCTCGAAGCCGGTCGTGTGGTTTTCGACGTAATCGGCGCGGTACAGGCCTTCGGCGAGGAGGACGTGGAGGAGGCCATTGTAGAATGCGACGTCGGTGCCGTTGCGAATGCGGGCGTAACGCCAGGCGTATTGCGCGACGTCGGGGCGGCGCGGGTCGACGACGATGAGCTTCGTGCCGCGGGCCGCGGCCTGCTTGAAGAAGGACGAGGCGACCGGGTGGTTCGCCGTGGTGTTCGTGCCCGCGAGCAGCGCGACGTCGGCCTCGGCGATGCCGGCGAACGTGTTCGTGACGGCGCCCGAGCCGATCGTCTCGAGCAACGCGGCCACGCTCGACGCATGGCAGAGGCGGGTGCAATGGTCGACGTTGTTCGTGCCGAAGACGGCGCGCACGAGCTTCTGGAAGACGTACGCCTCCTCGATCGAGCATTTCGCCGAGCCGAAGCCGGCCATCGCCGCGGGGCCATGCGTATCCCGCGCCTCGCGGAGGCGGGTCGCCACGAGGTCGAGCGCTTCGTCCCAGCTCGCCTCGCGGAAGGCAGGCAGGACGTCCTCGTACCGCACGAGGTGCCCTTTTCGGCGCCCGCCGCGCGCTTCCTGTGCGTTGGGCGACGCATCCGAGAGCGAGCCTTTCGGATACCGCACGCGGATGAGCGGCTTCTGGAGCCGCTGCGGGTGCATGGCGTAATCGTAGCCATACCGACCCTTCACGCAGAGCCGCTCGTGGTTCGCCTCGCCGTCGCGGCCGTCGACGTACACGATGCGGTTCGCCTCCTCGTCGACGTTGTACGTGAGCGCGCAGCCCACGCCGCAATAGGGACAAACGCTGTCGACCTGCTTCAAATGCACGCGCGGCGCGAGCGGGGCGCTCACGGGCTTGTTGACGAGCGCGCCCGTGGGACACACCGCCATACATTCCCCGCACGAGACGCACGTGCTCTCGCCCATCGGGCGATCGAGGTCGAAACCGATCCGCGCACCATACCCCTTGCCCGTCCGGCCGATGACGTCGTTGTGCTGGATCTCGTCGCAGCCGCGGACGCATCGATCGCAGAGGATGCAGGCGTCGTGGTGGACGGAAATGACCTTCGAGGATTTGTCCTCGCCGCGGGCATGGCCGTGGGGCAAGCGGCTGCCATCCACGCCGTAGCGGCGGGCGAGCGCGTAAAGCTCATTTCCCCCGGTGGTGCTCTCCTTGGGGCAAACCTCGGGCTGGTCGCTCATGAGCAGCTCGACGAGGACCTTGCGCTGGCGTTCGACGCGCGGTGACGCCGTCGCGACTTTCATGTTCGGCTCGCAAGGCCGTACGCACGAAGCCGCGAGCGTCCGGCCGCCGACGTCGACGACGCAAAGACGACAGACGCCGACGGGGCGGAGGCGCTCGTCGTGGCAGAGGACCGGGATGTCGATGCCGAGGGCCTTCGCCGCTTCCCAGATCGTGGTGCCCTCGGGGACGGTGACGCTCTGTCCGTCGATCGTGAGCGTGACGGTGCGCGGGGACGTGGCCGTATCCGGTGCCGCGGGCGCTTGCATGCGGCGGATTGTGGCACGAGGAGGCCCGGACAGAAGTCGGGGAAATGCATCGGCTCGCCGCGTCAAAGGCGCGCGAGCTGCGTCAAGCAGTGCCGAGCGGACGGACGGCGGCCGCCGTCATTCGCAGCCCATTCCCTCGGCGGGCAGGCCGCAGGTGGAGAGCCAGTCGAGCAGGATTTGTTTGTCCGCTTCGGGGAGCGTGGCCATGAGGGGCATGAAGCCGCTCTCAACGACCTCGGCCATACGCACGAAGCGGGGCTTCGTGGTCATGCCATGGGGCAGGCGGGTGTCCTCGTACGTGAGCAGCGAGTAAGGCGCGTTGTTGAGCGGCGGCGATTGGTGGCAGCCGTGGCAGTGCGTTTGGAGGACAGTGAAGACGTCGCAGGGGAAATCGCCGGTGGCCGGCGTGTCCTCGCAGGTCGGGCCGGCGTCGCCGCCCCCGCCGCCGCCCGCGCCGCCGCCCCCGTCGCTCGTCGGGAGGGGAGGGATCGGAGGGCTGCCAGGCGGGACACATTGCCCGCCGAGACAGCCTTCTTCGAGCTCCGCGGTGCACGCGGGGCCGAGGGCGGCGAGGAACGAGAGCAAGGCGAGCGGCGCGAGTCGACGAGAAAGAAGAGGCATTGCGGGAGAATAGCGCAACCGGGCGGGCGTCGGGGGGTGGCTTTCTCGGGGGAAACACGCCACGCACCCCGCTCGCCCGGGTGCGAGGGCCGTCTATCTCACTTGCTCACTTGCAGGGCTCGGACATCGCGATCGTGTGCTTGCAATGCTCATCCGCCGCATCCGCGTCGGTCGCCGCCACCGAGAGGTGATAGAGGCGGCACTCGGTCGTATTGCCGCCCGTGAAGTTCGCCGCGTTGTACGGCATGCCCGCGGCCGTCCACGCCATGCACGACGTCATGCATTCGCCCTCCTGCGGCCACTCGGTCGGGCAGGTCTTCACGGCGAGCGAGCAGAACGCCTCGCAAAGCGAGCCGCACATCGCGCCGCCGCTCGGGCCGCCGTGCGGGCAGTGCTTCGCCGGATCACCCGTCGCCGCGCTCGTGTGATAAACGCGACACTGCATCGTGTTGCCGGCCGCGTCGTTGTCCTTGCCGTCGGCCGGGAAGCCCGCGCAGCTGCCCATGCAGCTCGCCTTGTCGGCATACTGCTGGTATTCGCCCGCGCAGTTCGTCGCGATGTCCGTGCAATATTTGTCGCAGTCGACCGCGCTCGCGCCGCCACCCGCGCCGCCCGCGCCGCCCGTACCGCCCGCGCCGCCCGTACCGCCGGCCGCACCGGAGCCGCCCGTACCGCCGGAGCCGCCGCTGTTCTCATCGCCGCAACCCGTGGCCGCGATGAGCGAGGTGGAGGCCAGCAAAGCACCCAGGAAAACAAGGCCATGTTTGGTCATGTAAAGCACTCTCTCCGTTCCGACCAGAACGTCGAGCCTGGGGCGTCCTCCGTGCGAAATTCGCTCGCAAGCGGAGCACGTCCATGGCGAAAGGAGGTCGGAGTCCCTCGCATACGCGCAGCGGGACGCGGCGGTTCCATGTCTCGATGTCCGCGATCCGCGCGCGAATTTCGAGTGGCAGTGATTTTGCTCACGGTCTCCGGGGGCCCCGATTTCCTGCTCATCGCAGCGGCATAAGGTTGACACCGGAGGCGCGTCGATTCTCTGCGGTATCGTAATGCGAATCAGGTGCAGCCGGTAGAATCTGAAAAGAATGGAGTCGGCCAGAGGGTGGCTCTTTCCGCGACGGGAACTGCGACTGCTCACTGGCTCTACCGTATCCGCGCCGCACACCGATCCGACCTGCGCGATCCGGGAAATGCAATCGGCGACGGTCGCATGGCAAGAGCTGCTCGCCCGGTGCCGATTCCCGACCGTCCAGACTGTCGTCATTCGTCCGGGTCGAGCGTCAGGCGTACATGGCGGAGCCCCGGCGTCTGGTCCGGCGATTGCTCCGAATCCTGAACATGTCGACGCGGTCCTCGCCCAGCAGGAACGTTCTCGCCACGAAGAGCGAAGGCACGAACGACGCGGCGCCCGTCTCGTCGAACCGGGGCAGCGGCATCCGTCGCGTGGTCCTCCCCGAGCCGTTGCCGCCGCCGAGCGAAGGGCTCGCCGCGGCGCTGTCGTTCCTCGAGGGCGTCGCCTCGCGACGGATGTGCCGGGAAGAGCTGCGCTCGTGGATCGACCGGAACCTCGTGCACACGGGTTACATGGCCCGTCCCTGGCGCATCCAGGAGCCGCTTTTCGGCGCCTTGCCCGCCGACAAGCACTGCAGCGCGTTCCTGCCCGAGATCCCGCCGACGGACGAGACGGCCGCGATCCTGGTCCGCACGCGCGCGCGCGTGGTCGGGTACCTGCGCGGGCTGCTCCAGTCGCCGGTCGACGACCGCTTCCTTTCGGCCGCGATCTTCGCGGGTCGGGTCCGTCGGGTCGTCGTGGGCGATTCGATGCAATGGGTGCCGCGCCCGCGCAGCCACGACATCCTGAGCGACATCGTGATGAGCCTGTTCGTCTCCGACATTCTGGGCCAGCGGGAGTTTTACGCGCAAAACCTGTGCATTTGCGACACCTGCGGCCGCGTGCGTTTCGACCCCGAGCCGCCTCAGCGCGACAAGTGCTTCTTCTGCTAGTTCGCTTGCGCGGCGTCTGCCCGTAACGCGCTGCCGCCCACGAACAAGGCGTTGCCATGCGCGCTATTCCGGGTGAAGTAGGGGCATGATCGATCTGCGCTCGGATACCGTGACGCGGCCCACGGCCGCGATGCGGGAGGCCATGGCCCGGGCCGAGGTGGGCGACGACGTGTACGGGGAAGACCCGACGATCGCGCGCCTCGAGACGTACACGGCCGAGATCACCGGCAAGGCGGCGGCGCTGTTCGTGCCGAGCGGGACGATGAGCAATCAGATCGCCCTGCTCTGCCACACGCAGCGCGGCGACGAGGTGATCATCGGCGAAGGCGCGCACTGCGCGTTCTACGAGTCGGGTGCAGGCGCGGCTTGGTCCGGTGTGCAGTTCGAGATCGCCGGGCGCGGCGGTCTGTTCAAGCCGGACGAGCTGAAAGAGGTCATCAAGCCGCCGTACGACTACCACCCGCGGCCGCGCGTGGTCGCGCTGGAGAACACGCACAACCGAGCAGGCGGTCGGGTGTTTCCGCAACACGACGTGCTCGCGATCGCGGAGGTCGCGCGGGCACACGGGCTCGCGATGCACCTCGACGGGGCGCGCGTGTGGAACGCGTCGGTCACGTCGGGGCTCTCGGTCGCGGAGCTGTGTGCACCGTTCGACACGGTGAGTGTTTGCTTCTCAAAAGGTCTCGGCGCGCCGGTGGGATCGGCGCTCTGCGGCGACGCGCAGACGATCGTACGCGCGCGTAGGTTCCGGAAGATGCTCGGCGGCGGCATGCGGCAGGCCGGTGTGCTCGCCGCGGGCGCGCTTTACGCGCTCGAACATCACCGCGCGCGGCTCGCGGAGGATCATGCCGCTGCACGCGTGATCGGCGCTGCGATCCGCGAGGTGTCCGGGGCGTCCGTGCGCGAGGTGGAGACGAACATCGTGCAGATCGATCTGCCCGTGGCGGCCGACGAGCTCGTGGCGGCTGCGCGCGCGCGTGGTGTGCTCGTCGGCGCATCGGGCGCGCGGCGCGTGCGCGTGGTGACGCACCTCGATCTGCCGGCCGCGCGTGTCTCCGAGGCCGCCGCTGCGCTCGCGGATGCAACGCGCGAGGTCGTCACGCGAAAGGCGACGCCGACGTGAGCGCGCGGCGCGCCTTCGGGTTTGTCCTCGCGTGGTGGCTCGTGGGGTGCGGGCCGAGCCTCGGCGACGCGTACGAGCGCTCGTTCGCCGCAGGGCAGAGGGCGCATCACGCGGGGCGCTACGAGGACGCCGCGAAGAGCTACGAGGAAGCCGCGCGTGTCGCCGAGCGCGTGAAGGATCGCGACGAGGCTCTCTTCCTCGTGGCGCGCATGCACGAGCGGCGCGGCGCGCACGCCGAGGCGAAGGTCGCGCTCCAGAAGCTCGCCGAGACTTCACCGGATGGGCCACGCGCAGGCCGCGCCGCCTTCGAGCTCGCCGATCTCGAGATCGAGCACGGCGACGCGGAGCGCGGATACGCGATGCTCTTCGACGCGACGGCGAAGCACACGAAGAACGGCCTCGCACGGAGAGCGGTGAAGCGACTCGTGGAGCACGAGCGCGAGCGCGGCGGCGACGAGGCGGTGCTCGCGTGGGCAAAAGGCCCGGCGCGGATCCTCCGGAACACGGACCTCGAAGAGAACGTCGACTACGAAACGGCGCTCGCGCTCGAACGGCTCGGGCGCCTCGCGGAGGCCCGCGATACGCTCGTCGCGCTCTCGCAAGCGCATCCGTACCCGTTCGGGACGCTGACGGACGACGCGCTCTGGCACGCGTCGCTGATCGAAGAGAAGCTCGGGCGCTACGAGGCGGCGATCGATCATCTGCGCACGCTGCTCGCGGTGCGCGAGTCCTCGCACCTCACGGGCAGCTACGAACGTCCGCGGTATTCACCGGCGCAGATGCGCGTGGCGGAGCTCTACCGCGATCGACTGCACGATCATCGCGCCGCGCGCCGCGAGCTGCACAAGGTCTACGCCGATCATCCGACGTCCGTCCTGCGCGACGACGCGCTCTGGGCCGAGGCACGCCTCGCGCGCGAGGACGGCGACGCAGGCGAGGCTTGCGACCTCGCCGAACGCTTGCGCAAGGACTTTTCCGACTCGCGATACGCGCGCTGCGCGCACCTCGTCTGCGACGAGATCAGGCCCGCGCCGAACGAAAAGCCGTGCGCGGGCTACATCGAGCGAGAGGCGAGCGGACAGAAGGACGAGGCGCCGGCGGATCCCGGGGAAAACTGACGGCGAGCGTCAGTCCTCCTCGTCGTCCTCTTCCTCGAGCTCCTCGTCTTCGTCGTCGTCGAGGTCGTCGTCGTCGTCGTCGACGTCGTCGTCCTCGACCTCCTCCTCGTCCTCTTCTTCACGCTGCTCGTACTTGAGATCGATGCCCATCTCGCCGAGCTGCGTTTCGAGGAGCTCGAAGAGCTCGTCGACGTCGTCGCCGCTCCACTCGTCGAGGACGTCGGTCAAGAATTCGAAGAAATCACCGCTGTCGAGCCGACGCTCGATCTCTTCGACCTGCTCCTCGCTGAACGCCTCGAGGACGTCCTCGCGCAGGGCCTCCGTATCGCCTTCGTCGATCGCGTCCGCAGCGGAGAGGCGGATCTGCTTAACCGCACGCTTGTCGAGGTGGATCTCCATGAGCGTGGCTCCGTTTAGGCGACCAACCATGGCGACGTCAAGCGCGCCGATGATCGGCGAAAAGGTTTCCGAGACGTTGGCGCAGGCGCGCGCCGCGTCAAGGCGAGAGTCCCGGAGTCCGGCATGACCAGGTGCCCCCCGCCCGTCGCGTCGGGTCGCGCCTTCCTCGGCCTTGCCCGGAGCGGAAAGGGTAGGGGTCGAGAGGTCCCGCCCCCGCCGGGCGCCCCGGCGCGCGCGGCGGGTTGCGGGCTCCCGCGCACGCGCGTAGCGTGAGCGCCGGTGAGCGCGCAACGGCCCTTCGGTCTGCTCCTCTGCGCCTCTCTGCTCGCCGCCTCCGGAACGGCGCGTGGTGAGCCGAGCGCCTCGCTGCCTCCGGCAAACGAGCCTTTGCGCGTCCTCGGGGGCGTCCGTCCACCGCCGCTCCACGTCGAGTACTTCCAGTACGGCGTGGCGATCGTGGCCGAGACGAACCTCGACGCCGGCGCGGTCTGCGCACCCGAAGGTGGAAAGGCCGCGCCGTGTATCCTGGGCGGAGCCGGGGGGCTCGCGATCCGCGGCGGATATCGATCCGCCGGGCCCTGGTACATCGGCGGCGCCTACCAGTTCGCGAAGATGGACTCGAGCAATCTCTATCGGCTCGGGATCTTCCAGCAGCTCCGCTTCGAGATGCGCTACCTGCCGGACTTGGGGACGCGCGCCGCGCCCTACGCTTCCTGGGGGATCGGGGCGCTCGCATACGGGAACGAGTGGGGCGTCGAGACGGGCGGCGGGCTGCTCTTCGGGGGCCTCGGCGTCGAAATCGAGCTTTCCCGGGTGGCGATCCTCGGCTTCGGTCTGGTCTATCGACCGATGCTCATCGCTGGATGGACCGATACGGCGGGAGCAGTCCGTGCCACGGGCGTGGCGCACTTTCTGGGGGCCGAATTCCAGTTCGAGCTCCGCAGCGAGATCGGGCGCAGGTAGCTCGAGCGGGCCGCGGGGCGCGGTTTTCGTGTCGAGCTTGCGCTCGGGCACTTGACTCGAAAGCGCCTCCGCGGTCCTCTCGCGGCTGTGATCTGCGACGTCTGCGGTCGTGATAACGAGGGCAACCTGACGTTTTGCCTGGATTGCGGCAGGCGCCTCCGGACCCAGGGGCGCGGCGTCCCGCCCACGCCGCCCCACGGCATCGAGCGCGTCGAGCGCGCTGCCGTCGCCGAGGTCCGCAGCACGGACGACACGCCGAACTCCGCCCCCGCGATCGCCTCGAACCCCGCTCCCTCAGCGAACCCGACATCCGGCAGTCCGACATCCGGCAGTCCGACGTCCGGCAGCCCGACGTCCGGCAGCCCGACGTCCGGTAGCCCGACGTCCGGCGGCTCGGCTTCGTCTCCGAAGCCCTCGGCGCCGCGCTCCAGGCCCGAAGCGCCCGCGCTTCAGTTCACCGTCTCGTTCGGCGCCGAGGCGATCACGACGTGCCCGAGCTGTCGCTCGTCGAATCCGCCCGGCTATCGCTTCTGCGTGACGTGCGGCGCGTCGCTCGGGCGTCCCGCCTCGACCGCTTCGAGCGAAGCAGCCGTCGTACGTCGCGCGCCGGAGTCCGAGCCCGAGCCCGAGTTTTTCGCCGCGCCCGTGGCCGCGCCGCCGGAGCCGTCTCCGTCGCTGCCCGCGGCTGCTCCCACGCAGCCTCCCGCGCCCACGCCGATCACGGAGGCCCCCGCGGCCCGGCCTACGCTTCCCCGTTCGGTCGTCGCGCCGAGCGCGGAGAGCGCGCCGGCCACGAGCCCCGACGATGCGGGCGACAAGATCATCGGCGCGCCCGTCGTGGGCATTGCGACGACCCGGACCGGCCCTCCGCGGCTCGTCCGTTGTGCTCGCTGCCACGGTCATTCCGCGGAGGGCATGCGCTTCTGCAAGTATTGCGGCGCGCCGCTCGACGAGGGGGAGAAGGCCGCCCGTGCGGAGGCCGAGCCCACGTTCACCGAGCCCGTGACCGCGGGCCGCAGGGACGAGCGGCTCGTGTCCACCTTCGTGGCGCCCGCGCCGGCCTCGCCTTCGGTGACGCCGAGTGGTCGCGTCCAGACCGGCCGGCTCGTCGTGATCGTGGAGGATGGCAGCGAAGGCAAGTCGTTTCCGCTCGTGGACCGCCAGGTCGACGTGGGCCGGACCGAGGGAGACATCCTTCTGCCGGACGATCTGTACGTCTCCCCGCGGCATGCGCGCCTCCTGCCCCAGGGTGGTCACTGGATCCTCCGGAATCTTCATTCCACGAACGGGGTCTACCGGCGCATCCGGGAACCGCACGCGCTGAAAGACGGCGACTTGCTCCTCCTGGGCCTCGAAGTGTTACAGTTCGAAACCGTGAACGACGCGGAGCGAGGGCTCGGGCATGCAACCCAGCATGGGACCCTGTTGTTCGGGTCTCCCTCGACCCCGCGACGCGCACGGCTCTGTCAGCGGACGGTCGAGGGGGTGACCCGCGACGTGTACCATCTGTTCCGGGACGAAACGGTGATCGGGCGAGAGGTGGGAGACATCGTTTTTACGGCAGATCCGTTCCTGTCGAGACGGCACGCCGTCCTTCGTAGGAGCTCGATGAGCGGCGAGTTCACGATCACGGATCTGGACTCTTCGAACGGCACCTACGTCGCGATCCGCTCGGACGTCACCCTCGACAACGGCGACTACCTACGCATCGGCCAGCACCTGTTCCGGGTGGACCTCTCGTAGTGAGCCCATGAGCGAACAAGCCTCCCGAGAGACGCAGCCCGACTCGAACCGCCCCGCGGACAGCGCCGAAGGTCTACCCGGCGAGCGGAAGCTGAAGAAGTCCGCTCCGATCAAGCTTCGCTTGTTCGGCCGCACGGACGTGGGCCAGGTACGCGAGCACAACGAGGACAACTTCATCGTCGCGGACCTGACGAAGGCGAGCCGCGGCTTGATGGAGACCGACCGGAACCAGATCGTCGGCGAGCGCGGCGTGCTCCTCGGCGTCTGCGACGGCATGGGCGGCGCGGCCGCCGGCGAGGTCGCGAGTCAGCTCGCGGTCGACATCATCTTCCAAAAGATGATCTCGGGCGAGCCGCCGAAGGATCACGACGAGATCGCGGCGAGGCTCGTGCACTCGATCGAGTCCGCGGGCCTGCGCATCTTCAGCGAGGCGAAGCTCGATCGCACCCGGCGCGGCATGGGCACGACGTCCACCGTGGCGGCGCTCGTCGACGATCACCTCTTCATCGGCCAGGTCGGCGACAGCCGCGCGTACATCCTTCGCGGCGACAGGCTCGTGCAGGTCACGCGGGATCAGTCGCTCGTCAACCAGCTCATCGAGGCCGGTCAGCTCACCGAGGAGGAGGCCGAAACCTTCGAGCACAACAACATCATCCTGCAGGCGCTCGGCACCTCGGACAGCGTGCAGGTGGACCTCACGTTCGTCGAGCTCAAGCGCGGCGACACGCTGCTGCTCTGCTCCGACGGTCTCTCGGGCATGGTGCGCAACGAGGAGATCCGCGAGGTCCTGCGCACGATCGATGATCCGCTCGAGGTCTGTAAGACCCTGACCGATCGCGCGAATCAAGCGGGCGGTCACGACAACATCACCGTCGTCGTGTCGAAGTTCGAGGGCGAGGCGCTGCCCGAGCCGACGGAGGAGGACATCTCGGGGCTGCGCTACCGCAAGTACCAGCTCCCCGAGCCGATGCCGCCGAGCTCGCTCAACGCCCCCGATCCGAGCCGCCGTGTCAAGGAGCTCGATCAGCCGAAGATCTCGGTGCCGCTCACGCCGCTGCCCTCGTCGTCCTCGTCCGAGGGGCACCGCCGGGAGAGCGACTCGGAGCGGCGGGAAGAGCCCTCGAAGGACGGAGAGGGTCCATCTTCGTACGGGCCGCGTTCCCACGGCTCGGACGATCCCATCCACATCCCGACCGACGGCGCGCCGCAGTGGCTCATCGTGATGATGATCGCGAGTGCGCTCGCGTGTATCACGATCGCCGGGTACTACCTGCTCAAGCCCTAGAGCATCGACGTGCTCGGAAGCGCGCGAAGCGAGCTTCCCTCGGGGGGTGAATCGTCCGGGCTTTGCCCGGACGAGAGGGGGACGCGAGGCGTCCCCCTCGGGACAAAAGAGCTAGAACAGCGAGCGGTTTACAACCGCTCGATGTTCTAGCGTTCGGCTGGCGAAGCCCGGCCACCAAAAATATACTCGCGGGATGCCGAGCGAGGTGCCGCGCGAGGCGATGGACGCGGACGGTCGTGTGGACGTCGCGACCGCGCAGCGCATCGTCGAGAACGCTGTCGCGCGCGCCACGAGCGGGCCCGACAAGAGCACAAGCATCATCGAGGCGAAGGTCGCCGAGGCGACGCGGCGAGGCGCGCGGCTGAACGCGCTGCTCGCATTCGGCGTGGCCGTGACGCTGGTCGCCCTCGTGGTGGCGGCCTTCGTCGTGTACCGATCGCAGCGCGCGGCGGCGATCCTGACGGCCGAGGCGGGGCTCGACGCGCGTCCAGCGACCGCGCCCGTGGGCACGTTGCCGACGAAGGTGCTCACGGGGCGAGAGATCTACGAGCAGAACAAGGGCGCGCTCTACGTGCTCGCGTACACGCAGAACCGCCGCATCAGCGGGTGCTGCAGCGCGTTCGCGATCAACAAGACCCAGCTCGTGACGAACGCCCACTGCGTCACGTCGTGCGGAGCGCGCGGCGGAAAGCCCGTCGTCGTGCAGAACGAATCGGCCGGGAAGGTCGAGCTCGAGGTCGTCGCGCAGCGCGCGCACCCGACCTACAACGCAAACTCGAAGCGCGCGGACACGCCCGACGTGGCGCTGCTCCGCGTGAAGGGGACGCTGCCCGTGGCCGTCACGCTGGCGAGCGACACGGAGCTCCGCGCGCTCGGGCCCGGCGACGACGTGTACGTGCTCGGATTTCCGGGGCGCGTGATGGATCCGGTGAGCCCGTCGGCGACGTTCCTGAGTGGGCACCTCGGCCGGCTGATGGGCTTCGACGAGCAGGCCACATCGGGTGACAAGGCCACGGTGATCCTGCACGACGCGGTCACGCGCGGCGGCAACAGCGGTAGCCCCATCTTCAACCAGTACGGCCACGTCATCGGCGTTCACGCGGCCCATGTGGACGACGAGGAAAACATCTCCATCGACGGGCAGAAGACGACGATCGTGCAAGCCTCTCCGTACCGCATCGGCATGCGGATCGATCTCGTCCGCGGGGTACCCACGCCGTGAACCTCCGGATCGTGCACACCGCAGGGCAAAGAGCCGGGACGTTCCAGATCTTCGAACGCGACGTCGTGCGGCTCGGTCGCTCGCCGGACAACGACGTCGTCTTCGACGCGAACCACGACCGCGAGGCGAGCGGGCATCACGCGGAGCTGCGTCGCGAGGGCGGCGCCTGGTACGTCGTGGATCTCGGCAGCCGCAACGGAACGTACGCCAACGGGCAGCGGATCCAGCAGCGGTACCCGCTCGCGCCGGGGACGGAGGTGAGCTTCGGCGCGAAGGGGCCGCGGATCCGGATCGAGCTCGTGCCCGCCGCTGCGCCGCCGCCGATGCCGCCGATGCCGGCCATGCCGATGCCGCAGCCGATGCCGCAGCCGATGCCGCAGCCGATGCCGGAGATGGCGCACGTCGCCGCGGCGCCGCGCGTGCAGATCGCGCAGGCCGTGCAGCCGGCGCCGCCCGCGGGCGCGCGCGTCGGGCAACGGACGATCGCGATGATGAT
The DNA here is from genome assembly GCF_028435365.1 of Polyangium jinanense. The sequence goes on along the minus strand of NZ_JAGTJJ010000026.1, from coordinate 117,300 downwards.
CTCGCAGGCCGTCGCCGCGGCGAGCGGGCGCCAGAAGTTCGGGCGGACGGCGGAGCTCAACGCGATCGTCGAGGAGAAGGTCACGGCGGCGACGGCGTCGCAGCGGAGAACGGCGTACGCGCTCGGCGGGCTCCTCGTCGTCGCGCTGCTCGCGCTCGGCGGGCTCATCTTCTGGAGCACGCGCTCGCAGGACGAGATCCAGCGCCTGCGCGAGGAGCTCGCGCAGATGCCGCCCGAGGATCCGCGCCGCAAGGAGATCGAGGGGCGGCTCGGCAACCTGCACCCGTCGAACGCAAGCTTCGGCCGAAACCTCTACGACCGCTCGAAGAAGGGCATCTTCATGCTCGCTTCGAAGGGCGAGGGCTTCTGCACGGCGTTCGCCGTGAGGCCCTCGATGCTTGCGACGAGCGCGCACTGCATCCAGGAGGCGAAGGCGAAGGGCTCGGTGGTCGCGCTGGAGAACGAGGGGCGCGGGCAGGCGCGCTTCGACGTGATCGAGATGCGCACGCATCCCGGCTATCGCCCGACCGATCAGGAGAGCATCACACCCGACGTCGGTGTCGTGACCATCCGCGGCCGCTCGGCCGTCGTGCTGGAGATCGCGACGAAGCAAGAGCTTTCGGCGACGGGCGCGGGCGACGACGTGTACCTCATCGGCTTTCCCGGCCGCTTGATGGACGCGACGAACCCCGCCGCGACCTTCCTCGCCGCGCACATCGGCCGCGTCACGGGCGCATCCGGCCGGCCCGCGGCATACCAGGACGCCTGGCTCGTGCAGCACGACGCCGCGACGACACGCGGCTCGAACGGCAGCCCCATCTGGAGCGGCCAGGGCAAGGTGATCGCGGTGAACTCGGGCGGCTACCTCGAAGAGGGCGAGGAGAAGATCGCAGGTCGGAAGACGGAGGTCGTGAAGGCCTCACCGTACAAGTTCGGCATGCGGATCGATCTCGTCGAGGCGCTCCTCAAGTAGTCACGATGCTCAGGCTGGCGATCCGCAGGCTGCTGTTCATTCTTCCGACGCTGATCGCGGTCTCGGTCGTCACGTTCCTGTTTCTCTCGTACGTCCCCGATCCGACGGACGATCCGGCGCTCGCCGTGTCGCCCTCCGAGCGGGCGCGCCTGCGCCGGGAGCGGTTCCTCGACCTGCCGCGCTTCGTGAACCTCGGAACGCGTGACGTCCGCACGCAGTCCGCCGAGGCGATGCGCGCGATCGTCGACGGCGACGCCGCGAAGAAAGCGCGTGGGCAGGAAGAGCTCGCGCGGCTCGGCGGCGCGGCACTACCGCATGTGCTGCCCGCGCTCGACTCGCTCGCGCCCGGGCCACGCGCCGAGGTCGCGCTCGCGCTCGCGCCCGTGGGCGAGCGGATGGGTTTTTCGGGGGAGCGGCTCGCGGATCCGGCGCGCGCGGTCGCGTTCTGGACGCGGTTCTGGGACGACCGCGGCATCGAGTTCCGCCGCGCCTCCGTGCGCAGCGCGGTCCGCAGGCTCTCGCGTTACGGCAGCACCTCGCGCGCGGCCGAGTTGCGCGAGCTCGACACGTTCGTGCTGGAGGACGTGCTCGGCGCGCTCGAACATCCGACCGACGCGGCCTCGTTCGAGCGGGCCCGGGCCCTCGTCGACATCGCCGCGCACGTCACGGGCCGCGACGATCGCATCTCGCCCGGCGACGACCACGAAACGGCCCGCGCCTGCGTCGAGCGGTGGGGCTCGTTCTGGATGGTCTACAAGAACGACTTCGTCACGCTCGACGGTCCCTCGCGGATCGCGGCCATCGTGCTGGAAACACGCTACGGCAAGTGGGCGCTCGGCGCCATCACGCGGCGGCTCGGCGTGGGCATCGACGGCGTGCCCGTGCTCGACGGCATTTTCCGACGCGCACCCGTCACGCTGACCCTTGTTTTCGGCTCGATCCTGCTCGCATACGCGGCGGCCGTACCGATCGGTCTCGTCGGGGCGGCGTCGCGCGGGCGGCGTCGCGACGGGATCACGGCGGCCATCGTGCTCGTGCTGTACGCGATCCCCACGGCGTTCTTCGCGATCCTCGCGGCGCGCGGTTATGACGGGCACGGGCTCTTGTTGCCCACGGTCGTGCTCGCGCTCGGCCTCGTGGCCGCGCCGGCACGTCAAGCGCGCGCGGGGCTCGCGTCGGCGTTCGCGCAAGATCACGTGCGGGCTTCGCTCGCGCGGGGGGCGAGCCGCGCGCGTGCGCTCATGGTCCACGCGCTCCCGGGCGCGCTGCTCCCGGTCGTCACGCTCGCCACGCTCGAAGCCCCGATGGCCCTCGGCGGCGCGTTCGTCGTCGAGCGTGTCTTCGGCCTCGAAGGCCTCGGCGCTGCCACGATCGTCGCCGTGCAGTCGCGCGACACGAGCTGGCTCATGGCCGTCTCGATCTTCACGGCCGCGACCGCGACGCTCGGGGTCATCATGACGGACCTCGTGTACACCGCGCTCGATCCTCGGCTCGCGCAGAGCATCCTGCGCCAGAGGCCACGCACATGAGCCATCGCGGGATCGTGCTCCGGCGCGTCGCGCACAGCCGCCGCGCGGGCCTCGGCGCTGCGCTGCTTGGCTTGCTCGTGCTCGTCGGCGTCTTCGCCGAGATCCTCGCCGCGCCCGCGCCGCTCCTCGCCGTAGGACCGCGCGGCGTCGAGCTCCTTCCGGCGATCGTGCACGCCGAGCGGTACGAGCACCTCTCCCAGGACGAAATCGCGCGCTCGTACGCGGACAGCTTCGCCGTCTGGCCCCTCGTGCGATCCGGCCCCAAGGCGTCGAGTGCCGCGGGCCCCTTCGCGCCCTCGTCCCGCGTGCACCCGCTCGGCACCGACGAGAAGGGCCGCGACCTCTTCGCGCGCCTCGTCTACGGCGCGCGCACCGCGCTCGGTCTCTCGCTCGTTGCCGTCCTCCTGAGCGCGCTCCTCGGCGTCCTCCTCGGCGGCCTCTCGGGCATCCGCGGCGGCACCTCGCGTGACGCTCTCGTGCGCCTCGTCGAGACCGTCGACACCTTCCCCGCCATCCTCGTCGTCGCGCTCGTGCGTGCCATCGAGCACGAGCCCTCCGCGCTCTCGCTCGTGCTCGCGGTGGCCTTCGTGCGCTGGGCCGAGGTCGCGCGCCTCGTACATGCCGAGACCTTGCGCGGCGCCTCGGAAGATTATGCTCTCGCCGCGCGTGCCCTCGGCGCCTCGCGTGCGCGCATCTTCATGCGCCACGTGCTCCCGAACGCGCTTGGCCCCGTCACTGTGAGCTCGGTGTTCGGTGTCGCGTCCGTCGTGCTCCTCGAAACGGCGATCTCGTTCCTCGAGATGGGCGCGCCGACGTCGGCGGCGTCCTGGGGCGAGACGCTCGCGCAGGGCGCGCGAAACCCCGCGGCGCTGCGCTTGCTCGTCTTGCCGGTCTTCTTGCTCCTCGTGACCGTGGGCGGCTCGTACCTCGTCGCGGATGCGCTGCGCGACGCGATGGATCCGCGAGCCGCGCGAAAGCGACGGGACGAAACGTACGGTTCGTTCGGGCCTTCCACGGACGAGCCGCACGCATCCCGATGACGATACGTCACCACTCGTGATGGGCTTGCAACGCGTCGCGCACCCGACGTACGTTGGAAAAAGCCCGGTCTCCTTGGAAGGCTTGGGCTCGGCCCGGCGTGCTGACCAACCTCGCCGGGCCTCTTTTCATTTGGGGACCAAGGATCTCACCGGGGAGCGAGCGCGCCGGGCGGCGTCATGACTCGACGGTGATCAGATCCACGGCAAAGCACCGGAGCGCGTGCAGGCTGCGGCGCTGCCAGTGCATCTCGGGGTTCGACAGGAGCCGGATCTTGTACTCCTGACTCCTTTCGAGTTCGCCGAGCTCGCTGATCCAGGACACGAAGCTCTTGAAGCAGGACGAGTTCATGAACTCGAGCTGGCGGAAATCCACCTGCACCTCGGTGGCACTCATCCGCAGAGCCTCGGCGTGCACGCGTGGCAGGAGCGAATCCAAGCTGTCCTTCGCCGCCATGTCCGCGTTGCCCGAGAGGCAGACGACGAGCGAGCGACCTTCCGCGCGCACGCTTGCCGAGAAGTCGCGGAGCGAGACCGAGAGATCCGAGGTCGCGCTCACGCGTTCCTCCGCGCGGCAACGGTCGTTTGCGCCAGGATCGTGACCCTGTCGTCCTCGATGGTGTGGCTCATCGTCATCTCTCCTTCGGCCCGCACGCGCACGATGCCGAGCCCAGAACCAACCTTTCGCTTGGCGCTGCGCGCCATCGCGATCTGGTAGTGGTCGAAGGGATCGTCGTGTCGGCTCATCTCCTCGAAGATAGTGGCGAGCGCGGCGATGTGCTCGGCGTTCGCCCGGTTCGCGAGCCGGATGGAGACCGTGCTCGACGTGTCTCCGGGCTCGAACGTGATGGACAGAAACGTCACGCCGTCGCTCCCGTACTTGACGGCGTTCTCCAGAAGCTCGTGGGTCGCGAGCGCGATCCGCGACACGGTGTCGTGGTCCTCGATCATCCGCTCGTAAAAATCGGTCAGGAACCTCCGAACGACGGAGATGAGCTCGACGTTGGGCCGGAACGTCAGCTCGAAAGCGGTCGGGGTCTCGGTCATCATTCCTCTGCGGATCGGAGGTCCAATCTATCTCAGCCTTCGGCGCGCGTCTCGCTCGCGCGGAACCGCACGACGACGAGCGTCACGTCATCCTCTTGCCCCTTGCCGTGGGAGAAGCGGGCCACGTCGTCGAGGATAACATCGCGAATCCGCTCCACGGGCTCGCCCGCGAGCGCCTCGATCTGCGCCGTGAGTCGCGCCATTCCGTACATTTCGCCCGACGCGGTTCGCGCCTCCGTCACCCCGTCCGTGTAGAGCACCATCACGTCGCCGTCTTCGAGGACGAGCTCGTCGTCCTGCACCGTGCGCGCGACGTCGCGCATCGCGCCGACCCACGGGCCGAGCGTGGGGATCGCTTCAATCTTCCCGGTGCTCGCGCGCAGGACGAGGATGTCCTCGTGCGCGCCGGCGAACACCACGCGTCCGCTCCGGTGGTAGCGCATCACTGTGAGCGTCACGTGCTCATCGTTGCGCAGGCGGTTGCGGATGTTGTCGTAGAGCACGAGGTTCAGCACGCGCACGAGGTCCTTCGGTCGCGCTGACGGATCCTCCCGGCCGAGCGCCGCGATCGCGCTCTGCACCATCAGCATCACGAGCCCCGATTGCAGCCCGTGCCCCGCCACGTCGCCGATCGCGAGGATCCCGCCGCCCTCCACGGGGAAGACGTCGTAGTAGTCGCCGCCGACCTCGCTCGCCGGGATCATCCGCGCCGCCACTTCGAGCCCCGGCACGTCGAGGCGCCGCGGCAGGATCGACGTCTGGATCCGCGCGCTGATCTCGAGCTCTTTTTCGAGTCGCTCCTTCGCCGCCATCTGCTCGCGTGATTCCGCGAGCTCGCGCGCCATCCGGTTCATCGCGTCGCCGAGCGCGCGGAGCTCCATCGGGCCTGTCACGGTCGCCTGCGCGTCGAGCTTCCCGCGCGACACGTCACCCACGAACGCCATGAGCCCGTCGAGCGGACGCGAGAGCCTGCGCGAGAGCACGATCGCGAGCGCCGCCGCCGCCGCGAGCGCGACGAGCGCGATGAGCGCCACGCGCGCCTCGAGCTCGCGGGACGGCGCGAGCGCGCGATCGAGCGAGCGCGCGAGGTGAACGGTGCGCGCCCCGCCCGCGGCCGTATCCAGCGTCCGCGACGTCGATAGATACGGCCCACCCTCGGACGCGGACGACGCCGTGACCATCCGGAGCACCTCGCTCGGCGCCTCCGTCCCATCTTCGAGCTTCGAATGCGCCACCACCGTGGCTCCATCCGTCACCACCACGAGGCTCCCCGTCTGGAGACGCACCTCCTCGACGAGCGCATGGTCGAGTTTGAAGCCGAGCACCAGCACGCCGACCGTCTCGGTGCCGAACGCGAGCCGCCGCGCGACCACCTCGTAGAGCTTCCCCTCGTTCGTCCAGAGCCCGGACTTCTCGCCGCCGCGCAGCGCGCCCGCGATGATCGGATCCTTCGACATGTCGAAGCCCGACGCCTTCGGATCGGCCACGTCCGCGAGCAAGAGCCCCGTTCCGTCCGTCATCAGGAACAGCTCGCTCTTCACAGCTTTGTGCAGCTCGTCGGCCACGCCGTGGACCGTCTCCGGCGACACGTCTTCCGTCGCCACCACGGCTTTGACCCGCGGCTCTTCCGCCACCACGTGCGCCTTCGCTGCATGCGCGCGCAGCCGCTCGGTGCGGTGCGCCTCGAAGACCCGCGCGCTCCGTTCGAGCGCCTCGCCGAGCTCCACCCGCGCGCGCCGCTCCAGCACGATCGCCGCGCTTCCCGCCGTGGCCACCGTGATCGCCGCGATGAGCAGCACGATCCAGAGGAGCAACGTGCTGCGAAACTTCATGGCCGCACCACCACCGTCTTCGGCAGGTGCTCGCGCCCCTTGCCGCTTCGCTTTCCGCCGAACGGGATCTCGATCTTCCCCATCGAACGCTCCTCCGCGGGCACGCCGAGCGCCTCCGAAATCGCCGGCGACGCCGAGCGCCAGGCCACCTCGATCACGAGCGATCCCGGTTGCGGCGCGTCGAGCTCGAACGCGAGCGTGCGCGCCTCGCCCGGCGCGATCCGGTTGTCGCTCTTCTCTGCCCGCGCGAGGTAAAACGGCACTTCACGCCCCGCCTCGTCCACGAGCACCCGCCCGAGCATGCGCTCCTCGCGCGCCTGCATTTGCCCCTTCTCGTCGAGCGCCTGCACGCGCACGACGACCTGCCGCCCGGCCACCCCCGACGGCACCGCGTGCCCTGCGCCTTCGTTCTTCAGCACCACGGACAGCGCGATCTTACCTGCGTGGTCGGTCGCCGACGCGACGATCCCGAGCGCCTTGCGCACGAGCTCGCCCTTCTCGCCCATGAACCCGTGATGCGCCACGCGCACCTTTCGCTCCGTGCCCGTCGCCGCGTAGGTCATCTCCGCCGGCATGTGGCACTCCTGGCAGGCCGTGCCCGAGACCGCGAAGCTCGACGCGCGCCACTCGGTGAACTCGGTGATGATCGGCAAGCTCTTGCCGTCCGCGAGCGGCATCGAGAATGCGTGACAGCCTCCGCAGACGCGCGCGTCGCGGAACGCGGGCGCGCAGCCCACCTTGTGGAAGTAGTTGTCCTTCGCGTCGCAGTACGGCCCGAACTTCCGATTTCCTTCGAGATCAAACGTATACCGCGGCTCGGCCGCGTCCTCTCCGACGTCGCGGATCGCGTGGCACGCCTCGCACGTCACGCCCTCGTCGACCGCCCGCTCCGCCGGAGCCGTGAGCCCCGCAAGCGGCGCGTGACACACCTCGCACACGGGATTCTTCGACTGATCCCGCATCGCGACGTAGAGCGGCGCGTGCCGCGCGCGCGCATGCGCCGACGTCTTCCACTCCGCGTGGAGCATGCTGTGGCAGTCGCCGCATCGATCGGCGGGGAACGCGCGGGCGCGCGGCTTTTCGAGCGAGGGTTTGTCCGGGGGCGGGGATGCGGACGGGGACGCGGACGCTTCTTGCATCGCCGCCGCGCGCGGCGATCCTTCCGGCGGCGTTCTGGGATCGCAGCCGAACGTGAACGCGAGGAGCGCCGTTACTTGTAGCGGCCGTATGGCGTCCCGTCCTTTCTCAGGTGCCGCTTCGGCGACGCGCCTTCCGCGAGCGTCGGCTTGAACGACGCCGTCCCGCCCGCGGCCACCGTCACCTCGCCTCGCACCTCGGGCCCGTGCACTTGCCACGCCACGACCGGGTAGGTCCCTGCGGGCACGTTCTTGATCTGGAACGATCCATCCGCGCCCGTCACGGCGTAGAAGCCGTTGTCGAGCACCTTGATCTTCGTGACCATGTGCGGGTGGATGTTGCAGTAGACGTCCACCACGCCGGCCTCGCGGAACGTGACAGACTTGCTCTCGCCGCTCTTGTAGAGCCCGAGATCGAAGCGCGCGGCCTTCGAGACCGAAAACACGTTGTGGAAGACCTTGTCGTCGTTCGGGAACTCCACGGTCGTCCCCTTCACGATGACCATCAGCCCCGGCGTGAACGTGAGGTTCTTCTGTCGAATCTCGCGCTTGCCGGCCGGCGCCGGCGAGCCGGGCGCGTTCTCGAGGTAGACCACGATGCCCGATCGATCGGCCTTCGGCGCGTCGTCCACGAGGACCGTCACCACGCCCGAGACGTTGCCCGCGGCTGGCGCCTCGGCGCGGCTTACGCGCGGGGAGAAGGAGACGGTGAGCGGGATCGTCACCACGCCGAGGGGGATCAGGAGGCCTAGGAGGCGAGACCAGAGACGCATGCGCCATTCTCCTCGGGAGCGTCAGTATTTCAGGAGCATCGAGCTCGTGAACACGTCGTTGGGAAACTGGGGGGCGCGGCCCAGCTCGCGGTTCAGATTGTACTCGGCCTTGAGGATGAGATGGGTCCCGAGCTCCATCCGCACCCCGGCCGTCGCGCGCAGGACCTGGGACTGGTAGACGAAGCTCACGCCGCTCCGATGTACTGCATCACGCGCGTCGACCCGAGCATACGGCGTGAGCCAGTTCAGCACCCGATATCCCACGAGCGCATAACCACCGCGGTACCGGAGGCAGGGGGCGAGGCCACATTTCGTGTCCCCCGCGGCGCTCTTCCCATCGATGACGCCCTGCATGACCTCGGCCGTCACCTCCAGATCGCGCCAATCGAGGTGTAGGTCCACGCCGACGTGCGTGTGCAGCGCGTCCTCGGCGCTTTGCAGGTCCTGCGCGCCGATCGAGCCCGAGAGCCCCACCTCGAGCCCGGCCCCGAGCGGCGCGCGCGAGGCGATCCGGCCCGCCACGGTCTTCCAGTCGTTTCGATCGATCTCGCCGTGAAATGGGAACGACTCGCTCCCGTGGCTGCCGTTCGTCACGGCCACGTTCAAGATCATCGCGCCGTCCCAGAATTTCCCGCGCGCCTTCAGCCCGAGCGGAGATCCGCAGGTGTATCGACAGAGCAAAGACGGCGTCACCGTGAGCCTGTCGGGCGCCTCGCGGCTCCGGTACTCCCAGCCGAGCACCGAATCGAACTTCCCGGCATAGAGGCTGAGCTCGAAGCGCTCGATCGGGACGAGGTACTCGGCGTACGCAAGCTTGACGTCGATGAAATCGCCGAGCGCCCGATCCCCGGGCGCCGAGACGTCCCGCGTCCGCGGCGCGAAGTCGATCGACGCCGTCAGCGTGAGGTCCTCCCGCGGTGCCGCGAAGAGCTGCATGTTGAGCGCGTTCACGGCGAACGACGATTTTCCGCCGCTATCGATCGCGTCGAACGTGAGCGCCCGTGATTCGCCGGTGTCGGCCGGCTCGCCGCGCGCGTTCACCATCGTCGAGAGCGGGTCCCCATAAAAGACCCACGACGCGGGGATGTCGCCCTCGTACTCCGGGAAATACCGGTACCCGCGGTCACTCCGTATCCCCGAACCGTTGCCCGTGGCCCGGAAAAACCCGAAGTCGAGGTAGCCGCCGAGCTTGCTCACGATCGGCAGAAGCCTCGTGATCTGCTGGTCGACGTAGCTCGCGTCGTCCTCGAGCTTCGCGACTTTCTCGCGTACGGCCTCGTTCTGTTTTGCCGCGCGCTCGAGCTCCGCCACGCGCTCGCGCATGCGGCGGTTCTCCTCTTCGAGCGCCCGAAGCCGCGCTTCGACCCGCTCCGAGGCCGAAGGTTCACGCCCGTTCGTCGCGGCGTTCCCATCCCCGTCCGTGGCCCGCGCAACACGAGGCACGATTCCGACGACGGACAGGAAGAGCACGATCGCAAGCCGCTTCCTCATGTCCCGATGCGACCCTACAGGGACCGAACGGCCCCGTCGAGCGTTGATTGCGCTCCCGCTTCTCTCTTTGCTTCGGTATGATGCCTGCCGTCCAGGGGGCGCCATTGTTGTCCGAACCCGTGAGCGATCCTGCCGTGCGGAAAGGGGCGACTTGAGCCCGACCGCGCTTCCCAGCGAGCTCCTCGCGCGTTTCCGCGGCGTGGCGCTCGAACGGCTCGACCGCGTCGAGAGCGATTGGGGCAACTTCATGCACGGCGGGGGCCGGCCCGAGGTCGCCGCCGTGATGCAGCAAGAGCTGCACACGCTGAAGGGCGAAGCCCGGATGATGCACTTCGGCGGGCTCGCCACCCTCTGCCACGCGCTCGAAGGTCTCGTCGCGGCCGTGGCGAGGCGCAGTCGGCGCGTGCCCGAAGAGGTCGATCTCGTCGTGACCATGGCCATCCGGTTCATGGTCGTGATGCTTCGCAAGAAGGACGCAGCCTCGAGCGCGGGGATGGACGTCGACGGGTTCGTGCAGCAGATCGAGGAGATCGTCGCCGAGGTCGCGGCCGACGAGCCCGAAACCCCGGCGCCCGTCCCCGGGTCCCGCAGCGCCCCGGTCGACCTGCGCGATCGCGTGTCGATGGCCACGCAGCAGCGCCTCGCCGCCCTCGCGGTGCGGGTCTTTCTGGAGCATGTCGCGGCCGGGCGCGCGCGCGGGCGGCTCGGCGACGTGGTCCACGCGCTCTCCGAGGAGGTCACCTCGCTCTCGGCCGTCTCCCTCGCGCCGCGGCTCGCGCCCCACGAAGCGGGAGCGCGTGGCCTCGCGGAGAGCCTCGGCAAGGAGGTCCGCGTGGCCTTCGACGTGGGTGACGTGCGCGTCCGCGCCGAGGTCGCCGAGTCCGTCGAGGTCGTCCTGCTCCACGCCCTCCGCAACGCGGTGGATCACGGCATCGAGCGGCCCGAGGCGCGCCGCGCCGCGGGCAAGGCGTCCATGGCCTCGATCCGCGTCTCGGCGCGGCAGAAGGGCGGCGAGATCGAGATCACGGTCGAGGACGACGGCGCGGGCGTGAACCTCGAGGCGGTGCGGAGGCGCGCGATCGACCTCGGCCTCTCCACGCCGGAGCTCGCCCTGCGCGCGCAGGACGACGAGCTCACGGAGCTGCTCTTTCGCCCGGGCCTGTCCACGCGCACCAAGGTCACGGACGTCTCGGGCCGCGGCATCGGCCTCGATGCGGCGCGCGCGGCCATCCAGCGCGTCGGCGGCTGTATCTCCATCACCACGCGCCGCGGCCAGGGCACGCTCCTCGTGCTCCGCGTCCCCCAGGCGAGCCACCTGCTCCCCGTCGTGTGTTTTCCTGCGCGGGGCGCCGATCTCGTCCTCGCCGTGGCGGCCGGCCCCGGCGTCCGCGTCGTGCCCGCCGAAGGGGGCATGCCGGCCCTCGATCCGGTGGAATACTTTGATATGGCGCCACCGGGTGGTGCGCGGAGCGGCGAGGGGGTTCGGATCGAGGTCCGGCGCGGGGAAGCTCGCTTCACGTTGCGGGCCGGCGGAGCGCCTTACGCGGCCGTGGCCACGCGCCTTTGTCCGACGGCCGACGATTGCCCAGCCGAGATCGTGACCGTCGATGGGGCCGAGGTCCTGCTCGTGCGGCCCGAGGTATTCTGACTCCGTCCATACCCGGTTTTTCCGCCACGCGCGTGAATCGTGCCCTACGTTTACGTCCTTCTTGCCGTAGCAACGGCTCCTCGATACCATGCCGTCAATGGCCCCAGCATGACGCTCGGGCAGAACCCCCCTCGTCCGGCGAGAGGCAGCCATGAGCGCGACGAAGCGACGGATTCTCGTGGTCGACGACAGCGAGATTTGCCGTGAGCTGGTCAAGCTGCTCCTGCAATCTCGCGGCTTCGAGGTGATCACGCTCGACTCGCCGTTCGGCTTCGGCGCGGCTGTGGCGCGTGAGCAGCCGGATCTCGTGCTCGTGGACGTCAACATGCCGGCGTTGCACGGGGGCAAGCTGGTCGAGGTGGCGCTCCAGAAGGGCATCCTCTCGTGCCCCATCGTTTTTCACTCCGACCGGCCGGCGCGGGAGCTCCAGAGCCTCGTTTTGAGCACGGGCGCCTCGGGCTTCATCTCGAAGACGAACGACGGTGACGAGCTCGCCTCGCGCATCGAAGAGTATCTGAATGGCACGTGGCAGAAGCGGGACCGCGCCCCGGAGAGCATCCGGCCGAGCACGGCGCCGCCGGGCCCGCGCACCGACGTCCCGCCGCGCATGACGCGCCCCTCGGAGGTCCCGCCCCTCTCCGGCTCCACGTCCCAATCGCTCCCGCCCTTGTCCGCCGCCGCGCTCTCGTCGCGCAACGCGGACGCCGCGCCTTTGTCGCAGCGCAGCTTCGACGCGGCGCCTCTCTCGCAACGCTCGCCCGACGCGGCGCCCCACTCGCAGCGGACGATCACGTCGTCCACGGGCTGGGTGCGCGGGAAATTCTGAAATCGCTACGTTACGGCAGGTTGCAGGTCGTGTTGACGTAGGTCCGCCAGACCTGCTGGGCTGATCCGATGGGCCTGCCGATCGCGCTCGTCAGCCGGACGTTGCGCCGGATGAGCCGGGCGCAGCCTTGGTTGTGGAATCGCCGGAGATACTGGGCCGCCGCGTTTTTGCATTCGACGACGTCCTGCCACGTGCACGTCCGCTCCGGCTCCGGCAGCGGGACGAAGTCCCCGCTCGCGAGCCGCCTGTGGCCCCAGGGCATGGGCGTATACCCTTGCGCGATGTCCTGACACGCCTGATTCGCGGCGTCCCAGCCCATTTGAAAAGGATTCCGGGTGCAAGCCGCATCGGCGGCCGCGCTCGTGAAGAGGCCCGCGATCAGCAATGCGGCGCCGGCCCAGTAGCTCTTCATGGTGACTCCCCCCGAGGGAATGCCGCCCGACCCCCCTGGCCGAGCAGGCAGACCGTCTCATGCGGGACATGGAGCCCGTCCGTCCGGCGTCAATCGCCCGGCTGTCGCCCGAGCACCCGCGCGCCGAGCTCCGGAAAGTCCGTCATGATCCCGTCCACGCCCATCGCGACGAGCGCGCGCATCTCGGCTTCCTCGTTGATCACCCACGCGTGCACCTCGAGCCCACACGCGTGCGCGACCTCCACGAAATACGGCGTCACGATCGGGATCCCCGCGAGGCTCGTCGGCACCTGCAAGGCAAACCCCCGCGCCACGTAGCCCGGGTTTCCCCCATTGCAGAGGAATTCCAGCGACTCGGGCAGGCACATCCCGGTCAAGACCCCCGGGATCCGCCGCCGGATCTTCTCCATCAAGGACCCGGGCTCCGCCGTCAAGAGCACCCGCTCTCGCCCTTCGTGCCGATGGAGCACCCATTGCACCGCGGAGACCAGCGACTCCGCGTCGTCCTTGAGCTCGATGTTGAGCGGCACGCCAGGGAAGGACGTCAGCACCTCGGCGAGCGTCGGGATCCGGATGCCGCGGCCCCGGAATGGGTAGGCGCCGTCCGGATCCTGGAACCCGTATCCCGCGTCGAGCTCACGAGTCTCGGAAAAACGTTTTTTCGAGGCCGGCCCCGCGCCGTCCGTCGTGCGCGCCACGTCCTCGTCGTGCAGCACGATCACTTCCTCGTCGGCCGTGAGGTGCACGTCGAGCTCGAGGCGGTCCGCCCCCGCCGCGAGCGCGGCGGCGAAGGCGGGCAACGTGTTCTCGGGCGCCGTACCGGAGGCGCCGCGGTGCGCGAACAGGCGGGGGCGGGGGCCGTCCTTGTAATGCATGGTGATCAGGGGATCGTCACGGGCACCGTGGCCGTGTTGTTGTCGAGGCTCACCTCCTCGAACTCCCGGCTCGGGTTGAGCTTCACCTGGATGAAGTACTCACCCGCCGGCACGTCCGTGATGTCGAGCCACTGGCAATCGAGCGTGTTGCCGTAAAGATCCGACCAGCCGCGCTGGATGCCCTGATCCTCGCACGTGTAGATCTTGTTGCAGCCCACGTTCGGGCCGAAGGCGATCTGCTGCGTGTCCTCCATGCAATACGCCTGCTTGCGCCCGGTCACGACCTCCTTGCCGTTCTTGTCGAGCAGCGCGTACGTCGCGAACCCGTTGAAGTGGTAATGGCCGTGGCAGGGCGAGAACAGGAACAGGTCCGGCCGCTCCGACGGCGGTGGCACCGTCAGCGTCGCCATGCCCTGGTTCTTCGCCTCCACGCTGAAGCGCAGGAGCTTTCGTTCGCCCGTCCCGCCCACGCACTCCTCGATGAACGCGCACGAGTTCGGGCTCACGTCGAGCTTGTCGAAGAGGATCTCCTCGGCGAGCCGCTTCTCGTCGATTACGAGGTCCGCCATCGGCTCGTTCGCCGCGTGGCAGCCGCAGTCCGTCCCGCAGAACTCGCCCGCGCCGCAGGGCGGATCACACACGGGCGCCTCGTTGTTGCAGTCCGCGAACACCTGGCATTTCGACGTCGCCGGCACGCAGAGCGAGCCCTCGGCGCACGTCCCGCACGTCCCGCCGCAGCCGTCGTCGCCGCATTGTTTGTCCTGGCAATCCGGCGTGCACGGGTCGGGACGGCATTTGCCCTCGGCCGAGCAGGCGAAGCCCGTATCGCACGTCCCGCAGTCGCCGCCGCAGCCGTCGTCCGTGCCGCAATAGAGACCGTCGCAATGCGGCACGCAGCCGTTCGCCGTGAACTTCACCTGCAGGTCGAACGCGCCGTACTGGGACGCGTCGAACCCGTCGACGATGAGGTAATACGTCCCCGGATCGAGCGCCGCATCCACGCGCGAGCCGTAATCGCCGGGCGGCGAGGCGTCGTCGCTGCAGCCCACGGTCGCCGCGGGTTTGTTGTCGAGGCAATTCGTCCGGATGTGAAGCACCGTATCGTAGCCGGAGACGCGCGCCTCGATGCCCATCTTCTCCGTCAGCGTGAACGTGTAGACCGTCTCCACCGCCGTGCTCGTCGAGTTGCACGTCGGCACGACCTCGTGCAGGCCGTTCGTCGTGTCCCCCGTGATCTGGTGGACCCCGAGGAATTCCGTGCCCGCCGGGAGCAGCTCGAGCGGCGCCGCGCAGGAGCCCGGCTGGTTCGCGGGTTTGCACTCGTTCGTCGCGTTCGCGCACGCCTCACCCGCGGGACAGCTCCCGCAGCTCCCGCCGCAGCCGTCGTCGCCGCAGACCTTGCCCGTACAGTCGGGCGTGCAATCCGACGTGCACGACGCACACCCCGGCCCGAGCTCGTGCTTGCAGGTGTCCGTGGCCTCGTCGCAAGAGTCCGCCGTGCATTCGGCGCCGTCGTCACACGGGTCTTTCCCGTTTACACACTGGCCCGCGACGAGCCGCTCCGCGCCGTTGCAGTAGACGCCGTCGCTGCACGTGAGCTCCGTCGCGGGCGAGGTGATCGGCTCGCCGAATCTCGCGCCCTCGTATTGCGCGTTGAAGTTCAGCTTGAAGAGGCCCGTGCGCACGGGCGCCGTCAGCGTGCCCGTAAACGTGCCGCGGCCGTCCGGATCCACCTCGCCGGAGAGCGCGAGCGATGCGCTCGCGAAGCCCTGCCCCTCCGGGAGCGTGAGCGTGACCTCGCCGGGCACCCACGTCGCTTGCCCGCTGTTTCGTGCGTCGACCTTGACGTTGACCGTGCCGCCGGGCTTGGCGCGCGCGTCGATCGTGACGACCGCGTCTGCGATCGCGAACTCGGAGACGTCGTCCGAGCAGCCGGGAACGAGCACGTGGAGGGCCGGGAGGAAGCAGAGCGGGATGAGCCGTCGATATCGCATGCGAAGCCTCGCCTTTGGAGTGCGGAAGGGGCCGGGAGCGCGGCCCTCGGATCTCGCATGATAAGCGGACTCGCGGCGCGATCCACGCGCGAAATGTGGGGGCAGCCGGGCCGTCCCCGGCGACGAGCGCCGCGGCTTCAGGCGCCCGCGCGTTCGGGGTTCTTTGCCATGTACTCGGCGAGCCCCTTCGTCGCCATTGCGCGGACCTTGCCCTGCAAGAAGGGCGTCCATCCGAGCAGGATCCCCGCGGGCCCGAGCGCCATCCGTGTCCAGCGCCAGAGGTCGAATCGGTCCGTGTGGCGGGCGATCTTTCCGTCGCGGAACTCGAACGAGGCGTCGACCACGTTGTGCACGTGTCTCCCTGTGGCCGAAAACGAATAGTGGGCCTCCCAGTGCGCGCTTCCCGTGGAATCATCGGCGCGCACGTCGCTGAATTCGAGCGTGAGGTCTTTCCCTCGCTCGCAGAGCATGCGCCACATCCCGCGCGCTCCGGCCGCGTCGAGGCCCACGAAAACCGAGTCCGAGAACGTGACGTCTCGGTGATAACAGGCGATCATTCCCTCGGCGTCGCGCTTCTGAAACGCCCGATAAAATTGCTCGATCAAGGCTTGATTGGGGTGCATGGCAGGCGAGCGAGCGGACCACGGGCCGGTGAGGACGTCAAGCCGAAGGGCCGCGGAGAACCCATGTGTGTCGTTCGGGCGTTGACGCCGGGCCGAGCTTCGACCAGACCCACGGCTCGACCTAGGGGAGCCTCTGGCTGAGACGGTCTGCCGCTTTTTGTGGCGGGTCGAACCCTTGGAACCTGAACCGGTTCGTACCGGCGGAGGGAAGTGTCATGAGCACCGTGAAACAGCAGCGGGTCGACGAGGCCCGCCTCCAGACCATCACGCGCGGGCCGCTGCCCGGATCGAAGAAGTCGTACCAGACGGGCGTCCTCCACCCGGACCTGCGCGTCCCGCTGCGCGAAATCTCGCAAACACCGACGCGGGAAGGCTACGGCGACGCGGTGCGTCTCGTGCCGAACCCGCCCGTCTGCGTCTACGACACGAGCGGCCCGTACACCGATCCCGAGGCCGAGATCGACGTCAGGAAGGGCCTCGCGCCGCTGCGCGCCGCGTGGATTCGCTCGCGCGAGGACGTCGTCGAACTCCCGCGCGTGAGCTCGGAGTATGGGCAGAAGCGCCTCGACGATCGCTCGCTCGACGCATTGCGGTTTCATGCGCCCCGCCGGCCGCTGCGCGCCGCGGCCGGGAAAAACGTCACGCAGATGCATTATGCGCGGCGCGGGATCATCACGCCCGAGATGGAGTTCGTCGCGATTCGCGAGCAGCAGCGGGCCGCGGAGCGCATCCGCAAGCAGCACCCGGGGCGCTCGTTCGGCGCGGCGATCCCCGAGAAGATCACGCCGGAGTTCGTCCGCGACGAGGTCGCCCGCGGCAGGGCCATCATCCCGGCGAACGTCAATCACCCCGAGCTCGAGCCGATGATCATCGGCCGCAACTTCCTCGTGAAGATCAACGCGAACATCGGCAACAGCGCGGTCACCTCCTCGATCGAGGAGGAGGTCGAGAAGATGGTCTGGTCCATCCGCTGGGGCGCCGATACCGTGATGGATCTTTCCACGGGCCGGAACATCCACGAGACGCGCGAGTGGATTCTCCGCAATGCCCCCGTCCCGATCGGCACGGTGCCGATTTACCAGGCGCTCGAAAAGGTCGGCGGCAAGGCCGAGGACCTCACCTGGGAGATCTATCGCGACACGCTGATCGAGCAGGCCGAGCAGGGCGTCGATTACTTCACGATTCACGCGGGCGTTTTGCTCCGGTACGTCCCGCTCACGGCGAATCGATTGACGGGTATCGTCTCGCGCGGCGGATCCATTCTCGCGAAATGGTGTCTCGCGCACCACGAGGAGAACTTCCTCTACACGCATTTCGAGGAGATCTGCGAGATCATGCGGGCCTACGACGTGAGCTTCTCGCTCGGCGATGGCCTCCGGCCCGGCAGCATCGCGGACGCGAACGACGACGCGCAGATGGGCGAGCTCGCGACGCTCGGCGAGCTCACGCAGATCGCCTGGAAGCACGACGTGCAGGTCATGATCGAAGGCCCCGGCCACGTGCCGATGCACATGATCGAGCACAACATGACCGAGCAGCTCCGCATCTGTCACGAGGCGCCGTTTTATACGCTCGGGCCGCTCACGACCGACATCGCCCCCGGCTACGACCATTTCACGAGCGGCATCGGCGCCGCCATGATCGGCTGGTTCGGCACGGCGATGCTCTGTTACGTCACGCCGAAGGAGCACCTCGGGCTGCCGAATCGCGACGACGTGAAGGAGGGCGTGATCACCTACAAGATCGCGGCGCACGCGGCCGATCTCGCGAAGGGTCACCCGGGCGCGCAGGCGCGCGACGACGCGATGAGCAAGGCGCGCTTCGAGTTCCGCTGGGAGGACCAGTTCAACCTGGGCCTCGATCCCGAGCGGGCCCGCGCGTTCCACGACGAGACGCTCCCGAGCGAGAATGCCAAGGTCGCCCATTTCTGCTCGATGTGCGGCCCCCATTTCTGCTCGATGAAGATCACCGAGGACGTGCGCAAATACGCCGCCGAGAAGGGCGAGGTCCTGCCGGAGAAGGCGCTCGTGCGTGGCATGAAGGAGAAGAGCGCCGAGTTCGTCGAGGGCGGGAGCGAGATCTACCGGAAGGTTTGACGCGGGGCCTCAGCGCCCGGGCAGGTGGTTGTCCGGGCGCTTGCGGCGGGGGCGGCCGAGCAGGCGCCGCCCCGCTTCGAGCAGGTGCTCGCGCAGGGTGTCGTCGTCGATGCCCGCGTATTCGGGTGCGCCGCCGACCATCGCGAGCCCCGTGAACACGACGTGCACCGCGATCGCGTCGGCGAGGCTCGGGTTTTCCCCGGCGAGCACCGCTTTCATTCTGGTTTTGACGTCCTCGCCGCGCGGCGTCCGGAACGCCCGGTTGATGACCCGCTGGATGCCGGGGTCGCTGTTGTACAGGCTGAGCAGCGAGCGCTGGCGGACGATGAGCTCGACGAATCCCGAGAGCGCGTGATCGATCTGCGCGCCCCGGCTCCGTAGCGCGCGCGCTTCTTCGATGATCTGGTCGAGCTCCTGGACCCCGGGCGCGGCGACGGCCTCCGTGATCTCGTCCTTCGTCTTGAAGTGGTAGTAGACGGCGGCCTTCGTGACGCCGAGCTCGTCGGCGATCATCTGCAGGGACGTGCCCTCCACCCCGTGTTCGCTGAACAGCTTCAGCGCGGTGTCGAGCAGTCTGGATCGGGTGTCGGTGGCGGCGGTGCCGGCGGTCATGCGCTCTCCTCGCGGAACGCCAGACAGTACCCCGGCTGCTGGACACAGGTCACGTACTTGCCGCTCGGCTTGAGCTGTGCTTGCCGATCGGCTAGGCTGCTCGCCCGAATCGAGGTGGAACCATGTCAGCCGATGCCGTTCCGACGCTTCATATCAGCCGAACCTGCCCGTATGCGCCGCCCGCGGAGCATCGCAAGCTCCGCGTGGAGACGCCGATCGCCAAGGTAAAACTGCCCAATGGGAGGATCGTGTGGGTCGCCACGAGCCACAAGGACATTCGGGCGATCCTGTCCGATCCGCGGTTCAGCAGCAACCGGCGCGATCCCAATTTCCCCTCGCTGGCGTACGAGCGCCCGGCCTCGAGCAACCTCAAGCCGATGCTGCTCGAGCTCGACCCGCCCGAGCACGGGCCCGCGCGCCGCGCCGTGCTCGGTGAGTTCACGTTGCAGCGGATCAACGCGCTCGGGCCGCGCATCCAGCAGATCGTGGACGAGCACATCGACGCGATGCTCGCCGGGCCGCGCCCGGTCGACCTGGTGCAGGCGCTCTCCCTGCCGGTGCCCTCGCTCGTCATTTGCGAGCTGCTCGGCGTGCCCTACGCCGATCACGAGTTCTTCCAGAAGCACTCTTCGGTCATCGTGAGCCAGAAGCTGCCGGCCGACGTGATCATGGGATCGGTCGTCGAGCTCATGACGTATCTCGGAAAACTCGTGGGCGCGAAGGCGCAGAACCCCACCGAGGATCTGCTGAGCCGCCAGATCCGGAAGCAGCTGGCCGAGACCGGCGCCGTCGATTTCGAGGGCATGGTCAGCATGGCGTTCCTGCTCCTCATCGCCGGGCACGAGACCACCGCGAACATGATCTCGCTGAGCACGCTGGTGCTGCTGCAGCACCCGGAGAAGCTCGCCGCCATCAAGCAGGACCCGTCGAAGACCATCGGGGCCGTCGAGGAGCTTTTGCGGTACTTCACCATTGCGGAGTCCGCGCTCGGTCGGGTCGCCACGGCGGACGTGGAAATCGGCGGCGTGGTCATCAAGGCCGGCGAAGGCGTGTTCGCCCTGGCCAACACGGCGAACCGCGATCCGGAGGTCTTCGAGAACGCCGACGAGCTCGACCTCGAGCGAGGCTCGCGCAACCACCTCGCGTTCGGCTTCGGCCCGCACCAATGCCTCGGGCAGAACCTCGCCCGGCTGGAGCTCCAGATCGTCATCGACACGCTGTTCCGCCGCATCCCCGAGCTCAGGCCGGCCGTGCCTTTCGAGGAGCTCTCGTTCAAGGACAGCTCCACCGTCTACGGCATGAACGAGTTCCCCGTCACCTGGTGAACCGGGCTGCGGGCGGCCTCTCTGGTCCTCGGCCGGCCTTTGCCGTAGCATCCGGGTTCTTTCTTGAACCACGGAGGGCGCATGGCATCGGTGGGCATCATCGGGGGTGGATTGAGTGGGCTCGTGGCCGCGAAGACGTTCCTGCGGGGCGGCTTCGAGGTCACGGTGTTCGAGAAGGAAGACGAGGTCGGCGGCGTCTGGGCACGCTCGCGCCGCTACCCCGGCCTCCAGACGCAAAACGCCCGCGACACCTACGCATTCTCCGATTTCCCCATGCCCAGCCACTACCCCGAGTGGCCCGAGGGCGCCCAGGTCCAGGCCTATCTCGCGAGCTACGCCGACCATTTCGGCGTCACGCCACGCGTCCGTCTCCGCACCCAGGTGGGCGAGATCCGCCGCCGCGACGGAGGCGGGTTTGTCGTGGACACGCGCCCCGTGGGCGCCCCCGCATCCGAGCGGAACACCCACACCTTCGACCAGGTGATCATCTCCAGCGGCCTCTTCAGCCTGCCGCACATCCCCGCGATCCCCGGCCGCGAGGCGTTCGAGGCGAACGGGGGCCGCGTGCTGCACACGACGGCGTTCCACGACACGAGCGTCGTGCGGGGCAAACGCGTGGTCGTCGTGGGCTTCTCGAAGTCGGCGTGCGACGTGGCGTCCGTCGCGGTGGAGCCCGCGCGCGAGGTGACGCTCGTCCACCGGAGCACTGCGTGGAAGGCGCCGCGGTTCCTGTTCGGGGTCGTGCCCACGAAGTACCTGCTCCTGAACCGCTTCTCCGAGATGTTTTTCCTGCACCCGCGCGCGGAGGGCTTCGAGCGCGCGATGCACGAAAAGGCTTTCGGGTTTGTCGCCTGGTACTGGAACCAGGTCATGGGCGCCCTCGACATGGACCTCGGGCTCACCAAGACCGGCCTCCGGCCCGAGGCGCCTCTGAGCGACGTCGGTTGCTCGCTCAACATGGCGCCCGTGGGCTTCTACGAGGCCGCGCAGCGCGGGGCGCTGAAGCTCCACCGGGGCGAGATCGCGCGGTTCCACGAAGGCGCCGTCGAGACCTCGGACGGCAAGCGCATCCCGGCCGACGTTGTGATCTTCGGGACGGGTTTTCGCCAGGAGTTCCCGTTCCTCGAACCCTCGCTCCAGCGCATCGTGCAGGACGAGGAGGGCACATTCCGGCTCTATCGCGGCCTCTACCACCCCGACGTCCCGGGCCTCGGTTTCTGCGGCTTCATCAACAGCCTCTACAGCCAGCTCACCTCGGAGGTCGGCGCGCGGTGGCTCTGCGAGCTCTTCCGGGGCCGGATGAAGCTGCCGCCGCGCGAGGAGGTGATCGCCCGCATCGACGAGCACCTCGCCTTCCGCAAGCGCGAGCGGCCGGACGCGTTCACGGGCGGAGCTTGCATCGTCCCGTGGAACTTCCACTACATCGACGACCTTTGCCGGGACATGGGGGCGCGGGTGCGCAGGCTGCCGCAAAATCCCTTCCGCGAGTTCCTCCTTCCGGTGGATCCTTCGCTCTACGCGGACCTCGAGGAGGAGCTCGATGCGCGCGCCCGCGAGGCGCGTGATCGCGACGAAGCATGCAGAACCCCCGAGACTTCAAGAAGCTCTTCAAACGCCTTCTCCTGAGCCCCGTCGCGGGCATGTCCTGGGAGGACAAGCTCGCGTTCGTGCGCGCGTACATGCGCGAGCTCGAGTCGCGCAAGGACCCGATGGAGGAGTCCGCCGAGCTCGAGCCGGCGATCGAGATCGTCCCGTTCGAGGCCGGCCGAAGGCCCATGGACGAGGCGCTCGGCCCCGGGCTCGGCGCGAGCGAGCACGCGGGCCTCGTGTCGACCGCGGCAAAGGACGCGCACACAGACGACCTCTGCCTGCTCTACCAGGTGAAGGACCTCTACGCGTACGTCGCGCCGTTCCAGCGCTCGTTCGAGGTCCGCATGTCGGTCGAGTTCCTGCCGCACGTCGAGGGCGACGGCGAGCCTTGCCCCGTCCCGGGGCTTTCGGGCATCGTGCTCAAGCCACAGGTCGTCTCGGCCGCCGCGTACCCGTTCCCCGCGATCGAGGAGGCGTCGTGGAACGAGTTCTACAAGACCGTCTACGCGGCGACGTTGAATCCAGAGGGCCTCCTGCCGCGCCGCAAAGGCAGCCCCGAGGGGCGCGGGTACGACTGGTCCGAGGTCGCACCCTCCCTGCGCGCGCGCACGCCCGACGGTGCCGATCCGTTCACGTTCGCGCACCTCTTCCACCAGAAGCTGCGCATCACGCTCGCCCTTCACACGGAGGGCAGCAAGTACATGGCCGAAGACACGATCGAGGCCGAGATCTACGACACGGGCCGCTTCGGATCGCTCTACGCGCGGCTCTGCGAGCGGCTCATCCCGGCCGACACGAAGCTGCAGGCCGACGTGCTGGACATCCCGGATCTGCACGTCGGATACCACCCGTGGTTCCCGGTCCTCACGATTGGCACCGACAAGGCGATGCTCTACCTGCACGCCATCCGGCAGGACCTCGGCGAGCAGCGGCGAAACCTCCCCGATCCCGCGTGGCTCCTGCGCGTCGGCCTCTACCTGGAGCTGCTCACGTGCCTCGGCATCTTCGGGGCCGTGCGGGCCGAGCACCCCGATCTGCTCTCGCCGGCCGAGCGCCAGGTGTTCGAGAAAAGCCCGGTCTTCGCGCGGATCCGCGAGCGGATCGACGTCGCGGCGTGGAGGCGGGTCTGGGCCATGCGCGAGATCGTCCCGCGCTCGTCGGATCTGCTCGCGGCCGGGCCCGTGAGCTTCGCGAACCTCCTGCGCAAGCAGAAGGCGACGCTCGCGTTCCTGCACGCGCATCACGAGGACCTGAAGCACGCCATCGCGCTCGCCGGCCCGAACGTCGAGAACGCGCAGGAGACCTGGCACCGCGTCTTCCGCGACGCCGAGCGCGCGGTCCTCAAGAACGGCCTCGCCGCGTTCCCCGAGCTCGGTTGGCTCGACCAACGCACGCGTGACTTCGCCATGTGGCACCAGCGCGGCGTCTTCGGCAGCTACGCGCTTCCCGAGTCGTTGACCGGGGCCTTCGGCGATCAGGACGGCCTCTTCCCCTCGGCGTGTCGGCAGTACCGCCAGTCGATGAACGAGGTCGCGCGTTTCGCCCGTGAGCGTGGACTCATGGATCACACGGGCGACGAGTGCATCCCGCGCACCGCGAGCCTCTTCGAGGCGTACATGCGCGGCGACAGCTCCCTCGTCGACGCCCTGCAGCGGCGTGACGGCTACGGCGGCGGGCTCGACGCGGCCGAGCCGCTCTCCCTCGGGCCCGAGCCCACGCATGCCGACATCGCGGCGCTCCTTCGCCGCGTGCCGGTCTTCAAGCCGCTCACGGATCGCGAGGTCGAAAGGCTCGCGCAGAAGACACGCCCCGTCGTCTACGGCCCGCACGATCGTGTGGTGCGCGAGGGCGACCGGGGCTCCTCACTCTTCATCCTCGCCGCGGGCACGGTCGAGGTCCTCGTGCGCCAGCAGGGCGGCCAGGACGTCGCCGTGGCCACGCTGGAGCGCGGCGCGGTCTTCGGGGAGGTCGCGTTGCTCACGGGCTGCGAGCGCACTGCTACCGTGCGCACGACCTGCGAGTCGACGCTCTACGAGATCAGCAAGCAGGCGCTCGCGCCGATCATCGAGTCACGCCCGCAGCTCGTGGTCGAGCTCGGCCTGCTGATCGCCGCGCGGCAGCTCGATCGGGAGGGCCGCATGCGGCAAGCGAGCCCGGACGGGCTCGCGGGTCGGATCCGGAAGTTCTTGCTCGGTTGAATCGCGTGCAAAGGCCGCATCGCGGCCTTTGCATCCAACGTCCAGGGCTTGCCCTGGTCCGGGTCGAGGGGTGGACAACCCCTCGTCGGGTCCGGGGTGAAACCCCGGCGCTACGCTGTGAAAACCCCTCTTACGTGCCATCGAGCAGCCAGATCATGGCCTCGGCCTCGTCCTGGAAGAACGCGAACGAGGGCAAGCCTTGCTCGATGGACATGCGCGCGAGCTGCATCTTCGTCAGCGTACTCGACACGATATTTGCGGCTCGCACGCAGCCGTTTTTCTGGGCGACCTCCATCGTCCGCTCCACGAACGCGCTCACGTCGGGCTTCTGGGCTGCGAAGTCCGCGGTGTCCGCGAGGACGCGCCAGCGCTTGCCCCAGAGCGGCTGCGTCACGCGCGCGAACTCCTCGTAGTAGGCCCGCGCCTGATCGACCGTCCAGAAGCCCCATACCGAAAGCCGCACGAGCCTACGCTCCCGCTCCACGCGGATCGTGTATCCGCTCCGGGCCCGCGACACGGACGACTTCACCCGCTCCAGCGAGGACGGCGGCGTCGAGTGCCGGCTCGTCCGTGACGGCGTCGGGTGCTTCGTTTCCTCGCTCGGCGGCGGGATCGAGGGGCGGGAGCCGCGCGCCGGAGGGGGCGGCGTCGATTCGTACGTGACCGAAATGTAGGGCTCCCGCGGCGGAGGCGGCGTCGAGTGGCTCGGGTCCACATGGTCCGCGGGGAAGAGGGCCTCGGAGAGCGCGACGAGTGCGGCGGAGGCGCTCGGGAATCGATCGCCCGGGTTTCGCGCGACACACCGTGAAAACCAGGCGTCGACTGCCGCGGGCAGCTCCACGGCGTGGCGCCGCCGCGCCCGCGTCGCGGGGGGCTCGGGCAGCGGGTTGTCGAGGCAACGCGCGAGCGTGATGATCGAGGGTGCCTTCTCGAACTCCTCGGCCCAGTACGGCGCGCCGACGAGCAGCATGAACGCCGTGTGCCCGAGCGCGTAGACGTCGACGGCGGGGCCGATGGGCTGGTCCATGAAGATCTGCTCGGGCGCCATGAAGTAGGGGCTGCCGAGGATGGTCTTCGTCTGCATCCCGATGCCGAGGTGGCCGTCGGCCTTGGCGATGCCGAAGTCGAGCAGCTTGAGGCACGGCGAGCCGTCGTCGCGGTACGTCAGAAAGAGGTTGTCGGGCTTGATGTCGCGATGCACGACGCCTGCCGCGTGGGTCTTGTCGAGCGCGAACGCGGCCTGCGCGAGGTAGGTGCGCACCTCGCCGGGGGGCAGGGCGCCGCGCTCGGTGACGACCATGCCGAGGTCGCGCCCGCGCAGGAGCTCCATCGCGAGGAAGGGCAAACCCGAGGGCACGTCCACGCCGGCGTCGATCACGCGGACGATGTGATCACTCTCGAGCTCCCCGAGGATCCGCGCCTCGCGTTCGAAGCGCGCCTTGAAGTCTGCGTGCTCGGCGAGCAGGTTCGGGTGGATGATCTTCAGGGCGCGGCGGCCGGCGGTGCGTTCGTCCGTGGCCTCGTAGACGGCGCCCATCCCGCCCGTGCGGATCGTGCGCACGATGCGGTATCGCTCATGAAAGAGCTGCGCGGGGGCGAGCAGAAAGATCGGCACCGTGTCCGCGCCGGGGTCCGACATGTGCCGAGCGTACGGGCAGACAAACGCCGATTCAAGGCAAGCCGAGATCGTCGTCCTCGAGCTCCGTGGTGCGACCGAGCGCCTTGCAGAGCTCGGTCCACGCCTCCTGCATCGACGTGAAGCGGTGCGAAGGCTGGCTCGCGAGCACCCGCGCGACCCACGGATCCACGGCCTCCGGCAGATCGGGCCGGAGCGCGCGCAGGCTCGGGCGCGGGTCGGTCGAGACAGCGCGCAAAAGTTCCACCATCTTGCGTGCGGGGAACGGGAGCCTGCTGCCGATCATGCGGAAGACGACGGCGCCGAACGAGTAGACGTCGGCGCGGTGATCGAGGTCCTTGGGTTTGCCCGCCCAGATCTCGGGCGCCATGTACGTCGGGGATCCGGCGATGGTGCCGTCGCGCGTGACCGTGAAACCTCCGACCTCCTTGGCGAGGCCGAAGTCGAGCAGCCGCACGCGGCCCCGCGCGCGCGTGCGCAGGACGAAGATGTTCGCGGGTTTGACGTCGCGGTGCACGATGCCGCGCGCGTGCGCGGCGGAGAGCGTCTCGGCGACGGGGCGCATGATCTCGAGCGCGCGATCGATGGGCATGGGCCCACCTTTCGCCTCGACGCCGCGCACGTAGGCCTCGAGATCCTTGCCCTCGAGCAGCTCCATCACGATGTAGAGCGTGCCGTTGTCCGAGCGGTTGAAGGCGAGGATCTGCGTCGCCGCCGTGCCGCTGAGCAGGCCCATGGCGCGCGCCTCGCGGGCGATGCGCGTCGTGAACACGGGCTCGCTCGTGATGTTCGGCAGGAGGCACTTCACGGCGACGGGCGCGCTGAGGTCCATGTCCTCGGCGCGGAACACGTAGCCGTGGCCGCCGCTGCCGATGAGATCGAGGAGCTTGTACCGACCGTCGATGACATCACCCGCTCGATACGACATGGCGCTCCTCGTCTGGCCGCGTCTTTCCGCCGCGGCAGGCTCGTACGATACCGAAGGCGCCCCGAGGGCCGCAACGGGCAGCCGGACCTCGTGGCGGAACGCGAGAGAAGCACCCGCGCGCGCCGCACGTTGCAGATTTGAAAAACGTTTCGGGTTGCCTGTCCTCGTCGGCGACGGTAGGGGCGATGCGATGTCCGGGCCAGGGCGCGGCGCGGAACGCGCCGGCTCGGCGGTTCCGCTCCTGGAGGCGCGTTCCGTAGGCCATGCCCGAGGGCGAACCTGGGCTATCCTTCGCCGCGATGATCCGACGCACCCCGTTCGTCCTTCCGCTCCTCCTCGTCCTCGGCTGTTCGGGCGAGGGCCTGCCTCCGGCGCCCGCGCCGACCACGAGCCTGCCGGCCGCGTCGCCGTCCGCCGCGACGAGCGCCGCCGCCGCGGAAAAACCGGCACCGAAGGGCCCGGTCGCGCCGATTGCCAAGAAGGAGCCGCGCGTCACCGAGCTCCACGGCGTGAAGCTCGTCGACGACTATGCGTGGCTGAGCAAGAAGGACGCGCCCGAGGTGCTCGAGCACCTGCGCGCGGAGAACGCGTACAGCGAGGCCATGACCGCCGCGCTCACGCCGGTGAAGGACCGCATCTATGGCGAAATCCTCGGCCGCCTGCAGGAGACCGACGTGGAGGTCCCCTCCCGGGAGGGCGCGTATCTCTATTACACGCGCACCGAAAAAGGGAAACAATACCCCATTTACTGCCGCAAGGCCGTGAAGGGCGGGGACAAGGCGCCCGAGGAGATCGTGATCGATCCGAACGAGATCGCGAAGACCGAGAAATACGTGGGCCTCGGCCCGCTCGCGTTCTCCGAGGACGGCAATCTCCTCGCGTATGGCCTCGACACCACCGGCTTCCGGCAATTCGTGCTTCACGTGCGGGACCTCAAGACGGGCAAGGATCTCGCGGATCGGGCCGAGCGCGTCACGTCGGTCGTGTTCGCCAAGGATGGCAAGACGCTCTTTTATACGGTCGAGGATCCCGTCACGAAGCGCTCGCACAAGTTTTTCCGGCACAACCTCGGCGACGACGCGGCCAAGGATGCGCTGCTCTACGAGGAGAAGGACGAGCGGTTCCGCCTGCATTCGGCTCGTTCGAGCAGCAAGAAGCTCATCTTCGTCCAGTCGAACAGCCACACGACGAGCGAGGTCCGTTTCCTGCCCGCGGACAAACCCAGCGCGTCGCTCACGCTCGTCGAGCCGCGGGAGCAGGACCACGAGTACGACGTGGATCATCGCGGCGACGAACTCGTGATCCGCACGAACAGCCCCGCGAAGCCGGGCGATCCGAAATCGACGAACTACCGGCTCGTCGTGGCCAAGGTCTCATCCCCGGGGCGTGCGTCGTGGAAGGAGACGATTGCGCACCGCAAGAACGTGATGATCGAATTCGTCGAGCTCTTCTCGACGTTTGCCGTGGCCTTCGAGCGCGAGGACGGCCTGCGCCAGATCCGGGTGCTCGACCCGAAAAAGCTCTCCCTCGACGGCTCGCACCGGGTCACGCTGCCCGAGCCGATCTTCACGCTGCGGCAGGGGGACAACCGCGAGTTCGACGCGACGTTCTATCGATTCCGGTTCGAATCACCGACGACGCCTCCCACGGTGTACGATTACGAACCGAAGAAGCGCGCGCTCGTGCAGAAGAAGCGCGTGGAGGTCCCGAACTACGATCCCGGCCGGTACGAGTCGAAGCGGGTGCACGCGACGGCCAAGGACGGCACGAAGATCCCGGTTTCGCTGCTCTACAAAAAAGGGACGAACCCGGACGGGAAGAACCCGCTCTTCCTATATGCATACGGCTCGTACGGCTTCCCCATCTTCCCGATGTTCTCGGCGCAGGCGTTCTCGCTCGTGGATCGCGGCGTGGTCTGCGCGATCGCCCATATTCGCGGCGGCGGCGAGCTCGGCGAGATCTGGCACGACGCCGGGCGCATGAAGACGAAGATGAACACGTTCACCGATTTCGTGGACGCGACCGAGGGCCTCGTGCAAATGGGCTGGGCCGCGAAGGATCGCATCGCGATCCAGGGCGCGAGCGCGGGCGGTCTGCTCATGGGCGCGGTCCTGAACATGCGCCCGGATCTGTATCGCGCGGCGATCGCCGACGTGCCTTTCGTCGACGTGATCAACACGATGCTCGACGAATCCCTCCCGCTCACCGTCGAGGAATTCGAGGAGTGGGGCAATCCCAAGAAGAAGGACGAATTCGAATACATCGCCCGCTACAGCCCCTACGAGAACGTCGGGAAGAAGGCGTATCCGTCGATCCTCGTGAACACGTCGTACAACGACAGCCAGGTGATGTACTGGGAGCCCGCGAAATGGGTGGCGAAGCTCCGTGAAATGAAAACGGACCAGAACCAGCTCCTCCTGCGCATTCACCTCGATCCGGCCGGGCACGGGGGCAAATCAGGGCGTTACGAGCGAATGCAGGAGATGGCGTTCAAGTACGCGTGGCTGCTCGATAGGCTCGAGGTGAAGGACGGGAAATGACGACCGAGCCCCGCCTCGCCCTGATCGCCGCCGTCGCGGAGAATGGCGTCATCGGCGTCGACAACCGCCTGCCCTGGCGGCTTCCGGGCGACCTCGCCCACTTCAAGGCCACGACCATGGGCAAGCCCATTGTCATGGGCCGCAAGACCTGGGAGAGCATCGGGGCAAAACCCCTGCCTGGCCGCAAGAACCTGGTCGTCACGCGGAAGGACGATTATCGCGCGCCGGGAGCGGTGGTCTGCCACTCCTTTGCCGAGGCCATCGGACGGGCGCGCCTCTTTGCGGCGGAGGTCGGCGCCGGCGAGATCGTGGTCATTGGCGGGGAGGCCTTGTTTGCGGAGGCGCTCGCGCAGGCGGATCGGCTGTATCTGACGGAGGTCCACGCCCGGCCCGCGGGCGACGCCTTTTTTCCCGCATTCGACCGGGCAGAATGGCGGGAGATCACGCGCCGCGACGAACCGGAGCAGGGGACCACGTCCCCCGCGTACAGCATCCTGGTGCTGGACCGGAATCGTCCGGCCTCCTGACCTAGCGGTTCAGGCTTGGCGGGGCCGGGGCCGCGCTGCCTTGCGGGCCTTGCCGCGCTCCTGGATCGCCCACGCGATCCCGTCTTTCAGGCTGCGCACCGTGATCACGCCGTGCACCTCGACGCCCATGGTGATCAGCGTCTGCGCCACGTGGGGCTGGATCCCGGTGAAGACGGCCTTGGCGCCGATGAGCTTCACGGCGTGCGCCGTGCGCACGAGCGCCTCGGCGACCTGGGTGTCGATCGTCGTGATGCCCGTCACGTCGAGCAGCACCGTCTCGGCCGCCATGTTCACCACACCTTCGAGCAGCGTCTCCAGCACGACCTGCGCGCGCTTCTCGTCGATACGCCCGACGAGCGGCATTGCGAGCACGTCGTCGGCAATGGGAATGAGCGGCGCCGAGAGCTCCCGGAGCGCCTGCTCCTGCGCGTCGATGAGCTCCGCGCGCAGTTGCTCGTTCCGCGTTGCGTGCTCCTCCGCGCGCCGCCGATCCGTGACGTCGATCCCGACGGCCTGAAACGCCGCGACGTTGCCCGCTTCGTCGAGGATCGCGCGATCGATCCAGTTGAGCCATCGCACCTCGCCCCCAGGCGGCAGCACCCGGTGCTCGAGTTCGATGACTGGCTCGTTCGGCCCGAGTCGGGCGAGCACGTCGGCGATGAGGACCTGATCCTCCTCCGGGACGAGGGGCGCGAAACGGTGGCCGATGAGCTCTTCGCGCGTCTTGCTGAAGTAGCGGCAATACGCGTCGTTCACGAAGGAGAGCGTGCCATCCATGCTGAACCTGCAGATGAGCTCACGCTGGTCCTCCACCAGCGTCGCGTACATCTGCGTCTTCAACCACAGCTCCCGCTGGAGCTCCGCGTTGCGGCGCTGGAGCTCCGCCACCTGCGCTTCGAGCGAATCCGTGTCCTGGCTCATCCCCATCGACCCGTGGAACCGGTCGACGGTAGGGCAATACGCCGCGCCGAGGCAAGCGCGGCGTGAGGAAGATCCTGAAAGAGGTAGGGGAGACGTGTAGGGGGACGCCCGAATTACGCCGTCACGAGACGCTCGACCTCGCCATACGTCGCCGCGATGGCCTCGTCGATCTTGCCGGCCTCGGGGCCGCCGGCCTGCGCCATGTCGGGCCGGCCGCCGCCGCGCCCGCCCACGATCGCGGCCACGTTCTTGATCACGTCGCCGGCCTTCACGCGGCTCGTCGCGGCCTTCGAGACCATCACCGCGAGCTGCGCCTTGCCCGCGTCCACCGCGCCCACGAGCACGAGGCTCGACTCGCCGAGTTTGTCCCGGAGCTTTTCCGCGATCTCGCGCAGCGCCGCCGCCTGCGTGCCATCGGGCATGCGACGCGCGAGGACCTTGATGCCCGAGATATCGCGGGCCTCCGCGAGCATCGCGTCGATCCCGCCGCCCCCGCCGCCGCCGGGACCGCCGCCCTCGATGAGCCTGCGCTCGAGCTCGGCGACCTTCTTCTCGAGCTCGCGCTCGTGCGCCACGATCTTGCCGATCTTGTCCGAGAGATCGCCGCCCTGCGCCTTCGCGACCTGGCGCGCCTTCTGGATGTCGTCTTCGAGGCTCCGCACGTAGCCGAGCGCGTTCTTGCCCGTCGCCGCGAAGACGCGCCGCACGCCGGCCGCGACGCCGCCCTCGCCCGTGATCTTGAACAGGCCGATGTCGCCGAGCGCCCGCGCGTGCGTGCCGCCGCAGAGCTCGATCGAGTCCTGGGTCATCGTCAGCATGCGGACGACGTCGCCGTACTTCTCCTCGAAGATGGCGACGGCGCCGCGCTTGCGGGCCTCGTCGACGGGCAGGACCTCCGTGAGCACCGGCGCGTTCTCCAGGACCTTGCCGTTCACGAGGTCCTCGATGCGCTCGATCTCGTCGCGCGTGAGGGGCTTGTTGTGCGCGAAGTCGAACCGGAGCATGTCCGGCGCGACACGCGAGCCCTTCTGCTGCGCGTGCTCGCCGAGCACCGTGCGCAGGGCCCAGTGGAGCAGGTGCGTCGCGGAGTGGTTGCGCCGCGTGGCCGAGCGCGCCGCGGGATCGACGGTGAGCGTGACCTTCTGGCCCACGCTGACCTCGCCCGTCTCGATCACGCCCTCGTGCACCACGAGCCCCGTGAGCGGGCGCTGCGTGTCCGTGACGCGGATGCGGAGGTCGCCGGCCGTGATCACGCCGATGTCGCCGACCTGGCCGCCGCTCTCGGCGTAGAACGGCGTCTCCTTCACCACGACCTCGACGTGCGCGCCCGCGTTCGCCCGGTCGACGAGCGCGCGGGTGGGTTTGCCTTGGCCGTCTTTCTTTTCGACCGCGAGGATCGCGACGACCTCGCTCTCGCCCGCCTCGCGCTCGTAGCCGGTGAAGGCCACGGGCGAACCGAGTTTTTCCCGCGCCTGCCGGTACGCGGGGTCGAGGGCGGCCGTCGGATCGATCGGTCCGTCGGCCTCGTCCGCGCCCTTGATGATCTTGTTGGCGCCCTCGACATCCACGCCGTAGCCCTGCTCGCCGCAGATGACCTGCGTGAGATCCAGGGGGAAGCCGTACGTGGTGAAAAGATCCGCGGCCGCGGGCGCCGCGAGGGTCTTGTCGCCCTTCTCGCGCATCGTATCGAAGTGCTCGTCGAGGATCTTCATGCCGCGCTTCAACGTGGCGCGGAAGCGGACCTCCTCGTCCTCGGTGACACGCGCGATGAGCTCACGCCGGTCGCGGAGCTCGGGGTAGACGTCGCCCATGCGATCCACGACGAGCAGCGCGACCTCGTGGAGGAACGGCTTTTCGATCCCGAGCCGGTAGCCGTGCCGGATCGCGCGGCGCATGACGCGACGGAGCACGTACTCGCGCCGCTGCTTCTCGGGCATCACGCCCTCGGCCATGAGGAAGGCCGTGGTGCGGGCGTGGTCGGCGATGACGCGCAGCGAGATGTCGTCCGGCGCGAGGCTCGCCCCGTACGTCTTGCCCGCGATCTCGGCCGCGCGCTCGACGAGCGGGCGGAGCAGGTCGGTGTCGTAGTTCGACGTGACCCCTTGGAGCACGAACGAGATGCGCTCGAGGCCCATGCCCGTGTCGATGCTCGGCGCAGGCAGCGGCGTGACCGGCGCGTCCTTCTCCGCGCGGTCGTACTGCATGAAGACGAGGTTCCAGATCTCGGTCCAGCCCGAGCCGTCGAGCCGGGGCTCCTCGCCGAACCGCGAGAGGTCGACCTCGTCGCCCGTGAAGAAGTGGATCTCCGAGCAGGGGCCACACGGGCCGGTGTCGCCCATGGTCCAGAAGTTGTCCGCCATGCCGAGCCGGAGGATGCGATCGTCGCCGAAGCCCGTGACCTTGCGCCAGATCTCGGCCGCCTCCTCGTCCGCGGGGAAGTTGTTTTCGCCCTTGAACACGGTGACGACGAGCCGCTCCTTCGGGACGCCGTAGACCTTCGTGAGCAGCTCCCAGGCGCTCGTGATGGCCTCTTCCTTGAAGTAGTCGCCGAAGCTGAAGTTGCCGAGCATCTCGAAGAACGTGTGGTGGCGCGCGGTGACGCCGACGTTCTCGAGGTCGTTGTGCTTGCCGCTGATGCGGATGCACTTTTGGCTGCTCGCGGCGCGCGTGTACGGGCGGCGATCCTTGCCCGTGAAGACGTCCTTGAACGGCACCATCCCGGCGTTGACGAACATCAACGTGGGATCGTTCTGCGGGACGATCGGCGCGCTCGGGACGACCTCGTGGCCGCGGGAGGCGAAGAAATCGAGGAAGGTGCGGCGAATCTGATGGCTCGAGGCGGACATGGCGCCCGCCCATCTACCATGTTTCGCGCCTCAGAACATGATCCCGAGGTACCAGCGGAGCGTCTGCGCCGTCTCGGTCTCGAGCGTGGGCGCATTGCGGTTCTCCGGCGCGCTCTCGTAGCGGCCGATCTCGCCGGGCAGGTAGTCGAAGCCGCCGAGCGGGAAGAGCACGCCGTACTGGAGCATCGTGTAGAAGCCGCCCATCTGATCGGGCTTGTCGTTCAGCGTGCCGTCCTTCGCCTGGAAATACAGCGAGAAGTCGAGCTCGACGCCGAGGTCGCGCTTGTTGCCCGGCGTCTGAATGAACTCGCTCGCGCGGCTCCAGATGAGCGCCGCGCTGCCGCCGAGGCGCTGTCCGTTCGGGTCGCGCGCGAAGTCGTACTGCACGGAGGGGCGGAAGTAATACGCGCCCTGCACGCGGCTCATGATGTTGCGCCAGAGGATGAGATCGACGCGGTAGTCCGGGTGGAACCGGCCCGTCGAGAACGTCCGATCGGCCGTGAGCTGCCGATCGATCCGGCCCGATGGCGGCGCGAGACCCTCGACGTCGGGATCACCCGAAGCCCAGCCGAAGCCGAGGTCGATGCGGAGCTTGTCGTCGAGGAGGCGGATCTCGCTCTGCGACGCGACGATGAAGCTCCGCACGGTCCAGCCGGTGTCCTCGGCGTCGAGCGGGTTGCGCTCGACGGTGGTGCTGCCCGCGGGCTGGAGGTTGTCGATCGTGCCGTAGGTCATCGAGGCCTCGGCCTCGAAGCGGAACTTCTTGTAGAGGAACTGGAACCAGAGGTCTGGCGTGAAGAACTGCGCGCCGCGGCGTGCATAGCCGGCGCGGATGCCGGTTGCCGACTGGCCGAACGTGGCGCTCGTCGCGGCATCGGTGGTGTCGTTCGCGAGGACCTGGTTGCGGTACGCGAAGTAGATGCCGCCGTTGATGACCGGCAGCCCCTTGGCGAGGTCGAGCCGCGCGAGCTCGGGATCACGCTTGCGCGCGGCCATGAACACGTACTGGCTCACGTCGTCGAGCTGGCCGAGATCGTAGGGCTGGCCCTGCTGCTCGCGGAGCGCCGCGCTTGTCGGCCCCTCGCTGATGAAGTCCCACGCGCCGGCGAAGTAGAGGTCGTACTTCTTGATGCCGGTCACGAACATGATCCGGTCGACCGTGCTCTGGTAGTCCGAGTCGTAGCCGTTGCCCTCGTTGTTGAGGATGCCGAGGCCCCACTGGTTCGGCATGCGGCCGAAGCGGAGGAGGCCGACGGGCGTGACGTACTCGCCCCAGGCGCGCTTGACGATGATGCTGTCGACGGTGCTGGTTTGTCCCGCGACGGGCGCCCACGAGGTGGTCGCGAGCACGCCGAGCGGCGCGTAGCCGCCGCGCTCGCCCACGGTGTAGTTGCCGCCGACCGCGGGCGTGTTCCAGTAGCCCTCGGGGGTGGAGCCGAGGACGAAGTTGTCGAGGATGTCGATCTGCGAGAGGACCCGGAGGTTGTCGCTGATGTGCAGCTCCGGCGTGAGGCGGAAGCGCATGTTCGCGCCGGCCTGCGTGTTGTTCTCGCAAGCCGAGGTCGCCGTGGGATCGTCGCCGCAGAGGGGGACGGTCTGGACCGCGCCCGACGTGGGGTAGTAGGCGTTGTCGGGCGGCTGCGGCCAGAGCGCGCGATCGGGCAGCTCGCGACGGCCGAGCGCGAAGTGATGGAAGAGCTCGGCGCGCACGCGGAAGAGGCCGTGAATCTCCAGGCTTGGTCGCGCCTGTGACCACCAGTCCTCGGCGAAGACGTCGCTCGGTCGCACGCCGACATCGCCCGTCGGCGGAGGACGATCGGCGCCCTGGCGCGTGAGCGCGCGCGCGTCGCGATCCGGATCCGGCGTGGCAGCGACGGGCGCGGCAGGCTTCGGCGCAGGCGGGGTGGAGGTCTGCGACGCGGCTTCCGGCGCGGCTTGCGTCGACGTGCCTGCGCCCGTGCCGTTCGGAGGCACGAGCGGCTCGTCTGCGGGCGCGGGCGCGGGCGCGGGCGCAGGCGCAGGCGCAGGCGTGGTTTCTGCGGGCTTTGGCGGAGGCGGCGCCGCGGGCTGGGCGAGGGCGGACCCTGCCGCCGTGAGGCCGAAGGCGAGCGCCGCGAGGGATGCTGCCGTTCTCGTTCCCGATCCGTACGAGGAGCCTAGGTACCGCGACGAAATTCGCATGGCGCGTTTGCTGCGTGTGTCGCGCCGGACGGGGCCCCGCCTTGGAATCCGCGTGCCGCGCGCTTTGGGTGTCGTAACGAGGTTCGTCTCGCCGTGCCCGCGCACGGCTCGTCCGGGCGCTCGGGCAGGGGCGATGTCTCACGCCGAGCGGGTGTGGTCAACGTGGATCGATGTTGGCCGCGTGGCCAAGGGACAGGTTCCGAGGTCCCTCGGGGAAAACCCGGCCCGGCCCCTCGGGCCGCGGACGGCCCCGCCGCGAACGTGCTTTTCGCGGGGCCGGAGCGGCCGGCCGAGCGTCAGCCGGCCGGCGAATCGCGTCCAGTACGGCCAGAACGGCCCGAAATTTCACCCGAATCCAGGATCCCCGTTGCGGCGCTCGGGACGGTCTTCTATTCCTGCAATTCTCGTGTACCGCCGTTCCCAACGTGCCGGTTTGCCGTCCGCGCCAAGAGGGTTGATGAGAACGCGACTATCGCCAAGGCTGCTGACTCTTCTGGGACTTCTCTCCGTCTCGCTCGTCCCGACTGCTGCGCTGTCCCAGGAGAGCGCCGCGAGCGGCGCGAAGGAGGGAGAGTTCTCCGTCCAGCGGTTCGAACCCGTGCCGGGGTCGAAGAACTACCTCACGGTCGCGGGGGCTCGCATGGACGCCGCGATGGGCTTCACCGCGGGCCTGATGGTGAACTACGCGAACAAGCCGTTCGTGGTGAAGAGCTGTAGGGCGCAGGCCGACTGCAGCGCGCCGAACGCCGCGACGCAGGATGTCGCGGTCATCAGCGACATGTTCACCGCCGATGTGCTCGCGTCGCTGACGCCGGTGCCGGTCGTGCAGATCGGCCTGCGCCTGCCCGTGATGTACGTGAGCGGCTCGGGCATCAACCTCGACACGGGCGGGCCCGATCCGAACGGCCTCAAGGCGTTTGGCGTGGGTGACGCGACGCTCGAAGGCAAGTTCCGCTTCTTCGGTGATCCGAAGACGAGCGCCGTGGTGCTCGGCGGCGCCGTCGACGTGTCGGCGCCACTCGGCACGATCACCGCGAAGGACAAGTACATCGGCAACAGCACGCCGATCACCGCGGGCGGCCGGCTGATCTTCGACGGCTCGTTCGGCGGGGTCTCGTTCGGCCTGAACCTGCGCGGCGTCTACCGCCCCGAGGCGCGCCTCGGCTCGACGACGGTGGGTCCCTTCGAGTTCCGCTACGGCGCCGCGCTCGGCTATCGCGTGAGCCCGACGGTCCGCGTGTTCGCCGAGGGCTTCGGCGGCACGAAGTTCAGCTCGCAGAACGGGACGAACTCGCTCGAGGTCGACGGCGCCCTCCAGATCACGCCGCTCAGCGTCCCGCTCGCCTTCACGCTCGGCGGCGGCGGCGGCGTGCTGCAAGGCGTGGGCGTGCCGCTCTTCCGCGCGCTCGGCGGCATCGCGTTCGTCGCCGAGGTCGGCGACGAGGATGGCGACGGCATCAACGACAAGGACGACAAGTGTCCGTCGATCGCCGAGGACAAGGACGAATTCGAGGACGACGACGGCTGCCTGGAAGACGACAACGACCAGGACAAGGTCATCGACGTCAACGACAAGTGCCCGCTCAAGCCGGAGACGATCAACGGCCTGAAGGACGACGACGGCTGCCCCGACGAGCTGCCCGACAAGGACAAGGACGGCATCGGGGACGCGGACGACAAGTGCCCGGACGACTTCGGCAAGATGCGCGTGAAGGAGTTCTACGGCTGCCCGGACAAGGATCAGGACGGCGTCGCCGACAAGGCCGACGGTTGCCCCGATCAGCCGGAAGACACGGACGGCTTCTCCGACACCGACGGCTGCCCGGATCCGGACAACGACGGCGACAAGATCAACGACGATCTCGACGAGTGCATCGACACGCCCGAGGTCTACAACGGCTTCAAGGACGAGGACGGCTGCCCCGACGAGTCGCCGGACTCGGACAAGGACGGCATCCCGGACGACAAGGACAAGTGCCCGAAGCAGCCCGAGAACCTGAACGGCTTCGAGGACACGGACGGCTGCCCGGACAAGGGCCCGGCGCTCGTCACGATCACGGAGGACGACATCAAGATCCTCCAGCGCGTCGAGTTCGCGACGAACAGCGACAAGATCCAGGGCGCGACGAGCTTCGCCGTGCTCAACGCGGTCTCGAGCGTGCTCGAGATCCACAAGGAGATCTTCCTCGTGGAGGTCGCGGGTCACACGGACAACGTCGGCAAGACGGAGGAGAACCGGGCGCTGTCGCAGAAGCGCGCGGAGGCCGTGGTCAAGTACCTGATCGACAAGGGCGTCGACAAGGCGCGGCTCCAGGCGAAGGGCTACGGCCCGGATAAGCCGATCGCCGACAACAAGCAGGCCGCTGGCCGCCAGAAGAACCGCCGCGTCGAGTTCAACATCCTGAAGTCGGCGAAGAAGGCACAGGCGGCCCCCCCGCCCTGAGCCGGCTCGATGGAGGAGCGGGGCGACGACGTCTTCGCCTCGCTCCTCGCCCCTCCCTCCTCCCTCGCGATCCAATCTCCAAAAGGAACCAAATCCCGGGTCGGGTGTCCTGGTAGAGTCTTCTCGACAGGATCGGGGGCGCGCCTGTGTCTCCGCATTCCTTTTCGATGTGGAGGCA
This sequence comes from Polyangium jinanense, assembly GCF_028435365.1. The sequence goes on along the minus strand of NZ_JAGTJJ010000026.1, from coordinate 79,083 downwards.
CCCCAGGATGTCCTCGAACCGCGTTCGTCCGCGCCTCGCCCTCGTGGTGCTGGCGTTTTTCGCCCTGGTTTGTCCGGGGCTGCTCACCGCATGTCGTGAACCGGAGCGCCCGCTCCTGCCACGATCCCAGACCTGGGCCGAGCTCAGGACGGTCCGTCGCGACGTGCTCGTCGCGCCGCCCGGTGAGCCGGAACGCCCACCGTACCCACGAGAACGGCTCGTGGACGGCGAGGTGGTGCGGGTGCAGCAAAACGGGCTCGCGTGGCTCCGGCGGGACGGAGGCGCGACGCTGCTCGTCCGCGGGCCCGCTGAGCTCGTCGTCCACGCCGATGTGATCGACATCAAGCACGGGCGCGTCTTCGTGGATACGCCTGCGACGATCACGACCGAGCTCAAGACGCCGACCGGGCCGCTGCACCTCGCGCACGTGCGCGCGAGCATCGATGTGGCCCAGAAGGACGGCGCGTCGGACGTGTATGTGCTCGCCGGCGAGGTGCGCACGGACGGTTCGGCGCGCGCGACGGCCGGCGAGCGGCTCACGCTCGAGCCGCACAAGGGTGAGCCCACGGCGAAGACGTCGCCGGTGCTGACGTGGGAGGACTGGACGGGCGGCCTCGCGACAACGGATCGTTCGGCCGAACCTTCGCCGTACGGCGTGGGCACGGTGGGCGCGCGTCGGCCGGGTGAGCAAGGCGCGCCGCGCTTCCCGCTCGCGATCCAGAGGCTCGACGTGCGCGTGTCGATCCAGGACGACTTCGCGATCACCGAGGTCGACGAGCTTTTCTTCAACCCGAGCTCGGCGACGGTCGAAGGTGTGTACCGCTTCCGCACGCCCGCGGGCGCGACGCTGCACAAGTTCGGCGTGGATCGCGACGGCGTGGTGTTCTGGGGGTACGTCAAGGAGAAGCAGGCCGCCGCGGCGCAGTACCAGGCGAACGTCTACGAGGGCAGCAAGGAAGATCCGGCGCTGCTCGAGTGGGAGGCGCCGGGCGTGTACAAGGCGCGGCTCTACCCGATTTTGCCCGGACAATCGCGGCGCGTCGTGGTGCGGTACGCCGAGTGGCTCGGGCGCACGGGGGCGCGCGGAGAGCGACGGCTCTACGTGTACCCGATGGCGGCCGAGGGCGCCGAGGGGTCCTTGCCGCACATCGAGGAGCTGACGGCGACGATCGATCTCGCGCGGGCCGGCGCGCGCGAGGTGCGCACGGGCATGAGCGGCGTGCGCGAGGGCGGGACGATCAGGGTGCGCGCGCAGGACTTCGTGCCGAGGGCCGATCTCGCGATCGAGCTCTTCGACGACGGCCTCGTCGCGCCGCGCGGCTACACGGCGCCGCACACGATGGATCTCGAGACAGTGCAGCCTTCGGAGCGCGCGCACGCGATGGAACGCGCGAAGACGGAGGCCGACTACGTGATCGTGCCGGTGCGATCCGCCGACGTTCCGATCGCGAAGGGCGGGCTCGATCTGGCGATCGTGATCGACACGTCGGCCGCGACGGACGCGCCCTCGCTCGCGATCGCGCGGGCGACGACGGCGGCCTTGCTCGCGCACCTCGGCAAGGACGATCGGGTGGGCGTATTCGGCGGGGATACGTCGCTCGTGCCGGTCGTGCCGGGCAAGGACGGGCTCGCGCCGATCGACGAGGCGGGGCGGCGCGAGGTGCTCGCGCGGATGTCGCGGATCGAGCGAGGCGGCGCGACGGATCTCGGGGCGATGTTGAGCCAGGCCGCGGCGCTGCTCGATCCTTCGCGGCGTGGCGCGGTGGTGTACGTCGGCGACGGCGCGCCCACGGTCGGCGAGCTCCGGCTGCAGGAACTGCGGGATCGGATGGCGAAGCTGCCGCGGCCGGTGCGGATGTTCGGCGTGGGCGTGGGCGACGACGCGGACATGGCGCTTCTCGAAGGTCTCGCGCGGGGCGGTTTCGCCGAGCGCGTGGCCGACGCGAACGCCGCGGCGCGCGTGGCGCTTCGCTTGCTCGAGCATGCCGAGCGGCCGGTTTGGCTGGGCGCGCAGGTGGATCTCGGGCCCACGGTGGAGCGGATTTTCCCGCGAGATCTCGGCGCGCTCGTGGCGGACGAGAGCATCGCGGTGATCGGCCGCGTGACGGCTGCGGGTTTGCCGACGTCGGTGGCGCTGACGGGGCCTGCAGGTACGGTCCGGACAAACCTTCAGGTGACGCGGATCGAGGACGAGGGGGATCTGCGGCGTCGCTGGGCGGAAGGGCGCCTCCTGCAGATGATGGTCGAGGCGACGGGGCGCGCGGCGATGGTCGATCTCGGATCGCGTCACGCGATCATCACGCCGGTCACGTCGCTCTACGTGCCGACGAAGAACGAGATGACGCCGGAGGAGCGCGCCGAGCTCGAGCGCAAGAAGGGCATGGCGCGGAGCCTCGTGGAGACGAAGCGCCGGATGATGTGGACGCCGATCATCAAGGCGGACGTCGACGACGAAGAAGAAGAGGCGAACGGAGTCGCGGCCGCGGAGGTCGCTGCCGCGCCGAACGGCGACAACAAGGAAGGTGGTACGGGCACGCGGGCGAAGGGCGAAGAAGGCTCCATGGGCAGCGGCCCGGTTCGCTCGTCGGGCAACCGCTACGGCGTGCAAGGGCCCGCGGACAACGCCGATCCGCACATCGCGCGGCAACAAGCGCTGCGCGACGCGGCCGAGTTCGGGATGATCGGCATGCTGAATACGGGCGCGGGCGGCGATCCGAACGCGCCCACGGCGCCGTGGGGCCGCGACGATTCGCTCGGGAGTGATGGTCTCGCCGCGAATGGCAACCAGTGGGGCAGCACGATCGGCGACGCGTACGGCGCCGGCGGCCTCGGGCTCTCGGGCCTTGCTGAAGGCGGCGGCGGACGAGGCGAAGGCATCGGGCTCGGTTCCATCGGGACGATCGGGCAAGGCGCGGGCACGGGCACGGGGCAAGGGTTCGGCTCGGGGCACGGGCGGCTCGGCGGCACGCACAAGAGCGCGCCGCCGAAGATCATGGAGGCCCCGATCGCGATGCCGAGCGCCGCGGCGACGGCCTCGCCGGCGGCGCCTCCGCGTCCACCGCAGGCCGCGCCGTCGCTGCCGCAGGGGTTCACGAAGCAGTCGAACGCTCCGGGGGATCCGCTCGCGGGCGGGGACCTGAGTGGCAAGGCGTCCGCAGGCGAGGACAAGCCCGACGAGGCCCAGAAGCCCACGGACAAAGCCAAGCGCGTCGCCGGATCGACGGGCACGACGATCGTGGTGCACGTGGGCGACGTGCCGCATCAGGCGTCGCCGTGCAGCGGCGCCGCGCTCGTGCCGTTCGAGGAGCGCGTGGGCCTGTGGCGCGAGCGGTTCGGTCGCGTCGCGGGGAACGCGCAGGGCGTGCGCTCGGTTTATCGCGCCGCGCTCTCCGCGTGCGAGGCGCCGACGTGGCGCGAGAGGTCGAAGCTCGTGTCGCTCATGCTCGACGCGATGCCGTCGATCGCCGCGAAGGTGACGCTCTGGCGCGTGATGTTCACGGACCTCGGCGTGGCCGACGCGCTCTACCGCGGGATCCTCGCGCGCGTGCGCACCGCGCAGGAGATGCGCGAGCTTCACGCCGCGCTCGGCCTGAAGTCGATGGATCCGGGCCTGCTCGAGAAGCTCATCAAGGACACGAAGTCGCCCGACGAGCGGGTGAAGAAGCTGCGGGAGCTCGTGGCGCAGTGGCCGGACGATTTCGCGCTCGCGCTGCGGCTGCTCGACATGCTGGAGGACGCGTCGGACGACGCGGGCGCGCGTGAGCTCGGCCGGACGCTCAGGTCGAGGCCCGACGCGGACGCGCGGGTGCGGACCGCGGTCGGCGAGCTGTACTTGCGCCGCGCAGCGAAGGAGACCGACGCGGGCAAGAAGGCCGCGTACGAGGCCGAGGCGCGAAGGTCGTTCGGCGAGATCGTGGAGTTTGCCCCCGACGATCCGGTCGCGCGGCGCAGGCTCGGCGATCTTTTGAGGGCCCACGGTTGGTACGCGGACGCGGCGCGGCAGTACGAGACGCTGGCGCGGCTCGCGCCCGACGACACGAGCGTCTCGCTGCTGCTCGCGGCGGCCGCCGAGGGCATGGGCAAGCTCGAAGAGGCCATCAAGTGGACCGAGAAGGGCGGCGCAGCGGGCGCGCCCGACGCGGAGCAGAGCCCGGCCGTGACGGCGCGCGCGTTCGCCGCGACGTACCTCGCGTGGGGCCGTCTCCTCGCGCAGAAGAACGGCAAGAAGGACGAGGAACAGACGCTGCGCGCGCGGCTCCTGCGGGTGATCTCGACCGAACGCGCGGCCGGCAAGGCGCCGCGCGGGGCGCGCGTGTTGCTGACGTGGTCGCACCCCGAGTTCCATCCGTCGCTCTGGACGAACGGGCTCGGCACGCAGATGCCGGCACCCGAGGGCGACGTGACGCTGGGGATCGCGCAGGCGCTCCTCCCGATGCGTCCGGACGCACGCGTGGAGGTGCGGCTCGAAGGCGAGGACGTGGAGCATGCCGCGCGCCTCGGCGCGGAAGCGATCCTGACGATCGTGTTCGACGAGGGGGAGGACGGCGAGACCATCGTGAAGCAAACGATCCGCTTCGCGCGCGGCGGCAAGCCGGTGCGGGCGTTCGCCATCTCGAAGGGTGAGGCCCGGGAGGTCGAGCCGTGAGCGACGAGCGACGAGAAGAGCAAGACGTGAAGGGCACGCCCTCCGAGGAAGCGACCCTGGCGGCCGGAGAGGCATCCGTTCGTCCCGAAGAACCCACGACCAGCGCGGAGGAAAACGCGAGCGCGAGCGAAAGCGGAGACGAAAGCGCGAGCGCAGGCGGCAGCGGAAGCGGAGGCGGTAGCGACAGCGGTGGCGGAGGCGGGAGCGACGGCGGAAGCGACGACGACGATGATGACGACGATGGCGACGACGAGCCGGCGGCCGCCGTGCCCGAGCCTCCGCGCGTGAACGAGCGCCGTATCGTCGTGGTCACGCGTGGCGACAAACTCGACACGGCCGAATGGCTACCCGTGAGTGATCCGCGCGCGCAGGAGCAGATCCGGCGGACGCCATCGACGCCCCTGCCGCCCGAAGGCGGGACCATCCCGCCCGCGCTCTTCGCGATCGTGAGCTCGATCGTGGTCATCCTCGTGACCGTCATGCTCCTGCGCGGGCAAGGCGAACGGAAGCCGAGCCAGCCGCTCGTGCCGACCGTGGCCGATCTGCAGGCGGTGCACGCGTCGGTAACCGCCGCGGGCGTGCCCGTGCACAAGACGCGGCGGCTTTCCGAGGGGGATGTCGTCAAGACCGACGCCGACGGTCGGGCGCGCCTGCGCCTCGACGACGGCACGGGCCTCGTGCTGGATCGATCGACGAGCCTGCGCATCACGCAGAAGGGCGTGGCGCTCGAGCACGGGCGCATCTTCGTGCAGGGTGCGCTCGGCGCGCGGACCGAGATCGAGCTCGGCGAGGCCACGGGCATCGTGAGCGGCGCGAACACCGGCATCGAGCGCTCGCGCGAGCGCCCCTCGAGCGCGAAGCTCTACGCGGCGACCGAGGAGATCACGGTGCGCGCGGGCGGCGCCGAGAAGACGGTGCGCGCGGGCGAGACGGCCACGGTGGACGGCAGCAAGGTCGAGGTCGCGCCCGAGCGCGGCTACGACGACTGGACGGGCGGCATGGCCGCGCCGTGGGGCGCGAAGGGCGCGCCGCGCAGGGCCGTCGGTGAGCTCTGGGGTCGGCCGGAGGGTCGGCAGGACAACCCCGGCGACGCCGGCTCGCCGCTCACGATCCGCGCGCACGACGTCGAGGCGACGGTCGCGCGCGAGCTCGCCGAGACCGAGGTGCGGACGACGTTCTTCAACGCCGGCAGCACGTACGTGACCGGCGACTATCGCCTGGCGATCCCGCCGGGCGCGATCGTGGCGCGGTTCGCCTCGGTCCGCATTGGCAACCCGAACGAGGGACACATCGCGCTCGCCACGCGTGATCTACGCGGCCCCGGGAGCGGAAGCTCGAGCGGCGAGGTGCTCGAGTGGGCCGGCGAAGGCTGGGTCCGCGCGACGATTCCGAGCATCTCGCCCGGCGCGACGGTGCAGGTGATCGTCCGGTACGTCGAGTGGCTCTCGCCGCGGCCGAAGGGCGATGGGACCTGGGTCGTGCAGTACCGCTATCCGATGGTCTCGGATGCCGCGCCCCCGCTCATCGGCGAGTTCTCCGCGAAGATCGACGCGACGCAGTCGAGCCCGAAGTCGATCGGCGCGGGACTCGGCGCGCGCGTGACGGGCAGCACCGTCGAGCTGCGGCGGCCCGATTATCGGCCGACCGCGGACCTCGTGGTGGACGTGGCGATCGAGCCTTCGTCGTCGCCCGCGCGGCTCTTCGTGGCGCCGCCGTTCGAGGGCGACGACGATGATCCGGCTTCGACGATCCTCGTGCGCACCGAGGTGCCCGAGGCGCGCGCCGAGGACGGGGTGACGCTCGCGCTCGTGCTCGACGTCTCGTCGAGCGTGGAGCCGGCGCTGCTCGACGCGGAGCGCGCGCTCGTCGACGCGGTGCTCTCGGGCCTGGGAGCGCGGGACAAGGTGGTCGTGCTGGCCGCCGATCAAACGGTGCGTCCGATCGGACCGCCCACGATCGGGCCGGTGGACGAGGCGCGCCGCAAGGCGATCCGCGAGGCGCTCGGGCAGATCTCGACGGGCGGTGCGACGGATCTCGGCCGTGCCCTCGAAGTCGGCGCGGACGCGCTGCCGGTCGACGCGCCCGCCGGCATGGTGATCTACGTGGGCGACGGCTGGCCGACCGTTGGAGATCCAACGGTCGATCGAATCCAGGCGCGGCTCGCGCGCCGACAGGGTGGGGCGCCGCGCCTCGGCGCTGTGGGCGTCGGGCCGCTCGTGAACCGTTTCGCCCTCGCGAGCCTGGTGCGCGGCTCGGGGCCGCTGCTCGAGATCGCGGACACGACGGACGCCGCGCGTGTCGCGACCGAGCTCATCGCCGAGGCGCTGCAGCCCGCGGTGGCGGGCGTCGAGATCGTGTTCGGGACCGAGGTCGATCGCATCTACCCGCGCTCGGCGCGGGCGATCACGGCCGGCGAGACGGTCTTCGCGGTGGGCCGCGTGCGGGGCGATCCGCCTCGCTCGATCACGCTGCGCTACCGCGACGCGCGCGGCGTGCACGAGGAGAAGCGGCCCGTCGTCGTGGAGCGCGCGTTCCGCGAGCAGGACGTGGCCCGGCGCTGGGCCGCGGCGCGTGTCGAGGAGATCGCGCTGAAGGGCAAGGGGCGGGAGGCCGCGACCGACGTGGCCTTGCGCGCCGGCCTGCTCACGCCGTGGACCGGCTTCGTGATCGGCGGCCCGCGCGTCTACACGCCGACGCTCTTGCAGACGCGCATCCTCGATCTCTCGGCCGGGCCCGAGTCCGGCTTCTCCGCGGCGTTCGCCACGCCGCGCGCGGCGGCCGGGACGCTGATGAACGTCCCGCAGGAGACCGAGTCGGCCGAGGACAAGGACGACGAGGCCGCCTACAAGGCCGCGGTGGCCGAGGCCGCAGCGAGGCTGCTCGACGAGGCCGGCCCCTCGGTGCGGGCGTGCCGCGACTCGCGCGCGGCGCTCCGGCCCGAGCTCTCGGGCAAGCTCGAAGTGAACTTCTCGATCGACGGCGACGGCCGCGCCGAGAAGGTCCGCGTGAAGGGCGTGTCAGGCGCGGACGACGACGCGCTCGACCGCTGCGTCGAGGTCGTGGTGCGTGGGATGATCTTCCCTGCGAGCGGGCTCACCGTGTCGATCGACGTGACGCGCACGCTCGGCTTGCCGCCGCCGCGCGCGACGCTGCGGGGCCGCAAGTGCTCGCCGACCTCGTTCCTGCCGCTGCCGCTCCGCCGCGGCGTGTGGCGCGAGCGGCTCGACCGCGGCCAGGCCGACGTGGTGTACGTCGAAGCGAAGCAGTCGTGCGAGCTGCCCACGTGGACCGATCGTCGTGCGCTGCTCGAGCTCATCCTCGTGAATGAGCCGAACGGCCTTGCGCGCGTGGGCGTCGCCGGGAAGCTCGAGCTGCTCGGCGAGAGTGACGCGGCCGCGCTGCTGCGGCGCGAAGCGATCCGTCGCGCGCAGAGCCCCGAGGAGCTCTTTGCCATCAAGCGCGAGCTCGTGGGCAGTGAGCGCTACCCCGTGGGCACGTTCCGCAAGCAGTACCGCGCGGCGAACGATGACAAGGGGCGGCTCGCGGTCGTGCGCCGTTTCCTCGGGATCGCGCCGCACGATGCGCGGCTTCGGCGCCGGCTCTTCGCGCTGCTCGAAGCGCTCGACATGAAGGCCGAGCTCTCCGAGGAGATCCGCCGCGCCCGCCGCGATCCCTTCGCGGATGCGGGCCTGCTCGCGGACGCGGCGTCCGCGCTCCTGCGCATCGGCGACGAGGCGGAGGCGCGCCGGACGTTCGGCGAGCTCTCCGAGCGCGCCCCGCGGGACCCGTGGGCACGCGCCTTCCTCGGCGATCGCCTGCGCAACGAGGGTTTTTTCGACGACGCGTCGCTCGCCTACGCCGTGCTCGAAGAGCTCGTCCCCGAGGAGCCCGCGGCCGTCATTCGTTTTGCGCTCGCGCATGCGGGCGCGGGCCGGCTCGACATCGCGCACCGCATGCTCGCGCGTGTCACGCAGACGGGCGGTCGCGCGGGTGACGAGACGCTCGGCAGGCTCGCGGGCTACCTCGCGCACGTCCTGCTCGCCGAGGGCCGTGGTCGCCAAGGGCTCGCGGAGTCGGACACGGATCGCCTCGCGCGGGCCTCGCTCGAGCTCCCGTATCCGAACGCGGCCGTGGTCGCGCTCGTCCGCGCGCCTGCGGGCGCCCTCGCCCTCGACGTGAAGCTCCTGCGCGACAAGGCCGCCGACCCCCTCGGCCCCGACGTCGTCGCGGCGGGCGTGGGCCTCTACGCGCTCCGTTTTGGCCTCGCGGAGAAATCGCCGATCTCCTTGCAGCTCGCGCGCCCCGAAGAGCTCGCGCCCGCGCGCGCCACGAAGGTTCGCGTCGATGCGCTCGTGCCCGACGGCGACGGCAAGCCGCCGAAGCTCGTTTCAATCGACGTCGAGCTCCCGCCGACCGGCAAGCCCGTGACACTCCGCTGGACGGGCAGCGCGTTCACGTCTGGCTGATCGATGCGTCGAACGGCGGCGGATCCTGGGGTCCGCCGCTTGACGTCGCTGCCTCGGATCGGTTGTACTTTTCCACCTGGACGTTCCGAAGCGAACGTATCTCCTCAAAAACCCAAATCATTTCGGTGAATTCACCCTGCCCGGCCGGGGCCTCCGTGGCGCCGGGGCGGCGGCGTACGCCGGATGATTTGTGCCCCAACAGTCTCGAAGGCGGGGTTCGTCCCCGGAGGCTTCTCGTATGTCGAATCGATCGATCGCGCGTGCCGCGCACCTCGTGGTGCTCGCGCTCGCGCTCGCCCTCGTGGCCCTCGTGCCACGCGCCGCGCGCGCGGCGACGAATGTCACGGGCGGCAACGTCATCAACCAGACGTGGACCCCTGCAGGCAGCCCGTACATCGTCTCGGGCGACGTCACCGTGCCTGAAGGCGCGTTCTTGACCATCCAGGCCGGCACCGTCGTGCAGTTCGCGAACGGCGACGCCCAGGCCGCGGGCCTCGACTCGGCGCGCACCGAGATCACCGCCAAGGGCCAGCTCAACGTGAACGGCACGGCGGCGAGCCCCGTGACCTTCGCGGCGCAGAGCGGCTCGGGCGCGGGCATCTGGTACGGCATCGTCGTCGAGTCGACGGGCGTCGCGACGATCGCCAACGCGACGATGACGAACGCGAGTTACGCGATTCGATCGAGCGCGACGGCCATGGGCCTCGCGGTCTCGAACACGGTCATCAACAGCTCGACGTACGGCGCCTACCTCGAAGCCGGGACGCCGACGCTCACGAATGTCGAGGCGAACGGCGGCTCGTACGGCTTCTACGTCACGGGCGCGACGTCCGCGACCGTCTCGGGTTGCGCGGCGAAGAACAACTCGAGCGCGGGCATCTACGTGGTGCCGTCGAGCGGGACGACGACGAACAGCTTCGCGGGCTGCCTGGTGCAGGGGAGCGGCACGTACGGTGTGCGCACGGGCGCGAGCTCCGGTGCGACGTCGACGGTGAACGTCACGGACAGCACGCTCCACGGCAACGGCACGTACGGCGTGTACGTGTTCGCGGCGACGGGCGGCTCGACGACGGTGAACGTGAAGAGCTCCAACGTGACGGGCCTGGCGTCGAGCCCGCAGCAGTACGGCATCTACCGTGTGACGGCCAACGGCACGACGGCAGTGACGACGACGTACTCGAACGTGTGGGGCAGCTCGAGCGCCGACTACAGCAGCGCGGCGGCGGGTACGGGGTGTTTTTCGGCAAACCCGCTGTACGTGTCGGTCCCGACGAACATGCGGCTGACGTCGAACTCGCCGTCACGCTTCGCGGGTGACGCGGGCGGTGATCTCGGGCCGCTCGACTACACGAACGACGCGACGCCCGGCTACCACGGGACGTTGTGGGTCAACACGACGCTGACCCTCGCGGGGTCGCCGTACACGCTCGCGGGCGACATGACGGTGGGACCGAGCGCGAAGCTCACGATCGAGCCTGGCGTGGTGGTGAACTTCTCGAACGGCGACCTCATGGGGTCGGGCGACGACACGGCGCGCGGCGAGATCCGGGTGAACGGCACGCTGGACGCGCTCGGCACGAGTGCTTCGCCGATCACGCTGCGCGCGACCACGGTGGGCGCGGGCAACTGGTACGGCGTCGTGGTCCCGTCGACGTCGAAGGGCGCGACGCTGACGAACGTGAACCTGCAGTACGGCTCGTACGCGGTGCGCTCCGCGGCCAACGGCTCGCTTCTTTCGCTCACGAACGTGGCGAGCGACTCGTCGACGTACGGCGTCTACCTCGAAGCCGGCACGCCGACGCTCACCAACGTCACCGCGAACAACGGCTCGTACGGCTTCTACGTCACGGGCGCGACGTCCGCGACCGTCTCGGGTTGCACGTCGAAGAACAACACGAGCGCGGGCATCTACGTGGTGCCGTCGAGCGGGATCACGACGAACAGCTTCACGGGCTGCCTGGTGCAGGGGAGCGGCACGTACGGCGTGCGCACGGGCGCGAGCTCCGGTGCGACGTCGACGGTGAACATCACGGACAGCACGCTCCACGGCAACGGCACGTACGGCGTGTACGTGTTCGCGGCGACGGGCGGCTCGACGACGGTGAACGTGAAGAGTTCCAACGTGACGGGCCTGGCGTCGAGCCCGCAGCAGTACGGCATCTACCGTGTGACGGCCAACGGCACGACGGCGGTGACGACGACGTACTCGAACGTGTGGGGCAGTTCGAGCGCCGACTACAGCAGCGCGGCGGCGGGTACGGGGTGTTTTTCGGCAAACCCGCTGTACGTGTCGGTCCCGACGAACATGCGGCTGACGTCGAACTCGCCGTCGCGCTTCGCGGGTGACGCGGGCGGTGATCTCGGGCCGCTCGACTACACGAACGACGCGACGCCCGGCTACCACGGGACGTTGTGGGTCAACACGACGCTCACGCTGGCGGGTTCGCCCTACACGATCGCGGGCGACATGACGGTGGGACCGAGCGCGAAGCTCACGATCGAGCCTGGCGTGGTGGTGAACTTCTCGAACGGCGACCTCATGGGGTCGGGCGACGACACGGCGCGCGGCGAGATCCGGGTGAACGGCACGCTGGACGCGCTCGGCACGAGTGCTTCGCCGATCACGCTGCGCGCGACGACGGTGGGCACGGGCAACTGGTACGGCGTCGTGGTCCCGTCGACGTCGAAGGGCGCGACGCTGACGAACGTGAACCTGTTGTACGCATCGTACGCGGTGCGCTCGGCGGCCAACGGCTCGCTCCTCTCGCTCACGAACGTGGCGAGCGACGCGTCGACGTACGGCGTCTACCTCGAAGCCGGCACGCCGACGCTGAAGAACGTCACGGCGAACAACGGCTCGTACGGCATGTACGTGACGGGCACCGCCGCGCCCACGGTGCAGGGGTTGACCCTCAAAGGGAACTCGACCTTGGGCCTGTATTTCGTGCCGAATAGCGGCAATTCGATCACGACGGTCGAGAACGCCCTCATTCGCTCGAGCGGCACGTACGGCGTGCGCACGGGCGCGTCGAGCGGCGCGGCCGGCACGCTCAACCTGACGAACGCGACGATCCACGGCAACGGCACCTACGGCGTGTACGTCTTCGCGGCGACCGGCGGCTCCATGTCCGTCAACATCAAGAACGCCATCATCACGAGTCTGGCGTCGAGCCCGCAGCAGTACGGCGTCTACCGCGTGACCGCCAACGGCACGACGGCGGCGAACATCACGTACTCCAACGTCTGGGGCAACACGAGCAGCAACTATTCCAGCGCCGCCGCGGGTACGGGCTGCATCTCGCAGAACCCGAACTTCGTCAACGCGCCGACGGACCTCAAGCTCGCGTCCGGGAGCGTGTGCATCGACGCGGGCACGCCGATGGGCGCGCCGAACTCGGACATCGAAGGCAAGATCCGCCCGATCGACGGCGACGGGATCAACGGCGCCGCGTACGACATGGGCGCCTACGAGTACGCGCCGGCCTTCTTCTGCGGCGACGGCGTGACGAACAGCGGCGAGATCTGCGACGACGGCGTGCAGAACGGCCAGTACGGCTACTGCAAGGCCGATTGCTCCGGGCCCGGCCCGCGTTGCGGTGACGGCATGGTCAACGGCCCCGAGCAGTGCGACGATGCGAACGCATCGAACACGGACGCCTGCTTGACCACGTGCGTCACGGCCTCGTGCGGCGACGGGTTCGTGCAGGCGGGTGTCGAGCAGTGCGATGACGGCAACACGTCGAACGGCGACGCATGCCTCGCGATGTGCGTCCCGGCCTCGTGCGGCGACGGCTACGTGAACGTCGGCGTCGAGCAGTGCGACGACGGGAACATGTCGAGCACCGACGGCTGCGTCGCGGGCTGCAAGACCGCGTCGTGCGGCGACGGCCACGTGCAGATAGGCGTCGAGACCTGCGACGACGGGAACACGTCGAACAGCGACGCGTGCCTCGCCTCGTGCCAGCCCGCGTCGTGCGGCGACGGCCACGTGCAGGCCGGCGTCGAGCAGTGCGACGACGGGAACATGTCGGACACCGACGGCTGCCTCGCGAGCTGCAAGCCGGCCTCGTGCGGCGACGGCTTCGTGCAAGCGGGCGTCGAGCAGTGCGACGACGGGAACATGTCGAACGGCGACGGCTGCCTCGCGAGCTGCAAGCCGGCCTCGTGCGGCGACGGCTTCGTGCAAGCGGGCGTCGAGGAGTGCGACGACGGCAACATGGTGAACAGCGACCAGTGCCCGTCGACGTGCAAGAATGCGGTGTGCGGCGACGGCCACGTGCAGGCGGGCGTCGAGGAGTGCGACGACGGCAACCTGACGAACGGCGACGCGTGCCTCAACGCCTGCAAGAACGCGACGTGCGGCGACGGCGTCGTCCAGCAGGGCGTCGAGGCGTGCGACGACGGCAACGCATCGAACACGGACGCCTGCGTCCTCAATTGCAAGAGCGCGTCGTGCGGCGACGGCTACGTGCAAGGCGGCGTCGAGGCCTGCGACGACGGCAACCAGAACGACACCGACGGCTGCAAGAACAACTGCAGCCTGCCGGGGTGCGGCGACGGCATCGTGGGCCCGAACGAGGAGTGCGACGACGGCAACGTGTCGAACACGGATGCGTGCCTCGTGACGTGCAAGAACGCGACGTGCGGCGACGGGTTCGTCCGCGCGGGCGTGGAGGCGTGCGACGACGGCAACACCGACGACACCGACGAGTGCCCGACGACGTGCAAGGACGCGACGTGCGGCGACGGGTTCGTCCTCGATGGCGTCGAGGAGTGCGACGACGAGAACAGCTCGAACTCCGACGCTTGCGTGCAGGACTGCAAGGCCGCGGCCTGCGGCGACGGCTACGTCGAGCTCGGCGTCGAGACCTGCGACGACGGCAACCAGAACAACGACGACGCGTGCTCGAACCTGTGCACGAGCGCGACGTGCGGCGATGGCGTGGTGCAGCCGGGTGAGGCTTGCGACGACGGCAATGCGTCGAACTTCGACGCCTGCCTGAGCGGCTGCCTCAAGGCGAGCTGCGGCGACGGGTTCGTCTGGGGTGGCACCGAGGAGTGCGACGACGCGAACGGCGTCTCCGGCGATGGCTGCACCTTCGACTGCAAGCTCGAAGGTCAGGGCGGCGCCGGCGGCGGCGGCGGCGACGGCGGCATGGGCGGCGACGGCGGCATGGGCGGCGCCGGCGGCGCCGGCGGCGAAGGCGGCGCGGGTACCGGCGGGCGTGACCCGGGCAGTGACGAGAGCTGCGGCTGCCGGACCGTCGGCGAGACCCGCGACGCGGGCAGCGCGGTCGTCCTCGTGCTCGCGGGCGCGCTCGTGGCGGCGCGTCGGCGGCGCAAGGCGGCGTAGTTCGTCCGAGTAACGAAAAAAGAGCGGCGGCGTCCTCCGGGATGCCGCCGCTTCTTTTTTTGGCGTCCCAGTCTTGGCGCCCGTGCGGGGCGCGGCGTCAAACCTGGGCGCCGCGCGCGAACCGGAGCTGGATCTCCGAGAGCGCGGCGCGCGCCCCGAGCGGCAGACCCACATGGCCCGACGGGACCTCGGGCTCGCGCACGTTGATGCGAACGAGCAGGCCGCCGAGGCTCTTCGCGGCGCGCTCGCTGAAGGATCGGACCGTGGGGATGGCCGTCCCGGCGCCGCATTCGATGACGACGACGCGTCCGCGCGCCTCGCGCGAAAGCCCCGAAAACCACGCGCCGAGCCGCTCTTCCTGCGCGTACGAGCGGCTTCCATCCCAGTGTCCGTCGCCGAACATGAGCACGTTCGGGCGGGCCATCGCGCCGCAGCGTGGGCACTTCGGGAGCGGCTCCGCGGCACGAAACGACGTGCGATCGACCTTCACGTGGTACGGGTCCGCGGGGAAGATGCCGGCGCCGCAGACGCCCGTGCATTGCAGGAAGTCGATGGCGCCGTGGCACTCGACGATGCGCTCCGGGTCGAAGCCTGCGCGCTGGAACTGACCGTCGACGTTCGAGGTGAACACGAAATACCCCTCTGCCATGCGCCGCGCGAACCGCGCGAGGATCTCGAAGCCCGCGTGCGGCACGGTCGTCCGGTAGAGCTCCAGGCGATGACCATAAAAACCCCACGCGAGGGTGGGATCGCTTGCGAACCAGCGTGGATTCGCGAGCGACGAGAAGCCGAGGCCGAGCTCCTTGTACGGCGGGTAGGCGCGCCAGAACCCATCGTTGCCGCGGAAATCGGGCAGCCCCGAGTCGACGCCCATGCCCGCGCCCGCCGTGATGACGAGTGCACGCGCGTTTTCGAGGGCGCGGGCGGCTTGCTCGAACAGGGATTCATGCGGGGTCATGGGAGCTCCTCTATCTTCCGCCTCGGTCGCGAGGGGCGATCGGTATCGAATCATCGGTCGGCGCGCAGAGGCGCCAAAAAAACGACTGCCCCTTCTCTCCGCGCCGCGGGGGCGAAGACGAAGGGGCAGGGGAGCGTGGAGGGGGTTTCCCGGTGCGTCAGGGCGTGACCGGCGTGCAGGTGCCCGTGGTCGGATCGCCCTGGTCCGCCGTGCACTTGAACTGGGGCATCGCCGGGCAGGGAAGGGGGCATTCCGCCGGCTCGCAGCTCTCGTTCTTGAACTTCTGGAGCGCCTCTTTGTAAGCGATGACCTCGGGCAGATCCTGGGCGACCACGCTGATCGGGCAGCAGGGGCCGTCGATGATCTCCTGGCACTGCGGGATCTCGGGCTGCTGCGGGTAACACTTCGTCGCCGGGACGAGCTTGAGATTGACGTCGGCCTCGAGCGGCTCGCAGACCGCCGCGTTTCCGCCGGTGCCGCCGGTGCCGCCGCCCGCGCCATTGTTGCCCGCGCCGCCGGAGCCATTGCCGCCCGCGCCATTGTTGCCCGCGCCGCCCGAGCCGCCATTGTTGCCCGCGCCGCCCGCGCCGCCATTGCCTGCGCCGCCTTGCCCGCTGCCGCCTTGCGCGGTGCCGTTGCCCGCGCCGCCGGCGCCGTCGCCGCCGTTTCCGCCGTTGCCTCCGCCGCCCGCTCCGGGGGGACAGACCTGACCGGCCGGGCAGCCGTTGCCGCCGCTGGGCTCGACCTGCTGATCTCCCGGGCATCCTGCCAAAAACAGCGCGGCCCCAGCAACCTGAGCCAGTAAGACGAAACGCATGACCCCTCCTCGCATAGAAGAAGCTTCTCCAAGAGCAGACATTCGACGTAACATGGAAAATTTATAGCTTCGGCGCCAGCCGTCGTCCACCGAACGTGCCGGGATTTTGGCGCTCGTCGACGCGATGGGTCGCCCGTCCCTACGGCGGGTTGCTCAGAGCTCGTTTTGGCGCGCGAGGAGCGTTGCGCAGGCCGCGGCAGCGTTCTGGGGGTCGACGTTCCAGTCGGGCGCGCCGAATTTGCCGTCGATGCGCACCATGCGGAAACGGCTGTCCAGAGGCTCGACCTGGAACGTGGGGAGCGACTTGATCGCGCTCGTGACCCCGATCGGCGTGCCCGCGAGGTAGATGTCCGCGCCGACGAGGTTGTAGAGCACCTCGGAGTCGACGGTCCCCGAAAGTTCGCACGAGCTCTTCGCCTGGCCCGTGAACAGCGGATTGATCTCCATGTCGATGAAGGCGCGGCCCTGGAGCGTCGTCCCCGGGACATTGGGCTCCGCCGCGTTGCAGGCGACGCCCGAATTCACGTCGTCCGAGGTTTTTCCGCAGACCTCGACCGTGACGCCCGGATAACCATCCCCGTCGTCGTCGCGCAGACCCATGCAGTCGGTCACGCACGTGGGCTCGCAGAGGTCCGTGCGGCCGAGGTTCGTCCCGCCACACCCCGCGGCGGCGTCGTTCCACGCGGGCATCGAGAGACCCGTCTCGTTCGAGCCGACGGTCACGAAGAAGCGCTCGACCGCGAGCTCGGCGCCGGGCGAGAGACCGTCGAGCGAGCCCGCGACGGGCGCGGCGGGCACGCCGGGGAGCGCGTCGATCAACGTTTGAGGTGCAATGATCTGCGTCGACACGAGCGTCTCCGCGTTCGGGTCGCACGTGCCGACGAGCGCCGTCACGATGGGCAGCTCGATCGAGCAGAGCGTGGACCTCACGAAGAGCTGCGTCGGAAACATGATGTCCGCGCTCATCGTGACGAAGAGGAGCATCGTCGACTCGCCGATCTGATCGGCGGGGCAGATGGTGATCGCGCCGCCGGGCGTCCCTTCGAGCGTCACGGCGAGCCGGGCGTAGGCGGCCCAGGTGCCCGAGAGATCGAGCGTGGTCGGCGCTTCGTCACACGCGACTGCATGCGATCCGCCGCTCCCGCCCGATCCGCCAGAGCCGCCGGAGCCGCCGGCACCACCGCCGCCGTCGCCGCAGCCGGTCGCGAAGGTGGCGAGCAAGGACGACGCGAAGAGCACGAAACGAGGGCGAAGCGAGGGCATGCGGAGACTCCTGGCGAGAGGCCGCGCGCGCGGCTTCCCCGAGTATTGCTTGCCCTCGGGCGAATGGCGTCGTCAGTCGTACCGCTCGGTGTGCACGTGCTTGCGGTCGACGCCGAGCTCGTGGCGACAGAGCTCGCGCACGGCCTTCACCATTCGTTCGAGGCCACAAACGTAGACGTGTGGCAGAGCTGGCGCGCTCGCCGCTTGGAGATCGCGGAGCAGGGCAGGGACGTGCGTCTGGACATAACCGCTCTTGCCCGTCCATGACTCACCAGGGCGCGAGAGCGTGATCGTGTACCGCACGTGCGGATGCGCGCGGGTAAAGGCTTCCATCTCGGCGCGGTAGAGGATGTCCTCCTCGAAGCGCGCGCCGAAGAGGAGCCAGAGCGGCGCCCTCGAACGGGTCGCGAGCGCGGCCTGCATCATCGCGCGGAGCGGCGTCACGCCCGTTCCCGTGCCGACGAAGAGCGAAGGGCTCGGGTCCTCGGACGCGCGCGTGAACAGGCCATGCGGGCCGATCGCCGAGAGGACGGAGCCCTCGGGGAGATCGTGGAGGAACATCGAGCCCGAGCCGCAGGGGACACGCGTGACGGCGAGCTCGAAGCGGTTCGATCCGTCGGGCGCCGACGCGATCGAATACGCGCGTCGCCGTTCGCCTTCGGGAAGCGGCAAGGCGAGGTTGATCCACTGACCCGGGTCGTGATCGAGAGGCCGACCGTCGACCCGTTCGAACACGAGCTGCCGCACCATCGGCGCGATCATCGTCGCCGACGCGAGCCGCACCTCGAACGTCTCGGGTTTTTTCATCCGGCGACGCGGAACATAGGGGGAGGTGACGTTACGTCAAGCGGGCCCGTCCGTAGGATCCCTGCGCACCCCAAAGCCCGCCATCACCGCGCGCCCCTCGGCCTCGGCATCCCACGTGATGCCCGCGCCGACCTCGAGCGTCCCCGGCGGCAAGGAGAGCGCCGCAGCCACGATCGGGCCGAGATCCAGCGCCTCGACGAGGGGCCCGACTTCGCCCGCGAGTGGCGCCGAGAGTACCCGCGCGTCCGCCACGCGTGAGAGCCTCGCCCGCGCATCGCCGCCGAGCGCGACCTTCAGCGAGGCGAGATCTCGAGCCACCTCGTCGACCGGCGCGCTCGCGACCCAGGCCCACACGACGAGGCCGGGCATGTCCGCGATCGCCGCGGCCGCGCTGCGCTCGGAAGGCAGCGAGGGCCTTCCTGTGCCCGCGCTCGGGCTCGCCACGGCCGCCACGAGGAGGCCCGGGGGAGCGAGGCAAAACGAGGAGAGGCGGGCGAGGTTGCGTTGTGCGGTGGTCTTCGCCTCGGCCAGGCGCGCGAGCTCGTCCGGCGAGCCGTGGAGGAGCTCCACCTCCTGCGCCACGGAGAGGTGCGGCAAGCCCTGCGACGCGGCCGCGATGGCCTTCTCGGAGGCGCGCGCGTCGGACCGGGAGAACGTGCGATCGTCCCGTAGCACCTCGGCGACGCGGCCCGAGAGGCCGAGCGCGGCGAGCTGCGAGGCGGGGCCGAAGAAGCTCGCGTGCGCCCGCGGCTCGGGCGCGGCGGCGTTCGCGCGTGCCTCGATCCGCGCGCGATCCCAGCTCGTCAGCGCGGCGCCGAGGGGATTGCCGACCTCGCCGAACAGCGTCGCGGCCGCTTCGAGTTCTTCACGCGCGTTCGTATCGCCGAGGTCCATCCGAGCGCGGCCGATCGCGCGCGTGGCGTAGGCGATCCACAGGCGGAGCGGCGGGCGCGCGGCGGCAGCGATCTCGCGGGCGCGGGTCGCGAGGGCGAGGGCGTCGTCGGGGCGGCCACGCGCGCTCGCCACGTCCGCGAGGAAGTTCAGCGCGCGGGCCTGGCCGAAGACGTCGCCGACGCGCGAGCAGAGCCACTCTTGCCGCTGCAAGAAATGCCGCGCGCGTTCGAGGTTGCCGAGCGCGAGCGCGGCCGAGCCGAGCTGACCGAAGGAGATCGCCTCGCCAATGACGTCGCCGTGCTGGTGGTGCAGCTCGGCCGCGTGCTCGAGCAGCTCCCGCGCCGCGCCGTGCGCGCC
Source organism: Polyangium jinanense (assembly GCF_028435365.1). Next base: position 59,523 of record NZ_JAGTJJ010000026.1, on the reverse strand, counting down.
CATGACCACGTAGAGCGTGCCGAGCGAGTTCAGGATCTTCGCGCGTTCGTCGAGGAACGGCTGCGATCGTTCGAGCGCCCAGAGCAGGCTCCGCTGCGTCGCGGCCGCGTCGCCGAGCAGCCGCTCCGCCGTGCCGCGGTAGTGCGTCGCGACGACCTCGACGAGCGCGTCGCCGTCCGCCTCCCGTGTGATCGCCTCGAGCGTCGCGATCGACTCGCGATACACCGGGCGCGGGCCCCGCCGCACGGCCGCGAGGAGCGCCTCGCACCGCGCGATCTTGCTCGCGCGTGTTTCGCCGAGATCCGCGAACGCCGCGGCCGCCGCGGACAGGCTCTCGCGGGCCACGTCGAGCGCGCCTTCGCGCTGTCCGAGAGCGCCTTTCGCGAAGTTTCGCGCGGCGGCGCGCAAGGGGTCGAGGCCTTGGGTTTCGAGGCGCGCCATCTCGGCGTGCGCCTCCTCCGCGGGCGCGCTCTTCAGGAGCCGCGCGATCGAAGAGACCTCGTTCAGGGGGTCCAAGGGACGGATCATGATGAGAGCGCGCCTCCGTGATCGATCTGCGCGGGGGGCATCGAGACACGCGGAAGGCCTGCTTCGCGTTCGAGCCGCCGGGCCGCGAGCGCGTGCAGCGCGGCCTTGATGTCCTGGATCGAGAGATCGGATCGGTCGCGCCGGAGCCGCGCGACGTGCGCCGCCACGTGGGGCGCGGCGAACGAGGTGCCCGTCCACCGCCGCTCACCGCCGCCGAGCGCGGGCGCGAGCACGTCGTTGCCCGGCGCGAGGATCTCCCAGTCGACCGTGATTTCGGTCCGCAAGAACTCCGGATCGTCGGACGACGCGCGCCCCACGCCGATCAGGGATTTGAAGCGGCCCGGATAGGTCCGGAACGCCGACGCGTTCGGCCCCGAGGCGACGAGCACGACGCCGGCCGTGTAGGCGATGTCCGCGATCTCGTAGAGCTCGACGATCGACTTGTAGTCGGTCGGCCGGAGCGGCGCGCCCTTGGGCACGTCGATGCCGAGGCTCAGGTTCACCACGTCGAAGCCCTCGCGCACGCAGAAGCGCACCGCCGCGAGCAGCCCGTCGCGCGAGCATCGGCCCTCGGGCGAGAGCACGCAGACGCTCGTGATCTCGGCGAACGGCGCGAGCCTGTGGATGATGCCCGCGCACGCTGTCCCGTGACCCGATCGATCGACCGGATCGTCGGGACAAACCGCGTACCCTTCGCCTTTTCGCTCGACGCGCAGCGAGCGGAGCTCTGCGTTCACGAGCCACGGGTGCGACGTGTCCACGCCCGAGTCCACGAGGGCGACACGCACGCGCCGGGGCTCTTCCGCCGCTTCGGGGTTCGTCTCCGTCATGGCGTCCCGTCGTAGGAAGCGACGCCGCCCATCGAGGCCGCGTAGGCGTCGATGCGCGCGAGCACTTCGGCGCAGAGCATGGCCTCGGCCGGCCCGCGATCGCAGAGCTTGCCCACGGCGAGCGCGAGCTCGAGCCGCTCCTTGTACGTCGGCCCGAGCCGGAGCGCGTGGATGTACTGCGCGAGCGACTCGCGCAGCGACGTGGGCGCGTCCGCGCCGAGCAGGTCCGGCAGCGCCCGCGCGAAGAGCGAGAAGATCATCTGCTCGGTGCGGAACGACTCCACCGTCAACGCGAGCACTTCGGCGAGGCGCTCGGCCATCTCGAGGTGGTGATCGCCGAGCGGCGCGTCCTCCGCGAGCAGCGCCGCGCCCCCGATCGTGGACTCGCCGATGCGGATCGGGACGAAGATGCCGGCCGTGGGCTTCGTCGCGAGGGCGGGGCGCAGCGCGGCGATCATCGGATCGTCGGGGCCGAGCTCCGCCGCGTGCGCGCCGCCGCCGCCGAGCAAGTAGGCGAAAGGCGTCCCGCTCGGCAGAAACTCCAGCGTGGTGCGGCGATAACCTTGCGTGTTGGCCACGACGGGGACGCTGAGCCGGCCGAGCGTCTCCACTTCGAGCGCGACGAGCGCCTCGGCGCAGGGGAGGGCGAGGCACGCGAAGCGCAGGTGTTCGCCGAGGCCGCGCATGCGCACCTCCGATTGACCCACGAGGGCGGCGGACTCCAGCGTGGCGAGCAGATCTCGCAGCCGGCTCGAGAAGCCGAGCAACGAGGCTCGGGCGACGTCGGCGGCGGGCGCGGGAAGCGTCATGGCCCGCATCCTACAAAAACTTGGCCACGATCGGAGGCTTTGGGTAACCGACGCCCATGATCCTGCCCAGCCGGCTCTCGGCGACGACGCTCGGGGATCTGCTCGGGAGGCTGTATCGCCAGCGGACGACGGGCACGCTCGAGCTCACCGATCTCTGGGCGCCTCCGGGCGCGGCGACGTCGCGACACAAGATCCACCTGGCCTCGGGCCTCGTCGCCGGCGTGGAAACGAGCTTGCCTGCGCCGCCGCTCGGTGAGCTTCTTCGGCGCGAAGGTTTCCTCGCCGATCCTGCGTTTCGCGCGCTCCTGCGTCGGCTCGGCGATGGTGATCCGCGGCCGAGCGGGGAGATCCTCGTCGCGGAGCGCCTCGCGGATCCGGCGACGGTCGAGGCCGCGCTGCGCGTGCAGCTCCGCATGAAGCTCGACGCGCTGTTCGAGCTAGAGGACGCGGCTGTCGCGTTCCATACGGCCAGGCCCACGAAGGCCGCAGCGCGCCGTGTTCACCCGCTCGAACCGTGTGATTTCCTGGTGGGCCGCCCGCGTCTTCGTGATCTCGTCCCCGCGTCCGAGGTTCGCTACCGCCGCGCGCCGGCGCGCGCGCAGAGGTTTTACCCCGGCGCGCCGAAGGCCGACGAAGGGCGACGCACCGAGCCGCCGCGCGGGTCGTCCTCGCGGTTTGGACATCCGATCCCCGAGGCGAAGCGGCGCGCGCTGCAGAAGCTCGGCCTCCCCGAGACGGCCGGCCAGGACGACGTGAGGCGCGCCTTCCGCAAGCTCGCGATCGAGCTCCATCCCGATCGCCACGTCACCGCCCCCGCGGCGACGCGGGATCGCAACGCCGCCCGGTTCGCCGAAGTCAGCGCGGCATATCACGTGCTCGTCGCCTAGAACATCGATCGGTTTGACAACCGCTCGATGTTCTAGGCTTCTTTCGTCCCGAGGGGGACGCCTCGCGTCCCCCTCTCGTCCGGGCAAAGCCCGGCCGATTCACCCCCCGAGGCGAAAACCGCGTCGCGATCTCGCAGAGCGCCGAACTGTTCGGCGCTCTAGCTCAAAGCGGCGCTTCAGCGCCCGTATTCGTCCGCGTCGACGGATCTGTTCGCCCGCCCCACGCGATCACCGAGCTCTTCGTGTACACGAGTGTCGCCCCATACCGCGGCGAGAGGCTCGCCTGCGCCGTGATCGGGTACCACGTGCCGCCGCTCCTGCTCGGCACGTATTGCCCCCCGTCGCCCTCGATCCTGTCCGGCATGCACGGTGTTTCCTGACAACCTCCCCACACGACGAGGTGATTGCTGGCCCATACGCTCGCGTGGTCGGCGCGCGCGCCCGGGGCGCCGTTGATCGTCATCGGCGTCCATTCGATCGACTCCGCGTCGAGCTGGCCGCCCGTGTTCAAGTTGACGCCGCCATTCCATCCGCCCCACACGAGGAACGACGGACCCGTGGCGACCACGGTCATGCGCTCGCGACCCTCCGGCGCGCCGCTCGTGCTCGTCGATTGGATCCACACGCCCTGCGGCGTCCCCGTGGGATCGAACATCATGCCGTCGTTCCGCCAATCGAACGCGTCGGTCCCGCCCCAGACCAGCATCTGCTTCCCGTTCCACGCGGCCCCATGGTAGCGGCGCGCCGGCGGGCTCCCCGCGCCGTTCGTGCTCGTCCACGTGTCGGTCGCCGGATCGTAGATCCCGCCCGAATTGAGCACGTTCGCCCCGCTCGCGCCGCCCCACACGATCATCTTCGAACCGGTCCACACCGCGGTGTGCGCGAAGCGCGGCGGCGGTTGTCCCATCGTGCTCATCGGCGCCCACGTGTCCGTCTCCGGATCGTAGATCCCGCCCGCCGCTTCGAGATCCGTCGCGCCGAAGCCGCCCCACACGATCATCTTCGAGCCCGTCCACAATGCGGTGTGCGAGAACCGCGCGGCCGGCGCGCCCGTCGTGCTCGTGCTCGTCCACGTGCGCGTGGCCGGATCGTAGCTGCCGCCCGTATTCGTCGCGGCCGGGTTTCCCCCGAGATCGCCGCCCCACACGATCATCCTCGAGCCCGTCCACACGGCCGAATGCGCGTACCGTGGCGCAGGCGCGCCGTCCGTGGGCAGGGCGCTCCAGACGATCTCCTTCGGCGGCCCGCCTTGGATCGGCGGCGGCTCGTTCGAGTCCGGATCGCTGCAGGCGAGGCAGGCGAGAGGCAGGAGCGCGAGGAGAAAGGTACGCGAGAGCATGGTTCCGAGCGTATCCCAACGCGGTGTGGGAAAGGCGCTTTCTTGGCCGTGTCGAGGGGGCTCGGTAGGCTCCGCGCGAGGAGGCCACTGATGGAGATGTTGCTAGCCAACGAGCGGCGCGCCCCGCGCCATGCCGTGACTGTCGAGTGTCAGGTCGTGCGCGAGGACGACTTCACCCTGCTCGGCGCTCGGGGCGTCGACCTGTCCACCTGCGGAATGCTCCTCGTCTCGGACGGGCCCGCCGCCGTGGGCGACGACGTCCTGATCACGCTCCGCATCCCCGGGCGCGAGCAATGGATCGATGCGCGCGGCAAGGTCGCGCGGATCGCCGGCGAGCTCGAGGGCCGCCACGGCGTCGGCATTTCGTTCGAGCTCCCACGGGATGGATCGCGCCACGCCCTCGAACAGGCGCTCTGCGCGTATCCCACGGTCACATCGTCGCGCGAGCCGCGCGTCGATTACGCCGGGACGGTCGACATGATCAGCTTGCTTTAGGCCTGCTGCCGCGCCGCGACATCCCGAACGCGATCGCGACCGCACGTTCGAGCGTGCTGCACGGCCGGAGCACCGAGACCTCCTCGGCATGTGCGACGAGCTGCCGCGCTACGAGGGGGCCGATGCCCGTGAGCATCGTCTCGGCGCCGAGCAGCCGCACCGCGCGCGCGGCCCGCACGAGGCCTTCGGCCACGTCTGCATCCACCACGGGCACGCCCGTGATGTCGAGGATCACCACGCGCGCCCCGTGCGCCGTGGTCCCCTCGAGCAGCGATCCGAGCAGCCGTTCGGCGCGGGCCGAATCCACCCGCCCCACGAGCGGCATCACGAGGACGCCGGGCGCCACGGGCAGGATCGGCGTCTCGAGCTCCTCGATGAGCTTCTGCTGCGCCTCGATGAGCTTCTCGCGCAGGAGCAGCCGCTCCTCCTCCGCGCGCCGCTCCTCGGTCCGATCCCGCATGATCGTACCGAACGACGCGGGCGTCCCGTCCTCGTTCGTCATGACGAACAGCACGCCATGCGTGGAGAGCTGCGACCGATCGCCGCGCAGGAGCACGAGCTCCCCGCGGTACTGGCCCTCGGACCGGAGCGTCGTGTCGATGGTCCGCGCCTCCTCGGCCGTCGCGAGCAGGCGCGCCACGTTGGTCCCGACGAGCGGGCCTCGACCGATCATGTCCTCGAACGCCGCGTTCGCGTACGTGAGTTTGCCGTCGAGGCCGACGATCGAGATCCCGTCGGGTGCGCGGTCGGCGAGCGCCTTCCACAGCCGCAGCTCGTTCACTTGCGCGCTCACCTCGCGCGCCAGACGATCCCGCTCGACTTCCGCCTGCACGCGCTTCGTGATGTCCCGGATCGCGACGACCACCTCGCCCGTGCTCGCTCGCGAGTACAGGGCCTCGAAATGCATGGAGCCGTCGGGCGTGTCGACGGAATAGCCGTCCATCCTCGGCTCGCCGTCCTCGGCCACGTCGCGAATGACATCGGCTTGCCTTCGCGCCCAGTCGGTGTCGAACACGTCGACGAGCCGCCGGCCGAGGAACTGCGCCGGCGCGACGAGCAACGGCACGTCGCGCGCGGGCTTGCAGTCGAGGAACCGCGCGTCGCGGCTCATCACGAAGAGCAGATCGGGCACCGCGTCGAGCAGGGCGCGGTTGCGCGCCTCGACCGCGCGCACCGACGTCACCGTGGTGCTGAGCTCCTCCTCCGCGTCCTTCAGCGCCCCGTACGACGCGACGATCTCGCCCTGCTCGTTCCGCACGACGCCCGTGTACAGGCGCGCCCACATCCAGGTCCCGTCCTTGCGGCGGTAGCGCTTCTCGAACTCCACGAACGACCGCGCGCCGCGCGTGAGCGCGGCGACGAGCGGCCGTTCGACCGGCAGATCATCCGGATGTGAAATTTCGTCGGAAGAACGGCCCCGCAGATCGTCGAGGGTGTAGCCGAGCAGCGCGACGAAGGCCTCGTTCATGTCCACGAAGCGCCCGAGGCCGTCGGTCAGGACCATGGCAGTGGGGACGCCGTGGAAGAGCTCGCGGTAGCCCGATGCGAGATGCCTCTCCCGGTCACGCGCTGTGCGGGCCTCTGCGAGCTCTGCTCGGAGCGCGCTCACCTCGGCGCGCAGCGCCTCCACCTCGTCCCGATGCTCCATCACCCCTTCGTGTCCTTGATGAGCCAGCGCGCGGATTGCGCCTGTTTGGGGGCGCATCCTCGCACGATGCACGCGCGTCCGTCGACGGCGTTGAAGGCGCCGCGACGGCGTTGCGAGCGCGTGTTTCTGCTACATCGGACGGTTGGGAAGGAGGATGGGTGAGTCAAGAGGTCGTCTTCGGTACGCACCGCCTCGTGTTCGAGGATCCGGATCTCGTGTTCATCGACCTACACGGCGACATCGGGGACGAGATCAGCCCGATGATTCGAGACGTCGTGACGTGGACGCTTTCGAAGCCTTACGTCCTCGTGCTCGTCCCGCTGGGGCGCTCGGGCCATCTGTCGACCGCGGGGTGGAAACTCGTGCGTGCCCCCGATCCGCGCATGCCGCCGCGCGCCATCGCCACGTACGGTGGAGGCTTCGCGACGCGCATCGCGCTCGACATGGCCATGCGAGCCACCGTGCTGCTCGGCAACCACAAGCGGCTCCTCTTCCACGGCAAGGACGAGGTCGAGGCGCGCGCATGGCTCGCCGGCGCACGCGAAAAACTCGCCAGGATCGCGGAGGGGCGCGTGTCTTCCTACTAGCTCGTCACTTCGACGAACGATCGAGCGCATCGGGCGGGAAGCCGAGCAGGCGTTCGAAGAGCCGCGGATAACTCGGCGCGCGTTCCTTCAACGAGCGCGTGAGCAGCGGCCCGTCCTCAGCCTCGACCGCGCGCTCCACCGCCGGGATCCGATAGCCGCTGCCCGTCGCGATCGCGCGCAGCGCTTCGAGCGCTTCGGCGCGCACCTCCGTGCGTTTGTCCGTCGCGAGGATCCGCAACGCGAGCTCCGCCGTGAGCGGCACGTCTCCGAGCGACGTCGCCGCCGGCAGCGCCGTCCGGCAGAGCTCGCCGGCGAGGGGATCTCCGAGCGTCGCGAGCAGCCGCGACACGCGCGCCGCGATCGTCAGATCGAACAGCGTCGCGGGCCCGGCCGCGAGGCGCGACTCCACGCGCCGCACGCACTCCTCGGCGATCGCGTGCGCCCGCACCGGATCGCCGAACGCGGCGAGCGCCTCGGCGTGGCGGATCTCGAAGATCGGCCGCCGGATCGGGTGCGCCTCCGCGGCCCAGAGCGCGGCCACGAGCAGCGCCTCCTCACCACGACCGAGCCTGCAGAGCGAGACCAGGTAGGCCTCACGCCGCATCGCTTCGAGCACCGGATCGTGCGGCGACGGCGCCTGACCCCGCGCGATCTCCAGCGCGGCCTCGTGACGCCCCGATCCGAGCAGCGTCCGCTCCGTCTCGATCGCCACCATCGACGCGAGCGCGCCCTCGGCGCCGCCTTCCCCCGGCCCGATGCGGGCCCAGGTCGCGGCCGAGATCGAAAGCGCCCCGAATGCGAGCCCCTGACCGCGCAGGAGCCCCGCGAGCCGTTCCAGCACGCAGAGCGCCTCGTCGGTCCGGCCGAGCCGCGCGTCGAGCCGCGACAGCTCCACGAGCGGACCGAAGCCGAGGAGCAAGATGGCCTCGTCGCCCGACGTCTCCGCGTGCTCCGCCACGCAATCGAGCCCCGCGTGACAGACGAGCCGCGCCTCGTTCGGGCGGTCCAGGTAACTCGCGATGAGGGCCGCGTCCTGATGCGCGCGGGCGAGCGCCGCGGCGCGCTCCGTCGGGTCCTCGGGCGCTTCGTCGAGCCTTCGCAGCGCCTCGGCCGACCAGCTTGCGAGCTCCCGCCGCACGTGGCGGTCGTAGGGCGCGAGCGGCTCGTCCGTGAGGAACCGCCCGTCCACGCGCCGCCGCGACGCGGGGCCGCTCGAAGGTTGCTGCAATGCATTTCGTCGCACGGGCACCTCTTCAAGCAAGTACACGGAAACCCTCCTCGCCCCAGGCCGTCGCGAGCTCCAGAAGCTCGCTGTCCTCGAGCTCGGCGAGCGCGGCGAGCTCCTCGTCGCTCAGCGCGTCGATATCCTCTTCCAGGGCCATCGCGGCGACCTCCTCGATATCGCGATCGTCGAGATCGCCCATTTCGGTGTCGCATTGCGTGAGCAGATCGTCGATGTCGCTCGGCGTGAGCCCGAGGCCCTCGTTTTCGAGGTCGTCCTCGGCCGCGGCGAATCCCGTCTCGAAGATCCCCATCCCGCGCCCGGAGATGCGGAAGATCGGCGTCCGCTCGGGCTTGTCACCCTGGGCCGCCGAGAGCGCGTTTTGCAGAGACGGTCCGCCCGGCTCGCATACGATCACGGCCACGCGCCGCACGCCCGGACGCGCGCGGAGCGCCTGGATCGCTGCCGTCACCGCCTCGTCGCCGACCTCGTCGTCTTCTTCGAAGCAATACATCTCGGGGCCCGTGCCGCGCGTGAAGAGCGCCGCGTAGATCCACGCCGCCGTACGCACCGAGGAGCGATGCGAGCAGAGGAGCACGGCCGTTCCCTCGTCGATCCGCACGTAAGTATTCAAGAAGACGTCGATTCCTTGCATGGCCAGGTCCGAGGAATGGTTCGAGTCGTTCGTCGTTCGCTCGAAATGGGGGCGCGCCCACGTTCGGCCGCACTCCGCACAAAAGACGGCCCACGCCGCGCTTCTCGCGCGATCGGCCTCCCCGAGCGCCGGCTCATGTCCCGCGAGCCGTGAGCCCATGCATACGCAATCTCCGGGTTCGCCGCAATGGAATCGATCCCGCGATCGGACATTCTCCGTCCGCGAACCGAATTCCTGGAAAAAAGCCGGAAGCCCTTGTTTCAAAGGAGATCCGGCGCGTTCGTGATTGTCGAGGAGAATGTCCGGCGATGGGACTGACAATGTCCATGTCCCCTTGCCGCGGCCCACGGCGCAGTGCGTCGTCGTATTCACGGGACATCGGACATTACTCGTCCGATCCGAGGCAACGACGCTCGCCCGGTCGCGTTGGATGCGCCGGCGGATGGACGCCGCGCCTCGATCGTGGGAATTCCCCGGGCCCCCTCGTTCGTCCATCGGTCCCCCCATGCGCTGGGCACTCCTCCCGACCGTCGTCCTTCCGCTCCTCGGCCTCGCCTGTGACCGCGGCCCGCTCCCCGTGCCCGCGCTCGCCAGCACGGCAGCGCCCACCGCCTCCGCCCCCGCGCCGGCCGCCCCGAACGTCGAGGACGAGGCCATTGCCTGCCGGCGCCGCGTCGCGGACATCCTCGCCTCGCCCGCATCCCCCGGGGCGCCCGCCTTCGACGCCGCCCGGATCGAGATCCTTGGCCGCGCCCGCGGCGAGCCTGTCGTCTTCGTCCGTGAGCCCGCGCCGGTGCCCGAGGAGAACCTCGACGCGCGCCTCGTCCCCTCGGCCCGCCTGTTCGCCAAGGAGCGCCCGGGCGGCCGCGTCGGCGGGCTACGGAAGCGGCACCGCGGCGATCCCCGCGCCCTCCGCGCCCTCGTCCTCCGCGAGGGCTACGCTTATACGTCCGACCCCGCGGACGCCCTCGCCCTCGTCACACAAATCACGCTGCCGGACCTCTTCGACGAGCCCCGCATCCATCTCCTGCGCGGCCACGAGATCCGCGCCCTCGATCGCGTCGAGGTCCGCCGCGAAATCCGCTATCAAGACGCCGCGGGCAAACCCGCCGATCTGCTTTTCGGCGATCGGGTCGCCGTGACGGAGGCCGAGCTCGAACGTCCGCTCCACCGCGACCTCGCCGCGCTCGCCGACGAAATCGGCTTCGAGCGCGCGCGCCTCCGCCACACGACCGAATCCGCGATCGTCGCCGATCTCCGCTTCGGCGAGACCTGGGCCGCGGCGCTCCTCCGCGGAGATGGCGCGCGCCTCTCGCTCGAATGCATCGCCGAGGAGCGCCCCATCCGCGACGCCGTCCGCGCCTTCCAGGACAAGACCGCGCAAAAACGCCGCGCGATGCAGGCGATCCGCGAGGCCGTGAGCCGCGCCGTCGACGAGGCGCTCCCGTTCGATCGCCCCGAGGCCGAGCCCGACCATTTTCGCGACGGCATCCTCAGGCCACAATGGATGACGGCCTATCTCCAAGGCCGCGACAGTTTCTCTTTCGAGGACAAACGCTACGCGGTCTTCGACGCCACCGGCCGCCCGCGCCCGCCCGAGGTCTGCGTCGATTTCGTCCTCGATACCTACGAGCGCGCTGCGGGCACCTGGTACCGCGCCCGCGGCGACAAACCCGGCCGCGCCGTGGGCCGTCTCGATTTCGACGAATCCGGCATCAAGAACCGGCGCGGCGTCATCTCGTTCGGCGAGTTCGCCGAGGCGAAGCCCGAGCTCTTCGAGGTCCGCCGCTTCCGCGGCGAGGAGCGTATCCCCTTCGGCGAGCGCTCGCGGTTCTTCGCGGAGCTACGCGATTTCGCGGACGAGGTTCGTCCGGGCGACATCGTCTCCATCCAGGGCGAGAAGCGCGACAAGCACATCCACCAGCACGCGATCTTCGTCGAGCGCGCCGACCCCGTGACGGGGTTTCCATTTGGTCTCGCCGATCAGATGAAGCGCCCGCGCCGCCGCACCTGGGAGGGCATCATGGCCGAGGCGCCGAAACGCAGCCTGTTTTACCGCGCCCGGCCACGCGACGAGGTTTTTGCGAAGATCGATCCCGGCGCGCCGTGAGATGCGCGGGGCGTTGCCCCGCACCCCAGCAGGGGGCTGTCCGCCCCCTGCACCCCGGACCAGGGCAAGCCCTGGACGCGGGGCGACAGCGCGCGATGCGCGCTGTCGACAGGAACAACGTCGCCACCCGGCAGGGCAGCGCTGCCGTCTCGGCTGGCAACATGGTTCGTGGTCTTGTCACGGGCCCGTCGGAGAAAACGCGCATCGCGCGGTTTCTCCGCCTTCGGTCCAGGCCGTGCCTGGTCCGGGTGCAGGGGCGGACAGCCCCTGCTCGGGTCCGGGGTGAAACCCCGGCGCTGCGCCGTCAGGGCTGCACGATGTCCCATTTCGCCCGGCGCGCGCTCTGGGCGAGAGCGTCCGCGTTCGCCACGATCGCGCGCTCCTTGCGCTCGCGCCCGTCGAGGAAATACACGAAATCGAGCTGGCGATCCTCGCGGGACTGCTCCGCCGCGAACAGGCGCACGATCTCCGTCGGCGGCACCGCGCGGCGGCCGGCGATGCTGACGAACGGGATCCGGAGCCCCGGCGCGCCGTCGTTCTTCGGCTCGTACGCCTTGAGGACGAGCTCCGAGCAGACGAGCTCGTCATCCGTCCCGAAATCGAAGTTGAAATCGTAGGGCCGGCCCACGAAACCGAGCGCGCGATCGATCGCCGCCGCGATCTCCACGAGCGAGAGCCGCGGCCGGAGTGCCCCCACGTAATCGGCGCCGCACGAGTGCTCGAGCGACGCGGCCACGACGCCTTCGCTCACGGCCTCGATCACCGTGTGCGGGTGCTCGGAAGCGTCCTTCTCGCTGAGCTCTTTCCAGCCCCGGGCACGCTCGCGCGCGAGGTGCTCGCTGAACACGCCGAAGCGCGCCCGCGTCTCGGGATCCGCGTCGAACGTCTTCTGGATGTCCTCCGGCGTGCCCACGTAGAGCGCCGCATGCGGCCAGAACCCGGGCAAACCCACGTTCGAGAGGTACCAGTTGCGCCGCTCGACGATGATGTCGCCGGGCCGGAGCGCGCGCCCGAGCTCCGTGATCTGCGCATCCGAGATGAGCCGTCGATCCTCGGCCACGACGCGCGTGTCGCCGAACCACTCGGCCACGTTTTTCTGCACGGGGAACCAGCGCTCGAAGGCCTCGCCGCGCAGCACCTCGGCCTTGTTCCGCGCCACGTTCGCCGTCGCCTCGACGCCGAGCCGCGCCTTCGCCCGCGCCGTGCGCGCCCGCGTGAGGCCCGCGAGCTTCGCGCCGCCCTCGTCGTCGAGGTGCCGCTCGATCCACGTCGAGAACCAAGCCTCGCCTGCCGGCACGATCGCGAGGTCACGTGAGCGCGCGAGGTGCTTGCGCAGCGCGCCGAACGTGCCCGGGGGCAAACCGAGGTCCTCGCGCGCCTCGTCGAAGAGCTTCGGCGCGACGTCGCGCCCGCCCACGAGCTCGATCAGCCGATGCCCGGCCTCGACCTCCGCGCAGAGCGCCGCGAACGCGAGCGCATACGCGCGGGCGTGCAGGCGCGGGTGCGCCTTGTAGTCGATGCTCCAGAAGCCCTGGTAGCGGTGCTTCAGCGCGTCGAGCGCGAGCAGCGGCTCGAGTGCGTCGGACCAGACGTCGCGGATCGCGCCGCGATCCTCCGCCCGAAGAGCGTCGATGCGCTCGGCTCCGAGCAGCGTCTTCTTGGCCTCGGCGTTGCGGAGCGCGGCGTCGAGCCGGCCGATCACGCGGTCGAGCTCCGCGAGGTCGTTCGCCTCGGCGCGATCGAGGACCGGCGGCGCGAGCCGCGCGAGCACGCCCGCCGCGCCGGGGAAATCCGGCGTGAAGGGATACCCGGCCTCCTCGTGATCGCGTCGCCAGAGCGCGAACGCCACGGCGACCACGACGAACAGCGCGGCGAGACGCAGCGCGCGGCGGCGGCTCACGAGGCCCGTTCGAGCGCGCCGAGCACGAAGTCCGCGAACGCCTTCGGGTCCTCGGTGTGCGGCGAGTGCCCGATGCCCTCGGGCTCCAGGAAGACCGTGTGCGGAGGCAGGTTTTTCTTGAAAAACCCGAGGCAACACGGCGGGATCACGCGGTCCGACTTGCCCCAGATCACGTGGATCGGCATGGCGAGCGAGGCGAGCTCGCCCGGGGCGAAGAAGTGTTGCGGTTCGAGCCCGTCGAGGATCGAACGCACGGATGGGTTCTTGAAGATACGCACGATGTCCGGCGCGACGAGCGGCCCGTACCACGGCACGGCGTGGTTCAAGCGCCCGAGGAAGTCGCGGGCGTCGCGCACGCTCTCGATGACGAAGCCGCGCAGGAAACGCTCGCGCTCCTCGGGATCCTCGACCGGCGCGCCGCCTGGTGAGGTGAGCGCGAGGCCCGCGACGCGCTCGGGCCTTCGTTGCGCGTACCTGAGCGCCATCGCGCCGCCGAGCGAGTTGCCCACGACGAGCGCCTTCGCGTCGAGCTCGTGATCGAGCACGTAGGCCAGGGATTCGAACAGACGCTCGGGCCCCAGCGTCATCCACGGCGGGCTCGACAGGCCGTGGCCCGGCGCGTCGACGGCGAGCACGCGACGGCTCTTTTTCCGGAGCCTGGCGAGGGTCGGCGCGAACACCGCGGAGGACGCGGCGATCCCATGCAGGAACACGACCGGCGGGGCCGCTCCCTCGCCACGCGCGTCGTAGACGTGCACGCGTCCGACGGGCGTTTCGACGAAGCGGCTCTCGACGCCGCGGCGCACGAGCATCGCACGCGTCACGTGGTCGAGGACGGACAGAAGTACCATGGTCACTTTTTACCACGCAGGGTTCGGGCGCGACGATGTCTTGCCTGGTACCCCGGCGATCTGCGAAGCTCTGCCGCCCCCATGGCCTCGGGCGAGCCCTCCTGCCGGCGTTGCGGCGCCGTGATCGGCGAGAAGGCGCGGTTTTGCGCCGATTGCGGCGCCCCCGTTGTGGCCGCGGCCGATCCCACGGTTCTCTTCGCGAAGGTGCCGAGCGCGCTCGCGCCGACGACGCCGGTCGAACGCGAACCCACGCCCGCGTCCGGGCCCACGCCGAGCCGCCTTCCGCCCATGCGCATCCCCGCGGGCACCGTGCTCTCGGGCGTGTACGCCGTGCAGAGCGTGCTCGGCGAGGGCGGCATGGGCGTCGTCTACCGCGCGCACGACAGCGCGCTCGGCCGCACGGTCGCCATCAAGTGCCTGCACTCGAACCTCGCGGGCGACGCCGAGATCCGGCGCCGCTTCATCCGCGAGGCCCGCGTCCTGCGCACGTTCTCACACCCGCACGTCGTCTCCGTCTTCGACCTCATCGAGCACGAGCACCTGCTCGGCATCGTGATGGAGCACGTCGAGGGGCAGACGCTCGCGCATCACCTCGTGAAATGGCGCGGCCGCATGCCGTTCGTCGAGATCCGCGAGATCTTCGCGGCCGTGCTCGACGCGATGGACGCGGCGCACCGGCAGGGCATCGTGCATCGCGACCTCAAGCCCGACAACGTGCTCGTCATGCGCGGGCCTTCGGGCGAGCTCGTCCCCAAGGTCGTCGATTTCGGCATCGCGCGGATCCTCGAAGGCACGACGTACACCGTGAGCGGCGCGCTGCTCGGCACCTGCCGGTACATGTCGCCCGAGCAGGTGAGGGGCGACAAGACGGCCGATCATCGCTCGGACGTCTACTCGCTTGGCGTCTCGCTCTACGAGCTCGCGGCGGGCCGGCCGCCTTTCCCCGAGGACAACCATTTCGCGCTGATGATGGCGCACGTCCAGGCCGAGCCCCCGCCGCCCTTGCAACACCGCGCCGAGATCCCGGCCCCGCTCGAGGAGCTCATCCTCTCCGCGCTCGCGAAAAACCCCTCGCAGCGGCCGCAGACGTGCGCGGAGTTCCGCGAGCGCCTCCTCGCCGCCATCGACGAGCCCGCGCCGGGGCCCGTCGTCCTGCGCCCGAGCAGCACGTCCATTCCGCCGCTCGCGACGGTCCTGCGCGACACCGACGGCGCCGAGTCCGTGCTCGTGCCGGCGGGGTCGTTTCTCATGGGCCCGGATCGGCGCGAGGTTTTCCTCGATGCGTATTACATCGATCGCGCGCCGGTCACGAACCGGCAATTCGCGCTCTTCGTGCAGGTCACCGGATACAAGCCGGCTGACGAGAGCGGCGGTCGTTTCCTCGCGCACTGGGCGCGTGGCGCCGTGCCGCGGGGGCTCGAGGATCATCCGGTGGTGAACGTCTCGTGGGACGACGCGTGCGCGTTTGCCTCGTGGGCCGGCAAGCGTTTGCCCACGGAGGCCGAATGGGAAAAAGCCGCGCGTGGGACGGACGGCCGGCGATATCCCTGGGGCAAGGCCGAGCCGACGCCCACGCGGGCCCATTACGGTGGAAAACATCGTGGCACGGCGCCCGTCGGCTCGTATCCCGAGGGCCAGTCGCCGTACGGCGTCCTCGACATGGCCGGTAACGTCTGGGAGTGGTGCGAGGACGTCGACGATCCGGCGTTTTACATGGACGGCCCCTCGCGCAACCCGAAGAACACTGCGAAGCCGCGGCATCCGCTCTACGTCATGCGCGGCGGGTCCTGGCTCTTCGGCGCGCAATCGCTGAAGACCTATTCGCGCACCCGGTTCGAGCCGCATTATCGCTTCGCGGGCGGCGGCTTTCGTTGCGTGCGATCGGCGCGCTGAGCGGCGAGCCGGATCTCTTCGGGCGGCCCCCTGCCGCGCGGCCCGGGCGTGCGCTACGCTCCGCGACCGAGGGCACGGCATCCCATGGGAATTCCGCGGTTCGTGATCTTTTTCGTGGTCGTCTCGCTCGTCCTTTTCGCTGCGAGCTTCTACCTCGGCCGTCGGGTCAAGCAGTCGTTCGAGCTCTCCGTGCGGGCCGAGCGAACCGGCCTCTTCGTGGTGCTCGGGGCCATGGTGTCGATGATCCTCGCGCGTGCCCTCGGCGTGCGCCTGCTCGGCGAGGTCGCGTTCACGCTCCTGCTCGCCTTGCTCATCAGCACGGGCCTGCTCTTGCTCGTCGATCTCGCGAAGCTCGGGGCCCTGCCTTTCACGTGGCTCGCGTCGCGCGTGAAGCCCGAGCCCGCCCCCGCGCCCGCGCCCGAGCCTGTGCTCGCCCTCGCGACCGAGCCTGCGGCGCCCGCGCCCGCGCCTGCGCCTGCCGCGGAGCCCGCGAAAACCGAGCCTGCGCCCGAGAAGGGGCCGGCGCTGCCCACGCGCCGCGTCTTCCTCGGCCAGGCGGTGACGGGATCGGCGCTGCTCGTGGGCTCGGGCAGTTCATTTTATGGCGCGGTCTTCGGCCGGCACGATTACGTGATCGAGGATGTGCCCGTCCGGATCCCGGGGCTCTCGAAACGCCTCGACGGGTATACGCTGGTCCAGCTCTCGGACATTCATTTCGGCACGTTCGTCGGCGACGCCGAGATGCGCGCGGCCGAGGAGCTCGTGCGCAAGGCGCGGCCCGATCGGATCGTGCTCACGGGGGATCTGCTCGACAACGACGCGAAATACGCGGAGATGCTCGGGCGCTTCGTGCGAAACATCGCGCCGCTCGCGCGGGACGGCGTCGTGGCCATTCCGGGCAATCACGACTGGTATGCGGGGATCGACGAGGTCGTTTCGGCCTTGAAGGCGGCCGGGGCGCGTGTGCTGCGCAATGACGGCTTCGTCGTCGGCGATGACAAGGACGGGTTCGCGCTGCTCGGCGTGGAGGACGTGTGGGCGCGGCGCCTCTCGCCGGGGAATGGGCCGAACCTCGAAGCCGCGCTCGCGCACGTCCCGAAGGATCTGCCGCGCGTCTTGCTTTGCCACAACCCCGTGTTTTTCCCGGACGCCGCGGGCCAGGTGGCCTTGCAGCTTTCCGGGCACACGCACGGCGGGCAGGTCAATCTCGGGGCCTTGCAGCCGGGCAAGCTCGTGTTGCCTTATGGCTACGTGGCGGGGCTTTACGAGCGGAATGGGTCGCGGCTGTGGGTGAATCGCGGATTCGGCACGGCGGGGCCGCCGGCGCGGGTCGGCGCGCCGCCGGAGGTGACGCGCGTCGTGCTCGTGTCGGCCTGATTCAAGAAGGCAGGACGAGGACCTTCAAGACGCCCGGCTCGGCGGCGCGCTGGAACGCACGCGCGGCGTCCGCGAGCGGATACCGCGCCGAAATGAGCGGCCGCGGATCGACGACGCCCCGGGCGAGCACGTCGATGGCGCGCTGAAAATCGCCGCAACGCGAGCCGATGATCTTGTTCTCGTTGATCACGGCCGGCGCGAGATCGACGTTCGCGACGCCTGCATACGTGCTCTTCAGGATGATCGTGCCGCGCGGCTTCACGATGGCGAGCGCGCGGGCGAGCCCGGCGGGTTTTCCGGTCGCCTCCACGACGAGGTCGAATCCCGCCTCGGAAAACTCCGATTCGAGCGCGACGTCGAGTCCGGCCGCTTCGAGGAGCGCGAGTTTGTCCCGGTGCCGGCCGACGGCGACGGCGCGGCCGAGATCCCCGCGCCGCGCGGCGAGCGCGAGCCCCGTGAGCAGGCCGAGCTTGCCGTCGCCGAGCAGGCAAACTCGATCACCCGGCCGGGGCGCGGCCTCGTCGAAGGCATGCAGCGCGGCGGCGAGCGGCTCGATGAAGGCGGCGCTCTCGTCGGGGATCGTGTCCGGCAAAATGTGCAGGTTTTCCTCGGGAATCCGCACGAATTCGGCGATCCCGCCGTCTCGGCCGAGGATCCCGAGCACGGTGCGCGTGGGGCAATGGTTACGCCCGCCCGCGCGGCAGGTCGCGCATTTCCCGCAGGCGCAATTGATCTCCATGGCCACGCGCTTGCCCGCGTGCATGCCGATGACCTCGTGCCCGAGCACGCCACGGAAATCCATGTACCCGCGGGCGAGCTCCTGATCGGTATTGCAGATCCCGGCCGACCGGACCTTGACCACCACCTCGCCCGGCGTGGGCTCGGGATCGGGGACGTCGGCGAGAGCGACGCCGTTTTCTGTGCACTGGAGCGCCTTCATGTGTCCTCTCTCTCAAAAGAGGGCGGCGCGTGCAAGCGCGGCGGAGCGGCGAGGCTCAGGCGGCGTTCTTTTTCTCGAGGTAGGACGCTTCGACCACGCGGGTCCCGACGTCGCCCGGGAAGGCCACCTTGACGCGTTTCTCGTCCACCGCGAGCACCTCCCCCTCGCCGAATTTCTCGTGGCGCACGGGCTCGCCCACGGCAAAGGCCGGCGGCTCCGGCGGCGCGGCGAGCGAAGGCACGACGACCGGCGGGGGCTCCTCGGCTCTCGCCGCGAAGGCGGCCGCGGCGAGGCGCTCGGCCGTGTGATCGCGGCAATTGTCGCAATGTCCGCAGGTCTCGCCTTCCTCCTCGCCGAAGTAACGGCGGAGGTAGCGCGTGCGGCATTCGGTGGTCTCGGCATAACGGATGATCGCGTCGAGCCGCGCCCGATCCTCATGCCTGCGTCGTTCGCGGATCTCACCGAGGACGCTCGCGGAGCCGGCCCTTCGCAGCGCGGCCGTGGCGCGGAAGCAGCCTTTTCGGCGGAGGACGAGGCCCTCTGCGTCGAGCGACGCGAGCAGCACCTTGGCGTGGCGCTCGGGTACGCCGGCCATCTCGGCGATCGCGCGCGCTTCGAGGTCGCGGCCCGGCGCGGCGAGCAGGACCGCGAGCACCTTGTCCGCTTCCTCCGGGCGCGGGTGCTTGCCGCCGAGGAAATAGGCCTGCACGCGGCGATCCTCGATTCGATAGAGCAATGCAGCGCGAGCCGCGTTCGTGTCGCGCCCGGCGCGGCCGGCCTCCTGGTAATAACTCTCGACCGAATCCGGGAACTCCCAGTGCACGACGAAGCGGATATCGCTCTTGTCGATGCCCATCCCGAACGCCTTCGTCGCGACCATCACGCGGAACTCGTTCGCCATGAACCGCGCCTGGGCCGCCTCCCGCGCCGATTTCGTGAGCCGCCCGTGATAAAGGCCGGCCGCGATCCCGCGGGCGATGAGCGCCTCGTGAAGCTCCTCGGCTTTCTTCACGGTCGACACGTAGACGATCCCGAGCCCGGAAACCTCGTCGGCGATCACGAGGAGGCGCTTCATCTTGGCCTCCTCGTTCACCGTGCGAAATACCTC
The DNA here is from genome assembly GCF_028435365.1 of Polyangium jinanense. Next base: position 40,344 of record NZ_JAGTJJ010000026.1, on the reverse strand, counting down.
GAAAAAGAGGTTCTCCCGCTCGATGGAGTTCGTCACGACGCGCGCGGCCTCGATTCCGAGGGCCGCGTGGATGTCGTCGAGCACGGCGGGCGTGGCGGTGGCCGTGAGCGCGAGGACGGGCGGATCGCCGAGCTCTTTTCGCGCGGCGCGGAGGAACGAATACGCCGGCCGGAAGTCGTGCCCCCATTGCGAGATGCAATGGGCCTCGTCCACGACGAGCAGCGAGACCCCGCCGCGTCGCAGATCTTCGAGGACGTCCGCTCGCTCGAGGCGCTCCGGGGTCACATAGACGAGGGAAGGGCGGCCTTCGCGGACATCTTCGGTCGCGCGGCGCTCCTCGTCCGCGGTGAGGGTCGAGTCGAGCCGAGTCGCGTCGATCTCGGCGTCCTCGAGTTTGTCCTCCTGGTCGCGGATGAGCGCGATCAGCGGGGAGACGACCACGACGGGGTTCGGCAGGACGAGGGCCGGCAGCTCGTAACAGAGGGACTTGCCCGCGCCGGTGGGCAGGATGCCGATTGCGTCGTGGCCCGAGAGCACGGCCTCGATGAGCTCGCGTTGGCCGGGCCGGAAGCGCTCGACGCCGAATTTTTGTCGTGCCTCGGCGAGCAGCCGGGCCCAGGGGATTCGACCTTTGGCCATCGCCCACGACGAAATGCAAGCCTGGGGCCGATTCCGGCCGCGGACGGCCATCCGGGACCGAAAAGCACAAAACGAAAACGGCACCCGAAGGTGCCGTTTTCGCTTTTCTGTACTTCCTGGCGATCCCAGCGGGAATTGAACCCGCGTTACCGACGTGAGAGGCCGGCGTCCTAACCGCTAGACGATGGGACCAGTTTTCAAATCCGTCGGCGACACTTCTTAGCCGACTTCGGGCTGGGGGACAAGGATTCGAACCTTGATAGACGGTGCCAGAAACCGTCGTCCTGCCATTAGACGATCCCCCAAGGACTGGGCGTTCCCAAAACCCTGCGGGCCAAGGGACCGGTGGAGCACCGGAGCAGTCGCTCCGTCGTCCACGGGCCGCGCAACTTAGCCGAACCGTCGGTCCTGTCAAGCGCTTCTTGTCGTATGTTCGGAACAGCTCGGAATCGCTTGGGAATTCTGTCTGCCTTGGACGGGCTCGTCCTCTCGACGTCCGGTCTGGATCGCCGAACGAGGCCTTCGAGGCGTTTCCCGGACGTACGCAGGCCTCCGGAAAAACGACCAGCCGAACCAGGGCGGGCTTGACGGTGCAACGCGGGGATCTATTTTCCGGGCCGGTTTTAGCCACCGGCATAGCCGAGTGCCAGCGGCGTTGGTGCTCGATGCCCTCCGTGGCCAACAGCCACGGCCGGGGGGTGTCGGCCCGCCGGTGCCAGCAAATAGACGACAGAGGAAGCCATCATGAAGATCAGGCCGCTGCACGACCGCATCGTGGTCAAGCGTCTCGAGAGCGAGACCAAGACGAAGGGTGGGATCATCATCCCGGATTCGGCCAAGGAGAAGCCCATCGAGGGGCGCGTGGTGGCCGTGGGCAACGGCAAGCTTCTCCGCGACGGCAAGCTCCGGCCGCTCGACATCAAGGTCGGCGACGTCGTCCTCTTCGGCAAGTACGCCGGCAACGAGGTGAAGATCGACGGCGAGGACTTCGTGCTCCTGCGCGAGGACGACCTGCTCGCGATCACCGGCAGCGAAGGAGCCGCGAGCTAGTCGCTCGCCCATCCTCCTCCACGAAAAACCGAGCACGCGGCGACATCCGCCGCGAGGGAAGAAGATCCATGTCCGCGAAGCAGATCGTTTTCAGCCGTGGCGCGCGCGCCGCGATCCTCCGGGGCGTCAACACGCTCGCCGAGGCGGTGAAGGTGACGCTCGGGCCGAAGGGCCGGAACGTCGTCATCGAGAAGAGCTGGGGTTCGCCCGTCGTCACGAAGGACGGCGTGACCGTCGCCAAGGAAGTCGAGCTCCACTCGAAGCTCGAGAACATGGGCGCCCAGATGGTCCGCGAGGTCGCCTCGAAGACGAGCGACAAGGCCGGTGACGGCACGACGACCGCGACCGTCCTCGCCCAGGCCATCTACAACGAGGGCCTGCGCATGGTCGAGGCCGGCCACAACCCGATGGACCTGAAGCGCGGCATCGACGCCTCCGTCGCCGCGATCCTCGACGCGCTGAAGAAGCAGGCCGTCCCGACCAAGGACAAGGGCCAGATCGCGCAGGTCGCCACCATCAGCGCGAACGGCGACAAGGAGATCGGCAACATCCTCGCCGAGGCCATGGAGAAGGTCGGCAAGGAGGGCGTGATCACGGTCGAAGAGAACAAGCGCATGACGACCGAGCTCGACGCGGTCGAGGGCATGCAGTTCGACCGCGGCTACCTCTCGCCGTACTTCGTGACCGACGCCGAGAAAATGAAGACGGTTCTCACGAACCCGCTCATCCTCGTGAACGAGAAGAAGATCTCGGCGATGGCCGATCTCCTTCCCGTGCTCGAGCAGGTCGTCAAGCACGGCCGCGAGGTCCTCATCATCGCCGAGGACATCGAGGGCGAAGCGCTCGCGACGCTCGTCGTGAACAAGCTGCGCGGCACGCTCAAGGTCGCGGCCGTGAAGGCGCCCGGCTTCGGCGATCGCCGCAAGGAGATGCTGAAGGACATCGCGATCCTGACGGGCGCGACGGCCTTTATGGAGGACCTCGGCCAGAAGCTCGACACCGCCACGCTGCGTGACCTCGGCACGGCCCGCCGCGTCGAGATCGACAAGGACAACACCGTCATCGTCGACGGCGCCGGCGACAAGGCCGCGATCAAGGCCCGCATCGAGTCGATCCGCAAGCAGATCGCCGAGACGTCGAGCGACTACGATCGCGAGAAGCTCCAGGAGCGCCTCGCGAAGCTCGCCGGCGGCGTGGCCGTCGTGCGCGTCGGCGCGGCGACCGAGGTCGAGATGAAGGAGAAGAAGGCCCGCGTCGAGGACGCGCTGCACGCGACGCGCGCGGCCGTCGAAGAGGGCATCGTGGTCGGCGGCGGCGTGGCGCTGCTCCGCGCCTCGTCCGTGCTCGACACGCTCAAGTTCGGCGACGAGCGCGACGTCGGCGTGCGCATCCTGCGCAAGGCCGCCGAGGCGCCGATCCGGCAGATCGCCACGAACGCCGGCATCGACGGGAGCGTGGTCGTGGAGAAGGTCCGCTCGAGCCAGGGCTCGTTCGGCTACAACGCCGCGACGGACACCTACGAGGACCTCTTCGCCGCCGGCGTCATCGACCCGGCGAAGGTCGTGCACCACGCGCTCGCCAACGCCTCCAGCGTGGCGTCCCTGATGCTCACCACCGAGGCGCTCGTCGCCGAGAAGCCCAAGAAGGAAGCGGCGGCCGCGGCCGGCGGCGGCGGCATGGGCGGCATGGGCGGCATGGGCGGAATGGGCGGCATGGGCGGCATGGGCGGTATGGGCGACTTCGACATGGGCTGATCGCCCCGAAAAGCCTCACGCCATGACGAAGGCCTCGGGCGTCTCCGACGTCCGGGGCTTTCGTTTTTCGAAGAGCGCGGCGGCCGAACCTCCGGTTTTTGACCCGGCCTGCCGTATGGCGGTAAACTCCCCCCACGATGTCGGATCCGCTCTTCGCCCGGTTTGGCCGTGAGTTCTCGGCCGGGGACATACTGTGCCGCGAGGGCGATCCCGGCGATGTGATGTACGTGATCCAGTCCGGCTCCGTCCGCATCACGAAGTTGATCGCGGGCGAGGAGCGCGTGATCGCGGTGCTCGGCCCGGGCGAGTTCCTCGGCGAGCTGGCGATCCTGAACGGCAAGCCGCGCAGCGCGACGGCGACGGTCGTCGAGACGACGCGGTGCCTCTTGGTCGAGGCGAAGACGCTCGAGAAGATGGTCGCGGGCAACTCCGAGATCGCGATGCGGCTGATCAAGAAGCTCGCGAAACGGCTCGACTCGGCCGACGCGCTGATCGAGGTGCTGATGCACCGCGATCCGAAGGCGCGGATCATGCTCGCGCTGGCGCGGAGCGCGGAGGCGTTCGGCGAGAAGACGCCCGAGGGGATCCTGATCCGTACGCGGGCAGAAGATCTCGCGCGTGATGTCGGCGTGGACGCGGTCGCGGCTTCCGATGTGATGCTGCGGCTGCGCAGGTTGCGCCTCGCCAGTGAAGTCTCGGGGGGCATCGTCGTCGCCGACGTCGGAAGGCTCCAGGACTTCGTCGAGTTCCTCGAGATGCCGCAGAAGTTCGGCGGGGAAGGCTGAGCGGCGTGGATCTCCGCGTCATCGGTTGTCACGGCGGCGAGACTCCGAAGCACCGCACGAGCGCCTTCATCCTCGACGAGCGTCTGGCGATCGACGCCGGATCTCTCACGAGTGGTCTCGAAGTCGAGGGCCAGCTCAAGCTCGAAGGGTGCCTCGTCAGCCACGCGCACCTCGATCACATCCGTGATCTCGCGACGCTCGCGGACAACCGCTGTCAGATGGGCGCACCTCCGCTCATCGTCGCGGGCACGCGCGAGACGATCCGCATCCTGCGCGAGCACTTCTTCAACAACGAGCTCTGGCCCGACTTCGCGACGATCCCGACGCCGGAGAACCCGACGATCCGCTACCTGGAGCTCTCGCCGGAGAAGCCCGCGCCGCTCGCGGGCTGCAACGTGCGTGCGGTCATGGTGAGCCACACGATCGAGTCGGCTGCGTTCGTGATCGAAACGCCGGGCGGCGCCATCGCGTACAGCGGCGACACGGGGCCCACGGATCGGCTCTGGGAAGTGCTCGACGAGCAGCCGAACCTGCGCGCGCTCTTGATGGAGGTGAGCTTTCCGAACCGCGAGCAGCGGCTCGCCACGGTGAGTGGTCACCACACGCCGCAGACGCTGCGCGCCGATCTGAAGAAGCTACGCCGTCCGCAGGATCTGCCGACGCTGCTCTATCACATCAAGCCGGTGTTCCAGGCCGAGGTGGAGCGCGAGTGCGCCGCGCTCGAAGGCGTGAGCCTCGAAGTGATGAAGATCGGCGATCAGTTCGTGCTGTAGGGCGAAGCCGCGCAGCGAAGCCGCGCAGCGCAGCCTGCACCGCTGAAATGCAAAGCCCCTCTCCCGCGAGCGGGAGAGGGGTTGGGGAGAGGGGCGGGACTGGGGAGAGGGTCGGTCAGGCCTGATCAGGTTCCACGCGCGCGAGCACGACCGTGATGTTGTCGAGTCCGCCGTGGAAGTTCGCGCGCTCGATGAGCACGCGGCACGCCTCGTCGAGCGACGGGGCCTTCGTGACGATGTCGCAGATCTCCGGGTCCTTCACGAGGCCCGAGAGGCCGTCGGAGCAGAGCAGGTAGATGTCACCTGCGGCCGTCTCCTCGGTGAGCAGATCGACGAGCACGTCCTCGCGGATGCCGAGCGCGCGTGTGATCACGTTCGGCGGCAGCCGCTTGATCTCTTCCTCCGTCATCCACGGCGCCATGTGCAAGGCGTCGCTGACGAGCGAGTGATCACGGGTGAGCTGCGTGATCTTGTCGCCCCGGATGCGGTAGCAACGGCTGTCGCCGACGTGACCCACGGTCACGCGCGTCGCGTTCTTGTCGAACATCGCCGTCACGATCGTCGTGCCCATCCCGAAGTCCGCCATGGTCTTGAGCGAACGGTCGAAGATGCGACGGTTGGCCAGCCGTAGGCCCGTGACGACGTAGTTCTCCTCCTCCGTCAGGTTCGGATCGGCAGGAAATGGCCATGTACCGTCGCGACCGACGGTGACCGAGAAGAAGTCCGAGAGGGTGGAGACGGCCAGCCGGCTTGCCACATCGCCGGAGCGATGCCCGCCCATTCCGTCGGCAACGGCGACGACATGGTACTCGGGCATCACGAGGAGGTTGTCCTCGTTGTGCTCCCGCATCAGGCCGACATCGGTCATCCCGGCGAACCGGGTTCGCATGGCCGAACAGTAGACGCGTAGGGGGGGGGCCGTGCAAGGTCGGTGAGCAGATCCCGTCACCTTTCCCGCGCCAACCGGCCCGAGCCCTACCCCCGGAAGGCAAGCAACTACACCAGAACCCAGAATTCCTGGCAACTGAGTGTCGGTTCTGTGCTTGTGGCTACCATTTTCCTGGCTTTCACAACCAGGTCGGACCGAGCTCGACCCCGAGCGCAGGCGCGACCGCCTCGGCCGCGCGTACACCGGACGCCTGCGACTCCTCGAAGAGCGCCATCCCAGGCTGATCCGCGTGCGCCCAGGCCACGCGCTCGTCGAGCAAGACGAGCGGTTCGAAGGGCCGTTCGCCGAGAAATCCGGGACGCGGACGCGGCATCGCGTGGCCCCAGACGCACACGTCCATGCGCGAGATCTGCTCGCGCAGCTCGGAATGTGCAGGCGCGAGATCACGCAGCACGTCGTTCGCGATCTGTTCCCACGGCGCGACGACGAGGCTTTTGCGCGCGCCCACGACGTCGGGCCCGCCGTACGCGCGGTAGTACGTGAGCACGGTGCGCGACGAGAGCTCGGTGAGCTGATGGCGCGCGTCGACGTAGCCGAGGCCCGCGGCATCGTAGAGGACGGAGTCCCACGCCATGTCGGGATCGATCGGGCGCTCGACGTGCATGTTCGCAACGACCCACGGCGAGCTCGTGCGCACGGGCAAACGCGCCGCGGCCGCCGGGAAGAGTCGAGCGGTGACGAACGCGGGCGCGGCGACGACGACGGCGCGCGCATGCGTGCGCCGCGGAGCACGAGACCGCACGTCGAGCCAGCGCACTTCGACGCGACCACCTTCGATCGTGCGAAGGCCCGTCACGAGCGCGCCGAGCGAGACCGTCGCGCGTGCACGCTCGGAGAGTGCTTGGACGAGCTTGCCATTGCCCTCGGGCCACACGAGGAAGTGGCTGCCGTCGAGCTCGGGTGTCTTCAGCTTGCGCCCCGCGAAGTAGTGGAGCGCCGCCCAGGCCGAGACTTCTTCCGGTTCTGCGCCGAAGTCGTCGAGGCACGCGTAGCGCACGTACCAGCGCAAGAACGGCGAGGAGTAACCCTCGCGATCGAGCCACGCGCGCATGCTGATCCGATCGAGCGCGAGCGTGTCCGGATCCCGCGACGAGAGCGCGAGCGGGATCTGGAAGACGGGTTTTCCATCGGTACCGACGCGCTCGGTGAGCTCGTCTTCGAAGCGGGAGAAGCGCTCCATCTCGGCGCGATCGTGCGCGTCGAGCTCGTCCTGCGGCACGAGCCCCGGGTGCCACGCGTCGCGGTAGAAGATGCGCTCTTGCGGCGCGTGGCAGAGCACGCGTGGATCGAAGCGCGGGCGGCCCGCCGCGTCCCAGCCCTTCACCACGCCCATCTGTTCGAGCAAACGGAGCGCGGCGCGCGCCTCGGGGTTCGGCGCGGCGAGGTAGTGCGCGCCCCACGGGTGCGGCGCGGCGCCGTCTTCGCTCCACGTGCTCGTGCCGCCGGGGAAAGATTCGAGCTCGAGCACACGCACGTCGAGCCCCGCAGGCGCGAGCCTCCACGCGGCGGAGAGGCCGGCGATGCCCGCGCCGACGATGACGACGTCGGCGTGCTCCGGCGGTCCGCTCGGCTCGGGCACGCCGCCGTCGCGCACGAGGTGACCCACGCCGTGCGAGGCGCCGATGATGCGACCTGCGATCGGCGCCTTTCCCGGGAGGATCGTGTCGACCACCCAGCCCGCCGCGACCGTCGTGAGGAAGGCCCGCCGGTCCATCAGCGCGTGAAGACGCCCCACTCGCGTGCGTAGATCGCCACGAGCTTCTGATCGTTCAGTCGGTTCACGGGCGCCTCGACGCGGCCGATGTCGCGCGGGAAGCGGAAGAGCTCGGGCAACCCCGAGGACTCGAGCCAGCGGAGTTGGGTCGGCTCGATGCGCAAGGCTCCCGGTGCGGTGAGGTGCTCGCCGCCCGCCAACACAAAACCCCAGTCGCCGAAGCTCGGCACGTACACGTGGAGCGGCGCCGTCTTCCAGCCAGCGCCTTCGAGCGTCTGCACGATGGTCCAGAACGACTCGCGCGCGTACTGCGGCGAGGTCGCCTGCACGACGGCGACGCCGCGGAAGGAGAGGCGCTCGCGGAGCAGGTGGTAGAAGGCGTCGGTGTAGAGCTTGCCGACGGCGTAGTTCGAGGGATCGGGGAAGTCGACGATCGCGAGGTCGAACGAGTCGCGCGAGTCTTCGAGGAACTTGTAGGCGTCCTCGTTGCGTACGGTGACGCGTGGGTCGTTGAGGGCGCCGCCGTTCAGCTCCAGCGCGACGGGCAGCTTGCGGAACGCGTCGGTGACCGCGGCGTCGAGGTCGACGAGCACGATGCGCTCGATCGACGGGTACCGGAGGAGCTCGCGCGCGGCGAGACCGTCACCGCCGCCGAGCACGAGCACGCTCTTGGGATCATGGCCGAGCGCGGCGACGGCGGGGTGGACGAGGACCTCGTGGTAGCGCTGCTCGTCGTCCGAGGAGAACTGGAGGTTGCCGTTGAGGAAGAGGCGCGTCGTGCGCGGCGATCGCGTGATCACCACGCGCTGGTAGGGCGACTGCGCCGTGTAGATGATGGGCGCGCCGAAATAGACGGTCTCGGCGCGATCGACGAAGCGACTGACGAACCCGAAGGCCGCGGCGAGCACGCCGAAGATGAGCACGCACTGCGCGCGCAGGCGGATCGTGACGGCGCGATCGAGCGGGAAGAGGAACGTCGCGAGCATCGCCGCGGCCGCGTTCAGGAGGCCGAAGAAGAGGCTCGTCTGGTGCACGCCGAGCTTCGGCAGGAGCAGCGACGGGAAGAGGAGGCTCGCGATCAGCGCGCCCACATAGTCGAGCGAGAGGACACGCGCGACGAGCTCCTTCAGGTCGACCGAGAACTGGAGCAGTCGGATGAGGATCGGGATCTCGAGGCCCACGAGCGTGCCGACGAGCACCACGATGCCGTAGAGCGCGAAGCGAAACGCCGCGGCCGCCGTGTAGACCTTGAAGAGCAGCGGCGCCGAGAGGCCACCCGCGAGCGCGAGGCAGAGCTCGATCTCGACGAAGCGTTCGAGGAGTCGATCCTCGAGGAACTTCGACAGATACGAGCCGATGCCCATCGCGAAGAGGTACAGGCCGATCACCAGGCTGAACTGGGTGACCGAGTCGCCGAGCACGTAGCTCGCCAGCGTGCCCGTCACGAGCTCGTAGACGAGCCCGGATGTCGCGATCACGGCCACCATGGCGAGGAGCGCGGGGTGGACCCAGCGGCGCGGCTGCTGCTGCGTCATGCCGCGCCTTCCTAGCACCGGGTCGGCGTGGCCGGTGAGCCCGATCCGAGACGCCCACGTCGGAAGCGGCCCGACGAGGGAACACGCCCGCGACGAAAATGGGCTACCATCCGAGGCGTGACTAGCCCGTTCGACCGCCAGGCGGCGTGTCCGTCGTGCGGGGCGCCCATCACGTTCCGCTTCGCCGGCGCCGCTGCGCAGGTCTGCAAGCACTGCAATTTCGTCGTTGCACGCACGGACAGGAACCTCGTCGCCGTCGGCCGGATGGCAGACCTCGTCGACATCCCGTCGCCGCTGCAGCTCGGCGGGACAGGTCGCTGGAGCGGCGGCGAGCCGTTCGTGGTCGACGGTCGCGTGCAGCTCGATCGCGCAAGCGCACCCGGCGCGCCGTGGCAGGAGTTTTTCATCACGTTCCCGATGAGCGGGAAGTGGTGCTGGGTCGCGAGCGCGCAAGGTCGCTGGTACTCGACGAACGAGGTTCCGCTTCCGCCGGAGCTGCCGCCAATCCACGCACTCCGCGCGGGTCAGCAGATCAACCTCGGCACGTACGGCGTCTGGACCGTCGCGGAGGTCGGGCAGCGCCGCGTGATCTCGGGCGAAGGCGAGATGCCCGCAGTCGCATCTCCAGGCGTGCCCACGGGCTACGCAGACATCGCCGCGCCGAACGGCGCATTCGGCACGATCGACTACGGCGATGGCCGCATCCCGCCGAAGCTCTACCTCGGCCGGCAGATCGATCCCGCGGTGATGGTGCTCGACTCGGGCGCGCCCGTCGAAGCCGCGAAGGCCGAGGTGACGAGCGTCGCGTGCCCGAACTGCGGCGGCAACTTGCCGCTCGTGACCCCGGGACAAACCGAGCGTGTCGTCTGCCGTTACTGCGGCATGGCGAGCGATCTGAACCAGGGAGCGCTGCGAGCGCTCGGCCCTGCGCCGAAGCCGCCGATCGAGCCGTTCATCCCGCTCGGCGCCGAGGGCAACCTGCGTGGCAACCGCGTCATCTGCATCGGCTTCACGATCCGCGGCTGCACCGTGGAGGGTGAGCGCTATCGATGGCGCGAGTACCTGCTCTATGCAGGGCCGCGCGTCGGGTACCTGTGGCTGATGGAGGAGGACGGCGCGTGGTGGCTCGTCACGCCCATCCCACCCGGCGAGGTGTCGGTCTCCGGCGGCGCCGCGATGCTGCGCGGCCAGCACTACAACTGGAAGCAGAGCGTCCGCGCCGAGACCGAGTACGTGGTCGGCGAGTTCTACTGGAAGGTCGAGATCGGCGAGTCCGTCCAGGCGACGGAGTACGAAGGCTCAGGCGGCAAGGTCAGCGTCGAGCAGACAGCGAAAGAGGTGAACTACTCGTTCTGCGAGCGTCTCTCCGCCAGCGACATCGGCGCAGCCTTCGGCATCAAGCCCCCAGCAGGCTCGCTGCTCGCGTCAGGCGAAGGCGGCAGCGGCTGCGCAACCAGCGGATGCGGCACGATGATCATCATCGGCGTCATCATCCTGTTCGTCCTGATCATCGTCTTCAGCGACTGCGGCGGAGGCGGCGGAGGCGGCGGCGTCTTCATCGGCGGCCCCAGCTTCGGCGGCGGCAAGTAGCCTCGCAAGGCGTCGCGCCGGGGCGCTGCCCCGGACCCCGCGGGGGCTGTTCGCCCCTCGACCCGAACCAGCGCAAGCGCTGGACTCGGGGTGGAAGAACTGCGCGATGCGCAGTTCTTCCAACGAGCCCGTTGGAAGACCAGGGACAGCGTTGCCGGCTGAGAGGTCAGCGCGGCTGTCTTGGTTGGCAGGGTCGTGGCTAGTCTTGACTCGGCCGTTCGATGAACTGCGCATCGCGCAGTTCATCGACCAACGGTCCAGCGCTTGCGCTGGTCCGGGTCCAGGGGTGGACAACCCCTGGTCGGGGTCCGGGGTGAAACCCCGGCGCTGCGCTTCAGCCGCGACCGATCCCGGTGTACCAGAACCCGATCGCGCGCAGGTCCTCTGGGTCCCAGATGTTGCGACCGTCGAAGAGGGACGGCGTGCGCATGAGCCGCTTGATGCGGTGGAAGTCGGGCCTTCGGTACTCGTGCCATTCGGTGACGAGGGCGAGTGCGTCGGCGCCTTCGGCTGCGGCGTACATCGTGTCCACGAACGTCACGCGATCGCCGAAGAGGGGGCGCACGTTCTCGATGGCTTGCGGATCGTGCGCGCGCACCGTTGCGCCTGCGGCGAGCAGATCCTCGATCAGCGTGAGTGCGGGCGACTCGCGGATGTCGTCGGTTTGCGGCTTGAAGGCGAGACCCCAGACGCCCACGATGCGACCTGCGAGGGAGCCGTCGAAGTGGTGCTTCACCTTCGAGCCGAGCACGTGCTTCTGCCGCTTGTTTACTTCCTCGACGGCGCGCACGACCTCGAGGTCGTGGCCCATCGTGTTTGCTGTGTGGATCAGCGCGGAGATGTCCTTCGGGAAGCATGAGCCGCCGAAGCCTGGGCCGGGGAAGAGGAACTTGGGTCCGATGCGCGGGTCGGCGCCTACGGCTTTGCGCACGCGATCGATGTCTGCGCCGAGCTTCTCGGCGAGCAGCGCGAGGTCGTTCATGAACGAGATGCGCGTCGCGAGCAGTGCGTTCGATGCGTACTTCGTGAGCTCTGCGGAGCGTGCGCCCATCGCGTGGATGCGGTCGCTCGTGCGCACGAAGGGATCGTAGAGGCTTCGGAGCACCTCGAGTGCGCGCGGGTTGTTCGAGCCGATGACCACGCGATCGGGCTTCATGAAGTCGTTGATTGCGTCGCCTTCCTTGAGGAACTCGGGGTTCGACGCGACGCCGAAGGGATGGGTCGTGTGGCGGGCGATGATGGCTTCGACTTGATCGGCCGTGCCGACGGGCACCGTGCTCTTCGTGGCGACGACCTTGAAGCCGTTCATGTTCTTGCCGATCGTCTCGGCCACGGCGTAGACGGCTGACAGATCCGCGGAGCCGTCGGCCGCGGGGGGCGTGCCGACGGCGATGAACACGACCTCGGCGTTCTGGATGGCGGATGCCACGTCCGTCGAGAACGACAGACGCCCGGCTTTCGTGTTCTTTGCGATGAGCGTGTCGAGGCCTGGCTCGTAGATGGGCACCTCGCCACGCAGGAGGCGCGCGATCTTGCCTTCGTCGACGTCGACACAGGCGACGTCGTTTCCGAAATCTGCGAACCCGGCGCCGGCCACGAGGCCGACGTAACCCGTCCCGATCACCGCAAGTTGCATGGGGCGCACCCTATCATTTCGCGAAGGCCCGTGTGTACGTGGCGCGCCCCACGCGCGGTCAGGGAATCACGATCTCGGAGGCGCGCCCTTCGCATCCGCGCAGCACGAAGCCGAAGCGGTCGCCCGTCCCCGAGCGCTTCTCCAGCGACTTGCAGCTCGTGCGTGTCACGCCTGGTGATCCGAACCTGTCGCGGCTGTCTTCGGTCACGTCGACGACGGGACCGGGGCGCACGCGCAGCGTGTACGTGATCGGATCGCCCTCGACGGTGTGCATCGTGATCACGAGCCCTGCGGTGCTCCCGTTCCGCCATGCGTCCCAGAGGCACGAGCGCGCCGCTGCGTCGTAGCCCGAGCCGTGCACGTTGGTCTCGCGCCCGCATGACGATGCGCCGTCCGACTCCGAAGGCATGAGGCCTGGCTCCACGACCGAGGTCGACCGCGTATCGCCCTCGGCCGGGGTCCTCCGCGAGGAGCACGACGAGCACCCGGACGCGACGAACAGGAGCGACACGACGAGGTGTCCAAGACGGCGTGCGGAATCGTGCGAACTCAAAAGGGATTTGAAGCGATGCATGATCGGTCAGGGTACGGCGCGCTCGGCCGCCTGCAACCATGCGCGACGCGAAGAATGAAGCGTCGTTCTGCACGGACGACGGCGCTGTATGCTGAGGGCGTGCGCTACGACGGGGGGTATCACGAGACGCGGGGGCTCGCGGACGGCCGTGTCGTACGGCTGCGTTGCATCCGCTCGGAGGATCGCGACGCGCTCGTCCGTGCGTTCGGCAAACTCTCGCGCGAGTCGCGCTACCGACGCTTCCTCGTCGACGTGCCGTTCATGAGTGCGTCGATGGCGCGGTATCTGACGGAGGTCGACGGCAAGGATCACGTCGCGATCGTCGCGATGACGGACTCGCTCGATCTGAAGGAAGAAGAGGGCGTCGGCGTCGCGCGGTTCTTGCGCCTCGCCGACGAGCCTCACATCGCCGAGGCGGCGGTGACGGTGATCGACGCGTACCAGGGCCAGGGCCTCGGTCGTGTCTTGCTCGAAGCGCTCACGCGCGCGGCGCGCGAGCGTGGCATCCAGATCTTTCGCTCATCGGTGCTCGTCTCGAATGCGCCGATGCGACGGATCCTCGATGAGGCTGGCGGCGTCGTGCACCACGACGAGGGCGACACGCTCGTGATCGACGTGCCGATCGGCGACCCGGAGCCGCACTGGTCGGACCTCGGGATCTTCCGGGTGCTGCGCGCGGCTGCGCAGGCTACGCGTGCCGTGTTTCTCGGCGAGGACGACGATCAACGCGGCGAGGACGAGAGCCCCGCGCGGTAGGGATCGAGCACGCTGCGGATGGCCTCTTCCGTCGCGCGCCGGATGCGTTCGACGTCCTCCACGTCGTGGGGATCGCCTGCGGTGTCGATGGGCGGGAGTAGGTAGTAATCGAGCGGCACGCGACGCGGACGCAGGCCGCTCGGCAGCGGGATGTCGTAGCGCGACGAGCCGCCGAACCAGCGACCGAGGAAGTGCTCGCGTCGATCGAGACGGTAGAGCTCGTCGACGCCCGTGGCGGCGACCGGAACGATCGGAACGCGGGCGCGCATGGCCACGCGCGCGAAGCCGGCGCGCCCTTGCCAGCGCAGCGTGTACGCGTCGCTCGAGAGCTTGAACGAGTCGTCGACGCCGCCTGGATACACGACGACGATCTCGCCGGCTTCGAGGAGATCAACGGCGTCGTCGGGCGTGCCCGGGATCGCGCCCATGCTGCGGAGCAGCTCGCGGACGCCAGGGAGTCGGAAGAGGTTCCGCTCGGCGAGAAAGCGCGGAAGCCGGCCCGTCTGGTGGAGCAGGAGCGCGGCGAGCGCGAAGGCGTCGATGCCCATGAAGGCGTGGTTGCCGACGAGGAGCGCGCCGCCTTTGCGGGGCACGTGCTCGTCGCCGTGCAGCGTGGCGCGGAGCTGTGCGGCGAGGCTCTGCGCGAAGCGGCGACCGGACTCGGTCTGCGCGAGCATCCAGCCTGTAGGGGCGAGCGGGACCATGACGAGCCTCTAACGTCGGACAGGACCGTTGTCGCGTAAAGCTTCGCGTGGGCGTCTCGACGTGGCTTTCTCCCGAGGCGGGATTCTGCGATACGAGGGGACATGCGAAACGTCACGGTGAAGACGGGCGAGGGGAAGTTCGGTCAGTCGATCCACGTGGGGCCGCACGAGCTCACGGGCGACGAGCTGCCGGAGGTGGGCGGCGACGACCGCGGCCCTGATCCGTTCGAGCTCGTGCTCGCCGGCCTCGGCTCGTGCACGTCGATGACGGTCAAGGTCTACGCGGACCGGAAGGGCTGGCCGCTCTCGTCGGTGGAGGTTTCGGTCTCGGGGGAGAAGCGCGCGGACGCGTTTGTCGCGCGGCGGTCGATCCGGCTGTCGGGAGACCTGACGGAGGAGCAACGCGCGCGGCTCCTCGACATCGCGAACAAGTGCCCGGTGCACAAGATGCTGACGGGGAAGATCGAGATCGAGACGGCGCTCGTGGGGTGAGAAGCGGACAGCCCCCGCGACGTTCGGACACGCTCGTACTATGCTTTTCGACGTGGCCGACCGAGATCGCCAGGAGCGAGCTGCTCAGCGCCGGGCGACATGGACAGGCGGACGTGTTCCGATGTCCCAGGCGGAGGACGCGGACGTTTTGTTCTGGCAGCGCGCGTCGGGGGGTGAGCGCTTGCAGGCCATCCTTTCGCTCGCGTGGGAGTGGTATGCGAACGAGGAACCCCAGCCTGCCGGCGGACTTCGTGGATCTCCTGGCGGCGTTCGCCGACGCTGACGTCCGTCGACTGCGGGGCAGTTGAGTCGCTCGATCCGCAGGAAACCGACGACCGAGGGTGTTCGAACGCATCAACCCCCGCTGTCCACGATGACCAGAGGGTGTCTCGACGCGCATCAACCCCCGCGCGTCACGTTGACCGGCGGGTGTCGACGCGCATCAACCCCCGCGCGTCACGTTGACCGGCGGGTGTCGACGCGCATCAACCCCCGCGCGTTACGATGACCAAGCGGGTATTGCCACGCATCAACCCCCTGCTGTCCACGATGACCAGCGGGTATCGCCACGCATCAACCCCCGCTGTCCACGATGACCAGCGGGTGTCGCCACGCATCAACCCCCTCGGCCCTCCCTGCGCACCCCTCACGGATGAATGAACACCACCGTCCCCGTGAGATTCCGCGCCGCTCCGTGCCACCCGTACGGCACTTGCGGCTCCGTCCAGTGGAACAGCCTTCGCGCGTCCTCCGGCGCGAGGTTCACGCAGCCGTGGCTCTTCGGCTGGCCGAAGCGGTCGTGCCAGTAGGCGCCGTGCAGCGCGTAGCCGTCCTGGAAGTACTGCACGTACGGCACGTCGCGTAGCTCGAACTCCTCGCCCACCGCGTCCGAGTCCATCGTCACGCTCACGTGCTTCGTATGGATCCGGAAGATCCCTCGCTTCGTCGCCTTGCTCGTCTCCGGATCCTCGAGCCCGCTCTCACCGCTCGAGATCACCGTCGCGAACACCGCCTTCGTCCCCTCGTAGGCGACGAGCACCTGCTTCGTGATGTTGATGTCGAGCCACTTCTCGCCGTTCTTCCCCCACGCCGGCATCTTCTTCGCTGGATCCACCCGGCCCGCGTGCCGGTCGTCGATCCAGCCGCCGTCCTTCATCTCGTAGTGCAGGACGCCGCCCACGAACTTCTGCTTGCCCGTCAGCGCGACCGCCGCGCGGTAGCCGACCTCCTCGCCCGCGACGAGCTTCTTCTTCCCTTCGTCCCACACCCAGCGCTTCGCACCGGGCCTCCGCACGAGCGCGAACGGGAAGTCGATGTCCTTGCCGATCTCGTAGCCGTGGAAGTCGCTGCCGCGGATCGGGCGGAACCGGTCGGCCGGCATCACCCGTAGATCCGTCGACACGTTGTAGCGACGTCCCTCATGCAGAAACGTCTCCACGAAGGCCACCCCGTTGCGCCGGTCGACCTGGCCGATCTTCACGAGATCGTCCGACTTCAAAAGACCCGACAGGTTCGGCACGCGGCCGCCGTCCTTCAGGAAGATCGGGATGTCCGGGTCCGTGAGCCGCTGCTCCATCGCTTCGAGCGCGGACGGCGAGGCTTGCGACTTCCACTTCATCCACACGTCGAGCCCGTACGCCGCCCCGCTCTCCTTGTCCTTCTCCCACTTCGCGAGGTGCTTCTTCAGCCCAGGCTCGTGCGTCTTCAGATCCTCGGCCGTGGGGATCCGCGCGTAGACCGGACCGCCGCGCGTCACGATGCCGTACATGTACGGCAGCTTCTGCGTGATGTCCGGGCGACGCGAGGCCGCCTTCACGATCGGGTGGTTCAGATCGAGCGTGGCCTCGGGGCCGACGCAGACGTAGCCGTACGGCTTGATCTTGCGCCATCCGTCCTTGCAGCCCGCGGTCCCCGCGATCTCGGGATCCATCTCGACGATCGCGCCGGCGCGAAGGAAGCCGACGCGCGTCGCCTTCGGGTCCGGCTTCGCCACGACGTCGGTGCGCATCGCGATGCTCGCGAGACGCGGCGCGTTCTCGGGGATCGGGGGCGGCAGGTGCGCGACGCCCCCGAGATCGACGAGCAGCGGTCCGCTCGGCTCCGGTGGCGGCGCGTCCGCGTCCGCCTCCGCGGAAGGGGCGCCCTCCGGGTCGGCCTTCGTGTCCGCGGCGCCGGCTTCGGCCGGGGCGTCGGCGACGAGGCCCGGAGCCGATCCTGGTTTCTCACGGCAGCCGCCGAGGCTCGCCGCCGCGAGGACGAGCAGCGCGTAGCAATGGCGTCGCATGACGTGAGGCCCGTTTGCGCATGCCTCGGCGCCGATGTCCAGTTTTCCGCGAGGCACGCGTCACCCGCGTCGCTCGACTCTCCGGGCTTACTCCTTTGGTCGAGTTGCAACGCCCACAAGGCCACCTTATGAAAATCGGGAGGGGACGTGGCGAAGGCAGACGGAGAGCCCGGTCGACGCGACACCGAGAGCGCCGCGCCGCTCGAGAGCACGGCTTCGTTCCTCGACTCGATCGTCGAGAACATCCCCCACATGATCTTCGTCAAGGACGCGGCCGAGCTCCGCTTCGTCCTCTTCAACAAAGCTGGCGAAGACCTGCTCGGGCTGCGTCGCGACGCCCTGATCGGCAAGAACGATGCCGACCTGTTTCCCCGGGAGCAAGCGACGTTCTTCGTGGCGAAGGATCGCGAGGTGCTCTCGGGCAAAGGCCTCGTCGACATCACCGAGGAGCCCATCCAGACGCGGCATGGCCTGCGTGTTTTGCACACGAAGAAAATCCCCATCGTCGACGCTCGGGGTGAGCCACGGTTTCTGCTCGGCATCTCCGAGGACATCACCGAACGAATCCGTCTCGAAGAGCGGATCCGTCGCGCCGACGAGCGGCAACGTGTCCTCGCGCAGACGAGCGCGGCGCTCGCACCGATAGGCGGAGATCCGTTGTCCGCGGCCGCGCGCCTTGCCCTGCCCGTCGGCGGCGACGGCTGCATCTTCCTCGTCGATGCAGCGAGCGGCGCGCCCCGCGCCGTCGTCGCGCACGTGGATCACACGCGAGAAGAGCGATGGCGGCGGCTCGTCGAGAGCTCGAACCTCGTCGAGCGCTTCTCGGGATCGGCCCGCGCCATGCTCGAAGCGGGGCAGCCGCTCGTGCTGAACGAGATCGACCACGCGACGCTCGCCTCGTTCACGACGAACAAGAAGGACGCAGAGGAGCTCGCCTCGCTCGGGACGCACGCGCTCCTCCTCGTCTCGCTGCGCGGGCGTGATCAACGGCTCGGTACGCTCGTGTTCCTGCGCGACGTGACCCAGCGCGGCTTCGACGAGGACGACCGCGCCTTCGCCGAGCGGTTCGCGCAGCGCCTCGCCGGCGATCTCGACAATGCGCGCCTCTACCGGGAGCTCGAGCGCGCGGAGGCGTCGCAGCGCTTCCTCGGCGACGCGGCCGAGCGCCTCGCGGGCTCGCTCGACTTCGAGGAGCTCGTCCGCCTCGTCCCGCACCTCGCCCTGCCGTTCCTCGCCGACTGGTGCGTGATCTACCTCTTCGAAGACGGGCAGATGCGCCGTTTCTCGGTCGCTCACGTGGACCCGTCGCGGGAGCCGTTCATCGTCGCGACGGCGGAGCGATACCCGCCTGGAGGGAAGCAGCCCGGCGCGGAGCCCGCGCGCACGCTGAAACCTGTCCTCAATCCCGTGGTCGATGATGCCTTGCTCGATCGTGTCTGCGTCGACGCGGACCACAAGGCGCTCGCGCGCCGCATCGGGACCGCGTCAGCGATGGCCGTGCCCGTGCGCGCCCGCGGGCGCGTCCTCGGCAGCATCAGCCTCGGGCGCGGCAGCGACAGACCTCGCTACCAGAGCCACGATCTCACGGTGGCGATCGCGCTCGCCGACCGCGTGGGCATCGCGCTCGACAACGCGCGGCTCTACCAGGAGGCGCAGGCCGCGCTGCGGGCGCGCGACGAGTTTCTCTCCATCGCCTCGCACGAGCTCCGGACGCCGCTGACCACGGTGTGCCTCTCGGTCGACCTGCTCGCGCGCGGCTTGCAGACCGGGTGGAGCCTCGACGCGTGCATCGCGCGTGTGGAGGGCACGCAGAAGCAGCTCGCGCGCTTGAAGCGCCTCGTTGATGGGTTGCTCGATGTCTCGCGGATCGCCGCCGGGAAGCTCATCCTCGAGCTTGGGGAGGTCGATCTCTGCGCGCTCTGCGGAGAGATCGTGGAGCGGATCGCCGAGGAAGCGCGGCGCGTGGGCAGCGAGCTCTGCTTCCGCGGGAGCTGCGCCCGCACCATCCGCGCGGACGCGATGCGGCTCGAGCAAGTGCTGACGAACCTCCTCACGAACGCCCTGCGCTACGCGGCCCCTGCCAAGGTGCACGTGCAGGTCGAGGTCGGGGACGAGGGCGCTCGGCTCTCGGTGCGGGACGAAGGCATGGGCATCTCGTCCGCGGATCTCGGGCGGATCTTCGATCGCTTCGAGCGCGGCGGGACGTCGGGCGCCCATGGCGGCCTCGGGCTCGGCTTGTACATCGCGCGCCAGATCTGCGAGGCCCACGGTGGCACGATCCGCGCGTTCAGCGAACCCGGTCGCGGCGCGGAGTTCGTGATCACGTTGCCGGTGGAGCCGCCGCCTTGTTGAAGCGGACCCTCGTCACCGCACCATCGGCAGCGTCACGGTGAACTCGGCGCCCTGACCTTTGGCGCTGCGGAGCTCGATGCGACCGCCGTGCGCCTCCACGATGCGGCGCGCCGTGTGAAGGCCGAGGCCGAGGCCCCCGTAGACCTTGGCCGCGTCGGTGCGCTCGTAGGGTTCGAAGATGCGCGCGTGATCCTCGGGCGCGATGCCCATGCCGTCGTCGCAGACCTGGAGCTTCGCCACGCCATCCGCCGTCGTGAGGCTCAACGTGATCGGCTTTCCCATCCCGAACTTGATCGCGTTGCGGACGAGGTGGCCGATGACGAGCTGGAGCGCGTTGCGATCCCAGACCCCGATCGCAGGCGCGTCCGAGAGCAGCGTGATGCTCGCGCCGCTCCGCGTCCGCTCGCCGTCGAGCTCCTCGAGCACCTCGCGGATCATCTCCCGCAGATCACACGGCTCCCGCGCGAGCCCGAGGTTCTCGCCGAGCGCGCGCGAGACGCCGAGCATCGTCGTGACGAGCGATGAGAGGCGCTCGATCTGCCGGTCCGCGATGTCGAGCTTTCTGCGTTGCGCCGCGCCGAGGCGGAGCTCGCCGCGCTCGACGTCGCGCAGGAGGCTCTGGATCTGCAGCGCGAGCGGCGTCAGCGGCGTGCGCAGCTCGTGCGAGGCGGCGGAGAGGAACTCGTCCCTCCGGCGGAGCGCCTCCTCCGCGCGCTCACGCGCGTGCTCCAGCGCGGCGCGCGTGGCCTTCTCCTCGGTGAGAAGCCGATCACGTTCGATCTCCGCCTCCTTGCTCTCGGTGACGTCGACCATCACGCCCCGCAGGCGCCGCGGCACGTTCCCCTCGACCACGACCGTCACGATGTCGCGCAGCCACACCGTCCGGCCATCCGCCGCGATCATCCGGTAGACGAACTCGTGCGCGCTGAGGCGCTTCGTCTCGTTCTCGCAGTACGCCGGCGCCCACGTCCGATCCTCCGGGTGCATGTGCCGGTGCCAGAACTCCCGGTCCGTGAGCCACGCCTCGATCGGGTAGCCAAGGATGCGCTCGGCCTGGCGGCTCACGAACGTGAAGCGCATCGTGGCGAGATCGAGCTCCCACACGATGCTGTCGACGTCGCTGAGGACGTAGAGCGCCTCGCGCGCCTCGGCGAGGTCGGAGATGTCGGTCATCGTCACGAGCAAGTAGGGCGCCGCGCACCGATCCTCGGCGATCAGGCTCGCGGCGATCCGCACGAAGGTGCGGCTGCCGTTCGTGGTCACGGCCCAGGCGTCACCCGTCCACGGACCCGCGCCCTGCATCAGCGCGCTGAGCGAGGCGCGCAGGACCTCGTCCCCCGGAGGCGCGAGGAACGGGAAGAAGCCGGGCCGGAGGCCGAAGAGCGTCGACGCTTGCCCGCTCGTCCAGACGATCTCGTGTGTCCTGCCGTCGACGAACCACGCGATCGCGCCATGCCGGTCGAGCATGCTTGCGAGCACGTCGACCGAACGCAGGCACGGCGTGGTGGCCCGGCTCGAGCTCTCGGTAAACGTCATCTCCCCCGAAAGCACATAATGCGCGAGAGGCGAGGCGAAAAGAAGCCCCTTGGCTACGTGCGTCCGAACCGGACCAAGAGCCCGAGCCAGCCGCGGACGAGGTAGAGGGCGTTCAGCGCGAGGTACATCCAGAAGAACAGATCGAGCCGATCCGCGAGCGCGAAGATCCAGATGTGGCTCGGGTAGTGGTTGAGGAAGCGCAGGAACGTCATCACGAGGGACGCGACGCGACCCACGATCGACTGCGGCTTCTTCTCGCCCACGGTCTCGTAGTGCGCCTCGGTCGGCGTGTCCTTGCCCGTGAGCTCGGGCCTGCGGACGAAGTTCGTGAGTGAGATGCCCGAGGCCACGATCACCGCGCCGGCCACCGCCGCGTACAGAAACCCTGGGCCCCCCGCGGGCCACGCGGAGCCATCGATCCCGAGTCCACCTTTCCTGTGCAGGTGGACGCCGATCACGGCGATGAGCAGGACGGCCTTGAGCTCGTCGACGAAGAAGTCGAAGAGGTGGCCCGTGGGGGAGGCGAGCTTCTTGTAGCGCGCGAGCATGCCGTCGGCGCAGTCGAGGAGGTAGGCGAGCTCGAGGACGAGCACGGCATAGAGGCCTCCGCGGTAGGACGGGAGCGCGACGAAGAGCGCGGAGCCGGTCACCGCGATGCAGAGGCTCAGGATCGTGATCTGGTTCGGCGTGAGGGGCGTGCGATGGATCGCGGCGACGAACACGGCCGCGAGCGGTCGCATCACGTAGGTGTTCCAGAGCTGATCGTGCTTCTTGCGGGTGAGGCGGTAGACCTCGATGGGGCTGCCCGGCATGGCCGGCCGATACTAGCGCAGCGCAGGCCTCGCGCTCAGCCCGGGACGAATCCTTCGATCGCCTTGCCCACCTCGTCCTTCGCCTTGTCGAACTCGCGCGCGTCGCCGCCCGTCTCGAGGACGAACACGTCGGCGTCGGTGACGAAGACCGTGAGCCAGAAGATGTGGGGCCTGTCGTAGATCGTGCGCGTGTAGCGGAGCTGCTTGCCCACGGCGCCGCTCTTGGTCTTGACCTCGCGCGAGGCCTCCGCCGTGTAGCCGATGTTGCGGAGCTTCAGGTCGATCGCGTCGGTCCAGAAGGAGAGGTTGCCCTTCGGCCGGTTCGGCTCGACGCGCACGCTCATCACGACGCCTTGGGCCGTGGTCGCGCGGAAGGCGTACTCGTCCTGGTCTTCGAGCTCGACGAAGCCGTCGGGCGTGTTGAGCTTGAAGCCGGGGCCACAGCCGATCCCGAGGAGGGAGGCGGCGAGGCACAAGAGGAGCATCGAGACGTTGCGTTTCATGGTCCTTGCCTCCTTGCCTCAGCGAAGGGTCATCAGCGTCTCGAGGCCGACCCTCGAGAGCCAGTCGATGGGCAGGTCGATCGTGCGCGGCGGCGGGGGCGGCGGCGGCGTGCCTTGCGCCACGACCTGCTGCTGCTTGGGCTTCGCCGTGACGTCGACGGTGATCGTGGAGAAGGTCGCGCGAGCGCGGAGGAAACGCATGCGGCCTTCGATCTGATCGATCTCGCGACCGACGCGCTCGAGCTCGCGCTCGACCTGCAGCGCGTCGTTCACGTTCGCCGCCTTCGCCAAGAACTCCTGCAGGCGCTTCTGCACGCTCTTCAGGTTTTGCAGACGCACCTCGAGATCGTGGAACTCCTCGGACACGTCCTCCGCGCTCACGCTGCGGCGCTTGACCTCGCCGAGCTTCTCGAGCGCCGTGAGCGCGTCGCGGAAATGCCGCGAGGGCACGCGGATCACGACACCCGCGTCCGAGCGCGACGCGAGGTAGCCGCCGAACGACTCGGCCATGTCGATGATCTTGTCGATCGTCCCGGGGACGACCGTCGGCTCCGCGACCTCCATGCCGACGCGGCCCGTGTAGATGAGCAGCGGCGTGGCCGGCTTCTCCTGCGGCTGCTGCGGCTCGGAGGCGCCTTCGGTCTTCTTGCCGGTCGGCGTGGGCTTCGCGCCCGTGGGAGGCGGCGTGGGTTGCTTCGGCGCGGCCGCGGGCGCGGCCATCGGAGCGCGCGCGCCGGGCGCCACGGGGGCCGGTGCGGGCGGAGGGCCGAGCGCCGTCGCCTTCGCGGCTTCGTCGGACCCGCCGCCGAAGAAGCCGGAGTCGTCGGAGCTGCCCTCGCTCTCATAACGCTCGCTGTCGCTGGCGGCCATCGGCGCGGGCGAGGGCGCGTCCATCGGCATCGGGGCGCCGGCGGACGCGGGCGCGGCTTCGGCCTGCGCGGCGCCGCCGCCGTAATACGCGGGCGCGCTGGGGTAGGCGGCGGCCTCGGGGGGCGCGGAGCCACATCCGACCGCGAAGAGCGACGTGGTGATCAACGTGAGCGCGGCGAGCCGCGCTCGGAGGGTCCGGAACACGAAGGGCATGCGAGATCTCCCGGAAGCCGACGAGAAACGAAGGTGCCGGTTCGAGCTTACACCTCCTCGCAGTTGCTCGTAGGGCCGTTGCGAACGGCTGGCTTCGGTCGGTCGCCGCGTCGGTGCGAAGGTGGGCGCGGCGCGGTAGCCTTTCGGTAAGGCCGTGTTCCACCCCCTCGTCGACGCCTGGTTCACCCGCCGCTTCGGGGCCGCGACGCCCGTGCAGGCCCGCGCTTGGCCCACGATCCAGCGAGGTGAAAACTGCCTCATCGCCGCCCCCACCGGCTCGGGAAAGACGCTCGCCGCGTTCCTCGCGTGCCTCGATCGCCTCGTGCGCGCGAGCGACGAGGGGCGGCTCCCGGACCGCATCGAGGTCGTCTACGTCTCGCCGCTGAAGGCGCTGTCGAACGACGTGCAGAAGAACCTCGACGAGCCGATCGCGGAGCTCACCGCGCTCGCGGGCGAGCTCGGTCTCGCGCGCCCCTCCGTCCGCACCGCCGTGCGCACGGGCGACACGCCGGAGCAGGATCGGCGAAAGCTCTTCAAGAAGCCCCCGCACGTGCTGGTCACGACGCCGGAGTCGCTCTTCATCCTGCTCGGATCGGCTTCGGGTCGTCGCGCGCTCGGGGGCGTGCGGACCGTGATCGTGGACGAGATCCACGCGGTCGCTTCCGACAAGCGAGGCGCGCACCTCGCGCTCTCGATCGAGCGGCTCGAAGAGCTCGTGACGAGCGGCGGGGAGCCGCGGCCGCAGCGCGTGGGGCTCTCGGCGACGATGCGGCCGATCGAGGTCGCGGCGCGGATGCTCGTCGGCGCGGGGAGGCCACTGCCGGAGATCGTCGACGCGGGCGTGCGCCGAGATCTCGACCTCGCGATCGAGGTGCCGCGCGACGAGCTCGGGGCGGTCTGCACGATCGAGCAGTGGGAAGAGCTTTACGATCGCGTGGCGGACATGTGCCGCGCGCACAAGTCGACGCTCGTCTTCGTGAATACGCGGCGGCTCGTCGAGCGCGTGGCGCTGCACCTCGGCGAGCGGCTCGGCGAGGAAGCCGTGGCCGCCCATCACGGCAGCCTTTCGCGGTCGCGGAGGCTCGCGGCGGAGCGCAGACTCAAGGCCGGCGAGCTCAAGGTCGTGGTGGCGACGGCGTCGCTCGAGCTCGGGATCGACGTGGGCGCCGTGGAGCTCGTTTGCCTCGTGGGATCACCGCGATCGATCGCCACGGCGCTGCAGCGGATCGGCCGCTCGGGCCACGCGCTCGCGGCGACACCGAAGGGGAGGATGTTCCCGCTGACGCGCGATCAGCTCGTCGAGTGCGCGGCGATCGTCAGGTCGGCGCGGCGCGGAGAGATCGATCGCATCGCGATGCGCGACGCGCCGCTCGACGTGCTCGCGCAGCAAATCGTGGCGGCGTGCGCGTCGGGGGAGCGGGGCGAGGACGAGCTCTTCGAGCTCGTGCGGCGGGCGGCTCCGTACGAGAACCTCACGCGCGCGGCGTTCGACGATGTCGTGCAGATGCTCGCCGAGGGCGTCTCGGCGCGGCGCGGCCGCGCGGGCGCGCTGCTCTTCCGGGATGGCGTGGGGCAAAGGCTCAAGGCGCGGCGCGGGGCGTCGATCGCCGCGCTCACGTCGGGCGGGGCGATCCCGGACAACGGCAACTACGACGTCGTGCTCGCGGACGGGATGAAGGTCGGCTCGGTCGACGAGGACTTCGCGATCGACTCGTCGGCGGGTGACGTCTTCCTCCTCGGATCCACGTCGTGGCGGATCCGCCGCATCGAGGCGGGCAAGGTGTGGGTCGAGGACGCGCCGGGCGCGCCGCCGACCGTGCCGTTCTGGTTCGGCGAGGGGCCGGCGCGCACGCGCGAGCTCTCCGCGGAGGTGGGCCTCTTGCGCGAGGAGGTCGCGCGGAGGCTCTTCGACGGGCGCGAGCCGGCCGAGCCCGCGCGGCTCTGGCCGACGGCGGAGTGGCTCGAAGAGACGTGCGCGCTCGATCGTGCAGGCGCGGTGCTGCTCTGCGAGTACGTGGCGGCCGCGCGATCCGCGCTCGGGGAGATGCCGTCGCAACACGTCGTCGTGGCTGAGCGGTTCTTCGACGAGGCGGGCGGCATGCAGCTCATCCTGCATGCGCCCTTCGGCGCACGCATCAACCGCGCCTGGGGCCTCGCGCTGCGCAAGCGCTTCTGCCGGAGCTTCGACTTCGAGCTGCAGGCGGCGGCGACCGACGACGGTGTGCTGCTCTCGCTCGGCGCGCAGCACAGCTTCCCGCTGGAAGTGATCTTCGAGATGCTCCGGCCCGAAGGTGTCGTGGGCGTGCTCGAACAGGCCGCGCTGCAAGCGCCGATGTTCGGCACGCGCTTCCGGTGGAACGCGACGCGCGCGCTCCAGATCCTGCGTTTCTCCGGGGGACGAAAGGTGCCGGCGCCGCTCGTGCGCATGCGGAGCGACGACCTCATCGCCGCCGTCTTCCCGGCGCAGCTCGGCTGCCAGGACAACCACGGGCGCGAGGCGATCCTCGAGATCCCGGACCACCCGCTCGTGCGCGAGACGATGCGCGACTGCCTGACGGAGGTGATGGACGCCCAGGGCCTCACCGAGGTGCTCG
The DNA here is from genome assembly GCF_028435365.1 of Polyangium jinanense. Next base: position 14,229 of record NZ_JAGTJJ010000026.1, on the reverse strand, counting down.
AACGGATCAAGCGCGGCGAGATCCAGATCGTCTCGCGCGAGACGGCCGAGCCGAGCGTGCTGTCGCACGAGATCCTGAACGCGAATCCGTACGCCTTCCTCGACGATGCGCCGCTCGAAGAGCGACGGGCGCGCGCGGTCGCCGTGCGCCGCGGCTTGCCGGCGGAGATCGCGGACCGGATCGGCGGGCTCGATCCCGAGGCGATCGAGGCGATCGTCGCGGAGGCCCGGCCCGTGGTGCGCGACGAGGACGAGCTGCACGATCTCTTGCTCGATCTCACGGCGTTGCCCGAGGAGGACGCGAGCGCGCTCGGATACGATCGGCTGCTCGACGTGCTCGTGCGCGCGCGGCGCGTGGCGAAGCTTTCGGGGCCGGGGATCACGGGGGCGTTGTGGGTCGCGGCCGAGCGGCGAGATCGGGCGGCTGCGATCTGGCCTGCGGGCGCGTTCACGCCGGCGCTTTCGCAGCCTGCGAAGGTCTCCGCGGGAGAGCTTGTGGAGGGGGAACGCGAGACCGCGATCGCGGGCCTCGTACGCGGCTGGCTCGCCCTCGTCGGCCCGATCCAGGCGGCCATGCTCGCCGAGCGCCTCTCGATCGAGATCTCCGACATCGAGATCGCCCTCGCGCGTGTGGAGGCGGACGGCGTGGTCCTGCGCGGGAGGTTCTCGCCGGACCTCGAACCCGGCGCGATCGAGTGGTGTGATCGGCGCCTGCTCGCGCGCATCCATCGCCGCACCGTCGACGGCCTGCGCCGCGCGATCGAGCCGGCGACGCCCGTCGAGCTCATGCGCTTCCTGCTCGCGTGGCAGGGCGTGATCCCCGGGCAACGCGCGCACGGCGCCGCGGGGCTCGCGCGTGTGGTCGAGCAGCTCCAGGGCTTCGAGATCGCCGCGGGCGCGTGGGAGAGCGAGATCCTCCCGGCGCGCGTCGAGGCCTACGAGCCCTCGTGGCTCGATCTGCTTTGCCTGTCCGGGGAAGTCGCGTGGGGGCGGCTCTCGCCACGCGCCTCGGCCGGCGGTGCGCCCACGCGTGCGGCGCCGATCACGCTGGCCTTGCGGCGGGATCTCGCGTGGCTGCTTGCGGAGCCGTCCGAGGCCGCCGCGCAGGGGCCGCTCGGCGACGAAGGCCTTTCGCTTCCCGCACGCCGCGTGCTCGCCACGCTCGGCGCGGCGGGCGCGTCGTTCTTCGAGGACATCGTCCGGGCCACGGGCCTCGCGCGGCCCGAGGTCGAGGAGGCGCTCTGGGAGCTCGTCTCCGCCGGTCGGATCACGGGGGACGGGTTCGCGGGGCTGCGCGGTTTGCTCGGGCCGTCGGCGCGTGCCCGCGCTCGTTCGAGCACCAAGCATTCTCGCGGCGCGCCCGTCCTCGCGGCGGGCCGCTGGGCGCTTTTCCGCGCGCCTGTCCTCGGAGACGCGCCTCCCGCGGACGGCGCCGATCCGGCGGCGACGATCGAGGCCCACGCACGGCAACTCTTGCGGCGCTGGGGCATCGTCTTCCGCGAGCTCGTCACCCGCGAGTCGCGCGCCCCGGCATGGCGAGACCTCGTGCGTGTCTATCGCCGCCTGGAGATGCGGGGCGAGGTCCGCGGCGGCCGGCTCGTCGCGTCCTTCGTGGGAGAGCAGTTCGCGTTGCCGGAGGCCCTCGAATCGCTGCGGGCCATCCGCAAGGCGCCGCTGCGTGGAGAGGTCGTGCGGCTCTCCGCGTGTGATCCGCTGAACCTCGTGGGGACGATCCTTCCGGGCGAGCGCGTGCCTTCGACGCTTTCGCACGTCGTCACGTACCGGGACGGCATGCCGATCGAAGAGCCCATCGAGGCCGAACGAGTCCCTCACCCCCAACCCCTCTCCCTTTCGGGAGAGGGGAGAAGACGCGCCGTACACCCCTCTCCGGGACGGAGAGGGGAGGGGGGTGAGGTCGTTCGAAGCTGAACGAACCTTCCGGCGGACTACCGCGCCGCCGGCGCCACCATGAACTCCCCGAACATCTCGCGCCGCGCGACCCACGGCGTCTGCTTGCCGTTCGAGGCCGCGCGCACCCGCTCGGTCACGTAGTCGACGAGCTCGTTCACCTCGATGGCGCCGCTGCGATCTCGATCGGGCGCCTCGCCGTCGAGCGCTTCGAGCAGCGCGCTCGTGAAGAGTCCGTGTCCGCCCTTGAGATCCTTCTGCTTCGGCGGCTGCTTGCCCTCCCATGCGAGCTCGAGCCCGCGGCTCGCCCCGCTCGCCCCGTCCGGCGGCACCTCGTAACTGAACTGCGATCCACGCGCTGCCGAGAACACGAGGACGCCCGCGCGATCTCCCGCGGCGAGCTCCCGCGCGAGCGACTCGTTCGGCGCGACGACCTCCGTCGACACATACCCCGCGTGGCAGGCGTCGAGCATCATGAGCACGCGCCCGCGCGCTCCGCGCAGCGCCTTCTCGATGCGGTCCCACCCGATCCCGTGCTGGGTCGCGGCCTCGCGGGTGAACGCCGCTTGGCTCGTCAGGAAGAGCATCTTCGATTCGTCGAGCCGCGCCCCGTGGCCCGCGAAAAACACGACGGCGAGGTCGTCCGGGCGCATGCCCGCGAGCCCCGCGAGTGCCTCGTCCACGCGTCCCACCGTCACCTCGTCGTCGAGCAGCGTCGTCGCCACGATGCGGCCGAACGGGCGGTTCGGCCCCGCGAAGCGCGCGAGCGACGAGGCAACCGAGCGTGCGTCGTCGTCTGCGAAATCGAGCTGCTGCTCGGGTGGCATGTTGGGATATCGGCTCACGCCGATGGAGAGCACGTGCAGGCTCGGCTTCTCGGCGAGAGGGGACGTCGACACGACATCGAGCTGCTCGGGGTTGCTCGCGTAGCCGGCGGCGTCGTACGCGACGAGGCTCAGTCGGTTCCTGCCCGCGTGGAGCGGCACGTCGAGCGAGACGCGCCCCTCCGTGGCGCACACGAGTCGATCGACCGCGGGTTTGCCGTCGACGAAGACGCGCACGCGATCGACACGCGAGGGGCTCGTCGCGACCACGTCGAGCGTGAGTCGGTTGTCCGTCGTCTCGATCATCCCTCGCGGGGCCTTCGCCTCGACGCGCAACCTCGGCGGCCGCGCGAGCGAGGCCGGCGCCGGTGTCTCCTCACCGCCGAGGCTCCGCTCCACGAGATCCGGCCGCTCGAACCGGGTAGCGAAGCGCTCGAACGAGAAGCCCTCCAGGGGATCCGAGAACATCCACGCGACGCTTCGCGCGCCATCGATGCTCGATCGATAGGCGCCGGACGGCGTCGCCGACACCCACTCCCCGTTCGGCGTGGAGACGAGCGTCATGACGACGTCGCCGCGCTCCGAAACGAGGGAGGTCGCGCCCCCGTTGCCGCTGAGGAGGAAGAGGTCTCGCTTCGGAGCCACGGTGATCGCGGAGATCTCGTTGTCCGCGACCGCGAGGCGCGCGCGCACGGCGAAGCTCGACGCGTCGAGCAGGACGGGCCTGAGCCCACCCACGACGATCGCGCCCTTGTGCCATCGCACGGGCCCGTCCGTCTCCGGCTTGTGCACGTTCCGCACGCGGCCCGTGCCGGCGTCGATCTCCATCAGCACGGACACGAAGTGCTGCACGCCTCCCTTGTTCGTCTCCAGCCGCCGCGTCGACACGACGACCGTCTTTCCGTCAGGCGAAAAAGCGGCGTGGGAGCGATCGACATCCATCCCGCCATCCGGCCGCTTCGCGATGCCGAGTGGGATCGTCTGAAGCTTGAGGGTCCAGTTGAGCTTCCCCGTATCCGTGCGCAGGGACGCGAGCGTGTCGCCGCCGGCCACGACGAGGTGCAGGCCGTCCGTCGAGAGAGCGAAGAACCTCGGGTCCGACGCGAGCTTGGCGACGACGCGCCCCTGGGGCCGCGCGATCTCGCCGAAGGGAGACTTCGGAAGCGGCGGCAGCGGCCCGCGGAGATCCCACCGCTCCACCGCCACGTCGTGTTTCTCCTCGATCACCGGCGCTCCGCCCGGGCCCTTCTTGCTCACGATCTTCCGATCCGTCTGCACATGCACGGTGAGCAGCTCCTCGCCCGTCGGCAAGAACTCCGTGAAGCGCACGAACGCTCCGGACCGCAAGCTCCAGCGGCGCAGCGTTTGTCCCCGCGCGGTCTCGCGCACGCGTACCTCGAACCCGCCCGTCGTCGATGCGAGCTGCTCGCCGTTCGGCGCGTACGACAGCGCGATGACCCGCCCCTGCTCCCGCTCGCTCTCGGCGATGCCGGGCCTGGGCTTGCCGGTCCGTAGATCCCAGCGCGTGAGATCGCCGTTGAATGCGCCCGTTGCGAGCTCGCTCCCGTCGGGCCGCGCGGCGACCGACTCGATGGATCGAGGCAGCCCCTCGATCGTGCGCACTGCGCGCATCGTCTGCACGTCGCGCACCTCGATGCTCGTGCCCACGCCGAGGTGGCTCCGCGCCATCACGAGCGTCGAGCCGTCGCGGCTCGCGGCGACGAGATCTCCCTGTGGCGGATCGGGCGTGGAGAGCGAGACGGCCTGCCCGTCGGGGAGGGTGAACGCCGAAGCGCGCCCGGTCATGAGATCCAGGGCCCAGAGCCGCCCGCTCGCCGCGGACGCGTCTTTGTATCGACCTGGAAGGACGCGCGGCGCGCCGCCCTTCGCGAGCGGGAACAACGTGATCGTTCCGCCTGCGCTCACCAGGACGACGACCTCGGGCGTGAGCGTGACGCGCATCGGCGTATCCGCGAGCCCGCTCGCCAGCGGGAAGCGATGCGTGACCGAGTCGGTCGTGACGTCGACGACGACGAGCTCTCCGGGGTAGGCCGCTGCGACGCGCCGGCCCTCGGCGTCGTGCGTGAGCGCGAGCGCGCTCGGGGTCTTCGCGCCGACGGCGATCTCCTTCTTCGGACGGCCCGTCTTCGCGTCGAAGAGCGTGAGTTTGTCCGTGGCCATCGCGAGCCACGTGCCGTCCGGCGAGAGCTGGAAGGCCCCGTGGAGCGGAACCGTGGTGCGCGGGCTCTTCAGCTTGTCGAGGTCGACCACCTGCACCATGAGCCCCTCGGGCGTCCCGTCCGGCGCGTAGTACGCGAGGCGCTTGCCATCCGCGCTGATCGACAGGTCCTGCACGAAGTATCCGGCCGTCACGAACCTCGTGAGGAGCAGGCCTGTGCGCAGATCCCACACGCGCACGGTCCCATCCTGCGCGCCCGACGCGAGCTTGCTGCCGTCAGTGCTCACCGCGATCCGCTGGATCGGCCGCTCGTGACCATTCTGCAGGAGGAACGTCGGCTTGCTCGGCGCGCGGTCGGCCGGAGGCGCGGGCTCCGGGCACGTGGGCAGCGGTGCATCGGGATCCGCCTGCGCCTCCGCGATCCGAGGCGCCCCCTTCGTCTGCCCGGGCTCTGCCGGAGGTCGAGCCTGGTGCACGGGCTGCACGGTCGTGTTGCAGCCGGCAGCGACGACGAGGGACGCGGCGAGCGCGCGGAAGGCGTTTCGAATCGAGGGCCGGGCCACAGGCCCGAGGGTACTACCGGTCGCCGCGCGCGAACGACTCGAAGATGTCCACGTCCCGCGGCGAGCCGAGAACGAGCGGCACGCGCTGGTGCAGCTCGGTCGGCGTGATGTCGAGGATGCGCGAGGTCCCCGTCGACGCCTTGCCGCCGGCCGCCTCGAACACGAACGCGAACGGGTTCGCTTCGTAGAGCAGCCGCAGCTTGCCCTGCTTGCTCTTGCGATCGGCCGGGTAGGCGAAGATGCCGCCCTTCATCAGCGTCCGATGCGCGTCGGCCACGAGCGAGCCGACGTAGCGCGCGCCGTACGGCCTCTCCGTCGCCTTGTCCTCTTCCTTGAGCCACGCGTTCCAGCGGCGCACCTCATCGGTCCAGTACGCGCTGTTGCCCTCGTTGATCGAGTAGAGCGAGGCCCGCTCCGGCACGCGAATGTTCTCGTGCGAGAGAAAAAACTCACCGACCGTCGGATCGTACGTGAACCCGTGCACGCCGCCGTGCCCCGTCGTGATCACGAGCATCGTCGACGAGCCGTAGAGGATGTACCCGGCGGCCACGAGCTCGCGCCCGGGTCGCAAAAAATCCTGCTCCGTCGCGCCCTCGCCGTCGGTCTCCTTGCGCAGCACGCCGAAAATCGTGCCGATGGAGATGTTCACGTCGATGTTCGACGAGCCGTCGAGCGGGTCGAAGACGACGAGGTACTTCGCCCGTCGATCGGTCGAGGTGATCCGGATCGAGTCGAGCTCCTCGCTGGCGACCGCGGCGCAATGCCTGCGGCGCCCGAGCACGCTGAGGAGCGTCTCGTTCGCCTCCTCGTCGAGCTTCTGCACGAGCTCGCCCTGAACGTTCGTCTGGCCCGTGTACCCGAGCAGCCGCGCGAGGCCGGCGCGACGCACCTTCGAGGTGACGAGCTTCGCGGCGAGGCCGATCTGGTTGAGGAGCGACGTGAACGTCCCGGTCGCCGCCGGGAAGCCGAGCTGTCCTTCGAGGATGAACGTTTCCAGCGTGATGCCGACGCGCGAAGGCCCTTCGGGCGGCGGGGCCCAGCTCTCTAGCCGCTTGTCCGAACTCGTGGTCATCGTGTTTCCCCTCTGGGGCCTGCCGTCTACCACGGCCCCCCACCCGACGTCGTCCGATTCCGGAGCATCGGTGTTCGTTGCGGAAGGGCCGCTCGCGGCCTAGCCTGCCGAACCGTGCCCGCGCGCCGGGCGAAACCCACCGGAGACGACCATGGCTCTCACCGATCGCGTCAAGCAGATCCTCTCTTGGTACTCCTCGGACAATCCCGGTACCCAGACGAACCTCGTGCGCCTCCTGAACCACGGCGCGCTCGCGGGTACGGGCAAGCTCGTCATTCTGCCCGTGGATCAGGGCTTCGAGCACGGCCCCGTGCGGTCGTTCGCGCCGAACCCCGAGGCGAACGATCCGGACTACCACTACCAGCTCGCCATCGACACGGGATGCAACGCGTACGCCGCGCCGCTTGGCTTTCTCGAGGCGGGCGCCGCCAAGTTCGCGGGCCAGATCCCGCTCATCCTCAAGCTCAACAACAGCGACTCGCTCGGCAAACCGGAGCACCCGATCTCGGCCGTCACGGGCTCGGTCGAGGACGCGCTCCGCCTCGGCTGCGTCGGCATCGGCTACACGATCTATCCGGGCTCCGGCGCTCGCAACCAGATGTACGAGGATCTCCGGGAGATCACGCTCGAGGCCAAGCGCAAGGGCCTCGTCGTCATCGTCTGGTCGTACGCGCGCGGCGCGCTGTCGAAGACCGGCGAGACGGCCATCGACGTCATCGCCTACGCCTCGCACATCGCGGCCGAGCTCGGCGCGCACATCGTGAAGGTCAAACCTCCGACGGCGCACATCGAGCAGGAAGAGGCGCGCAAGATGTACGAGAAGTACAACATCCCGATCGCGACGCTCTCTGAACGGATCCGCCACGTCATTCAGTCGACGTTCAATGGCCGACGCGTCGTCATCTTCTCGGGCGGCGAGGCCAAGGGCGTCGACGCCGTGCTCGCCGAGGTACGTGAGCTTGCGGCGGGCGGCTCGTTCGGCTCGATCATGGGGCGCAACGCGTTCCAGCGGCCTCGCGCCGAGGGCGCCGAGCTGCTCACGAACGTGATCCGCATCTACAAAGAAGCGTCCGCCGCAGGCCGCTGAGCGCGCACGCGTCTTCACGCCGGCCTTGCCGCAGCGCGGCGACGCACCCCGATGCGGCGCGCGTCACATGGGGTTTGGGGCGTAGCTCGGCTTGTCCGAGCGCAGCCCCAAGCGTCGAAGGAGTGGCGCGCGCCGTCCATCCCCGTGAAACCCACGAGACGACCGGTCGACGTTGCCTGCGTCTCGTGATTAGATGCGCGCCCCGACCCCGAGGGGTCTCGCACGCAATCGTCCAGGAGAACGCATGTCCATCAAGCTTTCCGTCGTTTCCCAGGACCCGCTTCGGATCGACGCCGACGTCGCCGTCATCGGCGTGCCCGAGGGGGCCACGACGAAGGAGGGCATCCTCGCGCAGCTCGAGGAGGCGCTCGGTCCGGTCGTCTCCCGCCTCGTCAAACGCGAGGATTTCACGGGGAAAAAGGACCAGACGCTCGATTTGCAGACGAACGGCGCGCTCCCCGCGCACCGCGTTCTCCTGATGGGTCTGGGCAAGGCGAACATCACCGACGTCGAGGTCCGGCTCCTCGCGGCGAAGGGCGCGCGGCTCGCGCTCGGCGGCAAGGCCGAGTCGCTCACGATCGCGCTGCCCGAGGGCGTCGCGCACGCCGCGCGCGCCGCGGCCGAGGGCGCGGTGCTCGGCGCCTACCGTTTCACGAGCTTCCTGACGGGCGATCGCATCCCGAAGACGAACCTCGGGCGCGTCACGCTCACGACGACGGGCCGCGTGAGCAAGGCCGATCGTGACGGCGCGGCGCTCGGCCAGAAGGTCGGCGAGTCCGTGTGCATCGCGCGCGACCTCATCAATACGCCTCCGAACGAGCTCTACCCGGAGAAGCTCGCGAAGGCGGCCGAGGAGGTCGCCAAGGCGAACGGCCTCGAGTGCAAGATCTTCGACAAGGCCCAGCTCACGAAGCGCGGCATGAAGCTCATCCTGGCCGTCGGCCAGGGCAGCGCGCGGGATCCGCGCCTCGTGCACCTCACGTACAAGCCGGCGAAGCCCGCGAAGAAGAAGCTCGTCTTCGTCGGCAAGGGCCTCACGTTCGACAGCGGCGGCCTCTGCATCAAGCCCGCGCAGGGCATGGAAGAGATGAAGGGCGACATGGGCGGCGCGGCCAACGTGATCGCGCTCATGGCCGCCGTCGCCGCCACGAAGCCGAATGTCGAGGTGCACGGCATCATCGGCTGCGCCGAGAACATGCCCGATGGCAACGCCTACCGTCCGGGCGACGTCTTCGGCTCGCTCGATGGGAAGACCGTCGAGATCATCAACACGGACGCCGAGGGCCGCCTCGTCCTCGCGGACTGCCTCGCGTACGCCCGCGCGCTCGAGCCCGACCTCATCCTCGACAACGCCACGCTTACCGGCGCGTGCGTCGTCGCGCTCGGCCCCACGGTCTCCGGCTTCTTCGCGAACCGCGAGGAGCTCGCCGATCAGTTCCGCAAGGCGGCGAAGACGGCGGGCGAGTCGACGTGGCAGCTCCCGCTCGTGGAGGAGCTGCGCGAGGGGCTGAAGAGCGACTGGGCGGACATCAAGCACACCGCGGATCGCTGGGGTGGCTCGATCACGGCCGCGCTCTTCCTGCGCGAGTTCGTGGGCGATCGCCCGTGGATCCACGTGGACATCGCCGGCCCCTCGCTTGCGAACAAGCCCTACGGCATCTACCCCAAGGGCGGTACGGGCCACGGGGTCCTCACGTTCCTCCGGCTCATCGAAGAGCTCTCCTGAAACCCTCGCTGTGAACCTACGCCGCAAGCTCGCGCGGGCGATGTCCCGCGCGATCGCCGATTTCAAGATGCTCTCCGACGGCGACCGCGTCCTCTGCGCGGTCTCGGGCGGCAAGGACAGCTACGCGATGCACGACCTGCTCGTGGATCTCGCGCGCCGAGCCCCCGTGCGTTTCAGCGTCGTCGCGGTGAACATCGACCAGGGGCACCCGGGCTATCCGGGGCACCTCCTGCGCGACTACATGGCCTCGCGTGGGCACGAGTTCGTGATGATCAACGAGGACACGTACTCGATCGTCACGGACAAGATCCCCGAGGGAAAGACGTACTGCTCGCTCTGCTCGCGCCTGCGCCGCGGCATCCTCTATCGCATCGCGCAGGAGATGGGCTGCACGAAGATCGCGCTCGGCCACCACCGCGACGACGCGATCACCACCTTGATGCTGAACCTCGTCTTCGCCGGTCAGCTCAAGGCCATGCCGCCGAAGCTCGTCGCGGACGACGGCAAGAACGTGGTCATCCGTCCGCTCATCTACTGCGCCGAGGACGACCTCGCGGCGTTCGCGGCCGAAGAGAAGTTCCCGATCCTGCCGTGCGACCTCTGCGGCTCGCAGGAGAACCTCCAGCGCAAGGCGATCAGCCGCTTGCTCGCCGACCTCGACGCGCGTTGCCCCGGCGCGCGCCGGAACATGCTCGCGGCGCTCGGCAACGTGCGGCCGAGCCACCTCTTCGATGCGGGCCTCTGGCAGAAGCTCGGCCTCGAAGTCGCGCGGGAAGACACGGGCAGCGAGGCCTCGGCCGCGCTCGCGGGGGACGACGACGACGCTGGTAACTTCGTTCCGCTTTCGAGGCTCTCCGATCGGAGTATCGTGTGAGCACGCATGGCGGATGATCGGGACCAGCGATCGAGCGAGACCGACCGCGAAGGGGCCCTCGCGGAGCCGCTGAAGGCCGCCCCGGCCCGCGCCCTCGCGCCTCAGGCCGAGGGGCCCGTCGCCCGCCTCGTCGCCGAGATTCGCGCCGGGGACTCCCCCGGACAAACGCTACTCGCCACCTTCGTCGCCTGGGCGACCACCGTCGCGCCCGCCGCGCTCTCGCGCTCCGCCGCGCGCCCTGCTGCATTCGTCGCGGTCGTCGGCCTCCTTGCTGGCCTCGCGGGTCCGCTCTTTCGGAGCAGCCGCCCGGCCCTCGCGCGTCACATCGGCATCACTGCGTTCCTCACGCTCACGACGGGCGCGTGGCTCCTCGGATCACCTGCGCTCGCGCCCGCGCGCCTCGATCCTTTGCGCGCGTCGGTCGGCGCGATCGCGTGGGGCGCGTTCGCGCTCTCGTGGCGCGAGCGCTGGGAGACGGGCCCGTCGAAGCCCGAGTCCCCGCGGGATCCCGACGCGCCGCTCCTGCAAGCGCGCTCGACGTTGCCGGGTGGCGCGATTCCCGTCGCAACCATCGGCATCCTCGCGGGCCTCATTTACCTCGTCCTCGCGTGGCACGTGCGTGATGGAGATCGCGCGCTCGCGGCGCAGGCCGTCGCGGTTGCTTGTGCGGTCGCCATCAGCGCCGTTGCGGCGACGGTGGCCGTCGATCGTGGCAAACGTTCGTCGAGGTCCTCGCGCCGCATGACGGCTGCGGCCGGGAAAGCGCTCCTCATGCTCGTCGTCTTCGTGGTGGCGGGGGTCGCCGTCGTCGTGATGCGCCGGTAGTCGCCTGGCGGACGAATCCAGGCGTTCGGTGGGCCCGCGGGGCATTCTCGGCGGCATTCGCCCGTGTTCGAGAACGTTTCCGGGCCGGTCCTGCCCCACAGGCCGGGCGCGGCGAGGTATGCTCCCATCGTGTCTCGCGCGATCGACGCCTTCGCGGTGCTTCTGCTCTTCGCAGCGGCTACCGCCTTTGGATTCGGCGTTCATGCGCTCGGCCAGCGCGACGACTTCAAGGCGGTCTACCTCCTCGTGATCGGTGGCCTCTCCTTGCGAGCGTCGACGGAGCTCTTGCGCCCGCGGGGGGGTGGATGAGCGTGTGCGCGGGCGTGCTGCGCGACGGGTTCGAGATTTCCGCGCCGCGGCTCGTGTCGCTCGTATCACTCGTGGCAGCCGCGGCCGGGTGTGGTGGCTCCGGCGGACCTTCGGGACCGCCGCCCGAGCGAGGCCCCCTCGCTGCGGGGACCGTCGCGCGGGTCGGGCAGGAAGAGGTGAACGAAGGCACGGTGGCGCGCATCGCTGCGGCGCAGAGCATCGATGTCACGGCGGCGCGGGATCTTGCGATTCGCGACGCGCTCTTCGCGAGCGAGGCTCGGTCGCGCAGTGCGTCGAACGCCCCTGAGCTCGAGGGCCGTGTGAGCGCGGCGCTCGCGCGTCGGCTCTTGCATCAGCTCCTCGCGGAGGCGGATCGAAAGGGGCCGGTGACGGACGGGGAGCTCGAGCGGGTGATGGCGCGCCGGTGGCTCGAGCTCGATCGTCCGGAGGGGTTTCGCACGGTGCATGCGGTCGTGCGGTTCGCCGAGAACGCGGATGCCGCGACGAAGAACCGCGCCGAGGCCGTGGCGCGTGCGATCCGCGAGGCGGTGCTGCCGGTCGCGGCGTCGGCGCGCACGACCGCGCGCCCGCAGCCGAAGCGCCCGTTCGAGGAGGTGAACGATCCGGTCGTCGCCTCGTTCCGAAGCGCGGTCGACGGCGTCGACAAGGACGGCTTCGAGATCGTCGTGGAGGCGCTCGCGCCGGTCACGGCGGACGGCCGCTTGATCCGCCCCGAAGGCGGGACGCTGGTGGAATCGTTTGCGCGTGCGGCGAGTGAGCTCGGGGCGCGTGGCGACACGAGCCCCCTCGTTCCCACGTCGTATGGCGTGCACGTGCTCGTCTTGCTCGAGCGCACGCCGGCGTTGATCGTTTCCTTGGAGGAGCGCCGGAGGCTCGTGCGTGACGAGGTCGTGTGGGGCCGCGCGAGTGCGGCGCGGTCGAAGCTCCTCGAAGGGCTCCGGCGTGATGTCCTCGTCGAGCGGAGCGCGGAGTCGCTCCTCGCCCTGGTCCCGATCGAGCGATGAGCGAACGCACGCGATCCCGCCGTCCTCGTCCTGCGCCTCCGCCGCGTGATCAGGAGGCGTCGACCTTCACGAAGATCCTCGAGCGCCTCGTGCGGGCCTTGCCTGGCGCGAAGGGCACGGCGCTCGTCGACGCGGAAGGGGAGACCGTCGACTACTTCGGCATCCTCGATCCGTTCGACCTCAAAGTAGCTGCGGCGCACTGGCAGATCGTGCTCGGCGAGTTGCGCGAGACGCCGAACTTCGCGTCGCCGAAGAAGATCACGGTTCGCGCGCGCGGCCGTGGGTACATCGTCCGGCAGCTCCCGGATGGGTATGCCCTCGTCGTCGTGTTTCATCCGCTCGCGGCGTTTGCGGCTTCCGAGCGCACGCTCGAGGAGATCGAGGCGCAGATCTATGCAGAGGCGGGCTGGGCGCGGCCGCAGGGCAGCACGAAGTGGTTCCGCGTCGACGTGGAGACGGCCCCGCCGGATCACTCGCGCCCGCGGCGGCTCCGGGCGGCGGGCGGCTGGCAGCCGATCGAGGTGATGGGGGCGATGGTGGGACTTCGCGGGCGAGAGAAGGGCTTTCGCGTGCGCTTGCCGAGCGGCGCGGAGATGCTCCTCGTGCGCGAGTGCCGGGACCGCTGGTTTGCGGACGAGCACGTCGAGGAGCTCATCTAGACGCGTGTTCGTTCGTCTGGGCCGGCGTTTTTGCGGAGAAACCCGCGGCCGGACAAGACGGACGGAAAAAATGCATGCGGGTTGTTGACAGGAGGGGAGGGGTGAGTAGAGTCCGCCCTCCCAACGCGACGGCGCTGCTGCCGCGGAGGGGCTGCCGAGGGCCATCGCCCCGGTTCTTCAGCAAGAAGGAGTGAGTTTGGCTCTCTCCTTCGCCCCGCGAGAGGCGGGGAAAAGCGGAAGAGGCGGGACGAAAAAAAGGTGACGAGGCAGTTGACAGGCGGAACTCGATGAGTAAAGTCCGCCCCCCTCGATGCGACGGCGCGAGCCGCCGCGGAGGGGCCGCCGAGAGCTATCGCTCCGGTTCTTCAGCTCTATAGAGTGAGGTCTACCTCGCTCCCTCGACCTCGCAAGAGGGAGAGGAAAAGCAGAAGAAACGGGACGAAAAAAAGCGAAAAGGCGGTTGACAGGCGGAGCTCGATGAGTAGAATCCGCCGCCCCGACGCGAAGGAAGCCGCGGTGAGCAGCTCCGAGCGAAGGGAGAGACGGTCGAAAAAGAAAACGACCGATTCGAAAATGAATGGTTGACAGGGCGCCGAGAGGCAACTAAATCAACCGACCTCGCCGAGACAAACGGTTTCGCGAAAGCGGCCCGGGCGGACGGCGAGATGACAGAACGAAGGAATGGCAGGAATGTCTGCCGGAAGCCTTCGGCTCGGTCCTTGAAAACTGGATTGTACGCAACACGCAATAACGTGTGGTGACGTGGCCCTCGCCTCCGACCTGCGCAAGCACGGTCGAGGCAACACGTCATGCCAATAAGGCATGAGTCGTCACCCGGTCTTTAGCCGGACCGAGGTGACCTCCAGCAGGTTTAACTGGAGAGTTTGATCCTGGCTCAGAACGAACGTTAGCGGCGCGCCTAACACATGCAAGTCGTGCGAGAAAGGGCTTCGGCCCCGGTAAAGCGGCGCACGGGTGAGTAACACGTAGGTAACCTACCCTCTGGTGGTGGATAACCTTCCGAAAGGAGGGCTAATACAGCATAAGACCACGGCCTCGCAAGAGGCAGGGGTAAAAGCGGGCTTCTGCATGCAAGCTCGCACCAGGGGATGGGCCTGCGGCCCATCAGCTAGTTGGTGAGGTAATGGCTCACCAAGGCAAAGACGGGTAGCTGGTCTG
>NZ_JAGTJJ010000025.1 GCF_028435365.1 Polyangium jinanense | reverse complement strand
AACCTCACTCACCTTCCCCGAGGGAAACAGCGCCGCCTGCGCGGCCATGCGCGTCAGTCGCCGGGTCCGGCGCTTGTCTCCAAGGTCCGCATGCCCGAACTCCTCCTCCGCCCACGCTTCCGCCGACAAGGCTGCCCCTGCATCCAACATCTCACTCGGTAAATGTCGTCAGAGGGGGGGAATGTACCGATCGGAGATGGGACCAATGCTCAGGGCCGTGCCTGGTCCGGGGTGAAGGGGGCGGACAGCCCCCTTCTGGGGTGCGGGGCAAAGCCCCGCGCATCCCTGTGGAACACCCTCTGAGGGCTATTTCCGCCGCCCGAGCGCCCACGCGACGCCTGCCTGCATCGTCGACAGCGTGACGATCCCATCCAGGCGTGCATCCATTTCAATCATGGCCTGCGCCATGGCGGCCTTGACGCCGGTGAGCACGACCTGCGCGCCGAGCAGCCGCACGGCCCTGGCGGCGTCGACGAGCAGGCGCACCACCTCGTCGTCGATCATGGTGACACCTGTCACGTCGAGCAGCACCACGGCGGCCTGGCGCTCCGAGACGCCGTGGAGGAGGGAATCGAGCGCCTGGGCGGCGCGCGCGCCGTCGATGCGGCCAATGAGGGGCATCGCGAGGACTCGGTCGGCGAGCGGCAGGAGAGGCGCCCCGAGCTCGCGTAATGTGACGGCTTGCGCGCGTCGTTCCTCCTCCAGGCGCTCGGCACGGCGCACGCCGGTGACGTCCCAGTAGATGCCCATCGAGCCGGTGATCGCGCCGTCCGCGTCCCGCACGGGCACCTTCTTGACCTCCACGTAACGCGCGCCCTCGGAGGAGGTGGGCGCCTGATGCTCCTCGACGCCTTGCCATGTCTCGCCCGTCTCGACCACGTGCCGGTCGTCGGCGTCGTATTTCTCCGCGAGCTCACGCGGATAATAATCGAACACCGTCTTGCCGAGGGCACCCTCGAGCCCGGAGCCGACGCTTTCGAGCAGCGCCGCGTTGGCCCAGACGCAGCGCCCTTCGCGGTCCTTGTGATAAAGGCTCAGCGGCAGCTCGTCGGCGAGCGCGCGGAAGAACCGCAGCTCGTCCTCGAGCGCCCGCACCTTCTCTTCGAGCGTGCGCACCAGCGCATGGTCCTCCGTGGACCCGTCGAGCAGTTCTTCGGAACGGATCATGATCCTTCTACCCGACGTCCGTGTCGCACGCGTGTGTCCAGATTGAAAGACAAAACGATGAAGCGGGTGGTGCCGACGTGTTCCGGGAGCATCCCGAGCTCGCGGGAAAGGATGGAGCTCGGTCGGCATCGAAGCATCGACGAAGGAGAGGACCTACCGATGGTGCCCATTCGCCCCCGACATCTGCGCCCCGGTGATACCGTCGCCGTCGTTTCGCCCTCCTGGGGCGGGCCGGCTCTGTTTCCCCACGTCTTCGAGCAAGGCCTCGCTGTCTTGCGCGAGGACTTCGGCCTCCGCGTGCGGGAGATGAAGGCGGCCCGCATGACCCCGGCGGCCCTCCAGGCCGACCCTCGGGCCCGCGCGGCCGACCTCCATCATGCCTTCGCCGACCCGGAAATCGCCGCGATCATCGCTTCCATTGGCGGCGAGGATTCGGTCCGCGTCCTGCCCTACCTCGACAGGGAGATCATCCGGACGAACCCCAAGATCCTGATGGGTTTTTCCGATACCACCACACTGCTCACATTCGCCAATCAGCTCGGCCTCGTCACCTTCCACGGCCCGTCGGTCATGGCCGGCTTTGCCCAGCTCCGCGCCCTGCCGCCCGCTTGCGCCGCGCACCTGCGTGAAATGCTCTTCTCGGCTGCCCCGACCTACACCTACCGGCCTTATGGCGCTTACGTCGAAGGTTATCTCGCTTGGAACGACCCCGCGAATACCGGCCTCGTCGAGCCCCTCCGTGACGATCCGGGCGGCTTTCGCCGGCTGCAGGGCACGAGCCCGGCCCTGGGGCGGCTCTTCGGCGGCTGCATCGAGGTCCTCGAACTCATGAAAGGCACGTCCTTCTGGCCCGAGCCTGCCTTCTGGACGGGGCGTATCCTCCTGTTCGAGACCTCCGAGGAGGTGCCGCCTCCGGCGCGCGTGGGGTATTTCCTGCGAAACTACGGAATGCAGGGCATCTTCGATCGGGTGGCGGGGATCGTCTTCGGGCGGGCACGGGGCTACACGCCCGAGCAGAAGCGCGAGCTCGAGGAGCGAATCGTTTCGATCGTCGCGGGCGAGTTTGGTCGGACCGACATCCCGATCGTCACGAACGTCGATTTCGGCCACACGGACCCGCAACTCGTCATGCCTCTCGGCGTGCTTGCGGAGCTCGACCCGGCGGGGCCGTCGTTACGGCTCGTCGAGCCCGCGTGCGCCCTGGGGTGATGCGTCGATGTGCTTCAGCCCGCCGCGGCTTTTTGCAGGGCCGCGATGTCGAGCTTCTTCATCCCGAGCATGGCCATCGTGGCCCTTCGCGCTCGGTTCGGGTCGGGATCGGAGAGCAGCTCGACGAGCTGCTTGGGCACCACCTGCCAGGACACCCCGAAGCGGTCGCGGAGCCAGCCACACTGCTGGGCTTTCTCGTCGCCGCCCTCGGTGAGGCGGTTCCAGTAGTGGTCCACCTCGTCCTGGCTCTCGCAATGCACGACGAACGAGATCGCTCCGCTGAACGTGAACTGGGGGCCGCCGTTGATGGCGGTGAAGTCCTGCCCGTCGAGCTGGAAGCCCATGGTCATGACCGACCCCTCCGCCCGGCCGGACATCTGCGCGGATTCCTTGCTGTAGCGCGTGGTCGTCACGATCCGGGAGTTCGGGAAGACCGACGTGTAGAACTTCACGGCCTCCTCGGCCTGCGTGTCGAACCAGAGGAACGGCGTGATGCGCTGAAACCTGTTTTGCATGGTCTTTTTCTCGCTGTTCTCGCCAGAGAGCGTACGGCAACTCCCCGCGGAGGTGCTTCACGTACTTGGACCCCGGGCCGAGGGAAAACTCATCGGTCCCCCACGACAAAATCGTGCGTCCCGGAACTGTCGTCCCACGCACCGGTCGGGGAGCCTCGGAGGCAAGAATCGATGCGCCGCGGACGGAGCGGACAAACGTACGTGAGCGGGCACCTCACCTGTACGCGATGAGCACCGTCGAGAGCTGATAATTCGGCTCCGTATGAGCCCCGCCATCGTAATCGCAGCCCGTCCCGAGCGAGCACCCCTCGCAAACGGCCGCATCGGGGCGACACGTATTCTCGTATTCTTCCACGCCATAGGCGATCTTCACGGTGGACGCGCCCGCGACGTCGGCCGTGATGTCCACCGTCCACGGGCGGACGTCGGCGCCCGGGCACCAGCCTGCGCGGGGATACTTCCACGTGCCCTGCTGGCCGGGCACGGCGGTGGTCGCGCAATCGCTCCGCCAGATGTCCTGCTCGTGCGGCGTCGCGCCGACGGTGAAGGTATGCTTGCGCGTGCAGAACTCGGCGCAGTTGTCCGCATTCCCCTGACCGTGGCCGGTGATGAACGTGCGCAGCGCATAGGACGTCGAGCCCTCGGGCAGCATGATCTCCTGCGCCGGAGCGCTCCCTGAGACCGGCTTCGAGGGATCGCCATAAGCGACATAGCGCCGATCCCAGACGGGGAGGACCGCGACGGGCAATTTCGCCGGAATCCCGCCTTTCATCTCGAAGCTCGCGGTGACGAGCCATCCTGCGCCGTACGGGCTCCCGGGGCCCACCCACGTATCGATGAAGGCGCGCACGGTCACCTCGCCGGCGAGCAGCGGGCGCAGATCGGTCACGTCGATGTCCCACGCGCCCTCCACCGCGTACGGGGTGATGTAGCGGGCGATTTCAAGGACCGTATCCTCCTCGGGCGTATTGCCTTTCGCCGTCACGAGGCCGAGGGAGGCGAATCGATCCCAGGCGTCGCAGCCGCCGTCCGGGCACGCGAGCGACAGGTGGAGGACGATCTGCGAATACTCTCCCTCGGCTGGGAACGTGGCCGGCGCATCGACGATGCGCTTGTTGTCCTCGCCGGTGAAATAAACGTGCGTCTTGTCGTGAGGGGTGACGACCGTATCGGCGCCGGGCACGGGCTCGCTCGGCCCGGGGCCACCGCCGGCCGTGCCCGAGGAATCGGGCGGCGCGGCAGGCTCGCTACAGGCCGCATGGGAGAGCAGAACGAGGGCGCTGAGGGCAGGAAGGCAACGCATCTCGCCCTGGTACACGAGATCCTTTCTGACTCCAAGGGGGGCCGCGCCTCGACCCCGTTGAACCGACGCGCGGTCGCTGCCAGAGTCCTCCCGATGTCCCCGGAAGCCTCCGCCCAAGGCGCCGCCCTCGCCGCCGAGGGCCTCGTCAAGCATTACGGCCCCACGATCGCCGTCGCCGGCCTCGATCTCGTCGTTCGTCCGGGCGAGGTCGTTGGCCTCCTCGGCCCGAACGGGGCGGGCAAAACGACCGCGCTGCGCATGCTCGCCGGCATCCTCCGGCCCACCGAGGGGCGCGTCCGGATCGGCGGCATCGACATGGCCGAGCGCCCGCTCGAAGCCAAAGCCCTGATAGGCTTCCTCTCCGGCGACACGCAGCTCTACCAGCGACTCTCTCCGCGCGAGACCTTGCAGTATTTCGGCCGCCTCCACGGCCTCTCCGAGACGCGCCTCGCCGCGCGGATCGACGACCTCGTGCGGGACCTCGAAATGGCCTCGTTCGCCGACCGTCCCTCGGCCACCCTCTCCGCCGGGCAAAAGCAGCGCGCCAACATCGCGCGCGCCTTCCTCCACGAGCCCTCCGTCCTCATCCTCGACGAGCCCACGAATGCCCTCGACGTCCTCTCCGGCCGCTTCATCGTCGAATCCATCCGCAAGGAGCGCGCGAAGGGCCGTGCCATTCTCTTCTCCACGCACATCATGAGCGAAGCCGAATATCTCTGCGATCGGATCTCCCTCATCCACGAGGGCCGCATCGTCGACGAGGGCGAGGTCCCGGCCCTCTGCGCGCGCGCCGGCGGCGCGAAAAACCTCACGGATGCATTCCTTTACCATGTCGAGCGTGGCGCCCCCCGCGCGGACGGCGCGGCTTCCGGAGGTGCGGCGTGAGGCTCTCCATCGTCCTCGTCATTCTGCGCAAGGAGCTCGTCGAGACGTTGCGGGATCGCCGCACGTTCGTGAGCCTCGTCCTCCTGCCGATGATGCTCTATCCGCTCTTCGCGCTCCTCATGAGCCGGATGGCGGGCGCGGAGATGGATGCGCTCGAAGCGCGCCCGTCGAAGATTGCCGTCTGGGGCGAGCTCTCGCCCGACGTCTCCGCGGCGCTCGCGGCAGGCGAAAACAAACTCGAAATCGTGCCCTGGCACGGCGCCCCCGAGGCGCTCCGCCGGGACCTCGAAGCCGGATCCATTCCGCCGCCCACGCCCGCGCCCCCGCGCCCGCCCGGGCCACCCCGCAAAGACCCGGGCGCCGAGCCGAGCACGGGCACGAAACAACGCGACGCGGAAAGGCCCGACGCCGCGGTTGCGCTCGCCGCCCGCACGCTCGTCGGCGCCCGCGAGGCGCACGCCGTGCTCGTCCCCTGGCGGGGTTTCTCCGAGGACGTCCGCGCCGGCAAGGCCGCCCGCGTCACCATTTATTACGACTCGGTCTGGGGCGACTCCGATTTCGCGGCCGATCGCCTCGATTACGCGCTCGCCCGGGCCCGCGACGGCCTCCTCGTCTCGCGCGAGGGCGAAAAAGGTTTGCCCAAGGGGTTCACGTCGGGGCTCGAGGTCGTCTCGCGCAACATCGCGCCCGACGAACGGCGGGTCGGCAAGGTCCTCGGCACGCTCATGCCGATGATGCTGATCCTCATGTCCCTCCTCGGCGGCTTTCTCCGCGCGGCCGACATGACCGCCGGCGAAAAGGAACGCGGCACCATGCAGACCTTGCTCTGCGCACCGCTCTTGCCCCTCGAGATCATCACCGGCAAATTCCTCGCCGTCTTCGTCGTCTCCCTCGTCACGGCCCTCGTCAACGTCGCGAGCCTCGGCCTCACGCTCCGCCGCATCCTCCCCGGCGAAATGGACGTGCCCTTTTCGGCCCACGCGTTCACCTTCGCGCTCCTCATCCCGGTCACGCTCCTCTTTTCGGCGCTCTTTCTGGCCGTCGCGGCCTTCGCCCGCGATTTCAAGGACGCGCAGAACCTGCTCACGCCCGTGTATCTGCCCGTCATGCTCCTCTCGATGCTCACGTCCTTGCCCGGGATGGAGCTCTCCGTCACCACGTCTTTCGTGCCGCTCCTCAATGTCGCCCTCCTCATCAAGGCGATTTACCTCGGCGACGTCGCGCCCGATCTCGTCCTCTTCACGCTCGGCTCGTCCACGCTGTTCGCCGCGCTCGCGCTCGTCTTCGCCGCGCGTGTCTTCGAGCGCGAGGACGTCCTGCTCGGCGGCCGCGGCTCGTTCCGCGCCGTCTTCACGTTCGAGCGGCAAAAAGGCGGGATCCCGAGCCTCGGCTTTTCCCTCGGCGCCTTCTCCGTGATCCTCGTCGTGACGTTTTACGCGAGCTTCCTCCTCGAGAAGACCACGAACAAGACCGTGCAGATCGCCGGCACCCAGCTCGGCCTGATGTTCCTGCCCGCCCTCGCCGCCATTGCCGCGTCGGGCGCCTCGATGCGCGAGACGCTCGGCCTGCGCTGGCCGCGCCCGCGCGCCCTCGTCGGCGCTGTCCTCGCCGGCCTCTCCGGGGGCGTCGTCGTCAGCGCGATCGCGCTCCGCCTCGTGCCCGTCCCACGCGAATTCTCGGACAAGCTCGGCGACGCGCTCCTGCTCGACGGCCAGCCCCTCGGGGTGCTGATCCTCGTCATCGCCGTCCTGCCCGCGCTCTGCGAGGAGACGCTCTTCCGCGGGTTCCTTTTCACGGGCCTGTCGCGCGCCGGGGTCGCCGTCGCGCTCATCACCTCGTCCTTGCTCTTCGGCCTCGCGCACGGCTCGATTTACCGATTGATCCCCACCTTCTCGCTCGGCCTCTTGCTCGGGTATGCCCGCCACACCACGCGGTCGCTCCTGCCCGGCATCCTCGTGCACGGGATCAACAATGCCCTCGCCATGACGATCCTCGTCGTGCGGCCTGCATGGCTGGAAAGGTTCTTCGGGGATGAGCAGCCCGTCGGGCTCGGGGCCGCCGCGGCGCTCGTGCTCGCGCTCGGCGTCTATCTGATGCGCGAGCCGCGCGTGGCCAAAGCGCGCGGCTGAAAGATGCTCCTCACGCCGCCTTCGGCTGCTCGGCGGGGGCGCTCTCCTCGTTCCCGCGCGCGACAATACTCCCGAAGGCGGCGGCCGTGAAGAACATGATCAAGCTGTAAATGGCCGGCGGAATGGCCATCGTCGAATTGTTGAGCAGCGTGGGCGCCGAGGCGATGGCGATCGCCAGAGTCCCGTTGTGAATGCCGATCTCCATCCCGATCGCGGTCGCTTGCCGCTTCGGCAGCCGCACGAGCAGGGGCACCAGATACCCGATCCCCATGCTGACGAGGTTGAACACGAGCGCGGCCAGGCCCACCTGCCGGAACGACGTCAAGAGGCTCGCCCGCTCCTTGAGCACGGCCGCGACGATGATGAGCACGAGGAACACGGCCGAGATGATCTTCACCGGCTTCTGCAGCCGATCCGAGGCGGCCGGCCGCTTGGCCCGGATGAGCATCCCGATCCCCACGGGCACGAGCACCACGGCGAAGACCTGGATCACCTTGTCGAACTGGAGCGGAATGCTCTTTTCGGTCCCGAGGAACGCCGTGAGCGACATGTTCACGATGAACGGCAGCGTGAACAGGCTGAGGATGGAGTTCGTCGCGGTCAGCGTGATGTTCAGCGCGACGTCGCCTTTCGCGAGGTGGCTGAAGAGGTTCGCCGTCGCGCCGCCCGGCGAGGCGGCGAGCAACATGAGCCCCACGGCGAGCTCGGGCGGGAGCCCGAAGCCCTTCGCGATGCCGTAACACGCGAGCGGGAGGAGCACCGTCTGGCAGACGAGCCCCACGAAGACGGCCCGCGGATACACCACGACGCGGCGGAAATCCTCGAGCCCGAGCCCGAGTCCGAGGCCGAGCATGATGACGCCGAGCGCGAGCGGCATGAACACGGCCGTGAAGACATTCGATTGCATGGTGAATGGAGAGGGTGTCACGAACACCACCACCGACTCAACAAGGGAGTGCGGCGCGAACGCGCTTGCTTGCGTTTCGGCTCCGGTTGTAGAAATACTCGGAAGGGGAACCATGGGATCTGAACGAACGGCGGAGGGCGCGGGGGTCGACGTCGCCGCGCTCGAGGCGGAGATCGCGGCGCTGCGGCGCGAAAACGGCTCGCTGCGCGCGCAGATCGTCGCGCTCGAGGGCGCGCTCATGGACCAGCGCGTCGAGGCGACGCCGTCTCGGATGACGACGATGCGCGCCGCCGTGGCCGAGCGCGCCGACAACGAGCGGAGGCGCCTCCTCCACGCGATCATCGACCATTCGCCGAGCGTCGTCTTCGTCAAGGACCCCGAGGGCCGGTACCTCCTCCTGAACCGTCACGCCGAGCGGCTTTACCGCAAGCCACGCAAGGAGTTGCTCGGCCGGACCGACGCCGATTTTTTCCCGCCGGAGGCCGTCCGCGCCATGCGGGAGAGGGACGAGGAGGCGGTGCGCCGGGACGAGCCCATTCAATTCGAGGAGGCCGTCGAATTCGCGGATGGGACCCACCATTACGTCACGATCAAATTCCCCATCCTGAACAGCTACGGCGCGCTCATGGGCGTCTGCGGCATCGCCACGGACATCACCGAGCAGAAGCGGCAGGAGGAGGAGCGCTTGCTCCTGCGCGAGCAGGTGATCGCCGCGCAGGAAGAGACGCTCCGCGAGCTCTCCACGCCCTTGGTCCCGATCGCCGACGGTGTCGTGGCCATGCCGATCGTCGGCCGCGTCGATCAGGCGCGCGCCGAGCGCATCATGAGCACGCTCCTCGACGGCATCGGCCACCACGGCGCGCACTCGGTGATCCTCGACGTCACGGGCGTGCGCACCGTGGACACGAACGTCGCGAGCGCGATCGTCTCGGCGGCCCGCGCCGCGCGGCTCCTCGGCGCGCGTGTGGTCGTGACGGGCGTGCGGCCCGAGGTCGCGCGGACGCTCCTCGAGATCGGCACCGATCTCGAGGGAATCGTCATGCGGAGCAATCTGCAGAGCGGCATTGCATTCGCCCTCCGCCGTTAAAGCGTAGAGCCGCTCGCAGCCGCCCGCCCGACGCGACCGGCCGGCGGCTCGGCTCCTGTCGTGCTCCCTCGGCGGGCAGGAACCACACAGGACGGCAATGGCACCCTTCTTGGTTGCTTCCCGCCCGCGCCGCGGCAATCAAGTGAAAATCAGGACCCAACGTGCGGACTGGCTGCTCTTCCTGGTCATGCTCGTGCCGATCGGTCTGAGCACGTGGTTTGGCTTGTCCCTGATCGACGCGATTCACCGCCGCCAGGCCGCGGCGACCGTACAGACCGTGCTCGCGACGACCCGCGAGGGTCTGGTGACCTGGGAGCGGCACATGGAGGCCACCGCGAAGAGCTGGGCGGGCGAGGCCGGCGTGCGGCGCGTGGTCCTCGCGCAGTTGAAGCTCCGGAGCAGCGGCGGGGCGCTCCACGAGGGCCCGTACCTCGGCGAGCTGCGGCGCCTGCTGCGGGACGTCGTCCAGCAGAAGCAATACATGGGCTTCGACATCATCGCCCCGGACGGCATCGACATCGCCTCCGACCACGGCGATGTCGTCGCGACGAACACGCTGAGCCGCCTGGATCCGGACACCATCACCGCGGCGCTTCGTGGCTCGACCGTCACCGGAGCGCCCTTCCTCATGCGCGACCAAAACCTCGAGGTCGACGTTCCGACGATGCTCGTCGCGACACCCGTGCGCGACGAGGACGGGGCGATCGTGGCAGCGCTCGTCTTCCGCATCGATCCCACCGGAGAATTCTCGCGCATCACACAGTCGGGCCGGGTCGGCGAGACGGGCGAGACGTACGCATTCGACCGTTACGCGCGTCTCGCGACGGAGAGCCGGTTCGAGCCGCTGCTCCGCGACATCGGCTTGCTCGCCGCCGGCCAACATTCGAGCCAAGTGATCGAGCTGCGTGATCCAGGCGGTAACATGCTCCGCGGCTTCCGCTCCCGGCTGCCCCGGTCGGAGCAGCCCTTGACGAGAATGGCCATGAGCGCCGTCTCCGGGAAATCCGGGCTCGACACCGACGGCTACCGCGATTACCGAGGCGTTACGGTGATCGGGGCCTGGGTATGGGATCCAGAGCTCCAGCTCGGGATCGCAACCGAGGTCGACAAAGCCGAGGCGTACAGCGCCCTCACCGCAACGCGCAAGGTCGTCCTGCGGACGTTCATCGTCGGTCTCGGCATCACGCTCGTGCTGACCCTCATTTTGCAGCAGCGCGCGAAGGCCCTCGCCCACAGCCTGGGTCGAGAGCGGGAGCTCCGGACCGAGCTCGAGGAGCGGGTCGACCGTCTCCAGCGCGTGGAAGGCGAGCTCGAGAGCGCGGTTCATGCGCGCGAAGAGTTCTTGCGATTCGCATCGCACGAGCTGCGCACGCCGCTGACGAGTCTGCGGCTGCTTTACGAATACATGCTTCGAGCCCGCCCCGAGGACGCAACGCCCGTGATGAGCCCGGCGGACGTGAGCCGATTCTTGAAGGTCTCCACGCGCGAGCTTCGCCGGATGACGCAGGTCATCAACAACATGTTCGTGCTGTCGAACGTCGCCGCGGGCAACGCGGTGCTGAACCTCGAGCGCGTGGAGATCGAGGAGCTCGTACGGAACGTCGCACGGAAGATGCAAACGGAGGTCGCAGCCGAGGGGTGCACCGTGGAGATCCAGAGCGAGGGCCCCGTATACGGCCACTGGGATCGGACGCACCTCGAGCAGGTTTTCGTGAACCTTCTGTCGAACGCAGCGCGATTCGGCGCCAAACAGCCGATCACGATATCGGTCAGCAAGGAGCCAGGCTTCGCGGTCGTCTCGGTGCGAGATCGCGGCGTGGGCATCACGCCAGAGGAGCTGGAGAGGATCTTCGAGCCATTCCGGCGGAGGCAGGACGCACACGCCGGGCTCGGCGCAGGGCTCTTCGTTTGCCGCGCAATCGTCGAAGCACACAAGGGCACGATCTCCGTCTCGAGCGAGAAGGGAGAAGGCGCAACCTTCTGCGTGAAGCTCCCGCTGCCACCCGGGAGCGATCAGGTCTAGACCCGAGCACAGGGGTCTCAGCTGGAGCCGCCGCGCCGGGGCGCCGCCCCGGGCCCCGCGGGGGCTGTCCGCCCCTCGACCCGGACCAGGGCAAGCCCTGGACTCGGGGTGGAAGAACTGCGCGATGCGCAGTTCTTCCAGCGGGCCGGTGGGATCGCCCCGCCCGTCGAGATGTCAGCGCAGCTGTCTTGGTTGGCGAGGTCGTCGCCGGTCTCGACCGGGCCTGTGCGATGAACTGCGCATCGCGCAGTTCATCGTCCTGGGTCCAGCCCCTGGCTGGTCCGGGTGCAGGGGCGGACAGCCCCTGCTGGGGCCTGGGGCAACGCCCCAGCGCAGCGGCGTCGACCCGAGGGACCTTCGCGAACGGAGCGCTACATCGACCGGGAGGTCCCGGGACCTTCGCGCAAGGAGCGCAACATCGATCCGGGAGGTTCCGGGATCTGCGGGAACGGAGCGCGACGTCGATCCGGGAGGTCCCGGGACCTGCGGGAACGGAGCGCGACGTCGATCCGGGAGGTCCCGGGACCTGCGGGAACGGGGTCGAAGACCGATGACGGAGGCCGAGGGACCTGCACGCGCGGCGGAGAGGGGGTGAAAGACGCTGCGATGAACTGCGCATCGCGCAGTTCATCGTCCCGGGTCCAGCCCCTGGCTGGTCCGGGTGCAGGGGCGGACAGCCCCTGCTGGGGCCTGGGGCAACGCCCCAGCGCGGCGGCCTCCAACCTAACCTAGAACTGAACAGGCAATCGCTTCTTTGCGTGCAGCAGCAGGAGCATCGAGCTTGGCTCGAGGTCCTCGCGCGGGACGGCCAGCTTCATCCTTGGCAGGCGCCGGAGCAGCGTCTCCACGGCGATGACGGCTTCGAGCCGCGCGAGCGGCGCGCCGAGACAGAAATGGATCCCGTAGCCGAATGCGATGTGCTTGTTTGGTTTTCGCCCCACGTCGAAGCGGGCTGCGTTTGGGAATCGTGATTCGTCGTGATCGGCGGAGAGCAGCGATGCCAGCACGAGCTCGTTTTTTCGGATCGTCACCCCGCCGATCTCCACGTCCTCCAGTGCGAAGCGGTATGTCGTCGTCTCCACCGGCCCGCAATAGCGCAGCATCTCCTCCACGGCTGATTCGAGGAGCGACGGATCGGCGACGAGACGCTCGCGCTCTTCGGGGTGGTCCATCAGCGCGAGCATGCCGTTCGTGATCAGATTGACTGTGGTCTCGTGGCCTGCGACGAGCAGGAGGAAGAGCATTCCTACGAGCTCTTGGGTGCTCAGACGATCGCCGCCTTCCTCGGCGGCCACGAGCCCGCTCACGAGGTCGTCTCTTGGCTCGGCCCTGCGGCGCTCGATGAGCGCCATGAAGTACTGGAAGAACTCGAATCCGGTGGCGCGCAGGTGCGCGAGTTGCTCCTCGGTGTCCGCGGGCGTGAAGAGCGTCGTGGTCCAGCGACGGAAATCGTCCTGGTCTGCGGAGGGCACGCCGAGCAGCTCGGCGATGACCGTGACGGGCAGGGGATACGAGAATTGCGAGACGAGGTCCATCCCGCTTGCATCACGCGCGAGGGCGGCCGAGACGAGGTTCTCCGCAATCGTGGAGATGCGGCCGCGCAGGCCCTCGACGATTTGCGGCGTGAAGGCTTTGGCCACGAGGGAGCGAAGCCGCGTGTGGTCTGGCGGATCGGCGCTCAGCATGTGCTTGCCGAGCACGTCGAATTCGCCCGATACGCGCAGGCGCGCACGCTCCTCGGGGGGCCATTTGGTGAAATCCTTGCCGAAGCGGGGATCTCGCAGCATCTCGGAGCAATCGGTGTACCGCGTGAGTAGCCAGAAAGGCACTTTCCGGTAGGGCTCGATGACCTGCGAGATGGGCTCTTCGGCGCGGAGGCGTTTGTAGATCGGATGAGGGTCCTTGCGGCCCGCCAGCGTGAACAAGGGGTGCATGGGGGAAGCATGGTAGGGGCCCGTGGAAGGGCCCGGCAAGGGCGTGTTGTGTGCTCACGAGCGTACCGGATGGCTTGAAAAAGGTGCTCCCATGGTCATGAGCCCCGCCCTTTACGCCCCGGGCGCGATTCCGTAGTCTTGGCGCATGAGCCGCCTCGAGACGAATGGGTACTACGCGCTCGGGGTTCCGTTCTACCTTGCCATCATCGCCCTGGAGATCGCGCTTTCGCGCCGCAAAGGGCAGCGCGTCTACGGGTTTGCCGACACGCTCGGGAGCTTCTCGGCGGGGCTCGGCGAGATCGTCCTTGGCCTCTTCCTCGGCCCGTTGCTCCTCGGCCTCTACGATTTCGCCTACGACAGGCTCGCGCTCGTGCGCTGGCCCGAGGGCTCGATCGTCCCCTGGATCCTCGCGTTCGCGCTCGGCGACCTCGGGTATTACTGGTATCACCGCGCCGGCCATTCCGTGGCCGCGCTCTGGGCGATCCACGGCGTCCATCACCAGTCCGAGCATTTCAACGTCTCGGTTGCCACGCGTCACCCCTGGTTTTCGGACACGTACGCCTTCCTCTTCTACGCGCCCATCCCCATGCTCGGCGTCCCGCCGCTGCATTTCTTCGTGGCGATCTCGATCATCTCCTTTTACGCGCTCAGCGTCCATTCGCGCGTCTTCCACCGCCCGGGGCTCTGGTTCCTGGTCACGCCGGCGACGCACATCGTGCATCATTCGAGAAACCGGCGGTATTTGAACAAGAACTTCGGCGCGATGTTCACGGTGTGGGACCGCATGTTCGGTACGCACGTGGAGGTCGATCCCGCCGATCCGCCGGTCCTCGGCACGCCGTTCGGCTACCAGACGCACGACGGCGCGCGGGCACAATGGGTGTTCTTCCGCGACCTCATCGCCGTCGCGCGCCAGGCGAAGACGTTCGGCGACAAGGTCCGGACCTTCGTCCGTCACCCCGGCTGGACCCCCGAGGGCATTGTCTTCCCGCGCCACGCGCCCGCGCGGCCCGACACGGACATTCCTACACGCACAAAGGTTTATGCCGCGCTCGCGTTCGCCGCGACGCTCGCGTTCGCGCTGCACCTCCTCTGGCTGCGCGATCGGCATCCGTTCTGGCAACTCGCGGCCGGGGCGCTCGTCGTCTTGTGGGGGTTGTCGACGATGGGCGGGCTCCTCGACGGGCGCGACGGCGCGGCCAAGCGGGAGGGCGTGCGGGTCGCCGCGACGGCCGCGCTCGGCCTCGCGATCGCGTTCAGCTCGTCCGCATCCTAGTGCCCAGATCGAGGAGGCTCTGCGCCGACCCGCCATTGCCGAGGGCCTGGTTGATTCCGCGGCAAGCGGTCCAGCATTGCTGGCACCTCGCAATCTCGGCCTGCTTCTCCTGCAACCGCCGATGGAGCTCCCCGAGGCTCGCCTCCCGCACGTTGCCCACGCTCTCGTCGATCCGCTCGATGCAGGGCGAGACGTTGCCCACGTGATCGATGTTGAACCCCGTCTTGCCCGCGCTGCACGTGGGCATCTTCTCCTGCGCGAGGAAGGCGTCGATGCGCGCGAAATAATCGCGGAAGTACCGGAGGTGTGGATACTTCTCCCAGAGCGCGAGCACATGCTTGGACACGCCCACGGGCGGCATCTTGTCGGGCCCCTCCTTGCCGCGGCGATAGCCCGCAATGCTGAGGAGCGTGAGCTGATGGCCGACCCCGCGCGCCTCGCTCTGCCGGAGCAGCGCCTCCAGATCACGCCAGTTGTCCTCCATCAGCACCGTCATCACGTGCACCTGTTTGCCCCCGCGCGGCGCCGTGTCGCGGAGGAGTTCGACCGCCTTCCAGGCGCGATCCGTGGTCCCCGCGAGCCGGCGTTTCCCGTCGTGCCGGCTCGCCTCGGGGTAATCGATGCTCACGTTGCCGTGCACGAGCCCCGCGTCCCAGAGCGCTTTGGCCTTGTCCTCCGTCACGAACCAGCCGTTCGTGAACAGCGCGGTGATGTGTTTCTCCGAGAGAATCCGCACGATCTCCACGATGTCGGGCCGCGCGAGCGGCTCGCCGCCCTCGACCGAGATCACGAACGTGCCGAGCTCGGCGAGCTCGTCCGCGACGCGGCGGTATTCGGCGAGCGAAAGCTCCTGCTTGGGCGGCGCGGGGTTCGGCCAGAAATCGCAGAAGCTGCATTCCATGTTGCAGCGGTTCGTGACCTGGATCAGGCACGAAAACGGGCGCCTGCGGAGGAGCGTCGCGGCGAACGTGGCCTCTTTTTTCCACGTGGCGAAGCTCATCCGAACCTCCATCCGCCGGCGAACTGCTGCCCGAGCCGCGCCGTCGCATCGCGCACGATCGGGGCCACCTCGCGGTATTCGTCGAGCAGCGCGCCAATCCGATCCACGACGCGGTCGATCTCGGCGTCCGTCACCGTGAGCGGCGGTTCGAGCTTGAGCACGTTCCATTGCTGGCTCGCGGGTTGCGCCACGATCCCGTGCTCGAGCAGGCGCACGCTCAGCCATTGCCCGAAGATACGCCGCGAGACCGCCTCCACGAGGCCCGGCAAGGCCCGATGCAAGAGCCCGCCCTTTTCGGTCGGTCCGAGCTCGATCCCCACGAAGAGCCCGCGGCCCCGCACCTCGCGCACGAGCGGGTGCTTGCCGATGCGGTCGCGGAGCGCGCCGAGCATCCGCTCGCCTTTCTCCCGGCTAGCTTGCACGAGCCCCTCCTCGTCGAGGATGTCGAGGATCGCCCCGGCCGTGCGGCAAGCGAAGGCATTGCCCGCGTATGTCGAGCCGTGCAGATCGAAGCGCTCGGCCGTGCCGAACGCGCGTTTGCACAGATCGGGCGTCGTCAGCGTCGCGGAGATCGGCACCATTCCGCCGCCGAGGGCCTTGCCGAGCACGAGGACGTCCGGGAAAAACCCTTCGGCCTCGCAAGCGAAGAGCGAGCCCGTGCGGCCGATGCCGGTCTGCACCTCGTCGAGGACGAGCAGCGCGCCGCGCTTTTTGCAGAGCTCCTGCGCGGCGCGCAGGTACCCTTTCGGCGGGACGAGCATGCCGCCCTCGGCCTGGATCGGCTCGACGAGGAACGCGGCGGCACGGGTCTTTCCGAGGGCCTCGTCGAGCGCGTCGAGATCCCCGAACGGGACCTCCTGGCAGGCCGGCAAGAGCGGCTCGAAGAGCTCACGCATGCGCGGGATGCCGGACGTCGACAGCGTGCCGAGGTTCAGTCCGTGATAACCATTCTTGCAATAGAGGAGCGTTTTCTTCCCGGTCGCGGCGCGCGCGAGCTTCAGCGCGGCCTCCACGGCCTCGGCGCCGGTGCACGAGAAGAGGCACATCGTGAGCGGCCCGGCGCGGCGCGCGAGCGCGGAAGCGAGCTCGGCCGCGTGCACCGGCGGGCCCACGTGCACCAGGTTCGGCACGTCGTCCGCGAGGAACGCGGCCATGTTCGCCCGGAGCTTCGGGTGGTTGTGCCCGAGGCTCTGCGCGCCGAAGCCCGAAAGGAAATCGAGATATTCGCGCCCCTCGTGGTCCCAGAGCGTCGTGCCGCTCGCGCGGACGAAGACGCGGCCGTACCCGAAGGCGCCGAGGAGTTTTACGAAGGCGGGATTGATGTGCTCCGCGTACTTCGCGACGGCAGGGTGGGAGGAGGGCGAGGGGGGCATCCGCGGGCGATTGTCGCCCCCGGACGCGCGGAGATGCAAGCGCCGATCAGGTCAAAAGGCCGCCCTTCGGCTTGAGCAGGGGCGGCAGATCCGTCTCGCCGAGACGCTGCCGGAGGTTCACCTCGATCATGCGCGAGAGGCCCGAGAGCGGCAGATCGTTCGCATCCGTGCCGAAGGGATTTTCGATCTCGTCGCCGATCGCGTCGAGGCCGTAGAACGCATACGCCACGATCCCCACCACCACCGGCGTGAACACCCCGACCGTCTTCGCGATCCCGAACGGAAGCGCGAAGCAATAAATGGCCACGAGCTGGTGAATGAGCGAGGTGTACGAGAGCGGGATCGGCGTGCTCTTGATGCGCTCGCAGCCGCCCTGGAGGTCCGTGAGGGTGGTGAGACTCTGCTCCAGCACGGACAGGTGGTAGGGGTGAATCCAGCCGCGCTTCCAGGCGTCGCGCAGGCGGAAGGCGGCCGATTGGAGGATCGCCGTGGGCCGATTGAGTTCGGGCCGCAATCCGTCGATCTCGGTCGCCGCGAGGAACGGCGCGAGCTCCTCCAGCCGATCCTGATCACGAAGGTGCAGCCGGAGCGCGTGCGTGTAGCCGATGATCCGATAGACCATCTCCTGTCGAAACGCCGCGACGGCCTCGCTGTCGGTGGGGCGATCGGCCGGCTCGTTCACGAGCGTGAGGATCTGGCGCGTGATCGTGCGGGTCGTGTTGACGAGGCCGCCCCAGAGCTTCCGGCCCTCCCAGAAGCGGTCGTAGCTCGTGTTGTTCCGGAAGCCGAGGAAGATGCTGAGCGCGAGGCCGATGAGCGTGAACGGGATCGTCGTGAGGTCCGGGTGGAAAAACCCGTACTTCAGATCGGTCACGGTCACCCCGACGGCGAGCAGGATGGTGATGGCCATGCGGCCACGGATCCGCGCCAGCGCCGTCCCGCGGTACTTGAGGAGCAGGCGCAGCCAGGAGTAACGCTTTTCCGCAACCATCATGGGGCACGATCCCGCGAGAGGCGGCGGGCCTTAGCACGATGCCGTTGGTGCACCAACGGCAATCAGGCGTGCCCGAGCGGACGGGCGGCCGCGAGGAGCGCGGCGTCGATGAGCCGCTTCTCGGAAGCCTGGAGGGCGCGGCGCAAGGCCGAGACGCGGCTCGGGAGCTCGTCGAGGACAGGCGGGAGCTTGTCCGCGGGGCCGAGCTCGCGCAGGGAGGCCTCCGCCGCGTCGAGCCGCGCCCGCGTCGCGGCGTGCGCCTCTTCCGCGGCCCCGAAGAGCGGCATCTGCCACGTCGATCCGGCCGCCTTCTCCGCGCGGCCGAGCCAGACCTTGGCGGCGTCGAGGTGCTGCCCGGCGTCCCGGATCGCCGAGATGATCGCGTCGAGGTAATGGGTCATGGCAGCAGCACCTCGGGCGCAGTCTACACGGGAAGTGAGGGCCGCGCTTGCCCGCTGCGGGATCAGCCTGACTTGGCGGGGCCCGCGTGCGGCTGGTATCCCCTGGTCCATGACGGACGAACGGCGCTCCTTGCCGCTCGCGCGCCCGAGCCAGTATTCGCCCGAGATCTACGTCGGCATCGCGCAGGGCGAGAGCCTGGCGCTCGCGCCGCTCGTCGCGGAGAGCCCGGAGCGCGCGATGGAAGCCGCCCGGATCGCGAGCGAGCGCGCCTCGGCGCTCACGGCGACCGCGCACGCGCACGAGCCGCCCGACGCGCCGATGGCGTGTCGTCGCGGCTGCTCGACGTGTTGCCAGGCCAAGGTGCTCGCCGTGGCGCCCGAGGTTCTCCGCATCGCCGCGCACCTCCGGGCCACACGTTCGCCCGAGGAGCTCGCGGATCTGCTCGCCCGCGTGCAGGCGGCCGACGCCCGGACGCGTGGGCTCTCCCGCGCTGCGCGGGCCGAGGTGCACGTGTCTTGCCCGCTGCTCGACGCGGACGGCGGCTGCGGCGTGCATGCGGTGCGGCCGCTCGTGTGCCGGAGCTGGACGTCCTACGATGCAGGCGCTTGCGAGCGCTACTGGGAAGCGCCGGCTGGAAAGCAAACGCCGCCGCAATGGGCGATCGGCTACGAGCTCGCGCAGGCCGTGCTCGCGGGGCTCGGCAAGGCGTGCTTCGACGCGGGCCGGGACGGGACGCCGCTGGAGCTCATCGCGGCGCTCAGGATCACGCTCGAAAGGCCCACGGCGGGCGAGCGCTGGCACAAGCGGCTGCCCGTGTTCTCGGCGGCGAAGGACGCCGAATGGGTCGAGGCGAACGTGCGCCCGGGTTCCTCAGGAAAAACCGTTCCGTAGGGCCGCGGAAGCTTCGCGGATGATGCGCGAGGTCTCCTCGCGGCAAGCGGGCGCGACGCCTCCCATGAGCACGAAGCCGTGGATCATCGATTCGTGGCAGACGAGCCGCACGGGGACGCCTGCGGCCGTGAGGCGCTCGACGTACGCGGCGCCCTCGTCCCGCAGGGGATCGAAACCCGCCGTGAACACGAGCGCCGGCGGCGCGCCCTCGACGCTCGGCGCGAGGAGCGGCGAGCCGTCGGGGTGGCGGCGCACGGCCGGATCGGGGCCGAAATAATGCTCGTAATACCAGTCGATCATCCCCTTCGTGAGCATCCAGCCGTTTGCATACACCGCGTGCGAGCGGTGCGCGCAGGTCGCGTCGAGCCCGGGATAGAGGAGCACCTGCAGCGCGGGCCGATGGGCCTCGCCGCGCGTCTTCAGCGAGACGACCGCGGAGAGGTTGCCGCCCGCGCTGTCGCCCATGACCGCGATCCGCGCCGGATCGACGCCGAAATCGGCCGCGCGCGCGGCGACGTCGCGGAAGGCGGCGACCGCGTCGGTCGCGGCCGCGGGGAAGCGGTGCTCGGGCGCGAGGCGGTAGTCGACGGCGATGACGCGCACGCGGCCCTCGATCGCGAGCTGCCGGCAAAACGAGTCGTGCGTGTCGAGGTCGCCCGTGACGAACCCGCCGCCATGGTAGAAGACCACGCACGGCGAAGGCGCGGCGAGGCCCTCGGGCACGTACCTCCGGGCCGGGATCGGACCGGCATCGCCGCGCAGGCGCTCGTCCACCACGGAGACGCTGTCGAGGCGCGGGATCTCCACCATGCACACGGACTCGGCCATGCGCGCGCGGGCCACGGGCGGCGCGAAGCCGCGCAGATCGCTCGATTTCAGGACGTCGTCGAGCGCGAGCATCAGCGCGAGGTCCAAATCGACGGTGCAGCCCTCGACCGGCCGCGCGCGGAAGCCGAGGAGGCGCGCGGAGATCCCTTTCGAGCTGCGAATGGCGTCCGCGAGGGAACGGGCGACCTTGATGCGGGCGCGGGCCAGCGGAGAGAGGAGCATCGCGGCCGATGGTAGCGGCGGTCGCGGCGGCTGTCATCCGGGCAACGCGTGGACGCGCTCTCGGGCCCGCGATAGGCTCCGCTCGGGATCGAACGAACGTCATGGGAGACGGCCGCGCTGCGCTTCGAGGTGCTCTGTTCGTCGGGTTCGCGCTCGCCGCCGCGTGCAGCAAGCGCGAACCTGCGCGGGAGGAGCGTCCCGCGGCCACGACGACGGCGTCCGCGCATTCTCTTCAGGGTCCCTGGGCCGACCTCACCCCCGACCGCGCATTCGTCCGGGCGCGCGCCGAGGGCAAGCTCGTCTTTCTGTACTGGGGCGCGGCTTGGTGCCCGCCGTGCAACGATCTGAAATCGGAGGTCTTTTCGAAGCCTCGTTTCGCCGAGATGATGCGTGATTTCGTGCCCGTCCACCTCGACGGCGACACGGAGGACGCGCAACGCGTCGGCGAGGCGCTCTCCGTGTCGAGTTATCCGACGATCCTGGTGCTGAGCCCCGAGCGCGAGGAGCTCTTGCGCTTGAACGGGAGCATCGACATCGACGAGCTCGATCGCGCGCTCGGCGCCGTGCGCGGCAAGGCGCAGAGCTTCCGGGCGGCGGCCGCACGCCTCGACGAGGGCAAGCCGAGCGCGGAGGATTGCAGCACGCTCGCCCACGCGGCGTGGGAGCTCTTGCCCGAGGAGACGTGGAGCCCGACGCGGATCCTCGCGGCTTTGCGCAAGGCGATCGAAGTTTGTCCCTCCACCATGAACCGCGAGCGTGCCCTGCTCGCGGGTACGCTCCTCGGGCTCGCCTCGTCGTATCGACGGGATCCGACGCTCGCCGAGGCGATACGCGTCGCCTCTGCGAGCGCCCCTTCGTACCTCGATCTCATTTTCTCGAACGCCGAGACCACGTGGGCCGCGCGCGCGCTCGTCAATCACCGCGCCGAAGCCCTCGCGGCCTGGCTCGCCGCGGATCCCAAGGACGCGGCCTATCTCGCGTGGAAAACGAAATGGCTCGCGGCCGCGGCTTCGCTGCGATCACGCGAGGGCGCCTCCGTCGACGTCCGGCTCGCGGCCGTCGCTCCCTCGATCGATTTCTTCCGGCACGAAAACCCCGCGGGCCCCGTGCCCGATCCACTCCGGGCCGACGTCCTCGCCGCCGTGACGCGCGCCGATCACGAGGCGAAGACCCCCGACGAGCGGTATTCGGTCGTCTCGACGGCATCGTACCTCCTGCGGCGCGTGGGCGCGCATGACGAAGCGAGGAAGATGCTGAAGGCGGAGGCCGAGCGCTCGGGCACGCCGCATTACTGGTACTCGATGCTCTCGGCGGTCGAGAAGGAGCTCGGGCGCATCGAGGAGGCGCGGGCCTATTCGCAAAAAGCCCGCGAGGGCGCGGGCGGGCGCGCGACGCGGCTGCAGTGGATCACGAACGACATCCTCTTCCACGCAGCGCTCGAAGGCCCGCCGCCGCGCGCCTACCTCCTCGCCCAGGCCGAGGCGTTCTACGAGCTCGCGTTCTCGCTCCCGGACGGGTTCCAGGGGAGAAACCGGACGCGCGCCGAGCAAGTGAAAGCCGCGCTCGCCGCGCTGAAGGACGATCCCGAATTCGCGAAGCTCGTGATGCGTCTCCGCGATCGTTGCTCGTCGCTCCCCGCGAACGGCGCCGAGCGCTGCCGGGATTGCCTGCCGCGCTGACGCGTTCGCGAGGAAAACCTACTGGATGACGATCTGAAGGCCGTACGGGCTCGGGTTTTTGGCGAGGGAGCCGCCGCGCATGCGCACGAAATACGTGCCCGCCGCGAGGTTCATCGCAAGCGCGGATCCGCAGTTGCCCACGATGTCGTCGCCCGTGGCGAGCACGGTCGTGCCGTTGGGCGCGAGGATGTCGACGATCGTGTCGAGCGTCTTCGCGGCGCAGGCATTCGTGCCTTGATCGGTCGTGGTCGCCGTCAGGCTCGCCGCGGGCGCGCTCAGGACCACGGACACCACGTCGACATCGCCGAGCGGCGTGAGCACCCCGTTCCACGGCTCCAAAAAGGCGTCGGCCGTCGCGGCGGTGCCGTTGGGCTCGGTCTCCGTGATCTCGATCGAGCAGGTCGGGCTGCACCCGTCGCCCGGCGCCGTATTGCCGTCGTCGCAGGCCTCGGCGGGCGTCTTCTGCCCGTCGCCGCAGACGTCGACGACCTGGTCGATGCGCAATCGATACACGAACGTGGGGCTCGACGCGGACGCCGAGGCCACGATGCGCGCGAGATAAGCCCCGGGCGTGAGGCTCGGCAGGACCGCGCGCGAGCAGGCTCCTTCCCCGGCGTCGTCGTCGCTCGCGAGGATGGTGGTCCCGTCTGCCGCGCGGATTTCGAGGACCGTGTCGATCGCGCCCGTGGCACAGCCGCCATCGCCGACGTCGAGGATACGCGCGATCACGCTCGTATTCGCGGCCGCGACCGTGAAGGAGACGAAATCGACGTCGCCTTCAGGATTTATTTTCGCCGGGAAGGGGTCCTTGTAGGGGCTCGCCTGGCCGGGCGTGTCGTTCGGCTCGATTTCACCGAGCTCCACGGTGCATTCCGGCGAGCAACCGTCACCGGCGTCGCCGTTCCCGTCGTCGCATTCCTCGTCGGGATCGAGCGCGTCATCGCCGCAGACGGGCGCGGGTTTGCCACCCGCGCCGCCTTGTCCACCCGCGCCACCGACACCGCCGGCGCCGCCGATGCCGCCCGCTCCGCCTTGCCCGCCCGCGCCCCCCGGGCCCGCGCCGGACGTGCCGCTCGAAGCTGCATTGCTGCGCGGCGGGAGGCCCGCGCCCTCGCCGCACGCGGCGAGGGCCGTCACGAAAAGACCAAGCACGAGAATCGTTCGTTTCATTCGGAGTCCAGGCAGGAGTAGCTGAGGTCCCAGCTCTTCACGATGGCCGCCGCGCTCTTGTTCGACGCGGGATTCAAGGTGATCGAGAGCTCGAGGTGGCTCTGCCGCGCGTCGGCCTGGCCCAGTTTGTCGTAGAGGGAGATCGGGCACGGCGCCGGACCGCCCATCGGACAAACCTGCGTGTCGGGCGAGGCCTTCGCGGTCGCGAGGGCCTTGTACATCGCGGCAGCGAGGGCCGGCTCCGCGTTCGCCGTGCGCGCCTTCCAGACGACGTTCGTATCGGCGGCCGTGAGCGTGTCGTACGCGAGGAAGCCCCATTGCACCTTGGTTCCCTGCGGGCACTCTGCCTCGTATTTGTACGTGTACGTCGCGGGATCGTATCCGCCGGGGCAGCCGAGATCGACGGAGAGCTTGGTGCCCGCGTCGTTCAAGACCGTCTGGCAGGTCGAGGGGCAGAGCTTGAGCTGTGCCGGGTTTGCCGGGTCGTCGTAATACCAGCCCGCCCCGCAGGCCGCCCCGGAGGCGACATTGCCGAGGACCACCGGCGCGCCCGAGGTCGGCTGGAAGGTGACCTTCGCGGCGCTCGGATCGTAAACGCCGCCGCTCGGGACCACGAAATCGCAGGAGAGCGTATCACCCTTGATCTGGATCAGCGCCGAGAGCAGCTCGTTCTCGACGTTCCCGCCCGGCGCGACGAAAAAGCCTTTTTTCGTGCCGCCCTTCGACGCGATCAGGTTCATGAACGTCTGGTTCGCGCCCTGGATGCCGATCGCGTACGTCTTGACCCCCTTCGTCGAGAACGCATTGGCCGCGAGGTCGGAGATCGCCGTCTCGTCCTCGTTGCAGCCGACCGGATCGCCGTCGGTCGCGAAGACCACGATGGCGTCCTCGTTCGGGTTCGCGTTCTTGTAATTGACGGCCCATTGCGTCGCGCCCGAGAGCGCGGGGTACATGGGCGTGTTGCCGTTCGGCGATTTCGCGTTCAGGGCGTCGACGAGCTTCTTCTCCTGGGCGTCGGCCGGCGCCGATTGCAGCGTCAGAATGCCGACGTCGACGAGCGGCGACCGGCAGGCCGTGGCGCTGCAGGTCGTATCGTTGCAGCCCGAGACCGGCGCGTTGTCGGGCCAGAACCGGAGCGCGACGCCGAGGCCGGCGGAGCCGGGGTCCTGGAAGAATTTCTTCAGCGCCTTCACGGTCGCCGACCAGCGCGTCTCGCCGCCGCCGATGTCCGTGGTCATCGAGCCCGAGCGGTCGAGGGCGACAAACATGTTCACGCGCTTGACCGTCGCGGTCGTCGTATTCGAGCAGCTCGGCGCGCCGCAGGCGACGTTCGGCGCGAACGACGCCCAGTTGTCGAGGCACTGGCATTCGTCGAGCTGCGTGTAGCCGCCGTAGCTCGGCGGGTTCACCATGATCTCGCGCTTCGAGGCGCCCAGGCCGCAGCTCGCGGCCGGGACGTTGATGCATTTCCCGGGCGGGATGGCGCTCGGCGTCGTGCAGCTCTGGATGCCGGCGAGCGCCTGGTTCGGGTTGCATTGGCCAAACTGGCCGGAGCCCGCGGCGTAATGGATGAGCTTCACGCCCGCCGGGACCGCGGTGTTTCCGTGGTTGCACACCGGCACCGACCCGCTGCAGGGGACGCCGATCGACAGGTCGTAGCCGGCGCACTCCGGATCGGTTTGGCCGGGCAACCACGGCACGCAGTCACCCTTGACCGGACAACCCTGGCCGCACAGCGTCTTCACACGGTCGACGCAGAGGTTCGTCCAGGCGACGTTGCAGCAATCGGGCAGCTCCTGGCAGATCGTGGCGACGCACGAATCGCACGCTGGATCGAGCTTCCCGCCCGAGTCGCACTTGTTGTGGGAGCAAGGCGGATCTTGATGACACTTCGCGCCGCAGACGGTGTCGACCATGCCCACGCAGGCCGAGTCCCACGCGAACGGCCCGCACGATTTGCCGCACACGCTGCCGACCTTGTCCACGCAGTCCGCGGTCCAGCTCGCCGGATCGCAGGATTTGCCGCACAAGGCAGGGACCTTGTCGACGCACCGCTGCGCCCAGCCCGCGGTGCACGAGTTGCCGCAGACGGTCGTGACCTTGTCGACGCAGGACGAGGTCCATTTCGGCGAAGGGCACTTGTCGTTCTGCTGGCAAACCGACGCGACGAGGTTCACGCAGGCCGACGTCCAGCTTCCGCTGCAGCAGCTCGGCTGCGCGGCGCACACCGCGGCGACGCACGGATCACAGGCCGTATTGAGCTTCGAGCCCGTGATGCAGTAGTCGTGCGCGCAGGCGACCGTGCCGGGCGTGAAGTCGCAACACTTCGGCTCGGCGGCGCAGATGTCGGCCACGCACGAATGGCAGCCCGGGACGAGCGCGGTGCCCGCCGAGCAATACCCGTGCGAGCACGTGCCGGTCGTGCCCAGGTTGCAGCATTTCGGATCGTCGGCGCAGACGGTCGCCGCGCACGGATCACACGCCGTCGTGAGCGAGCCGCCCGTCTTGCAATAGTCGTGGCTGCACGTGCCCCACGTCGGCAGGCCGCAACACTTGGGATCGACGTCGCAGATCGCGCTGACGCACGGATCGCAGCCGTCCGTGAGCTTCGCGCCGGCCTCGCAGTAATCGTGGGCGCACGTCCCGCCGTACGACGTCTCGCAGCACGTCGGGTCGATGGCGCAGATCTCGTCCACGCAGGGATCGCAGCCATACCCAAGCGGATCGCCGACGGCGCACTTGTTGTGGTTGCACGTGCCGAACACCGGCGCCGAGCAGTATTGATTGAACTGGCAATCGACGCCCTCGTCACAAGGCTGGCCCACGCCCTGCGCGACGAGGTCCGGCGGATAATTGCCGAGATCACCCGTCTGCCAGGAGAAAATGGGCGTCTGCGCGAACGGCTTCAGCCCGCCGGGCGGATCCTCGTCGAAGACCTGGCACGAGGGATCACAGGGGTTGTTCGCGCAATCGGCGAGGACGCTGCTGCCCGGAGGGGCGGGTTTTTCACTGGGAGCGCTGCCCGGGGCGAGGGAAGATTTGTCCTCCTGACACGGCCCCCATTTGCCATTCGTGCAGACGTTGACGCCCTTGAAGCACGATTTCACGCCATTGTGCTCGCCGAGCACCACGGTGCACGCCTTCTTCTGGCCCTCCTGGCAAAGCGCCGGCGCGCCGCCCGATCCGCCTTCGCCCCCGGAACCGCCTTCCCCCGTGCCCCCCACGCCATTGTCGCCGCCCATCGACGGGTCCGAGTCGCGCGGAGGAAGATCTTCAGAACCCTGGCTGCAGGCCAGAAGCAGAAAGAAAAAAGGCACCACGTAAAGGGGGAGCAACCCCCAGGATAACGGGGTTCTCGCCGGTCCGGAACCATAAGCCATGAGTGAGCGCCTCCAGTGCCAACCTTCCATGATGCATGAAGGCTGTCTGGAATCAAGGCGGTTTGGTCACTCGATTTACCGGGGCTGGTTCTTGGCGTTACCAGGGAGACCCGACGCGCGGGACCTCACGCGCCGAGCGTCGCCGCGAGGTGCGGCAAGAGCTCGCCGAGGCGTGCGTCCACGCGAATGGCAGCGTGTTCGTCGCCGCGCGTCGGGCCGAGGTTCACGATGGCCACGGGCACACCCCGTTCGCTCGCGCGGCGCACGAACCGATACCCCGAGAACACCGTGAGCGACGAACCCACGACGAGCAGCGCCTCGGCCTCGTCGAAGAGCGCCCACGCGGCCTCCGTGACGCGCGCCGGCACGTTCTCGCCAAAAAAGACGACGTCGGGCTTGAGCGTGCCGCCACAGCCGAGACAAACGGGGACGTGGAAATCGGTGAAGGCGTCGTGATCGAGGTCGGCGTCGCCGTCGGGCGCGAGGGCCGTGCCCCACCTGTAGAACGAAGGGTTTTCCGCGATGAGGCGCTCCTGCAAAGCGGCGCGCGGCTCGATCGTCCCGCAGCCGAGACAACGAACGCGGGCGAGCGCGCCGTGCAGCTCGACCACGCGCTCGCTGCCCGCGGCCTGATGCAGCCCGTCGACGTTTTGCGTGATCGTGCCCGCGAGTCGGCCCGCCCGTTCGAGCGCGGCGAGCGCGGCGTGCGCCGGGTTCGGCCGGGCCGCGGCGATCCTCGGCCAGCCGTTCATGCTGCGCGCCCAGTAGCGCGCCCGCGAGGCGGGCTCGTGCAGGAACTGTTGCGCTTGCATGGGATTGCGGGCGCGGCGCGCGGTCTCGGGGCCTCGATAATCGGGAATGCCCGACTCCGTGCTCATGCCCGCGCCGGCAAGCGCGACGACGCGGCGGCCGTCGAGCAGACGAGCGAGGCGCGAGGCGGGGGCGAGGTCGTTCGCTTCGGGGCTGGAAGACGCGGAGAGCGACGAGGCCACGCCCGAGCCTAGCGCATGCGGCGCGGCGAGGCTTGTGGAGGGCGGGCGCGCGGATAAGATCCCCGCTCGGCATGGCGAACGACCCGAAGCGACGGAGCGACGACACGGATTCCGACCTCGCCACCGAGCAAAAGCGCAAGGTCGAGAAGGCGAAGCGCTGGCAGGTCGTCTTCCACAACGACAACTACACGACGAAATGGTTCGTGGTCGACGTGCTCGTCCGCTTCTTCCACATGGATGAGACGTCGGCGCTGAGCTTCATGCTCGTCGTGCACAGCACGGGCCGCGGCGTGGCCGGCGTCTACACGAAAGACGTCGCCGAGACGAAGGCGAAGCTCGTCCAGGAGCACGCGCGTGAGTACGGGATGCCGCTCCGACTCACGGTCGAACCGGACGACGATTGAAAGGCGCGCTCAGGGCGCGTCGTCGTGTTTTCCGAGCACGAACGGAACGGCCTCCGCTTCGACCTCGTCGAAGAGCCAGAGATCGTTGTGGTGCGCGCCCGCGACGCTCAGGAACCGGCCGCGCGGGAGGCGCGCGGCGAGCTTTTGGCCGTGATCCACGGGGATGAGCTCGTCGTCGGTGCCATGCACGACGAGGACGGGCACGTTCACGTTCGAGGCCCGCGCGGCGGAGTCGAATCGATCCTGCAAGAGGAGTCGCACCGGCAAGAACGGGAAGATTCGCGCGCCCACGTCGGCGAGCGACGTGAAGGGGCAAAGGAGCAGGACGCGCACACCGTGGCCTCGCGCGGCCATCTCCATCGCCACGCCCGTGCCGAGCGATTGTCCCGCGAGCACGACCTCGTTCCGCAGGATCCCCCGGTGCTCGACGAGGTGCCCGATCCCGCGCTC
Source organism: Polyangium jinanense (assembly GCF_028435365.1). The sequence continues at coordinate 138,502 of NZ_JAGTJJ010000025.1, read as the reverse complement.
GGCCGCGTCGAAGAGCGCTTTCTCGCTCGGCTCGCCGAGGCCGCGCGCGAGCCCGTAGCCCGGATACTCGATCGCCGCGAACCCCGCGCCCGCGCGGGTGAAGAGATCCGCGAGCCACGCGCTGTCGGCGATCTGCTCGCCGTTTCCGTGAAAATACACGACCACGGGGCCACGCGCCGGAGGCGGCCGGAACAGCATGAGCGTCCCGCCCTCGATCCGTAGGAGCTCAACGTTTCCGGCGGGTGTGCGACCCACCGTGGGCGCGGGGAAGACGATGCGGCGCTGGGCCGTGTACACGAACCAGCAGATCACGAGGTACACGACGACGATCGCCCCGAGGACGATGGCCATCACGCGGCGCGCTCTGCTTTTTTTGCTGGGACGAGCGACATCGGTCCTTTCGGCCACGGAAGACGCGCCTATTTTCCGCCGCCGAAGAGGAGCGCGCCGCCGAGGATCGATTCGAGCGCGCCGCCCACGGAGCCCACGAGATCGCCGACCTTGCCGAGCGCCGCGCCCGCCGCGCCCGCGACCTTGTCCACCGCCGCGCCCGCCTTGTCGGCCGCCTTCTCCGCGGCGCCGAGGGCCTTTCCGAGCGTCTTGTCGACCGCGCCCGTGGCCTTGTCGATCGTGCCCGTCACGGTAGCCGTGGCCTTGTCGATCGTGCCCGTGACCGCGCCGGCCGTCTTATCGAGCGCCTTTTCGTACTTTGCCTCGGCCTTGTCGAGGGTCTTGTCGATCGCGCCCGTCACCTTGTCGATGGCCGCGTTGACCTTCGTATCGACCTTGTCGAGCGCCGCGTTCGCCTTGCCCTGCGCTTTGTCGAGCGCCTTGTCGACCTTCGACTGCGCCTTATCGAGCGTCTTCGACACCGCGCCCGTGACCTTGTCGGCCGCCGCCGAGACCTTTTCCGCGCCCTCGACGAGCGCCGCGCCGAGCTCGTTCATCCGCTCGATCGCGCCCGTCTTCGTGAGCACCGCGCCGAGCACGACAGCGCCGAGCGAGCCCGCGAGATCGGAAAGCGAGACCGGCTTCGCCGCCGCGGCCGCGCCGCCCACGACGACGGTCTTCACCCCGTCGCAGACCGTGGCCCCGCAGCTCGTCTTGTCGCCGACCCGCACGAGCTGCTTGCCGTGCACGAGCACGCTCGGGCTCCCCGCCACGATCGGCTGCGCCACGTGCGGCCCGCACGGCTGGGGCAGGGAAGGGGCGAGCACGGCCATCTGCCCCGGCCCGAGCATCACGTCCTCTGCGCCCGTGGCCACGACGCCCGTCGTGAGGATCGGGACCATGTCCACGATCGAGATCATCGTCCCGGCGGGCGCAGCTCCGATGCCCGCCCCGAGGCTCGCCGCGCCCGCGCCGCCGAGCCCCGCCGGGCCCACGACCTCGCTGCCGAGCATCGCCGCGACCATCGCCTGGCTCGGCGTGACGAGCGGCATCGCCGCGTGCGCGAGCCTCGAACCGACCTTCGCCGCGAGATGACCCGTCGTCATTTACGCCCTCACGTCTCCTCCCCCGGGCGGGGGAAACGCACCGTGGACAGGATCCGATCGAAGAGCGGGTTCATCTGATCCGCGTCGACCCTGGCCGCGGTCGCATTGAAGCAAAAGACCGTGCGCCGCCGGCCGAGCGCCATCGCGAGCCTCTGCTCGAGCTCGCCCGACTGCGCGCGCCACGTGAAATGCAGCTCGATCCCCGGCTGCCCGCCGAGCGTGCGCTCCTTCCGATCCTTGAGCTCGAACCCTTCGAGGCGCTTGCCGAGCTCGGCGAGCTGCTTGTCCGCGTAGGACACGAGTGTCTCCTCGGGGGAGAGCACGTCGCGCGTCATGACCACGTTCGGCGCCGTGGATTGTCCGGGCCGCGGGGTAGCGGCGAACGCCACCATCGTCCGGTCCTCCCAGTGGCGGGGTACGTCGAAGGAGACGTCTCGGCTCTCGTATCGCGACATTCGCTTTTTGTTCTCCTCAAATGACCGCGGCGCGCTTCACGAAGGCCTCGGCGAGCTCGCCCCAGGGCCGCTCGTAGACCACGTATCCCTTCTTCGTGAGGGTGTGAATGAACGCGTCGCTCGATGAAAACCCGTTCATCTGCGCCTCGACGAGGTTCGCCTCGAGCTCGGCGCCCGAGACCGGCACCGCGCCCTGCGTCTTCATCACGAAGAGCTGTCCCTCGCCGGGGCTCTGCAGGATCGTCGCGCCGTTCGAACCACCGTTCAGCGCCGAGGCGACGTCGTCGCCCGTGAAACCACCGCCGCGCGAGACGATCTGCCCGAGGGATCCGCCGTCCGGCGTCGGGCCCTGGCCGAGGTTGATTTGCGGGCCGGAAAGCGCATTCGAGCCGTTCCCGCCGAACGCATTTTGCAGCGCGCTCTTCGCGTCGCCGAGCGCGCCCTGGCCCTCTCCCTGGGCCGCGCCGAGCGCGTCCTTCGTGCCGTCGGCGGCGTCCTTGCCCTGGCCCTTGAGGTCGCCCCAGAAGTCCTCGCCGTCGTTCTTGATGTCGCCCCACGCGTCCTTCGCGTCGCCCTTGATGTCCTTCCAGGCGTCCTTCGCCTCCTGGCCCGCCTGCTTGAACTCGTCCTTCGTCTGGTTCCAGGTCTCCTTCGCCTCGACCTTGGTCTGCTTCCAGGCCTCCTTGGCCTCTTCCCAGGTCTGCTTGGCGTCGGCCTTGGTCTGGTTCCAGGTCTCCTTCGCGTCGGTCTTGATGTCGTTCCACGCGGCCTTCGTCTCGGCGACGAACTCCTTCGGGATGGCCTTGATGTCGGCGACCATCTCCTTCGCGTCCGCGATGGTCTGCTTGACCGTCTCCTTCGCGCTCTCGATCTGGCCCTTCACTTCATCGACGACGGCCTTCGCCTGGCCCTTGATCTCCTCGACCTTGGCCTTGGCTTGGGCCTTCCACTCCTCGACCTTGCCCTTCCACTCCTGGACCTTCTGCTTGACCTCTTCCTTGGCGCCCTCGATCCGCGCCTTGAGCTCCTGCACGCGAGCCTTCGCGGCCTCGACCTGCGTCTTGGCCATCTCGATGATCTCGCCCGCCTGCTTCTTCATCTCCTGGAAGCGCTCGACGGCCTGATCCTTGAGCGCGATCACGCGCTCCTTGATCTCCTGCACCTTGGCCTTGGCCTGCTCCTTGAGGTCGTTGATGCGGCCCTTGATCTCGTCGATCTTGGCCTTCGCCTGCTCTTTGACGGCCTCGATGCGGCCCTTGATCTCGTCGATCTTGGCCTGCACCCGCGCCTTCGCCTCGGTGAACTTTTCCTTCACCTCGGCGACCTTGCCGAGCACGGCCGCCTTTGCCGCTTCGAGCTTGCCCTTGAACTCCTCGACGATCGCCACGGCGCGCGCCTTGGCCTCTTCGAGCTTGCCGCGGAGCTCCTGGATCTTGGCCTGCACCTGCGCCTTTGCGGCTTCGAGCTTGGCACGGACCTCCTCGAACTTCGCGATGGCCATCTGCTTCGCGGCTTCGGCCCGCGCGCGCAGATCCTCGACCGCGCCGCGGATCTTCTCCTGCACGTCGCCCGCGATCTCGCCGGCCCGCGCGCGGATCTGATCGATGCGCTCCTGGAGTTTTTTCTGTTCGAGCGCCACGCGATCGAGGATGTCGTCCACGATCACGCCCGGCACATTGAGGACCTTGTCGATCGCCGCCTGGAGCTGCTCGTTGACGGCCTCGGGCATCATCAAATACCCCGGCGCGTCCGCGAGCGAAGCGGGTGGCTCTTCGAGCAAGCGCCGGAGCGCTCCTTCGACGGCCTGTTCGTCGAAGCCGCCCGGGATCTCGCTAAAGACCTTCGCCTGGAGCGCCTTCGCCGCGTTGTTCACGGCCTCGGGGAACGAGAGATCGGCGAGGTTGATCTCGGCCGCGCCGAGGGACATCGGCACGGGCGAGCTCGCGCCCGCGGTGTTGAGCAGGACGTTCGGCGCGCCGTCGATGTGCACCTCGCGCCCCGCGATCCCCGCGAGCCCGCCGGCGCTCACCTTGATGCTGCCGCTCGCGTCGAGGAAGATGTCGCCGCCCGCGAGCGTGAGCGAGGCCTTGCCCGTCGAGAGCACGACCCGATCGTTCGAGAGCGATGCGCCCGTCTCGCCGACCTGGATGTGGCACTCGCCGCCGACGACGAGCACGTCACTCTGCTCGATACGCGTCGTGCGGCTCCCGACGACGTGCAGCGTCTGATCCGCGCCGATTTTCCGGCTCTCGCGTTCGCCGACCTGCACGTCGAGATCCGTGCCGACCTGGAGCGTGTGTTTCTCCCGGACGACCTCCTCGCGGTCCTTCTGCGCGTGCATGAACACCTTCTCGCGCCCCTTGGCGTCCTCGAAGGTGATCTCGTTGAAGCCGCCGGATCCGGGCGAGCTGTCGCTCTTCCACGAGGTCTTCGTCTTGTGATCGGGCAGCTTGTACGGGTGCGGCGAGGTGCCGTTGAAGACGCGGCCGACGATGATCGGCTGGTCGGGATCGCCCTCGAGGAAATCGACGAGGACCTCCTGCCCGACGCGCGGGATCGCGACGTTTCCATATCCGCGCCCGGCCCACACCTGGCTCACGCGCATCCAGCACGAGCTCTCGTCGGTATACTTGCCCTCGCGATCCCAGTGGAACTGCACGCGCACGCGGCCGTACTCGTCGACGTGGATCTCCTCGCCGGGCGGACCGACGACGACCGCGCTCTGCAAGCCGCCCATGCGCGGCTTCGGCGTGACCGGAACGGGCCGGTACGGATCGTCGGCGAACACCGCCGTGCCCGTGCTCGACCAGTCGCCCTCGCTCGTCCCTTCGAGCGTGCGTTGCACGAGGAGCAGGCGTTTCTCCTGGGCGAGGTCGCCCCGCGGATGCCCTTCCATACAGAACACGTCGCCGGGCGAGAGACCGAGCGCGGTCGTCTGGAAAAGGACCTTGCGGCGGCCTTGCCGTGTGCCGTCGAGCCTGCGCGCCGCGAGCGACTTGGCCTCGCGCTCGTCGACACGCCCCGGATCCACGACGAACGCGCCGGGGACGTAGCTGTAGCTCTCGTATCGATCTTCTTGGTCGAACGTCGACTTCGCCTCGGCGATGAGCTGGAAGTCGGGCCGCCGGCGGAAATCGTGATCGCGCAGCGTCATGCGGCCCTGCCGCACCTGATGCGAAACCTTTACGTGCGTGATCGCGTCGCGTGACTTCGCGTGCTCGAGGTTGTTCACGTAGAGCAGCGGCGCGCCGGCTTCGCGCACCGTGGGATCGGTGACGAGGACGAGCTTGCTGGGCGTCTCGCTGCCCGGATCCGGCGGACGGAAATGGTAGCTGATGCCCGCTTCTTCGAGCAGACGCGAGAGGAACGCGAAGTCGGTCTCGCCGTACTGCACGCGGTACTCGAGCTTCGGGAACGTGCCCGCGTCGAGCTCGAGCACGGGCTCGATCTCCCAGTCCGCAAGAAGCTTCTTCGTGATGTCGGGGATCGAGATGTGCTGGAAAATGCGCTGGTTGCGGCGCTGCGAGGTGCGCCAGAGCGCCGGCACGATTCGCAGGAAGTACGTCGAGAGCCCGTCGGGCTCGACCTCGATCTGCTCGGCATACTGCACGACGCCGGTCCATGCGAGGCCGCCCGCGACCTTGAATCCCGCGCCGTTACCGACGAGGGCGTCGAGGTCGATGTCCTCGTCCGCAGATCGCGCGACGAGCGAGACGTCGAAGAGCGTCGACATCTCCTCGACGACCGAAAAGCTCCGCACGGAGAGGTTGATGTCCTTCGCTGCGAAACGAAGCTCTAGGTTTTCCATGGGACAGCGTGCGAAACGATACGCGAGCGCAAGGCGGGCGGGAAGACGGAAGCAACGCGAGCGATGGCCCCGTGCGAAGGCCAGGACTCCCGTGGCTCCTCCCGCTCTTTCTCGCCGCGTGCAGCACGCGGTGCGGCGAAACGCGCGTGGAGGGCCTCGCGCCGGCGGGCTGGATCACGCTCGTCAGGGCGCCTGCCGAAGGCCCGGAGACCCCATTGCAGGCGCCGGCGGGCCGCGAGGGGGACGTCGGCACCGCGCATCCTTTCTTGCTCGAGGCGCATGATCCCGCGGGCCGGTGGGTGATCCTTTGCCAGCCGCGCGAGGACACGAATGGTGATGGCCGGGTCGAGGCGCACCGGGGTATGCACGGCGCGACGTTCGGCGACGACGTCGACCCCTATCTGATTTTCGGATCGGGCCCGGGGCAGCGGATCGACCGGTACGTGGCGCATGCGGGGTCCCACGTCGCCGTGATTCGCGACGGCAAGCTCGTGATCGTCGACGTCGAGGCGCGGACCGAGACCGTCTTGCCGCGCGCCGACGTGACCGACGATAACGACCCCTTCGAACCGCACCGGACCGCCGTCTTCGACGTCGCCCGGGCGACGGTAGCTCGATCGTGATGCATGCCGTCGTCGCCGATACGAATGGCGACGGGATCCTCGGCTGGCCGATTCCCAAGACCTCGCTCGGCCATCGCCGCTGCCGCACGAGCGGGTCGTACAGTGTTCATCCAGGGAAAACCGATACCCTGGTGACGCGGATCGTCTCGCTCGCGACGGGGCGGATGACGCGCGTGCCGCGTATCGAGGCTGCGCTCGGGGATCGATGGATCGTCCGGGAGGAGGCGCCGGAAAAGAGCCCGGCCGCGCTGTTTCTGGTGTCGGCGGAGGGAATCGCGCGGCCGTTCGTCTCTGCGGCGTGTGACGGAGAGCTGTTTTACCTGGATCACGGACGCAAGCTCGCGCTCGTGGCGTGCCGGAACGGCGCCGTGAGCTTCCGCAATGAGCCGGAGCGGACGCGGGTCGAGCTCCACGGCGAGGATTCCCATTTGCCGCTCGGCGTGTACGTCCAGGATCCGCGCTTTTATACGAAAAAGGTGGGGACGGGGAGCGTGGTGTTGCTCCGGTCCGTGACCCCCGAGGAGGGCGGAGCGGACCCGCCGGACGTGCTCGTCGACATGGAACACCACGGCGTGCTCCACCCCTTCCCCGAGGGAGCACGCGCGCTCTCGGCCTACGACAGGTATGCGCTGTACGCGTCTGCAGAGAAGAAACTCGTGCTGCGTGATAGGAGCCTCGGCGTTCATTCCGTCCTTCGTCCTTACGAGCACAACGTGCACTTCGACCAGGTCGAGCGGTTTGCCTATTCGGGCCCCGAGCTCTTCGACCTCGAGCGTGGTGTCGTCGGCAGAATGTCCCTCTTTTACGCGATGATCCTGACGACGGACGGATGGGGGCTCGGCGTGCCGCACACGTCGGAGGACAAACTCCCGGAGAAAAACGAGCTGTGGAGGGGGCCTTTGCGCTGGGAGAAGCCGAAGCCGGAACCGTATTACGGCAGCCGCGGTTTGTGGTAACTTCCGCCTCGATGCTCCGCCTCCACACCTTTCCTCCGTCTTCCAACGCCCTCAAAGTGCGGTTCGCGCTCGCCGAGCTCGGCCTTCCGTACGAGGCCGTCGAGGTGAACATCCTCCGCGGCGATCAGCGAGACGCCGCGTTCCTCGGCAAGAACCCGCACGGCAAGATCCCGGTCCTCGAAGACGGGGCGCTCGTGCTCCGTGAATCCGACGCGATCGTGGCCTACCTCGGCGATACGTACGGAGCCGCGCTCTGGCCGAAGAGCCCGGCCGCGCGGGCCGAGGCGCTGCAATGGCTCTTCTTCGACGCCGCGAATTTCGGATACGCGGGGCGCATCTGGTGGGCCGACGTCATCACCCCGAAGACCGGGCGCACCGGGCCCGCCGCCGGGCCGGAGCTCGTGGGGCAGGTCGCCACCGACGTCGGCCGGGCCCTCGGCGTGCTGGAGACGCACCTCACGTCCCGCGACTATCTGCTCGGCGATTTCACGCTCGCCGATTGCAGCGTCGGCGTGATGGTGAACCTCCTCCGCGGCACGCGTCTCGATACGCCGGAGGCATTTCCTGCCGTGACCGCCTACCGCGATCGAATCCGCGCCCGTGACGCCTGGACGGCGGCCGGTGGGAAGGCCATCGAGCTGTGACGAGGAGCGCACCGTGACCACGAAAGCCACCAGCAAAAAGACGACGAAACGGTCTGCGCCCGCGCCCGAGGACGTGGAGGCGTTCCTCGCGTCGCTCGGTCATCCCTTCGAGAAGGAGATCCGCGAGATTCGCAAGGCGATCCTCGGCGCCGACGCCCGTATCGGCGAAGGGATCAAGTGGAACGCGCCGAGCTTCCGCACGTCGGAGTTTTTCGCGACGTTCCATTTGCGCGCGAAGGACGGCGTGCAGGTCATCCTGCACCTCGGCGCGAAGAAGCGAGAGGCCCCCGGCTTTGCCATCGACGACCCGGCGTCGCTGCTCGAATGGCTCGGCAAGGATCGGGCGTCCGTGAAGTTCCGCGATGCGAAGGACATCAAGGCGAAACGGGCGGCCTTCGTGAACGTCGTTCGCCAGTGGATCGAGCACGTGTAGCGGTGCGCGGAGGGGCGAGATGATGACGTCGGCTTAGTCCTCTTCCACCCGGATCGGGAGCCAATCGAACCCGGTCACGCCTGCGTCGCGGAAGATGCGCCAGACCTTGGGGGTGACGAGGAAAAAGGGATACGGGAAGAGGGCGTCGCTCACGTCGCCGTTGAAGTTCACCTCGCCGAACCATTCCCAGGTCATGTTCACGTCGCGGATATTGGCGACGTCCGACGCGCGGTAGGCGAAGCGCGGAGGGACCTCTTCGAATGTGTGGAAGCTACTCCGCCCGCACGGGCAGGGCTTGTAGGGCGCGACCCCCGTCGATCGGGGCGACATCGGCGGCAACGTGTGCGTCCCGCAGAGCTGCCGCCACGGGAGCTGGAAATGGCCCCGCTTCTCGAACGCCGCGAAGACGCCCCGGAACGAGATCCCGGTCGCGCCGCTCTGCGCGAGCGCGCCGGCCAACGTCTCGTCGACGAGCAGGTCTTCGTAGCAGGTCGCGACCGCGCGCTGTCCCTCGAGGACGTTGAGGTTCTCGGCCTCGATGATCATGGCGGACGTTTGCCGGGCCCCGGCGCCGCAGCGCTGGCACGCGTCGGACATGTCGTAGGTCGTGCCCATCCGTGGCCCTGCGAAGATCCTGCCGTTCGGGAAAAAATACCAAGCGACCAGGAGGCGCGCCTCTTCGAGCTCTGCGTCCGTGAAGCGATCGCGGCGTCGCTCGAGCCAGGTGATTCCGCGCTCCTTGAGCAGGTTCAGGAGCAGCGGCAGGCGCTCGTCCCTCTCGTTCAGGGTGATGACCGTGGAGAACGCATCTTCATCGGGGACTGCCACATCGGGGCCACATCCAGCAGGGGCGAGGACCGTTTGCGGTCCCCCCGGGATGCGATGGTTGATGATGACAATCCGTGCCTCTGTCCACATATCGTGCCTCGAATCCATTACTTTCCGAAATATGGCTTGATGGCATTTAGCCACTGCGGAAAGTCCTTGTATGCGTCTTCGTAGAGTTGCCAGAGGGCGTCTGGGCTCAAGCTTTTCGGTCTGTTCGCATTGAGGAATCTAGTGATCTTCTTGTGGTGCGCCTCTGTCAAGATCACCGCAGGCAACTTGTCGAAGTTCTTCAGCCCCAACTCACCCGCCATGGCCTTCTCCAGAATGTGATGCGCCTGGTACGATCCACCGAGGTTGTCGGTGAACTTCTTCATCACCTCGTACGCGCCAATCGCACCGTTCTGCTCCAGCGCATGCGCGATGTCCGCCCCGTACCGCTTGGCCAGGAACTCGGCCGTCTCCTTCGACATCTCCTCGGTCCCCTGGAGGATGAGCGGTACCTTCTTCGCACACGCCTCCTCCAGCTTCTTGGCGAACTTGTCGGCCTGCCCGAGGAGCACGCCCGAGGCGATCGCCGCGGTGGCCACCGCCGCCTGGACGATGGGGTTGTCGACGCCGTCCTCGTTCGACCCCCCGATGACGCCGAATTGCTTGCCGTCCTTCCGCGAAAGGTCGGCGTTCATCTCGCCGTTCGCGATGGCAGACGCGATCGCGAGCTCCAGCGCGATCTCTTCGAGCCGCGTCTTCGGCTTGCCCTTGCCGTTCCCTTTGCCTTGGCACCCGTCCTTCGTCTGCTCGCAAGACGCCACACTGGAGACCGGCGCCCCCGGTCGAAACACGCGCTCCGGCAGCGCGCCGCCCCGATCCACGAGCGTGCAATGCTCGTCCACGCACTTCGGCGGGTGCACCTCGTCCTTCTTCGGCAAGGTCGACGTCGACGGCAAGAGCGGCTCGTTCGACAGCACGCCCTCAGGCGGAGGCGGCGACGGTCTCGGCTTCTCCGGCGGACGCTCCGGCATCTTCTTCACGCCCGGCGGTACGACCTCCACCTGTTCGTCCTTCGCCGACGGCGGCTTCTGCGGCTCCGAGGCCTCGGCGGACGTGGCAGCTCCCGCCTTGCTCTCCTTGGCCGTGTCCTTGGGCGCGTCTTTCGCCGGTGCAGGCTTCGGGCGCGGCGGCGGCGCGGGGCAGGTCAGCTTGTTGTACGGAGGCGGTAAAAATCGAACGTTTCCAGGCGGCGCATAAGGGTCGTAGACGAAGACCGTGAGGCCATTCGTCTTGGCCGTGAAGACCGCCCAGTCTTTCGTGATGACGGTCGCGCTTCCCGACAGGGCAAACCGGTCCATCTTCGGGTGCTCCGGAAGCCTGACACAAACGGGGATCTCCGCGCGGGCGAGCGTCGGCACGCACAAGACGACAAAGATCAGCGGCAAGCACCAGGCGAAGACGCGACGAAGCATCGGCGGACCCCTCGGTGAGCACACGCGCGCGCAAGCCACCCCCGCGGCGGCAAGCGCGCCTGCGTTCTTCCCGCCGATCCTCTGCCGCAGGCCCCGGAAGGAACGCAACAATTCCGCCGCCTGCACCCGCCCGCGCCCGATTTCACCCTGGATGCCGGCAAATCACGGCCTGAAAGCAGGTTCTCGCTTTTGGGCGTGCGCAAACCGCGCGGCGGTCGTCCTGTGCATCGTTCGAGCATGCACGAACGATGCACAGGAATGGCCTGGCCCACTTTTGGAAACGTCCGAACGATGCACAGGAAGCCCGGCCGAGTGTTCGGACGCGCCCGAGGACGCCCGCGGGGGCTCGGCCTGAGGTTCGGAACATCCAGAACGTCGTGGCGGCGCGTGCGGCGCGTGGTTTGGGGATGTCCGAATGCGTGGTTTGGGCTCCTGTGCATCGTTCGAGCATGCTCGAAGACGGGAACCCGATCTCGGGGCGGAATTTGCCAGCGACAAAAGCGACGTTTCGGCGTTCAGCCCTCGTCGCCCTCGCCGCCGCTCTCGCCGGCGCCCTTCTTGGCGCTCCGCTCGCGCCGCAAGAAGAACGACTCGACGAGCTTGCGTTGCCCCGGGAACGCGGCGCGGAGCATACCGTACGCCTTTTCTAGCGCCGCGCGGACCGCGAGCCGGCCCTGGATCTCGGAATCGCCGGCTTTGTTCTGCGCCATTTCGGCGGCGTCGAGCGCGTCGCGAATCGTAAAGCTCTTTTCGAGCGCTTCCTTGAGGCCGGCCTGGGCGGCGGCCTTCGCCGGGAAGTCCTCGACCCCGGCGAACCGCTCCAGGATCCGCTCGGCGAGCTCGGGCTCCTCGCGGAGCTTGGCCTCGGTGATTTCCCCGGCGCTGCCCTCCTGAAAGACGTGCTTGTAGATCGGATTGCTGCGGCTCCGCATGGCAGGGCCGTTCATGAGCGCGTCGCTCACGGCCATGATGCGCAGGTCGAGAATGACATCACGGATGCCATAACGCGCGCGGAGCTTGGTCGCGGCCCTTCGGGCGGCACGCTCCACGACGACGGCGCCGGCCAGCACATCCGCGGCGGAGCTGACCACAGCGCCGGCCTCGACGATGGCCGCGCGTTGCGCATCCGTCAGCGTCTCGGCATCCGCCCACCCCTCGGCCGCGCCTTGGAAATGGTCGGTGTGTTTTTCGTATACGTCGCTCGCCGCGTTCACGTCGGGTAATTGCATTTCGTAGGTCCTCTCTCCCCAGAGCGCGAGGTAGCGGGTGGGGAGTTGCGGAGGACAGTACGGCTGGGCACGCTCTAGCGTCAAGGGAGGTGTGCGGCGGGCCGTTGGGCCGCGGAGGACCGGGCTCGCGCAGGCGCCTGTGCCTGTGCGAGCCCGACGGTGGCGACCCTCAGAGAGGAGTGGCGGTAATGTAGGTGCTGATCCCCCTCACCTGTTTGAACTTCCCGCTCGTCGTGGTGCCGATGCTGCCCCGGTTGAAGCGCATCACATCGCGCATCGCGGCGCCGTAGGTGGTCGTGGCCCAGTTCCAGTCCCACGAGGAGTAGCCCTCAATCTGGCGGTGGTCGTACTGGTCGAGGATGTCCTCGAACCCGGACTTACCGGCGGCCTTGTTACCGAACGTCGCCGTGATGGTCGGCCGATCGGTCGGGTGGTCGCTGCGCGCGTTGTCGCTGGTGCGCAGGAAGCCCGTGAACGAGACGGTGAACGTGACGCCTGCGGATGCGGTGTAGGAGATCTGCGACTTGGTCCTGTTCACCATCAAGGTGATCAACACCGAGCTATGCGGCGGGACCGGTGCCGCGAACACATCTGTGAGCGTCACCGTCTCCTCCTCGGATGTCCCCTCGTTGTACGCCTGGGACGACTCGAAGCCGAACTCGGTCTTCACGCTGCTCTCGCCGAGGAACGGGATCTTGGCCTCGTTCTCGATCGCGAGAGAGAAGCTTTCGGTGAAGCTGACGTCTGCGGAGTGCGAGGTCGTCGTCGTCAGCTTGTATTCGAGTTCCTTGCCGATGCTCGTCACCTCATCGGTCTCATTGACAAGGGTCACGTTGCCGCTGGTGATTTGATCTGTACCCGTGATTTCGACCGGCCCGTAGACGAAGGTCGCAGGGTTGAGGGTGGTCCCGAAGTCCGACAGCGTGATCTTGAGTCGCTCGTTCGACCTGTAGCCGCCGGCGTAGGGGTCGGACGGGTTATAGCGAGCCTGAAGCACGTAGCCGTCGCCGGAGGGGCTCACGTCGAAGCCCTGCCCGACAGCGGTGCCCTGCGTCCCGCCGGCCCAGGCGAAGCCGAGCATGTGCGCCAGCATGGCGAGGTTGTAGGTGATGGTCGGATCGTGGGCGACGGCATGCTTGAGCGTTGCGAGATCCTCATACGCGTACTCCTCGCCCGAGTAGCTGTCGATGACCGGATGGGTGGAGGGGGTTCCCTCCGGTACCTCGAGCTCGTCCAGCGTGAACTGCTGGTTTTCGCCGCCGTTGCAAGCCGACTGCTTGATGGGCGCCGCGTTGGCGGTGCTCGCCAGCCAGACGTCGAGGCATTTGCCGCTGTGCTTGGCCACGAGGTTGTATTTCTTGCTGCCGAGGTCGACGGCCTGGAAAAGCTGGTTGTCGCCGCCGTTGCACTCCGACTGTTTCACGTCGGCGCCGTCCGCCGTGCTCGCGTAGTAGACGTCGACGCACTTGCCGCTGTTCTTGTTGACGATCGTGTAATACCCGTTCGATTTGGCGTAGAGCTCGAAGCGCTGGTTGTCCCCGCCGTGGCAGTTGCCCTGCATGATCGTCGCGCCGCTCGCCAGGCTCGCGCCGTTGACGTCGAAGCACAGACCGCTGTTGACGGGCTTGATGTTGTAGAACCTGCGGCCTTGCAGCTTGAACTTCTGGTTGTCGCCGTTATGGCAGGAGTATTGGTAGATCCCAGCGCCGTTATCCATGCTCCCGCCGCCGACGTCGACGCACTTGCCGCTGTGCTTGGCCACGAGCCAGTGGTACCCGTCGTAGTTGTCCACGACCTTGAACTTCTGGTTTTCGCCGCCGTTGCAGGCATGTTGCTGGATCCCGGTGCCGTCCGAGGTGTACCCATGGGGGACGTCCAGGCACTTGCCGCTGTGCTCGAAGACCACGTTGTAATAGGAGTCGCCCACCGGGACGAGGCGGAGCTTCTGGTTGGTGCCGCCGTTGCAGTTTCCCTGCCTGACCTCTCCGCCGTCATTCGTGTTCGCGTTCCAGGCGTCCAGGCACATGTTGCTGTGCTTGGCGAGGATCGGCGCGCTGGCGCTCGTGCTCGCGGAAAGCCCCTGCTCCGTGGACTCGATATCTTCGTTTTCGCCGAGGTCGTGGTCGGACTCGACCACGCATCCCGTCAGCACGAAGGCGCTGGCGAGGGCCACCAGGCTGCCCAGCATTCTTTGCCGCGTCCTGCGCGGGAGAGCCATTTCGATCGCGAGAGGCGCGCTGGCCTTGGGAGCCGAGGAGGCGAGGACCGTCGAGGGAGAGAGCTTCATGGGGGTTGTCTCGTGTGCGGGTAAGCCGAGGGGTTGAACCAAGCGCGACACCGTCGCTCCGCGACGGTGGGCGGCGAAAAGCGCTGTTCGAGCCGCGTCGGGGGCGAAGCTTCAGGCTTCGCGACGTGGCGTCGTGTGCTGCGAAGGGCCATTGCACGGCGCGGGCCAACGATGGATCCCCGCGCTTGCCGCGGGGAACCGACCGTATCCAGGCGCAGGTGGGCCGGCGGCGGGAGGCGCGGCGGCTTGACAAGTCGTCGTCCTTTACAGTTTGTAAAGGGACCTCCCCGGCAGATTGTAAACCCGAGCGTCTGGTCTTGGGGTGGCGTGTGTCATCTCACGCCGGCGCGTCGTTCTCTTGCTTTTTGAATCGACCAGGGCGGCCGCGAGGTGGGACGCGGCGCGGTCGGTGTAGCATCGCGCCGTGCAACCAGACCCGAGCGCAGGAAAGGCGCCGCGCGGAGAGGCGCTCGAGCTCGTCATCTTCGCCGGCGACGCCGTTCTGGCCCACCCATTGCCCCCGAGCGGCCGGGTCACCATCGGTCGGGCCGAAGGCAACGACGTTCGCATCGATCACCCCTCCGTCTCGCGCCGGCACGCGGTCCTCCACCTCGGCCCCGGGCTTTCGGTCGAGGATCTCGGCAGCGCCAACGGCACCAGCCTGCGCGACTCACGAAGGACGCCGGAGGACGGCTCGACCCAGGGGCTGATCCAGATCGCCGCGTGGAAGAGGGAAGTCACCCCCGGCGACACCCTCACGTTCGGCTCCGTGATGACGGTGATTCGCCGCGCGGCCCCGCCGGACGAGCCGCTCCCGGAGGGCGACGGGCTCGCGCCCGGGGTCGTGGTTCACCACCCCGCGATGCGCGCGCTCTACGCGCAGGCCACACTCGCCGCCCGGAGCTACCTCAGCGTGCTCGTCCTCGGGGAGACGGGCGTGGGGAAGGAGGTGCTCACCCGGGC
This sequence comes from Polyangium jinanense, assembly GCF_028435365.1. The sequence continues at coordinate 123,320 of NZ_JAGTJJ010000025.1, read as the reverse complement.
CGTCCACCAGCGCTCCCCGCGCGCGAAAAAACCTTTCGTGGGGCTCAACTGCGCGGCGCTCTCGGAGTCGCTCCTCGAGAGCGAGCTCTTCGGTCACGAGAAGGGCGCGTTCACCGGCGCGCTCCAGGCACAGCCAGGGCTGTTCGAGGCGGCCGACGGCGGTACCGTGTTCCTGGACGAAGTGGGCGAGCTGCCCATGACCATGCAGGTGAAGCTCCTGCGGGTCCTGGAGGAGCGGCAGGTGCTCCGCGTGGGCGGTCGCAACCCGCGCCCGGTCGACGTGCGCTTCATCGCGGCCACCAACCGCGATCTGGAGGCCGAGGCGGCGCGCGGGGCGTTCCGGCAGGATCTCTTCTTCCGGCTCAACGGGATCACGCTCACGATCCCGCCGCTCCGCGAGCGCGCCGAGGAGATCGCGGCGCTGGCGCGGACGTTCGTCGAGCGGGCATGCGCGCAGCTCGATCGACCCCGGGTGCCGGCGCTGTCGGGCGAGGCGCTGGCGCAGCTCGAGCGCTACGCGTGGCCGGGGAACATCCGGGAACTGCGCAACACGATCGAGCGCGCGGTGGTCCTCTGTCCGGGGGAGACGCTGCGGCCGGAGCACCTGCCCTCCCGGTTGCAAGCCAGTGGTGTCAAGGCGCCGATGGCGATCACGAGCGAGGTCGCGCCGCCATCGAGCCTGCCCGCTCCTCCGTCGCGTCCCGCGGCGGCGCGAGCGGACGAGCGAGAGCGGATCATCGCGGCGCTGGAGGCCTGCGCGGGGAACCAGACGCAGGCGGCGGCGCGGCTCGGCATCTCGCGGCAGACGCTGATCGCGAAGATCGAGGCCTACGGGCTGCCGCGTCCACGGAAGCGGACATGAGGCGCTGCCTGCGATCGCTCGCGCTCTTTCTCGCCGCCTCGCTCACGACGTTTGCTGCCCGCGCGCACGCCGCCGGGGAGGAGGTGGAGGACGAGGCCCGCGCCCGGTTCGAGCAGGGCGTCGAGCTGCTCCAGAAGGGCGCGTGGTCGGATGCGCTCGCGGCCTTCTCGACCTCGGCGCGGCTCTATCCGACCCCGCAGGCGATCAACAACGCCGCCATCTGTCTGCGAAAGCTCGGGCGCTACGACGAGGCGCTGGAGCAGGTCGAGGCGCTGCTCCGCGATTTTCCAGATCTGCCCGCCGAAAAAAGGCAGGCGGCGGAGCGCGAGGCGGCGGAGCTCTCAAAGTTGGTCGGGGCGATCTCCGTCGAGGGGGCCGAGCCAGGGGCGCAGATCGCGATCGATGGGCGCGACCGGGGCTTCTTCCCCGCTCCACGTCCGTTCCGCGTGCTGACGGGCAGCCACCTGGTGCGCGTGCTCCAGGAGGGCTTTCTGCCGTTCGAGACGCGCGTCGAAGTCGTCGCGGGGGAGACGACGCGGATCACGGTTTCCAGGCAGCGTCGCGTGCCGGAGGCTCCCCCGGCGCCCGGACCGGCCCTGCCCGCCGCTCCTCCGGCGCGACGCTTCGGGATCGAGCTCGCGGGGGCGATGCTGATCGCGCCCTCGTTTGGCGGCCAGATCATGGAGAGCTGCACAGAGCGCTGCGACGCCACCCCCGCGCTCGGCGGGTACGGTGTGTTGCGCGGCAGCTACGCGATCGGGGCGTCGCTGGACATCGGCGTGTCCGCCGGGTTCCTCGCTGGGCATCAAACGCTCACCGAGCGACGCACCCCCCTCCGTCCGCCCCCGAGCGCTCCCGTGGGGCCCGTGGACGACACCCTCACGCTCAGCGGCGGGCTCCTGGGGATCTGGGTGGGGACACGGCTCGGAAAGCAGCCTTTCCTCGATCTGCGCTTGGGCGCAGGGGCCATGGTCGGACGGATGAGCGATGTCCGGTCGTGGACTGCGAACGACGCGGAGAGCAACGCCGCTGCTCCGTTCGGCGCGACGAGCTTTGGCGGGTTCCTCTACCTCGATCCCGAGGTGCGCGTGGGCGTGCGCGTGGGGCAGCACCTCTCGCTGGCGGTGGGCGTCGAGGCGATGATGCTGCTCGCCGTCGCTCCCCCGGCGTGGCCCGAAGATCGAACGTTCTCCGATCCGAGGTACGGCCTTTTCGCCTTCAGACCCGAGACCCTGGCCGGCCCGGTGCTGTTCGTGGTGCTGCCGAGCCTTTCGGCTCGCTATACCTTCTGAGCGGAGAGCCTCGGCCCTCGATGCGATCAGCGGCTCTTGCCCGCGCCCCACTCCGTCTCCACCGTGAGCCCCTCTCCCGCCCCGGTGTCCGCCGGCGCCGCGCTGGGCGCCGCGCTGCTCGCCGGCGCCGCGAAGGACGTCTCCGCGCTCCCGGCCGGCCTCGCTCTCCCGGCCGCGATCGGCTTCTCGCGCGGCTCCCCCAGCGCCTTGGCCTCCACCATCCGTTGCTCCAGCTCGCGCAGCTTGGCCAGGCTCGGCGCCTCCCGGAGCTCGCCCATCAGCTTGTCGATCCGGTCCTGGGCCGCCCTCAGATCCCGCGTTTGCTGCTCGGCCAGCTCCCGGCTTCTCGTCTGCTCCGAAAGGGCCAGCTCCGTCGCCGCTTCCTTGGCGCGGATGGCGCGCACGTACGCCGCGCCCGCGCCCGCGCTCATCACCAGCGCCGCGAGGGCCGCGCCCGTGATCACGAGCCGCGCTCGTCGTTCGGCCCGCCGCGCGGCAGCGAGGAAAGCCCGCGCGTCCGCCGAGGGACGCGCCGCCTCGCGCCGCACCACATCCTCCGCGAAAGCCAGGCGATGCCGGCTCCACAGCGGAACGAGCGCCGGGGTCTCCCGCCAGCGTGTCGCGTCCTGCTCGAGCTCCTCGGCGAGGAGCCGATCGTCGCGCGCCTCCTCCACCCAGCGCCGGAGTCGCCCCCACTGCGCGAGAAGCGCCTCGTGCGCGAGCGTCAGCCCTTCGGCGCTGGCGACCACGAGCCGCGCCTGCTCGAAGGCGGCGATCACCTCCGTCGCCCCGGGGCCCACCGCCTGCTCGAGCTCGGGGCGGCTCCGGTTCTCCCGTGTCCCCCGCGGCGTCGTCAGCGCGAGCAGAAGCGCCCGCGCGCCCGCCTCCGCCCCTCGAACCTCCGCGCCGAGGTCCGCGAGCGTCGCCTCGGCATGCCGCTCGAGCGCGCCCGCGATCCCGCCGATCGCCGCGACCCCTACCCGCGTGATTCGCATCGCCTCCCGATCCCGCCGATCCCAGAGCTCCGTGAGCGCGAACTGCACGAGCGGCATCGCGCTGCTCATCCGGCGGACGTCGGCGAGGATCTCCTCCCGGAGCGCCTCGTCCTCGAGCGCGTAGCCGTACGCTCCAAGCCCCTGATCGATCACCGCTGCCCAGGCACTCTCCGTCATCGGTTCGAGCAGGACCGAGCCGCGGATCAGCGCCTTGCCCAGCCCCGCGAGCGCGAGGAGCGGATCGAGCAAATCGCGCCGCAGGGTGACGATCACCCGCACCCCGGGCAGCGCCGGCTCGGCGAGCTGGCCGAGGAGCTCGATCGCCCACGCTCGGCTCGGGCCTCCGGCGAGCGTCACGAGCTCGTCGAGCTGATCGACGAGGAGCACGATGCCCCGCTCCGCCTCGCGAGCGCGTGTGACGAGCGCCCGAGAGAGCGCCTCGGGCGTGAGCGCGCCCGCGCATGGCACGAAACTGCTGAGCGCGGCGGCGATCGCCGCGCGTGGATCGTGGCCAGGCTCGGTGATCACGGTGTCCCATGCGCGCGGCCAGCCTCCGAGCGCGCCTTCGGCCACCCGGGGCAGCACCCCGGCTCGCGCGAGGCTGCTCTTCCCGCTGCCCGAGGGGCCCACGAGCGCGACGAGTCCGCGCGTGCGCACGGATTCGATCGTCGCGGCGATCTCACTCGATCGGCCGAAATAGACGTCGCGGTCCTTCTCTCCGAAGCGCCCGAGGCCGCGGAACGGGCCGATGTCCTCCGGGGGCAGCGCGCGCGAAGGGCCGGCGAGCTCGGCCTGGATCCGCAAAAGCTCGATCGCGGTCTGCTCGGCCGAGCGAGGCCGCGCCGCCCGCTCCGGGGCGAGCAGGGTGTCGACGAGGCGGGCGAGCGGCTCCGGTACCTCGGGCGCGAGCTCGCCGACGGGCGGCGCGGGGTGGCGGCCGTCGAGCACCGCGTCCGAGAAGCCGTGGCCACCCGGTGAACGTGCCGGAAGGCGCCCGGTGAGGCACTCGAAGAGCGTCGCCCCGAGCGCGTACAGATCACTCGCCGCCGTCGCTCCCGCGCCGGTCGCGAAGACCACCGGATCGATGTACCCGATCGTTCCGTATCGCTCGAGCGCGCCGAGGGGCGCGCCATCGCCGAGCTCGAGCGGGCGGGTGATGTCCTCAGCCGAGCCTCGAAGGCGCGTGGTCTCCGGCGGCAGGCTGGGGAGCTCTGCGGGACCCGACTCGAATCGAGTCCGCGGCGCGCTCCGCTCATCGGTTGCGGCAATCCCGAAATCGATGAGCTTGTGGACGCCGGCCGCTTCGATCACGTTCGCGGGCTTCACGTCGCGGTGGACCAGCCCGGCGCGGTGGACCGCGGCGAGGGCCGAGGCGAGGGCGATCCCGATGGCGATGACCTCCGGCACCGGCAAGCGCCCTTCGGCTGCGATCCGCTGCGCGAGAGGCGACCCTGCGACGTACTCCATCGCGAGGCCCATGACGCCGCGCGTTTCGTCGATGGGCAGCGAATAGAAGCGCACGACGCTCGGGTGCTCGACCTGGCAGAGGGAGCGCGCCTCCTCGAGGATCTGCCGGCGAAGCGCGGCCGCGGAGGCGCTCGCGTCCGAGCGGGTGCCGATTGCGAACAGCTTCACCGCGGCCGTGCGTAGCTCGGTCGCGCCGTAGATCTCCCGCGCCAGCCACACCGGCGCGAAGCCGCCCCGCCCGAGCTGCTCGACGAGCAAGAAGGGCCCGAGGCGGCGCTCGGCATCGGGAAGGGCGAGGAGGTGCTGAATCGCGGGAGAGAGGTGCGCCATGACCAGGGGTCTCGACGGGAGCGCGTTCGATGCATGGCATCATCGATGCTATCCCGTCAATATCGAACGATTTCGCGCAAATTACTCCTCGAACCAGACGAAAAAGGACGCGCGTCTCCTCACCGGATGAAACGTTCGCCATACCTCCTCGGGCAGGAAGACATCGGTGTCGCAATAGCCGCACGTCAAGATGCGTCGATCGCCGGGGCCGACCTTGAGCTTGGCGCCGCATTCGGGGCAACCCAGCGTGATGGGTCGGAGGGACCGGGGCGTCTCGGCGACCAGGGGGATGAAGACCTGCTCCGCGTGTGGTCCGAGCGAGCGAAGCCACGCCGGCGCTGGATAGGTGGCCATCATGGCCCCACATCCCCTGCAGGGCGCCTGTCCGGTGCTACCGAGAGGCAGCTGCGAGAGATCGGTGGGCGTCGCACACGCATTGCAGGTGGGCGAGCGGAGGCTCAGCATGCCGAAGAACTGGGTGCCGGCGCCGAACATGAGAAGGGGCCGCTCCTCGCCGGGAGCCAGCGGCAGCACCTGCTTCAGCGTGAGTCCGAAGACGTGCTCGCGGAGATAGTCGACGGGGAGCCGCTGATCGCTCCCGCAGGCGACGCAGCGCACGCCGAGCGCGGGCTGGTCGACGGAGCAGCTCGAGCCGCATTCTTCGCAGATCACACGCATCCGGTAGCAACGGAAGTGCATGCCGAGAGCTTAGAACGCTCCCGGCCGATCCGCCCGCGACCGAGGAGTTCTCCCTTGCGCCTCCGCCCCGGGCGGCTGACGTCAGCCACGGCGCGCTGACGTCAGCCGCGGCGCGCTGACGTCAGCCGACGACGACAGACCTGCGTCGGTGTGGCAATCCACGTGTTCGTGGGCCACGAAGCGCGTGGATCGCTGGCACCCATCTTGATTGTCGCGGCGCACCCGCACGCAGGGCGCGTGCGTGGGAGCGAGGTCGGACTTGCGGATGTCGTGAGTGCCGGCCTACCATTCCTTGAGCATGCAGCTTGGACCGAGCCGTTCTGTCGAGAAGACCACACTCGTGGGTCAAGGCACCGCGGCCGAGTCCGGTGCCGACGGGTCGAGGCTCGCGCTCACGATCCTCTACCACCCGAATCTCGAGCGCGTCGGTGAGCGCGCGATCCTCGAGGAAACCGGGGAGGGCGGCTCCTTCGCGGTGTCGCGCGTCGAGCCTGTGTTCGCCCCTCCCGGGCAGGCGAGCGGCGCGCCGCTCTTCGACGAACACTTGAGCCGAAAACCCGTACGTATCGTCCCCGTGGGGAAAGGGGGCGTGCGGATCGAGCTCGGCGAAAGCACGACCTCGGTCACCCTGCGAGGCAAGCGGGTCTCGGGCAACGTGTATCTCTCCCTGCGACGGGGCGTCGTGATCGATCTCGGTCATCGCGTCGTGCTCCTCTTGCATCGACTGGCCTCGCTCGACGGCATCCCGGGCACGAGCGCATATCCGGAGCGGCACGCGCTCGTCGGGGAGAGCGAGGGGCTCCGTCGGGTGTTCTGGGACATCCGCAGCGTGGCCGATCTCGAGCTGCCGATCTTGCTCCGGGGCGAGACGGGCACCGGCAAGGAGCTCGTCGCGCACGCCATTCACCAGGCAAGCCGCAGGCGCGACAAACCCTTCGTCGCGGTCAACCTGGGCGCCATTGCGCCGTCCCTCGCGATTGCCGAGCTGTTCGGCGCCGAGCGGGGCGCTTATACGGGATCGGTCGGGCGCCGCGTCGGGTATTTCGAGCAAGCGCGCGGCGGTACGCTTTTTCTCGACGAGATTGGCGAAGCGCCCGTCGAGCTTCAGGTGGCACTCCTGCGCGTGCTCGAGACCGGCGAGCTGCAGACCGTGGGGGCCGCGCAGAGTCGCAAGTCGGACGCCCGCATCATCGCCGCGACGGATGCAGATCTGGAGGGCAAGGTGGCCTCGGGCTCGTTCCGCGCGGCGCTGCTCAATCGGCTCGCGGCCTACGAGATCTGCATCCCGCCGCTGCGCGAGCGCCGCGACGACGTGGGCCGCCTCTTCGTCCATTTTCTCCGCGAAGAGCTTGAAGAGATCGGGGAATCGGAGCGCCTCGCGCCGCCCGCGCCGGGGGAGAAGTTGTGGCTTCCCCCGAATATCGTGGTGCGGCTCGCCGAGTACGATTGGCCGGGCAACGTGCGGCAGCTCCGCAACGTGGTCCGGCAGCTCGTCATCGGCAATCGGGGCCGGCCGTGCGTCGAGATCACGCCGGCGATCGAGCGCGCGCTCGGAAAACTCTCGTCGCCGAGTGACCTCTGCGCGCCGGCGAGCATGCGGGACGCGACGCTTCCAAGAGAGCGGATCGAGGTTAACGAGGCGGCGCCAGCGGGGCGCATGGGCGGAAGGCGCAAACCGGCGGACGTGACGGAGACGGAGCTCCGGGAGGCGCTCCGCGCGAGCCGATGGGATCTGGCCTCGGCGGCGGAGCAGCTCGGGATCCCGCGTGCATCGATGTACTTGCTCATCGAGCGGTTTCCCGGCTTCCGCACCGCTGGGGATCTGGACATGGACGAGATCGTCCGATGTCAGGAGGAGCTCGGCGGGGATCTCCGCCGCATGGCCGAGCGGCTCGAGGTCTCCGCGCGTGGACTCGCGCGGCGCCTGCGCGAGCTAGGGCTCGCGCGACCCTGAAGGCGTCGCGGTCCACGCTCGACCTCGTACGAGGCGATATCAGCGCCCTGTCTTATCCCGCTGCCGCCTCTGCCTCCGCTTCCGCTCCCGCGATAAGTCGTTGTGCGTTTCTTTACACATCGTAGCGCTGCGCTTCCGCCGCGCCTCGATGACCGCAAGGGGGCTCCGTACGCCTCATGGGGACCAATCTCTCATGGCGCCCCCTCCCGTCACGAAGCTAGGCTCCGATAACGTGGCGGTGCGCCGGGCGACGCCGCCCCGCCACCGCAAACACGAATCAACGTGAAGACATTTGCGTTGTCATGACGTCCGGGGCAGCAAGAGCGCCCAGGCAGGGGAGGGGTCATGTCCTTGGTTCGAGGAGCGCGGGCACTTGCCCTGGGCGCTTTCCTTTTCTCGATCGGCTGCGGCGAAGCGGCTCCCGACGTCGATGCGCTCACGGAAAGCTCCACGCTCGAACTGCAGGGCGGCCCCGCGGGCTCGGGCGGCATCAACGGTGCGAGCCCGGCGGCCTATCACGCCAATGTCATGGAGCTCCTTTCCGCCCTCGCATTCCCCGCAGCCGATCCATCCGATCCATTCGCCGTGAATCCCGCGATCGAAGCCACGGGCCTCCTGGATACCTGGGGCGGACGGCACGTGTTTCGTTATGCGACGCGCTGCGCCCTGCCCGCGGGGACGAAAATCACGCGTGAAAATGAGGTTTATCAGGGCGAGGGCATTCTGAGCACCACCTCCACGTGGCTCACGGCCGGCCTCGACACATCGGCGCAGGAGGACGTGCTCACGTGCATCGTCGCGCACCTGAATCCCCTGGGCTTCTCCGTGCCCATTTTTCTCTCGGGCCCCAGCGTGGCCGGGACGGAGAACGCGGGCGACCTCGGATTCGCCGTTGCGGAGGCGCTCTGGCAAGTCCGGATTCCCGGCCCTGACCAGGCCCCCGTCTATCACGCGTGGCCTCGCGTCAACCTGCTCTCGACCTGCGGGCTCTTCACCCAGCTCTCCTGGATGACGCGGCTCTGCGGCTCCTTGCTGAACACGTGCGGCATGACGGTCCGATACGACATGGCGAGCGCCTGCGCGGGGGCGGACGGACGTTTCACCTGCAATGGCAAACCGGCGATCCAGACGACGCTCGAAGCGGCGGCGCTCTGCGATCTCCACCTGCCCCTGTAACGCCGCGAGAAACGCCATGGTGGAGACCGAGGACGTCCTCACGTCGTGCACTTTGCCCGCGGAGCCGCCGAGCGTCCCGGTCGTGCTGCGCTCGCGATTCGAAGGCCTCGTGCTCCTCGGCCGTGGTGGGATGGGCTCGGTGTATCGCGCGCGGGACAAACAGCTCGGGCGCGACGTGGCGCTCAAGTTCCTGCACGCGTCGGACGCGGAGACGAACCGAAAGCTCCTCCGCGAGGCGCGGTCGCAGGCGAGGCTCGAGCACGAGAATGCGTGCAAGGTGTACGAGGCGGCCGCCCTCGGCGACAGGCCGTACATCGTGATGCAATACATCGACGGCGACCCGCTCGATGTCGCGAGCGCCCGGATGACGCTCGAAGAAAAGGTCCGCGTCATGCTCCAGGTGTCGGCGGCCCTCCACGTGGCGCACCGGCTCGGGATCATCCATCGCGACGTGAAGCCCCACAACATCATGGTCGAGCGGGGCGAAGACGGGGCCTGCAAGCCTTACATCACCGATTTCGGCATCGCGCGGGACATACGCGAGGCGAGCCCATCCACGACCTGCTCGTTCGCCGGGACGCCCGGATACATGGCGCCGGAGCAGGCGGAGGGCGACCCGCACGCGCTGGATCGGCGGACGGACGTGTATGCGCTCGGCGCCACGCTCTACGATTTGCTCGCGGGGCGGCCGCCCTTCGAGGGCAACTTGATGGAGGTCTTGCAAAGCCTGCTCCTCGACGAACCCACGCCGCTCCGGAAGGTCCGCCCCGAGCTGCCGGAGGACCTCGAGGCCGTCGTGATGAAATGCCTCGAACGGGAGCCGGGACGCAGGTACGAATCCGCGCGGGCGTTCGGCGACGATCTCGCGCGTTTCCTCGACGGCGTCCCCGTGAAGGCGCGCCGGGCGTCACTTGGGTACGTCCTCTGGAAGACCGCGCGGAGGCACAAGGCGCGCGTCGCGCTCGGGGCGGCGCTCGTCGTGACGGCCGCGGTCCTTCTCGTCCTCTGGTTCGGGGAGCGGCGCGCCGCGGCCGAAAGGACCGCGATCGCGCGGGAGCTCGGCGAGGACGTAAAGGAGATGGAGCTCTTCCTGCGGCACGCGCAGGTGATGCCGCTGCACGACATCGAGCGCGAGCGGGACATCGTGCGGCAGCGGCTGCGAGGCATCGAGCGGCGAATGACCTTGCTCGGTCCCGCCGCGGAGGGGCCGGGGCATGATGCGCTCGGGCGAGGGTTTCTCGCGCTCCACGAGCCCGAAGAGGCGCTTTCTCATTTGCGCCACGCGTACGACGCGGGATACACCCAGCCGGCGCTCTGGTATGCGATGGGGCTCGCGCTCGTGGAGCTGCATCAAAAGGCGCTCGAGGAGACGAAGAGGATCCAGGACCACGAGCGCAGGGATGCGAGGATTGCGTCCCTCGCCGCCGAATACAAGGAACCTGCGCTCGCGCACCTGCGCGCGTCGCTCGGGGCGCGGTTCGAGTCGCCGGCATTCGTGGAGGGGCTCATCGCGCTCCACGAGGGCAAAAACGACGTCGCGCTCGAAAAGGCGCGCGAGGCGTTCCGGCAATCACCTTGGCTGCACGAGGCAAAGAAGCTCGAAGGGGACGCGCTCTTCGCGGAGGGCAGTCGATTCCGGCGCGACGCGGCGTTTGATCTCGACAGGATGATGCTGGCCTTCGAGCCGGCGGCGGCGGCGTACGCGGCGGCGGCCGAGATCGCGCGGAGTGATCCGGCCATCCACGAGGCCGAATGCGAGCTCTGGATCCAGGTCGTCCTCGCGTCGGACGCGCGGCCCGCATTGCTCCGCCCGAGCTTCGAGAAAGCGAGGCGTGCCTGCGATCGGGCCATCGCGGCCGACGCGCAGCGTTCGTCGGCGCGGCTCGAGATGGCGCTCCTGCACAGCATCTTTGCATTCCGCACCGTACACGGACCGGAGACGACGGAGCCGGAGCCGATCATCCGGGAGGCGATCACGCGCGCCGAGGACGCCGCGCGGGTCCGGGCGGACGACGCCATGGCGCATTACCTCGTGGGCGCTGCCCACAGGACGAAGTTTCTTTATCTGATGAGTCGAGGGCTCGACGCGCGGGAAGCCATGGGCCGCGCCGTCGCCGCGTACGAGGAGGCCATCCGGCTCGATCCGGGCTTCCTCTGGCCCTACAACGAGGTTTGTTCTTCCTATGCGGAGCGGGCCCGGATCGAGGCCTCACGCGGCGTCGATCCGGGCGCCTCGGTCGAGCGCGCCGTCGCGCGTTGTGACGAGGCCATCGCGCGGGATCCGAGCTTCACGTACCCGGCCATCAACAAGGCCCTCGCGTTTTTCCGGCGCGCACAATATCTCGCGTGGCAAGGCCGTTCGCCGGAGAGCGCCGTGGCAAGCGCGCTCGCGTCGGCGGCCGCCGTCCACGAGACGAACGCCCTCGACTCGGCGAACCTCTCGGCGTGGGCGCTCTGGATCGAGGCGACGCACGCCGAAGGCGCGGGCCGGGATCCGCGCCCTTCGCTCGAGCGCGCGGCGGGGTTCGTCCGGGAAATGGAGCGGCTCGGGCCTCCGTCCGCGAGTCGCGAGATCCAGGGATTGCTCGCCATGACGGAGGCGTCGTGGCTCGTCGGGCAAGGGAAAGATCCGACGGCGGCGCTCGGAACGGCACGCGCGTCGTTTCGCGCGCTGGTCGCGGCGGCGCCTTGGGACGCGGACGCTCGCCTGAACGAGGCGCGCGTAAAACGCCTCGACCTGCGCTGGGCCGTCTCGAAGGGCCGGGCAGACGCGGCTGCATTCGAGGATGCAATCGAGCCACTCCGGCGCCTCCTCGCAGAAGAGCGCGCCGATCCGCACCTCTACCAGACGCTCGCCGAGCTTCACGAGCTACGCGCGGGCTGGCTCGCCGCGCGAAATCAGCCCGCCGATCGAGATCTCGCGAGCGGAATCGCCCTTTGCGACGCCGCGCTCGCCCGAAACCCTCGCATGGCGACGGCGCTCGCGACAAAAGGCGCGCTCCGGCTCGCGCAGGCGCGTGCGTCGGGCGACGAGGAGGCTGCGACCCATGGAAGGGGCGAGGCCAGGGCCCTCTTCGAATCCGCGCTCCGTGAGAACCCGCTGCTCGCGCGGGAGCGGGGCGCGGCGCTCGCGGAGGCCGAGGCGAAGCCGAACGCGGCGCGTTGACCGGCCACGCCCTTCGTCCTCACCCCTTCCGTCCGTTGTGGTACTGTCGGCCGGATGGAGGTTGTCGCGCTCGGCCCGTTCTACGTGGCCTCTCTTCCTTGGCAAAGGCAGAGCCGCGAGTGGGTGCTCACCGTCGTCTGCAAGGCCACGTTCGAGCTGGTCCCGGGCGAGCTCCGGCTCTCGTCGGGCCAGGAGCCGATCAACGACGCCGACAACCACTGGGACGATGATCCCCGGCGCAGCGTTTACTCGCCGAGCGACCTCGTTCCTTTCCGCAAAGGCGCGGACGTCACGCTCGTCGGGCACGCGTTCGCCGCGCATCACAAGCCTTGCCGCTCGCTCCTCGCCCGCATGGTCGTGGGCTCGCTCGACAAGGCCATCGAGGTCCACGCCGACCGCACCTGGTCCGGCGAGGCGCAGATCACCGACGGCCCCGCGTTCACCCACATGCCGCTGCGCTACGAGCGCGCGCAGGGCGGGCCCGGGACCATGAACCCGGTCGGCATCCCCGTCGCGCCCGGACCCCTGCCGAACCTGCACCCGGCGCGCCGGCAACACACGCTGAAAGACGACGGCTCGCCCGTGGGCTTCGGGCCCATCGCGGCCGGGTGGCCGCAACGCGAAACCCGCCTCCGCCGCCACCGCGGGAGTTTTTCCCACGCCGAATGGCACACGCGGCCGCTGCCCGACGACATCGAGATCGAGTACTTCAACGCCGCGCCCGCCGATCAGCGCCTCCCCGAGATCACGCCCGATCTCGAGATCGTCCTCGAGCACCTCCACCCCGATCATCCGCGCCTCACGACACGCCTGCCGGGCCTGCGCCCGCAGGCATTCGTCGAACGCCCGCGCGGCGGGGCGCAGGAGCTCAATCTCGTCGGCGACGCGCTCTGGATCGATACGGATCGCGCCCTCTGCACCGTGACCTGGCGCGGCCAGATGCCGATGCTCTCGCGTGACGAGCGCGGGCGCGTCCTCGTCGCGATGGGCAACACCCGGCAGAAGCTCGGCTGGGACGACGTGCAGATGTTGATCCGCGCGCTCGCCCCGCAAAAGACGTCCGCGCCCACCCCGGCCGCGCAGCCCGCCCCGCCTGTGCCCGCCGCGCCGCCTCCCGCCGCGAAGGCCGCGCAGCCCGCGCCGCCGAAGCCGGTTCGTCCCGCCGAACAGCACATCTTCGAGGAAGAGTCCGTCGAGACGGAGGTCCTCTCCACCGAGGAGCTCGCGCGCGCCGAGGGCGTGCTCCCGGCGTGGCTCGCGCGTGGCCGAGCCCGCGGCGGTGCGTCCGCGCCGCCCCCGGTCGCGCCCCCGGTCGCGCCCGCGCCCGCCTCCGCGGCGCCCCGCGTCCCGACACAACCTCCCCGCGCGCCGCTGCCTTTCCCGGGCTCGCAGCCGCCCGCGGCCGCGCCGGTCGTCCCCCCGATGCCGCCCGTGCCGGCGATCCCCGCGGCGCCCGCGCCGCCCGTCGCGCCGCCTGTCGCGCCTCCCGTCGCGCCGCCTGTCGCGCCTCCCGTCGCGCCTCCGATGGTCCCACCGGCCGCCGTCGTGGCCGCGCAGGCCTTCACGGCCCCGCAGACGACGCCCGTGCCTCCGGCCGAGGTTCCTCGCCGCGAACCCCTCGACGTCGCGACGCCTCCCGCGTCGCCGCCGCGCGAAACCAGCCCCTGGGCGGCTTCCGCCTCGACGAACGTCATTGGCGCGCCCACGCATACGCCCGTCGCGGCGCCCGTCACCACCACCACCGCCGCCCCGGACGACACGCGCCCCCGCGTCCCGCCGGCGCGCCCCTCGCGTCGGCTCGGCCCCGAGGTCGTGGATCTCCTCTGGTTCGATCCACAAGGCGTCGCCCGCATTCGCGCCGCGTTCCCGTCCATCGTGGACGAGCTCGAATTCGAGCCGCTCGATCCCAAGCACGACCTCCCCACCGACGATCCGAATGCCTCGCGCGATCGGCACGACACCTTCGGCGTCCTCACGCGCGCCACGCCCACGGACGGACGGGGCATTCAGCGGGCGATGCTCGAATCGATCAGCGAGACCGGCCGCTTCACGCCGCCCGTCGTCATGCTCACGGGCGAGCTCCGCTTTCCGTTCGACGAGGTCGAGCACCTCAAGGCCGCGGTCGCCGCGATCACCCCGCTCGTGACCGAGGACAACAAGAAACTCAAGGACGCGCTCGAAGCGGCGAACGAGGTGCTCAAAACGCCCCTGCTCCAGGCGCCTTCCAATGTCGAGGCCGTCACGAGCGAGCTCCGCGACGCGCTCCGCCAATCGAAGCGCAGCGTCACGGTGAGCCAGCTCGACGCCCACATCGAGCGTGTGCTCCTCGAACAACGCAAATACCAGAAGCGCACCGTCTTCGGCGACGAGCAGATCCGGGCGCTCTGCGTCCCCGCAGGCGAAAATACGACCGTCCCCGTGTACCTGCCGCAAACCCTGGCGATGAAGCTGCCGCTCATGCTCAGGATGAAGGCGCGCCTGCTCGCCGAGGCCCACGCCCAGCAGGATCAATACGAATCCCACCCGAACGCGCTGCGTGTCCTCGCGCTCGGTCGCGTGGTGTCCATCGACGGCTGGCGATAACGGGGGTTTTTCCTTCGCTCGTACAAACAAGCGAACCCGACCGGCTCCCGGGGGCCGATCGGGCTCACGTTCACGTTTTGCTTCGAATCGAGGGGGCGCGGTCGTGCATCCCTAGAACCGGCCTTGGCCGTACGCCCAGCCTGCGTGCCCGTAGCCGCAGTATCCGCGCCCGTAGCCGCCGCAAGGCCCGTAGTACGGGCCGCGGATGAAGTGACGGCCGCCGACGAGACAGTCGAATCCGCGCCCGTATCCGCAGGCGCCGGGGCCGCCGACGATGGCGCCGCCGCCCGGGCCGACGATGGCGCCGCCGCCGTAGGGACCGACGATGGCGGCACCGCCGCCCGGGCCGACGATGGCGCCGCCGCCGTAGGGGCCGACGATGGCGCCGCCGCCGCCGCAGGCGCCCCCGCCCCAGCCGCAGCCGGGACCCCCCGCCGAAAGCGCGTCTTCGCTCTCGGCCGTGGTCTCGTCCGCGCTCACGGCGAGCTCCGCGCTGTCGTTCGCCTCGTCCGCGAGGGCCAGCTCGGACGCGGGATCCTCGACCTCGGCCGCGCAGCCGGCGCCCACGAGCGCCACGGACGCGGACAGACCGAGCAGCGCGAAAAACTTCGAGAACTGATTCATTGTTGGCCTCCCCAAATGGTTCCGTTCGTCGATGGTCGTCCACGCAACGGCAATCACGGCGAGCCGCGCTCACCGGAGCACATCTGACCACCGCGCTTTCTCTTTGGCCCGGGCGACCCCTCGTCGAGCGGGGCGGCCACGCGCTCGCTGATAAACATTGGAAGTTCTGCCAAGGACGGGGCAAATCGACCACGTCGCAGGCCCTCCCCCGTGCCGGGCGGATACTGCGGCCGTCCTCCGAGGCTTCTTTATGGGAATGTGATCAGGGCTCGGTGAGCGCTCTGCCTGCCCGTGCGTACGGGCGCGATCGGGCTCCCAGGAGTCGATCGGCCCCGCATCGTCTCACCCGTCTCGGGCCGATGGCGCGAAGACGTGCGTCGTTACGGGCGACCATCGCGCGCGCCGCCGACGTCGAAGCGTCCGCTGACGCCGGCGAAGCTTGCGGAACTGCCCCCGCGGCGAGAAGGGCCGGAACCCCGCCCGCTGCTTGCGCCGAGGATGGACATGAAGAAGCCGCCGGTCGATTGCGACGAAAGCGCCGCTTGGTTCTCCGCCGTCGCCTCGTTCACGTCGTCGGCACCAAGCGTCTCGAGATCCGCGCTCTCGTCGGCGATCGCCAGCTCGGCCTCGGGATCCTCGATGCCGGCGACACAACCCGTCCCGACAAACGCGATCGACGCCGCGAGCCCGAGCAGCGCGAAAAACTTCGAGATCCGATTCATGTTGGCCTCCGTGGGTTTTCGCTCCGTGGTGGTCTTCTCCGCCCCTTCCGTACAGGCGCCTCGATTACGTTGGAGCACATACAACCACCACGGTTATCCTTCGGCAAAGCCAATGGCTTGTCGAGCGGAGCACGCTCGCGCTCGCTCATGAACACGGGAACTGTCGTGGGGACGGGAGAAAAAGTCCTCCACGTAACAGCTCCGTGCCGGGCGAGCGCTTCCGCTCCCGCGCGGGCGGTCTCATGGGAAGGGGGCGACGAAGCGGGCGCGTGCCTGCTTTCGTCCGTCGAGACCCGCCGCGCGGGAGTCGCGCGTGCAAGGAGGAATGCGCCATGGGACGAACGATTCGAATCGTCATGCTCGCCGCGCTCGCGGCCGCGCCGCTCCTCGCGGCATCACCCGCGGAGGCCCAGCGACGCGAACGGAATCCCGTGTTCCGGAACCTCACGGTCGACATCAATCGCAAGGGCGAACTCGACGTCGATTTTCGCGAGTTTGGCCTGGCGCGAAGGGAGGCCGTCGAGATTCACCTCCGGGCCGAGGTCCGGGCCGTGTATCGCTGCGCGACCCGGGCCGGCGTCGTCACGGGGGGCCAGGGCGACCGACGCATCCTGCGCGAGAACGTCGCCGAGCGGATCTCGCTCCGCGCGGATCGCGAGGGCCGCATCACTGGCTCGATCGCCCTCGAGGCCCCGGATCCGGCCGTCTTCTGCGGCCGTGATCGTTTCCCGGTGCTCGTCCGCGTCACGTACGACGACGTCACGCTGAGGGACGCGACGAACGGCGTGATGGTGCGGCTCGAGGGCCGCTACAGCGAGCGCATCGGCAATCGGTTCAACCCGTTCACCGTGTTCGACCGGCGCGACGACAACGGCCGCCACGGCGATCGGTTCCGCATCCAGTGATCCGCCTTCGCGCGGATCCCTGGTAAGCTCGCGCCAGTGACGTCCCTGTCTCTTGAAGTAGACGGCGCGAGCGCGGCCGAAAACCCCACAAAACCCGTTGAAAAGGCGCGGAACGACGCGGTCGACGTCCTCCGGGGCCTCGTCATGATCCTGATGGCGATCGACCACGTGCGGGACTTCGTGGGCCCGCAGGTCGACTTTCGCATCGACCTCACGAAGACCAGCGCTGCGCTCTTCTTCACGCGGTGGATCACGCACTTTTGTGCCCCCGTCTTCGTCCTGCTCGCGGGCACGAGCGCGTACTTGCAGGCCGCGCGTGGCAAGAGCCGGAGCGAGCTCTCCTGGTTTCTCCTCACGCGGGGCGCTTGGCTCGTTCTCCTGGAAATCACGGTGATCCGGATCGGCTGGACCTTCGACCTCGGCTACCACGTCACGCCGCTCCAGGTGATCTGGGCGATCGGCTGGAGCATGATCGCGCTCGCCGGCCTCGTGCACCTGCCCGTGCGTGTGGTCGCGGCGATCGGCGTCGCCATGATCGCCGGGCACAACCTCCTCGACGGCGTCTCCTTCGCCAAAGGCAGCGCGCTCGACGTCGTCTGGTCGATCCTCCACACGTCCAGACCTTTCGAGCCCGTGCCGGGTCACTACGTGTTCATCGCGTACCCGCTCGTGCCGTGGATCGGCGTCATGGCCGCGGGATATGGCCTCGGTGCGCTCTTCGAGGCGGCGCCGGGCGAGCGCCGCGCGTGGCTCTACAAGCTCGGCGCGGCGCTCACGCTTTCGTTCGTGGTTGTCCGGGGGCTCAACGTCTACGGCGATCCTTTGCCCTGGACCTCGCAGGGCAGCGCCCTCGCAACGACGCTCTCGTTCCTCAATTGCCGCAAGTACCCGCCGTCGCTCTCGTACCTGCTCATGACACTCGGGCCCGCGCTCGTCGCGCTCGGCGCGCTCGAGGGCCGCGAGCTCCCGGGCAAGAGGATCCTGCTCGTGTTCGGCCGGGCGCCGCTGTTTTATTACATCCTCCACCTCTTCCTGGCCCATGCCTCCGCCGCGATCCTGCACTACGCGATCCACGGCGACGAGGTCTTCACCTGGCAACACATGGGTTTGCCCGCGAAGGCCCAGCATGGTTTGCCCTTCGTCTACGGAACCACGCTCGTCGTGGTGGCGGCGCTCTACCCGCTCTGCCGCTGGTTCGCGGAGCTCAAGCGAAGGCGGCGAGATCTCGCATTTCTCAGTTATCTTTGACGTCGGAAGGTGGCACGCACGATGACCGCACTGGATGGCCTGTTCGAGGAGCTGGATCGACGGATTCCCCGGGAGCTTTCGGAGATCGTGGACGCGGTCTCGCCTGCCGTGAACGCGCTCGGGTACGACAAATGGGGCTTCTCCACGGCGGCGGCGAAGCGCACGCTCTACGTCGCGGCCTGGTTTTACCGGCATTATTTCCGGGTCGAGGTCCACGGAATCGATCACGTGCCCGAGGGACGGGGCCTGCTCATCGGCAACCACTCGTCGCAGCTCGCTTACGACGGCATGATGGTGGCGACCGCGATGATGCTCGACGCGCGCCCGCCGCGGGCGGTGAAGGCGATGATCGAGAAGGTCTTCCAGCGCTTGCCGCTCGTGAACGTGTGGCTGACGCGGGCCGGCCAGGTCACAGGCCTGCCCGAGAATTGCGAGCGCCTGCTCGAAGACGACGAGCTCATCATGGTCTTCCCGGAGGGCGTGCGTGGCAGCGGCAAGCTCTGGAAGGATCGGTACAAGCTCGTCGACTTCGGCACGGGCTTCGTGCGCCTGGCGATGAAGACGCGCTCTCCCATCACGCCGTTCGCGTTCGTCGGCGGCGAGGAAGCGTGCCCGGCGTTCTTCGACATCAAGCCGCTCGCTCGTGCCCTCAACATACCGTACTTCCCGATCACGCCGACGGTCCTGCCCCTGCCTTTGCCGGCGCGCTGCTCGATCTGGTTCGGCGAGCCGATGTGGTTCGAGGGCACGGGCAACGAGGAGGACGCCGAGGTGATCCCGAAGGTGGAAGCCGTGAAGGCGCGGATCGCGGAGCTACTCGACGAGGGGCGAGCCGCGCGCACGAGCCTGTACCTCTGAACCTCTGACGCGGACGGACGAACTCGCACGTTCGCGGGTCGGGGCTTGGCATTTGCCGCCGCGATGGTGCACATTGCGCCCGCCATGAAGCCCTTGCTGATCACCAGCGCGCTCCCTTACGCCAACGGCCACATTCACCTCGGCCACCTGCTCGAGTACACGCAGACGGACATCTTCGCGCGGTACCAGCGCATGACCGGGCGCCGCGCCATCTACATCTGCGCGGACGACACGCACGGCACGTCGATCATGATCCGCGCGCGCAAGGAGGGGCGCTCGGAGGAGGCGGTGATCGCGGACATGAGCGCCGCGCATCAGCGCGACTTCGCCGACTTCATGATCCAGTTCGATCACTTCGGCAGCACGAACTCGGCCGCGACGCGCGAGGTCTGCAACGAGATCTGGGCCTCGCTGCAGAAGAACGGGCGGGTCGCGAAGCGTGACGTGACGCAGCTCTTCGACCCGCAGGCGGGCACGTTCCTCGCGGACCGGTTCGTCAAGGGCACGTGCCCGCGCTGCGGCGCGCCCGATCAGTACGGCGACAACTGCGACAAGTGCGGCTCGACGTACAGCGCGACCGAGCTCGTGGACCCGAAGAGCACGCTCTCCGGCGCGCGGCCGGAGCTCAAGAGCGCCGAGCACCTGTTCATCTCGCTCGAGCCCGACCACGCCTTCCTCGCCGAATGGACGGCGGTCGAGGGCCGCATGCCGAAGGAGATCTCGAACTACCTCGCGGGCCATTTCCTCGCGGAGCCCTTGCGCGACTGGGACATCTCGCGCCCCGCGCCTTACTTCGGCTTCGAGATCCCCGACGCGCCGGGGCATTACTGGTACGTCTGGTTCGACGCGCCGATCGGATACATCGGCTCGACACGCGAGTGGTGCGACAAGCACGGCGAGCGCATGGAGGACTGGTGGCGCTCGGACAAGACGGAGATCGTGCACGTCATCGGCAAGGACATCGTTTATTTCCACACGCTGTTCTGGCCCTCGATGCTGAAGAGCGCGGGCTATTCGCTGCCTTCCCGGGTGCAGGTGCACGGGTTCTTGACGGTGAATGGCGAGAAGATGGCGAAGACGAAGGGCACGTTCGTCATGGCGCGGACGTACCTCGACCATCTCGACCCCGCGTACCTCCGTTATTACTACGCGAGCAAGCTCGGCGCGCGCGTCGAGGATTTTGATCTCAACGTCGACGAGTTCGTGCAGAAGGTGAACGCGGAGCTCGTGAACAAGATCGTGAACCTCGCGAGCCGTTCGTCGCGTTTCGTGGCGAAGACGGGCCTTTCCGCGAGCTATCCGGATGACGGCGGGCTCTTCGAGGCGGCGGCGAAGGCGGGCGCGGAGATCGGCGAGGCGTACGCGGCATTCGATTTCGCGCGGGCGACCCGGATCATCGTGGGTCTCGCGGACCGGGCGAACGAATACGTGGATCGCGTGGCCCCGTGGGCGCTCGCCAAGCAGCCGGGTAAGGAGCAGGAGGTGCAGAATGCGTGCACGGTCGCGCTGAACCTGTACCGGCAGATCGTGCTTTACCTGGCGCCCGTCCTGCCGAAGCTCGCGGCGGAGTCGGGCGTGCTCCTGAATTGCGCAATGGATCGGTTCGATCTCGCGCAGAAGCCGCTCGTGGGCACGCCCGTCGCGCCGTACCAGCATTTGATGAAGCGAATGGAGATGGATGCCGTGCAGAAGATGCTCGAAGCGAGCCGCGCGGGCGAGCCGGGCGAGGCGCCGAAGGCCGCGGCGGCCCCGGAGGCGAGCGCGGGGGAAGCGGCCCCGACGACGTGGGACGATGCGGGCGACGCGCTCGCCAAGGAGCCCCTCGCGCCGCAGTGTTCGATCGACGATTTCACGAAGGTCGACATGCGCGTCGCGCGGATCATCGCGGCCGAGGGCGTGCCGGGGGCGAAGAAGCTCCTCAAGCTCACGGTCTCGCTCGGCGGCGACACGACGCGGACGGTGTTCGCGGGGATCAAGGCGTATTACGATCCGAAGGCTCTCCTCGGCCGACTCGTGATCGTGTGCGCGAACCTGGCGCCGCGGCAGATGAAGTTCGGGATGAGCGAAGGCATGGTGCTCGCGGCGGGCGACGGGGAGAACGTGTTCGTCCTGTCGGCCGATAGCGGGGCGAAACCCGGGATGCGGGTGCATTGATGGGGCCCTTGGGGGCGGTCTTGCACGACCGCCCCCTCATTCCCTCGCCGGCCAGCTCGCCCTGAGCGCCTCCCCGAGCGCCTTCGCCTCCCCCTCCTCGTACACGTAGACACCAAACTCCCAGGTGAGCACCTGCGCGGGCCTGTCCTGCGTGTCCTCCGCGTCGATCGGAATCACGTGCACGTGATGATGCGGGAACGAATTCACCCGCGCCGTCGCCGCGCCGAGCGCTGCCACGAAGGTCCGGCGCGGTGAAAGCACGCGCTCCAGCGCGCGCGTCGTTTCCCACGCGAGCTTTTGCACCTCGGCGTATTCGTCCCACGACAAGGCCGCGATCGACTCCACGTGACGCCGCAGCACCACGAGCACGTGGCCACGCCGCGCCGCGAATCGATCCAGCACGGCCACCGCGCGCGGGCTTTCAGCGAGCTGCACGGTATCCGCGGGAAACCCCCTTGCGAGCGCGCACATCGCGCACCCCTCGTACGACGCGGGCAAACGCGCCCGCTCCGCTTCGACGCGCGCGAGCGCCTCGGCTTTTCCGATCCGGGGCATGGGCCCTCGTCAATGCCTCTCGTACCACGGTACGATCCGCGGCGGCCGCGACGGCTTTCTTTCAGACGGAGGCGGGAATTTCGCCGTTGGCGTGTGCGTGAGCGGCGGGCCTTTTTGCTTCTCCTCGTATTCGTCGACCCGGGCGGCCACCGCGTTCAGAGCATTGGAGTCCGGTTCGTACGATCCGAAGGGAAAGGCGAGCGACGCTTCGTACATACCAAGGAGCGTCGGCACCGGCTCGGCCCGGGGAAACGTCTCTTTCACCACCTGCACATTCCACCGGATGCCCGTGAATCTCCGCTCCGGCGGGTGCAGGAAAACGAACCGGGCGAGCGCGCGCAGCGCCGCCGCGCCATCGAGCAGCTCCTTCCGGATCTCGGGCGTCCGGATCGACCACGACTCGATCATCGACTCGTTGCAGAGCACGTACTCGCGATAGCCGACGCGCTCCTCCGGTCCGGCCATCGACGCGGCATAGCCCGTCACCGGCGTGTCGTGCGCGAAATACACCGCCGCGATGCGCTCGGGGTGGGCGACCGCGTCGGCGATCGGCACCGGTTTGCCCGCGAGATCCCTGACTTCGAGGTTCTTCTTCGAGGTCATGAGCACGGCAATCCACGCGTCTTGCTTCAGCGTGACCCGAAGGAGCCGATCGCCGTAGGATTCGCCGCCGAGGCCAAACGTCGTCGCCCAGGGCGCGGTCCAAGCATATCGCGCGCGGGCGAACGGCGTCGTGCGGAGTACCTCCGCGAGCGGATCCTTGGCGACGGCGCGGGCGTGGAGCATTTGATCGAAATACGACGCGCCATGCTCGGGCGATTCGGTGCGCGTGAGGAGCACGCGGTCTTTTTCGAGAGCCGCGATCTGCTCGCGCGTCGTCCACGTGTAGAGCACCCGGCGCGCGAGCGAGCCGTCCGTGACCGCGTAGGGCGCGAATTTTTGCAGGATCTCCTCTTCACCCTGATTTGGGCTGGTCCACACGGGCGCGGACGCGGTCGCCGCGGGCGCGGCGGCGTGGGTAGGGACGGAGGATACGGGCGCGGGGGCGGGCGCGGGGCTGCAGGCGAGCTCGGAGAGCGCAATCGAGAGCCACGCGCCCTTTTCCAGCGTGGCCTTGGTCCGTCGTCGATACCCCGCGCGACCGTCGTCTCGTCCCATGGAGGGCGAGGATATCAGCTTCCTCGCGGGCGCGCAGGGATTCCTCTCACTTGAGCGGAGGCGGCTCGTACACGCGCTTCACGTCCGCGCCGCCCGCGAACGCGTACGAGCCCGCGCTCCCGTAGCCGTACCCGATGATCCCGAAAGGTTTGTCCCCGGTGAGCTTGTGCACGCCGGGCTCCAGCGGGCATTTGCGAGAATGGTACGCCTTGCCCTCGACCATGCCCGCGGGCTCGATCTGGCAGAGGTTCGTCGTGAAGCCGTCGAGCATGATCTCCGAGCCGACCTCGGCCGCGATCACGACCCAGTTCTGCGTCCACGAGGACGGCGTCGGAATGACGTATTCGGTGCGGAACTGCTCGATCGGCGGGAAAACGGTGAGCGAAGGATCGCCGATCGCGGGGCCGTCGACGTACCCGTTCGAGACCTGGAGCTGCCCCACCATGACCGGCTTCGTCGCGCCGACCACGAAATTGTCCTGCGCCCACGTCGTCTTCACCTCGCCCGCTTGGAGCACGAACGAATCGAAGGGCGCGGGCAGGTTCGTCGTGACGGTCGCGTCCTCGGCGACGCCGAGGAATCGAATGATGTCGGGCTCGCGGTAGCCCGACGTGGAGCGCACGGGGCTGCGCGTGATCACATAACGCGAGCCGATCGATTCGACGGGGAACATCTGCTCTTCGAGGTGATCGAGGCAGCAGGTGCTATCGCTCGTCCAGCCCCCGTACGTCGGGATCTCGACGACGCCGCCGGGCGCACTCGTGGTCTCGACGCCCGAGAAGACGGCGACCGGGAGTGTCGACGTGACGATCGTGGACGAGAGATCGGCCACCGTTTTCGGGTCGTCCTGGAACGTGGCGTCGTCGGTCTCCAGGTTCAAGACGTCGAAGGGATTGAGCGTGACCTTGATCTCGCCGCCGGGCATCGTCGCCGCGATCGGCGGGTTGCCCTTGATGCGCCAGCTCGGCTTGACCGTGACGACGGTGTTCGGCTTCGTGCCGATGACGGTCACGTACGAGCGATCGATGATCTTGCCGATGCCCGGGAAATCGAGCGGGACCGGGTGCCCGGCCGGCCAGTTGATGATGCGGTAGATCTTGCCGAGGCCGGTCGTGGGCAAGAGGAGCGACGCGTCGTTCGAGTACGCATTCTCGAAGACGTTGAACTGATACACGACGATCGGCGTGGACGAGGTGATGCGGAACGCGTTCGAGGACAAACACGTGCCGGGGGAGAGGTAATCGTTCGGCTTGACGCCGCAATCGAGCTCGCGCGTCGGCAGCTTCGCCGTGAAGAGCTCGCCGGGCTGCACGTCGACCGCGAGCACGAGCTTCGGCGTCGCGGGCATTCCGAGCGGCGCGTCATTCTGCTCGATCACGACCTTCGCCACGGCCTCGCCGGTATTCGAGAGGACGACGCCCCAGGGCGCGCTCGCCGGATCGTTCAAGCCGTCCTGTTGATCGAGATCGACGGCCCAGAACTCGCAACCCACGTTGGAGGGCTGATCGGCGGCGACGTCACAAGCGCCGGTGCATTTCCCATTGGAACAACCGAACCCCGCGGCGGCGTCGCAGACCTCGACGACCTCGCTCGCGTCCTTGCCGTCCTCGGAGCAGCGGCGCACCTCGTTCCCCACGCAGGTGAGGGAGCCGGGCTGGCATTCGACGCAGCCCACGTTCGGCGCGCACACGCCGCTCGGACACGTGATCGGCGCGCCGGGGGTGCCGTCGGAATTGCAGGGCGTGAAAACGGCCCCGAAGCATTGGCCGCAGCCGGTGCCGTCGCTGCCGCCGGCCCCGGCGGTGCCGCCGGCGCTCGTGGAGGTGTGATCGCCACTGGCCGAGCAAGCGAAGGGGATCACGAAACATGGGAGGAGAAAGAGAGCTAGCAGAGTGCGCATGCGCCGGAGAATGCCACGGTTCTCTGCGTTTGCGATCGCCGGATCTCGGGCCTCTCCAGAATTACGGCGCCGTACGTTCGAGCGCGCGGAGGAGCCCGACCTCCAGCCGATGACCCGAAGCGTCAATTCCGGCGGCGAGGAGCGCACGATCGTAGCCCGCCTCGACGGCGTCCGCGGCGCGCGCGAGGAGCGCCGCGCGGGGAGGCAGCGCGTCCGTGCGGCCCTCGAAGGCGTCGCGACAATCGTCGGCCGAGCAGGAATGAAAGGCCCGACAGCGCAGCGGCCGCGCCTCGTGCACCGAGCAGTAGCCGCGTTCGTCGAGCAGCGCGCAGGGGATCCGCGCGGCCCAGCGCTCTTCGTCGGAGAGCGGCTCGACGTCCGCCACGTGCCGTGCGAGCCGTTCCTTCAGCGCGAAGAGCGCCTCCGGGGCGAGCGAGCGACGGAGCCACGCGGCGACGGCGAGGATCTCGGGGAGGGTCGCGTGCGCGTGCACGTGACAGCAATACGAGCAACCGGCCGAGCAGGCCGGGGCGCGGGCGCCCGTGCCTTGGGCGCGCGTGGTCTCCCGCTCCATCGCCGCGTGGGCCGCGAGGGCGAGCGATTCGAGGTTGCCCTCGCCGAGGCGGTCTTCGACGTCCCGCGCGACGCGCGCGCGGATGGCCTCGTCTCTTTGCTGCAGGACGCGAAGGGCACGCACGGCCCGAAAATTACGCCCCGGGCCGCGCCGGTCAACCGCAGGCTGCCGATAAACTTGCTGCGCGCCCTGGATCGTCGGTCGTCGTCCTCGGAATCCTTCCGTATTCCTGCGTCCTCCTGCCTAGCTCCAGGGAGCCCGTGAACACGGACCCCTCGCGCGGACCCTACCTCCCGAAGGCCGGCGACGACAGCACTTCGTGCAGCCAGTCCCAGACGGCCTTCTGCAAATCGTTCGCGGCGATGCTCGGGAACGAACAGATGTCGCTCCCACCGAGGTGGCGACGCGCGCACATGTAGTACCGGCGCTCCGAGCTACCCGAAATCTTCCCCAGGATCCGACCGCCACACGGAGGGCAGCGAAGAATACCCGTCAACGCAAACGGTTCCGTCGGCTTCGATCGCACGAAGATCGCCGCGTCTCCACGATAGCGGAACGACTCCTGGGCACGGCGAGCTGCGCAAGCGAACAACCGCGGTTCGAGGCCGTGCTCGCTCGTGTGGACCAGAAGATCGTGGCCCTGCGCGCGGTCCGCAGACGCCTGATGCAGACGCTCCGACGCTGCCGGGCTCACGAGTGCACCCTGCTCGACGAACCGTTGAGGGCCATCTCCGCGGTGCGTTCATGAAGGCGTGGCTCGCCGTGCTCGGGCTGTCCTCTTCACGGCAGCGGCCGAGACCGGTGGGTGCTTCGCGGTTTACGCGTGGCTCAAACGCGGAGCGTGACCTTTATGGCTCGCTCGCCCCGATGAAGATGCTGCACACGAGCGCGACCGAGCTCGAGGGGTCGTCGGAGGCCATGAAGAGTCGTAAGAAGCTCGAGCACTTGTCGGCGGGGATTCTTCTGTTGCCGCTCGCGTTGTCTGCAATCGACGTCCGAGCTGAGAACAATGCGGGCCCTGCGGTCCCTTCCAATGCACCCTCCGTGACCAATCTCTCAGCCGTGGCAAGACCGGAGACCGGCAAGGTCTCGGCCACTGACATCCACGAGAGCGACAACATGGTCGCGCGGATGATGCGCCTTGGTCCCGGCGCTTCGAGCAAGGAACATCATCATCCGTTTTTCGACGAGGCCATCGTTTCGATGGTGAAATGGATCATTGACCCACGAACGGAAATATGCCATTCGAGCGCAGGCTCATGAAACCCGTGCCCAAGGCCCAGCCGTCGTTCTACAAGCGCCCCCTGCCCGAGGGCTGCATATCGTTCTCCTCCGCGGATGGGCGCGCGATCTTTCGCGAAGCTCTCTCCGGAGGGACGATGGAGGGCTTCTTTTCGCTCATCGAGCAGTTCCACACCCAGGCCGAGCCTGCGTTTTGCGGACTTGGTACGCTCATCATGGTGTTGAACGCGCTGGCGATCGATCCTGGCCGCGCGTGGAAGGGGCCATGGCGCTGGTACGCGGAAGAGCACCTGGACTGTTGTCGCCCCCTCGATGCGGTCGCTCGGGACGGGATTACGCTGACGCAATTCGCATGCCTCGCCCGGTGTAACGGCACCCGGACCAACACGCACTTCGCGGAGTCCTCATCCGTCGAGGTGTTTCGCAAGGCTATTCGAGATGCCACGTCTCGCCCAGGCGAAACCCATCTCGTCGTCGCCTACGACCGCGCGACGCTGGGCCAGACCGGAAGCGGCCACTTCTCGCCGATCGGCGGTATGCACGCGGACCGGGATATCGTGCTCCTGCTCGACGTGGCACGCTTCAAATACCCGCCGCATTGGGTCCCGATCGAGACGCTCTTTCGCGCCATGCTCCCGATCGACCAAGCCTCGGGGCGGTCCCGCGGGTTCATGACCATCGAGCGAGAGCACCCGGTGGCGCCCGTGACGGCCCTCCGCGACGACGCCGACTGGACCGAAATCGAGCATTTCCTTCGTGATCTCGACGGCACGGACGTCCTGGTCCTGGCCGGTTGTCTCCAGGCAGGCGTCTCGCCCGCGCCGCGCTTGCTTGAGATCCTGCGCGGTTCGGGCGACGTGCCCGCGAGCCTCCAGGGGCAGGTGGAGCGACTCCGCGCGCAGGTCTCCGCCCTCCAGGATGCCTCTCGCCCCCCATCGGGCGTCGCTACCAGAGACGATTGATCGCCGCCGGCTCGGCTCGTCCGGCGGAAGCCACGAGCAGGTGTAATGAAGCCTGGCGGCTGCGTCTTCGAGGCATGGGCGGCGAGAGGGCCGCTCCCGAAAGGAAGACGCCATGAAGGAAACCCTGCTCCAGGTCGACGGGATGAGCTGCCCGTCCTGCATCCGCCACATCGACAGCGCGCTCGGCCAGCTCGCGGGGGTCGAGAAGGTCGAGGTCAAGTTGCGCGAGGGCACCGTCCTCGTGCGTCACGATGCGTCCTCCGCACCGCTCCCGGCCCTCGTCGATGCGTTGCGCGACGCCGGCTACGAGTCGCGCCCCCACGCCGCCTGAAGCGGTCCCTCGCACCGGGCGCTCTCGGACCTCGCGCCGCGAGCTCCGGCGCCCTGCTTTTTGGAGGTCGTCATGATCGTGCTCGTTCATCGAGGCGGCGGCGCCGCTCGACCGGGACGCGTTGTTGCGTGGTCCGTACGTGGCCGCGGCCTGAAACGACGAGGGAGTGTAATGGCGGGCCGCGGTCTGCGTCGGCTCGGCCGTACGATCTTGTGCACCCATTTCCCCGGTGAAAGGCCATGAACCAACATGGTCACTGTCCCTTCCTGCCGCCGCAGTTCGTCACACGCCTGCCAGGCCGAGAGCTGCAAGAGCCGGTCGTAGAGCGGCAGGTTGGGGCAACAGATCGACCGGAAAGAGCAGCATTCACCCGCCTGGATCGAGCGCAATCAATGCTTCGTGTGTCCCGGTGTCGCTCCGTGGGCGGACCCCACCTCGAGCATTGTCATCATGCCCGCTTCGGCGTGCTCCAGGATGTGGCAGTGGAGCATCCAGCTCCCTTCGTCCACAGGAACGACGCCGACATCCACCGTCTCGCGTGGGTGAACCAGGACGGTATCGCGGAAGAACGGTTCATCCACCGCACGACCGTTCCGGGTGAGCACACGGAAGAACATCCCGTGCAGGTGGATCGGGTGCAGTCGAGCCGAGTGGTTGGCGAACCGGAGATGATTGAATTGGCCCTGCACGAGCGGAATGCCGGTGTGGCCCGTGGCGCTCTCGTGGCCCTGGAACGCCACGCCGTTGATGGTCCATTCGATCCCGAAGGGCCCGCCCCGCCGCGCATCGAGCGCGAGCTCGGCATGCACGGGCACCTCGCTCCCCGCCGTCCACGCGGGGACGGTCCTGCGCGTCGGCGGCTCGAAACGGGGGGTCTCTACGGGATCGCCAGCGACACGAATCTCGGCGAGGCGTCGCGGGCGGGACCGCAGGAACCGATCCTCGATGGATATCGCGGCGCCCGCAGAACCGGCCATCAAATCCACGTCAATCCGGTTGCCGGGCGCGAGCTCGAAGCCACTCGCGTCGAACGGTGTCCGCACGTACAGGCCGTCCACGGCGACGATTTTCGCCGCGAGCCCGCCGAAATCGGGGGCGAACACGCGCCCGTTCGCCACGTTCACGATCCGCAGACGGATCCGTTCTCCAGGCCGGAGGGCGAGCACCTCGTTCGTCCGGCCATTGACCGTGACGTGATTCCCCCAGCGCCCGTCGTGCGCGAGGTCGTGGCGCGTATTGAAGGCCGGCACGATTTGCCCATCCTGCCCGAGGAGCCAGTCGTCGACGACCCAGACGACATCGCGGCTGTAGGCGGGGGGCGCCGGGTCCTCCACGATGAGCACACCAAAAAGCCCTCGCTCGACCTGCTCGCTGCTGCGGATGTGCGGGTGGAACCAGAACGTCCCCGCGTCCTTGGGGGTGAATTCGTAGACGAACGATTCCCCGGGTTTGATGGCGGGGCGGCTCTGCGTCGGGACGCCATCCATGTCGTTGGGCACGCGCACGCCGTGCCAGTGGATCGTCGTGGGCTGTGGCAGGCGATTCGTGAATCGGACACGCACCGTCTCGCCGAGACGGACGCGCAGCTCCGGGCCGGGCACCTGACCATTGTAGGCCCACACGCGCAGGGGTTTGCCGTCGAGGAGGGGCAATTCGACCTCCGCGGCGGTGATGTCGAAGCTGCGGACGATACCGTTCGGGTTCGATGCCGTCGGATACGCCTCGACAAACTCCGCGAGGAGCCGCTGCTCGAGCAGCGGCTCTTGCTTCGTCGCGCACGAAGGCAGGAGCGAGAGGAGCACAGCAAGGGCTGCCCGCGTGATTGCCTCGTGCTTCATCCGCAGGACCCTTCGCCGCAGCTCATCTGCGCGCCGTGCTTGTGCGCGGCCGTCGCGGTTGCCGCGGGGGTGGGCGCGGGCTTCTCGGCAGGCGGAGGCGGGGTCGCGGTCACCGGCGAGGGGGCGGGGGGCGCGGGGGCTTCCTTCGCGGCGGGCGGCGCCGTGGTCGCGCGAGGTGTGGCGACAGGCGGGGCTGCCGCGGCGGCCTTCGGCGGAGCCTCGGGGGGCGGGGCTGCCGCGCTCGTGGCGACCGGGAGGGGGCCGCCCGTGGGCGCGATCGGCGCAGCCTTGGCCGGGCCCGGGCTCGCGGCGGGAACCTCGGCGACAGGCTTCACCTCCGCGTCGATCGTCGGCGCGGGAGACGTCGTGCAGCCTGCGATCATCACCCCCGCCCCGAGGGCGGCCAGCGTCTCGTAGATACTCTTCGCGTTCATGCAACGCTCCTTCCTGCGATTTGCGTTGAATCGGCCGAACTTCGCGTCCGGTGCAGGGGCTTACGCCGCCGCTCCCCCGAGGGCGGCCGCGCGGTCACGTCCGAGTCAGCCTCAAGGCGTGACGACGTAGTCAGCGATCATCCCGCCTTCCATGTGCTCGCCAACGTGGCAATGCACGAGCCAGGTGCCGGGGTTGTCTTCCATGAATTCGAACGTCGTGTACATCCCCGGGCCGAGCTGCACGTTGTCCGTGAGCTGGCCGCTCCCGTCGAGCCAGCGGTGGCCGTGGATGTGCCAGGTGTGGAACTCGTTGCCGATGCTCACGACCCGAAAGCGTTGGAGCTCGCCGACCTTGCCTTTGAAAGCCGGGATCGCGTCCTCATAGCCCTTGCCGTTGATCGTGTGCATGTACTGGTGACCGCCGTGATAGACGCCCGCGTCTGGGAATTCGCCCGTCTCGGGATCGGCGACGCCGGGGAGCGAGTCGTATTCGCCTTGATCGAAGTCGGCGAGCACGACGACGTGCTCGTTCGCTTTGGCCTCCCCCGGCGGGTGCACGATGAGGGCGCCGAAGATACCGCGCTTCGTCCCTTCGGCCTCGTCGCCGTGATCGTGATACGGGAAGGTCCCTGCATACACGGCGTCCCATTCGATGGTCTTCGTCTCGCCAGGCGCGACGACCGAATTGTGAGTCCCGTCGTTGGTGTAGGTGAACTTCACGACATGGGTATGGACCGAGTGCGGTTTCGCGGCGTTGTTGGTTACGCGGAGGACGACGTGATCCCCCGCGTCGACCTCGATCGGCGGGCCCGGGATGACGCCATTGTAGGCGATCGCGTTGTAAATTGCCCCCGGCCCGACCTCCCACTGGGTCTCGTCGATCGTGAGCTCGAATTCGCGGGTGACGCCCGTCGGCGGATAAGGCGCGAGGGGGTCACGCGCGGCCGTTTTCTGGCCTTCCTCGCTGGAGCAACCGGCCATGACGAGGAAGGCCCCGAAGAGCACGAATCGATGGTTTTTCATGGCGTACCGCACTTCTCGTTGGAGTCGGACGACGTCTCGGCGCCCTTGATGCAGCGCGCTTTGTAGCAGTACGTTCCCGGCGGGATCGCCGACGTGTCGTGTTGCGACGTCGCCGCGCCGACGAGCGTGTATGCCTTGGCATACGCGCCGCCGTCCTTGTTCCGGTCGAGCTCGATCTTCTCGCAATCCGGCGTCACGTTTTCCCACTCCACGTGCAAGGCGCCCTGCATCGGGGCCACGGACTTCATGATCGGGGCCTGCGGCGGGCCCGAAGAGCCGCCGCCTGCGCCGCCCACACCGCCTGCGCCACCTGCGCCTCCAGTCCCGCCCGCGCCGCCCGTGCCGCCTCCCGCGCCGCCGTGGCCCCCGTCGTGACCGGCGGCGCCCGAGCCGTCTCCCTCGTGGCCCCCGCAGCCGACCCAGACCAACGAAAGACCAAGCAAAAGGACAAGCGAACGCACTGTCATGATGGACCGACCTCCTCGAAAACGTTTCCTCAGGGACGCAGCACCGCAGCACGGTTCGTGCCAGGCGTATGCTTCTCGTTTTCCCCGGCGATCGTGCGCTCTCGGGGGAGGCGAGTGACCGAACCGGTCACCGGTTCGTGACCCGTACGGACACGAGCCATCCCTCCGTCGATAGGGGTTCACCCCAGCCGGATCGGCCGCACGTGAATGGGGGCATCCACATCCCCGCGCCCGTACGGCTCGACGTAGATCAAACGTCGCAACGAATGCGATCCACCTCGTCGTCTGCCGGGAAGGTGACAACGCACAGTGATGGCACACCGAGCGCGCGTGCGGTGATTTCTGCCCCGAAGACGTTCGGCTGATGTTCAGGTACGTACCGCGGGATCCCGCTCTTCCGGTGCAGCGGCATGACTCGAACCCGCTGCCCGCAGCCGCACGCACAGAGATGACCCTTCGCGTTCTCCTCTTCCACCCACGCTGCTACGGTGAACCGTCGAGCAAGCCGCAAGCGCCCTTCGACCCGAAGATCATCGACCCGCGTCGAGGGGTCCGTGTTCACGGGTGGAGGGCGCTCGCGGCGTTTCTCGACAGCCTGCTGTCACTTCGCTTCGGCCGTGTCGACCCGGAACGTGGTGATGGCCGAGCTATCGTTCGTCGTGCGGAACTGGATCCGGACGGTCTGGCCGCCGTATCCCGCGAGCGAGAGGCTCTTCTGCACGTAGGCCCCGGCCGTCCCCTTGTTCAGGTTGCTGTAGGTCGCGAGGGTCTTCAGCAGGGTGCCGGAAGTGTTCCGGAGCTCGACGAAGAGCTGGTCGTATTGCGTCGTCGTCGTGCTCTCGGCCGAGGTCACGTTCAGAGAAAACGTGAGCGTCGGCGAGGCGCCCGCGGGGATCGTGATCTGCTGGTACATCGAGCCCGAAACGCTGACGGCATTGCCAAAATACGGATACCCGGTGCCCGAATGGGGGTAACTGCCGTTGTTGACGTAGAGCGCGCCCGTGCCGCTCAGCACCCAGGGGCTCACGCTTCCCTCGAACGTGCCGTTCGTGAGCAGGTTCGTCCCGCTCCCACCCCCGCCGCCGCTCGCGGGGCATTCGCCGACGCCGACGGCGCACCAGGCCGTCTGTGTCGAGGTGGTTTGCGCGCTCGACGCGCCGAAGAGCGCGCTCGCCGCGCTCAGGGTGGCCTGGCGGGCGCCCGCGAAGTTCGTGCTCGCGGTCATGTAATCGGCGAGGGCCTTGTACCAGATCTTGCCCGCGTCATCCGCGCCGATGCCCGTGACCCTGACGCCGCTCAGGTGGTGCGTCCCGCCCTTCGCGAGCAGGTAGAACGCGTGGTTCGGGATGCCCGAGTTGATGTGGACGCCGCCGTTGTCCTCGGTCCCCGTGTACCGCTCGCTGTAATGGTCGGGATCGTCGTTCGACGTGTAGCCATTGTTGTTCGCGTTGTGGGGGTTGTCCAGGTAGCGGAGCGCGTCGCCCGTGGTGCCCGGGGTGTAGCAATCCTCGCCGATCTTCCAGGTATCGGCGCTCTCGCCGTAGACGTATCGCTCGACGAGCGCGCCGAACACGTCCGACCACGATTCGTTCAGCGCGCCGGATTCGTTCTCGTACGTGAGGTTCGCCTCGAACTCGGTCACGCCGTGGGCCATTTCGTGCCCGGCGATGTCGAGCGAGACGAGCGGCGCGAACGTCGTGCCGTCGCCGTCGCCGTACGTCATCTGGCTGCCGTCCCAGAATGCGTTGTTGTAGGACGTGCTGTACCGGACGATGGAGCTGATGAGCCCGGCGCCGCCGTTTACCGCCGCGTACGCCACGGGGCCGCCCGCGCCGTCGATGCCATCGCGGCCGTGGACGGTCTTGTAATAGTCGTAGACCATCGACGCGCCGAAATGGGCGTCGACCACGACCCGCTGATCGGTGCCGTTCCAGAGGTCGTCCGTGTCCGAGACGCGATACACCGTGCTCGTGCCATTGGCGTAGTTGAACGTGCCGACCTTGCGGGTGAGATCCTCGGGGTAATACTTGCCGCTCGAACTGCTCGTGCCGATGGTCACCGTGCCGCTGTAGAGGGACGTGCCCTGCGCGGTCTGGAGGTTATCGTAGCGGTGGATCTCCTTGCCGCTGTGCGCGTCGATGAAAAGGACGGGCATCGCGGTGTCGTGCGTGCTGTCGATGCGGCGGAGTTTCACGCGATAGGCGAGGTGATCCTCCCCGTCGTGGCGCATCACGAGCAGAGAGACCTCGGGCGCCGCGGTCAGGCACGATTCGCAGACGTATCGAGCGAGCGCCGCGCGGATCGCCTGCTTTTCGGTGAGCGTGGGCGAAACCGAGAGATCACGGCGAATGCGCTTCACGAATCCATCCGTGACGTCGCTCAGGTTGCCGTTGCGATCGAGGTGCACGATCGCCTCGCCCTCGAAGACGGGCAAACCCTTGAACTTCTGCTGAATTCGCGTGTGGGCGAGCGAGAGCTCGTCGATGCGCACGCGCTTCACCTCGATGTCGTCCTCGTTATCCAGGCCGAGCGTCTCGAGATTCACCACGACGTGCGCGCGGCTGATCGCCTCGGCCAGCGTGTGTTGATCGGCGTCGCCGGCCGGCGTGAAGATCGGCCTCGATCCCTGCGCTGCGGCCTCCATGCTCCCTTCGGGAAGGTTTTCCTCCGGCATCTCGGAGACCGCGCAACCGGCGCTCAGCACGAGCGAAAGGCCTCCCAGGGTTTTTCCGAAACGACGAGCGCCAAGCATGGAATTCAGGTGCTTCTTCGACATGACCTTCTTCCGCGAACAGATGAGGTTTTCCGTAAGCCGAAAGTATGGAGAAGCGATGCAATGGGAATTCCAACCCTCTCCCTGCCAGGCGCCAAGCGGCTGGCGACTCCGCGCCAGGGGAGTTTCGCTTCCAGTGAACGAAGAAAACTTTCAGCTATCTGCGAACGTAGGATGCACGAGAGCGATGACGCGTGGCGACATCAACAAGGAGTGCTTTCCACGTTGTCGCGGGTCGTTGTAAGATTTTCGATCGCACATCCGGAGCGTACCGTGAACAAGCGATCCATCACCTGTCTGCTATTCCTTCTTGCATCTCTCGCGGCATGCGGGGGCGAACCGAATCCTTCTCCCGGTGCGGGCGGCACCGGGGGGACCGGCGGCGCCGGCGGAATGGGCGCCGGCGGAATGGGCGGCACCGGAGGGATGGGCGGCGCGGGCGGAACGGGCGGTGTTGGCGGCGGCGGAATGGGCGGGGCCGGAGGCGCCGGCGGCACGGGCGGCGGCGGGGGAATGGGCGGCGGCGGAAACGAGGCGCGCGTGGTCGTCGGCGTGATCAATGCGCCGAACGAGCTTTTCCTGCAGGCGGCCTCGATTCACGTGGTGGCGAAGGTGGACGGCGCGGTGGTCCACGACGCGTTGTGGGGCACGGGCGTGCCGGCGCCGATCCAGCTTCCCCAGGAGATCCCGATCGAGGGGCTCGCGGACGACGCGCTCGTGGAGGTCTCGCTGGAGACCGATGTCGACGGCAAAGGAGACGTGAGACAGCGCCTCGCCAGCACCCGCGCCCGCGCGGGCAAGACGCCCCTGCTTCGCGTCACGATGAGCGGCGATGCTTGCGGCGAGGGTTGTGGCCCGGGGCTCACGTGCAACTGGGGTCGCTGCCTGGATCCTTATCTCGCGCCCGAGGTGCTCGAAGCATACACGTCCGACTGGGCGAAATATAGCTGGTGCAAGCCAAAGGAGCCGGGCGCGCCGACCGTGACGCTCGGGCAGGGCAACGTGATCTGGAGCCCGCTCGCGGATCAGGACACGCTCCAGGTCTGGGCCGGCGATCAAGGGGGGCACCACATTTTCGCGTCGCTCCGCACGCTTGGATTGAAGCAGACCGCGGTCGTGAAGCTCACGGCGACGCTGGTCGACTCGGGCGAGGTCATCGGGCCGTCGCAATCGGTGCGCGTGTTTCCGGACAGGCCGGCGCAGGGGTTTTGTGAAGCGAAGGGGATCCTCTTCCGGATCGATTCGCAGCTCGACATCGGGGTGCTGGTGAATCAGCAGGTGAACCTGAAAGCCGAGATCTCCGACGCCGATGGAACGGCCGTCACGGAGCAGAGAACGGTGGTGATTGGTTCGCCCTGACGAATGGACGGGGATGGCCTTTCCAGCGGAGAATCGGAGGACTTGGGGATGAAGCGTAGCAAGCTTGCGATTTGGGCAGCCGTCGGGCTCGTGCTCTCGGCGTGCGGCGACGGGGGCACAGGGACCCCGTCGGGAACGGGCGGATCCGCCGGGACAGGCGGAATGGGCGGCGTCGGGGGCACGGGCGGCGCCGGCGGGACGGGGGGCGTCGGCGGTCAAGGCGGCACCGGCGGTCAGGGCGGCGCGGGAGGCGTGGGCGGCGTCGGAGGAATGGGCGGCGCCGGAGGAATCGGCGGCGAAGGCGGTGAAGGCGGCGCCGGTGGAATGGGCGGCGCGGGCGGCGGGGGCTCGATGGGCCTGCATTTCGTCGTCGACGGCTCGTATCCCGCGGCTGTGGGCGCGGGCAACACCGCCCTTCGTACGGCCGACATGGACGGCGACGGCAAGCTCGATCTCGTCGTGACGAACACGAGCGGCGGCTTCATCGGCGTTTTGCGAGGCAATGGGGACGGGACGTTCCAGGAGATCCATCGAGCCCAGTTCGAATCGATCACCGTGAACGTCGCGGTCGCCGACATGAACGGCGACGGTAAGCCCGACGTCGTCGCGACGAACAGTTTCTTCGGGACCCCGATCGGCGTCTTCGTCGCCCTGAACCAGGGAGACGGCTCGCTCATGGCGCCGCAGCAATACGCGACGGGCAGCACCACGCCCGGCGCGTTCGCTCCCACCGACATCGACGCGGACGGCGACATCGATATCGTGGTCTCCCGCGGGTCGGGCGGCATCGACGTGCTCACGAACGCCGGAGACGGCAAGCTCACGCTCGCGGCGACGTATAGCACCTCGGGCGGCACCCACAACATCTTCGCTGTCGCCGCGGGCGACGTGGACGGTGATGGATTCGTCGACGTCGTGGCGACGAGCTCGTCGACGTCGAACGTGTCCTGGCTCTGGAAAGGGACGGGCGGCGGCGCGCTCGCGACGGGCGTGACGCTGCCGTCGCAGCGATCCGAGTCGATCGTGCTCGTGGACCTCACCGGTGACGGAAAGCTCGACGTCGTCGTGGGCCCGCGGCAAGCGTTCACCACCGGTTATGGCGTCCTCGTGAACAACGGTAATGGCACGTTCGCGCCGATGGTGAAATACGCGAACGAGGCGGACGCCGAGATCGAGGAGATCAAGGACGTCGACGGCGACGGCCAGCCCGACGTGCTGCTCGCGCACCGCTTTGGCGGGGCCTATGTCCTGAAAAACACCGGCGGCGGGGCGCTCTCCGATCCGATCGCGCTCGACGCGGGGCGAAACCCGAAGGCGCTCGCCGCGGGCGACGTCGACGGCGACGGGGACACGGACATCGTCTCCGGCAACGACGGCCCCGGGATCTCGGTCGTTCGGGGCGACGGAATGGGCAGCTTCCTCGCGCCGCTCGGCGTGCCGTACGGCGTCGGCGCCCGTCAATCGGTGGCCGCCGATTTCGACGGCGACGGGCACAAGGACATCGTGTTCAGCCATGTCGCGGCCGTGAATACGATACTACGGGGAAAGGCCGGCGGCGGGTTCGAACCGGCGGGCTCGAACGACGTCCTCGAGGCGCCGATCGGGCTCTTCGCGTTCCCGGCAGACGAGAATCCGAGCCTGGACCTCGTCGCCGCGTTGCCGGGCGGGAATGACGAGGGCTACGTGGTACAGACATTCCCGAACACGGGCGGCCTTTCTTTCGGCCCGTCGATTCCTTCTTATCCTGGGTTCTTCGGCGCCGGGAGCACGGACGTCGGCGACACGGACGGCGACGGCGATCTCGATATCCTCGTGGTGGCCGATACGAACAACGGCGGCATCTCGCTCCGGAACAACGGCGATGGCACGTTCTCGGACGCGGAATACCTTTTTACCGACGCCGTGGCGATCGCCGATTTCAACGAAGATGGGAAGCTCGACTTTGCTGGCGCGGGCGAATTCGTGGTCTTCTTCCAGCCCGGCAACGGAGACGGGACGTTCGCGAATGCGCCGGAATACCTGCTCGTCGACGACATCATCGGCCACATGGCGGCGGGCGACGTGAACGGCGACGGGCACGCGGACTTCGTGGCGACGCACGCGCAAGGGGACGGAGTCGTGCTGATGCTCGGCGTCGGCGACGGCACGTTCATCGGGACGACCTTCATGCTGGGCCTCGGGATCGCGCACAACCCGGTGCTCGAGGATCTCGACGAGGACGGAGACGAGGATCTCGTCGTCCTCGCGGGCGGACGGGTGAACGTGCTCCTCTGGGAGGGCGATTTCTTCACGGCCGGGCCGACGATCGGCGAGATCTCGCGCCCGACGTCCGTCTCGGCGTCGGACGTGACGGGGGACGGCCGGCCCGACCTGCTCGTCACGTCGAATACGACGAACTCGCTCGTGGTCCTTCGGAACACGAACTGAATTTCCTTCCCACCAGGCCGGGGAGCTTTGCTAGGATCGTCCCGGCCGATGTCCGAGAAGTCCGAAAAGCTCCCCTTCCTCGCCTACCACACCAGCACCGGACAGCCGCCCGAGCTCGTCCCCGGGCCCATCCAGCGCGAATGGATGAACGACACGCGGGACGCGTTCGCGAACCGGTGCCTGCCGCTGCTCATCGCGAACCAGGCTGGCTGGCTCGTCCTCTCGCCGCACACGGTGCGGGCCATCTGGGACGGGACGGGCTCCTTGAAGAGCGTGTGCATCGAGAACCTCGAGGGCCCGGAGCCGTACCTGGCCATGAGTCATTTCGGGCACGGCATCCTCACGTTCACCATTCCGTTCCTGTTCCGCACGCCGCCCGGATACAACCTGCTCGTCCGGGGCCCGGCGAACATGCCGAAGGACGGCGCCTATCCGCTCGACGGGATCGTCGAGACGGACTGGACCACGGCGACGTTCACGATGAACTGGCAGCTCACACGGGCGCAGTACCCGGTGACGTGGAAGCGTGGCGAGCCGATCGCGATGATCGTGCCGATGCGCCGCGGCGAGCTGGAATCATTCGAGCCGGAGCTGCGCGGGCTCTACGACGATCCGGAGGTCGCGAAGGCATACCTCGAATGGCGGAACAGCCGGTCGCAATTCATCAAGGAGCTGCCGATCGAGGGCTCGAGCGCGAACCAGGCGGCGTGGCAAAAAGACTACGTGCACGGCCGCGCGCCGGACGGGACGGTGGCGAAGGAGCATCAGCGCAAGCTCGCGCTGAAGCAGTGGAAGAAGGGGAAGAAGCCGTGATCAAGCGGCTCGCCGACGCGATCGTGCACGGCTTCGGGTTCAGCGCGGGCAAGGCGCTGTTCGACGAGGCGGTGGAGAAGGTCGAGGAAGCGACGCGGGAGCCGACGGCAAAGGAGCGCGAGGCGGCGGCGAAGGAGGCGCAAAAGCGCGCCGCCGCCGAGGAGAAGGCGCGTTTGGCCGCGGCAAAGCAGGCCGAGAAGGACCGGAAGAAGGCCGCGGCGGAGATCGACGCGGAGCTCGCGGCGCTGAAGAAGAAGATCGGGAAGAAGTAGGGGGCGGGGTAGGGGGGGAAGGTCGAGGGGGAATCGACCGTCACCCGCCGGTGGTCTCGCTCTCGTTGCCCTCGTCGTCTCCCTCTTCGCCCGTGCTCGTGTCGGCGGTGGCGAGGGCCGATTTGGTGCGGACCTCGTCGAAGAAGAGGTCCTGCGTGGCGCGGTCCTTGGGGAACTCGGCCTCGACGCGGCTCATGATCTCGACGTACTTGTGGATGAACTTGTCCTTGGCTGCGTTCCGCGCGGCGCGCATGTTCCGCGCATGCTGGCCAGCGTTCTTGCGAGCGATGAGGGCGTTGTCGTAGTGCTCGCGGTGCTGGGCGATGGCCTCCTTCTCGGCGCTGGCGTCGGGCCAGAGGGCCTGTGCGGCGGCGAGTCGGCCTTCGAGATCGACCATGGCCTGGACCTGGGAGGCGCCGACGAGGCGGGTGATCGGCGCGGAGCCCTCGGGGAAGGCGATTGCTGCGATGCGGCCGCCGCGTTTTCCGTCGGCCATTTCGGCTTTTTGCTGGGTGACGCGGATGCGACGGTCGGAGACATAGTTTTCGTATTTCACGTCGACGCGCGCCGGTAGGATGTCCCGTACCGCTTGCTCATAGACGGCCTGGGCTGCGTGAAGCTCGGCGGCGGCGGCGGTCATTTCCAGCCCGAGCGCGAGGAGCGTGGCCTGGTTCGTGAACTTGCCGAGCATCCTCGCGGCGTACGCCGCCAGGTCTCCGCACTTGGAGACCGGGGTGTTCATGGTGGGGGCTTGCATTGAAATGGTCCTTCGAAGGTGATGCACGCTACCGAGACCTTCGCGCGCGTGTCAAGCAGATCGTGAGCACGGAGTGCGACCGGGGGCGCGCGCGTGCAAATCGATCGGGAGCCGTTTCATGGGGGGTGTCGCGGCGATGCAAGAGCGTAGGGCGGATCCACATCGAGCGCCTCGCGCGGGTGCAACAGGGGATGGAACGGATGAATGGGCGCCCTCGCGTGCGTGCAACGGGGCGCAGGGCGAGCACTTCACAGTGCTTGCGTGCACGCAAGAGGCTTCGTGTCGCGTGATGGCGAGGCCTTGCACCGGTGCAAGGCACGCCTCGTGATGTGTGGGGGGGCTCTTGCGTCGGTGCAAGACGGTCCTCGGGAAGTGGGAGCCTCGATTTGCACCGGTACAAGGCACGCCGCGCAACGTCGATCGGCCTCTTCGCGCCCCCGCAAGCGAGCTTGACAACGTTTCCCGGCCCGGCTCTTTTGATTGCATGGGAAGGGGTGCGATATCGGTGCGGGGCGTTGCGTGGGTGGGCCGCCTCTTGTTGGTGGTCATGATCGCGCTTTGGGGCGGCTGCTTTGCCGGGCCGCCTCTCGGATATGACGAGGGGCTAGCTGCCCCGCGCCCGAGGACATGCAGCATCCGTCCCCGCTTGTGCTCTCCGCGGGTATGACGTCCCCCGAGGGTCGCATCGGAGATGATGCTTCGGAGTTGTCGGTTCGAGGCTTCCGACCGGGATCGAAGGGGCGGTACCATCCGCGCGGGAGGTCGCATGCGCGATCGTATCCTCGCCTCGTGCTCGTCGTTGCTCCTTGTCGTCTCGTGCGTGCCGGCGATCGCTCGCGCGGAGATCCGCGTCTGCGTCAAGCCGCCGGACGTCGCATCGAACGTGAACGAATGGGCCTATTCGCCGGGGGCGAAGGCCATGTGGACCACGAGCCGCGCGAAGTTCACGCTGAAGAGCCAGGGGCTCACGACCTACGTATTCGACCCCTACGCGCCGCCAGCGAGCGCGAGACGCCTACCGATCCCGCACAACAAGCTGACCTGCCCCGCGCCGCCGCCGCGCCCGAAGCCGGCACCGGCGAAGGATGCGTCCAAGGACACGGCCAAGGAGAGCAAGGCGGGAGCTGCCACGTCCACCGAGGCCTCGGAGCCGCAGAAGCCGCCGTCGGCGAAGGACGAGCAAGGGGAAGTCGTGCCGCCGGGCGTGAAGAAGATGCCGGAGCATCCGCCGGACAAGCCTCGGCCCTCGCCGCCTCCGCCCGAGGGCGTGCTGTCGAACGAGCCGCTGTTGCCGTCGACGTCGACCTTGCCGAAGAAGGACGAGGT
Source organism: Polyangium jinanense (assembly GCF_028435365.1). The sequence continues at coordinate 82,074 of NZ_JAGTJJ010000025.1, read as the reverse complement.
GCATCCGCCGAAGTGCGTGGACGAGCATTGCACGCTCGTGGATCGGGGCGGCGCGCTGCCGGAGCGCGTGTTTCGACCCGGGGCGCCGCTCTCCAGTGTGGCGTCTTGCGAGCAGACGAAGGAGGGCTGCCAGGCGCGGAAGGAGAAGACGCGGGCCGGGGCGATCCTGGAGCAGGTCGTGATTGCGGGGGCGATCTTCAACCTGCAAATGAACGAGGATCTCTATCGGCCCGACGGAAAGGAATACGGGATCGTTGGCGGGATGAACGCCGACGGGCCAAACGACCCGAGGCTCCAGGCGGCGGCCGCGGCCGTGATGTTCTCGCCGGTGGCGATGGCGCTCGGCAACAAGTTCATGAAGGCGACGTCGGAGGCCTTGAAACGCGGGGAGAAGGTCGTCATCAAGAACGTGAGTGAGCTATCGGAGGATGCGGCCAAGTACCTGGCGGAGGAGTTTGGAGAGGAGCTGACGCAGGCGCTCGCGAAGGAGGAGGTGATCGGGCCGTATCGCGTGATGCAACACTTCACGGCGAAGCATGGACGGAAGTGGCAAGCGCACCACATCTACGAGACGGCGAGGATGGAGAAAATCGGCCTCGACCCCCTGGATGGGCCGTCGGTGATCCTCTCGAGCGAGGAGCACAGTATGTTTACGGCCAGTCTGCGCGATGCTACGAAAGGCATTGCCTACCAAGATCTCCCGAAGCTCTGGACGGCATACCAGGGGGTCTACAGATTGAAACCGCATTGGCTGAAGGCAATTGAGCATTATCTCCTGGATTGATCCAAACAGAAGCTTGCAGGACATAGCCAATGAAAACCAAGATTCTGTTGCACTTCGATAGCAACGATGTCCCGGGTGGGGAGCAGACCGTCCTTTCGCCCTCGGGCTGCGGGTCCGACGTGGCGGAGGTACAAGAATGGCCGATCCGGAGACAAGTCGTCGAGGTCCGACTGGACGCGAACGACCCCCGCCTGCCCCTCCTGCAAAAGCTCCTACTCGCCTACAAGGTCGAATGGTTCGAGGACCGGTGGGACGAGTACACGGACGAGGAGTTCGAGGCCGCACCCCTCATCATTGCGATCGGCACCTGGGAGATCTTCGTCCTCGGAGGCCCTCGGTTCGGCACGGACTACGACATCTCGACGGCGTGCCCGGTGTGTGGCGCAGGGATCCGTCAAACCTCGGCGTACGTGCTCGATGGCACAAGCCAGGATAGCATGCCGAAGCTCGGGCAGTTTCGCGCCGTGGGCAGCGAAGGCGAAATCCTGGTCGACGAGCGGCTCGCCGAGACGCTGGAGAGCGCCGGTCTCTCGGGGCTCTCCTTTCGTAGTGTGTACGCAAGGCAGAAGGACATGCGGCAGACCAAGCTGCCATGGAGGCAGATGTGGGCGTCGCACACGTTGCCCCCGATGTCCTCACGCTCGACGGGCGTCGAACGCGGCAAGGTGTGCAAGGCCTGCGGACGCAGCAAGTTCAACTTCTCCCTCAAGGAACCCTTGCGCCTCGTGTACCACGCCCGGGACCTCGTCGGAGCGCAAGACGTCAACCGGATGTGGGAGCGTTTCGGTATCGCGCGGTGGAACGGCGACCTGAAGACAGCCGTGCTCTCGCAACCCGATTTCCTCGTCACCCCCAAGGTTTGGCGCATCTTCCGCGACGCAGGCGTGACCGGATTCAAGTGGCTGCCCATCCGCGTCGTCGAAGACGAGTGACGGGGCGGCAGCGCAGGGACGGTCTTGGAGCGCGATGGTCTCCCGTGTGACGAGCGCCCTGTGCATCGAGGTGCACGCGCAAGGCGCGTTCTGGGCCTAAGAGACGCCTTTGAGACGCCGGAGACGTTCGCAAGGGACGCGATGCGCGCGGCGCCGCGCCGACGACGCGGATTCGCGACACGATTCACGTCGTCGGCGACGTGGACGCGTTCGGGAACGTGCTCGCGGAGGTGACGTATATCGGCAGGGATCACGGGCTCGGCGTTGCGCCATCGAGCACGGCGGAGCACGTGGAGGACGTCGAGCGGATCTTCACGAATGACGCATCGAAATGGATTCTCGGTCGGCTCGCGGAGGAGACCGCGTGCAGCACGGCAGGCGAGGAGACGGCTTGCCGGACGACGCGGCAGGAGCACGACATCTTTGGACGATTCAAGCGAATCGAGGTCGAGAGCGAGGGGGACGCGGAGACCAAGCTCGGCGTGCTCGTCACGCGGGATGCCTTCGGCAACGTGGTGCGAACGGTCGCCACGGATGCATTCGAGGGGAAACGCGCGGCGTGTGTCTCTTATGATGAACAGGGGATCTTTCCGTTCGCGCGGAGGAACTCGCTCGGGCATCTCTCGTTCGAGCGGTACGATCCGGGGACCGGCGCACAGCTCGCCGAGGTGGATCCGAATGCGCTCGTGACGGCGCGGGCGATCGACGGATTTGGGCGCGTAACGCGGGAGGTGCGGCCGGATGAGACGGAGACGGTCGTCACGCGGCAACTCGTGCAGAACCGTATCGTGATCACGCGGGAAGCGGTCGGTTGGGGCGCAGAGACTGCGGAGTTCGATCGGCTGGGTCGGGTGCTGCGGTCGTGGTCGAGCGGCGTGTCGGCGCCGGGGCAGCTCGCGCCGCGGATCTTGCGCGAGGTGGTTTACGATGACCTCGGCGAGCGCGTGGCCAAGGAATATGTCGCCGACGCGGAGACGATGCCGGCGCGGCGCGGAAGTATGCCGAACGCACGTATGATGCCGTCGGGCGGGTGAAGCGTGAGGTCGCGCCGTGGGGTGGCGTCACGGAGACGACGTATGCGGGCGCGACGGTCACGACGAAGAATGCGCGCGGGTACATCAGGGAGACGACGCTCGATGGCCTCGGGCGGCCGGTGCGCGTCGTGGACGCGGAGAAGGGGCTCACGCAATACGAGTACGGACCGGCGGGGCTACGCAAGGTGACGGACCCCGGCGGGGCGGAGACGACGTTCGCGCGGGATGGGCTCGGGCGAGTGCGGTTCTCGCAGGATCCGGATCGCGGCGCGTCGGAGATCCATTACAACGGATTCGGAGAGGTCCGATGGTCGAAGGACGCGCTCGGCAGGGTGGTGCATCTGCACCATGATCGGCTTGGGCGCCTGTACAAGCGCGAGGATCAGGACGGGGTGACGGAATGGGTCTGGGATGTCGCGCTGAAAGGCGCGCTCTCCGAGGTGCATTCGCCGGGCGGGGCGATCGAGCGGACGCTTTACGATGTGCAGAAGGGGCGCGTCTCGGGGGCGGAGCTTTTGCTTGGCGGCGAGACGTTCGGTGTGGGGTACGCCTACGATGCATTCGGCAGGCCGGAGCGGGTACGGTATCCGGAGGCGGACGGGGTGCCCTTCGAGGTCGAGCTTGGGCTGGACGCTGCGGGGCATCTGAATGCGGTTCGTGACGCCGCTACGCACGAGGCGTACTGGTCACTTTCGGCAACGGACGGCGCGGGGCGCATCACGGGGGAGGTGCTGGGGCAAGGGATCTCGACGACGCGGAAATGGTTCGGGGAGCGGGATCGGGTGGCATCGATCCTGACGACGGCGGCCGGGGGGACGACGCTCCAGGATCTCGGGTATGATTATGATCCAGAGCAGAATGTTCGGCTGCGGCGGGACGAGCGACAGGGGAAGACCGAGTATTTCTCACATGATGGGCTCGACCGGCTCACGTGTGCTTCGTTCGACGCGGCGAAGCCTTGCGCGCGGGAGTGGAGGTATTCGCCCGATGGGAATTTGTGGAAGACGCCGGAGATCGGGTCGATCGAGTATGCGGATCCCGCGCATGCGCACGCGGCGACGGGGGCGGATGGGGAGAGCTTCGTTTACGATGCCGTGGGCAATCAGGTAGCGCGGCCGGGGCACACGATCGCCTACACCGCATTCGATCAGCCGAAGGAGTTCACCGCGAAGGACGGCGCGTCGGCGGTGCTGCTCGACTACGGCGGCGACGGGATGCGGCTCCGAAAGAGCACGCCGGAGGCGGTGACGATCTACGTGGGTGGGCTGTACGAGCGGGTGACGCGTGCCAACGGGGAGGTCGAGCATCGGTATTATGTGCACGGTCCCGAGCGGCCGATCGCGGTGGTGACGAAGAAGGCCGGCGGGATGGAGACGCGGTATCTCCATGTGGATGCGCTCGGGTCGATCGACGTGGTGACGGATTCGCTCGGGGGGAATGCCGAGCGGACGAGCTTCGACCCGTTCGGCGGGCGGCGAAATCCGGTATGGGGGGATGCGCCTTCGGGCGCGGGGCCGCCGGGGATCACGCTCGGATTCACGGGGCACGAAGAGGACGAGGAGATCGGGCTCGTCCACATGAAAGGGAGGCTGTTCGATCCGCGGCTCGGGCGGTTCTTGACGCCGGATCCGTTCGTCACGTGGCCGTGGTCGGGGCAGGGCTGGAATCCGTATAGCTACGTGCTCAACAACCCGCTGCGGTATATCGATTCGAGCGGCTATCAGCAGGTGGAGACGGGCGTGGAGGATCTGCCGCCGGTTCCCGGCGAAGTGCAGATGCCCACGGACCACGTGCACGTGCCGCTGGATGCGATCCGGGCGCTGTCCGGCCGAAATCCAGGTGAGGACGTCGGCGGGAGCGCAGGCAAGGGAGACGTGACGACAGTCGGCCAGCCGGTGCCGCAGCGGCACGCGATGCCGGCCGAGGAGGTGGAGAAGAGCGGGATCGACATTGCCACGGAGGTGCTGGCCGGCGCCGGAGAGCGAGCGCTGGAGCTGCCGGGCGAGCTCGCGGTCGGGTTCGTGATGAACCTGGTCATGCCGACGGCGCGCGGTGCTTCGTATCGGCCCATGGATGGGCCGGCGAATACGGACGACCTCGGCGGGCGGATCGCGGATGGCGTGAACCAGGCGAATCCGCTCCTACGCGGTGTCGGTCGACGTGATCAAGGGGGTGGACGCAGGGGAGAAAGGGGATTACGCGGGGGTTGGTCGGGCTGGGATGGGCGTCGTCGCCACGGTGGCGATGACGGTGCTCACGCTGAAGGCGGGGGCACGCGCAGGAGGAACGGCACCGAAACAGGTCGATCTGCCGTTCGTCCCTCGACAACCCTTGACGCGAGGAGTCCTCGTGACGGAGAACGGCTCGGCTGCCCTCAGCAGTGGCATTGAAGGACCAGCTCGTGGCTTGCCGAAGGGAAGCCCTGGATTCGATATTGTAACGAGAACGCACGTTGAAGGGCATGCTGCCGCAGCCATGAGATCGAATGGGATCAATAGCGGAACACTCTACATCAACAACCCGAGGATTTGCACGAGTTGCATGCAAAATCTGCCACGCATGCTTCCTACCGGTAGTCGGTTGAAAGTGGTGCTGCCGGATGGATCGGTTGTTCGATTCGAAGGGAAGGCCCCATGAGTATCACGTTTCGCGATGAGCAAGACGAAAACAATCCCCGCAACGGTTCGACGGTACAGAACCCCTCGGATCTCGATGAAGTCTTCATGAGTGCGGCCCGTCGACCGCCGTTTTTCTTTTCTCTGACCTCCCACGACTCACACCTTCTGGTTGGCGTCGGAAGGGGCATAGGGTGCGTGCAACATTCCGACGCCGACGGCAATGTCCCCTACCTGGCGGCCGTCCGACAACAAGGTGATTCAGCAGGCGCTGATGCGTATGAAGAATTCTTAATTGCCGACACACCCACACCCATAGCAAGCAGGTATTGTCTTCCCCTCCCCGATGTGATGAAGATCGTCGAGGTATTCGTCCGCTGCGGCGGCCGGGCGACGGACATACTCTGGGAAGAAATTTGACGCCCGCGGCGAGCGGCGGCGCCGGCCGAGGAGGTTGAGGTTCGTGATGAACATTTCAATGACGTGCCGGGCAGGATCGGCGCGGGAGCTTTACATGACACACCCGCGAAGCTAACGTCCGCCGCCGTGTCGCCTCCCCGGACCTCGATGCTCCCTGCGCTCTTCATGCTGGCAGCATCCTGCGCGCCGACCGCGCGGCCCAAGCCCACGGCATCGTCCATGCCGCCCGAGGACACGCCGAACGTCACGCGCGCGAAGACCCCCGAGGGGCCGGAAGCGCGCTGGGTACGCACGGGTCGTACGACACGCGTGATCCTCCCTTTGCCGGAAGGAACGCTGGTGCTGATGGGGGGCCGCCGCGCCCTCGTCCGCGCCGATGGCTCGATCCTCGACGAAAAGGTCCTCACGCCCGAGCCGCTCGACGACATGCTCGCCGTACCCACGCCGCGAGGGCTCCGCCTCGTCGGGTATAACAGCCAGGCCCTTTATCGCTTCGACGATCCTTTGGGCGAGCCCCGTGTGCTCGTCGAGGCGTTCCTTGTCGGGGCGGCCAACACGATCTCGAAGGTCGGCGCGGGGCCCGGCTTCGTGGCCGTGTGGGATTCGGATGGCGGCGGCGCGCCCGCCCTGCTGCTCGACGTGGAGACCGGCGCGACGAGGACCCTCGCGGGGTGGCCCGACGTCCCGCCGACCGAGATCCTGTTTCGATCGATGGACGAAGGGGCCGTCGTGTTCGAATCGATTGGCCTCGCCCTCACGCGCGACGGCGGCAAGACATTTCAAGTGCCCGACGCCGACAAGCCCGAGGAGCGGGTGTACGACTTCGGCCTCGGACGGCGCAGGGATCGGATCGAGGCCGTCCGCGGTGACTTCCGCGCCCCCATCGATTTCGCCAACAACCGCGTCGGCGCATTCGCGCGTCGGTTCGTCGGCATGGCCCAGACGAACCCCACGCTCGCGTGGATCGAAGCGACCGAGACCGATCCGATCGAGCTCGCCATTCGCGATGGCAGCCCCGACCCGCGCGGGGGCGTCTTCATCGCCGTGAATCGCATGGCCGCCCGCGTGGATCCGAGGACGGGCGCTGCCCTGGAGGTCGCGTGGAATCCGTTGAATCTCCAGATGGACACGCTGCATGATCCCCATTGGCACGACATCATGGCTTGCCGCGCCGCGCATTTGCCGGATCGAGGGCTCGTCTTCTGCCCCATGGATTCCGACCGCGTCGAGACGGCCGCGTTCAGCGTGAAGGGCCCGCTCACCCTGCGGCGCGTCGAGATGCCGAAGCTCTCCCAGACGTATGTTCACGAGGTCGTCCAGAGGCCCCGCGGCGCCCTCGTCTTTTTCGGACATTGCGCGCCCCCGCGGGCGAAGGACGCATCCGCCGAGGCAGAGGAGGAACGCGTCGTATTGTGCGCGTCCGGGGCTGGGGGGGACGTCGAGCCGGTCCGTCCTGCGCCGGACCTTTATGATCAAAGTTCCGGCGGCCTGGAGGGCGTCGGCGCGCTGGACGATGGAACCATCGTCCACCTGAAGGGCATCACCGGCAACCACGTGGACCCGCAGGGGGAGTCCGGGGTGCCGATTCCCGAGACGCGATTCGAGCTTTTTTCACGATCGATCAAGCCCGAGCTGCTGCCGCCGATCACGTTTGACGAGGGAGCCCGGGGACCAACGAAGGTGCTCGGATCCATCGAGCAGGACGAAAGCGGAGCCTTGCATGCGATGGTGTCCCTGAATGACGAGATCGTTCATGTCCGTCAGCCGCTCTCCGGGCCGGCGACGGTGACGCCGCTGTCCGCGCACCATGCCCAATTTCGCCGGGGGCGCGGGGTGATCCTCGGCGACGATTTGCTTCTCTCCCCCGATGCCGGCGCGTCGTGGTTCAACGCCGGCCCGCTGCCCAAAGACCCCGTGCACAAGGATGCAACGCTCGGCGCCCTGCCGAGCGAATCCGGGATTGCCATGCTGCGCTGGCTGCGCGTCGGATGGGGACCGGCAGCCCCCTATCCCTCGGCTCCACCGCCGCCCGTGGGCCCACCGCTCGCCATTCTTCCCAAACCGAGCGAGATGGAGCCGACGGTCCGAACGCTCTCGTGCGCGCGTCGCGGCCGCATCGGCGCAGCGCCGCCGCTCTGGGATGCGAGGGCGCGCCAGGCCATGTACGACGCCGCGAGCGGAGCGGTCTCGACCGTCGATCACCGGCTCATCGAGGAGGTCGTGGTCGCGCAAAGCGCCGAGGTCGTTGCCGGACGGCTGGAGGCGTTCGCGTCCTCCGACGGGGAAACGGCAGAGCGATGGACGCTCCAGGCCATCGATCCGCACGAGACCACGGGGAAAGTTGATACGTGGACCGTGCCGGCGCCCCCCGACGTCCCATTGCTCCCCGACCTGGATGGCGTCGTTCGCCGAGGGAACCGTACGCTCTTCGTCGTGTTTCACCATGAAGGCGGTCGCCTCGTGTATGATCTGGTCCTCGCGACCCCGGGGAAACCACCTCGCACGACGCGCCTCCGCAAGCACCCCGACGGGAGCTTCTTGACGGCGACCTTGGGGCCGAACGACGACGATCCGGTCGTGGGAAACATCGGGCAATACCTCTTCGCATGGATGGCAGACGGATCGCTGCGGAACGTCGCCCCCTTGCATGGCCCGCGCAACGTGGCCGAGGCGGGGATTCTTGGGAGCAAGGATCTGCCAGTCCTCCTCAACGGATACGGGTGGGCCGCTGTGCAGACGCTGCCGCTCGGCGCAGGCGCGAATGCGACGTCGCCTCTTCCCTTGCACGGATGGACCCTGCATCGACCTCCGATGCGAGGTGGGTTCTGGGCCATGCCGACCTGTCGTCCGGGCGCATCAGGGATGCTGTTTCGTCTCCGGGAGCAAAACGAGCGCATCCTCCTCGAAGTGGACGGCGTGAAGTCGACGGACCCGAGCATCCACGCGCTGTATTACGAGATCCGCGTCGACAAGGGCTCGGCGTGCATCGAGAGCGTCGACGTCAGCCTGGGAGAGGAGGAGCTCCCGGACCGCCCGCATCCGTTCGGCTTCGTGACCGCCCATTTTCCGAAGAAAACCGCGCACGCCATGGAATGGGGCGACGGCGGGTCGTTCGTCCGGATGGCCTGCACGCTGCATTGATGCCGCATGGAGGGGGCTCCCCGGTCGCCCCGCGTGACGGAACCCGCCCGCCTCGCTAAGATGTCCCCGCCGTGGACGTCATCACCCTGTCCATCCCGGGATTCTTCGTTCTCATGGGCCTCGAATGGCTCGGGGGCCGCGTGAAGAAGCGGCGCGTCTACCGCGGCCCGGACGTGCTCGCCGATCTGCTCCTCGGCTCGGCGCAGACGCTCTTCGGCGTCGTCGCGGCGGGCGTGCTCCTCGGCGGCTACCTCTTGCTCTACGAGCGACGCTTCTTCGACGTCTCGCCGAGCTCGGGGCTCGCCTGGGTCGTCTTGCTCGTCGGCCTCGATTTTCTTTATTACTGGTTTCACCGCGCCTCGCACCGCATGAACCTCGCCTGGGCCGCGCACGCGCCGCATCACCAGAGCGAGGATTACAACTTCGCCGTCGCGCTCCGGCAGGGGCCCGTTCAGCCGCTCGTGTCGCGCGTGTTTTACCTGCCGCTCGCGCTGCTTGGATTCCCGCCCGCGATGTTCGTGACGGCGCTCGGTATCAACACCGTCTACCAGTTCTGGATTCACACCGAGCTCGTCGGGAAGCTCGGCCCGCTCGAATGGGTGCTGAACACGCCCTCGCACCACCGCGTGCATCACGGTTGCAATGGGCGGTACCTCGATCGCAACCACGGCGGCATCCTGATCATCTGGGATCGGCTCTTCGGGACCTTCGAGCCCGAGGCCGACCAACCCGTGTACGGCACCGTGAAGCCCGTCGCCTCGTGGAACCCGCTCGTCTGCGCATGGGCCCCGTTCCGCGACATCCTGGACACCGCCGCCCGCGCGCCGCGCTTCCTCGACAAGATCCTCGTCTGGATCATGCCGCCCGAGTGGCGGCCCCGCGGGATGGCGCCCGCCGATCTCGCCGTCGCGCCGGATCGACCGAAGTACGACGTACGGCCGACGCGCGGCGCGGGCATCTACGCGGCCGTGATGCTCGTCTTCACGCTCGTGGCCACGGTGTATTTTCTCTTGAAAGGCGCCACGGCGCCGATCGGGACGCAGCTCGTGTTCTCGGCCTGGTTCGTCGCGGCGCTCGGCGGGCTCGGGGGCGTGCTCGAAGGGCGCGCATGGGCGAAGCCGCTCGAAGCCGCGCGGATCGTCGCCACGCCGTTCGTGCTGGGCATGCTTCTCTGACGATCACGCCGACCTCGGCGTCGTGTTCGTGCTCGGTTCGTTCGGGGCGCAGGTCAGCCGACGCGGATCTTGGCGTCCCCACGCTGCCGGCCGGTGAGGGTGCGGATCTCGATGCGGTACACGCCGGGGGCGGACACCACGAACTCGATCGGAGGAGGGCTCTGCGGGGCGCCCGTGGGCGGATCCCGCACGAGTGTGTCGAGGATGTTCGCGCCCGACGGCGAGAAGACCTTGAGGGAGTAGGGCGGGACCGACGTCTCGCTGGGGACGAAGACGAGCGAGAGCCGATCCCCGGGCCGGATCTCGTCGAAAAACGGCACGGTGCCGCGGCCCGAAGATCGGGCCGGGTGGCAGTAGATCTCGATTTCGCCTGAGCTCTCGATCGGTCCTGACATTGTTGGCGGTGTCGCCCCCAGCGGCGTTTGTGAGGGCATGGGGCGACGAGAGGACGCTAGCAGCCTTGGGGCTGCGCCATCAAGCCCCGTCGACGCGGCGCGCGCTCCCCTGGTAGTATCCGCGATGATGCCGCAAGGCCTCGCCTCCGCGAGCGCACGACCGAAGGTCGGACGCACCCGCGGGAGATCGAGCGGGCGGCGCGTGGATCGTCACGCGAGCCAGCCCCGTACCCGAGGAGAACACGAAGGAACATGGATCAGCGCGCTCTCCAGCGATCATCGTTAGGCCCGAAGACCGCGAGCGCGGACCCGATGATCGGTAAGGTCGTCGCAGGTCGTTACCGCCTCGAGACCCGGATCGGCGAGGGCGGTATGGGCGTGGTCTACCGCGCCCGCCACGTGCTCATCGATCGGGTGGTCGCGCTCAAGCTCATCCGGCCGGATCTGCGCGGCGAGACCCACCTCCGCGCATGGATGCTCCGCGAGGCTCGCGCCGCGAACCGCGTGGATCACGCGCACATCATCGACATCCACGACATCGGCGAGACCGAGGAAGGCGAGCTCTATCTGGTGATGGAGTACCTCGTCGGCACGCCGCTCTCCGCGGAGCTCGCGCGCGGCCCCATGCCGATCGCGCGCGGCGTCGACATCCTCGAGCAGATGTGCGCCGCCCTCGCGCGCGCCCACGACCTCGGTGTCGTGCACCGCGATCTCAAGAGCGACAACATCCTGCTCACGCAACGCGGCGGCCGGAAGGACTTCGTCAAGATCCTCGACTTCGGCCTCGCCGCGATCGCGCGCGACCCGCGCCTCGCCCCGAAGGGCGCAGTCTTCGGGACCCCGGAGTACATGTCGCCCGAGCAGGCGCGCGGCGAGGAGGCCACGCCCCACGCGGACCTCTACGCGCTCGGCGTGCTCTTCTACGAGATGCTCACGGGGCAACTTCCTTTCCGTGCAAACGATCGCGAGACGCTGCTCGAGATGCAGCGGACGGCGATCCCGCGGCGCCCGCGCACGGTGCGCCCCGACGCGCATCCGCAAGGCGAGATGATCGCGATGCGGCTGCTCGAGAAGGACATCCGCAAGCGCTACCGCGACGCCCACCATCTCCAGGAAGAGCTCAAGGCGCTGCAGCGCAGCCTGCCGAGCACGCCCTGGGAGATGGAGACGGGCGAGGCCGTGCCCGCGCCGCCGCCGCCGCCGCCGCCGCAGTCGGCCGGCGTGACGGAGTGGGCGAACCGGACGGCGCTCTTCGCACGCATGGTGGCCCGCGCGCATCCGGCCGGGAACGCGCCGCCCGACATCCAGGCAGCGCTCGCGCAGCTCTGGGACCTCGCAGCGAAGGCGAACCGGCTCGAAGGCGAGGTCGCAAGCCACACGCGCAAGGTCGAGGCCCTCGAGCGGCGCGGTCGCGCACTCCGCGCAGAGATCGGTCGTAAGGTCGAGGAGCTCGCGCACGAAGAGTCGCGCGTGATGCGCGAGGCCGCGGCCGACGGCGAGGACGTGGACAAGGTGCGCAGCGAGCTGGCGCAAGCAGAGAAGCTCGCGATGGAGGCGAAGCAGCTCGCCGACGGCGCCGCGCGGCAAGGCGCGTTCGATCGAACGGTGTTCGAACGCGCGGGCGCGACGGCCGCGACGGTGCAGGCAAAGCGCGAGCAGCTCGCGCGGTACGAGGCAAAGAAGAACACGCGCGAGACGACGGCGCGTGATCTGCGGCGGCAGATCGACGAGCTCCGCGGGCAACTGACGCGGTACGCGGAGGCGCTCGAGGAGGATCTCGGCCAAGGCCGCGAGAAGGTCACGCAGCGGACGCGCGAGGGCCTCGCCTTCGAGAAGGCCTTCAGCGACGCGTCGAACCTCCTGCTCGCGCACCTGCGCAACAAGCCCGAGTGCCGGGATCTCGTGGCGGAGCTGCTCACGGCGAACAAGGACGCGAACACCGCGTCGACCGAGAGCGGTGAGCCCAAGCCCTCGCTCGAAAAACGTCCGGGCAACTGATCGGACGAGGGGGGCTCCGCTCGGACGAGCCGAGCCGCGCCCCCAAACCCCAGCTGCCGAGGGGCCGGACGGGGCCGGCCCAACCTCCAACAAAAGAAGGATGACGGGGAAGTCGCGTTGTGGTAGTCAGCGCGCGCCTCGGCGGGGAAAACCGTCGAGGGCGAGGCTGTGCTGAAGCGTCGGCGTCAGGGCTAGCGGGTCGATTTCGACGGAGCCTGCGCCACGGGGACGAACCCCGTCGGTGCCCGCTCATCCGCGACTCACGCAGGCGGCCAACCCCTCGGAACCTGGGAGATCGCCACGACGGCGGGAGCCATCGTCGGCGGACTCCTCGTTTGAAGGAGGCACACCGTCATGAACGTAGAGGGTTCTTCGCGCCCAAGCGGGGCGCGAGCGTGGCCCGCGCGCGCCTTGGCCGTCGTAGGCGCGCTGTTCGCTATCGCCCTGGCTCGTCCCGCACAGGCGGACGAGGCTTCGCTGAAGCTTCCCGATCTGGGCTCTGTTTCCTTCATGGGGAACATGGACGGACGCACCCTGCTCCTCGCGGGCATGGGCGTCTGCGCGCTCGGCCTGATCTTCGGGATGACGATCTACATGCAGCTCAAGAAGATGGCCGTGCATCGCTCGATGCTGGAGATCTCGGAGCTCATCTACGCGACCTGCAAGACGTACCTGATCACGCAGATCAAGTTCATCGTGCTGCTCGAGGTCCTCATCGGCCTCGTGATCGCGGTGTATTACGGTTATTTCAAGCACTTCGACGTCGGTCGTGTCGCGCTCATCCTGTTCTGCAGCCTCGTCGGCATCGCAGGCAGCACGGGCGTCGCCTGGTTCGGCATCCGCATCAACACGTTCGCGAACTCCCGCACGGCGTTCGCGTCGCTCCGCGGCAAGCCCTTCCCGACCTACGCGATCCCGCTGAAGGCGGGCATGAGCATCGGCACCGTGCTGATCAGCGTCGAGCTGCTCGTCATGCTGATCATCCTGCTCTTCGTGCCCGGCGAGTACGCGGGGCCGTGCTTCATCGGCTTCGCGATCGGCGAGTCGCTCGGCGCCTCGGCACTCCGCATCGCGGGCGGCATCTTCACGAAGATCGCCGACATCGGCTCCGATCTCATGAAGATCGTCTTCAACATCAAGGAAGACGACGCGCGTAACCCGGGCGTCATCGCCGACTGCACGGGCGACAACGCGGGTGACTCGGTCGGCCCGAGCGCCGACGGCTTCGAGACGTACGGCGTCACCGGCGTCGCGCTCATCTCGTTCATCCTGCTCGCGGTCGCGGACGTCAAGACGCAGGTCCAGCTCCTCGTCTGGATCTTCGTGATGCGCATCATGATGGTCGTGGCGAGCGTCGTCAGCTACCTCGTCAACGAGGCGATCGCGAAGGCCCGCTACGGCACCGTCGACAAGATGAACTTCGAGGCGCCGCTCACGTGGCTCGTGTGGCTCACGTCGTTCGTGTCGCTCGGCCTCACGTTCGTCGTGTCGTACCTGCTCATCCCGAACCTCGGCGATGGGACGCTCTGGTGGAAGCTCTCGCTCATCATCAGCTGCGGCACGCTCGCGGGCGCGATCATCCCCGAGGCGGTCAAGATCTTCACCTCGACCGAGAGCAGCCACGTGCGCGAGGTCGTGACCTCGTCGCGCGAGGGTGGCCCGTCGCTGAACGTCCTCTCCGGCATGGTGGCCGGTAACTTCAGCGCCTACTGGCTCGGCATGGTCATCGCGGGCCTCATGGGCGCCGCGTACCTGGTCGCGCTCCAGGGCCTCGCGACGGTCTTCACGTCGACGATGGCCGCGCCGGTCTTCGCCTTCGGCCTCGTGGCCTTCGGCTTCCTCGGCATGGGCCCGGTGACCATCGCGGTCGACTCCTACGGCCCGGTGACCGACAACGCGCAGAGCGTCTTCGAGCTCAGCGTGATCGAGTCGATCCCCGGCATCAAGGACGAGATCAAGAAGGAACACGGCTTCGACGTCGACTTCGAGAAGGCCAAGCACTACCTCGAGGAGAACGACGGCGCGGGCAACACGTTCAAGGCGACGGCGAAGCCGGTGCTCATCGGCACCGCAGTCGTCGGCGCGACGACCCTGATCTTCTCGATCATCCTCGAGCTGCAGGCGGAGTTCGGCGTGGTGGAGGCCATCCAGCGCCTCTCGCTCATCAACGCGCCCTTCCTCCTCGGCCTCATCGTGGGCGGTGCGGTGATCTACTGGTTCAGCGGCGCCTCCTGCCAGGCCGTCGTGACCGGCGCCTACCGCGCAGTCGAGTTCATCAAGGCGAACATCAAGCTCGAGGGCGCCGAGAAGGCGAGCATCGAGGACAGCAAGAAGGTCGTCGAGATCTGCACGCAGTACGCGCAGCGCGGGATGATCAACATCTTCCTCGCAGTCTTCCTCGGCACGCTCGCCTTCGCGTTCCTCGATCCGTTCTTCTTCATCGGCTACCTGATCTCGATCGCGCTCTTCGGTCTGTATCAGGCGCTCTTCATGGCGAACGCCGGCGGCGCCTGGGACAACGCGAAGAAGCTCGTCGAGGTCGAGCTGAAGGAGAAGGGCACCCCGCTCCACGCAGCGACGGTCGTCGGCGACACCGTCGGTGATCCCTTCAAGGACACCTCGTCGGTCGCCATGAACCCCATCATCAAGTTCACCACGCTCTTCGGCCTCCTCGCCGTCGAGCTCGCGATCAAGATCCCGCACCAGACGAGCATCGTGCTCGCGGGCATCTTCTTCGTCGCGTCGGCGATCTTCGTGTGGCGTTCCTTCTACGGCATGCGCATCAAGACGGACGTGAAGGCAGCGGCGCCCGCGGCGCACTGATCACGTTCTGACAGGCGGACCGAAGCGGTCCCCATCGAGCGCCCTCGCTCCTCGCGGAGCGGGGGCGTTCGCTTTTTCGAAGCGAGCGTTACGCCTTCGAACTATAAATCAGGCCATGCGAGCTCTCTGCCCGTCGTGCGGTTTCCACCACGAGGTCGTCCGCGTGCTCGAAGACGGGCACGGCGAAAGCCGCAAGGATGTCTACCAGGTCGCGCCGCTCGCCGAGTGCGAGCGCACGTGGATCAGCGACCAGGAGCTACTCGAAGCGCGTGCGCGTTTCGGCGCCGAGGCCATCGTTCAGGACGACGAGTACGACGTTTGAGGGCGTAGCGCCGGGGTTTCACCCCGGGCCCGACCAGGGGCTGTCCGCCCCTGGACCCGGACCAGGGCAAGCCCTGGACCTTTGGTGCATCGACCGCGATGCGGTCGATGCAATCAGAAGACGACGGGGACGAGGACCTTTACCTGCGCGGGCGGGGCAGGGAAGCGGAAGGTGCCCACGACCTGCGCGACGCAGCTCGTGAGCTCGCGCGACCAGAAGCTCGACTCAGGGACCCACACCTCGTCCACGCGGCCCGCGCCGTCGATCGTGAAGGAGAGCGTCATGCGGCCACGGACGTGGGCGCCGCGCTTGGATTCGAGCAGGTAGCAGTCCTGCACGTCGTCGCGATGATCCACGAGGATGCGCTGCACGACCTCGTCGGTGAGCGGGCCCGTGATCGTGGCAGCCTCGATGCGGGCCTTTACGCGCTCATGGGGGCGGCTCGAGCCGTAGCCGAAGCCGCTGCCATGGCCGTAGCCGGAGCCGTGTCCGACAGTGCCGAGCGTGCCGAGGCCGATGCCCTCGCCCGTCCCGCCGCCGCCGATGCCAACCCCGCTCAGGCCGAGGCCGCCGTACACGCCGACCGGACCTCCGACAACGCCTCCGACGACGCCGCCCTCCGAGCCGAAGATGCTGCCGAGGCCTTTGTTCGAGTCTGCGCCCTGGAGCACGCCGATGATCCCGTACTCGGCAGGTTCCGCGGGATCCTTCTCGAGCACGGCGGCTTTGTCGCCCGTGGCGGTCTGGATGGGTTTGTCCGCGGGCTTGGCCTTGACCCCGTCGCCGACCATCACGACGGGCTCAGGGCCCGTGGAGCGCGCGGCGCTGTTCGCGCAGCCGCCCACGAGCCACGCCGCCGCTGCGAGTGCCGCCACGCGAGCCTGGTTGTGCATGAAAGCGAGGGTAGAAGGGGGGATACAGGGCGTCAACGAGTGACGCCCGAGGGAGGCGTCACGCAGCCGTCGCCGCGTCCTGCCCCTTGGACTTGCCCTCGGCATAGAGGGCCTCGATCTGCTGGCCGTAGCGCTGCCACACCACGCGGCGCTTCACCTTGAGCGAGGGCGTGAGCAAGCCGTTCTGCGTGGTGAAGTCCTCGCTCGTGAGCGTGACCTTCTGGATCTTCTCGAAGCCCTTCCACTCGGCCGAGTACTTCTGGATCTCGTCCATGACGAGCTCCTTCACGCGCGCGCTGTCGCACATCGCGGCGTCGCTCTCGAACGAAAGGCCATGCCCTTGCGCCCACGTCTTCACGGCCTCGACGTCGATGGCCACGAGCGCGACGTTGTAGAGGCGGTTGTCGCCGTAGACCATCGCGTTGAGGATGTACGGCGAGAGCTTGAGCTGCTCCTCGAGCGGCGCAGGCGAGACGTACTTGCCGTTCTCGAGCTTGTACTGCTCCTTGATGCGGCCCGTGATGTAGAGGTAGCCCTCGTCGTCGAGGTAGCCGAGGTCGCCCGTGCGGAAGCCGCGATCCTCGGTGAAGACCGCTTGGTTCTCCTCGTCGCGGTTGTGGTAGCCCTGCATGATGTTGGGCCCGTAGATCACGATCTCGCCGTGCTTCGGGTCGCCCGACGCTTCCTTGTCGATGACGATCTTCACGTGCGGGATCGCCTTGCCGACGCTGCCGATGCGGTGCGAGCCGGGGCGGTTCGCGGTGGCGATCGGGCTCGTCTCCGTGAGGCCGTAGCCCTCGTAGACCGTGATGCCGAGCGCGTCGATGAACTCGGCGACCTCACGCGAGAGAGCCGCGCCGCCGCTGAAGGCGTACTTCATGCGGCCGCCGAACTTCGCGCGGATCTTCGAGAAGACGAGCTTGTCGGCGAGCGCGAGCTGGATCTTCTCGCCGATCGAGAGCGAGCCCGCACCCTCCTTGCGCTTCTTCGTGGCCGCGGCGATGCCCGCCTTGAAGAGGGCCTGGATGGGCTTCGGCTTGCCGGCCATCTGCTTGTTCACGCCGTCGTAGATGCGGTTGAAGATGCGCGGGACGCTGCAGAGCATCGTCGGGTGCACCTCCGCGAGGTTGCCGATGATCTTGTCGACGCCCTCGGCGAGGGCCATCGCGCCGCCGAGCGAGAGGAGCGCGTGGAGCTCGCAGGTGTGGCCGAACGAGTGCGCCCAGGGAAGGAACGAGAGGCTCCTGTCGTCGGTGACGAGCGGCAGGATCTCGTGCACGGCGTTGATGTTCGAGGCGATGTTGCCGTGCGACAGGATCACGCCCTTGGGGTTGCCCGTCGTGCCCGAGGTGTAGATGAGACACGCCGTGTCGGCGGGCGTGGGCTTGATGGCCGGGACCGGGCTCTTCGCGCCGGCCTCGAGCAGCGCTTCGTAAGACGTGGGCTCGCTCTTCGGGCGCCCGAGGCCGATGATGTGCTTGAGCGAGGGCGCCTTCTCCGGGATCTCCTGGGCCTTCTGGTAGATCTCCTCGGTCGCGGCGATGAGCGCGACGGCCGAGCAGTCGTTCACGATGAAGGCCCACTCCTTGGGGAGCTGCGCCTCGTACATCGGCACGAGCGCCGCGCCGAGCCCGTAACACGCGTAGGCCGCGACGGCCCACTCGATGCGGTTGTTCGAGATGATGGCGACGTTGTCGCCGCGCTTGACCCCGAGCGACGCGAGGCCCGCGCGGAAGTCGTCGACGAGCTTGCCGACCTCGCCGTAGGTGGTCCACACCCACCGGCCGTCCTTCTTCACGCCGAACAGATCCTTGGTCTTGAACTGTTTGACGGAGCGCTCGAACAGGTCCACGAGTGTCTCGAATTTCGCCGACGACATGTCCTCTCCTTAGCTCGGTCCCTGAAACCCGTCTTGTCGTGCACGCCCGCCGTGCTTGCAAGGGGCCACGCGCGGCTTGGACGACGGAAGAGCGCCTTTTCCCCGCGACGGCCGCCATCATCGCGGCTCCTCTCGCCCGCTGCAACAGCCACGAAAGCAAGAAGCGCGTCCGCGCGCTGGCCGCCCCTCCGCCGTTTTGTTACATGAGCGGCGCCATGCCTCGCTACGCCATCACGACGTTCGGTTGCCAGATGAACGTCCACGACTCCGAGCGGATGCACGAGGTCCTCCGGCACGCCGGTTATACGGAATCGGACGATCCGCGGGCCGCGGACGTGGTCGTGCTGAACACCTGCAGCGTCCGGGAGAAGGCCGAACAGAAGCTGCTCAGCGAGGTCGGCCGCCTCGCCAAGTGGAAACAGACACACCCCGAGATGGTCCTCGTGGTGGCCGGGTGCGTGGCCCAGCAGGAGGGCGAGCGCCTGCTCACGCGCAGTAGCGGCATCGACCTCGTCCTCGGGCCCGACAACATCCCGGAACTCCCGCGCCTGCTCGACGACATCGGCCTCGGCGCGCCGCCGCTCGTGCGGACGGTCTTCGACCTCGAAGCCCCGCGCTTTTTGACGGCACTCTCCGTCGCCGCGAGTGCGCCCACGGCATTCGTGACCATCATGAAGGGCTGCAACGAGCGTTGCTCCTTCTGCATCGTCCCGTACACGCGGGGGCCGGAGCGGTACCGGCCGAGCGCGGAGCTCGTCGCGGAGATCGCGGGGCTCGTGGAAGCGGGCGTCCGCGAGGTGACGCTGCTCGGGCAGACGGTGAACAGCTACCGAGATCCGAGCAGCGAGCTTTTGCGCGCGCCCGGCGCCTCGCCCGACGATCCGGACGAGAGCGAGTTCGCCGCGCTCTTGCGGCGCATCGCGGCCGAGGTCCCCGGCCTCGTGCGGCTCCGGTACACGAGCCCGCACCCGCGGCACCTCACGCCCTCGCTCATCGAGGCGCACGCGGATCTTTCGGTCCTCGCCCGCCACGTGCACCTGCCCGTGCAATCGGGGAGCGATCGCATCCTGAAGCGCATGATCCGGCGCTACACGCGGGCCGAGTACGTCGCGCGGGTGGGCTCGCTCGTCGCGAGGCTGCCCGATCTATCGCTCTCGACCGACATCATCGTCGGCTTTCCGGGCGAGACCGAGGACGACTTCGCCGCCACGCTCTCGCTCGTGCGGGAGGTGGGCTTCCGCGGACTGTTTGGGTTCAAATATTCACAGCGGCCGTACACGCCGGCCCGCAAGCTCGCGGACGACGTGCCCGAGGCCGAGAAGAGCGAGCGGCTCGCGCGGCTGTTCGAGGTGAGCGAGGAGTTGCTCGGCGCGCATCTGCAGGGGCTCGTCGGCAGCCGGCAGCGCGTACTCGTGGAAGGCGCGGGCAAGGAGGGCACGAACGCCTGGTCGGGCCGCACCGAGCGTAACGAGATCGTGCACGTCGCCGGCGCGGAGGGGCTCGATCTGCGCGGCACGATCGTCGAGGTCGTGATCACGCGGGCGAACAAGCATTCGCTCCAGGCCGAGCTTTCGGACGAGGCGCGCGCGGCGGCGAAGCCGCTCCCCGTGGTGCCCGCGGCGCCCGTGGACGCGCCGAAGCCCCGCGCGGCGGGGGAGCGGCGTTCGCTCCCGATCGTGGCTGCAGGGGGAGGGTAGGCGCGTGGCGCTCGTTCTTCCTTACGGAGACCATTCGCCGCGGCTCGGTCGGGGCGTCTTCCTCGCGCCGAACGCAACGCTCGTGGGCGACGTCGAGCTCGGCGACGAGGCGAGCGTGTGGTTCGGCGCCGTCCTGCGCGGCGACATCGGCCCGATCCGCATCGGCCCTCGCACGAACGTGCAGGACCTCGCCTGTTTGCACCTCACGGACGGCATATCGAAGACGACGATCGGCGCGGACGTCACGATCGGCCACGGAGCGATCCTGCACGGGTGCACGGTCGAGGACGGCTGCCTCATCGGCATGGGCAGCATCATCCTCGACAACGCCGTGATCGGCGCGGGCTCGGTCATCGCGGCCGGCGCGCTCGTGCCGCCGCGCATGGTGATCCCGCCGCGATCCATGGTGAAAGGCAGCCCCGCGAAGGTCGTCCGCGAGGTGACCGACGAGGAGGCGAAGCTCGGCCTCGCCGGCGCCGTTCATTACGTGGTGAATGCGCAGAGGTACCGCGGGATCTGCGCGGAGACACAGACCCTCGGGGGCGAAGAGCGCGAATAACGCGCCTCGCGGGCCCGAACTGCCCGGGGAACGTGGCTCCCGGGCGCGGGCGTTCTTGGTCACGCCATGCGTGATCTTCCTCCATCGCTTACCGAGAAACTTCCAAAGACGGAAAGGTCTCCGCTACGATCGCGGCGATCTTCCGTGCGAAAGTCCTCTCTCCTCCTCGTCCTGGGCATCGGCACCTCGGTCGCCGCGGGGCTCGGGCTCGGCGCCTATCGGTACGGGCCACGTTCTCCGGTCGTCGAAGGCCTGTTCCTCGGCGAGCAACGCGTGCCCGATGAAGGCTCGCCCGCCTCGTGGCTCGCGCGCCGTCAGCTCGACGCGCTCGGCTGGGAAGCGCGTTTCCATCACGACGGCGAGATCGTGGAGACCACGCTCGGCGCGGTCGGCGTCGAGATCGACGTGCAGGCCTCGCTCGATCACGCGGGCGAGGTAGGGCATACGGGCTCGCTCGTGAGGCGCATGCGCGAGGCGCGCCTCGCGCGGCGGGGCCAGGTCTTCGTGCCGCTCGCCTTCTGGATCGACGAGGCGAAGGCGCGGCGGTTTCTGGAGTCGATCGCGTCGCGGTTCTCCGTCGCGCCCGTCGACGCGGTGCTCGATCTCGAGAACAAGCGCAAGATCGAGGACGTCCCCGGCCGCGAGCTCGACATCGACGCAACGCTTGCGGAGATGCGCGCGACGAGCTTCGAGGACGGCGTCGTGATCCGCCTCATCACGCGCCGCGTGCCGGCGAAGGTGACCGCGCTCGATCTCGCGCAGGTCGACGTGACGAAGGTCGTCGCCTCGTTCGAGACCTCGTTCTCGCTCTTCGGCTCGGGCGCGGGGCGCGCGGTGAACATCCGCAACGCCGCGCGCAAGATCGACGGCGTCGTCTTGCCACCGGGCGCGGGTTTTTCCTTCAACGATCGCGTCGGAGCGCGCACGCGGGAGAACGGTTTTACCTTGGCGCCCGAGATCCAGGGCGACGAGCTCACGGACGGCATCGGCGGCGGCACCTGCCAGCTCTCCTCGACGCTGCACGGCGCGGCCGTCTACGGCGGGCTCGAGGTCCTGCATCGGCAGGGGCACTCGCGCGCGTCGAGCTACACGAAGCTCGGCCTCGACGCGACGGTGAGTTTTCCCATCGTCGACCTCAAGCTCAAGAACCCCTACACGTTCCCCGTCATGATCCACGCGTATTTCCCGCAGCCGAACAAGGTGCGCGTGGAGGTCCTCGGCGGTGAGCCGGTCGCGAAGGTCGAATACGGCTATGGCGTCGGGCAGTCGTACGATTTCGTCCGTCGGATCACGGTGAAATCGCACCTGCCGCCGGGGAAACGTATTCATCGACAGAAGGGCGTGCGCGGATACGACGTCACCTCGACGCTGCGCATTTCATATGCCGACGGCCGCGTCGAGGAGCGGCGCTGGTTCAGCGGCTATCGTCCTTCGCCCGAGGTCTACTGGGTCGCGCCCGGGTACGACGAGGCGAATCTGCCGCCCTTGCCCGATCACGCGAAGGGCATCGAGGGGCGGCTCTCCGAAAATGCTACGGAGACGGCGTCATTTCCGGTGCAGGCGCCGGCGCAGGCTCCGGCGCCGTGACGGGCTCCTCGGGATCCTTGCAGCAGCGGAAGCCGATCTCGTAATAACGAAACATCGGCCCGTGCGAATCGTTCGTTCCGCGGCAATGGGCCCAGGGTTTGGCCCAGAATCCCCCCTTCAGCGACGACCGATATTGCCACTCTTTGCGTGACGTCCGAACCCATTCCTCCACGTTGCCCACGAGGTCCTTCACGCCGAAGCTCGACGCGCAGCGCGGGCGGGAGCCGCTCGGCTCGCCCTGGTAGAGGCGCCACGTCTCGACCTCGCGCACGCGGCGTTCGTCGGCGTTCAGCTTCCCTTCGTCGTAGGGAATGAAATCCTTCGACGAATTGCAGGCGTTCGGGTCGAAGGTGTGGCCGTAGGGCCAGGGTGTGGTCTCGGGGCCCTCGCAGGCGAGCTCCCATTCGAATTCGGTGCAGAGGCGCTTGCCCACCGAGGCGCATTTCTTTTCGGCCTCGACGAACCGCATCATCACGTCCGGCCGCTTGCCCTCGCGGTTCGGCCACTCGTGCTCGTCCATGCACACGTGCACGGGCGTGGCCACCGGCTCGAGCGCCAGCATGCCCGGGAGGAACGAATAACAATGGCCCTTCTGCCTCGTCGTGCAGAGCCGCTGCACGTTCTCGTAATGGATGCCCGAAACGAGCCGCGTGCCCGTGGGACAAACGGCGGCGGGAGGCGCGGCCTGTGTCATGGCAGGCGCGGCTTGGGGCGCGGCGAAGAGCTGGGCGAGGAGCGTCGGAAGGAGCACCGAGGGGAGGCATCCTAGCGCAGAAACGCGCCCTCGGTGGCAACGCTCGGACGTGACGAACCCCCGGGCGGAGCGCGACATCCGTCCCCTCGCGGGTCTTGTCCGTCCGGGTTAGGATGCGCGCCATGCAACGGACGATGCTTGGCTTCCTGGGGATCGGGGCGCTCGTGTTCGCGGGGCTCGGGGCGTGTGGCGGCAAGGTGGTGATCGACGCGGACGGGAGCGGCGGCGCGGGCGGCACGGGCAGCGCAGGAAACGGGAGTGCCGGGACGAACACCACGACGAGCTCGAGCGGGGCGGGGGGCGGCGATTTGCAGAGCCTCTGCCAGGCGGCGTGCGCGAGCATGAGCGCGACCCCGGGGTGCGCGGAGGATGACTGTGTCGCCGATTGTGTGAAGGAGTTCGAAGACGAGGCCGGCCCGTGCTTGAACGAGGTCACCGCCTTGCTCGAGTGCGTCATCAAGAACTCGGGCCTGAACGGCGAGTGCTTCAGCTCGGTCTGCTTCCCGTTCGTCGAGGCGCTCGAGGCGTGCGAGACCCCGAGCACCGGCTGCTCCAGCGCGCTTTGCTCGGAGGCCGAGGACGGGTCGTGCTCGTGCGAGGGTCAGTGCAACGGGAGCGCCGTGGCCACGGAGTGTTTCCCGCAGCCGGGCACGACGCAGGTCTGCGTTTGCTCCATCAACGGGATGCAGGTCGGCAAGTGCGAGGCCACGCTCGGCTCCTTTCCCTGCTCGGTTACCGAGGGCTGCTGCGCGCAGTTCTTCCTTCAGTAGTCGAGGCCGTCGATCCCGTACGCGAGGATCGAGGGGTCGGCGAGCAGATCACGGCCCATGCGCAGATCGTAGTGGCGCGCGCCGTTCGTGATGCGGGCGAGCAGGGCGAGGTGTTCGGTCTTTCCGGGCACGTCGTCGATCACGAGGCCGCCGCTCGACGCGATCAGGTTGCCGAGGGCCTCGGCCTTCGCGAGGGGCGCGAGCTGGGTCGGTTGATCCGGCTCGATTTGCGGGTGCAGGACGAGGGTCGGCGCAAGGCAGGTGGGCCGGTCTTGGCCCGGGAAGGCGCGCTTCGGGTCGAGGTCGCGTTTGTCGCCGTGGCTCTTCGTGGGGCCAGCCAGGGGCGCGAGGCGTGGGAAGGCCGAGAGCGCGGCCGGGCCGACGTGAAAGGGGCGCGGGACGGCGCAGAGGCGCGGGCCTCGGGGGTCGTCTTCGAGGAGGAGCGCGTCGTCGCC
This sequence comes from Polyangium jinanense, assembly GCF_028435365.1. The sequence goes on along the minus strand of NZ_JAGTJJ010000025.1, from coordinate 57,841 downwards.
GAGGAAGCCGTAGCCGGCGGACGCGAGCGTGATCGTGGTGGTCGTCTTGCCCGCGCCCGCGCCGCCAACGACGAGGACGGCCTCGCCGTGCGTGCGGTGGACGAGGGCCGCGGCGTGGAGGTGAAAGAGGCCGACCGCGCGGAGGGCGAGCGAGAGCGCGATCTCCAGCGAGGCGCGGGCCGAGCCGGGGACGATCTCTTCGCCGGAGAGGAAGGCCTCGATGCGTGAGGCTCCCTCGGGGACGAGGATGCGGCTCTTGCGATCCCAGAGCAGGAAGGCCCGAGGCGCGCCCGCGGGCTCGCGGTAGGCCTGCACGATGCCGTGGAAAAACGAGGGGCGGTATCCCTCGGCAGCTGGATCCGCGTCGAGCGAAGCGCCTCCGCGGCGGAGCACGATCTCGATGCGGCCGCGGCCGTCCGCTCGGCCGATGCCTTCGTCGAGGCCGAGCTCGTGGACGAGATCGGGCGCGCCGTCCTCGGTTGTCCAGGCGAGCGTCGCGCCGTGCAGCGCCGCGGTTCGCATCTCGCGTCAGGCCGGCAGCACGAGGCCGTCTTCGAGCATCTCGCGCAGCACGCTGTCGACGTCGCGCGCGGCGGTCTCGCGATCGACGCGGAAGAGCGAGGTGATCCGCTCGGCGATCACGCCCGGCTCGGCGATCGGCTCGGCGAGGGATTTCCACACGATCACGGCGGCCGCGTTCAGCGTGAAATAGAACTTCGTGTCGAGGTGGAGCAGGACGCCCGTGCCGTCGTCGAGCTCGGTGAAGAGCACCTGGGGGTTCGGCCTGGGAAGGCGCGGCTCGGTCACGCGGCGGGCTCCTTTGGGTTTAGGCAGGGGTAGGCGTACGTCACGATGAGGTCGGGGGAAAGCTCTTCGCCGTACGGCGTGCCATCGAGCTCCACCCACGCATGCCCCTCGATCTCCCCGGGCCGCGAGAGGCCCATGACGAAACGTGCGGCATGCCCGGCGCGGCGGAGCAGCGAGAAGCGCGCGAGCGAGCGGTAGAGGCAGGTGTCGGGCACGAAGGGCAAGCGATGGGTGATCGCGTCCGCGCGCGCGAGGGCTTCGTCGATGGCGTCGAGCGGCGCGGGCTCGATCGTGCCCCGCGAGAGCGCGTCGAGCAGCGCGGGCAGGCTCGACTGCGCGACCCGCAAGGGGAGCGAGAGGCGCAAGGCCACCGCGGTCGCGGAGAGGCGGAGGTGCCGCGGCAAGGGCGAAGGCATTTCGCGCTCCCCCGAGCCGCCTAGCGCACGACGGGCAAGGTGACCTTTTTCGCCCACGCGCCGCGCCATCGCTCCCGCTGCGCCGGAGGACCGCCCGTGCCCGCGTTCGTCCAGTGGGGTTTGTCGAAGTGCTTCATGCACCAGTTGCAGGGGAAGTGGTCCCACGCGTCGAGCGAGCCTTCGGCCATGGCGGCGAGCCTCGCGGCCTGGGCCTCGTGGATGATGCCGAGCAGGCGGCCGTGGGCTTCGAGCAGGCTCGTCGTAGCGAGGTCGCCGGCGACGTCGCGCGGCGGGCCCGCGCTCGGGACGCCGGCGTGCTGGCAGCAGAGGTTCAGCCGGCCCTCGACGTCGACGTGGAGGGCCTCGCTCTTCATGGCCTCGCAGACGTGGAAGGCCTGCTCGCGGTAGAACCCCTCGGGCATCGTGACGGGCATGGTGAGCGCGGCGGCGAGGCGCTCGATGCGGTGCTGCGCGTCCTGCCAGGCGCGGGGCGGCAGGTACAAGGCCTCGTCGTGGTGCGTGCCAGTCGCCTGGAGCATGGAGAGCGAGGCGCGCGCCGCGCCAAGCTGCGCGGCCATGAGGCCAAACGCCTCGATCTGATGCACGTTGCGCGCGTGCAGCACCATCTGGAGCACGAACGGGATGCCGTGCGCGGTGCAGAGAGTGACGGCCTTCATGACGTCGCGGAAGCTGCCCGCGCCGCGGATCGCGTCGTGCGTCGCCTCGTCGGCGCCGTCGAGGCTGAGGTTCACGGCCGTGAGGCGCTCGCGCCGTGCAGGATCATCACGCACGAGCGAGAGGAGCTGCTCGAAGCGCCGGCCGTTCGTGACGATGTGCCACGTGCAATCATGCTCGACGATCGCGTCGAGGACGCCTTCGAACTCGGGATGGAGCGTGGGCTCGCCGCCCGTGAGCGCGACCTGGCGCGTGTGGTAGCGCCGCCGGGCCTCGGCAAGGACCTTGCGGATCGTGTCGAGCGAGAGATCCTTTGGCTTCTGTCCGGGATCACGCAGGCAGTGCTGGCAGTCGAGCTGGCAGCGATCCGTGAGGTGCAGGGCGATCCACGTGACGGCCATGGCGGATGGGAGCTCCAGGAAACGCGCAGCGGGGCCGCTCAGCCCATGACGACCATGCCCGTCGCCGGGCCCATGGGCGTGAAGAGCGTCGCGCGGGCGACGGAGCGCTTCTTCGTGAGGCGCGGCGGCTCGTAGGGCTTGCGGGGGTCGTCGGCCTCTTCGCCCTCCGCGTGCGGAGGGGCTTCGAGTTCGGCGCTTCTGTCTTCGATGTCGGCCATGCGCGTCGTTCTCCTTCTACCGCCGCCGCAGAGGCGCGCGCCTCCGATGACGCTTCGGCCAGCGTACCACCCGGGTGCGGAGGCCACAACGACGGCCACCGGACTTCGTTGCACCCGCGCAGCGGCGCATTCAGACCGCGCCCGTAAGCGGGGCGAGCAGCGCGTGCGGGTAGGGGCCTTCTTCGAAGAGCACGACCTCGTAGCCAGCCTCGAAGGCCACGCGCGGGATCTCGTCGGGTGAGAGGTACGAGAAGAATCCGCCATCCGGGTAAAACTGATCGCCCGGCTCGCTGCGGCCGGGAGCGCCCATCGCGGTGAAGGCGCGGCGGAGCGCGTCGCGCAGGCGTCCCTTGGTCTCGGTCTTCGCCTCGCTGTCGTGGCGGAGCTGGAAGCTCGTGAGCACGACGGCGCGTGGCGCGAGCGCGCGGACGGCGCGAAGAAGACCGAGCCGCGCGGAGGCAGGCAGGACGTGCGAGAGGCTGCCCCAGCCGAGGATCACGGCGTCGAAGGAGAGCGGATCGCCGAGCGAGGCGAGCGGGCCGCCGCGGCCCTCGGAGGCGGCGATGAGGTCGTCGTAGGAGCCGAGAAGGATCTCGGCGGAGCGGCCTCGGGTGAGCGTGCGGGCGCTCTCGACGAAGTCCTCGCAGGGGTCGAAGGCCGTCACTTCGTAGCCGCGCTCGAGCAGGGCGACGACTTCGCGCCCGGCGCCGGCCGCGCCGACGAGCACGCAGCCGCGGCGGGGGAAGGTGGGCGCGTCGAGGACACGTTTTTCCCAGGTGAAGAGGCCGCTCTCGAAGCGATGGCCGCCGGGGAGGTAGGTCTTCTGGCGCGCGTAGAGCGCGGCGGTGAGGGCGGCGCGATCGGCCTCGGGGATCCAGGCGAGGAGCAGCTCGTCGCGCAGGCCTTCGCGCGCGGTGGCGATGCGGTGTGCGAGACGGTCGGCCGCGAGCAGGGCGCGAATCCAGGGAGGGATCCTGTACGTCACGGGGCGCATCCTAGCGTCGCCGCATCCATCGGGGAGCCGTTTCGCTGGGGCGTTGCCCCAGGCCCCACCAGGGGCTATCCGCCCCTGGACCTGGACCAGCGCAAGCGCTGGACCCGGGGTCGATGAACTGCGCGATGCGCAGTTCATCGAACAGGCCGAGGCAAGACCGGCGAGCGACGCTGCCAATCAAGACAGCCGCGCTGCCATTTCGATCGGCAACGCTATCCCACCGGCCTGTGGGAAGAACTGCGCATCGCGCAGTTCTTCCCCCTGAGGTCCAGGGCTTGCCCTGGTTCGGGTCGAGGGGCGAACAGCCCCCGCGGGGCCCGGGGCAGAGCCCCGGTGCGGCGGCCCCAAGAAAAGACCCATGCGCAGGCCCCACGAGCAGCGCGCGCCTTTCGATCGGCCTCGCTGTCGGAGGGATATTCGCCGAGGGGATGCGAGGAGGGGATCCATGCGGGCGGTCCTTTCGGGGATCGAGTCTCGACCTGGGTGGTCGTAAGGCGGGTCGCATGCTGCCCGAGGCGCGACGAAGAAGATAAGGGGGGTTCGTAGGCGTGACTCCGACGCGCGCGCGCAAGGGGGGGAGGCTCGTGGGCCGCGACGTGAACCTGGGTGAAAGAGGGCGCAGGGGTCTTCGTTTGGAACACGCGCGCGGACTGAAGTGGGCGCGGGGGGCCTCGCGTCGCGCTCGGCGTGCGCGCGAGGAGGCACGCGACCTCGATGGTCGCGACGCGAGCGCCGATCGACGAGGCCGGAGACCTCCTTTCTTGGCACGCGTGTCGCGAGGCAAGAGCCCTCCGCCTTCCTGTGTCGGCGTCGACGCGCGAGACGAAGGGGGGCGCGACCTCCAAGGCGGAAGCTCACGTCGCGCGTCTTTCGGGCGGAGCGCGGCGCTCATCGGGTTCGGGTCGGAGGTTTCGAGGGGCGAGGGCTTCGAGGTTCGCGCGCGAGAACGAGGCGGCGAGGGGCGGGGGCGGTTTTGTCCGCGATCGAGAAGGAAGTGACGAGGCCGGGGGGGTCTTGGGCCGGTGTTCGAGGGACGTGCGCCGAGGGGCGCGGGCGTCTCGGCTGGGGGTCGAACGGGGGGTCGGGTGGGGGCGAGGGGCCGTGGAGGGGGGTGACCCTACGCTCTAGATCCCCAGCCCTTGGTCGAGCAACTGCGTGTACAGCTTCAGCTCGTCGTAGGTAGGTTGGCGTGCGTAGATCTCGAATACCGCGTCGTTGACGAGCTGCACGTATTCCTTTGCCTGCGCCAGGCTGCGGCCATCCAAAAGCTGGAGCGACCAGAAGGCCCGCTCGGCCGGGTTGGGTACGCGGCCGTAGTGCTCGCTGTAGATGCGGTCGACCTCGAGCGCCTGGGCCTCCTGCTCATGCAGGCGGAAAACCACGGACGCCACGTCCCCATCGCCGTAGCCGAGGTCGAGCAGCTCGCGGCCGGCGCGCAGCTCGTCCGCGGTCGGCTGGCGGTGCAGCAGATTGGCGTAACGGGCGCCGATGCGCGCGTTCTGCGCCTGCTGGTGCGCCCTCCAGTTGCTCGAACCGACGGTCCGCTCGTACTCGTACGAGAGGCGCAGGCGCACCGCCGAGAGGGGCACACGCGCGCCCTGGAACACGGTGCGCACCGAGAACTTCGCCCACGGCGAGGGCCGGGCGAAGAGCATGAGGTTGGCGTCGTCGCCGGTGAGCAGCGCACGCAGGAGCGACGCGGCGGCGGGGCTCGGCTGGTGCATGGTGAGCGTTCCGTTCTGCGAGCGTGCCGTCCAGCGCAGCGGGTCGCGCGTCTTCTGGTTGTAGTGCTTGAATACGTGCACCACGCCCTCGTGGAAGATGCGCGACAGCCCGCCGTGTTCGAACACCAGGTCCATGAAGCTCGCGCCTGCCGGCGGCGCGCCGGCGAAGCGTAGGTCGACGACCTCCAGGCCCAGCAGGCGCAGGTTCTCCTCTTCGAGACCGAACACGCCGCGCTCGGCGAAGTCGATCTCGAGCGGCGATCCCTCGTTGATGCGCGTGATCTCGTCGGGGGTGAGGTCGATCTCGACCTGGGTGGTCTGCAGCCGGCCTGCGTGCTCGGTCACGACGAGCTCGACCAGCGACGAGATCTCTTCGCGGTAAAGCGTGTACAGCTGCTCGTCCTGCTCGGTCGAGATCACGCCGGTGGCGTCGTTCTTCACCAGCGAAAGCACCTCGTTGAACAGCCGGGTGAGCGTCAGGTCGCCCGGGTACGGACGCAGCATGGTGTACTCGAACGAGCGCCCCAGCAGGTAGTGGTACTTGAGCAGCCGCTGCTCCGCCTTGGCACGCATGTCGCCGATGGCGAGCATGGCGCGCTGGGTGAGGAGCACCTCGGTGATGCCCTCCTCCTCGGGCAAGAGCTCGGCGAGGTGCAGGTAGTGCTCGCCCATCTTGCCCGCGGCGTTCTCCAGCTTGTCGAGCGTCTCGGTCAACCGGGCCGCGAACGCCTCGCGCTCCTTGGTGATCGCTGCGGCCTTCTCGGCGACCTCCTTGAACGCGGCGTCCTCGCCCTTGAGCTTCTCGAGCTCCTTCTCGAGCTCCTCCTTGGGCGCCTCGGCGCTCGCGAAGAGAGCCTTGTGCTTCTTGGCCTCTTCGATCACCGGCGACAGCTTGGTGGCGAGCTCCTTCACCCCCTCCCGCAGCGTCTTCTTGGTCTTCTTGGTCTCGGGCTTGACCTTCTCCTCCTTGGCCTTCTTGGCCGCCGCTGCCGCTTCCTTGGCCTTGTCGATCGTCTCGCTGGCCTGCTTGACCTGGTCGGGCAATGCCTTGACGGAGTCCCAGGGCGCGTCGCTCTTGACCTCGGCGATGGCGTCGAGCGCAGTGCCGGCGATCGCGCCCGTGTACGGCTGGCCCACCGGGATCAGGCGCGCGACGCTGGCGAGCACGCGCAGACCCTTCTTCCAGAACGGCACCTTGTGGCGATCCTCGACGTTCTCGCGCGCCCGCGCCTCGAGCCGCTGCTCGGCCACCAAAAGCTCACCCTCGAGCGTCGCGAGGTGGCTGGCCGCCGTCTCTGCGTCGATCTGCAGTTGCGGTAGCGCCAAAAGCGCGTCGTTGTATTGCGACTCGAGGGTACGGATCTCCTGGCGCAAGAGGTTCTTGGCCGCGTCGATGGCTGCGGCCCGGTCGACCTGACGCTCCTGCGTTTCGGTGATCCAGTCGGCCATGTAGATGGTGCGGATGGCCCACCTCACCTCCTCCTCGAAGAGCAGTTTGTTGGCCTCGAGCGAGAGCGCAGGCACCCAGTGCTCGGGGTTGCCGAAGTAGTCCTGGCGCGCGGCCAGCTTGCCCAGGAGGGTCTCGACGCGTAGCTCCTGCTGCTCGAGCAGCGCCTGGTCGCCGAGGGCGAGCGCCTGCCAGTCCGGGCTTTTCTGGTAGGTGTCGAGCGCCTGATCGAGCGAGGTCAGCTCGTCGACGGCCAGGGTGCGGAAGCCGTTCAGGAACGCGTCCTCGACGAAAGACAGGGTCATGGCCACCGAATGGGGGTGCAGCCAGGCGAATGGCGCGTTCACCAGCTCGGCCTGGCCCGCGTCGCCGGTGGAGCGGTTTGGCGAGGGCGAGTCGACGCTCCGCCCGTCGGTGGGCGTGGCCCGGGTGACCGAGGGAACGATCAATCGATCGGCCATATGGGTCGACCCGCCACAACCTCGGCAAGCGCCCGTGGAGAACCCAACCAGGTGCTGGCACTTTGCCGAGGCCAGCTTGATCGCGGGCGTGGGCTGGCCGGCCCGGCCGCCCCTGTAGTACCCGGCACTCAGGCCCGCACTCCCCCCCAACATTTCGGCGTAGGGCGCGAGGCCAGGCAGGTTGGCGTGCAACGAGCCGGCGTTGCCGGGTTCGCCCGGGCGCCCACCCGGGCTCGCGTTGGTGCCGCTCGTGGGAAGGTCCACCCCGAGCGCGACGGCATTGTTTTCGAGCTCGTCCAGGGTCAGGGGAGCCGGGTCGAACTTGAAACTGGAGACGTGAAAGTTCATCGAGGCGGCGATGCCGTGCTTGCGCGCGCACTTGAGCAGGTCCTGATGCGCGCTGGCAAAGGTCGTTTGCGATACCCCCGGGGCCCCGTGCTTGCCCGGGCCCGCGTTCTGCCCGTTGCCCCCGTTCATGCGAAAGCGCGGGAAGCGATTGCCCTGCGAGGAGAACTCCTTCACGAACAGGTGCACGTCGCCGGCGGACTGGCCGTTGTCGCCGTTGCGAAATTGCTCCGCACCGACGGGCGGCTGTTTCGCCGAGGTGTCGAGGAGCGCCGGCTCCGCGCCGGTGTCCTCGAAGCGCAGCTCGCGGGCGTAGATGCGCACGTGGGCGCCGGGCACCCGGATGGGGCGCCGTACGATCAATCGCTCGGCGTAGATGTCCAGCCGGGTGACGTTGCCTGCCTGGATGTCCTTCCCCATGCTGTTCACGTAGGCGTCGTCGAGGACGATCAGCTTTCCGGCAATCTGCACCTCGCGGGTGCCATTCGGCCACTTCTGCCAGTTGAAATCGGTGCGCGTCGGATCGAGCTTCTGAAAGGTGTTGACGTAGCGCTTGTCGGCTGGGTCCGGCGCCACCACCACCGGCTGGGTCGTGGTCGCGACCGAGGTTTCGACCGGAGAGGGCTCGACGTCGCCCAAAATGCAGGCCGACATGCCGAGCACGAGCGCCGAGAGTGCCAGAGGAAACGAGCCGGATGTCATCATGGTCGTTCTCCTCAGAAGGGCGCGTAGTCGCCGTGCTTGTCGGTGCGTGAGTTCTCGCCGCCGAGGATGGTGGCGGACTTGTGCTCGGCCGAGCCGGAGTAGCCGCCCAGGATCTGCAACTGGCGCGTTGCCAGCGTCAACGAAGTCACCTGGACGCGTAGCGCTTCGAGCGGGGCGTCGCCGGCATCCTGAGCCCACACGACCGCGGGCAAGAGAGCGGCAGCGAAAACGATGGCCAAGGTCTCCTTGGTCGACATGACTTGGTTCCTTTTCATTGGTTCGGAATTGCGCGAGACGAAGAGCGGACGCGCCAGCTCGGCAATGGGTGGCACGCTTGGTCAGGATTCCGGCCCCGACACGCGGCGAGTGCAGCGACGAGACGTGCGACCGGCAGCGACTGAAGATTGGAGGCCCCACGCCCACGCCTCGAGCAAGCCATGAGCCATCGCCCCGAGCGCTTCATTGCGGGGGCTCGCTCTCGCGTCGCTTTGCAGGCAACTTCAACGCTGGGAACGTTTCGAGAATACCAAGCCGGCAAGAATCATCGTCCGGGGCGTTCGCGCCGGATGGGCGCAGCTCTGCGGAACATGTTGTGGCTCGTGCCGTTCAAAAATGGCCGCGCTGCCATTTCGACCGGCAACGCCGTCTTTGGTCTTGCCACCGGCGCCTTGGAAGAACTGCGCATCGCGCAGTTCTTCCACAAAAGGTCCAGCGCTTGCGCTGGTCCGGGTCGAGGGGCGGACAGCCCCCGCGGGGTCTGGGGCAGCGCCCCGGCGCGGCGGCCCAAAAGAGAGCCTTTGGATACTCCCTTCTGTTCAGCTTGTCGCAGCGCGGTGGCGGATCGTCACCGAGGTCGGCAACGGGCCGAAATGGGACCGACGTAGATTGGTATGGGCGGTGCTTGCGAAAGAGGCATGAGCAACCGCCGCCTCTTCGGAGCCACCGCTATCGCCCTCTTTCATACATTCGCGGCCGGATGCGGCGACTCTCCTCGAGAGAAAGACGACGCGGCAGAGGGCGCGCAAGCGGTGGCCGTGGCGCGGCCTCCGCAATTCGTGATTCTCGCCTTCGACGGGTCGTACAACCTCTCGTTCTGGCGCGAGTCGCGCGCCTTCGCCGCGGCGAACAATCTGAAGTTCACGTACTTCATCAGCGGCGTGTACTTCATTCCGAACGCGGCCAAGCTACGTTACAACGCTCCGCGGCACGGCCCGGGGAAGTCGGCGATCGGGTGGGGCGGGACGGTCGACGAGATTGCCGAGCGCTTCGAGGAGGTCAAGAAGGCTGCGGCCGAGGGCCACGAAATCGCTTCGCACGCGAACGGCCACTTCGACGGGAGCTCGTGGAGCGAGGCCGACTGGAAGAGCGAGTTCGATCAATTCGAGGAGATCATCTTCAGGGGCGTCGGGCTTTCGGCTCCCGAGCTCGGCTTCGGCCCGCGCGACGTCGTGGGCTTCCGTGCGCCGCTGCTCGCGCACAGCCCCGGCCTTTTCAAGACGCTGGTGAACAAGGGCTACACGTACGATACGAGCCGAACGAACGCCGCGAATTACTGGCCCGAGAAGATCGCGGGCATCTGGAACTTCCCGCTGGCAGAGCTGCGCATCGTCGGCTCCGGCAAGGCCACGCTGTCGATGGACTACAACTTCTACTTCGCCGATTCGGGCGCCAAGCCGGACCCCGACCACAAAGAGACGTACAAAAAGCAGATGGTCGATACCTACATGGCCTATTTCGAATCGAACTACTTCGGCAACCGCGCCCCGCTGCACATTGGTCACCACTTCTCGAAGTGGAACGGCGGCGCATACTGGGAGGCCATGCAAGCGTTCGCGCAGGCCGTGTGCAGCCTGCCCGAGGTGACATGCGGCACGTACAAGGACCTCGTGAAATTCGTCGAGGAGCACGAGGACGAGCGGCGCGATCTCCAAGCCGGAAACTTCGCCCCCCTGTCCGAAAGCGACTGAGCTTTTGTCTCATCTGGGAGGCGCTGCGCTGGGGCTTTGCCCCAGACCCCACCGGGGCTATCCGCCCCTGGACCTGGACCAGCGCAAGCGCTGGACCCGGGGTCGATGAACTGCGCGATGCGCAGTTCATCGAACAGGCCAGGTCAAGACCAACGACGCCTCTGCCCGCCGCCAGCGTGGAAGCACCTCCATGGTCTTGCCACCGGCCTGTTGGAAGAACTGCGCATCGCGCAGTTCTTCCACGAACAGTCCAGGGCTTGCCCTGGTTCGGGTCGAGGGGCGAACAGCCCCCGCGGGGCCCGGGGCAGCGCCCCGGCGCGGCGGTTTGCGATTCAAATAGGGCTAAACAATACGCACCCTCGCCGGAATCGTAGGTAGGCACGATTTCGGCTCGCGTATCGGGCGTCCATCCTTTACCTTCGGGGCCGAAACGGAGACCGCCATGAACCGCATGAAACCCCGAACCACATTCGCCAACCGCCTTGCGCTCTCGCTCTCGCTCTTCCTCGTCGCGCCCGCGCTTGCCATACCCGCGTGCGGCGGCGAAGGCGGAAACGGCGGCTCGGGCAACCAGGGAGGCAGCGGCAATGGTGGATCCGGCGGGAGCGGCGGGGCCGGCGGCATCGGGTTCCCCGGCAGCGGCGGCAACGGCGGCAGCTCGAGCTCCGGCATTGATGCTTGCGTCTCCACGAACAAGACCGCCGAGCTGCGCCCGCTCGACATGTATGTGATGCTCGATCAGTCGGGCTCCATGGTCGGCTATCACGACACCTCCAAGTACGACAATTGCACCGCGGCCGTGGAGGACGACGGGCTCGTCTCCATCTCGCGGTGGAAGGACGTCACGACGGCGCTGAACGGGTTCATGAAGGACCCGAGCTCCACCGGGATCAACGTCGGCCTCGGGTTCTTCCCGCCGTATCAGGCGCCCACGCCTGGCGCGACGAAATGCCAGGACAACATGTGCGACATCAACGAATATGCGACGCCCGAGGTGCCCATCGCCGCGCTGCCGGGCAACGTGACGCCGATTGCCGACGCGCTCGATTTCACGCCTTGCCCGTGCAACGGCACGCCCATGTCGGCGGGGCTCCAGGGCGCCGTCAAGTACGCGAAGCAGCGGGCGGCGGAGAACCCGGATCACGTCGTCGTCGTCGTGCTTGCGACGGACGGCGAGCCGAAGGGGGATTGCTCGGGTGGGAGCGACGACGACGAGAATTATACCCCGCCCACGGAGGTCGCACAGGACGCGTTCACGGGCTCGCCGAGCATCCCCGTTTACGTCATCGGCGTGGGGGACCTGCTCTCGTCCCTCAATGGCATCGCAGCGGCGGGTGGGACGGGCCAGGCGTTCCTGGTGGACGGCGATCAAGGGACGACGGCTGCCTTCGTCCAGGCCCTCAACGACATCCGTGGCAAGGCGCTTTCCTGCGAGATCGCGATCCCGGCGCCGCCTCCGGGAGAGACGCTCGATCCGAATCTGGTCAACGTCGTGTACAAGCCGAGCGATGGCTCGCCGGAGGTCACCTTCACGAAGGCGGCCGATGCTGCGGTCTGCGCCGACGTCCCCGGGAGCTGGTATTACGACGACCCGGCCAAGCCGACCCAGATCATTCTGTGCCCCGAGGCGTGCTCGAAGATCAAGGGGGACAACAGCGCGCAGCTCAACGTGGCCTTCGGCTGCGAGTCGGTGATCGCGATCCCGAAGTGAGGCGTCACCTCGCCGTGATCCGATCCCCCACGCGCGCCGCCGCATACCGCGCGAGGCCTCGCGCCCACGCGCCGAGATCGTCCCGCAGCGGCGTTTGTCCCACGACCCACCGGATGCCGAGCGCTGCCTTCGTGCGCGGCACCGGAAACCCTCCCACGTCGTAAAACGGTACGAGCGCCGCGCGGCGGAGACGTCCGGGATCGAACGCCTGGACGAGCGCGGGATCGACGCTCGCGGCGCCGAGCGCTCGAAGCGTCGAGAGCATCACGAACATCACCGTCCCGAGGCGGAATTCGCGTGCTCGCTCGACGAGGACGCGCTTGTCGATCCCGCCTCGCATCAAGAGCTCCAGATCGAGCAACGCGATGTCGTGCCGGAACTCGTGCCCCGCGGCGTGCAGCGCCACGAGCAGCGCATGATCCTCGGCCGACGGCAAGAGCAGCCCCGAGAGCCCCGGCGCGGGCGTCGCGCGATCTTCCACGGCCGTGAGATCGATCGGCCGCGGCACGATCTTGTCGAGCGTCCCGTGCACCTCCACGAGCAGGCGCATCTCTCCGGCGCGCGCGACGAGCTGCGTTTCGCCGAGCATCTCGCGACTCCTCGGGCGAAAGCGATTCTCGTGCAGCTCGAGCCCGGCCGCCGCGAGCGCTTCGATCACCGCACGCTCGCGCTGCGGCGGCACGAGCAGATCGACGTCGCTCATCGGACGCGCGGCGGGCGAGGGGTAGATCGTCAGCGCGAGCGCCGCGCCTTTCACGAGCATCGCGCGCTCGCCTCGCGCCACGAGCGCGCGCGAGACGAGGCCAAGGACATGCGCGCGCAGCATCGCCTCGGCGTGCGCCTGCGGCGTCGGCGCCGGCATCACGGCGCGCGGATCACGCAGCAGATCGAGGATGGGCGTCGGGGGCGTCGTCATGCGGAGAGCCGGAGCACGTGGTTGGCAAAGCCGAGCACGGCGGGATCGTGGATCGCGGCGATCACGCGGCGGCGCGTGGCGAGGCGTCGAAGCAGCCCGGCGAGCTCGGTGACGCTCGCAGCATCGAGGTGCGCTTCGGGTTCGTCGAGCACCACGAGCTCGGCCTCGCGCACGAGCGCCCGCGCGAGCATCACGCGCCGCGCTTGCCCGCGCGAGAGCGAGCCGAGGCGAAGCTCGAGCGCCGCTGCATCCGAGCCGGCGCGCGCCCGGAGCACGTCCCAGAGCCCCACCTCGTCGAGGGCGGATGCAAGACGGGAATCGGGCGCATCCGCGTCGAAGGCGCGCAGCGACGCGGCGATCGTCGCGTCCGGCGGTTCGAACGGCGCTTGCGAGACGAAGGCCACCCGATCCCCGAAGCGCGCATGTCCCGGCCCCGGCGGCTCCTCGCCGCCGATGAGGACACGTCCTTCGTCCGGACGAACGAGGCCGAGTACGAGGTAGAGCAGCGTCGTTTTCCCCGCGCCGTTCGGGCCGAGCACGGCGAGGCTCTCGCCGGCCGGGAGCACGAGCGAGACGTCCCGCAGCGCGGGCGTCTTCGACGCGAAGGCGCCTTCCCGCGGAGGGTACGCGTATCCCACGCCGTCGAGCCGGATCTCCGCGCGAGCATCGAGCACACGAGCGGACGCGTCCACGGCCGCGGGACGAACCTCCGCGTCGCCCAACGCCCGCATGTCCCCGAGCGACGCGAGCTCGCCCCGCGCATGGACGAAGTTCCCGAGCCCCGCGATCGTCATCTGCAACGTGGGGATCGCGGCGAGCACGAGGAGCAGCGATCGGTGCACGTCGCGCCCTTCGCCGGCCTCGAACGCCTTCACGCCGAAGAGCTCCGCCGCGCCGAGCGCCGCGGCGATCGTCGCGAGCAGCGCGCCCCAGCCCGCGATCGCGCTCGTGGCGCGGGCCAAAAGCTCCGCCGAGGACCACGCCGACACCTCGGCCCTGAGCTCGTCGGCGAAGGCCCGCGCGCGCCCGTGGGCCACGAGCTCCGCCGCGCCGGCAAACCCCGCCGACGCCTGCGCCAAGAGCACACGCGCTCGCTCGAAGACCACGTCCCACGCCGCCTCGACGCGCTTAGCGCCGAGGATCGTGACGAGCCCGCCCGTCACGCCCGCGAAGGCGAGCGGCGCGAGCGCGGACGCCCCGAGCGCCGAGACGAGCAGCGCGGTCACAACGGGCACGGCGATCGCGCCGGCAAGCAGGATCGCCACGCCCTCCACGGCCCAGCTCACGAGCACGGGAAGCGCTGTCGAGAGCCGCGCGGACGTGACCTCCGGAGGTGGCATCGCCACGACCGCGCCACGTTCGAGCGGCGCAACGAACAGATCGACGACGCGGAGGCGCACCTCACGCGCGAGGGCATCCGCGGCCCGCGCGCGGACGAAGCTCAGGGCGGCCGCGACCGCGAGCAGGAGGAGCGCGTCGCGAGGCCCGCGGTCGCCGAGCCAGAGGGCCGCGAGGGGCAGGGCGACACGCTGCGCGCACGCCGCGGCCGCGACGACCCCGAGGCTCGGCCCGGCCCCGCGGAGCAGCATGCGCGCGGGGGCGAGGGAGGTTCGCGGGGAGGTCGGGGCCAGCTCGGGCACTTGGGTGGGGTCGTTTGCGGGCGAGCTCGGCCATGAACTTCACCCGGGGGCGTCCCGGCTTGATAGCATCGGCGCGGCCACCGCGGGGATCCCGCGGGCGAGCCCTCACGCGAGCACCCCGATGTCGACCTTCCACTCCGCTCCCCGCTCGTCTCGATTCCGCGGCCACGCGCGGGCGCTGTCGTTCCTCTCGGCGCTCGCGTTCGCGGGCCTTTCCTTCGCGGCGTGTAGCCGCACCGGCATCGGCGCACCCCCGGAGGAGACCGGCCCGGGCGGCGCGGGCGGGCAAGGTGGCGTCGGCGGCGCGAGCTCGACCTCCAGCACCGGCGGCGGCGGGCAAGGCGGCGTGGGCGGCGCGCCGATGTGCGTCGTGGCTCAAGATTGCGTCGACGCGGACCCTTGCACGACCGACACGTGCATCGACGGCGTCTGTCAAAACGGTCCGCGCGACGACGACGCGGATGGGTTTCCTCCGCTCGCGTGCGGCGGGACGGACTGCAATGATTTGAACCCCAAGGTCTTCCCGGGCAGCCCCGAGATCTGCACCGACGCGGCGGACAACGACTGCAACGGCGTCGCCGACTGCTCGGATCCCGCCTGCCTGCTCGCGCCGACGTGCGGCTGCGTGCCCAAGCCGGGCGGCGAGTCTTGCGCGAACGGCGAGGACGACGACTGCGACACCATCGTCGACTGCTTCGACAACGATTGCCTGGGCACGCCGGCCTGCGGCTGCAAGCCGAGCGAGGCGCTCGATTGCGAGAACGGGTTCGACGACGATTGCGACGGCAGCATCGACTGCGACGATCCGGACTGCTTCAGCTCCACCGCCTGCTCCTGCCAGGCGCTGACCGAGTTCTGCAGCGACGGGGCCGACGAGGACTGCGATCTCCTCGTCGACTGCGCCGATCCCGATTGCTTCGGCATCTTCCCGTGCGCCTGCCAGCCGCCGGGCACGCCCGAGGTGTGCACGGGCGGGATCGACGAGGATTGCGACAAGCTCGTCGATTGCGCCGATCCGAGCTGCATCGTCTCGCCGGCCTGCCAGAACTGCACGGCCGAGATCTGCGACGACGGCAAGGACAACAACTGCGACAACAAGATCGACTGCGCCGACCCGGCCTGCTTCTTCTCGCCGAACTGCGCGCCCAAGCCCGAAGTCTGCAACAACGGGCTCGACGACGACAACGACACGCTCGTCGACTGCCAGGATCCCGACTGCGCGAACAACCCGATCTGCATCCTCCAGCAGGCGAACTGCCTCTCGCCGAAGCTCATCCCCGGCACGGGCCAGTACACGGGCGACACCACGGGCAACGTGAGCGAGACGAAGGGCGTCTGCGGCGGCGACGCCGGCGAGGCGGTCTTCTATTTCGTGCTGAACCAGCCCTCGCGCGTCCACCTCGACTCCATCGGGACGAGCTTCGACTCCACGCTCTACGTGCGCACCGGCAAATGCAACTCCGGCAAGGAGATCGGCTGCGACGACGACAGCGCGGGCGTCACCTGGTCGGCGAAGCTCGACTTCACGCTGCTCTATCCGGGCACGTATTACGTGTTCCTCGACGGGTACACCGTCGATCCGGAGCTCGGCGCGAACGAGGGGCCCTTCGTGCTCAACGTGGAGATCGAGCCGAACCCGAAGGAGAAGTGCGACGACGGCCTGGACAACGACGGCGACGTCTACGTCGACTGCGCCGATCCCGACTGTGCGAGCATCGGCATCTGCGCGACCTGCCTCAATGGCGGCCCCGGCAAGCCCGAGTTCGGCGTCGCGGCTTGCACGAACGGCATCGACGACGACTGCGACGGCGCGAGCGACTGCGCGGACGAGGACTGCAGCGCGAGCGATTATTACGTCACCGAGTGCTGCGACGGCCAGGACGAGAACGGGAACATGATCCCCGACGATTTCAACTGCCGCTGCGCCTCGAACGACGACTGCCCGAGCGGGCAGGTCTGCTACACGCACACCGCGTACGCCTGCGGCATCCCTTGCACGCAATACTTCGGCGACATTTGCCCGTTCGTCGCGGCGGGATCGTATTGTAATCCTGCGACGAACCAATGCGAGTTCTGAGCCGACCCGTCCGGGCGTAGGCGCGGCTCGTCTCGCGCCCACGTGATCCCGAACACTTGCGTTTTCCGTGCCCGTCGCTGCCAGGCGGGGGGCACGCGTGATACCTTCATCGGCGTAGCTTCGCAGAGGGACGAGGAGACCGGGGGCGGATGACCCTTCGTATCGTCTACGTGCCGATCGCCTGCAGCATGCCGCTCCTTTATGCTGCGTCGCGGGGGTTTTTCGAACAGAAGGGGCTCTCCGTCGAGCTCCGCAGGGCCCCGAGCTGGGACGCCGTGCGGCGGCTGCTCACCCACGACAAGGTCGACGCCGCGCACGTCCTCGCGCCCCTCGCCCTCGCCACGGGCCTCGGGATCGACGGACGCGCCGCCCCGATCCGCGTCCGCGCCCTCCAGAACCAGAACGGCAGCACGCTCGTCCTGGGCAAGAACCAGGGCCGGATCACCGCGCCACACGAGCTCGTGGGCAAGGTCCTCGGCGTGCCGCACCGCTTCTCGATGCAGTATTACCTGCTCTGCGACTGGCTCGCGCGGGGAGGCGTCAATCCCTTGATCGACCTCACGATCCGCGAGGTCCCGCCCCCGCGCATGCCGCGCTGGCTCGCGCTCGGGCGCATCGACGGCGCGATGTTCCCCGAGCCGTTCGCGCAGCTCGTCGTGGATCGCGGGGGCGGCGTGGCCTGCATGCAGAGCCGCGAGGTTTGGCGGGGCCATCCCTGCTGCACGCTCTCGTTCGGGGCGAGGTTCTGGCGAGAGGCGCCCGAGCGCGCCGCCGCGCTGCTCGAAGCCGTCGTCGAGGCCCAGGTCGAGCTTGATCAGATGGATCCCGAAGGTCGCCGTGCCGCCGCCGGCCTCGTCGTCGCCCGCGGCTACCTGCCCGCGGAAGCCTGCTCCGCCCTCGAAAAAGCCCTCGCCGGCGAGCCCATGAGCCCAAGCGACGCCCTCGGCCCCGATCGTCTCTGCTTCGCCCCCACGCCCTTCGTGGAGTACGGCGTGTGGATCCTCGCGCAGATGCAGCGCTGGGGGCAGCTCGCGGGCGACGTCGAGCACCTCGCCGCCGCGCGCGCGATTTTCGAGGCCGAACCGGCGCGCGGGATCGCGGCGCGTCTCGGCATGGACGACACGGTCCCAGAGCTCGACGGCGTGCGCGGGTTCTCCTTCGACGATCCGCTCGGCGCCGTGCGAGCGGCGCCCTTCTGTGCCCATCGCACCGAGCGCCCGTCGCCGCCGCGGGCCACGCTTTCCGAGCCTGCCCGCGAGCGCATCCACCGCATCCTCGACAGGCTCGCCGACATGGCCTGGGGCGCGCCCGATCTCGGGCTCTCGACCTTCGAGGACGACGAGCTCGGCGAGCTCGAACGCGCGCTCGACGAGTCGATCCGGGCCCGCGCGTTCGCCGAGGAAGCGCTCGTCGAACACATGGAGCTCGAAGAGGCGCACGCGCGGCAGGACGCGCGGATCGAGGCGCAACGCACGCTCATCCGCGAGCTCGCCGCGCCCCTCGCGCCCGTGCTCCCGGGCGTCTTGCTCCTGCCGCTCGTGGGCCGCATCGATCGGGAGCGCGCGGCCGACATCGAGGAGCGCGCGCTGCGCGCGGCCTGGGAACGATCGGCGCGCCGCGTGATCATCGACGTGACCGGCGCGCGCCTGATCGACGAGGAAGCGATCGCGCTCGTCCTGCGCCTCTCACGCGCGCTCCGCCTGATCGGCGCCGAGTGCCTGCTCGTCGGGGTTTCCCCGGAGGCCGCGCGGATCCTCGCCGCGAGCCCGGATCCGGCCGGATTGCCGCGCTGCGTGCGGGATCTCTCGGCGGCCATCGGGGCGCCCGAGGCCGCATTTCCCCGGTGATTTCGCGCAGGAACGAGCCCATCCCGCTCCGGAATTCCCCGACGGAGTATCAGGATCTTCACGGGTTTCGCGGCTCGGCTAAGGCGGGGAAGATTTTCGACAAATCATGGATCGTGCTGGACATTGGGAGAGGGATTCTGGGAGCGATCTCTTCTTCACCTCGGACGCTCGATCCTCCGTTCTCCGCGAGGAGAGCAGAGCTCCCGCGCGGTCCGACGAAACGCACGCGTGCGGCGCTCGCCGGCGCCTCGCTTGCCTCGAGGAGATCACGATCGCGCTTCTCACCGCGACGGGCGAAGACGCCGTCGCCAAGGTGATCCTCGAGCTCGGCGCGGCTGCACTCGGGGCGAGCGCGGCGCTCGTCGCGATGGTCGAGGACGATGCGCTCGTGATCCTCGATGTGCGAGGGATGCCCGAGGAAACGCTCGCGCAGTGGCGAAGGCACCCGCTCGACGTCTCGACCCCGCTCGCAACGGCCGTGCGAACGCGCGCGCCCGTGTTCATCGAGACCGAAGCGGAGTGGTCAGCGGCGTTTCCAGATGCCGTGCGGGCCATGATCGGTCCGCGCGGGCCACGCATCGCGCTCCCGCTCATCGTGGGAGATCGGGTCCTCGGCGGGATAGGCTTCTGCTTCCCGGCGAGCGTGCGGTTCACCGAGGATGACCGGGCGCTCGCGGTGACGCTCGGGCGCCAGTGCGCGCTCGCCCTCGATCGAGCGCGCCTCTTCGATGCCGAGCGCAAGACACGCGCCGAGCTCTCGCTCTTCGCGCGGCGGCTCGATCGCCTCCAGCACACGACGGCCGCGCTCGCCGCGGCCACGACGCCGCTCGAGGTCGCGCGCGCCGTGGTGGGCGACGCGCGCGCGGCCCTCGCGGCCGATCGCGCCGTCCTCGCGATCCCCACGCCCGACGGACAGAGCCTCGTGGTGCTGGAGCACGAGGGCGCGGCGCCGTGGGCGAGCGGGACGCCGCATCCGTCGTTCCCGCTCGACGCGAACATCCCCCTCACGGTCACCTTCCGCACGGGCGAACGCCTGTGGCTCTCGTCGAAGGCCGCGATCGAGGCTCGTTTCGTGCCTGCGAGCTGGGGCGGCACGGCCACGCCGGGCTCGCTGCTCGGTTTCCCGCTCGTGGCCCGCGGCCGCACGATCGGCGTGCTCCTTTTCGGCTGGGGTGCCGAGGGCGCGCCGGACGTGGACGGCGCTTCCATCGCCGAGGAGATCGTGCACCGGAGCGCGGTTGCGCTCGACCGGGCCATGCTCCACGCCGCCTTCGAGCACGAGAACCGCACGCTCACCGCGTTCACCGCGGCTTGCCCCGTGGCGGCCATGATCCTCGATCGCGACGGCACCGTGCGCGTCTGGAACCCCGCGGCCGAGCGCATGTTCGGCTGGTCCGCGGCCGAGGCCGTCGGGCGCTTCTTGCCCATCACGGACAAACGTCACGAGACCGAGGCGTTCATCGCGCGGGTCGCGGGGGGCGAGGTCCTCTCGGGCATCGAGGTCGAGCGCAGGCACAAGCTCGGTCACACCATCGACATGTCCCTCTACTCGGCGCCCGTCGTGCATGGAGACGGCACGGTCCAGTGCCTGTCGATCTGCATGGACATCCGGGAGCGCAAGCAGGCCGAGGCCGAGCTGCGCCGCGCCTACGAGATCGCCCGCGACGCCGATCGGCGCAAGGACGAGTTCCTCGCGCTCCTCGGGCACGAGCTTCGCAACCCGCTCTCCCCGATCCTCACGGCGCTCTACCTGATGCGCCTCAAGGGGCGCACTTCGGGCATCGAGCGCGAGCGCGAGGTCATCGAGCGCCAGGTCCAGCACCTCGTCGCGCTCGTCGACGACCTGCTCGACGTTTCGCGCATCATGCGCGGCAAGATCCAGCTCAGCACGCGTCCCATGGAGATCGCCCGCGTCTTCTCGCAGGCCATCGAGATCGCGAGCCCGCTCTTCGAGCAGAAGCGGCACGAGCTCCGCGTGGACGTGCCGGCCGAGGGGCTCGTCGTCGACGTGGACGAGACCCGCATGGCGCAGGTCCTCGCGAACCTGCTCACGAACGCGGCCCGGTACACGGAAGCGGGCGGGCACATCGCGGTCGCGGCGCGGCGCGAGGGGGCGGAGGTCATCCTCTCGGTGCGGGACGACGGCAGTGGCATCCCCTCCGAGATGCTGCCCGTGATCTTCGACCTCTTCGTGCAAGGCGCGCGGGGCGCCGATCGCGCGGGCGGCGGGCTCGGGCTCGGGCTCGGCCTCGTGCGTAGCCTGGTCAAGCTGCACGGGGGTACGGTGAGCGCGCACAGCGACGGTCCGGGCAGGGGCAGCGAGTTCGAGGTGCGCCTGCCTGCGCTCTCGCCGCGCCGCGCCTCCTCGCCGGACCTTCCTGCGCCCGTCTCCCTGCGGCTCAGCAAGGTGCGGCGTGTCCTCGTCGTCGACGACAACCGCGACGCGGCGCAGATGCTCGCCGAGGTCCTCGCGAGCCATGGCCACGAGGTCGAGCTCGCGCACGACGGCCCGCAGGCGCTCGCCGTCGCCGCGTCGTTCCGGCCCGAGGTCGGCATCCTCGACATCGGCTTGCCGGTCATGGATGGCTACGAGCTCGCGCTCGAGCTACGCGCGGCCTACGGCGATCGCATCATGCTCGTCGCGGTGACCGGCTACGGCCAGGAGCACGACAAACGCCGCGCCTTCGAGGCGGGTTTTTCCCGGCATTACGTGAAGCCCGTCGCGGCCGACGCGCTCCTCCGCGAAGTGTTGCCTTGATGGGCTGACGCGCACTCGGGTCGAGCGCGAAGGCGCGGGCGGGGGAGGTAGCTTCCCGCCCGCGCGTCGATCCTCAGTGGATCTTGATGTGGACCTTCGGGCCGCGGCCCTTCCAGCCCCACTTGCCCTTGCCCTTGCCCTTGCCGTGGACGACAACGACGGGCGGGGTCGGGACGATGACGACGGGGGCCCAGTTTGCCACGACGAACAGGCCCACCACGGGCGCGCTCGGGCCCACGACGACGACCGCGCCGGGGTGCCACCCGCAGAGCACGACGACCGGCGTCGGCACGTCCTCCGGGTAGAGCACGACCGTCAGCTTGTGCGGGTTCGTCTTCACCACGAGCTTGCCGGTGAAGTAGAGGCCCTTCGGCTCCGGGTCGAGCTCGACGTACTCGGGCGTGTTCGCGACGACCGCGATCT
This sequence comes from Polyangium jinanense, assembly GCF_028435365.1. The sequence goes on along the minus strand of NZ_JAGTJJ010000025.1, from coordinate 36,309 downwards.
TCACCTTCCGCTTGCCGACGGGGATCGGCTTGAGATCGTCGTCGAGCACGTAGACGCGCGACTCGCCCGTCTTCGAGTCGGCCACGATCTCGATGAGATCATCGCCGGCGACCTGCAAGACGCCGCCGTTCGGGCCCTTCTTGCCCTCGGGGAGCTTCACTTCGGCGCTCACCTTCGCGGTCGCGACGAGTTCGTGCGTGCCGCCCTTGGGCACGTACAGCGTGCTCTTCAAGGGTTTGCCCTTCACCTGGACGTCGTACGTCACCTCGGTGAGATCGTCGTCGAGCTTGGGGATGTCGGCCGTGTGCACGCCGGCCTTCGCGTCGAAGACGAGCTTCGCGGTCACGGGCTCGGCGCCTTTGCGCGCGGGCTTCACGATCACGTTGCCGGTCACGCCATCGTCGAGCGGCGCGCCGTCGGGCGACTTGAAGCGGGCCTTCACCTTGCCTTCCGGCGCGACGGCCCACGTCACGGTCGCAGCTTCGTGCTGCTCCGTGATCGCGTCTTCTGCCGCGATGTTCTCGGCCGTCACCTCGGCTTCGGCCTTGTCGTCGTTCTTCGAGCACGCGGGCAGCGCCGCGACCGCGGCGAGCGACAGCGCGACGAGCGTGGAGTGCAGGAGCTTTTCGAGTCGCATCCCGAACATCCTACCCAGAATCGCCCCTCCGCGCGATATCGATCACGACGAATCCCTGCCTTTTCCGGCCTCGACCGCGCGCGTGCGGTGGAAATGCCGCATGGTAACTGGGATTGGCAGGGGCCCTTCGACGGGTGGACACGTCATATTTGTCGTTTGCGGACGGACCAAACGAAGCCGTCGTAGAAGAAATGCATCAAGGCCACGGTCTGGACGAGGCTCCAGAGCGCGCGGCTCTCGTCGGACGTGATTTCGGCGAGGGCGCCGTAGCCGAGGGTCACGCAGGCGAACACGGCGGCGGCGATGGGCGCGCCGAGCCGGAATTGTTGGAGCCGCAACCTTTGGAGGAGCACGCGTCGCTCCGACCACCAGACGAGGCCGAAATATTGCACCGCGTGAAAGAGGTTCATGATGAGAAAGGCTTGCCCGAAGGGGTTCCAGCCCCAGGCCCAGATCGAGCAGAGGCCCGTCGTAGCGAGCAAAAACACCTTGGGGAAGCTCACGGCGTGGCCGCGCCGTGCGAGGCGGACGTAGCTCCGCACGTAATGGACGAGGAACAGGCCTCCCCCGACGATCACGGCCCAGGCGATGGTGCGCTGGTGGGACGACATCGCGATCGGGATCTCGGTGAGGAAGAGGGCGCCGACGTCCTCGAAAAGCTCGAACTTCTGGAAATGCGCCAGCATCGTGGCGCCCGAGACGATGGGGCCGGCGTAAAGCAAGAGGTTCAGGCCGAGATCGAGCCCGCGGAGCGCGGTGGGATCGTTGCCCTGGTTGCGCTCGTAAATGCGCCCGAGGCCGAAGGTCTGGAGCGCCGAATGGTAGACGTCCCAGAACGTGACGAGCACCGTGGCGATCACCACGGCCCACATCGACGTCATCATCGCGGCGAACGCGGCGATCGGGACGACGAGGAAGCGGAACTTGTGGCGCGGGAACACGTCCGGGTTGAGGTGGCTGCGGACGAACACCGCGACGAGATGGGCATTCACCACGATCCCGAGCAGCAGCGTGCTCCAGGTGACGCGCTTGCCGGCGAGCCAGAATCGGTCTGTCGCGAGCCACGTACCCGAGATGAGTGCACCGACGATCACCGAGGCGATCGGTGGCAGCAGGAAAAACACCCAATCGTAGACGGGGCCTGCGATGTAGGCGGATCGGGCCTTCGTGGCGCTTTCGGCGGGCCTCGTCGCGCCCTGCGTCGTCATTCCGTGGCCTCAGCCTCGCCTTCGGGCGCGGGCGCGGGCGCGGGGTTCGCGAAACGCAGGGTGACGCCCTTCTCCGCGAGGTGATCGACGAGCCAGAGCACGAACAGGTTGAGCCCGAGCATTTCGAGCGACTCTTCGACCGCGTCGATGAGCCCGTATCCGAGGTTGTGCGTGCCATTCTGCTCGGTCCAGTACCCGAGCGGCAGCTCCATCCCCACCGCGCCGCCGACGTAAATGGCGCCCGCGGCGAGGAACCGGATCCGCGTTTTCAGCGGCAGATGCCGCAGGAACGGGATGTACGCGAGGCCCACGAGCAGCACCACGACCGCGGCCGGGATGACCCAGCTGAAGTAGAGGACGCCCGTGAGCTCCACGAACGTGCCGGCCATTTCGTGGAACTCGAAGACCTCGTCCACGGCGATGTACGCGAAGCCCGCGGAGAGCCCCCACCAGTGCGCGACGAAGCGCTCGCCCGCTCGTTTCGTGGCCGCCGCGGCGAGCGCGAGCAGGAGCGACGTGAACCCGAGCAGCGACGCCGTGTAGAACGTCGGCACGTTGCCCTCGTAACTCATCGACAGGAAAGGCACGATCCCGCTGCGGCTCGGCAGCTTGTAGAGGGGCTTCAGCACCTCCACGATCACGCCGCCGAGGACGACCAGGCTCATGGGCACGAAAAGAAGCGGCCGGAGCCTCGATTTCGACAGGACGACGTCCATCCCAGTGCCTCTACACTCGCCCTTCGATCGGGCTCATCATGCACCCGCGCGGAGGCCACGCGCAAGCCTCACGTTCGTGGTATCAAGGGTTCGTGCACGACGGTCGTCCAAGCTTCACATCCATGGCCGTGGCCACGATCCGGGCGCTTTACACCGATCTTCCAGCGCCTTTCGCCGGCGCGCGGGATCCCATCGCGGCCGCGCTCGTCCCGCGACCCCTCTCGCTCGCGGCGCGCCTCGCCTCGCGGGCGGCGGTCACGGAGCGCGCAACGGCGCTCGTTCATCGCGGGCTTGGTCTCGCCTCGCTCGGCATGACGTACCACGTCGCGCTGCGCACCCAAGCGATCGACGACGCGCTCCGCGAGAGCCTCGCGCGCGGCGTGCGGCAGCTCGTCGTGCTCGGCGCCGGGCTCGACGGGCGGGCGTATCGCATGGACGAGCTCGCGGACGCGGCCGTTTTCGAGGTGGATCACCCGAGCACGCAGCGCGACAAACGGGCGCGCCTGCGGGCGGCGCGGATCGAGCCCAGGGCGCGCGAGGTGCGGCTCGTGCCCGTCGATTTCGAGCGTGACGATCTCGGCACCTCGCTCGCGCGGGAGGGTTTTTCCGCGGAGGAGCCCTCGTTCTGGATATGGGAGGGCGTCACCATCTATCTGACGCGCGCGGCCATTGCGGGCACGCTCGGCTCCATCGGCGCGGCGAGCGCGCCGGGCAGCCGGGTCGCGCTCACGTATTCGCCCCCGCGCAAGCCCCGGGTCGAGCGGGTGCTGCTCGCGGGCGGGCACGTGATCGCGCGCGCGCTCGGCGAGCCCATTCGTGGATTCATCGAACCCGAGGACCTCGCGGCGCTCGGCCGGGATGCGGGGCTCGACGTGCTCCGCGACGAGGGCGCGGACGCGTGGGCGGAGCGGTACTGGTCGACCGAATACGAAGGCATTTTCGAGTGGGAGCGGCTCGCGATCCTGGAGCGACGCGCAGGGTAGTTCGTTAGAACGAACCGCGGAGCTCGGCCACGCCCGGCACGTTTCGTTCGGCGAGCGAGCGAATCGTCCGGACGACGATTTCGTATTTGCCCGGCAGAGGGCGCGCGAGCAGGGCGAGGCACGTTTCGAATCGACCGAGCTCACGGAGCGCCTCCGCTTTCATCAGGCGTTCGTCGGGGTCGTCCTCGGAGAGCAGGGCGACGAGCGCTTCGAGGTTTTCTGCAGCTTCGTTCGACCACGCGACGGCCGCCACGGAATCGGCGCCCCGGCGCGCGTCGTTTCCGGCTTGCCAGGCTTTTATTCGTAGCGTGAGCACGGCCTCGCGATTCGGAGCGAAATCGCCGCGCGCGAGCGTCGCAAGGAGGTCGCGCTCGCCGGGCGGCGCGAGATCCGGCGCTTCGATCCATTCGCGCGGCGTGGGGCCTTCATACCCCTCGCGAATCGTCACCACGTACTCGACCTCGGCCCCCATCTTTTCGAGCACCTCCGCGCGGGATCCAGCCTGGAGATGCGTGAGCCCCGTCGCGACCGTCACCGGCAGCGCCGCGAAAAGGGCCTCTTCCGACCAGGCCCCGACCTTCAAGCGCAAGAGCGAAAAGAGCGGAATGGATTTGCGCCGGATCGCGGTGACCCGGAGCGCATAACTTTGCGCGCCGAGCTCCTCGACGATGGTCATCGTCCCGGCCCGCGTGGCGTCCTTCGGGAAATGCACGAGCCCACAGGCCTGGCAACGCGCGACCTCGGGCCGCTGAGGCAGCATCGGCATGTCCCCCTTGCCATCGGTCCAGAAACGGGCGCCCATCGAGCTCCCCGAGCCGATCGTGCGGTCCTTGGCGAATGCGCCGCAACGCGGGCAGGTAAGGAGATGGATCGGGCCGGGGCGCACGCATCGAGTATCGGTGCGGCAGAGGCCGCGATCAAGCTCCACTGTCGAGCCCTTGACGGGTACGTCCGCGCCTCGCGGACCGGTCGGGCTCCTGGTACCATGAGCCCATGAAGTACCCTCTTTCCTTCCTTGTTTTCGCGGCTTGGCTCGCGGGCTGTGGACCCGTGGTGGATACGAACGACACCTCCACGTCCGGGAGCGGCGGCGCCGGCGGTTCGTCCGGCGTGGGCGGTTTCGGCCCGGCTCCGTCCGCGCGGTGCGTGCCGCTCACGAAACCTTCGGTCGACATGCTTCCGCTTTGCGGCTCGGGAGACGCGCCTTGCCAGATCCTCGAAGAGGAGCTGCTCGTGGTTCCGCCCGCATACCGGAACGACGCCCCGGCGCTCTCGCTCGACGCGTCCTGCCGGCCCCGGATCCTCTTTTCGTCGGCCGTGAACGAATACAAAGGGTTTTACGCCGTGCGCAAGGCAGCGGGCGATTGGGAGGTGAATCCGACACCGTTCGACTCGGCCACGGCGGGGCTCGTATCGATCACGCCCGATGTGCCGGTCGCGCTCGTGAACGACGGGGCCTTCGGGGCGTCGTTGTGGTCGTTCACCGCGGAGGGGTGGAGCCTCGTCGACCATGTACCGGAGGAGGGCACGAACCTGGCCCGGGGATTTGCGATCGGACAAACTGGTGAGCTCTTCGCTGGATTTCGTGGTCCCGGCGACGAGCTCCTCTTCGGGAGACATGGTTCGTCCTGGTCCGTCGAAATGCTGGGCGGGACGCCCTTTCCGTTCCCGGTCGTGGTCTCGCCCGAGGGCGCGCCGCACCTGATCGCGTGGGAAGCCGTGAATGGCGCGTGGGAGCTCCACTGGCATGCGCCGCCGCTCGCGCACGAGGTCGTCATGCCGCTCGGCTCGGGGACCCTGCAAGCGGATTCGTATCGCCTCGTGCTCGGCGCTACCGGGGCGGACGAGGCGAACCCCCAGGGCAAACCCCACGTCCTCGCATTACGTCAGCTCTCGGATTTCACGTTCGAGCTTGTATACGTGACGCGCGAGGGGACGAATGCGTGGACCGTCACGCCCATCGAACAAGTGCCGCAAGGGGTCACCGTGTATCCGCTCGGAGTCGTGACGGACGAGGCGAGCTCCGTGCGCCTCTTTTATTCGCGGTTCGAAATCGGCGCGCCGACCACGGGGCAGTTCGTCGTCGCCGCGCCGCATCCCGGCGGCATCGCGCAGGCCGTCGTGACGGAGGGGTTTTCCGCGTTCGGCGCCACGTTCGACCGCGACGGGGCCGGCCGGCTTCACGTCGCGCTCTACGAGCTCGGGATCTCGAGCGACGTTGGGATCCGATATCTCGTGCTCAGCCCGTGATCGGCTAGAATCCCCCCTCGACCCCGATGCTCGGGATCACGAGCGGCCCGATCTCCTCGGGTGCGCATCCGTCCTGGAAGCTGCATTCGTATTGCGTCACCTCCTTGCCGGCGGTCGCGTTCAGCACCTCCACGGTGAACGAGAGCCATTTGCCGTTCGGGAACGTCCACCGTTTTTCTAGACGCACGTCGAGGCGGAAGAACGCGGGCAGGCGGTCGGGCAAATTCAGGCTCGCCACGTAGTTCGCGAGCAGCTTCTGCAGCTCCTCGCGTTGCGCGTGCTCCTCGGGGGTGTCCGGGAGATCCGGGCCATCTTCGGGGTCGTCCGGCAGGCCGAGATCGCGGCGGCGGACGCGGTAATCGAGGATCATCGGGGAGCCCGTGTAAAAGACGATGCGGCCGCCGATCTTCCAGTTCCGGCCGAGATCGTAGGAGGCCGCGAGGTTCACGACGTGCCTCCGGTCGTAGGCCGACTCGAACGTCGAGTTGCCAATGTGGCGGAGCGAGCGCGAGAGCGTATACGAGAGGAACCCGCCGAGGCGCTTCGAAAGGCTGCGGCGCAGATAGAGCTCCATGCCGTACGTGCTGCCGATCCCCCGGAGCTCCGCCTGTCGGGCATAACCGAGCTCGGTCCCAGGCGGACGATTGCCGATCGGATCACTCAGGTTGAAGAACGCGCCACGAAAGCCCGTCACGGTCGCGCTGATGTCGAACGGCAGGCTCATCTCGACGCCCGCGCTCGACAGGAGCCCCGTCTGCACGCCGCCCTGCAATCCGCCGATCTGGAGGCCCGGGGCCGCGCCGAGGAAGCTCGGGGGCTGGTGCGTCACGCCAAACGCGCCGACGAGCGTGAAACGTTTTCCGACCTCGAGGCGGCTCGAGAGCCGCGGATCGAAGGTCGCCTTGGCGACGCCGTCGGACGTGAAGATGTCGGAGCGCACGCCGGGGATGAGCTCGAGCGCGGGGTGGGGGCGGATCACGGCGTCGGCCCAGACGGCGGCCGTGAAATCGTCGCGGCTCGTGAGCTGGCGCATGAGCGCGAGGTCGTTCGGGCTTGGCGCGTCGTCGTCGTTCTCCTCGATGTCGATCTCGAAGCGCTCGAGGTATGCGTCTGCGCCCGCGCGTACGGTCACCATGTCCGAGGGGCGCAAGGTGAGCTCGGTGCGTGAGCCGAGCAGCCACGTTGTGCCGGCGTTCTCGCCGCCGCGGGCCTGGCTCTCGTCGTAGCCGAGCGTGATCGCGTGGCGCAATTTGCCATGCGCGCCGAGTTTTCGATCGTAACGGAAATCGACGCGGTGAAACTGCCCGGCCACGACGGTCTCCTTCTCGCCGTCGTCGTCGTCGATCTGCGCGAGGTAGTCGTGCGAGCCGAAAGCGAACACGCCGATGCGGTCCGAGGGCGTGAGGTCGTAATGAACGCGGGCCTGGTAGTCCCAATAGCCGAGCTCGACGCCCGGGGAGGCCAGCTTCAGGACGAGCTCGGGATACGCATACCGGCCGGCGACGAGCGCGGCGCCGCGGCCATTCGCGAAAGGCGCCTCGACCATGGCGCCGGCGTCGAACAGGCGGATGTTTCCCTCGCCGTGCAGGCGGTTTTCGGGCTCGCGGATGGTGCCGGTGACGATGCCGCCCGTGAACCGGCCATAACGTGAAGGAAAGCCGCCGGGATAGAGGTCCACGCGATCGACGAGCCCGGGATGAATGACGCTCGGCCCCGCGGCCACGTGGAAGAGGAGCGGGACGCGAATGCCGTCGATGAAATACCCCACGTTCCCGGGAGGCGCGCCGCGCACGAAGAAATAAGGGACACCCGAGGCAATCGGCGTGACGCCGGGCATGGCTTCGATCGCGCGGAAGGGATCACCGAATGCGCCGGGGAGCTGGCGCACCTCGACGCGGGACATCGTGCGCGTGGTGGGCGCCTGGTGTTCGCCCTGGACGCGGACCTCGATAGCCTCGGGCACCGGGTTTTTTGCAGGTGGCGCGGCGGGGGCGGGCGCTCCGGGGTTTTGTATTGGCGCGGGCGCGGAGGGGGGTTCGGTGGGTGGCGCGGGCGCTTCGGGGACGGGGGCGGGCGCGCGGAACGTGACGAGGAAGCGGATGCGGGCGCTGATGGGTTTGCCATTGCGATATGCGGGCTCGAACTCCCATGTCGAGGCGGCGGCCGCCGCGGCGCTGGCGAAGGGCTCGGGGCCTTCGATCACGCGGGCCTCGGTGACCTTGCCGTCCGAGCGCACCAGAATGGCGAGCATGACGTCGGCGTCGCCCGTCGCGCCCTCGGGATAGGGCGGGATCGTGGGCCCACGCGGCGAGGGCATGGTCGTCTCGGGCGGCGGCTCGCTCGCGGATTGTGCGTGGGAGGGGGCCGTCACGAGGCCGAGGGCGAGGGCCGCCGCGCCGGTGACGAAGCCGCGGACGAGGAGCGATCCCGGTTTCGACATGGTTTGACCACCAACGTACCACGAATTCCCGGAAATGCAGGCCTAGCCGCAGAGCATTTGCTCGAGGACGGCCGGATCGAGGGCGAGGAGGAGCTCTTCGAGTTCCTTGGGCCGGACGGCGTCGCCGATCACCTCCACGCCGTCGGCCGTCGGTCGGATGCGGAGCTTCACCTTTCGGCCCTCGGGATCGGCCGCGTACTCCTCGGGTGTGATGAGATCGGGGAGAGACGCGACGAATTCGCGTTTGGTCATGTCGGCACCTCGTCCCATCGCCCGGGGATGGCTTGTGAGCAATGGGGGCATTTTCCGTGGACGAGGTCGTTCTCCGCGAGCGCCCACACGTCCCTTCGAATCACGGCCTGGCCACAGCCCGCGCAATGTGTATTGCGCCCCTCCTCGCCGAGCGCGCGTTCGATGTACACGTGCGCGAGGCCGACGTTTCTGGCGATGTCGACGGCTCGGCGGAGGAGGTCGGGGTGCGTCGGGGGCGCATCCTGGAGGCGGTAATCGGGGTGGAAACGGACGAGGTGCCAAGGGGTCTCGGCGCCGAAGGAAAAGACGAGCGCGGCGAGGGCGCGGAGCGAGGCGTCGTCCGTGTTCAGGCCCGGGATGAGCGGGGTCGAGATTTCGAGCCAGACGCCGCATTCTTTCCAGATCGAGAGGGCCTCGAGGACGGGCGCGAGGGGCGCGGCCGTGAGCTTGCGGTGCGAGGCGTCGGCGGGTGTTTTGAGATCGACGTTGGCCGCGAGAAGGGCCGGGGCGACGAGGCGGGCGGCGCCTGGACTGACAAACCCGTTGGTCTTCCAAAGGATGGAGGGGCGAGCGTCGCCTCGGAGCTCGGCGACGTCGAGCGTGAGCTCGGCGGCGAGGATGGGCTCGGTGTACGAGAAGGCGAGGAGCGCGCCTTTCTCCGCGCATGCCGCGACGAGCTCCCGCGCCGTGATGGGGCGCGCGGTCCAGGATGCCTCGTTGGTGCGGCCATACTGCGACACGGAAAAATTCTGACAATAGGTGCAGGCGAACGTGCAGCCCGGCGCGGCCACGGTGAGGACGGTTTTTCCAGGATGAACATGATAGAGCGGCTTCCGCTCGATGGGCTGGGCGTGGAGGACGGACGTCGCGTAGGTCGCCGTTTCCATCGTGTCCCCGCGCCTCTGCCGCACGTGGCAGCGGCCGCGATCGCCGTCCGCGAGCGCGCACGCGAAGGGGCAGAGGGTGCAGGTGAGGCGCGCGCCGTCGGTCCGGTAAAATCGCGCGGGGCGCCATTCCGGCGAAGAGGTCACGCGAGCACCTGCCCGAGCGCGGCCGCGAGCAGGCCTTCGTCGTCGGGGCCGAGGCAAACGGCGCGCTTGCAACGCCTTTGCCACGCGGGCTCCCGCGGGTGGCCCGGGTAATGGACGAAGAAGCCCGCGAGATCCTTCGGCGCGGGGACGTCGAGATCTTCCTCGCCGAAGGACGGATGCGAGAGGAGGACGATCGTGGGCTCGAGCGGCCCGTGCATGGGCAAAGAAGCGCAGAGCTCGGCGGCGAGGGTCAGGGTTTTTCCGGTATGCACGGGCTCTCGCGCGCGGGCCGTGAGCAATTCGAAGAGATCGGTGCGGTGCACGATCGCCCGCGCCTCGTTTTTGCCGCCGGCGGCGATGAAATAAGCGGGCAGGCCGACGTCGAGCAGGGACGCGGCGAGGGCGTGCGCGGCTTGCCGGAGCATGGCCTCGACGGGGCCGAACGAGGTGGGCGAGACGTCGAGGACGAGGACGAGGGGGCGCAGGCGCGGCGGCTCGCGGCCGAAGCGGGCGCGGTAGAGCAGGCCGCCGTCGAGGGCGCGGTAATGCCGGAGATCGTCGGGCAAGGCCCATTGCGAGGGGACGAGGTGGAGGAGGTGGCCCGACGAGGAAAAACCCGAAGGTTCGAGCCACGGGCCCCGGGCCTCCGCGGCGCCGAGGCTTTGCGCGGGGACACGCAAGGCGAGGAGCCGGCGATCGAGGGCAATCCGAGGCGCGAGCTGGGCCAGCCGTCCGAGCATCACGAGCGGGAGCGTGGGATCGTCAGCGCACGCCTCGGGACCGAGGGAATCGAGCAAGGCGAGCAGGCGATTGTCGACGGCATCGAGGGCGCGTTCGAGGTAGGCGAGGGGCAAGGGCGGCGCGTCGGGCTCGGAGGCGCTGCCGGCGAGTGCGTCAATGAGGGCGAAACGAATTTCGGCGGCGGAGATGTCGTTTGGCGGGGCGAATGAGGTGTCCTCGTAGTCGCGGAGCAGGAGCAAGGCGAGCGCAATGCGGGCCCGCGGCGGCCAGCGGAGCGAGGCGAGGGCGCTCGCGCCGGGGTGGCGCGAGAGGCGCTGCGTGTCGGGCGACGAGGCCTGTCCCGCGGTGAGGGCGAGCAAATCGCGGAGGAGCGAGAGCGGCGCCGATCGATTCACGCGGAGCAGAGCGACGAGCGCGCCGGGGAGCGGATCGAGATCGGCGGCGAGCGGGCCCGCGCTGAGGAGGCGTGGCGCGGGCGCCACGGCTTTCACGGTGGTGCGCGTATTCCAGAGGCGCGCGGTGCAAGGGTGCGTCGACGCGAGCAGGACGCCGTCGGGCGAAAAGGCCAGGCGATAAGCGAATTCTTCGGGGAATTCGTAGCGGGCGAGCGGGAGGCCGGTATTCGCGTCCCAGATGCGGATGGTGCGATCGGCCGAGCCGGAAGCGACGCGGCGGCCCTCGGGGGACCAGGCGACGCAAAAGACGAGGCTCGTGTGGCCCGTGAGGCGGAGAATGGGATCTTTCGGATGGAGGCCGCAGATGACGACGTCTTTGTCCTCGGAGCCGGTGACGAGGCGATTTCCGTCGGGCGACCAGGCGACGCCGTGAATGTCGCCGCGATGATGCTCGTGGGTGGCGAAGAGGCCACCCGGCACATTCCAGAGGCGGAGCTTGCCGCCCGAGGCGCCCTCGGCGAGGAGCGGCGCCTCGGGGGCGAACGCGACGGAATAGGTCATCGACCAATGGCCCGGGGCGAGCTCGGTCTCGGCCATCGTGCCGAGGTGCACGACTCGCGCCCCGCGCTGGCCGCCCATGGCGAGATACTGGCCGTCCTTCGAAAACGAGAGCTCGAAGACGGCATTGCTGCCCTTGATCTCGCGGAGCGTCCTGCCGGTCTCGGTGTCGGCGATGAGAACGGAGCCGGTCTTGCGCGCGTAGGCGATCTGCTTTCCGTCGCGGGAAACAGCGACGCATAAAATGCCGCGCCCGTATTCGGATTCGCTCTGCTCCCAGACCAGCGTGCCCGTGGGCAGCGCGAGGCGCCGAAGCTTGCCGTCGTCGCGGCCGAAGTAGAGCGCGCGGCCGTCGGGGGCGAACGTGACGGAGCCCGGACCCTTGCCGAGGTAGCTCTCGGAGAAATCGTCGATGATGCCGAGCGAGGCTGCGCCCGTGGCGCCTTTGAAGGGGCCGACGGGGCCGATCGTGGTGATGTCTTCGGCCACGGGCGCGCGCCCCACCGTGGCGGCCTGGCGCGCCACGTACGCGTCGAGCGCGGCCTTGGGTGCGTGCTGCGCCTCGCTCATACCCTGGAGCTCCCGACCTCCGGGTGTATCCGAATCCGAGGGGATTTGCTAAGGTTCTTTGCGGATGGCGAAGCGGGACACCGGGGAAGCGGCCCTCCGCGAGGCGTTCGACCGAGGCCTCGGGAAGGGGCGGGATCCGACGCGCAAGGATCCCGGGGTAGACGGGGGCAACCGGACCACGATCCGCTCGCCGTGGCTGGGAAAACCCTGCGCGCGCTGCGGGCACACGTTCCGGCGCGGCGATGCCGTGGAGCCGGCGACGGCGATGACGGACGAGGTTCGTCACGGCGGGGTTTGTCCGGACGAGGAAACGGCGTCCATGGCGGCGTCGTCGCGGGAGCGCGAGGCGTTTTACGCAGGGGTCGCGTCCGCGCATCCGCCGCCGCCGGGGCTTCCGCTCGTGCGGCTCTTGCCGGGGGATCCGCGGCTCGTGGCGCCGGGGCCGGCGGGGCGGCGGCCGTCGTGCGTGATCTGCGGGCACACGCTCAGGCCGTTCGACGAGGTCGTGGTTTGTCCGTGTAGCCCCGAGGCGCCACTCTGCCGCGGGGCCGTGCACCGCGACGCGATCCGGACGATGTATTGCTTCGACGAGTGGCAGAAGAGCAAGATCGGGCAGCATTGCCCCGTGACCTCGCGGAAGCTCACGTGAGCGGTTTGCCCGAGCGATTCGCGCGGCACGCGCTCGTGCCAGGGTTTCGGCAGGATCGGCTCGCCGCGGCGACGGTGGTGATCGCGGGCGTGGGCGCGCTCGGGAACGTGGTCGCAGAGGCGCTCGCGCTCGCGGGCGTGGGGAAACTCGTGCTCTGTGATCCGGACGTGGTCGCGACCTCGAATTTGAGCCGCGCGCCGCTGTTTCGCCCGGCGGACGTGGGGCGGCCGAAGGTGCTCGCGGCGAAGGATACGCTCGCCGCGGTCGCGCCGGAGACGGTGGTGGAGGCGCGGCAAGCTTCGCTCGTCTCGGGCGTGGGGCTCGCGGAGATGCGGGATGCGTCGCTCGTCGTGGGTTGTCTCGACAGCCGCGCGACGCGGATGTCGCTCGCGGGGCGCGCGGGGCTCGTGCGGGCGAGGTGGATCGATGCGGCGACGTCGGCGTGGGGCGGGGAGGTGCGGCCGTTTCTGGATCCGGACGGGCCGTGTTACGCGTGCGCGCTTTCGCCCGAGGAACGCGCGAAGAGCGACGTGCCGTGGAGCTGCATGGATCCACGCAGGCCCGCGGAGCTCGGGGCGAGCGCGCCCATCGCGGGCCTCGTGGGCGCGTGGGCGAGCGCGCTCGCGATGCGGGTGATCATGGGCGAGCCCGTAGCGACGCATGCGGTGGTGATCGACGTGCTGCGCGGCGCGGCCGAGCCGCTCACGATCCAGCGCGCGCCCGATTGCCCGCTGCACGCACCGATCGGGGAAACGACGCGGATTCCGCTCGGGAGTGATGCGACGGTGGGGGCGCTTCGCGCGGCCCTCGGACCCGAGGCGCGGCCGCTCGCGTGGAGCCCGCTTTTGCAGAGGCTCGAATGTCCACGCGGAGATCACGTCGAGGATGCGTGGGGCACACGGGGAACCCGGGACTGCCCGCGCTGTGGTACGTTGATGCGAGCGCGGACGACGCTCCTCTTCGAGGGCGCGCCCGAGGGGGCGGTGTTGTCGGATCTAGGGGTGGCGCCGCGCGAGATCTTCGCGGTGCTCGGTCGATTCGGAATCACATACGTGGAGCTTTCCTGATGTCGAACGCGGGACTTCTTCTGGACAGGGCGGAGGCCGTAGGCGAGCTCGGGCGCGTGGCAGAGACACGCGAAGACGCGCTCACGCTGCTCGGAGGCGCGATCCTCGCAGGCGTTCCAGGCCTCGAAGGCGCGCGGCTGCCGCGGTTCGAAGGGCCGCCGCGCGACTATTTTCAGAAGGTCGCCGAGATCGTGGAGCAAGGCGGCGGGCGCGCCGGTGTCGCGGCGCTGCTTTCCGAGGCGTCGCGGCTCTTTCCCGGCAAGAGCGGCAAGGGGCGCGAGGCGGCCCCGGCGCGTGATTCCGCGGCGCCCGCGCTGCCCATTTCGATCGTGCTCCAGGAGGACCTCGGTGACGAGCAGATCCTCGCGATCGTGAAGGCGTCGCGCGGCGTCGCGGCCTCGCTCGGGCGAAGGGCGGCGCTCGATCTCGTGAGCCGCGAGGAAGGGGGCCTCTGCGTGTCGTTCGAAGGCGCGAGCGAGGACGAGGCGGAGACGATCGTGCGGTCGCTGCACGCGTCGATCGCACCCTCGATGCGCGTTTCGGTTGCGCGCGAGAGTCATGCGTTCCGCGATTATTTCCTCGATCCGCTCCAGGCCGAGGGGCCGGATGGGCAGCGGTTCGTGCTCGATCACGTGCGGGCCTCGACGCGGCTCGTGGACGTGGCGCAGGCGATCCTCGAGGCGTACGAGGAGGCGTTCTGGCCCATGGGCAAGGGCGAAAAGGCGCTTCCCGTCGTGGATCTGCGTCGGCCCGGCGAGCGCGGGGCGCGGCGGCTCTTCTCGCAGCAGACGCTGCACGACGCGGGCGTGCGGCCCTTCGATCTGCTCGAAGTGCATCCGGAGCGGCGCGCCGGCAGCGTGAATCCGTTTCTCTTGACCGAGAGCCTCGCGATGGTGAAAAACCAGATCCTCGAGTTTGCCGGGACGCGAGGCGGCTTCGAGGTGCAGGCGAACGCGCTCGACGTGCCGACGGAGTACCTCGTGCGCTTCCGCGCGCCGGGGTTCGCCCCGGGATCGCCGCCGCGGCGGATCGAGGAGCACGAGGTCCTGCTCGTGATGCCGCCCGATTTCCCGGTGAAGGCGCCGGAGGCGTATTTCCAGCGCGAGGTGTTCCACCCGAACGTGGACGCGAAGACGGGGCTCGTTTGTCTGGGCGTGCTCGCGGAGAGCTATCGTCCGGGGCTGCATTTCGGTACGGTTTGTCAGATGCTCGTCGACATGGCGTCGTACCGGAACTACGAGCTGCGCGAGTTCTACAATCCCGAGGCCCACGCCTGGGCGTCTTCGCCCGAGGGGCAGGCCGCGATCGTGGCGATCGGCGGGCGCTCGCGCGGCGAGCTCGAAGGCGGGCCGGCGCGGCGCGCGCGTAGCGTGAGGATCGAGCGGCTCTCGGCATGATCCGGGCGAAGAAGGCGTTCGGCGTGTCCCCGATCGAGGAGCCGCCGCCGCCCCTCCTCGAGAAAAGCGCGCTCGGTCCGCGCGCCCGCGCGTGGCCCGGAGAGGCGCGCGCGGAGGGGCCCGTGGACGTGTTCGTCCGGAAAAACGTGCGCGAAGCGCTGGGCGTTTCGTGGGCGTTTTCGCGCGAGGTGGAGGAGGGCGGGTTCCTGTTCGGACAGGTGCATCGGGACGCGGATCAGCCTTCGCGGTGGCTCGTGGTGGTGACGGAGGTGATCCGGGCGGAGCACGCGGAGGAGGCGCCGGACGCGCTCGTGTTTTCGCCGGAGTCGTTCGCGTCGATGCGGCGTCATGTCGAGGCGACGCGGGACGGGGCTTCGATCCTCGGGTGGTTTCACACGCACCTCGTCGCGGGCCCGGAGGATCGGGGGTTGTCCGTCGTGGACCGGGATCTGCACTTCTCCACGTTCCGGCGGCCCTGGCAGGTGGCGGCGCTCGTTTGCGTGGATCCGGCGCGGGATCCCGAGGGGCGCGAGGTCTCGTTTTTCGCGCGGCAGGGCGATGTCCTCGTGCCTTGCGCCGTGGAGGTGCTCGCGTGACCGAGCTCGAACGGGGTGCGTCGGGACGAACCACGGGGCGGATCTCGGCGGCCATGTCGATCGCGGCGGAGGTGATCGCGTGGGCGAGCGCGTCCGGCGGTGCACGGCCGCGCGGGAAGGCGCCGCTCGGCGAAATGGGGTTTCCGTCGTTACTCACGCCGCCCGAGGTCGTGCGAGCCGCGGCGGCGGCGCTTGCCTCGATCCACGCGGCAAAGCTCGGCCTGCGCGCGCCGCCGTTCGGGGATGCGCGGCCCCTCGGGCCCGGCGGCGTCGTGCTCGCGGCGGCCGTGGGGCTCGCGGAGTCGCCGAGCGTGGCGGAGGCGCTCGCGGAGGCCTGTCCGGAGCTCTCGGGGGCGTGGGATCTCTTGCTGCGGGATGCGATCACCTCGCGCGCGCTCGCGACGTCGATCGACGTGGATCTCGCGGACATGCTGCGCGCGCGTTCACCGCTCTCGGCCGCGCTCGGCAGGCCCGCGCCCGGAGGCGAGGACGAAACGATCGCCACGATCGCGGCGCTCGTCCGGCATCCGGACGGGAGAAGGTTGGTGGTCCAAACGTTCGCGCGGCCGGGCGCTCCGCGTGACGTGCGGCGGTTTCGCGCGGCGGCGATGGAGCGGCTTCGCACGGGGGACGCGGGCTTGCTCGATCTGGTGATCGAGGTGTACGAGGCGGCGCTCGTGTTTCACCGGGAGCGCGTGATCGAGGAGATCGCGGCGGCGCGTGGCGTGATCACCGGGCGAGGGGATCCGGAGGCGAAGATCGAGGACGCGCTCGCGGTGGCCGCTTTTTACGGCCCGCTCTGGCGGATCCGGAGGGCGCACGGCGAGCTTTTGCGAATGCGCCACGGGCTCGATCTCGAAGGGATGCTCGAAGGGACGCGCCTGTTTCAGCTCGGCGCGCATCTCTCCGGAGAGGAAGCATGAGCCGGCCGCTCGTCTCGCTCGCGCCGCTCGGGGATGCCGAGGCGTTTCAGGATGCGCTGTTCAATGCGCAGGATCAGACGCTGCGGGCATTGCTCGAAGCGTGGCCCGCGCTGTCCTTGGAGCCGCTCGCCGAGGTGCTCGATCGGCGCGTGTCGGACCTGCGGATCAAGGTGGTGGCGATCTCCGAGCGCACGCCGGTTTTCTGGCCGCCGGGGCTTCGGTTGAAGGCGGTAGCGGCGCGCGCGGAGGCGCCGGCACCCGCGCCGGTTGTCGCCCCGGCGGCCCCTGCGCCCAAGCCTTCGCCTGCGCCCGCGACCGAGGGGCATCCGCAGGCGATCTCGGAGGCGCAGGCCGTGGAGATCGCGTATGGCGACGAGATCGAGCAGGTCGCGTCGTTCCTGCGAGCCGGCCTCTCGGCAATGGTCATTTGCGACAAACTCGTCGTGCGGCACCTCTGGCCGCGGATCGTATCGGCCGCGCGGCTCGATCGGGTGGTGCTGGAGCTGCCGCCCGAGGACGCGGAGGCGGCCATCGTGCCTCGGGGGCTCCGGCAGATGCAGATCGCGCGGCTGCGGGAGCTGATCTTCGGGCTGAAGGAGGGGCAGGTGCTGGTGCTGCCGCACCTCGATCTGCTCGTGGCGGCGACCGAGCGCGGGATGTCGAGCGAGGCGCGGGAGATCACGGAACTTCTGTACGAGGCGCCGGATCGGCCGCTGCTCGCGTTCGTGGATCGATCGCTCGTGGTGCCGGAGGTCGTGGCGGCGCGGTTTTCCGTGCGGATTTCGCTTTCGGGTTTGCCGCGGGAGGTTTCGGTGGACGGGCGGCGGGCGCCGGTGGGCGTGGCGCTCGTGACCCAGCGAGAAAGGGCGATGTTCGCCGATTACAGCCCGGCGGAGCTGTTCAAGCAGGTCGCGGGGCTCAATCCGATCCGCCTGCGCGATGCCATCGCCTACGCGGTGCAGATCGAGGCGCGGCGGGGGCATGGCGAGGCAAACCCCTCGCGCGTCGCGCGGCTCTACGAGTCGATCCGCGTGTTCAAGGCGCAGACGTCCGAGGATTTTGTGATTCCCGACGTCACGATGGATGATATCGGGGGATATGAGGACGTAAAAACCCTGCTTTCGCGGGCGATCAAGCTGCTCGCCGGGGTGTTTCAGCTCCCGGACGACAAGCTGCGGCGCGAGCTCATTCCGCGGGGGTTTTTGTTTCACGGGCCGCCGGGGACGGGCAAGACGCTGTTCGCGAAGGCGATCGCGAACCAGATGAACGCGACGATCCGCGTCGTATCCGGGCCGGAGGTCACGGACATGTACGTGGGCGAAAGCGAGCGCAAGCTCCGCGCGATCTTCGCGGAGGCGCGGCGGAACGCGCCGAGCGTGGTGGTGTTCGACGAGTTCGATTCGATCGCGGCCAGGAGAAGCGGGCGGGACGACGGCGGGAGCCGCGCAGGCAACGCGCTCGTCGCGCAGATCCTGACGGAGATGGACGGGTTCCGGCCCGACGTGCCGATGCTGGTGATTGGCACGACGAACCGGCTGAACCTCATCGACGAGGCGCTGCTCCGGCCGAGTCGGTTTCAGCCGATCGCGATCGGTTTGCCGGACGAGGCGGCAAGGAGGCGCATCGCCGAGGTGCACGCGAAGCATTTTCGGATCGAGGCGAGCCCGGCGCTGCTCGACGTGATCGCGGAGGCGACGCACGGGATGAACGGGGATCAGATCCGGTCGATCTTCCGGGACGCGTGCGTCGGGCTGTTTTGCGAGACGCCGCCCGCTCCGGCGACGCCGGAGCGGATCGGGTTTCTGGTCGGGAGGATTCGCGCGGCGGCCGACGAGCAGAGGCTCGAAGGGGCCGCGCCGATCGTGGCGGTCGCCGCGCGCGCGCCATCGGGGCCCGGGCCGCGGCGGCCGTCGGGCGCATTGTTCACGCTTTCGTCGGGGAATGGCCCCGGCGGAAATGGTACGTCCGGAGGAGGATCGACGTGAGTTATCCGGAGGCGACCCTTCGGACGGTGGACCGGCTGTCGCGGCTCGCGAAGGAGCTGAAGCGGCAGTTTTTCCTGCGGGACGAGGCGGTCGACATCCTCGTGCTCGGCGCGGTTTGTCACGAGCACGTGCTCTTGCTCGGGCCGCCGGGCACGGCCAAGAGTGATTTGCTGACGCGGTTCGCCGAGCAGATCGACGCGCCGCGGTTCCATTACCTGCTCACGCGGTTCACAGAGCCGGCGGAGATCTTCGGACCGCTGGATCTGCCGGCATTCCAGGAAGGGCGATACCACGTGCGCACGGAGGGGATGTTGCCTTCGGCGACGATCGCGTTCCTCGACGAGGTGTTCCAGGGCGGGAGCGCGATCCTGAACACGCTGCTCACGCTGGTGAACGAGCGCATCTTTCATAATGGTCCTGTCCGGGAGCGGGTGCCGCTCATGTCGCTCGTCGGTGCGTCGAACGAGCTGCCGGACGATCCGACGCTGAAAGCGTTTGCCGATCGATTCGCGCTCCGGGTGCTGGCGCCGCCGGCGCCGGACGAGGGGCTCGGCGAATTGCTCGATCGAGGCTGGGACCTGGAAGTCGAGCGGCTCGACGCAGCGAAACGGAGCGAGCGCGGGGAGGGGACGGCCGTTTTGCCGATGCTGAAGGAATCGGCGGTGCGGGCGCTGCAACATCACCTCGCGGGGGTGAAGCTCTCCGACGTGCGGCCGCTGTACGAGCAGATCCTGCGGGATACACGGGCCGAGGGGCTGGAGCTTTCGGATCGGCGGATCGTGAAGGGGCTCCGGCTCGTGGCGGGCGCGACGCTCCTCGCGGGGCGGGAGCAGGCGACGGTCGAGGATTTGTGGCCGATCAAGCACGTGTGGTCGCGGCCGTCGGATGCGCCGATCCTGAGGCGCGTGGTGGAGACACGAATGGCCGAGGCCGGAGGCGCGAAGGCGCCGCGGGCGCGCGGGCAGAAGCATATTCTCGCGGATCTGGAGACGCTGGAGGAGCGCGAGGGGAGCCTGCGCGGGGAGACGGCGATTTCCGCGCATTTGATGGCGCTCAATCGACTGCGGCGCGAGGTGATTCTGGATCACCCGGACGGGCGGGAGCTTCGGGAGAGAATCGAGGGGGTCGTGCGCCGCGTGCTCGCGCGGCTCGAGGAGGCGTGATGTGCA
The DNA here is from genome assembly GCF_028435365.1 of Polyangium jinanense. The sequence continues at coordinate 16,742 of NZ_JAGTJJ010000025.1, read as the reverse complement.
ATCCGCGTCGAGTGGAGGTGACGGCGACACGCGCGATCGTGGAGGCGTGGGACCGCGAGGTGCGGCGCGTGGCGTCGCGGACGGGGACGGTGCGCGGCGAGGTGAGGATCCGGCAATCGCTGGCAGGATCGCTCGGGGCGCCGGCGCTCGCTGCATTGGAGCGCGCGCTCGACGCGGGAGATCTCGCGTGGCGGGAGGTTCCGGAAGGGTATCGATACGAGATTCACGGGGGATGGGCGCTCTATTCGCCCGACGATCGGAGCTTGACGATCGTGGCCACGCAAAGCGAAGAGGTGGTCGGTCGGGGCGAGGCGGAGAGGCGTTTGTCGGGGCGCGTGGAGGAGCGCATCTCGGCGAGCGGGATGGGGGCTTATTACGACGACGGATACAACGGCAGGACGCGGGCCGCGGCGGACGCGGAGGCGCAGGCCTCGGCAGAGGTCGCGCTCGACGCAGCGGCGCGGGCGCGCGTCGCGCAGGTGGCGAGTGACGCGGAGGCGGCCGTGCGCGTGGAGGTCGAAGCGGAGGCGGCACGCGCGGCGGAGGCCGATTTCGAGGCGCGCGCGGCGACGCGGCAAGCGGAGCTCCAGCGGCAAGTGGAGGCGCGCGCGGATCGGGTGTTCGCAGAGGCGCGGCGGGCATTCCATGCGCTGCTCGCGCGGGCCTATCGGGACGCGCTGCTCGCGATGGCGCGGCATCGGGGGGCGCAAGGGATTTCGGTGCACGAGGACGGCGATGTCCTCGAAATCGAGTTCGAGCTGCCGAGGTAGGAGGCGCGCCATGCCGACGCTCGTGCGATTTCGATTCAACAAGGTGACGGGGGAGGTCGAGGAGTTTCTGGTCGACGATCAGGATCGCCATCTGCCCGAGGCCGAGCACGACCGGATTGCCGCCGAGGTCGGGCGGTTTGTCGCGGCGTTCCCGCGGTTGCGCGAGGTGGGGCCGGAGGGATCGCCCTTGCGCGAGGTCGAGGGCGCGCGCGAGGAGCCGGCCGAGGAGGCGGAAGGCGGGCCGCTCGTGCCGGAGGTCGAATGACGTCGGCGCGGGAGCTCTGGGCGTCGGCGGGGCGGTGCTGGCTGTCGATCGGGGACGAGGACGAGGCGCTCCGGTGCTTCGAGGCGGCCGCGGCGTGGGGGAGCCTCGGGGTGCTGCACGAGCGAAAGGGGCGGTTTTTCCAGGCCGCGAAGGCCTACGAGCGCGCGCAGCAATGGGTGGACGCGGCGCGGTGTTTTCACGCGGCCGGGAAATGGGAGCCGGCCGGGCGTTGCCTCGCGAGGGCGGAGCTGCCGATGCGGCGTGCCTGGACGCTGGTGCACGAGATGGGGCGTGCGGCCGAGGCGGAGAAGGTGATCGACGCGGCGCCGATGCGCGACGTGGCGGAGACGGTGTCGATGACGCTCGTGCGCGCGCGGTGTGACGTGGCGCGCGGGGATCACGCGGCGGCGGCGAAGAAGCTGCGGGAGGTGTTTCCGGATCTCGCGCGGGTATCGCCGGCGTCGGGATATCGGTGCGTGACGGAATGGGCGGTGCTGATCGGGGAATCGATGCGGCGGCCGGATCTGTCGGCGCTGGCGCTGGCCGCGGGGCCGCGGGGCGTCGAGGCGGACGAATTGTGGGAGCGCTGGTCCTCGCGGGTGTTCGGGGAGGTGGTGCCGCCGCCGTTCTCGCTGCACGCGCAGGAGGACGAGGAGGCGAACGCCGGATGAGCGAGGGCAAACCCACGACGTTCTGGCAGCGGCTTTTCGGGCGCGCAGGCGACGTGGCGCGATCGGACGAGGCGCCGGCGAAGGAAGACCCGCCGCCGCCGCCGCCCCCGCCTGCTATTGCGCCTCCGGCTTCGGTTCCGCCTCCGCAATCCCCAGCCGTGGCGGAGTTTTCCCAGGCGCCGGCAGGGCAGGCCATGGCGCTTCTGGAGGCGAATCTCTGCGGCGCGATGTTTCCCGGGGCAGGCGAGGCCCTCGCATTTCTCGGGGCGCTCGGCGGGGCGCGGCTCGCGGCGCGCGCGGTTTGTCGGAGAGGTCCACAAGGAAGAATATGGGTCGAGGTGGCGGCGCCGCCCGAAAAGGCAGCGACGCTCGCGCGTCTGGCCGGAGGTCGCGCATTCACGGGCCTCGTCGCGGGCGCAGGAGAGGAGCCGACCCTGGGCGCGCCGCGCGCGTGGGTCGCCATGCTGCCGGATGGAAAACCGATGCCACCGCGGATTCTGTTGCCGCAGGGGTCATCGCGCACGGTGCTGGTCACGGGGCGCGACGTGGAGCGGCTGGAGCGGACGCTGTGGACCCATGCGCCGCTCTCGGCGCTGCTCGAATCGACGTCGCTGCGCGCCGAGCGAGCGCGGGCGCGCAGTGAAATCGTGGCCGTGGTGCCGCCGGAGCTCGCGCGCTGGGTCGTGGGGCGTTGTCTCGCGCTCGGGCTCGTGGTCGCGCTCGCGCCAGCCGAGCGGCGTGAGCTCGCCGAGGAAGGGGAGGGCGCGGGCGTCGTGTGGATGCGCGTGCACGCGCCGAAAGGCGTGGTGCCGGCGTCGTGGATCTCGCGGCTCGCGGATCTGCCGGGCGTGGTGGTCGCGTATGCGGCGGGCGGGGACGCGCGGCTCTTCGTGGATGCGCGGTGCGACGCGCCGGCGTGGGCGCCGTTTTTCGCGTCGTTCCTCGACCGAGACGAGGTGTGGGTGCTCGGCGCGGTGGATGTGGGGCACGCGAGCCTGCGTCTGCTCGGCGAAATGGTCCCCGGCGGATCCCTCGTGACCCTGCCGGATCGAGCGGCGGCGCCGATCGAAATGGGGAGAGCGGCGGCACGTTTGCCGGAGCCGATCCGGGTGGAGCTCGTGCACGATGGGCGCGCGACGCGGATCGACGGCGTCTTGCTGGACGCAGACGAGCTCGCCTGGGCGCGGCAATGGCTCGTGCGGCTGCCGGCAGGGGACGCGGTGTATCTCGCATTCGGAGAAGATCGGCACCTGTTGCTCGCGGCGGACGAGACCGCTTCGCGCGTGCCGTTTGGCATCGCGCTGTCGCGGATCGGTCCGGGGGCGATTTACGTCGAGCAGGGGCTCGGGTTTTTCCCGGCCATGCCCTCCGAGGCGCGGCGCCGGGCCTTCGGGCCGAAAGAAGGGGAGCTCGTGGTTGTCACGCGCGGCGGGTCGTTCGTTTTTCGGATCGATTCGCTTTCGCCGGCCTGGTCGGCCTGGATCGCGGAGCCGCCGCCCATGCACGCCGAGCCGTTCGGTCAGGCGACAAAGAAGCTCGCGGAAATCGAGCGGCAAGCGCGCGCGGACGGGGAGCGCGCGGCGGCCCGGAAGCTGCCCGTCGAATTCGATGTGCAGGACGGAGACATCGACGAGGCCAAGATACGCGAGCAAGCCGCGCGCGCGCTCGCCGGCGGGAGCCTCGCCCGCGCCGCGCAGCTCTACGAGCGAATCGGCGATCTCCGCGCGGCGGCGCAGCTCTACGAGCGCGCCGCGCGCGGCGAATAAGCGACGGAATCGACGCCGCCCCCGACAGGACGGGTTTTGCGCCCCGGGCATTCTCGTGTTTCGAGCGCCGTTCCCGCGTGCTCCTCACGTCTTGTCGTTGTAGGCTGGGTTACTTTACTGGGGGCCGAAGGCGTGAAGCATGCGCGTTCGGCGAATGAAATAGGGAGGATGCATGCAACGACGACGGATGGCGGGCGTGGCGCTCGGCGTGGGGCTTCTTCTCGGTATCGGGGCTTGTAGCAAGAACGATGAAACCCGGACCGAGACCTCGACGGGGCCTGCGGCCTCGGGTCCTGCGATGTGGTCGAACGCGCTCGGCGCCGACGGCAGGCAGGCAGGATGGTTCATCGGCGCGTCCAAGACGGGTGAGCTCGTCCTGGCCGGGACGATGGAAGGCTCCGTGAAATTCGGCGACGCAGGCGCACTGCAAGCGAAGACGAAGAGCGACATCTTCGTGGCGTGGCTCGGGCCGGACGGGAAGATCAAGCGCGCGCGGCGCTTCGGCGATTCGGGCCGCCACGTGCCCGTGGGAATGGCCGTCGATCCACAAGGCGGCGTGGTGATCTCGGGCCTCACCGACGGGAACATCGATTTCGGAGGCGGCCCGCTCGCGGACCTCGGCGGCGGTGACGCCTTCGTGGCCTCGCTCGGTCCGAACGGCGAGCTGCGTTTCGCGCTGCGCGCCGGCGACGCGACGATGCAAAATGGCGGCGAGGTCGCGCTCGCGGCCGACGGGAGCGTCTACTGGTCCGGTTCGTTCGAAGGGACCATCGATATCGGTGGACAAACCCTGACGAGCGCCGGAAACTCGGACGTGTTCGTCGCGCGGATCGAGCCGACGGGCAAGGTGAGCTGGGCGAAATCACTCGGCGGGACAGGGACCGAATCGGATGGCTCGCTCGTGATCGACGCGAAGGGCCAGATCCTCGTGTCCGGGTATTACGAGGGCGCGCCGAACCTGGGCGCGGGCGCGCTGCCGGACACCGGCGCGGCGGACGGCGAAATGCTCGTCGCCCTCGATTCCACAGGCAAGGTGCTGTGGTCGAAGGGCGCGCCGAACAAGACCGGCTTCTTCGGGTTTGGTCTACATGCCGGCGAGAATGGGACGTTCCTCGTCGGCACCGTGGCAGGGTCGATCGATTTCCTCGGCAAGACGCTCGCCGCGCAGGGCGGCTCAGGCGAGGGGCTCGGGGTCGTGCAGATCGACAGCACGGGCAAGGTGCTGCGCTCGGACGTCTTCCCAGTCGAGCGGCTCGGGCAGGTCTACGCGACGCCGCTGAAGGGCGGCGGTCTCGTCCTGGGTGGCCATTTCCAGGGCACGATCGATCTCGGCGGGCAGAAGCTCACGAGCGCCGGGGAAGAGGATCTGTTCGTGGCCTGGATGAACCCGCAAGGGCGCATCGAGCGTCGCGAGCGGCTCGGCGGCAAGGAGCACGAGCGTCTCGGCGATCTCACGGTGACGCCGGACGGGCACGTCGTGGTGACCGGCATGTTCGAGGGGACGATGAACCTCGGCGCCGGCGATCTGGTGAGCGGCAAGGGGCCGGACGCGTTCGTCGCGTTCCTGCGGTAATGCAATAAGGACCAACGGAGCGCGTCGGGCTCGCTTTGGGCAGGGCGGGCCCGACGCGCTCGCTTTTCTTCGCTTCGTTATCGCGTGGGCTTGAGGTGGAACGCGCCGCAGCCCGGGAACGTGATCTTGCCGGCGAAGAGCGAGCCGTCCGTGGCAATTTCGCCTTCCATGCTGACCATGACGTAGTCCTCGGGTTGCACGATCCAGCGGCTCGGATCGAAGCGCACGCGGCGGGTCTCGGGCTCGTACGTGCCAGCGATGAGGTAGGAGCCGGTCGCGCCCGAGGGGGCGTGCTGGAAGTCGAAGACCGCACGCACGACACGGCCGCGGACGTCGACGATGCGGAGCGCAAGGCCAGTGTTCCCCTGGACGCAGTCGTAATCGCCGACCCAGGTGCGCGAGCGCTGGAACGGGTTTTCCGCGGGGAACTCGCGCGGGATCCAGCCGCTCTCGTCCTGGGTGACGATCTCGGGCGCCGCAGTGCCCTCGGGCTGGTTGACGATGATGTAGATGGCCGTGGGCTCGGGCGCGGGCGCGACGACCTCCACCGGATCGGGAGGCAGCGGCGCCGGGGAACGGACGTAGTGCGGGCCGCCCCCACACCCGAGGGCCGACAAGGCCCCGACGAGGAGCGCCCCCCAGGCGGAAACGGCGCCCAACCACTTTGCGACCCTTCCCTCGGACGAGCTCAAGAACATCGTCTCCTCCCCGGCTCGCGTGTCTTCATGACCCGCGGCGGCCGGCCGCAGGGGTGAGAATAGCGCGTTTTCCCGGAAAGCACGTGGATTTCGCGCGTTCCCGGAAAGGCCCGTCGCTCTGGACATGATCCCGCGCATGCCGCCGGAGGTCCTGACGGCATTTCCCGAAACCCCTTCCGTGAAACGCGAGGTGCAGGGGCTCGCAGTACGGGGTAGAGATCACACGCCATGGATCTCCTTCTATTTCGACACGGCGAGGCCGTGGAAAACGCTCCCGGGCTCGGCGACGCAGGCAGGTGGCTTACGGCGAAAGGCCGGCGGGTGACGCGAAAGGTTGCACGCTGGCTCGACGAACGGTCGTCGCGTAGGCCCACGGCGATCTGGACCTCGAGCCTGGTGCGCGCGGTGCAGTCAGCGGAGATCCTCGCGGCCGAGATCGGCCTCGTCGAGGAGATCCTCGTACGGCCAGAGCTCGCGCCGAGCGGGGATCTCTCGGATCTGGTGCGCCTGATCGAGGCACATCGCGGGCGCGGGCCGCTCGCACTCGTAGGCCACGAGCCAAGTTTGTCGATGCTCGCGCGGAACCTGCTCGGCGACGTGGCCTGGCCCGGGATCAAGAAGAGCGGAGTCGCCGCGATCCGGTTCACGCCAGCCGAAGGCGAGGAAGGGCGGCGCGAGGCAAGCTTCCGGTTTTTGCTCCAGCCAAAGGGACTCGAGGTCGTGCGCTCACTCGACGCGAACTCGCTGGAAGAGGCAGCGCCGCAGCAGCCAGCGGCCTGAGCGGCTCCTGGAGGCGTTTCGCTGGGGCGTTGCCCCAGGCCCCACCCGGGGCTCTCCGCCCCGGGACCCGGACCAGCGCAAGCGCTGGACCTTTGGTCGATGAACTGCGCGATGCGCAGTTCATCGAACAGGCCGAGTCAAGACCCGTAGCGACCCTGCCAACCAAGACCGCCGTGACTGGCAACGCTGTCTCTGGTCTTGCCACCGGCCCGTTGGAAGAACTGCGCGACGCGCAGTTCTTCCACCCCGAGTCCAGGGCTTGCCCTGGTCCGGGTCGAGGGGCGGACAGCCCCCGCGGGGGCCGGGGCAGCGCCCCGGCGCGACGGCCCAACTAGCGGACGCTCTTCGCGGCTGCTTCGAGGACGTCGACGTCGCGTACGCCGTCGGCCTCGGCGCGGTAGGAGAGGACGATGCGGTGGCGGAGCGCGGGTATGAGCATGGCGCGCACGTCGTCGACGTCGGCGGCGGCCTCGCCGCGCAGGGCGGCGCGTGCTTTGGCGGCGAGGACGAGGGCTTGGCTGCCACGCGGGCCGGCGCCGTAACGCACGTACTCCTTGACCTCGCGCGCGACTTTGCCTGCCGTGGGACGCGTGGCTCGGCAGAGCGAGACGGCGAGGGAGACGGCCTCGTCCGTGACTGGGATGCGCGGGACGAGCTTGCCGATGGCGCGCACGTCGTCGGCGTGGAGGACGGGCTCGATTTGTGGGGCCTTGCCGCTCGTGGTGCGGCGCGCGACCTCGCGCTCCTCCTCTTCGCTCGGGTAGTCGACGTGGATTTCCAGGAGGAAGCGGTCGAGCTGGGCCTCGGGCAGGGGGTAGGTACCCTCCTGCTCGATGGGGTTTCTCGTGGCGAACACCTGGAAGGGATCCGGGAGCGGGTGCGTCGCCGCGCCGACTGTGACCTTGCGCTCCTGCATGGCTTCGAGGAGCGCGGCCTGGGTCTTTGGGGGCGTGCGGTTGATCTCGTCGGCCAGGATCAGGTTGTGGAAGATCGGGCCGGGCATGAAGCGCAGTGTGCGGCTTCCGTGCTGCTCGTGGAGCACGTCGGTGCCGGTGATGTCGGCTGGCAGGAGGTCGGGCGTGAACTGGACGCGGCCGAACGAGAGATCGAGGGCGCGGGCCAGGGAGGCCACGAGCAGCGTCTTGGCGAGGCCTGGGACGCCGACGAGCAGGGCGTGGCCGCGCGCGGCTAGGGTCACGAGCATGGATTCGACGACCGCGTCCTGGCCGACCACGGCCTGGGCCACGGCGGTGCGGAGGCGCTTGGCGGCGGCCTCGGTTTTTTCGAGCAGCTCGGCGTCGGAGAGTTCTGCCTCTCCCGTGTCGGTCGTCGTGTCGGTGGACATGGGGGTTCGGGGGCCGAGCTCCGCTCGCGGAGCGGAGCCCCTGAGCGTCGTACGGCGCAGGCCTCGTACCGCGAGCGTCGTGCCCGAGCAAGGCTTCCGGAACTTCCCATGATCCGTCCGGGCCCAACTGTGTGACAATCATCGTGATGCCCCCCAAGCAGGAGCCTCGCGAAAAAGAGCCGCGGGAGGTCGCCGCGTTTGCCGTGCCGCCGCCGCCCCTCGTCCCCGCTGAGGCGGAAGAGGGCCGGGAGGCCAAGGACTTGGCCGAAGAGCCCTCGAAAGAGCGAGAGCGGCCGCCGGAACGGCCGTCGAGCCCGGGAAAACGCAACGGAAACGGGAACGGCTCGGCGAAAGGGCAGGTTGCCGAGCACGCGGCGACCGCGCCGCTCGAGTCGCTCAGCCTGCGCGACGAGCCGATTCCGTCGGTGCCGCCGCCGCCCGCGGCAGGGCCGTGGCGCTCGTACAAGGAGATCCTGGCCAAGCTCTCGCAGCGCGTGCTGGAGGCGCAGCGGCCGATCCGGATCCTGCAGGCGCTCCGCTGGGAGTCGGCGGTGGAGGAGCAGTTCCTCCGGGGCAAGCAGCGTGATTTGCCGAAGGTGACGTACGCTTCCGACCTCGGTTTCGACGCGGACGCGAAGATCGCCGAGCTCGAGGAGATCCTGCGCGACGCGGAGCGCGAGCTCGGGAAGAACGACAGGCTCGGGCAGATCCTCCGGCAAACCGCGGCGGAGTACCGCGACGTCGTGCGGATGCTGAAGTCGCGCGGGAAGAAGGATTTTTACAAGCTGTCGCGGCTGCTCTACGGGTCGCCGAAGGACAAGCTGCCCGACGGTCAGACGAGCGTGCGTGACATGGGGATCGTGCTCTACGACGTGCTCACAGCGATCGGAGGCGAGAAGCTCGGTCCCCCGGAGCGGCGTGAGATCACGGCCGAGATGGCGGCGATGGAGCTGAACGCGCGCTTCGATCGGTTCTTCGGGAGCGCGGCGATCCGCGTGCAGGTGGACGACTCGATCCTCGCGGACGCGGCCGCCGGCAGCGACTACGTGAAGATCCGGAGCGGGGCGACGTTCTCGACGCGGGACATCGACATCCTCGAGGCGCACGAGGGCTGGGTGCACGTGGCGACGAACCTGAATGGGCAGGCGCAGCCCGTGGCGCGCTGGCTCGGCAAGGGTCCGCCGCGCACGACGGCGGTGCAGGAGGGGCTCGCGGCGCTGGTCGAGATCTTCACGTTCCGGTCCTCGCCGCGGCGCGCGAAGAAGCTGAACGATCGGATCCTCGCGGTGGACAAGGCCGAGGACGGCGCGAGCTTCCTCGACGTGTTCGAGTGGTACCGGACCGAGGGCTACGAGGAAGACGAGTGCTTCCAGAACGCGCGCCGTGTCTTCCGCGGCGGGCTGCTCGAAGGCGGAGGACCGTTCACGAAGGACGCCTGTTACTGCAAGGGGATCGTCTTGAACTACGCGTTCATGCGGGCCGCGATCCAGCAGGACAAGGCCGCGCTGATCCCGTTCTTGTTCGTGGGGAAAGTGGCGCACGAGGACGTGCCGGTGCTGTATGCCCACGTCACCGACGGGATCGTGAAGCCTCCGCCGTACCTGCCGCCGCTCTTCGATGACATGAACGGGCTCGCGATCTGGATGTGTTACTCGTCCTTCTTCTCACGGCTCGGGGCCACGGCGATCGCCGAGCACTACAGCAAGGTGATGTCGCTGTAGCGCAAGTCGGACGGCATATAGCCGCGGCCTTGTCAAGGAAAAAGGACAGGACATGGGATCGCGGACGATGACGTACGGGGTGAGCGTGGCGCTTCTTTGCGTCGCGCTCGTTGGGTGTGGAGAAGGCGGCGGGACGGGCGGCACGGCCGGCGCGGGCGCGTCGAGCACGGGCACGGGCACGGGCGGCGCCGGCGGTAGCGGCGGGGACGGTGGCGGTGGGACGGGCGGCTCCGGCGGCTCCGGCGGCGGGACCGTGGACAAGGCGAAAGATTGCGCCGACACGTTCGGCGACGCGCTCACGAGCGCGTTCGGGCGCGTGGACGGAACGGTGCTCGCCATCGTGAAGCCGACCGATACGCAATGCGCGATGCCGAATGACGATCACGTGGTCGTGCAGGTCGTGATGGACGGCAAGGCGTATCGGATGGTGGTGAACGTGCTATCGAGCTTCGGGGATCCGAATGTCGGATATCTCGAGACCACGCACGTGATGCCCGGCCCCGCGTGGCAGGAAGGCTGGCATACCGGAGTTTCCCTCGATTATCCGACCGACCTCGGGGTGCAGGCGGAGGAATTCACGGCGTACGACATGGCCACGCTGTCGGACATGATCGCCGACGCGATCCCGCTCGGCGAGAAGATCAGCGTGTTTGCCCACAGCTCGGGCGGAGCGAGCGCGCACAAGGTGCACCGGAACAGCGCGGCCCAGGATGGGGTCATCGTGCTCGATCCGGAGAGCGCCGCGCCGAAGATGCTGCTCTTCCGGTTCTCGAATCAGGTATTTTGAAACTCTCTCCGCGTTGCGCCGCGCGGCCCTGAAAACGGGGCCCGCGCGGCGCGGACGGGCCTCGGCACGGCCCGTAGGGGCGCGCCCATAAGATTTCTCCTGCGTCGGGCGAACGCCCGCGACACGTGTTCCATCGCCAGACCGCTCGACGTTTCGGCGCCCCGGATGAATGAATTCGCTTGGGGTCGGACCCCTGTGCAAGCGAGCACATGGTTGCTTTTTTTTCGCACTGGGGAAGGCCCTCATCGAAAAGGAAACAGGGGGAGGTTTCACATGAAGAACGTGTCGAGGATCGTTGCGCTGATCCTGTCCGCGTCGGCTGGCGTGTGGCTGACCGGTTGCGCTGCCGAGCTCGGTGATGCGGGTGAGGATACGGATTCCGCGATCGCCAACGTGCACGAGGGCAAGGGCATCACCAAGGGGCGTCTGGGCGGCCAGGCGGACATCCCGGTGATCTCGAAGGGCAAGGGCATGGGCGGCGGCCAATTCGAGGGCGGCCAACTCGGCAAGGGCGCGCGGGTCGCGGGCGGCGGCGAGACGCAGATCGAGGAACGGACGTTCGGCGGCGGCGGTCAGCTCGGCGGTCAGCTCGGTGGCCAGCTTGCTGAACGGCTCGGTGGTCAGGTCGCGGGTGAAGAGAAGTTCGAAGACACCCAGCGGGCCGAGGTCGGGGCCGAGGCCGAGGGACAGCTCGAGGATCTGGGCCTCCGCCACGAGGAGAGCGCGGGCCAGGCCGAGGAGGAGGGGGATACGGCGTCGTCGCAAGAGGCGCTGTCCTCTTGGTGGGGGGCCATCGGCCCCGGGTACCGGTACGGCTGGCGTGGCTACGGGTACTACCCCGGGCGGTTCTACGGCGGCTACTGCGGCTACGGCGGCTACGGCGGCTACGGCGGCTACTGTGGCTACGGCGGCTACGGCGGCTACTGCGGCTACGGCGGCTACGGCGGCTGCTGGTGATTGCTTCGGCCATGGCCGTACGGATCTCGTGAGTTGAGCTTTACGGGCCCGCTAGGACTTCTCGGAGTTCGAGCGGGCTCGTTTCATTTCCACGCTCGACCATTTTCCAAGCAAACGAACCTGCTCCGGACATGGGTTTTTTCGAGCCCATGGGGCGATACGTGTCCCGCACATTCCCGCGCCGAGACCGCTCGACGTTCGGCCGCCCTGGCCAAATGAATTCGCTTGTGGTCGGAGCCTCTCGCGAAGGCGAACGGCTCGCCGTTCGGGGCGAGGGGGGAAGGCCGCAGCGAAGTGGAAACAGGGGGAGGTTCGTATGAAGAATGTGTCGAAAATCGTGGCGCTGATCCTTTCCGCGTCCGCGGCCGTCTGGATGACGGGTTGCGCGGCCGAGGTCGGGGATTTCGAGGATACGGACAGCGCGCTCGCGAACGTGGAAAAGGGCGCGGGGATCACCGGGGGGAATATCTCGGCGGGCCAGGACAGCCAGCTCGGCGAGAATCTGCCCCTGGGCGGCGAGATCCTGCGCGGTGTGATCAGCAAGCGCATGGCGAGGGGCGGCGAGAAGGCTTTCGAGCAGGGCCCCGGCAAGGGCCTCCAGAAGGGACGGCTCAGCAAGGGCCTCGAGCAGAACCTCGGCAAGGGGTTCAGCAAGACCGCCCCGATCCCGGCGCAGGAGAAGGCCGTGGAGCAGCCGGCGCAGCCGGAGCAGCCGGCGCTCGGGCAGGAAGAGGAGAGCGGGCAGGTCGCGGGCGTGGAGAGTATCGAAGAGAGCCAGGTGCCGGGCCTCGAGGAGATCGCGGGCCAGGAGGCCTCGGGTGAGGAGGCTCTCAGCCTGGCCGAGGAAGAGACCGGCGAGTCCCAGGAAGCGCTTTCGTCGCAGTATTGGCGCGGCCGGCATCGCGGCTGGTACGGCGGGTATTACGGGTACGGACGGCATGGACACCGCTATCCGTACTACGGCTACTACCCGCGCTACCCGCGCTACGGCCACTACCCGTACTACGGCGGCTACTACCCGTACTACGGCTACCCGTACTACGGCGGCTATCCGTACTACCGTCATCACCGCCGTTACTGGTGGTGAGCGGCCGAATGGCTTCGGCCCAATAACTTCGTGACGTGAGCATACGGGCCCGGTCAGTCTCCTCGGAGGCCGATCGGGCCCGGTTCCTTTGGGCCATGGTCTCTCTGGCGACCGCTTCCGTCCCCGGTCCGCGTCCCCCGCCCTCTCCACCTGCGCCCGCCCTTCCTTCCTTTCCGCTTCCGCTCCCGTCCGCCCCGGTGGCATCATCCTCCCCGTGAGGATCTGCCCCGCGTGCTCGCGCGAGTACCCCGATGCGCGCTCGCATTGTCAGGATGACGGGATCAAGCTCGTCATCCTGGACAAGACGGCGGCGATCCGGGCCGGAGAGCTCGTGGGGCAGCTCGTCGACGGGCGCTATCGCATCGAGCGCGTCCTCGGCCACGGCGGCATGGGCACGATCTACGCCTGCCGGCACGTGGTCGTCGGCAAGGCGTTCGCGATGAAGGTGCTGCGTCCGCCGCGCAGCGGGCACAACGAGGGCGTGCTCGCGCGCTTCATCCGCGAGGCGCAGACGGCAAACGCGCTGAAGAGCCGGCACATCATCGAGACGACGGACTTCGGCCAGCTCGCCGACGGCCCGTTCTACGTGGTGATGGAGCTGCTCGAGGGCCTCGATCTCGCGCGGGCGATGCGCGAGTCGAGGCTCGGTCCAGCGCAGCTCCTGCACGTGTTCATCCAGATCGCCGACACGCTCGAGCTCGTGCACGCGCACGGGATCGTCCACCGCGATCTGAAGCCGGACAACGTGTTCCTCGTGCAGGAGAACGGCGATCCGCTGTTCGTGAAGCTCCTGGATTTCGGCATCGCGAAGGTGCTGCACAGCGGTTCGTCGGAGCTGACCGAGGAGGGGATGATCCTCGGCACACCGCACTACATGGCGCCCGAGCAAGCGCGCAGCGAGGGCGTGGATCACCGCGCCGACGTGTACTCGCTCGGCGTGATGATGTACCGCGCCTTCACAGGAAGGCTGCCGTTCACCGCGGAGTCGACGATCGGCGTGATCACGCGGCACGCGATGGAAGCGCCGGAGCCGCCGAGCCGGTTCTGCGCGATGGACGGGCTGCTCGAAGCCATGATCCTGCGCTGCATGGCGAAGCGGCCCGAGGAGCGGCCGCAACGCATGGCCGAGGTGTCGCGGGATCTGCGCGCGCTCGCGATGAAGTCGTCAGGCCAGGGCTGGCCCGTGCCGAGTCCCACGAGCCCCCCAGGACACGCGCCGGGGCCGTACGCGACCGGAAACTTCGCGCGGATCCCGACAGGCAACGCGCCAGTGCCGATGCCCGCAGCGACGCCGAGCCAGGCGCCGCCGCCGATGGTGGAGAGCGGCGCGACGCAACGCGGGTTCGTCACATCCGCCACGGGAGCGCACAAGGCGCCGCCGAAGCGCAGCGCGGCCGTGCTCGTGTCCCTCGTCGTCGCAGCGCTCGCGATGGGCGGGATCGGCGCGGTGCTCGCATTCGCCGTGATGCGCGGAGGCCAAAGCTCGCAAGAGAACGCGAGCGCATCGAGCGCACAAGCGCCCGCCCCGAGCGCAAGCCCGACGTCGCCGCCGCAAGCGCTCGCCGCGACAGCGCCGTCCGAGCCGACGACGCCGCCCCCCGCGACCTCGGCCGCGTCGTCGCCGACGTCATCGCCGACGACGACGCCCGCGGCCACGCAGACGCAAGCTCGCACGTCGCCAGGGCCCGTTCGTACGGCAGCGCCGCCGCCCACGACCACCAGCAAAACGGGCCGCAGGTCGGAGATCCGGAGTCCCTTCGAATGATCCGTCGCTCCATGCCGCTCGTCGCGGCGTCGCTCCTCGGTTTGTCCTTCCTCGTCGCGAGCCCCGCGGCCTCGGCCCAGGCGAAGAAGCCCGCGCCGTCCACGCCGGCGGCGAAGAAGAAGCCGCCGAACAAGAACGATCCGAAGCTCGTGGAAGCCAAGCGCCTGTTCCAGCAGGGCGAGGATCTCTACACGAAGGGCGACTACGAGAAGGCCATCGAGGTGTGGGAGATGTCCTACGAGCTCTCGCAGCGAGAGCTGATCCTCGAGAGCATCGCGAACGCCTACGAGCGGCTCGGGAAGGCCGAGAAAGCACGCGAGTACCTCGGCCGCTGGCGTGAAGGAGCGCCGCCGGAGGAGCACGCCGATCTCGACGCGCGGCTCGCAAAGCTCGACGAGCGCATCGCGAAGGAGAAGGCGGAGAAGGACGCAAAGGAGAAAGCCGACCAGGACGCGAAGGACAAACACGAGGCCGAGGAGCGAGCCAAGCGCGAAGGCGGCAAGCTCTTCATGCCAGGCGTGATCCTCGCAGCCGCAGGCGGAGCCGTGGCGATCGGCGGCGGCGTGCTCGACATCCTGGCCGCGACGCGCAGGCCCGACGCATCCGTCGTGTGTGGAAAGACGGCGGATGGAAGGCAGCTCTGTCGCTCATCAGCGCAGGACGACATCGAGTCGTCGAACACCTTCGCGACCGTGGGCGACATCATGCTGATCGGCGGAGGCGTGGCGGCCGTGGTGGGCGTGGTGCTCGTGGTGACGCAGAGCGGCGGGAAGAAGGGCGCGGAAGAGAAGAAGACCGCCGTCGCGCCGTGGTTCCTGCCAGGCGGCGGCGGGATCGTGGCGGGCGGGTCGTTCTAGAAAGAACGCGTCGTCGCTTTCGACGCGCATTTGTCAAGCCATTTCCCCCGGGCCCGCGAGCGCGGATCCGCAACCGGCCGGCCCCTGCGTTGACGCGCATACATCGTGGACGCATTGAATACGTGTCATGCGCGACGTGGAATGCACGCCGCGATGGGTGCGCAGCCGCGGGTCGCGCTGGAAAGGGGGAACCATGCGATTCATCAAGCCCATGACGTTCGCATTCGTGCTGGCTACCAGCAGCATTCTCGTGATGCCGCCGGCGACGGCGCGTGCCGACGTCATCTTACCCTCCAGCATCTATGCCCTCGGCGCCGATTTCGATTCCAGTGCCAGGCCTGGTCTGGAAGGCGCCGAAATTCGCAGCCTTCATTTCCTCAGCCCGCTGCTGCGGGCGCGTATCGTGGGAGGCGGGACCTACATCGCCGAGGTGGGCGACATCATCACGTCCGTCAATGACCGGCGGGTCTTCGACCACTACGACCTCGCCACGAGGCTGCGCGGCTTGTCCAGCGGCTCCAACGTGAAGCTGGGGATCGTGGACATCCGCTCGGGCAGGACCGTGCAGGTCTGGGTGACACTCCGCTAAGGGGAGGCCTCGCGTCCCCCTCTCGTCCAGGCAAAGCCCAGCCGATTCACCCCCCGAGGGAAGATCGCTTCGCGATCTTCCGAGCATCGACCGGTTCGATGCTCTCGTACCCCCAGCCGTGTTCCCTCGAGCGAGGGATGCGGGAGGTGGTTGTCAAGCGATTTACCGTCGAATCCACGCTCTCGGGGAAGGTGTCGCTCGTCGATACGACCTCGGGGGCCCGAGCCGGCCCTGAGACAGCGCTGCCGCTGCCGCTTCCGCTGCCAGGCAAAAAGGACGGGCGATCGGGGAGATCGCCCGTCCTTCTCGCGGGAACGCTGGATCAGGTATCGCTCGACATGCGGAACCTGTAGTCGGCGATGACGTTCGGGGCCCACACGCCAATCCACACGCGATACGTGCCAAGCCGCGGGTTCAGGATGTTGACCTCGGGCTGCTGATTCCCGCCGCTGTCATCGTCGCACCGGTACGAGCCGTCGGGGAGCTGCACGAGGAGGACGAGGTCCTTCGAGGACTCGGTGTTCAGCCGGAGGTTCGGCCGCGCCCGATCCACGGTGATCTCGAAATCGTTCATCTCCACGATGTATCCAGGGCAGCCGGCCGATCGGTCCGACGCCCGCTGCGTACCGGACGCCGTTCCGACCGCCGTCGCAGAGGCACCCGGCCCCGGCGCTCTGACCAATCGCGGCTGCTGAGCGTACACCGTCGCCGCGACCATCCCCACAACCAGCACCATACTCATCGCAATCGCTTTCATGGAACCACCTCCCACCGTCCAGGACAAGCAATGGTTGCGCCACGATAAAACCGAGCACTTGCGCACGAGCGCACCACTCATCCCCCGCGCCGCGGCCTGAGCATTGGTCTCATCGCGAGGCGTCGCGCCGGGGCGCTGCCCCGGGCCCCGCGGGGGCTGTTCGCCCCTCGACCCGAACCAGGGCAAGCCCTGGACCTTAGGGGGAAGAACTGCGCGATGCGCAGTTCTTCCCACAGGCTGGTGGCAAGACCATGAAGGTGCGTTGCACGCTGGCGACGGGCACAGCGCCGCGGTCTTGGCAGGCAGGGTCGTCGCCGGTCTTGACTCGGCCTGTTCGATGAACTGCGCATCGCG
>NZ_JAGTJJ010000024.1 GCF_028435365.1 Polyangium jinanense | reverse complement strand
CCGTTGGAAGAACTGCGCGCAGCGCAGTTCTTCCACCAAAGGTCCAGGGCTTGCCCTGGTTCGGGTCGAGGGGCGAACAGCCCCCGCGGGGTCCGGGGCAGGGCCCCGGCGAGGCGCGTCAGGCCATGAACGAGCGTTCTTCCGCCGCGTAATCGACCTCGACGTCGAGCCGGGCCAGGACTGAATAGAACCCGAACTGGAGGCGGTTCATGAAGAGCATGCCCTCGGGCATGGGCACGAAGGAGGTGTCCCCGGTCTTGAGCGTCTCCTTGCCTGCCTCCTTCATGTGGTGGACGAGGCTCGCCACGTAGTCGCGCGTGATCCGGAACGGCGAGGAGAACTGCGGCTCGAACGCGCGGCGAATGTACGAGAGCACGCGCTTCTCGTGGTCGCCGCCCTGGGTCTCCAGCATGATCTTCGCGGCCTCGGTAAACGTGGCCTCGTCGCGTTCGACGGCCGCGCGGTGGAGCCTGCGCGCGACGCCGCGCCGCTTCTCGGGGATGGGCTGCACGCAGCCGAAATCGAGGAACGCCACGCGCCCGTCGTCCTGGAAGAAATAATTGCCCGGGTGCGGGTCGGCGTTGAACATCTCGCCGAGGAGCGTGCCCTTGTAAACGAACCGCCAGAGCGTGCGGCAAAGCGCGACGCGATCCCGCTCGGGCAGGCCGGCCGCCTCGTCGAGATTCCGGCCGCGAACGAACTGCGTCGTGAGCACACGGCGCGACGAACGATCGAGATCGACCCAGGGGATCAAAATCTTCGGGTCGCCCTCATGGACGCGCGCGAACTCGATCTGGCGGCGCGCCTCGATCGTGTAATCGAGCTCCTCGCGGAAGCGGGCGCGGACCTCCTCGAGCATTTTCGCGGAGCCGACCTTACGCGTGCCCATCATCGAGAGCGCGCCTTCAAGCAAGCCCGCATTTTTCAGGTCCGCCTCGACAGCCTCGGCCACGCCGGGGTGCTGGACCTTGACCGCGACCTCATCCCCTTCGAGGGTGCGGGCGCGATGCACCTGGCCGATCGAGGCACTCGCGACGGCCTTTTCATCCCATTCAGCAAAGAGGCGATCGAGCGGGGCGCCGAGCTCTTCCTCGACGAGGAGGCGAATGGCCTCCGGCGAGGAGCGAGGCGCCGCAGCGAGCAAGCTCTTCATCGAGCGCTGGTAAGCGTCACGATGCTCCTCAGGGACGAGTCCATCGATGTAGCCAGCCATCTGGCCGACCTTGGCAGCGACGCCGCGGAGGTTGCCAAGGACCTCGGCCGCGCGCTTGGCAGCCGCGTCATCGCCCTCGCGGCGAAGGAGCAGGCTCGTCCCCGTGCGCGCGCCGATCTCGGCGAGCCGGACGAGGCGGCCGAGGCGGCCCGAAGGAAGCTTGGTTTCGTCCGACATCTCGCCGCGGACGTAGCAGACGGACGCAGGATGGTAAAGACCTCCCCCCTTCGGCAGCGTAGCGCCGGGGTTTCACCCCGGGCCCGACCAGGGGTTGTCCACCCCTGGACCCGGACCAGCGCAAGCGCTGGACCCGGGGTCGATGAACTGCGCGATGCGCAGTTCATCGAACAGGCCGAGGCAAGACCGGCGACGACCCTGCCAGTCAAAACCTCAGCGCTGGCAACGCCGCTCGTGGTCTTGCCCCGGGCCCGTCGGAGAAACTGCGCATCGCGCAGTTTCTCCGCCTTCGGTCCAGGCCGTGCCTGGTCCGGGGTGCAGGGGGCGGACAGCCCCCGCTGGGGTGCGGGGCAACGCCCCGCGCTCTCAGTCTTCGCCTTCGCCGGCTCGCCCTGCCATCTCGATGAGGGCTTTGCGTGCCTCCTCGCGGGTCCGGATTTCCGTGTCGAATGCGAGCCGTACGCGACGCTCGCCTGAGGGGGTCTCGACGGCCATTTCGATGCCGTATCGGTCCACGGCGGTCATCTGCGCGCTCGTGGCTTCGGCGATTCCGGCGAGCTTGCGCGCGTAGGCGAGGATCGACGAGGCGTGGTCGTCGTTCATGTGCCCGAGGATGCGGGGCGCGAATTCGGCGAGTGGATCGGGCTCGGCGCGGGTGTATGCGGCGACGTCGACCCAGGACATGCGGCCGAACCCGCCGACGTAACGGAGGGAGCGCGGCTCGATGCGGTAATGCGAAAAATCCGCGAAATCGGCGTAGGTCGCGGCGTCCGGGTGCGCGGCGAGGAACAACGCGCGGCATTCGGACACCTCCTCCGGCGGCACGGCTGTGCAGGGGCCGATGAGCGTCACGCGTCCTTTTTCGAGCAATTTGTCCCCGACGATGGGCGATTCGAGGAGGAGGACGGAGGCCTCGGGACGGGCGAGCAGGTTTTGGGTGTGCTCGGCGAGGCGCGAGAGCAAGAAGAGGGCGCGGCCGCGCGCGTCCGTGGCGAGCGCCACGAGCGAGGCATAAGGGAAACCCTCGGGATCACGCGCCATCGTGGCGAGGGATCCGAATCGGGCGGCGCGGGCGAGTGTGCGCGCGCGTTCGGCGTGGCTCGGCGCGTGTGGGGAGGCCCCGGACGGACCTGTCCCTGCGACTGTGGACCGAGTGTCCACGCCTTTCCCTTGGCTCTCGTTCCCGGCGGCATTCTGTTCGCGGCCCTTCGTCATGATAGGGCCGTCATAACACGGCGCGCCGGTTTTATCGATGCGGGACGACCGAACGATCGAATCAGGGCGCGGCCTTTTTCTCCTCCGCCTCTTCCGGTGGGCACTCCTCTTCCCGGCGGAGCTCGATGTTCACCCGCCGCCCCTCACCCTTTCCGTCCCCTTGCACGTCGACCTTCACCTGACCCTCGAAGCCCTGCGCGGCGAGCTGCTCGAGGATCTTCTGCCGTACCACCTCGACGTCCTGGTCGTCGGTGATGTCGAGGTTGAAGAGATCGTGGCCAATCTTCTTGCCGAGCGTGCTATCGACCTTGCCGGAGAGCGGCTTCTCCGTGATCTTCGCCGAGGCGAGCGCGGGCATGGCTTCTCGCAGCTTGTCGGCGAGCGGCTCGTCGCCGAGGTCCTCGCCCCATGCCTCGATCTGCAGGGTCACCTCGCCGTTCTGGTGGCGACCGCGGACCTTCACGTTGTCGAGCTTCACCGAGCCTTCCAGGGCCTTCATGACCTCGGGCGGCTTGGGCATCGCTTCGGCCTCGGCGTACGTGACCGTCAGGCTCCGGCCGACCTCGACGTCGACCTCCATGGGGGCCGCGCAAGCCGCGACGCCGATCACTGCGGCGATTGCCGCGCCGAAAGCCATTTTCCGCAACACGTGTTTCTTCTCCATGGGTTTCCTCCTTTGTTCCGGGGGCATTGCGTCGAACGTGGCGAGGAGCGACGCTTCGAGCGCCGTGCGGTGCTCGGGGCGAGGCGCGCTCGCGGGCTCGAAGACCTTTTCGAGCTCTTTTTCTCGATCAGAACCGAACATCGACGACCTCACCTTCCTGGAGCACCTCGCGGAGCGACCGCTGCGCGCGCGAGAGCCGCTGCTTCACGGCGGCCGTGGACTCCCCGAGCAGCGCCGCGATCTCGGCATGCTCGAGGCCATCGCCATATCGAAGCGCGAGCAGCTCCTGCACGTGATCGGGCAGCGCCGCGACGGCCGCGCGAAGGGCGCGGATGCGCTCTTGTTGAACGAGCGAGTCGAGCGGCGTGCCGCGATCGTCGGCGAGGATCGGCGCGACGTCCTCGATGGGCGTGCCCTCGCGGCGCGCGCGGGCATGGTCGATGACGGCGTTCCGCGCGATGGAGAGGACGTACATGCGCACGGAGCCGCGGCGGAGATCGATGTCGCCGAGGTGCTCGAGCAGCTTGTGAAAGACGCGGCCGACGAGGTCCTCGACGTCTTCCCGTCTGCGGACGCGCCGGCCGACGAAGCGGCTGACCGGGTCGTAAAGGTCCTGGTAAAGGGCCCGGAACGCCTCGCGGTCGCCCGCTTGGGCGCGGGTGAGGAGAGCGCGATGGCGATCGTCAGGGTCCGCCCAGGGCCAGGGGAAGAGGCGCATGAGGTGCTCGCCCATGCTCTACGGGGCGGGCGGGGAGAGGTGACAGAAAAGATGCGGAGGGAGGGGAAGTGTGAGCTGGCGCGCTGGATGGCGTGGACAGAGGGGGTTGATGCGGATCAACCGCGGATGGACGCGATGGCCAGCGGGTGTTTGACGAGCGTCAACCCCCTCTGTCCACGATGACACCGAGGGTGTTGACGAGGATCAACCCCCTCTGTCCACGAGGACCGGCGGGGGTTGACGAGGATCAACCCCTGCTGCTCACGATGATCAGAGAGGGGGTTGATGCGGATCAACCCCCTCGGATCACGATGACCGGCGGGTATCGACGAGCGTCAACCGACGCTATCCACGATGATCCGCGCGGGTTGACGCGAAGCGAGGAGCGACGGTCACGCCCGCGGCTTCCACGACAGCACGAAATCACACGCGCCCCGCTCCAGATCGAGCCTCTCGACCTCGACCTTCCCGTCCACCCCGGCGAAGTCGAGCGCGGATTCCCAGCAACCCGACAGGAGCTCGACCATCGTCCCGTTCCGGAAATGCGCAGCCGGAAACCCTCGCAGTCGGAGCATGCATTCGTGCTCGCCGAGGTTTTCGTAGACCAGCCGGCCCGCATTCTCGGCGACGAGCTCACGGCCGCGCGGGACGAAGCGCAGCAAGGATTGCGGCGTGAATCCGGCCCGGCGCAGGAAGCTTTCGACGACCGCCCGGAGGAGCGGATTCTCGAAGTAACGGTTCATGCAGCGCCGGAAGAGCGCACGTGTGCCGGGAGCACCGAGCTCCGCGCGCAGCGCTTCGACCATGTCGTAATAAGGCTCGGGCGGGAGCCATTGTATGCCGATGGCGCCGCGGATCGTCGCGAGGGACGCGGGAGCCATGCGCGCAAGGATGCGAGCTCGCACGGTCGGGTCGAGCGTCTCGACCTCGCGGAGCACGGCCTGGGCGAAGCTTGCGCGGGTTCGTTGCGGGGCGGCGCGACTCATCGCAGCCCACACCCCACCGTGACCGCCTGATCCACCGTTGCGCGCTCGATCTTCCTCGTATCCGCGTCCACCGTGACCCGCACCTTCACGCTGCCGCCGAGACCCACGCGGGCCACGCCCTTCAGCAGGTCGCCGATCAGCCCGTCCACGTGCGCGCCGACCGCCGAGGCGCCGAGCTCCGAGCAGGGCACCGCGCCGTCGAGCGTCATCTTCACCCGCGCCGAAAGGCCCTCGCGTTTCACCGTCCCGGGGCCGGCCAGCTTGAAGGCGCCCGCGTCCACCGTCGCCTTCGAGATGCGCATGTCCACGAGGTTCGGCGTGATCTCGAACGTCGCCCCGAGCTTCGTCTTGTTCCCGAAGACGATCCCGTCGAGCTCCTTCGGATGCGGCGGCACCCAGCCCTTCACCTCGAGCGACGCCGTGCCCGCGTACATCCCTTTCGATTCGGGACCGCCGAACGTCACCGCCACCGTCCCCTCCACCGAGGCCCCGCGCAGATCCGCGGGGACCGACAACGAGCGCGCGCGGGCGAGGTCGTCGACCTTTGTCGGCGGCAGCGTCGCCGAAAGCCGCATCGGCTTCGCCTTCGTGTCGAGCGCGAGCCGCAGCGGCGCCGCCTCGGGCGTCTTTGCGCCGAGCCATATCGAAGCCGGATCCTTGCCGTTCCAGCGCGCGCCGACGAGGCCCAGGTTCGTCCCCTCGAACGCCACCGTCCCCTCGAACGCCCCTTCGTCGCCGCGCCCCTTCGTCGCTTGGCCGGCGAGCACGATCCACGGCGATTCCTTCGAGCCCCAGTACACCGTCGCGTTCGCGGTCGCCGGCAGATCCAGGGCGCCCGGGTGGCGGCGATCGAACGCGGCCAGGGCTTCGAGGCGCTCGTCGAGCGGGGTGGCGAGCGTGACCACCACGTTGCGGGCCTCGAGCCGCGTCGGGGAGAGGCCCGCGAGGTCCACGGCGACCCACGGGGCCTCGACCGCGAGGCCCGTGACGCCTTCGAGCTTGGCCTTGGCGCCCGTGAGCACGACACGGCCCCACTTGGGGTTGAAGTCGTCGAACGTGAGCTCGATGCCCCGGGCCCGCGCTTCCTTCTCGATCCAGAACCGGACGAGCGGGCGGTGGCCGAGGCCTACCCCGAGGCCGAGGGCCGCGGCGAAGAGGAGCACGAAAGCCACGATCCGCCGCCCTCGCGGGCTCTTCTTCGGGGGCTCCTTCGGGGGCTCCGGCGCCGTGTCGGGCAGCGTGTCCATGTCGATCCCTGCTAGCACGTCGGGGACGACAAGAGCGTGCCTCTCGTTTCGCAGGGTGGTGGAACGGCGCGCCTCGGACGTATACTGCGCGGCATCATCATGGCGGAAGGGACGCTGGCCCAGCCTGGCGACGTGATCGCCCGCAGATATCGGGTCGAATCCTGGCTCGGCCAGGGCAACATGGCCATCGTCTATCAGGCCAAGCACGTGAACACGGGCAAGGCGTGCGCGCTCAAGCTCGTGCACCCGCACCTGGTCACGCGCAAAGAGTTCGTCGACCTCTTCGTGAAAGAGGCCCAGCTCGGCGCGCGGATCGGCGAAAACCCGCACATCGTCGACGTCTTCGACGCAGGCGTGGACGAGGCGCGCAAGGTCCCGTACCTCGCGATGGAGCTGCTCCAAGGCGACACGCTGGAGAGCTACCTCAAGAAGCACGGACGGCTGCCCGCGCGGCTCGCGCACACGATCTTCGAGCACCTCGCCGACGCGCTCGATCAAGCCCACGGCGCAGGCGTCATCCACCGCGATCTCAAGCCCGGCAACCTGTTCATCGCCCGCGATCGGAAAGGCCAGATCCTCCTCAAGGTGATGGACTTCGGCATCGCGAAGGTGCTGGAGAGTCACGAGCAACGCACCGCGACGCAGATCGGATCACCCGCGTACGCCGCGCCCGAGCAGCTCGGCGCAACGCTGCGTAGCCTCGCCGCGACACAAGGGATCTCGATCTCGCAGACCGTGCAGGCGTCGACCGACGTGTGGGCGCTCGGGCTCGTTGCGTACGAGGCGCTCACGGGCGTTCAGCCCGGTCAATACTGGGGCGTCGACACGTACGCGGATCTCATGATCTGCATCGCGCTCGAGGAGCATCCGACGGCGACGCATCGAGCCGGCGACTACGCGAAGTACCTGCCGCCAGGCTTCGACCCGTGGTTCTCGAAGTGCATCCAGCGCGACGCATCCGCGCGCTGGCAGTCGGCCGGCGAAGCCGTGCGCGAGCTGATGCGGCTCATCGACGCGTGGTCGTCGGATCCGATGACGGGAGACGTCAAGATCACGCCGTTCGAATCGCCGGTCTCGTCGAAGTCGGCGAAGAGCGCGAAGCCGCTTCCGAAGCCGATGCCGAAGCCCGCCGCAGCAGGGCCGCTGCGCCCGTCGGTGACAGGGCTCCCGCTGAAGCTGCAGGTCTCGAAGTCCTCGCCCGCCGCAGCCGAGCCGGCGAAGGCCGTCATTCCGGAGCCGAAGACGGGTCCCGTCTCGAAGGCCGGGCTCGCCGCGCCGGTGGTCGCGCCGAAGGCGGGGCCCGCGGCCACGCCCACGCCGGCTCTCGCCGTGCCGAAGACGGGGCCCGTGGTGCCGCCGAAGCCCACGACCACGCCGACCCCGGCGCCCGCGCCCGTGGCAGCGACGCCCGCGCCTGCGCCCGTGGCAGCGACGCCCGCGCCCGCGCCCGCTGCCGCCGCCGCGCCCGCCGCCGCTTCCGAAGGCCCTTCGTTGCTCGACTCCGCGCTGGTGTCGCTGGTCGACTCCGCGCCGGTGTCCCTGCCGCTCTTGACGGACTCCGCGCCCGCGCTGACGGACTCTTCGCTCACGGAGTCCGCGCCGGTGCTGACGGACTCCGCGCCCAAGCTGACCGACTCCGGGCCGAAGCTCTCGGACTCGGGGGGGACGCCGAACGACGGCTCGCGGGCGAGCCAGCGGCCCACGAAGCCAGTGCCCGCGACCGTGCCCGCGACCGCGCCCGCGCCGCCGCCGAAGCCGCCGCAGGGGCCGCCGCCGCGCAAGCCCGCCGCGCCTCCGCCCGTCCCCGTGCGGCGCGAGCCTCCGCCCAAGGCCGCGGCGCCGCCGATGCCGCCCAAGGAGCGCGCGCGCTTGCAAGAGCTGGCGATGCAGCTCGAGCTCGACAGCAAGTGGGCCGAGCTCTGCGACGTGCTCCGCAAGCTCGAAGCCGCCGAGCCCACGGCCGAGCGCAAAGCGCGCTACCTCTACCAGCTCGCGCTCGTCCACCAGGATCGTCTCGACCAAACCGATCGCGCGCTCGAGCTGCTCGACGAGGCGCTCGACAAGAACCCGAGCCTCGTCGAGGCCTTCGATCTGGTCGTGGCGATCCACGAGGGCCGCGCCGACTGGAAGAAGATCGAGCGCGCCTACCGGAAGATGCTGCACCGGCACGCAGGCACCGAGGACACCTCGTTCAAGCACCGGCTGTGGTTCAAGCTCGGCGAGATCTACCGCGACCTCTTCGACAACCCCGGCGCCGCGGTCGAGGCCTTCCGCATGGCGCTGCGCAACGCCTCGCGCGAGGAGGTCATCCCCGATCACCTCACGCTCGCCGCCCTCTGCGCGCACATCGGGCAGATCGACGACGCGATCGCGTCGTACCAGGCCATCCTGCGCGCCGATCCCGGGTACGTCGACGCCTACCGGGCGATCTACCGGCTCAGCGTGGATCGTGGCGCCTACGATCCGGCCTGGTGCGCCGCGGCCGCGCTCGCGTTCCTGCGCGAGGCGGACGAGGAGCAGGTGACCTACTTCCAGGACTACCGCCCCGACGGCCGCATCCAGGTGAAGAGCCGCTTCGACAACGAGCTCTGGGCGCGCCACGTCTTCCACGAGGATCAAAGCCTGCTCGTCGGGAAGATCTTCGAGATGATGGCGCGCGCGGCCATGAAGGCGAAGGTCGAGGCGCTGCGGCAACGCAAGGAGCTGCTCTCGCTCGATCCCTTCCTGCGGCAGGACCCGACGACGTCGAGCGTGCCGTTCGTGCGAACGATGGGCTGGGCGTCGCGCGTCATCGGCGTGACGTGCCCGGCGCTCTTCGTGCGCAGCGACGTGCCGGGCGGCATCGTCGCGGTGCCGACGGAGCCGCCCGCGTCGGTCGTGGGGCAGACGCTGCTCGGCGGTTTTTCCCAGGAGGAGCTCGCGTTCATCGCGGGCAAACACCTCGCGATGTACCGCGGCGAGCACTACATCAAGCTGCTCTTCCCGAGCGCGGAGGAGCTGCGCGTCATCTTCCACGCGGCCGTGAAGATGGTGATGCCCGACGCGAACACGCCGCGCGACGTGGACACGCGCGCCGAGACGACAGCGAAGGTGCTGCGCTCGTTCATGGGGCCACGCGAGCAGGACGGTCTCCGTGTGCTCGTGCGGAAGTTCGTCTCCGAGCGGGAGGAGGCGGACATCGCCCGGTACTTCCGCGCGGTCGAGTTCACGGCGACGCGCGCCGGCTTCGTCCTGTGCGGGGATCTCGGGGTGGCGAAGAAGATCATCGCCGCGGAGCCGACGCTCTCGGACGATCCGTTGCCCACGGACAAACTAAAGGATCTGCTCGCGTACTCGGTGTCGGAGAGCTACCTCGCGGTGCGCCAGTTGCTGGGGATCGCGATCGGGCAGGAGTAACCCGCCGCGAAGGCGCGCGTCATTCACCGTGCGTGGCGAAGCGCGCGGGGGTCTTCGGATCCAGCAAGTATCCCTTGGGGTGACTCGAAAGGAGCGCGCCCAGCCCCTCCTTGCGCAAGCTGCTCAGCGCGACCCGGAGGCGCGCGACCGCCGCGCCGGACAAGATCCGCTCGCTCGGCCATCCCCTGGCCACGAGATCCTTCACCGACATCGGCGCGCCGGGTCGCGCGAGGCGCTGCTCCGTCAAGGCGACGAGGAGGCGGCCGAGCAGGCGCCGGCGAGAGCAGTCCACACGCCTCCCCGAGGGCAGGCGGAACCACTCGCCCTCGGGATGGACGAGCAGCGCCGCGTCCTCGGAAGCCCGTCCATGGGTGAGGAGCGCGTGCTCGAGCGAGCGGCGCGCGCGGGTGACCTCGAGGCGCGGCGGAGCGAGGGGCGCCGCCGCGAGCCGTCGCGCCGCGGAGGCGACGTGCTCTGCCGCGCCCACGAGATCGCTGCCGGCCGCAGCTTCGCGGGCGAGCGCGAGATCGAGGTGCCCGCGTAGATAGTGGATGACCGCGGCATTCGTGGGCCGCTCCCGTGCCCAGCTCGGCCGCTCCGCCTCGGCGAACGCCTCGCGCGCGGCGTCGACGCGCCCGGCCGTCGCCTCGACGCTGCCGAGCCACGCGTGGATCGCGACCTCCATCGAGTGCTGGTCGCGCAGGCTGGCGAGCGCGCGCTTGCAGCTCTCGCGGGCCTCGCGGAGTCGCTGCGCCATGAAGAGATGGCTTCCTTGGTGCCCGAGCACCACGCCCAGCGTGTAGCGATCTCCGATCTCACCCGCGATGCGGATCGATTGCTCGAAGTACGTCGCCGCTTCGTCGGGACGGCCGAGCTCGTCGGCGATCGACGCGAGGCTGCTGAAGCAATTGGCCAGGTTCCGCCGGTTGCCGAGGGCGCGGTGAAGGGCGACCGCGCGCTCGCCATGCTCGCGCGCCTCCTCGAGTCGCCCGAAATGGATCTGCGTGATGCAGAGGTTGCCCTCCGCCATTCCCTCGAAATGGATGTCGCCCGCCTCGCGGTGGAGGGGCAACGCCTTGAGGAACGACTCCCGCG
This sequence comes from Polyangium jinanense, assembly GCF_028435365.1. The sequence goes on along the minus strand of NZ_JAGTJJ010000024.1, from coordinate 156,568 downwards.
CCTCGTCCTGCGCTCCCTCGAAGACCCGGATCACGCCAAGCACGGTCAGGATGCGCCCTTTTTGGCGGCGATCGTCGGGGTGGATCAGCCCGCGTGCACGCTCGAGCTCGGCATGCGCCTCGAGCAGGCGACCTTGAAAGAGGTGGACGAGCGTCTTCGTGAAGAGCGCTCGCACGAGCGCGTCGTGGTCTCGGATCTGGGCCCCGAGGGAGCGCACCTCGTCCGCATCCGCGATGGCGCGCGCATAATCCCCCATGAGCCGGTGCACCTCGGCGCGCGCAGCGAGCGCCCGCGCGCGGAGGTCCGCGTCGAGCCCAGCCGCGCCCGAGGCGCCGAGGACCGCGTCGTGCAGGGCCGCCGCCAAGCTGAGCGGTCCATGCACCGTGAGCGCCGGCTGGAGCGCGAGCGCGACACGCGCCGCCGTGCGCACGTCCTCGGCGCGCGCCGGCCCGATCCGCTCGAACGCGCGGTGGTGCACCGCGAGCAAGTTCTCCTTCTCGGCCAGGAGCCAGCGCCGGGCAAGGGCGCCCTCGGGCCCGTCGGCCTTCGCGGACCAGAAGCACGCCTCCGCTTCGTAGTAGGCCGCATGCCGCGTGATGGCGGCCTCGTCCGCGCCGCGCTCGCGCAGCCGGTCCCACGCATAGTCGCGGATGCTGAGGTAGAGCGTGAAGCGCGCATCGCCGGGCCCCTCGCGCGGCGTCTCGCGCACAAGCAGGGATCGATCGCGGAGCGACTGGAGCACGTCAGCCACGCAAGGGGCGCCCTCGCCGAGGTCGATGACCCGCTCGGCCGCGTCGAGATCGAAGCTGCCACGAAAGACGGCGCAGTGCGCGAGCACGGCCTGCTCCCAGGGGTCGAGCGCCCTCCACGAGGCGTCGATCGCGTCCCTGAGCGAGCCATGCCGTGGCCCGCCACTCGAAGCCCCTCGCACGAGGACGTCGAACCGGCGGCGCAGATGTTCGAGCAGCGTGGCCGTGGAGAAGACGCGCATCCGCGCAGCAGCAAGCTCGAGCGCCAGCGGCAAGCCATCGAGCTCGCGCACGAGCGCCGCCGCGCGGGGCGCCTCGTCCATCGTGAGGGCATAGTCGTGCACGACGAGCCCCGCGCGATCCACGAAGAGGCGGACCGCCTCGGAGTCTGCAACATCCGCACTCCCCCGCGGGAGAGGCAGCGGACCAAGATCGAGGATCGCTTCGCCCTCGACATCGGTTCGCGTCCGCGAGGTGACGAGAAACCGTGCCTCCGGCGCCCGCTCACGCAAGACCGGGAGCGTCGCCTGCGCATGCGCAACGAGGTGCTCGAAGTTGTCGAGGACGACGAGGACCCGGCCCCGCGCAGCAATCGCATCCGCAAGCTGCGCAAGCATGCCCGCGCCGCTCCCCGCCATGAGGGGGACATCCAGCGTCGCGCCAATCGCCCCACAGATGCCATCGACATCAGAAGCGTAGGTCAAGTCACACATCCAAGCGCCCCCCGGATAAGCCTCGGCATGCCGGAGGGCGTACTCATGGGCGAGCCGGGTCTTGCCCATGCCCGGAGCCCCAAGGACGCTCACCAGGGCCTCGGTGGAGAGCCGCGCGCGGAGGGCCGAGAGCTCGAGCTCCCGTCCAATGAACCGCGTCGAGCGAGCCTTGACGTTGGTCCGCGGCGATGGAGACGAGCGCGGCACGTTTCGCACGATCGTGGCCCGGGACTTTAGGGGACGACCAGGGGGGTGTCGACGACGCGCGGGAGCACGTAGCGCCGGGGCGCTGCCCCGGACCCCGCGGGGGCTATTCGCCCCTCGACCCGAACCAGGGCAAGCCCTGGACTCGGGGTGGAAGAACTGCGCGATGCGCAGTTCTTCCAAGGAGGCCGGTGGCAAGACCGTGGAGGTGCGTGGGGTGGAATCGAGGGGCCATTTTATCGAGATATTATCGACATCTTATGCCTCGGCGCGGGCGCTTCGATCTACGAAGGGTCGCCGGCACAATCGTGGACGATGGGAACGATGGACCCCGCTCTGCCGAAGGATAAGGAGACGTCATGATATTGGGTTTGGGTGGTCGCGTGACGACCGTGGTGTTGTTGAGCGCAGCAGTCGCCGCGCTCGGATGCGGTGACAGCGATTCGTCGACGTCGACAGGCTCGGGCGGCAGCTCGTCGACGACGGTAGGATCAGGCGGTGGGATGGCGGGAGCAGGGGGAGCAGGCGGCGACATGCCCACGGGCTCGGGCGGCTCGGCGTCGAGTGGTGGTTCGATATGTGGCAGCGGCACGACCGACTGTGACGGCACCTGCGTCGACACAGCGCTCGACCCGAAGAACTGCGGCGCATGCGGAAATGCGTGCCCCGCCGGCGAGCTCTGCTCGATGAGCGCCTGCGGTGTCGTCTGTCTGGGCGGAACCACGCAGTGCGGCGATGCCTGCAAAGATACCTCGATCGATCCGGCGAACTGCGGCACGTGCGGGAATGCCTGCCCGGCGGGGAGCTCCTGCGAAAGCGGCGCATGCCAGCCGGCCGCGGCAGGCTGCGGACCGGGGCAAACCACCTGCAGCGTCGGAGCAAACCAATACTGCGCGAACCTCGGCACCGATTCCCAGAACTGCGGCGGTTGTGGCTTCGTGTGCCCCACGGGCCAGGTCTGTTCCGGCGGGCAATGCGGGGCGACCTGCACCGGCAAGACGTCCACCCTCTGCGACGGAAGCTGCGTGGACACGGCCTCCGACAACCTCAATTGCGGCGGTTGCGGCCACGCGTGCCCCGCCGGCCAGGTCTGCTCGGGAGGCACGTGCGCCGCGACCTGCGCGCCCGAGTACGCCACGTGCGGATCGGGGGCGGCCGCTCACTGCGCCGACGTGCACGACGACCCGCAGAACTGCGGCGCATGCGGCGTCGTCTGCCCCGCGGAAAAGCTCTGCTCGAACGGGAGCTGCGTCTCGCATTGCGGCGGGTTCTTCGATACGAGCTGCAATGGTCTCTGCGTCGACACGGACGCCGACGAGCAGAACTGCGGCGCCTGTGGCAACGTCTGCGCGGGCGAGCTGGTCTGCTCCGGCGAGCAATGCGGCCCCACGTGCGGGGCAGGGTACACGACCTGCGGGAGCGGCGAAGGCGCGTACTGCGCAAAGCTCCAGAACGACCCGGAAAACTGCGGCGCCTGCGGACAAGCGTGCCCGGTGGGAGAGGCCTGCTCGCAAGGCGTCTGCGCCCCGGCCTGCAATGGCATCAACGGCACGTTGTGCGGCGGTCTCTGCACGAACCTCATCAACGACCCCAAGAACTGCGGGAGCTGCGGTTTTGCCTGCGCTGCGGGGGACGTCTGCACGGGCGGCCTCTGCGCGAAGACCTGCGCGGAGGGCTCGTCCGCTTGCACCGTGGGCGCAACCACGCTTTGCATCGACGTGTCGGTCGATCCGCAGAACTGCGGGAGCTGCGGCCACGCGTGCCCGCAGGGCGAGGTCTGCTCGAATGGGACGTGCGGGAATTCGTGCCAGATGGGCTACGACACGTGCGGCGTCGGTTCGTCCGCCTTCTGCACGTATACCGACAACGATCCGAACAACTGCGGCGCCTGCGGCTATAGCTGCGAGCCGCCCCCCCACGGGAGCGCCACGTCGTGCACCTTCGGCGCGTGCGGCTTCACCTGCCAGCCGGGATACGCAAAGGTCAACAACGGCAACACCTGTCTCCCCCTGAAGAGCATCGTGGCGGGCTCCCACCATACCTGCGGGATCACCGAGAGCGGCGGCGTCATGTGCTGGGGGTACAACAGTTATGGTCAGCTTGGGGACGGCACGGCGACGAACCGCATGTCTCCGGTCGCCGTCCTCAACCTGAGCGGACCTGCGGTCAAGGTATCGGTGGGGTCGCTCAGCACCTGCGCGGCGCTCGCCAATGGCAAGGTGCAGTGCTGGGGGTACAACGGCAACGGCGAGCTCGGAAACAACACGAATCTGAACAGCCTCACCCCCGTCGACGTCCAGGACCTCACGGACATCGTCGACATCCAGTCCGGGCTCCTGTTCACGTGCGTGCTGACCAGCGCGGGGGCGGTCGCGTGCTGGGGCTACAATGCCTATGGCCAGCTCGGGAACGGGACCAACAGCAATGCCATCGTCCCCGGGATCGTCTCGGGCCTCGACGCCGGCGTCAAGGCAATCGCCGTCAGCCGGGCGACCGGCAATCAGGATGGCACGGGCGTGCACGCGTGCGCCCTCACCACCGCGGGTACGGTGAAGTGCTGGGGATACAACAGCCACGGCGAGGTCGGTGACAACAGCACGACGACCCGTTACACGCCCGTCGACGTCCTCGGATTGAGCGGCGTCGCCGGCATCACGGCGGGTGGGCTCCACACCTGCGCGCGCACGAATGCGGGCGCGGTCAACTGCTGGGGGTACAACGGCCATGGGCAGGTCGGCACCGGGACGGCCGGTGACCAGTTCCCGACGTACGTGCCCGTGGTCGGCCTGAGCACGGGTGTCGTGGCCATCGCGGCCGGCGGGGCCCACACCTGCGCCCTGACCCAGGCGAAAAAGACGCTCTGCTGGGGCTACAACGGCTGGGGCGGGCTCGGAGACGGGACCACCACCGACAGGCCGGCGCCTACGGCCGTCCAGGGCCTTCCCGCGGGCGGCCTGCCCGGTATCGTGAGCATGGGGCATTACTACACCCTTGCGGAGACGGCCGACGGCCGCGTCCTCGGGTGGGGCCTCAACGATTACGGGCAGCTCGGGGACGGCACCAACGCGACCCGGTACCTTCCGACGCCGATTCACTGACCGGCGCGCCGGCGATCGGCGCGCGACAAATCCACCCCGACCCCCGCCTCCGCGCGACCTCCCCCGACCCGAGCCCCCGAAGGGCGCCTGCGCTGAGCGCACTACGTCGTGCATCGCCCTCCGACAGCCCCGGCGCTGGGCGCACGCGCCCGTCATCGGGCCCTCGACCCCCCCGTGCATGACCTCCGCCTCTCGGCGTTCCGGCGCGCGGACCTCCTCGAGCCCCGGGGGCCCGCACCGCCCCCCGTTCGCCTTGTACCGCTCAGCTCCCGAGCTTCGACACCGCCGGAGGCGGCGGCGTCGCCGATCGCGCCTCCTCCGGCAGGAGCTGACGCAGGTGCCACGCCTGCATCGCCGAGCGCATCTCGGCTTCCCGCAGCGCGAGCTGCACGCGGCCCATGATCACACTCGGGGCCACGATCAGGAACACGTTCCCGACCGTGAGCGACACCAGCGTCGGCAGCTCGGGCAGCGACACGCCTTGTGGCAGGACCACCATGTTCCCGTTCTGGAACGCGTACGAGCGCTCGATGACCCCGAGGAGCTCGAGGCCGAGCGGCACGAGCATCCCGCATACGCCCGTCACGATGACCGCCGCGCGGAACCGGCCCGAGTGCGTCATCGAGAACGAGAACGTGAAGATGAGCAGCACCATCGGCACGAAGAACAGCGGGCCGAACGCGCGCGCCACGAAGCCGAGCGCGAGGATGTTGAACAGGAACGCGCCGTAACTGAAGACGTAGAGCCGGCGCACCTCCTCGGACTGCGCCGCGAGGAGCTTCAGCGCCGACGAGATCGCCGAAAGGCCCACGATCGCGAGCAGGTGCGCCGTGCTCCGCACGCCCATCCAGAAGGCGAGCGGAATCAAGAGCAAGAGGCTCGCCACGTCGAAGCGCACGCCGTCCCGCAGCGCGAGCCGCAGCCGGCCAAAGCCCCGCGCCCGCACCTCGGCCCGCGCCTCGGGCAGGATGTCGCTCGATGGCGTGGTGATGATCCGGGCGAGGAGGCGCAGGGCCTCGCGGTTCGTCGGGTCGAGCGCGAGGGCGCGACCGACCTCCTGCATCGCCTCGCGCCGGGCTTCCGCGGCCTCCGGGCCGGGACGGTCGGCACGCCGGGCGGCGGCCTCGGCGATGCGGGCGTGACGGCTCGACATGTCGCGGCGCACCGAGACGTCCGTGTCGCCGGCGAGGAACCGCTCGATCACGTCGTGCAGATCGCGGGCCGAGGCGTACCGGGCATCCGGGTCGAGCGCGGTGGCTTTGACGCAGATGGCGTCGAGCTCCGGGGGCAGGTCGAGCGTCGGGACGCGGCTCGAGGCGCGCGCGTCGGCGCCCTGGAGCGTCGCGAGCATCATCGCGTTCCAGGTGTCCTTCGTGTGCAAAGGCTCGAGCGTCAGGATCTCGAACAGGATCGCGCCGAGCGAGTAGACGTCGCTGCGCGCGTCGAGCGCGCTCACCTTGCCCATCGCCTGCTCGGGCGACATGTACCCGAACGTGCCGAGGATCTTGCCGGCGGCCGTCTTCACGTCGTCCGAGGAGTCGTCGAGCGAAAGCGCGGCCTCGGACGTGTCCTTGCGCAGCTTCGCGAGGCCCCAGTCGAGCACGTAGACCTCGCCGAAATCGCCGAGCATCACGTTCGACGGTTTGAGGTCCCGGTGGAGCACGCCGCGGGAATGGGCGAAGTCGACGGCGAGGCAGGCGGCGGAGAACGCGCGGAGCAGCTTGGGACGGCTGTAGGCCTCCACGATGGCCGGGTCTTTCTTGCGCAGACCCTTCACGATCTGCGCGAGCGTCAGGCCCCGCAGGCATTTCATCGTGAAGTAAGTCGATCCCTCGATGTCGACGCCGAGGTCGTAGACCGGGACGATCGAGGGGTGCTCGAGCTGCCCTTGCACCCGGGCTTCGCGCAGGAAACGGGCGCGGACCTGCGGATCGGACTGGTAGATCGGCAGGATCACCTTGCGCGCCACGTCGCGGCCGATGCGCGTGTCTTTGCAGAGCGCGACCTCGCCCATCGCGCCGTGCCCGAGCTTTCGTTTCTCCACGTAACGATCGAGCGGCTCGATGCCGAAGGTCTCGCCTTCGGCGGCATCGACCGGCGGGGGCACGGAGAAGATCCGCGCGGGCGGAGGGATCGAGGTGCGCCCCTCTTCCTCCGCGGCCTTCGTCGGCTCCTCCACGGAGTCGTCGAAGAGATCGGGCTCGGAGGTCCGATGGCGCTTCATGGATTCAAAGCAAGCTGAAACCGCAAAAGCGGTCAAGCGCTGGGCGGCGCGTCCCTCATTTTCGTGTCCTCGGTCGGAGCCGAGGGCGCCGTGAGGCGGCTCGCCGGTGCTGGATACGCGTCATGACGCGTCCAGGCATGGAAAGGCATTTTCGGGAAGGAAGATCCTGTTACCACTGTGCACGCGAGGAGCGTGCATGCAGCGGGTCATCGACGCATTCCGGGAAGGGCTCGACGCGTACGTGGCGGAGGCGTGTGATCGCGCCCTCGCTGAAAGGAACCCGTTTTACAGTCGCTTATCTCGCGAGCTCTTGTGCGTCTCGGTCACCCGCGTGTTCGAGGCCGTCTTGGAGGATCTCGAGGCCGGCACGCCCAGGACGCTGACCGCGCTCCTGGGCGCCGTCGGGGCGCAGCGGAGCGCGCAGGGAGCGAAGATCTCGGACATGCTTCGCGGGTTCGAGGTGGGCTTCGAGGTGCTCACGGAGCGCTTCGCCGAGCGATTTCGTGACGACCCCGAAGCGCGCCTCTTCTGGGAGATGGCGCGGAGTCGCTTCAGTTATGCCGGCGCGGCCGCGCTCGCGGACGCGTTCCTCGAGGCGCGCGAGGCGATCACGCAGGCGCAGGCCGAGGAGATCTTCGAGCTCTCCGCGCGGGTCCTGCCGCTTGCGCGTGGCGTCCTCCTCTTGCCGCTCGTCGGCCGGATCGACGGCGCGCGGGCCGAGTGCATCCTGGAGGTCTTGCTCGCGGCCGTCTCCGAGCACGGGGCGAAGGTGGTGCTGCTCGACGTGACGGGGCTGCCGGTCGTGGACGAGGTGGTAGCGCCACACCTCGTGCGGACGGCTTCTGCGGTGCGGCTCCTCGGGGCCACGCCGGCGCTCGTGGGGGTGCGGCCGAACCTGGCGCGGACGATGGTGGCGGGCGGGGTCGATCTGGGCGGGCTCGTGACGCTCGCGCGGCTCGAAGATGGGTTACACTGGGCGCTGGGTCTGCTCGGGCGGTCCCAGGGGCGTTGACGAGGGCGAGGGCGCGCGGAGGGAGGAGCGGCGGTGCGCGGGGCGTGGGGGCGACGGATGATCCTGGTGGGAGCGTGCCTTCTCGGGGCCGCGGGGTGCAGGCCCGCGCCGCGCCCGCCGAAGGGGCCGGCGGTGACCGTCGAGGATCTCGTCCGCGAGGCGCATGCCGAGGGGTTCGGCGTCGAGGATCCGCTCGTGATCGACGCGGAGATGAAGGCGGACGTCGAGCGGGTGGTGGGACGCATGGGCACGCCGGAGGAGCGGCTGCGGCGGCTCTCGCGATACCTGCGGGACGACCTTGCGTTCCGGTATGCGCCGAGCCAATCGCTCACGGCGCGCGCGGGGTTCCGGGCGCGGCAGGGCGATTGCGTCTCGTATACGCACCTCTTCGCGGCGCTCGCGCGGCACCTCGGCGTGCCGGTGTATTTCGTGTACGTGCGGAAGGTGGAGGGGCATTACGAGAAAAACGGCTCGTTTTTCCTCTCGTCGCACGTGGCCGTCGGCTATGGCAGCGGGCCGATGGCGATCGTGATGGATTTCGCCAAGGAAGCGCCCGACTGGACGCTTTCGCTCTACAACAGCATCGACGACGGCACGGCCCTCGCGCTTTACCAGAACAACCTCGCGGTCGACGCGATGCAGGCCGGGCGGCTCGACGAGGCGGAGGCGTCGATGCGGTTCTGGCTCTCGCGCCGGCCGAACGTGGCGGAGATCCACAACAACCTCGGCGTCCTTCTGAACCGCGCGGGGCGGTACGAGGAGGCGCTTTCCGTGCTGCGGCGCGGGATCGAGCTGTTTCCGCGGTACGAACCGCTTTACACGAATGCGATCCGGGCGGCGCGCGCGGCGGGCAAGCAGGACGAGGCGCTCGCGCTCGTGGGCCGGGCCGAGGCGCTCGAAGAGGGCGATCCGCTGCTCCTGCTCGCGTCGGGGCTCAGCTTGTACCAGGCCGGCGATTATGGCGCCGCGGCGGAGCGGCTCGAGCGCGCGGGGCTCGCGCTGCCCGACAATGCGGTCATCGCGGCGTGGCTCGTCCGGGTCTACCTCACGGCCGGGCGGCGCGAGGATGGGCGCGGGGCATTCGATCGTGTGCGCAAGCTCGCGCCTTCGGGCGCGCTGGAGCAGGACTTGCGGCGCGAGTTTCCGGAGCTCGGGCAGCTCTGAACGTGCGCGCGGCCCCTTGACGCGTTCTGGGCGCGGATGTCCAATCGCGCCATGCGCAAGGGGAAGGGGAAGCGCCGTCGTGCGATCTTGGCGGCCCTCTCGGTTTCGGTCGCGGCGGCGTTCGCGGGGTGTCTCGAGCCCACGCAGGTCACGATCGAGATCAAGACCGACGTGCCCTGCGGCCAGGTGTCCAGCACGGCGATCGCGGTGGCCAACGACTACCAGTCGCTCGAGGCGAACCCGCCGCCGGGCACCGAGGCGCTCACGTGCATCGGCGATCGTATCGGATCGCTTGTGCTCATTCCGAAGAGCGCGAAAGACGAGCTGCTCGCCATCAAGGTCGCAACGGGCGTGGGCGTGAGCGGCATCGACTGCCTCGATCCGAACGCGACGCAGGCGACGAAGGATCGCTGCATCATCGCGCGGCGCAGGCTCCGGTTCATCCCGAGCACGCCGCTCGATCTGCCGATTTTCATGTGGAACGAGTGCATCGGCAAGCCGTGTGATCCGGATTCGACGTGCGTCGCCAAGTTTGGCTGCGTCGATTCGGAGATCTCCGGCGACGAATGCGCGAAGAACACGTCCGCGTGTGACGTGGGCGAGGGCCAGGGCGGCGCCGGCGGCGTCGGCGGCGGGGGTCCCGTGGGACCGGGCGGAAACGGCGGCACGGGCGGCGTGGGCCCCGGCAGCGGCGGGAGCGGCGGCCTCGGCGGAAGCATCGGGAACGGCGGAAGCGGCGGCCTCGGCGGAAGCGGCGGCCTCGGCGGAAGCATCGGGAACGGCGGAAGCGGTGGCTTCGGCGGAAGCATCGGGAACGGCGGAAGCGGCGGCCTCGGCGGACCCGTGGAGGTGGACGCTGGCCCTCCGGGCACGGGCGGTGGTACGTCGAGCAGCAGCTCGTCGAGCAGCAGCAGCTCTTCCAGCAGCTCGTCGAGCAGCAGCACGTCTGGAGTTGGCGGAGGTGGTGGCGCTGCCGGTTCCACGACCGGCGCCGGTGGGATGGGCGGCGGTGGAGGCTTCTGGGGGACCGGCGGCGGCGGTGCCGGCGGCGGCGGCGGCGCAGGCGGCGTCGGCGGCCCGAAGGAAAACTGCCCCGACGGCGGCGTCGCGGGACAGGGCGGGATCAAGAACTGCGAGGTCATCGAGCCGGTCGCGCCCCCACCCGAGCCCAAGACCACGACCCTCCGCCGCGTTCGCCTCTTCACACAGGACGCGCTCACGCGTATGCTGCGCCCGTGACCGAGCCCGCTCCCCGGGATCCGGCCTCCCCCGATGGCGCGCCCGCGCCGGGCACGGTGCTCGCCGGCAAGTACGTCGTCGAGTCCGTCCTCGGTCAGGGCGGCATGGGGATCGTCCTGCAAGCGCGGCACCAGCGCACCGAGCAGGCCGTGGCCATCAAGCTCTTGCGCCCCGACGCGCGCGTGCTGCCCGACGTGACGGCGCGATTCGAGCGCGAGGCGCGCGCGGCGGCCCGGATCCAGGGGCCGCACGTGGTGCGCGTCTACGACGTCGACAACCTCCCGGACGGCAGCCCCATGATGGTGATGGAGCTGCTTCAGGGCTGGGATCTCGGTCAGGAGCTCGCGATCCGCGGCCCGCTGCCGTATCCGGAGGCCGTCGGTTACGTCCTCGCGGCGTGCGAGGCGCTTTCGCAGGCGCATCGCATGGGCGTCGTGCATCGCGACATCAAGCCGGGCAATCTGTTCCTGTGCCAGGAGGGGCAGCGGCGCATCGTCAAGGTGCTCGATTTCGGCATTTCCAAGGTCCTCGACAAACGGGACAACGCCGCGCAGACGGCCACGACGGCGGCGTTCGGCACGCCGCAATACATGTCGCCGGAGCAGGTGCGGTCCGCAAAAAACGTCGACGGGCGGGCGGACATCTGGTCGCTCGGCGTGGTCCTCTACGAATTGCTCGGCGGCCGCGGGCCCTTCGACGAGGTGAGCGCGACGGCCGCGCTCGCGGCGATCATCGCGGACGATCCCAGGCCTTTGCGTGAGGTCCGGCCGGATCTGCCGCAGAAGCTCGCGGACGTGGTCATGAAGGCGCTCGAAAAGCGCGCCGACGAAAGGTGGCCCGACATCGATACGTTCATGGCCGCGCTCATGCCGTTTGGCCCGGCCGGCGCCGCGCCGCAGACGTTGCTCAATGCGAAGACGCCGCAGCTCGCCGCCCCCCGCGAGCCGATGTCGACCCGGCGATTGATGATCGTGTCGGCGGGCATTGCAGCGGTGGTCGTGGGGGTTTTTCTGTTCGTGCTGGCCTCGCAGACGAAAAAGCCCGCGGAGCCGGCCGTGGATACGGCCGTGACGACCGCGACGACGCTCCCACCCGCGGCGACGCCCGCGCCCTCGCCGACGATGACGCCGACGCCCGCCGCCACGCCTGCGGCCGCGATCGAGACGGCGACCGCGCCCCCGACCGCGCCCGTCGCCGTGGGGCTGTCGCCGAAACAAGCGCCGACGCCCGCCTCGCCGCCGGTCACCGCGACGGCCACGGCCGCGCCCACGCCGAAGCCGACGCCTCCCAAGCCGCCCCCGCCCCCGGCGGAGGATCCGACCCACCTCTAAAGATCGCGCCATGAGCCGAAATCGCCTTCGTGCTGGCCTTTCCCACGTCCTCCTCGTCGCGCTAATCACGACGATCGCCCCGTCTGCCCGCGCCGACGCGCCGCAAGCAGCCCCGCAGGCGCCTGCCGGGCAGGATCCCGCGCTCGTGGCGCGCGCCAAGGAGCGCAAGGCCGAGGGCGACAAGGCCATGGACAAGCTCCGGCCGCTCGACGCGCTCGCGGCCTATACCGAGGCGTACGCGCTGAACCCGGAGCCGGCGCTTTTGTACAACATGGGCCGGGCCCTCGAAGCGCTCGACCGGCTGCCCGAGGCGCTCGAAAAACTCACGGTATTCCGCGCGCAGGCGCCCGCCGAGCTCCTCGCCAAGGTGCCGGGGCTGAACGATCGCATCGCGAACATCGAAAAACGTCTGTCGCGGCTCACCGTGAAGGTGAACGTCGACGGGGCGCGGATCCTCGTGCGCGACGTCGTCGCGGGAATGTCGCCCCTCGACAAACCCCTCGTGCTCAAGGCCGGTCCGGCCGACGTCCTCGTCGAGGCCGAGGGGTATTTCCCTTATCGCACGCGCGTCGATTTGCCGGGTGCCGGTGCGTACGTCCTCGATGCCCAGCTCCAGAGCAAGGCCAGGGTCGGCAAGCTCCTCGTGACCGCGCCGAAGACCGGGGTCACGGTCCTCGTCGACGGCAAGAACGCGGGGCAAGCGCCGCTCGAGACGCTCGTCGAGCCGGGGACGCACAAGGTCGCATCGAGGCACCCCGAATACGTCGATTACGAGACCAGCGTCATCGTGACGGCCGGCGGCGAGCGCACGGTCGCGCTCGTCCTCCAGCGCCCGCCGCCCATTTACGCGCGCTGGTGGTTCTGGACCACGATCGGCGTGGTCGTCGCGGGCGGCGCGGCCGGCGGCGCGGCGTATGCCCTCACGACCGAAAAAGATCCGGGGCGGGGGGACATCCCTCCGGGCCAGCTCTCGCCGGCCTTTTTCGTGACGACGCCCCCGCTCCCGTTCTGATCGGCGTTCTTGATCAGGCTGCCTGTTGCAACTTCCCTTCCGCGTCCTGCATCGCGTGGTTCGCGACCCATTGCCGCACGTGCGCGAGGTGTTTTTCCTCGGCGCGCATCGCGTCGCGGAAATCGTCCGCCATCGCCTCGTGCCCCAGGCTCGTCGCGAGCTCGATCAGCATGTCCCAGCCCTCGCTGTCGGCGAGCTCGGCCACGAGGATCGCGTGCAATGTCTGCGGCAGCGTCGTGCGCGGATCATTGAGGACCTGCAAGAGGCCCGACGCCTCCACCGCCGCGATGTCCGCCGAGGGCGTGAGCGCCGTCGGATCCGCGCCCATGCTCTCGAGGGCGCTCCGGAGCACGTGGAAGTGCCTGAGCTCTTCGTCGTGGAACTCGAGGAGCGTCTCGCGCGTCGGCCCGCCGTCGTAGCTCCCGAGCGCGTCGAACTTCGCGAGCACGCTCTGGTACATGCGTGTCCCGGTCCGCTCGAATTGCAGGCGCTCGGCGAGTTTGTCCAGGAACACGGCCGGGTTCTTGGCCGTGAGGCCTTCGAGCACCGATTTCACCGCGCCCTTCACGCTCGACGGCGGCGGCATCGTGCCCACGATGCCGGACTCGCTGGTGTACGAGATCCGCAGGCTCGCGATCCCCGACGCGTCGCCCTCGCTGCTCGGCACCGTGGCCTCGGCGGCCTCGATGAGCTCCTTCGAATCGATCGGGCTCGTCCCGATCCCCGTCCGATTCATCCCCATGTCGGTCGGCTCTTTCATCGTTTCCTCCTTTGAGCTCTTTTCAGGCCGCCTGCTTCACGAGCTCGCTTCCGGGGGTGTAGACGTAGCCCGCCGCCACGGTTTGGCTGGGCGAACCATCAGAATTGATCTGCCGGTTGTAGGCGATCGAGGGCGCATCCGGAGGCACCTCTGCCACCGGGACGAACTGGGTCCCCACGCTGCGCAGGTGCACCTCGTTCTTCAACACCTGCCGCACGTAATCGCGGTGGCTCATGTACTTGATGCGCTCCGGCAGGCTCGTCGGGATGATCTCGAACGGATCGCGATTTTCCACGCGCCGGAAGAGATCCATCACGTGGTTCAGGTGGCCGAGCTCGTAGGCCACCATGCGCTCCCAGATGGCCTTGAGCCGCGCATTCGACTCCTGTTCCATGCACGCGAGGTAGTTCCAGACCTCCGTACACTCGTGCAGGAGCCATTTCTCCATCCACGTCTCGTGTGGGTCGATGATCGCCTCGTATTGCGTGACGTGTTGCTCCTCGATGTGCGCGATCTCCGCGTAGAGCAGGCGCGCCGCCGGGTCTGCGAAGAGCGGCCCGATGTTCTGGTAGTAGTTCTGCGTCTGCTGCTCGCCCGACATGATCGTCAACGACACGAGTTTCGTGATCGGCGAGGCCGTGGTGCGATCGTAGTGCTCGCGCAGATCGTCGAGCGGATGCCGGTGCTCGACCACCGTGGGCCGGCCCGGCATGACGTCGGTGTACGATTGCAGAATGGCGTTCGCGTCCTTGCCCTCCATGCGGTCCATGAGCGCCGAGTATCGATACAGGTGATCGAAATCTTCGAGGAGCCCGAAGCGGAGCACCTGCGCGATGTACGGATCGGGCTCGAGCAGCGCGAGGCTCGCGGTCACCTCGATGGCGACCTGCTCGTAGGCGATCGTGGTCTCGAGCGGCGATTGATCCGCCGGCAGGAGCCAGTTCACGAGCACCTGCTGGTGCGTCTCGATGCGCCGCACCTTCGCGAGCTCGGCGCGCATCGGGTGGTTCATGCGGGCGAACATGTGCTGGAAGCGGTTCGCCTCCATCTCGATGCCATTCATGAGGATGATACGCAGGCGCGTGAACGCGTCGTCGTTCAGCTTGCTGATCGGCTCGCGCACCATGTCGCGCCAGGTGAAATCTTCCTGGGCGTCGAGGGCCACGCCTTTTTCCTTCGTGAGGTCGAGTGCCACGATAATCCTCCCCGTTCGGTTCCTCCGCGATGGGCTCACGGATCGGGCGCCGCAGGGTCGCCGTCCGATCCCCCTCGCTTGCAAGAAGCTTGCGAGGTTTCGTCCGGGACCGAATGGGTTTGTCCGGCGAGCAGACTCTGCACGTTGCGGGCGAAAGGTTCCCGCGACGGGGCTCGACGTCGCGCACATTCGTCCCCCATGGACATGCCGAGCCTGGAAGGGCCCCGAGGAGGCAGTTTTCCATGGATAACCGCGAAGTGGTTGATAAGCTGAACAAACTGATCAAGCTCGACGTGGACGCGGTGCATGCGTACAAGCAGGCGATCGACGCCTGCACGATGGAGGACATCCGGAGCAACCTGGACCGGTTCCAGAAAGACCATCAGCAGCACATTCGGGATCTCTCGCAGCAGGTACGGGCCTGCGGCGGCGAGCCCGAAGTGGAGACGTCCTGGGCCGGGTTCCTGATCGAGGGCTTCACGGCCATCACGGCCCAGGGCGATCACAGCGCGCTGCTCGCGATGCGGGGGAATGAGGAGCTGACGAACCGCACTTACGAGGCGGCGCTCAACGTGGCCGACCTGCCGACGGAGGTGCGCTCGCTCCTCGAGAGGAACTTCTCGGACGAGCAGCGTCACCTCGCATGGATCAAGGATCAGCTCAACATGCGGGTCTGGGAGAGGAAGGCGGCTTAGAGAAGCAGCTCTCCGTCGTCCAAGGACGACCCTCATGGCCCCGCCTGCACGTCGCGTGTGTGGCGGGGTGTCGTTTTGTTGTATGATCTCCCGGCCGATGGAGCCGAAGACGCAGCGGGGGTTCGGGGCGCAGGGCGCCGAAGGCGATCCGGAGCCCCGAGCGTTGATCGAAATACAACTCGGCCATATGTGCAACAACCGTTGCGTGTTCTGCGTCAGCGGCCAGGAGACGGCGCTTGGCCGCGCGAGGCCGCTCCCGCTCGCGCCGATCCTCGAGCAGATCCGGGCCGCGCGCGCGGCCGGGCACAGGAAGATCACGCTGCTCGGCGGCGAGCCCACGCTGCAGCCTGCGTTCCTCGACGTGGTGCGCGAGAGCGTCGCGCTCGGCTTCGAGGAGATCGTGATCTTCACGAACGGCGTGAAGACCGCTCGCGCCGCGTTCGTGGACGAGATCCTCGCGACCGGCGGGAATTTCACGTTCCGCTTCTCGATCCAGGGCGCGACCGAGGAGGCGCACGAGCGCACGACGCGCAAAGATGGGTCGTTCGCCCGCATTGTGCAGTCGATGCATCACGTGCGGGCGCGGGGGCAGCGGCTCACCGTGAACATGTGTGTCGTCCAGTCGAACCACGAATCCGTGGACGCGTTCCCGGATCTGCTCCTGCCACTCGGGGTCTCGCAGCTCCACCTCGACATGGTGCGGCCGCTCGACGCGGGCGTGCGCACGGAGGCGGAGTTCGCGGCGATGATCCCGCGTTACCGGAGCCTCGTCGGCCCGCTGGAACGTATGGTTTCGGGCTTCCCCGAGGGGTTCGACGTCAACATCGGAAACCTCCCGTATTGCGTCGCGCCGCACCTCGCGCCGTTCATTCATCACGACGGCGAAAAGACGATGACGATCGCCGTCGACGGCGAGAAGACGCTCAGCAAGCCCTGGGACAAATACCTCGTCAAGCGGCGGGACAAGTCGAAGCCCGCGGGCTGCGCGACGTGCGTCTTCGACGCGCGTTGCAATGGCGTTTTCGAAACGTACCGGGAGATGTACGGCGACGAGGAGTTCGTCCCCGTGACGCCCGAGCGCCTCGTCGAGGCCGATCCCAGTCGAAAACTCTTTTCGGTGCACGCGCGGGCGCTCGTCGCGCAGGCGTTCGCCGGGTTCGTCCCGCCAAATCCGTTTTCCCGCGTCACCCTCACGGAGCTCGGCGAGCGGGCGGTCGAGGTGCGGCTCGAAGGCGAGGAGAGCCTCGTGGTCACGCTGAGGCCACGGTCGGAAGGCGAGGGGATCGCGGCAACAGACTGGTTTTCCGTGGGGATCGTCGCCGCGCCGGCGGATCGGGCGGCGTCGCGGGCGGGCATCCTCGCGATCGGAGAGAGGTTGTCCGGGCACGTCACGTTCGTGCATCCGATCGGGGAGGACGCGGCGCTGCCGCTCGTGCGATCCGTGGCAGCGCGGACGCAGCTCTTGCGGCGGCGCGCGCCGTTCGGCGCCCTCGCGTGGAAGGACGTGCGCGTCTTGTCGGAAGGGCGGCGCGCCGAGCTCGGGTTCGAGGCGCCGTCGGGGGAGCGCGCCTGGGTTTGGCTGGGTGAAACGAACGGTAAACCCGTGGGCGGGTATCGGGTCGGGGAGGGGCAGCCCTCGGCCGAGGTCATCGAGGGGCTCCGGGCCGTGCTGGGCGCGCTCTCGCCCGGCGGCTCGGGTCCGCGGGCCGCGCCTCCGTAACGGGCTTGACGTTCCTATGGGGCGGACGGCTTTCGTTTCGTCCGCGCCGGCCCCATGGGGAAGCCCTGGAGGGCATCATGGCGAAGGAGCAACCCTGGCCTTTTGATCGGGGTGACGCCGGGGCCGGGCAGCCTCGGACGCAAGAGAGCGTGCCCGGCGTGCGGGGCGGCGAGCCGGTTTCGCGCGGGCCTTTGGGAGACGAGGGCGGCGCGGGGTCGTATCCCGGCGGCCCGACGTATTCCGAGGGGACCACGCTGGAGGACGGCCCGAACCCCGAGACGTGGGTGCCCCCGACCGAGGAGATCAGCGGGCCGCCCATGGAGCCGACCGATTAACGGGAGCCCTTGCACCCTTCCATGCGCAAGGCCGTGACTTCTCCGGCGATTTCGAGCTTCACCGACTCGTAATCGATCGCGGCCACGCGCTCCTCCGCGTTGCAGCCCTTCCGCCCCTCCAGCACGAGCGTGTAGGTGACGGATCTGCCTCCGTTGTCGGGGATTCGCTCCTCGACTTCGAGAGTATCGCCACGCTTTTCGTCCGCCTTTCCTTCGCTGTCCTCGGCCCTGCACGCGACGATCACCGCGGCGCTCGCACGCGCTGTCACGGTCTCGCCGCTCTTGTTGCGCAGGCGGAGCGAGACGACCGCGTTTTCGCCCGTGCACCGGGCGACGGGCTCTCCGACGACCTCGACGCTGGCCTCCTCTCCGGCCACGGCGTCCGTTGTGACGAGCGCGAGCGGGGCGAGGAGGAGCCACAGCGTGCTCCGAAGCATCGTGTTCACGGGGGTGGACTCCTTTTCGAATGGGTCGGGCCGCGCGGGTAGGGTAGGTGCGCGGCGTTATGCCGAGGGCGCGTGGCCGGGTGGGAAAGAAATGCCCGGAGCGCGCGCGCTGGATCTCGTATGCAAAGGAGTGGCCGAAGAACCTGGAGAGTGCGCGCGAGGACCACGAATGCCCCGGGCGCGATCCCGCCGGCACAGGGAAAAACCTCGTTATCCGAAGGGAGCGCTCGACGCGGATACCCGCCATTCCGGGCGCGCTTTGCATGGGTTTTCACGGGCCATGTGAGGTGGCGGGGTCCGGGGGGGCGGACCAAGCTCCGAGGACGGCACTGGAGCCGCGGGGGGAAACGGAATGCAAGAGCTCGAGCTGCGGCCGAAGCCTTCCACGAGCGCGGACGAAATGCGCCGCGCGGCGCTCTCCACCCAGCGACTCGCCGGGGCTTCGGCGCTGTCACAGATAGGAGAGACCTGGGCCGCGCTCGATGCGCTGCAGGACACCCCGATGCAGCAAAGCCTCTGGACGGAGAGCTGGCTCTCGGCGAGCGGCGCGGGGGATCGATTGCGGGTCCTCGTCGCGACGTCGCCGCTCGAATCCCCCTCGATTGCGGCGCTCGTCCATCACGGGGGCCTTTCGCCTTCGCTCCTGCCCGCCGGGGCGATCGAGCTCGGCGAGCCCGTCGATCTGTCCCGCGGCGGCCCCGGGTCGCTCCGGGCGCTTTGCCAGGCGCTCGCCCGCGACCGGCATCCGGTGCACCTGCCGCGCGTGCTCGCGACCTCACCCACGATTCCGGCCCTGCGCGAGGCCTACCGCCGCCGCGGCGTCGTCCGCGTCGGGCCCGCGAAGCCTTGCCCATTCGTCCCGCTCGATACCTCGTGGAGCGAGCCCGAGCGCCACCTCTCGCCCCGTCGGCGCCAGGATCTGCGCCGCGCCGAGCGGCACGCCGAGCGCCAGGGCAAGCTCTCGTATTCGTTCCTCTCGCCCGCGCCCGAGGAAGCGGAAGGCGTGCTCGACGAGGCTTTCCGTGTCGAAGCCGCCTGCTGGAAGGGCCGCGAGGGCACGGCAATGTCGTCCGATCTGGTCATCGGCACGTTTTTCCGGACGTACGCCCTCGCCGCCGCGCGCCGCGGGATCCTGCGCGTCGCGTTCCTTCGTATCGGCGGCCTCGCCGCGGCGATGCAGCTCGCGGTCGAGCACGCCGGACGCTACTGGCTGCTCAAGATCGGCTATGACGAGGCGTTTCGACAGGCCTCGCCGGGCATTCTGCTCCTCCGCGAGAGCCTGCGCCGCGCGGCCGAGCAGGGGCTCTCGACGTACGAATTTCTCGGCGGCGTCGCGCCGTGGATCAAGCCCTGGACGAACGAGGAGCGCGCCACGGTTTCGCTCGGTGCGTATCCGGTGAGCCTCGCGAGCGCGTCCGCGCTGTCGAGCCAGGCTGCCGCGCGCGTGCTCCGGACATTGAGGAGGCAATTTCGATGGATGACACGATCCGAGGTCTGAAGCAGGCCGCGCTCGCGGCATGGGAGCCGATCGCGAAGCGCGCCGGACGCGCCTACGTCGCCGGGCCGCGGATCACCGACGCCCTCACGCTCAGCCGGCAATTCTGGGACGCGGGCATGGGCGTCGTCGTTTGTTTCTGGAACGGCGAGAACACGTCCCCGCGGATCGTGGCGAACCGCGCGCTCGCCACACTCGAGTCCTTCGCGGAGGCGGACGGAGACCATTACCTCGCGATCAAGGCCCCCGCGCTCGGGTTTTCGCGGGATCTCGTCAGGGAGATCGTGACGCGCGCAACGCTCTCGTCCGCGCGGGTGCATTTCGACGCGCAGCGGCCCGAGGCCGTGGAGAAGACGCGGGCGCTCGCGGAGAGCGTCATGGGCGGGGGGACGACGATCGGATTCACCTTGCCCGGACGTTTTTCGCGGAGCGTGCGGGACGCGGCCTGGGCGATCCGGCGGAACGTGCCCGTGCGCGTGGTGAAAGGGCAGGTGCCGGATCCGGCGGCGCCCGAGCTCGATCCGCGGGCAGGTTTTCTCGCGGTGATCGACGCGCTCGCGGGCAGGGCGCGGCACGTGGGGGTGGCCTCGCACGACGCGCCGCTCGTGCGACAGGCGCTCCAGCGGCTCGTCTCGAACGGGACGCCGTGCGAGCTCGAATTGCTGCTCGGCTTGCCGTTCGGGCCGGCATTGCGGGAGGCGCGCACGTTCGGCGTACCGGTGCGCGTGTACGTGCCGTTCGGCGAGGGCCGATTGCCGTACCATTTCACGGAAGTGCGGCACAATCCACGCGTGCTCGCCTGGCTCGCCCGGGACCTCTGGCGCGCGGAGCGGGCGCCGCGGGCGAAGGTGCCGGGCTGGACTAGCGCCCCTGCTTGATTCGTTCCTGGGCCTTTCGTCCCTTTTTCGTGAGGAGCGGCTCGAGCCAGCGCGAAGCGGCCGGCGCCGTGTTCGCCGTGCGCGCCAGAATGCCTCGGCCGAGCGGCAAGGTGATTTCGAGCGGGCGCTTCGGTAACACCTCGTTCACGAGCGCGTGCTCGACGTCCTCGACGGTGAGCGGGCGCGGGCCGGAGAAGGTCATCGCGGCCTCCTCGTGATCGACCTGCAAATCGAGCATCGGCGTCTGCACGGCGTCGGGCATGACGAGCGTCACGGCGATGGCGTGGCGGGCGAGCTCCATCGCGGCGGCGAGCGTGAATCCCCGCACGGCGAATTTCGACGCCGCATAAAGGGAGAGCCCCGGCACGGGCGCGAGCGACGCGAGCGAGCCGATGTTCACGATGTGCCCGCCCCGTCCCCGCGCGATCATCCGCGCCGCGGCCGCGCGCGTGCCGAGCACCGTGCCTTTCACGTTCACGTCGAGGTGGAAATCCACGTCGGCGGCCGCGAGATCCGGGACCCAGCCGGGCTTGAGCACGCCCGCGATGTTCATGACGACGTCGAGCCCAGAGCCCTCGTGCTCGGCCCGATCGAGCGCCGCTTCCCAATCCGCGGCCTCGCGCACGTCCAGTTTGACGAGACGAACGTTCGTCCCCCACGCGCCCTCCGCCGCGCGTTTCTCCAGGGCGGCGAGGTTCACGTCCGTCGCGATGACCGTGTCCCCGCGACGCGCAAAAACCCCCGTCATGTGCGCGCCGATCCCACTCGCGGCGCCGGTCAAGACCAGGACGGCCATTGTCGCCTCCTAGGCCGAAAGAGCCGCGCCGGTGGCGCGGGTTTTGGTGTTGTCGCGCGCGGGGCGCGCGGGTTTGCCCAGCGTGAGATCGCCGAACGAGAACGTCGGCGTGACGCCGGGGAACAGAGCGTAGGCGCTGAGCTCCGAGGAGCTGACCATCGCCGGGAAATCCGGGTTTTGCCGGGACGCACCCGCGACCTCTTTCTCCTGCACCATCGAGATGTACTGGTCGAGCCCGCGCTCGAGCGTGTTGCCGTTGAGCACGACCTCCATCCCGGTGTCCTCGGCGTATCGGCGGAGTCCCGGGATCCGCGAAGCGCGCGGGGCATACGCGTCGGGGCCGACGCCGTTCTCGCTCGTCACGAAGATCCCCTCGCTCGTCCGCACCACGATCGAATGGTTGCCCTCGGTATGGCCGGGCGTCGCCATGAGCACGACGCTCTCGCCGAGCTTCGTGTCGCCGTCGAGCAGGACGATCCGCGAGGAATCGACACCGTCGATCCCGTCCGGGCAATACCAGTCGCGCTGCGGCGGCGCGAGCGCGAGCGTGCTCTCCCATTCCTGGCGCATGACGAGGAGTTTTGCGCGTGGAAAGTAGCCGGGACGCTCGTGCGCGCCGAGCCAGCGGCGCACGTCCTGCGTGTGCAGGTGATCGTACGTGATGTAATCGATGTCCTCGGGCAAGAGCCCCGCCTCGGCGAGGCACGATTCCACGGTGCCGAGCTCGGGCGCGATGAGGCGCTGGCCGAGGTCCTTGAAGGGGCCGAACATGCCGCCGAGGCGCTTGAAGAACGGCGTCTCGGCATTGGCGCGGATGTCGGAGGGCGAGGCGAGCAGGGTGCGGAGCCTGCCTTCGGCCTCGAATTGCACGAGGAAGACGCGGTTCAGGATGTGCACGAACGGCGTCGGGCCGCGGAAGGCATCGCGCAGCGCATACCGCGTCGGATAGGGGACACGCACGAGCCCGCGGGATCGATAACAAGGCACCGGCGGCGCCGAGAGCAGCTCTTCGCGCAGGCGCGCCGCGCGTTTTCGGACCTCGCGCAGGCGATCCTCGGGGCGCGACGCGTCACGGGCGCCCGCGAAAACGTCGATCGGTCGGAGCACGGGATCCAAAGGTTCGCGCATGACAATCTCGCTCCTCGTTCGGGCCCCTCCCTACCACGAAGGCGCGTCGCCGAGAACCTCCGTGCAATCGTGTCAACGTGTGCCCCGATGTGCCCGAAAGAGCCGCAGCGCAGACTCCGGGATCATGAAACGGCCGAAGAATCGGAGAGGCACGCGGCATGCCTTCCGGCAGCTTCGCTGCCCGGAGGTTGCCAAGCATGAAGCTCATCCACGCTCTCTTCCTTTCGCTCCCGCTCGTCACCGCCGTCGTGACCAACACCCACGACGCCGCCGCCTGCGGCGGCTGCGTCCCGCCGCAGGACGAGTCGACGCAAGTCACCGGCCACCGGATGATCTTTTCGGTCTCGCAAACCTCGACGACCCTCTGGGACCAGATCGAATACTCCGGCGAGCCCACGTCGTTCGCCTGGATCCTGCCCATCAAAGGCCAGGTCGAGGTCGGTTTGTCCTCGGACGCAGTCTTCGCAGTCCTCAGTGAGCGCACGGCGACGTCCGTCGCGGCACCTCCCTTGAACTGCCCGCCGCCGCCCTCCTGCTGGGGCGGATGGGAAGGAAGCGGCTCGGTAGGTGGTGCCGGCGGCGCAGGCGGCGACTCGGCCGGCGGCGGCGTCGACGTGATCTCGCAGGAGGTCGTCGGCCCCTACGAAACCGTGCAACTCGCGTCGTCGGACCCGAACGCCCTGAAGGACTGGCTCACGACGAACGGCTACAACATCAGCGCCGACGTCGGTCCGATCATCGACGCCTACGTCGGCGAGGGCTTCGACTTCCTCGCACTGAAGCTCGTCCCCGGCCAGGGCGTGAGCTCGATGCGTCCCGTACGCATCACCACGCTCGGCGCGAGCAACACGCTGCCCCTACGCATGGTCGCCGCGGGCACAGGCGCAGTCGCCCCGATGACGCTCTGGGTCTTCGCCGAGGGTCGCTACGAAACGAAGAACTTCTCGTCGTTCGAGATCAACGCGGCCGACATCGTGTGGAACTGGGACGAGGTCAATTCGAACTACGCGACGCTGAAGGACGACGCCTTCAAGGCCGCAAACAATTCGAACTGGCTGAACCAGTACGCGCAGCCGACGTCGTCGTGGGACATCCGCGGCCGGCTCGAACAGCTCGTGAGCTTCCTGCCGGATCAGAGCGGCTACGGCGATCCAAGCGACGGATACGTGACCGCAAACGAGGAGCTCCAAGCCGACCTCGAAAAGATGTTCGGCGGGATCAACGAGAACGAGCTCTGGCTGACGCGCATCAACACGGAGCTCGCACGAGCCTCCCTGAACAAGGATCTCGCACTCGGCGCGGCAACGGAGCAGGTGCCCGTCTCAAACTTCTTCCAAGCCACGAAGGCCATCGGCACGCCGCCCACGTGCCCCGAGTACCCGCCCTGCGATCCAGGCTCAGAAATCCCCGGTGACCCAAACGGCGGCGGCTGGTGGAACAACCTCGGCGACGGCAAAGGCAACGGGAGCGCCAGCAGCGCAAGCTGCGCCGTGTCGAGCAGCAGCGAGACCACAGCCGCACTCGGGCT
Source organism: Polyangium jinanense (assembly GCF_028435365.1). The sequence goes on along the minus strand of NZ_JAGTJJ010000024.1, from coordinate 132,846 downwards.
CCTCAGCGTCGCACTCGGTCTGTCCGTGGCACGCCGCCGCCGTAGGTGATGCGCCGCGGGGCGTTGCCCCGCACCCCAGCAGGGGGCTGTCCGCCCCCTGCACCCCGGACCCGGCACGGCCTGGACCGAAGGCGGAAAAACCGCGCGATGCGCGGTTTTTCCGACGGGCCCGGGGCAAGACCACGAACGGCGTTGCCAGCTGAGACAGCAGCGCTGCCCCCCTCGTCGAGCAGACACGTCAGCCCTGCTGCCTTGGCTGGCAAGCCCGTCGCCGGTCTTGACTCGGCCTGTTCGATGAACTGCGCATTGCGCAGTTCATCGACCCCGGGTCCAGCGCTTGCGCTGGTCCGGGTCCAGGGGTGGACAACCCCTGGTCGGGGTCCGGGGTGAAACCCCGGCGCTACGCTACGCTACGCTGCGCGCGAGAGGCGCTCTGGCGGCGCGAAATGTGCTGGGGCGCCACCGAGTCCTTCCTGCACCACCATGTCCCAGTAACGCGCGCCTGAGCTGATGGCCTTGCGATGGGCTGCCAGCGAGCGCTTGCGTGCTTGCTCGGCTACCCGCGTCACTGCGCGGAGGGCGTGGAATGCTGCGACGAACGGCGTGCGCTCGATTCCGAGCTCGTCGGCGAGATCGTCGCCGAGCAGCCCCCGCGAAAAACCCATGCCGATGTTCCGCCGGAAGGCGCCGAGCCGCTTCTCCTCGGGCGTCCTTGCTTGCTGGATTGGCGATTCGAAGAGGGCGTGCGTCAGTGCTCGTGAGTCGTCGTCGGGCCGGCCCTCTGTCGCGCGGATGAGGTTTCCGAGGTTCCACGCGTCGAACTCGCTCGTTGGCAACAGCTCGGGATCCACGCCGATGAGGTGCCCCGAGTAACGCCAGAGGTGCATGAAGCACTCGGCCTCGTCGCGATCGACCTCGAGCCCGAATGCGCGGATTCCTTCGAGGAACACGAGCGAGAACAGGAGCGACGTGCCCGCCATGTCGTGCTGGTTCACGGGCAGGCCCCACGCTGCTGTGTCCCATTTGGGCGAACGCGACAGCATCTGCCGCACCTTCGCGTGCATGAGCCGCACCTTCAGGGTGATTGCGAATCCCTCGCCCGTGCGAAGAAGCCCGCCGGGTTGCGCTGTCGCTTGCACGAAGCGCGAGGTTTCGCCGAGCCGGCGCGGCGCGCGCTCCACGAGCTGACCCGAGAAGACGAGCGGCTTGTTCCCCCCGGGCGACGTGTACCCGAGCACGAGCGAGTAGGTGCCCAGCACTGCGCCCCCGAGGGCCCCTGAGCGCAAAAGCAGCTCGCCGCCGCGCTGGACGGCATCCCAATCGACCCAGGCGGGCACGTGGGAGGACCATTCGAGCAAGGCGCGCATTGCCGGGGGCAGCTCGAGGCCGCGCGTCTCGGGGGCGCGGAGGGCCTTGTCGAGGAGGGAAAACCCGCGACTGGCCGGGGCGCCTTCCATCTCCTCGATCACGGCGTCGGCCAGTGGATCGCCGCGGAGCAGGAAGGGCGCAAGACGGTCCACGCGGTCGCCGAAGCGTGCGCGGGCTTCCTCGAGGTTCTGGTAGCGCGTGGGGATCATCGGGACCTGGAGACCATAGGGTCCGTCGAGCCCGCTGGCGAGCGGCCTTTGGCGGTTCGTCCAGACTCTCTTCGGCCTCCCCGGTCGGCCCGTCTTCCCGGACATACTTTGCCTGCGATCCAGCGCTAGGCGCGCCCGTCCGTGCTGCTAGCATCCCGTTCCCGATGACAACCCCTTCCTCCGCCGCCGCCGAGGAGGCGCCGCGCCCCAAGTTTGCCTTCCTCCCGAAGATCGACACGCCGGCGTACCACGCGCTCCTCTCGGCTGTGGCGATCTTGGTCCTCGGCCCGCTCGGCGGCATCGCTGCTGCGTACATGAACTTCAGCCTTGGGTTCTTCGTTGGCGGGCAGGTGCTCGCGGGGATCCTCGGCAGCGCGGTCACGTATGGCTACGGCCCCGAGGGCAAACACGGCGCGAACTACATGCAGACGATGGCCGCGAGCGTCGCGGGCATGGCGGGCATGGGCGTGCTCATCCAGGCGATGACGTGGCTCGGGATCCCGATGCCGCCGTGGCATCACCTTGCGCTCTTCTTCGCGTGCATCGGCATGTTCGGCGTCGGCCTCGGCATGGTGTACACGCCGATCCTCGTCGATCGTTTGAAGCTCGATTACCCGAGCGGCTACGCGGTCGCGAACATCCTTCGCGCGCTCACGGACAAACGCTTGCTCAAGCGCTCGATCGGGCAGCTTGGCGGCGGCACGGGCGCGGGCGTGGTGTTCGCGGCGCTCGTGGAGAGGCTGCCGGCCGTCGGCGCCACGCAGCTCTCGGCGTCGACGATCGGCGCGGGCATGGTCGTCGGCGCGCGCATCGCGATCCCTGCGCTCTTGATGGGGCTCATCGGCAAGTGGATCACGCCCTACCTCGTCTCGATCGGCTGGCTCAAGGAGGGCGAGAGCTTCCGCAAGATCGGCTTCTTGATCGCGCTCGCGATGATCCTTGGCGCGGCGGTGGTCGACATGTCGCTCATCGCTGTCGAGGCTGTCCGGCGCGTGCGCGCGCAGGCGGGCAAGCCCCTCGAGGCGGATGCGAAGGACGCGTGGAAGCAGGTCAACCCGAAGCGGCTCGTCGCGTGGATCGTGTTCTGGGCGGCGGCGCTCGTGGCTGTGGCGACGCTCGTCATGGGGCAGCCGCTCGGCTTCACGATCTTCGCCATCCTGCTGACGAGCGTGTTCGTGTTGATCAACGGCATCTCGCTCGGCATCAGCGACTCGAACCCGATCTCGAGCGCGTTCGTGATCGCGGTCCTGCTCATGAGCGGCCTCGGACTGAAGGATCCGCGCGTCGGGCTCATGAGCGCGAGCATCCTTCTCGTCGCGTGCTCGGTTGGCGGCGACATGCAGCAGGATCGCTCGACGGGGTATCGCCTCGGCACGAACCGCACGGTGCAGTTCCGCTACCAGAGCATCGGCATCCTGATGGGCGCGGTGCTCTGCGTCGTGCTCGCGCAGACGTTCATGAAGGCCTACCCGGTGCTGACGATCAACTCGTTCGCGAACCCGAAGGCTGACGTCGGACAGTGGCAGAGCGCGATGACGTTCAAGTTCGTCGGCGCGCTGCAGGACATCGGCTACCTGCCGACCTACAAGGTGAAGGCGCTCGCGATCGGCCTCGCGATCGGCATTAGCACCGAGGTCCTCCGCAAGGTCCTCCACGCGAGCGAGCGCTACAAGAACTTCGTGAAGGGCTCGAAGGAAGGGTTTGCCACGGGCTTCGTGGTGGACGCGTTCCTCTTGCCGAGCCCGTATGCGTCGTCGTTCGGCGGCTTCGTCGAGCTCATGGTCTGCGTCTGGTTCGCCGTCGGCGGCGTGGGTTCGTCCGCGTACAACACCTGGCAGAAGAGCGTGGCCGCGAAGCAAAAGAAGGAGGGCGAGGATCTGCCCGAGGACATGAGCACGACGTCGCTCGTCGGCGGCGGCCTCATCGCGGGCGAGGCGCTCTACGCGCTTGCCGTGGGCCTGCACGGGCTCTTCTCGAACGTCCTGCTCAAGCCCGCCGCGGCCACGCCCCCGCCGCCCGCCGCGCCTCCGACGTCGCTATCCTGACGACGCCGCGCGCGTGTGATCAGGATCGCGAGGGTTCGTCCTTCGGACCTCCCGCGTCCGCCGAAAGAAAAAATCGCGACGTCTTGAAATAACGGCACCCCGTCGCTCGATTAGGGGTGCCATGAAGACGCAACACATCTCCGCTCTGGTTCTCTCGGCGCTCGTGGCTTCGCTTTCGGCGGGCTGCGGGAACGCCGCCTCCTCGCGTGAGGCGTGCGTGGAGGCGCCCGCCCTGGCAGGAGACCATGTCTACGTGTTCTCCCAGGGCTCGGTGCCTCATGCACGTGTCGAGCGCACGGTCCGCAGCGATGGCTCGGAGACGCTTTCGGGCGTCTCGCAGGTCGCTGCGATGAAGGTGATGGAATACGCCGAGCTCGGCCCGGATGGCCGTCTCGTGTATGCCGACGTGATCGCGACGGGCGCGAATGGCGAGACGCGACGGCTCATCGCGGACGCGGCGCACGGCGCGTTTTACGTGCAAGACGAGCAAGGCGCCGGCTGGAAGCGAATGGCCAAGGACACCCCCTGGGTGTACGCGGGTTTCGCGGGGAACACGTCCTTCGCGACCCTGCCGACGCCCGTGAGCGCGTGGGTCACGCTGCGCGCGACGAGCACCTCGTCCGACGTGCGTGTCCTCGACGCGACCCTGCGCGAAGGCCAGATCGTGCCGCAGGATCAGCTCGTCGCGGAAGGCGAGGGCGGCGAGCGTTTCGTGATCGCGGGTGATTCCGTGCTCACGGCGAACGACGACTTCGTCATGGCGCTCGGCGAGGACACCGTCGAGCCGCTCCGCATCGCGTCGGTCTCGCTCCGCCCGCGTCGCGTCGCGCAGCGCTGATCCCAGTGCTCGAACGCACCCCTTAAACGAGGGGCCGGGTCCCTCCCCCGGCTCCTCGTTCCTTTTTCAGGGCCCGATGTGCTCCATCGGCCCGTCGTTCACGACGTCGCCGACCCAGTCCGAGAGCTTCTTCCCGTTCACGCCCGTCGAGTAGAGCCCGGTGAGCAGGTACGTGTGCATCGTGCTGTCGACGTAGTACGTCGCCCAGTTGCCGGGGCCATTCATGTGCGTCTTGCGCAGCTCGTCGAGCCCTTGCGCGTACACCTCGCCCGAGACGGCGGTGGTGATGCCGTCGATGTTCTGGCAGTCGTTCTTGCCGTACCCGAAGAAGAGCGTGATCACGCTGTCGCGTGTCGACGAGATGAGCCCGAGCCGGCTCGTCGGGTACTTCTTGCCGATGTAGTCCACGTAATGGACGATCCCGCCGCCGTCCGCGCCGGTGCAGTCGGCGCAATCGGCCGGCAGCGTTTCTTTCAGGTTCCAGAGCGTGCGCCAGCGATCCTGCAAGCAGGGGGCGATGTACGAATCCGACATCGGCGGGCCGGAGTCGTCGATCAGGACCACGGGCGTCGGGCAAAATGCCTGCGCCACGCGATCGTAGTTGTACGCCGCGCCGAACCCGCCCGCGCTGATGCCCGTGAGCAGGACCTTCGACAAACCGGGGAACGTGGGGAGGATGCGCTTCAGGTAGAGATAAAGGTTCGTGTACCCGACGAACGCTTGATCCTTCGGCGTGAGCGCGCCGGGGATGTCGACGTTGTTCGCGTTCCCCGCGTGGATGTCGCCCGAGCAATACGGGACGTAGACCATGTTCCAGTCCTTGACCGGATTTTCGTCATTGCCCGTGTCGAAGATGCCGCCATTGCCGACCGTCCCTTTCCAGCCAGCGAACGTGACGGAGCCGAAGCTGCCCGGGTTGATGCCGCAGGTCGTGCCATTGAAGCAGGCGCCGCCGCCTTCGAGGTAGAGAACGAGTTTGTCCGAGCCCGTCTGCGGGCGAATGCCGAACCCCGTGGGCGAGCCGTCGCGACACTTCGCGCCGTCGACCGGAATCCAGGTCCATTCGCCGGGCGGCGCGTCGATCGGTTTGATGGCGGGGCCGTCGAAAGGGCCCTCGGGTGAACACGTCGGCCCGGCGCCGCCGCCGCCTCCTCCACCCGCGCCCCCGGCTCCTCCCGCGCCGCTCGACGCACTGCCGCCGGTCAGGAGGCCCGACGTCGTGAGAGGTTCCGAATCACCGCCGCAGCCCGCGCAAAGAGCGGTCACGAGCGCGGCGAAACCAAGCCACGGGATCGAGTGCGTGCGCATGGATCGACGCTAAGGTGTCCCGGAAGGGAACTCAATTCCAGTCGATCCCGAAGACGCCGCCGTCGATCGCCACGCGCCGGTCGAGCAAGTGACCACCACGCTGGACCGTCATGCGTCCGTCATAGACGACGAAATCGGGGGCGAAGCGCGGGAGGTGGCGGCTCGCGAGGGTGCCGGCGGAGCCCACGCCGGCGTGTACGACGACGTATTCGTCCGGGTTGCGCGGGTGGGGATAAATGAAGGAGAGCCCGACGTCCTCGCCCTCGTGCCGCTTGCCGCGGAACGTGACGGCGGAGGGCTCGAAGCGCATGGGGAGCGCGCTTTCGAGGAGCGCGGTGACCCGGTTCGAGCGGGGGTTTCCGATGAGGACGAGGCTGCGGGAATCGATCTCGGCGTCGGTGATCTCGACGTCCGATTTCACCGGGAAACGGGCCGCGAAGGTGTCGAAGGAGGCGAAATGCTCGGCGACGAGGCGGTTCGTCTCGATCTGCGTCGGATCCTGGGTGCCGTAAACGACGAGGCGGCCGTGGCGATCGATGTCGTCGAGCGGGCCCGAGATGCCTGCCCGCTTGCGCCCTTTGCGCGAGGGTTCTTCGGGCACGCGGACGAACGCGCCGCCCTTCTTGACGAGCCAGAGCATCCCCGCCGCGAAAGGCCCTTCGATCGCCGCGCCGTCCACGGTGACGCCCGCGCCTTCGCGCAGCGAGAGTTGCGCTAGATCGAGGGCGAACGACTCCACGTTGCGGGTCTTCACCGTGATGCCGTCCGCCTTCGAATGGCGCGCGTCGATCTCGGCGAATTTGTCCTCGACCTCCATGCCGAGCAGGCGCACCCAGTGCGCCCGGTCGTACCGCCATTCGCCCGTGACGAACCGGACGCGCTCCGGAGCTTTCGGCCGGCGATGCGATTTCAGCCATCCGATCATGTCGCCGTCCTCGTAGCCATAATCCCAGACGTTGTGGTCGAGATCCTCCTGGACGTCGAACTTGTAGGGATAGCCGAGGGAGCGATAACGATCGGCGACGAGCTGCGAGCGGGTGGGATCGTCCTTTCCGCCGTGGACGATGAAGAGCGGCACGTGCTGGCCATTTTCGGCCCAGTTCACGATGTAGCGTTTGGCGAGAAGAACGTCTTCCCAGGGTGTGTGCGGGGCTTTGCGGATGCTCTCCCAGCCGAGCAGGTTCGGATAGCCGCAGAGCGGGGCCGAGGCGGAGAAGAGGTCCGGGTAATGGAAGGGGAGGTAAAACGCGACCGTGCCGCCGAGCGAGTAGCCCGTGATGGAGATGCGGCGCTCGTCGATGGGGAAATGCGCGCGGACCTCGGCGATGACCCGGAGGACGTCGTCCTCGCCGAGGTGGCGCTGGCCCGCATTGCCGAAGTGCCACGGCGCGACGATGAACGCGCCGAGGTCGGGCAAACCCGGGAAATGGCGCGCTTCGAGCAGACCGTTGAAGCCAGCCTCGGGCGCCTCGCCGACGACGACCCGCAGCGCGATCTCCGGGCGATTGCCGAGTCCATGGGAGGCGACGACGAGCGGGAGCGGTTTGCCCCCGGGGCGATAGGCCCGCGGGACGTGAAGGACGTACGGCTGGAGGCGGCCGTCGAGCGGGCTGCGATAGGCGCGGCGCTGGATGCCGAACCGGCCGGCGTAGGGGTTTTCCCCCTTTTCGAGCGAGGCGAGGAGGGCCTCGGCTTCGTCGGTCTGACGCTTGATCCAGGAGATGTCGGGATCGTTTTGCGCGAGGTTCTCGACGAGGCCGTCGATATGGGCGAGGAGGCTGTCTTTTTCGCCGCGGGTGGCCGAAGAGCTCTCGATGGTTTCGCGTTTGCCCGCGAGTGCGATGACGCGTTTTTGTAAGGACCCGCGGTAGACGAGCGGGATCTTCTGCTCGGTCCCGGGCGCTGCGCCGAGGCGGAGACGGAGGTCGGTCGTCCCGGTTTTTTCGAAGGGAATGGGGAGGGAAAACGCGCCCTCGGGGGTGCCGAGCGAGGCGGCGGGGACGAGGCCCTCGCCGAGCAGGCGGGCCTCGGCTTTTTCGGAGGCGAGCTCGGCGCGGTAGGGAAGATCCTGCGGTTTCCGAGGGCCGAGGCCGACCCACGCGGGCCGCACGGAGACCTCGAATCCCGTGGCCGTGGGTTTTTTCTGGATCTCGGCCCGCAGGAGCTCGGCCGGCGTGCACGTGGCCTCGGGGGCCGTGGCGAAGAGCAGGTCCGGCGCGGGTCCGCCGGAAGGGGAGCGGGCGCGGAGCCAGAAGCCCGTGGGCGCAGGGGTCGGTTGCTCGACCTCGACGACGATTCGATGGACGCCCCGATCGAGGTCGAGCGGGATCCGCGTCTCGTCGCGGAAGGGCGGGGGATCGGCCTCGCGCGTGGTGTCGAGGATGCGCTTTCCGCCCAAGGAAATCCGCACGTGGCCGGAGACACCCGCGGCGAGCAGGATGCGCTGCGCGCGGCCGGAGACGAGGTGGCCCGACAGGACGAAATGGGTCGGCGGCTTCGGGCCTTTTTTCGAATCGGCCTTCTCGTGGACGTCGACGTAACCGTCCTTCGCGCAGATCGGGCGCGGCGAGGGCGGGGCGCCGGCGTCGGGGGACATCGTCGCTTCGCCTTCGGGTAAGGGGCCCGGGAGCGGACCCACGGCGGTCCACGCGTCGAACCAGCCTTCGCCCTGCGGCGCGAGGAGCGCCTCCCGAGCGAGCGCGACCGGCGGATTTCCTTCGGCGCGGAGGGAGACGCAGCCTGCGCCGAGGCAGGTCGATCCCTCGCCGCAGCGCTCTTCCACCCAGCGTTCACCGCCCTGGCAAACGAGCGCGACGTCCTCGGAGGTGCAACGGCCCTCACCGGGCGTGCAGACGGCTCCGGGCGCGGCATCCGGCGCCGCGGGAGCCAGCACCGACGCCTCGGCGCGCGGAGGCGGGCGCTGCTCGACGCCATGCTCGGCCGGCGGGCGGCAAGCCGGGGGGCCGGCGAGGGCGGCGAGCACGAGCGGGAGGAGGAACCGAGGGCGCATCGAAGGGGGAAATGGCCGCGTTCGACCGGAAAAGTCGGCCGTCCACGCGAGCCGGCAGAGCTACCACGAGCCCCGCCCCGGACCAAGCCGGGCGCTCGCGCCCCGTCCCCTACGGAGTGATTTCAGCCTTCGTGCACTTTTGCCTGGTCACCAAAACTTCCATCGCAGTCGTGCGTCGAATGCAGTGACCGTCGCCATTCGGGCCGGGGGCAGCGCCTCCGAACCCGTGAACGTGGAGAAAGCGAGAAACGAGCCATGAAGAGCATTCCTCGATCCAATCCAACGATGTCCTCGAGGGGGGCCCCGGGAACGCGTGAGGACGGCTCGGTGATGTTTTCGCTGAGCTCACTCGTGGCCCAGGCCTCGAACGACGCACCCACGACGAATCAAACGAGCGCGCGCTCCGATGACTCCGGCATCATCGATCTGAAAGCCCTGGCAGCCACGGCCGAGGCGCCAAAGCCGGCCACGCCCGTCCTGCCGCACGCGCCGATCTTCCCATTCGGCGCGCCCGAGCCCGCCCCGCTCCCGGCCCCCGAGCCGCGCGCCGAGGTGGTCGAGACGCAAAGCCGCAAGGGGCGGTGGGCCGTCGCCGCCGTGGGCGCCATCCTGGTCTCGGCGATGGCAATCGGCGCCGCGAGCGCGCGCCCGAAGGCCGAGCCGATGACCCTGGGCGGTCGCGTCTCGCCCCATTTCGAGGTGGCCCTCAAGCGCGCCGCGACGCCGCCGGCCCCGCCTGCCGAGGTGAAGGCGACGACGCCGTCCACGAAGGAGGCGACCGCGTCCGAGAAGACGAAGGTCACGCAGCGGACGGGTCCGAACACGAACGTGAAATCGACCGAGCCCAAGAAGACGGATCCGGTCGTGAAGGAGAAGACGAAGCGCGAGACCTTGCCGCTCGAGGTCTGTGACCTGATGTGCCAGATGCGGAAGGCGACGCAGAAGTAACGAAGCGCGCGAGAAGGCATTGCGGCGGGAATGAGGCCACTCGTTCCCGCCGCGTGCTTTTTCGTGCCGCACACTGCCCGCGCCGGCAGCGCTTTACGATCGCGACTCGCCTCCCCAGCCTTTCACCCATGAACATTCCTCGCAGGTGGCAACGCCGCGTCCGGGGAGCCTGGCGCGGCATCCAGCGCGCGGCCGGGCTCATTTCGGCCGTGGCCGCGGCGGTCTGGTTCGTTCAAAGGGGACGTCTCGGGGCCGGAAGGCGCGTGGTCCGCACGAGGCCGAAGCAAGCCGACGAGCGCACGATCCGGCGCATCGCCGAAGCTCAGGCGGGCGGCATCAGCAGCCAGGAGAGCGACGCCCGCTACGAGAGCGGCGAGCATCCCGGAGGATTGCACGGCAAGGCCGTCCGCCCGCCGCCGGACGCCGAGATCTACGAGATCGACGAGCCCGACGACCGCACGCTCTCGCACCGCGGCTCGCGCCGGACGATGTCGTCGATGCGGCGTTGACGCGATTTCGAGCCGGGGAGGGGAGCGCGGGCAGGTACGATGCAGGCGGAGGTCCTGCCTTGCCCGATCCCGCGCCCCCCGCCGAATCGCCGGTGTCGCCGCCGACCCTGCGGCACGTGCCCGGCAAGAGCGCCGAGGCGGCCCGCACCGCCGCCACGCCGCCGCCCCGGATCGTCGAGGGCTCACCTTTGGTCCGCCCGGCCGAACCCCGATCGGCGGTTCGCGGCGCGCTCGTGGTCGCGCTCCTCGTGATCGCGGCCTACGCCGGCGCTGTGCTGTTCTTCCGGTACGTCGCGCCGAACCGCCCGCAGTACGTCGCGGAGATCGGATCGGGGCTCGCGATCGGGGTCGTGGTGTTCTTCCTGCACACGCTCATCGGCGCATCCTTCGCCGAGTCGATGCAGGCGGGCGAGGACCGCTTCCGCGCGCTGCTCGGGTTCCTCGCGCTCATCGCGCCGTCGTTCGTGCGGTGGATCATCTTCGCTTGCCTCGGCGGGATCCTCGCCGTCGCCTACCAGGATCTCGCGGAGTGGAGCACGTCGCCGATCGTGCGGCTGCGCGTGCTCGGGGCCTGCGCGATGCCGATGATCCTCGCGGTGTGCTCGGCGATGCTGGTCGAGCGTCGCTTCGCGCGCGGCGATTTCCGGCTGAAGGTGGGCTACGCGCCGGGCACGGCGATACGGGATCGGCTCGAGCTCCGCGAGAAGGTCGAGCGCATGTGGGCCTACGAGAACGAGCTCATGCGCGAGTCGGTGCAGCGCATGGCGCGGCACGCGACGATCTTCGGGTTCATCGCGTCGGCGATCCTCACCGCCTGCGCGGTGATCCTGGTCCGGTACGCGCGGAGCGAGAACGAGCTCCGGCATCTCATCGCGCTCTCCGTGGGCGCGGCTTGCACGGTGTCGTTCACGCTGAACCTCGGGCAGATCCTGTTTCGTTCGGCCAGCAACGATTCGACCGCGCGCATGATGGCGTTCGCGGCGCGGACACTGCTGATCGTGAGTGTGGCGACGCTCTTCCTCGGCGTGGCGCTGCTCGACGGCCCGGAGGCGGCGAGCACCGCGGAGAAGGGCTACCTGTTCCAGGGCTACAAGGGCGCGCTGATCGTGGGCGTGGCCGTGGCGCTGCTCGGCGAGCGCGTGCTACGCGCGGTGACGGATCGGGCGGCGACGATGCTCGGCGTGGGGAACACGGCGCCGATCCGGGGCAGCGATCTCGGCCTCATCGATGGGCTCAACGACGAGGACGTGGCGCGCCTCGCGGAGGAGCGGATCGACTCGGCGCATGCGCTCGCGTTCATGCCGACGCCGCGCATCTTCTTCAACACGACCTACAGCCTGCAGCGGATCTGCGACTGGCAAGATCAAGCGCTGCTCATCGCGCGGGTTGGTCGGACAAACGCGCAGCTCTTGCGCGAGCAGTACCTCGTGCGGGGCGGGATCGCGGCGCGGCAGCTCGCGCGCGAGATCGTGGGCCCGTCGCGGAGCGCGCTCTCGGCGTTGCGAGGGCACCTGGAAACGCCGTCGGGCGAGGCGATCTCGATCCCCTCGGAGCCGCAGGAAGACGAGCAGGACCGGCTGCGCGCGCTGGCGAAGGCGCTCGGCTTCACGGGGATCAACCAGGCGGTGCTCGGCTTGCGGTGCCTCGTCGACGACGAGGAGATCGAGCGGCTGGAGGTGTTCAGCCGCTCGGTGCCGGTGTGGAAAGATGCGGGGACCGAGCACGTGCGCGACGAGGTGCCGCGCGTCGAGATCCCGGTGAACGAGAGCCGCCCCTCGTCGGGGCGACACTCGCACCGTGGAGATTGATGGGCGTCACTCGCCGCGGCGGCGCCTCGCCTTGTACTTCACGCGGACCGGCACGCCCTCGAAGCCGAAGTTCTTGCGGAGCTGGTTCTGGACGTAGCGCTGGTAGCTGAAGTGGATCTTCTCGGGATCACTCGCCATGACCACGAAGAGCGGCGGTGACGTCTCGGCCTGCGTGACGTAGTAGAGCCGCGGCGCGCGTCCGCCGGACGTGGGCGGCGGGCGGTTCGCGAGGACCTGCTCGAAGAAGCGGTTGAGCTCGCCGGTGCCCACGCGCGTGCGGAAGGCCTCTGCGACGCGCGTGATCGTGGAGAGCAGGTTGCCCACGCCGCGGCCCGTCTTCGCGCTGATGGGCACGATGGGCGCCCACGGCACGAACGAGAGCTTGTCCCGCGCGTTCTCCTCGGCCTTCGCGAACGACTTCTTGTCGAGCAGATCGGCCTTGTTGAGGCCGACGACGACGGCGCGGGCGCGATCGACGGCGAGGCCCAGGATCTTCGCGTCCTGCTCGGCCACGCCTTCGAACGCGTCGCTCAAGAGGACCACGACCTCGGCGCGCTCCATCGCGCGGATCGCGTGGAGCACGCTCACCGCCTCGACGACGCTGTCCTCCTTCGTGACCTTCGCCTTGCGACGGATGCCGGCCGTGTCGATGAAGAGGAACGAGTGTTTGCCCTTCGTGATGCGCGTGTCGATGGCGTCACGCGTGGTGCCCGGGCGCGAGTCCACGATGAGGCGCTCCTCGCCGAGCAGGCGGTTCACGAGCGAGGATTTGCCTGCGTTCGGTCGGCCCACGATGGCGACGCGGATGGCCTCGTCCGGCGCCGCGCCTTCTTCCGGCTCGGGCGGGGGAGGCGGGAGCGCGGCCGCGATCGCGGACTCGAGCTCGTCGATGCGCCGGCCGTGGAGCGCGGAGAAGGGGATGATGTCCTTCGCGCCGAGGCGGTAGAGATCGGAGAGCTCCATCTCGGCCCGCTGCGAATCCGCCTTGTTCGCGCTGTAGATGACCGGTTTGCCCGCGCGGCGGAGCAGGTCGAGCTCAGCGTGATCGGCCGGGGTCGGCGGCTGGCTCGCGTCGAGCACGCACACGATGACGTCGGCCTCGGAGATGGCGACGTCGATCTGGCGCTTGATCCCCTGGCGCATCGGATCGTCGCTCTCCGGATCGAAGCCGCCCGTGTCGACGAGCGTGTACCTGCGCCCGCGCGACGTGACGTCGCTGTAGTGCCGGTCGCGCGTGACACCGGGCTCGTCGTGCACGATCGCCGTCTTTTTGCCGACGAGGCGGTTGAACAGCGTGCTCTTGCCGACGTTGGGGCGGCCGACGATCGCAACGATCGGCAGCGGAGCGCTCATCATCCGCGCGGGGGCCACGCCCTCGTCCGGCTGCTCGAGTTGGTCTTCTTGCATCGTCATTCCTCCTCGTCCTCGTCGGGCGTGCCCTCGTCGTCGCCGTCGTCGTCGAGGTCCTCCTCGTCTCGGTCTTCGTCCTCTTCGCCGTCGTCGTCGAGGTCCTCGTCGCCTGCGTCCTCGTCGTCGGCCTCGTCCGCTTCGGTGTCACGCTCGGCAACGATCACGTACTCGGCCGCGTCCGCCCCGCCGGCGCGCGCCTTGCCATAACCGAGCTCCTCGAGGCGCGGCAGAGATTCGCGCCAGTCCGGCGTCACGCGCACCCAGAGGCGCAAGACCACCTTGCCGCCGACGAGCTCCTCGATGCGCTCGCGCGCGGCGATGCCGATGCGCTTCATCATCGCGCCGGCCGCGCCGATGAGGATCCGCTTCTGACCCTGACGCTCGACGTGGATCGTGGCGTCGATCTGGACCGCCTGACCCGGGGCCCGCGGCTCGGTGTAGCGATCGATCGTGACGGCCGTGGCGTGCGGCACCTCGTCCTGCGTGGCGCGGAGGATCTGCTCGCGCACGTACTCCGCCGCGAAGTACCGCGCGGGTTTGTCGGTGACGTCGTCGACGCCGTAGCGGAACGGACCCTCGGGCAAGAAGCGCGCGATCTCGTCGAGCACGAGCGTGATGCCGTCCTCGCGTTGCGCCGAGATGGGCACGATCGCGTCGAAGTTCCGCACCTTCCCGTAGGCCTCGAGCAGCGGCAAGAGGTGCCGTTTGTCCCGGAGCAGATCGACCTTGTTCACGACGAGAAGCGCGGGCCGATCCGGCGCGAGATCCGCGAGCAGGACGAGATCACCGGGGTGCGGCAGGAGCGGCCGAGGCTCGATGGGCGTGCCGTCTTCCTTGTGCTTCACGGGGCGGGGCGAGACGTCCGTCACGAAGACGACGACGTCGGCACGGCGCGCCGCGTCCCGCGCGGCCTCGTTCATCACGCGTCCGAGCTGCGTGCGCGGCCGATGCAGACCGGGCGTGTCGAGCAGCGCGAGCTCCGCGGATCCGTGGTGGACCACGCCGAGCAGCGCGTCGCGCGTGGTCTGCGGTGTCTTCGACACGATCGAGAGCGGCTGCTGAAGCGCCGCGTTGAGCAGCGTGGATTTGCCGACGTTCGGCCGGCCGATGAGCGCGACCGTACCGCTCCGCGAGGGCCCGCTCGCTTCGGGCGCCGGGCGAGGCTCGGGGCGTGGACGCGGCGCCGTCCTGTCGCGACGCCCCTCGCCCGTGCCGCCGCGCGGTCCACGTGTGAGATCGTCCGTCGTCGCAGGCCTTCCGCCGCGTCCAGGTGATCCCGGCCGCGCCCCCGCGCCACGCGCCTCCGGCCGTGCTCCCTTGCCGCCGCCGCCGCGCGCGGGAGGCGCCCCCTTTTTCGCGGGTCCTTTTCCACGCGCCGCGCCGGGCCCTTGCCCTCGCGCTTCGTCCGCGCGCGGTTTTCCCTTCGCGCCGCGCGTCTCTTCGCCCGGCCGACCTCCGCGCGGGCCGCGCTCGGGCCTCGGCCCGCGCGCCTCCTTTCGCGGGGACGCGCCGGCTCGTTCGTCATCGGACGGCTTTTCGCGCGCGGTTTCGGGCTTCCGGCCAGGGCGCTCGGCGCGGGGTTCGGGTCTGCGGCTCTTCACAGCGCGGCGCGATAGCAGACAGCGAGGGAGGCCTCAAACGGCTTCTGACGGATCTCCACGTTGGGATGCCCGTCCGCCGCACCCGCGCCCGCGCCGCCAAACGCCTTTGGCTACCGGCCCGAGCAGCGGTAGAAGCCCCCCATGGAAGCCGTCCCCGAGAGCGCCCAAGGCGGTACGACCCGCGACGCTCTGCCGAACCCTGCGACCGCCCGCGCGCCTTCCCTCGCCGTGTGGTCCCGTCCGTTCGCCCTCGCGGTCGCTGCCGTCGTGCTGTTTTCGACGCTCGGCAAGAGCGGGATCTGGGATCCGTACGAGCTCGACGCGGCCGATCTTTCGCGCCGCATCGCGATCCACGTCTTCCACGCGGACAAGCTCGCGCTGCCCGATGCCATCAACCAGATGCCCACGCTGAGCGATCTGCGCATGGGTGAGCTGCCGTTCACCTCGATGGCGCTCGGCTTCCGGCTCTTCGGGCTCGCGGACTGGACGGGAAGGCTGCCGCTCGCGATCTGGGCGTTCGTCGGCGTCGTCGCGCTGCACGAGCTACTCGCGCGCCTCTCGGGAAAGCGGGCCGCGCTCTACGGCGCCGTCGCGCTCGCCACGACGCCGCTCTACTTCATGCAGGCGCGCACGATGCTCGGCGACATCGTCACGATGTCCTCGCTTTCGATCGCGTTTGCAGGCCTCGTCGGCGCGCTGTTCGATCGCGCGCGAGGCACGAAGGAAGGCGCCGAGGTCGAGGTTTTGGGCACGCGCACGTGGATCGTGAAGGGCGTGTGGCTGCTCGTCGGTGCCCTCGGCCTCGCGGCTGGGTACATGTCGCGTGGGCTCTTGATCGGCGTCGCGGTGCCTGCGCTCGCCGCGGGGCTCACCTGGCTCGTGCTCGAGCTCGGAGGGTTTTCCGCAGGGCGATCCACTGTCGAGCACGCGCTCGGCGCGCTTTCGCTCATCGCCGGGCTCGTGGCCCTGGGACTCGGGATCTCGCTCCTGCTCCGCACCTCGCCCGACGCGCCGCTGCCGCGCGCGCTCGCGGTCGCCCTGACCAAGAAGTCGAGCGTGGAAGCGACGTTCGATCGGACGATCCGGCACCTCGGTCACGCGCTCTTCCCGTGGAGCGCGTTCCTGCCGTTCGCCCTCGGCAGGCTGTTCCGCGCGCCCGTGGAGCTCGACGTGCCTGCGCGCAGGCGCGAAGTGGGCCTGCGTGTCGCGCTGCTCGTCGGCGCCGCCGTCGCGTACGCCGTATACGCCGCGCTCACGCCGCACGTCGTGTTCCTCCCGTGGAGCGGCGTCGCGCTGCTCGCGGGCGTCGTGGGGCTCGCCGTGGCCGACTTCGATCGAGGCGCGCCTCCATCGCGCGCCCTCGCACTCGGCGTCGCCTTGCTCGCGTTCGTGCTCTACCGCGACATGGTGCTCGATCCCGGGCGCATGTTCAGCGTGTTCGAGGTCGACAAACCTGTGTTCCCGAAGAGCTTCGAGCACGATGCGACCACGCTGATGCGCGTCTCCGCCGCGGCGTTCGCGGCGCTCGTGGCGATCGCGTGGTTCGAAGGGCGCGCGGACAAACCCGGCACGATCGACCAGTGGGCCGCCGGCCTCGCCGACGACTACCGCAAGGTGAGCCGCGAGCTCACGACGGTCTGGAACGGCAACCTCTTCTTCGCCGCGGTCGTCGTGGAGGCCGCGCTCGTCGGCCTCGGCGCGATGCTCTTCGTCGGCACGCGGCTCGGCTGGGCGTCCGTGCAGAGGCTGCCGCGCAACTTCATCGACGCCGGCTTGAACCTCTGGTGGGCGGTGCCGCTCGTCCTCGCGATCGCCCCGATCTCGCTCGCAACCCTTCGCGACGGCTTCCGCGCCGCCCTCGGCCTCACGCGCCTTCCGCGCGGCGCCGGCGTGCTCCTCGCCGCGCTCGCGGCCGGCGCCGTGCTCTCGTTCGGCTACTACCCGGCGCTCGCCGCGCAGCTCTCGCCGAAGGAGGTCTTCGACGCATACGCGCGCCTTCAGAAGCCCGGTGAGCCGCTCGCCCTGCTCGGCGTGCGCGCCCGCTCGATCGCCTACTACCACCAGGGCGGCGAGGTCGCGCAGTTCAACGATCCCGCGGAGGCCTTCAAATGGCTCACCGAGGGCACGGATCGCCGCTGGCTCATCGTCCGCGCCGAGGAGCTCCCGCGCCTCAACTCGCTCCACCGCAAGGAGAAGAGCTCGAACCTGCCCGTGCTCGACGCGCGTTCGAGCCAGATCCTGCTCGTATCGAGTGATCTCGGGGGCCAGCGCAACGAAAACCCGCTCGGCGCGCTGGTGCTCGACGAGCCGCTCCCACCAGAGCTCCACGTCGTCGACGCCGCGTTCGAGGATCAACTCGACGTGCTCGGCTGGGAGGTCCGCGACGGCGCCGGCACGGTCGTGGACAGCGTGGTCCCGCAGCGGAAGTACCACATGCGGTTCCACTACCGGGTCGTGAAGCCCATCACCGGCAGCTGGAAGGCCTTCCTGCACATCGACGGCTTCCAGCGTCGATACAACGGCGATCACACCGCGCTCGACGGCAAATATGCGATGAACCTCTGGCAGCCGAACGACATCGTCGTGGACGATTACGTGTTCGAGCTCGAGCCGAATTTCACGCCAGGCGACTACACGGTCTATTTCGGCTTCTTCTCCGGAGACACGCGTTTCCGGGTGACGCGTGGCCCGAACCACGAGAACCGCGTCATCGGCGGAGCGCTTCGCGTGCGTTGATCGATGCGCCCTGCCGGATCCCTTGGCGCCCGTGTGGAAAGCGGCTACGCGGGTGATTCAATGGGTGAGCGTCACGGGAGCGATCCGGAGCGCGGAGCGGTCGACGAGGCCGCCACGGAGGACAAACCTCCGTCGTCAACGCGCGGAGACGAGGCGCCGAGCCCGAGCCGCCCGAGCTGGTTCGAGCGGCGTTCCTCGGAGAGATACGACGTGACATGGTCGGTGGATTGCGAGACGGAGGAGACGTTCCTCTACGCCGCGATCACGAACATCTCAGAGCTCGGGATCTTCGTGCGCACGACAGATCCCTTGCCCGTCGGCACGAGCCTCACGCTCCGGTTTGCCCCGCCGAACAGCGAGGATTCGTTCGTGCTCGAAGGAACGGTGCAGTGGATCAACGCGGTCCGCCCGCTCCACGACAACCCGAACCCCGGCATGGGCGTACGCTTCGTGCACATCACGGCCGCCGAGCGCGAGCGCCTCGTCGACACGATCCGCACGATCGCGTACCTGCGCGAGGCCGCCGGACCCACGTCGAACTGAAGGTCCGCGTCTCTCTGGGGGCGCCGCGCCGGGGCGCTGCCCCGGACCCCGCGGGGGCTGTTCGCCCCTCGACCCGAACCAGGGCAAGCCCTGGACTCGGGATGGAAGAACCGCGCGATGCGCGGTTCTTCCACCAGGCCGGCGGGATCACGTTGCCCGTCGAAAGGGCAGCGCGGCTGTCTTGATGAGCAGGGTCGCTCGTGGTCTTGACTGCGGCCTGTTCGATGAACTGCGCATCGCGCAGTTCATCGACCCCGGGTCCAGCGCTTGCGCTGGTCCGGGTCCAGGGGCGGACAGCCCCTGGTGGGGCCTGGGGCAACGCCCCAGCACAGCGGCCCCAAGACGAGTCTTACAGCCCGATCGGCAACGGGAAGCGGCGCACGTACACGCCGAAGTGGCTCGGGCTGTCGTCTTGCCAGCCGATGGCGACGAAGCCTGCGCCGCCGATCGCCACCGCGGGGCCCTTGCGGAGACCGCTTGTGCCTGCGGGATCGGGGATGTTCGCGACGAACGCGTCGTTCTGGCCGGTGACGCTGTTGTAGCCGAAGCCTGACGTGCCCCCGATGAAGCGCGCGCCGATCGTGCCGCGCTCGTCCTCCCAGACGACCGTGAAGAAGCCGAGACCCGCGGCCACCTTGGGGTTCTGTTGCAAGCCGGCGGTCGTGGTGTTCACGGCCTTTTGATCCTCGGTGCCGGGGACGCGGCTCCCATCCGCGTTGTAGCGCTGGAAGAAGATGTCGCCGCCCGCGTGCCAGATGACGATGAAGCGGCCGTCGGGGAGCATCGCCACGTCGGGTTGATCTTGCAGGCCCGTCGTCGCGTCGTTCACGAGCTCGGGCGTGCTGACGTCGCCGTTCGGCTTGACCATCACCATGACGATGCCGTTGCCGTCGCCGTCGCCTGCGCCTTGGTAGACGACCACCCAGCCGTCCTTGTTGCCTGCGACGCGCGGGGCCGAGCCGTTCGTCGCGATCGGGATCTCGCCCATTGCGGGCTCGAGATCGCCCGTCTTCTTCCAGATGCGACCGAAGACGCCGGTGCCGCGGTTCCACACGACGAGTGCGGCGTCCTCGGGCCCGCCTGCAATGTCGGGTCGGATCTGCACGTCGCCGACCTGCGTGCTGACCTTCAGCGGCGGCACGTCCGCGCAGCCCCACTCGTTCTGGGCGTTCAAGTAGATGTGGTAGTTGTTCGTCGCTTCCTGATCACTCGCGTAGACGATCGCCACGTGATTCAAGCCGACGGGCGCGAGCGAAGGATCACGCTGCACGAGCGGGGGGCCCGACGCCGTCAGGGTGGTGCAGCGCGCGGGGAGCTGGAGCTGCTGCGCGAGCGGATAGGGCTTCTGGATCGGGTAGAGATCCGCGGCGAGGAAGCGCATCAGGATGTCGCCGCCGCCGCTGCCCGTGGTGCTCGTGTACGCGGTGCGCAGCGCGTTCTTGGTTGCGTCGATGCCCGGGCAGAACTCCATCGCGAGGTGCGTCTTCGTGCCCGGCCCGTCGTTGTAGAGCTCGGGCTTCACCACGTTGTCCACGGAGAGCAGGATCTCCTGCGCCGTGCAGTCGCACCGACAAACCGCGTCCGGCGCGATGCCGCCGCACGTCTCGGCGGGGCTGCCGTCGCAGGCGAGCGCCTTCTCCGGGCCGAGGTCGCACTGCTCGCCGGTCCCGATCGCGCCGTCGTTGCAGCACGCGGGCGGCGTGTACCGCTGGACCTTGATCGTCACCTCGAGCGGGTCCTGATCGACCTTCTCCACGGCGCAGCCCTCGGCGAGCACGCCGGCGCTGCCCTCTGCCGTGACCGCGAAGATCTTCTCGGCGCCGTCGCGATCGAGCTCGATCTCCTTGCACCACGTGACGCCCTCGCCGCAGCTCCCTTTCTGCAGCTCGAACGTCTGCACGGCGTCGCCCGTGGGGGCGTTCTCCACGCGGCCCGTCGCGGGCGTGCACGTCGCGTTGCCCGTGTCGAAGACGCGGAGCGTGACGCGCGTCGCCGTGTCGAGGAGCCCCTGGGGCGCCATCATGACGAGGCCCACGTTGACGGGCGCCTCGGTGCAAGCGCCCACGGCAACGGCCACGGGCAGGGCAGGAACGAGGCCCAAGAAAAGGCGTGATCGGCGCATGCGCCGAGTCTAGCGGGTCGCGGCCCGGTTTCGGGAGGCCGTTGATGACCCGATCAGTAGCCGGCGGCGTTGCTCGGGGCGGGCTCGTATGCGCGTTTCGGCGCGGCGTTCACGTTTCGGCCCGGACCACCCCCCGGCGCGGCCTTGGCCTCATTCGCCTCGGTTTCCAGCGCGGGCGAGGCTGCGGCTGCCCTGCCCGCGGGCTTGCCGGCGACCGTTGCCGTCGCGGCCGGCGGCGCTGGGGCCGGAGCTGCGGCGCGGTTCGCCACGGCGCCGCCTCCAGCGTTGTTCATCTGCGTCTGCGCCTCGCTCTCCTTCAGCGCCTCCTCGGCGCGCGCCTTGTATCCGTCGCTCTGCTTGAGCGCCGAATAAAGCTCCCTCGCGCGATCCGTGTTGCCGAGGCTGCGCTGGCACTGCGCCGCTTCCCACATCGCGTCGGCGGCCTGCGGCGTGCCCGGGTAACGCGCGCCGACGTCGTCGTACAGCCGGAGCGCCGCGTCGCAGCCCGAGCCGTCACGCGTGGCCCGCGCCTCGGCGAGCGCCTTCCCCGCGCCGTCCGTCTCCTTCGCCGCGGCCTTGTCCGCCGCGTCGTCCTTGCTCTTCTTCGCGCCCTCCGCGGGCTCGGCGGCGGCCATCGGCATGGGCACTGCGGCCACCGGCGGGGGCTGGGCTGGGGCGGCAGCTTGCGAGAGATCCCCCTCGTCCGGCGCGGGCACGCCGCGCTCGGTCACGCGCACCGGCGTGATCCCGACCGTGCCGGGTTTGGCGCGGAGCAAGAGTAGGCTCGAACCGATCACCAGGAAAAACAGCGCGGCCATCGCGAGCTGCGGCCGCATCGCGTGGCTGCCGGCCCAGGCGAGGGCGCGCAGGGCCTTGCGGTGCCAGGGCGTCGTGCGTTGCGCGTCCGTCACTGCGGCGAGGATGCGATCTTCGAGGCCGGGGCTCGGCTCTTCGAGCGGCAGCATCGCGACCTCGCGCGTCGCGCGGAGCCCGTTCCAGGCCTCGCCGCAGCGCGCGCAGGACTCCACGTGCCGGCGGAGCGCCGCGTACGTGAGCTCGTCGAGCTCCTCGTACAGCGCATCCATCACGACCTGGTCGAACTTCTGGCAATCCATGGGAGCACCTTGCCCGGCGTTTATCGCAGGGCTCGAGCGTAGTCCTCGTACTCGGCGAGCGCTTCCTGCAAGCGCTCGAGGGCGTATCGCATCCTGCTCTTGACGGTATTTTCCGGCACCCCGGTGATCTCGGCGATGTCCTTGAACGGCACGTTGCCGATCTCCCGCAAAAGAAAGACCTCGCGTTGCTCGGGGGGCAACCGCTCCACGGCGTGGGTGATCCGATGCCCGAGCTCGGCGCCGATCGCGACCCGCTCGACCGAGGCCGTGGGGTGCGCGTCGGCCGTGCGCTCGGCGAGCGTCGGCCCCTCCTCGCCGCTTCCCGTGCTCGTGGCCTGATCCAGCGACGGATGCCGCCTTAGCGCGGCTTTCCGCAGGTGGTCGATGCAGACGTTCCGGGCGATGGCGTAGGCCCACGTGGAGAAGCGGGCCTCATGCTTGAAGTCGGCTGCGTTCTGCACGATTTTGACGAACACGTCCTGCACGAGATCCTCGGCGATCTGGGGCGCGCGGACCTGGCGAAGGATGAAGTTGTAGACGTTCGTCTTGTGCCTACGGACGAGACCGGCGAACGCCGCTCGGTCACCACCCTGGAACCGCATCATCAGGACCTCGTCGGTCACCTCCTCGCGAGAGATGCTCGCCATCGTCACCTCCTCGTTCCTCGCACTCCCGCGGATGCGGAGGCGGGCGAAAGGGGGCCGTGGCGAAGAGCGAACCGGGGTTTGGGGCGAAGGGCGCCGTCAGGCGACCCGAAGCCCCAAGCGTCGAACTGCTCCATGGGACGCGCGACGGGGCCCGAAGTTCTGATCGCAGGGGGTCGTCGCTGCACGACGCCACCTTACCGGATCGGGACACGGGCGGAGCCGCGAAGTTTGGGTAGCGGGGCGCCTTGGAAAGACCTCGCGCCAGGGCGGACACGGAGCGCCAGCAAATTCACGCCACGTCACGTTCCCGTGTCGCGCCGGGTCCTCGGTTGCATCAGCGCGCTCCCGGAACGTACACTGCGAAGGCCGGCAAGCATGGCCGGGCGACAGCGTGTCCTCCCGCCTTCCTTCGACGATTGGGGTTGGTCTTCATGCGATTGCTCCCGAAGACGCTCGCCGTGACCTTCGCGGCAACCTGGCTGACCGTGGCGCCGGCGTTCGCCCAGGCCCCCACGGCGCCACCGCCTGCGGCCGGCCCCGGTGCGCTTCAGGCCGTTCCGCCCGGCCAAACCCCGCTCCCCGCGGCGCCGACGCAGCCCGGCATGCAGCAGCCGCCGATGCAACCCGGCATGCAACCTCAGCCGCAGCCGGGCCTGCAACCCCAGCCGCCGATGCAGCCCGGCATGCAACCCGCGCCTCCCGCGGGGATGCCCGGCGCGCAGCCCGCCCCCGGGGCGCAGCAGCCCGCGCCCGGCATGGATGGCCAGACGTACGCGGTGCGACTGCGGGATCTCGAGCAGCGCATCGACGAGCTGAAGGAGCAGATCCGTCGCAGTCACACGCGGCTCTCGCTGCTCAGCGACACGATCCTGTCGAGCGGCGGCGCCGGCTCCCGCGCGAACCTCAAGTACACGAACGAGCTTTCGGGCGCCTTCAAGATCACGCGCCTGCTCGTCGTCCTCGACGGCGCCGTTCAGTACAACAAGACCGATCAGACGGGCGCGATCGCCGAGGCCGGCGAGATCCCGATCTTCAACGGCTCGATCCCGCCCGGCGATCACACCGTGCAGGTCCTCGTGAACCTGCAGGGCAACGGCTACGGCGTCTTCTCCTACATGCGCGGCTACAGGCTCGAGGTCCGCTCGAACCACTCGTTCACCGCGCTCGAAGGCAAGACGATGACGCTGCAGATCGTGTCGTTCGAGAAGGGCGGCGTGACCACGCCGATCGAGGAGCGCCCCGCGGTGCGGTTCGTCGAGAAGGTCACGCAAGGGCTCTCGGATCCGAACGCCCCCGCGGGCGCGCCGGCGCCGCAGGGCGTCGCCAAGTGAGCGATCTCCGGAAGGCGCACGCATGAACGGCACACGCGGTTTCCGCACGCGGAAGGCGCTCCTCGCGGGCCTCGTCGCGGCCTTCGCGGCCCTCGCGCCGAGCCTCGCCCACGCGCTCGACCCCGAGCAGGCGATCACCGGCGCCTCGCAGCAGATCACGATCGCGTCGAACGGCCTGCGCGCGATCGAGGACGCGATCCAGAAGTCGAAGGGCCGCGAGCGTACGCCCGCGCAGCGCATCGCCGACGCCGTGCTCCTCGTGGGCTCGAGGGACTGGGAGCGCGCGGCGACGCTGCTGAACGAGATCATCGAGAAGTACCCCGATCACCCGACCGCGTACCCCGACGCGCTCTCGCTGCTCGGCGAGACGTACTTCCAGTCGCGTCAGTACCTCTCGGCGCGGCGCGTCTACTTCAAGATCACGGACCGCACACAGGAGCCGCGCTTCTTGACCTACCAGGGCAAGGCGCTCGAGCGGCTCGTCGACATCGCGCTGCGCACGAAGGATTACCGGCACCTCGACGACGTCTTCGCCGCGATGAACCGCCTCCCGCCTGCCGCGGTGACGAGCGGGATTTCGTACGCGCGCGGAAAAGGTCTCGTCGTGAAGAAGGACTGGGCGGGCGCGAAGGCGGCGCTCGCGCCGGTCGATCCGAAGAGCGAGTACGCGCATCAGGCGGGGTATCTGCTCGGCGTCGTGGCCATGAAGGAGGCGACGCCGCCGCCGGTCCCGCTCGCCGAGGGCGAGGTGCCGCCGCGCGCGCCGCGGAGCCGTTACGTCGGAGCGATCGATCAGTTCCGCAAGGTCACGCAGCTCCCGCCGGACTCGAAGGAGCACGAGCGGGTGATCGACATGGCATGGCTCGCGATCGGGCGGCTCTTCTACGAGTCGGATCAGTGGGCGCAGGCCGTGGATGCGTACAACCACATCGACCGATCCTCGCCGGAGTTCGGGACGATGCTGTACGAGCTCGGCTGGGTGTACGTCCGTCTCGGCGACGTCGAGCGCGCACAGCGGGCTCTCGAGGTCCTCTCCGTCGCGGATCCGAACAGCCAGAACATCGCGGACGGCTCGCTGCTCCGCGCCGACCTCATGCTGCGCGCGGGCCAGTTCGAAAAGTCGCTCAAGGTCTACGAGGGCGTACGTGCGAACTACGATCCGATGCGCGCGCGTGTCGACGCGTTCCTCGGCGCGACCAGCGATCCGGCCGTCTACTACGACAAGCTGAGCCAGGAGCAGCTCGACGTCCTCGATTCGAGCTCCGGCTTGCCCACGCTGGCGATCCAGTGGGCGCGCGAGGCGGAGGACGGCCCGGCCGCGTTCGCCGTGATCGAGGGCATCGCGCAGTGCCGCGAGCTCATTCAGCAGTCGAACGATCTCATCGAGAAGCTGAACGCGGTCGTCGCCTCGACGAACCGCGTCCGCGCGTTCCCCGAGCTCAAGGCGGGCGAGGAGAAGGCGCTCGGGCTCATCAACCGCGTGGGTCTCGCGCGGCTTTCGATCGGGCAGGGCATGGACGAGATCGAGTCCTCGGCGCTCTCGGGCGAGATCGGACAGGTGCGCGCGCGCCGCCGTTCGCTGGAAAAACGGCTCGGGTTGATTCCGGTCAACGACTCGGATTTCCAGGAGCGCGAGGGGCAGGCGCTCAAGCAGTGGAACGGCGCGTCGCAGTCGGTCCAGCGCATGACGCTCGAGGTGGACTCGCTCCAGGCGCAGGTGAACGGCCTCCGGCGCATGTTGCGCGAGGCGCCGCAGGCGGGCGTCGTGCGGGATCCGGCGGCGGTCGCGCGCTTCGAGCAGGAGCTCGCCGTGCACGAGCGCGATCTCGCGGTCTACCGCAAGCACATCGTGGACCTCCGCAAGCTCGTGGGCGCAGGCAAGATGCAGGTCGGCTTCGGCGATCAGCGCTTCATCGAGGACGCGCAGGTACGGCAGGCGTACCGCGAGGCGATCGTGCGAGAGGTGCAGCTCGCGATGGCGGGGCAGGGGGGTGCATCGCTCGCCGCTTACGCGAAGCGCGTCGCGCCGCTCCTGCAGAAGGGCGACGAGACGGACGCGAAGGTCTTCGCGGCGTTGAGCGAGCTCGAGCGCGAGGTCGCGCGGAGGACGACGGACGTGCGGGCGATCCTGGCGCGCGAGACGGCCGCGGTGGTGGGGTACGAGGTGGAGCTCGAGCGGCTCGACAAGGAGGCGCGCGGCGTCGTGGGCGAGGTGGCCATGCGGAACTTCGGCCTCGTGCGCGACCGGCTGCGGAGCATCGTCTTGCGTGCGGACGTGGGCATCACCGAGGAGGCGTGGGAGGTGCGCGAGGAGCAGATGACCCGCGTGCGCAGCCTGCGCGTCGAGCGAGCGCGCGAGGAGAAGCTCTTGCGGGAGGAGCTCGACGAGGTCCTCGACGACAGCGGCGCGCCCGAGACGGAGGGCAAATGAGCGTGCTTCGTCGATCCTCGTCGCGGTCGGGTCGTGGCGCGTCGTCGATCCTCGCGCTCCTCGTGGCGACGTGCGTCGCGGGAAGCGCCGCGTCACAGCCGCAGCCTTTTCCTCCGACGGCAGCGCCCACGGCGCCTCCGGCCGCGATGCCCACGGCCCCTCCGGGCGCGGTTCCCACGGCGCCGTCGAGCGCCGCGCCTCCGACGGCAGTGCCTCCCACCGCAGCGCCTCCGAGCGCGGCTCCCACGACGTCCGCGAGCGCGCCGCCCATCCCACCGCCGACGCCCGCGTTCAAGCCGCGCGTGCAGGCGCCTCCGCCTCCTCCTCCCACGCCCGAGCAGGTCGCGGTGCTCGCGGAGCTCGAGAAGGAAGCCGCGGCGTACGAGCAGGCCGCGCGCGACTACCGCTCCTCGATCACGCGGATCATCCAGCAGCACTACGAAGAGCGAAGGCGCCGCGTCATCGCCGCGCTCGATCGCGAGATCGACGTCGAGCAGAGGGACCTCCGGACGGCGCGCGAGGAGGCGATCCGCCGCCTCGAAAAGTTCGTCGATACGTACAGCGGCAGGAACGCGCACCCCGAGAGCACGCCCACGGCCATGTTCCGCCTCGCGGCGCTCTACGAGGAGCGCGCCCGCGAGGACACGGACGTCTCCGACGATCTGGCCATCGGCCTCCGGCCCGCGATCGCGCTCTACAAGCGCATCATCCGCGAGTTCCCGCAGTACAAGGAGCTCGCCGGCGTCTACTACTACCTCGGCCACGCGCTGAACGACTCGGCGCGGATCTTCGAGGCGCAGCAGGTCTTCCGGTCGCTCGTCTGCCACGACCGCTACCCGTACCCCGTTCCTACGGATCCGAAAGATCCGACGCGCGACGTGGTCGGCAAGCTCCCGCAGGATCACGATCGCGACTACTGGCTCGGCTGGGAGGCGCGGCACCCGATCCCCATCGGCGAGGCCGCAAAACGCAAGGCCGCGCAGCCCCCGCCGAAGAAGACGAACGCCAAGGGGAAGGGCAAGCAGAAGGAGCCGGAGCCCGAGCCGGAGGCGCCGGCGATCGAGGACGAGCTCGTCTTCGTCAACCCGTACCCCGACAGCTGCAAGCCGATCCCGCAGAAGGTCGCGGAGGGCGCGGAGCCGCGGTACCTCGCCGAGGTCTGGTGGCTCATCGGCGACTACCACTTCAACGAGATCGATCCCGGCGGCGGGCCCTTCAGCTTGAACCGCGCCGAGGTCGCGTACACGCGATCGCTCCAGTACAAAAAGCCGCCCGTCTACGGCGTCGCGATGTACAAGCTCGCCTGGACGTACTTCAAGCAGCTCCGCTACGAGACGAGCGTCCGGCAGTTCGTCGAGCTGCTCAAGTACACCGACGAACAGGAAAAACTCACGGGTGATCCGGGCACGGATTTCCGCGGCGAGTCGTACACGTACATCGCCGGCGCGCTCACGTTCCTCGACTTCACGGGGCCTGCGGCCGACGAGCCCTTCGTCCCGCGCAGCGACATCCTCGACCTCGAGCAGGACCCGCGGATCCGCGAGCAGAAGATGCGCATCGCGATCGAGCGTGTGCAGAACGCGGCGCTCATCCCGCAGGATCGCAAGTGGTCCGTCGAGATCTACAAAGCGCTCGCGGCCGAGTTCAAGGAGCTGAACCAGTACCGGAACACGATCGAGGTCTCGGAGCTCATCCTCAAAAAGTGGCCGATGCACCGCGATGCGCCCGTCATGCAGGCGCAGATCGCGGACATCTACGACACGCTCACGGGCCAGTCGCGCGAGGGCACGGCCGAGCGCGCGGAGAACGCGGCCAAAGCCCTCGACGCGCGCACGAAGCTCGCGAACTACGTCGGCAAGACGCCGTGGGTCGAGGCGAACAAGGACGATCCCGAGGCCATCCAGACCGCCGAACGCCTCGTGCGCGGCGGCCTGCGACGCGCCGCGGCCGATCACACGAACGCGGGCAGCGCGCTCGTGAACGCAGCGATCCAGAGCGGCGAGCAGGAGACGCGCACCAAGCTCTTCGAACGTGCGCTCTCCGAGTACCGCATGGCCGCGCTCGGTTGGCAGGGCGTCCTGCAGGAGGACGAGAACGCGCCCGATGCGTACGACAGCCGCTACTGGCTCGCCGACGCGAACCACATGGTCGTGGTGATCCAGGTGGCGATGGATCGCTCGCCGACGGTCGACGAGGTCGAGACCGCGCGGCGCACCGCCGTCGACGTCCGCGACTCGAACGAGGACGACAAGCACCTGCAGCCCGCGGCGTTCATGGTCGTCGACACCGCGTACCAGGCGCTGCTCGACCAGTACAAGCTCTACAAGCGCACCGGCGGGCAAGAGGGGATCGAGCAACGCACGGGCCTCAAGATCGTCACGGAGAACGACAAGCAGAAGGTCGTCGCCGAGGAGCTGCCGAAGGTCATCAAGGACGCGGTCGCCGCGCGCGACGAGTACATCCAGCGCGTGCCTCCGGCGAGTGATCTCTCGACGCGGGATCCGCAGACGAACCAGGATCAGAAGAACAGCGATCTCTACGCGTACCAGTCGGCCGAGTTCTTCTTCCTCTACGGCAACTTCCCCGAGGCGCGCCGCAGGCTCGAGCCGATCTACGCCGAGCAGTGCGGCAAGACGCCGTTCGGCTACCTCGCGTGGGAAAAACTCACGACGATGGCGAACCTCGAGAACGACGTGCCGCGCTCGCGCGCGCTCGCCGAGGCCGCGATGGCGAAGAGCTGCGCCGTGAGCGAGGAGCAGAAGCTCAAGGAGACGGGCATCGCCCAGCCCACGATCTCGCGCGGCTACTACGTCGACGCCGCGGCGAAGTTCGAGAAGGCCGAGAAGATGCCCGACGGCCCCGAGCGCGTGCAGGCGTGGCGCGAGGCGGCGGCGCTCTACCGCGTGGCGCTCGAAAAGGCCCCGGCGCGGGACGAGGCGCCCGAGGCCGCGATGAACGGCGCGTACTGCTACAAGCAGGTCGGCGACTACGACCAGGCCATCGAGATGTACACGCTCTTCATCAAGGAGTACGGGAGCGAGGCGAACCTCTCGAAGCTGGAGAAGGGCGACGAGGCCGCGAAGCCGCCGAAGCCCGCGGATCCAAAGCGCTACGCCGAGCGCGTGAAGTACCTGAAGCAGGCCTACGACGCGCTCAGCGCGGCGTACGTGCTCTTCTTCAACTACCGCGCCGCCGCCGAGACGTACGACACGATCTCGCGCAACGGCCGCTTCGAAAAACCGGCGCGGCGCGAGGCGGCCCGCAGCGCGGTGCTCCTCTACGCGAACGTGGGCGAGCGGGATCGCATGATCGCCTCGCGCAACGGGTTCCTGAACCTCGAGGCGCCGATCGAGCAGAAGGCCGAGATCGACTACATCGTCGCGTCGGCCGACCTCAAGGCGTGGGACGAGAAGGGGCTCGACGAGGGCGCGAACAAGGCCGCGCGCATCAAGGCGATGGACGCGATGGAGGGCTACTACGAGATGAACCGCCTGACGCCGGCGGCCACGCCGTTTCTCGTCCAGGCGGCCTACCACGCGGCGAAGATGCGCAAGGCGGCCGGTGATCCGAAGGCGTTCGAGTGGTGCCGCAACACCACCGGCGCGTTCGACAAGTTCAAGGCGTTCGCCGCCGTCGACGGCAAGAAGGCGCTCGGCACGATGCAAGCCGACATGGCCGCCGAGTGCGCCTATGGCGTCATCAACGACAAGCTCCGGCAGTCGTGGGACTACGACGCCGGCCACCACCGCTACGCCGGCGTCATCGACAAGGTCGTCAAGACGTACTCCGATGACCTCAAGAAGGCGGGCGACACGCACTTCAACGACCTACAGTCCGTGATCAAGACGTACGAGTCGCGCGCCTTGTCCGTCGCGGCCTTCGCGCGACAAGGCTCGCTCTACGACTCGTGCCGCACGGGCCTCTACAACACGCGCCCGCCGGGCCTGAAGCTCTACACCGACCGCGAGGAGAAGCTCCTCAAGCTCGCGGAGACGAGCGATCGCGAGGACCTGCAGGAGACCGCGGACGCCATCCGCCAGAAGCGCCGCGAGCAGTGGCGCGAGGCGCGCGAGCGGCTCCTCAACGACGCCGACCGCGCCATGATCAAGTTCTACGTGCAAGCCGTGGTCTACGCGCGAGCGTGGAACGTGCGAAACCCCGAGGTCGACCAGGCGATCCAGAGGCTCGCGTTCTTCACGGACATCCTCGGCGACGCGAAGATCCGCGACATGAGCCAGGGCATCATCGATCCCGAGACGGGGCAGCCGTTCCAGTACCAGGACGGCATGTTCCTGCGCACGCGGCCGGGCATGGCGCCCGCGCTCCAGCCCGACGGCCTGCCCGCGCCGCTCCCGGTGACGTTGCCATGAAGCGTTCGCCTCGCCTGGTTTTCGCGGCTCTCGCGTGCGCGCTCGTGCCGCTCCTCGCGGCCTCCTGCGAGGAGACGACCTCGCAGCAGAAGCCGCAGACGCCGCCGCAACCCTCGGCCGCGTATCCGAATGGCCCGAACGGGATGAACCCGTGGGGCCAGCCGATGGGCCAAGCCCCGCCGGTCGTGGGCATGAGCCCGACGCCGAGCGCGCCGCCGACGCTCACGACGGCGCCGCCGATGCCCCCGCCCGCGCCGCTCCCGCCTGCTGCGGCTGGGCCTTATCAACAAGGCATGGCTGCGTTCGCCGCGGGGGATCTCAACGCGGCGAAGGGCCTCTTCCAGCAGGTCATCCAGACCGACGCGCGCGCGCACCACGCGCACTACTCGCTCGGCGCCGTGCAGGAGCGCCTGCGCGAGCCCGAGGCCGCGTCGAGCTACCAGAAGGCCCTCTCCATCACGCCCGACTACGAGCCCGCGATCATCGCCTACGCGATGCTGCAAGCGCGGAAGGGCAACCTCGGCGAGGCCGAACGCCTTCTCACCGAGAAGCGCGCCACCATGCCTCGCTCGGCCGCGGTCACGGCCACGCTCGCCGAGGTGAAGAGCCTGCAGAAGGACACCGGATCGGCGCAACGCCTCGCGCAGGAAGCGCTCAAGATCAACCCGGACTACCGGCCTGCGATGGTCGTGATCGCCCGTGACCACTACCGCAACCGCAGGCTCGATCTCGCGCTCTACGCGCTCCAGGCGATCCTCGACGGGTTCGGCACGGACAATCCTCCGCGCGACAAGGAAAACCCCGAGGCGCTGCTGCTGCGTGGCCTCATCCTGCGTGAGCAATCCCAGCGCGCCGGCGCCATGGACAACTTCCGCCGCGCCGTGCAACGCAGGCCCGATCTCGTCGAGGCGCGCGTGCAGCTCGCCGCGATGCTTCTCGAAGCGGGCAACGGCCAGGAGGCGCTCCCGCTCCTCGAAGGCGCGGTCCGCTACGACGGCGACAACCTCCCCGCGCACCTCGCGCTCGGCGACACGTATCGTTTGCTCGGCCGTTACGGCGACGCGAAGCGCGAGTTCGAGTGGGTGCTCGCGCGCGACGCCTCCATGCCGCAGGTCCACTACGACCTCGGCTTGCTTTACCTCTTCGCGCCCAGCGTCCCCGGCATGTCGGCCAAGCAGCAGGTCGCCGAGGCGATCGTCGAGCTGAAGAAGTATCAAGAGCTCCGGCGCAAA
Organism: Polyangium jinanense; assembly: GCF_028435365.1. The sequence goes on along the minus strand of NZ_JAGTJJ010000024.1, from coordinate 101,265 downwards.
GGAGAGCGCGACGACTCCGAAGAGCTCCTCCAGCGCGCGAAGCTCAAGGAAGGCGAGCTCTCGGCCGCGGCCGCTGCTGCTGCCGAAGCACCTGCGCCCGTCGCTTCGCTCCCGAGCCCGGCGAGCAACGCGGATGCTGGTGCTTCGGATGCAGCCCCGCCTCTGCCGAACACGGCGCCTACGGGCACGCCACCCGCGAACTCCGCGGCCCCGCCGCCGCCTGCGAACTCTGCGGCCCCGCCGCCTGCGCCTGCGCCGCCGGATGGTAGCTCCGCCGCGCCTGCGCCTACACCCGCGCCGCCCCCTGCGCCGGCGCCCACGCCGACGAGCACCATCGTCGCGCCTTTCTCTACGCCGCCCCCGGGCTTCTAGGCACATGGACGGCGCCCGTCAGACGAAGCATCTTGTGGAACGGAGGTCGCGCATGCGGAGAGCGATGCTGATCCTCGCCGGGCTCGTGATCCTCGGTTCGTCCGTACGAACCGCGGAGGCCCAAGAAAAGGACAAAAAACCTCGCGGCGCGATCACGCTGTCGGAGGTCACGATCACCGGCCGCATCGAAAAGCCCATCGCCGCGGTCGACGTGAGCCGCATCCAACCGAAGCTCACGCTCGCCGAGCTGCGGCAGCCGTTCCTCGATCGCATCGAGGAGGCCATCTTCAAAGATCCTTTCTGATCCAACGATCCCGCCTCGACGCTTGATTCTCGCGCTCGGCGCCCTCATCGCCCTCGCCTCCGTGTTCCTCGCGTGGGCGCACCTCGCGCGCGTCCGGCGCGCGACCTCCGGCAAAACCGCCGAGCTCCTTGTCGCGCTGAAGCGCATCCCCATGAACGAACGCGCTGCGGCCCTCGCCGCGCGTGCGCCGGAAGGCAGCGTCGAGCGCCGCCTCGCCGCGGTGATCGCGTCGACTGACGACACCTCCGACGACGCCCGCAGCGCCGCCGTCGACGAGCTCCTCGCCGAGATCGAGCTCGCCCTCGACGCGAGCGCATCCTGGCCCGGCGCCGCCACGCGCATCGCCGCCTACGGAGGCCTCCTCCTCGCGGTGATCACCGTCCTCCTCCGCCCCGGATCGATCTCGTTCGCCGCGCCCGCGCTCCTCGTCGTCGGCCTTGGCGGTGCGGCCACCTGCGCTGCCCTCGGTCGTCGCGCCCGCGAGCTCGCCGACGACCAGCGAAAAGCCGTGGACGCGCTCGTCGACGCCCTCGGCCTGCGCGAGCGCATAGCCCCAGGCGCCCCCCCGCGAGCGCCTCGCCCGGGCCGAAGACGCGGCGCGTGAGCCGTGTGCTTTACCGATCTCCCGCGCTTGTGTACCCTTCCGGTTGAAACTTCCGTGTCGGCTGGGCGTCTTCATCGCCCCAGGCGGAGGCCCTTTTCATGACGCAGACGACGACGCAGACGGGGTCCGGGACGAAGCCCGGTCAGATGACCGCGGTCATGCGGGCCATGAACCAGGCGACGGGCCCCAAGGTCCTGCGCGTCGGGGTCGTCCAGGGCGGCAAGGTGATCGAGGAGCGCATCATCAAGCAGCGCACCCACGTCACCATCGGCCCCAGCGAAAAGAGCATGTTCGTCACGCCGAGCAAGAACGTGCCGCCGAGCTTTCGGCTGTTCGAGCTCGTAGGAAACGAATACGCGCTGAACTTCCTCGAAGGCATGGCCGGCCGCGTCGCGCTGAAGACCGGCGTGAGTGACCTCGCCTCGCTGAAATCGCAGGCGAAGAAGGTCAGCGTCGGCCAGGTGCAGGCCTTCCAGGTGCCGCTCAGCGACGACGCCCGTGGCAAGATCGTCGTCGGCGACACGACCTTCCTCTTCCAGTTCGTCGCTGCGCCGCCGCCCCAGCCGAAGCCGCAGCTCCCCGCCTCGGTGCGCGGCGGATTCGTCCAGTCGATCGACTGGACCACCACGATCATCGCGGCGTTCTCGTTCCTCCTGCACTTCGGCGCCGTCGGCACCATCTACTCGGACTGGATGGATCCGCTCGTCAACGACGAGGTCGACGTCGCGCAGATCCTCGAGACCGTGCGCAGCTTGCCCCCGCCGCCGCCGGTCGAGCAGCCGAAGGAGACCGACACGCAGCCCACGCCGGCCTCGACCGCGCCGGCCGAGGCGCCGAAGCCTTCGGCAGGCGCGTCCGCAGCGAAGGGCGCGGGCGGCGGCAAGATCAGCGACACGCGCGCGGCGGCGATCGCCAACGAGCTGAACCAGCTCGACATGCAGATGCTCGGCGCCCTGAACGCCTCGGGCAACGCGACGGCCGGCGTGCTCGATCGTGGCGACGTCCCGCTCGGCCTGCTTGACAACGCGGCCGCCTCGGGCGCGGGCGCGGGCCTCGGCGGCATCGCGGGCTTGAACCTGGGCAACGCGGGCGGCGGCACCGTTCGCCCCGGCGCGGCCGGCGGCGGCGGCCTCGCGAACATCGGCGACACGCAGGCGGCAACCGCGGCGAGCTCGCAGGGCGCGGCGAAGACGGTGAAGGGGCCGACGGGCAGCGCGAACGTCGGCGGCGCAGCGGTCTCCGGCGGTAACGTCGCGAACGCCTCGTCCGTCGTGGCCGGCATGGCCGCGGGCTTCCGCCGTTGTTACAACCGCGGCCTGCAGGCCGACCCGACGATGAAGGGCTCGGTGCGCATCACCGCGAAGATCGGCCCGAACGGCGAGGTCCTCTCCGCGTCGCCCTCGGGCGGCGGCGGCCTCTCGGGTGACGTCATTTCCTGCGTCGTGGCGCGCGTGCAGAGCGCGCAGTTCTCGCCCCCCGAGGGCGGCGGCGCGACCGTCGTCATCCCGGTTTCGTTCGTCAGCCAGTAATCGCGCGCCTCGATCCTGCTCGCGTCCAGGGCGCGTGAATGTTCCTCCCCCGCGCCGCAACAGAATGCCCGAGAGACCATCGTGGACCGGCCGCGCAAACGGCTGGATTTCCCGGGGTTTCTCCGCCTGCCCGCGTTGACAGGTGCGCTCGCCCGCTTCTATAGTGACCCCGTCTGGCCCTTCGGAGGACTTCGATGCAGCGAGAACGGATGCTCGGCTTCGGCGCGCTCTGCGCGCTTTCGCTGCTCGTTGCGGCCGGCATCGCGTCCGCGCAGGCGCAAGGCGCGCCTCCGGCGCCGCCCGACACGAACGCGGGGTTGCAGCGTCAGGTCACGCTGACGCCCGCGCAGCAGCTTCAGGAGACGGACACGTACCTCGCTCGCATGGAGAGCGCGCGCAGCGTCGTGCGGCGCCTGCTCGAAGAGGCGCGGGCGCAGCGCGACGTGGTGAAGACGCTCTGCCTGAACGACAAACTCAACCAGATCGACGTGACGCTGCGCAGCGCGCGCGAGCGCCGGCAGTCGCTCGATCTCGCGGTGAAGCGCGACGACGCGGATCTGTCGTCCCACGAGTTCACGATCCTCGGCGTCTTGCGGCAGCGCGTCGAGCAGCTCACGGCCGAGGCGAACCAGTGCATCGGGAAAGACGCCGACATCCTCGGCGAGACGTCGACGGTCACGCAGATCGATCCTGGGATCCCCGACGATCCGGCGTTTTACCCGCCTCCCATCATCGTCCAGGAGCCGCCGCCCTCCGCGAGCGTGATCAAGTGACGCGTTGGTCCGGACCGCCTCAGCCTCACCTGATCCCATGAAGACCCGTGGCCTCCTGATCGCGGCCCTCTCCTTCGCGACCCTCGCGCCCGCCACGGCGTTCGGTCAGGACCAACCCTGGCTTGCCGATCGCCGGTTCACCGTGGGCCCGGGCTACCGCGTCGGCGACTACGAGCTGCACCCGGGCGTCGCCCTCGAGTTCGGCTACGACTCGAACTTCTTCCTGCGCGCGAGCGAGGGCGACGCGGCGGGCGAGCCCGTGGGCGCGATGCGCCTGCGCGTGACGCCGTCGTTCTCGTTCTCGACGCTCGGCCCGCAGCGCAAGGGCGGCTCCACCACGCAGGCGCCGCCCACGGCCGAGTTCTCCGGCGGGCTCTCGGTCACCTACAACGAGTTTTTCCCCGTCTCCGGCCCGACCGAGGGCAAGGAGCGCATGTGGGAGCAGCGCAACCTGAGCGGCCTGTTCGACGTGCGCCTGAACATCCTGCCCTCGCGCCCCTGGTCCGGATCGATCTACGCGAGCGTCGGACGCCTCATCCAGCCCACGCAGGAAGGCGTCATCCGCGAGGATTTTTCCGAGAGCTACAACCGCTTCACGCCGAACGCGGGTGCCGAGCTCGTCTGGAACCCGGGCAGCGGCCTGCTCGATTGGCGCATCGGTTACAACTTCGCCGGCACGGTGTTCGAGTCGAACCGCTTCACCGGCCTGACGAACATCCACCACACCTTCCAGACGCGAGGCCGCTGGCGCTTCTTGCCACGCTCCGCGCTCCTCTACGACGCTCGCATCGGCATCGTTCAGTACCTCGATCCGAGCGACAAAACGGGCTCGACGCCGCTCCGTGTGCAGATCGGCTACAACGGCCTCATCACGAAAAACTTCGGCGCGCTGCTCATGGCCGGCTGGGGCGCGAGCTTCTACGACCCGAGCTCCACCGAGACGGAAGAGACCGTCCAGGACTTCGATAGCGTCATCGGCCAGGCCGAGCTCCGTTATTTCCTCACGCCGAACCCGAGCTCCGATCCGCAGGCCGCGAGCACGACGCTCTCGTCCGTCTCGCTCGGTTTCACGCGTGACTTCTACGACTCGTACATCGGCTCGTTCTTCGAGCGCGATCGCGGCTACCTGAAGCTCACGTATTTCTTCGGCGGCCGTTTCGTCGTGATCGTCGACGCCGGCGTCGCCGCGCTCGTCAACCCGTCGATCAACACGCCGAGCATCCAGGAAAACCCCTGGACCGACATCCGCATCGACGCCTCGGGGTTCGCCGAGTATCGCTTCAAGGACGCGTTCGGCGTCAACACGACGCTGCGCTACAACTCGCGCATCAGCGACAACTCTCTCACCATCCCCGGCATCGGCGAGGACAAGCTCCAGTGGCAGCAGTTCGAGGCCTACCTGGGCGCCCGCTGGCTCATGTGATGCGGAGGCGCGACCTCCTCGCGACACTCGCGATCGGCACGATGTTCGTCGCCTGCGGTGGGCGTCCGCGCCCCGCGGATCTGCCAGCCCCCGTGAGCAACGCGACCATAGGCGTGGGCGACGTGTTCGAGATGCGCATCGTACGCGAGGACAACCTGCCCACGGCGTTCACGGTCGCGCCCGACGGCACGGTCGATCTGCCGTACATCAAGCGCCTCAAGGTCGCCGGGCTCGAGCCGCAGCAGATCGCCGAGGCCGTGCGCAAGCGGCTCGTCGACGACGAGATCCTGACCGACCCGATCGTGAGCGTGAGCGTGAAGGAGTACAACTCCAAGCGCGTCGAGGTGCTCGGCGAGGTGCAGCGTGCGGGCTCGCTGCGTTTCGAGCCCGGCATGACGCTGCTCCGCGCGATCTCGCTCGCGGGCGGCTTCAACCAGATGGCCGCCCGCGACAAGGTCACGATCCGCCGTCAGGTCGGCGACAAGACGCGCGCCGCCATCGTGAGCGTCGAGGACATCATCGACAACGCGATCCCCGACGTCCCGCTCCAGGCAGGCGACTCGATCAACATTCCGCAGCGCGTGTGGTAGGCGTTCGACGCCGGGGTTGTCCGGGCGTCAGTGCTTGCGGGACAAACGGAAGTGGCGCTTGCCCGTGGCGGGATCGGTCGTCGGCGCCTCGATCTTGAGCATGCCGAGCGCGACCTCGCGGACGCGGCCGTCCTTCTCCTGCCGCAGCCGGATGCGCTCGCCGTCGGAGCTCATGACCTCACACTCGCCGAAGTGGAAGTGGCTCACGAGGTCCCCGGTCTCCGGGTAGACCTCCACGTCGTCGCGGTGCTGCATCGGACGCGCGAGCGGCGTCGGGGCCGAAGGGAGCTCGGCGGGCGCTGCGGGCGCGGCCGCAGGGAACGGGGCGGGCGCGCGGGGCGGCTCCGGGTGCGTGATGCGCGGGGCAGGCGCCGCGGCGCGCGCCGGGGGAGGGGAGGGCGCTTGCGGTTGCGGTTGCGGCTGGGCCTGCGGTTGCGCCTGCGACGAGGCGGCAGCGGCAAAGGAGCGATCGTCGCCCTGCCGTACGAGCGCGACGTCGTCGAGCGCGGTCGCGAAGACCTCGAGCGAGAGGGCGCGCGCCGAGAGGATCTCGCCGGCGACCGTCTGCAGGCCGAACGGGCTCTCCTGCACGAGCGTGGCGTAGAGCCGCACGCTCACGGCCGCGCCGTCCTGCGCGATGTTGCCCGTGATCGAGACGGCCATCACGGGCGTGTCGATCCGCCGCGTCACACGCGCGCCGTCCGCGTCGACGCTCGCGAGCTCGACGCTGTCGAGCACACCTGTTCCCGACAGCCGACCGGCCCTGGCGGAGGCCTCATCGAGCGCCTGCGCGAGCGCGCGCGGCAGCTCCTCGCCGCTCTCGGCTCTCACGACGAGATGGCGAATACCCTTCGATTCGACGACGTTCATCGACGCTTTCCTCGTTTGTCCCGCTGCACCGTGATCTCGAACTGCGGCACGGTCGCAGCGCGCTTTTCCCCCGAATCTCCTGTCGCCGCCGTGATGCGATCCGCCGGCAGGCCGGCGGCCACGAGCGCATCCTTCACCACGATCGCTCGCTTCTCGGCGAGCGAAAGGGCCTTCGGCGACTCGTCGCCGGCACGGTCGGCATACCCCTCGATGACGATGGTGGCGAGCGGAGCGCGGCCGAGAGCGAGCTGCGCCATCTGCCGCAGCATCTCCTCCATCGGCTTGGCCAGATCCGCCTTGCCCGGGGCGAACCGCACGGGCGTCTCCGCGATGATGCGATCACCCGACCAGCGCACGAGCGACTTCGCGCCCGCCTCGGGGCAGCCGTCCGCGTCGTCCTTGCCGTCGATCGTCTCGGCCTGGAGCGGGCACTTGTCTGCCTTGTCGGCGACGCCGTCCTCGTCGTTGTCGACCTCGGGGCAACCGTCGTCGTCCTGGAAGCCGTCGAGATCCTCGCGCGCGTCGGGGCACTGATCGGCCGCGTCGAGAACCTGATCGAGATCGTTGTCGGGATCGGGGCAGCCGTCGTCGTCCTTGAAGCCGTCCTTGTCCTCGGCGCCGTTCGGGCAACGATCGACCTTGTCGAGCAGCCCATCGCCGTCGTTGTCGGGATCGGGGCAGCCGTCCGTGTCCTGGAAGCCGTCCTTGTCCTCGGCCTCGTTGCGGCACTGATCGGCCTCGTCGAGCACGCCGTCCTCGTCGTCGTCGGGATCGGGGCAGCCGTCGTCGTCCTTGAAGCCGTCGACCGTCTCGGCCGCGTCGCGGCAGCGATCCTGCGTGTCGGGGATGCGATCCTTGTCGTTGTCGAGATCGGGGCAGCCGTCGCCGTCCTCGAAGCCGTCGCGATCCTCGGCGACCTTCACGCACTTGTCGTCGCGATCGAGCACGCCGTCGCTGTCGACGTCACGGCCCGTGGGCGCGTAACGCGCGGCGAGGCCGAAGCGAAAGCGCGGCGTGGTGACCGCGGCCTCGGACGAGAACGGGATCGGGCCGCCGCCGGAGAGCGTGAAGGACATGTCGCCGCCGAGGATCGGCGCCGTCGTCGCCGAGAGGATCCACTCCGCAGGCACGAACGCGGGGCTCTCGGGCTCATCGACCGTGCGCGCGGGCGGGGCCTGCGTGGCGAAATTGTACAGGGCAAACGCCTCGCCGGCCGCGGTGAGCCACCCGTCTTGCAGGATGTCGAACGACGCGCCGAGCGAGCCGCCGAGCTGCGAGCCGACGCGCGCGTTTACCAGGCGCGACTCGCCGCGGATGCGCGCGCTCGCCTCGACACCGGCCTCGAAGCGGCCGCGGCGGTACGACGCGAGGACCGACGGGAACCACGTGATCGTCCGGCCGCTCGCGAACGCCTGGGCATCACCTGCGGGCACGGCGAGCTCGAAGCGGCCGATGATGCTCGCGCCGTCGGCGCTGCCCGAGCGAGGACGAGGAAGGATCGACGCGGCGAAGCCGAAGCGCACGTCGCGCATCGAGCTCCGGGGCAGCTCGTCGTCGCTTGCCGTCGCGATGCCGGCGCCCGTGCCGTCCTGGTAGAACGTGATCGGCACGGCGGCCGTGATCTCGAGTCGATCGTGCACGCCGAGCGACCACAGGAAGGTCGCGTTCACGGCGTTGTCGACGACGGGCACGATGGTCCCGTCGGGATCCGGCGACGCGACGCGCAGGCCGATCGGCCGCGAGAGATAACTGAGTGCGAGCCCGAACGAGGCCTTGCCGGAGGGCGCGAGCACGGGCGTGCCGAGCGAGAGGAACGGCCCTGCGCCCGCGTGCACCCAGAGGTTGTCCGCGTTGATGCAGCCTGAAATCTCGGCGCGCGGATCACACTGCGCGTGCGCGGCGTCGGGCGCGAAGGTCAAGGCGGAGGTGGCCGCGAGGAGCGAGCCGAGCAAGCGAAGGCGATGGGGCTTCTGGGCAGGAAGGAATGTCATGGCAGGTCGGTCCGGGCCCGGTCCCAGCGCCTTTCGTGCCCGCGAGAGGCGGACGCGTCCGGCGTACGGCGCGCTGCACGTCTACTCCTTTCCCGTCCGGAGTCAAAACGGCAAACGCGGCGAGCCTGCCATGTCGAAGAAGCCGTGGTAGGACAGGCGCGCCGCGAAGGCCCGGAACCCGCCATGATCGACGAAACGCACCCCTTGCTGCTGGGCTCGGCGTCGCCGCGGCGCCGCGAGATCCTCGGGACGCTCGGCCTGCCCCTCCGGGTCGTGTCCCTCGACATCGACGAGCGGCTTCTGCCGGGGGAGGAGCCGGGGCCCTACCTCGAGCGGATCGTGGCGGACAAGCTCGCCCGAGCGGTGCCCCACGCGGTGGGCGTGGGCGCGGTGCTCGTGGCCGACACGTCGGTGATCCTCGACGAAAAAGCGCTCGGAAAGCCCGCGGACGACGCCGAAGCGCGGGCCATGCTCACGGCCCTCGCGGGGCGTGAGCACGAAGTCTGGACCCGCTTCGCCATCGCCTCCGGCGCCGATCCCACCCGCCCCGTCCACGCCGAGACCGTGCGCACGCGCGTCTTCTTCCGCGCGCTCGACGCCGACGAGATCAAGGCGTACGCCGCGACCGGCGAAGGGCTCGACAAGGCCGGCGCGTACGCGATCCAGGGCATCGGGAGTTTTGCCGTGGCGCGGATCGAAGGTTCGTACTCCAACGTCGTAGGCCTCCCTGCGTGCGAGGTGATCGCCGCCTTGCGCGGGGCGGGCCTGCTCGGGCGTTTCCCACGCCCCCCGGTCGCGTGACGTCCGAGCGCGCGGCGCCCCGCTCGCGGGACACCTGGATCGTGCTCGCGGCCGCGCTCGTCGCGCGGCTCGCCGTCATCGCTTGGGCCGCGTCGCGCTTTCCAGAGGCCGCGGACGGCACGTTTTATCACCGCATCGCCGAGCGTGTTGCCGCAGGCCTCGGCTACACGTGGCTCTGGCCCGACGGCGTCGTCACGTACGCCGCGCATTACCCCGTCGGATACCCCGCGCTCATTGGTGGAGCGTACGCGCTCTTCGGCGCGCATCCGGGCGTCGCGATGGCGCTCAACGGCTTGCTCGGCGCGCTCGCGGCCGTCGCCGTCCATCGCCTCGCGGCGCGCGCGGTTCCCCCGGGCCCGGCGCTCGTGGCGGGCTTGCTCGTCGCGCTGCATCCCGGCCTCGTCGCGTACACGCCTGCGCTCATGAGCGAGGGCGTCACGGCCTCGCTCGTCGCGTGCGCCGCGTGGGCGGCCGCATGGGTGCGTGACGCCGTGCCTCTCGGCGCGCGACGTACGATCGGGGCACGCACCGCTGTCCTCGGCATCGTCGTTGGCCTCGCGACGCTCGTTCGCCCCCAGAGCCTCGTCTTCGCGCCGCTCTTCGCGCTCGTTGCGGTCGCGCCGCTCACGGGACCTCGTGCGCGTGCGCTCACGCTCGGCTTCGGCGCGCTCGCGACAGCTGCGGCTCTCGCCGTGTGCGCGCCGTGGACGATCCGCAATTGCGAGCGCATGAACCGCTGCGCGCTCGTCAGCGTCAACGGCGGCTGGAACCTGCTCATCGGCGCAGATCCCGCGTCGACCGGCGCGTGGTCGCCGATCAAGGTCCCCGACGCGTGCCGCGAGGTCTGGGACGAAGCGGGCAAGGACGCCTGCTTCGGCCGCGCGGCCACGCTCTACATCACCGAGCACCCGGGCGCGTGGCTCTCGCTCGTCCCGCGAAAACTCGCCGCGACCTTCGACTACTGCGGCGCCGCCGGCTGGTACCTCCACGAATCGAACGGCGCGGCCTGCGGCGAGCGCTGCAAGTTCGGTCTCGGCGTGGCCGAGACGCTCTACGAGCGCGGCGTCCTCGCCCTCGCGCTCGTCGGCCTCGCGCTCTCGACGTCGGCAAGCCGCGCCCGCCGCATCGCCACGCTCGCCGTCGTGGGCCTCGGGCTCGTGTTCTTGTTCCAGGTGCACGCGTGGGTCGCCTACGCGGCCCTGGTCGTGGCGGCGCTGCTCGGCGGCCGCTCCCTGCTCCGCGGCCCCGTCCTGCCTGCCGCTGCGGTGACCGTCCTCGGCGCGACCCTGCTCACGCATGCGGTTTTTTTCGGCGCGGGACGCTACGGGCTCGTGACGTTTCCGCTGATTGCGGGGATGGCGGGGCTCGTGTTCGCGCGGACTAGAACGCGCGCTTGAACCAATACAGGGGGTGCCGCCGCGTGTGGGGGATGCCGAGCACGAGCACGCACTCGGCGTGAACCTCGAACGCGACCGCGTAAGGAAACCGATCGACGAGGGCTCTTCGAATGAGCGTGGGACCGCCTTCCGTGCCGGGCCAAACCGGAAACGCCGCGGGGGTTTTACGCACGCTTTCGATCACCCGCGAGACTGCGCCGACGAACTCGTCCCCGAGCCCGGGTTGCTGCTCGTCGTACCAGTGGGCTGCTGCCTGAAGCTCGCTACGTGCTTCAGAAAGCAGCTCGACGCGCACGACGCTCCGCAAGCTCGGTGAGGAGTTCCGTCCGCGCGTCTCCCCACGCGATGGTCTGGACCTTCCCCTCTGCGACCTTTCGCGAACGGCGCTCCAGCTCGGGCGCCCACGTCGCCGCGACTTCCTCTTCGTCGAGGATTTCCAGGCTGAGGAGAAGCGCCTCCGCGACCTGCACCCGCTCTTCGCGAGGGAGCTTCAGGACGTAGGCGAGCAGCTCTTGCGTGGACATGGGACAAAGGTAGCACGGCTCGGGCACGCCGGGCACGGGGGCGGGCGGCGCCGTCAGCCCGGGGCGGCGTCGAGTTCTTCTCGTTCGGTCGTCCACTTGGCTCACGGCTGCTCCTCCTCCCCGTTCCCCCCGCGCCCCCGCCCCTCCTGCACTGTCAAATCCTTGAAGAACAGCCGAACCTCCTCCCCCCGCCCGAGCTCATTCAAAACCCCGCGCACGATCGGCTTCGCCACCTGGTTGTACGTCTTCAGAAAGTGAGCCCGCGCTGCCGCGAGCCCCGCCGTCGTCGTCACCGACCGATTCGCCGCCCCGCTCTTGCCCGACAGCGACGCGTCGAGCGCGGAGCGTGCCCCGGCGATCTCCTGCTTCCACGGCACGAACGCATCGAGCCCTGCGTTCCGCGCGACGTCGAACCCTCGCAGCACGTCCGCCGCCTTGGTGACCAAATCCGCCGGCTTCAGCGCCGCGACCTCACCCAGGTTTTTCCCCGGGTAAAACGCCTCGAAATCGAAGCTCGTCCCCTTCGGTAGCGATCGCAGATACGCATGGAACCGCGTCACCACGTCGCGCACGGCCTCCTCTGCCTCGCCCGTCCCCCCGCGCTCCGTGCGCACCTCGCTCCGCTGGCTCCTCACCTTCGCGAGCTCCGTCTCCACCGCCTCCACCGCGCCGAGCACCCGCGCGATCAGCTTCGCGACGTCCACGAGCTCCGAAGCCCCGACGAGCTTCTTCGCCTCCGTCACGAAATGCCTGCCGTATTCGCTGACCTCGCCGTCGTCGATGTACCGATCCGCCATGTGCGCCTCCAGAACCGGAAGGGCTAACCATGAGGGTTCCGTCTGACAAGGGCAGGACACCACCCGAGCAGGAACGGATACGGCCCTGTCTTGATCAGAACCGTGGACATCGCGCTCGCGAGCACCTCCGCCGCATGCAGAACCCCTCCCCACCGCGCCGGGATCCCCTTCTGCGCCGAGCAGTCGTCCTGCCGTGCACGCATGGACACTCCTCCGCGCCGCGCCGATCCGCCTCGAACCCCAACGACGCGTCGCTCCGCAGAGCCCCGAACCCCCGCAGATCAACCCCCGATGCACCTCTGCGCGCTGCAGACGCCCATCCCTGTGCGATCCCGCACGCTTCTGTGCCGTCCAGAGGCCTCTCCGGGTTCGCCTCCGGCAGCCCGATCACCGCGACTTTGACACGCTCCGCGAACCCGAGCATTCTTGCGCCTGAGGGCTCTAGCTGGAGTCCGCTGTTCGAGGTTCGGAGGAGACGACCCGATGCCCCTGATCGAGACCGAGGAGGCCGCACGCCGTTTGGCGCGCGCCATTGCGAGCGACCTCTCGCTCTACAACGAAGAGAAGATCGTCCAAGGGATCCAGAACGACGATCTCTTCACCGTCCTCGCCGAGGAGATCGAGGAGGGGCGCGCCCTCTACAAGAGCCGCGTCTCCCCCGACCTCTACGCCAAGAATTTCTACGACCGCGCCATCGTCGACATCCTCGTGAAGTCGAAGGGGCACGTGAAGTCGAAGATCTGGTAGCAACGCGGCTTGCTCGGCCTGGATGAACTGCGCATTGCGCAGTTCATCCACCTTCGGTCCAGGCCGTGCCTGGTCCGGGTCCAGGGGCGGACAGCCCCTGGTGGGGTGAAGGGGCAACGCCCCTTCTCAGCAGGCTCGCCGCAGCGCCTCGATCACGCGGGCCATGTCCGCGGGGATCGGGCTTTCGAAGTGCAGACGGTTGCCCGTCGCCGGGTGCTCGAAGCCGAGCACCCGCGCATGCAGCGCCTGACGCCCGAGCGACTCCGCGATCGCGCGGAGCCCCGGATCCCGGGGCGGCTTCCCGTACAGAGCATCGCCGAGGATCGGCGTCTTCCCCCGCTCCGACAGGTGCACGCGGATCTGATGCGTGCGCCCCGTCTCCAGACGGCACGCGACGAGCGTCGCCGGTCCGAGCCGTTCGAGCACGTGCACGCGCGTCACCGCGCGCTTGCCCTCCTGCACGTGCGTCGTGAACCGCAGCCGATCCGTCGGATGCCGGCCGTGCAGCGTCTCGAAGGTCGCCTCCTTCGCCTCGCCCACGACGACGGCCACGTATTCGCGTTCGATGTCGTGCTTCGCGAAGCACGCCTTCAGCGCCTCGCGTGTCTCCGCATCCTTCGCCACGACGAGCAGACCACTCGTGTCCTTGTCGAGCCGATGCACGATCCCGGGCCGCAAGTGCCCCTCGGGATCCCGCGGATCGGCGCCCGCACGTTCGAAGCCGCCGCGGCCGAGCAGCGCGTTGACCAGGGTCCCGCTCGCGTGCCCCTTCGCCGGATGCACCACGAGCCCCGCGGGCTTGTCGATGACGACGAGGTGCGCGTCCTCGTACACCACGGCGAGCGGGATCGACGCGTCCGGCTCCGCGCGAGAAGGCTCCGGCGGCTCCGGGGTCACGTCGATCCGCGCGCCCGCGGCGACGGCCATCGACGCGCGGCCCGGCTTGCCGTCGACGAGCACGCGCCCGTTCTCGATCCAGCGCTGCACCGCGGCGCGTGATGCGGCCGTGCCTGATTTCTCCAGCAGGCGCACGACGAGCTTGTCGAGGCGGTCGCGCGGATCGGTCGCGCTCGCTTCGAACGACGAGGTGACGAGGGGCTCGGGCGCGCGTCGCATCACGGACCGCGAATCAGTAGTCCGTGCTCTCGTCCTCGTCCTCTTCGCGCGAGACGAGCTCCGGGTTGTGCGCGAGGTGCGAGTCGAGGTCGTCGAGCATCGCGCTCTGGCGCAGCTTGAGCACGCCGAGCTGGTGCGCGAGGTAGAGGTCGAAGGCCGTGTACCGCGGGAAGACGCGCACGTTCGTCTCGTCGTTCTCGAGGCCGAGGATCACGAGCTCGCCGTCGCGCCGCGCCTCGCCGAGGTAGAGCGCGTTCCAGGGCTGCCCTGGCTTGTTCGGCAGACGCACGACCTTGCCGCGGATGCGCGAGTCGGTCCATCCGAGCTCGACCATCGCCTCGGCGAGCTTGCGGACCGAGCTCATCTTCGGCTGCGGTGCGCGTGGATCGGTGCCGAAGCGGTGCCGGCCCTTGAAGCGCTTGCCGAAGCTCGCGAACGTGAAGTCGTAGGCGAGGAACGTTCGCAGGGTCGGCGGCAGCTCCACCATCAGCTTGGACTCGAGGGCGTCGAGCGCGCTCGAGCTCGCGCCGACCACGCCCGCTCCCTCCGGGCGCTTCGAGAGCTCCTCGATGACGCGCTGTACCAGCCCGATCCCTCGTTCGATGGTCGCCATGGCTCCGCGTAGCCGACCGTCAAGGCGTGCGTTCTGTCAAGAGATTCCGTTGATCTCCGGACCCTTCCGGCACGGGCTGCCCGCCGAGAACGGCCGCGCCATGTTTGGCGCGGAGCAGCCCGAGCGCCGCGAACCCGACGGCGACGGCAAACCACAACGTGGCAAACCGCACGAGGATCATGGCCGCCGTCGACGTCGCCGCCTCCACGCCGCCGAGCCGCGACATCTGCTCTTCGAGCAGTTTTTCCGTCACGCCGAGCCCACCCGGGACCGGCACGAGCGCGCCCGCGAGCGTCGCCGTCGAGTAGAAGAACATCGTGAGCGGCATCGACGCCTGCTCACCGAAGCCGCGCAGGATCACCCAGAGCCCCACACCTTCGAGCGACCACGCGCCGATCGAGAGCAGCGTCGGCCACACGAGCTGCGCGGGCGAGACGATCGTGCGGAGGCCCGAGAGCGCCTCTTCGATCTTCGGCGCGACCTTGCCGCCCACGCGCCCGAGCGGCCCCGGGAGTTTGGGGAGAAGCCGCACGACGGCGCCGCTCACCGCGGGGACCGAGACGAAGACGAGCAGCGCGACCACGGTGACTGCGCCGATGCCGGCCCAGATCGCGCCGCCGGGGAAGCTCGCGCTGCCGATGGCGATGATCGCGATCACGCCGATGAGATCGGTCACGCGCTCGGCGATGACGATCGGCGCGGTGCGCTCGATCGGCACCTTGCGGAGCTGGAACAGGATCAGCGACTTGAAGACCTCGCCGACCTTGCCGGGTGTGACCGTCAGGACGAACCCCGACAGGAACACGAGCAGGCTCTCGAACTTGGGCACGCCGCGGATGTCGAGCCGGGCGAGGTAGTACTCCCACTTGAAGTAGCGCAGGAGGTAGTTCCCGAACGCGAGGGCGCAGGCGATCCCGAACGTGGACCAAGCGTACGTCGCGAGGCGCGCGGCGATGAGGTTCGCGTCGCGGTAGAGGACGAGGCCGCCGTAGAGGGCGACGCCGAGCAGCATCACCACCACGACGCGACGGACCAGCGTGTTCAAGAGTCCGCTCCGTTCAAGGCGCTCTCAGGTTCTTCCGGGCGCGACGGACGCGCACGACGAGGTAGATGATCGCGCCCAGCACCACAGCAGCGCCGAGCGCGGCGACGGCCCACTTGGGCGCGACCACGATTCCGCGGGCCAGGCCCTCGGGGGGCCGTTCCGTTCTCGTCTGAAGCGAGTTCACGCGGGCTCGTCGTTACACGGGCCTAGGGGGAAGGGCAAGAAGCGGTATTCTCCACGACGCGACAAGGACGCGGTTCGAAGGAGGCATGGGATGGGTCTGCTCGACGGCAAAGTGGCAATCATCACGGGCGCGGGCGGCGGAATCGGCCGCGCCGAGGCGCTTCTCTTCGCCCGGGAAGGCGCGAAGGTGGTCGTCAACGACGTCGGCGGCGCGCGCGACGGAACCGGCGGAAGCGACGCCATGGCGCGAAAGGTCGTGGACGAGATCACGGCGGCGGGCGGCGTCGCGGTCGCGAACTTCGACTCGGTGGCGACGGCCGCGGGCGCGGCGGGCATCGTGAAGACCGCGCTCGACGCCTTCGGCCGCATCGACGTGCTCGTCAACAACGCGGGCATCCTGCGGGACAAGACGCTGCTCAAGCTCGACGAGGAGCAGTGGGACAGCGTCGTCGCCGTGCACCTCAAGGGCACGTTCCTCGTCACGCAGGCCGTGGTGAAGCAGCTCGTCGCGCAGGGCGGCGGCGGGCGCATCGTCAACACGACGAGCGTCTCGGGCATGCTCGGCAACTTCGGGCAATCGAACTACGCGGCCGCGAAGGCCGGCATTTACGGTTTTACGCGGACCGCGGCGATCGAGCTGCAGAAGCATCGCATCACGGTGAACGCGCTCGCGCCGGTGGCGAAGACGCGCATGACCGAGGATCTTCCGATGTTCCAGGCCGGCATGGAGTCGCTCACGCCGGAGCACATCGCGCCGGCGGCGCTCTTCCTGGGCTCCGAGCTTTGCGGGGATCGGACGGGGCACGTCCTCGCCGTCACGGGCTCGCAGGTCTTCGCGTACAAGGTCGTGCAAAGCGCGGGAAAGTTCAAAGACGAGGGCGCGGCGTGGACGGCCCAGGAGATCGCCGACCACTGGGACGCGATCACGAAGGTCTGAGAACGGGCGGGCGGACGACGTTCTTCGCTGGTTTCCGCCCGTGCCTTGCGCCGAGGCTCACGAACGCGTCCCGTTCTCCGCCCAAGATCCCGCCCGGAACGGCCCGTTTCGGCCATCCCGGTCGTTGCTGGGCTCGGACACGGATGCTAGTTTCGATTTTCAGCGGCGGCCGTCGTGAGCTTTCGCTCAGGACTTCGTCGCTGGGTAACTCGTCGTTTTGCCGGGTGAAGTCTCCCGGCCACGTCGAATGGGTGGGTGCTGGGTTCGTTCCCACGATCTGCCCCTTCCGCCCCGGGAGCCTCACGAACCGGCATGTCGCGCGAAGCCCACATCCCCCTGCTGCTCTGGATCTCTGCAGCCATCGTCGTCCACTGGGCGGGCGGTAACGGTGCGGTGGAGGTCGCGCAGGTCGTCGAGGATCGCGCACAAATCCGGAGTCTCGTCGAGTCGGTTCGCGAGGGGCTGCGTCCGCAGGACACGGAGTTCGAGGTCCTCGTCGATGCGCCCGCGACGCCTTCGCCGCAGGAGGCCGAGCCGCCCGAGGAGAAGGCCGACGAGACGAACGACGACGAAAAGCCGGATCCGGATGCGGTGCCGGAGCAGCCGTTGCCGCCCAAGATCAAGCCGCCTCCGCCGAAGAAGGAAGAGCCGAAGGTCGAGCCGCCCAAGGTCGAGCCTCCCAAGGAGGAGCCGAAGGTGATCCCGCCGCCGCCTCCGCTCGTGGCGCCGCCGCCTCCGCCGCCTCCACCGCCGCCGCCTCCTCCGCCTCCGGAGGACGTCGCGAAGCAGGAGCCGCCGAAGCCGATCGAGCCGGATCGCCGCATCGCGGTGCGCCAGCACGTCGAGCCGAACCAGAAGGACAATCCTGACGCGAGCCGCATCGCGGATCAGGCGAACACCGTGAAGGAAGAGACGGTCGCGCGCCTCAGGTCCCATGATCAGGATCACGCGAATCCGAACGCGGGCGAGATGAAGAAGCCCGCAACCTCGGGCGAGGGGAACGACGACCACGAGAAGGTCGCCGAGAGCGAGGAGAAAGCCGGCTCGAACAAGGCGCCCGGCGAGTCGAAGGATCGCAGCGAGAGCGCCGAGCACCACCACACGGCCAAGCCCGCGCCGCCCGCGGCCGCGATCGCGAAGGCCTCGCCGCCACCGATGGCGCCTGGTGGAACGACCGGTGGAGGCGCGAATGCGCCGAAGACGCCCGCAGCTCCGCCTGCGAGCCCCGGCGGCGCGGGCCCCGCGTCACCCGAGGTTGTCGCGGGCGTGGGCGCAGGCGGGTTCACGATGGATCCGGCAAACCCCGGCGGCGACGGCAAGAGCCGCAAGGCCGGAAAGAAGCGGCAACCGGCGCCTTATCAGAGCCCGGTGAAGGTCGGCTCCGTGGGCCTCGGCGCGCCCGGGATCGCGGGTGGGCCGAACCTGAATCTGTCGCACGCGGGCTTCGAGGCTTCGGTCGGTCGGGAAAAACTCGAGGCCGAGCGCGCGGCGGACGGTGCGGCGCGGCGCAGCGCGCACCGCGGCAAGTGGGAGAAGAACAACTTCGGCAAGTACAAGGCGGCGATCGAGAACTACGAGCCGACGGTGAAGGTCGGAAACCAGACGGCGCTGAACGCCGCGCAGTCCGCGTTCGCGGCGTACCTGAACACGATCCACAACCGCCTGCACCCGATCTTCGCCGAGGAGTTCCTCGCGTCGCTCGACAACCTCCCGCAGGAGCACACGTTCAACAAGAACCTCGTCACGCACCTTGAGATCGTGCTGAGCAAGGACGAGGGAAAGATCGTGAAGATGGGCGTGACGAAGGCGAGCGGGATGACGGCCTTCGACATCGTGGCGCTGAACTCGATGAACCGCGCCTCGCCGTTCGGAAAAGCGCCCGACGCGATCGTGTCGCACGACGGCCGGGTCTATCTGCACTGGGAGTTCCACCGCGATCCGGTGGACGCGTGCAGCACGCGCAACGCCTATCCGTATCTCCTGCCCGACCCGAAGGGCGGAAGCGGCGTCTCGCCGGTCGGTCCGCCGCGTGCGCCGACGCTCACGCCCTCGGATGAGCGACGTGGCCCACCGCCGCTCCTCCCTGTTCCGACCCGCTGAGGTGGCTCGACAGCGCAGCGCCGGGGTTTCACCCCGGACCCGACCAGGGCGCAGCCCTGGACCTCTGGTGCAAAGGCCGCGGTGCTCGATGCAACGATTCGCGCAGGAGCCTGTGCAACAACCTCGACGATTGAAGGATGGCAGGTTTGTCTAGGACAACGCGAGACGGCCCGCCCCGAAGCTGGTAGCATCGCCCCACGATGTCCAAGGACGCTGCATCCGCCGCTCGCGTGAGCATCGCGCGGATCGAGCAAACGCTCGCGGACTCGCCGGCTTTCGTCCGTGTCGAGCCGCGCTTCTACGTGGTCCGACAGGGGACGGCGTACATCTACATCCAGATCATCCCGTGGGAGCCCGACCGCGCCGTCGTGCGATTCGTGGCTCAGCTCGTCCGCGGGGTCGAGATGACGCCCGACCTCGCGATGAAGCTCCTGCGCATGAACGCGCGCCTCCGGTTCGGGGCCTTCGGTTACGTTCCGCAGGGCGCGTGTGTGGTCCTCGTGCACACGCTGCTCGGCGGCGAGACGCTCGATCCGGACGAAATCCTCGCCGCGCTGCGCGACATGTCGGTCATCGCCGACGAGTACGACGACCGGATTTTCGAAGAATTCGGGGGGCATCGCATGCAGGACCTGATCGACGCCTCAGCCGCCTCGGCGTTCTTCGACGACACGGTCCACCTCCGCGACTGGAGCGATGCGTGAGCCTGCGCCTTGCAGGGAGCCGCTTGCGACGAGCCCGACCCCGATGAGCACGGAAGGCGAAAGCACCGAAGCGCCCGAAGCGTCCGAAGCGCCCCGATCCGCCCCGCCCGCGTCACGTGAGCAGCCCCCGACGAGCTTCGGTGTGCTCGGGTTCGTCCGGCCGCTCGCGGTGTTCGGGGTGCTCGCGATGCTGCTCGGACGTGCGTTCGGCCCCTCGGTGCGAGGCCTGGCCGTCGGCCTCGGCAGGACGGGCGACTACCTCGAGCTCGCGGGCGCGGCGATGTCGCAGTTCTTCCTGATCCTCGCGACCGTGGGCGCCATGGCGCTCGGGCTGTCGGCGCTGCGCGCGGGTTTGCCAGCGGTGGTGCGTTTCGGCGCCGTGTTCGCGAGCGGGCTCGTCGTGCTCGTGACGCTCTCGGCGTCGGCGTCGCGCGTGCCGGAAGCTTCGCTCGTGCTGGTCGGCGGTGTCGCGTGCGTGCTCGCGCTGCTCGCGGCGTGGGACACGATGCGGACGCCGTTCGCGCGGGCGACGGCGGTGATGCTGGGGCTGCTCGGGCTCGGTGGGCTCTCGCGGGTCGCGTCGGTGCTCATCGTGATGCGTGACGGCGTCGCGCCGGAGGCGCTCGCGCGGATCGCGCGCGGCGTGTCGACGGTGGGCCTTTTGCTCGACGGCGCGGCGATGGCCGTGGCCGTGGGGTTCGTCGCGTCGCGCGGGAAGAAGCTCACGAGCCCGGCGACGGTCGCGGCGCTCGCGGTCGCGCTGTTCGCCACGCGGCAAGCGCTCGCGGGCACGTCCGACGAGGCGGCCGCGGTGAGCGTGCTGCTCGCGCGTGCCGCGAAAAATCTGGTCTTGCGGCCCGAGCCGTTTGCTTCGCCCGTGATCGCCACGTTCGTCGCGTTCGCGGCGCCTGCGATCGCGGTCGCGGCGCTCGCGACGCGCACGCTGACGCCGGCGCTCTCGGGGGCGATCGCGCTCCTCCTCGTGGCGCGGGGCGCGCCGGACGTGCCGCTCTGCGCGCTCGCGCTCGTGCTCGCGTCGCTCGCGACGGTGCTCGCATCGCGGGATCACCGGGGGCTCTGGGCGGCGATCTCGCGTGCGGAGTCGACGCCGGGCGAGGGCCCGGGGACGGGCGAGGCGAAGGGCGCGCGTCCGGGCTGAGGGGTTCGGTTTTCTCACGATCTGGCGAGACGAACCCGCGCGCTCCGTTGACGTGCCGCGAAGCGTTCACTAGGACGCGGGGAGCGCTCGATCGGGCCCTCCCGGGGCGCATCGCGAACATGACGTCACATCGAACAGCCTGGATCGTCCCTTCGGTCGTGATGCTCGTCGCCCTCGCGGCGGGCTGCCAGAACCAGAAGGAGACGGGGAGCTCGCCCTCGCCCGCGGCGTCCGCGGCGGCGAGTGCCGCGCCGGCGGGCAAGCTCGGCAGCGCCACGCTGCGCGGCGAGGTGCGCTTCACGGGACAGCCGCCCGAGATGAAGGTGCCCGCGAAGCGCGCGCAGGCGACCGACGTCTGCAAGGACAAACAGCTCGTCCACGACGCCGTGATCGTCCAGGGGGGCAAGCTGAAGGACGTGCTCGTCCGCATCGCGCCGAAGAGTTTTGACGGGCGCTACGACGTGCCGCCGGCCGCGACCGTGGATCAGCTCGACTGCATGTACGTGCCGCGGATCCAGGGCGTCCTCAGCGGGCAGGAGGTCGTCGTGAAGAACAGCGACCGGACGCTGCACAACGTGCACACGTACCTGGGCGCCGAGACGGTCTTCAACGATGCGACGGCGATGGGATCGCCGCCGATCGCGAAGCGCTTGCCGCCCTCCGGCATCGTACGGTTCGGATGCGACATCCACCCGTGGATGCGGAGCTTCGTCGTGGTCACCGATCATCCGTTCTTCGCGGTAAGCGGCGCGGATGGAGCGTTCCGCATCGATCGCGTGCCGGCCGGGAAGTACAAGCTCGAGGCGTTTCACGCCCGGTACGGCGTGAAGACGCAAGAGGTGACGGTGACCGACGGGCAGACGCTCGAGGTCGCCTTCTCGTTCGACGGCACCGAGTCGGAGCCGCCCGAAAATCAGGGCGAGCTCCAGGGACTTTGGTAGGCCCGACCCCGTTGTCTCGAACCCGGGTTGACCCCACGATCGCGCTGGGCTTTCCTCCCGCGCAAAGCGCCCCCGCGCTAGGCTCCCCCCGCTTCATGACGTCGTCCTGTATGGTCGCTGCTGCTGCTGCCGTGTTTCCTGGCCTCACACACGTGCCCCCGGGTGCTGCATCTGCTATCGAGGTGCGCGCATGACGATCCCCGCGGAGCCGCTCGGCGACGTGCACGTGAACCGCCGTGATTCGGGGTACGAGCAACACGAGCGTTCGTTCGGGGCTGTGGCGCGCGATCTCGTCGCGCTGACCAAGCCTCGCGTCACGGTCATCGTGGTCGCGACGATGCTGGGCGGGGCCTGGGTCGCGAACCGGTACGCGCGCGAGCAAGGGCTCGCCGGGGTGTCTCCGGGTGTTGTCATGCTCTCGCTGCTCGCGACGATTCTCGTCGTCGGCGGCGCGAACACGCTGAACATGTACCTGGAGCGCGACACGGACGGGTTCATGGCCCGGACGAAGAACCGACCGCTGCCCGCGGGCCGGATCTCGCCGAAGCTCGCGCTCTGGTTCGGCCTCGCGATCTCGGCGCTCTCGCTCGTCTTGTTCGGTCTCGCGGTGAACATGACGACGACGCTGCTCGGGGCGTTCGCGTTGTTCTCGTACGTGCTCATCTACACGCCGCTGAAGCGAAAGACGACGCTTTCGCTGCTCATCGGTTCGGTGCCCGGGGCGATCCCGCCGCTGCTCGGCTGGACGACGGTGACCGATCGCATCGACGGCCCCGGCGCGGCGCTCTTCGGCATCCTGTTCCTGTGGCAAGTACCGCATTTCCTGGCGATCTCGATGTTCCGCAGCCGCGACTACCAGCGCGCTGGTCTCAAGGTGATGCCGATCGAGCGCGGGGATCGCCACACGCGCAACCACATCGTCGGGTATCTCCTCGCGCTCGTGCTGGTCTCGCTCCTGCTCGTCCCGATGGGCGTCGCCGGACCCGTGTATCTCGCCTCGGCCGCGCTGCTCGGCCTCGGCTTCCTCGGCTTCGGCGCGTGGGGGCTACGCCCGACGGTGCTCGGGACACGATGGGCGCGCAGGCTCTTCGCGATCTCCATCGTGTACCTGATGCTGCTGCAAGCCGCGCTGCTCGTCGGCGCGTGAGCACCCCCGATGAGCGCTGAAAGCATCGGTCGTCTCCTCGCGCCGCTGAACGCGCTACTCAACGCGACCAGCGCGACGCTGCTCTTCGCCGGCTTCATCGCGATCAAGCAGCGAAACATCGAGGCGCACCGGCGGAGAATGCAGGGCGCGTTCATCGCGTCGGGCGTCTTCCTCGTGAGCTACGTGGCGCGCTTCGCGCTCACGGGGACGCATCGGTTCCCCGATGTCGGGGTCGTCCGCACGATCTACCTCGTGATCCTCTCGACCCACACGCTGCTCGCGATGGCGGCGCTGCCGCTCGTGATCGTGACGCTCCGGCTCGGCCGGCAAGGGCGCTTCGAGGCGCACCGCAAGCTCGCGAAGATCACGTTCCCGATCTGGGCGTACGTCTCGGTCACGGGGATCATCGTGTATCTCATGCTCTACCACCTCGCGCCGATGCTCGCGCCCGCGGCCCACGCGCCTTGACCGTGCGCGGAGCGCCGCCTACACCGCACGTCGTGACGTCGCGCGTGGAGGCCAGAGGCGAGGGCGGAACGGACGCGGGGGCCGCACCCCCGCAAGACACGCGACCTGCGGCGTCGCCCACGCCCGCGCGCGCGAAGCGGTTTCCGTGGCTCGTCTTCGGGATCGTGTTCGTCCTGGTGCTGATCACGCGGATCGTGATCACGCCGCGCCCGTCGGCACCGAAGCCAGTGCTCGAGCTGCCCGCGTACACGCTCACCGATCACCACGGAAAACCCTTCGGAGCGGCCGATCTGCGGGGCAAGCCGTACATCGCGGACTTCGTGTTCACGAGTTGCCCGAGCGTGTGTCCACGCCTCACGAAGCGCATGGTCGAGGTGCAGAAGCGCACGGAGGATCTCGGCGACAAGCTCCACCTCGTGACGTTCACGGTCGATCCGGAGAACGACACGCCCGAGGTGCTCGCCGCCTACGGTCGCAAGTACGGCGCCGACGACGCGCGCTGGACGTTTCTCACGGGTCCGCTCGGCGAGGTGGAGACCGTGGTGCTGCGCGGCTTCAAGATCGCGATGGGCAAGAAGGAGACGAGCGAGGGCATCCTCGAGATCTTCCACGGCGAGCGCCTCGTGCTCGTCGACGGTGAAGGCAAGATCCGCGGCTTTTACGATGCGGACGAGGCGGGGATCACGGGGATCGTGCGGGACGCGCGGCTCCTCTTGAAGTGAAGCGCTCGTCCCAAGGGGGACGCCTCGCGTCCCCCTCTCGACCGGGCAAAGCCCGGCCGATTCAGCCCCCGAGGCGAGCTCGCTGCGCGATCTCGCAGAGCAACGATCAGGTCGCTGCTCTGATCAAAACGAGACCGAGAGCCGCTTCATCATCTTCTGCAGGCCGAAGCGCGAGAGGCCGAGGAGCTTCGCGGCCTGGGTCTGGTTGCCTTTCGTGCGTTCGAGCGCCTCGCGCACGAGCTGCGCTTCGAGGGCGTCGACACGCGGGCGCACGCGCAAGCCGAGATCCACGGGGACGGGCGGGGCGACGTTCGCGATGTCGGGCGAGAGGTGCTCGCGCTCGATGATGCCGTCGCAGAGCAAGAGCGCGCGGCGGACCTCGTTTTCGAGCTGGCGGATGTTGCCGGGCCAGGGGAACGCCATGAGCCGATCCATCGCCGCGCGCGTGACGCGCACCTCGGAGCGGTCGTACTTCGCGAGCATGTGCTTCACGAGGAGCGGGACGTCGCTCGCGCGCTCGCGGAGCGGCGGGATCCGGATCGTGATGATGTTGAGGCGGTAGTAGAGATCCTCGCGGAACGTGCGCGCACGGACCATGGCGTCGAGGTCGCGGTGGGTCGCGGCGACGATACGCACGTCGACCTTGCGCGCGCGTTCGGTGCCGAGCGGTCGGACCATGCCGTCCTGAAGGACACGCAGGAGCTTGGCCTGCATGCCGAGGCTCATCTCGCCGATCTCGTCGAGGAAGAGCGTGCCGCGATCGGCCGCTTCGAAGAGGCCGGAGCGGGGTCTGTCGGCGCCGGTGAACGCGCCACGCACGTGGCCGAAGAGCGTCGATTCGAGGAGGCCTTCCGGGATCGCGCCGCAGTTCTCGCCCACGAACGGGCGCCCCGCGCGGGGGCCGTTGTCGTGGATCGCGCGCGCGACGAGCTCCTTGCCGCTGCCCGATTCGCCATGGATGAGGACGGGAACGTCGGCGGTCGTGACACGATCCACGAGCCGCAACATCGCGCGGACGGGCTCGCTGTCGCCGACGATGGAGTCGTACTCGAAGCGGGTCTCGCGTGTGCCTCGGGTCCGGTTGAGCTCGCGTTCGGCCACGTCGAGCGCGGCCTCTCGCTTCGCCAGCGTCTCCTCGAGCGCCGCGCTCGCCCGTTTCGCCTTGCGCGCGGCTCGCCGCAGGAGCGCTTGATCCCGCGCGTCCGCGATCGCCAGCGCCGCGATCGTCGCGACCGTGCGGGTCCACGCGAGCTCGCGCGGACCGAACGCGCCGCGCCGCACGCGATCATCGAGGTAGACCACGCCGAGCGCCTCGCCGCGCGCGACGAGCGGCACGACGAGCACGCTCCGCAGCTTCAGGGCATGCACGCTGACGTGCACCGCAGGCAACTCGCCGGCCGCGTCCACGGCGACGACGGGCTCCAGCGCCGCGAGCGCGCGCCGCGCGAGGGTCTGCGAGAGCGAGAGCTGCTCGTCGCGGAGATCGGCCCGCGCGAGGTTACGCGCCGCGCGCGCGACGAGGCGGCCGTCCGGCGCGCGCAGGAGGAGCAAGCCCCGCTCGACGCCCGTCCAGAGCACGAGCGCGTCGACCACACGATCGAGCAGCGAGCGGAGCCGCTCGCGATCACTCAGCGAGACGATGAGCTGTTCGAGCTCCCGCGCCTGCTCCGCGCGCATGCCTTCCTGCGGCGCGGCCGCGGCCTGCGCGATCCACGGGAGCGCGCGGATCGAGGGCGCGAGCTCGGGAGAGGCACGCGAGAGCAGATCACGCGCGACGTCGCCGAGGGACGAGAGGAGCCGGACGGCGACGTCGCCCCGACCGAGCCGCGCCGCGAGTGCATACCCAGCCGCGATCGAGGGGCCTCGTGCCGACACGGGCGCGCGCGCATCCGAGAGCGCGACGATCGCGCCGAGCACGTGCTCCGCGGTGCGCGTTTCGAGCTCGCCCGAGGCCACGAGCAGCACCTCGGCGCGCGCGCGCCACCAGTCGAGCCGCGCGCCCGCGGTGAGGCTCGGCGTGTCCGCGAGACGATCGAGCTCGAGGCACGTCTCCAGATCGATCGCCGCGTCCGCGTGACGCAACATGCGCGCGGAGGCGCGTAACTTGTCGTCTCCGCTCGCATCCGCGAGCAGCGCTCGAGCTTGCTCGGCGGCGCGTCGTCCCTCGGCGGCGCCACGCGTCGACACGTCCGCGATGGCCCAGAGCGCATACGCCTCTGCCCGCGTGTCACGGCCTTCCCGTGCCCGCGCGATCGCTTCCCGCGCGACACGTTCTGCCTCGTGCGCGACGCCCGCCGTTGCATGTGCCGCCGCGCGTGCGAGGAGCGCGCGGGCCGCGAGCGCCGGCCGGCCGAGGTGCTCCCAGAGCAGGGCCGCGCGCCGCGCCGTGGCGATCGCGCCGCCGAGATCGCCGAGATCCACCGCGGCCGCCGCCTCGCCCGTTCGGTACGTCGCCTCCTCGACCACGGCGCCAGCCCGTGTCGCATGCTCGACCGCCGCGGCGAACGCGCTCCGTGTGCGCGCCGGATCGCCTCCATGCTCCACGTATCCCCGCAGCGCCGCGATCCGCGCGTGCTCCTCGGCGCGACGTGCGATCGCCTCGCCGCGCGTGATCGCGGCGAGCGCTCGCTCCGTATCCCCCTTCGTCGCCGCGACGAGCGCCGCGACCTCGTACGCGGGCACGCTCGTCGCGCCCTGCACGAGCGCATCGGCCTCCTCGTAGCGCCGCTCGTCGAACGCGATCCGCGCCAGGATCGCGCGCGCTTTCCCGTCCGGATCCTCGCCGCGTCGATCCGCCTCCGCCGCGATCTCCCGCGCCGCACCGAGCTCGCCTGCCCGCCGCAATATCTCCGCCGCGAGCGCATCCGCCCCCTTTGCGCGACGCTCCCGCGCTCGCAGCGCGAGGCTCCTCGCGCGCCCGAGCTCGCCCGACAGACGCAGCGCATCCGCGGCTGCCACGAGCAGCGATGCGGGCACGTTCTCCCCTCGCTCCACGCGCTCGATCGCCATCGGATCCGGCGGCACGGCGGCGATCGCGATCGACAGCCGCGCCACCTCCTCGATGTCGAACGGCGCCGACGTCGGACGCTCGGGTGTCGTCGTCGTGGGCGTTCGTCCGAGCGCGGCGCCTTCCACGTCCGCGAAGGTCCATGCCGCGGGCGGCAGCTTTCGCGCGAGATCCACGAGCGCTGCCGCGAGCGACGCTTCTCCGATCTTCCCGAGCGGCCCCGTCGGCCACGCCGCCGCCGGGCTCCCGACGAGCGACGTCATCCACCGCGCGATCCCTTCCGGACCGAGCGGACCGATCTCAGCCGCGCCCGCGTCCTGCGTGAGCGAAGTCTCCTCGTCGACGAACGATCGCGCGCGGCGCGCCCACGCCAGCGCATCGCCGAGCCACGGCGCCGTCCCTGTGCCTGCGGAAGATCGCGTCGCGAGCTCGTCGCGTCGCGCCGACAGATACGCCGCACGCACGCGCCGCGCATCGCGCTCGCCGCGCTCTTCCCGCTCGCGACCCGAACCTGCATCCCGCGCCGCGAGCGCCGCCCGCGCCGTCTCCGCGACCCACGAAGCCGGCGGACGCGCGCCCGGGCTCGGCGAGAGCAACGCCGCGCAGAGCAGCGCGATCGGCTCGGGCAGGCGCGCCGCGCGTGCCGCTTCGATCGGATGCTCCGACGCTGCCACCGCATCGTCCACGAGCTCCGCGAGCAGCGCGCCGAACGCCACGAGATCGCGCGCGCGCGCGTCCCCAAGATCCGCATCTCCACGCGCCAGATACCGCGGCGTTCCACCCTCGATCCGCGCCGTGTACACCGGACACGCGAGCCCGAGATCGATCACGTGTGCACGCCCGCCCCAGCCGAGCAGCACGTTCTCCGGCTTGATGTCGCCGTGCGCGAGTCCGACCTCGTGCAGATCCGAGAGTGCCTCGCCCGCGTCACGCGCCACCGCGAGCGCGAGCGTCGTTCGATCCACGCCGGCCTCGCGCGCCCGCTCCCTTAGCGTCGCGCCTTCGACCCAGCGCAGCGCCACGAACGCGAACCGCTCGCCTTCGCGATCGTCGCCTGCCTCGATCGCGCGCGCGACGTCGCCATCCCGCACGAACCACCCGACGTCGACGAGCTCGGGCAAACGTGGCGAGAGTGCGAGGATCGCGTGCCTCGCTTCCCGCGCGATCGCCTCGCGCGCCGCTGCATCACGCGCGACCTTCAGCGCGACGAGCGTTCCGTCGCGCCGCGCGCGCGCCCGCCACACCTCGCCTGCGCCGCCGCTCCCGGCCGGAGCGAGAAGCTCGAAGCTTCGCTCCGTCAACTCCGATGACGATCTGTGCTCGTTCATCGGAAATCGAGTGTTCGACCTCTGCCTCGAGGTGTCAACGCTGGTGGCACGAACGCTCGTTCGAGGCGCTGCCGGGGCAGGGGAGGGGAGGGCCGGGCCGCGAGCGGAAGCTCAGTTCTCGGAGCAAGTCAGCGGGGCCGCCTCGATGTCGACGCCGGCGTTACAGAGCGACTCGGGCCCCTTGCCGTACGCCTCCGCCACGAACGCCGCGAGCGACGGCGTGTCGATGCACGTCGCCGTGTAGGTCGCGCCCCACGCGGACGCGGCGATCGGCGTGTCGAGGTCCTTGTCCGGCGTGAGCACGAGCCGAGCCTTGGGCCCCGCGCCCTGGGACAAGCACAGCGGATCCGCCGTGGCCTCGTCGAACACCTTCTCGAGCGCCGCCACGACCTCCGGACACGCGTCGTCGCAGCGATACGACAGCACCACGGCGCCGTGCTCCATGTCGTGCACGTACATCTCGCGCGGCACGGGCGTCGTGTACTTCTTGAACGCCGCCCACTGACCCCAGTGGTCTCCTCCGCTCGGCGGGTTCGTCTCGTACGAGATGTCCTTGCAGAGCTCCAGGTGGGCCGCCGACGCGACCGGGATGTTCGTCGTCTTCACGACGCGGCACTCCGTCTCCCCGGGCAGCGGCGTCGCGTCCGGCGTCAGCACCTCGGTTTGCTGCGGCCCCGTCGGCCCCACCGGCGCGTCCTCGCCGCACCCCGCGATCCCGAGTGACACGAAGACCAGCGTGCAGGTGAGCGCGCCACGCAAAAGCTCGTAAGGCATGGCGTGACCCTATCACGCCGAAGGCGTCTGCTTCAGGGGCAGGCCGGCGTCTCGGCGCCCGTGGTGATCCACGCGCTGAGCGCCTCCAGGCTCGACTCCGGCGCGGCGTACAGGTCGTACGGGGGCATCGGCAAGCCCACCACGACGGATGCGCGCAGCCTGTCGATCTCGCCCGGCGCGAGCCCCTTCGCGGCGTCCATGCGTGCGTAGATCGGGCTCGCGAGCATCTTGTAGAGCAGGTAGCTGTTGCCCGCGTTGCCCGGGTCGACGTGCGGCATCGCCCGTCCGAAGCGGCGCGGCCGGAGGTCCACCTCGTCGGCCTGCTCGCCCGTCTGCGTCTGGTTCGCGACGCGCCCGATCATCGCCGGGATCCGCTCCGCGCCCGACAGATCGAGCCCCATCGCCGCCAAGCCGACCTCGAGCGGCCCGTGGCAGCCGCCGCAGCCGACGACCAGGCTCTTCGAGACGGGGCACTTGTCGATGCAGAGCTGATCATCCACGGCGCACGACGCCACACACGCGCTCGCCGTGCAGAAGAGCTCCTCGGACGCCGCGCGCCGCGCCGCCTCGTCGAGCGCCGGATCCACGGGCCCGCCGGGCGGATCCATCACGGCCGTCGTGAACTGCAGGACGACGTTCGCCGCGAGCGGCGCGCCGTCGAACGCGCGCACACCGAACGGCGAGGCCTCTGTCGCCGCGAGCACCGTGAGCCAGTACTTCGTGTCGGGCACGAGCGCCGTCATCGCGGGCAGGCGGTACGTGACGCGCCGGTGCACCGGGTCGTAGCTCGGCTCCAGGAAGACACCCTGCCGGCACTGCGACGCCGTCGGCACGGGATCCGCGCTCGGCTGCAGGCAGACCGCTTGCCGGATCGCTTCACCGGGCAAGAGGAACCGATCGAACGTGACGCGCACGCTCGTCGTCGAGAGCGCGCGGCTGTCGTCCGCGGGCGCGGGCGCGCTCGGCGTCAGCGTCAGCGTCGTCGGCTGACCGCCGGCGTCGAGCCCGGACAGCTCGACTTCGACCAGGTGGACGGGGGGGGCGTCGATGGCCTCGCGCTCAGGGCTGCCTACGTCGCAACCGACGAGGGGCAGGGCGAGGGGGAGCAGGGCGGCGCGGAGGGCGCGCGGGGCGAAGGAAAGGCCTCTTGGGCGGATCAGCTCTCGGAGTAGGTCGAGAGCTGCTCCTGGACGACCCTCTCGTTCACGCCGGTCCGGATGTGCTCCCGCAAGCAGTCGGCCAGGGTGATGAGCATGTCGTCGACCCCCTTCTCCTCGATGAGCTTCGCGAGCAGCTGCCGCGCTTCCCGGCCGTCGTCCTCTCGGAGGAAGCCCCGCACGGTCTCCAGCGTGATTTCGCCCTGGAAGTCGAGGTAAAGATTGTCGAGCAGGTACTTGATCAGCTCCTTCACACCCGTTCTCCTTGAGGACGCGCGCGACCACCGCGGGGGAGGAAGCGCACCGTCGCTCTTCGCTATACCCGTCGCCAGAAGGGGTGTGCAAGGAATATGTCGGAGGTTTCGGGAGCCGTGCCCCGTCCGGCGGATCGGAAGCCTCAGGCGCAGACCACGACGGATGTTGGCCTTTCATTGGCACGCCCTCACGAGCGGGTCGCTCGACTGGTGGCAAACGAGGCACGGACGTGGGTTTCTCGCGAACGCAACGCCACACTTGTCCCGGAAGCCGAGCGGGTGCGGGTTCACGCCGTGCCCGCCGGAAAGCCCCTTCGTCGCGTGGCACGTCGCACAGTCACGCTCCGTGTGGCAGGACACGCAGGCGTTCAAGTTCCGCATCGCCTCCCACGCGTGATGGTTCGGCCCGCGCGGCGCGGTCGTGAACTCCGCGGCGGGCGGATGGAAGCGGCGGCCCGCGAGGCGGTTTCCGCTCGCGGTGTCACGCGCGACGCCGACGCGGCGGTGGCAGTCGGCGCAGAACGTCTGGGCCTGATGGCAGCTCGAGCAGCGCGGGTTGTCCTGCCGCGCGGACTGGGCGTGGATCGAGAGCCAGTCGTTCGGGTGGACCTTGCGGGGACGGACGCGACCGTCGTGGCAGTCGGTGCACTCGTTCGTCGTGTGGCAGCTCCCGCAGAAGGCGCTGTCGTTCGCGGCGACGGCCTTGTGCCGATCGATGAAGTCGGGCGTGTGCGCCGCGTTGTGCATCCACTGCGGCGGCACGAGGTTGCCCGTCGTGAAGCTCGTGATCATGCGGCCGTCGTTCCGGGCCGTGTGGCACGTCGTGCACGCGCCCTTCGCCTGGCCCTGCGCCGCGCCGCTCATGTTGTGACAGGCGAAGCAGCCGGCCATGCGCGGGAGCTGATCACGCGTCGCGAGCTCGAGCTCGCCCACCTGCCCGTGGCACTGCCCGCACTGGATGTTCCGGTCGAGATGCTTCTTGTGCGTGAACACGAGGTTCGCGTTCGGCAGCACCATCGGCGCGACCGCGCCCTTCTCGCCCGCCTTGTCGCCGATGTGGCAGAAGACGCACTGCCCGTTCGCGTCCGTGCCGGCCTTCACGGCGTTGAGGTCCGAGTGATCGACGTCGTGACAGGCGTCGCACTGCTCGGCCTTCGGCATGAGCCGATCGGCGACCTTGTCGCTCGTGAACGCGGCCGCGTGGCACGACTTGCAGGTCTGCTTGAGATCCTTCGTGTGCTTCTTGTGGTTGAAGCGGATCGTGATCGTCTGCGGCGGGTAGATCTCCTCGCTCGGCACGGGGCTCGCCGCGCTGCCCGGAGGCATGAACGCGAGCGGTGTCTCCGCGTCGTTCGGCATCGGATGGAGCCCGCTCTTGTAGCCACCCGGAGGCGGCGCCGGCGGCGCGGCGGACTCCGCGGCAGGCGCATCGTCGGCCGTTTGCGCGGACGCATCGGGCCCCACGAGGCCGAGGATGAGGGCCGACAGGCACGCCACGAAGGCGAGCCATCCCGGCAGCGGTCGGCCGTTCGGCCGGCGCGTCTTGCGTGCGCTCTCTGCGCTTCGCTTGGAGGCGTTCATCATCATCCGCCGAGCCTCAAGTTGAGGAGCGCCACGATGCGGAAGCGCTGCCCGACGAGCCGGTTCATGTCGTGCTCCCACTCGATCCGCAGGTCGGCTTGTTGCACGGGCCGGATGCCCGCGCCGAGGACGTAGCCGAACGACGTCGCGCCACGATCGGGCCGCAGCGGGTCGTTCCAGTCGTAGAGCGAGACGCGCCCACCGACGCGATAACGCCCGCCGTCGAAGCGCTTCTCGCCCGAGAGATCCGCGCCTCCGGTGTGCCCACGCGCGCCTGCCTGCACCATGCCGCGCAGCCCCACCTCGCCCGTGCCGAAGCGATACCGCCCGGACACGTTCGCGAGCGCGTCGATCGTCGTCGAGGTCGCGCGGTTGTCAGGATCGCGGGTGAACGTCTTCGAGTTCGCCGGATCGATCTCCTGGTCGCCGCTGCAGAGCCCGGAGGCGCGGCACTGCTCCGTGCCGAACGTCTCGGGATCGCCGTCGGCCATCCAGATGCGCACACCGCCGTAGGCCGAGAGATCGAGCCTCTGCGTCGGCGCGGCCCAGACGCGCGCCGTCGCCGTCGTGATGGGGCTCTTCGTGAACCAGTTGAAGATCGAGTCGGCGTCGAAGGTCGGCACGAAGTAGTCGATGTCCGCGCCGATGGTCGCGCGTTTGCCCAGGTACGCCTCGACCCCGCCGTAATACGAGCCGACGATCTGGTTGTAGAAGTCGTACGTGAAGCCGCCCTTGATCGCGCCGAGATCGCTCTTGTTGAGATCGAGCGCGTAGCCCAGCCGATCCTGCGACACGCGCAGCCCGTTCGCCGTGCGATAACCACCCGTCGGATCGGGGAACTGCTGCGTCACCGACGTGCCCATGTTGTAGACGCGTCGATACGAGAGCCGCCCGTGGATCCAGCTCGGCCCGTTGCTCTCGAGCGCGACGCCGAACGCGGGCGCGGGCTGCGTGTACTGATACGAAGGGTAGTCCGTCACGCTCGGCTGATCGCCCGCGGTGCCGAAGCCCGCGTGGTTGCCGCGCCAAACGCCTGGCCGCTCGTAGCGCGACGTCGACAGCGGCAGCCCGCCGCGCTGCTCGAGCCCACCATAGAACTCGGCTTGCACGAAGTACGGCGTCGTCACGCGCGCGAGCGCGCCGTCGAACGACCACCAGCCAAGCGAGTCGACGACGTACTGCCGTCCCGCGCGGAAGCCGAGCCAGCCGTTCAAGAGGTTGCGGCCCTCGACGTACGCGTACATGAGATCGATCGGCGCCTGCTGCAGGCCCGGCACGAAGCGCACGCCGGGCCCCGCCTCGGTCAGGTAGCTCGTCTCGCCGCCGCGATCGGTGTCGCCGAGGTGACCGTTGATCCCGAAGTCGGCGTCGAGGCGCACCCGCAGCACGACCGAGAAATCGGCGCGCCCCGGGACGTGATCGCCCTGCAGGTTGTACACGCCGAGCGACAACGTCTGCATGAGGCGACGCCGATCGAGGATCGTGTCGCCCCACGGGCTCGCGACTTGGTACGCCTGCGCTGCGGTGTCGCTCTGCACCTCGAAGTCGAGGGCACGCGCGTCACGCGGATGCGCGGTGATCGCCGTGGCAAGAGCGGCGAGCCCGGATGCAACCACGCGCGAAAGGCGCGTCGATCGATGTCCCCTCACGCCTGGGATGCTCGCTTTCCGTCGAGTGGTGCCGGGGAGCGTGCGCGGGGTTCGCGCGGCTGCCGCTGGGCCGTCGACACACCCCGAACATGCCGGGGCAACGCGGATCCTCTTTCAGCGTGGCCCGCGCTGTCAACACGGACGAAGGGCGGGCTTGGTGCTCGAACGCGCCGGGGAGGCGCGCAATCCGCTACGCGTTTGGATCAACCGAAGCGGAGCGAACGCTTCACGATCTTGCCGCTTTCGCCGACGGTGTAGCCGCCGGTGTCGCCGAGCGCGTCGGCGACGGCGTCCCTACGATCCTCGGGGATCGTCCACCCGCGTACGAGCAGGCCTTCGGCGACCTTGTTCTTCACGCGGACCGATTCCTCGTTCACGAGCATGTCGATGAGCGGCTTGACGCTCTCGGGCATCGCCTGCGCGAACGTCGTCTGCACCGCGTGGAACCGCACGGTCTCGTTGACATCCTCGAAGAAGCGCTCCACCGCCGTGCGCACGTCCTCGTGCACGACCTCTTCGAGCGCCTGGATGATCTGGATCTTCGGCTCGACGTTGCGCGCGTACTCGGTGTCGAAGCCCTCGAGCAGATCGAGCAGCTCTTCGCGATACGCGTCATCGTCGAGCACGGCGTCGAGCACCTTGAGGGGCCACGTCAGCGCCTCGGCCTTCGTGCAGAACTCGATGACCGCGGGCACGACGTCCTTGCCTGCGGCGACGATGCCCCGGAACGCGAGGTCCTTCTCTTCGGCGTCCGTGATCGACGGATCGATCGTGAAGTTGAAGCGCTTGAGGAGCGCGGCGGCTGCCTCCGGCGTCTTCATGTCGACGAGGGCCTGAATGGCCTCCAGGCGGTCATAGGTCTGGGCGCGTTTGTCCGCGACGACCTTGGCCGGCCCGGCGATCTTCTTGTCGACGGCGGGCGCGTTGCCCGACGGAGGCGCGCTCTTCGCGCCCTTGCTACGGAGGAAGTCGAAAATGCCCACCTCTACCTCGCGCTCCAGCCCGGCAGGGGGAGGGCTGGAGCAGGCTTCGCATAGGCCCTCGCAAGGGACAAAGCAAGTGCTCGACCTCTTGACGAGCACGCTGCCCCTACCAGCGGGGTCTTCGAAAGCGGCACGCCCCGGGATGCTTGGGGCGTCGCGGAGCTTTGGGTCTCCGTCTCGGCCGCCCGCATTCCGGGGCGTGTCATCGGCTGTGGTGCAGCCGGCTTCGTCTTCGTCAGTCGCTGTTCTTCACCTTCATGGGGAGGGAGAACATCAGGTTGACGGAGATCATGCTGTTGAAGCGGAACTGACGATCTTTGTTGTTGACCGCAGTGTCGGGGAAGGCCTCGTCGTTGCCCGCGCCGGCGTTGTCGAAGCCGGACGTGTTCCACGCGAAGGGCAGCGCCCTCCACTCCGCGCCGAAGCCGAAGAACGACGTCGGGTAGAAGTTCCAGCCGACGCCGAACGTGGGCGCGAAGGCGATGCGGCTCTCGAGCTCGAACGAGCTCTGGGCCGCGCACGGGCGGTCCGCGAGAGTGTTGCCGTCGTTGTCCTTGCCGCAGGGCTTGCGCTCCTGCACGCCGATGACGGCCGGACCGACGAAGAAGCTGATGTCGGTGTCGACGAAGAGCGCTGCGAACAGCGACAGTTTGCCGCGGAACGGAACGACCGTGATCTGCGGCGCGGCGACCCACTGCATGCGGCCGAGCTGATCCGCGGCGAGGTTGCCGCGGGTCAGGTTGACGGCCGTCAGCTTGCAGGCCGTATCGGTCGCCGTGTTCGAGTCCGCGGGGCAGCTCCGCTCGTCGATCGCCTTCACCTGCAACTCGTCGGTGAGCGACGTCGTCGACTGGATGCCGTAGCCACCCCAGAGGCCGACCCCGAGCCAGTCGGTCGGGTGGTACATCAGGCGCAGACCAGGCATGATCGTGCGCTGGTACTCGTCGAGCAGTGTGAAGGACGCGCTCGGCGTAATTTCGAAGCGGCCCGCGCGATGCAGGCGCAACTTCCGCACAGCCGGGGCCCCCGCGAGGGGACCCGTGAGCTGAATCTCCTGCGCTTCGGCACCTGCGCTCATGGCGAGCGCTGCACATCCCGTGAGCGCCGCGAGCATGCCCCTGCGGAGCAGGCGAGACGCGCAAAGGCTATTCACGAATCGACGCATCATGCATGTCCCCGTACTTGGCTGAATCGTCCCGGATGTTCCTTGCACGCCTCGCTGCCCCTCGGCTCACTTGGGCAGCCGGTATTCCCAGCTGAACGGCAGGAAGACCGAAAACCCGACCTGCGCTTGGACGTTGTTGGTGAAGCTCGTCTCGGGCGCGGTCCAGGTCGTCGGATCCTGTGCTCTCGGATTGCCGTTGGCGTCCTTGCCGGTCGCGATACCCGGGTTCTCGAGCTCGTCGAAGAAGATGTAGTCGCTGAGCTCCGCCACGACCGCGAACCATCGGTTGAAGAAGATGCGGAGCCCGCCGCCGACGTGGAACGACAGCCGAGGCTTGAACTCGAACGTGCGGTTGTCGGGATCGACAACGGCGATCGGGCGCGTAGCGATCGCACCCACGCCACCGAGCACGTAGAAGTCGTAGTGGAAGATGAAGTCGCCGAACCCGGCGAACTTGCCGTACGCAGGCACGTACGAGAAGTTCGCGTTCGCGTTCCAGGCGTACTCCGTGATCGGAATACCGACGCGCGCTGCGCGGCTCGTCTGGAAGTTGAAGTTCGAGGGCGAGTTCAGAGCGGCGTAGAGGTTGCCGTTCACCCCGACCGCGAGCACGTTCGTGATGTAGAAGTTGAGACCGAGCCCGGGCGCGGGGTGCGCGACGAACTGGTCGTTCATCGTGATCCCGAAGTAGGGCGTGATCTCGAAGCGGAACCGGCGCAGCGCGTAGATCTGCTGCACCGCGTACATCTCTGCGTTGATGTCCCGCTTCGCGGCCTCATCCATGTTGATGCTCGGGCAGGCCGAGGGATCGATCTTACAGATGTCCCCGAGGCCTTCACCCTCGCCGCCAGGAGTCTCGCCCTCACCCTCACCGGTGCCGGCAGCCTCGCCCTCGCCCTGGGCGGGCGCGTCAGCAGGCTTCTCGGCTCCCTCGTCGTCGAGGTTGATCTCCTTCGGTTGATCCTTCTTCGGTTGCGCTGCCGCCGTCAACGGCATGGCCAGCAGCGCAGCCGCCACGAGGAGCCCCACGCGAACCTGGTTCATCGCCATCCCTTCCGCAGTCCGTGCGACGTGAGCATCGATCGGTCCGGTCCGTCCGTACAAGTCTAACTGCGCGACTTCATTCAAAAAAACGGTCTACCGACAAGCGGGACGGACTATATCACGCGTAAAATCTGGGAATCAACAACCAAATCGGTTTCTGTTCCCGAGATCGGATCGGGCAGGACCGTCCCGGCTGCCAACGCAGCGACACGATCCACGCCCATCCAACCACGAGACGCTCGCGCACGAGCAAGAAAATCAAACGAAATCCATGATTTTTGCGCCGTCCGTCCGAAACGTGCACGACGTGGCCCCGTCTCCGATCCCGGTCGGGGCCCCGTCGCGCGTGTTTCGTGCTCGGCGCAGAGGTTCACGCCGCCGCGTCCGTTGACTCGTCGGTTTGACCGAGCAGCGCTTCGACAAACTCGTCTGCGTTGAAGTCACGCAGCTCGTCGGGACGCTCGCCGATGCCGATGTAGCGCACCGGCAGCGCATGCTCCGCGCAGATGCCGAGCACGACACCGCCCTTCGCCGTGCCGTCGAGCTTCGTCAGCACGATGCCCGAGAGCGGCAGCGCCTCCTTGAACATCGCCGCCTGTTGCAGCGCGTTCTGACCGTTCGTCGCATCGAGCACGAGGAGCGTCTCGTGCGGAGCTCCCGGCAGCGCCTTGTCGATCGTGCGCGCGACCTTCGTGAGCTCGTCCATCAGGTTCGTCTTCGTATGCAAGCGACCCGCCGTGTCAGCGAGCACGACGTCGGCGCCGATCTCCGCCGCCTTCTGGATCGCGTCGTAGATGACCGCGCCCGGGTTCGCTCCATCCTTGCCGCTCACGACCTCGCAGCCGACGCGCTTGCCCCACACGACGAGCTGCTGCACCGCCGCCGCGCGGAACGTGTCGCCCGCAGCGAGCACGACGGTCCTGCCTTCCGCCTTGAGCTTGGTCGCGAGCTTGCCGATCGTCGTCGTCTTGCCCGCGCCGTTGACGCCAACGAACATCACCACCGTGGGACGCGCGGGGAACTTGATGCCGCCGCCGCTCCCACCGAGGAGCTCACGCGCGCGACGACGCAAGGCATCCCAGACGTGCTCGTCCTTGACGAGCTTCTTCTCCTTGATGCCCGCGCGGATCTCTTCGAGCAGCGCTTCGGTCGTCTTCACGCCGACGTCGGAGGTGAGAAGCACCTCCTCGATCTGATCGACGAGCCCAGGATCGACCTCGCTGCGGCCGACGAAGAGCGCCTTCAGGCGACCGAAGAAGCCCTCGCTCTCGCGCGCCTTCGTGAGCCCGCGACGCAGACCTTCGACATCCTTCTTGCGCGGAGCCGACGGTGCAGGCAGCTCGCGCGCC
Source organism: Polyangium jinanense (assembly GCF_028435365.1). The sequence goes on along the minus strand of NZ_JAGTJJ010000024.1, from coordinate 63,117 downwards.
GCGATCGACACGGGCTTGATCGCAGGCGCCTCTGCGGGCTTCGGCGCTGGCTCGGCGACGGGCGTCGGAGCTTGCACGGGCGCGGGCTCGGGCTGCTTGGCCTCGGGCTCCTTCGCAACGGGCGCGGGCTCGGGCTGCTTCTCGACGACGGCCGGCGCAGGCTCGGCAGCCTTCTTCTCCTCCTTCTTCTTGGCCTCCTTGGCCTCTTCGGCCGGCTTGACCTTTGCCGGAGCAGCCTGCTTCGGCTCCTCCTTCGCGGGTTTCCCCGCGGTCTTGGCCGGCTCTTCACGCTCGGGCGCCTTTGTCGCCGGGAGCTTCTTCGCCTCCGGCGGCGTCTCGAGCTTCTTGGGCGCTTCCGGCTTCCTGATGAACAGGAAGTAAACGGCCAGCGCCACGACCACGAGACCGATGACGATGTAGAGGGGGTCCACGATGTGCGTTCTCCAGCGGTCCGCGAACTGGTTCGCGACTATATGGGACGGTACCCGTACGTCAACGTGTGTGCTCTGCGCGCGAGGGCAAAGGGAGCGCACGGGTGGGGGAGGCGGGGGCGGTTCACGTCATCCCGCCGGCTTTCGGCCGCCTCTGGGTTCGTCGTTGAGGAGCGCGGCTTCGACCCCCTCGTCGACGACGGTGGAGCCGTAGGCAGCCTGCTCGAGGGCTCGCGCCCAGGACTCGATTTCCGCGTTGTTCGCGCGGAAAGCCGCCCGCCGTACGTGTCCGGGGGTCGGCTCGGGTTGCATGTCGAAAGGCGCTCCGGTGCGGCGCGCCCATTTCACGAGCCGCTCGAGCAGCGTGCGGCGGCGGGTGATCAGGGCGACGCGGAGCACTCCCGGCGGAGGGAGCGCCTGCTCGTACCTGCTGTGCTCGTCCGCTTCGATCACGAGGCGCGCATCGCTGCGGTAGGGCACATCCAGCACGAAGGTTCCACGTTCGTCGGCGGTCGCGCGCGCGATGACACCATCGCCTTGGAACGCGGGCGCCACCACGGCGAGCCGCGCGCCGGCGATCGGGATTCCATCGTGCGCGTCGAGCACCGAGCCACGATAACCACCCTGTCCCGTCGACGCTCGCACGACCTCGACGCCGGCGCGTCCCGAGGGAACGGGATGCGCTTCGTCGTCCTCGTCTTTCTTCGGCGGCATGGGCGCGCGCCGCCAGCCGAAGACGATCCACGCGGTCACTGCGAGTACCACGATCGCGATCAAGACCTGCCGCGCGATGCCGGGTCCCTTGACGTTCACGTCGACCTGGAGGTTCGCCCCCGACTTGTAGAAAGGCGCGGCGGGCACGTACCGCAGCGTCAACGGCACGACGCCGGCACGCTCGAGCGCGAACGAAGCGATGACGTGTGCCTTGCCGCCCTGCACCGCGCCCGCGCCCACGCTCTCGCTCCCGCGCAGCGCCTCGACCACGCCGCCCGTCACGGGGCCTCGCGATGTCGTGACGTCCACGTCGATCCCGACGCCGTCCTCCGGATCCGCCGCGTCGACGGGATGCGCGAGCGCGAGCCGCACCTCGGCGCGCCTGACGATCGGCTGCGTCGTCGTCGTCTTCGCGAGCGTCGTCGTACCTTCGAAGCGCAGGCGCAGCTCGCCCGATCCTGGACCGGGAAACGACGCGCTCGGGATCTCGAAGCGCACGCGACCATCGCCGCCCGTCTGCCCTTCCGCGATGCGCTCGCCGCGTTCGTCCTCGAGTTTGATCGCGAGCCCTTCGCGGCGCGCGGTGGTGGATCGGGACGACCCGGCGCGATCGACGCGCAGCGATCCCGTGAGCAGCACGGTCTCGCGATCGAGATCGATCACGTCGGGCGCAGGTTCGAAGCGGAGGATGGTGCGCGCGAGCGGCGCGTCGGCTGCGTCGAGGCGGACCACGCTCTCGGCTGGATCGCGCAGCTCGTCGCCTTCGAAGCGGAGCTTGATCGACGCCTGTCCGATCGGCGCGCCGGCGCGTACGCAGAACGCTCCCCGATCGTCGGTCTGCATCTCGTAGGCGTCCGTGCCGACCAGGCGAACGGAGCGTCGCGACCTTCGTGCCGTTGCGTCACACGTCGAGGGCGTCGGCAGGTTGACGGCGGCGCCTCCGTCTGCGATCGCGCGGAGCGTGATCGTCGCGCCGGCCACGGCGGCGCCTGCGTCGTCGAGCAGCTCGCCTCGGACGATCGTGCCGGACGGCTCGACCGTCGCGGCTGCGCTGATCTGCGCGCCGCCTCGCACCTGGATGCGAATTGCGCCCCCGGATCCTCGGGTCTGCGCCATGACGGACGCCGAGAGGAGCAGGAACAGCAAGGAGACGAGCGCGCACAGCGGGCGCGACGAGGCTCTCGCCTTGGCACCTCGGCTGCGGGACATCCCCTTCCTATATGCGGGATCGCCCCGCGCGACCAGCGCTTCCGCCGATGTCATGGTCAGGCCGCGCGTTGAAGCGAGCTCGGTCGAGGCACGTCCAAGCCTCCACGGTTCCTCCGCGCGTGACAGGCGCGGCGGATCTCGAATGGTCGAGGTCGCTCCTTGGCGAAGCGACCGAGTCGTGCCGCTCTGCGTCGAGGTACGGGTGAGGTGCAGGATGAAGAAGACGGGTGATCGCGTGCTCGAGTACTCCACGACCTCCGATTCGACGCCAGCTTTCTCCATTCGTCCGCGCGCATCGTGTATCTTCGGAGCTCGAATGCGAAAGAGCGTCCCCGTCGTCGCGGCCCTCTCGTTGTTCGTCCTGACCCCCGAGGTCGTGCGAGCGGATCCTCGCACCGGCTATCTCGTCCAGCAGCTCAAGACGAGCGAAGATTTTCGCGTGCGAACGCAGGCTGCGCTCGCGCTCGGCGCGTCGGGCGACGACGCCGCTGTCAAGCCTCTCTGCGACGCGCTCGCGGACGGCAACGACTCGGTGAAGGTCGCTGCGGCCGCCGCGCTCGGCAAGCTCGGCAAACCCTCGGGCCTGCCGTGTCTGCAGGCTGCGATCAAGAACGAGAAGGTCGCCTCCGCGAAGACGCAGATGCAGAAGTCGATCGACACGCTGAAGAGCGGCGGCGTGGCCGCGCCTCCGCCTCCCGGCCCCGACACGAAGTACTACGTGGCGATCGAGATCTCGAACAAGACGAAGCGACCCGCGCCCGAGATCGAAACGATCGTGCGCTCGGCGATGCAGACGAAGATCCTCGGCAAGTCCGGGTATGCCGTGGCGCCCAAGGGCGAGACGGCTGCACAAGGCGGCAAGATCGTCAACGGCAAAAAGTTGAAGGGCTTTTATCTCATCGCCAGCGTCGAGCCGCCGGTGTACGAGAATGGAAACCTCACGCAGATCGTGCGCGTGAGCATGTGGACGTATCCGGGCAAGGCGCTTCAGGGCGAGTTCTCGCCGAAGCTCACGCAATCCGACACGCCCAAGACCGACGTGCAGAGCGAAAACGTGCTCATGAAGATGTGCGTGGAGAACGCCATCGACAGCTTCGCGAAGATCGTCGCGTCGATGTGATATCGCAGCGAGAGGGGAGCGGATCCGGCGCGGCGCGACCCCTCGGGCAAACACCACGCGCCGTGGCAAGAGACGCGCAAGGTCCCCGATGAGCGAGGCTTCTGTCACCCCGCCCGCCGCCACGAGCGGCCGCCAGCAGCGCCGCATCCGCAACTTCCTCCTCGACAAGCGCTTCCAGCTCAAATACGCGGGCTTTCTTGCCGCGATCGCGCTCGTCGTCTCCCTCCTCCTCGGCGCGGTTCTGTGGTGGACGAGCAACAAGCTGATCGATCAGAGCCGGCAGGCCGTCGTGCAGCAGAAGGCGCTCGTCACGCAGGGGCAGGAGACGGTGAAGCGCGGTCAGCTCGCGCTCGCCGAGCGGAAGAAGAACGACGAGCTCGTCAAGATGAACATCGCGAAGGCGTATGAAGATGCGCCCGAGCTCGCGAAGCAGTTCGGCAAGGACGCGGAGAACGACGCGGCGAAGCTCAAAGAAGAGCAAGCGAGCCTCGAAAAGGACGCGGACTCCCTGAAGCAACGGGCCGCCGAGCTCGAACGTCAAGCGGCCGCGGTGGAGGAGCAGCAGCGCAACTTGATCCTCGGCCTCGTGCTCGCGCTCGGCTTCCTCGTCGCGTGCATCTGGATCGCGGGGATCGTCGTCACGCACAAGGTTGCGGGGCCCGTGTTCAAGATGAAGCGCATGTTCGGTCGCGTCGGCGAGGGTCACCTCGCTCTGCGCGAGCGCCTGCGCAAAGGCGATGAGATGCAGGACTTCTTCGAGTCGTTCGAGCAGATGCTCGGCAACCTCCGCGAGCAGAAGACGCGCGAGATCGCGCAGATCGACGCCGTGATCGCGCGCGTGGAAGCGGACGCTTCGAGCGACGGCGTGGCGATGTTGAAGAAGCTGCGCGCCGAGATGCAGGCCCAGGTCGACGGCTGACGTCTCCACGATTGCGAGTCGACGTGATCGCGTGGATCACGCGACGCCGCACTTCACACACCCCGATCAGAACGCTGCTTTGATGTGCTCGACGAGCGGATCGCCGTCGGGCGTGAACGCGACGGCGACCGCGTCGAAGCGCATGCGCTCGAGCGTCTCGTCGCGGACAAACCTCGACGTCCAGAGCTGTTGTCCCGCAGCGCGAAGGCGCGCGCGCTTTCGTGCGTCGATGCTGTCGAGCGCGCGTTGGTAACTGCGTGGACCACGCGTACGCACCTCGACGACCACGATCACGACACCATCGCGGACGAGCAGATCGATCTCGGCGCGCCCCACGCGCACGTTGCGGCCGAGGATCGTGCATCCCATGCGGACGAAGTGATCCGCGGCCGCGTCTTCGGCGCGCGCGCCTGCGCGATGACGCGCATCACGCGGCCGAAGGACTCGGACGTCAGGGGAAGGGGAGGCTGTGGAGGAAGCGAACGGACGACGAGGAGGACGCGTCACGGGCGTGCGCGTCGCGGCTCGTTTCAGCTATCGGTCGTGAAGCCGACGCCCTTGCACTGGGTCGCGTTGTAGTGACCCTTGACCGTGCCGCAGGTGCCTTCGGTGACGAACTTCGTGTCCTGCTTGATGCAGTACTTGCCCGTGAGCAGCGGGTCGCCGAGACCCACGTTCGGGCGGATCTGCTCGCACGAGTAGCCGGTCGGGCACTCGCAGAAGTTGAAGTTCGGATCCGGCGGCTCGCCATCGGCCACGCCGCACCGGCAGGAGCAGTACACGGCTTGCGCCGCGTCACGCTGCGAGTCGGGCGCGCACTGACCGCAGACCTCGGCCTCGATCACCGTGTCGGTGCCGGGGATGCAGCAGGCCTTGTTCGCGTCGTCCCCCGTCGAGGTGGACGTCTGGCAGCCGTTCGTGGCAACGCCGCCGGCTGCGGGCTTCGTCTGCCCATAAGGGCAGCTCACGCGGCCCTGGAAGTGGTTTACGAGGCAGATACGGGTCTGGCACTGGAAGGAGCGCGACTCGATGTTCTCCTCGGTCACTTTGAAGCCGGCGAAGTCGGTTTTGTACTCGTCTTCGGGGATGCAGGGATCCCCGACGCCGCCGCTTTGACAGGCGACCGGGAGGCCGCCCAGGGCGAGTACGCTGATCAGACCAAGCATGCCGGACAGGATCGAACGGGTCATCAGATCGTGCTCCTTGGGCCGGGGCGCCCCTGCTCCATGCGGGGCGCGCGAGCGCGACGCGCCGCTCGCGCGTCCGCATCGAGGACTCGGCGAACGACGCCAGCAGCGAGGACGCTAATCGAAGGGGCGACGGACCGTCAACCTCTCGATGCACAACTCGACGGACTACCGCCGGTTTTCGTCCATGGGGGGTGTCGGTCCGGGCCTGACCGGTGATCGACCCGCGACCCCGACGGGTCCTTGGCGCGCCCCAAGGCACTCCCTGGAGAGGTGTCGGAAGCGGCACCTGGACCGCGCAGCGCTCGGAAACCGCCGCTTGACAAGCCAACCGTCATAATTTTACCATCCGCGGCCAGACGCAAGTATCCGCTGATTCTCATTGAAGTTTTTGGTCATCGCTTCCGGTCACGATACGCCGGGAGCCGCGACTGCGAAGGGCCCCGTCCACTGCGGATCCAGCCGCTCGACGAACGGTATTTGGGCCGGTTCGGGTCGCGTTCATCGACCTCAACCTCCGAACGACGAGGAACGACGAATGCGGAAAGGGCTGGCTACTCTCTGTCTTCTTGCTTCTGCCATGCTCGCGGCGCCGACGGCCTTTGCCCAGCAGGGCAAGGCTCCGGCGGCGCCGGCGGCCAAGGCTGGCGACGCCAAGAAGAACGACAAGAAGGCCGCTCCGAAGGAGATCGAGCTCGAGGACGAGGCCGATGGCCCCGTGACCGCGGGCCAGATGACCGAGGAAGCGGCGCAAGCGAAGCGGTTGTTCGACGCGGAGCGATGGAGCGAATCGGCGCTGCTCCTGAAGCGTGTCGTCGACGGCGAGACGGGTGACGACGAGGGCAACAAGCAGATCGCGCAGTATCACCTCGCGATCGCGCTTTATCGCCTGCAGTTTTACCAGGCGAGCTACGCGATCTTCTCCGAGATCGCGGACAAGACGAATCACCTCAAGTTCAACGAGACGCTGCTCTGGTTGTCGAAGCTCGCCACGCAGCTCCCCGAGCCTGCGGACATCATCGAGCGCGTCGGTAAGTACAAGAGCGAGCAGGTCGCGCGGTTCAACAACCCGCAGCAGCGTGATCTCTACTGGCAGCTCAACTACCTGCTCGGCCGGTACAAGTACCGCAACCGCAACTACGAGGAGGCCATCAGCCTCTTCGGGAAGGTCGACACGAAGAGCAAGTACTACGTTCAGGCCCAGTTCTTCACGGGCATCTCGAACGTGCAGCTCCGCAAGTCGGTGCCCGCGGTGAAGTCGTTCCAGCTGATCGTGCGGGCGCTCGACGAGGGCGTCGAGGGCGTCGAGGACGAGAGCCGCATGCGCGATCTCGCGTTCCTCTCGATGGCGCGCACGTACTACTCGGCGTCGGTCCGCCTCGACGACAACAGCGTCCCGAAGATCGACGGCAACAAGCTCAGCGCGGCCGTCAAGTACTGGAACCGCGTCGACGTGGGCAGCGAGTACTGGCTCGACGCGCTCTTCGAGCAGTCGTGGGCGTACTTCATGGCCGGCGATTACCCGCACGCGCTCGGCAACATCCACACGATCGAGTCGCCGTACTTCCCGAACGCCTTCTATCCGGAGGCGGACATCCTCAAGGCGGTCATCTCGTTCACGATCTGCCAGTACCAGGATGCAACGACGATCGTGGCGCGCATGCGCAAGCGCTACGAGCCGATCAAGAAGGAGCTCGAGGCGATCCTCAATCGGTTCAAGGGCGAGGATGCGGAGACGAAGTTCTTCGACTTCTTGAAGGACGTGCGCGCGGGCAAGGCGGCGCTCTCGCCGACGGTCAAGCCGATCGTCGAGAACGCGCTCTCGGATCGCCAGCTCCTCCGCAACCTCGAGTACGTGCGCGTCCTCGACGAGGAGGACGCTCGTTACAAGAAGGCGCCGGCTGCGTTCCGCAACTCGCCCGTCGGTGGCGACGTGACGGACGCGCTTTCGCTCGCTCGTGATCTCGCGGTACGCAACGCGGGCACCCTCGCGCGGGAGCGCTACCAGCGTTACCTCGACGAGCTCAACGAGCATCTCCGCGACGCCTCGAAGATCCTCATCGACATCACGGCTGCCGAGCGAAACAAGCTCGATCAAGAGGTCGTGAGCGGCCAGCTCACGAAGGAAGAAGCGCTCGTGTTCGGCGTCGTCAAGCCGGACGACGAGCACGTTCTGTGGCCGTTCAACGGCGAGTACTGGCGTGACGAGCTCGGTTTCTACCGGCAGGTCGTCACGTCGAAGTGCGGCAAGTAGCGGGAGGCCCGAGGGGGCGGCGACGAGTTGCGCCGCCCCGGGGGGATTGCGGCAAAGCCGCCTCCGGGTTGCGAGTTATCAGTTGAGGAGATGACGACGATGAAGCAGTCCAACGTGAGTGCGCTGCGCAGACTCCGTCTCGTGACGGGCGCAGCAGCACTTTTCACCGCCGCCGTCGCGACGGGCCCGGCGTCGGCCGCCGATGAATGCATCACGCAACAAGCCAAGGACTCGCTGGCGCAGTGCCCCGGCGGGTCGCTCAAGCAGAGCGCTGGCAAGAAGCCGGCGATGAGCTTCAAGTCGGCGCCGCAGGGCGTTCAGCTGAAGAAGCGGGACGACCAGCTCAAGCCGACGAACCCGACGGCGTCGATGAACGCCGCGCAGCGCGACGAGCGTCGCAACCGGCTGGCGGCGCGCTCGCGCCAGTTGCTCATCACCGAGATCCAGGGCCTCGAGAGCCTCTTCTCGAACACCCCGAAGAACGCGCCCGATCGCCCGAAGCTGATGCGGCGTCTGGCCGAGGGGTACGTCGAGCTCGAGTCGGCCGCGTTCCGCGACAAGACCGAGCAGAGCATCAACGCCGACGAGGCGAAGCGCAAGAACCCCAAGGCAGAGAAGGGGTTCCGTGACGAGGCGGCGAAGGCCGACAAGATCCTCGTCGCCGCGCGGCAGCAGGCGATCAAGTACTACACGCTGCTGAAGAACGGCTATCCGAAGTGGTGCCAGAGCTCGAACGCGCAGGACCCGACGAAGAGCACGGGCTGCACGGACGAGGTGCTCTACTACCTCGCGTACGAGTACGAGCAGGCCAACCAGCTCGATCAAGCACGCAAGGTCTACTTCGAGCTGATCCAGAACTGGCCGCAGTCGAAGTTCATCCCGAACGCGTACCTCGCGTTCGGTGAGCTCTTCTTCAACGAGGCGCAGGGTGATCCCTCCAAGTGGCAGCTCGCGGAGCAGTCGTACCAGGAGGTCACGAAGTACCCGGCGCCGGACAACAAGGTCTGGGGCTACGCGCACTACAAGCTCGGCTACGTCTACTGGAACCAGGGTGAGTTCCCGAAGGCGCTCTCCGAGTTCAAGAAGACCATCGAGTACGGCATGCAGTACCAGCAACTGCCGAACGCGAAGGAGCTCGCGAACTCCGCGCGGCGCGACATCATCCCGGTGTACGCGCTCGCGGCTGCGCCGAAGGCCGCGCACGACTTCTTCAAGCCGCTCTCGGGCGACACGGGCGTCAACAACGAGAAGACGCTCAAGATGCTCGACGATCTCGGCCAGAACTACCTCGACACCGGCCACTACAAGGAAGGCATCGAGCTCTACAAGGACCTCATGGTCCGCGATCGTGGCCCGAAGTTCTGCAAGTACCAGGGCCACATCACCGAGGCCACGCTCGCCATGAAGTCCGGCAACAAGGACTCGATCAAGGCCGAGCTCGACCAGATGCTCGAGGTGCACAACAAGTTCGTCGCCGAGGGGCACCCCGACGACATGAAGCTCAAGTGCTCGAACTCGACCGCGGGTCTTCTCACGGAGACCGCGATGGCGTGGCACCTCGAGGCCGTCGGATCGGGCGGCGTGCGCGGCACGGGTGACAAGAAGACGATGACGCTCGCGACGCTGCTCTACGAGCGCGTCGTGCAGAACTTCAAGCAGGAGCAGTTCGCGCGCTTCGAGTTCCCGCGCATCGTCAAGGAAGACTGGCCGAACATCTTCAAGATCAAGTACGCGATGGCCGACCTCGCGTACTTCAACAAGGACTGGGCCAAGTGCGGCCCGGCCTTCGACTCGGTCGTCGCGGAGGATCCGAGCGGCCCGCTCGCGCCCGAGGCCGCGTTCGCTGCGGTGCTCTGCTACCAGAACATCTATACCGAGACGCACAAGGACGGCTCGGACAAGAAGGGCACCGGTCAACTCCCGAGTGCTGCGGACGGTGGCAAGAAGGGCGACAAGAAGTCCGAGAAGGCCAAGTACGCCCCGAAGGAGTTCACCGACAACCAGAAGGGCATGCTGACCGCGTTCAACCGGTACATCTGCTACATCAAGCCGCCGGAGAACGACAAGGAAGCCCAGGAGAACTACGTCGAGGTCAAGTACGCGCGCGCCCGCACGTACTTCGAGGCGCAGCACTGGGAGGAGGCAGCGTTCGCGTTCCGCGACGTCGCGGTGAACCACTCCGACAAGGATGTGGGCATCTACGCGACGCAGCTCTACCTCGAGTCGCTCAACATCCTCGGCTCGAACTCCGAGCCGGCGCGGCCGTCCTGCTACGACAACATGGCGGAGGACGTGCCCAAGTTCATCGACCTGTACTGCAAGGGCGGCAAGGAGAAGGAGAACGCCGAGCAGTGCGGGATCCTGACGCGCATCCAGCGCGACATCGAGCGTCTGCGCGCGCAGAAGCTGATCGAGTCGGCGGACGCGGGTGGCCAGGGCGTCGACACGATCAAGATGTACGAGCGTGGCGCGCAGGCCTACATGGACCTGTGGAAGAAGTACGGCGAGGCGGCGTGCGAGAAGAAGGAAGCCTCCTGCGAGAAGAGCGAGGAGATCCTCTACAACGCGGCCCGCGCGTTCCAGGCTGCGCGCCTCATCGCGAAATCGATCACGGCGCGTCAGATCCTGCTGAACCCGAAGTACAACCTCGACAAGACCGAGCTCGCCAGGAAGTCGATCTACGAGATCGGCGGTAACTACCAGGCGATCGCGGTCTACGACGAGGCGGCGAACTGGTACGAGCGGTTCTCGCGTGAGAACCCGAAGATGGACAAGGCGGCCGAGGCGCTTCAGGACGCCGTCGTGCTCCGTCTCGGTCTTGGTCAAGAGGATCAGGCGATCAAGGACGCCGACCTCTTCAACAAGAACTATGGGTCGCAGAAGCCGACCGAGGCCGCGAAGATCGCGTTCGCCATCGGCTCGCACTACATCGACAAGGAAGACTGGGACGGCGCGCGACGGCGGCTCAGCTCCGCGATGGGCCAGATCGATCGCAACGCGACGTTCGACGTGCAGATCCAGGCGCACGCGCTGCTCGCGCGGGTCTTCACGAAGATCAACAACCCCTCGAGCGCGGCGCCCGAGTACAACAAGGTTCGCGGTTACTGGAAGGATCCGCAGGCCGCGCTCAAGAAGCTCGACTCCATCGGCGGGAGCGAGGAAGAGAAGATTCGCCGTCTCGGCAAGTCGCTGACGGCCGTCGGTGAGGCGCTCTTCTTCTTCGCGGAGCAGAAGAGGAAGGAAGTCGATAAGATCAGGTTCCCCGAATACAAGGGATCTGGTCAGCGCGACGACGTCATGAAGCACATCCAGACCAAGGTCATGGACTGGATCAAGAAGAAGCGGCCGGCCATCGAGGAAGCCTCGAACGAGTACGTGAAGATCGTCAACCTCGAGCCGCTGCCTCCGCCGCGCTGGGTCATCGCCGCCGGTTCGCGCGTCGGTACGATGTGGAGCAAGTTCGTCGCCGAGTTCCGCGCCGCTCCGATCCCCAAGGAGTGGAAGGGCAACGGCATGGTCCCGGGTACGGACCTCAGCTACGCCGAGCTCCGCGGTGAGTACTACGCGAAGCTCGACGAGGCGAGCGAGCCGCAGAAGCAGTCCGCCAAGGCCGCGTTCAAGAAGTGCCTCGACTACTCGGTCAAGTATCAGTTCTTCGATGAGTACTCGCGTGCCTGCGAGGTGTGGCTGTCGAAGAACTACGGCGCCGAGTACCACCTCATCGACGAGTTCCGTGGTTCGCCGTCGCGGGTGAACTCGGGCCTCAGCGATCGCGCGCAGCCGGTGAACCTCGATGGTACGGCGTTCGTGCCGCCGAGCGACACGCCGCCGCCCGCCGAGAACAAGCCCGCGGCGCCGGCGACGGGTGACAAGCCCGCCGAGACGAAGCCGGGCACGTCACCCGAGAAGGCCGCCATCGAGGGCGCCACCACCAAGAAGAACTAAGGGAGCGAGCCATGAAGAGATTTTCAATTCTTGTGGCGACGGCTGCCCTCACTGCCGCAGTTGGTTGCGGCGGCGGGGGAGGGGGAACGGGCGGCAAGCCCGCGGTGGATCCCAAGACCGGCGCGGCGATCGTCGACAGCAAGGGCAACGCGGTCTCCGTGGCTGCGGCGAACAAGTACAAGGACGGTCTCGAGGCCTTCAGCAAGCACGACAAGGCCCGTGACTGGACCGAGGCCACTTGCCAGCAGGCGGCGGAGATCTTCCTCGATGCCGCCGACGAGCAGAGCGGCAAGACGTTGGTCGAGGCGATCTACAACGCAGGCGTCTCGTATCAGCGCTGCAAGCAGGACGCGAAAGCGAAGGAGTATTTCAAGAAGGCGCTCGACGCGGATCCGAAGTTCCACCGCGCGCGGGTGCAGCTCGCGATCTACTCGTTCGCCGAGTCGCAGGAGAAGGCCATCGATCCGGCGATCAATGAGCTTTATCAGGCGGCCGTCGTCGACGCGCGATTCCAGAACGTCGAGGGCCTCGTCCAGCTCGGCATGTTGCACATGAAGCGCAACAACACGCAGGCGGACAAGGATGGTCGCACGGACCTGCAGAACGCGAAGCGCTACGCGCAGAGCGCCCTGGCCGTCGACGACGGGTATCTGCCGGCGTTCAATCTGCTCGCGCTGATCTACATGGAGTCGGCGAAGGTGAAGGCGGGTCGTTCCTCCAAGAAGGGCGTCGCGACGAACGTCAGCAAGGAGAAGAAGATCGACACGCAGGCTCTGGATCTCGCGGCGCTGGTCTGCTCGCAGGCCATCCGCAAGAACCCGAACTACGCGCCGATTCACAACACGGCCGGCATGATCCAGGTCGAGCTCAGCAACCTGAACGGCGCGGTCAGCGCCTTCAATACGGCGCGCAAGCTCGACCCGACCTTCTACGAGGCGCAGATGAACTTCGCCGCCGTGAACCTGAGCTTCCGCGGGTTCGCGCAGGCGGAGGAGGCGTATCGCGCCGCGCTGAAGATGCGGCCGAACGATTACGACGCGCATCTCGGGCTCGCGCTCGCGCTGCGTGGTCAGATCGACGATACGAACTTCGACAAGATGGTCGCGGCGGCCGCGGCCGAGCTTGCGGAGGCGAAGAAGATCTCGCCGGAACGTGCGGAGACGTACTACAACGACGCGATCCTCACGCAGGAGTACAAGGCGAAGTCGGGCGGCAAGGACGCCGAGCCGATGCTCCTCGCGGCGAAGCAGCTCTTCGGCGAGTTCATCGCCAAGGCTGGGAGCGCGCCCGAGTATGCGGATGCGGTGAAGCGCTCGAAGGAGCGCATGGAAGAGATCCAGCAGATCATCGACTTCAACAAGCAGACCGAGGCGGAGCGCAAGGCGTCCGAGGCAGAGGCGAAGAACCGCGCTGCCGAGGCGGAGGCCAAGGGCACCGAGGAGGGCGGCGAGGCGAAGCCGCCCGAGGGTGGTGCGCCGCCGCAGCAGTGAGGGAGAGGCCCGCGGTGCCCGAGACGGCGCCGCGGGCCTTTTTTTGATCCTTCGGGAACCTTGGGTCGTGCGGGGTGTCTTTTCGAGCCAGGACGAGAGAGTCTCGAACGAAACCTGGCTCGGATCCCGTTGACCACGTCCCTTCGGGGACGGTACGATGTGACTGAAAATACGGCGAAGACTTGCGAGGAGGCTTGAAGATGAAGAGGTCAACGCGTTTGGGTGCTGCGCTGGTCGCTGGTGTCGGCGTTCTTCTCGTGACGTCGTTCGCGTTTGCCCAGGGCAAGGCAGGCGGCGCTGGCAAGAAGGACGAGGGGTACGGATACGAGTTCACCGACGATCCCCTCAACGCCGGTGGCTTTGGGCCGAACGACGCGACGATCCGCGTTCGTCCCGGTCCGGTTCGGACGACCCTGATCCGTCCGCGCACGTCGTTCGTGCCGGAGATGCTGAAGTCGGTCGAGAATCTCTGAGAAGGCTCGGGGGCTCGTGTGGGGGGGCTCGGGCTGCGGTTTCGAGCGGTCGCGGGAGCGCGATCGCGGGGCCGCAGCGATGAATCCAAGGGCCCTATCGCCTTTCTGGGAAGGCGCGCGGGCCCCTGAGTAATATTCGATGCCCCGAACCCGGGGTTTCTGGTCGCCTCGGGCGACGGCGGGACGCAAAAGGCAGGGAAGGCTGGCTCACGATGGAAGGCAAGCAGAAGGTCGCGCTCACGTTCGCGCTCTACCAGAATGAAGCGCTCGTGCGTCGAGAGACGGTGACGCAGGACATCGTCAAGGTTGGAAAGGACCCGAAGAGCCATCTGCGCGTCGACGACGAGCTGGCCTCGCGCATGCACGCCGTCATCGAGGTGGCGTCGCCCGAGGACATCACGCTGATCGACCTCGGCAACGAGCCGGGGACGCTCGTGAACGGCGCCCGGGTCAACAAGGTCAAGATCAAGGCGAACGATCAGCTCCAGATCGGCGGCACGAAGATCGTGCTCGAGAAGGCGGAGCCGGTGGCGGTCGCGGGTGGCGCGGCGAAGGCGCCCGGCAATCCGTTTGCCGCGGCTCCGGCGGCGAACCCGTTCGGCGCGGCTCCGGCGGCAAACCCGTTCGGCGCGGCCGGCGGCAATCCGTTCGCGGGGGCTCCCGCGGCGGCGCCGAGCCCGTTCGGTGGCGGCGGCGACCCGTTCGGCATGAACAACCCCTTCGCGCAGCCGAAGCCGCCTTCGCACGATGAAGTGCCGCACGACGCGCCCGAGGGCTCGTACACGTATCAGCTCGTGAAGAGCGGCCCCGACGTCCCGAACGAAGAGGTCGAGACGCCCTCTGCGTCCGTCGAGGTGATGATCATGTGGGATCAGATGATCCTGCATGTCTCGCACCATACGCCGCCGCGCTCGTTCTACGTGGGCGAGGAGGAAAGCAAGAACTTCAAGTGCGATTACTTCGTGCCCCAAGAGAAGATCGGCACGACGCGCGCGCCGGTGGTGCTCGCGGATCGCGGCGGGTCGGTCTCGGTGGTGCTCCTGCCGCGCGCGAAGGGCACGATCGAGCTCGCGGGTCAGCCGAAGATGACCGTGCAGCAGGCGATCGACAGCGGCAAGACGCAGCCCTGCTCGGAGCTCTCGGGCGCGTTCCAGATCGCGCTGCCGCCGGGCTCGAAGGCGCGTATCGACGTGGACGGCCTGATCTTCCAGGTGTCGACGGTGAACGCGGGCCGCGTGGTCGCGGGGCACGTGCAGTTCGACACGCAGAACTACCTCTATCACGGCCTCTCGATGGCCGTGCATCTCGGGCTCCTCGCGGCGATGGCGTTCTTCATGCCGCCGCTCGGCGCCACGGACGAGGACGGGGTCTCGGACGATCAAAAGTTCATGATCCAGCAGTTCCTCAACGCGGCCGCCGAAAAGGAGATGGAGGAGAAGGAGACCGAGCAGGTCGCCGAGAACTCCGCCGACAACAAGGAAGGCGGCACGGGCACGCGCGCCAAGGGTGAAGAGGGTTCCATGGGTAACCCGAACACCAAGGCGTCGGGCAACCGGTACGGCGTGCAGGGACCGCAAGACAACGCCGATCCGCACATCGCGCGTCAAGCCGCGCTGCGTGACGCGGCGGAGTTCGGCATGATCGGTCTGCTCAACTCGGGCGCCGGTGGTGATCCGAACGCGCCGACGGCGCCCTGGGGTCGCGACGACTCGCTCGGCAACGACGCGCTGTCGGCCCGCGGCAACATGTGGGGCGACAACATCGGTGACTCGTTCGGCGCAGGCGGCCTCGGTTTGTCCGGTATCGGCGAGGGCGGCGGTGGCCGCGGCGAGGGTATCGGTCTCGGCTCGATCGGCACGATCGGCCACGGCGCGGGCACCGGCACGGGCCAGGGCTTCGGCTCCGGTCACGGCCGATTGTCGGGGTCGCACCGCACGAAGCCGCCGCAGGTGCGCATGGGCGCCACGAGCGTGAGCGGTCGCCTCCCGCCCGAGGTCATTCAGCGTATCGTGCGCCAGAACTTCGGTCGTTTCCGCCTCTGCTACGAGAACGGCCTGCGGAACAACCCGAACCTCCAGGGCCGCGTGGCGGTGCGCTTCGTCATCGGTCGTGACGGCGCGGTGTCGAACGTGGGCAACGGCGGCTCGGACATGCCGGATGGCGGCGTGGTGTCGTGCGTGGTCCGCGCGTTCTACGGTCTGTCCTTCCCGCAGCCGGAAGGCGGCATCGTGACCGTCGTGTACCCGATCATGTTCAGCCCCGGCGGCTGATCTCGGTCTGAATCGGAAGCGTTGCCCCGCGGGTCACGAGTTCGCGGGGCTTCGTGTTTTTGTGGACGAGCATCGGCGCTCGCGGGGGAGCGTCCGGGCCTCCCGAGTACGCCCGGACGCTTGGCGCTTTGGGAGATGGGCACAATCCAACTGGACTTTCGGCGCGCCATCCGCCTATTCTCGGCGCGCAAGAGAACGTCTCGTCCTGTGCCTGGGCGGCAATTTGGGCTGCAAGTTCGAGGACTTATGTGCGTGCTTCGTGCGGGTGGGGCTGCCGTGGCCCTGTCCGCGCGCGGGTGACGCGAGGAGCGGCGGAGCCGGCTCCAAGAGAAAGGTGAGCGAAGCAATGAAGCTTGGCGCAATGGTGATGGCGTCCGGTCTCGTGGTCTCGAGCATGCTGGGGCTCGGGTGCAGCCGGAACCGGCAGGAAGCCGTGATCCTCGCAAACCAGGCGGACAAAGAGGTCACGCTGAACCCGGATGGCGCTGCCACGAAGTACGAGCAGGCGACCAAGCTCGATCCCACGAACCATCGGATCTTTTACAAGCTCTCGATGGCCTACAAGAAAAAGGAGGAGTGGGACAAGACCGCGTCGACCTTGAGCCGCGCCACGCAGCTCGCGCCGAAGTTCGCGAACTACTGGTTCGAGCGCGCGTACGCACTCGAGATGCAGGCGAAGAAGAAGACGATCTCGTACGACGAGGCGAAAGAGCCGTACCAGAAGTGCATCGAGAACGATCCGAACTTCGCTGACTGCTACCACCAGCTCGGCAACGTGTTCCTCTGGACCGACGACGAGCAGAAGGCGCTCGAGAACTACACCAAGGCGGTCGAGCACAATCCGGCCGAGATCCGTTACTATACGGCGCTCGCGGATCTCTACATCCGCCTCGGATACACGAAGGAGGCCGAGCAGGTGCTCAAGGAAGCGAAGAACTTCGCGAAGCCCGGCGACAAGACTCTCTTCGGTGTGCACGTGCTGCTCTCGCAGGTTCACCAGGATCGCGGGTCACTCCCGGAGATGGTGACGGAACTCGAAGCAGCGAAGGCGGTCGCGGGCAACGAAGGCCCGGAGTCGGTGCAAATTCTCTTCAGCTTGGGCAGCACTTACGCGCAGCTCACGCCGCCGAGGACGCAGGAAGCCGTCCAGATGCTCAAGGGCTTCACCACCCGGGCATGCAAGGGGGCGAAGGCGGCGAGCTTCAAGACCGAGTGCGAGACCGCGCAGACGCTGGTCACGCGGCTCGGTGGCAACTAGTCGGGGGCGCGGTTCGACGACGTCGTTTGCAAGGCCTTTTGTAGGTCAGGTCAGGGGCCGAGGAATCCATGGATCTTGCGCAGCGTCTGAAGCATCTCGAGTCGGTTCGTGAATGGCAGGGGCTCGCCGAAGAGCTCGAGAAGGGGCTCGCCAGCGAGGCGGATGCCACGGCGAAGGCCGGATACCACCTGCGTCTGGGGCGGCTCCTCGAGGAGAAATTCCTCCAGGGCGTCAAGGCGCTCAAGCATTTGCAGGACGCCTTCAAGCTGAATTCGACGCTCACCGAGGCTCTTCGCCTCGCGCGGCTCGTGTACTGGGATCTGGGCAAGATCAACATGGTCCAGAGGCTCCTCGAGCTCGAGCTGAAGGGGCTCGGGGACGGCCCCGAAGCGACCTCGCTGCTCGTGGAGCTCGGGGACGTGTACTGCGACATCGGCGAGAACGAGAAGGCCGTGTCGACGTACGCGCGCGCGCTCGGCGCGTCCGGGGGCACGAGTGAGGAGGCGCGCGCCGGTCTCGCCGACGCGCAGGTCGAGCTGGAAGGGTGGGAGGCGCACGTCGCCGAAATCCTCCAGCGCGCGAACGACGCGTCGAGCGACGCGGCTTCGCGGGCGCGCCTGTTCCTGCGGGCCGCGCGGCTCGCGCGTCGCTTCGCGCCGGCGGAGGTCGATGATCTCCTCGCGAAGGCGTACGAGGCAAACCCGCTCGATCGCCAGGTGGCCGCGCTCTACGAGGGGATCCTCGTGGAGGAGGAGCGCTCGCAGGCGCTCGTCGATGCGCAGCGCCGCGTGCTCGACGCGATGCGCGGTCGTACGCGCGCGGAGGCCGCGCTTCGGTTCGGCACGCGCTGGGCGACGCGCCATCAGAACGCGGAGCTCGGCGCCAAGCTGCTCGAAGAGGCGCTGACGCACGATCCCGAGGCCGAGGGCGCGTTCACGTACCTGCGTGATCTTTGGGGCGCCAAGGAAGGCGACTGGGAGCGTGTCGCGACGCTCGCCGAGAAGATCGCGTCGGACGGCGGCAACGGCTCGTCGTTCATGCTCGCGCAGGCCGGCGGGATCATCTGGCAGAAGCTCGGCAATGTGATCCGCGCGCGGCCCTGGTTCGAGAAGCTCTCGCAGGTCGCGCCGCAGCACCCCACGCTGCTCGCGTTCGAGACCCAGATCGGCGAGCGCCTCGGCGCGGCGGCGTCCGTTCCCGTGGCGTCGGTGCCCGCGGCTTCGGTGCCCGCGGTCTCCGAGCCCGCGCCGTCTGCTGCTGCGCCCGAGGTCGAGACCGAGGTGTCGACGGAGATCGTCGAGGAAGAGGTCGCCGTCGACTGGGCGAAGATCGAAGAGCTCAAGGCGAAGGCCCAGAAGCAGGAGCAGGCCAAGCGCTTCAACGAGTACGTCAAGACGCTCGTCGAGCTCGCGGAGGCGGTGCCCGACGCGGCGGACAAGATCGCGTACTACCTGCAGGCTGCGGATCTCTACACGGGCAAGTTCTCGAACGCGGCCGAGGCCGTGAAGTGCTTCGAGGCGATCCTCGTCATCGACGGCGAGAACGCGCAGGCGATCGAGTACCTGCAGCAGAGCTACGAGAAGCGCCGCGACTGGGAGAAGCTCATCGGGCTGAACCGTCGCAAGGCGCAGATGATGCCGCCGGGGCCGTCGCGCGCCGAGAAGTTCCTCGAGATCGCGAAGCTCGCCACCGAGCGCGTCAAGAAGCCCGAGGTCTGCGTCGAGCTCTGGGACGAGGTCCTCGCCGACGATCCGGAGAACGTCGAGGCGCTGAACGCGCTGTCGGGCCTCCACGAGCGCTCGAAGGACTGGGACAAACTCGCCGTCGTGCTGCAGAAGCAGGTCGAGATCACGGCCGACTTCAAGGCGAAGGAGGCGCTGCTCGGCAAGCTCGGCGCGCTCTACGGCGAGCGCCTGAACAACGACGACGCTGCGATCGATGCGTGGGAGCAGCTGCTCACGCTGAACCCGAACGAGCGCAAGGCCCAGGAGGCGCTGAAGAAGCTCTACCTGAAGGTTGCTCGCTGGGAGGACCTGCAGCGGTTCTACGAAGAGCAGGGCAAGTGGGACGAGTTCATCCGTGTTCTCGAGTCGCAGGAAGCGAAGGAGACCGAGGACAAGAACAAGATCAGCTTGCTCATGAAGACGGCCCAGCTCTGGCTGGATCAGAAGGGCAAGCCCGATCGGGCGATGAAGGCCTACGAGAAGGTCTGGACGATCGACGCCGGGTACCTGCCGGCGGCCGAGGCCCTGATCCCGCTCTACACGCAGGCCAACAACGCGAAGGGGCTCGCGGTCGCGATCGAGGTCAAGCTCGCGAACGATCAGGACGCCGACACGAAGCTCGCGCTCTACCGTGAGGTCGCGGGGCTCTACGAGGCGAAGCTCAAGGAGCCGCAGAGGGCGTTCGAGCGATTCCTGTCCGCGTTCGAGCTCGCGCCCGGCGACGAGCAATGCGTCGAGGACGTGGAGCGCGTCGCGCGCACGACGGGGAGCTGGGACAGCCTCATCGCGTCGTACGGCAAGACGATCGCGCGCGCGGACGAGGATGCGGATCGTGATCTCGGGATCGCGCTGCGTCTCCGTCTCGGCCGTGTCCTCGTCGACGAGGTCAAGCGCGTGGACGACGCGCTCGCGCAGTTCCGCGCCGTGTACGACACGGACAGCGAGAACGCCGCGGCGATCTCGGCGCTCGAGCGTCTCTATCGCGACACGGGTCGGTTCACGGAGCTCCTCGAGATCTACAAGCGCAAGCTCGAGCTGGCGCAGGACACCGAGGAAACGAAGAGCATCCGCTACGCGATCGCGCAGCTCTACGTGAACGAGATCAAGGAGCCCGCGAGCGCGATCACGACGTACAACGAGGTCCTCCAGGACGATCCGGCCGACGCGCCGGCGCTCGAGGCGCTCGATACGCTCTACCGCGAGCAGGAGCAGTGGGAGAGCTACGTCGACGTGCTCCGTCGGCGCATCGAGCTGAACCTCGGCGACGCGATCACGGTCGACCTCAAGTACCGGCTCGGCTCGACGCTCGAGAAGCTCGGCGACGCGCACGGCGCGCTCGAGAACTACCGGGAGATCCTGGCCCTCGATCCGGCGAACGACGGCGCGCGCATCGCGCTCGAGAAGCTGCTCGAGAACGAGGAGCTCCGCGCCGAGGCGGCCGGCATCCTGCAGGAGATCTACGAGACGCGCGGCGACTGGGAGAAGCTCATCCAGTCGCTCGAGATCCTCGCGGCCGCGGAGGCGGACGTCGGGACGCGCGTGAACCTCCTGCGCAAGGTGGCCCGTACGGCGGCCGAGCACCTGACGGATCTCGCGCGGGCGTTCGAGGCGCAGAGCCGCGCCCTGAAGGACGATCCGTCGAACGGCGAGACGCGCGGCGAGCTCGAGCAGCTCGCGGCGCAGGCCGGCTCGTGGGACAAACTCTTCGCGGTCTTCAGCGAGATCGCGGGGGGCCTGAGCGACGAGCGGCTCGCGCGCGAGTACTGGATGCGGCTCGCGGGCATCTCGGAGAAGCTCGGCAAGATCGAGGACGCGGCGAACGGCTACAAGCGCGTGCTCGAGATCGATCCGGCGGACGGCGAGGCGCTTGCCGCGATGGACGCGCTCTATCGCCGCACCGAGCGGTGGCAGGACCTCATCGAGGTCTTCCGCCGTCGGATCGCGCTCGCGCCGGAGTTCACGGATCGCGAGGCGCTCTTCGCGCAGATGGCCGAGGTCTACGAGGAGAAGCTCTCGCAGCCCGGCGACGCGATCGCCGCCTACCAGGAGGTCCTGCGCGAGGATCCGACGAGCCACGTCGCGCTCACGGCCCTCGACGGCCTCTTCTCGCGGCAGAGCATGTGGGAGGACCTCGCGGACAACCTGGAGCAGCAGCTCCGGTACGCCACCGAGGACGAGCAGCAGATCCGGCTCATGCTCCGTCTGGCGGCGCTGCGCGAGTCGGCACCGATGAACCTGCTCGACACGGCGATCGAGGGCTACCGCCAGGTCCTCGAGCGCGAGCCCTCGAACGCGGAGGCGCTCGGCGCGCTCGAACGTCTCGGCAAGCTGCCCGAGCACGAGGTGGCGATCGCCGAGATCCTCGAGCCGCTCTATAGGGCGTCGGGCGATTACATGAAGCTCATCGGCGTGCACGAGGTGCAGGTCCGACGGAGCGACGACGTGAGCCGCAAGGTGGAGTTGCTCCACCAGATCGCGACGCTCTACGAGGACGCCGGCGGTAATCTGAACTCGGCCTTCGACACGTACGCGCGCGCGCTCGGGCACGACCCGGCGCTCGACACGACGCAGCAGGGCCTGGATCGGCTGGCCCGCGCGACAGGAAGGTTCGCCGACCTCGCGCGCGTGCTGGAGGAGCTCGCGGCGCAGCAGCAGGAGCCGGAGCTCGCGAGCCAGCTCTTCACGATGAGCGCGCGCGTCTACGAGTCGGACATCGGCGACATCGAGAGCGCGATCAAGCACTACCGCAAGGTGCTCACGATCGACGTGCGGAACCTCGGCGCGGCCGAGGCGCTGGAGAACCTCTTCAGGGCCGCGGATCGTTTCGAGGAGCTGTCGCAGATCCTGCAGCAGAAGGCCGACATCCTCGACGAGCTCGGCGAGAAGAAGGGCGCGCTCTTCCAGGCTGCGTCGATCGAGGAGGAGATCCTCCAGCGGCACGACGCGGCGATCGCGGTGTACGGCAAGATCCTGGAGCTCGATCCGGAGGATCTCGGCGCGATCGATCAGCTCATCAAGCTCTACCTCGGTTTGTCGCGGTGGGCCGACCTGCTCGCGGTCTACACGAAGAAGGTCGATCTCGTCGGCGATCCCGAGGAGAAGAAGAGCATCTACTACCAGATGGGCGCGGTCTACGAGAGCGAGCTCAAGGACGTGCCGGCGTCGATCGACACGTACCAGCGCGTTCTCGAGCTCGATCCGGACGATCAGCAGGCGCTCGGTCGGCTCGACGTGCTCTATCAGCAGGCCCAGAACTGGCACGAGCTGCTCGGCGTGCTCGAGCACCTCTCCCGCATCTCGGCCGATCCGGCGGAGCAGATCAGCTACAACTACCGAATCGCCGAGCTCTACGAGAAGCACCTCGGCGACGTGCAGCGCGCGATCGAGCTGTATCGCGATCTCCTGCAGGTGATGCCCGACCACGAGCCCACGCTGGTGGCCCTCGAAGGCATCAAGAGCAGCGGCGCGTCGGCGGCGCTCGAAGCAGCTCTCGTGCTCGAGCCCATCTACGACACGGCGCAGCAGTGGGACAAGCTGATCAGCGTCCTCGAAGTGCAGGTGGCGAAGGCGGACGATCCGTACGCCAAGGTGGAGCTGCTCCACCGCATCGCGCGCTTGCACGAGGAGATGCTCGGCAACCACCAGGCGGCCTTCGACACGTACGCGCGGGCGGTGACGTTCGACATCGCGAACCAGGACTCGCTCGGCAACATCGAGCGGCTCGCGATGTACGTGACGCGGTGGAAGGACGTCGCGGCGCTCTACGATCAGGAGCTCGGCAAGCTCGGTGAGCAGCCGGATCAGTTCGTGGAGCTCGGGCTCCGGCTCGCGGGGATCTTCGAGACGCAGCTCGAGGACGTGGAGAGCGCGGTGGCGCGCTACCGGCGCGTGCTCGAGGTCGAGGCGGAAAACTGGACGGCGATCTCCTCGCTCGACCGGCTCTTCACGATGACCGAGCGCTGGACCGATCTCGTGCCCGTGCTCGCACGCGAGGCCGAGTCGTCGCCGAACCCGGAAGACTCGCTCGAGTTCAAGTACCGGCTCGGCCAGGTCCACCAGCTCCGCCTGAACGATCTGTCAGCGGCGATCGGCGTCTACCGCGAGATCCTGAACGCGGCGCCCGATCACACGGCGACGCTCGAGGCCCTCGAAGGGCTCTTCGCGGCGGGCGTGAAGCAGCTCGAGATCGGCGAGATCCTGGAGCCGCTCTATCAGTCCTCGGGCGACTTCGAGAAGCTCGTGGGCGTTCTCGAGGCGCAACTCACGCACCTCACGGAGCCCGCGGATCGGCTCGCCATGTACTACCGCATGGCGGAGATCCACGAGGAGCGGCTCGTGGCGCTCGACGGCGCGCTCGGCGTGTATGTCCGCGCGCTCAAGGAGTACCCGGCGGACGAGAAGACGCTCGAAGAGGTCGAGCGGCTCGGCGGCTCGACGGACGGCGGCTGGAACACGCTCGGCGACGCGTACGCCGACGTGCTCGGCCTGCATTCCGACAAGGCCGTGCAGACGAACATCGGCACGCGGCTCGCGCGCGTGTTCGAGGAGGAGCTGCGCGACATCGAGAAGGCGGAGCAGACGTACCGCTACGTGCTCGGTGTCGATCCGCTCGATCCGAAGGCGCTCGCCGAGCTCGATCGGATCTACACGGGGCTCGAGCAGTACGCCGACCTCGCGGGGATCCTCGAGCAGCGCGTGAAGGTGCCGATGGAGCCCTACGAGCTCATCGAGCTCTACGGCCGCCTCGGCCAGGTGTACGAGGAGCAGCTCGGGCAGGTGGACGACGCGATCCGCGCCTTCCGCCGGCTCTTCGACGAGCTCGACGTGAACAACGAGGCCGCGATCTACGCGCTCGAGCGCCTGTACGGCAGCAAGGGCTCGTGGACCGAGTTGATGGGTGTCTACGAGCGCGAGCTCCAGATCACGGCGAACGAGGGCGACGTGCGCGCGAAGATGGCGCGCCTGCTCTCCGAGCCGGAGATGCTCAACAACATCCCGGCCGCGATCGACATGTGGAAGCAGGTCCTCGACATCAAGGGCGAGGACACGGAGGCGCTCTTCGCGCTCGCGAACCTGTACGAGCGCGAGCAGCGGTGGGCGGAGCTCTGCGAGGTCCTCGAGCGGCAGTTCGACGTCGAGCCGACCGACGAGGCGCGCGTGGCCGTGCTCCTCCGTCGCGCGAAGCTCTACAACGATCAGCTCACGCGCGACGACCTCGCCCTCGACGACTACAACCGCGCCCTCGACATCGAGTACGCGAACGTCGAGGCGCTCTACGCGATCGCGGACATCTGGCGGAAGCGCAACGATCCGAACGAGCTCGTGAGCATCCTCCACCAGACGGTGGATCGCGCGGGTTCGGTGCTGCCGGCCGAGAACGTGGTGGCCCTCTACCGCGAGCTCGGGACGACGTACCAGAACGTGCTCGTCCAGCCGTACGACGCGATCGACGCGTGGCGGAAGCTGCTCGCGGTCGACCCGCGCGACTTCGAGGCCATGGCGGCGCTCGAGAACCTGCTCCGCGCCGAGGAGCGCTGGGTCGAGGTGATCGACGTCAAGATGGGCCGCGCGGCCGCGTACGAGGACGGCGCAGAGAAGATCCGCGAGTACCTCGAGGTCGCCGACATCTGGGAGCACCAGGTCCAGGACAAGGACAAGGGCACGCCGGCGTACGAGAAGGTCCTCGAGATCGAGCCGACGCACGATCGGGCCTACCTCGCGCTCGAGGAGCTGCACGGCGCCGCGCATCGGGCCGAGCCGCTCATCGAGCTGTACCTCGCGCGCCTCGACACGCGCGAGGACACGGACGAGAAGACGGACATCCTCCGCAAGGTCGCGCGCGTGTTCGAGACCGAGCTCGAGGACCGCATGCAGGCGTTCGACGCGCTGCTCACGGCGTTCGAGCTCGACTTCGACAACATGGACACGGTTCGTTACCTCGAGCGCATGGCGCAGGCGACGAACCGCTGGCCGGAGCTCGTGCAGACGGTCAACGGCTGGCTGCAGGCGCTGAACCCCGATAGGGATCCGCTGCGCACGATCCGGCTCTGCCTGCATCTCGCGAAGTGGTACGCGGAGGACCTCGGGCACCCCGAGTACTCGCAGCCGTACTACGGCAAGGTGCTGCAGATCGACCCGAACAACGTCGACGTGCTGCGCCAGATGGCGAACTTCCACAAGAAGGGCGGCCAGTGGCAGCAGCAGGGCCAGATGCTCACGCGGGCCCTCGAGATCGCCGTCAAGGACACCGATCGCAAGGAGATCCTGACGGAGCTCGGCGAGGTGCTCGAGAAGAACGCGGGCGACGTGGAGCAGGGCCTCTCGTTCTACAAGCGCGCGCTCGACGTGGACGCGTACCACCTGCAGGCGCTCGAAGCGCTCGACCGCATCTACACGGATCGCGGCCTGCTCCCCGAGCTCGTCGACGTCCTCACCCGCAAGGGCAAGGCGCAGACGGAAGCCTCGCAGATCGCGGCCACGAAGCTGCGTTGCGCGGGTCTGTACGAGAAGGACCTCGGCCAGATCGAGAAGGCGGGTCAGGTCTACCGCGAGGTGCTCGAGGTGGACACGGCCAACCTGCTCGCGATGCGCGGCCTCGAGCGCGTCTACAACCAGACGCACCAGTGGCCGGATCTCGTGGGCGTCCTCGAGATGCAGCTCGACGTGGTCACGACCGAGCGCGAGCGCATCGACGTGCTGCTCAAGATCGCGAAGATCCAGGAGGAGCAGTTCCTCAAGCCGGATCTCGCGGCCGCGAGGCTCGAGCAGGTCGTGGACATCGATCCGCAGCACGAGACTGCGCTCGATTCGCTCGAGCGTTGCTACCGCCGACTGCGGCAGTGGCACGATCTCATCAGCACCTACGATCGCCACATCAACGCGACGATCGACAGGCAGAAGAAGATCGAGCTCTGGTCGGCGACGGCGAAGGTGTACGCCGAGGAGGTCCAGGACTTCGACCGCGCGATCGACGCGTGGCTGAACATCACGGACCTCGACGACAAGCACATCCCGGCGCTCGAGGCGCTCGCGAAGCTCTACGAGAAGCAGGAGGATACGTCGCGCGCCATCGACTACATGACGCGCGTCGCCGACCTGACCCCGGACGGCAAGCAGCGCGTCGAGATGTATTACCGAATCGGTAAGCAGCTCGACGAGAAGCAGGGCGATCGGATCGCAGCGCGCGATCGCTTCGAGATGGCGCTCGATCTCGATCCGGCGCACCTGCCGACCCTCGCCGCGCTGCGCGTGATCGCGATCGACTCCGCGGATTGGGATACCGCTGCCCGGTACCTCGATCAGGAGCAGATGAACACCGAGGCGCCGCGCCAGCGCGCCAAGCTCCTCGTGGAGCTCGGCAGGCTGCGCGATCACCAGATCGGTGAACACGATCTCGCGGTGCAAGCGTACGAGCTCGCGCTCCAGAGCGACGGCGACAACGAGGACGCGGCGATGCCGCTGCTCGCGGAGTACGTGAGCAACGAGAAGTGGGCGAAGGCGGAACCCCTCGCGGAGATGCTCGTCCGCAAGTCAGGCAAGCGCGAGAAGCCGGAGCAACACCGGCTGCAGAACACGTTCGGCAAGGTGCTCGTCGCAGTCGGGAAGAACGAGCAGGCGCTCAAGGCGTACCAGGCGGCCTACGGGATCGACATGACGGATCGAGAGACCATCGAGGGTCTCGCCGACGTGTGCTTCCGCCTGGGCGACTGGGCCGGCGCGCTGACGAACTACCAGAAGGTCCTCGGGACGACGGACGAGGCCGAGACCGAAGCGCGGGCGAACGTCTACTACAAGCTCGGCCTCATCAAGCAGAACCAGGGCCAGGCGAAGCAGGCGATCAACAACTTCGAGAAGGCCCTCGGCGTGGAGCCCGCCCATCGGCCGACGCTCGACGCACTCGTCGCCGTCTACGACGGGCTCAAGGACTGGAAGCAGGTCGCGCACTACAAGCGCCAGATCCTCGACAACGTCATCGACGGCGCCGAGCGCTTCAAGCTGCTCGGTGAGATTGCCGATACGTGGGAGAAGGATCAGAACCCGACGAAGGCCGTCGAGGCGCTCGAAGAGGCGCTGGATCTGGAGCCCCAGAACCACGTCCTCTTGCACCGGATGCTCACGCTGTACCAGAAGGTCGCGCAGTGGGAGCAGATGGTGGACACGCTCCAGCGCATCGCGGACCTCGAGACGCAGCCCGGTCGCAAGTCGCGCTACT
The DNA here is from genome assembly GCF_028435365.1 of Polyangium jinanense. The sequence goes on along the minus strand of NZ_JAGTJJ010000024.1, from coordinate 35,911 downwards.
TCTTCACGATGGCGCAGATCTACCGCGACAAACTCGAGGATCTCCCGCGCGCGGTGGACCTGTTCAACGACGCGCTGGACCTCGATCCGGCCTTCCTCGACGCCTTCGAGCGCATCAACAAGATCCTCACGTCGCAGAGGGACTGGAAGCAGCTCGAGCGCGCCTACCGGAAGATGCTGCACCGCGTGGCAGGCAAGGGGAACATCGACCTCGAGTTCACCCTCTGGCACGCGCTCGGCCTCATCTACCGCGATAGGCTCGAGGACGTGAACGCGGCGGTCGAGACGTTCAAGATCGCCGCGCGCCTGAAGCCGGAGGACGTGCAGGAGCACCAGATCCTGGCGCAGCTCTACACGGGCCTCGGGAACACGGAGGACGCGATCGCCGAGTACCAGTCGCTCGTGAAGATCGACGCGACGAACGCCGACTCCTACCACGAGCTCTACCGGCTCTACGTGGAGCAGAAGGCGTACGATCCGGCGTGGTGCACGGCGGCAGCGCTCGCGTTCATCCGCAAGGCCGACGAGGACGAGCAGCGCTTCTTCGAGGACTACCGTCCGCAGGGGATGCTGCAGGTCAAGAACCGGCTCGACAACGAGCAGTGGCTCCGAAACCTCTTCCACGAGGAAGAGAACCTCTACATCGGCAAGATCTTCGAGATGATCGCCTCCGCGGCGCTCAAGGCGAAGATCGCGACGCTGGAGGCGAAGAAGGAGAAGCCAGTTCTCGATCCGCGGTTCCGTCAGGATCCGGCCACGTCGACCGTCACGTTCGCGCGTACGTTCGGCTGGGCCTCGCAGGTGCTCGGGATCCCGTGCCCGGCGCTGTACGTGCGCAGCGACGTGCCGGGGGCCCTCGTCGCCGTTCCGGCCGAGCCGCCCTCATCGGTTGCTGGTCAAACGGTCTTGACCGGGTTCTCGCCGCAGGAGCTGACGTTCATCATCGGCAAGCACCTCGCGATGTATCGCGGCGAGCACTACATCAAGACGCTGTTCCCGACGGTCACCGAGCTGACGGTGCTCCTCTTCGCGGCGATCAAGCTCGTCCAGCCGGACGCGCCGTCGCCGCCGGACATCGACAAGCAGGTGCTGGCGACGGCGCAGACGATCCGCCAGTTCATGCAGCCGATGCAGATCGAAGGTCTGCGGATGGTCGTGAAGAAGTTCGTGGCGGACGGCGCGAAGGCAAACCTGAAGCGGTGGTCGCAGTGCGTGGACATCACGGCGAACCGTGCCGGGTACCTGCTCTGCGGCGACCTCGAGATCGCGAAGAAGATCATCGCGGCCGAGCCGCAGCAGCCGGGTGATCTGCCGCCGCAGGAGAAGCTGAAGGAGCTGCTCCTGTTCTCGGTGTCGGATCAGTACTTCGCGCTGCGGCAGACGCTGGGCATCGCAATCGGCGGCGAGTAACCCTCACCGCGCGGACCAAAACGAGCCGCCCTCCTCGAAAGGGGAGGGCGGTTTCGTTTGTGTGGGCTTGCGCGGGGCGTTGCCCCGGACCCCAGCAGGGGGCTGTCCGCCCCCTGCACCCCGGACCAGGCGCGGCCTGGACCGAGGGCCGAGAAACCGCGCGATGCGCGGTTTCTCGGACGGGCCCGTGGCAAGACCACGAACGGCGTTGCCAACCAAGACAGCGGCACTGCCGTACGTGCTGGGGACGTTTTCCCTGTCGACAGCGCGCATCGCGCGCTGTCGCCCCGCGTCCAGGGCTTGCCCTGGTCCGGGTCCAGGGGCGGACAGCCCCTGGTCGGGTCCGGGGTGAAACCCCGGCGCCACGCCGTGAAATACTCCCTAGGGATCAGGACTCTGAAGGAGGAAGCGCGAGGACCTGCTCGATGGGCGTCGTGACGCAGCCGTAGGCCTCGGCGGCGGCGAGCAGGCCTGCGTTGTGCGGGAGGTTCACGAGGAAGGCGCGCGCGTAGGGCGTGCCTTCGAGGCCCTTCAGGCGGCGCTCGAGGTGCGGGATGGCGCGCTCGATCGCGTCGCGGGCGCTCTTCAGATCGCCGATGTCGACGTGGGCGTCGTGCAGCGTCAGGTAGATCGAGGCCTCGTTGAGCAGGCTCGGGGCGCCGGATTCGACCAGGCGTGCGGCTTCGCGGGCGAGCTCGATCGCCTGGTCGGAGTTGCCGAAACGACGCTCGGCCTCGGCCCAGAAGCCGAGGGCGACGGGCAGGACGTCGCGGTTTTGCGACGCGCGGTAGGCCTCGGTTGCCGTCTTCAGCAGCGAACGCGCCCGCGGGATGTTGCCCGCGCCGTCGGTGCGCAAGAGCTCGCAGCCGCGGTAGAAGAGCGTGCCGAGCGTCACGCGATCCTTGTGGAACCAGGCCACGGTCGCCTCGTCGGCGCTCGTGCGGGGCTCGGCAAGGGCCACGTCGAGCCGGCTCTCCGGGCCGAACGTCGCGGCCCAGCAGAGCAGGTTCATCTGCGCGTTGCGCACGGTGCCGGGGCTGCCGATCGCGGAGGCTTTTGCGAGGCCTGCTTCGAGCTGGTGCAGGGCTTCTTGGCGCGCGCCGATCGTTGTCAGCGCGAAGCCGACGTTCGTGATGAGCATGGCCTCGCGCTCTTGCAGACCTGCGCTCTTCGCGGCGCGGGCTGCGTTGCGCCGGGCGTCGAGCGCTGCGCCGAGCTGACCCTGCGTCTGCCGCACGACGGCGAGAGCTTGCCAGGCGTCGACGGCGGCCCAGTCGATCGAGCGGCGCTCGGTGAGGTCGAGCAGGACACGCGTCTCGCGCTCGGCGAGATCGAGCTGGCCTGCGTAGGCGTAGAGGTTTGCGAGTGACGCCGAGCAGCGTGCTTCTTCCTCGACGAGACCGAGCTTCGCGGCGCGATCGCGGCACTGGATGAGCCGGGCTTCGACGTCGAAGCCGGCGCCGAGCACGTAGTCGTACCGCACGCGGGCGCCGAGGGAGCGGATCTCGCTCTCCTCGTCGTAGACGTTCTCGGCCATCGCATCGATGGCCTCCTTGCGCTCGGAGGACTTCGCGTCGAGACGGCTGTGGGCTTCGTCGAGCAACACCGCGCGGCCGAAGGCGGTGGGTTTGTCGGTGGCGAACATGAGCGCTCGCTCGGCCATCTTCACGGCTTCGCCGAGCGAGTTCGTGGCGAGAGCGCGGCGCGCGGCGGTCTCCCAGTGGACGGCGGCCTTCTCTTGCTGCGCGCCGAGATCGAAATGCTGCGCGACGGTGGCGGCGTCCTCGCCCATGTTGGCGAGCCATTCGGCCGCGGCGGCGTGGATCTGCTTGCGGAGCTCCTCGCTTGCCGAGGCGTAGGCGACGTCGCGGACGAGGGCGTGCTTGAAGAGGAACTCGCGCGTGCCGGCGAAACGGCTCGCGCCATGCTCGACCAAGAGCTCCGCGGCGATGAGCTTCTTCAAGGCGCCGTCCGCGTCTGCGACGCCGACGGCGCTGATGCCGGAGTCCCACACGCTCAGACCGAGGACGCTCATGCGCACGACGGCCTCGCGGGTCGCGTCGTCGAGGGCGTCGAGGCTGACCTGGATGGCGGCCTCGATCGTGGCGGCCGTGGTGACGTCCTTGCCTGCGGCGATGACGCGCGCGAGCTCCTCGGCGAAGAGCGGCGAGCCGGCGGCCTGCTCGGCGACGCGGTTCAGGACGGCCTCGTCCGCGTTCTCGCCGATGATGGCTCGGGCGATTTCGCGCGTGGCCTTCTTCGACATCGGGCGCAGGTCGATCCGCACGTGATCGCGGCCGACGAAGCGCTGGCCTTGATCACGCCAGAACGACGGCCGCATGACCATCATCACGAACAGGGGCAGGTTTGTCGCGCGACCGAGGAGGTGCTCGATCCAGGAAATGCTCTCGGGGTCGGACCACTGCGCGTCCTCGAAGAGCAGGACGCAGGGGCCGGCGGAGGCGGCGCCGAGGGCGAGCTCGGTCATCGAGAGGTAAAGCGAGTCGCGGGCGCCGCGCGGATCGAGTCCGTCGTCGAAGGGCTGGTTTGCGAGCAGGCGCGAAAGCAAGGCGCTGTCGCCGCTGCGGATCTTGCGCACGCGCAGAGCTTGCTCGACTTGCTCCAGGCTCGCGCCTTTCGGCAGGCCGAGCAGGGCACGCAGGGCGTCCGTGGCGACGCCGAGGGCCTGGGCGCGGCCGAAGGACTCGCAACGCACGCGGACGAGCAGCGGGGGCTCGTCGCGCGTCGTGATGCGGTTGACGAACTCGCGGCCGAGGCGGCTCTTGCCGATGCCGGGCGGGCCCGAGATCGTGACGATGATGGGCGTGCGATCGTCGACGCAGCGCTCGTACTGCGCGAGCGCGTTGATGAGCTCGGCCTCGCGACCGATGAACTGCTCGGTCTTGCGTCCCTCGGGCTTGGCGCGTGCGCCGACCTTGAAATGGCCGCCGGGGACGGGGTCGAACTGGAAGAAGCCCTTGTCGAGCTCCTTCGTGGTGCTGTCGCAGAGCAGGTTCGCCTCGCCCGCCTTCCGGGCGAGGGCGCTCGCGCGATCGACGACGTCGCCCGCGGATTTGACGCGATCGAGCCGCGTGCGACCCGTCGAGACGCCGACGCACGCGCCGAGCTCGGCGAGCCAGCGGCCGAGATCGAGGGCGTTCGTGGCCTCGTCGCCGTGCGATTGGCGCATGCCGAGGTGCGCGACGATCGAGTCGGTGCCGAGGGGCAGAGCATCCGCGCCGCGCTCGCGCAGCCGTTCGAGCAGCTGCAGGCGTTGCTCCTTGCGCGAGCCGACCTGGAGCGCGACGAGCGTCGTGACGAGCCGCGTGTTCATGGGCGGCGGCTCGGTCGAGGTGGCGAGCGCGCGCGCGACCTCGGGGACGGACGGATCGCGGCAGAGCGCGTCGAGCTCGAGCGCGACCTCGCGCGACGAGGACGGGCGGTGCTCGCGCTCGGACATGAGCATGCGCGCGACGAGCTCCTCGAGGGCCTCGGGCACGTCGAGCAGCAGCTCGCTCAAGCGAGGCGCGGGCGTCGTCGCGAGCAGCGCGATCGTGGCGATCGAGTTCGAGCCGATGTGCGGGGGCCTTCCCGTGAGCAGCTCGAAGAGCGTGGCGCCAAGCGAGTAGATGTCGCTGCGCGCGTCGGCGATGGCGTCGCCGCGGGCTTGCTCGGGGGCCATGTACGCGGGGGTGCCGACGAAGATGTCGTTGCCGGTCAGGCGCATGTCGCGCGAGGTGGCGACGCCGAAGTCGACGAGCTTCGAGGTGAGCTGCTCGGGGGCGGGCTCGCCTTCGTCGCGCGTCCTGCGCGTCGTGCGCGTGGAGACGGGGGGCGAGTCGGGATCGGGGAAGCGGCTCGAGAGGACGAAGATGTTCGAGGGCTTGATGTCGCGGTGGACGACGCCGGCGTCGTGGGCGGCGGCGAGCGCGAAGGCGACCTGACGCACGATGTCGAGGGCCTGGCGCATGGTGAGCGCGGCGCGGAGCTGGCGCGTGAGCAGGTCCTCGCCTTCGAGCCACTCCATCGCGATGAAGGGCGTGCCTTCGTCGAACTTTCGGCCGAGCGCGGCGGTGTAACTCGAGTCGAGGGCGCCGTAGGCAACGACCTGGACGATCCCTGGATGATCGAGCTCGCTCAGGATCTTGCCCTCTTGCAAGAGGCGCATGCGTTCGCCTGGATCCGACTCGCCTGCGGCGATGATCTTCAGAGCGACGCGCCGCTGGGAGACCGTGTCGAACGCGCGGAACACGATGCCGACGGCGCCGCGTCCGACCTCGCGCTCGACCTGAAATCGCCCGGCGATGAGCTGCTGGGTGCGTGCCATGCCTTGCTCGGGACTCCCTATCGCCGATTGCCGGCCGAGGGTGTAGTAGACCCGTGGTACGCGGGCCCGCCCAAGCGTACACAATCGTCGCACGAGCCAAAAGGCGGCAGGTGCATCGGAGAGCGCGCTCGCTTGACGGTCCCGGGCCGAGCCCCTAGCCTCACGGCCACGCGTCCGCCCGGATTCGAGTGAACCGGCGAGCGCAGGAGACGCGAAGAGGAGCTAGCGCATGCTCGAGCGGGTCGCGGTCCACCAGACGAGGCTCCGCACACCGGGCCTCGGCCTGGACGCGCGCGGCGTGGCGCTCGGCGCGAAGGGCGTGGTCCTCTTGCCCTCGATCGACCGGCTCGTCGCGTTCCTGGCACTCTACACGAGGCAAGGCTCGCTCGCCGACATCCTCCGGTCGCTCGCGATCGAGGTCGTGCGCTCGAAGCTCGGCGCGCGCGAGGTGACGCTGACCTTCGCGGCCGAGACGAGCGATCGCATGGATCGGATCGCCGAGATCGCGCGCCTGGCAGGCGGGTACACGTTCACCGGGACGAGCCGTCACTTCGTCCAGTACCGCGACGCGGCGGCGCCCTTCGGCTACGACGTCGCGCAGATCAGCGCGGGCGACGCGACGCTCTGGCTCTACCACAACACGTTTTCGCAGAGCTACGAGACGGAGCGGAAGATCGACGTGCGCTCGCTCGTGCTGCGCCTCGAGCCGCACGCGGATCCCTCGACGGGGCGTGAGCCAGGGCCGCGCTGGCTCTCCGCGGAGGCGGGGCTCGGGCCGGCGCTGATTCACTACTTCGTGCGCTCGGGCGTGACGGCCGAGGTCGGCGTCGCCGAGTGGCCGCCCGCGTCGAGCTTCGATGATGGACCGGTCGTCCGGTACCTCTTCCGCGTTCCCGAGTTGCCGGAGCGCATGATCCCGCTGCTCACGCGCACGCCGGGCGTCTCGATGTTCATGCCGGCCGCGCCGGGCACGGCCGTGGAGGTGGGCTTCCGGCACCCCGTGAACCTCCGCGCGTGCCCCGTCTTCGCGGAGACGGGCCTCGTCCTCTTTCGCGGTCATGGCCTGGATCCGCTGGAGATCCCGAAGCTGCCCGCGCTCGGCGACGTGCGCGCCTTCGCGCGCATGGAGATGCGCAAGGACGTGGCTGCTGCGCGCACGAGTGCCCAGCCGACGACCTCGGTCTCGGTCGCGCTTCGCCTCGTGCCCACGCTCGATCCGTGGCGTCACGTCACGGCGACCTGGGTCGAGGCCGAGGATCTGCCCGTGCTGCGCCGCATCGCCTACGCGCTCGGGCCGGAGAGCCTGCGCGCGGCGCGCGTCGCGTTCACCGAGCGCGGCGCGATCGTCCGGCATCCGACGGGCATCGAGGGCATCCCCGTGGGCCAGTTCTTCCGCGAGGTCCACAAGCAGCTCTACGTGCCCGCGGGCTACGACGTGGTGCCCGCGGTCGCGCCCGACGTGCTCTACCGCTCGCTCGGCGCGCCGCCGGGGCAGGTGCTCTTCATCGGTCGCGACGGCACGGTGCTCGGCATACCCGAGGAAGGGTTCGTCTCGCTCGAAGCGGCCGTGCTCGAGGCGCAGGCGTGGCTCCCGCTCGCGGCCGATCGCTTCGCGGACGCGCTCTCGTCGGCGCTCGCCACGGAGCTGCCCGAGGTCACGCTCGGCGGCGTGGGCCTCAGGCCGCTGCGGGACGTCTCGGCGAGCGACGACGGCGCTCTTCCTGCGCTCCCCGGGGGCGCGGGCAGCGGAGGCTAGCTTGGCGAGCGACGACGAACGGTTCGAGGAGCTCGTCACGGGGATCGTCGCGCCCCTCGTCCTTGGCGGAAAATTGCGCCTCGCGCGGCCGTTCGGGCAGCTCGGGACGAAGCTCGGGGAGGGGAGGCACATCGTCGACGCGGATGTGCGCTCGCGGATCGACGTCGCGCGTGTCAGGCGCGCGCGGCTCGTCGCGCCGGTCGACACGTTGCCGGATCTCGACGCGCACGAGTGGGCGCTCGCCGCGGCGCTGAACGACCTCTTGCAGGTGACGAACCACGAGCTCGGCGGGCTCTTCACGAAGGGGCGTTACATGCGCCTCGTGCGGAGCGTGTTCGATTTGTGTGGCCAGATTCCGCCGCCGCGCGACGTGGGCGCGGCGCTCGCCCGTCACGCGACGTTCGCCCGCGTGATGGAGCTCGGCCGCGCGGATACGTCGGTGCGCTGGTGGACGGGCTCGGCGAGCTTCCGCGGCGTGCCTCCGCCGAAGCGGCTCTTGATGTGGCAAAACCTGCGGCGCGTGCACGTGGAGACGCAGCGGGTGCCGCTGCACGAGATGTGCGACGGTCTCCCGTCGACGGTCGCCGAGGGCTACCAGATCGCGCTCGCGGCGTGGCTCTCGCGCTCGCCGCTCACGGATCTCGGTTCCATCACGCGCGCGGCGCCGACGTTCGCTTGGACGCCGGCGACGATCGCGCTCATCGCGGTGCCCGCGGGTCGGATGCTCGCGTTCCGGGTGCTTTCGCGGCAGCGGGCCGAGCACGTGACCACCGCGCTAGAGAAGGCGCGCGCAGGGCTCGACGGCGGGCTCGCGACGCATCGCGCGGTGGTGGAAGAATTTTCGCGGGAGGTCGTGAGCGCCTTCGAAGCGATGCGGGCCAAGCCGGAGAAGCGGACCGCTTCGGGGACGTCCTCGCCGCGCACGTAATCGTTTGCGGTCAAAGGATCAGAGCCACGGATCGAGCAAGGCCGCGACGCGCGCGCCGAACGGACCCGGGGAAGGGGGCCGGAGGAGCGCGTCGAGTGCCCGTGCGTCGGCCTTTGCGCGTGCCTTTTGCGCGTCGTTCATCAGGGCAGCGGCCGTCGCAGCGAGCGAGCGGTTCGTGACCGCGTCCTGGAGCAGCTCGGGGTACGCGCGGCGGCCGAGCAGGACGTTTGGCAGGCCGATGTGCGGGGTCCGTACGAGGCGGCGGGCGAGCGCGTAGGTGAGGGGATCGACGCGGTAGCCGATGACCGTCGGCAGCCCGGCGAGCGCCGCCTCGAGGCAAGCCGTGCCCGAGGCGCAAAGCGCGAGATCGAAGGCACTGAGCAGGGGAGAGGCGCCATGCTCCGCGTCGGCTTCGGCGATCTCGACCCCGGCGCGGCGGGCCGCTCGTTCGAGTTCGCCGCGCGCACGCGCGTCGAGCCACGGAGCCACGAGCACGCGTGCCTCGTCCACGTCGCCACGCGCCGTGAGCATTGAAGCCGCCTCGCAAAAGAGCGGCGCGAGGCGCGTGATCTCGCCGGCACGGCTACCCGGGAGCACGGCGACGGTGCGCCCTTTGGCGAGCCCGAGCTGGGCGCGCGCGACCTCGCGGGGCAGGCGCGGCGCCTCGGCCGACGGATGACCCACGAACCGCGCGTCGTACCCCGCCTCGCGCCAGAGCAGCTCCTCGAACGGCAGGACGACGGCGAGCCGATCGACGGCGTCGTGGAGCGCGTGGATCCTCCCCGCGCGCCAGGCCCAGACCTGCGGCGCGACAGCCCAGAGCACGTGTGTTCCGCGTCGCCGGAGCGCCCGCCCGAGCCGCGCGTTCAGCTCCGTGAAGTTCACGAGCAGCGCGGCGCGTGGTGGGTCTTTCCGGATCCTCCCGATCAGCGCGCCGAGCGATCGCCCGAGCGCCGGCACCTTCCGCAGCACGTCGAGCGTGCCCATCGCGGCGATGTCCGACGTCTCCGCGAGCGTCTCCATGCCCTGCGCCCGGCATCCGCGCCCCCCGATCCCGAAGGCGTGCACAGCTGGCCCGAGCGCGCGCAGCACCTCGGCTGCGATGCGATCCCCCGAAGCCTCGCCCGCGACGACGAGCAGCGGCGCGCCCGCCCCGCTCACGAATCCTCGCGCGGCGCGCTTCCTCGTGCTTGCGCGGATGACTCGCCCGGCGCCGAGAGCAGCGACGCCATGCGCTTGCCATACCGCTCGACCCGCTTCGCCCCGAGGCCCGGGATCGCGGCGATCCGCGCGAGCGTCGCCGCAGAATCCTCCCCCGCCGCCGTCAGCAGGGTGCTCGCGAGATCCTGCGCGCAATGCCCGGGCAGCACGGCCTGCTCGTCGACGCCGCGGCGCTTCGCCTCGGCGCGCCGGAATGCGCTGATCTTCGCCTCGATCTCGCGTCGTCGCGCGATCTCTTTCCGATCGATCGGCGCCACTTCGAAGTGCGCTTGCTCCTCGGGCGGCACGTCCCCTTCGGCGGCGCCGCGCGTGATCGCCTCGAGCCACCGCGCTGCGTGCCTCCCCGAGCGACCCGAGAGCGCGCCGGGCACGCGGCTGAGCTCGGGGATCGATGTCGGACGCATCCGCGCGAGTTCGAGCAGGATCTCGTTCGTGACGATCTTGAACGGCGGCACGTCGGCGGCCTCGGCGATCGCCTCGCGCGCGGCCACGAGGCTCCGGAGCGCGGCGCGGCCCGGACGATCGAGCTTCTGCGCGCCCTTGACCCGCACGTACGACGGGCGCGTCTCCCGCGGCGGCGCGAGAGCCGCGCGAAGCTTGTACGAGCACTCCTCCTCGATCTCGGCCTCGATGTCGATCGCGGCCGCCTTCGCGGCGAGCGCGCGATCGAGCTTCAGGAGATACGCGACGTCGTCCCCGAGGTAACGCCGCTCCGCAGGCGACACCGGCCTTTTCGACCAGTCGTGTTGCTGAAACCGTTTGTCGAGGACGACCCCGAGCTCCGCCGCGAGCACCGACGCGAGCCCCGTCGCCTTCTGGCCGAGGAATCGCGCCGTGACCGAGGTGTCCCGCACGCGCGCGAGCGGCGCGCCAACCTCGGCGAGCATGCGCGCGTCAAACGTGAGATCGTGCAGCACCTTGATGGGCCCCTCGGGGCCGAGGAGGTGTCCGAGCGCCGCCGCGCTCGTGGCGAGCGTGTCGACGATCAGGACGACCGTCGTATCCCCTTCCTCCCAGGCGAGCTGCGCGGCGCAAAGGCGCGGGCGGTAGACGAAGAGGCCGTTGGCCTCCACGTCCACCGCGATTGCCTTCGCCTGCACGGCGCGCTCGAGCGCGCCTCCGAGCGCGCGGGCATCGTCGACCCAGAGGACCTCGTACGGCGGCGCTTCCGGGCTCGTCATGGACGCGTGCGCTCGGCGCGACGCCTCGCCGCGAGGCCGAGGGCGAGGGCGAGGGCCGCGAGCGCAGTCCCGCCCGCCGATCGAGGCGTGCCCGGGGCCGTCGCGCAACAGCTCCCCCCGTCATCGGTCGGGATCGGCTCCGGATTGCACTGCGATTCGAGCCCGCGCCGCGGCGTGGGATCACACGAGGCGGGGATCGGATCGCCGGGTGGATAGGCCGCGCAGATGCCCTCGATGTCGTCGTTCTCCAGCGACCTGAGCTCCGTCGAGCCCGGCGTGTAGTCGGCGAACATCGTCGCCGTGCCGTCCGCGGAGTGCGACATGCCCAGGAAATGCCCCGTCTCGTGCGTTGCGATCGAGGGCAGGTCGTAAAGGACGTTGTCGGTCCCGGTCGTGAACTCCACGTTCGCCCCGTTGAGCTCCATGTCGGCGTCGTAGATCTCGCCGGTCTCGATGTTGTACGTGACCGTGGTGAGCGCGAGCGTGCTCCCCGCGCCGGCGTGCGGCCACACGTCGTCATGGAAGAGGATGACGTTCGCGTTGCCGGCCTTCTTGTTGTACTCGTGCGCGTGGCACTCCACGGGGCCGAGGTTCACGGCCTTGATGCGCGGATGCTTGCCGTCGCCGCAGTCGGCGTCGGTCCACTTCTTGAAGGCCTCCTCGAAGATCTTCGTCGCGTCGTCGAGGTCGATCTGCACCGACGCGTCCCGCTGCATGCTGAAGCCGACGCACGGGTTCTTCCAGAAGAGCTCGATGCCGCAGTCGGTCGTGCGCATGGGCATGCAGCGCGCACCGGTCCCGACGCCTTTGCAGCTCGTCGTGCGGCAATAGGCCGACGCCGTCGGCGCGAAGAGCGTCACCGCCGCGACGAGCGAGAGCCCGATCGCGAAAGACGCGAGCCGTCCTCGATTACTTGCGTTCGCGTGGCGCACGTTTCACCTCCTCGATGGCCACGAGCGCACGCGAAAGCGTCGCTCCCACAAGCACCTCACGCGCGCCGATGCTGGGCCCGGTCCGCGGCAGGATCGTCCCTGCGTCCGGGCTCGGCGCGAGCTTCGGCAAACCCCCCTCCGTGCTGATCACGGGGTAATGCCCCTGCGCCATCGCGGTCACGACGACCGCGGCCGGCGTTTTGTGCAGAAACAGAAGCGAGCGCTCTCCGGGCTTGAGCACCGCCTCGCCCGAGACCCACTGCCCGACGTCGCCCACGACGCCGCCGAGCGTCCGCACCCACACCTGCGTCCCCGGCTCGCCGACGACGGAGCGCTCCACGTCGAGCCGCGTGTACGTGACGATCCGCCGGCCGCTCGGGGTGTCTTCCCACATGCTCTGTCGTTCGGCCGCCTTCGCGACGACGACGTACGACGAGCTCGTCACGAGCTCATCGAGCGAGACGACCACCGAAACCGCCGCCGCGGCTTCTCTCGGGCCCGTGTAGGGCGAGTGTGGCGACACGAACAGCGCCGCCGGTAAGGCAAAGGCAAGTGACAGCGCAAGCAGGGAGGCTCGAACGCGCATGCAGGGAAGGATACCACCATCCCCTTGATGGCGCTCCACGTGGGGGCGATATGCGCGCACGCGTTCCCGCGTGCCGTCGGGACACGCGCGGTTCGCCCTCTCCAAAAACGAAACGCCGCGGCCCTCGAAAGGACCGCGGCGCCTCATCGCTTCCGAGCGCGGCCTTCCGCGCTCGGAGAGCTCCCTCCTGCGTTAGCTGCGCCGTCGGCGGCGGACGAGCGCCGTCCCCGCCGCGAGCGCGAGCAGGAAGCCCACGCCCGGCGTCGCATCATTGCCGGGCCGCGCGGCGCAGAGGCCGTTGCCCGTCAGGATGATGCCCTCGGGGGCATCGTCGGCCGGATCCAGCGGATCACTTTCACCCGTGTCGACCATGCCGTTCTTGTTCGCGTCCTCTTCGCCGTCGTTGAGGCCGCCGTTGTCCGTGTCCGCGTCGAGCGGATCGGTCGTCGTCGCGCCCTTGTCTGCGTCGGGGACGCAGGTCTCTGCCGCCGCGTCCGTGGCCGGGTCCGAGCAGGCGAGGCCGAGCTCGGTGCCGTCGAAGAGGCCGTCGTTGTCGCTGTCCGGATCGAGCGCGTTCTTCTTCCCGTCGCCGTCCGTATCCTCGCCGGGGCTCGGCTCCTGACCGTCGATCACGCCGTCGTCGTCCGAGTCCGCGTCGTTCGGGTCGGTCCCGAGATCGGCCTCCTCGTCGTCCGTCAGCCCGTCGCCGTCCGAGTCCATGGGCGGAACGACGTTGTCGTCGGTCGGATCGTTCGGATCGCGCTCGTTCGAATCGACCACGCCGTCCTTGTCCGTGTCCTCGTCGCCGTCGTTCACGCCGCCGTCGTCGGTGTCGGGATCGACCGGCGACGTCGTCGTGACGCCGTTGTCACCGTCGGCGACGCAGTTGTTCGCCGCCGTGTTCGTGGCCGGGTTCGAGCAGTTCTTGCCCATCTCCGTGCCATCCTTCAGCCCGTCGCCGTCGCTGTCCGGATCGAGCGCGTTGATGATGCCGTCGCCGTCGGTGTCGTCGGTCGGGTTCGGCTCCTCGCCGTCGATCACGCCGTCGTCGTCGGAATCCGCATCGTTCGGGTCCGTACCGATCTCGTTCTCGTAGTCGTCCGTCAGCCCGTCGCCGTCCGTGTCCGGCTTCGTGGTGTCGTCCGTCGGATCGTTCGGATCGAGCTCGCCCGGATCCACGGCGCCGTTGCGGTTCTCGTCCTCGGAGCCGTCGATGACGCCGCCGTTGTCGGTATCCGCGTCGAGCGGCGAGGTCTTCGTGTTCGGATCCGCGTCGGCGATGCAGTTGCCCGCGGTCGGATCCGTCGCCGGGTTCGAGCAGTCCTTGCCGCTCTCGGTGCCGTCGAACAGGCCGTCGTTGTCACTGTCCGGATCGAGCCCGTTGATCAGGCCGTCACCGTCCGTGTCCGCGCTCGGGTTCGGCTCTTCGCCGTCGATGAGGCCGTCGTCGTCCGAGTCCGCGTCGTTCGGGTTCGTCCCGATCTGCTCCTCGAGATCGTCGCTCAGGCCGTCGCCGTCGCTGTCGGTCGGCGCGTTCGAATCGTCGGCCGGATCGTTCGGATCCCGCTCACCCGCGTCGAGCTTGCCATTCAGGTTCGTGTCCTCGTCGCCGTCGGACACGCCGCCGTTGTCCGTGTCTGCGTCGAGCGGATCGGTCGTGGTGTTCGGATCGGCGTCGGCGCGGCAGCTCTGCGCGTCCGGATTCGTCGCCGGGTTCGCGCAGTCCTTGCCGAGCTCGGTGCCGTCGAAGAGGCCGTCGTCGTCGCTGTCCGGATCGAGCGCGTTGATGAGGCCGTCGCCGTCCGTGTCGACGTTCCACTGCGGCTCCTCGCCGTCGGACACGCCGTCGTCGTCGGAGTCCGCGTCGTTCGGATCCGTGCCGTTCGCGACCTCGACCTCGTCGCCGATGCCGTCGCCGTCGCTGTCGAGGCAGCCGTTGTCGACCGCGCCGTCGCAGTCCTGATCGACGCCGTCGCCGCAGACTTCGGGCGTCGAGCCGGGTGCCACGTCGGGCATACACGCGATGCCGCCGGCGCCGCAGACCTGCATGCCCGGGCCGCAGATGCCGGGCAGACCGGTCATGCAAGCGTCGCCAACGCCGGGCACGCCGTTGTCGGTCGTGCCGTCGCAGTTGTCGTCGATGCCGTTGCAGGTCTCGACGCCGGGCTCGTCCGGGAAGGCGTTGCAGGCCGAGGTGCCGTTCGGCAAACACGCGAAGACGCCCGTGGTGAGGCATGCGCCGACGCCGGCGGAGCACGCCATGCCGACGTTGAAGCCGTCGTCGATGGTGTCGTTGCAGTCGTTGTCGAGGCCGTCGCAGATCTCCGCGCCCGTGGGCACGCAGACGCACGTGTTCGTCGCGGCATCACACGTCGGCGTGGCGCCGCCGCAGTGCGTGTCCGTCACGCACTCGACGCAGGTGTTCGGCGTCGCGGCCACGTTGCAGGCGGGCGTGGGCGCCATGCAGTTCATGTCCGACTCGCACAGATCGATGACGATCGGCGTCGGCGGCTGGTCCGGCGACGGGCCGTTGCCGTCGGTGGGCGTGTCCTTGGCCGGCGCGCCCGTCTGGCCCGCGGCCGTGATGATCGCCTGGTTCAGGATCGTGCCCGTCGCGTCCGGGTTCACGGTCACGCGGAACTTCACGGTCGTCGTGTCGTTGACGAGCATCGTCCCGCCATTCGTGCCGTTCGCGCCCGTACCGAGCCGGATGAGCACCTCGTTCGTCGCGGCGTTGTACTCGCCCTGATCGTCGGCGAGCGCATCCGTCTTCGCGCCCGTGTTCGGGCCCGACACGACCTCGATCGAGCCCGGCACGTACGTCACGCCCATCGGGATCGGGTCCACCAGCACGGTGTTGATGGCCGTGTCGTTGCCGGTGTTCGTCGCGACGATCGTGTACTCGACGACGTCCCCTACGAGCAGCGCGCCGCCGTTCACGTCGACGGCCGACTTCACCGACGTCGTGAAATCGGGCTTGAACGTGGGGATCGACGTCACGAACCCGGCGAGCCAGTAGACGTCGCCCGTGCTCGTCGCCGAGATCGGCGCGGACTTCTGGCCTGCGGTGAGCTGGCCCGTGATGTCCACGATGTCCATGTCCATGCCCGAGTAGCTGCCGGCGGTGCCGTCGAGCTGGGGCAGGTCACCCGCCACCGTCACGGCGGCCCCGAGGTTCGTCCGCGTCCGGTTGAAGAAGTCGCCCGCGGGGTTCAGCGCGTTCGAGAGCTGCACGTTGTTGAAGGAGAACGAGTCCCCCGTGACCGACGTGTCACCCTCGAAGGCCACGACGCCGAGCTTCGCGTTCGCGAACGCGGGCGGCACGAGGAAGCCTGAGAGCGTCACGTTCTGCGGGTTGCCGTTGCCCACGGCGTCGAGCCCATCGAAGATCGCCAGGTTGCGCGGCGGATCCGAGGCGCGCTCGTAGAGGACGACCATCCACCAGGCTGCGAACGTGGTCGCGTCGGTGATCCCGTCCGTGGGCTCGACGTCGACGCCCGCGACGCGGTACGCGCCGGAACCTTGCGCCTGCACGATCGCCGTGATGTCGGCGACGCTCTGGTAGGAGTTTTGCGTCGACGTGTACGCCTGGGTCGCCGTCAGGTCCTGGCTGAAGACGCCCGGCCGATCGAGCGTGGCCGTGGTGTCGGCGCCCGAAGCGTTGCGTGTTGCGCCCCAGTAGAGGTAGGCGTGCGTGACGGTCGCGCCGGCCGGGATCGTGAGGATCGCGGTGCTGCGCGCCTGCGCCGCCGTGATCGTGTTGATCGCGGACGCCTGCGTCGGGAGCGGGTCCTGCGACCGCCAAAGGATGTCGACGCCGCTGTCGGTTGCGTTGTTTCCGCAGGATCCGACGATGTTCACGAGCGGCAGACCGGGCGCGTTGCCCGCGCAGTCGTGGCCGAGCGTGTTGCCGATGAGGAGGAAGTCGCCCTTCTGGTCCACCTGCACGCGCAGATTCGGCGCGGCAGCCGCGTCGCGGGCGAAGATCCCGAGCGCTGTCACGCTCGCGAGGCCCGCCAAAAGCAAATGTCTTCTCATGTATGGTTCCCTGTCGCAGTCCTTTGGTGCTCCAACGGATTGCTCGACGGCCCGACCGACCGTCTGTTGATAGGGTGGCGCGGTCTCTCGAGTGTCACGCCACGCAGAGCTCGTCACGCACCTCACGGGAGCGAGCCGAGGCGATGAAACCAGGGACCCGGAGGCCCTTTCGAGCCTCCGGACCGCGGGTGATACGGAGCGCCCGCTTTCGCGAGCGCCCCGCTTCCGTCACTTCTTGGTGGGAGCCGGTGCAACCTTTTTCGGCGCGGGCGCGGCAGGCGCGGGCGCGGCGCCCTTCGGAGCCGCAGGCGCGGGAGCAGCACCCTTCGGGGCCGGAGCCGCAGGCGCGGGAGCGGCGCCCTTCGGCGCGGCCGGAGCCGCACCCTTCGGCGCAGCACCCTTCGGCGCGGCGGGCGGCGGCGCGGGCGGCGCGACGGGCTCGAACTTCTTGATCGAGCCGTCCTTCATCTTCTTCTCGAGGATGACGAACTGCACGCGGCGGTTGGCCTGGCGGCCCTCCTCCGACGCGTTGTCGCCCACGGGCCGATCCGGGCCGTAGCCCATCGTCGTGAGGCGATCGGCGCTCACGCCGCGCTTGGCGAGCGCGGCCTTCACCGCGTCGGCGCGCGCCTGCGAGAGCTTCGTGTTGAGCTGCTTCGAGCCGCGGCTGTCGGTGTGGCCCTGGACCTCGACCTTGAGGAGCTCCGGGTGCTCGTTGAGCACGGCCGCGACCTCGTCGAGCAGCGAATCGCTGACCTTGCGGATCGTCGCCTTGGCCGTGTCGAACTGCACCTGCTGCAGGATGATGACCTCGGTCTCGGTGACGCGGACCGCCTTCGGGCAGCCGTTCTGCTTCGGATCCGGATCCGGGGCGCCCTTCTCGTTCGGGCAGGCGTCCTTGTCGTCGCGGATCTTGTCGCCGTCGGTGTCGCCGGGGCAGCCGTTCGTCGCCGGATCGTTCGTCTTGATGCCGGGGATCTCCGGGCACGCGTCCTGCGCGTCGTACACGCCGTCGTTGTCCTTGTCGGGCGGGCAGCCGTTCTTCTTCGCATCCGGATCGGCCACGCCGGGCACGTCGATGCAGGCGTCCTGCGCGTCGATGATGCCGTCCTTGTCCTTGTCGGGCGGGCAGCCGTTCTTCGCCGGATCCGGATCGGCCACGCCCTTCACGTCCGGGCAGGCGTCCTTGTCGTCGTAGATCCCGTCGTCGTCGCTGTCGGGCGGGCAGCCGTTCTTCTTCGGATCCGCGTTCGCCACGCCCTTGAGATCCGGGCAGGCGTCCTGCACGTCGAGGATCGTGTCGTTGTCGCGATCCGCCGGGCAGCCGTTCTTCGCCGGGTCGGAGTGCTTGACGCCCTTCACGTCGACGCAGGCGTCCTCCTTGTCGACGATGCCGTCGCCGTCCGTGTCCTTCGCCTTCCACTTCGGCGTGTACGCCAGCGATCCGACGACGCGGAAGTCCGGCGTACCGATGCCGGAGGCGAGGCCGGGGCCGGCGGCGATGCCCGCCTCGAAGTTCTCCGCGAAGCGATACTTCGCGCCGACGAGCGCCTCGGCGTTGAGGCTCTGCCTCGTCGTCTCGCGCATCGAGGCGACGACGTTGAACTCGGGGCCGATCTGGAAGTTTCGCTCCTCGCCGAGGAGGAAGCCGATGCCGCCGCCCGCCACGAACGTCGTGCCGAGCAGGGCGTTGCCGAAGTAGTTCTGATCCGGGCGAATTTCCGGGCCGATGGCGACCGAGTACACGAACCGGTCGTGCTTACCGCCCACGATCACCTGGGGCAGGCCGCGTACATTGCCGTCCGTCACGAACGCGCCGGTGCCCGTCGGCACCCAGAGGTAGCCGCCGATGCCGAGCTGGAAGATGCTGTCGTAGTCGCCGAGCACGCGCAGGCGAAGGCCGAGGCGCAGGTCGCCGAAATCGGCCCCGCTCGGCGAGCTGATGCCGAGCGTGTTCGTGGGATTTTCGCCGTTCTGGTAGAGGGCGACGGGCACGTCGACGTTGACGAGCAGCCGCTCGAACAGCGCAAACGATCCGTTGAGGTGCAAATAGAGCTGGTTGCTCACGACCGAGCCGAGCGACTCGTCATCGCTCTGGCGGCGCAGCACGAGGGGGTTGTGCGCGTAGTCGACGATCAGCGCGGCGTGGGGCGTCAGATCGCCGGCCACGTAGGGCGACTGAGCACCGAAGAACCGATCACCGGCCGGGGCGGGGTAGAACCGGTTGATGGCGAGATCGTCCGCACTTGCCGGCGCGGCGATGCCCGCGATCGACCCCAGCGCTGCCGCGCAGAGCAGCCACCTATATCCCTTGGAAGTTCGCATCGCGTGATTGACCTCTCGGATTTTCGTGTCGGAGTCCGCCAAAGGAAGGCTCGACGCAAGGCGTCGCCCTGGAGTGACCCGAAGATGTCCGCCGCATCGCTGTATGTCTTCGGCGGCAGCAGACATGGCCCTACCTATACACGGACTGTGCCTGCGACGGACCACAAACAATCAGGCCAAAACGTGTTCGTCGCCCGATGCCAGTGAGGCTTGTCGGCAGCAACCCCGGGCCTCAACTGAGGTCTCCGCTCCTCGGACCCGCGTGCCGCGCCATACCGCGCGTGACGTTCGCCGTTACGCAACGATCCGGAACCAGCCGCAATTTCAATGGTGGTCTCCCCGTTTGGCCTGACCACCTACCATCGTCCCTGCCGTACCCGCCTCACGGGATCGTTGACAGCGGAATCGGCCCGGCGACGATGCACTCCGTGCTCTTCCCGCTCCTTCGCGCGCCGATCGCGGCCCTCGCCCTCAGCGCCCTCGCCACCGCCCCCTTTCAATGCGCGCGGGATCCCGATCCCGAGAAGGCCATGGAGGAGCCGCCCGAGGACGCGCTCTATCAGCTCGCCGAGCAGTTCCGCGAGCGGGGCGACAAGGAGGCGCGCGTCACCACGCTGCGTTTCCTCGCCACTCGTTACCCCTCGAGCCGCCTCGCCGAGCGCGCCCGGCAGGAGCTCGCCGAGCTGGGATCGCCGGTCCCCGCGCCACCCTGAACGGCCTGTAAACGTGGGAAGCGAGCGTGCTCGACGCCCTTCGGGGGCGAAACGTGCTAAGCGCAGCCGACCATGTCAGGCCGCGACTCTTCCCGGAAAAACCTCTTCAAGACCGTAAGGCCCGAGCTCGATTTCCCGAGGGACGAGGCCGAGATCCTCGCGTTCTGGAAGAGGGAGGGCATCTTCCAGAAGACGCTCTCGGCCGAGACGCGCGCCACGGGCCCATCGAAGGGCACGTTCGTCTTCTACGAGGGTCCTCCGACGGCGAACGGCATGCCGCACAACGGCCACGTCCTCACGCGCGCCGTGAAGGACGTGTTCCCTCGCTACAAGACCATGCGCGGCTACGACGTGCCCCGCAAAGCAGGCTGGGACACGCACGGCCTGCCGGTCGAGGTCGAGGTCGAGAAAGAGCTGCGGATCCACGGCAAGGCGGACATCGAGAAGTACGGCGTCGAGCCCTTCGTGGCGCGCTGCATCGAGAGCGTGTTCCGCTACACGGATGCGTGGGAGAAGCTGACGGACAAGATCGGCTTCTGGGTCGACCTGCCCGACGCGTACGTCACGTACCACCGGAGCTACGTCGAGAGCGTCTGGTGGGCGCTCGCGAAGCTCTACGAGAAGGGCCTGCTCTACCAGGGGCACAAGGTCGTCTGGTGGTGGGCGCAGGGCGGCACGGCGCTCTCCAGCGCCGAGGTCGGTCAGGGCTACAAGACCGTCGACGATCCCAGCGTCTTCGTCGCGTTTCCCTTCGTCGAGGATCCGTCGACGGCGCTCTGCGTCTGGACGACGACCCCGTGGACCTTGCCGTCGAACATGTACGCCGCGGTCCGCGCGGACTTCGACTACGTGGTCGTCGACGCGGGCGATCGGAAGCTCGTCGTGGCGGCGGGCCTGCGCGAGGCGCTCGCGAAGAAGCTCGGCAAGGATCTGCCGGTTCTTTCGACCACCAAGGGATCGGCGCTCGTCGGCAAGAAGTACGTCCCGCCGTTCGGCCTCTACGCGTCCGAGGCAGCGGCGTACGAGGCCGTGCACGCGGTCATCGCGGCGGATTTCGTCACGCTCGACGCCGGCACGGGCATCGTCCATGTCGCGCCCGCCTTTGGCGAGGACGACTACGGCGCCCATCGGCAGCTCCTTGCGGCGGGCAAGACGCCGAAGGATCCGTTCTGCGCCGTGAAGCCCGACGGCACGTTCATCGACGAGATGGGCAAGTACGCGGGCCGCTGGGTGAAGGACGCCGACAAGGACCTGCAGAAGGACCTCGCGCAAGCGGGCAAGCTCGTGCACGCCGAGAACTATCGCCACGAGTATCCGTTCTGCTGGCGCGCCGACGAGGACCCGCTCATCCAGTACGCCCGCCCGGCCTGGTACATCCGCACGACCGCGCTGATCCACAAGGCGATCGAGAACAACCAGACGGTCAACTGGCTGCCCGAGCACATCAAGACGGGCCGCTTCGGCGACTTCCTCGCGAACAACGTCGACTGGGCGCTCTCGCGCGAGCGCTACTGGGGCACGCCGCTGCCGATCTGGGTGAACGACCAGACGGGCGCGATGGAGGCCATCGACTCGGTGAAGACGCTGCGCGAAAGGCCCGGCAACAACGTCGCCGAGGTCGAGCGCGAGCTCGTCCGCGCGCATCCGAAGACGGCCGAGCACCTGCTCGTGCACAAGCCCTGGATCGACAAGATCACCTACCAGAAGCCCGGCGAGCCCGGCACGTACCGGCGCGTCTCGGAGGTCATCGACTGCTGGTTCGACTCGGGCGCGATGCCCTTCGCGCAGTGGGGATTTCCGCACGCGGAAGGGTCGAAGGAGAAGTTCGACCGCGCCTTCCCGGCCGACTTCATCAGCGAGGCGATCGATCAGACCCGCGGCTGGTTCTACTCGCTGCTGATGATCTCGACGCTCGTCTTCGACGAGGAGACGCAGAAGTCCCTGGGCCTCTCGCGCATCCGGAATTTTCCGCACCCGTACCAGACCTGCGTGGTGCTCGGGCACGTCGGGGATCGCGAGGGCAAGAAGGAGAGCAAGTCGAAGGGCAATTACACGCCGCCCGAGGTCATCCTCGACCGCGTCCGCATGGAGTTCGCCGTCTGCTCGGACGCGCAGGATCCGCTGAAGGATCAGCCCGTGCAGAAGGGAGTCGCTCGCATCGCGCGCGAGGACTACGAGGGCCTCGATCTCCAGGGCGACCGCACCAAGGTCAAACTCTACCGCGCGGATCGACCGAACGAGGCGCTCGACATCACGCTCCGGCCGACGTCGGGCATGGGCCAGTTCCCGCGCCGCGTCATCGTGATGCACACGTCGGACATCGAGGCCCTCGGCCTCGCGACCGCGCCCGAGCCGCTCCGCGTCATGCCGAACGACGTGTTGCGCCTCGCCCAGAATCACCGCGTCTTCGTCGAGGATCCTTCCACGCCCGCGCCCGGCGCCGACGCGTTCCGCTGGTTCTTCTACGCGTCCTCGCCCCCGTGGACGAACACGCGCCACTCGCTCACGAACGTGCGCGCGACACAGAAGGAGTACGCGATCAAGATCCGGAACGTGTGGTCGTTCTTCGCGATCTACGCGAACATCGACGGCTTCGATCCGGCCCGCGGAAACCCCGACGCGAAGGGCGTTTCGCCCGCGGATCTCGCGAAGAGCGAGGGCTACCGGCCGGCCCGCGAGCGCAGCCTGCTCGACCGCTGGCTGCTCTCCGAGCTCGCCCTCACGACCCGCGAGGTCACGCAGCACCTCGACAATTACCGCCTGTACGAGGCAGCGCAGCGGCTCGTCGACTTCGTGGACGCGCTCTCGAACTGGTACGTTCGGCGCAGCCGCGCGCGCTTCTGGTCGCCGGCGGAGAACGTCTCGGCCGAGGCCCTCGCCGACAAGCGCGACGCGTATTTCACGCTGTACGAGGCCCTCGTCGCCATCGCGCACCTCACGGCCCCGTTCACGCCCTTCATCGCCGAGGAGCTCTACCAGACGCTCGTCCGCGGCCCCTGGACCACGTCGCAACCGGAGAGCGTGCACCTCACGAGGTACCCCGAGCCCGATCTCGCCGCGATCGACGAGGGCCTCGCCGCCGAGATGCGCGCCGTCCGCGAGCTCGTCAGCCTCGGCCTCCAGGTCCGCACGCTGAACAAGCTGAAGGTCCGCCAGCCCCTCGCGCGCGTCGACGTCATCGTCTCGAACCAGGCCATGCGCCGCGCGCTCGCGCAGCACGAGGCCCTCATCGCCGAGGAGCTCAACGTCAAGGAGGTCCGTTTCCTCGAGCCGGGGCAGGAAGGCGAGGCCGTTCGTTACGTGCTCAAACCGAACTTCCGCGCCCTCGGGCCGAAGCTCGGCAAGAAGGTGCAGCTCGCCAAGCAGGTCCTCGCCAAGGCGAACGCCGCCGAGCTCCGCACCGAGCTCGTCACGCGCGGCGCCATCGAGATCGAGCTCGACGGCGAGCGGGTCTCGCTCGGGCCCGAGGAGATCGAGGTCGTCGTCGAGGCCGGCAAGGACTTCGCCGCGGCCGGCGGCAAGGCCGGCGTCGTCGTGCTCCACACGGCGCTCACGGACGCGCTCCGCGACGACGGCCTCTCCCGCGAGATCCTCTCGCGCGTGCAGGGCCTACGGAAGGACCTGTCCCTCGGCTTCACGGACCGCATCGCGCTCGCGGTCGAGGGCAGCGAACGCGTTCTCCGCGTCACGCGCGCGGCCCAAGACGAGATCGCCCGCGAAGCGTTGGTCCGCTCGTTCGAGATCGGCGCCTCCACCGTGTCCGGCGAGCGGCGCGAGCTCAACGTCGACGGCGAGGCGCTCGTCCTGACGATCGCGCGGGCCTAGACCCCGCAAAAAGCCCCACGAAGCGGGCCGCCGCGGCTCGCCTCGTGGGGCGTGGGGAGGTTCCCGAAAAAAACTCAGCGGTTCTGGCTTCCGCGGCCGCCCTGCTGCTGCTGGCTTCCGCCGGACGACTCTCCGCCTCCGCCCTGCTCGCCCTCAGCCTGCTTGCCCTCCTCGACAAGCTCGCGCACGCGCTGGCCGCCCATCCGGCCGGCCTCTTCCACGGTCATCGAGCCTTTCTCCTCGGTGCCCTGGTTCCCCTGGTTTTTCTGCTGTGCCATGACGGACACTCCTCCCAGCAGGCGAGCACCCGGGGGAAAACCCCGCCGGCCGCATCGCCGCTTCCACCCTCCACGTGGGGCCAGGCAGGTCCGCGTCGAGGGGGCCGCCGAAGATTGGTTTGTCCGCGAACGTATGGCCGTGCCGGCTCGTCACGCCTTCGGTTCGGGCAAATAACGCGGGCGATTGCGCTCGAACTCGTCCTGCGCCTCGGCGAAGTCGTCGCTGCGCCCGATGTCGAGCCAGTGCCCGCGGAACGGGTGCGTCTGGATCGGCACCCGCGCCGCGAGCAGCGCGTGCATGAGCTGATCGAAGCCAAAAGGCACGCCTTCCGGCACGAAGCGCAAGAGCGTCTCGCGGCTCATCGCGTAGATGCCCATGCTCACCCAGAACGAGTAGGTCGGTTTTTCCCGGAACCCCGTGACAGACCCTTCGGGGTCGAGCTCGAGCACACCGAGGTCGATCTTCGTGGCGCGCTCGAAGACGCAGACCGTGAGCGGCGCGTTCGCCTCGGCGCTCCTCTTCGCGAGCTCGGCGAAATCGAGGTCGCAGAGGATGTCGCCGTTCATCACGAGGAACCGCTCGGGCAACTCGTGGGCGATCGCGCGGAGCGGCCCGATCGTGCCGAGCGGCTGCTCCTCGCGCCGATACGACAGCTTGACGCCGTAGCGGCTGCCCTCGCCGAGCACGGCCTCGATCAGGCCGGCCTGATGACCCGTGCACAGGGTCACGTCGTTCACGCCGTACAACGCGAGCTGGCGGAGGAGGATCTCCACGATGGTCTGCTCGCCGATCGGCATGAGCGGCTTCGGGATGAGCGCCGTGTACGGCTTGAGACGGCTGCCCTTTCCCCCGGCGAGAACGATGGCCTTCATCGCCGGCGAACGTACCACGCGAGGCGGTTACTGACGCGGCGGCGCGACCTCGCCCGACGGATCGGCCGTGAGACACCCCTCGTCGAGCCCGAGCTGGCAGGCCTTCGTGAAGAGCGCCGTCGCGCGGGCCGGATCCTTGCGCACGCCGTGGCCGCGATTGTAGAGCCGGCCGAGCTCGAGGCAGGCCTCGGCGTTGCCGCGCTCGCAGACGCGGGTGAAGAGCGTCGCCGCGAAGACCGGGTCGACGCCGACGACGCGCCCCTCCAGGTAGGCCTTGCCGGCCGCGAGGCAGCCGCGGTTCGCGCCGGCGTCGCAGGCCTTGCGGTAGAGCGTGACCTCCTCGGTCGGATCGTCCTTCAGCGTGCCGTCGTGGTAGAGGTCGCCGAGCTTGATGCAGCCGCGCGCGCTGCCGTTCGTACAGGCGCCGCGGAAGAGGTCGATGGCCCGCGGCGGATCGGGGCGCACGACGTCGCCGCGCATGTACATCGCGCCGAGCGTGACGCAGTCCTCGACGATCGCGTCGTTGCAGCCGTTCGTGCAGCCCACGAGATCGTTCTCGGCGCACGGCAGGCGCAGCTTGGGCGGCTCGGGCGCGGGCGCGGGTGGCGCCGCGGAGGCTTCCATGTCGGGCATGTCCTGCGCCGCGAGATCCTCGCTTGGCGGGGCCTTCGGCGTGGGCGCGGGGCCGCAGGCGGCGAGCGCGAGCGTCCCGACCGTCAAGAAGGCGGCGCCTTGGTGGAAGGGGCGCATCCACGAAGGATGACACACGGCTCGCCCTCGCCGGTGGTTTTCCTCGTTCGGGACGTCCGGGGCATCCGGGGCCTTTTTTGCGGACTTTTGGCCTCGGCGAGGACGGTGTAGGAAAGGGGCATGGCGCCCATTTCCTTGCGATCCTCGCACACGCTCGACGAACCGAAGCTCGAGGCCCTCGTCGAGCTCATGTACCTCGCTGCGTACGCCGACGGCGGGTTCGGCACCGACGAGAAGCGTCATTTCGCGCGGAGCGTGCAGTCGTTGACGGACCGCAAGGTGACGCCGGATCAACTGGAGCAGCTCATCACGCGGCTCGACGCGGCGCGGAAGGCCTCGGGCACGGCGGCGCTGCTCGAGGGCGCGCGGCAGACGCTCGGCAGCCCCATCGCTTGCCGCGTGGCGTTGAGCCTGGCGATCGGCGTGATCACGGCCGACGGCGCGATCTCGAAGGCGGAGCGGGCCATGATCCACGAGATCGGCGCGGCGCTCGGGCTCGACCATGAAGGCATCGAGGAGATGCTGCGCGAAGAGGAAGGCGCCTGACGCCCCGCGCCGCCCTGGGCGGGTTTGGTGCGCGGGAGACCCGGGCGGCCTGATTCTTGTTAAATTGAAGTCGCGTGAACTGGTCGAATCAAACCGGCTCGCATCAGATCCCGTTCCCGGTCCCGGGGACGACGCTCACGTCCACGCGCGGCACCTACGTCGTGGGTGCGCTCATCGGCGACGGCCAGTACGGCTCGGTCTACGAGTGCATCGGACCGTTCGATCAACGGTACGCACTCAAAATGCTGCGCCCCGCGAACAAGTCCTACCAGGCGGTGAAGGACGAGTGGGCGCAGGAGCTACGGCGACTCGAGCAGTTTCGCCATCCGAACATCGTCTACATCCACGACGCGTTCGAGAACAACTACCTCTTCTACCTCGCGCTCGAGCGCTGCGACACGAGCCTGCGTGCGCTGCTCGGACGGCCCTTCTCGGACCTCTTGCTCGTCGAGCTCTGCCGCCAGCTCCTCATGACGCTGCAGTACCTGCACGACAGCGGCGTCGTGCACTCGGACCTGCACGCGGGCAACGTGCTCATCTCGCAGCTCGATCGATCCCCGATCGTCAAGCTCACGGACTTCGGCGTGGCGCATCAGCTCCAGGGCAGCACGCGCTGGTTCCGCCCGCAGGTGGCGAACCCCAAGATTCTGACGCCGGAGCTCGTCACCGCCGGATACACGACGACGCAGAGCGACCTCTACCAGTTCGGGCTCCTCATGTACCAGATGCACACGGGTCAGCCCGCGATCGACGTGGACGTCGCGTATCCGGAGATCACGCGGCAGATCTCCGAGGGCGCGCCGCGCCAGAAGGCCGAGGCCCTCGGCACGCCCGTCGGCAACGTGATCGCCAAGCTGCTCCGGCGTCGCGACGCGTATCGCTACCAATCCGCGCGCGAAGTCTGGGAAGATCTGCGCCAGGTCGCCTGGCGCTGACGCTTCACTTCTTCGGCGCGTCCTTCTTCGGCGCGTCCTTCGCCTTCGTGTCCTTGCTGTCCGCGGGGCCGCGGCTGGGGGAGACGACCTCGAGCAGCTCGACGTCGAAGACGAGCGTCGCCTTGCCGGGGATCTTGGGCGGGCTGCCGTCGTCGCCGTAGCCGAGCTTCGAGGGGATCGTGAGCTTGCGTTTGCCGCCGACCTTCATGCCGGCGACGCCCTGGTCCCAGCCCTTGATGACCTCGCCTTTGCCGAGCTCGAACTCGAACGGCTCCTTGCCGACGGAGCTGTCGAACATGAAGTTCGTCTTGAGCAACCGGCCCGTGTAGTGGACCTTGACCTTGTCGCCTTCCTGGGCCTCGGGGCCCGTGCCGACGGTGATGTCTTCCTTGATGAGGTCCGCGGGCTCCGGCTTCTCCGGCTCGCGCGGCGCTGCAGCGCGAGGCTCCGCGGACGGCTCGGGGACCTTGTTCTCACAAGCGGCGGTGACGACGCCGAGGGCGACTAGCGCGAGCGAACCCAAACGACGGATGGCCATCATGGGCCCCTCCTATTCGACGGAAGCCGCTCGATCAAGCGCCCCGCGCGGAGAGCCGCCGAGCGTGCTTCCGATCGTGGTACGTTCCTGCGAACGCGCCGAGCGCGCGGACGGCGCTCGGCGCGCTCGGCGATGGCAGGCATGACGACCGCGCTTCCGCAGAAGCCGTTCGGCTCGACGGGGCTCTGCGTCTCGCCGCTCGGGCTCGTGGGCTCGGGCGGCATCGACGCGGACGCGGTCGAGCGCGCCTTTCACGAGCTCGGGGTGAACTACTTTTTCGCCTCGCCCCTGTGGCCGGCGCTCTCGGCGGGCGTGCTCAGGCTCGTGCGCGCGGGGCACCGTGATCGGATGGTGATCGCGTGCGGCGCGCACGTGCCGATCGGCGTGATGGTGCCGCGGGAGTGGGCGCTCGTGACGCGCGGGATGGGCGTCGGGCACGTGGACGTGTTCCACCTGCTCGGGGTGCGGGCGCGGTTCTGGACGGCCGGGGAGACGTGGCCCGCGCTGCGGAAGCTCCGGGCCGAGGGGAAGGCGCGGGCGATCGGGATCGCCTGCGACGACGGCGCGCTCGCGGCGTCCCTCTGCGACGAGCTCGCGCCGGACGTGCTGACGATCCGTTATGAATCCTCGCACAGCGTGGTCGAGGCGGAGCTCTTCGCGACGCTCGCAGGGAAGCGTCCAGGCGTCGTGGTGTCGCCGACGCGAAAGGACGCGGACGGCGCGCACGTGCGGTTCGCGCTGAGCCATCCGGTGGTGGACGTTGCGCTCTGCGCGCCGCGCACGTTCGAAGAGATCGCCGAGGCCGCGACGAGCGCCCTCCTCGGGCCGCTCCCGGCTTCGTAGGACCTCAAAACGGTTTTGGGATGCTCTTCTTCGTCGTGGTCGTGGGCTTCGGCGACGGAGAGGACGTGCCGGGCAGCGTGACCGTCGGGCGCGTGGGCGGGCTCGTCGACGTCGTTGTCGTCGTAGGCTTGGGCGTCGTCCCGGTCGTGGTCGTGGTCGGGCTCTGCGTCGGCGGTTTTGTCGTGCTCGTCGACGTCGTGGTCGCCGTGGGCTTCGGGGTCGGCGTCGTGGACGTGGTGTACACCGGCTCGGGCGCCGCGGCCGTGGTCTCGGGCGGCGGCGTGGACGGCGTGTCGCCCGTGGCCGGAGGATCGGAGGCGACGGTCACGGCGCTCGGCGCGGTGATGGGATCGAGCGGCGCGTCCTCGGCGCTGCTGCTCCCGCCACCGCGCAGGAGGAAGTACCCACCGAGCGAGAGGCCGCCGATGACGACGGCGGCGCCGAGCCCGATCGCGACGAGCGGCGGGCCGCTGCTGCCGGAGGAAACGGATCGAACGGGCGGCGGCGGCATGCCGTACGCGGGTGGCCCTCCCATGCCCGGGCCGGGCGCGCCATACGGGGCGGGCGCGCCGTAAGGGGCCGGTCCAGGGACAGGCGCGCCGTAAGGAGCCGGTCCGGGGCCTGGCGCGCCATACGGGCCAGCGGCGGGCGGCGCGCCGTACGGCGGCGGACCGCCGACCTGGGTGCCGGATCCACCGCCCATAGGAGCGCCTGCGGGGGGCGCGGGGGCCGGGTAGACGGGGGCCTGTGCGGGGCCGGCATCGACCATCGTGCCGGGCACGGGCGCGCCTGCGTGGGGCGCGGGGGCCGGGTAGACGGGGGCCGGCGCGACGCCCGGGCCTTCGGGGCCGAACAAGGGCTCACCGACGATGGTTTTTCCAGGACCGTAGGGCCCGCCCGGCGGACCACCTTGCTGTTCGCTCATCTCGCCGACGTTCTCCTGGGCTCACGAGCTACGCGCTGCATGCGGGGACGAACTCCTCAAGGGTTTTGCCCCGGGATCGGGATCCGGATGCGGGGCCGACCGCTGCCGCTGGTCGAGGGCCGCGGCGTCGGCGTGGTCTGCGTCGGCGTGGCCGTCGGGGCCGGCGTGGTGTTCGTCGGCTGCGCCGTCGGCTGACCCGGAATGGGGAAGGGGAGCGGGATCTGCGTGCTTCCCCAGGGGATCGGGATGCCGTTCGAGCCAAACGGGTTCGGGATGCCCGTCGGCGCGGTGCTCCCCGAGGCGGAGGGCTGCGGCGTCGAGGTGCCCGCGCCGCTCGTCGTCCCCGGAGGCTTGGTCCCGCCGACCGTGGTCGTCGTCTTCGGCACCGTGGTTTGCGGCACCGGCAGGTTCGTGTTCGCCGCGCCCGTCGTCTGGCTCGGCTGCTGCGCTCCCGGATCCGACGAGACGACCGTGGTGGTCGGCGGCTGCAGCGTGACGGGCTCGCTGCCGCTCTCCTCTTTGCTCGTGAGCTTCTGCCCGACGTACACGCCGCCGACGACCACGCCGGTCACGACGGTGGCGAGCAGGAGCATCAGCGCGATCGACGATCCGCCGCTGCGCTTTTGCTGGGCCTGATGCGTGGGCCGCGCCCCGATCGGGTTCATCGGCGAGGTGGGCCCATAGCCGGGCGGCGCGGGATACCCGTTCGCGGGCGGATAACCCGGCGCCGCGCCGTAGTTCGTCTGCACAGGCCCGTAGCCGCCGGCCGGGAGGGCTTGCCCGATCGCGGTGCCGCCGGGCCGCGGCGACATGTCGTACGCGCCGGGCGGCGCCGTATGCGAGGCGAGGGGCGCGGCAGGGGCCGTGGCGTCGTACCGCGGGCTCGGAGACAGGCTCTCGGTGAGGGGCTCGCCGATCGACGTGTGGGGCTGCCGGTGCGGCGGCGCATCGAACCCGCCGAGCGGCGTCGCGCCGACCTGCGGAGGCGGGATCGAGGGCTCACTGACCCCGGGCGGGGGTTTGTCGTCGGTCGGGGGCAGCGTCTTCGGGATGGGCGAGGCGCCGGCTGCTCCGGGCGTCACCGCGGCCGCGGGCGAGACGGCGGGCTTCGGCGTGACGCTGCCGGGCAGGGGCGTGGCGACCGCTGCGCCGGCCGCGCCGCTGCGCGTGCCGATGGCGAACGGCTCGAGCGCGCTCCGGAACTCGGCGACCGAGTTGTATCGATCGGGCGGCTTCGGCCCCATCGCGCGGTGCACGACGCTCGCGAGCTCGGGCGGCACGTGGGGCGCGAGGTCCGTGAGCTGCGCGATCTGCCCCGTGAGATAGGCCGAGGCGATCTGGTGCGGCTCGTCGCCGCCGACGGGCCGTCGACCGGCGAGCATCTCGAACACCATCACGCCGAGCGAGAAGATGTCGGCGCGCACGTCGACCGCGTCTGCGGAGTAGGCCTGCTCGGGGGCCATGTACTCGGGCGTCCCCATGATCACGCCGGGCCGCGTGAGGCCACGATCGAGCTCGCCCGTGACCTTCAGCTTGGCGATGCCGAAGTCGAGCAGCTTGAGGAGCGGCTCGCCCTTGGACCCGCGGGTGATCATGACGTTGTCGGGCTTGAGGTCGCGGTGCACGACGCCCGCGCGATGGGCGGCTTCGACGCCGTCGAGCATCTGGCTCGCGTACTCGAGCGCGTCGGCGTACGAGAGCCTCTGGCCTGCGTGGTAGAGCTCCTCGTAGAGGGTCTGGAGGGTCTTGCCCTCCAGGTACTCCATCACGATGAAGGCCTGCCCGGTCGACGTCTGGTCGACGTCGCTGACCCGTACGACGTGGGGGCTCTGGATCTGCGCCGACACGCGCGCTTCCTGAAGGAAGCGCTGCACGAGGCCTTGGCGTCGCGAGAGCTCGGGGTGGAGGAACTTGAGCGCCACGGTGGTGCCGAGCACCTCGTGACGCGCCTCGTACACGCTACCCATCCCGCCATCGCCGATGACGCGGACGAGCCGGTACTTGTTGTTGATGACCTGGCCGACCTGAGGGCGCATGGGGACCTGTGCGGCGCTACTTTGGACGCGGGAGAGTGTCACAGCCCTATGGACGAACGACAAAGAATTTCGTCCTGTGGAACGATGCGTTCATGATCCCGCGGTCCCAGGGCAGGGACGGGCGGGGCGGAAACGGAGATGGGCACGGAAATCGCGGGTGGGGGGTGAGCCGCGGCGGGGCAGGGGCCCCGGGCGGGGTCAGAGGGCGGCAAGGTCGTCCTCGGGGGCGTCGGCGGGTTGGCGGTAGCGGATACGGAAACAGTTATGGAAGCGGAGCCGGCGTGGGGCTCGCTCAGCGCTCCCCGTCCGTGGCGCTCGTCCGTTGCGCCTTCACGGGGCTGCCCGCGACGTCGACCATGGCACCGATCGCGTCCCGGAGCGCGTCGCCGAGCGGGTCGAGCACGTCTTGCGCGCAGATCATCTCGTAGTCCGCGGGGAGCTCGCCCGAGAGGAGCCACGCGCCGAGGTGCGCTTCGTCGCGCACCACCGCGATCACCTCCGGCTCGCCGTTCGTCGTCGCCACCAGCGCCCCGACGCTCGGGCCTTCGTGGAGGAGCTGCGCTTCCACCGCCGCGAGTCGCGTCGCCGTGAGCCGCGGACGCTTGCGCGCGAGTGCCGCTCGCACGTGGATCCTGAGCGGCAGCTTCGTCTCCGTCCGACTCCGCGGGAGCCTGTCGAGCAGCAGCGGCACGAGGCCGTCCGACGTGCGCAGCACGTGCACGAGACGGTTGCCCGAGGGCAAGAGCGTGACGCCTTCCAGATCCTCGTACGCGATCTCCACCGTTCCGCCGCGCACGAGCGGCAGCGCCGGGACCGTCAGCGTGCGCAGCCCGAGCACGATCGCGAGGTCTTGCCGAGCGCCGAAGCGTCTCGCCAAGACTGCCGCGTAGATCCCGCACGCGAAGAGCACCACGCCGAACCCGGCGAGCCCGAGGCCCGTCTTGCCGCCACGCGTGATCCCGGCAGAGAGGCCAAGCGCGAAGCCGAGCATGAGGAGCAC
Organism: Polyangium jinanense; assembly: GCF_028435365.1. Next base: position 3,946 of record NZ_JAGTJJ010000024.1, on the reverse strand, counting down.
CGCGAAGACCCAGAGCGTGCGTGCGGGGTTTCGCAGCGGCACGCGGAGCTCGCGCCCCAGACACGCCACCGAAAGCTCCGCGCGCTCGCGCCGGAGCTGCTCTCGTTCTCGTACTTTCGCTTGGCGTCCTTCCATCGTTCGTCGCTTTCCTCCCAGAGCCGCCCGAGCATGACGGAGAACAGCCGCGAAATGAAGCGACGGGGCGAACGCGGCACCGCAAAAAATCGTTCGCAGTTCAATGATGTGTCCGGTCGGTCGGACGTATTCCGTCCGCTAACGCACCGTGTCGGTCGTTATGCCTTTGATGCCCGGCCGAGTCGCATTACGAGCCCAAGAATGCGTTCAGCGATTCTGGGCGTCGGCCATTACGTGCCGACCAAGGTGGTGACCAACGACGACCTCGCTCGTTTGATGCCGACGAGCGACGAGTGGATCCAGCAGCGCACGGGGATCAAGGAGCGCCGGTTCATCGAGCACGACGGGATCGGCGCGAGCGACCTCGCCGTGCCGGCCGTGCAGATGGCCCTCGAGCGCGCGGGTCGGAAGGTCTCCGACGTCGACATGATCATCTTCGCGACCCTGAGCCCGGATCACTTCTTCCCCGGCTCGGGTTGTTTCCTCGGCGAGAAGCTCGGTCTGCCCGGCGTGCCCGCGCTCGACATCCGCAACCAGTGCTCGGGGTTCCTCTACGGGCTCAGCGTCGCGGACGCGTGGGTCCGCACCGGGGCGTACAAGAACATCCTCGTCGTGGGCGCCGAGGTGCATTCGACGGGCGTGGAGTTCACCGAGCGCGGCCGCGACGTGGCCGTGCTCTTCGGCGACGGCGCGGGCGCGGCGCTCGTGGGCCCGAGCCCGTCCGACGACCGCGGCCTCATCTCGATCCACCTGCACGCCGATGGTACGGGCGCAAAGGATCTCTGGATCCCCGCGCCGGCGTCGAAGCACATCCCGCGGATCACGCACAAGATGCTCGACGAGGGCGAGCAGTACCCGAAGATGATCGGCAAGCAGGTCTTCCGCTGGGCCACCGAGAAGATGCCCGAGGTCAGCCGCGAGGCGCTCGCCGCGGCCGGCATCGACATCAGCAGCATCGACCTGTTCGTCCCGCACCAGGCGAACATGCGCATCAACCAGTACGTGGCCGACAAGCTCGGTTTGCCGCAGGAGAAGGTCGTCCACAACATCGAGCGCTACGGCAACACGACGGCCGCGACGATCCCCATCGGCCTCAGCGAGTCCGTGGCCGAGGGCCGCATCAAGGAGGGCACGACCGTGCTGACGGCCGCCTTCGGCAGCGGCTACACCTGGGGCGCGGCCGTGCTCCGGTGGTAGAAGAGTCCGATGATTGCTCCCCCCATCCTCGACGCCATCGTCGATCGCGCGCTCGAAGAAGACCTCGCCGGCGGTGATCTCTCCGGCGAGGCCTGCGTCGACGCAGTCACGCTGGCCGACGCCGCCGCCGTCGCGCGCAAGGCCGTGATCGCTTGCGGCGCGGAGGTGTTCCGACGCGTGTTCACGCGGGTCGATCCGCGCTGCGTGGTGGAGACGCTCGTGCCCGACGGAAAAGAGGCGCCCGCCGGGACGACGCTCTGGCGCGTGCGAGGCCCTGCCCGCGCGGTGCTCGCGTCCGAGCGGACGGCGCTGAACCTCGTGCAGTGCATGACGGGCATCGCCACGGTCACGCGCCGCTACGTCGACGCGGTGCCGAAAGGCGCGCGGACACGCATCACCGACACGCGCAAGACCACGCCGGGCCTGCGCGCACTCGAGCGGTACGCCGTGCGCATGGGAGGCGGGATCAACCACAGGAACGATCTCGGCAGCGCCGTGATGATCAAGGACAACCACATCGTCGCAGCCGGCGGCATCACCCGCGCCGTCGAGCGCGCGCGGGCGCACGCGCCGCACACCTCGCGCATCGAGGTCGAGGTCGACTCACTCGTGCAACTCGAAGAAGCGATCGCGGCGGGCGCGGACATCATCCTGCTCGACAACTTCTCGACCGAGGACGTCGCGCGCGCCGTCGCCCGCGCGGCATCTCTCACGCCGCGGCCGATCCTCGAAGCCTCGGGTGGCATCACGCTCGAGCGCATCACGGAGCTCGCGCTCGCCGGCGTCGACGTGATCAGCGTCGGAGCCCTCACGCACTCGGCGCCCGCGGCCGACATCGGGCTCGATTTTCAGCTTTGAACGACCTCGATCCTCTCCGCATCGAGGCCGAGCTCGAGAGGCTCGGCGCGAGCATCGGCAGGCCGGTCGTCGTCGCCCCCGTCACGGCCTCGACGAACGACGACGCGCGCCGCGCCGCATCCGGAGGCGCCCCCCACGGCGCATCGTTCCTCGCCGACGCGCAGACCCAGGGCCGCGGCCGCAGCGGCCACGCGTGGCACTCGCCGGCCGGGGAAAACCTGTACCTCTCCGTCGTCCTGCGCCCCAAGCTCGCGCCGCAAGCGTTGCCACCACTCGCACTCGTCCTCGGCGTCTGCGTCGCGCGTGTCGTCGACGAGCTGCTCGGGGCGAGCAAAGCGAGCGGCCCACGCGCGGGCGTCAAATGGCCGAACGACGTGCTCGTGGACGGCAAGAAGCTCGCGGGCCTGCTCGTCGAGACGGCCCTACGCGGCGGCGCGATCGACGCCGTCGTCGCGGGCATCGGGCTCAACGTGCACGCCTCCTCGTTCCCCGAAGAGCTCGCCTCCCGCGCGACCTCGCTCCACGTGCTCGGCGGACGCGGGCTCGACCGCTCGTCGATCGCCGCGCGTTTGCTCGTCGAGATCGGCCGCACCGTGCGCGTCTTCGAGGCCAACGGGCTCGACCCGTTCCTCGCCGAGCTCGACCACCGCGACGTCCTTCGCGGCGTGCCCATCGACGTCTCGGGCATCTCGGGCACGGCCGCAGGCATCGATCGCGAGGGCTACCTCCGTGTGATCACGAGCGACGGCGCCACACATCGCATCGGCTCGGGGAGCGTCACGACGCACGGCCCGCTCGGCTCGCCGGGCACTCGGGTTCGCGGCGGGCCTGGCGCAGGCGAAGCCGAGGGGTAAGAACGTCCCCGGCCGTGAAGGAAGACACCCTCGTCGTCCACGAGATTTATTCGAGCATCCAGGGCGAATCCACGTTCGCCGGGCTGCCGTGCACGTTCGTGCGTTTGACCGGCTGCAACCTGCGTTGCTCCTGGTGCGATACGACGCAGGCATTTCACGGCGGAAAACGAATGCCGCGCAGCGAGGTACGGGAGAAGGCGCTCGCATTCGGCACGCCGCTCGTCGAGCTCACGGGAGGCGAGCCACTCCTGCAGCCCGGCGCAATCCCGCTCCTCTGCGAGCTCTGCGACGCAGGACGAACGGTCCTCGTGGAAACAAGCGGCGAAGCCGACGTCTCGCGCGTCGATCCGCGCGTGCACAAGATCATGGACCTCAAGGCGCCCGGCAGCGGCGAGAGCCATCGCAACCGCTGGTCGAACCTCGCGCACATCAGCCCGCGCGACGAGATCAAGTTCGTGCTAGCCGATCGCGCCGACTACGAGTGGATGCGCACCGTGATCCACGAGCGCAACCTCGCGCAGCTCAACTGCACGCTGCTCGCGTCCGCCGTCTGGGGCAAACTCTCCCCGAAGGATCTCGTAGCCTGGGTGCTCGAGGACAGCCTGCTCGTGCGCGTGCAGATCCAGCTCCACAAGGTGATCTGGGGCGCGGAAGCGCAGGGCGTTTGAGACTGGCGCCGTAGCGCCGGGGCGCTGCCCCGGGCCCCGCGGGGGCTGTTCGCCCCTCGACCCGAACCAGGGCAAGCCCTGGACTCGGGGTGGAAGAACTGCGCGATGCGCAGTTCTTCCAACGGGCCCGTTGGACCGCGTCGCCCATCGACAGGGCAGCGCGGCTGTCTTGCTTGGCAGGGTGGTGGGTGGTCTTGACTCGGCCTGTTCGATGAACTGCGCATCGCGCAGTTC
>NZ_JAGTJJ010000023.1 GCF_028435365.1 Polyangium jinanense | reverse complement strand
AAAACCGCGCATCGCGCGGTTTTTCCGCCTTCGGTCCAGGCCGTGCCTGGTCCGGGGTGAAGGGGGCGGACAGCCCCCTTCTGGGGTGCGGGGCAAAGCCCCGCGTCTCGTCAGGGGTCAAGCGCGAGCCGGCCCATCCAGAGGGCGCCCTCGTTGCGAGGAAGGAGGCCGTGTTCGCCCTCGGAGAACCCGAGGACTGCGCTCACGAGCGTCACCTCGCCCGCCCCCACGGCGAGGCTCATGAGCCCCGCGTTGCACGACAGGATCCGATATCCGAGGGGCGCGCCTGCGGGGTCGAGGGCGAACGTGAAGAGCGCGCTGCCGATGCCTGCGCCAAACGTCGGCGTGCCGCCCGGGAGCGGCTGACCGCTTACGTTGAAGCCCGACATGGCGCGGCCTGCGAGGACCACGCGCCCATCCTCGGCGACATCCACGTCGCCGAGCGTGAACGCCTCCGCGAAGGGGCTCGCCGACTGGTCGAAGTACTGCCCCCAGATCTGCTTGCCGGCCCCGTCGAGCGCCACGACGAACCCGTCCTCCCCCACGCCCGTCGTCGTGACGACCTCCAAGCCGAGGTCGATGAAGCCGGCGAAAGGCCCCGCCACCACGACCCCGCCCCCGGGCCGCGCCGCGAGGTGCACCTCATAGCCCAGGCGAGCGTGGACCTGCCCGAGCTCCCGCGCGACGATCGGCGTGCCTTGTGGATCGAACGCCGCGACGAAGAGCTGCGACGCCACCGGCATGGACGACATGGGCCCCACGATGAGCGGCAGACCATTGCCGAGATCGAGCGCGCCGTTGGACAACCCCACGATCCAGGTATTGCCCTCGGCGTCGGCCACGGCGTCGAGCACCTGCTGATCGTACTCGTCGCCGTAGCGGCGCACGTAAAGCAGCTCGCCCGCGGCGTCGTATCCGGTGATGAGCAGGTCCGCGGAGCAGTAGTCCGCGGGCGGCGTTGCCTCGACCGGGCCGCCGGGGAACGGGATCGTGCCGTAGAGGCTCTTCACGAAGCTCACGCCGCCATCGGGGCGCGCCGCGATGTGCGGACCGGGCGGCAAACAATTTTCGAGCGGGAAAAACGCGTCCTCGACGAGCCCGACGCTCCACGCGGCGGCGCCCGCGTCCGACATACGGGCCACGAAATACCCGCGTTGCCCTGGGGTGTTCAGGAGCGCGCCCGCGCCGAGATCGATCTGCGTCGTGAAATGGCCCGCCACGTAGAGATCGCCGCCTTCCTGCGCCGAAAGCGACGAGATCCCGTCCACGCCTTCATCGCCGAACGTACGATCCCAAACGACCTTCCCGTGCGCATCGAAACGGACGAGCACCGCTTGGCCGGCGCCGTCCGCCAGGACCACCCGTTCGCCGAGGTTCAGATTGTTGGCGACGTGGGCGCCGAAGACGAACCCGCCCCACGCGTTCTCGACCTCGAACGCTGGGAGGAAGCCGGCCGGGCCCTGCGCGGGGATCGAGACGAAGCGCGGCGGGAGCGGTTTTGCGGCGGCGTCCTTGCGGGAAAACGTGATCTCGTTCGGCAGCCGCTCGAGCTGCGCCGCCGAGTCGTAATAGGACTGCAGGGTGGCGGTTTCGGCCTCGTACACCGCGCCCTGGAGCTCCATGGGCTGGCCGATCGAGCAGAGCCAGGCGAGCTCGTCACCGGGCGCCTTCAGGCTCACGCCCGTGAACGGGACGCGGACCTTCGTCTCGTCATACAACTCGGCCTCGAGCGGGAACAACGAATCGCCGTTCGGCACGCGGAGGTCGGTGACCACGGGCGTGAACGGGGCGCCGGTCGTGGTCACGTCGAGTTTGTCGAGCCAGATCTCGGCCTCGTCCTCTCCGCTCCCTAGGGCGAGGTTCGCCGTGAGGTCGAAGGCGCCGTCGAGCTCCACGCGGCCATCTTCGCGCGTGGAGAGCTCGACCTCGGGGTTCAGGAAATCGACCTGCAGGCTGCCCACCTCGCCGCGGCAAGCGACGAGCGCGAGCGCGGACAGGGAAGCGACGAGGAGAGGCGCGGTGGGCGAGGACGAGGCCATGGCGATCAGTAGCGTACCGTGAATTGCGCCGAAGTCGGACCCACGCGCAAAGACGCGGCGGCGGGGGCCTGCGCGTTGCGCGCGCCGTAGATCCAGAAACCGAGGCCCAGGCCCGTAACCGCGAGCGCGCCGAGGTAGGCCCCGGTGGCCACCGCGCTCGGCAAACCTTCGAGCTGGAAATCGTCCCCCCTGGCGGCCGCGAGGCCCGTGCACGCGAGGCCCACGCCGAGGGCCGTCGCGAAGATGCCCCGCTCCGTGAATGCGTCGCTCTTCCGCGGGGTGGGTGTTCCGTCGGTCCCGAGCCCGACGAGCGTGGCCGTGACGGAGGCGATGCCGATGCCGATGCCGTTCGCCAGGAAGAGCCTGCCCGCGAAATCGAGGTTCGGGTCGAGGACGCCATAACAACCGGCGACGCCGCACCGCTCGTCGGCCGTCTCCGCGACGCCCATCATGACGCCGCCGGCCACGATGAACGCCGCGCCGAGGCCGAGGACGCCGAGGCTGTATGGAACCGTCGGCGCGCGAAATGACGGCGGGTCTTTCGGCGCGGGCGGCACTTTCTGCGCGGGCGGCGCGGGCGCCAGCGCGGGTGGCGTGGACTCCGCGTCTACGGGCGCGGGATCGGCCTCGGCCTCGAAGCCCATGGTGGGCAGCGCCCCCTGACGCACGACGTCCCCGCTCCCCGCGCATCCCGCCATGAACACGAACGAGAGCCAGCCGAACCTCGAAATGCCCCTGCCCATACCTTCCTCGCGCCTCCTCACCCGGCTTGCCGCGGCATGAACGTTCGCGCCCTCCTGCGCGCGCCACGTTCTCAGAGTTTCGCGCTCGAGACAAGCTGACGCGCCGGGACCGACCGCCACGGCCGCGCCGAGGGCCTCCGCCGCGCGCTTGTATTGTTCTTGATCCGCCGTCGGATCAGCCTGTAACATCGAAAACGATGCGTCCGGTATCGCTCCTTCTCGCGGGCATCGCTCTTTGCACGGTGACCGCGCGTGCCTCGGCGGACGAGCCCGCGGGCACGCGGCAGGCCGATGGGTCGCAGGCGGCGGCGGTCCAGGCGGCGCGCGTCGAGATGGAGGCCGGAAACTTCGTGACGGCCTGCCCCGCGTTCAAGGTCGCCTACCGCGAGGAACCGCGCCCGTCCACGCTCTTCTGGCTCGCCACGTGTTACGACAAGTGGGGCCGCATCGCCACGGCGGCCGTGCACTACGACGAATACCTCACGGCGTTCGAACAGCTCTCGGACCTCGAACAGAAGGCCGAGCGCGACAACGAGGAGGCCGCTTCGGCGCGGCGCCATGCGCTCGAGGCGAAGATCCCCAAGGTCATCCTCCGCGTCCCGCGCAACGCCCCGGCGACGACGCGCGTGCTCCGCAAGTCGCTCGAGGGGGGTCCGCCCTTGGAGGTGAGGATTGGCGTCCCGCTCCCGATCGATCCGGGCGAGCACGTGCTCACGACCGAGATCCCGGGCCGCCCCTCCGTGTTCACGAAGTTCCGACTGAAGGAGGGGGAAAACCAGGTCATCGACGTCGTGATGCCGCCGGCGACGGAGACCGGCGAGCCCACGAAGACGGCGACGGCCCTGCAGCCGGTGCCCTCGAGGTTCCCCAAGCTCGATAGTGGGATCTCGGGCCGTCGCGTCGCGGCCTACACGCTCGGGGGGCTCGGCGCGGTGGGCATCGCGGGGGGACTCGTGATGGGCATCATCACGTGGGCGCAAAAGGAGCCGATCGAAAAGAATTGCCTCCCCACGAACCCCAAAATCTGCAACACGACGGGCGTGGGCGCCAAGCAGACGGCGGCCATCACGGGGATGATGAGCAATGTCGCGCTGCCCGTCGGGGTCGCGTTGCTCGGCACCGGGATCGCGCTTTATTTCACGGAGCCGCCTCCCTCCAATTTCGGCAAGCTCGGGCCGGGGACGCAGGTGCGCGTGGGGCTCGGGCCCATGAGCGGCTCGGTCGAAGTGCAATGGTGATGCGGCGCCGGGCCAGGAGACAATCGATGATGCGCGGGACGGGTATTCGCTGGGCACTCGGGTTCGTGGCGATCGGGACGCTCCACGGCGTGGGCTGCGCGCGGGAGCCCGAGGCGGACGACGAGGGGGCCGTGGCCGCGCTTTCGCAGGCCCTGGCGGAGTCGCCGCTCGGCAAACCGGCCTCGTGTGGCCTCGTGGAGTACCGCGCCCCGACGACGTGGACGACGACGGCGCAGGACGGATTCGAGATGCTCACGTCGCCGGATAGCCGCGCGCACATCCTGCTCGCGCCGCTCAAAGCCTCGGACACCCTGGCCGGCAAGCGCGACGCCGCGCTCGCCGTGTTCGGCGCGACCGAGGTGCGTCTCGCCGAGGAACGCTCGATTCGCGTGGGTGAGGGGCAGCTCGAGGCGAAGGCGAGCGACGGCGCATGCCGCATCGCCATGGGCGAAGCGGGCTTCCAGTATGCCGTCGTCGACGCGGGACGCGAGGAGAAGACCTTCGTCTTTTATCTGTTCGAGAAGAGCGCGCCGGAGTCGACGCGTACCGAGGGGATGCGCATGATCGCGTCGTTCCGCGCGAAGTTCTGATCGGTCGTCCCTCGAAGCACCGCGGACGCCCTTGCGGCGCCCGCCTTCTGCCGGCCCGGCCCCCGCGAAGGGAGCCGGGCCGCTGCCATTTCACGGGGAGCAGACGCCGGCGCCGTTGCAGGCGCTCGGGGCGACGCAGGTGTTCGCCGGGAAGTCGTCGTACTTACCCGAGGTGATCGGTTGACAGGTCCCGTTGCCCCCGCTGCCCTTCGCCGCCGCCGAGCAAGCCTCACAGACACCCGAGCAGGCGCCGTTGCAGCAGACGCCGTCCACGCAGTGGCCGCTGTTGCACTCCGCTGCACTGGCGCACGCCTGCCCGTTCAGCTTCTTGCAGCCGCCCGCGCCGTCGCAGCCCTGGCCCGTGGGGCAGAGCGAATCGGACGTGCCCACGGGGACGGGCGAGCACACGCCCGGGTTTCCGGCGGTATTGCACGCCTGGCAGACCCCGTTGCACGACGAGTTGCAGCAGACGTTGTCCACGCAATTGCCGCTGCCGCATTCGTCGGGCGTCGAGCAGGTCTGGCCATTGGCCTTTTCACAGGTGCCCGCGCCGTCGCAGGCGCTCGTCCCCGTGCACGTGTTCGCTGGCACGTTGTCCGGCTGTCCTGCCGGGATCGGCGAGCACATACCGACATTGCCCGTCACGCTGCACGACTGGCACGTGCCAGTGCACGCCGAGTTGCAGCAGACCCCCTCGACGCATTGCCCCGAGGCGCAGTCGTTCGCCATGGTGCAAGACTGGCCATTTTCCTTCTTGTTGTTGACGCACGTGCCGCTCGGCCCGCACGCGTTCGCGCCGCTGCAGACAGTCGTCGCGTTCGTGTCCTCCAGGCCGGGGATCATGTCGCCGCACGTGCCGTCCGTGGTCCCGCCGGCCGCGATCGAACAGGCATCACAGGTGCCCGTGCATGCCGCGTTGCAGCAGACCCCGTCCGCGCAGAAGTTGCTCAAACATTCGCCGGTCGTCGAGCACGCCGAGCCATTCGTCTCCTTGCAGACGCCCGAGCCGTTGCACGCGTTCATCCCGACGCAGGTGCTCGCCGCGACGTTGTCCTGCATGCCCGACACGATGTTGCCGCACGTGCCGTCCGAGCCTTGCCCCTTCGCCGCCGCCGAGCACGCCTGACAGGTGCTCGTGCACGTGCTGTTGCAACAGACCCCGTCCACGCAGTTGCCGCTCAGGCATTCGTTCCCCGCGCCGCACACCGCGCCGTTCGACTTCTTGCATGTGCCCGTACCGTCGCACACGTTCGTCCCGGTGCAGGCGTTCGCCGGGACCGTGTCCTGCGTGCCCGACGTGACGTTGCCGCACGTGCCGTTTGCCGGCGCGCCCGATGCCGCCGCGCACGTCCGGCAGGTGCCGTTGCACGCGGAGTCGCAGCAGAACCCGTCGATGCAGTTGCCGCTGAAGCACTCGCCGGCCGTGGAGCACGCGCTGCCGTTCAGCTCCTTGCACACGCCGGCGCCGTCGCACACGTTCGTCCCCGTGCAGTTGCCCGCCGGGAAATTGTCCGGCTGACCGCTGTCGATGTTCGTGCAGGTGCCGGCGAGCATGATGTTCTTGTTGCAGGTCTGGCACGACCCGCAGGCCATCGCCGTGCAGCAAACCCCGTCGACGCACGCGCCGCTCGCGCACTCGGAGGCCGTCGAGCACACCTCGCCCTTCGTCTTCAGGCACGCGCCGCTGCCGTTGCAGACGTTCGAGCCACCGCAGACGGGCGCGTCGTCCGTGCTGCCCGGCGCGATGTTCCCGCAGACGCCGTTCGCCGCGGCGCCTTTCGCCACCGAGCACGCCTTGCAGACGCCGGTGCACGAGGTGTCGCAGCAGACCCCGTCCACGCAGTTGCCGGTGACGCAGTCGCTGCCCGTCGCGCACACGATGCCATTCGCGCTCTTGCACACCCCGCCGCCGTCGCAGGCTTTCGGCGCGGCGCACGTGTTCGCGGGGTAATTGTCGGGCTGGCCCGACGTGATGTTGCCGCAAACGCCGTTCGTCGCGGCGCCCGCCGCCACCGAGCACGCCTGGCATTCACCGGTGCACGTGCCGTTGCAGCAGACCCCGTCCACGCAGTTGCCGCTCAGGCATTCGCTGGCGTTCCCGCAGACCTGCCCGTCGTTCTTCTTGCAGGTCCCGCTCCCGTCGCAGGTGTTCGTGCCGGTGCAGGCGCCGACGGGGTTGTTGTCCGTCGTGCCGGCGTTGATGTTCTGGCACGTGCCGGCGGTCATGATGTTCTTGTTGCAGGTCTGGCACGTCGAGCACGACCCCGAGCTGCAGCAAACGCCGTCGACGCAGGAGCCGCTCACGCACTCCGTCCCGACGACGCAAGCCTCGCCCATCTTCTTCTTGCACGCGCCGGTCCCGTCGCACACGTTCGCGCCGCCGCAAACGGGCGCGTCATCCGTGCTGCCCGACGCGATGTTGCCGCATTGCCCGTCGGTCCCGGCGCCCTTCTTCGCCAGCGTGCAGGCCCGGCACGTCCCGCCGCACGCCTCGTTGCAGCAGACGCCGTCCGCGCAGAAACCGCTCGAGCAATCGCTCCCCACGCCGCACGCCTGACCGAGCGCCTTCTTGCAGACGCCCCCGCCGTCGCACGTGTTGAGCCCGCCGCAGACCGGGTTCGCGTCCGTGCCGCCGTTCTGGATGTTCGCGCAGGAGCCGTTCGTCGCCGCGCCCGCCGCGATCGAGCACGCCCGGCACGTCCCCGCGCACGCCTCATTGCAGCAATAGCCGTCGACGCAGTTGCCGCTCGTGCACTCGTTGCCGGTCGGGTTCGTGCAGGTCTGTCCCGTCGCCTTCTTCGAGACGCACTGGTTCGAGGCGTTGCAATAATGCGTCGACGCGCAGTTTGCGTCGCTCGTGCACGTCGTCGGGCAGGAGACGCCCGGCGCGCACACGTAGGGCGTGCAGCTCGCCGTGACCCCGGCCTTGCACGCACCCGCGCCGTTGCAGACCTGCGTCACGTTGAGCGTGGTGCTGTCCGCGCACTGGCCGTCCATGCAATCGTTGTCGGGGTCTTGGCCGTTCGCGATCGGCCCGCACGTACCGTCCGCGCCGCTGCCCTTCTTGCCCGCCGAGCAGGCCTGGCAGAGGCCCGTGCACGCGTTGTTGCAGCAGACGCCGTCGACGCAGTTGCCGTTCGCGCACTCGTTGTTGCCAATGCACGAGTTGCCGTCCGCCTTCTTCGCCTGGCAAGACGAAAGCAGGCAGTAGTTGCCCGTCGCGCAGTCCACGTCGCCCACGCACGTGCTCGAACACGCGTTGTTCTTGCAGAGGTATGGCGCGCACGAGATCTGCGACGTGGCCGTGCAGGTGCCGGAGCCGTTGCAGGTCGAGCTCGGGCTCAGGGTCGTCGCGTTGAGGCACTCCGCCGCGGCGCAGGGGGCGCCGTTCGGGTGCAGGGCGCATTTGCCCGTGCCGTCGCAGACGCCCGTCGTCCCGCAGCTCGCGATCGACGTCGTCGCGCACTCGTTGTCGGGGTCTCCGTTGTTCACGACCGGCCCGCAGATGCCGTCGCTACCCTGGCCCTTCTTGCCCGCCGAGCACGCGTAGCAGGTGCCCGTGCAGGCCGAGTCGCAGCAGACGCCGTCGACGCAGTTGCCGCTCGCGCACTGGTTGTTCGTCTGGCACGACGAACTGATGGTGCCCTTCGGAATGCACTGGCTATTGTTGCAGTAGTACCCGCCCGCGCATTGCGCGTCGATCGCGCAGCTCGTGTTGCACTGGCCGGCGCTGCACGTGTACGGCACGCACGACTGCTCGGCGCTCGTCAGGCACGCGCCGTTGCCGTTGCAGAACTGCGGCAGCTTCGCCGTCGTGATGTCCTTGCACGTCGCCACCACGCACTCGACGCTATTGCTGTATTTCGCGCACGCCCCGGCGCCGTTGCAGAAGCCCGTGTTGCCGCAGCTGCTCGGGTTGTCCGACGCGCACTCGTTGTCCGGATCGGCGTTGCCGACGATCGCCTGGCAGAAGCCGTTGTTGCCCTGGCCTTTCTTGGCGGCCGAGCACGCGAAGCAGGTGCCGTCGCAGGAGCTGTTGCAGCAGAACCCGTCGACGCAGTTGCCGCTCGCGCACTCGAGCGCCGAGAGGCAGAACTCGCCGATCGGCTTCGGCGCGCACTTGCCGGCCGAGCAGATGTTCGTCTTGCAGTCGATGGCGTTCAGGCAATTCTTGCCGATGTCACAGGCCTGGCAGGGCAGGCCGCCGCCGCAGTCGATGTCCGTCTCGTTGCCGTTCTTCGTTTGATCGTTGCACTGCGCGGGCACGCAGATGCCGCCCGTGCAGACGCCGCTCTGGCAGTCGCCGGCGAACTGGCACTGCTTGCCGTCCGAGCACTTCTTCTGCTCCTGCACGCACGGGCCGCCGCAGTCGAGGTCCGTCTCGGCGCCGTTCTTCTTGTTGTCCGAGCAGGTCGGCGAAAGGCAGATGCCGCCCGTGCAGACGTCGCTCTTGCAGTCGACGTTGGTCTTGCACTTCTCGGACGGGTCGCATTTCTCCGGACAACCGCCGCCGCAATCGACGTCCGTCTCGGTCCCGTTCTGCACGAAGTCCGTGCACTGCGAGGGGGCGCAGATGTTGTTCGTGCAGATCTTGCTCTGGCAGTCGGTCGCCACGAGGCACTTCTGGCCCGTGTCGCAGCGGGCGACGCAGTCGGGGCCGCCGCAGTTGACGTCCGTCTCCTGCCCGTTCGCCGCGCTGTCGGTGCACGTCGGCGCGAGGCACGTCTTGTTCGCCCCGCAGACCTTCTCCTTGCAATCGGCGCCGACGTTGCAGCCCTGCCCCGTGCCGCAGCCCTGGCACTGGCCACCGCCGCAATCGATGTCCGTCTCGCTGCCGTTCTTCGTGGTGTCGCCGCAGGTCGCCGCCTGGCAGACCTTGTCCTTGCAGGAGAGGCTCACGCAATCGAGCGCGCTGTTGCAATTCTGGAGGTTGACGCAGAGCAGAGGCTTGCAGGCGTCGCCGCAGTCCTTGTCGCTCTCGTTACCGTTCTCCACGCCGTCGAAGCAGGTCGGCGCCTGGCACTTGCCGCCGACGCACACGTTCGAGAGGCAGTCGGACCCGTACTCGCAGTTCTTCGTGGGCTGGCAGCCGGGGCAGGCGGAGCCGCCGCAATCGACGTCCGTCTCCGTGCCGTTCTCCGTCGCGTCGTCGCACGTGTCGCCGACGCAGATGCCGCTCACGCAGACCTGCGAGACGCAGTCGTCGCCCGTGTTGCACTTCTTGCCGTCGGGGCACTTGATCACGCAGGTGCCGCCGCAGTTGACGTCGGTCTCGCTGCCGTTCTGAATGCCGTCTTCCGGGCAGCAGAGGACGCCCTCGTCGATGACGCCGTCGCAGTTGTCGTCGACCAGGTTGCAGCCCTGCTCGGGGTTCTGGAAGGGCTTGACGTCGGGCGTGCAGATCGTGCCCGGCTTGCCCGTCTCCTCGTCGATGCCGCAATCCGTCTTGCCGAACTTGCAGATGCCGGGCAGCTTCGTCGTGCAATCGAGGCCGAGGCCCATCGCGTCGTCGGGCAGGCCGTTGCAATCGTCGTCGAGGCCATTGCAGACCTCGGCGCCGGGGAGCACCTCGGTCAGGCACTTCGTCTCGTCGAACTTGCCGCCCTTGCAGGGGTAATACCCCTTCTTGCAGACGCCGATGCCGACGAACTTGTCGTCGCCCGTGTAACACTCCTTCGTCTGATCCCCGGAGCACTCGCAGCCGGAAATCTCGTCGATGGCGCCATCGCAGTTGTTGTCGACACCGTCGCAGACCTCGCCGCCGGGGATGACGTCCGCCTTGCAGTCGCCCCAGAAGCCGTTCAGGCAGGTCTGATCACCTTCCTTGCAGTTCGCGACGCCCTGCGAGATCGGCGGGCCGCCGTAACACTTGCGGGTCTGCCCCTCGGTGCAGGCGCAGTTGTCGTTGACCTTGCCGTTGCAATCGTTGTCGAAGTTGTCGTCGCAGTTCTCGAGGCCCGGTAGCACCTCGCCGGTGCAATCGAGCCAGATGCCGTTCGTGCAGGTCTGGATGCCGGTGATGCAGATACCGACGTTCCGGGTGAGGGGCGCGCCGCTATAACAACTCTGGACCGCCCCTTCCATGCAGGGACACCCCTCGTCGATGAGGCCGTCGCAGTTGTTGTCGATGCCGTCGCAGATCTCGTCGGCCTGGGAGTCGACGGGCGGACAGGTCATCGGCAGGCCGTTCACGCACGCGGGCCGGATCGTGCGACAGGCGCCGACGCCGCACTCGAGCGGCGGCAGGTCTCCGGCGCTGCACGGGTTCTCGTCGCTCTCGGTATCAATGCCGAGGATCGTGGTGCAGCTCAGGATGGTCATCGCCGCCATCAAGAGCCCCAGCAAGGAGTACCCGGTCCGCCGCGTCATAGGGCTGCCTGCCTGATAAAAAGGTGAGAGGGCGGTCCCATCGTATCCGCAGCGAGGACCTCCTTACAAGAGTGTTGCGGCCGATCCAGGCGATACGCGCCGCACCCCGCCGCCTACCGCTTCACTGTCGCCGCAGCTTTCTTCTTCGCGAGCTCCGCCTCCTCGACGAGGCACCGGTGCGGCTTTGCCCCCGAGCTCCCCTCCCCGCAAATCAGACAGAAAAACGCCGTCACGGGCTCGGGCGGCGGTTGCTTTTTGGCTGGCTGCCGGGACGGCGGCGCGGGGAGCGGTTTTCCTTCGACGGCGGCAGCGGCCTCGGCCGCCTTCTTGCGGCGCTCGAGTTCGTCCCTGAGGGCGCGCACCTCGGCGGCGAAGGCGTCCTTTTGTATCGAGAGGTCCTCGACGTCCTGCTCGGCTTGCCGGAGGGCGCGGGAGAGCGCCTCGACGCGCTGTATCGCGGCGGCAAGGTCCCCGGAGCGGCCATCGGTCTTGCTGCGGGCCTCGGCGAGCTCACGTTCGAGCGCCTCGGCCCTTGCGCGCGCCTCCCGGAGCTCCCCGGACAGCTCTTCGGACCTCTTTTGCGCCTCCCCAACCTCTCGGGACAGCTCTTCGGACCTCTTTTGCGCCTCCCCAACCTCTCGGGACAGCTCTTCGGACCTCTTTTGCGCCTCCCCGACGTCTCGGGACAGCTCTTCGGACCTCTTTTGCGCCTCCCCAACCTCTCGGGACAGCTCTTCGGACCGCTCGCGCGCTTCCCGGAGCTCGCTTTCCAGCTCCGCGGATCTCGCGCGCGCCTCCGCTGCCGCCGCCGCCTCCGCTGCCGCCGCCGCCTCCGCTGCCGCCGCCGCTCCCGCTTCCGCCTCCGCCTGCGGCAACGCCTTCTTCGCCTCGGCGGCGGCCTTCCCGAGCGCCCGCGCCTCTTCCCGCGCGGCCCCGAGCTCCCGCGCGAGCGCGCCTCGTGATCGCAGAAGCGCTACGACCACGAGCACGAGCGCGCAGACCACCGCGACCAGAATCAACGAGAGCCCATCCATACGCGCACCGGCGCGTGCCCAGCATGGGGCAGGCAGGCCCTTCAAGGCAAACACTTGCGCCCGCCTCCCGATCCCGCCAAGGTGGCCGGCCCTTCCGGAGGACGCGCTTGGCCGACGCGAACGAGGATTATTTCTACGAGGCCCTGCCCTTCGCCGAGACGCACCCCGACCACCTCGGCGCGATCGGTGTCCTCTTTGGCCTCCGGCCCGCCCCGCCCGCTCGATGCCGCGTCCTCGAGATCGGCACCGCCACCGGCGGCAACGTCCTTCCCATGGCCGCCGCCTTCCCCGAGAGCCGCTTCGTCGCCCTCGATCGCGCCGAAGACTCGCTCGCCGTCGCTCGAAAACACGCCGAGGGCGCCCGGCTCGCAAACCTCGCCCTCCACCTCGCCGACATCCGCGCATTCGAGGACGAACCCGGCTCCTTCGATTACATCGTCTGCCACGGCGTCTACTCGTGGGTCCCCGACGACGCCCGCGAAGCCATTCGCCGCGTCGTCCGCCGGCACCTCGCGCCCCACGGCCTCGCCTACATCAGCTTCAATACCTTGCCCGGCTGGCACCTGCGCGGCGCGATCCGCGACATGCTCCGGCGCGAGGTCGGCACGGAAGGATCCGCCGCCGAGCGCGTCGCGAAGGCGCGCGCTTTTTTGCGTTTCCTCGGCACCGAGGCCCCGGGCTCCGATCCCGCGCGCGCCTGGCTCGCGAGCGAGCTGCAAACCCTCGCCGAGCTCTCGGACCACTACCTGATCGGTGAGCACCTCGCCCCGAACAACCACGCCGAGTATTTCGCCGACTTCGTCCGCGACATGGAAGGCGCGGGGCTCGCGTTCGTCACCGACGCCCACGTGCCGCTCGTGTTTCCCGAGCGCCTCGGGCCCGCCGCCGACGAGGCCGTCCGGGCGCGGGCAGGCAGCGGCGACCTCGTCTCCCTCCAGCAATCGCTCGACCTCCTCGAGCTCCGGTGTTTTCGCCGCGCCGTCCTCTGCCGCGACGACGCCCCCCTCTCGCCCCGCGTCTCGGCCGATCGAATCTTTTCGCTCGTGCTCGCCTCGCCGCTCGCGCCGGGCACCACGGCGCCAAACCTCGCCGAGGGCGTGGAGGAGACGTTCGTCGGGCCAGGCGGGGCGATCGGCACCGATCAGGCCACGCTCAAGGCCGCGCTCGTCACGCTCTCCGAATACACGCCCGGCGGGCTCCCGTTCGACGCGCTCGCGTGGCAGACCGGCGAGAAGCTCGGGCTCGCGGCGTTCGAGGGCGAGGCGCGGGCGCGGCTCGCGCGAAACCTCCTCGGGCTCTACACGAAAGGCGCGATCCGGCTCTGGGCCTCGCCAAAGCCCGTGGCCCAGGCGCCCGCCAAGCACCCGCGCGCCTTCCCGTTCGCGCGTTATCAGGCGAGCGTGGGCAGCCCGTTTTGCACCACGCTCCTGCACGAGGGCGTGCAGGTCGACACGTTCGATCGGGCGATCCTCGCGCGCATGGATGGGACGCGTGACGCTTCGGCGCTCACGGAGGCGGCGCTCGAGGACGCGCGGCGCTGTGTGGTGTCGGTGGAGATGAACGGCGCGCCCTGCACGGATGCGGAGGTGTTCGCCGAGATCACCGAACAGAAGCTCCTGCGCTTTGCGCGGATGGGCTTTTTGATGGAGTGATCGGACGGCGCGACGTGTATCATCGCCTGGGAATCGCCATGGCAGGCACGACACACGACGTCCAGGCGGGGGAGTGCATCGCGACGATCGCGGCGAAATACGGTCTTCCGTGGAAGACGGTATGGGAGGCGCCGGAGAACGCGGCGCTGCGCAAGCTGCGCAAGGATCCGAACGTGCTCGCGCCGGGCGACAAGGTGACGGTGCCGCAGCCGAAGCCGAAGCCGTCGCCGATCGAGACGGGCAAGTCGCACAGGTTCGTGGTCAAGCGCGAGAAGGTCCGGGTCTACCTGAAGCTCACCGCGGGCCAAGAGCCGCTCGCGAACGAGCCCTGGGAGATCGAGTGCGGCGAGCGCAAGCTCGAGGGGACGACAGGGGACGACGGGACGCTCGAGGCCGAGGTGCCGGCGGATCAGGCCGAGGCCGTGCTGAAGCTGCCGAACCGGCGACAAACGTACAAGCTCGCGCTCGGCGAGCTCGAGCCGATCGACACGATCCGCGGGGCGCAAACGCGCCTCAAGAACCTCGGGCTTCATGCCGACGAGCCGAGCGGCACGCTCGACGAGGCGACGACCGCGGCGATCGAGGCCTTCCAGCGCGCCGAAAAGATCTCCGTGACGGGCAAGTACGACGCGACGACGCAGAAGGCGCTCGCGAAGGTGTACGGGCTCTAGCGGCTCAGGTGAGCTCCGAGTCCGAGCGCTTGGCCTTCTTGGCGTAGTCGCACTTCTTGTACACCGACTTGTGGCACAATCTGCACTCCTCCTCGGGGTGCTCGTTCGTCTTCAGCCCCGGCTTCACGTCGACGTGGTAATGGTGGTGGTGGCCCGATAACGCGAATGCCTCGGGCACCTGGTCGGTCACGTACTTGCAATTGAAGAGGACGCGCTTCGCGCCGTGCTTGATGAGCAGCTTCGTGAGCGACAGGGACTCCTCTTTCTTGAACGTCGCCCGGTTGATGCTGCACAGCTCATCGGAGTCGAGGTCCACGCCGGTGCCGTCCTGGTGGGACTTGTGCGGGTCCATCTTGCCACCGTTGTAGAGCGAGACGTCCCCGACCAGGAACAGCGACTTTCCTTGCTCCTTCCACGCCTTGCCCGCGGAGGTGAGCATCTTGATCATCTCCTTCGTGCCCCAGTTGTCCTTCGGGATGCAATTGTCGTCGCGCACCTCGTCGTACCGCTCGTAGTTCTCCGAAGGCGGGAGCTGATAAAACTGACCGTAATCGCCCGCCTTGTGCCCGGGCCGCTCGTAGTTCGCTACCTTCGTCTTTTCCTTGATGAGCTTCGCCGTCGCCGCGTCGACCTCCCCCGTCTCCTTCAACCCGTGCTCGCGCTGGAAGAGCATGACGGCGCCGCGCACCGTGCCGCCGAAATTGCCGTCGGCGTTCATCCCCTTGTTCGAGCTCGCGGCGCTGATCCAGTAGCCGAGCTTGAGCAGATCCTTCTGCAGCTCGACCACGTATGTGCCCTTCTCCTTGCGCGCGAGGCCGCCCCAGGTCTGCTTGCCGTCGTCGTCGCCCTTCTTCAGCACGTAATCGCCGTACGCGACGCCGGACCATTGCGTCTCCGTGGCGACCTTCGGATCCTCCTTCGTCTGCGCCGGCTCGGTGCGTGGGGCGGGGGTCTCCTCGATCTTGGTCATCGCGTAGACGAACCCGATCGGGTTGTAGTGCCAGACGATCGGGCTCTTCGGCAGCTCCACCTTCTTGCCCTCCGCCTCCTTCCACCACAGGTAGGGCCGCATCTTGTCGGCGAGCCCCGAGACGCTGTAGAGCCCCCTCGATTGGATCTGCGCGACGGCCTTGTCGATGTCGCAGCCCCACTCGCTCATGAACCGGCACGCGTAGTATCGCAGCGATTTCGCCTTGGGATTGTTCTTGTAGAAATCGTTCAGCTCGGACGCGGAGATCGTGTCGTTGTACCCCCAGAACTCCTGCTCGATCATGTCGAAAATCTTCTTCACGTCCATGTTCAGATTTTCGTCGGGATCGTCGGCGGACGGCCAGTCCGGGAAGAGGGGCTGCTCCGAGAAGACCTCCCAGTGAATGCCCGCCTGCGCCCCACCCGTCATCGTGCCCGCCGTCCAGATCTGCTCCCCCGCGACCACCGGTTTGTCGAGCTTGACCACGTCGCCGGACTTGAGCTTGTCGAGGATCTCCGCGCTCGGCGCCTTCGTGAGGCTCATGCGTTTGTCGAGCTTCGCGACGAACCCCTCCTTGTTCGCGAGCTTCGCGTCTTTCGCCTTGGTGACGCGGACCTTCATCCACTGATAACTCCCTGCGGTCACGAGGTCGGGGGTGAGCTGCACGAACGTGTCGCCGGAGACGAGCGTACCGATCTGCGTCTTGTCCGGATCCGGGACGCCCGGCGCGCTGCGGAGCCGGACGTCGTCCGACACGCTCCATTGCGCCCCCGAGACCCAAGGGATCGAGGCGAGGACGGAGTTCGTCGTGTCGAGCGCCTGGGGCCCGAGGTGCATGTAGAGCGAATACACCACCCGCGTCTCGGACGGCTTCACGCGCTCCTTCGGCGGCGCGTACCTGGGCGTGACGAGCAAGGACGTGGCGGCCACATAGCCGACCTTGTCCTTCAGGCCTTCCTTCGCCGATTTGGAAACGACGACGTGCGCCCACGAGACGCCGTCCTTCTTCGGATGGGGGACGGTCTTCAGCAGCACCTCGTCGCCCACCTTCAAGGTATCGACGACGGCCGCGGCGTTGCCCGGCTCCTTGCGGAGCACGAGCGTCTCGGCGCGGATCGTGTACCCGATGAGGGTGCGCTTGAGCAGGGCGTTCGCCTTGTTCAAGCGATCCCCGTCGATCTCGTGCCGGATCAGGATGAAGTTCCTGCTGCCGAAGGCCCCCTTCGATTTGTCCGCCGCCGCGGGCAGCCGCACGGCGACGATCCGCCCGTCGAACATCGCGTGGACCGCGGTCCCCTCGGCGACGTGCAAATGGGCGCCGCCGTGCCAGGTCGTATTCGTCCCGAGAGGGAAATAGCCGCTGTCGATCGTCTTCTCGGTGTGCTCGAACATCGCGAGCGTGGTCGAATTGTCGATCTTCTTCCCTTTGCCGATGTCCACGGGGAACCCCATGGACGGCGCGTCCCTCGGCGCGAGGGAGTCGCCCTTGACGAGCGTGTAGATGAGCGACCGCTTCCCGTCGGCCGAAGGCTTGGGCGCGAGCTCGTTGTTGATCGTGCCCTTCAGGGAGTGATCGGACTCGATGACCTCCATGAACCGCAGGTACCGGTCGCCGCGCATGAGGACCTGGCACCCGTCGGACCACCCCTTGCTGGGCGTCCAGCCGCTCGGCACCTCGCCGCCGTAATGGATGTTGATCGAGGCGTTCTGCGTGACCCCCGTGGTCTCAGCGCCCACGGATCCTGCCGCGCTTGCATCGTGCACGCGGACGATGCCGACCGTCGGGTCCGGGTTCAATGCGCGGTAACCGGCTCCCGGCGGCTGCGTCTTGTTCGTGTTGTAGTAATCGCGCCACGCGGGGAGCTTGTTGTACGGGTAGGGCGTGCCGTCTTCCTTGAGCTTCTTGTGGATCGCCAGGCAGTACTTGTGCTGCCCGAGGATGATCACGGCCCCCTTCGAGCCCGTCCTCGTCCACTCGCTCGAGTAGTGGAACTTCTCGACGTGCTTCGCGCCGTCCTTCTTGTAGACGAGGAAAAGCGTGTCGTCGTATTTCGTGTTCGTGCTCGGCACGGGCACCATCTGGTCGGCGTCGAACCCGCGCGCGCCGAGCAGGTTCACGCGGCCCTCCTCGTCCTGGAAGTCGAATTCGGGTTTGCCCTCGTTGCCGAACGCCTTCTGCTCCGCCTTCCACACGCTCCGGAGGTGATCGTAAAGCTCTGCCTCGCCCATCGTCTTGAGGTCAAACGACTTGGTCGGCGTGCTGTATGTCACATCCTCGTGATCGACCGTGTCGTCCGTCTGCGGCGCGTCCTTCAGGTACTTGCTCCGCCGATCGAAACGGTCCTCCGGCACCGCGCTCCAGTTCGACCGATTGGAGAGGTCCGCGCGGAAGCGCGCATAATCGTTCTCGACGACGACCTTCTGGATGCGCTTGCGCGACGCGGGCGTGTAGTCGCCGCGGAACCTGAGATCCACGAGCACGTCGAGGATGCGCGGGTGGAGCGTCTTGAAGTCCACGACGCCGTAGATGTTCTGACAATCTTCCTTGTCGCAGATGCGCTTGACGTCCTTCTCGTGCCACGCATACGTGGACTCGAAGAGCGCGAGCTGCTGGTCCCACGTGAGCTCGGGCAAGACGCCCTTGTTGTTCGTGACGAACGTCCGCGCCTCGGACCCCGTGAGCCCCGCGCCTTTGGCATACTTCTTCGCGACATCCGCGGACAGACCCGCCGCGACGAGGTCTTTTTCGACGTCCGCGGACGAACGGTCCTTCATGTCGTAGCCGCGGCCGATCGTCACGCCCGATCCCATCGTCGGGTGGTGGAGCACGCGCGAGTAATAAGGCGAGCTGCTCGAGTCGCTGCCCTCGGCCTCGAACGTGAGCACCCCTTTCGTCGGCATCTTCTTGCTCATGGCGTTCTCCAGGATGCGTCGTCAGCTCAAGCGGACAGGACAAACGGCCGCAGCACTTCGAGCGTACACACCGCTCGTGTCCCGTCCGCCGACCGCGCCACGCAGCGCACGCCCATATCCTCGATGGAGCCCTGCGCGGGCGGCCCCGGGGGGGACGCGCCGGCCTCGGGCTCCGCCGCAGGTTCGCGGTCCGGATCCCACTCGGGGATCCCGAGATCGGAGTAAAGGACTTCGTCGCTCATGTGCCTCGTTCTCCCGGCCCCCACGTGCTGCCATCGATATCCGGGAACGTGACGGTCCCGCTGCCCGACGGAATCCCGTCGACGCGCGCTTTCCCTTGGTCGTCGAGCGTCCCCTCGACCACCTTGCCGCCCTCGAGCTCGATACGATATCGCGCGCCGGCGCGGGGCTTCGGCGGGTCGTCGTCGTCGACGAGCTCGATCTCGACCCACGCCTCGTCCGCGGAGACCGCGGAGGACGACGACGAAGACGGAGGCGGCGGCGCGGCGGCGCCTGCGCTGCCTGCGCCGTTCGTCCCCCAAAACCCGGCGTCGATGTCCGGGAACGTGACGGTCCCGCTGCCCGACGGAATCCCATCGACGCGCGCCTTGCCGTCGTCGTCGAGCGTCCCCTCGATCACCTTGCCGCCCTCGAGCTCGATTCGATACCGCGCGCCGGCGTAGGGCTTCGGCGGATCGCCGTCGTCGACGAGCTCGATTTCGACCCAATCCAGCGCGGCCTCGGGGCCCTTCTTCCCGTCGCTTTGATCGCTCTTCACCGGCCCGGCCCCGACGGGATTGTCGAAGCGGCGGTTCGTGTCGACCCGCGTGAGCGGCCACATCAAATCGATGAGACCCTTTGCCGCCGGACGCGGCCCCGCCGCGATCTCGGCCGCCGCGGCGACGTACGCGTCCTTCACCTGCGGATCGGGCAGCAGGATCTTGCCCTGCGGGTGCAGTTGCAACCCGAGCTCGAGATCGACCTTCGTGTTCGCGAGCTTCACGCCGCTCGCCTCTTCGGCGGCGAGGAGCACGAGCTCCTTCGCGAGCGTCGAGGGACGTTTTTGCAGGCCAAACGCCCCGAAGAGCAGATCGCCGAGTTTCGCGACGAGCTTCAGCGTGGAGTCGATGATCTGATCGGACTCGACACGCGCGAGGACCGGATATTCGGGTGGGACCTCGGGCGCGGGGCGCAGGTCGCCGGCCTCGTTCTTCGGGCCGGTCAAAGGTGTGGCGTCCGCGCCTTCGACGAGGAAGCCCTCGAGCTCGATCCCGATGTCGAGCGGGCGCACGTGGACGAGCGTGAGCGAGCCGCGCAGGTAACGGTCCGCGAGCTGCTCGATCACGAGCTCGTCGCGCATGTTGTGGATCGACGTGCGATGCAGCTCGTCGGCGAGGATGCGCCGAAGCTCCAGCATGCCTCCACGATCGGTCGCGACGCTGCGCAGAAAGGCGAGGATCCCGTGCCTGTCGAGGCGCTTCGGCCTCCCGAACTGGAAGAGACCATGGCCCGTTCGGAAGAACGTCATCGGCAGGTCTCTTCCTGAAAGCACACCACAGCGCGCTCGATCATCGATGAGTGTGCGCCGGAGATCAAGCCTCTTGCCGAAAACCCGAGAAGCCCGGTACGCTCTCGTCTGAGATCCATGCCTTATCCGCAGGGCACCCTCGGCATCGCCATCTCGACGCCCTTCGGCGCGGACGCGGTGCTGCTCGTCGATCTGCATGGCGAAGAGCGGATCTCGGGGCTCTTCCGCTTCGAGCTCGAGCTTTTGTCGCCGGAGAAGGCGCTCGACTTCAAGGCGATCGTCGGCAAGGGCGTGACCTTGACGATCCGGGGCATGGCCAAGGAGAAGCCGCGCTTCATCCACGGGATCTGCACGCGGTTCGTCCAGGCGGGGCGCGTCGGCAAGCAGACGCGTTACCGCGCGGAGCTGCACCCGTGGTTATGGCTGCTCGGCAAGACCAGCGATTGCCGGATCTTCCAGGAGAAGAGCGTGCCCGACATCCTGAAGGCGCTCTTCCAGGAGCTCGGCTTCTCGTCGGGCGAGCACTTCAAGGATTCGCTGAAGGGCTCCTACGCCCCGCGCCCCTACTGCGTGCAGTACCAGGAGACCGCGCTCGATTTCGTGTCGCGGCTCATGGAGGACGAGGGGATCCATTATTATTTCAAGCACGAGGACGGCAAGCACGTGATGGTGCTCTCGGACGACAGCGCGTCGGCCGCGCCGTGCCCGAACCTCGACAAGGCGCGGTTCGTCGAGCAGTTCTCCACGTCGACGGACGAGGACGCGGTCCTCGAGTGCACGCTCGAAGAGGAGATCGTCGCGGGGAAGTACGCGTCGACGGATTACAACTTCGAGATGCCGAGCACGTCGCTGCTCGCGGAGGTCTCGGGCGAAACGGCCAAGCTCGAGCTTTTCGAGTACCCGGGCGGGCACATCGAGAAGAGCCCGGGCGACACGCGCGCGAAGCTCCGCATCGAGG
Source organism: Polyangium jinanense (assembly GCF_028435365.1). The sequence goes on along the minus strand of NZ_JAGTJJ010000023.1, from coordinate 150,497 downwards.
CCGAGGAGGCGCGGGCGGTGCGTTTGTCGGGTACGTCGAGCTGCCGCGCCTTCACGGCGGGGCACGCGTTCAAGCTCGACGAGCACGATCGGGACGACGCGAACACGGACTGGGTGCTCACCTCGATCATGCACCGCGCGAGCCAGGAGGGGTACACGAATACCTTCGAGGCGTTCCCGAAGAAGACGTCGTACCGCCCGCCGCGCATCACGCCGAAGCCCGCGATCCCCGGCACGCAGACGGCCGTCGTCGTGGGCAAGAGCGGCGAGGAGCAGTGGACCGACGAATACGGGCGCATCAAGGTCCAGTTCCACTGGGATCGCAAGGGCGCGAAGGACGACAAGAGCTCGTGCTTCGTGCGCGTCGTGCAGGCGTGGGCGGGCAAAAGCTGGGGCGCGTGGTTCTTGCCGCGCATCGGGCAGGAGGTCGTCGTGAGCTTCATCGACGGCGACCCGGACCGGCCGCTCGTGACGGGCTCGGTGTACAACGCCGAGCAGACGGTGCCTTATGGGCTGCCGGGCGCGCAGACGAAGAGCACGATCCTGAGCCGATCGTCGAAGGAGGGCGAGGCGGGGAACGAGCTGCGCTTCGACGACAAGAAGGATAACGAGGAGTTTTACGCGCACGCCCAGAAGGACATGCTCTTCGAGGTGGAGAACGACTGGACGGTCAAGGTCCTCCACGATTATACGAAGAACGTCAAGAACGAGCGGAAGGTGACAATCGAAGAGGGCGACGAAACGCTCACGGTCACCAAGGGCAACCGCACGATCAAGGTCGACAAGGGCGACGAGACGCACAGCGTGAAGGGCAAACGCACGCTTACGATCACCAAGGACGAGGCGCACACGAACAAGGCGAACCTCGATTACAAGGTGACGAAGAACTACACGATCAAGGTCGACGGCGACCTCGTGATCGAGGCGAAGAGCGTCACGATCAAGGCCAAGCAGGCGTTTTCGATGAAGGCGGGCACGGATTTCAAGGCCGAGTCCGGGACGGGGATGACGCTCAAGGCCGGCACCGATTTCAAGGCCAAGGGCGGGACGAACATGACGCTCGAGGGCGCGATCGCGCTGAAGGCGAAGGGCGGCGCGCAGGCGGCGGTGGAGGGCGGCGGCATGCTGACCTTGAAGGGCGGCATGGTGAAGATCAATTAGCGAGGATCCGATGCCGACCGACCACGAAGAGCGCGACGAGAACGGCAAACTGATCTCCCGGTTCGAGATGGAAGACGGCGTGCTCCACGGCGAGTTCGTCCAGTACGGGGAGACCGAGAAGCAGATCGCGCACCGGGCGAATTACAAGAACGGCAAGCTGCACGGTTTGTCGATCACGTACGATCCGGAAGGACGCGAGGTCGAGCGTTCCTCGTTCCAGGACGGCGTGCTCCACGGCGAGACGAAGCTCGTCGACGAGAACGGCAAGGTCTCGCAGGTCGTCACGTTCGCGAAGGGCGAGCAGCACGGGCCGACGCGGCTCTACGACGACGGCCGGCTCCGGACGCTCATGCATTTCGAGAAGGGCAAGCAGAACGGCCCGTTCATGTCGTTCGACGAGCAGGGCAACGAGGTCGTCCGGTCGTTCTACAAGAACGGCAAGCTCGAAGGGGAATCCTTGTTCCTCGACGGCAAGGGCAACACCCTGCGCAAAGCGAGCTACAAGGCCGACAAACTGCACGGGGAGGTGATCGAGTACTTCCCGAACGGCGAGGTCCGCGAGCGCGCCATCTATGACAACGGCAAGAAGCAGGGCGACGCGTTCAGCTACGACGTGCAGGGCAAGCTGAAGGCGAAGGCGACGTACAAGGACGGCGAGAAGCGCGGCGAGGTCGAGTACGACGACAAGGGCATTCCGAAGGCGAAGGAGGAGAAAAAAGAGTCCTTCTTCGACAAGGTCGTGAACAAGCTCGCGGGAGGCTGACGATGGGCCAGCACGTATGCATGGGGGCGATGATGCAATGCAGCTTCGGCGTGGCGCCGAGCTCGCTCACGGTGCTTCCCGCGAACCGGACGATGAACAGCGCGGGGCCGCTGGCGAACATCATGGACGGCAAGCCCATGCTGAACGTGCTGCCGTTCGGGATGTGTCAGAGCCTGGCGAACCCGACGGTGGCCGCGGCGACGGCGGCGGCGATGGGCGTGCTCACGCCAATGCCGTGCATTCCGAACACGCCGGCGCCGTGGATCGTCGGTGCCCCAACGGTGCTGCTCGCGAACATGCCCGCGCTGAACAACAGCTCGAAGCTGATGTGCATGTGGGGCGGGGTGATTCAGATCTCGTTCCCCGGGCAGGTCACGGTGCAGGTGCCCTGAGCGCTCTTCAAGGCTTGTTGCCGCTGCCAGGCCATTTGCTGCCGGGGGCGGCGGGAACGACGGGCTTGGCCGCGGGCGTGGCGGGCGGCGCGGGCGCGGCGGGCGCGGGTTTCGCGCCGGCAGGGATCACGGGGGCGGCGGGCGCGGCGGGCGCGGGTTTCGCGCCGGCAGGGACGGCGGGCGCGGCCGGCGGCTTCGGCGCGGGCGCGAAGGGGGCCACGTCCGCCGGAGCGGGAGGCGCGGGGGCCTGAGGCGCGGGGGCGGGAGGAAAGGCGGGCTTTTCGCCGGTTTTTGGCACCCCGGGCATGCCGCCTTCGGGCACCTGCGGTTTGCCTTCCGGCATCGCAGCTTTGCCTGGGGGCGCCGGAGCCTTGCCTTCCGGCACGCCGGGCACCGCCTTGGCAGCCGGAACGTCTACCTTGGCAGCCGGAATGTCTACCTTGGCGGCCGGCGCCGCCTTCGGGGCGGCCGGAATTTCTACCTTGGCGGCCGGCGCCGCTTTCGGGGCGCCCGGAATTTCTACCTTGGCGGCCGGCGCCTCTACCTTGGCGGCCGGCGCCTCTACCTTGGCGGCCGGCGCCTCTACCTTGGCGGCCGGCACCTCTACCTTGGCGGCCGGAGCCGCTACCTTGGCAGCCGGATCCGGTACCTTGGCGGCCACCGCCGCTACATCGGCGCCTGGTTCCGGTTTCGAGACGTCCAGTTCCGGTTTCGAGACATCCGGCGCCGATTTCGGGACATCCGGCGCCGATTTCGAGGCATCCGGAGCCGCCACCTTGGCATCCGGAACCGCCACCTTGGCATCCGGAACCGCCACCTTGGCATCCGGAACCGCCGCCTTGGCATCCGGAGCCGCTGCCTTGACATCCGGAGCCGCCGCCGCGCCGTCCGGAGCCGCCTCCGCGCCGCCCGGAGCCGCGGCCGCCTCCCCTTCCGGAGCCGCCGCCTCGCCCTCGGGCACCGCCAAGCCATCCGCGCCGCCCGCATCCGCGCCCGCCGCCGCGCCATCCGCCCCGCCGGCCTTGGCCTGCGCACCCGCGCCGGCTTGCGCGCCGTCGCCTCCCTTGCGCACGTCCTGGGCCTCTTTCATCGATTGCATCGCGGCCTTGCCGGCATCCTTGACGATGTCCTTCGCCTTTTCGAGGCCCTTCGTCAGGTTCTCCGCCGACGCCTTGATCGCGTCGCCCGTCGAATTCGCGGCCGCCACGACCTCCGCGGCCGCGGCCTGCGCCGCCTGCGCCGCCTGCGTGCAGGTGTCCGTCGCCTCCTTGGCGACCGCCGTCATCTTCTCCTTCGCCGCGGCAATGACGTTCTTGGCCTTCTCGCCCTCCGTCCGCACCTCGCCCATCTGCTGCGAGAGCACGTCCGTCAATGACTTCGCCGCGCCGTCGAATCCAGCCGCGCTCATCGCGGCCGCCGCCTGCTCGGCTGCATTGTTCACGGCCTCGGCCGCATTCACGCCCGCCGTCACCGCGGCCTGCGCCGCATTCGCCGCCGACGCGATCATCCCTTCGAGCCCGCCCGAGACCGCGAGGTTGATCGCGCCCGCCGCGTCGAGCCCCGCGCCCGCCGGGACGATGAGCGCGAGCGATCCCTGCACCGCGCCGAAATCGCCCCGGATGCCGCCGAGGACCCCGTACGCCGCTTTTTTGATCTCCGACAGCGTCGTCCGCGCCTTCAGGAGAATGTCGTCCTTCGTCGCATTGGCGAGCCCCTTCGCCAGCGTGATCTCGCGCTCGACCGCGAGCCGCGCGACCTGCTCCAGCTTGATGAGCCGCGCCGGGATGTCGTTGACGAGCGCATTCGTCTTTTCCTCGAACGCGGCGCCGAGATCCTTGAAGCGCTGGATGGACGTCTCCACCGTCCTGCGAATGGAGGCCACGAGCGCGAGGACCTGCGTCTCGATGAGGTCCTTCATCTCCGAGGCAAGCTGCTTGAACCGCGCCTCGGCCGCCTTGATCGCCCCCATGATGTCGGCGAGCGTCTTCTCGTAGAACGTCTTGCCCGCCTCGACGAGCGCATCGGCCGCGGCCTTGATCTGCTTCTTGCAGTTTTCGAGGTAATCGGGGATCTTCTTCGTGATCGCGTCGACGAGCGTCTTTTGCAGCTCCTCGAACGTCTTCTTGACCGCCTCGCCCTTGTCCTTGATGGACGACGCGATGCTCGTCGCAATCTGGACCGCCTGCATCGCAAGCTTCGGTCCGAGCGCGGCGATCTGCGCGACGACCTTGATACCCTGCGCCTGGATCTTGGGCTTCAGCAGGGTCGCCTGCATCTCGAAGTCCTTGATCAGCTTCTCCCCTTGGGCCTTCGTCTTGGCCTCGATCTGCTTGATCGCAGCCTCGCCCTTGGCCCGGATCTTGGGGATGACCGAGGTGTCCTCGGAATAACCAGCGCTGATGAAGTCGGCGAGCGCGTCGTCGTGCCCTTTCGCGCCCTCGGCCACGAGGTCCCGGACGATCTTGTCGGCATCGAGGTTCAGGTCGGCCTGGAGCGCCTTGATCGAGGCGTTCATCTTGCCGCCGAGCTCCTCGACCGAGCCGATGACGGACTCCTCCATCGTCTGGAGGATCTTCTTGCATTCAGCCTCGAACGTGCCGAGTAGCTCGTTCGCCGCCTTGCGGACGTCCTCCAGCGTGCCGAGCGTCAGATCCCGGATCTGTTCGAGCAGTTTGTCGAGGAGACGATCGAGATCCGCCTTGATCCCACGCACGAGCGCGAAGCCGTCGGCGAGGAGTTTGTCGACGGTGCTCGTGATCGTGAGCAGCGCCTGGTTGAGCAGCTCCGCCGTGCGCGCCACGAGCCCGTGCGCGAGGTTCGAGATCTCGTCGATCGTCTTCTGGATCGCGTCATTGACCTTCGCGAGGATGTCCTGCGCACACTGGTTGATGCGAGCGGGGACCTCGCCGATCGCGCGCCGCACGTCGCCGATCGTCTGCATGATCGTGTCGTCGGTCTGCTTGACCAGCGACTTGAGCGTCTCGCGCGCCTGCTCGATCGAGTCCTTCGTGGCACTACGCAGCTCCGCGACGACGGCGTCGACGTTCGCCGACATCTCGACCTTCGCGCCGTCGTGATCCGGCACCTTGGCGAGCGCCGCTTCGAACTTGCCGCGCACGTCGTCGCCGATCGCCTGGATCTTGCCGTCGATCTGCCCCTCGAGATCGCCGAGCTTCTGATCGACGGTGTCGGCCTGCGTCTTGACCGCATCGAGGACCTTCTTCGCCTGATCCTCGCCGAGCTGTCCGATCTCGTCGATCTTGCCCTTCGCCTGATCGGCCGCGTTCCGAATCTGATCCTGCGCCGTCTTGACGAGCGAGTCTTTTTGCGATTCGAGCTTGCCCTCGACCTCGTCGACGAGTCCGTCGAGTTTGTCCTTGGCCGTCTTGATCGCATCCTCGCCCATCTTCTTGAGCTCGGGCGTGATCCCTTTGAGCTGGCCTTCCGTCTCCTTGATGGCCGTGTCGATGCCGGACGAGATGCCGTTCTTGGTCTCGTAGAGGGCCTTGTTGAGCTTGAGGATCTGCTCTTCGGCCTTGCTGATGATCTGGTTCGTGGAGTCACGGACGGTAGAGACGCCCTTCGTGACCGTGACCTCGGCCTTGTCGATCTGCTCCGTGGCGAACTTCCCGAGCTTGCTCGGAATGCTCTCCGTGGCGCCCTGGCTCTGTTCTGCAGTCGTCATAAGGCCTCAGCAGAACGATATCCCGGCGCGCAGACGGTTGACAAGGGAGTGTTTCAGCCGCCCGGCGCCTCACCGAGGCCTTTCCGAATGGCCGCACGCGACAAACGCACCTCGCGCACCCTGCCGCCGTGCTTGTTCACGTTTCCGAGCCAGGCGATTTGGCCGAGGAGCGCGCACGTGGCGCGGCCGAGCTCGATCCGCGGCGCCTCGCCCTCGGCCAGCACGAGGATGAGGCCAAAGTGGAATCGTGCGCCTGCATAAAAACGGACGAGGGAGCAGAGAGGCCGGAGCGCGTCGCCGTCCGGGAGGAATCGCAGGAATTCATCGAGCTTCATGGGCCCGATGCGCAGATCGAACGTGGACTCCTGATCCCAGAAACGGCCCCCCAGACATGCGTCGCGGCCGAGTGCGCGGTTCTGACCGGATCGGCCGATCGCCGTGCGATCGTTTTCCTCGATCGGGTGAAAGGCGCCTGTGAGCGGGATGGGCTCGATGGGGACGCCGAAATGCCGGCGGAGAATGGCGACGAGGCCTTCGAGCGAACGGGACTCGCTTCCGAGGTTTGCCGCGTGTTCGAGCAGGGCGCGATCCTGGACCGCGAGGCGGCCTTCGAGCGCCTGAAAGCCGAGGCCCATGAGCGCGAAGAGGTGCCGCGCCGCGCCGTCTTTTTCGGGCGAGGAGATGCCGAGGCCGAGGCGATGGTTCTTGCGGATGCGATATGCGAACGAGACGAGGCGATGGTTGAAGATGTCGAGGAAATCCCGCGCCGCGGTGTCGCCGCGGACGGCGCGCATGTAAATCGACTCGACGATCGGCGGCGGCAGTGGGCCGAGGGCGCCGCCGAGACCGAGGAAGTTCACGAGCATCTGCGCGGGCTCGCGTTCGCGGTGCGGCGGGCGAATGCGCGCGACGTCGGTCTCGGGGAAGGCGAGCGCGATGCTCCCGGCGAATCGCACGGACTCGCGCGAAGGATCGGAGCCCTCGCCGACGGGGACGGCGTCGCCTTCCCGAAAGCGTTCGAGGAGGGAGACGGCCTGATAAAAATCGAAGGCGTGCCCCTCGTCGAAGAGCCAGGCCTCTACAGAAGGGCTCTTTCGCCAGCCGTGGGCGGCCATCGTTTCCAGACCTCCGCGCGCGAGGCGCGCTTCAGGACGAGCTCGGTGAACGCATTGATGTGCGCCTGCAAGGCGAAAAATCGGCTCAAGACCGAGGCCAAAAGGACCGGGCTCGATCCGGCGAACTGCTCGTCCGCGAGCGTGAGCGTGATCTCGAGGCCCCGGCAATACCCCCGCCACGCGTCATTGCCGAGGCGACGCGTGACCACGCGGCTCGAAATTTCGAGGAGCGCGTCGATCTGGCGCTCGGCGTCGGGCGAATCGCCGAAGACGTAGGCGCGCAGGATCTCGCGGAGCGCGGCGACGCCGGTCTTGCCGTCCGTGATCGAGAGGTGGTTCTGCGAAAGGTTCGAGACGAGCCGCCAGAGCGCTTCGCCGCCCATCGGCGCGGCGCGCTGGGGGGTTGGTTTCGTCAGACAAACGATTTTCTTGGCCGGGACGGGGCGCTCGGGGGAGAGCTGCGTGTCCTTGGCGATCTCGTTCGCGAGGTCGCGGTTCGTGCAGAGGACGCCGGCGTAAACGGTCTCCGACGGGGGACGTGAGAGCTTGAAATCGGTGTCGACGAACGTGAGCCAGACGTCGGTGCCCGGCAGATCCTTGCGGCCCGTGGCGACGCGGCGCGCGTGCCAGAACGCGCGGGGTCTTTCGCCCGCGCGGTGGTGCACGAACGAGAAGAAAGGCGCGTAATCGATCTGCTTGGGCTCGCCGGGCGCCGTGGCCGCGACGCGCGTGATCGAATGGATCTCCGTGGTCCGCTCGCGACGCGCGTCCGCGACGAGGCGATATTCGGGCCGGGTGTGATCGACGCGGATGGGCTCGGCGCTGCGCGGGAAGAGGTTGATGATCGGGGTGCAGCCGAGCTTCAACGTCGTCGGGCGAACCGCGACGCCGGCCGGCGGCTTCTGATCGAAGAGGACGAGGATCTTCGCGTTCTTGCGCGGCGGGAGCTTCGGCAGTTCGAGGTCGAAGAAATGGAACTTCTCCGGGAACGCGAAATACTCCTGCACGAGGCGATGGCCGCGGTGCGCGTGCGGCGGATACGGCAGGACGTCCTCGTTCGCCTCGAAGCCGACGGGCCGGATCTTTCCGTAGGCCCAGTCCTCCGAGGGTTTTTCCCCGACCACGAGGACCTGCACGGCGTGCGCCGCGAGCAGATCGTAGAGGCGCGCCGCGCCCATGCCCCCGCCCGTGATGTGGAAGCGGAGCGAGCGCATGCCGAGTTTGTCGAGCGGAACGCCGCCCGTCGCGATCTCGATCTCCAGCGCCGCCGCCGCGTTCGTGAGCAGCCACGAGGGAACGTCGAGGTTCTCGGGCGGGACCATGCCCGCATTGACGATCTCGATCGGCCAGAGCGTGACCGGATACGCGGTGCGGAAATGACAGACCGGCCCGGTTTGCGAGGCCGCGAAAAGCGGCGTGTGCTTCTCGACCGTGTACCCGGAGCCGAGCTTGGCCTCCTTCGGGTCGATCTCGAACCCGGCGATCGCCATCGCCGGCACGGGACACGCGAGCTGCGGATAAAGGGTGCCGAGCAGCGAGGTCGTGTAAATCGGCAGCTCCGCCTCGATGTCGCGCGTGAGGCGCGCCGAGAGGAACGCGAATGCCTCGACCAGGCGCTCGACGTGTGGATCGGACGAGGCCTGGTTCGAGGTGCCGAGGCGCGCCGCGATCTTCGGATAATCCTTGGCGAACTCGGCGCCACGCTCGCGCAGATACGCGAGCTCACGCGCATACAGCTCGAGCATTTCCCGATCCGGATCACCCTTGCTCATGCGGCCCCCGGGCCTCCTTCGAGCGGCGCCTCGAACGAGAGGGGCTCACGCACCTCGTCGGTGACGAGCGTCGCCGAGAGCGCGACCACGAGGCGCGCATGCGGCGGCGCGTCCTCGCATCGCTTGATTTCCACGCGTACGTTCTGGAGCCTCGGCTCGTACGCCTCGATCGTCTTTTGCACGAGGCGCACGAGACGGCGAAGCTCCTCCGGGACGAGCGCACGGCCGCCGAGCTCGAGGTCGGGCAAACCATAATCGATGGTCGTGCGCTGCCGGGAGAGAGCCTCGTCGCCGGAGATGGGGCTGCGGGTGCCGAGGATTCGACCGAGCTCGCGGGCCACCGAGGCGCGCAGCCCGTCTCGATCGAGGGTGCAATAGGGGACGGCTTCCTGTTTTTGAGCAGGGTTCTCGTCGACCAGCCGGTCGAACAGGGGAACCCTGCCCGCGCTCGTGGCTCCCCACGCTTTCGCCATTCTGTCGTTCCCCTGGGACGCCGAATCGTCCTCGGGTTAGAGCTTCTTGTTTTCCTCGAGCGTCCACCCCGCCTCGGCCGTGCCCTTCTTGCCGGCCGGCGAAGGCTGGCCCTGCTGGGCGTACGACCACTTGATCTTGCGGTAGTTGAACGTGACCGTCTCGACCGGACGACCGCCGCTGCCGCCGCTCACCGCGACGTTCGTCAGGATCACGTCCTCGAACGTGATCTTGTAATAAAGAACCATGTCGCCGTCATTCTTGTCGGCCTGGAAGACGGTGAGCTCGGCCTTCTTGATGTTGTCGCCGCCGCTGCACTTGAGGTTCAGCGTGGGCGACGAGATGTCGAGATACTTGCTGAACGTGAAGTCCGAATGAACCGTGCGGCCGTGCGCGCGCGCGTTCGCCGAGCCGCCCGCCGTCAGAGGCATCGCGACGGTGTGGCTGAAGGAAAGGATCTCGATCTTGTCCTTCCCCTGGCTCGCCGTGCTCTCGCCTTTGACGCCCTCGATCTCCAAGAAACTAGTTTCCATCGTGCAATCCTCCGCGTCCCCGTCGACCGTCGCCGCCCGCGCGCTCCCTTCGAGCGCGGGACGGCAACATCCTGATGTACCCTACACCGATTCGCGAGGCCCGTCACGCAGCCGGAGGCGGAAGATCCGCCACGAGGCGCATCGAGACCGTGAGCTCGTTGAGCTGGAAGTGCGGCTTCAAGAAAACGACAGCACGGTACGCGCCGGGCTTGCCGGGCACGTCCGTCACGTCGATCCGCGCCTCACGCAAAGGCAGTCGCGCCTTCGTGTCCTGACCCGCGTCGTCGTTCAGGAGCACGTAGTCCGCGATCCAGTTGTTGAGGTACGACGACACGTTGTCCTTCGTCATGAAGCTGCCGATCTTGTCGCGCATCATGACCTTGATGTAATGGGCGAACCGGCTCGTCGCGAGGATGTACGGGAGCTGCGCCGACAAACGGGCGTTCGCCGTCGCCGAGGGCAGGTTGTACACCTTGGGCTTGTTCGCGGTCGCGCCGCCGAAGAACGCGGCCTGGCCGCTGTTCTTGCGATAACAAAGCCCGATGAAGCCGAGCTCCGAGAGCTCGTTCTCGCGGCGATCGGTGATCGCCACCTCGGTCGGCGTCTTCACCGCGAGATCGCCCTCGCTCGTCTTGAAGACGTGCACCGGGAGGTTCTCGACGAGGCCGCCGCCCTCGACGCCGCGGATCGCCGCGCACCAGCCATAATGCGCGAACGCGTTCGTGATGCGCTGGCCGAGCGCGTACGCCGCGTTGCCCCAGAGGAAGTTCTTGTCCTCGGCGCCGACGTTCTCCTCGTAGACGAACCCGTCCACGGGGACGCCCTTCGGGCCATACGGCAGGCGCACGAGGACGTGCGGCAGGACGAGGCCGACATAACGGCTGTCCTCGCTCTCGCGGAACTCCTTCCACTTGATGAGCTGCGTGCTCTCGAAGAGCTTGGCGAGATCACCGGGCACGCCGATCTGGCCGAAGTTCTCCATGTCGAAGAGGTGCGGGCTCGCCGCCGAGATGAAGGGCGCGTGCGCCGCCGCCGCGACCTTCGAAAGCTCGGTCAAAAGGCCGACGTCCGGATTCGAACCGTCGAACTCGTAGTCGCCGAGAAGCAGGCCGTAGGGCGCGCCGCCAAACGTGCCGTACTCCTCCTCGTACACCTTCTTGAAAAGCGAGCTGCGATCGAACTCGGGCGAGGCTTCAAAATCCTTGCGTAGCTCGTCCTTGCGGACGTTCATCACGCGAATCTTGAGACGCGTGCTCGTCTCCGTGTTCATGACGAGGTAGTGAAGCCCCCGCCAACGCGACTCGAGATACTGGAACTCGGGCGCGTGCAGGATCGCGTCGAGCTGCTTGCCGATGATCTCGTCGATCTCGTTGATGCGATCCTGAATGGCCGCGACCGCGCCGAGATCGAGGGCCCGCTGCTTGTCGTTCGGATCCCGCTCGTCGAGGATCTGCTGGCAAAACTCCCCGATGATGTCGCGCGCGTGCTTCTTCTGAACGGGGTTGTCCCCGCGAACCATCGCGCCCTCGGAGAGGATCTGATCGATGATGGCAGAGCCGTCCGCGCTCGAGGCGATGAGTTGCTTGACGCTTACAGTTTCCGGCATGTTCGTACCCTCCGCGCGGCCTAGCTCTGATCCTTGGAGACTTCCGCCGTGATCTTCTGGAGAGCATCCGTGCTCTCCATGACCTCACGCAGCGCCGCCGAAAGCTCGTCGTTGCCCTCGAGCTTGGCGAGAAGATCGTTCAGGCGCTCGCGCGCGCGAAGAAGCTTGCGGAGCTCCGGGATCCGCTCGACGAGACGCTCGGGCCGGAAATCGTCGAGGTGCGTGAACGTCAGCGGAATCCCGATCTTGCCGGTGCCCTTGAGGACGTCGTCGACCTTCACCGTGATCTCGGGCTTCGTCGAGGCGAGGACGTCGTTGAAATTGTCGCGGTCGATCTCGACAAACTTGCGATCCTTCAGCTTGGGCAGCGGGTTTGCCTCGTTCCGCCCCAGGTCGCTGAGCACGCCGACCACGAACGGGATCTCTTTCTTCTCGATTGCGTTGCCCGTCTCGACGTCATAGGTGATCTGCACACGCGGCGGACGGTTTCGGTCCAGCCAGTGCTGCTTGCTCTCTGCCATCGATGGCTCCCTTCCTCGGCTCTCGCGGCGGCGCCGCGGCTTGCGAACTCTCCGAAAACCCGCCCGCGCACGGCGCGTAAGGCTGGCGCATTACCCTTTTACCGTGCCCAGGCTCGTCAACACAACACCCTCGTAGGGGCGCTCTCTCGCACCCCCCCTTTTTCCCCCCGGCGTTACTCCTCCCTCCCGCGCATCCCGAGCAAGCGCTGTATCGCCACGAGATCATCGGGGTTTCCTACGAACTCGTAGAGGAGCTGGGCGAGCGACATGTTGCCCCACTGCACCGCACGTTTGACCAGGTACGGCACAGGGCTGTGCGGCTCGGTCCGCATGAGGTACTCGGCCGCCTCGGCGAGCCGATAATAGGCGTCGGCGCGGCTCGTGATCGCAAACGAGCCGCCCGCCCCTCCCCCGGAAGGCGCCGTGAACGCCGCCGCAGCCGCAGCGGCCGATCCGAGCGGCGGCGGGCTCGCCGCGGGCGCGCTCGCCACGGGCACGCTCTCGCCGTTGATACGCGCCGTTTCGCGCGCGAGGAGCTCGATCTGCGTGAGGACCTCCCGCACGCGGCGGAGCGTGGGCGGGCGCGAGATCTGCGCGGCGATCGCCGCCTCGGCCGCCTCGGCCGCCATGATGGCCGTGCCCGCGTCGAGCGCGATGTCGGTCCAGCGCGTGCCCGCGCCGCCGAGCGAGATCTTGGCGAGCAGCGATTCTCGCGTGGGCCGCGCGCCCTCCCCTTCCCCGTCGGCGGACACAGACGCGCCGCCGAGCTCCCAATCGAGCAGCGAAAAGGATCCGTCGCCCTCCGTGAAAGGCGTGCGGCGCAGGCGATCGGAGAGGACGTCGTCCATCCACTCGTAAAGCGCGGCGCGCGCCGCGGCGTCGGGGTCGTCGCCCACCTCGGGGAAGAGGCCGTCCCAGAATCGCTCGCAGAGCCCGGTGACGAGGGACAAACCATGGCCGAGGCCCTTCACGCGGTAACGCCGGAGCCACGCCTCCACGAGCCAGGCCGCGATCTGGAGGTCCTTCGATTTCTTGCGCAGCGCTTCCTGGCAAAGTTTGTCCACGAGCGCGAGGTCGGAGACCTTGAGCTTGGTCTCCCATTCGCCCATCGGCAGCGAGGGGTCGTCCTCGCGGCGCGCCTCGCGGACCCGATCGTAGGTGCCTTCGTACCGGAGAGACGTGCCACAAGGCGCCTCCTCGGAGATGGGCTGGAGCAGGATCTCCAGATCGATGAGCGGGGCCTTCGTCGACATCGAGGCTCTGTCTCCTAAAGGTTCGGGGCGATCGCCGGAAACTCGGGGTATCGGAGGAGCCGGTCCTTCTCGACGCCGGTGAGCGCGACGCGGATGAAGACACGGACGGTGTTGGCGTCGGTGCCGACGCGCTCGATGAAGCCACCCGTCGGATCGGGCGACGATTGCACGACGAAGCCGAGCACGTGCGAGCCCCCCTCGGTCTTCTGCGAGCCGTCGCGCGCCGCGGTCTGATGGAACGCGATCATGCGCAAGAGCGCCCAGGGGCCGCGCTCCTCGAACGTGACGGTCCGATCATTGACGAAGACATTGGGGCCCTGCGTCGGCAGCGGGACGTCGAGGCTGCTCTTCGCCCAGCGCAGATCGAGGCGGACCGAGTCGTTCACGCGCCAGCTCGCCTCGGCCTTGGGGCCGTCGCGCCACAGGCGTTCGTCCGCGAGGCGCACGGCCCACTCGGCGATGCGGTTGCCGCCGACCTCGAGGCCGGGATTGACGCGGAACTCGACCTTGACGTCGTAGATGCCGTCCTCGGCCGACTCGACCTGCGCCCACATGGGCATCATGAAGGCGCGGACAGCCTCGATCTTTTCGAGGAATCGCCCGACCTCGCCGGCCGAGGCCTTCGTGTCCTTGCCGAGGACGTAGCCGAAATCGGAACGGAAATCGGCGGCGTCCTGGAGGAAACGCCGCACGGTCTCGGGCCGCGCGTCCTCGACGCGGATGCCCGGCTCGATCTTCACGAAGGGGAACTTGCCCGACAGCTCGCGGTTGAAGGTGCGGCGGAGCGCGGCATAACGATCACGCATCTCCTCGCCGGCAAGGACGCGGCACCGCTCGCGCAGCTCCTCGACGATGTACTTCTGCTTGCCCGCGAAGAAGCCGCCCGCGCCGTCGACGCCGGCGCGTTTGTCGAGCTCGGCGATGCAGTTCTTCGCCGTGATGAGCGGGAGATCCGAGAGCATGAAGGTCTCCAGGTTCGAGACCCCGTTGCCCGCCTTCTTGTTCTCGTAATCCTTGAGCGGCCAGGCGACGTTCTGCCAGAGCGAGACGTTGGGATCGCCGCTCGCGTCGCCCGCGACCTCGGGGCTCTCCATGGCCGTGAGCAGCGGCTCGGCGAGCTCCTTGTGCAGCGTGGCCGCCCGGGTGCGCTGGGCCGCGGCATACTCGGACAAACGCCCGGCGTCGGGGACGCTGAACGCCTCGAACGCCGGCGTCGATTTGCCATCCCACCAGGTGAAGCCGCCCTTCTTGAGGCCGTAGAGGTTCTCGGCGCGCAGGACGTCGGCGCCGCGGCCGAGGACCTCGGAGCCCTGGCCACGCAAGACCTCGCGCAGACGATCGCGGGCGTCGTCCATGCGCAGGCGCACGAACGCGCCGATCATCTCGCGAATGGGCGCCATCGCCTGGCCGAGGTTCGCGGCGTCGGCGCGGACGTTCTCGAACTGGCGATTGTTGTTCCCCGACAGCGGCGTGGCCGGCCGCGCGGCGCGGGCGACAACGCCGAGGGTGTTCGCCTTGACCTGGCGAACCGTGAGGTCGGAGATGGTGTTGCGGATGCGCGAATCGACCGTCTTGAGGACGCCGCCCTGGACGAAGGCCTCGTAGTCCTTGGGCAAACGCGCGGCCTCTTTGAGCACCTCGCCGTCCCAGTCGACACGCGAGCGATCGACGTCGGGCGTGAGGGTCTTCTCCTCCTCGGCCGTCATGAACGTCTGCTGGCGGAGCGCGTCGATGGGCGCCTTGAGCCCGAGGATGAAGGGCGAGAGGCGCATGAGCAGGACGCCGCCCTTGCGCTCCAGGATGGGCCCGGAGAGGGGCGCGCCCGCGCTCGCGACGTAGGTCTTGAGGTCGAGCAGGCGCGCGTCGACGCCGCCGCGCAAGGACGCCTCGACGTCGGGGCCGAGGAGGCGCGAATTCTTGACGGTCTTGAGCAGGTTCGCGATGCCCTCGTTCGGCGGGAGCGACTCGCCCGAGACCCAGGAGAGCGTGGGCGCGCCGAGGTGCGCTTCGACCCGGGCGATCGTGTCGCGCAAGGTCCAGAGGTCCTGCACGGTGTACTCGGCGCCCTTCGTTTCGAGGTCCTTCAGGCTCTGCACGAGCTGCTCGACGTCGGCGCGGACGACGGCGTCGCTGTAGGCTTCGAGGACCCGATCCTGCAGGCCCTTGAAGAGCGCCGTGGCCTTCTCGCGGGCCGGATCGCGGCGCGGGGCGACGTCAAAGGGCTGACGGCGCGCGCCGCGCGTGAGGGCGTTGCGGTAGTAGTCGACCGCGATCGTGGGCGAGGTCTTGTAGCCGAGCAGGTAATCCGAGAGGTCGGCGACGCTCTGCATGCGGGCGTCGGGCGTGGCGTCCTTGGGCAACTCGCCGAGCAGGCCGTCGTGGCGCGCGACGTGGGCCTCGAACGCGGTGAGCTCGCGCAGCCACGTCTCGAGGTTGATGTACTCCTGGCTCTTCTCGACGCTGAGGGGGAAAAACGCGTCGGGCGGGGGCTGCGGCGGGAGCGGGCGCAAGAGGTGCGCGGCCTCCTCGTTGAGGCCGGCGCGGAAGGTGTCGACGAGGACACTCTCGAGGGCCACGACGAACGCCTGATCGACGCGGCGATCGAGGCGGCCCCACCAGGAAGAAGGATTCAGCGGGGAGCGGAGGCGGCCCGACTCTTCGATCGTTTCGAGTTTTTCGATCAGGGCCTTGGCGCGGAGCTTTTTGGCGTCGAAGTTCGCCTCGGTGCCCGGGGCCTCGCTCTTCGCCGAAAGGACGTTGCTCTGCACGTCGCGGAGGAACGGCATCAGCGCGTTCGTGCGGCGTTCGAGGCGCGAGGCGTCGATCCAGAGGGCCGCGAGGAAGGCGCCGCCGAGGCAACACGCCACGATCTGGAGCGCGAGGTTGATACGCCGTCGGCTCCGGAGCGCGGCGGCCGCGGGCTGGCCGAGGTTCCGCTCGGCAAACACTTTGTGCTCGAAGAGGTCCTTCGAGAAGAGGACCTTGCCCGACCCAGCCGCGGCCGCGGGCGGGGGCGCGAGCGCGGCGGGCGTGGCGCCCGGGGCCGTGAGCTGCGGAGGACCGGGCGGATCGGCGAGGCCGCAAAAGTAGATGCCGCGGAGGGTGAGCGTGTCCTGGCCGGCGCCTTCGAGAAAGACGGGGTCGACGTAGGTTTGCAGGCCGTCGGTGAGCGCCTCGATCTCGCTCGGGAACAGGAAAAAGTCGTCAGGCGCGCGGACGACGGAGGGGCCGGCGAAGCGTCGCGCCTGGTAACGGAGGAGTGCATCGCGGACGGTGCCGAGCGCTTCGGAGGCCCAGTCCTCGGAGCCGTCGGTGAAGGGCGGGTGCGGGCTCGACCAGCCGAGGATGTCGTCGCGACGGGTCTGCGCGACCTCCATGCCGAGGCTACGGAAACCGGCGAGGCGATCGGTCTGCGTGACGATCACGTAGACCGGGACGTTCATGCCGAGGGTTTGCTGCGCCAAGGAGATGGCGGCGCGCAGGATCGTGGCCTTGCGCTTGCGCTCGGCGGGCGTGGAGCGCGCCGTCTGCATGATCTCGGCGCAAGGGACCGTGAGCAGGATGCCGTCGATGGGGCGATCGGGGTGGAGGCGCTTGAGCTCCTGGAGCAGGGCGCGATACGGCGGATCGGGCGCGGCCGTGCCGCCCTCGCCGAAGAGGAGGCGGCCGGCGACGTCGACGAGGAGGGCCTTGCCGAGCATCCAGAGGTTGACGGACGACGTATCGCCGGGCGCGGGATCGCCGCCCTCCATGAGCTGGACGCTGAGGCCCGAGCCGCCGAGGAGCGTGGTTTTTCCGGACGAGGGTTCGCCGAGGACGAGGTACCGCGGCATCTCCTCGCGCGCGGTCTTGTCCTGGACCTTCTTGACGAGCGCGGCTTTGGCCTTGGCTACGGAGGCGCGGATCTCGGCGATGGGATCGGGCGCGCCGCCCTGCCTCGCGAGCTCCGCGGCCTTCTGCGCTTTCTTCTTCTGCGCGAGGACGAACGCGTAGATCCCGACGCCAACGACGGCGAGCGCGATCAGGCCGGCGACGATCTTGAGGAGGGTGCCGACGGTCACGTGGCGTCCTCGATGCGGTCGAGCACGGTGTCGAGCTCGGCCGTGCGATAAAGCCAGAGGATCTCACCGATGACGATCCAGCCGAGGATGACGACGAGGAACGGCAGGATGCCTCGGGAGAGGGAGGGCAAACGCTTCTGGGGTGTATCGGTCGCGGTGTGCTCGTGCGCCTGGGGGCAGAGGTCTTCGCCGCGGACGATTTCGGGATCGGTGCGGGCGAGGAAGTCGACGATACGCGCGCGGTAGGTCTCGGGCTCGCCGGTGCCGAGGGGCGCGTACCGGCCGCGGAAGCCGAGCGCGAGGGCCGTGAGGTACACCGTGAGGAGCTGCGACGACGCCGGGGTGCGTCCATTGAGGGCGTCGTCGATGCGGTTGAAGAAACGATCGCCCGAGTCGCGGGTCTGAAAGACGATCGATTCGAGCGGTTTGTCTGCCCAGTACTCTTTGCCGAACCAGTCGAGGTGGAGGAAGACCTCGTCGGCCATGGCGATCATGACGTAGCGGGTCTCCTCGAAGAGGCGGCGTTCGTGCTCGGGGAGCGAGCTCTGGATCTTGCCGGCCTGCTGTTCGAAGGCGTCGAGGAGGCGCTGCTGGACGGCGTCGTGTGGCATGACGCCGCCCGAGGCGACGACGACGCGCTTCTGCGTGACGACGTCCGCGTGGAAGTTGCAGAACGCGTCGACGAGGACGCGCTGGTCCCGCAGGGCGGCCTGTTTGGGGCCGAGGGCAAAGCGTCCCGGAGAAGCAGCCATCGCGCCCCTACCCGCTCTTCACGTAGAGGACCGCCTCGGACGGCCCGCTCTGGCCCGTCGGATCGGCCGTGTTGCACAAGGTGAGCGGCTCGCCCGGGTCGAGGTAGACGCTCTGCTCTTCGAGCTCGAAGAGCAAGGTGCCGGGCGTGGCGACGAGGTCGCCGTGGCGCTCGACGCGCTTCCTGCCAGCGCCGAGGATGCGGCTCTCCTGCATGGTGCGCAGGCGCCCCGGGGCGCCGATGAGCGCGCCGTTCATCCAGTTGAGGAGCTGATCCTCGCGCACGCCGCGCGGCGCGCGGACGGCGATGACGACGGCGCGCGTGCGGAACTCGCGCTGGAAGAGGACGTTGTACTTGCCCTCTTTGAGGTCGAACGGATAGGCCGTGAACGACTCGATGATGCCCTCGTCGACCATGCGGAAGATGTGATCGCGGGCATTCTCGAAGGTCGCGCGGAGGTCGTCGTGCCGGTACCTCGGCAGGAGCGGCGGCACGGGCGTGCGCGCGAGCGAGGAGATCTGGCCGACGAGGCCCGTGAGCGTGACGAACAGGGAGAACGGATGCGGGCGCTCGGAGTAGAGGACGGCCTCGAAGGGAGGGAGCGCGGCGACGAGGCACTGGATCTGACGGCGGATCTCGCCGATGAGCTCGCGATCGGTGGTGCGTGAGAGGAAGTTCGCCTTCTCGGCGAGGCGCATGGCCTTCTCACGGAGGCGACCGGCAAGGCGTTGACACATCTCGTCGAGGGGCGAGCCCGGGGCGACGCCGAGGGTCGGCGGGATGTAGTCGGTCGCGACGAACGCCTCGCCTTCGAGGCGAACGCGCGCGATGGGCAAACAGACGAGGCGCGGCGGAGGTTCGGCCGCGACGAGGAGGCGGACGCTCGGGGCGATGCGCGGGATCTCGAGGGGATCTTCGCCGGTGTGTTCGTCGACGACGGCCGCGCCTTCGGCGGAGCGGTGGCGCGCGAGGTCCGCGGCGGAGGCGGAGACGGCGGCCTGCGCGCGCGGGACGGCGAGGAAGACGGTGGCGGGTGCGTCGCGGACGAGCGCGGCCTGGGGGCGGAGGTCGACGGAGAGGTCGTGTTTGCCGCCGGCGTGATGGACGAGGGTGCCATCGGGCATGATGGCTTCGACCTGCTGGACGCGGAGAAGGCCGCTGCCGAGTGTGCCTTCGGCGAGCTTCAACGTGGCGATGCCGTGGTGATACGGCGCGGCTTGTCCGAGGTGATAGGCGAGCAGGCGTTCGGACCTGCGATCGGCTTCCTGGAAGTGCTGCGGCGACAGGAGCATCCCGTCGTGCCATTGAATCGCGAGGGGAATGTCGTCGGCGCGCATGTCAATCCTCCGGAGCATCGAGGGGGCTCACGACGAGGTCGTCGTCGCCGAGGTCGACCCGCATCCGGCGTTGCGGGCCAATACGAAAGCGATGATCGCCGGGCGAGCGGTAGTTTGCAAAGATGACGGCGCCGAGGGCCTTGCCGTCGACCTCGACGACCATGGGCGGTGGGGCCTGGCCCGGGACGAATTCCCAATCCCACTCGGTGAACGCGGTGCCGCTCGGGAAATCCCGGCGCATCTGCTCGCGCTGCTCGTACCACTGCTTGGCGGTGAGCTTGATGATCTGGTCGAAGAGCTTCGCGTCCTGGACCGCGACGAGGGTCATGGGGACGGGCGAATTCCGGTTCGCCTTGGCGGTGATTGCGACCTCGACGAGAAAGCGGGTCGGCGGGGGACCCGAGGAGCACCCGAGGCCCAAAGGCAAGACCAGGGCAAGCGCTGCGATCCATCGCGCCCTGCCCCTCGCTCCGCCCCGAGCGTGCCTACACGAGCCCATGAGTGTCGTATAGGGTAGAGCGATCGTGCGGGACGGGTCTACAAACTCGCGAAGGTAGACTACAGAGGAGAGCGGAATCGATGGGTTAGGGGGGACGGCTGTGGGATGGCCGAGGAGGGGGCGGGGGTTTGGGGGCGTAGCTCGGCTTGCCCGCGCGTAGCCCCCGAGCGTCGAACGAAGGGCTACTTTTCGAGGCTTGACGTGGCCGCGGCTTTCGCGGCTTCGTTCTTGCGGCGGGTCTTCACGGCCTTGAGCGCGGTCTGGGCGTTGTAGCGGACGGTCTTCTCGAAGGGCGCGAGGATGCCCTTGTTGCGGGTGCGCTGGGCGGTGGACTTGGCGATGTCGACCATCTGGGCGATGGTGTTCTCGCGCTGGTGGACCTTGAGGCGCCTCGACTCGCGGGTGGCCTCGAGCATCTTTTCGAGGAGCGCCTCCTTCCTGGTGAGGGCGTCGATGCTCATCGTCTCGACGGTGAAGCGCTCGTAGACCTTCGCGGGGATCCCCGCGGCATCGCCGAACACGGGAATGGCGCCGGCAAGCTCGTCGACGACGTCCTCGATGCCAGGCTGCACGCCACGGAAGCCCTTGGAGGATCCGGCTGGGAGATCGACGAGATCTTCCTTCACGTCAGCGAGGGTCACATCATAAGGGCCAGCATAAGGAGAGAACGTATCCGTCGTCATCGAGCACCTCCGGTTCGGGGTGCGCGAGAGACGCTGGCGCCGGATATTTCCTTCAGGGGCAGCACGATCTCGTCAGGGGCGGAGGTTGAGGACGGGGTGCGGGAGGACGAGGATGGGCTTTTGCCTCGCTGAGGCCAGGCTCTCGGAGGCTGAGGACGGCCTGCCGGGTAGGTGACGACGGCCTGCGGGAGGACGAGGACGGCCTGCCGGGTAGGTGAGGACGGCCTTCCGGTTAGGTGAGGACGGCCTGCCGCGTAGATGAGAACGGCCTACGGAAGGACGAGGACGGCTTGCCGCGTAGGTGACGACGGCCTGCGGAAGGACGAGGACGGCCTGCCGGCTCGCTGAGGACGACCCGCTGGGTAGCTGAGGTGTGCAACCGGAAGAGCGGGCTCAAACCGGATCCACGAGCGAAAGGACAGCCCGTAGAACAGCATTGGGTATGGCGAGCGAGGCGAATGCGACGAAGAGCTTCAGGGCGAGGCCGTGCTTCTTCGTGGTGAGCCAGTTTGCCCCGATGCGGAGCAGGTACGTGAGCCAAAGCCCGCAGAGCGCGGTGAAGGCCAGGCCGAAAGCGAAATGGGTCCATATCACCCCGACGTCGAGCATGGCTTTCAAAAACACGGTCACGGCTCCCGCGGTTCTTGCAAGCCACACCAGCAGGGCGCCGAGGACGCAGAATGGCATCGTCACGACCGTGAGATGTGGGAGCGCCGCCAGGACGAGGAGCACGCGCGCGTGATCGATCTCGATGGGTCCGCTTGCCCTGCGCCCGGCGCGATGAAGGACGAGGACCGCCGTGATCGATGCGGCGATCATGGCGCTGGAGGGGCCTATCACGCGGAGCACGGCGATGCCCGTGAAATACGGGAGGAGCTTGTCCGGATCGAAGAAGCTCAGCGCGTAGGCGAACCGGAGATACTCCACAGAGCCTACAACCAGCCCGACCACGACGCCGACCGGGAAAGAGAACATCACCACCCTTTCGTAGGGCGCGACCACGCTGGGGAGGGGCGCGGCGGGCGGCGACGCGGCGGACGGCGCGTACGCCGGACCGAGGTCGAGTTGGTCGTCCATGTCTCTGCCGCGAATCCTACTCGGCAGGTTTGTCGGGGTCAAGCTCCGCGGCGTTCGCCGCCGCGTTCTCCGCCGCGAGCTTTTTGATCTCGGCTAGCTCCTCGGGCGTCCACGCTCGCAGTTTCTGGAGGAACGCGTCGAAGTCGCTGGCGACGAAGTAGGGCTCCCAGTCCGCATAGTAGTCGAAATAGTACACGCGGCCTCGCTGCTCCCCCTCGGTGACGATGCCGAAGAGGCTTCCGCCTGAATCACACGCGATTGCGAGGACATCATTGCCCAAGCTGGGCCGCTTCCAGTCCTCATTGTTCCACAAGAGATCCTCGGATTCGTACTCTCGTCCTAGGCCAAAGAATACGTGGACGTCCGCGCCCTTGAAGGGGGCTCCGGCGATGTCGAGTATGTCCGGGTCTGGCCGGCCTCCATTGTACTCTTGCAAAAACCGGCGATAGGGTTCGGGCAGGCGCACGCCGAGCTTCTCCTCCAACTCTCGGAGGGCCTGCTCGCTCAAAGGTTCTCCGCGGTCTGTGATTTCCATGTCATGGTCTCCCCTTCGTTGCGACCCCGCCGGTATGTCCTGTGTCCGCATGAATTTGTGTGGGCACGAGCTGCATCGTCTTCCCGTCCTGGTGATGGTGCCACGTATGGTCTTTGGGCGTTACTTTCTCTCCCGCTGCCTCATTCGCGAGCCGGTAATCATGAGGCCGGTCCCCCGTCTGGGTGATCTTTACCTCCCTTTTTACGACGCCAGCAGCCTTGAAATCCGGATACCCCTCGGCATCGAAGGGCACCCCGGTCTTGGGGTGGTTCTTGCCCGCGAGGTGCTGGTTCCGAATTTTCGGCGCCCCCGCCTGCCCCGCCGCGCCGTTCGGCGCCCTGACCGGCTTCGTCGTCGTCGTGACTGTCGTCGCGCTGGGCGGTGCCACTGCCTTCGGCGTGCTCGCGGCCGGCGGACTCGGCAGCTTCGGCCGCCGCAAGAACCCGCCCGGTCCGCCCGCCGCGCTCGGCAGGAACACCGGCATACTTCGAAGCCTCTGCTGGGCGCCCCGCAGCACCCTCGCCCCCACGGTCTCCAGGGCCGCCGCTCCCCCGGAGGCGACCATCAACAAGGTGTCCGCCAGGGCGTTCACGATCGCGAATTTCAGCTCGGCGTCCGCCCAGCCTCGCCCATACCCCTTGAGGAAGCCCTCCCAGGCGATCGTGGCGAGCCGCTCGTCGTCGTATGTCGGCAGGTCAGGGATTGCATCGAGTTGTTTGGCAAGATTGGTCCGGATGACTTCGAAGACTTCGGCATCAGGTTTGTCCCGAATGTCATAATCGAAGTTTCCTAAATACGTGACGTCGATGGAGTCCTTCACTCCAGCCGCCTTGCCGAGCGTCGCCCCCCACTCGCGCCCGATCCGCTCCCCCGTGCGCCTCGCCTCCTCCTCGGCGTCCCTCCGCGCCAGGTTGACTTTCTGTTCTTCGTATGTCTTCCCGGGCGGAGGCGGCGGACACGGCACCCTCGTCCCAGGCATCGGAGCGGGCGTGGGCGCCGTTTGCCCGAGGAAGCGCTGATCCGGTGGCCTGTTTCCCGGCCTGTCGCAGGGCCTCATCGCCGACGTCCGCGTCACGGTTCGGACCGTGGTGCCCTTGGCCGGCCCGGCTTCCGGCTCTTCCGCCGCAATTTTCTCCGGCGGCGGCGGCGGCGGCGGCGGCTTGTCGCAGGGCAGATCCTGATACGCGAGCCCCAAAAGCCTCCGGCTCTCGGGCGGCGCGTGGGGGTCATGGATGAAGACGGCCTTGACCGAAGGGTTTTCCAGGAGCTTTTCGAGCGGTTCGAACGCCGGTCGATGCACTCCGTCCCCGAGCTCGTACCAGTAGCGCGCATGCGGGCCGACGCGGGGATGACGCCGGCAGACGCGAAACAAGCTCTTGCCCTGGAGCTCCTGCGCCCATCCCTCCGCGCGCACGCCCGCCGCCCCGCACCCGACGAGCCATACCGAGACGCAAACAGCGAAGAGCAGCGGAAACGCAAGCCGAAGAAACCGCACAGCAGCGCCCACGAGCATCAGGGCGGCACCGTTGCCCCAAAGGCGAGCATTCGACGAGGGTGAGAGCGCACGGTGCGAGGTCATGACAAGCCCTCCCTACAGGCCGCAGGAGTCCCGTGGCGACCCAGGTTACGGGATGGCAAATCGAGCGCACAAGAATGAGGGGGGAGCGAATCAGGCGAGAGAGGCAGCGCGGCGGCGCGAGGTGACGCGTCGACGAGCGAGGAGCCCGGCGGCGAGCATCAGCGCGGCGATCGGAGCGCCCGTCGCAGGCGCATTCGCGGCCTGGCAGCCGACGGATACGGCCGAGCCCTTGGCCTGGTCGGCTCCGCCGCCCGGGGCCAGGTCGTCTCCACCGCCCGCGCCGGTCGTGGTCACGCCCGTGCCCGAGGAGCTGGATTCACTGCTTCCGCCGCTTCCGCCGCTCCCGCCGCTTCCACCATTGCCGCCGCTCCCACCATTGCCGCCACTCCCGCCCGTGCCGGCTCCGCTGCTCTGGCAAACCCCGCCCATGCAGGTGCCACCCGCGCAGGATTCGCCGTCCGCCTTCGCCGGGTCGTCGCAGGTGCCCGTCGCCGGATCACAGGTGCCGGGATCGTGGCATTCGTCCTGGGCCGTGCAGACGACCGGATCGGCTCCGACGCACGCGCCCGCATTGCAGGTGTCGCTTTGCGTGCAGGCATTGTCGTCGTCGCAGGTCGCGCCCGTGAGCGGGGTGCAGGTGCCGTCGGCCGATGCGCCGAGCGCGGCCGCGCAAGCCTGGCAATCGGGCGCCGAGTCGCCGCAGCTCGTGTTGCAGCAGACGCCGTCGGCGCAGAAGCCGCTCGCGCAATCGGTCGATGCGGAGCAGGCGGCGCCGAGGGGCTGGGAGGTCGTGAGGAGACGGGCGCGGATGCGGTTGCTTCCGAAGGGAGGCGCGGTATCGCCCTTCGTATAAGCGAGGAGCAGGTGGCCCGCGCCGTCGCTCGCGAGCGCCGGGCGACCGTGGAACATGGAGCCATTGCCCGCGAAGGGCTGGCCGCCGGGGGTGAGGACGTCGCCGGCCTCGGTCACCCAGCTCCCATAGATGGCTCCATTGGCGCCGTGCCTCCCGTCACGCCAGACGATGAGGCAATCGGTCCCGTCGAAGGCGATGGCGGGATGGCTGCTGTAGATATTGGAGGGGGTCAGCTCGACGTCGAGGGTGTCGATGAGGACCCCGGCGCCCGTCACGCGGGCCAGAAAGACGCGAGTGCTGGTGTACGCGACGGTGAAGTTCAGCCCGTCGTACGCCGTCGCAACGGGGCCGTTGGTCGTGGTGTTACGAATGACGATCGCCGTGTTGTCCAGGAGCGCCCCGGCGGTCGTGACGCGCCCCCCTCGGAAGCCCCCCACGCCGCCCAAGATACCCGGAGTATACCATGCCACGAAGTATTGGCCCCCGCCGAACGCCATGGCGTGAGAGAAACCGGCCACGCCGAGCGATCCGATCTGGAAGCCGGTCGGCTGGAGCAGCGTGCCGGCCTGGGTCAGCAGGGCGCCGTAGACGCTGAAGGAGGAGGCGCTCGAACGATTGTCCTGCCAGGTGACGAGGTAATTCGTGCCGTCAAACGCGAGCTGCGGGGCTTGTTCGTGCCGGTTGGCGACGGCGACGAGGGGGATCCCGCTGGGATCGGTGATGACGCCGGCCGCGGTCATGCGCGCGGCGTAGAGGTCGTAATAGGTCCCCGAGCGCTTGTCTTCCCAGACGATCATGTACTGGCTGCCGCCCCAAACGACCTTCGGGGAGGATTGATCGCCGGTCGCGGCCGACACCTGGATGCCCGAGGGATCGAGCACGTCGCCGGCCGGCGAGACCCGCGCGCCATAGATGTCGAGGTTCGTGTTGTTGCGCAGGTCCTGCCAGACGACCAGGTAGTTCGTGCCGTCGTAGGCGAGGGAGGGCGCGTCCTGCTGGTTGGCGGCCGAGAGGAGCATCAGGCCGCCCGCATCGTCGACCGTGCTCCCCGTGAAGCGCGCACCATAGGCGGCCGCATTGCCGCCGGCGCGCAGGTCTTCCCAGGCAGCGAAACAAGCGCCGCCCGCGCACGCGACGCTCGGCCGGGATTGCTGGTTCGTGGCGACGGCGACCGCGGTCCCGGTCCCATCGAGCGCAGCGCCGGCGACCGAGACCCGCCCCTGCCAGATGTCGGAGTCGCCCGTGCGATTGTCGTTCCAGACGACGACGTACCCGCTGCCGTCGAACGCGACAGCGGGGGACGTCTGCGTTCCCGCGTTCTTGGAAACCTGCATGCCGATCGGATCGAGCAAGGCCCCGGACGACGAGACCCGCGCGCCGTAGATGTCTTTGTTTCCCCACCTGCCGTCTTCCCAGGCGACGAAGTAGTCCGTTCCATTGGAGGCGACGGAGGGGAGGAGCTGGGTCTGCGCCCCGAGCGAGATGGCAAAGCCAGTGGGATCGAGCACGGCCCCGGCCGCTGTCACGCGCGCGCCGTAGATGTCCGCGATGGCGTTGTTTCGCGTGTCTTCCCACGCGACGAGGAAGTCGGTTCCATTCGACCCCACCACGGGGTTGGACTCGATCTTGGCCGTGCTCGCGAGGACGGGGAATTGACTGCCGACGGCCGCGCCCGTCGCGTCGACGCGCACAGCTTGCACCTTCCCGTCGGCCGCCCAGACGACAAGGGAATTCGCGCCCGCGGCGGCCACGTCGATCGCGCTTACCCCGGCGGTCTGGCTTCCCAATTTCTTCGGGTCCAGCACGGCGCCGTCCGGCGTGACGCGCGCGCCTACCACGACGCCGCCCTCGGCGCTGCCCCCCGCCCATACCACGAGGTAATGGGTGCCGGTGAAGGCCACGGCCGGCCCCTTGGTTGGGCCGTTGGAGTGTACCGCGTTTCCGATCTCGAAGCCCCCCGGGTCGAGGATCACGCCCGCGGGCGTGACGCGGACGCCCACGACCGTTTGCAGGCCGACTTTGTTGATCTGCCGCGCGTCGAGCCAGGTAACGAGAAAGTTCGTCCCGTCGAAGGCGACCTGCGGGTACGTCTGCGCTGCGGACACCGGGAAATAAATGGGGGCATCCAGGCCAAACTCCGGGCCAATCGTCGGGTCGAGCACCGCAGGGTAAGCGGAGCCCTCCACGACGGCCGCGGGCACGGTCAAGACGAGCTCGCCCCCGGCCTTGGCATACCGCACCGGGACCGCCGTCCGTTCCCCGCGCCCGTCGATCCACGTCGCCAGGCCATACCGAAGCCCGAGGCCCGTCGCCGGATCGACGAAATGGTGCCCCGCCGCGGTCTCGCCCGCGTAGGCCTGGCCCGTGACCCGGACGCGGATTTCGAGATCGCCGCGGCCCTTCGGCTGCGCCTCGAACGAGAAGCTCTGCTCGACGCCCTCGTCGTCGTTCCGCAGGTGCTCGGTGACGTCGCCCCGCGCGATGGCGAGGTGGCCATCCTGCTCGACGCGCCCTTCGACGCCACGAAGGTTGCGGGCCGCGCCGCGGGTCATCGAGACGGTTTCGAACGTGGCCTCCGCGCCCTGCGCCGCTACGGACGCAGGCCGAACCGAAAAGGCCGAGGTCGAGGCGCGCACCTCGTAGGTGCTGTGCCCGCCCGTCCAGCGTTCGCCGTCCTTCCGGAAGGCGAAATGGACCTGCCGCATGACCCCGTCGAGATCAA
Organism: Polyangium jinanense; assembly: GCF_028435365.1. The sequence continues at coordinate 123,129 of NZ_JAGTJJ010000023.1, read as the reverse complement.
ACGGAGCGGACGTCTGCGTGCGTTTCCCCGGCGCGCGCGCAGGCGCCGGCTCCGGAGGCGCGGTCTCGCCCATCGAGGGCTCCGCATCGCGGGCGGAGCACGACGCGAGGAGCGCGACGAGCCAGACGACGAACGCGGCCCCGATGCCGCGCCGAATACGATCACGAGCCGCGACACCGGACGCGGCTCCCTTTCTCGGACACGAAGATACGAGTCCAGACATAACCCCTCATCCACTGTAGCAGGACACACTGCCCAATCGTGGTAGGGCCCTGTACCACGTGCCAGCGGATGGAAGGAAGTGCTTTCTGGGGTCTGGTTCGGCGAGGAAGGAAATGCGGGTCAAGGATTGGGGTGAGGGGGCGTTCCCCCCTGCCCCAGCGACACGAGCGCCCGCTCCACGTCGGTGCGGTACGCATTATCCATCGCCGCCACGTCCTTGAATCGGAGGAAGCTCTTCACGGCCTTGTCCTTTTGCCCCGTCGCGCGCATCGCCTCGCCGTGGAGGAAATACGCGTCGGCGTGCCAGCTCTCCGCCGGTCCGCCCTTCTGCAGGAGCAGCTCCACGGCCTTGTCGAGCTCCGGCGTCGCCGCGTGCTTGTTCCCGTTCGATTCGAAGATCTTCCCGAGCCGATAATGCCACTCGGCGACCGAGCCATTGCCGGCGATCGCCTTTTGCCACGCCGTCTGCGCCTCCGGCCAGCGGCCGAGCTCCTGATAACAGAGCGCCATCGTGGCGTGCGCCTCGTGCCGGGAGGGGCGCTTTTGCAAGGCAATCTCGAGGTCCGCGAGGGCATCGAGCGTGCGGCCTTGCTTGTGGAGCAAGACGCCGCGTTGCCAGTAGGCGTCCGCGAGCTCGCGGTCGAGCTCGAGCGCGCGCTTCAAGGCCGCCTCGGCCTTCGGGAACTGGCCGAGGACGTTCGCCGCCCAGCCGACGTACAGGTAATATTCAGCGCGATTGCCGTCGATCTCCGTGGCCCGCTCGAGGAAGCGGATCGCATCCCCCGCCGCCGTCGAGCCACCCTTCAAGAGGAGCGCGCGGCCGAGGAAATGGTTCGCGTCCGAGGAGCTTCCGCGCTCCTTCAAGACCTCACGCAAAATCGGCTCGGCTTGCGCCGCATGGCCCGCCATGACCTGCGCCGAGCCGACGCGCATTTTGAGGTCGATGTCCGTCGGCGCCTTCTCCAGCGCCGCCGCATACATCTCGAGCGCGCGCTCGCTCTGGCCCGTCTCCTCGTAAAGAAGGCCGCGCTCGAGCGAGAGGCCCGGGAATTCCTTGTCGATGGTCGCGATCTGGTCGAAGACCTTCTGCGATTCCTCGAACGAGCCCATGCGGCGGAGCGTGACGCCGAGGCGGAAGCGCGTGCCGAGGTCGTCCTCCTTGGCGAGCGCAGCCTCGAATTCGGTGCGCGCCTCGGAATAACGGCCCGCCTGCGAGAAGACCTCGCCCTTGGCGCGGTGGAGCGCCGGGAGATCGGGGAACTTGGTGCTGGCCTCGCCAAGCTTGGCCTGCGCCTCGTCATTGCGGCCGGCCGCCGAGAGGAGCGAGGCGAGCGCGACGTAGGCCTCGACGGCCTCGGTCTGCACGCCGCCGAGCTTGATGGCCTGGGCGTAAAGGGCCTCGGCTTCTTTCTTGTTGCCAAGCGCATCCTCGACGCGGCCGAGCCAGTAGGCGGAGGCGGCGGCGTCGGGTTTGTCGGCGCGGAGTTTTTCGGCGAGGGCCTTTCCGTCCTTGAGGCGTTCGAGCGCGAGGAGGGTTTTCGTGGCGCCGATGCGGGCCGGAAGGCTGGTCTCGTCGACGCGCATGGCCTCCTCGAAGCGGAGGAGCGCCTGGGAGAAGCGGCTCGATCGATAAAAGAGCTCGCCGTCGCCGATGAGCGCGGCCGCGCTGCGCGGGTCGATCTTGAGCGCCGCAGCAAAGGCCTGCTCGGCCGCGGTGATGCGGGAGCGACCGAGGTGAATGCGGCCGATTTCGATGTAGGCCTCGACGAGCTCGCGTTCGCTGGCAGAGGCGCGAATGTCGCCGTCGGCGGTGACCTTGCCGAGGAGATCGAGGGCCTCGGTTTCTTTGGCAGGGTCGCGGCCGAGGATCGAGGCGAGCAAGGTGCGCGCGCCGGCGTGCTTGGGGGAGGCTTCGAGCGCGGCGCGGGCAGTCTTTTCGGCGCTCGCGGCGTCGCCCTTGGCGAGCTCGGCGCGGGCGAGGCCATAAAGGGAGCGGGCGCCCTTGTGAAGGGAGACGGCGCGTTTCCACGCGACGAGCGCGTCGGCGGCGGCGCCGGAGGCGAGCTCGATCTCGCCGATCAGAACCGCGGCGTCGATGTCGTTCGTATTGGCGTCGAGCGCGTCCTTGGCGAGGCGACGGGCTGGTTCAAGGCGGCCCGCGAGCGCGTGCTCTGCGGCAACCGCGAGGGTGCGCTCGCGGCTCGGGCTCTCGGTCTGTCCGAGGAGCTGCTTGCCGAGGGTCTCGTCGTCGCCACGGCGGCCATGGCGGAGGCTACGCGCGAAGGCGACGTACGCGGCGTACGCAGCCGTCGCGCGGTGGCGCGGGCGCGAGACCTGCGCGGCCTTGGCGGCGTCCAGCCCGCGCGCGGCGGCCGCGGCGGTGTCCTCGTCGAGCGTGGCCTGCGTGTTCTTTTCGAGGCCGGTGAGCGCCTCGGCGTGCGCGGAGGCATTCACGAGATCACTCACGGCGTGCACGCCGAACGGGCCGATGTCGGGCAGGAGCGCGAGCGCGCCGCCGCCGATCGCGATGAGGACGGCCGCGCCGATGCCATAGACGCGGCCACGGCCGCGGGGACGCGTTTCACTCGCGGGTCTCGCGACGCTCTTCGGAGGTTTGTCGCGCTTGGCGAGCGGCGCATCAGCCCCGTCGGACTCGCCCGGCGCAAGGTCGACCTCGTCGCCGATGCCCGCGCTGTCGTCCGGAGGCGGCTCGGGCGCGGCGCCGAGGTCGACCTCGGCGCGCTGGGTCGGCGCGCCCGTGCTGATCGGCGCGCTCACCGCGAGGTCGATGGCCGGCTCGAGGGAAAACTCCTCGCCCGGCTTGGAGACAGGGGCCGCGGCACGCGTGCTGTTCGGCGGATGCGGCGTGGTCTTGGGCGCGGCAGCGGTCCTGTTCGGCGGGGGATCGGCGAACGCGGCGTCGAAGGCCGCGTCGTCGAGCTCGAAGCTGGGCGTCGAGGGCTGAGCGGCGCGCGGAGGCGCGGCGGGCGCGGCGGCGGGCGCAGGCGGAGGGTCACTCGCGAGGGGAAACTCGAGCTCGCCGAGGTCGCCCGGATCAAAGGCCGCGATCGCGCTGGACGGGACGGTCGCGCCAGGATCCATCCTGCGGGTCACGTCGTTCCGTGTCGCGGAGCCCGCGGTCGGCGGCAGCGGGAGCTCGAGGTCGCCGAACGACGGGCCTTCGGGCGCGGGCAGGTCGAGCTCGCCGAAGCCGCCGAGATCGGGCGCCGGGAGATCGATCTCGCCGAAATTGCCGAGGTCGGTGTCGGCGGTAACGGCGGGCAGGTCGAAGCTGCTCAAGGGTTTTCCGCGCAGCGCCGTCATCGCGCCCGAGGAGCGGTGCTTCGGGCCGGGCGGGGCCGGCGCGGGGAGATCGGGGGGCTCGTTCTTCGCGGGAGCCCGCGCCGGCGCGGGGAGATCGATCTCGCCGAACCCCTTCGCCGCAGGCGGCGCGGGGCGCGCGGCGGCGGGCCTCGCCGGCGCGGGGAGGTCGATCTCGCCGAAGCCCTTGGCCGCGGGCGCGGGGCGCGCGGGGGCCGGCAGATCGAGCTCGGGCGTGCTCTTCTTCGCAGCGCGCGCCGGGCTCGGCAGATCGATCTCCGGTTCGGGCGCGCTCTTCGCGACGGGACGCGCGGGCGCGGGGAGCTTTTCGTCCGGCTTCGGCGGCGGCTTCGGCGCGGCGGGGCGCGCGGGCGAGGGCAGGTCGATCTCGCCGAACCCCTTCGTCGCGGGACGCGCGGGCGCGGTCGGTTTGTCCTCCGGTTTCGGAGGACCCGGCTTGGACGCGGCCGCGCGCGTCGGCGAGGGCGACGGCGACGGCAGATCCACTTCGAGCGACGTCGTCGCCGCCACGGCCTTCATCTGCCGGACCGTCGGCTTGGTCGAGGGCATCCCGGGGGGCAGCTCGATCGCCGCGAGCGCGGCGTCTTCCTCCTCTTCCTCATCGAGGGGGAACTCGTTCACGGCCGCCGCGGGCATCTGCCGGACCGTGGGCTTCGCGGGCACCGGCAGATCCACGAGCTCTTCCTCTTCGGCCGCGGGCAAGGACGCCGGCATCTGCCGCACCGTCGGCTTCGCGGGCGAGGGAAGATCGATCTCGCCGAACCCCGGATCGTCGCCTTCGCCCCACAGATCGAGCTCCGTGGCTTCGGCGGGCTTCGGCGCGGGCGCGGACGCGACGGGCTTCGCCGGCGCGACAGGCTTTGCGGGCGCGACAGGCTTTGCGGGCGCGGCGGGCTTTGCGGGCGCGGCCGGCTTCGGCTGGGCGGGGAGCACGGGCGGCTTCGGCGCGAGCGGAGCGGCAGGCGCCTTGCCCGCCACGGGGCGCGGGAGCAGCGGCTCGGAGCCACCTTTCGCGCGCGGCGCGACCGGCGAGGGGAGATCGATCTCCTCCTCCGCCGGCTCCGAGGGCTTGCGGACCAAGAGGCTCGTGCCGCACTTCGAGCAGCGCATCTTGAGCCCCGTCGCCGGGATCCGTCGTTCCTCCACCTGGTACGGCGACTTACAGGAGTCGCACTCGACCTTGACCATGCTCATGCCTTCGAGGGGCCCTGGGGCGCGCGATGGTTCGCGTTGCTCACTTCTACCAGGGTTTGAGGCTTCGCGGCTCTTTTGCGACACGAGGAGGGCGGCGAGCGCGGGCCGAGCGGGCGGCCGAGCGGCGTGGATTCGCGCCTCTCGCTTCCGCTGGGCCGGGGAAATATGCTAACGCGCTCGCCCCATGCAGAAAGCGACCGCCTTCCTCTTCGCCGTGTTGGTCCTCGGGGCCATCGCGCTCGTCGTCGTCCCGCGCGGTCGCGGCGGAAGCCCGTCCACCGAGACGGCGACGGCCGATGCAGGCGCGCCGAGCGACGCGGGCGCGGCGACGGCGGCGGACGGAGGCGCGGAGCCCTCGGATGCAGGCGCGAGCGGCGAGCCTGGCAGCGAGGTGGAACCGGCGGGTCCGGTCGACGCGGGCGGGACGTTGCTGCTCACGGGCGAGGCGCCGCCGCCCCTCGCGGGTGAGGTGCCGAAGTCGGTCGTGTTCGGGGTGATCCTCGTGCAGTACAAGGGCGCGCAGGGCGCGTTGCCGAACGCGCGGCCGCGCGAGGAGGCGCTGACGCTCGCCAAGCAGCTCGCCGAGGAGGCGAAGACGGACTTCAAGGCGGCGGTGGCGAAGGGCGACAAGGGCTCGATGGAGAACGCGGGGCGGCTGCCGCGCGGAATTTTGGAGCCCGCGCCGGAGTATGTTCTCTTCAGCCTGGCCAAGGGCGCGGTGAGCGAGGTCGTCGACACGCCGCGCGGCTACTGGATCGTGACACGGATCGAGTAGGCACGATACGAAGGGGACGGACGCGATGGCGCAGATCGACATCCTGAGGCCCCACGGCATGAGCGAGGACGCGGCGCGGCGGCGCGCCGAGGACCTGGCGAGGCGGCTGGAACAACGCCGCGGGGTGCGCTGGCGCTGGGAGGGCGACGAGCTCCGGCTCGACGCGCCAAACGGGCCTGCGAAGGGGACGCGGGGGTCGGTGCGCGTGACCGCGGAGGCCGTGCGGATCCGGGTGGAGCTGCCGCTCCTGCTCCGCGCGATGCGCCCCGTGGTCGAGTCGAAGCTGCACGAAAAGCTCGACGCGATGCTCGGCAAGGCCTGAGCGAGCAAGCGAGCAGGCGAGGCCGGGAAGGCGCCCCCACCGGGGTCCACGGGCGGGGCTCTCGCCCACGATCGGGACCGGCCGCGTCGAACACGTGCCGCACGGGAATACCCGCGCATCGCGGCAAGGCGCGCGATCGTCGCGATCCGTCGCGAGCACGCTTTACTCCCGACGCACCGTTTGGCTAGTCTCCACACGCAGCATGCAATGGACCAGAAACCCGTCTCCGCGGGAGGCGCGTCGAGCCCAATGACGGTAGAGACACCCATGCCCACGGGGCAGGCCGAGGATGCGGCGGCCTTCCTCAATCGTTTACGGTCCGAGCACGCCGCGCAGGAGGACAACGCGCTCCAAGCGCTGCTCCTGCACGAGTGCGGCGTCCTCGAAGAGAAGCACGGGGAGGAGCCGTCCGCCGCGCGGGACTACCTCGCCGCCTTCAACGCGGATCCGCAAAACCGCGAGTCGCTCGAGGCTCTCGTCCGGATCTTGACCCGACGCAAGTCCATCAAGAACCTCGGGAAACTGCTCGAAGCGCTGACGCGCGCCTCCGTGACCCCGGAGGAGCGTGCCCGCGCGTTCTGGGAGCGCGCCGCGTTCTTGCAGGACTACGAGCAGAATCTTCCGGGCGCAAAAGAAGCGCTCGAAGAGGCCGTCGGCGCGAGCCCCGAGGACCCGACGCCGTGGCTCGAGCTCGAGCTCATCGCGGCGAAGGACGGTGATCTGCCCGGCCGCATGCGCGCCATCGAGGCGCGCGCCGAGCTCGCATCCGATCCGACGTGGAAGGCGTTCCTGTTCATCGAGCTCGCGGAGCTGTCGGCGAAGGCCGGCGACACGCAGCGCGCCTACGATCTGATCGACGCCGCCGCCGCGCTGGATGGTCAGGGCCGTTTCCGGTCGCAGGTGACGCTCGAAGCGATCGCGGCGCGGGAGGACAACACGACGGCGCTCGCGCGGGCCCTCGAAGGTCAAGCGCAGCTCATCGAGGAGGCCCTCGAAGACGCAGAGCGCGGTGACGCGAGCGGCGTGCCCCGCTACGCGCGGCGCGCCGAGTACGCAGCCGACGCGTGGCTGCGCGCGGCAGAGCTGAAGCGGCGCGCGGGGGATCAAGAAGGCTGGGTGAAGCTGCTCGCGCGAGCCGCCGAGCAGCTCCCGCAGTCGTCGCTCATCGCGCGCTCGCGGCTCGCATCGCTGGAGACGAACGGCGACGCGAAGGGCGCGGCGGATCTCGCGCGGGCCGAGCTCGAGCGCGGCACCCCGGGCCCGGCCGCGGCGGCGCTGTGGCTGCGTATCGCCGAGGCGGCGATGCTCGACAACGACCGGGATGGCGCACTCGCCGCGCTGCGCAGCGCGCTCGAAGCAGACCCGGCGTCGATCATGGCGCGCGCGCTCGAGCTCGACCTCTTGAGCGACGCGCAGGATCCGGCGGCGCTCGCGCGATCGCTCGAAGCTTCGGGCGCGTCGTGCCCGACGAACGAGGCGAAGGCGCGCGCGGAGATCATCGCGGCCTACGTGTGGGCCTGCCAGGCCGGAGACTCGGACGCCGCGAAGGCGGCGCTCGGTCGGGCCGCGGCGCTCGGTACGCCGGCGCCGCTGCTCGCGCGGATCGCCCGCACGCTCGCGTCGGTTCGGGGCGATGCGGCGTGGTACGAGCAGGTGACGGCGGAGCTCGTGGCGAGCGGCGCGGAGCCGGGCGAAGAGGCGAGCCTCTGGTTCGAGCTCGGCCGGAGCCGCTCGATCCGAGGCGATGCGGACGGCGCGGCCGAGGCGTTCTCGAAGCTCGCGGCGCTCGACGGTGATGCCTCCACGTGGCTCGGGCGTGTGCTCGCGGCCTACGCGCTCGGCGCGAAGAAGCCGGCGCCGGGCGAGGTGAGCGCGTTCCGCCCGATCGCGGCGACGATCGAGGAGCTCGCGAAGGTCGAGACGGACCCGAGCCTCGCGCGGGGCCTCTGGGTGGTCGCTGCACTGCGCAGCACGCGCGCGGGCAACCTCGATGCGGCGCGCGCGCGACTGCGCGAGCTGCACGAGGCGCAGCCGTCGGACGAGGTGGTGGCGCTTTTCCTCGCGGACCTCGAGCGCCGCGCAGGGGACCTCGCGGCCGCGTCGAACATCCTGTCGGCATGCGCGACGGCGACCGAGGACATCGACCTCGGCGCCGCGCTCTACCTGGAAGCCGCGCTTCTCACGTGGCGGATCGGCGATCGGCAGAAGACGATCGAGCTCATCGAGCAGGCGCGCGGCAGCGCGTCGAAGGCGGCCGCGGCGCTGCTCGCGTGGGCGCTGCGCGGGGCCGATCCCGACAGCCTCGACGGTCGTCGCCGCGCGCTGCTCACGGCAGCGGAGGCGGGCGCCGATCCGGCGAGCATCGCGATCGAGCGCTTCGGCCTGGAGGTGGGCCAGGGCGAGGCGGGTGACCGCCCCGAGGCGCTCACGGCGCTGGAGACGGCGGAGGCCGAGGGCTCGGGCGACATCACGGTCGCCGCGGGGCTCGCGCGCCTGACGTGGCCCGAGGCGCAGAGTGATCGTGGGGCGATCGATCGCGCGCTCGATCGTCTGGAAGACCAGGGCGACGAAGCGACGGCGATCGCCCGCGCGGAGCGGTATCGCCTTGCGCGCACGGTCGATCAGGACCCGGGCGCGGCGGTGTCGCGCGCGGCGGCCTGGGCGGACGCGGAGCCGAAGCTCTACGCCGCGCTCGAGTGGCTCGGGGCGGCGCTCGCCGCGAAGGATCGTGATGCCGAGGTGGCCGCGCGCCGCGCGGTGGGAACGTTCCTCGACGACGAGCCGTGGTCGGCGATGGACGCGTCGGCCGCGCTCGTGGCGATGCTGGATCAGCCGAGCACGCCGCAGCCCCTGCTCGCCGGCACGTCGGACGCGACGCGCCTCGCGAACCTGGAGCTCGCGATGCCCGGCTGCGATCCGCGCCGCCGCGCCTTCGCCCTGCAGAACGTGGGCGGGGCGCTCGGCGAGGATGCGGGCAGCGACGCTTCGGCGCTCTCCGGCTGGTCGGAGCTCGCGGCGGGCAACGTGGAGGCGGCGCTCGCCACCTTCCGCGCGGCCGTCGAGCGCCGCCAGGACGACATCGTGTCGTGGGAGGGCGTGCGCGCGGCGAGCGAGGCGCTCGGCGACCACGTCTCCACGGCGCTCGCGCTCGCGCAGCTCGGCGCCCTCAGCAAGGACGACACGCGCGGCGCGGCGTTCTGGGAGTCCGCGGGCATCATCCTGCTCGATCACACCGACGCGCACGACGACGCGGAGATCGCGTTCGCCCGCGCATTCGATCGGGATCCGAGCCGTTCGGTCGCCTTCGACAAACTCTTCCGCCGCGTCCGTTCGCGCAACGAGGACGACAAGCTGCTCGACATCATCGGGCGCCGTCTCGACGTGGCCGACGACGAGGCGGAAATCGGCAAGCTCTTCTGGGAGCGCGCGCGCGTGCTTCGCAAGAAGGGCGATCGCGAGGGCGCGCTGTCGGCGCTCGAGAACGTCACGATGCTCGAGCCCGATCACGTCGGCGCGCTCGCGCTCGCCGGCGAGATTTCGATCACGATGGGCAAGTTCGCCGAGGCGGCGGACCTGCTCGGTCGGCTCTCGGGCATCGGCGAGGCGCCGGCGCAGCAGCGGCTGATGTCCGGCGTCGCGGCGGTGGACATCTACGAGAACAAGCTGAACGCCCCGGAGAAGGCGCTCAAGGTGCTCGTGGGTCTCCACGAGGCGGGCCTGTCCACGCCGCCCGTGCGCGAGCGCCTCGCGCGCGTCGCGGCGAAGACGGGCGCGTGGTCGCGCGCGACGTCGATCCTCGAGCAGCTCATGCAGGAGCGCGACAAGCGCGAGGGTCGCATGGAGGCCGCGCGGCTCGCGATGGCCATCTGGCGCGACAAGCAGAACGATCCGCTCAAGGCCGAGAGCGCGGTCGTGAAGCTGCTCGACGAGTCGCCGGACGACGGCGAGGCGCTCGATCTCGTGCTCACCACGAGCTACGAGGCGTCGCTCCGTCAGCGCCTGCTCGGCCGCGCGAAGAACGTGCTCGTGCAGAAGCTCTCCGAGGATCCGTGCGACGCCGACCGCGTCGAGCGGCTCGCGAAGATCGCGCAGGCCGGGCAGGACGCGGCGCTCCGCCAGGCGACGCTCGGCTGCCTCGTCTCGCTCGGTCGCGACGACGACGCGATCTCGACGGAGCTCAAACGGATCGACGGTCGCGTCGCGACGCGGCCGCAGATCGTGCTCGACGCGAAGGCCATGGCCGAGATCGCCGATCCGGAGGACAACGGCCCGATCGCGGAGCTCTTCGTGCTCATGGCCGAGACGGTGACGCTCGCGCTCGGCCCGACGCTCGGCTCGCTGAACGTCGGCAAGAAGGAGCGCATCGACTCGCGCGGCGGCCACCCGCTGCGCGTGGCGGTCGCCGAGTGGATGGGCGCGGTGGGCTTCGAGGGCGACTTCGAGCTCTACGTGGGCGGCCCCGAGCCGAAGGGCGTGCACGGCGTCGCCGGCGAGGTGCCCGCGATCGTCGTCGGGCCCGGGATCACGACGCCGCTCGACGCGGCGGCGCGCTCGGCCATCGCACGCACGGTCTTCGCCCTGCGGCGCGGGATCACCTCGCTCCGCACGCGCGACGAGGCCACGGTCGCGTCCGTGGTCATCGCGGCGTGCAACGAGGTCGACATCAAGGTCCAAAACCCCGGCTACGCGGTCTACGGCGAGATCCAGCGCGCGGTGCACAAGGAGATCTCGCGCAAGATCCGCAAGAGCATCGGCGAGGTCTGCCAGAAGGTCGTGTCGAGCAAGCAGGATGCACGCGCGTGGACGAACGCGGCGCGTCGCAGCCTGGATCGCATGGCGGTGATCGCCGCCGGCGACGTCTCGATCGTTCTGAGCGACATCGTGAGCGTGCCGCGGGATCAGCTCGGCTCGGTGGTCACCGAGAGCGAGCGCTCGCGTCGCCTTCTCTCGTTCGTGCTTTCCCCCAGCTACCTCGAGCTGCGCAAGAAGCTCGGCATGGGTGTCCGGTGAGCCACGACTCTGGAGCAAAGGATCAAGGTCCCGTGAGCGAGCCCCAAGACGACGAGATCGACCTCGCAGAGGACGCGATCGAAGACGACGACGACGACGCTGCGACCATCATGGCGCACGTGCCCGACGAGCTGATGGCGTCGCTGCGGAACTCCGGCAGCGAGCCGGAGATCGGCGAGGTGACCGCGCGCATGAAGGAGGACGTGCGGCACGAGTTGCCCACGAGGCCCGAGGACGACGGGCTCGTGGAGGCCCTCGTCGACGAGACGAACACGCTGCCGGCCGCGGACACGAGCGCCCACGACGCGGTGACGCCCGCGGGACCTTCCGTCGTGGAGACGCCGGTGGCCGCGGTCGTGGCCGAGGTGGAAGCCGAGGACGACGTGCCGATCGCGCCGTCGCGGCGCGAGCGCGCGCCCGTCGCGGGAGCGCCCACGTTCGACGACGAGCAGGACGCGAGCGCGCACCTCGTGCGCACGCAGCAGCGTGACGCGTGGGCCGAGCGGGCCGCGTGGCTGCGCGCCGAAGCCGAGGCGATGGAGGACAAGGCCGCGCGCGCGCGAGCGCTCGTGGCGGTGTCCGAGATCTACGCGATGGCGGGCGAGGAGCAGACAGCGCGCGCGATCGCGGCCGAGGCGCGCGAGCTCGCGCCGAGCTCTCCGCTCGCGCATCGCCAGATCCGCGGGCTCCTCGCGCGTGATCAGGACTGGCAAGGCACGATCGAGGTGCTCGACACCGAGGCGCGCATCGCGCCGACGCCGGCCGCGCGGGCCCACGCCGCCGTGCTCGGCGCCGAGGTCCTGCGCATCCGCCAGGAGGACGAGGAAGGCGCCCAGAAGCGCATGGACCTCGCGCAGCGCTCGCTGCCCACGGATCCGCGCCCGCACGTGCAGCGCTTCTCCGAGGCGCTCGGCAGCGCCGACGACGCCTTCACGAAGGTTCGCGCGCCGGAAACGAGCGAGCTCTCGGCGCTGCGCGACGCGTTCACGCAGGTCGCGATCCACCGCGGCGTGGTGCCGCGTGGCATCCGCGGTGTCGTCTCCGCGTACGACGCGCTCCTCCGCGCGCGCGCCGCGCTCGAAGCGGGCGACGTGTCCCTCGCGGTGTCGAGCCTCGGGCGCCTGCGCAGCACCGCCTCCCTCAAGGGCGGCGCGGGCTGGCTCGCGGGCATGCTCGCGGCCGCGCGCAAGGACACGCGTCCGGGCTCGATCGAGGCCCTGCGCGGCGCGCTCGACGGCACGCACGACGCCGACGCGCGGCGCGCCCTCGCGGCCCGCGCGATCGAGCTCGGCGACGCCGCCGCGGCGCGCGCGGCCGTCGAGGGCAGCGACACGATCGCGTTCTCGGCTGCCGACCGCCTCTCCTTGACGGCGCTCACCGGAGGCTCGCGCGAGCTCTTCGACCAGGCCGTCGACGCGGCCGCGGGCGACGACGAGCTCGCGCCGCTGCTCGCCGCGGCGAGCGCGGCCTCCCGCGAAACCGACGCGTCTTCGAGCAGCGTCATCGGCGCTGGCAGCCCGAGCGCGCGTGCTTCCGCGGCGCTCGGCCGCGCCCTCGCCGACGCTCGCCCCGACGGCAAGCCCCTCGGCGAGAACGACGCCCTCGCGGCGGCGATCCTCGGCTACACCGAGCACGCCGCCGACAGCGGCACGGGCCGCGCGCTCAAGCTCGAGCTCGACCTCGAGTCGAAGGCTGGCGCGAACGTCGCCCGCGCCGTCGCCGCGTGGCGCGGTGCAGAGGACGGGGATCGCGACAGCGCGCTGGCGAGCGCGCTCCTCGCCGAGCTCGCGGGCGACGCGGAGCTCGCGGCCGAAGGGTACGATCGCGCGCGCCAATCGGATCCGGCCCACGAAGGCGCCACGCGCGCTCGCGCGACGGGCGCCGACGCCGCGACCGCTTCGAGTGTCCTCGCCGGCCTCGCGCAGTCGATCGAGCCTGGCACGCGCGCCGCGCTCTTGCTCACGGAGGCGGCGATCCGCTTGCTCGAGGTCGAGGTCCCCGACACCTCGATCGACGACGAACGCGACAAACTCCTCCGCGGCGCGGCCGAGATCGACGCGCGCCTCCCGCTCTCCGTGCACCTCGGCGAGCGCACGGCGCGCGGCGTGGGCGATCGCGACGGCCTCATCGAGTGGCTCCACCTCCGCCGTCAGGCGAGCGAGGATCCGATCGAGCAGGCCCGCGACTTCGTGCGCGAAGCCCTCATCACGCCGGAAGGCGCGGCGCATGCGGCGGGCCTGCTCGCGCAGGCGCTCACGGCGCGTCCCGACGACATCGGCCTGCGCGAGCTCTACGAGCGCCTCTCGCCGGAGCGCCCCGCGGATCGCGCGGCCTGGCGTGCCGAGCGCGCGGCTGCCTCCACGGGCTCCGACGCCGCGCGCTTCTCGCTCGAAGCCGCGCTCGAGTACGAGCGCGACGGCGACCTCGAGAAGGCCGCGGCCCTCTCGCGGCAAGCCATCGCCGCGGGCGAGACGCTCCTCGCGCCGCTCTGCGCGTACCGCGCCGCGCTCGCGGGCCATGGCACGAGTGATCTCGTCGACGGCCTCTTGCAGTACGCCCGCGCGACGGAGGATTCCGTCGAGCGGCTCCAGGCGTACGAGCGCCTCGCCGAGCTCGACGAGATCGGCCGTGGCGACGCGGCGAGCGGCCTGCTCTGGCGCCGCACGATCCTCGAAGAGACGCCTACGCACCTGCCGACGCTCCGCCGCGTGGCGAGCGCCCTCATCGCGGGCGGCCGCGACGAGGAGCTCGAGCCGGTCGTCTTCACGCTCGCGAGGACGCTCGAAGGCCCCGAGGCCATCGCGCATGCGCACCTCTCCGCGCGCCTCCGCCTCCGCATCCACGGCTGGGACGAGACGCGCGAGCCGGTCGAGATCGCCTATCGCAACGAGCCTCGCGGGCTCTGGGCGCTCCGCCAAACGGCGGCGCATGCTCGCGCGCGCGGCGACGAGGCGACGGCGCTCGAAGCCGACCTCGAGCTCGCGAACCGCACCGAGCGCGCCTCCGAGATCGCCACGCTCTCGCTGCGCGCTGCCGAGTCCGCGACGCGTGCGGGGCAAACCGAGAAGGCCCGCGAGCTCCTCGAAAAGGCGATCGAGCTCGTGCCTGGTCACCTCGTGGTGCACCTCGAACGTGCCCGCGCCCTCGAGCAGAGCGGCGACTTCGTCGGGGCTGCGACCACGCTCGAAGCTGCCGCGCAGACCAGCGCGACGGCCGAGGAGCGCGTGCGCAACCTCTACCTCGCCGCGGTCCTCTGGGCCGACAAGACGAGCGAGACCGAGCGCGCGCGTGGCGCCTTCGAGAGCGTCTTCGCGGTTGATCCCTCGTACCTCGACGTCTTCCAGCGCTTACAGGCGATCTACGTCGCGAGTGGCGCGCGGGCCGAGCTCGCCGCGCTCCTCGAACGTCGCCTCGACGCCGTCACCGATCCGGCCGAGCGTGTCGAGATGGAGGTCCTGCGTGGCCGCGCGCTCGCCGACGTCGGCGACGCGGCGGCGGCGAAGCAGGCTCTCGCGGCGGCGCTCGATCAGAACCCCGACCACGTCGAGGCTCTGACGGCGTTTGCCGACGTCTGCGCGAGGGAAGACGACTGGGGCGGCGCGGAGCAGGCCTGGATCCGGCTCGCGCGCCTCGTCGCGGAGCCCGAGCGCCAGGCCGAGCTCTACATGCGCCTCGGCGACCTCTACAACGGACCGTTGCCGAACGCCGAGCGCGCCGAGCTCTCCTACCAGGAGGTCTTGAAGCGCTTCGCGAACAACGAGCCCGCGCGTGAGCGCCTCGTCGACCTCTACAAGAACCTCGGCGACACGGCGAAGGCCCTCGAGCAGCAGACGATCCTCATCAACAACGTCGAGGAGCCCGAGGCGAAGTGCCGTCGCACGACGCAGCTCGCCGAGATCTACGAGGCGATGGGCGACCTCAAGAAGGCCGAGCAGACCTTGCTCCAGGCGCGCAAGACCTGGCCCAAGGACGACGTCGCGCTCGGCGCGCTCGCGAGCTTCTACCAGCGCACCGATCAGGCGCAGGCTGCGAACGTCCTGCTCGATCGTGCCGTCGCCGACGCGCGCCGCGCGCTCGGCACCGGCCGCTTCGAGCCGTACCTCTTCAGCACCGTCGCCACCGTCGCCGATCTACGCGGAAGGCCCGAGGTCGCGCGCATCGCGCGTGGCAGCGTGGCGGCCCTCGACGGCGGCGCGGTCGATCTTCCGGGCGCGGGCGTGGCGGCCGGCGACCTCTCGCTCGACGAGCTGGTCGCGCCCGACGTGATGACGCCTGCGTTCCGCGACCTCCTGCAGCGCACTGGGCCGATGCTCGACACGGCCGTGCCGTTCGACGTCACGTCGGTCCGCGCGACGCCCTTCCCGCCCCCGCAGGCGCACCTCGCCGAGGAGATCAAGGAGCTCGCACGCGCCTACGGGATCGAGGATCTCAAGGTGCTGCAGTCGTCCACGCTCGGCTCGGTGTGCGTCGCAGCGAGCGCGCATCCACCGACGATCGTGCTCGGCGCGCCGCTCGTGGCCGCGACGAACGAGGCTGTCCGCACGTTCCTCGTTCACCGCGCGCTCAAGGTCGTCCAGGCGAATGCCACGGCCTTCGCGCGCACCGCGCCGATCGACCTCTGGCCGCTGCTCGCCGCGTACCTCAAGGCGCTGAGCCCCGGGTTTGCCCCGCAAGGTGTCGACCCGGCCAAGCTCAACGATGCGTCGGCGCGCGTCGCCAAGGCGCTCCCGGCGAGCCTCGATCCGCAGGTGCGCACGCTCGCGACCGACGTCATCGCCAACATCGGCAACCGCGCCTCGACCCTCAACACCGCGGTGAACGGCTGGGGTGCGCGCGCGGGCTTGCTCGCGGTCGGTGATCCCAACATCGCGCTCACGGGCATTGCCTGGGCTGGCGGCCACACGAACCAGCCTCCGGCGTCCGGCAAGGAGCGCCTCACCTGGATCGGTCGCAATGCCGAGGCCCGCGAGCTCATCGTCTTCTCGGTGAGCGACGCGTACGCCGATGCCCGCGCGCGCCTCGGCCTCGACTGATCCCACCCGCCCTCGCTTGGCCTCGCGCCTGCTCTCCTCTGCGGCGGCCCTCCTCCTCGGGGCCGCCGCCTGCTCCTCCCCGGACGCCTCCCCCGCGCCCACCCCACCCGCGTCTGCGGCATCTCCGCCGCCGGCGCCCACGCCCCTCCCCTCGGCCGCGCCCCCGCCCGAACCTTCCCGCTGCGCTGGCGTCACCTGCGCCTCGATCGAGCGCTGCGACGAGGCCACGGGCGCGTGTGTCCCGCATTGCCCTGCGGGCGAGGTTTACATCCCGAAAACCGGCCCTGACGGATTCGTCATGGGCAAAGGTTTTACCTTGAATGGCGGCGCGCGCCGCCTCCGCAAGGGACACCAGCCCGACTCCGATCGCCCGCACCGCGTCGTCCTCACGCGCCCGTTTTGCATGGACGAGACCGAGGTCACCGTCGCCGCCATGAAACCATGCGTCGACGAAAAGACCTGCGACCCGCCGAAGACCCTCGAAGTCTTTGCGAACTATCCGCGCCGCCCCGATCACCCCGCCAACGAGGTCTCCTGGGACAAGGCCAAGAAGTATTGCAAGGCCCAAGGCAAAGACCTCCCCACCGAGGCGCAATGGGAATGGGCGGCGACCGGCGGCGACGGACGCAAATGGCCCTGGGGCAACGACGAACCCACCTGCGAGCACGCCGATTTCACCATTGGTGTCCTCGTCTCGCCCGGAGGCGACTCCGGCTGCCACGGCGGTGGCACCTCGCCCGTGCGTTCGCATCCGAAGGGCGCGCGAAGCTGGCCCACCGGCACGCTCCACGACCTCGCGGGCAACGTCTGGGAGTGGTGCGACGACACCTATGCCAAATATGGCGCCGACGCCGTCACGGATCCCCATGTGCAAAAGCCCGGCGTGCTCGTGCACGTCGTGCGTGGCGGCGGCTGGAATCGATCGAACCTCGGCATCCAGACCGCCTTCCGCGGCGCCGCCATTCACACCTACGAGGTCCCCGGGCTCGGCTTTCGTTGCGTCCGGAACCCGTGAACACCCGGGGAGGGCCCCGCGCGGAGCCCTCCCTTTTCGTTTCCGCGATCAGAACACCGTATCCATCTGATCCGGGATCCCCTCACCCACCTCGTTCACGCACGAAACGGAGGCGCCCGACGCGTCCTTGCAGCCCGTCGTCGCACACGGGTACGGCGCGGCTTTCTGCGGGTTTGGCAGGATGAACATCGGGGTCACGAGCCACTTGTTCATGTAGTTCGCGTATGCGTTGCACATGAGCTCGTTCTTGTTGCGGTTCACCGCGAGCTTCAGCACCGTCGTGCGCGCGCGGGCTTGCTCGCGGTCGGTGATCCCAACATCGCGCTCACGGGCATTGCCTGGGCTGGCGGCCACACGAACCAGCCTCCGGCGTCCGGCAAGGAGCGCCTCACCTGGATCGGTCGCAATGCCGAGGCCCGCGAGCTCATCGTGTTCTCGGTGAGCGACGCGTACGCCGACGCCCGCGCGCGCCTCGGCCTCGACTGATCCCACCCGCCCAGCGCCGCTTGGGTAGCGGCGCTGGGCAGACGATCATTACTGGACCTGAATCTCGCCCGTATAAGCCGTCCCGGGCGCATTAGACTCGTAGAGAGCAGAATACCATCCCGGCCCCGGGGGGCCGAACCAGACCTCCTTTTGTCCGACGTATACGGGCCTCGTGTCGATGGTACCCAACCACGTCTTGAGCTTCATCGTCCCCGAAGACGTAAACGCCCCACCGTCGCGTTTCTTGACGTAGAGGCTGTTGTTCGACGTCCTGCAGAGGGTAATGATGTTTCCCCAGGTGCCGCCGCCGGTCGTCGTGCATGTATCGAGCGCCTGCGCGGCCTCCTCAACCGCCTCGACCTCTTCCTCTGCACGCATCGCATACTCGTCTTGGACGGAGCCGTCCTCGGCGATGCAGCCTGCCGACACCATTCCGATGAGAACCGTGAACATCATCGCGTCGATCTTGCTCGAAGGCATGATTCACCTCGTCCTCTGCTATCGATCATCCTGACCGCACCTGGCTGCGCTGCGCCCCGTGCCACCTAGCACTACGCCCTCGCAGAGAGGCAAGGAACTATAGTATGGAACAGACATGCGCCACAACACTGAACAATTGATATGTGTTCGTGCAGCTGGTCGCGCCCACTCCCCCAAGAGGTCATCCCGCGCCAGAAAGCTCGAATCCGGTGAACGTAATTTTATTTACATCGTGGTAACACGCTGAACCATTCCCTATTTCCACACGCACTCCACACGCCCAAAGCCGCTCCAGGGCGCGACCGCATCTGGCCCACCGGCACGCTCCACGACCTCGCGGGCAACGTCTGGGAGTGGTGCGACGACACCTATGCCAAATATGGCGCCGACGCCGTCACGGATCCCCACGTGCAAAAGCCCGGCGTGCTCGTGCACGTCGTGCGTGGCGGCGGCTGGAATCGATCGAACCTCGGCATCCAGACCGCCTTCCGCGGCGCCGCCATTCACACCTACGAGGTCCCCGGGCTCGGCTTTCGTTGCGTCCGGAACCCGTGAACACCCGGGGAGGGCCCCGCGCGGAGCCCTCCCTTTTCGTTTCCGCGATCAGAACACCGTATCCATCTGATCCGGGATCCCCTCACCCACCTCGTTCACGCACGAAACGGAGGCGCCCGACGCGTCCTTGCAGCCCGTCGTCGCACACGGGTACGGCGCGGCTTTCTGCGGGTTTGGGAGGATGAACATCGGGTTCACGAGCCACTTGTTCATGTAGTTCGCGTATGCGTTGCACATGAGCTCGTTCTTGTTGCGGTTCACCGCGAGCTTCAGCACCGTCGCGTCGTGCAGGAACGAGATGTCCGTATCCGAGTCGCCCGCGCCGAACACCGGCCGCTTCTTCATGTCCGCGTTCGGCTTCTCCGCGTCGGCCCCGGTCACCCCGTAGATCACCTTGTTCATCCAGCAGCGTTTGCCCTCGATGTACGTGATCATCGTATTGCCGACGGGATTCGCGCCGTTCCCCGACCCATCCACGACCGATCCGCATCCCTCGAAGTCGTACGTCAGCTTCCCGGCCCCGTCGAGCAGGTTCCGGATCGCGATCACGTGATCCGCGCCCACGTTCACGCGCTCCGCGAACGCCTCCACGTTCGGCTGCGGCGATGCTGAAATCACCCACACGTCGAGCCCATTCTTCTGCATCACGTCGATCAGATCGTTGATTTGCTCGTAGATCCGCACGTACGCATTGACCGACGTCGTCCCGATCGTCTGCTTCGTCCCCTCCGCCGCGGCGAGCCCCTCTTCGATCGCCGTGTTCGCGAATGCCTTCATCTCGGCCGGCGTGTATCCCGCCTGCACCTCTGCGGCCCAGGCGTACGCAGGCTCCATCGTGCGATAGTTCCACGCCTCGAACGCCGCCTTCGCGTCCACCGTCTTCCCCGTCGTATACACCGCGAGGATCTCGTCCGCGCATTCCGCGTTCGTGCTCGTTGGCAGCGGCATCCCCGCGTCGACCAGCGCTCCGCACGCCTGGTTCAGCGCGTTCCGCGCGTCATTCGTCAGGAAACGGCTCGTCGTGCGCCAATCCTTGTTCGGCGGCTGCATGATCTTGTCGTTCTTCACGAGCCAGAAGAACACGAGATCCCCCACGTCGTTCTTGATGACCGTGTTGTCCCAGTCGAAAATCGCGACGGGCTTCTGCGCCGGATCGTACGACGCGCTGTTCACCCCGACCTCGTCGATCATCTTGTCGAGCGCTTCGCGGTTCTGGCCGTACCACATCAGATTCGAATCCAGGTCCGGCGCGGCCATCGCGCCTCCCGCGCCGCCCATCCCGCCGACGCCGCCCATTCCACCCGCGCCGCCCATTCCCCCGGCCCCGCCCATTCCGCCCGTGCCGCCCATTCCACCGGTGCCGCCCGTACCGCCCGTGCCACCGGTCGCGCCTGCTCCCCCGTTGCCTCCGGAGCCGTTCTCTCCCTCGTCCGTGCAAGCCGCCGAGAGCGTCGCCATCCCCACAACGAGCGCGACGGGAAGAAAAGATCGAATCTTGATCATGGCAAGGATCCCCTTTCTGAGATCACCCTACCACGGAAAGCTCGAATCCCGTGAACACCATTTTCACGACATCATGGTAACACGGTGAGGCATTCGCCATTTCCACACGCAAAAGCCGCTCCAAGGCGCGAGCGCGCCTGCTCGATTCGATCCACGCTCACGGCCACATGGCCTTCCCCTCGGCCCCTCGATTCGCGCCCCGGTCCCTCGCCCGCTTCGCCCTCCTCGGCTTCGCCGCGTGCTCCCCCACGCCGAAGTCCGATTCGCAAGCGAACGCCCCGCTCCTCGCGCCCGAGCCCGCCGCGGACGCCATGAAGCCCGCGGCCACGCAAAGCTCCTCGTTCGAGCGGGAAGCCCGCGGCACGAAGCTCCGCCTCGTCTTCCACGCCGATCCCCTCCCGAACCTCGTCTACCAGCTCGATTGCATGGCCGGCCGGCACCCTTGCTCCCGCGCCGCGTACGAGGCCCTCTGGCAGGACGATCTCGGCTGGGACGACACGGATCGCCGCACCCTCGAAGCCTTCCGCAAGATCCGCGAATCCTGGAACGGCCGCATCGAGCTCCGCTCCCCCGCCCCCGCCGCGCCCCTCCCCTTGCCCCACGCCGATCGCACCGTCGCCGCGCGCCTCTCCATCGCCGGCCTCGTCGCTCGCACGCCCGACGAGCACGTCCGTTACCTCGGCCTCGTCACCACACCCACCGACGCGCAGCGCGCCCAGACCCTCGTCGACCATTTCCGCCCTCGATTCGATCGATACTGGGAACGCGAGGGCCGCGCCCATTGCGAAGAATCCGCCGAGAAGCTCGCCGCCCTCTTCCAGCGCGAGGGACTCACGGGCCACGTCGAGGCGCTCGTCGGGTTTTACAAGGCCGACCTCCCCGAGGGCACCCCGCTCCATTTCCACCTCATGGCCCGCCCGGCCCACCGCTCGGTCGACACCGCCCGCCAGATCGGCGGCCATGCCGTCATCGAGATGCCCGCCGGCGCAAAACCCGAGGACCGCGCCCCCGTCGTCGTCCACGAAATGCTCCACCACCTGCACGCCGCCGCGACCGACGAGCGCCTCGCCGCCCTCTCCCGATCGTTCGTCGAGACGAACGACCCGCTCGCCCCGGCCTCGTATGCGGTCCTCGACGAAGCCCTCGCCACCGCGCTCGGCACCGCGAAGGCCATGGGGCGCCTCGATCCGCCGGGTTTGTCCAGAAAGCTCGAAGCGCCGATGGGCCTTTATGCCGAGCCCACGATCGACCGCGTCGCCAAGGCCGTGCTCCCCTTCCTCGACGCCCGCCTCGCCGAAGGAAAGAGCCTGCACGACCCCGGCTTCGCCCCCGGTTTCCTCGCCGCCGTCCACAAAGCCTTCCCCGACGGCCTGCCGCCCCTCGCGCACGCCCGGCCCCTCGTCGCCGTCGTCGCCCCCGGCTTATGGCCGGCCTTCCACGCCTTCGACGGCGCCGCGATGGCCTCCTCGCTCGGCGGCTCCACCGCCTCCGACGCCATGCGCGCCCCCGAAACCCTGAACCTCTTCGCCTCGCGCCCGCACTGGGGCGGCGCGTTTTTCGTGACACACGCCGAGGTTGCCGACCTCGCCCGCTTCGAGGGCACGATCGGCGCCGCCGCCGTCGCCGCCATCACCGCCGAGGCCCGGCGCACGCGCGCCTTCGTCTATTCGACGCAAAAAAGCCCCGGCGTGTATCGATTCGTCTTCGTCGCCGACGACCTGCCCTCGATGAACGACCTCGTCCGCGCCCTCGCGGCCCAGCGCGCGCCGTTCGAGGGCGCGCTGGAGGTCGTCGCGCGCCGCCCGGCCGCGCCTTGATGCGACGCGGAATCGTGTAACCCACAAAAAGGCGCCGCCCGCGCCGTCGCGAGGACGAACGCGGGCGGGTTTTCCGGGGCGCGAGGGGCTCGCGCCTCGGCCGTTCGGGTCTCAGGACCGCTTGCTGCTGCGGCGGCGCTTGGCCATGAAGGCGCCCACCATCGCGAGGAAGCCGCCCACGGCGCCCACGCCGCGCGCCGGCGCCTCGTCGCCCGGCACCGAGCAGCCGCAACCGCCGACGACGACCGGCTCATCGCCGCCGCCGCCACCAGCGCCCGTGGTGACCGTGGTGACGGCGGTGACGGAGCCACCCTCGCCACCCTCGCCACCCTCGCCACCCTCGCCACCCTCGCCACCCTCGCCGCCAGCGCCACCGGCGCTGATGCCGCCGCCGACGCCGCCCTCGCCGCCAGCGCCACCGGTGCCGCCGACGCCACCGGCACCACCGGCGCCACCAGCACCGCCCATGCCGCCGGTACCCATGCCGCCTTCACCGCCAGCGCCACCCGTTCCACCGGCGCCAGCCATTCCGCCAGCACCACCGGCGCCGCCCATGCCGCCAACACCGGTCGAGCTCGACGAGCTGGTCGTCCCGGCCGGCGGTTGCACGAGCACGTCCACCGTATCCGTCGCCGACGCTTGACCGTCATTCACGGCCACCTGGAACGTGAGCAGCGTCTCCGTCGCGACGTTTGGCGCGACGAAGTCCGTATGCGCGCTGTTCGCCGCGCCCAGCGTCACGCCCGGACCGACCTGCTGCGTCCAGCCGAACGTGAGCGGATCGTTATCGGGATCCGAGCTCCCGGACGCGTCGAGCATCACGGTATCGCCGCTCGCCACGATCTGATCCGGGCCGGCCATCGCGATCGGCGCCTGGTTCGGATCGTCGCAAGTGCCCTGATCCGACACGATGCTCCCGAACGGCGGGGCCGCGAGGCCGTTGACGGTCAGGCTCTCGATGAACCACCCCTGCGTCCCGACCGCCTCGTCCGTGCCGATGCGGAAGCGGATCTTGATGGTCTTGCCGGCGAACTGATTGCCGAGGTTGATGCTCGTCGTGACGTTCGCACCGTTCGTGAAACCCGTGCTCTGCCCCGTAAAGCCCTTCTGGCCTACGAGCGGGTTGCCGGCGTCCGCGGTGCCGATGGTGCCATTGTAGGTCGCGCCGAGGTTCGCGTACGTGTTGATGTTGACCCAGGTCTGGCCGCCGTCCTGGCTCAGCTCGATGATGCCGCCGTCCCAGTTCGTGGCCGGCGTCCCGCTCCGCTCGAACTGGTAGCGGTGCACGAGCGACATCGTCACGTTGCCATTGCCCACCACGAAGTCCGGCGACTCGTACCGCTCGTCGGAGATGCCCGCGGTCGCCTCGCCGTGGGCGAGCACGTTCGACGACGTGGCGAGCGGCCGGATCCGCGCCCACTTGTTGCTCGGGCCCGACGCGTTCTTCGCCGTCCACGTCTCGAGGTTGCTCTCCCAGAGCTCCTGCGTCGCCACGTTCGGGATGCTGTCGAAATGGGCCTTGCGCACGCTCGAATTGCTGATCGTCGGCGAGCAGGATCCGGGCGCGGCCACATCGACCTTGAGCTGCAGATCCGTGACTGCCGCGACCGAATCCGCGAGCGCGATTTGCAGCGTCGTCGTGTTCGAGGCGAGGATGTTCGTCGCCGGCAGCGCCACGGACGCGCCGTTCGGGAACGACACGTTCGGGTTCGTCGAGCTCACCGTGACCGTGCCGCCGACGAGCGGCCCCCAGCCCTGATTGCGCACCTCGACGGTGACCTTGCCGATCTCGCTGTTGTCGAGGACGCCGTCGTTGTCGCAGGACAGCACGCTGTCGTCGATGTTCACAGAGACAATCACCGGCTGCGGCGCCGCCTCGTAGCTCTCGGTCACGCCCACGTTGTCGGTGGAGTTGCGCGGCGGCGAGATCGCGCAGGAGCCGGCGCCGCGGATGGCGAAGCCGGTCGCGAGATCCTCGAAGTCCTCCACGTTCGCCGCGATCGCCGTCGCCAGGATGCCGTCGCGCTGCTCGGTGAACGTCGGGTTCGCCGGGGCGAGCTGCATGCCGCCGGTCAGGTAATTGGCCATCTTGCGCTTGGCCTGGTCGAACGTGTGCCGCGGCGTCGCCGAGTACGCGTCCTCGAGGAGCTTCGCATACCCCTCGAGCACCATCGTCGCCCAGATCTCGCCGGTGTTGTGCACCTCTTCGTTCTCGGCGGCGAGCGGCTGCGTGGGCATACCGGTCGGGAGCGCCTCGCCGGCCTGGATGTGCTTGAACGTGAGCGCGTTCTTCGTGAAGTCGGTCGTGTACGGGAAACGCCGGATCCCGAAATACGCGCTATCGCCGAACGTCGCGCCGCCGTACACCGCTGTCGCGTACACGCCATTCGGATCATCGCCCTCGCGAATGAGCATGTGGAGCGCCACGGTATCGCCCCAGCCCTCGCCCATGCCGCGGGCCTGGATCGAGCCCACCGCGACGAGGCGGTTGTGGATGTAGTGACCCCACTCATGCGCGGCCACGCCGTTGTCGATCGTGCCGTCGCGCTTCGTGTTGTCCGCGCGGGAGATCGTGGCCGTGATCGGGCTGCCGGCCGCGATGGCCGCCTTCAGCGCCGTGCCCACGTCCTTCGTGACGCCGAGCACGCCGATGCCGACGGTGATGGGCGGGGTCGATTCGCCCATGGGGCTCGGCGGCAGGCCGGGCGCCAGGTGGTTCGCGATGATCCCGCCCACCGCGCCCGCGGCCTCGATGTTCGACGCCTTCAGGTTGAAATCGCACGAGCCGCGATCCGCGATCACGATCTTCCCGGCGTAATTGCCCACGAGGGGCTGGCAGGCGTCATTGAACGTGCCGGGGGTCTGGTTCGTCGTGTCCGTGGAGTTGTCGACCGCGAGCGCGACCTCCGCCGTCGTGGTGAACGTCTGCAGACCGAAGCTCGCGACGCCGGTCGGATACGTCGCGCCGCCCGGGTTCACGGTCAGGCTCGCGTTCGGCGGGCCGCTCCAGACGAACATCTGCATTCGCGGCTGGCTGCCGTCGGACGGCGTGCTCATGTTCGCGTTGTCGAGCGAAGGCGTCGCGTTGTGGAAGCCGTCCTGCGCCTCGGCCAGGATCGCGTCGTTGCCGAGGCCGCCGCGGCCGTAGTTGTTCACCTGCGCATTGCCGGCCTGCTCGTTGAAGCCCGAGTCGTACCAGTAATCGTGCAGGTAGTTGTTCAGGAAGAAGAGCTGCGTGATCGCCGCCTTCACCTGATCCTGCGTGACGTCGGGGTTCTGCGCCGTATCGTAGACGCGATCGAAGACGCCCGGCGCCGTCACGTTGGCGCGATATTCACCGGAGGAGAGGCCCTGCGGATCCTCGTGATCGACGTACGCGTCGACGTTGTTGCCCGAGGTCTCCTCCGCGCCCACGGGCAGCCACGGATCGAACGTTCCTTGCGGATTCGTGTTGAAGCCGTCCATCGTGACCAGGGTCGGTGCGATGAATGCCGGCGCCGAGCCGTCGGGCGTGCCCGTCGGGTGGGGCGCGTAATCGGCCATCGGGCCCTCGGTCGGCGTGTACTTCGGCGCGCCGTCGGACCAGACGCGGTACTTGAACTCCGCGTCGCTCGTCCGAGCCGCGCGCATGAGCAACCGCCCGTCGTCCGCGGCGATCACGTACGCGTAGAGCTCGTCGTTGTGCAGGCCCTTCTGGCCGCCCCAGATCTCGACGTAATACCCCGACACCAGCTGATCCGGCATCGGGAAATAGACCTTCTTGATGCGCGCCGGGCGCGTCAACTCGACGTGCGCCGTCTCGGGCGAATCGACGAGGTCGTAGAAGGCATAACCGTGCTCGGGCTGCTTCTTGTCCTTGAATGCGCTCGCGGGCACCTTCGTCGCGAAGAAATCGTTGAACGCGCGGGAGACGGCCGTGGAGGCATCGAGCTTGAAGTTCTTGCCGCGCTTCATGCCCGGCGTCGCCGACGGGTGCAGGTTGCCGGCGATCGCCACGAGCTCGCGGCTCTGCGTCATCAGCACCTTCACGTCGTTCTGGAAGACCTCGATCCCGTCGACGTTCTGGCGGAACACCACGATGATGCCCCCGCCCGTCACGTCGTTCACCACCACGGGCACGGCCGCGTCGATCGCCTTCTTGCCGACGCCGTAGAGGTACGCGTAGTGCTCGAGGTAGAGCCGCGCCGACCCCGCGGGCGTCGCCGTCTGCGCGCCCGGCGCCTTCCAGCCGCCCTTCGGGGCCCAGAAAAACGTCGGCACGCCGCGCTTCTCGTCCACGCCCGTCACGCCGCCGACGCCGGTCTCGTGCAGGCTTTGCAGTGGGCTCACCGCGACGGCGGGGGCGTCGTCGTACGCATGGTAATTCGGCAGATCCATGTCACCCGCGCGCGCCGCGGAGCCGGCGAGCAGCGTGATGAGAGCCGTGGCATATCGAGCAGAGCGCTTCATGATTCCTCCACGCCAGAATCTTCGTGGTGATCCCGCAGGCAGACGCCGCGAGCGATGTATTGTTTCGATGATATCGGACAAGGATTGGGCGCTCGTCGCGCCGCGTACACCCCCTGTACCCCGATCCCGCACGGAAGGGAAGCCGTTCCAGGCTCGCCCGAACGCGTGTCCCGCCCCGCCGTTTCCGTGCTCGCGCGTGTGGATCCCCGGTGACGCTAGCGCCCGAGGACGAGCGCCCCGATCACCGCCGCGATCAGCGCCGCGGCGAGCAGCACGGTCCGAAAGAGCCCCGTGTTCCGTGCGGCTTGTCGCACCTCGAACGCCTCGTCCTTCCCGTCCACGAAAGACTCCCCCACGACGAACGTGACAATCTGGTCACCGCGGTGGTCCCCGACGCTCCGTGAACGATAGGGATCGGCCGTTACCTCCGCGGGAATGGGCACGGCCTCGGCGCCGAGGCGCACGGCGCCAAACCCGGCGAGCCGCAGCTCGGCCCCGGTCACCGTCCCTCGGGGCACCATGACCGTCCGCTCGCCGTCGAGCACCGGCACTTTCACGCGCCCCCCGCGCCGCGCGGTCTCCGCGTCGATCCGCACCTCGACGAACAGATCCACGCCCTCGCGACGCAGGCGCGGGTGCGGCGCCACGATCACCTCGATCATCAAATCTCCGGGCCGCCCGACGCCGAGCGACGCCTCGTCCCCCTGCCCCGCGAGCCTGAGGATCTGCCCGTCGTCGATCCCCGCCGGCACCTTCACCGTCAGCGTTCGTTCCTGCAAAACCCGCTGTTTGCCCAGACATACGGGACACGAAACGCCGGGCAGAGCGCTCTGAAAAACGCCGCTCCCTTTGCAGGCCGCGCAGCGCGCCTCGAACGTCGCCTTGATCACCTTGCTCGCGCCCGAGGCCGCCTCCTCCAGCGACACGAGCATCGGAATGCGACGATCCTGCCCTGAATCCACCGCCGGGCGGCGGAAGAAATCATCGAAGATCGCCTGGAATTGATCCTCGAGCGGCCCGAAGCCCTCGAGACCTCCCTTTTTTGCCGTCCTCCGCCCCCATATCGGCTCACGACGCCTTTGCGCAGCTCACGCCGGGCGGCTTCGCTGCTGGATGCATTCGCGCAGCGCGGCCTCGAAGTCCGCGCGGGTATGGTGCACGCGCACGCCCGACATCACCACGCTCGCCGCCTGGATGCCGAGCGCCACGAGCTTCGACCGCACGAGGAAATGGGCCCCCTCGTTCCCTTTCCCCATGTCGCGCGCCATCTCGGTCAGCCGCGCGCGGGCCCGCGCGTCGTAGTCGGTCATCTCCTCCCAGTCGTGAAAGCCCATGACGCGCCCCTCCTCGGCGGCGACCCTGCGCGCCACCGCCTCGATCAACGTCGCGCACTGATCGTCGAGGTAACCCGTCACCCGCGTCACCAGCACCCGCCGTGCGGGCCGCCACACCCGCATCGTCGCTCGCGCCGTCGTCGTGGTTTCGGCCTTGTCGACCGGGAGAAGCTCCATCCCGAACGACTACCGCGCGGGGCAGAACGCGTCAATTCCGTCGAAACGCCCTCCACGGTCGGAATCCTGCCGCTCCAGAAACGCTTGTCATTTTGGCAGCGCGCCGCCGCGTCTCGCGCCGGATTGTCGCGATCCTGACGCACCGGACGTGTGTTCTCTCTGCAAAACGCGCTCGTCCCGGCCTGGCATCGAACTTGATATCCCCCCGCTCCATGTCGTCCGAGCCTTACCGCACCCCCTCGTGCCCCACTTGCGCTGGTCCTCACGTCGAGCAAGCACACATCTGCGCGCTTTGCGAAGAGCCGTTCGTCCCCAGCGGCGCGGGCGCCGAAGCCTGCGACCCTTGCCTCCGCAAAGCTTGCCGCGTCGTCGCGCGCGCGAGCGCCGAAAAACCCGCCCCGCGACGCGCGACGGCGGTCCTGCGCTGGCTGCCCGTCGCGCTCGCCGTCCTCTCCGTGGGCATTCTGTCGTTCAATACGCTCGTCGTCGTCGAAACGAGCCAGCACCTCGCCATGCTCGGGTCGTTCCTCGCCGAACAGCACCGCGCGAAGTCCAGGGGCAAACCCAAGACGCACGCGCCGCCCAAGCAAACCGCCGCGCTCCCCGCCCCGCCCCCGCCGCGCGAAGAGACCTCCTTCGACGACACGAACGTCCCGGCCCTCCCGAGCGTGCTCGCCGCGCTCCGCCCCGAGGTCCACGATCCGGACGCCTTGGTCGCGCGGGTCCAGAAGCTCCGCGAGGCGGGCCTCGACATCTTCCTCGTCCGGACGAACCTCGGCAAGAACGTCTTCGACGGCGGCAACGACCTCCGCACGCGCATCAGCCCCGTCCAGCAGGGCGGAAAGACCGTCGGTGTGCGCTACTCGCGCCTCGGCCCCGACGCGATCGAATCCCTCGCGGGCGTCCAGCCGGGCGACGTCCTCGTCTCCATCAATGGATTCGGCATCGATAACCCCGACCGCGCGCTGAGCGGCTACGCGTCCTCCCGCGAAAAGGGCGGCGCCGTCTTCGAGCTCTTCCGCAATGGCCGCCGCGTCGTCCTCGACGTCCGCTGGCCCAAGTGATCCGCGCCGCCGGGGACGGTCACGAAAGCCTGGAGTCGCCCTCCGGGTTTTGGTAGACGTTCTCCATGGCGATCTTCCGAACCTCGTCGATCGCGCCCCTTTTGCTGCTGGCGCTCGCCTGCGGCTGCGGCGGCGCGGGCGCCCAGACGAACCCCGAAACCCCGACCGAGGCCCCCACCGCCGAGGCCACGTCCTCCACGCCCCCTGCGCCGTCGCCCACGGACGAGGCCCCGAAGCCGCCTCCGCCCGAGGAGGCGAAGGCCGAACCTACCCCGGACAAACCCGCCCCGGCGGAGCTCGCGGAGGCCCCGAAGGCGCCGTCGATCACGTGCCAGCCCAAGGCCGGCGCGGCTGCGGGCCCGAAAAAGAAGCTCGAGATCAGCGTGGATCGAGCACGCGTCGACCTCGAAGGCCACAAGCTCGAGGTCAAGCTCACGCATGCGGCTTGCAAGGTCGAGCTCCAGGTCATCGGCGAATCCGGCAAGATCCTCGCGAACGCGGCGAAGGCGTTTGACGGCGCGGCGCCGGGCACGGTGCTCGCGATCGACTGGAGCCCGATCCGTGCCGAAACGGTGTCGCGCATCGAGGTCTGGGGTCACGACACCGAGGGCAACTACGTCGGCGTGGCGATCACGCCGTGGAACGTGAAGATCGACCACGAGGAGGTCAACTTCGAGACCGACTCGGACAAGATCCGCGACTCCGAGGTGCCGAAGCTCGAAGCGAGCCTCGACAAGGTCAAGGCCGCGCTCACGAAACACCAGGATTTGAAGGGCATTTCGCTCTTCATCGCGGGCCACACCGACACGGTGGGCAGCCCCGAGCACAACCTCACGCTCTCGCGCAAGCGCGCGCGCGCGATCGCCGCCTGGTTCCGCGGCCGCGGCCTGAAGATCCCGGTCGCGTGGGAAGGGTTCGGCGAGCACAGCCCGATCGTCAAGACGGGGGACGAGGTCGCCGAGGCGAAGAACCGCCGCGTCGATTACATCCTCGCCCTCGACCCGCCGCGCTTGCCGCAAGGCGCGGTCACGTTCGGGTGGAAGGCGCTTTAGAGAACCCGAGAATCAGCTCACCGCCTCGATCTCCACGCCCCACATCTCGCTGCCGTCTCCATCGTGCAGCGACGCGCGGAGCTGCCCGCTTTTCCCGTCGATCGCGAGCACCCCGAACGACTGTTTTCCCCCGGCAGGCCCGACCGGCGGATCCCCCTGCTTTCGATTCTGAAATTTTACCTCGGGCCCGAACGTCTCGTCGAGCGGCGCTGGCCCGAACGTGCCTGCGTGCAACGGCCCGGCGACGAGCTCCCAGAACGGATCGAACTTCGCGAACTTCGCCCGCGAAGGATCATAATGGTGCGCCGCTGCGTAATGCACGTCCGCCGTGATCCACAGGACGTTCCGGATACGTTTCTCCTGTAGAAACGACAGAATCGAAGCAATCTCCAGCTCCCGCCCGAGCGGCGGCCCCTCCCCGTTCGCGAACCCTTCCTGCGCCGTGGGTCCATCCGGAATCACGAGCCCGATCGGCTGATCGCAGGCGATGATCTTCCACGTCGCCACGGACCGCGCGAGCGCCTCCTTCAGCCACGCGATCTGCTCTTGCCCGAGGATGACGGCGGGCTCCTTCTCCTCGCGATTCGGTCCATTCGATCCCCGAAAGGTCCGCGCATCGAGCACGAAAACATCCACGCGCGGCCCGTACGACAGCACCCGATGAACCGGCCCTTGCCGCATCGGCGCATACTCGAACATGGCCTGCTTCGCGAACGCCGCGAGCACCGACGCCCGCCGCTCCTTGTACCGCGGATCCGAAAGGACCTGCCCCGGGAACCAGTTGTTGCGCACCTCGTGATCGTCCCATTGCACGATGGTCGGCACGGCCGCGTGCAGCCGCCGCACGTGCTCGTCGAGGAAGTTGTACGCGAAATTCCCCCGGAACTCCTCCAGCGTCTCGGCCACCTTCGACTTCGCCGGTGTCACGAGGTTTTTCCAGACGGACCCATCGTCCAGCTTGATCTCCTCCGGCAAGGGATTGTCCGCGTAGATCCTGTCCCCCGAATGAATGAACAGATCCGGCGCGAGCCGCGCGATCGACGCGTACGTCTTCATCCCGCCGCGATCCACGTCGATCCCGAACCCTTGCCCCGCCGTATCCCCCGACCAAACGATCTTCACATCCTCCCCCGGCCCTGGCGGCGCGCGGAGCGACCCCACGGCGGGCTCGCTCCGCGCGTGCCCCGCGTCGTCCGCCTCGAAGACCACGCGGTAATGGATCCGTTTCCCGGCCGGCAACCCCGTGAGCTCCACGCGCGCCGTGAAATCGTTCTCCGCCGTGGCCACGGGCCCTTCGAGCTTCCTCGCATCGCTGAGCCGCTCGTCGGTCCCCCATTCCACGAAAAGCCGCGCCGGCCGATCCGTCTTGCTCCAGAGCACGACGCCCGAGGCCGTGGGATCGCCGGTCTGCACGCCAAACGGAATCGTCGGCCGCGCGGCCTCGGGCGTCACCACGCCGGGCGAGCCACACTGCCCGGCGCAGGAGGGAAGCGCGAGGGCGGAGAGGGAGCCGAGAAGGAAATGGCGTCGGGGGAGGAGGAGCGTGCGAGGAGGGATCGGCATGGTGTGTTCGCGAGGATAACCGAGGCGGGAGCACATGCTAACATCCGAACATGGGTAGCGCGGCGCGAAACCTCGAAGCTCTCCCCCTCGCGCTCGCCCTGTGCGCCGCCTGCGCGGAGCCTCCGCGCCCCGACGAGAACCGAACGGCCACAACCGCAACCGCATCCGCAACCGCATCCGCATCCGCATCCGCTTCCGCTCCCGCAACCGCATCCGCCACCCTTCCCGCCTCCGCCCCCGCCCTCCCCACCTTCCCCCCCGACGCCGAAGCCCGCCTCGACGCAGCCATCCGCGGCGCCATTGATCGCGGCGAAGTCCCGGGCGCCGTTCTCCTCGTCGTCAAAGCGCGCCACGTCGTCCTCCACAAAGCCTACGGCCTCCGCGCGAAAGAACCTTCCCCCTCGCCGATGGCCCCGGATACCGTCTTCGACCTCGCCAGCCTCACCAAGCCCATTGCCACGGCGAGCTCCATCCTCCTCCTCGCCGAGCGAAAATCCCTGCGCCTCGACGACCCCGCGCAGAAATGGCTCCCCGATTTCACCGGCGACGATCGCGAACGCATCACCATCCGCCACCTCCTGCTCCACACCTCCGGCCTCCCCGCCGGCGACGCGATCACCTCGTACGCCGACGGCGAAGCCCGCGCCCTCGCCCGCATCCAGAAAACCAAGCTCCTCCACCCTCCCGGCGAGGTCTACGTCTACAGCGACCTCGGCTATATCCTCCTCGCCGAAATCGTCCGTCGCGCTTCGGGCGAGCCCCTCGACGAGTTCGCCCGGAAAAACCTCTTCGAGCCCCTCGGCATGAAGGACACCACCTTCCGCCCCGAACCTCGGCTCGGCGCGCGTGCCGCGCCCACCGAGCGCGTCGCGGACAAACTGCTCCTCGGCGAGGTCCACGACCCGCGCGCCCGCGCCCTCGGCGGCGTGGCCGGGCATGCGGGGCTCTTCTCCACCGCCGACGACCTCGGCCGGTTCGTCCGGATGCTCCTCGGCGGCGGCGAATTCGACGGACGCCGGATCCTCGCGGAGACCTCGGTCCGCGCCATGACCGAGCTCGAGCCTTTGCCGCTCCCCGAAGGCAGCCCTGACAAACCTTCCTCCCGCAGCCTCGCCCTCGGCTCGCTCTTCGGCGGGGTCGGGCATACCGGCTTCACGGGCACGGCCTTCTGGCTCGACGTCCGCCGCGGCGACGCCGTCGTCCTGCTCGCGAGCCGCCTCCATCCGGACGGCAAAGGCGACGCCACGCGCCTGCGCCGCGACGTCGCGAATGCCGCGGCCGTGATCCCCCAAAGCCCGCCCGTCGCCCGCGTCCGCGTCGGCATCGATGTCCTCGAAGCGCGCGGCGCAGGTGTCCTCGCCGGGCGCAAGATCGGCCTCATCACGAATCACACGGGCAAGGACGCGCGCGGCGAGCGCACGATCGACGTCCTCGCCGCCTCGAAATCGTTCGAGCTCAAAGCCATCTTCAGCCCCGAGCACGGCCTCGGCGCCGACAAGGATGCCCTCGTCCCCGGCGGAAAAGACGCCCGCACGGGATTGCCCATCCATAGCCTCTACGGCACCGATCGCCGCCCCACGGACGCCATGCTCGCCGGCATCGACACCCTCGTCTTCGACGTGCAGGACGCGGGGACCCGGTTTTACACGTACATCAGCACGATGGGGTATGCGCTCGAAGAGGCCGCGAAACGCCGCATCCGCTTCGTCGTGCTCGATCGGCCGAATCCGCTCGGCGGAATCGTCGTGGAGGGCCCGCTCGTCGATCCCGGCCGCGCGTCGTTCGTCGCGTACCATTCGATTCCCGTGCGTCACGGCATGACCGTCGGCGAGCTCGCGCGGCTCTTCGACGGCGAAAAGAAGCTCGGCGCCGATCTCCACGTCGTGCCCCTCGAAGGCTGGGATCGTTCCTTCCGCTTCGACAAGACTGGCCTCCCTTGGATCCACCCCTCGCCCAATCTGCGCAGCGTCACCGAGGCCCTGCTCTATCCCGGCGTGGGCCTGCTCGAATTGACGAACGTCAGCGTCGGGCGCGGCACCGAAAAGCCCTTCGAGCGCGTGGGCGCGCCCTTCCTCTCCGGCCCGCGCCTCGCCGCCGAGCTCTCGCGCTTCGGCCTCCCCGGCGTGCGATTCTCGCCCGTCCGCTTCACCCCCACGTCGAGCACCCACGCCGGCGTGCCGTGCGAAGGCGTCGCCCTCGACGTCACCGATCCCGCGAAGATCGAGCCCGTCCGCGTGGGCCTCGCGATTGCGATCGCTTTGCGCAGGCTTTCTCCCGAGGAATGGAAACCTTCCGGCGTCCTCACCCTGCTCGGCAGCGCCCGCGTCCACGAGGCGCTCGTCCGCGGCGACAACCTCCCGAAGCTCGTCGCGCTCTACGAGCAGGATCTCAAGGCTTTTTCGGAGCGCCGCAAGCCCCACCTGCTCTACCCCGAGTTCGACAAGGACAATCGGTAGGACATTTTTCGTCCTCGAAACGGCCCGGACATTGTTCATCACGGCATAAGATGAAAAACCGTGACGGACGGAGGTTCCGTGTTATCATCTGGAAACGACACGGACGGCGCGCGACGGTGATGGCCGAGAGCGCCTCCGCGGCCCAGGAGGATCCGATGGACAAGGTCTCGCTGACGTACTTCGTCGATTTCGTTCTGAAATCTGGGACGCCCAAGCTCACCGGCGTGCGCGAGTACAAGGAGCGCAAGGACGAGCTCAGCACGGACTTTTATCGTCCGATCCGGGAAGCCATCGTCGAGATGCACAAGAACGGCCTGCCGGCCTCCACGCTTTCGGACGTCGCGCGCGCGCAGGACGACGAGAAGCGGCAGAAGCATTATCCGCTCGTGGTCGCCGGATATCGCGCGTTCCTCGCCGAGGGCCCGATGAATTTCTTCGAGCCCGCGCGCGCGGGCCTCTCGCTCGGCGCGCTCGAGATCGACGTGAACCCCGAGCTCGGGCTCGTCATCTCGGGCAAACCGCACCTGATCAAGCTCTATTTCCGCAGCGAGCCGCTCACGCCGCGCCGCACCGCGGTGATCCTCGCGCTTCTTTCACGAGGTCTCTGCGAGGGCCATCCCGAATACGTGCCCGCCGTGCTCGACGTGCGCAATGGCAAGCTGCACACCTCCGCGAACACGAGCTCGCGCATCGACATTCTGCTGCGGGGCGAAGCTGCGGCGTTCGCCGCGATGTACGGATCGGTTTGACCCTCTAGCGAGCTCCGTCCGCGCGTCGTACCCATATCGGTCCCTGCGGACGGAGCTCGATCTCGCCCTTTTTCACGCGCAGCACGAGCGCCCCGTCCGGCAGCGCCTCGCCTTTCTCGGGGGTCGCGGGGATCGGCCGCATTGGAATCTTTCCCGTCTCCCAGAGGACATAGGTCCACGGTAGCTCGGCCGACGAGAAGACCGCGCTCTTCTCCGCACGGATCATCGCCGCGTTGCAACGCTGCTCGGGCTCGACGCCCCACTTCTCCGACGGCGCGATCGCCTGGTTTTCCCCCGCGAACACGACCCCGACGCCGGCGAGCTTCTCGTCGAACGTTTCCGGCCGGAGCCGGCTCGGATCCGCAAGCAGGGCATCACAATCGAGCGGGGCCTTCGGGCGTCGTAGCATCACGTGCATCTCCGGCTCCTCGGAAGGCACGTGCACGAACACATCCGCGAGGACCATGCCCCGCGGACCCGTCAGCCGCACCTGATGGAGCCGCGCCACCGACGTCGCCATGCAGAACACGAGCCCCACGGCGGCCGCCAAGAGCTCGATCGGCCGCAGAGGACGCCGCGGGTTGTCCGCTCGAACCTCCCGCATCGAAGGCGTGAGCACCCGGTAGCCGATCGCCACGAAAGGAAGCGCGAAGAGATCCGTCGGATCGGCCCAGGTTTGGAAAGGCAAACCGAGCGCGCCGAGCGCCGCGTCCCACGCCGCGGCGAGGCCTCCCGAGAGCTCGAGCGCCGCGAACACCACGGCCACGGCCACGTGACAGCCGATCACGGCGCGCCGCCTTCGCGCGCGGACGAGCGTCGCGAGCAGCGCGGGCGCGAGGAACAGCCCTGCCGCGTCGCTCAACTTGCCCGTCACGAGCCCGGGGACGAGGCTGCTGCCCTTCAAAACGTGATCGTTCACCGCGAGCACGGCGAGCGCGACCCACCACGCGGGATGCGCGAGCGCGCGCGCTGGGCGCCACGGGGCCTCGTCGATTCGAGCTTCATGCGTTTTCATTCGCCCGACGAGATTACGCTCGATCACGACGCCCGAGAACCATCCATCTGCGCACCTCGACACGCGCGCCAACTCTCTGCGACAATACCCACCCTCATGCGACGCGCGACCTCCTCCCCTCGCCTCCTCGGCCCCGCGGCCCTCCTGCTTCTCGCGGCTTGCAGCAAAGACCCGGCGCCCCCCGCGCCCGCCGTCGCGAGCGCCACGCCCGTCGCCGCGCCCGCCCCGAGCGAAGCCGCGCCCGCGCCCGCGCCGGAGACGACCGCGGCGGCCGCGTCCGAAAAGCCCAAGAACATCGTCCGCTCGTCGCGCCCCACGCCCATCGAATGGTGCCAGGCGCCAATCGCGAAGCTCGGCTGGGAGGGCCACGACGAA
This sequence comes from Polyangium jinanense, assembly GCF_028435365.1. Next base: position 87,141 of record NZ_JAGTJJ010000023.1, on the reverse strand, counting down.
GGGGATCTCGTCGAGGCGTGCAAGATGATCGAGGTCCGCGAGTGGGTGATGATCGGCTGCCCGCAGAATGGCCGGCGCGAAAACAACAAGCACCTCGGCCGGTACGATCGCGCGCTCCCCGGCGGTGGCAGCATGGCGACCGACGACGAGGTTTCCGCCGCGGATCTTGAATCGTCGGACGCCGTGGTCATCTCGCTCCGCCCGGGGACGAAGGCCAAGCCCGCCTTCACGTACCGGCCTTTCGAGCACCCCGAATGGATCAAAGACGAGACGTTCACCATCGAGCTGCCGGAGAGCGCGAGTGGCCTCGAAGATCGGCTCTTCAATGGCGGCGCGTGGCCCTCGTTCGAGGCGCGCGACACCTCGCGCTGCGAGGAAATGGCCGCCGCCGCGAAGGCGGAAGCCGCCGCGAAAGCCGAGGCCGCCGCGAAGGCGCAGGCCGAGGAGGACGCGAAGATCCTGCCCGACGTCGAGGGAATCTCCGCCGCGCCCGCGGACGAGGCGTTCGCTGCCGAAAAAGAGGTGCTCGTGACGGGCTCGGGCGCGGTCGGGTGCAAGACGAAGGTCCTGGAGAGCTGGTTCTGGATGCGTTGCGAGGGCAAGGTGAAGATCACCGGCCTCGACATCGAAAAGGGACGCAGACAAACCCAGACGAAAGCGAGCACCGAGGAAGGCGTGAGCAAGCTGCTCGTGCCTTACGTCGAGGGCACGGATCTCCGCGCGAAGATCACGTTCGAGGGCGGCGAGAAATTCCTGAAGCTCCGCTGGCCCAAGGGCAAACGGCCCTTCCAGGTCGGCACGATCGGCGAGACGCGCTGAGGCTCAGACGTAGGGCGATAACGCCGCTTGCACGCGGTCTTTCGCGCCCGAGGCGACGACCTCGCCGTGCGCCATGATCAGCCGATCGAAATCGAGCGCGGCCACCCCGCGCAGCGACGCGCGCAGCGCCGCGCGGTCCTTCGCGATCAGCGGCCACTCCCGGCCCATCGCGAGCTTTCGGTTCGTGCCGAGCGCCGTGTAGACGAGCTTCGATACGAGGCCCTCGGGCTTCTCGATGTTGAACAGGATGTCGGAGACGATGAGCGTCCGGCTCGCGTGGTGCAGGAACACCACCTCCGACACCATCGGGACACCCTCGACGTGCCGCAAATCGATGGCGCCGCCCCACGCGGCGGGCGGCTTTTCGGATAACACCTCGTCGATGCGGACCGAGGGGATTTTCTCCTGGACCCGCGGCGCGCTGAAGACACGCGCCTCCGGGAAACGCGCCGACGCGGCGCCGATGAACAGGTTGTGAAACCGGTTCGGCGCGACGAGGTACGCGACGCGCCCGAGCTTCGCGAGCGCGGCGGCGAGCGTATCGTCGATCGGAATGGGCGAATGCACCCAGAGCTCATCACCCGGGAGGCGCGCCACGGTCATCCGCGCGTTCATCCGGACAAAGCCGGCGAACCGCAGAGGGTGCTCCGCGGCCCAGAGATCTTCGGCGAGGGATACGAGCTCGGTCATGCGATGGTCTCCTTGGGGCTCAAACGTACGGGCCGAGGGCCTCGTTCACGCGGGCCTTCGCGCCCGAGGCGACGACCTCGCCGTGCGCCATGATCAGCCGATCGAAATCGAGCGCGACCACTTCGCGCACCGACGCCCTCCACGCGGCCTTGTCCTTCGTGATGAAATTCCACATCCGGCTCCGCGCGAGCTTGCCGCGCGTGCCCATCATCGTGAGCACGACCTTCGTCGCGAGTCCTTCGGGCCGCTCGATGTTGAACAGGAGATCCGAGACGACGAGCGTCTTGCTCGGGCGGTGAAGGAACGCAACCTCCTGCATCTGCGGCGCGCCCTCGACGAGGCGCTGCGTGAAGACGTCGGCCCACGTGGCGGGCGTATCCGCGGAAAGCACCTCGTCGATGCGGAGCGAAGGAATTTTCTTCTCGAGCCCTGGCGGCGCGAAGACCCGCGCCTCGGGGAAACGCTCCGAAGCCCGGCCGAGGAAGAGGTTGTGATACAGGTTCGGCGCGACGAGGTAGGAGATCTTTCCGAGCTTCGTGAGCTCGGCGGCGAGCGTGTCGTCGATCGGAATGGGTGAATGCACCCAGAGCTTTTCCCCGGGCAGGCGCACCACGGTCATCCGCGTGTCCATCCGGACGCCGCCGGGCATCTTCACGGGGTGCTCCGCGGCCCAGAGATCTTCGGCGAGGGAAACGAGCTCGGCCATGGTGGTTTTCCTTTTGGATCACTCGTTCACGACGGCCATGAACATGTGCTTCGCGACGTGCTGGGCAAGGCTCGCCGAAAGAATCGAAGAGGTTTTCATGGCGAGGCGGGAGAGTATCACCACTCGCCCCGCGCTCCGAGACCCTCCGTAGCATCGACGACCCCAATCGAGTCCGTCTCCGGCCGATCATTTCTGCGACGTTGGAATAGCGCCGCCCCGCGCCCTCGTGGTAGACAAGGGCCCCATGCTGCCTGCATCCGACTCGGACCAGCTCGCCCCGAAGGCCTCGGGGATCGTGCGCCCCGCGCGCCGCCCCGCCGGCTGGGTCGCTCCGGGCCCGCAGCCGCGGACGCCCGATCGCGAGGACGTCTGGCCCGGCCCCGGCGAGGACCTCTGCTACCTGGCCGGTGATTTCCGCATTCTCCAGCGCGTCGACGGCCACCGCTGGTCGGCCGACGACCTCGTCACGGCCTGGTACGCAATCGAGCAGTTGCGCCACGCGCCCCCGCGCCGCGCCGTCGACCTCGGCTGCGGCATCGGCACGGTCCTCCTTTTCGTCGCGTGGGCCTTCCCGGAGGCGCGCGTGACGGGCGTCGAGGCGCAGGACGTGAGCTTTGGCCTCGCGCGCCGCTCGCTCGCCTGGAACGGCGTCGACGATCGGTGCGCCGTGCGTTTCGGCGACTTGCGTGAGGCGTCGACGACCGAGGGCCTCGAAGGCGCGGAGCTCGTGACGGGCACGCCGCCGTATCTGCCGAAGGGGACGGGGATCGAGTCGAGCAAAGTGCAATGCGGCCCGTGCCGCTTCGAATGGCGTGGCGGCGTGGAGGATTACGCGCTCGCCGCGGCGCGCCTGCTCGCCGAGGACGCGCCGTTCGTGGGCTGCGCCGCCTCACGCCAGCGCCCGCGTGTCGAGGCCGCGGCCGCGGGCGCCGGACTCGTGCTCGAGCGCTACCGCGACATCGTCCCGCGCGAGGGGAAGGACCCACTTTTTTCGATATATGTAATGCGCCGCCCTGCCGCGGCTCGCGCCCCGGAAATCGAGCCGCCGCTCGTGTTACGTGGGAAGGACGGACGCTTCACGGCCGCGTTCGACGAGGTACGCCGGGTGATGGGAATGCCCGTCGAGCGTTAAGAAAGTATCGGTCGCATCCCACTCCCCAGAAAATCGAACTCCGAGCGGAACCGCACGTGTGGAAAGCGGTTTTTCGTCCTTGATGCGCCCGGCCGAGGGCAGTAAGAATCGTTCTTCTTCGGTCCTCGGCGCAGCGCGGCGACAAGCCCTCGCGCCCAGGACCTCTCGTGGAGGTCTCATGCGCAGGAACGTTTTGCTTGGGCTCGTCATTTCTTCCGGGCTTTCCGTCCTCGCGGCCGGCGTTGGTTGCGGTGGTGGCGGGTCGGACCCCACCGGCGCCGGCGGCGAAGGCGGGTCGGGCGGCGCCGGCGGCGCTTCGCAGTCGAGCTCGAGCTCGTCGAGCGTCGCGCAATCGGGCTCGGGCGGCTCGACCCCCGCCGATTCGAACATCAGTTGCGATACCGCGGCGGAGCTGTTCCTCGACGATCCCGGTTTGCAGGACACGCTCGATCCGATCGATACGGACGAGGATTTCTACAAATTCAAGGGCGCGAAGGGCCAAGCCATTCTCCTCTCGACGGATGCGAAGCCCCCGCAGGACGAATTCGACAACACGTACCCGGATCTCGTCCTCACGCTTTACAAGAAGCAGGGCGCGCAATGGGTGCAGATCGCGGAGAACGACGATCCGTTCCCGCGTTCGAGCAACGACAGCGCGCTTTACACGATCCTTCCGGCGTCGGACGACGACGAGTACTGCATGCGGGTCACCGAATGCAACGTGTGGGTCGGCGGGGCGCCGGGTTGCGCGCCCTCGGCCGACATCACCACGTACGACTACGCGGTCGGCGCGGGCATCCTCGACGCGTCGCTCGAGAGCATCGCGGCCGAGACGGAGCCGAACGACGCGGCCGAACAGGCCACGGCCGTCGAGTATTCGAAGAACCCGCAGAGCGGGAACTATTACCTCTCGCTCCAGTGGGGCGGCTACGGCAGCGCGGCGGACGTCGACATCTGGAGTTTCAACGTCCCGGCGGACGCCGTGACGGTCATGGGCGATCGCCCCGTCTGCAACTTCGACTTCTATCCGGGCGGCACCGCGGGCGGCGGCTCGACGGCCACGTCGGGCGTGATCGCGTACGTGACGACGGCCGCGGATCCCACGAAGAAGCTCGCGCAGGTCGACGTGACGGCGGCCGCGACGCCCGCGCAGATCGCCGTGCCTTGCGAGCTCGGGACCGATTACCTGTTCTTCATGACGCGCAAGGCTGGTTCGACGGCCGGGGAGAACGATTTCTACTTCGTGAACCACGGCGGCACGGGCTCGAACGCGCTCGAGGCTGGGCCGAACGACGCCGTCGACACGCCCGAGGCGCTGAAGGCCACGCCGAACGGCACGACGACGAGCTACTTCGTCGACGGCGACCTCGACGCGGCCCCGACGGACATCGATTACTACTCCGTCGACGTGCCCGACGGCTCGGCCACGATCAGCGTCGCCTGCGGCGGCCAGCGCTCGGGCTCGGGCCTGCGTGGGCTCAAGGTCTCGGTGCTCGGCGCGAACGACATGCCGATCACCGGCGGCATCGGCACGGAGAGCGAGACGAAGGACCTCTTCCTCCAGGACGTGAACATCCCGGCCGGCGTCACCAGCCTGAAGATCAAGGTCGAGGCGGCCTCGCAGGACGCCGAGGTCGCGAGCACGTTCTACCGTTGCGGCATCCACGTCGCGCCGCCGGCCAACCCGTAGTTTTACAGGACGTACCCTCCCCGCCTGCCCTCCCGGACCTCGCGACACGCGGGGCCGGGGGGCGTCCCGGACGCTCCCAGCAAGAATTCGACGCGCGCTACGAATACCCGTCCCTTTCGTGGGGATGGACCGCGCCGAACTTTGCGCGGATACTTGGCGCCCCATGCTTCCGGGCCAGGTTGTCGACGGACGGTTCGTCGTCGAAGGCGTCGTCGGCCAAGGCGGCATGGCCCGCGTGTTTCGCGCGACCGACCACACGACGGGCGAGGTCGTCGCCCTCAAGGTCCTGCTCGAAGAAGAAGCGGCGAACATCGAGCGCTTCGAGCGCGAGGCGGAGATCATGGCCGCCCTCCAGCATCCCGGGATCGTGCGGTACGTCGCGCACGGCCGCGAGGAGAGCTTCCCCTACATCGCGATGGAGTGGGCCTCGGGGCAGAGCCTCGACCGGCGCATCCAAAGACAAACCCTGCCGATCGACGGCGCCGTGCGGCTTTTGCGTCATCTCGCAGAGGCGCTCGCGGTCGCGCACGAGCGCGGGATCGTGCATCGGGATCTGAAGCCCGGGAACGTGATCCTGCTCGAGGGCGATCTGGAGCGGCCGAAGATCATCGATTTCGGCATCGCGCGGCTCGGCGGGGCTGCCAAGGAGCTGACGCAGAAGGGCGTCTTGCTCGGGTCGATGGGGTACATGGCGCCGGAGCAGGCGCGCGGCGCGCAAAACCTCGACGCGCGCGCCGACGTGTTCGCCCTCGGCTGCTTGATGCTCCACGCGCTCACGGGCAAGCGGCTCTTCGAGGGCGGCGACGCGCTCGCGTACCTCGTGCGTGTGGTCGTCGAGGACGCGCCGAGGCTACGCACGATGCGGCCCGACGCGCCGCCGTGGCTCGAAGCGCTGCTCGCGCGGATGCTCGCGCGCGCGCCCGCCGAGCGGCCGGCGAACGCGGGCGCGCTCGCGCTGGAGATCGAGCGGGCGCTCGAAGCGGACCTCGACGAGACCACGACCTCCGCCACGTCGCTGCCGGGCGGCGCGCTCGGGGCACACGAGAGGCGCGTTCGCTGCGTGCTCATCGTGCGTCTGCCAGAGGGGCCGGGCGCGGGTTCCGCGGGAAAAACCTCGCTCGTGGAGGTCGCCGCGGGGTTCGGCGGCGCGGTCGACGAGCTGCTCGACGGGCACCAGCTCGTGACGTTCCACGGCTCGGGCGCCGCGACGGACGAGGCCTCGCGGGCCGCGAAATGCGCGCTCGCGTTCGCCGATCGGGTCGACGGTGAACGCGCGGCGATCGTCGCGGCGGAGAGCGCGGGCGAGGCGCCGGCGGCTTCGACGATCGAGCCCTTCCTGCCCATGCTCTCGCGCGCGCCGCGCGACGCGATCGCGGTGGACGACGTGACGGCGGGCCTGCTCGGCGCGCGCTTCGACGTGAGCGGCGACGAGCAAGGCCTCTTCCTGCTCGGCGAGCGCGACGTCGGCGAGCCCGCGCGGACACTGCTCGGCAAGCCCATGCCGTGCGTCGGCCGCGAGATGGAGTTTTCCGCGATCCAGCGCATCTTCGAGGAGGCCGAGCGAGAGCGGGTGCCGCGGGCGATGATCGTCACGGGCGAGGCCGGGATCGGCAAATCACGCCTCCGGTACGAGCTCCTGCGCTGGCTCGGCGAGCGAGGTCGGCCGGTGGAGATCTGGATCGGCCAGGGGGATCCGATCGCGGCGGGCTCGTCCTTTGGCCTCCTCGCGCGGACGCTGCGGCGGGCGGCGAACGTGATGGCCGGCGAGCCGCTCGAGGTCGCGCGGCGCAAGCTGCGGGCGCGCATCGGCCGCTACCTCGATCCGATCCGCGCCGCGTCCGTGGCGGAGTTTCTGGGCGAGGCCGCGGGTTTGCCCTTCGAGGGCGAGGGCCGCCCGGGGCTCGTCGCGGCGCGGCGCAACGCGACGCTCTTGGGCGACCGGATCCGCCGATCGTTCGAGGAGCTCGTGGTCGCCGAGTGCCGCGCCAGCACGCTGCTGCTCGTGCTCGAAGACCTGCATTTCGGGGACCTTCCGAGCTTGAACCTCGTCGACGCAGCGCTCGCGCAGCGCTTGCCGCTCGTGGTGCTCGCGCTCGGCCGGCCCGAGCTCGCGCGGACGTTCCCGGATCTCTGGACCGCGCGCGGGCCGCTCACGATCTCGCTCGCGCCGCTCGCGGACGGCGACAGCCAGAGGCTCGCGCGCGCGGCGCTCGGGCCACGGGCGAAGAGCACGGTGATCACGCAGATCGTGGAGCGCGCGGGCGGGAACGCGTTTTTCCTGGAGGAGCTCGTGCGCGCGGCCGCGCGCGGCCGCGATCAGGCGCTGCCGGAGAGCGTGATCGCCATGGTGCAAGGCACGCTCGAAGAGCTCGATCCGCGCGCGCGGCGGGCCCTGCGCGCGGCGAGCGTCTACGGCGACGTGTTCACGGAGGGCGACGTGGCGGCGCTGCTCGGCGAGGAGACGCGCGACGTGGCCGAGCTGCTCGGCGAGCTCTGCGCGCGCGAGCTCTTGGAGCTCCGCGAGGTGAGCCTCACGCGGCACGAGAACGTCGTGGAGATGTACTCGTTCCGGCACGCCTACGTGCGCGAGGCGGCGTACGCGATGCTCACCGACGAGGACCGCGTGCTCGGACACAAGCTCGCGGCGCGCCGGCTCACGGCGGCCGGAGAGCCCGATCCGATGCGCCTCGCCGAGCACCTCTTCCGCGCGGGCCAGCTCGACAAAGCGATCACGCACTTCTCACGCGCGGCCGAACAAGCGCTCCTCGGCGGAGATCTCGGCAAGGCCCTCTCCTCTGCCGAGCGCGGGATCAACTGCGGCGCGCTCGGCGACGATCTCGGTCGCCTGCTCGTGATCCAGGCCGAGGCGCATCGATGGCGCGGCGAGAACGTCGAGGCGATGCGGAAAGCGGAGCACGCGCTCACGGTCCTGCCGCGCGGCACCGACGCGTGGTGTGCGGCCGCGAGTGAGGTCACCTCGTGCGCGACGACGCTCGGCGATCCGGGCACGCTCGAGCCCGTGGCGGCGGCGCTCTCCGAGGTCGTCTCCGCGCCGCGGACCTCGCCGAGACCGACGCAGATCGCCGCCTGCGCGCGCGTCGCGGCCGCGTTGTACGTGCTCGGGAGGCACGAGCTCGCGGAGTCCCTGCACGAGATCGCCGCGGGGCACGAGGAGGCGCGGCGCGAGCCGTCCACACGCGCGCGCCTGCATGAGGCCGACACGCTGCGGGCGCACACGATGGGGGACGCGGCCGGGGCGGTCGCCGCGGTGGAGCAGGTCATCCAGGCCTTCACGGAGATCGGCGACCTGCGCAGCGTCGCGCTCCACCGAAGCAACCAGGCCGCGCTGCTCAACGCGATCGGCGCCTACGTCGAGGCCGAGTTCGCCGCGCGCGCCGCGCTCGAAGCGGGCGAGGCGCAAGGGCTCTCGCAGATCGTGAGCGCGGCCCAGCAGAACCTCGGCTTCTCCCTGGCGCACACGGGCCGGCTCGACGAGGCCCAGACGCTCCTCTCGCGCAGCATCCGCGACGCCCTCCTCCAGAGGAACCGCAGGCTCGAAGCCGGCGCGCGGATCTACCTCGCGATCGCCGCGCTCTATGCGCGCAAGCTCGACATCGCCGACGCCGAGGCGCGCGCGGCCGCGGACGCGCTCGCGGGCATGCCCCTCCACGCCTACGCGCAAGGCGTGCTCGCGATGGTCGAGGTCTTGCGGGGTCGCACGCCGGAAGCCCTGCACATGGCGGAGAGGGCGATCAGCGCGCTCGCGGCGCGTGGGGGCGCGGCCGAGGAGGGCGAGGGGCTCGTGCGCCTCGCGTTCGCCGAGTCGCTCGCGGCGACGGGGGACACCGAGGGTGCGCGGCGCGCGCTCTCCATCGCGAGACGGCGCATCGAGGAGCGCGCGGCTCTGCTCACGCGGCCGGCGCATCGACGGAGCTTCGTCGAGCTCGTTCCCGAGCACAGGCGAACCCTCGATCTCGCGGCGCACATGGGGGTGTAGCTCGGGATCAAAAGCGGCACGTGAGGAGGACGAACCAACCATGCTCGAATGGACGAGAGGCCAGGCGGTCGGCGAAATCGACACGCCCGCGCTGATCCTGGACATCGCGGCGGCCGAGCGGAACATCCGGGCGATGGCGGATCGGCTCATCCATGGCTCGGTGCGCCTGCGCCCTCACGTGAAGACCCACAAATGCCCCCTGCTCGCGCACAAGCAGATGGCGGCGGGCGCGATCGGCGTGACGGCGGCGAAGCTCGGCGAGGCCGAGGTGATGATCCGCGCGGGGATCCCCGAGGTGCTCGTGTCGACGCCGATCGTCGGGCGCACGAAGATCGATCGGCTGCTCGCGCTCTCGCGGCACGCCATCGTCCTCACGGTCGTGGACGACGTGGGCGCGGCCCGGGCGATCTCCGACGCCGCGACGCGGGTCGGGCAGAAGATCCCGGTGCTCGTCGATGTGGACGTGGGGCAGCGGCGCACGGGCGTTTTGCCGGGGGAGCCGGCGCTCGCGCTCGCGCGGCAGGTGGCGACGATGCCGGGCCTCGTGCTCGTCGGGCTCCAGGGATACGAGGGGCATTTGCAGCACGTGCAGAGCCGCGACGAGCGCGAAGCACACTGGCGCGCCTCGATGGAAAAGCTCACGGACACGGCGGACCTCATCCGCGGCGCGGGTTTTCCTCTCGACATCGTCTCGACGGGCGGCACGGGCACGTCGACGTTTGCCCTCGAAGCCCCGGGCATCACCGAGATCCAGCCCGGCTCGTACGTGGTGATGGACGACCATTACGGCACGGTGCAGGGCGTGGGATTCGAGCAAGCGCTGTTCGTCCTGACCACGGTCGTGAGCCGGACGCGGACGACGGACGTGATCGTGGATGCAGGAATGAAGGCGCTCTCGAGCGACAGCGGCCCGCCGCGGGTGCGGGGCATCGAGGGCGCGCAGTATGTGTTCGCGGGGGACGAGCACGGCCGGATCGAATTCGCCGACCAGGGAAGCAATTTGCGGGTCGGCGACAGGGTCCTGCTCGTGCCAAGCCATTGCGACACGACAATCAACCTGCACGACCATTATCACGTGATCGAGGACGACCGACTCGTCGAGGTTTGGCCGATCTCGGCGCGCGGCCGCATCCGGTAGGAGGAAACCAGTGAGCTACAGCGTGATGGCCTATGCGGTCAAATTCGACAAACTGAAGCCCGTCTTCGGCAGCGGCGACGACAAGCTGCGCCGGCAGATCTGCGGCCGGTTCAAGGCGGATCTGGCCCGGCAGGCGGACTGGTTCGACTCCGAGATCGCGGGTGGCGCGCCGACGCCGTTCGACGCGGTGAAGGCCTTGATCATGGGCACGGTCCCCGAGAAGGGGCACGGCTTCATGTATGCGTATGCCTACGCGCGGATCGTCGAGCACTTCGGCCGGTACCTCGACAACAATGCATTTTCCTCGATCCGGTGGGAGTTCATGGAGGCCGTCGAGGAGGATTGGAAGAAATCGGGGCTCGACGAGGCCTTGCCCATCAGCGATCTCTACGTCGGCAAGGCGCTCTGCACGTTCCCGCCCCCCGACGATTTCCCGCGCCACGGATACTGGAGCCCGGAGCAGGTGGTGGCAGGAAACAAGCGTTTCGACGAGATTCACATCAGCGCGGAGACGGACTACGTGCACGACGCTATCGTGGCCGCGCGCAAGTGGGTCCGGGAGGCGTCGTCGAAGGGAGAAGGGATCGTCGGGTTCTATTATTGACGATTCACTCCTTCGGCAAACGCGCTCCTTTTCGATAATCGCCCATCACCTTCCGGATCTCGTCCTCGAAGAGGAACGTCCCCCAGGATTGCTCCACCTCGCCGTCCAGCAGGAAGCCGAGGTGCAGGTGCCAGCTCCCGTTCGCCACGCCGGACGTCCCGATCCGGTCGCCCCCCTCGATCCGCGTCCGCGGCTTCGCGCCCTCCGACTGCACGTGCGCGAGCTCGGAGAGATGCGCATAATAGATGTGCGTGATCTTGCGGTTTCCGTACGGAATGGGCGTGTCGAGCTCGATGCGCACGCAATACGGCGTATCGCGCGGCCCGGTCCAGAGCGTGTGCCCCGCCTCGGCGTAATCGACGTACCCCGATGCAATCGCGTACACGGGCTTCTTGATCCCCATCACATCGAGCCCGGTGTCGGCCCGGTACCCCGCGATCACGCCCTCCGGCATCGGGTTGTAGAGCCCACTCGGTAACTTGCTCGACCTGGGTCCAGCGGGCCACCTGGGTTCGTCAGGAGCGGCTTCCAGAAACACAGCGGTCGGCCCGGTGAAAATCGCTTCGTGAACATCGCTCTCAGGTCGGGCCGACCCGATCTCTTCCACCGTTCGATCCGGCCCACCGGCCGCCGCCCCTCCAGATCCCACACAAGCCGGGAGCGCGACGAGCGCGAGGGTTCCAAGGATCCGGGCGACGGAGGTGGTCGGCATGTCGGGCATGGCGGTTCGGGTGGCTCATCGGGCGGGGGAGGCATTTCGTGACGACGTCGATCCCGAGCGCCTCGCCGTGAGGCAGGGCACGAGCACGGAAACGCCGCTCGATGCCTGGGTGTCTCGACTTGCGTTGCAAATGAAAGTCATTATCATCAGTGGCGCAAACGGCTCGGCGAGCGCTCGCTGGTCGCCGGCACGGTGCCGGCGCGGACTGGCGGCGCGAGCCGTTCATCCCGTTGCAGGAGGTTCCACGGTGCCTGAAAGCCACTCCCCCGCCGCATTGCCCCCGCCTTTGGCGATCTACCAACTCGTGGTGGGCCACTATCGATCGAGCGCGCTCGCCTTGGTCGCGAAGCTCGGTGTCGCAGACCTGATCGCCGCGGGCCGGCGGAGCGTGGACGATCTGGCGAGCGCCACGTCGACACAACCGCAGGCGTTGCGGCGCGTGCTGCGTCTCCTCGCGAGCGTCGACGTGTTTCGCGAGGACGACGCGGGAAACTTCGAGCTCACGACCGCGGGTCAGTTCCTCCGATCCGATGTACCGGGTTCCATGAAGGCGCTCGTCGCCACGTTCGCGGGCCCTCCCATCCAGGAGAGCTGGCGGGAGCTCGAGTACTGCGTCCGCACGGGCCAGCCTGCGTTCAAGAAGGACGACCCGAACGCTGATTGGACCACGCGTTTCGCGGCGGATCCCGAGACGGCAGCGAACTTCGACAAGGCGATGGAGGCCGGGACCGCGCTCGCCGCGCCGGCGGTCGCGAGCGCCTACGACTTCTCGAGCTTCAATACGATCGTCGACATCGGTGGAGGAAACGGCACGCTCTTGACGGCGATCTTGAGCGCGTATCCGAAGCTGCGCGGCACGTTGTTCGAGCGCCCCGAGGTTCTCGAACGGGCCCGCGGCGTGCTCGCTTCGAGCCCGTTATGGCCCCGGATCGACCTCGCGCCGGGGAGTTTCTTCGAGGCCGTCCCGGCAGGCCTGGATGCGTACATGCTCAAGCACGTGATCCACGACTGGAACGACGCCGACGCTTGCGCGATCTTGAAGGTGTGTCGCCGCGCCATGCCGGCGCATGCGAAGCTCTTGATCGTGGAAGGGGTTTACCCGCGGCGCGTCGAGCCGACGCTCGAAGCGCAGGGCGCCACGGCCAACGACGTCAACATGCTGGTCTGCACCGGAGGCCTGCAGCGCTCCGAGGCCGAATTTCGAGAGCTCTTGACGGCCGCATCCTTCCAGCTCACGCGAATCGTCCCGACCTCGATGAGCGCCTGCGTGGTCGAGGGCGTGCCCTGCTGAGTCCGCGCTGTCGTCCTCGCCGCGGACCACACCGAGCTTGCTGCGGGATCTTGGGGGGACCCCGCACAAGCCGGGAACAAAACCTGCCCCGAGGTTCCAAGCACCCGAGCGGAGGTGATCTTCATGTCGGTCATGGCGCTTCGGGTGGATCAGGGGGCGACGGACGCGTTTCGTGACAACATCGATCGCGGAAGCCTCTCCGAGGTACCATCCCTCTCCCTCGCGATGACCTCGAAGGCCCCTCTTGCCGCGGACGCGGTCCCCGTCCCCGACCTCCTTTGCGAAGAGGCCGAAGTCCGCGTCGACCTCGACGAGCTGCACCAGACCTTCGCCTTCGCGTTCGCGCTCGGCACCTCCCTCGACGCCTTCGAGCGCGTCCTCGCCGTGGCCGCGCTCCCGTCCTCGACGTGGGATCGCAAGGACTTCGAGCGGGACATCTTCCTCGAAGACCTCGTCACCCGCGCCCTGCGCATCCGCATCGGCGGGCGGGCCGTCACGCCTTGTTTGCCCTACCTGCTCCGCGCCATCTCCGAGCCGCCGAGCGACCTCCGCGTCGTCGCCTTCCGCCAGCGCATCCTCGCCGAGCTCTCCGGAAAGCCCGAGCTTCGCCGCGACTTCGAGCGCGTCTACCAGCGCCTCGTCACCTTGCGCGCGTCCTTCTGCTCCGAGGGCGGGTCGCGCCGCGGCGGCGATACGCATCGACGCCTCGAAATCCTCCGGTCCGTGCAGGAGGTCGTCGAGGACCTCGCCGGCGCGTTCGACGGCGCGAGCTCCGGCGTCGCGCGGATCCGCGCGTTCGGCCTCGCCGTGAAGGAAAGCGAGGCGTACAAGCGCCTCGAAGCCCTCCTCGATCACGAGCGCCACCTCGGCACCGTCGACCTTCGGGTCCGCGTCGGCGTCGATGGCACCTTGCGCACCTTCCAGATCGTCCGCATCCGCGAGAACCAGGACAATCCCCTCCACACCTCCGCGATCGCCCGCTTCTTCTCGCGCCTCCGCCTCTTCCTGCGCGGGTATCGCGTCACGCCCGGCGAGGTCACCGAGCGCCTGCTCGACGACGTCTTCAGCGGTCTCGAACGCCCCGTCGCGCTCCTCGTCCAGCTCCTCGGCGACATGGAGTTTTACCTCGCCGGCCTCGGGCTCGCGGACCTCGCGCGGGACAAGGGTTTGCCCGTTTGCCTCGCCGAACTCGTCCCCCCCGGCGAGGCCGGGCTCACCATCGATCGCCTCTACAACCCGCTCCTCCTCGCCGGCAAAGGAAAACCCGTCCCCTCGAACCTCGGAACGGCCCACGGCGACGCCGTCGTCATCGTCACGGGGCCGAACTCGGGCGGCAAGACGCGGCTGCTCCAGTCGATCGGCCTCGCGCAGCTCCTCGGCCAGGCGGGGCTTTTCGTCACGGCCGAGCGCGCCGTCTTGCCGCAACTCGGCGGCATGTTCGTCTCGCTCATCGAGGAGGCGCGCAGCGATCAGCCGGAGGGGCAGCTCGGCATGGAGCTCCTCCGGATCCGCAGGCTCTTCGAGGAGCTCGGGTTCGGCTCGCTCGTGCTGCTCGACGAGCTCTGTTCCGGGACGAACCCCTCCGAGGGCGAAGAGATCGCGCGGCTCGTGATCTCGCTCCTTCCCGAGCTGAAATCGCCGGTCTTCTTGACCACGCACCTCCTCACGCTGGCCACGCACCTCGAGGAGGAGCCGCCTGTCCCGCACCTCGAATTTTTGCAAGTCGATCTCGACGAAAACGAGCGCCCCACGTACGGGTTCCGGCCGGGGGTCGCCAAGACCTCGCTCGCGCACAAAACGGCGGCGCGGCTCGGCGTCACGCGGGACGAGCTCGCGGAGCTCATCGCCAAGAAGAAGCGCGCGGAGAGCCTGGGGGAGCGGCCGCTACCGTCGAGCCGCCGCGTCGCTCGCCCGATCGCTCCGGAAAAGAGCGGCGCCGCTCCGGAACGGCGCAGGCTCCGCGCGACGCGGCGGTAATCGCGGCCCTTTTCGGCTGGCACGATCCGTGTTCCCCTGAGGCGCTGGCTTTGGCCTTCGGGAGGAAGAACAGGGGACATGGAACGGACCAGCCGAAAGATACCCGTCACCGAGCGGCAATTCCTGTGGGTGCAGGACGACGACAAGGGCGAGGTCACCTTGCACGTCGGGCCCACGATGGTCTCGCCGACCGCGGCCGATCGGGTCGTCATCGACGACGGATTGGGCGGTTTCCGCGAGGACACCACGGGCAAACCGCAAAGCATGGTGGAGCTCGGGGACAACCAGTACGCGGTCCTCTTCAACCCGCTCCTCGAGAGCGACAGCGGCCCGAACGGGCGCTTCAAGAATGGCCGAAACGAGTCGCGCCCGCTCCGCAATGGCACGCGCTCGATGATCCCCGGGCCGTGTAGCTTCTATCTGCGCCCCGGCCAGCGTGCCGACGTGCGCGACGCGCACGAGCTCGCCTCGAATCAATACCTCGTCGTCAAGGTGTACGGCGAGGTCGACAAGAATGCGCCGTACTACGAGGTGACGGCGCGATCCGCGGCGATCACGCGGGCCACGGCGGAGAACCTCGACGAGCAGCCGACGACCACGGTGGGCGCCGTTTCGCCTGTGCCGCTGAAACGCGGGCAGCTCATCGTCATTCGTGGGCTCGATACGCAGTTTTACATCCCGCCGACGGGCGTGGACATCGTGCCGGATACCTCGATCGACGACAGCGGCGCGGCCATCAGCGCGGCGATCGCGCGGCAGGTGCTCGCGCAGAGCGGCGAGGAAACGGCCGCGATGGAGGAATACGCGGCCGACGACGAGGGCCCCGCGTTCCGGGGCCAGGCGCGCAGCAAGGTGCCGAACCAGTTCATCGATCAATCGGCGCGCATGCGCGGACGCAAGCCCGCCTCGGCCGTCCCGCCCACGCCGCAGGCCGCGCCCGCGCCCGCGGTCGCCGCGCCCGAGGCCAAGATCGGCGCCGCGGCGGTGCAGGATCTGCTCGCGTCTTCCGCGGTTCGTCGCGCGCTCGAAGCCGAGGCGCGGCAGGCGCGTCTCATTCGCCGCGCGGTCGTGCTCGGCGAAAAAGAGTATTGCGTGATCGTCGACGCCGACGGCAAACGCGAGATCAAGGTCGGCCCCGCGCGTGTCTTCCCTGGGCCGTACGACACGTTCATGACCCTCGGCTCGCGCAATCGTGTCTACGACGCGTACGAGCTTTTGCCGCAGCGCGCGCTGTGGCTGCGCGTCATCGCGCCGATCAAGCGGGCAGACCTCGCCGCCAAATTGCCCCGCGGCTTCGAGCTCGCGAAGGACGAATATTTCCCCGGCGACGAGCTCCTCCTCACGGGCGTCTCGACGTTTTTCGTCCCCTTCAACGAAATCGAGTGCCTCTCGCCCGAGACCGGCCAGGCCGTCGTGGGCAACGACCATAGCCGTGTCTTCATCGAGGCCATCGGCATCGACCAGAAGAGCGGCATTTACGTGCGTGACCTCGCGACCGGCGAGGTGCGCCTCGTGCGCGGCAAACAATCGTACCTCGTCGACCCGCGCAAGGAGGTGCAGGTCACGCGCACGGTGCCCGCGGACGACTGGAACCTGTGGATCGCCTCGAACGAGCCGCACAAGGAAACCCCAAGGGCGATCACCACGCCGTGGGCGCTCTCGATCCTGGTGCCGAACAACACGGCCGTGCTCGTGACGAGCGCGAATTCGCGCCGCGTCGTGGAGGGACCGTGTGTGACGCTGCTCGGCTACGAGGAGTCGCTCACCTCGCTCTCGCTCTCGACGGGCACGCCAAAGAGCGACGAAGGCCCGCTCCGCACCTGCTTCTTGCGCACCGTGGGCAACCGCATCTCCGACAAGATCACCGTGGAGACGGCCGATTTCGTCAAGATCTCGGTGCGCGTCTCGTATTCGGTCGAGTTCCTGCCGGACCATAAAGACAAGTGGTTCAACCACGAGAATTACATCCAGTTCATCGTGGATCGCCTCCGCTCGATCGTACGCGGCAAGTGCCGCACGATGTCGCTCTCCACGCTCTGGCCCGAGCTCCCCGCGGCGTTTCGCGACACGCTGCTCGGCGAGCGCAAGGACGGCGCGCGGCCCGGGCGGCTCTTCACGGAGAACGGCACGCTGCTCTCCGAGGTCGAGGTGCTCGGCGCGGAGATCGAGGACCGCGAGGTCGCCGCGCTCATGCAGAAGGTGCAGACCGAAAGCGTGACGCTCGCGATCGGCGATCGAAAAGCGCAGGAAGCCCTCGCGTCGGCGAAGCTCCGCGCCGAGGTCGAGCGGCAAACGCAGGAGCTCCTCGCCGAGGCGCGGGTGCGCGCGGCGAAGCTCGAGGAGCTCTCGCGCAAGCTCGCGCACGAGGCCGCGCTCGCGAAGGCGCGCGAGGACGAGGCCGTGCACAAGGAGCGGCAATCGCTCGCGGACGCGCGCGAGGCCGATGCGCAAAAGGCCCGCCTCACGCGCGAGAACGAGGAGAAGGCGGCGCTGCTCGAAGGCTTCCGCAAAGACGCGGAGGCGCGCGCCGAGGCGCAGCGGCTCACGCACGAGATCGAGCTCGCTTACGCGGCGCGGTTGCGCGAGCTCGAAATCAAGCTCATCGAGGTGCAATCGAGCGCGACGGTGGCCGAGCGCCAGGCCGTGCAGAAGCAGCTCGTCGAGGCCATGGTCGGGCTCGGCGACAAGCTGCTCTTGACCGAGGTCGCGGGGAACATGAACCTCGTGAGCCTCTTCAAGGGCAAAGACGTCGGTACGATCCTCTCCGAGGTGCTCGGCGGGACGAAGGTGATGCCCACGCTCCGCTCGATCATCGATGCCGCGGCAACCCCCACGAAGGGCGAGCTCGACGTGGGCGACGCCGCTCGCGTAGTGCCGGGCGCGCCGATCGTGTAACGTCGGCCTCATGTTGCCGAAGACCGGCCCGCGCAGCCGCGCGCGGGCGTGGATCCTCTTGGGGGCGCTCCTCTTCGCGCCCCCCGCTTTTGCAGCCGATCCCCCGAAAGATCCGGCCCCGAACGATCCGCCGCCAAACGACGAGGCTCCCAAAGACGAACAGCCTTATGTGCACAAAGGGTTCGTCTACCGGAGCACGACCGCGGTGCGTTACAATCCGCTCGGGCTCTCGACGTTCTTCCGCATCGGCTACCAGCGCCCGCTGCTCGGCCCGCAGGAGAACATCCTCCTCCAGCGCACGTACATCGGCATCAACGCCGTCACCACGATCACGCCGGCGTACATCCGCGGAGGGCTGCGCCTCGACGTGCAGCCGCTCGCGTTTCTGCAATTCCTGTTCGCCTACGAAGGAATGGCCCTCTTCGGGACGTACGACACGCTGCAATCGTTCAAGCACGTCTCCGAAGATTTCGGCGACGTGCGGCAGATCGAGCGCGGAAAGCAAGGGCTCGCCTATCCGACGACCGGGGGCATCTTCACGGCCGACGTGATCTTGCAGGCCAAGGGCGGGCCGTTCCTGCTCGTGTCGGACACGCAGTTCATCCATACCGATTTCACGATCACGCCCGGCGACCGATTCTATTTCGATCTCCCGCTCGGCATGCTCGCGAAAGACGACGGCTGGATGGTCTCGAACGAAACGGATCTCCTCTTCGTGACCTCGTTCGGCCTCATGGCCGGCGCGCGGCACGGCGTGTATCACACGTTTTTCCCGGCCGAGATCATTGCCGGGGAGGAGGCGCGGGCCGAGCAGATCACGCCGGTCGAGTTCGCGGGACCACTCGTCGGATGGCAGTTCCCCGAGCACAATGGCCCCAAACGTTTCAATGCGCCCGGCATTTTTTTGAACGTGAGCTGGTGGATCCGGAACCCTTATCGGACGGGGCAGGAAGTCGCCGCTACGGTGCCTTACATCGTGGGTGGTTTCACGTTCAAGGGAACGCTTTGACCACGAAGTTCACACGCGTGGCCTCCCCTGGCAATCGTGTATCCTTTGCGGAATTACCGCACAATCAGGGCGCTAGACGCCACGAAAAACGCTGGTACGGTTCGTTCTGCGCATGGAAAACGATTCGCCGGAACGCATTGCCGTGGGCCCGCATCTCGTGACCATCCTGCCGCCCAACATGCTCCAGGTCGATTTCGGCTCTCCCCTCGATGGGAGCCAGGCGGGCCGTATCCTCGACTTGATGTGGCAAACCGGTTCCCGACGAGGCCCGCTCAAGGTGCTGATGGACATCACCCACGTGACGAACGTGCCCCGGGGCGTGCGGGAGTCGATCCGCACCCGCAACACCAAGAGCACGACCGCGGCCCTGGCCTTCGTCGGCGCGCGGTTCGGCGTGCGCGTCGCCATCGACATGATCATCGCCGCCGTGCGAATCCTCCGGCCCGACGTACCCGCGTATCCCCACAGCTTTTTCGATCGCAAGGAGGAAGCGCTCACCTGGCTCCGCGCCGCCCCCTCCGCCCCACGCCGCGCGAACGATACGCCCCAAGGGTCGCGCTGACGCAAACCGTGCGGGAGGCGCGCCGCTCGTGTAGGCCTCGTGGTAACCTATCGATCCTCGGCGCCGGTCGCTCCTCTTGCCCATGAAAAACGATTCGACGGAACGCATCCGCTTCGGCCCGCACGTCGTGACGTTCGTGCCGCCCGACCTGCTCGTCCTGGAGTTCGCGGTTCCGCTCGAGGTGGACGACTGCAACCGCGTCCTCGATCATGTATACCGGACGACGGCCGAGCGAGGTCCGTGCAAGGTGCTGATGGATATCACGCCCTTGAAGAGCGTTCCGCGCGACCTCCGGGAGGCGGTCCGCGCCCGCAAAGACGCCTCCAAGCACGCGGCCCTGGCCTTCGTCGGCGCGCCGTTCGGCGTGCGGGTCGTCCTCGAGATGATCATCGCCGCCATCCGGATCCTGAAACCCGAGCGGCCGCGTTACCCCTTCGCATTCTTCGATCACAAGGAGGAAGCGCTCGCCTGGCTTCATTCACAGCCGCGCGTCGCATCCTCAAACCACGCCGCTTGAAGGATCGAGGCTCGGCGCGATACAAGTAGCTTTCCATGTCCTCCCTACCCACGGTCCTCCGATTCGGTGACCATTGCGTCAGATTCGTGACGCCCGACATGGTCGTCGTCGAGTTCAAGCCGGATATCGCCATCGACGACGTCATTGCCATCACCGATGTGCTTCGGACGGTGAAGGAACGGGAGGGACGGCTTTTCACGCTGGCGGACGTGTCGAGCGTGACGACGGTGCCCCGGCGCGTGCGGATCCTGGGGCCCCGCGTCGTGCCGGCGTACGACGCCCTCGCCTTCGTGAGCGCCCATTTCGCCCTGCGCGTGGTCGCCGAAATGGTCATGCGCGCGACGAAGGTGCTCTCGCCGAAGTTATCGTTTCCTTATGCATTCTTCGACGACCAAGCGACCGCGCTCCCGTGGCTCCACGCCCAGCGGCGCGCCTTCGAGGCCACACACGCGGCGGCCCATCCCCGCTGAGAAAGCGGCCTTTCAGGGCGCCGGCATGCTCACGATCTCCTCGATCTCCTTCAGCACGAGCTGCGCCCGCCGCATGACCTCGAGCGCCACCTCGTACCGCATCGGCTGCGGCTCTCCCATCGCCACCGCATAACTCGATTCGAGCTCGGTCGTGCGATCGACGAGGTCGTTCGTCGCGCCGCCGTACGGGCCCTCCGCGAGCGCGAGCAGCGTCTCCACGCCGACGGAGAACCCACGCACGAAGGCCGCGCGCAAAGGCGGCGAGCCCGAAAGCCCCGGGCCCCGCATCGCCGCGGCCGCCTCCTGCATCTCCGCGGCCGCAACGCTCGTACCCACCCGCTCGCCTTCGGGCACTTCCTCCAAGGTGAGCGCGAAGAGCCGTAGCAAAAGCGCCATGTCCGCGTCGCTCGGCGGCATCGGACCGAGCAGCGTGCGCCGCAGGTTGATGCTGAAGTCCGAGCTGCGCTCGGCCAAGCGCTCGGGGGCGACGTACATGTCGGGCGGCGGGGACACCCGCAGCGCTTCCTGCTGGATCTGGCGGACGAGGGGCAGGTTCGCGGGCGGCGCATTGTCCCGCATGACGACCACGCACCCGCCGAGCAGGAGCAATCCCCCGCAAAGCGCCCCACGCACCATGGCTCTCCCCCGCCGTCCGGGGCTGCAAACCGCGCGCCGGTGACGCCGCGCCGCCGTTCTGTTAAGCCGGAACGCATGACCCACACGCAGACGTCGCTCGCTGTCGCCGCGCTCGCCCTCGGGCTCGCGCCCTTCGCCCTCGGCTGCGAAGAGAGCGCGCCTTCGCCCTCCCCCGCCGCCTCGGCCGAGCCGCTCACGGCCCCGAAGCCGATGGACGTCGTCCCCGCGAGCCCGCCCAAGGTCGACCTCGGCCCGCTGCCCGTGCCCGCCATGTCCGCCGCCGACCTGCCCCCCGATCCTGCCTCCTCGGCGGCCCCGAAGCCCACGGGCACGACCACGGCCGCGGCCCAGCCGCCCGCGGCGACGGCCCCGACCGGCGCGACGAAGGGCGGCGCGGCCCCCGCGGATCTGCGCGCCACGCCCCGCACCTCCCCCGGCCCGATGGCCCCGCGCACCGCGCCCACGGAGTGACCCGGACGCACGGCCCGAGCAGGGCCGTGACGATGGGGGGATCCCTTCGACGTGAACCTGTGGCAAACTCGTTCACGGTTCGAGGGAAGGTTCATGAACGACACCGCGCGCCGCGAGCAGATTCTCCAGGCCGCCGATCGCTTGCTCCGGCATTACGGGCCGCAAAAAACCACGGTGGCGGACGTGGCGCGGGAAGCAGGCGTCGGCGTGGGTACGGTGTACCTCGAATTCTCGTCGAAGGAGGCGATCGTCGAGGAGCTGTCGCGCTCGCGGTACGACGTCGTGCTCGACGCGATGCGGGCGGCGGCGGTGGCGGACGGGCGCTCGTTCGGCGAGCGTCTCGTGGGCGCGCTCGACGCGCGGCTGCGAGCGTATTTCACGCAGGCGGACGGCGGCGCGCACGCGTGTGACTTGTTCCATTGCGGGAGCCCCGCCGTGAAGAGCGCGTCCGAGCGGTTTTACCAGGAAGAACGGGCCCTGCTCGCGGACTTGCTTCGGCGAGGGACCGAGGCCGGCGAGCTCGACGTGGCCGATTCGGATCTCGCGGCGCGGGTCTTGCTCCGGGCTTACAAGAGCTTCGCGCCGCCGTGGATCTTCATGGAAGAACGGGACGAGGTGGGGCGATTGCATGCGGCTATGCATGCGATTGTGCTTGGTGGCGTCATCGCGCGGCGTTGAGCGAAGCTACTTCGCGCCCGTAACGCTCGCCTCGCCGCGTCTCGTGGCATTCGCAGCCATCCAATCGAAGGGCTTTGCATGGTCACGCTGGGGCGGCGCCAGCGGAAGACGCCTTGGGCTTCCATGCCGTGTGGCGTCCTCCGTGCGTGCGTCGCTGCCCTGGATCGTGGCAATGCTTCGCGGCTCGTCCCGGCGGACGACGTCGGCGCGGGTGGCTTGACTTGCCGTGATCGTGCCCGGCATGGCCTGCGGTGTCCCCCCGGACGGCCACATGCCGATCGCCGCGCCCACGGCGACGCTGCCCATGACGCGCATCGGGGACCGCGCGAGGGACGTGCGGAGCTGCCCAAATGCGGAGGAGATAGCCGCGCGTGCCACGCGCGCGGCCAGGACAAGAAGCAGGAACGGCAGGGCGATGGCGCTCCGCCCGATAGCACGCGATGGCGCCTCTTCGACGAATTCGAGCCTCGTGTGGAGGAGACCGATGCCACGAGAATAGCGGTGGAAGACGGTGGTCGGGGCCAGCTTCGTCTCGGCGGCGATCTCGCGTATGGTTTTTCCTTCGACCGCGTGTGCGCCGACGATATCGCGCATCTCGGCCGGTAGCGCGTGATAGGCCATTCGCACCGCGGCGTCGTGCTCGTCATCCCGCGTTCCGGCGATCCGCTCGTCGAGGTCGCCGAGCGGCGCGAGAGAAACGTATGTCCGCCGGCGCTTGGGCTTGAGGTTTGACAGGGCCGCATATTGAGCGAGCTTGCACATCCACGCGACGAACTCTTCCCATTCGTGTGTGCTCGGTTGTTCCTCAATGGGCTTGCCTAATGCGGTCACGAATGCATCATGCACGACGTCGATCCCATGCACATGCGCTCCAAGCCCGATCCGATGCACGTGCGCCACCATTCGCTCGACGAGCTCCCGATAGGCGGGGACGGTGAGCTCGAACGCCCGAGCCATGGGCTCGCCGCTCTTGGGTGGTTCCGTGTCCTCGTCCGGTCCGGCCATCGGTTTGTCCTCGCGCGCAAAAGCAGACCTCATGCATGTAAAGGTCGCGAGCGGCCCTGTTGTTCAGAAAAATCGACACGCGCCTCGACGATCGTCCCGGGCGGGGCCGGTCCCGGGGCCAGGCGCGGGTGGCCACGGCGCGGCCTCGCCGCGGCCTGCTTCGCCTTCGGGGCGCTCTTCCCGGAGGCGCGGGCGCATGCGGACGTCCCGCGGCATCGCCTGGACTTCAGGGTGGATCGCGCGCTGCCCCTCTGCGACAGGCCGCTCGTCTTCATGGCGATCCTCACGAACTGGGTGTCCGTGTCCACGTTCGACCCGCCGGCCGCGCGGACGCTCACCGTGCGCATCCGGCGCGCGCCCGACGCGGCCAAGCTCGCCGACGTGACGATCGTGGACGAGGCTGGGGACGTCGCGGAGGAGGTGCATCGGAGCTACGAGCCGGCGACGGAGTGCTTCGAGGTGCTCTACGCGACGGCGTTCGAGGCGGCGAAGCTGCTCGGCGCGTTCGAGCCGCCGGAACCGCCGCCGCCTCCGCAGCCGCCGGCGCCTCCGTGTCCGCCAGCGCCTCCGCAGCCACAACCGCGGCCGTCTCCGCCTCCGCTGCCGAGGCCGCCTCCGCTTCCGAAGCGGTTTTTTCTGGGTGCGGGGGTTGGGGCCTTCCTGAACGTGGCGCCCGAGCCGTTCCTCGCGCCGCGGGTGTCGGCGGGGTGGAACGTGGCGCCCCGGTGGGTCGTCGGGCTGGACGTCGCGGCGTGGCCGTGGATGACGGCGAACCCGCAGGACGGGCCCACGTCGGTGGACGTGGAGACATACCTGGGGACGGTGGCGGGGTGTTACCGGTTCGGGCGGTTCATGACGTGTGGCCTCTTGGCGGGGGGCGTGCTGCTTGGGAGTGGGACGAACCGGCTGTACGGGAATCCTTACGCGTCCCCCTTGCTTGGGCTGGGTGGGCGCGTCGCGGCCGAAATCCCCGTGTGGGAGCGAGTGACGTGGCGATCGGACGTGGACGCGCTCGGGTTCGTCCTCGCCCGACAGCTTACGGTGAACGGCGTACGCTTCTCGGATCCCTTCCCGCTGGCGATGAGCGTGACCACATCGCTCGCGTTCACGTTCTAGCGAGTCAGGACGTAGCCGCCCGGCAACATACCGTTACGGGTTTGTCAAGGGTCAGTTCGCCGACGACCTGGCCCCCGCTCGGGGTGCACGTGCCCTTCGTGTAGTTGAGGAGCTCCGCCGTCTTCCCACTGAGCTGGGTGCCGGGCATGAAGTCGTCACACGGAGCGACCATCCCCGCAGAGATAGGACGGGCGATGGCGACCTGGGAGCAACCTTGGCTGCTCCAGGCGGAGATCAGCACCTCACACATCCCGCCGGTCGGCGCTTCGCACGTGCAAGCCGAGCACTCGCGCTCGTCCTTCACCACGCCGTAAAGGACGTGCCGCTCCCCGGTCCACCCCTCCGGACAGAGGTGCTCGCCCTCCCGGAAGATACAAGAGGAGTAGTCGTCCCCCGCCGGCCCGCAGACCTTTTCGCTCTGCCCGTGGCAGACCGGCCAGGGCTCGGCGCGCGTGCACACCCGGCCGAGGGGGGTCTCGGGTCCACCGTTCCAGACCTTGGGGATCTCCTGCCCCGGATCTCCTTTTGTATGTGCCTTGCAAGGCTGCTCCTCGATCACCGGAGGCGAGATGGTGATCGACCGGACGCACGGCACGCCGCCGCAAAGCGTGGCGGAAGGGATCGCTTTGTCCTGGTTGCAGGTGCCGTCCCAGTTTGTCGACGGATCGAAGTTTGTCTTGACACCGCCCCCGGGATCATCACAGCCGGTGGAGCTGACGGTCCACGTCTGCGGCAGCTTGCACGACCCCTCGGGCTCCTCGCACGAGCACTCGCCACATAGAAGAGGAGGGGGCGCGGGGATCCCTTCGAACGCGAGAATCGGCGCGTCGTCGGGGCACGGCGGCGGCTCGCGCCAGTCGGAGAAAAACGCGACGAGCGTCCAGTTTTTCGGAGATTCGTCTACACATTCGCCGCCGCCCGGACAAAGCGACGACATCCCTCCATCCGCTCCCCCATCCGAGCACTTCGGGGGGAGCGGGGGCGGACCATCACAGGCGTTCGGGCAGTCCCACGGGATGGGTTTCGGCGTGTAGATCCACGGACGGTCCGGATCAGAGCACGCCTCTGGAAAGGGACAAGGGCAACACCGGTTCGGAACCTCCGGAGGACAATCGCCACCGGGGTCGTTGTCCAGGCCGCAGGACAGAACACCAACCGCGCCGGCCCACCCCGCCGCGATCACCAACAAGAACCCGACTACCTTGCGCATGCCGCAAGCATACCGGGGTTGTCACCGACAAGGCAACCCGATCCACAAAAAAGGTTCGTCCCGGGATCCCGGGACGAACGAGGTACGATGGTCTAAAAAAAACGGAGGACCGCACTCCCACGAGGTCCACACAATTTGTTTTTTTGGGTTTTGCTCGGTCCCGTCTCCCGGTGCTTCCGGGTGGGTGCTCGCGAGCCGCAGGTGCGCGGAGCGTGGGCCCGTCCTCCTGCAAAAAGGTTTGCCCGAGGAGAGGGCGAAAGGCAAGAGGAAAAGTGGACGTACCCGGAAAAACTTGTTCTTGGCCGGGCGGGTGGGGAGGAGGGATCGGGACAAACGGGAGGGGGGCTGCGGGAGGGGGCGCGGGCGGCGACGGGGAACGTTACTGGGCCGAGCTGGGCGTCCCGGGAGCGATGCTCCTTCGTCTGAGTTCTTCTTGCTCTTCTTCGTTGAGCTCGTCCCGCCACGTAAGGACCGCAGGGCAAAGCTTTTTGCTTTCGGCGTCGGTGCAAAGGAGGAAGGAATCGTGCTCGTACTCGTCGAGCTTGCCGTTGCCATCGAGATCCATCGAGATCGTCGAAAAGATGGCCGCACCGGCCTTGGACGACGTGCATGTGGGCCCAGAACGTGGCCCCCGTAGTGTCCTCGCAGGGAATTCCACACCAGATCGGGTCGAGCTCCGTGCATGTGTTCCTCGACAACCCTCAGATCCCGCCTTGGCCCCCGGCTCCGGGGTCGGCCCCGGTTCGGTGGAGGGACGCTGAGCCAGGCGGGGCGTGGAGACAACCGGGAAGAACGAACCGACTCGCGATCCCGGCTCCGATGATGTAAGGTGCACCCTTGTGAGAGCTCCGAGCCCGAAGACACGCCGCGCGGCCTTCGCCGCCCTCGTCATCGCCGCCGCCGCAGCGCTCATCCTGGGGGCGCGCGGCCCGGACGAGGATGACCCGATGTACAAGCACTGCGAGGATGACCTCGGGTACGTCTTCGATGGCTGCCATGAATGGGACGTCTGTCCGTACGTGGACGAAGAGTTCGTGGACGCGTGCGTCGCTGGTTGCGTGCGCGCGATCTGCCCGAAGCAAGCCGAGTGCACGGGCCTCGACCCCATGTTTTGCGCCCCCTGTGACGACATGCAGGGCGCCGCCTTCTGGCGCAACGTCGATGCGGCTCGCTCCCGGTGCGGACACAAGGCCGGGTTCTTTGTGTTGCTGGACGACCCCACGGAGGCGACGTATCAGGCGATGTATCGCGCCTTCGATGAATGCTTCCCCGTGGATGTCGAGCAACACTGCCCGGCTCTCGCCCGAACCGATTGGTTGGCCCGCTTCGACGCCGTCACGCCCATCCCTCGTAAACGCACCATCCCTGCACGCGCTCCCACTCCAGGCGCACAATCATCTTCGCCGCGGTGAAGGCTGGACTTCAGGTCCCGCCGTGGCCTCCCTCCCCGGGGTGGGCATCGAAGCCCCCTTCTCCGCCTGCCCCCTCCTCCTCGTCGAACCAATAGTCCCCGGTGCCAACGCCCACCCCGATCGTGACGAGGGTCCCGCCGGTCGGCCCCGTGTAGTCGGGCCCGTTCGAAGTGCCAGCGCCGTCGAGGCAGATCAACGCGGGAGCGGCCTCGAACTCGCATTTTATCTCTGTCTCGTAGGTCCTTATTTTCATGGCTTCCTTCTTGCACATGCCTTGATTCCAGGAGCCATGATCGCGAATGACCGGATCCACGTTCCCCTGCAAATGCTCCACGGAATCAGGACGCCCTGCCTGATTCGGGCATATAATGGTGACGTTACACTGAATGGCGGGGCCTTCGACCCCACCAAGATCAGTGTGTTTTCGGGTTTCGGCACTTGCTCTCACACCCCACCCCGAACAGAACCCCCCACGCGACCAAGACCCCGACAACGACCCTCTGCATACACATCCCCTGTCTGCCGCTGCCTGCAGCGCCCGCGCGTCACCCCCGCGCATGTGAAATCCTCCTTGCCAGACCCTCCCCGACAGGGCCAACAATCCCCGACCCGAGGCCCCGACCCGCGCAGCCCACCGACCCACCCCCGAAGCACATCCCCGCATTCGTGGAGCCCATCGCCCAGGGTCCCCACGAAAGCGAGATACCCTCCAACGGTCGGCAACGACCCTCCGAGGCTATCCCCATGGCCTCCACGGCTCGCCCATGGCCCTGGAGCATGTCTCACGACCCTCCAAGGCTATCCCGATGCCCTCCAGGGCCATCCGCCGCCCCACCACCCCGAGCCGCCCACGCTCGGAGCCGCGGGCCCTCCTCGCGACGGCTCCGCCTCCCCTCCCCAGGCATCTCGCCCGAGCCTCCGAGGATGCCGCCCTCGGCTTGGAAGGTTTGAACGTCCGCCAGCGTTGTGCATTCGTCTACACCAAACGGCCGAGCGCCGTAGAACAGAAAGGGAGGCGGTCATGGGCACCCCGAAGTACCCCGAGGTCGGCGACCTCTTCATCGACGCAAGCGATATCAAGGTAACGGACATCACGCCGGAGCAGATTCAAAAGCTCACGAAGCTACGCGACGGATTCGAGGCCGCCGTCAAGAATCTCCTCGGACTGAAGCCCGAAGACGCCGACCGCGCAGGGCTCAACGAGAAAGACAAGGAGCGGCTCGCCGCTGCTTTCGCCCGGGATCAGCGAATCGGCGAGCTCCTGCCCGCCTCGCAAAAGCTCACGGAGCTGCTCCACGAGACGCGCCAGACGACACGGCACGAGATCGCCACGATCCTCGCCGAGAACGCCGCGCAGGCCAAGCGCAGGGCAGACCGCGTGCAGAATGGCGCCGAGGTGCTCGGTCCCGTCGCGCCCTTGATGGACTACCAGTATGGGCCGGCCAACAAGGCCGCGGCCACGAAAGAAAAAGCCAAGGAGCCAAAGCAGGAAGTCTGAATCAAGCCGCGCCTAGGCACGTAAGCTCGTCCCGCCTCCGCCGCAGCCGCTCGCTCATCACATTCCCGATCGAACCATCGATCGTCTGCTTCCTCGTCGTCCTTTCCCTCCGAACGCTCCTGGGCGATTCGTGAGCTTCCGTCTCCAACGCTGAGGAAGCTCATGAGCATCGTGACGACGTCGACAAATGGCCAAATCGCTCGCGGCGAAATGCGTGGTTCGCCGTTCCCCTCCCCGTCCGGGGCAACCGCCCAGTGCTCGCAGAGCACGATCTCAGCGTAACCTCTCCCCTGTGAGCACGTGGGTCACATCACTTGGTGGTCACTTCGCCGTGCAATCAGACCATAGAAGGCAGCTCATGCACAGCTGAATGACCACCGCGCTTGCATTGCACATAGGGCGCGCGTCCGGACGGCGAGGAAAACATATAAAACTTGGTATGGCTGGTGCCATGGGAGAATGCGCCAACACATGGAGCCCCCGGCTCCCAAAAAGGAGGCCGTCCCCCAATGAACACGATCAAATTCACTTTTGCTGCTCTTCCTCTCTGCGCTCTCCTGTTCGGCTGCGCGTCCGAACTGCACGAGGAAAGAGATCTCGGCGTGGCGGAGCAGGCGAACGGAAATGGCGCCCCGAGCGGCTCGCATCACACGCTCAACATCATCGGCGTTCCGAAGGGCAAGAACCCGGATATGACGGGAAACAGTGGCAGCCGCATCTTCGTGCCGCTCGACGGACCGGCGCAGATTTACCTCGCGGAGGGTCCGTCCTTCAACGTGCTCGATGCCAACGGCACCGACGCCAACGGCGCGAAATTCGAGCTCCCCGCGGCCGACGCCGATAACGACGGAATTACCTCGTATTCGGTGTTCGCGCGCCCGCTCGGTACGCCCGGCGGCTCATCGACGACCACGACGTGCATGACCGAGACGGTGACGAGCCCGACGGACGAGGCGGAGGAGTACTGCAGCGTTTATTCGATGGAGCTCGATCGCACGAAGGGCAAGCAGACGTTCACGAACGTCTCGAAGGAGCTGCTCTACGTGTACGCGGACGTGGACGGCGACGGCGACATCGATCGTGTGCCGCTCTTCGCCGATGGATACGAGAATTTCCTCTGGGATTACGACAACAACGGCTTGAAGGTGGCGCAGCTCCGCTTCTACGACGAAGCGACGAACGTCAACTGATTTCCACCCACGTGGCGCTGTGGCCCATGACGGCCACAGCGCCGTCCGTGGTCCTCCTCACGGTGGATGGCCCCCGTGATTGGGGCGCCCACGGCTGTCGGGCTCGACCCACCCATACCCGCGATCCCTGCACCCAGCTTCCGGCGAGCCCGGATCGTCCCATGAACGGACCACCGGCGGGCTCCTGCCCGCCGCGCAGAAGCTCGCGGGGCTGCTCCACGAGACACGCCAGACGACGCGGCCACGAGGGCTGAATCAAGCCGCGCCCAGGCACGCAAGCTCGTCCCGCCTCCGCCGCAGACGCTCGCTCATCACATTCGGAATCCGCGACGCCGCTGCAATGGCTTTCTCGAGCTGACGCATCGCCCGCTCCCGCTGGCCGAGGCGAGATGCATGCAGCGCCCGCGCCTCCAGCACCTCGATGTGCTCCTGCCCCACGCTCGCGCGCGCCGAACGGGCTTCGAGCGCCTCCCACGCCGATTCGATGTCGGAAAGGGAGCCCCCGTCGTCCCCCGTCGCGAGCTCGATCATCGTGCAAAGCACGTCCTCCGAGGGCGACATCTCGGCCGCGCCCCCGCGCAATGCAGAGGCAATGGCCCGCGCCGTCCGCGCATCGCCGCGGGCGAGGGCAATACGCGCGTCGAGCAGGGCGAGCATGGCCGGACGCACGCAGCCGGCACGCCGCGCCGCGACGGCCAGCGCCGCGCGAATCATGGGCTCGGCGGCCTCGACGTCGTCCATCCAGTACAGGTGCTCGGCCAGGTTGTAATGACCCGCAAGCTCCATCGTCGGCTGGCCGAGCTCGCGGCCGAGCTCACTCGTGCGCTCGAAGTCCCGGATCATGCCCTCGCGATCGCCACGAATGCCCCGGACCATGGCGCGCGTGTTCCACGCGGCGCCGAGGTGCAAAAGGTCGCCGCGCTCCTCGCAGCGGCGAATGACCTCGTCGAGCAATGCCGCGGCCTCGTCGACCCGGCCGAGCAAGGGCAGAAGGTAGGTGAGGAGCAGATGCGCGATCACGTAGGTCTCGTATCCCTCGTCGCCGAGGCGGCTCGCGAGCTCGGCCGCGCGCGAAAGCTCGTCCGCGGCCTCCTCCTCGCGCTCGGCACGCAATGCCGAGCGGCCGACGCCGAGCAAAAGGCGCGCTTCGAGGAGCGGCGAGCGCGAAGGGAGGGCCTGCTCCTCGATACGCGCGGCGAGCACGCGGCGCTCGGCTTCGCGATATTCGCCCATCCAGTCGAGCACCATGGCCTCGTCGAGGTAAAGCTCCACGATGAGCGACGCCTCCCCGCGCCGCGCCGCGCCCTCGCGCGCCCGCGCAAGCTCGGTGAGCGCATCGTGAAAGCGGCCGAGGCGAAAACGCGAGAGGCCACGGCCGCGCTGCGCGCGCGTTGGGAGCTCGCCCCAGAGCGCCTCGGCCTTGCCATAACATCGCTCGGCGTCGAGGTAATCCTTGCGGGCCGCCGATTGCTCGGCCGAGGCCAGGTAAAACGAGGCCGCCCGCGCCGAGGCGCCGCCGCGCTCGAAATGTTCCGCCAGGACGAGCGCGTCGGCTTCGCCCTTCTCCTCCAGCCATTCGGCCGCGAGGTGATGGCCGAGCGTGCGATCTTCGTCCGTGAGCATCGCATATGCGCCCTCGCGCCAGAGCGCCTGTCGGAACGCATATTGGGGTTCGCCAGGAATGCGGCTCTCGCGCTGGCGCGTGACGATCTCGTGCGAGACGAGGGCCGCGAGGTCACGCGCGACGGATTCGTCGTCCTCGCCCGCGAGGCGCGCGACCGCGCCACGCCAGAAGACCTCGCCGAGAATGCTCGCGGCGCGCAAGGTGCGGCGCGCGCGCGGCTCCAATCGTTCGAGGCGTGATTGCACCATGGCCACGACCGTCCCGGGCGGGGTGCCGCCGCGCCCCTCGGCCTCGGCGCGAATGAGCTCTTCCAGGAAAAACGGATGCCCCTCGGAGGACGCGACGAGGCGCTCTTCGAGCCCAGAGCGAAGCTCGCCGAGCGCGTGGCGAACGAGGCGCACGCACGCCCGCGGCGAGAGCTGCCGGAGGCGCACGTCCTGCCGGCCGCGGCTCGACCAGAGGCCGGGAAAGAGCTCGTCAATCTCGGGGCGCGCCGAGGCGAGGAGGAAGATCGGCTCGAACGCGAGGCCCTCGAGCGCGGCGTCGAGCGCGAGCAGCGAGGCGCGGTCGCCCCATTGCACGTCTTCGAGGAGGAGGACCAAGGGTTTGTCCCCGCATTCCGCGCGCAGAAAATCGCGGAGGGCGCGCTGCATTTGCTCGCCGCAAAGCTCGGGGTCCTGCCGCGCGGCGCGGAGCGGCAAGTCCTCGTCGTCCGGAAAAGGCACGCCCGCGAGCTCGCCGAGGAAGCTCGCGACGCGGCGGCGATCACGCTCGGGGACGCGGCGCGCGACGCGGGCGGAAAGCAACTCGCGGCGGCGCGCGAGGGGCTCGCCGCCGCGAATGCCCGAGGCGCCGCGCAGGACCTCGGCGAGCAGGCCGAAGCTCGAAGCGACGCGCAAGGGATCGCCGCGGCCGAACCAGATCTCGGCGGGCTCGACGGCGGCCCGCTGGCGCTCGACGAACTCGTGGAGCAGGCGCGATTTGCCAATGCCCGCGGGGCCGGAGACGACGACGACACGCGCGGCCGGCTCGCTTTTGCAGGCGGCGAAGGTGAGGTCGAAGAGGCCGAGCTCGTGCTCGCGGCCGACGCAAGGCGTGGCCTTGCCGAGCAGGGGCCGCGAGACCTCGAAGCTCGCGCGCTCGCCGAGGAGCGCGAAGCCGCCGCGCTTTTGGGCCTCGACGTCGAAGCGCGCGTCGAGCAGGCCCGCCGTGGTCTCGTCGAGGGCGATACGGGCCTCGCCGCTCCGCGCGTGGAGGAGGCGCGCGGCGCGGTCGATGGCCTCGCCGACGGGCACGCCCCGCGCGCGCTCGCCAAAGCCCGCGGCGACGGCCATGGCGGCCCCGGGCGCGCGCTCCCAGAGCGCGAGCGCGCAGCGAGCGACGTGGGCCGCGACGTCGGTGGGCACGCGCGTCCGATCGATCACCACGGCCGCGGTGCCGTCCGCGAAGACCTCGAGGTGCCCGCCGAAGCGTTCGGCGATCGCGCCGAGGTCGTCCGTGGGCGAGTTGCAGGCGAGCGTGGTCGCCGGGCCGAACGGGCCGAGCGCGGTATCACGGCGGCCGCGGAGCACGACGCCGAGGAACCTCCGCTCGCCCTCCCCGAGCGTCGATCGAGGCGCGGAGGAGCGTGGGGCCTCCGAGCTCGGGGGCTCGAGGTCCTTCTCGGCGGCGAGCGCGAACGCCACGGCCGCGCCGTCTTGTGGCCTCCCGAGCGGGTCTTTGGCGAGCATCCGGGCGACGAGGCCATCGAGCCACGAGGGCACAGCGGGCGCGCGCTCGGCGAGGCGGGGCGCGTCCTCGAAGATGATCTTCGCAAGGACGGCGATCGTGTGATCGGCGCGGAAGGGCGGCGCGCCGGTGATGCACTCGAACATCAGGCATCCGAGCGAGAAGACGTCGGCGCTCGCCTTGACGATGCTGCCGCTGCGGACCTGCTCGGGCGCCATGTAGCTCGGCGTGCCGATGACGGTGCCGGTCTGCGTGATGCGCGAAGCTTCACCACAATGCGCGATGCCGAAGTCGAGGATCCGCGGCTCGGAGACGGCACCGTTGACGAGGAAGACGTTTTGCGGCTTGAGATCGCGGTGCACGACGCCGGCGTCGTGCGCGACGGAGAGGGCCTCGGCGAGGCGCTGGCCGAGCGTGAGGGTCTCGCGGAGCGACAGCGGCCCGCGGGCGAGCCTGCGCCCGAGGTCCTCGCCTTCGAGCCATTCCATCACGAGCAGCGGGCTCGACGCCGAGGACGTGTCGTAGGCGACGTAGCGGACGATGCCGGGATGCGAGAGGCGCTCCAGGATCTGCGCCTCGCGACGGAAGCGCGAAAGGCTCTCGGGAGAAACGGCGACGAGGATCTTCGCGGCGACGACGTGACCGGTCACGAGGTCTATGGCGCGAAAGATTTCGCCCATCCCCCCTGCATTGACACGCGCCTCGACGCGGAAGCGCCCACCGAGCACTTCTCCCGGCCGCACAAGGGGAAGCGTAACCCTAGGATTTCCCGCGTCCAGGGGCCATCGGGAAGGAAACGACAATCGATATCCGACCGGGTCGAATGTAATGGTGTGGAGCCCGCCTGGAACGGAGGAAGGCGTGGAAAGAGAGACTGCACTTTCGGGGTGGTATCAGGGCAATCCAGTGGTAAGTACGAACTTCGTGGTCGTCGAGCTCTGGCCGGGCCTTTCGGTGCAGGACGGATAATACTGACCCGCGCCGTTCAAGGTCTGACACGCCGTGGAGCAGGGACCGACGATGTCGATCATCCCGCACTCCTCGACACCTCCGCCGGCGACGAGGTGCCCCACGGCGCAATCGCGTTTCCAGGATCGGGAGTTCGTCACCGTATTGCTGTTGTAGCAGGCGTGAAGGAACGGCGTGGGCGCCCACAGGTTGCCCCAGAACGCGCCTTCGACGTCCGGATACGCGGCGAGCTCCGAGCTGCCGCTGAGCGTCTTCAAGGGCTCGGTGAGTGATCGGATCGAAATGACGACGGGCACCTCGTAATAATTGACGCGGGCCGCCAGGCAGGCGCTCACCATGTACTGCCCCTGTGTGTTGAGCGGCCCCGTGGCCCAGCCGGGCGCGACGCCGAGCTCGCCCCAATACGTCTCGTCGTGGACCACGTTCGACGCGTCGGTCCAGGAGAAGGAAAAACTCTGCGAGGTGGTGAAGGCGCAGCCGACCGCATATTTGAGAAAACGACGGGCAAGCGTGCCATTGGACCCCGGGTCCTCTATCGCCGTGAGGGCCTTCGGGTCGAGGGTATTCAGCGCGATCCCGTTCAGGGCGATCCCGTTCAGCGCGAGCGAATTGAGCGCGAGCGCGTTCGAAGACAGGTGGTTTCCCTGCACCAGCGCGACCTCCGCCTCCATGACGTCATCAGAAGTCTCGTCGATGTAAGCGGTACAACCGGGGGTCAACGCGAAGAGCATCATCAACGGCGACCAAGCTCGCATGTCCACCTCCAAGGAACGGCATTCTCCCCGGGGCGGTTCGTCCGCGGGGGGTATCGGGCTTCGATGATCTCTGGCTGGAATGCGTTGCGCGGCTCGGTCGCACGCTGCGCGGAAAGGTGTCCGGGTCGGAGCGGCGATCAGGGCAGCGCGGTCGTCACGACGAGGTTCGTTTTCGATTTGCCTTTCCCGTCAGGTTTGTCGCCGCATAATCGGTAGTATCGACCGCCGCTGATCAAAGGTCCGCACACGGCGCTACAGGGGCCGACGATGTCGATCATGCCGCACTCCTCGATCGTGCCGTCGTCGCGCAAATGCCCTGCGGCGCAGTCGCGGCTCCACCCGCGGGAGTTCGCGACGGTCTCGCTGTTGTAGCAAGCGTAGATGGCGGGCGCGGTGCCCCAGAGGTTGCCCCAGAACGCGCCCTCGACGTCCGGGAAATGGTCGAGCTCCTTGTCCCCGGGGACCTCGAGGGGCGGCTGCGTCGATCGGATCGATATGAGCACCGGCACCTCGTAATAGTTGACCCGCGCAGCCACGCAGGCGCTCACCATGCGTTGCCCCTGGAGGTCGAGGGGCCCCGTGGACCAGCCGGGGGCGACGCCCAGCTCCCCGTGGTACGTCTCTTCGTGAGCGACGCGCGCCGCGTCCCACCAGGTGAACGCGAAGCTCTGCGAGGGCGCGAAGGCGCAGCCGATCGCGTAACGAAGGAACGCGCGCGCACGCGCGCCCTTCACGCCCGCGTCCTGGATGGCCGAAAGCGACGTCGGATCCATCGAATTCAGCCCGATCCCATTCAGGGCAATTCCGTTCAGCGCCAGCGAGTTCAACGCGAGCGAGTTCGCGGCCAGTTTGTTACCCTGCACCAGCACGCCCTCGGCCTCGAGTACGTCCTCGGAGATCTCGCCGACCCCTGCACAACCCGATAAGCAAACCAGGAGCCCTATCGTCCTGAACCAAACTTGCATAAGCCCTCCCTTGTACGGATTCGAACCCCGTGGACGACCGCTTCGAGTGCCGGACGGATCGCCGACGGGTTCGTGCTTGGATGATCGGAGGGCACAACGCGTTGCGCGGCGCGAGCATCGGGCCGGTCGCGCGCGATGGAGGGGGGGTGTACGGGACGGTGCCGGTGGGAAAGGGCCCGTTCAGGGCAGCGCGGTCGTGATGATGTGCTCGGTCATGGTGGGATCCTGCCCCGGGTGCACGATGCACGAGGGGTACGCGCCCGTCTCACCGTTCACCGGCTCGCAGACCTCGCTGCACGGACCCACGATATCGATGAGGCCGCACTCGTCGATGGAGTTGTCGGGGTTCAGGTGGCCCGCGGCGCAGTCGCGAGAATGGGCGCGGGAGTTCGCGATCGTATCGGCGTTGTAACAGGCGTGGACATAGGACGTATCGCCCCAGAGGTTGCCCCAGAACGCGCCCTCGATGTTCGGGTAGTTCGTGAGCTCGGCCGGGTCGATGACCTTCAAAGGCACCTCGGGCGCGCGCATCGAGATGGTGACGTGCGTGCCGTAGTAATTCGTGAGCCCCGCGAGGCAAGCGCTCACCATGCGCTGGCCCGTCAGGTCGAGCGGGCCCGTGTGCCAGTCCGGTGAGAGCCCGAGCGCACCCACGTAAACCTCGGGGTGCTCGACGCCCTGCGCGTCGGTCCAGGAGAACTCGAACGTCTGGCCCGCATTGAGCGCGCAGCTCACGGCGTACTTGACGAACTCGCGGGCGAGGTCGCCGTTCGCCCCAGGATTCCGGATCGCCGAGAGCGAATCCGGATCGAGCGCGTTCACGTTGAGCGCGTTCACGTTGAGCGCGTTCACATTGAGCGCGTTCACGTTGAGCGCATTCACGTTGAGCGCATTGGTCTTGACGATCTCGCCCTCCGCAACCCCGACCGCATCCTCCTCCGGCCCCACCTCCGCGGTGCACCCTCCAAGAGCCGCCGCCAAAACCACGAGCTGAGCCCCTCGACCGAGAACACGCATGATTGACCTCCGCTCCTGCAGCAAGAAACCAACGGAGCCGAATGTCGCAGAGTTTCCGGACATTCCATTATGTCTAGATGCATTCCAAGAACGAAGCAAGCACAAAAATGGCGAAACCACTGCGCCGAAATTGCTCAACATGCGCAAGTGCCACGCGACGCCAAATAAGAAGGGTGCGTCGGCGCACGATCGCGACGCATTGCATACAGTAAAAACCTGATGCGGCCCTTACGAAACGAAAGGGTGCTCGCCCTCAACCCTTCGCCGCGACGAGCGCACGCCGGAGCCGCGGCGTCATGACGTTCGCAACCCGCGAGGCCACGTCGAGCGCGGCCTCGAGGTGCCGCGCAGCGTCGTCGCGCCGGCCCCGGCGGAGCGCCGTGAGCGCCCGCGCTTCGAGGACCTCGAGCCGCTCCTGTCCCACCGAGCACCGCGTCGAGCGCTCTTCGAGCTCGTCCCAGCGCTCCGCCGACGCGTCGGTCGTGGCAAGCTCGACCATGGCGCAGAGGACCTCCTCGGAGGGCGCCAAAATCTCGGTCCCCTGTGCCCGCGCTTCCACCTGCTCCTTGCGAATGGCCGCTATGATCGCCGCCGCAGAAGCCTCGTCGCCGCGATAAAGGTGAACCCGGGCTTCGAGCAACTTGACGATCGCAGGGTGCGCCCCGATGTTCGGCCGCGGAAACGAGGCCGCGGCGGAGCGGATGTATGGCTCGGCCGCGGGGAGGTCGTCCATCAGGTAAAGATATTCACCCAGATTGTAATGCCCGATGAGCTCCAGCGTGGGCTGGCCGATCTCGCGGCCGATGGCAATGGTTTGCTCGTAATCGGCGATGAGCCCGGCCCGATCGCCGCGGCAAGCCCGGACGAGGCCCCGGTTGGCGAGCGCGCCGCCAAGGTGAAGGAGGTCGGCGCGGACCTCGCAGCCATGAATGACCTCGTCGAGAACGGCAGCCCCCTCGTCGGAGCGCCCGAGGCCCGGCAAGATGAACCCGAGCAAGAGGAGCGCGATCGTCCGCGTCTCGTAGCCCTCCTCCCCGAGCTCCGCCGCCCTCTCCGCCGCGGCGAGGAGGTCCCGCGCCGCCTCTTCGTTGCGGTCGGCGCGGTGCGAGGAGCGCCCGAGCCCGAGCAGGAGGCGCGCGTCGACGAGCGGCGAGGTGCCCTCGACATACCGCGCCTTCGCGTCGAGGACGAGCTCCTCGGCGCGCTTCACGTCGCCCATCCAGTCGAAGACGATGGACTCGTCGAGCAAGAGCTCGACCTGCAAGAGGACATCTCCCGCCGCCTCGGCCTGGGCCCGCGCGGCCGCAAGCTCGGTAACGGCGTCCTCGTACTGGCCCCGCCGAAACCGCGCGAGGCCACGCGCGCGCCGCGCGACCGCGGGCAAACCGGAGAGCAGCTCGTCGGCGCGCGCGAAGTAACGCTCCGCGTCCGGGTAATTGCGCCGCGCGCTCGCTTGTTCCGCGCCGCGGATGTACATCGTGCCCGCCCGATCGAGCCGGCCGCCGCGCTCGAAGTGGTTCGCGAGGATCAATGGATCGGTCTCGCCCGCCCGTTCGAGCCATTCGCCGGCGAGCCTATGGCCGAGCTCCCGATCGTCGTCCGTGAGGAGCGCATACGCGCCCTCGCGGAGGAGCGCGTGGCGGAAGGCGTACTCCTCGTCCTTGGGAAAACGGCTCTCCCGATGCTTCGAGCAAATCTCGCCGGCGACGAGCGCGGCGAGCGGATCGCTGCTCGGATCGCCCTCGCCGACCATGTGCACGACGGCGCCACGCCAGAAGACCTCGCCGAGGATGCTCGCCGCGCGCAAAGCCCG
This sequence comes from Polyangium jinanense, assembly GCF_028435365.1. Next base: position 48,836 of record NZ_JAGTJJ010000023.1, on the reverse strand, counting down.
ACGCGCGCGCGGTTCGAGCCGCTCGAGGCGCGTCTGCACCATGGCCACGATCGTCTCCGGCAAGGATTCGCCGAGCGAATCCTCGGATGCGGCCCGGACGAGCTCTTCCAGGAAAAACGGATGCCCCTCGGAAAGGGTCACGAGCCGCTCGATGAGAGGCGTTTCCGCCGCGTCGCCGAGCACCTTGCGCGCGAGCCGGGCGCTCGCCTTCACGGAGAGGTGCTTCAGCCGGATCTCCTGGCGGCCACACTCGACCCAGAGCTGCGGAAACACTTGCTCGACCTCGGGACGCGCGGTCGCGACGAGAAAGATGGGTTCGTCCGCGAGCTCGCGCAGCGCCGCTTCGAGCGCCGAGACGGAGGCGCGATCGCCCCAGTGCACGTCCTCGACGACGATGAGCGCGGGACGCTCGGCGCAAAGAGCGCGTAGGAAATCACGAAATGCGCGTCGTATCTGCTCGCCGCAGAGCTCGGGGTCCTGGCGCGCGGCGCGGAGCGGGAGGCTGTCCTCGTCGGGGAACGGGATGCCCGAGAGCTCGCCGAGGAACTCGGTCACGCGGCGCAGGTCGCGCTCGGGGACGTGCCGCGCGACGAACGCGGCGAGGCGCTCGCGCCGCACCTCGATCGGCTCGCCGCCCTTCACCTCGGCCGCACGCCAGAGCACGTCGGCGAGCAGGCCAAACGTGGAGCCGGCCCGCTGCAGATCCCCGCGGCCCCACAGGATCTCGACGGGCGCGGCCGCGCGCTTGCGACGCTCGATGAACTCGTGCACGAGGCGCGATTTGCCGATGCCGGCAGATCCCGTGACCACCACGGCGAGCGCCGCAGGTTCGTTCTCGGCGTTCGTGAAGCTCTGTTCGAGCAGGGCAAGCTCGTGCTCGCGCCCCACGCATGGCGTGAGCTTGCCGAGCAGCGGGCGGAAGGCCTCGGCCGAGACGCGCTCGCCGCGCAGTTCGCAGCCGCCGGGCGCGAGCTCGACGAAGTCGAAGCGGCTGTCGAGCAGGCCCGCCGTGGTCTCGTCGATCGCGACGCGTGGCCCGGGGACGGGTCCCTCCATGTGCAGGAGCCAGATCGCCCGTTCGATCGCCTCGCCGACCGGCAGGCCGCGACCGAGCTCGCACCACCCGGTGGTCACAGCGATGGGCACCCCCGGAAAAAACTCGCGCAGCGCGAGCGCGCACCGGGCGACCTGCGCGGCGATGTCCGTCGGCACGCTCGTGTGGTCCAGGATCACGACGGCCGTGCCGTCGGCGAGGAGCTCGAGGTGCGCGCCGAACCGCGTGACCACCGAGCGCATCGTGTCGGGCGTGGAGACCGCGAGCGTCTTCGAGGTCGAGGTGATGGGCGGCGCGGACGCGGGCGGGCCGAGCAGCACGACGCCGAGGAAGCGCCGCTCACGCTTGCCGAGCGAGCGCGGCGGCACGTCGTCGAGGCCGTCGTCGTCGATCGTCTCGGCTTCGAGGGCGCGGGCGAGCGTGGCGCCGTCGCGCGGCCGCCGCGTGGGCTCCTTCGAGAGCATGCGCGCGACGAGCTCGTCGAGCCACGGGGGCACGACGACGCCGAGCTCGTGGAGCCGCGGCGCCTCCTCGAAGATGACCTTCGCGAGCACCGCGACGAAGTGATCGCCCTGGAAAGGAGGCCGGCCCGAGAGGCACTCGAAGAGCAGGCATCCGAGGGAAAACACGTCGGCCGAGGCGTCGACCACGCCGCCGCTGCGCGCCTGCTCGGGCGCGATGTAGCTCGGCGTGCCCATCATCGTGCCGGTCGCGGTGATGCGGGCGCTGCCGCCGAAAAACGCGATGCCGAAATCGAGGATCTTCGGCGACTCGCTTCGACCTCCAACGAGAAAGACATTGCCGGGCTTGAGGTCACGGTGGACGATGCCCTGCGCGTGCGCGGCGCCGAGCGCCTCGGCCACGCGCGTCGCGAGCGTGATCGTCTCGGGGACCGTGAGGTGCGTGCGCGCGAGCCTTTGCGCGAGATCCTCGCCTTCGAGCCACTCCATCACCAGGAATGGCTGCCCGTCCGGCATCACGTCGTACGCCACGTAGCGGACGATGCCGGGGTGCGAGAGCCGCGCGAGCGCCCGGCCTTCCCGCTCGAACCGCGCCACGGTCTCGGGCGCCGTGTCGTTCAGGATCTTCGCGGCCACGATCTCGCCGCTGGAGAGATCGAAGGCGCGATAGACCTGCCCCATGCCGCCGCCCCCGACCTGGGCGTCGACGCGGAATCTCTGCGCGAGGACCTGCCCGACTCTCATCCCGAAGGCGGTTTGCGAAGAGCGTGGTCCGACGACGTCGAGGTCCCGTTTGCCCGCACCGTTACCAGCATACGCGTCGGCGGGGCGCGGATCATCTTCTCTACGCGGTCATGACGAACGTCACACGTGTGGCGCCCCTGGGCGGAAGGCCCCCCACGAGCCTCCCGTACCGTCCCGTCACCCCTTCGCACGTCCCCCCGTTGACGGAGCAGTGAACGGATTTATGGTTCGTTCACGCCTCGGGCCACCGGACCGGCGACGCCGACCGTGGCGAGGCGCTCTTTCCTGAAGTCCCAAGGAGTCCCACGATGACGACCCTCCGCGACGGGGCCCGCGCGCCCTCTTCTCCATTTCCGGTGCTTCCGCTCCGCAACGGGGTGCTCTTTCCCGGCGCGGTGATCGCTCTTCCCATCGGCCGCGAGCGCTCGGTGGCGCTCGTCCGCACGCTGAACAAGGGGGACGTGATCGGCGTCCTCACGCAGAAAGACCGCAACCTCGGGGATCCGGCCGAGTCGGATCTCTATCGCCTCGGGACGTTCGCCCGGGTGGTGGAGACGGGCAGGCTGCCGAGCGGGGACATGAAGCTCGTCATCGAGGGCGTGGGCCGCATGCACCTCGGTCGTATCGTGCGTCGGGATCCATTCTGGCTCGCGGAGGGCGAGGTCGCCGCGGAGACGAGCGAATCGAGCGAGGAGGCCAAGCTCTTCGCCCGCGCGCTCTTCGATCAGGTGCGCGAGCTCGGCCGTGGAATCGAGAATTCGATCGAGCCGTCGCTCGCCGAGGAGGATCCGGGCCTGTTCGCGGATCGGGTCTCGGCGCTGCTCGGGCTCACGTCGGACAAGGACATGCGGGTGCTCGAGGCGCTCGACGTGGTCGAGCGGCTGCGTATCGTCGCGGGCTTCGTCATCGAGCAGAAATCGCTCTCCGAGGTGAAGCGCAAAATCGAGCAGGACGTGCGCCGCGAGATCGGCAATCACCAGCGCGAGGCGATCCTGCGCGAGCAGCTCCGGGCCATCAAGAAAGAGCTCGGCGAGGAAAGCTCGGACGACGAGACGGGCAAGCTGCGCGAGCGGCTCGAAAAGGCGAATCTGCCCGAGGAGGTGCGCACGGTCGCCGATCGCGAGATCAAGCGGCTCGAAGCGCTTTCGCCGCAGCAGGCCGAATACAACGTGATCCGGACGTACCTCGACTGGATCGCGGAGCTACCGTGGAGCCAGCGCGCCGACGCGAAGGACGACATCGACGCGGTCGGCAAGAAGCTCGACGAGGACCATTACGGCCTCGGCGACGTGAAGCGCCGGATCCTGGAGCACATCGCAGTGCTGAAATTGAAGGGCACGGCGAAGGGCAGCATTCTCTGCCTCGCGGGCCCGCCCGGGGTTGGCAAGACCTCCATTGGGCAATCGATCGCGGACGCGACGGGGCGGCCGTTCGTGCGGATCGCGCTCGGCGGCGTGCGCGACGAGGCGGAGATCCGCGGGCATAGGCGCACGTACGTGGCGGCGCTCCCGGGCCGGATCGTGCACGGGATGAAGAAGGCGAAGGTGAAGAACCCGGTCGTGCTGCTCGACGAGATCGACAAACTCGCGGTGGGCTGGGCGGGCAATCCCGAGGCGGCACTGCTCGAGGTGCTGGATCCGGAGCAAAACAAGACGTTCCAGGACCATTACCTAGAGCTGCCGTTCGACCTGTCCGAGGTGCTCTTCGTCTGCACGGCGAACGACCTCGGCACGCTGTCGGCGCCGCTCCGCGATCGATTGGAGATCATCGAGGTCCCCGGATACACGCCGGACGAGAAGGCGCAGATCGCGCGCCGGCACCTGATCCCGAAGCAGCTCGCGGCGCACGGGATCCCCGAGGGCACGTTGACGATCACGGACGACGCGCTCCGGGCCATCGTGCGCGATTACACGCGGGAGGCGGGCGTTCGTCAGCTCGAACGGGAAATCAAGAAGCTCTGCCGCGCGCTCTCGCTGGAGGTGGCGCGGGCGAAGGACGAAAAGCCGAACCTGCACGTGGAGGAGAGCGATCTCGGAAAATACCTCGGCAAGGTGAAGTTTTTCGCGGAGGTGGCGGAGCGGACGGCGTCGGCGGGCGTTGCGACGGGAATGGCGTGGACGCCGGTGGGCGGCGACATTCTGTTCATCGAGACGAGCCGGATGCCGGGCCGAGGCCGCGTGGAAATCACGGGGCAGCTCGGCGACGTGATGAAGGAATCGGCAAAGGCGGCGCTTTCGTACGTGAAGAGCCACGCGGCGGAGCTCGGCGTGGATACGTCGAAGCTCGAAGAGGAGGACCTGCACATTCACGTGCCCGCGGGCGCCGTGCCCAAGGACGGGCCGAGCGCGGGCGTGACGATGTTCACGGCGCTGACCTCGCTGCTCTCGTCGCGGCGGGTGCGCAGTGATACGGCCATGACCGGCGAATGCACGCTGCGTGGGCGCGTGCTCCCCGTCGGCGGGATCAAAGCGAAGGTGATGGCCGCGCATCGGGCCGGCATCAAGCGGGTGATTCTGCCGCAAAAGAACGCGCGCGACGTCGAGGAGGTGCCGGAGGAGGTGCGTAGCTCGCTGACGTTCGTGTTCGCCGAGGACATGAGCCAGGTGATCCACGCAGCGCTGGAAGATCGGCCGGCCGACGAAGAGACCGTCCCGCTCGGCAACGACGCGGAGACGGGCGGCGAAGTGCGCGCGGTTCATTGACGAGCGACGGCGATCGACGCGCCGCAGCAGGTGTAGGCGGATCTCTGCCAAAATCCCGGCGGGCGGCGCGTCGACACTTCTCCAGCCATTCCACGCGTGCTACGTTCCCCGTCGCATCGCTTTCGCGCGGAGGAATGGAAATGACCTTATCGTATTTCGGGCGGACGCTCGCGGGTCTCGTTCTCACGGGCACGCTCGGTCTTTTGGGCTGCAAGGGTACGGTCGTGATCGGGGGCGGCGGCGAGGACGGCCAGCCTGGTCAGCCTGGCCCGGGTGATCCCGGCGGCGTCGTGAACCCGCCCCCCGTCTGCGGCTCGGAGCTGCACCTCATCGGCATCTACGAATCACACGGCAATCACGGCGGCGGCGTGCACCCGCCCGGCGCGGCTTCGGTGCACGTCGAGCGGCAATCGAGCTCGATCCTGGTCCTCTCGTCGTACGAGCCGGTGCACTGGACCGTCACCGCGGCCGAAGGCGTCACGCTCGAAAAGGTGATCCTGAACGGCTATCACGATCAAACGGCCGACGTGCCCGCGGGCGTGGCGGTCGAGATTCACGACGGCCCGGACGGTTCGCTCGGCGCGTATGGCTATGCATGGCCGCACGCCGAGGGCGGGAGCGATACGCAGACGCTCGTCGCCGCGGTCGAGAACCTGACGGGGCGCGCGTTGACCTCGTTCCACGGCTGTTATCAGGCCACGCACTTCACGCTGCACGACGACCTCCAGGCCGACTCGTCGTGTGCAATCGAGCAGGGCTACACGCAGACGAGCCACGTGGCCGAGGGCATGCTCGAATGCGACGACGAGCCGGAGGGCGCGGATTCGTGCGCGGGCAAGGAGGCGCCCGGGGTTTACGATTTCAAGTTCTGCTGGGACCAGGGCGGCTCGATGCACACGCCGGACAGCTCATGCGAGGAGGCGCTCGACAACTGCCTCTTGAACAGCCCGCTCAACCCGGATCGAAGCGTGATCTGCCGCTTCGACGGCGAGGTCGTGCACCTGAGAGAGGTCGTGCCCGGCGACTGCGACGGGTTTTGATCCGATACCGCCATTGACACGCGCCGGGCTCGCCCGCTCGCGGGTCCGCGCGGGCCCTTCCTGTCAACACAAAAGCGCGGCTCTGGATCGACGCTTCGGCAGGCGGGCGTTCATGCTGCGACGCGGCGGCCGATGAGAAAAGTCGTTCGCAGCAGAGGCACATAGCCCACGCGCGGCCGCCATGGTAGAGGCCGTGCGTGAGTCCTGTCACCCCCCAGCTCCGCCGTCTCTATGCGACCACGTTACCGTTCGGGATTGCGTGCGGCATCTCGATCGGTCTCACGGCGGTGCACCTGAACCGGCTGGGGTACTCGAAGGATTCGATCGGCTTTCTGGCCCTCTTCTTCGGCGCGGGGCTCGTGGCCTTCGCGCTCCCGGTCGGGGCGATCATTCGACGGTTTTCGGCCGAGCGAGTCCTTTCCGCGTCGCTCGTCGGGTACGCGGGCTGCCTCGCCGCCTTCCCGTTCGCGAAGACCTTCGCCCAGGTCGCGGGCGTGCGCTTCGTCGACGGCCTGTTCACGATCGGCATATGGGTCAGCTCCGAGACGGTGCTGCTCGCGCAAGCCCGGAAGGAGCACAAGGCGTACCTCACGACCCTTTATGCGATATGGCTCGCGAGCGGATACGTGGCCGGTCCGCTCATGGCGACGGGCATGGATCGGTTCGTTCCTGCGACCGTCTCGTTCGGCGTGGCCGCCCTGTTCGCGCTCAGCGCCGGCCTTTACGTGGCCTTGAAGATGCCGCCGGCGCCGCCCGTCGAGGGCGCGAGCGCGGATGAGGAGACGGAGGGCGAAAAGGGCTCGGAGCTCTCGGCCGCCACGATCCTGTGGCGTATCAAGACGTCGTGCTTCGCCTCGTTCTCGTACGGCTACTTCCAGGCGGCCGTGGTGATTTTCCTGCCGCTTTACCTCATCGAGTCGAAGGGGATTCCCGAGAACCGCACGATCGTGCTGCCGGGGCTGTTTTGCCTCGGCATGATGATCTTCTCGAACGTGGCGGGCCGGGTCGCGGACCGCGTGGGGCACCTGCGCGCGGTCCGCGTGCTCTCGTTCATCGGGCTCTGCTGCGTGGCCGGCTTCATCTACGCCGACAACTATTGGCTCATGCTCGCCATCGTCTTCGGGACGGGCGGGTCGTTCGCGTCGATGTCGCCGGTCGCGCTCGCGCTCACGGGCGTCATCGTCGAGCCGCGCGATTACAGCCGGGCGAACTCGATCTACAACATGTTCTACGCGGCGGGCATCCTCTCGGGCCCGCTCGTTGCGAGCCAGATCTTCCAGCGCCTCGGCGGGGTCGCGATGCTTTACCACCACGTGGCAATGTGGGCCGCGTTCGTGCTGTTCACCGTGATCTTCATGTACGACGATCCGGCGGCGCGGCGACGGCGGGACGCGAAAGACGTGAACGACCCGGACCCGACGGGGCTGCCGGGCGGGGCCGCGGGCTGAGAGGGTTTTACGAACCCGACGCGGTGGGGCTGACCGGCACAGGCGCCGCCGGGGTTTGCGCGAGGCGCATCGGCGGCAGCTTGCCGTACGTCGCGGCGCGCCACAGCCATTCGAGCGGGCCATAGCGGAAACGCGCGAGCCAGAATCGGCTCCAGACGACCTGCACGGCGAAGATCGCCACCGCGATCCCGGTCCCGAGGAGCGGGCCGACTTTGCCGTACCAGCCAAATCCGTAACTATAAAAGAGCGTGGTCGCGATCAGGCTCTGCGTCAGGTAATTCGTCAGCGGCATGCGGCCCGGGCTCGCGAGCACGAGGAGCACGCGCTTGCCGCGGTCGGTCTGGAGCAGGAGCGCGATCGCCGCGATGTAAGCGATGCAGAGCAGGGGCCGGTTCACCCGGAAGAGCAGTTCGGCGAAGAAGCCGTACCAGGTCCAGCCTTCCGGCGGGGGCATGGGTCGGAACTCGAAGAGCAGAGAAAAACCCACCGACGCGGCGATTCCGAGGCTCAGCGAGATCCAGAGGACCTTGCGAATCCGCGGGAGGTTCTCCGCGACGTCCTCGAGCAGCCGCTTTTTGCCCGCGTAGAGCCCGAGGAGCATCGTGACGAACACCGAGAGATACCACCAGATCATGCCGTGGCCGATCCGGATCATGGCGTACGCATCCGCGAAAACCGCGAGCCGCGCCCCGATTTGCTCGAGATAGGTCCCCGTCGAGTAGATCCGCATGTGCTCATGCGCCATGGCGACCCAGAAGGATCTCGGATGCGGGGGCGCTTCTTGCAGAAGGAGCCCGATCATGCTGCGCACGGTCGGCGCGAGGAACGCGATCGCGATGAGCCCGAAGACGAGCCGATCGGAGGCGCGGCGCAAGGCGAGCAAGAAGAGCCCGAGGACCGCATACGTGTGCAGCACGTCCCCGTTCCAGAGGAAGATCGCATGCGCGGCGCCCACGAGGAAAAGCACGGCGACACGTCGCAGGTAGAGAGGCGTGAGGCGCGCGCCGCTCGCCTCGGCGCGCTGCATCTGGACGGTCAGCCCGAGGCCGAACAAGAACGAGAAGATGGAGTTGGCCTTGCCCGCGAACACGATCGACGTGACGGTCTCGGCCGCCCGGTCGTAGAAGCGCGGGAAGTAGTGCTCGTCGAGCGCGTGGATGCCGTCGGGCACGCTGAAGCCCGGCATGTTCATCACGATGATGCCGAGCAGGGCGAACCCGCGAAGGACGTCGAGAAGCGGGTTGCGTTCCTCCGGGGCGACGGGTGTGAGCGGTGGGGCGCCCTCCGTCTTGCTTTGTTCCTCTGCCATGTGGGGACCTCCACCGATGGAGAGTCACTCCGCCTTGCTTTGTTCCTCTGCCATGTGGGGACCTCCACCGATGGAGAGTCACTCCGGGCGCGATGTGAACGAAAAAGCGCACCCGGGCCTCCTTACTCACTCCGGGTTGATCCCGGCGTGAGGCCCTCGGCCTGGCCGTCAGCTATGCTGAAACGCGGATTGGCCGGCCAGCACGCGCTCGGCCTCGGTCTCGTCGAGCAGGATGTAGCCGCCGCGCTCCCTATCGTAGACGTGCACGTCGCCCGTCGCGACGTCGAACCACCAGCCGTGCAGCGTGATCGCGCCCTCGTCCACGAGCGTGCGGACGTTCGCGTAGCTCGCGATGTGCTCGAGCTGCTGGAGGACGTTGGCCTGGGAGAGGCGATCGACAGCCGACAGGTCGTCCTTGATGAAGGGCGAGCGCACGAGGCGCGCAAAGGCAGCTTCGCCGTGCGCGAGCCACGCCTTGAGGTTCGGCAAGGCGCTGTAGTTCTCGCGGCCGTTGAGGATGGCCTCGATGGCGCCGCAGCGAGAATGACCACAGACGACGATGTGCCTGATCTTGAGCTTGGCCAGGCTGAACTCGATGGCCGAGGCTTCGGAGACGTCGCCCACGGAGATGCCGGACGCGGTGGCCGGCGCGACCAGGTTGCCGACGCTCCGAACCACGAAGAGGTCCCCCGGGTCGGTGGAGACCATCAGGTTCGGGACCACACGGCTGTCGGCGCAAGCAAAGAAGAGGACGTCCGGCTTCTGCCCCCGCTCCGCGAGCTGCTTGAAGAGCGGAGCCAGGCCGGGGAGCTTGTTCTTGCGGAAGTCGATGAGGCCGCGGATCAGCTTTTCCATGACCGCCGAAGATAGACCAGACGTAATTGGTGAGCCAACGAAATAGTTGGCAACGCAAACTAAATTCTTACGAGGTCGTGGGGTCGGCCTCCGCGGCAAGGCAGGCGACGAACCCCTCGCGATACGTCGGGTAATCGAGGGAAACCCTTAGCTCTCGTCGAATCTTCCCGGCGTCGACGCGACGGTCGTTCCGGAGGGTCGGGGGAAGGTGATCCCTCGGGACCTCGGTGGGTCGCGGGACGCCGAGCCGAGCGCAGAGCCAGTCGATGACCTCGGACTGAGGGACGGGCGCATCGTCGGCGACCACGAAGACCTCGCCTTTCGGAGCACGCGCGAGCGCGGCGAGGGCGAGGCGCGCGAGGTCCTCCACGTGGATGCGGCTGATGACGGCGTGGCCGCCTTCGGCGATCTTGTGTTCGCCCCGCGCGAGCCGGACGTGTAGGCCCCGACCCGGGCCGTAAATGGCCGCCGCGCGGAGGACGATCCCGCCGGCCGCGCGCACGAGGGCCTCGGCCCGGAGGCGGGCGGCGGCGCGAGGTTCACGGGGATCCACCGGAGTTTCCTCGTCGATCCGGCCCGCGGCGCTGCCATACACGCCGGTCGAGGAGATGTAGACCGCAGACGCGGCGCGGGAGAGAAGGGGCAAGAGGGCGGCGTCGGTCGCGTCGTCGGGCGGGTATGTGACGAGGACGCGCGTGTCCTCGCGGAGGAGCGGCGCGACGAGGGCTTCGTCGAGGCGGGGCACGAGGCGGACGTCGACGCCGAGCCGTGACAAGGCGGCGGCGCGCTCGGGGGAGCGGGTCGTGCCCACGACGCGGATCCCCGCGGCGAGGGCCTGCTTGGCGGCGAACGTTCCCGTAAAACCACAGCCGAGGATGACGAGTGTTTCCGAGGCGTCCACGATCGCTCCTACCGCAGGAAAAATGCGCCGAGAAGGGCCTGCGCCACGAATCCGACGAGCGTGGCGAGGAGGGCCGTCCGCGTGCGGAGATGGTGCGCCCGTGACAAACCCATCGTGCCGAGCGCGAGGCAAGAGGCCGCGGCGAGCGGCGCGTAATACCGCATGGCCTTTCCGATGGCCGAAAAGCCGAGGGCGAAATAGACGGCGATATCGGGCACGATGAAGAGGAGCGTCATCGGCACGGCATACGCCACGCCGAATACCGCGAGCGACGCATCCTGCCGGCTCCCCTCCCCGCCCGGCGGGGATGCGCGGCGCGCGATGGCATGCGTGATGCCGCCGCCGACGCGCCAGAGGACGAGGTAAAGCGGCACGGCGAGGAGGGCCTGGACGAGGTAATGCCGCTCCCGCCCGAGCCCCGGCAGGCCAAACCTCGGCGCATGGCCCGAAAGGAAAAGGAGAAGGGAAAACGCGGTGTGCAAGGCGCCGAGCACGAGCATCGCCGCCCGCCCTTCCCGCGCGTCCGCGCGCGCCGCGACGCCCGCCATGGCGGCGCGCGGGCCACGGAGGACGTCGAGGAAAAGCGACCAGGCAGGGCGGGGATCGGGCATCGGCGCGCCCATTCGATAGCGGAAAGGGTGGGCGCGGGAAAGGGGGTTTGTCGTCGCTCAGGAAGCGAGGGCGTCCTCGGTGTCGTCGTCGTGCGCCGCGGCGGGCGCGTGTACGCGGGTCCTGGAGGCGGGCGCGAGCTCGGCGGCCGGGACGATCTGGAGCGAGCCGTCGGGCGGGGCGAGGAGGTCTGCGATGTGGCGGACGCCGAGGATGTCACGGGCCGCGAAGAGGCCGGAGGTGGCCGCGCCCGCGACGCCATGGCTGAGCGTGCTCGCGCCGACGCTGTAAAGGCCGGGGACACTGGAACGAATGGGGAAGGAAAAGGGGCCGAGCTGGAGGGGGCTCTTCGCCGTGCCATAACTCGAGCCGCGGTGGGTCTCGCAATAAAAATCGTTCGTGAGGGGCGTGCCCACGGAGCGGAAGGTGAGGTTCTTGCCGAGTCCGGGGATCACACGCTCGGCCGCGGCGATCAGGGCGTCGCCGAGGCGCTCCTTGAGGTCGCGGTATCCCTCGGGGCGCGCCGCCGCGGTGCCGGCCCAGCGTTCGAAGGGTTCGTACGGGACGAACGTGAAGAGCTCCAGGGTATGGTGGCCCTTCGGTGCGTGGCCGGGGTCCTTCAGGGTGGTGACGGTGAGGAAGAGACCCTCGATGATTCCGTGGGGGAGCGCGTGGAGGGCGCGCTCGTAGACGCCGTTCACGTCGAGGGTGCGATAACACCAGTAATTGCCCGAATCGAGGCCCATCGCGGGTAGGTCGAGGTCGGTAGCGCAAAAGACGCTGAGGATGCCGACGGAGTATTCCATGCGGCCGGTCTTCCGGCGCTCGCGCTCGCCGTGCGGCGGTTCGAGGAGCTTGCCGAAGGTGATCGCGGGGTCGGCATTGGAGACGACGGCGCGGGAGGCGATACGCTCGCCCGATTCGAGTTCGACGCCGGCCGCGCGGCCGGATTCGACGAGGATGCGGCGGACCCGGGTGCGGAGACGAATCTCGCCGCCGCGCCTGCGGAGGGCCTTGATCATGGCCATCGGAATGCGTTTGGCGCCGCCGCGCGGATAATACCCGCCGTCGTAGTAATGGTTGATCATGCGGGCATGGAGGGGGAGCGAGACGCGCGATGGGGGCAAACCATGGTTGCCCGATTGCGCGGCGAGGATGCCGCGGAGGAGCGGGTCGCGAATGGTGCTGTCGAGGAGGGCGTGCTGGGTGCGCAGGCCCCACACGAAGAGGTCTTTCGAGCGGAACGGGAGCTCGAGGGCGCCGCGCGGGGAGACGAGGAGCTCCTCGCAGCGGAGGGTGCCCTCGACAATGCGGCCGATGACGTCGAAGTATCGCGCGAGCCCCTTGCGCTCGTGGGGGAAGCGGGAGACGAGGCGCTCGAAATAGCGATCGAAGCCACGCGGGACATCGAAGCGCTCGCCGCCGAGGAGGAAATGGTCGAAGCCGTCCGGCGCGAGCTCGTGAAACGTGAGGTCCGAGCCGAGGCCGAGGCCTTCGTAGAGCGCGCGGGCGGACTGGCCGGGGCCGAGCTCGCCGATATAATGGACGCCAGGGCTGAATCGATACCCTTCGAGCGCGAAGCTGTGCGTCCAGCCGCCCGGCAAGTAATGCTGTTCGAGGACGAGCACCCGCTGCCCCGCGCGCGCGAGCGCGAGCGCAGCCGTGAGCCCCCCCGCGCCCGACCCAACGACGATCGTGTCCCAGCGCTCCATCGGAAGATCCTCCTCGATCTCGGGTTGGATGTCGGAGGGGGGAGGCGGTGTTGCGGGGGCATGACATTTCGTCGAGCAACAGGCGAGGCGCGGACGGAACGGACGAGCGGATGACGGCTTTCGCGCCGCCCGCCCGGCTGGTAAGCTTCTTGCTCGGAATGCCCTGCCTGCAAGGGGTGGTTGAATGAGGGTCGTTCGTGCGTCGCCCGAGGTGGACGTCGACGTGGAGAGCAGCACGGTGCTGGTCGATCCCGCGCTCGCGCAGACGGAACTCGGCCCTCCTTTGGAGCTCCGGTCGGAGCGTCGCAGCGTGCCCCCGTCCCTCGCGGAACGGTACGAGGACATTCATTTCCTCGGCGAAGGCGGGATGGGGACCGTCTATCGCGGCCGGGATCCGCGGCTCGGACGCACGGTGGCGCTCAAGCTGCTCAAGGGCAGCGATCCGGAGCTCGGGCGGCGTTTCCTCCAGGAGGCGCGGTCGCAGGCGAAGGTCCAGCACGAGAACGTTTGCCGGATCTACGAGGCCGGAGAGGCCGACGGCGAGCCTTTCATCGCAATGCAATACATCGAGGGTGAACCGCTCTCGAAAATGGCCGGACAGCTATCGCTCGAACAACGCGTGAAGCTGATGCGGGAGGTCTCGGCCGCGGTCCACGAAGCGCACCGGCTCGGGCTCATTCACCGGGACATCAAGCCCGGCAACATCATGGTCGAAAGGAGCGCGGACGGGGACATCAAGCCCTACGTGATGGATTTCGGTCTGGCGCGGGAGGTCGCGGACAAAGGAGAGACGGTGACGGGGGCGGTGCTGGGGACCCCGGCGTTCATGTCGTCGGAACAAGCAAAGGGCGACGTGCGAGCGCTGGATCGACGCTCGGACGTATATTCGCTCGGCGCGACGCTCTACGACGTCGTCGCGGAGCGGCCGCCGTTCGTCGCGCCACACACGTGGAAGCTTTTGATGATGGTCGCCTTCGAGGAGGCGCCTGCGCTGGGGAAGGTGAAGAAAGGGGTGCCGGCGGATCTCGAGACGATCGTGATGAAATGCCTGGAGCGAGATCCGGGGCGGCGATACGAATCGGCGCGGGCGCTCGCCGAGGATTTGCAGCGGTTTTTGGACGGAGAGCCGATTCTGGCGCGGCGGGCGTCGGTGGGGTACGTGCTGTGGAAGAAGGCGCGGAAACACAAGCTCGCGACGGCGGTCTCCGGCGTGCTCCTCGTCGCGGCGCTGGCGCTCGCCGGCGTGTGGTGGAAGGCACGGCAGCAGGCGGCAGCCGAGGCGAGGATCGCGCAGGAGCTCGGCGAGCGGGTGAAGGAGATGGAGCTCTTCTTGCGCGCGGCCTACGAGCTGCCGCTGCACGACGTGGAGCGCGAGCGGGACGTGGTGCGGCGGAAGCTCTCGGCGATCGAGGAGCGGATGAAGGAGGCGGGGCGCGTGGGCGAGGGCCCGGGGCATTACGCGCTCGGGCGGGGATATCTCGCGCTGGGGGATCCGGAAAAGGCGCGGGAGCATCTGGAGAAGGCGGTCGGCGCGGGGTATCGATCGCCGGAGCTCGAATACGCGCTGGGGCGGACGCTCGGGGAGCTTTATCGGCGGGCGCTCGCGAAGACGAAGCGGATCACGAACGCGGAGGAGCGCAAGAAGCGGGAGGCGGAGCTCGCGGCGGCGCTGCGAGCTCCGGCGCTCGGTCATTTGAGGGCGGCGTCGGGGGCGGAGATCGAGGCGCCGGCGTACGTGGAGGGGCTCATCGCGTTGTACGAGGGGAAAAACGAGGAGGCGCGGGCGAAGGCGCGGGAGGCCTTCGAGCAGGCGCCATGGATGTATGAGGCGAAGAAGCTCGAGGCGGATGCATTGTTCGCGGAGGGGAGCAAGTATCGGCACGACGCGGCGTTCGATTGGGACAAGATGATGCTGTCGTTTGGCCCGGCGGCCGAGGCGTACAAGGTCGCGGCGGAGATGGCTGAGAGTGATCCGGAGGTGCATCGGGCGGAGTGTGAGCTTTGGGAGAAGATGGGGCTCGCGGCAGGAGCGCTGGGAAAACCTGCGCAGATCGAGTTCGGTAACGCGGAGGCCACCTGCGCCCGGGCGGTACAATCAAGCAGCCTGGATGGCGCCGCGCGGGTCGAACGTGCGCTCGCGCTTTATTACCGATTTTTCACGGAAAATGCCCAGGCGAATGACGCGGACGCGGCTCAGCAAGCCGTCCTCCAGGCCGTGGAAGAGGCCGTACGCGTCCGCCCTCGGGACGCGATGGCGCTTTACGCGCTGGCTGCCACATTGAACGTCCGGGCAGCGCGGCAGGCCGCGCGCGGCGAGCGCGTGACCGCCGAGGATGCGATAGCGGCGTTCCACCGCGTCCTCGACGTCGAGCCTCGGTTTACCTGGGCGCTGAACGAACTCGGACAAACGTATCTGATAAAAGCGGAGTTCGACCGTCTCCACGGCGAGGATCCTCGCCAGCTCCTCGGGAGCGCATCGCAGCGGTTCGATCAAGCCATCGAAGTGGACCCGAGCTTCACCTTGCCCATGTTCGGCAAGATCCGCGCTGCCATCTACAGGCTCGTGTACGAGACCGAGCACGGGCTCGAAGCGCAGAGCAGCGTGGATGCACTCTCGAACGCCGTAGCCCTGGTCGAACAGCGGAGCCTCGGAGGCTTTCTACCCGCCTACTACGCGGCCAAATCGTTGCGGGTTCGGGCTGCGTACGAGCTCTCGGTCGGCAAGGATCCTCGCGCCTCGATCGCCGCAGGCCTGGAGAAGATCCATGCATTCGCGACGCCAGGCACGGAGACGGGCTTCTTGTTGATGGAGGTCGCCGAGCTCCGGCTGCTCGAAGCCGAGCACACACTCTCCAACCGCCTCCTGCCCGTCCCCGAGCTCCTTTCGGTGCGGGACCGCGTGGAGAAGGTCGCCGAGGAGGACACGTGGGACATCGATTCTCACCATATCCTGGCCAGGCTCCACCTCTTCGCCGCCCGCGCGCGCGCGGTGAGCGGCGAGGCGCGCGAGCAAGGATTCGATGCCGCGGCGGCCGTCCTGCGACCTCTCGTCGCGAAGGAGCGCAACGACCCTCGGCCCTATCAGATGCTCGCCGAGATTCACGCGAAAAAGGCCCCGTGGTTGGATGGGCACGAGAAAAGCGCGAACGCTGATGTCGACGTGGGGCTCGAATTCGCAGAGAAGGCGCTCGCCATTCACCCGCACAGCGCGCAAGCGTTCGTGGCGAAGGGGGAGCTCCTCCTGGTACGGGCGAGGGTCTCACGCGGAGAGGATCGAAAGAAAGCCGCGCGCGCGGCGGGCGAGGCGTTCGTGGCAGCGATCCGGGAAAACCCGCGGCTCGCGGCGGCGCATCAGGCGAACATTCAGGAGGCCAAGGGAATGGAGTGAGCGAGTGTCCGGCAACGCAGGAACGTCGGACGGAGCGGGCGCTCAAGGGCAAGTCGCGTCGCTCGCCTTCAAGTAGCTGTGAATCGCGTAGGAGCGGTTCGAGCAGCCCTCGAACGTCGAATGCAACGGATCGCTGCAGAAGGCATCGAAGGTGTCGCAGAGTCCCATGTAGCTGAAGCCGCAGGGCGTATACGTCGCGTCACATGCCCGGAGGGTCGCCCCCTCGGCAGAGCTGCAGAACGTCACGTCGCTACAGATGTACGCATTGAACGCTGGAGTGCTATCGGTGTTGCTACCCAGCGGCATTGTAGAATCGAACATATTGCCCCACACCGTCGACTCCGGCACCGTGTAGGGGTAGGCCTCGCTGGCTCGATAGGTGATCTCCGGGTGAGCGCCTCCGAGCAGGATGTTGATCGTCGCGCCGTAGCGGTTGGTGCGCGCCACGACGCAGGCCGTGACCCACCTCTTTTCATCCGTCGTGAGCGCGCGCGTGCTCCAGTCCGGCGCAAGACCGATCTCACCATGGTACTGCTGGAACACGGGCACGGAGAACCCCCCACTCGTCATGTACCCGACAATATGTCCCGTGTCCCCCACGGTGGTCCCCTCGGCCAAGGCGCAACCGATGAGCTTCTCCAGAAACTCGACCCTGGCGCCTGCCCACTCACCCGCCGCGCTGGGCGATGGCATGTCGGGCATGCTGGGCAGGAAGCCGGAAGGGGCCAGCGCGGCATTACCGATCACACGAACGGTCCGCTGCACGCCATGATTATGGGTGACCCGATACCTCAAGTGATTGGTGGTCCCCGGATCGCCACCTGACCCGAGATGAGCCTCCCCGAGCACCTCACCCTCGGGATCCCAACCCGGATCCTCGGGGTCTGCCATGCAACCCAGGCCATAGAGGCTCATGGCGATGAACACGAACGGCGAAGCACAACGAAGCAGCGTGGTTCCAGGGTTCAAGAGAGAGCCTCCTGTCGAAGGTGACGATCACGGACATTGCACCCGTCGTGCCAGAGGTCGTCCGGAGGTGCTTCAGGCCCGAAAGGCACACGTGAAAGCTGCGTCTACACGATCCTCGCCCGGACGCGGGGCCCGAGCGGGGATCGGCGCGCGTAACGTAGGTACGCGCGTGCGTCATCCGTGGACGCGGAGCTCCGGGCGATGGGAGCGGACCTCAGTAGGTCTGTCTGACGAAGACGCCTTCATTTGCAAAGCCGACCACGTCCTGCGTTCCATCACCATTGATATCCGCCATCATGCGCGGGTGCATGTCCACGCGCCATCCGAAATCATAACCGAAGCCTTCTACCAGGTGGCTCGGCAGCTCGAACGAGCTCCCGGTAGAGCGCGAGATATAAACGCCGTTGCCCCCAAAGCCGACCACGTCATCTTTCCCGTCATTGTCTACATCCGCCATCATGCGCGGGTGCTGTTCCACGCGCCATCCGACTTGATTATACCCGAATCTGTTGACCCAGAGCTGGGGCGTCGTGAAGGAGCTTCCCGTCGAGGTAGACACGACCACGCCGTTGTCACCGAAGGCAACGATGTCCTGCTTCCCGTCGCCGTTGACATCGGCCGTCATCCGCGGATGCATGTCCACGCGGTAGCCGTGGTTGTAACCATAATTCCCGACCCAAAGCGATGGCGTCGAGAAGGAGCTTCCCGTCGAGAGCGCCACGTACACGCCGTTGTTGGCAAAGACGACGACGTCTTGTTTCCCATCGTTGTTGACGTCGGCCATCATGCGTGGGTGCTGGTCGATGCGATAGCCATGATTGTAGCCGTAATTGGCGAGCCAGAGCGACGGCGCCGTGAACGAACTTCCCGTCGAGAGCGAGACCACCACGCCATTGTCCCCGAAAGCGACGACGTCCGGCTTCCCATCGTTGTTGACGTCGGCCATCATGCGCGGGTGCTTGTCCACGCGGTAGCCCTGATTCCAGCCATAATCGCCGACCCAGAGTGACGGCGCCGTAAACGAGCTTCCCGTCGAGAGCGAGACCAGCACGCCTGCGTCCCCAAAGCCGACCACGTCCGGCTTCCCATCGTTGTTGACATCCGCCATCATCCGCTCGTGATATTCGGTGCGCCAGCCGTGATTGTAATTATATTGGTCCACCCATAGTTCCGGCGCCATGAAGCCGGTCCCGGTGGACCTGGACACGAGCGTCCCCGCATCGCCGAATGCGACGACATCCTGCTTTCCATCCTCGTCGACGTCCGCCATCATACGCGGGTGCTTGTCCACACGCCATCCCTGAACATAGCCGTACTCCGTTATCCATCGCGGAGTGCCGTACATCTGGATCGCGCCCTGGATGTCGCTCTCGCTGAGCGTGCCGTTGCCGTTCCATTCCGGATTGCAGTAATTCATCACCGAATCCAGATCCCACAAGTTTAGCGTGAGGTCACCGTCGCTCCCCTGCTCCTCATCGCACCACGACGGGGTGTCGGGCCGATTCTGCTCGTGAGCGAATCCGAGCGCGTGCCCGAACTCGTGCACCGCGATTGCTTCGATGCAGAACCGGCGCGAGTTCTGACAGTCCGGGGACCAGTTTTGGAAGGTAAAGTTCAATACCATACCATCCGTTTCGCCGTCGAGATCGGTGCCGAGGCCATCTGTGTGTGGGCCTTCATCGGAGATTCGGATGCGAATTCCATTCGACGAGCTGGTGCATGTACCCCAGCCATTGAAATCCACCCGCGTGTGGGCGTCCCACGACGCGAGGACGGCTTGTCTGACCCAGTCTCTCTCGGCTTGAGGCGCCGCGCTGGGGTTTTCCCAGCAGACCTGGACGGACTCTCCGCTCCACAGCTTCGACGAGGCTACATAAAGCGGGGCCACGTCCGTCTGAACGTTTTCCTCGGCGGAGGGTTCGGCCGGGCCAGAGCAGCCGGTCGACGAGTAGGAAACGGCAAGGACCGACGCGATGGCAATCGCCATGGAATGATAACGTTTCATGGGTGTCGAAGCTCCAGCGGGATACTGTGTTGGGCCGCGTTGCTCGCGGTGCGGATAGCCGCAAAGCAACCCGCATGCCGACACGCGAGAGCTGCGTGCACCCGAGCCTCGCTCGGACGCGGGGCCCGAGCGAGGCTCGGCGCGCGTAACGTAGGTACGCGCGTGCGTCATCCGTGGACGCGGAGCCCGGGGCGCTCAGGCCTCGTCGTCCCTCAGCTCCCGAAAGGGCCCGCTCTCCTCCCCGAGCGCCTTGCAAAGCGCCTCGACCTTCTCCAGCTCGCGCCGCAGCATCTTGTGGTGATTGCGCGCCTGCACCTGCGCGCCCTTCCCGAAAAGCCGGAACGCCGCGTCCCGGCTACCGAGCCGCTCCACCGCCGTGCCGAGCACGAGGCCGCGGAATGCATCGCAGAGATCCAGGTCGAACACGAGGCCCTTTCCCTGCTGCCGCTCGGCCTCTTCCACGATCGCGCCCGCCGCGACGCGCAGGTCGTCGAGCGTCGACCTTCGCCCGCTCCCCCGCTCGTAGCTCAGGGCGCGCGCGAAATGCTTTTCCTCCAGCAAGATCTCCGACCCTGCCTCACCGTGCGTCATGAGCGCGAGCGCATAGGCCCGGCGAACGACGTTGTCGAGCTGACGCAAATTGCCCGGCCAGGCATGCTCACCGAGAAGCGTCTCCACGCCCGCCGCGATCCGCGCTTCCCCGCCCGGCACCGATTCGCGATGGCGCCTCGAGGCCATGAAGCGCGCCCATTCCGCAATTTCGTCCCGGCGCTCGTCGAGCGGGGGGATCTGCACCGGGAGCACGTTGATCCGATAATAAAGATCCTCCCGGAACCGTCCGGCCTTCACCTGGTCGTACAGGTCGACGTTGCTCCCCACGATGAAACGCACGTTCGCCTGCTGCTCGCGCGCGCCGTCCCCGATCGGGCGATACGTGCGCGATTCGAGGAGCTGGAGCAATCCCGCCTGCGCCTTCAGCGAGAGTTTGTCGATCTCGTCGATGAACAACGTCCCCTTGAAGGCCCGCGTGATGCACCCGGGCGTGTCGCGCACCGCGCCCGTGAACGCGCCCTTTTTCCAGCCGAAGAGCTCCGCCATTTGCAGCTCTTCGGGCACGGCGATGAGGTCGAGGACCTCGAAGGGCGCCTCACGCCGGACCGATCGCGCGTGGCACCAGCGCGCGAGGCGCGATTTGCCCGCACCCGTGGGACCGCCGATGAGCAGGGTCTCCTCCTGCTGCGCGAAGACGCGGAGCATGTCGATCAAGCCCGCCATGCTCTGGCCCATGACGGGCAAGAGATCGTCGGTCGCGCCAGTCGCCGCGGGCCGGGGCGGAAGGGTCGCGAGGTAAGGCGCCGCGAGGTCGGCGAGGAGCTCCAGTGATTCGTGAATGGCCGGGAAGATGAAATCGTCGCCGACGGCCCTCGGGCACCCCGCCTCGACCGTGGCCATTCCCTCGATCGCGCCGTGCAGGGTGCGCAGCGGGATCGCGTAGAGGTGGCTCGTGTCGCGGCTCGTCAGCCGAAGCACGCTGTCCTGACCGGAAAATCCGCCCTCCTGGAACACGTTCGCGGATTCGTTTTGCCGCGTCCATACGCGGCCGAGCGGGACGTCGATCGCAATGGGGCATGCTCGCGTGACGACCCAGCGCCACGCGCTCACGGACGGCAAATAGTTGATGGTCGGCTCGCCGCCGCGCTGCGTATCGTCGAGGAGGACCAATCGCCGGTAGCCGTCGCCGGGCCGCCAGT
Organism: Polyangium jinanense; assembly: GCF_028435365.1. The sequence goes on along the minus strand of NZ_JAGTJJ010000023.1, from coordinate 27,888 downwards.
GCGCCATGCCGCGGAGGATCTTGCCGCGGCCGGCGAAGCTGCTCTCCGCGAGCGCCGCGAGCGCCGCGTCGAGCATCGCGCGCAACAAGGTGTGCGCGGCGTCCTCGAAGGTCCTCGCCTTCCGGAGCCGGTCGATAAAAGCAAGGATTTCCCGCTGGTTCATGCCCCTCCTTAGCGCCCAAGGAGCCCGAGGGCCATCACGACCGCCGCCACGAGGACGACGGCGATCCCGAGCCACACAGGCCATCGCCGGGGGCGCGACGAGACCGTCGCCTCCGTCGGGGCCCGTTCCTCGGCCACCGCGCGCTCGATCACGGCGTACGGAGCGCTCTCCATGTGGGTCATGCCCACCTCGCTGGGCGCGTCCCTGCGGCCGACGAGCATGTCCTCCCGCAGCGCCATGCCTCCCGGCAAGAGGGGCTTCATCGCTTCGAGCATCGCCGCCGCGCTGGAGAACCGTTCTTCACGCGAAAGCCGTGACGCCCGTTCGAGGAGCGCCTCCACGTCGGGGCCGACCCCCGGCACGACCTCGCGCACCGTGGGCATCGGCTTCGTCGCGATATGGTTGAGCAGCAAGGGGAACGATTTGACGTCCGCATGCGGCGGCTTTCCGGTGAGCATCGCGAACAGCGTCACCGCCAGCGAAAACAGGTCGCTGCGTGCGTCAATGCCTTTCGCGCCGTCGAGCTGCTCCGGCGACATGTAAAGCGGCGAGCCGAGGAGCTGCCCCGTCTCGGTCATGGACAGCTGCGGTGCCGAGAGGGCCGAAGGCGCGGCGCTCGTGGAATGATCCGGCGGGAGGCGCCGGATCTTGGCGAGGCCGAAATCGAGGATCTTGACCACGATTGCGCCGCCTTCCCGCCGCGCGAGAAAGAGATTGCCGGGCTTGATGTCCCGATGCACCACGCCCGCCGCATGCGCCGCCGCGAGCCCCGCGCAAACCTGCGCCGCGATCCGCAAAGCCACGTCGACCGGCAAGGGGCCGACCCTGTCGAGGAGGGATTGCAGGTCCTCCCCGCGGAGCAGTTCCATCACGAGGAACGGGGCGTCCGTGGCGGGATCCCGCTCGATGTCGAGCACCTGGGCGATGTGCTCCGACTCGAGCGAACCCGCGATGCGCGCCTCCTGGTCGAAGCGCAAAAGCTCGGGATCCCGCGGGTCGAGGACGTTCCCCCGCAGCGACTTGATCGCCACGCGCCGGCCGGTTCGCAGGTTCTTCGCGGCGTAAACCGTGCCCATCGTCCCCTCCCCGAGGACGGCGGAGAGCTCGTATTTGTCGCCGATTTTCCCCTGAACCCTGATCGCCAAGGTTGCGAGGGTACGCGCCATCGCGCGTGGCGGGCAAGGGCTGTGAGGAGGGCAGGGCGCGAGGCGTTATTTCCTGGCCTTCGCCTTGAGCGCGGCTGCCTTTTCGAGCAGCGCTTTCGCCTGCGCTTCGAGCTCCTCGGCCGCCTGCGCCCGGGCCTGCCGCTCCTCGGCGGCGCGGGCCTCGGCCTCGGCTTCTTCTTCGAGCTTCTTCAGGAGGGCGTTGCGCTCTTCGAGCTGGGCGGTGAGCTCGGCGATCGCCGCCTTGACCTCGTCGATCGTCTCCTCCTGCTCGCGAGGCGGCTCGCTGTAGAAGAAACCGTCGGCGAAGTCCTGCGGGAGCGCGGGGTTCTGGAAGGGCAGCTTTCCGAGCCCGCCGTGCGCCTCTTTGCGGGCGGCGTTGACCTTGTCGATGAACTGCTTGCGCTTGCCGACATCGCGGAAATCGCGATTGCTCGACTGCGCGGTCTTTCGCAATTGTTCGGCGTCCTTGCCCGCGGATACGAGCGTCTCCGCCTCGGGCGCCATGGCCACGAGCGCGGGCACGCCGCATTTCGCGAGCGTCTCGGCCCAGTCGCTCATGTTGTCGAGCTGTCCGGCGAGGACGGGCCGGCGGAACTTCCCGAGCGGCTTGTTCTTGAAAAGCGCGGTGCGGAGCTGCTTGCGCGTAGGGCCTTCGGTGGTGTCGTCAATGCCACGCGAGGCACGCCCGGCGAAGACGTCGAGCCCGCCGTCGGCCTTGTCGACGGCGGCTTGCGCCTGCGACATCCCATCGAGGATCTCGATTTCTTCGAGGAGGACGAGCTTCCATTCCTCGCGGAGCTCCTGGAAGACCGGCACATAAACCGCGGCGAGAGGCTCCTGGCGCGCGTGGGAAAGGGTGTATTGCAGCTCCCGGAGGAGCGTGAAAAGACCGATGCGATAGGAAAGAATGCGAGCTGCCATCGTGGGGACGCTACCCAGGCCGCCATGGACGGTCAAGACAAATGTGACGGACCACGCCACGCCAGCTCGGCGTGGGTGGGTGCAGAGCATGGGACGCTATCGTGTTCCGTTGATGTCGAGGGAAGCGAGCCCGTGAGACAGCAACGGCGCGCCGAGCACATCCTTTCGAAGCCGCCCAGACTGGCTCGGGCCTCGGAGGACGGGGCCTGTTCGGCTGCCGAACGGGGAGAAGCGCGGCGGGCCGGGAATCGTTCCGCGGCAGGACAGGATCGGCGCTCGGGCCCTCGTCGCTTCCGGCAGAAACAACGATGGGCCGCGTCCGCGTCCCGGCGTGGTTGCGGAAAACAACGGCTGGCTGGCGAGACGGCCCGGCGCTGTTTCGCAAAGGAATTCCAGCGCGGAGGTCGAGCCCGGGACGGTCACGGAGCCGAACCGTCGGCGGACGCGACGACGGTCAGAGCTTTTCCGCGAAACAGGGGGCGGCCGGGTGGCCCGGGCGTGTGTTCCACGAACCAGCGTAGGGCGGGAGCGGGAGGCCTACGCAGTCCAGCGTGAAAACAGGGAGCGGACGCGCATGCGAGGCGGGTCGCTGCTCTCGTGAGAATGCCGGACAGCGGGGCGTTCTTTCCTGGCCTTCGCCTTCAGGGGCGACATGGCTGGAAGTCTGGCGTCAACGCGCAATGACGAACGGAGACCACGAAGATCCCCGGTCCTCGGTCGAAGCGACATATCGGCCGGGCGCGACGCCTGCGCCATAGTCGTCGTCGAGCCGGAGGACGAGATCGAAATGATCCCGCGATCGCGCAATCAGCGACTCCACCGTTGCCATGTAGTAGACCTTGCGGAGGGTCGCACGGCGCGCCCAGGTGCGGCCGGAATCGGTCGAAGCAACGATGACCAGGTCCCAGCCCGGCGACTCGATTCGATTGTCCAGGACGCCGATGACCTCGCGGGAAGCCTCGCCGGCCCGCGCGACGGCCTCCCAACCCATTTGCTCGTTGTCAGGGCCGTCGAGCACGACCGTCTGCACCGGACGTCCGGCGCTCTCGATCGCGACGGCAGGAAAGCTGTGCAGCGGGTCGGGGCGGACATCGAAGAAGACGAGGCGGCCCGTTTCCGGCGGCGGGAGCGGGAGACGAAAGCGGACCTCATCGGCCGGGACCTCGGGCGATGCTCGTGTCGCGGGCTCGATCCCCGACCCGCGGGAACGCGGGGGAGCGCTGGCCGGGGGGGTGATTGCGCAGGAAAAGACGCCCGCGAGCAACAGCAGAACGGAAGCGACGCGCATGCGAGGTGGGTAGCTGCTCTCGTGAGCCGTGGCAAGGCGTGAGAATTGCGCTCCCCGATCTCTCGTGGTAGCGCCTTTCCTCATGGATCGACCTGCCCTGCCATTCACCGTCGTGCTGTGCGTATCCCTGTCCCTGTCGGCGTGCTCGTCATCCAATGCCGGACAGCAGGTCGTCCCCAGGGCAGCAACCCTGCCGAGTACCGCTTCCACGACCAGCGCCGCGCCGGCGTCCGCCGCGACCGCTCCGCCTCCAGCACCCACGCTGGCGCTGCGCCCCATCCCCGCCGAGGATGTCTTGCCGGCTGGCTTCTGCCACCTCGATGTTTATCTCGACGAGGAATGCAAGAAAAGCGCGCCGCGTTATGCACTCTTCCTCGGCGTCGCCGTCGACGCCCATGCGGCCGAAGCGGCACTCCGCAGCGGGGGGACCGGGGAGCTCGCGACGGGATACCCGTTCGTCACGACGCTGGACGATCTGCCGCTCGCCGATCCCAAGCGCAAAGGGCTCGCGGTCGTGGCTGGGCTCTTCGAGCGCAAGGACCAGGCCGAGCAATATCAGGCGCGCTTGTCCGGTCCGACCGAGCTCGTCGAGCTCGCCTCGCCCGAGGACGCAGCGTCGCGAAAAATCCAGCCGAAGGACAGTCGCTCAAGCGCGGTCGAGCTCGCCGAGGATACGGCCGCGTTCTCGAAAGAAGATCTCGAGAAGACCGAAGAGGCTCTCGACGAGGCACTCGCGCAGAAATGGGTCAGCCTGCCCGAACAGAGAGAGCGGCGGGAGCGTGCCATTGCGGCGCTAGAGTCGCGCTGCAAGCTCCCCCGTGGACGCGTGTTCTCGGCGTCGCACAAGGACTTGATCCGTCCGTTCATGCTGCGTTATGCCCCCGTGCGCTGCGACGACGGCGCCGAGGCCTGGGTTCCCTGGCGCGCGACGCGGCTGAAGAGCACTGTGGTGCGCACCGGCGAGGGCGCGCTGGTGCATCAGGTCATGCTGGTGGAGTGCGACTCGCCCATCATCGAAACACGCCGGTTCGGCGCGGACTCCGTGGCGAAGCCGCTCCGCCTGGCGCTGCGTGGGGGGTGCTGATTCAGGGCGCCCCGCCGTCCGGACCCGGAGGCTCCCGCGCCGCCGAAAGCAGCGCCCCCGGACAAACCACCGGCTGCGTCCGCTCGGTGCTCCCCTCCCGCAAACACGATTTCCCCATCACGCGAATGCGCTCGCCGACCTGTAAATCCTGCGGGCAAGGGGTCTGCGTGGCCGGGGAGACGACGTCCCGGTCGACCGAATGAACCTCGCATCGCTCGGCCGTGCGGGCGAGGTAATGGCGAATCGTCGGGCGGCGCGGGGGCGCGGCCGAGGGCGCGGCGGAGAATGCGGTATCGGGGGGAGCGGGCGCGGGCGTGGCCTCGGGGGCGTCGCCGCCGCGACACGCCGGGAGGAACGCGGCGAGGAGGAACACGCGGAAAGGGCCGCAGAAGAACACGCGCACGGTCCTCTCCTTGCCACAAGTTTTGTCGTGGCGGGCCCGTCGTGTTGGGCTAATTCAACCGTCCCCATGGCCGAGCTTCGCCCTTCGTCGCGCTCCGGAAGAGATGGGATCCCCATCGACTGGGGTAGCCTCGCGCCGCTGCGCCTCAGGGCCCGGACGCTGGCCGAGGGCGTCTACGCCGGCGGGCACCGGAGCGTGCGCAAAGGGCCCGGCGTGGAGTTCGGCGGGCACAGGCCCTACGTGCCCGGCGACGATCTCCGGTTCTTCGACCGGCGCGCGCTGCTCCGGCACGACCGGATGATGGTGCGCGAGTTCGAGACGGAGACGGATCGCGCGCTCTGGCTCTGTGTGGACGCGACGGCGTCGATGGCCTACCGCAGCAGCCGGGCCCCAGGCGCGAAGCTCGCCTACGGGGCGCTCGTGGCCGCGGCGCTGGCACGCGTGGCGCTGTCGACGGGGGATCCCGTGGGCCTCGCGTGGATCGGCGGGCGCGGGACGCTGCCGCTGCCAGCGTCGAGCGGGCGCGAGGCGTTCGATCGGGTGGCCGGGGCGCTCGAAGGGGCCGCGGCCGCGGGTGACGCGAGCACGGACGAGGCGGCGATGGAGCGGGCCCTCGCCCCGGTGGCACGGCGGGCGCGGCGAGGCGCGGTGATCGTGCTCGTGAGCGATTTCGTGGACCTGCCGGAGCGGGCGCTGTCGGCATTTTCGGCGCTCGCAGCCGGCGGGCGCTCGCTCGTGGCGCTGCGGGTGCTCGACCCGAACGAGGCGGATCTCGGCTTCTCCGGGCACGTGCGGCTCCGCGCGAGCGAGGGCGACGTGGTCGTGGAGACCGACGCCGAGGAGGTGCGCGCGGTCTACCGCGAGCGGCTCGCCGGGATCGCCGAGCGCTGGTCGACGGAGCTTTCCGGAAGGGGCGGGCGCTGGGTGGAGTCTGTCACGGACAAGCCTCCCGCCGACGTGGTGCGCGAAGTGGTGCGCGCCGTGGCCGAGGCGCGCGCATGAGCTTCGCCACGATCGCCGCGCTGCTCGTGGCGCTGCTCGTCGCCGCGCCGGTCGCAGCGCACCTGCTCCGGCGAAGGCAAGCCGAGGAGCAACCCTTCCCGCCCGCGAAGCTCGTTCCGCCGACGAAGCCATTGGCCCGGCGGCGGAGCATGCTGGAGGATCGCTCGCTCTTCGCGGTGCGAGCGCTCAGCGTGCTCTTGCTCGCGGTGCTCGGCGCGACGCCGTTCGTGCGGTGCGCGCGGCTCGGCCTGGAGCGAAAAGACGGAGCCTCGGTGGCGCTCGCGATCGTGATCGACGATTCGCTGAGCATGCGCGCGCCGCTGGAGGGCGGAACGGCCGCGCCGGGGAAACGGACGAAGTTCGATCGGGCCCTCGCCTCGGCGCGCGAGCTCGCCACGGGCCTGCGCAGCGGCGATGCGGTGGCCGTGGTCCTCGGGGGCGCGCCCGCGCGCGTGGCACTCGCGTCCACGACGAACATGGCGGCCGTGACGGGCGCGCTCGATGGGATCGAGCCGTCGGATCGCGCGACGGATCTGGATGGCGCGCTGGCCCTGGCGCGGGAGCTTCTGCGCAGCGTTCCGCACGCCGATCGGCGGGTGGTGCTCCTGAGCGACCTCGCCGATGGAGCGCCGAACGCCACGCCCCTCGGCGGCGGCTCGGACACGACGTTGTGGGTGCCGCTGCCGGAGCTCGAAGCCACAGACCGCGATTGCGCCGTGACACGCGCGGATCTGCGCTCGGGCAAGGTGCGGGCGCGGGTCGTGTGCAGCCCCGAGGCGCGGCCGGCCGGCGAGGGCGCGGCGGTGATCTCGGCCTCGGCGGGCCGCGCGGTGGAGCTGCGGGCCGAGGGGAAGGTGCTCGCGTCGGCGCCGCTCGGGCCGTCCGTCCGCGCCGAGGAGGTCGCGCTCGACGTGCCGGAAGGAGCGCCGGAGGACCTGACGGTCGGGCTGACGCCGGGCGACGCGATCCTGGAGGACGACGAGGCCCCGGTCGTGCCGGCCGGCGGGGCGCTGCCAATCGCGGTCGTGGTGGACGTGGCCTCGACGCACGTGGCCACGGGCGGGCCGCCGCCGATCGAGCAGGCCCTCACGGCGATGCACCTCGACGCGGAGGTGCGGCCGCTGCCCGCGGTGCCGGACCACGCGGATGAGCTCGCCGCGTTTGCCGGGCTCATCGTCGATGACGTGCCGGGCTTCACGCCGGAGGGTCGGCGCTCGCTTTCGGCGTGGGTCGAGCGCGGGGGCGTGCTGCTCTTGACGTTCGGGCCGCGCGCGGCGACAGCGCCACTCGGGGCGGGGTTCGATCCGCTCGTGCCAGGCGTGGTGCGCTGGGGGCCGAGTCCGTCCCAGGGCGCCGATCCCGCGAGCGCGGTGTTTTTCGGGCCGAGCGCGGAGGGCCTCGGCAAGCTCTCGCCCGACGGACGCGCGTCCTTCGATCCGGCCGCCGCGACGAACGCGGACATGCTCGCGCGCTGGGACGACGGCGCGCCCCTGCTCCTGCGCCGCTCGCTCGGCCGCGGCGCCGTCTTCGCGCTCTCGCTGCCGCTCACCGTGGACGAGAGCGACTTCGTCCTGCGGCCGGCATTCCTCGCCCTGCTCGACCGCTTCGTGGGCACGGCGCGGGCGCGGGGCGGGGCGCGGCAGATCGACGTCGGCGACGCGTTCACGTTCGACGGGTTCAAGGACGTGTCGATCGAGCGATTGCCGCTCCGCACAGGCGAAGCGCGGCGGCCGATCCCGGTCGTGGAGCAGGACGGACGCCGCCGCGCCGTGGCGCCGCTGCGGGGTCGGTACGAGGTGCGTCTCGACGGCGAGCGCGCGATCCGCGTCGCGACCGTCCCCGAGCGCGAGATCGATCTGCGCCCGCGGCGCGTGATCGACGCGGCGCGTGCCGAGGCGCTCGGCGGCGTCGTGCCCTCGATCGACGCGTCGCCCTACGTCGCGCTCGGGCTGCTCGGGCTCGTCGTGCTGGAGCTGTTCCTGCGCGCGGTGGGGCAAAAGCGCGAGGGTTCGGCGTCCACGACGGTCTGAACCGCGGTAGCATCGCCGTTCTCGCTTCGGAGGCGTGAGGACATGCGATTCACTTGCTTGCTCGCGATCGCCGCGCTCGCCGCGGCCGGGTGTACCGCCGACGGCAGGGACCTCTTCGGCTCGCCGCAGAACCCCGGCGCGGGAGGGGAAGGCGGCAGCGGGGGCAGCGGCGGCATGGGCGGGATGAACGCATCGTCGTCGTCGTCCGGGAGCACGTCTTCTTCGTCGAGCGCGTCGAGCTCCAGCTCGTCCTCGTCGTCCGCGTCCTCCTCGTCGGCCTCTTCGTCCTCGTCCTCGTCCTCGTCCTCGTCCTCGTCCGGCGGCGGCGATACCTGCCAGCACGCCGTCTGCACGGTCGGAAATGCGCTCAACGCGGGCTGCAATCCGTGCGTCGAGCAGGTCTGCGCATCGGAGAACGGAGCCGCGTGTTGCGAGGACTTCTGGGGCGGCAACTGCGTGGCGCTCGCCGATCAGCTCTGCAACGCCGGCTGCTGCGGCAATGGCGAGTGCAACGGCGAGACGTGCGACTCGTGCCCGAACGACTGCGGCGCCTGCTTCTGCGGCGACGGCGTGTGCAACGGCGGCGAGGACTGCGGCTCGTGCGCCGAGGATTGCGGGCCCTGCGCCGAGTGCCCGCACTCGGTCTGCGGCACGGGTGCGGCCCTCGATCCCGACGTCTGCCGCGCGTCGTGCGTGGACGAGGTGTGCATGCAGGACGCGAACTGCTGCGGCATGGGGTCGAGCGCGCCGTGGACCGGGGCATGCTCGTACCTCGCGGACACGCTCTGCGGCGCGGATCCGTGCATCACGGCGGTGTGCATGGATCAGCCCGCGTGCTGCACGACGGGCTGGGACCAGGCCTGCGTGGAGGCGGCCACGATGAAGTGCGGCGTGAGCTGCAACTGCGCGCACTCGATCTGCCAGTCGGGCGACGAGCTGGATCCGACGTGCAACCCGTGCGCGGCGGCCCTTTGCAAGGCCGATCCTTATTGCTGCGAGCAGAACTGGGACGGCATCTGCGTCGGCGAGGTCGAGCTCATCTGCGGCATCAACTGCAATTGACGCCGAAAGCGCGGGGGCAGGCTCCGATCCCGGGCCCGCCCCCGCCAAACCTCAATGCGTCTGCCAGTGCGGAGGGATCTCCTCCAGCACCGCGGTCGCGGCCGCGGGCTCGGCCGGCGGCGGAATGCGGCGCGGGCCGTTCGGCTTGAAGCTGTGCTCGGCGCCGGGGAACGTGCGCGCTTGCACCTCCTCCACGTACGCCCGCGTCGCCGCCATGATCTGCTCGCCCACCTCGGCGAAACGCTTCGCGAAGCGCGGGCGCAGATCCGGGTACATGCCGAGCATGTCGTAACAGACGAGCACCTGCCCATCACACCCCGCGCCCGCGCCGATGCCGATCGTCGGGACAGACACGGCCGCCGTGATCTCCTCCGCGAGATCCGGCGGGATCGCTTCGAGCACGATCGCGTACGCGCCAGCCTCGTCGAGCGCCTGCGCGTCCCGCACGAGCCGCGCCGCGGCGTCGTCGCCCTTGCCCTGCACCTTGAAGCCGCCCATCGCGTGCACCGACTGCGGCGTGAGCCCGATGTGCGCGCACACCGGAATGCCCGCCGTGACGATGCGGCGCACGTGCTCGGCCACCTCCTCGCCGCCCTCGATCTTCACGCTCTCGAACGCGCCGTCCTTCATCAAGCGGCCCGCGCTCTCGAGCGCCTGCATGGGCGAGAGCTGGAAGCTCATGAACGGTAGGTCCCCGACCACATGCGCGCGCCGCGCCCCGCGCGCGACGGCGCGGCCGTGGTAGCAAATCTCCTCGACCGTCACAGGCAGCGTCGTCGGGTGCCCTTGCACGACCATGCCGAGCGAATCGCCGACGAGCAGCATGTCCGCGCCGCCCTCGTCGAGCAGTCGCGCCATCGTGAAGTCGTAGGCCGTCACCATCGCGATCGGCGGCCCGCCTGCCTTCCGCGCGCGAATGTCCGGCACGGTGATCTTCTTGGGAGCCGCAGACGGACGTCCACCGCCACTGCTCTGACCTTTGGGACCGTACATGATTTCCTCCGGGTCGCGGCCGCATGGACGCGGTCCACGCCTACGAACGAGGCTAGGGCGACCCGAACGAAACGGCAAGACGCGCGATCCGCGAAAAAATCGCGCGGGCTGCACGCCGGGATGACCCGGAAAAACCCGCGCGATGGGACGTCACCGGCGGCGACGGCGGCGCGCGACCGAAAGCAACATCGCGCCGCCCAGGAGCCCGAGCGCCGCGGGCATGCCCGCCTCGCCGCCGACGGCGCAGCCCGCGCTCTTCGAGCCCGGGTTCGGGTCGTCCTCGCCCACGCCGAAGCCATTGTCCCAGGGGTTCACGTCGGGGTCGGTGATCGGCCCGCCCGGGTCGGAGCACCACTCCGGCGGCGGCGGACACGCGGGCGGCGTGCCGACGGCGGTCGTGACCTGGAGCCATCGCTCGACGTACGACTGGTCGTTCGACGCGCCCAGCGTGAGGTCGGTCTTCAGCGCCTCGCGCGAGAGCTCCGCGTGGATGCGAGTCACCCAGAGGTTGTTTTCGGGGATCGCGCCGAAGAGCGCGGCCATGTCCTCCACGCATTCCTCGAGCGCGCTCGGGCCCATCGGATCGCCGCCGTAGCCGCTGTTCTCGGGGTCGAACTCGGCCGTGTATTTGAGATTGTCCTCGATCCAGTAACGCGAGAGCGGCTCGCCCGCCTCGACGAGCCACGCCTTGCCGCCCGACGTGTCGAAGCTCTGCTGCTTGAGGTCCTTGTAGTTGCTCGATTGCGTGTCCCAGTTCCACACGAGATCCGCGGGCTTGATCTGGAAGCTCGGGAAGTTCGTCGGCTCGTAGCGGCCCTCGCCGAGGACCCAGAGCGTGATCGGCGTGAGCGCGCCCGTGCCCGCGGCGACCATGCGCAGCGGCAGGACCGGGACCGCGCCGAGCGAGGTGACGCGCACGGGGCGCATCGAGTTGATGCCCTGGCCAGGCACGAGCTTGAGGGCGAGGAAGTCGAAGCCCTCGTTCACGTACGCGTCGACGATCGGCTTGATGTCGGGCGGGATGTTGTAGCCGTTCGAGAGCAGCCAGTTCGCGAGCGCGTTCGGATCCTGCGACGAGAGCTGCACGGTCGCGTACGGGCCGACGACCTCCTCGGCGATGACCTCGACGCCGCCGCCCGCGCCGCCCGAGCCCGAGTCGTTGTCGCCGCCCGCGCTCGGCGCGCCCACGCAGTCGGGCGGAAGGCAGTTGATCGAGGGCGAGAGGACCGAGACCTGTGTGGCCTGTTCGAGCGCGCCAAAGACCGCGTCGGACGAGAGCCCGATGTCGACCTGCCCCTTGATCGGCAGGAGCCACGCGAACGAGGACGGATCCCCCGCGTAGGTGATTTGATCCCAAAGGGTCGTCCGATCGTTCGAGATCGAAAGAACCATGCGGTGGCCCGTGACCTGCGTGGTCTCCTGCTGGGTGATGAAGCACCCGCCACACGCATTCGAATCGGTCGCGTAGAGGGCGGGCACCACGAGGAAGGGCAAGGACAAGGCGAGGGCGCGAAGGAGCTTCATCACGATCCTCCAAGGCAAGGGCCCGGCAAGGCCGAGCGAGGGACGCTTCCGCTACGCGACCCCCCATGAAGGCGCGTAGCCTTTTCACTCTACGCGTCTCGACGCTCCACGGACCGACAACGGCTGGAGATTCGCAAAAGAAAGCGGAGGGGAAACGCCCCTTACGGAGCGTGCAGCATGCCCTCGTCGAGGCGGCGCATGCCTTCGAGCAAGAGCGCCTCGGGCGATACGGCGATCGTGCGCCCCGAAGGCTCGACGCCCGGTTCGAGCCGGAACTCGCCCTCGTTCAGCGCGAGCATCCGGTAGAAGGCCTCTTCGCCGACGACCTGCTCCCAGCGCGCGTCCACGACCTGCCCCTCGGCGAAGTGGATCTCGCCCGTGCCCTTGCCCGTCTGGATCCGGAGCGCGCACGTCTTGCGGCCATGCCAGAGAACCTGGACCATGTCCGGGATGCTCATCTCCGCGAGCGATCCGGTCACGCCGCGCCCACCGCCGCGCGCGACACGGCGCTCCACGAGCTGACGGAGTTTTGCCGCGAAGATGTCCGCGGACGTCGGCTTCGAGACGAAGTCGTCGACGCCGAGATCAAAGGCCTTCTGCGCGCTGTGGCGGTCGTTCTTGCGCGTGAGGATCACCCACGTGATCCCGCGTCCCCACGACTCCTTCTGCGCGTCGGCACGGAGCGCGAGGCCCATCTCCGGCTCCTCGAGGTCGATCTCGCTGACGACGGCCGCGATCTCGCCGCCTTCGAGCTCGCGCCACGCCTGCGCCACGGTCCGCGCGACGCGCACTTCGAAGCCCTGCTCGATGAGGCGAAGCTCGAGCACCGTGGTCTCCTCGGGATCCGGATCGATGACGAGCACCGTGTACCGCTCCGACAAAAGCCGCGCGCGCATGTCGTCGCCCGTGACCTCGTGACGGAAGAGGTCGACGATGTTCGGATCGAAGACGGTGCCGCGATACCCGGCGAGCACGTCGCACGCCTCGGCCGGGCGGAGGATCTTGCGGAAGGGGTTGCGCGGGTTCTGCGTGAGGTCGGCGTAGGTGTCCGCGACGGCGAGGATACGCGCGCCGAGCGGGATCTCCTTGCCCGCGAGGCCATGCGGCAAGCCGCGGCCATCGTACCGCTCGTACATGGCCTGGAGCGCGGCCACGGTCTCCGCCGGCAGGCCCACGGACCCCATGAGCTGCGCCGGGAGCGCGACGGCCTTGAGGCCCGCGACGCGATGTCCCTCGTACTCGGCGACGTTCAGCGCGGTGAGGTGATACGCGCCCATCTTGCCGAGATCGTGCAGGTACGCAGCCACGACAAACGCGGCGACGTGCGCAGGCGCGAGGCCGATGCGCTCGCACGTGCGGCGGCAGAGGCGCGCGACGACAGCCGAGTGACCACGCAGATCCTGGCGGTTCGCTTCGAGCAAGCTCACGAGGACGTTGAGCGTCTCGATGTACTCGTGCGTCTCGATCGGCGTGAGGATCGGGACCGGAGGCGGCGGCGGCGTGGGCGAAGGCGCGGTCCCCGTCAACGCACGCACCTGCGTGGTCGGCGGTTGCCCTCCACTCGGCGACGTCTGCGCGGTCGCCGTGATCGGCGCGTGGCCGCCGTTCAGGGAAGGCTGTGTGCTGCCCGTGTGCACCGAGGGCTGCGTCTGCTCACGCGCGCCGGTGGGGCTGGTTTGTCCGGTCGCGGAGGGAGACGTGGGCATCGGCGCGCGCGGCGGCGGCGGCGCCTGCACGCCCGGGTTGCGCGGCGACGCAGCCGGCGAAGGAATGGGCCCCGTCGCAGGGCGCGCCGGCGCGGGGCCGAGCTCGATGTCGATGAAGTCGCCGGTCTGGGCGTTCGTCGCGACCGGACGGAGGAGCGCCTCGAAGGCGGAAACCTCCTTGAAGTAATGCCGCGCGATCGCAGCGCGCACCGCGGCCGGCCGAGCCACGAGCGCGCGCACTTCGCGCACGCCCGCCGCGAGCTTCACCTCGTGGATCGCAGCGTCGTTGTCGGGATCCGCGGTGACGACGGAGAGCACCGACTTCGCCTCGTCGAGCAGCACCGGAAAGACGCCGTGCATCTTCGCGGTCTTCGGCAAGACGCGTCCGAGCACGCGCGGCTCGATCGCGGCCTTCGCGAGCTTTTCGGTCGAGACGAACCGCGTGTTGTGCAGCGTCGCGACGTACTTGAGGAGATCTCCCTCGGGCAGGATGTCGAGCTCGATGAGCGAATCCTCGATCCGGCCGCGCTGACGGCTCGCGTGATCCACGGCGCGCCGATGCTCCTCGGCCGCGATCCGGCCGTCGGAGAGCAGGCGATCAGCGACACGCTGGTTGGTGCCGAGCACGGACATCGCGAGTGCAGAGATAGTACATGTCCGCAACGACGGGGTATCCCAAGACCCGCCGAAGCAGCAGTCCTCCGGCGGATCGACAGGGGACGGCGCGTGCCTGGCCGAACAAAAAGCGCACGCCCGCGCCTGAAGACAGGGCGGGCGTGCGGCTTTGGGGTCAGGAGGCCGTCGGCGACGACGACCCCCCTACCCTGCAGCTCACTCCTCGTTGACGGCCGTGAGCGTCTCCTCGGGGCGAGGCCGCGGCGGCGCCATGGGCGGAGCCGCAGGCTCGGCGGCCGGCGCGCGCTCGCGCACCGGCTGCTCGCCCTCGACGATGACCTGCAGCCGCTTGTAGGCGGGCAGGCCCGTCCCGGCCGGGATCAGGCGACCCATGATGACGTTCTCCTTGAGGCCGCGGAGATCGTCCACCTTGCCGCTGATCGCCGCCTCGGTGAGCACCTTGGTCGTCTCCTGGAACGACGAGGCGCTGATGAACGACTCGGTCGACAGGCTCGCCTTCGTGATGCCGAGGAGCAGCGGCTCGGCGATGGCGGGACGGCCGCTACGCTCGAGCACCCGCTCGTTCTCGCGCTCGAAGAGGTGCTTCTCGACCTGCTCGTCCACGAGGAAGTTCGTGTCGCCGACGTCCTTGACGCGAACGCGCCGGAGCATCTGCCGCACGATGACCTCGATGTGCTTGTCGTTGATACCGACACCCTGCAGGCGGTAGACCTGCTGGATCTCGTTCACGAGCCAGGCCGCGAGCTCCTTCTCGCCCTTCACGCGCAGGATGTCGTGCGGGTTCGGCGGGCCGTCCTGGAGCGGATCACCGGCGCGCACGCGATCGCCGGGCTGCACCTGGATGTGCTTGCCCTTGGGGATCAGGTACTCGCGCGCCTGATCCGCGAGCGGGTGCCCATCCGCGCCGAACGGCGTGATGATCACCTTGCGCTTGCCCTTCGTGTCCTTGCCGAAGGAGACCTCGCCGTCGATCTCGCTGATGATGGCGTGATCCTTCGGCTTGCGGGCCTCGAAGAGCTCCGCGACGCGGGGCAGACCACCGGTGATGTCCTGCACCTTCGTCGTGTCGCGCGGGATCTTGGCGATGATGTCACCGGCCTCGATCATGTCGTCCTGCTGGGCGACGATGTGCGCGCCGACCGGCAGGAGGTAACGCGCCTCGAGCTCGCTGTTCGGGAGCTTCAAGGTCGCGTTCGAGTGCGGATCCTTCAGCGAGATCCGCGGGCGGAGGTCGGCCGCCTTGGACTCGATGACGACCTTGCGCGACAGACCCGTGACCTCGTCGACGCGCTCCTGGACGCTGACACCCTCGACGAGATCGCCGTACTTCACGATGCCGGTGACCTCGGTGAGGATCGGCGTCGCGAACTGGTCCCACTCGGCGAGCAGCTCGCCCGGCTTCACGCGCTGGCCGTCGGCGACCTTCATGTTGGCGCCGTAGACCAGGCGGTGATGCTCGCGCTCGCGGCCCGTCTCGTCGACGACGACGAGCTCGCCGTGGCGGTTCATGACCACCATGGTGCCGTCCTTCTTGCGCTGCACGTTCGCGCGGCGCAGGCGCACGGTGCCCTCGGTCCGGGCCTCGAGGTAGCTCGCCTCGATCTTGCCGCGGGCCGCCGTACCACCGATGTGGAACGTGCGCATCGTGAGCTGCGTGCCGGGCTCGCCGATCGACTGGGCGGCGATGATGCCGACCGCCTCGCCGATGTTGACGCGGTAGCCACGCGCGAGGTCGCGGCCGTAGCAGAGCGCGCAAACGCCCCGCCGCGTCTGGCAGGTGAGCACCGACCGGATCACGACCTCCTCGATGCCCGCGTCCTCGATCCGCTTGACGGAGGCCTCGTCGAGCTCGGTGTTGGCCGTGATGAGGACCTCGCCGGTGAGCGGGTCGATCACGTCCTCGAGCACGACGCGGCCGAGGATGCGGTCGCCGAGGGGCTGGATCACCTCGCCGGCCTCCTCGAGCTTCGTCACGCGGATGCCGTCGATCGTGGCGCAATCGAACTCGGAGATGACCGCGTCCTGCGCGACGTCGACGAGACGCCGGGTGAGGTAACCCGAGTTCGCCGTCTTGAGCGCCGTATCCGCGAGGCCCTTACGCGCGCCGTGCGTCGAGATGAAGTACTGCAGCACGGTGAGGCCTTCACGGAAGTTCGCCGTGATGGGCGTCTCGATGATCTCGCCGGAGGGCTTGGCCATGAGGCCGCGCATCGCCGCGAGCTGACGGATCTGCTGGGTCGAACCACGCGCGCCCGAATCCGCCATGATGTAGATCGGGTTGAAGCTCGGCTCGATGCTCTCCTTGCCCGTCTCCGGATCGACGACGCGCTCCTTGCCGATCCCGTCCATCATCTTCGCCGTCACGGCGTCCGCCACGCCGGCCCAGATGTCGACGATCTTGTTGTAGCGCTCGCCGTCGGTGATCAGACCTTCCTGGTACTGCTCGACCACGCGCTCGACCTCGCGCTGCGCCTCGTCGAGGAGGTCGCGCTTCGCCGGCGGGATCACCATGTGATCCATGCAGATCGAGATACCGGCGCGCATCGCGTGGTCGAAGCCGAGCGTGCGGAGCCGGTCCGCCAGAAGGACGGTCTCCTTGTTGCGGTGGACGCGGTAGCAGACGTCGATGAGGGCCGAGAGGGCCTTCTTGTCGAGCGTCTTGTTCGCGTAGTCGAAGCTCACGCCCTTCGGCAGGACCTCGGAGATGAGCACACGACCCACCGTCGTCTGCACGATGCGGCGCTTGATCTGGCCGTGCTCGTCGCGAACGGGGTTACCGTCCTCGTCGATGTGCGGCACGCGCACGCGGATGCCCGCGTGCAGCACGACCTCGCCCGCGTCGTACGCCATGCGCACCTCCTCGGGAGATGCGTAGACGCCGCGCAGATACCCCTCGGCCGTCGAGCCCTCGGTGCCCTGACCGTCCGCGCCGAAGCGCAGGCTGCCCTCGCGGAAGCTCCCCTTCGAGAACTTGCGCTCGCGCGTGGCGTAGTAGAGCCCGAGCACGATGTCCTGCGTCGGGTTGATGATGGGCTTGCCGTTCGCGGGCGAGAGGATGTTGTTCGTGCTCATCATGAGCACGCGCGCCTCCATCTGCGCCTCGATCGAGAGCGGGACGTGCACGGCCATCTGGTCGCCGTCGAAGTCGGCGTTGAACGCCGCGCAAACGAGCGGGTGGAGCTGGATCGCCTTGCCCTCGATGAGCACCGGCTCGAACGCCTGGATGCCCAGGCGGTGGAGCGTGGGTGCGCGGTTCAGGAGCACCGGATGCTCACTGATGACTTCTTCGAGGATGTCCCAGACCTCGGGACGCTCCTTCTCCACCATCTTCTTCGCGCTCTTGATGGTGTTGACGTACCCGCGCTCTTCCAGCTTGTTGTAGATGAACGGCTTGAAGAGCTCGAGCGCCATCTTCTTCGGCAGACCGCACTGGTGCAGGCGCAGCGTCGGGCCGACGACGATGACCGAGCGGCCCGAGTAGTCGACGCGCTTGCCGAGCAGGTTCTGACGGAAGCGACCCTGCTTGCCCTTCAGCATGTCGCTGAGGCTCTTCAGCGGACGCTTGTTCGGGCCCGTGATCGTCTTGCCACGGCGGCCGTTGTCGAAGAGCGCGTCGACCGCCTCCTGCAGCATGCGCCGCTCGTTGCGGATGATGATCTCGGGCGCGTTGAGCTCGAGCAGCCGCTTCAGGCGGTTGTTGCGGTTGATGACGCGGCGGTAGAGGTCGTTCAGATCGCTCGTCGCGAACCGACCACCGTCGAGCGGCACGAGCGGACGCAGGTCGGGCGGCAGCACGGGGATGACCGTGAGCATCATCCACTCGGGCCGGTTGCCGCTCTCCCGGAACGCCTCGACGACCTTCAGGCGCTTCGCGAGCTTCTTGCGCTTCGCCTCGCTCGTCGCCTTGCGCATCTCCTCGCGGAGCAGCTCCGCGAGCGCGTGCACGTCGACCTGCTTGAGCATCTCGAGCACGGCCTCGCCGCCCATGCCCGCGGCGATCTTGTCGTCGCCGTACTCGTCGATGATCTGCAGGTAGCGCTCCTCGCTGAGGAGGTCGCCGCGCTGCAGACCCGTCTCCTTCGGGTCGATGACGATGTACGCCTCGCAATAAAGGACCTTCTCCAGATCCTTCAGCGTGATGTCGAGCATGTTGCCGATGCGCGACGGCAGGCTCTTCAGGAACCAGATGTGCGCGACCGGCGTCGCGAGCGAGATGTGGCCGAGGCGCTCACGTCGAACCTTCGACTGAATGACCTCGACGCCGCACTTCTCGCACACGATCCCACGGTGCTTCATGCGCTTGTACTTGCCGCAGTTGCACTCGTAGTCCTTTACGGGCCCGAAGATCTTCGCGCAGAAGAGACCATCCCGCTCCGGCTTGAACGTGCGGTAGTTGATGGTCTCCGGCTTCTTCACCTCGCCGTGCGACCACTCCCGGATCTTCTCCGGGCTCGCGAGCGAGATCCGAATGGCGCTGAACGACAGCGGATCTTTGGGCTTCTCGAAGAAGCTGAAGATGTCACGCATTCGGCATCACTCCTCTTCCGCGGCCGAGGCCTCGAGGCCCGTCTCGACCAGCTCGACGTTCAGACACAACGATTGCAGCTCTTTGATGAGCACGTTGAAGCTCTCCGGCAGGCCGGCCTCCAGCGTGTACTCGCCCTTGACGATCGCCTCGTACATGCGCGTACGACCCATGACGTCGTCCGATTTCACCGTGAGGAACTCCTGCAGCGCATAGGCCGCGCCGTAGGCCTCCATCGCCCACACCTCCATCTCGCCGAGGCGCTGACCGCCGAACTGAGCCTTTCCGCCCAGCGGCTGCTGCGTCACGAGCGAGTAGGGGCCGATCGACCGGGCGTGGATCTTGTCGTCCACGAGGTGGTGCAGCTTCAGCATGTACATGATGCCCACCGTGACGTTCTGATCGAACGCCTCGCCCGTGCGACCATCGAACAGGATCGCCTGACCCGAGCTCGGCAGACGCGCGAGCGCGAGCGCGCCCTTGATGTCCTCCTCGGTCGCGCCGTCGAAGACCGGCGACGCGACGAACACGCCTTGACGAACCTTGCGCCCGGCACGCACGGCGTCACCCTCGTCCATCGACGCGACGATCGCCGAGTTCTCCTCGTCTCCCGCGTAGACCTCGGCTAGACGATTGCGGATCTCGGCGCCCGCCTTCTGATCCTCGATCATCTGCTGGATCTGCCGGCCGAGCTCGTAGGCGCCCCAGCCGAGGTGAATCTCCAGGATCTGACCGACGTTCATGCGGCTCGGCACGCCGAGCGGGTTCAGCACGATGTCCACCGGCCGGCCGTCCTGCAGGTAGGGCATGTCCTCCTCCGGGAGAATCCGGCTGATGACGCCCTTGTTGCCGTGGCGGCCTGCCATCTTGTCGCCGACCTGGAGCTTGCGCTTGATGGCGATGTAGACCTTCACCATCTTGATCACGCCCGGCGGCAGCTCGTCGCCCTTCGACAGGCGCTCGATCTTGTCGCGGAAGTGCTCCTCGCGCGTGCGGACGAGGTCCTCCAGATCCCGCAGGATGTTCTGGATCCGGTCCGTCTCCTCCACCGGGATCTCGCCCCAGTAACGGCGCGGGATCTCGGCGAGGGCCGCCTCGGTGATCTCGTCGCCCTTCTGGAGCAGGACCTTGCCCTTGTCGTCGACGAGCTTCCCGTTCGTCGTCTTGCCGACCAGGATCTCGCGAACCCGGCGATAGAACGAATCGCGCAGGATCTTGATCTCCTCGTCACGCGTCCGCTCGATCCGCGCGCGCTCCTGATCCTCGATGTCCCGCGCGCGATCGTCCTTCTCCGTGCCCTTGCGCGAGAAGACGCGCGCGTTGATCACGATGCCGCTCACGCCCGGCGGGACCTTGAGCGAGCTGTCGCGCACGTCGCCGGCCTTCTCACCGAAGATCGCGCGAAGCAGCTTCTCCTCGGGGGAGAGCTGCGTCTCGCCCTTCGGCGTGATCTTGCCGACGAGGATGTCGCCCGGACGAACCTCGGCGCCGATCCGCACGATGCCCGAGTCGTCGAGGTCCTTCAGGGCCTCCTCGCCGACGTTCGGGATGTCGCGCGTGATCTCCTCCTTGCCGAGCTTCGTGTCGCGCGCGACGCACTCGAACTCCTCGATGTGGATCGAGGTGAACACGTCGTCCTTCGCGATGCGCTCCGAGACCAGGATCGAGTCCTCGAAGTTGTAGCCCTGCCACGGCATGAACGCGACGAGCACGTTCTGCCCCAGCGCGAGCTCGCCCATGTCCGTCGACGGGCCGTCCGCGAGCACGTCGCCCGCCTTCACCACGTCGCCCGTGCGCACGATCGGCTTCTGCGTGTAGCAGGTCGACTGGTTCGAGCGCTGGTACTTCATGAGGTGGTAGATGTCCGGCACCTCGGCACCCTCGCCCGCGGCGCGCACCACGATGCGCGTCGCGTCGACGCTCTCCACGATGCCCGGGCGACGCGCCACGACACACACGCCCGAGTCCCGCGCGAGCCGGTTCTCCATGCCCGTGCCGACGAGCGGCGCTTCGCTCCGGATGAGCGGCACCGCCTGACGCTGCATGTTCGCGCCCATGAGTGCGCGGTTCGCGTCGTCGTGCTCGAGGAACGGCACGAGCGCGGCCGCGACGCTCACCATCTGGTTCGGCGCGATGTCCATGAGCTCGATCATGTCCGACGCGACGATCTTGAAATCGCCGTTCAGACGCGCCGAGACCACGTTCTCGCGGAACTTGCGACCATCGTCGAGCGCGGCCGTCGCCTGCGCGATGTACTTGCCCTCTTCCTCGAGCGCACTGAGCCAGACGACCTCGTCGGTCACCGTGCTCTCCGTCACCTTGCGGTAGGGCGTCTCGACGAAGCCGAACTCGTTCACGCGGGCGAACGTCGAGAGCGACGCGATGAGGCCGATGTTCGGGCCTTCCGGCGTCTCGATCGGGCAGATGCGGCCGTAGTGCGTGGCGTGGACGTCGCGCACCTCGAAGCCCGCGCGCTCGCGCGTGAGGCCGCCCGGACCGAGGGCGGACAAACGACGCTTGTGCGTGACCTCGGAGAGCGGGTTTGTCTGGTCCATGAACTGCGAGAGCTGCGAGCTCCCGAAGTACTCCTTGACCACCGCGCTCACGGGCTTCGCGTTGATCAGGTCGTGCGGCATAAGCGTGTCGATCTCCTGCGACATGCTCATGCGCTCCTTGATCGCGCGCTCCATGCGGACCAGGCCGATGCGGTACTGGTTCTCCATGAGCTCGCCGACCGCGCGCACGCGGCGATTGCCGAGGTGGTCGATGTCGTCGACCGAGCCGCGGCCGTTCTTGAGCTCGATGAGGTGCCGGACCGTCTCCAGGATGTCCTGCGGCGTGAGCACCGTGAGATCGAGGTTCGGGCGCTGGCCCTCCGGCAGATCCCGGTAGAACTTGTAGTTCAGCTTCAGCCGGCCGACCTTCGAGAGGTCGTAACGCTCCGGGTTGAAGAACAAGTTGTGGAAGAGCGTCTTCGCCGTCTCGAGCGTGGGCGGATCACCCGGGCGGAGGCGACGATAGATCTCGAGGATCGAGTCCTCCTGCGTCTTCACCTTGTCGGCGAGCAGCGTGTCGCGGAGGTACGAGCCGACGTTGAGGCCGTCGATGAAGAGGATGCGGAAGCTCTCGAGCTTCGCCTCGCGGATACGCTCGAGCTTGGCGTCCGTGAGCTCCTCGTTCACCTCGACGATGACCTCGCCCGTCTCCGGGTCGACGACGTCGTGCGCCGCGACCTTGCTAACGAGCTCCTCGGTCTCGACCTGCATGCGCTCGAGCTTCGCCTCCTTCATCTTGCGAATCGCGGCGCGCGTGAACTTCGTGTTCTTCTTGACGATGACATCTTCCTTGATCTTGATGTCACGCGTCGCGCGCTGGCCCGCGAGGAGGTCGTACTCGATGCTCTTCGCGTACTTGCCGCCCTTCTCGAGGTAGACCGTCTCCGTCGAGTAGAAGTAGTTCAGGAGGTCCTGCGTCGAGTAGCCGAGCGCGCGCAGGAGGACGGTCGCGTGCATCTTCCGGCGACGGTCGATGCGCACGTAGATGATGTCCTTCGGATCGAACTCGAAATCGAGCCACGAGCCGCGGTACGGGATGACGCGCGCCGAGTAGAGCAGCTTGCCGCTCGAGTGCGTCTTGCCCTTGTCGTGATCGAAGAACACGCCGGGCGAGCGGTGCAGCTGGCTGACGACCACGCGCTCGGTGCCGTTGATGATGAACGTACCGGTCTCGGTCATCAGCGGCAGCTCGCCGAAGTACACCTCCTGCTCCTTGATATCCCGGACGATGCGCTCACCGCCGTCACGGGTGTCGTAGATCATGAGCTGGTTGGTGACCTTGATCGGCGCCGCGTAGGTCATGCCTCGCTGGCGGCACTCCTCGACGTCGTACTTCGGCGGCTCGAGGTTGTACGAAACGAAGACGAGCTCACTCGTCCCGTTGAAGTCCTTGATGGGGAACACCGAGCGGAACACCGCCTGGAGCCCGACTTCCTCCCGCTCGTGCGGCGGGACGTTCATCTGGAGGAACTTGTCGTAGCTGGACTTCTGGATGTCGATCAGGTTCGGAACGTCGATGATGCGACGAACGCGCCCCAGATTCTTACGGATGCGGAAGTTGGATTGGACGACCGACGGCATCGATATTCCTCCGGCTCCTACGGGTGCGCAGGGCTCGTTCCCCGCGCGCTCCACGAACCGAGCATCAGCCTCGAAGCTACGAAACAGCCATCAAAGGTCCCGGCGACGGACAAACTCGGCTGCGCTACCGCGACCTGGAAGACGCGCTCGAATCACGCGACAGACGCAGCAGCAAACCCCCCAAAGACAAAACTCGACGCGCGGCAGGGACGTTCGCCCCTGCCGCCGTCGCATGGCGGATCGCGCTGTCCCTGAACGGGAAGCTCGGATCCTTACTTGAGCTCGACCGTCGCACCTGCCTCGGTGAGCTTCTTCTTCATCTCCTCGGCGTCGGCCTTGGAGACCGCTTCCTTCACGTTCTTGGGCGCGCCCTCGACCAGGTCCTTCGCCTCCTTGAGGCCAAGGCCCGTGATCTCGCGGACCGCCTTGATGACCGCGATCTTGTTCGCGCCGGCGTTCGCCAGCACGACGTCGAACTCGGTCTTCTCCTCGGCCTTGGGCGCAGCCTCACCACCACCGCCACCAGGAGCAGCAGCAACCGCCACCGCCGCCGGAGCAGCCTTCACGCCCCACTTGTTCTCGAGCTCCTTGATGAGCTCGGCGATCTGGATGACCGGCAGGTTGGAAAGGTAATCGACGACCTGCTCCCGCGTGATCTCAGCCATGACGAGACTCCTTCAAACCGTCTGCGCGCCGCGGTGGGATGAGTACCCCGGGGCGCGTCTGTAGATCAAAACCCGAAGGGCGCAATGCCCTTTCTCACTGGTCGAGCGTTTGGAGCTCCGGACCACCTCCGGTCCCCCTTCGCCCCGACCACGATCGGACCCGGAACGTGGGCTCAGCCCGCCCCGCCCGCCGCGTCCTCCTTGGCCTTCAACAGGTACGCGAAGTTCTGAAGAGGCGCGTTGAGCTGCTGCAAGAACTGCTGGAGAGGCGCCTGCAACGTGGCAAGCAGCGTCGCCCTGAGCTCGTCCTTGCCGGGCATCGACGCGAGCTGATTCTCCACGCCTTCGGCGTCGAGAATCTGGCCCTCGATGAGGCCCGCCTTGATCTTCAGCTTCTCGTGCTCTTTGTCCTTGCGGAAGGCCTTTACGACCTTCGCGGCGGCGCTGGGATCCTCGTAACTCCAGGCGATCCCGGTCATCCCGACCAGCGTGTCGTCGAGCTTCTTCGACCACGCGTGATGCTTGATCGCGTGACGAACGAGCGTGTTTTTCACGACTCGATACTCGACGCCCGCCTTCCGGAACTCGTCGCGCAGCTTCGTGACCACTGCGACGTTGAGCCCCGTGAAGTCGAGGAAGACCGCCGAGGTCATGCGATCGAATCGCTGCTTGACCTCGCCGACCAGAGCCTCTTTCTCCGTGCGCTCCATGATCAGCCCTCCTCACCCTTGTCGCTGAGGTGCACCGGGTCAATCCGGACGCCCGGCCCCATCGTCGAAGACAACGTGATGCTCCGGAGGTACACCCCCTTCGCCGTCGACGGCTTCGCGCGAATGAGAGCCTGAATCAAGGCCTCCGCGTTCTTGGCGAGCGCGTCCTCCTTGAAGGAGGCCTTGCCGATCCGAGCGTGCACGATGCCCGCCTTCTCGACGCGGTACTCCACCTTGCCGGCCTTCGCTTCGGACACCGCCGTCTTCACATCGACGGTGACGGTGCCGACCTTCGGGTTCGGCATGAGGCCTCGCGGACCGAGGATACGACCGAGCTTACCGACCAAACCCATCATGTCGGGCGTAGCGATCACGCGGTCGAAGTCCATGAAGCCTTCCTGGATCTTGTTCACCAGGTCGGCCTCACCGACGAAATCGGCGCCCGCCGCTTCCGCTTCCTTCGCCTTTTCGCCCTTGGCGAAGACGAGGACGCGGACCGACTGGCCCGTTCCGGCCGGCATGACCACGGCGCCGCGAACCATCTGGTCCGCGTGACGCGGGTTCACGCCCAACCGCACAGCGATATCGACGGTCTCGTCGAACTTCGCCGATGCGGCCTGCTTTACGAGCGCACACGCTTCTTGGAGCGTGTACTTGCGCGTGCGGTCCACCATGGCCTGGGCCGCAGCGCGTTTCTTGGCGACTTTCGGCATCTGCCCTCCTGTTGTATCGGCTTACGCCTCCCACGGTGCGCCGTTTTAACCGTGGTGCTCTCCTCCCAACGTGGGGGGTGCTCTTATAAAACCGCGCTTTCACGCGGTCGCGTGCCCGTCGCCGGCTTCTCCGACAAACGGAGATGCGACAGAGCGCGCGAAGGACGAACTCAGTCGACGATCGTGATGCCCATCGAGCGGGCCGTACCCGCCATGCTGCGCATCGCCGAATCGAGGTTCGTCGTGTTCATGTCCTGCATCTTCATTTGCGCAAGCTCCTGGAGCTGCTTGCGCGTCACCTGGCCGACCTTCACCTTGTTCGGCTCCTTCGAACCCGAGCCAGGCTTCTTCTTCGTCTCGAGCCCCGCGGCCTTCTTGAGAAGGACCGACGCGGGCGGCGTCTTCAAGATGAACGTGAACGACCGGTCCGAATAGACCGTGATCACCACCGGGATGATCATGTCGCCCTGCGAGGCGGTCCGCGAGTTGAAGTCCTTGCAGAACGCCATGATGTTCACGCCGTGCTGGCCGAGCGCAGGACCGACCGGCGGCGAGGGGTTGGCCTTCCCCGCAGGAAGCTGAAGCTTGACGTACCCGGTGACCTTCTTCGCCATTGCTTTACCCGTTCTGTGCTGCGTCTACCTTGTTCGTACCGACCCGGAGCGTCGCTCAGCGCTTCTCTACCGCAGAAAAATCGAGCTCCACGCTGGTCGGACGGCCGAAGATCGACACCTTGACCTTCAGCTTCTGCTTGTCCATCTTCACGTCGTCCACGGTCCCGGTGAAGTTGGCGAACGCGCCGTCGAGCACGCGAACCTCCTCGCCGACCTCGAACGTGAGCTTGGGCTTCGGCTTGACCGCGCCCTCCACGATGCCTCGACGCAGACTCTCGATCTGCGGGGCCGGGACCTCTTGCGGCGTCTGGTTGCCGATGAAGCCCGTCACCTTCGGCGTGTCCTTCACGAGGTGCCACACCGTCTCGCTCATCTCCATCTCGGCGAAGATGTAGCCAGGCAAGCTGAGCTTCTGGCGAACCCGCTGCTTGCCCCCCGGACGGTTCTCCGTGACCGTTTCACTCGGGATCAAGATCTCGCCAATCTTGTCCTCGAGGCCGTGCTGCTTCGCTCGCTGCTGGAGCGCATCGCGCACCTTTGCCTCGTAGCCCGAGTAGGTATGAATGACGTACCACTTCTTCGCCATGGCGCGTGGCTCCCGAACGGCCCTAGCTTCCAGTGCCGTAGACGATGCCCGTCACGAACGACCACAACCTGTCGAGCAGCGCGAGATAAAGGGTGGCCACGGCGCTCGCCGCAATGACCACCACGGTTGAGTTCGTGACGTCCTTCTTGGTCGGCCACTTGACCTTGATCAGCTCCGAAGCGACCTCGTCCGTCCACTCCCGCACGTCGGGACGCCGATAGGTCCGCAGCGTGACGATGACCGCGACGACGCCCGCAATCACGGTCGCATACGTCGCCTTGTCCTCATCCACAACCGCCGCGAGCGCAGGCACCGCCCGGCTGAACCAATCCCGGTTCGAGAGGTTGCTCCAGATCCCGTGGATGGCCTTGCCAAGCACGTACGCGCCGAGGATCGCCGCCCCGAAGAACCCCGCCATCACGTAGCGGTCGGTCCCGAGCTGCCGCGCCGCCGCGACCTCGCCGTCTTCCCCGGCCTCTTCGCCAGGAGCCTGCCCTTCCGGGCCCTCTGCAGCAGCTTCGTCGTGCTCTTCGCCGACTTCGTCCGCGTCGGGCGCCACGTCGAGATCGATTCCCTTGCGCACCGCAAGCGAAGCATCCGCACCCGAATCCGGGGCGGAGTCCGGCGCAGAGCCCTTTTTCTGGGCCTTCCGTGCCTCGTCTTTCTCTCGTCGTGTCGCCATCGCCGTTTCCCAAACGTGCCGGATCCCGCTTCGAGCAGCGTCACCGACATCTACGCCTCGCCCGCTCGCTTTCGCGAGATCGAGCGAGGCGTTTCGTGCGGCCCCACCTGGTGCTGAACGGACAGCGAAAGGAGGGGCCCTTGAGGGCAGGGGCAGAGAGGCTCGAACTCCCGACCTGCGGATTTGGAATCCGCTGCTCTACCAGCTGAGCTATACCCCTTCAACCTACTCGACCCGGGACAGATGCCACGAGCCGAGCGGTTCGTCTACTTCGGATCCGACTACTTCGTCTCCCGGTGCAGCGTGTGCTTCTTGCACTGCTTGCAGAACTTCTTCAGTTCTACGTAATCCCCGGGAGACTTGGTCGTCTTGTAGTTCCTCGCCGTACACTCGGTGCAGGCCAGCGAGACCGGGATGCGTGTCCCTCGTTCTCCCGTGGCCCCACCGGAGCCACGGGAACCGCCGCCCTGCACCGACATCACGCCTCGTTACTTGAGGATCTTGGTCACGATGCCCGCGCCGACGGTCTTGCCACCCTCGCGGATCGCGAACCGCATCTGCTCCTCGAGCGCGACCGGCGCGATGAGCTCGATGTTCATCGTGATGTTGTCGCCCGGCATCACCATCTTGACCCCCTCGGGGAGCTTGACGGTGCCCGTCACGTCCGTCGTCCGGATGTAGAACTGCGGGCGGTAGTTCGTGAAGAACGGCGTGTGACGGCCGCCCTCCTCCTTCTTCAGGACGTACACCTCGCCCAAGAACTCCGTGTGCGGGGTGATCGAGCCCGGCTTCGCGAGGACCTGGCCACGCTCGATGTCGTCCTTCTCGACGCCGCGCAGGAGGCAACCGACGTTGTCGCCGGCGATGCCCTGATCGAGCAGCTTCCGGAACATCTCGACGCCCGTGACCACGGTCTTGCGCGTGTCCTTGAAGCCGATGATCTCGACCTCTTCGCCGACCTTGACCACGCCACGCTCGATACGACCCGTCGCCACCGTGCCGCGGCCCTTGATCGAGAACACGTCCTCGATCGCCATGAGGAACGGCTTGTCGATCGCGCGCTCCGGCTCCGGGATGTAGCTGTCGAGCGCGTCGAGCAGCTCGCCGATCTTCGCCTCCCACTTCGGGTCACCCTGAAGCGCAGGCAGCGACGCACCACGGACGACCGGCGCGTTGTCGCCGTTGAAGTTGTACTTGTTGAGGAGCTCGCGGACCTCCATCTCGACGAGGTCGAGCATCTCCGGGTCGTCCACCGCGTCACACTTGTTGAGGAAGACGA
>NZ_JAGTJJ010000022.1 GCF_028435365.1 Polyangium jinanense | reverse complement strand
GGGGGTCGACCCCGGGCGAAGGTGGTCCTCCCTTACCTTCGCCGGGGGTCGACCCCGGGCGAAAGGGGGCTTCACCCGCCGGCGCCGCCCATGCCGCCGCCCATACCGCCGGCGCCGCCCATGCCACCGGCGCCGCCCATGCCGCCCATGCCGCCCGAGCCGGGGCCCGCGTTTGGATCGAGGCTCTCGATCCAGAGCTTCACGCAGTTGATCTCGAGATCGCTCATCGACCCGCCGAGCGGCATCTTCAGTCCGCACGGCGGCGGATCTAGGAGCTTCGCGTAGATCAGGCTGCCCGCCGCATCGATTGGGTTCGCCAGGATCACACTCCCGCACGACTCGGTCCCCGCGACACTCACGAGCCGCGACTCCAGGTTCGGCGAGGCGAGGTCCACCGTCGTCGAGCCGGACGCGTGGCAGTTCGCCGTGCCGCACTTCGCGGCGAGCATCGCGGGCACGTCTGGGCAAGCGCCGCCGCCCTGGAAGATCGCCTTCTCCTCCTCGGTCAACGTGCCTGGACAACCAGCCGCGAATGCGACGACGAGAGGCGCGGAGAGCGCCACGACGCAGATACGAAGGAAGCGCGCGTTCATCATCGTCTCCTCAATCCATGTAGGCCAGGCCGAGCCGGACACCGAAATACTGGTCGAGCGCGCCGCCCGCCACGTACGCGTCGCCGAGCACGGGATCGAAGTCCGAGAAGAACCGATCGTAGTGGCCCGTGAGCCGGATCTGCAGCCCCGACTCGAAGCGCACGGCGAGCCCCGCCGCCGCCGTGATCCCATGCACCTTCGGGCCCGAGAACCGATCGTACACCGCGCCCGTCGTGAGCGGCTCGAGCCACTCGAACCCGAGGATCGCCGCGACCGGCCCGATCGGGATCCATCCGTCGACGCCCGCGCGAATCGCCAGGTAGTCCACGCTTGCCACCTGATTGCTGAGCGCGCCGGGTGCGTCGATCTGGAACGTCTGCCACCGGACCCCGCCGAGCACGCCGATCACGGGCCCCGTCGGCCGCGAGAGCGGGATCCGGTACTTCAGCGCCGCCGTGATCCGCTGGTAGACCGTGTCCACCGGATCGCCGCCTTCCGTCGCGGATTGCAGCCCGAACGCGCGCGCGTAGCCCGCCGAGATCCCGAGATCGCGCAGCACGGGAATCGTCGTCATCGCCGCTGGGAACACCTCGACTTGCACGGCTGCCACGGGCGCGGCGTACACGTCGTAGCGCCGCAGGTTCCCCGAGATCCCGTCCGAGTACGTGAACACGCGCCCGCCGAGCTCGAAGCCGACCTCCGCCGACACGATCGACGATCCCGCTTGATGCCGCACGCGGCCCGAAGGCGCCTCCTCCTTCGGCTTCGTCTCGTCGGGCGGAGGCGGCGTTGTCTCCTCGGGCTCGGGCGGCGGCGCCGGCGCGTACGTCTCGACCGCGTTCGTGATCGCCTTGGCGATCGCCTTCTTCTGCTCGTCCTCGGAACCCTTGAGCGACACCGCCTCGTCGACGGGCGTCGCGTCGTCCTCCGCGTTCACCCAGACGAGGTGCACGCGTTTCTCGCCGCGCACCTTCTGCACGATGCCCACGAGCACCGCGCCCGCGTCGATGATCGACGCCGCTTGCTGCACGCGCGGCACGAGCCTGTCGCGTTGCTTCGGGTTCGTCATCGCGGCGCCGAGTGGCTTCGACTGGCCTGCCTTCTTCAGCGCCGCCGCGAACTCCTTCGTCGGGGCCACGACGATCCGATCGGGCAGCGTGGCCTCGATGGCCTCGCGCACCGCGTCTGCGTCCTGGCCCTCCACGTGCACGGCCAGCACCTTCTTCGCCGCTGGTTCCGCGGCTGACGCTGAAGCCGGCGCGCTCGCCAGAACGAAGCCCAGGACTGGCGCCGCGAGGCGCGTCGAAAGCGCGAAGGCCCACGCCGCCGCTCGCGTGGATCGCGAGCGATTCGCCGCCCTTCGCGGCACCGCGTTCATCAAAAGCACGGCGTGAGCCTACAGGGGCCCCTGCCCGGGGGTAAAGCCCTCCGCAGGACCACCCTCGGCACCAAAATACCATGCCATTGCGAAATTCGTGTGGGCTCCAAAGGAATCGGCGGTCCCTTGGATCGGAAGCCGTGATTGCGCGTTGACGCGCGTGGACACCCGGCATACCACCGTGATTGCCAAAGCCCTGGAGGTGGCCGGCATGGAGACTCTTAGCGCCCCTTCCTCCGTCATGCGCCGCATTCCGACGCTTCTACGCGCCGGAGCGCTCGTCCTCGCTTGTCTCTTGCCCTCGTGCGTCGGGACGATCGGCGGTTCGACGGATGATCAAGCAGCCGTTCAATCGGTTCCCGAGCGCAGCGCCTTCCCGCGCTTGACCCATGCGCAATGGGAAAACTCTGTGCGTGATGTATTGCGCCTCGAAGAGCGCCCGGGATTTTCGGCGTCGTTCACCGGAGATCCGCTCGGCGGCGTCTTCGACAACAACGAGGTCGTTCTTTCCGTCACGCCGAACCTGTGGGCCGATTACCAGCGCGCCGCCGAGGAGCTCGCGGCCCTGGTCGTCTCGGATCCCGCGAAGGTCGCGGCGCTCGTGCCGGCCGACGAGGGACAAGGAAATGAGGCCCGCGCCCGCGCCTTCATCGAGACCGTCGGCAAACGCGCGTATCGCCGCCCCCTCACGGCCCAGGAGATCGACACACACGTCGCGCTCTTCAACGAGGCCCCGTCCCTCATCGACGGCGATCCCTTCCTCGCCGGCGTCGAGCACGTCCTCTCGGCCTTCTTCCAGTCGCCGCATTTCATCTACCGCGTCGAGGGCACGCGCAAACCGCGCCCCGATGGCCTCATCCCGCTCGCCGCCTACGAGCTTGCCTCGAGGCTCTCGTACCTCCTCTGGAACACGATGCCCGACGACGTCCTCTTCGAGGCCGCCGCAGCGGGCGAGCTCGACACGAAGGAGGGCCTGCGCGCCCATGCCGAGCGCATGCTTGCGGATCCGCAGGCGCGCGCGGTCATCCTCTCGTTCCACAGCCAGCTCTTCGACTGGCGGAAGTTCGGTGATCTCTACAAGGATCCGGCCGTCTTCCCCGAGTTCGTCCCCGAGATCGGCCAGGACCTCATTCGCGAGGCCGAGCTCTTCGTCGAGGACGTGGTCTTCGAGCAGGAGGGCGGCTTCCACGAGCTGCTCACCTCGCGCACCGCGTTCCTGAACGACAGACTCGCGCCCATCTACGAGGTCGAAGCCCCGAACGGCGCCGAGTTCGGCAAGGTCGAGCTCGACAAGGAGAAACGCAGCGGCATCCTCACGCGCGCCGGCTTCCTCGCGGCGAACGGCACGGCCCGCGCGTCCGATCCGATCCACCGCGGCGTCTTCGTGAACCTGCGTGTCCTCTGCGCGCGTTTGCCGCCGCCGCCGAACAACGTCCCGCCGCTCCCGCCCGTGGAGGGCAAGACCACGCGCGAGATCGTCGCCGCCCACACGGGCAAGGGCACGTGCGGCGCTTCGTGCCACGGCACGCTCATCAACCCGGCCGGCTTCGCGTTCGAGAACTACGACGCGATCGGCCGCTATCGGTCCGAGGACAACGGCTTCCCGGTCAACGCCGCGGATGCGTATCCGATCGGCGGCGGGATGGCGACGTTCAGCGACGCCATCTCGTGGAGCCAATTGCTCGCGGAGAGCCGCGAGGCGAACGAGTGCTTCGCGAAGAACTGGCTCGAGTTCGCCTACGGCAGGGACGCCGAGGTCGAGGACGCCGCGCTCATCACGAAGCTCGGCGAGGCCTCGCGCACCGGCATGTCCGTCAAGGACCTCCTGCTCGAACTCGTCTCCTCCGACGCCTTCTCGACCCGCCGCCCCGTGGAGGTCGCGCCATGAATCGCCGTCATTTTCTTCGAGGTCTTTTCGGCGTCTCCCTCACGCTCCCGTTCCTGGAGAGCTTCTCGCCGCGCAAGGCCGAGGCCGGTCCGGGCGACGTGCCTCCGTTCGCGATCTTCATGCGCCAGGCGAACGGCGTCGTGCAGCAGACGAACGACGAGCCGGAGATGTTCTGGCCGAGCCAAACCGGCGCGCTCACGACCGAGTCGATGAACGCCGAGAGTGATCGCGCGGTCAGCGAGCTCAGCGCGTATGCCTCGCGCCTCCTCCTGGTGAAGGGCATCAACTTCGCGTTCCCGGGCAACGGCTGCGGCCACTCCGGCGGCGGCAACCAGTGCCTCACGGCGCAGAAGGTCTCCACGGACCCGGTCGGCAACGAATCGCTGTCGATGGGCGAGTCGATCGACAACCGCATCGCGCGCGAGCTCAACGCCGCGGGCGTCGAGCCCCTCACGCTTTATGCGGGCAAGAAGGCCGGCTACATCAACGAGGTGCTCTCGTACCGCGACGCGAAAGTCATCCGCGCGGCCGAGCACAACCCGATCAACGCCTACCAGGCGCTGTTCGGCCTCTCGAATCTCGACCCCGAGGTCCTGAAGAGGCTCGCCGCGCAACGCAAGAGCGTGAACGACCTCGTGCGCGAGCAGATGCAATCGCTCATGACGCGCGGCGATCTCGGCAAGGCCGACCGTGATCGATTGGACCTGCATTTCCAGTCGATCCGCGACCTCGAGGTCGGGCTCCAGTGCGCGCTCACGAAGGAAGAGGTCGCGGCGATGGAGGCGATGAGCCCGGACGCGCGCTCGAACGACAACCTGGAGAAGGTCGCGCGGATGCAGATGGACATCATCGCGCTCGCGATGGCGTGCGGCACGACGCGCGCCGTGACGCTCCAGATCGGCGATGGCAACGACAGCACCGAGTATTACATCAACGGCGTCCGGCAGAAGAGCTTCCACAAGATCTCGCACCGCATCGACAGCGACGGCTCCGAGGGCCCGCCGATCGAGGGCGCGTACCTCTTGCACCACGAGATCGACCGTATCCACGCGCGCCTGTTCAAGTACCTGCTCGACAAGCTCGCGGCCTACGATTTCGGCTCCGGATCGCTCCTCGATTTCGGCGTCGCGGTCTGGCTGAACGATCTGGCGAACAAGTACCACTCGTACAACGACGTCCCGTACGTCCTCGTGGGCGGCGCGAACGGCTACCTGAAGACGGGCCAGTACGTCGACGTGAACGGCGTGCACAACGGCCGCCTCCTCAGCACGATCGGCGCGGCCCTCGGCTGCAAGAATGCCGAGGGAGGCCCGCTCGACGATTTCGGCGACCCCGAGCTGCCGAAAGGCTTGCTCACCGAGATCATCGCGTAAGCGCAAATGCTATATCGGGCAGCATGCCCACGCTGCCCGAGCGCATCCTCACGCTCTTCGCCACCTACCACATCCGCCGCGAGAAGGTCCTCGCGGACCTCGACGCGATCTACGCGCCCGACGTCCGCTTCGTGGATCCCTTCAACGACGTCACGGGCAAGGACCGCTTCCTGCGCATCAACGAGAACCTCTTCAAGCGCCTTCGTGAAATGCGGTTCGACGACCTCGCGCTCGTCGGCCAAGAGCCCCATTTCATGCTGTCGTGGACCGCGACGATCGAGGGCCCGTTCGGCGTCACGATCACGGCGCCCGGCGTGAGCGAGTTCCGCTCGGAGAGCGGCGTCGTCGTCTACCACCGCGATCACTGGGACGTGCTCTCGTCCGTGGCCGCGAGCGTTCCCGGCGTGCGGAAGCTCTACCCGCTGCTCACCGCAATGCTCTTCGAGCGGTAATCGTTACGCCGCGACGAATGCCCCGAGCAGCACGAGCCCCGCGCCCTGGCTCTTTTCGGGGTGGAATTGCACGGCCGTCACGTTGTCCCGCGCGACGGCCGCCGTGACCACGTTCGGCCCGTGGGTCACGGTCGCCACCACGATCGACGGATCCTCCGGCACCGCGTGATAGCTGTGCACGAAGTACACGTGCGGCGTCTCTGATCCCCACGCGGCGAGCGCGCCTTCGGGCGCGTGCTTCATTTCCAGCCGATTCCACCCGATGTGGGGGATCTTCACCACGTCCGCGCCCGCTCCCGGATCGAGCCTCCGCACCGCGCCGCGGAACACCCCGAGCCCCGCGGCCCCCGGCGCCTCCTCGCTCGTCTCGAACAGCGCTTGCAGCCCCAAGCAAATGCCGAGATACGGTTTCCCCTGGCGAACCGCCTCCCGCAGCGCCTCCCCGAGCTCACCCGCGAGTGCCGCCGCGCAATCGCGGAACGCGCCCTGCCCGGGCACCACGATCTTGTCCGCGCCGAGCACGTCCTCGGGCCGCCCGCTGCGAACGACCTCGCTTGCCACGCCGCGATCCTCGGCCGCGCGCGTGATCGCCCGCTCCACGCTGCGCAGGTTTCCCATTCCGAGATCCACGACCACGACGCGCGCCATGGCTAGAGGCTCCCCTTCGTCGAAGGCACCCCGGCCACGCGTGGATCGATCCGCGTCGCTCGCATCAGTGCCTTCGCGAAGGCTTTGAAGCTGATCTCGATGATGTGGTGCAGGTTCTCGCCCTCGTGCATTTTGAGGTGCAAGTTGCACTGTGCCGACCGGGCGAACGCTTCGAAAAACACCGGGACGAGCTCCACGTCGAACGTCCCGACCTTCGCCTTCGGGAGCGGCACGCGAAACACGAAATACGCTCGACCCGAGAGATCGAGCGCGCACGTCACGAGCGCCTCGTCCATCGGCAACGTCGCCTCGCCGTACCGAGCGATCCCGGCCTTGTCCCCGAGCGCCTGCGCGACGGCCGAGCCGAGCACGATCCCGAGATCCTCGGTCGTGTGGTGCCCGTCGATCTCCACGTCTCCCTGCGCCTCCACGGTCAGGTCGAAGAGCCCGTGCCGCGCGATCTGATCGAGCATGTGCGAGAGGAACGGCAGCGGCGTCGAGATGCGGCTTTTTCCGGTGCCGTCCAGATCGATCTCGACGGCGATGCGGGTCTCGTGGGTGACTCGTTCCACCCGAGCAACGCGCGGCATGGCGGGCATCCTAGCTCCTTTCGTCCGTAGATGTGTTATGCCCGCCTCGTGAAGCTCTCCGCCTGGCTCGTCGCCTTCGCGCTCCTTGGCGCCGCCTGCAGCCCGAGCACCCTCGTCCAGCAAGGGCCGAGCGACACGCTCCGCGCCTACGCGCGCGCCCTCGAAGAAGGCCGCGTGGACGACGCCTACCGCCTGCTCTCCGACGACGCCAAGCGCTCGATGTCCCTCGAAGCGTTTCGCCGCGCGGTGAAGGAGAGCCCGGACGAAGTCATCGAGATCGCCCGCGCCGTCTCGCGTCCCGCGAGTGATCCGCTCGTCACGGCGACCGTGAGCTTGCCGAACGGCGACGAGCTGCTCCTCGTCTACGAGGACGGCAAATGGCGCATCGACGCCGCCGCGATCGACCTCTACAGCCAGGCCACGCCGCGCCAGGCCCTCGCGGGCTTCTTGCGGGCCTTCGAGCGCAAGCGGTACGACGTCATCCTCCGCTACGTCCCCGACGCCGAAAAAGAAGGCATCACGCTCGGCGAAGAGCCCGCGCCCGCCGCGCCCGCCGAGAACGCGCCGGCCGGAAAAACCGCCGCGCCCGCGCAGAAGACGACCGGCACGGAGCTCACAGCGGAAAAACTCCGCACGGCCTGGGAAGGCCCGCAGAAGGACCAGATCAACCGCATCGTCCAGGCCATTCGCACCGCGCTCCCGACGGCCGTCATCGAGGAGACCGGGGACAGCGCATCGATGTCCTACGGCGCCGGCGGTACGGTCGCTTTGATCCGCGAGCACGGGCTCTGGAAAATTCGCGACTTCTGACGCGGCCCGCAACGGACCTGCGCGTTACGAGCAGGTCCGCAAAAAATGTACTAGGGTGTCGCGCGTATGGCCTCGAACGGCGCGCCCCCCTCTCGACCACCCTCTTCCTCGGGTGAGGATAGCGTCCCGATCCTCCCGCTGCGGAATTCCGTATTGTTTCCGATGTCGGTGGTCCCGATCAACGTCGGACGTCCTCGGAGCGTCCGGCTCGTCGAGGATCTCCTCGGACGTGAGCGGGCCCTGGTCGGCGTCATCAGTCAGCGTTCGCCCGAGATCGACGAGCCCACGTTCAAGGAGCTCTACACGGTCGGGACGATCGCGCGGGTCGTGAAGGTGATCCGCCTCGGACCGAGCAACTACTCCGTCGTCCTGAACGGGCTCGGCCGGTTCCGCGTGAAGAACATCGTCGCGCTCGAGCCGTACATGCGCGCGAAGATCGAGCGCATCCCCGAGTCGCTCGTCCGCGATGTCGAGCTCGACGCGCTCGGCACGGGTCTGCGCGAGGCGACGCGCGAGGTCCTGCAGCTCATGCCGAACCTGCCGCGCGACACGGCGGGCATCCTCGACAACGTCCGCGAGCCCGGCGCGCTCGCCGACCTCATCGCCTCGAACTTCCCGCAGGCGCAGGCGTCCGTCGCGGACAAGCAGGAGATCCTCGAAGCTTTCGACGTGAAGGCCCGCGTGCGGCTCGTGCTCGCGATGGTCGGCCGCCAGCTCGAGGTGCTGCGCGTGAAGAAGGAGATCTCCTCCATGGTCCAGGAGGAGATGGGCAAGAGCCAGCGCGAGTACATCCTGCGCCAGCAGATGAAGAGCATCCGCGAGGAGCTCGGCGAGGCGGGCGAGGACGACGAGATCGAGGAGCTGCGCGAGCGGGTGCGCCGCGCGAAGGTCCCGACCGAGGTCGAGAAGGTCGTGAAGAAGCAGCTCGGCCGTATGCGCTCGATGGCGCAGCAGTCGGCCGAGTACAACGTCACGCGGACGTACGTCGAGTGGATCGCGGATCTGCCGTGGTCGAAGACGACGGTCGATCGCATCAGCGTGCAGGAGGTGCGCCGTTGCCTCGACGAGGACCACATGGGCCTCGAGAAGGTGAAGAAGCGCATCGTCGAGTACGCCGCGATCCGGCAGCTCCGGGCCGATAAGAAGGGCCCGATCCTGCTCTTCATCGGGCCGCCCGGCGTCGGCAAGACCTCGCTCGGCCGCTCGATCGCCCGCGCGATGGGTCGGCAGTACGAGCGCATCGCGCTCGGCGGCGTGCGCGACGAGGCCGAGATCCGCGGCCATCGCCGCACGTACGTCGGCGCCTTGCCGGGCCGCATCCTGCAGGCGCTGAAGAAGGCCGGCACGAAGAACCCGGTGCTCGTCCTCGACGAGGTCGACAAGATGGGCGTCGACCTGCGCGGCGATCCGGCGGCGGCGCTGCTCGAGGTGCTGGATCCCGAGCAGAACTCGACGTTCCAGGATCACTACCTCGACATGCCGTTCGACCTGTCGCAGGTGATGTTCCTGGCCACGGCGAACAACCGCGACACGATCCCGCCGGCGCTCTTCGACCGCATGGAGGTCATCGAGGTTCCGGGCTACACGCGCACGGACAAACTCGGCATCGCGCGCGAGTTCCTCGTGCCGAAGCAGCTCTCGGCGCACGGCCTCACGGACGAGCGGCTCGAGTTCACCGAGCCCGGCATCGCCACGCTGATCGATCACTACACGCGCGAGGCCGGCGTGCGCGGGCTCGAGCGCGAGATCGCGGCGGTTTGTCGGGCCACGGCGGTCAAGCTCGCCGAGGGCAACGCGGTGCTCGAGGTCGTCTCGCCCGAGCATGTCGAGAAGGTCCTGGGACCGCACAAGCATCGTCCCGAGATCGCGGAGCGGAACCTCGATCCCGGCGTCGCCACGGGCCTCGCGTGGACGCCGACGGGCGGCGAGATCCTCTTCATCGAGGCCACGAAGATGCCCGGCAAGGGCAACGTCGTGCTCACCGGCAACATGAAGAACGTGATGCAGGAGTCCGCCACCACGGCCGTCTCCTTCGTCCGCAGCAAGGCCGGCGAGCTGCACCTCGATCCCGAGTGGCTGAAGAACATCGACCTGCACGTGCACATCCCGAAGCACGGCACGCCGAAGGACGGGCCGAGCGCGGGCGTGACGATGTTCACCGCGGTCTGCTCGCTCCTGCTCGGCTGCCCGGTGCGCTCGGACGTCGCGATGACGGGCGAGATCTCGCTGCGCGGCCGCATCATGAGCGTGGGCGGCGTGAAGGAGAAGCTGCTCGCCGCGCACCGCGCCGGCATCAAGCACGTCATCATCCCGGCGAAGAACCGCAAGGACCTCGAAGACGTGCCGCAGGACATCCTCGACGAGGTCAAGGTGACGCTCGTCAACGCGATGGATGAGATCCTCCCGCTCGTGCTCGAACCGCCGCGACAAACGACCGTGAGCACGCCGCCGCCGCCTCAGGCGTGAAACACCACCTCGAACGACTGCGGAGCGCACGGCCGTCCTCGATCGGGATCGGGGCGGTCGTGCTGCTCGTGGGCGCGATCGGCTTTTTGCCGCTGTTCGACGGGCCCGGCTACGAGAGCGCGCTCGCCGCGGGCCTCGTCGTGCCGAGCATCGCGGCGATCACGACGGCGCTCGAAACGAGCAAGGCGCGGCCTTCGCCGTTCGACGCGTTTGCCTCGGGGCTCGCGCGGGGCGCGCTCTTCGCGGGCGTCGCGTGGCTCGTCACGCTCGTCCACGGCCTGCGCGCGGGGTTTTGTGATCCGCTCTCGGGCTCGGTCCTGTTCGCCCTCGGCCCTGGGGTCGGCGCGCTGCTCGCGGGCGCCTGGGGTGCGGTGGCGGGCGAGATCGCGGGGCGCGTGAAGCGAAGGCGGCTCGCGGCGGTGCTACTCGCGCTCGCGGCACCCGCGGCGTCCGTCTGTGTCTCGCTCGTCCGCTTCTACACGAGCCCGATGGTCTTCGCGTACGACCCGTTCGTCGGCTACTTCAGCGGCAGCCTCTACGACACGGTCATCGACGCTTCGGGGCTTTATGCGTACCGCGTCGGCTCGGCTGCGACGCTTCTCGCGGGCGCCGTGCTCGCGGCGCACCTCGACCGCACGGACGAAGGGAAGCTCGCGCGCCGTTCGATCAGC
The DNA here is from genome assembly GCF_028435365.1 of Polyangium jinanense. The sequence continues at coordinate 163,899 of NZ_JAGTJJ010000022.1, read as the reverse complement.
CGGCCGAGCGCGCTCGTGCTCGGCGTGTTCGCGGCCGCGGCGAGCCTCGGGATGACGTTCTTCGGTCATCGCCTCGGGCACTGGCACACGCCTGCGAGCATCGCCGAGACGCTCGGCGGCAAGGTCGAGAGCGAGCGTTGCGACGTCGTCTACCCGCGCGGCATGGCCCGCGAGGACGCGCTCCGCTTCGCGCGCGACTGCACCGCGCACGTCGTCGCGCAGGAGGCGTGGCTGGAGACGAAGGGTCCCGCGAAGATCACCGCGTACCTCTTCGCCGATCCCGCGCAAAAAGGCGCGCTCATGGGCGCGGCCGACACCTACATCGCCAAGCCCTGGCGCAGCGAAGTTTACGTCCAGCAGAACGGCTACCCGCACCCCGTGCTCGGCCACGAGATCGCGCACGTGATGGCCGGATCCTTCGGCCGCGGACCCTTCCGCATCGCCGGCAGCCTCGGCGGCCTCTTGCCGAACCCCGGCCTCATCGAGGGCATCGCCGTCGCGACCTCGCCGCACGAGGGCGCGCTCTCGGCCCGCGAGTGGGCGAAGGCCATGAAGGACCTCGGCAAGCTGCCCAAGCTCTCGCGCCTCTTCGCGCTCGGGTTTCTCGGGGAAAACTCCAGCGTCGCGTACACGGCGAGCGGCGCGTTCGTGGGGTTCGTCAAGGAACGCTATGGCGCGGCGGCGGTGCGCGCGTGGTACGGCGGCGGATCGCTGCCCGAGATCACGGGCGCGAGCTGGGACGAGCTCGAACGTGCGTTCCACGAGGATCTCGATCGCGTGGTGCTCCCCGAGGCGGCCGCGGCCCAGGCGCGCGCGCGCTTCGAGCGGCCCGGGATCTTCGGCCGGCGATGCCCACACGTGGTCGACGCCTGCCGCAAGCGCGCCGAGGAGCAGAGGGCCCGCGGTGACGACGAAGGCGTGATCGAGGCGCTCCGCGAGGCCCTCGCGCTCGATCCCGGCGAGAGCGGCGCGCGCGTGTCCATCGCACGCGCCCTCGTTCGGCTGGGCAAACCCGACGCCGGCAAGGCCGAGCTCCAGGCGATCGCCGACGACACGCGTTTTCCCCGCCACGTCCGGGACCGCGCGCTGGAGGAGCTCGGCGACCTCGCGCTCGCGGACGGCGATCACGAGCGCGCGATGGTGCATTATCGCGAGGTCATGTCCCGCACCGTCGAAGAGGATCAGCTCCGCACCCTCGACGTGAAGCTCGAAGCCGCGCAGAACGCGCGCGGCAAGGACGCGATCGTCGCGCTGCTCGTGGGCACGAAGGGCCGCGGGCCCGACAAGGTGCGCGCCGCGGAGGAGCTCGGCGCCTGGGCCGCGAGCTCGCCGGACGACGGTTTGCCCGACTACCTGCTCGCGCGCGCGTACGTGGGCAGCGGCGACTTCGCCGAGGCCGCCCGGCGGCTCGATCGTGCGCTCGGGCGCCGCCTCGTGATCGGCCGGGTCGCCGCCGAGACCGAGCGCCTTCGCCTGGTCACGGCCTGCGCGCTCGAAGATCGTCCCACCGCCGAACGGATGACGCTCGCCTACGTCGCGCGGAGAGATGTGCCACGCGCGCGCCGCGAGGCCGCGGCGAGCTTGTATGCTCGTTGCACGGGCGCACCCGCGCCGGCCGTCCCCGAGGCCACGAAGGCCGGGGGCGCGCTTCCATGAGGGAGGGATCGGTGCCCGATCTGGACAAACTCGTCGTCCTCAACGCCGTGCTGCGCGTGGCGGCTCGTCACCCGAGCCTGCTCGCGCCGGCGGCGTTCGAGGACCTCTCGCGCGCGCTCGCGGCGCACATCAAGTTTGCCTCCGTCGCCGTGCTCATGCCGGACGACGAGGGCTACCAGCGCTTCTACACCGACAACGCCGATCCGAACCTGCCCGGCAACGTCCGCTTCGGCGCCCGCATCCCCTTCGATCCGAACTTCTACCAGCGCGTCTACGTCGAGGTTCGTCCGTACATCTGCGACGACACGCGCCTCGGCAACGAGATCGAGCGTTCGGTCGGCGAGGTTGGCTACCGGTCCTACGTGGCCGTGCCCGTACGCTCGCCGGACGGCAAGCGCGCGCTCGCTTCGTTCTCCGTGACCTTCGCGGAACCGGGCGCCGCGCGCGGCGCGCCCGTCGACATCATCGAGGAGATCGGGGACATCATCGGCGCGAGCATCGAGCGTTCCCTCCGATCCGCGCGGGAGCGAAGGCTCGCGATGATCCTCGACACCTCGGGGGACGCGATGCTCGCCTGGGATCGCAGCGGCCGCGTGACCGACGCGAACGCCGCCGCGCTCGCGCTCACGGGCCACACGCGCGAGGAGCTCATCGGCCGGAAGATCGGATCGCTCCTCGATCCCGAGCCTGATCCGACCGTGGGTTTGCCGCAGCCCGACGCGCGCCTCGGGCTCGTCACGCGCACGCCCGCAGGCGAAGCACGACGTTTGCCCGTGGCCGCGACGATCACGGCCGTGGAGGACGATCCGCTCGTCGCCTGCCACGCGCTTCTGCGTGATCTCTCGGCGTGGGAGGCGAGCGAGCGTGAGGTGGTCGCGCACCTCGCGCGCATCCGCGAGCTCGAAGAGCAGCACCGCACGCTGCTCGACAACGCCCCACTCGTGATCTTCCGGCTCGATCCGAGGACACTCGAGCTCGTCTATCTGAACCACTGCGCCGAGCGTTTGCTCGGTGTTCCGCTCGACGAGGCGCTCGCGACGCCCGGGTTTCTGTGCGGGGTGCACGTCGATCAGGAGGGAGCCGCCGCGTACGACGAGGCCGTCCTCCGGGCCCGCGCGGGCATGCGTTCCTCGCCGTACGAGGCCCGCCTCGCGCGCCGCGGCGCGCATGCGATCACGGCGCGCGGCACGATCTACCCGCTCGTCGGCAAGGGCGGCGAGGTCGTCGCGATCGAGGGCCTCTTCATGGACGTGAGCGTCGAGCACGCCGCGCGCACGCGCCTCATCCAGGCCGATCGCCTCTCCACGCTCGGCACGCTCGCCGCCGGCGTCGCGCACGAGATCAACAACCCCGCCGCGTTCATCCTGCTCGGCCTCGACATGATGGCCCGCATGCTCGACGGCCCCGGCGTCGATCTCGGCCCCACCGTCTCCGAGCAAGTGCGCCACATGCTCGGCGAATTGCGCGACTCCACGCGGCGTATCGTCGACATCGTCCGCGACCTCCGCATGTTCGCCCGCGCGCCGGCCGGCACGCGCCGCATCGCGGTCGACGTGAACCGCACTGTCGAGAGTGCCCTCTCGCTCACGCGGGGACAGATCATCGAGCGCGCGCGGATCGTCCGCGACCTCGGCGACGTGCCGCCCGTCATCATCGACGAGGGTCGGCTCGGGCAGGTGCTCGTGAACCTGCTCGTCAACGCGGCGCAGGCGATCCCGCGCAATGCGCCCGGCGAGCCCGCCGTCACGGTCACGACGCGCAGCGAGGATCCACGCACGGTGGAGATCGACGTGCGGGACACGGGCGTGGGGATCTCGCCGGAGATCCTCGATCGCATCTGGGATCCGTTCTTCACGACGAAGGAGCCCGGCGCGGGCACGGGCCTCGGGCTTTCGATCAGCCGCGAGATCATCGAGCGCAGCGGCGGCCGCATCTACGTCGAGAGCCCGATCGAGGGCGAAGATCCGCCGCGCGGCGCGCGCTTCGTGATCGTGTTACCTGCCGCAGGAAGGGGCGACTCGTCGATCCCACCGATGCCGTCGACGCCGCCGCGCTCGATCAAGAGCGGCGTGCGTGTGCTCGTGGTCGAGGACGAGGCGCCGCTCGCGCGCGCGCTCGCGGAAGAGATCGGCCGTGTGCACGAGGTCTCGGTGGCGGGCGGGGCGCAGGGCGCGTTCGAGGCGCTGTCGGCGCAGCGGTTCGACGTGATCCTTTGTGATCTCAGGATGCCCGGGATGAGCGGCGAGGCGTTTTACGAGAAGGTCGCCGCGGACAAACCCGAGGTCGCGAGGCGTTTCGTGTTCATGACGGGCGTCGGTTTCGGCGCCGACGTGGAGCGGTTCCTCGCGGAGTCGGGGCGGCCGGTGCTGGAGAAGCCGTTCTCCGCGGAGGATGCGCTCGCGGTGATCCAGAAGGTCGTCACGCGGCACGGGCGGGCGCTCGGGGCAGGGCGGTAAACCGCGCCTGGTTGTCGCGCCGCTACATTTTCCTGAAAAACTCGTTTACCCCTGGCTCGACGCGGCCTGGAGCTCGTCCCAGAGCGCCGCATCCCCGAGCTCCGCCCCTCGCTCCGCGTCCGCTCTCGCCTCGTCCGCGCGCCCCATCCGCAAAAGCGCCCGCCCTCGCCACACGAACGCCGTCGCGTATTCGGGATCCAGCGCAATCGATTGCTCCGCGTCCGCGATACACGCCGCGTCGTTCCCCTGATCGAAATAAGCCTCCGCTCGATTCGACAGCACCCGCGCCGCCTCGGGCGCGAGCTCCAGCGAGGCCGTGTAATCGGCGATCGCCCCCTCCACGTCGCCCCCGAGGTGCCGCGCGATCCCGCGGGTATCGAACCCGTCCGCGTCCGGCTCCAGGTAAATCGCCCACGATGCGTCCGTGATCGCGCGATCGAGCTCTCCCGCTTCGAGCCATGCCGTCGCGCTCGCACGATAGGCCGCCGCGATCGCCGCCGCGTCCCGCACGCCCCACGTCCACGCCCGCGCCTGCCGCGCGTCCGCGAGCGCGTCCGCGACCCGCTCCTCTTCGAGCGCTTGCAGCGCCGAATCCGCGTGCACGGCGATCTGCTCGATCCGGGTCGCCTCCGGCGCCGCGAGCACCGTCGATTCGAGCCGGTTCATGAACCGCTGCGCCTCGCCTCCCTCGTCGAACTCGTAAAACACCGGTTCGTCCTCGACCGTGAACGTCGGCATGTCGTGCGCGACCGCGAACGCCAGCGCCGCGAGGCCGAAGCCGTGCGTCTCCGACAAGGCCGCCTGGAGCTGCCCGAGCCGCGTATCCCGATCGAAGAGCCGATCGAGCAGCTCCTCCGTCTCCTCTGCCTGCAAAAATTCGAGCGAGAGCGATGCCTCCTCGGGCAGGGCCGCCTGGATCGTCGCGAGCAGCGCGCCCCACTCGTCCTTGCGCAGCTCCCACACGAAGGGCAGGGACCAGCGCACGCGCGCGCCTTCCTGCCCGCTGCTTCGCCGCGCGCGGATGCGTTCGTCCGCTTGCCTGACGCGGGCGAGCAGGTGCCCGAGGACGAGGTCGAGATCCGCGGTGGAGGGCAGGCTGACGAGGTCCTCGCCGTACGGCAAAAAGAGCTCCGGCGCGGATTCGCCGAGCTCTGCCAGGAACGCGTCCTCGTCGTCGAGAGGCGCGCCTTCCTCGTCGACGAGCTCGAAGCGCGGCGCGCAGAACATCCGCCCGACCCCGAGGACGTGCTCGAGGAGCGGGAACGTCGTGAAGCTCCGGTACTCGAAATCCGCGTCACCGATGAGGAAATGGCCCATGCGCGCACGCATCATGCGCCGCCGGAAGGTGCGCGAGCAAGGGGGGGAGGCGCGCTTTCGCGGAAGGCTTGTCATGGAGTCGCCGCTGACCCCGAGCGCCCGGGTCGATCGGGTACGTGTGCGGAGCGCCGCGAAATGACTTGGATGATCGCGCATCCGCCCGGATAGAATTCCTGGGCGATGTTGAAGCCAGGGATGCGGGTTGCCGCGCGCTTCGAGCTCGAAGATCACACGATTTCGGGCGGGATGGCCACGATCTACCGCGCGCGCGATCTCGAGTCGGGCGCCGTGGTCGCGGTCAAGGTCCTCGGCGGGCGCAACGTGCGCGAGATGGAGCGCTTCTCAGCCGAAGCCGTGCTGCTCGCCGAGCTCCGGCACCCAGGCATCGTCCGGTACGTGTCGCACGGATCGCTGCCCCAAGGAGAGCTCTTCCTCGTCATGGAATGGCTCGAAGGCGAGGACCTCTCCGATCGTCTCGCGCGCGGTCGCCTGCCGCTCGACGAGGCGATCCGGCTCGCGCGGCGCGTGGCCGACGCGCTCGGAGCCGCGCACGCGCGCGGGATCGTTCATCGCGACGTGAAGCCGAGCAACGTGTTCCTGCCGCGCGGCGATGTCGACGAGGCGAAGCTGCTCGACTTCGGCATCGCGCGCCTCGGCTACGGCCGGACGCTCGCGACACGCACGGGGACGCTGCTCGGAACGCCCGGGTACATGGCGCCCGAGCAAGCACAAGGACGCAAGGACGTCGACGCGCGCGCCGACGTGTTTTCCCTCGGCGCGATGCTCTTCGAGTGCCTGACGGGGCGGCCCGCGTTCGCCTCGGAGCAGCTCATGGCCACGCTCTCGCGCATCCTGTTCGAGGAGCCGCCGCGCGTGCGCACGATCCGCAGCGAGACGCCGGTCGCGCTCGATCTCCTGGTCTCGTCGATGCTCTGCAAGGATCCCGCGGGCCGGCCGCGCGACGGAGCGATGGTCGTCGCCGCGCTCGACGCACTCGGGCCTCTGCCCGGTGGGCCGCCGAGCAGCGGGCTCGTGAGCTCGTCCGTGATGAGTCGGCCGGCGATCACGGTGCGCGAGCAGCAGCTCCTCTGCGTCGTGCTCGCGACGAGCACGTTCTCGAAGACGATCGCGGACGGTGACGCCACCGAGACCGACGTGACGCTCACACCGGGGATGATGGCCGAGGCGATCATGCGCCGCAGCCTGCCGAGCCTGAGCGGCGACGCGGTGAGCGGCACCGCGGGCACGCTCGACGATCTGAACGGCGTCGCGGCCGCGTACGGCGGCAAGCTCGAGCGGCTCGTCGACGGCTCGCTGCTCACGGTGTTCACGGGCGCCGCGGCCGCGATCGATCTCGCGGCGCGGGCCGCGCGAGCGGCGATGGCGATGCGCGAGCTCTTGCCAGGCGTTCCGATCGCGGTGGCGACGGGGCGTGGCCTCGTGGCGCAGCAGCTCCCGGTCGGCGACGCCGCGGAGTCGGCCGCGCGTACGCTCTCCGCGGCGCGCCGCGAAGGCGTGCGCATGGAGGGGCAGGTGTTCGTCGACGAGGTGACGGCAGGCCTGCTCGACGCGCGCTTCGACGTACGAGAAGACGGGCCGACGCGGGTGCTCGAAACCGTGCGGGATCGGGCCGACGCGGCGCGCACGCTGCTCGGCAAGCCGAGCCCGTGCGTGGGGCGCGAGCGCGAGATCAGCACGCTCGTTGCGATCATGGAGGAGAGCATCGGCGAGCCGATCGCGCGGGTCGCGCTGGTGACGGGGCCCGCGGGCGTCGGCAAGTCGCGCGTCGCGACGGAGGTGCTGCGCAGGCTCGACGCGGCGGGGCACGATCCGGAAGTGTGGGTCGCGCGTGGTGATCCGATGGCCGCGGGCTCGACGTTCGGCATGCTCGCGCAGCTCGTGCGCGCCGCCGCGAACATCGAGGTCGGCGCGCTCGCGGCCGTGCAAGAGGAAAACCTCCTCGCACGTGTCTCGTCGTGCGTCCCGGCCGAGGACGTCGTGCGCGTGACCGTCTTCCTCGGCGAGATCCTCGGCCTGCGTTTGCCCGCGGAGCGTAGCCACCTGCTCGCCGCGGCGCGCGCGGACGCGATGCTGATGGGTGATCAGATGCGCCGCGCGTTCGAGGACTGGCTCTTCGCCGAGTGCACGCAGAAGCCCGTGCTGCTCCTGCTCGACGATCTGCATTTCGGCGATCTGCCGACGGTGCGGCTCATCGACGCGGCGCTGCGCCACGCGCGGGAGAAGCCGCTCTGCGTGCTCGCGCTCGCACGTCCGGAGATCTCGCGTGTGTTCCCGCGCCTCTGGGAGGAGCGCGGCATGCAGGAGGTCCGCCTCGGCGAGCTCGGGCGGCGCGCGAGCGAGCAGCTCTGCAAGGTTTGGCTCGGCAACACCGTGACGCCGGACCTCACGGCGCGCATCATCGAGCGCGCGGCGGGCAATCCGTTTTACCTCGAAGAGATCGTGCGCGCGGTGGCCTCGGGCCGCGGCGACGCGCTGCCCGGCACGGTGCTCGCGATGGTGCAAGCGCGCCTCGAAGAGCTCGAGGCCGTCGAGCGCCGCATCCTCCGCGCCGCCAGCGTGTTCGGCGACGTCTTCTGGCCCGCGGGCGTGGCTGCGCTCATCGGCGGCGAGAAGAAAGAGGCGTCGGTGCGCGAGGCGCTCGGCATGCTCGTCGAGCGCGAGCTCGTCCTGCGCCGGACCTCGCGTAGGTTTCTCGAGCAGGAGGATCACGCCTTCCGCAACGCGCTCGTGCGCGAGGCGGCGTACGCGACGCTCACGGACGCCGATCGCATGCTCGGCCATCGCCTCGCAGCCGCGTGGCTCGAATCGGTGGGCGAGACCGAGGCGATGGTGCTCGCGCAGCACCACGAGCGCGGCGGCGATCTGATCCGCGCGGCGTCGTGGTACGCGCGCGCGGCGGAGACGGCGCTCGAAGGCAGCGACTTCGAGGCCGTGATCGAGCGCAGCGAGCGGGCGATCACCTGCGGGGCGCAGGGCGAGGAGCTCGGTCGCCTCAGGCTGCGTCAGGCCGAGGCGTATCGCTGGCAAGGCAAGTTCGCCGAGGCCGAGGAGCGAGGCCTCGAGGCGATCCACATCCTGCCCGCGGGCAGCGATCCGTGGCTCTTCGCGGTCGGCGAGATGGCGAGCGTGTTCGGCAAGCTCGGCAGCGTCGAGCGCGTCGAGGTCCTCGGCGACGCGCTGCTCACGGTCGCGTGCATGCAGGAGGCGCCCGTGAGCGACGGCCACATCGCGGCGCTCTCGCGCACCTCGACGTCGGCGCTCTTGCTCGGCAAGAACGAGCTCGCGGAGTCGCTGTTCAAGGAGCTCGAGAGGCTCGCGGGGAATTCGCAGCAGCCGCTGGCCGTGGGCTGGCGCGAGCGCGCGCGGGCGTTCCGCGCGCCGTTCGTCGGCGAGACGGGCGCATCCGCGCGGTACTTCGCGCTCTCGGCCGAGGGGTTCGAGAAGGCCGGCGACGTGCGGAACGCGTGCCTGCAGCGTGCGAACTACGGCGCGTCCTGCCTGGAAGTCGGCGACTGGAGCGGCGCGGAGAAAGCGCTCGTGCCGGCGATCGTGGACGCCGAGCGCATGGGCGCCAAGCACATCGTCTCGTCGGCGCAGCGTGACCTCGGGTATGCGCTCGCGCGGATGAGCCGGCTGGAAGAGGCGAAGACGCTCGAAGAGCAGGCCGTCACGGAGTTCGCGGCGCACGGCGATCGCCGGCTCGAAGGCGTGGGGCGCGACGAGCTCGCGACGATCCACCTGATGATGGGCGACCTCGCGGAGGCGGAGGCCGAGGCGCGGCGCGCGGTGGATCGGCTCGCGGTCGCACCGCCGTACCTCTGCCACGGGCACGCGACGCTCGCGCGGGTGCTGCTCGCCGTGGGCAACGTGGAAGAGGCGCTCGCGAACGCGCGCGCATCGCGCAAGCTGCTCGCGGAGGTGGGCGCGCTCGAAGAGGGCGAGGGGCTCGTGCGGCTCATCCTGGCGCGCGCGCTCCACGCAGCGGGTCAGGTGGAAGAGGCGCGCGCCGTGATCGCGGAGGCGTTGCAGGAGATCGAGCGTCGCACCGCGACGATCACGGATGCGGACGCGCGACGGACGTTCGTCGCGATCCCCGAGCACGTGGAGACGCGCGAGATCGCGCAGGCCTGGGGGATCACGGGCTGAGGGGGTAGGGGGGCATCGTGAGCGTCGCGGCATTCCTCCTTCCGAGCATCGAGCGAGCCGACTGGAAGACGTTCCTGCTCCTCCAGCTCGTGCTCGACACGATCCCCGATCCCATCTTCGTCAAGGACCGCGATCACCGGTTGATCGCCTGCAACCAGGGGTTTTGCCGCCTGGTCGGTCAGCGGTACGAGGTGCTGATCGGCGCGAGTGATCCCGACTTCATGCCGAAGGAACAGGCCGAGGTCTTCTGGCACTTCGACGACGTCGTGTTCTGCAGCGGTCAGCCGAACGAGAACGAGGAGCTCGCCACGAGCTCGGACGGCGTGACGCGCACGATCTGGACGCGCAAGTTCCCGCTGCGGAACGTCGGCGGCGAGGTGGTGGGCCTCTGCGGCATCGTCACCGATATCACGACGATGAAGGAGCGCCTGCAACGGGCCGAGCGGCTCGAAGCGGAGAACCGCGAGCAACGCGCGGTCATCGAAGCGCAGACCACGATGCTCGACCGGATGAGCATGCCGGTGCTCCAGGTCGGGCGGGGCGTGCTCCTCATGCCGCTGGTCGGCGAGATGAACGATCGGCGGGCCGAACGCGCGCTGCAGACGTTGCTCGGCGCGATTCACGAGCGGGGCGCCGAGATCGTGATCCTCGATGTGACGGGCGTCCCGACCTTCGACACGGCGGTCGCGGCGCACCTCGCGCGCGCGGTGCAAGCGGCGGAGCTGCTCGGCTGCCAGAGCGTGCTCGTGGGCATCGGCCCGGAGATCGCGCGGACGCTCGTGGAGCTCCAGGTGGATTTCGGGCGCATCACGACGCGGTCCACCCTGGAGGACGGGATCTCGTTCGCGATGAAACAACGCGTCCGGCGAAAAGGGCCGCCCACCGGACGCGCTTGAATCGCGTCAGGGGCTGGGTGTCGACAGCGGTTGCTGCCGCGTGCTTGCCTCGTTTTTGGCCATCGGAGCGGCGGGGTGCGAGGCGCGGAGGATCTTGTCGAGCTCGCCGGTGACGCCGTCCGCCCATTTCGTGGCGGCCTCGATACCGGCCGGGAAAAATCCGTAATGCCAGCCGTCGCCGCCGTCGGGGTAGGACGAGAACTTGCGGCTGTCGACGAGGTGACAGGCGGGCGCGGCCTTCGGATCCTCCTCGGCGGCCTTGATGCCGGCGCGTAGCATTGCGTAGACCTTGTCGCCGAAGCCCGGCGACCATTTTCGCATCGAGGGCGGACCGATCCACACGCAGACGGTATTCGGATGCGACTTGATTCGCCGGATCGTCTGCTCGACGCTCCCGACCTGGAGCGAAGGCTCCCCGGGCATGTTGCTGCCGAGCCCGACGAGCACGACCTGCTTTTCATACGTGCCGGGCGGCGCGAGCAATTCGTCGAGCGTCGGCGCGCGCAGCTTGCGCTCGGGCAACCGGACCCGTGCGACGATCGGCGATTTGTCGCAGCTATGGTAATGGTAGCCTCTCCGCGATACCTTCGCGGTGATGAGCCACTCCGTCGACGCGCCGCCGAGCGTGTAGCTCTCGAGCTCGGCGTCTTTTTGCGAAAGGAGCCAGCCGTCGATCCGGTCGCCGAACGCCGTGAGTCCGTGCGAATCGTAGACCGTGACGAATCGAACCCGCCCGCACGGCGCTGCCTGCGCCTCCTCCCGGGTCACGAGGAGCGAGGCGACCGCGATCCCCAGCGTGAGCGCGCGACGAAAAGCAAGCACACGCCTACGTTACCACGCCATTCGACGCGCGGAAAGGCCTCGCGTGGCCGAGCTATTTGCTGAGCGTGATCGGGATATAGGCGAGGCGCATCTTGGACATCGTCCCCTCGCGCGTATACCCCGCCAAACCGTAGAGGACGTTCCACCAGTGGCCGACGGGCGATTGGCCGTACGAGAAGAACGGGAAGAAGTGGAATTCCCATTCGGATCCGCCCGGGACCTTCTTCTCGCGATAGAACGTGTTCAGCGCGAGCTGCGAGACGCCGTCCTGGTCGGCGAAGCGGAAGAAGCCCGGGAGCACGACGGTCGCGCGCGACGTCGGCGAGGCGAAATCCCACACGAACGGCGCGAGCACGAGGTGCGACGATTGATGCGTGCGCCCCATGTGGAAGATGGGGAAGAGGTTCGCCGCCCAGCCCGTGGTGTCCGTGCGATAGCGGAAGAGCGGCGTGATCCAGGTCTCGTCGCTGAGGCCGTATCGCTGGAATCGGCCATAGAAGGGGAAGACCGCGAGCTCCTTGCCGCGCGGCGATTCGCCCTTGTAGAAGAATGGGAAGAAGAGCTTCCGATCGAGCCCGATGTCCGGATCACGATAATGCCAGTAGAGCGGCGTGATCATCTCGAGCTCGGTGCGGCCCTGGTAATGGGCATAGCCCCAGGTCGCGAACGTCTTTTCGCCCTTCTCGCCGCGCTCCCACCAGAAGAGCGGCGTCACGAGGCGCGAGGCGTTGCCCTCGTAGCCATAATGAAAGAACGGGAAGACCGTGAGGTGTTCCTTGTTCTTGCCCCAGGTATGCCAGTAGAACGGCACGACGTGGCGGCTGTCGCTTTCGTTATCGTGGCGGCGGATGTAGGGGCCCCAGACGTTGAGCCAGCTCTCGCCGATCTCGTTGTAACGATAGTAATGGAGGAGCGGCGGGATGATCTCGTATTCGGTCGTCTCGTTCCGGCCGTAGAAATAAAGAGGCGCGACGCCGAGGTCGATGTCGTCGGCGGTGCGCGTGTCGCACGCGGGGCCGCCCTTCCATTTGCAGAACATCGGGCCGACGATGTCGAGGCCGTCGTGATCCGTGTGCTGCGTGAACGTGAGCAGCGGCGGGATGTGCAGGTAACTCTTCGTCCCCGTCTTTCCCTCGAAGAAAAGCGGGGGCAGGATGTTCATGTGGCTCGCCGGCTGCTTCGCCGTGGCCTCACGCTCCTGGTGCACGTACGGACCGATGACCGTCGTGCGGGTCTGGCCGTCACGGAGTCGCCAGAACAGCGGGAAAAGGACGTCGGCGTCGGCCTTGGGGCTGCGACGGTTGTAATAAAAGAGGCCGAAGAGGCTGGCGCGGTCCTTCTCTTGCGGCTTTTTCCACTCGGCCCACAGGGGAAAGAGCGTGCGAAATTCGTATTTCGGGCTCTTCTCCGAATACCACAGGCCATAAAAACGCCGCTCGGACGGCGAAAGCGGCGGGGTCGCCTCCGGATCGGAGCTCGATCCGAGGCGCTTCGCCACGGCCGGCGGGACCGCGAGCGGATCCTGCGGCAGCGAGGGCTCCTGCGTCTGCATCTGCGGAGCGTCCTCGGCGCCGGAGGCGGCGTGCGTCTGCGGCTGGTCCGATGGCGGCTGCTTCGGGCGCCCCTGCGAGGGAGGTGGACCACCTCCAGGCCCGCCCGGGCCCATGCCGCCTTGTGCGAGCGCGAGCCCCGGGACCGCGACGAGCGCCGCGATCACGAGGGAGGCCAGCGAGGCGCCACGCCTTCGAAGGACGCTCACCGCGCCTCGCCCGGCGGAGGAGAAACCTCGGCCCGCGCCCGCGCCGCGAGGACGTCCGCCGCATCCGCGAGCGGTACCTCGTCCTGCTTGTGTGCCGCAAGATCCTTCACCGACACGACGCCCCGTTCGAGCTCGCCGTCGCCGAGGATCACGCAGAGCTTCGCGCCGAGCGAATCGGCGCGGCGGAGCATCGCCTTGAGGCGTCCGCCGCGTCCGTCGACCTCGACACGCACGCCGCGCGCGCGGAGGTCGCGGCCGAGCACGAGCGCGCGGCTCGTGCACGTGTCCGAGAGGGGCGCGATGTAGATCGCGGGGCGCTCGCGCGAGGCTTCGCCGGGCATCAACGTGAGCAGCCGCTCGATGCCCATCGCGAAGCCGATCGCGGGCACGCTCGGGCCACCAAGGCCCTCGATCATGTTGTCGTAGCGGCCTCCACCGACGACCGTGCTCTGCGCGCCGAGATCACCGGCGGTCGTGACGAACTCGAAGAGCGTGCGCGTGTAGTAGTCGAGTCCGCGCACGAGCGTGGGGTCGACGATGTACCGAACGTCGAGCGCATCGAGGTGGCGGCGCACGCCCGCGAAGTGCGCGGCGTCGGCCTCGTCGAGCAGCTCGAGGATCGAGGGCGCGCCCTTCGAGGCCTCGCGATCACGCGGGTCCTTCGAGTCGAGGATGCGCAGCGGGTTCTTCTCCAGCCGGCGCTGCGAGTCCTCGGAGAGTTTGTCCTTCATCGGCGTGAAGTACGCGACGAGCGCGTCGCGATACCGCGCGCGTGTGCCCGACGCGCCGAGCGAGTTCAGCCGCACCTCGATGTTGCTGATGCCGAGCCCGCTGCTGAGCAGCGAGAGGATCATCTCGATCATCTCGGCGTCGGCGAGCGGCCCCGCGTCGCCGTAGAGCTCGCAGCCCGCCTGATAAAACTGCCGGTAGCGGCCCTTCGCCGGGCGTTCGCCGCGGAACATCGGGCCGAGGTAGTACCAGCGCGAGACGGGCTCCTTCGTGTGGATCTTGTGCTCGACGTACGCGCGCGCCGCGCCGGCCGTGCCTTCGGGGCGCACGGTGAGCTCGTCTCCGTGACGCGCGAACGAGTACATCTCCTTCTCCACGACGTCGGTCGTCTCGCCGATCTGCCGCGAGAAGAGCGCGGTGTGCTCGAGGATCGGCGTGCGCACCTCGTCGTAGCCGTACCGAGCGACGTGCTCGCGGAACGCCTGCTCGAGGCGCTGCCAGCGCGCCGCCTCGTCCGGCAGGATGTCGTTCATCCCCTTGACCGCGCGAAGTTCCATGTCCGCCGCGGCTTATGGTCGGAGAGCCGAGAAGGGTCAAGCTCTGCCGACCTCTTGACGTACGACGGGGTCTGTCCTCCCTTGTCTCGGGTATGGGAGAGCGTCCTGGCCGTCCCCCGAACCCGAACGATGGGGGCTCCGCTCCGACAAGCGGAGCTGTGCCCCCAAACCCCCCGCGTGTATGTGCGCTCGACCTGGGCAAGGCCCGGGTGGGCGTGGCGATCGCCGACGAGCTCGGCCTGCTCGCGCACCCCCGGCCCCCACTCGACGGGCGCGATAAAAAGGCGCTGATTCGCGCCCTTGGCGAGCTCGCCCGCGAGGAAGGGGTGGGGCTCTTCCTGGTCGGCCTGCCGCTCGACATGTCGGGCGCATACGGCCCGATGGCCACGCGCGCCGCCGACCTCGCCCAGGAGATCAGCCAGGCCACGGGCGTGCCCGTGGAGCTCTTCGACGAGCGCTGGACGACCGTGGAGGCGGCCCGGAAGCTCCGGGAGGGCGGCACCTCGGCCAAGCGACAAAAAGGCGTCATCGACGGGATGGCCGCCGCCGTGATGCTCCAGGCCTACCTCGATCGGGCCCAGGGCCTCGGCAGCGCCGATGCGCTCGCCATGCCGCCGCCCCCGCCGCGCGGACGCGGTGGTAGGCGCTAGACCGCCTTCTTGTTGTCGCCGTCGAGCATCAGATGCGCGATCAGCGCCGCGACGAGCGCGATGACGAGCAGGAGCACATCCCACACAGGCCACGCCACGCCGACCGCGCGCCGGAGCAGCACGGACTCGATGAGCCGCACGAGCATCGAGCCGAACCCGTAGGCGCACAGGCCCACGACCACCGGGCGACGCAGCCGCCCGAGCAGCTCGATCGCCTTCACCGTGTTGCTCCAGACCGCCTTCCGCATGTGGCGGATGAACAGGATGATCGGCGTCGCGAGCGCGACCGGGATGAGGAGCAGGAGCAGGACGGACTCCGAGACGGTCAGGTTCGCCGTCGCGCCGCCGCCGCGCGTGATGCGGAAGATGGACGCCGCGGTCGTGATGAGGCCGCCGAGCGTGAAGAAGATGCCGAGCACCGTCATGAGCACGAGCATCGGCCGCGCCATCGTGGCCTCTTGCTGCTGCTTGATGAAGAGCGCCGACGGGCGCGCCGCGGTCCCGGTCCCGGTCGGATTCCCGACGGGGACCATCGCGGCGCTGGCTGGCTCCTCCGTGTCCCAGGGCGCGAGATCGGCGTCGAGCTCGGCCATGCTCTGGTGACGAGCGTCCGGCTCCTTGGCCATCGCGCGCTGGATAACCATCTCCAGCGTCTCGGGGATGCTCGGCTCGAGCGCGCGTGGCCGCTGCGGATCCTCGGAGAGCACGGCCATGAGTGTCGCCGCGGGATCGCCGTGATCGAAGGGACGCTTGCCCGTGAGCGCGCAGTAGAGCATCGCGCCGACGGCGTAGATGTCGGCGCGGTGGTCGACGCGGTGACCACGCGCTTGCTCGGGCGCCATGTACGCGGGCGTGCCCATGATCATGCCCGTGCGCGTGAGCGCCTTGCCGGTCGCGTTGTCCTCGATCTTCGAGATGCCGAAGTCGATCACCTTCGCCGTCGGGCGGGTCAGATCGCCGATGAGGAAGACGTTCTCCGGCTTCATGTCGCGATGCACGACGCCCTTCGCGTGCGCGGCGGCGAGCGCCTTGCAGACCTGGCGGACGATGCGCACCGCCTGCGGCACGGCCATCTTGCCCATCTGCGTGAGCAGGTCGGCGAACTCCTTGCCGTCGAGCAGCTCGCTGATGATGAAGGGGCGCCCGTCGGCCGTGCGATCGATGTCGTAGACGTCGATGACGTGGGGGCTCTTGATCTGCGCTGCGGCCTCGGCCTCGCGCTGGAAGCGGGAGAGCACGTCGGGCTGACGCGCGTACTCCGGGTGCAGCATCTTGATGGCGAAGCGCTTCGAGCCGATGCGTGTGTGGCGCGCCTCGTAGACGCGGCCCATGCCGCCTTCGCCGATCACGCGGACGATGGTGTACGACTCGCGCAGGGTCTGGCCGAGGAGCTCGTCGTGCGTCTCCTCCTGGAGCTCGGCGCCGTCCTTCGGGCAGACCTTGTACTCGCCCGGAAAACGGCTGTTGCACGTCGGGCATACGCGCTGGGCGGCGGCGATGCCTGCCACGAACGAGTCGGCCGATCCGTACCCGGTGGCCGCGGATCCGATCCCGGTGAGGTTCGTGGTCGCGGGGCCCACGACGATCGATGGCTGTGCCGAGGACGCAGCCATATGGGGAGAAGCCCCCGAATCGGGGGGCCGAAAATTGCCGGCCATCGCGACGCAGACTAGCGGAAGTCGGCTTCCCGAGGGTGACAATCCCACCGCCCACCCCGACTGTCCGCCTCCGTCCGGAGGAGCGCGTTGACCGAACGGACGAGATGCGTATACTCCGCCTCCGTTTTTCGTTCGGCCCGATCACGTGGGCACGCGCCGCTACGGGCGCGCGCTCGCCGTCGGGCGACGCCTGGACGACCCGGCGCTCGGCAGCGCCAGGGTACGCCGAGGAGTGACAGACCGATGCTTCACCCGATTCACAAGACGACGATCATCGACAAGTTCCGCACGCACGAGGGCGACACCGGCTCGCCCGAGGTGCAGATCGCGCTCCTCAGCGAGCGGATCACGCAGCTCACGGAGCACTTCAAGACGCACAAGAAGGACCACCACTCGCGCCGTGGCCTTCTCAAGCTCGTCAGTCAGCGCCGCCGCCAGCTCGACTACTTGAAGCGGATCGACATCGAGCGGTACCGGACGCTCATCAGCCGCCTCAACATCCGCAAGTAAGCGCACAGGCGAGCGCGACGAGAGGGTTCGTTCCCCGGACGGGGAGCGAGCCCTCTTCGCTTTTGTGCGTTTTGTCCGTGCAACTTATGGAAGTACTTCCGGAAGAACGGGTCGCCGGTCCGCCGAAAAAAGTGGCGGGGCTCCGCCGGAGGCTCTACACAGAGAGCCGAAATACGTCGGTTTGGACAATAGAACGGGGCGCGGGGGCGTTCCCCGAGGCCGTGAGCGCTACGGAGCGTCTTCGTCTTCGCTTCG
The DNA here is from genome assembly GCF_028435365.1 of Polyangium jinanense. The sequence goes on along the minus strand of NZ_JAGTJJ010000022.1, from coordinate 146,467 downwards.
TGCCCAGCAGCGCTGCTGCTCCTGGGCAGGAATCGAGGAAGAAGATCCGCCTTGCGCTCGGATGTCAGGGTCTTCGGGAGCGCGATCGCGCGCCGCGAGAGAGAGCGCAAGACACATGTACGTTCGTGAATCCGTCATGGTCGGCGGCCGAGCCCTCACGCTCGAGACCGGTCGTCTGGCCAAGCAAGCCCATGGCTCCGTCCTCGTGACCTACGGCGAGACCATGGTCCTCGTGACCGCGGTGTCGCAAGACGAGCGGCCCGGGCTCGATTTCTTCCCCCTCACCTGCGAGTTCGTCGAGAAGACGTACGCCGCCGGCAAGATCCCGGGCGGCTTCTTCAAGCGCGAGGCGCGCCAGCGCGACGAGGAGATCCTCGCCTGCCGCATCATGGATCGCCCGCTCCGTCCGCTCTTCCCGGAGGGCTTCAAGAAGGACACGCAGATCATCGCGACCGTCCTGTCGAGCGACAAGCAGAACAAGGCCGACGTCCTCGCGCTCACGGGCGCGAGCGCGGCGCTGCACATCTCCGACATCCCCTGGAACGGGCCCGTCGTCGGCGTGCGCGTGGGCCGCAAGGGCGGCGAGCTCGTGGCGTATCCGACCGCGAGCGAGATCGAGGAGTGTGACATCGACCTCGTCGTCGCCTGCTCGCGCGACGCGATCGTGATGGTCGAGGGCGGCGCCGCCGAGGCGACTGAGAGCGACATCATCGACGCGCTCATGTTCGCGCACGAGACGGCGCAGCCGGTGATCGACCTCATGGAGCGGATGCGGCAGGCCGTGGGCAAGCCGAAGAAGCCGTTCCAGGCGCCGCAGCTCGAGGACACGATCAAGGCGCGCGTCGCCGAGATCGTGGACAACGATCTCAAGTCGGCGACCCGCGTGACCGACAAGAAGGCGCGTTACGAAGGGTATTCGGCGCTCAAGAAGAAGCTCGGCGAGGCGCTGCTCGCGGAGCTCGGCCCGGAGAAGTACGTCGCGAACGAGAAGCTCATCAAGGCGGAGTTCGAGGAGCGCAAGGCGCACGTCGTGCGGACCTACGTCCTCGACGAGGGCAAGCGCATCGACGGCCGCGACACGCGCACGATCCGGCCGATCATGTGCGAGGCGGGGCTCTTGCCGCGCGTGCACGGTAGCTCCCTCTTCCAGCGCGGCGAGACGCAGGCGATCGTGACGACGACGCTCGGCACCTCGACGGACGAGCAGAAGATCGACGGCCTGATGGGGGAGAGCTGGAAGCGCTTCTACCTCCACTACAACTTCCCGCCCTTCTCGACGGGCGAGACGAAGCCGATGCGCGGCCCCGGCCGGCGCGAGATCGGGCACGGCGCCCTCGCCGAGCGCGCGCTCTCCCGCATGATCCCCGCGCAGGAGCAGTTCCCCTACACGATCCGCATCGTGAGCGAGACGCTCGAGTCGAACGGCTCGTCGTCGATGGCGGCCGTCTGCGGCGGCTGCCTCTCGCTCATGGACGCGGGCGTGCCGATCAAGTCGCCCGTCGCCGGCATCGCGATGGGCCTCATCGCCGAGGACAACAAGTACGCGATCCTGAGCGACATCCTCGGCGACGAGGATCACCTCGGCGACATGGACTTCAAGGTCTGCGGCACGGCGCGCGGCGTGACGGCGATCCAGATGGACATCAAGATCGCAGGCCTGTCGCGGGCGATCCTGGCGCAGGCGCTCGATCAGGCGCGCGAGGGCCGGCTGCACATCCTCGGCAAGATGCTGGAGGCGCTGCCCGCGCCGCGGCCGGAGCTCAGCCAGTACGCGCCGCGCATCACGACGATCAAGGTCAAGCCCGACCAGATCCGCCTGATCATCGGCCCCGGCGGCAAGACCATCAAGGGCATCGTCGATCAGACGGGCGTGGCGATCGACGTGGAGGACGACGGCACGGTGAACGTGGCGTCGCCGGACGCGGACGCCGTGAAGAAGGCGCTCGACATCATCAAGGGCCTCACGGCGGAGCCCGAGGTCGGCGCGGTCTACAAGGGCACGGTCAAGCGCATCACGGACTTCGGCGCGTTCGTCGAGATCCTCCCCGGCACCGACGGCCTCGTCCACATCTCGGAGCTCGCACACACGCGCGTCGAGCGCGTCGAGGACGTGGTGAAGGAAGGCGACACGGTCGAGGTGAAGGTCGTGAGCGTCGACCGCGAGGGCAAGATCCGCCTGAGCCGCCGCGAGGTGCTGCCGCTCCCCGAGGGGCAAGCCGGCGTGGAAGCGAAGGCCCGTCTCGATCAGGCGCGCGAGCGCGACGCGGGAGGTGGTCCGCCGCCGCGCCGGAGTGATCCGGGTCGTGACGGCCCCCGCGGCGATCGTCCGCCGCGCGGCGATCGTGGCGACCGCGGGGATCGTCCCCCGCGCGGCGACCGTCCGCCGCGCGAGCGTCGCTGATCGAGGTGGATCGACATGCTCAACGTCGACGACGTTGAGCATGTCGACATCCCCAAAAGAAAGGGGCGGGCCACACGGGCTCGCCCCTTTCGTTTTTTTTTTTGTCAGCCGAAGAGGCGGGACGCGGCCCAGGCCGCGGCGTCACGCGAGGGATGAATCGTCGCCACGCGACCGCCCGCGAGGAAGATCTCCGTCGGCAGCCCGCGCCCGTTGTACTCGCTCGCCATCACGAAGCCGTACGCGCCGGCGTCGCGGAGGACCACGGCGCGCGGCAGCGGATCCGCGAAGGGATGCTCGCCGAAGTCGTCGGAGCTCTCGCAGACGGGCCCCACGACGCGGTAGCCGGGCGCCGTGCCTGCAGCCGGCGGCGGCGCGTCGATCGGCTCGATGCGGTGCTTGGCGCCGTAGAGCGCGGGACGGATGAGATCGTTCATGCCTGCGTCGATCATCAACCACCGTCGCGCAGGCTCGCCGCGCGAGCGCTTCGCCATCACCACGCTCGCGCAGAGCACGCCGTACGGCGCCACGAGCGCGCGCCCCGGCTCGACGACGATGCGCGTCCCGCTGAAGCCTCGCTCTGCGACGAGGCGCGTCGCCGCCCGCGCGAAATCCGCGGGCGACACAGGGCAACCCGCGCCGTAGTCGATGCCGTAACCGCCGCCGAGATCGAGGTACGCGAGGGGCCTGCCCGCGGCGCGGCGTTCGGCCGCGAGATCGAGCACGACGCGCGCGCCCGCGAGGTATTCGTCCGTGCGCGTGAGCTGCGAGCCGATGTGACAGCCGATGCCCACGAGCTCGAGCGCACCTTCTGCCGCGTCGACCGCTTCGTACGCCGCCGTAAGATCGGCGAGCGCGATGCCGAACTTCGCCTCGTCGTGGCCTGTCGCCACGTGCGCGTGCGTGTCGGCCTCGATGCTCGGGTTCACGCGGAACGCCACGCGCGCCTTGCGCCCGAGCGCGCGGGCGCGGGCCGCGGCGCGCCCGATCTCCTCGACGCTCTCCATCTGCAACGCGAAGATCCCGCGATCGCCGGCGCCGATCGCCTGATCGATCTCGCGCGCCGTCTTGGCGACGCCGCTGAACAGGATCGAATCCGCGGGGATGCCCGCGCCGAGCGCCACGGCGAGCTCGCCGCCGGAGACCACCTCGGCCCCGCAGCCGGCGGCGCCGAGCGCGCGCACGATGGGGCCCGCCGTGTTCGCTTTGATCGCGTAGGCGACCAAGTGAGGCGCGCCTTCAAACCCAGCGGAAAGATCCCGCGCTGCCTGCACGATCGCGTCCACGTCGTACACGTAGGCGGGGGTGCGCGGTCGTTCCGTGCCTTCTCCGGGCTCCGTCCCGAGGTCGAGGAGGTCCTCGAGGCGGACGCCGCCCATCGTGGCGGCCCCGCGCGCGTCGCGTTTCAGCATGCGCCCTCGGGTAGCGCGGCGCGGGCAGCGGGTAAAGCGCGGCATGGCGCGGAGCGTCGAGCGGGCTCGTCCCCGCGACCCGGGAGGACCCCCCGTTCCACGTCGGACGGCTCACGGAGCTTCCTAGCGTAAGGCCCTGTTAGCGGCGCGGACGTCATGCCATGCTGCGCCCGTGGTCGTACGTCGCGCGAAGATCGTCTGCACGATAGGCCCTGCATCCGAGCCCCAGCTCGAGCAACTCATCCGCGCCGGCATGGATGTGGCGCGGCTGAACTTTTCCCACGGCACCCATGACGAGCACGCGCGCCGTTTCCAGGCCGTCCGTGCCGCTGCCGAGGCCTGCGACAAACCCGTGGCGATCCTGCAGGACCTTTGTGGTCCCAAGATCCGCGCGGGCAAGTTCGAGGGCGGCACGATGGATGTGCCCACGGACGGACAGGTCGTCCTCATCGAGGCCACGAAGGAGCAGCAGTTCGGCGGGCCCGGCGAGATGCCGATCCTGTACGAGGGCCTCGCCGAGGATCTGCAGCCGGGCGACATCGTGCTCGTCGACGACGGACGCATGGTCCTCACAGTGACCAAGGTCGATGGCCGGCGCGTGCATGCCGTGGCCACGCAGGGCGGACAGCTTCGCGATCGCGTCGGCGTGAGCCTGCCGGCGCGGCGCGTGCGTCTCGCGGCGCTCACCGAGAAGGACAAGGCCGATCTCTCGTTCGGACTCTCGCTCGGCATCGACTACGTCGCGCTCTCCTTCGTGCGCAACTCGGACGACATCCGGCTCGTGCGCGACATCTGCGAAGCGTGGGGCCGGCCGACGCCCATCGTCGCGAAGATCGAGACGCCCGCGGCCGTCGAGAACCTCGAGTCGATCATCCAGGTGACCGACGCCGTCATGGTCGCGCGTGGTGACCTCGGCGTGGAGTTCAACCCCGAGCGCGTGCCCGTCATCCAGCGCGAGATCCTCGGACTTGCGCGCGTGCATCAGAAGCCGGTCATCGTCGCGACCGAGATGCTCCAGTCGATGGTCACGAACTCGCGTCCGACGCGCGCCGAGGCGAGCGACGTGGCGACGGCGGTCTTCGAGGGGACGGACGCGGTGATGCTCTCGCAGGAGACGGCGACGGGCGCGCACCCGCCGCTCGTCGCGCGCGTGATGAGCCGCATCGTCATGGAGGCCGAGCAGAGCAAGTTCTTCCGGCCTCTCTCGAGCGAGATGCCCGGCGCGCGCGCGAACGTGCCCGAGGCCGTGGCGCGCAACGGCTGCGACATCGCGCGCGACATCGGCGCGCGGGTCATCGTGGCCTTCACGGAGAGCGGCTCCACGGCGCTTTACGCCTCGAAGCACAGGCCCGTCGTGCCGATCGTCGCGTTCTCGCCGAACGCGGCGACGCGCCGCAGGCTCGCGCTCCTCTGGGGCGTCGTGCCCTGGCCGCTCGACAAGGTCACGAGTGCGGACGAGATGGTCGATCGCGCGAGCATGATCCTGCTCGCGAACGGCTTCGTCTCGCCGGGGGACAAGTTCGTCGCGATCTTCGGCGCGCCGATCGGCGTGCGTGGATCGACGAACTCGATCCGCGTGAAGGTCGTGGAATGACGGAACCCTCCGCCCTGCCGGGGCTCCCCAGGCTCGCAAAGTACGAGCTCATCGAGGAGATCGGGCACGGTGGGATGGCGACGGTCTATCGCGCCAGGGACGTTCGTCTCGGGCGTGAAGTCGCCATCAAGCTCATCCACAAGCACCTGCGTGAGAACACCGAGGTCGCCGCGCGGTTCGTCGCCGAGGCACGCGCGGCCGCGAAGCTCCGGCACCCGGGGATCGTCGAGGTGTACGACGTCTCCAGCGAGGAGGACGGCGAGCGTTACCTCGTCGTCGAGCTCTGCCGCGGCACCACGCTACGAAAGATCCTCCAGCGCCACCGCGACATGCCCGCCGAGATCGGTGCGTCGATCGTCCTCGTGCTCTGCGAGGCGCTCGAGCACGCGCACGCGTGCGGCATCGTGCACCGCGACGTGAAGCCGGAGAACGTGCTCGTCGAGCTGCCCGCCGATCGCACGAGCGAGTCGCGCACGCGCGCCGACAAGGTCGACGAGACGCCCGTCCCCGACGCTCCGCGATCGACACCACGGCCTGTGCCGAGCCGTGCCGGTAATCTCGGTGTGCTCATCAAGCTCACGGACTTCGGCATCGCGAAGCTCCTCGACGCGCAAGGCGTGACGTCGACCGGGCAGGTGCTCGGATCGCCGGCGCACATGGCGCCCGAGCAGATCGAGGCGGGCGAGGTCGACGGGCGCACGGACGTCTTCGCGCTTGGCGTGCTCATGTACGAGTGCCTCGTGGGGCACCTGCCGTTCGAAGGGAAAAACCCGGCGCAGGTCCTGCGGCGTGTGCTCGAAGGCGACTATCCGCCCGCGGATCACGAGCGGCCCACGGTGGGCGGTCGGTTCGCGCGCATCATCGACGGCGCTCTCGCGCACGCCGCGGCCGATCGCATCGCGGGCCCCGGCAAGCTCGGCGAGCTCATCCGCGCCGAGCTCGAGGCCCTCGGCATCACCGACCCGCGGCGCGAGATCGAGGCTTATTTCGAGGACCCGGTCGGTTATGCGGACGCCCTCACGACGCGGCTCGTGTCGTGTCTCGTCGCCCGCGGCGAGGCCGCGCGCAAGGCGAGCGATCGCACCGGTGCCGCGGCCGACTTCAACCGCGCGCACGCGCTCGCGCCGAACGACCTCGCGATCCTGAAGCGCGTGACGAGCCTCTCCGTGAGCGCCGAGCGACAGAAGCTCGTGCGCAGGATGGCGGGCCTCGTTGCGGGCGCGCTCGTGCTCGGTGTCGGTGCCTTCGTCGTCGCGCGCCTGCGCAAGCCCGCGGCCGTGATCGAGGCCGACGCAGGCCCGAAGACGGACGCCACGACGGCCTCCACGGAGCACCCCAAGAACCCTTCCGCGCCCGACGCATCCGCGGACCCTCGGACGCCGAGCACCGCCCCGCCGTCGATCAACCTGGCCGAAACGCCGCGCAGCATCCGCATCAAGCTCCCGATCAGCGCCCCGACGACCTCCGCCGCTGCGCCTCCACCTCCGTCCGCGGATCTGCGCAAGGTCGTTTTCCTCGTCAGCCCGCAGGGCGCGACCCTCGTCCTCGACGGCAAGGAAGAAAAGCATTTTTCGCGCGTGTTCACGCTGAAGCCCGGCGCTCACGCCGTGTCGGCCCGCGTGAAGGACTCGAAGTGCTGCGGCACGTTCGACGGAACCCTCGTCGTCGAGCCCCCGCCCGAGAACGATCCTGACGACGTGCAGCGTTACCGCGTCCGGCTCACGCCGCTCCCGTCCACGGTCTCGCTCGGCCCGGCGCCCGCGAACGCGCAGGTGGTGTGCTCGGACATCAAAGTGACGCTTTTTCCAGGTGCCACCAAGAAGGTGCAGCTCGAGGAGATCACGTACGACAACAAGTGCCAGTTCACGGCGCCGGGGGAGGAGCCCTTCCGGAGCAACGTGAGTTTGCGCGCCGGTGAGCACAACGTGGTGCCCTGGCCCGCGCGGTGAGGCGGGGGGCTTCGGGGTCGCGGATAGCGGTCCCCACGATGCCCAAATTCCGGTAGAAGGGTCCCTCGGTTACTCGGTTACGGGGAATGACGGCGCGACCTCGTCTGCAGCGGGCTCTGCCCGGCGGGCTTCGGTTCGGGCGGGACCGCCGAGGCCCCAGGGCCAAACGGCGCGCTTCGTTCGGGCCCGCGGCGCTCGCGGCCGCGACGGGCCTCGCGCTCGCCCTCGTGTCCCAAACCGCGCGTGCGGACGATTTGCAGCAGTTCGAGCTCGGCAAGACGCGCTTCGACGCGGCCGAGTACGACGAGGCGGCTTCGCGCTTCACGGCGATGCTCGATCCTGCGCAGAAGCCCTGCGAGTCTGTCCCGACGAGCGGCACCGCGCCGTGTCGACTCACGGACCCGGACCTCATCCAGCGCGCGCGCACGCTCCGCGCGGCGTCGCTCATCGCGCTCAAGCGCTACGACGAGGCCGAGGCGGAGATCGCCACGATCCTTCGGCAGAACCCGAGTTATTCGCCTGACCCTGCGGTGTTCCCGCAGGAGGTCGTCGATCGTTTCACCGTCGTGCGCGGACGCCTGCGCCAGGAGCTCGACGCGGCGGAGCAGAAGCGCGCTGCGGAGGAGCGAGACCGGCGCATCGCCCTGCAGAAGGCGAAGGAAGAGGAAAAACGCTGGATCGAGGCGCTCGTGAAGGCGGCCTCCGAGCGACAGATCGTCGTGCCGAACTCGCGCCTCGTCGCGGCGATGCCGTTCGGCATCGGCCAGTTCCAGAACGGCAGCAACAGGCTCGGCTGGACCTTCGCCATCACGCAGGCGTTCACGGGGGCGACGTCGATCGTCGCGTCGCAGGTCTTCAACTACTACGCGAGCTTCGATCAGACGATCGCGACGGGGGCCGAGCGCGAGGAGCTCGTGCGTCGCCAGCAGATCACGCTGGTCATCAACCAGGTCGCGTTCGGCCTCTGGGCTGGGCTCACCGTGGCGGGCATCGTGCAGGCGCAGATCGCGTACGTGCCGCAGAAGGTGACGATCGAGAAACGCCCCGTACCGCCGCGCCCTGCGCTGCGCGTGGTGCCGACGGTCGCGGTGATGCCGGACGGGTTTGGCGTGGGCGTCGTCGGCGCTTTCTGATCGCGCGAACCTTTGCATCGACCGCATCGCGGTCGATGCACCAAAGGTCCAGGGCTTGCCCTGGTCCGGGTGCAGGGGCGGATAGCCCCTGCTCGGGCCCGGGGTGAAACCCCGGCGCTACGCTATCGAACACCCCTCAGGTGCTGCGGCTGCTCGTGGGCTTCACGCCTGGCGGGCCGTCGTTGTGCTCGCGGCAGCCGGTGCGCGACATCATCTTTGCGCGGAACGAGACGCGGCCGCACGTGTCGCAGACGCAGAGGTTCTGGTCGTACAGGTTGCGGTTCGAAAGGATGTCCGCGGCGAACAGGCTGAGCACGATGTCGCTCAGCGAGTCTTCTTTCTGCGGACGCGCGATCCACGACACCTTCGAGCCGATGCCGAGTGGCTGCACGCGGCTCGACTTCGTGGCGAGCTCGAGGAAGCCGTCCTCGGCTGGATCCGTGATGAGCCCGCGCAGCGTGAAGACCACTCGCGATCGCGCGCGGCCGAGGATGCGATCGAGCAGCGCCTTTGTTGCCGAGGGCGGCGCGCCCACGGTGTTCAGTGTGTCGAGCAGCAGCGTCCCTGCCATGGGCTCGGCGACCTGAATGGGGCGCTGCATGCGACCGGCGCGCACGAGGTACTCCTCGATCCATGTCTTGAGCTCCCGCGCGCCCATGGCCCCGATGCCCACACCCTCGACAAACGCGAGCGCTCCGATGAGTGCGCCGCGATCGTTGTCCGCGCCGGTGAGGAGAGTCGGGATCGAGCTCGTGGACGTAGGAGGCATCGCGGGTCCTTTCAGCGACGACGGGCGCTCGGAGGGGGCCCTGCAACGTGCAGTATCGCTCTGCTTCGCGGCGGGGCCAACATCGCCGCCGGGGGGGGCGGGCTTCCGCGATGGGGGCGAGCGGAACCTCGAAGGCCACGAGAAGCAAAAATATCAGTGATTTCCGACCGGAACAACAGGGACGAGGGCCGCCCCCTCAAAGCTTCTCAAGTGCGACGATCCAGAAACCGCCCAGGTGCCGGAGCGGGGAGTCGCAGAGCGCGTGCTCGGCGCGAACCAAGGCGCTGCGGACGAGAGGCACGCGCATGACGGCGGCCGCGGGCGTGACGATACGCACGCCGCGCGAGGCGCGGACACGCACACCAGGCGGAAAAAGACGGGCGGCGCCCCACGGGCTCACGAAGCGGGTGTAGACGGCGTCCTCCTTGGTGCGCGCGCTGATGGCGCCGGCTGGCAGGAAGCGCTTCACGAGGCCGCGCAGGCTCACGGGGTTGTAGAGCTCGGCGAGGATGGTTCCGCCCGGACGAACCACGCGCGCCATCTCGGCGATCGCGCGCTCGAGCTCGCGGATGTGCGGGAGCACCTTGAAGGCGCAGGCGACGTCGAAGCTTGCGTCGGGGAAGGGGAGATCGGTCGCGCTGCCGACGGTGACGTCGAGGCCCCGTGCGCGGGCTTTTTCGAGCATGCCGGGCGAGAGATCCACGCCCCGGGCCGTGCGCGCGAAGTCCGCGATGCGCCGCAGTAACAGGCCCGTGCCGCAGCCGACCTCGAGCACGTCGCGGCCCTCGCCGAAGCGGCGGAGGAAGTCGATCTCGAGGTCGTCGACGAGATCGTGGTAGCCGGAGGTGTCACGTCCGTCGCGGCGGTCCTCGTAGCGCTCGGCGAACTCGTCGTAGTACGCGCGTGTCGCCTGGAGGTGGTCGTCGTGCGGGAGTGATTCTCGCGGCGCTTCGTTCATCGGGGCCGGTTGTAGCCCAAGGCGGGCGCGATCGCAGCACCGCCGCGCGTGTCGGGGCGTGACGCCGGTCGCTGCCGGCCCTATGGATCGTTTGCTGCCTGAACGGGCGGCCGGACAGGAGGCGACCATGAAGCCCGGCGATCACCCTGACTTCTACAAACTCGCGCCCCCGCCGGGCACGTCGCGCGAGAGCACGATCGTGCTCGATCGCGAGGGCCGCTTCTGGCACGACGGCGCGCGCGTGGATCACCCCGCGCTGGAAGAGGCGCTCCATCGCTGGATTGCGCGGCACCCGGACGATGGGCGGCTCATCCTCACGAACGGCTACGACTGGTGTTACTTCCGCGCCGAGGAGACGCCGTTCGTCGTGCGCGCTGTTCGCGTCGAGGACGAGGGGCAGAGGGCGCTGCTCGTGCTCTCGGATGGCACGGAGGAGTCGCTCGATCCGCGCGTGCTCTCGGTGTCGAGCGAGGGCGTGGTCTTCGCGCGGGTGAAGGCGGGCGCGGAGGATGCGCGTTTTTCGCGGCACGCGCAGGCCGGCCTCGCGCCGCTGCTCGTCTCGGCGGAGCCTCCGATCGTGCGTGTGGGCGACGTGTCGGCGGAGCTCGAAACGCGCGCCGCTCAGTAGCGGTACTGCCAGAAGAGATCGAGGCCCGAGCTCGGCTGCTGGTTGATTCCTCCGAAGCCGAACGATCCGCGCAGCGCCCAGTTGCGCTTGAAGCGCCAGTCGAGGTTCAACTCCGTGCGGTTCTCCGTGCCCTGCGTCGTGCCCGTGGGACTCTGGATGCCTTCGAGGCGGCTCGACGCGGGCGAACCTTCGTAGCTCGCCTGCGCGGTCACGGTGTCGCCGAGTTCGTAGATCACGGTCGTGCGAAGCCGGCCGGCCTCGGTCGTCCCGACGCGCGTGGACAGACCACGGAGCGGGGCGATCTGCGACAGGATCGCGTTGATCTGCGCCGAGGCGATCTCGCCTCCCACCACGCCGGCCGCAACGTCCGCCGCGCGCGGCGACGACTGCGCCGTCGCCTGGGACTGCGTGTCGGACTTGGACTCGGGCGACTCGCCGATGAGGATCATCGACAGGATCGCCTGCTGCGACATCGGCGGGCTCGATCGGAACCTGAGCTTCTGCTCGGTGATCGGCTTCAGATCACCGACGTAGTCCACGAACACGCGCGTGCCGTCGGGAGCATCCCAGCGCGCCGTCACGTTCACGTAGGGGTTGCCCGCTTCTTCCGGACGCAGGCGCACGAGACCCCGCTCGATCTCGAACTTCTTGCCGACGATCTCGAACGAGCCGCGGCCGATCTCCACGTCGCCCGAGAGCCGCGTCTCGTCCGTGAGCGCGACGCGCGGCGGCGCACTGCCGCCCGTGAGCTCGAGATCCGCGCCCATGCCTTCGATTCGGATGTCGCCGAGCTCGAACGTGATCAGGTACGCGAGCGCGTCCTTCGGGCGCTCCTCCTTCGGCGGGCCGAGCGCGTGCGAGACCGCGACGTCGGGGTTCGCATCGAGCGACTGCACGCCACGCGTGCTCGACGCGGGCAGTGCGAGATGAAGCTGGGGCACGCTCACCGTGAGCGACACCTCGCGCCCCTCCCTCTCCGCCGCGAGCACGATCCTCCCGTGCGCGTGCCCGAGCGGCACGCCCTCGAACGTCACGGGCAGCTCCTCGTCCCGACCGATGCGCAGCTCGCCGTGCGCCTCCTGAAAGGCGAGGCCCTTCATGTGCACGATCGCAGAACCCTCGACGGCGCCGCTGATGCCCTCGGCGCGGAGGTCGTCGAAGCGCAGCTCGCCCTTGTCCGTCGTGCGGATCGAGACGCGCGTGTTCTTGAACTCCTGGCCGATCTGCGGGACGTGGAAGACGCCGTTGCGCACCTCCATGTTCGCCTCGATGCGCCCGTCGTCCTCGCCGAAGCGATGCAGGCCGACGCGCAGATCGCCGTCGAGCGTACCGTCGAGTCGCGAGAGCGTCCCGGAGACGAGCGGCGTGAGGCTCGCGAGGCGGAAGCGGTTCGCCTTGAGGAGCAGGTCCGCGGGCCGCGTCGCGTCGATCTGCGGGGCGATGCCTTGCCAGTCGACGCCCGCGTAGCCCGTGGCGTCGATGCGCCCGCCGCCGCGGCCGACGAGCTCGAGCTGCGCCACGCCACGCGCAGGCTTGCCCGCGCCGCCAGGGTTTCCGATCGAGAGCTCGAGCGTGGCGCGATCGAAGGACGACTGGCTGCCGAGCTCCAGGCCCGACACCTCGAGGCGCCCCGCGGCTTCGGGCTCGTCGCCGCGCTGATCGAAGCGGAGGACGCCGCTCACGCGGCCCGCGACGTCGCGATCCGCGAAGAACGGGATTAGCTCCAGCGGCAGATCACGCAGCGTGGCGCGCGCGCTGCCGCGGGGCTTGATGGCGCGGCCCGCGCGCAGCGCGGCGAGGTCGACGTCGGCGTTTGCCTCGACCAGGGCGAGCTCGCGTGCGTCCTTGCGCACGGCCGCGCGCAACGTCGCCTTGCTCGCGTCGTAGGTCGCGGTTGCATCGATGTCGACGGGGAACGCCCACGGGCTCGGGCCGAGCGTCCGCGCGTCGTGCGCGAGTCCGAACCCGCGCGCGTTCACGCGGATCGCCGGCTTTTCGAGCGTCCCGCTCGCCGAGGCCGAGAGCGCGATCGCGCCCCGGATCGGCGGGAGCGCATCCCGCAGGACCGAGGGCAACGTCTGGAACGAGCGCACCGTTCGCCGCGGGATCGTGAGCTCGGCCGTCCCGCGCGATGCGAGAAGCGAGGCGCGCCGCTTCTTCGGATCATCCACCAGCGTCGGCAGATCGAGATCCACGTGGGTCGCGAGCTCCACCATCGTCGACGTGTCGAGGAGCGACAGCGTCACGTCCGTCGCGCCCGTCGCGCCGTTCAGCGAGCCCGAGGCCGCGACGTCCATCGAGCGCGACTCCCACGCGGGTTTGTCCTCGCCGAACCCCACCGGCCCCGCGACCACGAGGCCACGCGTGCGCACGTCGAGATCACGCACCGACACGAACCGCTGCCCGGCGGGCCGCTCGATCGCGAAGCTCGTCCCGAGGCGACCCGAGACCTCGCTGAGGACGAGCGCGACCGGCAGGCGCCGCGCGATGCACCGCAGATCCCAGTCCGGCGCGTCCACGCGCGCCGAGCCCGTGAGCCGCGCCCACGTTCCCGGATCCAGGAGCGGCCCGCGCAAATTCCCTTCGGCGCCGGAGATCCGCACCTCCGCGATCGATCCGTTGCACGCGTCCTCCGCGCCGGACTTGTCGCGATCGACGAGGCGGAACGTGCCATCCATCGCCCCACGCGAGCCGTCGAACGTCGCCACGAGCGAGCCGCTCGCCCCCGTGATCGGCAATCCCCCGGCCGAGAACGTCGCGTCCTCGACCTGCAGGTGCACGTGCCCTTTGCGCCCGTCCCTCGTGCGCGTGAGCGCGACGTCCACGTCCGCGAGGCCCCGCAGGTTCCGATCGAGATCGAGCAATCGACCGAGCCGACCGAGGTCCACGCCCTCGCCCTTGAGTTTGCCCGTGAGCTCGCGCCCGTCCACCGCGAGTGTCCCTCCGAGCGAGCCCACGCCCGGCCCCTCGGCCGTGAGCCCCTCGATCGCGAGCGCTCCGCCCTCGAGCGCGACGCGCTTTGCTTTGCCCTCGATCTGCTCGCCCTCGCGCGACAGACGCAGCGCCACCTCGCGCGCGCTCTTCTCCTTCGTCTCGATCCGCGCCGACGCTTCGAGCTCGCCCACGTCGCCACCTTCGAGCCGCGCTTCCACCTTCGGCGCCGTGACCGGACCACGCACGTGCGCCGTCACCTTGTCCGCGCCGCGCCCGCCCGCGAAAAACCCTTCGCCTTCGAGCGTGGCCTCGACGTCGAGTTTTTCGAACGGCCCGCGGATGCGTCCTTCCACGCGGCCTCGTTCGAGCGACACGCCGCCCTTCGCGTGGAGCTCGTGCACCGAGCCGGTGGCACGCGCGTCGATCTTCCCCGCCTGGATCGCGCCCTCCACGTGCACGCGTGCGCTGCCCGTCGCGGGACCTGCGAGCCGCGGCGCCGATTCGAGCGACGCAACGAACGTCTCCGCCTCGAACCGCACGGCGCCGCCCGGGCGCACGACAAACGATCCGGATGTCGGCGCGCCCTGCTCGTGCAAGGTCACGCGGCCTTCGAGCTCGCCGTGGTCGTAGACGAGGTGCACGTCGGCCGCCGGCACCGGCTGCTCTTGCACCACCATCGGCTCGGTCCTCGCCTCGGCCACGAGCCGCAGCGCGGGGTTCGTATCGAGCACGAGCCGCGCGTTCATGTCCACGTTCGCCTCGGGCAAACCATCGACGAACATGCGCGGATCGACGTCGTCCGCGGTCACGTCGAGCGCAAGCCGCGCCCCGCGCGTGACGTCGAGCTTGCCCCGGAGCGCGACCGAGCCTGGCGATCGCTCCGCCGGCGTCACATCGAGCCGCCCCTCGACCTCGAACGAGGGCGCGTCTCCTTCGAGCGTGACCTTTGCCGAGACCCGATCGCGCAGGGGCAAATCCGGCACGAGCTGCCGCAGATCCGCGGGCTCGGCGCGCGGCAGCTCGACCGCCGCGGAGACGTGCGCGCCTTCGAGCGACGCGCGCGCCAGCACCTCGACCGGCCCCGCGTGCCCGGCGAAACTGCTCCACATCCGCATCACCGCCGCCGGGCTCGTCGGATCGGGCGTCGCGTTCGTCGTCGTCGCCTCGGGCGGCGTGTCGATGTGCAGGTGGTAATCGACCGTGCCCGCGAGTGGCACGTGCGCGAGCGTGCGCTCGCGAATGCCCGTCTGCTCCACGTCCACGGCGACCCCGCGTGGCGTCACGTGCACCGAAGCGAGCAGGCGCGTCACGTCCGCGTCGAGCGCGCGCGGCGGCGCCACCTGCCCACGCACGTGCGCATGCCCGATCTCGATCCGTTCGAGCGCCACCGTCGTCGGCTGCTCGGACGCTCGGTCGACTTCCCCGGGCTTCTTGGGTTTCTTGGGCTTCTTCGGCGTCGGCCGTGGCTTGAACGCCGTCTCGATCCCGAGCCGCTGATCGGGACCGCGATCGAGCACCACCTCGGCCTCCTCGATGCGGATGTGGGGGAAGGCGAGCTTGCGTTCACCCGTACCGAAGAGCGACGCGCGGGCAAATGCGAGAAGGTCGAAGCTCCCGTGGATGTGGTTCGCCCGGATGATTTCCGTGCCGTGCGGATCGAGTGTGACCGCCGATCGGACCGACACCTCGTCGAGCGCGAGGTGATCGATCTCCGAGATGACGATCTTCCCTTCGAAGAGCGATCCAAGCGCCTGATTCGCGACATCACGCGCGAGGCGGCGGAACGGGCCGACGTCGAGGTGCAGTCCCACGGCAAGGGCGGCGGACCCGGTGAACACCACACAAAGCCCGAGCGTGGCGGCGCCGGTGGCGAGCGCGCGGCGCACCCGTCCCGGCCGCCGCGGCGCGGCTTTCGATGGGGAATCACGATCGGCCGGCGCGCTCGAGGCCACGGCCGTAGCATAACGAATTACCGCCGGGTTTCACGGCCTCCGCGCCCCGCAGTTTCATGCTTTCGCGGACGGGCGGAAGTCCGCGGAGAATCACGATCCGCCCGCGGCGATCATGGGCAGAGGCTCGGCAGCGCTTCGGCCTCGGCGAGGAGCTCGGTGTAACTCTCGATCCGGCGCCCGCCGTGCACCGTATCGTCGAACTCGATGAACACGCGCCGCTCGTCGGGCTGCACCATCGCGTTGAAATAGGCCGCGGCGTCGGTGTCCGTATTGCCGAAGGCGTAGGTGGGGACCATCCCTTTTTGGGCGAGCATCGCGAGCTCGCCGGTCTTGTAGCTCGAAGCCTCACTCCCGAGCGCGCCCGACTTCGTCAGCGTCGTGTGCACGATCCCGTGCGGAAAACCGTTTTGGTCGAGGAACGCCCGCGTCCGCGCGCCGAGCCATTCGGGCCGGGCGGTCATGTAAAACGGGTGATAGCCCTTCGAAACGAGCACGTCGAAGAGCTTCGCCGCGTCCTTTCGCACCTCGGGCAGCTCCCCTTGCGCGAGCGCGACGAACTCCTCCGTCTCGTAGGTCGTCAGCGTCCCGTCGATGTCACTCACGAAGACCGGCGTCCCTTTCGGCACGACCTCGAGGAAGAGGTCCGTCGTCGAGAGGTCACCCTTGACAACGAGATGAACCCTGTGTCTGCCGAGCCCGAGGGCCTTCTCCTCTGGGATCTGGAAGTAGACGCGACCTCCCGTGTCCTCCACGCCCTCGACCGCCTGGTGTTCGCCATCCTCGGTCGTCGTCGCGGTCCCGAGGTGCTCCCACGTGCCAGCGCAGTCGCGCTGCACGTACACGTCGACGTACTCGCCTTTGATGTCGTCGTCGAAGGTGCCGTACGAGAACTTCGCCAGGATCCACTGCGGATCGCCGGGGTTCAGGAAGAGATCTCGCCCGCGGTGGTTCGGGTCTCCGATCGGCGGGAGGATCGAGTTCCAGTCGATGGCCACGCCCGGTGGCGGGGGAGGCGCATCACAGGCCGGGATCGGCGCGCACCACGCGCCCGGCACGCTGCCCGATCCACCGCCGCCCGTCGCATCGCCGCCTGCGCCTCCCGCGCCGCCTGCGCCGCCCGAGCCCCCGGAGGCACCCGCGCCCGTCGTGGCGCCGCTCGTCACGACATCGAAGCCGCCGCCGGTTCCACATGCGGCCATGCCCACGATCCCCGCCAAGAAGAAAGCGAACGTTCCACGCATGCCCGCCATTGTGACCCCGATCGATCCGCAGAAAAAGCGCGTCGACGCGTTGCGTCCTTCGCCCCCACAACCCTGGCGTTCGCGCCCCTTGCGCGGACGAGCGCACCTCTGCGAAGGTTCTAGCCCCCCGTATGCCCAAGCCTGATCCCCGCGTCCTCGCACGCACCGCTGGCAACTATCTGAAAGAGCACCCCGAGGAGATCGTCCGCGCCTTGCGCAGCGCCCTCGGCCTGCGCGCTTCCATCCCCATGGATGCCCTGCGTTACCTCGCGCGCGAGTTCGTTCCGGACAACAAGAAAGCCCCGAAGGACATCGTCATCGAGGCCGCGCCGCCCGGCATCCGCGTCGCCGCGACCGTCGACGCCATGGGCACGCCGCTGCGCGCCTCGCTCATCGTTCACATCGAGGAGATCGACATCTCCCTGACGGAGATGCGCATCGGGGTCCGCATCGAGGGCCTCACCCTCACCGTGCTCGGCGACTCGAGCTCGCCGCTCGCCGGCCTCTTGAAGTCCGGCGCGCTCGATCTCTCGAAGCCCGGCAACCTCGTCGCCTTCATGCCCAAGCGTCCGCCCATGCTGGTCGAAGCCAAGGACGATCGCCTCACGCTCGACCTCATGAAGGTGCCCAAGATCGCGGAAAACCCCAAGGTTCGTCGTTATCTCTCGATCGCCCTGCCCGTCGCGTCGGTCCGTGCGATCCGTACCAAGGACGATCACCTTGACGTGCACCTCAAGGCAAACATCGGAGGTCTCCCGCAAGCGATCGCTGCGGCGCGGCAAACGGTTTGATACACTGACGAACGAATGCCGCCGCCTCCTGGGCAAGACCCGTCCGCGCTCTCCTTCCTGATGCTCGCGGAGATCGCGGCGGGGGAGTCGGCGAAGGTCGATCTCTGCCGCGTGACCCACGGCCCCGCCGAGGGTCGCCTCGTCGCCGTCAAGCGCCTCCACCCGCACCTCGCCAGTGATCCCGCCTTCGTCGCCCAGTTTCGCGACGAGATGTGGATGACTGGTGCGCTCCGGCATCCGAACGTGGTCGAGGTCGTGGGCTGGGGCAGCGACGATCAGGGCCTTTACCTCGCCGTCGAGCTCGTGCAGGGCGTCTCGCTCGCGCGGCTCATGAAGACGATCTTCGACACGGGCGAGGCCTTCACCGAGCGGATGGTCGTCTTCCTCGCGCGGCAGATCTGCCGCGGCCTCGGCACCGCGCACGCCCTGCGCGCGCCGAGCGGCGAGCACATGAACCTGGTCCACCGCGATCTCACGCCCGGCAACGTGCTCTGCTCGTTCCAGGGCGACGTGAAGATCACCGACTTCGGCCTCGCCAAGGCCAAGCAGAGGCTCACGCGCACGCTAACGGGCATGGTGAAGGGCCAGCTCGAGTACATCTCCCCCGAGCAGGCCACGGGCAACAACATCGACGCGCGCGCCGACATCTTCTCGCTCGGCGTCATGCTCTTCGAGCTCTTCGCGGCGCGCAGGCCCTGGGTCGCGCCGAACGACATGGAGCTCGCGCGCCAGATCATGACCGCGCCGCCGGCCGATCTCTTCAAGCTCCGGCCGAAGATCGATCGCGAGCTCGTCAGCATCGTGAGCAAGTGTCTCGAGAAGGATCCGAAGGCGCGCTTCCAGTCCGTCGCCGAGATCCTCGCGCGGCTCGACGAGTGGCTCAGCGCGCACGGGTACATGGAGGACAACGAGGAGGCCCTCGGCCGCTTCGTCCGCCGGAACGCGATGCGCCAGATGGCCTGGTTCGAGCGCGTGATCGCGAGCCAGACGCCCGAGGTCAAAAAGGCGAAACCCCGCCCGCCCACGTTCACCGGCGGCTCGGTCGTGGCCCCGCTCCCGAGAGACCCGCCGAAGCGAAGCGATTCGCCCCCGCCCACCGAGCGCCCGGGCACGAAACGATCGGCCGAGGCCCAAGGCCCGCTGAGCACCGACGCGAACGAGCTCACCGAGGACACGACCGCCGAGGCCAAGGTGACGCCGCGGCGGCTCGGGACGCTGCGGAACGCGCCGCGCATCGTCGAGGGGCGCGGTACGGGCGAGGGCGAGGTCGACTGGGGCGAGGAGGTCCCGACCCTCGTCAAAGGTACGCCCGAGCAGCTCGCCATGCTGCGGCAGCAGTTCAAGGGGGGCAAACCCTTCGATCCGAAGCTCGTCGCCCCCGACGTCGCCGCCGCGCGCCCCGCGCCCCTGCCCGAGGCCCCCGAAGACAAACGCGTCGTGCTGCCGAGCTTCGCGACCGTCATCGAGGGCAAACTCCCCGCCGGACCAGCTCGCCGCGAGGATCCCCCCGACAGCGAGGATCTCGACGATCCCACCGCGCCCATCGGCGACATGCTGCGCAAGGTGCGCGCCGCGACGGCCGCGCGCGCCATGCCTCCGGCGCCGCCCGGTCAGATCGTCCCCGCCGATCCCTCCGTGCCCTTGCCGCCCATCACGAGCCGCAGCGGAGGGTCGGCGCCTCCGCCCCCGCCCGTCGCCGAGCCGAGCGGCGAGGATCGACTGCGTAGCGAGGCCGAGCGGCTCTCGATCGAGGCCATGCGCCTCGCGGACGAGGCGAAAGCCGCGTACGCGCGTGCCGAGCGGAAGGCCGCGCTCGCGAAGGCCACGAGCGACGCGGCCGCGCTCGCCGCGGAGGCGCTGCGCATCGGAAAAGCGCAGAGCATCACGGACGGCCTGCGCCGGCTCGAAGTTGCGCTCGCGATGGAGCGATCGGCCCGCGCGACCGAGGGCGCAGCTGCGCAGACCGTGAGCGCGCCGCCTCCGGGCTTCGCGGCCATGGCGCCGCCTCCGATTCCGCCTGCGCCGCAGATCCCGGCGCTCGCCGCGCCGATGCCGTCCCCGTCGGCGCCACCGATCGGGGGCCCTTCCATTCCGGCGCCGCCGCCGATTCCGCCCGCGCCGCCCGTGCCGGGTCGTTCGGTGCCGCCGGGCGCGACGCGCCTGCCGGATCGACACGCTTTGCCTGCGCCCGAGCTCGACGCCGATGCGTTCACCACGCGCCTCCGGCCGCGTGTGCTTGGTTTGCAGACCCCGGCGCTCATCGCCATCGGTGTTGGTGTGGTCGTCATCTTGGTCGTCGTGATCCTGATCAGCATCTCCTGACGCGCCGTGGCGCGAGCCTTCGGCGCTTGATCTCGGAAGCGGCCTTTCGCTACCGTGATCCGCGATGAGCAAAGACGAAGAATGGGTCATGATTGCCCTGGACCCGAAGATGTCTCGCCGCCAGGGGATGCCGCCGCAGCTCCCCATTCCCAAGAGCGAGTTCGAGGGTCTGGCCGACAAGGGCCTGTCCATCGAAAACGCCCGCAAGTGGATCAAGTCGTTCCTCAACGACTCGCCCGCGGGCAAGGATGGCAACTGGCGCAAGAAGAACAGCCAGCTCGTCTCGGCGCTGGAGGTCTTCCTCGACAAGGCGCCCTTGCTCGATCGCGCCCAGAAGGGCTTCGCCGAGAACGACTTCGAAAAGGCGCTCTCGGCGCTCAAGCGCATCGCGTCGATGGATCCCGACGATCACGCCGCGCGCCTGAACCTCGCCGCGGCGCAGACGGCCTTGCGTGATTACCCGGCCGCGCTGAAGACCTATCAGTCGATCCGCAAGACGTTCGAGGGCGACGCGGATTATCACGTCGGCCTCGGCCAGGTCCACGCGACCATGAGCAACAAGGACGCGGCGATCGACGAGTTCGTCCTGGCGCTCGAGGCGCAGCCCGACTGCCAGCCCGCGCTCGACGCGCTCGCCAAGCTCGGCGTCCTCGTGCCCGTCTACGAGAACCCGCGCGACGCCACCTCGCTCACCTACGTGCGCAGCGACAAGGTCGACGAGTACCTCGCCTCCGTGTGGGACGCCGAGGCGCGCGACGCCGCCTATTACCTGGAGCAGCTCGCGTATCACGAGCGCGAGGCCCGCCCGATCGTGGTGCTCGCCATCGCCGAGCGCATCATCAAGCTCGGCGACGCAGCTTCCGCCGAGCGCGGCGAGCTCGCGAAGATCGCGGCCCTGCGTGACCTCGGCCGGCGGGACGAGGCCCTCGCGGCGGCGAAGGCGTACGTCGAGAAGGCGCAGTCGGCGGGTGCGTACGTCGAGCTCGGGCGCTCGCTCGCGGCCGCGGGCAACGCGGACGAGGCGCGCGCGGCGCTCGACAAGGCGCTCGAGGCGGATCCGGGCGATCTCCTCGCGCTTCAGTATCGCTTCTGGCCCGCGGACGCGGCCACGAACATCCAGGGCGTCTCGAACGCGATCCCGGCGCTCACGGCGTTCGCCGAGGCGCACCCGAATGCGGTGGGCGCGTGGCGCTCGCTCGCGCGGGCGAAGATCGCCACGGGCGCGAAGGACGAGGGCATCGACCTCCTCAAGAAGGCCGTCGCGCTTCGCCCGGAGGACGACGACCTCCGCGCCGAGCTCTGGACGCAGCTCGGCAACGAGAAGCGCTACCAGGAGATCGTCGAGGACGCGGGCAAGCTCGAGAACCTGGCGAAGCGCGATTGGAAGCTTCGCTGGAACGAGGCGGAGGCCTACCTCGGCCTCGAAAAGAAGATCGAGGCGCGTGGCGCATTCTCGGCCATCAATTTCGACGAGTCGCTGCACGTCGACATCCGCAAGCGCGCCAAGCGCGCGGTGAAATCGATCGACGAGGGTCTGACCCTCGGCGGCGTGATGTCCAATCCGGAGACGCCGCCCGCGGCGACCTGATTTTCGGCGCGAATACGAAAAAGGCGCGAGCCCCGCGAAAAGGGCCCGCGCCTTTTCCTTTTTGTTTCCCCTCGACGCGAATCACTTGAACGGCGTCGTCTCGTCTTCGGTCGTCACCGCTCCGTAGAGCCCCCCCACGATGGCGCCGAACACGAGGTGCCCGACCACGAACGCGAGGATCCCGAGCCCGCCGTACTTCGACATGAAGAAGCCCGGCGCGCGCATGGTCTCCGGCACGAGCGGGTGCATCATGCCGAGCAGGCCCACGAAGATGCCCGCGAGCGCGGTGTGCACGAGCGAGACCTTGAGGCCCGTCGCGACGCCTGCGCTCCGCGTGATGGTCTCGAACGCGGCGCCGTAGGCGATGCCGATGAGACCCGACGTCACGGTGATTACGAGGAATCCAACGAGCCACGACATGCTGCTCGGCGCATTGCCGGGCAACGTGCCGAGTAGCTGCATGACGTCCGCCGACGCGCCGGCCGTGTGCGCGGCCGTCATTATCAGCGTCGTCGCGGCGCCGCCGACGATTCCTGCGAAGAATGCTCTCCCGACCTTCATGTCCTCCCTCCTTTTCCCGTTCGGGGGCGCGGATCGGGTGAGCCGAGAGGCGGCCGAACGGGCGTCCCCGAGCATCCTCGGGCAAACGGAATGCCAGGCGGCCTCGTCCGGCCGCGGGAAGGCCATTCCCGAATTCAATCGGGAAGAGCGGACGATGACGAAGGAAATGGGAGAGGAAGCGGGAATCGCTGGGATGTTACGAGGATTGTCCGTGCGTGGGGAACGCACGTGAGCAGAACGGGCGCGCCTCGCTCAATCGGAGATGCAGGTGTTCAATGTGGAGGAGCACAGCTCCTGCGCGCAGCTCAGGCACGTCGAGCTGATGGGGTACGCATCGCAGACGTCCACGCCCGTGGCGCAAGCGTCCGCGCACGACACGCACGCGCAGTCGAGGAAGGTGATGTACGTCGAGGTCGACGTCTCGCAGAGCGAGCCCGCGGACGGATCGAGCACGTAATTGTAGCAAGCCTGGCAGGTCTGGGCGGAGCAATCGATCGGGTCGGAGCCCTCCGCGCAGAGCCCGGTGCCCTCGGGTTCGTCGCAGTACCCGTCGCCGGCCGAGGGACACGTCGGGACCCCGCAATCGATCGGATCGGATCCCTCCGCGCAGAGGCCGGAGCCTTCGGGTTCGTCGCAGTACCCGTCGCCGGCCGAGGGACACGTCGGGATCGCGCAATCCTTCGTGTCCGATCCCGCCGCGCAGAGGCCGTCGCCCTTCGGCGCGGGCTCATTGCAGACGCCGTTGTTCGCGAGGTTGCAGGTCGGCGCCGGGTTCAGGCACGAATCGAGATCGCTCTCCTCGGCGAAACACACCGACTCATCGTAATCGCCGTCGGAGCAGGCGGCGTCGTTCGTCAGGCAGGTGAGGTAGGTCGAGTATTCATCCTTGCAATCGGCGTCCCCGGCCTCGTCCTTCTGGTTGATCTTGTCGTCGCGGCACGACGCCAGCTCGTCTTCCGTGCACTTGTTGCAATCGCAGCGCTGATTGCAGTATTTGTCCTCGGCTGTCTCGGGGTCTTCCCCGCCGCAGGCGGCGAACAGCGTCGCCGCCGCGAAAAAAAGCAGGATCAAGCCTTTGGCCATGCGCTCGTGGGTCATTGGTGCTCCGGCGAATGGGTTGAGGGCGCCGCGCGCCGGCGCCACGAAAGAAAGGTGCGGCCTTCGCGTACCTTTGTGAAGGTTATCACGGCCCTCGCCGCGCGTCCAGGGCGGCAGGGGCCCTCCGCGTTCGCTCGGAGAATTGGGCGCCCTTCAGCGCCTCGACGCCGGTTCGGTCAGGGCCGCCTTCGGGCTGGATTCCGTGATGAGCCGCGCGCCGCGCTCGTACGTCAGGTAGGAAAATGCCCAATCGAAGAGCACGAGGAACCGATTCCGGAACCCGATCAGGAAAAATACGTGAATCAGGAGCCACGCGAGCCACGCGACGAAGCCCGAGAGCTCCAGGCGCCCGAAGTTCGCCACCGCCGCGTTCCGTCCGATCGTGGCCAGCGTGCCCTTGTCGAGGTACCGAAACGGCTGCCGCGGCTCGCCTTGGATCGACCGCACGATGTTCCTCGCGGTATGGCGCGCCTCCTGGATCGCCGCGGGCGCGAGGCCCGGTACGGGGGATCCGTCCTGCTCCAGCGCGGCGAGATCGCCGATCACGAAGATCTCCGGGTGTCCGGGCACCGACAGATCCGGCGCGACCTTCACCCGCCCCGCGCGATCGAGCGGCGCGCCGACGGCCTCGCCGAGCGGCGAGGCTTTCACGCCTGCGGCCCAGAGCACGGTCTTCGCGGCGATACGCTCCTCGCCGATCTGCACCCCTTCCGCGTCGATTCCCGTCACCCTCGCGTTCGTGCGTACCTCCACCCCGAGCCGCTGGAGCTGCCGCTCCGCGCGCGCCGACAGCAGTGCCGAATACGTGGGCAGCACGCGATCGATCCCCTCGACCAGCACGATTCGCGCGGCCGTCGGATCGATCACCCGGAAGTCGTTTGCCACGGTATGGTGAGCGACCTCGGCCAGCGTCCCGGCGAGCTCCACGCCCGTCGGCCCTCCGCCCACGATCACGAACGTCAGCCACGCGGAGCGATCTTCCTGGGAAGGCGCGCAGCACTCGGCCTTCTCGAATGCGAGGAGCACGCGGCGCCGGATCTCCAGCGCGTCCTCGAGGCTCTTCAGTCCCGGGGCGAGGGGTGCCCATTCCTCGTGCCCGAAATACGAGTGACTCGCGCCCGTCGCGAGGATCAGGTAATCGTATACGAACGTCCCGGCCGACGAGGTCACCGTTCGTTCTTTCGGATCGATGCCCGTGACCTCGCCGAGGAGCACCCGCACGTTTCGTTGATCGCGCAGGACGCGTCGGATCGGCGCGGCGATCTCGGCCGGGTTCAGCCCTGCGGTCGCGACCTGATAAAGAAGCGGCTGGAAGAGGTGGTGGTTCTTGCGGTCGAGCAGGGTGATGCGCACGGGCGCGTGGCGCAGCGCTTTGGCGGCATAGAGCCCGCCGAAGCCGCCGCCCACGATGACCACATGGGGCAGGTGCAGCGGCTCCTTGCGTGATTTCGGGGTACGGCCCGGCTCTCCGAACGTGATGGGGCTCCCGCGTTCGTCCGAGCGGCGCTGTGCGATTCGCGCGCTGCGCGGCGTCTGCTTCGGCCCCTTCGCTCGCCCTGTCGGACCTTTCATGCCCGGGGCGATGCAATCGTTGGTCCAGGCGAGGTGGTCGGGCGGCGCGGACGGGCGTCCGGGGCCGGGGCAGGCCTCAGGAATGCGTCTTGACCCAGTCGTTCATGTAGACGGCGCTTCCGTCCCAGCCTTCGCGGAGCTGCTTTTCGGCCGAGCTCTCGATGAGACCCCCGATGCCGAAGACCTTCGCCTCGATGACGATCTCGGCGATGCGGCGGACCTTGCTGTCGCCGATGCGCTCGATACGCATCACGCCTTCGTTACGCAGCTTGTCGGCCATGGTGCCGGGGGTCATCTTCCACGACCAGACCTTGCTCTTCTTGTCGAACCGGCCTTCTTCCGTGTAGCTGAAGTTCGAGCCGAGCACCTTGGCCACCGGGCCGGGCACGCTCATCTTGGGCGTACCGGCGACCTTACGGATGGTTTCGGTGTCGCTGTCGCGCTGCTCGAGGATGCGGAAGTCGGGGAAGCCCAGGTGGCCCCGGTAGAGCTTCTCGTTGAATTCCTTGTCGAAGAAGATCTTCCAGAACGTTTCCTCGTTGCAGTTGATCTCGTTCGTGATGGTGAACTTGCCCATGACGTCTCCTGGTGTCTGCCCGGGGCCGATCTCGCGCCTCGCGGGGCTTCGTGGGCCTTCGGGGCTGGGAAGGGCGGCGACTCTACCAGCGAGGGCCGTCGATCCATAGCCTCCTGGTGACGGCACTTTGCTGCGCCGCCCGGGGCGGTCTCCGCCCATGGCATCCGCGATGCAGAGCGTCATGGGGCCTCGGCTTGGTGCGCATCTCGTGCTCGGTGCGTGTCCGGGGCGGGGGCCGAAAGAAAATGAGATAAGCAGGAACTTTTTTGTTGCAAAGTCGATCCCAAACGAGTATTCCTCGCCCGAGACTTTCCACATGTTGATCCGCCCTGCGACCGACCGAAACCACGAACGAGCCAAGCTGACGGCAGCGGGCGTCGTGTGCGTGGGCATCGATCGGCTGCAGCGTGCGGGACAACTTGCGCCCAAGTCCGGCAAAACCGAGTCGTTTCGCGGGTATACCCTTGGTGATTCGCGGCAGCTCGGCAACCCGGCGGAGGGCACGTAGGCGGTAGAGCAAGCGTCATTCTGACGACTGCGAAGGCCGCCTCGGGAGATCCCAGGCGGCCTTCGGCGTTTTAGGCCTCTTCCACGGCGTTTTCCTCTTTGGGGCGTCGTGGGGGTGGTGGAAGGGGAGTGTTTCGTCCTCGAATGAGGGTCTCGTATTGAGATCCTTGGCGGGGAGACGTGTATCGAGCGGGGCTTTCTTGGTCCTGTGCGCCTTGCGTAGCGGGGCGCGGGGGCCTTCTTGGGCTTCGTGTTGAAGACCGATCGTGAGGGCGCGTGACGCGCTCGGGGCAGGCGTGTATCGATTGCATTAGCGTCGATTGCGCGCGCGTGTCGGGGTCGTGGTGTGTCCTCGGTGAGGGATTGCATCGACGTGGATGCGATGAAGCCCGAGGTGTATTCGCAGCACGCGGATCCGTAGTCTCAATGGGTAGAGCAGCCGCCTTTTAAGCGGAAGTGTGGAGGTTCGAGCCCTCCCGGATCCACCTCCTTATATAGAGAGAAAGCTTGGGGCTCCATTTCGAAGCGAACGGGGTTGGAAAGATACGAAAATAAAATCGACGAGCCATCAAAACATTTCCTTGCCTCGAACGTCGAAATGGATGTACAACAAACGCGAGGGGACGGGGAAGGGGCAGGGGAGAGCGCCTGCGCGTGAGCGCGCGGGATGGGCTCTCTCGCAGGCTGTCGAGAAACGCCGCGAGAGCCCCGGAGCTAGGGAGGAGGACGCAGGAATACTTCCGTATTCCGCGGACGACGACCGACGATCCGGGGCGCGCAGCAAGTTGATCGACAGCCTGCTGCGGATCCGTAGCTCAATCGGCAGAGCGTCCGCCCTTGAAGCGGAAGCGTGGAGGTTCGAGGCCTCCCGGATCCTCTGCGGCTGCGTGAAAACGCAGTCGACGAAGTGGAGAAAATGAAATCGACGGGTCGACGAATAAAATGGTTGACCGAACGTCGAAATGAATGTAGAGAGACGGGCGAGGGAATGGCGATGGGCAAGCATCTGTATCTCGAGAACACGAAGGGCGACGCCGGCGAGCTGCCGGTCGCGGGCTTCTTCGGGATCTCGGGGCGGCAGAGCCCTTCGCGCGATCAGGCGGCGAGCGAATCGTGCTCGACGGCGAATCGTGGTCTCGAGCCTCTCGATACGGGTGGATCCTAGGATCGTCACGACGTGACGTGTCCGAGGAGGCCGCCCGGGAAAACCCTGGCGGCCTTCGTCGTTTTTGCGCCTCGAGCGCGGCGACGGGGGCGTGGGGACGCGGTTTTGGATCCGTAGCTCAATGGGCAGAGCATCCGCTTCTGAAGCGGAAGCGTGGAGGTTCGAGGCCTCCCGGATCCTCCATCTGCCGAATGCGAATACGGCAGACGATGAAAATAAAATCGACGGGACGGCGAATAAAATGGTTGACCCGAACGTCGAAACGAAGTAAAGATAAACGGGGCGAGGGAATGGCGATGGGCAAGCATCTGTACAACGAGGACGCGATGGGGAACGCCGGCGAGCTGCCGGGCGCGGACCCGAGCGACCTCCTGCAAAGCCCTTCGCGGTATCATGCGGCCAAGGAATCGAGCTTGGTGCGTGGTCTCAAGCCTCTCGATACGGGTGGAGCCTAGGATCGTCACGACGTGACGTGTTCAAGGAGGCCGCCCGGGAAAACCCTGGCGGCCTTCTTCGTTTTCGTGCCTCGAGCGCGGCGGTGGGGGGCGCCGGGGAAACGAAAAAGAGAAGTTTGTGGACGCTGGGCATGGGTGAGCCCAGGTGGCTGTAAACCATCCGCGTTTGCTTGGAGGTTCGAGTCCTCCCGTCCACACCGGCGCGTGAAACCACGCGCGTGAGGAGACGTGCGCCCGAGGAGCGCCGTCTGCTTCGGATTCGTAGCTCAAGGGTAGAGCAGCCGCCTCTTAAGCGGCAGGCGAGGGTTCGATCCCCTCCGGATCCACGACGCATCCCACCTCTCCGGAGGCGGGACTCGTTCTATGACAATCGATTCCGATACACAACGCAATGCCGCAGGGGCACGTCGCCCCTGCGCGTTTCAACGTAGCTCAACCGGTAGAGCACTCGCCTGTTAAGCGAGGAGATGGGGGTTCGAAGCCCTCCGTTGGAGCCGCATTTTGCCCTCGTCGCTCGATGGTCGAGCGCCCTGCCTCGTATCCAGGGTCTGCCCGGTTCGATTCCGGGCGAGGGCTCCGCTTCTGGCGGTGGTGGGGTCGCCGTGCTCCTTGAAACGGGCCCGGCGACCCCACCACCAACCCCCCCGATATGCATCAAGCCCCGTTCGTCTAGCGGTCAGGAACTCGGACTTTCAATCCGAGGGTGGTGGGTTCGACTCCCCCACGGGGCACCCTTGCGTGGGCGTTACTCATCTGGCTGAAGAGGGCAGGTTGTGACCCTGTGTAGGCGGGTTCGATTCCCGTACGCCCAACCGAGGGACGGGTCGGACGATCTCGGTTATCCAACAGCAAATTGGTGCAATAGCACCGAGATCCAAACGCTCATCCGTCGCTCCATCACTAGCTTTTCCTTTTCTTTCGCTCGCCCGCAGCGCGGGCCGGAGGTTCCCATGGCCAACTACATCCAGCATTTCGCCGCGCTGTTCACGCGACAAACGGACAAGGCGCGGCCCGATCAGGTCGAAAACGACGCAGGCGGCTTCGTCTTCGAGCTCGACGACTGGGCCCGCCTCGACCGGTGGCTCGTTCTCGGCAGCGAGGGCGGCACCTACTACGCGACCGAGCGCGCCTTGACGCAAGACAACGCGCGCGCCCTTGGCCGTTGCCTCGATGCGGACGGCGAGCGGACGGTGCGGCGGATCGTTGAGATCAGCCGCTCGGGCCGCGCGCCCAAGAACGAGCCCGCGATTTTCGCCCTGGCGATGGCCGCGGGGCACGCCCGCCCCGAGGTCCGCAAGTCCGCGCTCGCGGCCTTGCCCGAGGTTTGCCGCACTGGAACGGATCTCTTCCACTTCGCGCGAGCGGTGGAGGGGTTCCGGCGCTGGGGCCGCGGCCTCCGGAGCGCGATCGGCGCGTGGTACCAGGGCAAGAGCCCGGATGAATTGGCATACCAGGCCGTGAAATATCGGCAGCGGGACGGCTGGAGCCACAAGGACCTCTTGCGGCTCTCGCACCCGACGCCCGTCACGGCCGAGCATGGCGCAATGTACCGCTGGATCGTCGGCGGTATGGCCGCCCTGAAGAACGAGGCGGCCAAGGGCGGCGCTCTCGACCCCGAGAAGCTGCCGGCCCTCGTGCGGGCTTTCGAGGAGGCCAAGGACGCGCCGCGCGAGCGGCTCGTCACGCTCGTGCGCGAGCAGCGGCTCACGCACGAAATGGTGCCCACGGAGTGGAAGAACGACCCTGCCGTGTGGGAAGCGCTGCTCCCCCACATGCCGCAGACGGCGCTGCTCCGGAACCTCGGCAAGATGACCGCCGTCGGACTCCTCGCGCCCATGAGCGCGGCCGCGAGGCTCGTGGCCAAGCGTCTCACGGACGTCGAGCGTCTCCGGCGGGCCCGGATTCACCCGGTGAGCGTTCTCTCCGCGCTGCGCGTGTATGCGCAAGGGCGGGGCGAGCGTGCCCAGAAGCGCGAAAACGCGCTCACCTGGGAGCCGGTGTGCGAGATCGTGGACGCCTTGGACGAGGCGTTTTACCTCGCATTCCGGTCCATCGAGCCGACGGGAAAGAAGCACCTGCTCGCCCTCGACGTATCGGGCTCGATGGATTCGGGCACGATTGCGGGGATCCCGGGCCTCACGCCTCGGGTCGCGAGCGCGGCCATGGCCATGGCGACGGCGCGCATCGAGCCGTCGTTCAGCACCCTGGCCTTCGCCTCCGCGGGCGGCGCATTTGGCCCTCGCGGCTCGGGTGTCATGTCCTTGCCTCTGTCGCCGAAGCAACGCCTCGACGACGTGGTTGGCATGGTCTCCGGTTTGCCCTTCGGCGGCACGGACTGCGCGCTGCCGATGATTTGGGCTCAGAAGAACAAGGTCGAGGTCGACACGTTCGTCGTCTACACGGACAGCGAGACCTGGGCGGGTGAGATTCATCCTTTCCAGGCGCTTCGCGATTACCGTCAGGCGATGGGCCGTCCCGCAAAGCTCGTCGTGGTTGGCATGACCTCCACGGGCTTCACGATTGCCGATCCGCAGGACCCTGGCATGCTGGACGTCGTGGGCTTCGACGCGGCCGCACCGCAGGTAATGGCCGATTTCTCGAGGGCCTGAAGTTGCAGTCGAAAGGACGAGGGAGCGCGTGCCTCCACACGCGCCTCCTCGCCCGGTTTGCTCCCGTATGCATTCTGGTGAGGCAGCCTGATTGTCGATCAGGTGAGGGCGGGTTCGAATCCCCCCGGGGGCGCTGGGACAATCGTCGTGTACACCCGTCATCACACCCTCGCCCGGGGGCCGGGCCGAACGATGATGGTTATCGCAATTGTCCCACGTTTTTGCCGTCGTAGCTCAGTGGGTAGAGCACCTAAAATACCTTTTCCGACAACTCGTCCGAGTCGGGCCGGCAGGGGAAGGTTATCATTTGTCATGAGGCGGACACGGGTTCGAGCCCCGTCGACGGCGCAGATTTCGTGGTTCGGGGTGATGGTTCAACGGAAGAACACTGCCCTTGCACGGCAGGGATCGGGGTTCGAGTCCCCGTCATTCCACTCGTTCGCAGGAGTCGTTCGGAAGCACCAGGGCCATGAGCGGGAGGCCAGGCGGTGTTTCTGGGCGGCTCCCCTCTGGGGTCGTAGCTCAGTGGGTAGAGCACCTGGCTGGCAGTCAGGGGGTCGCCGGTTCGAATCCGGCCTTCTCCACTCTCGTTTTGCCCTCGTATGCATCTGGTGAGGCAGCCCGATTGTCGATCGGGCGAGGGGAGTTCGATCCTCCTCGGGGGCGCCTTCGAATGGGGTGATGGTTCAATCTGGGTAGAACACTGCCCTCGCACGGCAGAGATCGGGGTTCGAATCCCCGTCATTCCACGAATTGCGGTGGTACTTCAACGGTAGAATCCGAGTGTGCCATACTCGGGATGGGAGTTCGACTCTCCCTCACCGCGCTCATGCACCCGTATTGCTAGTGGGTCAGGCAGCCAGATTCTCAATCTGGTGACGCGGGTTCGATTCCCGCCGGGTGCGCAAATCCGCCGAGGGGGTGAGCTGCTGACTCGCCTCCTCTTTCTTCTCCCTGTCCTGGCGGCCAGGCGTCGGTCTACGAAGCCGACTGGCGAGGTTCGACTCCTCGCAGGGAGACCATGCCCTCGTCCTGCCGGCAATGCAGGCGCGAGCCTCCGAAGCTCGACGTTCCAGGTTCGACTCCTGGCGAGGGTATGTCCGAATCATCTGGGTGTGGCTCAACCTGGTAGAGCGCCGGCTCGGGGTGCCGGAGACTGGGGGTTCGAATCCCCCCACCCAGACCATGTCCACGTGGCGTAACGGGCAAACGCGGCGGTCTTAGAAACCGTTTCTTGGGGGTTCGAATCCCTCCGTGGATATACATGTCATCGTGGCGGAATGGCATACGTAGCAGGCTGAGATCCTGTGCCCGAAAGGGCGTGTGGGTTCGACTCCCACCGATGACACCGAATTGGCAGTTTATCTGGGTGTGGCTCAATCTGGTAGAGCGCCGGCTTTGGGAGCCGGAGATTGGGGGTTCGAATCCCTCCACCCAGACTGGCGCGCGAATCATCTGGGTGTGGCTCAATCTGGCTAGAGCACCGGCGTCGGGAGCCGGGGATTGGGGGTTCGAATCCCTCCACCCAGACCAATGTCCACGTGGCGAAACTGGCAAACGCAGCGGTCTCAGATACCGTGCCGAGAGGCATTGAGGGTTCGATTCCCTCCGTGGACACTCATGTCGTCGTGACGGAATGGCATACGTGACAGGCTGAGGTCCTGTGCCCGAAAGGGTATGTGGGTTCGAGTCCCACCGACGACACCAGCATCCCGCTGCTCGGGTGACGAAATGGCAAACGTGGCCAGCTCAAACCTGGTCGATTGGGGGTTCGAATCCCCCTCCGAGCACCGGACATCTGCAGTTGGAGAAAGCCATGAAGAAGAAGAGGTAGACGGAGAGGTGCATCATGACCGCGCAAACGTTGCTGCTCACGCCTTGGATGGTGCCACATCAGGTCATCTCCTGGCAGACCGCCGTG
The DNA here is from genome assembly GCF_028435365.1 of Polyangium jinanense. The sequence continues at coordinate 114,333 of NZ_JAGTJJ010000022.1, read as the reverse complement.
ACCCTGAGCTTTCTGGGTAAGGTGGAGGTGCTCGAGACGTACGACGACGAAATTCGTTCGCCCACGATGACCATTCGCGCGCCGGCGGTCGTCCGGCTCAAGCGTCATGGGAATTCGCACAAGCGCGGCGTCAAGTTTTCCCGCACGAACGTGTTCGTGCGTGACGACTTTCGCTGCCAGTACTGCGGCGTCCAGAAGGACGCGGGCGAGCTCACGTACGACCACGTCCTGCCGCGCGTGCAGGGTGGCCGGACGGTCTGGGAGAACATCGTCGCGTCTTGCCAGAGCTGCAATGCGAAGAAGCGCGGTCGCACTCCGGAGCAGGCGGGCATGAAGCTCTTGAAGAAGCCCGAGAAGCCCCGGTGGTTGCCTGCGGCCCCCGTCATCCGGCTCGGCGCTCGCAGGATTCCCGACATCTGGGTGCATTACTGCGCCGCGAGCTGAGGTTCCCCTCGCGCTTCGCGGCTGAGCATGGGTCTCATCTGGAGCCGCTTCCCCGGGGCGCTGCCCCGGGGCGAAGCGCGCCCGCGGGACCTTTTTTGATCAATCCCTCACTTAGGAGGCATTTGTGACGCTCGAAACGAATCAAATCGTGGGCGTTCGGATTCGTTTGCCCATGGAGTCTGCAGCCGTCGCTGCAATCGTGCTCGTTGGTGTCCTGTTGCTCGCAATCGCCTCGCGGATCGTCGAGGCGAACGGGGCTTCATCGCGGGCAGGCGCGCGCTCGATGAGCGCGGCGTCGCCTTCCAGCGCGCCCGACTCGGCGCAGTTGCTTGCAGATCGAGGACGCCCTGGGCGCCGGTTCTGAGCATGACCATCCAACGTGACCCTCTAACCTCACCCCCACGCGGCGCTGCGGCGCCGAGAGGGGGATTTGGAAGAAGATCTGATCAGGGATCAGGCCTGTTTGGAAAACAGTGCGCACCCTCCGGGGTGTGAGGTTCGAGTCCTCCTTCTTCCGCCGTGGAGAGCATTCCGGGTGTGGACCCGGCGCCGTTTTGAACACGGAGGGCAGCCTCGCTGCGGGGTTCGACTCCTCTGCTCTCTGCCATTCTGGAAGACGAACTGATCAGGGATCAGACCTGTTTCGAAAACAGTGGGCACCTACGGGTGTGGGGTTCGAGTCCTCCGTCTTCCGCCGACTGTATCTGGAAGCGAGAATCGGCCGTGGGGCCGAGCCCGTTTGCTACTCGGTGCGTGCCATTGGCATGGTGCTCGACTCACCCCGCTTCCGCCGCGAGGCTCCACAATGCGGAGACGCGTGGCCCCGTGCCGCTCCGCGCGTCGCGGAGGCTCGCTGCCTTCGTGATCCATCCGCCGCCGCCCTGGTTTGTCTGAGCGATCTCCACGAGCGGCGTGAGGGCCGCGAGGAACAGCGTGGTCGCGTCCATCATCGGCGTTCGCGTGCCCTCGTCCTCGTCCTCGTACACGTAGGGGTTTTCGAGATCCCGGTTTACGAGGAGCTGGTCGACCGCCTCGATCGCCATCCGGCGCTCGTTTTCGACGATGACGGCCGGCGCGTCGAGCTCCTTCAATCGACGGAGACGATTTCTCCGGTTCACGATGCGCCGATATGCGTCGTGTAGCGTGCGGCTGAAGCATGCCTCGCCGATGAAGGACTTTGATTCCTCCACGCTCGCCGCGCGCAAGGGGGCCGCGATCACGGGGACCGACCACCAGACGAGCTCCTTCGGGGACCAACCATTCACCCGCCGCCCCGCGGCCTCGGCCTCGCCGACACGCGCGAGCAGCGTGGCAGGGTCCTTGTAGCAAAGCTCGAAAAGCTCCTCCTCGGTCATCGCGAGGAGCGGCGCGAGCAGCAGCCGCGTGGGCCAGGGGACCACGGGATCGACCATCGCGACATGCGCGTATCGGCGGAGATCGGGCGGATCCCCGAAGAGCTTCGGGCACAGGAGCCCGCCGACCTCGAGCTTCTTCGTGCGGAAGTTCCGCATCTCCGGACGCTCGACGTCGCCGGCGGACCAGGAGGGCGTGCGCTCGGAAGCCCCGGTTTCGAGGGAGAGGCCGAGCGCGCGGCCGCCGAGCGTGATGCGCAGCCCGATCAGGCGGCCGAGCGCGCGGAGGCGCTGGAAGATCAGCGAGGAGGGCAGGTCCATCGACACGGTCACGGTGGCGGGTTCGTCGCGCATGAAGCGGCCTGTTTGCGCCATGCGACGTCGTGCGTCAATGGCCTGCGTCGGCCCGAGGCTTCCGTCGGGGGCGCTTTCCATGGTAAGAACGGCTCGTGATACGCAGCCTTCTCAGCACGGCGGCCTCGCGCTTCGATACCACCGTGGGCGGGGCCTTGCTCCTCCGGCGCAGCCGGCCCAAGGGGCAGGCGGATCCCGAGGCGCTCGGCCACGCAGCGCGCATGGAAGCGCTCGCTGAGCTCCGGCGCATCTACGATCGGCCCGAGCATGACGAGATTGGGTTTTTCCCGACACCCGCGCCGATCACGCCTTCCGTCACGCGTGTGCGTCCGATGGGCGGGCCCGAGCCGGGGACGGTGCTGGATCTGACGTGGCCGAGCCGGTTCGAGCCGCTCGCCGCGGACGTCCGCGAACGGTACCTCTCGCACGAGGCGAATGCAACGGCGGCAGCGCGGCTCTTCTTGCATGCGGGGCCGGCGCGGCCGGCGGCGATTTTGATTCACGGATACCGCTGCGGCCAGTATCGCCTGGAAGAGCGGATCTGGCCCGTGCAATGGCTCTACGAGCGCGGCCTCGACGTCGCGCTGTTCGTATTGCCTTTCCACGCCGTGCGCTCGCACGAATCGTCGCCGCGTTTTCCCGGGGGGGATCCGCGCGTCACGAATGAAGGCTTCCGCCAGACCGTGCTCGATCTGCGCGCGCTCGTCTCGTTCCTGCGCAATCGTGGCTCCGAGGCCGTCGGCGTCATGGGCATGAGCCTCGGCGGATACTCGACGAGCTTGCTCTCGACGGTCGACGATCGCGTCGCCTTCGCGGTCCCGATCATCCCGCTCGCTTCGATTGCCGACATCGCGCGCGCCGCAGGCCGGTTCGTGGGCAGCCCCGAGGAGCAGCGTCGCCAGTACGAGGAGCTCGACGCCGTGCACCGCGTCGTGAGCCCATTCACGCGGCCCTCGCGGGTCCCTGCGGATCAGGTGCTCGTCCTCGCGGCGAGCGAGGACAAGATCACCCCCGTGGACCACGCGCGCCGCCTCGCCGCGCATTTCAACGCACCGCTCGAGACGTTCCACGGCGGCCACTTGCTCCAGTTTGGCCGGGCAGACGCCTTCCGCGCGGTGGGTCGCATGCTCGGGCGTCTGGGGCTCTTTTCGCGGCGGTAGAAGGGCGATCGACGATGAACGAGCCGCGCCCGCCCGTGGTCTTCGAGCACGTCACCGTGCACGAGCGCAGGCTGCGGATCGCGCGGTGGCTCGGCTGGACGGGCTTCGTATCGGCGTTCGCGCCGCCCATCGTCTCCCTGACGCTCCAGACGTTGTTCGACGTCCTTCCCCTTGTGTGGTTCCTGGAGGTCGCGCGCGTCCTCGCCTTCTCGTGGATCTACTTTCTTCTCCTCTGCCCCGTCCTGGCCCTCGTCAGCGGCATGTTCGCGCGACCCACGATGTCCGGCTGGCGCGAGCTCACCTGGGCACGACTTGACGCGAGCGGGATCTCGTTCCGCAAAAAGGGACACGAGCGTCGCATCGAGCGCAGCGAGATCACGGATGCCATGGTCCAATGCGCCCCGAGCGAGGGCATCGAGGTGCACCTCGTGGGAGGCAATGTCCTCGCGATCCACCTGCCGGACGAGGCGCAAGCGCGCGCCGCGGTGAATGCGCTCGGGTTCGCCGCGGACGAGCACCGCGTGACGATCCGGCTGGCCTCGCCTCAACGAATGGTGACGGCTGGATGCGTGGGATTGGCCGTTAGCTTTTTGTTGGTGGCCATGTTCATGGTCGCGCTCAAGATCGCCAACCTCAAGGGCCTCTTGCTCGGCTTTGGGCTCGCGATGGGCACGGCCACGTTGACCTTGCTCATCGTGCGCGCGTGGAAGCCCCCCGAGATCGTCGTGGGCACGGACGGCGTGCTCGTGCGACGTCCGTTTTCGAAGACGTATATCCCGTATTCGTCCGTCGATCACCTGGAGATGGACGGAGATCGATTGCGGTTGTTCCCGAAAAACCCGGACGACGCGGTGGTCCAGGTGAAAGGGGAGCCCGAGCTCGTCCTCGCGGCGGCAAGCCGGATCGAAGAGGCGCGCGCGGCGGGAGGGGCCAGCGCCGCGCACGCGCGCGTCCGCGAGCTGCTCGATCGCAAAGGCAGGAGCCTCGCCGAATGGCGAACAGCCCTGACCGAGCTGCTCCAGGGCGGCGATTATCGGAATGCGTCCATCACGGAGGAGGCGCTGCTCGCCGTACTCCAAGATTCCGCGGAGGATCGGGGCCGCAGGATCGGGGCCGCGATGCTCCTGCGTGTGGCCGCGCCCGAGGCGGCGCCGCGGATTCGGATCGCCGCCGAGGCGAGCGCCGACGACGAGCTCCGCGCCGCGCTCGAGCGTGCCGCCGAGGAGGAGCTCGACGACGCCACGCTCGAACGGGCGCTCCGCGTCACGCGTGGCTCTTGATCATCTTTTCGAGCCGGCCGAGCGCGCGCGTCAGCGACTCCTCGCCGGGGCCGAACGAGAATCGCACGTGGTGCCGGAACCGCGAGGCCCGATGCGCCCGTCGTTTGCCCGGGTTCACGTCGAAGAACTCGCCCGGCACCACGATCACGCGGTGCTCGAGGGCGGCCCGGAAAAACGAATGCCCGTCGCTCAAGCCGGGCGGCAGATCCGCGACCGAGCCGAAGCAATAAAACGTCCCCTCGGGCGCCACGTCGACCTGGATTCCGAGCTTCCGCAGGCCCTCCAGCATGAGGTCGCGTTTCTTCGAGAACGTCCGCTGGATGGCCGCCGTTTCGGCCCGCACGTGCTCCATGTCGAGCAGGGGCACGGCCGCGCGCTGCATCGGCTTCGAGCCGCCGCCATCGAGGAAGCTGCCCGCGCTCGCCACCGCGTCGATCACCTCGCGCGGGCCCACGGTCCAGGTCACGCGCCAGCCCGGGTATCGCCAGTTCTTGGTCAATCCGTCGAAGATGACGACCGGGTCCTGATCGACGTCCTCCACGTACCGCGCCGCGCTCTCCATCGGCGCCGGCCCCCCGAGGCCGTAGACGTAATGCGAGTAGAACTCGTCGAAGAGCATCGTGCAATCGAGGTCGCGCGCGGTGCCGACCCACGCCGCGAGCTCCTCGCCCCGGACGTGTTTGCCCGTCGGATTACACGGGTTCGACGTGAGAATCGCGCCGAGGCCGCGGCCCTGGATCTCCCGCCGGAGATCGCCGACCGAGAAGGCATACCCGCGCTCGCTCTCGAGGAGGATCGGAATGGGCGAGAAGAGGCGGAAGACGTCGAGCAGCTCCTCGTACGCCGTGTAATCGGGGAGGAAATGGCCGAGGTTGATCTGCCCGAGGGCCGCGGCCGCGCGCGTGAGCGAGGCGCGCCCGCCGCCGGAGACGCTCACGTTCTCGGCGCTGTAGCGCGAAGGCATGCCCCGCCGGTAGGCGCGATTGTAGAAATCGGCGATCGCCTCCCGCAGCTCCCACAGGCCGGCGACGGGCGCGTATTCCTGATCGTCGCCGGCGATCGTCACGGCGTCGCAGCGCGGCGGCGCGCCCGGCAGCGGGCCGGTCTCCGGCTGGCCCTGGCCGAGGTTGCACCAGGCGTCCTCGCCTGCGTCCACGCCCGGGCGATAGCCGTGCTTCGTGGCCTCGCCCATGACGTAAATCACGCCCGTGCGCGGCACCTTGCGGAATGCGCCGAGGGATTTTTCTTCGTTCGGCCCCCGCAGGACGGGCTCGCTGCGGAGCTTCGGCGCCGGAGCGACCTCGGTTTCGGCGGGCGGGGGCGTGTCGATCGTGTCGTTCGTGCTCATGGCGATGAATCCGTCAGGCCTTGGCAGGGGGCGTCGCGTCGGGCGCGTCCTTCAGCGGGACGATCTTCGGCTCCAGCGTCTTCGGCATCAGCGCGAGGAAGAGGCCGAGGCAGAAGGCGAGCGAGATCAGGGTGAGCGCCGTGTATTTGTCGTCGTTCCAGTACGAGCTGATCCACACGAACTGGCTCAGCGCCGCGAGGCCGAAGAGCGGGGCCTCGAAATCCCTCCGCACCTTCGTGAGCGGCGCCGTGAGGATCATGAACGAGTAGTAATAGCAGGTGAGCTGGGACAGGAGGATCATCCAGATCTGCCCCAGGCATTGCGCGACCCAGAGGTTCTTGAGCCGGCGCTGCACGTAAATGCTCAGCGCGAGCGTGAGGCCGATGATCAGGTACGCGACGATCTTGTACTTCTTGTACCGCTCGTTGCGCATGTTCTTCCAGGTCTCGAAGGGGTCGATGAGCTTGACGTCCTTCGTGAACTTCATGCGCCCGGAGGCCTTGCTCGCGGCCTCCTTGTAATGGAACACGTCGCTGATCTTCTGGACCGTGTCCGGGCTCATGATGCCCCGGGCTTTGAGCCGCTCCGAAATGGGCGTGAGCGCTTCGCCGATCTGCGAGATCGCCTGCGCCTTCATGTCGTGCGCGACGAGGACGCGCAGGCCCATGTGGTTCGTGAGCGGGGTCTGGTCGTGGACCTCGAGCGTGTGCTTGTAGAAATCGTGGTACGAGCGCGGGCCCGAGACCGCGATGCTGAGCGGAATGAGCACCGCCGCCGCGGCCGTGCCGCCGAGGAGCATCTGCACCTGCTCGCCCGTCATCTTGCGCTTGCGCACGACAGACCAGCCGACCGTCACGAGCAGGCCGACCACGCAGAGGCCCGGGAAGATACGCAAGAGGCCGGCATACACGAGCGAGGCGCCCGCGAGCTTCGGGTATTTCTTCCGGAGCAGGCAGACCGAGAGGACGAGGAAGAAAAGCCAGTCCTGCCGCAGGAACGCGCCGCCGGTCCAGTAGAACGGCGCCGACGACTGGCAGCCCCAGAAGATCGCCCCGACCGCGAAGACGCGCCATCCGAACGCCCACCATAGGGCGACGAACATGGCCAGCGTGTACACGATGTCGAGGGCCGAAAGGAATTGGCAGTACCACACGCTGGCCGGCTGCAATTCCGCGAAGAACCGGCCCATGATGGTCCACACGGGCGGCGGGTTGTACCCGTGGTCCTTCTGCATGTCCTCCCAGTAGCCCTTGCCCGAGACGGCCCGGAAGAACTTCACGTCTTCCTTGAACTTCTCCCAGCGCTCCGGGGGGAAGTGGTTCTTGCACGTCTCGCCGGGGTTCTCGAGGAACTGCGCGGCGGGCAGGAGGAGGTTGTCGCCGCCGAGGTTCCGGATCTTCTTGTCCGGGTGGCGCACCTCCTTCGTCATGTCGATGCGCTCGACCCGGCCGTCCTCGTGCTTGTAATTGACGACCCCGAGCTCGTCCTGCGCGATGAGCGAGCACTTGTAAAGGCCGTCGTACCCCATTTCCTTGAAGTACTTGGCCCCCATGTAATAGTGGAATTGGTCCCATCGGTGGTAATACTGCGGGTATCCGAAGCGGAACCCGTTGAAGTAAGCCACGATGGAGGCGACGGCGAGCGTCACGCCGATGTACTTCTTCCAGCGCTCGGAGACCGGGCGCTTCATCGCCGCGCGGTGTTGCTCGTAGAAGACGCAGCCCGCCGCCGTGATGGCGAGCGCCGCCTTCATGATGTCGACGGTGCGGGCGTGGTCGTCGGTGAGCTTCGTGATCCCGAACGCGGCGAGCGCGGTCGTGCCGATCACCGCCAGGTACCGGAACCAGACGCGCACACGCTCGTCGATGGACCGGTCCACGAACCACAGAAGGAAGAAGTAGAGGGCACTGACGAGGACGAGCAGAAATATCTGCGGGATGCTGAGCTGCTTCATTCGACGCTTCGTGCGAAAGGAGGTCCGCGCACGCTGCCACGGACGGCAGACGACAAGAGCGGGCCGGACGTTCGGCGACACCTTAGGCGGACCTTGGCCGATTGCCTAGTGCGATGAGCCACGTCGCTTCACGCAGCGCGTCAGTCCCCCACGTTCGCCCGCCGCAAACGGCGTTTCGCAGCCTCGTCGGGAGGCGCCCGAGGGGAGGAGCGGACAGGACCGGAGCGCTCGCCAGAGGCTCCCGAGGAGATACAGGAAGGGCTCATCTTCCCGCCTCGGGCGGAGGTGACAGAGGCGCGGAACACGCACGAAATCAAGCGCGCTCCGGCCTGCGGCTCGTGTATCGTCGGGCCGTGGTCACGAAAGTGATTTCGCCATTCTTCGCGGTAGAGCCTGGGAGTAGCGGCAAGCCGTCGACGCGCGGTGAGCAGAGCCCGCCGTCGCGGGTCGAGCGATCGGGGCGCGGCGAGCGCGAGGAAGGGGAGATGGGCTTCGTGCTGCTGTCGGGCGACGCCGAGGCGCCGCTGCCCTGCAGGCTCGTGCTCGGCTTTCGCGAGGCGCTCTCGGCGGCGGAAGATCCGGCGGTGGCGATGCCCGCGCGGCTCGTGATCGTCGAGCCCGACGCGATGACCGACGACTGGCTCGCGCGCTGGTCCGAGGACGACGTGCAGGTGCGGCGCACCGTGACGATCTGCCGCACGCACGACGCCACGAAGGTGACGGCGGTCGTCACGCTCGCTTCGTACGGGCGTGGCACGGCGACGTCGCTCGCGGTCGAGTCGGTCACGCTCCCGCAGCGTCGTCGCATCGTGCGCAGCGGCGTGCATCCGAAGTCGTTCCTCGACGCGGTGCTGTCGCGCGTGCGGCAAGGTCAGGGCAGCGCGGGCGTCGCGAGCTTCGAGCCGACCGACCCGTCGCCCGGCGCGTAGAGCATCAAACCAGCGCGTCTCTCGTGCTCGGCGCTCCAGAGCATCAAACCAGCGCTCGATCGCCTGGTTTTCTCGCGATTCGCGGTTTGCACCGTGGACGCTGAGATGGTAGGGTCGAAGCAGTACCGGAGGGATTCACATCCGGGATTGGTCCTGCTGGGGAGCACCCTGGCGTCGGTACGAAACCACATCGTCGCGCCTCGAGCTCGTCGATGCATCGAACGAACACCCACGCCTGCCGAGCGCGCAAGCGCAGGCTCGGCAACGGGGTGCCGGCAAGCCGGAGGAGGGATGGTCACCATGCAGAATACCCGTGGCTCTAACCCGGAGGCTTCGGGCTACTGACCATCACGAGGTGCTCGTAGCGGCGTTCGCGTCGCGGGGCATCAGGTCCTCCGGCATGGAGGCGCCATAGGTTGCGCCTCTTCACCGGCGGGCCGGGTCAGAGTTGGCCTCCGCCTGGATCTCGACATCGACGGGAGTCGACGCGGATTTCCAGGCCAGGGATGTGGGGCCTGAGCGGGCCTGAGGATACGTCCTCTGGCCCGCTCTTTTTTTGTTCGCCACGCGCGCGGCGCGCCACGCTCACCGCGATGTTTCTCCCCATCGGAAAAACCCTTCTCGTCGGCCTCGCGGGGGCGCTTCTTGCCGGCTGCGGCGACGGCAAGGTCGATCCCCATCACCCCGGCGAGCTGCTCGGCACGTACGAGGTCTCCGCCACGCGCGAGACGACGACGTGCGGCGAAGGCGCGCTCGGCTCGCCTGCGACGTGGGAGTTCGAGGTGCGCCTCTCGCGCGGCGACGGCGTTCTCTACTGGGACAGCGGCGCCGAGGTCACTCCCGGAACGCTCGGTACCGACGATCGACGTTTCTCCTTCGATACGAGCCTCGTCGTCGACATGCGCGCGGGCGAGACGCCGAGCAACTTGCCACCCTGCACGATCGTGCGCGGCGATCGCGCCGAAGGGCTGCTCGACGAGGACGCGGGCGGTTTTTCGGGCGAGCTCGCGTATACGTTCACGCCGTCGCAAGGCTCGGACTGCGGGGATCTCGTGGTGGGCCCGGCGCCGACCTTCACCGCGCTGCCGTGCACGATGACGTACGTGCTCGCGGCCGAGCGAACCGCAGCGCCGCCCTGATGCTCTCGGCCTACGACAGGAGCCTCGCGCGCCGCGCGCTCGGGATCGCCGCGCTCGTCGGGTGCATCGTGCTGCTCGTCGTCACGGCGACGGACGAGGGCGGCGGTTTTGCGAAGCGGGCGGCGCTCTGTGCGGCGCTCGCCCCGGCGGCGGGGGGGATCGGCGCGCTCGCGGCGGCGAGGATCGCCCGCGCGCGCGGGGAGTCACGCGCGCTCGAAGCGCTCGGCGCGGATCCTTTTCGCGTGATGCGCGGGGCCGTCCTCGGCGGGGCGATCGTCGCGGCGATCGGGCCCGCGCTCGTGCTCGCAGAGGTCGCCGATCTCGAACCGCTCTTCCCGAGGCCCGCGGCGCCGAGCGCATGGATCGTCGAGCCGGACGGAGGCATGCGCGACACGATCCGCGGCACGAGGCTCGGTCCGGGCGGCGTGCTCGAGGTCGCTTTGCGATCTGCGGAGGCCTTCGCGGGGGCGCCGATCGGAGAGCGCCGCGCGGCCGTCGGCATTGCGCTCGTGATCCTCGCGGTTGCCGCGCCGCTCGTCGCCACGCGGGAAGGTGGTTCGTCCGGCCGCGTCGCATTCGCCGTGCTCCTCGTCGTCGCCATGATCGCCGCGTTTCAGCTCGTCGCCGCGGGCCGCGCGAGCGCGTTCGTCGTGTGCGTCCCGCCGCTCGTCCTGCTCGCGCATGCGCTCGTCTCGCGCTACCGTGGCGCCCCTCCCCGATGAGCGAACCGATCGTATCGCAGGGCGGATTCTTGGGCCGGTTCGGCGTCGTCGTGCACGGCGGCGCCGGCAACGTCAAACCCGAGCGTCGCGCGAAGCACGCCGAAGGGTGCCTTCGTGCCGCGCGCGCGGGCCTCGAGGTGCTGCGGCAGGGCGGCTGCGCGCTCGATGCCGTGGAGCGCGCAGCGCGCGTGCTCGAGGACGACACGCTCTTCAACGCGGGCACGGGCGCGTGCCTCGACGAGGAGGGCCGCGTCGCGCACGACGCTTCGATCATGGAGGGGCGAGGCCTCGCGGCCGGCGCGGTGTGCGATCTGCGCGGCTTCGCGAACCCGATCTCGATCGCGCGTGCCGCGCTCGACGATGGTCGCCACGTGCTTTACGCGTCCGAGGGCGCCGCGCGGTTCGCCCGCGCGCGTGGGTTCGTCCCGGTCGGGGACGAGGCGCTCGTCACGGAGGCGGCGCGCGAGGCGCTCGCGACGGCGCGAGAGGGGGCGGCGCCGATGGGCTGGGCGGGCAATACGATCGGCGCGGTGGCGCTCGACGGCCATGGCTTGCTCGCGGCGGCGACGAGCACGGGCGGCATGGTGAACAAGCGTGTGGGGCGCGTCGGCGACTCACCGATCATCGGCGCGGGCACGTACGCCGATGACGAGGCCGGTGCGGTGTCCACGACGGGCCACGGCGAGGGCATGATCCGCCTCTGCATCGCGCGCACGGCCGTCGAGCACATGCGTGGCGGCGTCGCTGCGGAGGAGGCGGTCCGCCGCTCGATCGAGCATTTGCGGGCGCGGATTGGATCGACGGGCGGCGCGATCGCGATCGATCCGCGTGGCAACTACGGCCTTTCGCGCTCGACGGCGTCGATGTCGTGGGCCGCGACGTGGGCCGAAGGGGAAGCCTCGGGCTTCTAGATCCTGCGGTTCGGCGAGGCGATCGGCCTCGATGCACAACCGGCCCGGGCTCGTCAATTCTTTTGCGACGAAAGCTGGCCCGACTCTGCGCTTATCCTGGATCCTTTGTGAATCCGGGGAGATCGGCGTGGGGACGTGGCCGGCTTTCGTTTTGTCGTCTTGGGAATATTACGCCTATCGTGCACGCGCGCCGGAGGGGGGAGAGCCGAGCAAAAAGAGGAGAGGGGGCGATGGAAGAAATGCTTGACGGCCGCGTAGAAAACCCGAACATACGGACCCACCACACGGTGACCTTCTCGGCGCCGTGAGGTCGCGGATTCGGCAACGGCTCAATCCGTGAACCATCGTTCCCGAGGGGTGAGATATCTGCCAGCGCGCAATGGGGCGTAGACTGAGTCCAGGTAGATTGCCGACGAAGGAACAGGTCAGGTCAACATGGCTCTCAATGCGTATCTCCGTCTGAAGGGGCAGAAGCAGGGCGAGATCAAGGGCTCCGTGACCCAGAAGGGTCGCGAGAACAGCATCATGGTCATCGCGGTCTCGCACGAGATCGTGAGCCCCCGCGATCCGGCGAGCGGCCTGCCGACCGGCAAGCGCATGCACAAGCCCTTCATCGTGACGAAGGAGCTCGATAAGGCGTCGCCGCTGCTCTACAGCGCGCTCGTGAACAACGAGAACATCTCGGAGTGGGAGCTCAAGCACTACACGCCGCAGGTGAAGGCGCAGCAGGGCGTGGGCACCGAGGTGAACCACTACACGGTGCGCCTGATCAACGCGAACATCGCGTCGATCAACTTCCGCATGCCGAACAACCGGAACCCCGATCTCATGAAGTACGCCGAGTACGAGGAGATCTCGTTCACGTACCAGAAGATCATCTGGACGTGGACCGAGGGCGGCATCACGGCCGAGGACGACTGGGAGACCCCCCTCATGTGATGTTGGGCTAACGCCCAGCGAAATCAGCCGGGCGGCCAACGTGCCGCCCGGTTTTCGTTTGTCCGTAGGACGGGGGCAGAGTAAGCTCTTCCAAGATTGGTGCCGAGGCTCGATGGAACCCCCATGGCCCTGAACGCGCACTTAAGAATCGTCGCGGAAAAACAGGGCGCTATCCTGGGCTCGGTCACGCAAAAAGGACGCGAAGGATCGATTCAGGTCATCGCGGCCATGCACGAGATCGTGAGCCCACGCGACCCCGCGAGCGGTCGTCCGACGGGCAAACGCGTGCACAAGCCGTTTGTCGTGACCAAGGTCCTCGATCGGTCCTCGCCGCTGCTCTACAGCGTCCTCGCCCACAACGAGAACATCAAAAGCTTCGAGCTCCAGTTCTACACGCCGGACAAAACCGGCATCGAGAAGCAGCACTACACGGTGCGCCTCGAAAACGCGAACATCAGCTCGATCATCTTCCGAATGCCGAACACGCGCGGCAAGGTCACGTCGCAGCTCCCCGAGCGCGAAGAGGTCGCGTTCACGTACCAGAAGATCATCTGGACGTGGAATGAAGGTGGGATCTCGGCGGACGATGATTGGGAAACGCCGAGATAAAGGCGATTAGCCGACCGTGCCGCCATGACGGCCCGCGCCCTGCGTGAAGCGGGTGGCGCCTGTGATGGATTCTCCGCTCAATGCATTGAGGCCGTGGCGGAGCTCGTTGCGTAATGCCTCGCCGAGGGGGAGATCGAACTGCTCGTAGGCGCTCAGGCGGTCGCCGCGCATGCAGAGCTGCGGGAATGCGGCGAGTTCGTGCGCGAGCTTCTCGGCGGCCTCGCGTGAGTGGCCTTTGGGGACGACGCGGTTCGCGAGGCCCATGCGCAATGCCTCCTCGGCGTCGATCGGCCGGCCGGTGAGGATCAGATCGAGCGCGCGGCCGAGCCCGATGAGGCGCGGCAAGCGGACCGTGCCGCCGTCGATGAGCGGGACGCCGAAGCGACGGCAGAACACGCCGAGGACCGCGTCCTCTTCGACGATTCGCAAGTCACACCAGAGCGCGAGCTCGAGCCCGCCCGCGACGGCATAACCCGCGACGGAGGCGATCACCGGCTTTTGCAGGAGCATTCGCGTGGGGCCCATCGGTCCGTCGCCCTCCGCGTCGATGCGGTTTGGTGCGCCCGCGGCGATCGCCTTGAGATCCGCGCCGGCGCAGAACGTGCCGTGATCACCGTGCAGCACGCCGACGGACGCGTGCGGATCGCTCTCGAAGGCGCGAAAGGCGTCGGCGAGCGCCTCGGCGGTGGCGCGGTCGACGGCGTTGCGGCTCTCCGGCCGGTCGAGGATGACGGTGGTCACGGGGCCCGATCGTTCGACGCGTACGCTCATGGGGCATGGTATGAAGCGTGCGGCGCGCGCCGCAAGGCCGCGGGCGAGACCCGAGACGAACGGAGAAGGCGAGCATGAATTTCGATTTGGAGCCGGAAATCGCCGAGCTTCGGCAGACGGTGCGGGCGTTCGTCGAGGCGCGCGTCGTCCCGAACGAGGCGAAGATCGTGGCCGAAGATCGCGCGGGCCAGCGCGAGACCTTGTCGCGGCTGCAAGCCGAGGCGAAGGCGGAGGGCCTCTGGGTGCCGCATTTGCCGCCGGCGTACGGTGGACGCGGGCTCGGCATCATGGGCATGTGCGCGCTTTTTCGCGAGATGGGCCGCTCGCCCGTGGGCGCGAAGGTGTTCAACTGCGACGCGCCGAACCAGGGGAACATGGATCTCCTGCTCGGCGTGGGCACCGAGGCGATGAAGGAGCGTTACCTGCGCCCCCTCGCGGACGGCGTGATCACGAGCGCGTTTTGCATGACCGAACCCGCGCCCGGCGCCGGCGCGGATCCCTCGAATCTGCGCACCCGCGCCGAGCGCGACGGAAGCGGCTGGGTGATCACGGGGCGCAAGTGGTATTCGACGGGCGGTCGGGACGCGTCGTTCCTCATCGTGATGGCGCGGACGAGCGACGATCCGAAGGGTGGGGCGACGATGTTCCTCGTCGATCGGAATGCCCCGGGCGTCGAGTACGTGCGCGACATCCCGACGATGTCCGAACCGCTGCTCGATCACCGCGAGGGCGAAATCGCGTTCCACGCCGTGCGCGTGAGCGACGACGCGGTGCTCAAAGGCGTGGGCGACGGCTTCCGGCTCGCGCAACAGAGGCTCGTGCCGGCGCGCCTCACCCATTGCATGCGCTGGCTCGGCCTCGCCGATCGCACGCTCTCGATGTGCAAGGAGTACCTCGTGATGCGCGAGAGCTTCGGCAAGAAGCTCGCGCAGCACCAGATCATCCAGCAGAAGATCGCGCACCACGCGCTCGGGATCCACGCGGGCAACCTGATGACGTACCATTGCGCGTCGATGCTGGAGAAGGGGCTCGACAAGGAGTCGCGCCCGTACTCGTCGATGGCGAAGCTCCATGTGGCGCGGCTGCTCTGCGACGTGCTCGACGACGCGATCCAGATGCACGGCGGGCTCGGGTACAGCGAAGACGTCCCGTTCTCGACCTGGTACCGGTATGCGCGGAGCGCGCGCATCGCGGACGGGCCGGACGAGGTGCACGAGGTCGTGATCGCCCGCGATTTCTTCACGCGGGGGCTCGAGCTTCTCGTGTAGGGCAGGCATGACCGGCAAGAAAAAGCCTCTTTCGCCACGGGCGGCGCGCCGGGAAGCCGAACGCGCCGCGGTCAAGCTCGCGCGGGATCGCGAGCGCCTCGCCTCGTTCGAGCCCGGTGGCTCGCCCGAGCGGCCGATCGAGATCACGAGCGCCTCCGAGGTCGAAGTCGCGGCGCGGGGGAAGCCTTGCGCGCGTTGCGGTGGCGAGGTGCGCGTCGACGAGCATCTCGCGGAAACGGTCGGGACATCGCGGCTCCGCATCGCGCGTGTCGTCTGCCCGGCGTGTGGCGCGCGGCGGTCGATCTACTTCCGCCTCGGCGCGGGTTTGCCCAATTGAGCTGCTCGGCCTGGCCTACACTCCACGGCTTGGAGGTGGGCCGATGAAAAGCCGAACATTCAAATCACTCTTGCTTAGCCTCGCGCCGTTCGTCCTTGCTGCGTGCGGGGGAGGGGAAGCCGGTCCGGGGATCCCGAGCGGCGGGCCGAGCGCCGCTTGTGTCGCGCTCGGTTGCGCGGCCGATCAAAAGGTTTGCGTCGAGGACGCGGCCGGCGCGCGTTGCGAGGGGTGCCCGAGCGGCGCGTATGCCGCGTCCTCGGGGACATGCGAAAAACTGTCCGGTACGCCGCGCGCGCATACCTTCGCCGAGTTCACGGTGGAGGCAGGCCAGGAGATCAAGGGGCTCTGCCAGAGCGTCACGCTGAACAACGCGACCGAGATCTGGGTCAATGCTGTCGAGCTTCAGCAGAACGAGTCCTCGCACCATTCCAACTGGACGTTCGTCCCGGCGGACAAGTTCGACGGGCCCGACGGCATCTGGAAATGCTCGGAGCGCGATTACGATCAGGTCTCGGCCGCGCTCGCGGGCGGTGTCATCTACGCGCAATCGACGCAGACCGAGCGCGAGGTGCAGAAATTTCCGGACGGCGTGGCGGTCCGCATTCCGCCGTATTCACGCATCATCGGCGACGTCCACCTGCTCAACACGTCGCTCGAGCCCGTCACGGGCACGCTGACGCTCACGCTGTATGGCATCCCGAAAGAGGAGGTGAAGCACAAGCTCACCCCGTTCCACCTCGACTACCACGGCCTTGCGATCCCGCCGCACGC
Organism: Polyangium jinanense; assembly: GCF_028435365.1. The sequence goes on along the minus strand of NZ_JAGTJJ010000022.1, from coordinate 98,045 downwards.
GAAATCGCGCTTCTACGGCGAATGCGCGATGGAAGGCCCGTTCGCGGCCTCGGGCAATACGTTCGATCAGAAGGTCTATTACATCCTGCCGCACACCCACACGATGGCGAAGCGGTTTTTCCTGGAGATCATGGGCGGCCCGCGCGACGGCGAGACCATCCTGGAGCTTTCGGCCTACAACGGCGAGGCGCACGGCCGGGTCTACGAGAAGCCCATCGACATGACGGGCGCCGAGGGCTACCGCTTCGGCTGCGAGTACGACAATCCCCGCGACGAGACCGTGGTCTGGGGCTTTGGGGACGAGGAAATGTGCGAGCTGCTCGGGTTCGCCGAATCGAGCGTGGGCTTCGAGGCCGTGATCTCGTCGGCGCAGGAGGTCGGCACCGACGGCGATCTCCGGCTGTTTTCGGCCCCCTGCGTGACCTACGCGTTCCCGTGGGACCACGACAAACCGGGCGGCCCGCCTCCGCCCTGAGTCATTTTGCCGATTGCAGCATCGTCCGGAACGCGTCGCGCGCGGCCTGCACGGTGTCGCTCGGGCCGGACATCTTGAAGAACCAGGTGCCTCGATCGGGCGTCTTCACGGCCGCGCCGACGAGCCGGAAGTTCTCCTTCACCATCTGCATCGGCGCGCGTTTCTTCGGGCCCACGGGCGGGCCGAGCGCGATCTTGTAGGTCCCCGCGACCTCGACCGTCTCGACCTTGAGCGCGCCCACGTCGAAGCTCTCGCGTTTCGCCTGGGCCCCGACGTTCCCGTCGAACTGGTCGAACCACTCCTTGAACCGCTTCTCCGGATCGCCCGCGGCGCCCGTGCCGTAGAAGAAGACCTCGATGTCGGCCTCCTCCTTGTCGTCGCCGGCCTTGGTCGTCTTGTAAGCGGCCTTCTTTGGCCCGCTCCTGGGCGGATCCTGCGCCGTCCAGGCCGCGGGCGCCGTCCACGCGAGGGGGGCGATGGTGGTCGTCGTGGGACCTGCGGAAGAGGGCGGTTCGGGCTCCGCGGGGCTCTTGGAGCAGGCGGCGAGCGAGAGGACGAGGAGGGTAGCGTACCGGGAAACCATGATAGACGTCGAAGGGGGCGCCTGGCCCATGGCTACACCATCCCGGGGAGATGCGCACGTCCTGTAAGTCCTCCGGGGGGGTCATCCGTAGGTAGTCCGGCGGATCGGAGACGCGTGATGGAGCAGCTCGGTGATTACCTCGTCCGGCGCCTGGTCGGCGAGGGGGGGATGGGCAAGGTCTACGAGGGCGAGGAGCGCCTGTCGAAGCGGCGCGTGGCCCTCAAGGTCCTGCATCCCGAGCTCGCGAGGAGTGAGACGGGCCGCAAGCTCTTCGTGAACGAGATGCAGATCCTCGCGCATCTCGAGCACCCGAACGTGGTGCGGAGCCTGGCCAGCATCGAGGCGAACGGCCAGCTCGCGATGGTGCTCGAGTACCTCGACGGCCGCACGCTGCGCACGGTGCTCGGCGAGGAAGGGCGGCTGCCCTGGGCCGAGGCGATCCGCATCATCGCGGCCGTGGCCTCGGCGCTCTCGGCGGCGCACGGGCAGGAGCCGCCGATCATCCACCGCGATCTCAAGCCGGAGAACATCATGATCCTGACCGACGGAACGGTGAAGGTCATGGACTTCGGCATCGCCAAGATGCTGCAGGCGATGAACCAGACGAACACGCAGAGCGTGGGCACGCTGCAGTACATGAGCCCCGAGCAGATCGACGCGCGCACCATCGATCATCGCGCTGATCTCTATGCGCTCGGGCTCGTGTTCTACGAGCTGCTCGCGGGCAAACCGCCGTTTTCGTCGGCCTCGCCGCGGCAGCTCCTGAACCTCCAGTGCACGGCCGAGCCGCCGCCGCTCGAAGCGGAGGTGCGGGCCGGTTTGCCGAAGGGCGTCGAGCAGCTCCTCTTCCAGCTCCTCGAAAAAGCGCCGGAGGATCGGCCTTACTTCGCGCAAGACGTGGTCGAGAGGCTCGAACCGTTCCAGGTCGCGGCGCCGGCGCCCGCGCGCACGAGCCCCGGCCGCGTGAGCTCCCACGGCGCGACCACGCCACACCAGAAATCCCCCACGCCCCGCACGATCCCCGAGGCGCCCGATTCGAACGACGAGGGCAAACCCGCGACGCGTTCGAGTGATCCACGATCGGATCGGTCCGGCGACGAGGCGAAGGCCACGCGGCGCGAGACCGCGGGCGCGGGCGCGCGCAAGGACACGATCGCGCTCGTCGATCAGGTGGATCAAGGGCGCGAGGTGCCGACGAAGGTCGCGGTCGGGATCATCGTGGGGCTTTCGCTGCTCGCGGGGCTCGGCGCGTACCTCGTGCGATCGACGCAATCCACGGAGGGTACGCCCTCCACGGGCGCGCCGACGGCGACGGCGACGGCGACGACAAAGAGCACAGCGACGGGCAAGGTGCGGGGGCGATGATGAAACGCGCGCGCCCCGAAGCGAGCGGGATCGAGGCCGGCGCGCCTTTGCCGCCGCTCGGGCGCGCGACGCGTTTCGCCTGCGAAGGCGGGCGCGAGCTGTTTCGTCTCCCTGCATCGGACGAGGCCGCGGCGCGGCGGCTGCTCGGGTTTGGCGAGGCCTCGATCGGCGGGTTCACGCTCGGCGGCGTGGACGACGAGGGCGTGTGGATCGTGCGCCGGAAGTTCGGGACGAACCTCGCGGAGCTCATGCGCGAACGGAAGGGGCCGTGGCCGTGGCGCGAGGCGCTCGGCATCACGCTCGCGGTCGCTGAGGGCCTCGCTGCGTGTGAGAAGGCGAGCCTCTTTCCGGGGCCGCTCTCGCTCGAAGGCGTGTACGTCGACGAGGAAGGCGCCGTGGTGGTCGCGGCGGCGCGGCTCGTGGGCGCGATCCTGGGCGCGCCGGAGGGTGGATCTCGCGGCGGATCGGCGGAGATCTCGCCGCGCTGGACGCCGCCCGAGCAGGCCGCGGGGGCGGTGTGGGACAGCGCCGCGAATCGGTATGTGCTCGGACTTTTGCTGTACCGACTGCTCGCGGGAGAGCACCCGTTCGCGGGCGCGGGCCTGCGGCATGCGCTCGACGAGGCTGCGCAGCGCGAGGCGCCGCCGTTCGTGGACGCGGTGGCGCGTGCGCTTCCCACGGGCTTGCAGAGCCTTTCCTTGCGGCTGCTCGATCCCGAGCCGGCGCGGCGGCCGGATCGCGCCGTGGCGATCACGCAAGAGCTCGGGCGGTTTCTGCGCGGTGAGAGCGCCTCCGCGGCGGCCCCGCGGCCCGCCCGTGAGCGAAAGCCTGTCGAAACTCGCACGCCGAAAGCGGACGAACCCACCGAACGACCTGCGCCGGCGCAACGTGTCGCCGCGGGAAAACCGAGCCCCGCGAAGAGCGCCTGGATCTCCGCGGGCCTGCCCATCGGCGCGGGCCTGCTCGTCGCAGGGCTCGCTTTCTCGCGCCTCGCGCCCGCCCCGCCAGAGACGCCCAAGCAGGAGATCGCGCCCCTCATCACGATGAGCTCCGTCGGCACCACGAGTGAGGCCTGCGCCTCGTGCCATCCGCGACAGGCCGCGGAGTGGCGCCGCTCGGTGATGGCGCATTCGGTGAAGAGCCCGCTCTTCAATGGCCTCGAGAGCCTCATCGAGGAGCAAGTCGGCCGCGACGAGGATTGCCCGAACGGCGCCGGCATCCTCCGACGCGTCAATGCCTCGACTGCGTGCCGCAATCGCCAGAGTGGTTTGCCCGTGACCGGCTCGGGCGGCGAGCACTGGTGCGTCAATTGCCACAGTCCCGCCGAGAAGATCGAGCGCCCCTTGCCGGCCTGGGATGGCCGCGCCGGCGGCGATCCCACGACCCGCAAACCCGTGCGTGACTTGCTCGGCGCACAGGGCATCGAGGGCATTTCCTGCGTCTTTTGCCACACCGTGCACGGCCCCGTCGGGGGTCGCGGCGGCAGTCGCAGCACCTACGAGGGCAACCCCACGTGGACCTCGTTCGTCACGGGCGCCGTTTTTCCGGCCAGACCCGAGGACAACCGCGGATTGTTCGGCATCGCGAACAGCGGCTACGAGCTGCAAAACGAAGAGCTCTTCTTCGACGGCGCGCGCCAGCCGCGCACTGTTGCTTCGGCGTCGGCCGGAACGCCCGACAGCGTCGAACCCCTCGTCCACCGCCGCCCGAGCGAGCGTGCGAACGCCTATCTCCGCACGAGCGAGTTCTGCGGGAGTTGCCATGACGTCCGCCTCTTCGGCTCGGACGTCCTCGGCGTGCAGAAGGGCGAGCATTTCAAGCGCCTGCGCAACGCCTACTCCGAGTGGGCCGCCTGGGCCCGCGACGAGGAGCGGCGCGGAAAAACCCCCGCGACCTGCCAGGACTGCCACATGAGCACGTATCCCGGCGTGTGCGAGCCGGGTCCTTCCGCGAGCGGCGAGGTCGAACCCGAATGCCCGCCCGGCTCCCATTTCGTCGCGCGCGCGCCGGGCGTGTTCCCCACGGGGCGCTCCGCCGACAATTCGCCCAAGGCGACGAACGTCAGCACGCATTACTTCTCCGGCGTCGATCTCCCGCTCTCCGACGAGTTCCCCAATTCGCTCGTCGACGAGACCACGATCGACGTGCACGGCATCCCGCTCGGCGCACGCCGCCGCCGCGACCTGCTCCTGCGTCACACCTTCCGCTTCGAGATCGACGGCGCTCGCCGCGGCGGCACGGGGCTCGAGATCCCGATCGTCGTGGAGAACGTGGGCGCCGGGCACCGCGTCCCCGCCGGATTCAGCCAGGAGCGCGAATTCTGGGTGCACCTCGTCGTGCGGGATCGTGATGGCCGCGTCGTCTACGAGGTCGGCCGCGTGGGCCGTCCCGACGAGGATCTCCACGACAAAACGTTCGTCCGCGTGAACACGAACCCCTCGTCGCTCGACGAGCGCGGCCGTCCGATCGGCCTCTTCGGCGCCGACGTGAGCGACGGCCCCGACGTGCCGCGCTGGTCGCCTCCGCCCGAGCGCGGCGGCACCTCGTTCCGCGGCAAGGGCCTCGTCAACTTCCAGAACGGCTTTCTCCGCTGCGTCCGCTGCATCGGCGTGATCGGCCCCGACGGGCGCTGCGAGCCTGGCCCCGGGCAAGGGTTTTTCCGGGCCGATCGCTTCGACGACGGCGATTACGACATCGACACGGGCGAGTGCCGCTCGAACCTCTCGCTCGATCACGCGCTTTTCGAGACGTATTTCCCTGTCGGCGCGCTCGACGCGTCGCGGGGCCAGGTACGCGGGCCCGACGCGATCGTCGACACGCGGTCGCTCCCGCCGAACGTGCCCATTCGCTTCACATACGACCTCGACGCCGGCGCGCGCCGCGGGCCCTTCCGTGTCGAGGCGCGCTTGCTCTTCCGCGCCTTCCCGCCGTTCTTGATCCGGGCCTTCGCCGCGTACGAGCGTGAGCAGGCGCGGCGCGGCCTGCGCCCGAACGGACCGAACGTGACCGAGGACATGCTGCGCCGGCTGGAGATCGTCGAGCTCGCGCGCGCCGACGTGGAGGTGCCGTGACCTCGGGTTCGCCCGCGGCTTCCGGAGAGCGCGCGGCGTGGCCTCCCGCGGTGTGGGAGACGCCGGTGTTTCGTGGCCTCGACGCGCGCGCGCGCCGCGAGATCGAGGACGCGGGGCGCATGCTCTCGGTGGTCGAGGGCGAGGTCGTGTACCGCGCGGGGGAGGCGGCGGGCGCGTTTTTCGTGGTCGCCGAGGGGATCGTCGCGCTCTCGGCCGTGCGTCGCGGCGAGGATCGGGAGAGCGAGCTGCGTGTCGCGGGCAAGGGCGCGTCGTTCGGCGAGGAGGCGACGGCGTTCGGGGCGCGCAGCGCGACGGCCACGGCGCGCGCGGCGTCGCGGCTCTGCGAGGTGCCGGCGCATGTCTTTCAGCGCGCGGCGGCGCGCAGCGGCAAGGCCGAGGTCGCCGAGCGGCTCGAACGCATCCTTCGCCGCGCGGCCACGCGCGACCTGCTCCACACGATGGCCTTCGCCCGTGCCCTCGATCCCGAGGACGTCGACGTCCTGCTCGACGCGGCCCGCTACCAGCGCTTCGAGCGCGGTCAGCCCGTCTACCGCGAGGGCGATCCCTCGACGGATCTGTTTCTCGTCGCGGACGGGATGATCCAGATCCAGACCGACGACGGCGAGCGCCTGCGCGTCCGCGCCTACCTCGGTCGCGGCGATTTCTTCGGCGACGCGGAGATCGAGGTCGGAACGCCGCGCCTCGTGAGCGCCGTCGCGAGCGGCCCGTCGCTGCTCATCGTTATCGACGCGCGCACGTTGCGAGGCATCACGGCGCGCCATCCGGAGCTGTTCGGCGCGCTCCGCCGCATCGCGCTCGATCAGCAGGCGTCGCAGCGCTCGGTGATCGGCCGCGCCGCGGAGAACGCCACGCAGCATGCGTTTCGTGATCTGTACCGGCTCAAGGTCGCGCGGTCGCTGCTCGTCATCGACCTCGAAACCTGCGTGCGTTGCGGCCATTGCGCGTGGGGCTGCGCGGAGCTTCATGGCGAGGCGCGGATCGTGCGGCGCGGCGACAAGATGGTCGCGCGGGTGGAGGCACGATCCGAGGCGCCGCGCAGCCTGCTCCTCCCGAACTCGTGCCAGCACTGCGCGAACCCGAGCTGCATGATCGATTGCCCCACGGGCGCGATCGGCCGCGAACCGGACGGCGAGGTCTTCATCCGCGAGGCGCTTTGCACGGGCTGCGGGGCGTGCGCCAAGGCCTGCCCCTGGGACAACATCCAGATGGCGACCCGCCCGGCCGACTCTCCGCGCCCCGCGGGCGGCGCCTACCCCGACGTCGCCGTCAAATGCGACCTCTGCCGCGGCTACGAGGGCCCCGCCTGCGTGCAGGTTTGTCCCACCGGATCGATCTTTCGCATGAACCCGAGCGAGGAGCTCGCCGACGTGCGTGACCTCGTCCTCGGCGGATCCACGGCCCGCGCCGAGGTGCAGAAACAAGGCGCGAGCGCAGCCGGCCTCGTCGCGGGCGGAGCGATCGCAGGCGCGGCGATCGGCGTCGTGGGCGCGATCATGCACGCGCGCGGACTCTGGCACGCGGACGCGGGCCTCGGCGGCGCGGCGGGCATCCTCGCGGCCGTGGGGTTCGTCTTGCTCGTCCTGTACGCCGTGCCGAAGCGCCTCGTGCGCCTGTGGATGCGGAAGCGCGCGGGCGACGAGAATGCCGAGCCGCGCACACCCATCGCATCCCGCGTTCGCCCGCAGCTCGCGATTCACCTCGCGCTCGGCCTCATCACGACGGGCCTCGTCTTCGCGCACGCCCCGATGCACCCGATCGCCCCGTCCACGGCCGGCGGCGCGCTTCGACTCGTCTTCCTCGTGAGCGCGCTCGTGGGAGGCCTCTCGGCGCTCGCGTATGCCTGGATTCCGCGTCGCATGGCCCGCATCGAGCGCTCGGCCGCGCTGCCCGAAGACTTCGCTGCCGCGCGAAGGGACCTCGTCGACAGGCTCTATCGCGAGGTGAGCGGCAAGAGTGATCTCGTGAAGAAGATCTTCGAGAAGATCCTCGTGCCCTTCGCGATGTCGACGTTCGGCCCGCTCGCCTTGCTCGCGAGCGGCCGGACCTTGCGGCAGGAGGAAGAGGTGTTGCGAGCGCGCATCGAGCGGGTCCTCGAAGGGCGCGGCAAGGAGCGTTTGGCGGGGCTCGACGGGCTCGTGCGGATCGTCGTGGAGCTTCGCGCGCTGCCCGCGCAGAGGCTCCTCCTGCGGCTGCTCCGCGTGGGGCTCCCGCTCCACATCCTGACGTTCGGCATGGCGATGGCGCTGCTCGTGGTGCACGTGGCGGCGGTGATGAAGCGGTGAGGGGAGGCGATCGTTCCATGGCAGATCGCGATCGTCGGGACGAACCATCCGCGGGCAAACCTCCGGCCGCGTTGCCCACGCTCTACGCATCGCCCCTCGGCGACGCCCGTGATCGTGCCGCCGTCCCGCGCGAGCTTCCTCGTGGCCGCGCGGCCAAGCGAGCCGAAAAGACCTCCGACGTCACCCGCTTCCGCGGCGTCCTCACGGCCACGGTCGTCGCCGCCGCCGCCGCGGGCCTCTCTGCCTTCCTCGTTCCGCCCGCCGGCGGCCACGCCTCGCCCGGCCCCCTCTCGCGCCCACACGCGCGCGCCGCGAGCGTCACCTGCGCGAGCTGCCACGGCACCGCCGGGGCCGAAAAACGCCCCGACGAAGCCTGCGCCTCGTGCCACGGCCCGCACGCGCCACGCCGCCGCCCGCACGAGCGCCTCTTCAAATCCGGCGCCCTCCGCTGCTCGACCTGCCATCCCATCCATCAAGCTGATCAGGGCGTCGCCTTCGTCCCCGGCGAGCCGCCGATCCGCTTCGCCCCCGGCGTCGAGCGCGCCCTCGACGACGCGCCGCCCGCGCACCTCGAAGCCACGGTCCCCATCGTCACGGCTGCGAGCTGCAAGGGATGCCACGACCCGCGCTCGCCGCGGGATCCCATCTCGCGCTGTTTCGCCCCTGGCACCGAAAAACTCGGCCCCGACAAACCGTCCCTCTGCTTCGACGAGCATCAAACGGCCTTGCCTCCGGACAGGCCCGAACGTCCCAGCGCCCAGCCCCGCGCCCGCGTCTGCGCCGCGCAGCACGGCGACGATCGTCCCGTCGCCTGGGATGCCGCGCGCGACGTCGCCCTCGCCGTCCCCAAGCTCGATCGCCCGGCGACGAGCGCGCTCACGTGGCTCTGGCTCGGCACGGGCACGCTCGCGTTCGCGCTCACGCTCGGCCTCGTCCGCGGCACGGGCGCCCTCCGCGCGCGCCGCCGCAAGGTTCAGGACAAACCCCAGACGACCGAGGCGCTGCTCAAGCCTCAAACGCGCGTGCGCCTCCCGCAGATCGACACCCAGACCTGCCTCGGCTGCTACGCCTGCGTCGACGCTTGCCCCTACGACGTGCTCGAAGTCCAGAAGTACGTCGCGGTCGTCGTGCGCCCCGAGGCTTGCTGCGGCCTCACGCTCTGCGAGCAACGTTGCCCGAACGGCTCGCTACGCATCACGGACGGCGACACCATCGGCGACAGGCCACGCATTGACGACGCCCTCCAGAGCCAGGACACCCCGGGCCTCTTCCTCGCCGGCGACGTCACAGGCCTGCCGCTCATCAAAAACGCGATCCTCCAGGGCGCGCACGCCGTCGAGAAGATCGCCGCGAGCCTCGAAGCGGAAGGGCCATTTGCAGGCTCGGGCGAGCGTCCGAAGGACCTCGTCATCGTGGGCGCGGGCCCCGCGGGCATCAGCGCGGCGCTCCGCGCGAAGGAGCTCGGCCTCTCGTTCGAGGTCATCGAGCAAGGCTCGGTCGCCCAGAGCATCCGCAGCTTTCCCCGCGGCAAGCTCGTCTTCGATCAGCCCCTCGACCTGCCCCTCACGGGCAAGCTCTGGCTGAAAGAATCCACGAAAGAAGAGCTCCTCTCGCACTGGATGCGCATCATCCGCAAGGAAGAGCTCCCCGTCCGGCAAGACACGCGCATGACGGCCGTCTCCCGCGAGGCCGACGGCAAGCTCTTCCGCGTCACGACCGAGCCCCGCGAAGGTGGTCCGCCGCGGGATGTCCTCGCCCGCCGCGTGCTGCTCGCGATCGGCCAGCGCGGAACGCCTCGCCGTCTCCCCATCGAGCTCTCGCCCGACGTCGAGGCCCGCGTGCATTACCACCTGGCCGACGCCCGGAGCTTTGAGGGCAAACGAGTCATCGTGGTCGGGCTCGGCGACGTCGCCATGGAGATCGCCGTCGCCCTCGCCCGGCAGCCCGGCACCACGGTCACCGTCGTCCACCGCGGCGCGACCTTCACGCGCGGCAAGTCGCGCAACATCGACGAGGTCAAGCGCATGCACGCCGCCGGCCGCCTGAGCCTGCGCTTCGAGACCGAAATCCGAGCCCTCGACCCGGACGTCGCGACCGTCCGCGCCCGCGGCCGAGACGAGCGCGTCGCTTACGACGCCGTCTTCGTCCTCATCGGATCCATCCCTCCCTGGGACACCTTGAAGGCCTGCGGGGTCCGCGTGGCCGCAGAAGCGCACATGGGACCAGATCGTTCCCCCTCGATCTTCGTCCAAGGACCCACCGGCGCACCGTAAGCTCGTGCTCGCGAGCACCGTTGTTGCAGGCGCCGATGCTCGATACCCGGAGAGAGCCATGAAATCGTCTCGCGTCGCCGTCCTCGCCTTCGCAGGCATGCTGCTCACGAGCCTTTCCGTCTACTCGTTCACCCCTCCCGGCGGCCTGCCGTCCTCGCCCGAGCCCACCATCGGCGCCGAGGCGATCGAAGAAGATTCCACGACCGAAAAGACGACCGACGCGACGAACCAAATCGAGCTCGCCCACTTCACCGCGGGCTCGACCGTGATGATCGACGGGCGCATGGGTCACCCGAAGGTCCTCAAGAACCCCCGCGGCGAGACGTTCCTCATGCTCGAAGCCCGCGCGAACGGAGGCGATCGCGCCCAAACCGCGCCCCAGGTGAACCTCTCCATCGTCATCGACCGCTCCGGCTCGATGAAGGGCACCCGCCTCCGGAACGCGATCAACGCGGCGATCGGCGCCGTCGAGCGCCTCCACGACGGCGACATGGTCTCGGTCGTCACATTCGACACGCGCACCCAGGTCGTCGTCCCCGCCGTTGTCATCGGTCCCTCGACCCGCAGCTCGGTCGTCTCTTCGATCTCCGGTATCACGCTCGGCGGCGACACCTGCATCTCCTGCGGCATCGAGACCGGCATGGCCGAGATGGGCCGCTCCAGCGACGGCCGCATCAGCCGCATGATCGTCCTCAGCGACGGCGACGCGAACCACGGCCTGAAGGACGTCCCCGGCTTCCGCAGCCTCGCGCAGCGCGCCCGCGACCGCGCCATCGGGATTTCCACGGTGGGCGTCGACGTCGATTACAACGAAAAAATCCTTTCCGCGATCGCCGTCGAATCGAACGGCCGTCATTACTTCGTGGAGAACGACGCCGCACTCGCCCGCGTCTTCGAGGGCGAGGCCGAGGCCCTCACGCAGGCCGTCGCGAGCGGCGCCGAGGTCGACATCGATCTCGCCCCCGGCGTGGAGCTCGATCGCGTCTTCGATCGCTCCTTCCGCCGCAGCGGCAATCGCATCACCGTCCCGCTCGGCACATTCAGCGGCGGCGACGTGAAGACCGTGCTCGTGAAGCTGCGTGTGCCCGCAGGGTCGAATGGCGAGCTGCCCGTCGCGACCGTCGACATGCGTTACAAGGATCTCGTCAAGAGCGAGGACGGCCGCTGCAGCGGCAAACTCGGCGTCGAGGTCGTCGACGCAAACGCGAGTGATCTCGACGCGGTCGTCGCCGGCCGCGTGAACCGCAGTGAGACCGCCTCCGTACTCGAAGAGGCAAACCGCCTGTTCGAGCAAGGCAAGGTCGCCGAGGCCCGCCGCCGCATCGAGAGCCGCGAGCAAGCCCTGCGCGACTCGGCCGCGAAAGCGAAGACCGCCGCCCCCGCAGCCCGCGCCGCCGACGTCGCCCAGGACTTCGATCGGCAGCTCGCCGTCGTGCAGCAAGCACAATCCGGCTTCGCCGAAGCCCCCGTCGCCGCCGCGGCCCCGGAGCCCGCCGCCGGCCCATTCGCCACGCCTCCGCCCGCGGCAGCGCCGATCGCTCCCACGGAGTCGCGCCAGGGCCGCAAGGCCGTCCGCTCGAACCAGGAAGCGGCGACGAACATGGGCTTCTGACGAACGTCAGCGTAGCGCCGGGGTTTCCACCCCGGACCCCGACCAGGGGTTGTCCACCCCTGGACCCGGACCAGCGCAAGCGCTGGACCCGGGGTCGATGAACTGCGCATCGCGCAGTTCATCGAACAGGCCGAGGCAAGACCGGCAACGACGTTGTCCGTCAAAACCCCAGCGTTGACGTGTCTACCTGAGCCGGGCAGCGCTGCTGTCTCAGCTGGCAACGCCGCTCGTGGTCTTGCCCCGGGCCCGTCGGAGAAACTGCGCATCGCGCAGTTTCTCCGCCTTCGGTCCAGGCCGTGCCTGGTCCGGGGTGCAGGGGGCGGACAGCCCCCTGCTGGGGTGCGGGGCAACGCCCCGCGCGTCCCTCTCAGCCGTCCGCGCCTGTCTCCGCCCTCGTCGCTGCCAGCTCGAACTCGTTCGTTTCGCCTGGCTGCCGCGACGAGGGCTTGAGCCTCCCTGCCAGCTCCTCCAGGTCTGCCAGCGCGAACGTTGACGACAGGACTGCTGCCCCGCGGCTGAACGCGCGATCGTTCGCCTCCATTGCTACCCGCTTCTGCCGAAGCGTCGCCTCGGCCTCGCGCGCCTCGCGTGCCACTGCTGCGAGCGCCTTCTCCAGCGGTGGAAGCTCGAGCTCGAGCTCCTCGGCGAAGGCCTCCCGATCGAGCGACAGCCCCCGCCGCCGTGGCGCTGGCAGCCGCACCGACTCGTCGCGCAGGGCGTCGAGCACTGAGCGCCCGATCGTCGCGAGCACCGAGGGATCCGTTGGCACCGCCTCGAGCAGGTGCAGCCGCGGCAAACCTGCCATCCCGCACGTCGTCTCTACCGCTGCGCGCAGATCGACCAGGATCCGCCGCACCTTCTCCACTGCCTCGTCCCGCGCCTTGCGCGGCGCTGCGTCGTCTGCGAGCTCCCGCTCGTGGGCTGCGTCGGCGCGCACGAGTGCCTCGTTTTCCGTCGCGATCAGGCGCCCCACGAGGCGCAGGAGCAGCGACACGTCCGGCATCTCCTCGTCGGGCCGGAGGTGCGGCGAGAGCAGCTCGGCGATGCGCGTCGCGACCTCGTTGGCGTGCGTGTGAGCTGCCGCGGTCACGGCGCGCGCGGACTTCTGCCGATCGGTGACGGCCTTGGATGCCATGCGGGGAAAGGACCTCCTCGACTGCTGCATCATCGCCCTCGGAGCCGCTCCGTGGCAACGTTCGGCTTGACGCCCTTCGGCGTTTGATGCTTTGCACCGTGGCTGTCGTGCCTACGAGAGCTCCGTCTTCCCCCGGGCGTCGCCGCCGCCGCGCGTCGCCCCAAGCGCCTTCCGAGGCCGGCGCGCGGAGCTCGTCGTCCGCGCCGTCGCCTTCGCCGCGGAAAGTCCGCCCGCGCCTCTCGCGGCGTGCCCGCTCGGCCCTCTTCGCGCTTGCGGGCGCGGTGGGCGCGGTCGGCCTCTCGGTGCTCGCCCTCGTCCTCGGTTACGGCCACCTTCACGCGCCCGATGCGGGCACCATGGTCGAGATCGACTGGCCGGCTGGGCTCGACAGCGACCAGGCCGCGGCGCTGCTCGCCCGGCATGGCCTCGTCCGCAGCGAGGGCGCGATGGCCATGTTTCTGCGCACGACGGGCGGCACGAGCGCGTTCGTCTCCGGCCCGCACCTCCTCCCGCAGGGCCTCGATCCCTGGGATCTCCGCCACCTCCTCGAACGTTCGCCCAAGCGCCCCACCACGCGCGTCACCATCCCCGAGGGGTTTCACCGGTTCGACATCGCGACGCGCCTCGAAAAACTCCGCGTCGCTGGCAAGAACGCCTTCCTCCGCGCGAGCGCCGATCCGCTCTTGCTCGACGAGCTCGGCATCGAGCGCAAGGGCGCGCTCGGGATCGAGAGCGCCGAGGGATACCTCTTTCCGGCGACGTACGATTTCCCGCTCGACACCGATCCCAGAGAGATCGTCCGCCGTCTCGTCACGGAGGCCGATCGCCGCTGGGCTGCGCTCGCCACCCAGCATGCCGCGGGCTTCGCGTCGCTCCGCAATACGCTCGGGTATGGCCGCCGCGAGGTCTTGACCCTTGCCTCGATCGTCGAGAAAGAGGCGGCCCAGCCGGATGAGCGCCCGCTCATCGCGAGCGTTTTTCTGAACCGGCTGCTCGATCCCACGTTCAAGCCGAAGCGCCTGCAATCGGATCCTACCGCGGCTTACGCTTGTTTTTCCGAGCCCGACGTCGTCCCGGCCTGCGCCGGCTTCACGGGCAAGATCACCCCGGCCATCAACCGGGATTCGAAGAATCGATACAGCACGTATGTGAACGACGGATTGCCGCCCGGTCCCATCGCGAACCCCGGCGCTCCGTCCATCGAGGCCGTGCTCGCGCCTGCGGCGACGAAATACCTCTATTTCGTGGCCAAAGGCGGCGGCCGGCACACCTTCAGCGAGGCGCTCGACCAGCACAACGAGGCCGTCCGCAAGCTGCGCGCGACCACGACGAGCGCCGAGAGACCCGAATGAACCCCCCCGATCGAAAGCGCCAAACGTTCGTCTCGAAAAACATTCTGCGGCTCGCCTGCCTCGTGGCCGCGCCGATCCTCGTGGCCTGCTCGGGCGCCACCGCTCCCGATGGCTCCGCGCCCGCGCCGACGACCACGGCCGCCGCGCCCGCGTCCGCCGTCGCGCCTGCGCCCGCGTCCGCTGCCGCGCCCGCGTCCGCGTCCGCCGCCGTGCCCGAGCCTGCTGCCTCGGCTGCCCCTTCGGCGTCCGCCTCCGCGGCGGCCCCGGAAGCGCCGCCGGCCGAGGCTGCGCCGCTCCCGGCCGTCAAGGTCAAGAACATCGGAATGCACATCGGCGGCGGACCGAACGACGACGCCACGAAGGCTCCTTTCAACCGCTCGGTCGAGCCCCATTTCGACGAACTCCGCCGCTGCTTCGCCAAGGTCGACGATCTCAAGAAGGGCGGCGATTTCGGCGTCGACCTCCTCGTCGATGGCAAGGGCGGCAAGGCCCAGGTCTCCCACCCCCGCACCGCGCTCAAGGGCGAAGGGTTCGTGCCTTGTGTCGTCGGCGTTTTCGAAGCCATTGAATTTCTGCGGCCGAAGGGCGGCAAAAAGACGATGGTCAGTTATTCGATCCGTTTCACGCCCTGAGCTTGTCTCGCCTCGCCTGCGCGCCATACTCCTCCGGCTTCGAGCCACCCTTCTTCTGCGAGGTCATCGACATGCGCTTCCTTCCTCGTTTGGCGGTTCTCCGTTCGGCCCTCCTGTTCTCGGGCCTCGTCTCTCTGGCCGCTCTTGGCCCGATCGGCTGCGCGGCGAGCAACGAGACACCCGGCGTGGGCGGCGGCGGCGAAGGAGGCGACGGCGCCCAGGGAGGGTCGGGCGGCTCGGGCGGCACGGGCGGGACGATGGTCGGCCCCGGCGGGACGGGCGGCACGGGCGGCACGGGCGGGATGATGACCGGCTCCGGTGGGGCTGGCGGGTCGGCGGGCAGCGGCGGCGGCGGCGGCGCTGGCGGTAGCGGGGGAATGGGCGGCGGGCAGAATGGCACGGCGACGAAGGTCGTCAGCGTGTACGGCAGCGGCAGCGCCGTCATCGCGAATGAGACGGACCTCGCATCGGGCGCGCCGAAGTCGACGCCCTGGCAGGTGCAGAGCACGGACGCGATCGGCCTCGCCTCCGACGGCGCGGGCACCGGCATCTGCGTGCTCCGATCGAGCGCGGCGGGCGAGTTGCGGGTCGCGTTTTATTCGGCCGGGGCGTGGACGCCCGGGTTCAACGAAGCCCCGCCGGCGCTGGAGGCGGGCCTCGCGAGCCAGGGCGGGCCGCAGGTCGCGGCGGCCGGCGGCATCGGGCACCTCGTCTATCGGGGCACGGACGGATTTTATTATTATGGCCGCCTCCAGAACAAGCTCTGGGTGAGCAAGAAGGAGGCGATCACCGCGAATGGACAACCATCGTCGGGCCCGAATCCGCCGGCCGTGGCGGCGATCGGCAATGCGCCCGTGATCGCGTTCGTCGGCGCGGATGGGACGTTTTACGATCAATCGCGGGCTGGCGGCGCCTGGTCGGCCCCGACGCCGCATCCGATCGGCGGCAAGGCCGCGACCGCGACGCCCGGCATCGTCGCGCTCGACTCCGGCCCGGAGCTCGTCGCGGTCTTCGCGAACGAGGCGGGCAGCCTGCACTGGCTCTCCCGCAAGGGGATCGTCTGGACAAACCCCCAGCCCATCGAGGGCGCCTCTTCGCTGGATCAACCGAGCCTCGCGCCGCTGCCCGGCGGCGGCGCGTTGCTCGCGTATCGCGGCACGGATCAGCGCCTCTACACGGCGCGGCTTTCGACCGGCGACGCGCCGACCTGGTCCGTCCCGGTGCAGGGCGCGGGCGGGGGGAATCCGATCCTCGTCGTGCCGCCGGCCATTACGCGCGGCGGCAAGGGGGCCGAGGTCGAAATGATTTACGCCGACAACCTGAACAGCGTGTATTCGACGCGCCTCGTCGGCGGCGCGTGGCTCCCCCGCGCATTCGCGGGCAGCGCCTCGGGCCGGATCGCGATCGCCACCCTGCCTTGACCCGGCCGTGCTAGCGTGCGGCCCTCATGACCCACGCGCAAGACGACCTCACGCTGGCCCGCACCGGCGGCGTCCTTGTCCTCCGCGACAACACCTGGAGCGATTGCGCCATCGACGGCATGCGCGGCGATTTCCGCCGCCTCACGTCTCCGGGCACCCGCGGCTTCTGCAACGTGAGTTCCGGCCGCCATCACGTCGTCACGAACCACGAGGACGAGCCCATCGTCCTCGATCTCGTCCTCTACCCCGGCGAGACCCTCGTCCGGCGGCTCGACGTCGACGAGCGCGAGTTCGTGCTCGATGATCCGGAGACCGAAAAGAAATACCTCGCGCTCGCGGCGGGCGGCAGCCGCGGGGCCATGGCGAGCGCGCTCGTCGATTACGAGAAGGCGATCATCGCCGCGCGGGGCCGCGCGCCCGAGCTCTTGCCCGACGAGATCGCGAGGCGCGTCGGCGCCGTCTTCGTCACGGCTGCGGAGCAGGCGGCGCTCGGCGTCGATCAGGGCGTGCTCATGGAGCAGACCTACAAGGCCGGCCTCGAGCTCATCGGCCACGTCATGCTCTTCTCGCACATTCAGAAGTTCGTCGGCCTCTTCTCCATGTCGGCCTCGAAGCACGCGATGGAGGGCCATTACGAGCTCGCGGCGCGGATCACGCTTCTCGGCCTCTCCATTCTCCCGGGTGAGCCCTGGCTCCTCGACCTGCTCGCGAACTTGTATTCGGACGGAGGCGCGCCGGTCTCGGCGCTTCCGTTCAGCGAGGAGGCGCTCCGGCGCGCGCACGTGCTCCCTGAGAAGCTCGCCCAGCAGATCCGGGCGACCTACGCGGAGATCTCGGTCGCGGCCCAGGGAAGTTGACGGGCGAGCTTGACAGGATGACGCCCTCTCCGTAGATTACGAGATACCGGTCAGGAAGAAGGAACCGCCGTTCCACCGACCGACGAGTCACGGCGGGCCGCCCTCGGGCGACGACGAACAACCCCAGCGCTGGACATGGATCACATTGCGGAGCGACGGCTCCACGAATGTCGATTTCCGTCCGGTATAGGGGGTCCGCGTGAAACGAACGGAAATCGATGCCCTGGTGCGCGCGCACCGGGGGCGGGCTCGTCCCGTGGCTTTTTTGCATGTCCTCCGCCAGGCCAGGCTCGACGAGGACGATCAATCCTTTTTGCGCGAGCACGTCGCCGAGCTCGGCGTCCCTGATTTGCTCGCCTGGCGCGCGCGCTGCGAGCCGGGCTTCACCGGTACGGTTTTGCGCGCGCTCGCCCGGATCGCGCTCGAAGATCCGTCGCAATTCGAACACGAGGTCCTCGACGCGCCGCGATTCTCGCTCCACGACGACGAGTGGATCGAGCTCGCCGACCTCACGCGCGGCAAGGTCCCGCCGCGTATCTTCGAGCGAATCACCGCCCGCCGCGTCCGCGCCGAGGTCCCCCAAGAAAAGGAGAGCGCGGCGCTCCCGACGGACGATTTCGACCTGGCCGGCTTCCTCGAATCGAGCCTCGCCGAAATCGCGCCGGCAGGAGCCGGCCTCGCGACGCCGATCGACGCCTCGCTCGCGCCGGAGGCCATCGTCGAGCGTGCGCGGAATGCGTGGAGCCCGGAGGAGCGCGTCATGCTGCTCGAATGGGCTGCCGCGCACGGCGTGCCACGAAAACCCCTCGTGGAGATCGCCGTCGCCGCGATCCGCGCGGGCGAGATGGATCCACGACTCCGCGCCTTCGTCGCCTCGCAGGTCGGGACACGCGCCGCCTGGGACGCGCATGGGCTCGACGTCGTGCTCGCGTTCCTCGACCGGAGCGCATATTCCTCCCTCTCGGAACTTTGCGCCCTCGTATGGAGCGCGGCCCGCGGCGCGCCCGCGGTGCGCGGCGTTCCCGGTCGCGACGAGCCGCAAGGATTGCTCTCCGCGATGAGCGCGGCCTTCGCCGCGGCGCTCGTCCACGTGGCCCGCGAATCCCTGGTCGCGTCTTTGCCTGCGCGCGCGATGGCCGCTCTCTCGGCGCTCGCTTGCCTCGCCCCGCCGCCGCGCCTCTCGCGCACCATCTTCGACCTCCTCCGCGCGCCCGGCGTCGCGGGCGAGGTCCTCGCGCTCGTCGAGCTCAACGTGCGGCTCGTCAAGCATTCGAGCGCCCGGGATGCCTCGTTCGAGAGCATCGTGGCCGCCATTCATTGTCTCGCCGACGCGGGGCCCGAGGCGTGAGGAGGGGGCGACATGGCATTCGTCAACGTCCCCTCGCGGGAGATCTTTCTCAAGATCGTGTACTACGGCGCGGGTTTGTGCGGAAAAACCGCGAACGTCGAGCACGTCCACGCGCGCGCCCCCGAGGCGTCGCGGGGCAATCTCGTTTCGCTGAAGACCGAGAGCGAACGGACGCTCTTCTTCGATTTCATGCCCCTCGAGGTCGGCCAGATCCGCGGGTATCGCGTCCGGCTACACCTCTACACGGTACCCGGGCAGGTGTTTTACAAGGCGAGCCGCAAGCTCATCCTGAAGGGCGTCGACGGTGTCGTCTTCGTCGTCGATTCGCAGACCGCGCGGCTCGAAGCGAACGTCGAGGCCCTGGAGGATCTCGGGGACAACCTCGCGGAGCTCGGCGCCGCGCGGGGGGAGATCCCGTGCGTCGTGCAATACAACAAGCGTGATCTGCCCGAGATCGAGCCCATCCCGCGCCTGCGGGAACTGCTCAATCCGATGGGAGCGCCCGAAGTCGAGAGCGCGGCGAAGAGCGGCGTGGGCGTGATGGAGACGCTGCAGGCGGTGTCGCGCAGCGTGCTTCAGCGGATGGGCGGCCGGAAGGTCGCCTGATCAGGCGGCGGGTCGCTCGGCCCGCGTGAGCGCCGTCCGGATCGCCCAGATGGCGAGCACCGCATTCACCAGGAAAAACCCGAGGAAGAGCCACCGGCCCGAAACCTGGGCGGCCCGCGCGTGCTCCGGATACAGCGCTGCGAAATCAACGGCCGTGATGCGCAGGACCTCGCGCACGACCGTCGTCCCGAGGATCACGAAAAACAGCCCCGCCGACGCGATCCCCAGCCATTTTCCTCGGTTTTCCTGGGCCCGATACAGCCCGATGAACCCCGCGCCCTCCACGACGACCCCGACGGCCGCCGCGACGAACCACGGCAAGGCCATCGGCCCGACCGCATGCGCCCTCGCCGCGGGCCCCACGAGCATTGCGTATCCCGCGGCGCACGCCCCCGCGACGACGAGCCCGCCGAGGCCGAGACGCGAAAGGCGCTGGAATGTCGCCGTCTCCACGGGCGATCCGGCGCGATCGCGTCGATGAAGCTGCCAGCCGAGCAAAACCGCGAGCGTCGGCAACGCGCCGAGCGTCCAGAGCAGCATGCGCGGCAGGATCTCGCGATTCTCGTAGATCATCGACTTCGACGCGTACATCGGCGCCCACGCCCCCTCGCTCCGCGCGAGCAGGTAATTTTCGGTCCACGAGAGCGCGGTGAACAGAAAACACGCGAGCGCCCCCGTCGTCACGAGCAGCTTGAGCCGCGGCCGTGCCTTCACGAACGCCGTCTTCTGCGCGTAGAGCAGGTAAAACCCGACGATGAGCGCCGGCAGGATGAGCATCCAGCGGTGGAAGAGCAGCAGGTTCGCCGTGTAAAACGCTTTCTTGTAGAGGATCTGGATGAAGAGGAGCGGCGCGACCCCGGCCGTGATCGCGGCCGAGAGCGCGAACGGCAGCCAGTCGCGGAGCAGGTCCGCGAGCACGTCGCTCGTCCCTGCTTTGCCGCGAATCTGCCGGAACAAAAGGACGCCCGTCCCCGCGAGCACGTAGTTCATGAACACCACGTGCGCGACGAGCGTGAGCACGTACGTCGCGAGGTAAAACGCGGTCGGCCCGGGGAAACCGAAGGGGAAGGGGGCGTCCATGATTACCTCTTTTTCTCCGACGCGGCCGCGTATCCCGGCGCCGTGCCGGCCTCGTCGAGCCAGCGCTTGATCTGCGCGAGCGTGGCCGGATCGCGGGTGACCTCGAAGTCCTTGGGCCTCGAAGCGGCCTCCCACTCGATGAACCGCACGAGCGCTTCGAGCTCCTCGGGCGTGCCGGCGAACGGCGGCATGAAGGGCTTCGTGTGCTGGAGTTTCGCCACGTTGAGCCGCGTCTGCTCCTCCGTCCACGTGCCCGCGAGGTGCACGAGCCCGTTCACGCCGCCCACCGTGTGGCAGACGCTGCACTGGAAACGATAGACCTTCGCCCCGAGGAGCACCTGATCATTCGGGTAATCGGCCGCGTCCCGCAGCGGGTAGGGATCGTGCGTGACCGAGCCTTGTTCGCGCAGCGTCAGGATCTCGGCGGGCGTCATGGCGTTCGAATAAAGCGTCTCGCGCACGGTGAAGGGCTTGCGCGCGCCCTCGCGGACGAACTCGCCGCCCGCGGTCGCCACGAATCCGAGCACGATGAGCAAGGACGCCGTCGCGCTGTTGATGTAAAGGCGGCGGAGGAGCAGGCCGAAGAGCGCGTAGAGGCCGACGAGCAGCGAGGCGCCCGCGCCCAGGCCGAAAAACATGCTCATCGCGGGGCTTCCGCCGAGCACCCAGCTCCGGCTGTCCTTCGGCATCGCGAAGAGGTACCAGGCGCCGAGCAGCGGCATGAGCGCCATCGGCGCGAGCAGGTGCGCCGCCCGGTGCAAAAGCTCCTTCTGCTCGTCTCGTTCGAATGGCGAGACGCTGATGACGAGCGCCGCGACGAGCGCGGCGATGGCCATGGCCGCGAACGTGCGGAAGAAGAGCGACGGCCAGAACGTGGGGTTGAAGAAGCCGGCCCAGAGATTGCCGCTCTCGAGCCAGGCGCCCGGCGTGAGCTGCCACGAGAGAATGCCGTTGATCCAGAACAGGCTGAACCAGGCCGCCGTCGTGTAGAGCCCGAGCAAGAAGAGGCGCGAGCGCCCGTCGAGGCGATCGCCATACCGGTAGAAGCAATACCCGGCGATGACCTCGAGCGAAAAGAACGTCCACTCCGTGGCCCATACCCAGTGGAACGTGTCCACCATGAGCCCGATCGTGCGGGGGCTCGTCTGGATCGAGGTGAACCACATGCCGACGCCGGTCAAGGCGCCGACGACGAAGCTCACGAGCACGAGGACCTTGAAGTAGCCGCTCGTGAACCGCCGGGCAGACGGCAGTTTGCCCTTGCCGGACAGCCACTCGAAATACGTCATCAGCACGCCGCCGCCGATCGCGAACTGCGCGAGGAAGACGTGGAAGATGCCGAGTCCCCCGATGACCAGGCCCTTCATGAGAGGGCCGAAATCGTTCGTGGGATAGTAGGGGACGCCGAGGGGTGAGGTATCCACGGTGACGAGAAAGATGTAAGGGGTGCCCTGCGCCCTTTTCAACGGCAAAGTTGCCGCAGTCGAGCGCAAAGGCCGCGGCAGGTTGCCGCGGGGCGCGGCGCGCGCGTCCTCGTTCGTCCGAGCATCTCCGTTCGTCCCGAGACCTGCTATCGTGCGCGCCCGTGCCCGTCCGGTGGTTCGTCCTGGTCGTCGTCCTGGCGGCGCTCGCAAGCTGCAAGGCAAGCTCGAACGACGAAGTAAAACCCGCGCCGCCTAGCCCGAGCGCATCCGCCGTGCTTTCGGCCGCGCCGGTGCCCGAGGGCGGGGCCCTTGCGGCGAGCGAGAAGCGAGACGACGCGGGCGAGGCGCCGGATGCGTCAGACGCGGGCGTCGTCGACGATCGACCGCTCCACCACACGACCCAGGAAGAACTGCTCGCGTTGATCTCGATCGCGCCGGGGAAGAAATGGCGCAAGCGTGATCCGGGCGAGTTCTTGCGGCGATATGTGGGCCCCGATGGACCCGGACAAACGAACCAGGGCAACCCCGCGCTCGCGCGGCACGTGATATCGCGGGCGCAATGCCTCGAAGGGCTACGCGGGATCACGCTGCAGACGGAGGCGCAACGCGAGGCGTGCGGCGGGCACGAGAACATGGTGCCGGTGTACGAGGGCGGCGATCCCGAGAAGGCAAAGGTCTGCGTCGACGTCTTCGAGTATCCGAACCGCCCCTGCGAGCTGCCCATGGTGTGGGTGCCGCCGGCCCACGCCGCGGCGCTCTGCGAGCTGCAAGGAAAGCGCCTCTGCACGCAGGACGAGTGGGTCCTCGGCTGCCGCGGCGATCCCGGGGGAGGGGAGCCGAGCACCTACGCGTACGGGAGCGAGCTCGATCTCGACATTTGCAACACCAACAAACCCGCGGCGAAGTGGTCGGATAAACCTTGCGATCCACGGACGATCGACACGACCTGGGCCACGTGCGCGACGAACACCGAGCCGTCGGGCTCGTACCCGCGGTGCCGCTCGCGGTTCGGCGTCTTCGATCAGCACGGCAACGTGGCCGAGGCGATGACGCGCTTCGATCCCGAGGAGAACAAGGTGGTCTCGCAGCTCAAGGGCAGCGCGTTTTTCTACGTCGACGTGGCGCGCAGGCTCGACGAGCCGCCACGACGCGAGGTGTACTCGGACCACTGCGCGCACGATCCCCGCTGGCACGTGCAGCCGATCCGGAAGGCGTTCCACGTGAACTACCACCTCGGCTTTCGTTGCTGCTACGCGCGCGGCGGGCGTTCACCGGGGCGATAGCCGCTCGACGCGGGCGCGCGCCACACGTTCGAGCGTGGTGATCCGGCGGAAGGCCGCATTGCGGGTGATCCCGAACCGCAGCGCGAGCTCATCGAGCGTGGCGTCCTCCAGAAAAGAAGCGACGAACAGCGCGTGATCCTCGTCCGTCATGGGACCGAGGGCCGCGCGGACGAGGCGCGCGGCGTGCGCTCGTTCGTCCGCGTAGGATCCGGGCGCAGCGGCGAGCGCGAGCCCGCGGTGCCCGAGCTGCTCGTACCGATGGCGGCTCAGGCGGAGGAAGTTCTGGCCTAGCTGCCAGGTGATGCTGTCGAGCCAGGCGCGCATCCGCCCCTCGGGGGCGTTCTCCACCTCGTGCCAGCGCTCGAGGGCGACGACGAAGGCATGCTGGACGAGATCTTTCGCGTCCTCGCGTGAGATGCCCATGCGGCGAAGGCGCCGGCGAAGAGAGGCGGCGGTGTACGCGTAGAGCCAAGCTTGCTCCGGCGCGAACGGGTTGCGGGGAGGAAGAGGGGCCACATACCGAAATGTCTCGGCGGAGCGGCTACCGAAGAAAATGTGAGGTTTCGACAGGGACCGCAGGGGCCATCGTGGACCGCTCAGCTCGCTCCTTCGAGCTCCAGGAAAAGCACGTGCCCTGCGCGGTCTCCCGCCACGATCGAACGCCCCCCCGGCCCCGCGATCAGGGCCTCCACCGGATCACGCACCACGAGCCGCGCGACGGGCATTCCTCCCGCGAGATCCCAGACGCGGATCGTCCGGTCCTCCGAGGCGCTCACGAGGTGTCGAGAATCCCCGAGCCACGCGAGGGCACCCACGGATGCCATGTGCCCGGCGAGGACGCGGACCACGCGCCCCGCGCCGAGATCCCAGACCCGGATCGTGTGATCCTCCGACGCGCTCACCAAAAACCCGCCGTCGGGCGAGAACGCAACCGCCCGCACCGCCGCCTCGTGCCCGACGAGCTCCCCGACCTGCGCCCCGGAGCTCACGTCCCAGAGCGCGACCTGCCCCTCGGCGCTCCCCGCCGCGAGCCGATTCCCCACGCGCGCGGCGCAGAGCGGATCCCCGCTGGTCGTCGTGTAGGTCCGCACCCGCTGCCCCTCCGTGAGGTCCCACGCGCCGAGCGGCCCCTCCTGGCTCTTCGTGATCACCATCGTGGCCCGGTCGTTCACGAGCAGCGGCGCGCAGAGCGGGACGCCCGAGCGCCCGAGGGACATCGTGCCCGGCCCACGCCCCGGCAGATACGAGATCACCCACGTGAGCTGCCCCGTCGCGACGTCCCACACGCGGAGCGAGCCGTCGACCGACGCCGAGAGCACGCGCTGCCCGTCCGGGGTGACCGCCACGCCGTGCACCCACAACACGTGCCCTTGGAGCACGCCCTGCAGCTCGCCGCGCCGCGCGTCCCAGATGCGCAGCGTGTCGTCGAACGAGGCCGACACCACGAACGACCCGTCCGGCGTCGCCGCGAGCGCGCTCACCCGCTCGCGATGCCCCTCCGAGACCCCGGGCGCCACGTGCGAGCCGAGATCCCACACGCGGACCGTGCGATCTTCCCCGCCGCTGACCACGGTCCGCCCATTCTGCGAGAGCGCCACCGCTTGCACGCCTTGCGCGTGGCCGTGCAAGACCCCGAGCGGGATCCGCGCGTCGAGATCCCACACGCGAACCGTGCGATCCCACGATCCTGAGGCCAGAAAGCGCCCGTCCGGGGTCATGCCGACGCTCGTCACGCCGTCGGTGTGCCCGGGCAGAAGCTCGGGCGGGCTGCCATCGAGCGGCGCCCAGCAAAGCACGGCGTCCTCGTGCGAGGCCGCCACGAGGACGCGGCCCGCCGCCTTCATCGACACGGCCGCGCGTGGCGAAGCCGGCTCGTCGAGCGCCTTCCCGAGGCGCCCCGTCTCGACCTCCCAGAGCCCCAGCGTCGCGTCGTCGCCCGCCGACAGGCAGAACCGACCATCCGCCGTCACCGCCACGCCCTGCACGCCGCCCGTGTGCCCGTGAAGCGTCCGGACGAGCTCGCCGGTCGCGAGGCTCCACACGCGCGCTGTCCCATCCTCGGACGCCGACACGACCGTGCCCGCGCCCTCCGCGAGGGCCACCGCGTGCACGGTGCCCGTATGCCCGCGAAGCTGCCGCGTCACCCGCGCCGTCCCGAGGTCCCACACGAAAAGCGAGCCATCCGCCGCCCCCGAGACGGCCGTCCGCCCGTCCGTCGAGACGGCGAGCCCGCGGACGGGCGAGACGTGCCCGGTCAGCACGAAGAGCGCCTGTCCGGCGTCGAGATCCCACACGCGCACCGTCCGATCGTCGGACGCCGAGAGCGCGAGGCGCCCGTCCCGTGTGACCACGACCGCGTTCACCTTCGCCGCATGCCCTTCGAGCACCCGCGCCGAGGCCTCGCCGCGGCGGCTCGTCCTCGCCCGTACCCGGATCCACGGCGAACGCCGCGCCGTCAGGGCTCCCTCGAGCGCCGTGGCGAGCTTCGTCGCTTCGAGCTCCTCGGCCCGCGCCCGGAGCTGCTGCAGGAAAAACGCTGGCTCGCGCGCCGCGTCCCAGCCGAGCAGCGCGTTCGCCTCGAGGTCGAGCGCCCCGCGCATCGACGCGACCCCTCGGACCCCCGCCGCCCACGCCGAAGACGCCCGCACGTCCGCGAGCACGGCCGCGATACCCCGCTCGGCAATCTCGCTCTCGATGTTGCCGACGTCGCCGAGCGCCCGTCCCAGAGACGACGCCGCCGCCGTGCGAAGTTCGTCCCGAAAAACCGGATCGAGCACGCCCTCCACGAACGCCCGCACGTCGGGCCAGAGCCGCGCTCCCCCGGCCTCGTCGACGTCGACGAGGTTCGTCGCCGCGAGCGCCCGGACCGCCGCAAGGGCCGGCTCTCCCGGCTTTCGCCCCGCGAGCCAGGCGAGCCGCGCCGCTGGCACGAGCTCCTGTCCGCCGCACATCGAGAGCAGCGCGACGAGCTCTCGCGCCTCACCCTCGGGCACGTCGTCCCAGCCGAGCTGCATAACGACCGCGCGCGCCTTTGCGACGTCCGCGCCCGCGAGCCGCTCCGCGAGATCCGCGGCCGAACGCCCGGGCTTTCGTGCGAGCCAGCCCGCCGCGATCGACACCACGAGCGGATCGAGCGCGAGCGCCCGACAAATCCTTCGCGCCTGCTCCACCTCCGCCGCGTCGGGCTTTTCCAGTCCCGAAAGCAGGAGCTCGACCCTCGATTCCTCCGCGAGCGGGCCGAGCTCGAACGTGGGGAGCAGGAGGTTGCCCGGCGGCGCGCGCATCGTGAACAGGAGCCTGCACGCGAGTTCTGCCGGGACGAACCCGAGCACGCGCGCCGAGAGCGCGGCGGGGTCCGGCACGCCATCGATCACGAGCAGCGCGTCCGGCCGCCGGTGCAAAGCCTTGGCGAACGCCTGAACGAGCTGCCTCCGCCGATCGGAAAGAGGACCCTCCACGCGCAGTCCGATCGCCCGAGCGAGCGCCGCGAATCCCTCGTCGCAGCCCGAAGGCGCGTCGACCCAATACACGCCGCCCGGATACGCGTGTCGGTATTGATTCGCATAAGCGAGCGCGAGCGCCGTCTTTCCCGCGCCCGAGCGCCCGCAGATACCAATCGCGCGCTCCTCCCCGCGCAGCACCGCGTGCAAGAGCTCGAGCTCGCGTGAGCGCCCGACGAACGCGGGAGCCAGAGGCCGGCGGACGAGGAATGGCACGGGCGTGAACGAGCGAATGGCCATGTTTTTCGACGCGGACATAGGAATTCGTCCGCCGCGCAGTCATCATGCCCTGGTCCCGCGCCTCCGTCGAGCGTCGCGGTGCAGAATCGTTGGATGTGCAAGCATTGGACAAACGATTCGCAAAGCATGGCGCAAGGCCCGTGCACCAATGGTGAAATCGAGGAAATGCTTCGGCATTTTCGGCTGCTGCCGCCCGCAGTGTTCGTGCTTCCGTTCCCGCTGCGTTGTTCGGTTCCGCTATGCTGCGCCCATGCTCTCCCTCCGCGCCGTCTTCCGGGGCAAGCGCGTCGCCCTCCGCGCGCCCCGCGTCTCGGATGCGCCCCGCATCGTCGAGATTCGCTCGTGGTCGATCGAATTCCTGAGGCCCTGGGTGCCCGTCCCCGGCCCCGACGAATTGGACGTCCCGCTCGCGCGCGCCCGCATTCTGCGCGATCGACGCGATATCCGCGCCGACCGCCACTACCGATTCTGCATGACCCTCGGCGAGGACGGGCCCGTCATCGGCCGCGTCGCCCTCACCCAGGTGTTCCGAGGCATCTTCCAGCGCGCCGCCCTCGGCTACTGGGTCGACGTCGAGCACCATGGACAAGGCTTCACCACCGAGGGTGTAAAGCTTGCGCTCGACGTCGCCTTCCGCGAGCTCGGCCTGCACCGCATCCAGGCGGCCATCATGCCGCAGAATGCCGCGAGCCTCTCCGTCGCCCGCAAGTGCGGACTCCAGCACGAGGGCCGCGCGGCGCGTTACCTCCAGATCGCCGGCGCCTGGCAGGATCACCTGCTCTTCGCCGTCACCGCGGAGGACTGGCCCGCCGCGCCGCCGTGACGCGGGCTGGTTCTATTTGGACGAACGCTTGCGCCGCGCGACGCGCTTCGGGCGGGCAGGGGGCGCCTCGCCGTCGCCGACCAGATCCTTCGCGATGGCGAGCGCGCCGCGCACGCCGACCAGCGGATCCGTCACCACGGCGACCGGGATCTGCGCCATGAGCCCGGCGAACCGCCCCTTTTGGCGGAAACCCTCCAGGAATTGCTCCCGCCGCGAAAGCACGATGTGCCGCGCGATGTTGCCCGCCACGAACACGCCCCCGAGCGCGAGCTGCTTCAGGGCGAGGTTTCCCGCCTCGGCGCCGTAAATCGAGGCGAAGAGGTCCACCGCCTTCGCGGCCGGCTTCGACGCGCCGGACAAACCGAGCTCCGCGATCGTCGCGTTCCGATCGCCCTCCTCGAGCCGCCGCTCGTTCGCCTTCGTCTCGCGCCCGCCGCGGGCCACGAAGAAATCGTAGAGCGCGCCGAGCCCGTCGCCCGAGAGCACACGCTCGTAGCTCACGTGGTCCGGGAACCGCTTCGACAGGAACGCGAAGAACTCGGCCTCGACCGCGTCGCGCGCCGCGAAATCCGTGTGACCCCCCTCGGTCGGCAGCACCAGGTGCTTCGCCCCGTCCCATACGATCAGCGCCTCGCCGAGCCCGGTCCCGGCCGCGATCACGGCCAGGTGGTTGCCCTTCGGCTTCGGCCGCGTGTCGCCGAGCGGCACCGCGACGTCCGGGGGCAGATGCAAGCAACCGCGTGCCGCCACCGCGAGATCGTTCACGAGGACCACGCGATCGAGCGACAGGCTGCGCGCGAGCTTCACCTCGTCGAGCCGCCACGCGAGGTTCGTCACGGTCGCGACGCGATCCCGGATCGGCCCGGCCACGCCGAGCACCGCGACGGACGGGTGCGGATGATCGGCGCTCGCGAGGAAGCTCCGCGCGATCTCCTCGAACGTCCCGTGCTCGCGGCTCGGCAAGACTGCTTCGAGCAGCAACTTTTTCCCGAGGCCGTCGTAGAGCGAGAGCCGCGTCCGCGTGCCCCCGATGTCGCCGACGAGGATCGATCCGGTCCCACCGCGCTTCTTCATGATGACCTTTGCCCCGTACGAAGTTCCGGGCGGGAAAGCAAGCTACGGGATCTCGCTCATCCCCTCGAGGAACCAGATGACCTGACCCCGCGCTCGGAGGAGCACGCGCGCGGGCACCTCCTCCTCGGGCCCGTCCATCCATGCTGCCGCGATGGGCTGCCGTTTTTGCTCGTCGCGAGCCACGAAGATGGCCCAGTGCGCCTCGCAGAGCACCGGCGCGGTGAGCGTGAGCCGGGCTTCGAGGCCCTTGTCCGGCTGCGCCGGGATCGCCGCCACGAGCCGATCGTCGATCGCGGTCGCGCCCATCCCCGGGAAGAGCGACGCCGTGTGCCCGTCGTCCCCGATGCCGAGCGTCATGACGTCGAACGCGACCGCTCTCGTCACGCCGAACGTACGCCGGAGGAGCGCCTCGTACCGCGCCGCGGCCGCTGCGAGATCCGGATCCTCCGCCTCCATCCGATGCACGCGGCCCGCCGGGGCACGATCGAGTCCGAGATCGGCGTAGGCCATCCCGTAGTTCGAGCGCGGCGAGGCCGGATCCACGGCGCGCTCGTCCACCCAGAACCAGTCGATCCGATCGAGCGGCAGCTCCATCTCCGCCAGCCTCCGGTGCACGGGACGCGGCGTGGATCCGCCCGAGAGCGCAACCCTCGCCGTCCCGCGCTCCTTCACCGCCGCCTTGATCAACGTCGCGAGGCTGGTCGCCGCGTTTTGCACGAACGTTTCTTCGTCCGCGGCATCGATGACGATGTAACGCGCGTCGGCTGTCCTGTTCATCGCTCACTCCATTGCGCCCCGAGAACGAGCGCATCCCTGAGGACCCGATCGCCCTCCATTGCATCGAGCGCCTTCACCAGCACCCACGCCTCGTCCCGGTAGCCGAGCGCGTGCTCGTGCGAGGTCACGCGCGCCCCGCGCCGCGTCCATGCGACCTGCTTCGGGTTCTCCCGGTCGCGCACGCACGCGAGCGAGAGCGGCTGTCCTTCGATCGAGGTCTCGATCCACACGCCCGTGATCTGCCCCGGCGGAAGGCCCTCCCGCGGATCGTCGCGCAGCGTGATCCGCACTGGCTCGCCGTGCCGATCCCGCGCCCGATCCCGCGCCTCGAAGCCCCAGCCGAGCCGCGATCCGAGCCAGCCGAGGAAGAGCGCCGCAGGCTCGGTCGCGCCGCCCGGCGTCCGCCCCACCGTGACCTCGCGGATCGATCCCAGCCCAGGCCGCGCGTCGTCGAAGAACCGCGCCACGAGCTCACGCCACTGGTACGTCCGGACGAACTGACGATCGCCGACGGGCGCCGTGGACGTGTGGAGCATCTCCGCGATCCGCGCGACGCTCGTGTGCGCAGAGTCGACGATGAGCCGATCGGCCCGCGGCAAGAGCGACGGCAAGAGCGCGCGTGGCGCCCCGCGACCGATCTCCACGACGACGGGCACCTCCGGCAGCGCGAGCGCCGCCACCACCGAGCCGGCGCGCTCGCACGCCATCGCGCCGAACGTCATCTCGATCCAGTCGAAGCAGATCGGCGTTCCCGCGTCGAGCCTGCACGCCGCGCGCACGTCGTAGCTCACCTCCCAGGGCGCGAGACGCCCGTCGCTCGTCAGCACGAACGCGCGCCCCGGGTGCGTGTCCGCGAGCGCGTCCGTGGTCGCGCGCGCGTGCTCGATCTCCGACGGCGCCGCGAGGAACACGAAGCTCATCGTGGACGAGCGCACCTTCGTCATCGGCGCGCCCGCCTGCTCGTCCGGCGAGGACCAGAAGGACGCGAGCTCCCCTTCGATCCGCGCGAGCGCCTCGCCGACCGGGAGCGCCGTCACGGCTTCCTCCACTTGTCGCCCGGCACGAGCAGCCGATCCGCCTCCCGCGGCCCCCAGCTCCCGGCCTCGTAGGTCGCGACGGGCGCGTCTTGATCGCGCCATCCCGCGAGGATCGGATCGATGAAGCCCCACTGCGCCTCGACCTCGTCGGCGCGCGTGAACAGCGTCGCGTCGCCGCGCATCGCGTCGAGGATGAGCCGCTCGTAGGCCTCGGGCGTGCTCGAGCCGAACGCCGTCCCGTAGCGGAAGTCCATGGCCACGTTGCGCATCGTCATCCCGCCGCCTGGCACCTTCGTGGCGAAGCGCAGCGCGATCCCCTCGTCCGGCTGGATGCGCAGCACGAGCACGTTCGGCTCGTCGTCGCCGCGGCGGATGCTCGGGGGCGGGCCGCCATCGGTGCCCTGCGGCCCGTCGCGGAAGAGCCTGTGCGGCAGCGGTTTGAAGTGCAGCGCCACCTCGGCCACGCGCTTCGCGAGCCGCTTGCCCGAGCGCAGGTAGAACGGCACGCCGCCCCAGCGGAAGCTGTCGATCCGCAGCGACATCGCGACGTACGTCTCCGTCTTCGAGTTCGGATCCACGTCCGGCTCCTCGCGATAGCCGGGCACCCTGTCGCCGCGCACCGTGCCCGCCGTGTACTGCGCGCGCACCGTCTTCTCCAGCACCTCACGCCCGCGGATGGGCCGGAGCGCGCGCAGCACTTTGACCTTCTCGTCGCGCACCGCGTCCGCGTCCCACGACGACGGCGGCTCCATCGTCACCATCGTGAGGAGCTGCAGCGCGTGGTTCTGCACGATGTCGCGCGTGATGCCGGTCTGATCGTAGAACTTCCCGCGCCCCTCGACGCCGAGCTCCTCGGCCACCGTGATCTGCACGTGGCTCACGTGCTGCCGCGACCAGAGCGGCTCGAAGATCGTGTTGCCGAACCGGAAGACGAGCAGGTTCTGCACCGTCTCCTTCCCGAGGTAGTGATCGATCCGGTAGATCTGCCGCTCGTCGAGGCACGCGAGCAGGTCCTTGTTCAGCGCCCGCGCGCTCGCCAGATCCTCGCCGAACGGCTTCTCCACGACGACCCGCTGGTAGCTCGCGTCCGGCCCGTCCGCGGGGGGCACGACGAGCTTCGCGTCACAGAGCCCGCGCACGATCGCGGGCACCTCGGTCGGCGCGACCGCCAGGTAAAACACCCGGTTTTGCCCCGTCCCCCGCTCGACCTCGAGCCGCCCGAGCTCCGCGGCGAGCCGCGCGTACGTCGCGGGATCGTTGAAGTCCCCTTGCACGTACGCCATGCCCTTCTCGAGCTCGCTCCACGTTGCCTCGTCGAGCGGCTTTCTGCGCGAGAACTTCGCCACCGCCTCGCGCATCTCGTGGCCGAACTCCGGCTTCGGCCGCCGCGCGACGCCGACCACCGCGAACCCACCCGGCAGGAGCCGGCTCAGCGCGAGGTTGTAGATCGCCGGCAGGAGCTTGCGCCGCGTCAGGTCCCCGGATGCCCCGAAGATCACGACGGCTGCGGGCCGCACCGTTCGCTCGTCGGGCATGCCCTCGCGGAGCGGGTTTTCCTCGCCGCTGCCGACGTTCTCGGAAAACGACATGCGTTCCTCCCTCGCGGGACTCCCCGTCCCGCGGGGCAGGCTACCAGAGCCCCGTCCGGCGCGGCGGAGGACGCATCCGTTGGTTGATATCTTTGCTACCGGCGCGGCCCTGGCTACCCTCTCGGCACGTATGGCAGACGCAAGCCTCCCGCGCGTTCGGGTCCCTCATCCGCACGTGCGCTGCGACGCGAGGATCCTCGCAGGCAGCCCCCACGTCGAGGGATCGCGGGTGCCCGTCCGGCGCCTCTGGGTCTGGCACCGCGGCGGGGCCTCGGTCGAGACCCTCTTGCGCCGCTACCCGAACCTCGGCCCGGCCCGCATCCTCGACGCGCTTTCCTTCGCGTACGACAACCAGGACCTCATCGACGCCGACCTCGCCCGCGAGCAGGCGCTCTTCGAAAAACAAGGCGGCCCCACCGTCGGCGCCCGCCCCCTCGCGCAGCTCCCGCTTCCTTTCGACGAAGCCGCCCCGGACAGCGAACAACCCCCCGCGGCCCTCTCGCGACAGCCCATGCTCCCCGGCATGTCGGCCGTCGTCCCGCCGCCCGCGCCGCCTGTGTCCGCCCCGACCAAATCGGCTGCGTCCGTGACGAAGCCCGCACGCAAACGCTAGAGACCTCAGCACAGCCCGGGCGATCCAACGGTCTTTACAGCCCGACGAGACTAGGGCAGAAGGGCCCTCGTGCTGGGAGGGATCGACGCGGAGCGTCCAGGCAGCTCTTCGCCTGGTGAGTTCCGCTTGCGGGACCTGCCACTCGGTAGTGACAGGCGGCATGGCGCAGAGCGCCCCCGCACAAAGAGAGGCGCCCGCCCCGGGTGCCGGAGGGTTAGTCAGATGAGCGTCAGTCGTTGGAAGTTGTTCTCCATGCCCATCGTGGTGCTCGGCATCGCCTCGCCGCTCCTCGCGAACTGCGGCGGCAAGATCCCCGGTGTCGGCGGCGTCGAGGTTCCCGACGCCGTGACGGAGGGCATGGAGGCCGCGAAGGGCTGTGACGAGTTCAAGACCGGCGATTTCGGCTCCCTCGCCATCAAGGGCGACGCGAAGGTCCAGGGCAAGATCAAGTCCTTCCTCCAGGTCTCGTACGACGTGAACAAGACCGTCGTCGACCTCGAGAAGGGCCTCATCACCTCGTGCGGAGCGCTCGGCAAGGACCTCGGCATGAAGGACGACGAGCTCCGCGCCGAGGCCGGCGGGGGCAAGGGCGCGGACAAGGTCTGCACCGCGGTCGCCGCGAAGGTGAAGTCGATGCTCGCGGCGAACGCCGAGGCGAAGATCTCGATCGAGTTCGACCCGCCCAAGTGTTACGCGGACGTCGACGGCATGGCGAAGTGCCTCGATGCCTGCGGCTCGCCGATCGAGCCGGGCAAGCTCGAGGCGAGCTGCTCGGGCGGCGAGGTGAGCGGCTCGTGCGACGCGCAGTGCAAGGGCACCTGCTCGATCGAGGCGGGCGCGCAGTGCACGGGCACGTGCAAGGCGAGCTGCTCGGGCAAGTGCGAGGCCGGCTTCAAGGGCACCTGCGGCGGCAAGTGCGACGGCAAGTGCGACGGCAAGCAGGCGAGCGGCGCGTGCGCCGGTCAGTGCGAGGGCAAGTGCGACGCGAAGGCCGAGGGCACCTGCTCGGGTACCTGCTCGGGCTCTTGCTCCGCCGCGTGCGAGGTGAAGGGTCAGGCGAAGTGCGAGGGTAGCTGCTCGGGCGGCTGCTCGGTCGCGTACAAGGAGCCGAAGTGCTCGGGTGAGTTCAAGCCCCCGACGGTCGACGTGGAGTGCCAGCAGAGCTGCACGAACCGCGCGGCTGCGACGGCGAAGTGCGATCCGCCGGCCGTGCGCGTCGTGGCGAACGGCAAGGTGAACACCGACGTGCAGAAGCTCGTCGCCGCGCTGAGCCGCAACCTGCCCGGCATCATCAAGCTCTCCGCGGGCTCGGGCGCGAAGATCAAGGTCGGCGCCGAGGGTCTCGTGAAGACGGGCAAGGGCATGATCGACGTGGTCGGCGACGCGGGCGGCAAGGCCCTCGCGTGCGTGAAGGCCGGCGTGGACGCGACGGCGAACGCGACGAGCTCGATCGACCTCAACGTCAAGGCGAGCGTCAGCGTGACCGCCTCGGCGAGCGCCAAGACCAACTGATCGGTCTCGGCCGCTCTTCCTCTCGCCACTCTTTCCTCTTCCTCTCCCCGTAACACTCCCTCATCCCCCAACCCCCTCTCCCTGACGGGAGAGGGGGCTTTCGCCGCGGCTGCGGTTGGAGCACCAAACATTGGTGTCCCAAATTCTTCCTCGTGAGCTCGCCGATGCGATCGCCGCGGGCAAACCCGTCTACCTGATCGACGTGCGCAAGCCGTGGGAGCACGAACGAGCGGCGCTGCCGGGCAGCGTGCTCGTCCCGCTCGACGAGCTCACGGAGCGCGCCGACGAGATCGAGCCCCCGCCGGGCGCGCTCGTGGTCGCCTACTGCCACCACGGCGTGCGGAGCCTCTCGGCCGCCGCGCTGCTCGAGCGCATGGGCCTGCCCGGCGTCGCCTCCCTCCGCGGCGGCATCGACGCCTGGTCGCGCGAGATCGACCCGAGCATCCCCCGCTACTGACGTCGCTTCACGCGGACACCCATGCCGCGTGGAACCCGTACGGCACGCGCCGCGGCATGCGCACGCGCGCCAAAGGCCCGCGCCCGATCTCCCGCGCGTCGAGCACGATCATCTCGGATTCCCCCGTCCCCTCGTCGTGCACGAACCCCACGACGTACCCGTCATCCTCGCGCGTAGCGCCTTCCCGCGGCGCGAACACCATCTCGCCGCCGAAGCGATTCTTCCCGAACACGTGGGTATCGCTCCGGCCCTTCTCGAAGTCGTACTGCACGACCCCATCGATCCAAGGCAGATCCGCGCCCGGCACGAAACGCGCGGCCGTGCCAAACCGGTTTTTCCTTCCGGCGAGCCGGTCGTCGATGCGCGTGAAATCCGCCTGGGCATCGTCGAGCTGCTCCTCTTTGGCCTCGCCCGTCTCGAGATCGAACGTGAATCGCCACGCGCGCCCGCCGTCGTAATCGCGCTTCGCCTGCTCGGGCGAATGCCCCATCACGTCGGTGTGCGCGAGCCGGCTCGCGAGCAGCACCACGCGCGAGCCCTCCTCGTAAGCATTCCACACGTGATAGATGAAGCACGCAGGCAGCTCGAACCAGCGCACCTGCGAGGCATCGCCCCGCCGCGGCAGAATCCCGAACCGGCTCGGCCGATCCTTCTCGAAGGCGAGCGGCACCTCGCCACGCGCCATGCGCTCCATCCGGAACGTGTAGGGCAGGTCCAGCAGGATCGAATAATGCTCCGTGATCGCGAAATCGTGCATCATCACGGGCACGTCGAGCGGAATCTGCACGTAATGGTCGAGCCGCCGATCCGGCCCCACGACCCCGTATTTGATGTACGGCAGCCAGAGCGTGTACCCGAAAAACACCATCTCCCCCGTCACCTCGTCCACCTTCGGATGCGCGGTGAACGGGTGGTCGAGCCGCCCGTCGAAATCGACCATCCTCACGGTTTCCAGAGCAGGCAACCGAATCTCGTGCGGCGGCCCGCCTTCCCACGTCGCATAGAGCTGCGACCCGTGGAGGGCGAACGCCGTGTTCGCCACGTTCTTGTAGATCATCCCGTGCGGCGGCTCGGCCACGTTCGGCGGCTCCGCGAAGCCCGTCCAGAGCGCCCGGCCCGCCTCGCGCTCGAACTGAAATCCTTTCGTGCGGACCCAGCGGTTTCGGTACGACGCGCGGCCGTCCTCGATGCGCACCGCGTGAATCATTCCATCGCCGTCGAAAAAATGGTACCGCCCGATCGGCGCGAACTGCGCGTTCGGGCCGTTGCGCACGAACGTGCCCCGGAGATCCCGCGGGATCTCGCCGATCACCTGCAAATTCGGCACGTCGAGCTCGTCGTGCACCGGACCCCAGTTTCCTTCGAGATAAGCGCTCGTGACGATTTGCATGGGCTCCTCCGGCGGCGCTGCGCGCTCGCGAGGGCAGGAGTAGTCGCCGGCCCGTTCGCCTGTCAAGGTTCGTCCCTGGAATGCGTCTCGTTCGTTCGGCGTTTTGCGCCCCCATGCGACGCCCGCGTGACGCCATCCTCTTTCTCGCGGTGTTTTTCTTCGTCCTCGGCCTCGGCGCCCTCGCAGCCGCCGCGCCGCCGGAATCGAAAGAATCCAAAGGCACCATAACTCTACCGTTATCACGGTGGCGCGCTCTCGAAGACCAGCTCGCCGCGCCCGCGCCCCCGCATCGCGCCGCCGAAGGCGTGCTCTGGGTCTCGCGACGAATCGAGGGCCGCTTCCGCAAAGGCCTCTGGACCGGCCGCCTCGTCGCCCGCTTCGACGTCTTGCCCGGCGGCGGCCCCGTACGCGTCCCCGTCCTCGATCATCGCGCCGTCCTCGGCGAGGTCACGCTCGACGGCGACCCCGCCGCGCTGCTCGAGGACGGCGAGCGATATGCCCTCCCGCTCGATCAACCCGGCCGCCACGAGCTCACGGTCGATTTCCACTGGGGCCGCGAGACCGAGCGATTCACCCGCACGCTCGACCTTTCGCTCCCCGAGGGAGGCCCGGTCGCGCTCGAAGCACGCATTGCCGAGCGGGGCATCACGCCGACCCTCGCCGGCGGCGCGCTCGCCTCGTTCACCGAGCAAGGCGGCGATACCGTGGTCACGGGCCACCTCGACGGGAGCGGCGAGCTCCGTTTGTCCTGGAAACAGAGCAAGGCGAGCGAGCCGCGCGGCGAGGCTCGCATCGAGGCCCGCGAGCACACGCTTTTCCGCGTCAGCGAGGCCCTCGTCACCGGCCAGAGCCGGATCGACCTCCACGTCCTCGAAGGCGAGACCGACACGATCCGGCTCTCCTTGCCGCAAGCTGTGGAGGTCCTGCGCGTCGAGGGGAACGCCGTCCTGCAATGGCATCCCCTCGTCACCGAAAAAGACGGCCGCGTCCTCGTCGTCCTCCTCCGTCACCTCGTCGCCGACGAGGCGCAGATCCGCGTCGATTTCCAGCTTGCGAACCAGCCGCAGGCGCCCATCGAGCTCGTGATGCCCTTGCCGTCCGCGCCCATTCCCACCGTGGGCTCGCTCGGCGTGCTCGGTCCACCGGGATTGCGCCTGGATCCGCGCGGTGTCGAAGCCGCCGAGCGCCTCGCGCCACGCGAGATTCCGGAGGAGCTCCAGGCGCTTGGCACGGGCCCCGTGCTCTTCGGGTATCGATTCGAAAAAGCGCCGCGCATCGTGCTCTCGGCCTCGCCCTTGCCCGAGCTCGAGCTCGCGCGCACGGTCGTCGACGAGCTCTCGGCGTCCACGGTCGTCCTCGGCGACGGCACCGAACGCACGAAGGTCGCGCTTCGGATTCGCAATGACGGCCGGCAATACGTCGAGCTTTCCTTGCCCGAGGGTGCGCGCCCGCTGCGCTCGTTCATCGACGGCCGCGAGGTACGTCCCGCCCTGCTCGGCCAGCGCCTCCTCTTGCCGCTCCGCCAGAGCGAGCGCCTCGCCGCCGATCAGACGCGCATTCACGTCGTGCGCGCCGGCGAGACCCTGAGCGACGTCGCGAACCTTTATTATGCCGACCCCTCCGCCTGGCAGCGCATCGTCGCGAAAAACCGCGCCGTCCTTCCGGAGAGCGGCGCCCTCGCGAAGGACATGCGCCTCGAAATTCCCCCCGCCGCCGAGGCCACGAAAGAGGCGTTTTTCGTCATCGAGGTCGCCTACGAGCGCCCCCTCCACGCGCTCGGCGCGTTTGGCCTGGAAAAACTCCGCCTCCCGGGCCTCGACGTCGACACCACGAAGGCGGTCTGGCACGTCTACTTCCCGTCCTCGCACGAGCCCCTCGAATTCCGGGGCAACCTCCGGCAAGCGTCCCGCATCAAATACGACCCGTTCCGCCGGTTGCAATGGTACCTGCAATCGGCGCTCGGCGTCTCGACCGCGTCGGCGGGCGGATACGAAAACATCCTCCAGAAGCGTCGCGCCATCTACAACGACGAGGCCACGGGCGGCGGCGAGCCCTTCGCCGCGCTGACCGAGTTTCCTCTCGTCGGCGAGCGGTATCGCTTCCGCCGCATCCTCCTCGGCCGTGAAGTCCCCGAGATCACCGTCGTCTACGCGTCGAACGGCCTGCTCTCTTGGGCCCGGCACGGCGCGCTCGCGGCCGTGTTCGTCGCGGCCGCCGTCGCGCTCCGGCGCCGCGGCCGCGCGCCCGTCCTTGCGCTCGTCGCCACGCTCGTCCTCGTCCTTTGCCTCGCCCATTTCGTCCCCGGCATTCACCGCCGGATCCTCTGGGGCCTCGATTTCGCGCTTCTCCTCGCGCTCGCGCGCCGCGCGTGGCCCCGCGTCCGCCGCCTCGCGCGCGCCTTTGCACGCGCGCCGTGGCTCCTCTTCCGGGCGATCACGGCCCGCAGGCTCGTCGCAGCCGCGGGTTTTTCCTGGCTCCTCGGCGAGCTCGCCCTTCGTCCGACGCTCTTGTCCCTGGCTGCGCTCGTGCTGCTATCCGCCGCGTGGTTCCGCTTGCGGAGCCTCGCGGAGCGGCGGAGGTCTCGTCATGCAACGTAATCGATCGGGTGCTTTTTTCGCGCTTCTCCTGCTCGTGCTCTCGTCGCTCGTGGCCACGCACGCCGTGGCCGAGGAGAGCGACAGCGAACAGGC
Source organism: Polyangium jinanense (assembly GCF_028435365.1). Next base: position 59,523 of record NZ_JAGTJJ010000022.1, on the reverse strand, counting down.
GTCCGAAGAGGACCAGGCGGCCGAAAGCGAGGGCAGCGAGGAAGGGAAGGGGAGTGAGGGCGAAGAGGCCGAATCGGAAGAATCGCCCAAGGCCCCCACGACGCAATTCGACGAGGTCATGAAGCTCAACGCGCCTCCGCCGGCCGAGGGCGAAGCGAAGGCCGCGGCGAACGAAGCCGAGCCTGCCGCGGAAGGCGGCACCGCGACCGTGCCGCTCGCCGAATACAGCGAGCTCGCCCGCCGCGCCGCGCGTATTCGGAACACCCGCGCGACCTTCGCAGCGGCGCCCGTGGTCCTCGGCGCCGCGTCGTACGAGGGTGAGGTCGAGGGCGGCGTGCTCGCGCTCCGGGAAAAACTCGTCGTCACGCTCGCCGGCGACGGGCTCAAATTCGTGCCGCTCGTCGGCGACGACGTCGCGCTCGTCTCGGCCACCGCGGACGGTGAGCCCATCGGCGTCACGCGCCGGCCCGGGTATCACGTCTGGGTCACCGATCGCAAAGGCGTCGTGACCGTCGAGCTCTCCTTGCTCGTGGGCCCGCGCGGCGGGCGCGGATCCATCGAATACGCATTTCGATCGGCGCGCACGCCGAGCACCCGCGTGGCGATTCGCCTCCCCTCGGAGGGCCTCTCGCCCCGCTTCGACGGCGCCGTCGTCAGCGAGGTCCGCGCCGAGCGCGGCGGCACCACCGCGCGCGCCACGCTCGCGCCCACGACCGAGATCCGCGTCGTCGGCTTCCGCGACGTCGGCGGCGTCGAGGCCCCGGGTGCCGCGCGCGCCGTCGCCGAGACCGTCTCGCTCCTCAGCATCGACGAGCGCGCCGTCGAGCTCTTCACCGTCGTCCGTTACACCATTCTACGCGGCACGATGCAATCGTTCGAGGTCGCGCTCCCGGACGGCGTCGAGGTCGTCTCCGCGGAGGGCGAGGGCGCGTTCCATTCCACGACCGAACGCAAAGACGACGGAATCCTCCTCCGCGGCGAGACCGCCTTCCCGATCGAGGGCACCTACGAGCTCTCGCTCCGCCTGCGCCTGCGCGGCGGCGCCAAGGATCGCGTGATGGCGCGCCTCCCGCATTGCCTCGGCGTCGAGCGCGAGCATGGCTGGCTTGCCGTCGAGGTCCCAGGCAAGATGCGCATCGGCGAGACCTCGCGCGAGGGCCTCGTCGCCGTCGCCGTCCCCGAGCTCCCGACCGAGGCGCGCGCAAGCGCGGTGAGCCCGATTCTCGACGCCTATCGTTATCACGCGGCGTCGCCCGCGCTCGGCCTCTCCGTCGAGCGTTTGCCCGAGCAGGAGCTCGAAGAAGGCGCGATCGACGTCGTCGAGGCCACGAGTGTCCTCGCGGCCGAGGGCAAGCTCGTCACGGATCTCCGTGTCGTCCTCCGCAATGCCTCGCGGCCGAGCCTCGCCCTCGGATTGCCGCCGAATACCGAGGTCCGCGCGGTCCGCCTCGACGGCGAGCCCGCGCGGCCGAGCCGTGGCGAGGACGGAAAACTCCTTTTGCCGCTCCAGCGCTCGCGCGGCGCCGATCACGAGGAGCCCATCACGCTCGACATCGTACTCGAATCGAGCCTGCCCGCGCTTGGCCTCTTCGGCGCGCCCGAGCTCGCGCTCCCCGCGCTCGACCTCGGCGCGGCCGCATGGCGATGGCGGCTCTACCTGCCGGCTCACAACGAATATCTCGACCTCCGGACCGACGTCCCCGCCGAAGTCTATGCCGGAGCCGCGAGCTGGCACAAGCCGCCGCATTTGAAGCGCGCCGTCCGCTGGAACGAATCCGAGGAGGGCGAAGAGCGCGCGGCCCCCGCCGTCGCGCCCACATGGACCGAGCTCATCGCTACGAACACGGAGAAATCGCACGTGCGGTACTGGGTCGGCCCCGGCACCGTCGTCCGCGCCCGCGTCCCGTTCGTCCGGGCGTATCTCCTGCTCCCGCTGAAGTTCGCCTTCGTGCTCGGGCTTTTTGCAGGGCTCGGCTCGTTCTTGTACCGGCGCGCCGGGCGGAATCGCGCGACCTCGGGAAAACCTCGCACCTCGCTCGTCGAGCTCGCCGTGCGTTTGCCCGGGCGCATCAAGGCCTTCTTTCGGCGACAAACCTTTTCGCGACCCCTCGCCGCGCGCGTCGCTCTCCTCTCGATCGGCTTCCTCGCCGTCGCCGGCTTTTTCGTGAACCGGTTCGGCAAGCTCGTGCAGGCGCTTTTCTCCGGCTGAGCACGTCGGTCCTGCTCGCGCCTGGCGGCGGCCCGGGTTACCATCCGCCTCGGGCATGCGTACTTCCCTTTTGCCGCTCTTCGCCTCTCTCACGCTCGTGGCCGCCGCCGTCGTGGCGTGCGCCGGCGCGCCGTCTCCGGGCGTGGGGGGCACGGCGCCGCCCGTGGACGACGCGGGTCCCTCGGAAGCGGGGCCCGACAGCGGCGATGCCGGACCCGCTGTCCTTGCCGCGCCGAAGGTGACCCCGGTCGAGGATCCGGAGCTCGCGCGCATCGCGGCGCTCCCCGAGGCCGAGCGCCTCGCCTATGCCCGCGCGCACCTGCCCGAGCTAAAGGACCTTCGCAGCGGCACGACGCCGGTGGACTTTTCGAGGTTTTTGAAGGCCGGCCCCACGGTCGCGCTTTTCGTCCCCGAAGAGCTGCTCCAGCACGACGCTCCGGCGCCGCAGGGGCTCTGCCGGCGCGTCGTGTTCGAGGTGCAGCCCGAATCCCTCCATGCCGAGATTCCAACAGACGGCGGCGAGGGCCGCCCGAAGCTCGCGCGCTCCGGCTCCTTCGAGCATCTCGAGCTCGACCGGAACGTTACCTTATATGGGCCGCACAATCGGACGATACAGACAGACGCGCGCGGCCAGAAAACCGAATCGATGACAGCGTACGGATCGGCGTGGTCTCCGTCTGGCACGCTCTTCGAGATTCGCGACGACGCGATCCTTTATGGCGCGACGCGTGTCTCCGCGCATGCCGTGTGCATGGTGTTCGAGGAGCATTCGTGTGCGGAGGCCGACGGCGGTGTGGGCGCCTGCGCGCGGTGCACGCGCCTCGTGGCGAAGCTCCATTCCCACGAGCCAGGCCATGCCTTTGGGATCGCGGTCGCCCGGGGGCGGAGGGGGCCGGCCGAAGGCGAGGCGCTCCCCGCGTGCGCGGCTTGCCCTGTGGACGCCGTCTCCGCCGAAATCCCGCGGATCAACCGCGCGCTCGCCGGGCTCGTCTTCGAAGACACCTCGGGCGACGCCTGGCCGGCGTTTTTCATGAAACGAGAGGCTTGCGTTGCGGCGGCCCGAAAGCACGCGGAGGAAACGCGGCGGGCACAATGACGGGCGGCCGGGGCTTTCGCGTTTTACATCGACCGCATCGCGGTCGATGTACCTGAGGTCCAGGGCTGTGCCCTGGTTCGGGTCCAGGGGCGAAGAGCCCCTGGTCGGGCCCGGGGTGAAACCCCGGCGATACGCTGTGAAATGAACTCCCCTCAGCGAAAACGGATCGACGGCGGCGGGCTATCGTGCTCGTCGTCGAGAAACCACTCGATCCACGGCATTGCGGCCTGCTCCGAGGCAAACAGCTTCGTCGGGACGGCGGGCTTCGAGACTGTGATCACGAAGTTGCCGATCATGTTGCTGACCGGCGAGCTGCCTGTGATCACCGCGACGCATTTACAGACGGCCGGGACGTCGGGGCTCACCCAGAACTTGCGGACCGCGTGATCGGCGCCGCGCAGGCCCCGCTCGTCCACGAGCAGGGGGCGCGGCTGCCCGCCGCCGAGCTTCTTGGCCGCCTCGAAATCTTCCTCGGCGTCCTGCAGCGTGTATTCCGCTCCGTCTTTCGTCACCTTTTTGACGAATCCGCGCGGGTCGTACGTCAGCACGGCCCCTCGCGTCTCTATCTCGCCCGGAACGTCGCTCGAAACCATTATGAACTTCTCCTGGGAGCCTCGGCCTTCTGTGCCTTGCGGTTCATCGAGAGCGCAATGCCGCTCTTCAGCGTGCTGCACGTCCTGACACCGGGCAAATCGAGCCCCATGTCGACGAGGGTCTTCGCCACCTCGGCGCGCAGGCCCGTGAGGACCACGTCCACGCCGAGCATACGCGCCGCGTGCGCCGCGCGGACGAGCGCGCCTGCTACGTCCGCGTCCACCACGGGCACTGCCGTGATGTCGAGGATCGCGACGCGCGGCTGGGCCTTTGCGATGCCTCGCAAGAGGGACTCGATCACCTGATCGGCGCGCTCCTGATCGAGCGTGCCCACGAGCGGCATGACCACGATGTCGTCGGTGATCGGGATGAGCGGCGTGCTCATCGTCCGGATGAGATCGTTCTTCGCGCGGATCGCCTCCTCGAGGCGCATGCGCTCTTCCTCGGCGCGCTTGCGGTCCGTGATGTCGCGCAGCACGCAGACGAAACCTTCGATCGTGCTCCCGTTCTGGAGCGGCGAGGTCGACACCGAGGCCTCGATGACCGCGCCCGACTTCGTCAAACACTGCATCTCGTGCCCGTGGAGCGCGAGGATCTGCGCGGGATCGTGCTCCTCCAGGAAGAGCGTGCTCACGGGCTTGCCGAGGAGCTCGCGCTCGCTGAAGCCGAGGAGCTCCGTCGTCGCGCGGTTCACGGTTCGCACGAGCCCTGCCGCGTCGACGACGACGAGCGCGTCTGCCATCGAGGCGAAGACGCTGTCGAGGTAGGTCCGCGAGACCGTCGAGCTCTGCAGCTCCTCGCGCAGCATGTTGAGCCCGGCTGCGATCCCGTCGAGCTTGTCGTGTGCGGGGCTGATGGATGCGCGCGCCTCGAAGTTCAGCGCTGCGAGCTGCACGACCACGTTCGTCAGCGTGGCGATCCGCTCGTCCTCGGACTTGCGCTCGGAGAGGACCTTGCTTCCGAGGGCCTCGATCTCGCGGAGGATCTCGCCGACGAGCCCGACGCGCTCGCGGCTCGGGAACACGAGATCGCCGGCGCGCAGGCGCCGCAGCATGGTGACGGCCTCGCGCAGACCGGCGTCGCTCGGCGGCCCCGCGCTCGGGGGCGGCCAGTCTCGTCGTCCGTCGTCACGATCGTCTGTTCCCATCGGTGTCTACGGGGGACCCAAGCTGCCTCGGGCGGGAGCATATACCGACACCGCGGCCCTTGGCTAGCCGACGCGCGCGGCGAACGCGGCGAGCGAGAGCACTTCGCCGTGGAACGGCCGCGTTACGTCGACGAACGACATCAGGTTCGAGGGGACGCTTTCCGCACCTACAGGCGGCCATGGCGGCGGGGGCTTACGGAACGTACCGTCCGGCAAGCGCATGTGCGAGCGGTCCGACGCGAACGTCCGGGCGAAGAGATCGGCCGGGACGACGCGGAACGAGGGCAAGTACGGCGGCGGCACGCCCGGGTGAAAGCTTCCCCGGAGCCACTCCATCGCGGGCAGGGGGACACCGAAAGTGCAGTCGACGTCCCAGATCTCCGGCGGATCCCGGACGAGCAGGACGACGTGGTAATCCCACACGATGGGTTTGCCCCGGCCAGCTTTCTGCGACCACATGGGGCATGCGCGTTCGGCGTTCGAGATGAACACCACGTCGCGCCGCTTGTCCACGAGCGCGGGCTCCTGGCAGAGGTGCCAGACGTTCTCCTCGCAATAAAAGGGCTGGCGCAAGAGGCGCGGCGCGCGGGTTTCCTCGCGCCCATCCGCGCGTCGTTTCATGGCAAGGACCTCGAAGCAATCATCGTAACCCGGACGGGGCCGGGCGCGGAAGGCGGAAGCGACGGCTCGGCCCGCGCGCACTACGAAAGCGCGTTCCGTGGCCCTGGCCTGCCGTGCTAGCGTGGCCGGCGATGGCCGCCCCGCCCCTGCCGCTGCCGATTGCGGCGCTCGTTCGACGCGCGCGCAACGCCACGGACCCGACCCGGAAGCACCTCGCTTCGTATTACGCCTGGGAGGCGAGCATCCGCCTCACGGTGGCGGCCGAGCCGCCCGCGGACGTGAGCACGCTCGGCATGCCCTCGACGGGGCACTGGGTGAAGGCGATGCCGCCGCGGCCGGGCAGCCTCATGGATCCGGCGCTGCTCGCGCTGCACGCGCTGCTCGCGGAGGTCGGGACCGACAGCCGGCAGGCGCCGAAATCGACGAACGCGCAGAAGCTGCTCGCGCTCCTGCCGGCGTACCGGAACAAGGTCATCGGGCACGGATCCACGCGGAACGACGCGTTCAATCAGGAGGCCGCGCGGGTCTTTCTGGAAGCGATCGAGCCCGCCTGGCGCGCCGGGATGTTTTTCCCGCCCGACGCCATGCTGGTGTTCGTGGAGAAGGTGGAGATTGGGGCGGACGGCGACCGCAAGGCCCAGATTGTGCGGCTCGAAGGCCTCGCGTCCGAGCGCGAGGGCGCGGCGCAGGCGGGGGAGGACATCCTGCCGGGCCGGGTGTACCTGCGGAAGGACGGCCATTTCGCGTCGCTCCACCCGTGGGTGCTGTTCGAGGGCGGCGAGGAGCGGGAGCGCGCGCTTTTTTTCAATGGATATCGCAACGCGGCCGAGTACCTCGATTACGCGAGCGGCGACGTGGTGAAGAGCAAGGCGCTCGCGGCCGCGTTTTCCTCGCTCGACGCCGACGTCGCGGCGCTCGTGGCCGGCGGGGACAAACGCCCGTCCGGGCCGGGATCACGCAAGACAGCCGCGCCGCGCCCGCCCGAAGGGGCAGGGGAGGCCGAGGAAAAAGTCGCGGCGGCCGTGAGCCAGGAAAAAACCGTTGCAGCGCAAAAGACCTCGCGGCCCGGATGGCTTTTCCCGGTGATCGGGGCCGTTTCGCTGTCGCTCGGCGGGGTCGGGGTTTGGCTCGGTACGAAGGGGTCGTCCGGGTCGAAGCCCTCGGCGGACGTCGCGCCGAGCGCGTCCGCCGCCCCGGTCGAGGACGAGGACATCCCGACGATCTCGCAGGATCCGGCCGTGCAGGCGGAGTTCCGGCGGGGGATCGAGAGCCTGCTCAAGGCGGACGTGTACGGCGCGGAGACGGCGCTCCTCTCCGTGCGCGACAAGGCGCCTCGTGATCCGTGGCCGCACGTTTGGCTCGGCATGACGGCCGCCCTGCAGGGCCATTACGAGGATTCGACGCGCGAGTTCGACGAGGCGGTCACGGCCGTCCGCGGGACCACGGGCCGCGACGCGGAGCTCGTCGCGATCCTCGAAATGTCGGACGAGGACGCCGCGAAGGGCCTCGCGGCCTGGGAGACGTTCAAGGCCAAGCACCCGAAGTTTTTCCTGGCACACCTGCTCGTCGCTTATTACTTCACGTACCGGGGGACGGTGCCCGAGTGCATCGCGCGATTCGAGGCCGCGCGCGCGATCGACGGGCGGCACGCGCTCACGCATGTCCTCGAATCGACGTTTTACATGGATTCGGGGAAGTTCCCCGAGGCGCTCTCCGAAGCGGAGAAGGCGCTCGCGTTGCAGGGGGCTTCCCCGTGGATCATCGCGCAACGCGGGATGGTGCGGATGCGCATGGGCGACACCGCCGCCGCACGGGCCGATCTCGAACAGGCGATCGCCCGGCGCGGGCCCTTTTCGGCGCACGTGACGTATGCGCTCTCCCTCTTGACCACGGGCAAACCCGAGGACGAGGCGCTGTTCGCCCGCGAGCGGCAAACCTTGCTCGATACGAAAAACGTCGAGGATCGGCTCGCGTTCATGTGCACCCACCCGCTCGTGCTCCTGCGCGAAGGGCGCGCGCGAGAGGCCGACGCCTTGCTCGAAGAGGCCGTCGCGTTCGCCGTGGAGAAAGGCAAACAAGGCACGCTTCTTCGCTGCGTGCTCTTGCCGTCGTATGCCGACGTGGTGCTTGGTCGATTCGACCAGGCCGAGGCGAAATTCGCCAAGCTCTCGCGCATCTGGGAGGGATTCGGGCTCGCGAAGACAGACGAGGAGCGGGCCAAGATCATGCTGAAGGGCTTGAAAGGCATGCTCGCGCTGGAAAAAGGCGACACGGCCCGCGCCGAGACCGAGCTCGCCGAGCTGAAACGCCTCGCGTCCGGCGGCAATGAAGAGCTCGGGTATGCCGTCGCCGTCGCCCGGAAGGAGGACGTCGTCATTCCGGACGCGCCCGAGGCGCGCGGCAATTTTCCCCGCTTTCGGCGGATGCACCTCCAGGCCCGCGCCTTCGAGCTCCGCGGCAAGCTCGCCGAGGCCGAGCAAGCCTACGAAAAGATCCTCGGCGAGCGCGAGAAATGCGCGAAGCACGTGTTCGACATGCACCTGCTCTGCGGGCCCTACGTCGCCGACGGCCTCGTCCGGCTCGCGGCGCTTCAGCAGAAGCGGGGCGCGAATGCGGAGGCCGTCGCGACGCTCGACGCGCTCGCCGCGTTCTGGCCGCGCGCGGACGCGGATCTGCCGCCCGTGAAGCGCGCGGCCGAGGCGCGGAAGAAGCTCCCGCCGGCGAAGTGAACGCCGCGCGGGCGCGTCAATACGCGCAGAGCGGGTCCTTCGGCGGGCAGTGCTTCCCGGGCTTGGGTTTGCCCTCTTCTTTCACGTCGACCGCACCGCGCGCCGGCGCGCCTTGATCGACGCCACCCACGAAGCCATCCGCGTCTTCGTCACGCTTGCCCTCCCCCGTGATCGGGCTCGGCGGCCTCGACACCTCGACCCGGCGCGTATCGTCGTCCGCCCCCAGGTCCAGCGCCACGAGGTCAATCGACACGAGCGCGCCGCAGCCGGCGGGCGGCGTCGTCGCATTTGCCGCGCCTTTCGCGCACGCCTCCGTATCACCGGCCTTTTCCACCGGCGCGCCGGACGCCGACTCGGCCACCTCGAATGCGCCGATCGTGTATCCACGAACGACGTGCGTCGCCTCTTTGCACGCCTCGGTCGCCTCGGGGGTCGCGGTCGCGCCGCCGAACGTGAATCGACCCGCTTGCGCGAGTTTTACCTCGAGCGCCCGCCCGCCGTTCACGACCGTGCCGAGCCGACCTTTGCCGAGCGGCACTTCGCGCTCGATGTCCGCCTCGTTCGACAGGGTGAACGATCCATCCTCCGGCGCGGCCCTGTACGCTGCCGAGGCGCGTAGCTCGCACGCCTTTACGACCACGAGCTTGCACCCTTCGAGTTTCACGGCGACGGGGCCTTCTTCGAGCCGTTTCTCCAGCGCCTCGCGCTCGGCGGCCGGCAGGGCGACGACGCGCTGGCTTGCGGGCTCGTTCGGGAGCGGGCTGCAGAGGGCCGATTCGCCCGGCGGCGGAGCCATGGGGCCGCGCTCGACGGCGTGGTTCTGCGCCGCGCCACACGCGGCGAGGGAGACGAGGGGAATCGTGGCGACGAGGAGCGAGAGGATCCGCACATGCGGACCGTATCAGGGCCCGCGCGGGGGCTCAAGGCCGACTCAATTCGCGGAACAGGACAGGAACATCCTGCCGGGGGAGCCGAGCCCGGCGCTCCCGGGGATGCGGATCCGCCTTTTTTGATTTTCCGGGCAGGTCGAGACGAGCTCCGGGTTGCCGAGGGGCGGAGAGGCCGTGGCGTCGACGTAACACCACCCGTGGACCGGATTGCCATTGGCGAGCGGCGGATCGGAGACGTCCTCTTGGCAAGCCGTCCGCGCCGCGCCCTCCTCGGCCTGGTTCACCATGCAGAGGCAATTCCACTGCTCGCTCGCCGCTTGCGGGTCGCTCATGACGAGGTTGACGAGCGGGGTGTGCTTTGGCGGGATCTCGACCCGCCCCTCCGACGGATCACATGCGCACGCGGCCTCGTCCACGTGCCGCGCTTCGATGACCACGCAGGGCAGGCCGCCCTCCGGATCGGTCTCGAGGCTCCGGGGCAGGCAGGTATCCTCGAATGCCCTCGCCATCCGCGCGTGGAGCGCGTCCACGGCCGGGCGATATCCGGCGCCGGACCCGCCCGTGTCCTCGATGCTCGCCGGACAAACCGAAGCCACGACGGCCTGCTCGCCGAGACCTTTCATCACCGCGAGCTGCCGGAGGCTCGGATAGGCCTTCGCACGGACCTGCAAGGTGGGCGCGCCGCCGTTCATGGCGTTCGGCGCGCAGAGGGGATTGTCGTTGTCCGTGGCTTTGCAATCACATCCGGGGAGGGTCTCGTCCGTGCAATCGCGCGCCTGCCCTTCCGGCAGGGGAAAGATACACGCGTATTGCAGGTCGTCCCCGGCGATCGTCCGCTCGTGCCCGTTGATGGGGTTTTTCGTTGGGGCATTCGCGTCGACGAGGACGTCGCCCGTGATCGGGTTCGTCCCCGCGCGTTTCGCGACGGACTCGATCATCAACGGATCGAGCGGGCGCACGTATTTCGTGGGGTCTCCGAGGATCACGTCCCAGGTCGTGGTGCCCGCCGCGTCGATCGGCGCTTCGAGCTCGTCCGCGCTCTTCAAGCCCTTTCCGAGGTCCGTCGGATCACGCGCGACGTCCTGCCAGGGCACGCCGACGATGCCCGCGAAAAACACGTCCCGAGGTTCGCGGCTCTGCCAGACGTCGTCGTTCGGATCGAGGTCCGCGAAAATGGGGTTCGGGACGAGCTCCCCGGCGCGATTCTGGATCTCGTAGGACGAGAAGGCCTGCACGTATCGATCCACTGGATAGAGAAAATCGATGCCGAAGCGGCGCTTCTGATCCCAGCACCGGAGGTTTTTGTCGTCCTCCTCGGGCGTGAGCAACGCGGGGCCGCCGTTCGGTCCGATGCACTCGGCCTCCTCGGGGCAACTGCCCGGGTCCTGCCCACAGGATTTGCAGCAAGGATCGTTCGGATCGATCGCGCATTCCTTCCGCGCGCGCGGGACCCGCACGTCTGTGCCGTCGGGAGTTTTTCCCATTCCGACGTAATAAAACTGCCCGTATTCCTTGATGGAGCAATCGTTCTCGTCCGAGAGCAGCACGATCGCGAGCATCGAGTCGGGCCGCAGGAACGCCTTGCGTTGTTGCAGAAGGGCCGTATCCGTGCCCTCGGGCGTGGCGCGGTTGTTGACGACGGAGATCGACGCGTAAGGCTCGGGATCGACGAGGAACCGATACACGCTCTCGAGCTGCGATTCGAACTCGCAGCCGATCGGTCCGACGCCGGCCACCATGTCCCGGAGCGACGCGCCAAGCGTGGCGAGGTTCTCCTCGCCGGGCGGCGAAAGCGCTTGCGCCGGATCCCAGGCCAGAAAGCCTCGATCCTCGTAGGTCGGCGCCGCAGCGCCGCCGCAGGCGTCGAGCCGCGCGACGAGGTGGCCCTTGTCGTTGTTCGTCGTGTTCGTCTGTCCTGCGCACGCTTTCTCGTCGGGCACGAGGTCGGGACAGCTATCCGCGCCGTGCCCGCCGATGCTCGAGCTGAGCACGCCGATGTGGATGTCGAGCACCGGAGGCGTCACGCGAAAGGTGCCCGCCGGGCAAGGATCGAGGGGATGGTCAGGCTGCTGCTGCGCCGCCACGCCCTCGGCATTGACGCAAGGCGGGTTCACGAGGCGGAGGACGAGGTCGGGCACCGCGCTCGCGAGCAGCGCTTGCTTGTCGGCCATCGAGCGCGAGTTGTCGAGGGCGAGCAAGAGGTCGAGCTTTTGGACCGTGGGCGCCTCGAGCCGTGCGATCCAGGGCTCCGGGGTGCAGCTCAGCGATTCGCAGGAGACGACGGGTCGCACCGCGCCGTCGCAGGCGACGAGGCCGGAGGCGACCAGGACGAAGGAAGGCGCGACGAGGGCGAGCGAGGTACGGGAAGGGCGAGACCGCATAGGTCCTCCGCGATTTGCCGTGGGCCGGTGATTCGGCCCACGGCGCTCTTGTTTGGTGTGGCAACCAATATGCCACGCCGCGGAGGCGGTCCGGCAAGGACTAACGGCCGCGGCGCCGCGCGCCCCGGAACGCCGCAAGCGCGAGGAGCCCGAAGGCCGCCGTCGCGCCGCCCGCGGGCGCGGTTTGTCCAGGCACGGAGCAATCGCAGCTCCCGGACTCGGAGGCGCCGCCGTCGCTGCCGCCCGCGGCCGCGCCGCCGGCACCACCCGCGCCGCCATCGCCAGCCGCGCCGCCGTCCCCGCCTGCGCCGCCCGCGCCGCCAGCGCCGCCTGCGCCGCCGCTGGCACTCCCTCCGCCCGCGCCGCCCGCGCCGCCGCCGCCCGCGTACTGCACGAGCTTCGATTGCGAGAACGATTCGGTGACGAGCGGTTTGTTCGGGCAAACCTCGAAGCCGTAGCCCCACTTCGCCTTGAGGAAAAAGCCCGCGAGCGCCGGCGCGTCCTTCACCTCGAGCTCGAGCGTCACCGTCTTCGTCTTCCCGGACGGAAGATCCCCGACCGGCACGCCGGCCGTGAGCGCGGCACCGTCAACCGGGTTGCCAGAGATGTCACCGGGGGTGCCGTCGACCGCGAACGAGACCAGGCCGAGGCTCGCTTCGAGCGGGAGGGAGAAGTCGATCTGCTCGGCCGCGACGTCGCCGTTGTTCGCGAGGATGGCCGTGACCGTGAAGGTGTCGCCGAGCGAGACCGAGCTCGGCGCGTCGATGACGCTGCTCGCCACGCCTTTGAAGTCCGGCGCATTCACGTCGATGGAGAACGCCGCGAGGATCGGGGCAAACGAGTCGTCCGTGGTGAGCGTGCGGATGACGGCCGAGCTCTGCCCATTCTGGAGCTGCCCTTCCTGGGAGCTCAGGGGCACCGTGGTCACGTCCCAGCCTTGCCGACCCCCGCTGACGTTCTTGCCGCCGATCGCGTCCTGGTTCCGATCGCCGAACGTGCCTTGGGTGTCGAGGTTTCCGTTCTCGTCGTTGATTTGCGAGCAAAAGAAATTGTTCGAGGGGTTGTTCGGGCCCGAAAGATTCTTGAACTGCCCGTTTGCCGTGGGGGCGAGCTGGAGCTGGTCGCCGACGAAGTTCGCGTCGCCCTCGATCGTGCTCACGATGATGCTGCCTTCGACGACGCCCGCCGGCGGCGCGCAGAAGCCGCTCACCGTGTAATCCTGGGTCGTGTTCTCGTCGACGAACGAGCCGCCCACGAAGATGCTGAGGTTGCGCATGGGGACGCCCTCGTCGCGGTAGGCGACGACGAGCGTCCAGCCGGCGGCGTTCAGACTATTGATCGAGCTCGGCTGCGTGGCCGGGACGCCCGACACCTCGTACGTGCCCTTGCCAGCTTGCTTGACGAAATCCGTTACGTCCGCCGAGCGCATGTAATAACGGACCGCGAAGCCCGAGGCCGCCGTCTCGTTCATCGTGAGCGCCGTCGCGGGGTCGGGCGTGACCATCATCGTCGCGCCGTTCGCCGCGAGGGTCACGGCTGTGTTGAGCAGCGCCGTGACGTTCTCCCCGCCATAGTCGTAGCTGCCGCCCCAGAGCAGCTCCGCGTAGAGCACCTCGGCCTCGGGGAGCGAGAGCACCGCGCTCGACCCATTCAGCTTCCAGTCCGCCGTGGTGCCCATCGGCCAGGGGTTCTGCGGGTCCGCGGCGGGCTCGTCGACGGTATTGCCGAGCGAGATGAACGTGCCGATGGAGTCACGATCTCCGGGCCCGTTCACATTCGTGGCCTTGCTCAAGCCGAGGGCGTTGCCCGTGCCCGCGATTCCGCCGGGCACCGTCGCGGTGAAGCGGAGTTGCTGCGCGGAGGCAGACGCAGGGGCGAGCGCGGCGCAGGTGAATGCAAGGAGGAGAGGTGCACGAAGCTTCATGCTCCCATGGCTAACCCGGGGGCGCGTGAGGGTCAAATCCTGTATTCTCACGTGGAGCGGCATGGAGACCCGGGCAACCTTCGGCCTCAGCGAGATGATCTTCGAGGCGCCCGACACGTTCGTGGTGAAACCACGCGGGGACTTCGACGGGGAGATCGCGAGCGCGATGATCGAGCACCTCATCGTCCTGGCGCAGGACCTTCCGTTCGTGCTTCTGCTCATGGATCTCACGTCGCTCGGCGCGATCACGCCGGCGGCGCGGCACGCGCTCACTTCGAACGGGCACAGGCTGCCGCCACGCGCGCTCGCGATCCATGGCGGGAGCTTCACGGTGCGCGTGATGTCGCAGATGATGGCCCGGGCGAGCTGGCTGCGCGGGAGTCGCAACCGCTGGGTGTGGCATTCGCCGAACGAGGCGGCCGCGCGGGCGTGGCTCGACGAGAAGCGGAGGGTGCTCGCCGCGGGGGTTCGTCCTACGGAACGGTAATGGCTGGCATCCCGCTTGCCCAGCAAGGACACCGCGAGGTTTTGCTGTGCAAATCGGAACCAGATGGGCGGCGCCGAGCTTGGGCTATCGAATGGGACTTTGCGCGCGCGTCGTGGGGCTTTGCATGGCCCTCGCGTTCGGCGCGGGCTGCGGGGCGACGCTCGGGGCCACGTTCCCGGTCGGATACGGCTCGGTCTACGGATACACCGTGGTCGACGCGGCCGGCGTTCCGTACGACATTTACAATTATCCGAGCTATTACTGGAACGGGAACTACGCCTATCTCGTCGGTTCGTCCTGGTATTATCCGGCGGGTGACGGCTGGGTGATCTTCCAGGAAGAACCCTGGGATCTCTATCAGTACCGGAGATCCCTGCCGGTCCAGGTCGCGCCGCCGGCCGTGCAATATCCCGCGTATCCGGCCTACCGCGCGAGCCCGCGGTATCGCACGCCGGATTATCGCACGTATCCGGCCTACCGCGCGCCGACGTACGAGACGCAGCCGCCGGTCCAGGTGGCGCCTCCGGCGTTGCGAACGCCCGCGCGAGTCGCGCCGCCCGTGCAGGTCGCGCCGCCCGTGCAGGTCGCGCCGCCTGCCTCGCGCGTGGAGACCTACCGCAGGAGCGCGCCGTCCGCGCCCGTGCAGGTCGCGCCGCCTGCCTCGCGCGTGGAGACCTACCAAAGGGCGCCGGCTGCGCCCGACGTGATTCGAAGCCCATCGTCGGACGGCGCGCGTCTGCCCCCGGCGCCGCCGCCTTCACGTGGCAGGGCCGTGCAATCGGCGCCGCCTGCGCCGCGAAGGTAGGCGCGCACGGCGTGTATCGCGGCGCGGGGAGGTGGTGGTAGCATCGCGCGGCCTTTCGGGCCGACCATGAACGACATCGCCACGCAAACCCCCGCGCCCGAGCGCGCAAACCCTTCGCCCCGCGTCCGCATCGACGTCATCTCCACGGTGGTTCAGCGCGCCCTGCCGAACGGCGTGCGCATGGAGATCCGGCCACAACGACCGGTGACGGCGGCGTGGGATCAGGCGCTCCCGCTTTTCGAAGGCTGGATGCAGAGCGCCGAGCTACGCGTCCGCGTCTCGGGCCTCACGGACAGCCCGTTCTTCGCGGCGCTCGAGATCGAAGGCGCGAAGGTCGGTTCGACCGTCGCGGCGGCGATCGGAGCGGCCCCCGGAGAAGCGGGCGCGGGGACGCTCTCGTCGTTCTCCGTCGAGCTCGTCGTGCCGCTCGCGCTCCTCGCGCCGCACGCGGGAAAACGTTGCGCGCTGCGGCTCGTCCTGTCGCCGCAGAGCTCGCTCGCGGGCGGGCGGAAGGTCACGCTCGCGCGGGCGATCTTCGTGGGCATCCCGGGCTACGGGCCGCTGCTCTCGGCGCTGGATCTGCTCGAATCGACGGACTCGGTCCTCGTCGACGCGCCCGAGCGGAGGCTGTTCGATCTGCAAAACCCCGAGGAGGGGCTCTGGATCGGCACGGGCAAGTGGCGCCTGCGGCTCTTCGCGGACTGGGCGAAGCTCGAAGGCGAGCCGTTCGTCATCGACACGAAGCCCTCGCACGTCGTTCACCGCTTCCAGCGCGACGACGACGCGCCCGCCGTGGTGGTCGAGGACGCGACGCGGCGCGCGGGCGGGCGGCGCACGTACACCGAGCTCGTGCTCGATTCCTCGCACCCGGACCTCCTGCCGATCCCCGAGGAAGGCAAGGACGTGCCGTTCGATCTGACGGTCGAGCACGCGCTCACGTACGGCGAGCACACGGGCATCTGTACGTGGCACGCGGCGCTGCCGGTGCGCCTCCGGGATCCACGACCGCTCTTGAAATCGTTCCAGCGGCTCTCGGCCGTGGGCATCGATTTCGGCACGACCTCGACCGTCGCGGCCCTCTACCAGAAGGGCTATCGCGCGCTGCTCCGGCTCGGCAGCGGCAGCGCGCCGGCCTCGAAGTCGGCGGAGAACCCGACGTACCTGCTCGTCGAGGATCACGAGCGTCTCTGGGCCGAGGTCGAACGCGCCGCGGCGGGCGACGCGCGCTTCCCGAACCTCCTGCGCATCGTGCGCGGCAGCCACTCGGCGCGCGAGGCGATGACCGATTCGCCGAGCGCGGTCGTGGGCGAGCTCAAGAGCCTGCCCGAGCGCGTGCTCAGCCTCGATCAGTCGCCGCAGCTCCGCGACCGCGAGCGCCGCCGCGACTTCCTGCTCGACGAAAACCGCGTCCGCATCCTCGTGCGCGCCTACGCCTACCTGCTCTCGCGCGCGATCAACCGCCCGGGGCAGGACGTGTACCTGCGCTACTGGCTCACGCACCCGGCGAAGTTCGACGAGCGCGCGCGCAAGCTGCTCGAAGAGGAGATCCGCCGCGGGATCCTGCTCGGCATCCCGGAGGGGATCCCGGCCGAGGAGGTCGTCGTGGAGATGAGCGCGAGCGAGCCCGAGGCGTTCGCCGCCGAGGTGTGCCCCGAGCTCGCGACGTACGCGGAGCTCGAGCCGGTGATCTCGAAGTTCGGCGAGATGCGCTTCGCGGTCTTCGATTTCGGCGGCGGCACGCTCGACATCGCCTGCGGCCGCTTCCGGCCCGCGACCGAGCAGGAGGCCGAGGAGCTCGGGAGCCGGACGGTGATCGAGACGCTGCAGGTGAGCGGCGACGATCACCTTGGCGGCGACTACCTGACGCACGAGCTCGTGTGGCTGACGCATCAGCACGACAAGCACCTGCCCGAGATGGAGGAGAAGGAGGTGCCGATGATGCGGCCGCAGACGGTGCCTCCGAACAACCTCGCGAACAAGCCGCACCTCTACAAGCGGAGCCTCGCCGGAAGGCAGAACCGCTTCCGTTTCGAGCGCGAGCTCGGCCTCGAAGCCGTGAAGTTCGCGCCGGAGCACGAGCCGCGCCGCGCGGCGGATCTCTCGGCGGCGCGCCTCGACGGGAGCGAGGTGCGGCTCGAATCGCTGGCCACGGACGTGCCGGCGCTGCACGCGAAGCTGACGGAGCACCTGCAGACGCGCATCCGCGACGGCGTGAAGCTCATGAAGAGCATGCTCGCGATTGCGCCGTGGGGCACCGACGGGGATTGGCGCGAGCAGGGCGTGACGATCCTGCTCGCGGGCAACTCCTCGCGCAGCGCGTTCGTGGAGCAGGCGCTCGCGGACGAGCTCGGGATCCCGGGCCTCACGGTGTGGCGGCCGGGCAGCAGCGAGCCGTTCCAGCAGGTGGTGCTCTACGAGACGCCGCAACGCACCGAGCGCGGCGTGACGATCGTGGGCGTGACGCCGAAGACGGCCGTGGCGCTCGGCGCGCTGAAGATCGCGAACCGCGAAGTGCACCTCGTGCGGCGCGCGCAGGGGTTTTCCTACTTCGTGGGCGATCTGCGCGGCTTCCCGCCGAAGTTCGTGGCGCTCGTGCAGATGGGCACGCCGGTGGCGGATCCGAGCGTGTTCGGGCCGCATTACGTGGACTTCGGCAAGTGGGACACGAAGACGCCGCTCCGCGTGTCGCAGGAGTACGTGGCCGGCAAGATGACGTCGAACGATCCACGCGTGTCGATGATCCCGACGGGCCTCGCGGCCGGTCTCGTGGGCCGGCTCTTCGTGTGTGTCTCGGGCCCGGACGAGCTCACGCTGGCCTTGCAGCGCGACGGGCAGGACCCGCTCGTGACGACCTTGAACCTCGCGAAGTACATGCGGTGAGCTCGCCATGAAAGAGACGTTTTCCGCGGCGCTGCGCGCCGAGATCGAGGCGATCGTGATGCGCTACGAGGCGCTCGTCTCCTCCCGCGTGGAGACGGCCGAGCGCGAAGGCGCCGGGGCGGCGCAGGGCGAGCTCGCCAAGCTACGCACCGAGCGTGACGAGCTGTCGCGGGAACTCGCGACGCTGCGCGTGCAGCGCGAGCGCTTGTCCCTGGATCTCGACACGGCGCGGGAGCGAATCGCGGCGCTCGAGGCCGAGGTGCGCGCGGGGGCGGCGGCCGCGTCCGCGCTGGAGGAGCAATTCTCGGCGGAGAAGAAGTTCGTCTCGGCATGCGACGAGGTGATCGGGACGATGCTGGAGGGCGCGCTGCGCGCGGCGCTCGGCCGTGATCTCGCGGCGAGCCCGGCGCTCTTCGCCGCGCTGAAGGCGAAGGGGCTCGAGGTGGTGCTGGTGGGCGCATTCAAGGAGCGAGGCCGCTCGATCGCGCACGCGCCGCTGCTCGAGCGCGAGCGCGCGCCGCTGCTGACCCTCGCATCCGCGGCGGGGTGCGAGCTCGTGGCGCCCGCGCCCGGGACGCGGTTTTCGGCGTCTTCGATGGAGAAGGCCGCGACGGCGAGTGATCCCGCGGAGGAGGGCAACGTCGTCGAGTGCATGTTGCCAGGGCTCAGGCGGGCGGGGACCGAAGGAATGCTGGTGTTCCCGCGGGTGCGCGTGGCGACGGGGTGAAAGTCTGCCCGAGGCCGCCATTCAACATCGTTGACCGGGTTTCTTCGTTGCAGTAACCCCGCCGGTTTGCGTGGCGAGCGCCACGCGCGGAGGGTTTGACGAAGATGATGCAGCTCGGTGGGAAGTTCCTCTGTGTCGCGGTCCTGGTCGTCTGCGGGTGCAACAAGAGCGAGGACGCGAAGCAGGCGGGGGGCTCGTCCACATCGTCGGCAGCGCCTGCGGCAGCGCCTGCCCAGGCGAAGAGCGGGAGCCTCGTGCACACGACGTTCACGAAGGACGAGTGCACGTTCGATTTCGATGCGCCCGAGGCCTTGAAGGAGAAGTCGAGCGACGGGGTGAGCGTCTCGTACGAGAGCGCCTCGTTCAAGTTCGACGGCTTCGCCGGTTCAGCTCTCTACAGGCTCGAAGGGCTGGTCGGGCAGCACAAGCTGTACAACAAGAATCCGCCGGTATACCAGGGGACCGACGGAGGCGTGCACGTGGTGGTCGCGCGGATCGACACGTCGAGCTCCCCCCTCAGCGGCATTCAGGGGCGCGGAGAAGAGGCCGCGAAGCGCTCGACGGGGTGCTCCTTCATCTGCAGCGGCCTGAAGGAGCGCGAAGCCGACGTCATCGCAATGTGCAAGAGCGCGCGTCTCAAGTACGACGAATCCAAGGTGCCGTGAAGCTCCTGGGGGCGCCGCGCCGGGGCGCTGCCCCGGGCCCCGCGGGGGCTATCCGCCCCTCGACCCGGACCAGGCACGGCCTGGACCGAGGGTGGAAGAACTGCGCGATGCGCAGTTCTTCCAACGGGCCAGTGGCAAGACCAGCGGCAGGGTCGCCAATCACGGCGGTCTTGGCTGGCAGGGTCGCGTGGCGACGGGGGAGGGGCCCACGAACCCCAGCCGGACAGCCTGCTAGGGGCGCCTTCTCATCGCGAGGAGCCCAAGCGCGAGCGCCGTGAAGAGCCCGGCCGAGGTAGGACCCTTCGACCCTGCGCCGCCGACACTGCATCCTTCACCGCCGCCGTCGCCGCCAGCGCCGCCGTCGCCGCCAGCGCCGCCTTCGCCGCCGCCAGCGCCGCCGTCGCCGCCAGCGCCACCTTCGCCGCCCGCGCCGCCTTCGCCGCCGCCGCCTTCGCCGCCCGCACCGCCCGCGCCGCCTGTGCCGCCGCCCGCGCCGCCTTCGCCGCCAGCGCCACCTGCGCCGTTTCCTGAATTCATGCATTGTCCGCTTTCGCAGACCCCGCTCGTGCATTCGTCGCCGATCACGCACGCCGTCCCCGCCGCGGCATTTCCCAGCGGATAGAGCTCCACGCCGCTCAGGCTGGTGGAGCCGTCATAGCCGCCTGCGATGAACACGCCGTGCCCCGGCGCGTACGTCGCCGTGTGGTCGAGCCGCCCCGACGCCATGGGCGGGAGCGAGGCCCACGCATCCACATCGGGATCATAGATCTCCACGCTCGACAGGTAGTTCAGCCCCCCCGTCCTGCCGCCCGACACCATCACGCGGCCGCTCGGCAGCACGGTCATCACGTGATACCACCGCGCCTCGTTCAGCGGGGCGACCGTGGCCCACGTATCCGTCGCCGGATCGTAGATCTCCGCCGACGTGATCACGCCCTGGCCCTCCAGCACGCCGCCCGTGACCAGCACCTTGCCCGACGGCAAGAGCGCCGCCGCGTGCCCCTTCCGGCTCGTCGCCATCGGCGCGACGAGCGTCCACGTATCCGTCGCCGGATCGAAGATCTCCGCGCTCGTGAGGGTCACGTGGATCTCGCCTCCGTCTTCGTCCGAGCCCCACTTCCAGCCGCCCGTCACCAGGAATCGGCCATCGGGCAGCGCCGTCCCTGTGTGGCCGCTTCGAAACTCCTTCAGCTTCGGGCTGCTCACCACGGTATTCGTGGCCGGGTCGTAGCGGATCGACTTGTTCGTGACGTCCTCGCCCTGCACGGGGCCCGCGAGGATCACGTCACCGTCCGGCAGCAGGCCGAGCGTGCCGGTGTACTCCCAGTTCATCGGGAAAGCGGACCCGCTCGCCCAGGTATCGGTCGCCGGGTCGTACGTGCTGGTGCCGTCGCCGTCGACGACGAAAATGCGCCCATCGGGGAGCGTGAGGCTGAGGCCGCTGGAGATCGCGCGCGGCGCCATGCTCAGGGGCGACCACGTCCCGGTCGCAGGATCGAGGCGCTCGGCCGTCTGCAGGCCCGTATCCGTGCCGCCGGATCCCGCATATCCGCCGAGGACCACGAGCCCCTTGTCGGCGACGAAGTGCGCCACCTGCCCGCGGCGCTTGGAGGTCATGGGCGAAATGGGTTGCCACGCGGCCGACGATATCGACGGCTCCTTCGGCGCGGCCCCGCCCTCGGGCAGGGAGACGAAAAAGGGCAGAGCAGCGAGAAGGGCAACGGCCCAGGTACGGGTGCGGTGGATCAGCATGTCGTAGGCTCCGGGAAAAGGACGAGTATCGTAGACTACGCGCTTAAGACGGTTGGGGCACCAACGCAACGGTGGAGCAGGATGTCCTCGGCGCGCCGCCCGCCTGACCGGCGGGCCCGCCTCAGGGCAAGACCTGCACGAGATCCACGGCCGGCGGCGAGACAGGCGAATTCGCGACGAAGTAAGCCTGGAGCGCGTCGACGTCGATCGCTCCGCCAATCCGATCCGTACCCATCGTCAGCACGGAAAAACCGTCCCCGCCGGCCGCGTTGAAGCTGTTCACCGCGACCCGGTACGTCGTGCCCGGAGCGATCGGCGTGCCGTCGATCGTGATGGACGCGATATCGACTTTCGACCCGGTCGGCGCGCTCGCGCTGTATGTATAACGGAGGTTGCTCGACGGCTGCAGGAGGTAGATGAAGGGGACGCCGCTTTGATCGGTCCCGAATTGCTGCTCCAGCAGGGCCTCGAGCTGCGCGCCCGTCAAGCTCATGACCACGATCGAATTGCCGAACGGCAGGACCGAGAAGATCTCCTTGTAGGTGATGATCCCATCCATCGCCTCGCCCGCGGCCGCCATGAATGACAGATTCGCCCGTACGCCGCCCGCGTTCATCAGGGCAATCTGTGCTCCTCCCTGGGCCGGATCTTTCGTCGCGGCGAGCATCGAATCGGCCACCACCACGCCCAGCGTGGACAGGCTCGCGCCGAGCGGCGGCTCGCCCCGATTCAGCGTCGCCGTGATCGTGCCGACCTGCTTTTCCGCGAGCGGCGCCACCTGCGCGGCATAATCATTCACGTACGTCTCGACCTGCATGTCGGCCGTGTCGCGGGTGACGACCACGTTCTTCGCATTCTTCTTGATCACGTCCCCGGTGAGGCGGCTGATCTCCAGGTCGATGTCCGTGAGCAGGCGGCCATTGGAAGCGGCGCTCGTGACGAGCTTGTTCCCGATCGTGCAGTTGTACGCCGCGTGCGTGTGACCGCTCAGGATGACGTCGACGGCGTCGGACATGTTCGTCGCGATCTGCACGACCGGCCCCGAGATGCCCGCGCATTCGTCGAAATAACCCGTGGTGGCGCCGCCCTCGTGGAGCAGCACCACGATCGCCTCGATCCCCTGCGCCTGGAGCTCGGGGACGAGCGCATTGACGGTCTCGACCTCGTCGAGGAACGAGAGGTCCTGGATGCCGCTGGGGTCGACGATGGTCGGCGTCCCCTTCAGCGTCATCCCGACGAACGCCACCTTGGCGTCCTCGTACGTGCGAATGGCGTACGGCGGAAACAGGGTCTTCCCCGTGGTCTTGTCGAGGATGTTCGCCGCGAGGAACGCGAAGCTCGCGCCGGGGAAATCCGGACTGCCCTGGCAGCCGTCCTGGGGGTGGCAGCCGCCGCTTTGCATGCGCAAAATCTCGTTTTTGCCCTCGTCGAGCTCGTGGTTGCCGACGGCGTTTATATCGAGCCCGATGAGGTTCATCGCGCCGATCGTGGGCTCGTCATGGAAGAGGGCGGAGACGAGCGGGCTGCCACCGATGAGGTCCCCGGCCGAGACCACGACGCTATTCGGATTTTCCGCGCGCAGGGTGGCGACGTGCTGCGCGAAGAAGGCAGCGCCGCCGGCATCGACGGTGGTGTTGTCAGGCAAGGTGATCCGCCCGGCGCTGCCCGGCGGAGGTTCGATGGCACCGTGGAAATCATTGAAGCCAAGGATCTGCACCTGGACCGGAAGCTCGACGCTGCCGCCCGCGCCACCCGAGCCGCCTGCGCCGCCCGAGCCACCTGCGCCGCCTGCGCCGCCTGCGCCGCCCACGCCACCTGAGCCGCCTACGCCGCCCGCGCCGGCCATGCCGCCGGAGCTGGACGAGGAGGCATCTGAAGGCCGCGTTTCGGTGCCGCCACAGCCGGCAACGACGAGCAGGCCGAGGAGCCCCGCAGAAACCCATCCAAGAACGGAACGTACACGCTGCATGCGCCAAAGATGCGCCGCAGGCCGGATTCCGGTAGTGAAATTTCGTCACGAACGGGAGGCAGCATGACCTGGGGCCGCCGCGCCGGGGCGCCGCCCCGGCGCTACGCTGCAGCGATGCTCGCGCGGCGGGAGCCACGAAAGCCGAAGTCTACGATGTAGAGGTAGCAGAGGGCGGGGAGCAGGAAGGCGTGGTGGACGCCGATGCTGTCGGCGAGCCAGCCGAAGAGCACCGGTACGATTGCGCCGCCGACGATGGACATCACGAGGATGCTCGACGCCTGGCTCGTGAGCTTGCCGAGACCCTCGATGCCCAGCGTGAAGATGGTCGGGAACATGATCGAGTTGAAGAGGCCGACGGCGAGAATGGTCCCCATTGCCACGGGACCGTCGAGCACGACGGTTGCCGTCACCAGCAGCGCTGCGACGATTGCGCTCCCCCCGAGCACGCGTCCCGGATCGGCTTTGCGCAGGACCGCCGAGCCGATGAAGCGGCCTACCATGGCGCCGCCCCAGTAGAGGGATACGTATTTGGCGGCCTGGGCCTCGGTGAAGGCTGCGATCGAGGGCAGCGCGAAGAAGTTGACGAGGAAGCTGCCGATCGCGACCTCGGCGCCGACGTAGAGAAAGATGCCCAGGGCGGCGCGTCGCAATTGCGGATACTTGAGTGCGTCGAGGAAGGTGCCTCGTTTGGCCTCCTCGCCTTCGACCGACGGGATCGTCGGCAGCTTGAGGACCGCGAGCGCGCCGGCGAGCACGAAGAGCATGACGGCGAGACCGAGGTAGGGCAGACGGACGGCGTGCGCCTCGGCGAGCGGGTCTTCGGCTTGTTTCACGGCGCCGAGGATGAAATGACCACCGAAATAGGGCGCCACCGTCGTGCCGAGCGAGTTGAAGGCTTGCGTCAGGTTCAGGCGGCTCGACGCGGTGGCGGGCGGGCCGAGCACGGCGACGTACGGGTTCGCGGTGACCTGGAGGATCGTGATTCCGGTGGCGAGGACGAAGAGCGCGGCCAGGAAAAAGGGATACGAGGGCAGGCTGGCGGCCGGATAAAAGAGCAGCGCGCCGGTGCCGGCCGTTGCGAGGCCGAACGGCAGGCCTCGTTTGTAGCCGATCCGCGCGATGAGCTTGCCGGCGGGCAGCGACATCAGGAAATACGCCGAGAAAAATGAGAATTGCACCAGGGCGCCCTCGGCATAGCCGAGACGGAACACGTTTTTCAGGTGCGGGATCAGGATGTCGTTCATGCAGGTCATGAAGCCCCACATGAAAAAGATCGTGGTCACGACGCCGAGGGCGCCGATGTACGTCCTGGAAGGCGCATCCGTGACCGCCGCCGCCCGAGGGGTCGATACCTCCATGCCCCTTGTCTTCTCACGGGCGGCGCGGGCGCGCCACGATTGTCGCGACCGTGGAAAGGCTCGCGCGTGCTCGGCTGGCGAGCGCTTCCGCCCGCGACGCTCGCGCGTTCACATGTAGAACGGCACGCCCACGCCGGGGAAGCGGACGTTCGCGTAGGTCGCTGCCGAGAGGACCACGACGAGCGGCCCGGGAAAATCGCGGCCGTGGATGAGATCCATCATGCGCAGGTGCGCGGCGTCGGTCGGGGGATCGGCGGGGTGGAGCGAATGCATCTCGCGCTCGCGGTGGAGCAGGTAACGTCCGGCTTCGCGTGTCCTGAAGTCGTAATCACCCACGGCGACGAGGCGACCATAAAGCTCGAGCGCCATTGGCTCGTCGCCCATCGGCGGCGCGAGGACGCTCGTGTGCAGGTGCATGTATTTTCCGAGGCCCCCATACCCACTCCCATCGACGGCGATGGGCAGGTCGCCGAGCGCCTCGAACAACACGGCGCGGATCGCGCCCGCGAGGCCCTCGAAGTCGGGCGCGACGATCGCGCGGCCGACGAGCGCGGGTACGGGCCACGCGAGGACACATGCGGCTTCCTCGGGGCCCTCGGTTTCGGTGAGGAGCGCGTCGAGCTCGTGCTGGGCGCCGAGGTAGGGCGCGAGCGGGCCGGTGGGCTTCGTCGGAGGTGGGGACGCGGGGCCGCGCCGGCCCTGCTCGGTGAGGCGCGAAAGGCGGTCGCTGCCGCTGATCGGCGGGGATCGGAGGGATGCCGCGTCGGGATGGGGCGGGCGAATCCGTGGGGTTTTCGGGAGCGCACTCGGGCCTGGGATGCGCCTCGCTCCATGGATGCGCTGCACGAACGCGTCGACCTCGACGTCCTCCTGCTCCGCGCGCGAACGCAGGGTGAGCACGAGGTCGCCCCGCGCGATGCGGGCCCGCACGGCGTCGCAGCCCGCGAGAGGGTCGTCGTCGAAAGGGTCCGCGACGAGCACGAGCTCGCTGATCTCATTGATATGCCGGGACACGAACGTGTCGACCAGGGCGCCCGCCAGGGACTCGCCCGGATCGAGGATCACCGTCAGGCAACGCGCAGGGCTGTCGGTCTGCATCCGCAAGGTGGTCTTCATGGCACGGAGTGAGCTTACCACCGTGCGGTGTTCAGCATCGGCGTGGTCTTCAGGGGTGGATGGGCGTCAGGGGGCGCTGAACAGAATGGTCAGCGGGTGTTGACGCGCGTCAGGGGGGCGCTGGTCACGATGAACAGCGGGTGTTGACGCTCGTCGAGGGGGTGCTGGTCACGATGAACAGCGGGTGTTGACGCGCGTCAGGGGGCGCTGGTCACGATGAACAGCGGGTGTTGACGCGCGTCAGGGGGGCGCTGGTCACGATGAACAGCGGGTGTTGACGCGCGTCAGGGGGCGCTGGTCACGATGAACAGCGTGGGTTGACGCTCGTCGAGGGCTACGGCCACCATTTTACCCTGACGAATCGCGAAACCGGAGGCGTGAACACCGTGAAGTACGATGAATTGGAGTCCCTGCTTCGTAACTGGGGGGGAGATCCCCCCTACGACTTCGTCGGGATGTTCCACCTGTTCCGAGCCTGCGTGCTCAATCTGACGGAGCGTTCGACGGAGGCCGATTGGTCCGAGGTGTACGAGTTTCTCGAACCCCCGGAGAGGAATTTCCTCGAACGACTGGTTCGAGGTTTCCAGAGCAGGAGCTTCCCAGGCGAGGACGCAGGCCCTAGAGGGGGATGACCGGCTGTGCGATAGTTGGTCCCGCAACGAGTTCGACGCGCCAGTCATGAGCTACGAAAGGGTTGTGTGAGAGGATGCTTTCAGGGATCCAGGATCCGGAGACGTGGGTCGCTCTGGTCTCGCTTTGCGCGATGGAGATCGTGCTCGGCATCGACAACGTGGTGTTCATCTCGATCCTCACGGCGCGCCTGCCAGCAGAGAAGAGGGACCGCGTAGGGCGGATGGGGCTCCTGCTCGCACTCGTGATGCGGATCGGTCTGCTCTTCACGATCAGCTTCCTGATGGGTCTCACGAAGCCGCTCTTCACGCTGCCCCTCGTGGGCGCAGCGATCTCGGGCAAGAGCCTGATCCTGCTCGTCGGCGGCCTGTTCCTGATGGGCAAGTCGACAAACGAGATCTACGCAAAGGTGGAGAACGACGAGGAAGAAGAGCACGGAGGCGGAGCCAAGGCGGTGAGCGTAGGGCTCGTGATCGCGCAGATCCTGGCACTCGACGTGGTGTTCTCCCTCGACTCGGTGATCACAGCGGTAGGCATGATCCCGCCCGAGCAGATGTGGGTCATGGTGACCGCAGTGCTGGTCTCCGTGGGCGTGATGCTGCTCTTCGCGAAGGGGATCTCGGGCTTCGTCCTCGCGCACCCGTCGGTGAAGCTGCTCGCGCTCGCGTTCCTCTTGCTGATCGGCGTGATGCTCGTAGCCGAAGGGATGGGGCAGAAGATCCCGAAGGGCTACATCTACTTCGCAATGGCCTTCGCCCTCGGCGTGGAGCTGCTCAACATGCGATTCCGCAAGAAGCGGCGGAAGAACGCGCCGGAGGCGGCGTAAGCGGCGGGGCCTGGGGCGCCTCGCCGGGGCGCTGCCCCGGGCCCCGCGGGGGCTGTCCGCCCCTCGACCCGGACCAGCGCAAGCGCTGGACCTTTTGTGGAAGAACTGCGCGATGCGCAGTTCTTCCAAGGCGCCGGTGGCAAGACCAAGGACGGCGTTGCCGGTCGAAATAAGATTGGCAGGGTCATCGCTGGTCTTGACCCGGCCTGTTCGATGAACTGCGCATCGCGCAGTTCATCGACCCCGAGTCCAGCGCTTGCGCTGGTCCGGGTCCAGGGGCGGATAGCCCCTGGTGGGGTCTGGGGCAACGCCCCAGCCACTCCCGGCTCAGCCTGCGTCCTCGATCTCCTCGACCCCGCGAATTGCCTCCGCGGGGCTTGTCGCTGCGGCGAGCCTGTCCGCGAGACCATCACTCGATAGCCGTGCTGCGTGCGCCAGGAGCGAGAGCGCCGCGCCGCCCGGCTTTCCGAGCAGCAAGACCAATAGCACCCGGATCGGCAGACCGTCCGGCGCCTCGGGTAAGACCAGCGGCCGCGCCAGTGTGACCAGCGCTGCTGCCGTCTCCGAAGGCGGAAACACGCCATGCGGGAGCATCACACCGCCCCCGAGCGCTGTCGATGCTGTCTGCTCCCGCGCTAACAGCTCCGCCACCACCTGCCGTACGCTCGGCTCCCCGCGCAATCGGGGAAACCGGCTCGCGGCGATTTCGATGGCATCCTCCAGCCCGGGACACGTGAGCTGCAGGATCACGCGCTCCGGCGCGAGCAGGCGCGCGAGGGAGGGGCGCTCCTCGCGACGCTCGGCTGCTGGGAACTCGCGCTCCACGAAGGCGCGGATCCGCGCGATCTCGGCAGGACCGAGCTTCCTGCGCGCAATGTCGAGGAAAAGCATCCCCGCGCTCGGGACGTCCTCGGCATAGCCCTCGATTGCACAGCCGACCTTGTGCGCGGCGCCCACGAGCAATCGTGGAGGGATGCCGATTTCGCGCGCGATGGCCTCCAGCCGATCCGGGGTCGGGACGGCGTCGCGGCCGTGCTCGACGCGGCTCAGGTAAGCGCTGGAGACACCAATGCGTTGCGCGAGGTCCCGCAGGGATAAACCCGCGTCGAGACGCAAGAGGCGGATCGTCGCTCCGAGGTGCATGGCGTGTTTCAGGATGAAGCTTGTTCACCCGTCGCCCGGACGATCGTGGCGAGCGAGGGCTTCGGCGCCGCGGCGCGGACTTCGCCGTGCTGGTGGACGACGAGCAGCGAGATCGGACAGGCGTGGATCATGCGCTCGGCTTGCAGGCCGAACAGGCGCTCCGAGAGGCCCCACTCGGCCCCCGCGCCCACGATGACGAGGTCGTACCCACGCGCGGCCTCGGCGAGCGCGGCCTCGGAGGGCACGTCGTGCTCGACGACCTCGAACTTCACCTGGCCCGCGGCCCCGGGCTCCTGGAAGACCTCCTCCACGCGCGCCTTCGCGCCGAGCGGTTTGCCGCCGTCGCGGCCCTTGGCGACCACGTGCAGCACGGTCACGTCTGCCCCGGCGATGTGCGTGATCCGCTGGGCGAGGCGCAGCGCCGCGCGATCGTGCGCGCTGCCGAGGAAGGGCACGAGGACGCGGCGGATCTGCGTGAGGCCTCGATCGACGAGCACGGCGACGTCGGCCGGCGCGCGCTTCATGACCTCGTAGACCGTGCCCGAGAGCGCGGCCTTGCCGATGAGCGGCTTGCGCCAGCCGAGCAGGAGGAGATCGGCGTGCTTGGCCTCGGCGACGCGGCAGATGTCGACGGCGGGTTCGCCGGAGACGAAGCTCAGCGGTTTGACCGGGACCGAGAGGGACGTGGCGCGGGAAAGCAGGGGTTCGAGTGCGTCGCCGTCGCTCGAGGTGTCGCCGCGCTCCTGGCGGAGGACGAACGAGGCGCGATCGTCGGGATGGATGAGGTGCAGTGCGTAGAGCCGCTCGGCCGCCGCGGGTCCGCCGAGCGCGTGGCCGAGCGTGACCATGCCGGGGCCGGTGCGATCATCCGCGACGCACATGACGACGGTGAAGGGCGGCGCCTGGTTCACGGGCACGGGCGTCGCCTCGGGCGTGTCGGCGACCTCCTTGGCGAAGAGCTCGAACGGGTAGATGCGCTGGAGGAGCGGCGTGGTGATGAAGGTCGTGAAGAGCGCCATCAGCACCATCATCGTGAACAGCGTCGGCGAGATGACGCCGAGATCGAGGCCCAGGTTGAGGGCCACGAGCTCCATGAGCCCGCGGGTGTTCATGAGGATTCCGATCGCGCTCGACTCGCGCCAGCCGAGGCCGGTGAAGCGCGCGGCGAGGGCGCTGCCGCCGAACTTGCCGAGGCAGGCGAGCAGGATGAGCAAGGCGCAGATGCCCCAGTGATGCGGGCTCGACAGGAGGCCGATCTGCGTGCGCAGGCCGCTGTACGCGAAGAACAGGGGCAGGAGCAGCACGACGACGAGGTCTTCGAGCTTGTGCGCGAGCGCCTCGGCGAGGCCGCCGTCCTTGGGGATCGCGGCGCCGAGGACGAAGGCGCCGAAGAGCGCGTGGATCCCGATGGCCTCGGTGACCATGCTGGAGACGAGCAGGAGCAGGAGCGAGATCGCGACGACGCCCTGGTTGACGTGTTGCCCCGATCCGACGCGCGCCCCGAGCCGCGCGAGGAAGGGCCGCACGACGAAGAGCATCACGGCGATGTAGCCGAGGGCCATGACGGTCGTGCGGACGGCGCCGTCGAGGCCCGTGGAGCGGACGGTGGAGACGACGAACGCGAGCAGACACCAGGCCGTCACGTCATCAACGGCGGCGCAGGTGATGGCGAGGGCGCCGACCTTGGTCCGGAGCAGGCGGCGCTCGGCGAGGATGCGCGCGAGGACCGGGAACGCCGTGATGCTCATGGCGACGCC
Organism: Polyangium jinanense; assembly: GCF_028435365.1. Next base: position 29,817 of record NZ_JAGTJJ010000022.1, on the reverse strand, counting down.
CATGAAGAGGGCGAACGAGGTGAACGGGACGTCGGGCTCGGAGAGGCGGCTGCGAAGCCACGAGGACGCGAGGGCGCCGAGCGCGAAGGGGATGACGATGCTCGTGTGGCTGATGACGACCGAGGCGCGGCCGCGGTTCTTGAGGAGCTTCGGGTCGAGCTCGAGCCCGATGAGGAACATGAAGAGGACGAGCCCGACCTGGCTGAGCATGCCGAGCACGGGCATCGAGCTCTTCGGGAAGACCGCATCCATGACGCCCGGCGCAACCAACCCGAGCAAGGAGGGGCCGAGGAGGATGCCGGCCGTGATCTCGGCGATGACCATGGGCTGGCCTATCCGCCGGAGGAGCGCGCCGAGCAGCCGTGACAGGGCCACGACGACCGTCATCTGCAAGATGAGCAGGGTCAGCGGGTTGTGCGTAATCGCATGCATGGCTCGGCCTCCTGAGTGATAAGTTATCACTTAGCGCAGGCGGACGGAAAGAGCCGTGACCACCTGCGCTCGGCCGCTTTCGTGCTCAGCCGTCGATGCGGGAGCAGCCGGAAATGTCGACGCTGCGTACGAGGAAGCTCGTGCTCTCGGCCATGTGAATGACCCTGGTCCAGACGCGTACACGCGCCTCGTCCTTGGTGCGGTCCAGGATCTCGAGGGTGGTGTTTTTCCCGATCGAACCCACCGTCCTGCGCTCGCCTCCGGCCTCCGCGACGAGCGGCACGTCGTGCTCGCAGCGCAATCGTTCCTTCACGACGAACGGAGGGTGCCGGATGCCCCCGCGGCCGCCGCCGGACCCGTATCCGGTGAGCGATCGGGACGGCTTCAGGTCCGATGTTTTCACCCAGCCAAACACGTAGAGCGTGTCCACCGGGAGCGAGATGCGCGACATGCCGCCGCGGGATTCGAAGACGCTCACGTGGGTCGCCGTCGAGAGCGTGATGCGGGCGACGGGTTTGCCCTTGGGTTCGAGCGAGAGGGGCACGGGGCTCCCGGGCAGGATGATTTTGACCTCCTTCCGTTTCGCTTCCCCCCCGCCGGGGACGGCGTCCTCCGCCGAGAAGGAGTCGCCTTCGAGGCCGACGTCGCCGCACGGACGCGTGGCGCGGAGGGGCGGGTCGAGGACTTCGAGCTCCTCGGCGTCGGGGTGCGTCACGGTGAGGGATTGGCCTTCGGCGGTAGACCAGCCGAGGTGGGCGAAGATCGTCGGAATGGCGAACCCATTCATGACGATGGGTACGTTCGCGCGGAGGACCGAGGCGGAGGCGGGGGTGTGGCCTTCGACGGTGACGCCTTGGTCGCGGATCCGGAGGAGGGTGTCGCCCACGGGTCCGACGGGGATGGAGAGCCGAGCCGCGCCGCCCCGGATGCGGGCGAAGGGGGTGGCGTCGGGGAGCAAGGCGAGGTTCGTGACGTCCGCAGCGCCGCTCCACTGCGCCGCTTCAAAGGCGCACGCGACCGGGGCGTCGAGCGCGACGGGCGGAGGCAAGGGCTTTTCCGGCGGTGGCGGGTCCGGGGGCGCGGGAGGCGCGGCGGCGGGAGGCGGCGGGATGGCGACGAGCGGCGGGGGCGCCGGGGGCGGGGGCGGGGAGGCGCAAGCCGCGAGGAAGACGAGGAGCGGGAAGCCCGGGGCGCGAGGCATGGCGAGCGCACGGTATCATGGCGTGCCTTCGGGGGTTGACGCGTGTCGGGGAGCTGCCGATCTCGTGCCGGAGCGCGCGCAGTCGTCGGAGAAGCCACATGCGATGGTGCAGAGAGCTCCGCAACCGGCTCGCGGCGGCCACCGCGATGGTGCGGAGACGCGCTCAGGCGGCCGAGGCGCTCCCCGCACGTCTGCGGAACGCATGGAGAGCCGCTTGCGAACGGTCCGGCATCTCCGCGGGGCGTCACGCAGGCGATTGCAGAGGCTTCCGCACCATCGCGGGAGGGTTCCTCAGGCGCTTGCGAAGGGTCCTGCACCATCGCAGGTGCGTTTTCCGACGCCCGAGCTGCCGTCCGCACGTGCGCCGGGCTTCAGGGGGTGGTCTCTGCCGCGGGCGGCTCCGGCGTGGCGGCGCGCGGGAGGCTGCGGCCAAGGGCGATCGACCGTCAAGGCTTCCGGGCGGGGAGGGCGGTTCAGGTGCCGTTCAGGTAACCGATCGCCTTGCCGTATTGATAGAGCTTCTCCAGCACGTAACGGGCGATGTCGCCGACCGATGTCTCAACGCGCCACATGAACTCCAATCGGACCGACCCATCCGCTGTCGCGCACAGCACATCGCTGTTGCGGTTCTGCGTGACGCCGAGACCATCCTCGGGCTTGTACGCTTTGATGAGGCCCGCCGCCTCGAGCGCTTCGCCCATGGTGCGATTGAGCGCGCCATCGTCCTTGCTCGCGTACTGGCTCAGCTTCTGGAACTCGTCCTTGCGTTCCTTGCCAGGCTTTCGTCCGACGCTCCGGATCGTCACCGGCTGCCCCTGGAACGCAAGGCCGAGTTGACTCTCGCGCAGCCGGTCGAGGCCATCGCCCGGCTCCGTCACGGGGAACTTCGCTTCTTTGAGGCGCGCGCGGAGGTCCGCGTCCGCGTAATCACGCATGATGGACATCGCAGTCATGATGGGGATGTAGAGGATCCGCGCGTCGAAGGAGCGGCCGAGGAGACCGAGCTTGTCCGGGTACCGCTTGAGGTCCTGCACGACGTTCGCGTCCGTCGAGGCGAGCAATCTCTCGATGTCCGCGCTGAAATGGGCACCACTCGTGAGTGTGCCGACCTCCGTCTCGGGGTCGTTGCCTGCGATCACCACGATCCAGAGGTTGTGCCGCGCTTGCTCGGGCAAGAGGTTGGCGAGGGCCGTGCGGTTGCGGCGCTCTTCCATCCGGAGGCTGTTGAAGAAATTGCCAATGGTCGTCGCCTTCGCCGCGAGCTCTCGGGCGCGCTCTTCGGTGATCCCCAGGGCGATCAGCGAGGCTCCGCCGTTCAGGGCCTGGATGGTGCCACGCGCGATGTCGACGTATTCGGACTTGGGCGGCCCCTCGAAGCAATAACCCTTGTCGTATACGCCGAGCAACGCGTCGCCGCCGATTTTGTTGGCCTTCGCGAGGATGCGTTGCGCGACGTCTTCGCCGGTACATGGCCACACGACGAGCGTTCGTTGCCCCTCGCGTGAACGGATGAACTGGTTGATGGCATGGAGCGCAAGCTCCATGTCTGCCTCCGATGTGCTCGGGAGCGCCTCGCGCCCCGCCAGGACGACGACGCGCAGCCGCTCGTGGGGCTCGAGGAGCTCCTCCAGCGCTTCGGGGATGGGCTGCTCGGCATCCACCTTGATGGTTCGCACACCGTCACGAAAGAGCTTCAACGTGTGCAGGAAGGTGGACTTGCCGGAGCCCGGTTGCCCGTGGAGGACCAGGAAGGCGCCCTGACATGCGCTCTGCATGTCGTCGTAAATTTCGTCGATGGCGTTGAGCGCCCCACGCACGGGCCGAACAATCGAGGAGAGCTCGTCGCCGTGCCTTATCATTCTCTCCAGACCCTCGAAGCGATTCGGGATCTGGACGCTCGTGTTCGACACGAGGGAAGTGTAGACCAAGCGTCGGCCCCAAGGCAGGGAAGCTTTCGCCCCCTCATCCCTGTTGACACCCACGGCAGGCATGGCTTGCCATGTCGGCCATGTGGAGCCCTGAAGGCCGCAAGGAGAACGCTCGCGAGCTGCGCCGGATCGCCGACAAGGTGCTCCGGTACCGCCAGCTCTGCGACCGCTTCGCGAGTTACTTCCAGCCCGAGAGCGACAACGCCCGCCAGCTCCGTCAGATCCGCAGCAAGCTCGAAGATCTGCGCGGGCGCGCGCTCGATCGGGAGAAGCGGCTCGCCAAGGGCGTCGTGAAGATCGGCGTCGTCGGCCTGGAGAAGCAGGGCAAGAGCGCGTTCCTCTCGGCGTGGCTGAAGAGCGAAAAACTCCTGCCGAGCGAGGCGGAGCGCTGCACCTGGAGCACCACGGTCATCGAGCCGGGCGAGGCCGGGCAGTTTTCCGCGACGGTCACGTACTACAACGAGGCCGACTTCAAGGCGCGCATCCAGAGCTACTTCGACGCGCTCGAGCCCGGGAGCGTCGAGCGCTGGCAAGGCCTGAACCAGGCCGAGATCCTGCGGCTCAAGGCGAGCTTCAAGACGCGCGAAGGCTACGACGTCGACGATCCGGATCGCGCCGGGCGGCGCGAGCAGACGGCGCTCGCCGAGCTCGTGGAGATCAGCGCGGGTCTGTCCGAGATCAAGGCCCGGCTCGGTCGAACGCCCGAGAAGATCACGGCGAGCAGCCTCGACGCGCTCGCCGAGCAGATCCGGCCCTACATCGCGCTCAAGGATACGAAGAACGGGAACAGGCCCTACCCGGGCGTGCGAGCCGTGAAGATCGTCACGGTCACGATCCCCGTCGAGGGCGCGATGCCCGGCGTCGAGCTGATGGATCTGCCCGGCATCGACGCGCCCTCGGATAAGGCGCGGCGCGACACCGAGGAGGCGCTCGCGAACGACGTCGACGTCACGATCTTCGTCAAGGACATCACGCGGCCGTCGCTCGTGCGAAACGAGGTCGAGCTGCTCCGCATGGCGCAGACGGCCGATCGGAGCATCTCGCTGAAGGACCGGATCTTCGTGGTCCTGACGAAGGTGGACCTCTTCGATCACGCCGACGAGAACGGGAACTGGCACTGGTCGCTGGCCGCGCGGAACTTCCGCGAGCAGGGCGTCGATCGGATCTTCCCGTACTCGAAGGTGTGGGTGCACCAGGGCGTCGACACGCAGCACCCGGTGGCGCGGCAGCTCATGGACTTCTTCGGCACGACGACGCCCGTGAACGGGCTCGACAAACTGAAGGACGCCGTCGAGCGGTACCTCTCGACCGACGTCGAGGCGCTCGATCGCAAGGTGACGCAGGCGATCAACGCGGAGTTCGGCGAGGTCGAGGCGCTGCTCCGCGGCGTGCTCGTGACCGTGAAGGACGGGCTGAGCGATCGGGAGTTCGATCGGCGCGCCGAGCAGGTCTTCGATCTGCACTACGAGCACATCCAGTCGGGCGAGGATCCGACGGGGCTCTTGCCCGAGATCCGCAAGCGTATGTCGGCCTTCATGGACTTCGAGATGAGCGACACGCAGCGGTCGGCCCGGGCCGCGCGCGCGGATGTGCGGATCGATCAGATCCGGAACGATCTCTTGGCGCGGCTCACGCCCGAGGAGGCGGAGGCGAAGCGGCGGCAGATGCCGAGCCCGGGGCTCATGAACGAGACGGCCGTCGAGATCGAGATGCGCAAGCAGATGCGCGAGCGCGTGGCGTCGCGGATCGCGGGGCTCGGCGAGGACTTCCGCAACACGGCCCGTGAGAGCGTGGAGCGGATGCTGCACGAGATGTTCATCGAGGCAGGCTACGAAGGTGGGCGGCTCGAAGTGCTGCTTCCGGCGGGCAAGACGCTCATCGAGCGGATCGATGCGCTCGGTCGGTCGGGACACGTGTCGGAGAGCGTGGTCCGGTACCAGAACCAGGAGATGGCCAAGGCGGACGTCGCGTTCGAGGTGCTCTCGCGGTACTTCGCGCGGCAGATCGTGGACATCCTCGACGCGACGGATCCGTACGATCGCGAGATCCGCGAGCGCGAGATGCGCGGGCTCGAGCAGTTCTTCGGGATGGGGATCGCCGACAAGGCGCAGGCGACGGGCGCGGCCGCGACCGCGAGCGGCGTCATCGGTTCGGTGAAGGCGAAGCTCGGGTTCGGCGAGGAAAAAGCCGACGGGACCACGGCGGCCACGGCCCCCGCGCCCGCGCCGGCGATCGGCGGTTTTCCCACGGTGGGCGCCGCGATGCCCGTGGCGAGGCAGCAGCCGGCCCCGCAAGCAGGCGCGGCGCCGGCCGGGAGCACGAAGCCTCCGCAGACGAACCCCGGCGCGGCGTCGGCGCAAGCGGCGACGCCGGGGAACGTGCGCGACTGGTCGAAGATGCTCGCGCGGGTGCGCGTGGACGTGGAGCGGATCTGCGACTTCCTCGAAGCGCTGGCGAAGCACCCGCGCGGCCTGCAGAAATACCACGAGGAGGCGGTGCGGACGGTGCACGACTCGTGGCTCGATCGGGAAGGGGAGCAGTCGCTCCGGCGCTGGGTGCGCAGCGAGTGCGCGCGGATCTGGCCGCACAAGTTCGCCGCGATCGAGGCGGAGAAGGATCGCGCGCGCGCGGACATCGAGGCGCTCGAAGAGCTCTTCGGCGGGAGCGCGCCCGTCACGAAGTCCGAACCGCAGAAGCCCGCCGCGGCCCGCCCCGCGACGGCAGGAGCGTGATCCGTGGCCTACGATCTCGCGCGTTTGTCGAGTTACGTGCGGTTTTACCAGACGGTCGTGAACCAGCTCGCGGCCGCCTGGCAGAACCTCACGCGTCTGCACTTCACGGCGAAGGACGCGCTCGCCCCGCTCGCCGAGCCGCTCGCGCCCGTCGCCTACGCGCCGCTCCTCGCCGCGCTGGAAGAACCCGCGCCGTCGGAGGAAGCGATCGCCGCGCTCTGGCGGCCGGTCGACGAGAAAGACCTTTCGGATCTGAACGATATCTACGAGGTCGCCGGGAGGTTCGGCTTCCAGGGCGAGGACAACCAGAACCTCGCGCGCGTGCAGCGGCTCGTCGCGTCCGCGCGGAACGAGATCCTTGGGCATCGGCGCAGGCTCTCCGATCTACGCGAGCTGCCGAACGCGGCGCGTACCGCGGCCGCGCGCCTGCGCGCCGAGGAGGAGGCGCGCGCCGCCGCCGAGCGGGCCGAGAAGATGGCCGCGTTCGGCCCGCTTGCCGAGACCGTGGTGACGCGCGCGAAGCAGACGATCGAGGCCGTGCGCGCGGTGCCGTTCCCGGATCTCTCGAACGCCGAGATCGCGGCCGAGGAGTACCGCAAGTACGCGGCGAAGCTCGATCACGTCTACCAGACGTGCCTGCCCTTCCTGCGCAAGGCGATCCAGAACCTCTACGCGTTCGTGAACGCCGAGCCCACCGCGTCGTGGCCGGACACGCTGCCGATCACGAAGGATCTGCCGCCGGAGCTCGTCACCGTGCCGCCGGCCGGATCGCAGGAGCTCACGCAGGCGCGCGCGAGCGTCGCGTCCCTCGCCGAGGAGGAGATCCAGCTCGGCCGCGCGCGAGACGCCGTCTCCACGGCCGCAGCGAGGCTCGAAGGAGAGATGGCCGCGGCGCAGATGAAGGACGCCGAGATCGCGCAGGAGATCGCGACGGCACACGCGATCCTGGATCTCGCGGTGGCCGCCGAGCAGGCGGAGGCGACGCGGATCGAGCTCGAAGGGCTCGCGGCGCAGCGAGCGTCGCGGGTCGAGAGCGCGGGCGCGGTGCTGTCGCGGCAACGGCAGATCGAGGCGGCGATCAAGCTGCTCGAAGACGAGCTCCGGCGAAGGCACGCTGAGCTCGGGGCGCTCGAAGCGCAGCTCGTGGAGACACGCAAGGACGAGCCGGTTCTCTTCGGCAAGGACGAGTGGCGCGCGAAGGTCGCCGCGATGGAGGAGCAGAAGGCCCAGCAGCAGGCGGTCTACGGGCAAAGGCTCGCGACGCTGCAGCAGTTTCAGATCGATCATTCGAGCGTGTCGGTCGAGGTGCAGACGGAGCAGCAGAAGCAAGCGCTGCTCGAGCGGCAGATCGTGGAGGCGCAGAGCAAGGCGGCGACGCTGGAGCTCACGATCCGGGAGATCGGGACGAAGCTCGGGGCGGCGAGGCCATCGCGGGCGGTGTCCGCGGACGACGCGCGCAAGGCGCTCGGATCGCTGCAGCAGGCGAAGCTCGGCGTGGCCGAGCGGATGGAAGCGCTCAAGGCCGAGATGCGGCGGCAGAAGGACGAGGCCGTGCGCGTGCTGAATCGCATGAAGCAAATCGGCGTGGAGCGGCAGCACGTGACGGCGATGGTGCAGAGCGCCGAGACGGCCGCGACGCAGGGCCGCGAGGAGGCGCTCCGGCAGCTCGCGCGCGAGCGGCGGGCCGGCGTGGAGCGGCACGTGGGCGAGGTGCTTTCGACGCTGGAGAAGTCGATCGCGCACGTGGGGCCGGTGTTCGTGGATCCGGCGCGGGATCTTCTCGTCGCCGCGACGGAGCCGAAGGCCGAGGTGACGACGCGCGTGCTCGAAGCCGCGGAGGCGGCGGCGCCCGTGGTGGACAGGCTCTACAAGGAGCTCGATCCGGAGCTGCTCGCGCAGGACGCGACGCTCGGGCAGATCCAGCGCGAGTTCTGCGACGTGGCCGAAGGCGCGTGCGTCACGGCGTGGGGCGGATGATCAGGCGCCGGCCCGGGTCGTCGCCCGGGTCGTCGCCGGCGAGCCACTCCTTGCAGAGACCGAGCAGGCGGGCGTTCGCGGCGCGCCGCTCGAGGAACGATTGCCTGAGCTCGTCGTCGAGGATGGTCGCCGCGCGCTTGTAGATGTCGGCCCGGGTCGCGGCGAGCGTCGCCTGCGCTTCGTGGTGCGCGCCGAGCTGGAGGAGCGCCTCGACGCGGAGGAGCGTGATCTCGGGCGGCGCCGGAGCCGGATGCGCGCCGCGGACAGGGCGCAAGGCGAGCGCGCGATCGACGAGCGTGAGCGTCTTGTCGGGCTCCTTCGAGGCGAGGAAAAACGCCGCGCGCACGCTGTAGAGCGCACCCGGAGGCGCACCGGCGGCCCGCAGCGGGCCGAGCATCCGATCGGCCTTGTCGAGCTCGCCGAGCGCGATGCTCGCGCGCGCCGCGAGCAGGCGCGCCCGCCGCTCCGCGAGCCGTTCGCCTCGTGACGCGGCGAGCTTCACCACGTCCTCGGCCATCTCGCGCGCCGGGATGAACGCGCCGCGCTCCAGGCTGCGCAGGGCCTCGAACGTGCTGCCCACGATCGAGGTGAGGCTGCCTTCGGGCTCCTGATCGAGGCCCTCCTGGAGCGCCTTGTCCGCGAGCTCGTGCGCGCCGAGGAGCAAGAGATCGAGGCCGACGTGGACGCGCGCATAGGGCAGGTAGCGACGGTCGCCGATGGCATTGAAGCGCAGCACGCTCTCGCGATCGAGCCCGAGCGCGGCCCAGGGATCCTGCTCGACCGCGCGCGCCCAGTGGGCGTGCGTGTGCAGCGTCCACGCGGCGACGACGGGCTCGCGCTCGGCGGCGGCGGCCGTGACCTGCCGCATGCGTTCGAGGTACGGCAGGGCTGAAGCCGGCTCGTGATCGAGCAGCGAGTCGATCGTGGCGCTGAAGGCCCAGGAGAGCGCGAGGACCGCGTCGGGCGAGGGGCGCTCGTGGAGGAGCTTCTGGAAGAGCTCGGCCGCGCCCCGCGCGTCACCCTGAGCGAGCGCGGAGCGGATGGCGCCGCCCAGTGCGCGGGCGTGGTGGCGGCTGCCCGGCGTCGCGTAGATGAAGGCGCACCGCGCCGCCTCGTAGGCGCGGGCGTGGCTCGATCGCCAGGTCTGCGCGTCCGTCGCAATGGCCCAGAGCTCGGCCGCGGCCTCGCCATCGGCACCGAGATCGAGGCCCCGCTTGGCGAGCTCGATGGCCGCTTCGAGGGCGCCGCCCGAGAGCGCTTGTTCGGCCGCGCGTACGCAAAACTCGACGGCGCGGGGACCGTCGCCGGCGCGCTCGAAGTGGAGCGCGAGCACGCTCGGATCGTTCTCGCCGGCCGAGAGCAACCACTCGGCGGCGCGACGATGGCCGAACTGCCGATCGTCGTCCGTGAGCCGCCCATACGCCGCCTCGCGCAGGAGTGGGTGGCGGAAGGCGTACTCGGTCTCGCCCGCGAAGCGGCTCTGCCTTCGCCGCGTGAGGAGCTCGCAGTCGCAGAGCCGGTCGAGCGTCTTGCCGAGCGAGACCGTGGGTTCGCCGTGACCAAAGACGATCGGGCGCAGGGCCCCCTCCCACGCCGCCTCGCCGAAGATGCTCGCGGCGCGCAGCACCCGCCGCGCCTCGTCGTCGAGCGACTTCGAATCGATGCGCGCGTCCACCATCCCGCGCACCGTCTCGGGCAGGGCGCCGCCGCGGCCCTCGTTCACCGCGCGGATGAGCTCTTCCAGGTAAAACGCGTTGCCCGCGCCGAGCTCGACGATGTGATCGACCACGGCGCGCGGCGTCTGCGGGCCGAGCGCGCTCCGGACGATCCGTTCGGCGTCGTCCTTGTCGAGCGGGTGGAGCCGCACGTCCTGCACCTCGCGGCCTTCCCACAGGCCTGGCAGCCGCTCGCGTACGTCGGGCCGGGCGAGGGCGAGCACCGCGAACCGCCGATCCCGGAGCGCGTCGAGCGCGGCGTCCACGAGCTTCAGCGACGCGGCGTCGCTCCACTCGAGCTCTTCGAGCACGAGCAGGAACGGGGTCGTCTCCGTGAGCGCGCGGACGAAATCGAAGAACGCTTCCTTGATGTGATCGGCCATCAGGGCCGCGTCGCTGCGCGCGGCTCGGAGCTCGGTCCGGCCCTCGTCGGGGAACTGCAAGCCCACGACCTCGCCCAGAAACTCCGTCACGCGCCGTTTCTCCGAGCCCGCGAGGTACGTTCCGACGAGCGCGCGGAGTTTTTCCTGGCTCGCGTCGACGGGTTCACCCGCGGAGATCCCGGCGGCGCTGCGCAGCGCGGAGCCGACGATGGAGAAGGCCGAGCCGGCGCGCAGCGGATCGCCGCGGCCGAGAACGACGCTGAGGATCGGCTTCTCGATGGCGAGGCGCTCGACGAGCTCGAAGCGCAGGCGTGATTTGCCGGCGCCCGGCTCGCCGAGCACGAGCACGGCCCTCGGCTTCTTGCCCTGGAGCGCCTGCTCGACGTACTTGCGGACCGTGCCGAGCTCCTCGTCGCGGCCGACGTAGGGGCTGGGTTTGCCGAGCAGCGTGCGCACGGCGCGCGTGGCCTCGCGTTCGCCGCGCAGCCAGAACTCGCCGAGGTAACTCGCCACCTCGAAGCGCGCGTCGAGGAAGGCGCACGCGACGTCGTTGATGCGCACGGGCCTCGGCCCCTTGCCCCCGTCGAGCGTCGGCATGTCGAGCAGGTGGAAGACGCCGTCGAGCATCTTGCCGACGGGCGCCTTGTCGTTCGCCTCGGCGTACGCCGCGAAGATCGCCACACGCGAGCCCTTCGCGAGCCCCGCGATCTCGAGCGCGAGCCGGGCCGCGCGGCCCGCGATCTCGGTGGGGTTGCCGCGGCCCTGGATCTTGATGAGCAACGCGACGCCCGGCAGCTCGTGGAACTGCTCGTTTTTCTTCGGATCGACCTCGGCGCGGATGGCCGCGACGACCTCGGGCGGCATCCCGCGCGGGGGTTTGTCGGAGAGGAGCTCGTCGACATCGGGGACGGGCTTCGCCGCGACCACGAAGAGGAGCTGTTTTTCCTGCGGGCTCATCCGCTCGCTCCCGGGGACGGCCGGCGGCGGCGGGATCGGCGTGAGCTTGCGCGCCCACGGGTCGTTCGGCGAGGCGGGCGGGTAGGTCGTGATGACCGGGCTCGAGCGTCGCTCCGGCGGCCGCGTCGACGCTTTTTTCGCCAGGCCCTCGAGCGTGTTCGCGACGGCGGTGCCGGTCTGCGGCCGCTGCGAAGGATCCTTCGAGAGCATGCGGGCCACGAGCTCGGAGAGCGCGTACGGCACCTCGGGGCGGATCTCGGCGACGCGCGGCACCTCGGCCATCACGATCTTCGCGAGCACGACGTGCTGCGGCCCTCCCTCGAAGGCTCTGCGACCCGTCAGGCATTCGAAGAGCACGGCGCCGAGGCAGAACATGTCCGCCGCGGCGCCCACGTTCCCGCCGTAGTCGATCTGCTCGGGCGCCATGTACCCCACGGTCCCGATGACCACGCCCGTCGACGTCATGTGTCCGCCCGCGAGCAGCGCGATGCCAAAATCCAGCACCTTCACGCGCTCGACATCGGAAGCCACGAGGTAGAGGTTCGAGGGCTTGATGTCGCGGTGCACGACGTCCGCCGTGTGCGCCGCGCCGAGGGCCTGGGCCACGCGGAGCCCGAGCTTGATCGTGTCGTCGATGCGCAGCGGGCCGTTCTTCAGCACGTCGTCGAGGCCCCGACCGTCGAGCCACTCGGTGGCGAGCCAGGGCTCGCTCTCGATCATCCCGTGGTCGACGTAGCGGACGATGTGCGGATGGTTGCGCAGGTGCCGGGAGAGGATCTCGATCTCGCGGCGAAACCTGCGGATCATGCTCTCTTTGGGCGTCGATCCGTCTCTCGGCTCCGCGACGAACTTGATCGCGACGCGCGCGCGCGTGTCCTTCTCGTAGGCGGGCCAGACGATGCCCATCCCTCCGATGATGGGCCGCCCATCCAGCACGAAACGACCGCCGATCACGTCACCTGGTTTGCGCACCACTTACGAGGATGCACCAGCGGTGGGGGAGGAGCGCAAGGGGGACGCGGGTTGCTTCACCGCGGAGACGGATTTTCCGGCGGTGTGGTCCCCGCTTTCTCGCAAGCCTCGACGTATCCCTGCTGGCAGGCGCGTGCGCGTAGCCTGCGCTCCTCGTCCGGGTCCGGCGCGAGGCGACCCAGGCTCTCGTGGTGCATCCGAGCGAGGGCCGCGCAGGACTTGCCATGGGCCCTCTCGCAGGCGATCCGGTGGTACCTCGCGGCGAGGTCGAGGTTCCGCGGGAGCAGCTCTCCGTGCTCGTACATGCGGGCGAGGTTGGAGCAGGCGAGCGGCTCCTTCTTGTCGCAGGCGAAGTGGTAGAGCTCGATCGCTCGGTTCAGATCCCGCCGGACCTCCTCGCCGCGCTCCAGGAAGACGGCGAGGTTGTTGCAGCCGAGGGGCTCTTTCTGATCGCAGGCGCGGGTGTGCAGGGCGAGGCCTCGGCGCACGTCCTTGGGCAGGCAGGCGCCTTCGTCGTAGGCATTGCCGAGGTTCGTGCACCCGAGCGGCTCGCCGCCCGCGCAGGCGTGCTTGTACTCGGCGACGGCCTTGCACATGTCCGGCGCGACCCCGAGCCCCTTGTCGTAGAGGAATCCGAGGTTGTTGCAGCCGAGCAGATCGCCGTCGCGGCAGGCCTGCGTGAAGACCTCGTGCGCGCGGGCGAAGTCGACGGGGCCGCCGCGCCCCTCGCGGACGAGGTTGCCGAGGTTCACGCACGCGCCGGCGTCGCCGAGGCTGCAGCCGCGATCGTAGGCCACGCGCGCGCTCTCGGGAGACGCGGGGGTGAGACCCCCGTAGCCGTTTTCGAGGAGCAGGCCCTCGTTGCGGCAGCCGACACCGAAGCCGAGCTCACACGCCTTGCGGTAAAGCTCGCGCGCCTTGAAGACATCCATGGGCACGCCGAGTCCGTCCTCGTAGAGGTTGCCGAGGTTCGTGCAGGCCCGGGCGCTGCCGAGGTCGCACCCACGCGCATAGACGTGCCCGGCGCGCGCCAGATCGACGGGGACGCCTTTGCCATTGTGCAGGAGCCAGCCGAGGTCGTTGCAGCCGTTCGCGTCGCCGTAGTCGCAGCCTTTTTCGTAGAACGAGGCGGCGGTCTCGCGGCCGCTCCGCATTCCTCGCTCGACGCGGATGCCGAGCTCGGTGCAGCTCGGCCCGTCGCCCTCGAGGCAACGCGCGCGGAGCGTCTGGGGCGTCGCGGCGGCCAGGGCGGCCGGATCGTCCGGCTTCGGGACCGCCTGCGTCGCGCAGCCGAGGAGCAGCGCGGCGGGGAGGGCGAGGAGGGCAGAGCGCATGACGGGCTCGGGGCTAGTCCAAAGGCGTCCGGGATCCAAGAGGCTCGGCGCGTAGCTTTTTGCGCAGCCAAGAAGCCCTTGCGGACCTTGCCACGGCGCGCGAGGTTGGATAAGAGCACGCGCACCAAAGCTTCTTCTTCGCCCGGATTCCACCGGCCATCTTTGCGGACCATGCAGGGAAACGAGCTCGTCGCCGTCACGCGGCCCTTTGCCTCCGAGGATCGGGCCCGCAGCGTCTACCACGTCGCGTCGACCTTCGCGGTCCTCGCGCTCGCGACGGCCGTGGCCGCGGTCGCGCCGTACAAACCGCTCCGGATCTTCGGCAGCGTGATCGAGGGCCTCGTGATCGTGCGCGCGTTCATTCTCGCGCACGACTTCCAGCACGGCGCGCTCCTGCGCAAGTCCAAGGTCGGCAGCGTGATCTTCGGCCTCTACGGCGCGCTCGTGCTGACGCCGCCGCGGGTCTGGCGGCAGACGCACAACTACCACCACGCGCACACGGCGAAGATCGTGGGCGCGCAGATCGGCTCGTATCCGGTGATGACGGTGGAGATGTGGAAGCGGGCGCCGCGCGGCAAGCGCATCGCGTATGCGCTCGCTCGCCATCCGCTGACGATCCTCTTCGGGTACGTGACGATCTTCCTCGGCGGGATGTGCATCTCGGCGTTCCTGCGGAATCCGAAGGAGAACTGGGATTCGGCGGCGGCGCTCGTGCTGCACGCGGCGCTCGTCACGACGATCACGTATTTCTTCGGCTGGGAGATGACGCTGCTCGTGCTCGTGGGCCCGCTGTTCATCGCCTGCGCGCTCGGCTCGTATCTCTTTTATGCGCAGCACAACTTCCCGGGCGTGCACATGCAGCCGCGGCAAACCTGGACGTTCGCGCGCGCGGCCGTGGAGTCGTCGAGCTTCATGCGCTGCGGGCCCATCATGAGTTATTTCACGGGCGACATCGGCTATCACCACGTGCACCACCTGAACGCGGCGATCCCGTTCTACCGGCTGCGCGAGGCGATGGCCGCGATCCCCGAGCTCCAGGTCGAGCCGCAGACGAGTCTGTCGCCGCGCGACATCCTGCATTGCTTCTCGCTGAAGCTCTGGGACCCGCAGGCCGGCAAGATGGTGCCGTACCCGAAGGACGCACCCCCGGCGGAAGTGGCAGAGCCGGCCTGACTTGGGGCCGCCGCGCCGGGGCGCCGCCCCGGGCCCCGCGGGGGCTGTCCGCCCCTCGACCCGGACCAGGGCAAGCCCTGGACCATTTGGGGAAGAACTGCGCGATGCGCAGTTCTTCCCAAAGGCCGGTGCAAGACCAGGGACGCCGTTGCCGGTCGCAGCGGTCTTGATTGGCAGGGCCTTCGCTGGTCTTGCCTCGGCCTGTTCGATGAACTGCGCGATGCGCAGTTCATCGACCCCGGGTCCAGCGCTTGCGCTGGTCCGGGTGCAGGGGCGGATAGCCCCTGCTGGGGCCTGGGGCAACGCCCCAGCGCAGCGGCTTCGACATGAGACCCATGCTCAGTCGCGGGCCATGCGGCGGACGTAGGCGCGGAGGGCTTTCACGGTCGCCTCGTCGAGATCCGGGTTCGCGGGCATCATCATGCTCTTGCCCATGGGGCGGCCGCCCTGGCGGATGATCCGCTCGATCGATTCGTCGTTCGTCCCGCGTTGCCATTCCGGATCGCCGAAATCACGCGGCCGCGGGACGAGGTTCACCGCGGCCGGACCATCGCCGCGCCCGTTCGCACCGTGGCACGGGCCGCATCGGGACTCGTAGAGCTTGCGCGTCTCTTCGAGCGCCGCGCCCGAAAGCTCCTGTCGGGGCGCTTCTTCCATCGAGAGCCGCGCGAGAGGGCGGGCATAAGGCATAAACGGCCAGGGGATCCCCACGAGAATACACACGACGGCAAGCCCCGCGCCCCACGCCGCGCGCTTGTGTTTGTCCGCGTCGTTCCCGCTTCGCCGCACACGCACGCGGCCGACGTGGGCGCAGGCGAGCGCGAGCACCATCGAGAACACGTGCTCCACGAGGAAAAATCGGAGCGCCGAAGAGCGCATCGCGCCGCCGGGATCCTGGAACGCGAGGCGCGTCATGGGGCTCAACCACAGGTACATCACGAGCCCGAGCGTGATCTGGAGGTCGAGCGCGGCGACGAAGAAGAGGCCGAGCCGGTCGTGGAAACGCTCGTACGTGCCGGATCGCCCACGCGCGCGGGCCGACGCGACGGCGGCGCCGAGGCCGAGCCCGAGGACGATCCAGCGAAGCCAGGAGTGGAGCGTGAGGACGATCGGATAGAGCATTCGGCGGCCCCACCTTGCCATGCGCGCGGCTGGTTCGGCTGGACGATCGAGCGAGCGCGGCGGCGAAAGACTGCCGATCGAGGCCTCGCCGGGCTTGCGGAGCGGACCGTGGGAGGCGCAGACTCGCGCCGCTCGAAGGGACGCGGAGGGATCCGGTGGGACGTTATCTCGAGGTCACGGCGAAGATCGCAGGCGAGACGGTCGTGGCCCGGTGCGCGCCGGAGCAGGCGCACGAAGCGCGCACGATGATCGAGCGGGGGTTCGGCCCGCTCGCCGGACGAAAGCCGGGGCTCGAAGGCGCGGTGGTCGTGTTCGGCTGGGCCGCCTACCGGCTCGAGCGGCGCGAGGGCCAGCTCCTCGCGTGCGAGCCCGACTTCGACGAGGATCCGCGGCAATTTCGGTCCGACGTGTCGGCGTCGCTGCGCGTCGTGGCGCGGCAGGTCGGGCTCGTGAAGATGCTCGGCGTCAAGCCCGAGGGGTGCCGCTTCGACGACAAGATCGTCGCGGATCGCGCGGCCCTGCGCGCCCGCGAGGTGGTTCTGCACCGGACAGGGGTCGCGAAGGGCGGGGCCTCGGGCTGGTACATGGGCCGCGCGGATGCCAAGGGAAAACCGTCGGCCGAGGAGCTCGCGGGCTTCATGAGTTGTGGGCTCGTGCGTCTCGGCCGCGAGCGGCTGCTCGATGTGCTGGCGCTGCCCGTTGGGTACATCGCGCGATTCGACGGCGACACGCTCCTCGGGATCGCCGACGCGCGGAATCGGGAAGTGTATTCGCCGAAGCGGGCGCGTAACTGACCGACCTCCCCGACGGGGACGCTTGGCAGAGCCGTCGAGGCGCGGTAAGCCGCCGGGGCCATGCTGGACTCGAACGCGCGCCCGAGGAGAACGTGGACCGTGCTTTTCGTGGCGACTCTCGCCGCGTGCAGCCGCGGATCCGCGCCGTCGGAGGTCTCTTCGCCGTCGGGGGGTTCGTCGGGATCGAACGAGGCGGCGGCGGCGTCGGGGGCGCCGGCTTCGGCGAACGCGCCGCCGCGGAGGAGCGTGCGACTCGACGATCCGCGGTGGCAGCGGGCGATGGATGAGGATCCGGCGGGGCTCGGGGGGCTTGCGGATGCGCTCGGTGCGGCGGGGCTCGTGGAGGCGCTCGGGGACGGCGGGGCGATCACGAAGACGGCGCTGCTCGCCTTGCCGCTCGCGGACGACGCGGATCTCGCGCTTGGCGCGCTCGGGAAGCGGGCGCTCGCGGCCACGGACGAGGAGCGTGGGCCCACGCTCGAAGCTCTCCTCGGCGTGGCGGGCCGGCCTGCGACCGCGCGGGAGCCGCTCGATCCGGAGGGCGCCGCGGAGGCGGCCGCGGCGGTGCTCACGATCGCGACGAACACCGCGCTTCCGCGGGATCACCGGGCGCTCGCGGTCTCGGCGGCGCGGGCGCTCGCGGAAAAAAAGCTCGTCGACCCGGCGAAAATCCCGAGCGAGCTTGATCCGCCCTGACCTGGAAAAAGGTGGAACATCGGGAGCGCCAAGGTTTGGCGCGCCAGTCGGGCTTCCCATTTCGTTGGTCAAGCACATTTCTGGCAGCTCGTGGCCCGATATGGGTGCTGGTATTGCTTGAGTGCACCACGTGGGCCGGGTGAAGCTCCGTTCATGGTAAACGGATGGACCATTCACCGTGGGGCCGTGGCGGGGGTTTTCGGGGCGACGCTCTTCTTTTCGTCGAGCGCGTTTGCCACGACATATCAGGTCGGGCCGGGCAAACCCTATGCGAGCCTGAAAGTGGTGGCGTCGCTTTTGCAGCCGGGCGACGTGGTGGAGGTCTCCGGGAACACGACGTACGCGGGCGACGTCAAGCTCACGAAATCGGGCACGGATTCGAACAAGATCACGATCCGGGGCGTGCGTGCGGCCGGCAAGCGCCCGGTGCTCTCGGGCGGGACGAACACGCTCGAGGTCGGGGCGAACCATTACGTGATCGAGGGTTTCGAGGTGGTGGGCGGCAGCTCCCGTTGTGTCTTTCACCGCGGGCACGACGTCACGATCCGGGACACGGCGGTCCACGATTGTCCCTCGCACGGCATCCTCGGCGCGATGGACGGCTCGGGCTCGCTGACGCTCGAATACGTCGAGGTCTACAAGGCGGGCCTCGGCGACAAGCGCCACCCCATTTACATGGACACGGACGAGATCAGCCATCCCGGCGCCGTGTTCCGGATGCAGCATTGTTTCGTGCACGACGGCCTCGGCGGGCACGCGGTGAAGAGCCGGGCCGAGCGGAACGAGATTTATTACAACTGGATCGAGGGCGCCTATTACCGGGAGCTCGAGCTCGTGGCGCCGGACGGCGAGGCCGAGGACGTGGCGCGCGAGGACGGCGACATCGTGGGGAACGTCTTTCGCAAGACGGGGACGTTTTACACGGTGCGGATCGGGAGCGACGCGACAGGCGGGTCGACGAACGGGCGATATCGCTTCGTGAACAATACGTTTCTCCTGCCGCAGAACGCGAAGCCGGTGGTGGAGATTTTCTGGGGCATCGAGAGCATCGAGATGCACAACAACGCGTTTTACCGGGTCGGGGGAGGCGCGGTCACGATCCTGAAGCTCACGGACGTGGCATGGGCGGCAGGCAAAGCGGTGATCAGCGGCCAGAACAACTGGGTGCCGCAGGGGAGCACCGTGCCGTCGCAATGGCAGGGGACGATCCAGGGGAGCAACCCGAAATTCGCGGATCTCGCGGCGTTCGACCTGCGCCCGGCGGCGGATAGTCCCCTTCGGGATGCGGGCGCCGCGGTGCCGGCGAGCCCGGCAGGGTATCCCTTCCCGTCGCCGCTCGCGACGCCGCTGTTCGTGCCGCCGGCAAAAAAGGTCGTGACGGATGCGGGGCTGCTCGGTCGGGCCGCGGCGGGGGCGATCGATATCGGCGCGTACGAGGGGGCAGGGCTCGGGGGCGTCAAGGAAGAGGCGGAGGCGGAAGCGGAAGCGGAAGCGGAGGCGGAAGCGGAAGCGGGAGCGCAGGCGGAAGCGGACGCGGAATCGGTGAGCGTCGAGGAGAATGCCGCCGGCGTTGCGTGCGCGGTCGGGCCGGGACGAACGACGGGCGCGGCGTGGATCGGGGGGCTCTTGGCGGGGATGGTGGTGCTTTGGGGGAGGCGGCGGCGGGGGTGAGGCCCCGGCCGACTTGCGTTACCGTGACGCCCCCGTGACCACTCCCTACGCGAGCGAGGCGTTCCTCCACCAGATCCTGGCCAAGGCGCAAGCGGCCCAGGCGAGCGACATCCACCTGCGCGTGGGGCAGCCGCCCGGGGCCCGGGTCCACGGGGACATCGTCTACTTCCGCGCCGAACCCCTCGCGCCCGAGGACACCGAGGCCGTCGCCCGGCTCGTCCTCGCCCGGCGGCCCTCGGTCCTCGGCACGCTCGGATCCCTCCGCGAGGTCGATGTCTCCTACGAGATCGAAGGCCTCGGGCGCTTCCGCGTCCACGTCTACCTGCAGCGCGGGACGATCTCGCTCGTCCTGCGCGTGATCCCCGGCAAGATCCCTGCGTTCGAGGCGCTCGGCGTGCCACCCGCGGCGCGCGCGCTCGCCGACAAGAGCCGCGGGCTCGTGCTGGTCGTCGGCGCCGCGGGGCAAGGCAAGACCACGACGCTCGCGTCGATGCTCGCGCACATCGTCGAGACGTACCCGAAGCACCTCGTCACCATCGAGGACCCGATCGAGTTCGTCCACGCAGGCGGCCGCGCGACCGTGAGCCAGCGCGAGGTCGGAAGCGACACCGAGTCGTTCGCGTCGGGCGTGCGCGCGGCGCTCCGGCAGGATCCGAACGTGCTGCTCGTCGGCGAGATCCGCGACGCGGCGACGATGGAGGTCGTGCTGCAAGCGGCCGAGACCGGGCACCTCGTGCTCTCGTCGCTGCACACGCCCGACGTCGGCCGGACCGTGGGTCGGCTCCTGTCGATGAGCCCGATGCCAGAGGAGACGCGCGACCGGCTGAGCGAGTGTCTGCAGGGGATCGTGGCGCAGCGCCTCCTGCCGCGGCGTGAAGGCGGCGGGCTCGTGCTCGCGTCGGAGGTGCTCGTCGCGACGGGCACGGTGCGCGCCGCGATCAAGCGTCCCGAGGGAAACCCGTCGCTCCGCGAGCTGATGGAGAAGGGCGTGACGCCCTACGGGATGCAGACGTTCGCGATGCACATCGAGCGCCTTGTCGCCGAGGGGCTCGTGGACGCGGACGTCGCGCGGACCGCAACGCAGTTCTAGCCCGCGCGGCGATACGGCATCGGCGGGAAGAGGTCCTTCATCGCGGCCGGCAGCTCCGAGCGCACGTCCTCGATCTCGCCCGCGGACACGCTGTCGGCGATGACCTCGCACGTCGCGTAGAGCACGTCCGTCGCGGCCTCGGGCGAGAGCTGCAGGGCGCGGCGGAGCTCGGCTTCGATCGTGTCGGGCGTGATGCTCTTGTTCGAGCCGCCGATCGTCGCGTCGAGCTGCGGGACGAGCTTCGACGGGAGCTGCGCGAGCAGGTGTTGCGCCTCGTCCTCGGTGAGGCGGCTGCAGAGGTTTCCGAGGACGATGAGCAGCGCGCGCTCGGCCAGCTCGCGCTTGGCGAGGCCCGTCTGGCGCATGCAGGCGTGCAGGAGGCGCCCG
Source organism: Polyangium jinanense (assembly GCF_028435365.1). The sequence continues at coordinate 9,253 of NZ_JAGTJJ010000022.1, read as the reverse complement.
TAGGTGTTTTCCGCGCGCGCAGCGCGGCGCTGGCGAGCGCGTTCGCCGCCGCGGCCTTGCGGCACGGCCCCGGGGCTCGTCGCGCCGGCTGGCTTGAAGCGCGCGGCGACCTCGAGCTGCGCGGTGATGATCGAGCGGGCGGTGTCGAGATCGACGGCGCGCTCGATGAGGAGATCGTCGAGCGAGACGATGCCGACGGGCCGGCCCTCTTCGAGCACGGGGACGCGACGGCAGGCGTGCGTGCGCATCACGCGAATGACGTCCTGGATGGTGTCGTCGATGTCCACGGGGGTGACCTCGTCGCTCATGACGTCGCGCAGGAACGTGGTGCGCGGGTCGAGGCCGGCGGCCACGACGTCCAGGGCGAGATCGCGGTCGGTTGCGATGCCGACGAGGCGCTGATCCTCGACGACGAGGACGGCGCCGACGTGGTTGTCGGCCATGGCACGGGCGGCCTCGTAGGTGGTGGACCGGGGGTGGAGGACGATCAACCGGGGGCGACGGTATCGATCGAGGGACATGGGGCACTCCTCTGCGTTTTTGTCCGGGAAGAACGTGCCAGATCGGTGCCAGGCCTTGGCCGCGCAGGGGGGCGAGCTCGGGCGGGGTGGGGCAACGACTTTTCGCGCGGGCCATTGTCGGCTACACCGGCCGGCCATGACCGAGGCTCACCCTTCTGACGCTTGGGGCTCCGGGTCGCCTTCGGCGCCCTTCGCCCCAAACCCCATCCGCCACGACTGGACTGTGGACGAGGTCGTCGCGATCCACGACCTGCCGCTCTTTGCTTTGATGGACCGCGCGCGTGGTGTGCACCGGGCGCACCACGTCGATGGGGAGGTGCAGCTCTGCACGCTGCTCAGCGTGAAGACGGGCGGCTGCCCCGAGGATTGCGCCTACTGCCCGCAGTCGTCGCACCACGACACGAGCACGTCGCCGGAGAAGATGCTCGACGTCGACGGCGTGCTCGAGGCGGCCGACCGCGCGAAGGCCGCGGGCTCGACGCGCTTCTGCATGGGCGCGGCGTGGCGCGAAGTGAAGGACGGCCCGGCGTTCGACCGGGTGCTCGCGATGGTGCGCGGCGTGAAGGACCGCGGGCTCGAAGCGTGCGTGACGCTCGGGATGCTCACCGAGGAGCAGGCGAAGAAGCTGAAGGACGCGGGGCTCGACGCGTACAACCACAACCTCGACACGTCGCGCGAGCACTACCGTTCGATCATCTCGACGCGCACGTACGACGAGCGGCTCGTGACGCTGCGCAACGTGCGCAAGGCGGGGATCACGGTGTGCTCGGGCGGGATCATCGGGATGGGCGAGTCGGTGCGGGATCGCGCGGCGATGCTGGTGGAGCTCGCGCGCCTTCGTCCGCACCCGGAGAGCGTGCCGATCAACGCGCTCGTGCGGGTGCCGGGCACGCCGCTCGAGAGCCTGCCGCCGCTCGACCCGGTGGAGTTCATCCGGATGATCGCGACGGCGCGGATCGTGTTCCCGAGGAGCATGGTGCGCCTGTCGGCCGGCCGAACGGACCTGTCGCGCGAGGCGCAGATGATGTGCCTGTACGTCGGGGCGAACTCGATCTTCTACGGCGACAAGCTGCTCACGACGCCGAACCCGGAGGCGGACGAGGACACGGCGCTCATCCGGGATGCGGGGCTCACGGCGCGGAAGCCTGCGGTGGGGCTGTCGGACGCGGCGGCGGAGGAGTGAGGTAGGGCAGGGGCCCGCGTGTCAAGGGTTTTTGGGGGACACGCGGGCGGCCTGTCGATCGCCACTTGAGGCCGCAGCGGGCTAACCAGCACGAGGGGGGCGGTTATGCGGTGGCAGTCGACGACGAACGGCCTTGGTTGGCTTTCGAGCCTCTTTGCGGTGGCATTTCACATGCCGTCGTCACTCGGGTGCTCTTCGCCGGAGAGCGCGGAAGGCCCGAGTCCGATCCAATCGGTGCGTACGAGGCAGGATGTGCCCCCGTCGAGTGCACCGACCGCATCCGCCATTCCACCGCCTGCCGCCAAAGACGAGCCTTCGCAACAGCGACGCTCGGACCATTGGATGAGCCGCACCTCGCGGTGCTGTGGGGCACTTCATCACAATGCGAACGCCGCTCCGAACGCAATGAAAGTGGAATACTTGGCGGCAAGGCGCATCTGCGACAAGTTCGTCGGCACTCCGGTGCCTGAATCTGAAGATGAGCGGCTCGCTCAAATTCGGGCGCCCCTCGTAAACGCACCTGTTCCGGCGTCATGCAAGTGATGCCGGTCATTCCTGGAGACCCGGTCCCGGCGCTGGCGGGCCGAGGGTGTGAGCCGAGCGAGGAGATACAGGCCATTCTATGACACACGGGAAGAGCGTCCGAATTTACCTGGCCGACGGAGTTCCGACCGGTATCCGGCACGCCGAAATCGTGAACTGGACCGGGCAAGCCATCGCCTGCCCACGCGCTCGGTTTTCGGAGCTCCAACATTGGGCAGAGGTGTCAAGACCAGGCGTCTACTTTCTGCTCTCGCGACCAACGGGATCGAGTGCGGGCATCGCGTACGTCGGCGAGGCGGAGAATGTCCTCGTCCGGTTGAAAGCTCACCTGAAGGAGAAGGACTTCTGGAATGAGCTCGTCGTGTTCTCCAGCAAGGACGAGAACCTCACGAAGTCCCATGTGAAGTTCTTGGAGGCGCGATTGATCCAGCAGGCCACCACAGCCCGCCGTTTCCAGGTGGAGAACGTCGACGGATCGAATGCACCAAGCCTGCCTCGTGCCGACCTCGCTGCGATGGAGGAGTACCTCGAGTACTTGCGCCTCGTCCTCGGCACGCTTGGGTACCCGGTGCTGGAGCCGATCGAAGACCCTTCTTCGCGTGCAACCAAAGAGCCTCAAGCCAAGCCGCCCCCGATGTCATCCGTGCAGTTTTCGATGAGCGGCAAGTCCTACAATGCTCGGGGACGGTTGGTTGACGAAGGGTTCTTGCTCCTCAAAGGTTCCGAGGTGAGTGCCACTCCGGCGGCGAGCATGCCCGGCGTGATGCGTGAGCTCTGGGAAACTGCCAAGGCTAGCGGCGACCTCGCGAGCAACGGCACCACCATGGTCGTGAAGAAGAATATGGTGTTCAGCTCGCCATCCTACGCTGCAGCATTCGTCACGGGCCAATCCAGAAACGGACGTAAGGATTGGAAGGCCCAAGACGGACGGACATTCGGCGAGATGGAGGACGCTGTTGCAATGATGAATGCCTGACGTGGCACTGCTGCGGGCGCGCCGTGCCTGCATGGCGCGTGAGGTCTCGAGGCATGGATAAACGAGAATTCCGCCGACGCCTGGAGCGGGCAGGGGACCGCGCGCGTGAATGTGCCCAGCGGTATGTCGTGGAGATCCTACCATTGCCGCTTCTGTATATACTCCCACCCTTCGATGACCCGAGAGGCAGGCGGGGGCCAGAGGGAACGCTCAAGTTCCTCGGTGGCCGCTTCCTCAGGCCGGAAGAACTGCAGTTCGTTCCGTCTGCGCGTGCGGCCGACCTCCTGTGGATGGATGGCAAAGTCCCAGCCTGGATCAATGTGAATGTCACATCGTTGGACTCGAGCGCGACCCATGTTCGCTTGTGCTGCAGCGACGATTTCGTTCCGGCAGACGAGAAGAGACTCCCGCGTGACTTACCCTCGGCCGTCGACGAGGATGATCCTGTTGCGCCCTTTCGTATCAGGGGGCCGGAAGTTCCATATGGATGGCGGTCCGTCGAGAAGGACGGGCGAATCAAGCTACTGAACAACTGGGCAAGAGAAACAAGATAGGAGAGAGGTCATGCCGTTGACTGGTGGTTGTTTCTGCGGAAAAGTTCGGTACCAGATCGATGCCCCGCTTGGACCAGGGCGCAGTTGCCACTGCTCTCGATGTAGAAAAGCATTCAGCGGGACCGGGTCCGCTTACGCGGAAGTCGTGCCGGGTTCATTCTCGTGGCTCAGTGGGGAGGACAATCTCACCTTCTATGAAACGACGCCTGGATGGGGCCTGTGCTTCTGCCGGACCTGTGGAAGCACGCTGTGCGGCATGTCCGGAGAGAAGGTGCACGGAGTGACGCTCGGTAGCGTGGATGGAGATCCGGGCGTCCAGATCGAGATGCATATCTTCGTCGGCTCGAAGGCGCCCTGGGATCACATTGGGGGAGATGCCCCTCAGTACGCGGAGTTCCCTCCCCAGAATCCGCCGAGCTGACAGATGTAGGACCTACGGATGCAGCAGGCGACCCCCACGGACGACGTCGATCGCGAAATGGCCGCCATGAAGCCGGTCGGGCGCGGGCGTGTCGTCGCGCGGATGCTTGGTGCCATTGCACTGGTGTTGCTTGCCCTCGTTCTGATCCTCTTCGTTGCCGCGAACGGCGTGACGACGTCCACCCTGGCCCTCGGGGCGCTGTCGGTGGCGATCGGCCTGATGACCATGGTACGACCTCCGCCCGATGGATCCAGGCGGGTCGCATGGAGCACGACCACAGCCCTGTGTTTGATCGGCGTCTCGACGTTCGTCGTCGCAAGATTGCTCGCCGTACCTCCGCCGCAGGAATTTCATTTCGTCGAGGAAGGTCGCCGCGACGCGTCGCCTCCATGGCTCAGCCGGCTCGCGGACGAACGGGAAACGGTCCTGGCTGGATTGTACTTCTCGGATGTGCTGGGGCTCATCAAGGGTCGTGAGAGGGATCACCTCGACCAGCTCCTTCGCGACGCCTACGCGGAATCATCGCGCCCTTGGCCCAATGCTGTTCTCATCGAGTCCTCGTCCCATGCCTCGAGACACCTCGAGCATGTTCCGAGGGGCGGGGCGGCCGTTCCGTGTATCGTTTTTCTCCACGGCTTCGGTGGCCAACTCACGGCCTATGTACGGGTGCTCCACCAGGCGTTCGGCGACCGGTTCGTCATCGTCGCGCCTTTCCTCGACTACACGGGCGCATTCTGGACACCACGCGGCAAGGCGGTGGTCAGCGCTCTCGTCACGAAGCACTTGCCCCCCGAGGTAGATCGATCGCGTATCTTCCTCGTCGGTCTGTCGAATGGCGCGACTTCTGCGACTGCGATCCTGCAGGATCCAGAGCTGTCACGGCAGTTCCGCGGATTCGTCCTCGTTTCCGGGATCGGCGAGGTCGTGCAGCCGAACCCGGGGGCGAACGTCCTTCTGATTGCAGGTACCGACGACCCACGGTTTCCGCTGGACCACATCCAGAGCACGGCCGAATCGCTGCGGGGGAGCGGGGCTCGGGTCAACGTCGAGACGTTTCCAGCCGATCACTTCCTGTGGTTGAGCCACGCACGAGAAATGACGGCAGCCATCGACGACTGGCTATCACTGCAATTGCGGGAGTGATTGTGCCCGCGACTCGGGTGTATGCATGCGCGAAGACATCCTTGAACAACTCGTCGACGACCATCTTCAGCTTCAGGGCTACTTCACGCGTCACAACCTGAAGTTCAAGCCCCGGTCGGATCATCTCGCCTTCAGCAAGAGGCACGATTCCAATCACAGTGACATCGACGTTGTGGGCTTTCATCCGACGCGCCTTGGCGATGACCGAGTGGTCGCCGTGAGCTGTAAAAGCTGGCAGTCGGGGTTCGACGTCAGAAGCAAGCTCGAGGAGGTCACGCAGAACAAACGACGCGGCGGGCGCGAGTCATGGAAGTACTTTCGGGAGCTCGTCGAGCCCAAATGGTCGGAAGCTTTCGTCGATGCCGTTGAAGCCATGACCGGCACGAGAAAGTTCACCTACGTGCTGGCGGTGACTGCGATTCGTGGTGACCGTTCACTGTGGGAGAACCATGCGCCGTTTCGTCAGGCGATTGAGGGGAATCCTATTCGGGTGCTCGCATTGAATGACATGATTGACGGCGTCTGCAGCAACCTCACGACAACGGTGGTACCTTCGCAGCTTGGCCGAACACTTCAGCTCCTGAAGGCTGCTGGTCTCATCGGCAAAGTCGATCCTTCATCCATTGGAGGGGCTGCCCAGCAAGCCTTTGCAGCTGGCGGTGGCCGTCGCTCGCCTTCGGCTCGCTCTGGCGCCCGCAGCTGAACGCCGGTACGTTGGCCGGCGGGGTACGGCATGACTTGGGACGAGCACTACCGCCTGTGGCGTGAGGCGGGACATCGGAGAAGCGAGCTCCACCTACGGCTTCGAGCGGCGAGGAAACGCGTCCCTCAGAACAGCCCCGAGGATTGGGAGTGGCTCTGCACCTCCCTGCGTGACGAGGAGCGGAAGTGGTTTGTCGCCGCGGTGTTCCAGCTCCATCCCGTGCCCAAGCGTCTGCTCGTGCCCATGCTCCGAGCTGCTGTCCTCGAGAGAAATCCGAGCTCGAACCGCGTGTTCATCGATCCGTGCGTGCGCTCGTTCGGTACGGCACGCGTCTGCACGGTACTGCTCTCCTATCTCGAGACCGGAAGCAACGAGGAGGTCGCTGGCGCGGCCAGCGCGCTCTACTGGGCGTGGCGCCCACGGCCGGATGAGGACCTCGATGAACTTCTGTCACGCATTCGAGCGGCCAAGTTGCAGGTGTTCATTCGCAATGATGACTTGCAGGTGCGCCGCCGGATCCTTCCATCGCTCCGTCTTGAGCCCGAAGCCTACGCGGAGGAGCTGCGGCCGCTCATTGCACGCGCCATCGAGATCGCGAGAACGCACGCGGACGAGTACATTCGTCACCGTATCGAGGTGCAGCTCGGCGCCGGAGGACCCTACATGGCCATTCCGGACACGGAGCCCAAGAGCGAATGAGCCACGCACGCCTCCGCCCACGAACGACGTATTGTACAGGCCGCAGGTAACAGCACCGTAGGGTTTTCCATGAAGGCTCGCTCCGCAATCGGCTCGATTCTCCTCTTGCTGGCCACTGCCGCCTGCGGCGCGCGCGCGACATCGCCTGGCCCGGCGCCCGGCCCTGTGGCCACGCAGGGGCCTGCGCCGGGCTCGCCCCCCTCGAATCCGGCTGCGCCTCCCCCTTCCCAGGCGCCGCCTGCGGAAGAGCCGCCGGCACCTCCGACCGAGGAAGAGAAAGCGGCCGCGAACGCCCCGCCTTGTACACACCGATCCCTCGTGCTGGTCGAGTCGCTGGTCGTCGAGGTGCAGGACGCGTCGACGGAGAGGCCGCTCTGCGACGCAACGGTGACGTTGACGAGCCCGCAGGGGAAAGAGATTCTCAGGCAACCTCGACGGCCTGGGGACTGCAAGTCCTCCTGGGTCGTCGATTCTGCGGGCGAGTACACCTTGCGCGCGTCGCACCCTGGTTATGCGCCGCGAAGCAAGGCGGTGCTCATCGAGCGGAAAAACTGCGTCTTCCAGGCGCCAGGCTTCTGGCTTCCGCTTTCGCCATTGAAGCGGACACCGCCGGCAGGGCCCGGCGGCAGCTGAGACATCGGCAAGGCTTGCGGCACAGCGTCTTTTTCGCGCCTCCGTCTTCGATTGCTGAGGGACGGGGTCGGCAAGTGCTTCGGTTGCCGGCACTGATATCAGAGCGAAGATCGCCAGCCAGAACAACAAAGCAGCCGCCTGCGCGCTCTCGTGCGCCTGGCCGATCTCGATGCGCAGGGGCGGCACGAAAAGACCGCTGCGGGCGAGCTCGAGGCGCTGGGGAGGAGCAGGACGCCGCGTCGCTCTTGGCGCTCGTCGTTCGCGCGGAGCCGCTTGGCGAGCTTCACGCAGGCCCGAGAAATGCGGGCGTGCACTGTACCCACGGGCATGCCGAACAGCTCGGCGATCTCGGGCTCGGTGTACCCGGGGACCTTGTTTGCAATGACCATGCGGCGCGTCGCTTCGTCGCGGAGTTCGTCGAGCGCTTCGAGCAACGCGAGCGCGGCGACGAATCTCGTGCCCGTGGGCATCTCGCCCGAGGGCTGCGAGCTCTATGCGAGTCGACCCACCGCCACAGGAATCGAGCTCGTCGTCCTTATGTCGTTGACCACGCTCGGAGCCACGGCCGACCCGTGGGCGCCCCCCACCGCTTCTGCTGGCCCTACCAAGCCCGCTCCCTCTCGCCCTCGTGACGTCGTGTCCTGACACCCGCTGCCGCAAGCCTTGCTGATGTCTCAGCGTAACCCCCCGACCAACCGCATCTCCCTCGCCTCTGTCCCGTGCGCTACGCTGCAGCGCGGACGCGCGCGTCGTCCTGCGTGCGGGTCGAGCGACGCCGCCCCCGCCCACACACCAGCGCCGACACCCGGCTCCCGGGGTCGTCTGCCCAGGGCCGGGTCGCGTCCTCTTTACGGCGTGCACAGCCCGCTGCCGGTGACGGGCGCGTAAACGACGTCAATAAACTTCGGCGGGGCGCGCCGTCGGCTCGCGTGCGCCTCCCCGGCGCTTCCGCCCCCCCCGAGCGCTTGTCGCTGGCGGCCCGCCGGCCCGCCCGCGTGCCGCGCGCCCCCCCGACCCGTCACGACGGCCTACGGCGAAGACGTACAAGATTTCGGCCGAGAGGCAGCATCGACGGCGAGAACAAAATTATGGTTACAGCTCTGGTTTTTGCCCTACAATCTTCAAACATGACAGGGTTGAGATATTTCGTACTGACCGTTCTCGCGGCAGCGACGGCCGCCTGTGACGCCAGCCGCCCCTCGGTGGCCACCCCCGCGTCGCCCCGCCCGAGCCCCACTCCGGTGACGGCGCCAGCCCCCCCTCAAAAGCACGTCACGCTCGGCGACGTCGGCCTCGACCCGACCGCGCTCGATCGCACCGCCGACCCTTGCCAAGACTTCTATCAATACGCCTGCGGCGGCTGGCTTGCCAAGAACGAGATACCCGCCGACCGCACCCGCGTGGGTCGCAATATCGAGATCGTCGAACGAAACCAGAACGCACTCAGAAGCATTCTCGAGAGCGCTTCGTCGCAGACCGACGACCTGGCGCTTCAGGCCATCGGCACCTTCTACGGCACGTGCGTCGACGAAGCGGCGCGCGATGCCGCCGGCACCAAGGGCATCGACCCCCTTGTACAGAAAGTGCGCGCGGTGCGTGACCTGCCTTCGCTCGTCGCCGCCGTCGCCGAGCTGCACCGACACGGCATCTTTTCGATCTTCGTCATCGGCAGCGAGCAAGACGCGAAGGACGCGACGCGCGTCATCGCCCGCCTCGACCAAGGCGGCCTCGGGTTGCCCGACCGCGACGACTACCTGAACGACGACGCGCGGTCGAAAGAGATTCGAACGCACTATCTCGACCACGTCGGTCGCATGATGCAGCTTGCCGGCAAGAAGCCCGCCGACGCAAAGAAGGCCGCCGACGACGTGATGGCG
>NZ_JAGTJJ010000021.1 GCF_028435365.1 Polyangium jinanense | reverse complement strand
GACCGCGCTCGACAGCGTATTTCTGCCGCACCCGCATCCGGGGGGGTCGAAGTGGCAGGAATGAAGGCGGCGGCGCGGCGCTCGCGCGGGCTGCTCGGCGACGGCCGCGAGCTCGGCGCGATCTGCCCCGGTGGGTTCGGCCGAGCCGCACGTTGCGACGCTCGGCGAGGACCGGGCCGGGCGATCCCGCCGAGGACGAGGGCCACGGGGCGGCCCGGGCCGGTCGGGCTGCTCAAGGGGGCCGAGCTCGGCGAGCCGCAAGGGGTCGATCGGGCCCTCGCCGAAGGGCCGGGCCTCGGCGCGAAATCTTCCCCGAGGCGCGCGGGCCTGGACCGCGCTCGACAGCGTATTTCTGCCGCACCCGCATCCGGGGGGGTCGAAGTGGCAGGAATGAAGGCGGCGGCGCGGCGCTCGCGCGGGCTGCTCGGCGACGGCCGCGAGCTCGGCGCGATCTGCCCCGGTGGGTTCGGCCGAGCCGCACGTTGCGACGCTCGGCGAGGACCGGGCCGGGCGATCCCGCCGAGGACGAGGGCCACGGGGCGGCCCGGGCCGGTCGGGCTGCTCAAGGGGGCCGAGCTCGGCGAGCCGCAAGGGGTCGATCGGGCCCTCGCCGAAGGGCCGGGCCTCGGCGCGAAATCTTCCCCGAGGCGCGCGGGCCTGGACCGCGGGCGGCATTTTATTTTCCCGCGTGGTTCTGCTGGGTTGCGCGTGGGGCGCGGCAGAAAGGGCGCGGAGCTGGTCGGCTTCCTTCAACCTGGGCGAGGTGCGTTGTGAGCGGGTTGCGGTCGAACTGGGGCGCGTCGGTCGAGGCTGCGGTGTGGGGTTCGTCTGGCGAGGCCGGGGACGACGGCGAGGCGGAGGCCACTCCGCGCGCGCGGAAGCGAGGGGTGGCGGGACGCGGAGCGGTGGTTGGGCTGGCGGAGGCGGCGCTCGTGCTCGGCATGCGGCCCGAGGGGAGCGGGTGGCGGCGCCGAATACTGCGGCGGTTGCGGGCGATGGAGTGGGAGTTCGGGGTGAAGCTGTGCACCGCTCGGAAGGGTCGAGGCGGGACCCTTGTGAGCCTTGATGGCCTGCGGCAAGCTTGTCCTTTACCCTTTGTGGGTGCCGACCAAATCGAGGTCTTGCACGCAAGAGTGCGGAACCTTGAGAAGCGCATGGCCGAAGCAGAGCGAGCGTTGGGGCATAACCGAAGTCTCGTGGGTGAAAGCTTAGGCGCTAGAAAAGCCGTTTCCTTAGCAGCGAAACGGCAAACAGAAGCTTGACAGACGTGACGTTAGAAGGCTAGCCTACAAAGCAAAGACTCCGATACCATACCGAGGGCGCCGGCCATGACCGTAAAACTGTTTGCTTCCAATGTCGACATTGCATCGGAAAGTGTCATCGAGCCGCAGGATGTAATCGACGCCATTGCAACACTCGACTTACAGAGGAAGCTGTGTGCACCACTGTCTGCGCCCGGACAAGGACCAGATTTTTTTCTAAACTGGGCTGGTGAGGAGTTAAAGGAGGCTGCTAGCTCTTCGGATCCAAATGCGAAGAACCGCAAATACTACAATGCTGCGGTATACTCAAAGGGGGCTGTGGAGTGCCTGGTGGACTGGTACCTATCAAAGCTTATGCTCAATTTCACCATCTCGCCCTTTGCCGGAATTGCACAAAAACTAGAGGCCTTAGATTCCGAATCGCTCCTCGGCATCAGCTTTTCGCTTTTCAACGACATTGTATTTGAGCCCAGAAACAGAGGGATACACAAATTCGAACTCGTGGAGGAGAAAGAGGCCAAACATGGTCGCGACCTGGCCCGCCTGACGATCACAAACTGCGTTCACCACGTGCCCCCCGGAGAAGCCCCGATAATTTACGGAAACGTCCTTGCCTATAGGGGCAACGAGGCTCTGGAGAAGATTGGGAAAGAAAGATTTCCCTGGAAGGATGGCGAGGTGTTTTATTTCGCCGGAGTCGGGGCTGTTGGTGACTACGCCGTCTTGCTGGACCGCGAGCATGCAGACGGCAGACTCTCGATTCTCCATTGCGTCGACGATGGGAAGGTCGATGCGCGTCACTGCACGATCCGCAACAACTTTACATCTGAGCAGATTCGGTCCATTTTTAATCTTCTGGAGCGATCAAAACCGAAACCCATCGGCGGCTTCGATGAAGGGGAAATTCGTTCGGTTATAGAAACCCTACTCCCCGACCGAAGACCAACAAAACGCAAAGCCAGGGTCAAGTAGCATTAGCAATTGCTTAACGAGCTGGGATGCGGCGAATAGTCGACAGTCGAGCGGAGCCATCCAGCGTTCCGTCGGCGGCATTAGACCGACAACGGCCCACAACCGGCACATTCCCTCCCAAAAGGGAAGAGGCATGCCCCCACCCCCCGCCCCGAGTCCCCTCAAGCCCGCTAGCGCCGCGTCGTGCGCGAAGTCCTCGGCGCTCGCGGCCGCTTCTGTGAGTGCTGCGGCGTCCCTGCCCGCCACGTTCATCACATCATCCCCTGCTCCGTCTCCGGCATCGCCTCCGAGCTGGTCTTCGATCCGGCCAAGCTTCGCGCGGATACCCACCATGTGATAGGTAGGCACCCAAACTCAGGTTGACTCCGATGGCGTTGCCTGATATGGCGAAAGCAGCGTGCACGCTCACCAATGCACACCAAGTCGAACTGGGAGACGTTACAATGTTATCAGTGGGACTCCATGATTGGCAGAATGCTGTAGAGCGCGTCACTCCCCACGTCGTAAAAATCGCCACACCTCAAGGATGGGGAAGCGGGTTTTTGCTCACTCGAATGGGCACAACGGAACTCGTTGGCATCGCGACAGCGGCACATGTAATCGATCATGCTCATGACTGGCAGGAGCCGATCCGAATTTATCATCAGTACTCCGGCACATCCGAACTGCTTCACCACGACCAGCGGGCAATAACAATCGCTGAAGACCAGGATGCGGCAGCGATCTTGTTCGTCAACAAGTCGCTACGACTGCCGGAGAAGCCGCTCGACCTCGTACCCGAGGGAAACTGGCTACGAATCGGGAACGAGGTGGGCTGGCTGGGCTATCCAGGCATCGCCGAAGATACAATGTGCTTCTTTTCAGGCCGCGTAAGCGCGTTCGACGGAAAGAAGAAGACATATCTCATTGATGGCGTAGCAATAAATGGCGTAAGCGGGGGCCCAACCTTCTTGGTTGCCAATGACCTTGTGCGCATCATTGGTACCGTTACCGCCTACCAATACAATCGAACGGTAGGCCAAGCGCTCCCTGGACTCTCCATCGTGACCGACGTGTCACACTTACAACAAACAATATCACAGCTAAGATCAATGGAGGAGGCGCAAAGAAAAGAGTCTGACCCACAACCGCCTGGAATTGAAGGCGCGACCTGACCAGCAGACTGGTTGCCACGCATTCAGCAAGGGACCGCAAACGCACCACATCCGGCCCATTCCCTCCCAAGAGGGAAGAGGCATGCCCCCCACCCCCCGCCCCGAGACCCCCCAAGCCCGCTACCGCCGCGTCGTCCGCGAAGTACTCCAGGCTCGCGGCCGCCTCTGTGAGTGCTGCGGCGTCCCTGCCCGCCACGTTCATCACATCATCCCCTGCTCCGTCTCCGGCATCGCCTCCGAGCTGGTCTTCGATCCGGCCAACCTGATCGTGATCTGCAACGACTGCCACATGCTCATGCACCCGCTCATCCGGAGGCCCTCATGGACGAAAGCCGCGAAAGGCCGCGGGATCGCGCTCAACCGTTGACCCCCGAGGAGGCCGAGCGCGCCTCCGCCGAAGGACGCCCGGTCCCGAACCCGGATCCGCCTCGGCTCGATGCCGACGTCAAGACCCTCCGCTGGCTCCTCCGCGTCGAGAAACGCCGGCTCAAGGAGGCCGTGCGCATCGAGCGGGAGCGGCGGATCGTCTTCCCCGAAACGAGCGTGATCCTCCGCGATGTGCATCGGCTCCTCGATGCCATCGCCATTCGCGAAGGTCGCCTCTCCTCGCGCACGGCCACGGCGCCCGAACCCGGGCGCTTCGAGGGCGGCGGGAGCGGCGGGCCGAGACCTCGGGACGAATTCGACGATTTCCGCGCGCTCCTGGAGTAGCCATGTCCGGTCGCCCCTCGCTGCGTACACCGGAGGTCGAGAAACAGATCCTCGATGCGCTCCGGCTCGGTCAACTGCATCGCCCGACCGTCTGCAAGCTCGTGGGCATCTCCCCCCGCACGCTCCGGGCCTGGCGGAATCAGGATCCCGAATTCGACACGAAGCTCCGGGCCGCGGAGGCGAAGGGGGAGGCGCGGCTCGCGCTCATCGCGACGCAGGGCGCGGAGGAGGATCCTCGCCTCGCGCTCGATTTGCTCCGGGCGCGGTATCCCGAGCGCTGGGGCCGAAAGCACGCGCAGATCGAGGCGCAGGTAAAGCTCGATGGCGAGCGTCCGCCCGGCCTTCCGCGCGCGCTCCGGCCCGCGTGGGATGCCGCGGTCAAAAGCAACTGGAAGGACCGCGCGCCATGCCGCGAGCTGGAAATCTGGTGGGCGACGGGGCAGACGGAACGGCCGGCGCAAATCGAGGCGCTGCGGCAGCTCCTCGGCGAGCTCGAGGCCGAAGCGGGAGGCAAAGACGATGGGCCCAAAGGGGGCGCTACCTGATACACGGGCCGGCGTCTGGATGATGGCACAGCGGGCGCGGGTCGCTGCGTCGCCATCCGATGGTCTGGCGGAGTTCGTGCCGGCGATAACGCCGGGGTATTCGCGGCCCGATCATCTCGCCCCCCTGGTCGAGCTGCTCGAGCGCGCGCGCCGCGAGCCTGTCCGCGCGGTGGTCCACGCTCCTCCCCGGCACGGGAAGACGGACACTGTGCTCCATGCGATTGCGTGGTATCTGCGGAAGGATCCGGACCTCGCGATTGCGTACGCCACGTACGGGATCGAGCTGGCCAACAGCAAGAGCCGCGACGCGCGAGGCATTGCCCGAGCGGCGGGCGTCGTGCTCGATGCCGGGGCGAAAGGCGTCGGCGAGTGGCGCACGCGCGAGGGTGGGCGGGCGGTGTTTACTGCGCTGAATGGCTCGCTGACGGGCAAGGGGTTCCGGGTCCTCTTCGTGGACGACCCTTTCAAGAACCGGATCCAGGCTGAAAGCCCGACCTACCGCGCGCGGATCTGGGACCTCTGGCAGGGCTCGACGATCAACCGCGTCGAGCCGGGCGGGAGCGCGATCGTCCTTGCCACGCGGTGGCATCCCGAGGACCTCTCCGGGCGGCTGATCTCCCAGGGCTGGCAATACCTCCGCCTCCCGGCGCTCTCCGACGACGGGCGCGCGCTCTGGCCCGAACGCTGGCCCGCCGAGGAGCTGCAACAACGGCGGCGCGAGGTCGGGGAGTACACGTGGGCCTCGCTTTATCAGGGCGTTCCGCGGCCGCGGGGCGGGGCCGTGTTCAACACGGAGCCGGCCCTCTACACGCCCGAGGCCCTCGGGGAGGTGCGGGAGTATCGCGACGGGATCGGCGTCGATTTCGCGTATACCGCGCGGAAGCATGCGGATTACTCGTCCGCGGTGGTCATGCGGTCGCATGAACCCGAGCGGGGGCGGCGCGTGTACTACGTCCTCGACTGCCTGCGGAAGCAGGTCCTCGCTCCCGAGTTCGCGGCGGACGGGGCGCGGCTGCAACGGGTGCACGGGGGATGCAAGGCGATGGGCTACGTCACGGTGTTCGAAAAGATGATCGTGCCCTTCATGTCGGATCGGGGCTTCGTGGTCGAGGCGCGCCGCGTGAAGGCGGACAAGTTCACGCGCGCGCAACCCTACGCCGCATCCTGGAACGATGGCCGCGTGCTCCTCCCCGAGGACGTGGGCCCAGATTCGTGGGTCAACGTCTTCCTGGCGGAGCATCTCCGGTTCACGGGGCAGGATGACGACGAGGACGACCAGGTCGACGCCGGCGCGGCCGCGCACGATCTGCTTTCCTCGCCCGCGGGGCGGATCGCGGGCTCGTTCTCCGCGGCGAACAAGCGGCCGGTGAAGCTGACGAGGTACACCCGATGAATCGCGCCCCTCGCGTTCGATACGCCCAGCACATTTTCGCGCCGTTGATGGGCTGGGATAACGATCGCGTCCGGCAGGCGCTCGAACGGCATGAAGCGGGGGATTTCCGCGAGTCGGCGGACCTCGCCGAAGCGCTCTTGACGGACGAGCGGCTCGATGGCGCTCTGCAACAACGAATCGACGGTCTGCTCGCGCTGCCGCTCTCCTTCGAGGTCTCCACCGAGACGGGCGACACGGCGGCGGCGGGGCTCGCGCAACGCAAGGCGGCCGAGGTCTGGTGGCGCTTCTGTCCCGAGCCTGTGCTCCGTGACGTCCTCAAGTGGCTGATCATGCTCGGCGTCGCGGTCGTGCAACTGAATTGGACCGAGGAGCGGGGGCAATGGCTGCCGCTGCTCGAGGTCTGGCATCCGCGCGATTTGTGGTTCGATGGGCACGAGATCACCTACAAGGTCGGGACTCCGACGGCGCAGATCGGCATCGCCTTGGATCCGTACAAGTGGGCCGTTTTCGCCTCGGGGAGCCAAACCCCCTGGATGAACGGCGCTGTCCGGCGGGTCGCGATGTACTACCTCGCGAAACAACAGATGTTCACGGATTGGGCCCATTACTCCGAGGTCTACGGGCATCCCACGCGGGTCGGGAAGTACCCCGCGGCGCTCGATGAGAGTGACGAGACGGCGCGAGAACGGGACGCGTACCAGGACGCGCTCGTGAATGCGGGCAAGTCACCGGTGATCATGCTCCCGGTGGACATCGACAGCGAGGGTAAGGCGGCGGCGGGCTGGGGCTACGAGCTCGTCCAGGCGGACGGCGCGAGCGCGGTCGAGGTCTTCGAGCGCGGGATCCGGTACTGCGACAGCGCGGCCGCGATGGCAATCCTCCGGCAGACCCTCACCATGGAGCCTGCGCCGATCGGCTCGCACGCGCTCGGGAAGGTGCACAACGCGGTTCGTCACGAGGGGAAGCGGGCGGACACCGAAGGCCTCGCGACGACGGGGCACTTCGAGGTGCTGCGCCCGTGGGCGCTCTTCAACTTCGGAGACGAGCGGCTCGCGCCCTGGCCGAAGTGGGACACGAGGACGCCCGAGGAGCGCGAGGCGCAAGCCGAGGCCGAGGTGCTCGAGGCGCGGCGGCGGGCCGACGTGGCGAAGGCGGAGGCGGAGGCGCGGCGCGCGGTCGCGGAGGCGAGGAAGGCGGAGGCGGCCGCGGAGGCGGAGGCGGCGAGGCTCCGGGCTGAGGTGCTCGGGCGGTTCGCGGAGGCGGTGACGGTGCTCGAGGGGGGGAAGATGGCGGGGAAGGTCGAGCTGGAGGAGTTGGCGCGGGGGTTTGGGGTGCCACTGGCGCGCGACCCAACCGATCCTTAACCCGAGGGCAACATGAGGCTACGGTGCTGTATCATTCTTGGGCGGGAGTTGTCGCAGCCGCTCAAGCTCTCCGAATAGGTTGTCAACGCGCATCATCGTCTGTTCTATGTTGCGCTGCGATTCGGCCACATTTTTAGCGAGTGCCTGCCTTTGCGCGTCTGCATCGACGGGCGGGGGAGGGAATCGAAATCTGATCCGGCCCCCATCATGCGTGAACTGCTGAATGTCCCGGAGACACTGAGCGACTCGGTTCTCTAACTCATTCCGCTCGGTAGACCCACGAAGCCAGCCGTTTTCGTCCAACAATTTTTCAGCCATCCCTGCAATCGCAGTACCGAGCTCCTTATCGGCGGCCTCTTCGACTGCGTTTGCATGACTGACATCCACGCGCTCAAACTTCCTGATCTCCAAAGCCAGCTTTCGCATTTGCAGCGACTTTTCGCGCACGGCGAATATTTTCTCAACGATCGTAGCAATACCAGCGGTAGCGCCTATAAGCACACCGATATCCACAATCAATGACCCGCTGTTTACATCCCTCAATTGCGGCGACTCAATCGGGGCACGCGTCAACTCGCAAAACACAGCAGCTATATGGTCCCAGGTGCGCGCTTGTCGGTACAGGTCCTGTAGGGTATTAATCGAAGCCTCTCGACGGAAGGTTATGGTTACGTTAGCTCTGCTGGGGTCGTCCTTTGGGGAGCGAACAACGTGGTTGCCTATCGCGGCCAAGGCAATTGCGCAACGCTGCTTCAATTGGCCTATCTGGGCTGCAATTTGCTGCACTCCCTGAGCAGCAGTGGCGGGGTCGAGCGTCTGTTGCTGCAAAACCTTGTCGAGCGCGGCAGCCGCGTCTCTACCCACTAACCCCTGCGCCTCCACTTGCACAAAAACCCGTCGCCGTGCCGGCCCCCAGTCCTCCGGTGGCTCAAGGCTATTTTGCACGCGCACCAAGTTTTCGCGCAATTGGACCACTTGGTTATTCAAGGGGACCACTTGCTGGCGAGCACTGGGCGCAATCTGTGACGCCTGTTGAAGCAATGCGCCCAATTGTGTATACGCACTTACAAGATCGGTTTTGTTGAGGCCCTCGATCAGGTACTTCAAGACCTCGACAACATCCTCTAGCTGCATCGAAACGCTCCCTCGCCAGCCTGCCGTGATCGGTAGCACACTACCGCGCGGGAAGGTAAGTGGGATCGAGTGCTTTGAAACCCTAGCCATCGTGATCAAGATCACGATTCAGGCTGGCGCCTGGCGTTTTGGCGCCCACTGGGGAACGCGTTGCTCGCTGGCTGTGGCCCATCTCGGCTCGTCAGCGAAGCGTGATCGCAGGTCACAAAACGGTCACCTTTGGCCCTTTTCAAGAGGGGGTGAGGTCCCCTCACCATTTCCCCCATGCCCCGCACGTCCCGCGCCACCCTCCGCCTTGTCGATCTCTCCGGTGACCCCCCCGGTGAGGTCCTCCTCTTCCGCGCGGGCGTAAACAAGTCGTACAAGGGCCTCCTTCTCTTCGATGAGGAAGCCGCCCGCCGCGTCCTCGCCGACTTCGAGGCGCACGGCGCCGAGCTTTTCTTCGACTACGATCACGCGTCCCTTTACGGCTTCTCGAAGGGCGCGGGCGAGGCGGCGGCGTGGTTCCGGCCCGAGGTCCGCGAGGGCGCGCTTTGGGCGGTCGATGTCCGCTGGACCGAGGAGGCCGCGGAGAAGGTCCGGGCGCGGAAGTACCGCTACATCTCGCCCGCGGTCGATTACGAGCTCGATAGCAACCGGATCACGCGGCTGATCAACGTCGCGCTGACGAATTTGCCCGCTTCGCACGGGCTTCCGCCGCTGATGGCGGCTTCGCAGGGAGCAGAAGGCATGCTGGAAGGCGCGCTCGCGCATATCGCCTCGGCGCTCGGGCTCGATCCCGACGCGGCGACCGAGGACGACGTGATCAAGGCGTTTGACGATCACATGGCCGAGGACGGCGGTGACGAGGGGGACGACGCGCTCAAGGACAGTCACGCGGCGGAGGCTCTCGCACAAATCCGCATGCTGACCGGGAAGGCGACGACGCGCGAGGCGCTCGCGGCGGCGGCCGTGGAGCTCCAAGCAGCGCGCGCGGCGTCCGTGGAGGACGAGATCCGGGGGCTTGTGGACCGGGGCGTGGCGACGAAGCTCATTCCCGAGGCGGGCCGCGAGGCGTTCCTCAAGCTCGGCCGGAAGGACCTCGACGCGCTGCGGGAGCTCGTCGGGAGCACGGGCGAGGAAGGCGAGCGGGAGAAGCCGAAAGAGAATCCGCCGAAGGACGCTCCCCCGAAGAAACCCGCGGCGAAGCCCTCGCCACCGGCGACGCGGTATCAGCAGGCGACGCTCGCGGCACGCACCCGTCGGAATGGGGAGTTCGATCTTCAGGTGGCGAAAACGCTGCGGATCGATCCCGCCGCGATGGACGAGGGCGACGATTGAAGGAGGGTGCTGAGCCATGGTTCGCGACGTGAAGCGATACGGGATCGGCGTCTGCGTCGAGAGGCTCGCGCCCGGCATGAAGGCCGGCGCGGTGATTGAGGAAGGCAATATCGTCTGCGTGGATGCCTCGGGCTACGCGCTCGAGGCGACGGAGGCGGCGGATCTGCGGCCCGTCGGTCGGGCCTGCGAGACGAAGGACAACAGCGCGGGCCAGGACGGCGCCGAGCGGATCAACTGCGAGCCAGGGACGTTCCTGCTCCAGAATTCGAACGGGGCCGATGCGGTCACCATGGCCGATTTTCTGAAGGACGTGTTTTTCGTGAACGGGGGCCGCGTCGCGAAGACGAGCGGCGGCGGGAAACGCTCGGTGGCCGGAAAGATGATGGGGCTCGACGGGGGCCGCGTCGCGGTCTCCATCGGGCCGCGGTGACGCGAGGAAGGGCGTTCGATGATCATCACGAGTTCGAGCCTTCGGGCGATGTTCAAGGGCTTCCAAGTCCTCTTCAAGAGCGGGATGGGCATGGCGGAGCCCTGGGGCTCGAAGGTCGCTCGCACGCTCCCGAGCACGGGCGAGGAGGAGACCTATTCCTGGCTGACCGCGATCCCGGGCCTCCGGCATTGGGTCGGGCCGCGCGTGGTCGAGAACCTACGCTCGCGAAGCTTCACGATCAAAAACAAGCCCTTCGAGAAGACCCTCGGCGTTGAGCGGGAGAAGATCGAGGATGACAAATACGGGATGTATGGCGACTATGCGAGCCTGCTCGGGCAGCAAGCCGCGAAGCATCCCGACGACTGCATCGCGCCGATCCTCCTTTACGGCGAGCAAACGAGCTTCCTCGATCCCCTCGTCGGACCGGTCTCGCTCGTCGTATACGATGGCCAGCCTGTCTTTTCCGAGGTGCATCCGGTCGATCAAGATGATCCGGATTCACCCGTCCAGGCGAATTATTACCCCTCGGGGATGGCTCTCACGCCTGAGAATTACGAGCTCGTCCGCGCGAACATGCGTTCGCTCGTCGACGTGAACGGCCGGCGGATCGGGATCAAGCCGGATACCCTGATCGTGAGCCCGCAGAAGGAAGGCGCGGCGAAGCGCATCGTCGAAGCCGAGACGATCGCCCGCGGCGGGGCGCAGGAGGACAACATCAATCAGGGGACCGCCGAGGTGCTCGTGATCGATGAGCTGAGCGATTCCCCCGGGGTCTGGTTCCTCGCCATGCTGAAAAATCAGTTGATGCGGCCGATCATCTGGCAGGAACGGCAGAAGCCGCGGTTTCAGGCGCTCATGAACGGGAGCGAGTACGCGTTCGTCAATAACCAATACCTCGCGGGGGTCGACTGCCGGGGCAACGCTGCACCGGCCGTCTGGCAAAGCATCGCGAAATGTCGCCCGTAGGGCCCGGAGGGAAAGACGATGGTCATCGTTACGTGTGTTCCGCCTCCCGGATATGACTCCTACCGCTGCGGGTGGCGCGAGGAGGAGCGCGACGGGAAAAAGGTTCGGATCGGGCTCTGCTGGAAGGCCGGGGCGACCGAGCTGCCGGATGATGCGTTGACGCGCGAGCAAATCGAAATGCTGAAGCGTGATCCCGGGAAGCGGGTCACGGTGCGGGAGCTACCGGGCGTCGAGCATGGGCGCGATGCGCGCGGGAAGGCGTCGGGGAAGGAGCCGACCGAGGCGAAGGGCAAGGCGCCGAAGGAGGGCGGCGAGGAGCCGTGAACACGTACGCCACGCTCTCGCAATTGTATGCGCTCGGCGTGAATGCAGAGGCGCTGGCGCGTGTGCCCGTCGCGGACCAACTCGAAGGGATCGAGGCGGCTTCGCGCAAGGTGGACACGTACCTCGCGGACCTCAATCCGCCGCTTGCGGTGTTTACCGGGGCGATCGTCGAGGCAACGGCGGCGATTGCAGCGTACATGCTCATGTCCGCCTCGGGGTTCGATCCCGAGCACGACGACTCGAAGAACCTGCGTCAAAGGTACCTCGACCAGATCCACTGGCTCGAAGGGCTCGACGGCGGGAAGAAACTCCCGGGCGCGGTGGGGCAATCGGGCACGGGTGGGAAGCGGCTCGGCCCGCGGGTGCGCGCGGCGGAGCTGCGCGGCTGGGAACGGGGATGGCGAGGAGGGCGGCGGCCATGAAGCTGTCACGGGTCGCGGGGCGTGGGCTGCTCGAAATGGCGAAGGGGCTTCGAGGTCTCTCGAATGGCTCCCATCAAACGGAGCTGCAGAAGACCCTCGGAAAGGAAGCCGTCGAGCTCGTGCGGGATGGCATCGAGTCCGGGCGCTCGCCCGATGGGGACGCCTGGCCGAAGCGCGCGGCGGATAGCGCGCTCGCGCTGCAACCCCTCGCGGCACACGTCGAGTATCGTCCGCTTCCGCCGAACCCTTTCGAGTGCGCCGTCGAGGTGCGGGTCAATCACTGGACCGCGCATTTCGCGCAACGGGGGACGCTCCAGCATGGGGTCATCCATAACCCCGAGCGGCCGCTCGTTCCCGATGGGCAACCCCCTCCGGGGTGGATTGCACGCATCCGCGCGAGCGCCGGTGTCGCGTTCTCCGCCGCGGTGCGGCGCGCGGTCAAGGGGGAGTGATGGGCGGCTGGGACGAGACGAGCCTCGGGCGGTTCGCCAAGGAGCTGCATGAGAAAATGAACGTGCAGGGCCTCGATCTAGCGATCGGAAAGGACGAGGGGCGTGGGCTCGCCTCGCCCGCGCGGCTGATCGTCTCGGTGCCGGAACATGAGGACCTCGAACCCCCGGCGCAGCAAGGCGGAGCGGGGAAACACGTCTGCGAGGATCGCGTGATCGAAGCGACGTTCACGGTCTGGGGGAGCTCACCCGCGGAGGCCGAAGGCGTTTATCTCCGACTCCTGCAATCCGTGCGGGAGCTCGGGGTGAGCCGGCGGGCGCGCGGATATGGGCGCGTGCAGTGGATCGCGGGCGCGGGGCGCGCAGGTTCGGCGGGGGTCAAGGTGGTCGTTCCGATGTCGATCCGCCTAGCCGTGGTGGATGTCGATCTGCGGCATGCGCTGATCCTGAAAGCCTCGGCCGAGGGGGAGACGGCGGCGCCCGATGGCTCGAAACGTGAGGGGTTCTGATGCCGAGCGCTGAAATCACCTTCACCGAATATGGGCCGGCAGGCGAGCCGGCATCCGCTGCGCGGGTGGTCGCGAAAGTGGGCGTCTGCTCGGCCGGCTCGAAGAATACCGTTTATGCCTTTGATGTCCCCTCCCCCGTCGCGAAAGCGCTCGGCGAGGGACCACTCGCGGAAGCCACGGCGCAAGCGGTCCGCGTCTCGAAGCAACGCACGCTCGCGGTTCCGATCGAGGCGAGCATTCCGGGCGTGCTCGGGCCGCTGATGCAAACCGGACCGGGGCCGGCGCTCCTGCTCTCGGGTGCTCCTACGGATGCAGCGGCCGTGCGTGTGCGCATTACAAATAGCGGGCCGCAAGGCGTTGGGCGATTTCGCGTGTCCATTTCGGGCACGGCGGCCGGCGCGCAGGTGGTTCCGCGGTTCGGGACCGAACTCGTGATTCCGACACGAAAGGCGGCCGAGGTGACCGGGACGCGGGACCTGTCGCGGCTCACCTATGCGAAACCGGCCATCGTCCGCGGGGACAAGGACCTCGGTGCCTCGGGCCTGTACGGGTCGGGCGGCTTGCTCGATGGGAAGAACATCGAGGCGAAGCTCCACGGCGCCGAGGTGTCGTGCGTGCTCGAGGGGCCGAAGGACGGGACGGCGCTGCTCGCGCAGTTGTCGAACGCGTTCGCCGCGTGCGTGTTCTCGCTCGACGTGGGCGCGCGGCTGGTGTGGACCTCGAAGGCCATCGGAAAGGCGGTGACGATCGAGGTCCTCGGCGGCTCCGCGCTCGGCGCGCTCGGCCTGGTGGTCGGCCTGAAGCAAGGCGAGGCGGGGGACCTCGACGGGACGACGCTCGATTTGCAGGAGGACACGGGCGAGGCCCAAACCGTCGAGTTCAAGGAGCCGCCTGCCGATCCTGCGGCGGTCGTCGCGGCGTTCGGGAAGGTCAATAACGTCGCGGCGTCGCTCGTGGCTCCGGCCTCGAAGCTGCGACTTTCGAGCAAGACGATCGGCGAGGGGTCGAGGCTCGTAGTCCTCGGCGGAAGCGCGCTCGAATTGCTCGGGCTTCCGAAAACGGACGTGAAGGGCCGCGAGGCGGACCATAAGATCCCGGGCGTTGGCGTTACGATCCAGTTTCCCGCTGCTGCGTTCGTCAAGGATACCGAATACGCCTTCGCGTGCTATGCGCCGGGCTTCTCCATCGAGGCCGTGATCGAGGCGATCGACAAGCTCGTCCACGTGAAGGCGGATTTCCGGATCCTGCACGTCGTCGGCGAGCTTGCGGACGCAGCGGAAACGAGGGCGCTCGCGGAGGCCCTGGACACGAAGATCGCCGAGCTCGAGGCGCTGAAGCGGCCGATCGTTGCGATCATCGGTGCGCCGCTCGGCGAGACGGACGAAGCTCTCGCGGAGGCCTTCGAGGGCTTCACCTCGCGGCGCGTGTGCGTCTGTGCGCGGGGCGCTTGGCTCCGCGGTGGGACGCTCCAAGGGTCCTTCTTGCGGTCGCAATCATGGACGGCGGCGTATAAGGCGGCGGCGGTGCGGTTCTCTTCAGACCTCGGGAACCACGACGACGGCCCGTTGAAGGAGGTCGACGCGCTTCCGGTGGACGAGGGTCTCGCGACGGTGAAGCTCCGGGCGGCGCGGTTTACGGTCATGGATACGAGCGGGGGAAACGTGTACTTCGCCCGCGGTTTCACGATGGCGGACGAGCGGAGCCGCTATCGGGATCTCAACGTGACGCGTGTCATGATCGAGGCCTACCTCGCGGCGCAACCGATCCTCGACAACGAGATCAACAACGATCCGCCCCTGAACGAGGATGGCACCCTCGAAACGAATACCGCGGGGGCCATCGATCGAGCTGTCACGAATGCATTGACAAGCGCGCTGACACCCGACCACGCGAGCGCGGTCCGGGCGCGCGTCATCCGCACGGACAACATCTTCGAGACGAATTTCCTTCGGGCGACGATGACCGTAGTCCCGCGGGGACAAATCTACGGGGTCTCGGCCGATCTCGGGCCGGGGCTGTTGACGGACAACGAGGAGGAGGGCGGCTAATATGGGCCACACCGTGACGACTCCGCGCGGCGAATTCGCCCACGATGATCTGACGATCACGGCGATCCTCCACAACGGTAAGCGGCACACGTTCACCACGTGTTCCTCGCTCACCTACGGAAATGGCCTTTCCTCCAGCACGGTCGGCGGCACGCAACCGGGACCGAAGGCGCACGGGGGCCGGAAGGCTGAGCCGAAGTGCGAAATGGAGATTTCCCGCGGCGAGGAGGACGAGCTACGCGGTAAGCAGGGGGACGGCTGGATCTATCGAACGGTGGATCTGCAAATCGTCTATTCGCTCCCGGGTCGGCCGGACATCATCGATCGCGTGGAGACGTGGCTGCCGCTCGGGGATGAAACGTCGTCACAGACCGGGGATCCATCCATGACGAAGCTCGAAGGGAATTGCCTCAAGGTGATCAAGAACGGGATCGATCCGTTCAAGAAACCGAGGAGCTGAGGAAATGCGCAAGCTGACGGATGAGGTGCGGGCAGAGCTCCGGCGGACGCACGGCGGGGATCTGCGGCTGATCGAGGTCGAGGATCGCGAGGGGGTGGCGGTCGTGGTGAAGCCTCCGACGCGGAAGGCGTGGGCGGCGGCTTTCGATGGGCTTTCCAAGCCTGCGGGGCGTCCGGATGCACTCCACAACCTGCTGATCGATTGCGTAGCCTGGCCCGATGCGGCGGCGCTCTCGACGGTGCTCGAGGACGTTCCGGCGCTGTCTGAGCTCGCCTGGCCTGTCCTCGCGGAGCTCGCCGGGGCGCCCGAGGACGAGCTGCAAACGATCCCGCTCGGGAAGCTCGGATCCGACGACTGGATCACGCTCGCGGCGGCGGGCCTGGCGGAGGCGAGGTGCGCCGAGCTCGCGGCCGAAGCGCGCGGGGCCTCGCAACGCGTGGCGCTGCGGATGGCGACGGGCCTGTGGCTCCTGAAGTGTCCGAGCTCCTCGCAATACACGGCGGCTCGACGGCTGACCGCACAAGGCAAGGTCTTCGAGGGGCTCTACCGGCTCTCGCTCAACGCGATCGAATGGCCGACGAGTGAAGCCGTGGCGGCGGTCTTCGAGCGCGCGCCGGGGCTCGCGAGCGCGGTCGGCGAGGTGGTGATGGAGCTGGCCGGCGCGGGGGCAAAGCTTCGCGTGGGGGGGATCTGAGCCTGCTGCGACAGGCGCGAACCGATCCGGGCCTGGTCGCGGACGGGCTCCTCGAACTGTGCGGCGCCGATCCGGACTCCGAGCCGGCGCGCGCCGCGGCGCTCATGATTGCGGCTTTTCTTCAGTCGAACATCAAGTGGTCTGATCCATGACGGTCTCGGAAAAGGTCGCTCTGCGCGAAGATGTGGCGCGGCCCGCGGCAAAGGCGGCGGAGAGCGTGGAACGCCTTGCGGGCGCGCTGGGCGAGCTCGGGTCCGTGAACGTCGACGCGGGCGCGGCGGCGAAGATCGAGCGCACAGCGAAGGCGGCGAGCGCGGCGCAGGACAGGGCGACCGAGGCAGCGAAGCGGGCGGCCGCGGTCCGGGAAGCGGCGACGAAGACCGAGGGGAAGGCGCGGGAGGCGGCCGAACGCGTGGCGAATGCGACGCGCGAGGCGGAGGACAAGGCGGCGGCGACGGCGAAGAAAGCGGCGGCGCTGCGGGAACAGTCGAACAAGGCGGCGGAAAAGGCTGAGGAAGCCGCTGCGCGGGCGGCGCGGTTGCGGGAGACGGGCGTCGCATCGGAGAAGGCGGACCGGGACGCGGCGAAGGCGGCGGCGAAGGCGGCGCGCCTCCGGGCGAGCGCGGACCGGGCCGAAGAGGCGGCGCGGGAGCGCTCGGCGGCTGCGACGCGGGCGCAGTCGTCCGCGGAGCGGCAAGCCGAACGGCTGGGCGCGAAGGCCGCGCGGCAAAGATTGGCGGCCGAGCGCGCGGAAGCAACGGCGAAGAAGCGCGCGGCTTCCGCGGAGCGCGCGCAATCCGCCGCGAGCGAGGCGAGGAGCAAGGCCGAGGAGGCCAGCGCGAAGCGCGCGGCGAAGGCCAAGAAAGATGCTGACAAGGCGGCAGCGCGGGAGGCCAAGAAGCTTCCTCCGGGGATGAGCAAGACGGAGAAGCGCTTGCTGGATTCGATTCAGAAGTTCAACCCGGGGCAGGAACGGCGCGAGGCCATGCTGGAAAGGCAACTGCGCAAGATGAAGGAGGGGGCGCGCGTCGGTGTTGATGAGCCGGCCAACGATGGTTTCGGTGGCGGATGGGAGACCTTCAAGCGCGGCGCGAAAGCGGCGGCGCTCGCGGAGATTGCATCGGAGGTCGCCTCGGCGGGGGCGCGGGCGGCGTTTGATCTGGGGTCGGCGGCCGTGGATGCGGCGGCTTTTCGGGAGGACGCGACGCGGGCGCTCGGGGTGCTGCTAAAAAGCAAGAGCGCCGCGGATGGGGCGCTGCGAATCGCAACGCAAACGGCCGATTTCATTGGGCAGGGTCGTCGGGAGACCCTCGGCCAATTCGTGGATCTGCTCGGAAAGGGATTCGACACAACGCAGGTCGATCGTATCGTCCGCTCGATCGCCGACCTCGGCACGGTCAACCCGAGCGCGAACGTGGATGGCATCGTCCGCGCGATGGGGAAGATCAAGGCCCAGGGGTATTTGCAAGGGGACGAGCTCGCCATGCTCACCGAGGCCGGGCTCGCGGCGGACAAGGTGTACGGAAAGCTCGCCGAAAGACTCGGGAAGAGCCTCGAAGAAGTGAAACGGATGCAAGGTGCTGGAAAGCTCGGGGCGGCCGATACCATCGAGGCGATCCTTGCGGCGATCAACGAGCTGTCGGGCGGACGGGCAGCGGGGCTCGCGGCGCGTGCGAAGTCTCTCGAAGACATCACGGGGCTTCTCGGGCGGCTCCGAGCTATCCCCGGGAACCTGCTCATGGACCTCGACGTGACCCCGGGAATGCGGTCCTTCAAGGCGTTCGTGGGGGGCGTGCTCGATAGCCTCGATCCCTCGGGGCCGCGCTGGGGAAGGATAACGGGCGCGCTCGGGCGCGTGATCAACTCGGCGTTCGGCGGGCTCTTCGACGAGCAGGATCCCGGGAAGTTCATCGATCGCGTGGTCGAGAAGATAGAGCAGGCCGAGCCCATCATTTCGGCGGTCGTCTCCGGCTTCCGGACGGGGTTCGGCGGCGTCCTCGGCGTCTTCGAGAAACTCGATTCGCTCAGCGCGGGCCCGTTCGGCGAGCTGGCGAAGGTGCTCGGGATCGAAAAGGTGCCGTGGATAGAGCTCGTGGCCAAGGGCGTGGGGCTCATCGCGGGCGTGGCGGGTGTGGCGCTAGGGGTGATCGGAATTCTTGCGGGGAAGTGGGCCTCGTTCGTCGGCTCTATCTACGTGGGGCTCTTCGGCATTTATGGCGCGCTCGTCACGGTCTACGAGATGATCGAAGGCCTATTCACTGGCGAGGGGCTCTACGGGGCGGGGCAATCTGCCGCGATCTCGCTCGTCGATGGATTCGTCGGTAGTATCCGCGCGGGCGCGGTTGCGGTCGCGTCAGCGGTGAAGGCGATGGCCGGCGGAGCCATCTCCACGGCGAAGAGTACGCTCGGCATCGCGAGTCCCTCGCGCGTCTTCGAGGGGATCGGCTGGAACATGGCCAGCGGCGCCGAGGTGGGCATCACAGGCGGCGCGGGTCGCGTCGTCCGCGCGGCGGAGGCCATGGCGTTCGCAGCGACGCGGGCGGCGAACGACAACATCGTGGGCCCCTCGAAGACGGCCGGCGTCGGCGGCTCGGGGATCGGCTCGAGCGCGGGCGCGCAAACCGGGCGCGGGGGCGTGTTCAGCGGCGAACGCGTGACGATCAATGTCGAGAAGATCGAGATCGTTATCCAAGGCAGCGCGACGGAGCGCGATGGGGAAGCCGTCGCCCGCGGGCTCTGGGCCGAGCTGCAACGTCTCGCCGAGGAGGCTGCCTGATGCCGATCCCCGCGCCGAGCGATAACCCGGAGGTCTGGGATACCGTGACCCTCGGGCCGGGCGATCTTCCGCCAAACCCTCGCGAGGGGACGGCAACACTCAAGGTACAACCGAAAGCGAAGCTCGATACGAAGCGGAAGGCCGGCGCGTCGAAGCCGACCACGACGAATGCAGCGCGCGAGCTCGCCGAGGTGACGATCACCGTGCGTTTCACCGAGGCCCTATGGCCCGACATGGAGGCAGCGATCGAGCGGCTGCAACCGGGGAGCGGGCCGCACAAGATCGGGCATCCGAAATGCCGCCTCGCGAAGATCAACGCGGTCTCCATCGAGTCTTACGAGGGGCCCGATTGGGACGAGTTCCAAGTCGGGACGATCGTCTGGCACTGCAAGGAATGGGCGCCACCGCCGCCGCCCGAGGTTGCGGCGAAGAAGCCGGATGCCGTGCAAACGCCAAGCACGGCGGTTCCGTATGAAAACAAGCCGTGGCATGAGGTAAAGCCAGGGAGCACGGTCGCGCACAAGGGCATCGGCGCGCTCTTCGCAACTGCGGCGGCGAAAGCCGTGGTGGGAGCGAACCGGCCGTGAGCCTGGTTCAGATCGGCGCACTCGAAGTGATTTCGCTACGGCTCTCGATGCCGCTCGCGGGGGCCTGGACCGCGGAAGCCGAGGTGGACACGGGCGAGCCCTTGGCGGGCTCGGTCGTGATCGCCATGGGCGTAGAGGAAGCCACGCCGGTCGAGTTCGCGGGGACCGTACTCGAAAGTCGGGCGTTCGAGGGGCGCGCGCGGGCCTTCATCGTCGGCGGGCGCGGAGGCCTGCGGCGCGAGCTCCCTCCGAGGCAATATCAACTCGCGCCGCTTCGCCTCGTCGTCTCGGCGATCCTCCGCGAGGCCGGCGAGGAGGCGGGCGAGCTCGAAGGGCTCGACGGGCTGCCGCTGCTCGCGCGGTGGGTTCGCGCGCGGGCACGGGCCGCGGAAGCGCTCAACGTGGTTTGTCGACGGGCGGGCGTCTCGTGGCGGGTTCGGCGGAACGGTACAATCCGCGTCGGCGTCGAAGGCTGGCTCCCCTACCCCGGCCGGCGGTTCTGCGTCTCGGAAGACGGCGCGCACGCGCGGGCGGTGTTCGCGCAAGAGGCTCCGGACATCGAGCCGGGGATGCTGCTCGAGGGCCGGCGCGTCGGGCGCGTGGTTCATCGGGTGGACGACGCGGGGGCATTCCGGACGGAGGTCGTCTTTGAGGAGGGCGGGCCATGACTGCGACGCGCGAGAAGGAGATTTTGCGGCGGATCGTGGCGCAAGCGCTCCCGGTTCCGCTGCAATACCTCACGACCCATGATGCCACGGTCGTAGCGCAAGCGGCCGACGGGACGCTCGATCTGCGCCTCGATGCCGCGGACATGCCTGGTTTGTCGGGCGTCCCGATATGGCTCGGTCTGCCGGGGATCCGCGTCGAGGTGGCGAAGGGGGCGCGCGTAAAGGTCGGGTTCTCCGAGGGGGATCCGGCCAAGCCCTTCGCGGGCTTGTGGGAGACGGATACGGCCATGATCCGGATCATCCTCGGCGGTGGAACGAAGGCCGTTGCGCGGGTCGACGATTCCACGGATTCCGGGACGCTCGTCCTCCGCACTGTCACGGAGCCGGCGTCCCTCTGCACGATCGAATGGAAACCGCCCGGCTCGACGGTTGCGATCGTCCTCGGGACGCTCGGCGTTCAGGTCTCCGGCCCCTCAGTCGTGGAGATCCCGATCCAGGGGAAGATCACGAGCGGGCTCGCCTCGCTGCTGGGATAGGCCGATGGCGATCGACTACGGCGACGATATGAGCACCTTCGGCCCGGATGGGTCGATCGATATCGATTTCGAGGCGGTCGTGGAAGGGCCGCGCGTCGTCCTCGAGGCCGTGGCGCGTCGATGGCTCATGAGCTCGGGCGCGCTCCCTTGGTCGCCCGCGGAAGGCGTCAACGTCCTTCGCATGATCAACGCGGATCCCTCGCCGACGAACCTTTATCGCCTCGCCGAGTTGCTCGAAGGTGAGGCGCTACAGGAGCCAGGCGTGGTCGGGGCCTCGGTGCGCGCGGAGCTGCGGGGCGGCGTGCTCTTCATCGTCGGGCGGCTCGACCTGGCCGAGGGGAGCTACCTCCTCACGGTCGAGACGGGCGAGGCGCGGCGCGTCCTGTTCCGATCGCTCGGGGAGGCTGCGTGATGGTCGCGCCGTCGCTGGCGGCGCTGCTCCGGGCTCGCCGGAAGGACGTCATCTTCGAGGACCTGATCGAAAAGGCCCACGGGCTCGGGCTGCGCGCGCGTGGCTGGGACTCGAAGCGGATCGGGCGCGTGCTCCTCGAAATCGAGGCGCAAACGGTCGAGGCGTGGGAGGCGACGAAGATCGCGATCACGCGGGGCGGGTACCTCGGCGACGACGAAAACGGGCCGTTCGGCGCGTGGCTCGATCTCGTCGCGCTCGGGTGGTTTCAAGAGCTGCGGCGCGAGGCCATTCCGACCGAGGGGCGGATGGTCTTGACCGAGTTTGCCGACGACTCGCTACACGTCATCCAACCGGGCGAGCTTGCGGCGGTCTTCGGGCCTGAGCTCGCCGATCCCCTTCGGTACGTGAATGTCGACGGCGGCACCCTTCCGAAGGGCGGAAGCCTCGCGCTCCTGTTCCGCGCGGAGGCGCCCGGCGCGCGGTACAACGTCCCCCCGTCGACCATTTCGTTTCTAAATACGCCTCTCCAAGGGGTTCGTATCTCGAATCCAGCGGATCTCGCGACGGGCACGTGGATCACGCGGGCCGGCGCGGACCAAGAGAGCGATCCGAGCCTCCGCGCGAAGTGCCGCGACAAGTGGGGCTCCCTCGGGGCCGGTGGGAACCTCGCGGCGGTCCGGTACCGGATCCGCAAGGCGGCCGAGCTCTTCGGGCTGTCCGTCTCACGGTTTCGCGTCCGCGACGACAACCCGAACGGACCGGGGAGCGTCGACGTCTACCTCGCCAATCCGGCCGGGCCGGCGTCCGCCTCCGAGGTAAAGGCCGTTCGCGGCTACCTCGCGGGGCTGAAGGCCGTGGGGACGGGTCCGCTGCGGTGCTTCTCGGCGACGCTGCTCGAGGTGCCGATCGTCGCAGGCCTGCGAAACCCGACGAACCCGCACGCGGTCGCGGAGGCCATAGGGCGGCTCGTGGCCCTCCAATCGGATTACCCCCTCGGCGAGGCTCTCTACCGCGCGCGGCTGATCGAAGAGCTCGTCGACGTCGCCAGCGGGACGGTGGACGTCCGTCTCGTGTCGCCCGCGCGGGACGTCCTCCCGAAGGCGACGGACGCGATCGTCTTCGTCCCTCAACTCACCTTGCTTTGATCGAACCGAGGACGCATGGCCGACGAGTTTCGAGAGCTACAGCGCGGCAACATCCCCGACGGGGGACAGTGGACCGATGCGGAATGGCTCCGCGGCCCGAACGCACAAGCCTTCCTCGCACTGCTCGGGGAGACGAAGGACGCCACGCTCGACGAGCTGCGGGAGGCCATCAAAGCGCGCTGGCCAGGGCTCGGGCCGCCCGATGCGCTACGCTGGCAGGGCCAGGGCTTCGACATTGAACGGTTCGAGGGGGAGACGGACGAAGCGTACCTCGCGCGGCTGGAAAGGGCCTGGGAGACGCATCAACGGGCGGGCACGGCGGGGGCGATCGAGGAAAGCCTGCGGGCCTTCGGGATCCCGGATGTGCTCGTGCTCGAGGACTGGCAAGGGCGCTTCGCGGAAGGGTGCTGGTATTCGCGGTTTTGGGTCGTGCTCGGTCCGGACTTCGGGACGCTCGGGATCGAGCCGCTGCGAATGCCGTTCCTTCTGGGCGAGCCGACGCTCGGGAGCTCGGCGACCGTGGACCAGGTCCGCGCCATCAAGCGGCAGATCCTCAAGTGGAAGGATGCCCACGGCTACCCCGTCCATGTGATCCTTCGCTTCCGGGACGCCCCGCTCCTCGGCCTTGGGCTTGCGCTCGGCTTCGTGCTCGGCGGCTCGGGAGGGAGCGGCGTCGCATTCTGGCCGATCGGCGCGGGGAATATGCTCGGGGAAATGTCGATGCCGTTCCGGCTCGGCGGCGGGTACGACGTCTAACGGAGGCGATCATGGCTTACGATTTCATGGGTTCTCTCGTCTTCCATGCCTTCGTTCGCATGCTGAACGATGGGGAGCTCGTCAATCACGAATCCCTCTACCGTCTCGGGCTGGTCCGCCTCGCGGATCGGACGGCGTACCTGCTCGATGCGATCGGCCGTGCGCGCGCCGAGCTGGCCGGCGTAGCCAACGGAACGCGTGCAACGCTCCTCGGCTCGAAGCGACTTTCCACGTTCACGCAATATGACGCGGAGACGAACCCCAATGGCGAGCTCGGTCCGGGCGGGCTGCTCGATGGGAAGACCCTGCTCCTCGGCGAGGACTCGGGGCCGGCTGAAATGGTGCAGTTCCTGGCGCCGTTGACGCCAGCGGACATCGTCCAGCAGATCAAGGCGGGTGCGCCCAAGAACAAGGACGCCAACCTCGACGATGAATCCCGGCTCGTGCTCGCCTCGAAAACGTTGGGCGCGAGTTCCTCGCTCTCGGCGAGCGGAACGGCGGCGGCGGTCCTCGGGCTCCCGAGCGGGACCGCGACGGGTACGGGGACGATCGATGACGGCGCGTCGCGGGTTGGCTTCTTCGAGTATGGCGCGATTCCGACCGGAACCGTCCGCTCGGCGCTCGTCGGGCTGATTCAGGCGGTGGACAAGCTCGGGAAGACGAAGGCGGCGCTCGCCGGGGATACGTTCACCGGGCCGGTCACCTTCGCAGGGCCGGTCACCTTCAAATCAGGGACGCAGGACACGATCTTCGCGAAGGCGCCCGATGCCGACGCGGTCCTCGATGCGAGCACGGCAAACGTCTTCCTTCTGCCCATGCTGACGGCGTCCCGTACCTATACGATCGCGGAGCCCACGGGGGGCGCGCGGCGGATCCGAGTCCTGCGCCTCATGCTCTCGGGCTTCGGTGCGACGTTCCGGCGGCAGGATAGCGCAATGGTCGGCTTTCTGCCGAACGGCCAGGCCTGGGCGGAGTTCACGCATTTCGACGATGGAACCGGGGCGCGCTGGCGGCCTACGGCTTGGGGCGGGAGCGTGTCTCAGGTGATCTGGTAGTCGCTCTTGTGGGTTCGTATGGCCCTCGAAGGGCCTCCCCCTGAGCGGTCATTCCTTGAACTCAGTCTCCTCCCAAGTGAGTCGTCGCACCCCTGCACGCCGCATGTTTTCGAGGACGGCTGTTACCACCTCCGGATCCTCGCACATGGTCAAGGGGCATCGGGCTTCCAGGTCGAACACCAAGCCCAGCTCGGCCGAAGGTGGATCGGTTTCAAGGATTCCGTACCGATGCAGATCGGTGGTCCACATGTCCGAGTACGCCTCCACTCTGGGATCCTTCATGAGCTACCGCCCCTCCCGCTCTGGTGTTTGATTATAGCGGCGTGACCCAAAGCCGAAGCTGGCTCGGCGCGGGGTACTTCTGCGGGACTCGCGCGAGGTCGATCGGGAGCTGGGGAGCCTCCTCGGGTGTCTGCTCGAGGGCTCCCAGCGGCGCGCACACCTGGAACGCGAGTTTCAGGTAGCGGCGAAGGAGGAGCAGGGGAGGAAACTCCCCCCGTCCTTCAAGCCACGCGAGCGCATCACGAGCGCCCTTCGCGCTGTTGCACGAGCGGCAAGCCCAGACGAGGTTATCCCCCGCGTCAGGGCCGCCTCGGCTGGTGGCGATCAAGTGGTCGACGGTCAGGTTCTCGCGGGCTCCGCAGTAGCAGCATGCGATCGGAAGAACGAGCTTCAAGCGCTCATCATCGGCGAGCGGTCCGATGCTCATGGTGCCGTCGCGGAGCCCAGCGTTGACCTTGGAACGGATCGCGTAGTGGCGCGGCGCGTAGCTGATCGCCCCCTGAACGAGCGCGGCGTGCGCCATGGCGAGGTTCGCATAGGACCAACGGAGCAGATCGCTCACGGTTCGTCGGGACGCGCTGGGCTCGGGCGGAGGCATCGGATCCCGGGTTGATTGCGATTCGGTGCGGGCGTCAAGGGAAATTTGACCCTCCCCGCGAAGCACGAAGGCAACGGAGCCGGCGAGCCCCAGATCCCGGGACAGGTTGGCGCATCGGACGGTATATGTCCGATCGGGGGATTGCCGTATGGTCGTTCGAGCCCGTAGGATCCGCCTCGGTCGCCCGTTGGAAGCGAGGAGGCATGAAGAAGAAAGGCTTGACTTCGGAAGGAAACCCCACGGAAGGCGAGGACGCACGCCTTGCCGCGGTGGGTCTTTCGGCGCCCAGCGCGGAGGACCTCACGAATTACACGCCGGATGGCATTCGTCGGGCGACGCTCGCGGACCTCCTCGTCCGCGGCCTGGCGCGGGGGGACGAGCATCCTATCGAGGGCGTCGTGGCGACGGTCGCGGACGAACTCGACGCGATGGCGATGATGATGACGGATGGGAATCCAGCGCTCGGCACGATGCTCGGCGGCTGGGCGGTCCGGCTGCGGGTGGGGGCGGAGCTGGTGCGGCGGTATCGGGAGGCGGCGGCGTAGCGGTGGGACTGGGAGGGCCGCGGGTCATCGCTGCCCGCTGCCCTCCCGGCTCCCTTGCAGAACTTCGACGGTGACATTGAAGGCGAGCCGATGGATCGTGTCGATGGCGTCGCGTGCCTCCGCGGGCGTCATTGCATATCCTTGGAACATGAGGCGGCCTTCGCGCTTGTCGGGAGGCATGCTTTCCGCGTTGATGTAGATGCGGCCATCCGTGCCGATGGCAAGCTCGGTCGGCAAAGAGGTACCGGCTTCGTCGGTCGGTGCGTTTGGGGTTCGAGTGCTCGGATCTGCCATGATTGAGCCTCCTTTCAGGGAGTGAGAGTTACAGGTCTTGGCGGAGCTCGATGTGCGTGAGCTGGCCTCGGACGGGGTCCGAAATTGCCCCCGCTACGACATACCGATCGTCAGTTTCGAGCGAAAGGAGCGCGATCACCCCCTCCCCCTCGAGCTGCTCGAGAGCGCGGTTGACGTAGGATTGGAGGACCTCAGGCATGCGGGCCCGGATCCACGCGATAGGCACGGGCTCCTCGCTCGTGGGGGACATGCGAGATAGTGCGAAGTGGACGAACCATGTGAGGCGCTCCTGAGCGGGATAAGGCTGGATCTCTTGGACCAGCTTGGCCACATGGACGACCGCGCGCGCGTACGAGGGCGAGAGTCGAAAGAGGTTGTGGAGGACGTGCTCGCCGAGCTCGTCCTGGCTCAGTGCTCCCCTGCGATGCGGGGGCGGCAGTGGGAGGAGGGACCTTAATGGCGGAGGATCCAGCCTCGCGGCCAAGCGCTGGCCGACGCTCCGAAGAGCGCGCCACAAGGACACGGGAATCCCGAGCAGAAAGCGCACGACCCAGCAAACGGGCCTACTTGGCGGAACGCAACGTGGATCCACTATGGGATGCCGGTCGCGCTCCGATGGCATGCTCGGGCGTAAGCCTGATAGCGGCGGCTCGGGGATTCGGAATGAGGCGGGCGTAGGTTCGGCGTCTTCGTCCGCGGCTTGGGCCTCGGCGAGTTGATGGGTGGCCATGGTTCCTCCCAGCGTGGGAGCCATGGCTTGACGCTGGGTGCGCAACAAACACCTGGCCCGCGAATGGAGCACACCCAGCGCCAAGCCACAACGTGGGGCGAAATGAGAAGTCGACGCAGAGGCGTCCGCACTGGCCCTAGGGTCGCCCGTAAATGGGTAGGGTTGCGCGCGGCGGCCTCTTCGTCGCGTTCTCACCCATGGAATGAGGTCGACGCGGCTCCGGCTCTCAAGAAATCGTCACGCGGGGTGAAAAAAGCGGGAGAAGCGCCCTACTTCGCCCCCTGGTTCGCTTCCCGGCCGGCGAGGACCGCGCCCAAGGCTCCCGTGACGAGGGGACAAATCCGCTTCGCCTCCTCCTGGTCGCCGCGCTCCAGCGCGCGGTCGCACGCCTGGGCGAGGAGGCGGGGCCGCGGGTTGCCCTTCGCCTGGTCGGGCGTGGGGGCTGGTCCAGACGACGGAGGGCACTGCGGCGCGACTGGCTCCGGACAGACGGGCGGCGCGAGTTGCTCGATGATGCCGGCCGGCACGGTGTGCTCGCTCGTCGCGGCGACGTTCACGACAACCGGAGGGAGTTCGGCGAGCGTCGTAGCGCGGCGGAGGAGAAGGAAGACGATGATCGCTCCGGCGGCGGCTCCACCAAGGAATGTCGGCACGTGGAGCCAGCGGCGGGGGTCCAGCTCGCGGCGCGACTCGGTGGGGCTCGACCACGCCTCGCCAACGCTCCCATCGTGTCGGATGTCCTGCGAATGGAACGGAAGGACGAGCGGGCTCCTGATGCCGAGGCGTTCGAGCTCGCGGCGGAGCTGGGCTAGCGCGGCGGCGAGCTCTCGGTAGACCGTCGAGGCGGATATCCCGAAGCTCTCGGCGACCTGCTCCACGGACAATCCATCGAGGTACGTCGCGCGGACAACCTCTTGTTGTCGCGTGGGGAGCTTGTGCAAGGCGGCGTCGAGGGCCCTGTTCTTCTCTCGTTCGTAGGCTTCTTGCTCGGGATCCGACGGGGCCACGTCCTCGATTTCGATGAGCGGAGCCGGTTTGTTCCGCGTCTTCCCGCGCTCGCGGTACTCCGAGACGACGCTCCGCATGTTGAGGTGCAGGAGCCCGCCGAGTTTGTCCGTGATCTCCTTCCCTTCGAGCTGGTGAAGGGTCCGGACGTAGATGTCATGGCAGAGATCGGGCATGTCCTGCGCGGGAACGTGGCGGTTTCGGAGCCAGTGTTCGATCTTGCGCTGGTGCGTCGCGAGGAGCTTGAGGCGCTGGTTTCGTTCCTCGTTCATGGGTGAACCCTCCAATCAGGGGACACAGCAAAGGGTGCGGGGCCCGAGGAGCTCGACGGCGCCGAGGAGCTCGCCCCCGTGGGCCTGGCAGGTTCCGGAGTGGTAGACGAACGCGGTCGCGCTCTTCGCGCCGAGGGCCTGCCCGGGCGTCGTGAGGTCGAGGCACGTGGGGCTGTCCGATGAAACCTCCTCGGCAACGATCGGGCTGGAGCATGCCGCGTCCGCGTGAATGGCGATCGACGACACGCACGTGCTCCCCTCGGGCGCGCCGCACGTGCAAGCCGAGCAAACGCGGGTGTCCTTGAAGTCTTCGTAGAAGACGAACCTCACCGTGTACCCCTCGGCGGGGCAGTCGTGAATCCCGGACCGCTGGACGCACTGTCGGAAGCCGTCTGGCGCCATGGGGACGCAGAGCTCGCCGGCGCTACATCCGGCGTATCCGGTCGAGGTGATCCCTTCGCAGAGCCGGACGAATTGCCCCCAGGATGGCGCGTCCAGGGATGCCGCGGAGGTGCCGGAAGCGCTGCACGCCTCGTCCGTGATCACGAGCGGTTCGATGGTCACGGACTGAACGCAGGGCTGGCTCGTGCCGCACGAGGCGGCGGGGATTGCGTTGTCCGCTGCACACGAGCCATCCCAATACTCGGGGGGATCCATGGGCGTCGCGGCGGCTCCCTCGGCGGAGGCGCATGGAGCGGTATGGGCTACGATGCTCGAAGGGAGCGAACAAAAGCCGTACGAGGGGCCGCACGTGCATTCCCCGCAGTCGGCAGGCGGGACGATGGGATCGCCGTGCCAGACGAATTGCTCGACGGGTGCGGCGTCGGGGCATGGTGGCGCAGAGGTTTCGTCTGGCCCTATCCACGCGAGGAGGGGAAACGAGAAGTCGCCCGGGCGAAGGGGCACACAATCGTCCTCGCACACGAGCTTACACCCGCCGTCCCCCCCGTTGGTACTTGGGCCGCCGTCGGCGGCTTCGTCGCCAGCGTCTTCGTCACCTGCATCGGGGCCGCCGTCGGCGTCTCCGGCGTCTTCATCGTAGAATTCGACGATGTTGATCGCATCGGGACATCCAGACAGAAGCGTACCGAAGGCGAATCCCAACAGAGGCACGATCAACGCTGGTTTGCGCATACGGATTTTCATAGCTGTTCCGGCCTATTCATTCAGCATAATGGAGAAAAGAGTCCCGAGGCTGAGGCGCACGGGCGGCGCGCGCCACTCCTCCACGGTTTGGCCGCTCTCAGGGCCAGCGGTCTTGAAAACGACGCTCCTCACGTCGGCGATCCCCTCACCGAAGAAGAGAAGGGAGTACCGCTGGGCAAAATTCCATCGCGCGGCGAGGCGCAAACCGAAGCCCACCAACAAGCCATCCGAAACGCTAAGTGAACCTGGCTTCTCAAGGTGAAATGTCATGCGGCCGATCGCTGCGGCGCCGCAGATGTCCAAGATGCTGGCGCGTGCGCACGGCAGAATCGTCCCCGACCAGAACGAGGTCCGCGCAGGAATGTCCCGGGGTCCAATGCCCGACGCTGGTGTGACGACTCCACGCATGTCCGCCGCGAGGGCAAACCTCGGCCATCGAACGTCCACCATCCCCTGGCCTCCCACCGCCACGCTTGGCAGACCAAGCAGGGAGACGACGGGGCCGAGCGCCGCTGAGACCTGGACCGGCGTCCCCTCGGGCGAGCCCGGTGAGGTCGGGCCCGCGGATCCCGGGGCGATCATGGCCAGGAACTCTGGCATGCGGAACGCCACGGGGTGGATCTCCGGCCTGCCCACCTCGATGTCCGGCGGAGCCGCGAGCACGGGCGGAGGCGTCTCGCTTCCCCACGCGCGCGGCCCGAAAGCGAGCCGAACGAGGGAAGCCATGTCGTAGGCGAGCTCGCGGCATGTCCCCTGCTTGTCCGTGCGCCAGCGCCACTCCTTTCCATTACCCGAGGGATCGGGGGCCGATAACTCGGCCTCGAAGTCTTTCCCAACGCGACGCACGTCGACATGAAG
The DNA here is from genome assembly GCF_028435365.1 of Polyangium jinanense. Next base: position 145,407 of record NZ_JAGTJJ010000021.1, on the reverse strand, counting down.
GACGGTCGAGACGTCGGTCCGGACAACCACGTATCCGAACTCGGCCGCCATCATCAAGGCGAGCTCTTCGGTGTCGGGACAGCCTGTCGAGGCGTCCGGGGCGTCGTAGTCGAGGCGGAACGCTATTTTGTGCTTCGGTGCGGCGGCGGCGCTCGACGCGAGGGCGAGCGCGCAAGTCGCAGCGGCAAGCAGGAGGAGGCGGCGCATGGGAGACGGGCGCCAGATTACGCTCCGTCTGGCGGGACAGGCAAGCGCCGTTTGCCCTGGCGGGGCTCGGGGCGAGGTCGAGCGGTTCGTCCGGATAGAACCGAACGCGCTACGCCGAGGTGGCTTAGCGGCGATCCGTTCCGGTGGCTCTCTCCGCACCGAGCTCGCTCGCGGCCTTCGCGACTGCGGCAAGGACCTCGGTCACCTTCCGCCACGCATCCGGGCCCCCTGCGGCAACGGCGGCGAGTGCGTCAACCGCTCGCGCGGTCAGGTCTGCGCCGAGCTCGGGAGCCTTCGCGACGGCGGCGAGGGTCTTCATTACTTCGGGCGCGGCGTCCGGTCCCCCGAGGGCGACAGCGGCGAGGCCATCGACTGCTCGGCGGGATATATCCACGATCCATCCATTTTGATCGGTAACTGATTGATTTCGTTCGATATGGCACCGACTTCCTAAACCGAAGGTCGCAGGTCCGATTCCTGCCGGGGGTGCCCAATGATTCCGCGGGGTTAGCGCATCCCGCTCCCGTTGCCCCAGGGCCGTCTGGAAACGCGTTGCCCCACTGTTGCCCCAACCCCCCGGGTCCTCTCCTCGACCCCGGCGGGTCGCGAGCGGCTCCGTGGTGACGGTCACCCCTTCCGGCCTCGCCCCTTGACCGGACGCGGACCGTGCGATGCCCCACCATCGCCCCGTCCGTGACCCCGCCTCTGCTCCGGCTCGCCGGACTCCGTTGCCCCGCTGTTGCCCCGCCCCTCGGTCGCCAGCGCGATCCTCCGGGCGGCCTCGGCGAGGTCTTCCTTCAGGTGGTGCACGTAGCGCTGCGTCGTCGACAGGTGCTTGTGCCCCGCCATGCGCTGGACCACGTGCACGGGCACCCCGGCCCTCAACCACGACGTGATCGCGAAGTGCCGCAGCCCGTACACGCTCCACCCTCCGAGCGCGGCGCGGTTGCGCACGCGCTCGAACGCTTGCGTCAGCCCGTACTGCCCCCACGGCTTGCCCTGCTGGTTGAGCGCGACGCGCCCATCCTTCGGCCCGTGCTCGACGTGCTCGAGGAGCCCCGCGAGCGGGGCCGTGATGGGAATCTCGCGTTGTCCCGTCTTCGGCGTGTGCGTCTCGCCGTAGGAGCGGCCTTCGCGCACGCTGAGGAAGCCGCCTTGCGCCTCGCCGTTTGTCCCGGGGAGGAGCACGTCGCGCCGACGTAACGCGCGTACTTCGTTGGGGCGAAGGCCGGCATACGCCATGAGCGCAAACGCGAGGCGCTGGGACGGGACCGCGGAGGCCAGAATCGTGTGGATGTCCCTTTCGGTGGGGATTTCGAGGATGCTCTTCTCGGCGGCTTTGAGCCGAGGCAACGCGGGGGGCAAGCCCGCGAGGTAGCCGCGGCTCGTCGCGAAACGCAGCACGGATCGGAGGACGATCTGCACGTTGTTTCGCGTGGCGCGGGCGCGGTCCTGCTTGGAGAGCGCGAGGTCGAGCTCGGCGGCCGCGGCTCCGTCGACCTGGGCGAGCGGGAGCTCGCCGAAGGTCGGGAGGAGGTGGCGGTCGAGGACGAGCGCGTAGCCTCGGCGGGTGGTGACCTTGAGGTCGGTCAGCATGAAGGTGGAGCGGTATTCGCTGACGACTTCGGAGAAGGTCTTCGTGGGGAGGGCGGAGGTGGTGGATGGGGTGGGAGGGAAGCCGGCGGGGGAAGCTGCCGGCGACGCGGGGACGTCGTCCTCGGGCGCGTACGGGGTGCCGTAGCGGGCGAGGTTCAGGAGAACGCGTTTCTCCTCGGCACGAGCGCCGGGGAGCGTCTGGACCTGGGCATCTTTGCGGTACCTTGCCCGCTGTCCGTCTTTCGTCTTGTAGCGGATGTCAATGAACAGCCGGGTTTCCCCGCGGCGGTTGACTTTCCGGATTGGCATGATCGGGTCCTTTCCCGGTCATCCCAGCCGAACTGCGAGGTTCAGATCATATCATGCGCTCGTCTTAACTGCCCCTGCTAATCGTGGCACCTCCGCATCCACGTCTGGACGGGCGTCAGCGGACGTGTAGGGACCGCCGCTGGCTTCGTGGACGGCTGCTGCTTGAGTCTGGGTCCGGCGTAAGCAATCTATTCGTTGCGCGCATCACCGACGCCCTCGTAGCTTTGCCGAGCACCTGCTTCGCCTAGACGAGCGACCATTCGATAAGCGACCGCATATCCGGCGCGACTATCCGACCACGCCGAGCTCGTGCACGACCTCCACGATCGGCAACGACGGCTGCGCCTTCGGTTCAGCCGGGGGTGTTCACGATCTTGCCGAACCCTTCGCCCGAGGCGGCGGAGAGGCATCACTGAGCCCGAGAGGGGGGCGGTCGGGAGGGGGCCTCGCTCCGCAGGAGCAACCCATCCGCCCCCCAGGTTGATTTGTACCGTTACCTCACTTCTCGGCCCTGCGCCGCAATCCCCCCAGTGTGACAAGACCTATGAGGACGAGGCTCCACGCGGCATTATCACGGGAATCACTGCCTGCGACGCGGCAGCCGCAACCCTCCTCGCCGGCCCCACCGCCTTGACCGCTGCCGGCGCCGCCTCCCCCTGCGCCTCCACTGCCAGCGGCACCTTCACCCCCTGCGCCTCCGCCACCAGCGGCGCCCCCACCGCCAGCACCCCCACTGCCAGCGGCGCCCCCGCCGCCAGCGCCCCCGCCGCCAGCGCCCCCGCTGCCAGCGGCGCCCCCGCTGCCAGCGGCGCCCCCGCTGCCAGCGGCGCCCCCACCGCCAGCACCCCCGCTGCCATCGACACACATGCCGTCGACGCACATCCCACCCGCACAGGTCTCGCCATCGGGGGCGGCGCCGTCGTTTGGGCAATCGGCCGAGATACCGCTGCACGTCTCCGCGATATCGCATGAACCGGCGGCAGCACGACAGACAACGCCCGGCGGCGCGAGCTGATCGGCAGGGCAAGCCTTCGATACACCATCGCACTTGTCGCTTACATCGCAATCGCCCGCGGCTGGTCGGCATACCGTTTGCGTGCTGGCAACGGCATCGGCTGGACAGGTCTTCGAGCTGCCATTGCAAGTATCGTCGATGTCACATGGGCCCGACGCCGGACGGCACACGATCTGCACGTCGGCCAGGGCGTCGGCGGGGCAGGCCGCAGAGAGGCCGTCGCAGTTCTCGGCCACGTCGCAATCGCCGGCCGCTGCGCGGCATGGAGTGCCTGCGAGCGCCAGCCCGTCCGCGGGGCACGCCGCGCTCGTCCCGTCACACGATTCGGGCGCGTCGCAGGCGTCCGCGGCGGCGCGGCAGGTAGTTCCGGCGGGGACAAGGGCATCCGCGGGGCATGCAGCGGACATACCATTGCAAACTTCAACCATGTCGCAATCGCCCGCGGCCGCGCGGCACCCCGTGCCCGCGGGAGCGCGCGCATCGGCAGGGCAGGTCGTGCTCGCGCCGGTGCAGGCTTCAGCCACGTCGCAATCGCCGGCGGCTGCGCGACAGAGCGTACCAGCCGAGGCCGGCGCGTCGCTGGGGCACGTCGTGGCCGCGCCATCGCATACCTCTGCCGCGTCGCAGGCACCCACCGCGGCGCGGCAGACCGCCCCAGCCGCCACGGGCCCGCAGGTCCCATCCATGGCCGCACCCGAAGCCACGCTACACGCCTGGCAATCGGTCGTCGATCCTCCGCCGCAGGCGCTGTTGCAGCACACGCCATCCACGCAGAAGCCGCTCACGCAAGCGGTGCCGAGCGAACAGCTCGCGCCATTTGGCTTCGGGGGCGCGAGAGAAAACGCATACGCTGCACCTGTGTTGGTTGCCCCAGCGTCATGTTCGTAAGCTCCGACGAGCACGGTGTCGCCGCTCACGCCGACGGAGAAACCGAAATAATCCCACATGCCGTATGTGTTCGGGAGAAGCTTCGCTTGCTCGGTCCAGATGGTGCCGCTGCGCGTGAACACGTGGGCGGCGCCGACCATGCTCGATCCGATCAGCGTGTTGTGGGCGCCGATGACGGCGGTGTCGCCCTCGAGCGAGACTTGGGTGCCGAACACCTTCGAGTTCGCCACATCGGTGGCGTAGAACTTGGCCTGCTGCGTCCAGACGGCGCCGCTCCGAGTGAACACGTAGGCCGAACCAATGTAGGTGTTCCCCGCGTATTCGTCGCCGGGCGCTCCGATGAGCAAGGTATTGCCGTCCAGGGACACGCTGGTGCCGAACAGGTCGTTTCCGTCGCCGCCGAGGGCGGAGGTGAGCTTGGCCTGCTGGGTCCAAACGCTGCCACTGCGCGCGAACACATAGACGACCCCTTCGTCCGCTATCGAGTTGATATCCGTGTTGGGGGCCCCGACGACGACGGTGTCACCACGGATGGATACCGATCGGCCGAACCCATCGGCCAGCTGCTGCTGGCCGTTGACGTAGAGCTGAGCCTGATAGGTCCAGACACCGCCGCTCCGTACGAAGGCCAGTACCCCGCCGGAGCCGCTTCCGCCCTGGGATGCGACAATCGCCGTGTCGTTGTCGATCGCCACGTCATGGCCAATCTGCGCGCCAGCCGGGGCCGGTGCAGTGAGCTTGCCCTGCTGGGTCCAAACATTGCCAGTGCGGGTGAAGACGTAAGCCGCGCCCACGTTGGCGATTCCCCCGATATCGACGCCAAAAGCTCCGATTATGGCAGTGTCGCCTTGGAGCGCGACGGAGTGCCCGAAATGGTCGTTGGCGAGCGCGTCGTTGGCCACGAGCTCGGCCTGCTGGACCCAGGCACCGCCATTACGCACGAACACGAAGGCTGAACCTGCCTGCTGTCCGGCAGCCGTGGTGTCGTTCGGGGTCCCGACGATGGCGGTGTCCCCGCTGATCGCGACGGAGTAACCGAACCAGTCACCGGCCTCCTTGTCGGGGGCCACGAGCTTGGCTTCCAGCGTCGCGATGAGCGGGTCGACGACCACGGGATAGACGGCCCCCGCATCGTCGAACGAGATCGTCACGTCGCTGCCCCGCACCCCGAGCCGTGAAGGCAGCGTTCGTCCGGTCGCGTCACGAACGAAAAGATTCCCATAAAGGAGCTCGGTCGCCCCCGCGCCATTGTGGAGCTCCACGATGTCTCCCGAAGCACCGAGCGCCGGGGAAAGCTCGCCCGCGACGGTGAGGCCGAGCGTGATCTCGCCACCGCCGCCGCCTCGGCACGCGGGCGCGGCAGTCAACGTGAACCCCTGCTCCAGCCCGAGCGGGCCGCTGACGTACCACTCCGTCAACTCTCCGCGGTGGTAATCGACGCGGTTTGCCGTCGCCACCGGCTCCGCAGGCGACGGCGCCAACAGAGAGCCGCCGCAGCCCATACCCGAGAACGACAGCGTCGCGGACCAATCGGGCGATGGCGAGGCTTGGGCGCCAGGAGTCAATCGCACCCCTTCGGCATCAAGGTCCGCCACGAATCCCAAGGAAGGGTTGGCCGCACGCCAGCGACCAGCGGCGACACGCTCGACGGAATGGGATTCGCCTGCCCGCGATTGCATCGCTTCGATGTATGCTGCGACGAGCTCCGCCGACATGGGTGTTGCGCTGTGAGGCGCGCTCATCACCTCGCCGGCTCGATCGGTCTCCGCGGTCCAGAACGGCAAGGGATCGCCGTCGGCACCACAGTTGGCGACCGTCAACAACGTGAATATCGCGAATGCATTCGATGCCCTGGCGGGTAAACTCATTTGAATCACCGAGCGCGCGCATGGACTGAAGTAGTTCCCCCCCGCCCAGAAGAACCGTGCGCGGAGAGATGCGCGACACCATACAAATGTGGCTTCCCGTTGTCCAGTGCATTCGTTCCCGAGGAGCTGCTCGCGCCACGGCTGAGAGCGCGGGCCGGGAGCTTAAACCGTCCGCCTCCCCGCCATCCTCCTCCCCGCCTCCTCCAAATCCTCCTTCAGATGATGCACATACCGCTGCGTCGTCGCCAAATTCTTATGCCCCGCCATCCTCTGCACCACGTGCACCGGCACCCCAGCCCTTAACCACGCCGTGATCGCATAATGCCGCAGGCAATACACCGACCACCCTTCCAACCCCACCCGAGCCCTCACCCGCTCGAACGCCTGCACCAACCCCGACTGCCCCCACGGCTTCCCCCGCGCCGTCATTGCCACGAGCTCCTCCCGCGCCCCCGCCTCCACCGGCGCGAGCAACCTCCCGAGCTCCGGCGTCACCGGCACCTCCCGCTGCCCCGTCTTCGGCGTATGCGTCTCCCCGAACGACCGCCCCTCCCGCACGCTCACGAACCCCCCGGCGACCGCCTCTCCCTCCCACCTGAGCCGCACATCCCGCCGCCGTAGCCCCCGCACCTCATTCGGCCGCAGCCCGGCATACGCCATCAACACGAACGCCAACCGCTGCGACACGCTCGCCGCCGCGAGGATCCGGTCGACCTCCTCGTCGGTCGGAATCTCCAGAATGCACTGCCCGATCGGCTTGAGCCGCGGCAACCCCTCCGGCACCCGCGCGATGTACCCACGCGCCTTCGCGAATCGCAGCACCGACCGGAGCACGATCTGCGTATTGTTCCGCGTCGACTGCGACAGCTCGCGCTTCGACAGCTCGAGGTCGAGCTCCCCGGCCGCGACGCCGTCCACCTCGTCGACCCCACGACCGCCGAACCTCGGAACCAGCGTCGCGTCGAGCACCCCCTCGTACGCCTTGCGCGACGTCACCTTCAGCTCGGTGATCATGACCGTCGACTTGAACTCGTCGACCACCTCGCCGAACGTCTTCCTCGAAGGCACCACCAGGGGCGCATGATCCTGGCGAACCACGTCGCGGGAGCGTATTGGAAGTCAGATGGGTCGCACGGTCCTGATCCGACCAATACCTAGAGATGGGTGACCTACAATGCCGGGCGGCGGGGGCGTGATGTCATTCCGACCCATCTTTCGCTGCGCTCGCACCCAGGAAACCGTGGCTGCCTGGGGCAGCATCGTGCGCATTGGCTGGCCGCACAAGGATAGGACCATGCCACGATTCTCCGGTTCTTCTACGGGGAAGACGTCGAGTTTCACGAGCTCTCCAGCAGTGGGGAGAGCACGGGGTTCGGCCAAGTGCTGTTTGGCGTGATGGCGCTGGCAGTTTTCGGACGCACCGTGCGGAGGTAGCCGTGGTGCTTCGCCTCGTGCAGGTCGGCGAGCGCATGAGCTCGTCGAGCTCCTGTCCCATCACGAACACATGCAGAACGCAGTTACTTGCAGCTCTTGCTCGTGTCGCGTGTGCACTCGTGTGGGCCGAGGCTCATGCACTTCTTGTACGCCTCTTGGCTCGGGCACGCGTAAAACGCGCCGTTGATGCAGCACGTGATCGTCTGGCTGCCATGGGTCGTCGAGTGGTTCAGGTTCACGCCACCCGCGGGGAGCTGGGGCAGCGGAATCGGGATGACCACCTGGCCCTGCACGGGTTGGGTCTGCGGTGGCTGCGAGGCCGCCTGGGCAGCTTGGGCGTTCGCCTGAGCCTGCGCCGTTTTGTGCTGCTCGATGAGGAGCTGGTACTCGCGCTCGCGTTTCGCCGTCTCCGCGGCCTCTTTCTTCGGCACGAGGAGCTCCTCGCCGATGCGCGCCCTCAGGCCACGGACCCACCCCGACCAGTGATCGTCGACGAGCACTTCGCCGCCCGGGCCCGGCTTCGTCTGGAGGCCGGTGCTCTTCACGTATTTTACGACGTACTGCGTGCCCGAGTACTCGATGTCGACGTCGAGGGTGATTTCGCCTTTGTCGAGGCGGGCGGCGATCTTCCCCGGCTCTTCGCCGAGGGCCGAAAATCTCCGAGCTTCCATCGCTCGGATCACGGCCGCGCGCACCTCGGCGGGAGACTCCGCGCGCGCGATGAGCACGGGCTCCGCCGTCTTCGTCGAGGTGAACGCCGTGCCGCCGCACGCGACGACGGACAGGGCGAGAAGTGCAGGTGCCAAGAAGTGCGAGGCGCGAAAAGTCATGCCGGAGCGTGTACCAGAAGGGCGGTTCGTTCGACAAGCGCCTAGGGCGGACAACCCCGGATTTTGTACTCACCGACGCCGAGCATGCTTCCCGCATGCCGGATGGTTGTGACATTCCACACATGCAGCGACCACCCGCTTCTTGCTCCAATCGACCTCTTCGCGAACGTCATGGCGTCGCATTGATGTCCCGATCATAGCGATAGAAACCCGAACCTCGCCCGCTTTGACGAAATCTCGGAGACCGAGGTGCGCGCAATGCCGCTCGCCCAGCCAATTCTTCTCGCCGAGAAACTCCCCGCCTGCACGTGCTCGGATCGCTGCGAATCCGCCTGCCGTATGAGCCGCGACGAGTCCCCCGAGTGCCGCTTGCGCTGCCCGTGCACCCCGTAAGCCAAGGTTTGTCCCTTCCCCCACAGGGTTTGCCCGCGCATCTCCAACCAACACGGGATCCGCCCTTTAGACCTTGCCGCACCACGCCCCGGTGCCGTACCCTCGCGTCATGGTTCGTCTCGCACGTACAGCGCTTCTGCTCGCAGCCAGCGCGGGCCTTGCCGCGCTCGCCATCCCGGCCTGCATCGTCTCCAGTGGCACGATCGGGTCTGATTGCCCCATCGACGACGACGGCAACCTCCTCATCCCGCGGGAGTGCTGCATTTGCCCCTCCCCTGAGGCTTGCCCGCAGGGATGGCCGAAGTACGTGACCGTCCCCGACTACTGCCGCCCCGATTGCCCGGAGGACGTCCCCTACGAGTGCTGCCCGTGCCCGAGTCCCGAGTGGTGTCCCGACGGCGTCCCCCCCGAGAACTCCAGCTACGAGAGGTATTGCCCATCTGCGGGAACGGACGCAGGTGTCGACGGCTCGACGTCCTCGCTCTGCACGGGCGGCTCGTGCGTGGCCCCTGGGCCTGCGGGCTGGAAAGGGCCGATGAGCTTCTGGCAGGGCTGGGACATCGCGGCGCCGCCATGTCCCAAAGAAGCGCCGATCCTCGCGTTCGAAGGCTGGACCGCGCCGCCCCCGCCCTCGTGCGGCACGTGCAAGTGCGATGCGCCCGAGGGGACGTGCAAGCTCCCAGAGACGTGGACTGTCAACTCGGCCGCCTGCGCAGATCCGGGTGGCGGTGTCAAGACAAACTTCGATCCGCCGACAAACTGGGACGGGACCTGCAACGGCGACAAGTCGATCCTTGGGGACAAACTCTGCGGCGGTGTTCCCTGCGTCCGTTCGATCACGATTTCGCCCCCGGTGATCGAGGAGCTGCCATGTAAACCGCACCTCGTCGGCGATCCGGAGCCCAAGGCTCCAAAGGCATGGAACGGCGGACCGGAGATCACGCTCGGGCGGGTCTGCACGAGCGAGAGCGCCTTGCCGACGTGCACCGAGGCGGAGGGGAAGGTGTGTGTCGCGACGCCTCCCGGCTTCTCCTCTTGTTTGTACCTCGAGGGGGACCACGTGTGCCCGGAGGGATGGGGCGAGAAGAAGCTCCTCTACGGGTACGTGGAAGACAAACGGACCTGCGCGGAGTGCGCGTGCAGCGAGCCAAGCGGCGGGTTCTGCAATGTGAAGTTTCGGATCTTCAGCGACGCGGCATGCACGATCGAGAAGGAGGCCGCCGACGTCTCGGCCGGCATGACCGCTCCCTGCAAGGACCTCATGCCGGGGACGCAGCTCTCCGGCAAATCGGCCGCGGTCCTCGAATACACGAAGGGCGCGTGCACGCCGAGCGGGGGGAACGCGGAAGGGGAGCTCGTGCTGCTCGAGCCCGTCACGGTCTGCTGCGCCATGGCCGTGATTTAGAACGCGTACACGAGCGAGCCTCCCCCCGTGAACGTGGGGGTCAGCGTCTCCCAGAACGAAGGGTTAACCAAATCGAGTCGGGTACCGACCAGCGGAAACGCAACTTCAACGTCGACGCGCGCAGCAAGGTGCTCCGTAAACGGTAGCTCGACGCCACTGCGCGCACCGACGCCGAAGAACGCGCGCACGATATGACCAGCGTAAGCTCGGTTGAGCGTCGCCGCCCCTACGGCGCCCCCCGCAGCCAAGAGACAGCCGAGAAGCGGAGGGCGCTTCACACACGCGCCAGCCGTCAGGGCGAACGTGTGCATCTCCGCCTCCGTGAACCCCAGCGGGCGCGTGTTCAGGTTCGCCCCCCAGCGCGCATCGAGCTCGAGCGAGAGCTGCGGGAGCTGAACGCCGCCGGCAACGCGGAGCCCGGGTGCCCAATCCGGAATGAGCCCGTAAGACGCGATCCCTCCCAACGCCAGGAAAACGCGCCTGGCCACCGGAGCCGGGGCTGCCGCGGGCGGTTTCGAGGGCGGTGGACACGTCGGGAATCTCGGGCACGGGGCCGTCTTGGGAGATGGCGGAGGCTCTACCGAAGGCGTTGGGGCCTGCTCCTCCTTCTTCGGCGCTGCTGCTCGGATCCGCGTCGCCGCGTCGAAGGCCGTCCAATAAAGCACCTTGAAACAGTCGGTTTGGGGCGAGTAGTCGCGGTGATCGGTGGATACGGCGACGCCGTTCTCGTCCGTGATCGTCGTATCGACCGACTTCCCGCCATCGGGGAGTCGCCGGATCCGCACGACAAGCGCGCGCGCCGCCGTCGGATCGATCGTACTCACGGGCACCCAATTAGCCAGGATGGCCTTGAACTCGAACGCATCCGAGCAACCGGGCAACGTCCGATCCGTCGTGAGCTCGACGCGACTGTGCGGCAGCTCGTCCGCCGCGAGGGCCGACGACGACCAGGCCACGCTTAGGGCCGCCGCGCCAAACGCACTCCAGAAGCGCCTGAAATCAGTGTGCGACCTCACTCCGTGGCCCCCTCGACGAAAAATGTGGAGGGGTCGGTCGATTTTTCCCGTGATGGAGGGCGACTTCTGCCCTTTGTATCCATGGGACTCGTGAACGCGAGCAGAGGGTCTGGGGCATGACACGCGTCCTCGACGACTGCTCGAACGAACTCGGTATCTCCAGAGAGGCCACGCTCCGGTATCGGGATGCTATGGCCGCGGTGGTTCGCTCGGTCGGAGTCGATTCGGAGCATGTGATGGACGTCGTCCATCATGCATTCCTGGTCGTATGTAGCAAGCCTAAAGCAGAGCGGCCCGATCCAAAAGACGAAGAAGGCTTTGGCGCATGGCTGAACGCCGTCGCGAAATACGAGGCCCTGACGAACCGCAAGGACGCATCCCGCTCGCGGGAAGTCGCGACGCCCACCGAGGAGATCGTACGCGCAATCGAGGCCAGCAGCGCGCATGTCGAGAACTACGAGGCGAAGGTCGACGCGTCCAAGGTATTCGAGCGTCTGAGCCTTGACGATGGCTCACTGCTCCACGAGCATTTTTACGAGGGGACGACGATCAAGGAACTCGCCGCGGAGCGCAACGTCGCGTGGGCAACGATGCGAGAGCGAGTGGATGGCGTGCTCCATCGGGCGCGCATTGCGGTGGACGAGTCTGCGGCGCGGTCGCTCCGCCGTCGTCGGCGCCGGATCGGTGCCATTCCGCTGGCTCTTTTTGGCTTGCTCGCCCGCGAGGCGCGCGCGCAGGTGGGCTCGTTCTGGACGCGGTTGCTCGGGTCTCTTCACCGCACCCCTGCCCGTTTCATCGGAAGCCTCGGCACGGCAGCCGTAGTCTTCACAGCCACGCCCCACCTCGGGTCGTGCGCAGGCGAAGAGGACGCATTCGCTGCTCGCGCCCACAGCGTGGAAGGCCGAATGTCGGACGGTCTCGCGCGGCATGCTGGCCTCGTAAGGTCGAGACTGAAGCCCACCACCCCCGCGGAAACGCCGAAGGTCACAAGTCCCCGACGCACGTCGATCGGCCCTAAGTCTCCGCCGGGGCATCGATACGAGGAGCGCTCGCCGTCGCCATGGATGATCGCGAACGCGCTTCGAGACGCCGAGGCGACGCAGTAGCGCTTTCACATCGGTTTTTTAGTTCGCGAAATACGAATCGCCGGCCTTGGGCGGCTCCGGTGTGGCCGCTCCCTGCTCGCGCACAGGTGCTCGCTGGCTGCACCGTAGTCGCCCAAGGTCGACGAGCACCAATCTCGGAGGACCGGCCATGCCACGTCGACCAACGACCCATCCACTTCTCTCAACCCTCGGCACGCGCATCCGGGAGTTACGCCTGGATCAACGAATGTCGCTGGCCGACCTCGCCGACACGAGCGGAGTTACGAAAGGCGCCTTGTCCAGTATCGAGAATGGGCGCGTCAATATCACGATCGAGACCTGCGTGAAGATCGCCGTGGGCCTCGGCCTCCGGGTCGAGGACGTGATTCCTGGCGGATTGGAGGATCTGGTGGGGAGCGGTCCGGCGAACGGACCGAGGAGCCATGCCCAAGAACGCGCTCGATAACGTCGCGACCGCGCGCTCCACGGCGCGGCCGAGGGTGGGTGTGGGACGGTGGCAGCGCCGCGCCGCCAAACGATAACCAGGGAGCAGACGGCCCCCTGATCGTCTATCCCCTTGTGCACGTTGTACGTCCCATCCCCACCAAGTTGAAACACGGCGAATGGACGCCCTTCGGGTGTCTCGAGCACGATCCGGCGCCGCCCCGTCGGAATCGTGCTCGCCCGCTGGGCGCACCGCCGCCATCGTGCTGACCATCCCGGCCATGGTGAATCGCCCGATCGTGTACGCATCCATCCTCACCTTCCTCATCGCGGCCTGCGCAGCCAGCTCGAGCTCCCCAGGCACGACGGGAGGCGGAGGCGACGGCGGCACGGACACGGGCAACGTCTCGTCGAAGGGCGAGCAGGCGAACGGCGCGTGCCCGTCGTCGCCCGCCGAGCTCCACGGCACCAAGCCCAACGGCGAGAGCTGCTCCACCTTCGCCGACTGCGCGCCCGTGTGCTGCAACTGCGCCACGAGCGGCGAGCAGTTCCTCGCCGCCGCGTGCATCGACGGCGCGTGCGCGGCGGCGGGCAACGCCTGCCAGGCCGTGGAGACTCCCACCTTCTGCGGTGGGGGCACAGGCGGCGGCGGCGCGGGCGGCGGCGGCGCGGGCGGCGGCGGCACGGGCGGCGGTCCCGTCGACCCCGAGTGCGATCCGCCCATCGACGGATGCTGGCAGACCTGCCTTGCCAACGACACCAGCCCGTCGACCTGCGCCTCGCAGTGCCCCATCGGCAACGGCGTCGGCTGCTATGCCCTGTGCGTGCAGAAGGGCACCTCCGCCTCCACCTGCGAGACCATTTGCGGCACCGACACCCCGTCGGCACAGGGCGCCTGTTACGATGTCTGCATCGCCGACAGCACGTCGGCATCCACCTGCGAGATCATCTGCGGCACCACCACCGCCTGCGGTGAGCGCGGCTGCTACAAGAACTGCGCCGCCGACGGCACGAGCACGTCCACCTGCGAGACCATCTGCGGCACCACCACCGGCCTCGGCCAGTACGCCTGTTACCAGCTCTGCGCCGCCAACGGCACGTCGTCGTCCACCTGCGAGACCATCTGCGGCCTCGGCACCGAGTGCGCCGAGCTGGGTTGTTACGAGAACTGCGCCGCCAATGGCACCTCGACCTCCACCTGCGAGACCATCTGCGGCACGAACTCCGACTGCGCCATCGTCGGCTGTTACAAATTGTGCATCGCCAACAACACGTCGACGTCGACCTGCGAGACCATCTGCGGCACGTCGGCGGGGACGTGTAATGCCTGCGGGACGTCGCAGACCCCCAAGGACGCGTGCTACGCGCTGTGCGCGCACAACGGGACGTCGACGTCGACGTGCAGCACGATCTGCGGCTAGGGAGGAGCCGGGGGGGCCCCACGCGCGGCTCGGCCGTAGCCTGCACTCGCCCCACTGTTGCCCCAACGTAGGCACCGAAGGGTCTCAGAACGTCGCGTTGTGGTCAGCTTCAACTCGCCCCCTCGATCCTCGCAGAATAGCCGGGGCATCCGACCACAGGATCTACAACGTGTTCATTATAATCCCGCGTAGGGGTAGGCGAAGTGACGTTGAGGTAGCGCCACCGTCGCGTCCCCTCCCGCCGCGACGATGACCCAGGGGTGGGCATCGGGGGTTTGTCCTACTTCCGTGGCAGCCTCGCTTCGACCTCGGAAACCAGGCGCGTCATCGTGGTCCCGAGCGCCGTCGCGAGGGCCTGGACGACGTTCAGCGACGGATTGCGCTTCCCTCGTTCGAGCAGGCTTACATAGGTGCGATGCAGTTGGGCCCGATCTGCCAGCTCTTCCTGGGAGATCCCCACCTCGATCCGGACTTCGCGGACCACTTGCCCGAAGATCTGCTCCAGCCCGTTGCCAGCCACCTTGACGGTCGACGGTCTGCGAGTAGAGACTGGGCGTCTACAGACTATAGTCTGCAAGAAGCGCCGCCCCGAGGGACCTGGAAATCCCCCGGGGCGACTTGGCCGCAACCCCGTTACGAGCGGAGTCGCAACCCATGCCCATCATCGGTCGTCCTGCCATCGCAGGGCAAGAAGGCACCGATCCGTCCGTCGAGGATACGCACGATCAAGACCCGGACAGCGTTCCCGCTGTCCTCTCGAACGATATGCAGCAACGCGTGCGCAGCGCACTCGTTGCGTACGCGCAGGGGAAAACCCAGCATGCCGTGGCGGAAGCGCTCGGGTATCCGCGTGGCTACGTGGCCGCGGTCCTCGACGGCAAGCTTCACGTGACCGTCCACTTCGCGGGTGGGCCTGCGCAGCCCGGGGTGGGAGAGGCGGCGGAAGGCGCCCCCGAGGGGGCGGAGGGGCCGCCTAAGGCCTGACCGACCAACGAAGGCGGAGGGCGCGCTCCAGGCCGGGGTCTGGGTCAGGGGTTTTTCTTGGTCCCGTTTCCCGGCAAGCCGGGTGGGTGTCGCGAGTTCGGGGACCCCGGGTTGAGCGCGCCCTCCTGAGACAAGGTTTGTCCCGGGACGGGGCGGATGTCCAGAAAAACCGACCGCAGCCGGATCGCGCTCGTGACACCATCCGCCTCCTGCTCCGACGCTTGGGCTCCCAAAGGAGCATCCGATGAGATCATGGTGCGAATCGGACGGCCACCAGACAATGCTCACCGCCGCTCGCTGACCAGCCTGGTTCAGACGTACGTCGGCAATGTGACGTCGCTGGCCGCGCTCGCCGTCATCCGCTCGAACACGCCGGCGAGCGGGCGGGATGTGAGCGCTCGGTACATCGCGTTCCGGAGGGCGATGGCCGCGCGGGATCGCGGCGCGAAGAATGGGCCCATGTGGCGCGCGGTGGCCTGGCAGCCGCGCGCGTAGCCCGCGATGGTGGCCTCGTAGCGTGCGAAGGCCCGCGCGTGATCGGCCTCCCTCGCGAGCTCGCCAGCGAGCACGTACGCGGCGACGACGGCGACGCCCGTACCCTGGCCCCCGATGGTGGCGCCGTAACCCGCGTCGCCGAGGAGGACGACGCGGCCGCGCGACAGCCCGTCGACGTCAACGCGACTGATGGTGTCGGTGTAGAGGTCGCTCGCGCCGTCGAGGTACGGGAGAAGCCGCGGCACCTCCCAGCCCATGCCGGTGAAGCGCGTGCGGAGCGGCTCGTTCGAGGGGGTGAAGACGAGCATGACGACGGCCTCCTCCACATTCCGCGTGCTGCTGACGACGACGGCCCTCCCGGGCTCGCTGTAGACGAGGCCCCTCCGCTCGAGGCCGAGGAGGTTCGGCATGCGGAACGTGGCGACGGAGTGCCCGTGGTGACGCACGTAGCGGCGCTCCTCGCCGAACGCGAGCGCGCGGACGCGCGAGTGGAGGCCGTCGGCGCCGACAACGAGATCGAAGCGGCGCGGCCGTTCGCGCTCGAATGTGACGTCGACGCCCCCGCCATCCTGCGCGATCGAGGCGATCGAGTCGCCAAAGACGTATTCGGCGCTATCGCGGCTTTTCTGGAACAGCACGTCGACGAGATCGCCTCGCTCGATTTCGAGCTCGCCGCCGGCGAACGATGGCGGCAACGTAAAGACGACACGACCCCTCGCGTCGACGAATTGCAGCGCGCCCATGTGCGTACGCCGCTCCGCGAGCGCCTCGAACAGGCCCATCTCGCGCAGAACGCGCATGTGCACGGGGCCGCGGAAATCGACGGCTTGCCCGCCGCGCCGCAGGGCGGGGGCGCGCTCGACGACGGTCACGGAAAAACCCGTGCGGCCGAGCCGGCACGCGAGCGCGGGGCCGGCGATACCTGCGCCGGAGACGAGGATGCTACGAGCCATGGGACCTCCTCGCGTGCGAGGCACGCCGAGCCGCGCGCACCACACGCGGAGCTGCGTGCACTGTACGCAGCCCAGCAGGATCGTCGAATGAATCCTCCGCAATTCGCAAAGATTCTGTGCTAGTACAGGGCGATGGATCGCGCGGGGGCCTCGCAGCGAATCGTGGCGGAGCTCAAGCGGCAGGTGGCGACCGGCGCCCTCCCGCCGGGCGCGCGGGCGCCGTCGACGCGGGCGGTAAGCCGGCGCTTCCGGGTGGCGCACGCGACGGCCGCGAAAGCGCTTGCAGCGCTGTGCCAGGAGGGTGTGCTCTTGGCGAAGCCGCGGGTCGGCCACGTCGTCGCGCCGCGGCAGGCCCCGGCGGAAGAGGGCCTCGGCCGCGCGAAGATCGTGCGGGCGGCGATGGCCATCGCGGACGCGCAGGGAGTCGACGCCCTGTCGATGCGCGCGGTCGCGGCGGTGCTGTCGGCGCCGCCGATGTCGCTCTATCGCCACGTACAGAGCAAGGCCGAGCTCGTCGCCGCGATGGTCGACGCCGCGTTCGGCGAGCTCCAGCTGCCGCCGCCCGCGCGCTCGTGGCGCGAGGGCCTCGAGGTCTCCGCACGCGGGCTCTGGACGCTCTACCAGCGCCACCCATGGCTCGCCCACGTGATGACGGTGACGCGCCCGCTCACCCAGCCGAACGTGGTCGCGTTCGCGGACTGGATCTTCCAAGCGCTCGAGGGCTCGGGCGTCGACGCACGCGGGCGCCTCGAACTCCACCTGCTTGTCTTCAGCTACGTGCGCGGCGTCGGCGTCGATCTCGAGGCCGAGCGGCGCGCCGAGGCCGAGAGCGGCGTCGACGGGGAGCACTGGAACGAAGCGCAGGCGCCCGTGTTCGCCGAGCTCGCGAGGTCGGCCCGCCACGCGAGCTTCTCGTCGGTGCTGCGGGACCTCCGGGAAGGCTTCGACCTGAGCCTCGACGCGCTGTTCGAGAGCGGCCTCGCGGCGCTCCTCGATGGCATCGAGCGACGGCTCCCCGCGCCCCCGGCCAGCTCGCCACGGGCACGGACGCGGTAGTGCTCCCGGCAAGCGGGGTCTTCCTTGTTGCCCCACTGTTGCCCCAACCGATGCACCGGACGGTCTCGAAACGTCTCGTCTCGGTCATCCCCAGCTCACACCCTCGATCTCGCAGAACGGCCGGGATCACCGCTGTTTTGCTGCTGATCTCCGTGTGGTTCGAGGGTGCTGCTAGAAGCTACCTGAGCCGTTTCCTAAACCGAAGGTCGCAGGTCCGATTCCTGCCGGGGGTGCCAATGATTCCGCGGGGTTAGCGCTTCCTACCGCGCTGCCCCGCCGAACTCTCGGAACCCGTTGCCCCACTGTTGCCCCCACCCCGTTTGCCCTCGGAGGCCAGGGTGAGCCGGCGGGCGGCCTCTTCAAGGTCCTCCTTGAGGTGATGCACGCAACGTTGCGTGGTGGCCAGGTGCTTGTGACCTGCCATCCGCTGGACGACGTGTACGGGCCCCCCCACCCGCAACCACATCGTGATCGCGTAGTGCCGCAAACAATACACCGACCACCCCCCGACCCCCACCTTCCGCCGCACCCTCTCAAACGCCTGCACGATCCCGTACTGCCCCCACGCCCTCCCCCGCTCATTCAGCGCCACAAACTCCTCCCGCCCCGCACCCCCGGCCCCCTCGACCCCCGCCAGCAACCTCCCCAGCTCCGGCGCCACCGGTACCTCCCGCTGCCCTGTCTTCGGCGTGTGCGTCTCCCCGTGCGACCGCCCCTCCCGCACGCTCACGAACCCGCCCACGACCTCCCCATCTCGCCGCAGCCGCACATCCCGCCACCGTAGCGCCCGCACCTCGTTCGGCCGCAGCCCCGCGTATGCCATCAACGCAAAGCTCACCCGATGCCGCTCACTCGCGGCCGCGAGGATCCGCTCGACCTCCTCGTCCGACGGAATCTCCAGAATGCTCTGCCCCATCGCCTTGAGCCGCGGCATCCCCTCGGGCATCGCGCGCAGGTACTTCCGCGCCACCGCGAATCGCAGCACCGACCGGATCACCACCTGCACATTGTTCCGCGTCGCCCGCGCGAGAGCGAAACGAGCACGGCGCATTCAACGCGGTCATTCACGTCCCGGAGGACATCGTCTTCCCGATCAAGCCGATCGAGCTCGGAGGCGTGCTCATGCGGCCGCTCGAAGTGGGGCTCTACGTGCAGCTCTCGCTCAACGGGATCGCGTTCCAGCACCACCAGCGGCAATCGGGCGTGAAGACCTGAAGGGGGATGGCATGAGCGTGGCGGAGATCGATAGCGAATCGAAGCAGAACGTCGTCGAGTCGGACCCGCAGTTCGGCCCAACGACACATTGCATCGTTATCATGGAGCAGCCGCCGCTGGTGGGGGACGAGCCTCCCCCGCTCACGCTTCGGGATGTCGTTTTCGGAAAGGAACGGTTGCTCGTCAGTCTGCCCGCCGTGATCGTGGGTCCCCTCGTGCAGAAGCGGCAGGTCGTGGCGATGGCGAAGTATCCGAGCCCCGTCGAACGATGGGTCTTTCGCTTCTGGAGTGGTGCGGGGCGGGCGACGGCGCGGGTCTGGTTGCATCCGGGGACGTCGCCGGTGACGGATTGCGGCATCTTCGTGGTTCGGCACGGATTGAAGAGATGAGCATTCTGATGGAGGAGGAGCCTGCCGAGGCGCCGGAGCGGATCCTCACGACCGCGGGGTGACTCTCGCTCGAGCTCGAATACGTGCCGCGGGTGGTCGCGGGCGAGCATTTGCACGCGCATCCGGAGGCGAAAGCGGCTCTCGCCATCGCCGTGCGAACGTTCGTGCTCCGGGCGATGCGGGACCGGCTGACGCTGGGACGCACGACGGCGATCCCCAGCGGGCAGCAGTTCCAGGTGTTCTCGCGGTACGCCGGCGGGGACTGCGTCGAGGCAGCGACGCGGACGCGGGGCATCGTGTTGCGTTATCAGGGGCCGATGATCCTCGCGAATCACGTTGCGGGGGCGTATTGGAACCCGGATGGGTCGCACGGTCCGGATCCAACCGAGACCGAGCGATGGGTGACGTACAATGCTGGGCGGCGAGGACGTGATGTCATTCCGACGAGTCTTTCGCTGCACTCGCACCCGGGAAACCGCGGCTGCGTGGGGTAGCATTGTGCTCATTGGCTGGCCGCCCAGGGATACGACCACGTGACGATCCTCCAGTTCTTTTACGGCGAGGACATCGAGTTTCACGACCTTGCCAGCGGCGAAAGCACGGGCCTCGGTCAGGTGCTTTTCGGTGTGCTGGCGCTGGCGGCTCTCGGAATTACCATGCGGAGGTAGCCGTGGCACTTCGGCTCGTGCTGGCCGGCGAAGGGCACCCGAGACCGCTCGTGTTGGCGTTTCTGATCGGGGGCGACCTCGATCCAAAGCTTCGGCCGGCGTTCGCCCGCCACCAGGTAGATTGACCACTCGGTCGGAGCTATTTAGGGTGGCCGACGTGAGACACGACATCGTCCGCATACACCACGTTGGCCACGTGGTCGACGACATGGCCGCCGCGCTCGCGCTCTACCGACGCCTGGGCTTTGTGGTGCCGCCACCCAGCTATCCCGCGATGGCCCGCCAGGAGGGGGCCGAGCCCGAGCCGTTCGGCGCTGCCAACACTCACGCCGATTTCCTAGGCAACTTCCTTGAACTCGCGACCCGCGTGCGCGAGGGCGACCACATCCCGGCCGACGCGAAGCTTGTCCCTCTGCAGGCGCCGGCCGATGTGCTGCCGAAACTCGTCGAGCGGATTGCCACCACGAGCGCCAGCCTGGCCGTGTGCCTGGAGCGCTTCGAGGGCTTGCACATCTTGATGTTCTCATCGCCCGACATCGACGCGGTTGCCACGCGGCTGACCGCGTCCGGGATCGGGCACGGCGGGGTGAACACCGTGCGGCGCCCGGTGGAGACCGAGACCGGAACCGTGGTCGAGACCGTTCGCTACTTGGAGATCGACACGAGGCCGGGCTCGGTTGCGGAGGGACGGGTCGGCGTCGCCGCGGAACTCGATTCGCACATCCAGGGCGCCCGACAGTCAGACCACCCCAACGGCGCGGTCGACCTCGTGGAGGCCGTGCTTTGCGTCGCGGATAGCGAACTTGCGGCCGCCCAGGCCCGGTACCAGGACTACCTCGACCGGCCGATCCGGACGGACGGCCCGGCGCAGGTCTTCGACCTTGATAACGCGCGGTTGACCCTTGTGCCCGAATCCGGCCTGGCAACACTGTTGCCGGGCGAGCAACCCGCCGCACTGCCCGCCCTCGTCGCCTACACCGTCGCCGTGCGCGACATCGCCGCCACCCAAAACCTCCTGCGGGACAACGGGATCCCACTGCGCCGAACAGCATCCGGCGACCCCTTCGTGCCAAGCGCCAATGCCCTCGGCACAGCGATCATCTTCCGGGAGGCGCTACCCCCCGAACACGCCACAGTCCGGGGAACATGGCCGAAGTGAGGCGCGACCGGGGCACGCATCCCTGCCACCAATGTCCGGCAAGGGCGTCAGAAGCGGAACCCGACGTTGATATCCACCGTTGGCCCGAAGAGGGAGAACCCGGGGCGTGCCGTCCTCCCCAAGAAGGAAGCGCGGTGATATTGGGCGCCGAGCCCGAGGCCGAGCAGGACGTGATTGCCCAGCCTCCACGTCCACCCGGCGCTCAGCCCCGCCGCGAACGCGGGACCCCAGATCTTCTCCGATGCGACCCTCGAGCGGACCGGGCCCGCCTGCGTATAGGGTGAAATCCAAAGCCCGCCGGGCGCGCGCCCGAGCGGGTGGAAGAAGACACGCCCACGCAAGACCATACCGATGACATCCTCGTCCGGCGTGCGATTCGCCGCCGCCCAGACCGAGCACGTTTTGCGTAACCGTCCAAGGCCCATAAAGCCCGGCGGTCGCCTGCACCGTGACGTGACAGCCGAAAACGCGCTGATAACCGGCGTTGATCACGTGCAGCCCGAGGTCCGCGACGACGGCGTTCGGGCGTTCGGAGCACGACGGCTCCTCGGCGTGGGCGGCGCTGGCGATGAGGAGGACTGCGGCGGGAACGACCAGATCGAGGGCGGTGCGTCGTCTCATGCGGCGCAGGAGCGTCGCACCGTTCGGCGTCGATGGGCAACAGGGGCGGCGAGGCGCTTTTCTTCTTCTTTCATGAACCCTTTCGGTCCCCGGACGTTGCCTCTGAGCGTCATTGTTGGGTTCCTGGTGTCCTTGCTCGGGTTGACGTCCAAGGCGCGCTAGACGCTCGGTTCATGCGCACGAATCCGGCAAAGAGGTCGCCAGAATACTGACTGAGGTGATCACAGGGACGCATCTCTTCGTTGTGAAAATGCGCGAGGGCAAAGGAAAACCGCAACATGTTGCGGCGTGCTGCATCATTTGGATGAATGACCTCGGAATCGAGATTGGACTGTTGGCCGAAGAGGGTATACAGCGCTTGATAGAAGAGCGGGCCCGGCACCACGGCTCCGTCCGAGACGAGCCACGTAACGCCTTGGTTGAACCTGTCGAGCATGCTGCGCGGCGGAGGGGGCGAGAGCGGCATGTTGGTGCAGTTGCTCAGCGACAACCGCCTCAACATCGTGCCGTGGCGCCATTCCTCGCCGTCGAGCAGCCACACATCGGAGATGTAGCCGTGGTCGAGCTCTCGCACGTCGACAAGGAACATCCCCAGCAGTCCCTTCTTCGCGTCGAGCAGGAAGAACGTGGCCGGCCCCGAGTAGCGAATCTGTTCGCCGTTCGCGAGCTTGATCTCCTGCGCACCGGTCATCGTGGGGGCCTCTGTCGGATCCACGTCTTCGGGAGTATCGGTGAGGGACCGCTTCGCTGCGGGCGAGTCGCCCGTCTGCCGTGCAGGTTCGAGCCCGCTGGTCGGCCCAACCAAGACGTTGACCGTTTGCGTCTGGGTCATGGGCGGCGCGGTAGGGGCCGGTGCGGTGGAAGCGGGTGGCTGCGAGCCCCACGTCACGGGCATGCGCGCGGCATCGCCGGTCGCTGCATGAATCACCGTGTTGGGCATGGGGCCACTGCACGCCGTTAGGCCAAGGGACATCGCGAGCCAGATAATGGCGGGGTACTGCATCGACGCTCCTCCGTCGCGATGCTCCACATCACGACGCGTCGACCACTACACCGCAGCATGAGCACCGGCAGTGCGGGAGTTCGGCGGCTCCACGTAGGCGAGTTCCTGGTGCCCCATGTCACGGACATGCGGTGCCGTTCGTGGCGCCGGATCGCAGGGGCAGGTTTGTCCCTTCCCCTCCCAGGTTTGTCCGTGTACCCTCCGCCCTCATGGCAGAACCGACCGCTCCGGCGCCGACGCGCGAGCCCTCCGCCGCGCCGGCCGTCAAGCAGAGCGCGACCGCGACCGAGAGAGTAAGAGCAACTCCTTCGGCCTCCGCGCGCGCTGCGCCTCCGCGGCCCCTGACGCCGAGACCTGCGGCCCACCTGCCCGCGACGCTCTCCGCGGAGCTCGCTGACGAAGGAGTGGTGTAACATGAGGACCATGGTTCGTCTGGTGCGTGCCGGCATCGTGATCGCCGCTTGCCTCGGAGGCGCCGCGATCGCCGTTCCCGCATGCCTCGCTCCCGGCGGTTACATCGCTGGCGACTGTCCGCTCCAGGACAACGGGTTGCTGGCCATCCCGGAAGAGTGTTGCCCATGCATCTTCCGTGAGGCGTGCTGGGATGCGGATCCTCCGCCCCAGCCCCCCGAGCACTGCCGCACCGGCTGCGCTCCCGACGTCCCCTTCGAGTGCTGCCCGTGCCCGACGCCCGAGTGGTGCCCCGAGGGGAAGAGCCCTCGAACGCTCGCTCCGTGGTGCTCCTCGCTCGATGGAGGCAGCGACGGCTCGATGTCTTCCCTTTGCGCTGGTGGAACGTGCACGCCGCCCGCGGCCGGCAACTGGAAGGGGCCAGTCAGCTTCTGGCAGGGCTGGGATCTGGAGGCGCCGACGTGCCCTGAGGACGCGCCGATCCTCGCCTTCGAAGCGTGGGCCGAACCGCCCCCGCCCTCATGCGGCACATGCAAGTGCGATCCGCCCGAGGGGACGTGCAAGCTGCCGGAGGCGTGGACGGTTAGCTCGGCTGCGTGCACTCCTGATCCGAACCTCGGTGTCAAGACAAACCTCGATCCGCCGACAAACTGGGACGGTGTCTGCAACGAGGACAAGTCGATCCAAAGCGGGAAGCTCTGCGGCGGGGTGCCCTGCGTTCGGTCGATCATGATCGCGCCCCCGACGATCGAGGAGCTGCCGTGCAAGCCGCACCTCGAGGGAGACCCCGAGCCCACAATCCCGCGGGCGTGGGAAGGCGGTCCGCAGACACCACTCGGGAAAGCGTGCATGAGTGCGACTCCCGCGCCGATCTGCGCGGAAGCTGCGGGTAAGGTGTGTGTGCCAACGCCTCCCAGCTTCTCCGCTTGTTTGTTTCGCGAAGGGGATCACCCCTGTCCGGAGGGCTGGGGCGAAAGACAGCTCCTCTACCGGCATGTAAAGGACAACCGGACCTGTGCGGAGTGCACATGCAGCGAGCCGACCGGCGGTTTCTGCAACACGAAATTCCGGCTGTTTAGCGGCGCGGGCTGCACGATTGAGGAGGCGGCGTTCAACGTCTCCACCGGCATGAGCTCCCCGTGCCACGACCTCATGGCGGGTACGCAGCTCCTCGGCAAGTCTGCCGAGGTCCTCGAGTACACGAAGGGTGCATGCATGCCGAGCGGTGGCGACGTGCAAGGGGAAGTCGTGCTCGCGGACCCCGTCACGGTGTGCTGCTACGCGCCCACGAGCTGATTCTGGATATCCCACGGGCGTCAGGGAAGTGCCCCGATGACGCCCCGTACTCGTTCACTCTGGCGCGCACACGAGCTCCTGCGGGAGCATGCCGGGGAACTCATCGGCGAAATTGGCAACATCCTTCGTTAGCTGCCGATATGATGCTTGTTGCCAATGGCCTTCATAGCGAACCAGCGTATCATCGCATCGCGCAATGAGCCACTCGATGTCCAGAGCCGGCCTCTCCGGTTCGCGCGATAAAGCGACCAGGTGCGCGCGGATTTCGTGAGTCCACGATTCTTCTTTCTTGGACAAGGGCATTTGGTCTCCCCACGGGCTCGGGAGCCCTGAATGATACGCCGAGGACGCTGCGGCTGCACGCCCCCTCAGAACGCGTACAAGAGCGAGCCGCCGCCGGTCGCGACGGGAATTAGGTGCTCCCAAGGCGAGGGCCCGAAGAAATCCAAGCGGGCGCCAATGAGCGGTAGCGCGACCTCGACGTCCACGCGTGCCATCAGGTGTGACGAGAGCGGAAATTCCACCGCGGTGCGCGCTCCCGCGCCGAAGAAACCACCTGCGCCCCGCCATGCATAGTCCCTGCTCGACACCACCGTACCCACGATCCCACCGGTGACCAACAGGCAACCGAGGAGCGGCGCGCGCTTGAAACAGCCAGCGCCCGTCAGGCCGAACGTGTGGATGTCAACGTCGGTCAATCCTGCACGGCGCGTGTTCAGGAGCGGCATCCACTGGCCATCGAGCTCGAGCGTGAAGGATGCGAGTTGTAGGCCCCCCGCGAGGCGGAGGCCCGGTCCCCACTCCGGCGCGGCTCCACGGGAGATCGTCGCACCTAGAGCCACGAAACCGCGCATGGGAGGCGTAGCTGGCGGCTTTGGCGGTGGCGGGCACGCCGGGCAGGGCGGGGCCGGAGCAGGCTTGGGCGGCGCGGGCTCGGGCGGCGCAGGCTCGGGCGGTAGCGGTGCGGCAGGCTCCTCCTCTTGTGGCGGCGCGAGCTCGCGGATCCGTTTCGCCGCGTCGAACGCCGTCCAGTACAACACTTTGAAGCAGTCGTCCGTCGGCGGGTAGTCGTGATGCTCGGAGTGCGCCACGGCTCCGGCCTCGTCCGTGATCGTCGTGTCGACCGACTTCCCGCCATCCGGTAGCCGCCGGATCCGCACGACGAGCGAACGCGTGGCGGTCGGGTCCAGGGTGCTCACGGGCAGCCAGTTCGTGAGGATGGCGCTGAAGTCGAACGGGTTGGAGCATCCGGGGAGCGAGCGATCCGCCGTGAGCTCGACGCGATGACGCGGCACCTCGTCCGCCGCGAACGACGACGATGGCCAGGTCAACGCCAGGACAATCGTGCAGCCCCCGACGCCGAGGCGCCCGCCATGGCCTCTGGCCGTGTGCGGCTTCACGTTTCAGGCCCCTCGACCAGAAATCTTCGGGGGGTCCGTCGATTTTTTCGTGATGGGAGGCTTCTCGTGCCCTTTACCTTCGTGGGACCAGTCAACGCGAGCAGGGACGGGGCACCGGGCCGAGGCTCGGCCGAGAGGTATCCGGAATGACACGCGGCATCGACGACTGCGCGAACGAGCTCCGGGTCTCCAAGGAAGCTCTGCTCCGGCACCGGGTCGCCATGGCCGCGGTCGTTCGGTCGATTGGAGTGCACGCGGCGCATGTCGATGATGTCGTCCATGATGCATTCGTACTCGCGTGTGGCAAGCCCGAAATGGAGCGACCGGATCCAAAAGATGACGACGCGTTTGGCGCGTGGCTCTGCACGCTCGCGAAATATGCGGCCATGACGAACCGGCGGGATGCCTTTCGCTCACGAGAATCGCCCGCGCCCGAAGAGGACATTGAGCTCGTTGCGGAGGAGAAGGAAGCGTATCTCGGGCCCTTCGAGGACAGGGTAATCGCATCCACCGTATTCGAGCGCCTCAGCCGGGATGACGGGTCGTTGCTCCTCGAGCACTTCTACGAGGACAAGGACATCAAGGACCTCGCCGAGGACCATGGCATCCCGTGGAGCACGATGCGCGCGCGGGTGGATTGCGTGCTCGACCGAGCGCGCATCGCCGTGCGCGACGTGGCGCCCCGCTCGCGCCGGCGTCGTCGGGCCTGGGCCATTCCGCTCGCGCTGCTTGGCTTCGCAGCGCGCGAGGCGCGTGCACACGTGGGCTCGCTCTGGGTGCGATTTTTCGGCACGCTTCACCGGAGCCCTGCGCGGTTGATTGGCTTCGGGGCGACGGCGGCAGTGATTCTTGCCGCGACGCCGGATGCCGGGTCGCGCGCGGCGGACGGTTTCGCGGCTGGCGCGCAGAGCGGACATTCTGAGGAAACCGCGCGCTGCACTGCCTTTGTGCGGTCAAGGCTGGCACGCCCGCAAGAGGATCCGGAATCGGAGATGCCGAGCAATACCAAGGCTCTCCCGCCGCGCCGCTACGTGCAACGGTCGACGTCCGTGTGGATGATCGCGAACGCAATTCGCGATGCGGAAGCACGAAAATGAAATAGCCAGCCGCCTCATCCGCGACGTTTCACCGTTCGCAGTGGATTCGCGTACCGCAGCCCACTTCTGGGCAAGCACAGCGCTGCGCGCACACGAATCCACTGGGGTCGGTGAAGGCCTCGCCCACGTCCGAGCACGACTTGTCGCCGATCTTAGACGGCGGCGAACCGGGGCGCCGCACCGATGCCGACGGAGGAACGATGAATGCTCTTCGGGACGTCGACGACGACGCAGCAACGACCGTGATGGACTGCTCGGCGCTTCCGCCGCAGAGCGGAACGCGGATGAGCTTGGCGCATTCCGAGCCACCGCGAGACACGATCATGGATACGAAGTGCGGGCCGTCGCGATGGGATCGATTCTGGGCGTTCCTCGGCCGCAAGGCGGATAGCTTCCTGAACGCATTCCGCGAGCCTCCTCTGTCGACCCTTCTCCCTCCCGTTCCGCCAAATCGGTTGCCCCGCGAGACGCGCGTCTCCGCGGGGACGATGCTCGGGGACGACCGCTGGGAATTCCTGCTGATCGAGCTCCTGCGCGCGCCCCCGCATTACCAGCGGGCGGCACGAGAGGTCGTCAAGTATGCCGTGGGCCTCCGGCAGCTCGGGGAGGAGGCGTATATCGACGGCCTCGTGCACCTCGTTCTGTCGCGGCAGCGCGAGGACGCGGACGGCACCATCAGCATTGGGCGTCTCCGGGATATCCTGCGTGACATGTCCTTCTCGGACAGCCTCATGCCCGCGCTGCGTCGCCTGGACGACGAGGGCACGATCGACCTTCTGCCGGCCAACGGGGACGTCGACCGCAACACCCCCTCCGAGCTCCGGGCCCCTCCGACCCGCATCCGCCTCTGGGCGCGGGTTTGAGCTACGGAGACAGGGCCATGCCACGTCGGCAAGTCACGTCTCCCCTGCTCGTCGAGATCGGCGCGCGCATCCGGGACATCCGCCTCGAGCAAGGGATGTCGCTGGACCAGCTCGCCAAGAGGAGCGGCGTCGCGAAGGGGAACCTTTCGAGCACCGAGCACGGGCGGGTCAACATCACGGTCGAGACGTGCCTGAGGATCGCGGCTGCGCTGGGGGTAAGCGCGGCGGAGCTATTGCCGGGGCCGGAGGAGGCGCAGGGGACCGGTTCGGAGAGGTCGCGGCGAAGACCTGGGACCGGCGGACGAAAGGGGAGGACGCGCCCCGGAATCGGGTAGGTGGTTTTCTCGGTCCCGTTTCCGGAAGCAGAGCCGGAGGGGGGCTGCGAGTTCGGCCCCCGCCGCCCCGAACAACAGGCAGCAGGGCCGCCATGAGCACGCTCGCCATGTGCCCGAGCATCGGCGCGGCCCTCTGCACGAGGAGGGCAAGCGGCCCGCTCGGCGGCATCGGGGGCACGACGCTGTAGTACGCGTCGCGGAAGTCGCGCATCTCCTTGCGAAGGTATCGGCGCACGCGGAGCGCGCGCATCTTCACCGCGTTCTTCGAGATCCTGAGCTCCTTACGCGCTTCCTCGAGCGTGTACTCTTCGAGGTAGACGAGGAAGAACACCTCGAACAAGACGTCGGGCATCGCGTCGACCGCCGCGTAGAGGCGCTCACGCGCCTCGCCGAGCTGCGCGCTCACGTCGGGCGAGGGGCCGGGGGCAAACGCTTCCACCGCGGCCTCTGGCTCCGTCACGATCACCTTGTTTCGACGACGCACCGTCCTGCGATGGCGCCGATACACGTTGTTCGCGACGCCCATCGCCCAGCGCCGGAGCTCGCCCTCGGACCGGTAGGTATGGAGGCTGCGGACGCCGCGGATCAACGTGTTCTGCGCCAGATCATCGGCATCGGCGCGCCCGCAGCGGAGACGCGCGAAGCGCTGGACGAGATCCGGACGAAGGGCGAGGAGCTCGGCGAGAAGATCGGGTTCGTTCAGTTTCTTCCCCACACTCGCTTCTTGCCCGCAGCAGGAGAACGGTAACCGAAAATCCGCGCGGCTCACTCCGCCGAACCTAACGTGAGATTCCTTGGTCAGGCAGGGTTCGTTCTGCTGCACTGCCGACGTCAGAAACCCGACACGTGGTGACCCGTACCACGGTCCACCTCTTGCGTATCTCAGTTTGTAGGACGTAAAATGTCCTACGCGAAGCACGCTTCGCACTTCTATCCTTGACGGTCAGCATGTCGGTCGGACAACCTGCCGCCTATCCAGGCTCTCCGACTCTTCGGGGATCCTGCACGTAGGGGTCAGGGCAATGAATATCCTCCTTTCGATCGAGGGGGCTGGCGAACTATTGCGTGGGGTTCGGCTCAGCGGCTCAGAAGGTCTGTCGGAGCTTTTCCGATTTGAAATTGATGTTGTTCGGGGCTTTCCGCTGCAGGGAATCGTCGGTGGGTTGCTCGACAAGCTGGGCGTCGGATCCCTGCCGATCAATCCGGTGGCCATCGCGCAGACGGTCCACGCAGCTATGGCGGACCATGCAGGCCGAACGGCTACTCTTACGTTCGATACGGGCGAGAGCACGCGGACGGTTCGCGGCATGATCGCCGAGTTCGTGCAGCTCGACGACGGAAAGACGGGGACCGCGTACCGGGCCGTGCTCGTCCCGGAGGTCACGCGACTTCTCCATCGCAGGGACAACCGCATCTTTCAGGAGCGGTCGGCGCCCGAGATCGTTGCTGCCGTGCTCGAATCCGCTGGAGTCCGCAGGGGTAGCTTCCGCTTCGCGCTCGGGAAGGATCGAATGCGGCGGGATTATTGTGTCCAGTATCGAGAGACCGATTGGGCCTTCGTCTCCCGGCTTCTCGAAGAGGAGGGGATCCATTACTTCTTTGACGATGACAGCATCCTCGTGATGGCTGACGGGCCCACAGCGCATGCGCCGATCTCCGGCGGAACGCTCGCCTTCCGTGCACCGCTCGGCGCCATGGCGCATGGGGAGCACGTCTCCAGGTTCGCGTGGGCAGAGCGGGTACATTCCGGCAAGGTCACGCTGCGGGATTACGAGTTCAGGAAGCCGGCGCTCTCGCTAGAAGCCGCCAAGAAGGCTGACGAAGATTCGGAGCTGGAGGTCTACGAGTATCCGGGGCGCTATGAGACGCCGGAGCGCGGCGCAGAGCTCGCGGCCATGCAGCTCGAGGAGCTGCGGACCCGGGCGCGAAGCGGGGCCGGGGAGAGCGATTCGTGCCGGGTCATTCCGGGGAAGACGTTCCTGCTCATGGACCATCCTGACGATCGCATGAATGGGGCCTATCTGGTTATGCGGGTCGAACACCAGGGCACCGCGCCGATGCCGGATGCCATTCTCACCGATGGAGAGTCCTCCTACGAAAATCGTTTCGAGGTCGTGGGCGCGGACGTGAGGGTTCGTCCCTCCCGCACGACCCCCCGACCTGTGATCTCGGGGCCGCAGACGGCGATCGTCGTCGGGCCCGGCAAGGAGGAGCTGCACACGGACGCCTACGGCCGCGTCAAGGTGCAATTCCATTGGGATCGGCAGGGAAAGAAGGACGAGCGCAGCTCGTGCTGGCTTCGCGTCATGCAATCCTCGGCGGGCGCGGGCTGGGGCGCGCAGTTCTTGCCGCGCGTGGGGCACGAGGTCGTCGTGGCCTTCCTGGAGGGCGACCCCGATCGGCCTTTCGTCATCGGGAGCTTGTACCACGCAGCGAACGTGCCGCCGTATGCGCTGCCGCAGCAGAAGACGCGCAGCGGAATCCGCACGAAGACGTTCGGCGGAGACGGACATAACGAGATCCGCTTCGACGACGCTACGGGTGCAGAGGAAATCTACGTGCACGCCCAGCGCGATTACAATGAGGTTGTCGAGCACGACCGCTCCGCCGCGGTGCACGGCAAGCGCACGCAGACCGTGGACGGCGACGACACGGAGCACGTCCGCGGGAACCAAGGACTCACGGTCGACGGCAGCCAGCACATCCACGTGCGAGGAAATCAGCGGACGATCATCGACGGGGACGAGCCGAAGCCTGGAGGCGTACGCGGCGGCGCGGTGACCGTGCGCGGGAAGTACGAGCTCGACGCGTCGGACACAGTACACGTTCAGGCGCCCGCGTCGATCCGACTCGAGTGTGGCGGGAGTTTCGTGCTCATCGAGCCGGGGAAGATCACGATCACGGCCGGTGGCGGGGCGACGTTGGTTCTCGACCCGAACGCGCTCCTGCAATCGGCCGCTGGGTCGCGCATGTTCCTCGATGCGAACGCGCTCGCAAAGGCGACGGGCGGCGCGGAAGTGCTGCTCGATGCGAACGTCTGCGCGAAGTCTGCCGCGGGTAGCCAGGTGCTACTCGATGGCAACGCGTGCATGTCGTCGACCGGCGGGAGCACCGTGCTCCTCGACGGGAACGCGACCATGAGCAGTCCGGCCGAGGCGACGATGTGCGGGAGCACCGCGACGGTCTCGGGTAGTGCGGTAGCGGTTCTCTCGGGGCCTGGAGGCGTCGTTGCGGCGGACGGTGGCGGGGTGTCGTCGTCCGGGGGCAAGGTGGACGTCAGCGGCGGCGCATTCAACGTGGCCACGGGCATTGCCAGCGTGAATTGAGGGGGCGGCCATGTTCAAGAGCATCACGGATCCCCTCGTCCACGTGGCCGAGGCAATGCAGACGTTCATCGCCGAGCCGGAACTGCGGCTCCTGCACGTGACCACGTCCGATCCCATCCGCATCGCGGCCCTCGAGCACATCGCCGCGGCGGAGCACCACCAGGAGAACCTCTGCCCGTTCGTCTTCCTCGAAGCGCCGACCGAGACGACGGATGACGGCTGGAGCCTCCGCAGCGAGGAGCTGCGAGCCGACATGGAGGAGCTCGCCGAGCTGCACGAGAAGGCGGGCGAGGGGGTCACGATCCGCCCGATGCCCGCCGAAGCGCGTGCCCCGTCCACGCTGGGACGCTTCGGTTTGGAGCTGAGGGCCGCGGTCGACTCCCTCGGCTCCCCGCTGGAGGGGCTCGTGGTCGTGCTTTCGCCTGTCTGGGTGCGCGATCCGAAGCAATGGATGGAGGACGTCGCTGCGCTCGTCGAGCGGCCAGAGCTTGCACGTGTTCGATGGGTTATCGTCGACTTGGACGAATCAATCTGCAGGTCGATCGCCGAGAGGCGCGGCGACTTGGCGCTCGTCGTGGACGCACGGCTCGACACACGCGAGGTGCAACGCGACGTCGAGGCCATGCTTTCGGCTGCGGCATCGGCGCCCCCCGGGGCCGATGGGATGCGGATGGCGGGCATGGCCGGGCCGGATGAGGTTCCGCCGCCGCACAAGGTGCGGACTCCCCCGCTCACGTCCCAGCAAGCCCGCGTGATCGCGGAAGCTACGGAGAAGGCACGCTCCGACGCGATCGAGAAAGGCATTCCGGAGCCGCTTTTGCGGCCTGAGCCCATGCGCGAACTTCGCGGGTTCGTCATCGGCGCAGCGGGTGCGATGATCAAGGGCGATGCATCGCGAGCGGTTGCCCTCATGCGCGAGGCGAAGGCGCTTTGTCGCGGGGCGGGGCTCGGGAAACTCGCCGTGATGATGGGGCTCGTCATGGGTGGATTCGCCATGCAGGCGCGCGCCCCGGATACCGCGGCGGCCATCTTTCGCGAGGCTCGCGCGGAAGCCGACGCGGCGAAGCTGCCGGCGCTCTCCGCGCAGGCCCAGCTCGCGGTCGGCTCCGGCCTGCTCGCGGCGGGCAAGAGCGGCGAGGCTGCGCTCGCCTTCGCCGAGGCCGGGCAGCTGGCCGCTGGGCAGGGTGAGCGGATGTTCGCGATTGAGGCCTATCGCATGGCTGGGCAGGTTCTCGTCTCGCAGCGGGATATTGAGCATGCCGCGGGCGCATTCTGGCGTGCCGTGCAGATCGCGAGCGACGGTGAGCCGGAGGAGTGGCGGTTGTCGAGTGGACCGGAAGCTGCGCGCGCCCTCGGGCGAATCTTCCGTGAGCACGGGAGCACAGATCGGGCGGACTGGCTCGAGCGTGTCGCGGTCGAGATGGAGACGATGGGCGAGAGCGAGGCGGATACTCCGTCGATGGAGGGGGACGATGCTTGTTGCGACGCAGTTTGATCCCGTCCTCGGGCTCGATTTCCACATCGTCGGGGTGCCTGCTCCGCCTGCCCCTGCGCCGGTACCGACGCTCGTGCCGATGGCGTTCGTTGGTATGGTGTTCGATCCCGTGGGGGCTGCAGTTTCGGCCGCAGTCGGCATGGCTGCGGGGGCTGGGCCTGGGCTCGTGTTCGTCAATGGAATGCCTGTCGCCAACACCGGCACCCTCGGGACCAACCTGCTCACGATGCCGCACGTTCCGACGCCGGGCGTGACGTTCCTGCCGCCGACGGGACCGGGGAACGACGCCGAGTTGATGTTCGGATCGCTGGGCGTGACACTCGGCGGCAGCCTCGCCGTGCGGCTCGGGGATCTCGCGCTCTCGTGCAGCGATCCGGTTCGCCTGCCGACGAGCGTGGTGCTTGCCGTGCCCAAGGGTGCGCCGGTGCTCGTGACTCGGCCGATGGTGCCGGACGTGAAGGCCATCGCGTTCGCGGCCGGCTTCAAGGCGACGCTTCGTGCGCTCGGGGCCGTGGTTCGCGCGGGCGGGAAGCTCTTCCGGAAGCTGCGGGCCGCGCAGCGGCGAAGCGGCAAGTGGGCGCGCATCAGCCAAGGAATGCGTCGGGCTGTTGATCACATCGCACCGCGGCGTTATCGGGACCGTATTCACACGGCGATCTGCTTCGCGACGGGGCATCCCGTGGATGTCGCGACGGGACGCATGTTCACGGAGAAGCGCGACCTGGAACTGCCGGGGCCGATGCCGCTCGCTATCGAGCGGATCTACTCGTCGTCGCGGTCGTGGCGGGATGGGCCCCTCGGTTATGGGTGGTCGCACAGCCTGGATCAAGCGGTGTGGTGCGAGCGGGGCAAGGTCGTCTATCTGGCAGAGGACGGACGTGAGATCGAGTTTCTGCTCGGCCATCTCCCCGAGCGCATGCTTCGGCCTGGCCAAAGCGTGTACGAGCCGACCAACCGCCTCACGTTGAAAGCTCGCCGCGGGCATCGGTTCGAGATCGAGACGCACGAGGGGCAGGTGCTGCACTTCGCGCGGATGAAGGGCGCAAAGAATCCCATGCGCGCCCGACTCCAGCGTATCGCGGCGCGGGACGGCATCACCATCGAGTGTGAGTACGACGAGCGGGGCAGGCTTTCACGGGTGATCGATAGCGGAGGCTGGATGCTCCGGCTCCTGTACGACGGCAACGACAGGCTCCGTGAGATCAAGGTGCCGCATCCGCGTGAGGGATGGGTACGTCACGCAAAGTACGAGTTCGACGAACCGGGGAACCTCGTACGTGTGGTTGATGCGCTTGGGAACGCGGAGACGTACGCGTACAAGGGGCATCTGCTCGTGAAGGAGACCGACCGCACGGGGTTGTCGTTTTACTTCCAGTACGATGGGCTGAACGAATACGCGAAGTGCGTGCGGACGTGGGGCGATGGCGGCATCTACGACCACGTGATCCGGTACGACGAGCGGAACCGGAAGACGTTTGTGGACGATAGCCTCGCCAATCTGCGCGTGTTCCACCGGGACGAGCTGGGAAACGTCGTGGAAGTAACCGACCAGCAAGGGAAAGCCACGCGGTACCGCTATGATCCCGAGAGCGGTCAGGTGGCCGCGGAAGTGGATCCGCTCGGGTGGGAAGTGCGGCGCGAGTTCGACGAGCGCGGAAACTGCGTGGAGATCGTGCGTCCCGATGGAACGACGGAGCGTATGAAGTACGAGCGCGACCGCCTGGTGGAATTCGCGAATCCGTGCGGAGCCGAGTGGCGCCTCCGGTATGACGGCGCGGGGCGCATGCGGGCCATGATCAATCCGCTCGGGGGAGAGACGCGGTGTCGATGGAAGCGGGGGCTGCTCCGCGAGGTCACGGACCCGATGGGTGGACGGGTCGCGCTCGAGTACGACGACGCGAAGAACGTGCGGAGCATCCGCTACGCGAACGGGGGCGAAGAGAGGCTCGTCCACGACATCCTGGGCCGTGTGGTCGAGCATCACGACGCGCGTGGCGGTGTCACGAGGTACAGGTACAACGCGCTCCGGTTGGTCGAGGTCGAGGAGGCGGACGGGAACCACCTGCGGATCAAGTACGACGCGGAGGGGAACCCAGTCGAGGCCAAGGATCACGCCCGACACGTGAGGTTCGGCTACACCGGGTTCCATCACCTCGCGCTGCGCGAGGAGGCCGGCGAGACGGTTCGGCTGCGGTACGATACCGAGGGGCAGCTGATGGCGATCGAGAACGAGGCCGGCGAGATCCACACGCTCACGCGCGACGCGTGCGGGCGCGTGATCCAGGAGATCGGCTTCGACGGGAGCTGTCAGCGGTACGTGTACGACGCGGGCGGCGTGCTCGTGAAGAGCGTGCAGCCGAGCGGGCGGACGGTCGCGTTCGAGCGTGATGCCATCGGGCGCGTGACGTGCGTCCGCTACCCGGACGGCACGGAGGAGCGGTTCACGTATCGCGCAGATGGGGCGCTCATCGCGGCCGAGAACGAGGCAGCGCGCGTGACGCTCGAGCGCGATGCGCTGGGGCGTGTGGTGCGCGATCAGCAAGGGCCCCACGTCATCGAGCGGCGCTACGACGCGCGCGGCCTGCTCGCCGAGGTGTCGTCGTCCCTTGGCTTCGATGGCGCGTTCCTGCGTGATGCCATGGGCGAGCTCGATGCGATCTCGCTCGGCACGGGCGTCGATCGATGGCGTACGTCGATCATGCGTGACGCGGCGGGGCTCGAGGCCGAGCGGCGGCTGCCCGGCGGGATCGCGGTCCGAACGCGACGCGATCCGAGCGGGCGTGTCGCCGAGACCTCGATGCTCGACGGCGGCAAGGAGCTGCGGCGCGTCGCGTTCACCTGGGAGCCGGGCTCGTTGTAGAAGGAGCGTGACGACTCCCGCCGCGGGCTCACGCGGTACTTCCACGACAGGCGCGCCAGGCTCACGGCGGCGACGGAGCCCAGCGGGCGCGTGCGCTGGCGGCGCCCCACGCCGACGGGGAACATCCAGCAGGCGATGCAGGGGGAGCCGCAGACGTACAAGAAGGGCGGCGTGCTCGCCGCTGCGGATGGGGTGACGTACGAGCATGACCGCGACGGGAACCGGACCGCGAAGATGTGGCCGGACGGGCGGCGCGAGACGTACACGTGGAGCGCTGCCGGGCGGCTCGTGGCGGTCACGAAGGCGGACGGGAAGGTGGTCCGGTTCGAGTACGACGCCCTCGGGCGTCGAGTGAAGAAGACCTCGGACGCGGAGGAGCAGACGTGGATCTGGGACGGGGATGTCCCGCTGCACGAGCTCTCCACGAGGGAAGGGCCGATCGCGTGGGTGTTCGAGCCGGGGACGTTCACACCAGCGGCGAAGGTACAGGGCTTGCGGCGGTGGGCGATCGTCACGGATCAGGTTGGGGCGCCATGCGCGGCGTTCGATGAGTGGGGCGGGGTCGCGTGGCAGGGCGAAGTCGACGTCTACGGGAAGGCGGCGGCCGATGTGGAGAAGACCGCGGTTCCGTGGCGGTTTCCGGGGCAGTACGAGGATGCTGAGACGGGGCTGTTCTACAATCGGTTCAGGTATTACGACCCGGAGACTGGGAGGTACACCAGCAAGGACCCGATCGGGTTACTAGGTGGAATCGAGGCGTATGGATACGTGCCCGACCCCGCGGTTGCATCCGATCCGTTGGGCCTCGCGATCGTGTACCACTACACGAGCGCAAAGGGCTTCAAAGCTATCACTGCGCAGCGAGACTGGCTCTTCAAGGCATCGAAGCCACCGGGTGACCATCCATACGGAGCTTATTTTACGACGCTTCCGCCAACGCATAAAAACCTAGCGGCAAAGCTGGGTGGGCTTCCGCGTGAAAAGGTGGAGTATTACTTCCAAATGGACATCCCAGACTCGTTGCTGAAACCATTGCGGGGCGGACGGGGAGAGGCTGGTGTCTCAGTGTATCATCCGGCGGATCTGACTGTTCGTCGCGAGCAGCAGATCGCTCATGGCAAAAGGTGCAAGTAATCATGTTCAAGGTGTCGGTTCAGAAGGTGTCCAGCGCGGGAGACGAGGAGACCTCAACGGTTGGAGGGTTCGACCACAACTTCCCGCGTGTACCACACTTCGAGGATGTAATGAGCCGCTTTCTCATGGCGGTACGCGTCCGGTGGCCCAATGCCATTTTCCGCATCTACGACGAGAACGACAACGAGGTGGTCCTGCGCGCGCCACACATGCCCGCGACATGGCCGCCGAAAGGATGGGCGATTGTCGTTCGAGACGACCTGATGGACAAGCACCTGGAGGAAGAGGGAGGGGTTCCCATGCCAGATGGCGAAAGCGGCCTCGTTCTCTGGTTCTCCCCCGTCTCCGAGGGCATCAGCTACCTGGACCTTGTAACGGTGAGCGATCCCTTGGAGAACCAATTCTGTTGGTGGGCAGTCGAGCAAATCTGGGATGCTTACCTCAGTGTAAAAAAGGCCGCCAAGGACGCGACGTGATCACCTACCTGAAGGGCGACGCCACCGTCCCCCAGGCGAAGGGTCCGAAGCTCATCGCCCACGTCGTCAACGACCTTGGCGGCTGGGGCAAGGGGTTCGTGCTCGCCATCTCCCGTCGATGGCCGGAGCCCGAGCAGGCGTATCGACGCTGGCACGCAGAGCGGGCGCGGAACGACTTCGCGCTCGGTGCGATCCAGGTGGTCCGGGTCAAGCCGGACACTCACGTGGTCAACATGCTTGCACAGCGGGGCATCCGGACGGGCTCGAAAGGGCCGCCCATTCGCTACGAGGCACTCGCTGAATGCCTGCGCAAGCTGCGCGGCGTGGCAGAAGAGAACCGAGCGTCGGTTCACATGCCTCGAATAGGGTGCGGGCTCGCTGGTGGCAAATGGGAGAAGGTCGAGCCGCTCATCGAGGATGCACTGATCGACACGCCAGTGTTCGTGTACGATTACGAGTGATTCAGACTGAGCGTAACCGCTCTCTTAGTCGCTGCACGTCGACCCGTGCGAGATACCGCCGCACATCCCCGATCCCATCAAGTGCCCGCTCGATCCAAGCCCGCTCCACCTCCCCATCACTGAGCAGGTACTCCTCGACGATGATCGCCCGCGGCGCACCGAGAGCGGTGAGCAGCAACGCGACAGCGACGCCGGTCCGGTCCTTCCCGGACGTGCAATGGAGCATCACTGGAAATGCGGGCGCTTCGCAGACAGCCTGAGCCACCGCGTTGAGCCATCGGCGTACGGTCGCGTCGGTCGTATCGTACTTCTCGTACGAATTCGGGATGGAAACGTGCCGATACTCTGCCCCGAAGGTGTGCCGATCCGGACCCTGCCGAAGGTTGACGATCGTCCCAGGATGGCCGATTTCCGCAGCCTCTCGGACCGCGTCAAGCTTCCCGCCCCGTAGCAACCGCCTTGCGGGAAGCAGGTTCTCTGCCCCCAGCAGAGCAATCCACTCGCCGACATCCCGAAAATTCACGCAGGACATTGGACGAGCGTCACGACGAGCGCCGGGTGGGGATCAGCGTGGACGTCCGGGTTGTTGACATACGCGACCGAGCTCGACTGGTAGTTTGCTGAGAGAGTATGCCGCACGTGTTAAATCGCAGGTACATTGAGTTCCGGGCGCTTGAAGACTTCACGATGGTGCCAACGCAAATTATCGGGATGGGGCCGGTGCGCTGGGTCGAGGGGGAGTAGATGGAGGTTTGCCCGATGAGCGCGGAGGAGCCATTTACGAAATGCCTCGCTTGCTCCGTTCAGCTCCGCGCTGAACAGGACGCGGTACACGTGTCCGTTCCACTCAATGGCGAGCGCTCCTGCATCGAAGAGCTTGTGATGCAGCGAGCACATGGCCAGACCGTTGTCGATGTTGTTGGAGCCGAGCATCTGCACCCAGCGGATGTGTGCTGCTTCGAGGCCCACGTTCCTGCCGCCGAGCCTCGCGTCGAAGCCGCAAATCGAGCAGCAGTGGGCATAGGCGTTGAGCACGTGATCGCGAAACCGCGGATCGCGCATTCGCTTGCCGAGCGCCGCAAGGTCGAGTTCCAGTCCGACGGCGTCAGCGATGTCCTCGTGGAGCGTCTCGGGGAAGTGTCGCCAGAGCAACTCTTTGGCGGCGGCCGCGAGAAGCACGGGATCCGCGACGAGCGCGTCCTTGTTGACTGCGCGTTTGCCGTCCCTGGCGTCCACGTAGACCCGGATGTTCCGGAACGCCTCCAGCATCGCTTCGTTTGGGGGGGGCGTCTTCTGATCGGACTGGGCCCGGGGGCATCTGCCTCGCGCGGTTCTGGCCCCACGGGCCTCGTCGCGTCGCTCGTGAGCATTGTCGTCACGATCGAGACGGGCGTGGCTGAAGGCGCATACGCCGGAAGGTTCGAAACCGAAACAGTTGTTCACAAAAACGCAGGAGCCCCCTTGGCACTCACTCAGCGTGCAAGGGTTGCCGTCGTCGCAGTCCGTCAGGGATGCACACGGAATCGTGCATCGTCCCGAGTCGCAGCGGCCTTCCCGTTTGCCCTCGAAGCACGGGTGTCCGTCACCAAGGTACTCGTGTGTGGGCGTGCCGCCGTCGCAAGCGTCCAGCGTACAAGGATCGCCGTCGTCCTGAGCCACGCAATCGGTAGAGGCCCAAGAGCAGCCAGGGATAGGCGCAACGAGGCCGGCGAGCGCGAGCGCGAGCACGGTACCAAGCCATTGACCAGCGCGCCGGGAAGACGACAACGGCACGAGCTGCGGCCATGTTCGCGACTCATCGGCGTCGGCCATAGAGATCCTCCTTCGGTGGGGACTTCGATGCGGGAGCTCCCGTGAGTGAGGCCGGTCGTGCGGATCGTGGCGGCGACGACGTGCTGCGCTGGGTGGGGGCCGATGCCGTCGTCTCGACGCGGGCAGGCGTGTCTCTCGCGGGCGAAACATCGGCGGCAGGCAAAGGTGGCTGAGCAACGACGGAGGACTCGGTCGGCCTCTCGGTCGGCGGCAACACCTTCGCTTCAGGTACATCGGATGCCGCAGCCGGCGAGACAGATTCACGGCCCACACGGATGCCGATCGCGAGGGCTACCAGCACCGCGACAAGGGCTACGAGTGCAGCAGCGAGTGGGCCGCGAAGCTTGCTCGGGGCAGATGCATCGAGCTGCGGAGTGGTGACTGTTGCCGCCGGTGGTGTCGCTGCTTCGTTCACGCG
Organism: Polyangium jinanense; assembly: GCF_028435365.1. The sequence goes on along the minus strand of NZ_JAGTJJ010000021.1, from coordinate 105,569 downwards.
ACCGAGCTGCGGCAGCGGAGCTGTCTGCTCCGTGGATTGCGCCGTGGCGCCGAGCGGCGCTGTTGGCGCATGCGGTGGAGCAGCGGGCGCTGCTGCAACCGGCGCGATCTCGGGACGCGACGGCACACGTGCGCTGTGCTCCGGCTCGCCGAGAACCTTCGCCACGCGCTTCGCGTACATCGCCGTGTGCTCGGAGCCGAAGGGCGCCAACGCCGCCGCGAGCGCAGCGACGCTGCCGAACCGCACGGCTTGGTCCTTCTCGAGGCAACGGAGTAGCACAGCCTCCATTGGTTCGGGGAGATCTCGCCGAAGCTCGCGCGGCTTCCACGGCGGACGATGCAGAACCGCGCGCATCATCGATTGGATCGAGTCGACGTCGTCGTGGTGAAACGGCATCTTGCCGGTCAAGAGGTGGAACAACGTCGCGCCGAGCGCCCACACGTCGGTCCGCGCATCCACGCGGGTCGTTGCTGCGAACTGCTCTGGCGCCATGTACGGCGCGGATCCCATCGGTTGCGAAGGGTCGAGCTTCGCCGTGCTCGCATTCGCCCACTTCGCGATGCCGAAGTCGAGTACTTTGATGCACGACAAGCCGTCGAGTGCGCGCGTGAGGAACAGGTTCGCGGGCTTGATGTCCCGGTGCACGATGCCGATGGAGTGCGCCTCCGCGATCGCCTCGCATGCCTGGAGAATGGCGTCCGCGGCCTCTTCCACGGGAAGCGGACCGCGCTCGCGGAGCATGTGCGAAAGGTCGTTCCCGTCGAGGTGCTCGAGCACCATGTACGGCGTCCCGTCCTCGAGCGCAGCGACGTCGAGGACTCTCGCCACGTGCTGACTTCGAAGACGAACCGCGGCGCGCGCCTCGCGCACGAAGCGAGTCACATCGGCCTGACTCCCGGGCCCGAGCATGAACTTGATCGCGACGAGCTCATCGAGCGCGAGATGCCACGCCGCGACGACGATCCCCATGCCTCCGGCACCGAGCACACGCTCGACGCGGTACTTGTCGAGCAGGATTTGCCCGGGCTTAAAGGCGTGTTGCATGCGGGCTCCGGAGGGCAGGGTTCGTTAGAAGACACCACCGAGCACGAGGCCCGCGCCTTGCGGGGAAGCGTGGGGCACGAGGACCCACGTACGGGCGGTTTTGTTCGGCGACTTCGGCGCTCCCGCGAGGAGGAACAGCGTGACGCCCGTGGCGACGACGACGCCTGACGCGATCACCACGACCGTCGCGGTATCGGCGTACGTGATGGCTTCGTTCCGAAGGGCCACGCCTTTCGGGTAACACTTGTTCGGGTCCTCGGGACAATACTGCTTCGATTCCTTGTCCGTCGTCACCGCTGCAATGGAAAGCCCTCCGGCCACGGCGAGCCCCGCGAGCCCCACACTGCCGACGACGATGCCGGCGACCCGCTGAGCCGTTTGTCCAGGAGGCGGCGGGAGCTCGACTTCGCTGAGAAGCGGCACGGCGAGCTGCTCGACGGTTCCCGGCGTCGTGATCTGCACGGTCTTCTTCCAGGGCGTGCGATCCGGCGCCTTCGCCTCGACTACGTGCTCGCCGGGATCGACCGGGACCGACGTTCCCCACTGAGCCTGCGGGAGCGGCTGGCCGTCCCGCAGGATCGTGAGGCCCGGGATCCGGTTCGGGTCGGGAACGTTCACGGCGAGGCGCACGAGCTTGGGCTGGAGGGCCTGGGCGCGGCGTTCAGCTTCCTCGGCGCGGGTGGTGTCACCTGTGCGGCGCGCGAGGGCTGCGGCGTCCTCGAAGGTGATGTAGGCGCTCGCGGTGCGGTTGGTGCGCTCGTAGCAGTCCGCGAGGTTCAGGGCGGTGCCGACGGCGGGGTCGAGGCGCTGGCTCTCTTCGAGCTTGGGGCAGGCTTCAGGTGCGCGGCCCGCGTCGAGGAGCTGGCGGGCTTCGGTGAACAAGGCGTCGGCGGTCGCCTTGTCGGCTGCGGTGGGTTCGGCCCGAGCTGGTGTTGCGAACGCTGCCGCGGCGCAGACCACCCCCAAGGCCGCAAGCTTGGCTCGCGTGTGCATCCGTCTGGACCTTCCGGGTTGCAGGGAGAGTGTACAGGAGCGTCAGGTTGGGGACAACATGGGGCGACCGCTGGACCTGTCCGTGGCCCTTCAAGACCGGAACCGGCCGGCAGCGATTACCACCACGCAACGATGGCATCTCGAGGGATAGAAACTTCGCGGCGCAGGTCGCCCTCTGGGGTCGCGAGTCGGACGACCGTTGCATACCGGAGTGCAGCTACCGAAGCGAAACGATGATTGCCAAGGTCAAACCTCCAGTATTCGCGAGGATCAGTCTGACCATAGGAGAGGGGATGGCCAACCTTCACATCTGCAAGCTGAAATTCGTCGCCGTCCGCAACCCGTTCGATCGCAGAACGACGGATCAAGATCCCGTGTTTCAGCCCTCGAGCCTTGGCGGCCTCCTCGTGCGAGGCGGCAAAAATCGTGTCGGCTACGAAGAAGTTGATAGTTGGACGGAGTGGGCGGTGCACTCCGTGGCCGGGTGTCGCGGTAAAGCTCCAACTACCACCATTTCTATATTTGTCCCTGTTGTCCTCGAAATACTTCACTCGTTCGGTCCAATAGAGGTGAGCGAGCAGTGCGTCCTGCCCAGAGCACAACTGGACGAGCCGTTCACGAGAGCAAGGCTCCTCGGCAATGCCAACATCGGTTGGCGTACGAAGTTCGGGGCAGTTGCGCCGATCGTGTCCCCTTCCATTACAGAGACCACACCGGCGCACGCGCGTGCACGTCTGGACGTTATGACCACCCTGGCCGCATTTCGAACATGCCATCGGCGGGTCTCCTACGAAGGCGGTAACCTTGTCAGGATCTCACTGACGGGTTCGGTTTGCAAGCCCACGCCGACGCTGTCCGGCGTCTTGGCAACCCGTGGAGTTAGCATCTCCGCCGAACCTCGTAATCCTGCTTCCGCCTATGAATTCTGCGCCAGACCGGGATACACAAAGACCGCAGGCGCCGTAGCGCCCGAGCAGGAGCCCGCTTCCCATGCCTACCCCCTCCCTCTTCGAACTCCACCTCGGCCCCCTCGGCGCGCTCTCCCTTGCCGTCATCTCCTTCCGCGGCCGGGAAGCCCTCTCCAAACCCTTCTCCTTCGACCTCCTCGTCACCGCCCCGCCCCCCTTCGATCTCCTCGAAACCTCGCTCCTCGGCCAACCCGCGACCCTCGTCATCCGCGTCCACGACCAGAACCCCCGCGTCGTCCACGGCGTCGTCGCCAGCATCTCCCCCGAGGCCACCACCAAGGCTCGCGACCGCCACGCCCTTCGCATCCGCCTCGTCCCGCGCCTGTGGCTCCTCAAGCACCGCGTCACGAGCCGCATCTTCCAGCACCGCACCGTGCCCGAGATCATCGGCGCCGTGCTCGAGCAGGCCGGCGTCCGCGCAGCCTTCAAGCTCTCGCGCTCGTACCCGGCGCGCACCTACTGCGTGCAGTACCAGGAGTCCGACTACGTGTTCATCCAGCGGCTCATCGCTGAGGAAGGGATGTTCTACACGTTCGAGCAGCCCTCGGGCCTCCTGGAGAACTTCGTCCCCGGCGCGGCCAGCGGCGTGATCGCCACGGCGCTCGACCACGCGGAGACGGTCGTGTTCGGCGACAGCGCGGAAGCGTACGTCGCTCTTCCCAGCGGAGCCTTATTTGGCGCGGAGATCAACGCATCCGCCTCGACGAGCGGCAACGTGTCGATGTACGCGTCCGCAACCACCACCCCGAGCCCGCATCTCCCGTTACGCGACCTCTCGGGGACGAACACCCCCGAGGACGTGGTCACGAGCTTTTCGCTGCGCCGCAAGGTGCGCCCGAGCTCCACGCTCTTGCGGGACTATGACTTCCGCCGCCCGCTGCTTGATCTGCGATCCGAAGCGAAAGCCTCTGCGAACGGCATCAGCCTCAGCACCTCCGCGAGTGCCAATCCGCGCGTCGGCGTGAAGGTTTCCGTGGATCTACGCACGGGCGACACGCCAACGACCGTCGCCGGTGATCTTCGCATCTACGAACATCGCGGCGAGTACGACGAACCCGAGGTGAACCCCACGCGCGCCCGCGTCGAGCTCGAGCAACACCGACGCGACGCCGTGCACGGCGAGGGCACGAGCACAGTGCGGCACCTCTCCCCGGGCCGTCGCTTCCACCTCGACGCCGAAACTAACCCTTCGCTCAGCCAGGAGTACGTCGCCACGCGCGTCGAACACGAGGGCCACACGCCCGAGCTCACGAGCACGACGGTGAGCACCGATGCCGGGCCGCGGGTCTATCAGAACCGCTTCGAGTGTGTCCCCGCCTCGGTCGTCTTCCGCCCGAAGCGCCCCCGCCGCGCGCTGCGGCAGGTGCTCGAATCGGCCACCGTCGTCGGCCCCGAGGGCGAGGAGATCTACACCGACGAGCACGGGCGCATCAAAGTGCAGTTCCACTGGGATCTGGACGGCAAGCGCAACGAGCACAGCTCGTGCTGGCTGCGCGTCGTGCAGACGTGGTCTGGCGCTTCGTGGGGGTTCCAGTTCATCCCGCGCATCGGGATGGAGGTGATGGTGACGTTCCTCGGCGGCGATCAGGACTGCCCGATCGTCACGGGCTGCACGTACAACGCGACGCACCCGCCGCCGTTCATGCTGCCGCAGAACAAGACGCGGAGCGGTGTGCGCACGCGCAGCACGCCGCGCGACGAAGGGTTCAACGAGCTGAGCTTCGAGGACAGCGTCGGACGCGAGCAGGTGTACGTGCACGCACAGCGCGATTTCGACGAGGTGATCGAGCGCAACCAGACGAGTGATGTGCGCGGTCATCGTGTCGAGAACGTTGTGGGGAACCGGAGCGCGCAGGTCGGGCGCGACGACACGCTCGCGGTGCTCGGCGATCAGGGCGTGCAGGTGAACGGCGACGCGCGGCTCTCGGTGAAGCAGAACCGAACGACGTCGATCGACGGAGACGACACCACGACGGTGCGCGGGAACGCTTCGCTGCACGTCGTGATGAACCACTCGCTCTCGGTCGATGGCGATCACAGCGTCGTGATCGGCAATGGTGTGCGCGAGGCGCAGAGCGACACGTACGTGTTCGGGTCGGCCTCGATCGGCGCCTCGGAGCGGCTCGTGCTCCGCGCCGAGGGGGGGCTCGTGATCGAGTGCGGGCAGAGCGCGATCGAGATCGGGCCGGGCGGGATCACGCTGCGCGGAAGCTCGATTGACGTGAAGGCGGCGCAGTCGGCGACGATCGCGGGCAAGGGGCCGACGTTGAGCCTCGACAGCGAGGTCGAGCTCGTCGCGAAGAAGATCAGCCTCTACTCGGAGGGCGCGTCCGTGGAGCTCGACAAGGAGGCGAGCATCAAGGGCGACAAGGTGCTGCTCAACTGCGACGCGGGCGAGCCCGAAGGGGACGAGGACGAGAATCGCAAGGAAACGCAGCCGCTCTCGTGCAAGCTGAGCGATTGGTACATGAAGCCCTACGCGAACAAGAAATATCACTTGATGGCGGAGGGCCTGAAGTACGAGGGCACGACGGATGCGGATGGCGTCGTGCAGCAGAAGCTCCCGAAGGGCGTGAAGCAGGTCGTGATCAAGCTGTGGGTTGACGAGTATCCAACCGGAAGGCAGCGGCTCTACACGCTCTCGATGGCGGAGATCCCGCCGGCCGATACGCCGCAAGGGGCGCAGGCAAGACTGCGGGCCCTCGGGTTCTACTTCGGCAAACCCACCGAGGAGATGAACGCCGACGTGCAGAGCGCACTCGCGGCCTTCCAGCGGGATCACGCTGAGAGTCATCGGCTCGAGGCCACCGGCGAGCTCGACGCGAAGACCGTGGCCGCGCTTCAAGACGTCTACGGTTCTTGAGCGGGAGGAGGTGCGCCGATGGCAAAGCCCAACAACCAGCAAGACGTCGACCTCTCCAAGCCGGCCCATGTCTCCGACAAGGATGCGCCGGTCCCGCAGCTATCGGTGGCCGTAAAGCGTGCGCCAGTTGGCACGGAGGAGCGCTACAAGACTTCGGTAGAGCGTGCGAACCGCGTCGCCGATCTCAGTGACCCCGCGAAGTTCGGAGAGAACGTCCAGCTCCTCATGGACCACCTTCGCGAGCGCCTGGAGATGGGGCTCGATGAAGCGTGGGCTTCCGAGTACGGCTACCAGGGCGAGCTCTCCTCTTCGAACGAGGAGAAGTGGGCCCGTATCTTCTCCGAGCTCGTCGTGTACGCGGCTTACGGCGGAACGGCCGGCTGCTATGGAACGAAAGGCTCCGACGGCGGCAAGGACGACATGGACATCATGCGCCGCCTCGACAAGGACGAGAGCGATCCAGCGTATCCGATCGTCCTCGCATGCCAGCACCTGACGACACTCTGCGCGATGTCACGCGGCATTTCGCATACGGAGCTGGGCAAGAGGGGAATGACAGCGGGAGGCGGTACCGGCGGGCTTCCCATCTTCAAGTCGAAGCCTGGTGAGGAAAAGCGGTGGTACGTCGCGAGCACCGGTGAGAAGACCGAAACTGGCAGCTATCGCAGCGTCAAATACCTCTTCGATACGTTGACGCTGACGCCTGGAAGCGTATTCGCCTTCAATTCGCTGGGGCCTGAATCGGGAAGCCAGGCCGGACAGGCGCACATCGCCTCCGTGCTCCGCATTTATCCGGACAATGATCCGCCGAAGTTCCAGGGGATCGACACCGGGCCGCTCGGAGATGGCAAGAACGAGCAAGGCACGGCGGATCACGGGGGTACGAAGGGGGCGATGACTGCCCTGAGCCGTATTCTCGTGGGGGTCGGAATTTTGCCTCCATCCGAGCCCTCGGAGGAGCAGGTGAAGTTCCTCGCGACGGCGCGCCCTCTCAGCCTCGCGCAGCTTGTGGTCGTGGACGCCTCGCGCACCGTCCGGTTCATCAGTCGCGTTTTGCCCATGGATCACGGTGGCAAGGGATTCTCGCTCTGCCGCTACATCTGGTCCGTCCGAAATCTGCCCGCAAAGGACGTCCGCGTGTATTGGGTCCTCAGTATACCGCGGGTCGCCGAATTCACGCGCGCGCTTGTTGCGGCGGGCGCACGAGGGAAGCCCGTGCGGGAGCTGCTCACAGCGGAGCTGCGGGACAAGGGCCTCGAAACGCTGCTCGAGCCGACGCATATCATGGGCTCGACGCCGATGATCGACGGTGCCGACGCGGGGCCCGTGTTCGAACGACGCAAGATCGACGGCAAGAAAAACGAGTGGAACGGGGTGCCTATCTCGGGCGCATCGAAGTTTCCCAAGGAGCTGCAGGACCTAAAGTTCGCGGACGCGCCCAAGCAAACCTTCTGGGCGCGCTGGCGCAAGATGACCGTCGACGAGCAGTACACGTGCGCGGATCCTAGCAACAAGGACAACCCGCAGATTGCGGACCTCACGGCGATGAGCTCGTATTTCAGCGGTCCCCCGCGGTCCCCACTGCCCGAGGAGACCGTGGTCGCCGGCAAGCCCGGCATGCTTCCGCTCATGTGATACTCATGCGTACACGACGAACCATGAACGCATCGCGCTCTTTTTGCGCAAGTTCACTCGCCGCAGCGCTCCTCGGCGTTGCATGCGGCAGCGGGACGCCGCTTCCTCCTCCTCCTCCGCACACCCTGCAAGGCAGTGCCACCAGCCCGACGACGGACACGCCGGCCTCTCCGGCGGTCGCATCCGCGTTGGTCCCTGCCCCAAAGCCCCCTTGCGAGCAAGCGGCCGATCTTGTTGCGCGGGTCCCGGGCCTTCGTGCGGAGGGGAAGCTCGAGCGTTCGCGGCGCGCGCTCGCCCTTGCCGCGGAGCTCTGCCCCGCGAAGGCTGGCGAGACCTGGGAGGCACAGCTCGCGGTGCTGGGCGAGCTCGGGGCAATCGACGAGCAAAAAAAGCTCGTATCCACGGTCCTGTCGACCGCGGGGGCCGCCGAGGGCGCGCAGAAGGCGGCGCGCGAGGCGCAGGGGAAGACGACCCGAGCGCGGTCCGCGGCGTCGCTCGAGAAGGCGCGGAAGGTATTCGAGGAGGCTGCGCAAGCGTGGGTTCGGAAGGACTACGACGCAGCGCTGACACGCGCGAGGGAAGCATGGGCGGAGGCCGAGCCGCTTCCCGAAGCGCTCGCGCTTGCGGGGCGCGCGGCGCACGCGAAGGGCGATCGTGTCGAGGCGCGGAGGCTCTTCGATCGGGCGCTCGACGAGGCGACACGCGCCGCCGTGGCCGAGGAGGCGAGTTCGCCGAAGCCGTATGATCGGTGGTCTGCTCCCGGGCTCGTACCGCCGAGCCTCAATGTGGAACACCTGGCCTCCGTGCCAGGATCGCGCCCCGTCGTCGCGGTGCAATCGAGTGACGGGGACGTGAGCGTTCTCGACCTCGACAAGGGCTTCGGGGCGAGGATCGGGCAGGCGTGGATTCCCCACGAAAGGCCGGTGCTGTCCGATGCGGGCTCGCGGCTCTATCTCCTCGATAGAAGCTCGTTCGCTCCCACGACCGCACTCGGTTACGATGTCGAGACGGCGCAGCTCATTCGCGTCGTGCCAATGCAGGGGACGAAAGGAGGTGGCGTTTCCCCCATTCGCTTCGCCATCTCGCCGGACGGCAAGCGCGCCGCCTTCGCAGGATACAAGGGACGAGGTTACGGGCTCTCGACGTACGACATCGAGCGAGACCAGGCACTCGGATCCACGACATTCGGCACGCCAGTCTCAGCGATGATATTCTCGCCCGACGGGAAAACCCTCGCCGTGCGTCATGCGATCGAGGGAGGGCAATTCGGGGATGAACACTCCACACGCCTCTATGATGCAGCGAGCGCGAGGCTTCTGCGCAAGGTTACGCCGAAAGAGAGCCTCGATGTGCCCTGGACGCCGTCCCTCGCCATCTCCCCAGATGGCGCGCTCGTAGCTTGCTTCGTGGGTCCGCTGGGTTCAACCGTGGCGCCGACTGCGCTTCGATTGTTCGACGTTCGGACGGGGAAGGAGCGCGCTGAATGCGGGGGCGGGTTTCTTGATGAGGAAAATGGTGCGATCGCTTTCTCCCCCGACAACGAGGTGGTGGCCACCCTCTCGGGAAAGCCTGCAGATCGAAGCCTCCTGGTCTTGGATGCAAAAACGTGCACCGAGCAGGCTCATTTTCGCACCAGGGACACAACCGATTTCGTTTTCACGGACCCGTTTCACCTGTTGACAGCCGGTGCCAACGGCCTCGAGCTTCGCGACCGTCGCACGGGACAATCGAGAGCCATTTCGAGGCCCGTTGGCGCCGTGTATGCGGCACGTTTCTCCCCGGACGGTAGGTACCTCGCCCAGGGGCTCGACGAGGGTGTGGTTCTCGTGTGGGATCTAGGCTCGACGAACGGACCACGACGACTCGCGGGGCACCAGAAAACGATCGCCGCAGTGGTGTTCTCGCCGGATGGGAAGACACTTGCAACAGCCGGAAACGATGGACTTCTGAACCTGTGGGATACGGCCACGTGGCAGAAAACCCGCACGCTGCGCGGCCACGGCGAGGGGATCGACGGCGTCGCCTTTTCGCCTGATGGAAAACGCATCCTGACGGCTTCTTACGACAAGACCGCGCGCCTGTGGGATGCGTCGACGGGGGCCAGCGTATGGACGTTTCCAGGGGGAACCCTCCTCACTGCGACCGCGTTTTCCAAAGACGGCAGGCGTGTGGCGATCGGCGCGATCAACGACACGGTCCTCGTACTCGATGCCACGACCGGGAAAATCGCGCGCGAGATATATATCCCCAAAGGCGGAATCGTCTCTCGCCTCTTCTTCGCTGGAAGCGACGCGCTCTGGTCGTGGACCACCCATGGAGGCTTGCGCCGCTGGAACCTGGATACTGGCGAGTCGACGTTCGAGCAGACGCCGCGGTCGAAAACGAGCTTCATGACGGCGAGTCTCGCTCCGGATGGGAACACGATCGTCACGTCGTCACTCGGCGACAGGGGCGCGATCGGTCTTCTCGACGCGGCTTCTGGCAAGCTTCTGCGATCGCTGAAACACCCAGTGCACGGAAAGCCGTGGCATTACGAGATGTCCATGTCGCCGGACGGTCGTTTCCTTGCGAGCGCATCTCCCGACGGGTCGTTGTCTCTGTGGCGCACCGATCGCGAACAGCCCATTCTGACGATCCGCGCCGCCGAGGGGCGCGACGCTGCGGTCGTTTTCACGGAAGACGGATACGTCGATTTCGTCGGTCCCGAGGCGAATAGCCTGCGCCGGCTCACTCTCTGCACCGTGGGCCGCCAATGGTTTCCCTTCGAGGTCTGCGGGGAGCGCCTGCACGTCCCTGGGCTCTTTGCGAAGGTACTGAAGGACGATTCCTCCTTCCGGGAGCCATGAGACCAGCGTTCCTCGCCCTCGCGCTCGTCGTCCTCGCCGGCTGCCGTTCCGGGAGCTCGAACGCACCGGCACCCTCGGGCTCTGCGTCGGCCTCGACCCAGCCCGCGCCGGCCTCGGGAGAGCCCGTGGCGGTGCCGCAGAAGGCCATCCAGGCGGCGCCCATGCTGTTTCACCCGACGCTGCCGCTCGTTGCGCAAGTCGAAGGCGAGCACTGCGACGTGTGGGACCTCGGGGTTGGACTCTACCGCGGCAGCGTGCCGCGTGCGGATTGCGAGCGCTGGCGGCCCGCTCGGCGGGAGGTGCCCGAGAAGATCGCGAAGGGCACGCCGATGGGAAAGCCTGCGCAAAGCACGCACCCCGATGACCCGCCGCAGGAGGACGTCGGGCAGCTCGTTGCCGCATGGAGCCCGGACGGGAAGCAAATCGCGACGGGGCGCAAAGGCAGCTCCGAAGTGTACATCTGGGACGCCGCGTCCGGCGAGCTCTCGTTCTCTGGGCCGCTTCCGGCAGGACAGGATGCCGAGCCCGCGCGGCTCGAGGATCTTGCGTGGCCGTCCGGCGGGAAGCTCATTGCTGCGGCCCTACCGGCCGGAGCTTTCCTGTGGGATCCGAACCGCGCGGGAGACCGGCCGAAGGCGATCGAATCGAACATGCAGCGGTACGAACGCGTGTGGCTCGACCCGGCGACGCGGTATCTCGGCGGCAGCGGGAGGAGCCCCGCGCAGCGGAGTCTCGGGCACATGACGTCCGTCGTGGCGCTGGCCGATGGTCGCGAGCTGCTCGCGGATCGCAAGGTTGACGTGGAAGAGGCGAGACGCGAGCTCGCCACGGTGAGCGCTGTCTGGGCCCCGAGCGGTACGATCGTCTATGCGATCCGGAAAACGCCTATTCCGGCGGAAGCCTGCGAGGATCATTCGATCGACATCGCGGCGCTCGACCTGGCCACGGGAGACGTGAAGGACCGGTCCTTCGAGCGCGCCGTGCTCCACGCCGCGAGCGCATCGCCCGATGGCCGCGCGCTCTTGCTCTCGCTCACGAACCTGGGCGAATGCGGCGAGCAATACCCCGGGGATCATCACGCCTCGAAGGCGCCCGCCACGGAGCTTCATCGCCTGGACGAGGAGAAGAGCGCTCTCTGGTCCATCCCTGTCGAAGCCTCGTCCCTCACGTGGTCACCTCGCGGCGATGCCGTGGCGTTCGTCACGGGCGCGCACATCGAGGTCCGCAATGCAGGTCGTGACGAGCTCTTTGGTCGAATGAAGGGCGGTCCACCGATTGCCTTTTCGCCCGATGGATCGCTCCTCGGTTATTCCGAGGGAGGCACGTTCGTCGTCCGTCCACGCTCTGGCAAAGGCGCGCCGACCAAGTTCGCTGAGGGAGTCGTCGCGGCGGCCTGGGGACCGAAAGATGTGATTGCGCTGGCGACCAAGGAGGCCGTCATGGTCCGAGACGGCAAGACGGGCGAAAGCTATGTCGTTCTGCCCGTTCCAGCCGTGGTCAGGATGGAATGGAGTCCAGAGGGCGACTCCCTGTACCTCGCGACGGACGACGGCTCGGTCAGCATGTATGATTTGAAAAAGCGGACTGAGGTTCCGCGGCCGCTGAAGCACATCATGGGGTATCGGCGAATCCACTGGACGCCGGATGGTGCGCTGGTAATCATAAACGATGGGATCTCGAAGAAATTCGTCGGCGGCGACAGAGCTTGGGTGCAAAGCGACACGCATCGTGTCGCGGACTGGAAAAACGCAGATCCCACCGGGCGGTTCGAGCTCGTCGCCGGGCCGGCCGTGCGTCGTCTGGCGGATGGCGAGGTGCTCCATTTCGATCCGCGCACGGGACCCTGGACCGATAGCCGGGCGTTCGCTCGGAAGGCGCCCGAAGATTGGGTCTTCCGCGAGGGGCCGGATGTTCTCGCTGGCCGGCTCGTGCGGTCGAGCGAGGCCACGTTCCTCTTGCCGACGCCGGATCTCGTCACGCGGTTCGTTTCAGGGACTCCGGTCTCTTCCGTAGGCAAGAAACAATGAAGCCGACCCGCATCCAGGACATTCTCGACGTCTTTCGGCTCTCGTACGGAGGGGACGGCAAGGTGCAGCGCGCCGAGGTCGTCGATGCCTCGCAGGTCGCCCACATCTCCGGTCCGAGCAAGCCGATCCTGCCCTGGCACACCTATGCCGGCCAGAAGTTGCCCGCGGAGACGCTCGAGCAGGTCAAAGAGGTCCGCGCGATGGTGCGGGCGTTCGATCCCAAGTTCCGAAAGTGGCCGCCCTTGGACGATGCAAAGGCGGTGCTCCTGGAGGGCGGCAGCGATCTCGCCAAGTGCTACATGTTCACGGATACCCCGGCATTCATTTCCCAGCTGGTATCCGAGCTGCGAGCGGACGCCATGCAGGTAAAGGCCTCGATGGAGGCCGAGAGCGACCCCGCCGTGAAGACGTCGCTGCGCGTCGAGTACATGAAGCGCATGGCATTCGCGCACCTGATGAATGGGCGAGAAGGGCCGACGAGCGCGGTGAACACGTACGACAAGGCGTTCGTGACCTGGGGCATGGGCTGGGCACTCAAGGGGGGCCTGCCCAAGGTGCTCGGCCGGATTTACGAACTCGAGGCGGCGCAGAGCAAGGATCCGGAACGGCATTACATCCAGAAGCTCTTCTACCTCTGCGGTTTCATGTACGACGCCGGCCGGTATTACGTCGTCGATACGGAGCAGGGGACCGTCTGGGTGGACGACCTCAACAAGCGGTGGTCCAAGGCTGCGCCGGGGCCGGGCGAGACACCTGGGCAGGCGGTGCGGGTCATCCACAACACCGACGAACTGCATTTCATGTGGGTGCAGGCAGCGCGCGACGATCTGACGCGGGCGACCATCACCAATGCGCAACGCGATGCGTTCCTGAGCACCACTGGCACGGTTCCACAGGCGGACAAGATCCAGACGGGGGCGCTCTACACCTTCATCGCGCATCTGCAGCACTGGACAGGGGACAAATTCGACGTGGTCGCGTGGGCGCAAGGTCCTTTGGCCCGGCCACGGCTCACGGCGCCGCTTCCCTCGGAGAAGGGCGACGCTGAACTTGCGATCCAGGCGGTGCACCGCTTTTACCACATGCGTAGCCCCAACATTGGCAGGAACGTCTTCTCCCAGGTGCGCGACTACTGGAAGCAGATGACGGGGGAAGATGCGCAGGTCGAGGCGCTGTCCGAGTTCCGACCGGTGTATCCAGTCATGACGAATGGTCCGGTGAAGTCCGTGCCGGAAGGACACCTTTCAGCCACGATCGACGCGGCAGGCAAGGTCATTTACGACCTTGGCCCGCTCGAAGATTTCGGCCGCGGACCGCCTCCTCCCCCGAACCCGGCCGCTGGGATCATCATCATCCCACCGACGATTCCGGAGCCGGTCGGCGAGGATCCCGCGGCGGAGGATCTGGCGAAGGAAGAGGCGCGCAGGGCTTCGGAGCGGACGGGGTGGGCGCGGTTGTTCGATTGGTTCTGATAGCGAGTCGAGGACGAGAATGGGGATGAAACCTGCGAATCTGACGTTCGGACAGCCAGTCGCGAAGAAGGGCGATCAGGTCGTGGGCGTCGACACGCACATCGTCATGACCCCGACGCCAGGGGGCCCGGTTCCGACGCCGACGCCCATGCCGTTCAGCGGGGCGCTCGACGGGAACCTAAGCGGGAATGTGTTCATCGAGAACAAGCCTGCCGCGACGAAGGGGAGCACGGCGACGAACGCACCGGCACACGTGCCCGCAGGAGGGCCGTTCCAGAAGCCGCCGGGGAACAAGGGGACCGTGCAGGTGGGGAGCTCGCGCGTGCGCATCAACAACAAGCCAGCGGCGACGAACGCGAGCGCCGTGATGACGTGCAACGATCCGGTCGATGCGCCGAACGGGAACGTGATCAGCGCCGGGACGGTGCTCGTTGGGGAGTGAAGCGCCATGACCGCGGCACCGAGCCTCAGCGTTACCACGGCCTCGATCCTGCATCGTGTGTCGCTCGCACATTACGCGGCCGTGCGCGCGGCGCTCGCAGAGGGGTTTGCCCTGGACGAGGTGCTCGGCGTCGAGGGTATCAAGGCTCAGGCCTGGAAGAAGGCGGATGTCGCGTGGAAGAAGAAGCTCGCGGGTGACCCGGCGCTTTTCGGAAAATTCGGAGACGAGCTTGCCAGGGCCGAGGATTGGCTCGGGCGCCGGGTAAAACCGCTCGAAGACGATCCTGCGGCCTGGGTGAGCTTTCTGCATGCGTATACGAAGAGCGCGGATCCAATCGGGCTGCTCGCGGGGGCAGGGCTCGGATTGAATGACGTGGCGCGGCTCGAACGGCGGTGGGCGCGGCGGTTCGAGGAGGATGCGTCGATCGGGAAGAAGCTCGCTGAGCTGGCACGCGCGCCGCGAGGGCTGCCGCGGATCGAGGTCGAGCCGAAGGTGCTGCGGAGATCGCGCGTCGCGGAAGGGCGTCTTGCGGCAGAAGCTACGGCCGTGAAGGCGAGCGACGACGGGCCGACGTCGGTCGTGCGTCGACGATGGCTGGAGGCGCATCGGGGGGTTTTGCGCGGGCTTGCGGAGAAGGCGGTGCAGGTTGAGCCTGACGTTGCGCCAAGCCCGGCGCCGCTGCGGCTACCGCCATTGCCCCAGCCCGGGGGCGTGGAGGCGCTCCAGGCGACGTCACTCGCGCTGGACGTGCCGCGGGGGCCGGCGTTGCCGTTCGTCGACGGAGCGCCGCCGCTGACGGCGAGCGTGCCTGAGCCGAAGCCCGCGAGGACGGCGGAATCGTTGAGCGGGACGGCGCTTGTGGTGGATGTTCCACGGGGGCCGGCGTTGCCGTTTGCGGGGTCGGAAGGGGCAGTGAAGATACAGGCGGAGGGGGCCGTGCAGAAGGCGCCGTCGTCCCTTGGGCTCGCCGAGACATCGCTCGCGCTGGATGTGCCGAGAGGACCGGCGTTGCCGTTCCAGGCGGGGGCGAAGGCAGCGGTGAGCGCGACGAAGGGGGCGGGGCTCGACGAGACGGCGCCGGTGGTCGCAGTGCCGCGGGGGCCGGCGTTGCCGTTCGGGGAGGGCCGGGGGGTGGAGGCGCCGCGGGAGCTGGAGGAGACGGCGCCGGTGGTCGCAGTGCCGCGGGGGCCGGCGTTGCCGTTCGGGGAGGGCCGGGGGGTGGAGGTGCCGCGGGAGCTGGGGGAGACGGCGCCGGTGGTCGCAGTGCCGCGGGGGCCGGCGTTGCCGTTCGGGGAAGAGCCGCCGGGACAGAAGGGGGCGGCGGCAGGGAATGCGAAGGAACTCCCAGGTGCGCAGGGGCTCGCAGCGACGGCACCGATTACCGGCATGCCCAAGGTTGAGGCGCTGCCGTTCATGCGGGAGCTCGCGAGTCGGAAGGGGGATGGGAAGGATCTGGAGAGGGATTTTGCTCGGACGGTGGCGTTTGAGCTTCCGGCGGACCTCAGAAAGCCGACAAGGGAAACTGCGGAGCCGGAGCGGAAGGTCCCGGAGCTGTCGCTCGAGCGGTATGCGGCGCTTTGTGCCGAGCTGGCGGCGGCCCGAGCGAGCGCGGAAGAGACGTTTGCCCGATATGGCCTTGGGGAGCGGGATGCGAGGAAGGCCGTTGATGATGTGTGGAAGGAGCGGTTAGCCCGAGCTCCGGCATTGTATCAGGAATGGAACAGGCTTTACTTACGCGCCCAGAACGCGATACGGGGACGTCGCTGACGACGACAAGACGTCCGACCTTGAATCCGTCCCGGAAGCTTCTTTCTCTCCCCTCTTCTCGAAGGGCAATTCGCGCCTAAGATTGGCGTAGGCGCGCTACATGTCCGGATCAAAAAGATCGGATTACGAGGCTTCGCTGAGGGCGCTCAAGGTCGACGTGCCGAGCGAGCTAAGGGTGCAGCTCAAGCGGGAGGCTGTGGAGCTCGATATCCCGATCCGGCGATACGTCCGGCAAATTCTCGAAGAGAGATTGCCGTGGGATGTGCGCCGGAAGGTCGAGGCCAGCGCCAAGCGGGAAAACATGGACGTACAGCAATACCTAATGAAGGCGTTGCGGCAGGCGGGCGCACTGGACGATAAATAGCACAACTGTACAGTTGAACGATCCGTCCTCGCCGCTAGGTTTTCGGCCATGGCGGATCGCACCTGTCCCTTTCAAAGGGGAATTTCAGCCGAGCGCGACCGCGTCGATCCCCGCGCCCCCGCCCACGCCGTCCGGCAGCTCGTGCAGCAGGACGGCCGCGAGGCTCCGCGGGCGCTCTACGAGGCGTTCGACGCCTACAACGCCGAGTATTTCGACGGTGCGCTGAAGCAGTCCCTCATCCTGATGACTACGCCCGCTTCACCGCGGGCTGAGGGCGATTACGTCGCGCAGGACGTCCACGGGATTCCGAGCCGGATTCGCATCGCTCCACGGTGTGAGCAGCACGGGCTCCTGTATATCCTGGATGTCCTTCTTCACGAGATGATTCACGCCTGGCAGGCGGAACTCCTCGACGACCTGGAGAATGGCTACAAGGGCCACGGGCCGAAGTTCTGCCAGAAGGCGAACGAGATCGGGGCGAAGCTCGGGCTCGGGCCGTGGCGCCGAAGGGGCGCGGGGGGCTCCCGCGGCCCGATTCCTGGCCGTCGAACGTGCGCCCGCCGGGGTACTACGGGGCCCAGCTCCCCGCGCCCGGGGGGCGGCGGCGCGGTGCGCGCATGCGTGCGGACGGCACCGACGGTGGGCCGAGTTCGATCGGAGGGGCCTCGGATCCGCTCTTGGAGGGCTTGGGCGAGGTCGACCGACAACTCGTGGCGGTGCTCGCGAAAGCAACGGGGCGGCCCCCCGGGGCGCTGATCGGCGCGTGGGCCCGTGAGCATGCGCGGGCGCTTGCATCCGCCAGTCCAGCCATTGCTGCGTTGGTTGCAGGTATCGAGACGTGAGCCGCCGGAAGAATATCTGGCGCCTACTGGCCATCGTGGCGCTCGTGGTCCTGCCTGGCGGCACTCTCCTCGCTGGCCTCGTTGTGATCGTACGCCGATTGCGTCATCGCCGGCTCGTAGCGCGTTTCAAGCAGTTGAATGGAGAACACTGAATTGCAGCTTCCGACGAAGAAATTTTTGCTCGAGATGGCCGTTCTGTTGTGGCGTCGTGCTCTGGATCGCATCCCTGCCGAGGCGCTCATGGAGGACGACCCAGGGCTGATGGATGCACTCCGCGAGCCCCGGTTTTTGCCCCGGGGTCCCGCGCAGGAACGCGAGTTCGATCTCGTCCTCACGATCGAGACGATGGCCTCCTGCTATGACGGCCAGATCGCCCTGATGAGCCTCCCTCGGTGGCCCAATGCGGGTATCCAGAGATCCAGCTCCCAGAGACGTACGCCGCTGCCCTGCTTGCCACGACCGTGACCGAGGAAGTGCTGGCATGCGTGCGCCCTCCATTCCGTGTCTTCTTGATCGAGGTGCCGAATGGGCTGCTCACGATCGACACGGAGCAGGGGCCGTCCCCCGTGCGTGTCGTTCTCGTCCATCACGAGCCCAAGAGCGAGAAGTGGGCTTACGCAGCGTGGACCGCATCGCCTGCGTGTTTGTGGCGCTTCGGGGTGACGACGGCCCAGCTTTTGCCGCCTTCGTTGCCCGAGCACGACCTCACCGAGATGTCGATCTTCCCGATGACGGTGACCGAGCGCGATGAGCGTGTGGCGGCGCTGATCGGTCGGCTCATCGTCAACACGTGTCTCGCGATGAGCGATCCCGCGCGCGTGCGCGCACCAGCTCCGGCGGGCTCGCGGGGCCGGAGGAGGAAGGCCGATGCACGGCGCGGGGGTGAGGTGCCGCGAACGATGATCTTTCGGGTGGGCAAGCCGCTCGAGAAGGACTTCCGGCCGGCTGTGCGGGATTACCTCGAAGGGCGGAAGCGCAACTTGAGCGTGCAGACGCTCGTTGCGGGGCACTGGAAGATGCAGCCGCATGGACCTGGGTTTTCGTTGCGGCGGCTGATCTACGTGGAGCCGTACTGGCGCGGGGATGTGGATGCTCCAATCCACGTGCGGCCGATCCGGCTCGGGTGAATTGCGATGTCCGAAAGTTCCCTATCGCTGCCGCACCGGAAGCGCATCGAGGCATTGTACGTGGCACACTCCGCTATGATTCGTGCGAAGTTGCAGTGGCTTGGTTTCAGTGGTCAGACGCTCGAGGATCTCCACCAAGAGGTTTTTGTCATCGCGATACGGCATGCCGAGGAGCTCCGCGACGATGCAAGAGCATGGCTCGTGAAGGTCGCCCGAGGCGTCGTCGTTAATTACCGACGGCGCCGCCGAGAGGTACTCGATGGGGAGGCAGGGATCCACAAGCTCTCCACAGGAGCCGATCCGGAGGTCCGTGAGATCGTGCGCCGCGGGCTCGATGCGCTCGGCGAGGTGGAGCGGCAATTCCTGGTTCGTTACGATCTGTATGGCGAAACGATCGCCGAAATCGCGCGTGACTTCGGTATGACGGCGGAGCGGGCGTATGCGCGCGTGCGAGCCGCTCGCAAGCGGCTTCGGCGGGCCATTGAGGAAGACGCCTACGCCCGGCCGGACGAGTAGGACGCCGATGTTCACACAAGCCAATCCCCGAGCCCCACGGGTTGCGCTCGTGGGATGCTCGGCATGAAAGCTCGGCCGCGGAGCGCCCGCGCGCGAGTTCGTAAGTCCTCGCCGAGCCCCGTCGTGACACCGACGGCTTGCGGCTCCGACGCTGGTGCCCCGAAGGGAGCACCCGATGCGAAACCATCAGCGAGCGTCGGCGATTCGTGCGGAGATCGAGCGGAGCGAGGGTCGAGGACGAGGGAGGGCGTACCCCGAGCAGGTGCGTCGTCGCGCGATCGAATACTTCTGGTCGCGGCGTGACGAGGGCGCGACGATCGCAGAGATCGGCCCCGAGATCGGCTTGCACTGGCGGACGTTGTACGGCTGGGCCAAGGGCGCGGCGCCGCCGGAGCTGCCGGCTGCCGGGTTTTCGCCCGTTGAAATCATTGACGTCCCGGCGACGCGGGCAGGCGGACCTTTCGTCGTGCAGCACCGCTCGGGATTACGTGTCGAGGGACTCGACCTCGACGCGCTCGCCGAGCTGCTCCGGAGGCTGTCGTGATCGGCTCGACGCGGCAGGTCAGGGTCTACGCGTATCGAGAGCCGGTCGACATGCGCAAGTCGTTCGATACGCTCACGGCGCTCGTCGCGCAGGGCATGCGCCGCGACGTGATGTCGGGTGAGATATTCCTCTTCGTGAGCCGGTCCCGCCAGCGGTCCAAGGTGTTGTTTTGGGACGGTACGGGGCTTTGCCTCTTCTCGAAGCGGCTCGCGAAGGGGCGATTCGCGGCACCGTGGGCGCGACCTGGGGACGGCCCGCTCGTGCTCACCACGAGCGAGCTCGCGCTTCTGCTCGAAGGGAGCGAGCTCATCGGGCGAATGCCGCTCTCGCCGCCGGCGTATACACCCGCCAATCGGGTCTTGCGCTGGGGCTGAGCTTTTTTTGCGGACCGTCGGTACATTCGAGGGGTCTGACGACATATAGGGTCTGAGACCCGATGCGTTTCGATACCGAGAATGACCCCGAAGTCCTCCGACAAGCGGCGCTGCTGCTCGAGCGGGAGAACCAGAAGCTCGCCAAGAAGATCATCGAGCTGACCGCCGAACTCCTCGCGCTCAAGGGCGGCAATCCGGAGCAGCTCAAGCTGCGCATCGCCGAGCTCGAGCAGCAGATTGCCCAAAAGAACCGCCTGCTCTTCGGCGAGAAGTCGGAGCGGCGTGGTGGCGATGAGCAAGACGTCCCGCCAACACCGCCGAAGCCACCGCAGAAGGGCCACGGCCCGAAAGCGCAGCCATCATTACCGATCGTGGAGGTCGTGCACGAGCTCGACGAGGCGGACAAGGTTTGCGGCTCGTGCGGCGGTGCGCTCGAGGCGTGGGAGGGGCAATTCGAGGAGTCCGAGGAGATCGATTTCGTCCCGCGGCGCTTCGAGCTCAAGAAGCACAAGCGGCAGAAGTATCGGTGCCGCTGCGGTGGCTGCGTCGAGACGGCGCCCGCTCCGATGAAGCTCTTCGAGGGCGCACGGTATTCGATCGACTTCGCCGTCGAGGTGGCGACGGAGAAGTATTGCGATCACGCGCCCCTGGAGCGCCAGGTGCGCAAGATGCGGCGTGAGGGGCTGCTCGTCGAGTCGCAGACGCTATGGGACCAGATCGAGCGGCTGGCACGTCTCCTTTCGCCGGGCTACGAGGCGCTCGTGCGCCATGTCCTGAGCCAGCCGGTCATCGGGGCCGACGAGACGCGGTGGCCGCTGCTTGGCAAGAATGAGCCGTCTCGATGGCACGCGTGGTCGATTGTCGCGCCGGATGCAGTGGCTTATCGAATCCTCGAAGGTCGCTCGTCCGCAGAGGCGAAGCAGGTGCTCGGCGGCTATGAGGGCGTCGTGATGTGCGATGGCTACGCGGTTTACAAGTCGCTGGCCAAGGGGGAGAATGCCAAGACGAAGCTCGCGCATTGTTGGGCTCACGTGCGGCGTGAATTCATCGAGGCGGAGAAGTCCTATCCCGAAGCGACGAAGGCCGTGCTCGGGCTGATTCGCGGGCTGTACGCGGTCGAGGCGGAGTGCGAGGCAGGAGCCGCGGGCGACGAGAAGCGGCGTGCGCTGCGGGAAAACGTGTCGAGGCCGATCATCGACCGAATCCAGGAATTCGCCACGACGACGGCTGTGGTACCTGGGAGCAGCCTCGACAAGGCGATCCAATACATGGCGGGCATGTGGAGCGGACTCACGCGCTTCCTGGTGGATCCGCGCGTACCGCTGGACAACAACCACACCGAAAGAGCCGAACGCGGCGTCGTGGTCGGGCGCAAGAATCACTACGGGTCACGGTCGAAGCGTGGGACCGAGGTGGCTGCGCTTTTCTATTCGTACGTGGAGAGCGCGAAGCTCTGCGGGCTCGACCCGAAGGCGTACCTACGTAGGGCGGTCATGGCGGCGTTGCGCGGAGAGAGGATCGCGCTGCCGCATGAGGTCGCGGCTCAGGGATAGCGCAAGGCGAACGGCATGCCGCATTGTCCGGGCCGAAGGCGGCGCGACGAGGGCACTGGACTGCTCGGAGTATTGATCGCTTGCGACGAACCGGGCAGTCCCGGGAACGCGCCGGCCGCGCCCTGCCACGTCTGCGGGCGTCGAGCAAGACGTGGCTGCGCGAGGAGATACGGCCAACCTCCTCCCCGCCTCCTCCAGATCCTCCTTCAGATGATGCACATACCGCTGCGTCGTCGCGAGATGCTTGTGCCCCGCCATCCTCTGCACCACGTGCACCGGCACGCCCACTCGCAACCACATCGTGATCGCGTAGTGCCGCAAACAATACACCGACCACCCCCCAACCCCCACCTTCCGCCGCACCCTCTCGAACGCCTGCACGATCCCGTACTGCCCCCACGCCCGCCCCCGCTCATTCAGCGCCACATACTCCTCCCGCCCCGCACCCGTCGCCCCTCGATCCCCGCTAGCAACCTCCCCAGCTCCGGCGCCACCGGCACCTCCCGCTGCCCGGTCTTCGGCGTGTGCGTCTCCCCGTGCGACCGCCCCTCCCGCACGCTCACGAACCCGCCCACGACCTCCCCCTCCCGCCGCAGCCGCACATCCCGCCACCGAAGCGCCCGCACCTCGTTCGGCCTTAGCCCCGCATACGCCATCAACGCGAAGCTCACCCGATGCCGCTCGCTCGCGGCCGCGAGGATCCGCTCGACCTCCTCGTCCGACGGAATCTCCAGAATGCTCTGCCCCACCGCCTTGAGCCGCGGCATCCCCTCGGGCATCGCGCGTAGATACTTCCGCGCCACCGCGAATCGCAGCACCGACCGGATCACACGGTAAGCCGGTGGAGAATGCGCTTGACAAATCGGTCGGGTCCGCCGAAGAGGCTGGAGATGGCCATCGACTTCATGGTAATGCCCCTCAGCCGCTATATCGCTGGTGACTTCATCTCGCCTGCGATGCGGACCGCGTGGGATGCGGGCTTGCCTTACTCGCTGCTCGGCCCTCACGGCATGCTGCAGATCCCGAAGGACACACCCTTCGGCGGTCCGGACGCACCTGCCCGGCGCGAGGCCATTTTGGAAATGCTGCTCGGCGACCTGCGCGCCCTCCCCGCGATCGGAGACGCTTCGTGGGACGAGCGCTCCGCCGCGGAGCCCGCTTTTCACCGCGTCGATCCGGGGTCGTACGAGGCTCTGCTGGAGGAGGCGGCGCGACCTCGGAAACGCGGCCCCTTCGGCCTCTTCGGCACCGCGCCCTCGGCAGTGGTGCACCTTGGCATGACGCTCCTGGTTCCGTGCGACCTCGCAGCGCCGATTGAGATGAGCTCGCCCTTCGAGCGGCGCGTGGGTTCGACCCCGCGGGCGCTTCAGGAGCTGTCGAGCAGGCCGTGGTCGACAAGGGCGGCGAGCGCCGTCGAGACGCTCCGCGCAGCGCTCCAGGACGCGGCGCGCCTGGGCCTACCCATGATCGTGGACCAATGAAGACGACGCCCAGAACGTAACGGTTTGTCAGGTGCTGACAAACTTTGGTGCCGCAGATCTGGTACAGTCGCGGCCCCGAAGATTGCTCCTGCTCGGCTCACCCTTCTGGGCTTGGCGGTGCGCCGAGCGGTGAAGCCATCCAACCTCCGGAACTGCGTGCGACCGCCCCTCCCGCACGCTCACGAACCCGCCCACGAGCTCCCCATCCCGCCGCAGCCGCACATCCGGCCACCGTAACGCCCGCACCTCGTTCGGCCGCAGCCCCGCGTACGCCATCAGCGCGAAGCTCACCCGATGCCGCTCGCTCGCGGCCGCGAGGATCCGCTCGACTTCCTCGTTCGACGGAATCTCCAGAATGCTCTGCCCCACCGCCTTGAGCCGCGGCATCCCCTCGGGCATCGCGCGCAGGTACTTCCGCACCACCGCGAATCGCAGCACCGATCGGATCACCACCTGCACTTTGTAACCGAATCTAGGTCAAACAATGTCCGGACGCGGGATTTCATGTGCCGCGTGCGCCATGGACGGTGCTATCCTATCTATATCTCGCGCGCGGCCCCCGTTTTGAATGGCGCATGACCGAGCTGGTTGTCATGCGCGTCGGCGCCGCGGGATTGATGCCAACATACGATGTCATGAGGTGACCCATGTCCAAAAACGCTGATATCAGGCAAAAGTTCGAGGCCCACGAACTCGTTGCCAGGTTCGCCGATCTCGTGAACCGCAAGGCGATGGGTGAAATGCACCACCTCCTCACGGCGGACGCGGTGCTCGACATCCCCGGCCATCACGTCGTCGGCCGCGACAACATCGTCACGTTCCTGGCCGACATCCTGAACAAGTGGAGCAGTATCATTCAGGCGGTCCACTCCGGCACCGTCGAGCTCGTTCCGGACGCGCACCCCCAGCGGGCCACGGGGCGCTGGTACCTGAGCGAGTTCGGCGTGCTGGAGGGCGTCGACACCAACGTGGGCGGCGTCTACAGCGATGAGTACGTGCGGACGGCGAGCGGATTCCGGTTCACCCGGCGTCGGTTCGATCTCCTTTACATGCGCTCCGGGACGAGCGTCACGGCCCAGCCGTTCCCCTCCGACCTGCCCTGAAGACCCTGCCGAGCCGCTCGGGGTCGGCCCCTTTCGCGAAGACCCTGCGACCGCCCCTCCCGCACGCTCACGAACCCGCCCATGACCTCCCCATCCCGCCGCAACCGCACATCCCGCCACCGTAGCGCCCGCACCTCGTTCGGCCTCTTAGCCCCGCGTACGCCATCAACGCAAAGCTCACCCGATGCCGCTCGCTCGCGGCCGCGAGGATCCGCTCGACCTCCTCGTCCGACGGAATCTCCAGAATGCTCTGCCCCACCGCCTTGAGCCGCGACATCCCCTCGGGCATCGCGCGCAGATACTTCCGCGCCACCGCGAATCGCAGCACCGACCGGATCACCACCTGCACATTGTTCCGCGTCGCCCGCGCGAGCCCCCGCTCCGACAGCTCCAGGTCGAGCTGCGCCGCCGCCGCGCCGTCCACCTTCCCGATCGCGAGCTCGCCGAACCTCGGCAGCAGCGTCCCCTCGAGCAGCGCCGCATACCCCCGCCGCGACGACACCTTGAGCTCCGTCACCATGAACGTCGCCCGATACTCCTCCACGACGTCCCGAAACGTCTTCCCCGACCGCGGCACCGCGCCCGCCTCCGCCTCGCCCGGCGCATACGGCTCGCCGTGCTGCGCGATGTTCAGGAGGTATCGCTTCTCCTCCTCGCGCGCAGCCGCCATCGTCTGCCCCTTCGCGTCCCGGCGGAATCGGCCCTTGCTGCCATCCGCTCGTCGATATCGAAGATCGATGAACAGAAACATCTTCCCGCGCCGCGTCATCTTCCGGACCGCCATGACCCCGCTCCTTTCCGGGCGCTCAAGGCGCGCCCCACGCTTCCGAAAACTTCACCCGCCAAAGCCGCCCGAACTTCCGCGCCCGCACCCCGTCGAGCAGCGCCTCCGTCCCCCCAATCGCCGGCGCGTATGGCCCGGCGCTCCATTGACTTGCGCAGCGCCCCAAAAGTGGACCTTGCTGGGATGCGACCCCTGGGTGCAGCGTGAGTCTCCGCACGGCTCACGGTGCGCTCGACAGGCTCGTTCGCGGGCAGCTCGCCACCGAGCAGGAGCCCGCCCCACGTTCGCCGAGGGGGCCACGCCGAGTCCACTGGTCCTGGACGTGGACTGCCACTGGCCGGGACTGGCATTTCCCGGTGGAAGGACCAGGCAGGCTCCGCTGGACGCCGACGCTGGTCGCGCGTAATGCGCTCCCGATGCTCTCGCGCGTCCTCTCCTCGCTCGCCCTCATGTGTCTCGTCGGTTGCGGAGTGCTCGGCGCTTCCTCGCGCGGTGCGGAGGGGCCGATCGACGCGAACGCAGCCAAGCCCCACGCCGCCATCATCCCGGCGGAGATCGACTACGTGAACGGCGAGATCGTCGCGACCATCCTCTTCGACGATGCCGCAGGCGCGGCCAACGCTGTCGGGACGCTCCGTGGTCCCGATGGTTTCTTGGCCTCGATCCCGATCGCGGGCGCGAACGGGAAGTGCGACAGCGTCTTCTTCACCTTTTTCAAGGGGGCCTGCGCGTGGCGGGTCCCGGACCCCAAAAAAGGCCCGTACACGCTCGAAGTGCGCGCCGGGAGCGAGGTGCTCAGCACCGCGACGTTCGAGCTCGTCCAGGTCCCCGCCTACGACGCGAAGCGCGATTTCACGGTGAAGCCGTCGAGCCGAACGGACTTCGGGTACGTGCGCGAAACGCACGTCGTCGCCTGGGTGCCGTTCGATCTCCGTGACGAGCCGCGCGGGTACCGCGCGATCGTCCGCCGGAATGGCCAGGTCGTGCAGGACGAGAACTTCTCGTTCCGCGCCCACAACCTGGCGGACAACCGGGCGAGCCACGCCTTCGCGCTCGAGGCGCGCCACGTCGATGGCCCCGGGGCGTATGAAGTCGGGTTCGCCGACACGGCTACCGGCGACGTGCTCGGCGCGTGGTCGTTCGCCATCACCGACTTCGACGGGCGCTCGAAGGGTGTCGACGTCTGGCTCCATTACGGATCTTACGTCTTTGGAAAGCTCACGCCTCTGCCGGCGGATAGGGCGAAGGCCTTGTTCACCGGGATGACCACGATTGCGCCGAGGGCGGTCGACGAGCCGACGCTCTGCGCGCGATTGTCCGACCCGACCTACCGGCGAACCGAAACCTGGATGGGCGAACGCGTCCGATACGGCGTATCTGCCGAATACGACCAGCTCGAGACCGCGGTGCGGGACCCCTCCACGTCCCCCTCGGAGCGAGAGCGCGCGCAGCGACGGATGGCGCAGCTCGAGCCGCAGATGCGAAAGGAATGGGCCAGTCGCAACGCGTCCGAACGAGAAGCGCGCGCGAAGCTCCACGCCGTCCGGAGCAAGTTCGCCGCCGGGTGCTTCGACAAGCTGCTAGACGAAGCCTCGGCCGCGACGCCCTGAAGCCCAGGCACGGTCCACGTCTAGCCGCTCCCCGTGCCTCGGCGAAAACGGCGTTCGGCCCACGCAATACAACGAAAGTAGCAAGATGCCCCGGTTCGGCGCGGCTGGGGCTATGGTCACATCCTCAAGCGGGTCGTGCCGCGCTTCCGCAAGGTGGGCTTGATCGACGCCGAGCTGCGCAAGCTGCTCATCGACAACCCCGCCGCTTGCTGCCCTTCACGAAGCCAAAGGCGTGAAGGCGGCCGTGATAGGGCCTTCTGTTGATGATGGGGTTTCTCGGTCCCGTTTCCAGAGCAAAGCTTGTGCAGCCGTGCGCAGTCAGGATTTGCTCGGTGCGAGGCCTAGCCAGCGGCAGGCGTTGGGGGCAGTCTCGTTGAGAGGCGGGGGCGGCTCGGCGGGGGCGTGGCAGGTAAAACAAGCTGCGACGCGCACCGCAAAACCGGGCCGGCGTCGGACGAAGTTGGTGGATGGGAAGCTACGCGGCGCCGGTCGGAAAGGGCAGGTTGTTTGCCCTGCTCACTGTCCCGCTTTCCATTCCCCTGCGGGCACCCCCTCTTTGCACGCCTTGGCCGCCGCATCCGCCGCCTTGGGGAGCGGGCCGTCGTTGTAGTAGATCTTCGTTCCTTCCGGGGTCGCGCAGGATCCAACGCGCTTGTCTGCCGGACACGCCGCCATCTTGAATTCGCCGGTACACATGTTCTTGAGGAAGTCCTCGCCGGCCGCCGAGATGTTCTCATCGCCGAACTGCCGGCAAATGCTTTCGGTCTTGATCACGTTGCAGGAGGCGACCTTGGCACTTGCGGGCTCTGCTTTCTTTTCGGCCTTCTGCTCGGCCTTGCCTTCCGGCTTGGCCTCTCCGGGCTTGGCGCCCTCCGCCGCGGGCTTGTTATCGCAACCCGCACCAAACAGTCCGAAAAACACAATGGCGACAAGGGTAAGAGACGTTCGAGTGCTGAACATGAGATATGCCTTTCTTTTTCCTGTGTTCGGGGCGAGCGAATACTCCCGATGTCAGGCGTGGTCAAGGGGAATGATTGCATGGCGGTTATCCTCGGCCAAATCGAGGACGAAGCGACGAACCCCTCGATGCTGTGAACCACAGTGTCGCGCCATCCATCTATGTACGCGTCATAGATTTCGTGCCGACGTGCCGCACCTTCACGATGCCAGCACCGCGCGAGCACATCAGAGGCGCCGGTTGGTGACGCCCTGATCAAGACTGCCATCCTACGCGCTGGGCTGGTCGTCGGACGGGGTGACCACAGCGAGGCCGACGTCGCGGTCAGCGCTGTCGGCGGCGTCTGTCGTGGCGAGTAGCGTCATCGCCCCGAGGGCGTTCCAGGCTCTCCACCAGCCCCCTCCGCACCCCCTCGCGAAAAGGCGACAGCCCCCCTGTTCAGAGCACCGAACGCATTTCCTACACCGAAGGTCGCAGGTCCAATTCCTGCCGGGGGTGCTGAGTGATTCCGTGGGGTTAGCTCCTCTCGCCGTCCCGCCGGTGGATAGATCTGGATAGATCGAGGCGGGCGGCGGGGGCGAGCAGAGCCCCCGGCGCGAGGTGAGCGTACCGCTCGGTCGAGTCCCTCGAGGCGTGTCGGGATGTGGTAGATCCGGCCGTTCTTGCGGGGTTTGCCGTGGGAGCCGTAATGCACGGTGATCATGTTCCTCTGAGGGAGGCGGACTGATCTTCCCCCGCGGCTGTGGACAAACCGACTATGCCGCGAACGCGGCCACTTGTGCTCTCCATTCGAACTCGACCGGGCTGAGGTACCCCAGGTACGAGTGCCGCCGGTCGTGGTTATAGAACCGCTCGAGGTAGAACTCATCCCATCATTCGAGATACACGAGAGGTACACGAAGCCGGCTGTGAGCGAGGCTCTCTGCTGCCGCCGCGAGGTCTTTCGATTCAAGCATCATTCCGCGAATGGACGATTGAGCTCCTCCTCATCGAAGGTCAGGTTGGTCGTCGGTCCGACATCGCGCAAGATTTTCTTCGCGATGAGCGCATTCGTGGGTTCGAGGATGCTGCCATGGTCCGCTCCCTCCACTGCGTAGAAATGAACGTTGTCGTTTCTGGAAGCTCGTGCCATGGCGTGAAGCGCACGAACGTTACCCCCCGCGGTGCCTTCGAGCACGAACACTGGACTCTGGATCGAGTGTAGCCAGCGTATCGGCGCCCGAAGCTCGGCCTCCCGTGGGTCCGAAGTATCGAATAGAATGATCCCCGGGCCCCAGCGCGTTATATCGTCGATCGGTCCGAAGGAGAAGACGGCGCGGAAGCGAGCGGTCGACTCGGCCACCAGAAGGACCAGCGCGCCGCCACAGCTATGACCGCCCAGGTAGATGCGATTGGGGTCCACGTACTCCTGCTTGGCAAGGTGATCGGCGGCGGCAATGATGTCGTCGACTTCTCCGAAAAATGCTTCCTTGAAGCCTGGGTTGTCGTTGCCACCACGCTGCGATGGAAACATCATGATGATACCGGCCCTGCGGTAATCGCTCGCATTTTGGTCAGCGTCGTCGGGCAATTCCGTCCAGAGATTGCCGATCGAGTTATAGTCGAGGCCTCCGACGACCCAGATGATCGCCGGGTGTTTCTTACCATCTTGCGGGTCGGGGCTGATGTACGCCGCGAGCTTACCGGCTGGAGCATCGTATCGGATCTTGCGGAACACGCCCGGAGGCGGCTCGGGGGCTGGTTCGCCGTAGGACTTGTACTGCGTGAGCTTCGTCCTGAAGCCGTACCGGGCCTCCGACAGCGAAAGCGATTGTTCTGGCTGGTAATCGACCGTGTACTCGGAAATGTATTTGACGGACTGCTGCTCTTGACCACCGCAACCGGCGAGGTTCGTCAATGCCAGAAGGAGCACGAGACAATGCAAATGTTTCATGACACAGCCTTTGCTACCCACGTAGCCGAACGGGTGAGGTGGAGAGCCAAGCCTCGTCGACGAGGCTCGGCAGCGGCCGTGGGCCACGCAGCATGAGGATTTCGAGCGCGCAAGCGAGCAGCGCGAGAACTCGACCGTAAAACGTGATGAAGCCGTGCGAAATGACGACCGGGCAGCCCGCAGCCTGGAAACAGACGGCGAGGTTGCTCGGCTCTTCGGCCAAACAAACCGCGAGCAGCACGCTATCGTACGTAGGTGCCCCAGCCTTGATCCGCTCGCTGAACGCAGCGCGAAGCGTGCCGAGATCCAGCGGACCGTCGTGTAGGTGCAAACCGTGTTCGTCCTGATGCGCCACGAGGATCAAGGATCGGCCAGCGCAAGGAGGCGAGAGGTGCTCGAGGAGATCAGCTCGAGTCACTGGACTCACGAGCTCGACACCGGTATCACGCGCGAGCTCTCGCAATAGAGTCTCGAGCGTGTGGATCCGCTGGATCTGCTGGAGTTGCGCAGGAGATTGCTCGAGAACGCGGCGAGCTACGGGCCGAGGCAAGCGGGACAATCGCTGCAGGAATCCGCCCTCGGCCGCGAGCGGCGCGAGCAGCACGACGGTTCGAGCTGGATCCACGAGTGGAAGCGTGTTCGTCGCGGAGATGCCGAAGAGCCTGTCGAATGCGCGAACGTGCCAGAGGGGCAAGCTCGGAAGACGCATCAATACATCCGATTCGACGACGGCGGTTCGGATCATCTCGCGGAGCGAAGCACGGAAACTGAAGTGCTCGAGTTCGCTCGCTCCGGGATAAGCTACGATCGCCTCCCGCGCGGACAACTCCGCGAGCAGCGGCGCGACGACATGTTCGGCATCCCAAGCACGTAGGATCCGCCAGGCGATCTCTGCGCGACCCGTCGCCATGTCCTGATCTGGACTGCCACTATAGGCGCCGAGACCGCCGCCTTCCCGGCGGAGGGATACGGCTTGCCGGACCATCTCCGCTCGGGAACGCACGCGATCCGCGCTGAGGATGAGCTCGTATTCGGGAGGGGCCAAGCGCACGCCGATCTCCGAGCCCTGAGGCACAATATCAAGGAGAGCGAGCTGCACGGCTTACCTCGTCGCGACCTGGGTCGGCGCCTCGTGCTCGTCATGCTCGGTCTGTTCGGCCGGCACGAATTCGAGAGCCTTTCCTCTGATGACGGCGGAGCAGTTCGTTTCGGTGCAAACGATTTCGTCGATGCGGTTCGGCTGGGTTTCGAGTGCCTTGGGCAGTAGCCGTATTGCGTCCTTCAGCCTCTCGAGCAACACTTCCTTGTTGATGTTTCCCTTGGGCAACTCCACCTTGATGATCTCGGTCCCAGCCGCCCGAAAATCGACGACCAACTCGTTGCCTGTGAAAGATACCGTTGCGGTCGGCGGTGGTGGTGTCGTGCCGGGACGTACGCCTGCGGGGATCCCTTTCGCCTCGAAGGCGGCTGCATCCATTTTGATCGGGTCTTTGGATTCGAGTCGAGAGCGAACCGATAGCTCGAGCGACAAATAACTGGGCCGCTCCACACGCCCCGCCGTGGTCGCACCCGCAGCATCGACCGCAGGGGCCTTGACCGGCGGTGCGCTGGGGAGCTCGCTCGGTTTGGTGCCGGGGACGCGCAGCTCCTCCCGCAGCTTCGCGACGACCGGGCTCGTTTGCGGCAATGGTGTCTCGACCTTCGCCGCGCCCGCGGGGGCCGAGCGAACAGGGGGACGGAGAGGCGGCACGCTGGATTTCCCGGCCCAGAGCTGCCCAGCGAGGAGGAATGCAACGAGGAACGAAATGTAGGATGCAAACCGCGATGATGACATGGTGGACCTCCCGCTTACCGTGCAATCAGGTTCTGCTCGGCGGACGCGGATTCGTAGCGAACTACGCCTGCACGGACGTCGGCGACCTGAAATCCTGGGCCGGACATGACGTACGTCGGCGTCACCAGCACGCTGCGCTCGTCTTCGGAAAGGCGCGCGTGAAACATCACGTTCGATAGAAGAAGACTATGACTGGCCTTCGAGAAGGTGATGCCCGCTTGCGACAGCTTCTTTTCGATCGAGTCCCATACCTTCTCCTGCTGGGCCAGGATCCATCGATCGTACATTTCGTTCGTTTCTCGAGAATCGAACGAGGCTGGCCAGCCGCGCAGGAACGCGTCCACGAGCACGGGTATGGGGCTGGTTAGCCGCTTCTTCTCGGCACCCTTGGCCTGAGCGATCTTGGCGCGCAGCGTCTCACGCTGGCCCTCGAGTATCTTCACGGCGCCCGCAGAAGGAGTCGTGTCAATCGCCGCGAACTCGACGTCACCGAATACGACTTCGTGCACGTCCGATCCCGACGCAATGTGGTCGAGCCGTTCGAGCACGTGCTGATTCTCCGCCCGCGCGTGCCGGAGAGAGTCCGCGAACCGAACGAAGCGGGAAGGGGCGCGTCCAAGCAGGAGCGTCGCCTCGATGGCTTGTTCCTCGTATTCGAGCGCGCGCTCGATGTTCGTCCGCGCGGCCACGATTCTCGAACGAATTTCGGGAATGGCAGTGTCATTGAATTGGGACCCCTTGTACACGATCCTCTTGGGGTACTGTCCTCCGGGGCGCAACAGGTCCAGCACCAGTTCGACGTGCTCGACCTCCGCCTCCAGATGGCCAATTTGGCGCGTCATCCCGTCGAGGGTCAGGCCTCGCAAGACTGCATTCGGAATTTTGAGTTCTTCCAGGGAGAGATGGATCGTGAGCGGCGCTCCATCGGCGCCCATGGCCACGGGCACGAACCGCGGGAGCCCATCGAAGGCGTTATGCCATAAGAGGATGGGCCGGCCCACTCGTTCCGCGCTCTGGAAGACCTTCCCTGCGAGCTTGTGCATCTTTTCGGATGCGGCATGGATCTCATCCGCGCGCAATCGATGTAGCTTGACTTGGCCACTGCAGTCCTCGTGCACCGTCGTGTTGGCGAGCTTCTCACCCAGCTCACCCAAGCGCTGTTGCTGCGAAAGATCAGCCGCTCTGATCAGCGAGACGCCGTACGTGATCCATGCGCTCTTGAACGCGGGGTCATTTGCGATGTCCTCCAAGAAGCCGGAGATTCGCAGATTGCATGCAGCGTCTGCGCGGCCCACCATATAAATGGCCTCTGCTCGATGCGCCGCCCGCGCAGCGATCCACACATGGATCGGACCGTCGTTCAGATCAGCCGTACGTTCGCCGCTATCGACATCACCGCGCCGCAGACTTCCGACCGAGGAGGGGTTGCCGCCGGGGATCACGACCTCGACCGAGAACTGCGAGAGCGGTATCCCTGCGCCCATCACCGGTTTCCGCACGGGCGCCGGAGGTTTCGGCGCCGCGGCGCTGCAGCCGATCGCGGACGGCAAGAATGACATGAGCAGCAGCAGCAGCGACGACATTCTATGCAGCATCGAGCTCACTCCAAGTCGTGGCGGCCTCGAGCAGCGTTAGTTCCTCGACGGCCGTGGGGCCGAGGCGCTCGTCGAACCATGGCATCAAGTGCTTCGACAGCGTGGTAAGCCCCGTCCAGACCCGCGCCTTGAGGCCAATCAGAGGGCTCTCGACCCCGGCCTGGACGCGCACGGCCACGCCCGCTTCCTTGACGTCGACCTGAATGACAGTCTCTTTGGCGACCGGTACCCTCGCGCTCCGCGTGGATCCAACCGTGCCGCCGCACGCATGCCCTGGTGCCCGGAATTCGAGCATCCAGCCATCGCCGCGGCGGCAAAGCGAAATCCAAAGCGCATCCATCGAATCCGACCCATTGTCCTTGGCGGCGGCCGCGAAGCGTCGCACGGCAGCGGCTGCGGCGATCCCTGGCCGATCGAGGCGGGAAAGCGCGTCGGCGAGGACATCGAGCCCTCGCGCCCGATCCGCGTGCGCGAGATCGAGAAGCAGGCATTCGCACCGCGCCTCGAGCGAGCGTAAGGCAGGGATGCGCGCGCACGAGACGCCCACCCGCGCGAGGAGCGCGGCAAAGGAGGCTTCGTCCGGACAAGCCGCCGCGAGGAGCTCGGCCGTGGTCGCGAGGAGATCGGCAGGCTCGCTCGCCGTGCTGCCGCGGAAGCGATCACCTGCGCCGAGGCCATCCCTCGCCGGTATGCCGTGATCGTGAGCGCGCGGCACGGAAGCCGTGCCGGCGAGGCGCTCGGTAGGCTCGAAGAGAATGGTCCGCGCGACATCGACGCCGGCGCGCGAGAACAGCATGGGAATCTCTGCACCGGGCAGGCCGTTCAGTCGCAATGCGCTCCGGGCGACCTCGAAAGCATCGCCGAGGGAAAGTCCAGAGGCGATCGCCTGGTAGAACGCCGACGCGAATGCGATTGCGGCACCGTCCTCGATGGAGCGGGACATCCCGATCGCCGCATCGATATGCCGGATCATTGCCTCCGCATGCGATTGGGAGTCGCGCGCGTTGAGAACGACCAACCGGATCTCGTCCCGCAGGGCACCAAAAAGCTCGGCAAGCACATGACCGCTGACCGCTCTCGTGTCGCCGACATCGTCTTCGAGCAGGATCCCTTGGGGCGTCATGGCATATCCGCTGAAATGCACGATGCGCGGGCGTAGGTCGAGCACGGCCTGCAATACATCGTCCGGACATACGGCCCAGCGTACGTGCACGACCATGCCTCTGCCCTGATTGGTCTTCAAGAGTCGCTCCTGGATCTGCCGGACCTCGCGGTCACTCCGTAACCGCGCCTGCCGATCTGGGTTTGCCGCGAGCAGCAGCATGACGAGCTCCTGTT
Organism: Polyangium jinanense; assembly: GCF_028435365.1. Next base: position 71,556 of record NZ_JAGTJJ010000021.1, on the reverse strand, counting down.
TTCCGGGCGGAGAGCCTTCGAGGTTCGGCGGCGATGGCCTCGAGGCAGTCCGTAATCGGATGGAGTCCGGATTTCGCTCGGGTCGATGGTGTAGCTCCGGCACGTCTTCATCGGGAAGGCCCCGCAGGTCGATCTCGTTGCATCCGAAGTCGAACGCCGTCTTGACGCTGCTGCCTTTGGCGAGCGCCCGGTAGAAGCCCACGGCGAAAGCAATCGCGGACGCATCGCCGATGGCGCATTTCATGCCGATCACGCAATCGACGTGCCGCGCGAGATCCTCGGCCTGCTTTTTCGTGAAGCAGGCATTCAGCACCACACAGCGCAAGGGTGTGCCTCGCTGCACGATCTGGATGAGCGTGGTCAGCGCCTCGGGGCGCACCGCCACGGCGTTCCCGTCCCGATCTTCCAGCAGAATGGCGCCTGCGTCTTGCTCTGCCGTCTCGTCGATGAATTCTCGTGTGATTCCCTCTGCGCCCGACCGAGCCCCCGAGCGCCCCCTTCTCCCACCGCCATGACCGCTGAAATGAAGCACTTCGGGCGCGTGCTTCTGCAGATGGCTCTGCAATTGTTCGGGTCTCACGGCAAACTCGGCTTCGACGTGAAGAAAGTCGCCGGCGCCAGCCTTCGCAATTTCGTCTTTCACGTGGCCGACCTCGAGACCGACCTGGAGGCGCGTGGTATTGCGCGCATTCGCGCCGAGAAACAGGATCTTCACCCTTCCCATCGATGTGCCTCCTTCGCCCTGAGCGTCATGGTGCGCAAGCCGCCGCGACGAACCACACCTCCGCGTTCGTCATTCAGCACGTCGTGTGCCACATTCTCTCGAGCAGCCGATAGGGTACCAGCCGTTCTTCTCGCCTGGCGCCGGCCTTCTGTCTGCGACACGGACGCGTCAGCGCCCCTCGTGACGCGTCAGCGATCCTCTTGACGCGTCAGCGATCACCTGACGGAGTCGACCTGCGCGTGCGTCACGGGGGCGTACTTCTACACGCCCCGCGCACGGTTGCGCCAAGAACACGTTTACGAGGTTATTTGCCTCAAGCCCTCGCGCGACCCAGATCGAGTGGAAATACCTGGCATGAAGGTTGCCCCCGATCCCCGCGCGCGTTTGTCCTCGAAACACCTCGCCGGCCGGACCTCTGGCACCGTCGGCCCCTCCCGCCGTGCGCGGCTCTCGAAAAGAAGGCTCTCATGGCTCGAACATTTTGGTTTGCCACCATCGCGCTCGCGCTCGCCGCCCCCGCGCTGGCCTGCAAAAGCAAGCCCGGCCCCACGCCCGATGCCGACGCAGGCGACGCCGCGCCCGCCCCGACGTCGACCTCGCCCATCCAGTCGCTCCGCAAGCTTGCCGGCGCGGAGGCCCGCGTGCTCGACGTGATGTTCTCCGAAGACGGCTCGCAGATCTTCACCCTCGAGGAGAGACCGCCGAAAGACGAGGCCTCCCGACAGCCTCCGACGAACGCCGTCGTGCGCCGCTCCATCGCGGGTGGACCCGCGGTGGAGCTGCTCGTCACGCAGGACGAGATCCTCGCAATGGCCGTGCTCGGCGGCGACGCCATCGTGATCCAGAGGCCCGCCCTGCCCAAGCAGGACGACGACGAGGACGGCGACGATTACTACGAGAAGCTCGGCGACGCGTTCGCGAAGACAGCGCTCTACCGCCTGCCCGCAGCCGCAGGAGCGCCCGTCCGCATCTCGCCGGAAGGATACCGCTGCAGCACGGTCGCCCAGGCCGTTTCACGGCGATGGATCGCCTATTCGATCGGCAAGGTCGATTCCAAGGACGGCAGGGCAGCCTTGCGGTCGTACGAGGCGGCCGACGAAGAGACCCATGTGCTCGGCGCCATGGGCGAGGACGTGAAGCTGACGCCCAAGGGAATCGTGCACGATATCTCCTCCGACGGCGCGCGCGTCCTCCTGAGGCGACCCGCAGAGCCGAAGAAAGACGACGTGCGCGACTGGTGGAACCAGAGCGACGCCCGGCACCTCGCGCTCGTGAACGTGAAAGACCAATCCATCACCGACCTGCCCGCGTCGATCTCGGTGGACGGCGCAAAGATCGAGACAGGAAAGCTCTTCACGGCGTTCGTGGGCGATGGGCTCCTGTTCCGCACGGGCGAGGGCGCGATCTACCGTGCGGGGCTCGACGGCTCGGGCGCCAAGCGTCTCGCCGGAGAGCCTCCGCCGCCGGACCCGGACGCGGGCGCGCCGGATGACGCAGGCCCCTCCGATGACTCCGTGGCGCCCGCAGCCCCGCCCCCCAAAACGAGCCGCGTCTTGAGCCCCAAAGGCACGCTCTTCGAATTGCGAGAAGAAGCCGATTCCGTGGTCCTCGCGGCGGCAGGCTCGAGCGAGCCGCTCGCCGAGCTCGAGGGGCCGCTCGCAGCAATCGGCGCATTCACCTTCGACAGCGACGAGACGCGCGTCGCCTTCGTCTCCCTCGCGGACACCTCGCGGGACGGGCGCTTCGACCGCTTCCACGACAACGCAGAGGTCTTCGTCACGGACAAGGCGCCCGGCGCGCTCTCCTTCGGGCGGGCCGAGATCACCCCACTCTCGAGCGAGCTCAGGCCAAAGATCGCCGAGGCCGCGATGGTGCCGGAGCCGGACGTGCAGTTCATCGCGGGCTGGGATGACCTGTACATCATCGTGGTCTTGCCCTGGCTCGACGGCGAGGGCGCGAAGGAGCTCATCGAGCGCGTCTTCGTCGACGCGCGCGCGCTCGTGCCGATCGTGACGGGCAAAAAGATGCGCCTGCACCTGCGCGCAGGCCCGATCGATTTCCAGGTCGAGCGGGAGGAAGACAGCCAGGGCAATGCGTACGCGACGCTCTACGCGTCGGGCATCGGGATCGTGGATCCGGCCGCGACGCCGCTGGTCCTGAAGAACCCGGTGAACATGTCGAGCTGGATGCACTCGAACCGTACGCTCTCGGGCTCGCTCGAGAACACGGGCAAAGAGCCGACGCCGCCGATCGAGGCGTTCGCGCGGTTTCGCCAGATGCGCAGCTCCCCGGAGGGCCGCGAAGAGGTGCGCGAGGTGAAGAAAGCCCTCGGCGTGATCGAGCCGGGCAAGGCGGCCAAATACTCGCTCATCCTCGCCGATGTCTCGTACGGGAGCCATCCGACGGTCTCGTTCCGCGCGGGCGACAAGAAGCTCGTGGTGCGGAACGAATACGCGACGAACCACTCGATGGATTGGCTCGGGGTCTCGCTCGAGGCCTACGGCGCGCACAACGCCTGGGCGAAGCACGGCCTGCGCACGAGCCCCTTCGGAGGCCCGCCCCCCTCTCGCGTCTTCCTCACGCCCGAGCAAACCAAGCTCCCGGCCGCAGAGCGCGAGGCCCTCATGAAGAAAATCGCCAAGGTGCTCGACAAGCACAACGACCGGTTCCACCGCGGCGACGCCGTGGGCGTCGATTTCATCGATCCCGCGGGCGGTGGCTGGCGACTCGAAGTTGGCAAGAAGATCGCCCGCTACGAAAAAGAAGAAAAAGCCAAGGCGCCCTGATCGCCCCCGCCGTCCCTGTTCGCTTGCATTCTGTATCTGCAAGAACGTAGCGTCTTCTCCATGGAGGCCGAAGACGAGATCCACATGGTGTGCATCGTCGCGGATACCTGAGCCGGGTTATGCCTCGTCGCGGATGAGGCCGTACGCGAAGGGGGCAGAGCTCGAAGGCTCCCAGCTGCTCAGGGCGAGAGGCCGAGCGCCTGTTCGAGAGCCGCGCCGTGCTGCGCAAACCACCCGCCCTCGGCTTGCTGCACCATCGCGGTGATTCTCCGCCGCGTAGGTTCGTCCTGGCCTCTCGCCGCCGCAATGATGGCCAGGAGGCGATCGGGTCTCTGTCGCGCCATCTGCACGGCGGCGAGACCGAGCAGGTTGGCATCCGCGCCCGGTTGAGCTCCCACCCGCTGGAACAACGATTCGACCTCGTCCGTCAACGCGCCGCTGGAGAGCGCGAGCAGGCGCAGATCACTCCGTCCGGCGCGCTCGAGCACCGCATGAACCCGCTGCGCGAGCGCCTGGTCGCCCGCAGGCAATCCCTCCACGAGGCGCTGCAATGCATCCCCGGCGAGCGTGCCGCTGCGCTGGCCAGGTCCATCGGGCACCCCTCGCCCTTCCAAGCGCTCGAGCAACGCATCGAAGAAGGGGCGGTGCGTCGAGACGTTCGCGATATTGACGATCATCCGGAGCACGTCTGGATGATCGGAGCGCCGCAAGAGATCCGTGGCCGCCTGGTGAATCGCGACCGCGTTGCTGGTCCGATGCACCTCTTCGCTGAAGCGGTCCGACGGGAATCGCTGCCCGCGATGTTCACGCATACCGAGTCGTGCCCACCGCTCCATCTCCTCCGCCAGCGAAGCCGGAGGCGCGCTCGGGGCGGCCGATCCCGCATTCGCTCCTGAGACCGCGTCGTCTTTCTTCATGGGGTCCTTCAAGATGAGCTCGGCGAATGCGTGGTCGGCGATGGCGCGCGCGGCCCGGCACTGCTCCGTGACCAGGACCTGAAGACCGGCCACGAACCGAGATTCTGCAGTATCGCCCCACTTCACCAGCGCCAGGTCCTCCGCGTAGTACACGACCGACGCGGCTTGCAAGATCGCCTGCGTCGTCTGTGGCGTGACGATATAGGCCTGCACGGGGCCGAGCTGTCCGAGCGTCATCGTCGTGCCCAGCAAGGTCTCGAGCGCAGCTCCGCCGGTGCGCGCCGGCTGGGTCGGCGGGCGCTGCACCCAAAGCGGGCTCGTCAATCCATCATAGGGCGACGGGCGAACCACCTGCACCGAAGTGGCATCGGGGATGTTGAAGCGCACGAGGCCATACGGGTACCACTCCGGCGCGAGCGAGACGATCTGACACATGGCGGAGAAATCGTCGTTGCCCTGCTCGAAGCTCGAGCTCGAGGGTCTGTCCATGCGCGCGTCCGGACTCCACCAGCCATAGAGTTCGGCGGCGGCGCTGGATGGCTCCAGCATCTGGGCGGGAATCTCGCTACCATTGGTGATGGCGGCGATCCAGGATGCATAAACGGGCGTGTCGGGGCTGTCGTAATTCACCTTGGAAGGATCCAAGCCCAGCAGGATCGCCGTGGCCACCTTCCAGGACAACCTCACGTTATACTGGTAGAACGTCTGCGCCCCTGAAACATGGTGCAGCGTGCTGAACGGGGCGGGAGGGGGCGCCGAGCCGAGTCCGTCGAATGCGCTCGCTGTCGCGCTCATGGCGTCGTAGAGGGCGGTGAATCCGGATTGGCTCGAGAGGCTCACGCCGACCTGCTGCCAAAACTCGGGCAGCTTCTCCTGAACGACCGGTGTCAGATCCCGCTGCAGCTCGCCGAGCTTGCGGGCGGCGGTCGAAGAGAAGACCTTCTCGAACGCGACGTCGGGCGTGATAATAATTTCTAGAGGGATTGAACTGGGAATTTCTTGATGACGGGAGCTGTTTGTCAATGGAATCTCCTGTTCAGGAGCGCCGCAGCGCTTTCAAGGACCAGCGAAGCGTTTCGCAGTCTCTCGCGCCCGTCAAGCGAAAGAATCTGGGCGCGCTGGCTCGAAGCGCTCGTATCCCGAACGTTGAGCGTCTCGCCGAGCCATGTCTCTTGTGGTACTCCTCGGCCGCATCCCGGTTCAGCTTTGTAAACAATCCCGAGGAAGGGCTTGCGATGATGAAGGACACGGAACGGAAGAGCGGGGGCTGGCGGCGTCGCGGCTTCGCTTTCGCTCTTATGACCTGGCTCTTCGCCTGCGGCGCCGACAGCGCGCCACCGAAGACGGAGGGCTCGGCGTCGGCGCCGCCTTCCACGACCGAATCCTCGGCGTCCATGCCGCCTGCGCTGCGTGCCGCCTACATCGAGGCGGTGCAGCGAGCGGCGCCCGAGCCGTATGTCGCTGTGGACCTCGGACTGGGGCTCATCCGCGCCGAGAATGACGCCCAGCGGTTCTCGGCGACGCTGGGCCCGTCGGGGATTTTGGTCTCGTCGCGCGAATGGTCTCTGGCCATGCGCGCGGCGGCCCTGGGCTGCGAGGGGGCGCTGTCGCCGTTGCCCGCGGCGGAGCCCGAGGCGGCGGGCAACCGGGTTCGGTATCGGCGCGAGCGGATCGAGGAGTGGTACCTCAATGGCCCGCTGGGTCTGGAGCAGGGATTCGTGCTCGACGAGCCGCCGAGCTGCGCGGGGCCGAAGGTCATCGCGCTCGAGCTCGGCGGGGAGCTCGACGCCGAGCTCGAGGACGAGGACGGCGACGGCCGTGGGGAGGCGCTCCGGTTCGTGGACAGCGAGGGTCGGAGGGCGCTCGCCTATACCGATCTGTGGGTAAAGGACGCGCAGGGGAAGAGCCTCGCGGCGTGGCTCTCGGTGGAGGCGGGGCGAGCGGCGATCCACGTCGAGGACGAGGGGGCTCTGTACCCCATCGTGATCGATCCGTTGGTCTGGACGCAGCATGCCAAGCTCCTGCCCAGCGACGGCGCGGCGGAACACGACTTCGGCCTCGCGGTCGCGCTCTCGGGCGACACGGCGCTCGTGGGGGCGCAAGGCGACGACGACCAGGGGAGCAACTCCGGCTCGGCGTATGTATTCGTGCGGAGCGGCGAGGTCTGGACGCAGCAGGCCAAACTCCTGCCCAGCGACGGCGCGGCGGACCACCACTTTGGGTTTTCCGTCGCGCTCGCAGACGACACGGCGCTCGTGGGGGCGTACGGGGACGACGACCAGGGGTCATTCTCCGGCTCGGCGTATGTGTTCGTGCGGAGCGGCGCGGTCTGGACGCAGCAGGCCAAGCTCCTGCCCAGCGACGGGGCGACAAGCGACTTCTTCGGCAGATCGGTCGCGCTCTCGGGCGACACGGCGCTCGTGGGGGCGGAGGGTAACGACGACCAGGGAGCTCCTCCGGCTCGGCGTATGTGTTCGTGCGGAGCGGCGCGGTCTGGGCGCAGCAGGCCAAGCTCCTGCCCAGCGACGGGGCGGTAGAAGACTCCTTCGGCATATCGGTCGCGCTCTTGGGCGACACGGCGCTCGTGGGGGCGTGGGGCGACAGCGACCAGGGGATATACTCCGGCTCGGCGTATGTGTTCGTGCGGAGCGGCGCGGTCTGGGCGCAGCAGGCCAAGCTCCTGCCCAGCGACGGGGCGGCAAGCGACTTGTTCGGCGGCTCGGTCGCGCTCTCGGGCGACACGGCGCTCGTGGGGGGCGCAACGCAACGACGACCAGGGGTCATTCTCCGGCTCGGCGTATGTGTTCGTGCGGAGCGGCGCAACCTGGATGCAGCAGAGCAAGCTCCTGCCCAGCGACGGGGCGGCGAACGACTTCTTCGGCCATGACGTCGCCCTCTCCGAGAATACGGCGCTCGTTGGGGCGTACGGGGACGACGACCAGGGCGACGCCTCCGGCTCGGCGTACGTGTTTTTCTTCGGCGAGCTCAAGAGCAACGGCGAGGCCTGCACGGCCGGGCTGCATTGCGCGAGCGGCATTTGTGTCGACGGCGTGTGCTGCGACGACGCCTGCGGCGGTGGGTCTCCGAGCGATTGTCAGGCGTGCAGCGTCATGATGGGCGCGGCCGTGGACGGGGTCTGCGCGGCGCTCGCTGCGGGCACCGAATGCCGCGCTTCGACGGACGTATGCGACATGGCGGAGACGTGCGACGGCACGGCGAAAAATTGCCCGTTCGACGGCGTAAAACCATTCGGCACCGAATGCCGCGCTGCGGCGGGCGCATGTGACGTGCCGGAGGCGTGCGACGGCGTTACGATCAATTGCCCGTTCGATGTCATGAAGCCATTCGGCACGGAATGCCGCGCTTCGGCCGGCGTGTGCGATGTGGCGGAGACGTGCGACGGAGCTCTGGCCGATTGCCCCGCGGATGCCAAAGCCGCGCCGGGCACGGAATGCCGCGCTTCGGCCGGCGTGTGTGATGTGGCCGAGACGTGCGACGGAACTCTGGATGACTGCCCTGGGGATGCGCAGGCGCCCGACGGAACGCCGTGCCAGGGAGGCGCTTGCATCAGCGGCGCGTGCGAGTCGGGGACCGGCGGCAGCGGCGGCGGCAGCGGCGGCGGCAGCGGCGGCAGCGGCGGCGGCCCAATCGCCGAGGAGGGCGGCTGCGATTGCCGCGCCGCACCTGGAACCCCGAGCGGCAGCCCTGGCCCGCTCCTCGGTTTGCTCGGCCTTGGTCTGCTCGCCTTGCGCCATCGTCGGTCTGCCGCCCCGAAGAGCGGGTGCTGATTACGACGTGGGCAACGGACGCATGACGATTGTATGCGTCCTACGCGTTCCAGCGCGGGACACGCACGACTCCATCGGCCGCCGGATAATCCGTGGGATCAGGGCGGCCGCTCCCCATGGCCGCCGCGTGGAGATCCCGAGCGACGCGCTCGATCAGGTCCCTCAATTCGAGCTGCGAGAGCCAATGCACCGGCAGCGCTGACGCGCCGAACATGACGCCGACGAGGTTGCCGGTGATGCTCCCCGTGCTGTCGCTGTCGCCGCCATGCGCGACGGCTCGCCACAAGGTCTGCGCCACGCTGCGCGCGGTCGCCTGGAGTACGCAGGCAATGGCGATCGCGAGCGCCTCTTCCGCGACCCAGCCCCCGCCGAGCTGCTCGATGGCCGAAGGAGACAGGGCGCCTCCCGCCGCGAGCGCTCGCGCGCGAGTGAGCGCCGCCGCGACCTCTTGGTGCTCACGCTCGCGCACCAAGAGCGCATCGGCCAGGCCCATGGCCTCTTCGAGCGTCGCGCCCCGCGCGATATCGTGCACCAGCGCCGCCAGATACGCGGCAGACAGATAACCGCTGGGGTGCCCGTGCGTGAGCACAGCGGCGTCTCGCGCGACGACGAATGCATCCTCACGGGTGCGCGCCGCGAGCCCGAAGGGGGCCGCGCGCATCACGGCGCCACATCCCTTGCTGCCGTTCGGAGGGTCGTCGATGGTCGCGATGGAGGGACGCGTGAAGCTCGACGAGAGAGCGCTCAAGCACGTCTGTCCGGGCGCGCGGCGAGCGTAGAGGCGCGGATCCGCGAGGAGCAATCCTTCGCCGCTGCGGTGGCGTACGCGATCACGCGGTGCCAATTCTTGCGTGACGTACCACCGCTGGTAGGCGCCCAATGCGAAAGGTACGATCGCGCCGCTGCCGGCGCTCCGCGCGCGCAGGAGGGCTTCGGCGGAGAAGAGGGTCATTTGCGTGTCATCCGAGACGCGTACCTCCGACGCGTACGAGAGGTCCGGAGGCGCCGTGGCGCCGAACCGCTCGATGATCTGCTTCTCGGATCGGACGAACTCGATCGGATATCCCAGCGCATCGCCCAGCGCTCCGCCGAGCAAGCAGCCCAGAAAGAGGTCCTCGCTCGGCGACGCTTCCCGTGTGGTCATGCGATCCTCCATGGAATCCTTCGTCCTTGTACCACGTGCAGCGTCGAGGCACTCAAACGAGCCTGCCCTCTTGACCGGTCACATGCTCGCGGATGCTACCGCATCAACCCCCAACGCTTTGGTGATCCGCGCGAGCACCGCTTCCGAATTCCGCGCCCAATCCCTCGCCGTCACGCGTATGACCTTCCAGTCTCGCGCCCGCAATGCAGCCGGACGATGAACGTGCCGCTCGAACGCTTCGCATGTCTCGTCCCCTTCGTCGCACAGGACCGCAACCGCATAACGCGACGATTGGACGCGATCTACCACAGCCAGCGGCACCTTGAACTCGGACGTTCCAACATCGAGCTCGCAGGTCATCCCGCGTTGCTGTAGCGCCATGGCAATCTGCGCCTTGAGCGGGACATAACCCGGCGGCAGGTCCGTGGTCGCCGACGGAGTGCTCGTCGGACGGCTCTCGCGAACGACGCGAAGGACCCGCTCCGCCAGTGCACGCTGCCCGCTCGAAAGGTAGAAAGCGAACTCGAGGAAGAGCTTGAACAGCTTGGGACCTTCGTTCTTGGTGCGGGCAACCGATAGCATCCCTGGCTCGAACGAGGCGACGATGATGCACTCGCGTTTCGCACGTGAGATCGCCACGTTCAGACGACGCTCGCCCCCACGCTGCCCAAGAGGCCCGAAGCGCGCTGGAACGACTCTTTCCGTGCCCTTCTTGGTGACGCGCTCGACGGGCGCATACCCAGGCGAGAAGATGATGATGTCGCGCTCGTCCCCTTGCACGTTCTCGAGGTTCTTGACGAACGGGCGCTCGTCCAGCCGTTCGGCCGAACACGCCTGATCCCAGCGTTCCGCAAACACGCGATCCGACGTGCGGCGCCGATCGATTTCGTCGAGGATCGTCTGCCGTTGCTGGATGTTGAGCGTCACGATGCCGATGGTAGGCACGGGGGTTCGTCCGAGAAGGTCCATCACGACGTCCATGACCACGCGGGCTTCTGGCTCGTTGCGGCTGGCGTCGTACTTGCCATCGGGGACCATCACGGTACGAATGGCCGGTGGCGCCGTGCGGCTCGCAGTCGAGGGGATCGTGAGCAGCGAGCCGTCATACATGGCGTAGTTGGAGAATGCGATCAGCTCCTCGTGGGCGCAGCGGTAGTGCCACGAAAGGCCGCTTCGAGGCACTCGTGATCGGGCGAGCGTGAGCAACGACTCCGCCTCGAAAAGCTCGCGCGCTCCGGTCGCCTCTTCGTCATCCGTGCTCTCCCCCTCGTCCGTCGATTTGGCTGTGAAAAACGACGTCGGCGGCATCTGCTTCTCGTCACCCGCGATCACCGAGCGCTGCGCACGCAGGAGCACCGGGAGCCCGCTCTCCACGGTGCATTGTGAAGCCTCGTCGAAGATCACCAGATCGAAGAGCGGCTGCCGGGGGAAGAGCACCGTCATGGTCTCCGGCGAGAGGAGCCAAACGGGCACGAGATCGAGCAAGCCCTCCGGCGCGAATTTGCGCATGAACGTGCGCATCGGCATGACGTTCCGCTGCTTGCGACACTCCTTGAGCATCGCCTCTTTCATGGCCTGATCCGCCGTGCGACGACGACCTCGCTGCGCCGTACCCGCGCGCAGCAGCGCATGGTTGTCGAGCCGTGCAGCGATACGTTTCCGCTCGAGGTCCGCCGCACGTCCGACCGTCGCAGCCATCCGCTGCTCGGCGGTCTCTTCGTCCCCGAACGGCGTGGGGCCATCGAGCTGCCGGAGCTCCGGCGTCGATCGCTCCAGCGTGTCGAGACGGGCAACGGCCCAGGTCTTGACCAGCGACTCGGTCCAGGCCGAAGCATCCGCAGTCGGGAGATGCTCCGCGAATGCATGAAAGACGGCGGGCGCCTCGGGGCACAATGTACTGAATGCAGCAAGGCGACGATCTGCCTCGGCAACCCGACGAGCGTCGCGCCGGAACATTTCCAGGAAGGCCTCGAGCTCGGCCCGTCCTGGCAGCCGCCCGAGCCAGGGGAAGAACCCCGCAAGCGACTGCGCCGCGGTATGGTGCGCGTCCCGTGCTGCGATCACTTGAAGCCTCGCGTCGAGGGCGCGATCCCATGCCTCGATCTCCTCGACCGAGAAGCGGGCCGGCCACGCGTTCACGGCCTCGAGAAGATGCCTCGTCGCGACGAGGGCAGTCAGACGCCGATACGTCTCCCCCACCTTCCGGAGCAGGCCCCCCACATGGGCCGCGGAGTTGGATGCGAGCGAGCGTAGACTGAAAGCTTCGAGGCATGCCTCGGCTTGCTCCCAAGCGCGCGTCGCACGCGCACGGGACAAGAGCTCCGTGAGAAGCGGCGGGTCGAGCGGCGCGCCTGCTTTCTCCGGGAGGAGCGCCGTCATGGAGCCTCGAACGACGCCCCTCGCGCGCCACCAAGCGGGCGAGAAGTACCGGAAGAATCGATTCCCCCATTGCAGAAGCACCCCCATGGCCGCTTCGACCGTTGGCCCTGGATTGAATGCCACGCGTTGTGCGAAGTGCAGCAGCACTTCCTGTGCCTGCGCCCACGCCTGCTCGGCCTCACCCAGGTTCCGGGCGCGGTCCGGGTAGAGCGTCGCGACCGTGAGGGCATTCGCGAAGAGCATCTGGTCTTCCGGATGGATGCGAAGATCGCGCGTCGCCCGCGCTGCCTCCAGCATGCCCTTCGCGGACTCCAGGCGATCGATGGGCGTCGGTGCCACCGCGGCAAGCCATTGCTGAAGCTCCGCGGCCGTCGTCACGGCCCTGGCAATCGTAGGCTCGAAGGTCTGGAACCAGGACTCCGCCTTGTCGGCGAGGGAAATGCGCCCCGACCGCCACTGCGAACCCTTCCCGAACAGATCGGCATAGCGTCTGAGCGCCGCCATCTCGGTTTGAGCGCGGCGCAGATCGCCGTCACGAAGCCCCATGCAGCCGGATGCAGCTGAAACGGCGGCTGCGGGTAGTCCTGAGCTGAGCGCATGAAGCTGCCCGACATGAATCGAGCATCCTGGAAGTTTTCGCCCGAGCAACTCCGCACGCCGATCGAAGACCTGGGTCAACGCGGCGAGCTCCTGCGTGGTCTGCGCGGCCGACGCCGTATCGAATTCCGCCGATGGTCCGGCCTCGAGACGCGCAGCGATTTTCTGGTAGACGGGCTTCCGATCCTCCTGGACGTCGTGCACGAGAGCAACGGCGTGCTCGAAACCCGTTTGCTGCAGTCGTTGCGCCACGACGTCGAGCGCGGCGCGCTTCTCGCTGACCACCGCGACCCGCTCACCTCGCCCGATGGCATCCGCGACGAGATTGACGATGACCTGGCTCTTGCCCGTCCCCGGAGGCCCGTCGACCACGAGCGCGCGCTTCGTCCGGGCGAAAGCGAGGACCTGCCTCTGGCTCGGATCGGACGCGATCACGGGAACACCGAGGCTCTCATCGCTCGTGGTCTGCGGAGGGCTCGGCGTCAAATTCGACCCGAACCTGTCCCGCATCTCGGCCGGTAGAAGCTCCAGGGCACCGCCAAGCAAGGTACCGATCGGGGTATCGCCGCGTGCCAGGTCTGAAAGGAGACCATCGTAGTCCTGGAGGAGATCCGAATTCGACTGCGGGAACAGGCCAAGGACCGCGATCTCCTCGACTTCGAGGAAGTCTTCGCGTCGTCCCAGCACCTCCTCGCGACGATCTTTGAGTGGGGAAAGCTCGCCCGTCAATTTGTTGGAGCTGATGCCGAGGCGTGCAAGCTCTCCAAGCAGCGCCTCGGGCCCGTGCGCCAGATCTGCAGCCAATTCATCGAGTCGTGCCGCGAGGTCGTCCGGCAGGGGAAGTCCCTTTTTGGTGAACAGCGCTCGAAGCAGCGCGAGGTTTGCCGCGGGCGGCTGGTCCTTGTGCGGCTTCAAGGCGAAGCTGCGTGCGCCGCGATCGTCACGCTCGAGATCGACGGGGTAAAGGACGAGAGGTCCTCGCACGAGGTATCCCCCGGCAAGCCCGATCAGGAACGGATACCCGAGCGCCAGATCGTTTGCCCCGGTTTCCTCGAGACGCGCGTTGTGCTCCCGATCGAGAATCAACAGATCTCGCAGCGCCTGGTTCGCCCCTGCATGCCGTCCGGCCTCCGCGGCCTTCACGAGAACAGCGCGCTCTCCGGACCGTACCTGCGCAAGCACACGCTCCGACAAACCGACCGAGACCTGCTCGAGCGTATCGATGTCGAAAGCGCGTCCGGGGCGGGCCTGGTACAGGCGAACCGACGGGCTACGGCCATCACCCGAGACGAGCTGCTCGCGCAACTTGCCGATCCCGCGAATCACAACGCTTTCGGGGCTCCCGGGGACGACCGATGACGTCGATGCTGCGGGAGGAGGCGGCGTGGCGCCCCGTGCCTCCAGGTGAAGCACGGTATCGAGCTCGACGGAGGCGATGTCTTCGGCAGACCGCAACCCAGCGCGCGGGATTGCCTCCTGCACGGTGCGCAGAAGCTCCGAACCTTTCCGTTTCGCGCCGAGGAGCCGCAAGAGACGGCGAAGCGTCGCCTCGCCTCCGCCTCGGCGTGCCATGGCCCCCAGGAAAGCGTCGAGCGCGCTCTGCGCCTCCCTCGCGCGTGGAGGGAGCGGAACGTCCAGCACCGGCTGCGGAATCGTATCGGGCGACAAACCAAACCGGCGAACGAGGACGGCTGCGAGGCGCTGGAACAAAGCTCCTGCGCCGATCGCGTCGCCGATGGCCAAAAGCGTACTCACTTCGCGAGGATCCAGGACCCCATCCGCTCCGATCACATGTGCCAGCAGGCCGAAGAGAGAGCGATGGGAGGCCGCTCCGAGAGAGGCCATCAAGCCCGCGAGCTCGCCAAAACGCCGGCGAGCGAACGCGACGTCGAAGTACGCCGCGTAATCCTGAACGAGCGGAGCAAACACCCGCTCGATCGCCTCTGCCTCGGTGTCTGCCATCTCGCCGTCGGCGGCCGCCACGAGGACGCTGCTGGCGAGCGCGCACGCATGAAGCTCGGTAGGCTGGGGTTCCAGCATGTGATAGCTGGTGTCGAATCCCGGCACTGCGAGGACCTTGGCAAGCACGGCATTGATGTCGGCCATGCTGCGCGAACCGGGGCCACGGCCGGTCAGCGAACGATAAAGATCCGATTCGCTGAAGAGCCATGCCGCATAGGCGCGAAGGTTGTGTTCGGGATGCGTGACGCCCAGCGTGCCGGATCCTTCGCGCAGGCACTGCTCGATGAGCTCCTTGCACTGTGCCAGATACGCTTCCGTATCCCACGTGAGTGCATTCCCGGGTAGCCCCGTGGTGCTGATCATTTCGAGCCGAAGGAGCGCATGCAAATCCTGGCACGCGAGCAAGCCAAACCGATCGGCCGTGAGTTCGCCTGCCATGCTGAGTGAGCTCGCGAGCTTCTGGATGGGCTCGGGTACATCCTCCGCGTCGGCAAGCACGCTCGCCATTCGACCCGACTGTCCCAGCGGGGTCCACGGTCCGTGTGCAAGGTAGTGCCCCAGCTCGTGACCGAGCACGGCGCGCATGCTCCCCGGGTCGAGCAAGGTGATCATGCGTCCCTGCACCTCGACGAGGATGGGCTCCTCGATGAGGTGAATCGATGCGTTCTCGATCCCCGCCGACTGGTAAATCTCGATTGGGCGTTGGATGCCAAGAATGCCCAGGCATTCCTTGGCGCTCGCGTGGAGCTCGGGAGCCATCCCCTCGCTGAGGCGCAGCGACTGTCCCATCAACTTGCGACGAACCGCGGCGGGGTCGGGCAGCGCAAGGGAACCTTGGATCGATGCCACGAAGGGCTCACGCTGGAGCTGGGCAGCGAGCTCGCGTTCGAGCGGGAGGCGTATGGCCTCCGCGTCGAGGTTGCGGATCGGGGTGGGCTTATCTTGGTTGGAAGCGACGCCGGTCATGACGATGGTTCCTGGCTCAGATCATTTCTGCGGCGGCATTGCGACGAAGCTCATCGAGATCCACGCGATAATCGGGCTGCAACCGGTCGAACCGTGTCCCGTGGCACGTGAGGAGGATGATCTGTAGTTCCTTGGCTGCATCCCGCAGGATCCGCACCATGGAGAGGAACCGCGCATCGTCCGTCCAGCCCATCGTGTCGTCGAGGATGAGGGGGAGCGGTCTCCGATCTTTGGCGAATACCCTCGCGAGAGCGATTCGCACGATGACCGAGAGCTGCTCTCTCGTTCCGCCCGAGAGCTGCCCGAAATCCTCCTCCATTCCACGGCGAACCACCTTGTCGAGCCGGAGATCCTGCGTCATCCGGATCTCGGTGCCGGGCCTCAGGTTGTTCAGGTAAGGCGCGGCCTCGTTCAGCACAGGCCCGAGGAAAATGCGTTGCGCCTCGGTGTATGCCTCTTCCGTCAAATCCCAGAGAATGCGTGCCGCGCGAGCTTTTTGCTCGATGCTCTCGAGGACCTCGGCTGCTGCAGCCTGCTCTGCCTTCGCCTCGCTGAGATCCTCGAACCGCCCCTCGGAGGCAGCTTTGGTGAGCAACGCCTGCAGGCTGCTCACATCGTCACGCAGCTTGAGCAGATGCTTCTCGTGCGATTCGAGGGCGGACTGCGCACGCGCCACTTCATCACGAAGCAGCTCGGGCGTCGCGGCGGCGAGCTCCGAGGCCGCGCGTTCGGCGCCCGACCTTGCCTCCTCGAGCTCGACGCGGGCCTCGTCGAGCTTCGCTTCGAGCACCGAATCGAGCGTCTCTTTGCGAGCCGCGACGAGCTCCTCCACGCGCCTCTCGTACTGGTTCTTCTGCTCCATCCACCGCCCGCGGAGCTCCCCTACCTCGTGAGCACAAGCGCTCTTGTGCTTCTCGAGGAGGATGGCCTTCTCTTTCGACGAAGCCTGCGCGGTCACGAGCGGCAAGAGCTCGGCTTCGAGCTCCTCGATCCGTCGCCGCAACACCTCGACGGCAGGCCCCTGCTCGATATCGGTTCGCTCGCTCGTCGCGGCGGCCTCGAGCGCACGCTTTCGCCCGCGCAGCGCGTCCAGGCCATCGGGGGCCACGAGCCTCAGATTCTCGATGAGTCGCTCCCGTCTGCCGACCAGATCTCGCGTCGTCGCCCAGCGTTCTCTCGCCGCGCCCAGATTCGCGATCTGCGCCCGCTGGAACGCCTCTTCGAGCGCGCGCTCGGCCTGCTCGAGCTTCAGCCAGTCGCTCGATTCGCCAGGAATCACCGTCCACTCCGAGCCTACCTCCTCGAGCGTCATCGGTTCGGCCACGAGGAGCTCGCGGCCCGAAAGCGCACCCGACAAACCGCGGAGACGCGCCGACTTGGTTCTGACCGTCGTCTCCCGTGCGGCCAAGGCCTCTTCGAGCTCCACGAGCCTCGTGAGCTTCTCGGCATGAACGGGGTTGGCCCCGAGCTCGACCTCGACCTCGGCCTGCCTGGTCAGAGCCTCCCGCGCGGAAGCAAGCTGCGTCTCCGCCGCCTGCGCTTCGCGCTGCGTGCGCTCCGCCTCGGCTCGAAGCGCATCGATCCCGCGCGGCGCCACCTCGGCGAGGCGCTGCTCGAGCGCGGATTTCTTTCGCGCAACATCCTCGCGCGCCTTCGCCATGGCCTCCGCCTGCTCCAGCGACTCGACGCCATGCACCCGGAGCGCAGAGACGAACGCGCGTTCGGCATTCTCCAGGCGCACGGTGGCCCTGGCAAGCTCCTCACCACGAGGCGTGAGCAGCACGTCCGCCGCATTCCCGATGGAAATGGCCGTGGGGCGCGTGATCTGGCGAGCGAGCGTTTCTCCTTTCGCGAGGGCCACGGGCGGCTCGTCCTCGCCCACGCGAACGGAGATCTCCGAGACGGCGCGCAAAAGGAGCTCCGTACCCATCGCGCCGCGCGACTCCCGGGCCAGCGCCACCTGCTTCTCCGCGTGACGAAGTGCCTGGATCGCCTCGGCATCGACCGAATGCTTCCCGTGCTCCACACGAACGCGGTCGAGCTCCTCTTGTGCTTCGAGGGCCAAGACCAGACGCTCTTCCAGGCGCTTCTGCTCTCCCATCCGCTGGGAGACACGGACCGCCAGCTCGTCGATCCCGGACGGCGCCAGTTGCTTGATTCGACGACGTAGCGTCTCCGCCTCGCGCTCGGCCTCCTCTCGCGCGGCGCGTCGCTCGCGTGCGCGCTGCACATCAGCGACGCCGAGGCTGTAGAGCGCTTCCTTCAACGCGGAGCGAGCCTCCTTCGCCAGAACCACGGCTTGCCCGAGCCCCGCCTGCGCAGGCACGAGCTCGACCTCACCGAGCTCCGAGATCTCGATCGCCTTGCCCATGCCGATCCAGATCCGCCCTTCGGATCGAGCGACGATCCTCGTCCCCTCGACCGACAGCTTCGCGCGCAGCGTATCGACACGCCCCGAGAGCTCCTCGATCTGCTTGTAGACCCGCTCGTCGAAGCTGCCGCTCGTGCGGGTCCGGTCGACCTCCTCGATCTCGAGGGCGATCACCTCCGCCTTCCGCAGGCTCTCCGAAACCCGGAGTGCTTCCGCGCGCTTGTGCTCCCGGTCGAGTTGCTGCCGCGATGCATCGAGGGCCTGACGCTTCTCCGTGACCTGCTCGTCGGCCTGTCGCAGCGCTTCTTGCCCTGCCTGCGCTTCTTGCTCGCGGGTCAGGAGGAGCGCCTCCATCTCGTCGAGGTTCTGGCGGGCGCGCCGGACATCCCCCTCGAGCTGAGCCACCTGCGCCACGATGACCGACCGCGCGGTGACATCTTGCCGACGGGCAGCGGCCCGCGCTTCCACGGCCGTCACCTTGGCGTTCGCTTCACGTAGCCGAGCTTCCTTCTGCTGGACCGCATTCGCCTGCCGCTCGGCGTCCTCCCGTTCCGCCTTCAGGACCGGAAGCTGCCTCTCCGCCTCGGCGAGCCGCGCCTTTTGCGCCTCCTGCCGCGACGCCAGATCCTCGACATCCCGCACGGCGTTCTCGATCTGCCGCACGCGCTCGTCCGCCGCTTGCTTTCGATCGAGAGCTTCCTTGTACTCCCCCGTCGGTTTGTCGGTCTTCGGCGTGTAGAACTTCTTGAGCTCCTCGTGGACCTTGGCCCGTATCCGCTCGCCATGCTTGCCGCCCATCACCTTCCCGACCTGACGGCTCACGGCATCTGCGAGCGCACCGCGCACCTCTTCGTCGAGCGTGCCTCCCGGATCCGCGTACGCGGACTCGTCCTGCGTCACCCAGAGCAGCCCCCAAACGCCCATGTCCTCGCGGGACACCCCATTCCTGCCCTTCGGCGCTCGACCTTCGAGCTTGCCTCGTAGGAAATCGTCGGCCTCGTGCGCTTTGAGGATGGTGCCATCCGCGAGCTGGACCTCGGCCATTGGTTTCTCGATGAACCGCTTGAAGACCTGGAGCCGTTCGCCCTCGTAGTCCATGACGATCTGCACCTCGGGCGCGAGCCTCGTCCCGTGCGGTTGCAGCGCCATCACGGTCTTGTTCTTCGTCGCATGACGTTCGAACAAGCCGACCTTCAGGGCCTCGACGAGCGTCGACTTGCCCGCTTCGTTGCTGCCGCTGACGACGTTGATGCCTGGCGCGAAGGGCCCGAGATGGATCGGGCCACGCAGCGTGCCGACGTTCGTGACACGCAGCTCCACGAGCCGGATCGCGCGACTCACGACGCCTCCTTGTGCAGCCGATAGAGCAACCGCAGCGCCCGCGCGGTGTCCTCGGTTGGTTTGTCCGGCAGGCCCGCCTGGAGACGCTCCGCGACGCGTCCGATCCATCCGCTCGTGCGCAGCGCGGCGATGTCCTCGTCGCCGAAGATCGTGTGGAGGTTTTCGTCGCGGACCCGCAGGAAACGGAACCTGTCGCGCGCGCGCGCGAGGACGTCGTTCTCGAGGCGACTGCGGAGCTCCACGCGCGGCGCACCCTTCAAGGTCAGCTCGATGAGCGTCGAGCCCTTGCCCTGGTACGTGTCGAGGAAGCGCTCGAGCCGCTCGAGCTCCTCCTCCGTCTCGACCGTGAACTCGTGCTGCTTCCAGTGGAACGTGCAGACCTGTTCGTGCGCGACCACGGGCCGCTCACCTCGGCCGCCGACCTCGACGAGCAACACGCTCCCGGGGTTCTGCTCTTTGAAGCGCGTCGCCTCGGGTGTCCCCGAGTACCACGTGCGCTCGTCGATCTGCAGGCGCCCGTGCCAGTCTCCGAGTGCGAGGTAGTCGAGCCGCGCACGCTCCGCGAGGTCCTTGGGGATCGCGTTGTGGATCTGCTCCTCGTCGTCGACGAGCGCGGCGAGGAACTCCTTGATGCCCCCATGCGCGACGCCGATGCGGACGTGATCCTGCGGCCCGTAGTCCGCTGTGAGGTGCTCGGTCACGTCGCCGAGCTCGTGGCGCTCGAAGAGCGGGCACGGCAGGAGCACGACGCCCTCGCGGAGGATCATCGGCTCGCGAGAGCCGAGAACGCGGACGTTTGGCGGGCATTCCTTCTTCCAAAGCGTCGTCCGGTAAAGCGCCTCGGGGGTGAGCGGGTCATGGTTGCCGGGAAGCAGGAGCACCTGCGCGGGGATCTCGCGCATCTTGTCGAGCGAGCGCCGGATGGTGTCCGGCTTGAGGCTGTGGTGCTCGAAGACATCCCCCGCGACGACCACGAAGTCGGCCTTGAACTCGCGGGCGATGGTTCCGATCTTCTGCACGGTCTCGAGCCGCGCGTTCCGCACGACCGCACCGGCGTCTCCCGGGATGAAGTGCGCTCGAAGGCCGAGCTGCCAGTCAGCGGTGTGGATGAAGCGTACGGGGCTCATGGTGCTGGGGCGCGAAACCTACCGTCAACTCGGATCCAGGAACGTACAGCAAAACCGTTTGAAAGACAAACCACATCTGAGGGCCGGTTCGGCCTGCTAGTTGCACCAGAGCGAGATGGGTGCGCCAACCCACACGCGTCAGCCTCCAGGGCCATTGCGACACGGCTGCTCAGGGCATTCATCGACCATTGCCCCGGGAAAACATTGGAAAGACGCAAGTCCTCCGGCCCTCCTGCCCCTCGAGCCCGAGGATGGTAGGGAAAAACCTCGCTTGCACAAGGGGAGAATGAGCCTGCGCTACACGCGTGCGGGGGCGCGTCTCAGAATCTGTCCGGGAACGTCAGGAGAGAATACGCACGCCGTCAGGGCAGAGGGGAAAACAACTCGGCGGACCACTGGACCTGGCCGAATCCGCCAACGACGAGCAGCCGGTTGTCTTCGAGCAAGGTGGTCGTGTGCCAGTAGCGCGCCACGACCATGGATGGAAGGACGCTCCACGTATTGCGGGCCGGGTCGTAGACCTCGGCGCCGCGCTGGATGCCCGTGTAATCATCGTAGCCGCCGGCCACCAGCACCTTGCCCGAGGGCAAGAGCGTCGCCGTGTGACGACCGCGGGGCTGATTCATGGCCGCGACCGGAGACCAGAGCCCTGTCGCAGGATCGTAAAGCTCGGCCTTCGTCGCGGGAACGCCGTCGACCCCCCCGCCGGTCACCAGCACCTTGCCCGAACGGAGCTGCGTGGCCGTGTGGGCCGTGCGAGCCGTGGCCATGGCGCTCACGGTCGTCCACACGCCCGTGGCCGGATCGTAAAGCTCGGCCGAGGCAAGTCGGGTCGAATTCGCCTCCCCGCCGGCCACCAGCACCATGCCGGAGGGAAGGAGCGTGGCCGTGTGGCGCTGGCGCGCCGTGCCCAAGGAGCCGGCGGCTGTCCACGTGCCCGCGATCGGATTGTAGATCTCGCCCGAGGCCAGCGCCGTACCTCCGTGCTCTTGGGCGGTTCCACCCGTCACCAGCACGCGGCCGTCCTGCAGCAGGGTAGCCGTGTGATAGAAACGTGGCGTGGCCAGATGGCCCGTCACCGACCAGGTGCCGGTGTCCGGATCGTAAAGCACGGCCGACTTGCCCGTGCTGCCAGCGCCGGCGAGCAGCACCTTGCCCGAAGGGAGGAGCACCATCGTGGCCCCGCGATAGCTGCTCGGAGCATTGGCGGTGCTGCTCCAGGTATTCGTGGCCGGGTTGTACAGCTCGGCCGGGGGATTGTAGCCCCCGACGACCAGGACCTGGCCGTTCCGCAGCCGAATCGCCGTGTGCAGGAGCCGGTCGAACAAGAGGCGCGCGGTCTGGACCCAACCCATGACGTGACCGCGGAGCCGCAGCCCCGGGCCGCTGACACGGCCACGGCCCTCCACGATGAGGTCGTAGGTCTCCTCGAACGGCCCCGGCTCGGTGGGGACGCGGATCTCGAACTGAAGCGTGGCGACCTGCCCGGGGCCGACGGTCGACTCGACAGGGCCGCACGGACGCGAGGGGCTGAGCCAGCTCGGCGCGGCGAGGCGGCCCGGGTGATCCGGAGGATTGGTCGTGGCGAGGCGGAGCGCGCCCGGCTCCGCTTGCTGCCAGCCCTCGAGGCCGATGTTGTGGACGTGAAAGCGCACGACCGCTGCCTGGCCAGGGAGCAGGAGGTCGAGGTCCACCGGCTCGGCGCTGCTCACGCCGCTCGCGCCGCTCGTCATGCGAAGGCCGACGACATCATGAGCGAGCGGCAGCAACGGCGCCTGCCAGGGCTGCGCAGAATCAAACACGAGGCCGCTGGAGGCCATGCCCCGACCGGCGCGCTTGCGCACGGCGGACCATAGGTGCGTCGACCCGTCGATCCAGCGCGCGTACTGCCAGGTTCGGGTCAGGCGCACGCCTTCCGCGGGGACTTCCTCCTCGGGCACGAGGAGCTCACGTCCCGGATCGAGCAAGCGACCGCGCGGGAGGATGGGCACGGGCGGCCCGTCCTCGGTGGCGCGCTCCAGCGCCGCGACACGCAGGACGTTCGTGCCCGGCGCGGCCTCCTCGGGGACGAGCGGGATCCAGTGTTCCGGCACCTCGGAGGCCAGCCGGTAGACGAGCGGCGCGATCTGCACGGGCGAACCCGCGTGGGACGCCGCGTCCCCCTGCAGCCGGCGCTGCTCGTGCCATGCCTCGACGCGGTTGACGCGCGTGCCCGCGGCACCCTCGACGGTGCGCTCGATGGCCCACGCCACGTTGGCGTCCTCGTCCCGCAAGAGCACGACGTCCTCCAGCGGCTCGCTCTCCAGGCTGGTCGTCAGGGCCGGCGGGAGGAACAGGCGGTTCAAGCGCTCGCCCGCCGCGGCCGCGCCCAGGCCGACGGCCGTGAGCTCGTACATGGCCCAGTCCGGCGCGGTCCCTCGTTCGATGAGCCAGGTGTCGCCGAACGTGTCACCGACCACCAGCGAGCGGACATGGGTGAGCGTACCCACATCCAGCTCCAGCGGGATGACATACCAGTCGTTGCCGTAGATCGTGGCGAAATCCAGCACGAGCATGCGCGCGAGGTCCGAGGGGGCCGCGTCGATGCTGCCCAGGTCCACGCGGCTGTCCTCGAGCTCCCAGAACCGAGCCGCGGGCATGCCCGCGTAACTCGCGCGGACAGGCAGGGTGGTGGCGACCACGCTGGACGGGGTCCCGGTGACAGGCAGCGCCGCTTCGGTGTCGTGGATGAACGAATGCCAGTCGAGCGCGCCGCCCTGGTGGTTCGCCGCCTTGAGCACCACCGTCGCGCCCGCGGACTGGGCCGCGACCTCGAAGTGGTACTCGAACTGCTCGCGATGCAGCGCCGTCTCGCCGGCGGGCGCGACCCGCACCAGGTCGTCGAACCAGGCCAGATAGCGATTGGCAGCGGCCTGGACACGCGCCACGTCCTCCGGCGCGATCTCGATCCCCGCCGGGAGGCCGCCCCGCAGCGCGGCCGCGAGCGAAAGGCCATCCGGGGCGCGGCGGCCCATGACGGCGAGGTAACGAAGGCTCGCGGCGTCGATCTCCCCGGCGGGCATCGCCAGGGGAAACGCTTGCCGGAACGCATCCCGGTAGGCGCCGGCCCCCTCGAGGTCGAGCTGGCGCAGGAAGTGGAGCCCGGCCTCGGCGGCGGTCCGGCGGTCCACGGCGCCCACCGCGTCGTGCTCGACCTCCACCTCGAGCGGCATCGCGGCGCTGTACGATCGAGCTTTCCCGCGCGGCGCGCGCACCGCGCCGAGCGGCGCCGCCTCCGCGCGCAGGCGCGCCCAGACCGGCGAACCGGCATCCTCTCCCTGAAACTCGCCCACCTGCCACTGCCGACCGAGCAGCCACAGGGGGTCGTGGACGCGGGCCTCGAGGCCAGGGCGCATGTCGCCGCTGCGAGCGCGCGGCTCCAGACGGGTCCAGGTGGTGATCGAAGGCATGGTCAGGTGCTCCCACGGGTGAAGTCCGTGGCGATCGCGTCGCCAGGCTGGACGTTGGTGGCGAAGTGCGCGGCGGGCAGGAGTTGCCCGATGTCGGTCATGGCGTCGGGGTCGGTCGGGTGCAGCGCCTCGAGATCGACCATGCGCAGGCGGGCCAGGGAGAGCGCTTCGGCGAGCGTGTTCTCCAGGAGCTCCGTGCTCCAGCGCGGCCGCTCATCCGGGCTGACCGCGAGCAGGATGGCCTGCGGGGCACAAGCGCCCGGCGCGTCGAAGTGGAAGGCGACCCCGGTCGTCTCGGTCCTCGACGGGATGACCTCGACCCATTCGTCGATCACGAGGCCGGCCACGGTAGGCCCGACCGCCTCCGGCGCGTGCAGCAGGAGTGACAAGCGGCTGCCCGGAGCGCTGCCAGTCTGCGGCAGGCCGAGCCAGCGCTCGTGCGGGGTGTACGGGAGCTGCACGACCTGCGCGGTGAGCGTGTCGCCGGTCTCCAGCGCCTCGGCGTACGCGAGTGTCGCGACGAAACGGTCGACGCCGCGACGCACGCGAGCCACGCGCGAAAGCCAGCCAGCCGCGGCCTGCGGGTCGCCGCCCTGCGTCTCGGTGGAAGCAGCGAGGGCCGCCGAGAGCGTGCCCGGATCCGGGACGGCGCTGCTGGGGAACACGCGGAAGCCCGCGCCGAACACCACCTCCAGCCGGCCGCGATCGTAGGCGACCTGCGTGAGCTCGCCCCGAGCCCTGCGGGCCGCGAGCGTGGCCAGGGCGTCCTGCCGGCGGCTGAGCTCGGCGGCGATGACCTCGGCATGCACGCGCAGCGGTACGCCGCCGGGAAGCGCGCCGGCCACGCCGAGGTGCGCCGCGCGGAGCAGGCCGCGCCACAACATCTCGTCGTCCACGCCCGTCGCCAGGTCCCCCGCGGCCCGGCCGAGCGAGAGCACGGCGTCCGACGCGCGCTGCGCGAGGTCGGCATCCACCGCCGGGGCCGAAATCCCTGCCTCGGGCAGCGCCAGGTCGCCCGGTCCGAGCGGCCGCGCGGTGTCGAGGAGCCCCCGCAACGCCCGCAGCACCTCGAGCAGCTCGGCGACGCTGACCACGTCCGGCCCCCACGCGTCGGCGCGGGTGAAATCGAGCCGTACCGTCGCCGAAGGGCCCACCTCGGGCCTCGCGCGCACGACGGCCTCGATCCGCAGGTCGAGCTCCCCGGCTTCGACCGCCTCGCCGCGTTCCGGCAGGTACAAGAGGTCGAGGGGCGACAGGTGCAGCGCTTCGAGGTTCATCTCGATCCCGAGGGGGACCGTCGCCGCGGCAAAGGCCACCTCCGCGCGGAAGCGCACGCGGCCCGGCGCCGGCAGCAGGCGCGAAAGCCACTGATTCAGCCGCGGCTCGGCCATCGCGCGCGCCTGCACGTCCGGCTGGACGGGCCAACCCGAAGGCTCCGCGTCCCCGTCGCCGAGAAGGACCATCACGCGGTGCGTGACCGCGATGCCCGTCCGGGGGGTGCGGGCGACCTCGAGCTCGGGCGGCGGCGCTTCGCCGCGGTCGGCGGCGTCGAGCGTGGCGCCTGCCCGCAGCGGGTTGCCCTGCACGACATGATGAACCGCCTCGGCCAGGAGCGCGTCGCTCACCGTATCGACCGCCTCGGCCAGGCCGGAAAGGACGTCGGCGAGGGCGGCGCGCTCGCCGGCGTCGGTCACGCCGATGTCCTGCCCGAGGTCGAGCTCCCCCGCCGACCACGCCCGGTGCAGCGAAAGGCCGTCGACGACGCCAAATGATCGCACGGTCTCCTGCGTGCCCCCTTCCACGGAGATGCCCGTCGCCCGGCGTGGAAACCGCGTACGGAACGCGGGCAGGTGCGCGGGCAGGCCGATCCGCGGGTGCTCGTGGAGCGCGCGCTCGAAGCGGTAGCCGAGCAGAGCGCCGATCGGTTGCCCCTGCCGCGCGCCCTCCAGCAGCCAGGTCGCGAGTTGCACGCGGTGGGAGCGGAGGTCGATCGCGAACGGGCTCTCGCCATCCGCCGCGTAGGCTCGGTAGCCGCCGCGCAGCACGGCGGCCGTGGTGGCGTGGGGGATCGACGGGGCGTGGACGTAGCCGGCGCTCGCCGGGTCGATCAAGTGCGTTCCCGGCTCATCGGTCACCGGACCCGCCACGGGCACGGGGCCGCGGGGCCGCAGATCCTCGAGCCACGCATAACCACCGATATGCACCCCGGCCGCCCTCGGCGGGTCCGCCGGCTGCCGCAGCCAGGAGAGCCGCCGGGTCGCGAAGGACGTGAGCCACGCATCGAGCCTGTGCGATGCCAGATCCAGCGCCTGCGCCATCAGCCGCTCGAGCGTGGCGACGGGCTCGTCCTTGAGGCTCTGGAGCGCCGCGCGGAACGCGGTGAGATCGGCGAGGACCGGGTCGGTGCCCGCAGTGCGGGCGATGTAGGCGTCGAGCCGCTCGTTGGGGACTTCCGGTGACCACGAATGCTGGGTTTCGAGCTGGCGCCAGATCGTCGGCGTGATGGGGCCCGGGATGATGTCCACGAGCTCGGGCTCTCGGTACGCCGGGTTCAGGCCGGCCCGCCGCTGGACGCGCGTGGCGGCCTGGGCGTGCTCGAGCAGCAGCCCGTGGCGGACCAGGCGGTAGAGCAGCGGCGTGTGCTCGGGGGGACCTGCGTCCAGCCGGTCCCGCACGGTAACCGCGCTCAAGTTCGCCTGCGAGAGCAGGTCGAGGTAACTGCTCGCCGCCTCGCCGAGAGGCGACTCGACCGGGGGGCCGGCGACGGGAAACGACTCCGTCGCGAAGACGGCGCGGCCCACGCGCGGATCCCATGCGCCCAGCCCGAGGTCCTGACCGAGCCGCCCGGCGGCCGCCATGAGCTCCGTCTCCCAGCCTTGGCCGAGCCCGATCTCCGGCTCGGAGAACCGCCACAGGTAGGCGATGTACTCCATCCCGAGCAGGCTGCGCGCGTAGTAGGCGTGGGCATGCGCGCCCATGCCCAGGATCCGCACCGCCGTCTCCGGGCCGCGGCGATCGGCGGCGCGCGGAACGGAGGCGATCGACGGCTCCCAGAGCTGCGTTCGCAACCGCTGGAGGAAGGCGACGGTCCCGGCGCCGAGCGCGATCGGGCCTGCGCCGTCCTGGCGCTCCGTATAGGCTGCGGTGGGCAGGATGGGCAGCAGCCCATAAGGCTGGTTGGCCACGCGCAGCGCCGGCAGCGGGCCTCCGGGCCGCACCCAGTCGAGGACATGCTGGCGGACGCGGTTCGCCTGCTCGTCGCCGATGTCCGGCCCCAGCATCTGCGTCAGGAAATAGCCCCACGTCACCTGCCAGAGCGCGGTGTGCATCCAGCGCGCGGCGGCCTGCTCCAGGTCCGCGGCGCCCATGGCGTGGGCGATGGCCCCCTCGAGAGGCAGCCCGAGCGCCGTGGCCAGCACGCGGGCGTTGGCGTCGGAATCGGTGGGAAGCCCGGTCCCGATGCGGGGGCGGTAGGCCGCGCGATAGGCGGGATCCTCGCGGCCGGGCGGGGCCGCCGCGCCCGGTGTGTTGTTGGTCGGCGTCCCCTGGGGCAGGTAGCCAAACCCGTCCGTGTAGTAATGCGCATCGAACAGGGCGGAAAGCGTGCTCGCGCCCTCCACGCCGTTCGTGGACTCCTGGACCCCGTACACGAAGATCTGCGCCCAGCCTTGAAACTCGCTGGCAGGGATCTCGGGCGGCGGGGGGAGGACGAGGCCCATGCCACGGCCGACCGCGGTATCGAAGTCGATCAGCCATTTCGTGGCTTCGTCGACGGGTGCGACATGGTCGGGCAGCAAGGACGGGTCGAAGCCCGGCGACGGCCCCACCGCGAGCGGCAAGGTGATCTCGCTGCCGGTGGCGCGTGACCGCAGGTCCGCCCGCCCGATGGGAATGCCGACGACGTGCCACCGCGTGGGCATGGCCTGCGCCAGCGGCGCGCGCGTCCAGACCGCGCCACGCGACTCGACCGCCGGAAACGCGGGGGCGCCGCCGGGCCGCGCGGCGAGGTTCGTCGGCTCGAGCGCGCGGGCGATCCAGGCGCCGCGCTCGGGCCCGAACGCCGCCGCGAGCGTGTCCCACGCCGCGACCTCGGTCGCCTCGTCCGCCGCCGTCCACATGGCGTTCCAGTAAGCCTTCCCGGTCGCCTCCTCCTCCGCGGTCAGCTCCGGCTCGTGGGTGTCCACGTGGATCTGGTCCGGGTAGACGCGGATATGCAGGTTCGTCCCGCGGAAGCGGGTCTCGAGCCGCACCGGGAGCAGGGCGATCGGTACGTCGGCAGGCAAGTTCCACTCAGGCATCACGCACCACGGCGAAGGAAGAGGGGTTGGTCGGCTGGTCGCCGTCGTTTTCGAACTCCGGCAGCATGTCCGTCGCGTGCACGGCGACGAGCACGCTGCGCTGGAGGGTGATGTGCGCGAGGTGCGCGCTGTTGCGGGCCCAGGTGGCCTGGGGGTCCCCGCCGTCGCGGCGCGTGGGTCGGGTGACGCCCCCCCACGGCGCCGCCCGGACCGGCGCGTGCCGCAGCGCCGCGAGGCCTGCTTCATCCTGCGCGAGCGCCGCCCAGTCGAGCTCCTCCCAGCTCGCCGGCGCTGCGCCGTAGGCGGCGTCCTCGGGCGGATCGTCGATGCCGAACCGCGGCGCCGTCGGATTCTCGGCCAGCACGAAGAACCAGCCGGGGTCCCCATCAACGCCGCGCGCCTTGTCGACAGTGAGCGGGAATCCGAAAAGCACCTGATCCGGCGGCAGGTGCGCTTGAAACTGCGGCAGCAGGATTTCGGTGCCGAGGACGCGGGGCGCGCTCAGGTCGCCGCCTGGCCACGCGGCGCGGCGCGCGAAGACGCTCGCGTTCGGGTAGCGGTGCAAGAGCTCGCCTCGGACGATCAGGACGACCATCTCCGGGCCGCCCACGCCCGTCGCATGGCCGCCGAGCTCCTTGTCGGACGCCCATTCGTGAATGGGCGGGATGTCCGTGAGGGGCCCTTCGTCCGGGTCACCGGCGCGCGCGTCCCAGAACTGCCGGAAGAACGTCGCCCGCCGATCGCCGGGGAACTCGCGCCACAAGAGCTCGCGGGCGAACTCGTGGTTGAGGCCGACCATGTAGGCCTCGATGAAGGCCGTGTTGGCCCGGACGAGCGTGATCGTGTCGGGAGGCACGTCCCCGCGTCCGCTGAGCAGGAGATCCTGGGAGAGCTCGGCCAGCGGCTGCGACATCGCCTGCGGGAAGGTCGGCGCGACCGCGAGCGGGTTCAATCGGTCCGCTCCGTCCGGCAACTGGTCGAAGTCGACGCCTTCGATGCGGTCGGTCACCCGCTGCGTGACGGTCCGATCCGGCTCCAATGCCGCGCGCACGCCCTCGGCGATGGACGACAGCTCGAGCTGCGCCTGGTCATCGGCGCGGGCGAGCGCTTGGCCTCGCTCGATGAGCTGCTGGTGCAACCTCGCCGCCGCCCGGAACTCAGACCCGAACTGGCGCTTGCGGTCGAGGAGCGCATTATCGAGATCGCCGACCGCAATGCCCGCGCCGAGGCTCTCCGCGCCCCAGTACCCGCCGGCGTGGACCTCGCGCGGCTCGCTCCAGCGGCGCGGGAGCCCCGAGCTCTGGAGGTCGAATCCGACCCGGTAAAAGGCGCGGTTCTGGCCGGCCAGGTTCTCGAGGTGGAAGACCACGAGATCCGGCAACTGGCTCCCCGAGAAATCGGCAATCGCGATCGAAGCGCCCTGCGCGTCCTGGCCGAGCGGCCCGCCGCCCACCTCGTGCGGGCCGGTCCATCCGCCAATGACGTGGCCGCGGGCATTGATGTCCCAGCCGATCATGTAGCTCGCGCGCAAGCCCGAAGGGGTCCACTCGAGCAGCAGCACCACGAGCTCCGGCCGCAGATCGTTGTTGATATCGGCGAGGGCGACGCCGACGCCGCGCACGGGCATCCCTCCGGGAACACGGCCAGGCCAGGGCACCTCGATCGACTCCGTCCAGCCGCCGGTGACGTCGCCTGCGGCGTCCACGCGCCAGCCAATCCGGTAGAAGAGCCTTTCCTGGTTGGGAATGCCGGAGACGTACGCGGCAATCATCTCGGGCCGTTCGTCACCGTCGAGGTCGCCGAGCGTGATGTCGGCCGCCAGAACGGGGTAGGCCGCGGTGAGCCCGCTGCCGCTCGATCCGAACTGCGTGCTCATCGGCGTGGGCATCCGCTTGACCGGTCCGGACCAGTCGGCGGCGCCATCCGGCCCCACGTTCCGACCGATGCGCCAGGAGCCGAAATAGCCCAGCGTCAAATCCTCGACCCAGAACAGGACGATGTCCTGGCGGCCCGAGCCGTCGAGGTCCCAGAGCGCGATGCCCACGCCCTGAGGCTCCTGGCCCGCGCCCTCGGGGTGATCACCGATGCCGGTGATGCCGGGTTTCTGCTCCCACCCGCCGCGCACCTCGCCCTCGAACCCGAGGTCGCGCCCGATGCGCAGGTGGGCGACGTTATCGCCTCCCGGCATATCGACGTGGGCCACGAGCAGGTTCGACATGAAGCCGAGCATCCCGCGCCAGGCCGGTCGCATGGGTGGCAATGCGTCGTCCGCGCCGGCGCCGGACGACGTCGGGAGCCCGAAATCGTTCCACGTGTAGCTCGCCCCGACCCGCAGCACCAAGAGCTTGCCGTCCGCCGCAATCCACGGCTCGCCATTACGAACCACACCCAAAGCACGCAGCCCCCCCACTGGGCCAATGGGCTCCCACACCGGATCGGTCGCGTCCGGCGGCGTCCAGTATCGCCACACGCGCCCGCTGGACGCGGAGGTGACCCACATTCCGCTGTACCACCCGAGGATCCCGGAGATATTCTCGCCGGTCGGTGAAAACGGGCCCCAGAGGCCTCCAAAGAACGGGTAACGCACAAAGATCTGGCCGCTCGTGGTCCGCACGAATGCGGGAACCAATGGGGGAGTGCCCTGAACCAGCGGCGGGACCATGGGATCGATCACGACGTCGGGGAAGCCCTTGTCCGCGGGGCAACCCCAATCCTCCCATACCCAGGTGCTACCGTCTTTGTAGCAGCAGTAGAGGTGCCCATTGAGGCCGTGGACGAAGAGATTGTCGCCATCCGCGACGCTCGGCACACCGTGGACAGGGATAACCGTGTTGGGCGGCGGTTCGATGACGCGCCAATGGGCGACGTGGTGCAGCTCCCACAGGTTGCCGCCAGCGCAGACATACACGTCGTCATTCGTGCTGGACTGGGTATTCCGCGCGATTGCCACGGGTCGTCCGGTGATGGGATTACCTTCCGGCATTCCGTGGTCCTCCCATAACCAGCGGTCGCCGTCCCAATGGAGGGAGCAGAGGCGGCCGTCCGCGGTGCGCACGAACGCGTAAAGATCGCGGAGGGCCACCGGCTGCGAGGTGGCGATGCTGCCCGGCGGAAAGCCGTGATCATGCCACGCGGCGGGATCATCCACGCGCGACAGCACCCGGCCGTCCTCGGCGACCATGAACACGCGGTTCGGCATGGCCGCGCCGACGGATAAAACCCGCGGCGTCACCGGCGTCCGTGTTTCGCTCGGAAGCGGATCCGTCTTCTCCCACCACCGCGGCTGTACCCGCGACGCAGTGAGATCACGCACCCTGTCGCTCCCGGTGAGGTGCTCCAGCGCGACCATGCCCGGCGCTGGTTTCAGGAGCGGATTGACCGTCAGGTCCCGGGTCGCCAGCGCTTCCACCGGCGGCTCGAGCGGGCCGTCGGTCGCAATCCGCCGGGCGAGCGGGCCGCCCGGTCGCGTCAGCCGCCGGAACGCGGGCGATACCGCCGCCTGGACCTCCCGATTGCCGCCGAGTGGCGTGGTCTCGGTCAACGCAGCATGCGCGGGGGCGCTCACCTGCAAGAGTCGCTGCTGATCCAGGGCGGTGCCGCCGAGCAGGCGGCGCTCGTAGGCCGACGTGCCCGCCATCCGCGCGAGCTGGCCCTGCCGGAGCGCATCGTTGACGCGCGCGACCGCCGCGGCCTGCGACCACGCCGAGGCCATGAGCGCCTCCTGGTGACGCCGGATGATCTCGGCGCCATACGCGGCAGCCACGCGGTGCCGCGGGTCGAGGTTGAGCTCGCGCAGCCACTGCGGGCCGTCGACCACGTTGCCGACGCCGGCGTGGCCGCCGCCGTAGAGGGGCGGACCGAGACGGCCAGGACGCTGGGCGAGCAGCGGCGTCAGCGCGTCCGCGAACGCCGCGGCCGCGTCCGGGTCCCAGGGCGACGACGGCGTCTTCGCGCCGCGCAGGGCCCCCACGAGGTTGACCACGGCGGCCGGGTCGGCGGGGTCGATCGCCGGGAATCCGGGCCCCGCATGGCTCACGTCGAGGGGCCGCTGCCCGAGGTTTCCAGGCGCCGGTCGGGCGCGCAGGCGCCGCACCAGCGCCTCGAAATCGCCCTCCAGGCCGGTCCCGAACGTCCAGTGATAGTAGGCCGGGAGCGCGATCTCGTCGTCGTTCGCGCCCGCCGTCCACGCGGGCGCGAGCGCCGCTTCGTCGGCGGCGTTCAGCGGGATCCCGAGCCCGCGCTTGCGCCCGGCTTCGAACGCCGGAACCACACAGGCGATGTAGCGAGCGCCGGCGCGCAGCCGGCGGGGGCAGAGCAGGCGTGACAGCGAGCGCTCCGGCGGGCCGCTCAGCAGCCCGTCGAGCGTCCCGGCTTCGAGGTCGCCGTCGGTGGCGAGCTGCACGTGCGCCCAGGCCCATGACTCGTCGAGGTTCGGCAGTTCCCGGCGCGGGCAGCGCAGCACGGGCAGCGGCGCCCCAGGCTCGGGCCCTACCTTGCCGATCCCGGCCTCCACGACCACCAGCACAAGCCACGGGCGGAGCCGCTCGCCGTCCTGGGCCTGTGCGGGGGTCAGGAGCCACGGCAGGTGGGGAGCGTCGAACTCGATCAGCGGGAAGAAGCTCGGCTCCGCGGAGTCGACGCCGGACGCGGGGTCGGTGCGGATGACCTGACGCGGGTCGAGGCCGGTCACGTCGCCGGGCCCGTACAGCCGGGCGGGCAGTTGCACCTCGGCCCGCTCGTTGAGCCGTACGCCGATGCGCAACGCGCCATGCGCCGGCAGCGGTCCGGTGAGCGGGTCCGTCACGCTCGCGTCGAGCTGGGGGCCGACCCGCGCCCAGGAGAGGAAGGTCAGGCCGCTCATCCTGCCACCCCCAACTTGAGCGCCGGACCGCGGAAGCGGGCCGTGCCGGTGCTCCGCGCCTTGGCGTGCGCCGCGGCCCCCGAAGCCGCGAAGCGCTGGAGCGTCGTCATCGCCGACGGTGCGGCTCGGGATGTAGCGGACTTCGCCGCAACCTGGGACCTCGCGAACATGGGCGCAGCCTCGGCTGCCAGACGGGCGGGCCCGTCCGGCTTATCGATGATGATGGTCTCTGGCTCGAGCGTCGTTTCGAGCGGGGGGGCGCTATCCCGCGAGACGCCCCTCCCGCCGACGCGGCGGCCACCTTCCCAGCGCTCGAAGCTCGATCGCGCGAGCTTCTCGTGGTCGGAGAGATCGAGGAACTGGGCCGGCGCGAAGTACTCGTCGATGGGCTCGCCGACGAGGTCCGTGCCCCCGACCCTGAGCTGGGTGATGTCCAGACGGGTGGCTCCGGCGATGCGGGAGCTACCGAAGCGCTGGAGCTCCCGGCCGAGAGGCGCGACCCGCTGCGTGACCGAGAGGGTGGCGAGCGGATGGATGAGCAGCTCGCCCTCGGCGCGTGGGATCTCCCGCACGGACACCAGCGACTCTCCCTCCGGCGGGAGCTGCGTGCTCCAGCTCCGCGGGTCCTTGAGCGCCGCCTCGACGAGCGGCTCGAGTTCCACCAGCGCCGGAGCCGGCTGTGGGGCGGCGGAGCCCAGGCGTACGTCGAAGGAGACGTCCGCGGAGATGAACAGCAGCTTGAAGCGTGCGTACCCGCGCGCGTGCCAGGGCGACGGTCCGGTGAGCGTCACGTAGACGCTGACGCTCATGAGCTTGCGTGACCCCTGCTTGAGCGCGACCGAACCGCTCATCTCGACGAGCACCGAGAAGGGCTCGAACTGGAAGAGCGCGTCGAAAGCGAGGACGCCCTCGATGCTGAAACTGGCCTTCGAAGCGTACAGCTCGAGCCGCGCCCCGAACTGCGCGGTGTTCGAGGTCAGGGCCAGGTAGGACTCCAGGCGCAGGCGGGGGTTATTGCCCGTGCACAACGAGAGCGCGAGGCGATCGAGCGCCGGGAACCCGGGCGGCGGCTGGAAGCGCGGATGGAAGCCGCCGGCGGCGAGCGCGAACCCAGGTCGGTCGCCCCAGCTCATGCGCATCGCCATGTCGCCGGTGAGGGCGAACCCCGCGATGGTCGAGTCGTAGAGCGTCGCATCGACCGACGCCTGGCTGCGCTCGAAGTCGACGACGCCGAGCACGTCCATGTTGATGGCGACGATCGGCACCTCTTCGTGCGGCAGCGCCATGCGCAGGCGGCCGAGGACGATGAGCCGCACCGGCGCCGGCAGCTCCAGGATGAGCCCGAGATCCAGCGTCACCAGTGTCGGCGTCCCCCACCCGAGGCGCGCCATCGGCCCGATCACGAACCGGCCCTCGGCCGGCGGGAACACCGCGCTCAGGTTGGAGATGAGCTGCGGCGCGTTGGCCACCGGGTCGCGCGGGAACATGATCGAGTCCAGCGTGCGCGCCTTGATGCCCGCGCGAAGCACATCGACCACGGCGGTCCGGTTGACGCCGATGAGCCCACCGACGCCGGACAGCGTGAACCCGAATCCGAGCTGGATGGGCGTGAACTCGGCGGAGATGATGAGCAGCAGCGAGTAGCCGTCGCGACCGTCGGGCAGCCGGGTGGTGATGATCCCGATCGCCTTGAGCGCGATGCCCTTGAACTCGAGCTGCACGACGCCCGCGTACTGCCCCTTCGACTCGTCCACGAAGAGGAAGCCGCCGCCCCCGACGATGCCGGCGTCCATGGCCAGGCCGACCCCGTCCGGCGCGCGGAAGCCGAGCTGGTTGCCCGCCGCGCCGAAGGATGCCTTGAGACCGACACGCTGCACCGACGCGTGGAACGGGCCCAGCGAGGCGTTGCCGCTCAGCGCCGCCTCGAGGGACACGACCCCCTCACGCGCCTTGAGCGCGAGGTAGAGCTCCTGGAGCTGCAGGATCGCCAGGTCGAGATTCAGCGGGAAGGTCAGCTCGAGCCCACCGCCGGGGGAACCGCCGTGCAGGATGAGCCCCTTCCCCTCCCGCCACGCGACCCCGAGGGCGAAGGGGGCCGCGAGCTCCGGCGGCAGCACTTTCTTCAGGAAGGAGTCGCCGTCCTCGGACGAGACGCTGATCCGCGCAGCGTCGAGCTCCGCGCTGGCGCCGAGCTCCGAGACGTCGACGGCGAAGGCGCGCGCGGCGTCGAGAAAGGTCATGCGGAAGAAGAGGAACCCGCCCGCCGCGCCGATCTCGAACGGACCCTTCACCAGCGCCTCGTCGCCGGCGCCCGAGAGCACGACCCCCAGGCCGGTCACGTCGAGCGCTGGCGTGATGCGCACCGGCGGCATGCCCTCCGTGTCCTCGAGCAGCCACAGCGTCACGCCCGCGTCCGCATCGTCGAGCCACTTGGCCTCCCCGAAGCGCACGCTGACGTCGACGTCGCCGCCGCTCAGTTCCTGCCGCCCCTTGAGCCGCAGGCCCCGCCGCCCCTGCTCGGCGACAGGCGTCAGGCTCAGCGTGTCCGAGACAGGGATGGTGACATTCGTCACGAGCGCCTTGAGCGCCCGCAACGCGAGCTCCGGGAGAGGCGGTCGCACCGCCGCGAGCGCCGGCGGTGTCGTATTCGGCTCCACGAGCCCGGACGCATCGAGCACCGCGCGGACGGTCGGCCCGCCCGCCCAGAGGGACCGCGGAAGCTCGGCCTCGAACGTGCGCAGGAGGAGCTGCGCGACGAGCGGCACGCCCCAGCGCTCGAGCAGCGTCATGGCAGCGCCGGCCGCAAGGACGAGCTCCGGCACGGGGGCCACACGCACGGCGAACTCGTCCTTGGCTGCGGCGCCGAGCGGATGGATCTCGAAGGCGGGACGGCCGTCGTCGACGGCGAAATCGATCGACGGCTGCAGGAACGCGAGCTCGCCCGCGGCGTCGAGGCGGAGCACGAGGTGGCAGACGAGGCCCTGGTCGTAGCCCGCCGAAAGCTCGTCGGCGACGACGGGACCGAGGCGGACCCCCTGCACGCCGAGCGTGAGCGCCGGCGCGGCGGCCGCGCCCGCCCCGGTCCAGCCGAGCATCGCGGACACGGTACCGCCCGTGGCGAGGGGATAGGTCCATCGCACCGTCGAGCCCACGCCGGTCACGCTTCCGGGCAGCGCGACGAGTGGCGTCGGGCCCGTGAAGATCTGCGTGATCGCATCCGCGATGACCGCGCCGGAGGTGGCCTTCGACTCGAGCCAGCCCGGCTGCAGGATCTTCCCGAGCTCGGCGGCGCGTGTCGGCTCTTCGAAGCCCTGCGCGTCGAAGTCGTAGATGCCGAGCGCCTTCGCGATCGACAGCGCGATCCGCACGAGCCCCGAGGCCTGGTCCGGTTGCGGGGCGAGCTCGTCGACCACCGCCTGCAAGACGGCCGGCAAGAGGCTCGCGACCCCGCTGGCGAGATCATCGAAGCCGCTGAAGCTCGGCAAGAGCTGGATGCGCCCGGCGTTGTTCGGCTGAACGGACAGGGAAAGGCCACTCGGGTCGGCGCCGACCTCGATCTCGATGCCCGCCCACCCGCTGCCGGGGAGCCCCACGCGGAGCATCCCTTTGCCGGTCGGGGTGACGGCGAGCGCGCGATCGAGCTTCAGGCCGAGCTCGAGCTCGAGCTCGTCCGAGCCGGCTCCCAGCGGAATCACGCCCGAGAGAGCAAGGGTGAGCGGGTCCGAGCCGCTCGCCACGAGGACGAGGCCCCCCGGCAGCTCGATCCCACCGGCGTTCGACAGACCGAGCGCGCTCGCGACCGCCTGGAGCAGCGCGCTGACCTTGGCCGGGTCGAGACCGCTGCCGTCGTCCGCACCCAGGGCGAGCGGGGAGAGGAACAGGCTGGCCGGGGACGTGAGCAGCCGCTCGATCCCGCGCACCCGCACGTCCCCACCGACCAGCGCGCCGAGGACGCCGGAGATGACCGCGGAGGCCACGAGCATCGGGACATGGCGGGCGAGCGCGTCGCGCAGGACCTCGACGGGCGGCGCCGGCACGAGCTGGATGGGCTCGAGCCACGGCGGCGCCGCCAGCGTCACCGTCCCGCTCGACCAGCGGAGCTGGGTGGCGGCGAGCGAAAGGCGCGCGTCCACCGAGCTCGTGAAGTCCGGAAGGGTCAGCTCTGCCGCGACCCCCACGCCGAGCGCCGGGGCGAGCGTGAGCGTGTCCGCCTCCGTCGCCGGGTCGAACGTCCGCAGACCGAGCTTCCAGGGATTCGCGGACACCGTCAGCGCGATCGGGAGCGACGCGAGCTGTCGCGTCCAGGTGGGACCGGCGCCGCGCGTGGCGCCCACGGCGTCGGCC
This sequence comes from Polyangium jinanense, assembly GCF_028435365.1. The sequence goes on along the minus strand of NZ_JAGTJJ010000021.1, from coordinate 34,502 downwards.
ACGACGTCGAGCAGTGCCGGCAGCCGTGGCCCGAGCTGCGCCGTGGGCTGCGCGGCGATGGCCCCGAGCTCCTCCAGGGAGAACGAAAGAGCGCCGGTACCGTCCCCGACCACCAGCCCGAGCGCCATGAGCACGTCCAGCAGAAGGGCTTCCCGCGTTCCCGCCGCCGGCCGGGGGCCTGCCAGGGAGGCGAAGCGCGGAAGCGACGGGAGCCGATTCACCAGGTCGGAAAGCTCTAGCCAAGGGCGGAGGGCATCGGAGCCCGCGTCGTGCAGCCGCAGGAGCGGGATCGCCGTGGCGCTTCCTCCCGCGTCGGGCCGTACGGACACCCCGAGCTCCACGCAGCGGAGCCGCTCCCCCGGCATCGCTTCCGGCCCGCCGACGAGCCAGGCACCATCCGACCGGCTCACCTCCGCGTGCACGTGCACCGCGGGGGTCGGGCGCACCGGATCGGGGGACGCAGCCGCGAGGGCGGCCGAAAGCGCGTCCACCCGCACGGCGGCGCGGAGGTCGAGGTCGCCGGGCTTCCCGTCCGAGAGGTGGAGCCGGGCCCGCACGCCGAAGCCAAAACGCGTCGGCGCTGCCAAGCTGCCGGCTGCGGCCAGCGCCCGGTCCGCCACGACCTGCGCGAGATCCTCGATCAGCCCGGTCGGGAGGTAGCCCGGAATCGCGAGCCCTCGTCCGGTGCTCTCGGCGCCTTCCAGGCCGACGAAGGCCGCGAGGCGATCGGGGCGCGCGTCGTCGAGCATCGCGACGAGGTGCGCGATGGCGCGCCCAGCCGGAGTGCGGTCCGCTGCCGGATAGAGCACGTTCACGAGCCGCACCGCGCCGGCCATCGTCGAATCGAGCAGCGGGGCGAGCGGGCTGCCGCCGTGCGGAGCGCCGAGGGTCACCACCCCGGCCACCTCTGCGGGGACGACCGCCCCATAAGCCCGCGCGACCAACCCGGCCGTCGAGTGGCCGACAAGGTAGACCTGCGTCTGGCCCGTGAGCTCCCGCACACGAGCTACCACCCGCGCGAGCTGCGCGGCCATGAAACCGAGATCCCCGTCGGCCAGGTCGGCCGTGTAATGCGTCGCGGCCGCCGTCACGTGCGAGAGCGGCACCGTGAGCGGGTCGATGCTCGGCGCGCGCAGGTCGAAATGCGCGCCCTGGGGTCGGTCCGACTCCGCCGCCTGGAGATAGGCGCCGAAGGCTTCGTGGTCGGCGAAGGGCGCGGAGAGCAGGACAACCGCCCTGGCCACGACGTCCTTGCTGCCGCCTGCCCAGCCGTCGATGGCCTGCCCGATCTGCGCGATGGCCGCGAGGGCGGCGGGCAGCTCGTGGTGGGCCGCCGGCACCGGCGTCGCCCTCCCCCAGCTCGCGACTGCGGGAGCCTGCGCAGCGGCCGGCACGAGCCCATCGCCGAGCGCGAACCAGTCGGCGAGCGCGGTCAGCGCGGCCGCGGTCTCAGCCGGGTCGCGCCCCTCGAGCGCGCCGGCCACGTCCGGCAGGAGCGCGGACACGTCCTCCAGAAAACCGACCAGGGCATCGCCGTCTGCGGCCAAACGGACCCGCTCGGCACGCGCCTGCCACCACGCCGGAGGCGGCCCATTCGGATCGAGCCAGCCGAGGAGCTCCACACTTCCATCGGCCAGCGGCAGGATCCAGGGGCGCTCGTACGTGCCGGCCCCCGCAAGCGGGAGGCTCGGAGGGTACGTGTCGGCGGGCCGCGCCGGCAGCTCGCTCACGAGGAGCGCGCGCAGCCAGGGGAGCGCGGCGAGCGTGAACGGTGTCCCATCGGCCGAGCTGCCTGCGAGGACCTGCTCGAGGTGCGCGCGGACCGCGCCCAGCGGGTCTTTGAACAGGCTGCCGAGGTCCGCGGGGTCCGTCGGTCCGAGGAGCGGCCAGTCCGCGGGCAGGCCGCGGAGCTTGCGGTGCAGCCCGAGAAGCGCTCCGATCGTCAGGCCCGCCGGCCCGCCGGCGCTGTGCAAGACCTCCGTGAGGAGAAGGCGGAGCAGCGCGAGCGCGGTCCCTGCCCCGAGTCCCAGGCCGAGGTCCGGCGCGGCCGGATCGAAGGAGGCCATCGGGAACGTGAGCGTGGTCGGCCCGACGGGATCGCCGCTGCCCGTCGCGACCAGCTCGTCGACCAGGATCCGCCACGTAGGCGTCCTGGCCAGCACCCAGTCGAGGTGCCCGGAGATGGCCGTCGCCGTGAGCCCGAGCCCGGCGGCGGTTTCGAGCTCCGGGATGGGCGTCAGCGTGAGGGAGACGTGCTGCGCATCGAGGAAGCGCAGCGCAGCCGAGCCGCTCGGCGGGAGGTCGAAGGCGAGGAGCTCGGCGACCCAAGCCCCCTCCCACGGTCCCGTCGCGAAGGAGAGCCGCAGACCGAGCCGGAGGAGCTGCGTGCCGGAGGGCGTCGCCGCGTCGCGCGCGTTCCAGGCCGCCAGCTCGATCTTGGCGACGCCCTGTTCCGCGATCACCACCCGCCACGGCTGCTGCGGCGTTCCGTCGCCCGCGTGGGGGGTGAGGATCCCGAAGATCGCCGCGAGCTCCGCGAACAGGTGCTCCCAGCCGTGCTGCGTGTCCCCGAGCGCGCTGCGGTGCACGTTCGCGATGGCGCGCGTCGGATCCGAGAGCAGCGCCGCGATGTCCAGCGCGTGCGAAAAGCTCGGATCACTCGCCGGGGCCCGGAGCCCCACGAGCGCAAGAACGGCCTCGCCAAGCCGGGATGACCCGAGCGCCGCCTCGATCGCGCCCTGAACCGCCGCTGTCCCCGAGCTGACGAGCGCGTTCGTGTTGCTGAGGTCGAGCCGCGGATGCGTCGCGCCGTTGAGGATGACGTCGCGCAGCTCGAGCCTCGGGACGAGCCGCTGCCCCTCCCAGGCGATGCCACAGGCCACGGTCCCGAGCTTGATGGCGGGCGCCACATCGATCACCGAGCCCGTCGTCGGGGTGACGAGTTCCAGGTGCGCGGCGGGGAGCACCGCCACCGGAGACGCCTCCGCCAGCGGGAGCCCGAGCAGCGTCGCGGCCCCCTGAAGGCGGCCCGCGGCCGCTGCGAGCGAAAGGGCGACCCCGAGGAGCAGCACCGGCGGTCCGCTGGCCGGCGCGTCCACGCCCAGCGTCAGGGAAAGGCTGGAATCGGAGCCGAGATCGAGCACGGGCGCCCACAAGGGGCTCGCCGCCGATCCATCCCCGCTGACGGTCGGCTCCGCCGCCGGCAGCCCGGAGCCGAGCAGCCCGACGAGCCGGGTGAACCAGCTTCGGAGCGACACCGGATCGGCCGCGATTTCAGCGAGCCAGCTCCGCAGCGCCGCCGGGTCGCGTAGCAAATCGTGCACGCGGAGCGCCGGCAATGAGCCATCGAGCCCCAAGAGCCCGGGCAGATGGGTCAAGACGCGGGCGACGTACGGGTCATCCCCGCTGAATTGCGCAAGCGCTTGCGTGATGAGCTTCGCGAGGACCCGCGCTGCGTCCGCGTCGAGTTTCGTCGGATCCAGATAGGTGCGCGTCCCGGGTGCGGCCGCCGGATCGAGGTCCTCGAGCACGATGCGTAGCGCACCGCCCGCCTCGATATTCACCGAAGCCACGGCTGCAATGCTCGACGGATGCGAGCCCGGTGCCCATTGTGCTTCCAGCACGAGCTCGAACGGCGCCTCTGCCGATCCGGCGACCGCCACCACCGTCCCGTTCGATACGTCGACGAGCGGCAGCCGTAGAGAGGCGCGGGCCCCCGGCGTCATGGCTGCCGGCGTCTCGAGCGAGGCGGCCACGCCGATCAATTCCCCCTGAATCGTGAGATAGACGTTCCCTCGACCGGTGGGTGAAAGGAGTGGATACCAGCGGGCATCCCCATCGAAGCCCGAGACGGGCATGGATGGCAGGATTTCCTCTAGCAGGCCCAGGAATGCCGCTCGCTGGTGCGCATTGGATACAATCGTACGCAGCCGATCGAGTGGGTTATCGAACCAGCCGGCATCGACGTAGCCATCGGCTGCGACGAGGCCAATGGCCCTGGCGAGAGAAAGGAGCTGGGGCGAGACGTGAGAGGTAGCGCTCAACGGACCCGTCCAAGATGTTGAGGCCAGCGGCGCCTGAAATCGCGCGCCCAGTGGCCTAAGTTGAAGAAAGCCGGATAAGTAATCCGCGGTGGCGGCGGCCAGAGGCAACGCTACACGGAATCGTGGCACGAGGCAATCACCAAACAGCTTTTTGTCGTTTGTTGAATTTCGAATCCCGAGACCTTGACGTGCCATTCTAAATTCGCCAATGTGCGGGCTCGATATGCGACCTCACCGGTCTCGCGCGCATCGAACGCCAGCATATTCTTATCGCTCCGGTGTCGATAACCTACCCGTCATCCGTAACGTAGCGTTATTCGTGGCCTCCACGGGACCGCTGTTACGAGGAGTCCACCTGTGACCATCGTCAACGAGGTCTTCAGCGTCGTCTCGTGGATCTTCGGAAGCACAGATCCGAGGAGGCTCATCACCGGGCGTGTGATCGATCCGATTGGCGTGCCGCTCGTGGGGGCTTCGGTGCGAATGCTCGCTACCGGCGCTTTCAGCGGCAGTGAGCTTTCGGTGATAACGACCGACGACGAGGGCCGCTTCGAGCTCGATGGAGCTGCCGCCCCGGACGAGTACCTCATTATTATAGAGGCGCGGGAGGGGGAGCGCCGCATCGTCGAGACGCGCCGCCCTCCCTACTTGCTCGGCGACGTGCAACTCCCCGTGCCATTCCGCCTGACGGCATCGGTCGGGGATGGCGGTGACAACCGACCCCATGACGTGCGCCGCGTGCAGGATCGGCTCCATCGGCTCGGCCGCCTCACCGACGCCGACGTCGCGGCGGAGCCGATCGATCTCGCGGCCTCACCGCCCATGCAGCCAGGACCGCGCCTGCTCGCCGCGCTCGCAACGCATTTCACCGCGTCGTTCGGGCGCCCACTGCCTTCGATTCGTGTGGAGCCCACCGGTCCGACCGTCGCGGCTCTCGCAATGGATCCACCGTTTCCTCTCATCCATATCGGCCTGAGCTCGGCGGTGGGTGAGCTCCCCGATGCCGACGCCTCCGTCCCCCGCAACGAGCCCGCGTCCTTTGCCGCCGTGCAGGAGCGGCTGCAGCAACTTGGGCGGCTCTCCCGCGCCCAGCATGTCGCGGAGTACACGGATGTCACCGCTGCGGGCCCGGTGGCTCTCGCAACCAAGCCGCAGACGATGGCCGCGATTATGGCCTTCGACAGGGACGTGGCGGGCGGAGCCTTGCGCGCGATCGTACCCGGCGCGCGGAACGAACATCTGCTGAATGACCCCTTCGTCTTCGGGCGGCAGCCGCTCCCGCTCACCGCGAGCGTGGGCACCCATGGCCGAAATCGCCCCGCCGACATCCGCCGCGTGCAGGATGGGCTGCATCGGCTCGGGTTTCTATCGGGCGCCGCGCATCAGGTGGAGCGCGCGGTGGTCGCCGCCACGAACGAGAACGGCCGCGTCGCCGACACGAGCATCCCACAGACCCTCGCAGCCATTTCGGCCCTACGCCAGACGCGGCTCGGCGAGCCGGCGCCCGCTCCATCGCTGGTCGACCCGGTGGATTCTGCGCTGCAGCGCTTGAATCGCCCGCCGCGGCTCGAGCTCACCGGCATGGTCGGGTGGGGTCCAGCCATGGCGGCTGCGAATCGGCCGCCCGACGTCCGCCGGCTGCAGGAGCGCCTTCTGCTTCTTGGCTTCCTTTCGCAGGCCGATTTCGACGCGGAGCGCGCCGACCCCTACGCGACCGAGCGGATCGACCAGGCGGACGTCGTGCACACGGCCGTCGCGCTTTCGCTCGTCTCCGAGCAACGGGGCCCGCTCGTGTTGACCAGCTCGGTCGGCGCCGGCGCCGTGAACGCGCGCGCCGACGTTCGTGCCGTGCAGGATCGATTGCGCGGTCTGCGTTTTCTCGCCGAGGCGGATCATCAGAGCGAGGCTGTGGACCTCGAAGGCGCGGGCCCATTGGACGTGACCACGCTCGTGGCGACATTCGCGGCGATCGAGCAACTCCGGCGGCGCGTCTTCGAGCTCCCGCCCGCCGCGGACCTCAGCCCCTGGACGGCGCAGCGGCTCATCGAGCCCGGAGACGAGACGCATCAGCTCCTCGTCGATCCGCTCCATTTTGGCCGGCATCCGCTGAATCTCACCGGATCCGTCGGCACATATGGGTGGAACTTTCCGGCCGACGTGCGCGCGCTCCAGGAGCGGCTGCACGCGATGCGGCTCCTTGCCGATCCGGACTTCGAAGCCGAGGCTGTGGATCCCGCGCGCGCCGGCCGGATCAGCGATTCCGAGCTCGTGGCGACGCGCAAGGCGATCCGGCGCTTCCGTGCGTCGCTGCTCGGCGAGGCCGCGCCCGTGCTCGAGCGGGTGGAGGCGCGCAGCCCGGAGCTCGTCGCCCTGGAGGACCGCTTGGGCGCCCTGCGTACGCCCATCGAGCTCGTCGATTCCGTGGGGTACGACGGAAACAATACTCCGGGAGACGTTCTGCAAATCCAGCGGCGCCTGCATGGACTCGGCTTCCTCACCGACGAGGACTTCGATGTTGAATCGAGGGCCGTGCCCGACGCGGAGGAGACGCGTCTCCACGACCATCAGATCGCGTACACGATCGCGGCCATCGGAGATTGGCAGGCGTTGATGCTCGGCGCGCCGCAGCAGCCACGTGTCGCGCCGTTCTCGGAGACGCTCCGTTCGCTCATCTGGCCGGTGATCCCGCGCAGCGTGCAGCTCACGCTCGGCGACAAGGTCGGCACCGCCGGGGTCAACGCGCGTGCCGACGTGCGCCCCGTGCAGGACCGGCTGTTCGAGCTCGGCCTGCTCGGCGGCGTCGATTACTTCGTCGAGCGGGTCGATCCGTCTGTGGGTGGGTCCGCGCCCGTGGCCACGCTCACGGCGACGATTGCGGCGATCGGGCTGCTTCAGCAGACCCTCGCCGGCCTCGCGGCGAAGGCGCCCGACTTCGTCATCAATCCCGGCGCGGGCGGCCGGGCCCGGCGCATCCTCGAGGATCCGGCATTCTCCACGCCCACCGCACCGAACCCGAACTGCGTGCTCGTTTTCGCGGGGCCGAAGCGACCCACCTTCGCGGACGCGGACCTGACGCGGCTCATTCGCGCGATCGAGGCGGTGGAGGGAGGCGTCTCGACCGGGGAGATTCCGGCGCTCCTGCGCAATGCGTCCGGCACCCCCGCTTCGTGGGGCTCAGCGCAGGTGGTCGGCAGCAAGGCGCTCGATACGCTCCTCGGCTCGACGACCTTCGCCACCTTTTACGGCCTCAGCACCACCCGCCTGCAGGCGCTGCGCGACAGAGCGGTGGCGACGGTGGAAAGATTCGAGGAGATCACCGCTGCGGTCGCGGCGAATACGACCGAGGCCGCGCTGAAGACGCAGATCGCGGCCTACGTGACGGCCCACGCGGCGGCGGTGCGCGCCACGACCGGCCTCGGGCCCGACGACATCGAAGCGATGTTTCGGACCGGGCAGCTACGCCGGCACCTCTTGGCGCTCGGAACGGGCGGAAACGCGGCGGTGCTCTGCAATCCAACGACCCACCCCCACGCTGCGGCCAACATCGCCCGTCTCCGCCTCGCGCAATCGGACGTTGAGACGTACCTGCGCGAACCATACTTCGAAGAGCACAAACAAGGCTTCGTCAACCGCAGCATTTTCTTGACGCCGGAAGGTCAGCTCCTCCGCAATGCGTTGACCGATGACACCGGATTCAAGATGGGGCGCCACGCGATCCGGAGCAACTGGAACACGACCGGAAGCCTCGGGCTGGATGCGCGGACCCGAGCCCAGATCACGGCATACATGCACAATAAGGGCGGGGCCGCCTCCACCCTGGCCGGCGACCTCGATACCGTCGCCGATGACGACTACGTAAAGCGCGTGATGAACCGCTACGACGCGCTGCCCTGAGAGGAGACCGGAATGTCACCGAACTTCCCGCAAGTGCTCGAAGCGCTCGGCGTCCTGGCAGCGTTGCCGGCGTCCGAAACCGACGACATGGCCAAGCTCCTCCAGCAGTGGAAGAGCTACTTCGAAACGGCGCCGAACGTCACCGTGACCCCGGAGCAGCTTTCGGCCTGGTCCACCCTGCTGACGAATTTGATCGCCGCGCCGGATCGTCCGCAGGAGCTCGAGCTGATCGAGACGGCTTGTGAGAACCCGCTGCTCGGGCTCTCGCTCATCCTCGCGTCCATGCCGGGCACGGCGAAGCGGCAAGCGCAGCGGTGGTGGAACCTCCATTTTGCGGAGCAAAGCTCCCCGGAACGCGGCAGCGACGGCACCCCGATCGTGTGGAAGATCAAAGACGGCACGACGGCCGATTGGACGGTCAAGACGCTCCCGCCGCCGTCGCCGGGGTCGGGCCCGGGGACGGCGAGGAAGTATCTCATCTTCAGCGACGTGCATCGCGACGCCGCGACCGACGACAAGGGGCTCTTCCAGTCGGGATCCATCGACCATTTCAAGCGCAATGCCCAGCTCTACCAGCGCATCCTGGACTACGCCATCACGAACGGGTACACGGTCATCGAGGGAGGGGACTGCGAGGAGCTCTGGTTCATTCGCAGCATCCAGGAATACCCCCGCAAGAGCGACGGCTCGCTCGACATCGCGGCGAAGCTCAGTGAAATCGTCAGCACGCACCCGAGCATCTTCGAACGGCTGCGCACGCTCCACAAGCAGGGGCGTTATTTCCGCACGTACGGCAATCACGACTCTTACCTGAGAAAAGCCGGCACCGACGACTCCGTCTGGCAAGTGCTCAAGACGGAGATGGAGAAGAACAACTCCGGCCCCTTCCAGCTCTACGACGCGTTCGTCATCGACGGCGTCAAGACGATGATGGAGCAGGGCATCGCCGACGTGCTCACGGACGCGGCGAAGCTCCTCGTCGGCCAGACGACCAAGGAGCAGCTACGCGACAACCTGCTCATCGGGCGCCTCGGCCTCGATGCCGGCGCCTACACCGAGAAATGCCGCATGCTGGTGTGCCACGGCCATCAGTTCGACCCCTGGAACTCGGCGAACAACCAGATCCTGGGGCAGCTCATCTCCAATACCGTGGCGACCTACGTCGACAAGAAGATGGATCCGTTCCTGGATTTGCGTGGGTTTGCGTGGAACGGCAACCCGCTCCTCGAATTCGACGACCTCTTCTCGCGCTGGCCGGTCTTCGACTCCTGGCCCGCGCGGAGCTCGGCGGTGCGCTTCGCCCATCAGGTGCAGCATATGCCGAACGAGCAGCGGGTGCTCCTCGACAACATCATGTTCTATGAGAGCGTCGCGGCCCTGTATGGCACCTTCGGCATCGCGCTGAACTACTGGGACCCGGAGCGCAACCAGGAGATCACGCCGGCCCAGAGCCGGAACGAGCTCGACCTGTTCTCGTCCTCCGGGATCGCGGAGTACCTGAAGCGCCATCACATCCATCACATCTGCATCGGTCACACGCACAACCCACATAGCCAGCCGCATTTCAAGTTGGACAACATCGCGGCCCTGGTGCCTCCCCTGTCGCGGGTGATCAAAACGATCCAGCTCGAAACTCCCGACATCCTCGAGCCGCAGTTCAAAACGACGTATTTCAACAGCGGTACGGTCGGGTGGATGGAGGGCGTGGTCTGGGCCATCGAGATTGACACGACGGGCCAGGCGCGCCTCGTGTACTGGACGGACAAGAGCACGGAGCCCGAATACATGGATTGGGAGCTCGAAGTGCTCCCGCAGGAGGTGAAAGACCTCATCCTCCAGGGGGCGACCACCGCGCTCGGCGCGACGTTGCCGGCCATTAAGACGCCTGTCCAGACCGTCTACAACGCCCTGAAGGAACGTCTGGCGGAGTTGAACGTCTCGCCGGGCGCGATGAACCAGGCGATCAAGAAGGCCGCCAAGCTCCCGGTCTATTCCCTGGCGCTCGCGCTCATGCAGTCACCGGAGCAGCTCCTTCGGGTTCGTCAACTTCAGGAGGCGCCGAGCGCGCTGAAGAGGAGCGTGAAGCAGCTACAGGATCAATACGAGCGATTGCGCGATTTCTCGCTCGACGTGTGGTTCTCCGTCAAGCGTCGATTCCTCAGCGGCTTCGCGTCGGACAGCGAGACCGAGACGTGCGTCATCCGCGCTCCGATCCCCGAAGCGTCCCGGAAAAATCTGGAGCGATTCAAGCGAATCTTGAAGACGATGAACATGACCGAGGACCAGGCGCTCCATTACGCGGGGCTCGCCCTGGCGATCTTCGACCAGCTCCCGCGCAACCTGCCGTTTTTCTCCACCGTCACGGAGCCGCAGAACCCCGACGCCCGCCTCCACGACTCCGAAACGCCGGTCCTGCAGGCGCTGCTCGGGACCCTTTGGATGTACCCACCTGCGGGACAGACCGTCAAAATCGGGGGCGTCGTGCTGCAATCGAAGTTCGCGCTCGAAGGGGCGCACGTGAGCCTCACGGTCACCCTGTCGAAGGACCCTGGAGGCGTCTCCTGAGCCACGGGAGCGCAATGGGGTAGGTCCCGCTCACCTCGACGAACGCATCGGCACCGCGGATCCGCTCTCGGGTCCGCGGACAGGGGGGGCGGGCTGGGGCAACTTGGCGCGGAGATGTTCCTGGGCGAACGCCGCGACGGCGGCGACAAACCTTGCCCTTCCCTTGTCGGCGCGGATGGAGTAGGTTTGTCCCCGATGGCGAAGATCGGGCGCAACGAATCCTGTCCCTGTGGCAGTGGACGCAAGTACAAGAAGTGCTGCGTGGCGACGGCTGCCGCGGCATACACGGCGGCGGATCGCGTATCCGCGCTCGGGCGACTGCTCGACTCGGTCGATGAAGACGATCTGGAGGGGTCGCGGGAGGGGTTCTGGGGCGACCTCGTGCCCCTCCGCGACAAGTACGAAGACGCCATTCTGCACGACATGGCGGAGTGTGCTTTCCAGTGGTGGCTCTTCTTCGACGCGCAGAATCACGCGGGCGTCACGCTGGCCGAGCACCTTCTCGAACACGATCGTGACCTCCGCGCGGGAGAGCGGAGATACCTCGAGATGGGCCGCGCGAGCGCCATGATACTCTATGAGGTCGTCGCAGTTGAACCGGGTGCGTGCGTGACCGTTCGCAATGTCCTCGATGGCGGCGAGGTACGTGTCCGCGAGCGGAGCGCGTCGCGTGCCGTGCGCCCGTGGGATCTCGTCGCCGCGCGGGTCTTTGCCCAGGGCGCGTCGGGTTCTCCGGAGTTCGATGGTGGCCTCTTGCCGCTCCCGAGCCACCTCCGGGGCGCCTTGATCATGGATCTCGAAAAGGCACGCGCCGAGCTCGATGACGCAGATTTCCGAACGAGCCTCGCCCCCTTCTTCTTCGAGGTCTGGCTCACCCCGAGGATGCCAGAACTCGTCAACCACGATGGCGACCGTCTCCTCTTCACGACGGGGTACTTCGACGTGCTCGACGAACGCAAGCTTGTATCCGAGCTCGACCGCGCGCCGGGTCTCCAGCGGGACGACGACGCGTATCGCTGGACCTGGATTGCAAGCGGCGAGCAGCGGGCGGGAGAGGTTGTCATCGCCTCTTTGCGCATCGAAGGCGAGCGGCTGGAAATCCAGACGAACTCCCGCGAGCGCGGCGAGCGTGCCCGGGCGCTCGTGGAGGCGCTGGTGGGGGATGCGGTGCGATACCGCGTCACGAAGCACGAAGACGCGGAGCGAGGTATGCGTGAGGCTTCACTGCGCGGTGGCAGCGCATCCGTGGCGCAGCCGGAGGCGGCCGAACCACCTGGCCAGCCAAACGGATTGTCAGGACGACCTTCATGAAGTGGGAGCGGGTGCCGCTGGTCGCACTCGTTGCAGGTCTCGACGACGGGCGACACAATCATCGTGAAGTGCAAGCGTGAGTACGTCCTCGTGGGCTCCTGGGGCTGCGAGGCCCTCAACACAATCCCACGTTTTCCGTTGTTGCTTCCTCCACCCCTGACTCTGTATCCGAAGCTCTGACCGGGCAGAGCGACGCCAGTCCGGCGGATGCTTTCCCGAATACATCTGATAGCTATCGATTTTTCGGCTGGCGCTCTCCTCGTCGTGAGGGGCTGCCCGACACATCGCCGTGGCCACCTCCGATCGTGCGCCGGCAGAATCGTTCAATGCCGTCGTCCGAAAAGAACCCTTGTAGGGTGGAGGCCGCCGTGATAGGTCTTCCAGCCGTGCGTGAGAGCGCGCCTGTCGCCGATGTGATCGCCCTGCCGGCGTCGGCCGCCGCTGCCATTGCGTGGCGCGTTGCAGGGCAGCTCCACCTTACCGTCATCGTCAAGGCCACGTTCGCCTTCGTGCCCGACGCGGATATGCAGCGCGCCGAGCCGCAGCCGATCCTGCGGGCCGAGGTCCATCACGGCAACAATCCGGGCCGCAGCGTCCGTTTCACCACGGACGTGGCGCCGTATCTGGGCCGCACCGATGTGCTCTTCACGGGCCACGCCTATGCGCCCCCGGAGCGCGCCGCGCATCCTTTGCCATTGCGCCTCGCGGTCTTCGACGGCACGAGGCCCCTCTTCGACAAGCGGCTCGTGGCCCATGAAAAGGCGGGCTTTCAGCGCATGCCCGTCGTCTACGAGCGCGCGTGGAGCGGCGCGCTGGGGGAAGAAAATCCGCTCGGGATCACGCAGGGCGAAGGCGAGGCAAGCATCACCGATCCGGGCGCACCGCTTCGCCCTGCCGGTTTCGGCCCGATCGCGCGTGCCTGGCCTGCGCGCAAGCGGCTCCTCGGAGCCACGCCGCGCAAGGCGCTGGAGGGCGCGATCGCGGAGATCCCCGATGGCTTCGACTGGTCGTATTTCCAGGCGGCGCCCCCGGATCAGCGCACGATGTTCCTGCGCGGCGATGAGTGGATCGTGCTCGAAGGGCTCTCGCCCACGCGGCCGCACGTCGCCACGCGCTTGCCGGGGGCGCGCGGCGTCATGAGGATTTTTGGTCTCTCCCCGTTCGGCGTCCCCGAGGGACATCCGCTCGATCTCGTGGCCGACACGCTCCGCATCGACGGTGACGAGCAGCGATGCACGCTCGTGTGCCGGCGCAGCTTCCCCGTCGCGGGCGAGGCGGCGCTCGCGGCCGCGCGCATCGTCGCCGGCATCGAGGTCGCGGGGGAGACGCTCGTGTGGCCCGATCCGCGAAGGATGGAGCAGGCCGCGGCTCCCGCATCACCCGTGACCTCGCCCGCCGTCGGTGGCGACGACGCCGTGACGGTGGTCATCGGCAAGGGCGCGGAAACCGTGGTGCTCGCGGACGACGAAGGAGCGTCGGCGACGCGGCCGATCCTGCCATTTTCGCATGCTTCGCGTCACGACGCGCCCGCGGCGCAGACTGGCGCCGTGGCATCAACATTCGTGCTGCAGCCCGATGACGGCGTCGTCACGGCGCCGCCGCTCCCCTTCGCGGATCCGGGCACGCAGGGCGTGCCGCGCGCAGCGCCCGCTGCGCCGATCGCGGGCGCTCCCTGGTCCGGTCAGAACGCGCCGCGCATCGTGGCGCCCGCCTTCGACGCCGGTACGATGATGCTCGTCCCGGAGTCCGAAGAGGTCGCGCCGAGGGTCCCGCCCGAGCCGGAACCTTTCGTCGCACCCGCACCTCCGGCCACGCCGACGCCTCCGGCCGTGATGGCACCCATCATCTCGCTCGGGGCAGAGCTCCCTGCCGCACCGGCGCCGCCCGCGGCCCCTGCACCAGCGACCTCACCTTCACCCCACGACCGGATCGACCTCGAGCGCTGTGCCGCGATCGCGGCGGAGCTCGCCGAGCGTCCTGCGTCGCGCACCGAGATCCTCGCCAAGCACGGGCTCACGGACGAGACCTGGCGCGCCACGGAGCAACGCTGGAACGACGCTGTGGATCAGGAAGTCAAGCGCGGGGTGATGGCGCTGCGCGATCGCTTCGACGCGGCGTACCTCGCTGCGTGGGAGGCCATCCGTGGCCCGGTCGACGTAAAAACCTACGCGACCCTCGTCGTCGCCGACGAGCGCGGCAACCTTTCCGCGTCGCTCGATGCGCTCCGGATCCGGCGCACCGTGTGGATACGCGTGAAACGGCGGTGGGAAAAGCGGATCGTCGATCCGGTGCTCGCCGCGCAGGTCAAAGAAGAGATTGCCCGGGTCCGGTCCGCGTGAAGCGGCGTCTCGAAGGTCGAGCTCCGGCTGCTCGGCGCACAATCACGTCTTTTTTCTCGGAAGCCGGATCGCTATACTCCACGCCCGAAGCGCCGGGGCCCTCGGCGCCGCGATGAGAAAGGTACACCCATGCGCGACCTCATCACCTTTTCGTCGAGCGGACTTCCCCGCCCGTCGCGTGTCGTCGGCTTCCGTGGCACCGAAGCCGTTTCGCGTCCCTATCGATTTGAGGTCTACCTGCAATTTCACAGCGACGACGGCGACATCGATTTCGCCGAAGCTGTGGGCGACCCGGCCAGCCTGGTGATCGATCGCGAGAGCGACGACATCCCGCCCTTCGTGCTCGCCGGTGTGCTCGGCGACGTCGATCTGGTGCACGAGTATGGTGGCCGGGCCTTGGTGCGCGTCGTGCTCGTGCCCCGCTTCTCACGCCTCGCTCTCTCGCGGCACAGCCGGATCTTCACCCAAAAGAGCGCGCCCGACGCCATCCGGGCGATCCTCGACGACAACGGCCTCGCCGGCCGCTACGAATTCCGCCTCACCCAGAGCTACGAGGTGGAGGAGCACATCGGTCAATACCGCGAGAGCGATTTCGATTTCGTCTCCCGCTGGCTGGAGCGCGAGGGTATTTTTTATTTCTTCGAGCACGGCGAGGAGGGCGAGAAGGTCGTCTTCTGTGATGACAAGTCCTACCCCGCCGAGGGCCTGGGCAAGCCGGTCCGTTATTCCCCCCAGACCGGGGCGGATCGTAGCGCCGGCGCCTCGTTCCGCTCCTTCTCCCTGAATCACGGATCCATGCCCGCCGAGGTCAAGCTCCGCGACTACGATTATGCGCGGCCGAAGCTCGATCTCTCGGGGTCTGCGGCGGTCTCGGCCAAGGGGGCCGGGAAGGTCAGCCTCTATGGCGAGCGCTTCTTCTCTCCCGACACCGGGGCCCGCCTGGCCAAGATTCGATCCGAAGAGTACCTCACCCGGAAATCGATCGCCCGGGCCACGGGCACGCGGATGCACCTCCGCGCCGGCTACACCTTCGATCTCGAGGAGCACCCCCGCGCCCGCTTCAACACCAAGTATCTGGCCATCGAGGTCCATCACCAGGGCAACCAGGCCGCCGGGGATGTGCGCATCAAGGAGCTCATCGGCCTCGAGCACGACGACACCTATTTCGTCGAGGTGGCGGCCATCCCGGCCAGCACCCAGTTCCGGCCCGAATCCCGGACGTCCTGGCCGCGGATCTACGGTTTCGAGAACGGCGTCGTCGACGGCGGCGGGGAGAGCGAATACGCCCAGATCGACGAGTACGGGCGCTACCTCGTGAAGTTCAACTTCGACGAGAACGACTCCCCGAGCGGCTCCGGATCCACCTATGTGCGAATGATGCAGCCCCACGGCGGGAGCATCGAGGGATTTCATTTTCCCCTTCGCAAGGGCACCGAGGTGGTCTTGAGCTTCCTCGGCGGCGATCCCGATCGCCCGGTGATCTCTGGCGTGGTCCCCAACGTGCTCACCCCGAGCCCGGTGAGCAGCGGCAACCACACCAAGAACATCATCCAGACCGGCGGCAGAAACCGCCTGGAGCTCGAGGATCTGGCGGGCTCGCAGCGGGTCACGCTCTCCACGCCCTATTCGAACAGCTACATCCGCATGGGCTCACCCAACGACGGGCACGAGTTCATCGCCAAGACCGACGACAACGGCCTCATCTCCATCGGCAAGAACTACGACAACACCGTGGGCGAAAACTGGACGGTCAACGTCACCGGCGACATCAGCATCACGGCAAAGGGGAACCTCGACATCAAGGCCGAGGGCGATGAAACCAACGAGTGGAAGCACCAGACGGAGAAGGTCCTCGGCAACAAAACCACGTTCACCGTGGGCTCCACCCAGGATTTCAAGCTCGCCGCCGTGATGGAGTTCGGCGGCCTCTGGAAGCAGGAGCTCCTCGTCGGGCTCAAGACCGAGCAGCTCCTGGGCGGCAAGCTCGCGTTCACCTGGGGGAAGGTGAGCGAGTTCTATGTCGGGCCCAAGAACGAGACCATCAAGGGCAACAAGAAGGAGACCCTCAAAGGCAACAAGACCGAGCTCCACATCGGCAATACCACGTCGACGCAGAATGGGAGCGTGACCGAGATCCATCGCGGCGACGAAGACGTGACCCACGTGGGGAAGCTCAAGGAGAAGCACCAGGGAGATACGGTGTCGCTCCACTTCGGTGATCTGACCGATACGCACATCGGAAGCGAGAAGATTACCCATAACGGGAACGCCCAGGTGACGCACATCGGAAAGCTCGACGAAAGCCAGCGAGGGCTCGTCAACCTCGACACGATTGGCAATGTCCGGGAGACGTTGAAGGGCAACTCCATGTACAAGATCACCGGGCAAACGCTCGAGATTTACGATGGTGTCGCGGTCGAGGTCAAAAACAAGGTCAATCAGGAGAGGCTCAGGACCCGAATTTCGAGGCTCGACAGAGAGCTGAAGCAGGCGGGGCAGGAGATGTGGCGCACCGGGCGATTCGTCGTCCTGTAGCCGGCGTCGAGCTCCTCGTCGCTTCGAGATCGACCCCCAAAACCGTTTCTCTGCCTCGGACCCCTCCATGCGCGTCGTCAAACCCCAACGTCTCTCCGTCTTCCAGCGGGTGTTCACCCTCCGCGGCGAACACCATTTGAGCGTCGGCATTTGCGTCTTCTTCCCCCTCGAAGCGCCGGAGGTGCCCCTGCCCGAAGATGCGATGTGGCAGAGGGTCACGCCCGAGCTCGGCAAGGGCGCCGCCGGGGCAGAGCCGATCCTCGACGAGGGGATGCCCAAACCGCGGGGCGAAGTCCTCGTGTACGGCACCGCCTTTGCCCCCGGCGCCAAGGCGAGCCCGGCCTTCGCCGCCCGCCTGAAGCTCGGGCCGGCGGAAAAACCGACCCTCGACAAGACCATCTATGCCGTCGGCAAACGCGTCTGGAAGAACGGGGTGCCCTCGGATCCGGAGCCGATCACCGAGATGATCATCGCCTGGGAAAACGCCTTCGGCGGTCCTTCGTACCCGCAGAACCCCCGGGGAATGGGCCTCTCGACGGTCGAGGAGGAGGGCCGCTCGGTGCATTATCTCCCGCACCTCGAAGATCCCCGGCACATGATCACCTCGCCGCGGGACCGACCGCCGCCGGCTTCCTTCGGGGCCCTCGATCCCACACTCGAGGAGCGCCGCGCCAAACTCGGCACCTATGGCTCCGAGTGGCTCGAGAAGGATTTCCCCGGCTTTGCCCGGGATATCGATCCCGAGGCCTTCCAGGTCGCGCCCGCGGATCAACGCATCGCAGAGTACTTCCAGGGCGGGGAGGCAATCGCTCTCGAAAACCTCCACCCCAAACGATCGCGCCTCGAAAGCCATGTGCCCCTCCTTCGCGCCCGCGTCTTCGTGTCGAACGCGGAGACGGCGGAGGGCGTGGCCGCCGAGGAAGTTTTGCGCGAGGTGGCCACCCGCCTCGAAACCGTGCTCCTCTTCCCCAATCTGGAGCGCGGCGTCGCCATCTTCCGAGGCGTGATCAAGGTCGCTGAGGACGACGCCGGCGACCTGGCGGTGCTCCTCGCTGGCCTGGAAAGGGCCGATGCGCCCAAGCCCGCCACGCATTACCGCGAGGTGCTCATCAAGCGCCTCGATGAAGAGAAGGGGCTCGTCGAGGCCCTCCGGGAGCGAGATCTGCTCCCGGAGCTGCCGCCGAACGCGCCCCTGTTCGACGAGGAGCTCAGCGGCGACATGGACGACCTCCTCGACGACGACGAGCTCCTCGAAAAACGCGCCAGCGCCCGGGCCGAGCGCGATCTCGCGCGGGCGCGGGAGGATCTCCGCGCAGCCGGTATCGATCCCGAGGAGGCGCTCCCGAACCGCCCTGTCGCGGCAGCGCCGATGCCGCAGGGCGACGATCTGGCCGACTACATCCAGGGTCTCGACGCCGAAGCGGACATGCTGGAAAAAGACATGGATGCCCGGTCCAGGGACGCGGAGGAGAAGGCGCGCAGAAACTGCTCCGCGCAGGGGATCGATTTCGACGCGCTCCGTGAAAAGTCGCAGCGTGAGGGCGGAGGACCGCCGAAGTTCCGCGCGGACGCCGAGATCGCCCAGATGCGCGATCTCGCCGCAGCATCCCGCAAAGCCGGCGCTCCGATACCGGATCTCGAAGCCAAGATCGCGGATCCGAGATTCGTCGCCGACCTCCGAGAAATGGAGGCCTCCTCGCTCGAGGCCTATCGCGCCCATGCGCACCTGTTGCCTCCTGCCGAGGCTCTTTCGGACGCCGAAAAGGCAAAATTGCGCGCCGAGGTCGAGGCGGCGGTCGGCGCGGGCGAGTCACTCGCCAGACGTGATCTCACCGGCGCGGATCTGCACGGTTTACGGCTCGCGGAGGCCGATCTCCGCGAGGCGTTGCTCGAGGGAGCGGATCTCTCGGATTGCGATCTGAGCTCGGCGGATCTCTCGGGCGCGGTCCTGGTCCGCGCCATTTTGAAGGGCGCGCGCTTCGAGGACACCCAGCTCGTGGGCGCCAACTTGGGCCTCGCCGAGGCCTCGGGCGTGCGCTTCGCCGGCGCCAATCTCCACGATGCGGTCCTCTACAAGACGCGCCTCGATGGGGCCCAGCTCGCCGGGGCCGATCTCACCGGCGCCGAGTTCTTCGAGACGCTGGTGTTTGGCGCCGACTTCACCGACGCCGACGCACGCGAGGTGCAGTTCTATCAGCTCGATCTCACCGAGGCGCGCTTCACCGGGGCGCAGCTCGGCGAGGCGACCTTCGTGCAATGCAAGGGGGCGGGCGCGAATTTCGACGGCGCGACGCTCGTGGAGACCAGCTTCCTCGATTTCAGCGGCGAGAAGGCCTCCTTCCGGGAGGCTCAGGCCCGAGGCTTGACCGTGATTGCAGATTCGGCGCTGCCGGGCGCGGATTTCTCGGCCGCTGATCTCGAAGAGGCCAACCTCAGCGGGGTGAACCTCGAGGGCGCCAATTTCGAGGGAGCCCGGGCCGAGGGCGCGGACTTCAGCGAGGCCGTGCTCCGCGGCGCGCGCCTCGCATCCCTCGGCGCTCGGGAAGCGCGCTTTGCCCGCGCCGATCTCAGCGAGGCCGATCTCCGCGGGGCCAACCTCATGGAGGCCGTCCTCGACAAGGCCAAAGTGCCGGGCGCGATCTTCGAGAAAGCCAACCTCTTCGGCGCCAGCCTCCTCCACACCATCGGCGATGATCGCACGAGCTTCGCCGGGGCGCTGGTGAAGCAGGTGGCGTTCACGAGGCACGAAGGATGACGCGCGACGAGCTCCTCTCCTTGATCGACGAGGGCGAGATCATCGAAGACGCCGATCTCGCCGGCCTCGATCTCTCCGGCCTCGATCTCGGCGGTGTGGTCTTCGAGGGCGTGAGCTTCCGGGGGGCGAAGCTCATGGCCGCGAAGATCAGCGAATCGATCTTCAACGCCTGCGACTTCGGCGGCGCCGAGCTCAGCGGGGCCAAGGCCCGTCATACCTCCTTCCACGAATGCGATATGCAGGGCGCGGCCTTCAAAGGCAGCGATCTCGTGGACGCGAAAATCATCGAGTGTGACCTGTCCCGGGTCTCCTTCGAAGGCGCGGACCTGACCATTGTCGATGTGATCAAGGGCCGCGCCGCCGAGACCAGCTTCCGCAAGGCCAAGCTCGATCGATTCGTGCTCGTCGAGACCGAGCTCGAAAAGATCGTCCTCGACGAGGCCGAGCTCGAGCGCTGCTGCCTGATGGCGGCCGACCTCTCGAGCGCCAGCCTGCGCGGGGCCAGGATACATCTCTCGGTGCTCAGCGGAGCCAAGCTCCGAGGGCAGAATCTCTCGGGGATGGCCCTGTCCTTCACCATGCTCGACGAGGCCGATCTCAGCGGTTGCGATCTGCGCGGAGCAGAGCTCGTGCAGACCAACTTCAAGGGCGCCAAGCTCATTGGCGCCAAGCTCGACGGCGCCAATGCCGAGCGGGCGATGTTCGCCGAGGCCCGGCTCGGCGGCGCCTCGGCCAAGGGAATCCACGCCCGGCAGGCGGTCTTTCAAAAGGCCAACCTCGAGGCCGCGAATTTCGCCGACGCCTGCCTCTACCAGGCCAATTTCCTGCGCGCCGCGTGCAAGCTCGTGAACCTCCGCGGCGCCGATCTCAGCTATGCCGATTTCTCCCACGCCGGCGTGGAGGAAGCGGATCTATCGCACGCCAAGCTCTTCCGCGCCCGCTTTCACCAGACGCGCGACGAAGGAGCGGTGTTCACGAGCCGGGCCGGCGCCCTGGGCGACGACGAGGAGCTACTCGAAGCAGAGCGTTGGTCTCCTTGAGAGGCCTCTTTCCAGATACGGAGACGAGCGATGCGAGATAACTTGGCGAGACAGCGGACCGAGACCCTGGCCACCCAGGAGGTGGGCACGGTGACTGCGATCCTGGGCAAACGCCTCATGGTGCGCGTGGGCTCGGGCGAGTACGAGGCCGAGAGGGCGGTGAGCTGCCTGGTCGAGCCCGAGCTCGGGGACCTGGTGCTTCTCGCCCTCCACGACGAGGGCTGCCACGTGCTCGCGGTGCTGAAGCGCGAGGGCGCAGGGGCGACGCGGCTCGTGGCCGAGGGCGATCTGGAAATGAGCGCGCCCGCGGGCAAGGTGACGATTCGCGCCCAGAGCGGCATGTGCATGGCCACGCCCGGCGAGACCACGCTGGCCTCGGGCAAGGTGCGGGTCCACGCCCGGGAAGCGGCCCTGGCCGTGGAGGCCATGAGCTACCTCGGCGATCAGCTGGTGGCGAAGATCGATCACGTCAAGACCGTGGCCCGATCGGTGGAGTCGGTGGCCGATCGCTGGGTATCGCGCGTGGCGCGAGCCTATCGCTTCATCGCCGAATCGGAGCAGGTCCGGGCCCGGTATTATGAGGTCTCGGCCAAGGCCGCGGTGAACATCAAATCGCAAACCACCCTCGTGAAAAGCGGAGAGTTGACCAAGATCGACGGCGGTCAGGTCCACATCGGTTGAGGAGGATCCCATGTTTGCCAATACCCAGCGCGCGGGCATGGCCTTCGCGATGCCCGACGTATGCCTCACGCCCCCGGGGCCCACGCCGATCCCCTATCCCAACTTCGCCGCCAACCCCATGGCGGTCTCGGCGGTCTACAAGGTCCTGTTCGTGTGCGCGCCGGCGCATAACATGCGCACCAAGGTGCCCATGACCAACGGGGACAATCCAGGCATCACCGGCGGCGTGCTCTCGCGCTCGGTGATGAGCACCTCGCGGCACACGATGGGAGCCCGCAAGGTGCTCATCAAGGGCGCGCCGGTGACGCGATTGACGAGCCCCACCATGCAGAACCGCACCAATGCCCGGGGCATGACCGTCGCTCCGAGCCAGACCAAGGTGCTGATTCTCGCTCCCTGACGACGCCCGCATGAAAGAGCAAAACCGCCTCCGCCTCGAGCGGCTCACCGCGCGTTATGCGCGGCGCATCGCCGAGGGGCGGACGCCGGACGAGGCCGATTTCCTCCGGAGCTTCGCGGCCCTCCGCGACGATCTGCTCCGGCCGAAGATGGAGGAATTCGCGGCCGAGCTCCGGCGGGCCGGGCACGAGGCCGCGATCCTCCTCGATCAAGGGCACGATACCCCGAGCATCGAGCTCGCCCTCGGCCTCCAGGGGGCCACGGGGAGCCGCAACGTGGTCGGCTTCTGCGTGATCCGCTGGAAAGGATATCCGCTCCAGATCCTCGCCTATCTGGAGGTCAACCCGCCGCCCTTCGATCTCGAACGCTTCGCCGACGCCCGAGCCATCGAGGCACCGCGGGTGGAGCAGATCCTCATCGACGCCGTCGAGCACATCATCATGTGCAACGCGCCCTGATACTCAGCGCGGCCGGCGAGCGCAGCGAAACCCCACCCAGCTCTTCGCTTCCGCAGGGTCGTAGCCGATCCTTTGATACGAGCTCAGGCTCGCCGCGTCGTTGTTCCAGTCGCCGCCGCGCGCCTCGCGGCCCCCGATCATATTCGTCACGTTGGCGCAATCGACGCACTGTTCAAAGTACACGTCGTGGTAGTCCAGGGTCCACTCGCGCATGCTGCCGGCCAGGTCGGCTTGTCCCCATTTCCCATCGCCCGCAGGGGACCTGGAGCCGACGTCCGAGATGTCGGCGAGCGTCGCGGTCGGACAGCCCTGATCCGCCTCCGAGTAATTCGGGCAATACACCGCATGGCCATCGTCCGGCGCGGCGTTTCCCCACGGGTAATTCGTCTCTTCGCTGCCGCGGGCCGCTGCATAGTTCCACTCGGCCTCGGTCGGCAATCTGCCGCCATCCCAGGCGCAAAAGGCGAACGCGACATACCAGTTGACGCAATTGATGGGCTTGTGCTCGCCATCGCCGGGCTCGTCCGTCCAGGTCTGGTAGTATTCGTTGCACTTCAAAGTATCGGTGAGCTCGACCTGATCCTGCGGTAACGGCCATGAATCGTCCCACCCGCTGTACTGCATGTTCGGATGAGCCCCCTCGCCCGCGGCCGGAATACTATTAGGATACTCGATCCAGAACTTTCGAAACCGCCCGACCGTCACCTCGAAGCGATCCAGCCGAAAATCGCTCACCGTGGCCGGATAAGATTTGTTCTGTTCCAGGTCGAGACGCTCGTACGCCCCCCCCGTGACGAGCGAGTTCGCGCAGCATATCTCGTCTTTCTTGGGCCCACACGTGGCCGCCAGATCCGCGCAGCTCGCGAGCGAAGAGCTCGGCACGACGTCGTCGATGCAACCGGCCGACCCCACGGCCAGGGCGAAGGCGCACAGGAGAGACCACTTCGAAGCAGCCATCAGAATCTCCCGAAAATCGACGCTCCGGCTGCGCCGGGACCGACCCAGGGCGTCACCGCGACGCCCTGCGACTCGGCCGGTTTCGAGCGAGGCGCTGTCGCGATCCCATAAATGGCGGCGCCAAGCGCCAGGACGCCTGCGCTGCCCAGCCCCAGGGCGAGGCCGAAATCGAGGCTCTTGCGCCTGTTGTCCGCCTGGTAGTCGTAGCCCGAGGCGCAGTACGTGCCATTGTAGCTCACGTCGCAGTTTTTTTGCAGGGCGTCGATCGCGGCCAGATCATCGTAGACGAAATAGGCGCTGACGCCCACGAGCGCGAGCCCGGCGCCGCCGACGATCCACGCCCAGACGGGGACACCGCCCTTGGACGGCGGCGTCGTGTCGACCTCGAGCGCGATCTCGACCGTGCTCGTCTTGCCTTCTTCGAGTGTCACCTCGAACGTGCGAGGCTTGCGGCCCGGGGCCCGCGCGCTGACCTCGTGTTTGCCCGGATCGACGGGGAGCGCCTCACCCCACGCGCCGCTCGGCAAATCCTTGCCGTCCCGCGAGACTTCGATTCCGGCAGGAGGCGCGGTGACGACGACCTTCAGCCTGGGCAGGCGCGGCTCCAGGTCCTTGATCCCCTGGTTTGCGATGTCGTCGAGCTCCCGCTTGCGCGCGTCGCCCGCCGTCTCGCGATTCAATGTCCGTGCGCGGTGGTAGTCCTCCCACGCGGTGGCGAGCTTGCCGTCATGCTCGTGGCATCGGGCGATGTTGAGCATCGTGCCGGCGGATGGGTTCAGCGCGAGCGCGGCCTCGAATTTGGGGCAGCCCGCAGCATAGTCTCCCTTCTTGACGAGATCGCGGCCCGCTTTGAACAGCGCCTCCGCGGCCGCAGGATCCGATTTCACGGGCTCGGCGTGCGCCGTGGCCGCACCCGAGACGATCGCCCAGGTCACGCATGCCACGGCGGGCCGGAAGCGTGCCCCGCGGCGCGCGGCTTCACTGATGGTCGAGCGGATCATGACCTGTCTTGGTCCCTCTTTTGGGCCGGACCGCGCCCTTGACGGGCCTTGCAGGCGGCGCCTTTGCGTCCACCGCCGTACCGCTCGCGGACGCCGTGCCGCTCACAGACGCCGTATCGCTCGGGGACGCCGCGACGCTCGCGGGCGCCGCAACACTCGCGGTTCCGGCGGGACTGGGCTCGGACGACGCCGGACGCTCTCCTTCACTTTCCGGAGTGGAAACAGGCTCGCTCTGGGCCGAGGAGCGCGACCACGCGAGCGCGCCCAGCCCGACGGCGAGGCTGGCCGCGAGAGCGATGCTGACCGCCACCGCGATCGTGCGCGGCTTGCTCGCCGGCGATTGCGCGAGGCTGAGCCCCGAGGGCGACAACGTTCCGCCCGCCCCCGAAGCTGACCCCGGCGCGTTGACGGCTGCTGCGCCCGGCGCCGGCGTCGGGCCGAGCGCGTGATTCTGCGACGAGGCTACTGCGCCCGGCGCCGGCGTCGGGCCGAGCGCGTGATTCTGCGACGAGGCTACGGCGCCCGGCTCCGACGGCGGGCCGAGCGCGTAATTCTGCGACGAGGTGCTCATCGAGATGGGCCCGCTGCCGCTCACCACCGCCGCGAACGCGTCGGCGAGCTCGCCCGCGCTCTGGAATCGCTTGTTGACGTCGCGTGTCAGCGCGCGCTCGAAGAACCAGTCCACGTCGGGGCCGAGAGCGTCGTGGATGCTCGATGGGGCAGGGATCGGGTCCGTGCAGATCTCGACGAGGAGATCGCCGATCTCTTCGCCCAAGAACGGCAGCCGGCCCGTCACGCAGCGGTAGGCGATCACTCCGAGCGACCACAGATCGCTGCGGGGATCGACCTCTTTCCCGCGCCGCACCTGCTCCGGGCTCATGTATTGCGGCGATCCGATCAGCGTGCCCGTCCTGGTGGCGTTTCCAGCGAGCACCGGACCGTTCGCCTTCGCGATCCCGAAGTCGAGGATCTTGACGAGCTCCTCGTCGCCGTTGCGCGCAAAAAAGAGGTTCGCGGGCTTCAGATCGCGGTGCACGAGCCCCAGCTTGTGCGCGCGGCGAAGGGCCTTGCAGACCTGTTGCACGATGTCCAACGTGGCTTCGAGCGAGAGACGCCCGACGCGGACGAGCCGGCGCTCGAGGTCCTCGCCGTCGAGCAGCTCCATCACGATGTACGGGCAGTCGCCTTCCACGCCGTAGTCGTACACCTGCACGACGTTCGGGCTCTTGATCACCGCGGACGCCTGCGCCTCACGCTCGAAGCGCGCGCGTGCGTCGGCGGAGGCGGCGAGCGCGGGGGCCATGAGCTTGACGGCCACGCCGGTGCGGAGCTGGAGATGCTCCGCGAAAAAGACGGATCCCATGCCGCCCTTCGCGAGCGGGGGACCGAGCCGGTATCGGCCGGCGATGATGCTGCCTTCTGTGAGAGCGCTCATGCACCTTCCGCCACGGCTCGCCGCCTGGCGGACAGCCTAACAATAGCCGAAACCATCTGCTCGTCCTAGCAACCGTTGATTTCCTGCTGCGCGCCCCGCGGCCGGTCCGACGCTGGATGCGTGAAGCGGTATCGAGGACCAGGAAACACAAAAGGGTTTCGCGAATGTCAAGTGCTTTTGTGCGCCCGCCCCGGCCGAGGAGGATCAAGGTTCCGAAGGCGCGACTGTGAGCTGTCGGATATGGAAGCTCATCGGCCCAGCCCAGGCGAGGAGTCCTTGTATGCCAGACCCTATTTGGCGTACCTTGCACGTGCATGCCGAACGACCCGTCGGACCCTCGCCCCCCGCCTCACCAGCGCTCCATTTACGTCGCGCCGAACCAGAAGGGCCAGGTCATCTGCCTGATCCCCCGCTTCCACTGGTACTCCGCGCTTCTGCCGAGCGAACGCGATGTCGTCGAGATCCGGGTGCGTGATTCGTCCGGCGAGGTGGCCGGCGCTCTCGACGTCGGTCCCGAGGGCATGCAAGTCGACGGCCGGCGGCGGATCGATTTCACGCGCTTCCCCCCGACGGTCGACCACGAGATCAGCATCGGTACCGAGCATGCACGGCACGCGCCGCGTCTGCGAATGAGGATCGATGCGCTCTGCGCGGCGTTCATCAACGAAGACGCGGGCTCCGTTGCCCGGGCGATCACGGTCCTTCCGCCGGACGAGGAGTGAGATCCCAGCATGGATGTCATCGTTCTCATGGCCGCCGATCGAAAGGGAAACATCGTCGGCGGTTGTCGGTTCGAATTTTCCATCGATGGCGGCAAGACCTTTTCGCCGGCCCAAGCGGACGGGATGAAGTGGTCCTTTGCCGTTCCATCGGCCAGCCAGCTCGATTCGATCATCATTCGCGGGACGCCGGCGGCGCCTCAGTACTGGGCCGCCGAGGGGGCATTCAAGGCCGATTCGAACGGCGCGCTCATCCCAGCCGGGGCGTCGCCCGCATTCTTCTTCGTCGAGGGGACGTTCGTCATGGAAGGCCCAGCGGGCCCGGAGCGGACCTGGGGGATGCATACCGTCACGGTGATCCTGTTTCATCTGTCCATCTTCCGGGACAGGACGCAGGAAGCTTTCGAGGCACTCAAGGCGAACGCTGACAAATGGGTTAAGAACGCCGACGGCAGGTGGTTACCACCGGGAGAGCCAACGTCCTGGTCCACGCCCACGCTCCCCAATGGTGAGTTCAGCCTGGTCACGCCCGAGATCCTCGGCACGACGACCACGCTGGTCACGCCGCCACCCGGGCGAGAGCCCCACCCCCCCTTGGTGGTGCCCCCGCTCAGCTTCACGCGCGGGCGGTATTCACCGCAAACGACCGATTTCATCCTCGAGCGCAAGCAGGAAGGATCGCTGCCCAAGGCATTTCTGGTGAGCTGGCCCAGATCCTTGCGGCGCACCGTCGACGCAGGCCCCACGCCATTTCTCGTCTACTTGACGCATCTCCTCAATCAGAATTTCGAGGAGCACAATGCTGGTGATTCTTTCCAGGATTATCCGTTCGGCTGGAACTACCTTTATATTTCGGTGTACTCCTATCTCAACTACCGCGAGGATCCGCTGAAGACCTACTCACGTGGTCTCCTCTACCAGATCGCAGCCTCGCAGAAGCAACTGGTACTGGTCATACCCGTTGGCGACGCGCGTTTGAAGGACAGCCGTGAAGTCGGCGACTGCGTGAATGCGACTCTCCTGGAGGAGCTGCTCGAGGCGATCCAATCCTTTTGCTTCCGTGCGGCTGGGCTTTTCCGTCCCCCCGTGCAACACGTTGGCCGCGTGGCGCTCGCGTCGTTCAGCTCGGGAAACGAACAGCTCGCCTATTTCCTGGCGCGAGACGAGAACAAAGCACACCCGTTTTACAGAAACACGCTGCGCGAAGTCTATTGCTTCGACATACCTCGCCACCGCGTCGCTGCCCTCGCAGCGCACGCCGTGAACTGGGCCTCGGTGGGCGAGAAGCACGAGGAGAAGGTGATCCGCATCTACGGAACGAGTGCAGGAGCCTTCGTGCCCGTTCATCAAGCGCTTCTAGGCAAACCTCCGCCCCGGGACCATGCCTATGTCGCGAGCACGGCGCACCGCACGGTCGCAGTGCTGCCCGAGCATTCGTGGCTCCCCATTCTTCCAAACACGTACTCGAACTGGGAAGACCTCGCGCAGCAGGTGCACCAGCTCTTCTGCGGGGCCATGCTCATGGACGCGCTGCGGAGGAGTCCGGGGTTCTGATGGGACCAGGTGCGGGCCCGAACGCACAGCGAAACCCGAGATCCGCACCTCGCGTTTCGGGCCGTGTCACGTTCACTGGGTACCAGGGGACGCGGTCCGCACCGATGCTGCGCCACCCTTCTCCCATGATGACGATGCGCTCACCATCCGAAGATGGCTCGTTGCATTTCCCTTCACTGTAACACGTGACCGTCGCAGTCCACTCCGAAACGTTGCCGTAGAGATCACGCACGCCGAACGCGCTCGCATCCAGAGAAAATGCCCCGACCGGCGCCGTGGAAGGCGATCCATCCGACGTATCGAATGCGGGCCACCATCGGATCGGCAAGCGGCGGCTGAACCTCTGGGCACACTCCGGCCCGCAAAGGTTCGCGTGTCGATGGGTGGGCAATTCAGTCCCCCAGGGGTACATCCGGCCATCCGGCCCGCGGGCGGCCATCTCCCACTCTTCCTGCGTGGGCAATCGCCTGCCGAGCGAGCTGCAATAATGCTCAGCCTGTTGCCAGGTCATGCAGGTGACGGGGTGTTCCAAGAGCTCCTCCGCGCTGCCGGGATTGCAGTACGGCTTGCGCGGCACATAGATCGTGCCGTTCTTGTGATATTCGGTCGCCTCCGCAGGCGTGCATGCACGCGCGGGGTCGGCGACGCAGGCGCGATAGGCGCGGGCCGTGACCTCGGTTCTGTCGATGCAAAACGATGACGTCTCGAGGGACCGCGGGGTCGGCTCCACGGTCAGCGTCAGCTTGCCGCCGGGGATGAATACCGTTCCCTCGGGGCAGTCTTCGGGCTTCATCTGGGGCTGAGCCTGTTGCGACGCAGCAGCCGCGGGCGGTGGGGAGGTCGCGGCCATGGGCGGGGGAGCGGATGGTGAAGCGGAAGCCGATGCCATCGCGTGTGGGCTCTCCGAAATCCGCGCCCGTTCTGCCGGCGCGCACGCGGTGCAGCTCAGCAAAAGCCCGTAGATCAAGGGGCGCAACGCCCCGCCGCTGCTCGCATCGTCGGTCGCCATGAACCTCGCCTCGGCTCTCCATCGTCTTATCAGCAAATGGGAAGAATCGCAGAACCTTTCGCTCGGATCTCTACGCGCGTGGTACAGCCAACATCGCAGCGCATGTTCGCGCCGTGGAAGTCGACCATGCCCCTCCCCAAAGGCACCTCTCTCTTCTACCGCCCCTCCAAGAAACGCTGGGTTCCGCGCTCGAAGGCTTGCGTGAGTCCGTACTGCCCCCACGGTTTGCCCTGCTGGTTGAGCGCGACACGCCCATCCTTCGGCCCGCGCTCCACGTGCTCGAGGAGCCGCGCGAGCGGGGCCGTCATGGGAATCTCGCGTTGCCCCGTCTTCGGCGTGTGCGTTTCGCCGTAGGAGCGGCCTTCGCGCACGCTGAGGAAGCCGCCTTGCGCTTCGCCGTTTGTCCCGGGGAGGAGCACGTCGCGCCGACGTAACGCGCGGACTTCGTTGGGGCGAAGGCCGGCGTACGCCATGAGCGCAAACGCGAGGCGCTGGGAGGGGACCGCGGAGGCGAGAATCGTGTCGATGTCCCTTTCGGAAAGGATTTCGAGGATGCTCTTTTCCGCGGGTTTGAGTCGAGGCAATGCGGGGGGCAAGCCCGCGAGGTAGCCGCGGCTCGTCGCGAAACGCAGCACGGATCGGAGGACGATCTGCACGTTGTTTCGCGTGGTGCGGGCGCGGTCCTGCTTGGAGAGCGCGAGGTCGAGCTCGGCGGCCGCGGAGCGGTCGACCTGGACGATGGGGAGATCGCCGAAGGTCGGGAGGAGGTGGCGGTCGAGGACGAGCGCGTAGCCTCAGCGGGTGGTGACCTTGAGGTCGGTCAGCATGAAGGTGGAGCGGTATTCGCTGACGACTTCGGAGAAGGTCTTCGTGGGGAGGGCGGGGGTGGTGGATGGGGTGGGAGGGGAGCCGGCGGGGGATGGTGCCGGCGGCGCGGGAACGTCGTCCTCGGGCGCATACGGGGTGCCGAAGCGGGCGAGGTTCAGAAGGACGCGTTTCTCCTCGGCACGAGCGCCGGGGAGCGTCTGGACTTGGGCATCCTTGCGGTACCTCGCCCGCTGTCCGTCTTTCGTCTTGTAGCGGATGTCAATGAACAGCCGGGTTTCCCCGCGGCGGTTGACTTTCCGGATTGGCATGATCGGGTCCTTTCCCGGTCATCCCAGCCGAACTGCGAGGGGTGAAGTGTAGCACAGCGCGAAAAGGTGGTGGGCACCGAATGTGCTCGTCCAGCGTCGAGCTATGAGAGCATATCGTCCACCTGCTCAAGCAGCTGCAAGCGCTCACGATCGAGCCGGTTGGTCGATGCCAATGTGCGAAGAAAACGCTGCGCACGTTCCAGCATCGGGCGCACTTGAGGCATGACCGAAGGCTCCTCCTTGAGTCGACATAGCGCCACGTTGTAGCACGATGACGCAACGTTGGCCTGCCTCATGGGACTATTCGGGTCCAACGCATACAACCGTTCGAATATGTGAAGCGACTGCAAGAACGACATCAATGTTACAGAGTTGTTACCCAATTCATGCTGAATGGTACCGATCTTCTGAAAATTCCCTTCCGAGGTCTTCTTGCAGCAGCTCGTTACCCGGAGACTGCTCGCATAGCATCTGAGTAATTTCCAGAGTGGCCTGCTGGCTTCGTAAAGCATCCAACAAGCGCCCGCTCTCGTGGTAAGCAGACGCCAGTCGGCTGCCGATACACGTGAGGCCCCGCCACTCAAGATGGTTGTACTCAAGCGCATCTAGCAAGTGCGCGCGACATCGAAACTTCGGCCGTATGCATCCATAGCGGCTGAAGTATCACCACAAGCACGAGACGCGTCGCCGACTAACATGAGATGAACCACCATCCGACCAAGCCAGCGACCATTCGCGGGGTCGGATACAAGCTGCTCCTCGATTAGGGACAAAGCACGCTGATATGCTTGTAACGCATCCCTGACCTGGCCAGCAAATAGGTGCAGATTCCCCAGCCGACCATGTGCGACCGACAACATTTCCACTTGCGCATCTTCGTCTACCTGCGCATCTTCGTCTACCTGCGCAGCGACAGATTGCTCGCGGCTCTCAAGCGCGCACCTATAATAATTGCGGGCCTCGTCCACTTCGCACCGTACGAAACACAAGTCGCCCAGCGCAATACCAAGCGCGCTTCGCTCACCTTGAGTGGCCAGCAGTTCGGCTCGCGAAAACACTGCCCTGGCGTGCGCCTCACGCGCCGGGGACAACAACTCCGTTTTCGAATCGGCACGCGCAGTAAGAATTTGCCAGAAATGTTCAGGAGACGGCGGAAACAATTGGTTCACCGCTCGAACGACCACCGTCAACCCTGTTCGGAAGCGCTCCCCACCCACAAACCAGCGAACATAATCTGCCACAATTGGATGTATAACCACATCTCCATCCAACGACCCACGTGCCGGATCGAGTAGTGACAACTCCACAAGTCTTGCCACTGCAAGTGCAAGTGCCTCAACATCTCCCTCGTCCCCGTGCGCCTGAGCGACACGTCTGGTGAGCAGACTATCGATTGGAGTCCCGGGCGCCAGGCACGCAAGCAGCGGGAACAGCATGCGTGCGCGTTCGTCTACGGGCTCCTCACCACGCGAGAGTAGTTGCATACTCAACGCGTACGTCCTTGCAATCGAGTAGTCGTGATCGAATATCGACGCACCTGCGTGCTTGGCTGCGTCCTCAAGCGCCTCCGTCAAGCCCCGCTCGTCGAGCCTTAGCCTGTACATTGAGATTGACACACTCCGCCCCACGCGACGCAGATATGCTCCCGCGATAGACAGTGCGAGAGGATGTCCTCCCAAGTCCCGTACCGCCAATGCTCGAGCGGCCGCCTGCTCGTCAGTGTCGAGCCACGAGCGGCCGCTTCGACAGAGGAGAAGTGCTATCGCGGCGTCGGCGTCCAGCGCGCAGACCTCGAAGGGCAGCGCAAACGGCAGATGGCGAAGACGCGTGGTAATTAGTACACGCACGTTCAAGTCTGGCGTCAGAGGCCAGAGTATTCTTCCACGCCGATCTGTCGGCTTTGCATACCGCTCGACTACCTCCTCTACCTCTCCCCAAATATCATCCAGAATAATCAGCCGTGGACCTATCTTTCCGTCCCAAGCCAGCGAAAAAAAGCTGCCGCAGCCACCTCATCTTGTTCCAAGGGCTCGTCGGGGAACACTCTACGGCCAGACTCGGCCAACACGTGAATCGGCCCCCGCTCCAACACCATCGAATAGAATACGCCGCCTGAGTAGTAGTCCGCATAACGCAAGCCGTACTCAACCGCAAGGCGGGTCTTGCCGATACCCCCCCACCATGAACAAAGACTCGTCCTCCGCTGAGACTGACGGACGCCTGGATCTGGGCGTGCAATGAATCGAGATCCTTATCGCGACCTATTAGACCATCCCCAAGGCTATCGATGGGTATGCCGTAGAAGCGCGAAATAGGTCGCACGTTCTGTCGGCCATGTTCAGTCTTACCGACTCTGGACGACGCCGCCTCTTCGGCCCAGTTCTTCCACTGACGCAGCAACTCCACTGAGTACGCCGCGGTGTCGCTATCGATTATCTTCGCACAGGTCTGACACAACCAGATTCCGTTCTCGGGCGATGCGCGCTGCTCCGGCGTCTGCGTGTCATCAAAGCGAGGGCCGCCCTGCGCTGCCGCCGCAATATGTGCGGCAACCCCAACGTTAACCATACGACCAGGATCTGTGTGTGGCGCGGTGGTCAGTGCCCTGCAGTCTGGATTTGAGCAGATGTTTCCAACTCGGCCCGCGAGGATCCGCTTTGTAGCCTCGCTGAAGTCGTCTCGCGCGGACATCCTCGTAATCCTCAGTCTCGATCCACGAACAAGCGGTCAACTTCGTCGAAGTAGAGCTCCAGGGGTTTGCGGCGTACGCCGAACTGCTTTTCGATCATTAATCCCACGATGCTCTCGCCATCCAGCAGAATGATGGGCACAGCACCGCGCTTTACAGATGCCCCCTTGGCACCTTCGGTAAATTCGGACGTGGTGAAGAACAGTCCCTGCTCGAACTCCCCCTGAATGGCGCCACGGAATTTGTCGACCTCTGGGCGGGGCACACTGGTCTGCCATCGCTTGCATTGGAACGCGACGTTCATAGTGGCAAGACCAACCTTTAACAAGCCATGCCCGTCAATTCCGCCATCATGGGACACGGTGGTGACTTTCATGTTGAGGAAACCGTATGCCTCCAATAACTTCTTTGCAAAATGCTCAAACTGCTCCGGTGTAAGTGCGATCAGCCTTTCTAGGAGATTGTCCTTGAATTGAGTGAGATACTCATCCTGAAGAGCCATAAGATTCAACGGATTTGCCGGCTCGGTGCCTGCGCCAGAATTGTTGGCAGCCAGCCTTGCGCGCCCCTGATCCGTGATGGCCCATACTCCACGACGCGGACTCGACATCTCGCCCTTGGTGATCAGGCTCTGCCGGACCCATTGAACTCGATTTGTCCACTTAGAACTCCCTGACTCCAGCTGCTCGACAAGGTCTTCCTTGGTCAAGTTTGGGAATCGCTTCTCCAGCAGTGGGTAGACGTCGCTGGGCTTGGCCTCCCCTCCCGGAAACCTTGCGAGGACTTGCAGCAGCGGAAGTTCAATCTGGGATTGCTTCGGAATCATGGCGCGCCAGTCTGAGTCACCTATCACACAACTCTTACAGCGTCTAGTCTGCCAACTTGGGCTCTCGCCGTAAGCAACAACCTCCCACCTCCGACGCTACTCCACACACTCGTTCGAGTCCCTCTCACCGCACCACTTGACCCCGCCGACAAACCTGTGCAAGCCTCCCCACATTGATCCACGGGAGGGCCCCATGCGCATGCACGTCTCCGCCGACATCCCCCTCAGCGAGCCCAACGCCTCCTCCGGCCTCGTCACCTGATTCTCCATCGACATCTTCCCCGACGCCGCCGCCCCCAACCCCGCCCGCATCGGCCACGCGCGCGTCGCCCGCATCCACATCAGCAGCGCCCTCGACCTCAACGTACCCCTCCTCCACGTGCTCGACGCCGACAACGCAGATCCCGAGGCGCTCCACGACATCTTCTTCGAGAACGAGACTGCCCAATGACGAATACCTAGAGGGCGGCGGCAACGACGCCCTCTACATCAGCGAGCTCGTCATCGACCCCGCGTACGAGGGCCGCAACATCGACCTCGCCCTCGTGCGCCGCCTCTGCGACACGCTGGCGCCAGGCTGCACCGTCGCCATCCTCCCGTATGCCTCCCAGCGCGACATCGACCGCTGGACGCCGCTCGGGTTCGAGGTCACCCCGCCCGGCGGAGCCGAGGGCTACCTGCATCTCCTGCTGGAGACCCGTACGGCGCGCGTGGACGATCCGGATCACCCGGGGGTGTTCAAGGTGCTGCCGAACTTGCCGGAAGCCGGCCTTCGCGGGACAGGTGGTGGCAGGGCGTAGCCGGGCTTATAGGGATAAGTGGTCGCTGTCCCCTCTGGGATGGCCCCTTCCCGCAACCGACCACCGTCAGGCCGAGGCCTCCGCGTCACTTACTTCTTACCAACGTTCGATTCTCGGGCAAGCTCAGCCGATACGGCCTTGAGTATGAGGTCCACAGTCTGCGCACCGGACGAGGTAAGTGTCCAAATGAGCCCCGGCACAGCTTCGTCGTCGTACGGAATCGGCATGGCTAGTGTCCTGAGTTAGAAATACGTTCACAAGCAACCGCTACCCGTTCGAGGATCTCATCTGCCGACTTGGTCCACACGAAGGCCTTGCCGGCGGTGTTGTGGGCCTCGATGTGGGCGACGATGGCC
>NZ_JAGTJJ010000020.1 GCF_028435365.1 Polyangium jinanense | reverse complement strand
GCCAGTCTTGCCACGGCCCGTTCGATGAACTGCGCATCGCGCAGTTCATCGACCCCGAGTCCAGCGCTTGCGCTGGTCCGGGTCCAGGGGTGGACAACCCCTGGTCGGGGTCCGGGGTGAAACCCCGGCGCAACGCTCCCAAGCACCCCCTCAGGGGGCGAGCGTCGCGAACAGGACGCGGCCGATGGTCGGCT
Organism: Polyangium jinanense; assembly: GCF_028435365.1. The sequence continues at coordinate 176,248 of NZ_JAGTJJ010000020.1, read as the reverse complement.
CGCCGTGGATCCACACGACCGCGGCGCGATCCTCCGGTCCGCCGATGGCCACTTGCGGCGAGAGTGCGTGATCTCCCGCGGGGGAGAGGACCTCGATGAGGCCGAAGCCTGCGGCGCTGCCACGGCGCGCCGCCACGCGGAAGTGACCGCCCACCTCTTCGCTCCACGCCACGATCACCCCGCCGTCCCGACCGACGGCGAGCACCGGTGTGATGGCCTGGGTCGCGCCTTCGGTCGAGAGCACGAGGGGTTGATCGCCCGGATGAATCCACGTCCCGTCGGGCGCGCGCTTGGCGAGATGTACGACGGGTCCTGCGCCTGTGTCCTCGGACCAGGTGACGTACAGGTAGCCGAGTGAATCGAATGCCGCGCGCGCATCGCGACACTTGCCCTCGGGCCGCGAGAACGTATCTGCGAGGTCTGCGGGCCGCGTCCACGCGCCGAGCGCGTCGCGCGACGCGAGGTACACGGCGACCCCGCCTTGCCCCGTCTCCTGCGTCCACACCACGACGCCGCGACCGTCCTCGGCGAGGGCGGGCTTCGGATTGCAGATGGGATCGTTGTCGACGGGCGCGCCTGGGGCCGAGAGATAATCATCCACGCCGGGCCGGGAAAACGTGCCCTCCGCGCTGTTCCGCTCGCTCATGAACGCCATGAGCTGGCTCCCGGCCGACTGGTACCAGGACACGAGCGCGTCGCCGCGATCGTTCACCGTCACCTGCGGCGCGTTCGAGAAAAATGAGGGCGGCGACAGCACGTCGTCCTCCGCCGACGGACCTTCCCATGCGTCGCCTGGCCCCTTCCGGCGCGCGACTGCGACGCCGTAATGGGAACCGTCGTACCACTGGTTCCACACGTGCAGGATTTCGCCCGACGACCGCGTCGCGAGCCGCGGCTCGTACGCCTTTTCCCCGGAGGACACGCGATCTGCGACGGACATCGGATCGGTCCATGTCCCGTCTGGCGCGCGTTCGCTCCGGTAGACGTCGCCCTCGGCGCCCGTGATCGACTGGCGCCACGACACGACCGCGTCGCCTGCCTCGCCGCCGATGACGACGCCCATGCCGGCGAAACCGGGCAGCACGGCGCTTGGCTTGCGCAGGGACAAACCCGCGTCCGTCTCCTCGGCGACGACGACCACGTCCGCGCCGGGCATGGTCGCCTCGTCCCACACGAAGAGCCCGCGGCCGCGACCGTCGATCGACGCGTACACGCGGCGCGCCCCGGGGCCGCCGATGACCTGCGAAACCGCGGGGTAGGTCCAGGTGCGTACGCGACAAACGCCCCCGTCGGCCACGCTCCACGCGGGGCAGCAGCCGCCCTCGGGCAACGCGCGCGTGGGGCCGCAGGTGCATGCGACGGGGTCGTCACAGGCGACTTCGACCTGGCCGCATCCGAGTGCACCGAGGCCGAGGAGGAGCAGAACAGCGCGGAGACGTGTCATGGAACGGAGAGCCGGCGAGCCCGGGTGAGCGACGTGAGGAAGACGCGGAGATCGGCGCGCTCGGACTCCGAGAGCGCGGCGAACGCGTCGCGCGCGGCCTGCGCCTCGCCGCCGTGGAGCAGGATTGCGTCCTCGAGGGTCGGCGCGCGGGCGTCGTGCAGGTACGGGCGGCTCCGCGCGATCCCCCAGAGCGGGCGCGTGAGGAACGTGCCCGGACGAACCCCCCGATCCGCCTGCTTTTCCGCGAGTCCGGGGCCCATGTCGTGCCGCTTGAGATCGCTGTAGAGGTAGACCCGCAGCGGGCCTCCATCGATCGGCGGCGCGATCCGCGGAGCAGCCGCGTCCTTTTCGAGATCGACGCGGACCGGGGCGCCGCCCTCGCGGCTCGGGAGCGAATACACGGCGCTCGCCAGCGTGAGCGCAGGGACGTGACAGCTCGCGCAGCCGAGCGCCTGGAAACGCGCCTCTCCCGCGCCGAGGCGCACGATGTGATCCTGATCCTCCGGCGGATCCGCGATCGGCACCTCCTGCATGGCGAGGAAGAGCGCGAGCGCGGTCACCTGGCCCTCGCGGATCTCGTCCGTGACGCCGTCGCCGTCGGGGTCCGTCCCGCCAAACGCGCCGATGCGTGCGGGATCGGCGTGCGCGACGAGCCACGTCGATTGCATGCCGTGGTGGACGTTGAGCTCGTCCTCGACGACGTCGCGCAGCGAGGCGAAATGCCCCTTCCAGCCGAAGGGTTTGACCACGAGATCGGTGTCGACGCCGAGCAGGCTCGTCCCATCGATGCCCCCGTCGGGCCGCGCTTCGAGCTCGCCGAACGCGACGCCTTTGGCCACGAGGGGCCCGCGCGCGGGTTTGCCCTCGGCCTTCGCCTTCGCGACGAGCGCGTCACGCGCGCGGGCGAGCTCGGCGCTCATCTCGCGGGCGACGAGCTCGACGAGGCCCGCGCCGACGAGCGAGGGCGGGTTGCGCGCGAGCGCGCTCGATTGCCGATCGCCGTCGCCGGCGAGGTACGTGTTGTCCGCGCCGTCGCCCGCGCCGCCGGGGCCGCCGCGCCAGTGGCACGAATCGCACCGCATGGCGTCGGGCCCGCCGCGGCGACCTTCGTGAAAACGCGTGAGGTGCGGCCGATCCTTGCCGCCGTAGCCCATCGCGGGCGTGAACGTGGCGTGGAAGATCTGCGCGCCGAGCTGGAAGATTTCCTCGGGCGAATGAACGCCCGCTTCGAGGTCGGATTGCTCGACGCGGATCGAGCGCGCGAGGTGGCCGGGGTCTGCAGCGTCGAGGAACCGATGCTCGCGCCTGCGCGCATCACGCGCGAGCGCATCATACGCTTGGCGCTCGAGGTCCGGATCGAGGTTTGTCGTGTACACCCCGAGCGCGCGCGCCGAGCCTTTTTGCGCCGTCGGCACGGGCGCCGGATCGAGCGCGCATGCCACGAGCGTGGTGGCCAGGAGCGAGAGGACGAGCGCACGCCTCATTGCAGCACGTGGACCTTCGGCTCCCGCGTGAGCGAGAGCAAAAAGACGTGGAGGTCCTTCTGATCCTCGGGATCGAGCGCGCCGAAGGCGTCTCGCGCGGCCGCGGCCTCGCCGCCGTGGGCAAGGATGGCCTCGGGGATCGTCGCGGCGCGGCCGTCGTGCAGGTACGGCGCGGTCTCGGCGAGGCCCCAGAGCGGACGCGTGAGGAAAACGCTGCGCGGAATGTCGAAGGCGCCGTCGTGCGGATCGGCGAGCTCTTCGCCCATGTCGTGCCGCCTGAGATCGCTGTAGAGCTTCACCAGACTCGTACCGCGCGGCTTTTCGCCGTCGCGCATCAAATTCAGCTCGACCGGAGGACCCCCCGTCGTATCGGGCCACTCGTCCCATCGCACATTCGCGAGCGGCAGCTCCGGATGATGGCAACTCGCGCAGCCAACTTCCTCGAACACGGCCATGCCGTTCGACCAGCGCGCGCGCAGGCCCGGATCGTGCGGCGGCAGGATCACCGGCGTCTCCAGCATCGCCATGTACACCGCGGTCGCCGTTAGGATCCCCTCCTCGATCTCGCGTTGCACGCCGTCGTTATCTGGATCCCACCAGTTCGGCCCCGCGCCGAGGTGCGGCACGTCCGGCTCGACTTGCCACCCGAGCGCGAGCACGTGCGACTGGACGCCGAAATGAATCCGCGCGGCGTCCTCGGTGAAGCGCCGGAGCCGCGCGATCTCGCCCTTCCAGCCGAAGGGTTTGACCACGAGATCCCGATCCACGCCGGCGACCGCCGACGTATCGAGCGAGCCGTCCGGATACGCCGTGAGGCTGCCGAACGAGACGCCCTTCGATTCGAGCGACACGGTCACGTCGGCGCCGGTATCCGCGGCCTTGGCCAGCGCGTTGGTTCGGGTTTGTCCGAGCTCGAAGGTCATCTCGGCGCCGAGGGCCTGGACGAACCCGAGGCCGAGCACGTGCGGCGCGTTTCGCTGGTTCGCCGAGGAAGCCCGGTCGCCGTCGCCGAGGAGGAATGCGTTCTGCGTGGGAGCGCCCGCGCCGTCCGGCCCGCCGACGGAGTGGCAACCGGCGCACGAATACGTGTCGAGCCCGCCGCGCACGCCCGAATGCACGCGGGAGAGCCCGGGCAAAGGTCGATCCCCAAAGCCGTCCTCGCCGCGGAACTCGTGCGCGAAGAGCGCATCGCCGAACGCGAAGAGCCGCTCGAGATCGTAGGCGCCGAGATCGATGTTCGTCTGCAGCGCGAAGATGTGCTCGCGATCCTCGCCCTTCTCGGCGGCCTCGAGGAACTCCTCGACGCGCTCGAGCGTGGCGAGCGAGAGGGCGGCGCCGACACCCTCGTCGAGATCGGCGGAGGAAGGGGCGTCTCCGTGGGGCCAGGGAATGGGCTCCTCGCCCCCGGCGGCCAAAAGGCCGGCCGCCAGGGGGAGGACGAGCGCGAATCCGAAACAGCGGAAGGCGCTCATGACCCGTTTTCCATTCGTCAGGGTTTCTGGCAGACGGGGAAGCAGCACGGGATGTAGCGCTGCACGCCGCCGCAATCGAGGCCGGGGCCGGCGAAGCCGTCCGCGGGATCGCCGCTGAAGCCCGGGTTCGCATCGAGCGTGAACGCGCCCGCGATCGTGCCGGCCGTGTTCGTGACGGTCACGAACTCGCCGTCGTCGATGTGGTTCGTCATGTACGTCCAGTTGTTGCAGCGGCCGCCCGCGCCCACCGGATAGGTCGTGCCGCCAACGGTCGTCATCGTGGTGCGATTGACCCACGCCGTGATCATGCCGCCGACCGGAACCTTCGTGGTGATCTTCGTAACGTCGACCGGGTGCGCGGCCGGGTTGTTGAAGATCTCGGCGAGCTGCTCGTAGTCGCAGACGCCCGCCGCGCCGATGGCCTGGCACATCTTCGTGCCGGCCTCGTAACCGAGGCTGCCCATGTAGCTCCACTGCGAGGCGATCGGCGCCGCGGTGAAGTCGTTGAAGATGAGCTTGCCGGCGCAGGGATCGACCGGGGCGTCGGGGCCGCCGTCCGGGAGCTTGCAGTCGTTGGGGCACGTGTCGCCGACCTCGTTCTGGCCGTCGTCACAGTCCTCGCCCGACTGGACGATCTTGTCACCGCAGAACGGGTTCTTGCACTTGTCCGAGCACTCGTCGTCGGGCACGCAGTTGCCGTCGTCACACTCCTCGCCCGGATCGATGGTGCCATTGCCGCAGACGACCGCCGTGGAGCCGCCTTCCACGCACGTCACGGAGCCGCCGCCGCCGTTGCCGCCGCCGCCGCCGGGGCCGCTCGCCCCGCAATCACAGGCCTCGTAGCCATTGCCGGCCGCGTTGCAGACTTGCACGCCCTCGAGCCCGCCGGCGCAGATGCACGCGGCGGTGGATCCAGGAATACAGCCAGCGGGGCCGCCGCCCGAGTTCGAGTTGTCTCCGCCGCTGCATGCCTGGGCGAAAAACGCCGCCAGGCCAAGCGCAGTCAAAGGTACGAGGATCGATTTGATAAAGCTATTACGCATGCTCCACTCCCGATGCTTCTCCCCACGACGCCGTCACGCGATGGACCAGCCGGCTATTTAAACAAGGGCGGTTCGGTGGGTCAACACATAAATGTCGCGAAAACCCCGTTCCGGAAGCGCTCGCCGAACGGGATGGCGTACATTCATTCGCAGTCCAAAGGAGCCCGAGCACGCGGCATAAATATGGATTTACCGCAATGCGTCGTGAGGCAGCCGACGAGGGCCGGGGACGCGCGTGTTCGTGCAATGGGCGGGCAGCGCGCCAATCGCGGCTGCGCCGCCCGACTTCACTGGAGCTTGAACATCGCCATCGCGGTCTCGCCGCTCTTGATGGCCACGCTCCTCGATTTCGTAGCGCCGCTCGCAGGCTTGCAGCTCACCGAATAGGTGCCCGGCGAGAGCGAGAGCTTGAGCGTCGACGTGGTGCCCTTGGAGGCACCGTTCACCGAAAACGCACACGTGCCGCCAACCGCGACCGCGACGAGCGTGCCGTTGCCGCCGCCCGCAGGCGCAGCCGTCGGCGTCGCCGTGGCCGTCGCCGTGGGAGGCGCCTTCGCCGTGCTCGTGGCCGTCGCCGTGGGTTTCGGGGTCGCGCCGCTGTTCGGCGTCGTGCCAAAAGGCGCAGTGCCACCGCCTGCATTGCCGCCCGAGGCCGGCTTGCCGGGATTCGGATCACCAGCCGGAGGCGTGTTCACCGCGACGGGATCCTCCGCCGGCGGAGGCGTGGTCTCGGTCGTGGCCGGCGGCGGCGCCGTGGCCGCCTGCGCGGCCGTCGTCGTCTGCGGCGGCGCGACGGCCACCGGCCCCGCGCTGTCCGCCGTGGTCCCCTCCCCGTCCTTCTTGTCGCCCCCGACGAGCAGGAGCACGAGGATCACGGGTACGAGCACGGCCGCGGCCGCGAGGCCGCCAAAAAGGATGCGTCGATCCTTCTTCGGCGCGAACGGGTTTGGCTCGACGACCCCCACGGGCCCCGTACCCGGCGGCGCGATCACGGCCCCGGACGGCGTCGCCGGATCGGCGCGCCCCGCGGCCCACGCATTCTGGCCCGGGCGCGACCCCGCATCGGGAGCGCCCGAAGGCCCGAGCACCGAGGGCCCCATCCCGCTCGCCGCGCCCCCGAAGACGGGGCCTCCGCCGGGGGGATTCGGGAAAGGAACCGTGCCCGGCGTTCCCGACTTCGCGTCCTTGGGCGGGCCGGGCGGCTGCGGGACGAAATCACCGGCGAGGAACATGGTCCGTTCCATCTCGCCAAGCGCGGCCGCCGAGCTCTGGATGCGCGTGACGGATTCCTCGTCCTCGATGTCGGCCGCCTGGCCCGCCGCGGAACCGCGCGGAGGCGGCGCGGGCGTGGGCAAGGGCGGCGGCGGGACGGAGCCGGTCTTCTTGCGTTGCTTGGCCGCGTGGGTGATCGCGCCGATGCGATCGATGATCACCTGCCCCTCGGCCGTCACGTACGGCCGGAGCGCATGCGCGAAGCCGTGCACGTTGGCGAAGCGGCCGTCGACGTCCTTGGCCAGCGCCCAGCCGAGGATCTGATCGATTTCGGGCGGCAGATCGCGGCGGAGCTGCGTCACGGGGCGCGGCTCTTCCTTCGTGATCTGGAGCATCAGCATCGCCATCTCGCCCTCGAAGGGCGGGCGCGCCGTGAGCAGGAAGTAGAGGATCGCGCCGAGCGACCAGACGTCGGCCCGCACGTCGATGCTCTTCGCTTTCCGTACGATCTCCGGCGAGGAATAAGGCGAGAGGCCGAGCATCGTCGTGGCCGTCATCTCGCCCGCCATCGGCGCGGCGACGTCGCGCATGAGCTTTGCGGTGCCGAAGTCGATGACCTTGAGGAAAGGCGCGCCGCCGACGCGCGTGGTCACGAAGAGGTGCTGCGGCTGGAGCTCGCGGAAGATGATGCCGTGCCCGTGCGTCTCGGCGACGGCTTCCGCCGCCTGCAGGATGAGCAAGCAGGCCTCCTGCAAAGGCAAGGGGCCGCGCGTCTTGACGTGCGTGGCGAGGTCGGTGCCTTCGAGGAACTGCCGGACGAGGTAAAACGTGCCGTCCTGCTGCGTGCCGACGTCGATGATGCGCGCGACGTGCTCGGATTCGAGCTTGGCGAGCGTGCGGGCCTCGCGCCGGAAACGCTCGAGCTCCTTGTCGTCGGTCTGGCCGGCAAGGAGGAGGCGGATCGCGACCCGCTGGTCGAACTCGGTGTTGAAGGCCTCGACGAGGACCCCGTGCCCCCGGCCGAGAATGGTCCGGATGCGGTACTTCCCGGCCACGAGGCCGCCCGGGCGAATTTCGTCAGGTCGCATGTTTCGGATCGTGGCGGCGTCGAGGAAAGCCGCGGGGCCATTCTGGCACGTCTCGGGCCTCGGGTGGTACTTCGCGCGATCGCTTCGCGGGATCCCCTACTTCAAGGGTTCGATCGCCGCCGTGCAGGAGGCCGCCACGGTGGCGGCGTCCTTGAAGCCGAGCCAGCCGAGGATGCAAAGATCCCCAGGATCCTGCTCGTTCACGATCTTGCCGCCCTTGTGCCGCTCGAGCCCTCGCGCCTTGTTGACGAGCAGGAGCTTGTCGGCCGTGGAGCCGAGATCGTCGACGACCTGCTGCATGGCCGCGGGATCGAGGTTGCACACGGACGCGTAGTTCGATTCGAGCTCGAGCTGCGTCGTCGCCGCGCCGCCGGAGACGTTGTTCTCCGCCGGATGGCGCAGGCCGAGCTGGCCATAGATGCGCATCGGGCGCGTCGGCTGGCCGTGGCAGTCGAGGGTGCCGCAGCGGCGCTCGAGATACGGCGAGACGCTCGCCGTGAAGACGGCCGGGTTCGGACACCCGTACGCCTCGAGCCCCGCCTCGCCCACGCAGCTCGAAGCCCCGAAGCCGAGGCCGAAGAGCCCCGTCGCGAGGACGCCGAGCGCCGCGAGGGAGCGCCGGCCGAGCGCCGCCCGGAGCCGTTCACGCACGTTCCGCTTCACGGCGTACCTCCACCACAGATGGGATCCGTGTCTCCGTCATCGACGAGCACCACGCCGGCCGAGTCTTTGCCGGCGCCATTCCCGGGCCTGTCGTCCGAGGGCAGCTTGTGGCACGCGGCGCACGAGCCCTCGCGGCCGATGATCGAGTTCATGCTGCGCTGGCCGGCCCTCACCTTGAGCGGGAAGGTGAGGTCGGCCCATTTGTCCTTCTCGATGTAGAAGTTGCCGGCCGTGTTCGTGCACGCGAAGCGCGAAGGCCCCGCCGAGTCGAAGATCTCGACCTTCACGTTGGGCGCCGCCGCGAGGGCGCCCATCGCGGTCTCCTTGTACACGGTGCCGGCGATCGCGAACGCAGGCGCGGCGTCCCCGTACGTCGAGTGGCAGGACAAACATGGCTGACCGGGCCGGTGCAGCGCGCTCGGCGACCCCGTTTCCGCGGGCAAACCGTCGATGACCTCCTGCGGGATGGGGTCGTTGCCGTTGCAACCAACGGCGCCGAGGGAGGACAGGGCGACGGCGAACGAGAGCGCGGCGACGAACCGCCCGCTCGATACGGGGACCATCAATCGACCTCCAGCTCCAGGGTCACGGCGGTGAACAGGCCGAACCGGTTGAAGACGTAGATGTGGTCGAAGTACTGGTTGTAGAGGCCCTCGACCTGGAGCTGCGCCGAGAGCACGCGGGCGAGCGCGTACCTCGCGTTGGCGCCGAGCGTGAAGCCCATGAGCGCGCCGAGCTCGCGATCACTCGTGCGGTACTCGGGGACGCTCCACCCTGTCGCGCTCTGCGTGGCGACGTAGGCGCGTTGCCAGAAGTCGACCGACGACTGGACGTTGAAGCGCAGGTGGCTGCCGAGGCGCAGGTCGTCGTTGACGTCGAGGAAGAAACGCGCGTCCGTGGTGCTCGCCATCTGTCCCCACGTGTCGACGTAGAGACGTTCGTCGCCGCGAATCGTGACCTTCTCGAAGCGCTTGGCCGCACGCCCGACGAGCGCGAAACGGCTGCGCTCGGTGGGGAGCTGCTCGAGCGGCGCGAAGGGCAAACGGTTCTGGCTGACGACCTGGCGCGTCGCGCCGAGCGGGATGCGCGAAGCGATCGCCTGCGAGAACATCGGGATGTGGCGGTACGGCTTCGAGGTGTCGCCGAAGACGAGCTCCGCCGTGCCACCCAAGACGACGACCGTGCTCGGATCGATGACGAGCGAGACGCCCGCGTCGATCGTGTGCCGCAGGATGTCCTCGCGGAAGACCTCGAACGGCGTGCCCGCGCGGCTCAAGGCGTCGAAGCCGACGTTGTAGGCGAGCGTCGGCGTGACCATCTTGCTCTTGAGGTCGGTGCTCACCGCGACGCCCACGCTGCGCGCGAGGTAGTCCGGCTCGACCGAGACCGCGCCGTTCAAGCCGACCTTCGCGGGGCCGACCTTGAAGTCACCCGAGAGGGATCCCGCGTAACGCCGCTCGTTCCACCGCCGCGACGCCGTGGCCACGATGTCGGGCGACGCGGTGCTGACGACGTCGACGATGAAGCTGCCGCCGACCTGCCAGCCCGCAGTCGGGTTCTCGCCGGAGATGTACGCGGCGGGCGACACGACCGTGGTGTTCAGCGTGTCGGTGTAGAACATCGTCTCGACGCCGGCCTTCAGCGTGAAGCCGCGGCCCTTGCCGCCGGTGTCGATACAGCGCTGCATGTCGGCCGGCGTGCGCGCGGCCTGCATGCACTGGAAGACGGCGCTGTTGTTGCCGCCCGCGCCGCCCTGATCGACGTTCACGGTGATCTGCTCGCCGCGATCGAAGGCCTCGGTCGTCTTGTACTGCGCGGGGAATTTTCCGCGCTTGCCCTTGGCCTCGATCGTGGCCTTGCCAGGGTTGTGCGGGATCGGCTGCTTGACCTTGTCGGCCGGGACGACGACGCCGTCGATCTTGACCTCGACCTCGCTCCACGAGCTCGGGATCTGCAGCGTGATCGTGGGCGTGTCGATCTGGAGTTTTTCGAGGAGCGCCTTCGCTTCTTCCCCGACGGCCGCGTTGTTCTCTTCCTCGGCGTACTTCGCCGCGATCTGCGCGTCCGCCGCGGCTTCGAGCAAGAGGCCGCCGGCGTCCTGGCACTTCGCGAGCAACAGCTTGCCCGCGGCGAACTCGCTCGACGTCGCCATCTCGGCGATGAGCGTCTGCATGCACCCGCTCCAGTCCTTCTGGGCGAGCGCCGCCTGCGCCGTAGTGACCGACGCCGTCTGCTGCTTCGTGGGCGGCGGGCGCGAAGGACCGAGCACCCCCCGTGCCTCGGCGAAGGTTTTTTCCAGCTCCTTCGTCGCCCACTGCTTGTCGAGCTTGACGTTCGCGTCTTCCTTGAGGGCGGACTCGAACGCCTTCTTCGCCGCGTCGAGCTTCTTCTTGCCCGCGCCCTGGATGACGCCGATCGCCATCTGGATCTCGGCGCGCACGCTCGGCTCGCAGGCCTTGCCTTTGCACGCCTTGAACGCCGCATCGAGCCTGCTGAGGGCCTTGTCGTACTTGCCCTCGACAAACTCGTTCATCGCCTCGGCGACCGCGACGAGTCCATCAGCGTCCTTGTCCCCCGCGTACGAGGGCCCGGCGTCCGTGAGCCCGACGAGCGCGAAAACGGCCGCCGGCAGCAGGAACGCGCGGATCAGTTGTCGGGCGCGCCGCACTTGATCCACTCCTCGATGGTCGTGTACTCGGTCTGGTTGAGCCGCACGTCGTCGACGGTGTCGTCGGGATCGACCTTCGGCATGAGCGAGCCGCAGTTCGGCGGCTTCGTGACCCCCATCTCGACACGAAGGTTGCAGAGCATCTTCGAGTTTTCCGCCGCCTCACACGCGATGTAGGGCCCGTTCGCCACGGTGAGCCCGAGGAGCTCGGTGCGGAGCGTCTTCGCGTTGCCCGCGGTCAGCGAGATCGTGCCCGCGCCCATGCCGTGACACTGGGCGTCCGCGCACTTGCCCTTGGCCTCGAGGATCGGGGCCACGTCGTCCACGAAGCTCACGGCGCACATGGAATCGCCCGTGCAGGTCACTCCGCCGGAGGACGAGGAAGCCCCCGCGCCTCCCACGACCTCTGCCGGATCGCCATAAGGCGGGATCTCCTCGGTGGCGCATCCGGCGATCGCCATGGGGAGCGCCGCAAGCGCGGCGAGAAGGAGGATGGATGAGCGATCGAGCATGTTACCGGGCAGGCTCGCCATCATACCCGGGCCCGCGAAAGAGGGACAAGCTCTCCTGTCAGGGATCGGCCGCGGCTCTCCCGATCGCCGCGAGGACCTCCTCCACGGTGCACAGGCCCGAGAGGCGCGCGACCTCGTGCCCCTCCGCGTCGAACACGATCGTCGTCGGCAGGGTGCGCGGACCGTAGTGCGCGAGCCGAAGCTCGGTGTCCGGCGTGTCGGCCGAAAGATCGAGGCGCAGCGCCACGATTGGCGTGCGCTGGAGCAGGACGCGCGGATCGGACCAAACCTCGCGGGCCATCGCGATCGAAGCCGCGGACCAGTCGGCCGAGAGGAACACGAGCAGAGGCAAGCCCTCCCGCGCGGCGCGGGCGCGGGCCCGTGTTTCGTCCGTCTCCCACACGAGCGGCCTGGGACGCGACGACGGCGTCGTTTCGCTCGGCCCCGCATCGCCGACCGCGACGACCGCAGGCGCGTCGCCGGAGATCGCCACGACGGGCATGGGCTCAGGCTCAGGCGCGCGCGCGGCGCACGCGGCGAGGCATGCCCATGCAACGAGGACAAACGCGCGTGGAGGGCGCGAGAGTTTGGAAGGACGAACGAGGGGTCGTTGGGTGGGGCTCCGCGAGATCCAGCGTCGGGAGCCCCCTCCCGGGAGGTTCACTTGCCCTTGGCAGAGCAGCGCATGGCGCACATGAGATCGCCGGGCGCGCAGCCGCAGGAGCTCGGCTTCGGCGCGGTCTTCGCGGTGGACGCGGGCGCCGTGCCGCCGCCGGTCGTGGGCGCGGTGCCGGCCTTCGTCGTCGCGCCGCCACCCGTCTTCGTCGTCCCGCCGCCCGTCTTCGTCGTCCCGCCGCCCTTGGCGACCGCGGACGCGCTGGCCGCGGGCGCTTCGGTCTCGGCGACCGAAGGCGTCGGCACGGGCGGCGCGGTCTCGAGCGGAGGCGGCGTGTTCGCAGGCGCGGCCGACTGCGCCGTCGTCTGCTCCGCCGGTGGCTCCCCACCCTTCATGACCATGAACGCGCCGACGATCGCGCCGACCGCGACGAGGGCGCCGAGGCCGATGAAGAGCGGCGTGCGGTTCTTCTGCGGCTTGGTATCTTCGGGGATCGGGATCGGAGCGGCAGCGGGCGCCGTGACGGGCGGCGCCGCGAGCTCGAACAGGCCGCCGGAGTCGCCGAGCAAGCTCGCCGCTGCGCTCGCGGCCGGAGGCGAGGCCGCGCCTGCGGCGAGCGCCTTCAGGTCGATGAGGCCGGAGTCGTCGGAGTTCGTCGACTTCGACGGCGTCGACGCGAGCGCGCCGAGGCTGCTGAGGCTGCTCGCGGCGGAGGCCGACTGGCCTGCGCGGTTCGTCAGCGCGCTGAGCGAGAAGAGCGCGGACTGCTCTTCCTTGCCGGCACCGATGCGCACGGGCGCGGCCGCCGCGCGGGGCGAGGAGCCGCCGATGCCGGAGGCGCTCGTCGACACGTCGGAGGCGCCGTCGGAGCCGAAGAGATCGCGTGCTCCGCCGCGCGCCCCGTCCTTCTTGACGGCGGCTCGCGCGGGCTCGGGCGCAGGCTGCGGCGCGCTCGCGCCTTGCGCGGCCGCGTTGAGCGCGTCCACGATCGCCTGCACCTGGCCGAGGGGCTGCCAGTCGCCCATGCCATCGGCCCAGACGTACGTGTCTGCGGTGATGACGGAGCTGTTGTAGGCCTGGACGATCTCTTGCAGCGACATCGTTCGCTGATCGCCTTCGGCCACGTTGATTTGGTACGACCCGCCGTCCGTCGCCGCCTCTTCGGCGCCCGCGGCCGAGGCGGCATCGGCGTTTGTCGTGGTCGCGCCGCTGCTGTTGACGAGGATCGTCGCGCCGCACTTACGGCACTTGATCTTGACGGTCTTGCCTTGGACCTTCTCGTCCGAAACCGTGTACTTCGACTGGCAAGATTGGCAGGTGATCTTCATGTCGCGTCTGGTTCGGAGGGTCGACTGTTTACCTGGAGTCGGTCTTCGGTCGAAGACTTTACCAGGGCGCCCTGTCGTTTCGGACCTTTCCTGACGTATCAGCCACGAGGAAGACTCGAATTTGCCAAAAATTCGTCTCCACGTGCAATTTCTTGGGGCCCGACCCAAAAAAGCGCTTGCCAGCGTGTCGAAAGCGGCCCCCGTCGGGAAGCGGGATCGCAAGAAAGCGGACGAACCCGGCCGGCGAAGCGCCTCGCCGCCGGGTCGGTTCACGCGAGATCATCGAGGAAGGGATCAGGAGAGACAGCGGCTCGCGTCGAGATCGGTCGCGGCGCTGGGAACACTCGGCGCTTCTTCCGAGGCGGGCGCAGGCGCTTCCTCAGCGTTGTCCTGCGGGCTCTCGGCTTCCTGCGTCTCGGGGGCCTCGTGGCTGCCCACGTGCTCGCCGTACGCCTGGAGCTTCGAGTAGAGGCCACGCCGGCTGATGCCGAGCACGCGCGCCGCGCGCTGCTTGTTGCCACGCACGGCCTCGAGCGTCAGCAGGATCAACTTGCGCTCGGCGTCGGCGAGGCGCGTGCCCACGGGCAAACGCAGGACGAGCGGGTGCTCGCCACGATCGCCGCCCTCGCGCGGCTCGAGATCGTGCGCGGGCGGCGTCGACGGGCGAAGCGGCGTCTGGGCAAACGAAGCCGACGCCGACGCCGGCGGCGGCTCGGCGAGCGAAGGCGGAGACTCGCGCCCCTCGGCCTCGGTGATCGCCGGCGGCGGCGTGGTCGTGATCGGCGCAGGCGGCGCGTGGTGCTCCGGCTCCGGGTGCGGTGGGCTCGTCTGGACCTGGAGATCGTGATGCGAGCGACGGCCCGTGCGCCGCTCGATGCGGCCCTGGCCGATCTGGACCTCTTCGGGCCCGACGAGCTCGCCCGCGGCGAAGAGGGCCGTCTGCTCGACGACGTTCCGGAGCTCGCGCACGTTGCCCGGCCAGTCGTGCAGGTAGAGCCTGTTGATCGCGCCCTCGGAGAAACGACGCGCGGGCGTGCCGTAGCGCTTCGCGAACTTCACGAGGAAGCGCTCGGCGATCGGCAGGATGTCCTCCACACGCTCGCGCAGCGGGGGCAGCGTGATCGTGAAGACGTTGAGGCGGTAGTAGAGGTCCTCGCGGAAGACGTTCTCGTCCACGAGATCGAGCAGGTCCTTGTTCGTCGCCGCGACGATCCGGACGTCGGCCTCGATCTCCTTGCGGCCACCGACGCGCGTGAAGCGGTAGGTCTCGAGCACGCGCAAGAGGCTCACCTGCACGGCGCTGTCCATCGTGCCGACCTCGTCGAGGAACACGGTGCCGCCCGTCGCCGCCTCGAACTTGCCCTCGGCCGAGGAGAAGGCGCCGGTGAAGGAGCCCTTCTCGTGACCGAAGAGCTCGCTGCCGATGAGCTCGCGCGGGATCGCGCCCGTGTGCACGGGGATGAACGGGCCGTTCTTGCGCGGGCTGCGGTTGTGGATCGCGCGCGCCACGAGCTCCTTGCCCGTGCCGCTCTCGCCCACGATGAGCACCGGCGCCATCGTCGAAGCGACCCGGTCGATCCGGGCGAAGACCTCGCGCATGCCGCGCGAGCCGCCCACCATGCCCTCGAACACGAGCGGCCCGGCAGCAGCGTCGTCGTCCTCGCCCTCGGCCTCGCGAACGTTGTCCGAGGACAAGAGTTCGCGCACGAGCGACACGAGCCGCGCTGGATCGAGCGGTTTTTGCAGGTAGTCGGCCGCGCCGAGCTTCAGCGCGTCGACCGCGCTCGACACCGATCCCGACCCCGTCACGACCACGACCGCGGGCGCGGGCGTGGCTGCCTTGGTCGTCTCGTCCTCCGTCGGAGGCGTGAGTCGACGCATGAGATCCATGCCGGTCATCCCGGGGAGGTTGAGATCGGTCACGAGCACATCGGCGGGCGTCCGATGCTGGATCTCGAGGGCCTGCTCGCCGCTCGAAGCGACGAGGACGTCCAGCCCTTCGTGCCGGAGCACGGCCTCCAGGATCGCAGCCTGATCGGGCTCGTCCTCGACGAGCAAGACACGCCCCGTATGGTGCCCGGCCGCCCGGTGCGCGCGGAGCATCGATCCCCTCGCATGCACTGAAGCGCTCGCTCCCAAGCTTTTCCTCCCCGGAGGTTCTCCGCGCGATCTACGCGGCGCCTCCACGCTTTCGGTGAAGGAACTCTAGCGAAGAGGTTCGCTCACGCCACCCACCGGGATCAATTCAGGATCCCCCTCGTTTGGGTATCGCGATACCCCGAGGTGCGTGTCAGGTACGGCCTGGACGCTCGTACGGAATGCCTCAGGGCGTCCGCGCGCCGGGCGTCTCTTTGCGACGATAGATGCACCAAGCAAAGCCCGCGTCGAGCGGCACTTTGCCCGCGATTTCGTAGGCCGGCAGGAAGCGTCGATCGCGGTAGATCACCTGCGACCCCGGGACCGACGGGTGCTTGCAATCGATGTTCGAGGAGATGAGCAGGAAGTAAGGCGGGCGCTTGTCGAAGAAGCGATCGAGGAAGCCGGGGCCGAGCTTGCGCGTGTAGCCGCCCTCGAGCTTGCTGATGACCGGATCGACGAGGCCCAGCAGATCGAGGATGGGGTAGTCCGTCGCGTACCCGACGTACCCGATGTCGCCGATCGCGATCTCGCCGGGCTGGCCGTTCTCGAGGAACCACTTCGCCGTGCCGCCCGCGGCCATCGTCCAGAAGCGCTCCTCCTTCTCGATGATCTGCCGCTGCGCGCTCTGCATGTTCCCGACCCGCAAGGAGAAAGCGATGGTCAGGAACGCGGCAAGCGCGAGGTTCGCGACGCGGCTCTTGCGGTCGACGATCGCGCGCGTCGAGACGCAGATGAGCAGGAACGCGAACGGCTCGAAGGGCGCCATGAAGCGGAAGAACGGCATCCAGTCGCCGCCGACGAGGACGACGTAAACGAGCACGAAGATCGCGATCGCGGAGGCCGCGAGCAGATCGCGGCGGCGCCACACGAGGCCCATCGCGACCGCGAAGATCCCGAGGTAGAGCACGGGGCCGGCGTGGTTGACGTAGTTCCGGACGTAGTCGGCGCCGCCGTCGATCTGCGCCGACCAGTTGCCCGTCTTCGCCGAGAACGTGTTCGGCACGAACGAGCCGTAGTACGCGCGGCGGAAGGCGAGGTGCGTGCCGACGGGCAGGACGAACGCCGCGCCGCGCAGGAGGTTCTGCTTGCCGAAGAAGCCGCCCGGCGCGGTGACGACGCGGGCCACGGCGTTGTTCGTGCCGAACGCATCACGCCCGAACAGGAGCACGAGCATGAGCAGCCCGACGAACGCAGGCGCCTCGGGCCGCGTGATGCCGGCGAGGCCAAAGACGAGGCCCGACCAGGGGAAGCGGAACGTCGCCTTGGACGAACTCTTCTCCTCGGGATCGATCTCGCGAAGGAAGAGCCACGTGCCCGCGAGCAGGAGGAAGACGAAGAACGCGGTCTCGAGGCCGAAAACCGCGTACCCCGAGAAGACGACGGTGGTCGCGGCGAGCCACGTCGCGAGGCAAGGCGCCGCCGCGAAGGGCCGCAGCCGATCGGAGAGGCGGTACATCATCACGAGCGCGCCGACGGCGGAGCCCGCGCCGAGGACCTTCGCCGTGACGTCGGGATCGAGGCCGATCTTGATCGCGCCGGCGAGGATCACGGTCCAGAGAAAGTTCGTGTACCCCTCGATGCGCTCGCCCGCGTTGTAGACGAGGCCGAGGCCATGCGCGAGGTTCCGCGCGTAGCGATAGGAGATGTACGCGTCGTCGATGGTGAACAAGAGGACGCGCCACGCGTTCGCAAGCATCACGATCGCCGGAAGAACGAGGCCGAGGACGAGGTGCACGGACCGCGGAAGCGGCGCGCCGGCGACCCAATCGCGAAACGTCGCCGCGGGCGGGCGTTTCCAGGGGGGATCGGCCGCGTCGGGATCGGGCTCGTCGGGATCGTCGTCGGATTCCGGTTCTTCCGTGTCCGCGTCGACTTCCGCGTCCGCGTCGGTTTCCGCCTCCGCCTCGGCTTCCGCTTCTGCTTCCGCACCCGCGTCCGCGTCGACTTCCGCGTCCGCGTCGCTTCCTCGTTCCTGCCCCTCGGACGTCCTCTTCACGGCAACGGCCATAACACCGTAGGGCCCGGTGTTGGCAAGCGTCGCCGTGCTTTCCGCCGCGACGAAGGCCAGGTATGGGCCGCTCCGCGATGTCGACCCGCGAAAACGGCACTGTCGCCGCCTTGCCCGAGGCCCCCCCGCCGAGCGTGCTCGCCTCCCTCCGCGCCTGGCTCGGCGGCGCGCCGCTCTCTCCCCGTGCGCACCTCGTGATCGGACTCGTCTTGCCGATGGTGCTCGTCATCGCGAACGCCTACCGCGTCGCGAGCTTCACGATCGACGACGCCTTCATCTCCTTCCGCTACGCGCGGAACTTCGCGGAGGGCCACGGGCTCGTCTACAACCTCGGCGAGCGCGTCGAGGGGTACACGAACTTCCTCTGGACCGTGCTGCTCGGCGTCTTCGCGACGCTCGGCGCGCGCCCCGAGATCACGGCGAAGGTCCTCGGCGTCGTCTGCGCGTGCGCCGCACTCGTCCCCGTCTACCGCATCGCGCAGAGGCTCACGCCGCTCGGATGGTCGCCCTGCCTCGCGACCTGGCTCTGCGCGTCGAGCTTCCTCCAGTCGGGCTACGCCGTCTTCGGCCTCGAGTCGCCGCTCTTCCTCCTGCTCATCCTGCTCGGCACCGATCGTTTCCTCGTCGAGGAGCACGACGACGCGAACGTCTTCCCCTGGTCGGGCCCGCTCTTCGCGCTCGCGGCCCTCACGCGCCCCGAGGCGCCGCTCTTCTTGCTCCTGCTCTACGTCTGGCATCCGGATCGACCCTTCTCTCGCCGGAGCCTCACGCGCCTCGCCACGTTCGCCGTCCCCGTGATCGCGCACCTCGCGTTCCGCCGCCTCTACTACGGCGGATTCTTCCCCAACACGCTCACCGCGAAGACGGGCGACATGAACCAGCAGCTCCACGGCGGCGTCGAGTACCTCCGGCGGTACGTGATGCACACGGGTCCCGCGATCTGGCTCGGGGTCGCCGCGATCGCGATCTTCTTCGTCCGCAAGCGACGGGACGGGATCGCCATCGCGTCCATCGCCGTCACCTTCGCCCTCTACGTGCTCTTCGTCGGTGGCGACTGGATGCCCTACTACCGCTTCCTCGCGCCCGCCGAGCCCTTCGCCTTCCTGCTCGTCGACGCCGCTGCGCGCACCATCGCCGAACGCAAGGAGCGCGCGGCAGCGCTCGCGGTCGTGCTGTTCGGGATCGTCGCCGGCGCCGCGCGCATGGGCTCGCTCCGGGCGGCGCAGCGCGACATCCTCGACAAGGACAAAGCGTTCTGGGACGACGCCGCCGGCCGCACCGCGGCGTGGCTCTCGTCGCACGAAAAACCCGGGCCCGTGGCCATCGCCGACATCGGGTACGTCGGCTACGCGACGGGCTTCCCCATCGTGGACATGCTTGGCCTGCTCGCGCCCGAGATCGCGCGCCTCCCGGGCGGCTACACGAACAAGACGGGCGCGGGCTACGTCGACGCGATCTTCGCGCGGAACCCCCGCTACGTGGTGATCATCTCCTCGACGGTCGACTGCAAGAGCCCAACGGTTCCCTCGTCCCGCGCGCTCCACGCGAGCAGCGAGCTCCGCACGCAGTTCGTCGTGGCCGAGTCGATCAAGCTCCGCGGCGGCGGAGCCTGGTGCATCTACGAAAGAAAAAGCGGCGCCGAAACCCGTCCGGCGCCGCGCTGACCTCTAGAACCTTGTTCGCTCAGGGCTTCTTGGTCGTCTTCTTCTTCTCGGCGACCTTCTTCTTCAGCGCGCCCTTCTTCTTCTTGTCGCCCGCCTTCGCCACCGTCTTCTTCGCGTCGGTGCCGAGCGAGATGACGAGCCGATCGCCCTTCGCCTTCGCGACGTAGGCCGGCACGCCGTCCTTGAACTGCAGGCTGATCTCCGCGCCGGCGGGGTTGTTCACCACGTTGACCGAGGCGATGCGCTTGTCCTTGCGGGCGAGCTCCGTCGCCGACGAGAGCGCGCGCCGGCCGGGCAGCGAGACCGTGAAGCCCATCGCACCCGCCGCGCCGTTCACCGTCTCGATCTCCCCGTCCATCTTCAGCTTCAGCACGATCGGGCTCCGCACGTTGCCCTTGCCGAACTGCTTGCCGTCGCCTTGCGTCTCCGCTGCTTCCGAATCGCCCTCGCCTTCCCCGTCGTCCGCGGCGCCGGCCTGCGCGGCGTCGCCCTCCGGCGCGGCCGGCGGCGTCTGCGCGATCGTTCCATCGGGCTGCGTCGGCATCGCCGGCACCGGCTCCGTCGTCGAGAGCGGCGTCGCTCCGAAGAGCGGCACGTTCACGCTCGGCACCGTATTCGGATCGCCCGCCGCCGTGTTCACCGCCGTCGGCGCGGGCAGCGCTGCGGCCGATCCTGCCGCGTTCGCCTCCAGCCCTTGCGGATCGACCGGCGCCGCGCGCGACGCCCCGAGCAGCCGGATCCCGCCGACCACGACGAGCACTGCCGCGAGCCCGAGCGCGCTTCCCATCAGCGCCGCTTTCCGGCTCGATCGAGCCTTCGGCGCCGCCTCGGTCGTCTCCGTCTCTTCCTTGTCGCGCACGAGCTTCTTGCCGGCTGCGCGCAGCGCGCCCGTCGGCGGCGCTGCGGTCGTCCGCCGCATCGCTTGACCTTCCGTCGCCTCGGCTGCCTCCTCGCCGCGCCGCTTCCGGATCGCCGCGAACAGCCCCGACATTGCGCCCTTTGCGCGCTCTCCGATCCCGCCCACCGCCGGACCGATCGCGCTGAACGCCGCCTTCGTCGCGCCCTTCGCCTTCTCGGTCGCGCCGCGCAGCGCCGCACCAAAATCCTTCTTCGCGCCGCCGACCGCGGGCGAATCCAGCGACGGATCGTTCGCCTCGGCCGCCTCGTCGCTCTCCTCCTCGTCGCCCGTGCGCAGCGACGCTGCATCGGCCGACGCGCTCGGCCGCGTGGCAGGCGGCATCGATCGCATCTCCTGCGTGCGCGCGCGCGAGGGCACGGCCGGCGACGACAGGAGCTCGGAGCGCGCCTCCTTCTCCTTCGACTCGCCTCCTGCGCTCACCTCGGTCTTCCCGGCCGGGGCTGGACCCACGCCGGGCGTCGTGCGCTTGATGAGCGCGCCGAGCCCGAGGGACGACGCTTCCTTGCTCGTCTCCTTTTCCGGCGCCTTCGTCGCCGCGGCCTTCTCCGGCTCCTTTGCCGGCGCGGCCGCCTTCTTCGACTCCTTCGCCTCGCCGAACCGGAGCGACACCACGAGCTGCGGCACCTTCGTCGACGGATCGACTTCCACCTTCACGGCGTCGACCATCGCGCTGCGTTTGTCGCCGTGGTCCATGTCCTCGAGCTCGAGCGACCGACCCACCTTGAGGAACTCCAGGTTCGATCCGACGAGCACCTCACCGCCCGCCGCTTCTCGTACCCGCGCCTTCATCGGCGAGCCGAGCCCGTCGATGTGCAGCCGCACACGCGTCCCGGGGATCCCCATCGGGCCGAGCCCGCTGTTCCCCTCGACCGAACCGCCGAGCTCCTGGCACAGGCTGCGCAGCGTCGCCTCGGCGTCGGGGCTGTCGAAGCCCACGAAGCGCAGGCCGAACTCGCCTCCGCGCGGCGCTTCGCGGCGCCAGGTCACCTCTCCGTCGGCGACCACCTCGCCGGCGTCGCCTTCGAACCGGCATACGAGCCGGTCGCCGATCTGCGGGAGGTAGGCCGTGCGCAGGCGCATGCCTTCGGGCGAGACGTCGATCGACTCGGCTTCGAAGCCGCCGCTCCCCTTGGCCTCGCCCACGGCCACCAGCGCCTCGAAATGAACCCGGTGGTGGCCCGCGCGCCGATCCGGCGTCCCGGGCGTTGCGCTCGTGGCCGTCGTGTTTGCCCGGCCGTTCGGGCTTTCGCCGGAGTCCTCTCGCATGCTCATGACGTCCTCCAAAAGGTGGAGACGGACAGACCCGTCCCCGCCGCGCGCCGCGCGGCTCCCTCGCTTTCGCCCCGACTAAGTCACCGCGAGGACGAGGGCCAAGTTTGCGGGTCGGGGAAGAAACGGCCCCGGCGGGGGTTGTCCGGAGGAGCGGACGAAACCGGCGCCCCCGAGGGGACGCAGGGGTCGGGTCCAGGCTCCGCCATCACGGACTATTTTCCGTGATGACGACGGAAAGGCCTGGACAGTTCCGCTACGGCACCTTAAATATCCGTTATAGCGGACAGTCGGCCACCGGCGGCATGGATGTGCTCGCGGGTTTGGCCGTCGAGGAGGCCCCATGCGCATTGGTTGGATCGGGGGAGTCGAGCGTTACGAGGTGCAGCTGGAGCGGCTCGCGAAGGCGGCCGGGCACGAGCTCGAATACCACCGCGGCGACGTGCGAGGCCGCGGGGCGCAGTCGCTCGAGGGGCTCGTGGAGCGCTGCCAGCTCATCGTGATCGTGACGGAGACGAACAGCCACGGCGCCGTCCAGCTCGCGCGCAAGCTCGCCCGCCAGCGCGGCCGCGGGACGCTTCTCCTGCGCAAGAGCGGCATCGCCCGCTTCGCGCGCTTGCTCGAGGCCATCGACCAGGCGACGGCGCAGGGCCTGTTCCACGCGGACGGCTCGATGAGCTCGGGCTACGAAGCGGCGCTGCTCGGGGCGTGAGCCGATCCGCCTGAAACGTGACAAGCTTGCCTGGTGAGTGACGAGCCCGATCCGCCCGAGCGGCCCTTGGCCACGAGCGACGCGCCGGAGCCGAAGGCCGAGGACGTGGTGATGATCCACAGCCCGATGTCCGACGGGCAGGGCTACAACGTGCTCCGCCTACGCGAGGGCAACGTGGAGCTCGGCGCGATTCGCAACATGCGCGAGGGCGCGCCGGTGCACGGCGACGTCGTGAAGCTGTCGCCGCGCAAGGAGCACGAGCGGCTCTACGACGTGGAAGTGCTCGTGAAGAGCCCGAGGCCCCCGGAACCGCCGCGCTCCGGCCCGGCGCAGGTGGCGACGGATGCGTACAGGGCGAACTGGGAGGCGATTTTCGGGGCGGGACGCGGGGACGGTGGCGGCGAGACGTTGAATTGAGCCTCGTGCGATTGCGGTGACCGCGTGACCATTGCGAGCGCCGGTCTGTCACCTCGACGAGGCTTTGCTTCCGCTTGACCCCTCGCCGCACCCCGGCTTCCCTCGGCGCGCATGGATCCCCTCGCGCCCATCGCCGGCCTCTCGCTGGAGCAATACGCCGAGCTTCGCGCCCTCTGCGCGGATCACCCCGACGACGCCGACGCGTGCGCGCGCGTCGTGCAATCGAAGAACGTCTCGCGCGAGGACTGGCTCGCCGCGCATGCGGGCTGGCTCGCGCGGCTCGAGGATCCCGCGCTCGGCGGCGCCGTCGCCGTGCGGTTCGTCCCGGCCTACCAGGCCGGGCTCGGCCGCGCCAAGGGCCCCGCCCCCGCGCTCTCGTTCGAGGAGTACGTCGAGCTCTCCGCGCAGATCATGCACGCGGGCCTCTCGTCCACGCTCGCGCGACAAGACCTGGATCTCTTCCGATACACGCAGATCGCGTTCCACTGGAACGCCGCCATGTCCCGCGACATGCAGACGTTCGTCGCGTACGTGTGTGCGGTCGAGCATGAGCTCTTGCGCCTGCACCGCGGCGGTGAGCGTCGGCCCATTCCCACGCTCGCCACGCTGATCGGCACGCAAGCCACGGCCTTCGCACAGCCGGCCGAGCCCCCGGCCGCCCCGACAAACGAACCCGCGTCCGCTGCCGCGCCCGCTGCCGCTCCCGAGCCCGCTCCCGCTCCCGCTCCCGAGCCCGCTGCCGCTCCCGAGCCCGCTCCCGCTCCCGAGCCCGCTGCCGCTCCCGAGCCCGCTCCCGCTGCCGCTCCCACGCCTGCTCCCACGCAACAGCCGAAGAGCCTGGAGCAAGAGGCTGCGGATGCGGCCAGGGCCGTCGAAGGCGCGCTGAAGAACGGGTTCGACAAGCTCGGCCATGCGCTCGATTCGTTCGGCAAGAGCCTGTCGAAGCCGGGCGTCGGATCGACCGTGCTCGTCGCGTGGTCGGACGGAAACAAGTACCCGGGGACGGTCGCGCAAATCGCGCAAGGTCAGTACTTCGTCACGATGAGCAACGGCGAGCAGTATTGGGTGGCCGAGCAGTACATCTCGGCGCCGTAGTCCCTGCACGCTTCGTGCTACACCCCGCGGCGAACGATGCCCGCGACCGAAAAGGCAACCAGAGGCGCCGAGCTCCGCGCTTCGCTCGGCGAGATCGCCGGCGTTTCAGCGCTCGACGTCGAGCTCGATCGCCCCGAGGTAGTGCCGGTCGAACCCCTCCCCTCGTACGAGCTCCCGCTCGATCGGCCGATCACCACCTCGCGTGATCTCGCCGCGCGCGTCCTCGGCCCCAAGGGCCCCACGATCCACGTCGTCTCCGTCGCGGGCGGCGCCACCGCGCTCGTCCTTCGCGCGCTCGCGAAAGCCACGCGCCGCAAGATCATCGCCGTCACCGCAGATCTCGAAGCCGCCCGCGCCCTCCACGCCGACGCATCGTTTTTGCTCGCCGGCGCCGACGCCGAGGAGCCCGACGCCGGGAAAACCACGCTCGGCGAGGTCCTGCTCTTCCCGCCGAACGAGTCGAGCCCCTACGCCGACGTGAACCCCGATCGCCGCGGCGCCGAGGCCCGCCTCGCGGCGCTCTTCCACCTCGCCGTGGATCTGCCGTGGCGCGCGCTCGTCTGTCCCGTCTCGGCCCTTGCCCGCAAGGTCGTCCCAGAGGCCGAGGTCCTCGAGCACGCCGAGCTCGTCGTCACCGAGCAGGAGATCGAGCGCGACGCCTTGATCCGCAGGCTCGCGCAGGCCGGCTACGTCCGAAGCCCCCTCGTCGAGGACCCCGGCACCTTCGCCGTGCGTGGCGCTCTCCTCGACGTCTGGCCGCCGAACGCGAGTTTTCCCGCGCGCATCGAGTTTTACGGCGACCTCGTCATGGGGATCAAATCGTTTGATCCCGAAGGACAGAAGACGATCGCCGACATCAGAGAAGTCTGGCTCCCGCAGGCGCGCGAGGCCGTGCTCACGCCCGAGAACGAGGCCCGCGCCCGCGAGCGTGTGCGGGCCGCTTGCGATGCGGTCGATCTGCCGTCGGTGAAGGCCCGCGCCCTCGTCGACGACGTCACGAGCGGCCGCACGTTCTTCGGGGCCGAAGGGTTTCTCCCGGCGTACCTCGATCTCGCGCCGCTCGCCTCGTACCTCCCCGACGACGCGATCGTCGTGCTCGAAGATCCCGCGGCGATCACGCGCTCCCTGCGCGACGAGCTCGGCCGCGCCATGGCCGATCTCGCCCACAAGTCGCGCGACGCTCACTTCCCGCTCGACGCGTTCTACGAGGCCGAAGGTGGCATCGCCTCGTGGATCCAGGGCCGCACGCACGTCGCGCTCCATCGGACCGGCATCGCGGGCGACGCGCCGGATCCGGCTTCCCTCGAACGATTCGAGGTCGCGCCCGAGGATGCGCCAACGCTTGCGACCTTCGATCAAGGCGACCTCGAACGCGCCATCAAGGCCGCGCGTGCGTCCCGCGGCAAGACGGGCGCGCTCGATCCGCTCGTGCGCCGCATCCTCGCCTGGCAGGAGCACGGCATGCGGGTCCTCGTCGCGGCGCGCGCGGAGACGCAGGTCGAGCGCCTCGTCACGCTCCTCCGCCACCAGGGCGTCCGCGTCCGTGCCCGCCTCGGCGCGTTCGATCCCTCGATCCTCGACGAACAAGAGCCTGAGGCCACGCGCACCGCGCTCGTCGTGCGAGGCGGGCTCGCGCGGGGCGTCGTCGCGCCGGCCGAGCTCGTCGCGCTCGTCACTGAGGAAGAGATCTTCGGCGCCCGCGCGCATCGCCGCGCCGCGCAGGGCGGCAAGGACTCGAAGGCCACGGCGCGCCCCTTCCTCGAGGATCTGCGCAACCTCTCCGTCGGCGATTACGTGGTGCACGCCGATCACGGCATCGGCCGCTACCAGGGGCTCGTGCACAAGCAGGTCGGCGGCATGGTCGTCGACCTCATCACGGTCGAGTACGCGGGCGGCGACAAACTCTACCTGCCCGTCTATCGCCTCAACCAGATTCAGAAGTTCCAGGGCGGCGAGGGCACGCCCAAGCTCGATCGGCTCGGCGGACAAACGTTTGCCAAGACGAAGGCAAAAGTCGAGAAGAGCCTACGCAAGATGGCGGACGAGCTGCTCCGCCTCTACGCCGAGCGCAGGAGCGCCATCGGCGAGCCCACGGCTTCGCCCGACGACGACTACGCCGCGTTCGAGGCGACGTTCCCCTTCGACGAGACGCCCGATCAAGCCCGCGCGATCGCCGAGGTCTCGGGCGATCTCGAAGCCACGCGCCCGATGGATCGGCTCGTCTGCGGCGATGTCGGCTTCGGCAAGACCGAGGTCGCGATCCGCGCGGCGTTCCGCGTCGCCGCCTCGGGACGCCAGGTCGCCGTCCTCTGCCCGACGACCGTGCTCGCGCAGCAGCACTACCTGAACTTCAAGGCCCGCATGAGCCCGTACGCGCTCGAGGTCCGGGCCATGTCGCGCTTCCAGTCGAACAAGGAGCAGGACGAGGTCGCGCGCGGCCTGCGCGATGGCAAGGTCGACGTCGTCATCGGCACACATCGTTTGCTCTCCAAGGATGTCCACTTCAAGAAGCTCGGCCTGCTCGTGGTGGACGAGGAGCAGCGGTTTGGCGTGACGCACAAGGAGCGCATCAAGGCGCTGAAGGCGAACGTCGACGTCCTCACGCTCACGGCGACGCCGATCCCGCGCACGCTCCAGATGGCCGTCACGGGCCTGCGCGACATGTCCATCATCACCACGCCGCCCGCAGAGCGCCGCGCGATCCGGACCATCGTCACGCGCCATGACGAAAACGTCCTACGCGAAGCCGTCGAGCGCGAGCTCGGCCGCGGCGGGCAGGTGTTTTACGTGTACAACCGCGTCGAGGGCCTCTACGAGCGGGCCGCGCGGCTCCAGGAGCTCGTGCCCTCGGCGCGTATCACCATCGCGCACGGGCAGATGAGCGAGACCGCGCTGGAGCAGGCGATGCTCGACTTCGTGGAGGGTCGTTACGACATCCTCTGCTCGACCGCGATCATCGAGAGCGGCCTCGACATCCCGCGCGCGAACACGATGATCGTCGATCGGGCCGACATGTTCGGCCTCTCGCAGCTCTACCAGCTCCGCGGCCGCGTGGGCCGCTCGAAGGAGCGCGCGTACTGCTACCTCGTCGTGCCGCCGGCGAACGCGATGACCGACGAGTCACGCTCGCGCATCGAGGCGCTCGAGCGTCACACCGAGCTCGGCTCGGGCTTCCAGATCGCGTCGCTCGACCTGGAGCTGCGTGGCTCGGGCGACATCCTCGGCGCCGAGCAGAGCGGCAACGTGGCGCAGGTCGGCTTCGAGCTCTTCTGCCAGATGCTCGACGAGGCCGTGCACGAGCTGCGCGGCGACCCCGTGGTGCACGAAGTCGACCCCGAGCTCGCCTTCGACGCGGACGCGCTCTTGCCCGAGGAATACGTGTCCGACGTCGGCGTGCGGCTGTCCTTCTACAAGCGGCTCGCGAGCGCATCGAGCCCGGACGAGGTGCAGGATCTCGCGAACGAGATGGAGGATCGTTTCGGCTCACCGCCGATCGAAGCGCGAAGGCTCGTGCACCTGATGAGCCTCAAGACCGAGCTCCGAAAGCTCCGCGCGCTCGCGTGCGAGGCGACGGCGAAGGGCGTGACCTTGCACCTGCGCGACGACACGCCGCTCGATCCAGCGAAGGTGATGAAGCTCGTGCAGCCGAAGGGATCGCCGTACAAGCTGTCGCCGGACATGCGTTTGTCGCGGAGAACGCGAGATACGGAGCAGTTCGCGAGCGGGCTCGAAGCGACGGACAAACTGCTCGCCGAGCTCGCTTCGTGCATGAAGGCGGGGGCGTAACCAGCGTCAGGACGAGGCGTCTTCGTCGCCGTCGTCCTCGTCGTCCTCGTCCCAGTCGTCTTCGTCTTCTTCGTCCTCTTCGTCCTCGTCCCCGTCGACCCAGTACTTCGCGGCCTCGTTCGGGGCGCGGAGGAGATGGCAGATGAAGTCGCGCGTGTCCTCTACCTGCACCCGCGGCAGGAGCTCTTCGAATAACGCCTCCATGCCCTCCGGCTTCCGGAGCCACAAGGGATCGTGGAGCTCCCGGGTGACCCGGAGATCGGACGAGAGCAGGCACGCTGCGACGTGATGCCGGTAGCTCGCGAGCGGCACCTTGGCGTCGATGAGCGCGCCGCAGAGCGCGGCGCGCTCGCGGTCCGGGGCGCGCTCCAGGATCCCCGCGAGCCGCGCATCGTCCCCCGCGAGGACCTCCTGCAAAACCAGCACCTTGGCCGCCTCGGCCGCCGCGGCGCCACTTCGCGCGGTCGAGACGAGCGCGCGCGTGAGCGCTTCGAGCATCGGCGCGGGCGACGATTGGCGGATGAGACTCGCGGCGACCTTGAACAGAGGCGCCTCCGGCTGCGCGAGCGCGGACAGGATCCACGCATCCTCGAGGTGTTTGGCCTGCACGAGCACATGCGCGGCGCGACACACCGAACCGTGGGCCTCGGGATCGCCGTCATAGGTGGACAGGGTGGCCCTCGCAACGTCCAGCACCTCCGGCGCCTTTCGTTCCGATCCGAGGTACATCAGCCGATCGTAGAGATCGAAGCGCCTCTCTTGGAACGCCTCCGCCGCCGCCGCTGCGATCCGCGCGCCGAACCCCGGGGTCTCGGCCACCCCGCGCAGCACGATCGACGCCCACCGCGACGCATCCGCGTTCGACCGCGACCCCTCGTTCCGTGGATCCGTGGCGTCCTCCGGCGCGGTCAGGATCGACCAGAGCTGCTCCACGCACTCCTCCGGCGCCCCCACGACCGAGAGCGCGAGGAGCGGCGCGGGCGAATTGTCCCACACGGGCGACGCGAGCGCCGCGCGCGCGATGCCCTGCAGCCGCTCGCGTTGCGCCGGGTCGAGCAGCCCTTTCCGCGCCGCGCTGGTGAGCGCATCGAGCCAGCCGCGCGCGACCCCCGCGAGGGCAGGTGGCTCCGCGAGGCTCGCGAGCCCCTCGAACGCAAGCGCGCCGAAGCGCCGGAGCAAGAGCTTGGCCCAGTCGGCCTCCCCCAGGTTGCCCAGCGTCGGGTGCTTGTAGAGCGTGCCGGACATGCGCAACGTGAAGAGAAGCAGGGCGAGCGCTTCACGCTGGGACGGTGAGAGCTGCTCGGGCGTAGCGCTTCCCTCGGGCGCCTCGGCGAGCAGCGCGTCCACCATCACGAAGCGCGCCTCCTGCGAGGCGCCGCGCAGCACGGTCAGGCACGCGAAGAGCCGCTCGCTCGGCGGCCCTTCGAGCAGGAACACGGGCACGCCGGCGAGAGGCGAGACCGGCAGCGCGCCCCCGAACCGTTCGAACCAGATCGTCTTCGCGCGCTCGACGAGGTCGTGCTCGGAGCACCCCGCCGCCTCGATGAGGCGCGGGCGCGCGAGCTCCTCCGGCAAGAGCGCGAGCGTGCTGATGGCGGCGTACCGACGAAGGCCGCTCGAATCGGCAAGCTCACGATCGATCCGATGGACCGCCCGCTCCGGATACCCTGCGGCGAGCGCCTTGAGCGCCCAGTCGGCGTCGAGCCCGGGGCGCCTCCGGAAGATGTGCGCACCGCCGCCCTCCAGGATGATCTCGAGTGGCTTCCACCCTTCCGGCGAGCGCGCTCCCCGAAGCACATCGATGAGCGCCTCCTCGTAATCGTCGATGCGCTCGAATCCGCTCGTCCCGTGGCCGCCGTCGAGCGGATGGCGCACGGCGTCCTCGAGCAACCAGAGGACGTCCTCTTCGCGCTCCGCCCATCCCTTCATCTGCGCGAGGATGAAGAGCGCGTAATACCGAAGGCGCGCGTGGCGCGTCCGCAGCGCGCGACGCAGCGTGGGGATCGCCGCTGGGAACTCGTCGAGCGAGAGCCATCGGATCGCGAGCGCGCGGACGTCCCAGGACTGCGCCGTGTCGGCGATCTCCGCGAGCCGCGCACCAAGCCCGGGGTAACGTCCTTCGAGCTCCGTTTCGGCCACGGTGCGATCGAGGACGAACGCGAGGTTCTTGTCGCCGGTGCGCGCGGCCTCGACGATCAGCTCGATCATCTCGGGGTGGCGATCCGGCAGGGGCAGCCACGCGAGCTGGAACATGTCGCTCGTGCGGATCGGCGCGGCCTCGATGTGACGTGCGACGAGCCGAAGCAAGCGAACGGCCTCCAGGGGATGCTGGGACATACCGAGGATCTCGAAGCCGATTCGCCGCGCGAAGCGCAAAAGCCGCTTCGTGGCGGCCGCCTGCGCGGGCGGTGACGCGAGCGCCCACGCCTTGCGCACGTCCTTCGCAAGCTCCTCGCAAGCGCGCGCTGCGTGCTCGGCGAGGGCTTCCGATGCCGTCGGGTCGAGGTCCGGCGCCGGAGGGGCGTCGGCCTGCGGAGGCGACGGCTCGGGGGGCGGCGCAATGCGCCAGGCGAAGCGCGCGGCCAGCGCGGGATCGAGCACGTCACGCTTCGGCTTGGGGACGTCGGACATTCCTCAAGGATACAACGATTCCGGCCCCACACACGGCGCGCGGAGCGTGAGCGAAAACGAAAGCGTATGCGCTGGGAACCCCGCGACCTTCACGAGCCCCGCGGGCTCCTCGGTTTGTCCGGGCGCGCAAAGGACGCCATCGCCGTCGCTATCGAGCCATCCGTACACGACGAGCCCGTCGCCCTCGTCGAGCGGATAAAGCACCGTCTCGCGCACCGCCCCCACGCCGAGGGCCGTGCGCGTCTCGAAGGCGCCGAGCGGGTGTTCGAGCTCCCCTTCGCCGAACGACCTCGCCACGTGGAATTCGAGGTGCACTTTGCCCGCGCTCGGCGCGCCGTTTGGCACGGCGACCTGCCCGTCGAGCTCGATCTCGTACAGGCGCGTCTCCTCGTTGATGCATCCGGCAAACGCGAACACGAAGGCTCCGGCAAACGCGAGGTGCGCGCGGCTCATCGATCCCCTCCGAAATGCAAGCCCAGGTGCACGCCCGGCAGCGCGATCGTGTCCGGCGCGCCCACCCAGCCGTAATTGATTCCCAGATCGAGCCCGATCCCGCGCGAAATCGCAAACCCGAGCCCGAGCGTCGCCCACGGCGTCCACTCGTGCCGCACGGACCAACTCGTTTCCGTGCCCGAGGCGCGCTCGATCGTCAGAAGATCCGGCAGGAAGGCGTGGCGCGTGCCGAGCACGAGGTACGGGACGAACCGGCGCACCGGAATGGCCAGGCGGAACCTGAGCTCGCCGTTCGGGCCGCGCCGGTACTCCTCGCTGCGCTGGAAAAGCCAGCCGGCGAGGAATTCGCCCGTCAGGCGCAGGTGTGTTCCGTCCGCGAGGCGCACGCCGATTCCCAGCATCGGCCGATACCGGCGACCAACGACCGATTCGAGCTCGCTTTGCAGCGTGATCCGGTTCGACAAACCCACCTGCGCGCGCAGGAACGAAAACGGCCAGCCGCCCTGCGCCGACAGGACGTACGCCCCTTTCGCGGGGCTACCGCCCACGGCGTCGAGCGCGGCGTGCTCGGGGAACGGGGTCCTCGGCTCCGCGGCGGCGGCCTCGGAGGCGCCGAGGATCGCAGCACCCAGCGCGATGGCAATCGGCATTTTCATTCGGCCGCCTCCGCGGGAATCGTCACGCCAAACACGCGCGCAAAGTTCCCCGAAAGGACGTCGGCCGCTTCTTGCTCCGTGTATCCCGTCTCCTTCATCGCGGCGACCGTTCGTTCGAGGTACCCTTTCACGAACCCCGGGCTTTGCGGCCCGTCGCTGCCATGGATGATTCGGTCCGTGATCCCGGCCTCCCGCATGCGGCGCATCGCTTCCTTCAGGTTTTCGCCCGTCGGATCCGACGAGGCGGAGCCCAGCGCCGACGGTTCGAGAAACACGTTGGGGTACGTCTTGGCGAGCCGAATGCACGTATCCAGGCCTGCGTGGCGCTTCTCGATGAAATCGTAGCCGAGGTGCCCAAGGATGAATTTCGCGCCGGAGAATTGCTGGATCGCCGTCTCCAGATACGTCGGATCCGTGTAGGCCGGCTCCTGCGCCGTGCCGGGGAACGGGCTCGTCCCCGTGTGCAGGTAGAGCGGTTTGCCCATCGAGGCCGAGACCTCGTAAATCGAAAAAAACGCGGGATCGTCCATGCGGAAATGCTGGTGCGCGTGGGCGATCTTGATCCCGACGAACCCCGGCCGCGAGAGCGTGCTTTTCAATTGTTCGAGCTCCGCGTCGCGATCCGTCGTCCACCGGTCGACCCGCAAAGACGCGAGGCCGAAGAAACGATCCGGGGCGAACGTGAGATCCTCGGCGACGAGCTCGTTCGAGGCGATTCCCACGGTACGCGGGGCATAGATGGCGAAGAGGCCCGCGCCCCAGATGCCCGCGTCGTCGATCTCGCCGAGGATGCTCTCCGGCAGAAGGGAGCCCTTCGCCGCCGCCTCAGCGTCGAGCCCGATCGGGAATGGGAAGCGCGAGGCCAGGAATTTTCGCGTGTCCTCGGGAACGTGATCCCAGTCGCCCGGGTGCAGGTGCATGTCGACGACCGGCAAACGCTTGCCATTCCAGTCGACACCACGCGGCGGCGCGCCGCAGCCAATGTCGAGCGAGGCGAGCGCGGCCAGCGAGACGGCCGAGGCGATCGCGAGCGGGGTCCACCGAGCCCGGATGCGGCGCGATTTCACGGGCGCAATGGATTCCAGAAACCTCGCCGCGTCAAGGATGCCCGCGATCCTGCGGTTTTTCCGAACCCACGTTCACATGCGCACGATGGAGGCCGCCCACGTGACACCAGCCCCGAGCGCACAGAGGAGCACGTTTTGCCCGGGTTTCACGCGGCCATCCCGCACGGCCTCGTCAAGCGCGATCGGAATCGAGCCCGCGCCCGTGTTGCCCACCTCGGCAAGGTTCTCGATGAACTTGCCCCGCGAATACCCGAGCCGCTCGGCGATGCGATCCACGATCCGGCGGTTCGCCTGCTGCGGGATCACCCAGTCGAGTTTGTCCGAGAGCAGGCCCGCCGCCTTCAGCGCCTCCATGCTCGTGACCTGGAGCTTCTTCACGCTGACCTGGAAGAGGTCGTGCCCGTCCATCTGCACCTTGTTCCGCTTCGCCGCGAGCCGCTCCGGGGTCATCGGCTCGCCCGTGCCGCCGCCCGGGATCGTGAGCAGCGAGGCCATCGTGCCGTCCGCGCCGAGCCGCATCGAGAGGATGCCGCGGCCGTCTTCGCCCGCCGCGCCGACGATCACCGCGCCCGCGCCGTCGCCGAAGAGCGCCGCCGTCGTGCGATCCTCGGGATCCACGCGGCGCGAGAGCATGTCCGCGCCAACGACGAGCGCCGTCCGCGTCGCGCCCGAGGCGATCGACTGCTCGGCGACGGCAAGCGCGTAGAGGAAGCCCGCGTGCGAGGCCGCGAGATCGAAGGAAGGGACGAGCTCGGTGCCCAGCTTCTGCTGCACCGTGGCCGCGGTGGCCGGCATGGGGCTGTCGCCGCTCCCGGTCGCCACGATGATGAGGTCGAGATCCGCGGGCGAGAGCCCCGCCGCATCGAGCGCCGCGCGCGCGGCAGCGGTGGCCATGTCGCTCGTCGTCTCGCCCTCGGCCGCGATGTGACGGCGCTCGACGCCAACCTGCTCCTTGAGCCATGCATCCGAGGTCGCTGCGCGCGCGGCGATCTCGTCGTTCGTGACGACACGGGCAGGCAAGTAGCGACCAGTGCCGAGAATCCGGGCGCGCGGGGAGCTCGCTCTCATGGCGCGGAGGGTAACAGAAGGTTTGAGAAGCGGGGCGGAGGAAGGTAGAGTCCGCGCGCCATGGCCGAGAAAGAACCGGACGAGGACAAAGACGAGGTCGAGGGCGAGGGCGAAAGCGAGCCCGAGGCCGAAGCGAAGGCAGATGCGCCGAAGGCCGAAGCAAAGGCCGAAGCAAAGGCGTCTGCACCCGCGAAGGCCGCGCCCGCGAAGGCGCCCACGAAGAAGCCGAAGGCCGGCAAGGCCACGCCGAGGCGCGCGCAGCCGCCGAGCTCGGCGTCGCTCGGCAAGAGCATGGTGCTCTTCGTGGTCGTCGTGGGCACGCTGGCAGCAGGCTTCGCGCTGCTCGGTCAAGAGCGCGGCGGCGGCGGTCCGCGCGGGCCCACGTGGAAGCCCGGCCAGACCGTGGACGTCGAGATCACGCTGGTGGCAGGCGACAAACGCGAGCTCAACTGCGCGGCGACGGACGAGGTCGCAGGCAGGCACTGCAGCTTCGAGACGCCGACGAAGGTCTGGGGCAAGGGCGATCCGGGCGACGACAAGAAGACGCTCCGGCCCTACACCTCGACGGACAACGTACAGTTCGTCGCGGCCGGTCTCTGGAGCGAGCCCGCGCTCTCGGGCAACCTGCCGACCACGCGCTTCAGCGTGAAGTGCAAGTACACGGTGGAAGGCAAGCTCAAGAGCCCGACGTTCCACTGGGAAAGCGGCTGGGAAGGCCAGCCCCGCGGCGAGATGCTCGCGGGTGTGCTCACCGGCTGCACGCTCGTTCCCTGAAGCCGCTGCGCTGGGGCGTTGCCCCAGGCCCCACCCGGGGCTATCCGCCCCGGGACCCGGACCAGCGCAAGCGCTGGACTCAGGGTCGATGAACTGCGCGATGCGCAGTTCATCGAACAGGCCGAGTCAAGACCAACCACGACCCTGCCGACCAAGACAGCCGCGCTGACATTTCTATGGGCAACGCTGTCCCTGGTCTTGCCACCGGCCCGTGGAAGAACGGCGCGGAGCGCAGTTCTTCCAACCCGAGTCCAGGGCTTGCCCTGGTTCGGGTCGAGGGGCGAACAGCCCCCGCGGGGTCCGGGGCAGCGCCCCGGCGAAGCGCCTCCCAGATGTCTATCCAATCGGCGTGAGCGCCTCGAACCCGTGGGCGCGAACCCAGTTCACGTGCACGCCCCGACACGAGGCGTTCTCGCGACAGTCCTTGCAGCGGAGTGCCTTCGTGTAGAACCCGTCGGCCACGTACCGCTTCGTGAACGCCGTCATGTCGATGCGCGCGTCCGTGCCGAGCATCGCGAGATCCAACGTCCGCGCCGCTGGCCGCACGGGCCGGCCCACGACGCACGCGGGCACGTTTTCCACGGCAATCGGGTGGGGGTACGTCGCGAAAAACGATTTCGTGTCGACGTCGTTCGTGTGGGCGTCCGAGACGAGGTCGTAGTTTTGCTGGACGAGCACGAGCGCCTTCGGCGGGGGATCGAGCCTGCGGATCACGGGCTCTGTTGCCTTCGTGAGGAAGACACGGACCTCGAAGGCGCCGGCGATCCCGAGCAGCGGCTCGATCGCGGCGGGATCGCCCGTGTAACAAGCCGCTAGCTTCTTGCCGAAGACGAGCCCCTCCGGCGAGAGCGCACTGGACAAACCGTCGTATGACGCGAGTTCGAGCTCGATCGTCCCCGGCGCCACCTTCGCCGCGAGCGCTGAAGCCTCTTCCAGGTTCGCCGCCACGATCCGCGCTGCGTACGCTTCCGGCAGCTTGCCCGCGCGTGGCGGCTCGCCGGCGTAACGCAGCACGTCGACCTCGTCGGCCTTGCGCACGTCGATCACCTCGTCGAGCGTGTCGCAGAGGCTCTGCAGGTAGCAGTATTTGCACCTCTCGGGCTCGCGGCACATGAGCTTCTTGCCGAGCGAGAGGTATCGATCGAACTCCTCGCGCCGGCCGCGGACCTCGTCATTGAGCTTGTACGGATCCTGGATCAGATCCTCAAAACCTTCGGCGTAGGGCGGCGGGAAGCGGTTCAGCCAGATGTGGATGTCGGGCCTGCGCGCGTAGGCGAACGCCTTCTGGAGATACTCGAGGTTCCCGTCGAGGTCGTAGAAGAGGTGATGCCGCGCGTCGCTCCAGGCGTTTCCGAAGGGGATCACGTGGAGCAGGTCGAACTCCTTCACGCCCCAGCCGATGAACGTCTCCAGCATCTCCGGCAGGTGCCGGACGTTCTGCTTGTTGATGACGATGTCGACGTTGACGATGAAGCGCGCTGACGCGAGCGCGGCCTTGAGCCCCGCGACCTCCTCGACGAACGCGCCGGGCGTGCCGACGAGCGCGTCGTGCAGCTTCGCCGTGTGGCCGTGTAGCGAAAAGGTGATCTCGTGCAGGCCGTTGTCCGCGGCCTTCTCGAGGAACTCGGGGTAACGGAACATGCGGCCGTTCGTCACGGTCTGGATCTTCCGGTAGCCGGCGAGGCGCCCGAGCTTGACGAAGTCGAGGAAGTTCGGGTGCATCGTGGGCTCGCCGCCCGAGAGGATCAGCCGATCGGCGCCGCGCCGCCGGCCCTCGACGATCTGCACCTTGATGTCCTGCGTCGCTCGCATCGTGCCGTCGTGCGCATTCGAATCGAGGCAAAACGTGCAGTGGTTGTTGCAATCGTAGGAGAGGCGCACCCAGTTGCGCTTCTCGTGCGCGGCCGCCTCGTGCGCGAGCGTCTTGCCAGCATCCTCCGCGTCGCCGAGCAAGGCCTCGTTCTGGAAGTCGGCGAAGGACGTCTCGACGGCGTCAGCCGAGAGGACGGGGAGCCTGCGGGGGGACGAAGCGGAAGCAGTCACGACGGCATTTCTCCCGTGCGCTCGTAGCGCAACATCCACTGATTGCTGGTCTCGCGGCCGACGTCGCGGCGCTCGAGGAGGCGCAAGGGTTTGCCTTCGAGGCGCCGCGCGGTCCGGGCCGCGTCGTCGTTGCGGTAATGCTCGAAGCGGTTTCCGGGCGCGCTCTCTGCGCGCGCGGCGTGCGCGCGGCTGCGGACGAGGCCGAAGGCGACGTTGTCCACGAGCGTGAGCGTGCCGCCGGGGCGGAGCCGCGCGATCGCCGCGCCGAACGCGCGCGCCGGATCTTCGAGGTGGTTCACGCTGCGGAGCGCGAGCACGTGGTCGAACGTGCCGAGCTCCGCGCCGAGATCTTCCGCGCGGCCCTCCACGAACCGCGCGAACGGGTGACGCGACGCGAGGACGGCGAGCCGTTGCGGATCGGGATCGACCCCGACGTACGTGATGTGCCCTTCCGCTGCACGACGCGCGAGCGCTTCGAGGTACGGGCCTTCGCCGCAGCCGAGATCGAGGACACGACCCGAGAGATGCGCGAGGAGATCCAGCACGGCGCGGTCGTCGCGCGTGAAGACGTCCGCGGGCACGGGTTCCCATGCGCCGGTGCAGCGAGGACGCTCGGGGCACGCTTCGCACTCGGCTGCGGGGCGCAACTTCCGTAAGTCCTTCGCGAAGTCGTCCGGCGCGAGCTTGGTCGAGACATCGAGGTAGATCTGGCCCGCGCTCTCCTTCGTCGCGAGCAGCTCCTCGTCGGAGAAGTCACGCGTCTCGGTGCGGAAGAGGCGCATGCGGTCCTTGAGGCGTAAAAACAAGGTGCGGCCGCGATCGTACGGACTCGTGCCATCTCCGCGGACCGGGCAGGGCGCGCCGGGCGGGCGCGCGAGATCGCGTTCGGGGACGAAGTTGTACGAGTTCGCCCGGGGACGATCCGTGACGGGTCGGAGCGCGCTCGCGCCGTGGATCTCGTGGTAGCCGCGATAGAGGCCCGGGCACGCGCCGCGGAGCGCGCAGTCGCCGCAGACCTCCTCGGGCTGGATCTTCGCCACGTCGTCGACGGGCACGTAGTCGTCCTCGTCGGCCTCGATCATCGTCGAATAGCGGTGCGTCTTGAGGTCGTCGTAGAGGTGTTCGAGGCCGGGAAGCAGGCAAAACGGAAGGCCGTCGTGCGCGAACCGCGGGCCGCGCTCGGGCCGCCGCGAAAGCCCGTACTCGATCGCCTCCTTCACGCGCGCCGCGCAAGCCGAGACGTCGGGCACG
Source organism: Polyangium jinanense (assembly GCF_028435365.1). The sequence goes on along the minus strand of NZ_JAGTJJ010000020.1, from coordinate 138,766 downwards.
ATGACGTCGAAGGCCCGGTTCGCCGCGCCCTTCGGCTGCGTCATCGAGAACTTGATGCAGAGGTCCGGGAACGGGAGCAGCCGATCGACGAGGCCCTTCAGGTGCTTCAGGTTCGCCGTGGTGACGACGCAGTTGATCGTGAGATCGGGGATGCGACCGTGCAGGTTTTCGATGGCCTGCAGGGCCTTGTGAAAGGTGTCGGCGCGGACGACGGAGCCGTGCACCTTGGGCTCGCCGCCGTGCAGGGACATGTAGACGTAGCGGAGGCGGCACTCGCCCACGAGCTCGTCGACGACGTTCCGGTACGAGAGCATGAGCCCGTTCGTGACGAGGCCAAAATCGAGGCCGTGCGCGGCGATGCGGCGCGCCCAGCGCGAGAGCTCGGGCCGCATCGTGGGTTCGCCGCCGGAGAGGACGACCATGGAGGCGCCGATGCGCTTGGCGCGGTCGATCTTCCAGTCGACGCGCTCGGTGGTGTCGTCGAGGTGGCGGATGTCGGCCGTGTGGCAGAACGTGCAGTTCTCGTTGCACGCGTAGCCGACTTTGATCAGCGCCTTCACGACGGCGCGATCTTAGTACGAAGGAGGCCCTAGACCGCGGCCGAAAAGAGCTTGCCGGGGTGCTTGCGCTCGAAATAAGCGGTGATCGCATGTCCGAGGGACTCGATCACGACGGCGGCGATACCCGCCCGGACCACGAATCCAGCCGGGCCGGGGACGAAAGCGGCGACGCGCGTGGCCACGAACTTGAGGCCCGCGCCCATGACCTCGAAGCTGCCGCCCGCGGCGATGCTCTTCAGGTTGCTCACGGGCTCGTCGTAGACGCCGCCGATGAAGTTGATCATGTGGACCTCGAGGGCGGCGAGGCCCGCTGTCGTGGAGATCGGCAGCGGGAGGGCCGCGAAGGCCGCGCCGCCGATCGCATACCGATGCACCCAGCGCATCGCTTCGTCCCTGCACGTGATCGCCATACGCCGAAGCTGAACCAGCCCGCGCCAGTTTGCACGCTCGGGACAGCCGCATCCGTGCAGGAAAATCAGCCGGTCGGAGCGTCGTCCGTGGTGCCGGTCGCCGAAGGGAGAGCCTCTCCATCCTCCGAGACCCCGAGCCGTCCCGAGATCTCGAACGTGTAGCCCGCCGGCGTGAGCGCGCGGAGCGCCGCCTCGGCAGCCGTGAAGGCCGCGGGGAGCGTCGGCGCCGGCCGCGTCGCGTCCCAGATCGCGGCGCAGGCGCTTTCGACGAGGCTTCGGACCTCGGGCACCTCGGCGAGGAGGCGGCCATCCCGCGCGCGCTCGGGCCGGAGCCAGACGTCGCAGAAGCGCGTGCGCAGGATCGGGATGTCCACGAGCTCCGGCGGCAAGCGCGCTTCGAGGAGGAGGTAGACGCGCGGAACGGGGTTTTCCGGTTGTTTCGCGCGGAAGACGAGGGTCATCGGCGGCTCGGCCACGCCGCCGCCGCGGAAGGCGCGGGAAGGCGTCGCCGTAATCTCGGCCGGCAGCGCACCGGGCGCGCGGAGCGCCTTCCGGAGCCGCGCACGCACGCGGCGCAGGAGCAAAGGTTCCGCGGGATCGTCCGCGGCCGCGACGAGGCCCACGAGCGTCTGTTCGAGCTTGGCGAGGACCGCGGGATCGTGGGGACGCACCGGGTACGGCACGAGCGTGACGAGCAGCCGACCTGCCCGACGCGGCGCGACCCCCGCGAACGCCTCGCCCGCCGCGCGACCTTCCTCGATGAGCACGAGCCCGAGCGGCTGCCGGCCGGCGTCGACCAGATCGAGCACGAAATAACTCTTCCGCGGCCGATCCGTGATGCTGCGTGGCTCGTGCCGCACGAGCCGGAGCCGCAGCCCCTCGGCCCGCACGCTCACGAGCTGCGCCGCCCCGCCCTCTCCGACCCGCCACACGAGCGGCGGCGACACGATCCGCGAACGCGAACGCGCCGACGGAAGCTCCGGCGAGAACGGTTTTTTCGGTTCTTCGGCCGGGATCCGCGCACGCTCGCCGAGCTCTGCGCGGACCTGCGCGGCCGGATCGTGCGGCGCGTCCACCGCGGCGTTCCGCAAGAGGCCCGCCGTGATGAACAGGAACGCGAGCTCCGGCGCGACGGCCTCGCCGACGCGCAGGATTTGTTTTGACGTCCAAAAGATCGAGTCCCGGCGCCCCGCGGCCTTGTAAAAAGCCTTCACCTGCGTGAGCAGCTCCCGGTAGGTCGCGCCGTACGTCTCCTCGTAGAAGCGGCGCAAGAACGGCTCGTGACGTGGCTCGTCGAGCGCGCTGTGCACACACGCCGCGGCCCAGAAGCCGCTCGTCATCGCGAGGTGCACGCCCGTCGAGAGGATCGGATCGATGAAGCAGGCCGCGTCCCCCGCGAGCAGGATCCCCGGCCCGGAGAGGCGACGCGCGCGGTACGACCAGTCCTTCGCCCCCGTCACGTCCGTCACGCGCCGCGCGTTCGCGAGCAGCGGCCACGCCGCCTCCGACGCGCGCAGCACCTCTTCGTACCAGGCCTTGGCCCCGAGCTTCTCCCGCTCCGCGCGTGTCGCCGCCGAGGTCACGACCCCCACGCTCGTCCGCTTGCCCAGCGGGATCACCCAGATCCAGCCCTCGGGCACGCTCGTCGTCAGGATGTGCGTGTGCTTGTGCCCCGGCAGGCGCTCGGCCCCCTCCCAGTAGGCCCAGACCGCCACGTTCTTGAGGCCTCGCACGACCCGCCGCAGATCCGCGTTCCGCGCCACGAGCGCACTCTGCCCCGACGCGTCCACGACGAACCGCGCCCGCTCGTCGCGCTCCTCTCCGCCCGGCCCCCGCACGCGCACGCCGACGGCGCGACCCTTCTCGAAGATCACGCGCGTCACCGCATGACCCTCGCGCACCGTGGCCCCCGACATCGAAGCGTTGCGCAGGAGGATCTCGTCGAAGCGCCCACGATCCACGAAGTACGCATACGGGTGCACGTCGAGCTCGCGGAAGTCGATCTCCCACGGCGTGCGATCGCGGCCCCAGACGAAGGTTTGTCCCTCCTTGCGCTCGAAGCCCGCGCTCTCCACGGCCTCACGCGCGCCGAGCGCGTCGAGGTACGGCAAGACGCCCGGCAAGAGCGACTCGCCGATGTGCTCGCGCGGAAAACGCTCCCGTTCGAGCAGAAGAACCCGCCGCCCTTCCCGGCCGAGGTAGGTCGCGACGGACGAACCCGCAGGCCCGCCGCCGATCACGATCGCATCCCACGATGACGTGCTCTGCATGCTGCTTCGTTTCCTCGGCGCCTCAGCCGGCCTCGTCGTACGAGCGCGCACCCAGGGTCACGGCGTCGCCCACGCGGATCTCGCCCTCCCCTTCGGCGACCATGTTCCAGCCGAAATACACGCGGTTCGCCCGCGCCCGGAACGTCGCCAGCGTCGCCAGCGGATCCTTGCCGCGCACACCCGTCGCCTGGTCCACGGTGATCACGTTGCAGCGGCTGCACGGCTTGCGCAGGTGGAAGACCACCGAGCCGATGGACAGGCTCGTCCACGCGTCCTCGGCCCAGGGCGGCGCGCCGCGGACCACGAGGTTCGGCCGGAACCGATCCATCGGCACGGCGTCGCGCAGGCGCGCGTTCAGGTCCGCGAGCGAGCCCTCCGAGGCGAGCAGATACGGAAAGCCATCGGCAAAGGCGACACGCTCCTTGCGGCTCACGTAGCGACCGTCCACGCGACGCGCGGCGTCCTCGGGCATGTACACGAGCTCCGCGCGCCGGCCGAGGTAGTCGCTCAGGTACGCGGCGACCTCGTCGCCGACGAAGACGGCGCGGCATTTGTCGCTCCAGACCCGGACGCGCCGATCCGTGGGCCCTTCGGGACGGAGCGGCAGGCGAAGCGACCCGTGGTCCTTCGCGTGGAGGACGAGCGTGTCGCCCTCGATCGCCGTCTCGATGAGCGCCATTTGCGGCAGCTCCCGCTGTGTGAGGAACTCGCCGTCCGGGTCGACGATCATGAACCGTCGGTCGTGCTCGATGCCGAGGCTCTGTGCCCGAGCCCGGTCGAGGGCGATGCCGCGCGCGCCCTTGACGGGGTACACGAAGAGTCCGCTCAGGGTGATGGTGCTCATGGGGGCCTGGGAGGCATAAAGCGGCCCCGCCCGCGCGTCGAGAGGATGAAAGGCGCTCGCCTGAACGCCTCGCCGGCCCTAGAACGGGGGGCATGTCGCAAGGTCGGTTTCGCCGTGTTGCGTGGGCGACGCTCGCCGTCACCCTCGGCGTCATTCTCTGGGGCGCCTACGTCCGCGCCACCAGCTCCGGCGCAGGCTGCGGGAGCCACTGGCCCACCTGCAACGGCGAGGTCATTCCCCGCGCGCCCACCGTAAAAACCCTGATCGAGTTCACGCACCGGGTGACCTCGGGGATCGCCTTCCTGCTCACCTTGCTCCAGCTCGTGTGGGCCTTCCGCGCCTTCCCGCGCCGGCATGCGGTGCGGTTCGGCGCGGCCTGGTCGATGTTCTTCATGGTGACGGAGGCGGCCGTCGGCGCGGGCATCGTCCTCTTCGAGCGGGTCGCGGGCGACGCGTCGATCGCGCGTGGCTACTGGATGAGCGCGCACCTCATCAACACCTTCCTCCTCGTCGCGTCGATGACGCTCACCGTGCTCTGGGCGTCGGGCGGCCCCTTGCCGCGGCGTGGATCCTCGGGCACGCCGACGTACGTGCTCGGCGGCGGCCTCCTCGGCGTGCTGCTCGTCGGCGTGACGGGCGCGATCGCGGCCCTCGGCGACACGCTCTTCCCCGCGAAGACCCTGAGCGAAGGCCTCGCCGCGGACGTGTCGCAGGCCGCGCACGTCTTCGTGCAGCTGCGCGTCTACCACCCGATCGTGGCCGGCGTGGTCGCGGCGTATTTGCTCTTCGCGACGGGGTTCGTCGCGTCGCAACGCCCGAGCCTGCTCAAGCATGCGCGGCTCCTGTCTGCGCTCGTGATCGTGCAGATCGGCGCGGGCTTTCTGAACCTCTTCCTCCTCGCGCCCGTGGCGATGCAGCTCGTGCACCTCTTGCTCGCCGATCTCGTGTGGATGGCGCTCGTCGTGCTCACGGCGTGGTCACTCGGCGAAGCACCCGCGTCCGCGTCGTCCGAGGCTTCGGGATCGACCACGCCGCTGCCGTGGTACGGCGCCCCGGACGAGTTCGCACGCCCGAAAGAGACGCCTCCGCGGTAGGATGTCCCCATTCCAGCGCGCGAACGGCGCGTGGCTCACGCTTGGAAAGGGAGACAGACGATGAGGCTTGGTTTGTATGCGCTCGGGCTCGCGGCGCTCGGCTCTTTGTTCGTGACCGTGGTGGGGTGCAGTGACGACACGGGCGGCTCAGGCGGCTCGGGCGGCTCGGGCAATGGTTCGTCCTCGAGCTCCTCGGGCACCGGCGGCGCGGGCGGCGCCGGCGGCGGGTCGTCGAGCTCCTCGGGCAGCGGCGGCTCGGGCGGCGCTGGTGGCGGTTCCTCGAGCTCATCCGGCAGCGGCGGCAGCGGCAGCTACTCGGTCTGCAGCGACTGCACGAGCAACACCACGGGCGCGTACGTGAACGAGTGCAAGGCGCTCGCGGACGCCTGTACCGCCGATGCGGACTGCAAGGCCCTCGCCGACTGCTCCTACGACAACTGCCCGCTCAGCGGCGACGGCGGCTGCTGCACGATCAAGTGTGCGCAGGACCTCGCCACGCCCCAGGCGGCCCTCAACAAGTTCGAGGCCCTCGACTCCTGCGTCTTCTGCCAGACGTGCAAGACGATCTGCATGAGCGACGGCGCGCCCGAGTACTGCGCCGTCGTCGAGGCCGCGAACCCGAACTGCCCCTGAACCAACACGGCGAGAGGGGGCCCCTCGGCCCCCTCCCCGCTCACTTGATCCACGACTCCGTGAGGCATTCTCCCGCGACGCACTGCTCGTAGGCTTCGAGCAGCTTCCGCCCCTCGGTCGCGTCCGCCGCGTCGTCGCAGGCGGTGCAGTCCGCGATCGTCCCGCAGAACTTCACGCAATCGCGGTACGTCGTGCACCGCGCATCGGCGTCGCACGCCTTCATGTAGCCCGTGCAATCGCCGTTGTTCATGAACGTCCGGCAGAGATCGTAGTCCTGCGGGTAAAACGCACAGGGCGGCGAGCACATCACGTCCTGCGCGCAGTTCACGACCGCGAGGTGCTGCGCTTTCCCGCCGGGAAAGCGGTCCTGGCAGTACACCAAGCACGCGCCTTCGTCCGGCGATCCTGTGGCGCTCAAGTTCGCGCACAAGGTCTCGATGCACGCCTCGATGCTGCGGCACTCGGGCCCGCACGCCTTCTCGGCCTGCCCGCACGCCCCCTCCAGGCACTCGTCGCACTGGCTCCAGGGCCCGTCGGCGGCGCTCGGCCCGGGGCCGGGGCCGAAGCCGCCGTCCGGCTCGACGACGCCGCCGTCCCCCGATCCGCCCGGCTCGACGCAGACGAGGCCGATGCAGCGCAGCGGCACCGCGCAATCGTCGGTCTTCGTGCAGCTATCGCCGGGGAAGCCAGGGCGCGGCTCGAGAGCCGTCTCCTCGGTGCACCCGGCCGCGCCCGAGATCCACGCGAGCACGAGCGGCGCGCCGAACAACGAAAGAAACGCCCATCGCGTACGCAAACGGAACAACCCCCCGGCTGCCTTGCCGTCTCGCTCCATACCCCGACCATGCCACGAGGACGCGCTGGGCGGAACGGGGATGAGGGTCGTGCCCTACGGTGCGAGGACCTCGGCGATCCGCGAGAGCCGCTCCAGATCGTGGATGTCGTACGGGAACGCCGGCACGTGCGCGAGCAAGCTTCCGCCTGACGCCTCGTCCTCCAGCGCCGCCTCGAGCCCCACGAGATGCAGCGCGTCGAGCTTGCCCATGCGGCTCTCGTCCTCCGCCGCGCGCCGGAGCCGCGTCGGAGCATCCGGCCCGAGCGAGATCGCACTCCGCGCGAGCGCCCCCTCCACCTCCGCCGCGTCCGGCACGCGCCCGTACGTCGGATGCACGCGGTTCACCACGAACGCGTCGCGCCGCATGTCCTGCTCGCGCAGCCGATCCGCGAAGAACATCACCTCGCGCACCGCGAGCGGGTCCGGCGTCGTCACGAGCACGTACGCCACATCGGGCCCACGCAGCGCTGCGCTCACCGCGTCCGCGCGCTTCCTCCACCCGCCGAAAACCGAGTTGATCTCCGCGATGAACGCCGCCATCTGCTCCAGAAACCCGCTGCCCGACACCTTGCCGATGCCGCGCACGATCGCGGCCGCGCTCTTCGCGAGCACGTTGAGCGAGAACTTCCCCGAGCTCTGCACGGCCTGCACGAGCCACCGCGTCGCGGCGCTGTCGATCGCGCCGACGAGCCGCTCCGGCGCGTCGAGGAAGTCGAGCGCGTTCGGCGTCGGCGGCGTGTCGAGCAGGATGAGGTCGTAGCTCGGATCGCCCTTCGTCGCGTAGAGCTTCTCCATCGCCATGTACTCCTGGGTACCGGCGAGCGACGTGGAGATGTACTTGTAGAGCACGTTGTTCAGGATGCGATCGCGCTGCTCGGCGGAGGGCGCGAGCTCCATGACGAGCGAGTCGAACGTGCTCTTCGTGTCCAGCATCATCACGGTCATCGACCCCGTGACGGGCACGCCGGCTTGCGCGAAGAGGGCTGGATCGATCGTCTGCGCCTCGGTCTTCATCTCCTCGATGCCGAGGCTCTGCGAGAGCCGCCGCGCCGGGTCGATCGTCAGGCAGAGGACGCGCTTGCCTCGGCGCGCCGCGGCGAGGCCGAGGGCAGCCGTCGTGGTCGTCTTGCCGACCCCGCCGCAACCGACGACGAGGAGAACCCGCCGGGAATCGAGGAGCTTGCCGAGCCCGCCGGGCGTGGACGAACTTGTTTCCGAGGCTGCCACGGCCGGCCCTTTAGCACGATGGGGGCGGAAGCGGGAGCGGGTGCGGGAGCGAGAGCGGGTGTGCGGGTGCGGATAGGGTTCCGGTCGTCCTGACCCGGGGTCGTCAACCCCGCGGATCCTGTTGAATTTGGTTGATCATGATGGGGTCCACGTCACGGACGCAGGGGGAACGATCATCGACGAAGAGGGGTAGAGCGGGCTCGTGCAGCGCTTACCGACGTCCGGATGGGCACCCAGCCGCGGCGGGCGCGGCGTCGGCGTTCTTCAGCGCGGTGAGGGACGACCAAGGATGGGGACCCGGTCATCGGGTCCCCGTCCAGGTCAGCGACAGCCGGTTTCAGCTCACGGCTTCTGGAGCGAGGCCTCCGCCGTAGCGAGAACCTGGGTCACGACCTCCGCCTCGGAGGCGGTGGCCACGGCCGCGTCGAGGGCCGGCGCGAGCGCATCGACCGCGGCGTCGAACTTCGCGAACGCCTTGATCACGGCCTCCATCGCGGCGGTGGCCTCCGCGGACCCCGCGCCCTTGGCGGCGGCCACCACGTACGCCTCGAGCGCCGCCTTCAGATCCAGGTCGAGCGTCGCGCTCGCGACGAGCACGGCTTCGACGGTCGCGAGCAGCGCCGCCTGCGCCTCGGCCTTCGTGGAGATCAGGGCCGCGAGCGCGCCCTCGACCTGCGCGGTGCCGTTGAGCTTCGCCAAGAAATCGGCCTTCGCCTTGACGATCGCCTCCACGTCGGCCGCCGCGGCCACGTCGGCCGTGAACTTCGTGCAGATCCCGACGAACATGTCGATCGTGGCCTGCGCTGCGCCGCTCAGCTCCACCAGCGTGAGCACCGCCTGCGCGGTCGCCTGCGCCTCCACCTCCGCGGCCGCGTGGACGGTCGCGAAGAGGAGCGCATCGACGTTCGCGCTCGCCTCGAGCGCCACACTGAGCGTGGCCTGAAACACCATGCTCGCCGCCGCCTGCGCCTGCGCGTAGAGCTCCGCCGAGATCCCGAGCTTGGCCTCCAGGGCGGCCTGGAGCTCCGCCTGGAACTCCGCCGCCGCCTCGGCGGCCGACGCCCCGGCGTCCAGCGCCGCGTTCAGGGCTGCGGCGGCGTGGTACGTGATTTCCGCCATCGCCTCCGCCGTGATGTCGATGCCCGCGTTCGCGAACGCCTGGAGCTGCGCCTTCTCCGCCGCCAGCGTGGCCTCGGCCATCGCGCTGATCGCCGCCTCGGCGCTGAGGCCCGCCTGGATCTGAGCGACGAGCTCCGCGGCCAGGTCCCCGTTGACGAACGCGTGGAGCTGCGCCGCGACCAGAGCCTCGAGGTTGCCTTTGGCGGCGAGGGCGATGGCCACCGCGGCCTCGACCGAACTCTCGATCGTGAGAGGCGCCGCGGTCACGATCTCGCCCTTGGTATCCGCCGCCGCCTCGAGGAACGAGGAGGCGAGCACCTCGCCCGACGCGGTGACGGCCTGCACGATGAGCAGCTCGGCGCCCACCGGGACCTCCGCGGAGTACTTGCCGGCCGCGTCGACCGTCGCCTCGGCGATCGCCTCGAGTTTCCCGTCGGCGGTAATCTTGGAGATGACCACCTCTGCTGTCTTCGCGAGCGTGCCCTTACCGCCGAAACCGAGCTCGGTGTAGTCTGCGCCGACGTCCTTTACCTGCCCCTCGACGATGGCTTGGTTCGTCGCGTTGGTATTGGTGTCATCAATGTTGTTGCCCGGTGTCGGCTCGGAAGAGCACCCCAGCGCCATGCCGCACACCATGACCAGTACACTCAACTTCGAAGCTATCGTCCTCATAAGTGCTCCTGTATCGTTGCGGTAAAACCTCGAGCCGCTCCTCATCGCGTCTGCAATGAGCTCGAGCGGGCTTCAGGTTATGATTCATTCGCTCTTGCGCTCCTGGCCCCGCGTTACCTTCGTGGTCCTCCCCGGCCCGGCTTTTCGTGCCAAGCCTCATCAGCACATTAGCACGCTTTATGCCGCCTCGTTGGAATGACGTCCGGAGCAGATTCAGGGCCTTATTGCCTGCGATCGCGAGCCTCGAGGGAATGGAAGCGACGGGCCGTTGACAGCGGCGCCAATCGCCGCGCGCGTCCCCACGACAATCGATATGGGAGGTGGGAGGTCATGGCCGGCACCATTGCGCCTGATTTTGAATTGGCCCCCAGAGGGGGAGGACACTTCTCCTTTGGCGCTCGGTCCCCCCGAGCTCGGCTCGCCTTTGCGGGGCCTCGGACAGGGCCCCACCGAGCGCGGCCGACGAAGCGTCTTCCCCTCCGGCTACGCTTGAGCAAGCATTGCGCTACTCGAGCGAGCGCGGCGCTACTCGAGCAAGCATGGCGCTATGCTCGAGCAAGCGTGGCGCTATGCGAGCAAGCGTGGCGAATGCCCCGAGCAGGAGCAGGCGGTTTCTTGACGGTCCCTATTGCAACACCCAAGGCAAGCGCGCAAGTCTCTTCGGATAGGGTAGGACACACCTTTCCGATCTACACGCTGGGGTTGTGGTTCACATGACCGGTTGTTGGTCGACCATCGACATCGGGGGGACCAATCCTTCGCCCCGTGGTGGCCAACAATGCCCACCACGTTCGTCTCACCAAGCCGAGCGAAGAAGAATTGCGCCGATGACCTGAAGGCTCGCGCGAGCGGGAGCGGGAGCGGGCGCCCCCCAGCTCAGGCCGCCCGCAAGATCCGCCGGCACCCTGCGGCCGCGCGGGCGACGAACGCCGACCGATCGTCTCCGCCCCCACGAACCGCGAGCAGCGCCTCGGCCGCGCCGAGCGGCAGTGTGCTCACGAGGACCTCGCGCGAGAGATCGGCGATCCGCGTGCCGACGGCTGCGGTCGTGGGCAGGCCTGGCTCGGCGAGCAGGGGCGCGTAGGCGGCGAGCTCCTCGCACACGGGCCACGAGCCGGCGCCTGCGACGAGGCAGCCCCGATCGTCGACGAGCACGAGGGCCTCGAGCTTCCCCTCGCTGCGCGCGACCGAAAGCTGGTAGTGCAGCGCCGTGATTGGGTCGTCGCTCCTCCGCCTGCGGCGCTCGGCTCCGAGCGACGGCGGCGGGGCCTCGTTGGGATCCATCCTCGACAAGAGAGAACCTCCTTCGCCGCAAATGCTCGCCCGGACGCGCCCGCGGGGTCCACTTTCCGGCGAGATCCCGTTCCTGTATGCTCCACCCCCGGCGTGATCGTCACGCGTTGGAACGGAGGCAGTTTTCCATGGGACTCATCGAGAAACGGCTCATCAAGGAAGCGAAGGAGTCCTGGCTTCCGGGCGAGCAAAAAGACATCCAGGAGGCCGCTGGCGCGCCCGTCGTCGTGGATGTCGACTGGCCGACCTTCGAGACCGACGAGGCCGCGCTGAAGAACGTCCAGCACCTCGGCGTCCGCCTGCTCGCCAACGCCTTCCGGGTCATCTGCGTCGACGACCTCGGCAAGGAGGCCGTCCGCGAGGGCGTGCAGCGCATCGTCGTCACGAACCTGAAAGAGGGCGCCGCTTCCGTCGGCCTGAAGGACGGCGTCGTCACCCTCGCGTGTGTGTTCGGCAAGGGCTCCGACGGCTGCCTCAGGGATCTCGACATCGCCAAGATCATCACACGCGCCCTGTAAAAACCCGACCTCCTCGCCACGCCGTCCGCGGCGGCGCGCCGAAGGCCGCGCACCCCGCTGAAAAACTGCTAGGTTCGCGCGGCGCGTGATGACGGGTTACATCGACCTGCACTGCCACTGGGTGGTCGGCATCGACGACGGCGTCCGGACCGTCGCGGACAGCCGCGCCCTGCTCACAGGCCTCGCGGGCGCGGGGTTCGGCAAGGTCGTCGCCACGCCGCACATGCGCCCCGGGATGTTCGACAACACGAAGAGCGACCTCGCGCGCGCCTACGAGGCCACGCGCAAGGCCCTCGCGGACGCGCCCGGCTTGCCCGAGCTCGCGCTCTCCTCGGAGCACTTCTTCGACGACGTCGTCTACGAGCGCCTCATGCGCGGCGAAGCGCTCCCCTACCCCGGCGAACGCGCCGTCCTGGTCGAGCTCTCCCCGCGCGCCTTCCCCGCGCGCCTCGCGTCCCGCTTCGCCGACCTCCGCCGCAAGAAAAAGCTCCGCCCCGTCCTCGCGCACCCCGAGCGGTACGAGCCCGTCTGGGACGACCGCACCGTGCTCGATCCGCTGCTCGACGGCGGCGTCGTCCTTCTGCTCGACGTCGCCTCGCTCGTTGGCAAGTACGGCCGGGCGACGCGCAAGTGCGCGGAGGCGCTCTTGGAAGACGGGTACTACTACGCGGCGTGCAGCGACGCCCATGGCCCGCGGGACGTCGAGGACGTCGCCGCGGGCATCGACCACCTCCACCGGGCGCTCGGCGCGGCGGAGGCACGCGACATGCTGATTGAAGGACCGCTTTCCATCCTGGAAGGCCGGGTCGACTCGTGAAAGGGACACGCATCGTGCAGGAGCTTCTCAAGAAGATCGAGGATCGTAGCGCGCACATCGTCGTCGTGGGCATCGGCTACGTCGGGCTGCCGCTCGTCGTGGAGTTCGCCCAGGCCGGCTTCTCCGTCACCGGCTACGACAAGGATCGCGAGAAGGTTCGGTTGCTCGGCCTCGGCGAGTCGTACATCGGGGACATCCCGTCCTCGGCGCTCGCGCCGCACGTCGCGGCGGGCCGGCTGCGCGCCACGACCGACCCCGACATCCTCGGCTCGGCCGACGCGATCGTGGTCTGCGTCCCGACGCCGCTCAACAAGACCAAAGACCCCGACATGCGCTTCATCCTGTCGGCGAGCGAGGAGATCGCGGAGCACCAGCACCCGAACATGCTGATCGTGCTGGAGTCGACGACGTACCCCGGCACGACGCGCGAGGTCCTGGTCCCGAAGCTCACGGCGGGCAAGTACGAGCTCGGCAAGGACGTCTTCATCGCGTTCAGCCCCGAGCGCGTGGATCCGGGCAACAAGACGTACGGCACGCGCAACACGCCGAAGGTGCTCGGCGGCGCGACGCCTGGCTGCCTCGAAGTCGCGATGGCGCTCTACAGCAAGATCATCGAGACGGTGGTGCCGGTTTCGAGCACGGACGCGGCCGAGATGGTAAAGCTGCTCGAGAACACGTTCCGCGCGGTGAACATCGGCCTCGTGAACGAGGTCGCGCTGATGAGCCGGAAGCTCGGCATCGACGTCTGGGAGGTCATCCGGGCGGCAGCCACAAAACCGTTCGGCTTCATGCCCTTCTTCCCGGGCCCGGGCCTCGGCGGGCATTGCATCCCGATCGACCCGCTGTATCTGTCGTGGCGGATGCGGACGTTGAAGTATCAGGCGCGGTTCATCGAGCTCGCCGACACGATCAACAGCGCGATGCCCGAATACGTGGTGCACCTCGTGCAGCAGGCGCTCAATGGGGAGCGGAAGGCGGCGAATGGATCGAAGATCCTGGTGAGCGGGGTCGCGTACAAGCGCGACGTGGCCGATTACCGCGAGTCGCCGGCGTTCGACATCATTCATCAGCTGCAGGAGCTCGGGGCCGAGGTGCGGTATCACGATCCGTACGTGCCCGAATGCGATGAAGGTGGCATCGTGATGCGGTCGGAGCCGAGCACCGTGGCGTATGGCGAATACGATGCGGTGGTGATCGTGACGGATCACGCGTCGGTCGATTATGGGCGGCTTCTCAAAGAGGCGAAGCTCGTGGTCGATACGCGGGATGCGCTCCGGAAGGTCGAGGGGGACAAGTCGAAGGTCGTGCGGCTCTAGCAGCCTGTGGAATTATCGTCGCGAGCGCCCCGAAGCTAGGGCGACGGAGCGAGGAATCCTGAAGGATTTCGAGCGATGTCGACCAACGATTCGGGGCGCGCAGCAGATAAGTCCACAGGCTGCTAGACCATCTAGCGCCCTCCGGGCGCTTGCGGCGGGCAGCCGTGCTCTGTGACGTGCCACTTCCCACCCGAGCAAACCGCGCTCGTCCCGCAGCAGGTCGTCCCGCAGGACGCGCCTTCGGGCGCGCAGCGCTCGCCTTCGGCGAAACCAGCTCCACATCCGCCGGAGGTCAATTTTTCGCAGCGCCACACGAACTTGAGCGGCGGCGCCTCCCGGGGCACGCCGCTGCACGGCTGCGGCGGCGCGTCGACGTGGTAGCTGCACGCCGTGGGCCCGGAATAGAGGCAAATAGGGCTTTTCTCGATCGGCGTCTTCGGAGGGTGGTCCCGCTTCGGCTCCGGGGCGCAAGCGCCGTCCCGATGCGCGTCCGTGCACGGCAAGCGTGAAGCCACCCACTTCCCGAGGTGGCAATCGTATACGTCCCCGCACCCCAGGGACGAGGCATACGTACAGAGCCGAGCGGCGGAACCGCAGGCGCCCTTCTCCGTGGGCGGCGCGGCGGGGCAGCCCTTTTCGGGCGGCACCGGCGTATCCGCGCGCGCCCAATCTTCCTCTTCGACGGATGCAGAGACGACAGGCTCTTCGGCGGATGCAGAGGCGACAGGCCCGCCCGATGGCTGAGGCGCGGGCGCGCCCGATGGCTGAGGCGCGGGCGCGCCCGAAGCGCAACCGAAGGCGCCCGCGGAGAGCGTGACGAGCACGTGGAGGGGAACGAGGGCACGGCGCCAGGTCATGGGCCGGCGAGCTTGGAGAAACTGGCGAGAGAGGTCAAGCACGCAAAGACGTCGGCGGGGAGCGCCGTGGAGCTTGCGTTTCCGGGACGAACCCGGCAAAGCTTGCCGCACCTCGCGCCCCTCGGAGCTCCATGAAGACCTCGCTCGACCACCTGCCCGCTCGCAAGCAGGAGGAGCTCCGCGCGATCACCGAGATCCTTCGGGCCGGGGCGCCGCTCGACATGCTGATCCTCTTCGGCAGCCACGCCCGCGGCGACTGGGTGGAGGATCCGGAGCACGGCTACTTCAGCGATTACGACCTGCTCGCGATCGTGGAGAGCCCGAAGCTCGCCGAGGACACGGCACTCTGGTCCGAGCTCGGGACGAAGGCGCGGGAGGTGTCGGGCGAGGCGCCGATCACGTTGATCGCCCACGACATCAAGTACGTGAATCGCGAGATCCGCGCTGGGAACTACTTCTTCGGTGACATCCGGAACGAGGGCGTACTCCTGTACGATTCGCGGCGCCACGCGCTCACGAAGCCCAAAGAGGCGACGCCCAAGGAGCGAGCCGAGAGGGCGGAGCGGAATTTTTCGTATTGGTTCGAGAGCGCCACGGGATTCTTGAAAGGCTTCGAGTTTTTCTGCGGCAACGGGCTCAATGCGCACGCGGCCTTTCTGCTCCACCAGGCCGCAGAGCGGCTCTACGTGGCCGTGAGCCTCGTGTACACGGGGTACAAGCGGAAGTCCCACAACCTGGAGGAGCTCGACGACGAGGTCGCGCCGCTGCACCCGGATTTGCGCGGGGCGCTTCCGCGGACGACGCCCGAGGACAAGCATCTCTTCGAGCTCCTCCGACGCGCATACATCGACGCGCGGTACGACAAGAGTTATCGCGTCACGGCGGAGGAACTCGCCACCCTGGGCGAGCGGGTGCGGGCGCTCGCGGCCGTGGTGGAGCGGGTGTGTCAGGAGAAATTGGCCGGTCTACGAGCGTCGGCGGGCGGCAGCTAATCGCCGCCGGACTCGTCGGACCCCGCCGCGTCGCGCGCTGTCGCTTGGGCTGAGGTCTCGACGACACGCGTTCCAGCTTCGTCGAGGAGGTCGGCCTCCGCTTCGAACTGGGCGGCTTCTTCGTGCCGACCGTGTGCTCGGAGCCCCCGGGCGTACGCGCGGAGCGTCATCGCCTGGCTCTTTGGCGAGGCCGCGCCTTCTCGCTTCAGTCGCAACGCTTCCTGGAACATCGGCTCTGCTTCGACCCAGCGTCCGTTGTCGCGCAGACCGCGCGCGAGGTGGTGCAGGGTGCTGCCACGGCTGGTGGCGGTATCACCTCCCTTTTCTTTAAGCCGGAGCGTCTCGCGGAAGAGCGGCTCGGCCTCGGTCCAGCGACCATTGTCGCGCAGGCCGCACGCGAACTCGTGGAGGATGATGCCGCGCGTGATGGCGGTGGCTCCTCCCTCTCCTTGGAGCCGGAGCGCCTCGCGGAAGAGGGGCTCGGCCCCGGACCATCGACCACTGTCGCGCAGGCTCCGCGCGAGCGCGCCAAGGGTGACGCCGCGAAGGGCCGCATCGACACCTGCCTCTTCTTGAAGCCGGAGCGCCTCGCGGAAGACCGGCTCGGCGTCAGCCCACCGTCCTTCCAGCTCAAGCATGCGCGCCACGGCGAGCCAGTAGTAGGTCCGGGTCAGCATCGTCAAGCCCGGTTCGTCGAGGCGGCTTTCCAGCGCTTGGAGCTCCGTGCGTGCTCGGCCGAGCTGCCCTTCGTTGAGCCATCCGAAGATCGCGGAGACATCGGCACGCAAGCGATCCTCCGCGACGGGCTGGGCCGCCAGATCTAGCCACTTCATGACGCGTCGTGCGCCACGGGCCGGCCTTGCCTTCGGGTACGCGAGCCGCTGAACGCGCTCGCGCAGCAGCTCACGCACGAACTCCTCCGACAGGAACCTTGCCCAGCGGATGATCTGCCGGTCGCGCACAAGCATCCGGCCGCGGAGCGACGCGAGTACGTTCGTGCGCTCGGGCTCTTCAATAGCCGCGGCGAACCCGTTCTCTCCGCGCAGCGCCAAGACAACCAGGCCCACAACTTCGCCTCCCGGCATGGTGTCGAGAAGCCGGCCGAGAATACGCCGGTAGATGGCATCCCGCTGGTTTTCGCTCGCCACGTTCTCCGCATGGACATCGAGCAACGCGTTGTACGTCTCGATGACGAGGATCGGATTGAGCAGCGTCTGGACGAGAGGCTCCACGAGCTCGATCCCATCCGAGCGCAGCCCAAGCTCGCGGACCATCTCCTCGTAGATCTCCTCCGCCGTCGTCTGCACGAGACGCGTGATCTCGCCGAGCTTCCCCAGGCTCTCATTGGCCACGGGAAAGTCGCTCGCAATGGCCACATGCTGAAAACCCTGGAGCTCCGGCTGCGCGAGGACGTCGTTCAGATCGACGTCAGGGCGCCGCACCTTCACGACGACGAGGTATTCGTCGGATCCGTGGCGCTCGCGGAGGTTGCGCAGATACTCGCGGTCCGCGTCGACGATGCTGCGATACCACTCGACCTCGACGCGGCGCAGTGTGTCCTCGGCGAGAATCTGCTGGTAGAACGCGAGCAGAATCTCGCGATCACTCTCGACGAGCCACGACGGCAAAAAGAGCGGAAAGGTGTCAGCGGGGTAGAGACGGACCTTCTTGCCAGTGGCCGTCCGCAGGCCGATAAGGTGCAGAGCGCGCATGTCTCGGACTCAGAGCTTGTCGCGCACGCTCGGGCGCAGCAGATCGAGCACCGGCTGCATGCGGTACCCCAAGGTCGGCTGGAAGCGGTGCTTCGGGAGCAGCACCTGGAGCTTCACGAGGTCGTCGGTCTCCTGCTCCGTCAGGCCGGGCGCCTTTCCTGGGTCCGTCTTGGCACACCCGCGGAGGAGGTCCTCTCGCAGGAGCGTCGCCTGAGGCCGCCCTCCATCGCAGCGATCCACGGTCTCGGCCAGACGGCGCACGAGCTCCGGGTCCGCGCCATTGAAGGGATCCGCGGTGAAGACGAGGCGGGCGAGGTTCCCGGGATCCTTCCAGCTCTCGAGCGGCGGCCAAAGCTGCGAGCGCATGAGGCCGTGCACCCACTTGAGGAAAACCAGGGGGTTACCGGTGCAAGCGGCGAGGCGGTGGACGGCGGACCAGTCGGTGTCCAGCGGAAACTGCTTTCTCACCGTCTCGGTCGCCGCTTCGAGCCGCCGGCGAACGAGCTCGAAGAGCACCTCGGACGTGAGCGGCTTCAGGTCGATCTTCTCGGTCGCCTCCCGAGCGACGTTCTCCACGAGGGCCTCCGTCCGGAAGTGCACGAGGGAGATGCAGGGCCGAAGATCGAGGACGTGGCGGAAGAGCATCGCCACGTCCTCCTCGTGGTCCGTGGGGAGCGCCTGGTCGAGGTCGTCGAAGAAGACGACGACCATCCAGCGCGAATCGTCCTCGGCGAGGCGCTCCAGGGTCGCCGTGATCGCCGCGTGGAGCAGCTCGTCGGTCACCGTCAACGAGAGCTGGACCGTCTGCCCGACGCTCCGTGTCTCTTCCCAGGTGAGCTTGCTCTGGAGCTTGAGCAGCAGATCCGCGCCGAGCGTCGCGTCGGCGCCGTACCGCCGACTGATCGTATCCGTCTGCGTGCGGTTGATCTGGCTATGGTTCGCGAAGAGCGCGAGCTGCTCGAGGACGCGGGCGATACCCAGGCGCTTGAACCTCTCCGCGCGCGGCTTGATCCCCTCGACGAGCGCGTTCGCGAACCGGTTCAGGAAGGGCCTGTAACGAAGGCCGCGACTGTCCACCGTGAGGCAGACGGCATGGTCGGGGAACTTCTGCTCGAAGCGAGCCAGCGCCGCCCGCGTGAAGATCGATTTCCCAACGCCCCGCGCTCCCGTGATCAGGAAGTGCGCGTCGCGGAGCTGCGCCTCGCGGAGCTCGTCGAGCCGCCGCACGAGGTCGTCGAGCTCCTCCTCGCGGTTCACGAGCAGCCCAGGATCCGTGCTGATCGGCTGAAGCCACGCGGCGTTCACTCGGCTGGGCGGCATGAGGACCTTCCTTCCACAGGATCATTCTGTCGGCATGCCTCGGCTTCGGCCAAGCCAACGTCGCAGGACGCCGGACCGCGCCGGGGGCCGGCACAGACGGCTCCCCGAACAGCCGTCCCGGCTATACCACCGTGACATCCCCTCCGCGAGCGCTCCGCCCCGCCCCTCCCAACCCGCGACCCCTCCGCCGTCGCCGCCAGCACGCCTCCACCAAACCCGAACCCCCATCCCCTCCCGCCCCCTCCGCGCCTCACCGACGACACCTCCCCTCCCTTGCCCCCTGCCGCGCCCTTCCCCGCCTGAAACCCACGTCCCGGCTCGCCCGGCGCGCCTTCCCCCGGCGCCCCCCCGCTCCCCAAACGTACGCCCCCCCTCCTCTTTCATTCTGAAACCTGTTCCCCTGCCTACCCCTCCCGTGTTACACCGGCCACCTTCGACAAGGAGGTACCATGAGCAAAGTCTCCAAGATGGTTGCCGATCGTGCAGCCATCGCCCGCGCCGTGCAGAGCGCGGCCACCGTGCACGGCCCGGACGCCGCCGCGGAGCTCGAAGCGCTCCTCTTTCCCAAGGGCGCACCCGAAAAGGTCACCGTCGCCGATTTCATCGCGGCCATCGGTGATACGCTCGGCCGTTACGTCGAATCGCTCGAAGCGGCCGATCGCGCCCACGCCGCCGAGCTCGCCGACGACGATGGCTATCGCACCGCACGCGACGAGCGCGGCGCCGAGCTGAAAAATGTTTATTCCTCCCTGCGCGAGATCGTGACCCGCAGCTATGGCCCCGCCGTCGCCGACGCGTATGGCCTCAGCAGCGCCCTCCCCGAGGATCCGCAGCACCTCCTCGGCCTCGCCGGCCAAGCCGAAAAACTCCTGCGCGAGCGCCCGCTGACCGAGCAGCCCAAGATCAAGAGCCTGACGCTCACCCCGCTCGCCGCCGCCGACGACCTCGCAATCGCCGCGGCCGCACTCCGCACAGCCCTCCAGGACGTCGAGCGCGAGAAGCGCGAGGCGCAGCTCACGCAAAACGCAAAAGACGAGCACATGGCTCGCTGGGGAAGCGTGTATCCCGGCGTCGCGGATACGCTGGCAGGCCTCTTCACGCTGGCCCGGCGGCCCGCGCTCGCCGATCGCGTGCGACCCACCGCCCGCCGCCGCGCCGGGCTCCCCGAGGCCGAGGATACGGCCACCCCGGCGCAGCCGCCCGCGCCGGCTTCCGACACCTGATTCGACCTGGCCTCACCGCGGGCGGGTCGAAGCCTGGACGCGCTCGCACGCCTTTCGCGCGTCCATCATCGACCCGGTGTACCCGAGATAGAAGCGCTCCTGTGATAGACTCGCCCCGATGATCGACCCGTTTCGTCGTGCGGCCCTCGCGGGCGTCGCGCTCGTGATGGCCGCTTGTCAGCCGGCCGCGGCGCTCTCCCTTTCGCAACTTGCATCGGCCGCGAGCTCGCGTGGTTCGTCGCCGGCGAAGCCGGCCGCTCCCGGCCAGACGTTCGACGCAGAGCTCTCGGGCTACGCCTACCCGTTCGAGGTGAAGACCTTCCCCGTGGCGTACCGCGGGCGCTGGCTCGCGATGCGCTACATGGACGTGAGCCCCGCTCGTCCCAACGGCTCCACGGTGGTGCTCCTGCACGGCAAAAACTTCGTCTCCGCGTACTGGGAGCCCACGATGCGAGCGCTGCTCGACGAGGGATACCGTGTCGTGGCCCCCGATCAAATCGGATTCGGCAAGTCCTCGAAGCCAGCCGATTATCCATTCATCTTCCAGGAGCTCGCAAGGAACACGCACGCGCTGCTCGAATCCATCGGCGTGCCTCGCGCATTCGTCGTCGGCCATTCGATGGGCGGCATGCTCGCCACGCGATACGCGCTCATGTTCCCGGCAGCGACGGCAGGCCTCGCACTCGTGAACCCGATCGGTCTCGAGGACTGGAAGACCGTGGTGCCATACAAGCCCGTCGGGCAGGCCTTCGCGGACGAATTCGAGCAGACGCCCGAGAAGATCCGCGAATACATGCGGACGAGCTACTTCGCGGGCGCATGGGAGCCGAGCTACGACAAGCTCCTCGAGCCGATCGCAGGCTTCACGCGCGCCCCTGACTACCGAACAGTCGCATGGTGCTCGGCAGCAACGTTCGAAATGATCTTCACGCAGCCCGTGGTATACGAATTCCCGCGCATCCGCGTGCCCACGCTGCTCATCATCGGCCAGCGAGATCGCACCGCACTCGGCAAAGCCTGGGCGCCAAAGGAACTCGCGTCCTCCCTCGGAAACTATCCCGAACTCGGGCGCGCCGCACAGCGCGCAATCCCAGGCTCGAAGCTCGTCGAGATCGAAGAAGCCGGGCACCTCCCCCAAGTGGAGACGTTCGACATCTACCGGAGCGCACTCGTCGCGTTCTTGAAGAGCGTGCCGCCGTCGCCGTGAGGCAGAGGCATCCTGATGCCGCTGCGCTGGGGCGTTGCCCCAGGCCCCAGCAGGGGCTATCCGCCCCTGCACCCGGACCAGCGCAAGCGCTGGACCCGGGGTCGATGAACTGCGCGATGCGCAGTTCATCGAACAGGCCAGGTCAAGACCAGGGAAGGCCCTGCCAACCAAGACCGCCGTGACTGGCAACGCCGTCCCTGGTCTTGCACCGGCCTGCTGGGAGAACTGCGCACCGCGCAGTTCTCCCACAAAAGGTCCAGGGCTTGCCCTGGTTCGGGTCGAGGGGCGAATAGCCCCCGCGGGGGTCCGGGGCGGCGCCCCGGCGAGGCGGCCCCAAGGCACCCCCACACGCCGGACTCGGTGGTAAAACGTTCGCCCGACCATGACTCCGAACGACGTGCGCTGACCGAGGAGGTTTGAAATGCTCAAAATCGATCACATCGGCCTCGCCGCCCACGATGCGCAGACGTCGGCCAGAGACCTGGCCGCGATCCTGGGCGCGCCCGAGCCGACCGTCGACGGCGCCGACGATGACATGTACCGCATCGACCTGGAGCACGGGGCGTTCCTGCTGTTCAATGCGGCGACGATCGTGAACCCGGAGCACATTGCCTTTCGGGTCGACGCGCATCGGTTCGCCGAGGTCGTGAAGCGGCTCGAAGCGCGCGGCTTGCCGTTCGGCAACGAGCCGGACGATCCACGCAACGGAAAGACCGAGGATCCCCTCGGCGGCGCGGGCCGGGTCTACTTCGTGGACGCGAACGGGCACCTGTTCGAGGTGACCTGCTGACGGCTGCGCCCGGACCATCGAAAAATTCCCGCCCTACTCCTCCGCTCCGTCCCCCTCCGCGGGCGAGATCGAGGCCCCCGAAAAAAAACTGCGACCCAGGGACGCGCCGAGCATCTCCCGGACGCTGGGCCTGTGCTGACGATGCCGTGAGGCGCCGTGAGCACGCTGACGCCCGGGGTAGCTGAGCATGAACCAAAGACCTCTCGGAGGGCCTCGAATCATGTCGCCTCGTTCCTTTGCGAGCGCCCTGCATTGCATGGCGCTCGCCCTTGCGCTTACTGTCGCGCTGGTTTTCCCACGCGAAGCGGTTGCCGCGACGACCATCGCCGGCGGCACCATCGCCACCCAGACCTGGACCGCTGCGGGCAGCCCCTACAACGTCCAGGGGGACGTCACGGTGCCGAGCGGCGCCTCGTTGACCATCGAAGCCGGCACCGTCGTGCGGTTCGCGAGCAGCGACGGGCAATCCGGCGGCACCGACACGGCCCGCATCGAGCTGATCGTGCAGGGGCAACTCAACGTCAATGGCACGGCGGCGACCCCCGTGCAGTTCATGGCCCAGAGCGGGTCGGCCGTGGGCACGTGGTTTGGCATCCGCGCCGGTGCGGCGAGCGCCGTCACCATCTCCGGCGCGTCGATCGCTCATGCGAGGCAAGGCATCACCTCGAGCGCGGCGGGCATGGGTCTCGCCGTCTCCGATACCACGATCACCGCCACCACGTATGGCTTCTACCTCCTCGCCGGCACGCCGACGCTCACGAACGTGAGCGTCTCCGGCGGCTCGGTCGGCATCGACATCGCGGAGTCCGCCGCAGCGACGATCAACGGCTGCACGATCAATAACAATACCAACCGCGGCATCAGGATCTTGACGACGGGCGTGGCCGCGGTGAACACCATCAACAACTGCGTGGTCCGGAATAGCTTTTACGGGCTCGACCTGTCGGCGGAGTCGAACGCCATCTCGACGGTGAACATCACGGGCGCCACGATCCACGAGCAGAACCGCGGCGTGTCCGTCTCCACGTCTTCGGGCGCATCGACGACGGTGAACCTCAAGAACTCGAACGTGACGGACAACACCACCGGCATCTACGGGGCGGGCGGCGCGGCGACGGTGAACGTCACGTATTCGAACGTCTGGGACAACACGACGAACTATTCGAATGTGACCCCCGGCCCGGGGTGCTTTTCGGAGAACCCGCTGTACGTGAATCCGCTGTCGGACCTGCGGATCACGTCGAATTCGCCGTCGAGGTTCGCGGGGGACGCGGGCCAGGATATCGGGGCGCTGCCGTACGTGAATGACGCGACGCCGGGGTATCACGGGACGCTCTGGACCGATACGACGCTGACCTTGGCAGGCTCGCCGTATACCGTCGCGGGGGACATCACGGTGCCGCCGGGCCGGAAGCTCTCGATCGAGCCGGGCGTGGTGGTGAACTTCTCGAACGGCGACATCATGAAGGCGGGCACGGACACGGAGCGCGGCGAGATCCGGGTGCGGGGGACGCTGGAAGCCATCGGGACGGCGGCCGCGCCCATCACGCTGCGCGCCCTCGTGGCGGCAGCGCAGAACTGGTATGGCGTGCGGGTGCTCTCGGGCGCGACGGCGGCGACGCTGACGTACGTGAACGTGCGGCACGGGTACCATGCGATCCATTCGAGCGCCGCGGGCGACGTGCTCGGGCTTTTGAACGTCACGACCGATTCGTCGTTTTACGGCCTGCTTCTCGACGCGGGGGCGCCGCTCATCAAGAATTTCACGACCAAGAGCAACGAGTACGGGATCACCGTGAAAGGCAATGCATCCCCCACCTTCTCGGGCCTGACCGTGAGCGACAACGAGTGGGATGGCGTTGATTTCCGCCCGGAGAGCGGCACCGCCACGATGACGATCGAGAACGGGCTCTTCCGCAACAACTGGGATAACATCAGCCTCAACGCCACGAACACCGCGACCGGCACGCTCAACGTGACGAACACGACGGTCCACGGTCCAGGCGCGTTCGGCGTGACCCTGAGGGCGGCTGCGAATGCGACGGCGATCGTGAACGTCAAGAACAGCATCATCATCGGGACCACGTCGGGCATCTACCGGGACAACGCGACGGGCACGACGACGGCCACCGTCACGTACACGAACGTCCTGGGCACCGAAGAGAACTACGATAACGTGGTACCAGGAACGGGCTGCATTTCGCAGAATCCGGGCTTCGTGAACGCGCCGGCGGACCTGCACCTGGCCATGGGCAGCCCGTGCATCGACAAGGGCACGTCGGTGGGCGCCCCCCTCACGGACCTCGACGGCAATGTGCGGCCGATGGACGGGGACGGCGCCAATGGCCCCGCGGTCGACATGGGCGCGTACGAATTCGTGCCTCCCTTCTATTGCGGCGACGGCATGGTGAACGGCGCCGAGGAGTGCGACGACGGGAACGCGTCGAACACGGACGGGTGCCTCACGACGTGCAAGACGTCGGGCTGCGGCGACGGCTTCGTGCAAGCGGGCGTCGAGGAGTGCGACGATGCCAATGCGTCGAACGCGGACGCCTGCACCACGACCTGCAAGAATGCGGCGTGCGGCGACGGCTTCGTGCAGATGGGCGTCGAGGCCTGCGATGACGGCAATGCATCGAACACGGACGCGTGCCTCGTGACCTGCAAGAATGCGGCGTGCGGCGACGGCTTCCTGCAGGACGGCGTCGAGGCGTGCGACGACGGCAACCAGATCGACAACGATGCCTGCCGGAACAATTGCAGCCTGCCGGGCTGCGGCGACGGCGTCGTGCAAGCGGGCGAGGAGTGCGACGACGCGAATGCGTCGAACACCGACGCATGCACGAACACCTGCAAGATGGCCAAGTGCGGCGACGGCCAGATGCACACGGGCGTCGAGACGTGCGACGATGGCAACGTGTCGAATGCCGACGCCTGCCTCAATACCTGCGTGTGGGCCAAGTGCGGCGACGGGTTCGTGCAGGACGGCGTCGAGGAATGCGACGACGGGAACACCGGCTCTGACGACGGCTGCGCGTCCGACTGCCAGATCGAGTCGATGGGAGTCGGCGGCGCTGGCGGCGCTGGCGGCGCTGGCGGCGCGGGCGGTGCTGGCGGTGCGGGTGGCGCGGGCGGCGCTGGCGGTGCTGGCGGTGCTGGTGGCGCTGGTGGCGCGGGTGGCGCCGGTGGCGCCGGTGGCGCCGGTGGCGCCGGTGGTGAAGGCGGCGCGGGCGGCGGCGGGACCGGCGCTGGCACGGCGGGCGAGGACAGCGGCGCTTGCGGCTGCCGTACCGTCGGCTCGACCGGAGATACGCGCTCGGGCCTCGTGCTCGTCCTCGGCGCGGCGCTGATCGCCCTGCGCCGTCGTCCACGGCGCGCGGCCTGAACAGGACCGGGGCGGCCCTCGCGCAAGGGCCGCCCCGCGTATCCCACGCGCGCCCTTCAGACGGCCGAAAACTGTTTGGCCAGCTCCTGCCGCCGGAACGCGTCGACCACGTAATCCACGAACACGCGCGTCTTCGCCGGGAGCTGCCTTTGCCCGGCGTAATAGAGCGAAAGCGGACCAATGTCGGCGTGCCACGCCGAAAGGACCCGCACGAGGGTTCCGTTCCGCAAATACGGCAGCACATCCATCACCGTGACGAAGGTGATGCCGAAGCCCATCAAGGCGCACTGGACGAGCGCGTCCGGGTCGCTGAGAATGATGCGCGGCGGAATCTCGGCGAAGACCTGCTCGCCGGCGGGATTGCGCAAGAGCCATGCGCGGATGCGCCCGGTTCCAGGTGGACGCAAGAGGATGCCGTCATGGTGGCGGAGGTCCGCGGGCTCCCGGGGTGGTGTGCGACCGGCCAGATAAGAGGGGGAAGCCACCGCAATGATGTGCGCCCTGGCGAGCTCGCGCGCAGCCAAACCCGAGGGAAGCTCGAATCCGCCGCCAATCGCCGCGTCGAAACCCTCGTTGATGAGGTCCACCGGACGGTTGTCGAGATGCCAGTCCGGAACGATACCCGGATACCGCGCGAGAAAATCCTTCAGCATGGGCACGAGATAGCCGCGCCCGAGTCCGGGGGACATGCTGACCTTGAGGACGCCGGACGGCTGGCCGGCGGCCAGGGACACGTTGGCGAGGGCTGCCTGGAGCGTGTCGAGGCCGTCCGTGACCTCGCGCAGGAAGCGCTCGCCCGCCTCGGTCAGCGTCAGCCCTCGGGTGCTGCGCTGGAACAGACGCACGCCGAGCTTCGTCTCGAGCCGCGCGACGTTTTGACTGACGGCGGCGGGCGATAGCCCCAATCGGCGCGCGGCCGCCGAGAAGCTCGAGGCCTGCGCGCTGCGGACGAACGACTCCAGCGTGATCAGCGTCTCCATCGACCCCCGATGCTACTGCGAGTCAGGCACACTTTAAATATCTTGTTGAAACAGATTCCGCAAAGTCCCCTCTACTGGGAGAGGACTCCCGCCTGCATCATCCGCCTCGAACAGCGACCCGCCGCCCCCCGGCGCCGGGTCCACGAGCTCTCGAACCCCTACTGCCGTGGAGATCGACATGAACGCCCCCCAGAACCCGAAGGCTGGCCTCGGAGCCCTGCTCACGTCCGACAACTGCGCGCTGATCCTCATCGATCACCAGCCCTTCCAATTCGCCGGCCTGCGTAGCCACGATACCCAGACGATCATCAACAACGTCGTGGGGCTGGCCAAGGCCGCGAAGCTGTTCGGCGTACCGACGCTCTTGACCACGGTCATCGAGGAGCGCGGCGGATACCTCCTCCCGCAGCTCCAGGCCGTCTTCCCCGAGCAAAAGCCCATCAACCGAACCTTCATCAATACCTGGGAGGACGCGCGCGTCGTCGAATGGGTGAAGAAGACCGGCAAGAAGAAGATCGTCATGGCCGCGCTGTGGACCGAGATCTGCCTCGCGTTTCCGGTCATTCACGCGCTCGGCGAGGGCTACGAGGTCTACATCGTGACCGACGCCTCGGGCGGCGTGTCCGTCGAGGCGCACGAGGTGGCCATTCAGCGCATGATCCAGGCCGGCGCCGTGCCCCTCACCTGGACGGTGTTCGCGTCCGAACTGCAGCGTGATTGGGCTCGCACGGCCACGGTTCCCGGCATTGCAAAGCTCCTGGTCGAGCACATGGGCAACGTCGGCACGAGCTTCACGTGGGAGCAGCAGCTCCTCGCCACACCCCCGGAGAAGTGAGTCGGAACATCCCGGAGAAACGGACCTGGAGGTCGTCGTGAAGATTGGCATCATTGGCGCGGGCAGCATCGGGAAGGCCCTGGCAGGCCACATGGCCAGCACCGGACACGAGGTGCTCGTGAGCAATAGCCGCGGCCCGGAGTCGCTCTCGGGGCTGGTCGCCGAGCTCGGCCCCCGTGCGCGGGCGGGCACGCGACAGGAAGCCGCGGCCACGGATCTCGTGATGCTCTCGGTGCCGTGGGAGCAAGTGCCCGAGGCGCTGTCCGGGCTGCCGGCCTGGAAGGATCGCATTCTGGTCGACGCGACGAACCCCGTCCTTCAGCCCGGTTTCCGCCTGGCCGATCTTGGCGGGCGCACGTCGAGCGAGGTCGTGGCGTCGCTCGCCCCGGGCGCGCGCGTGGTCAAGGCCGCCAATACGCTGCGCGCCGCCGTGCTCGCGGCGGATCCCAGGCAGGCCGGAGGTCGCCGGGTGCTCTTCATGTCCGGGGATGACGAGGCGGCGAAGGCAGAGGTGCGTGGCCTCTTCGAGAAGGCCGGCTTCGCGACGCTCGACCTCGGCGGCCTTTCGATGGGCGGGAAGTTACAACAATTTCCAGGCGGCCCGCTCCCGGTGCATAATCTGATCGAGCTGGATTGATCTCTCAATCGAGGTCCTGCACCTCCCGCCTTGCCCCCGTCCGTTCGTCCTGCCACCCTGCGCGCCGTGTCCGCCGCGGACGAGCCTCTCCCGCCCGAAGCCACGCCCGTCCCGAGCGTCGCCCCCGAACGCCCCCAGACCCCCTGGCGCAGCCGCCTCGCCATCTCCCTCCTCTGCGGCCTCGGCCTCGCCTGGATCCTCCTTCGTGGCGGCCTGCCTCTCTACCCGCCGGACGGCTCCTTCGACCTCCTCCGCCCCTGGACCGTCGTCGCCTACGTGGCCTCTCTCGCCGCCGTCCACTGGTTCCGCGCGGCGCGCTGGCGCCACCTCCTCCGCCCGCTCGGCCGGGTTTCCCTTCGCGACGTCATCTCCGTCTCCTGGGTCGGCTTCGGCGCCATCCTCCTCTCACCTTTGCGCAGCGGCGAGATCGTCCGGCCGTACCTCGTCACCCGCCGCAGCTCCGTCCGCATGTGGGAGGCGACCGGCACCGTCGGGGCCGAGCGCGTCATCGACGGCCTCGCGCTGAGCACCATCCTCTTCGTCGCCCTCCGCCGCGCCACGCCGCTCGATCCCCTCCCCGATCACATCGGCGATCTCCCCGTCCCCGTCGCCGCCGTGCCCGGCGCCGCCAATGTCGCGCTTTTCCTCTTCTTCTCGGCCTTCGTCGCGATGGCCGTCTTCTTCTTCGCCCGCGATTTCGCCCGCCGCGCCACCCAAAAAGTCGTCGGCCTCGTCTCCGCGCGCCTCGGCGAACGCGTCGCGGACATCGTCGACCGTGTCGCGCAGGGCATCCGCTTCTTGCCCTCGCCCCGCCACCTCTTGCCGTTTCTCCTGGAAACGGCCGCATACTGGAGCGTGAATGCCGCGGGGGTGTGGCTGCTCGCGTGGGGGTCGGGGCTCTCGGGGATCACGCCGGCCGAGGCGTGTGTGGCCATGGGCTGCCTCGGCATCGGGATCCTCGTCCCCTCCGGGCCCGGTTATTTCGGCGCGTTCCAGCTCTCCACGTACATGGCGCTCGCGATGTACTTCCCCGAGCACACGCTCCGGGGCCCCGGCGCCGCGTTCGTGTTCGTGCTGTACGCGTCCCAGGTGGGCTTTCACCTGTTCGGACTCGGGCTCGGGCTGTGGATGCTCCGGCGGGCGCCGGAAAGCTTTTCCAAGGCCGAAGCCTTGGGGTAAATGCTGGGTATGCGAAGGCTCTGGAGCATGGCCCTTTGTGCGTTCCTCCTCGGGGGCGTGGTCCTCGTTCCCGCCTTCGAACCCGAAGCGCTCGCGGCCACGGCCTACGAATCGCCCTACACGTTCGAGCAGACCTGGGGCACGGCGGTGCGCCTCGTCCGCGTGGATCTCGGGCTCGAGATCACCGAAAAGGATCCCGAGCACGGCTACCTGCTCTTCAAGTACACGAGCCCCGAGAGCGGAAAACGCGTGCACGCGGGCTCGATCGAGATCGTGAAGAGCGGCAAGGACGTCGTGCGCGTGACGGTGCAGCTCGCGACGATGCCGAGCTACCACGAGCGGATGATCGTCGACGCGCTCGCGAAGAAGCTACACGTCGAGTACGGCGATCCGCCGCGGAAGCCCGATCCCCCGCCTCCGCCCCCGCCGCCCGAGAAGGACGGCGGCAAAGACGGCAAGGACGGCAAGGACGATTCCCCTTACTGAAGGAACGATCATGCTGACGGTCTACAAATTCGGCCCCGCGTTTGGCTTGCCCGACCTCGGTCCGTTCGTCATCAAGCTCGAGACGTGGCTCCGCATGGCGGGGCTGCCGTATCGCAGCGAGCTCGGCGATTTCCGCAAGGCGCCGAAGGGAAAAATCCCCTACGCGGCGGACGGCGACCGTCTGATCCCCGATTCGAGCCAGATCATCGATTACCTCATCGAAAAGCACGGCGATCGATTGAACGACGGCCGCTTCGGCCCGAAGGAGCGTGCGCTCGGGCTCGCCATGAAATCGATGTTCGAGGCCGATTTTTATTTCGTCTTCGTGTACCTGCGCTGGTGGCGCGACGAGGATTTCGCCTGCTTCCGTTCCGTGATCGCACAGGGCATGACGGCCGGCGGGGTCCCGCGCTTCGCCGTGTCCCCGCTGCTCGCGTTCGCGCAGCGGCAAACGCGCAGCATGCTCAAAGCGCAGGGGATCGGGCGGCACACGCGGGAAGAGGTGTATGCCATGGGCCGCTCGCTCGTGGACGCGGCTTCCGAGCTGCTCGGGGACAAACCGTTTTTCCTGGACGACGCGCCTTCGACGCTCGACACGACAGCGTACGGGCTCCTCGCGCCGCTCGTCTTCACGCCCCCCGAGAACCCGGTGAAGGCCCGCGTGCTGGAGAAGGCGAACCTCGTCGCGTTCTGCGAGCGGATCCGGGAGACGTACTGGGCGAACGAGCCTGCGGCCTAGCTTTCCGGGCGCGGCGGAGGTTTTTTCGCGAGCGGCCTCGGGTGGAGGCGCGACGCGGCCATGCTCGCCGCGCCTCCGAGCAGGATCCGCGCGGCGAGCTCCGGCTCGAAGAGCGAGCGCACCGGTTTCATCATGTAATACACGCGCATCACCCGCCGCAGCACCTCGGCGTCGCGGGTCATCGTGTGCTGGATGGAATCGTCGAAGAACGACGCGAACCTCGACGGCCTCGGCAGATCACTCTTCGCGCCCGGGAACCGCATGTCGGCGCTCGTGGCGAGGTTCCATGCGTCCTCGATCGTGCGGAGCTGATGGCCGAAGAAGACCCGCTCGAAGCCCGGATCCCCGAGGGAAACCCGCTCCAGCGTGGATTCGAGGGCGCGCGCCGAGAGGGTGGCCACCGTCATCCCCTGGCCATACACCGGGTTGAACGTACACACGCTGTCGCTGACGGCGACGAACCCCGGCAATGGCTGGGCGAGCTTGTCGAACCGGCGCAGACGGTTCTGGCCCGCGCGGCTCGAATAAACCGGCGAGATGGGCCTTCCGAGCTCCGCCATACGCGCGAGGACCGGCGATCGCAGTTCGCCGAGCGCGCGCAAGAACCCATCCTCGTCGCTCGGCGGGTAATGCTTGGCGTACCCGACGAGCGAGATGATCCAGCGGCGCCCCTCGACCGGGAAGAGCACACCGCCCATGAAATGGTTCTCCTCGGGCGAAGGGTCGAGCCATACCATCTTCCACCAGAGCTCGGGCGGCAATTGCTCGGGGGCCTCGTACCAGCGGGAGCTATACCCCGAGTAACAATCGACCACCTCCTCGCGCGGCACCTCGGCGCCGAGCGACGCGAGCCACGAAGGCGCCTTCGACGAGCGGCCACTCGCGTCGACCACGAGATCGGCCGGGAGCGTGAGGTTCGTCCCGCCGCCCCGCTGCACCGCGAGCACGCCCGCGACACGGCCGGGCGCGTCCGGACGAACGTGCAGGCCCGTCGCCTCGGTCCGCGGGAGGATCTCCACGCGGCCGCACTCCCGGAGCCGCCGGCGTACGATCGATTCCGTCAGATCCCGCGTCGCGAGATAGGCCGTGCAGCCGCTCCGCATCGGCTGCTGCCAGCCCGAATATCGCAGGATCGCGCCCTCGTGGGCGACGTCGAGCCTGCGCGCGCCCTTCGCCTCGTACTCCGCGAGGAAGCCCGGGAACATGGCCTCGAGCTCCTTGGCTCCTCGCGTGAGGAGCGCATGCACGTGCCTCGCCTGCGGCACGCCGGCGCGCGCGGTGGGCCCCTCCGGGAGCTCGTCACGATCGAGAATCGTGATTTTCTCGAAGAATCGCTCGAGCACCCGCGCCGCCGAGAGGCCCGCCATGCCCGCACCGATGACGACCGCGTGTTTCTGCATGTTCCCGCGTCTCGTAAAGCGCGGTCAGAAGGCAAGCAAGGCCCGGGCGAGCAGATCCGGCCGCGGCACGCCCTGCGCGCCGAGCCACGTGTCGACCTCGGCGATCCGCGCCCGCCCCGCCTCGCCGCCTTCGAGCTCGCCCATGCGGCGCTCGGTGAGGCGCGCGAAGAGCTCCATGTCCGAGCGGCGGAACGAGGAGCGCGCGCGCGCGAGGTAAACGAGGGCACGATCCACGTCGCCGCGCCGCGCGAATACAGCCGCGCGAATGCCGAGCGCGCACGCGTCGGACCAGTGGGAGCGCTCCGCGTCGAGGCGCTCGGCGAGGAAGAGGGCTTCGCGGACGAGGGGCTCGGGATTCGCGACCTCGCGCGCCCGTGCGAGCGCCGTTCGTGCCTGGAGATCGAAGAGCCGCAGCCGGATCGCTTTGACCGTGCGCGGTATCATCGCCGCGTGAAGGGCTCCGATTTGCCCATGCACGGCCGCGTACGCGCGGCTGCCTTCGCCCAGGTAAAGCAGGGCCTGGGTGCTCGAATAAAACGCGCCCCAGTGCATCGTGTGGAAGCCGCGCGTGGTCCAGCGCGCGAGGGCGTGTTTGCTCGACGCGACGGCATCTTCGGGCCGGTCCTCGAGGAGCAGGCTCATTGGCGTCATGAACGCGCCGAGCGCGGTCTCCATGTACCGATCGCCGAGCGCCTCGGCCTCGCTCCGGCACCGTGGCAAGAGGTCGAGCAGGGAACGGACGTCGCCGACGTAGAAGAGCGCCGTGAGCAGCCACCAGGCGTACATGGAGGCGATCTCCCAGGCGATGTTGCTGCAAGCCTCGCGGAAGAGGGCGATCGTTCGCTCGCAGAGCACCACGGCCTCGCGAAACTCGTAGGCATTGTGCGCCGCGAGCGCCTTGCCCGCGCACGACCACGCGAGCGCGTGCGGATGGCCGATGCGGAGCGCGATCGCCTCGGCCCGCGCCGAGAGATCCCGCGCATCGGCGATGTTCTTCTCGCCGCCGCCGAGGCTGCGCAGCACGGCCTCCCAGGAGAAGGCCCGCGCGATGCGGTAGAGCTCGCCGGCCTCGAGCGAAAGCGCGAGGTGCCGCGCCTGGAAATCGGCGCCGCGGACCGCGTCGACACCGCCGAGCCCGTTGCCGAGCGACCAGCAAAGATCGATGCGATGGAGCGCTGCGGGGTCGATCGCGTGCTCGGGTTTTTCCTGGAAATGGTAGCCGCGGAGCCTCTGCTTCACGCGGGCCACGGCGACGTTGACGAACGCGCGCCGCGGCGTCGCGGGATACGGAAGGCCCACGGCCGGCAAGAGCTCCCGGGCCGCGGCGAGGCCTTCGTCCACATGCCCCGCGCGTAACAAATGCTCGACGGCCCGCTGCCGCGCCACGAGGGCCGGCCGCGCGTCGAGCTTCGTCGCCGCGGAGAGGAACACGTTCGCCGCCTCCGCCCCTCGCCCCGCCTTCGCCAGCGCGCTCGCCAGCCCGAGCTCGAGCGCCCCCACATCCGCGGCCTCCGCGTGCTCCAGCGCCAACCGATAGAGCGTCGCGGCCCGATCGAACGCAAGCACGTGCTCGGCCCGCTGCGCCGCGCGCTCCATGTAGGCCCGCGCGCGCGAAGGCTCGCCGGCTGTCCGGAAGTGCATCGCGAGCGCCTCCGGATCCGCGTTGCTCATCAGCTCCATCGCGTGACCGAGCGCGCGGTGCCGCGCGCGCAGATCTCCCTCGGCGAGCCCCTGCACCACGGACTCGCGGATCTTGTCGTGGTACGTCTCCACGCGCGCCTCGTCGCGCCCGCCCTTCGCGCGGAGCAGGCCCTCGGCCCGCAGCACCGCGAGCGCGCGGCTGTTTTCCTCGTCCCCGAGCGCCGCGGCCTCCTTGATCAGCACGGGCTCGATCGGCCTGCCCGCCGTGCTCACGATCTCCAGCACGAGCCGCGCCGGTGCCGGCAAAAGCGCCACGCGCGCCGCCACGACCCCGCGCATGTCGAGCCCCTCGCTCGTATGACCGGCGAGGAGATACCTCGAAAGCTCCTGCACGAAAAACGGGCTCCCCGCGGCTTCCCGCGCGATCCGCGCCGCCATCCTTCGCGCCTCCTCGCCGTCCTCGGCGAGGATCGACAGCGCGAGCGCCTCGGCATCCTCGGTCGCGAGCGGCCCCACGACGACCTCGCGCGCCAGAAGGCCCGGCGCAGGCGCCTCGGCCGAGGGCAACCGCCCGACGAGCTCGCATCCGCGCGCCTCCTCGGTGCGATAACTCGCGACGAGGAAAAGCTCCGGCGCGGGCGCCGCGAGCAAGGCTTCGAGCAGCGCCGCGCTGTCCGCGTCGGCCCATTGCAGATCGTCGAGATAGAGCACCACCGGCCGCTCTTCCGCGAGGTTTGCGAAGAGCCTGCGCAGGGCCTCGAACGCGCGCCGCCGGAGCTCGTGCGGATCGGGCGCCTCCGGCTCGCTCCCCTCCTCCGCGAGCCTTCCGAGCACGGGGAACAGACGCGCGAGCGAGGAAAAACCGGGGGGCAAGAGCGCTCCGCGATCCTCGGAATCGATCTCCCCGAGAAACCGCGCGAGCGCGTCGATCGCGCCGTCGAATGCCTTGTAGGGCACCCACTCGCGCTCGTGGCAGCGGCCTTCGAGCATGATCGGCGCACGCTCCTCGGCGAGCACATCCAGGAAATGCCGCACGAGATCCGATTTGCCCATCCCGGACGTGCCGTGCACGTGCAGCACCACGGGCTGGTTTTCCTGGACGCACGCGCTCCACGCCTCGCGCATCGCCGCGATTTCGCGCGCGCGTCCCATGAAGCTCGACTTCGCGCCGCGCTTCCCCGGCGCCGCGGGCGGCGCGCTCTCCCGCGCGGCGCGGACCACCCGAAAAATGTCCTCGGCGCCCGCGCGCGCGCTCGGATCCCGAGCGAGCAGGCGCAGGGCGAGCTCCGAAAGATCGGCCGGCGCGCCGGGCGCGATCTCCCGCGGATCGGGCGGATCGACGAGGTGCTTCGCGTAAAGCAGATTCTCGATGCTCGTCCCTTCGAAAAGGTGCGGCACGATGCCCGTGAGCGCCTCGTACAGCATCACGCCGACCGAGTACCAGTCCGAGCTTCCATCCCCCGACGCACCCGTCGCTTGCTCGGGCGACATGTACGCGGGCGTGCCCACCACGAGCACGCGATCCCGCGCGAGCGACTCGAACGACCCCACGAGCCCAAAATCGAGGATTTTTACGTGGCCCTCCCGCGTCACGAGCACGTTCGAGGGCTTGAGATCGCGGTGCACGCGGCCCGTGCGGTGAATGGCGGCCACGCCCTTCGCGAGCCCCACGAGGCTCTGGCGCAGCCGATCCATGTCGAGCTCGCCGTGCGCGTCGGGCTGCTGGATCGGCGGGCGTGACGCCTGGTTTCCGTCGAGGGGCAAGGTCGCCATGGCGATCGTCCCGTGCGGCCCCGCGACGGCGGGGACGTCCATGGTGACGGCCATCGCGCGCTGGGCCGTGGGCAGGGGCGGAAGCGTGATCGCCGACGCGTCGCTCCGTTCTTCACGGCTCGGGCGCACGTGGCGGAGAAAGCTCACGCCACGCACGAGCTCCATCGTCAGGTAGAAGCGGCCGTCGTCGAAGAAGAGCTCGTGCAGCCCGACGAGGTTCTCGTGCGCGACGTCGGCGAGCGCGCGAAACTCCTGCTTGAAGGCATAAAGCGCCGCCGGATCCATGGAGAGCAGCGCCTTCAGGGCGACGTCCGAGCCGAGGGATCGATCGAACGCCTCGTACACCACGCCGAAGCCGCCCTGCCCGAGGCAGCGGCGGATCAGAAAGCGCCGGCTGAGCTCCTCGGAGACCGACGGCAATTGCACGAGATGTTCCACGGGTCGCTCCTCCCCCAGAGACCCCTAGCCTCGCTTCACCGGGGTCGCAGAATCAAGTCGAACGTCGGGAAAAAATCGTTCGATCGCACGGGGACCCTGCGCCACCGACCGTCCTCCCCATTTTGGAGGACCTTTTCGCGCTGATCGTAATTGTACCAGATCCCCCCGAGCGCCACGCGCAGCGTCTTGCCGAGCCCGATCTCGAGCCCGACCTCGGCGCTCGCGTAGAACGGCGAGCGCGGCGGGTGCGGGCTCCGCCCGATCGCATATCCGTTCACGGCGGCACGCGCTCGCAGCCAATCGACGATCGCGTAATCGTAGGCCAGGCCGGTCCGGACCCGAAACCCGTTCAGCGCCGGCGCGAAGAGCAGCTCGAGCGGCGCGTACGTCTCGAGGGGCGTGGCGGGGTTGTCTCCGAGCGAAAGGCCGACCGTCGTTTCCAGCCGTCCCGTCAGGACCCCGCGCTCGCCGCCCGAGATCCAGAGCCCCGCTGTCGGCGCGACCACCCAGCCGGGCCGCTGCCCCGAATTCTCCCAGTTCGGGAACAGATATCCCTGCGTCAGGCGCATCGCGCCCGTCGGCACGGAAAGTCCGTATTCGCCCGTCACCACGACGCCCTTGCCGAGATGGCCGAGCTCGCCGCGGAACGTGAGGTTCGGCGAGAGCAAAAGCCACGGCACGATCATCGTCGTGACCTCCCAGCCGCCGCCGAGCCCGAGCTCGAACGGCGACATCAGCCCGCCGGAGAGTTTTCCCTTGTCGAGCACCCGCGCCGTCTCGCGCGCATCCATGGGCTCGGCCTCGGCGAGGGCCGGCGAGAGCAGGGCAAAAAGCCCGATCACGGCAAACCACGCTCGCTTCACGGCGTCCCTCCCCCGAGCACCCAGGTCCCCACGACCGGCGCGTGATCACTGAGGAGCAGCGGATCACTCGTGATCCCTTGCCTCCCCGGCTCCTGGAGCACGTCGGTCGATCCCGGGGTCCAGGCGTCGGCCTTCGTGACGAAGAGATAATCGAGGGTGCGGTTCCAGAACTGTGGATTGCCCTGCTCGTCGGGTCGCAGCGGCCCGGCCACGGTATGCGTGAAATAACGCTTCTGATCGGCCTCGGTGGTGCCGTAGGCTTCGAGGCTCACCCAGGGAACGAAATCGTCGTAGAACTTCTGCATGATCTCCGGCGTGTACGGGGGCTGCTCGAACTCGGTGCCGATCGAGCTCGGGTGTTCATCGGGAAAACCGACGAGCTTGATCGCGGTCGGCGGCAGCTCGTTGAAATCGCCGCCCACCACGAACGGGAGCGTCTCTTTCTTGATCTCGTCGTAGATCTGCTGGATCTGACGGCCTTTCGTGCCGTCGACGTCGTAGGCCTCGGTGTGCACCACGTACGCGGCCACGTCCCTCCCCGCGCCCACGTCGATCACGGCGCGCCCGATCATGCGGTGAATGTAGAACTTGGCGGTGAGCGCGTCCTGATCGGTGCGATCCTCTTGCCGGATCCGCTCGGCGAACGTGATGGGGTATTTCGAGAAGATCGCGTTGCCGAGATCCATCCGGCCGACGCCCTCGGAGGGGACGTAGCGGCTGTTCCAGGTCTGGATGTAGGCCGCGTAGTTGAGGCTCGTGCCCTCCAGCATGCCCTGCACCATGTCGTAATAGGCGCTGCGCCGGGAGTTCACCTCGATCTCCTCGGTCATGAGGATATCGGGGTCGTACTCGTTCACGAGGCGGTAGAGGTCGGCCATGTTCTCCACGACCTCTTGTTTCGTCATCTGCACGCGATCGCCCCAGTAATCGAACCAGAAGTCGATCCGCGCGGCCCCGTATTTCACGTTCCAGGCCATCACCTTGAGCGTGGCGGGCGCGGGATCGGCAGGCGGCACGAGCGTGCTGCGCGTCGTGACCTGCACCTCCTGACGGACGAAATCCATGTCGTCCGCGAGCGGCTCGCAGGCCGGGAGCAAGGCGAGGAGCGCCGACATCGAGAGCGCGCATGACGCGCGGCGGCGGGTGAGGAGTCCCATGACCGTCCATGCTACCCGCCACACCCCGACGGTTGAAAGATCCTTACGTGTGGCCCCCGGTCACCGACCTCTGCATGCGCGCCACCTGATCACCATTCCGACCACCCCTGCTCACGGCTCCTTCCACCCCACGCGGAAAAGCTCCACCATTCTGCAATTCGTTCGAATGTCGCGGGCTGGGTTCCTGCTTGACACCCAAGGCCCCCTCGATTCTCCTCGAAGGATGTCCCGCGCCTCTCTCCTCCTCGCATTCGCACCTCTGGCTGCCGCCGCGCTCCTGGTCGCTCCGGACGCGTCGGCAACGAACTACTCGCTCTGGATTCACGGCCGGAACACCGGCACGGCGACCAAGGCGGGTACGTACACCGATTTCTCCTACTGGGGTTCGTCGGCGACCGCGGCCGGCATCAACAAGAAGGCCGTCAACTGGGACGGCAAGAGCCACATCTCCGAGCAGAACTTCCGCATCCGCAACGCCCTCGATTGCTACTGTACGGGCGCGAACTGGTGCTACATCGCCGCCCACAGCGCCGGCGACGCCCAGATCGGGTATGCGCTCGACAAATTCGGCGGCTCGACGCGCAGCATCAAAAACGCGAGCCCCGCGGCCGACGGCACGTGTGGCAATGCGGGCGGCACGCAGACCGGCTGGAACATCAAGTGGGTCGACGTCGCGAGCGGCGCCGGCGGCGGCAGCGAGCTCGCGAACATCGGCGCCTGGGCGGTGAGCGACGCGCTCACGGACGACCTGAAGACGGCCACGATGCGCGCGCTCTACGACCACAACCAGACCCGCGGAATCTGGTTTGACATGTTCGCGGGCGCGAAGGGCACGCTCTACTCGGCCACGCTCGCCGGCCAGGACGACGAGGCGGTCGGGTACCACTCGACCGGCGGCGTCTCCACGACGGGCGGCTTCTGCAACGCGGGCGACCTCTTCTGCGACGGTACGCTCACGGCGGGCACGGCCGCGACGAGCAACGGCAAGCAGAAATGGTCGTACCACAACGTCGCGCTCGTCGACACGTCCGAGCAGTACAACCATTACGCGAACGGCGCCTGGGCGGGCATCATCGCCCCGGTGCGCACCGACATGGTCAACTTCGCCAAGTAAGCCCGCCGCGTGACGAAACGCTCGGCAGGAACAACGGCCTCCCCGCGGCCGGGACGGCGGCGCCTCGTCATCGGGGCGGCCGTCCTCGCCGCGGTCCTCCTGCTCTTCTGGCAACGCGACCGCCTCTCGCCGCGGCGCGCGCCCTCCGAAGACGATCTGCTCGCCGCATCCCCCGCGCAATCCGCGGGCTCCGCGCCTGGCCGCGACCAGGCAGGCCCGAAGCCACGGTGGGTGGGCTCGAAAAACGCCGGCACGGGCGAGGACGCGGAGGCGAGCGCGCGCCAAATCGCCGAAAAACGCCTGGAGCGAGCGCGGCACACGCTCGAAGGGTATGTGCAGGCGACACGTTACCCGCCCGGCGCGCGTCCGCTCTCGGAAAAACCCGATCTCCAGAAGCCGCATTCCGTCGCAAAGAACACGCTGCCGCTCGCGCGCCCGGATCACAAGCTCACGGACGCGCGGGTGACGCTGGAGCAAGATCGCTTGTATCTCGTGGGCGACGAGGCCGCGCGCCTCGTGGCCTCGTGCACGACGAGCGACGGCCCCGCGCGTTGCGAGGTTCTCCGCGCCGAAGCCCGCGTCCCGGAGACGATGCCGCAAGCGAGCACGATGCCCCCGGCCCGCGTCGCATTCGCCGACGAAGGCGCGGGCGGGTCCACGATCGCCGCACTCTTCGCCCCAGCGAAGGAGGGGTTCGGCGGCTATCACGGCCCCATCGCGATCAACCTCGATCTGCGCATCGAGGGCGAGGAAGGCGCCGCGCAATTCAACGTCGTGTACACGCCCGCGCCGCCGGCCCGCCTGACGGGCGACGTGCGCGAAGTCATCGAGAATGGTTCGCTCTGCTTGTACCTGCGCCTCGCGGTGGACAAACCGGGCCGCTACGTGGTCGTGGGCCGCGTGGACGACGCCGAGGGGGACGGATTCGCGTACCTCGAGCACAACGACCCCCTCGGCGCGGGCGCGCAGGAAGCAAAAATGTGCATCTTCGGCAAACTCGTCCTCGACGAGCGAGCCAAATCGCCATTCGTGCTACGCGACGTGGAGGCGTACCTTCTCAAGGAAGACACCTACCCCGACCGCGAGCTCGTCCCAGGGCGCGACGGGCCATTCCACACGACGAAGGCCTACCCGGAGAGCGTGTTTTCCGATGCGGAATGGCAGAGCGAGGAGCGGGACCGCCACATCAAGGAGTTCACGAAGGACGTGAAAGAGGCGGAAGGCGAGCTCGAAGCCCTTCCTTGATACCTGAAGCGGACCGGGGCGCCGCCCCGGACCCCGCGGGGGGCTGTCCGCCCCCTCGACCCCGGACCAGGGCAAGCCCTGGACGCAGGGTTGAAAAACTGCGCTCCGCGCAGTTTTTCAAACAGGCCGACGAAGAAGCCGGATTGCCAGCCGAACCAGCCGCGCGGCTGTCTTCGTGGATAACGCCGCTGCCGGTCTTGACCTGGCCTGTTCGATGAACTGCGCATCGCGCAGTTCATCGACCCCGGGTCCAGCGCTTGCGCTGGTCCGGGTCCAGGGGCGGATAGCCCCTGGTCGGGTCTGGGGCGAAGCCCCAGCGAGACGGCTTGTGATCCTATGCCTCGCCCGTGTCGTCCCCGCTGTCTGCGTCGTCCGTATCGCCGTCGTCTGCGGCGACTTTGTCCTTCAGGAAGAAGAGATCCTGCGTCGCCTTGTCGCGCGGGAAGGCGGCCTTGATTCGATTCGCGACCTCGGCGAAGACGTCGAGAAACTCCTCTTTCGCCAGATTGCGCGCGGCGCGTGCCTGCGCGGCTGATTCCATTCCCATTCGCCGTGCGTCGAGGGCCTGCTCGTAGCGGATGCGGAGTGTCGTGATTTTCTGCGCCTCGTCGACGGCTGCTGGATACATCCCCCCGACCTCTGCGTATCGACCTTCGAGCGCGCGCATTTCCTGCACCTGCGTGCTGCCTACGGGCTTGATGATGGGCGTCGATCCGCTGGGGAACAGCATCGACACGATCTTCCCGCCGGGCTTGCCGTCCTCGATCTCCGCGCGCTTGAGCGAGAGACGGACGGCCCGGTCCGCGAGCAGGTCCGTGAATTTCACCTCCACGCGGACGACGATGAGGGCCTTGACCCTCGCGTTGTAGGCGTCCTGCGTCGCGAGGAGCAGGCTCGTCGCGGCCTCCAGCTTGGCGGCGAGACCATCCAGGGCGGGGACGTCCTGAAACTTCGTGAGCATCGTCCGTGTGTGCAGGCTCTTGTGCTCGCACTTGTCGATGGGAGTCTTTGCGTTCGGGAGTACGGACATCAGGCAGATCCTTTCTCAGGAAAGCGCGAGGGAGCACACATCATGGTCGTGGGATCGTCAAGAGGTTCGCGTCGCGGCGCCGGTGATGGTTTTCTCGTGGAGAAGAGCGCGCAACGTTGCGCGAGCGCGCCGCACGTGATGGCCGAGGGCGCGGCATCGTTGCGCGAGGCGCGGCCACGGCGTGGACGCTGGTTGCGTAACGTTTCCGAGCCCACCGCCACGAGGTGATCGCCGCTCGCGCAACGTTTCCGAACGCGCCTCCAGGACCTGGACGCCGCTTGCGCAACGTTTCCGCACCCTCGGCCACGGCGTGGACGTGCGTCGCGCAACGTTTCCGGGGCTACCGCCACGAGGTGGGCGTCGCTCGCGCAACGATGCGCGCCGCGCGCCATGCGGCAGAAGCGGCCGATGCGGGGGAGGCGCGGTGCCGTCCTGCTCCTGCACGACGAGCGCCCGTCCACCCGGCGCTCGGGCCCAGACGGGGGCGGGAGCAGCCGGCGCACCTCCTGCGCGCCAGAAACCACGCGCTCGGCCGAATGTGATCCTCCGGCAAGGAGGCGCGAAGGCTACCCGAGAGCGCGTTCGACTAGGCGCACCAGTTCACCTGGCTCATAGCGGTGTTACGGCTCTTGCTCCGGCCCCCTCGATCGCAGCGGCACACGCCGGGCAACTCTTTACGCGCTACGCTCTTCGAAGGTGTTCGCGGGCCTCCTTTGTGATCAGCCCCTGCGTGAGTCGGCCCGCTGCCATTGCACTGCGGAGCCCGGCCTCGGTGCCGAGCGCGCGGAGTCCACGCTCGATCTCGCCGACAAGGAGCGCGTTGAGCTTACCGAATGCCTCTGATTGCTTCTGGTCATCAAGCGCACCTGCTGACGCTATCGTTTCGTGGTGCTCTGGGAATAGACGCTCAAGGCGAAAGTAGAGGTGCGTTTTCTCAACCTGCGCAGGGCATGCAGCTCCCAGTGCTTCTAGCCAGAATCCCACGTTGATGTGCCACTGCTGTCCAAACCCCTTCTCTGTACCGACGAGCGTCCAGACGCTTGAGTCATGCCGCCTCAGCAACTTCCCGTGCCGTTCGAACCCTGCCGAGAGAAGTGCGCGCTCAACGCCAGTCTTGAAGGTATGGTCATTCATCAGCGGCCTCGTAAAGCGCGTTCGACCAGGCGCATAATGCATCAGGTCGTGCTCTCCTTCCTCAGTTGGTTAATGAGATCGGTCAAAGCGCTGCCGAGAATCGACACCGCCTTCGGTTCCATGCCAATCAGCGGCACGCTGATGTAGCGTGCCGTTGCTTCCCCCCACGCGAAGCCGTAGCCCGTGTCGCCACCATCTGTGCCGATGAGGATGACCCCTGGGAGAAACTCCGCGACGGAGTAGGCGTCATTTAGAGAGCGGATCCCACCAATCGACCAGAGCATGAGATACGCATGCGGAGCAACAAACCCCTCAAGACCATTGCTTCGACGGAGGACCGCCTTGTAGTCGTCCGGCAATCGCTGACCAATCTCGCGTTCTACCAAGGCGATCTCCGAGTCTTTGGCTCCAGCCCGCGTCTGGGCTGTCGCCAAGAAGGCGTCAAGCGTACTCATTGGATATCCCTCATCAGCCGGTTCCAGAACGTCGTGTACTTCGCGTGTTCGGACGGCGTCAGCGCCACCTTGTTCGCGGGGGCCGTCGGGCTTCCGCCAAACTTTACAGGATGGATCTCGTGGATCTGCTTCCCGGCGTGCCTGGCCGGATCGGCGGCTCGAAGAGCGACGTTCGCCTTGTTCGCAGCTTCCCGCGCCGCTTGGTATTCGGCGCCCTCGAGAAGGCGGAAGGGGCCCGTCGGCTTCGCCACTCCAGTTGGATAGCCCCTCCAGTCGATGACGGAGAATTCGCCAACCCTTGCTCCACCCCCTGCGGCGTTCGGACCCCGCCGCAGGGCCCTACCACCAAGCAGCGCGATATCATCCTCCGGCCCGGGGGTCAATACCGCGCCCAGCACCAACGTCCCCTCGAAGAAGAGCCGCCCCGCGGCCTGCTCCCTCGGGTCGCGCAGGACCGGATCCCCTATCTGCGACCGCAGCAGAATCACCTCCCGCTCCGGCCCGAACAGGATCGACAAATCCCGCCCGATCCCGCCCTCCTCCTGCACGACGAACGCGGTCCGCCCGCCGCCCGGCCCGCCCGCGAAGAGCTGCTCGAACAACGGAATCGGGCTCGAATCCAGCACCACGTCCGGCGGATACACGCCAAACGGATCATCCGTCCCCGGCCCGGACGGGTGCGGAATCTCCACCGTCGGCAGATCCACGCTCGCCGCGCTCTTGCTCCCCGTCGTATCCACATCCGTCGCGGGCGCCCCCGCGCCGACCCCGGGCGGATCGATCTCATGCGCGAGCAGCCGACGCACCTCCTGCCCCGCCAAAAACCACGGGCTCGGCCGAATGTGATCCTCCGGCAACGGGACGTCCGGATACCCCGGCTGCTGCACGACCCCGCCCGCCGGCGCGAACCCCGTCGGATCGACAAGCGAAAGCGGGTTATTTCGGACGTAGCTGTATCGGTTGTGACTCTGCCCGTCGAATACGTCCGCGATCACGGGATCCGTCGTCAAGAACCTCCCGAGCCGCGGATCGAACATCCGGCCCTTCATGTTCACGAGGCCGAGCTCGTCGTCGCCCTCGTGCCCCGTAAAACCCCGCGTCGTCACCTTGCTCGTGGGCGATGCCGGCGGCGGCAATCCCCAGATCACGTTCCGCCGCTGCCCGAACGGATCATAACTCCGCTTCTCGACCTGGCTCCCGTGCTCGTCCGTCACGGTCTCGACGGAGCCCAGGTGATCCACGTGCAGGTAATGCGTCCCCGCCTCCGCGCCTCCCCGCGTCACGACCGCGACCACCCGCTCCGGCGAGTGCACCGAATACCGATGCTCCACCGCCCCCGTCGCCTTGTCCTCGATCCGCTCGTAGAGGTCCCCGACGTAGATCGTCTCCTTCGTCGGCGTCGTCTTTCGAATCCGCGCCTCGTCGCCGTCATAACCGAACGTCGTCGTCCCCGCGCCCATCGTGATCGCGCGAGGCAGATCGAAGGGCGTATACGTCACCGTCGCGCCAGGGCGAATCACCTGGTTGCCGACCGCATCATAGGAATACCCGTCCCCGCCCGCGCTCGTCACCGCGTGCGGATGCAGGGAATTGCCATACACGTACGCGCCCACGTCGGACCGGGAGAGGAGGTTCCCGTTCGGCGCATACACGTACGAGCCGTCGCAGGGCGCGGCCGGATTCGGCGGCACGCTGAAGTAGGCGCACGTCAATCGATCGAGCGCGTCATGACGAAATCGCTCCGTCGGGTTCTGCGGCTGCAGCGCGTCCGTGCGGCTCGTGAGGTTCAGCCGCGCGTCGAATTCATACGAGAGGTCTTGGATCTTCGTCGCGCCGAACGTCGTCCGGACGCTCCGAAGCGCCTGCTTGTCCTGAAAATAGCTCCGCGAGGTCACGACCTCGTTCCCGAACACCTCCTTCCGGGTTCGCCCCGCCTCGTCCACCTCGGAGAGGCGCCAGTAGGCAGCGCCCGTGAAGGTGTCACGCACAGCCACCCGATAGCCATGATCGTCATGCGTGTACGTCACCGAGAAAGGCTCGACGCCAGGATACGAGATCGACGACACGCGGCCGAAAGCATCGTACGACGAACGCACCTCGAACTGCGCCCCGCCCACCGAGAGCGTCATGCTCTCCGTTCGCCCCCGATCGTCATACGTATACCTCTTGACGCCATCCGGGCTCGTCACCTCCCGCAGCCGCCCGATGCCGTGCGCCGCCGTGTCCCACGTAAAGAGCGTCGTCCACGTCGCTCCGCCTTCTTTGTCGACGCGTGACGTCACGCGGCCCAGCGCGTCCACCTCGAACGTCGTCACGCGCCCGAGCGCGTCCGTCGTCGATAGCA
Organism: Polyangium jinanense; assembly: GCF_028435365.1. The sequence goes on along the minus strand of NZ_JAGTJJ010000020.1, from coordinate 94,222 downwards.
AATCGCCGAACCCATCATGCACGAGCGTCGTCTTGCCTCGATCCGGATCGTCAATCTCCCGCGGGCGCCCCAGGGCATCACGCTTGATGCGCGTCACGGCGCCGCCAGGATCCTCGACGCTCGATAGCACGCCAAAGGGCGCGTACGTGGACGCCGTTTCCCCATGCGCCGCGTCCGTGACGATCACGGGACGACCGAGCGCGTCGTGCTCGGTGACGGTCAGGTTCGAGAGCGCATCGAGCACCTCGACGAAGAGGCCGTCATAGGTCGTCTTCGTGACGGCCCCCCAGGGCGTCGTGTGCACAATCTCGCGCCCCAGCATGTCGAATTCGTATTCGTCGAAGAGAAGCTCGGCGTCGGGCGTGCCCTCGCTCGTCGGCACCGAGCGCCTCCGGACCTTCCCCGTGCGATCGTCGTATTCGATGACCTGCATCAACCGAGGCGGCTCTCCCTCTCCCTCGATCGTATCCGGACCGTACCAGAAATGGCGAATCGGCTGACCCAGACCGTCCAGGATCACCTCGTCCTCGGCGCCCCCGGTCGTCCTCGATCTCTTCACGATGTGCCCGTCCGGCCCGCGCGACAGATCCATCCACGTCTCGGACCCGTCGGGCCTCTTTTCGTGCTGCAACCGGCCCAGGCTGTCGTGAGACCACTCGGTCGAGAGTCCATTCGGATCGGTCTCTCGGATCGGCATACCGAAGCGGCTGTCGTATTTCGAGCGCGTGACGTGCCCGGCCGGGTTCGTGCGTTGCTCCGGAAAGATGCCCTCCGCATCGAAGGCCGTGCGCCAGACCCGATGGTGCCCGAAGGCGTCGTCCGCCGTCACGGTCGTGACATTGCCGAATTCGTCTCGTTCGTACTTCACGAACAAACTCGCTTCGAGGCCGCCGTCATCGGTCGAGAGGGACGCCGTCTCGACTTCGCCGAACGTGTTCGTCGTTTGCGTCCGTGTACGGCATTGCGAGATTCCCGCGGCCGCGCTGCACTCCTTTTGGCTCTGGACCTGCCCGAGCACCCACCTTTCGGTGTCGTTCTCGACGACGCGCGTCGTGTGCAGGGTCAGGTCCACGCCGAGGGTCGATTGATGCACCTCGAGCACGTTGCCGAAGGCATCGAAATCGAGGACCTCCGTCGTCGTGTCGCGCAGGAGCGTCGCGCCTTGTCTCCGCTGTGTTCGCCGCGTGAGGGGCAATGTAAAATAGCTCTTGCCATTCTCCGTGGGGATATAGGTGGGCGTCACGTCCACGAGAGAGACCTCGTCCTTTTCAGGATCGAGCGACGGGAAGCGTAGATGCCGCCCCTCTGCCTGGCCCGCGAAGGGGTACGCCTCGACCTCGCCGGATTCGAGATAGGTGCGGTTGTCGTAGAGGTCCGTCGTCTCCACGCCCGTCTCCCGCTCCGTGACCACACGCGCGGAGAAGCCCAGAAAGCCATGCCCGCGGCGATCGTACCGGCCGTCCTCGTAGCGCACGTCGAAATGTCGCTGGCCGCCGTTTCCGTCGATCGTGGCGTAGCTCCTCACCACGCGGCGCGAGCCGACGGCGCAGACACGAGGATACGCGCAGCCATTCGCCGGATCGGCCCGCGGATCATAATGGTCCGGATCCTCGATCATGTGTCCATACGAAAGCTCGACGTTGGGGGGATCCACGTTCACGCCGTCCGAGAATCCCACGACCCTGTCGGGGTCCACTGCCTCGTTGCGAAACACGCGGAGCGCGTTCCCGATGAACATCAAGATATCGCTGGCACCATCGCCGTTCACGTCGGAGACGCGAGGCCCGCGAGGATCCGCGAGCGTGATGGCGTCGCCGAGCTCGGCCTCGAAGGGAATCCCCGCATCGACGGGCTCGAAGGTGAGCTCTCCGCTCGCCGCACAGAGCACGGTCCACCTCGGCAGCAGGCCGCCTCCCGCGCGGAGCGGCATGAGGAGATCCATCCGGCCGTCACCGTCGAAATCGAGCGGTGTCGCCAGACGAAAATAGGTGTCCTGCGGGAAGACCCCATCCCATGCGAGGCTATGCATCGGCGACGCGTCGAAGCCGTGCCCCGTATTCAGCCTCGTGTAGAGCCGCGTATCCGAGAAACCGCCCGTCACGGCGTCCGGCAGTCGATCCCCGTTGACGTCCAGGAACATCACGCGACCGCCCACCGGCGCGAGCGGCAACTTCGTATCGACGCTCGTCCACGTCCCGTCGCTCGCTCGTGCGAACGCGGTATAGGTCGCGAGCTGTACGGCTTCGTCGCCGCCAAAGATGCGCAAACCTGGCGTCACGAGCTCGACTTTGTCGTCCGCGTCGATGTCGACGGTATGGAGCTCGACGCCGCACCCATACCCGTCGAGGAGCGCGATCGGCGAGGAGGTCGGCTCGAAGCCGCCCGGTCGCCACAAATGCAGTCTCCACGAAGACAGGGTCGGATCCGGGGCGTCACCATGATCCTCGCATTGGATCAAGTCCGGCACGCCGTCTCCATCCACGTCCGCCAGATGCACGGATCCACCGCTCGATCGCAGGCCGTGCGGCGTCGCGCCGAGCGGGAACGGCCTCGGAATCCCGGTATCGATCTCCTCGAAGGTGCCGTCCCCCTTCGATCGAAGGACGATATGGTCGTTCTTCCACCCGCGCACGTCGTGGAGCAGCACGTCCGCGCGGCCGTCTTGATCATAATCGATGGGTGTGCCCAGCTCGGGCTGGATGAGGGAGGGGTCCGCCGGCGGAGGCGGCTCGGGTACGAGCGGCCATTCTTGCGAATACGCGAGCTTCGGCGCGCCGAGCGTACCCGCGGCGTTCCTCGCGATCCTCCACGCCGTGATCGGATTCTGGGGCGTGCTCAGCGCGCTCGTGTCCGGCACGAGCAGGTCATCCAGCCCGTCACCGTCGGCGTCGAGGAGCAAGGGGCTCGCGCGCGTCGAGGTCGGGGCGGGCAGGCCCGTGTCGACCTCGGCGAAGCCCCGCTCCCGCGCCGGATACAAGAACCTCATCGGCTCGGTGCAAGCATTGTCCGCGCCGCATTCTTTCATTTCCAGGAGCCGCGTCCGCCCCGTCGTCTCGCTGTGGTCGTAGGTGAATGCATATCGTCGAACCAACGTGTCCCCCGGCCCGCGCATTTGCACTTCGTCGAGCCGCAGCGAGCGTTGCAGCCTCATGCCGCCTGCGTGATGGAACCGCACGTCGTTCGCGTCCCGCGTGCCATAGCCGAGCGATATCGCCCGCGTCGCGGGGAGCGTCGACGCGCCTTCGAAGCTCGTATAGCGAATCTCGTCCAGCGCGTACTCGGCCGTGTACCCGTCCGCCTCGGCGAAGCAATAGCCGTAGGTCATCGTATTGCTGCGCAAGTCCCTCATCGAGGACGAGAGCCACGCGCGCGAGGCGCCTCCACGCGCGCGTGGTCGGCTCCCTTCGTCTTCGCCGTACGCGACGACGTGGCCCGAAGGCAAGAGCGCCTCGAACGAGGCCGGCTCCTCACCCTTGAAATGGCCCAGCACCTTGATGTGGGCGTCGGGCAGGGTCCGGTACTCGACCGTCTCTCCATTCTCCGCGACCTTCACCAGGCGCCTGCCGTCGAGACAAAACGCCGTGTCGCTCGCGTCATATCGGACCGCGCGAATCTCGCCGTCGAGGGCCATCGTCTTCGCGCAACGCGTGATCGCCGACGCGCCCACGAGTGAAAACCCGACGCCCATCACGCCGTCACCCGCGGCGCTGTTATAGGCGACGGACAGCGCAGGCTCGATTCCACCACGCCCCCGGGGCGCCGTGAGCGGAATCGAAATCGCGCCCTCGCCCGTGTCCGTGAGCGAGAAGGAGGCCGAAAGCGTGGCCGCGACCGCCCTCGCCGGCCCGTCTGCTCGCACCGCCGGGAGCGATGGATGCTGGGGCTTGCATGCAATCACGGCCGGCGCCGGAGGGGGCACGCTGCCATTCTCGCAGGTGCAGCCCTGCACGAAGGCGAAGAGGACGAGCAGGCACGAAAGGAAGACGTTGGCCCAGCGCATGCAAGCCAGTGCGCAGAGGACTGGGCCCCACGTCAAGCACCAGAAATGTCGAGGGGTGTCTTGCCTCGATGACTGCTACTGCGGCGGTTCGATCTGGAACACGTCCCACGCCGGCGTGTGGTTGTTCTCCTCCGGGACCTGCGACGTCACGTAAAGCGCGGGGTACGTCTTGTCGATCACCTCGGAGCCGTCGGCTTGCACGGTCGTCACGACGCCGCTCACGAAGAGCTGCGGGTTGTTCAGGTCGCGCCGCTTCGAGCTGAACGTCAGCCAGTAATACTTTTTCCCGTTGAATACCTCGGCGCTCGGGGCCCAGCGCGGCCACGAGTTCGTGAGGCCCGGGCTCTTCCGATCCACGCAGGCCGGCGGATCGTTGCCCGCCACGCGCACCGCCTCCCCTCCCTTCGCCGGGACCACGAAGACCTCCGCCATCGGCTCGTCGTACGAATCCGCCCACGCCCCATTCGGCAGCTTGTACGGCGCGAACCGATTGAACGCGAGCAACGTGTCGCCCGGCGAGATGACCGGGTAAAACTCCACGAACGCCGGATCACTCGCGCCAGGCAGCGGCGTTGCATTGCCGCCTTGCCGGTCGTTGAAGGGCACTGTGTAGATGTCCATCGTCATGTCGGCGTCCGAGATCGCCGTGACGACGCCCTCGCCGGAGCTCGTGGCCGTCGTGTATGCAATGGTCGTCCCGTCGTGCCAGAAGGTCGGCGACGCAGGCGCGTGGGTATCCCCGACGCGCGGGAGGATGCCCCATCCCGTCGCGGGATCCTGCGTATGAAGATCGGTCCAGACGAGCTCGTAGCTGTTCCCCGTGAGCGTGGGATCGATCATCACCGTGATGGCGACGGCATCCTGCGCCGTGTAATGCTTCTCCGAGAGCGTCGGGGCCGTTTGCTTCTGCCGCCCGAGCAGCCCGAGCGCCACGGCCGAGACCTGTATCTCCGTGGGCAAACCCGCCGTCCCGTCCACTTTTCGCGCCGAGACGGTCCGCGTCCCGACCGACGCGTCGCGGGTGAAAAACGTGAGCGCGCCGTCCGGGGACGAGGCGTGGCAAGCCACGCACGTCGTATCTCCACCCACGATCTCGGGCGAGAGCACCGTCGTCACCTTGGTGTCGCCGATGGAAAAACCCTTCAATGCGGTCTTGCCCGAGCCCGGCGCGCCCGTCGTCCAGTAGACGATCGATCCCGGCGCCGCGACGGGCGCCACGTGCACCACGCCCTCGGTGCCGACAAACGGCCCGGCGATGAGCTGGCCTCCGTCGATCTGCGCGCTTCGCACAGCCACCTTGATGTCCCGGCCCGCGCTGTGCCCCGCGAGTCCGGACCAGATGTCCGCGGGAATCGTGTACGAGGTGGCCGTCGTGTAGACCACGAGCTCGTTCACCTGGTTGTCGACCTTGAGCCGAAGCTCGAAGACGTTGTGCCCCGCCGGCGCGATCCATTCGAATCGCAGCGGCGTCCAGTTCGTCGGGACGAGCGCCTCCATCGGCGGCTCCGCGACACAAGGGCCGCCCTGCGGCTGCGCGGGCGTGCCCTGGAAGAGCTCGGGGGCCTGCGCGGGCACGCCCATGTCGATTTGAGGGCCGGCGGGGAAATCAAGGAACGGTCCGTTCGGATTGGGGCCGCTGCCGATGAAGTCGCCGCCTTCCCCGCCCGCGCCGGCCGAGCCGGCCGAGCCGCCCGAGCCCGAGGCGCCGGCTCCGCCCGTTCCCTGGGTGGCAGACGAGCCACCGCCGCCGGTGGAGGAGCACGAGACCCCGGCTGCGCCGAGCGCGGCGGCCGAGGCCAAGGCCAAGAAGAGCGCGATATCGCGCCGAAGTTTGGTTTTCATGGAGGGATGATCGGGAGCCACCGGCCGGCGTCAAGGCTTGGGCGCCGAGCCCGCCCGATTGCGACAGGATTCCCGCGGTTGACACGCGAGCGCCCGGCGCCACGGGTCCTCCATGGCGGCGAGGGGGAGACAGCGAGCGATCATCGCGCTCTCGGGCGGCGTGATCGCGGGCGTTTTCGCGGGGATCGTAGCGAGCCTGTACGGGCTCCTCTCGACGGTCGCGCGCGGCGTCGACCCGTGGATCGTGTTCAAGTGGGCCTCGGCTCCGTTCCTCGACGATCGCGCATTCGCGCCCGGCTTCGACGCAGGCGCCGTGGTGCTCGGCATCCTCGTGCATTTCGCCGTGTCGATCACCTGGGGCGCGCTGTTCGGTCTGCTCGTCTTCGGCGCGAACGCGTTCCGAACGCTCGTGTTCGGCGCGGCGTACGGCGTGATCGTCTGGTTCGTCATGTACAAGGCGGTGTTGCCCGCGGTGGGCCTCGGCGCGATCGCGGCGCGCGTGCCCGTGGGTCCGGCGATCCTCGAACACGTGATCTTCGGGCTCGCGCTCGCAATCGGGTTTCTCCCGTTCCAACGACGCGCGCCCACGGTTTGACGCGTAGCGCCTTCCGAAGCGGCCTTCGCCTCGACTAGGATGCGGGGCATGCCTCTCACGGTCACGTCGCAGGCCGCGACGCACGTCGGTCGCAAGCGCAAGCGCAACGAGGACAGTCACCTCGTGGACCCCGACCTCGGCCTGTACATCGTGGCCGACGGCATGGGTGGTCAGGCGGCCGGTGACGTCGCCTCGCGCCGCGCAGTCGACGTCGCGCGGGCCTACGTGGCCGATCGAGTCGAGGTGCTGACGCGCTTTTCGGAAAACCCCTCCCAGGAGAACCGCATCGCCGCGCAAGAGCTCGTCGCGGCGGCCATCCAGGCCGCCTGCGCCGATCTCTGGACCATGGCCGAGAACGACCCGAAGCTCCGCGGCATGGGCACGACGATGGTGCTCTTCGCCGTCGCCGGGGATCGCGCCGTGGTCGGGCACGTGGGCGACAGCCGCGCCTACCTCCTGCGCCAGGACGTGGCGAACCGGCTGACCGAGGATCACACGATCGTCGCGGCCTCGATCAAGAACGGCACGATGACGAAGGAGCAGGCAAAGACGAGCGCCCTGCGCAGCGTGCTCACGCGGGCCGTGGGGACGCAGGAGTCGGTGCAGGTCGACACGCTGCTCGTGGAGATCACGCCGGGCGACCTTTTCCTGATCTGCAGCGACGGCCTGTACGGCTACATCGAGGACGAGGAGGTTCCCTTGCTCTGCGCGAGCGTGCCGGACAACCTCGCAGAGCAGCTCATCGACCTCGCGAACGAGCGTGGCGGCCGGGACAACATCACAGCAATCGTGCTCTCGTTCCACGGCGCGACGGCGGAGGAGCCGGAGGCGCTCACGAAGCACGAGGCGCTGCGCGGCATCCCGCTCTTCATGCACCTCACGTACCGCGAGCAAGCCGAGATCCTCGCGATCTCGGAGGTGAAGAGCTACCCCCTCGGCGCGGCGATCGTGACCGAGGGCGAGCCGGGCGAGGACCTCTACGTGATCCTGCGCGGCCGCGTGGCCGTCGAGAAGGACAACGTCGCGATCACGACGATCATGACAGGCGGTTATTTCGGCGAGATGGGTCTCGTCGACGATTCGCGGCGCTCGGCCACGGTGCGTGCGCTCGAGTCCGTGCGCACGATGGTCATCACGCGAACGGACATGATGAACGTCATGCGACGCGAGCCCGTGCTCGCGGTGAAGCTGCTCTGGAGCTTCGTGCAGGGCCTCTCGCAGCGTCTGCGCACGGTGAACACCGAGCTCTCCGAAGCCCGCGCCGAGCTCTTCGAAGCGCAAGGCGTCACGCCGTACACGTCGTAGGCTGAGCTGGGGCGTGGGCGCCGGGGCGCTGCCCCGGACCCCGGCAGGGGCTGTCCGCCCCTGCACCCGGACCAGGCACGGCCTGGACCGAGGGGGGAAGAACTGCGCGATGCGCAGTTCTTCCCACAGGCCCGTGGCAAGACCACGAAGGTCTTGTCCACACGTCGACGGGAAGAGTTGCCGTTTTTGGGGGCAGGGTCGTTGGTGGTCTTGTCAGCGGCTGTTCGATGAACTGCGCATCGCGCAGTTCATCGACCCCGAGTCCAGCGCTTGCGCTGGTCCGGGTCCCGGGGCGGACAGCCCCGGGTGGGGCCTGGGGCAACGCCCCAGCGCAGCGGCTTCCCGATGAGCCTCAAGCCGTGCGCTTCACGTACTCGAAGTCGACGGGCCGGCCTTTGATCCCGTGCTTTGGCGGGGCGATCCAGTTCGCCATTTGCTTCGGATCGTAGATCGGCGCTGTCATGAGGCTCTTCACGTACGCCTCATCTGCCTCGCTCGGCAGCCACTCGTCGCGACGACGCTCCCACTCTTCCTTCGCCAGCACGTTGCCTTGCACGTCGAAGTAGAGCCCGCCGTAGATCCCTGTGCGCCGATGGAACCTTCGGCTCGGCAGCGTGAGCCGATACGAGATCCCTGCCTCGGCGAGCGCGCGGTTCCACTTGTCGACTCCGCGCTGCGCGTCCTCGATGTACTCGTCGCGCAGCACCTCGTTCATTGCGTTGCGCAGCGGCACCTCCTCGCGCCGGAAGCCCGTCACCACGCCCGGCCCTGCGGTCATGGGCACGTCCATTGGATAGACGCCGTCGACTGCGCGATGATCCTCGTAGCTCTCCTCCTTCGCGCGCCCCTTCAGGCTCGACGCGAAGAAGTTTGCCGCGTTCGACGAGATCTCGCCGCCGAACAGGTCGAGTGACACCGAGTACCAGAAGTTCAGGTACTTCTGCATCGTCGGCAGATCGATCCCGCCTTCGGCGCGCGCGTCCTCGTTCTTGTTCTTCTTCATCAGCTCTGCGGTGCGCTGCACGATGCGCAGGATGCCCGTCTCGCCGACGAACATGTGGTGCGCCTCCTCGGTCAGCATGAATCGCGTCGTGCGTGCCAGCGGGTCGAAGCCGCTCTCGGCGAGCGCGAGGAGCTGGTACTTCCCGTCGCGATCCGTGAAGTACGTGAACATGAAGAACGACAGCCAGTTCTGACACGGCTCGTTGAACGCCCCGAGGATGCGCGGTTTGTCGGGGTTGCCGCTGCGACGCTCGAGAAGTGCTTCGGCCTCCTCGCGACCGTCGCGGCCGAAGTAGCTGTGGAGCAGGTACACCATCGCCCAGAGGTGCCGCCCCTCCTCCACGTTCACCTGGAACAGGTTGCGCAGATCGTAGAGGCTCGGACACGACTGACCGAGCAGACGTTGCTGCTCGACGCTCGCGGGCTCGGTGTCTCCTTGCGTCACGACCAGCCTGCGCAGCACGTTGCGGAACTCGCCGGGCACGCTCTGCCAGACGGGCTCGCCCATGTGATCGCCGAAGCCGATCTTCCGCTCGGCCACCGGGTCCGTGAGGAAGATGCCCCAGCGGTAGTCGGGCATCTTCACGTAGTCGAAATGGGCCCAGCCCTCGTGATCGACGCTCACGGCGGTGCGGAGATAGATCTGGTCCTCCTGGAAGCCCTCGGGACCCATCTCCTTCCACCAGTCGATGAACCTCGGCTGCCAGGCTTCGAGCGCCCGCTGAAGCTTCTTGTCGGACGCGAGATCGACGTTGTTCGGGATACGCTCGGAATTGACGACAGAGCTCACGTTCGCCTCCAGTCGAATTCGGGTCGCTCGGGCCGGCCGTACATCGTGAGCGCGCCCCGCTCGCCGACCGCATTCGGGCGCTGGAAGATCCAGTTTTGCCAGGCCGACAGACGCCCGAAGATCTTCGTCTCCAGCGTCTCGGGCCCGGCGAAGCGCAGCGAGGCCTCCATCCCGGTCAGCGCGTCGGGCGACAGGCTCGCGCGCTCCTCGACCGCGATCCGCACCTCGTCGTCCCAGTCCATCTCGTCGGGCGTGAACGTCACGAGCCCGAGTTTTTTCGCAGCGTCCGCGTCGACGAGCTCGGTTTGTCCTTCCAGACGCTTCACGACCGAAGGATCGTGGAGGAACCGCGTCTCGAGACGCGTGAGGCCGTTCGGCATCGGGAACGGGCCGAAGTTCAGCGGCGAGAGGCCGATCACCGGCGGCTCGTCGCCGCCGTCGAGCATGTACGTCCGGTCGCCGGCGAGGGCCAGCTCGAAGAGGCTGCCCGCGAAGCACGAGCCGGGCTCGACGAGCGAGAACACGCTGCGCGCCGTGAGATCCAGCCGCTTCAGCGTGCGACGCATCTTGAGCAGGATCTCGCGGGCGAACCAGTCGTCACGCAGCGCGTGGAGCGCCTTGTCCGCGGCGCGCACGGCCTCGGGATCACCCTTCGTCCGGAGCAGCACGAGGCCTGCCTCCGGATGGTTGAAGCGCAGATCGAGCAGCGCATCGTCGAGCTCGCGGAACACGCGGAGCGCCCACACGTCGGAGCCGCTCTTGTGCAGGGCCTCCACGGTGGTCTCCGGCGCACTGTCGGGCGCGCGCACCTCGAGCTCGGCGACGCGCGTCTGGCTGTCGACGACGAGCGTGACGTACTTGTACTCGGACTTCGACTTGCTGCCGTCCGCGGAGCGCTTCACCTCGAGCGGGGCGAGCGTGATGCCCGGGCCCTGCTTGTCCTTCGTGCGCGCGGCGATCGCGTTTGCCTCCTCGATCACCACCTGATCGAAGCGGCTCTTCGGGATCGAACGATCGACGAGGCGCCACTCCTCGGCGCGCTTGCCGCGAACGCCCTCGGCGAGCGTGCTGAACACGTCGGCGAGATCGCGGCGGACCTTGCGTTTGTCGACGAGGCGCGTGAGCCCACCCGTGCCCGGGAGCACGGCGAGCAGCGGCGTCTCCGGGAACGAGACCGCGCTCGATCCATCGTCGCAAAGCAGGATCTTCTCACACGCGAGTGCGAGCTCGTAGCCGCCGCCGGAGGCCACGCCGTTCAGCGCGGCCACGTAGTGCTGGTCGCTCTCGCTACACGCCCCTTCGAGCGAGAGGCGCGTCTCGTTCGTGTACTTGCAGAAGTTGACTTTGAAGGCGTGCGTCGACGAACCGAGCATGTAGATGTTCGCGCCGGCGCAGAAGATGCGCGGCTGGCCGCTCGTGACGATGACGACCTTCACCTCGGGGTGCTCGAAGCGCAGCCGCTCCACCGCGTCCGCGAGCTCGATGTCCACGCCGAGGTCGTAGCTGTTCAGCTTGAGCGTGTAGCCGGGGCGCATCGGCGCCTCCTCGACCACATCCATCACGAGCCGAGCAATCGAGCCCTCGAACGAGAGCTTCCAGTGCTTGTACCGGCTCGGATGTGTCTCGAAACGGATGGGGGGCGCCTTGGCCCCGCTGCTTTCACTCTCGATGCCCATCGCCGAAAACTCCACCACCGGGGCGATGGGCTGTCAAGCAATATACTGCTTGTCGGAGCTGCGTTCATGAAATATAGTGCATGATGTGGCGGCCCGAAAAAAGCCCGACGCGGGTGCAGAGGAAGCGGAAGGCACAGGCTCGCCGCTCCTGCAATCGCTCGGCGAGCGGGTGCGCGAGCGGCGACGCGCGGCGGGTTTGACGCTGCGGGATCTCGGGGCCGCGTCGGGCGTGAGCGAGCGCTTTCTGGTGCTCGTCGAGGGCGGCAAGGCGAACGTGTCCGTGGTTCGTCTCGACGCGATCGCGCGCGCGCTCGATACATCCGCCTCGGCGCTGCTCGCGAGCGCTCCCACGGACGAACCACGCGCGGCGGAAAAGGGCCCGCTCGTGGCGCTGCTCGGCCTGCGTGGAGCGGGAAAAACCACGCTCGGGAGCCGCGCGGCGGCCCGGCTTGGTTTGCCCTTCGTGGAACTCGACAGCCTGGTCGTAGCGCGGGCCGGGATGAGCCTCACTGAAATCTTCGAGATGCACGGGACCGCGTACTTCCGCAGGCTCGAACGCGAGGAGCTCGAGCGGCTCGTGGCGCGCGGCGATCGCGGGATCGTCGCGACGAGCGGCAGCCTCGTGACCGATCACGAGACGTTCGAGCTCCTCTGCCGCGAGGCCGTGACCGTGTGGCTCCGCGCGCGCCCGGAAGACCATTTTCAGCGCGTGATCGACCAAGGCGACGCGAGGCCCATGGCGAGCCGGCCGGCGGCGATGGAGGAGCTCCGCGCGATCCTGCGTGCGCGAAGGGCCCTCTACGAGCGCGCGGCCCACATCATCGACACCTCGGCGCTTGGTCTCGAACGCTCGATCGACAGGCTCGTGAAGATCGTCAACGCGGCGAGCCGTGGTAGGCTGCCGGCACCGTCGGTCGGTTGAACGCATGCCCCGCCTCCGCATCCTCAACGTCGTCTCCGAGTGCGTCCCTTTCGCCAAGACGGGAGGCCTGGCGGACGTGGCCGGCGCGCTCCCCATCGCGCTCGCGGCGCGCGGACACGACGTCCGCACGGTGATGCCGCGCTACCGCGTGGCGAAGAAACACCCGGCCAAACGGCTGCCGCTCTCGCTCGGCGTGCCCGTGGGCGGCGGCGAAGCGTGGGGCGCGGTGTGGGAGGCGCGGCTCGGCGAGAGCACGTCGCGCGTCTACCTCCTCGAGCACGACGAGCTCTACGATCGCAGCGGCATCTACAACGATTCGAACGGGGATTACCGCGACAACCTCGCGCGCTTCACGTTCCTCTCGCGCGGCGCGCTCCGGCTCACGCTCGCGCTCGGGTTCATCCCCGACGTCGTGCACGTGCACGACTGGCCGACGTGCCTCGTGCCGATCTACATGAAGACGCTCGACGCCCGCTCTCCGCTCGGCGGTGCCGCGTCTGTCCTGACGATCCACAACATGGGCTATCAGGGCTGGTTCGACAAACACGAGTTGCCCGTGACCGGCCTCGGCTGGGACGTGTTCCACCACCGCGCGCTCGAGTCCTACGATCGGCTGAACCTGCTGAAAGGCGGCATCAACTTCTCGACGATGCTCTCGACGGTGTCGCCGCGGTACGCGCTGGAGGTCCAGACGAGCGAAGGAGGGCACGGGCTCGAAGGCTGCTTGCGCGAGCGCGGCAACGACGTGATCGGCATCCTGAACGGGATCGACGACGAGGTCTGGAACCCCGCGACGGATCGGCACCTCGCCGCGCATTTCGACGCCGACGATCTGCAAGGCAAGGCCTTCTGCAAGGCGGAGCTCCAGCGCGAGATGGGGCTCCCGGTTCGTCCCGACGTACCGATCATCGGCCTCATCAGCCGGCTCGTGCACCAGAAGGGCATCGACATCTTCGCGGGCGCGCTGGGCACGCTGCTGAACCACGACGTGCAGGTCGTGGTGCTCGGCTCTGGCGAAGGCTGGGCGGAGGATCTCTTCACGCGGCTCAGCCACTCGACGGATCGATTCCGCGCGTACCTCGGCATGAACGACGCGCTCGCGCACCGCATCGAGGCGGGCGCGGATCTGTTCGTCATGCCCTCGCGGTACGAGCCCTGCGGGCTGAACCAGCTCTACAGCCAGCGATACGGCACGCTGCCCGTCGTGCGCGCGGTGGGCGGGCTCGACGATACGGTCGAGCACATGGCGACGGGCTTCAAGTTCCTCGACCTCTCGCCCTCGGTGCTCGCGGACACGGTGCTCGAAGCGGTGTGGATCTACCGCGAGCACCCCGAGCATTTCCGCTCGATGCAGCGGCGGTCGATGAAAAAACCGTTTGGCTGGGATTACGCGAGCCGCCAGTACGAGGCGCTGTATCGGCTCGCGATCTCGAGGCATCGCGGCGAGCGCTGAGGCGGGCCCGAGAGCCCGCCCCCGCGGAGCTCGTCTCAATGAGCGTGGCCGGCGTGATCGTCGGGATGCTCGACCTGCTGCCCCGGCGTCGGGATCTGCCGCATGGGCGGCCCCGCCTTTGGCTCGACGACCTGGCCCTTCGCGGTGAGCGAGCGCGAGAGCGCGCGGTGCTTCGCCTCGATGACCGACGTGAACCCGTTGACGAGCGAGAGGAACGCGTCGGGCTCGATCCCCTTGTCGCTGATCTTCGCCTGGGCTTCCTCGGCCGCCTTCTGGAACGCGCTCAGCGGCGGGACCGTGATCTTCGCCCACGGATCGTTCGGGTTGTTCGTGCCGAACGTCTTGATGGCCTCGACGTCCTTCGCGAGCGCCGCGACGCCCTCCTTGTAGGCGGCCGCGTCGATCTTCTTCGCGAGCACCGACAGGACGAGCCCGCGCGCCCTTTCGTAGGCCGTGAGCACGAGCCGCTCGCCCTCGTCGAGCTTCGCCATGTCGACCGCGTGATCCTTGCGCCACGCGGCGATCGCGCTCCCGAGTTTGTCGGCGGTCTCGTCGAGCTTGGCGAAGTCGGCGACGAGCTTCTTGTGCAGCTCCTTGCCGCGCTCGAACTTGTCCTTCGTGTACTCCTCGCGCTGGTAGTACACGCTGGCCGCGGCGATGTTGCGGCTGAGCTCCAGGGAGAACGGGGCGAACGTCGCGAGCGCCGCATCGACGTCGGGCATCGGCGGCTCCTTCAGACCGGCGGCGACGGTGCAAGCACGCGCGTTGCGCTCGTGCGGCGCGCGCATGCCCATCTCGGCCATCTTGCGGCCCGCGTGCGCGCTCGGCGTATGGGAGGGACCGGGGCCGGCCGAGGGCGCGGGGCCGGCCGAAGGCGCCGCGGAGCCGCCCGGCTTCGCGAGCGTGGGCGGGGCCGGCGGCATGGGAGCGCCGGGGATACCGAAGCTCGGGATCTTCTTCTCGCTCGGTTCGTCCTTGCCGAGGCTCGTGAAGTAAGCGTCACGCGCTTGACGCAGGGTGAGCGTACCGAAGTAACAAACCTCGAGGCGGTAGTCCTTCATCGCCTGCGGGTCGAACTTCGGGACGGGCGCGATCGGGGTGCGCAGCGGAAGCTTGCCCTTCCCGCTCGGCAGCGCCGCCGTCGACGGCTTCGCCTCCGGCGCAGGCGCGGGCGGCTCGTCCTTCTTACAGCCTACGGCCAGGGGAGCGAGCGCGAGCACGAACGGAAGAAAAGACCGCAGCCGGATCATGAAGACATGCCTCCTCGAAGACGCCCTACGCCAAGGCATTGGCCGGGCTAGGTCGGACCGGCATCATGCCCGACCAGCACGGACTTTCAAGCGTGGCCCCGCGGCGATCCTGCCCCCGCCCCTTGCAGCCGCGCACAGCGGAACCATGTTGGCCGTCGTGAAAAAGACCACCGACGCGCGCCCGCAGAAGCTCGAAGGCAAGAAGGTCTCCGGAAAGGCTCGCGGGCTCGCGCTCGTGCCTCTTCTCCGGGATGCGCCAGCGGCATGGCGGCTGCTCCGCGACCGGGAAGGTGCGCTCTGGGCGAAGGCGCTGGTCGTCCTTTCGGTCGTTTACTGCGTCTGGCCCCTCGATCTCGTGCCCGACGCCGTGCCTTTCATCACCTGGATCGACGATGTGGGCGTGGTGCTCGTCTTCCGGCTGATCCTCCACCGGCAGCTCGCCCGGTACCACGAGCCCAGGGAGGAAATCGTGTCGGACGTGCGTGGGCCTCGATCCGGGACCGATGTCCGCGTAGCCTGAACGCGGGTTCCCGTGCGACTTCAACCTTTCACGCTCGACAATCTCCGCATCGAGGACGAGCGCTCGTATCGACACATCGGTCTCTACGCCGAGCTCAAGCGCGCGCTCGTGCGTGACCACGTCGCGTTCCTCGTGCCGAAGCCCGGCACGCCGGAAGCGCGGTGGGATCGCGCGCTCTTCTTGAACCTCACGTTCTGGTCGCCCGACCAGCCCGGTGATGTTCTCGACAGCGACGCGATCCCCGCCGACGTGGTGATGCACGCGGGCTGGCATCACGTCACGCGACGCGCGCTCGAGGCGCTCGGCACGACGGCGAGCCAGAGCCCCGAGGCGCTCCTGCTCGGCGAGTCGATCGCGAGCGCGTTCGATCTCTACCTCGTCGGTCGCTTGCTTGGCCACGCGCCGGACGCCGCGTTCCTCGAGACGCAGGTGCCCGCGATGGCCGAGGCCGCACAGCAAGCCGGCATGCCGGAAGAGGCGTTCGAGGCGATGCTCGACGAGGTGTCGCAGGACCCGGACAAGGCGTTCGAGGATCTGCGCGAGCTGCTCTTCGACGCGAGCACCGCGCTCGTGCGCGCGCCTTCCGTCGAGGAAGCCGCCGAGAGGATCGCGCGTTTCGACACGCATCGCTTCGGGCCGCTCCTGCACCACTACGAGCTCTCGACGTGGATCCTCTACGCGCGCGCCTACGCCAAGGATCTGGGTGCGCCGGATCCACAAGTGATGGCCGTCGACGCGGCGCTCCGCAGCGCGGATGTCGCGCTCGATTGGCTCGAAGAGCACTGGATCTCCGGGGTCTCGGGAGACCCGGCCGGACCCGACGAGCACGAGGTTCTGCCACGATGAGCGACAAGAAAAACGACACGAAGACGGCAGGGGGCAACATGGAGACTCCGCCAGAGACGATGAAGTCGATCCCCGAGCGGACGAGCGTCTTCGACCTCGACGTGTCAGCCGAGGTCGTGACGGTGCCGCCGCCCGCGCTCGCAGGCACCGACAACCCGAAGATCCCGCCTCCGCCGCCGGCGCCGCGCGAGAAGGCGACCTCGCAACCCGTGCTCACGAAAACCCCGGAGCCGGTCCCGACCACGACGAAGCGCACGCCGACGTTGAAGGAGGAGGAGGACGACAGGCCCTCGTTCTTCGAGGTCTTCGATGTCGAGAAGCACGAGGCCAAGCACGCGCAACCCGAAGCCGCCCCGGAAAAACCCGCGGACAAGGCGGCTCAGCGCGGATCGCGGCCCGATCCGCGCGAGATCAGCCGCAGCCGGAAGCTCGTCGACGAGGACCTGTT
Source organism: Polyangium jinanense (assembly GCF_028435365.1). The sequence continues at coordinate 77,573 of NZ_JAGTJJ010000020.1, read as the reverse complement.
CAACCTGAGCAACAGCCTCTTCAACAACCAGTCGCTGACGCCGCTCGTGGCGCCCGACGTGTCGGCACTCGGCGTGTCCGGGCTCGGCAAAGATCTCACGACCGCGCCGAAGCCGGTCGAGCCCGCCGCAGGAAAAACCGACGCGGCGAGCAACGGAGGCTCACTCCTCCTGGCCGCGCCGCCCGTCACGGCGCCGCCGGCGCCTGCGACGAAGTCGTCGATGGACGCGATCGACCTCGACGTCGATGTCGCGGCCGCGGGCGGGAAGCTCGATCGCAAGCGGCTCGGGATCGGAGTCGTGGTCGTCGCGGCCCTCGCAGGGCTCGTGTTTTTCGCGGTGCAACGCGCGTCGACGACGACGGAGGAGTCGACGGCCGCGGTGGGGATCGAGTCGACAACCTCACCGAGCCCGGGGAATGACACGGTGCCCGCGCTGCAGACGGCGAGCACGAACCAGGCGCCCACGCCGACCACGAACACCCCGGCGGCGAAAGCTGGCACCGAGGCGTCCCCGGACAAACGCGCCGCTTCTTCGACGGAGGCAGCGGCGAAGGGTGATGGTCGCGACAAACCCGCGGCGGGCGGCGACAAACCGCAGGAGAAGACGCCGGAGACGAAACCGGCCGAGGCCGCGACGGGGAACAAGGCGCAGGATCTCGCGGCCGCGATGGCCGCGGCGAACAACAAGTCCGCCGCACCCGAGGCGCCCTCGGGCGGCGGGAACGAGTTCAACAGGGGCGCCGCATCGTCCGCGCTCGGCGCCGCCGCCGGCAGGGCCGCAGGCTGCAGGGCGCCCACGGATCCGAGCGGCACGGCCCGCGTGAGCGTCACGTTCGCCCCGTCCGGCCGCGCCACGAAGGCGCAGGTGAACGGCCCGCCGTTCGCCGGCACGCCGACCGGCGGCTGCATCGCCGCAGCATTCCGCAGCGCCTCGGTCCCGCCGTTCTCCGGCGATCCCGTGACCGTGAGCAAGTCGGTCACGATCCGCTGATCTTCGCGCGGAACGCGTCGACGTTTCTCGCGGCGTTCTTTATCCTCCCGGCCCCGTGCTGGTCGCCCTCCGCGTCAAGAACTTCGTCCTCATGGATTCGCTCGAGCTCCGCCTCGAGCCAGGCTTCAACGTGCTCACCGGCGAGACCGGCGCGGGCAAGTCGATCGTCGTCGGCGCGCTCTCGCTCGTGCTCGGCGGCCGCGGCAACGCCGAGCAAGTGCGGCCCGGCGCCGACGAGGCCGAGGTCGAGGCGCTCTTCGACGTGACGGGCAGCGAGCGGCTCGCGACGGCCCTCGACGCGGCCGGCGTGTCGTCGGGCGGCGAGCTCGTCATCCGCCGCGTGGTGCAGCAAAACGGTCGATCACGCGCGTACCTGAACGGACGCCTCTGCACCGCGGGCGAGCTGCAAGCGCTCGCGTCGGAGCTCTGCGACGTGGCCTCACAACACGAGAGCGTCGCACTGACCGATCCCTCGACGCACCTCGGCTACCTCGATCGATTCGGCCGCCTCTCGACCGCACGCGAGGCGCTCGCCGCGGAGGTCGAGAAGCTCGAGAAGGTCGTCGCGGAGATCCGCGAGGTGCGCGAAGCCGAGCGCGGGCGCGCCGAGCGCGAGGCGTTCCTCGGCTTCCAGCTCCAGGGCATCGATGCGGTATCCCCGCGGTCCGGCGAGCTCGAAGAGCTCGCAGCCGATCGACAGAGGTTGCGCCACGCCGGAAGGCTCCGCGAGCTGACCGAGCACGCCGCCGCGCGGCTGGATCAAGGCGAGCACGCGATCTGCGACGAGCTCGCGAAGCTCTCGAAGGATCTGCGCGCCGCCGCGGATCTCGATCCGTCCCTCGAGGCGACTGCGAACTCGCTCGATGGTTTGTTCTCCGAGCTTCGCGAGATCGCCCGCGAGGTCGAGCGATACGCCGACCGCGCCGAGGCGAACCCGTCGCGACTCTCGGAGATCGAGGACCGCATGTACCGGCTCGAAGGCCTGCTCCGGCAGCACGGGCCCACGATCGACGACGTCATCGCGGCGCGATCGCGGATCGCAGCGGAGCTCGAAGGGCTCGGCAACGTGGAGACGAAGCTCGAAGCGCTGGAGCACGAGCGCGATCGGCTGCTTCGCGCGGCAGGGGAGCGCGCACGGCAGCTCTCGCAGAAGCGGCGCGAGGCAGGCGAGAAGCTCGGCGCTTCGATCGGCGGGGAGCTCGCCGATCTCGGCATGGGCGGCGCGCGTGTGATCGTCGACGTCGCGCCGCTCTCGGGCGACCGATCCGAGCTCGTCGTCGACGGGGCACGTCTCGGCCGCGACGGCATCGACCGTGTCGAGTTCCTCATCGCGCCGAACAAGGGCATCGAGCCGCGCCCGCTGCGCAAGATCGCCTCGGGCGGCGAGCTTTCGCGCGCGCTGCTCGCGCTCAAGCGCACGCTCGCGGAGTCGGGGCCAGCGGGGCTTTACGTGTTCGACGAGGTCGACGCCGGCGTCGGCGGCGCGGTGGCGGACAAGATCGGCCGCGCAATCGCGGACGTGGCGCGGCACCACCAGGTCCTCTGCATCACGCACCTCGCCACGATCGCGGCCTTCGCGGACGCGCATTTCGTGGTGTCGAAGCAGGTCGACGGGCCGATCACGAAGAGCACGGTCAAGCGCGTCGAAGGCAAGGATCGCGTCGCCGAGGTCGCGCGCATGCTTGCGGGCGCGAAGGTCGGCCCGAGCGCGCTGAAGGCGGCCTCCGAGATGCTGGACGAGGCGAAGGCGCGTTCGGCGGCCGCCGCCGCGAGTCCGAAGCGCGGCGCGAAGGGTCGCGCTTCCTGAGGGTGGTTCCACAGGGATGCGCGGGGCTTTGCCCCGCACCCCAGAAGGGGGCTGTCCGCCCCCTTCACCCCGGACCAGGCACGGCCTGGACCGAGGGCCGAGAAACCGCGCGATGCGCGTTTTCTCGGACGGGCCCGGGGAAGACCACGAGCGGCGTTGCCAGCTGAGACAGCAGTGCTGCCCTACCCTCGAGCCGACACGTCCGTGCTGCGGTTTTGACTGGCAAGCCCGTCGCCGGTCTTGACTCGGCCTGTTCGATGAACTGCGCATCGCGCAGAGTTCATCGACCCCGGGTCCAGCGCTTGCGCTGGTCCGGGTCCAGGGGTGGACAACCCCTGGTCGGGTCCGGGGTGAAACCCCGGCGCTACGCTGCGGTCAGGCGCGCGAGAGCGTGTAGTCGCCGAGATCCACGCGGACGAGACCTTCGAGCCACGGGTGCACCGCGATCGCCGCGCGGAACAGCCCCTGCGCGATGCGCCGGTAGCTCGCGTGCCCTTGCCGCGCCGATCGCAGCTCGACCACGTGGAAAAGCTCGCGCAGGTTGAGCGTCCAGAGCGTGCGGATCCGGAAGCCGAGTGGCACCGCGTACTGCGCTTCGAGCGGTCGTTTGCTCTCGAGCTCCTCCCACGCGTCGCACGCCGCGACCATCGCGTCCGTGTAGGCCCGATCGAGTTCGAGCTCCTCGAGCTCCGCGGGCGTCTCGAAGCCGAGCCGGCACGTGAGCCGCTGCGTTGCCGGCAGGAGCATGCGGTGCCGCTGCAGATCCCGGTACGCGCCGTAATCGAGCATCAGCTCGAACGTCATCGTCGTCGCCTCGAAGCCACGCGGCACGGGATCGTGCGCGCCGCGACGCGCTACCGACGCGCGCACGACGTCTTCGAGCTCGCGCGACGTCGCGTGCCGCATCGCCTCCGTGAGCCCGCGGGCGTGCACGTTCGGCTCGCTGTTGTCGTACGCGAGCGCGAGCACGATCCGCTCGAGCGCGTCCTTGTCGTGACGCACGAGCCGCACCGGCTGCCCGACCACGTTCGTCGCGCCGGGGTCCCAGGGGCCGGGATCGTAGATCGATCGCAGCTTGTCCCCCACGTCGGCGCGCTGCGCAGATCGGTGCTCGCTCCGCCCCGCGTACTTCACCAGGGTCGGCGTCACGGTGCGAGCGGCCGCGTGCATGGTCGTCGCGACCTTCCGGACCTCCGCGAGCGGATGCGAGAGCATCTTCGTGAGCAGCGCTTCGAGCGCGCGCGCGTTCGCGGTGAGGCCGAGGTTCGTCCGCGTCCCGGCCGGCAAGAGCCCGCGCAAAAGATCACAAGCATGCGCGCGGATCGCCGCTGCATGCGCCGCCTCTGACGCGCCCGGCGGACGCAGCACGCGCACGCGCAGCGCATCCATCACGCGCGCCATGAGCTCGACGTACGTCGTGAAGAGCCGCTCCGCGCTCGCGCGGTAGGTCTGGCCCAATGGCCCTTCGAGCTCGGGCAAGTCCACGAAACTGTTCCGATCGAAGACCACGTAACGCGTGCTCTTCTCGGTGTACGAGCCGAGCCGCAGGTCCTCGATCACCTTCGAGGCCACGATGCTCACGTTCTCGATCGCGAGGTGCACGACCGCGTGCTCCGCGACCGACGCGTGCCCGTAGCCGACGACCCACTTCTCGTGGAACGCGCGCGCCTTCTCCGTCGCGAGCCCGAACGAAGGACGCGTCGTCACGCCTTCCTCGACGTCGAGCTCCTGATCCGCGAGCAGGCGCGCGAGGTTCGTCCGCAGGTCGTCGCGGCTGCGCGAGTAGTAGGCAAAGAGGACGGCGATCACCTCCTCGGGCAAACCCGAGAGAGCGAAGACATCGTCGGTCAGGCTGGAGACGTACGGCGCAATGCGGCCACGCGCAGCTTCATCGAGGGACATGGGACCGAGGGTCCGTTAGCGCGTCGTGGCCGCGGCGGCGACCGAAAACACATCCCCGAAGATCTCGCTGTTCGCGAGCTTCCTGCTCCGGCGCGTGAGCACCTCGCAGCCGTTCTTCGTCACGACCAGCGTGTGCTCGAACTGCGCGGAGAGCGATCCATCCGCAGTGACGGCCGTCCACTTGTCCGCGAGGACCTCCACGTCGTGATGGCCGAGGTTGATCATCGGCTCGATCGTGAAGCACATCCCGGCGCGCAGGCGCATGCCCGTGCCGCGTTTGCCGACGTGCGAGACCTGCGGCGCCTCGTGGAAGACCCGGCCGATGCCGTGCCCCACGAACGCGCGCACCACCGAGCAGCCCTCGCCCTCGGCGAACTCCTGGATCGCCGCGCCGATGTCCCCGAGCCGCGCGCCCTCACGCACCTGCGCGATCGCGAGCTCGAGCGAGCGCCGCGACACCTCGGTCACGTGCTTGGCCGCGGACGAGGGTTTGCCCACGTAGAACGTCGCCGACGTGTCGCCGTAAAACCCGTTGTAGATCGTGGTGACGTCGACGTTGATGATGTCGCCGGGCTCGAGGACCCGCGGGCCCGGGATGCCGTGGCAGACGACCTCGTTCACCGAGGTGCACACGCTCTTCGGGAACCCGTGGTAGTTCAGCGGCGCGGGCCAGCCGCCGCGCCGAACCGTGTCGTCGTGGACGAAGCGGTTGATGTCCTCCGTGGTGATCCCCGGGCGGATCATCTCCCCGACGTCGAGCAGCGTCTCCGCGGCCATCTGGCACGCGGCCCGCATCCCTTCCACTTCCTTCAACGTTTTGATCCCGACGTTGCTCACGATCCCGACAGCTCCGCGAGGGCGAGGGCATCCGTCACGGCGGCCGCCACCTCGGCGGTGTCCGGCGACAGATGCCAGTGAAGCCTGCTCGGCTCGTCCCCCTCGCCGGCGAAGCGACGGAGGAAGCCGATGAACGACGCGCCACGAAGGCGCATGTCGAACGCCTGCGCGACCCCGTAGGACGGGGCCGTAGGGCCGATGACGAGCTCGAACGCCGTCTGCTCGAAGGCCGGCGTGACGAACGGCGGCGGGACGACCTGGAGAACGAGGCGGTAGGTGCGGACCTCGGCCAGCGACTCCACCGTCACCGTGCTCACGCGCACCCGCGAGACGAGCTCGGAACCACGCGCGCGCTCTTTCAGCAGCGGATCCTTCTGCGCGTTCGAAACGTCGGCGCCGAGGCCGAGGGCGGCCGCGTCGACGACGTCGTCGAAGAGGACCTGGTCGTGTCCGAGCCAGGCGGGATGCGCGGAGGTGTTCGTGTCGCCCTGGACGCTCGCGGCGCCGCACCCGGACACGAGCCCCCCGAGGGCCACGCCGAACGCGACCGCCCTGGCCCGCCTGGCCGTTCGCGTCGAGAGCTGCGCCATCGGGCCTGGACCTAGCACGTCCCCTCCGATCTGTCAGTGCTGGCAGGCTCCTGCCTCGATCGGATCCTTTTCCATCGATCCGGCGCGGGCTTCGTCCAACCCCCCGAAGACCTCGGCGGGCCCCTTTTCCCGCAGAAATCTGGTAGATCCCGGTTGCCGGCCGCGGGCCGGCGGGGCGGAGGATTGGAGATGAAGGTGAACAAGCTTTGGGCAGCGCTCCTGGCGACCACGTTCGGCCTCGCGGCAACGGCCACCCCGGTGGTGGTCGAGGCGCAGGCGAAGAAGAAAGCGGCGGCGCCCGCCATGACGGGCCCGGCCGTCACCAAGAAGCCCATCGCGCTCGAGCCCGCTTCGCTCAAGTGGGGCATGACGACGAAGCAGGTCGGCGAGGCGATCGACAAGCAACTCGACGAGGCTTACAAGCCGCTCTACCAGAAGGTCTCGCCCGGCGTGAATCAGCGGGCGCTCGACGCGCAGCTCCTGGAAGAGAAAAACACCTTCCGCCGCAGCAAGATCGAGTTCGGCAAGCTCCCCACGGCCGTCGACAACTCGCCGCTCCGCGGCGAGTACAGCTACCTCAACAAAGAGTGGATGCTGTCGATGACCCGGGACGGCAAGACCCGGTACTTCTTCTTCATCCAGGACAAGCTCTGGAAGATCATCGACGAGATCAAGCTCGCCAAGGGCGGGCCGCTCGGCGCGAACTTCCAGGAGTCCGCAGTCAAGCTCTCCACGACGTACGGCACGCCGGGCCGGATCATCCCGCCGAACCCGGACCTCGGGATGTTCGCCACCGTCGTCGACTGGAAGGACGCAACGACGCACGTGCGTCTGATCGAGCGCGGTGAGACGGCGATCGCGATCGCGTACGAGGACAACGCGACCATGCAGAACATCGAGTCGCTGCGTCCGAACAAGCCGAAGCAGGAGGACGCCATCGATCCTGCCGTGGCCGCCGCGATCCGCGGGCCCGACCCCGAGCCCGCGCCTCCGCCGCCCGCCGACAACAAGAAGAAGAAGTGAGCCGACGAGGGCCCCGCCAAACGCGGGGCCCTTCGCTTTTCAGGGGGATGGAAGCGTCGCCTTCGCGGGCGCGTGGGCTCAGGTGACGAGCGACGCGCCTTCGGGGATGCGGATGCCGCTCGTCACGACGACACGCGCCGAGGGCGCGACCGCATGCACGGCCGGCTCGATGACGCCCTTCGTGGTGAGATTTGCGCCAGGGCAACCCGCGCACATCCCCGCGAGGTGGAGCGTGATCTGGTCGGGCTCCACCGCCACGAGGTAAAGCTCGCCTTGATCCGCACGCACGAGCGGGGCGATCACCTCACGGCAAACCTTGAGCATCTGGTCGATGTTCGCGGGCATCGTCTCGAGTTATCTCCGGGGCCGAACGTACCACGAAGCGATCAGAGCGTGAAGCACACCGGAAAACGATAGAGCAAGCACTGCAGGCGGAAGCTCGCGCGCTCGATCGCCCGGGCGTCCTCGGGGGTCCAGACGTGGCCCGGCTCGGCCATGGCCTCGAGGCGACCACGATCACCGAGGATGCGCACCGCGGTGATCGGGCTCGTGCCAGGGATCGAGCTCCACGGCTTGACGGCCGCGTCGAAGGCGAACCGGAGCGTGTCGCGATCGGCCGCGAAGTCCTCGCCACGCGGATCGAAGGAAAACGCGGGGGGCGACGCGGCGAGCGCGGCGACGAGGGAGGCGATCCAGCGCGAGGTGCGCGCCATGCGGTCGTAGTAGAGCGTGTCCGGTAGGTCCGAGGCGCGGTGGTAACGAGGCGTGCGGCCGCTCGAGAGGAAGAGGAACGGGACACCGTGGTCGCGGAAGACGTCGTAGTCGGAGAAGGGCTGCGGCGCGTAGCCGGGGATGTTCTCGACCGCGTGGATGCCGAGGCGGCGAACGTCGAGCCGAGGCTCGCGGACAGCGTCGACGATCGCCGGGAGGCCACGGGTCTTTTCGGCGCCAGACGCGAAGATCATGTCCGCCGTGCGTCGCCAGACGACGCCGCCGATGAGGTCGAGGACGACGGCGAGGCGAATCGAGTCGAGGTCGCCGATCTCCTTGGGGAGCGTGGCGACGAAGCGCTGTGAGCCCTGGCGCGGGGTGTTGAAGTAAGGCGACTCTTCGGTGTTGAAGAAGACGACGGCGATGCCGTACGGGCGCGGGTGCTGCGCGAGGAGCGAGGGGATCGCGCCGAGGAGAACGGCGACGGCGGCGGCGTTGTCGTCGGCGCCGAGGAGGAGGCCTTCGTCGGTCTGGCCGAGGTGATCGAAGTGCGCGCCGAGGACGATGGTGCCGCGCGGCTCGCCGGGGCCTTCGGGCGGGATCCATCCGAGCACGTTGTGCCCGAGCGGCGAGCTCGGCTCGGCGAGCGGCGCGAGGTAGCCGCCGAGCGATGGGAAAGGTTTTACGCCGGCCGCGGCGAGCGCATCGGCGAGGTAACGAGCCGCCGCGGCGTTGCCCTCGCTGCCGGGGACGCGGCCGGCCCATGCGGGCGCGGCGAGCGTCTCGACATGCGCGCGCAACGTGGGTGAGAGCGGATCGGTCTGTGGGAAGTCGCGGCCCGAGAGCTCACGCACGCCGACTTGATCGAGGGCGAGGAGGAGCGCGACGGCGAGGACGACGAGCGCGGCGATGCGGCGGCGACGCGAGCGAGGCTTGCGTGGCGCTTTCGCCGCGGGCTCACGGGCCGGAAGCGCGGGCGGGGGCTCGTTCGCCACGACGAACCACGCTTCAGATGGCGGAGGCCATCACGGAGAGGATCGTGCCCTCGCCGAGATCGGGCATGCGCTGGGCCGCGATGCCGTAGGAGCGGTTCGTGATCTCGAGGGCGCCTCGGAAGGGTCCGCTCTGCGTCTTGTTCGCGAGATCCAGGCCCTCGATAGCCTGCGCGTTGACGTCGGGCGTGACGGGCGCGCCGTAGGCCTTCCCGTCGCGGACGAGGAAGACGTAAACGATGGGGACCTTCTTCTGCTTCTCGCGCGCGGCGCGATCGAGGAGCTCGCGCTTCGCCATCTCTTCGAGGTGGAGCGCGAAGCGCCGGAAGGACCAGCCGGTGACGAACATGCCCTTCACCTGGCCTTCCTTGTCCTTCACGGGATGCGCCACGACCCACTGCGTGTCGGGCCCCGTGCGCACGCCGCGCATCTCCTGCATCTCGCCCCACGCCTCGACGACGCCCGCGCTCGGCTCGAGCGCCTTCTTCAGCGAAGGGAACGAGGAGAGGACCGACTTCTGCGCGAGCAGATCGGGATCGGCTTCGCTGCGCAGCGCGATGCCCGTGGTGTCGACGAAGGTGAAGAACGTGCTCTTCGCGATGTCGAGGTCCTTCACCGACGCACGCGCCCCGCGGACGGCCTTCTGCAGGGCGACGAGGTTTGCCCCGGGATCACTGTCGACGACCTCGCCGAGCTTCTTCGCGCCCTCGGGCAAGCCGCGGCGCACCTGCGCGGCGTCCTCGTTCGCGACGGGCACGAGCTTGTCGAGCACGTAGCCCGCGGCCTGCTCCTGCTCCTTGCTGTTGTCCTCACACCCAGGGAGCGTCGCCACGAGGGCGGCAGGGACGATCAGAGAAGCGAGCCAGCTCGAACGCATCGGGACCTCATGCGCGAAAACGACGCGCGCGGGTGCATGCTACTAGAATGTCTCGGGAGTGACGAAGACGATCTCGACGCGTGCATTGCGCGCCCGATCGCTGCCGGCAGGATCAACGACGGGCGAGGCCGCGCCCGCGAGGACGACGTCGACGCGCGGCGCGTTCGCCCCTTTGAGCGCCGCCGCGACGGCATCGGCGCGCGCCTTCACGGCCGCCTGCTCCTTCCCCGAGGGCTCCTTGTCCTGATGCACGACGACCGCGAGCGGGAAGCGCGGGTTTTGCGCGGCGAGCTTGCCGAGCCGCGTGATCTGCTCGGTCGCGGCGGGCGTGAGCTTGTCGCCGGCGAAGAGGTTGCGCAGCGTGATCACGATGCCGCGATCATCGCGTGAAGGCGAAAACGCCCGCGTGGAGGAGATCTCGCCGAGGAGCGCGTCCCCCGCGCCGGGCGCGCGCGTGACCGGGGTCATGGCGCGGCGCATGTCTGTGAGCGCGGAGAGGCAAGTCGAGCGGGCGCGCGTGGCGAGATCGATCGGCGCAGGGCCCGCCTGTGCGAGCGACTCATCGAGCTTCTTCGCGATGAGCTGGGCTTCGTCGAGCTCGGCGACGAGCGCCTCGCGGGTCGGCGCGCCGACGGGCGCGGGCACGTCCGCCTTCGGTGCCGGCACCTCGGGCAAGAGCAGGCGCGCCGCCGTGCAGAGCATGCGGGCTTCGAGGGCGAGCGATCGCGCCGCGGCGACGCGGGCCTTCTCGCGCGCCGCATCCGCGGGGCCGGACGGCGCGACGGGCTGCGCGTCGCGGGCGACCTTGATGCGGGCTTCGAGCGCCGCGACCTCGGCGGACGCGCGGGTCTGTTCACCATCGAGCGACGAGAGCTCGGCTTGACGCGAGGCAAGCTCGGCCTCGGCACTCTTCGCGTCGGTCTCCGCGCGCGCGACGCGAGCGAGCGTGTGGGCGTGTGCATACGCGGCGAGCGCCCACTCGGCGTGGAGTTGCGCGCCCGCGACGTCGCCGGCCTCATACGCAGCGTGCGCTTCTTTCCGGTGTTTTTCGGCGCGTGCATACGCGAGCGGCGCGAGGTCACGCGCCTCCTTCGCCGCCGCGCCCTGCTGCACGGCATCGACCTCCGAGAGGATCGGCGGGCGCGGCACCGGAGCGCACGCCGAGGCGAGCGCGACGAGCGCCACGAGGAGCATTCGCTTCATCACTTCCCCTTCCCCTTGTTGGGGACCGCGGCCGCGCCGCCGCCGGCCTTCTTCGGGGCCTTGGCGTCGTCCTTCTTGGCCGGTTTGTCCTTGCCCTTGCCCGCGGCGATGCGCGCGTCCTCGGCCTTCGCGGCGGCCTCGCGGGCCTCTTTCTCCTCGGCCGTCGCGCGCTCGAGCTCGGCGTCGGCGCGGCCTCGTCGGGCCTGCGTCTCTTCGAGGAGAGCGCGCGCGCGCTCGGCCTGCGTCGAGGCCTCCTTCGCCTTGTCGGCAATGGCCGCGGCCGACTGCTCGGCCTCCGCCGCGCGGAGCAAATCCCTCGCCGTCTCCGCCCATTCGAGCGCGAGCCCGTCGAGGAGCCGCGCGTGCGGGGCGTCCCCCGAAGCGCGCGCGCCGTGCGCCCGTTCGAGCGCCTTCTTCGAACGCGTGACCGCGTCTGCGACCGCCTTCTTCGAGCGCGGAGCCTGGGCCTTGGCTTCGACGTCGCGCAGGATCTGGAGCGCCGTCGCTCCGTCGCCCGGCGGCGGCGGCGGGACCTCGATCGGCGGGCTCGCCACGCCTCCGCCGTGCGCGAAGGCGGGCGCAGCGAGAAGCGCGGGCAAGAGGAACGCTACGCTGGCGAGCGACCTTGGCCGTGGGCGATGGAGCCTGTGGCCGGACGAGAGGAGGTGACGCACCAGACGCGGGGTAGCAAAGGGGCCGAGCGCAAGCAAGGCGGCTGTCCGCGCTCGGGGGCCCGTCAGTGATGGAGGAAATTCTTCACCGACCAATCGATCTGCTCGGCGAGCCTTTGCATCTGCGGCCGCGCACCGCCCGCTTCGAGGACGAAGACGCGATCGTCGGTCACGAAGATCGTGAGGTAGTAGAGGTACGGCTCGTCCCCTTCGTCGTGGCCGAAGCGGAGCTGCGTCCCCGTGAGGCCGGCGCGATCCTTGACCTCGCGCTTTTCGAGCAGCGCGTAGCCGCCCATGTCGCGCATGCGGTTCTCCAGGGCGCGCACCCAGAAGGCGCGCTCGCCCTTGGGATCGTTGTCGAACGCGCGGGCGCCGAGCACCACACCGTCGGCCGTCGTGGCGCGGTACTCCGCGCGGCCGTACCGATCTTCGAGCTCGACGAACCCGGGCGGCGTGGCCGGCTCGAAGGGACGGCAGGCCGAGACGACGAGCAGGGCGAACAGAGCGATGGACTCGAGTCGGAATCGCACGAAAAGCTCCGTTACAGGTTGAGCAGCCGGCCGAGGCCGAGCTCGTGGATCCAGGGCACGGGCAGGTTGAAGCGACGCTTGCCGAGCTCGGCCGAGCTCCGCGGCTGGAACGTCACGGTGATGGTCGAGAACGCCGCGCGATCGCGGAGGAACTTCATGCGCCCTTCGAGCCGGTCGATGGTCTCGGCCACGCGCTCGAGCTCCTTCTCGATCTGGATCGACTCCTCGACCTTCGTCGCCTTCGCGAGGAGCTGCTCGAGCCGCTCGCGCACGGCGCGCGCGTTCTTCAGGCGGATCTCGGTGTCGTGGTACTCCTCGGTCACGTCCTCGACCTGCACGTCGCGCGAGAGCATGTCGCCGAGCTTCTCGATGCGCCGGATCGCCTCGTCGAAGCGAGCGACCGGCACGCGGATCGTGATCGACTGATCGTTCCTCCGCGCGAGGAAGCCGCCGAGGCTCCGCGCGAGCGACTCGACCTCGCCGAGCGAGCTCTTCACCTCGTAGACGGCCATGGTCACGCGAGCCGTGTAGACGAGCATCGGCGCGCGCATGACGGCCACGGTGCCGTCGCCTTCGAGCTGCTTGCCGGTGGGCTCCGCGCGTGGCTTCGCTTCGCCTCCTACGGGCGACTCTTTCGCGGGCGCCTCGTCCTTCTTGCTGCCCGACGGCGGCGCCGGCGGGGGCGGGGGCGGCGCCGCGGGGGCCGCATTCGCTTCTTCTTTGCGCAGGCCCAGCGCGAGGCTGCCCGGCGTCGTGCTCGCGTACGAGATGCCATCCTCATCGCCGCCGCTCGCCGTGAGCGCGTCCCCCGCTCCCTCGACGGCGCCGGCGACCGTGATCTCCTCGGCCACACTCGCGTCGGCCATGGATCGCGAAGGCTCGTACGACCGCGCTTGCGCGCCCGCGTAACAAGCCGGGAGGAGCCCGAGGATCACGCTGGAGAGCGCGAGGAGCACGTTCGGTCGCATCGTTCGTCCTGGTCGCGGAAGCGCCTTGGAATGGCGATCAAGCACGTTACATGCGCCCGCGTCGCGAGCGAAGGGGCTCGTGCGCCTCAGGGGCCGCGCCGCGCCCCGCCCGCGAGCCTCCGTGCCCGATCGATCTCGCGCGTCCAGTACGACACGCCCGCCAAGGTCCCTGCGCACGCCGACGCGACGAGCGCGCCTTCCACGAGATCGGGCGCCGCGATCGCCGTGACCACCGCGACGAACTGCACGCAGGTCGCGAGCTTGCCAGGCACGTTCGAGCGCGCTCCCGCCCGCCGCGCGCCGCGGAACCTCGGACTTACGAGCACCCACGCGAGCAGCGGCGCCTCCAGGATCTCCCGCGAAAGCAAGGCCAGAGGCGCCCACGGGGGCATACGCCGCGTGTAGAGCAAGGTGATCACGACGGTCACCGCAAAGACCTTGTCCGCGATCGGATCCACGACCGCGCCGACCGCCGTGAGCTGACCCCGGCGCCGCGCGAGCCAGCCGTCGAGCACGTCCGTCAGCGCGGCCGCGAACAGCACGGCGAGCGCGGCCCGGGCGTCGTCGACGACGAACGGGAAGATCGCCGCGAGCGGAAGGCGCAACGCGCTGAGGACGTTCGGCAAGAGACCGAGATCCGCGACACGGTACTGCGGCATGAAGGCCCCCCCGGGTCGTTCAGTCCGCCCGCACGGTCACCACGGGGACCGGGCTCTTCCGCACGACCTTCTCCGCCACGCTGCCGAGGATCAGGTGTGCGACGCCGGTGCGCCCGTGCGTGCCCATGACGATCATCGTGGCGCCGAGCTCTTCCGCCGCCGCGAGCACCTCCGTCGCGGGATCGCCTTCGCGCAGCACCGCGACCACGCCTTCCTGCTTCGCGAGCTGCTCCACCGCGCGTTGCGCCGCCGCAGCCACCTCGGTGTGGAAGCCGGGCAAGAGCGTCGGTTCGAGGCCCGGGTACGTGTAGACCGGGAGCTGGTAGGCGTGCACCAGCACGACCTGGCCACCGAGGCGCGCGGCGAGATCCTTCGCCAGCGCGAGCGCCTTGGCCGAGGCGACTTCGAAGTCGATGGGGACCAGCAGTTTTTGGTTCGCTCCCGTCGTCATGAATGCTCCTTTTCTCCTGGGGAGCGCAGGTTGCAAGCTCACCCCGAGCCGCGCAACCAGGGAGATCTCGCCCCCGAGCGGCACCTCCTTGCTCGGTCGCCGGGGCCTGCCCGAGGGGCTTGCACGCGCCGAGCCAGGGCGGGCGCGCTGCTGCTTTCTCGCGGCGCGGGGAGCCCTCGCGGTACGCTCGTTCTCGCCGTGAAGAGCTCGAACCTCCGCGCCACCGTCACCGTGCACGCCTACGCCGTGACCGTCGTGGACGACTCCCAGCGGGCCGGAGCCCCCCCGCACGAGAGCCAAAGCCCTCCCTCGGTGGTCGTCATGCCGACCATCGACGACGTCGTGGGCGGCGTCTACCGGCTGAAGCGCCTGCTCGGCGCCGGCATGTTCGGCAAGGTCTACGTCGCCCAGCGCGAGGACGTCCCCGAGCACCAGGTCGCGCTGAAGATCCTGCCGCGCTCGCACTTCGCCGGGCGCAACGTCGAGCGTGAGCTCGTCATGCTGGCGACGGTCGGCCACCCGAACGTCGTCCAGATGAAGGACCACGGCACGACGCCCGAGTACGTGTGGCTCACGATGCCCGTCTACCGCGGCGAGACCCTCGCCGAGCGGCTCGAACGCGGACCGCTCGGGCTGCGCGAGGCGCACGACGTTTTTCTGGCGATCGCCCGCGGCCTCGAAGCGCTGCACGGGGCCGGCCTTCGGCATCAGGACATCAAGCCGGACAACATCTTCCTGGCCACGTTCGGCGGGCGCGTGCACCCGATCCTGCTCGACCTCGGCGTCGCGGCGGAGTGCGAGGGCACGTTCGTCGCGGGCACGGCGCTCTACGCCTCGCCCGAGCAGCTCGCCGCGATGAGGGGCAACCTCGCGGCTCTGCCCATCAGCGAGAAGATGGACACGTACTGCCTCGCCGCGACGCTGCTCGTCTCGCTCGTCGGCGAGGATCGCTACCCGGGCTCCACGGCGAACACGATGGACGATCTCGAACGGGCGCTCGAGGTCCGTGCGACGCATCCGCTGCCCGACGGCACGCTCGCCGAGGTGCGGGGCGAGGCGCGCGAGCTCATCGATCGGGCGCTCGCGCGGTGGCTCGCCCACGATCCACGGGAACGTCCGGCCATGAGCGAGCTCGCCGAGGAGCTCGACGTCCTGCTCGAACCGGAGCGCGAGATCGCCCGCGCCGAGGAACGACAGCGCCAGAAGCAACGCGCCTCGCTCCAGGCCTTCCGCGTCTCGGCGGGCGCGCTTTTGCTCCTCGCCGCCGCGGGCGCGGTCGTCGCCTTCTCCAAGCGCGAAACCTTGAAGCTCGCGACGGAGCTCGAACGCGCGCGGGCCGAGGGCGCGCGGCAGTTCGATCAGGTCGAGATCTGCAACGCCTCCTACAAGACGGCGATGACGGACGTCGACAAGTGCAAGGCGTCCGCGAGCAAGGACAAAAAACTCTTCGAGGAGCAGCTCGATGCGCAGATGAAGCTCTGCGAGTCGGGCAGCGAGCTCGACTGCGCCATCGAGATCAAGAAGGTCCGCGATCAGAGCGCCGCGCGTCTGCAGACGTGCGAGGAGACCGCCGAGAAGGCCGAGGCCGAGTGGAAGCGCCGCGAGGCCGAGTGGGACAAACAGCGCGTCGCCCTCGGAAACGAACGCGACGAGCAGCGCACCCTCGCCGAGAAGAAGGCTGAGGAGCTGAAGAAGCTCGGCGAGGAGCGCGATCGATGCGTCGCCGATCAGAAGGCGTGTAGCGACGAACGGGAGAAACTCCGCGCCGAGGTGAAGTCTTCCGGGGCCGGCGCGACGAGCCCCGCGAGCTCCGCCTCCGTCTCGCCTTCGCCGTCCCTCACGTCGATCGCCTCGGTGGGCCCGCCCCCTCCCCCTCCGCCGCCTCCAGCGCCTCCGCCGCCTCCACCGCCGCCGCCTGCGCCGCCCGCGCCGCCGGCCCCGTAGCTGCTTCCCTGCGGTCGATCCTCGTCGACGACCCTTGCTCCTCCCACTAGCTTCTCCACAGCGCGGCCCGCTTGTTCCTCCGGCGCGGCCTTGCTATCCGTAGGAAATCTTCCGATGCGTAACATTTCGCGCCGTGAGATGATCGAGCGTCTCGCCGCCGCGGGGCTCGTGCTCGGCGGGGCCGCGGCTCTCGCGAAGACGCGCTTCGATCGTGGCTCGATCACCGAGGGCCCCTCGAAGGATCGGCCGCAGACGCGGGATTATCGGCTCAAGGACGCGCCGGCGGAGCTGCCCAAGCTCGTCATCGCGAAGAACGAGGCCGAGCCCGAGGCGCTCGTGCGCAAGGCGATCGCCGCGCTCGGCGGCATGAACCGCTTCATCTCGCGTGGCGACATCGTCGTCGTGAAGCCGAACATCGGCTGGGATCGCACCCCGATCCACGCGGCGAACACGAACCCGCGTGTCGTCGCCGAGGTGGTCAAGCTCGCCTACGACGCGGGCGCCAAGCGCGTCGTGGTCACGGACGCCTCGTGCAACGAGCCGAACCGCTGTTTTCAGCGCTCGGGCATCTGGAAAGCGGCGTACGACGTCGGCGCCGAGGTCGTGCTCCCCGCGGCGCACCGCTTCCGCGGCATGCGGCTCAAGGGCGAGGTCCTCGACGAGTGGCCCGTCTACACGCCGCTCATCAACGCGGACAAGGTCATCAACATCCCCATCGCCAAGCACCACAACCTCTCGAAGTACACCGCGGCGATGAAGAACTGGTACGGCTCGCTCGGCGGACGCAGAAACCGACTGCACCAGAACATCGACGTCTCCATCGCGGATCTCGCGACGTTCATGCAGCCAACGCTCACCATCGTCGACGCCTGGCGCGTGCTCGTGCGCAACGGCCCGCAGGGCGGCAACATCGCCGACGCCAAGGAGATGCGCACGCTGCTCGCCTCGACGGATCAGGTCGCCGCCGACGCGTACGGCTGCCAGCTCATCGGCCGTTCGCCCGAGGAGATCCCGTACCTGCGCATGGGCCACGAACGCGGGCTCGGCACGATGCACTGGAAAGACCTGCGCTGGGTGGAGGTCTGACGATGGCCGCTCCCGCTGTCGTCGGAACGGCCAAGGCTCCGCCCGCGAAGCCCGCCAAGGTGAAAGGGCGCGCCGGCTCGGGCATCGAGGCGCGTTTGTCGATCCGCATCCTCGTCTGGGTGCGTCGCGTCTCGCAGGCCGGCTTCCTCGCGCTGTTTCTTTATTTCCTCTTCCAGACCGCGTTCCGCGGCTCGTTTGCGTCCGCCGAAACCGCGGTCCGCCTGCCCCTGCCCGTCGAGGCGTTTCTCCTCGCCGACCCGTTCGTCGCGGCGATGACGCTGCTCTCGACGCACACGGTCTACCGCGGGCTCGCCTGGTCCGTGGGGCTCCTCGGCGTGACGCTCGTCTTCGGCCGCGTCTTTTGCGGATGGATCTGCCCGTTCGGCACGCTCCACCATTTCTTCGGCTGGATCTTCCCCTCCCGTTATTTGCGCGGCAACAAGCGCGTCGAATCGAACAAGACCGCGCCGCGCCAGCAGGTGAAGTATTACCTGCTCTACGCCTTCCTCGCGGCGAGCGTCGCGGGCAGCGCGATCGGCGGCCTTTTCGATCCGATCTGCGTCGCGGTCCGCGCGATTGGCCTCGGCGTCGTCCCGGCCCTCCAATACATCACGGGCGTCGCCAGCATGGCCACGGGCCAGACCGGCGTGCGCCCCGTGCAGGCCGCCGCCGACAGCGCCCAGGATTTCCTGGCGCAGACCGTCTGGCAATCGAAGCAGTTCTATTTCCACCAGACCTGGTTCATCGGGATCCTGCTCGTCGCGATCCTGTTCATGAACCGCGTGATCCCGCGGTTCTGGTGCCGCGTCCTCTGCCCGCTCGGCGCGTTCCTCGGCGTTTTCGCCCGCTTCGCGCTCTTCGGCATGGAGAAGGACCACGCCAAGTGCACCGATTGCAATCTGTGCCTCGTGCATTGCCAGGGCGCGGATTCGCCGCAGGGAGGCGTGAAGTGGCGCCAGGACGAGTGCCACATGTGCCTCAATTGCGAGAATGCCTGCCCGGAGGACGTGATCAAGTTCCGCTTCCTCCCGACCCGCAAGAGCACGATCTCGAAGCCGGACACGGGCCGCCGCACCGCCATTGCTTCGGCCGCCGCGGGCGCCGTGGTCATCCCGGCGATGCGTATCGCCGACGTCATCGACGCGAACTACGATCACCGCGTCATCCGGCCGCCGGGGTCGGTCGAGGAGCGCGAGTTCCTCGAGCGCTGCATCCGTTGCGCCGAATGCATGAAGGTCTGCCCGAACAACGCCCTGCACCCCGCGTTCTTCGAGGCCGGCGTCGAGGGCATCTGGACCCCGATCCTCATTCCGCGCATCGGCTATTGCGAGCACTCCTGCGTCCTCTGCGGCCAGGTTTGTCCCACCGGTGCAATCCAGAAGATCACCGAGGACCAGAAGCTCGGCATCGGCCAGAAGGCCATCTCGATCGGCACCGCGTTCTATGATCAGGGCCGCTGCCTGCCCTGGGCCATGGCCACGCCGTGCATCGTTTGTGAAGAGTTCTGCCCCACCTCGCCCAAGGCCATCTGGGTCGAGGAGGTCGACATCCCGAAGCGCCTGCCCATGGCGGGCGAGGACGGCAAGGAGCCCGGGATGACCACCGTGCACGTGCAGCGCCCGCACGTCGACCCCTCGCTCTGCATCGGCTGCGGGGCCTGCGAAAAAGTCTGCCCCGTTCAGGACAAGCCCGCCGTCTACGTGACGAACGTCGGCGAGACCCGCTCGAAGACGAACGTCATCCTGCTCGAAGACACGAACTACAACCGACCCGGCTGAAGCGCGTTCCCCCGCGCCCGCCGAGCCGCCGTCCCCGGCAGGGGACGCGAGCGACCAAACCTTCGACAAGCTCGTTCGACCGCGTCGTTCTCGAACGATTCTGCTTGTGTTAGGTTCATGGTTCGTTCAGCAAACTAGCGGCGCTCACGTGAGCAAGTGGAGGGGAACAACGTGGCCAGCGTGGATGGGCAAAGCCTTCGGGCCGCACGCCATGGATGGCTCTGCCGCTCGTGATTGGACCCGCGAATCCGTGGCGGAGCCCTTCGAGCGCCTGTACACGGCGGCGCTCCGCGCGCTCGATGCCAACGTTCTCTTGCTTTACCTGCCGAACGCGAGGCGCGTGCTCGAGCTCGTCGCCCATCGTGGCGGCCCGCCGGAATGGCCCCATCCGCTCCACCGCATCGCCCTGGGCACGTCGAGCCTCGTCGCTCGGGTCGCCCAGGGCGGTACGACCGAGGGCGCCGACGCCGAGGCCCCCTCGGCTCCCGAGGACGTCCGCATGGCCCACGCCGCGAGCGGGGCGCGTCATTTCATTGCCGCGCCCGTCGCCCTCCCCGGCGGACGCGCCGGCACACTCGTGGCGGGTTTGTCAGGACCGAACAGCCCGAAGACCCGCGGCGCGCTCGAAGCCATGGCCATCCTCGCGGCGAGCGTCCTCGAAGAAAAGCTCGCGCGAAGCGAGGCCGAAGCGAATGCCGAGGCCTGGCAGAATGCGTTTCAGAACTTCTTCGACGCCACGTTCGACAGCATCCTCGTGGCGAACGACGACGGCCGGTTCGTCGAAGCGAACCCTGCGGCCTGCAGCCTGCTCGGCCGGAGCCGCGAGGAGATCCTGGGCCTCACGATCCACGAATTCACGCCGGCCCACGGCACCGCGCGTTTCGAGGAGCTCTGGCGCAGGTTCTTGGTCGACGGCATCCTGAGCGGCGAGTTCACGTTCGTCCGGGGCGACGGCAGCACGATCGACGTCGAGTACCGCGCGCGGGCGAACGTGGTCCCCGGCTGCCACGTCGCAGGCTTTCACGACGTGACGGCGCGCAACCGCGCCGTGGAGCAGCTCCGCCGCAACCACGAGAGCCTGGCGCGCGCGCAGCGGGTCGCGCGTGTCGGCAGCCTCGACTGGAACATCAAGCAGAACCAGGTCGTCTGGTCGGACGAGTATTACCGCCTGCTCGGGCTCGAGCCCTCCCCTTCCCCTTCCCCGCGCACGCTCGCGGACGCGAACGCGATCTTCGCGGCGCGAATGAGCCCCGAGGAGCAAGCGCGCCTGCGCGCGGCCTACGAGGCGGCGCTCGAGACCGGCGGGAGCTTGTCGGTCGACATCCGCATCCGCCGCCCGGACGGCGAGGAGCGGCTCCTCCATCAGGAGGCCGACATCGAGCGCGACGCCGCGGGCAAGACGGCGCGGGTCGTCGGCACGCTCCAGGACGTGACCGAGCAGCGCCGCGCCGAGCAGGAGCTCCGGAGGAGCCGCGAGAGCCTCGCGCGGGCGCAACGCATGGCGCACGTCGGCCACTGGGAGTGGGACGCGGAGGCGGGCGTGTCGTACTGGTCCGAGGAGGTCTACCGCATCTTCGGACTGCCGCCGCGCGCGGGCCCCGAGCCGCCGCAGAGGCTCGCGAGCGTGCTCCTCCCCGAGGACCGGATGCGGATCCTCCTCGGCTTCCGCTCGCTCATCGAGGACGGCGAGCGCTTCGCGTGCGAGCACCGGGTCATCCGACCGAACGGCGACCTCCGGATCGTCCGGGTGGAGGCCGAGCTCACGCGGGACGAGGCGGGCGAACCGCACAGCGTGCTCGGCGTCGTGCAGGACATCACGGAGCTGCGCCGGGCAGAGCGCGAGCGCGAGGCGCTGCTCAAGGCCCTCGGGGACGAGCGCCGCTGGCTCCGGGCCGTCATCGAAAGCTCGCCGATCGGCATCCAGCTCTGGGAGGGCGTGACGTCGCCGCGGGTCACGCGCAACCGCATGGCGGACCAGATCCTCGGTGATCTCGTCGACGCCACGCCGAACCTCGACAACCTGCGGAAGCTCGTCACGCGCCCGGACGGCACGCCGATCGAGCCCGGCGATCTGACCGTCGAGCGCGCGATGCAGGGCGAGGTGATCATCGGCCGCGAGCTCATCCTGAAGCGGCCCGACGGAACCTGCATGCACTCGCTGGTCAACGCCTCGCCCGTGCGTGACGAGACCGGCGCGATCCAGGGGGCGGTGGTCCTCTTCAGCGACATCACGGCGATGAAGGAGCTCGCGCGCCTGCGCGAGGAGTGGACGAGCATCGTCGCGCACGATCTGCGGCAGCCCATCACCACGATCCTCGCGACCGCGGCGCTCCTCGTCCGCTGCGTCGCCGAGCCTTCCGTGAAGCTCAAGGTCGAGCGAATTCGGTCGAGCGCCGAGCGGCTCATCCGCATGACCGACGATCTCTCGGACCTGTCGCGCCTCGACACGCACAAGCTCGAGCTCGTCTGCGCCCCGACGAACCTGCCGGCCCTGCTCCGGCAGATCGTCGAGGACATGGCCGACGAAGAGGCGCGCGCGCGCGTCTGGCTCTCGATCGATCGGGACGTGCCGCTCGTGCACGTCGACGCGGGGCGCATCCAGCAGGTGGTGGAGAACCTGGTCTCGAACGCGGTGAAGTACGGCAAGCCCGGGACGCCGATCGCGATCCGGGTCCGGGTGCAGCCGGCAGAGATCGTGCTCAGCGTGTGCAACGAGGGGCCGGGGATCGATCCCGAGCTCATGCCGCGGCTCTTCTCGCGTTTTCAGCGGGGGATGGCGAGTACGTCCCGGATCAAGGGGCTCGGGCTCGGCCTCTACATCTGCCGCGGCCTCGTCGAGGCGCACGGCGGCGTCCTGCGGGTCGAGAGCGAGCCTGGCCAGACGACGACGTTCTCGTTCACGCTGCCGATCGGCGCGTGATCGTTACTGGGCGCGGAAGCCCTCGGCGGGGCGGAGGCGGGCGGCGTAGAGGCTCGGCACGATGGTGGCGACGAGGCAGATCACGATGGCGATGGCGCCCGTGATGATGAACTCGAGCGGCCGCACTTGAACGGGGAGCTCCGAGATGAAGTAGACCTTCGGATCCAGCGGGAAGCCGTAGACGAGCAGGCCCTTGCAGACGGCCACGCCGAGCAAGAGCCCGAACGTCGTACCGAGCAGGCCGATGATCCCGCCCTGGTAGAGGAAGATCCGCAGGATCTCCCCGTCCGTCGCGCCCATCGCCTTGAGGACCGAGATCTCCTTCGTCTTGTCGAGCACGACCATGATCAGCGTGGCCACGACGGTGAACGCGGCGACGACGATGATCAGCGCGAGCACGCCGCTCATGAGGATCTGCTGGATGAGCAGGGCCGTGAACAGGCCGTGGTTCAGCTCCTCCCAGTCCATCGTGTGGTAGAGGCCGCTGGCGAGGTTGTGGCTGATCTGCTTGGCGATCGGCTTGGCCTGGTCGATGTCGTCGACCTTCATCTCCACGCCGGTGACGGTGTCGCCCTGATCGTAGAAGGCCTGCGCCTCGTAGAGGTCGGTGTAGACGAGCTTCGAGTCGTACTGATCGAAACCGGCCTCGAACTGCGCGATGACGCGGAAGCGCTTGGCCACGGGCGGCTTCAGCGACCCGCCCGAGTACGAGTAGCCGATCGTCGGCGAGGTGACCGTGACGCAGTCGCCGAGCTCGAGCTTCAAGGTGTTCGAGAGCGACATGCCGACGACGATGCCGGGCAGCTTCGCGACCTCGACCGGATCGGCGCAGAGGTCGGGATCGACCTCCTTGGGCACGTCGTCATCGTCCGGCAGCTTGCTCGCGTAGCCGCCCTCGGGCTCGACCGAGCCCACGGGCGCGTCGGCGGCGAGCTTGTCGTCCGCGGCCGCGACCTTCTCGTCGGCCGGTTTGTCCGCGCCGGGTTTGTCGTCCTTGGGTTTGTCCGCGCCGCCGAGCTTGCCGGCCTCGATCGCGAGGATCTCCTCGATGCCCCCGCCGCTCGGCTCGAGCTTCTCCTTGTCGGGCGCGGGTGCCTTCTCGGCCTTGCGCAGATCCTCCTCGATCGCGCGGAGTAGCCCCTGCGTGCCCGAGCCGCCGTCCGCGCCCGCGTCCTGATCGAGCGGCCGTTTGTCCGGCAGAATGGGCACGGGCGGCAGGTCGGGCCCGCTGCTCCGACGCTCGGGCGGCTTCGCGCCGGGCAGGCGCAGGCCGTTGAGGGACCCGAACTTCACCTGCTTCGGCAAGTCCAGGACGAACGGCGATCCCTCCGGCATGCCCACGCCGAGGCTCGACGCGGGATCGACGCCCTTGAGCAGTACGCCCGTGGCGGTTGCGTCGCCGTGGGTCAGCATCATCGGGTTGATGCTGAACGGCGCCACCGCGCGCACGCCGGGGACCTTGGCAACCTGCTCCATGATCGAGCGGTACTCCCGGAAATCCGTGGAGTACTTCAGCACGAGCACGTGGGCGTTCACGCCGAGGACCTTCTCGCGGAACTGCGCCTGGAAGCCGCCCGTCACGCTCATGACGGTGGCGAGCGCAGCCACGCCGAGCGTGACGCCCAGGATCGCGAAGGCCGTGCCGACCGAAATGAACGCGCGCTTCTTGCTCCCCAGGTATCGGAGCGCAACCTCGAGAGGGTAGCCCATCTGGCGGAGCCTCTAGCAGAACGGGCGCGGTGCAGCACGTGGGAGCTTCGGGGCGGACACGGGAGCGCGTCGGGGCGATGGTGAGGGCGCTTCGGGGGACACCTGAACATCGTCCCTGAAAGCCAATCCAGCCTGGACCGGACAGACGTCCTCCACGCTCTTCTCGTGCTCGCCGCGTCCTGCTACGATGGCCCCTAGCTTCCTGATCTATCTGCGATCTCCTGCATGTCTCCTCCGGACAACGAGCCCCCTGCCTTGCCCAAGCCGCCTGCGGTTCCCAAAGTCGCAGCGGGGAGCTCGCCCCAACCTGGGGGCGGGAAGCCCGCTGCTGCGCCCACGCCCGCCGCTGGGACGAAGCCGCCGCCTCCGGTGCCGCCGATCCCCGCGGGATCGGCGCGTCCTGCAGCGCCCGGCATCCCGCGCCCGGCGACGCTGCCGTCGTTGAAGAAGCCGTCGGCTGCGCCGCCCGCGCCGCCCGCGCCGCCTGCGGCCGCGACGAACCCTGCGAATGTGCCGCCTCCGGCCAAGGCCAGCGTGCCGCCGCCGGCGATGCCGAAGTCGCCTTCGATCCCTGCGCCGCCGCCGGTGATCCAGATCGAAGAGGAAACGCTCGATGCGGATCTCGCGATGCTCGCGAGGTCGCAGATCGAGATCGACACCGGCGCGCGTCGGAGCCGCATTTCGGTGCCCGACGGCGAAGCCCCGCGCAAAAGGCTCAGCTCGAACCCGGACGAACCGCAGCCGAACTCGCGCCGCTCGTTCGAGGATCTCTTGCCCGCGTCGCGCCGCGGCGAGCAGGACCCCGACATCCCGCCGCCCGCGCACGTCGACGCGGAGCGCCCGCCGGGCTCGAAGGATCCGTACATCGGCACGACCTTCGATCACCGCTACAAGATCGAAAAATTGCTCGGTGAAGGCGGCATGGGATTCGTCTACCTCGCCCGCCACAAGGTCATCGACAAGAAGGTCGCGGTGAAGGTTCTGCGCTCCGACATGGCGCGCGACCGCGAGATCCTCGAGCGCTTCCTGCAGGAGGCGCGCGCCGCGTCGAGCATCGGCAACCCGCACATCATCGACATCTCCGACTTTGGGGATCTGCCGGACGGCTCGACGTACTTCGTGATGGAGTTCCTCGACGGCAAGAGCCTGATCCAGCTCAACGAGGACAAGGCCAAGCGCCTCGAGCCCGATCTCATCGCGAAGATCGCGATCCAGATGGCGAACGGCCTCGCGGCAGCACACGAGCGCGGCATCATCCACCGCGATCTCAAGCCCGAGAACATCTTCATCATCCAGCGCGGGATCGACAAAGAGTTCGTCAAGATCCTCGACTTCGGCATCGCGAAGGTCGCGACGAGCGGCGACAACAAGCTCACGCGCGCGGGCGCGGTGTTCGGCACGCCGCACTACATGTCGCCCGAGCAGGCCGCGGGCGCGCCGCTCGATCACCGCACCGACATCTACTCGCTCGGGATCATGCTCTACGAGATGGTGAGCGGTCAGCTCCCGTTCGTCGCAGACAACTTCATGGGCATCCTGAGCCAGCACATGTACCAGCCGCCCACGCCGCTGGCGAAGCTCGGCCTCGATCCCCCGTGCCCGGCCGATCTCGAGGCGATCATCTTCAAGTGCCTCTCGAAGGTGCCCGACGATCGGTACCCCGACATGGCCGCGCTCGCCCACGATCTGCAGCGCTTCCAGCAGGGCCACGTGCCCGAGGCCGTCGCGGAGATGGCCTCGCGGCCCGATGGGCTCTCGGCCTCCGTGCCCGACGGGGTCGCGGAAAAAACCAAGAAATCGCCCTGGCTCCGGTTCGTCGCGGTCGGCGCGGCGGTCATGGGCGCGACGCTCGGCACAGTGCTCATCCTGCTCAGCGGTCCGGCGCAGAAGACCGATCCCGGCGCGGTCACGGCGCAATCCGCCACAGCGCCGCCCGCGCCCACGGCCACGAGCGCCGCGAAGAAGATCGTGCTCGTCGACGTGGATCCGCGCGACGCGAACGCATCGACGACCTACGGGGGCAAGCTGCTCACGTTCCCCGCGAACTTCGAGGTCGAGCCGGGCAAACCCGTGTCCTTCGAGGTGAAGGCCAAGGGCTACGATTCGCAGACGATCACGCTCGACGGCTCGCAGGACAAGCAGACCGTCAAGCTCGCCGCGACCGCAGGGACGACACCGGCCACAACCGACGCCGGGACCGCGCGCCCGCTGACCACGAAGGCCGGCGCGCACGTAGGCGGCCCGCTGCCCACGAGCAAGAAGGGCAGCAGCTCCGGGGGCAACAGCGGCGGCGACGTCGTGGACCCCTACCACGGCGGCACCAACAAGCCGTGACGGGTATCGCCGCGCCCGAAGCGTGGTAAAGCCGAGCGCCGTGGAAGGCGTCGCTCACCTCATCGAGAAGGTCCCCGAAGACGTGCTCGGGATCTGCCGCCGCCTGCGCGACAACGGCAAGCGGGGCTGGATCGTAGGCGGCTGCGTGCGGGATCTCCTGCGCGGCGAGCCCGCGAAGGACTGGGACGTCGCGACCGACGCGCGGCCGGAGGAGGTCATGCGGATGTTCCGCAAGGTCATCCCCACGGGCCTGCAGCACGGCACGGTCACGGTGCTCCTGCGCGGCGTGCACTACGAGGTGACGACGCTGCGTGGAGAAGGCGCGTACAGCGACGGACGAAGGCCCGACTCGGTGGAGTTCGTCGACGACATCAGCGCGGATCTCGCGCGGCGCGACTTCACGGTGAACGCGATCGCCCTCGATCCCGTGGACGGCCACCTGATCGATCCGTTCGGCGGCAAGCGTGATCTCGACGCCCGCGTGGTGCGCGCGGTGGGCGAGCCGCGCGAACGCTTCGGCGAGGACGGGCTCCGGATCCTGCGGGCCGCGCGCTTCTCGGCGACGCTCGAGTTCACGATCGATCCCGACACCGAGCGCGCGATGGGCGAGCCGCGATCGCTCGTGACCTTCCGCCGGGTGAGCGCCGAGCGGGTGCGCGACGAGTGGCTGAAGAGCATGCGCGCGCGGAAGCCGAGCGTGGCGTTCGAGGCCATGCGCCGCACCGGCGTCCTCGAGATCACGTGCCCCGAGCTCCTCGAAGGCGTCGGGTGCGTGCAGAACAAGTGGCACGCGTTCGACGTCTGGGGCCACGTGATGGCCTGCCTCGACGCGAGCGAGCCGATGCCACTCCTCCGCGTGGCGGCGCTCCTGCACGACGTGGCCAAGCCGCGCACGCGCGCGTTCTCCGAGAAGACCGAGGACTACACGTTCTACGATCACGAGAAGATCGGCGCGGAGATGGCGACCGAGATCCTCGGCCGGCTGCGCTTCTCGAACGAGGAGCGCGATCGGATCGCCGCGCTCGTTCGGCATCACCTCATCTGTTACGACGAGGGCTGGACCGACGGGGCCGTGCGGCGCTGGATCCGGCGCGTCACGCCGGATCTCGCGCCGGATCTGTACGCGCTCGCGCTCTCGGACGTGCGCGGCAAGGGGCGCGACGTGACGGACGAGGTGCAGGCGATCGAGCGGCTGCGGGTGCGCGCGACGAGCCTGCTCGCGGCGGGCGCGGCGCTCGGGACCAAGGATCTGAAGATCCGGGGCAACGAGCTCATGCGGGAGCTCGGCATCCCGCCGGGGCCCGTCGTGGGGGAGATCCTCGCGGCGCTCGTGGAGCTCGTGACCGACGATCCGGCCGAGAACGAGCGCGACCGGCTGCTCGCGGCGTCGCTACGGCTCTACGACGAGCGACGGAAGAGCGAGCCCTGAGGCGCGAGAAAACGCGTCGACGCGCGGCGCCCGATTGGGTAGACGGCCGAGCCGTGACGCGCACTTCCCTCCCCGATCCGGGCCCGCGAACGATGCAGACGACCCACGAGCCCTCCGGGGAAAACCTCCCGACGCTGCCGGATCGCGGAGGGATCGGTGACGAGGAAAGGCGCCTCGGCGAGGCGTTCCGGACCCGGTACGCCTCCGAGTTCCGCGAGCTCGTCGTCCGCCGCGAGGTGAAAAACCCCGCGGTCACGCTCGTCGTGGTTTCGTACCGCGCCGGCGACTACCTGCTCGATTGCTTGCGCCATCTCCGCGGACAAACTGTGGCGCTCGATCTGCCGTACGAGATCCTCGTCGCGGACAGCGGCGGGCTCGAACCTTTGCGGAGCCGGTACGGCAACCTCGTCGACGTCGAGCTCCGGCTGCGCGACGGGCTGCCGCTCAACGTGGCGCGGAACGCGGCGATGGGCTGGGCGCGCGGCGAGCTCGTGGCCTACATCGACGACGACGGGCTCGTGGTGCCCGACTGGCTCGAGTACGGCGTGAACCTCTTCCGCGACGAGACCATCGGCGCGGCGCGTGGCCGCATCGTCCCGCACAAGCACCCCTGGTACAACGTCTGGGCCGGGCACTACGACCGCGGCGACGAGCTCTGGGACGAGGACAACGTCTCGACCGAGGGCAACATGCTCATCCGCCGCGCGGTCTACCTCGCGATCGACGGCTTCCGCGACGATCTTTACGGCGGCGAAGGACTTTACCTCGCCTACCGCATGAAGCGCGCGTTCCCCGCGCTGCGCTCGGTCTACGCGCCCGGCATGATCATGCGGCACGACTACTGCCGCTCGGCGCGGGAGTTCGTCTGGAAGTCGCGCAGGTACAAGGACGTCCGCAAGAACATCACGGGCATCGAGCCTGAGTTCGACGCGTACATGGCGGTCTTCGACGCGCGGAAGAAGCCCGTCAAGAAACGCACGCCGACCGAGGAGGTCGTCCTCGCCGGCATGCGCGCGGCGCAGTCCGTCATCGCGCGGATGCCGATCTTCGACCGCGTGAAGCGGCGCTGACGCGGGTCACGTCACGCGGACGATCGCGGATTCTTCCGCGCGGAGCTCGCCTTCGAGCTCCACGACCGTGAGCAGGCCGAGCACGATCCGCAGGATGCGCGCCTTGTGCGAGCGCGCGTGGAGGAGCAGCAGCGGCGAGCGGAGGGCCGTCCGCGCGCGGGACGAGGCCGGCTGCGGGACGCCGAGCACGACCGCGGCGACGTCGAGGAAGGCGCGGAGGCGCGCCGGCACGACGAGAGGTTCGAGCACGGAGGTCGCGTCTTCGAGGCGCTCGCGGATCACACGCCACTGCCCCACGAGCGCGGGCTCTTGCCAGCCCGAGCCCAGGATCGGACGCGCGTGCCGCACGGGCTCGGTCGTGATCGCCGCGCGCGGGTTCGTGCTTCGCGCGACCATGTCGGCCTTCCACGAGGCGTTCGCGAAGGGGAACTCGACGAGCTCGGGCCAGAGGCGCGACATGAGCTCGAAGTGCACGCGGTCGCTCGTGCGATCCGCGAGCGGGAGGCCGCCGAACGCGCGCTGGATCGCGGGGTGGTAGAGCAGGTTCAGGACGAGCGCGGTGATGCCGTCGCCGAGGCGCGCCTGCCCGATCCAGCGCGGGACGTACTGCCGCGCGTAGTAGGTCTCGTGCAGGTGCTCGGGCGCCGTGCCGCGATCGAGCTCGCCCTTCATCCAGCGGGCCGTACGCGTGATCTGCGGCGAGAGCGCCTCGGGGCGGAGGACGCCGCCGAGGTTCGGCGAGGTGAACCAGAAGCGCGCGGCGGCCTCGGGATCGGCCGACGCCGCGCCGCGGCTGCGGTAGAGCTCGCCGAAGAGGCCGTGCAGGCCGAGGCGCGAGTGATACGTGACGGCGCCGGTCATGTCCCACGCGTTGAGCGCGCCCTCGGTGAGCGCGACGTGGCGGCGCATGTCTTCGAGGATGCGCGTGCGTGGCGGCGGATTGATGCGTTCGAGGTTCAGTCCGAACCGATCGGCGATACGGCGCGCCGCGAGATGATCGGCGTGCTCGGGCGGGACGCTGATGTAGAGGTTCGCGCGCTTCTCGAGGCCCGCGCTCTTCAAGGCCGAGAGGACGAGCCGGCTATCTTTGCCTCCGGTCAGCGCGGCGAGGAGGGGTTTGTTCGTGCCCGCGAGCCACGCGAAGTTCGAGCGCAACTGATCGGCGAGCGAGTCCCAATCGGGCGAGGCGCCCGTGATCGCGGGCTCGCTGCCGCCGAGCGCGCGGATCTCGGCGGGGCCTGCGTCGCGGGGCAGGACGACGGCCGCGTGGCCGTCGACGAGGCGCACGCCGCGGACGGCGGTGCCTTCGGTGCAGACGAGGTAGCCGGGTGAGATGAGCCCGCCGAGGGCCTCGAAATCGGGCGCGGGACGCGGGCCGAGCGCCTTCATGAGCTCCCAGAGCAGGCGCGCGCGGTTCGAGACCGCGGTGAACCCTGGCTGCTCCGTCACGTACACGTGCTCGGTGCCGACGGGATCCGAGGCCGCGACGAGCCCCTCGTCCGTGAGCTTGCACATCGACCACTCGCCGTGAAAGAGGCGACGAAGGGCCAGGGCGTCCGGCGCGCGCAGCACCTCCGCGGCGCCGAGGAGGCGGCGATCGTCGGCCACGCCGTAGCCCGTGATCACCGCGGCGCCGCTCGGATCCTCGTGCCAGCGGGGCTCGGGCCAGAGGCCCTCGTCGCGGAGGAAGACCCAGAGCTTGATGCCGGCGCGCGACGCGGAGAAGCGCGCGTCAGGCAGGAAAGGCAAGGCGCGATCGAGGCGCGCTTCGAGGCCCTCGGGCAGGCTTTGGGGGTTCTTCGGGCGGAGGGCGAGGTAACACGAGGACATCGACGCGCCGGGGCCTGTATACCCGATCCCGAGGCTCGCGCTTGCGCGGAGGCGGGCTCGTGTGACAAGGGGTTCGGGTGTTCGTCGACGAGTCGGAGTGGATCCGCGACGTGCTCGCAGGGACCGAGCTCCCCAAGGGCGCGACGGTGCTCGACATCGGGTCCTCCACCCTCCACTTCCGCACCGTCGTGCAGCCGCACCTCGATCGGAACGTGTTCGCGCCGCTTCGCGCGCGCGGCCTTCAAGTCCTGCACCTCGACGCGCGGCCCGAGCCGGGCGTCGACATCGTCGCCGACGTGACGAACTTGAAGGGCGTGGATCGCACGTTCGATCTCGTGCTCTGCACGAACCTCCTCGAGCACGTGACCGATCGCGAGGCGACGCTCCGGCACGTGGCGCGGGTCGTCGCGCCCGGCGGGCTGCTCGTGCTCACGGTGCCGCGGCGGTATCCGATTCACCGGGATCCGATCGACACGGGGTATCGGCCGACGGCGGCGGAGCTCGCGGCGCTGCTCGGCTGGCCCGAGGTGCTGCGGCAGGAGGTCCTCACGATCCGCGCGCCCGAGCACTACCAGGGATGGAAGCGCGCGCTGCGGCGGATCTTCTCGCCGTGGCAGATCGCTTGTGTGCTCGCGCGAAAGCCCGCGTGACGCGCTAGCGCGGCGCCCACGCCCGCTCGGAGAGCACGAGGCTCGCGAGTAGCGAGATCTGCGGCATACCGCGGCGCGAACCGGCCTCGACGCCCGAGAGGAGCCGCGCGACGGAGGCCCGGTCGAAGCAGCCGAAGCGCTCGACGCCGGTCCGCGGGTCGAGCAGCAGATCGCACAGGAACGTGCGAAGACGCGCCGATTTGCGGAACACGGCGTCGTGATCGAAAAACGCCTTGGCGGGCGGATACGGCGGCTTGCGGAGGCGGCGGAGGAGCGTCTCCATCACGCCGCCGCGCGGAACCGGCCAGCCGATGCGCTGCCAGGGGATGGCGGCCATGCGCGGAAACCCCTGCCAGAAGAACGGGGCCTGGAGTGCGGCGTCGAGGCGCGCCTCGGGGGCGACGGCGAGCAGCCGATCGATGAAGCTCGGCGCGAAGAACGGGAAGACCGAACGCGCCACGCTGCGCCAGAGCAAGGGGCCGTTCACCGTGAAGCGCCGGATGCGATGCCGCAGGATCCAGAAGTCGGACCAGCGGGGATCGTCGAGTGGCTCGGTTTCGAGGCTCTTCGTGAGGGAGGCGCGGGCGAGATCGAGCATCTCGCCCCGGGCCTCGGGCACGAGCAGCTCTTGCCAGGGAGCGCGTTCGAGGCGCGCGCGGGAAGCCCAGAGCAGCCGATGACGCGCCTCGGGGCTCCGCGCGGTGAGGTGCTCGCGGCGGAGGAAGCTGCCGCCGAGCACGACGTCACCCGCGAAGCCGTCGAGCCGCAGGTGTCCCTCGGGGAACGAGCCCGTGAGGCTGATGCCGTAGGAATGCAGGATGTCGAGCTGCCCGTCGGTCAACAAGGACGCGCGGGCCGCGTGGTCGACGAGCCAGTCGTCGTCGAGGCCAAGCGCGCGCCAAGGGACACCGAGGGTGCGGCAGACCTCTTCGGCGATGTCGATGTCGGGTGTGCGCTCGCCGGTGCGAGCAAAGGTGAACGCCTCCACGGAAGCGCCCGTCTCGACCGCGGTCGCGACGAGGAGCCGCGAGTCGAGGCCGCCGCTCAAGGGAACGAGGAGGGGCTGATCACCGCGCGTGGCGAGCGCGTCTGCGACGCCCTCGCGCCAGAGCGGGAGGAGCGCGGAGATGGCCGCGGCCGGGGACGCACGACGATCGAGCGGAAGCTCGGTGTAACGGAAGCGGCGCGGGAACGAGGCGCCCGTGGGGCCGATCTCGAGGGCCGCGCCTTGCGGGACGGCCGTGACCTCGCGGCGCAAGGTGCGCTCCCCGAGGAGGTGATCGAAGGCGAGCAGCTCGGCGAGGGCGTGGGGATCCAGCGCGGAGCGCGGCGCGAGCTGGCCGAGACGCGCCGCGGACGTGGAGAACACGACACACGCGCCCACGGTGCGGACGTAGACGAGCGCGAAGCCGTGGCGGTCGGTCTCGACGACGGCCACGCGCCGCGCGGGATCCCAGCGGCAGAGAAGCCACGGCGGGACGAGGCGCGCGGGGGAGGTTTTTCGATCGTCGCCGCCGAACCCGATCGCGTGTGCCGCGGCGCCGGATGCGTCGGGGCACACGATGCGCTCGCCGTTGTGCTGCGGGAAAACCGCAGCGCGGAGCGGTCCTTCGTGCAGCGAGGAGGCGGCCGTCCCGAGATCCTGGGTGAGCTCGCGAAAGAGCGCGGCGCCCTCGCGCTCGGCCTCCACGGGTGCGTACACGCCGACGAGCGTGGGCATCAGTGCGCCTCCTTCGTGACCACTTCCTCGACGGGCGCCTCGGTCTTCTCCGCGGCCTTCGCGGGCGCCTTCTTGTCGCGGCGGAAGTACCCGAGGAACGCGCGCACCTCGGCCGTGATGGGCGGGTGGATCACGCGGAGCGTCGCGACGTACACGAGCAGCATGATCAGCGTGAGCCCCACGAGCCGCGCGACGTCCCCGACGACGCCCGCGGGCAAGAGCGCGGCGAGCTCGAACCGCGCGAGCGCACCGGCCGCGGTCGCGACCGCGACGGCCACGGTCGGCACGACGAGCACGCCGAGCAGCCGCGAGAGCTTCATCTCGATGTAGCGACACGCGAGCCACTCGGTGAAAAGTGTGCCGGGCACGCAGAGGATCGAGATGCTCACCGCGACGCCGAACGCCCCCCAGCGCACGCCGATGGAGAGCGCCGTCGTCAGCCCGATCAGCCACGCGATGTTCCAGTAAAGCTCCACCGCGGGTTTGCCGCGGGACTTGAAGATGATGCCCACGAGCGTGCCCACGGCCTTGAGCGCGCCCGCGACGCTCAACGCGCGCAGCGGCCCCACGGCCGGCAGCCACCTCGGGCCGTAGAGCAAAATCACGAGCTCGGGCGCGACGACCGCGACCCACGCGAGGATCGGAAAGCTCACGATCGCCACGGCGCGCGAGATCTTGAGGTACGTCTCGCGCATCTCGTCGAGCTTGTCCTGGATCGTCGCGAACGCCGGGAACATCACCTGGCTGAAGAGCGAGGCGATGCGCGTGAGCGGGAAGGTCATCGTCTCGTACGCGAACGTGTACGTACCGAGCGCCGCGGTCCCGAGCCGCTTGCCGACGATCATGTAGTCCATGTTCGCCGAGAGGTAGTTGATGGCGCTCGCCCCCGCGACGTAGGCGCTGAACGAGAAGAGCTCGCGCGCGTGCGTCCACGTGGCGCGAAAGCGCGGGCGGAACGAGCTCGACAGCGTGTACGCGACGACCGCGACGAGGTGGCTCGCGAGCGGGCCGATCACGAGCGACCAGTACCCGACTCCGAGCGCCGCGAGCGCGAGCGTGACAGCACTCGCCGCGACGTTGCGCCCGGCCTCGATGGCGGCGACGCGCCCGAAGCGCAGGTCACGGCGAAGGAGCGCGGCGTGCGTGGAGGCGAAGGGGCCGACGAGGAGCGGGAGCGCGGAGACCGCGACCAGCGAGACGACGCGCGGCTCGCCGTAGAAGGCCGCGAGGGCTGGGGCCGCGGCGACGCTCGCGAGGAAGAGGACGGCGCCCATCGAGGCGCTCATCCAGAACGCCGCGTCGCGGTGGCCGTCCGTGAGCTCCTTGCGCTGGATCGTCGCGGCCGTGAGGCCCATGTCGCTCAGCGCGCCGAGGAAGCCGAGCAGCACCGTGCAGAGCCCGACGAGGCCGAAGTCCTCGGGCACGAGAAGCCGCGCCAGGACGAGCGTACGCACCCAGCCGAGGGCCGTGGCGAAGGTCTGGCTCGCCCCGAGCGCGACCCCGCCTCGCGCCGCGCTTCGTAGGAGGCTCATCCGGCGGCGCGGCGGCCTTCACGCGCGAAGAAGTCGCGGTACCAGGCGGTCGTGCGATCGAGGCCGGCGACAAGGCCGTAACGAGGCCGGATGCCGAGCACGCGCCGGGCCTTCTCGGCGTCGAGGTACTGGTGCGCGATCTCGTGCGTCGCCTGCCCGCGCACGTCGGGCTCGAGGCTCGAACCCATGCGCTCGAGAATCGCGCGCGTCATCTCGAGCACCGTGAGCTGGTTGCCCGCGGAGATGTTGAAGGCCTCGCCGTGGATCGCGGGGTCCTCCATCGCGCGGGCGAGATCGAGGTACGCGTCGACCGCGTCCTCGACGTAGAGGTAGTCGCGGATGAGCGTGCCGTCGCTGCGGATGACGGGCCTGCGGCCGGCGAGGATGTCGCGGATGACGCCGGGCACGATGCGGTTCCAGTTGAGATCCCCGCC
This sequence comes from Polyangium jinanense, assembly GCF_028435365.1. Next base: position 42,924 of record NZ_JAGTJJ010000020.1, on the reverse strand, counting down.
GCCGTAGAGGTTCGCGCAGCGGGTGATGGTGATCGGCAGGCGGTAGGTGACCCAGTACGTCCGGGCGATGAGGTCCGCGCACGACTTCGAGACGTCGTACGGGTGCTCGCCCCGGAGCGCCATCGACTCGGTGTACGGCAAGGTGTCGTGCGATCCGTACGCCTTGTCGCTCGACGCGAGCAGCACGCGGCGCACCTTCGGCGACCTTCGCGCCGCCTCGAAGACGTTCCAGGCGCCGGCGATGTTGCTCTCGAACGTGCTCACCGGGTTCGCGTTCGCGATGCCCACGATGGTCTGCGCGGCGAGGTGGAAGACCGAGTCGATCTCGTGCTCGCCCATCACGCGTTCGAGCAGCTCGCGGTCGCGGATGTCGCCGCTCACGAGCGTCATGCCCTCGGCGATTGTCGTGCCCTTCGCGCCCTTCACGAAGAGCCGCGACGTCGGGACGAAATCCCGCACGAGGCCCACGACGTTCGCGCCGAGCGACACGAGCCGCTCGCTGAGCCACGATCCGAGTAGCCCCGTCGCGCCCGTGACGAGGATGTTTCGCTCGCGGAAGAACGCGCGATCGGCCTCCTCGTCCCTCACCACACCTTCCACGGCGCGCCTCCTGTCCACAGGCTCCGGAGCATCTCCAGATCACGCATCGTGTCCATGCACTGCCAGAAGCCGCGGTGCTCGTAGACCATGAGCTCGCCGTCCTTCGCCAGCCGCGCGAGAGGCTTTCCTTCGAGCACGCAGCCGTCGTCGTCCTCGAGGTAGTCGAAGAAGCGCCGGCTGAAGACGAAGAAGCCGCCGTTGATGCAGCCGTCGTGCATCAGGGGTTTTTCGTTGAACTCGACGACGCGCGAGCCGTCACGGAGGAGCTCGCCGAAGCGCGACTGCGGGAAAACGCCGGTCACCGTGCCGACGCGGCCGTGCTCGCGGTGGAACGCGAGGAGGCGTCCGATGTCCACGTTCGACACGCCGTCGCCGTACGTCACGCAGAACGTGTCGGTGTCGACGTACTTCTCGATGCGCTTGATGCGCGCGCCGGTCATCGCGCGCTGGCCGGTCTCGGCGAGCGTCACACGGAAGTCTTCTTCCTCCGCGGCCGGCGACTCGTGCAGCGTGATCGCCCCGCCCTTTCCGAGATCGAGGGTAAAATCGCGGCTCATGGCGCGGTAGTCGAGGAAGTACTGCTTGATGACCTCGCCCCGGTAGCCGAGGCACACGATGAAGTCGCGCAGCCCGTGGTGCGCGTAGCCCTTCATGATGTGCCAGAGGATCGGACGATCACCGACGGTGATCATCGGCTTCGGCCGGAACTCGGTCTCCTCTCGGAGACGCATCCCCTGGCCACCCGCGAGGATGACGACCTTTTCACGCGACACGGGCAAAAGCGTTTAATCGAGAGCCCGACGCAGAGCAAGCGCGGCTAGCGCGTCGTAGTGCGCCTCCAGCGTGATGGCGAGCTTGCGCGCGTCGTACGTCGCGAGGACCTTCTGCCGCGCCGCCTCGCCCATGCGCGCACGAAGCGCGGGATCCTTCGCGAGACGCACGAGTCCCGTGGCGAGGCCCTCCTCGTCACGTTCGGCGTAGAGCAAACCGCTCTCACCATCGACCACGATCTCCGGGATCCCCGCGTGCCGGCTCGCGATCGCGGGCAAGCCCGTCCCGGCGGCCTCCACGAGCACCGTGGGCACGCCCTCCTTGTCGCCGTCCGCGGCCGTCACCGAGGGGCAGAGCATGAGATCACTCTCGCGCATCACGACGGCGGGATCCGTCTTCGGATCGAGGATCTCGACGTGTGGCCCGAGCCCGAGCTCCTCGATGAGCGCGCGCAGCGGCGCGCCGAGTGGTCCGGGCGCCGGGAGCCAGCGCACGCGTAGATCCGCGCCCGCGGCCCGCGCGCGATGCACGGCGCGGAAGCCATGGGAAAATCCCTTCTTCTCGATCTCGCGGCCGCACATCACGACGGAAAGCGGGCCCTTGCGATCGGCGCGCGGCACGGGGCTGAAGCGTTCGAGATCCACGCCGTTCGGATGGATGGCGATCTTCGAGGCGGGGCAGCCGAGCCGCACGAGATCGTCGCGCATCGCGGTCGAGAGCACGAGCACGAGATCGCTGCCCTCGAAGAGCGCGCGCTTGCCGAGGATGTAGTGCCAGTAGCGGCGCAGGTGCTTCTGCGGCTCGAGGAGGATGCCGACGTCGCCGCCGTAGAACGAGGTGACGACGGGGAGCCCGAGCTGCTTGCCGTACACCGCCGCGATGAGCCCGTTCGTGCCGAACTGGCCGTGCAGCACCGTCGCGCGTGTCTCCGTGAGCGCCTGCATCCACGCGGGATCGAGCGTGAGCCTTCCATGCAGCGGGCGAAGCGCCTGGCCGAGTCGAGACGGATGCCTTTGCCCGAGAATCCGCGGCTCGGTCCAGGGGAAGCGCTCCTCGTTGGCGACGCGGTGGCAGAGCGTGATCGCCTGGTACCGCGTGAGCGAACGCATCTGGTTGAAGAGGAACGTCTCGGTGAACGAGAAAGCCGTCCCGAGGAGGAAGGCGACCGCGGGGCGCGCGGGATCTTGGCCGCTCACCTGGAACGCTCCTCCCTGCACGCGTCGATCGTGCGATCGATGCCGTCTTCGAGCGAGACCTCGGGCTTCCACGCGAGCCGGGCCTCCGCACGCGCGGGATCGCCGTAGTGCGCTTCGGGCTCGTCCGCGGGGCGCGGCGTCGCGCCGAGCACGGGTCCGCCGCGTTCGGGTTGGATACGATCCACCACGAGCCGCACCACATCGGCGACCTGCCGCGGCGTGCCCGTGCAGATGTCGATCACATGCCCCACGGCCTCCGCTGCCGTCGCGGCGAGGGTCACCGCGCGGGCCACGTCGCCCACGTACACGAAATCGCGCCGCTGCAGACCGTCGGTCATCGGAAAATCCCGGCCTGCGAGGCAGGCGGCGATGAGCGCGGGCAGGAGCTGCCGCGGCTGGGATCCCGGTCCGTACACGAGGTACGGCCGCAGCACGACGACCGAGAGCCCCTGCTCGCGCAGAGGCCCGAGGAGCAGCGCGTCCGCCTCGGCCTTCGTGCGCGCGTACGGCGTCCGCGGCGCGACCTCGCCTTCCGCGTCGTGCGGCGAAGGCAGTTTTCCGTACACGTCGCTCGTCGAGAGCACGACGAGCCGCGCGCCCACCTCGATCGAAGCCTCCGCGAGCGCACGCGTCGCGCCCACGTGAAGCGCGTGCATCGCCTCGGCCTCGTCCTCGGAGGCGCGGGCGCGCGCGTCGGCCGCCAGGTGGATCACGACCTCGGGCCGCGCCCGCTGCATCTCCGCGCGGATCACCTCCGCCGATCCGAGATCGACCCTCCGCAGCTCCGTGCGATCGAGCCGCGTCCCGGCCACGCGCCAAAGCCGTTTGAGATCCGACGTCTCTCGCGCGAGCAGCGTGAGGCGCGTTTCCTGCTCGAGGAGCGAGCGCGTCACGTGCGCGCCGATGAACCCCGTGGCGCCCGTGATCAGCACGCGAAGGCGGCTCACGGCCGGCCCTTCGTTTCCTTCGCCTCGACGTACACGAAGAGGTTCACGCTCGTCTCTTCGCGGAAGATCCCGCGCGCGTAGCGCTTCGCCTTCCACCACGAAAACTCGCCCGGGAGCCGCGTCCGCCCCGACGTGAAGGCCTCTCGATCGAGGTCCACGATCCGTAAACGAAGCCCCCGCTTCCTCGCTTCGAGCTCTCGCAGGATCCGCACGACGCGGCCCTTCGTGATGTACTGGATCGTGTCGAGCCCCGCGGTCGGCTTGCCGATCGCTCGCAGGTAAGCGCGCGCGAGCGGCCGCGGGAAAAGCGGCAGCCAGGGCACGCGGTAGTGCCCCTCGAACGTGCCGCGGTAGTCCGGGCAGCGCAGGTGGATCCCGCCGCCGGGCCGCGTCACGCGCACCACCTCGGCGAGCACGCGATCGACGTCCTGCACGTGCTCGATCGTCTGGTAGCTCGTCACGCAGTCGAAGTCGTCGTCGGGGAACGGCAGCGCTTCGCCCACGCCGTCGTGGAAGCGGCTCATCCACTCCGCGGGGTACCCACGCTCCTTCGCCTTCAGCCCGTTGAACGTGTGTTTCCAGCCCTCGGGATCGATCCCGACCATGTCGTAGCCGTGCAGGAGCCCGTAGAACACGGCGCTCCCGCAGCCCGAGGCCATGTCGAGGATCCGCTTCGCGCCCGGCAGCGCGGCCTCGATCGTGTCGAAGCGATGCTTCGAGTTCGTATCGTCGGCCATCCACGCTTCGACCACGCCGTCGAGGAACGGGCGCGGCGGCAGACCGAACCAAGCGCTGTACTCACGTTCGAGCTCGGCGCGCAGGAAATCGCGGGCAGCGGACATAAGCGATGCCCGGGTATAGGGCCCCTCGCCGATCGATGCAACAGCGCGCGGCGCCCGGGCGCCTCGTGACTTGACGCATCGGAGCACGCATGGCACTCGGCGTCCGTGCAGCGCGACGAGGCCCGCGGGGTGGGCGAAGGCGACGAAGCGGAACAGATCCGCCGCTTCTACCGCGAGCGTTTCCTGCCGCAGAACGCGTGGTGGCCGATCCTGCCGCACGCGTACTTGTGCCAGCGCCAACGCCAGCGCCGCATTCGCCAGTGCTTGCAGGAGATCGGCGCCGGCAGCTTCGAGGACCTGCGCAAGCTGCGGGTGCTGGAGGTCGGCTGTGGCGGCGGCTCGAACCTCGCGTGGCTCGTGGAGATGGGCGCGGATCCCACCGAGCTCGTGGGCATCGACCTCGTGCCCGAGCGGATCGAGCAGGCGCGGCAGCGATGCGCCGGCGTGCGTTTCCTCGCGGGAAACATCCTCGAAACGGACGTGGGCGGGCCCTTCGACGTCGTGATGCTCTTCGCGGTGCTCACCTCGGTCACGAACGCCGAGACGAAGCAAAAGATCGTGGAGCGTTGCTTGTCGCTCCTCCGCCCCGGCGGCGCGCTCCTCTTCTACGACCTCATGACTCGCCGCGAGGATCCGGGGACGCCGAACTACAAGAAGCTCACGTACGCCGAGTTCGAAGGTTACCTCGGCGGCCGCCGTCCTCGGTATTTCAAGCGGGATTACCTGCGCCGCGACGTCGCCGAGCGCATCGTCCCCCTGCCCCGCGTCGGGCTCTTCGCCGCCGAGGTCCTCCAGGCGATCGGCTGGTTCAACATCGAGGCGACGTTCGCCCACGTGCGCGTCTAGGGCACGGCATGAAGGACCCCGCTTCCAGCGCGCCGCTCATCACGATCGGCATCACCTGCTACGCCGAGGGCGACTGGCTGCTCGACTGCTGGAACAGCGTGCTCGCGCAGACCGATCCGCGCTGGTGCGCCGTGCTCGTCATGGATGGCACCGAGCACGCGCGGACCCGCGAGATCTTCGCGTCGCTCGAGCATCCGCGCCTCGTGAAGTACGCGATGCCCGAAAACATGGGCCCGTACCCGACGCGCAACAAAGCCTTCGAGCTGACCGAGACGCCGTTCCACTTCTACCTCGACGGCGACGATCAACTCGTGCCGAGCAGCGTCGCGCTCGTCCTCGAGACCTTCCAGCGCCACCCCGACGCGGCCTTCGTCTACGGCGACAACCAGCGCTTCGGCGCCCACTCGTTCGTGCACAAGCACCGTCGCGAGGTCACGTGGGACGACTTCATCGCGGGACAACCCACGCCCGGCCCCTGCGCTTACCGCAAGGATCTCTGGGTGGAGCTCGGCGGTTACGCGACCGAGCTCGCGCGTGGCAACGGCGACTACGACTTCCTCATCGGCGCCGCCGAGGCCGGCCGGCGTGGCTACCACTGCGGCGAGATCCTCTATCGCTACCGCGTCGGCCACGCCGCGAAGGTCTCGAAGAGCTACGACCGCCGCTACCACGAGACGCACGAGATCATGGTGCAGCGGCATCCACGCTTCTTCGCGGATCCGCGGCGGCGCGACCGCTTCCTCGCCCTCGCCTACCTGCGCTCGGCCGAGGCGAACCTCGCCACGGATCCGCGCAGGGCGCGCGAGCTCGCGCGGAAGGCGATCGACCTCGGCCTCCGCTTCGACACGCGCCCGTGGAAGACCCTCGCGAAGGCGGGCCTCGCCGAGCTCAGCCGAGCACGTTCTTCAGGGCGCGGAGGAGCTCCGCCACGCTGAAGGCCTGCGCCGGACCGCCGTTCGGCGAGAACGGCATGTTGCCGCTCCCGAGCTCCGGCACCTGCCCCACGGCGATCTCGCGATCGGCCGCCGCGGCGATCAGCTCCGGGATCTCGGCCACGAGCGGATCCTCCGCCGGCAGCACGCTGCGCACGGCGCGCGCGTAAAACCCGAGCAGCCACGGCCAGGCCGTCCCCTGGTGATACGCGGCATCCCGCTCGACGACGTTGCCGCCGTAGTACCCGTGGTACGCGGCATCCGAAGGCGCGAGCGTCCGGAGCCCCGCCGGCGACACGAGCTCGGCCCGCGCCCGCGCGATCGTCGCGCGCGCCCGCTCCGGCGAGAAGCAGGCCGGATCGATGGCCAGCGCGAGGATCGCGTTCGGCCGGACCGACGCGTCCTGGAACGCGCCTTCGCCCGTCAGCGACTCGGAGATCACGTCGAACGGATACGACGTCTGCTCGCACCAGAACCGCGCATGGAACGCGGCCCGCGCCCTGCGGCAAGCGATGTCGGCCCGATCGGCGAGCGACTCCGCGCCCGCCGCGTGCGCGAGCCGCGCGAGCGTGTGACAGCCCCGCGCCCACAGCGCCGACAGCTCGATCGCGCAGCCCACGCGCGGCGTCACGGGCCTGCCGAACGCGCGCGCATTCATCCACGTCGGCGCGTCGCCGGGTTTGCCCGCCGCGAGCAGACCATCCGTCGTCACGCGGATCCCGTTCGGCGCGTCGCCGCGCAGGATCGCCTCGAACGAGGCCGTCATCGCCGGCACGAGCTCGCTCTGCAGGAACGGATCCGACGCGCCGAGCACATCGGCAAAACACCGCGCCGCCTCGAAGAGCCAGAGCGTCGCGTCGGCCGAGGCCGTGTCGGGGCGGCCGTCTTCATCGGCCCTGCGGCTCGGCACGAGCCCGCCCTCCATGCTCGCCACGATCCGGCGCGCCACGCGCTTCGCCTCTTCGATCTTGCCCGTCGCCAGGTACAGCCCCGGCAGCGCGATCAAGCTGTCGCGCCCCCAGCCCTCGGCCCACGGATACCCCGCGACGATCCCCGGCTCCGGCGCGAGATCTGCGCGGAAGAGCTCCGCCGCGACCGAGAGCTTGCGCTCGAGCGCGGACCGCTCGGGCCCCGGATCCTCGGCTTCGAGCGCCGCCGTCGTGGCCGCGATGAGATCCTCGGGTTTGCCCTCGGGCAGCTTCTCCACGCCGACGACGAGGAAGCTCGGCGTGCCCGATCCATCCGCGCGGATCTCGAACACGCCCGGCGTCCAGAGATCCTCCTGGAACTCGAGCCCTCGATCCCGCTCGATGAGGTACTCGAAGCGCCGCCACCAGTCCGGCGAGCCCACGAACGTGCCCTCGTAGCGGAAGCAGAGCTTCGGCAGCGCGCGCATCGGACGCACGCGCATCTCGCCGGCGCGCAGCTCCACCCGCTGCTCCATCGCTCCGTGCTCGCGCATCAGCGCGTGCATGTGCCGCATCGCGAGCAGCGGCCGCAGCGTGATCACGACCGGCTGCGGACCGCGCCACGTGTAGCGCAGCACCGCCGCGTTCTCCCCGCGCACGAGCGCGAGCAGCACCTCGAGCTCACCTCCCCCGACGGAGTAGGTCCAGCGCGGCACCGGATCCTGATCGAAGCGGTCGAGGTAAAACGGCCCGCGCTCCGGGTTGATCCCCGGGAACTGGTGCGTCGCGAGATCCCACATCCCGCGCGGCGCGAGTGACTTCACCGCGACGTCGACGTGCGAGAGCACGACGTGCCGCGCGCGCGGCGGCTCGAGCGCGGCGACGAGCAGGCCGTGGTAGCGGCGCGTGTGCATGCACGCGATGGAAGAGCTCGCGTAGGCGCCGGCGCCGTTGCCCGCGACCCACTCGCGGAAGAGCGCACGACCGAGATCGTGCCTCACGTCGACATGCGGCCAGATCGACTCGTCCGAGGCGCCCCCGCGCCCGCTCATACCGTGTGCCCTCCGCGATCGAGCGTGTCCTCGGCCGCGCGTCGCATCACGTCGAGCGGAGGCTCTTGCCCGGTCCAGAGCACGATCGATCGGGCGGCCTGCCTGACGAGCATCCCGAGCCCGCCTTCGGCCCGGAGGCCACGGGAGGCGGCGGCGTGCAGGAACGGGGTCATCCTTGGGGTATACACGACGTCGTAGGCGAACGTGTCGCTTCCGAGATCGTCCCAGGGAACGACATCCCGAACCGACTCGCCCGGGTCCTTGCCGAGCATGCCCGCGCTCGTGGCCTGCACGACGAGTGACGCGCCCCGCGCGAGATCCCACCACTGGAGCCGAAGCGCCTGCGAGGCAAAACTGTCCGGCGCGGGTTCACCCGGCGAAGGCCAGGGCAGCGGCAACGCCCCCATCCGCCGCACCTGCTCGGCCGACGGCGCCGTCTCGACGTTCTCCGACCGCGCCCACGAGCGGGACGTCACCGCGATCACTTTGAACCCCAACTTCTTGCACGCGGCCACGGCCGCGACCCCCGCCCCGCCCGCGCCGATGATCATCGCCCGCTTACGCGATGCGTCGGGCGCGAGCGCGGCGATGTCGTCCGCGAGGGCATCCGCGTCCGTGTTGTAGGCCCGGAGCCGGCCGTCGCCGCCGCGGCAAAGCACGTTCGCCGCCCCCGGCTCGGCCGCGCTCGTGTCGACCTCGTCGGCGAGATCGAGCACCGCGCGCTTGTGCGGCAAGGTCACGTTCGCCCCGGCGATCGCGCCCCGCCGCACCTCGTCGACGACCGCGAGGAGCTCGCCCGCGGTCGGCACGTCGATCGCCCGGTACACGTGCGGCAGGCCGAGCGACGCGTACGCGACCGTGTGAATCACCGGCGAGAGCGAGTGCGCCACCGGATGCCCGAGGACGGCGAAGACCTTTCCCTCAGCCATCATTCCCCTCGCCTTCCCCCGGATCGAGCACGGCCGTGACCTCGGCGCGCAGCGCGCCCTCGTGCACCCGCACCGTGATGGACTCGCCCACGGCGACCTCCTTCGCGGCCCGCACCGCGCGCCCCGACGCGTTCGTCGCGATGGCGTACCCACGCGCGAGCACCCCGAGCGGCGAGAGCGCATCGAGCCGCGCCGCGTGCCGCCCGAGCGTCGTCCGGAGCCGCTCGACCCTGCGGCGCTCCGCCGCCACGAGCCGCACCTCGAGCGGACCGATCGCCGCACGCGCCCCGGCGATCACCGCCCGTGGATGCCGCGCCCCGAGCCGCCGCTCGATCTCCGAGAGCTCTTCCTTGCGCCGCGCGGTCGCCCGCTCCATCGCGCGTTCGAGCTTCATGTTCAGCTCGTCGAGCTTCTGCTGCCGCTCCGCGAGCAGATCCGCGGGCGAGCCGATCGACCGCGCGAGCCTGTCGACCACGACCCGCCGCCGCTCGATCGTCTGCCGCGTGGCGCGCCACATGCGCGTGACCAGGTGCCGGAGCTGCTTGCGCCGCTCCATCCGATCCGCGACGAGCATCTCCGCGGCCTGCGACGGCGTCGCCGCACGCGCGTCCGCCGCGAGATCCGTCAGCGTCACGTCGACCTCGTGCCCGACGGCGCTCACGACCGGCACAGGGAAACTCGCCACTTTCCGGACGAGCGCCTCGTCGTTGAAAGCGGAGAGATCCTCGGCCGATCCGCCGCCGCGCCCGAGGATCACGACCTCGACTTCAGGCACGCGCGCGAGCTGATCGAGCGCGCGGGCCATCGACTGCGCGGCCCCCGGCCCTTGCACCGTCGCCCGCGCGAGCAGGATCCGCGGCGCGCCGCGCCGATACGACACGGTCACGATGTCGTGGATGGCCGCGCCGTTGCCGCTCGTCACGACCCCGATCACCGCCGGATCCACGGGCAGCGCGCGTTTCCTCTCGGCCGCGAAGACCCCCTCCCCGGCGAGCTTCTGCTTGAGCCGCTCCAGCGCTTCGAGCAGCGCGCCGCGCCCGGCCGGCCGCACATCCGTCACGGAGAACTGGAGTTTTCCCCGCGGCACGTACACCGTCGCGCGCCCGATCAGCACGACGCGCGCCCCGTCCGCGAGCAGCTTCCGCGCTCGCGGCGAGGCCGTCTTGTACATGACGCAGTCGATGCAGGCGTCCTCGCGCTCGTCCTTGAGCGTGAAGTACGCGTGCCCGCTCGCGTGCGGCCGGAAGCCTCCGACCTCGCCGAGGACCCGCACGTCCTGCGTGGCGCCCTCGACGACACGACGAAGCCGCTGATCGAGCGCGGCCACGGAGAGGACCTCGGGCTCCTCCGCGGCGGCGCGGCCTTCCATGGAGCTCCCCCGAGGCTGGTAGGCCGCCACCTCGTCGGAGTCTCCTGCCCCGTGAAAAGAGAGCGCAGGGCCCGATTCGCGTCGCTGCACGGCGGGCGAGAGGTAGCTCGTAACTGGCCAGAGGGAAAGGGTTTCCTTGAACGCTCGGGGCTCCGGGTCGCCTTCGGCGCACAGAGCCCCGAACCCCCACCCGCCCGCCGCCGAGCCGTGCTACGTGGCGTCCGTGATCCGCAAGGTCCTCATCGCCAACCGCGGCGAGATCGCCGTCCGCATCATCCGCACGCTGCACGAGATGGGCATCGCCGCCGTCGCCGTCTACAGCGAAGCCGACCGCAAATCGCTCCACGTGAGGGTCGCCGACGAGGCCTACTGCATCGGCCCGGCCCCCGCCCGCGAGAGCTACCTCGACATCGAGCGCGTGCTCGACGCCGCGCGCAAATCCGGCGCCGACGCGATCCATCCCGGCTACGGCTTCCTCTCGGAAAAGAGCGAGTTCGCGGAAGCCTGCGAGCGCGCCGGCATCACCTTCATCGGCCCCCCGTCACGCGCGATGGCCGCGATGGGCTCAAAGACCGCCGCGCGCGCGAAGATGGCGGCTGCCGGCGTCCCGATCACGCCCGGCGGCGACGCCTCCACAGTCGAGGAAGCACGCGCGACGGCCGAGCGCGTCGGCTACCCGGTGCTGATCAAGGCGGCGATGGGCGGCGGCGGCAAGGGCATGCGCCTCGTGCACAACGCGGACGAGATGGCGAGCGCGTTCGAGCGCGCGCAAAGCGAGGCCGCGCGCGCATTCGGGGATCCCACGGTCTACATCGAGAAGGCGATCCTCCGGCCGCGGCACGTGGAGATCCAGGTGATCGGGGATCGTCACGGCAACATGGTCCATCTCTTCGAGCGCGACTGCTCGATCCAGCGTCGCCACCAGAAGGTGGTCGAAGAGACCCCCTGCCCGGTCGCAACGCCCGAGCTCATCCGCCGCATGGGCGAGGTGGCAGTGAAGGGTGCGCTCTCGGTCGGCTACTTCTCGGCCGGGACGTTCGAATTCCTGCTCGGCGAAGACGGAAGTTTTTACTTCCTCGAAATGAACACGCGTCTGCAGGTGGAGCACCCGATCACGGAGTGGATCACGGGGACGGACCTCGTCTCCGAGATGGTGCGTGTGGCCGCAGGCGAGCGGCTGTCGTGGCGGCAAGAGGACATCGTGCGTCGAGGCGCATCGATCGAGTGCCGCATCTACGCCGAGGATCCAATCGGCTTTTTGCCGAGCCCCGGGAAGATCGAAGCGCTACGCGTGCCCGCGGGCCCGTGGGTGCGCGACGACAACGGCTTTTACGAAGGCGCAACGGTGCCGAGCCATTACGACCCGCTGATCTCGAAGGTGAGCGTGTGGGGGCCGGACCGGAAGACGGCAATCCAGCGCATGCGTCGCGCGCTGTCGGAATACGTGGTGACGGGCATCAAGACGAACATCGTGTTCCACGAGAAGCTGCTCGCGCATCCGGCCTTCGTCGAAGGCCGCTACACGACAGGCTTCATCGAGGAGAACAAGGAAGCGCTGCTCGGCTACTCGGACGTGCACGAGGAGGACGAGGCAACGCTAGCCGCAGCGATTGCGGTGGCGGCGGCGCGGGCGGAGATGAAGTCGCGGAGGACGGAGGGGCAGGCGCTCGAAGACCGCGGGCGGCTGTCCCCGTGGGTGGAGCAGCATCGGGCGCGGGTGATGCGGTAGGCAGCGTAGCGCCGGGGTTTCACCCCGGGCCCGACCAGGGGTTGTCCACCCCTGGACCCGGACCAGCGCAAGCGCTGGACTCGGGGTCGATGAACTGCGCGATGCGCAGTTCATCGAACAGAGACGACCCTGCCAGCCAAGACGGCAGCGCTGACGTTTCGATGGGCAACGCCGTGCCTGGTCTTGCCACCGGCCTGTGGGAAGAACTGCGCATCGCGCAGTTCTTCCCCAAATGGTCCAGGGCTTGCCCTGGTTCGGGTCGAGGGGCGAACAGCCCCCGCGGGGTCCGGGGCAGCGCCCCGGCGCGACGCCGGAGTGGAGAGGGGTTGTGGGTGAGGATCAGCCGGTCGGCGTGCTCGGCGTGTCCTCGTTGGCGCGCGCCTTCTCCTTGGTCGCGACGGCTTTGAGCGCGGGGCCCGACTGGTAGGCGAGCAGGTCCTCGAAGGGGGCGAGGATCTCAGCGCCGTCGGGAGAACGATCGGCACGGCGGCGGATCTGTTGCGCCATCTCGCCGAGCCGCATCGCAATCTCATGGCCCCGCATGAGGCGCGTCTCATGGAGGAGCTCGAGGAGCTTCTCGACGGCAGGCACGACCTCGTCGATGCGCTCGACATCGACCCAATTCGCAGCGAGCGCCGCGACCTCACCCGGATGGATGCCGGCGCGCTGGAGAGCGACAGGCGAGGCGGTCACGATGGTCTTGACGGCAACGTCATACCCCTCGCGCAGCTTGCTCAAACGGCTGATGTGGTCGGGCGTGATGTCGACGAGAGCAAGGTCCGAGACGTCGATGACCTGATCATTCGGCTTGGGATGCTTGGGATCGGACATGGGAAGACTCCTCCCCGAAAGCGGGGGGTATAAGGCTGTACAGTCGGGCTGCATGATTGCAGCACGCGTATTGGACGAGGCCGTGTCTTCAAGAATGGAGGCCGAGCAAGAAGGCGACGGGGACGTATACGCGGGGGGATGGGGACGAGGGGTGGACGGGGAGAGGCCGAGTCTCTGGAGACACGAGGGCGTGGGGCGGGAGCGGAGAAGGTTGGGGCGGCGGGGGTCGGGGGCGAGGGGGAGGTGAGGCGGGGTCGTTGGGGCGACGGACGGGCGAATATGGGGTGAGTGACGCGAGTGTAGCCGAACACCGACAGCACCATCGGCGGGGTGGGACGGATGCGTGCGGTTCGGAAGGTGAGGACGCCGCGTCAGGACATGACGTCACGAGGGCGAGAGGCGGGTGGGGCCACGTGCGAGGCGGCAGGGTCAACGGGCTTCTGCCATTTCCTGTCAACCGCGCAACAACGCCTGCGTGAACGATCGCACTCTTGGCGATTCAGCTTCGTCCCCGGCTCGCATAAGCTGTTGTTTGACCTTGTCGCAGGCAGCCTCGATAGTGCTCGCCGAGATCCGGTTGTCCGACAATTTGTTCAACACCACCCCGCAGTAATCATCCATTTTCTTGCTAGCGAGGGGCGGAAGGGAGCCACCACCCGCACCAATGCGCGTCATCATGGCAATATGATATTTAAGCGGACGGAGGTAGGCGGGCACAACGTTGTTTCGGAAAAGGCCTTCAAGCCGGTACAGAATGAACGAACTTAGGAAGTACGGAAGCACGCTATGGTCTTCCCTGAACAACCGGTCTCGGTAGGCCGCGATGACCTCGCCATAATAGCGGTGACATGAATGCGGCTCCTCTAGAAATACGGCTGTGAAGCTGGCCACTTGCGCTGCGACCGTTACAACCTGATGAGGGCGAACCGAAGTGCCGTCGTATTGCCGTGAGCGCCGCTCATAGAAAAGGGGATGCACACCGCCACGCGACATTGCCTCATACAGGTCTTCGAGCTGCTTATGAAACGGCGACAGTGCAATAAATGCCTCCGGCTTAATCTCAGTCTGTCGGTTAGTGGCGCGAATAATCCTTGCGGTAATATCGGGATCTTCGGTCGCAATAAGCTTAACCGGAATATGCACGGCCGTTTTGAGTTCATCCTGCGCAAAAAACAGAGCGTGACTCGTTTGACAACCATTGACCACTTGGTAGTCCGTGAGGCGAAACCGTGTACCGGTTGGCTCGATACTGCGCGCCACGATCGTGACACCATTGTTCAGGATAGGAAGGAGAGACTGCGACTCGGCATTCAAGAGAGTGCTCTGAATCTCGGTGTTCACGGGCGTATCCCCCTGAAAATCCCGAATATTCTCGTAGAACACAGCCTTATTGAGGCGATTATCAGGCGCCGTGATTAGCTTCAGGTATTCTTGCGCAGAAAGAATACCAATATACGCCACCGCCACGCCTTCGAGGCGCGGGATTATAGCATGGCGCTCAAATTCAATCTCCTGGACCAGTCTGCGCTTCTGGTTCTTGTACTTCGCCTTTATGCCCGTGGCGTCAAGAGGCTTAAACTCAACACTGGAGAACAGGTGCAAAGAGCGAAGCTGGGCCAATTCGGCATCGACACGAGCTTGAACGGTCGCATCACCAAGCCATTCGCCAGTTGTAGCATAAAACAAGCGCAGCTCGGGGTTACGGCGAAAGTTAATACTTTTCGCAAACAGTTTATCAGCCAGTCCCCGTCGTTGTGAGATCGCCTTATTCGACGGTAGTGCGCTCGACGGGTTAAAGAACTCCTTTACGCCGAATAGAAAGCTACCAATCTCGGCAGCGTTAAATTTCGTTCCCATCTTTGCCTGTGTGAATACGAAGCTCACTTCCAAGCGCCCGCGAAGGCGAGCGACATCGTCGAGTTGCTCAGGCGAAGTGATGAGACGATCATTCACTATAATGGCGACACCATCGATAGCAGTATCCCCACCCCCGGCGACGTGAATATCCGCCAAATCGAGCGGGTCCATCAGTTCAGGCGCAATCGCGCAGTAGTTTACGAAATGCTCAAACAGCAGCGGCGGGGTGCTCGTGGCCAGGTTGAAGTCCTCGGCAAAGTCAGCGACGTACGCTTCGAGAATTTTGTCCATGAGGCTTTCCTTACACGATGCAATCCAGTACTTGCCGTAGGCTAGTAGGCAAGCTGACCCGGTGTCAAGCTCGCCGTGGAAGCCAAGCAACGTAGCCGGAAATACCGCCCCCGTGTCCGCTCGAAATCCTTAGCACGCGGGCCCTTGCCCACCTCACTCCTCCGCCGCCGCCTCCACCCTCCCTCGCCGGCGAGAAAGCGCCGTGAGCGCAGCCGCATCCCGGATGAGCGCCGTGTCCTCGTCCAGGGACGCCCACGAGCCGCACAAGCCACGCGCGCGCTTTGCATCCACGTGGCGGGCATGGTACGCTTCGTCCTGTCGAAAAACGGCGGACCGGTTCGGTGAGCCCCGGTCACTCCCAGGTCGGGAGCCCTTGTCCCTCCAGCACGGAGTGAGACCCACGGCACGATGACGCACGTGTGCGTCCAACGTGGAGGCTCTCATGAAACTCAATCACCTGGACCTGCAGGTTCCCGACGTTCGCGCCGCTGTCGAGTTCTTCGAGCGCTACTTCGACCTCGAGCTTTGCAGCAACCGCAAGTCCCCCGCGATCGCGATCCTCTCGGACCGCCACGGGTTCACGTTGGTCCTCCAGCGAACGCAGGACGCGCAGGCGTCCTACCCCGAGGAGTTCCACATCGGCTTCCACATCGACGACGAGGACGAGGTGCGCCGGCATCACGCGCGCCTCGTCGCCGATGGGATCGGTCCCATCACGGACGTGATCCAGAATAACCGCGGGGTGATGTTCTATTGCAGAGGGCCGGGCTCGATTGCGATCGAGGTCGGCTGCATGCGGCGCCGGCAGGTCGATCCTGCCGATGTGCCGAACGGATAGCCCCGGGCGCGCGTAAACGCGGATCCTCTCGGGGCGCTCGTCTCCTGGCATATCATCTCGCCTACCGCCCTGAGTGAGCGCTCCACGACGATCCATTGCCCGAGCCTCCGCTCCCGCGTCTCCACGACGTACCAGCGGTGCCGGAGGACGCACCCGCACGAGCGGGATCGCCCACCAGGGTTGTCCAAGCGTCCCCGAGTTCCCATCGCACGAAACGCGAGGCCGCCGAGCGGCGCGTCGAGCGGCCGCTTCGATGGCTCCTTGGCGCGCGATCTTGAAGGCGGCCTGCACGACGCTCGCGAGCGAGCGCGACGGCTGCGCGGCTGCACGTGCTATTTCGTCGATCGCTTCTAGTACCTCGACACAGGGATCCTGATCGATTCGTTTCAGGGTTGCCGAAGGACGGGAAGCGCCTCGGGGTCCACGAGGAGCTCGATGCTACGAGGCTGTCCGGGTTGGCGGCGGATCAGCCCTTTGCGCTCCAGTTCGACAACCATGCGGTGCACGGTGGGCGGCGTGGTTTGGAAATAGGTCTGCATGTCGGCCTCCGCCGGCGCTCTGCGATGTAGCATGAGGTAGGCGTGAATGAAGGCGAGGTACTGGCCCTGTTTTTCCGTGAATTGTGGTCGCATGGACTCGACAAACCATTGATAGTTTGATCGGATGCTTCTTTGGAGGCATCCGATGAACGTGCGCTGGATCGTGGAACTGACGGAAGAGGAGCGCGCAGAGCTGCGCCATTTTATCAGCGGTGGTAGCACGCAGGTGCGCAAGGTCAAGCGCGCGCAAATCCTATTGGCTGCGGATGCGGGAGCCCGCGACGGCGAGATCGCCGCGAGCGTGGCAGTCGGCACATCGACGGTCTACCGGACCAAGCAGCGATTCGTTGAAGGAGGGCTTTCGCGAGCGCTCAACGATGAGCCGAGGCCCGGTGGGACCCGCAAGCTGTCAGGCAAGGAGGAAGCGCTATTGATAGCGACAGCTTGCTCGGCTCCTCCAGAGGGCCGTGCACGGTGGACGCTCGACCTGCTCGCCGGAGAGATGGTGCGCTTGACAAATCACTCATCTCTTTCAAGCGAGACCGTACGGCGTAGGCTGGCCGAGAACGAAATCAAGCCTTGGCAGAAGAAGATGTGGTGCATCCCGAAGGTCGACGCCGAATTCATTGCACGAATGGAGGATGTGCTCGATCTGTACGCGGAAAACCCCAGCCCCGACACCCCGGTCGTCAGCTTTGACGAGTCGCCGGTGCAGTTGATCGGGGAAACCCGCATTCCGATCCCAGCCCAACCCGGAACTCCTGCGCGCATCGACTATGAGTACCGGCGCAACGGTACAGCCAACCTATTTGTCTTCGTCGACGCCCATAACCCCTGGCGACACGTCAAGACCACGGAGCATCGCAGTTGTATCGACTTCGCCGAATGCATGCGGGAGCTGGTGGACGTGCACTACCCCAACGCACGACGCATTCGCCTTGTGCTCGACAACCTATCCATCCACAGCGCTTCCGCCCTCTACCAAGCGTTTCCACCCGACGAGGCCCGTCGAATCCTGCGCAGGATCGAAATGCACTACGTACCCAAACACGCGAGCTGGCTGAACATGGTGGAGATCGAGATAGGCGTGCTCAAACAGCAGTGCCTCGCGCGACGCATCGGCGATCTCGCCACGCTCAAGCGCGAGATAGCTGCGTGGCAGACGACGCGAAACGCTGCAAAAGTCCGAATCCGCTGGATGTTCAGTGTCCAGCACGCTCGCAAGAAGATGGGGCACGCATACCCACAGCCAGCGCATCCCGCGCTGCCTGTCGCTGCGTGAAACAGTCAAGACCTCTGTGTCGAGGTACTAGTTAGCACCTTCGTGGTTGGTGAAGGCGCCGTTGACGACGCCGCGTGGAATCCGCTAGAGAGTTCCAATGTTTAAGTCGAAACGCTTGCTGCCCACGCTGCCCCTGTTCGCGCTCGTCCTCTCTGCCTGTGGCGCGGGGCCGCTGGCCTACGTGCAGGATCACCCGGCGAGCGAGCTATCATGCCCTCGAGAGAAGCTGACCTACGAGCGCATGGGTGAAACCGCTCTCATCTATGCAAGTGGCTGCGGCGAGATCGTCCGGTACGTGGCCCAGTGCAATCCGAACGGGTTGTGTGTCGGCGAGACGCACGTCGTCGTCTCGCGCGGGCTGCGGCGCCAAGCCGGCTTCGATCTCCAGTGCAACGATACGATCGAGTTGACGCGGCTCGGCCAGGACACGTTCGGCGCAACGGGATGCGGGCGTCGCGCCAGCTACGCACTGCTGAACTGCGGTGCGAATGAATGCACGATCGTGCAGAATACGCAGACGCAGTAACCTCGCGCCAATCAAGGCGCAGAGGTGTGCAGAGCGAAAGGCGGCAAGGAGAGCACGCCGCCGGAGGACCCGCGGCTCCGAATCGTACGCGCCTCAGCCCCCGAATGGCTCGCCCGGCGCTGCCTTTGGCGGGCGAAAGTCACGACCGCGTGTCGGACACTGTACGATTCGAGGCAGTGCTTTTGCTTCGTATCTGGGCTAGCAGGACGCCGCATGAACATTCGTGGTGCGGTTCTTGGTT
Organism: Polyangium jinanense; assembly: GCF_028435365.1. The sequence continues at coordinate 24,398 of NZ_JAGTJJ010000020.1, read as the reverse complement.
GCTTGTTCCTTACGTTTCTACTCGGTGCGTGTAGCGGGGACTCGAACGAGGGGTCGGGCTCGGACGGCGGCGGTGGGACCTCGTCAGGCACCCCGTCGTGCGCCGACGTCTGCGCGGCCATCGGAAAGCAGTGCGGGCAGGTGCCCCCGAATTGCAGCGATGGCTGCTCGATGCTGTCGGACGAGGCCAAGGCGTGCGTCGTGAACGCGAGCTCATGCGCAGCCATCGACGGCTGCGGGAGCAGCGGATCGGGGGGCTCGTCGAGCGCGAGCAGCGGAAGCTCGAGCGCGAGCAGCGGAAGCTCGAGCGCGAGCAGCGGATCGGGAGGCTCGGGCGATGTCTGCGCGGCCTGCAAGTCGGATGAGTTCTGCGTAAAAAGCTCGTCGGTCGAGTCCGAGGTCGGTTGCGTCGGTCTCCCGTTCGATTGCAACGACGGGCTCTGCCCGTGCCTGATCGCGAAGGGATGCTCGCAGGGCGGCAAGACGTGCTCGGGTAGCATCGTCGAATGCCTCTGAGAGGGTATTCCACAGGCGTCGCGCCGGGGCGCTGCCCCGGGCCCCGCGGGGGCTGTTCGCCCCTCGACCCGAACCAGGGCAAGCCCTGGACCGAGCGGGGAAGAACTGCGCGATGCGCGGTTCTTCCCACAGGCCGGTGGCAAGACCACGAAGGCTCGTTTCACGCTGGTGACGTCGCCAGGTGAACCGCCAGCGCCGCGGTCTTGGTGGGCAGGGTCGTCGTTTGTCTTGACCTGGCCTGTTCGATGAACTGCGCATCGCGCAGTTCATCGACCCCGAGTCCAGCGCTTGCGCTGGTCCGGGTCCCGGGGCGGACAGCCCCGGGTGGGGCCTGGGGCAAAGCCCCAGCGAAGCGCCTCCCTGTCGATAAGCGAAGACAGGGCGCGCACTGGCGTCACGGCTGCGCGATGGACTGCTCGAATGCCGCCGTGTTGCTCTCGTGCTGCCACTGGATTCGTGCCTTGCTGTTCGCCTCGAGGAAGGCCTCGCATGCGGCGGAGGGCGTCATTCCCGGGACGTCGGTCGCGCATTCTTCGACACGCGTGGTGAAGTCGTCGCGCGTCTTCCAGAGGCTCTTGCCCTCGATGAACGCGTGCTCGAGACTCGTCCGTGCGAGCTTCTTGAGTGCAATGTAGCCGAGGCTGTGCTCCTCCACGGCGCGCACGTATTCGTCTGTGATCTCGATTCGAAGGATGCCTTGGTCGTCGGTCGACGGCGCCACGGGCACGTTCTTCGCAATGTATGCGCCGAGTGGGTGCTTGTCGCCCGCGACGCCGAGCAGCGTGTCATTCGACGTCAAACAGATCTCGACCATGACCCCCTTCTGGGCCATGGTCGCGAGGAGCTGATCGGCGCCCTCGCCGGACGTCTCGCCGAGCACGTCGACCCCGTGGCCGATTCGCTCCGCCCCCGCGATGTCCACGGCACTGCGAATGTGATACGTGAGCTCCGCCTGACCTGCCTGCGTCATGGGCAGGACCTCGGGAATGAGCTCGCCCGCGTGCAGACCGACGTGGACCGTCTTCCGGCTCGGATCCTGATCGTTGAAGGTGCGGAGGACGTTCACGGCGAGCATCTCGTCGTTGTAATAGAGGAGGGAGTTCGCATTCTCCTCCGGCGAGACGAGGTTGACGCCCACGAGCTCGGGGACGACTTGCGCGAGCTCGAATGCGAAAACCCACTGGCCGAAGACGTAGGCGCGCGTCCGGGTGCGGGTCCCGGCGACCATGAAACGCACGTCGACGTTGCAGCCGGGATCGGCCATGGCCGTGCCACAGTTGAGCAGCACGTCGGAGCCGGAGAGCGCATTCGCGATGCTCGCCTTTGCGCTGTTGATGGCTGTCTGGAAGCCGGGGTCCGCGATGATCTCGGTTCGCTTCTGCAAGAGGTAGGGCTCATCCCACCCGTCGCCCGGCATGACCTTGGACTCGGCGATGGTGCCGACGGTGCCCGAACCGAAGCCCTGCATCAGCTCGATGTATACCTGGTTGTTGTGCCCCGCCGTCGAGCGGACCTGCGCGAGCATATCGTCGCCGCGGGATTCGTTGAGGACGGCACCGAACTTGCCGAACGCGTCGAAGAAGTGCTGGTGGCCCTGGAGCAGGGTGCCCATGAAGCCCTCCATGGACCAAGCCATCAGCATACTGTCGTAGAGGGCCTGGTCATTGAGCGCATTCGACATGGGCACGGCGTCCCCCATGCAAGGCCCGGCGGAGGCAAAACCCGTGCTCGTGTTGAAGCAGGCCCCGTCAGCCGCTCCCCACTCGATCATGCTCTCGGGTGTCACGGCACCCGAGGTGTGGCTATGCAAATCGGCGCCCTTCGGCATTTTTCGCAAGAGCTCCACGAGGGCCGCGTGATCGTTGCGAACGGCCTCGAGCTGCGCGGCGACCTTCTCCTCGAGCGACTCACCCATTCCGCCGCTGCCGCCCATTCCACCGCCTGCGCCACCTGCGCCGCCTGCGCCGCCTGCGCCGCCTGCGCCACCTGCGCCGCCCTCCCCGCCCGCGCCGCCTGCGCCGCCTTCAGCGCCGCTGCCGCCGCTGCCGCCGCTGCCGCCGCTGCCGCCATCGTCACCGTCACAGCCGGTCGTGCTGATGAGCAGCGCGCAGAGCGCGGACAAAATGAGGCTACGTTGCATGGTGCAATTCTCCAAGATTAAAATCGCCCGCGTCTCCGCCGGGCGATGGACGTCGATGTGGCCGCGCAGGAAGACGTCCGGCACGGGCCGCGGCGTATAGCGTCATCGGATCTGTATTGCAAAATTTCAGGTGACGGCGCAGGAGCGACGCGGACTACTCCGGCGCAAGCTGCTGTCAGGGTGAAGACGTCCGCGCGACACTCGGGGGTTCCGCGATGCCAATCTCGCGCTCCGTCAAACGAAACGGGCGCATCGGGCAACGGGGCTCGTTCGGACGATACAATGCTGTGGGGTCATTTCAACGACGCCGCGAACTGCTTCGCCTCTTCCAGTTGCTCGAACAGCGCGACCGCCGAGATGCGCGCATCCGTCTGCAACCCCTCGGGCTCACCCGGCCAAGCCACGCACAGGTCGGGCGGGATCTCGGAGATGCCCGCCGTAAAGCGATATCGGACCACCCCGAAGACGAGGCCCGTCGCCGACGCGAGCCCCTCGCCGAGCTGGCAACCGTGCCCGCCGAGCCAGAAGTACCGGAAGCCATCGATCTCGCGCGCGAGCATGTACTGCCCTCCTGCACCGGTGCATTCCGCCGTGAAGTAGATGTCCGTCACGGCGATCTCGTCCCCGGTGTCGCCCGGCGTGATCACGTCGGCGGCCGTGTCCAGCGGTGGCTGCGTGGCGCAGCCGTCCCCGTCCGGCACGAAGAGCTGGACGGCCTTGGGCTGCGCCTCCGGGGCGGGCTCCACGACCACACCGCCACACGCGGCGGCGAGCAAGCACAGGGATGAACAAAGGAAGCGGGCGATATTCATAGGCCGGGCATCCTAGCAAAAACCGTGGCCCTCGTTTCGTTCGACGAAACGGTGCGGCCCGTACTCGCCCCCGGCTGATTCGCGGGCTGTACGCGGTCGAGGCGCAGCGTAAGCGCCCGACCAAGTACATCTTCGCGCTCCTCCCGTCGAGCTGCATCCTGGCCTCGATTCGCTGGAGGGACAGATGGCACGAAGGAAGGCAGCAGAGTGGTTCGCGCTCGTGGCGCGGTGGAAGCGCAGCGGGAAGACGGCGGAGGAGTTTGGGGCCGCGGAAGGGGTGCGCGGAGCATGCCGCTGGTCAATGAGCTGTACGGGTGGTTCAAGGATATCCACGAATAGTGTCAATCCTCTCGCTTACTTGACCGATGTCATCGGGAAGCTGCAATCGGGCTGGCCGAAAAACCGGCTGGATGAGCTGCTCCCCAACGTCTGGAAGCCGGGCGGCTCTCCGCGCGACGGCTGACTCGAGCTGCGAGCGCGCCATCGGTCGCTTGTCATGATGCAGCTTCCTGCCGGCGATCTCGACGAGCCGTTCCTGTGTCGGCGGCCGGGCCAGGTACCGGCACAGTCTCTCCACACGGTGGCGATCGCGGCCATCGATCACCGCGCCCGCTCACGCTCGAGTGCAACTCACCAGACGTCGCAGCGCTGCTTGGGGTTCAGGGCCTTGCCCTCGGCGCACGAGAAGGCGCGGGCGAACTCTGGCATGTTCGTGACAGACCCGTTTACCCGAAATTTTTGCAGCGAATGCGTGTCGGTCTGCAAGAGCGTGCGCGCCCGCTCTTCACGCCACTTCGTGCACTGAGACTGGCTGAACGACAGAAAAAACTGTTGGTCTTCGTCGAACCCGTCGGCCACAAGGCGCTCTTCTGCGCCCTTTCGCAGGGCGCGATACGCGCGAAAGGCGAGCTTGAGGCCGCCGATGTCGGCGATGTTCTCGCCGAGGGTCAGCTTGCCGTTGATCTTCACGCCGGGCAGGGGCTCGTAGGCCGAATACTGGTCGACGACGCATTGCGTCCTGGCCTCGAAGCGCCTGCGCGTCTCAGGCTCCCACCACGACGCGAGGTTGCCCTTGGCGTCGTACTGCGAGCCCTCGTCGTCGAAGCCGTGGATGAGCTCGTGGCCGATGGTCTCGCCAGTCGCGCCCATGTTGACGGCCAGGCCAGAGCGGGCCGAGAAAAAGGGCGGCTGCAAGATGCCTGCCGGGAAGGCCATCTGGTTGAGGAGCGGGTCGTAGTAGGCGTTCACCGTGGGCGGGCTCATTTGCCATTCTTCGCGGTCGACGGGCTTGCCCACCTTGGTAAGTTGGCGCTTCACCTCGAAGGCCCGGCCGGCGAGCACGTTGGCCGCGTACACCTTCTTGTCGAGCGAGAAATCATAGACACGCCACGAACTCGGGTAGCCGATGAGGTAGGCTACCTGCTGGCGCTTTTCGCGGGCGCGCTCTTTGGTTTTTTCGTCCATCCAGTCGAGCTCGCCGAGGCGCTCGCCGAAGGCCTCGCTGATGGCGACGATCATCTGCCGGACGACATCGCGGCTCTCGCCGGCGAAGTGGCGGGCGACGAAGAACCGGCCGAGCGACTCGCCGAGCGCGGCGTCGGTGGCGGTCACGCAGCGCCTCCAGCGGTCTCGCTGCTTCGACGAGGCCCGCGGGGTGGGCGAAGGCGACGAAGCGGAACAGATCCGCCGCTTCTACCGCGAGCGTTTCCTGCCGCAGAACGCGTGGTGGCCGATCCTGCCGCACGCGTACTTGTGCCAGCGCCAACGCCAGCGCCGCATTCGCCAGTGCTTGCAGGAGATCGGCGCCGGCAGCTTCGAGGACCTGCGCAAGCTGCGGGTGCTGGAGGTCGGCTGTGGCGGCGGCTCGAACCTCGCGTGGCTCGTGGAGATGGGCGCGGATCCCACCGAGCTCGTGGGCATCGACCTCGTGCCCGAGCGGATCGAGCAGGCGCGGCAGCGATGCGCCGGCGTGCGTTTCCTCGCGGGAAACATCCTCGAAACGGACGTGGGCGGGCCCTTCGACGTCGTGATGCTCTTCGCGGTGCTCACCTCGGTCACGAACGCCGAGACGAAGCAAAAGATCGTGGAGCGTTGCTTGTCGCTCCTCCGCCCCGGCGGCGCGCTCCTCTTCTACGACCTCATGACTCGCCGCGAGGATCCGGGGACGCCGAACTACAAGAAGCTCACGTACGCCGAGTTCGAAGGTTACCTCGGCGGCCGCCGTCCTCGGTATTTCAAGCGGGATTACCTGCGCCGCGACGTCGCCGAGCGCATCGTCCCCCTGCCCCGCGTCGGGCTCTTCGCCGCCGAGGTCCTCCAGGCGATCGGCTGGTTCAACATCGAGGCGACGTTCGCCCACGTGCGCGTCTAGGGCACGGCATGAAGGACCCCGCTTCCAGCGCGCCGCTCATCACGATCGGCATCACCTGCTACGCCGAGGGCGACTGGCTGCTCGACTGCTGGAACAGCGTGCTCGCGCAGACCGATCCGCGCTGGTGCGCCGTGCTCGTCATGGATGGCACCGAGCACGCGCGGACCCGCGAGATCTTCGCGTCGCTCGAGCATCCGCGCCTCGTGAAGTACGCGATGCCCGAAAACATGGGCCCGTACCCGACGCGCAACAAAGCCTTCGAGCTGACCGAGACGCCGTTCCACTTCTACCTCGACGGCGACGATCAACTCGTGCCGAGCAGCGTCGCGCTCGTCCTCGAGACCTTCCAGCGCCACCCCGACGCGGCCTTCGTCTACGGCGACAACCAGCGCTTCGGCGCCCACTCGTTCGTGCACAAGCACCGTCGCGAGGTCACGTGGGACGACTTCATCGCGGGACAACCCACGCCCGGCCCCTGCGCTTACCGCAAGGATCTCTGGGTGGAGCTCGGCGGTTACGCGACCGAGCTCGCGCGTGGCAACGGCGACTACGACTTCCTCATCGGCGCCGCCGAGGCCGGCCGGCGTGGCTACCACTGCGGCGAGATCCTCTATCGCTACCGCGTCGGCCACGCCGCGAAGGTCTCGAAGAGCTACGACCGCCGCTACCACGAGACGCACGAGATCATGGTGCAGCGGCATCCACGCTTCTTCGCGGATCCGCGGCGGCGCGACCGCTTCCTCGCCCTCGCCTACCTGCGCTCGGCCGAGGCGAACCTCGCCACGGATCCGCGCAGGGCGCGCGAGCTCGCGCGGAAGGCGATCGACCTCGGCCTCCGCTTCGACACGCGCCCGTGGAAGACCCTCGCGAAGGCGGGCCTCGCCGAGCTCAGCCGAGCACGTTCTTCAGGGCGCGGAGGAGCTCCGCCACGCTGAAGGCCTGCGCCGGACCGCCGTTCGGCGAGAACGGCATGTTGCCGCTCCCGAGCTCCGGCACCTGCCCCACGGCGATCTCGCGATCGGCCGCCGCGGCGATCAGCTCCGGGATCTCGGCCACGAGCGGATCCTCCGCCGGCAGCACGCTGCGCACGGCGCGCGCGTAAAACCCGAGCAGCCACGGCCAGGCCGTCCCCTGGTGATACGCGGCATCCCGCTCGACGACGTTGCCGCCGTAGTACCCGTGGTACGCGGCATCCGAAGGCGCGAGCGTCCGGAGCCCCGCCGGCGACACGAGCTCGGCCCGCGCCCGCGCGATCGTCGCGCGCGCCCGCTCCGGCGAGAAGCAGGCCGGATCGATGGCCAGCGCGAGGATCGCGTTCGGCCGGACCGACGCGTCCTGGAACGCGCCTTCGCCCGTCAGCGACTCGGAGATCACGTCGAACGGATACGACGTCTGCTCGCACCAGAACCGCGCATGGAACGCGGCCCGCGCCCTGCGGCAAGCGATGTCGGCCCGATCGGCGAGCGACTCCGCGCCCGCCGCGTGCGCGAGCCGCGCGAGCGTGTGACAGCCCCGCGCCCACAGCGCCGACAGCTCGATCGCGCAGCCCACGCGCGGCGTCACGGGCCTGCCGAACGCGCGCGCATTCATCCACGTCGGCGCGTCGCCGGGTTTGCCCGCCGCGAGCAGACCATCCGTCGTCACGCGGATCCCGTTCGGCGCGTCGCCGCGCAGGATCGCCTCGAACGAGGCCGTCATCGCCGGCACGAGCTCGCTCTGCAGGAACGGATCCGACGCGCCGAGCACATCGGCAAAACACCGCGCCGCCTCGAAGAGCCAGAGCGTCGCGTCGGCCGAGGCCGTGTCGGGGCGGCCGTCTTCATCGGCCCTGCGGCTCGGCACGAGCCCGCCCTCCATGCTCGCCACGATCCGGCGCGCCACGCGCTTCGCCTCTTCGATCTTGCCCGTCGCCAGGTACAGCCCCGGCAGCGCGATCAAGCTGTCGCGCCCCCAGCCCTCGGCCCACGGATACCCCGCGACGATCCCCGGCTCCGGCGCGAGATCTGCGCGGAAGAGCTCCGCCGCGACCGAGAGCTTGCGCTCGAGCGCGGACCGCTCGGGCCCCGGATCCTCGGCTTCGAGCGCCGCCGTCGTGGCCGCGATGAGATCCTCGGGTTTGCCCTCGGGCAGCTTCTCCACGCCGACGACGAGGAAGCTCGGCGTGCCCGATCCATCCGCGCGGATCTCGAACACGCCCGGCGTCCAGAGATCCTCCTGGAACTCGAGCCCTCGATCCCGCTCGATGAGGTACTCGAAGCGCCGCCACCAGTCCGGCGAGCCCACGAACGTGCCCTCGTAGCGGAAGCAGAGCTTCGGCAGCGCGCGCATCGGACGCACGCGCATCTCGCCGGCGCGCAGCTCCACCCGCTGCTCCATCGCTCCGTGCTCGCGCATCAGCGCGTGCATGTGCCGCATCGCGAGCAGCGGCCGCAGCGTGATCACGACCGGCTGCGGACCGCGCCACGTGTAGCGCAGCACCGCCGCGTTCTCCCCGCGCACGAGCGCGAGCAGCACCTCGAGCTCACCTCCCCCGACGGAGTAGGTCCAGCGCGGCACCGGATCCTGATCGAAGCGGTCGAGGTAAAACGGCCCGCGCTCCGGGTTGATCCCCGGGAACTGGTGCGTCGCGAGATCCCACATCCCGCGCGGCGCGAGTGACTTCACCGCGACGTCGACGTGCGAGAGCACGACGTGCCGCGCGCGCGGCGGCTCGAGCGCGGCGACGAGCAGGCCGTGGTAGCGGCGCGTGTGCATGCACGCGATGGAAGAGCTCGCGTAGGCGCCGGCGCCGTTGCCCGCGACCCACTCGCGGAAGAGCGCACGACCGAGATCGTGCCTCACGTCGACATGCGGCCAGATCGACTCGTCCGAGGCGCCCCCGCGCCCGCTCATACCGTGTGCCCTCCGCGATCGAGCGTGTCCTCGGCCGCGCGTCGCATCACGTCGAGCGGAGGCTCTTGCCCGGTCCAGAGCACGATCGATCGGGCGGCCTGCCTGACGAGCATCCCGAGCCCGCCTTCGGCCCGGAGGCCACGGGAGGCGGCGGCGTGCAGGAACGGGGTCATCCTTGGGGTATACACGACGTCGTAGGCGAACGTGTCGCTTCCGAGATCGTCCCAGGGAACGACATCCCGAACCGACTCGCCCGGGTCCTTGCCGAGCATGCCCGCGCTCGTGGCCTGCACGACGAGTGACGCGCCCCGCGCGAGATCCCACCACTGGAGCCGAAGCGCCTGCGAGGCAAAACTGTCCGGCGCGGGTTCACCCGGCGAAGGCCAGGGCAGCGGCAACGCCCCCATCCGCCGCACCTGCTCGGCCGACGGCGCCGTCTCGACGTTCTCCGACCGCGCCCACGAGCGGGACGTCACCGCGATCACTTTGAACCCCAACTTCTTGCACGCGGCCACGGCCGCGACCCCCGCCCCGCCCGCGCCGATGATCATCGCCCGCTTACGCGATGCGTCGGGCGCGAGCGCGGCGATGTCGTCCGCGAGGGCATCCGCGTCCGTGTTGTAGGCCCGGAGCCGGCCGTCGCCGCCGCGGCAAAGCACGTTCGCCGCCCCCGGCTCGGCCGCGCTCGTGTCGACCTCGTCGGCGAGATCGAGCACCGCGCGCTTGTGCGGCAAGGTCACGTTCGCCCCGGCGATCGCGCCCCGCCGCACCTCGTCGACGACCGCGAGGAGCTCGCCCGCGGTCGGCACGTCGATCGCCCGGTACACGTGCGGCAGGCCGAGCGACGCGTACGCGACCGTGTGAATCACCGGCGAGAGCGAGTGCGCCACCGGATGCCCGAGGACGGCGAAGACCTTTCCCTCAGCCATCATTCCCCTCGCCTTCCCCCGGATCGAGCACGGCCGTGACCTCGGCGCGCAGCGCGCCCTCGTGCACCCGCACCGTGATGGACTCGCCCACGGCGACCTCCTTCGCGGCCCGCACCGCGCGCCCCGACGCGTTCGTCGCGATGGCGTACCCACGCGCGAGCACCCCGAGCGGCGAGAGCGCATCGAGCCGCGCCGCGTGCCGCCCGAGCGTCGTCCGGAGCCGCTCGACCCTGCGGCGCTCCGCCGCCACGAGCCGCACCTCGAGCGGACCGATCGCCGCACGCGCCCCGGCGATCACCGCCCGTGGATGCCGCGCCCCGAGCCGCCGCTCGATCTCCGAGAGCTCTTCCTTGCGCCGCGCGGTCGCCCGCTCCATCGCGCGTTCGAGCTTCATGTTCAGCTCGTCGAGCTTCTGCTGCCGCTCCGCGAGCAGATCCGCGGGCGAGCCGATCGACCGCGCGAGCCTGTCGACCACGACCCGCCGCCGCTCGATCGTCTGCCGCGTGGCGCGCCACATGCGCGTGACCAGGTGCCGGAGCTGCTTGCGCCGCTCCATCCGATCCGCGACGAGCATCTCCGCGGCCTGCGACGGCGTCGCCGCACGCGCGTCCGCCGCGAGATCCGTCAGCGTCACGTCGACCTCGTGCCCGACGGCGCTCACGACCGGCACAGGGAAACTCGCCACTTTCCGGACGAGCGCCTCGTCGTTGAAAGCGGAGAGATCCTCGGCCGATCCGCCGCCGCGCCCGAGGATCACGACCTCGACTTCAGGCACGCGCGCGAGCTGATCGAGCGCGCGGGCCATCGACTGCGCGGCCCCCGGCCCTTGCACCGTCGCCCGCGCGAGCAGGATCCGCGGCGCGCCGCGCCGATACGACACGGTCACGATGTCGTGGATGGCCGCGCCGTTGCCGCTCGTCACGACCCCGATCACCGCCGGATCCACGGGCAGCGCGCGTTTCCTCTCGGCCGCGAAGACCCCCTCCCCGGCGAGCTTCTGCTTGAGCCGCTCCAGCGCTTCGAGCAGCGCGCCGCGCCCGGCCGGCCGCACATCCGTCACGGAGAACTGGAGTTTTCCCCGCGGCACGTACACCGTCGCGCGCCCGATCAGCACGACGCGCGCCCCGTCCGCGAGCAGCTTCCGCGCTCGCGGCGAGGCCGTCTTGTACATGACGCAGTCGATGCAGGCGTCCTCGCGCTCGTCCTTGAGCGTGAAGTACGCGTGCCCGCTCGCGTGCGGCCGGAAGCCTCCGACCTCGCCGAGGACCCGCACGTCCTGCGTGGCGCCCTCGACGACACGACGAAGCCGCTGATCGAGCGCGGCCACGGAGAGGACCTCGGGCTCCTCCGCGGCGGCGCGGCCTTCCATGGAGCTCCCCCGAGGCTGGTAGGCCGCCACCTCGTCGGAGTCTCCTGCCCCGTGAAAAGAGAGCGCAGGGCCCGATTCGCGTCGCTGCACGGCGGGCGAGAGGTAGCTCGTAACTGGCCAGAGGGAAAGGGTTTCCTTGAACGCTCGGGGCTCCGGGTCGCCTTCGGCGCACAGAGCCCCGAACCCCCACCCGCCCGCCGCCGAGCCGTGCTACGTGGCGTCCGTGATCCGCAAGGTCCTCATCGCCAACCGCGGCGAGATCGCCGTCCGCATCATCCGCACGCTGCACGAGATGGGCATCGCCGCCGTCGCCGTCTACAGCGAAGCCGACCGCAAATCGCTCCACGTGAGGGTCGCCGACGAGGCCTACTGCATCGGCCCGGCCCCCGCCCGCGAGAGCTACCTCGACATCGAGCGCGTGCTCGACGCCGCGCGCAAATCCGGCGCCGACGCGATCCATCCCGGCTACGGCTTCCTCTCGGAAAAGAGCGAGTTCGCGGAAGCCTGCGAGCGCGCCGGCATCACCTTCATCGGCCCCCCGTCACGCGCGATGGCCGCGATGGGCTCAAAGACCGCCGCGCGCGCGAAGATGGCGGCTGCCGGCGTCCCGATCACGCCCGGCGGCGACGCCTCCACAGTCGAGGAAGCACGCGCGACGGCCGAGCGCGTCGGCTACCCGGTGCTGATCAAGGCGGCGATGGGCGGCGGCGGCAAGGGCATGCGCCTCGTGCACAACGCGGACGAGATGGCGAGCGCGTTCGAGCGCGCGCAAAGCGAGGCCGCGCGCGCATTCGGGGATCCCACGGTCTACATCGAGAAGGCGATCCTCCGGCCGCGGCACGTGGAGATCCAGGTGATCGGGGATCGTCACGGCAACATGGTCCATCTCTTCGAGCGCGACTGCTCGATCCAGCGTCGCCACCAGAAGGTGGTCGAAGAGACCCCCTGCCCGGTCGCAACGCCCGAGCTCATCCGCCGCATGGGCGAGGTGGCAGTGAAGGGTGCGCTCTCGGTCGGCTACTTCTCGGCCGGGACGTTCGAATTCCTGCTCGGCGAAGACGGAAGTTTTTACTTCCTCGAAATGAACACGCGTCTGCAGGTGGAGCACCCGATCACGGAGTGGATCACGGGGACGGACCTCGTCTCCGAGATGGTGCGTGTGGCCGCAGGCGAGCGGCTGTCGTGGCGGCAAGAGGACATCGTGCGTCGAGGCGCATCGATCGAGTGCCGCATCTACGCCGAGGATCCAATCGGCTTTTTGCCGAGCCCCGGGAAGATCGAAGCGCTACGCGTGCCCGCGGGCCCGTGGGTGCGCGACGACAACGGCTTTTACGAAGGCGCAACGGTGCCGAGCCATTACGACCCGCTGATCTCGAAGGTGAGCGTGTGGGGGCCGGACCGGAAGACGGCAATCCAGCGCATGCGTCGCGCGCTGTCGGAATACGTGGTGACGGGCATCAAGACGAACATCGTGTTCCACGAGAAGCTGCTCGCGCATCCGGCCTTCGTCGAAGGCCGCTACACGACAGGCTTCATCGAGGAGAACAAGGAAGCGCTGCTCGGCTACTCGGACGTGCACGAGGAGGACGAGGCAACGCTAGCCGCAGCGATTGCGGTGGCGGCGGCGCGGGCGGAGATGAAGTCGCGGAGGACGGAGGGGCAGGCGCTCGAAGACCGCGGGCGGCTGTCCCCGTGGGTGGAGCAGCATCGGGCGCGGGTGATGCGGTAGGCAGCGTAGCGCCGGGGTTTCACCCCGGGCCCGACCAGGGGTTGTCCACCCCTGGACCCGGACCAGCGCAAGCGCTGGACTCGGGGTCGATGAACTGCGCGATGCGCAGTTCATCGAACAGAGACGACCCTGCCAGCCAAGACGGCAGCGCTGACGTTTCGATGGGCAACGCCGTGCCTGGTCTTGCCACCGGCCTGTGGGAAGAACTGCGCATCGCGCAGTTCTTCCCCAAATGGTCCAGGGCTTGCCCTGGTTCGGGTCGAGGGGCGAACAGCCCCCGCGGGGTCCGGGGCAGCGCCCCGGCGCGACGCCGGAGTGGAGAGGGGTTGTGGGTGAGGATCAGCCGGTCGGCGTGCTCGGCGTGTCCTCGTTGGCGCGCGCCTTCTCCTTGGTCGCGACGGCTTTGAGCGCGGGGCCCGACTGGTAGGCGAGCAGGTCCTCGAAGGGGGCGAGGATCTCAGCGCCGTCGGGAGAACGATCGGCACGGCGGCGGATCTGTTGCGCCATCTCGCCGAGCCGCATCGCAATCTCATGGCCCCGCATGAGGCGCGTCTCATGGAGGAGCTCGAGGAGCTTCTCGACGGCAGGCACGACCTCGTCGATGCGCTCGACATCGACCCAATTCGCAGCGAGCGCCGCGACCTCACCCGGATGGATGCCGGCGCGCTGGAGAGCGACAGGCGAGGCGGTCACGATGGTCTTGACGGCAACGTCATACCCCTCGCGCAGCTTGCTCAAACGGCTGATGTGGTCGGGCGTGATGTCGACGAGAGCAAGGTCCGAGACGTCGATGACCTGATCATTCGGCTTGGGATGCTTGGGATCGGACATGGGAAGACTCCTCCCCGAAAGCGGGGGGTATAAGGCTGTACAGTCGGGCTGCATGATTGCAGCACGCGTATTGGACGAGGCCGTGTCTTCAAGAATGGAGGCCGAGCAAGAAGGCGACGGGGACGTATACGCGGGGGGATGGGGACGAGGGGTGGACGGGGAGAGGCCGAGTCTCTGGAGACACGAGGGCGTGGGGCGGGAGCGGAGAAGGTTGGGGCGGCGGGGGTCGGGGGCGAGGGGGAGGTGAGGCGGGGTCGTTGGGGCGACGGACGGGCGAATATGGGGTGAGTGACGCGAGTGTAGCCGAACACCGACAGCACCATCGGCGGGGTGGGACGGATGCGTGCGGTTCGGAAGGTGAGGACGCCGCGTCAGGACATGACGTCACGAGGGCGAGAGGCGGGTGGGGCCACGTGCGAGGCGGCAGGGTCAACGGGCTTCTGCCATTTCCTGTCAACCGCGCAACAACGCCTGCGTGAACGATCGCACTCTTGGCGATTCAGCTTCGTCCCCGGCTCGCATAAGCTGTTGTTTGACCTTGTCGCAGGCAGCCTCGATAGTGCTCGCCGAGATCCGGTTGTCCGACAATTTGTTCAACACCACCCCGCAGTAATCATCCATTTTCTTGCTAGCGAGGGGCGGAAGGGAGCCACCACCCGCACCAATGCGCGTCATCATGGCAATATGATATTTAAGCGGACGGAGGTAGGCGGGCACAACGTTGTTTCGGAAAAGGCCTTCAAGCCGGTACAGAATGAACGAACTTAGGAAGTACGGAAGCACGCTATGGTCTTCCCTGAACAACCGGTCTCGGTAGGCCGCGATGACCTCGCCATAATAGCGGTGACATGAATGCGGCTCCTCTAGAAATACGGCTGTGAAGCTGGCCACTTGCGCTGCGACCGTTACAACCTGATGAGGGCGAACCGAAGTGCCGTCGTATTGCCGTGAGCGCCGCTCATAGAAAAGGGGATGCACACCGCCACGCGACATTGCCTCATACAGGTCTTCGAGCTGCTTATGAAACGGCGACAGTGCAATAAATGCCTCCGGCTTAATCTCAGTCTGTCGGTTAGTGGCGCGAATAATCCTTGCGGTAATATCGGGATCTTCGGTCGCAATAAGCTTAACCGGAATATGCACGGCCGTTTTGAGTTCATCCTGCGCAAAAAACAGAGCGTGACTCGTTTGACAACCATTGACCACTTGGTAGTCCGTGAGGCGAAACCGTGTACCGGTTGGCTCGATACTGCGCGCCACGATCGTGACACCATTGTTCAGGATAGGAAGGAGAGACTGCGACTCGGCATTCAAGAGAGTGCTCTGAATCTCGGTGTTCACGGGCGTATCCCCCTGAAAATCCCGAATATTCTCGTAGAACACAGCCTTATTGAGGCGATTATCAGGCGCCGTGATTAGCTTCAGGTATTCTTGCGCAGAAAGAATACCAATATACGCCACCGCCACGCCTTCGAGGCGCGGGATTATAGCATGGCGCTCAAATTCAATCTCCTGGACCAGTCTGCGCTTCTGGTTCTTGTACTTCGCCTTTATGCCCGTGGCGTCAAGAGGCTTAAACTCAACACTGGAGAACAGGTGCAAAGAGCGAAGCTGGGCCAATTCGGCATCGACACGAGCTTGAACGGTCGCATCACCAAGCCATTCGCCAGTTGTAGCATAAAACAAGCGCAGCTCGGGGTTACGGCGAAAGTTAATACTTTTCGCAAACAGTTTATCAGCCAGTCCCCGTCGTTGTGAGATCGCCTTATTCGACGGTAGTGCGCTCGACGGGTTAAAGAACTCCTTTACGCCGAATAGAAAGCTACCAATCTCGGCAGCGTTAAATTTCGTTCCCATCTTTGCCTGTGTGAATACGAAGCTCACTTCCAAGCGCCCGCGAAGGCGAGCGACATCGTCGAGTTGCTCAGGCGAAGTGATGAGACGATCATTCACTATAATGGCGACACCATCGATAGCAGTATCCCCACCCCCGGCGACGTGAATATCCGCCAAATCGAGCGGGTCCATCAGTTCAGGCGCAATCGCGCAGTAGTTTACGAAATGCTCAAACAGCAGCGGCGGGGTGCTCGTGGCCAGGTTGAAGTCCTCGGCAAAGTCAGCGACGTACGCTTCGAGAATTTTGTCCATGAGGCTTTCCTTACACGATGCAATCCAGTACTTGCCGTAGGCTAGTAGGCAAGCTGACCCGGTGTCAAGCTCGCCGTGGAAGCCAAGCAACGTAGCCGGAAATACCGCCCCCGTGTCCGCTCGAAATCCTTAGCACGCGGGCCCTTGCCCACCTCACTCCTCCGCCGCCGCCTCCACCCTCCCTCGCCGGCGAGAAAGCGCCGTGAGCGCAGCCGCATCCCGGATGAGCGCCGTGTCCTCGTCCAGGGACGCCCACGAGCCGCACAAGCCACGCGCGCGCTTTGCATCCACGTGGCGGGCATGGTACGCTTCGTCCTGTCGAAAAACGGCGGACCGGTTCGGTGAGCCCCGGTCACTCCCAGGTCGGGAGCCCTTGTCCCTCCAGCACGGAGTGAGACCCACGGCACGATGACGCACGTGTGCGTCCAACGTGGAGGCTCTCATGAAACTCAATCACCTGGACCTGCAGGTTCCCGACGTTCGCGCCGCTGTCGAGTTCTTCGAGCGCTACTTCGACCTCGAGCTTTGCAGCAACCGCAAGTCCCCCGCGATCGCGATCCTCTCGGACCGCCACGGGTTCACGTTGGTCCTCCAGCGAACGCAGGACGCGCAGGCGTCCTACCCCGAGGAGTTCCACATCGGCTTCCACATCGACGACGAGGACGAGGTGCGCCGGCATCACGCGCGCCTCGTCGCCGATGGGATCGGTCCCATCACGGACGTGATCCAGAATAACCGCGGGGTGATGTTCTATTGCAGAGGGCCGGGCTCGATTGCGATCGAGGTCGGCTGCATGCGGCGCCGGCAGGTCGATCCTGCCGATGTGCCGAACGGATAGCCCCGGGCGCGCGTAAACGCGGATCCTCTCGGGGCGCTCGTCTCCTGGCATATCATCTCGCCTACCGCCCTGAGTGAGCGCTCCACGACGATCCATTGCCCGAGCCTCCGCTCCCGCGTCTCCACGACGTACCAGCGGTGCCGGAGGACGCACCCGCACGAGCGGGATCGCCCACCAGGGTTGTCCAAGCGTCCCCGAGTTCCCATCGCACGAAACGCGAGGCCGCCGAGCGGCGCGTCGAGCGGCCGCTTCGATGGCTCCTTGGCGCGCGATCTTGAAGGCGGCCTGCACGACGCTCGCGAGCGAGCGCGACGGCTGCGCGGCTGCACGTGCTATTTCGTCGATCGCTTCTAGTACCTCGACACAGGGATCCTGATCGATTCGTTTCAGGGTTGCCGAAGGACGGGAAGCGCCTCGGGGTCCACGAGGAGCTCGATGCTACGAGGCTGTCCGGGTTGGCGGCGGATCAGCCCTTTGCGCTCCAGTTCGACAACCATGCGGTGCACGGTGGGCGGCGTGGTTTGGAAATAGGTCTGCATGTCGGCCTCCGCCGGCGCTCTGCGATGTAGCATGAGGTAGGCGTGAATGAAGGCGAGGTACTGGCCCTGTTTTTCCGTGAATTGTGGTCGCATGGACTCGACAAACCATTGATAGTTTGATCGGATGCTTCTTTGGAGGCATCCGATGAACGTGCGCTGGATCGTGGAACTGACGGAAGAGGAGCGCGCAGAGCTGCGCCATTTTATCAGCGGTGGTAGCACGCAGGTGCGCAAGGTCAAGCGCGCGCAAATCCTATTGGCTGCGGATGCGGGAGCCCGCGACGGCGAGATCGCCGCGAGCGTGGCAGTCGGCACATCGACGGTCTACCGGACCAAGCAGCGATTCGTTGAAGGAGGGCTTTCGCGAGCGCTCAACGATGAGCCGAGGCCCGGTGGGACCCGCAAGCTGTCAGGCAAGGAGGAAGCGCTATTGATAGCGACAGCTTGCTCGGCTCCTCCAGAGGGCCGTGCACGGTGGACGCTCGACCTGCTCGCCGGAGAGATGGTGCGCTTGACAAATCACTCATCTCTTTCAAGCGAGACCGTACGGCGTAGGCTGGCCGAGAACGAAATCAAGCCTTGGCAGAAGAAGATGTGGTGCATCCCGAAGGTCGACGCCGAATTCATTGCACGAATGGAGGATGTGCTCGATCTGTACGCGGAAAACCCCAGCCCCGACACCCCGGTCGTCAGCTTTGACGAGTCGCCGGTGCAGTTGATCGGGGAAACCCGCATTCCGATCCCAGCCCAACCCGGAACTCCTGCGCGCATCGACTATGAGTACCGGCGCAACGGTACAGCCAACCTATTTGTCTTCGTCGACGCCCATAACCCCTGGCGACACGTCAAGACCACGGAGCATCGCAGTTGTATCGACTTCGCCGAATGCATGCGGGAGCTGGTGGACGTGCACTACCCCAACGCACGACGCATTCGCCTTGTGCTCGACAACCTATCCATCCACAGCGCTTCCGCCCTCTACCAAGCGTTTCCACCCGACGAGGCCCGTCGAATCCTGCGCAGGATCGAAATGCACTACGTACCCAAACACGCGAGCTGGCTGAACATGGTGGAGATCGAGATAGGCGTGCTCAAACAGCAGTGCCTCGCGCGACGCATCGGCGATCTCGCCACGCTCAAGCGCGAGATAGCTGCGTGGCAGACGACGCGAAACGCTGCAAAAGTCCGAATCCGCTGGATGTTCAGTGTCCAGCACGCTCGCAAGAAGATGGGGCACGCATACCCACAGCCAGCGCATCCCGCGCTGCCTGTCGCTGCGTGAAACAGTCAAGACCTCTGTGTCGAGGTACTAGTTAGCACCTTCGTGGTTGGTGAAGGCGCCGTTGACGACGCCGCGTGGAATCCGCTAGAGAGTTCCAATGTTTAAGTCGAAACGCTTGCTGCCCACGCTGCCCCTGTTCGCGCTCGTCCTCTCTGCCTGTGGCGCGGGGCCGCTGGCCTACGTGCAGGATCACCCGGCGAGCGAGCTATCATGCCCTCGAGAGAAGCTGACCTACGAGCGCATGGGTGAAACCGCTCTCATCTATGCAAGTGGCTGCGGCGAGATCGTCCGGTACGTGGCCCAGTGCAATCCGAACGGGTTGTGTGTCGGCGAGACGCACGTCGTCGTCTCGCGCGGGCTGCGGCGCCAAGCCGGCTTCGATCTCCAGTGCAACGATACGATCGAGTTGACGCGGCTCGGCCAGGACACGTTCGGCGCAACGGGATGCGGGCGTCGCGCCAGCTACGCACTGCTGAACTGCGGTGCGAATGAATGCACGATCGTGCAGAATACGCAGACGCAGTAACCTCGCGCCAATCAAGGCGCAGAGGTGTGCAGAGCGAAAGGCGGCAAGGAGAGCACGCCGCCGGAGGACCCGCGGCTCCGAATCGTACGCGCCTCAGCCCCCGAATGGCTCGCCCGGCGCTGCCTTTGGCGGGCGAAAGTCACGACCGCGTGTCGGACACTGTACGATTCGAGGCAGTGCTTTTGCTTCGTATCTGGGCTAGCAGGACGCCGCATGAACATTCGTGGTGCGGTTCTTGGTTGCTTGTTCCTTACGTTTCTACTCGGTGCGTGTAGCGGGGACTCGAACGAGGGGTCGGGCTCGGACGGCGGCGGTGGGACCTCGTCAGGCACCCCGTCGTGCGCCGACGTCTGCGCGGCCATCGGAAAGCAGTGCGGGCAGGTGCCCCCGAATTGCAGCGATGGCTGCTCGATGCTGTCGGACGAGGCCAAGGCGTGCGTCGTGAACGCGAGCTCATGCGCAGCCATCGACGGCTGCGGGAGCAGCGGATCGGGGGGCTCGTCGAGCGCGAGCAGCGGAAGCTCGAGCGCGAGCAGCGGAAGCTCGAGCGCGAGCAGCGGATCGGGAGGCTCGGGCGATGTCTGCGCGGCCTGCAAGTCGGATGAGTTCTGCGTAAAAAGCTCGTCGGTCGAGTCCGAGGTCGGTTGCGTCGGTCTCCCGTTCGATTGCAACGACGGGCTCTGCCCGTGCCTGATCGCGAAGGGATGCTCGCAGGGCGGCAAGACGTGCTCGGGTAGCATCGTCGAATGCCTCTGAGAGGGTATTCCACAGGCGTCGCGCCGGGGCGCTGCCCCGGGCCCCGCGGGGGCTGTTCGCCCCTCGACCCGAACCAGGGCAAGCCCTGGACCGAGCGGGGAAGAACTGCGCGATGCGCGGTTCTTCCCACAGGCCGGTGGCAAGACCACGAAGGCTCGTTTCACGCTGGTGACGTCGCCAGGTGAACCGCCAGCGCCGCGGTCTTGGTGGGCAGGGTCGTCGTTTGTCTTGACCTGGCCTGTTCGATGAACTGCGCATCGCGCAGTTCATCGACCCCGAGTCCAGCGCTTGCGCTGGTCCGGGTCCCGGGGCGGACAGCCCCGGGTGGGGCCTGGGGCAAAGCCCCAGCGAAGCGCCTCCCTGTCGATAAGCGAAGACAGGGCGCGCACTGGCGTCACGGCTGCGCGATGGACTGCTCGAATGCCGCCGTGTTGCTCTCGTGCTGCCACTGGATTCGTGCCTTGCTGTTCGCCTCGAGGAAGGCCTCGCATGCGGCGGAGGGCGTCATTCCCGGGACGTCGGTCGCGCATTCTTCGACACGCGTGGTGAAGTCGTCGCGCGTCTTCCAGAGGCTCTTGCCCTCGATGAACGCGTGCTCGAGACTCGTCCGTGCGAGCTTCTTGAGTGCAATGTAGCCGAGGCTGTGCTCCTCCACGGCGCGCACGTATTCGTCTGTGATCTCGATTCGAAGGATGCCTTGGTCGTCGGTCGACGGCGCCACGGGCACGTTCTTCGCAATGTATGCGCCGAGTGGGTGCTTGTCGCCCGCGACGCCGAGCAGCGTGTCATTCGACGTCAAACAGATCTCGACCATGACCCCCTTCTGGGCCATGGTCGCGAGGAGCTGATCGGCGCCCTCGCCGGACGTCTCGCCGAGCACGTCGACCCCGTGGCCGATTCGCTCCGCCCCCGCGATGTCCACGGCACTGCGAATGTGATACGTGAGCTCCGCCTGACCTGCCTGCGTCATGGGCAGGACCTCGGGAATGAGCTCGCCCGCGTGCAGACCGACGTGGACCGTCTTCCGGCTCGGATCCTGATCGTTGAAGGTGCGGAGGACGTTCACGGCGAGCATCTCGTCGTTGTAATAGAGGAGGGAGTTCGCATTCTCCTCCGGCGAGACGAGGTTGACGCCCACGAGCTCGGGGACGACTTGCGCGAGCTCGAATGCGAAAACCCACTGGCCGAAGACGTAGGCGCGCGTCCGGGTGCGGGTCCCGGCGACCATGAAACGCACGTCGACGTTGCAGCCGGGATCGGCCATGGCCGTGCCACAGTTGAGCAGCACGTCGGAGCCGGAGAGCGCATTCGCGATGCTCGCCTTTGCGCTGTTGATGGCTGTCTGGAAGCCGGGGTCCGCGATGATCTCGGTTCGCTTCTGCAAGAGGTAGGGCTCATCCCACCCGTCGCCCGGCATGACCTTGGACTCGGCGATGGTGCCGACGGTGCCCGAACCGAAGCCCTGCATCAGCTCGATGTATACCTGGTTGTTGTGCCCCGCCGTCGAGCGGACCTGCGCGAGCATATCGTCGCCGCGGGATTCGTTGAGGACGGCACCGAACTTGCCGAACGCGTCGAAGAAGTGCTGGTGGCCCTGGAGCAGGGTGCCCATGAAGCCCTCCATGGACCAAGCCATCAGCATACTGTCGTAGAGGGCCTGGTCATTGAGCGCATTCGACATGGGCACGGCGTCCCCCATGCAAGGCCCGGCGGAGGCAAAACCCGTGCTCGTGTTGAAGCAGGCCCCGTCAGCCGCTCCCCACTCGATCATGCTCTCGGGTGTCACGGCACCCGAGGTGTGGCTATGCAAATCGGCGCCCTTCGGCATTTTTCGCAAGAGCTCCACGAGGGCCGCGTGATCGTTGCGAACGGCCTCGAGCTGCGCGGCGACCTTCTCCTCGAGCGACTCACCCATTCCGCCGCTGCCGCCCATTCCACCGCCTGCGCCACCTGCGCCGCCTGCGCCGCCTGCGCCGCCTGCGCCACCTGCGCCGCCCTCCCCGCCCGCGCCGCCTGCGCCGCCTTCAGCGCCGCTGCCGCCGCTGCCGCCGCTGCCGCCGCTGCCGCCATCGTCACCGTCACAGCCGGTCGTGCTGATGAGCAGCGCGCAGAGCGCGGACAAAATGAGGCTACGTTGCATGGTGCAATTCTCCAAGATTAAAATCGCCCGCGTCTCCGCCGGGCGATGGACGTCGATGTGGCCGCGCAGGAAGACGTCCGGCACGGGCCGCGGCGTATAGCGTCATCGGATCTGTATTGCAAAATTTCAGGTGACGGCGCAGGAGCGACGCGGACTACTCCGGCGCAAGCTGCTGTCAGGGTGAAGACGTCCGCGCGACACTCGGGGGTTCCGCGATGCCAATCTCGCGCTCCGTCAAACGAAACGGGCGCATCGGGCAACGGGGCTCGTTCGGACGATACAATGCTGTGGGGTCATTTCAACGACGCCGCGAACTGCTTCGCCTCTTCCAGTTGCTCGAACAGCGCGACCGCCGAGATGCGCGCATCCGTCTGCAACCCCTCGGGCTCACCCGGCCAAGCCACGCACAGGTCGGGCGGGATCTCGGAGATGCCCGCCGTAAAGCGATATCGGACCACCCCGAAGACGAGGCCCGTCGCCGACGCGAGCCCCTCGCCGAGCTGGCAACCGTGCCCGCCGAGCCAGAAGTACCGGAAGCCATCGATCTCGCGCGCGAGCATGTACTGCCCTCCTGCACCGGTGCATTCCGCCGTGAAGTAGATGTCCGTCACGGCGATCTCGTCCCCGGTGTCGCCCGGCGTGATCACGTCGGCGGCCGTGTCCAGCGGTGGCTGCGTGGCGCAGCCGTCCCCGTCCGGCACGAAGAGCTGGACGGCCTTGGGCTGCGCCTCCGGGGCGGGCTCCACGACCACACCGCCACACGCGGCGGCGAGCAAGCACAGGGATGAACAAAGGAAGCGGGCGATATTCATAGGCCGGGCATCCTAGCAAAAACCGTGGCCCTCGTTTCGTTCGACGAAACGGTGCGGCCCGTACTCGCCCCCGGCTGATTCGCGGGCTGTACGCGGTCGAGGCGCAGCGTAAGCGCCCGACCAAGTACATCTTCGCGCTCCTCCCGTCGAGCTGCATCCTGGCCTCGATTCGCTGGAGGGACAGATGGCACGAAGGAAGGCAGCAGAGTGGTTCGCGCTCGTGGCGCGGTGGAAGCGCAGCGGGAAGACGGCGGAGGAGTTTGGGGCCGCGGAAGGGGTGCGCGGAGCATGCCGCTGGTCAATGAGCTGTACGGGTGGTTCAAGGATATCCACGAATAGTGTCAATCCTCTCGCTTACTTGACCGATGTCATCGGGAAGCTGCAATCGGGCTGGCCGAAAAACCGGCTGGATGAGCTGCTCCCCAACGTCTGGAAGCCGGGCGGCTCTCCGCGCGACGGCTGACTCGAGCTGCGAGCGCGCCATCGGTCGCTTGTCATGATGCAGCTTCCTGCCGGCGATCTCGACGAGCCGTTCCTGTGTCGGCGGCCGGGCCAGGTACCGGCACAGTCTCTCCACACGGTGGCGATCGCGGCCATCGATCACCGCGCCCGCTCACGCTCGAGTGCAACTCACCAGACGTCGCAGCGCTGCTTGGGGTTCAGGGCCTTGCCCTCGGCGCACGAGAAGGCGCGGGCGAACTCTGGCATGTTCGTGACAGACCCGTTTACCCGAAATTTTTGCAGCGAATGCGTGTCGGTCTGCAAGAGCGTGCGCGCCCGCTCTTCACGCCACTTCGTGCACTGAGACTGGCTGAACGACAGAAAAAACTGTTGGTCTTCGTCGAACCCGTCGGCCACAAGGCGCTCTTCTGCGCCCTTTCGCAGGGCGCGATACGCGCGAAAGGCGAGCTTGAGGCCGCCGATGTCGGCGATGTTCTCGCCGAGGGTCAGCTTGCCGTTGATCTTCACGCCGGGCAGGGGCTCGTAGGCCGAATACTGGTCGACGACGCATTGCGTCCTGGCCTCGAAGCGCCTGCGCGTCTCAGGCTCCCACCACGACGCGAGGTTGCCCTTGGCGTCGTACTGCGAGCCCTCGTCGTCGAAGCCGTGGATGAGCTCGTGGCCGATGGTCTCGCCAGTCGCGCCCATGTTGACGGCCAGGCCAGAGCGGGCCGAGAAAAAGGGCGGCTGCAAGATGCCTGCCGGGAAGGCCATCTGGTTGAGGAGCGGGTCGTAGTAGGCGTTCACCGTGGGCGGGCTCATTTGCCATTCTTCGCGGTCGACGGGCTTGCCCACCTTGGTAAGTTGGCGCTTCACCTCGAAGGCCCGGCCGGCGAGCACGTTGGCCGCGTACACCTTCTTGTCGAGCGAGAAATCATAGACACGCCACGAACTCGGGTAGCCGATGAGGTAGGCTACCTGCTGGCGCTTTTCGCGGGCGCGCTCTTTGGTTTTTTCGTCCATCCAGTCGAGCTCGCCGAGGCGCTCGCCGAAGGCCTCGCTGATGGCGACGATCATCTGCCGGACGACATCGCGGCTCTCGCCGGCGAAGTGGCGGGCGACGAAGAACCGGCCGAGCGACTCGCCGAGCGCGGCGTCGGTGGCGGTCACGCAGCGCCTCCAGCGGTCTCGCTGCTTCTGCTGGCCGCTCAAAAACCGCCACATGGTGAACTTTTCGTCGTCGAACCTCTTTGGTAGCGCGTCGGCGGTGGCGTTCAGAACATGCCACTCGAGGTAGGCCTGCCACGCCGCCGGCTTGGTCGACGCGA